>NZ_JH636439.1:0-4021 GCF_000255705.1 Zavarzinella formosa DSM 19928
GCCCCGGTCGCGACGCGCCAGGCCGTCCAGAAACAACAGCTCGGCGTCGTCGGGGTAGTCCGCGCGGCCGGCGGCGATCGCTTCCGCCGCCTCCGGCAACGACTTGAGCCGGCGGTGACACTGGGCGATCATGGCGTGCAACTTCCGGACGATGCTGTCCCGCGGGTTCGACAATTCCAGGCTGCGCCGCAGGCAGGGCAGCGCGAGTTCCGGCTGGCCGAGTTCATCGTAAACGCTTCCCAAGTTGAAGAGCGTAAACGGATCGTCGGGTTGTTGCTCACGCTCGGCCAGCAGCAGCCGCCGGTCACGATCCAGCTTCCGGGCGCGGGCGGCCGGGTCGGCGTAGCCGACATGGGTGACGGTGATGTCGGCCCACTCGACGCCTCCCCCGGTGGCCCGCACGGAGGGGAGGATCTGTTCGTGGACGCGATATTTCCAGCGCACGCCGGGCAGGCGTCGGAACAGCCGCACATGGTCCACCGTCGTGGCCGAGCCGGGCCGGTCGCCCAGGCAGTGGCACTTCATCACGCGGGCGGTGTGCTTGTCGTCGAGCGTCCGGATCAGGTCGCGGAACTTGCCGCGGTTGGCCTCGTCCAGCCGGTCGTCGGCGTCCATCCAGAAGACCCAGTCGCCGGTCGCTTGTTCCAACGCGGCGTTGCGGGCGGCGGCAAAGTCGTCGATCCAGGGGAACTCGATCACCCTCGCCCCGAAGGAGGCGGCGATTTCGCGGGTGCGGTCGGTTGAGCCGGTGTCCGCGATGATGATCTCGTCCACGAGGTCATGGACGGAGGCCAGACAATCGGGGAGATGACGCTCCTCGTTTTTCACGATCATCGTCAACGACACCTTCGGCGCTGGCTTGGGGCTGTCCGGCAGCCGGTATTTGGACGCCTCCTCCGCCCCCCACTTGTCGCGGTACAGGGACAGGTTGCGGTCCAGTTGGGCGGCGGTGTCGATGCCGAGCCCCTTGAAGGTCTGGCTGCCAAAATGGTGGACATAGACATCGCGCGCCAGCAGCAGTTGAAACCCGGCCCGCCTCGCCCGCAGGCACAGGTCATCGTCGTCGAAGAAGCCATGGCCGAATCGTTCGTCCAGCGTGCCGATTTTCCGAAACACCTCCGCCCGGACCAGCAGGCAAAAGCCGGTGAGCCGGGGGACGCGAACCGCCTCGGCCAGGTGGTCTTGTTGCCAGCGGCGGGCGAAGTCATCCAGGCCGGCGAGGGTGTCGTATCCCGGCGCGATCCGTTGCGGCGGCGGGGCATTATTCGTCATCACCCCGACCAAACCGGTGGCGGGATGGTCGTGCTTCGCCCATGCCCGCAAGCGGTCGATCCAGTCGGGGGTGACGACCACGTCGTTGTTCAGCAGGACGATCAGTTCGCCCGCGGCATGCCGAAGCCCGTGGTTGACGCCGGCCGGGTAGCCCGCGTTGGCCTGGTTGCGGTGAATGACCACCGGACCGGGGCCGGGCCGGGCGGCGAAGGCGGCGAGGTGTTCGATGGTGCCGTCGGTCGAGCCGTTGTCTACGAGAATCAGCTCATATGGCGGAGTCGTGTGTCGCCGGACGCTCTCCAGGCAGAGCCTGGTGAAGGC
The DNA here is from genome assembly GCF_000255705.1 of Zavarzinella formosa DSM 19928. Taxonomy (GTDB): domain Bacteria; phylum Planctomycetota; class Planctomycetia; order Gemmatales; family Gemmataceae; genus Zavarzinella; species Zavarzinella formosa. Next base: position 1,594 of record NZ_JH636439.1, read on the forward strand.
CAGTTCATTGTGGCACAGGATGATGATCGAAACAGTCTCGGGCGGATCGGCGGAGTCAGACATCGGGCACCAAGGGAAGGCGAATGTTCTTTTCAACCGGCCAGGCCGGCTCGGGCATATTTGGCGACGCCGACACGATGAGAGTGCAGTTTCAAGTCGAACAATTCATGATCCGGCAGCAGGGCGTCGATCCGGCGTCGGTCGGCGGGCGTGTGGAACTCGACCAGGACCAGCCGGGCACGGGCGAGACGGGGGCCGAGGGCGGCCAGAATGTCCGGCTCGGCCCCCTCGGCGTCGAGCTTCAGGATGTCGACTTCGCCGAGGCCGAGTTCGTCCCAAACGGCCCCGGCATGGCGGACCGAGACCGTCGCACGGCCGGCCGGATTGGGAACCAGATCGGTGCGGAGGGAATTGGCAACGGCAACGCCGGGATCAAGCAGCAATGAGGCGTGCTCATCCCGAAGGCCGAGGCCGAACGGATGGACGGTCACATCCGGAAAGCGGATCAGGTTTTTCCGGAGCAGAGCGACCGCCGGCGGGTAGGGCTCGAAGCAGTGCACCACGGCCCGGCGGTTGAGGGCCAGTTTGGCGTACAGGGCGAACGTGCCGACATGGGCTCCGATGTCCAAAATCACCGGCGGATCCTTCAGGCTCCCGGGCGGCAGGCCGCCGTATTCTCGTTGCTCGAACAACTGGGCGACGGTCCCGGACTCGTCGCGGGGAATTTGAACGGCGTGTCGTTCCTCTCCGTCGCGAAGATCGACGGTCATGACCGGGGAGGGAAAGCCGGAAATCTCGCGGGGGGGATCGGGGCGGACGCGGGCAAAACTGTCGGAACGGACGTGATACAGGCCGCATTTGTGGGGTACGAACGTGAACGGCTCCCCGGCCTTGGCGAAGCGTCGCCAGAGATCGCCGTCCTCGTCCTGGCCGCGATATTTGCCCAGTTTTTCGTCGAACAAGCCGACCCGGTCGAGCAGGTCGCGGCGGTGGGCCACGCCGAGCGGGACCATGACGGTCTCGGTGAACATCGCCTGACGCCGGGCGGCCGGGTCATACTCGGTGATGCGTCCGGGGCTGCGGCTGCCGGCGAGTTCGTCGATCTGGTCGTAACGGAAGACGAGGACGCCGGGCTTGTCCCGCCACTCATGAAGACGGGCGAAGTGTCCGGGGTAAAATTCGTCATCCTGGTCCAGATAAACGACATGGGTTCCGCGGGTGTGTGACAGGGCGGTGTTGCGGGCGGCGGCCTGCCCCCGGTTGGCCGGATGCCGGAAGACGCGAATCCGCGGATCGGCGGCGGCGAACTCCCCGATCAGCGACCACGATTCGTCGGTCGAGGCGTCGTCCACGGTGATCAACTCCCAGTCCGCGAAGGACTGGCCGAGGACGGAGGCGACCGAGCGGCGAAGAAACCGCCCGCCGTTGTAAACGGGCATGATGATCGAAAGGAAGGGAGCGCCGGGGCGGTTCATGCGGGGGCCGTGGATTGTGCGGGTCTTTGGTCAATATAGCGGCTGACGGTCCGGTCTTGGATGTTCGTTGCTTCGCAAAAAATGATTCATCTCCCGATCAGCGATTCCCGGCGGCGATCCGAGTCAGGAATTCTTCCCATCGGGGGAAGAGACGGTCGGGATGCCAGACGGTTGAGGCGGCGAGGGCGGCCGCGGAGGCTCGCTCGTATTCGGCCGGATCGGTCCAGAGTTGCGAGAGTCGGTCAACCCAGGCGGTCACCTCGCTTGGTTCGGGGGGGATACGGGTGTCGGGGAGGTATTTTTCGGGGATATCCAGCCGGTCGCCCGCCAGGGACAACACTTCGGACAGGCCGCCCCGGCCGGAACCGATCACGGGGATGCCGTTGAGCATCGCCTCGACGGCCGTGCGAGGCAGGCCCTCGCTGACCAGCGAGGGCATCAACAACACCTTCGTCACCTCATAGAACGCCCGCGGGTCCGGAGTGTTTTTCATCTGGTGGATCGAGGTGACGTCGCTCAGGTCGATGCCGCCGGAGGCGATGGCGTTGACGCGGCCCCGGCCTTCGACCACCAGGAACTCCACGCCCGAATTTTGGAGATGCAGTTGTTCGGCGACGCGGGCAAACCAGCAAGCGCCTTTCGCGCGTTCGGGATTGACGAAGGTGGCGAAACGGGGGTTTCGGGCGTCGCAGCGAACGCGTTCGATGTCCCAGGGGCCGGGGATGATGGTGGTCGTCAGGCCGAGCGTCCGGCGGTAGTGATCCTGGTGCGACCGGGACGGAACCACGATGGCGTCGCAGGCCGCGAAGCAGCCGGGGGAGCGATATTCGACATTGTGCAGCCAGAAGACGGCCCTCGCCCCGGACTGTTTCGCCGCCGCCACGGCCCCCGTGCTGGCCGCGTCGCCGCCGTAGGTCAGCACAAGGTCGGGTCGGAACCGGCCGGCGACCCGG
>NZ_JH636439.1:5524-18157 GCF_000255705.1 Zavarzinella formosa DSM 19928
CAACAATCACCGTGTCCGGGTCCAGCTTGTCGGCCTGCCGGAGCAACCGCAGCAGATCGGCGTGCAGGCGGTCCCAAATTCCCAAGACTTCCCAACGGCGAAGCCGACGATGGGCGGTCCGGCCGGAACAACCAAACTCGGCCGGGATGTCCTCCCATCGGCATCCGGTGACCAGGACAAACCAAATCACCCGCAGAACGGTTCGGTGACTGACTTGGGGCCGGCCTCCGAACGGGCTGACCGGCGGCAGCGGGGGCAAATGATGACTGACCAGATCATAAAACTCATCCGACATGTGCGCGCTGGCCATGACAGCATCTCCTTGATAGGGCATCTGTCAAAAGGCGCAAATCTCATGCCGAAATAGGGGTTTTGTCAGGGCCTTTAAGCTGAGAGTCGTGACCGAGAAGACACTGGCCCTGTTGAATCTCGGGCTCAGCCTTATCTGCTTTAAAAAATTTTGCAGTTAATAATCTCAGATATTTTTAACCAGAACAATAGGAAATCCATGTGATTTTCTGCATTTTTATTCGTTGCTTAACTTGTGTATACAACAATACTTTGTCACCAAGTTAGCTTAATTCATAACTGATTTGTTCAAAAATAATTTCCCAATAACATTCTTCGTTCTCAAACGCGTTTATGTCAAAGCGTCGCATATGCTCTAATGATTTATTTGCAATTAATTTTTGTTCTTGGCTGTCCAATCCGCGGGCCCTCATTACCATCTGATGGTATATTGCCAAAAATGCAGCAAACGCATTGATATTTGAGTTCATAAATCTGGAACGCATATTCTCGCTGTCATAATATAAAATTTCGCCACTTTTAGCCTTGATACATATTGGATTTGAATCATAAAAGCCAATCTGCCAATATCCATTCGGCTCGTCCAGCAGTAATAACGGAGGATCACAAGGTTCAAATTCAAATAAAACATCATGAATAATCGGCAAGCCGACAATCTCAAAAAATTGCTTGGCTGCGATAGGAATTGGAACATCTTCAAGATGTTTTATGGTGATTTTTTTTAAATGCTCGTTTACTAAACAACTGGAAAAATCAATATTCATGGTCTCACCATTATCTATCAAGTGAACTTGCTGCATTTTTCAGAGCCTCCACGCCTGATTGTCGAGATAATCTCGTGGCACCGTAATCAAAACTCCATGACACTTCTGCTTGAGGAAATGTCTTTTGCAAGAACCGTGAGCAACCAGCAGCTTCTGTCGGGATCACACAAGGCTGAAGCTCGCTATAAATCCTTGTGACTTGATCGGCATTAATTCCTTTTTCACCCAATTCCGTAGCGATCAACCGTTCTGCATGCCCAGCAGTAAACTCACTTGATTTTACAATGGTTTTCAGGGTTCCATCGGTAGCTTTGTACTCGAACACAGCGATATTTTTTCCGCTTTCAGTCAGACCTTCTGCCGTTCGATGATATTGTGCTAATCGAGATAGATATGTTGAACCATAATCAATTTTTCCGATAGCTGGCGGCCTTGAAAATGGTATTGATATCTTGCCGTTATGCGCAAGGCGATTACAAATCTCCACATCTGGGCCACCATTGTGAACAAGTATTTCTGAATACCCAACCACATAGTTCCCAAGGCCCTCTACTTCAAAATTATAAACTGGGCAAGAATTTTTAACCTTTTCAATAACAGAAACTGGCTTTTTGCGGGATGCTGTCAATTGAACAATATCGCCAGCTTGAATGTAACAAGCCTGAACCCATCTGCCATGCAATCCTTGAGCCTTTTCATGCTCTCCATCGTATCGCGTGGAAGGTCGTCCGACTAGATTGGCTCCCTCAACAATCCAATAAGGGTGGCCCGGCGTTGATTCAAGAGTTTCGCCATCGACGGTCACACGTACAAAATCGCCGCTGTGGTAATTTTGGAAAGTTTTTGTCACTGATCGCAGTTGCCACTGTCCGTTGCTAAGATCGCAAGCCCATACCCGGTCGCCGACTTGAATCTCCTCAATCGGCCGGAATCCATTCTCTGTGGAAACTGGAGTGCCTCGCACGAAACAAGCTGTCTTCAGATATTTGATGAAACTATCCGTTGCTCCCAGCAACCGTAGAAATCCTTCGCCAATGTGAAGAATGCCCGCTTGGTAATCGTCCCTCGCTAAATCATCGGCCGCTTGGAAGCCTCTCGCAATCCCGGTCGCCCCGAGAGATAGGGCCGTTATCCCCCTCAGTTTTCTCAATCCCGAACACTCTACTTTGAACAAAGATGTTCCGATTTTTGACGATCCCAGTGTCGCAAAGAAGGCGACATCGTCCAACGCCGAAATACCCGCTTCCCCATAATGGCCATCAAGGATTTTATTTATCGTGCCGGCAATCGGGACCATGTCGACGGCCAGGAAAATATTCCTGAATTGCGATTCGGCTTCACGCCCTTTTTGCAGGTCGGCCACTCGTCGAACGGTCTCTATGAGATGCGCGCCCCTCAGTCTGACTTTGGTTGCCTCGCGAGCCCCGTCTGACAGCACGGGAAAACGTTGCACATGAATCAATTCATAATCTTGAATTGATGTGACAAGAATATTTCTGAAGGGCTCCCGGCCATCCATGGTATCGTGCTTGGTATGCCCGCAGGGCTCATAATTGGGACGATAAACAAATTGGTAAACATCTCCGTCCGGGCCAACATCCGAAAATCCCACCAAGCCATCTTGCCCACGAATCGCATTATATTTATTAACTAACTCATCTATACGCATTTGAGATAGTTTGCTGATGTCAGCTCCGACACGTTGCCCTCGATACGAAGATGGCGGAGGCGGAGGCGGAGGCGGAGTGACGGTCATCCCTCCAAAGCCTCCACCAGAACCGAGGCCGCCCTGACCGCCGGGAATGGTTCCCATTCCTCCTCCTCCGTCGCCACTCGGAGGGCTTTTAATCCCGCCCGGAAAACCATTGGTGGCTTTTTGCAACCCTGGCAAGGGTGTGCTTGGCGGAGGAGTTCCAAAACCACTGCCCGGAATGCCCGGTATGGGGGGGCTGTAAGTCTTTTCTTCACCCATCGCGCCACGCTTCACGAGGTCATACATCCCGCGGCCACTCGGGTCATTTCCATTGGTAAACCCGTTTCCGACATAGCGGGAGAGGTTGTAATCGCCGGCGGCGAAGCCCATGCGGTCCCTAGACAAGAAGGTTCCGGTGTCGTGGGTGAGGACGCGGTCGCGGAGGAAGACGAGGCCGCCGATGTCCTCCTCGCGGCCGGTGTAGCCGTAGCGGTCCCCGACGGCCGGGGTGGTCTCGGCGGTCACCTTGCCGAAGCCGTCGTAGCTGATCTGGTCAATGACCGTCCCGGAGGAATCCAGCAGGCCGGTGACGCTTCCCTGGCGGTCGGTGACGTAGAAGGCGGTCTCGCCCGCCGCCGAGATCCGGGCCAGCGGCTCGTCGACGCCGTCGCCGTACACCCGGCGCATCTCCAGTTCGTTGTCGCCGTTCAGGTCGGCCCATACGTCCCAGTTCTCCTGGCCGACGAACGACGGCCGGTTCCCCAAGGCGTCCTGCGTCACCTTCCAGCCGTCGTACAGGTAGCGGTTCTCGCTCACGACCTCGCTGGCCGCGTTGAGCTCCACCCGCCGGATGCGGTTGCCGAACACGTCATAGTCGAAGGTCACGGCCTGGATCAGATCGCCGTCCGGATTCCGGTGCTCGGCATAGGTCAGGTGGTTGTCGAAGTCATACTGGTAAGCCCACCGGCCGCCGTCTCCGTTGACGTCCACCTTGTCGGTTCGGTTGCCGTTCGCGTCGAAACCCGCCTCCCATCCGTCGAATGTCCATGCCTGGTTGCCAGGGTGCACGTTAATGTCGGCGTCGGCGTCGGTCCGGTTCCCGGCGGCGTCATACGAATGGACGGTCGTGCCGTCGCCGGTCAGTTCGTCGTTGGCATCGTAGGAGTAGGCCGTTGTCGCCCCGTTGACGGTCTGCGACGTGACCCGGCCCGCCTGGTCGTAGGCATACGTCACCGTCTGGAGCGTCGTCGTGGCCGCCGAATGCGTCTGCGTGGCCAGCCGGCCCGCGTCATCGTAGGTCTGCGCGGTGGAGCCGGCGAGGACGGTCCCGGCGGCGTCCGCATAGCGGGTCAAACCGGACACCTGCCCTCTCGCCGTGTGCCCGTAATCGACGCGGACCGTTCCCCCCTCCCCGGTCTGGACCCGGGACAAAAGCTGGTTGGCCGCGTCGTAGACGCTTGTTTGCAGGCCTCCCAGCGAGTCGGCCACTCCGGTCCGGTTCCCCGCCGCGTCGTAGTCAAACGTCATCACGGTCCCGGTCGGGTCGGTCACCCCGTCCACCCGGCCAGCCGCATCGTAGTCGAAGACATATGTGCCGGTCGAGGTCTCCCCCGCCTCCAGCAACTGCGAAGCCGCGTCGTAGACGTAGTTCTTCGTCTCCACCGTTGTGACGTCCTTGGACCATACCTCGGCCGTCAGCCGGTTCAACGCGTCATGCGTGAAGGTCTTTTCCCGGCTGGTCGCGTCAATCGAGTGCGACAGATTCCCCGCCTCGTCATACGCGTAGGTGGTCGTGCTGTCATCACCCTCCCACCGGGGCGGGGCCGTTTCCGTCAGTTTTTGGCCCAAGGCGTCGTAGGTGAACACGGTCTCGCTGCCGCCCGGATCGGTCAGGCTGGAGAGGTTTCCGGCGGTGTCATAGCCATAGCTGGTCACCCCGCCCAGCGGATCGGTGACCGTCTCGGGCCGGTCCAGTTCGTCGTAGACGGTGGCCGTGCGGTTCCCCAAGGCGTCCACTCGGGCCGTGATGTTGCCAACGTGGTCGTACTCCGTGTGCGAAGTCGCCGGGGTTGTCCCTGGCGTTGTCACCGAGGTCTGGCGATTCAGCGAATCATAGGCATACGTCGTCACCTTCGTGGCCGCGTCGATGGTGCGGATCACGTTGCCCGCCTGGTCGTACACGATGACCGTGCTGTTCCCCAAGGCGTCCGTCTGTCCGGTGCGACGGTCGGCGCGGTCGTAGGAGAAGGTCACCATGTGGCCGAGCGGGTCGGTTTGGGAAAGCAGGTTGCCGACCGCGTCATAGGCGTCGGTCGTCGTGTCCCCGGCCGGGTCGGTCATGGTTTCGGGCCGGTCGAGGTTGTCGTAGGTCGTCGCGGTCGTCCGGCCCAGCGGGTCCTGCCGGCCGGTGATGTTGCCGTTGTTGTCATAAACGGTGGTCGCGCGGCCTCCGAGGGCGTCGAGCGTCGCCACCGCCCGCCCCAGCGCGTCGTAATACACCGTCGTCGTGTTGCCCCGCTTGTCCGTGAGCGTGATGCTCGACTCGTCGAGGGCGTAGGAGGTCAGCGAACTGTGGCCGAGGGCGTCCGTCTCCACGGTCGGCCGGTTCAGGCCGTCGTATTCCGTCGCCGTGGTGCGGCCGACCCAGTCAAGCGTCCCGGTGGTGTTGCCGACCCCGTCAAGCGTGGCTGTTGTCCGCTGTCCGAGGGCGTTGACGACGGCCACCCGGCGGCCGGCGTGGTCATAGGCAAATCCCGTCGAGTGACCGTTGGCGTCGGTCTGCGTCTTCACATGTCCGGCGTCGTCATACGCCGTGACATAGCTGCCGCCGCTGGCGTCAATGACGGCCGTGGGCCGGTCCGCCTCGTCATAGACGGTGGTGGTGACGTTGTTGTCCGCGTCAACAACGACGGTCCGGTTGCCGACGTAATCATAGCCCGCCTGGGTGACGCCCCCCTCCGGGTCCGTCTGCGCGATCAGGCGGTTCAACTCGTCATACGCCATGGTCGTCAGGTGATGGTTCGCGTCCGTCCGGCTGATGGCGTTGCCGTTGGGGTCGTAGAGGGTGGTCGTGCGACCCCCCAGGGCGTCGATGACAACGGACTGGCGGCCGAGCAGGTCGTATTCGACCGTCGTGGCGTGCCCCCGCTTGTCCGTGGCCGTGACGCTCGAATCATCGCCGGCGTAAGAAGTCGACGAACTGTGGCCGAGGGCGTCCGTCTCGACCAGCGGCCGGTTGATCGCGTCGAACGTGGCCGTCGTCCGGCGGCCGGCCCAGTCGAGCGTGCCGGTGACATTGCCGACGGCGTCGAGCGTGCTGGTCGTCCGCTGCCCGAGGGCGTTGACGGTGACATGCAACCGCCCGGCGTCGTCGTATTCGTAGCCGGTGGTGTGCCTGTTGGCGTCGGTCTGCTGGGTCACCCGGCCGGCGGCGTCATAGACGGTGGTGGTGACATTTCCCTCGCCGTCGATGGTCTTGTACGGCCGCCCGGCGTCGTCATAGACGGTCGTGGTGGTGTCGCGAAGCGGGTTGGTGACGGCGACCAGCCGGGAGGCGTCGTCGTATGAATACGTGGTGACTTTCCCCATCGCATCGGTTTGCAGCACGACGCGGTCGAGTTCGTCATACGCCGTCGAGACGGTGTGGAGGTTCGCGTCCGTCCGGCTGATGACATGGCCGTTCTGGTCGTAGGCGACGGTCGTTCGCTTCTCATGGGCGTCGATGGTCACCACGGGCCGGCCGTCGAGGTCATACAGCGTCGTCGTTTGATTTTCCTTCGCGTCCGTGACGGTGGCGCTGGAATCATCCGTCGCGTAGGTGGTGGACGTCACGTTTTCGAGGGCATCGGTCACCGTGACGACCCGCCCGAGCGCGTCGTATTCATATTGCGTCACGCCGCCGCGAGGATCGGTCACGGCCGTCACCTGTCCGGCGTGGTCGTAGGCGGCGGCCGTGGTCCGGCCGGCCGCGTCGGTCGTCAGGATGACCCGCCCGTCGGCGTCGTAGTCCGTGTGGGCGGCGTGGTTGTTCGCGTCGATCTCGTCGGTCACCCGGTCCGCAAGGTCGTAGACGGTCGTGGTCCGGTGGTTCAGGGCGTCAATCGTCGCCACGGGGCGGCCGAGCGCGTCGTAGACGGTCGTGGTGGCATGCCCCAGGGCGTCCACGGTGGCCTCGACGTTGCCAGTCCGGTCGTAGACGGTCGTGGTCGTGTGGCCGAGCGGGTCGGTGGTCGAGTCCTCGCGTCCCAGGGCGTCGTAGGTCGTGGTGGTCGTGTGGCCGAGCGGGTCGGTCACGGTCGCCCAGGCGTCGTCGCCGGCATAGGCGTAGACGGTCTCTTTCCCGCGGGCGTCGATGATCTTGACGGGGCGCCCCAGTTGGTCGTATTCGGTCCTCGTCTCGTGGGATCTCGCGTCGGTTTGGGAACTGACGTTGCCGGAGGCGTCGTAGGCGGTGGCCGTCACATAACCGAGGGGATCGGTCACCGTCAGCGGCCGGTTGAGCGCGTCATACGTCGTCGTGGTCACCTTCCCGCCGGGGGCGGTGACGGTGAGGACGTTGCCGGCGGGGTCAACGTGATAAGTCGTCGGGCGGTTCATCGCGTCGTAGGTGACCGTCACCCGGCCGGCGTCGTCATACACCGTGGTCGTCCGGCGAAGCAGCGGGTCGATCATGACGGTTTCCTGGCCGGCCAGGTCGTGGATGTTGACCGTCTTGTATCCCATCGGATCGGTCACCGTCACCGAATGCGTCGCGTCGTCATATTCGGTGGTCGTGGCGTTGCCCGCCGGATCGGCCGAGGACATCACCCGGTCGTCGTTGTCGTAGGCGGTGGTGATGACGGTGACGCCCGGCCGGTCGGGCCGGATCATGCCGACTTCGCGGCCAAAACCGTCGTACACCGTGGTCGTCAGCCGGCCGAGGGCGTCCCGCGTGGCCTGGATGCGGCCAAGCGCGTCATAAATCGTGTCGGTCTCATGGCCGAGGGCGTCCACGGAACCGATGACGCGATGCGCCGAGTCATACAACGTCGTGGTTCGGTGGCCGCGAGGGTCGATGGTGGCGACCGGATAATCGGCCGAGTCGTAGACGGTCGTGGTTCGCCGGCCCAGCGGGTCGATGGTGGCGGCCACCCGGTCGTATTCGTCGTACACCGTGGTCGTGATCACGCGCAACGGTTCCTCGGCCGTCCCCGCGGGGGGCGACTCGACGGCGATCACGCGGCCGAGGCTGTCGTAGGTCGTCGTGGTGACATGGTTGAGGGCGTCCGTGGAGGTGACCGGCTCGTTGTCCGCGTCGTAGCCCGTCAGCGTGCTGTTGCCGTTGGCGTCGATGGTCGCCACGGTGTTGCCCATGAGGTCGTTGACGACCGTGGTCATGTGGCCGAGCGGATCGATGGTCTCGGTCCATAGCCCGGCGGGGTCGTAAACCATCGTGGTGACATGGTTGAGGGGGTCGGTCATCGTGACGGGACGGCCGATCAGGTCGTAGGTCGTCTCTGTCCGGGCCAGTTCCGGCGTGACCACGGCCTTCTGGCGGCCCATCACGTCGTATTCATACGTGGTCACCCGGCCGAGGGCGTCCGTGCTGTTGACCAGCCGGCCGGCCGCGTCGTATGCGCTGACGGTGGTTCGCGTGAGCCCGCCCGCGGTCTCCGTCACCAACGTCGTCTGTCCGTTGCTGTCATAACCATATTCGGTGGTGACGCCGTCCTGCCCGATGGTTTTCCACACCCGCCCGGCCGTGTCGTAAATCGTGGTCGTCCGGAGACCGTCGGCGCCCAGGCGGCCGACGGCCCGGCTCTCGGCGTCATAGGTCGTCGTGGAATTGGCGAACCCGGTGATGTCCGTCGTGCCGGCCGTCTCCCCGGTCAGGGGATCGTAGCTGGTCGTCGTCATCCGGCCGCCGGGCCTGAGGGTGTTGACCAGGCGCCGGTAAGAGTCGTACACGCTGGTGGTCACATGACCCATCGCGTCGGTGACCGTCTTCAACAATCCGTCGGAGTCATAGGTGTTCGCGCTCACCCGGCCGAGCGGATCGGTCGTTGTCAGCAACTGGCCGGCCGAGTTGTAGGTGAACGTGGTGATCCGGCCCAACGCGTCGGTGACGGTCAGCAGCGAATGATAAGGGCCGCCGTAGGAGTATTGGGTGGTTCCCCGGCCCGGCAGGGTTTCCGTGAGGACGTATCCGGCGGAATCCCTCGTCCAAGTCGAGACCCGGCCCAACGGGTCCGTCATGGAGGAGAGGTTGTTGCCGGCCCACCACGTGTAAGTCGTGACCCCGCCGTCGGGGGCCGTGACCCTGGTCGGACGCCCCTGACGGTCATACTGGGTCTTGGTTTTCTTCCCGAGCGGATCGGTGCTTTCCCCGGACGGGTCGTTCGGAATGGTGTCGTCCAGCGCCTGGCGTTCCATCGGCTTGACATCCGTCGGCGGCTGTCCCCCCTCCTGGTCGGCGGTGAGCGCGCCGTCCTCGTAGTCGTAGTGCGCCGTCTCGGGCGAGGCCTCGGCTCCCGCCCCTCCGCCGCCCGCCGCCCCGCCAAGCCGCCGGTCGGAGATCCGGCCGTCCTCGCCTTGGGTGTATGTGAGCAGCGTCCCCGCCGCCTTGGTGATCCGCGAGAGGAAATTCCCCGAGTATTCGAGCTGCACGGAGCGACTGCCGCCCGCCCCGCCCGCCTTGTGGGTGGTGATCGACTGAACGTGGTAGCCGACATAATTGAAATCGGTGACCGAGTGGTCGGCGGCGATCATCTGCGTCAGCTCGTCCGCCTTGGAATCCCCGTCCTTGTCCTCGTAGGAATATTGGAAAACCTCCCCGCTTGGGGTCTCCCAACGCGTCATGTCCCCCAGACTGTCAAACGTCAGTTTCTTGCCTTCAACGGAGACATACTGATATCCGTCCCCGAATGACGACAGGGTCCCGTAGTCTCCCGCCGGGCTCGTATAGCCTCCGCCGGAGGAAGAAACGGCGTAGAAGTCCCAGCCGGTCCCCTGGCCGACATAGTGCCGTCCGTAAACACGCAGTTCCCCGCCCGGCATCGCCGGGTAATCGGCATTCTGGGTCAATGACACCGGAACGATGGCCAGGCTGTCCGGCCTCGGGGAAGCGTAAGCCTCGGGAGACGGGTCATCGCCCCGGGGGGTGGCCGGGACGTTGATCAGGAGATCGACGTTGGACAGATTCCAGCCCTGGCCGAACTCGCTGTCGTTCCGGTTGACCGCGTAGACGAAGCCGGTCACGTTTTTCTTCTGCGCCTTGCAGTCGGAATAAGTGGCCGTGAACTCGACCTTGAACCGGTGCTGGCCGGTCTTCTGGTCCGGCGGGGCCCGGAAGGCGATCGTGAACGGCCCCGACTCATAACCGTCCGGCAAAGGCACGCCAAAGCCATCGGCGTCAACCCCCGCGAGATCCCCCGTCCGGGTGATCCGCAGGCCGTCCCACCACAATTTGGCCGTGATCCCCGTGGGAATCCCCTCCGACGGATTGGTGGCGACCACGACCTGCACGATCGGCGCGGTGTTCACCTCGCCCGAATCATAATTAAGCGAAGGCAATTGGCATCCGCACGAGGCCGGGGAGACGTCGAGGTCGAGTTTTTCGCTGAGTTTCAAGTCCGAGGTGCTGACCTGATATCCCTCGCCGCCGGCCAGAAACTTCCGGGGGGTGATCGTGAAACTCGCGCTCGCGCTCCCCTCGTTGCCCGCCCAGTCGGGCACCCGCACCCGGACCTTGTGGGTTCCCTCGTCAAACGGCAGATCCAAGTCCAGCGTCGCCGTCCCGCGAATCCCCGCCGAGTCGAGCGTGAGGGAGGCGCCGCGCAGCCCCTTTTCGCTCTCCTCAAAAACGCCGTCGCCATTTATGTCAATGTCGACTTTGGCGGCGACATTGTGTGATGTGCCCGGGGGATGGGGATGTTCGGGATCTTCCCAATAGAGGCCGTAATAGAGATCCGGCGGCGTGTAATAAGCGGGCAAATCCTCGGCGGTGATCTGGACAGTGATGTGCCCGTTCCGATACGGCGGCTCCGGCGAAATTCCATTGATCGAGACCGTCGGCGTCGTCAGGTCGATCCAGCGGTCCTCCTTGTTCGACTCGTCCGACTTGGCCGACCCGTATTTGTAGGTCGCCTGGAACTCCCAATGCTCCTGGGTCAGCATGTCCGGCGCCAGCGTGAGGGCCCAGTGGCCGCTCGAGTCGGCGGTTACCGGACCCGCCTCCTTCGGCTCGTGTCTGTTGTCGTCATTTTCGTCGATGACGCCGTCGTGATTGGTGTCCCTGGGCACGATGTTCGCCGTCAGGGTCACCGCGGAGCCCGGCCGGGCGGTCCCCGTGAAGACCTGGGCGCTGACTTTCGTCAGTTTGTCGTCGTTCAGGGCGCCCGTGTCCGGCGTCACCGTGTCGATCGTCGGAACCGGCATGTCCTCGATGACGACCCTCGCCGTGTCCGGGCTTTGCTTCACATAGGACTTGTCGGTTGCCGCCATGATCGTGAAGTCGGCATATTCGTCCCCCTCGGTCAGCGTGTCATGGAGCGGGTCCACCAGCACCGTCACCGAGCTTTGCATCTTGTCAAAATGGACCGGATAACCGCCGGATAACAAATAATCCCCTCCGTAGGTCGCAGTGCCGTCGGACGTGAGATTGACCGTTAGCGCCCGGTCGAGATAACCTGTGCGGATCACCGTGAAGTAACCCTTCTGGCCCGGATAATTGTCGGTCTTCTCCAGGGCGTTTTGCACGGTCGGCGAGATCGAGACAATCGCCTCGTTGTCGTCGATGTGGATGGTCGCCTCGCCGCCGCCGGATGAGATCTGATACGATCCGCCGGATGAGGTCCCCGGGTCGGACGAGACGGTCAGGACCACCGATTCGGCGGGTTCGATTAGCACGTCGTCGATCGGGTTGATGTCGAGCACGACGGAGTCCTCGCCGTCGGCGAAGGTGACCGACCCGGAGGGGGTGTCGTAGTCCGTGCCCGGGAGGGCCACCCCCGAAAGCGTGTAATAAACCGTCAGCGCGCCGTTGGTGTTGCTGCGGTTGAACACGAAATGACCGGGCATCGGCGTCTCGCCGGCGAGAGTCTCCGCGCCGTCGCCGTCGTCCCCGACGGAGACCCAGGAGTCGTTGTCCCGGATGGTGACGGTGGCGGTCCCGTCCCCGCCGGAGGCGGCGGCATAGCTCGGGTTGCTGACGGAATTGATGGTGAGGACGACCGTTTCGTCGTCCTCGACCAGCGTGTCATTGACCGGCGTGACGATCAGGTCGGCCGAGTCGCCGCCGGAGGGAATGGTCGCCGTGCCGGAGATGGAGTAGTCGCCGGAGGAGGCGGTTCCGCTCAGGGTGTAGGCGACGGTCACCGCACCGCCGTCGCCGCCGGATTGCCGGTGAAAGGTGAACTTGCCGGTGTCGGGGCCGGCCTCGGAGGCCGAGGGGTCCGGCGCGGTGACCGTGATTTTGGCGTCGTTGTCGTGAATGATGACGGTGGCCGCGCCGCCGCTGACCGTGTAGCCCGTGCCCCCGCCGCCCGAGGGGGTCAGGACCACGGTTTCATCCCCTTCCACAAGGGTGTCGTCGATCGGGTTGACGGACACATCGACGTACGTGCCGCCGCTCGGGATGACGGCCGTCGTGCCAAGTGATGTGTAATCCGTGCCGGAGGTCGCCCCGCCGCCGACCGAAAAGTAGACTGTCAGGGCGCCGCCGGAACTGTCCCGGGAAATGCGGAACGCCCCGGCCGTCGCCGGCTCCGACGCGTCGGACTGGCGCGTGACCCATACGGTGGTCCCCCCGGATCCGCCGCCGCTTCCCCCCGAGCCGCCGCTCCCGCCCGAGTAGCTGTCGTTGTCGTGGATGACGAGGTCGGCGCTTCC
>NZ_JH636439.1:19151-27364 GCF_000255705.1 Zavarzinella formosa DSM 19928
GGAACCTGCCTGGCCCCACGCCGTGGGCTCGAAAGCCTCCGGCGGCGAACCGGCCGCCGATGGCGGGGCCGCCTCGTCGCCGACGGACGGCGAACCGATCAACGGCAACGGGCTTCCGTTTGAACCGGACTTGGGTTCGGGAAAACCACTCCTGGCCGGCGTGCTCGAACCGCCTGGATTCAAATGTTCTCCGAGATTGAAGCCAATCAGGCTGAACGCCGACACAAACACCGGCGCCCCCATGGAGCCGAGCGCCTCCGAGGGCGGGTTCCGTTGTTCCAGCGACCGCACTTCCAGTCTGGTCGTCGGCCGGCCGGCCGGGGAATTTTCCCGGCCAAGCCAGCGGCTCAGGCGGCTCAGGAAAGAATCAAGGGGACGCGCGGACGCATTCAGAGGAGCCTGGCGAGGGGGCATAGCAGATCCGTGTCGGGTTGGAATGACCTTGGACGTTTCGAGTTTTGCAAGTCAAGAGGGAGATTTTGTGCGAAGAGTTAACGACAATGCAATATAAAAATTCTCAGAATCGTAATCTTCAGTTGTCGCGAGAACCAAACCGCCTGAACATTTGGACACAAGAATTGCCCCGCGGTTCGGAACAAAGTCAGGAATTTTTAAAGTCCGGTCACCCTTGAATGGCCAATCCGCCCCGCATCCTGTTCGCCTCGTATCTCGGGTATTTTGACACGTCGAGCGGGGCCGCCCTGGCCACCCGCGACTTGCTGGAATTGCTGGCAAAAAACGGCTGGTCCTGCGGCGTCGTGTGCGGACCGGAACTGGACTGCGCGCCCGCCGTCGACCGGGCGGCGGCCATGGCCCGCCTGGGATTGTCCGTGACGGACGGAACGGACGGAACCGACGGCGGCCACCGATTGTTTCACACCGTGGCCGGCGGTGTTCGCTGCACGGTCTTTGAACCGGCCGACTGGACCGGTCCCCGCGAGGCGACCGTCGCCGAGGGCGAGGCCTTTCTCCGGGTGTTCCGGACGGTTGCCGGCCGTTTTCAGCCCGACATCGTCTTGACCTATGGCGGCCGCCCCCCCGGCATGAGGTTGATGGCCCTGGCGAAACAAATGGGATTCAAGGTCGTGTTCGCGCTGCACAATTTCGGTTATCCCGGCCCGCAGGCCTTCCGTGATGTCGACACCGTCTTCGTCCCCTCGCGGTTCGCCCAGGCGGAGTATGCCCGGCGGGGCGTGACGGCGGCCGTGCTGCCCGGCCCGATCCCGTGGGACCGGGTGCGCGCTCCCCGCGTCGAGGGGAAGTACGTCACCTTCGTCAATCCCGTGCCACCCAAGGGGGTGTTCGTCGCGGCCCGGATCATGGCCGAACTGGGAAGACGCCGGCCGGACATCCCGTTTCTTGTGGTCGAAAGTCGCGGCGGCGTTGACTGGCTCGGCCGGGCCGGGGTCGACCTGGCCGGCGTCACGACCGTTCATCGCATGGTCAACACCGGTCAGCCGGCCGCTTTCTACGGAGTCTCCCGGGCGGTGCTGATGCCCTCGCTGTGGTGGGAGTCGCTCGGCCGTGTCGCCGTCGAATCCCTCGTCAACGGCATCCCCGTCATCGCCTCCGACCGAGGCGCCCTGCCTGGAACCTTGGGCGCCGCCGGCGTCTGTCTTTCGGTTCCCGACCGGTACAAACCGGAAAGTCGCCGGGCTCCCGCCGCCGCCGAGGTCAAACCCTGGTGCGACGAGATTGAGCGACTGTGGGATGACGCCGCCTATTTCCATGAACGAAGACGGGCAAGTCTGGCCGAGGCGGAACGGTGGCGGCCTGAATCGTTGTTGTCGTCATATGAGACATTCTTCCAACGTTTGGCCGCCGTCTCATCCTGACGAAGAATGATTTGAACTTGTTTTCCGTCGGACATCGGCCGGCAGGCGACATCTCCGGCAATGATGGGATGGAAATGTTGCGAGGCTTTGCCGGCGCCCCTCGAAGATTGGAGCCTGATGATCACCCGGCCGACGGCAAATTGAAACGCCCCGGCGATCCGGCCGCAATGCGGGCATGCTTTGGCTGAATCGGTCAGCCGACGGCCCAAATGATTTTGAATTGCCCGGCCGCCAAGCCGCCGATCTCCCGACGAGGCGATTGGATCTCCCCTAAATATTCCGGCCAGACGAGTCACAATACCCGGGCCGGAATTACCCGTCACGTCGATGGCGGATTTTCGGCCCGTGTCCGTTCACCCATTCAAACCGGGAGTGGCAAAGACATGGCCAAGTTTGTGGTCTTCGAGCAGTTCATCCTCACGCTGCGGGTCTCCGACGACCTTCCTGAGAACGTCGTCGAGGAGACGACGGAATGCCTCGGATCTGATTTATTTCGGACCCGATTGTCAAAGGCGGTCAGGAAAGTCATCTCCGAGTTCCCGGCCCTGGCCGGAATGCGGGTGACCGTCTCCCGCTGACAAGCTTTTGTGGCCGGGTCCATGCCCGACACGGAAAGAAGGTGTGTGCCGCTTCACCGGTCCGGTCCGCAAGGACCGGACCGGGACATTTTTCTTAGCCATCAGCCCGCTGGATGCTGCTCACTTCCAGTCAAAATTGGCCGTGTTCTCAATCTTGACCTTCCGGCCTTCCAGACGGGCCGTGCCCGTGATCTCGATTTTCACATAACGGTTCGACAAGACCGCGATCCGTTTGACCTCCTTCGGCTTCCAGCTTTTCCAAGAAAGTTTGTGGGCCACTTGAACGCCATTCTGCCGGTGCAGGGTGACGGTGATCCGCACCTCGGACAGTTCTGTGGTCGTCTCACACGTGAGATTCAACTCCTGGCTGGCGGAGGTGGTGACCAACGAAGCGGAGAGTTGGTTGATCACCACGACTTCCGGAGCCGGATATTCCCGCAGCGTTTGGAACTGACTGTCGCAAAGATAAACATCAACCGGGGCATTGTCAAAGCACTCGGAACCGACTTCCTCCCCGATTCCGAGATAAGCAGGAGTCGCATCATCTTTCGGACGCTCACGAATTCCCAGAAAACGCAGCTCGAATCGCACGCCGTTTCGGCGGATTTGGAGGATATGCGTCACCTGATCGGCTTTGACCCGAATGAGATAATCACGGAGTTTCTCGGCTTCGGCCTGTCCGACACCTTCCGAGTAGTACAGACGGGTCTTGCCGACGTTCATCAGGATGCCAGCCGGCGCCTGGGGCGCCGGCGACGGCAATGGTTTCACCTGTGGTTCGGCGGTGTCCCCCTTCTCCGCCGGAACCTGCGGACGACGGGCGAAAAGAGCGTCCCGGAAAATCACGCCGAGGATCACCACTCCGATAATGCCAAAAACCACTTTGTGCCGATGTCGCTCCAGCCAATATCGGAGGGCCGGCCACCCGCCGACGGACGCCCGGGCGGCGGCGTCTTTTTGCCGGATGTCGACGACCCAGTCCACCAGTTTGGTCGCGACATCGGCGTTGACTCCCTCCTCCACCAATTTCTCGACACATTGTTTTGACGTCCAGCCCTGGTTCAAGGCCTCGTTGACTCGCTCGCCATGGATGTTCATCCATTGTTCGGCACGCAAATCCTCGTCATAAACCCGGCGTTTCTCCGGATTGCCGAGCGTCTCATAAGCGTCGTTCAACTCGCGCATGAGCGTGGTCGCCGAGGTGTCGGGATTCTTGTCCGGGTGGTACTTCGCGGCCAGCCGCCGATAAGCGGCCTCGATGATCTCGGCCTCGGCCCCGGTCGACACCTGTAGGATCTCGTAATAGTTGCGGGCGTGCATGAGATTGATTTCTCCTGTAATAAGGGAAGCGTCGCCAAAAGGCTGTCCGACAGACATTCGCCGACTTGGACCGGTTTTTCACGGGGGCCGCCGACGGCTGGTCGAACGCCGGCCCGGTTGATGACGGAGGATGGCCGGCCCGGCGGAGGGCGGCAAGAGAATGCTACTTAAACACATCTTCATTGGCGGCATCATCACCGTCAATGACAAACCGAGACGACCGGCGATTTCTCGAACAAATCGGGTTTCGCATCCGCGAGCGACGGCAGGAACTGAAGATGACCCAGGCCGGCCTTGGCGAGGCCGCCGAACTGCACCGAACCTTCATCGGCTCGGTCGAACGCGGCGAGCGAAACATCGCCCTGCTGAGCCTGCGACGCATCGCCCGGGCGCTTCGGGTGCCCGTGGCCGAGTTGCTGGCCGACCCGAATCCGAAGACCGCATAAGCCACCCGCGGCCGGAAACCAGCTCAAAATGACGTCGGAATCGGCGGCCATGAGTTTTCTCCGGCCAATGCCAGTCATGGCTCACGACGGCCAACCCCGACACTTGATGATCCTCGAAATTTTCCAGACCAAAACCTTCAAGGTGACTGAGGCGGGGATGCCGGTTTCATGCAAAGGCCATCCGTCTTGTCCTCGCGATAACCCGCCTGTTAATGAGACGTTTCGACGGACGACCAGGTTGGCCCGTCAAAACGGCTGCTGCCACAAGTCGATGCTTCCCAACAAACATCGAAGCAGTCCGGTGACATGCGGGGCCAGGAGTGCCCGGACCGCCGCCTCGCAACTCTCGTAGGGGTTCACCCAGATGTGGGCCAGCGCCTCCCGGTCGGCGTCATTTTCGATGTCGTGCCAGGCTTCGCTGTCCCAGTAGACCGCCCCGAACCCGGCGGGCAGGGTCAGGACCGCCTGGATTGCCTGGCTGCCGTCGGGTCGGCCGCCGAGCGAGAACGGACGTGTCAGCACGACCGGCCCCATGATCACCGTCTCGCCCAGAATTCCGGTGTCATACAGCCGTCGCAGCCGGTCGTTCAGACCCTCCACCGCCGCATCCCCGTGTTCGCTGTCCCTCCGAAGCCGGGTTAGCAGTGCGTCCAGCGCTTCGCGAAGTTCGCCAAACTCGGACATCATTTCTCCCTTGCGGAATGTGATCATTCGCCTGGCCAGTCGGCGAACATGGTGTCGAAAAAACGTTGGATCATCCTTGGTTCCTTGGGTCTTGTCCCAGGGCCGTCCGGATGACGGCCTTGGTGTCCGGCAAGAAGTCCCGGTCCAGCATCCAGGCCAGATAAGCCGGGTCGTCGCGGACGACTTGGTCAAGCCGGCGGCCGAGATGCTTGCCAAAGGCAAACACAATCTCCCCGCCCTCGGATCGGAATTTGCCCCCGACATCAACGGGCGCCAGTTGTTGGTGCAGCCGGGCGGGTGTTCGCGGCAGGTCATCGTAACGCTCCAGCTGGGCCTCCAGAACGGCGGCGGCCGCCGCCGCGTCGGCGAGGGCCGAATGGGCGCCCTCCAATGGCCGCTGACAGTAGAACCGGACGGCGGCGGCCAGATTGCGGGGTTCCCGGCGATGAAAGATTTGCATCGGATCGAGGATGGCCCGCCCCTCCAGCGACAGGTCGAGTCCGCAACGGCCAAACTCGGCTTGGAGGAAACGCAGGTCGAACGCCACGTTGTACCCGGCCAGGTCGGCGTCGGCCAGGAACCGGAACAGCGCCGGAGCCGCCATGGCAAAACGCGGACAGTCGGCGACATCGCCGTCCGTGATGCCGTGAACCGCCGTCGCCCCTGACGGGATGGGCAGGCCCGGGTTCAGTCGGGTGTGGCGAACCTGCGGCGGCTGCGACGGGACGAGCCGGATCGCCCCGAATTCGATGATGCGGTCATGGGCGGCGTCCCGGCCGGTCGTCTCCGTGTCGAGGAAGACCAGCGGCCGGGACAGGACGAGGTGTTGTGGTGTCGGGATCATGACAATTGCTCCTTTCATTTTCGCCCGTCGGCCGACGGGTGGGGCTTTCCGGCGGCATGCAGTTGCCGCCAGCGGGCGGCGATCAACCGGGCCAGCAGCCGGGCCAGCTCGCGGCGATGACGCGGATCGGGAGACGAGCCGGCTTGGGCTCGGGTTTTGGAAGGCTTGGATCCGGGCATGTGAATCTCTGGAAACAAAAAAAGCCGCCTCCGACATTCGGAGGTGGCCTGAAATGGCGTTGATGAACGAGGACATCGTCCTTCTTGACCGAGGACGATTTCAAACGGAAGAGTCACCCGGACTGGCATCGTTTAGTTGTTCTTCGACTTGGGCTCTTTGCCAAGTCCAAGTCGCAGTCGTTCGCGACGAACGCTGCTTTTGCCGCAGCCTACCGCCTCGGCCACCGAGAGGTCCGACCGGCCCTCGCGGAGCAACTTCTCGATTTCGGCCAGTTGATCCGGCGACAGATGTCGATACTTTCCGCGTGACGGAATGTCGCCCGTCGCCGCCGCATTCCTCACGGCCGCCGGCCGCAGGTGATCGTAGGCCCGCGTCACCGTGCCCTGGGACGCTTCCAGCCTTTCGGCGATGCGGTCGAACGACATTTGTTCTTCTTCCCTTAACCGGACAACTTCGGCGGCGATCGCCCTATACTTGTGCGGCCCGCGTCGGCAAGTCGGTTTCTTTTGGGTTTTGGTTTTGGGACGTTCGCCAATGTCGCCAAAGGCCAGGGCGTCCCGAACCGTCCACCAAGTGGTCTCCAAGACGCGGGCGATTGTCTGAAGGCCGGAGCCCGCGTCTCGCATTTTGACCGCCTCGTCCGCGATTTGCTCGTACTTGGGCACTGGAGAAAGCCCCGCCTCCTGCTGATTGGGCAATGTCCAACCACGGGTGTTTAGGAACTCCCAAGCCCCCGTGGTTGGACAATGCCTTTTCTTCGCCAACACGAGCATCACGGCAACCGCGTCAAGCGTAAACATCGCCATCCATACCGGTCTTTTGCTTCCCTCAACCGGTTCTTGGGTGACGACCACCGGACCGGTCAGCTTCGCCAGGACAGGAGCCGCCGCTTGGGGATCGTCGTTGAGCAGTTCCCGCAAATCACCCATCAAGGCCGTCACCGCCTCAAGGGTCATCGGAGGAGGAACGGTGGTCGTCGCCTTGTCCGCCAGGGCCAGTCGCCGCGCTTTGAGTTCCTTCAATTCGTTCTCCATTTGGGACACCTTCTCGAAGATGGCGCCAAGATCGGTCGCCCCGTCGGCTTCGTCGAGTTTGGCAGTGATGACCCTGATCGCCGCTTCCTTCTTGCGAATGGCGGCGTCAAGCGGCTTGGGATCGGCCGAAACGACGGATGGCTGTTCGGCCAGGAATCTGTTGGCGCCAACGGTCACCTCGGCGACAAACTCCTGCGTGAACACCGCGTCCCGAAGATGGTCCAGCACGGCGTCGTCGATGATCCGGGCGGCCTTGTAAGCCTTCGACGTGCAACCGTTTTTGCCGTCACGGCCGTCCAGGCAGACATAGCTCGCATACCGGCCGCTCCGGCCAAGCCACATTGGTTTGTGGCAAACGCCGCACACCGGACGAACCAGTGTCTTGTGATGCAATTCCGTCCGGCTCGTCCGGTTGGCTCCCTTGTTCCTGGCGTAGGCCGCCCGGCTTTTGGCCAGCCGGGCGTCAACACGTTCCCCCAGTTCGTCGGAGATGATCCGCAGGTGAGGAACCTCGCGGCGCAACCACTCCGACTCGGGCCGCTTCTTGATCTTCACCTTCCCGGTGACCGGGTCCGTGACCCGGTGGGTCATCTCGTAGAACTCCACTCCCCGATAGGTGGCACGCTCCAGCAATTGCCTGATGCTGCCCGCGTCCCAAGTGCGGATGCCGCCGACCTCCCTTCGATTGAACAGTCTTCCAATATGGCCGCGGCTTTTCCCGCCATCCGCATATGACTCGCAGGCCTCCCGAACGTGCCCGGCCGCCTCCTGGTCGATCACCCGCTCCCTCGCGATCCGGCCCTCGGAGTCGTGGATCGGCCGGCCATGGTTGTCCGTCACCGGGATCAGCTTGTAGCCGACGGCCGGCTTGCCGATGTTCTTCCCCCGCGAAAAAGCGTCGCGCATCCCCCGTTTGACTTTCTTCCGGAGCTGGTCCACGAACATGTCATGCAGGAAGGCGTAGATGAACAGTTTCAACTTGGCGTCCGGCTCGTTGGAATCGAACCGGTCCGACGCCCCGATCATCCGGTTCCCGGCCTGTTCAATCTGCCGTCCGAGGTGCAGCGACTCGATCACGTCCCGGCTGGCCCGGCCGATCTCGTCAATGAACAGAATCCGGGCGATCCCGCCGGGACCGGCGACCGCCGTTTTGGCCATCTGGTAGCCGCGCCGGGCGGCGATTGTCCCGGTGATGGCGGCGTCCGCGAAGACCTGCGTCCAGGGGATGAACGTGTCAAGCCGCCGGGCTTCCTCCAGGACATTGAGGAGTTGCTGGTCAAGCGAGCGATGGT
>NZ_JH636439.1:27513-27720 GCF_000255705.1 Zavarzinella formosa DSM 19928
AGTCTTGCCGAGGGCGGGCCACAGCCGTCGCTGCACTGTCAGATAGGTAAGAGCAAGATCACGGCGGGCCGCCTCATCCGGCAGCCCCTTTTCCCGCCGCCGCCGGTCCCTGGCATCCTCGGACGGAATCGGTCCGCCCAAGTCCGCCAGGATGTCGAACAAATCATCAGTCTTCTTTTTCACCGAACCGCCTCCGAAAAGAGGCGT
>NZ_JH636439.1:28401-32449 GCF_000255705.1 Zavarzinella formosa DSM 19928
CTGAGAATCCCGGATCACAGCTGAATATTGCTGATCAGACACAACTTATTGGCCAGATAAGTGGTTATGGACGTAAAGCCCATAAGGAAAACCACTTAGCAAAAGGCATAAGTAGTTTCCCCCCCTCTCCGCTCCCCCAACGGGGAATGATAAAAACCCCGGATTTTTCCGGGGTTTTTGCATTTCAGTCACGTTTGAGACATGGCTTGTCCCGGATTTGTCCCGGTCCGGTTCCGGGAACCAACCGGAAACGACCGGCAACAACACGAACATCAACACGCTTTTCATTCGTCAATCCTTTTGAATAATGTCCTGCGTTTCGTTCCCGTCTCCCAACGGAAGCTTTCGCATGAACTCCTGGGAATCCGCATCAGTCAGGCGGTAGTACACCGCCCCCATGGACCGGTCCGAGTGATGGCCGAGCCAGTGGTCGATCACTCGCTGCGGGACGTGGGAGTTCACCGTGTGAGTCTCGAAAAAATGACGCAGGGAATGCAGGGTGAACCCGTGGTCCCGTCCGACGGGCAGGCCGGCCCTGGCGACGGCCGCCTGAAAGTCCTCGTTGAGCTTCTTGATGTTGATCCAGTGATCCCCGTCGGGATATTGGTCGCTGGGCAGCATGGTGAACAGCCAGGGCTTGCGGCTTTCCGGCAATGGCTCCAGCACGGCCCTCAGCCGGGCATGGATCGGAATATTCCGTGAGGTCCGCGTTTTGGTTTCCAGTCCTTTTCGGGAGACCACCCGGAGCCAGTTGTCCCCCAGGTCCAGGTCGGCGGGGGTCAACCGCTGCAACTCGCCCGCCCGCATGCCCGTGAACGCCAAGACCGCCACCATCGTCTTCTTGAGTCCGGTCAGTTCCGCGAGGATCCGGTTGACCTCCGCCAGCGACGGCCCCGCCTTGGGAACAAGCGGGGGCTTTGACAGACGGACCCCGGCCAGCGGATTCGCGGAGATCATCCGGCGGGACAGGCACCAGGAAAACAATTGCTTGACGATGACGCTTTGGTTGTACACGGTTTTCTCATGCCGGACCGCTTTCCGCTCCTGTCGCCATTCGTCGAAATGCCGGACGGTGAACTGATCAAGCCGGGTGACATGCCGGCCGCGCAGATACTCCTCCAAAATTTGAAAAACGCCCCGATACTTCACCAGAGTGCGCCTGGCCTTGCCTTCTGTTTGCAGCCAGGCCAGGTAGTCGGCGGTTCCCCGGCCGACAAGGATCCGCTCCGGCGCCGGCCGGAGTTCCCCGGCCGCCAGTTCATGGGCCAAAGTGGCCGCCCGTTGCAGGGCGGTCTTCTTGTTGGTCGTCTTCAACGACTGGCGGCAATGTCTGCCGTCCCGCCAGAAGTCGGCCACATAAATCTTTTTCTTGCCGCGGGGATAGATGGTCACGCGATCACCCACCGGGGTTCGTTCAGTCTCTTCCATGAAAGTTTCTCACCAGGGGTTGTTGAACAGGGAGATCAGCGCCCGGTCCCGCCAGAATCGGAGGTGCTTGCCCGCGCGGAACTTGGCCGCGTCCAGCCGTCCCTCCGAACTCCAGCCGTAAATGGTTTTCTTCGAGACCCGGCAGAGCAGCGCGAGCTGGTCGGGCGTGAGAACGGGCGGGTAAGAGTCGGCCCACGGCCCGTGGAAGGCCGCCTGGATTTCATCAACAGTCAGCGGATTGGTCCGGCGGGCCATGAGCGATCCTCGCAAGGTTTCGGCGACACCGTGAACCTATGCGGGGAGTCAAAACGAGTCGGGGTTGCGATTTGGGAAAATCGCAACCCCGGAACAGAACAATGGAAGAGGGGACCAGGCAAAAGGAGGTCAGGTCTTGACCCGGAGCGATTTGACCGACTCGTGTTTCCCACTCAGACAGAGGGCGATGTTTTTCCGAATCCTCGTCACCCGGTCGGGGCCCAGCCCCAAGGCCCGGGCGATGGCTTCGACCATGACCGTCATCACGCCGACGGGCCGGCCTTCTCCGGGAAAACGGCTGAGAATTGATCGCTCCAGGTGCAGCACGTCAAGCATCGTTCCATACTGTTCGTGATGCCGGAGCGCCACATATCGGGGATCGACGCCCGTCTCGCGGGCCCGCGCCCGCTGGCCGTCGGCGACCATTCGATCCAGTTCTCCCGCCTGAAAAAATCGGCCGGCCGGAATGGACATGGTGATTGAGCCGAAGGGGCGGGCGGGGGCGTTCGGCGGCAGGTCCGCCATCAGGATCCCCTGGGGGTCGGGCAGGTCCCATGCCCTCAGGTCTGTCAGGTTCCACTTTGTCAGGAAGGCCACCAGGGCCCGTCCGAATTCGGCGGTTTCCAAGGTGGCGAGGACGCATCCGACCGACTCCGGCGCGACGTTCGGAGGCAAACGCACCGGACGCATCGGAAAGGGGGGGCGGTTCGCCGGCGGAAGGGCTTCCCAAGCCTCTCTTAGTTTCTCCGCCTCCTGCAAATAAGGCGGATGCGTGAGAAGAAATCCCGCCGCGCCGGCGGGCCGCCCCGGCCTCTTTGACCTCGCAGCTTTGGCGAAACGCCTCTTCGGACTCCCACTGTTCCGGACACCAGACGGGCGGGATTGGATTCACCAAGTTGCTGCGGATAAAGTCGTCGCTGTGGCAGCCGGCCGCGAAATTCTTCCGGCACAACGCGGCAAACTCCCGCTCGGCGGCAACCTGGTCGGAATTCCAGCCCTCAAAACGCCCGGACGGGAGCCGTTGCCTCCGTCCGTCGTCACTGGCTTTGGCCGGACGCCGACACTCCTGCCCGAACCGGTCAATCACCGCCTCGGGCAGGGCGTACAGGGAAAGACAGGCGCCGGTCCGGACCTCCCACGACGGATGGCATCGGCGAATGTCATCAAGCGGCGGGAAGTTCCCCGAGGCGGCGGTGAAGGATGACAAAGAGGCGGACAAGAAGAAGATGCTGTCGGGCACGGCGGTCTCCCCGGGACGGCGTCGTTCGGTACCCCGCCCCCTCGGCGCGGGCCGGATCGCGGGACGCCTGCCGCGATTCGACCCGACAGCGTAACAAGATCGTCTCTGGCGAAGAATGGCTGATGGCGCGGAATTTTCAAAATCTTCAAAAAGATTTTGACCGCCGACGCCGGCGATCAAAGCCGCGGGGATCGGACAACCCCAAGGCCGCGGATCGCCGGGCGGGCAACCCCGGAGTCCTCCGGAAAGTCAGCCGGCCACCGGCAAACACGGGAAATAGCCGATGTTTGTGCGAACCCGGTCAAGAACAGCCGCCTTGGGGAGGAAAAAATCGGATCCTTGCAAACTCTCCACCCGCATGCGGTCACCAAGGAGTCTGCCGCCTGTTTCCGGGAATCCGGCCTCCGGGATGTTTCAACAACTCCCGGGGAGATATTTTTGGGCAGTCCCCAAGATTCGGGAGTTCGACGGCGGGCTTCCGGCCGTTCCGGAGACGGGCCGGCCTTGCCGGTCACTATTTCCCCGGATCGCGGTGATCCGGGGAAAAGCCGGGTTCCGGCCGGGCTTCCCCGGCGGCTGGCGGCCGCCGCCGGTTTGACAAATGCCTCGCGACGAGCCGGCCGACCAGTTCCGCCAGCCGGTGCCGTTTGCCCTCCCGTTCGGGGGAGGGACGGGCTGCCGGCTCGGGAAGATTGTTCTTCATGCGGTTCTCCAAGACAGGGAAAAGGAAAACGGGACGCGGCCGATGATTCCGGCAAAAAGCCGGCGGGCCGCCTCAGCCCGTCCGCTTCCGCAACTCCAGAAGCAAGCCGACCAGGTGCGGAAAGCACCGGGCCCGCAAAGCGACCGGGCATTCGGCGAACGGGACAAACCCGCCGGACGCGTCCCGTTCCAGGGCTCCCGGCGTTTGTGACAGTTCGTAATGGACATTCATGTCCCACCGGACGATCCCGATCCCCCGGGGCACGTCCAGGACCACATGGAGGCATTTGCGTGGTAATGACCTACCATTTTCCTGCCTGGTCGATTAAATATGCTCATCTCAGGGAAGGAGACGGGCATGACACCACTCACGGATGATGTCATTCAGACCATTCAATCGGCCGCCCGGCTTCTCACGGGCCA
>NZ_JH636439.1:35474-35706 GCF_000255705.1 Zavarzinella formosa DSM 19928
TCGTCGAGCAAGTCGAGGGACAACAACCATCTCACATAGTCGGGATGCCGTTCGGCCACCTCGGCAAACGGCCGCCCGGCGTGCTTTCCCCGGGCGAACACCAACCGGCCGTCATCTTCGCGGAACCAGCCGTCCAGGTCGGCCCCGGCCAGGAGCCGGTGGAGGTCGCCGACGGAGGAAGGCAGGTCGCGATATCGCCGCAACTGAGCGTCCAGCACCAGGGCCGCCGCTC
>NZ_JH636439.1:35716-36854 GCF_000255705.1 Zavarzinella formosa DSM 19928
GGGGCTGGGTCCGGTGGATTCGATGTCCAGAAACGCCATCGGGCGTTCGAGCCGGAGACGCTGAAACATGAGAAGCTCCCGTGAAAAGGAGCGGCCGTCCCGGGGGGACGGCCGCCTTGGAAAAAGCGAATCGCGCCCGGCATCCGCCGGGTGGAACAACGAGCATGACGGTTACGGGGTCCGTCCGCGTCCTTCCGGAGGCGAACGCGGGCGGGCCCGGTTAAAAACAATCCCGTGTCAACAATCCCCGGGCCTCGTTCACGGCGGGACACGCCGCAAACAGGTCCGTCTTTTTGACCTTCAGCCGGCCGGAGTCCGGGTCCGTTCCACCGACATTTACAGGTGTCGCGGTCTTCGCCGGAAGTGCCCGGCCGGCGGACATTTTTTCGTGATTCCTTGGACGCCGAAAAGTCCCGGATGATCACCGGGTGACGGTCACCCGGACGGCGGCCAGCAGGGCGTGGTCGGCGATGACGGCGGCCATGGCCGCCCGCAAGCGAGCCATAAACGGCCGGGAGCCCAAAAGAGACTGCATTTTGTCGGCCGCTTCGTCGGGCAAGTCGGCCGGCACGCGGATGGTCACGTGGTACTCTTCAATCGTCACGAACTTAGGCATGGCGGCACCCTTGGGAAAGAGCGGCGGCCGGCGACGGGTCGGCCGCGAGGGGATGTCTTCCCGCCGACGGGCACAGGCGGCTTCGTCTGTTTGGTTGCGCTGACAGTGGCGAAGGGAGCCTGTGTTCGATGCGGGCTCTGATCGGAATGTGGCGGGCGAGACAACAGCCGTTCCGGCCCGGCCCGCCAAGGACTGATTCCAAAGCTGAACACCAAGAAAAACAGAGTCCAATGGCGAAGACATCCCGCTCATGTATTATGACGCAATTTGGCTGAAAATTTAGTGGTGCATCCGCCAAATATCCATACACTATTTGGCACTTCATTTTTGGCAGGAATCTCCGCATGCCACGACGTGTTTGGAAGCCACTACGTCTCCGGGAGATGACGGCTGAGGAACGGGCCGAACTCACCCGGCTGACTCGTTCTCGTAAATCCGAAGCCCGCGTCGTCGAACGGGCCGCCATCCTCCTGGCCTTGGCCGATGGCGAGAAGCCAGCCCACATTGCCCGCCGGCTGGGCG
>NZ_JH636439.1:38016-40267 GCF_000255705.1 Zavarzinella formosa DSM 19928
GTGACGTGCCGGCTGCCAAGCAAGAGTCCGTGGCTGAACACGATCGAGCCCAAATGGGTGCATGGCAAACGGGCCATCGTGCAACCGGAGCGGGTGTTGAGCGCCTCGGAGGTCGAAACACGGGCGTGCGATTACTACGGCTGCAACCAACATCAACATCTTCAGCAGACGGACCCGCCCAAGAAACGGAAAAAGGTCGCTTGAACCTGCACTAGGAGACGTGGTTCGGCTCCCGGGTCGATCCGGAGTTCGCCAAAAAAAGCGGCGATCGAAACCCTTTACACCCAGCCGCCCGACGGCTCGATCGTAGTCTGCCTGGACGAGATGGGGCCGGAATCGGCCAAGAGCTTCCCCGGCAAAGAAGTCATCGACCCGGCCCCCGCCCCGGGCCGCCGCCGTTTCGACAGCCGCGAATAAATCGTCGCGATCTCTCGTCATCAATCGTTCTTTTTGCCTAAAACGGGTGTCGGGGTTTCTTGCGTCAAAATGTTTGAGTAAGCGATTATTGGCTTCGATATTTCCGCAACACCGCCGTCTGATACATGAACCCATAGAGATTGTCTCATTTGATGTTGTTCGGTTTGGGTCGTCCAACGATCAAACTCCGAACCTTGCTCCGGACAGTTTGGAAATATTTCACGCTGGATCGAATGGATGACTTGAGGTCAGCCAGCGTGTCGAACAGTCGGTTGTGGGTCGCCCGCCGACGCAGTTTCTTCCAGAACCGTTCGATCGGATTCAGCTGCGGACTATAACTGGGCAGCCGCTCCAATCGCAGATGCGGATTCTCGGCCAGTGCTTCGTCAATCAGTTTTCCCCGATGCCAGGGGGCATTGTCAATCAGCAGGACCACCAAGGGATGACGGTCCTTGGGATACATTCTTCCCACATGGCGGAGGTGATCGGCGAACGCGTGTTGCATCCGCCGGTTTTTGCTTTGGCCGGTCTTTCGTTTCGCGTTTTGGGGACTTTCCAAGGTGTTGGCGTGAACGGCGGCCGTGACCAGATTGACGACTCCGAACACATAAAGGAGATCCTTGTTGTCACGGCTTCCGACCGTGGGCCGGTGGCCTTTGACCCCGAGCGTGGCGGCCAGCGTCGGGACCATCGGGAAGCGGGCCTCGTCCTGACTCAGGAGGACGAGTTCACCGGCCGCCGCCTTTTTCCCAAGTCCGCCAGGTCCTCCCGGGCCCTGGCCTGCTTGTCGGGGTTGCCCCGCAGGTGACGATACGTCGGACGATATAACCGGATGTCAATCTTCGAGCAAAACCGCTGGACGGCGCTGCGGGAAGTCCGGATGCTCTTGGTCTTGAGCAAATGGGCGGCGAGTTCCTCGTGAGTCCAGTTGGCCCGGTCCAACCCTTGTTTCGCCGGCCCGTCGATCACCCATTGACGGACTTCATCAGCCAGTGAGGCTGGAATGCGGCCGGGTTGTCGCTTGGGCTGTTCGGACCGGAGTTCGTCCAACCCGCCCCTCACAATAGGCGTTGATCCATCGGGTAACGGTCTTGCGATGAACGCCCAAGTCCGTGGCGATGTCCTGGCGGGGACGCCCCCGGTGAACCATCAGAACGATCTGGAGACGATGCCGAAGTTTCGGGTCGTCCGTGGATCGGAACAAGGCGTCGAGGCGCTTGGCCTTGGAATCGGGCAGTTGAATGCGAATCATGGAGCCATCCTCTGACGGAAGAATTATCTCCCGTTAGAGGATGAGACACTGCCGATGGGTTCATGTATAAGAGCCTGATTTCACCCGGCGCCGATTGAGGATTGAATTCACCAAGGATTGGCCTTCCGCTGACTGGATCCCGAGGAATAGGTCCACGATTCAGTCGAATATCCACACCTACTGCTTCGGAGGTAAGGAAAGCTATTGAGTCACTTTCTGCGGGAACGGCAAATCGGATCGTTCCCACAGCGATCGCAGAAGCTCCGGATCAAATTTCAATCCGAAGAGCCGATCTAAGATTTCGTGGTCCAGCACTTCGGTGTCAACGGGAACGAAGTTAGCCAGTTCGCCATACTTCAGCCATGACCAGACCGGCTCGACCGGATTCAGTTCGGGCGCCCAAGGTGGCAACATCTCCAAGGCGAGCCGACGATTCCGCGACAGGAACTTCCGCATGAGCGGGCCTTTATGGTTGCTGCCGCGATCCCAAACCACGACCACCCTGCCCCGAAGATGCTTCAAAAGTGCTCGGAGAAATTCGATGACCTTGTCCGTCGTGTAGAAGCCATCGGGTTCGGTGGC
>NZ_JH636439.1:40576-40814 GCF_000255705.1 Zavarzinella formosa DSM 19928
GCCCGCAGGTAGTCCGGATGATACCGCACACCGAATCGTCGACAAATCAATTCGGTCACACGCCGAGCCGTCCAAAGATCGGTGCGAAAGCCGTGGGCGGTTGGCTTCTCCGCCAGCCATCCAAGGATTTGGTGTTCCTGCTCCGGCGTCAAGAACCGGGGGCGCCCCGGTGTCGGTTTCGACGCCAATCCGGCGTCGCCTTCCTGCCGGTGCCGGGCCATCCACTTGGCGACCGTCG
>NZ_JH636439.1:40827-41158 GCF_000255705.1 Zavarzinella formosa DSM 19928
CCTTGGGTCCAGCCATCCTGCGCTTTCTTAATGGCAAGCTGCCGCCGCGCTTCCAATTCGGAAGCAGTTCCTTTGCTTCGCATGAGAAATCAATTACCACAAACAACTCCGCATTCAATAGCTTTCCTTACCTCCGAAGCAGTAGGTCGTTAGCGAGACGATAATACCTTGCACTAATCGGGTTGCTATTGATCGCAGTTGCAAGTTCAAACCTGCCGATGACATCGTGAGTCAATCGAGGTGTATTCGTGATCAATGGATTGTCCAGCGGATCTTCGACAAGCCTAAGCAGCTAGCCGGGGATGGGTATAATGTTTCATGTTGCACCTTC
>NZ_JH636439.1:41347-77252 GCF_000255705.1 Zavarzinella formosa DSM 19928
CGTACGAGCCGTTCGCCCCTGTCCCAGACCTCGCGGCCGTCCCGTTTGAGCGGACGCTGACCGCCGACGACTTGGTTCACTATCTTCGGAACCTGCCGATGGCCGCCGTCCCGCGAGTCGTGGTCTTGGACAACGCCGGCATCCACACCAGCAAGGTGACCAAAGCGGCGAGGCCGGAACTGGCGAAGCAGGGCATCTACCTCTATTACCTGCCGGCGTACCGCCCCGAACTCAACCGGATCGAACCCGTGTTCAAACAGGTCAAGCATCACGAGATGCCCGTCCGCAGTTTCACCACCAAGGCCGATTTGAAACAGGCCGTCGAGGACGGCTTTGAACGCTACCGCCATCGACTCCGGTCAAAATGTTACAAAGAACCCCGGCTAGCTGCTTAGCAAACTTGGCACTTGGGGTAGCTGTGGAAGATTCCGATGCGATTTGACCCGAAGGAGATGTTCGTGGGAATGCCTTGGGTTCCGAACTCCGAATTGGACAATGTTGCTTCGATGCTATTTTGCCACCGAACCAACCAACGATCCAACCGGCAACCGCCGCTTCCACCGTTTCAGGAAATGTCGGCGTTCTTCCCTTGAACGCCGCATCGGCGTACAGTCCCGCAAGGCTTCCAAACAATCCGCTCCATGCCCCGGCGAGAGGCAAACTCATTCCCGTGCCCACAAAAGGTCCAAACAACCCTCCCGCCACCGCGCCTGCCACCGCCGCCTGTGCCGCTCCGTCGAAGAAATGATCCCAGCCCTTGCCTTGGGCCAGATTGTTGAGACCGTTGAAGCCAACTCCCAATCCCGCCCCCACGAGCATGGGGACAAACCACGCCACCTGCCCGCTGGGGTCGGTGGCGTCGAGCGGGCTGTTGCCGACGTAGCGGTAGACGTTCACGTCCCCCGCGTACTGGCCCAGCGGGTCTTCCGTCAGAAACCGCCCGGTCGACGGATCGTACATCCGGGCCCGTGTGTATTGCAGGCCCAGTTCGGCATCCCATTCCCGCCCGGCATAGCCGTAGCGGTCCAGCCCCGCCCCCGATTCCGAGACGACGGACCCGAAGCCATTGAACGACCGGTCCCCGACAATCGTGCCGGAGTTGTCCCACACCAGACGCACCGATCCCTGGCTGTCCTCTCCGTACCACGCGGTGGTCCCGCCCGAATCCAGCCGGACCAGCAACTCGTCCGGCCCGGTTCCGAACATCCGGCGAGTCATGACGTCGCCGTCCGTGTCCAGGTCGGCCCAGACGTCGAAGTTCGCCGTCCCGGCCGAATTCGCCGGCTTGGCGGTGTCCCAGCCGTCATAGGCAAACCGCTGGTCGGCGACGGTCGCCCCGGCTCCGTCCTTCTCCACGCGCCGGATACGGTTGCCGAAGGCGTCGTAGGAGTATTCCACCCGCAACGACAACGCGCCGCCGTCGGTCGCCCGTTTTTCGGCCCACACCATCTGGCCCCGGTGGTCGTACCCGTAAGTCCAGGTTTCGGCCGATTCTCCCTTCGACCGTTTCACCATCTCGCCGGCATCGTCGTAGGTGTAAGACCACGTCCCGTCCGATTCCAAACGGTTGCCGTCGCCGGTCACATACCCGGCGTCCGTCCGGTTTCCGGAGCCGTCATAATCATGGCTGGTGGCCCCGTCCTGAACGAGCTGGTCGGCGGCGTCATACGCAAATGTCGTCGTGACATAGTTCTCGGTCCGTGAAGTCAGCCGGCCGGCCTCGTCGTAGTCGTAGCCAAAATCAGCCAGGACCGAACTGGAGGCGTTGCGATGGACGATCCCGGTTGTCCGGCCGGCGTCGTCGTAGGCGAAATCCGTGGTCCCGGCCGCCGTGGTCCCGGCCAGGTCGGAATATCGCGTCAGGGTGTCGGTTCGATTCTGCGGCGTGTACCCGAAATCGACCCGGGCCTCCGCCGCCGACGTGTCCATTGAACGCGAGGTCAGCCGGTGCAACAGATCGAACACCGAGGTTTGTTCGCCTCCCTGGTCGTCGGAGACGGTGGCGCGGTTCCCCGCCGCGTCGTAGCCGAAGCTCAGCGTCAGCCCGAACGGCTCCTCCACGGTGACCGGCCGGTCGAGCTTGTCATAGGTGATTGTGTAACTGCCGTCCGGGTCCGTGGCCTCCGTGAGGTTGCCGGCGTCGTCATACCCGTAGGTTTGGGTTTGAACCAGCGTGTTGCCCGGAGAATACCAGCTTTCGGAAACCTGTCGGCCCAGATCGTCGTAGCCAAATTCGCGTCGGCGACCGAGGCGGTCGGTCGTCGAAACCACCCGCCCGGCCCGGTCATACGCGGTGGTTGTTTCTTTCGTCAGCGGATCGACGACCGCCACGGTTCTCCCAAAGCCGTCGTAAACCGTCTCGGTTCGATTGCCTTCGGGATCGATCACCGCGTCCCGGTCGCCGGTGACCGTGTGCTCATAATTCGTGACTTCCGACAGGGCGTCGGTGACGGAGGTCACCCGGCCGAGCAAATCGAAATCGGACGTGGTCGTCTTGTCATCCGGGTCGGTGACGGAGACCTGGTTCCCGGCGAGGTCGTAGACGGTGGTCCAGGTCCTTCCCGTGGGGTCTGTCACCGTCATCGTTCGGTTGATGTCGTCATAGGCCGTCGTGGTGGCCTGTCCGGAGGCATCCGTGGAGGTCACGACTCGTCCGAGGGCGTCATACCTCCTGGTCGGGGTCTGGGCCAGCAACGTTCCCGCCGCGCGGGTGACGGCCGCCGGACGACCGACCGCGTCATAAGCCGTGGCGGTCACGGCCCCGCCCGGCTCGGTGACCGAAATCGCCTCCCCGAGCAAGTTGTACGCCGTTTCCGTGGTTTGGGCGATCAACGTGCCGTCGGCCCGGGTCACCGAAGCCGCGCGGCCAAGGTTGTCATAGCCGTAACTGGTGACGCGATCGCCGGGGGCAGTGACGGTCGACAGCCGGCCTTGCGCGTCGTAATCGTATTCCGTCGTGAAAGCATCCGCCGTGCCGTCGGCGAGCGTCTGGCTGACCACCCGCCCGAGGGTGTCAAAGACCGTCCGATCAGTCACTCCGTCCGGGGCGGTCGTCGCGTTGGTCCGGCCGGCCTCGTCGAAGCCAAACGTCGTCACCAAGAGATCGTCCGTGCCGGTCGGAACATCAACCGGCCGGGTCCAGGCCGTCCCGCCGTTGGTCCCAGCGTCCGCGCTGGCAATCAACCGGCCGGCCGCGTCATAATAATACCCCGCGTAAACAACCCTCGCCCGCACCCCCGTTGTCGGAGTGCCGAGGGCGCCGGTTCCCGTTTCCCCGTGAACGCGGTCCTTGGCCACCGTCCGGATCACCTGGCCGTTGGGAGAGAGTTCGTATTCCGTTTGGGACAGAACTTTGTCGCCAGTCAGGGTGAGGGCGTCGGCCCATCCGGAATCGCCGCCTCCGTCCGTCAAATACGTGCTGATCTTCGCGGCCGCGCCGTCATATGCTGTTTTTTCGACCAGTCCGCCGGGACGGGCGGTCTTGACCGTCAGCCCCCGATGGTCGTGCCAGAAGTCGGTCACGAGCGGGGACTCGGAGACCTCGCCGGTCGCCTGATCGACGCCGTATTGCGAGATGCGATAGGTCCGGCCCATGCCATCCAGGCCGTAATCGAATTGTGAACGTAGCAGGGAGGCCGACGGCGCGTCCGGAACGCCGTCCGAGTCCGCGTCGGCCGGGGTGATCCCGTCCCCGTCATAGAGCCGTGTCCGCACCATCTGGCCCAGATTGTCGTAGTCGAGATACGTCAGGGGACGGTTCATCTCCGTCGCCTCGATTGTTTCGACACCTTCCTTGACCGCGACCGGACGTCCCCGCCAGTCATACCAAGATTGGGTGACACGGTCGGCTTCCAGCCCGCCCGGGTGATGGGTCACCTTCGTCAGATTTCCGGCCCCCGTGCCGCCGTTGTCGTACTCATACTCGGTCACGGGAACCATGCCGGCCGGATTAACCGGCGACCACCAACCGCTGACGGGGGTGTCGTCATCCCCGATCCAGTCGCTGACCCGGCGGCCAAGCCCGTCATACACGATCCGGGTGATGACCCCGTCGGGAGTCTGGACGCGATTGGCCCGTCCCCGCTGGTCGTAAGCCGTCGTCGTTCGCAGATAGTTGACCCCGGCCGCGCCGAGTTCAAACACCGGCTGTCCCCCGATGTCGAGATAATCGAGGCCGGACAAGTTGAAATATTCATCATGCCAGACGGACTGGCCGGCCTGGTTGACATAATCCCGGGTCAGGGTGAGCACGTTGGAAATGGCCTCGGCGCCGGTCGGCCGGTCTTCGCCATCAACCGCAATGGCCGCGGGGGCCATCATCAGGCGTTCCGTGTAGGTGTAGCGTCTTGTGACACCGCCCACGGTGACATCC
This sequence comes from Zavarzinella formosa DSM 19928, assembly GCF_000255705.1. Taxonomy (GTDB): domain Bacteria; phylum Planctomycetota; class Planctomycetia; order Gemmatales; family Gemmataceae; genus Zavarzinella; species Zavarzinella formosa. The sequence continues at coordinate 45,720 of NZ_JH636439.1, forward strand.
CCGCCGACACGGTCCCGTCGGATCACTTCGACCGGTCCGGTTGTCGTGGTCCCCGTCCAGCCGCGATAGATTCGGGCCTCGGCCTTGACGTCGTCATAAACCGTGTAATCCTCCGAGCCGTCCGGATAAACGACATGGGTCGGCCGGCCGAGTTTGTCGACCGTGGTCACTGTTTTGAGATGGCGTCCGCCGCCGACAGGAGTGACCCATCCGGATGGCAAATCGGCGAAATCCGCGGTGACGGAGGTGTCGACGTCCGTGATTTCCTTGATGATGGCTCCGGTCGCCGGATCATAGGCCAGATAGTGCAGGTAACCATCGCCGTCTTTCAACCAGACTGGCCGCCCGAGTTCGTCATACACGGTCGTGTCCAAGTCCGCGGCGCCGGGACCGTTTTCACCCGCGCTCACGACCGGAGAATGCTTGATCACCCGGCTTGCCTGCGTGGCCGAGGCTCCGCCGAACCATTCGTAGGAATACGTCGTCGTGCGGCCGATGGCGGGCACGTAATTCCTCGCCTCGACTTCCGCAAAGGAAACGGTCGAATTTCCGTTGCCCGTGGCGGCCGCCCCGCCGTTCAAGGCCGGCGCGCCCGTGAGCTTGTCCTTCCACCCGTCCTGCCGGAACATCCACTTCGTCGGTTCCGAATCGTCGGCCGCCCACACTTTTCCGAACAACGTGGTTCCTTCAATCCGCAGCCGGAAGCGATACCAAACACCCGTCTCCCAGTCAAACGAGTAGGTGTTGCCCCATTGCACCCCGTCATTCACGAACCGCACCTGGTCCGTCCCGTTGAACACCAGGCCGTAGCCCTGTCCGGTTGAGGTATCGGTGCGGACGCTCACCCCCGCCCGCGCATAAACCCCGTCCGTCCACGAATCCACCCGCACCGAGGCCACGATCTCCTGATCTTCCCCCCAGGCCGGCGAGGTGAGCAGGGCTTTTTTGCCGTCGGCGTTTAATGTGTTGGTTTGAGAAAAAATTCCATCTTGCGCCGCCCAGGCCCCGCCAATGATGGTCCAGCCAGAGCCGGGGACGACGGATCCAAACGGCCTGGACGAACTCGTGGTGACATCGACCGGCGTCGGCGAACCAGCCGCTTCGACGTCGTCGAACGAGACGGTGGAATTGCCGCTGCCCGTGCCGGTGCCGCCGCTGTTGAGGGCGGGGCTGCCCGCCGGCTTGGTGCCCCACCCTGTCTGGGTGAACATCCACTAGCCCGGTTCCGCGTCGCCGACCTCCCACACCTTCCCGTACAAAACGTCATCCTCGATCCGCAACCGGAAGCGATACCAGACGCCGGTCTCCCAGTCGAACGAATATGTGTTGCCCCATTGCACCCCGCAGTCCAGGAACCGCACCTGGTCCGTTCCGTTGAACACCAGGCTGTAGCCCAGGCCCGTCAGCGAATTCGCACGCACGCTCACCCCGGCCCAAGCGTTGTTCCCGTCCACCCACGAGTCCACCCGCAGCGACGTCACGATCTCCTGGTCCGTCCCCCACGTCCGGTCCGTCAGGACGGCGATCTTCGGAGGACCCACGTCCGTGTTGGTCTGCGAGAAGATTCCCCCGCCTTTCGTCCATGCCCCCCCGATTAACGTCCAGCCGTCGGCGGTTGCCGAGAAGTCATCGGTGGGCTGCGATGATCCCAACGAAGGATGGGAGGTTTCCGAAACTTGAACGTCTTTGAAGGAAGCCGTGGAACTGCCACCCAGAACGGCCTCGCCACCGCCGTTGAGTGCGGGGTTCCCGCTCGGTTTGCTGCCCCAGCCCGACTGGGTGAACATCCAGGAACCCGGCTCTGTGTCACCTTCCTCCCATACTTTCCCGCGCAACACCCCGGCTTGGATTTGCAGGCGGAAGCGATACCAGACGCCGGTCTCCCAGTGAAATGAATAGGAGTTGCCCCATTGCACCCCTTCGTCCACGAATTGAATCTGATCCGTTCCGAAAAACATCATGCCATAGCCCTGGCCGGTCAACGGGTTCGCCCGCACGCTCACCCCGGCCCGGACAAAGATCCCCGGCGTCCACGAATCCGCCCGCACCGATGCCACGATCTCCTGGTCGGCCTCCCAGGCATGATCGTTCAGGACGGCGGCCTTGAGGTCGGTGCCCGTGGCCTTCGATTGAGACAGCACGCCATCCGATTCCTGCCATGTCCCCCCCGTCAGGGTCCAGTCGTCGAGGGAGGAGAAGTCATCAGTGGTCGTTTCCGGCTGGGGAGCCTCGGGATAGGCGGTTTCAGACGCCAGGGGGTGAATGGTCACCCCGTTGGCCGTGTGACTGAAATATTTTTTCCCGCCGAGCAGTTCGCTGGCGCCCATTTCGCCATGCCGACGGGATGTGTCCTTCAAATATCCCAGCACATCCCCAGCTTGTGATTCGGTGGCCGTCGTGACAGACCCGTAGTGATATTCCCGGATCTCGCCGGCGCCGTCGCTCAAAAACTCAAAGTTCCCGTTCACGCGATGCAACAAGTCCGCGTATTGCTCGTCATAGCCGGTCACCGCGGCGGCATCCGCCGTCCAAATCACACGCCCCTCGGAGTCAAACCGGGTGTAGGTTTCCCATTTCTGGTTTGAGCCGTCAACAAACACCTTGAGAATGACCCGTCCCAAGTTATTGGTGTAAACAATGTTTTGATTGCCGTCCGGCAGGGTCTCCGTGGTGCGAATCCGCCACTCGCCAAAACGCCCCGGATCATCGACCGGGGCGTCCTGCTGGCCGTAATGCGGATTGGTGTAATAGGAATATTGGTACGTTCCCTGGCCGCTGGAACACACCGAACAGCCGGTTCCCTGGGACACTACTTTCTTGACTCGATGGTCGGTTGTGTATTCAAAATATCCATCCGCATAGACGGCAACTTGGGCGTCCGTGAGACTGTCGACCGTGTCAATGGTGACTCCATAGGCCGCCGCCAACCGGTCAAACGACTCACTGCTCACTTCGTATTTCAACGCGCTCTGATAACCATTGGCGTCGCCGTTTGAATAATAACGATAATACTTCGTCTCCAATGCAGGATCGGACAGGCTCCCGTCGTGGACAATCGCGGCTTCGATCTGGTTGGCGGGCGAATTTAGCCCGGTCCATGACGTGTAACGATACTCGACGGCGCGAATGTCCCGCCAGGTGGCTCCCCCGTCGTCCGACCGGCGCAGCGAAACGCCGGTCATGTATTTCGACATCACGGAACCGGTTCCGTAGCCATACAGCCACGACTCGACATGGTCGCCTCGTACCCTCTGTATTTCGGCGACATCTCCGTTGTCCGTGTAGTCGGTCACGGACGTTGTCTCGCCGTTGGCGGCGACGTACCGCTTTAACTGGCCGCGAAGATTGGCGGGTGTTGCCGTGTTGTCATAAAAGACCGTTTTGTTTCCTGTTTCGTCGGCGATTGTGATTTCACCGTCGTCGCTCACGGCTGTTGATTGCAGGTTGAGCGGGGGAGCCCAGGTGTCGGCGCCGGTCTTGCGAAAGTAGATGCCGGCGTCCGAGGTTCCGGACTCGAAAAAATCGTTCCCGACAAACCGCAGACGGGGCAGCATGTTGTTGACCCATCCCCGGCCCAGGCGTTGGTTTAGCGACAGGCTGCCGGTGCCCGATCCGTCGACGTAGCGCCCGTAACCGTCCATCGACAGGACGCCGAAATCACTGTAAACGACTTGGTTGCTCCAACTGCGCGTCTGGCCCCAAGGCATCCCGGCGTCGTTCCACGACGGATCTTCGGAGGAGTCAAAGAAATCATCGGATGCGGAAGAGAGGTCCTCGTAGGTCGGGGAAATAACCCCGTCGAAATATCGGACACCCGCCTTGCTGGCGCTTTCGCCCGCGGTCGGGGCGTTGGCATTGTCAGGGGCCGATTGGGGCAACAGGTTGGCGCCGGGAGGCGTGCAATCAGGGAGAATCGGGGTTTCGTTCGTGATGACTGTGAGCGTGACGGCATTTCCCACGCCGACCCCGTTCCAATATGGACTAAACATCGCAAAATCTTTGCTGATGAAAAAGTCATATCCCGGCGGCAAGACGACATCGACCCCCCAAAAGGCCGTCCCTGCGACTCCGGGAGTGACCGTGGGTGTGGAAACGAGATGCGCGAATCCCTCGGAATCGGTTGCCTCCGGCCCGCTGCTCTCCCCCTCGCCTCCGATCAGCATCACCAGGGCGTCTTCAACTCCGTTGCCACCTTCGTCGACTTTGTAGTCGATGTTGGCGACGGGGGAAGGCACCGCAGTGGGAACCAGTCGCTCTTCCAGCGGAAGGATCGCGAGCCGGGATTTTCGCGTCGTGCGATTTTGGTTCTCAAGCCGGGAAAAAAGGCGGGATAAATAACGCTTGGGAAAACCACGGTCCATGTTCATGGGCATATCCGAACTATTGAGGGGTTTATGCGCGCAAATACACACAACTAAATAGTTGCTATTCTTGCGAAATTGAGAACTTATAACTCAAGGATTCAACGGCCTAAATTCAAGGATTTTAGTTCAATGAATCACAGGTGTCTGAAGATCGATAATTTTGGGGTTGGAGGTTGTGGGCAACAACAATCTATCTGATAAATAAGCCAGACATCCAAACTAGAAATACCGGGACAAATCACATGGGCAATCACCCAGTTTAGAAAAGTTGGAGAACGAACACTGGCAATTCATTTCTGTCGAAATGTTTATCTTTCTGCCAAAGTCTATCGCCTGATCGCGATTTTGTGGATTTTTCGTCATTTCTTCCTGATCCTGCGTTTTCAGCCTGGCTGTGAGTGTCTTTTGCCGGACAGGCTTTCCTCTTAAAAACATGCGTAACTTGCTGTGAAACAGACGAAAATGTGGCAGGAAAGGCGGCCGATTGGGTGAGGTGTTCGATCCATAACATATGGAATAGCTTATATTTACGGAATCCGACCATAGAATGACAGGTTCGGCGACCAAGAGGTCGCAGGTTCAAATCCTGTCAGCTCGGACTGATTTCTGAATTCTGCGATTTGGCCTGAATTAGCGAAATTTTCAGGTTCAATTGGTCGGCACAATCGTGGATTGAATGCCGCCGATTGCCGCAACTATCTATCAAATCGGTATTTTGCGAGGTTTGAATCCCGTTGCCACTTTTGCCGCGGTTGATTTGATTTGGTTTGAGTCCCACTCGGGGTGACGGGGTGTTCATGGTGTCGGGAAAGAACGTGAGCCACAAACGGAAGTTTAAGCCGGAGAATTTATAGGCGGCGCCGCTTGCGTCGCGGGGAACCGATGCCCCGGTTCAAGACGCGACGCAAGCGGCGTCGCCCACGAACGGGGAAGTCACTGCCAAAGCCGGTTGTTACCCGCCCCTTCCAACTCTCCCAACAGCCTTTCGAGATCAGACAAGTCCACCGGTTTGACCAAGTGCCCGTCGCATCCGGCCTTGCGGGATCGTTCCCGGTCGGCTTCCTGTCCCCAGCCGGTCAAGGCGATGATCGTCATATTCCGACCCCAGGCGTGTTCGCGGATTCGCTTTGTGGCTTCCAGCCCGTTAAGTTTGGGCATCCCCACATCCATCAGGATCACTTCGGGCCGGAAATGCCCGGCCCGCTCGACTGCTTCGAGGCCATTATGCGCCATCGCGATGTCATTGCCGATGAGTTCCAGCATCATGGCCAGCGACTCGGCGCCATCCCGGTTGTCGTCCACCACAAGGATTCGTCGCTTCGCTCCCGAGCTGACGGAAATCTCCCCGGTTGACAAATCGGCGACCGCCGTCTGCTCCGCCATCGTCGGCAGGGTAACGGTAAACGTGCTGCCATGCCCCTGCCCCCCGCTCTCGGCCGAAACGGTCCCGCCGTGCATCTCTACCAGCCCCTTCACCAACGCCAGCCCGATTCCGAGGCCGCCCGTGCTTCGCTCGATGCTGCGGTCAACCTGCGAAAACATGTCGAAAATGGTCGGTATCGAATCGGCCGGAATGCCGATGCCGTTGTCCCGCACCGACACGACCACCACACTTTCAGACTGCCTGGCTGACAGCCAGACACGGCCTCCCCGCCCGGTGTACTTGGTGCTGTTCGTGAGGAGGTTGCTTAACACCTGCGAAAGCCGTGTCAGGTCCGCGTGAAGGAAGACTTGATCCTTGGGCATGGAGACGGCCAGTTCATGTCCCGCCTCGTCAATCGCGGGGCGGGCCGTTTCCACGGCGCTGTTGACCACGTCGGCCAGGGAGATCCGCGTCCGGCGCAGTTCCATCTTGTTGCGGCCAATTCGGGACACGTCGAGCAGGTCGTCGATCAACCGCACCATGTGCGAAAGTTGCCGGTCCATCATCGCCTGGGACCGGTCAAGGGTCGCCCGGTCTTCCGACAGCCGGATCACCTGAAGACCGTTGCGGATGGGAGCCAGCGGGTTGCGCAGTTCGTGAGCCAGCAAGGCGATGAAGTCGTCTTTCTTCCGGTCGGATTCCCGCAGGGCCGCTTCGGTCTCTTTTTGGTCGTGGACATCCACGCACGATCCGATGTAGCCCATGAACTCCCCGTCGGCCCCGTTCAGAGGCAGGCCGTTGCCGAGCATCCACCGATACTGGCCGTCGTGGCGCCGGAGGCGGTATTCCAACGTGAACGCCTTGCGGGCGTCGAAGTTCGTGGTGTAAATCTCCCGGCAGCGGGCCTGGTCCTCGGGATGGACCCCGGCGGCCCAACCGTCTCCCTGTTCTTGGGCCATCGTCCGGCCGGTGAACGACAGCCACGGCTTGTTGAACCACACATGCGCTTTCGTGGTGTCGGCGATCCAGATCAGAACCGGGGCATGGTCGGCCGTCGTGCGGAACCGTCCCTCGCTGGCGCGCAACGCCTCCTCGGTTTGCTTGCGTTCGGTGATGTCGCGGGTGGAACCGGCCACCGTTTCGACCGCGCCATCGGCGCCGAAAATCGGCACGAAAATGTATTCGTAGGCGCGAGTGCCGGCCGCGCTGGTGTACGGCGTCTCGTCCCGAAGGGGCTGCCGCGTGTCGATGACCTGTCGGATCTGGCGCTGAAGCCGTTCGGCCAGTTCGGGCGGGTAATCTAGGTCGAAGAAGTTCTTCCCGACCGCCTCTGACAACTCTTTGCCCCATAGATCGAGGAGCGACTTGTTCACATAGGTGAACCGCCCGTCGAGGCCAAACAAATAGACGAAGTCGGGCGTGTTGGAAAGGGCCGTGTCGTACAGTCGCTTGCGGCGTTCCGACTCGGCGGTCACTCGCGCCAGTTCTTCCTCGGCTTGCTTCTGGACGGTCACGTCCCGCGCCGTGCCGAACCATTCGACAATGTTGCCGTCGGCGTCGAGGATGGGAACGGCCCGCGAGAACGTCCATCCGAGCGTGCCGTCGGCGCGGTTGACCTGATGCTCCATCTCGAACATCTGCTTGTTTCGGATGGCCTCGCCGATGGCTTCCCGCACGCGGGCATGCACAAACGCGGGCAAATTGCTCTCCATCCAGTCGCGTTTGGGCTCGGTGTTGCTGGCGACCAAGCCGCGCCCGTCGAGCGGTTGCATCACCGCCCAGTCGGCGCTCATGCGGTACACCACGTCCGAGGTGGTGTTCACCAGCACGCGGTAGCGCACCTCGCTCGCCCGGATGTCCGTCTCGGCCGCTTTGCGGGCGGTCACATCCTGAACCACCCCGAGCATCCGGGTCAGGCGGCCATCCGCGTCGTACACGCCGCGGCCGCGGGCCGAAACCCACTTGGAGTTTTCGAGCGGGTACTCCATGTCGTACTCGGCCTTCTCGCTCACCGCCCGGCCGGCTGCCTCTCGCGTGAGGTTCCGGTGGTCCGGGCGCATCAGCCCTCGCATCCACTCGCGTGTGAATGTTTGGCCCGGCGGCAGTCCGTAAATCTCGGCTCCCCGGCCTGACAGGATGATCTGATCGGTCTGCGGATTCCAGTCCCACGTGCCCAACTCGGCTGCTTCCAAGGCGAGTTCAAGGGTTTTCGCCAGACTGGCCCGTTCAATCTCGGCCCGTACCCGGTCGGTCAGGTCGATGCCTTGCACAAGGATGCCGCCCACCTCGCCGTTCGGCTCCCGCAGAGGTTGGTAAATGAACTCCAGAATCCGCTCTTCCAAATGTCCGCCGCGAAGCAACGTGACCCGAATGTTCGAGCCGATATAAGGCTCGCCGGTTTCGTAAACCCGGTCGAGAAGTTCGAAGAATCCCTGCCCCTCAATTTCCGGAATCGCCGCCCGCACTGGCTTGCCGATGATGTCGCGGCCGCCCAGCAATTCAAAATAACGGTTGTTGGCCCTCTCGAAGACATGGTCGGCGCCCCGCAGCACGCACATGAACGACGGGGCGTTTTGAAACACATCGGCCAGCCGTTGTCGCTCCGCCTCGGCATCGCGCCGCAACCGCTCCTCGCTTTGCTTGAATTGCTCCTCGGCGCGTTTCTGATCGGTGATGTCCGAAGTGGCGCCGATCATGCGCAGGGGCTTCCCGGCATCGTCTCGCACGACCTTTCCCGCCGAGTGAATCCATCGGACATCTCCGTCTTTCCGCACGATCCGGTATTCGATCAGGTAAGGGGCGTTCCTCTCCACACAGGCTCGAATCGCGTCCCCCGCGCGTTCCGCATCTTCGGGATACAAGTGCCTGGCGAACATGGCGAATGTCCCGTCGAACTCGCCCGGCCGCATGCCGTAAAATTCAGCGACCCGGTCCGACCAAGTGATTTGGCCGGTGACAATATCCCATGCCCAGACACCCATGCCTCCGGCGTCCAGCGCCAGCCGCAGCCGTTCTTCGCTTTCGCGCAAGGCGGCTTCAATTCGTTTATGATCCGTCTCGGCCCGGCGTTGGTCGGTGACTTCGTTGAGTGTGCCGACCCATTCCCGCACCGATCCGGACGGCGACAGGATGGGGATGCCGCGCGCCTGAACATGCCGCCAGTCCCCGGCCCGGCCACGGACCCGATACTCGACGTGATAGGGCTTGCCGGTGGCGATTGATTCCCGCCAGGCGTTGGCCGTGGCCTCGCGGTCGTCCGGATGGATGACCTTTAGCCAGCCTTCGTGGCCCCCCGATTGTTCTTCCAGCGACTGGCCGGTCAACTCCTCCCACCACTGTTGGGCGCGCGTGAAATCGCCCGCATCTCCACCCGGAACCCACGACCACACGGCCTGGCTGGCGGCCTCGACCAAGGCGCGATACCGCTCCTCGCTCCGGCGCAGCGCCTCGTCGTTCCGAAGACGGTCGTCCGGGGAGGGTTGTTCCTTGGCGAGTCCGTTCATGCTGTCCTTCATCAACTCCGGCGCCTGATGTTCCCGAGGAGATCCAAGCTGTCACTGAAAATGCGGCCAACGGCGAATCACGTTATTTTAGACGGGAAAGACAGAGCAAACCAGACGCGATGTCTGATGATTGTCGTGATCTCAGCCCAGCCGGTCGGCCTCCCGCAAAGACGGGAACAGCCACACCCATGTGCCGGTCACCAGCAACGAGCCGACGCCGCCGAACGCCACGGCGCCGACCGGGCCGAGGAACCGGGCGGCGACTCCGCTCTCGAATTCCCCCAACTCGTTCGACGCCCCGATGAACAAGGGCGATACGGCCGACACCCGGCCGCGCATCCGGTCGGGAGTGGCAATCTGCACCAAACTTTGACGGGTGAACACAGACACCATGTCGGCTCCGCCCAGCACGGCCAGACACGCCATCGACAGCGGGAACGACCGGGAGCAAGCGAACACCAAAGTCATCAAACCGAAGACAGCCACCGCGACGAACATTTTCATCCCGATGCGGTTGCGGGCAGCCAGCAAGTTGGTGGCAATCGCGCGAGGCAGCAATTCACTTGGAACCAGCATCGGGCCAAGCGCGCTGGCCGTTGGCTGGAAGAAGGCCCGCGCGGAGCCGAACAGCGCGGAGATGGCAAAAATCGGCCACAGCCCTTCGCCAAATTCCGAATGGAGCGCCAGACCCCCGGAGGTGAGAAGTTGTGTCAGGTAGCAGAGCGTGAGAATGAGACGGCGGTTGTATCGGTCGGCCGTTTCACCGGCGACCAGCGTGAGGCAGAACAGCGGCAGGAATTGCGCCAGGCCGATCATCCCCACGACGAACGAGGCTTCCGCCACGGACATCGATTGACAGGCGATTTCGTAAACTTCCCAGGCAATGATGACCGCCTGCGATGTGTTGGCCAGCGTGCCGAAGAACCGCCCGGAGACGTAAAGCACATAGGGGCGGCGAAACAACGAGGCATCTTCCGGGATTGTCATCCTTCTGTCATACGAAGGACACGCGGGCAATGGGGGCCGATGCTTTTAATCGGTTTTTCTTTGGGCAGCTTCCCCGCCGCCGACGGGAACCACTTTGCGTTGCCGTCGCTCAGTCATTGTCCGTGATCGAGAGCGTGTAGACGTCCGCCGTTCCGAGGCCGGCGTTCAGCGGGGCCGACAACCGGATGGCGGCCGTCTCGGTTGGTTCGTGAATCTTGTCGTCGGTGATCCGCAGCGTGATTGTCTTCCGCGTCTCCCCTGCTTTGAACGTCAGCGTGCCGGGGGCAAGGGTGAAGTCCTTGCCGGAGGTGGCGGTCGCACCGGCCGGGTCGATGGCATACTTGACGGTGACAGGGAACGCCGCCGCGGATGACAACACCACGGTGAGGGTCACCGTCTTGGCCGCTTCCTCGACGGTTGAAGCTGATGTCTCGAAGGCCACGGTTCGCCGGGGGTCGTCGGACAGGATCGTGTGCGTGTGAGTCGGGATGCCCGACACGATCGCGTTCACCGGCTTCGACAGGGTGACGAAGACCGTTTCATCCGGTTCGTCGAGCGTGTCGTTGATGACGGCCAGCGGAATTGTCTTCGAGGTTTCACCCGGCAGGAAGGTTAGCGTTCCGGCGGCCAGGGTGTAATCAAGCCCGGCCTTGGCCGTTCCCCCCTTGGCGGCATAGGCCACCGTGACCGTCCGGCCAGACGGGGCGCTGAGGAACACTTCCAAACTCGGCGAGACATCTTCGCCGGCCGAGGAGGTCTTCTGCCGGAACGACACTTTCGGCGTGGCGTCATCGTCCACAATGGTCAGCGTGGCCGTGCCGTTCTTGCCCGTGACCACCGGGCCGGTGGTGGTGGTCAGCCGCACCTGCAGGGTCTCGTTGTTTTCATCCAGCAGATCGTTGACCACTGGAATCGTAATGGTCTTGGTCTTCTCCCCCTTGGCGAAATTCACCACGCCATCCGCCAGCGTGAAGTCTACGCCATACGGCGTGGCTGTCTGCGGGGCGACGGCATAGGCCACCGTGACGGCGGCCGAGGCGGGCGTGTTCAGGTCGATGGTCAGGGTGGCGGTTGCCGTCCGTTCGGAGACGCTCGCTTTGGCCAGCCGGAAGTTCGCCAGATGCGTGGCCAAATCCACGCGGGCGACGTTGCTTTCCACCCCGCCGGCGGCGACCAGCTTATAGGTAAAGAAGTCGCGGCCGGTCGAATTGACATTGGGGACGTATTTAAACGTCCCGTTGGCGTTGAGCGTCAGCGTTCCCTGCGTCGGGAAGGTGACCGGCGTGGCCGTCAGTTTCAGCGTGCCCTTCGCGTCGTTGGTGATCACCGATCCCGACAGGGGTTTGCCGGGGGGCACGGCGAAGACATCGTCCAAGGCCGTGGGTGTGACGCCGACCCGGACACTGGCCTGCGCCGTGACCGGGATCGTTTGTGTGTTCCCGACAAAGTCGCTGGCGACAGCGGCAAAACCGTACACATGGCCGAGAACTCCGGTGTAGGTGGCCGAGGTGCTTGTGGTGTTTGTCAGCCACGGCACGAAGGCCGCGCCATCCGTGGAGACGTACACGTCAAAGGTGTCGAGGCCCGCCCCGAGGTCGGCCCCGCCCCATGTGACGGGGACGGTCTTGGTTGCCGAATAAACGGGCAGCGGGTTGACGGCCGCCGTCGGGGCGTCGGCGTCGATGGTCACCGGGGCTCGTTTGGCCGGGTCGTACCCTTGGCTCGGATCGTGCGGGTCTTTCTGGTCGGTGGCGATGATCGTCTGATTGTCGAAGCTGATCTGGGCGACGTTCGTGACCAATGTCCCCGTCGTCAGGCCGCTCTTGGCCCGAATTGTATAAGTGAGGTAACCCTGCCCCCGGCCCGTGCCATCCTCGGGCGGCAGGAAGCCCGTGAGGACATCCGGCGGCAGTGACGTGTTCGGATCGACCGACTGGAAGACCACCCGAAGTTGCCCAGTGGTGAAGTCAAAGCTCACGCTGACATCGGCCTCGAACGTGACGCCGTTGTATTTCAGCGGCACGACGGTCTGATAGTTCTGCGTGTTGGCCGGCGCGGCGCGTGAAATATCGCCGAACCCAAAGCCCGTGAACTGGAACGTGGACCAATCAAGATTCGCCGACAGTTGATTGGTGACCACCACCTGCTGGGCCGGCGCGGTGGCCGAGGCGTCGTTCTCAAAGTCGATGCGATAAGGCAAATCACTGTTGGCGGTGACGTAATGCTGACTGCCATAACCGGCGGGGCCGATGAGGTCGTTGGGATCTTGGGAGGTGACGGAAGATGTGCTGGAATCATCCGATAGGATGGTTGGCAGCTTTAGCCCATCCAGCCAATCAAGAACATTGTTTGTCCAATCGAGAACTTGCGGCGACCAAAAATTATCCAGAGCATCTGGATGGGTGTAAAGATAATAATCGCCGTAAGCTATTCCCGCCGCCAATCCAAACAAACCTGTCGTAAGCACACCTTCTCCCGTGATCCCTGATCCGAATTTAGCAATTGCCTCGCCAGTTCCTTCTTCTTCAATTAGTTCTTTTAATGCGTCTTTTCCCGCCATTATTCCCTCATGCTCTTCAAGCGACATCAAACCTCCATCTGTCGGAGCAGACGACAGTGTTTGAATTCCTGGGGATGGTATGTCCGGCGAGGAACCCGGCGCAATTGATTGCCCCACACCAGTGAACACTTGAAGAGTGAGGACTACGGCCAAAGCCGCCCCAATAAGGTTTGTTCCCATCGGGTCAATGAAGTTTGTGGCGTTATTTGAGGCATAACGATACAGATTAAAATCTCCTCCAGAAAGCCGAAGAGGATCAGATGTCACAAACTGACCTGTGACAGAGGAGTAATTGCGAGATCGCATGTAATCCAAGCCATTTCCGGTGTTCATCACTCCAAATTGGCCAACATATTGAAACGGGTTGCTCACCCCTGATGTGGCGTATAGTTCCTCGCCAAAGGGCTGGTAGGCATAGCTGTTCACATAATGCCCGGCGGCTCCCGAAAGGCCGGCCGTGGAGCCGACGCCATCGAAGTCGTAATAACTGGCGGCGTTGGCGGCATTCACCAGACTCGTCAAGCCGACGCCGTAGGTGTAATGCGCCAGCAGCGAGCCGGTGTTGTAGGCGGCGACCACGTTGCCCATGCCGGAGGGATCAACAAGATACTGCGTGGCCGTTCCGTTGGCGGTTGTCCCGGCGAGATGGCCGAACACGTCGTACTGGCTGGCGTATGCCCCGTCCGGCCCGGTCACGCCGATCAATTGATTCCGGGCGTCGTAGGTGTACGTCGTTGTTCCGTTGGCACCGGTCGCGGTGATCAGGTTGCCGTTGGCGTCGTAGGTGTTGTGGGTGTCGCCGACCTGCGTGTATTCGTTCAGGTTGTTGGTCGTGTAGGCGGTCGTCACGCCGTTGATGACGGTAGAAACCCGGTTGCCGGCCGGGTCGTAGGCATATTGCAAATCCTGGTTCGGCACGGCCGGGTTGGTCGAGGCGAACACCGCGTGGGTCAGTTGGCTGGTTGCGTCATATGTGTATGTCCACGTTCCGTCGGTGGTCGCCTCGGTGATTCGATTGCCAAGCGAATCGTAGGTGTAATCGAACCGCGAGTTAATCGAGCCATCCGGGGCGTAGTGGATCAGGTGTAGCAATTGCCCGGCAGCATCGTAATCGTTGGTCGTGTATGTGCCGTTGCCGTTGTCCTGCCGGCTCAGGCGGCCCGCGAGATCGTAGGTGTAGGCGGCGATCCGGGCGTTGGCGCCGTCGGTCAGTTCCGAGAGGCGGCCGAGCGTGTCGTAGGCATAATTTACGATGAAGCCATCCTGATCCTTCATCTGCGTCCGGCGACCGGCCGTGTCATAGGTGAATTGCAGGTAACGGCCGCTCGGGTAGGTGATCCGGGTCAGGCGGTCATTGGCGTCGTAGGTCAGGGTGGTGGCGCCGCCGGTGTCGGTCGCCGTGATCAAATTGCCGCGGGCGTCGTAGGCGTAGGTCGTCTGCGATCCGTCGGAGAACGTCCGGGTCAGGGGATTGCCGGCGGCGTCGTACGTGCTATGCGTCACCTGGCCGCCCCGGCGGGTGGCGTCGAGGACGTTGCCCACCGGATCGTAAGCCAGTTGTTCGACCGTGCCATCCGCATAAGTGGTCGAGGTCAGGTTGCCCTGGCCGTCGTAGCCGTAGCCGGTGATGTGGCCGTTCGCATCCGTCACCGCCGCCAGCCGATTCTTCGCGGTGGCGTAGGCGAATTTCACGGTGTGCCCGGCGGCGTCGGTCGCCGAGACGACATTCCCCAGCGAGTCATACTGGTTCTTCCACACCTGCCCTGCGGCGTCGGTCGTGCCGACCAAGTTCAGGGAGGCGTCGTAGTCGTAGTGCGTGGCCTGCCCCAACGGATCGGTGACCTTTGCCAGCAGGCCGCGATCGTCAAAGTCGAATTTCGACACATGATTCAGGGCATCGGTCACGCTCGATTCGCCGAGGGCGTAGGCAAACGAAGTCGCCTCGGCCCCGCCGTCCCGGTGGGTGCCGCCAAGCCGACCGTCGGCGCCGTAGGTGAAAAAGCCGTGGCTGCCGTCCGGGTAGGCCACTGATGTCAGGGCGTTGAGGGTCGCCGGGTTGGCGCCGGCGTCATAAGCGTAGGTCGTCGTCCGGCCGTCGAACCCGGTCACGGAGATCAGGCGTTTGATCGCCGCGTCGTAGGCATAGGTCGTGACGCGTCCCTGCGAATCGGTGATCGACGAGACCAGGCCGCTGGCGTTGTAAGCCAGGGTCAACGACTGCCCGGAGGAGTGCGTCAACTTCGTCAGCAGGCCGCCCGTGAAGGCCGCCGTGATTCGGTTGCCATTGGTGTCCTGCACGTAGGCCAGCGTGCCGTTGGCGTTGTAGGCGGTGATGCCGCCATCGAGTTCCGTCAACGTGTAACCGCCTCCGACCAGTTTGGCGAGCGTTCCGTGGTCGCCGGTCTGGGCGAAGTAGCCGCCGCGACTGTCCGGCTGGAACCGCCGTTGTGACCCGCCCGGCCCGGCCACGTTCACCGAGCCGTCGGCATCGACCGTCAGCGAGGTGTCCCATGAATCGGACCAGCCATACCCGAAGCGGCCGAAGCGATTGCGGGCGATGATCCCCGGCGCAAAGTTACGCCCCAGACCCAGCGACAGACCGGGCGACGCCACCCCGGCATCGTCGGAGGAAGCCAGACTGGACATCGGGCTCAACCCGTCGGCTTGCTGGATCTCGAAACTGACCAGACGGCCAAGATCGGTGACCTTTTCCCCGAGGCTGCCGAGATAGCGAGCGTCGGCATCCAACCGGGCGACATAGCTTCCCCAAGTCGAGCCAAGATGGGCCGTGAGCCCCGGATACAGGGCATCCCACGCGGCCGGGGTCACGGAATCAGGCCGCAGACCGGCCTTCAGCGCCGACCAGTCAACCGTCTCGGTGTTGGTGGTGTCCAGCGTGCCAACGGTGAAATAGATCGGCGGCCGGGAAAAGTCCCATTGATCCGTGAGCCAGCCGGCGTAGTAGACGGGGACCGTGACCGATTCACCCGGCAGCAACACCCCCGGACTGGCCCCGCCCGCCAGGAATTGGACCGACTGGGCGTATCCGTCCGGCGTGGCCGAAGTCCAGAAACCCGAGGCAATCCGGGTGGCGTCCAGTGTCAGCAACGCCCCTTGTTTGCCGTTCTGCGTCGCCGAAACAACCAGCAGCGGGGCGGGCATCGCCGCGTCGCCGGTGTTGCTGTAGGTGACATAGATGGTGGATGCCGCGTGATAGCCGACGGGGTTGGGAACCTTGATGTCCGTCACCAGTTTGGCCTTGCCTCCTTGCACCAACGTGAAGCCGGGCACTTCGGAGGCCGCCCCGCCGGCTTGCGTCACGCGCACCCGATAGCTTCCGGCGGGGATGGTCCCGGCGGCCAGCGTGGCCGTCAATCGCGTCGGCGAATCGAGGCTCGCCGCGGCCGGGTAGGCGGTCCCGTCGGAGGCAATCAGGCTGACGAGCGAGCCGGTGTTGAAGCCGGTCCCCGTCAGCACCATTGTCGTGTCGGCGCCCGTCCCGGAGCGCATGGGGGAGATGTCGCCCAAGATCACTTCTTGCGAAGAGGCCGTCAGCGTGAACGACGACGGCGCCGGCACGGCCTGACTGTACAGCAGGATGTAATAGACACCGGCATAGGCTTGCGGGACCAGCACTTGCTGATCGGCCCCGGTTGCGTCGGTCGAGCGGAATTGATAGTCGGCCAGCGTCGGCGGGGCGCCATAGCTGACGTAAAGCTTGTTGTTGTCGCCCGGCGTGTTGTCATGGAGTTTCACCAGTAACGATTGGCCGGAGGTGGCGGTCACGCGGAACAACTGCACCTGCCCGCCGCCGGCCAGCGTCCCTTGCAGGGGTGTTCCGGCCGTGAGATCGACAAGGGTCGTCTGCGCCAGCCGGAAGGCATACGAACCCGTCGGCCCGTCGGCTTCCAGCACGTATTGGCCGGTGGTCGGCAGGGTGACCGGGGCGCTGTCGGAAGTGAGTTTGTCAAAGCCGACCCAGCCATTCGGCCCCTTGAGGGCGAATTTCACCGGGGCCGTGGCGCCAAGCAGGCTGAACAGAACTTGCTCGCCGGCGTTCGCGGAAAACGTCCAGCGATCCAGACTGGCGTCGTTTTCGATGACCCCGGTTTGCCGCTGGCCGAGGGTGAGGGGGGCCGTGTCGATAAACGCCACGCGGGCGGTCACCTGATAGTTGCCCGTGGCGTTTGGCTGCGCGGTCGAGGCATGAACGCGGATGGTGTACGTGCCGGGAATCGACAGGTTGTTAAGCTGGACGGACAGAAATTGCCCCGGCGTGGTCGCATTCTCCGTGTCAATCACCGCTCCCAACGGGTCAAGAATATCAAACCCGCCCCGGCTCAACACCGGACTGACGGGGGGGATATTGACGCCATCCCCCGAGTTCAATTGCACCAAGAACGTCTGCCCGGCTTGCACCTGCACGGTCCAGTCATCCGTCTGCCCGGCGGCGCTGATCTTCCCTGACGCGGGCGTGCCCGACGCCAGTCCCCCGCCATCCGGCACGATAGTGATGCTGCCATTCACGACCGTCCCGGCCACTTGCGCGATCCGGGCATACACGTTCAAGCCATTCAGGTTCAGCGTGCTGTTTGCAGGCACGACGATCGTGTCCGCGTAGACAGCCTCCGGGCCGCCGCCGGCCGAGTTGTCGGAGTTATCGACCAATTTGACATAGGTGCCCGAATTGAGGATCACCGCCCCCAGCGTGAAGTCCCCCGCAAAATTCGCCGGGGCGCCGCCGCGATCCTGACTCATCGCCTCCAGTTTTTGCGGCGATCCGGCCGAGCCCGTTCCCTTAAAGTTGACCGTGCCCTTCAACTGGAAGGCATTCGCGGTTTGGGCCGTCGCCAGCAGATCGCCGGTGACGCCCAGCGTGCCTGTCGGCGGGACCGCCAAGGGGGCGGAGTCGGCGACCGTCAGTGATTGGACCGTGACACGCCCGTTGTTCAAGATGGAGATCTTCCCTTGGCTGACAACGGCTTCCACGGCGGCATAAGTGCCCCAAGCGGCAAGGGTTCCTGTCCCGCCTTCGACTGTCATCGCCGGGCCGATGGTCAGGGTCGTGCCGTTGTCGCGGGCGTAGATGCCGTTGTAGGCGTTGGAGCCGAAGGTCACCGACCCCGTGCCGCCGAGGGTCTGCGTCCCTCCCCGAAAATCGACCTCGCCCCATGAGTCCCCTGAGGCCGAGCCGAGGTTTAACATTCCATTAAGAGTCAGGCCGCCGTAGACTTGGGCTGTGCTTTGGCCGTAGGGATAACTGTTCCAGTTGCGCGTGCCATCCACCGTCGTCCCGGCGGCGATGGTGATCCCGCCCGCAAGAATCCCCCCGGCGTTGCTCAGCAGCAACTTGGACCCGCCGGTGTTGGTGATGGTGCCGCCATTGATCGTGCCGTTCGACAAAATCCAGTCACCGCCCCATGATGGTTTCAAGGTCAGCGTCGTCGCGGTGTTGTCCAGTGCCCCGGTGATGGAGACAGTCGCCCCGGTCGCGTTGAAATTGCCAATCGCCGCCGTCGTGAAGGTGCCTCCCAGCGTCACCGTCGCCCCGGCGGCGTTGATAGTCCCGGCATTGGACCAACTGTCCCCGCCCAAGACAAGCTTGCCGCCGCTGGCGACGCTGATGTTCCCTTGGTTCACTACGTTTTCGGTCGAGTTGTACGATCCGTAATCGGAAATCGTCCCGGTCTTCCCCTGGACGGTCATGCCGGCGCCGATGGTCAGGGTTGTGCCGTTGTCCCGCGCGTAGATGCCGTTGTAAGTATTGGAACCGAAGGTCAGCGATCCCGTTCCACCGAGGGTCTGCGTTCCCCGGAAATCGGCCTCGCCCCACGAGTCGCCAGAGGCCGAACCGAGGTTCATCGTCCCGTTGAGGGTCAGCCCGCCGTAGATCTGAACCGTGCTTTGGCCGTAGGGATAGCTGTTCCAATTTTGCGTTCCGTCCACCGTCGTCCCAGCCGCGACAGCCACGCCACCCGACAGGATTCCCCCGGCATTGCTCAACAGGAATGTCGCCCCCCCCGTGGCCATGATCGTGGCGTTCTTCAGCTGGCCGCCGGCCAGTGTCGATGATGCGCCGTTCATCTGGTAGTTGCCGTCGACTTCCAGCGAACCCCCGGCGAGGTTGATGGCGGCCGATGTGGTGACGCTCTTGACGACGTCCGTGCCGGTCGAGTGGGTGATGGTGATGCCTGTTTGGGGAATCACCACGTCGTCGGCGGCCGTCGGCTTGGCATCGCCGGACCAGTTGGCGGCGTCCTTCCAGTCGAGGGTGCCGTCCCCGCCGTCCCAAGTGACGGTCGCCGGGGCGATCTTCTCTTCCAGGTTTTGGACGCGCAGACGAATTCGCCGGACCTTGGGTGCGACAGGCCGGAAGAAGAGAAATCGGAGAGGATTTTTCATGCGAATACTCGGGGTGAGAGTAGGGCATCAAACTCGCCGGGATTGTCGAGTCCGTCCGGCGGATCATTGAAAAGGTGAATGTAACAATTTCTTCAGGATAAACACAAGAGGAAAATTCGTGAAGATCCAATTAACTTGGAATTTGGAAACAATATTTGGCCAGGCCTGCTTTCAAAGGGCACGGGGCATCCGCGACGTCCTGCCGGATGGCGTCGGCTTGGTCTTCGGGAACCGGCGTCGTTTCCTCGGTGGTGGAACTGGCTTGGGCGCGGCTTCTTCCCGACAGCACAATGATCAGACCAATCATGGCGGTGATGGCCAGATACTCGGCCAGAATCGGCGCGGGCCTCAGCGAAATGTCGGGATCAGGCTTGTGCCCTTCGGAAAGGAGCAGGCAGACCAGCGTCAGGATGGTGGCCACGATCGCGGCCAGCGCAAAGAACACGGCCTTCCAGCTTGACACCGAACGGAATCGGGGGGACGCGGTTTACGAAAAGCTGCTTGAACTATTGCGAAATGGCGATGACGAAGAGCGGGAACTCGCGGAGGCTCTCCGACAGCAGATCGACCGATACCGGTCGGCGGGTGATGAGTTACTGTCGCAAGACAACCGCGAGGGTGATCTGGAGCGTTACCATCGCACGGTCAACCCGCTCCTGCGTCACGCAGCTGGCGGGTGTGAGAAGCTCCGCGCGGCAAACTTCCGGGCGATGAGGCAAACCGGTGGTCAACATTGACCTCACTCGCGTTCCGTCATTTGTCCATGAACGCGGCATAAGCATCGCGGCATTTGCGGTGAGCGGCGGAGACCACCGCGACCAGTTGCCTGGCCCCGGCCGGATTGTCGGCCAAAAGCGTGTCACGAAGTTCTTCCAGGCATTCCCGCAGGTCTTCGGTGGCCTGGCCAGCCTCTTTGTCCATGCGGCCGGTGCGGATGAACACGCCCACCTGAAGCTTTCGGGTCAGCAGATCCCAGTGCTGGATTTGCCGGATGGCTTCTTCCTTGTTGCCGGTGTTCACGGCTGTCATGGCCTCGGCTCTCACTTGGGCGATTTCGTCAAAGGTCGCCTGCGGGGCCGGGTAGTAAATGAACAGGGCCGCGATGCTAAACGCCACCAACCCCAGCAGGGCGAAGATTCCCAACACCGGGCCGGGAACCTGCCTGTTCAATAACGACGTCGGACGGCCGGAGACCGGAGGCCGGCGAACCAGCCAGCGTTCCAGGCCGCCGGCCCGGTCGAGTCGCCGGGCGAGCCATCCGACAACCATCAACAACGCCAGCCCGCCGACGGACACGGGTTCCAACACCTCGATTTTCTGAAGCAGTTTTTGGCGAACCTCGGCCCAGCCGACGCTCGAATCCGCCGGAAACGGACTCGTCCATTCGTCGAACGCATGGGTGTGGCTGGCCTCCTCATGGGCAAAATACAGGGTGCGTTCGGCGACATAGGCCAGTCCGACGGTCATTGCCATGATGACCGCGAACCAGACCGTCACCCGCCGCACGCCGTACAGCGTCGCCATCCAGACGAACAAGCCGGCGTTCACGCCGATGCCGAGTTCAAACAGGGCGAAGGCCGCCCCGGCCGAGTTGCCATGCTCGAAGATCAGACCCAGCCGCATCATGCCTTGAAGCGGCCCGGCATACAGGGGAGTGGCGATCGCGGTCATCAGGAGCGGCGAGGTCGGATCGTCGTGGCGCATCGTGTGACTCAGGCAGCCATGCGGCAGCAATCCGGACGCCAACCCGGTGACGGACACCCCCAGAAGCACGTAGAGCATCGCGGGCCGGACGGATTCCTGCCCGGCGGTGATGAGAACGGACAGAAGCCGTTTCAGACCGGGGGCGGGAAGCGTCTCCGGCTCCGGCGGCGGGGTGTCCTCCGCGCGGGCCAGAAAGAACTCCCACAAGGCCCCGGCGGTGACGGCCATCATCAGCGAACCAATGGCGAAGCAGATGATCACCATCGGTTCCGAGAGCGTCAGGCCGTACAGCAACGAGAGGGGATTGATGTGCGGCGCCGCCAGCACGAACGCCAGCACGGTTCCGCTGCGCACGCCGCACCGTCGCATCTCGCAGGCAATCGGAATCACCCCGAGCGAACACACCGGCAACAGCGTGCCGACGCCCCAGGCCCGGAGCAACCCCCTGGCGCCGAAACCGCCGAACAGCTTGCGGACGCCCTCCGTTCCGAGCATTCGCCGCATCACTCCGACGACCAGCAGGCCGCACAGCACGGTCATGGAGGCTTCAATGGCCGCCTGGGCTGTTCGCAGCAGAATGCCTTGGAAAATTGCTTCGTTCATAATGTTTCCGCCAGTTTGGGATGATTCAATCAGGCACAGGCACGGATCGGATGATTTGATCAAGGACGCCGGCCAGCGCGTCCGGCGGGAGGCCGAGACGTACTCCCAGCACGTCCGGGGCGACTTCTTGAACGTCGTCCGGCGTCACAAACGGCCGCTGTTTCAAGAAAGCCCAGGCTTGGGCCACGCGCTGCCAGATGAGCAATCCGCGTGGACTGAGCCCGAGCGGGATGCGAGAATGCGAGCGGGTGGCCCGGCCAAGATCCACAAGGTAGCCGCGCACACCGGGACTCGCCACAATCGCGGCCACCTGTCGCTGGAGCGATTGGAGTTCCCCGGGTTTCAGCGAAGGCCGGGGCGGTGACTCGTCCCGTCCTTCGCCGACGGCCTCCGCAAGCAAAGCCACCTCGTCCTCCCTTGCGGGATAACCAATCGAGAGTTTCACGGCGAAGCGGTCAAGCTGGGCCTCCGGCAGCGGATAGGTTCCGTGATGTTCGACCGGGTTTTGCGTGGCGATCACGAAGAACCCGGCCGGGAGCTCATGCCGCCGGTTGTCCACGGTCACTTGCCGCTCGGCCATCGCCTCCAAGAGCGCGCTTTGGGTTCGCGGGGTGGTGCGGTTGATCTCGTCCGCCAGCAGCACGTCGGAGAACACCGGGCCGGGTTGAAACTCGAACTCCCGTGATTTCTGGTTGAAGATGTCAAATCCGGTCACGTCGCCCGGGAGCAGATCCGGCGTGCATTGCACGCGGGCGAAGCGGCCGCCCATGGCTGTTGCCAGGGCTTTGGCGAGCGTCGTCTTGCCAAGGCCGGGCAGGTCTTCGAGAAGCAAGTGACCGCGGGCGAGCAAGCACGCCAGCACTTGTTCCACCACCCGGGATTTTCCCTTCAGGGCGGCGTTCAGCGCAGCCCGCAATTGATCCATCGGCCGGGAAGCGGCGGCAGGGGTCTTCACGGATTCGGCAGTCAGTGTCACGCAATAACCTCTTCAATGTTCGATGTTTCTCGCCACCGGCGAACGGTCCATGCACGCACGACGTCCCGGCAAACCTGTCTGACTTCATCGACCGGCCACGGAGCTGGCAGAGGGCCGGCATACGCCGCCCATTCAATGATCCGTGACAGTTGGATGAGTTCTTCGTGCCCGGTCCTGCGAAGCCAGACGGCCTGCGTCTCCGAACCGGCACGTGGTTTCCCGGCCCACCCGCCCCGGCGTTCAAGCAAACGGACCGTATCAGTCACATTGGCCCGCCAGTCGGTGACCGGGATGAAATGCCAACGCCACACCGCGAGGCGATCACGCAGACGCCGCCGGAACATGAATCCCAAAAGCGCCATGCCGATGCCGATGCCAATTTCGATGGCATGTTCTTGAGCCCATGTTCCCAAGCGGGAGGCTGCGAGGAGCAGTCGTTCCGACAGGGATATTTCCGGGGCGAGCGTGTGATGGCCGGGCGTTGATTCGAGAACCAGCCAGTCCCCGCCCGGGAGCATCACCTCGGCCCAGAAATGCAGGTCTTCCCGGACGACGGGGGTGTGTCGGGTGACCGGATCATATGCCTCGGGTGACACATAAAACCCGCTCACAAGGCGGGTCGGATAACCCAGCGAGCGAACCAGAATCGCCGTCGCCGAGGCGAACAGATAGTCCGGTCCGCGACGGGAGTGAAACAGAAACTCCCCGAGCGGATCACGCGGGTCGGTGGCTTTCGCTTCCACGGCATATTCGCTTTTCAGCCGGTCGATGATGGCGGCGATTTGCGGCCAGCCGGGGGGGAGCCCGCGCGTCCACTCACGGGCCAGCGCCGGGATTTCCGGGGACAAGTCCGGCGGCAGGTCGGAATGGAGAAACCGCTCTCCCACCCGCCCGACGGGGAAATTGACAGTGACAAGCTTCTTCGGCTCGACAACCCGGCACTCGGTTTCCAGCACCGTCCCGGCGGGAGCGTTTCGTTCGGCAAACCGCAGGATGCGATCCTGACCCCAACCGTAAAAATTCGGATCATTGACCATCGCCACCCAAAATCTCGTGGTGTGCGGCGGCGTCGGCAGGAACGGTCCCTCCGGGGCGGTGAGCTTGAAACGATGCCGTTCGGGCGGGGCAAACGCCTCGGGCGGCTCGCGAGAGACCACCCGCATCCAATGGCCCGTTTCTTCCTTTTCCAAAAGCACCTGGCGTACCCCGGCGGGAGCCTCCCGCCAGACCCGGCCGTCGAAACCGTCGTAGGCGGTCAGCCGCAGATGAAGGGGCGTGCGGCCTTCGACCTCGAACATCGCCCGCGCGGTCCGGTCGCTCATGTCGCGGTTTTGGCGGGGGGCGGTCCGGCCGGCGGCAAACTCCCGGTTCGGCCGGAGATTGTCCGCCGGCTTTTTCTGTGATTCCAGTGCCTTCATCGTGAGCGGATCAAGGGCGATGGAGCGTTCCTGTTCTTGGATCTTGTACGGTTCGCCGTACATGTCGCTGATCAGGTCATAAAGGCTGGGCAACGGCGTGTCGAGAAAGGTGTCCGACTGGGTCATGCCGGTGCTTTTCGGGCTTTTGCCCTTGGTTTCATCGTCCCCGTCGCCGATTCCGCCTCGGGCAAACGGATCAAAGCCGCCGGTCCCGCCGGAGGTGGGGAATAACTCCCCCAATGTCCCGGCGATTTGTTGCGGTCCGACAAACGTCAAAGCTATCACGCCGCCAACGACGAGCAAGCCGAGAGCGAGGGCCAGTTTCGGCAGTGGAGCCGGTCGGCCGCCGGAAACATCGAGCGAGAGGGCGTTGTCGCCGGCCACAAAGAATTGCCTCAAACCGGACCAGTGAACGGCGGCAAGCCAGACGCTCCCTGCCGCGCCATACAGGCCAAGCACAGGCATTGTTCCCCGATGGTTGGTCATGATGACCGCGAACAGCATCAGGAACAGGCTGGACACACACGCCAGCCGAAGGCAAAGACGCCAGCCCGCGCAGGCCGCGAAGCCGAGGGCCATGTTTCGGAAGCCAGCGACCATTTGCAGTTCCAGCGGATAACCGGCGCCGGTCCAGTCACGCCGGAATGGTTCGATGACAAAGGGCAACGCCGCCAGCCCGAGACACGGAAAAATGATCCAACGCGGCGGGGTGGCCCGGGAATTCGCCGGCAACGGAATAAATCCGTTGATGATGACCGCGAGCGCGACCCAAGCCATCGCCAGGCCGAGGCTTTGCGACACGGGACGCAAGTCATCGGCCGCGATCTCGGTCGCCATTGAGGCCAGGACGACCAGCGCGAACGTCAGCCGCCGGACAAAGCGATCGGTTTCAGGAACCATGCCGGGCCTCCCCCCAGCCATCCCGGAGCCGGGATGAAATCTGTCCGGCGTTTTCGATCAGCAACCACGGCCGAATCGGAAGCGCGGGCT
This sequence comes from Zavarzinella formosa DSM 19928, assembly GCF_000255705.1. Taxonomy (GTDB): domain Bacteria; phylum Planctomycetota; class Planctomycetia; order Gemmatales; family Gemmataceae; genus Zavarzinella; species Zavarzinella formosa. The sequence goes on from NZ_JH636439.1 coordinate 70,590, forward strand.
CAGTCTCTCGGTCGGCGCCGCCCGCGAATCCCGCCCGTTGAAGAATGACGAACCGATGCGACCCGGAGGAGGCGCCGGCCAGAGTCGTCAAACCGGCTTCCGTGGTCACGACGATTTGCACGCCATCCCGCGACTTGTGACAGGCCGGACAGGAGAGAACATGATTCAAGGTTTCGGAAACGGTGTCGGGGACGGCGGCCAGAGCATCCATCATGCGCGTCAACTGCCCGGACCCGGACGCGGGCATGATCTCCGTCCCGGCCCATGACACCCCCACTTTTGCCCCGGATTCCAGCCAGCCTTTGGCCATGCTGGCGACAATGCGAATCGCCCATTCCCGCGAGCCGTCCGGCCCCGCCCCGGCGTGAGAGGCCGGGTCCGCATCCAGAATCAGTTGAATGACCGGGCGGGCCATCGATTGAAGTTCGCAGACGATCAACCGGTCATGCTTCGCCGATTGCGCCCAGTGGATTCGGCGAGGCGAATCGCCCCGGCGATAGGGACGAACGCCCGTCACGTCGCCGTGGCCGCCGACTTTGTTCCGCGAGACGTTCCCGTCGCACGCCTCGTCGCGGTTGTCTGCCGGAACAGGACCAACGGGCATTGTCTTTGGCCACACGATCAGCGAATTCTCGACGGAGATGGATCGCTTCGACTCCCACAGCCCAAACGGGAATCCGGTCGTCAGGGAGGGGACGCGAAGCGGATACGACCCCCGGCAGGCGGGAATGAATTCCCATCGACATGATCCCGTTCGCCTCGGCGGGGCGTTGGCGATGGTCGCCACGGGAGATTCGGAGTCTTTCGCCTCAAACCCGTCTCGGATTGCCAATCCCCACGCGGCCCACGGCAAGTGGTTGCGAAGCGTCAGTCGAACGACAACAGGTTCGCCCTCGACGGCCCGCGTCCGGTCGAACCCCAGCTTGGTTGAAATTCCCCGGAGACTGACCCACGGCCAGACAACCCCGAGCAGAATCACCAGCGCCAGACTCCCCGCCAGCACAAACCCCTGCGGATGCAGGAACAACCCGCACGCCAAGGCCGCCGAGACCGCCGCCAGCAGCACGCCCAGGGGGTTGTAAAACACCCGCCGAAACCGGGCGCTAAACTCCGGGAACAAATCATGAGTCGCCAACCGCCGCATGACGGACGAGTCTGCGGGATGTTGTTGCTTGGTGGCGATGGAGCGCGCCTTCAACACCATCGCATCGTTTCCGGGCTGGAACACGGGAGCGATTTCCGTGACATTCCAGGCGGCCGAATTTTGTGGTTTTGTCCGGGGCATGTTTCTTTCCGATTGATTTGAGATGATCACACATCAGTCGTTTGTCTCCAGCGCCCCGATGGCGACCACGGTCGTCGGCGCGCCTCCCACGGCAAACGTCGTGACAATCTCCAGTGTCTTCAGGGACAGCACGCTGACGGAACTGTCGCCGGGATTGGTGAAGAACCCGAACCGGCGATCGGCGTCGAACGCGATGCTGTGGTGGCCGAAGTGACCCTCCACGCAACTCTTGCCGACCTTCAAAGTCTTCACGACCTTCGCATCGGCAAACCGGCCGTCGCCGTCCGGGTCGAGGGCGACAATCTCCAGCCAGTCCTGGACGTCCACATCCTTGGCGTGGTCATGGAACAGGAATGCATAAACCTTCCCGTCCGGCCGGGTCACGATTTCCGGAGTGGTGGCTTGGGAACCCTTCTTGACGGCGAGGGGAACGAACAACGGTTTCGGGTCCGCTTCCTTCGCGTTCAGAATGACCAGCGAGGAATTCTCCTCCCTGCCCGTCGTGAACACCACATGATGGCCGGCCTTGGAGAACGCCCCCGTGCGCCGGGGCTTGTCACCGTCTTTTCCAAGCGGAATGTGACGAACCTTCACGTCGGCGGGCTTTTTCACGACGGCCGGGTCGGCGTCCGTCCAGCAAATGCCGTCCATCGGGGCGAAGAACACCTTGCCGGAATTCTCCGTCGCTCCATGGATGCCACCGGTTGGCAGATGAAAGGAATAAGCGGGTTCGCTTCTCCCTTTGCCCGTGATCGGCGTGACATCGACCCGGCCTTTGTTCGGCCCTCTGCCGTCGATCCAGCATGAATAACCGGCCTTGTCGTCGGCGACGGCCAGCGTGATATGGTTGCCGCCACCCGCGAGGAATTGCGGTTCGGGCTTGGTCACCTTGCCGCTGTTATCCTCGTATTTGGCCGGGTCGATCCGCGTGTACCCGTTGAGCCGGTCGTTGGCGAGGAAGAACCGGTTGCCATAGACGTAAAGGTGGGCCGGGTTGCCTTGTGATTCATCCAGGCGATGATCCCACAGCACCGGCTTGCTCATGAATCTCCAGTGGCCGTGGTCGCCATGATCCACGTAACGCACCCCCGGATGGATGAGCATCCAGCCGCTTTGAAACTTCCCCTCGCTTTCGTCCCGCACGCCAACCATGACCAGTCCGCCGACTTCCTTCATCTGGACAAGTTTCTGTTTCGCGGCATCCAACTTCGGCAGGCCCGGCACCTCCTGCAACGGGTCAATGGAGAACTGACTCTTCTCATCGAAACGCACGTCGGCCCATTTCAGGCTTGCCGTCGGGTGGTCTTGAATGACCAACCGCACAACCGGCGGGGCCTTCTTTGGTGTTTCGTCGGCCGTCTTGCTTTGGGTGACAACCGGAGCGGCCCCCTGCTGGCAGCCGATAATGGCCAATGCCGACAAGATTAGGAGTGAACGTGTTTGCATGTGTTGTTCCTCAAAGGATGTTCGGGATGAATGATCACCGTCGTGAGATGGTTTTGGGATCGCGGACACAGATCAATTCCGTTCCGGTGCGGATGAAGAACGTCCCCTCGACGGCGGCGACACCGTACACCACGTCCCCGACCGCCGAGTGGCGGGTGGCCTCCAGTTCCTCCTTGGACAACGGCGGACCACCGCCCGGTCCCTTCCCCTCGGGTCGTGCCGGGGCTTTCGCGGCGACGGCTTTCTTCTCCGCCTCCTTGCGGGCGTCGAGGTCGTCTTGGTTCCACAAGCGGTTTGAGGCGATTTTTTCGTACTTCGAACCGGCCTTCAGGATCGTGGTCATGCCGTCTTTGCCAAAAAAGTAAATCGCGTCCCCGGCGGCGACCGGCGTCGCCCAACACTGGTTGTCCAGTCGTTCGGAATACCGTTCCTCTCCGGTCTTGAGATCGACGCAATAAACGACACCCGTCTTGGTCACGAAGTAAACATGCCCCTGATGAATCAACGGGCTGGCGTGATGACAGATTGCCTTCTTTCCCTGCCAGACGAGCTCGTAACCCGGCTCATTCCCGGTCAACAGCAGACAGCAATTCGATTTGGCGGAGGCGACCAGGTCGGGGTTCATCCGGTTTTCACCGGCCCCGATGATGACGCGGTTTTCATGAACGGTCGGCGAGACGATGTTGTTCCCGGTCAGCCCCTCGTGAGTCCAGAGAATTTTTCCGGTGTCGGTATCGTACGCGCTGAGCGTGCCGCCGCTGGAAACCAGCGCCATCGGCTTGCCACCCCGCGTGGTCACCACCGGAGTGGTCCAGGAAGTCTTGCTCGGGCGATCCGTCTTCCAATGGTTTTTGCCGGTCTTCTTGTCCGCGGCGAGCAGATAGGAAGGGCCGGCGTGATCAACCTGCACGATCACCGTCCCGGCCGTTTGGGCCAGTGAACTGCCCAACCCGTGGTTGTTCTTGAACTCGCCGTATTCTTTCACCAGCGAGCGTTGCCATTTCACCTCGCCCGCGTGATTGAGACCGACGAGGTCGCCGCCTTCAAAGAAGGCGTATACCCCGTCCGCATCGACAACCGGCGTCGGGGCGGCCCGGCTCATCATGGGGTTGTTGCGTCCCTTCTGGCTCGCGGCGAATTCCTTTGTCCACACGGCCGTGCCGGTGTTCGCATCCACGGCGACGAGATGGTATTTCTCCTTGTCCTCGCCCTCCACGGCCGTCACATACACGCGATTTCCCCACACCACCGGAGCCGACTGGCCATACCCCGGCAGCGAGGTTTTCCACGCGATGCCTTCCTTTGCGGACCAGCTCACCGGCAGGTGTCGTGCCGTCGAGAGTCCCGTGCCGTCTCCGCGAAAACCGGGCCACGCCTGGGTCGCGGCAGGGTCCGCGCCCAGCAGAAGTGACAAAATCAGAGCGTGCATGGCAATTGTTCTCCGTTGGGGTTAGTAGTTGCCACCGTTGACCTCACCGCCCGCCCGGGTCGCCAGGGCGCGCCAAGTGTCGATGCTGATCGAGTTGCGGACGAACCGCACGCTGCCGTCCGCCAGGGCCACGTTCACCCCGCCCGAGAAGGGGCTGCGAGAAGTGAGCCAGCCCTGCCCGTGGCCGCTCAGGTCGGGCGTTGAGTTGTTCGGCGTCATCGCCGCGCAGAACCCGTTCGTGTACGGCTGGCCCCAGATCCACGACCCGCCCCGGTTCCCCGTCCAACTAGTCGCCGTGTTCGCCTCCGTGGCGGCGATGGGCGGGTTCAGCCCGCCCGGCGCCGCCGAGACCGGGCTGCGACCGGAACTGACGGCCGCGTAGAGCCGTTGCCGCTGGTTGATCGTCAGGGACGTCAGCGGCGTGCCGGCCAGGCTGGCGTTCGGGCCGCGGAGAATGTCGGCAAACATCAGGGTGTTCGACGTGCCGTCCGTGATGTCCGTGAGCCGGACTTGGGAGCCGATCCAGAACAGCCCGTCGGACGGAAATCGGATGTCGGTTCCGTTTGACTTCTGCGAGTTGTTTGCGGCGTAGTTGGCGTCCAGACCACTGCCGATGTTGGCCGCGTAGTTGGTGCCGGCGTGGGGGTAACCCCCGGACATGATGGTGCACACCGGGTCCTGCCCGTCCGCCGGGTTGAGGAAGGTCTTCACCGAGGTCACGGCGGTGGGGGCGAGAGCCGGGTTGAAAGTGCCGCTTGGCGGCGAACCCGTGAACAGTAATTGGGAAACCGGATCAAACTGCCGGCCAAGCGGCTCCTGCTCAATGTGCGGCAAGAGCTGGGCATGGACGGAGTAGCAGTACGAAGTCGAGCCGGAAGCGGGCGGGAGATATCCCGGCAGGTTGCTTCGGGCATTTTCGTAGTTGTGTGCGGCGAGGGCCATTTGCTTGAGGTTGTTCTGATCGCTCATCCGGTTGGCGGCCTCCCGGATCTTTTGCACCGCCGGCAGGAGCAACCCGATCAGAATGGCGATGATCGCCATCACCACCAGCAATTCAATCAACGTGAAGCCACGTCGGTCAACGGTCGCATGAGGCGTCGGCACGATTGTTTTCTCCTTCGCAAAACCACTCAAAAAACAGCGATGTCTTTGGTTTTACAATGTCATATCAAAAGTTATACGAAGTAAATTAAACTGTGGTTCTCCGATTTTTCCACCGTTTCTGACAAGCGAGCCAGCGCCATGAAGAGCAATGAGCGAAACACCGTCCCGAAGAAACTGCCGGTCATCGTGCTCTCGGGATTTCTCGGGGCGGGAAAGACCACCCTGCTCAACCACATCCTGGCCAACCGCGAGAGAGGCGGGTGGCGGTGATTGTCAACGACATGTCCGAAGTGAACATCAACGCGCAGTTGGTGAAGGCGGGGTCGGCTCTCAACCGTGTCAAGGAGCGATCGGCGGAGTTCACCAACGGGTGCATTTGCCGCACTCTACGGGAGGACTTGCTGCTGGAAATCACCAAACTGGCTGGCGAGGGAAAATTCGATTACCTGCTCGTGGAATCAACCGGTATTTCCGAACCGTTGCCGGTGGCCGGGACTTTTACGTTTGCGGACGAATCCGGCAACTCTCTGTCAGACAAGCCGACGCTGGACACGCTTGTGACCGTCGTGGACGCCGTTGCGTTCCTGAAGGAATACGCCGCCGCGGGCGGGGCCAGTCGGATTCAACCGGCCGGTTTTGGTGGGCTGCCGTTCCCAACGAAGATTGGCCGACGGATCAGGAAACGCTTGCGGCCATCGAAGAAAGCTGGCGGGAACCATACGGTGACCGGATCCAACAAATGGTCTTCATCGGCCTTCGGATGGATCGCGAAAAGCTCACCCGAGAACTAAACGCCTGTCTGTTGACAGATGTCGAGCTGAGTCGGGGCCGTCCACTTGGAAGAAATTCCCAGCGCCGTTCGGCCAATGGGGGATCGTCGAGGAGAACACGACGATCTCCCATTGGCCGCAACACAAATCAGTCACCAGAACGTGATGACGGCAAAAAAACGAGGACGGGAAACCTAACTAAGCAGCTAGCCGGGGATGGGTATAATGTTTCATGTTGCACCTTCACCTGACTGAGACCCAACGAATCGAATTGCGGGCCCTGCGTCGAACCAATCTCGCGGCCGTGTCCCGAAACCGGCTGGAAATGATTCTGTTGTTCGACCTGGGCTGGTCGGCTCCGCGGATTGCCAAACACCTCGGCTGCCACCCGCACACCACCCGCTCCGCGCTCAAGGGATTCCTTGCCCGCGGAACGGCCGCGTTCCCCCCCGAGTTGCCCGGTCCCGAACCGGACCACGCCCGCCGCGAACGAGTCACCGGGCGCCTGTCCGAACTGCTGAGTCAGGAACGGACCTGGACCAGCCGGCAACTGACCGAAACCCTGGCCTCCGACGGTCTCGCCATCGGCCGCCGCCAGGTTCTTCGTTACTTGGGGTTGTTGAAGGCCG
>NZ_JH636439.1:77377-83282 GCF_000255705.1 Zavarzinella formosa DSM 19928
CTATTACCTGCCGGCGTACCGCCCCGAACTCAACCGGATCGAACCCGTGTTCAAACAAGTCAAGCACCACGAGATGCCCGTCCGCAGTTTCACCACCAAGGCCGATCTGAAACAAGCCGTCGAGGACGGCTTTGAACGCTACCGCCATCGACTCCGGTCAAAATGTTACAACGAACCCCGGCTAGCTGCTTAGACGTGGGTGAAGCCGGCCGACAGTCATCGCTCGACCCGCTCCAGAAAATCAATCCAGTTCTCGCCGGTGCGATGTGAATACGAGTGAGTGAACGCCTCCCTGGTGGCCGGCCGGAAGGCCACGAAGGCATGGCACTTGCCGCGCCGTCCGTAGTCGGCTCCTCTTGTCCCGGACCTCCGAGTGGTCCGGGACAAGAGGAGCCGAGTCAATGACTTTTTGCCGGGGAGGCTCTTGGCCAATTCCGGCCCAGTTTCGTTCAGACAGACTAAGTTCAAGCCGACAGGCGGTTGGATACAAAGGGCTTCTGCCACCGGCTTTTTGACCGACTCCGGGGCCATCCGAGAGCCGAACCGCGTCTCATGAGTCTGCCACGGCTCGCTCCATGGATATTTGATGGATGCGAGATTTAGTTTAAAAGGCGGGTTTGTTCATTGCATGACTTGATAGCGCAAGAAGAGAAAAAATGATCAAGCCTCGGGCTACGATAATCTAGATGTCGCCAAGCGGCCACAACTTGGGGTGCCTGGCGACATCCGGCCATGAGTTTGCCTCAGACAATCCTTACCTCGAAGTCTCCGGTTCCCTGCGGCGTCGGGAGTTTCTTGTTGTAAGTGAAGGCGGGGGCGGGTGTCGTCACTTTGGCGGCGGTGATGGCCGTGTGGGCTAGGATGCCGAACAATTGCCGGTTGTTGGCCGACTGGACGGACTTCAGTGTCACTGTGCCGACGGTGTCGGCGGCCACGACGCTGTTGACGAACGCCGAGGCGGTTGAACCTGTCAGGCCCGCCACCGAGAACGTGGTGATCTTGAAGCCGGGCGAGAACGCGCCGCCAGCCATCGGGTTTTGGGCGTCGCCGGGCTTGTAAGCGAGGAAAAGATCGCTGTTGACAAACGCCTTGGTCGTGAAGGTTCCGACACTGCCGTTCACGTTGAACAGAGAGGCCGAAACCGTGCCGGCGATGTTGGCGGCGCCGAGCGTCAGCTTGTTCGCCGCCACGTTTCGGCCGGTCAGGGTGAGATGGCCGGAGAAATCGCCGGAGACGACCAGCGAGGTCAGGCTGTCGGCCGAGAACTGGCTTCCGGCCGCAAACGTCCTGGCCCGGAACGTGCCGACTGCCCCGGCGATGTTCAGGATGTCGTCCCCGGCGACGGCGCCGCTGATGGCCGCCGTGGCGAGCGTCAGTTTGCCGGCGGCGACACCCTTGCCGGTGAGGGTGATGTCGGCGTCCAGATCGCCAAGGACGGTGAGCGTCGTCAGATTAGCGGCCGTCAGGGAGCCGCCGAGGATGGCTTTGGCCTTGAGCGTGCCGACAGAACCGTTGACATTCAGCGAGGCGTCATTGATGTTGCCGCTGATGGCGGCGGTCCCCAGCGTGAACTTGCCGGCGGCGACCCCCTGACCGGTGAGGGTGAGATCGGCGTCCAAGTCGCCGAGGACGGTGAGCGTCGTCAGACTGGCGGCCGTCAGGGAGCCGCCGAGGATGGTCTTAGCCTTGAGTGTGCCGATGGCCCCGTTCATATCAAGCTTGATGTGGGCCGTGTCGTTGATGGTCGCCGTGGTCAGCGTCGGCTTGCCGGCGGCCACTCCGGCGCCGCTGAGGGTGATCGTGCCGTCGAAGTCCCCCACGAGCGCCGGAGAGGCCGCGGCGCCGGGCACAACGACCAGCCCGTTCCAACGACTCCCGCGAACCGGCGGGGCCGCCACCGACAGTTTGCCGATGAACAGAGTCCCAATGCTGTCGGCCGAGATCGACCCGTTGGCGACAAACGCCCCGGCCCGGAAGGTGGTGATGGCCCCCGCGACCTTGATCGCGGCGCCGTGGGCCGTGCCGCCTATGGTCGCGGTCGTCAACACCGGCTTGCCGACGGCCACTCCGGCGCCGCTCAGGTCCATTGCCCCGTTGAAATCACCGGCGACGGTCATGGTGACCAGGCTCGGGGCCACGATGATTCCCTTCCCGACATTGGCGGCCGTCAAGGCGGCGACATGGGCGCCGGTGTTGACCGAGAATCCGTCTTCCATGTCTGCAAACGTCAGGCTCATCGCCTGCGCGGCCGTGCCGCCAAGCGTCACTTCGCCGAGCAAATCGGACTTCGCGGCCGAGACCGTCTTCAGCCCCGATCCCTGAATGTCGCCGACGGACACGTAACCGTCTCCCCCACCGGCGCGGACGACGGTGATGGTCAGCACGCTCTTAGTGGCGTCGGTCCCATCCAGATAGATCCCCTTGATCGGCCCCTTGCCGGTGTGGCCGGGGTCGTCCTGAATCACGGCGATCCGGCCGGTGGTGGCGGGTGTCAGCCGGATGGTGTACTTGTCCCCGTCCGAGTCGGTGAACGTGCCGACGTTCCCGGTCAGGACGTTCGCCGACGGGACGACGGTGACCCCGTTGGAATGGAACGTGGCGATCACGTGGCCCTGGCTGTCAACCGCCCGGACGCTGACGAAATAGGTCTGGCCCGCCGTCAGACTGAGCGTGTTGTTGGCGGCGCTGGTGGCCATGCCGACGCCGATAAACTCCTGCACATTGGTCTTGTCCGACGCGGTGCCGATAGCCCATTCGTAGTGATCGATCCCGCTCTCCCCGGTGGCAAAGGCCGACCAGTTGGCGTTGATCGTCGTGAGGGACGATTGCAGATTGATGTCCGTCCCCGTTCCGTCGTTCACGGCGACCATTGTGAACGACGGCCCGGTTTGGACGCCGGAGCCGTTCAGCAGGACACTGACGTTGTTGTTCATGGCTTCGGCGGCGACAATGTCGGGCCGGCCGTCCCCGTTCACGTCGCCGACCGCCACTCCGTATGTCGCCCCGCCGACCGGGACGTCAACTGGGACAAGGAATGAGCCGGTTCCGGTACCTGGCAGAACGCTGACGCTGTTGGCGGCGCTGTTGGTGACAATGTCGGGCTTGCCGTCTCCGTTCACGTCGCCGATTGTCACCGACTCCGGATGCGTGCCCGCCGCAAAGGTGTTGGCGGCGCCGAACGAACCGGCTCCGTTCCTCAGCAGGACGCTGACGCTATTACCGTAGGTGTTGGCGGCGACAATGTCGGGTCGGCCGTCCCCGTTCACATCCCAGATCGCCACCGAACGCGGTCTGTCGCCAACGGTGAAGCTCGTGGCTGTGCCGAACGTGCCATCCCCGTTCCCCGACAGCACGCTGACATTGTTGCTGTCACTGTTGGCGGTGACGAGATCGGGCTTGCCGTCGCCGTTCACATCCCCGATCGCCACCGAACGCGGCCCCGCGCCGACGGCAAAGTTCGTGGCGGCGCCGAACGTGCCGTCCCCGTTCCCCGACAGGATGCTGACATTACTGGTGCCATAATTGGCGGTGACAAGATCGGGCTTGCCGTCGCCGTTCACATCCCCGATCACCACCGAACGCGGGTTCGTGCCGACGGCAAAGTTGGTGGCGGCGCCGAATGAGCCAGTTCCGGTTCCCAACAACACGCTGACGCTATTGTTGCCGGCGTTGGCGGTGATAACCTCAGGGATGCCATCACCGTTCACATCCCCGATCACCACTGATGTCGGGCTGTTGCCGACAGGGAAGTCAACAGAGGGGCCAAACTTGCCGTCTCCTCTTCCCAACTGAACGCTGACGCTGTTGCCGTTTTTGTTGGCCGTGATGAGATCGGGCTTGCCGTCGCCATTCACGTCGCCGATCGCCACGGAATACGGGGAAGCGCCGACAAGGGAGGGGGAGCCGGGCGCCTGATGGAACGCCCCGCCGCCGAACCCGTTGCCGGCTTGGTCTTTGATGTCGTTGCCGGTGATGTTCAGGCCGATGGTTCCGGCCTCGTAACCGGAGGCCACGGAGACGGTGTAATGGGCGGCATCGACCCCTTGTTGCACACTGGTGATCGAGGCGCCGACCACGCCCGCGGCGCTCAGGGCGAAATCACTAGCGTCCACACCCGTGACCGCCTCGGTGAACGTGACATCGAATTCCAACGGGGCGCCGACGGCTTGGTTGACGTCGTCGACGAGGGTGATGATCGCCGTGGGAGCCTTGGTGTCAATCTCCAGTTTGCCGTCCGGGCTGACCGCCGCGTTGCTGACATCGGCCTCGCCTATGTCAGCGCCGTTGAGGTTGAACTTGGTCACGGTCAGATCGTCGGTGTTTTCCCCCGGCTTAATGGTGTAAACGAATGTCAAGGCTGTGGTTCCGGAACCGCCGGAATAAGTGGCCGTGCCCTCGTCGTCGAGGCTGAGGGTGGGGAGGCCATGCGTGCCGTCCACGTTCACGATCTTGTCGAAGTTGACGGTGAGCGTCACCGTCCGGCCCGCCCGCAAATCCCCGGTTCCGGCGGTGATGCCCAAGCCCGAGGCCACCACCGAAGTGACGACGGCCGACGGCGTCATGGTGAAGGCCGGCCCGGTCTGGACCGTCGCACCGTTTAACAAGACGCTGACGTTGCTGTCTCCGTAGTTGGCGGCGACGAGGTCGGGCCGTCCGTCCCCGTTCACGTCCCCGACGGCCACCGAATACGGCTTCAAGCCAACCGCCAAGTTGGTGGCATCGGCGAACGTGCCCTCCCCATTCCCCGACAACACGCTGACGTTGTTACTGTTGAAGTTGGCGATGACGAGGTCGAGCTTGCCGTCCCCGTTCACATCCCCGATGACCACCGAATATGGATTCGTGCCGGCCGCAAAGTTGTTGGCGGCGACGAACGTGCCGTCGCCCGCCCCCAACAGGACGCTGACGTCGTTGCTGCCCTTGTTGGCGGCGACGAGATCGGGGATGCCGTCCCCGTTCACGTCCCCAATCACCACCGAAGTCGGATTCAGGTCGGCCGCAAAGTTGTTGGCGGCGCCGAACATGCCGTCGCCGATTCCCAACAGGACACTGACGTCGCCACTGCCCTGATTGGCGGTGACGACGTCGGGGATGCCGTCCCCGTTCACATCACCAATCGCCACGGCGCCCGGAGAATTACCGGTGGTGAAGTTGGTGGCGGCGCCGAACGTGCCGTCGCCTGCCCCCAACAGGACGCTGACGTTATTGCCGAGGAAGTTGGCGGTGACGAGGTCAGGCTTGCCATCCCCGTTCACGTCTGCGATGGCCACTGAAATCGGTTTCGAGCCGGCCACAAACTTCATGGCGGCTTCAAACGTGCCATCCCCGTTCCCCAACAGGACGCTGACGTTGTCGCTGTTGAGGTTGGCGGTGACAAGGTCGGGGATGCCATCTCCGTTCATATCACCAATCGCCACCGAAAATGGGGCTACGCCAACGGCGAAGTTGTTGGCGGCGCCGAACGAGCCACTGCCATTCCCCAACAGGACGCTGACGTTGTTGCCGGTAAAGTTGGCGGTGACGAGGTCGAGGATGCCGTCCCCGTTAACATCACCGATGGCCACCGCTTGGGGATTCGAGCCGACACCGACAGGAGACCCGGCGGCCTTGGCAAAGTCTCCGCCGCCGATGGAATTGCCGGCGTTGTCCTTGATGTCGGTGGTGGCGGCGATGTTCAGGCCAAGGGTGCCGAAGCCGGTGCCCGAGCTCACGTCCACAGTGTAATGGTCATTCTCAAGCATGTTGACGTGAACAATCGAGGCGCCGCTGACGCCCGAGGCGGCCAGGGCAAAATCAGCCGCGTCCACGCCGGAGACAGCCTCGTTGAACTGCACGTCGAATTGCAACGCCGACCCGGCGGTGCGGGTGGAGGCGCCGACCAAGGCGATGGTCGCCGTGGGAGCCT
>NZ_JH636439.1:83292-116256 GCF_000255705.1 Zavarzinella formosa DSM 19928
GACGTTCCCGACCCACCGGAATAAGTGGCCGTGGCCCCGTCGTTGAGCGTGAGCGTGGGGAGGCCGTTTCTGCTGTTCACCGTCACGGTCTTGTCGAAATTGACGGTGAGCGTCACGGTTTGGCCCGCCCGCAAATCGCCCGCCCCGGCGGTGATGCCCAAGCCTGAAGCGGTCACCGAGGTGACGGCGGCCGGCGTCTCCAGCGTATAGACCGGCCCGGTTTGGACCGTCGCCCCGTTTAACAGAATGCTAAGGTTGTTCCCGAAGTAATTGGCGGCGACGAAGTCCGGGAGGCCGTCGCCGTTCACGTCCCCGATGGCCACCGAACCCGGATTCAAGCCGACGGCAAAACTGTTGGCTGCGGCAAACGAACCGGTTCCGTTTCCGGCCAACACGCTGACGGAGTCGCCGCCAAAATTGCCGACGACGAGATCGGGCTTGCCGTCGCCGTTCACGTCCTGGATCTTCACGGTGGACGGTTGGTTGGGGAGGTGGTAGCTGGCGGCGGCGCCAAACGCCCCGGTTCCGGTTCCCAACAGGACGCTGACGGTGTTGACGCCGATATGGTAGTTGGTGATGGCGAGGTCGGGGATGCCATCGTCGTTCACGTCCCCGATGGCCACCGAGGACGGGGTTGAGCCAACGGGGAAGTTAGTGGCAGCGCCAAACGCCCCGGTTCCGGTTCCCAACAAGACGCTGACGTTGTTGCCCAAGTAGTTGCCGACGACGAGATCGGGTTTGCCGTCGCCGTTCACATCACCGATCGACACCGCACCCGGCTTCGAGCCGACGGAGAAGTTGGTGGCGGCGCCAAATGTCCCGGTTCCGGTTCCCAGCCGGATGCTGACGTTGTTGTTGTCTTGGTTGGCGTAGACGAGATCGGGTTTGCCGTCGCCGTTGAAGTCCCCGATCACCGCCGATCTCGGGGTCGAGCCGGCGGACAAACTAATGGCGGGGGCGAATGATCCAGTTCCGGTTCCCAACAACACGCTAATGGTGTCGTCGCCGGGGTTGGTGGTGGCGAGATCGGGGACACCGTCGCCGTTGAAGTCCGCCACCGCCAGCGAGGAGGGATCGCGGCCGGTGCCAAAGTTGACGGGGGCGCCGAACGAGCCGGTTCCCGTTCCCAACAAGACGCTGATGTTTTTGCTGCCAAAATTAGCGGTGACGAGGTCGGGAATGCCGTCGCCGTTGAAGTCTCCGATCACCACGGGCAACGGCTTCGTGCCGGCGACGGCGATGGGAGAGTTTTGGGCCTCGGTGAAGTCCCCGCCCCCGAGTCCATTGCCGGCAAGGTCTTTGATGTCGTTGGTGGCGGCGATGTTCAGGCCGATGCTTCCGGCGCCGGACCCGGAGTCCACGGTGACGGTGTAGTGAATGTTGTCCGCCGACGGGGTCACATCGGTGATCGACTGGCCGGAGACGCCGGTGGCGGCGAGGGCGAAGTCGGTTTTGTCCACGTTCAAGACCCGCTCGGAGAAGGTCACGTTGAATTGTAACGTCGCCCCGGTGGTGCGGGTGGAGGCGCCGACCAAGGCGATGGTCGCCGTGGGAGCCTTGGTGTCAATCGCCAGCGTGCCGGCCGGGTTGGTTGTGGCGCCGCTGGTGTCGGCCCCGACGGCCCCGTTGAGGAGGGCGCCGTTGAGGTTGAGCTTGGTCACGGCCAGATCGGCGGTGTTGTCTCCGGGCTTGATGGGGTAAACGAATGTCAACGCGAACGTTCCCGACCCGCCGGAATAAGTGGCCGTGGCCCCGTCGTTGAGCGTGAGCGTGGGGAGGCCGTTTCTGCTGTCCACCGTCACGGTCTTGTCGAATTGAACGGTGAGGGTCACCGTCTGGCCCGCCCGCAGATCACCCGACCCGGCGGTGATGCCCAAGCCCGAGGTCGTCACCGAGGTGGCGGCGGCCGGGGTCTGTAGCGTGTAGACCGGCCCGGTTTGGACCGTCGCTCCGTTTAACAGGATGCCGATGGTGTTGCCCTGGAGGTGGCTGGTGATGAGGTCGGGCCGGCCGTCGCCGTTCACGTCCCCGATGACCGCCGAACGCAGAGCCGGGCCGGCGGCGAAAGGAGAGCCTGAGGCGAGGGTGAACGTGCCATCCCCGGCCCCCGACAGGACGCTGGCGGTGACGTTTCCGTTGGCGGTGACAAGGTCGGGCTTGCCGTCCCCGTTCACATCGCCAATCGCCACCGAGAGAGGAGCCGTGCCGACAGGGAAGTTGGCGGCGGCGCCGAACGTGCCGGTTCCGGTTCCCAACAGGACGCTGACGTTGGCGCTGACTGGGTTGGCAGTGATGAGGTCGGGCTTGCCGTCACTGTTCACATCACCAATCGCCATCGATTCCGGACCACTGCCGACGGTGAAGCTGGCGGCGGCGCCGAACGTGCCGGTTCCGGTCCCCAGCAGGACGCTGACGGTGCCGTTGCCGACGTTGCCGGTGGCGAGGTCGGGCTTGCCGTCTCCGTTCATGTCTCCGATCACCACCGAGACCGGACCATTGCCGCCGGGGAAGTTGGCGGCGGCGCCGAACGAGCCGGTTCCGGTCCCCAACAGGACGCTGACGCTGCCGTTGCTGGCGTTGGCAGTGACGAGATCTGGCTTGCCGTCTCCGTTCACATCTCCGATCACCGCCGATTCCGGATTCGTGCCGACGGTGAAGTTGGCGGCGGCGCCGAACGAGCCGTTCCCGGTTCCCAACAGGACACTGACGTTGCTGTTGCCTTCATTGGCGGTGACGAGATCGGGCATGCCGTCCCCGTTCACGTCACCGATCGACACCGAATACGGCTGCATGCCGACGGGGAAGTTGGCGGCGGCGCCGAACAAGCCGTTCCCGGTTCCCAACAGGACGCTGACAGTGTTGCCGTAGAAGTTGGCGGCGACGACGTCGGGCATGCCGTCCCCGTTCACGTCCCCGATCGACACCGATCTCGGAGCCGAGCCAACAGTAAGGGGAGAGTTGGAGGCGGCGGTGAAGGCGCCGCCGCCGAAGCCATTGCCGGCAAGGTCTTTGATGTCGTTGGTGTCGGCGATGTTCAGGCCGATGCTTCCAGCGCCGGAACCGGAGGCCACGTCCACGGTGAAGTGGATGTTGTCCCCCGACGGGGTCACATCGGTGATCGACTGGCCGCTGACGCCGGTGGCGGCGAGGGCGAAATCGCTTGCATCAACGTTCGAGACGGGCTCGGAGAAGGTCACATTGAATTGCAACCCGGCCCCGGCGACTTGGGTGGCGGCACCGGCCAGGGCAATGGTGGCCATGGGGGCGGTGGTGTCGATGGCCAGCGTTCCGAGCGGGTTGGCGACGGCGCCGCTGGTGTCGGCGCCGCCGAGGACGGCTCCGTTGAGATTGAAGGCGGTGACGGCCAGATCGGCGGTGTGCTGTCCCGGCGCCACGGTGTAAATGAAGGTCAGCGAGGAAGTCCCGGAGCCGCCGGCATAGGCGGCGGTGGCCCCGTCGTTGAGGGTGAGCGTGGGGAGGCCGTTTGTGCTGTCCACGTTCACGGCCCGGTCAAAGCTGACGGCAAGCGTCACCGTCTGGCCCGCCCGCAAGTCGCCCGTTCCGGCGGTGATACCCAAGCCGGAGGCTGTCACGGAAGCGGCCACCGGGATCGTCAGCGTGAATGCCGGCTCGGTTCGGTCCAGGGTGCTGTTCAACAGGACGCTGACGTTGCTGGTGCCGGTGTTGGTGGCGACAATATCGGGCTTGCCGTCTCCGTTCAAGTCTCCGATGGCCACCGCAAACGGAGACACGCCAACGTCGACGGGAGTGCCAAAAGCGGGGAAGAACGATCCGGTTCCGGTTCCCAGCAGCACGCTGACGTCGTTGCCGCCATCGGCGGCGACGACGTCAGGCTTGCCGTCCCCGTTTATGTCCCCGATCACCACCAAACGAGGCGTTCCGACGCCGGTGAAGTTGTTGGCGGCGCCGAACGACCCGTTTCCGGTCCCCAACAGCACGCTGACGTTGTTGTCGTTGACATTGGCGACGACGAGGTCGGGCTTGCCGTCCCCGTTCACGTCTCCGATCGCCACCGAGCGGGGCGTTGTGCCGACGGCGAAGTTAGTGGCGGCGCCGAACGATCCGTCTCCGGTCCCCAACAGCACGCTGACGTTGTTGCCATGTAAATTGGCGGTGACAATGTCGGGCTTGCCGTCGTCGTTCACATCACCAATCGCCACCGAAGACGGAGTCGTGCCGGCGGCGAAACTAGCGGCGGCGCCAAACGACCCGTTTCCGGTTCCCAACAGGACGCTGACGTTGTTGTCGTTGATGTTGGCGGCGACGATGTCAAGTTTGCCGTCGCCATTCACATCCCCGATCGCCACCGAACGCGGCGTTGTGCCGACGGCGAAGTTGGCGGCGGCGCCGAACGATCCGGTTCCGGTTCCCAGCAGCACACTGACGTTGTTGCTGAATTCGTTGGCGGTGACAATGTCGAGCTTGCCATCCCCGTTCACATCTCCGATCGCCACCGAATACGGACCACTAACGACCGGGAAGTTGACGGGGTCGCCGAACGTGCCGGTTCCGGTTCCCAACAGCACGCTGACGTTGTTGCTGCCATAATTGGAGACAACGAGATCGGGGATGCCGTCGCCATTTACATCCCCGATGGCCACCGATCTCGGGCCAGTGCCGACGTGGATGGGAGAGTTGGGGGCATTGGTGAAGGCGCCGCCGCCGATTACATTGCCGGCAAGGTCCTTGATGTCGGTGGCGGTGGCGAGATACAGCCCGATAGTTCCGGCGCCGTAGCCGGAGGCCACGTCCACGGTGTAATGGGCGTTGTCAATCATTTTGACGCTGACAATCGAGTCGCCAATCACGCCAGAGGTGACGAGGGAAAAGTCGGTCGTGTCCACGCCGGAGACGGGCTCGGAGAATTGCACGTCGAATTGCAACGCCGCCCCCGAGGATTGGCTGGCGGCGCCGCCGAGGATGATGGCCGCCGTGGGGGCGACCGTGTCGATCTTCAGCGTCCCGAGCGGGTTGGCGACGGCGCCGCTGACGTCGGTGACGCCCAGGTCCTCGCCGTTGAGTTTGAAGGCCGTCACGGCCAGATCGGCGGTGTTCTGCCCCGACGCCACGGTGTA
This sequence comes from Zavarzinella formosa DSM 19928, assembly GCF_000255705.1. Lineage (GTDB taxonomy): Bacteria > Planctomycetota > Planctomycetia > Gemmatales > Gemmataceae > Zavarzinella > Zavarzinella formosa. The sequence goes on from NZ_JH636439.1 coordinate 88,389, forward strand.
AGTGAAGGTCAACGCGGAGGTTCCCGACCCGTCGGCATAGGTGGCGGTGGCCCCGTCGTTCAGCTTCAGGGTCGGCAGGCCGCTCGTGCTGTCGACCGTCACGGCGGTGTCGAAATTGACGGTGAGCGTCGCCGTCTGGCCCGCCCGCAAATCCCCGGTTCCGGCGGTGATGCCCAAGCCCGACGTGGCCACCGAGGTGACCGACGCCGGGGTGATCCGATCATCCAGTTCCCGCAGCACCGGCCGGAACAACCGGCGAGAATTTCCCCCGGCGGGCGTCCGGCGTTCAGCGAGCCACTTCTTTACCATCTTGGCAATCGGATGATCGTTCATTTAATCCGCTGGTTGAAATTTGCTTTTTGCGAGTTTTACGCCAACACCGAATCCGGCCGTTTTTACCCAATCATGAACGCTCGATTTTAACAAAGCAGCTTGTGTCTAAAGGTTACATTTCAGTTATCTGACGGTCATTTCTCATGAAATCGCCGAAAGCTCTGCCTGTGCAATTCAGGAAATCAACCCACTGGCAATTCTCCTAAAAATCAGATCGAATGTTTCGTTAAAGAGTCCCGACTTCGCCCACGGTGAGCAGGCGTTGAATCTCGTCCGTCTTGAAGCCCAAGGCGATCGGCCGGACCACATTCGGCAGGGCGATCACGTCGTACAGTTCGGTGATGACGCCTTCGAGCCGGACCCAGTGGGCCACGTCGCCGGTGCGCAGGTCGATGACCTGCAGGCCCCCGCGCGGCTCGGAGCCCCGCTTCGCCAGTTCGTCGTCCAGTGGCAGGCCGCCAAAAGTGTTGTGTTCGTGACGCGGGCCGGAGAGGCCCACGATGGCGTAATCCCCGGCGAAAGCCAGCCCGCGCAGGAAGCCGGGGCAGAAGGTCAGCGGCTCGAACTTCCCCTTGGCCAGGTCAATGCTGCCGAAATAGCCGGTGCCGGCGTTGAGCAGCCAGAGTTTGCCCCGGTAAACCCGCGGCGAATGCGGCATCGACAGCCCGGTGGCGACGATCTCGTTGCTTTGAACATCGATCACCACGCCGCCGTCCCGGCGCTTGTCGCGCCAGCCATCGATGACATCGCAGACACCAACCGCCGTGACGAACCGGGCTTTGCCGTTGTCCAAGGCGAGGCCGTTCAAGTGGCAGCGATCCTCCGGGACCAGCTTGCTCAGAAACGGCGGCTTCCACAACGGCGTGAAGCTGGCCCGTTCGTTCAAGGTCGCCAGACAGCCGAACCGAGTGTTGACGAAGACCACCCGGCCGCTTGATTCCACGACAACATCGTGGATGTCCAAATCACCGGTGGTGTGGGCGGCGCGGGGAATGTAAAGCCTGTCCGCCCCCTGATACGATTCGCCCGGCGCCAGCGAGTTTTCAAAACGCCACAGTTGGGAGAGCGTGCTGAGCCACAAGGTCTGGCCGTCGCCGCACAGGCCCATGCAGCGTTGAAAGGTTCGCTCAAAAACGGCCATCCGGCCGTCGGGGTGCCGACCCAGAAACAGCAGTTTGCCGGCCTGATAAGTGGTGAACGCCAGACTGAGCCGCTGACCGGCCAGCCACTCCGGGAAATGGGCTGAGCCGTACACCTGCAACCATGGCCCGGCCGCCGGGGAGGCATCGTTGACGGGCGGGGTCGGCGACGGGTTCGTTTCCATGCTTCGTCCAACCTTGCGAGGAGTTCGAGGATTTCGTTGATTGTGCCGGACGATCCCATGTAAGATTCATCCGACAAGAGCGTGCTTGGCGTGACGATATTACATTGCCCGCCTGACTATAACTGAGTTCAGGCTGTCGTAGCGGCCGCATAGCCGCAGTGCCGGAAGTAGTTCAGGCATTCGTTCGGTTGGAAGCGGGGAATGATCTGGCGCAGGGCTTTGTAAATGCCTTTGGTGGTCCGGGCGGCCCAATCCCGCAAGCCTCGTTTCAACTTCGAGAAAGCGTTCTCGATGGAATTGAGGTCCGGGCTGTACGACGGCAGGTATTCCAGCCGGTATTTCACGGAGCGGATGGCCGTCTCAATCCCGCTGACCTTGGAGGCGGGAAGGTTGTCCATCACCACCGCATTCCCGGCCGCAACGAGGTGACCAACACCTGCCCGACATAGGCCGAGAACAGTTCCCCGTTCATCGCCCCCTCGAACGCCCACGGAGCGGCCAGCCCGCCGGAGGTCAACACCCCGATAAAGGTCACTCCCTTCCATCGTTTAAACGGGGCCTCGGCGATCACCCGTTCCCCGGCCGGACCATTCCGTGCGTTCGTTGCATGGTCGTGGTCGCCCCGGTTTCGTCCAGAAACACCAACTCATCCGCAGACACGCCCGCCAGTTTCGACGGCCATTCCCGCCTCGCCTCCGCCACGTCGGGGCGGTCTTGTTCGGAGGCACGGACCGATTTCTTCTTCAGGGTCAGTCGCAACCGTCACATCGTTCGCCAGACCATCACGCGCGAGGCGGGCAGCCTCAGGCGTTCGCGAGGTTCGTCCGGGGTGGCGTCCGGGTGTTCGAGCACGCCCCGACGCAGCGCCTCCTTGTGGCCGGCCAGTTTACGGGCCGATCCTCTTCCGAAAGGCCGCTGGGCCAGTGACCCAGTCTCGCGGAACTGCTGGCACAACTGACGCACAAAAGCGGTGCATACCCCGAATCGCTCGGCGACTTCGGCCGTGGTTTCGCCCGACTGACGAGCCTCATCAATCCGAATACGCAGGTCGCTGCTGTAGGCTCGCATGGTTCTTTCCCCTTGGAACCATTTTATCCGACGCTACAAGTTTCCGAACTCTGCTCTAGGAATCATGACCTGCCGCTTGGTTCGAGACCGGCGGCGACCTCGGCCTCGCAAACTCAAATGACAATCTTCCCAACATGCACTCAGATTTCACATGGATTTCTGGTGGTTTATTTCAGTCCCGCCGCCTTGGCGCTGCTCAAAAACTCTTTGGCCTCCTTACCGTTGATCATTTCCAATGTCGGGATCGATCGCAGAATTTCAGTATCACGCTCCGCGTTGAAGTTCCAATCAAGCACTTTAAGAGGCATGCCCCTGAGGGGCGACAGATCGGTTAGTTTCGTCTCATTGCAACTCAGTTCCGCCATCGGCATTCCCTTGAGGGGCGACAGGTCGGACACCTTCGTATTGTAAATTAGCAATTTATTCAGCGGCATGCCCTTGAGCGGCCCCAGATCCGAGACCAAGGTGCCGGGGCACCACAGGACCGTCAGCTTCATCTCCCTGAGCGGCGACAGATCGGTGACAAGCGTGGCCGAACAAGACATCTTCGTGAGGTTCATGCCTTTGAGCGGCGACAGATCGGCGAGTTGCCCCTTGTTCGGCCAAGTACCGTTGCATTCCAGTTGTCGCAGGCCAGAAAGCACCCTTACCGGTGAGATGTCCGTCACCCGATCCGTCAGGAATCGCAACTCCGTGACGCTGCCGCCTTCGATCTTTTCCTTCATTGTGCCGTCGAAGCCCGGGTTGCGTTTCATTAGTTCGGCCCTGACCGCTTCGACCTGCTGTTCCGGTTTCATCGCCACGATTGCTTGGAGCCAGGTGGGATCGAGCGGTGGTAATGCCGAGGCGCCCTCGCCCTTCAAAAACTCCTTAGAGTCTTTTCCGTTGATCTTTTCCAGCGTCGGGATCGAGCGGATTAATTCAATATTGCGGTCTGGAAACGGGATGATCTGAATCTCCTTTAGCGGCATGCCTTTCAACACTGATAAATCGGTCACCTTCGTGCCCCCGCAAATCAGTTCCTTCAACTTCATGCCTTGCAGAGGCGACAGATCCGCGACCGACGTTCGGTAAAACTTCAAGAACTCCATCCGCGACATACCCTTCAGTGGCGACAGGTCGGTCACCTTGGTGTCGCCACAATCGAGCCACGACAGTTCTTTCAGATTCTTCAATGAGGAAAGATCGGCAACATTTGTGTCACCGCAATTCAAGGACCACAGCGGCATGTCCTTCAGGGGCGACAGGTCGGAAACGCTCGTATTTTGACAGTACAAACCACGAAGTTTCATGTCCTTCAACGGGGACAGGTCTGCAAGCGGCGCCCTGTTGCCCCACGCAGCGCCCCGGCACTCCAAGGCCTGTAACTTTGTCAAGGCTTGCACCGGCGAGAGGTCGGTCACCTTGTCGGTGAAGAATTCAAGGCGATCCACCTCTCCATCTTTGTTGAGCTTGTACTCTGCCTTGCCGTCGAAGCCCGGGTTGCGTTTCATTAGTTCGGCCCTGACCGCTTCGACCTGCTGCTCGGCCTTCATGGCCGCTACCGTCTTTGCCCACGCGGGATCGAGCGGCGGCAACGGGGCGGCGGCAATTAATTCCTCCGGCAGGGCACTGATGTCGCGGACCTCGACGCGGCGAACCCAAACCTCGCTGTTCTGACAATCCAAGTTAAAACTCACGTTGCCAAAATCGGTGTCAACACCGTCCCGCACCCGGCGAATACTCGTGTATGCCGCGACGAAGCGGTGATTGATGAAGACAGCGACAGAATCGTCCACCCGCACGAGATCGAGCTGGTTCCAGTCGCCGGCGGGGTTGAGGATTGCGGCGCCTCCCTTGAGCGATTTTTCTCCCGTGGGCAAGATAACGCTTCGCTCAAGGAGGCCCTGAACCATTTTTGGATTTGGACCAACCCACACAGCTCCTTTTTGTGACAGATGGAAATAAAGGCCGGATTTGCCATCGGGCGACATGTACGCGAATTGCAAGTGGCCCGCCTCCTTGCCGGGGAACTTGATGTCCATGCGCACATGATTACTTTGCATTATTCTGTTTGACCAGAGATACGCCGCCTTGGGAACCTTGCGGAGAGCCAGCACCGGCTCCGTTTCGGATTCGACGAACTTGAAGGCATCGGCCTGCCCGCCGTCAGCCTTCCCCCACATGGAAAAATCCTTCGTGGCCAGCAACTTTTCCCACGGCTCCTGAGACGGCGCGGCGTTGAATGCCCACAGGATTGCGGTCCCGTCCTTTGACCCGGTGACGAGGTGCTTGCCGTCGGCGCTAAGCGCCACGCCATAGACCTGGGCAGTGTGTCCCCTGAGGGTGTGGAGTTTCTTTCCGGTGGCGGCGTCCCACAGGATCGCTGTTTTGTCATTTGTCCCGGTGAAGACAAGCTTGCCGTCGCCGCTCAAGGCCACGCAATTGATCCCGGACGTGTGACCCTTGAAGGTTTGAAGTTTCCTGCCGCTCGCCGCCTCCCACAGGATCGCTGTCAAGTCGTTTGACCCGGTGACGACGAACTTCCCGTCGCCGCTTAGGGCCACACTTTTGACAAAGGCGGTGTGTCCTTTGAAGGTTTGGAGTTTCTTGGCGCCGGCCGCCTCCCAAAGGATTGCCGTGTTGTCAAATGATCCGGTGAGGACAAGCTTGCCGTCGCCGCTCAAGGCCACGTTAACGACGGCGGCAGTGTGCCCCGGAAAAGTCTGGATTTGCTTGCCGCCGGCCGTCTCCCACAGGATCGCCTGATCCCCTGAAGTGGTGACGACATGTTTGCCGTCGCCGCTCAGGGCCACGCAATCGACCCCTTTGTTGGTACCCTGAAAAGTTTGGAGTTTCTCGCCGGTGGCTGCTTCCCACAGAATCGCTGTATTGTCCCATGACCCGGTCAGAACGAGCTTGGCGTCGCTACTCAAGGCCACGCTCGCGACCCGGCCCTTATGCCCTTTGAAGGTCTGGATTTGCTTGCCGCCAGCCGCGTCCCACAGGATCGCGGTACTGTCTTTTGACCCGGTGACGACGTATTTGCCGTCACCGCTCATGGCCACACTGGCGACTTCGTCATTGTGCCCCTGGAATTTTCGGACAATCGAGTCAGTCCGGAATTCAGGCGGCGGATTCACGGGAACCAACTGCCTGGGTTCAAACGTCGCCTTGAGCGCGAACTGTTCCCCTCGCTTGATCGTGAACTGCTTCACCTTGAACGACAGGTCGGCTCCCGCGTCGGTCACGTCCAGCTCATACTCGCCGCTGGCCTTGCGAGTGGCTTTCATGTTGTAAATTCGCTTCGTGTTGGTGTCTTCAAGAGTCACCGTGCCTTTGCTGACTGAGAATTTAAAATCGGGATCGTCGGTGTTGACGACGAAGTCCCCCTCCGGCGTCGCGATGCGGATGATGCCGTCCATTCCGCCCGCCAGGACGACCAAGCCGCCCAGAAAGAGCAATCCCATCAGGAGCAACGGTTTCTTGCTCCGGCGGCGCGGCGCTGAACCTGCGGCCGAATTGGTCTTGTTGCCGCCTTCTTGAACGGATGTCGTTCCTTTCTTCGCCGAAACGAAGCTCACAACCTCCGTCTGGTCTGTAATCGCCTGTTGCCGCTTCAACTCGTCCTCGATCTTTTTCAACGCCGCAATCACGACGCCGGCCGATGCGACGCGCTTGGCGGAGTCCTTCTCCAGCAATTTCATCACCAAGTCGGACAGCTCTTGCGGCAGTTCAAAATTGACCATGACCGGGGGGGACGGATCATGCATGGCGACTTCCATGAGCGTGGACACGATGTCCTCGCCGTGGAATGGTTGCCGTCCGGTGCTCATGCGATAGAGGACGACGCCAAGGCTGAAGAGATCACAGCGTGCGTCGACGGCGGCGCCTCGCGCCTGCTCCGGGGACATGTAGGCGGGGGTGCCGATGATGGCGCCCTGTTGAGTCAGGCCGGACTCCTGCGCGGCCAGGCGGGCGAGGCCAAAATCGAGGATCTTGACGCGATTCCGGGGCGACTCCAGCCAGATATTGGCTGGCTTGATGTCGCGATGAACCAGCCCGATCGCATGAGCGGCCGCCAGGCCTTCGGCGGTTTCGCGGCCGATGCGCAACACCTCGGACAGCGGAAGCGCCGGTTCTCGTTTGAGGCGATCGTCGAGCGGTTCGCCTTTGAGCAGCGGCATGACGATATACGGGGCGCCGCGGTCTTCGCCGACCTGGTGAATGGCCACGATGTGATCGTGCTCCAGGGCGGCGGCGGTGCGCGCCTCGCGAAGAAATCTCTGTTGCGACGACTTGCTCTGTGCCAATTGAGGAAGCATTGCCTTGATCGCCACCTTGCGGTTGAGCGCGGGATCTTCCCCCAGAAAGACGACGCCCATGCCGCCATGACCGAGAATCTTGAGTATTCGATATCCGCCAAGCCTGCCAAGTTCGTCATCGGCTTGCGGCGGGGCCAAGAAATCGCTGAGACTGGAATCATGGCTGGAATCAGGCTCTAACCCCAGTGTGACGTCCGGTTTGCTCAACGACGGGTTCGTCGCAGAAACGGACGCGTCTGGTCCGAATTGCGCCGCGAATCGTTCGCTCGGAGTCTCGGTGGCTTCTCCTCGCCAGACTGGTTGCGATTCCGGACCGCCCGCAGGCGCCCGAACGGGAACAGTCATTATCGCGCCGCAACCGGGGCACTTGACCATCTTGTCTGCCGATGCTTCCTTGACGGTCAGATTCCTTTTGCAGGACGAACAGTTCAAGGTGAACATGCGAACCTCTGGCTTCTTGAGGGCACCTGTCGGCATGATGTTTTCCAATTTGCGGATCAGTTCAGCGACCAGCGGATGCGCCGATGCGGGCATGCCGAGCGTGTTTCGGCCAGCCATGGCGTCGGACAGGGTATCATGGGCGGGCAACAACGCGATCAGCCGCTCCAGGCACGGCCGGCATTCCTGGACGTGTTGCTCCAGTTCGACAGCCTCGCTCTCGGGCAACCCGCTCAGGCACAGCCGTTCGAGATCGTCCAAAGGCGGGCAAGTGGCAAGCGACATAGGCGCACCTTGAAAATGTTTGCCGAGACTTACGCCATCAGTACGAACGACCGAGAGGGAACCTGTCTGCAAAATGGAAATTATTCGACAAGGCCCGCCAACTCTTGCCGTAACCGGCGCAGGATACGGCACTTGGCGAGATAGACGGCGTTCTCGGTAATGCCCAATTCACTCGCGACATCGGCGGCGGACCGGCCTTGGGCGACGAATTCCCAACACGCTTTCCACGTCGTCGGAGCGAAGTCGGCTTGCATGAGCTGCAAGGCGCGAGCGGTCAGTTCGTGGCGGTATTCTCTTTCCCAGAATGAATCCGCCCCGTCGGCCGCCGCGGGGTCTTCGTCCATCGGGACATTGACCACGAGAGCTTCGCGGCGCTTGCGATCACGCAATTTGTTGAGCGTAATCGTGCGGAGCCAGCCGCGAAAATGACCTTGCCGGTCGTAGTGGAATTGCGGAAGGATTTGCACTAGGACCGTGAGAACTTCCTGCACGAGATCGGCGGCGTCGTGCTCCGTCATGCCCGCGCGTCGCGCCCAAGAGAACAGCAGCGGCGTATAGAGATGCACCAGCCTTCGCCAGGCCGCCTCATCCGGCGAATGACGTAAACGGTCCAACAGCGTGACCGGGGTCGTATGCATGCAGTTCCGAAGAGTTGGTGGTTGTTGGAGTTCGAGGCGCAGAACTGCCAAGCGATCGCACCTTGCCACCCGATCTTCTTTCTATCCGCACCGAACGGACGAGACCACGAAAGGCCTCTTCCTTGCCTTGTTTTTTCCCAAGCCGACAAATGCGACTGGAGTAATGCCGATTTGCCGAGGTGTTCGCGTAACACTCCTGGGAGACTCATGTCAACTCCGGAGGGAATTCGATGTGGGGAGTTCGGGGTTTCTGCCGGTTGTGCCGGACGATCTCTTTTAGAGAGTTCGGAAACAATGATAAAAACCCCCATTGTTTTCACGGGTGTTCATCATTGTTTCCGAACGCTCTTAATTGATGTCAGGTGTTGGGCGGCTCGCCCAAAAGATTGGCCACGGGAACTCGCAACGCCCTGGCGATGCGCCGCAGGCTCAGCAACGCAACGTTACGCTCACCTCGTTCGACCGAGCCGATGAACGTCCGATGCAGATCGGCGACTTCAGCCAGGCCCGCCTGGGTCATCTTGAGTTCCAGCCGCCGTTCACGGATACGAAACCCCACTTGTTCGAGAAAAAGGCGGTCGTCGCGGTTTGTCATTGACGGCGATGATGCCGCCAGAGAAGATGTGTTTAAGTATCTTTTTGTCGATTCGCTTTTTCAGCCGGCCAACGATTCATCCGGCCTTTTCTGAACGGAGACGAGTTCCATGCGAGCAAACGTGGCACCCCCCGCAGCCAGACGCCTGTTACGCGGCTTGGCGCCGGCCGTTCTCATCGTCCTGCTGACGCTCAGTTGTGATTTGGCAAACCGAAAGGCTTCGATCCACGCCGACCCGGACCGTGTGGAGGCTTGCTGGAAACAACTGGTCGACCAGATCCGGATTGCTTCCTTAAAAACAGGCTACGCGGAACCGAATTCCGATTCCGGCCTCGTGCGCGTCAAGAAAACCGCCGCCGCGTTTCGGGATCTGGCCGACAGAATCGGGGAAATTCCGCTGGATGGCGTTGATCCTGATTTGGTCGCCTTGGTGGGTCGGTTCATCCAGATTCTTCGGGCTGACTGTCTTCTGTTTGAGAAAATGACACGGTTGCTGGAGGAGTTGGAAACGCTGAGGCCGGGGGAGAATCAGGTCAGCCCCGCGGCTTCCAACGACAAAGATGTCCAAGACAAGGCAAGACGGCTGGAGTCGAAATTTGAAGACATCTCTGAGAAGATGAATGCGTCAATGGCGATTAGCAAGCAGTTTGATTTCGATGCGGATTCCCTGCGGCGATCGCTGACGGCCAAATACGGGCGATCATTTGCTTCCCTGGCCGCTCAGGTCATTTCCGGACGGAACATTTATGACCGCGCGGAACTCGCCGCACTACGGAACACATGGGAGGACAGGGCCGGGGCATGGGGCCGAATGTTGCTGAAGGAAACCCATCCGACGGGACAGTTTCATGCCGCCTCACTGACCAGGTTTGACGTGAGTGAGAACCGCGAGAGGGTCGTCGTCGTCATCCGCTGCGGTTGGGCGGCCGTGTTGTCGGGTTCCAATCACATCACGCTGTTTCGGGCCGTCATCGACAAACAAAAGGGGCTGCTGGAACTCTCGGTTTCCTCGGACACATCGCCCAACCCGATCTCTCCCTCCGGCTTGGAGGCCGCCCGGACGAAGTTACGCGACGAAATCCGAATGTTGTCCCAATGAGGGAATTTCAGGCGGCCTGCATCTCGGACCCGCCTCATCCCGCTTTCCAAGTTTGGTTTCTACCTTGGCGCGACAGTCTGTTGATCCGTTGATCAGTCGGGCGAATTGATCAATCATTCGGCGGAGACTCGCGACATGTCTGTCCGCTTCCATGATGATACCCTTCAAGGCACCCTGGCGGCGAAGCCCGAAGTGATTTCTGTCGCCTGCGGACGGTTGCCTTCGGAAAGGCGGGCGACGATGGAACGGTCTCGTAACGCCGAAACCGCGAGCGACATGAACTTCGTGCCAACGTCCGTTTATGGTACGAACGAGTTCGCAAGGCTGTTCAAGTCGGACGGGACGGCGGGACAGGAAAGTGGCCGGCCCTTGGTTCGCTCCCAGCGGCCGGTACGAAGTGGTCGAAGGGACAATCCAAAGGGCAGACGGAACGGAAATGTCAGCGAACACCACTCAGTGGCTGGCGGTGCCCGAGCAACCCGACGGGTTGAGCAGTTGGAGCGGTTGGGCTCAGGTATCCGGTCTCACCTTCGTCACGATGTTGCAACGGGCGTTCGTCCCAGGTGAAAACATGGATGAGGAAGAACTGATTGTCACTGGATGGAAGCCCGCCCGGATTCTCGTGACAAACGCCAGTTTGCCAGACAACCGGATCGTGTTTACCGGCAACGGCAATTACCCCAAAGCCCAAGAGGAGCCTGCTTTCATCCCAAACTCCACGAATTCCGACAAGACTGAAAATTACCAATAAACCCAAGTAATTACTGGTGTGTAACTTATCGCCGGACAATGCAATCAAGTAATAAGGTGCGCTGGCTTCCGCGAGCGCACCTTATTCCTTGATGGAGTTGTTTGGCAATTTTTCATGTCCATCCAGACAAAATCGAGCTAATGAAGGTTAGATCGACCCGCACGAAATATGACACTGGAACGGCGTCGGAAAAGCTTATTTTTTGCAAGGAGTTTTGCGTTTTGGACACTCTGCTGGAACGGCCGGAATTAGCTCTTTTTCCACTGTATTGACCCAATTTCGGCACTTTTCAGCACATAGCCATTGGCTAGATCTTCACGAACACAGGCTCGCCAGCCTGTGCCAGCGGGTAATGTTCACAAGGTTCGGGCGGGAGGTATTTGAGCCGGATGTGTGGGACCAACGTGCCGTCGGTGCCGTTGTACGACAGATAGACGGGGGCGGGCGAAGAACGCGTCCAGCCGGTCAGAAGGCTGACGGCAATGCCGACTGCGGTGGAGGCGAGAACGCCATTCGGCCAAACCACCTGCGGCTTGCCGCCCGCCGCGCCGTAATTTGCGACTTCTCGACCAATTTTCTCATCGGTCAAGAACCCCATGCAGAACATGCAAGGCAGGCCTGGCATCGACAGAATAACCTGGCCGCTCATTCCCGGAGGCTCCTCACCGCCCGGGTGAACATCCATGCCGATGTCGATGTAAGGAATGAGAAGACGCCTACAGCAGGCTTCGATCTGCTGACGCTCGCCGAACGAATCGACACATCCCATGACGAGCGTGCAGCCATTCAGGGCTTTTTCCCGATCCTGCCACCGGCAGGGATGGATTTCGACATTAGCACGAGGGTTGATCTCGTGAATCCGTCGGCGTGCGGCTTCGACTTTCAGTGTCCCGGCTTCGACGTCAGCCTCGGCGAGAGTCATGGTTCGGTTCAGGTTCGACTCGTCGCCACGGTCATGGTCATACAACAAAAAATTCTGAACGCCGAGATGGGCGAGTTGCGGGGCGATATGCGAACCGCCACCTCCCAAACCGTTCACCGCCACCCGAGCCGTTTCGATGGCGAGCTGACCGGCCATGCCTAAAAATCCCTGTCGGGAATATCTTTCGCTCATTACCGCTCCAATGCTTGAAGATACTCACCTGACAAGCGTGATTTGGGACGCGCGTTCGGGTCCGCGCGCACTGGGAAGCCAAACGTCCGCAATTGCGGAATCCGGGCTGAGAAGGAACAATCCGCTCGCCTGGTCGCGACCGACGGCGCGAAATGCGGGGATAAGGTTGGGCAATTCGTCGTCATCGGTTGGCGAAAACGACGGTCGGCCCGACCACTCGTGCATGTGTGTGTGAAAAACGCCGTCACCGGTGTCGAGCACGCCCTGCATCGCCGCTCGAATCGCATCGCCGTTGATCCTCGCTCCGACCGTGTGATCGACGACGTACTGTTCGTCAGGAACAGGCACGTATCGAGTCATGAGGATAACGGGAACCGAATCCGTCGCCAGTCGCCCATAAAGAAACCCAATGCGCTCCGCCGCATGCGCATGGGGCCGACGCAAGTCGGCGAGAATCGCTTGATGCAAAGCTCGCGGCAGATGGATTGTTATGGGCATGTCAGCGCCCTCAGCAGACGGGCCACCATTTGCGTCAGGCTGACTTTTTCCTTCGCCTGCCACGAAAAAGCGTGCCACGTCCTGCCAAGAATGTGGATGCTTCCGTTCCAGTTTTTGTTCGCCGGAGTTTTCACCTGTTCGGAGAAGAACAACCGGTAGTCGTAGCCGCCTACGTGAGACGGGCAAAGGAGGAGTGTCAGCGGGGACGGTCCGCACCCGTCAGGGAGCGTGACGTCCGGTATTTGGAAATAGGTGACACCGGCCTCCTCGGCGCGTTCGGCACCCGGGAACGTGGCGGCCAGTTCCCGGATTTCTTCGTTGGAAAAGCTCATGAAGACCCGCCATCCTTCGGATGATGGAGGAAGATTTCGCAACCCGTGATGTGAACCTTGCCGTCGTCGGGCAAGGCCACGATTTTCGAGCCGATGAGCTGGTCCAAGTCTTCTGTCAGCGGAATTCCGGCGAGCTTTTTGAGAGTCGCGACAGGCGTCTCGCCGAGGTGAACGAACACCTCCTTGTTGTTAAAGGGAACTTTGACGCGAGTTTCGCAGCGGTCCTCGTGCCCGTGGTTTTCGTGGTGACCGTGTTGGTCGCGGCCTTTGCGAGCCTTTTCGGCAATGGTGTTCATGTGGCCTCCAATCGTCCTTTGGACGATGGCTTGAGAGCGTCCACTGAAGGGTGGATTCCTTGGCGGCACTTCCGCCTCATCCTTGGTTACGACAGTCACTTAACCGAACTGGCGATTTTTGACAGCGAATCAAGGAAAAAAGCCTGGTATGCTGGACGTTTGATCAGATCTAAGAGAAATCTCGCGGTTCTGGTTAAGTGACAGTCGTATTGGAGAGTGGAGGCTCCAAGAGATGGGTGAAACGTCAGGAGAGGACGACGCAACGCTTGTCCGCAAAATTGCGGAGACAAAGGACGAGTTCGCGCTGGCCGAACTGATGGAAAGACACGCCCCCAAGGTTACCGGGGATCTCCGTCACCGGTTCCGGCACCAGTTGCAACACCCAGAAATCGATCAAGCGGTGAACAACGCCGCTATGAAAGTGTGGAAGAACGCCCATACCTTCAACGGGAAGCAGCCGTTCGGACCGTGGTTTCAGAGTATTGCCCATCGAGCCGCGCTGGACATTCTCAAGGGCGAGAAGAAGCAGCCGACCAGTGGGTTGGAGTTCGACCTGATCGCCCCCGTGTCAGCCGATCTTGAAGAGACTGAGAACTCACCGAGGACGACTTGGCACATGGAGCAGTTGGAGCAGATAATTGACTTCGAGCTGAAGGGGTTCGAGCAGACTGTGGCGCGTGCGGACGTTGCTGCAGGCGGTCCCAAGGAAGCAGACACCGAGCTGCTTATGAAGCAGCACAACAAGAAGAAGAACGTGGTGCAAGCAACGCGGAGCAAGGTATGGAAGAAAATTCGGGAGAGGATCCACGAACGGAAAGCTCTCCTTGACCACACAGAGGTGAACCCATGAGCTCGGACGCCGATAAAGCTTGGGATCGCGCCATCGGCAAGCTCCGAAAGAAGAAGGGTTACAGCCCGCTCACGCCCGAAGAGGCCAAGGCCGCATACGAATCCGCTCCCGCCGTACCGCTTTCGGCGGCCCGGATCAGCGAGATCGTCAAGTTTGCGACCGGCGGCTCTCCCGAGATGGTCAAGCCGTTAACTTTAGTCGAGTGGAGCCGGCGGTTCCCATTGAAGATGATGAGGCAATTTCAGTTCTCGCTGGCCGAGGACGTTTCCGATGCCGAAGCTCTTTTGGATTACTTTGGCGTGCGATCGCCAGAAACGTGGCGGTTGAAGTGGGACGCTCAACCAGTTGCCTTTCGTCAGACACAGGTGTTCGACGCTCAGAAGGAAGCTGTGTCAGCATGGGTTCGCGAGGCCGAAATCGAGGCGGCTAAGTTGAAGCTTGCGGATTTCGACGCAGACCGGTTGCGGTCGTCGTTGGGGCGATTGCGGAGTCTGACGCGAAAAAAAGTCGGCGATGCCTTGGAAGAAGCCATTGCGATCTGCGCGCAATTCGGGGTTGCTCTTGTGCTCGTGCCGGGATTGCCGGGCACACGGATCAGCGGGTGTGCCCGGTGGCTGAATGATAAGCACGCTTTGATCGGCCTCACCATCCGGTACAAGACGGACGACCAGCTCTGGTTCACGTTCTTCCATGAAGTTGCCCACATTCTTCTGCATCGCGGATTACAGACGTTCGTGATCGACAACGCGGTCAAGGAGATGGGCGACGAGGTGGTTGATGTCAACATGGCTAGATACGAGGAGGAAGCCGACCGCTTTTCGGCCGACACTCTTATCCCGCCGGATTTGCTCGCCGCGTTCTTGCGCATTCATGGCGAGACACTGGGGAACAAGGAGATCTACGACTTCTCGGAAACCATCGGGATTGGGCCGGGCATCCTGGTCGGTCGCCTCCAGCGCGACAAGGTCTTGGAACACTGGCAGGGGAACGAGTTCAAACAGAAATTGGAGTGGGGTTTCACCCCCGAGGAATGAGAGCATGAAAGGCAAGATTTTCGTTACAAGCACTGGCTACGACCCGGAGAAGGGTAAGGACGTCAAAGATCCGTATTTGGGTCCGAAGCCGTCGCTTGGGGCGTGCCGCCCTGACATCCGAAGGCAACTCGAAAAGGGCGATCAGATATTCGTGGTGTCGGGTAAGGTCCAAAGCGTGGACCAATTCGTGATCGGCGGTTTCGAGATCGAGTCTAAAATCACCGCGATCCAAGCATATGACCGCTTCCCCGAGCAGCGGTTGAGGGTCGGGGAGAACGGCCAGGTGACGGGGAATGTCATCATTGACGCCCGTGGCAAACAGCACAAACTTGATCACCATGAAAAAAACACATTCGACAAGCGAATTGAGAATTACGTGGTCGGGTGCAACCCGATTGCCCTAATCACACCGGAAGAAATCACCGAGGGGCGGCGACGGACATTGGAGATTTTGCGGGATGTTTTCGACATCAAGGGGAATTCGATCCGCGAATTGCTGGGGCGGAACCGGAACATGTCGGAGAGTCAAGTCCTGAAGTTGCGGGCCCACTTGGAAGATGTGAAAAAAATGGCTCGTCCATGCTCGCCTGCGGAATTGCTCCGCAGGGTGACCAATGCCGCCCGGTTGGCGACGTAAGGAGGCAGGGGTAATGACCCGAAAAACCACCAACAGAATGACTCAGCGCCAAGTCAGCAGACAGCGTTCGCTTTTCGGACCCGAACTGCCATCAACTCTGCAAATGGCCGGTCCCGACATCCCCTGTAACGTGGTCGCCATTGAGAAGCGTCGCGATGGGAAGATGCGGCATTGGTGCCTCACGCATCGGGCCGACGCCACCGCGAAGGGTGGAACACCTGCGAAGAAATGCCGTCTGGCGCACAGGCTTCCTCTCAGCGACGAAGACATCAAACCCCTCGACTTGGATCAGTATCTTGGCGGTGTTGCGCTCTGGGGCGCGGTTCCGGCGGTATATGACACGACTCGCCGTCCGATGGACAGCGGAATCCACATCCACGCCCGCCCGAAACCGGGATCCAAGAAAGAACTGGATTTCACTTATCGGGCCGTCCGACTCGTCGGAAAAAACCTCCCTGACAACGGCATCGTCGTGAATGAGGCCGACGCGATCTACTACATGATTAGCTCGGTGTTCGGGTTCTCGATGTGTTTCGTCACATGCACCCATTGTGGCTGGCCGCATCTGGATAAGGACTGGTTCAGCGTCCACCCACATCGGCGGCATCTTTGCTCGGGATGCGGAAAACATTTTTATGACAGCGTGCGGGGCATTGGCAATCCAATCATCGGGGTCCAGGAAGCCTGCAACGCAGACGAGCACGGAATTGAACCTGCGGCGAGGAAGCTCGACATCAAGCAGTCGGAGTTTCCTGGCGGCATTCAGATTTGGGGGTCGAATCCGGCATTCTTGTGGACTCAGCCCAAGCACGAGGAGGAAGGAATTCACGTCCACGCTTTTCTGATGGACGTGCAAGATGAACCGGAGATTGACGACACTTTCTCGGAGGTTGTGATCGACGGCGTTCGGCTTGACCATCGCATGGTTCGTGTGCTGATGGCTCAGAACGTCCTTCCGTCTCTGAGTGGCCGCGTGCGGTCGATGGAGTGTTCAAAGTGCGGCAATTCCCAGTTTGATGCCGGGGAAGCCGCTTACGTGCCCGCAACGATGCACACCTGTATAGACTGCGGTCGTCAATTCCCCACGCGTGGTCAAACGAAGAAAACGGTTGCGAACCCTCTATTAGCCATTTTGAATGACTTGGCCAAGCATTCTCCACGACCTCCGCAAGAGCATCAGCTGAATCTGATGCCCGAGACGCTTTGATTCGCCCTTGATCCTGCCTCCATCACTCGCTCCACAATTGCCAGCAAGTCGGCATCGTTGAACGGCTTCGTCATGTGCTCCCGCGCCGATCCGAATAAGGTCAAGCACATCTGCCGCCGGAAGTGCCCCGCTCATGATAATCACTGGCAGGATCATGCTGCACGGCCTTATCTTCCCAATGGTGAACCCATCGAGCACCGGCATATGCGCCTAGAACCACGCCGCTGGCGGCTCATGGCCTGCGTCAGCTAACCAACTACCCCACTGAGCACTTCGAGCCAAGAAGTCATCAGTCCAACCGAACCCGCGACATGGCCGACGATGCGGTCCTTGCCATGATGCTGCTTGAGTAGAGAGAGCGAAAACCAGTTCAGCCAGGCAGAATTCTCCCGCAGACGCTCGTCGCGGATACGTGATTCTTCTTCGTGCAAGGTCATGTCCAAGGTCCAGTGGCAGGCGTTTTCAACGCTCCAATGGCTTCGCACGGCGAGGGCGAACTGCTTTACGCCCAACGACAGGCTACTGATGAAATAACGCGTTTCGACCATCTCATTCCTGCCCCGGACACACGCGAAAGTCACAACGCCAATCGTCTGGAGTCTCTCCCACAACTCCAGAACGGCTAGATCGCCTGCAACTGGCAGAAGAAAATAGCAACGGATCGAGTCACGTCCGTAGACCGTTTCCGTTGCCGTTTGCCGACAAACCGGGAGGTTGGAGAAGTAGTTCTGGCCATGGGAGTCGATGTAGTTGATCACCGCGTCATGCAAAGTCTCCTAATGTTTCGGAGGTAAGGAAAGCTATCGAGTTGCTTTCTGCGGGAGCGATCCGAATAGCTTTCCTTATCTCCGAAACATTAGGTCGTGTCTGGTGAATCGTCAAATAAAGTCTTGCCTGTCTTCCGTCGAATAAAACGCCGTGGAACAGCGAAGACGGCCACGCAACCCATGCCTTGATGGCGTGGCCGATGGGTAAGTTTTCCAAGACGATTTCTTGAGGCATGGGCGTAGTCCTTTCGCAAAAATAATGTTAATGTGATTTCCGTTGGGGTATCGACTTTATATTGAAGTTTGTGCATTTCAACTCAATCACCCTCGCATCATCCCATCCACCACCCGATGATCGTACAAGGTCGGTTGCGCTGCGAGAATTTGCCTACTGAGCGACGGCAATCTGTCTTCTCGCGAGCCGATTACCCTCGCACGACTTCAGAGCGCGTGCCGGCCATCGTCGGGATTGAGCGACGGGCGCGTCGGCAGGCGAGAATGACAAAATCCACCGACAATTCCCCCAAGACATTCAGCGAGTGAGCTGATGCGTAAAAGATTGTTCAGCCTCCGCCGACCGGGATCGTCGGAGGCTGAACAATCTTCTCTGATTCGGCCGGCCATATCGTTCACTAATTGCTGCCCGCATACTGCGTCACGATCTCAGACGACTCCGCATCTCCAACAACAAGCCGGCGATATGTGGCAAGCACGAAGCCTTGACGGCGATCTCACACTCGGCGAAGGGAACGAACCCGCACCTGGCGTCCTCCTCCAGGGCTCCTTCCTCTTGGGACCGCTCGTAATGCACGTCCACATCCCACCACGCCACGCCCAGTCCGCGCGGGGCATGCAGGATCAGCCGGGCCACCAGAGCCGAGTCCTCGCGGCCGGCGTCCGGATGGTAATCATGCTGCAGGACGGCCGGTCCGACGATAACACCCGGGGCGAGGTGGCCGGTGGTGACCACCGCCCTGATCAACCGGTCGGCCTGCTCCACATGAGCCTCGGCCTGCTCGGCCGCGTGGCGCAGCCAGCCGGCCAGCCTCATGGATTCGTCTTCAAAGTTATTCATTGATTTGGTCCTTTTTGGGATGGCTTGGGGATTCGGTTGCATGGTCCGAAGGCTTCGGATGGTTTGCCTCATGCTGCTGTTCGTTGAGCAATTGCTCCGCAACTCGGTCGGCCAGCAAATTCAGAAATTGACGCAGGGCCTTGCGGACCTCGCGCACGCGATCCTGCCGGTTTGGTTCGGCGATCATCTGCTTCTCCATGTCAGGGTGAAAACGAAAAAGGCCCCGCACGCCGAAAGCGGTGCGGGGCCTGCAAAGGCTCAAGTTGTCGGAATAGGAATCACACCGCTTCGGGCGGCGGCAAGGGAGTGAAGACATATCGCCGATGAAGATGCCGTTTGAATTTCGTGCAATCGGCCGGCGGCTCGGTGACGGGAATGTGCGGGTCGGTCAGCCCGCGGGATTGCATCAACCGGTCCAGGGCCGCGGCTCGTTGCACGGCCGTGACTGTCAAACCAAGGGCGAGGGCGATCTCTTTCTGCGATTCGCCCGCCGCGCGTCGACGGACGACATCAGCCCGGAACACGGCCCGCTCCGGCGGGTTAAACAGGTCCGTCGTCAACTCGCTCCGTAGCAACGACTCTGTTTCGGGACCGCTGATTTCAGAGGGGATCATCGACGTCAGGTCCAGCGTCATGACCGCCCGCAGACCCACGCCGCCGCCATCACACAGACGGACGGGGAACACTTGCAGCCGCGGGATCAGAATCCGCAACAACCGGCCGAATTCCATCCGGTCGGCACGGGCTGTCTCCAGCATTTCCGCGGCCCGGCATCGAAGATCCGACATCGCCGGGAAGACGACAGCGTTCGGTTTCTGTCTCGTCCGCCCAAGTCGGGTCACCAAGTCTCGTTCCCTGGCCTCCAATTCATTCAGCTTCTGATTCAGGTGATCGCTCAGCCCGCGCTTGCTGATCGCATCAGAAAGATTCGCCAAATTCCGACGAACCTCGTCCAGTTCCCGCTCGGCTTTCTGAATTTCCTCCGAACAAGCCGACCGCCGCTCTGTCATGCGAGCCACCACCCTGCCGAGAAAGTCGGCGTCGAAATCCGGCAGTTGCGCGATTCCGTCAAGGACGGCATGGTTCAGACGGCGGGCGGCCTCATGCCCGTCGAACGTGGTGACGTTCCAGCATTTGTAATCCCGGGCGCCGGAACACATCATATGGTCGTTTTGGCCGTGGCCGCCCCAATAAAACAAACGGTTGCAGACGCCGCACAAAACATGCTGGCCCGGCCAGATGGTTCGCTTCTTCGAGACGCCGGCCCTCGGGTCGGAACCGTTGTTTTTTTTCCGGCCCATGCCTTTGTTTGCGCTTTCCAGCAACGCGTTGACTTCGTCCCATTCGGCGGGGTCGATGTGAGCCAAATGAGGACACTCATAAAATTTCGGCCCCTTGGGATTCCGCACCGACTTTCGCCGGCCCGACTCATTGTGCTTGACGGTGTGTTTGTGACCCCGGCCTGGCATGCCCTTGAGCACGGAATTGCCGGTGACCCGCCGAACCATCCGGCCGTCCCATTTCTTGTTCCGTGCATACGGGCCGGTGGGAACTTCCCTGGCGTTCAGCCAGTCGGCCACCGCCGAGCAGCTCGGGTCTTTGCGCAACCGGGCGAACCATTCTTGATAAACCTGGGTGGCCGTCGCGTCTTTGCCCCAGTCGTCGTACGTCCGGGCGTCGTCGGGGACGTCATATCCGTAGATCGCACGAGCCATGGCCCCGCCAAATTTTTTGAACCGGTTCATCAGTTTGTGCTTGAGGCGTTTGGAGGTGTGGCCGTTGTGCGCGACGTGGTCCTTGCACGCCCCGATGGCGTCCTCCTCCCAATTCTCATCGGCCGTGTCGATCCCGTCGTTGGGGGCCAGAACCCGCGTGCCATGATCGACGGCAATGCCGCACAGATCCTTGGCCGCCGTTCCGCGGACGATGCGACCGAGATCCTCGGCGACCAGCAAGTCAAACACCCGGCTGCGGAGCAATACCTCGATCTGTTTGAGTTCCGGCCGGTCGAGGCGTTCTCCCTTGTCGGTTGTGGAGATGAACCGATACTCGGCCGGGCCGTCGTACTCTTCACGCACGATCTCGCGGACATGGTCCTGCTGATCGTCCAGACTTTCCTCCTTTTGATTGGGCCCCCCGCTGATCCGGGTGACGGCGAGAACCATCAGGGTGTGGCCGTTCCTCGGCCTGAAAGGTTCGTTTCGACTACTCATGACTGGCAATTCCATGACCAGAAATCACGAGCCAACCCGAAAGAGATCGCGGACAGCCGCCCGGCGCAAATCAATGACCATTATTGGCTTCGGCAAATTCCTCTGCCGTAAAGTCAATCCGAGCAGTCAGGACTTGAGCCAGCAAACGGTCCGAAATGGTGTGGTTAGGAAACGTGCAGCGTCTGGTCTGGCGTGCGATCCCGCCCGAATCCCTGACCCCTTCATCGGCAAACCGACTCCGGCCATCTTTGCGGCCGAAGTCGGTTTGCCCGTTGCCCCTGCACCCCGTCACCCGACAGCTTATGGTAACATTGCGGACACCGGACCCAAAAACCGGGCGCGTCCGCCAGGCCGGGGGAGTTGCGAGTCCTCGCCCCGGCCGCTTCCTTCAGACGCCCGCCGCTCATGGCAACCCCATCGCTCTTGAGAGGCACCGCGAATGGACCAGTCACCGTCTCCAATTTACGAAGACGAGGTGACGGTCACCTATTTCACGGACGCCGCCGACATTCCTTTTCCCGCCGACGAGCATGCCCTCCTGGCCCGGCTGAAGAACGAAGGATGGGTCTTGCGGCGGTTCCGGATGACGCCCGAGGGCACGGGCCGGTGATATGTCGTGACCCTGCGGCGTCCCCCGAACCCCGGCGGGGGCCTTGCCCTTCCGGCCCCCGCATCACTCAATAAAATCCCGTGAGAGGAAACTTAACCTCCGCAATCAAGTCCAAAGGCCCGCCAGACGTGCGAAAGGCACCCTCATGAGGATTTTCACGCTGGCCCTGGCCGGCATTCTTGGGGCGGGTTGTTTCCCCGCCTTCTCCGAGGAAAAGCCGGCCGGCAAGAACTCCATCGGCGGAAACGTATACGAGCCGGTCGTCGGGAGAACGATCACCATCACGGACAAGGACACTGTCCGCGTCACGACGCCGGGAGCCGGCACCGGCCGCAAAACCACCGCGAAACTGACGGGTCCGGGCAAGACGGTGATTTGGATGTTGAGTTCCCTCATCGGGGGAAAGTCGGCGCCCGACGGTGAAAAGACCCTGGTTGATTACACCCCGGAGATCGGGAAGACCGGCAAGGCGAGGATTTCAGTGACCATCACCAACCCTGACGGCAAGGCTGAGACGAAAGATTACGACGTTGAGGTGAAGTGACCGAGCGACCTGCGGGGCCGCCGTTGAACAGAACAGAGAGGCCCGGCATCAAGCCGGGCCTCATGTCGTTTAGCAGGGAGCAGGGTTTCGGAATTCTCCCTGTTCAGACCGTGCCGCGACGTTGCGGTCTGAGAATTGCCGGTTTGAATGCTCGCAACCACCCACCGGCGAGAATAATTATGACCGACGGCGCGCTCCCGTCCGGCGACATCCAGGAGATTCGCGTCACCTATTCACTGGACACCCAAGGCGGTCCGGTTCGGGACGCGGAATACCTCCGGCTGGCCGAACTCATGAGGGACGGCTGGGTCTTGGTCGGCTTGGAGAAAACCATTCAAGGTGACACCGTCGCCTATGCGGCCACTCTTTGGAAGACGACGGGGCGCGATCCCGGCCGGCAGGAAGGCGACGGGGATGCGGGCGGGTGATTTGATGGCGGCGACGAGAAGGTTCGGTCAATATTCGACAAAACCGAGCTTCCTGGCAGCTGTCGGTGATCAAAGCAAGGAGTGGATAAACCGGGGGCATTTTGAAAACGCAGATATCGGCAGTCCATGAGCCACCGACATCTGACGCGGCGAAACATGTCTTGAGACCGTGTCAGGCCGCAATTCACCATCTGTCGGACCAGAGACTAAATCCATGTCCGGTCATGGGCGCCGGCGCGGCTGGAGAGCGTCGCTTGGTCCGAATCACGCCAAGCTACCTGACAAAACTTGACTTTTGGGAACCGTCCAAGTCCGCCCAAGGGAGAAAATGGAACGCGAACCGGACGCTATTTCTGTGGCATTGGCGGGCGCATTGGCACCCTGCATCCGCCCAAAGTGTGGAACCCGATCTGCTCTGAAGACGGTTGCGATGGACGCCGCTATCCGGATCAACCCTGCCAGCCCAAAAGCCGTGGCGGTGCAAGTGCGGTCAATGCGGGGCATGGCACAAGGTCAAGCTTTGACAACGTGATGACTTGTCTTCTCACCCGGCACTCTGCCCGACGATCCCTCTATCCGACACATTCAGACCATTCTTCGTGGATGTCAAAAATAGACATTCGGTCTTCTGCCCCTCACTCGCAAAACATCACCTTGCGGCTTTCTAATTCCTTGGCTCTTTACGTCTTCACTGAAGAGAAGAGATATGAGAGGAGAAGGAAGAGCCAGTCCGACTCAAAGGGCCATGTGGGAAAAAATCGCAGAGGGCGAGGCAAAGTAGAAGGTGGCAGAAAAAGCGAAAAAAGAGAATTAAGGGCATGCCAAGTTATGTGCTTTTGGTAATCTTTCGGCCGCTCTTGCGGACTTTGAGAAGCCCTTCGCCTGTTAACTTTTGTTAACCTTTTTGGCAGGCAGATTGGACCAAATCGCATCTGCATCCATCGACAAATTTTAATCTTGGGCCGTTCGGCCGGCCAAGGTGCAGACGTCTGCACCTCAATACAATGTTAATAGGCTCGGGGCGGGAACTCCATTTGGCGACTTTGGCGAACACAAAGAACCCAACCCAGCCGCCGAAACCTTCACAAATATCATTGAATAGTCTCGATATACCGACCGACCCATTACTATCTTCATGCCAGAATCCTTGGCACCCTCTCTAACACACGTGTCTTGGCGGCGAAGGCGTCCGGTTTGATGCCCTGTAAAATTTGTTGCGAGCGTTCAGCCGGTCGGATAGCATCCGCGTTGCCAAACTCAAATCGACCACCGCCAAATGAAGAAGCCCGAGTCCAAACGCCTCCAATTGTTGCGCCGCATCATCGCCGAACCGGACGACGCCCTTAACCGGGACAAGCATTTGACGGCCACTAACCGCCGGGAAGCCATTTCGGCCGTGCTGACGCCCGATGATGGCCAAAAGCAGGAGACAGAAGAAGTGCGGTTCGTCCGGCGGCTGGAGAAGCTGATGGAACTGCGGGCCCTCAATCAAGTCGGTCCGGCCCGGTTGCTATCAATTCCGCAATCCAATGTGAACGCGATGTTGGCCAACCCCAAGAAGCCGCGACGCCCGACTCTGCGAAAACTGCCGGAGGCGTTGGGAATGCTGGAAACGGATCTCTGGCCGGTCGAAACCGAGCGAGGGAGTTTCGACCGTGGCAGGGATGAGCCGGCCGGAAGTCCGGCGAGGGACATCCGTGAGAACGACCGTCTTCCGACCGACAGCGTCGCCTTCTCAAACCAACCATGTCCCGTCAATGTGCAAGCTTTGGTTTCTTCTCGATCTTGACTCCGTTCACGACGGCGGCCTCGATCACGCGGCCGCCCAGTTCCATCGGGCGGGTTTCGCCGTCGGCGGTGACGTGGTCGCCAATCTTGAGTTTTACCCGTATCATGCCGTCCGGCTTCAGATGCACGAAATCACCCGTGTCGAGGACCACGCCGTTGGCTTCGCCATGTTTCGCGTAGTTGAACCGGGTGACGATGCCGGCGACTCCCGGCTCGTCGCGATCTTCGCCGTGACTCGTTTCCGGCAATTCCATGAGCCGATAAACCGGGTGGGCCGCCGGGCCTTTGTCGGAGGGGGGCGACTCCTCCACGCTTAATTCGACTTCATCTCCTTCGGCGACCAGACGGGCCAGATCCGTTCCCAAATGCGGGGGGCAGACCACTTGCGCCCGTTCTCCCCCCGACTCGACAATCAGCCCCTCCAATCCCCCCTTGGGGCTGAAGTTGTAATGGATGACCCGACAACGGAAGGGTTCGTCCGGCGAACCGGCAGGTTGTTTTGATTTCATGTTTTCTCCAAGCGAACGGAATTTACGCCGGAGACCGTTCCGGCGACCCCCGGCCACGGTGCAAACCCCACGCCGATTCGCGGATATCGGCAATCGGCCGCCATTCGTCTCGTTTCACGTGTCCGGGCGGGCGGGAACCCCCCGCCACCGGGGGATTTCCGCCCGCCCGAGCCGGGCGCATGGGGCGGTGTCTGATCGCCGCGACCAGCCCGCGAAAATATCTCCGCAAGATCTGAATGTCTTAACAACTTGACAAATAATCACTTCGGAAACAAAAACTGTTCCGCAAGACAACAATTCCCGGCGTTATTGGCCTGCGGCATTCGCTCTGCTTTGGCATGAGCAACCCCGGTGATTTGTCACAACAAATGCCATCGGCTTTCCATCCGTCGTTCCGGGGAATGCGACATGGAGGCCGGTGATTCAGGGAGAAATCAATGAGATGCGCGACACGAGGCCGACAGATCTGTCTGGGACTGCTTCTGGCGGGCGGGGCGTTCATGCTGGGGACCGCGCCCGACATGGCCGCCCAACCCGGCAAAGAGAAGGAGAAGGAAAAGTTCGGCAAGAAAGAAGCAAAGGGCGGCCCGGCCGGCAAGGCCGATCACGAGGCGAGGAAGGCCTTCGACGGGATCACGGAACTGGCCCAGCAACCCCCCGCCGGCAAGAGCATGGGTCGGCTGTTGGATCACGCCAAGGCGTTCTACCGGGCCGGCCTCAAGACACGGGAAGAAGACCCGCGCCGGGGCGGGGAATGGCTGCTGGCCGCCAATGACGCCGTCCGCGGTTTGGAGCACGCCCGGCGGGCATCCTTCAAACCGGTGGACGGCCTTCCCGAGCCGCCGACGGAATTCGACGGGCCGAAGGGCAAAGACTTGAAAGACGGCCCCAAGGAGAAGGATTTCGGACCCAAGGGGAAGGATTTCAAGGACGGTCCCAAGGAAAAAGACGGACCCAAGGGGAAAGATTTCCGGGACGGACCGGAGGCCCGCCGGCCGTGGTCCGAAGCGGGCGAGGCCCTTCAACACGCCCGTGATCTGATCGAGGCCGGATCGGATGTTGTCTCGAAGAGCGGTCCCGCCCGTGATTTTCTGGAGGGGGCGAAGGTTGCCTACAACCAAGCCCGCGCCGCCTATGAGGGGGGTGAATACCGAAAAGCGGGCGAACTCGCCCGGGCGGCCGCGGCCTGGTCACACGTCGGGGAACATCTTCTCCGCGCGGAAGAGGACGGCCCGGCGGCCTTGCCGGAACGGGGGCCGGAGCCGCGAAAAGCGACCGGCGCGCCGCCCCCGCCGCCGGCTGTCAAGGAATAAATGACGCCGGGGAAGCGGGCGTCATTTCGACGCCCGCCCCGCGCCAGCCAACCCGGAGAAGGCCAATGTCCGCGTACACCGAATTGCCGGATGCTCCCTTGAAGCGGCCGGCGTCATCGTTCAACCGGGATCGGATCGGGTTGAACGCGGCCAATTTCTTTCTGGCCGAACTGACCGGCGTGGTGATCCCGTTTCTCGCCAAGATGCTGGCCGGCCGGGACTGGCGGGACGACTCCATTCAATACGCGGCCGCCGTCTGCGGGCTGGGGGGGTTCCTCGCCCAGACGCCCGCCGGCCTCCTGACCGACCGGATACGAAACCGGCGCGCCCTGCTGGCCGGATCGTCGATTGTCGTCGGGCTTTGCTTCGGTGTCCTGCCGCTGGTCCCGGCCGACTGGCGGGTGATCGACTCGCTGGTGTTTTTCGGCGGAGTCGGGCAGGCGTTCTTTGTCCCCCTTCTTGGCGCGCTTGCCCTCGGACTGGCCGGGCACGCCGGGCTTCACCGGGTGATGGGGGAAAATCAGGGATGGAACCACGCCGGAAACATCGCCGCCGCCGTGGCCGCGATGGCTGTCGCCGCGTGGCTCGGGCTTCCCGCCGTGTTTTACACCGTGGCCGTCGTGTCCGCTTTCGCGGCCGGCAGCGTGTTCCTGATCCGTCCGTCTGACGTGAAAACAACCACGAACGCGACAGCCGACACCGGGCCGGGGTTGCGGGGATTGTTCCGGGACCGGCGGGTGATCGTGCTGTTCGCGGCCGTGGCGTTGTTCCATTTGGCAAACGCGCCGGTCATGCCGCTGGTCGGACAATACATCGCCCGGCTCGACGGGACGGACACTCAAGTGGCGGCCGTGGTCTTCGTAGCCCAGGCGGTGATGGTTCCGGTCGCGTTGCTGGCGGGCGGGCTGTGCCATCGCTGGGGTCGCAAGCCGGTGTTTGCCATCGGTTTCCTGGCCCTGCCGGTTCGCATCCTCCTGTATTCATTCGTCTCGGACCCGTGGACCTTGGTGGCCCTCCAGGTGTTCGATGGAATCGGAGCCGGCATCTATGGCGTCGTGGTGGCGGTGGTGTGCGCCGACCTGACGCGGGAGAAGGGTGGATTCAACGCCTTGCAAGGCGTGCTGGCGACCGCTCTCGCGGTGGGTGGCGTGCTCGGCCCGCTCATGGCGGGGCCGCTGGTGCAACATCTGGGATTCGCGACCGCGTTCCGGGTGTTCGCCTTGGTCGCCGCCGTCGCCGCCGGATTGTTCCTGTTCCTCATGCCCGAGACCCGACCGGATTCCGATGAAACGCCCGCCATCCCCAAACAAGAGTGACCACCATGACGGACCCACAAACGATTGACGGACCGCCCGGCGCCGGGGCAATGGAGACGAGGAACCGAATCGGCCTGTACGGAGCCTACTTCTTCGGAATGGCCGGGATCGGCTTCTGCCTGCCGTTCCTCCCGCTGTATCTGAAAGAAGAAAAGGGCTTCTCGGATCGCGGAATCGCCCTCGTTTGGGTGATTTCGGCGGCGGCCGGACTGCTCCAATTTCCCTTGGGGCTTTGGTCCGACCGGGTCGGCGCCCGGAAGCCCTTCCTCGTCGCCGTCCTCGCCGTGCTGGCTCTGGCGACATGCCTGCTGCCGCTCGCGGACGCCGAAGGTCCCGGCGGGTGGCTTGCATTGGGGCTGTTGGTTGTCTTGTTTTCAGAGAACGGCGCCTGCCGGGCGACGATCGAAAGTTTGGCCGGGGCCGAGGCGACCAGACTGGCGGCGCCCGGAAAAGTCGGGGCGGCCCTCGGGGCACTGCGGGTCTGGCGGCCGGTGGCCATCGT
>NZ_JH636439.1:116266-119353 GCF_000255705.1 Zavarzinella formosa DSM 19928
GGCTGGCAGGTGTTGCTGATCCAAGCCCTCGACGGGCTGGCCCAAGGACTGTTCGCCGTGACCGCCGCCGCGTGGGTGACCGACCGGCTGGCCGACCCGCGCCGGGCGGGGGAAGCCCAAGTGATCGTCGGCTGTTCGCTGGTGTTCGGCTCGGCCGTCGGTCCGGCCGTGGCCGGGTTGGTGGTTGAATCACTCGGCTATCGGGACACGTTCGCCGTCCTTGGCGGCGTCGGGGTGGCCGCCACGCTCGTCATTTTGTTCTTTGTTCCCGAGACCCGGCGAATGGCCAAACCGGAGACAACAACATGAACGACCCCGTGACCGTCATCATCCCCGGTGATCTGCATCTGACCGAACCGGGTCTGCCAAACCATGTGGCCGCGCGATGGGCCATCGACGAGGCGAACGATCTGATTCGCCCGGACTTCGTCCAGTTCATCGGCGACAATGTGCAGGACGGAACACCCGGCCAGTTCGCCCTGTTTCGCGACCTGACCGGACGGCTGACGGCTCCGTGGTTTGCCCTCGTCGGGGACCATGACACTGCGGGCGACCCGGCCGCGACCGCCTTCCGCGAACATGTCGGCGCCCCGACTGGTAGCCATTCCGTCGGCGGGTTTCGATTCCTCCGGCTGAACACTCAGGAAGGCAAGCCTGTTGGATTGTCGCCGGAACAACTGGATTGGTTCCGAACGGAAACCGACGCCGCCCTCTCCGCCGGGGAACGAGTGGTGGTGTTCCAGCACAATTATCCGTACCAGATATGGGAGGACTTCGCCGGGCCGGGGATCGACGGATGGCGGGAGATTGTCCAGACCCGCCGGGTCCACGCAATCCTCTGCGGACACACTCACTATTGGCAGGCCGCCAACGACGGCCGCAATGCGGTGATGGCGACACGGTCAATCGGCGACCCGGAGGGAGGCTCTCCCGGATACATGATCGCCTTTTTCCAAGGCGAGGACTTTGCGGTGGCTTACCGCACGGTGGAGGACACCGGGCCGCTGGCGTTGATCACGCACCCGAGGGAGGCCCTGCTGGCGACGGGGCCGTCGCATGTCGTCAGAGGGGCGGATGAACTGCGGGTCCGGGTCTGGTCTCGCGGGTCCGTTTCGGGCGTCGCCGGACGAATTGACGACGGCCCGTGGTTCGATCTTCAGCCGGCCGACGGCCGGAATTGGGCGGCCCCGCTGCCGGATGCCCGGCTGTCGAAGGGCATCCATCGGCTGAAGATCCGGGCCGACGCGACTGACGGAACGGCTGAAAGCGAAATCGAGTTTGCGGTCGATCCGACCGGGCGGCACACGGCCGTTCCGATGGTTCGCCCGGTTGTGGGATTCACCAACTATTGCTGAACGGAGTCGATGATGTCGGAAGGCGTGGCGTTTTGGCTGACCTTGTTCTGGTTCGGCCTGACTTATCTGGGCCTGGCCCTCGGCCGGCTTCCCGGCCTGCGGACCGACCGCTCGGGGATTGCCTTGATCGGGGCGGCCGGGACGCTGGCCTGCGGGCTGCTTTCCTTCGAGGAGGCGGTCAAGGCCGTTGACTTCGCCACGATTGCCCTGCTGCTTGGAATGATGGTGGTGGTGGCCTATCTGCGCCGGGCCGGGTTCTTCGACCGGCTGGCCGGGCTGGCGCTGGGGCGGATGAAATCGCCAAAGGCCCTGCTCGCGGTCACCATGCTGTTAAGCGGCGTCCTGTCGGCCGTGCTGGTCAACGACGTGGTGTGTCTCGCCCTCGCCCCGCTGGTCCTGCATCTGGCCCGGCGATTGGGACTGGACCCGCGACCCCATCTCGTCGGCCTGGCGATCGCCAGCAACCTCGGCTCGGCGGCGACATTGACAGGCAATCCGCAGAACATGATCATCGGCGGCCTCTCTGGCATTTCCTACCTGCGATTTGCCGCCAAGCTCGCGCCGCCGGCGCTGATCGGCCTGGTCATCGGCTATGTCGTGACGTTGATCGCCTATCGTTCGGTTTTGGGCCAAAATTCGCCGAATTCCGGCGATAGCGCCCCGGCGGACCGCAACCCCGAAAGTCGTCGTCACACGACGTTGTTGATCAAGAGTCTGGCCGTCACCTTGGCGGCCGTGGCGGGATTTTTCGCCGGGTTGCCGATGGCCGTGGTCGCCCTCGCGGCGGCGGCCGTGCTATTACTGGACCGGGTCAAGCCGGAAAAGGTCTATCGCCACATCGACTGGGGTTTGCTCGTCATGTTCGCCGGGCTGTTCGTGGTCGTCCGGGCGTTCGAGGTTCACGTGCTATCTGGTTCGGGCGTGGGCCAGTCGGCCGCCAGAGGGGACCCGGTGTGGATGCTGTCCGCGCTGTCCGCGGTGGTGTCGAATCTGGTGTCCAATGTCCCGGCGGTGTTGTTGTTCAAGCCGGTTGTCGGAGCCATGGCTGAAGCCGTCCAAGAAACCGCTTGGCTGGCGTTGGCGGCCTCCAGCACGTTTGCGGGCAACCTGACGGTGTTGGGGTCGGTCGCGAATCTGATCGTCGTGGAACAGGCGCGCAAGGAAGGGGTGGCCATTGGTTTTTGGGACTACGCCCGCGTCGGCATTCCGGTGACCCTGCTGACTCTCTTGCTCGGGGCCGGCTGGCTGGCTTTTGCCCGGTATTAGGAAACTCATGGGAAAGTGGCGAACGATCATCGTCGCCGTGGTGTTTTTGGCGTCACTGGCGTCGCTGGTGGCCAGCAGCGGGATCGCGCTCTGGGGTTCCGCCGACGAGTTGACGGCACGGGAGCAATTGCAATCGGCCGCCGTTGATCTGGCCGGGGCCGCCGAAACACTGGCTCCGAGCTTGCCGCCGGACGGTCCCGGCTTGGTGTTGCCCGAGCCGGACAACCGCCGGCTGGCGGCGCTGGCCCGTGACCGTCTTGGCCAATATCCCGGTGCCGAGGGGGGATTTTATCTCGTCGCTTCCGGTCAGTTTGCCGGCGCCGTCGGTGTCGGCCCCGGTCCGGCGGGGACGGCAAGCGAAAAAGAGGTGCCGGCGAAAAAAGATAAAAAGGGGAACAAGAAAGGGGGGCCGGATGCGGGGCCGACCGGCCGCCGGGAACCGCCTCCCCTAGAGATGCCGTCAATC
>NZ_JH636439.1:122966-123816 GCF_000255705.1 Zavarzinella formosa DSM 19928
GGTCGTTGCGCCGGCAGGCCCGGCGGCAGACCGAACTCCGGGACGAGTTGCGGAAGGCCGAGCATCTGGCCGCCTTGGGCCGGTTGCTCGCCGGGGTCGCCCATGAGGTGCGCAATCCGCTCGCGGGCATCCGGTCCACCGTGCAACTGTGGGAACGCCTCCCCGAGGAGGCACGCACGCCCGCGTCGATCACGGCGGTGGTGCGGGCCGTGGACCGGCTCGACGAACTGGTCGGTCGCTTGTTGCTGTTCGCCAGGGCGGGACACGAGGTCCGCCGGACGACCGACTTGAACGCGGTGGTGGCAGAGACGCTGGAACTTCTTCGGGCGCAACTCGCCGAACACGGGGCCGTGTGCGAGACGGATCTGGCCCCCGGCCTGCCCCCCGTCTCTGCCGCCGGTCAGGCGTTGCGGCAAGTCGTGCTGAACCTTATCGCCAACGCCCTCCACGCGATTCCCGCCGGCGGCCGGGTGATCTGCCGGACCCGGTTGCTTCCCGTCGAACAGGTGGAACTGGCGGTGGCCGACAACGGCCCCGGCGTGCCGGAAGCGGACCATGATCGTGTCTTCGAGCCGTTTTACACCACCCGCCCGACCGGCACGGGGCTTGGCCTGGCCCTTTGCCGCGAAGTCGCCCGCCAACATGGCGGCGACGTGACGCTTGATCCTCCCTCGCCCGTGCCGGGGGCCACGTTTCGCCTCGTCCTGCCCGCCGGAGAACAGCCATGATGTCAGCGCCCGCCCGCGGAACCACGATTCTCGTCGCCGACGACGACCCGGCGACCCGCGCCAATCTGGCCTTGCTCCTCCGCTCCGAGGGGTACGCCGTCCGCGAGGCCGCCGACGGGGAG
>NZ_JH636439.1:123916-124281 GCF_000255705.1 Zavarzinella formosa DSM 19928
TGGCGCTGGGCGAAAGCGGCACGGGGAAAGAACTGGTGGCCGTCGCCGTCCACCGCAACTCCGGCCGGGCGGCCGGGCCGTTCGTGAAGGTAAATTGCGCGGCCCTCAGCCCGGCGTTGATGGAGAGCGAATTGTTCGGGCATGAACGCGGCGCGTTCACCGGGGCGTTCGCCCGCCGAAGGGGCCGGTTCGAGCAGGCCGACGGCGGCACCCTCTTCCTCGACGAAGTCGGCGAACTCGGAATCGACCTCCAGGCGAAACTCTTGCGGGTTTTGCAGACCGGCGCCTTCGAGCGGGTCGGGGGCGAGGAAACACTGACCGTCCGCGTGCGCGTGGTGGCCGCCACCAACCGGGACTTGAAGGCG
>NZ_JH636439.1:124291-155213 GCF_000255705.1 Zavarzinella formosa DSM 19928
TGTATTACCGGCTGGCCGTGATGACGATTTCCCTGCCGCCGCTGCGGGACCGCCGGGAGGACATACCGTTGCTGGCCGACCATGTCATCCGGCAACTGGCCAAAACACACGGGTGGCCGGCATTGACGCTGTCTCCCGCCGCCGTGGCCGAGTTATCCCGGCGCCCGTGGCCGGGGAACGTCCGCGAGTTGCGAAACGCCCTGGCCCGGGCCGCCCTTCTGGCCCGCGGCCGGACGATCCAACCCGCCGATCTTGACACTGCTGACGCCTCGATTCCGTCCGCCAACCGGGCGCTCGAAAACCCGCTCAACCTCCGGGCGGCGGTGGCCGAAGTCGAGCGACGGGTGATCGGCCAGGCGTTGGAGCAATCAAAATGGAACCGCACCCACGCCGCCCGCCTGCTCGGCATCAGCCGCCGACAACTGTTCGACAAAATCCAGGCATACGGCTTGCACGAACATCCCGATGAAGCCGGGCAGAGTTGAGGTGGCTGGCCTGTCACAAAAAATCCCCCGCCTTGCGGGGACTGACGGCGGCCCGAAAGAGGAGTCGGTCAACGGGATCGGGCTGGCAACGACAATCATCTTGCCGTCCCATTGCCGGAAGGTTGTTGTTGTTGTGGATGGTGCCGACCAGCCGGGGATATCGGAGAAGTCACGGACAAAACGCGGGATCTTTGCGTCATCATGCCCAACGAAATCGGCTTGTGTCTGGCATGGGCAAGTATCGCGTCCGTGTGGGCAGGGGGAAAAGCCGACCGGGTTGAAGTTCTTCGACCGGCTTCTGGAGAACGTGCGGAATGCCCTCCACAGGGCTATTGATTACGCAAAGATCCCGGCCCCGGAGAAGGCGGCCGCCCCGGAGGGTTAAAGGCCATGACAGCCGAAGAAGCCGCGAAGGCATTCGGCAAGGGCACAGATGTCAATAACTTCCTCAATGGAACAGAAGTTGGGCGAAGTGGTACAGATCGGCTTTCCACACCTTGAAATCGTGCTGGCCGCCGACGATGACGTTGTGCTTGTGCGGAACTTTCTTCTTGTCGAGCGCCTCATGGACACTCTCGGCAATATTGAACAATCCATCCTTGTCGCCACACGCGACGTACAGCGCCTTCAATTTCTTGGCCGCCTCTCCATCCCCGACCAGATCGGCTGCTTTCTTCGTGTTCGGGGCCGGGGAGAACCCGCCGACCCATGCGAACGTGTCCGGATGGCCGAGGCCGAAGTTGAGCGACTGACCGCCGCCCATTGACAGGCCCGCCAGGGCGCGGGATTCACGGTCGGCCTTTGCGGCATAGTTCTTCTAGACGAACGGGATCAGGTCCGTAAGCAGGTCTTTCTCGAACAGAGCGAAAGCGGGAGACTGTTTGGGGATCGGGTCTTTCGCGGTCACGATCGTTGAAGCCCTCCCGTTCGGCAGGACGACGATCATGGGGACGGCCTTCTTGTCGGCGATCAGGTTGTCGAGGATCACATCCGGGACGCCGTGCCGCACCCACTCGTTCTCGTCTCCGCCGATGCCATGGAGCAGGTACAGGACCGGGTAAGTTTTGGTCTTGTCGTAGCCCGGCGGCGTGAAGATTCTCGCCTTCCGCTTCGCCCCGACCGTCACGGATTCGTACTCGATAGGATCGTAGTCGCCAGGGCTTGCGTTTTCTACCCGGTTTCAGCCGCCGGACCATCAGGTGGATCATGGCGAAGTGGATCATGGCCTCGCCGGTCGCTTTGTGGAACTCGTAGCGTCGGCTCAACCGCCGGTAGTTCGACAACCAGCCAAAGGTCCGCTCGACCACCCACCGCTTGGGCAGCAGCCGGAACCCCGGCTCGTTGTCCGTCTGCCTGATGATGATCAGCGACCATCGCAGCAGGGCGGACACCAGCCCGGCCAGCCACCCGGCGTACCCGCCATCAGCCCACAACACTTGCATCCGCGGCCACACGCCCTCGATTTTCGCCTTCGCCAACACCAGACGGGCTCCGTCCCGGTCCCGCAATCCGGCCGAATGGACGACCGCCACCCACACCAGCCCGAGCGTGTCAACCAGCAGATGCCGCTTCACCCCGGTGATTTTTTTCCCCGCGTCGAACCCCCGGGTTCCGCTGGTTCCAGCCGCCTTGACCGACTGGCTGTCGTCCGCTGTTCTCACAAACGCGGAGGACCGGGAACTTGGTCGGCTGTCAGCGCATCCGCACGTTCTTTCCACCGATCCTTTCGGACATCGGGAGTCGCGACGGCCAAGACGTGCTGTTGTCCGTCGCGGATCGACCAGCATGGCCTCATCAGAACGCAATCACGATGGCCTCATCAGAACGCGATCACGATCAACTCCTTCCGCATGGCACGCTGGCGGCCGAAATCTTCTGCAGCATCGGCAGGCGGGTGACATCAAGGAGATCTCCGCGCGATGGTGTGTCGCAGGAGATGGCATGGGTGGAGGCGATCAAACGGCTCCTTTGATAGTGTCGATCCTGATATCGAACCCATCAGTGTTATGGCCGGGCTTCAAAGATCCGCAAACTTGTGCAAGAGTTTTTCCCGATGAACACGAGTGTGCTCTCAAGAAATCGCGAAAAAT
Source organism: Zavarzinella formosa DSM 19928 (assembly GCF_000255705.1). Classification (GTDB taxonomy): domain Bacteria; phylum Planctomycetota; class Planctomycetia; order Gemmatales; family Gemmataceae; genus Zavarzinella; species Zavarzinella formosa. The sequence goes on from NZ_JH636439.1 coordinate 126,867, forward strand.
CCCGGCTTTTCTTCTCGGTTATGTTTGGCGCATCACAGTCAAAATAATGGGGAAAGAGGATTGTTGTTTGGTGACTGCTCCTGTCTACGAGTTCATACCAAACAACAAAGAATTGGCTGACAACTTCATCAAACTTCTTGCATCATCGGGAACCTCCGCTCTCGATTCTGTTTGGTGCTCACCGCCGCCATCGATCAGTTCTGTCGAGATCTTCTTTCAATTTCTTCCTGCGTTTTTTGAGTTGTTCCGAAAGGTGTGTGGCCATGGCAGGTTCCAGAAACTTTTGCACCGCTTCTGACCACGGGGGGATGGTGCCTCCGCCGTACGGATCTCCGACGTTGATCAGCGAGTCGAGCAAGACCCATCGATGGGAAAGATCCAGTTCATTGGCGATTGAGATCAGCAGATCGGCCGTGATCCTCGCTCTCCGCAAGCTGTCTCCCGCAACCAATGCGGCGTCGGAAACGTCGGAATTCGAGTCGTCCGCGAGCAGCAGAACTTCGAGATCCCATTCTTCGGCCTGTGGCAGGAAGCCCACAACAGAACATGCCGCGATCCTCTTTGCAGGCAACTCATCGTGGAACCACTGCCGCACCATCTCCGTCGCCCCCAGTCGTCCCAGTTCTCGCCCGATCGCCTGGACAACCCGGCCAGGTGGATTGAGCAGAAGTGCCGCGAGGAAATGTTTTGCGGCTTCTGAGGGGCATAAGGCTGACACTACTTGAACGTAGGATTCGCCGTCGGGTGTTTCAGGATCTTTCAGACGTTCCAAGGCGAGCCGGACGGACGGCTCCGGATCCCTGATCCCAAGGATCCGGAGAGCGGCCGCCTTTTCCCCCGGTATTTTGGAAGCCTCATAGGGTCCGTAGCCAACTTCCTCGGACAGCGCAAGGATGTTCGGGCAATTGGCAAATTCCCGAAACAACACTGTATCCAACTTTCTGGCCACCTTGGAAAGTCCTGACTGCCAGCGAAACGAACTTTGGCATTCGGCCAAACGCAGCAGGGTCTTGATTCCGACGTCACGGCCCGACGGACTGTTTGCAAGGATGAAGGCAAGCGACATATCAGGATTTCGCCTTAGATCATCGGCCAGTTCTTTCATCGCCGCCTCGTCACGGCGCGCGAGGATTGCGTTGATGGCATGATGTCGGTATCTTCCGCCGAGATGCCTGACGACCAAGCTCACAGCCGAGGGGTCATCATCCCGAAGCCATTCAAGTGCTACCAGACCCGCCCCCGCCGTTTCCGAATCAGTGTCGGCATGCTCAAGAGCCCGCCGGATGGCCGGAAGCAAGTCCCTTCGATTCGCAAAGGCAACGCACAAGATGGCTCCCGGCGTCAAATCACCTTCCTCTCGCAGGGCTGTCAAAACCTCCGGAGGCAGCTCATCGTGCAGTGGCGGGTCAATCAAGGCGTGACAATCTTCAATGACCGTGAGGCAGTTCAATCCGACTTTCAAGTAGTATTGAAGAACTGGCCTCCATTGATGAAGGGCCGCCAGAGCCGCCGCAGCGTATCCGTTTATCACGGACCGGTCGCTTTCATCCTTCGGTTCATCAGTGACCGCAAGACCTGACAGCAATTCAAAGGTTCGGGGCGAGGCCCGTCGACGAGCCAGTTCAAGGGCGTGCATTCGTGCAAACCAGTCCCCCCGGCCGAGCCAGTCCTCCAGCACCCGGCTGAAACCCTCGCCGCCAATTCTTGCCAAGGCGTCCAGCCCTTCGTGTTTTTCGTGCTCTTTCACTTGCCCGTGTTGCGGGCCGACGGCCAGCATCCATTCGACAATTCGCCGTTCAAGCGAGCTTTCCCTTCGTCGACGTATGCAAGCGAGCAACACCGGTCGACTCACCGCGTTGATGAATTCCAACCCTCGGGCGCACTCTGACGAAAGACCGCCCGGTTGCCCGGAGAGAGCAGTTTCAGCGAACCGGCTGGCAAGGTGGTCGAGCAGAAAATCGAAGGTGGCGGGATCGATCAAGTCTTCCCGTTCTTGGAGGACGAGAGCGTATCGCCATGGACACTCGTGGGCCCGCAGGGTGATTGTGAATCGCTCCATAACTTCAATCGGCAGCCGTTGATGCAGGGCCGCAAAGCACCAAGACCGCGTCAAATACAAGGAATGTTCGTCAAGCCGGCCCAACGCCGCGAGCGCGAGACACGGAGCCATGGCCGCCAAGGCTCGCAACGCCACCGACCCGACCGAATCCTTCTTCTTTCCAACACGGCATTCCAGCCAAGCGAGTTCGTCCTCATCCCGGAATTTACGAATACATCTCGCCAGCGAACGTTCGTGATCGGCGTCCACCTTGGCCATCAGTAGTGGTTTGCAGCGGCCCCAGAGCCCAATGTCGTTCACGAAAGAGACCAGATAAGCCAGGTCATGGACCGGAACTTTTGCCGGGTCGGCCCCCAGAACGGCTCGTTCCAGCCACACCGCGTCCAAAGGGACGCATGCCTTCAACGCCCCGAATGTGTCTTCGTAAAGAGACCACGCTTGTTCATGAGGCCAAAGGTAGCCCGCGGGCGACCGCACACCTTCGGCATGAATTTCCCACAACCGGTCAAGGATATCCGCTTTTGGTCGGAGAGAAACCAGACGGACACCCGCCCGGCGAGTTCGGGCGTCTGATGAGTCAAGCATCGCCCTGGCGTGGTCGTGAACCTCGGGAACGCCTGTTGCGACCAATCCTTGGATGACGGTGTTTACACGGTCTAATGCCCCTGTCTCGGTCGCCTCGCGCAACCGCTGAAGCAACAACGGAACGGCCCGTCCCCCGAGGGTTGGCAGGAGATCTTTTAGAAGTTTTCCGGTCGCCCGCCGCCCCAAGACGGCTTCGTACGCCGCGACAAGACGGTCAAAGAGGCCCGCGCGTCGGTCACCTTCGCTCGACACCAGCCATAACACGTCGAGCGGGACGTAAGTGAGATTGCGTCCGCCGGGAACGACGGGCTTGGCTAGCAGTTTCGCAACCGCTTCGACGCAATGCTCCGACTCGCGGAGTGATCGCCTCATTTCGCTTGCAAATGCTTCCGCGACTGTCCAGTTCAGCAGCCTGTCGTGCCAGACCTCGTATCCCCTTCCGTTCGCCTCACGCCACCACCCGGCTTCCACCAATCTGTCGGCCGCGTCTTGTCCGATCGAATTTGCCAGCAGATCGTCGACAGACCACGGATACGCCATCGCCCCGGTCGCCACCTTCATCGCGAGTTTGCGGAACATGCCGACATCGAACGGCCTGACGCCCCGCAGTTTTAATGTGGCCCACGCGCATTCAAAGAGTTCGTATTCGTTGCAAGAACGCCAGCCCTCGAATGACACCACATCCCCGAACAGTTTGGCCAACAGCGGACGGCGAAGGGTCTTCCGCAAGTCGAACGGAACCTCGCTCCAACTGATTCCGACGACTTCTGAAATGTAGTCTTGGAGTTCGGTCAGGGTGTAATCCGGAACGGCGACGACCCGGCCACGGTTTCCGATCGTTTCGGATAGGCCCTCCGCGACGTCCGGCGAACAGGTCAGGACGAGGCGGACGCCCCAGCCCTCCCAATCGCGTTCAATGAGTTGTTTCGCCTCCGCAGAGGACGCGACATTATCCACGAACACCGTCACCCGGCGGTCGCGGTTGTCAGGATCAATTTGTTCGAGATGCCCTCGAAGGCGGCCGAGCGCCTGCACGCCACTGACTCCGCAGACGTCATGCCAAAACGTGTTCGCGGCCTCGGCAAGATCACGGTCCGCGTCGCAGCGACTGTCCACCGGCAACGAAACGTCGCCTTCCGCAATCGCGCAGAACAACACACCGTATCCGTGCCAGGTCTTCCCGCACCCGCTCTCCCCGGTGAGAACGAGAACAGGGGTGCGTTCATCCCAGTTCCCAAGCAGGCTCTTGGTAAACGACCGCCTCACATCCTCGAATGGGTCAATTCGTTTTCGTTGGCAAACACCGGTTAGGTAGGCCTGTGCCTTCCGGCTGAGAGCAGCCCAGTTCGACAGAGGCGTTCCGTTGAGGCCAGCCGATTTCAAAAAAACTTTGGCGTCGATTAACGCATTTCCGGAGCGCGCGAATTGTCCGAGTTCGACCAGCAGGTGCGCGCGTTTCGGTGACAACTGATCCCGCGGCACCCCATGATTCAACAGCCAGCGGTCGATTTGTGTGAGCAAGTAGTCGTGGGTGCGGCCGCCGTCGAACCGAAAGCCTCGCAGGAGTTCCCACGCCTTGCGGCAAGTAACGTCTTCGGGCTCGTCCTTGGCGGGACCTCGTTCCCGGAGCACGTCCACAATTTTGCGGAGCATTTTCCGGGCGGTGTACTGCCCCACCCCCCAAAAGCTGTTGGACGTGTCCGAGCCCGGACGCGAGCGACCAAATCGAAGTTCGGTCTTGTCGTCAAGAGCCGCGAAAACGTCCTCCGGCGGCACTGACGGCAACTTGCGAAAAAATGCCTCGACATCCTTCCATTGCCCGACACGGCCTTCGGTGACGAAACAGTACGCCGTGTCCGGACTGGACAAATCGACCCCCCGGTAGAGATCCGGCAAAACCTCGCGAACAATCTCTTGAAGTGACCACGTCCCGCCCGCGCTCCGGGCTTTTAATTGGATCACCTCACGGCAGGTGGCGGTGAACGTCTGTAAATCTCCCCCCGTCGCCGGTTCCAAAAGAAGCGTCATATCCTCAAGACCGTCATTGCCCGTCCGACGTTCAAGCACGCGCAATCCGCCAACTGCCAAAAGCGAGTAGAGGAGTTGGTACAAAACGCCGTAGACCGTGCTCGGGCCTCCGGATGGAACATGAGTCATGCAATAACACCGATTCGCCGTGTGAAATCTCTGCCTGGCCGATCTTTGCCGAGGTGATTCTGGAAAAGGACAAGGGTGACGCCGGGTCGTTTGCCCAGCCCGTTCTTGTCCCGATAAAGAGCATCACGCTGCGATGTTAAAAAATCAGGAAGAGCTATTCTTTTTTCTTTCGCCCTTGTCGCCTTGTTTCCGCCTCAAGGAATCGGGCAAAGGCCGCTCCGGGTTCGATCCCGCAAGAGATTGCCCAGCCGATGAATTCTGTGATATCCACTCGCCGGTTTGCTGATTCGCAATTGTAAATCCAGCTCTGCGGTTTGCCCAGTCTCCGGCCCAAATCACGCTGTGACAGACCCGCCTCCTCCCGCAATTCCCGAAGGAACAGCGGCAGTGACTGGTAAGGTTGCGAGTGTTGAGACTTGGTCGCCACCGGCCTAAAGATAATCCCGACAACCCTTGACACGAGTTGAGTGTCAGATCATGATCATTGACATTGGTTGCGTGTCGGCGTCGGGCCGGCCCAACCGCGGCTCGCGGCATCCGTCGTCGCGCCGCCAAAGTTCCAGGCTGGAGGTCCTTGTCATGCGAGCGATACGCCTCGGGTTCGCCATGGTTTTTGTTGTTTGGGCATGGGAAGGAAGCCGTCTGTCCGCCGATGAAACGGGCGGGCCGACAGTCGATGAGAAGAAAGTCGAGGCGTTGTTATCCGGCCTAAAAGACAGTGTCGCGTCGGTGCGGACGGCGGCGGCCAAGAAGTTGGGTGAAATGGGGGCAAAAGCAAAATCCGCGATCCCCGCACTCGCTGCCCTCGCCATTGACGACGAGTCTTCCGCGGCCAGGCTGGCGGCAATCGCCTCTCTGGGCAAGATAGGCGGCAATGAAGGGCTTGCCGCTCTCATCGAACTGACAAAACGAATCCCAAAAATGGAATTCGCTCCGCATCTTCCTGATTTGGCGATGGCGCTCGCAGACATCGGCAAGGAAGCGATGCCCTCCCTCCGCCTACTGCTCAACGAGAAAGACCTGCGATTGCGGAGGGTGGCCATCCACGCGATGGGTCGGCTCGGCAAAGACGGTCTTGACGGCCTGGGTGATGCTCTCGGCGACCCGGACAGCTCAATCCGATTTGAGGCTGTCAACGAACTTGGACGGAGCAAAAAGGACGCGGCATCGTTGTTGATTCGCGCCTGTGGTGACGAGAACCGGGGGGTTCGGCAAAATGCGTCCGGGCAACTGGGGAAAATCGCCAAAGATATCAAGGAACCGCTCGTCGCCGCCCTCAAATCGGAGAACGCGCTGGTTCGCGCTCATGCGGCCGCAAACCTCGGCCTGCTCGGGCGGCAGGCCGCTGACGCGACGCTTCCGTTGATAGGGAATTTGTCAGACGACAACCTGGATGTGCGTTACAGTGCAGCCGTCGCGTTGGAAGCGATCGGCCCAAAAGCATCTGACGCATTGAAGCCGCTCTGCGCCGTGTTGAAGGACGAAAGCCCGCACATGCGACGGCAGGCGCTTCGGACCTTGGGCAAAATCTCGCCGCACTCCCAAGATTCCGTCAGGTCAATAATTAACATGTTTTCTGATTCAGACCAGAATGTCCGCGTTACCGCGGTCATTGCCGTGGCAGGGACGGGAGACGCGGGGGGCGAGGCCGTCGGTCCGCTCCTTGGGCTACTCAAAGCCGACGAGCCGAAAGTCCCTTCGTTGCTCGTGCGCGAGGCACTAAAATCGATCAGGCCGGAAAATTCCAAGGCGGATGTGAAAACGCTCGTTGACGCCTTGGATATCAAAGACGCCGAAATTCGCATATTCGTGGCCACGGCATTGGGCGTGAAAGCCGCCGATGCGAAAGCCGCGGCGCCAGCACTCCGCTCTCTCGCCAAGGACAGCAATCAAAAGGTTCGCGACGCCGCTAACTCGGCATTGGAAAACATTAATGCTGAAGCGGCGAAAAAAAATTAAAAAGCCGCGAAAACCGCATGGCAATGATGGTGGCAAAAATGGACACCTCAAAAGAGCAACAAATTCTCTCGACATTCCGAGGCGACGCAGGGCATTTGAAATGTGAACATTTTAAACCAATGAGACTGGCCGCATCGCCTTCCATACGTCAGACGGATTTGATTGAGGCCGACTACCAAGGCATTGATGGGATCCGAGAAACATGGCCGCATTCCGCGGCCGGTTCTTGGCACTCAACATCAGGCAATGACTTCGGCCGCTCGAAATCAAAAAATTGACACCGAAGTCACCTCGCTTGGCCGGGCAATCAGATTGATGGCATGGCTAAAAAAAAGAACCCGCCTTTTCGGCGGGTTCCAAACTTCAAAATATCAACAATACCCGTCGGCCTAAGCTCGACTTGTGCAGTTTTACACCTCTTCATGCTGCCATCGCCAGCCGGCTGAGCAGGAATTCCCGCACCGGAGGCGGGAGTTTTTTCATCTCCACATCCTCAAAAGCCTGTGAAAAAACTCCCTCGTCCCAGAGCCAGCGACGAACGGCGGTGAGGGCGTCGGAGAAGGTCACTCCGACCTTTCCCGTCCAGTCCGCCCGGCCGCCCGGCCGCCCCGCTTGCTTTCCGGGAGCAACTGACACAGCGAGGCCACCACGGAATACAAACCGAACAGACAGGGGGCGGCCCGCAAGACCGTTACCCGACACCAACCACGCGTGCTTTCCAATCCCAGGCAGGAGCGGCATTCTTGAAAGGTGGTTTCGATGCTCTGCCTCCCGCAATAGTGTTCGATCACTTCCGTCGGCGTCCGGGCGGGGTCGGTGGTGAAGAAGTATTCGTCCCGGTGCGTGCCGGTCAGGTCGCGGACGAACACCCAACGGATCGGAACCAACCCCCGCCCGGCCTTATACCAATGGCCGAGTCCGGTCTTGGTTTCCACCCGCCGGACGCCGCCGCCATACCAGCCAACAGTCGCCTCAGCCGTTTTGCCCCGGCGACCGCCTCGAGCGGCTTGGGCAGGCGGTCTCCCTTGACACTGGGACGCCCCTTGCCGTGATACGGCGGGGGCGGCGTGAACAAGTTGGCGTCCGGGTTTGACTTGCTCACCAGAACCAGCCGGTCGCGATGCCGGTGGCAAAAGCGGGCGACCTCGTGCATGCCGGATCCGGCGTCGCCGACGGACGTGAAAGCACGGTCCGGGAAGCGGAGCAGGACCAACCGCAACAGGCGGCACATGAGTTGGGCCGGGGTCCGGTGTGTCCGTTTCCGACGGCGGTTGTCCTCGGCCGAGCGGTACAAATCGACGAGGATTGGCAACGCCCACGGACGGGCGGTCAATGGAAACCGGACCAGAATCGCCAGTACCACCCATTTGTGACCGTACTGCCAGGCGGTGTATGAGTGCGAGGACCGGACGGGATCGCGATGCCGGGCCTTGCCATAAACATGACGCCCCGGATGACCGTCGACTGGGTCGTCCCCGGCCAATGCCACTGGCCCGTCCGGGACGAAATGTTTCAGAAGAAAGCCGGCCAGGACGCAACCGAGTTCGACGCCGGACCAACGGGCGGCGGACAAAACTCGCCGGTAACTGGCGGGGTGGCCGGGGGCGAGGAATTCAAGCGTGCGCAAGATATTGGCCACCGTCCGCCGTCCCGGAGTGAGAAGAACGCCTGCCAGGAGGGTGACAAACCGGTCAAACGTGGGATGGGTGAAGAGCGGGGCAAAAGCGTCGAGCAGTGACGCGGCTTCGGGTGGTAGAATCATGGTGGCCGTCCTTGGGCGATCTGCATGGGGTGTCGCTATTCCATGCTATGCCCGAGGCGGCTTCCAAAACTGCACAAGTCGAGCTGAGCGACGGTTACCATCATGTATTTCGCCCGAACAGCTTGCTGGATTACCTAGGTTGGATTCCGACGAATTTGCCATCCTACAAGCAGTTAAAAATACTCGTCTTGGGAGAAAACGCTCTGTCAGTATTGCGAATTGAACTGGCAGAGGTGGAATCGGGCGAGCAAATAATCATCTGAAGCGACTACTATCAACAACGGTCGTCCGTGTCCCGCCAAGAAGCGAGCGTCTGCGTGAGTAGATGGTGGCGGCTGTTTTTGTGCGTCACGGCACAACTGGCAAGCGGACTGGAGCAGGCCCGGTTAATCATTGAGGCGAAAACCGCATTGGACGACTCGGCTTGAGGTGAACCGGCCACCACCGTGGTCAATGGATTCATTTCCGTTTGAGTCGAGCTAAGGCTTCCGCTGCGTCTTCTGTCAGTCTGGCTCCCGGAGCGCCGGCCGCCCACGCCGATAGGAGAGCGGCAGTTTCAGCGCTACCAATCCATTCCAAGGCTGACACGGCCCGGCTGGCTCGCAGATCGGAAGGGGAAGGATCGCCATTAATTCGGCTGAGAAGAGTCTCAAGCCGTTCGCGGACCTCGACCGGCGGTTTGTTGGCCAAAGCCGTCCGAATCGCCGGGACCGCCAATCGCCCGAAGTTGTTGAGTTCCCGCATGGAGTTTTCGCGGATGGCGAAGGCGTCGGAGTTTAGGCGGCTGATCAACTTGGTCAATTGCTCCGGAGTCGGCGTGACGGCAGCCGGGAGATGTGATCGAAGAAGTTCCACTGCCTTGGCTGGCTCGTCAACCAATGAACACATGGACCGGTAGGCGACTGTCGCATTCGTGGCCGCCAAGTCATCCCACACTCGAGGGCCTGGCGGCCCGGCAGCCGGCCGCATCTCCCACTGATACGCGATTCCGTCGTCTCCGACGGACAACGCGGTCCGTCTTCCGGTTCCGAATGACACAAGCGTCACCCGCCGCAGGTGTCCGGTGAACCGCAATGCCTCCTGTCGGGCATCGACATTCCAGAGCCGGACTGACCCGTCCGGCCCGCCGATCAGAAGCCATTTTCCGTCCGCAGAAAAGCCCAATGATCCGGCCCCGTGCGGATATCGGAAACCCCGGTTCATGGCCGGCACGGCGATGATTTGAAACACTGCTTGCTCCACCCCGGTCGTCGGGTCACACAATCGAACGCGGCCGTCGCCTGTGGCCGCGGCCAGCCGTCGGCCGTCCGGGGAGAAGGTCAGCGCGGTGACGGTGTTGATCTCCCGGTCGGGTGTCGCTCCCGGCAACGACACCCGACGAATCTCGGCGCCGGTGGCCGGATCGAGGAACACCAGCGAGGGCGTCATGCCCGAACAGACGAATGACTTCCCATTCGGGGCAAACGTCCCCAAAGCTGCCGGTATTCCCGCCCATTCCTCGGTTCCTGTCTCCGTGACCCAAGATCGGAGCCGGTTCCACTCGTTGTATCCGGTCACCAAGCGACCACCGTCCGGGGAGAAGGCCAACAATCCAAGGTCGCGCGGCCGACGGTCCGTGTCAGGAAATTGGATTCGGGACGCCTGCCGACCGCTCATCGTGTCGCGTAGTTCAACGGAGGCCGACCCCCGGCGGCAAACCGCCACCTTTCGGCCATCCGGCGCAATTGCCAGTCGGGATATCGGCTCGCCCGCCTCGCTCAAGACAGCTGCCCGTCCGCCAGTCGTCGTGTCCCAAACATCAACGCGGCCCGACCCGTCTCCAATCATCAACTGCCTTCCGTCAGCCGTGACGGCCGCAGCCACGCTGTTCGTATAACCGCCGGGTTCGGTCAGAGGTTCGCCGGACCGCCACCGAAACCTGCGGATGAATCCGTCAGAGGCGCATACGAAGATCGTGTCCCCTCCGGGCGGCACATGCAGGCCGGTCACCCGGGCTTCGGCGCGGCCAGCCGGCCGCGTGAGCGTGGAGAGCACTTTCAGCGATGCGGAATCCCGGCACGTCACCCCTTCACGCGTGGCCAGGAAGATTGTCTTGCCGTCAGCGGCGAACGCCACCAATCCAGCCGTCACGTCCCCTGAAATATCCGCATACTGCAAACGGCGTCCGTCCGAAATGGCCCATAGTTCAAGGTGACCGAACACGCTGAACGTTGCAAGCGTTTGCCCGTCGGGCGAGGCGGCCAGCCCCTCGCCGCGGACTTGCGTTTTCACCCCCGTGGATTTGCCATCGGAGGACACAATCATCACAGACGCATCTCCCGTCTTCTCCGTGAGGCCGACGAGAGTCCGGGCGCCCGGGACACAAATCCGGGCGACAGTCGGCGTCGTCCGGGCCAGTTGCCACGTTTGGATGTCACGGAACTCTGTTTCCGTTCCCGTGCCGACGACGAGTTGCCGGCCATCGGCGGAGAAGTCCACAAGCCCGTTGAACCTGGCAGCTTGGCCAGGCTCAAGCCGCTTGACTTCCGCCCCCGTGGCCACGTTCCACACGAATACCGTTGAGGAACTCACTCCAGCCGCCAGCAACTTCCCGTCGGGAGAGAAGGCGAGCCTCGGAAAGGAGACAGCGGGGGAGTTGCCGGCGTCAATGCGTCGGACGGCGGCCCCGGTCATCGTGTCCCACAGAATGATGTTTTGGCCGGCCGCCGTGGCCAGGGATTTGCCATCAGGGGACAGCGCCGAGGCTGAAATCCCCCCGGGGTGCCGAAACCTGATTTCGCCAAACCGGCGGACGGCATCGGCCGGCAGGAGGAGATCACGTCCGGCGGCCGACACAACATGTGGCGGGACTGGAGACGGCTCTCCGGCGGCGCCAGACACAGTCACCCCGAACATGGCGAAGACGAGGAGAGGAACGCATGGTCGTGTCATCAATAGTTCCGGGTCTTGTAAGATCGATAGCGCAACCGTAATAGTTGGCGGTGATTACCCCAAGCAAATTCCTTTGACTGCTGCTTTGAAGGCAGGCAAAGCATATTGAATGCGGAGTTGTTTGTGGTGATTGTTTACTGATGCGAAGCAAAGGAACTGCTTCCGACTTGGAAGCGAGGCGACAGCTTGCCATAAAGAAATTGCAGGATGGCCGGACCCAAGTGGCCGTTGCTGACTTTTTTGAGGCCCATCCGGTGACGGTCGCCAAGTGGCTGGCCCGGCGCCGGCAGGCAGGCGATGTCGGATTGGTGGCGAAACCGACTCCGGGGCGACTCCGGTTCTTGACGCCGGAGTCAGGAACATCCAGTCTTTGGATAGCTGGCGGAGAAACCAGCCGCCTATTATTTTTGCACCGATCTTTGGACGGCCCGTTGTGTGGCCGAGTTGATTCGTCGGCGATTCGGCGTGCGATACCATCCAGACTCCCTGCGGGCTTGGTTGTGACAGCGGGGTTTGCGGCCCGCAGAAGCCTCGGTGTTGGATCAGACAGAAGAATCAATCGGTCATTGACCAGTGGATCGCAGATGAACCACCACCGGGACATCCCTGTATGAGGGCCGCACTACCGGCGCATTCGGAAGAGAAGCCTTTCCGGCGGAACGGCGGTTGGTTTCTGCCAACTCACCGCATTTCCCAGTCCAATCTGCTCAAAGCCGTCCTCAACGCGGACACTGTCACCATTACACTGTTGCCGGTCTTGGTAAGTGAGTTGGTCTTGCCAAAAACCTTTGCGGTTGGCCAATCGAAAATGTAGTCTTTCTACCACTTCTTGCCTTTCACACTCTGATCCCTCCATTCGTGACATTCCGTCTGCCCTCGTCGCCTGAATGAATAGTTTTTTAATTAATGGGTGGCGAAACTGATAGAGATTTCGCATCAACAGGCGGCAAATTTCCCGAACTCTCCAACTTCGCGGATTGGAGCGATTCGTGGTTCCGCGCTGCGCGCAGCCTCGCCATCCTACAAGTCTTTATGGAAGCCAAGTCCGCCCGACGGGCTCTCGACCTCCATGCCTATTCTTTTGCCTTCTCCACACGCTTGAGGGTCATCAGAACGTTCTTGGACTTGGCCGCCGAGGCAAATTCTGTCGGCCGCTTGCCTCCGGGGGCATCGAATTGGCACAATGTGAGCACGTCTTTTTCCACTTTGTAAATGCCCGGGAGGGTGAACTCCGGTGTATCCGCGCTGCCCAATGTCAGGTCAATCTCCATCGGAGCTTTTGTCTCGTCAACCTTGTATGTTCCTGTAAGCCGGGTCTTCCCGTCCACAATGATCTTCGCCTTCCCGTCCGCCGTAAACTCATACTTCATGGGGCTGCGGATTGGCATCACTTGCCCGAAGGCCGTTGCCTTCTCGCACTCCCACTGTCCAAGGAGGACCGGAGGAACGGTCTTTTTGGGAGCGGCTTCTTTGGCATCCGGAGCCCCGACAACAAGAATCAATCCGACGACGAACATGGCGTGCATGCCGGCTTCTCCTGATTTCTTCCAAACAAATTGCGGTTGGTCCACCCTGCCTGCTGAAAATGACTGACGAACCCTCGCCTGTTGAGTCGCAACAATCATAGCCGGCGGTCAACTGTGCAAGGCGCCACAACGTGAGGTTTTGTTTTGATGTTTGCTGTTCCGCCCAATGCACCCCGGAGGTTTCGCTAAATTCCGGGCAAGCGGAGAAACGAACGAGAACTGGGAGAGTGTGGCGGTTTGCGGTCACACTCTTTGGAGTTGAGAAAGTGTGACCATTGTTCGGTCAAAAGAGGCACAAGAGAAATTCTCGGGACAGGCGGAACGGTCATTTCTTTAGTGAATAGAGAAGGGCGGCCGTGGCCAGTTTCATGGCGCTGTCAGGATCGTAGCCCTTGCAGGCGCTGGACTTGTTCTTCTCCAGCGAGCAACCGATGTCGTACTTGCTATAGATCACCACCCAGCGGTCGTCGATCTTGATGCCTTCCAGCAGGGGCTTCGTGTCGCGGAAATTCTTCTCCGCGCCCCCCTCGGCCGTTTCCGTCCGGCAGCGGACGTTGGTGATCCAATCGCCGTTGAGTTCGGAACTATACAGAAAATCCGTCTCGGGGATCACCTGCAATTTTTGGTTCGGGAAGGTCTTCTTCATGAACTCCCGGAAGGCGGCGTCGAACTTGGCATCGCCGCAACAGGCGTCGGCCAGCAAGGTGCCCCCGACTTCGAGATGGGCCTTCATGTTCTCAATCTCGGCCTCGTCGGTGGTGAACGCGGCCTTGCCGTGCATGTACACGAACTTGTATTGCCAGAGACGTTTCTGCGTCATCGGCACATCCTGCTTGGCCAGCGACACGTCCAGCAGATATTTGTCGCGGGCATTCATGGCCAGCATGCGCAGGGCGTTTTTGGCGGGCTGCCAGTCGCCGCCATCGTGCCGGATTTGGGCCAATTCCACCAAATACCGGGCGCCGGCCAGCGGTTGGTCATCCTTCGGGTCGCGCACCTTGGGCTTGTCCAGTCGGGGCTTGGGGGGCTCAAGCCCGGTGGCGTAAGCCACGATGTTCCCGGCCAATCGGTAGGCCAGTTTGCCCCGCATGGTGTCCCCGACGATCTCGCCGACTTTGGGGGAATAGCGGCCGTCCTCCCAATAACCGGCCAGCGGTTGTGGAATGAACACAACCACCGTTTTGCACCCCCGCTCGATGGCCTGAACTCGCTTCGCCTCGGGGATGGACGCCCCTTGAAACGCCTCGGCCGGAACCAAGGCGTGGGACGACCAAATCGGATGATTGGCCGAAAGCGGCGTGAGCGGGGATTCCAGCCCGAACATCTCGCGGTCTTCCATCAGGGCCTTGAAGCCTTGCGCGAATTCCTCCGAGCCGCAACACGCCTCGGCGAGAATGAAGCCCCCTTCGTCCACGTAGCGTTTCAGCACCTTCTTCTGGGCCGACGTGAGTTTCGGGGCTTCATGGCCGTTCATGTACAGGATCGGCGATTGCAAGAGGTTGGAAACCTCCTCGTTGATCTTCGCCTCGTTGCCCAAATCGGTCAGACGCGGGTCGAAGACCTGCCACGCCAGCGGCATCTTCTTGAAGAGTTCCCGCGAGGAATATTCAACGATATGTCGGGTATCGTTGTGTTTGCGGTTCCAGCCTGTTCCCTGGCCGGGCCGGTCGCCGGCCGAGTCCCAAGCCATCTTGCTCATCAGAATCGGCGTGCGCCCCTTGGCCATGAACAAGAGGGCGAAACTGGTGGAGTTCACCGGATGATTATCAAAGGTCATGCCGGGGATGCGATACTCGCCCCCTGGTTTTTGGGCCAGCCCGACGGTGTCGGCGGCGACTCCCGTCAGGATTTCACAGCCTTCCCGATACCAATCGTGATCGCCGATGAAACGCTGGCCCGAGAGCCGGCCAACCCGTTCCATTCCGTAAACGTTGTAAAAGGTGTGCGGCGGGTTGGTGAAGCGGAACTCCTTGGACAGCCAGCGCAACCCCTTGGCGACGGCGTCATCATCCGGGTAGAAGCCACATTTCCTGGCGATGCCGGTTCTCTCGTCGAACTCTTGGGAATTATCGTTCTCTTCCAGCGAAGAGATGATCAGGCCGCACACCCCGGCGGCGGTCATCGATAGCGTTCCCTTGCCCGTTTTCTCGCCGGAGAAATAGTTCCACCCGGCGATCGGCTTGCCATCGGGGCCGGACATCTGGTTGCATTGAGTCTCAACGTAGTAGCGATGAATTTCCTTCCACACCAGCGGGTCGATCTTCGCCCCCGCCGCCCTTCCGGCCATCAGGCCGAGAAGGGCGTATTGGACGTTGGAGTTGTCCGGCGGGTTGCTGGAGTTCATCACATAGGTCCAGCCCTCCAGTTTGCCGCCATTTCCGAGCTTTCCCCCACGCGTGGTGGCGGCATCAATCAGCCAGTCCACGTTGGCCTGGATGCGGTTCAAATCTCTGGTGTCGCCCAACTCGGCCAGCACCATCGTGTGCAACCCGACGACATAGGTGTGCCGATTGTCGATGCCCCGGATGTACGGCAAACATCGCTTGATGACGGGGTCGTCTTGGGAGACGCCAGCCGTTAGCAGGGCCAGGATTGCCAAGTTGGTGGTCCCGCCGGGGAGGAACATGGTGAGGGAGTCGTTCTCCCAATTCCATGTGTTGGCCTCTTGGTTCTTCTGCTGGGTTTTCAGGTAGTCGATGGCCTTGTTCATCGACCTGCGAACTTTTTGCACCAGTGGATCATCGGCCGCCCGGCAGTTCGTGGGAAGGAAGAAGAGGGGAACCAACAATAAGACGAGGAGACGCATGCGGGTTTCTCCTGAAAAACGGAGATCCATCATTCTCATGGTAGTCGATGAGCAAAACAGACGCGACGGTAAAATGACCGGTGTTACTCTCGCATTTCTTGAAGGAAATGATGTGCTTCTTTGTCACGCCTTTTCAGCAACTGGCTTGCTGAGCATATCCAAGACCTGACTAAGTGAACATTTACTATGACTTTAGTGATGAATCCGTGTTGATTCGAGAAAAACCGAGCGCATAATCAAACTCATCACGGCGGGTCGTCCGCAGAAATTACTCCCCTCGCCTTGTTGAGCGTTGCCCGGGTCGGTCATCGGTGGGAGAGGCTGGTGGCCGTCCGGGTGATTTAATTTTCACTTGGATCGGGGAGATTAATGTGAAAAAAATCAGAGCGGTGGAATGAGACGGCCCCGTGCGGATGTTCAATAAGTTGTTCACTAACTGGAGCGCATGCGATGATTCGGAAATTTGTGGCGGCTGGCGTGGCCGTGGTGTTGGCGGTCGGCTCAGTCTTCGCCGAGGAGATCAAGGCCGTGTTTGTGAAGAACGACGACAAGACAATCACGGTCAAAGTAGACGACAAAGAAAAAACGTATCAGGTCGACACGGCCAAGAAGATCAAGTTCAAGACGAAGGACGGCGAGGAGAAAGAGATTACCATTGTGGACGGATTGAAGCGTCGGAAGGAAGGCGACAAGGTCACATTGACCGTCGAGGGAGAAAAGGTCGTGGGCGTGAAGGCCGAGCGCAAAGGCGACAAGAAGTAAGCCCTTCCACCAACCCTTGTCTGGCCACGAAATAACCCGACGGGTTTGCGCCCGGCGGGGCCGTGAATCAAGTATTGTGCCTTGGCACACACAGCGCACCGGTATGCCATCCATCATCATCGTGCGACAGCAACCGGCCGTCATGCGGGCCATCACCGTTTGAGGGACGAGGCACTGCGAGCAAGCCTTCGGCATCCATCCCTTCAGGACAGCTTCGATCCCTTCCAATCCCTGACGTGATCATGTCGCCCGAATACGTCAAACACATCATGGAGGATAAGGCTTCATCCGGCCCAGCGCTTGCGCCGCCTGTTCCGTGAGGTGGCCGCCCGGCGCTCCGGCGGCCCACGCTTCGAGGGTGCGGCGGGCGTCCACGGAGCCATTGGTTTCCAAGGCAAAGATGGCGCGCCGCTGGCGAATCTCTTCCGGTGTGAGCGGCCGGGCGAGGTCAGCCAAGAGGCGTTCGATCCGCTCGGCTGCTTCGGCGGGTTGCCCTGTTTTCAGTGCTTGCCGAAGGAACGGACCGATCGGCTGACCCGCTTCGGCCAGCTTTCGGGCCGCCGCCTCGCGGGCGGCGAAGCGGGGGTTGTCGAGGTCGCGAATCCACTGTCCGATGGTTTGGGCGTCTGCGGCGGCCACCGGGGTGATCTTCTTCCGCAGGAACGTCCCCGCGTCGGTCGCGTCGCTCAGTTGCCACATCGCGTCGAGCGCCTCCTTCGGACTTCCGGTGTCAAGTAGCTTCCAGCACGCTTCCAAACCGACTTTTGGCTGGACCGTCGGCCGGAACAGAGTCAGTAACTTTTCCACGCCGCCCGGCGTCGCGGACCGATATCGCCAAATAGTGGGCACATCGAACGGCGCCTCGGCCACCTTCTCGAATTTGATCGCATCGAACAGGAACGCCTTCGAGTAATTGATCGCGATTAAGAATGTCCCGTCGTCCGAGTATTGCAGACTCAGAATATTCTCCTCTTCTGTCAATTGCGTTTTCAGATGGGCGCCGGTCACGCCGTCGAAAAATGAGACGCGGCCCTTCGCGGTGGTCAGCGCCAGCATCCGGCTGTCCGGCGAGAACGTGAAACGAGTCTCATACGCGGCCCCTTCCAATTCTTTGGGCCGTTCCAGTTCTGTCGGCCGCCGAAATGTGTCCGCGTCGTACAAGGCGACCGAGTTGCTGTCGAACCGCGACGCGCAGACGGTCTTGCCGTTCGGACTGAACGCAAACGACGCCATCTGCTTTGGCGGGGCCAGCCATAGTTCCTTGCCCGTCGGGATGCGGTACATTCTGACCGAATAGCCA
The DNA here is from genome assembly GCF_000255705.1 of Zavarzinella formosa DSM 19928. Lineage (GTDB taxonomy): Bacteria > Planctomycetota > Planctomycetia > Gemmatales > Gemmataceae > Zavarzinella > Zavarzinella formosa. The sequence continues at coordinate 144,714 of NZ_JH636439.1, forward strand.
GTCCGAACCAGCAGTTTTGTCTCATCGTCGGAGATTTGAAGCACGTTGTAGGCCCACGATGACGATTCCTCGGTCTCGCCGAATTTCGCGAGCAGGTCGCCGGCTTCCATGTCCCACAAGCGTATCCAGCCTTTGCCATCGCTGGCGGCCAGCCGCCGACCAGACCGGGAAAATACCAACTGGACCACCGGCTCTCCTTTGGCTTGGAGGGTGCGCGTCACGCGGACGCCGGTCGAATCCCAGAGGTCGATGCGTCCTTGCCCGTCGCCGACGGCCATGGCGTTCCTGGCCCGGCTCCAGGCATACACGGGGCGGCCAACGTATCCATCCGGGACAGGAACCTCTTTCCCGTCCGGCAGTTGCCATGTGCGCACCAAGCCATCATCGCCGACGGTGTACAGGCTGTTTCCGTCGGGAGATAAGTGCATCCGCATCAGATATTTGGCGACGGCCTTCCACGAACGAACTTTTGTCTTTGTGGCCAAGTCATACACCAGCACGTTTCCTCGGCTGGCGCCAACATACAGCAACTTCCCGTCGGACGAAAATTCGATCGTCCGGATGCGGTCGGGCATCTTTTCCGGCACGAATTCGAGGATGCCGATCTCTTTGTTGTCCTGCCAGTCCCAAAGCACGATCTCAGCCCCCGATTTCCGCGTCACGGCCAGTCGCCGCTGGTCGTCCGACAGGGCGGCCACCGTGCCATAGGCCTCCTCCTGGTCGAGCCGGAACTCGCGGACGGCTTTTCCCGTCTTGATGTCCCAGAGTTCCAGCACCGGCTGAATGCCGTCGCCGGTCCCGGAGGATTGCCGCGACCGCAGGATTCTCTCGCGGTCTTTGGTGATTCCGAAGTACCCCGCGTGCGGATGAAACTCCGCCGACAGCCGATTGAACTTGGCCGTATCCCACGTGGTCGTGAAGTACATGGACTGGATGCGAAGCCGTTTGTTGTCGAGGTATTCGATCGCCAGATGGTGGTCGGCCATGTGTTTTCGTCGCTCGAACCCTTGGGCGCCCGCCTTCTTCAGAGCTGTTTTCTCGGTGTCGGGATCCCAGGCGATCGTCGTCTGGAGTTTGCCGGTGGCGATGTCCCATAGGCATACGGTTCCCAGCGTTTTGTTCGCTGTGGCGAGTTGCCTGCCATCGGGTGACAGACGCACCACGCTGATGCGATCCAAGCCACTGAATGACACGCTTTCCGACTCTTGAACCCGCAGCAAGCGTTTGCCTGTTGGCAGTTCCCAAACAACGAATGCCGAGGACGCGGTGGCCATGAGTTTGCCGTCCGCGGAAAGGTCGGAGTCGATGATCCAGCCTTCGTCTTGCCGGAAAGCCTCGCTGCCCCACCAAAACGGCCGCTTCTCAAAGGTTGTCGTCGCCCGGGACGGCTCGGCCGCCCAAGCCATCTTCTCGCTGAACGCCAATGCGAAGGCTAACCCGACAATCAGCGGCAACCAACCCGGCAGCGAACCAGTTCGGGCGACGTGTTTCACCATGGCAGAACCTCCCGACACGGATTCCGGACACCGGGTGGGAGTATCCCATCCGGCCCAGCCCCGGTCAACCGGTTTGCCGGAAGTTTGCCGACAATGTGTCGGCCAGTCGTCCGTCAACTCAGTGAGTTGCCACAACGCCAAGTTTCGGGAATGACAAAGTAGGCCACAATGCCGTCCGGCCGACTGGAATCTAGCTGTTCCGATTCGCTGTTTCAAACGATACTAAACGCCCGAACGCATCGGGAAAAAGATGATCTCTTGGGACGCACTGACCGGAGGGCGACTGATGAAAAACGAAACTTGGGCAATTGCTTTGGCCGTCATTCTCGGGATTTGCTCCCCCAGCCAGGCAGGCGAGGACGAAGACCAGGCGGCGGTCATTGTCAAGAACCTCGGCGGTCGGGCCGTTCGGGACGAGGCCAGACCCGGCAAGCCCGTTGCGAAGGTGTATCTCGACGGCTCGAAAGCGAAGGACGCCGACATCAAAGCGCTCGCCGCATTTCAGCAACTGGAAATACTTGTCCTCAGCAGCACGATGGTGACCGATGCCGGACTGAAGGATTTGAAAACACTGGGCATGTTGAAAACACTCGTCCTGAACAACACGGGGATGACGGACGCCGGCCTCAAGGAACTCGCCCCGTTGACTGGCCTGACCACGCTGCACGTGGGGCAAACCCGCGTGACGGACACGGGGCTCAAAGAACTTAAACCACTCAAGGGGCTGACCACGCTCGGCGTCCGGGACACCGCCGTCACGGACGCGGGGCTGAAGGAACTCGCGTCGCTCAAGGATCTGAGAATTCTCTATCTCGGCGGCACCAAAGTGTCAGACGCGGGGGTGAAGGATCTCGTTCAGTTCAAAGGGCTGACCTCGTTGGGCCTGCGGGACACCAAAGTGACAGAGAAAGGCCGGACAGAGCTAAAGAAGGCTCTTCCGGACTGTAAACTCATCCTCAAGTAGTTGATCAGAGACAGTCGGTTTCGATTGGCTATCCGTGAGGATCTCAACATGAGCAAGCGGACAAAGGCCGCTGTTGAAATCAGCGGCTCCGCGACTGCAACCATTTCGGACAACACCTCGAAGCCTCCGCTTGGGTAGCTCGTCGAGGCCGCGCCGAAGAAGTGAATGCCAGGGGACCGGCTCGATTTCTCTCCGCATGGCCGGGCATGCCAGCGACAGGTGACTAATCCTTGACGGATATGATGTGCTTCTTCGTGACGCTTTGTCCTCCGGCGGGCGTGATGGTGATGTTGATTTCGATGTCACCTGCTTTTTCCGCCTTCACTTTGAACTTGTGCTTCCCGCCGCCGATCAGGGTCCTTCCATTCGTTGACTGGCTCCGTTCCAGTTCGCCGGTGACAGGCTGGCCGTTCACCGTCACATCAACCTTGTTTCGGCCCCCGACGGCGGGCCGGTCGAATGTGATGACTTCCCCGACCTTTACTTCCTTCGGGAACGAGTCGCCGCCTCCGACCTGATGATCGGCCGCGCTAGCCCCGATGGTCAGAATCACCATGAAAAAGACGGCAATCATTGAGCGAATCATAAATTTTTCCGATGAGTTTGGGGATGAATTCGTTGCCTGTGGAAGTCGGCGTTGATTCGCCGGATGAGCTTGGATTAATTGTTCGCGTGCCGCTCTGTCTTTTCGGTGAGGGCCGCATGACACTCGCGAGCGCCGGGCAGTCGACTTGCCTTTAATTGAACAAGCACTTGTTTTTTGGCGCGGTCCGGCTGGCTCTCATTCGGATACATGATCGTTAGCCAAGCCGCCGTCTTGGGCGATTCCATGTTCAACGCATGGAAGCCCCGCCCCGCCTCGTCCAGGGAGATGCGTTTGGCGATCAAATTTTTCAACACGGCTTCCCGACAGGCGATTCGTCCCAGACTTTGCTGATTCTCCCGGTCCATGCTCGCATTCGCCGCTTCGCAGCGGGCGATTTGTTGCTCCAATTCATCCACACACCAGAAGTCGAGCCAGAATTCTTCAGCGGCGGCCGGCGAATGAAGCCAGACGGCCGCCGCCGTGATCGTCAGGCCAATGATCAGCCAATGCTTGCGATTCATCCTTCACCACCTTCGTCCTTTGGTTGGGAATCGTTTCCGTTGCTCAGGCCACCGAACGGAGTTCGCCCGTTACGTTCTTGATTGCCGTGAGCTTCACCAACCGGACGACGGCCTCCAAGCCGGTGCGGAAACCGCCCGCCAGAAGACGATAGTGTCCCTGCTGCTGAACGGTCAGCCGCTTCCATTGGTCGTCCGACAGAATCAGAAGATGACCGGCATCGTATGAGCCGGCCTGCTCGTAAACGTGATACATCGCATGTATCTCCCGTGTTTTGAATTGAAACGATGACAAAACGAACTCGGCAACCGAAGGCCATATCCAACGGGTCACCCTCTTGGACGCTGTTATTATGCCCTCGATTAAAAACGATTCAACCGCAAATTATTACTATGTTTATGATGATGATTTACTTTGTCAGCTTGGCGGTCATATTTGACGAAGTAGAAACGCATCTGATTTTCAGATAATGATTCGGGTGATGGGTTATTACTTCAGAGAATTGGCTCAAAGCATTACTGTGGCGCGGCCCAAGCATTGATCGCGTGCCCGCAATCGAACGGTTTCCAAGCGATTCCGTTTCAGCATGCCGACGTGACTTTGTAAGCAGAACGGTTACTTCCCAAGCGGGATGACGTATTCCGTTTCTTTCTGAATTACCGGATAAACATCAATAATCCTGATGGTCAGGGAGTTCTCGCATCGCTCATATGCGGCCAAAGGGGCTAAAATGAACCGCTTTCACTTCTGTCAATTATGTGTTCGTTGCCTGCTTCCAATCGTTCCGGGCAAAATCGAGCTTGGCCGATTGCTCATGGTTTGGCTCGCTGGGCTGGCTTGGGCCGCCGTTAGCCCGGCTCAATCGAAAGATTTGGTCGCTCAGGCGCCGAATGCAGGAACAGAGCCGAGGTTGGACGCGGAAGGGATTCCGTTGCCGGACGGAGTGATAGCCCGTCTTGGCTCGGCCCGGTTTCGTTTCGCCGGCACCCCCACCTGCCAAATTGCTTACTCAGCCGATGGCAAACAGATGGCCGTCGGACATGGCGGCGGGGTAACCGTTCTCGACACGGCCACCGGCCAACCGCTTCATTATCTGCCGATGCGTGATCGATCCTGGGCGCAGATTATCCGGTTTTTGAGTGACGGCAAACGTTTGGCTGTCGGCATCCGTGGCGTCAAATCAGATCTGGCCATCTACACGCTGGCTGACGGCAAGACCGAGAAAATTTGGCGGCTTCCCGGCGAGAACGAAGTGAACGTCGCCGATATTACCCCGGACGGGGAACAAGTGCTGGCCGTGGACTGGTTCGCAAAGGTCTATCTATGGGACGCGAAGGCAGGCCAAGAAATCTGGTCCTTTCCCCACACGGAACCGGCGTCTGTTTTGCCGTTCACGGCCGATGGCAAACATTTCATTCTTGCCGGCTCCGAGAAGTCGTGCTTGCATGAGGCCAACACCGGGAAACTGGTTCAGAACTTTCCAAAACCGGACATGAGGTTCTCCAGACGCTCCCACTCCGCCGGAATTTCTTCGGACGGACGACTCGTCATCAAGGCTGACAAGAGCGATTTCATCATGGTGATGGCTGCCCAAGGGGAAAATCAGTTGCGGGTTTTGCCCGCCAAGCCCCCGGTTGGCCGACGGGGAGGTCGTTTCTTGTTCTCCCCTGACGGAAGGTATCTTGTGGACTTGGACACCCAAGTCTGGGATCTGAAAGAAAAAGACGACCAAGGGCCGGTGGCCCGTCTGCCGGGCGCTTGGGCGGCTGGTTTTTCGCCCGATGGCAAGACGCTTGTCTTGGCCGGTGACGGGTTGCTGACGTTTTGGTCGGTCGGAGATTGGAAACGGTTGCCATTGGCCGCCTCCCCCGCCTCCCCGGTGAATCGCGCATGGTTTACGCCAGACGGGAAGCAAGTTCTTGGAACCACGCAGACCGGTTGGATTGTCTGGCCGACAACCGGTGGTCCGGCCAGGCGGCTTTCGGACGACTCTCCTGTCATTGGCGAGAGGCTGGCCGACGTGTCCGCCGACGGGCAAACGGCCGTTGACGTAGTGGCTGGCGCTGGCAAGAAGGAGGGTCGTAACACGTACGATCTGCGAATCGCAGAGTTGGGAACGGGAAAGGTTCGGCTCGTCCCGCTGGAAGGCCCTCCGACGATGCCTTTGATGATTAGCCAGGACGGACGGCAAGTGTCAGTCAATGTTCCGAACGTAGCGTTTAGCGTTTGGGATACCGGCACCGGCAAGATTCTGTATCGTCAGCCCGATGACCACCGAGGTTTTTTGTTGGGAACCCTGCCGACAGCGGACGGGCGTGCCCTGACCTTGTCCCTCCGGGGCACGCCGGACAAAGACGGCGGGGATGGCGCGGGGCCGGATTTGTCGGCCGTGACGATCACGGACCATATTACCGGCCGGAAACAGGATCTCATCCCGGTTCCTTGGAGAGTGTATTCTGGCGGAGGCCGGTTCAGCCGGGATGGGAAATATCTGGTGTTGCACGGATGTTTCAATAATCGATCAGGCGATAGTGTCAGTGTCTGGGACGTGCATTCCGGCCGGCGGTTGATGTATCGAGAACAGGCGGAGAGGCATACACACGCCATTTCTCCGGCGGCCGATCACCGAAGTATGTTGATCGGCGACGATCATGGAACACTGACCTTGGTGGAAACGGCGACGGGCGGCGACCGGGCCGTTTTTCAACATCGCGGAGTTGTCTTGTCGGCGAATTTCTCCACCGACGGAACGAAGGTCGTCTCCACCAGTGCGGAGGCTCCGGTTTATGTGTGGAACCTGCTTGGCGACACCAGCCGGTGGGATGCCGCCAAGGTTGACACGATTTGGGCCGCCCTGAGTTCGCCGGACGCAAAAGCGGCCTTCGCGGCCATCCGCGAACTGCGGATGAACCCGAATGAGGCGGTTGCGTTTTTGGCCGCCCGAATGAAACTCCCGGCCGTCCCGACCAACGCGGCGGTTGCAAAATTGCTCAAAGGGCTGGATGCTTTCGACTTCAAAGAACGGGAGCGTTCGCAACGGGAACTGGCAAACATCGCCGACATGATTCGTCCGAAACTGGCGGCGGCTCGCAAGGAGGCTTCGGAGGAAGTTCGGCCGCGACTTGACCAAGCGCTGAAATCAATCGAAGATCACACGCCGGAAAGGCTTCGCCAATCGCGGGCCTGCGAGATCCTTGAAGGAATCGCCACTCGGGAGGCAGTCCGGGTTCTCAAGACTTGGGCGGCTGGCGCGGAAGGGGCTCGTCTGACGGAGGAAGCCAGGGATTCGCTGACGAGGCTTCGGCGTTGACAGACTTTTTTTCAAGCCCGGTCGATCGCTCGCCCCGATACTTCAAGAGTTGGAGAGCCCAAAGATTATTTCACGCCGGAGGGAGTCTTCTCCTCAATCTTGGCCCGTTTGACCAAGTCGTATCGGGTTCCCGCCGGAAACGCCTCGAAGTCCGGCTCGCCTTCCTTGACCGGCTTCTTTCGGTCGTAGAAGTGCGCTTTGCCGAGGCCAAGGATTTCGGCCACCGATCCTTGCACGACAATGGCTGTTGATTCGTCGAGGCCAATGCCCAGAAACTGAGGGTAGGTGTTCATCAAGGCCGTCATGTCTTTGAATCGTTTGCGGGCGGTAAAGTGTTGGTCGATCGCCACGCCGGGAAGGAAACCCAAAGCCCGCTCGTACCCCTCGCACATCATGATGCCCGGCCCGGCCGGGGCTCCCCGCACCATGTAATCCCCTTGAATCGTCGCGCCGGCGGAACTGCCGCCGATGACACCGCCACGGTTCAACACGTCACGGAATAGTTCCGGCAGCTTCGTCCCTTCGTAAGCGTCCATGAAGTTCCATTGGCGTCCCCCGCCGAACCAGACACCCGTCGCCTTCCGGAGAGTTTCGATGATTTTGGGATCTTCCAGGTCTTTCTGTTCACGGAAGGGAATCACCGTGACATTCTTCGCGCCCAACTTGCTCAGGAACTCTTCCTGCTTCCGGAGGTCAATCGGGTCGGGCATCGAGATCGGCAGCGACAAAAAATGTCCGGCCTCGCCGCCGCCGGCCTTGATGAACCGCTGGCTGATTTCAGGTGTGAGACCGGCGCCGCCGACAATCACCAATGTTCCTTTCGGAACAACCGGGGCCGGCAATTCCTTGGGCGGGTAGGGACTGCCGTTGGCCCGTTCGGCCGCGCAACGCCGGAGTTCGTTGTAATCGGCGGTCGTTTTGCCCTTGAGTTCGATGGTCCGGGCTTCGCGGCCGGCCGACTTGGCCAGCCGAAGGGTCACGACGCCTTGCCCGATATTTGAGACAAAGCGTTTGTCGATTTGCAGGATCGCTTTCTCCGGGACATGGACGCCCACTTTGCCAGAAGCGGGCAAGTCGTCCGGCTTCACCAAAAAATGGAAGCCGGAAGGCGGCGAATCCGAGCGAGCGTCAATGACGGCGCTCTCTTTTGGCTTCTCGAACTCCTTGGGCAATTCCCCGTTGGTGACAAGCAATCGCCCGCGAAGACCGTAAGGCGAAAGATGCTCCGGCGGTCCCTTGGATTCTTCGGCGAATCCAACGCAAGCCCATGCGAAGAAGACAAAGACGGCCAGACGAATCATGGTATCCTCATGAAGGTTGAAACAATTTGTTGGTGACTTCTTAATTGTCGGCATCAATGCCAATGACTCTCTCGCGTCGGCAATCTCATGGTTTCGGCGTCGTTGAATTGATCGCTTTGCGGACAATCGCCGCCGTGGCATCGGCCCGAATTTCGATGATTTTGCGTCCGCGTTCGATGGTTTTTTCAAGAGGGTCCAAGTCCACGGCGTTGACTTTGAATGTCCCGGCGGCCTGGCGTTGTTTGGCGCGGATCAGCATTGGGTCAATCGCGGCCAGTGTGGCTGAGACGGCGTAGCTATCATGCAAGCCTTGGTCTTTCTCGCGGACACCCTCCGCCTGAAGCCATTTCTCAACCGGCGTGTGGTCGTAATACTCCGGAACGAAAATGATCCGGGTCTTGTCCCCCGCCCACTTTGCGTTCAATTGTTCCGCGACCTTCTTCATGCCTTTCTGATTGCCGCCGCTGTCCCCGATCAGCACGATGTTCCGGAACCCGTGTGCCCGCAAACTGGAGACGATGTCGGTCAGCAGGCACACAAAGGTCTCTTCGGTGACGCTGATCGTGCCCGCAAATTTCATATGACCGCCCGGCGGGTCAATCGCGCCTTCCGGCACAAAAGGAACCACCGGGGCGACGAGGGTGTCGCCCAATTTTCGGGCGGTGGCTTCCGCGGTGGCCCGGACAATATAGTTATGCTTCCCGGTGATGACATGCGGCCCGTTCTGCTCGATCCCGCCCGTGGGCACAATCACGGTCACTTTCCCGGCCTTGATGGCGTCACGCACCTCAGTCCACGTCAGTTCTTCCAAGAACAGTGTGCCTTCCGTCCCGGGTTCGGCGGCAAAAGTGTTCGGCGGCATCAGAAGCCCGACGAACCAAAAACAAGCAAAACGGGCAAAGCATAAAATCTTCATCTGATCTCTCGCGACAGCCGGGGCGAAATAGGTTTCACGAAATTCGCCCGATCACAAAACCTTTGCTTTGAGACCGGGAAAGACCTTGCCCACTTTGCCCAAGAGATAATCTCCATAGGTGCCTTGAAAAACATGGACGCTGGTTTTGTCCCAGCGGGAGGCGTGGTCATCCGGCGTGATCTCCCCGGATGGTAGATCGACGGTCTGGACAGGGCTAAAGAAGTTTGGATCAAAGAAGAACGGAAACGACAGCCGGTTTCGCGGCGCCGGGTTGCGAACACGATGCGGCGTTGAACGATAGATGCCTCGCGTCATGCGGTCCAGCATGTCGCCGATGTTGCAGACAAACGATCCCGGCAATGGCGGGGCGGCGATCCATGAGGCCCCCGATTTGACCTCCAACCCTCCGGCGTCGTCTTGCAACAGAATGGTGAGCAAACCGTAATCGGTGTGTTCACCGACTCCCCACAGACCGGGGTCGGCTGGCGGCGGGTAATTGAAAATCCGAAACAGCGTCAGCGGATCGCGCATGCCATGATCGGCGAAATAATTTCCATCCAGGCCCAAGCCCAGCGCGAGGCCAGCCATCAACCGGTGCCCCAGACGGGTCAGCGCGGCCATGTAGGAGAGGACGGCCTCGCGCAATCCGGCAGGCTGTTCCGGAAACAAGTTGGGGCCATGCAGCGGCGTGTGCGCCAGCGTCAGAGGATGATCGGCCGGCAATTCCTGGCCGAAATAAAGCCCTTCCTTCTGGTCCGGCTTGCCGGAAGTCAATTCGTCTCCGACGCGGAAATAACCCCGCCAAGCCCGCCCGCCATATCGCATGGCGATCCGATCCTTGACCTCGACGGGCAGCGAAAAAAACTCACGACTCAGATCATGCAGCCGACGCTGGAGTTCGGTGTCCACCCCATGACCGGTGACATAGAAGAATCCGCTCTGCCGGCACGCGGCGTCTAACTTCGCCGCGACGGCGGCCATCCCGGTTCCCTCCGAGAGCAAGGGGCTCACATCGATCACCGGAAGATGAGTGAAATCAGAACGCATCGAGCCCTTGCTTCGGTGTCGTCTTGCGCCGAGTGTAAGTCGCAAAAAAATTGGAAGCTGCAATGCCGGTGCGGCATGGAATTGAGTTTCATTCTACGGCGGCCGTTGTAACCGAGATGACATAGTGGAAGAGCGGATGACACCGCCTCAATTCTGCTGTGTTGAGCCAAGCCTCGCCAGAGCGGCCAATTGGTCAACGACCCGGCTCTCTTCGCCGATAGGACAAAACGAATTGGGCATAGGCTTGGGCCGGCGCGTCCTTGTCCGGGTCGAACCCGAAGGCCCTCATCTCGGCCAATGCCTCCTCTGGCGTCCATTGGGGCGTTATGCTAGTTGCGGGAAGGCCAGTCGCTTGATTTTT
>NZ_JH636439.1:155662-163443 GCF_000255705.1 Zavarzinella formosa DSM 19928
GTTCCATCCGGTACGCCGCGCACATCGCCCCAGTGCGATCCCGGCCCGCCGTGCAGTGGACCCAAACCGGGTGATTGGCCGGGTCGTCCATGATTTGCAGGAAGTCCGCCGCGACGGGTCCGAGCGGAGATTCGCCGGCATGTCCATTCGGTATTCGGGGTGAAATTCGGACGTATCTTATTCCGCGAGCCAAACAAATCTCCTCCTCGCGGACATCCGAGTTTGGCGTTTCACCTCGGACTGGCCGGAGAGTGACCACCGTTCGGATTCGGTGGTCCGTGAGCGCCTGTCCAAACTCCTCCGCAGTGACTTGGCCGCTGCGGTATAACACTCCCGGCTTGACAACACCAAAGTTTCGTGGAGTTGATGGCTGACAACCCAGGCACGCCCAGCAGACCGCCGCGGAGATGCAAAAGACCGTCGCCCGGAATTGTTGCCAAGATCTTGAGACCATTGTCAAATCCTTTGCCCGGAGCAATATTCAAGTCTCTTCTGCGGCCGAACAACCAGCATGCCGGCGTGCTCGGACCGATTTCCAATAGCCGGAGGCGGTTTGGCGGAGCGGCCTTCGGTGACAGGCGATGTAAGCGGCCGGCAGCCAAGTGTCAAAAGAATTTCGACAGAACATCCCAAGCTGATCAGTGCATGCGTCAGTGACAAAATTCCTTCCGGTGTTTTTCCGGTTAGGCCATGTCGGAAAACACCGGCCGTCAATACAGTCGCGCGGTGTCGAAGCGACAAACCACTAGGGCGAGGCGCTGTCCATCAGGCATTCGCAGCAAACCTTATCGCTGTTGGGGCAGGTTATATTGCCGCCGTCCTTGGTCATTTCCATTTAGAACATGCCAATCGCCAAGGATCTTGTGGGTTTGGGCTCATCATCGTCTTGACCATATTCAAGTTCCCTCGGGCAAGCGCAAATGCGCCATCCTTACAACTCTGTCAGACGATCCAGCCAAGAATGAGAAATTAAAAATAGTTGACAAAGTAGCATATTCATAGTCGTCGTTAGATTTTAGCTGTTGACATATATTGGCGAGCGCCTCCTCAAAAAAATATAAACTTGACAAAGTGTCCAATTGCAGCAGTGTTTACTTGACAAAGTATCCACCTGACAGGGTAGCTCATGCCTAAGCGATGGACTATCGCATCTCATTTGAATTTCATCAGCTCAACGATAATCTAGGTTGGGTATCGCAATACTGTCTTGAATTGACTCGTCAATTTAAGGCATCCATCTCGTCAATGATTTCTTGAAAGGACCAAGCCATTAAAACGACAATATGTCGAGATCGCCGCGCGTTTACGCTCATTGAGCTTCTTGTCGTCATCGCGATCATTGCCATTTTAATTGGATTGCTGCTGCCGGCCGTGCAAAAAATCCGCGAGGCCGCGTCAAGATTGCGATGTCAGAATAACTTCAAGCAAATCGGACTGGCCTTGCATTCTTATCATGACAACACTCAAGCCTTTCCCACGGGGGCAGTGAACGGAGGCGCCAACAATGAATCATGGGGCTGGGGCGCTTATATTTTGCCTCACTTGGAGCAAGGGCCGCTTTTTCAGCAATTGAATGTTGACACAGTCGCACTGTACACGCAGGGCGCGAACACAACAATTCAAACGCTCTGCCAGACACGGCTTCCGGTCTTCCTGTGTCCTTCCGACGACCCCGCTTCCCTGTTGACGAGAAGTTTTACCGGGAACAGTTTTCCAGCGGGTTATCAAGTGGCCAAGGCGAATTATATCGCGGTGGCGGGCGGCGGAGATCACGGTCGTCTTAACAACACCGGCGTTTTGTATCTCGCAAGCACGAGCAATATGGCGAGCATTTCTGACGGGACAAGCAACACATTCTTGGTTGGAGAACGAACCACCAAATGCGGGGCCGGAACTTGGGTGGGCAACCGGAACCCCGCGGGAAATGGAAATGTCGGAACCAACTACACTCTTGGCAGAATCAGCGTGGCGCTGAATTCTCCGATCATCACACCGGGCGGATGCGACGAGGGATTTTCCAGCCTTCATACGGGAGGCGCCAATTTCCTTTATGCCGACGGCTCGGTTCGGTTCATCCGCGACAGCATCAGTTTCAACAATGGCAATTGCTGGTCGGGAGCCGATCCCACGGTCACCTGCGCCGACACCGATTATCCGGGTGTCGGAACCTACCAGCGTCTTGGAACTCGAAACGACGCCCAAGTGGTTGATTACTGATTTGAGATAACCGGCTTAATCTTCCCCTTGCGAAAGTGACTGCCAGGCTATCTGACGGATACCATCAGCCGTTCAACGGACCGATTTGCCGCCATATTGTATTTGAGCAATCAAGCGACGCGCCCGATTGCCCGAATCTCTCGATGAACAAAACCAAATTAATTTGAAATTGTGTAATTTTCAGGAAAGTGAAATGAGCAATAACAGCCGATTTGGATTCATGTTGTTACTTTGCCTTGCCATCTCCGGTTGTGGCGAAAACGTCGCCATCGTGAAAGGCCGGGTTTCCCTGGATGGCAAGCCTCTTCCCAACGCCTTGGTTGTCTTTCAACCTGAAAATGGAAGCCGCCCGTCGGTGAGCCGAACTGACGATTCTGGAAATTTTGAACTAATGCGGACGGAGAAGCTGAAAGGAGCCGCCGTCGGCAAGCATAAGGTGAGTGTTACCGTCGGCGGGGAAGTTGACAACATCGGCAAAAAATCCGTGATTGTCGTTGAGAAACTCCCGGCAAAATATAATGTCAAATCAACTCTGGTCAAGGAAGTGCAACCGGGCGCCAACGAAATTAATCTTGATCTTGATTCCAAAGGCGAAATTCTGGGTGCCGGCCGGGAGCCGGTGATCAAGAGCACCTGCGGTTCTACCGAAGACTCCGAATCAGACAGCGAAGCCGCCTCTTGATTATTCCATCAAATGACATGCGATTGTTGTTCGAGATCGCCTCCGCCTGACAGACTGTCCCAAAGTGATCTCGAACAACTTTGTCATTTGCGAAAACCTCATTCCACCAAAACCTTTCCCAAAATCTGACGGGTCAGATTGACGTACCCTTGGCCAGATCGATCTCGCGGTCGCGGGAGATCAATCTCCCATTCATGAGCCAGCCGGCCCTTGGCCAGCAGAATCACCCGGTCGGCCAGGGCCACGGCTTCCTCGACATCGTGGGTAATCAAGATCGTCGTCGCCCCTGATTCTTTCACAAGCGTTTCAATCAGTTGCTGCATCTCCAGCCGGGTCAGGGCATCGAGGCTGCCAAGCGGTTCGTCGAGCAAAAGCAACCGCGGAGCCGCCGCCAGCGAACGGGCCAGCGCGACTCGTTGCTTCTGGCCTCCGGAAAGGATGGCGGGCCAGTCGGTGACGCGGTCGGCAAGCCCGACTTGACCCAACAATTCGAGGCTCCGCTTCCGCTCTGATTTCGGAAGACCCAAGCCGGCGTTGTCGCCCACTCGTAGCCAGGGAAGCAACCGGCTGTCTTGAAACATCATTCGCGAGGAGGGGCAAAGACCAGTCAACACCTTGCCCTCTACCCGAACATCACCATCATCCGGCCGGTCCAAGCCGGCCAGCAGTCGCAGAAAAGTGCTCTTGCCGCTTCCGCTCCGGCCCACGATGGCGACAAACTCCCCCGCCCGACAGGACAGATTCAACTGGTCCAAAATCACCTTGCCACCAAACCGCCGACAAAGGCCCGTCACCTCGACATCCACTCCCAAGTTCATGGGATTTCCCCCGGTTTGCTTGACGAGAGGGATCGGGCATGGGCGGGATGCCAGGGCAACAGAACATGTTCCAGCCATCTCGCGATGGTGTCGGCCAGTTTGCCAAGCAGCGCATAAAGGAGAATGCTCAGGACAACCACATCGGTTTGCAAAAACTCGCGGGCGTTCATGGCCAGATATCCGATGCCGCTGGCGGCGGCAATGGTTTCCGCGACGATGAGGGTGAGCCACATGACGCCAAGGCCGAAGCGGACGCCCACGAGAATCGACGGCAAGGCGCCCGGCAGCAACACCCGCCTGAACAATCCCCATCGGCCGAGGCCGTGGACCCGGCTCATCTCAATCAGGCCCGGATCAACGTTTCGCACGCCGTGATGCGTGTTGAGATACACCGGGAACAACACTCCGAGGGCGACGAGAAACACTTTGGCGGCCTCGCCAATCCCCAGCCACAAAATCACCAGGGGAATCAGCGCGAGATGGGGCATCGTCCGGAGCATTTGCATCGTGCTGTCGATCAGCGATTCGGCAATTCGCGAAGCCCCGGTGAGGATTCCAAGGATCAGGCCAAGCCCGCCGCCGATCACAAAGCCGCTGGCCGCCCGCTGAAAGCTGATTCCCAAATGGCGTGCCAGCTCTCCTGATTCGGCCAGCCGGAAACCCGCCCGCAAAACGGCCGAGGGGGCGGGCATGATTCGATTGGAAAGCCAGCCAAACTCTCCGGCCGCCTGCCACGCAATCAACAATGACAAAGGCACAAGCCACGGAAAAAGCCGGTGTGTCATGAGGAACCGTTTGCCCCTCCGGGAACGCGAACCGCCCCGTTGGCGATCACCTCGCCGCGACTTTCGGTTTCCGCCGGTCTTCGGTCGGGCAGAAGCGGGAAAACATGTTCGGCGAAGTGATATGCCTCCTCCAAATGCGGATACCCGGACAGGATGAAGGTGTCGATGCCCAAGTCTGCATATTCCCGGATGAGGGCGGCCACGGCCGGGCCGTCCCCCACCATCGCCGTGCCCGCCCCGCCTCGCACCAAGCCGACGCCGGCCCACAAATCCGGCCTCAGCCACAACCCTTCCCGGCCGCCGCGTTGTAGCTCCAGCATTCGCCGCTGCCCGTCGGATTCGTACTTCGCCAGGACGTTTTGAGCCTCCGCCGCCACTTCCGGCGTGACATGTTCGATGAGTTTTTCCGCATCCCGCCGGGCTTCGGCGACCGTGTCGCGGACAATCACGTGCAGGCGAATTCCAAAACGCAAGAAGCGACCCTGCCGGTCGGCCAGTTCCCGCATGGCGGCGATCTTCTCGGCCACTTGCTCGGGTCGTTCGCCCCATGTCAGGTAGAGATCGATGTGCTTCGCCGCCACCCGCATGGCCGCCGGGGAGGAACCGCCGAAATATAGCGGAATGTGTGATTGGAACGCCGGAAAAAACTGCCTTGCCCCGTTCACCCGGACATGCGGCCCGGAATAGTTGACTGTCTCCCCGTTCGCCAAGCCATTCCAGACGGTCAGAAAATCATCGGTTTGGACGTAGCGCTCATCATGGGAAAGAAACACGCCGTCGCCTTGCAATTCCTCGGTGTCTCCCCCCGCGACAACATTGATCAAGATCCGCCCTCGCGACTGGCGGTCAAATGTCGCCGCCATCCGGTAGGCGAGGGTCGGACTCACAAGACCGGGCCGGATGGCCACCAGATATTTCAATCGTGAAGTGATGGCGGCCAGGCCGGAAGCCGTCACCCAGGCGTCGTCACACCCGCGTCCCGTCGGCAGCAACACCCCCTCATATCCCAAGGCATCGGCCGCGCGGGCGACTTGGGCGAAGTAATCAATTGTCGCCGGCCGGCCGCCGACGGTGGTTCCCAGAAAGCGACCATCGCCTTGGGTTGGTATGAACCAAAAAATGTTGAGTGGCATTATTCTTTTCCCACGGCCGGCCGTTTCAGCACGGCATCCCGGATGGCGATTTTCCGGGGCAGCAGGCCGAGTTCGAGATATCGATCCGCCAGCGATTGCTGGGCGGCGATCATGTCTTCGTTGATGTCGTGCGTGTCATAGCGGGACCGGCGGGATTCCGCGAGGCCGACCGCATTCATGGGAATCCCCGTTTCGGCCGACAAGAACCGATTGACCTCGTCCGGGCGTTCCTTGGCCCAGGACTTGATGCGAGCCAGCTCGGCTCGAAATTCCGTCAGTCGTTCCGGATGACTCTCGGCCATTCGTCGAGACGCAAAATAGAATTCTCGCCCCTCGACATACCCTTTCCCGGTGGCCAGTTTCCGGTGTCCGCCCGCCTGTTCCGCCGCGGCAAGGTACGGGTCCCAAACAGCCCAGGCGTCAATCGAACCGGATTCCAGCGCCACCCGACCGTCGGCGGGCGAAAGATACATGGCCACGATGTCCGTGATCTTCATTTCGTGCTTTTCGAGGTAACGCAGAATCATGGTGTGGGCGCTGGTTCCCTTGGCGAAGCCGACACGACGACCGCGAAGGTCATTGGCGCCGTTGATCGTCGATTCGTTTTTGACAAGAAGCCCGGAACTGTCCGGACTCGGCGACGATGCGGCAAAATAGACAAACGGGATCTCGGCCGCCTGGGCGAAGATCGGGGGCGAATCCCCCGCATGGCCAATGTCGATGCTTCCGGCGTTGAGAGCCTCCAACAGTGGAGGTCCCGAGGGGAATTCGATCCACTCGATTCGGATTCCCCTCGGCTCAAATGATTTGGTCAATTCACCCGAGGTCTTCAGAATCGAAAAACTGCCCCATTTCTGATAGCCGATCCGGATGACGTCAGACGGGTCATTTTGGCGGGAGACACAGCCGGGAAGCAGCATGGCCAACATGGCCGCCGCCAAGATCACCAAGCGATTGCTCATAATTCCCATCCGGAAGGCTTCATTTTGGCCGGGTTCTGTTCTGAATGAGTTTTCCAAGTAATGGTGTGAGAAGAAACACCCAAAACCAAACACCGCCTGTCTGGCGGATCCAGCATTGCATCTTGCTTTGTTAGACATTGCCTGCCCATGAAGAAGTGACCGACTTGATTAAGTGGACACTGAAAAATTGTTTTACGGGCATCTGTGGTCCAGAGGTGGACTTTGAAGATCAGGCAGACAGTCTATTGTTCTTCAAGGTGACAGAAATTGCCCGGTCAATTTCTGTCACCGGAATCGCTTCCAAACGTGACCACTGATCTGACTTGTTGGACAAATTACACAGCGGAATGGGCTCACGCCATGATTTCTCGGGCCACTTTGCCGGCCACATCCGTCAACCGGAAGTCGCGGCCCGCATAGCGGTAGGTCAACTTCTCATGGTCGAGGCCCATCAGGGCCAGCAGCGTGGCGTGCAGGTCGTTGGTGTGCATCCGGCCGTCGACGGCCTTGATGCCGTACTCGTCCGTGGCCCCGTAGGTGACACCCTTCTTGATGCCGGCCCCGGCGAGGGCCATCGGGTAGCCGGTGATGTTGTGGTCCCGGCCGTCGACGCCCTGAGTGGTTGGCTGGCGGCCGAACTCGCTGCCGAAGATCACCAGCGTGTCTTCCAACAGGCCGCGATTCTCCAAGTCGGCCAGGAGGGCCGAGGTCGGCTGGTCGACGGCGGCGCAATTGTTGATCAACCCCTTGTGCAGGTTGTTGTGATGATCCCAGCCCGGCTGGCAGATCTCCACAAACCGCACACCGGCCTCGCTCAGCCGCCGGGCCATGAGGCATTGCCGGGCGAAGGCCCCGGCCGGGCCGGGCTTGATGCCGTAGGCGTCCTTCACCTTTTGCGGTTCCTTCGAGATGTCGAGCAACTGCGGCACCTTCCCCTGCATCCGGAAGGCCAGTTCGTAGGACTCGATCACGCCATCCACCTGATCCGGGGCGCCGGGCGTGGCGGCCAGATCGCGGTTCATCCCCTGGATCAAGTCGAGTTGCTTTCGCTGAAGATCGCCGGAGGTTCCGGCTTTCAGGTGGGCGAGTTCGCCGGCGTCGTTGATGCGGGTTCCCTGAAAGTGGGCCGGGAGGAACGCGCTGCCGTAGTTGACGGCCCCGCCGAAGTTTGGCGGCGGGTTGAT
>NZ_JH636439.1:163453-195091 GCF_000255705.1 Zavarzinella formosa DSM 19928
CCGCCTCCTGGCCGAGCAACCCGGCGAGGGCCAGATACCCAAACCCGGCGCCGGCGGACTTCAACACCTGCCGCCGGGACACGGCCGAGATCAAATCGGGGGGAAACATATTTAGCAATCCTTATGAGTGTCATTGGAATGTCTGGAGATAATTACCGCACGTATCGAAACTCCGCCGAACCAATCAATGCCTGCACAAAGGCCAGCCAGGCGGCGGTGCGAGCATCCTTCGTTTTGACATCCGCTTCGACGACGGCCTCGCCGGTTTGGTCGATCTGATCGGGGTCGATGATCGGGGCCGCCGGGGCGTCCTTCTTCGCCGGAGTCTTTGGCTCGGCTTTCGGCTTCTCCACCGGGGCGGGCTGTTGACGGAACGACGATTCATACTCGCCGATGAAGGCGTTGGCCCGGTCGGTTTCTTTGGCGGTCGGACGGCGGCCGAAGGCGAGACGGTAGGCGGTCTCGATCCGGACGACGTCGGTCTTGTCCCGCTCCTTCAAGAGCTTTTCAGCCAGAAGCAGCGAGTGTTGCCGGACGAACGCAGAGTTCAGCAGGAACAACGCCTGACCGGGTACGTTCGTGGTTTCCCGGTTGCCGGACACCAGCGTCTGGTCCACCGGGTCGAACGGAGCCAGTGATTTCGGCGTCACGCCGCGAAGCAGGGGCAGGTAAACGCTGCGGTGCTCGGTCTTGTCGGCCGCCTCGTTCATGTTCCTGGCCTCGGGACCGTTGTCCCGCATTTCCACCATCCGCAGTTCTTTGGCCGGGGAGGCCGCCGGGCGAGAGCGGTCCAGCGTGCCAACCACCTGAAGGGCGGCGTCCCGGATTTCCTCGGCGTCCAGCCGCCGGGGCGTGTGCCGCCAGATCAGCTTGTTCGCCGGATCGGCCGTCAGATGGGCCGGCGTGGTGTCGTTGCCGAGTTGGTACGACCGGCTCAGGACCACCGCCCGCACCAGTTTTTTCACAGACCAGCCATCCTGCACGAACCGCCCGGCCAAGTGGTCGAGCAGTTCCGGGTTGGCGGGAACGTCGCCGTTGATGCCGAAGTTGTCCGACGTGCTGACGATCCCCCGGCCGAACAGGTGTTGCCACACCCGGTTGACGGCCACGCGGGAGGCCAGCGGGTTGTTCGGGCTGGTAAGCCATTTGGCCAGTTCCAGCCGGCCGCTTTGGGCGGGGTTGATTCCCTTCACTTCCGGCACGTTCAACACAGAAAGGAAACCACGCGGAACCACCGGCCCGAGCTTTTCGGCCTCGCCGCGCAGACGCACTTCGGTGTCGGCGATGGTCTTCCCGTCTCGCACCCCGTGGA
Source organism: Zavarzinella formosa DSM 19928 (assembly GCF_000255705.1). GTDB lineage: Bacteria > Planctomycetota > Planctomycetia > Gemmatales > Gemmataceae > Zavarzinella > Zavarzinella formosa. The sequence goes on from NZ_JH636439.1 coordinate 164,766, forward strand.
CCGCATGGCCTGCGGCAGCCGGATCGGTAAGGTTGTTGAACTCGGTCAGCAGAGCCTCGTACTTCAACCGGAACGGACGTTGCGTCGGCTGACCGTTGGGAGCCAGGGCGACTCCCTTCGGGGTGCCGCGAATCTCGTCCCACGCCTTCTTGGCGACGGCCAGTTCGGCCTCCAGCTTCTTCACCTTTTCCGGATCGGGCGGCGGGGCGGTCGAGGAGAGTTTCACCAGCATGGACGGGTCGTAGTAATCAAGGCCGCCGCCCCCCATCTTGTTCCGGACACCGGCGCAGTTGTCGGTGCTGGTGAAGATGCCGGCGAGGGCGTAATAGTCGGTCGTCGGGATCGGGTCGAACTTGTGGTCGTGGCAGCGGGCGCAACTCACGGTGAGCGCCAGCGTCGAACGGGTGACGGCGTCCACCTGCTCGTCCACGTTGTCCATCAGGAAGCGGACTTTGAAGCGCTGGTTCACGTCCTTCACTCCAAGCGCCAGAAAGCCGGTGGCGGTGAGAAGGCGGTCCCGTTCGGCGGGCGAGGCGGCGGGGAGCAGGTCCCCGGCGACTTGCTCGGTGATGAAGCGGTTGTAGGGCACGTCCGCGTTCACGGAATCGATCACGTAATCCCGGTACTTCCACGCATGGGGATACGGGATGTTGCGGGACGGCCCGGTCGATTCGCCATAGCGGGCGACATCCAGCCAGTGACGGCCCCAGCGTTCGCCGAAGGCCGGGGAAGCCAGCAACCGGTCAACAACTTTGGTGAAGGCGTCCGGCGAACCGTCCTTCACGAAGGCGTCAATCTCGGCCGGGGCCGGCGGCAGGCCGGTCAGGTCGAAGGTGATCCGGCGGATCAGCGTCGTCTTGTCCGCGTCGGCCACCGGCGGGAGTTTCTTTTCCTCCAGCTTGGCCAGCACGAAACGGTCGAGATCATCCTTGGCCCAGGCGGAGTCTTTCACCGCCGGCACGGCCGGTTGTTTCAACGGCTGCCATGCCCAGTGGTCTTTCTTGAGCTGGTCGTATTCGGGCTTCCCTTTGCCGAGGCTGGCGGGGATCTTCGGCTTGGGCCACACGGCCCCGTCGGCGATCCACGTCTTGAGGTCGGCCAGTTGTTCCTCCGACAGGTGTTCTCCCTGAACGGGCATCCGTCGCTTGGCGTCCCCCGTGGATGTCCGCGTCAACAACAGGCTCTTGGCCGGATTGCCGGGGACGACGGCCGCCCCGGTGTTGCCCCCGGTCAGCAAGCCCTTGTGATCGTCCACCCGCAATCCGCCGGCCGGTTTGGTTTCGGCCGAGTGACAGGCGTGGCAATGCTCCACGAGCATCGGCCGGATCTTCTTCTCGAAGAAGGCCAGTTTGGCCGTGTCGTCGGCCGGTTTCGTCTCGGCCAGGGCCGCGGCCGGGGAACCGACGGCCAGAGCCGTCAGCAACCGGGCCATCAGGCGGCGATTTAGGGTCATGGAACAAGTTCCTTTCGATCGGGTGACTGTCAGAAATCTAAATTGCCGTGTTCGTATCGATGTAAATGCCCCAAAGAGTCGTCTCATTTGGCGCGAGCGGTCAAGGCCAGTTGGACATCAGGAGACGTTTCTGAAACCTCAAAGGACAAACCAGACGTCTCCGCTCTGAGGAAGCTTTTTGACAACGGAGGTCGGGGAAGCCGTTTTCCATTGTCGTCGACATCATCCGAAATAACGATCCGGGCCTTGTATTTTCCCGGCATCGCTCCCTTTCGCACTTTGCCCTCCAACAGACTTTCCAAAGCGAAAACTCCGTCCTTCTGAATCACCCCGGACGCAAGAACGGACGGATTTCCCTCCAAAACACCCTCCACATGATGGCCGGCAAGCAGGGAGACATCCCCGCCTTCCAAAGTCACGGTTCCCTTGACGGGAACCGTTTTCGGTCCGGCCGGCTCGCAAGCGCCGATCCCCGCCAGAATCACCATCGCGGCGATCAGTCGCGAACTCCGCTTCATTCTTGTGCGCGCAAACATTACGAATCTTTCCTGTGAATAGATGAAAGCCGGAGATCAATTCCCCGTGTCCACTTCGCCCCCGGACCGGGTAACCAGGGCGGTCAGAATGGCGGCAGTTGCCGTGGTTTTGATCGCACGCACGCTGCCGTCGCCGAGAACGAACTGGCAAACCCCGGTGTGAGGACCGCCGAACGTGGTGTTGGCAATCGAACTCGCGTTGTCCGGGGGGGACAGCAACCGCACGCTTGCGTCCACCGGCGACGTCCCCATCATCCGGCGGTTGGAATTGGTCTGGCCGCCGAAGATGCTCCGGTCTTCATTCTTTCCTCGCAACGAGGCCGGGCGAATATGCTTCTCGCCGAAAAACGTGGTGTTACTCAGACCGTCTGTGATGCTGGCGAAATTAAGATTGCCGGCATTCAAAAGCGTGAGAGTGCGAGCGGGTCCCGTTCCGGTATAAGTCACGTTGTTGTTCGGAATAACCGCGCCAAGGGACTGGTCGAAGGAGGCGTGCGGCCCGAACGAGGCGGCATAGTCCGTCAAAGCCCCGCCGGCGGCGACAAAGTCACCGGTGCTCAGAACGGGAATCGGACGGGACGGGCACCAAAATTCTTTCACCTGAGTCTGGTAGGCGGCCGGGGGCTGCACCGAGGCCAGTCGTGTGATGTCCCAAAGTTTGAACTGATTGTCTTTCTCCAAATAAGGCAAGAGGAGAACTCCCCAACTGGCCCACCCGTCCGGGTCTGCGGAGTTGTCACCGAGCCAGGAGGGAACAATGACTTGGCTGGCGTCATGATAATTGTGCGTGGCCAGGCCGATTTGCTTGAGGTTGTTGGTGCATTTCAACCGATTGGCCGCTTCGCGGATCTTTTGGACGGCCGGCAACAACAAGCCGATGAGGATGGCAATGATCGCAATCACCACCAAAAGCTCGATCAGCGTGAATCCGTTCTTGCGATGACGCGAATACATTTGATAACAGCCTTTCAAATATCACCAAATCAATAATGAATGGTGATTGCCAGCTTAATTCAATCGATAAATGACGCACCAGTCTTGGTATCGAAGTAATATGATCGCGAAGATAATCTTTTTCAATCTTAAACCAGCAGGAAGCCGTGTGGAGAGACCTACTTTGTGACAACGACTTGACTTGCGGCTTCAGAATTAATTGATTTAAATTCTTTCAAATTAATGATTTTAGTGATTTTTGTTTGGTGAATTTCAAAACATGATTGAGTAGGCCGACTTGACACTGTGGGCAAAAAAGCTGGAAGGTGGATGCAAAAAAAATGCTGCTTTGTTTTTAGTTTCGATTCGGTATCAGCTAACCGCTTAATCATCACTATTTAAGTAATGATTCAGTTAACCAAGTAGTCTATTAGCTCGTGATAAGTGACTCGAATTAATTGACCGTTGACCACGAATTGATTAAAGTCATCAACATCACATACTTGATCGTGCCCGGCAATTTCTCGTGTGGATGACGTTCGTTGAATTTTATTCAAGGCGATCAAGTTGCAATATTTTGCTTCGTCCGCGCCCTGAAAACAAACGATTTAGGCAATCTTGCATTTCGGCATGCCTTGCACAGGGAGGGCCACATCATTTCAACAACCGGAACCATTGATCCTGCCACCAAGACGGCGGATCATCATTCGCATTTGGCTGAGTATTTGTGGTTTTACCGATCGGTTTTTCCGCGAGGCGACCAATTCGAGCGATTCGGCCTTTATGCGCGCGGGCTTATTGAAAGCGGTGATCGCAGGAATGTCGAGTCGATCGCCATGTCGGCGGGCGATCAGACGGGCGACAAATCCGCACTGGCCCAGGCCCTGCAGCATTTCATCAGCCAGAGCCCTTGGGAGTCGGGCAAACTTCAGGCCGCCTACCGGAAGTTCCTAGCCAAACGTCTGCCTTCTCCCCAGGCTTTATGGGTCGTTCATGACGGGATTTTCCCCAAAAAAGGACGGCATTCGGTTGGTGTTCAACGTCAGTTCGTGCCCTCGCTTGGCCGCAAAATGAACTGTCAGCTTGCGGTGGTGATCGGCCGGATCGATGCCGGTGGGTATCATCCTCTGGCGGCCCGGTTGTGTCTGCCGCGGCATTGGTTGCTCGCGCAGGCGAAAAAGGCTGAAAAAATGATTCCCGAGGAACATCGGGAGCCGGCCACGAAGTTTGAGATTGCCTTGAGGCTTCTTGACGAACTGCGCGCCGAACAGCCGGAGGCTCCCGATATTGTCGCCGAAGAAGAATACTTCCATTCGACGGACTTTATGAACGGGATCGCGAGGCGAAAATTAAGCGTGCGTGATTCGAGCGAGCCTGTCGCGACTGACGCGCAACGGCGATTTGACCGCCTGCGTTTTGAATTGGGGCTGGACCATTTTGAAGGAAGGACATGGACAGGCTGGCATCACCATGTCAGCCTGGTGTTTGTCGCGCATGGGTTTCTCGCCAGTGAATCTCAAACCAAGGCCGCATGATCTCCCGGCCGATGATATCCGTGTCATCCCGGTTTGACACAGCCGGGAGGCAGCTCAAGCAGGACCGGATGTCAGATGGCTGGTTCGATGTTGCCGGCACATGGTTGTTGCGAATCGGTCATTTCTTCGTTTCAGGCACTTCCAACAAACGGCGTGCATTCTTGACGAACTTGTCGATGTCCCCGGCCGAGGGTTGTTGCGGATGGTTTGCCGGGGGCATCGATTTGTTTTGAACCATTCGGAGGATGTCGGTCCAGACTTCGCGGTCCTTGCGGATGGATGCCTCATCCTGGTAATCCGTCAGGGAACGCTCCGCCCGGGGGTGACATCATTGTGGCAACTGTTGCAGTTCTTTCGCAGGAATGGATAGATGTCTTTCAACACCTGAACCGGCGCGTCAGGCTCCGGCTTTTTCGACGGGGGATCGCCGGCGACCGGGGGCGGCATCAAGCAAAAGGTCACGGCCGACATGATGACAGCGGCGACGTTTCGCAAACACTTCTTCATGGGAAACTCAGGGGTTCGGTTCGGTTTCGGCTTTGGCCGACTCTGGCAGTTTGACAACGGTCACCGTTCCGTTGCCGTTCACCGTGGCGACGCGGTCCCCCTTGGGATGGAACACCACCTGGCTGATCGTTCCCCTGGGCGTGCGAAGGGCGATGGTGTTGATCAGTTTGAAACCCAGCGGGTCCCAAAGCCGGATGGTGCCGTCGCCGGCCACGGTGGCGAGCAATTTTCCGTCGGGATGGTAAGCCGCATGCAGCGGCCGGTCGGTGTGACCGGGGAGGAGTTTTTGCACGGCCCCGCTGGCCGGGTCCCAGAATTTAATCGTCGGCGGGACTTCCCGGCTGCCGGTCGAGACCAGTTGTTTGCCGTCGGGACAAACGGCGACCGTCAGCACGTCGTCATCCTCGTCGGGGTCCAGCGTGCGGATGAGCCGGCCGTCGGCGGCCTCCCAAACCTTGATGTGGCGATCATCGGCTCCCGTCACGACGGTCTGGCCGTCCGGCAGGAAGGTGATGGTGGTCACGCTTCCATCATGACCGCTCAAGGTGCGGATCAATTTGCCGGTGGCGGCCTCCCAGACGTTCACAGCCTTGTCGGCCCCGCCAGAGTAGAGCGTCTTCCCGTCCGGGCTGAAGGCCAGGCTGCGCACGGCATCCTTGTGGGTGCCCAGTTCAACCGGCTTTTCCTCGGCCATCGCCCACACATAAACTTTGCCGCTGTCGCTTCCGGCCGCGAGCCGTCCGTCTTTCGCGGCGGCCACCGCGTTCAAGGGTTGTGAACCCGCCGCCAGTGCCTTGAGTTCCCGGCCCGATTCCGAATCCCAGAGCCGCAACGTGCCGGAGTCATCCCCCGTCACAAGAGTTTTGCCGTCCGCCGAGTAGGCGACGCTCAGGAGCGTGCCCGCTGGCCGGACGCCGTCTTGGACGTTCTCCAGGGGGGTGAATTTGACGGCGGCATCCGAACTTCCGGAGGAAAGTTTCTTGCCGTCGGGAGCCCACGAAAGAGCCAGCACGGGCCCCTGATGGGTGGTCACCTGACGGATCGGCTTGCCGTCGGCGGCCGACCAGAGCCGGACCGCCCGATCAAGGCCGGCCGTGGCGAATGTCTTGCCGTCCGGACTCAACTTGGCCGAGAACGTCGCCCCCTTGTGGGGCGTCAACGCCGCCCGGCTTTCCCAAGTTCCCGTGTCCCATACCCGAACCGAGCCATCAAGGGCGGCGGAAACCAGTGTCTTGGAATCGGCGGAAAATGACAGCGAACTGATGCGGCCGCCGTGACCGCCGAGGGTCTTGACCTGTCGATAGGCCGAGGCATCGTAGATCTGCACTGTCTTGTCCCAAAGGCCAATCGCAATCAATCGGCTGTCGGGAGACCAGGCAACGGCCGAGGCGAAATCGCCAATGGCGTCGAGCAGCGCCAGCGGCGTAAGAATCGGATCGGTCACGCCGGGGATAATGATCGGAGTTCCCTCATGGGCTTTTGGATGTTCCAGATCCCAGATGCGAACCGATCGGTCGTCGCTCGCGGAGGCAAGAGCCTTGCCATCTGGCCGGAAGGCGATCCCGGCAACGGCATCGTAGTGCCCGGCAAGAACCTGTTTCACTTCGCCGGTGGCCACGTCCCACAACCGGATGGTCTTGTCGGCCGAGGCGGCGGCGAGGGTCTTGCTGTCGGGGCTGAAGGCGACATCGTAGAACGCCACCGACAGGCGTTGGTTGCGGCCGGCCTTGAGCGTGAATGTTTCTTTCCCGGTGTTCAGATCACGGAGTTTCACGCTGCCGTCATCGCTGGCGGTGGCAAACCACCGGCCGTCGGGGCTGTGGGCCACGCCGCGAACCACGTCCCAGTGTTTCAGCGGGTCGCCGAGCGTCATCGTCACGTCGGCGGGCGCCTGACGACCGCCGCGACCTCCCCCCGGCCGGTTTTTGGCCTGGGCCTTGGGCAGGACGCCTTTCGCATCTTTTGGTCCGGCTTTCTTGTCGGGGTCGGTCTTCGGGGTTTCGGGTTGTTGCCCGGAGGAAGACGCGAGGCCGATCAAAAACGCCAGGCCGGTGCTGATGGCCACCGAACGAAAATATCGTGTATTCATGGATGATCCTTGATGGTGAATTGAAAAATGACACCGCCGGTGGTTGTGGTTTGTGGCCGCTGCCATCCGGTCGGCGTCGTGGTTTCTCAAATCTGTTTGGAAGTCATGCAAACCGAATGGCATGTGGCGAGCAAGAGGCTGCCTGACATCACCACATGCCGGCGACGATGGAAAGCTTACTCAATGCCGGAACAAGAATTCCTTCGTGTTCAGCAGCGCCCATTGCACGTCTTCAAAAGCCGTCCGGCGATTGGGCGCGGCGCTCACGTGATCCAGTGAGGTCCGTTCTTCGGCGGGGGTCGGCCGGCGGGACAGGGTCGCCAGATACAGTTCGCGGACGATTTCCGAATCTGGCTTGTTCTCGGCCAGCAACCGGCCGATGCGATTTTTGCCGGAAGAGAGCTTCGCCTTTAACGTCGGACCGTTAATGAGTTGGAGGGCGTGGCCGAGGCTGGAGTCCCCCTGGCGTTCGCATTCGCAACTCGTTTCGCGGGCCGGCTGGCCGAACGCCTTCAAGAACTGATGGTGAAAGGCGTCCCCGTCCGGAAGCTGAATGGCCCGTGTGCCGGGTTTGGTTCCTTCAAAAACTTCCGGTACTTCGGTGGACGAAGTCAGGGCGTCCAGCAGCACTTCGGCCGGATAAAGTTTTGTGACCGCATGGGAGAAGAACCGGTCATCGTCGGCGTTCCACTTGTTGGTGGCGGCGCTGAGTTGATAAGTCCGAGAGGCGGTGATCTTGCGGATCACTTGTTTCACGTCGAAGTGGTGGTCCGTGAAGTCCTTCGCCAGGCTTTCCAGCAAAGCGTCGCTGGCGGGGGGATTGGTGTCGCGGAAGTCATCCACGGCATCGACGATGCCCCGGCCGAGCAAGTGATACCAAATTCGGTTGACAGCCGCTTTGGCGAAGAACGGATTGTCCTTGCGCGCCAGCCATTCCGCGAGAACCGCCCGGCGGTCCTGGTCGGGCTTGATCTCCGGGAACTCGCCGCCGAGGAACCGCGGCGGCATCGCCTCTTTCGTGCGGGGGTGGATCACCTCGCCGCTCTTGGCGTTGTAAATTTCAATCGCCCCGAGATTGAACCGATTCAGCCGGGGATACAGCGGATCGGGCCGGTCCTTCACGCGGGCGAAGAAGGCAGAGAGGCCATAGTAATCGTCCTGCGTCCAGCGCTCGAACGGGTGGTTGTGGCACTGGGCGCAACTCATCCGGATGCCGAGGAACAGTTGGGCGGTGTTCTGGGCGAGGTCGTTGGCCGGCCGGGATCGGCGGTCGTTCCGGAAGAAACTGGCGGGCGGGTTCAGGAAGGTGCTGCCCGAGGCGGTGATCAGTTCGCGGGCCACCTGATCGAACGGCGTGTTGTCCGCGAGATGCGACCGCAGCCACTGGACATATAAATAGGCGCCCTTGGCCTGCACGGCCCGGCGGTTGATGCTCAGAACATCGGCCCACTTGAACGCCCAATATTCGGCGTATTCGGGCCGGCTCAACAGGGATTCGACCACCCGTTCGCGCTTGTCCGGGCGGGTGTCGGCCAGGAAGGTTTCGACTTCGGCCGGCGCCGGCAGGACGGCGATCAGATCGAGATAGACCCGGCGAAGATACTCGCTGTCCCCCGCCACCTCGGAGGGGACGATGCCAAGCAACTTTTGCTTTGCGTGCAGGTGTTCGTCCACCTCGTTGAACGGCTTGGGGTTTGTCCACACAAAGTCCTTTGCCGGCTCTACAAACGTGAGCCGGACGGCGACGGACTCCTGCTGGTAGCGCGCCTGAATGGCCACTTCGCCGGTTTTCAGGAACGTCACCAATCCCTCAAGGGAAACCTTGGCCACTTTCTCATCGCTGGACTTGTACACCGTCAGCCGGGTCACGTCGGCGGTCTGGCTGTCCGCAAAATGAGCGGTCGCGGCAATTTGGCGGGATCGTGTCGGCGGGTTCAACACTTCTTGGACGGGAGTGGCTGTTAGCTTTCTCAGGGCCGGAAGGTCGGCCGCGTCATCGCGCAGCCCCTGGGCGATCCACGCCCGGAACAGCTTGCCCTCGGGGCTGCCCTCCGGAAGACGAAGCCCGCCCTCATGCGCGAGTTTGTTGCGGCCCTTGAGGAGAACGAGGCTCTTGTCCGGTTCGGCGGCGTTCGTGCGACGCCCCGAGAGATCCCGTGTCAGTTGCAGGAAGTCGGCGGCGGGATCAAAGCCGCGCAGGCTCAGTTTGAAGCCGTTTTTGCCGCTGGGCGTGCCGTGGCAGGCGCCCGCGTTGCAACCGGCGACTGTCAGAATCGGGACGATTTGACGGCGAAAACTCACCGGGGCGTCCTCCGGCGGGGCGGCCAGGTCCGGCGGGGCGGCGAAAGCGGGGGCGGCCGACAAGGTCGCCAACCCGGCCGCGAGGATTAATCGGAAACGCATCGGATTCCTATCGGAATGGTTGAATCATCGGGGGAAAACCAGTTTGAAAAAGACTGCCCATCACTGCCCGGCATGATCCCTCGAAATGGCATGCCCGGATCGCGGCACAGGTTGGCGCGACCATCCTCATCGTGCTCTCCAACACGACAACGATCGGCAGTGAATGGACAGTGTTCCCAACAGGACGCTCAAAGGAGCGTCTTGATCGGCTTGCCGTCAATCAGGTGGTGCGGCCGTTGCAGGCCGTCGTACATCACGATTTCCTGATCTACGCCGAGGCACTGATAGATGGTCGCCAGCAAATCTTCCGGCCGGACGGGGTCGTCGGTCGGGTAGGCGCCCGCCTTGTCGCTGGCCCCGTGAATCCGGCCTCCCTTCACGCCGCCGCCGCCGAGCAGCAGCGAGTAGCAGAAGGGCCAGTGATCGCGCCCGTTGTTGCCGTTGATTTTCGGCGTCCGGCCAAATTCGTTGAAGAAGATCACCAGCGTCTCGTCGAGCAATCCCCGCTGAGCCAGATCGGCGAACAGGGCGGCATACGCCTTGTCCGTCGCCGGATAAAGGTTTTCCTCGATCAGCTTGAAACCGTTGGCGTGCGTGTCGTAGCCTGCGCCGCCCCGGCCGCCGATGTTCGAGCGGGGCCAGTTGATCTGCACCAGCCGCACGCCGGACTCGACCAGCCGCCGGGCCAGCAAACATTGCTGCCCGAAGGTGTGCGAACCGTAGGCGTCCCGCGTCGCCGGCGACTCGGCCGACAGGTCGAACGCCTTTTGGGCGGCCGGCGAGCCGATCATGTCAAACGCCTTGGCGACATGCGGGTCGAGCGACTTTGTCACCGGCTGATCGTTCAGATACTTCGCCTGTTCGCTGACCTTCGCCAGCAAGGCCCGGCGACCGTCCAGGCGGGCGGACGACAGGGCCGGGTCGGAGGCCACCGCGCCGGGGTTGAACGTCGGCTCCCCGGCATAACTGTTCACCCGGTACGGATCGACCGCGGAGCCGAGGAAGCCCGAGAACTGGCCCGGCCATTCCGGGCCGTTCGGCCCCATCGCCACGGGCATCATGACGAACGGCGGCAGGTCTTTGCGGTTCGGCAGGTGTTTGGCGGCGACCGAGCCGAAGTGCGGGCGGTCGTCCCGGCTCATCGTCGCCGATTCCGGCGTGACCTGACGGGGGATCTTCGCCCCGCACAGGGTCCAGTACAACGCGGACGGGTGAACCGTGTCCGTGTGGTGCAGCGACCGGATAAGGCTGAACTTGTCAGCATGCTTCGCCAGGTTCGGCAGATGTTCGTTGATCCGCACACCGCGGACGTTCGTGTCGATGCCCTTGTACGGCCCGCGAATTTCGGCAGGGGCGTCGGGCTTGGGGTCGAACGAGTCCGTCTGGCCCGTTCCGCCGTTCGTGCAAAAGATGATCACGGAGCGGGCCGTGCCCACTTTCTTTGTTCCGTTGTCCCGCTCCGGCTTCAACGCCGTCTCGGCCTTGAGCAATTGCGGCAGCGACAGCCCGGCGGCCGAAAGCCCCCCGATGCGGAGCAGTTCCCGGCGATTGATCCCGTCGCAGGCGCGGACACCCGACGGCCCCTGAAAACTCAGCATGTCCAATCCCCTCGATTGATGCGGATAATCTCCAAAACACACGCGTCACTTCAGTTCAATCGGCTCCAAATCCCGCCCCTCGGCCACGGTCAGCCTCAGGCCGGATGTTTTGGGGTTGCTGTACCGGTCCCCGAGCCGGTCTCGTTGCACGCCGCCGGGCGGTCCGGGCGGTCCGCCTTCGTCTTCATCGACGGCGGACTTCGACCGGGCCGTCCAGCGGATGCTCACCAGATAGTCTCCCGGCGGGGCGCCGTCCGGTTTGCCATTGGCCGAGGGATAGGTGGTGAGTTCAAACGTGCCGTCCTCGGCGACAAATCCATACGGCTTGATCGCATCGGGCGACTCGTCTTTCGACGGCAACAGCACCACCCGGGCCCCGACGGGTGGCTTGCCCTTGTAGCTGATCTTTCCTTTCGCGGACACCAGCGCCACTTTCTTGATTCCCTTGTCGCCGCCGCATCCGGCGAGCGAGACCATGAGGCCGGCGATGGCGATGGCGACCAACCGCCGGATGATCGTTTGTTTCCACATGACGTATTCGCTCCGTTCAGAGATCAGGTGTCAGTTGCCGGCGGTGATGTCCCCGGCGGACCGGGTGACCAGCGAGCCAAAATCGTTGGTGTTGATTGATTCGCGGATAAACCGCACTGATCCGTCCCCGACCAGAACATTGGCCCCGCCGGTGTGCCGGGACCAAACCTCGCTGCAATTCGTGCCGTTGATCACGGTGTTGCCGTAAAACTGGTTCGTTGACTTGTTGAACCCGTCGATCACGATCTGAATCCGGGGCTGGGACCACGGCGCCCCGGTGACTTGGATGCCCCCCGCCGAATTGTCCGGGTTGTCAAGGTCCGGCAGCGAGATGCCCAAATCCTTAGTTCCCACAAGCAACTTGGGCCGTTCGGCGCACTCGACCACGGCGATCGTGTTGCTCATGCCGTCCGTCACGTCGGCGATTCTGGTGGTCGCGTCGGTGTCCTTCCAGATGTTTACAAAGAAGCCCTGATAGGCCCCGAGACTGAAGCCGCCGGTTGCCTGGTTGTAAGTCGATGATCCCCGGGTGGCGATCACCCCCAACTGAGCCAGTTGCGGGTTGATGCCGGCCAGCGGGGCGTAATCACCCGTCGCCCGCCGGCTCAGAGGGTCGGCGGCCGTGGGGTTCGACCAGCGGGGGTTTTCGGCCGAGGGGCATTGGAACGTCGGGATTTGGGTGTTGCAGGCCGCCTTGTTGGTGGTCCATTGCACGTTGAAGTCATAAATCCTGGCGACATTTCCCTGTTCCAGTTCGGGCAAAATGTATGCGAACATGGAGTGCCGGACGTAGTTGGTCGGGCTGCCCGCCGGAGCGTCAAAATCCCACTTCGCGGCGGGTGGAAAACTACCGCGGGAACTCTCGTAATTGTGAAGACTCAAGCCAATCTGTTTCAGGTTGTTGGTGCACTTCAACCGGTTCGCGGCCTCGCGAATCTTCTGGACGGCGGGCAACAACAGACCGATCAGGATGGCGATGATCGCGATCACCACCAGCAACTCAATGAGCGTGAAGCCCCGGCGGGGCGGATGTGAGACCTTCATGAATCGTTTCCTCGTCGAGCGTGAACGCAGGGACACGGGGCCGGGCGTCGGCGCAACGGTGGCGCAGACCGGGAACAACCCGGTCAATCGACGCGGCGGCAATGGAGGCATTGGCCTCGGGAACGTCACTTCAAGAGTGGAGAATTGGCCGGGTGTCTTACCGACAGCCGGTTCGAGGAGAACAATAACACTCGGGCATCGATCCAAACCGTCGGAGTTGCCGTTCCGGTTCCCTGTTCAACCGGGGGACGACACGATTCGTCATCAAGGCGACAGGCTCGGCGGCTCGCCGGAGATTGGAGATGGGAGCCGCCAGCGATGTCATGAGTGCTTCAACTGTTAATGATTACGGAGAGTGATTTGGTTTCGATCCACATCAACTTCCCGTGATGATTACTAATATGATCGGATTGTTGATCTTTGTCAATCATTGATTACTCATGATTGCCGTTCGCCTCCCTCACTCAGTCACATGAGGCTTGTTCGTCAAGTTGATGCAATCGATCATTGAATTTCTGCCAAAATGACCGCGGTCCTGCGAGTGAGGGCATTTGTGGTTCAGTCGATTGAGCAAACACAAAATTGGCAATCTTGAGAGCGACCGGAAGAAATGACGAACGGTGTATCGCGGGGCCCAAGCAGTTGGTTGGGGTTGGTTAACAAATCAGTGAGAACCCGTCGGCATGGCGCCCACTCGCGTCAAGTTTGGATCATCTCTGCAATTGAAGCTTGGGCAACGCGGTCTTTAATTCCTCCACTCCGGCGGCCGACACTATTACCCGGAGCATTTCGAGGTTAGTCAAGTTTGCGCAGCCGGCGAGGTTCTTCAGCCCGGCATTTGTGATCATGGTGTCCGATAAATCGAGGAATTTCAACTTCGGATAGCCGGCGACAATTATGAGATCTGTGTCCGTGACCCTCGTGCCGCCGAGGTTTAGTTTGGTCAGGTCCTTTAATGAAGCCAGTTCTTTCAGGCCAGCGGCGGTGATGGCCGTGCCACGCAGGTCTAACTCCGTGATTTGCGGGAAACCGGCGAGTGTCTTGAGACCGGCGTCCGTGACCTTTGTGAAAGACACATCCACGGCGGCGAGATAGTCGAGGCGGGCCAGGGGTTTGAGGCCCGCGTCCGTAATGCTCGTGCCCTGGAGGTAAATAGTGGCCAGGTTGGTGAGGCCGGCAACTTCCTTCAAGCCGGTGTCCGTGATGTTGGTTGAAGAATACAGGCTGAGCGTGATGAGTTTGGTGAGGCCGACAATGTCTTTCATAGCGCCGTCCGTGACCCGGGTGTCCCCCAAGTCCAGCCAGATCAGTTCTTTCAGGCCGGCAAAGTGTTTCACACCGGCGTCCGTCACGTTCGTCCTGACCAGGCTGAGGACGGTCAACTGGTTGAACCGGTCGAAGCCCTTCAGGTCGGCGTCCGATACCTTTGTCCTGTTCAAGAAGACCCCGAACGGTTGTTGTGGGACAGGCAGTTTGGCAAACCCGGTCTTTGGGGCCTTTTCAAAAGTGAAACCCCACATTCCACCGTTGAGGGGCTGTTCTTGTCCGCCTATCCCCAACAGCCCGTGGTCAAATGAGATCCAGTGAAATTTACCACCGGCTTCCTCCCATGCCTTGAGCAGTTTCCGCCGACGGTGCCGGAATCTTCACCGGCTGGTCCAATGCCGGCGCGGTTATACCGGCCAGACACAAAGCGATCACGCACACTCGCAATATGGAGATGCCTCCAGGCGTCGAAGGGGGAGTTGACGCTGGTATACGACATGAGTGGTGAAAATGTTGCTCGACTCATACGCATGATTTGCATTCTTCAAAAATGGCAGTCTGCCCCAGTTAATTTCTCGGGCGGGCAGCCAAGTCATTTCTGGCCGAGTCTGGCCAGGGCGGCCTTCGCTTCCCGCGTCAATCGCGCCCCCTCCAAGCCGGCTGACATCCGGGTGAGGACTTCTTTTGCCTCGGTCGTTCCGATTCGCTCCAACACGGCCACGGCCCGGATTTCCCGCAAGCGTTCGTCGTTTGGCGGGACGGGGGCGGTGGTCGTTGACAACAGACGCTCGATCTGGGTCTTTTGCTCGGCCGATGACGTTCCGGCCAACCCGATGCGGAGTTCGGGAAGCGCCGCGTCGCCCAGTTTTCGCAACTCCTTTGCCGCCGCCTCGCGTTCGGCAAACTCGTCGGATTTCAACTTCGATAGCAAACGTCGGACGACTGCCGGGTCGGCGGCGGCGGCGGGGTTTAGCCGGGCGCGGATCAGGGATACTGCTGCCGTCGGCCGGTCAGACAGCTCCCAAGCGGCTGTCTCGGCTTTTGACGCGTCTGATCCTCCCAAATCCTTCCATAAATCGGCCATCGCATCCACAGACAACACGGGGGCTCCGGTTCCGGTCAATCGGCCCGTCCCGGTCATGTCCCAGACCAAGGCCGTGCCGTCATCTTGGGCGTTGATCAGTCGACGACCGTCCGGCGTGAACGAGATGGCATTCTGTCGCAGAGAGTATCCGTGGCGGGCTTGAAATCGCCGGACGGCCTGTCCGCTCGCCACCTCCCAGACGGCAATTTCCTCCCGTCCGACCACCGCCACCGTCCGACTATCGGGGGCGAAGGCGAGCCGGAGAACGCGCCCGGTCGGCAATTCGGTCATGCGAGCCTTGGTCTCCAAGTCGAAGATGACCAAACTGCCCTGCTTTGGGTCTTGACGAGAAAGCACCCGTGGCACCGCCAACAACTGCCCGTCCGGCGAGAACCGGCTGGCCGGTCCGAGCCCTCCTGTCTCGGAACGAGAAACTACTTCGATTTTTTCGCCCGATCCGAGACGTTCAACCGTCACCCCGGCGACCCGCCAACGGCCATCCGGAGAGTCGGCGGCCATTAATAAGCGGTCCTCGACCACATCATACGGCCGTTCTTTCCGGTTTTTCATTTTGCCGGTGGCCACATCCCATTCCATCGCATAACCTTGTAGTCCGTTACTGATCGGAGTGGTCACGGCGGTGAGCGTGTGCCCGTTGGCCGACAAGCCCAGTCGGTGAGTAGTCTCTTGCCTGGTCATCTCATCCGGGACCGTGAATCTTCTGATCTCTTTGCCCGTGACCGCATCCCACAGTGTCGGCGTGACGTGATCATCGGCCACGGTGATGATTCGCTGTGAATCTGGCAAAAACACGACGCGACGGTCGTTTCCCGACGTCGAATTGAGCCTGCACACCGGTCGGCCAGTGTCCGCCGCCCAGACACGGATGTTCGCGTCTTGCGAATCCGTGGCGATCAATTTCCCGTCAGGACTGACCGTGACGCCGAGAATACTTTCCGTGTGCCCGCCCACGATCAATTCTGGCCACAAAGCAGTTCCCTTCTCCCGGTCAACGATGAAAACGGCGTCCCGACTGTGAACGGCCAGACGTCGGCCGTCCTTCGAAAATGCTCCTGGGTAGGTGGCCGGCCCGGGGATCTCGCTGACAAATTTGCCGGCCGCCGGATCCCATTCTTTGATCTCCTGCGGGCCTCCGAGGAGAATCGTTTTGCCGTCCGGAGCGAACCCCGCCCAATGTCCCCGGCCGACGGGAGATGTGAGGCCAGCCACCCGCTCGCCGGAAGGGACGGACAACAAACGCAGTTCGGGAGGGCGATCATGCACCCATTGTGTCGGAAGGACAGCCAGCGTGCCGCCATCAGGACTGAGTGCGGCGAACCTCGGCCTGACTTTCTGGACCGTCACCCGGCACCGCACCGTGCAAGTGGTCGAATCCACCACGATCACGTCCCTGTCCGTGGCGACCGCCAGCCATCGCCCGTCCGGAGTGAATGAGAGGGATTCGGCATAGCCGAACGCAATGGGGAGTGTGGCCCATGTCTTGGTCTTGAGGTTGCACAGTCGCAGCGTGCCCGCTTGTGAGGTCGTGTCATTGACCGCCAGCATCAATCCGTTCGCGGCGAAGGCCATTTTGTAGGCGTCAACAACGGGCTCGGACAAATATATAACCGGCTTGGGTCTGGAAACGTCCCAGATCGTCAGTTGCTTCGTGTCGAAAGTCGCAGCGAAGCGGGCGTCGGGCGACAAAGCCCGGCGCCATCCGTACCGCGGATCTGCGTTCAGGGGAGTGATCACTGGTGTGGAAGAACCGTTCGCTGGCCACGAAAAGAGCCGAAGGTCTTCGGTCAACGCCACCAATTCCCCGGTCGCGCGAAACCCGATTCCCGCCGTGTCCGGCACCCGGAACCCGATCGTTCCCAACCGCAGGGAGGCCCCGGCCGGAAGCGGATCGCCGTGCAAGTCTTTCCGGACATCCCCAGCCCGTTCGTTGATTTCACGCGGCGGGATCGGGATGAGTTCACAAACGCCTTCTGCCGGAGTTTCGCCCTTGGTTTGAGCGGGCGGGACATCGGGGTGGGGTGTTTGGGTCGACGGGCCGCTCCGGAGCCAGCCGAAGCCGACTATGCCGGCGACGACCAATATTGAAAACGTCTCGAACAAACTTTTCGCGGACATGGGCCAGACTCCGTGAGAAACCGAGACCGGGTTGACGGCGGAGTCGTTGGAATCCACGGCCAATCGAGTGACCGCTTCGGCCAGGGCCGCCGACGGAGCAACAATCGAAGCGGTCCCGGCCGCGAGAATGGCGGCCGGTCCGAAGCCACGGCGTGCCAACGCCGCGCGCAACCGCTCCCGGCCTCGCTCCAATCGTTTCTTCACCCCGTCTTTCGACAATCCAAGAACCTGCCCGACTTCCTCCTGGCTCCGACCGGCCAGATGGAACAGAACAATCGCCTGTCGGTATCGCTCGGGAAGACGATCAACCTCCTCATGAACCGCCGCAATGGCTTCGGCCGTCGCCAAATCGGGCGGAGGAACGTCCGGGCCCACAGGCGTTCTTGCCTCGTGAGCACGGCGTCGTTCGCGAGACCGCCGGGCGTTCATTGCCACCTGCCACGCCGTGCCGTGCAGCCAGGCCGCCAAGGTCGAAGACCTGCCCGCCTCGCCGGCCCTGGCCGCCAGCGCGAGAAAGGTGGCTTGAAAGGCGTCCTCGGCGTCAGCCTCGTTCCGAAGAATGCTGCGACCGACGCCGAGGACCAGGCCGCCATGACGCCGGACAAGGACGGCAAACGCATTCTCATCCCGTTCGTCAGCGAACTTGCCGAGGAGAATTTGGTCGGGCAACTCTTCCGGAATGGCGGCGAGTCGTCGAATGGCGGCGACCAGAGAAGAGTGCGGGGCTGGCTTCATGCGGCATCCTGGATTCGACATCCTTCTACGACTATGTACCCGGCCGAGGAACCCGACGGTACACAAATTTCGGATCGGCATGAAAATGGAAAGGAAACCGGCAAATGGTCTGGCGACGGAGATATTGCTCTCCAGATGCGAATGCTCGCATCCCTCCGCCGCCACCCTTTACATCTTTTAAAATGTCCCGCGTCGACGAGGAATCGGAACCTTTCCGATCACAAGTGTGTCATTCTATTTCAGCCCCGCTCGCGGATATTTTTCTCCCGCTTCGATTCGTGTCTTCAGGATGTTCCGCATCGGGGGCAGCGGACAGGTGGTGTGTTCGGAAACCGCGCACGGGGGATTGTACGCCTTGTTAAAGTCGAGGAGAAAGGTGGCATTCGTCGCCGGTTGCTTTTCGACATCCAAAAACCGCCCCGACAAGTAAGTGGTGTCTCCGGCCGTCTCGTCGCGGAAGATGATAAACAGCCCCTCACCCTCCTTGATCGCGTCCAGCGTGTGAGCCTGTCCCTTCAATTTGAATTCCACGCGGCCGGCGAGTGGTTGCTTGGAAACCTCACCGAGCACGTTCACAATGGTGAGCGTCTTTCCCTCGTCATCAGGGACAAACCTGGCTTCGACCTTGTACGTCTCGTCGGGAGAGTGCCAGGAACAACCCGGGAAATTCTTCCGCACGAGCGACTCGTTGTCGGCCAGACGCAGGATGTATTTGCCATTGCGTTCGATCACATGAATATGGAGACGGCCCAACCCGACCCAGTCTCGCTTGTCCACTGCCGTCCCGAGTGCCCGCTCGCCGATGAACGGTTTGCCGTCGCTGGTCATCGAGACGCCTTTGGCCAGATTCAGCGTGACCATTTTGGCCTTTTGATCGATGCGCAACGTCCCCAGCCGCTCCGGCCCGACTCCCTTGAGTTCGGCGGGAAAAATGATGTCGTTGTCCTTCCCGGCCCCGAAGGTGTTTTGGCCCTCCTTGAGCGGATAGCGTCCCGTCAGCGTGAGCCAGCCGTTGTCAGCCCGGAGTTTCTGTTCCCTCGCGGCCTGCCATTTTCGGATTTCATCCGCATACGAAATCTTCTCGGCAGGCTGTTTCGCCGATGGCACGGCTCCTTTCACAGGAAGGTTCTTCTCGTCCCACGCCTTCCACTCGGCGGTCAGCCGTTGAACCAAGTCCGGGTTGGCTGCGAACAGGTTCTTTTCCTCGGCGATGTCCTTGCCCAAGTCAAACAGTTGCACCGCCTCGCCCCGCTCGGCAAGGACAAGTTTCCAGTCGCCGGAGCGGATTGCCCAGAACTGGTTGAACCGCCAGTAAAGGGTTCGCTTCTTCAGGTCGGCCGTCTCGCCCTTGAGTATTGGCAGGAGGTTCACGCCATCGAAAGTTTTGTCCTTCGGGAGGGCGAGGCCGGTCGCGGCCAGCACGGTGGGGAAGATATCCAAACTGCTGACGGGGGTGTCCAGCGTCTGATTCGGTTTGATCGTCCCCTTCCAGGCGACGAACGACGGCACGCGGATGCCGCCTTCCCAGAGGGAAAACTTGGTCCCGCTCAGCGGCGAGTTGCTCGCGGCGATGTCGTCGATCGGGCCGCCGTTGTCGTTCGTGAAGTAGAAAAGCGTGTTCTCCTCCAAGCCGAGCGCACGCACCTTGGCGACGACCTCGCCAACCGCGTCATCAAGGGCCGAGGTGGTGGCCGCGTAGGCTTTCCGCTTCCCTTCCAGTTTGGGAAAGCGGTCGAGATATTTCTTCGTCGGCTGGAGCGGGGAGTGGCTGGCGTTGAAGGCGAGATAGAGAAGGAACGGTTCGCCCTTGTGTCGGCCGATGAAGTCCGTCGCCTCCCGCGCGAAGGCTTCGGTCAAATAGCCCTTTTCGTTCGCCTCTTCCTCGCCCGATTTCGGCGTGGCCCGGACGATTTTGCCCGGCGCCGAGCCGGCGCTGCCGCCAAACCCGTCGCCTTTCGGCGGCTGGAAGTCCTTCGACAACTCCTTCGGCTCGGGCGACGGGGCGGTTTTCCCCTCGGATCGCTCCTTACGGGTCTTCTTGAACACCATCCGGTCGCCCGGTTTGACCGTACCGGGGACATAACTATGACCGGCCCCGAGGAAGCCGAAAAACTCGTCGAACCCACGCTTCAAGGGGCGGTATTCGGGCTGGCCGCCGAGGTGCCACTTGCCGATGGCGGCAGTCGCGTAGTCGCCGGTTTTCAAGGCATCCGCGAGGGTAGATTCGTTCAGGTTCAGGCCGGTGTCCGGGCCGGGGTTGCCGTCGTAGCTGTGCCGCTGCTGATACCGGCCGGACAGCAGGCCGGCGCGGGTCGGCCCGCAGATCGGTCCCGTCACGTAGGCGTTCGTAAACCGGACGCCGGACGAGGCGAGAGCGTTCAGGTGCGGGGTGGGGATATCCTTGCCGCCTTGAAAACCCAAATCGCCATACCCGAGGTCGTCGGTGATGATCAGGATGACGTTGGGCCGTTTTGCCGACGGTTCGGCGGCGCGGGCGTCGGTCCATCCGGCGACGAGGGCCAGGGCGAGAAGTGCGAATCGTCGACTCATGGTTCGGTCCTTGATGAAATTCATGGCACGGAGGGAACACACGGTACGGCCAGTCAAAGGAGGCTGTGTCTGCCGAACAAACTGTTTCGTTCAGTTCCGTTTCGAGTCCTTCAAGTCGATCAAATCGAGTTCGGTGCGGGGTTCTTTTACCACCACCGGATACGGCGATTTGGCCGGGTCGATGTATCTTCCGCCGAGTTTGTCAATCGGCCGCTTTTTCTGATCAGCTTTCTCCCCGACATGGAGCGGCGGCAGCCAGGCAATGGTGACCTTGTATTCCCCCGGCGGCACTCCGTCGTAGGTCTTGCGCCGGGAGGGATCGTAGGTCGAGAGCTTGTAGGAGCCGTCCGCTTCCACCAAACCAGTCGGGCGGGACATCGGATCAATGATGCTGGCATTCGTCGGCACAAGCGTCACCTGCGCCCCTTCGGCAGGCTGGCCGCCAACTTGCAATTTACCGATGACGGGAACGTATTTCCCATCCCCTCCGGTGCAACCGGCGAGCGCCAGGGCAACTGTCGCCACACCGAACATTTTTAGAAACCGTTGCATTGTTTTCCTCCTGATCGGGTTGATGTCAGTTGCCGGCCAACGCTTCACCACCCTGCCGCGAGTAAAGCGCCACCACAACAGCGAACGACGTGGAATTCGACAGGAACCGAACGGAGCCATCCCCCATGACAACGTTCGCGCCACTGGGATGGAAGGCGTAGATTTCCCCGCCGTTCGTGCAGTTCAAGGCGCACGAGCCGTAATAGGTTCCGGTCGCGGGGTTAAAACTGCGCAAAGAGTCGATGATGGAGCCGCCAATGGCAAAGTTGGCCCACGCTCCCCCCTCGTCGATGGCGGCAAATGAAGGGGTCGGCACGCCATTCACATAGACGATGTTGCGCCCGGCTTCTTCGACAAACAGCAGGGTGTTCGAGGTGCCGTCGGTGATTTCTGAAATCTTGCGATTTACTCCTCGCCCCAAAATTCCCTCACCCGTGTTCGGGTCGTAATTTGGCGCCGGAGTCGGAGCAAAGATATTAGCGGCGTTGAGATCGACGCGGAAGATCGGCACATAGTCAAGCGGACCGCGGCCATAGGGAATGGAACGAGAAGCCGAGTTAACGCCGCCCGGCGATGAGGGGCACGAGAAGGACGGGATGATGGTCTGGTTCACAACGTAGTTCGCGTCGGCGGCCGTTTGGGCGTCCCAAGTGGCGTTCAAATTGTAAGCATTAGAAACATTCCCCTGTTCCAAATATGGCAGGAGTTCCACGGCCCAGCCGTGCGGCACGGAATAAGGTTTGTTGGTCAGCCACGCGAACGATGGGTTGTAAGGGGCCATCGTGAAACCGCCGATGGCGCTTTCGTGGTTGTGTTCGGCGAGGGCGAGTTGCTTGAGATTGTTGGAGCATTTCATCCGGTTGGCGGCCTCCCGGATTTTTTGCACGGCGGGCAGCAGCAGGCCGATCAGGATGGCGATGATGGCGATGACCACCAACAATTCGATGAGTGTAAATCCTTTGCGGCCGGTGAAACGGTGATACATGATTCGGACCTCGGATGCGGTTGATAAATTCGTAGAGGGTGGCAAACGCGGTGCGCTCGCTTCTCATATCGACCATGATGATAAACATGATGACTTTTAGCAACACAGGTTCGCACGGCCTGTCTCCCACTTCGTCATGATGACTGGCAAGGTGGGGATTGATAATTGATGGCAAAGTTCTTTGAAATATGATGTTACGGAAATTAATAGCAAGTCTATCAGACGTGGCCAGACTGCGCCCGACGTGACAGAGTGCGTCTTATGCTGATCTCAGTAAAGATTGTTCAAGCAGATATCAACATTGGTAGTGCAGTTCCCGGCGGAGTGACGAGCATTGGGCAAATTGACGGGCCGCCGTTTTCGCTTCGCCCGACTTGGAATCTCGCTCGTCCGCGTTTAACAAGGCCACATTATAAAGTCGGCGGGGTGTCCGGAAACCGCCCCCAACCTCGGTGGATCCCTTCCAGAACCGTTGTCGGAATGATCTGACAGTCAGCAAATCCTCCTTGCGAAATCGGTTCGACGTGTAGAAATCAGCGTTTGCATGCTTCAAACCTACCTGAGTTTGAATAATGATGATTGTTGTCTGGTGATTTACTCATGTCTGCGAGTTCCCACCAAACAACAATCGACCGACATCAGATCCCCAAATCGCCGGCGCTCAAAATCGACGGTTACGATTCAGTTTTCTTCACTCTCGTCAGTCCACAGTAAGAGTTTTTCAAGGTCGACCGTCGTGTCGTCCGATTAGCAATATTGTTGTTGACAACTCGCCGTCGGGCGAGAATTGTGACGGCCGCCACGACTGGCCTTCGGGTTGCCGTTGCCGATAACGGCGCCCGAACTCCCGTGATCACCTCACATCACTCAAGAACACACAACACCCAACGTCCGTGATTCGTGACGGTCGGATTATGTTGACAGCACCAACCGCACACCCGGTTCCCAACCACCCGCATAATCAAAGACATCGCCGCGGTCGGCGGCCAGCCAAGCCAGCACGTCCGCCAAGTGATCTGGGTCTGAGACGTCGTCGGACTTGGCGGGAGACCGCAACGAGTCGCGGTCTCCACCGGTCAGATTAACCCGGCCGGCCGGCGAATACCGCACCAAGCAGGACGGCACCCCGCCTTGTTCGCATTGACCGATGAAATGCCCGCACATGTACCGCAATCCGGCCTTGGCCACCTGCCGTTCGGGCGAGGACCCCCCGGCCCCGATGAACGCGAGCACCCCGGTCCGTCGAGCCAGCATGCACTTGCCCAAGGCGGCCGCCCCGAGCAGGAAGGGGACGCTCAACGTCTCCGCCACATCTCTCAACACGCCGACCCCGCAAGTATGGCGGACTCCCTTGGCGGCGTGAGCCACGACCAAATCCAACTGACCGCCGGTCTCCATGACAGCGTCCACCACCAAGCCCGCCGACCGTGAGTCCGTTACCGCCGCCGGAATCACGGTCACGCTACCGCCCTGCCGCCGGATGTCGGCGGCGATAGCCTCACCACCCGGACCGGCTCCGAACACGTGATAGCCGTGTCGCAGCGACAGCGCCGCCGCGAGGTTGCCGCCGGATCGAAGATCGGCAACCAAGCCGACTCTCACAGCGGGCGGGGGCCACGGGGCGGGAGAACAGGGAGCCCACTCCGTGTGGTAAGACTGGCCCCGGTCATCGAAGTACTCCGTCCGCGTGTGGTTGGGAAGCGGAGCCCGGAGGACGCCATCCTCCTTTGCATGGAGACTCATCTGTGATCCTTTTGAAAGTAGCCAATGAACCGCCGTCCGGTTGCCTCCGCCGAACGCCGGCCGAAGTGTTCCCATGCCTCGAAGGCATCGACGACGTGTGTGACGCCCAAGTGGCGTCAGGAATAGGGTTGCGGCGGGTTAACTTCCGGACAGCCGGGGGTTCCGCTGACACAAGAGGATGGACAAGCTGTTTTTGATCAAAATTCCTTTCCCAACGCAACTCGTTCTGGTCCAATCAGTTGTTCTCGGCGCCGGACCCTGAGGCCGGTGCGGAGAGACAGATTCCATGGAATTTCATTAACCCCCCGACACTTAGCTTCTGTCGGGGGGCAAAAATCGCAGTTACGTGATGGATCTGACGCGTCGTCCTCCTCTCTCCAGCGACGCGACCGGCGAATCCCTCGGAATGGCAGGCGGCTCGTTGCCGCCGCCGGAAAGGAAGTCTCGCCCGCCGACACAGTCCGGCCGACCGGCACTTCGTGCCTTTGGAGAAGGTGTTATGTCAAAGTCTAATCGCGCCCCAAACCGCGCCGGATCCTCGGGGGCCTCAAGAGACGGGCCGCCGCAATCCGAGTCGCCCCCTGGCGTTACCCAAGAAGAAGTCCGTCAACTGCTACGGGTAGAAGTGGCCCGGCGAAGCAAGAATCTCCCGCCGGAAACCGTCGACGCGGTGATCAACGCGGCTTGCGAGCGGGCACAATCGATCGGGCCCGGCGAAAATGTCATCGTCCGCTGGTATGCCCTCGCGTGGGCGATGGTGGAAGTTATCATGCCGCGGGAGGCGGCCGACAAGGAAACATCAGCGCCGACACCGGTAAGCGAACTCCGGCGGGCCCAAGCCGAGAAGGAGTTCAACAACCTGTATCCGCTGAAGGAGTTTCTGCCGAAATGTAAGCGCTGGCTGTTCAACGCCGGAGTTGACGCAAATGACTTGGATGACTTGTCGGGCGAGGTGGTGAAGGAACTTTGGGAGGCGTTGTGCGTCAGGGAAACAGTCATCCGAAACGCAGACGGTTTCGCCAAAGGCGTCACCCGAAATGTGTCCTTGAGCCATTTTCGAAAGCACGCCAAAGACGCCGTCGTTGCCGACCTTTCGGAAGCCCCAAGCACCGAGTTCGATGATGAAATTCTTGAGTGCCAGTGTCCGTCCGCCGTCAGGGAGGCGTTTGAAGGCTTGACCCCGCTGGGGGAGCAAAAGACCCTTGCCAAACTGATCATGCTCATCATGCAGGCCAGACAGAACGATTTCGGCGACTCGTGGCGTGATGCGGCCTGCCGCGTGATCGACGAACTGAGGCTGGACACGAAGACGCCAGCGGTGAAATCCTTTTCGGTGCTGGTAAATCGGTTCCGGGAGTTCCTCAGCCTGCCTCCTCTCGTCACCGGGGTCCGAAGCGAAACGAATAGTTACCATCCCTTGCCACGCTCGGTGCTTTGGCCCGTTTTGGTGGATGAATCGCCCGATGCTTGTTGAAAACGAACGAACCCTAAACTGAGAAAAGAGCCATGTCCAAACAATTTGACACCAAGACCAAGCCGGCCGGCAACGGATTGCCGCCGGCCCCCAACAACCCAACGCCGCAAGCCCTCGCTGCCATACTTGACATGCTCGACATGATGTCGACCGAGGGATTGTTGAACTTGGCCGGCGAATCCTATCAACTTCGCACCGGTTCTCCACCGTCGCCCGTGCCGGATGCGATCCTGCGATTTGATTGGAAAGTGCCTTCCCCGGTCCTCGGGCAAAACGAACCGCCCCCCGTCCCGGACGTGCTGTTGCAGGCGTCCGGCATCGTGGCGCGCCCGGCAGACTCCCTCGACGTCGTTCCGACCGGAAAACTCTTCACGGTACCCGTCGCCGACTCGGGCCCAGCGTCGGCATCCGGCGGGACACGATCCTGCGGGGTGGAGGTGCCCCTGACGGCAAAGAACGGCAAGCAGATCTTCGGCCGGGTCAGGTGGAATCTGCCCGGGGCCAACGGTGAGCCTGTTGTCCGGCTGCAGTTTTCAAAAACACCCGACACGCAGGTGCGGGGCAACGACCCCGCCCTCTTGCGCCATTTTGAGGGCGCCCGCGTGCGTATCACCGTCCGCGACGAACATCGATGCGTCGGTTCCACAACAGTGGTTCTCCAACTCGACGAAGCAGATGAGTTCGATTTCTGGATCCCCGTGAGTTTCACCCATGATTCCCGAGTCCCGCAAATCAACCTCGATGTCATTGACTGGGTTCCCAAGCCGCAAGCGGGCATTCCGGGGCATCCAAGTCGCCTTTCCGGCCATCGCCGATCCGTGGCCGGACCCCTCGTTGTTCGCATCCGGGCATAATTATGCCGGGGCCGCCGGACGCAACAACCGGGAATGGATTTATCACCTCCGGATCGCCCCGGCCGCGAAGACGTCCAGCGGCTTCCCCAAAATCACCGTCCCCTGGCTCGACACGCTGATCGGGCGTCTGAAGTTGTCCGGCGGGATCAGTCTGGAAGCCAGTGAACTGCTCCCCGGCGTGATCCGGCATCCGGACCAGCACTCGCCGTGGGCCGTGTGCGTGCCGTGGAACCTCGACGGTCGATCATATGAACTGGCGGTGGCCGTCGGATTGCTGGCGGCCGAGGCCGGTCGGGCCGTCCCGGCCGACATTCTCTTCAGCGGGGCTCTCGCCCCCGCCGTTTCCGATGAAACCGGGCCGGCTGGTGTCCGGCTTGCTCCCATCGGCAGCCTGCGCCGGAAACTCGCGCTGGCGCTCGGAGTCAGTGGCAGTCGCGATGCCATCGAACATCTCACCACACACTTGTGCGGGCACCCCAACACGGCCGAAATTCTCGGGCCGGTCGCCGACCGCGTCGTTCCGGGGAAGGTCACATTGTTCGTAACCTCCGGCGAACCGGAGGCCATGGAGGGCTATGAGAAACTGGACATCCACCTGGCAAGCGTCGTGTCGCGATTGACGCCGGACGAGCGCTTGGAAAAGGCCGAAGGTGGAATCCTTCTCGCCGTCGTGGAAGATGTCGCCGCCGCCGCCGCCTTGGCGGGAGTTGCCGTGGCCGGCCCCGAACCGAAGACCGTGTTGTATCGCGTCCGGCGGGATGCCCGGACTTTTCGCCAGTTGCACGCCGACGACCGCCGGCTCGCGGCAGAGTGCGTGCTCGCGGCGTTCAGAGACGAAACGGCCGGCCGGCCCGACCCGGCGGCCGAACTGAACCGCCTTTTGCAAATCCTGATGCGCGAGCTCAACGTCTGGCTGGGGCGACCGGACGCCTGTTTCGCCGGCGATGTTGCCGTGTCGGGCGACGAACCGAACTGGCTGGACACCGTCGCCCGTCAGAACGCCGCCGCCGTGCCGGTCCGGTATCCGGCCGACATCGGCCTGAGTGGCCGGGTTGTGCGGGAGAATGCATGGGTCGTCGTCCCAGACACGGCGGCCAGTCCCGACTTCCGCACGGCGGTGTCACCCGGCAACCCGGCGGCTGAGCGGTATTCGGCAGAGGGGTTCGCCGAGTACATGGCGTTTCTCCGCCGGGTCAGGGGGTGTGTCAAGGTTCCGATTGTGGGCTTGGACGGGACGGTGGCGGCCGTCGTCGCCCTGCACGTCTGCGAACCGGGCCTGATTCCCGCGGACCAAGCCGGCCAGACGGAGTTGGGGGAACACCTGACCTGGCTGGCCGGACTGGGACTATCCGCAGTCATCGGATTGCAGAAGACCTACTCGCCGGACGGCCCGGAGGCTTTCGTGGTCCGGGATTTTGAATACAAACCGGACGACCGGCACGGCGGGGCGTTGACGAAGCGGCGGGAACTCCTGGCATTCGGCGCCCAGTTGACCCGGTGGGCCTGCCAAAATCTGGCCGGCAGCACGCGCAGCCTCCTGCGGGTGCTCGGCCCCGACCGGGAAACACTGTATGTGGTCGGGACGCACGGGTTCGAGTTGTCGCAGGAGGCGTGGGAACAGAAGCATGCGAAACTGTCGTACGACACCGCCGCCGGGGCGGCCGTTCTCGACCGCGTTTCGATCTGGCACGAGAACACGCTGGAACTCGCCCGCACCGCCGCCCGCAAGCGCTTCGAGCCCATCCCCCCCGAGGTCGGGAAAACGGCATGGGCGGTCGCCGCCATTTTGCTGCGGGCACAGGGGCGCATCGTCGGCGTGCTGAACATCGATTGGCCGCAACCGCGGGCGTTCCCGGCGGAGTTCAAAAAAACAGTCGAGTCGGCGCTCGCCCGGCCGGCGAACGCCCTGTTGAACTTTCTCACTGAGGCCGAGTTCAACGATTTGGCCGTCTCGCTTGACAAACTGGCCCCGGAGGACGCCCCGTCCTCGGCAGAAAACCCCGTCAAGGAACCCGCCCGCCGCCCGGACCCGACTCTTGAACAGTCCGCCATGACGGACGCCCTGTCGTCCATGGCCCGGATCGCCGGGGACGCGCGTTATGCGATGCTCTTTCTGCGGGAGGCGGGGAGCGGCTGTTTTGTTCCGGCGGTGGCGCTGGGTCACTCCGACGGCTGGCGGGCCGATCCCGGCCGGCAGGCGGGGTTCCCGTTCGGCGTCGGCATGATCGGCTGGGTGGCCCGGCGAAAGCAGTCCATCCGGTTGGCCAATGCGTTCGCCGAGATTGACGACCCGGCGGGGGTCACCAGCGTCGATACGGACGACCCGCCCAAGTGGGAGCGAAAGCTTTTTTTCCAACGAGAGTTCGAGGGAATTCAGCAATTGGCGTACCTCGCTGTGCCGGTGATCGGGGGCGGGGAGGTTCTCGGGGTTCTCCGTTTCGCCCACCCAGGCGGTCTCTTTCAGTTTGACCCGGTCACCGCCCGCCTAGCGGCCGAAGCCGCCAACCGCCTCGGGGCCGTCCTGTACAAACTCCAGGCCCGGCGGTGGTCGGAGGCATGGACAAAGATGTTCCCTTTCCCGTCCGTCGGGGCGACCGTTGAAGACGTGGCCGCACACATCTTCGACAGGCTGTCCGAATACTTGGGCGGCGAATGCGCGGCCTCCATCCGGGTGCTGGACGATCTGCGGGAACCAACCGGGTCGCCGACGCCGGTCCTTCGGCGGGTGGCGAGCACGCCGAACATCGCCGGTGGACTTGGGGCGATTTTCCGCACCGCAGAGTCCGCCGGCCTTGCGGCGGCCGTCCTGCGGGAAGGACGCGAGATCATCTGCCTGGAGGCGAACTCGGACAGGCCGGCGGGCGCGAAGTACCGGCGGTTGGTCCGGGCGTCGATCGACGACGTGGTCCGGGACCGCACGGAGTCTTATCCCAGCGTGATCGGCCTGCCCTTGAAGGCGGCTGACGAAACCGGGACGGAGAAGCTGTGCGGGACCCTTTACGTCTGCCGGCGGAACCCGAACGCGTTCACCGTGACCGAACTCCGCCACATCCGGATGCTGGCCGAGGTCCTCGGGTCGCAGCTCGCGGCCACGGACAAGGCGGAAGAGGCCGCGATCAGCCGAAAACTCTCCCGCGCCTTGTGCAAACAACTGGACTCCCCGGAACCAAGTTTCGTCCGGCGGCTGGCGGGCGCCTGGCTGCCCGACATCCAAGCGTACCTGCGTGCCGGGCGGGGCGGGGCGTTTTTGTTAACGGGGGGACACTATTGTTGTGTCGCGGACGACAAGCCGGCCTTTTCGGCCGCCGACTGGCTCAGGGAAATGGCCGGCGAACGATCCAGGGTCGTTTCTGTCCCGGCGAACGTCGGACCGCTGGCCGGACTGTTGCCGGACACCTCAGCCCGCTCCCGGGCGATTCTGTCGGTCGGTGACGGGCCGGTGCCCAAGCTCGTCATGGGATTTTTGGGCCGCAATGATGACGCCATCAGTGGTCTGCGAGTCGGGAAAGTACAGGAAGAACTGGGCCTTCTGGCGGGACTGGTCGGCCGGTTTGACAATCACGCCGGCGAAATTGATCGCCGGGCAACGCATGAGAGATCTTCAACACGGAGCAAGGGTCATGAGTGATGCCATCGAGGGAACGCGCGGGGCCGTAGTCGCCGCCGTGGTCTGTGAGACTTGCGTTCGATTAAAGAATCTGATCGACACAGGGGAGTGGGTGTGCCCGAAGTGCCACGGTCCGGACCCGGTGACGGCGGCCCGTCTCCGGACCGAATACGCAGTCGGGAAGTCCGTCCGGCGACCGGTGTGCGAGGATTTGCTGTCGGTTTCGATTTTCGGCGGAGGGGCCGTCGTCCCGGTCGGTGGATGAGGCGGGATTGATCTTGGGCTCCGGGCCGCCCGACGGCAGGCTTCCCCTTGCCCGATTATGGCTCGTCGCGGCAGAGGATGGGAGTCTCGCCGTCGGGCGGCCCGAGATTCGGACACATCGAAAACGAGGCCGTGTGCGGCGAATGATCGTTGGAAAAGAAATTCGCGCGTCCGAAGTAGGAAATCTTGGGGCCGAGGAGGCGGAGCCGCCACGGGACGGGCTTGTAAGGAATCTTGTGTCAGGGGAGTGGAACGGGTATTACCCATCCTCTTTCTTTGACGGAGATTACGCATGGACGCGATCTTGAAATCCCAAGCCGAGCAACTGGCGCGGGACATGGCCGCGCAGGCCACGACGATTGACGACCTCAACGCCCTGATGCGGACGATGATGAAGTCGGCCCTCGAACGGATGCTCAACACCGAGATGGATGTTCATCTCGGACG
>NZ_JH636439.1:195482-198114 GCF_000255705.1 Zavarzinella formosa DSM 19928
TGAGTTCGAGCAAACGTGGGGCGGCAAATATCCGACCATCGGAAGGCAATGGCGGCTGCACTGGAACGACATCATCGCCATGTTCGAGTTCCCTCCCGCGATCCGCAAGGCGATTTACACGACGAATGCGATTGAGTCGGTGAACAGCGTGATCCGGAAGTTCACGCGGAACCGGAAGCAGTACCCGAACGCGGAGTCGGCGCTGAAACTGGTTTACCTGGCGATCCATGAGGCATCGAAGAAGTGGACGATGCCCATCGTTGGCTGGAAGGCAGCCTTGAACCACTTCGCCGTGATGTTTGAAGGCCGGATGCCCAAGGCCACCGGCCAGTGACTGCAACTACCGTTCCCTACAACCCTGACACAAAAGAAATTACAGGCCCCGCTTGCGGGGGACGATTCAAAACGGGCGAGCCCGCCGGGTTGATGTCCTTCAGATATTCTTCGGCCCTGGCGCCTTGACGAGTCCAAGTCGTTGCCGCTCGCGATGGACGCTGCTTTTGCCGCAGCCGACCGCCGCGGCCACCGAGAAGTCCGGCCGGCCCTCCCGGAGCAACCGCTCGATTTCGGCCAGTTGCCCCGGCGACAAATGCCGGTATTTTCCGCGTGACGGAATGTCGCCCGTCGCCGCCGCCGTCCTCACGGCCTCCGGCCGCAGGTGATCGTAGGCCCGCGTCACCGTGCCTTGGGACGCTCCCAGCCGCTCGGCGATGCGGTCGAACGACATTTGCTCTTCCTCCCGCAACCGGACGACCTCGGCGGCGATGACCTTGTACTTGATCGGACCGAGATGACGGGTCGGTTTCTTTTGTGGCTTGGTTTTGGGCCGAGAGCCGGTGTCCGCAAAAGCCAGCGCGTCCCGAACCGTCCACCATGACGTGTCGATGGCGCGGGCGATCGTGTGAAGAGCGGAGCCCGCGTCCCGCATTTTGACCGCCTCGCCCGTGATTTGCTGATATTTGGGTACGGGGGATAGCCTCGCTTTCTGATGATTGGGCATTGTCCAACCACGGGTGTTTAGGAACTCCCAAGCACCCGTGGTTGGACAATGCCTTTTCTTCGCCAGCACGAGCATCACGGCAACCGCGTCGAGCGTAAACCTCGCCATCCACACCGGTCTTTTACTTCCCTCGACCGGTTCCTGGATGACGACCACCGGGCCGGTCAGCTTCGCCAGCACAGGGGCCGCCGCCTGGGGATCGTCGTTGAGTAGTTCCCGCAAATCACCCATCAAGGCCGTCACCTCCTCAAGGGTCATCGGAGGAGGAACGGCGGCCGTCGCCTTGTCCGCCAGGGCCAGACGATGCGCTTTGAGTTCCTTCAATTCGTTCTCCATTTGGGACACCTTCTCGAAGATGGCGCCAAGATCGGTCGACCCGTCGGCTTCGTCGAGTTTGGTGGTGATGACCCTGATCGCCGCTTCCTTCTTGCGAATGGCGGCGTCGAGCGGCTTGGGATCGGCCGCGACCACGGATGGCTGTTCGGCCAGGAATCTGTTGGCACCGGCGGTTACCTCGGCGACAAACTCCTGCGAAAACACCACATCACGGAGATGGTCCAGCACGGCGTCGTCGATGATCCGGGCGGCCTTGTAACCCCCCGACGTGCAACCGTTTTTGCCGTCACGGCCGTCCAGGCAGACATAGCTCGCATACCGGCCGCTCCGGCCAAGCCACATTGGTTTGTGACACGCGCCGCACACCGGACGAACCAGTGTCTTGTGATGCAATTCGGTCCGGCTCGCCCGGTCGGCTCCCTTGTTCCTGGCATAGGCCGCCCGGCTCCTGGCCAGCCGGGCGTCGACACGTTCCCCCAGTTCGTCGGAGATGATCCGCAGGTGGGGCACCTCCCGCCGCAGCCACTCCGACTCGGGCCGTTTCTTGATTTTCACGCCGCCGGTGACCGGGTCCGTGACCCGGTGGGTCATCTCGTAGAACTCCACTCCCCGGTAGGTGGCCCTCTCTAGCAATTGCCTGATGCTGCCCGCGTCCCAGGTGCGGATGCCGCCAACCTCCTTTCGATTAAACAGTCTTCCAATATGACCGCGGCTTTTCCCGCCATCCGCATATGACTCGCAGGCCTCCCGAACGTGTCCGGCCGCCTCCTGGTCGATCACACGCTCCCTCGCGATCCGGCCCTCGGAGTCGTGGATCGGCCGGCCGTGGTTGTCCGTCACCGGGATCAGCTTGTAGCCGACGGCTGGCTTGCCGATGTTCTTCCCCCGCGAAAAAGCGTCGCGCATTCCGCGTTTGACTTTCTTCCGGAGCTGGTCCACGAACATGTCATGCAGGAAGGCGTAGATGAAGAGTTTCAACTTGGCGTCCGGCTCGTTGGAGTCGAACCGGTCCGACGCCCCGATCATCCGGTTGCCGGCCTGTTCAATCTGCCGTCCGAGGTGCAGCGACTCGATCACGTCCCGGCTGGCCCGGCCGATCTCGTCAATGAACAGAATCCGGGAGATCCCGCCGGGACCGGCGACCGCCGTCTTGGCCATCTGGTAGCCGCGCCGAGCGGCGATTGTCCCGGTGATGGCGGCGTCCGCAAAGACCTGCGTCCAGGGGATGAACGTGTCAAGCCGCCGGGCTTCCTCCAGGACATTGAGGAGTTGCTGGTCAAGCGAGCGATGGTTGGA
>NZ_JH636439.1:198258-202698 GCF_000255705.1 Zavarzinella formosa DSM 19928
CGTCTTGCCAAGGGCGGGCCACAGCCGTCGCTGCACCGTCAGATAGGTAAGAGCAAGATCACGACGGGCTGCCTCATCCGGCAGCCCCTTTTCTCGCCGCCGCCGGTCCCTGGCATCCTCGGACGGAATCTGTCCGCCCAAGTCCGCCAGGATGTCGAATAAATCATCAGTCTTCTTTTTCACCGAACCGCCTCCGAAAAGAGGCGTCGGGAAATGATCAGTTTGATTGGCACAGTGGGCCAATCAAACTGATCATTGCTGAGAATCCCGGATCACTGATGAATATTGCTGATCAGACACAACTTATTGGCCGGATAAGGGGTTACGGACATAAATTCCATAACTGAAACCACTTAGCGAAAGGCATAAGTAGTTTCCCCCCCCTCTCCGGTTAAATCATTACAAATTAAGGTTTTACGGCACTAGCCGCGAAAGTGTTTTTTTCATTTCTGTAAACCACCTTCCCCGTTTCCTCCCCTCTGGTTTACAAAACGGTTTACAAGTCTTAACCGTCGCGCCACCATACTGGTGCAGCATTCGGGTTTGCAAAAGTTTACAACCCGATCCCTGCCGGGTGGCCGCAAAAAAATCTTGCCGTCCGATCTTCGTCGCATCCGGGAATTTTCCATGCCCAAGAAATCACACATGACGTGGGTTCCCGTCGGCAAGCGATGGATGAAAAAAAACCAGGGCAAGATGTACTCCATTTCCTGCCGCCAGCTCAACTGCCCCGAGACACGCGAGGGCAGCATTGACGCCGCCAACGCAAGGCTTCCTCAACCAGCAGCCACAGAACGAGACGCGAAATGTCCTCCGGCGACAAACCCATGAGAGCTTCGATTTCTTCCGATGCCGGTTCGCTTCTTGGTTCGCCATTCGGCCGTTCGCTTTCGTAGCTCATGGGTGCTCCTCAAAAATCCGCATCCGTGCGGAATCCTCTCCTGTCGCTTCAATGACAATTCCGGGTGCAAAATCAGATCGAACGGAGTGGTGAACTCCAGTTCTGGGTACGGGTTGCTTGGGGCTGACCGGACCAGTGCCGTGATGGCGGGACCGTCGCCGCCGCCGGCGTTCCCCTCGCGGCGGTGATCTCCCCCGCCGCGAGGGGAACGCCGGCGGCGAGCGAGTGGCGGCCGGACTCGATGCCGAGGTCGGCGAAGAACGCCCAGAAGTATTCCGTGAGCACCCTGTGTCTTTCCGGAGCGAGATAGTAGGGCATGGACAGCTCCTTCGGTGTTGGTGAAAACGGGCGATGTTGGTTAGCGATTAAAAGCCGAGGTAAATCACCCGGCCGGGATTCGCGGCCTGAATGTCCCGGCAGACGGCGCTGAGCCTCTCATACGCGTCATCGTCGCAGAACTCCCGCCACTGGCCGTGGGTCCGCATGTGACCCTTGACGGCCTCGAACCGGGCGATGTCCCCGTTCTTGACGCCGACCCAAACGACTTCCCCACTGTCAATCGGCCAAGTATGCCGTTGCGGGGGCCAGGGCTCGACCGTGAAGAGGGGCTTGGCGAATTTCTTTTCCATCATGCGGCCTGCCTTGGCGATGGCGGCGAGAGACACTTTCCACATGGCAATTCTCCTTCGTGCCCCGGCTGGGGCGGGTAATGAATCAGGCATCCGCTGCCAAAGGCTCCCCGGCCTCCTGCCGGGGTTCGTCATTCGTCTTGCAAAGCCGCCGCTTTTCGCATGTGGCCCGTTCGCCGTGGTCGGTCAGGGCCGTCACGAGCATCTCATAAAGGGTCTTCAAAACTTCGCCGATTTCCTCCTCGCGGAGGCGCGGAGCCACCACGGAGACGAGTTCCCTGGACAGCCGAAAGGCCGTGTCGTGCGTTGCGCGTTTGGGCATGTCACTTTCCCTGTCGGCGGTTCATGAGAGCCAGCAGGGTGGCAAATGCGGCCATGCTGAGGAGAATGGCCAGGCACACGGATTCGCCGTTCATGGCTTCTCCGTTTTCTTGAGCATGGCCGAGACCCCGATGACAAGGTCGACCACGTCGTCGATCCACCCCAGGACAGGGATGACATCGGGGATGAAGTCAATCGGGCTCAGGGTCAAAACGAGCATGCGCGCCCATGCGGTCATCAGTTCTTCCTTTCGGCGTCGCCGCAGGTTGCCGTGGCGCGCCTTTCAAAGGCCCAATGATTGATCGTTTGTCTTTGGCTTTTCAGGGGTGGGTTCTAACGTGTGGCCGAGCACCGACTTCCTGACATCCTTTGGCTTGTCATCCTTCAGCAAATCATCCGTGACGATCTGTTGAGTCGGATTTCTCGGAGCCCCGGGCTCACGGGAAGCGGGCGAGCCGTTGAGGAAGGCCGGAATAATGGCATTCCAGAGGTCTTCCCTTCCGCCACGAAAGGCGGCCATCATCTCGGCCCAAAAAGACGGCCGCATTTTTTTCTCCGCAGCCTGTTTCCTCACTTCGGCGGCGATGCCGACTGGTGTTTTCGGATCGCCTTTTTCCTCGTTCATCAATCATCCTTTCGGAGGGGATCGAACCTTTCTCCAAAACATGATTGGCCTCCTTTTCTTTGGTCGTAATAGTTGTTGAAATTCCCTCTCGAACCTGAAAACACAACGCACAACAAGCGGTCTGAGCCCTGATGCGTAGACAATCGCCGCCCTTGGCGGCAATGCCATGATTTCATCCGGATGCAACAAGGGCCTTGCAATGGGTTGCATACCGTAGCCATTGTTGTGTCCCTTCGAGTAACTCGCCTTTCCAACTGATCCGTGCTGTCACCCCAGTTCCTTCCGCTGTTGAGGGAACTGACGGCGATGGTGGCATTCCCGAGTCTTTTGCTCACCAGATCGGCC
This sequence comes from Zavarzinella formosa DSM 19928, assembly GCF_000255705.1. Lineage (GTDB taxonomy): Bacteria > Planctomycetota > Planctomycetia > Gemmatales > Gemmataceae > Zavarzinella > Zavarzinella formosa. The sequence goes on from NZ_JH636439.1 coordinate 201,080, forward strand.
GTGGACTGCTCGCAGAGCCCATGTACACCTGCGTGAGATTCCCAAGGGCGGTGACATGCTGGCCATGAGGGAAAGAAGTCATCAACTGGCTAATGCCTTGATAAATTAAAATCAGGCGAGCCCCGTATCCGCGTAATTGGTTCAGCGCCATTTCGACGCTTTCAAATATTTGAGGGCGCCCGCCTCGTCGATGAGAAAGACAGTCTGGTTTTCGCCGATGGCCTTGGCGTGGCTGGAAGAGATTGACCGGCAGACATGCTTGGCGGTTTGAGTCGTGCATATTTTCGAGGTCGAGATTCATGCCAAAAAACTGGAAACGGTTCGGCCTGCTCCTGCTCATCTTCAATACCTCCTCCGTCGCGGTCCAGTTTGCTTGTTCGATGACGGGGAGGATGATTCGTGCCGTCCCTCTCCATCGGTCGTAAGATGTGGCGGTCTGTCTGATGGTATGAGGGGGATTGATGACGTGGGACGTGGCCATCCCGGTGTTGTTCGCGGCGCTCTTGCACGCTGGATGGAATGCCCTCGTCCGGGCCGGGACCGACCGTGTGCTCGACACCGCGCGAATCGCCGCCGGGGCCGCGCTGGTGGCTACCCCGTTTCTCGCCTTCCTTCCGTTTCCCGCCACCGAATCGCTGCCGTTTCTCCTGGCGTCCGGAGTTGTGCATGTCGGCTACTTCGCGATGGTTGCCGTGACGTACCGCGTCGGCGACCTGAGCCTTGTCTACCCACTGATGCGCGGAACCGCCCCTGGCCTCACGGCCATTTTCGCGGCTTTGCTGCTTGGCGAGTGGCCTCGGGCGTTGGGATGGGCCGGAGTGTTCCTCATTGCAAGTGGCGTGCTGCTGCTCGCGTTCGGAGCCCGCGCCTCGGCCGGGCAGAAGTTCGCTCCGGCGGGGCTGGCTCTGGCGACGGCGGCGATTGTGGTGCTGTACACAATGGTGGACGGCGTGGGGGCGAGGCGTTCGGGGAATGCGTTCAGTTACACGGGCTGGATGTTGGTCATCACCGCCTTGGGCTTCTCACCGGCGGCATTTTTCATCCGTCGCCGGAGGGAAGCAGTCGCCTCGGGACGTTGGTGGAGGATCGCGTTGTTCGGAGGCGGGAGTTCATTCGCGTCTTACGCACTGGCATTATGGGCAATGACCCGCGCGGACATCGCCTTGGTTGCAGCGCTGCGGGAAACGTCCATCCTGTTTGGCGCGCTGATCGCGGTATTGGTGTTGCGGGAGCGAGTGTCTCGCTGGCGGGTGCTGGCGGTGGCGCTGGTCGGAGCCGGTGCGGTGGCGATCAAGTGCTCGTGAGGAGTCCGCAGAAACCACAATCTGCCCGCCGATCCGTCAAGGTTGAACGTGCCGTCATGGCATCGGCTCTCGCCGCCCTCACCCATGCCTTCGCGTCTTACGTTGGCGAAGGAAGAAGATAACAAACAGCGTGCCAGATGCAACCCAGATTGCCCCGGTTCCAACCATCTCGCCACATTGCCGATGAACGAGTTTTTGGGCGTCTCCCTGACGGGCCGGTCCTTCCAGCACTCCGCTTTGCTTCGGTCACTGCGTGACGCCTTCGGCCGCAGGGCCATTCCGTTATTCAACGTGGGGGATGCCGATAAGCTCCCG
>NZ_JH636439.1:203375-299110 GCF_000255705.1 Zavarzinella formosa DSM 19928
CGGCCGCTTCCACGCCCTGACGTAAGTTGATTGCAACCGGGCCGCGTGGTACGATAACTTACCCTCCTCCGGAGACGCCATGCGATTCGCCGTTCTCGCCTTGCTGACCTTGTGCCTGCCCATCTTTGCCCAACCCAAGGACAAACCCACTTATTACTACACCACCAAAGTTGGCGACACCGTGGTTCGTGAGGTCACGGCCAACGGGAAGACCACCGATAAATCCTCGACTGTCGATTCCGTGGAAGAAAAGGACGGGGTGCTGACGGTCGTGGTGAAACCCACCGGAAAGCCAGGCGCGCCAGCCATTGAGACGATGCTGGTGTCCAAGACGGAACTGACCCTGCCTCCTCAAGGCCCGATTGACGTGCCGATCACCTTTCTGAAACTGCCCGCCAAAAAAGGCGACACTTGGGAGTCAATGAAAACCTCCAAGGGAGCCGGGGGAGTGATCTTCAAAAGCGCTTGCATGGGGGAGGAGGAAGTCGAGGTTCCGGCGGGGAAATTCAAGGCGATCAAAGTGGAGACGGCTGTCATGACCCCGACAGAGGAATACTCTCGCATGACGATGTGGCACGCGCCGGGAGTCGGTTTGGTGAAACTGATGACCAAATCAGGGGGCCGGGAGACAAGTTCGGTTCTGAAGTCGTTCACGCCGGGCAAGTAACGCCCATTCCCAAGTAGAATGTCTTTTTCCACCGAAGGACTGCCATGTCACGACTGCCGGTCATCTGTTTTGTTCTGGCCCTCGCCATCCCGGCCGACTCAGCCCCCAGGCTGAAAGACGAACGAACAGGCCCCTACTACCCCGCCAAGGTCGGAGACCGCTGGGTGATGGAGATCAGGAATCCGGACTCGACCGTGGAAATAATCGAGGTCGTGACGGCCGTCGAGACGAAAGACGGAGCGACAATCGTGTCAATCGGACGCGAGGTGGCGGGGAATGTCGGACCAGAGGTGTCTCAAATGCGGATTACCGAAAAGGGACTCTTCCGGATGTCCCAACTGGGAACGGTGTTCGCCGAGCCGTACTGTGTCCTTCAGTTCCCGCTGAAGCCGGGGGCGACCTGGACTGCCGAGGCGAACCGGGGCGGGACAACGACATTGAAATTCCAATACAAGGCAGCGAAGGAAGAAGATGTGGAAGTCCCGGCGGGAAAGTTTAAGGCATTTCGGATCGACGTCGAGTACGAATCCTCGGGAGCAGCCAGGCGGTCGTCACTCTGGTATGCTCCGGCGGTCGGTGTGGTGAAGGACGAGCATGCCGGGAAGGACGGAGGTTATGCCAGGGTGATGAAGTCATTCACACCGGGGAAGTAGGAGCCGCCATGCGATTTTCCATTCTTTTACTGCTCACCGCATCAATTGTCTTTGCCGCCCCGATCCCGAAAGACAAGCCGATCCTTTATTTCCCGACCAAGGTGGGTGACAAAAGAGTCTATGTAGGCCACGGCCGTGGACCCGACGGCGCGTCAGGAGGCGAAATCATTGAAATCGTCACCGCAGTTGAGGTGGAAGATGGCAAATTTGTGGTTTCATTGAGCAAAGATTTCAACGGAGAACAAGGAGGCAAATTCAAATGTCACGTCTCGACGAATGGCCTGTTTCAGACTGATCCCGATTCACAGGATCATGGGCGGCCGATATTGAAATTGCCAGCCACGAAAGGTGACACTTGGGAGGTGGTGGATTCGCCTGGCCGAAAAACGGTTTATGTGGTGGCTGGCGAAGAAGAGGTGGTCGTTCCGGCGGGCAAGTTCAAGGCGATTCGGATTGATTCGTCCATTGAGTCAAAGAAATTTCCTCAAAAGGAATCAAATTGGTACGTGCCAGGAATTGGTTGCGTGAAGCACCAATGTAGCATCGGACCGGGCGAAGTGACTCTATTGCTCAAGACATTCACGCCGGGAAAATAATTATGAGTCATTTGCGGAGACGACGGCTCACGAATCGGTGTCGGCCGGGGTGACATCAGGGTAATACTGGGGAGCCTCCCGTCGGTCAAACATGCCATAATCACGCACCACCCGGATACGGCGCATTCTTGCCCCTTCTTGCAACGACAGGGTCCCCTCGAAAACCAGAGCCCCCGCCTCGTCACGCCACGACGCGAGCAGGATGATTTTCCCGGGTGTCAGCACCGCGTCGAAGACATCCCAGGCGACCAGTCCCGGAGCGGAAGGTGCAAGCCCCAGCCATTTGGCGACATCCTCGGGAGCGGTTTCCTTGACCCATTCGGGCGGTCTTGCAGCGTCAATCAGGGTCAACGTGGTCCCCTCGCCTGTCTCCGTCTCATCCAGTCGCTGTTCACGCAAAACGACGTCCTGCGGAGGGTTGGTGTCCCGAGTCAGCTGGCCAACCCTCAAATGGTAGTCTTGAAGCACTTCACGACGACCCTTCTCCTGAACATCGTGATGCTTTGCCTTGGTGCGCCAGCGAACCAGGGCCTTCTCGCCGCGCCAGCCGGAAAGCGAGAGTATCCATCCCTCGCGGGTGAGGCTGCGATAGCGGATGTTATCGACAAAGCCCTCGATCTGCTCCAATTCTGGTCTGAGCATTTTGGCGAGGCCCAGATAGGCGTCCCATTGGTCGGATTTCGGGCGGACTTCAAACAGCACGGAGAACATCACCTCCTCCTTTCGGCCATCAAGTGCCTTCAGGCGCTCTAAAATCGACGTCGCCAGCCATTGATCAAACGACGGGAACATAGATTGTTCGGGCCGTCCAATCGCGGGGTCATTGTAGTGTTGCAAGTCCCCAACAAACCGCTTTACTGAACGCGCGATCCGCGCGACGGGCTGTCAAAAGGAGATCGCCGCCCGGATCGTCGCCGGGGAGGCGGGGATGTGATCGCGGTCAGGGACAACCAACCCAAACTTGCGGAGGCCATCGAGACGTTTTTCCGCGAGGCCGTCGAACGCGATCTGGAGGACTTCCAATACCGCCATCTCGAAACCCGCGACGCCGGGGCCGGGCTGTTCGGACCTCCGATCCTATCATCCGGCCCTGGTCCCGGAGAACTTTACCCTGAGGGAGCAGTAGCCGTTGGTGAGGGCGTTCGGATATGCCCGGCGCGAAACCCGTCATGACGACGGACGAACCAGCGAGTCTGACGGAAGTCATGCTCCAAGAGCATGTTTGATATGCGCTGGCCCTGTGCGAAACGGCGACATCGGCCCGAACCATGAAGGCCGTGCGGACAATGTTCCGGCATGCGGTCCGCAAGAGACTGATTCCCTCAAACCCGATGGAGGGGGGAAGGGGGAAGGGCGGTAGCGAATCGAACCTGGCGAACTGGCATTTCGTGGACTTGGAAACGCTGGAAAAGGTAATGGCCTCATGCCCCTCCAACGAACTCCACCTGGTGTTCGCCATGTCTCGGTTCGGTGGGTTGCGGTGTCCGAGTGAAATTCAATTGCTGACATGGGCCGATGTGCTTTGGGACCAAGACCGATTCCGAGTGCAAAGCCCGAAGACACAGCATCATGAGGGGCACGCAGAGCGATTACCCCGATCTTTCCTGAACTTCGTCCGTATCTCGAAGCTGCCTTTGATGAAGCCGAACCAGGAACCGTTCACATTGTTCGGCAGTATCCGAACGCTCTCCCGATCTATCGAAAGTTTCTTGAGAAAACGCTTCGGGACTTGGGGGTGGTTTAATGGCCTCGATTGTTTCACAATCTTCGAGCCAGTCGGCAGACGGAATTGAGGCGGGAACATCCTGCGCACGTTGTTTGTGTTTGGCTGGGAAATTCGGAGCGAGTGGCCGCCAAGCATTACTTGGGTGTGACGGAAGAAGACTTCTAAAAAGCCGCAGCAGAATCCGCACAAGCCGGGGTTGGACAGGAAACGACAAAACCCCTTGAGAAACAAGGGGTTAAGCAAATCGGGACAATTATCGACCGTTCAAGTCACGATATTCTAATGGTCGCTACAGGATTCGAACCTGTGACCCCTAGCGTGTCATCCACCCAAAAAGCCGGTGTTGTTCAGCCCGCAATCGCTTGGGAATTCGGAGTTTACGGCAACGAGAAGTGGCTTGCAAGAGGAAACAAAGCCTGACTTTTGACAGCACGGAATTGCGGTAAAACAAGCCATATGCCGAAATCAACATGCGTTGATATCCGGTCAGAATCCGGTCACCGCAAAACAAAACGAGCCGGACCCGCTCGCAACAGGTCCGGCTCTCTTCATGCGCGGAATTGCACCCCCGACGCACCCGTGACGATGGTCACGGACTGTTTTTATAGCAGGTCTGGGACTGCCCGGGGAACGCCGGCCGAGGGGTTACTTCTTGTCTGAGTCGGCTTTTGGCTTGAGCGGCCAGAAGCCTTCCTTGATTAGAAAATCCTGAATCGCCACTTCAACAACTTCCGTGAGGCTAGGCTTTAGCCGCTGCGCCTCAATGAACTGGTCAAGTGCGGCTCGCGTGTCTTCCCCAACATAAGTTTGGATTGGCACGCCTGATCGTTTCGGAGTTTTTTGGGGCTTCTTGGCCATAGCCAGCATGATAAGTCCTCTCATGTCCTAAGACACCTTAAAAGTAACTTCGATTGATTGCCTTGGCAATTTCAGTTTTGTCATTTCATATTTTTAGTTGTAATGTCATGACATTACATATATGCTCTCTTTCACATCGCCCGATCACATTCGACAAGGAAGAAACCATGACGGGAACACTGGCACGGGAAACATCCACCATTTGCGAAATCACGCCGAGGGGGCTTGCCCATCTGGCCGCGATGGAGGAACGGGACAAGGAACTTGATCCGTTGGTGAGAAGTTGCACGAGCTGCAATTCGTGGCCGCAACTCCGGCGGCGGTTGTGGAAGGGCTTTGTCCCGACGCTCCGGGGATCGCGGCGGGAACGGTTGCTCGCCCGCATCCTCCGGGCGAGAGGCTACAAGGTCAACGCCCCGGCTCCGAGGGAGTGCGTCCGATGAACATCAAGTGCATCCTCTGCAACGCCGAGGACGGCGTGTGCCTCGTTCTCTCCGATTGCCAGTCGTTCCACTGCAAGGAGTGCGGTGAGGGCTTCGACCTCGACGACGTTGAAACGCGGATCAAGGAACTGCGGAAGATGGTCTGCGTGGCCAACGCCGCGAAGACGGCCGCCGAGAAGGAATAACCACGAAAGGAAAAAACATGAGCGAATCAACTGATGAAGCCGGCCGAAAAACCGAAGGCGAGACTGCCTCACACGGGCCGGACTTTGCGTGCGTGATCTGGTTCGGAAGGATGTTCACCTTCAACTCGCGTCAGGCGTCGGTTGTCGCCCTGCTTTGGGCTGCGTGGGAAAAAGGGACGCCGTGGGTCTCCGAGGCATGGCTGATGGAAAAGACCGACTACGAAGGTTCCCGGATGAAGGATGTGTTTCGCAAGCATCCCGCGTGGGAGAGGATGATCGCGGTCGGTTCCAAGAACGGCCAAGCCTTTGGAACTTACGGATTGATGCGCCCGGATTGTGGGGAGGGTGAATCATGAAAGACCTTCCAGATCTGGCGGCCGTCATGTCGCCCCGAAGCTATGCGTTGGTGTGTCCGCCGGAGATCGTGCCGACGGCAAGATTGAAATCCCTGCTGGCCTCCGTGGGGAGGGAACTTCGCCGCATTCTCCCGGAGTTCGAGAAGGACGCCGATATCACCGTTTGCGTATGGCCTCTGGCTGAGGACGGGGAGAAGATGGGCATGATGAGCCGGGAATTTGAGATCCCGGTTGATGCGTGATCCGGTTTGAGGAACGGGTTTTTCACCAAGAAAATTGCAATTTCCTCGGAAAAACAAGGCTTTTTGAGATTTTCACCGACACTCAGCTTGCTAATAAACGCATGGTGTAGGTATGTTCATCTATGAGGGCTGTTGATACAGCCCTCAATGTTCAGATTATGGGAGTTATATGGTACTAGACGAAGGAAGAACTTTTAGCACGGCCGCCGCGTGTCGGTGGTTGACGCAGCTCACGAACGCAGAGCGCCCGATGTCGCCCATGACAATTTGGCGATGGCGGACTCACGGCCTGACGATTGGCGGACGGGTTTTCAAGCTCGAAGTCCTCCACGTCGGCCACCGGGTTGTTTACACCGAGGCCGCCCTGAGACGGTTCATTGAAGTGACCTCGGCCGCCCGCAGTGGCCGGCCGATCCCGGACGCCGCCCCACTCACGCCCGGCCGGGAACATGCGGATGCCGAGGCCGAGCTGGACGCGGCCGGGATTTGACAGTCTTCAGAAGTGACGATTCTCCCAGCCAATTCTCGCCAACATTACCGCCCCACTGCCCGGGGCATTTTTGAAACACTTGGATAATGGAAACAGCCAGTCCGGCAAAAACACCATTGGACGTCGCGTCTGAGCTGGTGGCCGCCGGCCTTTCGGTCATTCCGATCAAACCTGACGGGTCCAAGGCACCGGCCACGCAAGGAGAGTGGGAGCCTTGGATGCATCGGATCGCGGACCACCGGCAGCTTCATCGCTGGTTCGGCGGCCGTCTTTGCGGTGTTGCGGTGATCGGTGGAAAAGTCTCCGGCGGACTGGAGTGCATCGATTTCGACGAGCCCGGTTTCTTCGAGCAGTGGGCCGACGAACTTAACCAACTCGCCCCGGATCTCCTTCGCAGATTGGTGATTGTCCACACACCATCCACTGGCGCCCATGCGTGGTATCGCTGTGATGTGGTCAAGAGCAGTGCTGTGCTCGCCAAGCGGCCTTCCACCAATGAAGAACGCGAAGCCTTTCTTGTGCGGAAACCAAACGGCAAGCCGCCCTCTTGGGTGACGACAATCGAGACACGCGGCGAAGGTGGATACGCCCTCGTACCCGGTTCACCGCCGCCATGCCATGTGCTGCAAAAAACCTACGAATACGCCGCCCTCGGCGTCGGTGATCTTGCGAGTGTCAACCGGATCACGCCCGATGAGCGAACGCTCATACTTGACCTGGCCCGGTCGTTCAACACCTGGCATGAGGAAAAGCCGCCCTCTGTCAAATGCAGGGGAGACGGATTGACTCCGGGTGATGACTACGATGCGAGAGGACCGGACTGGCAGACCACGCTCGAAGAACAAGGCTGGAAGTTGTTCCGAGGTGATTGGGAAAATGGCAAACTGACCCGGCCGGGCAAAGACAAAGGCGTGTCGGCCACGATCGGGTTTTGTCGTGACAGGGTACACCAGCGGCCGCTCCTTCATGTGTTCTCTTCCTCGGCGGGGATCGACGTTGGCACTTACGGGAAGTTCCGGACATTCGCCGCCCTCAACCACGGCGGCAACCAAAGCGAGGCCGCCAGGGCCATCGTCAAACTTGGTTTCGGGACGCCTTCCATCGCTGGAAGGAATGGCAAGCCCACTTCACCGAACGGCCATCATTCGACGGCCGACGCGGCCTTTCTTGAGACTCGTCCGCTCAAGGGACGGAAGGCGAAGGAAATCACCTGGCTGGTGGACCGAAGAATTCCCTCGGGCAAACTCACCGCCATTGCCGGCGTCGGCGGGATGGGGAAATCGACTCTCGTCCGCCATCTGATTGCCTGTCTCACCACCGGCCGCCCGGCCTTCGGACTTGAATACAGACCGCCGCCGGCTTGTGACGTGTTGCTCGCCTCAGTCGAGGACTCCGTTGAGGATACCATCATCCCTCACCTTCTTGCCGAGGGGGCCGATTTGGATCGCGTCCATACGGTCGATGGAACCAGACTGGCCGACGGCTCGGTTAAGCCGTTTGACCTGCGGGACATCGATCTTATGGTTCGCACGGTTGAGGCCAACACTTCAATCCGGCTGCTGGTCATCGACCCGATCATGTCGTTTATCGGCCGGGCCGGGTTGAATGAGAATTCCTCGGCCGAGGTTCGGACCATGCTCGATCCGCTGATTGCCCTCGCCGAGAAGACCGGCGTCACCGTCCTCCTGATCGCCCATCTGAACAAGTCATCGACCGCGACGGCCATCAACCGGATCGTGGGTTCGACCGCCTTCCGGGACGCATGCCGGGTGGTGTGCATGGTTGGTGACAATCCGGACGTGGATGACCAGAAAGTATTTGTGGTTGTCAAGGAGAACGTGCCGGGTATCGACCGGCAAAGTTTTGGCTTCACGCTTCGGGCGCTGTCTGACGGGGAGGCCGATGCCGTGTTGTCCGCCGAAGAGTTCTCCGACCTGTCTTTAGCCGGACGAGACCGGTTGGCTGAAAATCTGAAAGTTGTTGCGCCCGCCGGCAGAGTGAACCTCAGTGCCGACGCGGTGCTTCAGAAACAGTCTCCAAATGAGATCGGCCGAGGGAAACAGGGTGCGTGCATTCGATGGCTTAGGGATCGCGTTGGAAAACAATACGCTTGGTGCAGAGAAGATCTGAAGGCTGAGGCCGAGGCACTTGGCTACAACGAGACATGTTTCAAGCGGGCCATCAGCTCCTTGAGTGAAGAAGGATTGCAATCCCTAAAAAGCGGTTTTGGTGGACGAAACAAATTGGCCTACGGCGATCCCGAGAAGATGCCCGTCGGTCAAAACCTGCCTTCATGATACCCATTTAGGTCATTCAGCTCATTCAGGTCAATTGACCTGAATGAGCTTTTTTTGCTGCCTACGTTCTGCGAAAAAAAAACGCAACGCATGTTCGACCAATACCTGTCTTTTAATCAATGACCTAAATGACCCGAATGACCTGAATGACCGCAGATTATTATTAATAAATAATAATTAGAATAATACATTCTCCAGAAAGGTCATTCAGCTCATTCAGGTCATTGATTGACACTGCCCCACGGTGGCCATCGTGGGCCGACGCAATTCTCGCGGGTTTCACCTTCCCCTAAATCACGCCAAAAAGACGCATTTGGCTCGGGCAACCGGGCCGTGAGAATCATGGAGTCATTAGCACCCCCAACATAAGGATCCCACCCATGTCTTTCATCATCGAGCCCGGCAAGCCGCTTCAGAATGCCGCCGGTCGCATTGGTTCGCTCGCCATCGTCATCAACGACTGCACGGCCGTTCCCCTCGACCCTCACAAGAGAGCCATGATCATGGGCGACTTGAGAGACATTGAACGGCGAATGGCCCGGATCGCGGAAGAGATGACCGCCGAGGATGAAAGAAAGCCTGTCCCATTGCCCGGCTGTTCCCGTGTGACGTGCCGCCGGCCAGGCCTTCGAGAGGGACCCGAAGACCGATCACGCTTTTGAACAAGGCAGCGGGTCCCTCCAGCATCGGCCAGGAACGCCGGCCCCACACGGGAACAGCCCGCGTTTTAGACAAAGTTAGTTTTCCAATGAACACGAAAGGACGGGAATGGAACGCGAGCAACCGAAGGCCGCCCCCAAATCACGGCCGAATGGCCTGTCGTGCCCGAAGTGCAAACGCCCCGTCTCGGGGGTTCGCAAGACACGGCCAGGCCGGGGGCAGATTGACCGGCAAAGAGTTTGCCCTTGCGGCTTCCGGGGCGTGACGGTGGAACGGTGGAAACTGGAAAAGGCCACTAATGCCACCGACCCGGCCGCCTATGCCGCTTTGTTTGCGAAGTGGCTGGAATCGGAATTCAACAAATCACAATCCGGGGAATGATGAACACATGAGCCAATCAAAACCACTTCCGTTTCCAGGCCTGCCGGCCGATCCCGTCGACGAGGAGAACGACGCCCGCGAGCAGATTCGCGCCGCCGGTTGGTGGGATCGGGCCTCTTTCCCGGAAAGTTGGCCGCTGTCTTCGACGCTGGCCGCCATCCTTCTCCGCGAAGCCGGCGAATACGCCGTCTCGGCCGAGTCGGCCGAGGACCTGGCGAGGCGAAGGCTGATCGGATTTCCCGGTGTGTCTGAATCGGAAGAATTCGAGTGGAATGCCGTGGACGTGATCCAGCTCGCCAACACGCTGGAGGTTCGCCGGGAGTGGATCCCCGGATCTCGCCACGACGCCAAGAAGCACCCGATGCAAAAACACTTGGACACTCTCCGCGAGGCCGGCCCGCTGGCGCCGCCCGAAGGAATCCCGCATCTGGACTTGCGGCAGATCGCCCTGATGCTCACGACCGCCGACAACCGGGAGGCGAGGGAAATTCATTTCGTTGCCCTGCAAGCCATCCTCGAAACCGACCACGGAATCCGAATCTGACCAGGGCAAACCGCCCGCAACCCACCGGCGAGACCGGGGAGCAAGACCGATGAATTTTGAATCCTATGTGCGATCCCTGGGACATGACCCGGACGCCCTCACCCCCGATTTGAAGGTCGCCCTTCAGGCCGCGTGGCGGGCTCATATGGCCGCCACGGGAGGGGATGCCACCGCCGGGGCCACTCTTCCGGCCGGCAACACGAACGGAAGCGCGGACCGGGGCACCACGGAGAACGCGAGAATCAACGCCATCGTCTCGATGTGCGGGGAAAATGCCACGGTGGCCGGAGAGGCCATCGTGGGCGGCTGGGATCTGGCCAGAACGAAAATGCGGCTGGAACTGGACGCCCTCCGAAGCTCGCGTTCCACGGCACCGACCTCGACTTACGTTACCCAAACTGTCCCGGCAATGTACACGCCGGCCGGCTTTCATCACCGTCAAGCCCGTCAATACCCGGCGCCAAACGCCGCCTCGATTGTCCAGGCGTCGTTGATGCTGCGATGCGGACACGAGGCGGCCGCGCTTCACAACTACGGCGACCGGGTTTGTGCCATCGCCGACGGCGCCCGCTTCGGCAGCATGGTTGACGCGGCCAAATGGTTTCTTGGCCAGACCACCGACCAGCCGGTTCCAAATGACAAAAGTTCCATTGCCAAAATGGCCTTCGGCTCGTTCGGCCCGATGGCCTCCAGCGGCATCAGCACGGCCAGTTTTGCGAACGCCCTGGCGGACACGGTGGGCCGCGTCGTGTCGCATTCCTACTCGATCCAGCCGGCGACGTGGGCCGCGTTCGCTTCGGCGAAGTCCGTCCCTGACTTTCGGAAGAAAACGTCGATCCGCCCTTCGTTCTATGTCGACTTGAAAAAGGTCGGACCGGTCGGGGAAATCGAACACGGCAAGGCCGACGACAAGGCCGAGTTCACCTACTCGGTGGACACATACGCGCGGCTGTTCTCGGTGGACCGGACGACGATCATCAATGATGACTTGGGCATCTTGGACCAACTTCCGCCGGCGATGGCGAAAGGCTCGGCCCGGACGCTCGCCACGTTGGTTTACTCGGTCATGTCGGCGAACGCCGGCTCGTTCTTCGGGACCGGCAACAAGAACTATTTGAGCGGCGGGGCCTCGGCCCTGTCGGTGACGTCGCTGGCCTCGGCCGTTCAAAAGCTGCGAGAGCAAAAGTCCCGTGAGGGGGACTACCTCACCCTCACGCCGAGGACGCTTCTGGTTTCGACGGCCTTGGAGGTCACCGGCCGCACGATTCTGAATTCACTGCTGACGAACCAGACGGCCGCCAACGCCCCGACCGGTAATCCATTCTCCGGGAGTGACATTCAATTGGTGGTCGAACCGCGGCTCGGGGCCACCGAATGGTATCTCTTCGCCGATCCCTCGGCCGAGGCGGTTGTCGTGGCTTACCTGGAGGGACGCGACGCGCCGGTCATCGAGCAGTTCGACATGGCGACGACGCCGGAACAATTGAAAGTCACCTGGCGTTGTGTGTTCGACTTCGGCGCCGCGCTGGCTGATCCGACGGGTGCCGTCAAGTCGGCGGGGGCGTGATCTGGGGTGAGCCTGGCAATATCGTGCCGGTCACCGACCGGCCTTTTCATTTCGGAGGTTCTGATGGCCGCGACGATTCACGAACTGCACGATTCTCGCAACCTGTCCATCGGGCGTGACAGCGCCTCCGCCCCGTGGAGGTTCCTCGTCACGGGAGCCGCCGACGAGGAGGAAGCATGGGCGCTGGCCAACGCCGCCGCCCCGGCGACTTATTCACCGGCGGGCACCGGCACGCTGTTGAAGGACAAGATCGACACCGACAACCAAGGCGCCGGGAATTACTACGTCACCGTGAATTATTCCAGCGGCAAGGCCGACGACAACGCCTCGGCCGGCTCCTCCCCGACCCAGACGACCAACCCGGACGGGACGTCCGTCGAGGGAGAGGGCAACGTGGCTCCGGGGACGGACCCGAATCAAGAACTGACGATGGGGTTCGGCCGTGATATGTCGTTCAGCACGGGCGGTGGGACGCAGCACATCACGCAGGCTTTTTCGACCGAGTATTCGGTGACGGCCGACCAAAAGAGACTTGACCAGGCGGCCGACGACGCCCAGGCGACCTTTGACGCCGCCAACGCCGCCTGGGCGGCCGCCGTGTTTGCGGCCGCCGCCGATCCGGAAAACTCCGAACTCGCCGAGGCGGTGACGGTTGCCCTCGCGGCCAAGGACGCGGCCGAGACCGCCTATGAGTCGGCGGAAGGAGCGGCGTTGGCGGAGGCCAACAAAGTGCCGGACTACGGCAACGCAATCAACGTCGGACCGAACGGCGTCGAGGGGGTGGAGATCCATGCCCCGGACCCGAAGTTCCAGGTCTCTTTCAAGGTTCCGTCGCTGACGGTCGGCCGTTTCACCAAACTCTGTTTCCATTCATGCAAGATGAACGCCGTTGCGTGGCAGGGGTTCTTTCCGCGTGAGATCCTGTTTCTGGGAACCGACGGCAGCTACACGGACGCCGACAAAAAATGGTCGCTCACCTACCAGTTTGCCTACTCGCCGACTTTGAAAAACCTGCCCATCAACGACCAGATCACCGTGCCGCTCAAACGCGGCTGGGATTACCTGTGGGTTCTCTACGAACACAAAGATGACAAGGTTGCCGACTCACTGGTGATGCGGCCGAAGTGCGTCTATGTGATGCGCGTCTATTCAGAGTTTGATTTTCTTGAAACCTTGGGGTTCTGATCATGAGTGACAAACACGTTCTCGAAGAGCTGGCTGGCGGCCAGGTTCTTGTGTTGGGGCCGGATGGAAGGTACGCCCCGGTTATCGGCATGACGATGCGAGAGGCACTGGACGCGATCCGCCTCGGACAGAAAATAACCGTGGATGTCGCCGGCGGGAAGACCGCGACGCCCGCTCTCCCGGCCATTCCGGCCGGTGACGGCTTGCCTCACTCGGCTCGGTCAGGGCCGGACAGGGATGCCGTGACCTTTAGGGAAGTGGTCGGAGAAGACGGTGTTGTTCGCAAATATGTCGGTGGATTCAATCCCGAAACCGTCTTGAGGGCAATCGGAATCGAGCTGCAAAAGGGCGAGTGAAAGTTGAGTGGCCCGGCATCATGCCGGGCCACTTGTGTTTTAGCCGATCTTCAACGCCACCTCGACGGCCTTCTCGACGCCCAGCTCGGCATAGCGCTGGGTCATGTCAGCCCCGGCATGCCCAAGAACGCTTTGGGCGTGATCGAGGCCGAACACTTTCCGAATCTCCGTCGCGGCCGAATGTCTCAACTGGTGAAGCGTCCACCAGTTTTCCCGCCTCCATTCCGGCCCGGCCGTTTCCGGCATCGGGAAAGCCATCTCGCACGCCCGCGTCACGCACCGGCCAACGGCATGGGTTGTGTACCTGACGCCCTTCGCCCGGACCGGTTTGGCTTTCTTCTTGCGCATCCCACGCGAGGGGTTGAACACGTACTCATCCGGTTGCAGATCCGCGAGCAAGGGCAGCAAGACGGCCTGAGCCTTTGGCCCGATGGCGATGACCCGGCTTTTCCCCTTGTGGGCGTTCTTGTGGGTTTCCGGCGTGAACAGCCAGACAGGCCCGGAGCGGTCGAGATCGCACGGCCGCAACTGGCAGATCTCGCCGCACCTGGCGCCGGTGAGCGTCAACAGCCGGACAATGTCAGCCACGGCCGGCGGGAGCGTTGGGAGCGTCTTCTCCACCAGTTCGGGACGGACCGGCCGGACGACCCGTCCTTCCTTCGCCTCGGTGCGTCCCCTCTTCAATGCCGCCACGGCTTGAAGCCCATGCAACACGCTCGGCGGGACAAGTTCGTTTTCGACTCCCCACTTGAAGACGTGGCGAACACGACGGATGAGATTGTTGATGTTCTCGCGGGACAGATCCCGGCGAACCAATTCGACCCGGACGGCCTTTAGTTTCAACGGTGAAAACTCGGCGACGGGGAGCGAAGCATACAACTCGCGAACCGGCCGGAGCGCGGATCGGAAGCAATGGAGTTCGTTTCCCGGCTGGCCGCTGGTCTGACGGTAGTGAATTTCGGCGTGTTTCCAGAATCTCGCCATAAGCATGGAAACGGTGATGATTTGCGGCGAAACGGATCTGACAGGTTCTGACCGGATTTTTCCACCGGCGAGCCACTCCGCAAGCTCGCGTTGATAGTTGGCCCAAACTTCTTCGGGGGGAGTTTTTTTGCCGGGCGGCCAATGGCCGAGATAAACGTCTTTGCCGGATAAAGTGACCACGCCGCGTTGGGAATGTTTGTGACGGCGCAACTTGGGAAGGGATCGAGACATGCGGTGCGATTCCGAAAAACGGTCAAGTGACCGTTTTTGACCGGATTGCGGGCCGCACTGTCTCACGCAAGACAGGTAACGTAAACACCGTTCGGCAATGGACTTACGGAATTGGTCGCTACAGGATTCGAACCTGTGACCCCTAGCGTGTCATGCTAGTACTCTAACCAACTGAGCTAAGCGACCGTCACCCTAAATTATGGGGCGTGGGCGGGGATGTCAAGATTGACAGCGATTGCCTCTTTGGGTTCAGGGCAAAAACTCCCGCATGGTGGTCACGCGATGCTCGGCCGCGGAGCGGAACACGGCTTCGCACAGGGCGAGCGTTTCCAAGTTGTCTCTTGCGGAAATTTCGGGCGGGGTGTTGTCTTCCAGCGCCACCAACAGTTGGGCCATTGTTCCGACGAAGGCGTCCGGGAACCAGACTTCCGGCCAGCGGGGTTTGTGCCATTCGTTGGCGGACGAGAGGGTGTAATCGAGGGTGCTGGGGACGCGGGCGGGGTAGCCGGGCCAGCCGATGGTGCCTTTGGCCATTCCTTTTGTCCCCTCCACGCGCCAGCGGATGCCGATGTCTGAAGCGGCGCCTTCGCGGGCGGGGCCGGTCCAGACGTCGTCCCAACCGGTGGCCCGTGCCCCCGAATCGTATTCGAGGATGTAAAGGTTGATGCCGTCCGTGTGGGGGAACTTGGTTCGCGGGTCGGGTCGCGTGCTGGCCAGCACGCGGTCGGGGGTGCCGAGCCAGTAGCGGAAAGTATCCAAGTGGTGAATGCTCATCACGAACGTGGACAGTGAATGCAGATGTTCGCTCCACGGCATCCAATGGGGAATTGCCCGCATGTCGATGCTCGCCAGCACGATGTCCCCGAGGTCGCCCGAATTGAGCAGGCCCTTCATTGCCCGCACCGACTGATCGAACCGCATGTTTTGGTTCACGCTCAGCACAACTCCCGCTGATTCGCATGCTTCCACGCAGGCTGTTGCTTCGGCGACGGTCATCGCCAGCGGTTTTTGGGCGAGGATGCCGCGAAGGTGTTTTTGCCTGGCTGCCTTCAGGATCAGAGCCGGTTGCACATCCGGCGGGACGGCGATGTCCAGCACCTCAATCGACGGGTCTTCGATCAGTTCATCAATGGTGGCATGGACGGTCGGGATGCCGTGCCGCCCGGCAACGGCGCGGGCGTTGGCCGGATCGCGCGAGGCGATGGCCACGGGGTTGAACCCGGCCTCACGATACGCCACCAAATGGCAGTCCCGCATGATGAAGCCCGCCCCGAGGCAGCCGATTCGCCAATCGCGGCGACGAGGCAAGACGGGAAGGTGATTCGGCGAGAATTGGGAGAGATCCGTCATCACTTCTTTCCAAGTGTCAAATCCACGACCCAACAACCCCGGACATGCTCGCCCGGTTGTCGGCCGTGGTTCAAAATGTCTACGTCGTCGCAACCGGCGGCGAGATTGCGAACATCCGGCGTGAGCCAAGAAGAGTTAAGAGTGAGCATGCGAATTTGCAGATCGTTGAACAAGCGTCGTTGAATTGCAATCGCCTCATGTTCCATCTTTGCCTCACCAAACATCAGTGCCTCGGCTGAACTTGCCAACGCCAACATAATCAGGCGGGTATTGCCCTGAATGTCATGAGTAAGAGACAGCGGGAACTCGCAAAAGACTTTCACTTACTCGCAAGTGTTCCCGACACATTTTCGAGCGTTCGTCAACAAAACGTGTCGGCATCAGGCCACATTGCGACAGTCGAGTCATTTTTAGTCATTTGGGGTCATGGGTTTTCGGAATTGCCGCAAAATGCGCGATGATCGGTCTCATGATGACCGGTCGTCAGCGAGGCAGAATCACTCTTTTTACGACCCAAGAACAGGTTCCGACGGGCGACGGGAACAGGTCATTATCCAAAAAATGACATCCCTGTGCGTCATCGTCCGGCCCTCATACAACAATGTCGCTTTCCCTTGCGATCACTCGTTGCCTTCCTCCCCACGGGAACGCCGGTCTGATGACTCCGTTCAATTCGTAGTCCGGCGTCCGGTTGCCAGGATGTGACCATGGCCGATTCCTTTTTTGACCATCCGATTCTGAACTCCCCCTACGCACCGCCCCGGCGGCACTGGGAACTGGATTCCCAAGGGCAGCCCACTCAGCAGATACTTGAGGCCCGACGGCGGGCCGAGTTCATCACGCCGATTCCCAAGCCGCGAAAACGGCGGGCAGGTACGAAGCAACAAGAGCTTGTTTTTGACGAGGGCGAAGGACTTTCAACGCGGGAACAACAGTACGATGTGACTGCGCGCATCAACGAGGTTCGCCGACAAGTCGAACAATGGCGGGCCATTCCCGATTCGGCACACTGGCAGGTCACGCCGGAAACCGCCCGGTTATTGAAGCACTGGCGGCTTCATCAATTCAGCAGTCTGCGGCCGTTCTTCTGTCAGGTGGAGGCCGTCGAGACGACCATCTGGCTGACCGAAGTGGCGCAACAGAGCAAGACCGGGAAGGAAACCCTCAAGTTCCTGGCTGATGCCAACGCGGAAGCCAACCCCGACCTGATGCGACTGGCCCTGAAATTGGCGACGGGGGCGGGCAAGACGACCGTGATGGCCATGCTCATCGCCTGGCAGACGGTGAACGCGGTTCGGCGGGAAAGCAAACATTTCACCCGTGGGTTTCTGGTCGTCACGCCGGGACTCACCATCAAAGACCGATTGCGGGTTCTGCAGCCCAATGATCCCGACAGTTATTACGCCAGTCGGGAATTGGTCCCCGGCGACATGCTGAACGACCTGCACAAAGCCAAGATCATCATCACCAATTTCCACGCATTCCAACGTCGGGAACGCCTCGACGTGGCTTCCGGCACGCGGTCGCTGTTGCGGGGACGGGGCGAGGAACTGGACACCAAGGAATCCGAAGGGCAGATGATCCAACGGGTGATGCCTGATTTGATGGGACTGAAAAACATCCTTGTTCTGAACGATGAGGCGCACCATTGTTACCGCGAGAAGCCGCCGTCCCCGGATGAGGAAGCATTGAAAGGGGACGACAAGAAGGAAGCCGACCAGAACAACGCCGCCGCCCGGCTTTGGATATCCGGGTTGGAAGCCGTCAACCGCAAGCTCGGCGTCGCCCGCGTGTTTGATCTCTCGGCGACGCCGTTCTTCCTGCGCGGGTCCGGCTATGCCGAGGGAACGCTGTTCCCGTGGACGATGAGCGACTTTTCCCTGATGGACGCCATTGAATGCGGGATCGTCAAACTCCCCCGCGTGCCGGTTGCGGAGAACATCCCCGGCAACGAGATGCCGATGTTCCGCAACCTGTGGGAACATATCAGCAAGGACATGCCCAAGAAGGGACGCGGCAAGAACGACGACCTTGACCCGTTAAAACTCCCCACCCGCTTGCAAACGGCCCTGCAAGCCCTGTACGGCCATTACGAGAAGACGTTCCGCATGTGGCAGGATGCGAGCATCCGCGTGCCCCCGTGCTTCATTATCGTCTGCCAGAATACCGCCATCTCGGAACTGGTCTACAAGTTCATCTCCGGGTTCCACCGCAAGAACTCCGACGGCACGACCACCTTGGAAAACGGCCGCCTCGGCTTGTTCCGCAATTTCGACGAGACGACCGGCAACCCGCTTCCCCGGCCCAACACGCTGCTGATTGACAGCGAACAACTGGAGGCCGGGGACGCCCTCGACCCGAATTTCCGCACGATGGCCGCCGATGAGATTGAGCGGTTCCGGCGGGAGATCGTCGAGCGAACCGGGGATGCGCGGGCCGGGGACTCGGTCACCGATCAGGAATTGCTCCGCGAGGTGATGAACACCGTCGGCAAGGCGGGGCAACTTGGCGGGGACATTCGTTGTGTGGTGTCGGTCTCGATGCTCACCGAAGGGTGGGACGCCAACACCGTGACACATGTTCTCGGTGTCCGTGCGTTCGGCACGCAATTGCTGTGCGAACAGGTCATCGGGCGGGCCTTGCGTCGGCAATCCTACGAATTAAACGAGGAAGGTTTGTTCAACGTGGAATATGCCGATGTCTTCGGCATCCCGTTTGACTTCACCGCCAAGCCGGTCATTGCCCCGCCGCAACCGCCCCGTGAAACGATCCAGGTGAAGGCCGTTCGACCCGAGCGTGATGCGTTGGAGATCCGGTTTCCACGGGTGGAAGGCTACCGGGTGGAATTGCCCGACGAGGAACTGGAAGCCGACTTCAACGACGATTCGGTCTTGATTCTAACACCGGATTTGGTCGGCCCTTCCAAGACGCAAACCTCGGGGATCATTGGCGAAACGGCCGACATGACCCTTCAACACTTGGGGGACATGCGACCGTCAACATTGCTTTTTCACATCACCAAGAGATTGCTGGAAACCAAGTTTCGCGACCCCGGCGAAGAACCAAAACTCCATTTGTTCGGCCAGTTGAAGCGTGTCACCAAGCAATGGCTGGATACTTGTCTGACCTGCAAGGGCGAAACCTATCCCGCGCTCTTGATGTACCAATCGCTGGCCGATCTGGCGTGCGAGCGAATCACGGCGGGCATCACCCGGAAGTTCTCCGACACCCGGCCCATCAAGGCCTTGGTGGACCCGTACAATCCGACCGGGTCCACGCAACATGTGCGGTTCAACACGTCCAAGAAAGACCGCTGGCAGACCGACGCCCGGCGTTGTCACATCAATTGGGTGATTCTCGACAGCGATTGGGAGGGCGAGTTTTGCCGCGTGGCCGAGACGCACCCCAAGGTGAAAGCCTATGTGAAGAACCACAACCTCGGCTTGGAAGTGCCGTACCGTTACGGTTCCGAAACTCGCAAATATCTGCCGGACTTCATTGTCTTGGTGGACGATGGCCGGCCCGATCCGCTCCGCCTGATTGTCGAGATCAAGGGCTATCGGCGGGAGGATGCCAAGGAAAAGAAATCCACGATGGACACCTATTGGATTCCCGGTGTCAACAACCTTCACAGTCACGGCCGATGGGCTTTTGCCGAGTTCACGGATGTGTACCAAATTGAATCGGACTTCCAGACGAAGATCGAAGGCGAGTTCAACAAGATGATTGAGCGATTCGGATAGCCGTTCTGACACCAGCGACGTGGGGAACCATTCCTCCCGCGTCGCTGGCGTGCTGGCGTAATGTCCGCTTTCTCCGTCTCCCACCGAGTTCCGACCATGGCCAAACGACCCGCCGCCGACAAAAAAACCGTCGAAACCATCACCCATGAGGGAGACAAGCGAAGGAACATTCCCACGGCCGAGTTTCAATCGGTCGCCAACGAAGACAAGACGCCCGTCCGCATTGCCTACGAACGCCGGAACCGCGATCTCGATCCGCAATTGGTCTGGCGGGGCAAGGATGAACAGAACTGGAGTGATTTGGTCGTCCACGCGCCGCCGCTCTACATTCAAGAAAAGGTGCATCCCAAGGCGTTGATCGACGATTTGCTGAGACAATCGGAGGCGAAGCCCAAGCCCGGCGCACCGGTGCAGCTCGACCTGTTCGCAGACTTCAACGGCATCCCGGAGGGAGCGGACAAGACCGACTTTTACCAGCACGACCAGCACTGGTCGAACCGGATGATCCTCGGCGATTCGTTGCAGGTGATGGCCAGCCTGGCCGAGCGAGAAGGCTTGCGGGGCAAGGTGCAGTGCATCTATTTCGACCCGCCATATGGCATCAAGTTCAACAGCAACTTCCAATGGTCCACCACCAGCCGCGACGTGAAGGACGGCAACCGCGACCACATCACCCGCGAACCCGAACAGGTGAAAGCCTTCCGCGACACTTGGCGAGACGGCATCCATAGTTATCTCACTTACATGCGAGATAGGCTCACTGTGGGAAGAGATTTACTCCAAGAATCAGGCTCGCTCTTTATGCAGATAGGTGATGAAAATGTTCATCGCGCCCGTGCTGTAATGGACGAGGTTTTCGGCGAGACAAATTTTGTTTCACAGATTCCAGTACGTAAAACTACCAGCGAAGGCAATTCTCTATTGGGTTCGACATGCGATTTTTTACTCTGGTATGCTAAGAATATAAGATCTGCCAAATCAAAGTCTTTGTTTTCTGCCAGAAGCGAAGATTCTGAAGGCAGGTACACAAGCAAATATTTAGATGAAACACTTTACCGTTTAGACAATATCACAAGTTCCCGACCTGCTGGGGAAGGAGATGTGAAATCATTTCGATGGTTCGGTGTAAATTCTGACCCTGGAAAAGGAACCTTTAAGACTACCGAATCTGGTCTCACACGATTAGGAAAAGCTGATCGACTTATATTAACAAAGAATAAAAAACTAAATTATCGAAGATCACAAAATGATTTTGGCTACGGTATTATCGGCAATTTGTGGACTGACATTAGTGGCGCCGTTCAGAGCCGTAGCGATCCAAAAGTTTATGTGGTGCAAACATCAACGAGCATCATCGAACGTTGCTTGTTGCTCGCTAGCGAACCCGGAGACCTTGTCCTCGATCCTACCTGCGGGGCTGGCACAACGGCAACGGTTGCCGAACAGTGGGGACGTCGCTGGATCACGATTGATACATCTAGGGTTGCTCTTGCGTTGGCCCGTGCCCGTTTGATGGGGACGCGATATCCGTATTACTTACTCGCAGATTCGCGAGACGGTCAAAAAAAAGAGAGTCAAATCACACATTGCTTACCATCTATGAAGCCGGTATATGGGAATATACGTCCGGGGTTCGTCTATGAGCGAGTCCCACACATCACGCTGGGGTCCATTGCCAACAACTCAGAGATCGACGTGATTTGGGAGACTTGGCAAGCCAAATTGGAACCTCTCCGCGAGCAACTCAACAAGGCGTTGAAAGCCACTTGGCAGGAATGGGAGATTCCCCGCGAAGCCGAGGCCAAATGGGCCGATTGGATCAAGGCGATTCATGCCGAGTGGTGGAAGGGCCGCATCGCCCGGCAACGGGAGATTGACGCGAGCATCGCCGCCAAGGCCGAGTTTGAGTTCCTGTACGACAAGCCTTATGAGGACAAAAAGAAGGTTCGCGTCGCCGGGCCGTTCACCGTGGAAAGCCTGTCCCCCCACCGCACCCTCGGCGTGGACGAGAACGACAACTTGATCGACCCGTTGAAAAAGGCCAAGACCGAGACTCGAAGTTTCGCCGACATGATCTTGGAGAATCTCAAAGTCTCTGGCGTCCAGCAAGCCCACAAAGAAAACCGCATCACGTTCACTTCGCTGGCCCATTGGCCGGGAATGCTAGTCTGTGCCGATGGGCGATACTTGGAGGGGCAAACCGAAAAACGGGCGGCCGTCTTCATTGGCCCGGAGTTCGGCACGGTGCAGCGTCAGGATTTGGTGGTCGCCGCCCGCGAGGCCGGGGACGCCGGGTTCGACGTGCTGATCGCCTGCGCCTTTAACTATGAGGCCCACACGACCGAGTTCAACAAACTTGGCAAACTGCCGGTCCTCAAGGCCCGAATGAACGCCGACCTGCACATGGCCGACGAATTGAAGAACACCGGCAAGGGCAACCTGTTCGTGATCTTCGGCGAACCGGACATCACGGTCCTGCACGAAAAGGACGGCCAACTTCGCGTGAAGGTCAACGGCGTGGACGTCTTCCACCCCAACACCGGCGAAGTCCGCAGCGACGGCCCGGACGGCATCGCCTGCTGGTTCATCGACACTGATTACGACGACGAAAGTTTCTTCGTCCGCCAAGCCTACTTCCTCGGCGCCAATGACCCGTACAAGTCCCTGAAAACCACCCTCAAAGCCGAGATCAATGAGGAAGCCTGGTCCACCCTGAACAGCGACACCAGCCGCCCCTTTGAACGCCCGGTCCGGGGCAAAATTGCCGTGAAGGTCATCAACCATTTGGGGGATGAGGTGATGAAGGTGTTCAAGGTATGACTGGGAACGAGAAATGAAGATCCCTTCCGAACTGACTGCGGAAAAGGCACTGATTTTCAGGATCATTCACATCGACAATGTGGAATGGATGCTGAAAAATGGCTTGCGCTGCAAAAATTCGGGAGTGTCCGATCCAAATTTCGTCGAAATTGGCAATAAGGATCTGATTGACAAAAGGATCCATCGGGCGGTGAAGATTCCACCTGGGGGTTTCTTGAGCGACTACATTCCCTTCTACTTCACTCCATTCACCCCCATGATGCTCAACATCAAGACCGGCCATCAGGGGGTGACGAAACGACCCATGAGTGAACTCGTCATCATGGTGAGCTCGTTGCGTCAAGTCGCCGCGATTGGGCATTCGTTCTGCTTCACGGATCGCCATGCCTACCTCGAAGCCGCGTTTTACTCTTCTGACCTGATGGATCTGCATGTGGTTGACTGGGAAAAGATTCAGAGGCGAGATTTTCGTCGCGATGTGAACGACCCGGAGAGGTTTGAACGGTATCAGGCCGAAGCGCTCATTCATGGGGCACTGTCATTGAACGCCCTGCTGGGTTTGGTATGCTACGGTGAAGAGCAACAGCAAAAAATTATGGGTCTTGTCAAATCGCAAGTCCTTGAAATCAAAGTTCTTAATCTCCCAAGTTGGTTTGTCTAATGATCCGACACGCCGAAGGAAACCTGCTCGATTCCGATGCCGAAGCCCTCGTCAACACCGTGAATGAAATCGGGGTGATGGGCAAGGGAATCGCCCTGGCGTTTCGGGATGCGTTTCCCGACAACACCAGCGAGTATGCCGCCGCCTGTCACCGCCATGACGTGCATGTCGGTCAAATGTTTGTCACGCGGACGAACGCATTAATGGGTCCGAAATGGATCATCAATTTCCCCACCAAGAAGCACTGGCGTCATCCGTCACGGCTTGAATGGATTCGAGAGGGGCTGGCCGATCTCGCCCGGGTGATTGAGGAAAACGGCATCAAATCGATTGCCCTTCCTCCGCTGGGTTGCGGCAACGGAGGTCTGAACTGGCCGGACGTGAGCCGGGAGATTACCGCCGCCTTGGACAATCTTCTGGGCGTGGACGTGATCGTGTATCCCCCGGCCGAAGCCTATCGCACCGCGACGAAGACTGTCGGCGTTGACCGACTGACCCCCGCTCGCGCGTTAATCGCGGAGATGGTTCGGCAATACTCGGTGCTGGGGATTGAATGTTCCATGCTGGAAATTCAAAAACTGGCTTGGTTTCTTCAGCGAACCATCCGTCGCCTTGCGCTCCCCGACCCTCTCAAGCTCCGGTTCGTCCCTCATTTTTACGGCCCCTATGCGGACCGGCTTCGTCACTTGCTCGATGGTTTGGACGGGAGTTATTTGCACTGCGAGAAGCGACTGGCCGACGCCGGGCCGTTGGAGCCCATTTACTTCGCCGATCAACGTCGATCCGAGGTGGAGATTTACCTTGCGGGCGAAGAGGCAAAGACTTTTCAACCCGCCTTGGATGCCACTGTTCAGTTGATCGATGGTTTTCAGTCTCCCCTTGGAATGGAACTGATGGCCACCGTCGATTGGCTGATTTCCGACGGGGGTTGTCCAGCCACCGTGCAAGGCATTCGGGAGGGGCTTGCTCGCTGGCCCAAAGGCAAGAAGGCGGCAGAACGCAAAAGGCGACTGTTCGATGACCGGTTGATCGGCCTGGCCCTTGGCAGATTGACGGGCGTGGCACAACCCTAATCCCTGACTGCGGATGCACGCCCGATGCAAACCCTGATTGCCGACACCTTTGCCGACAGTCTGGCCCGGCTGACCGGGGACGAGCAGAAAGCCGTCAAAACGACGGCCTTCGATCTGCAACTCAATCCGGCGAACCCCGGCATGAAGTTTCATCGGCTCGACAAGGCGAAGGACAAGAATTTCTGGTCCGTCCGGGTGAACAGCGACATCCGAATCATCGTCCACAAAACGGCCGGGAGTTTGTTGCTGTGCTACGTCGATCACCACGACAAGGCATACGATTGGGCCGGTCGTCGCAAATTGGAGACGCACCCGAAGACCGGCGCCGCCCAGATGGTGGAAGTCCGCGAAACGGTTCAAGAGATCGTCGTTCCGAAATATGTCGAGACGACGAAAGCCAAGCCAACGGCCGTCAAGAAATCTTTGTTTGCCAAGATCACCGATGATGTCCTGCTTGGCTACGGCGTTCCCCCGGACTGGCTCGCCGATGTGAAGGCTGCCAACGAGGACACACTGTTTGCCTTGGCCGAACATCTCCCCGCCGAGGCGGCCGAGGCACTGCTGGAACTGGCGACGGGCGGGAAGCCTCGCGTCGCCCCCGCGACGGACGCCAATCCGTTCGAGCATCCCGACGCCCGACGTCGCTTCCGGGTGATGGGTTCCGTCGAGGAATTGGAGCGGGCGCTGGAATACCCTTGGGACAAGTGGACCGTCTTCCTTCATCCCGAACAACGGCAATGGATCGAGAAGGATTATGCCGGTCCCGCCCGCGTCTCCGGTTCGGCGGGCACGGGCAAGACGATTGTCGCCCTGCACCGGGCGGTTTATCTTGCCCGGCAACACCCCGACGCCCGAGTGCTGCTGACCACGTTTTCTGATGCCCTCGCCAATGCCCTGCAAACCCGGTTGCGGCGGTTGCTTGGCAATGAGCCGCGCATCGCCGAGCGGTTGGAAGTCGCCTCCGTCCCGGCCATCGGTCGCCGGTTGCACGAAGCCCTGATCGGCCCGGTGAAGATTGCCGACCGGGAGACGATTCGCAAATCGCTGGCCGAGGCCGCCCTCGCGGTCACCGGGCACACCTTTTCCCTGCGGTTCCTGCTCAATGAATGGGATCAAATCGTTGATGCGTGGCAACTGTCCGATTGGGAGTCTTACCGCGACGTCGCCCGCCTCGGCCGGAAAACCCGCCTCTCGGAAGCCCAACGCGCCATCCTCTGGAAGATTTTCCAACTGGCGCAAGTGGAACTGTCCCGGTTGAAACGATCCACCGAGGCCGCGATGTTCACCCATCTGGCCGAGGCCATTACCAAGGGAAAGGCCCTCCCGTTCGCTTATGTGGTCTTGGATGAGGCGCAGGACGTCAGCATTCCCCAGATGCGTTTTTTCGCGGCGATGGCCGGAGACCGGCCGAATGGGTTGTTCTTCGCCGGGGACATCGGCCAGCAGATTTTCCAACAGCCGTTCTCATGGAAGAATCTTGGCGTGGACATTCGCGGCCGCTCCCGCACCTTGCGGGTGAACTACCGCACCTCCCACCAAATCCGCTCCCAAGCCGACAAACTTTTGGAAGCGACGGTCACGGATGCGGACCTGCAACAGGAAGACCGCACCGACACGGTATCCGTCTTCAATGGTCCGCCCCCGGCCGTCCGCAAGTTCGTCAAGGCCACCGAGGAGATCACCGCCGTGGGGGAATGGCTCGCCAGTTTGGCCAAATCCGGCGTCGTCCCCGACGAGTTTGGCGTCTTCGTTCGCTCCCCCGCCCAACTCGACCGCGCCAAGCAGGCGGCAAAAGCCTCTGGAGTCCCGTTCCGAGTGTTGGATGAGTCCGTGAAAATCGAGGCGGGATTCCTGTCAGTCAGCACGATGCACTTGGCGAAGGGCTTGGAATTCCGTGCTGTCGCCGTGATGGCTTGTGACGACGACGTGATCCCCCTGCAAGAACGAATGTCGGCCGTCGGAGACGATGCGGACCTGAAAGAGGTTTACGACACTGAACGCCAACTCCTCTACGTCGCCTGCACCCGCGCCCGCGATCACCTGTTGGTGTCAGGCGCGATCCCGGTGTCTGAATATCTTGATGATCTCACCGCCACAAAACCGTAAGGGATTTGCATCGAGTTGCTGTCCTTGGAGCGCCTGTCACATGATGGGTTGTAACCTGATGTGCCCCCAAGTTGCCATCGTATCCGCCAAAGAACAATTTTGACTGGCGGTGATGTTGTCAGCCTTTGCCAGTCATCATCACGGCCAATCGTTGCCGGTCTTCCGGAGAGAGGTTCGCCATCATCGTCACCATGTCAGCGAGCGAAGGGGCATTTGCCGAAGGTGTAACGGATTTTGCACCGCCCGCATTTTCAGATTGGCTTAAACCATTTCCAATCAAGGCGCTTGCGTTATTCACTTCGGATCCTGTGGCGATCATTCAACATTTCAGAGCAATCCTCCCGCAAACAAACGCGAGCCCCGGCTTCTCTTCCCCAAACAGAAAACATTTTCTCGTTTTCCACCGTTTCATTTGGATCAGGGCCGATGGTTGGATTGCTTTTCCGCTCTTCGATTCTGCTCCGGGGATGAATTGTCGCATCCAAACGTGGCGGAGTGAACATGCTTTCCCCGGCCTTCCTCCCTAAAACACAAGTTTCGTTTCTGTCTCACGGGATGGTTCCATGTCCGAGCGACCGCGTTGGTTTCAGACGACCGCCATTGATTATCCGAACAGTCGGCCGCACATCGGCACGGCCTTCGAGAAACTCGGGGCCGACGTTCAGGCCCGCTATCGCCGCATGGAGGGTTACGACGTCTGGTTCCTGATGGGCAACGACGAAAACACCCTGAAGGTCGCCGACCGCGCGAAGGAACTCGGCTTGGACCCGCAAGCCTATTGCGACGACATGGCCAGACAGTTCCGCGAAGTGTGGGACGCGCTGGACATCAGTTACGACGTGTTCATTCAGACCAGCCACGAACGCCACAAAGCTTGTTGCCGAAAGTTCATTCAAAAGGTGTACGACAACGGCCATATCTACAAGGGAGCGTTCGAGGGTTGGTATTGCGCCGGGTGCGAAGAGTTTAAAAGCGACAAAGTGCATGAGGCAAACGCCGGAAACTGCCCGATTCACAAACGACCGCTGATCCGTCGATCCGAACCGTGTTATTACTTCAAACTCTCCGCATTCAAAGATCGGTTGCTGGAATTTCTGAAGAACACCCCGGATTTTGTGCAACCAGAGAGTCGACGCAACGAGATGATCGGCTTTATCGAAGCCGAAGGACTGAACGACCTGAACATTTCCCGTTCTGGCGAGAGCTGGGGACTGCGCCTGCCGTTCGATCCGGACTACACCGTGTACGTCTGGTTCGACGCCCTGCTGACTTACATCACCGGCATCGGCTATGGCGATGACGAGGCGACCTTCCGTAAGTTCTGGCCGGCGGACATCCACTTTATCGGCAAGGACATTACGCGGTTCCACTCGCACATCTGGCCCGCCATGTTGTGGGCGGCGGGGGAAGAGGCCCCGAAACAGGTGTTCAGCCACGGGTTCGTGACCGTGGACGGTACGAAGATGGGCAAGTCGATGGGGAATGTCGTTCAGCCCTTAGACATCATCGCCAAGTCGAACGTGGATGCTTACCGTTACTTCTTTCTCCGCGAGTGCGCTTATCCGTCGGACGGCGATTACAGTGGGCAGAGGTATGAGGAGGTTTTCAACAGTGAGCTAGCGAACAATCTTGGTAATTTGCTGAGTCGGTGTATCACCGTGGTCACCAAATCATTCGATTCAGTTTTGCCTGAAACAGCAAACTGGTACCCAAAAGCTGAAATTGCGGCTGTGTTAAATCTCTTGGTTGAAGAATCGACCGACGTGCCTGGGTTGAGGGATCTCGTCGAATCTGTCCGGAAAGATGTGGAAACTTGCCGTTACAACCTGTGTCTTCGCACAATCATCGATGACATTTGCACTCCTGCAAATCGTGTCTTGGATGGAGTTGCACCTTGGAAACTTGTGAAAACCGGAAATCCAGGAGATAAATTCGTTGCAAAACAGGTTTTATTTCGAGTGATTCAAGTGCTCCGAATGGCAAGTATCTTGCTCAAACCGTTCATTCCGCGAAGTGCCGAAACGATCTACACGAGCTTCAACTTTCCGAAGCCGTGGGCAGAAGTGACCTACGCCGATGCGGCCGAGTTGAAGGCCCAACCGGACGACCTGCGGGTGACAGCCGAACTGATTGAGGGTAAAGTGAAGCCGTTGTTCCCGCGGTTGGCTTGAGGAAATTTTTGAGCGGAGATCCATGCTATGACCGCACGAGCCAGTTATCCCTCGCCGCAAGTATTGGAACTTTACAATGGCGAGGTGATGACGAGTGAAGAATTCCAAATTGCCTACGAAGCCCGGCCGGACGACGCCAAATTTGAGTTGATCGAAGGAGTCGTGCACATGGCTTCCCCGGCGAAACTCGTCCATAGCAACGGAGATCGGTTCCTAAACGGACTTACTTGGATCTATGAAGGTCGGACACCTGGCACGCATGGCGGAAACAGTGCCACCGTGAAATTTTCACCAAACACGGATCTGCAACCTGATGGATTTCTCAGAATCCTTTCCGAATACGGAGGACAAACGACGGAAACGGAAGAGGGATATCTGCGAGGCGCGCCCGAGTTTGTCATTGAGGTGTCCAATACAAGCCGATCAATTGATCTCAACGCGAAGAGGCTGGCTTATGCCCGGCACGGAGTGCTTGAATATCTGGTGTTAAATCTTCAAGAAATGCGATTTCATTGGTTTGACTTGCAAACCAACTTGGAGATTGCCATTGACCCTGACGAGATTTGTCGGGTCCGCAAATTTCCTGGTCTATGGCTCGACTGTCAGGCCATCGTCGATTACGACATTCGTCGTGCCGAAGCCACCCTTTTCGCTGGCCTGGCCTCCTCCGAACACGCGGCGTTTGTCGAAGAACTTTCCCGGCGGCGTATCACCCCGCCAGCTTCCTGACAGAGTCTGAAAGAACACGGATGTTCCAGCGTTCCCGAATTCCCCTGGCCGAATTGAACCCCAAGCGTGTCGCCGTCATCAAGCCGAGCGCGCTGGGGGATATTGTTCACTCGATGCCCTTGATTGGGGCGTTGCGGGATAAGTTTCCGGCGGCCTCCATCACGTGGGTCATCAACAAGGGATACGTTCCGCTGGTGGCGGGCCATCCGGCGATTGACGGCGTGATTCCGTTTGATCGCGGGGCCATGAAAAAAGGGTGGAAGCGGTTTGTCCGCGAATCGGGGATGTTCCTCAAGGAACTCCGGCGGGGGCGGTTTGACCTTGTGTTTGATCTCCAATGCCTGGCCCGCACGGGGTTGATGTGCCTTGCCACCGGAGCCGTCCGGCGGGTGGGGATGGGCACGGCCCGCGAGGGGGCGAGGCTGGCTTACACAGATGTGATCGAGATTCCCGAGCCGGAAAAGACGCACGCCATCGATCAATATTGGAAGGTGGCCGAGGCGTTGGGCGTCGGCGATCTGCCGAAACGCTTTGACGTTCCCGCGTCTCCCGAAGTTCGGGCTTGGGCGATGGCCCAACTCGCGGACTTGCCTCGGCCGTGGATGGCCTTCGGCGTCGGGGCGCGCTGGCTCACCAAGCGGTGGCCTCCGGAACATTTTGCCACGCTGGCGAAACAAGCCCAAGCCCGGTTCGGGGGAACGGTGTTTTTTGTGGGAACCCCGGATGAAGCCCCGCTGGCTGAACAGGTGTTTCAGGCGATTGCCGGGCCGAGGAAGAATTTTTGCGGCACGACCAGTCTGTCGCAACTCATCGGCCTGCTGGCGGTTTGTGATGTGATGGTCGCCAACGACACCGGGCCGTTGCATGTGGCGGTCGGTCTCGGCAAGCAGACGGTCGCCCCGTATACTTGCACCGTGGTTCGCCGGCACGGGCCGTACCTGCAACTGGGCGGCGTGGAAACGACCGTCTGGTGCAAGGGAAGTTACATTCGCACCTGTGACCGGCTGGAATGTATGACCGATCTTCAACCCGACCGGCTCTGGCCGGTCCTGGCACAAATCCTATCCACATGGGCATCACACTCCCGTTCCGCCTGACCCTCGCCAGCGGCTCTCGTGGCCGCCGGTATCTCATGGAAAAACTCGGCTACACGTTCGACGTGAAGCCGTCCAACGTGGACGAACCCACCGAGGCCGTCAACGGCGACATTCGGGGATACGTTCAGCATGTCGCGTGGATCAAAGCCGCCGCCGTCGGGCCGACGGTGAGCGATGGCATTGTGATTTCCGGCGATTCCGTGGCGTGGATCGACGGCCATGTCGTCGGCAAACCGGAAGACGAGGCCGACGCCCGGCGAATTCTGAAGAGCCTTTCCGGCCGGGTTCACGAACTCTGGACCGGCGTGTGCCTTTGGCGCTGCGCGGACGGCATGCAATTCCAATGGCAGGAACTCAGCCGGGTGCGGATGCGGGAATTGTCGGACGATGAACTCGACGCACTGCTGAAAACCAACCAATGGGTCGGCTGCTCCGGGGCGTATTCCATCGCGGAGGAAAACGACCCGTATCTGACGGTGGAAACCGGCACGATGTCCAACGTGATCGGATTGCCGATGGAAAGCCTGGCGGTGGCGTTGAAGGAATTCGGGCGATAAAAACGGAATAGTTTCAAGAATGCTGTCGTGTCGGGTGGCAGGGGAGTTCTCGCAAGTTGTCGCTGCCTTCGGGGAGGATGGCTTCCTCCGTCAATAGCGACGGGAAGCCCTCCCGGATTTTGAACTGAACGTGGCAACGGCCGCACATCAGCCGCACATTGTCTTCGATGATGAGTTTCGCTTCCCGCTTCGGGTCGATGGGACAGCGCAGAACTTCGAGAACTTCCGGGATAATCATGATGAGGTCATCATAGGCGGGCTAACCCCGGACGTCCCGTGTCTCATTTCTTCATTGGAGGCAGTTCTTTGGGGGGCAAGTCTTTTGAACCGTCATCGGAGATCACTTCGCCGCCGCCGCGGGTCAACAAGGCGATCAAGGTTTCGGTGCGGAGCGTTTTCTTGATGTATCTCACGGAACCGTCCGCAAAAGCCGCCTGGAAGCCATCGGTGTAGTGGCCCAACAAGTTTTTCATCGGCTTGGCGGGGTCGATCTTCAGGTCGCCCGGCTTCGACCAGATCACGGCCGATTCGTCATCGGCTTCGAGCAGCATGATCGTGTTCGATGTGCCGTCCGGCACGTCCGTGATTTTCACTCCCTTCGGCTGGTCCCACATATACCCCTCGCCCAATGGCGCCAGATACGTGGTCATGTTCTTGGCGGCGTTTTGCCGGGGACTGACGAACAATTTTACGACGGTTTCGGAAAGAGGTTTGTTGTTTTCGCTGTCCCAAGGTTCGTTTAATTTAAAACGTTGATACAGGGCGCTTTGCTCAATGTACGGCAACAGGTGAACCCGCCAGCTCAAGAGAGGCTTGCCTTCCTTGCTGACAATATCGGTGGGAAAGTGGCCGTTTACGTCGTGGTAATTGTGCAGCGCCAGCATCAGTTGTTTCAAGTTGTTCACGCTCTGCATGCGGCCGACTGCCGGGGCGGGGGGAAGTTCCTTTTTGAATTCCTTCAAGACCTCGCCAAGCTCCCATTCGTCAATGTGCTTTAATCCGTCCGTTTTGGAGCTGATGGAAGCGAGGCCCTTTTCAATTTTGAGCCGTTGTTGTGCGGCGACTGATTCGGGCAAATTCCCAGTGATGAGGTTCGCCCCCTGTTTGCGAATCAACTCCTGCGTCGATCCGATCTCCTTCAAGGCCTCAGGATTGGAGGCCATCACGGTCCACCGGACCAGAAAGCTCGGCGCCGGGCCGACCGAGAGTGAAGTCCACTTCAGTCCGCGGGTAAATTTGGTGATGCTGCCGCCGCCCAGTTCGTCCGGCAACAAAGGCGCCACCTGTTCATGGATTTTTTTCGCGTCCTCGGTGAAAGCAATGGCAATTTGAAGGGGCTCGTCCTTGCCGGCTTCCAGTGCTTCGAGCAAGTCCGGTCGTTTCACGGCCTTTCGTGCCTTGAGCACGGTGATGGCATTTTTTTTGCCGACGGCCATGCAACCGTGCAGTTTTTCGATCAGCACCTCATCGTCTTCGCCAAAGGGAAGTTTCATCAACTCGCCCAAGTCTTTCCGTTGTTCCGGCGATTCGCCGATGGGGATCAACAGGCAGGGCACGTTCGGAAAATCCGACGCCCCGTAAGTGATGAACACATCCCGCCCTCCCTTGCGGGCGAATTCCGCCAGCCAAGCCTTGGCCGTTTTCACGGCGTCGGCCATTTCCTCATTGCCCCCCTCGTTCAGGACGGCCACCAAGCCGATGAACGGGTCCAATTGCACCCGCGAGAGATCAAGCCGGGCGACAACCAGCGTCTGCTCGTCGAGAAACGGCAGCACTTTCTCGGTGAATTCGGGGGCCTTCGGCGATTGCGCCGTCAGGGGGGCGACAACCGCGAACAATAGGATCAGTGATCGGAACATGGCGGCGTCCTTAGATTATTTCACCCAAGTAATTTGATATTTCCAGGCGTTGCCCAGATTGGCCGTCTGGCCGGGCGGGGCCGGGACAATGACGGTGAATGATTTCTCGTCCATGACGTATTCAAATGGCTTGCCGCTGGCCGGGTCCGCCGGGACGGGAACCATGGTGATGTCTTCCAGTTTGGCGGGAGCCTTGCCGTGTTTTGCCGTGTGCAACCGCACCGCCTCGACCGTCCGCAGGGAGGCGATCCGGCGTTGGGTGCGAACTTGGGCGTCATACACCTTTTGGGTGGCGGGCAACAACATGCTCAGCATGATCACGAAATAGTCGGTCGGATTTTTGCGGAGGATTTTGAAATCATCCTCGGCCTTTTTCATGCCGCGGATGGCTTCCTCGGTTGGAAGGGTGAGCCACATCATGTATTCATCCCGCAGGTTCCGGTAACGGAGCACCGAATCAAGCATCACCACCTGGGCGGCGGGCATGGCGTTCACCTCGGCCTCGGGCTTTCCGGCCGCGATCAGGCTTTTCTTCGCGGCGGGGAAGGTCATCGTAATGTACATGGCCAGTCCCAGCCGTGATTCGTTGAGACCCATTTTGGGAAACCCGCTGGCGCCGGTTTCTTGGGTGAATTTCTGGATTCTGGCCCACACCGTGTCCAGCGCCAGCCGGGCTTGTTCGGCGGTCATTGGTTCTTCGATGTCCCTCGGCAGGGGCATGATGGCGTCCATCCCCCGGAGTTCCCCCTCGGCGGCCAAATCCAGCGAGATGAACGGCCGGGGCAGAGCGGTGAGCGACCAATACAGATTGGGGCATTTCGGCATTTCCAACACCCGATCCAGTTCGGTCAGGGTGACGGCGGTGATGGCCGTGCCAACCAGAAAACTGATGAGCGTGTCCGCGCGGCCCACATGTCGGCCCATGGTCAATCCCGTCTGGATGTCCCGCAGGGCCGCGTCCAAATTTCCGTCGATCTGATGCAGGCGGCAACGCACTTTCAACAGAAAAGCGAGTTCGCGGCATTTCTGAAGTTCGGGCAACAAGAGGTTGTATGCCTCGGTCGAGATGCGTTCTCCCAAGCCCCAATCACAATCCCGGCATTTGGCCGCCGCCTCGACTTCCCGGAACATTCCGGCGAAGGGTTTGATGTAATTCCGTAGTTCCTCGGCTGGGATGTCCTTCAACGGCTTTTGGAGGGTCTCGTCCATTTTTATCCGGGCATCGCCAGTTTCCTTACCGGGTCTTTGGTTCTCATACAAGAGGTGCAGCGCCCGGTGATATAGCAGAGCCGCATTGTTCCGGGATTGATCGCGATAGCTCGGCAGCAATTCGTAACGCAGAATCGGCAACGGCGGCCCGGCGGCTTTGAGTTTCAGGGCGAAGATCGTTTCCTTCGGCGGCTCCGGCGCGGGATCGCCGGCCAAACCGTTCTTGGGAGGAGCGCCGGGCTGGGCGTTGGTGACCGCCACGACAAGCAACATTCCGATCAGGGCATAACGGTTCATTCCAGATCCTCATCAAGCGGGGACGGAGCGGGCTTGTTCTTGCGGAACGGCAAACCGGGGATCGCAAACGATCCGGGGGGCGAAAACATCCCGCGATTCGGCTCTTTCACCGTGACGTCCGAACCTCCGGCGGCGTTCGACCGGGGGAGCATTTCCACCCCCCATCGCAGCACTTCCTTACGCACCTGCCACATTCGCCGGGCCTCGGAATTGTCCGGGCTTGTTTCCTCTTGGAACGGATCGATGTTCACCGGAGTGGCCGGGCTTTCCGGCACCGGCACTTTCACTTCGACGAATCGCTCCACATACACCACTTTGGGAATTTCCACATATTGAACTTCCGGCCGGGAAGGGGAAAACAGGAATCCACCCAATATGACGGTGGCGCTGGCGAACAATCCGGTGGCCGACGGCCAAACCCAAGCGGGCACGAGCGGTTGCGCGGCGGCCTTCCCAGCGGCGAACAGCAGGGCATCCCGGCTGAATGTCGCTGGTTGAGGCGCCAGACGTCGCAAAGCGTCGGCCATTGGGGTCGGGTCATCGGGGGGCATCATTTCTCCGGGGGTGTTTTGCATGGAGCTCCCATCATCTTCCGCAAGCTAACCAAACCGGCCGAGTATCGCCGCCACGCGGTGGCGGCCGATCCTCCGGTCAGTTCGGCGATTTGTTCAAAAGTAAGGCCGCCCCACAAATGGGCGACGATCACTTCCCGCTGGTCGAGGGGGAGTTTCGTCAGAGCCTCGGAGGCGGCGGTGGCGTCGAGTCCGGCAACATCGTCCGGTGGAACAAACAACAGAACGGCCTTGGCGGCCACATTCCCTTCGTGGTTCGTCCGGCGCCGTTCGGAGCGCCCGGCGCTGATGGCCGCGTTCCGGACGGAACGATACAGCCAGGCTGCCGGATGCACCGGCGTCTCCCGTTGCCGGGCGAACCGGATGAACACTTCCTGGACCACATCCTCCGGGCAACGACACCACGGCCGGGCGTATAAAATCAACGCCGCGGAATAGCGATCAATCAGGTAACCCAGCAGATCGGGATCCATTACCGGAAGGACGCTCCCCGTGACAGCTCATTTCATCGTCACTTAATCTCCCCATAAAATACCCGCGTGACCCCAAACTTCCAACCACTTGGCGACCGGGCGATTCTGGCGTCCCTGCCTGACGAGGCCGTCACCGTGGCATTCGCCGAGGCGGTTCGGGACGCCGGTTTCCCTTGGCTTGTCGATCTTGTCCCCGCGTATCTGACCGTCGGCGTGTTCTTTGACGCTTCGATGACGCTGGCGACTGTCCGAACCGAGTTGGGGCGACTGGTCGTTGGTTCTCGGACAGTCAGACCAACGACACTCCATCGCATTCCGTGCTGTTATGATTTCGACTTGGATCTGCCCCGCGTGTCCGAACACACGGCCATGTCCTTCGAGGAGATCATCTGCCAGCACACGGGCGGCCCCTATACGGTATACGCCATCGGCTTCGTCCCCGGTTTTCCCTATTTGGGCTATTTGCCGGAAGCCCTGACAGGCGTGCCCCGGCTTCCCAGCCCCCGATTGCGGGTGGAACCCGGCAGCGTTGGCCTCACGGCTCGCCAGACGGGAATCTATCCGTTACCCCGTCCCGGCGGATGGAATCTGATCGGCCGAACGCCGTTGGAACTGGTGAATTTGGCGGATGGATATTTCCCCATCGCCGTGGGGGATCAAGTCAGTTTTGAGCGGATCGACCGCAAGGAGTTTCAGCGGCTGGAGGGAGAACGACTATAGGGTTAAAGGTAGCCCTCATGGGTGATTCTTTAACATTCGCAACCCCGTCAAACCCTGCCGATTCTGCGGATTATGCCAAAATCATCTGGCGAACCCATCGGGAATTCGGCAACCAACATCGCATTATGTTTACGCGCGAACCCTTTCCCGGCGATATTTCTCAGATGCCCTCCCAAGGGTGTTCCGAGCATCGGTCAGCGGTCCCAGCCGAATGACTGATTGAAAGACCTCTCTTGTCAGACGGACTCCAAAGTTCCGCATCAGGAGAGTGGTATCGTGCCGTTGTCTTCCCTGACCGATTCGATCGGTTTGGTTGACTCGCAGACCGAAGGTTCCGAAGTCGCGTTGGCCGAGGCGATCACCCGTCGCATCAGCCAGCCGCGTTACGACCTTTGGTTTCGTGGTCACACCAAGTTCGTTTTCCTTGGCGACCGGCTGGTCGTCGGGGTTCCGAACCTGCATTTTCACGATTGGTTGCAAAAGACCTTCACCGACGACATTCGTGTCGCCGCATCGGAGGTCTTCGGCAGCCCCGTGGCCGTGCAGTTTGCGATTGATCCGGATTTGTTCCGCGCCTTGCGGCAGGAACAAGAATCCACCGAATCGGCCCCCGTTCCGGCCGCCCGCACTGGCACGGTCAAACCGTCCACCCGACCTGTCACGCCCGGCCCGGCTGTTTCCCCGAAACAGCCTCCGGCGGCGAAGGTCGAGGAACGCAAACCGAATGCCATTGAGGAAAAGGTTGCCGAGTTTCGCAAGCCAAAACGCCGGTGGAAGTCACTTGGGGATTTTGTTCCCGGCATGTCAAACCGGGTGGCCCATTCCTCGGCCCAGGCCGTCGTTGACGAACCGGGGCAGGGGGCGAATCCGCTGGTGATCTACGGGCCGACCGGCACGGGCAAAACCCACCTGCTGGAAGGCGTCTACCTCGGGCTGCGGAAGCGGTATTCGGATCAAAAGGTGGTGTTCATCGCCGCCGAGGATTTCATGAACCGCTTTCTGGCGGCCGTCCACCAGAACAAGCAGGGAAGTTTCCGCAAGCAATACCGCGAATGCTTTGCCTTCCTGATCGATGACCTGTCGTTCCTCGCGGGCAAGAAGGCCACGCAGGTGGAATTCCTGCATACCTTTGACGCTCTGATCTCCGAGGGAACGCAAGTGGTCATCACCTGCGATTGCCACCCTCGCCTGACCGAAGACCTGATGCCGGAACTCGCTGACCGCTTGTTGGGCGGGGCCGTCTGGGGGGTGATGCCGCCGGACCCGGAAACTCGCCTCTCGCTCCTGCGGGCCAAGTCCGCGACGGGAACCGCCCGCATTCCGGACGAAGTGTTGAAGTTTCTGGCGTCCAACCTGCGGGGCAATGTCCGCGAACTGGAAGGGGCCATCCACGGGCTGACCCATTACGCTCGCGTCACCAACAAACCGGTGACACGGGATCTGGCCCGCGAAGCGCTGGGCGATCTGCTTCGGCATGCGGTGAAAGTCGTGCATCTAAAGGATGTGGATACGACCGTCTGCGCCGTGTTGAAGTTGGAACCGCGAAGCCTGCAATCAAAGTCCAAGGCTTGGGCCATCAGTCATTCCCGGATGATCGCCATTTATCTGGCCCGCAAGCACACGTCGGCCAGTTATGGCGAAGTGAGCATTCACTTTGGCAACAAGACGCACAGCACGGCCGTGGCAGCCGAGAAGAAGGTGCGGGCGTGGATCGAGAAGAACGGATCGATCAAGGCCGGCGATCATGAATGGCGGGTGCGGGAGTTGATCGATCGCATCGAGCGGGAGTTGCTGGGACGGTGAACCGGAAAAATGCGGGCAATTCACTGCCCGCTTGATTCAAATCATCTCTCATTCATGCCTGTTTTCCTAGACTGATTTCATCCTCTTCATGTTCGGGGTTCTGGTCATGAGACTGGCGGCCGTCGGTGTTTTGTTGTTGGTTGCTTCCGTCGGGATGGCTCAAGCCCCCGCGGACAACGCGGTCACGATTCGGTATGTGCTTTCGCTTCGCCAGCCGGACGGCGGTTTTGTCTCCCACAAGCCGGACCCCAAGGGAGCCAAGGAAACCAACTCGTCGCTACGAGCCACCTCGGCGGCCGTGCGGGCGATCAAGTATCTGGGTGGAGAACTCCCCAACCGGGAACTGACGGCCAAGTTCGTCGAATCGTGTTACGACCCCGCCAGCGGAACTTTCGCGGACACGCCAAAGGGCAAGGGTGACATCACCCTGACGGCTGTTGGCATGATGGCCGCCGCGGAACTTCTGCCGAAGTTTGATTATGATCCCGCCATCAGATACCTGACGGCCAACGCCAAAACCTTCGAGGAACGCCGGATCGCCGTGGCCGGGATGGAGGCCGGAAAGAAGTTTGCCCCGGTGACGGCCCAATGGTTTGCGGAGACGGAAAAGACCCGCAACCCGGATGGAACTTACGGCAAGGGTGATGCCCTCGCCCGTGATACCGGCGGCACGGCGGCCATGATTGTCCGGGCCGGGGGCAAGATTCCCGCCGAGCAGTTGAAGGCGGTCGTCGCAGCCATCCAAAACGGCCAGCGGGCCGACGGCGGCTTCGGCAAAGCCGGTGAAGGCTCGGATTTGGAGACAAGCTACCGGGTGATGCGGGCAATGTACTTGCTAAAGATCGAACCAAAAGATCCGGCGGCCTTGCGGCAATTTCTCTCGATGTGCGCCAATAAGGATGGCGGCTATGCCGTGCAACCGGGCAACCCCTCCGGCGCCGGATCGACCTATTACGCGGCGGCGATCATGGGCTGGATGAAGAAATGACCAATGCCTGAATGATCAATGACCAATGAAAAAGCCGCAGACATCTTTGCCCTGCGGCTTTTTTCATGGGTTGCA
Organism: Zavarzinella formosa DSM 19928; assembly: GCF_000255705.1. Classification (GTDB taxonomy): domain Bacteria; phylum Planctomycetota; class Planctomycetia; order Gemmatales; family Gemmataceae; genus Zavarzinella; species Zavarzinella formosa. The sequence continues at coordinate 242,100 of NZ_JH636439.1, forward strand.
CAGCGGGTTTATAAAGCGGCTTTGCGGGCCTTTCTTGCGGCGATGAATGATCGAACACACAATCCGACGAAGGCCGCGCTCAGGACGATCATCAAAGCCCCGGCCACGGTGCCGGATTTGGTGAAATCAAATTGATTGCGAACCAACGGCATCACACCGCCGATGGCGCCGAGCAGGCCGACCATCGCGGCCAGGTGCATCACATGCTTCCGCAAACCAGGCTTTGCCAGCACGATCAAACCGCACAGGATCAGAACCGCCCCGAATCCCACCGGGATCAATGCCGTGGGGGATGTCCCTTTTTCACCCACTTCCCCAAATGTCGTCGGGGCCAGATAGCCGATCAGGCCCACGCCGGTGAGCAGCAGGCCGAAGAGAATCGAAATCGGAGCCATCAGTTACCTTGAGTTTCTCGTTGTTTGTGAAGCCTTGGGCATTTTAGAAGCTGATGTGTGGAAATGCGATTTTCTCGGCATTTCAGGCCAATTTCTGACATTATTGTCATCAACCGATAACATAATACGCATGTTTAACCTCCCCGCTTTGCTTCGATCTGTTCAGGAACGGGTAAAACCGCCCGTCCTCGTGCTTCTGGGTTCCCCAAATCAAGCGGCCACGCTGTGCGCCGCCCTCGGGGATATCGAGACCGTGTGTTACCAAGTTGACCTGCACCAAGCCGGCAAACTTCGGCGGCTGCTGGAAGAGCACGCCTCGCCGACCACCGATGAACCGCCGCCGGAAACGGAGGACTTGTCGGAAGCCGACGAGACCGAACCGGAAAAACCCGATGTGTGGGTCGCCCCCAAGGAACTCACGTCCAAAGTGGTCGTCGAGGTCAAACCGGATGTGTGGGATTTGCCTCCTCGCTTCAACACGGTGATCTTTCCGGTGTCGGCCCACGGTGAACGCGAGTTCAAACTCGACCTGTTGGAACAGGCTTACCATGTGCTTGCCCCCAAGGGGGTGTTCATTTCGCTGTCGGAATATCAGAAGGATCAACTGCTGCCGAAAGCCCATAAGAAGCTTTTCGGCAAATGCAGCGAACTTCCGGCGAGCAAGCTGGGTAGCGTCTTTTGGAGTGTCCAAGACGGCGACAAACCTCGCCGCCGACATCAACTGACTTATAACGCGAAGATCGCCGAAGGGCCGTCGCACACGTTCATTTCCCGGCCGGGAGTCTTCGGTTACGGCGAACTGGACAAAGGCGCGAGGGCGTTACTAGAGGCCGCCGAGATCAAGCCGGGTGACCGGGTGTTGGATCTCGGTTGCGGCGTCGGCTCGGTCGGCGTGCTGGCGATGGACCGGGCCGGAGCGGAGGGGCATGTTACCTTCGTGGACAGCAATATCCGGGCATTGGCCGTCTCGGCCGAGAATGCGACGGCCAACGGGGTGAAGGATTTCACCTGCCACGCCTCGGTGAGTATCGACGGCCTGTCTCCTGCGAGTTTCGATGTGGTGCTGGCAAACCCGCCGTATTACGCCAACTCGTGGATCGCCCAAATGTTCATCGAGAAGGCGAGGGAACTGTTGAAGCCAGGCGGTCGGTTGTTCCTAGTCACGAAGATGGTGAACCATGTCGCCCCGGTGATGGCCGAGATCTTCCCCGATTCGACATGGGAAGAACGACGCGGATACTACGTGATGCGAGGGGACGCGACATGACGGCCGAAGAAGTGATTGAGCTGTTGAAACTCGATCCACACCCCGTCGAAGGGGGCTTTTTCCGCGAGACCTACCGCAGCCGGGCGACATTGCCTGGCCAAGTGTTGCCGGACCACGGGTACGAACGTTCTGTCAGCACAGCCATCTATTACCTGTTGACACCGAAGACCGTCTCCGCATTGCACCGTTTGCCGGGCGATGAAGTGTTTCACTTCTATCTCGGTGACCCGGTGAACATGCTCCAACTGTGGCCGGACGGCTCGACGAAGACTCTCACCATCGGCAACGATCTGGCGAAGGGACATCAACCACAACTGGTCGTCCCGGCGGGAGTTTGGCAGGGGAGCGTGTTGCAAGACGGCGGGAAGTTCGCCCTGCTCGGGGCGACCATGGCTCCCGGTTTTGATTTCGCCGACTATGTCTCAGGTTTGCGGGAAGAATTGACGGCCCGATATCCGGGTGAGAAAGAGTTGATTGCCCGGCTGACGGATTGATCACGTTTTGTCGAGCCGGACCAATTGCGATTCCGGCTCGACAATGTCATTTTCAACGATCAGGTCTTTGTTTCGGCACTGCTTTCCAACGCCGCCATCTTCGCCGCATATTCGGCGTTCTTCCGGTCCCAGCGATCCTTCACCCATTGGATCGTGTAATAAAATACGGGTGTGAGGAACAAACCGAAGACGGTCACGCCGGTCATCCCTGCGAAGACGGCGGTTCCCAACGCCCGCCGCATTTCGGCCCCGGCCCCCTCGGCAATCAACAGCGGAACCACGCCGAAGATAAACGCCACCGAGGTCATGATGATCGGCCGCAACCGGAGTTTACAGGCTTGCAAGGTGGCTTCCCGCCTTGGCATTCCTTCTTCCCGTTTTTGTTTGGCAAATTCCACGATCAGGATGGCGTTTTTACAAGCCAGCCCGACCAGCACGATAAATCCGACTTGTGTGAAAATGTTGATATCCTGCCCGGCCAGCCGGATGCCAATGCCGGCGCTCAACAGACACATCGGCACGACGAGAATCACCGCCAGCGGCAACGCCCAACTTTCGTATTGGGCGGCCAGCACCAAGAAGGCCAGCACCACCGCCAGAAGGAAGGCCTTCATGGCGGTATCTTTCGTTTGAAGTTGAAGCAGGGCCAGTTCCGTCCATTCGGATTTTAAGCCGGGCAAGAGTTCCTGATTGGCGATTCGTTCGGCCGTGTTGATTGCCTGTCCGGAACTGACGCCCACGGCCGGGTCCACGTTCACCGTCGCGGCCGGGTAGAGGTTATAACGTTGAATCATCACCGGGCCTGTTGCCTCCTTCACGGAGAGGAATGCCGCCACGGGAACCATCTCCCCGGAATCGTTCCGCACATGCACCGACTTGAGGTCCTCGGCCTTCTTCCGGAAGCGGTTGTCGGCTTGCACATTCACCTGCCATGTCCGGCCGAACTTGTTGAAGTCGTTCACGTACAACGAACCAAAATACACTTGAAGCGTGTTGATGATCTCGGCCACGGAGACATTCATCGACTTGGCGGCCACGCGGTCGACTTCCAGTTTCAGCCAGGGCGTGTCGGCCCGATACCCCGTGAAACAATTGCGGAGATCGCTGACATCACTGGCGGCGGCCACCACCTGTCGGGCCGAGGCTTGCAACAACATCGGGTCCACATCGGACGGATCTTGGATCACCAGGCTGAACCCGCCGGATGTTCCCAGCCCGTCCACCGCCGGAGCACTGAATACGTTCAACAAGGCTCCGGGGACTTGTTCGGAGAAGATCCCCTGAAGTTTCGCGGCAATGGCGTCGGCCGAGCGATCTGATTCGAGGCGGTCGCCGAAGGGATCGAGCATCACATAGACGGTGCCGAAATTCGGGGCGTTGGCCCCAAGTTGTACCGACTGCCCGCCGATGGCCACGGTATGGCTGACGCCGGGCATCTCGCGGGCGATTGTTTCGATTCGCCGCATCACCTGCTCCGTACGGGTGACGGAGGCAGAGTCGGGCAGTTGCACATTCACCAACAGGTATCCCTTGTCCTGCGGGGGAATGAACCCCGAGGGGGTGTTGGCGAATGTCGTGATCGTGAGATAAATCAATACCCCATACACCGCCAGCGGCAGGATGGTCACTCGCAATAATCCGCGAACGGCCAGCAGATAACCGCCGGTGCAAAAATCAAAAACCACGTTGAACCAGCGGAAGAACATCGCCAGCACAAAATTGAGCGGCCGGGAGACATACCAACCCAGCATCCCGCCGGCAAAGGCCGTGACACCCAGGATGATCGGGGACCAAAACCGTTGGGGCACGAATTGCGCCCATTCCAGCGGGATCTTTGGGATCACCCGTTCCGGCAACAGTGTCCAGCCGAAATACAACACCAAGCCGACCGCCAGACTGAAGTAGGCCGCCTTCGGCAACGGGTCGTGGTTTTGTTCGTCTCCCTTCTTCAACAGCAAGGCACACAGAGCCGGGCTGAGCGTGAGGGAATTAAACGCGGAAATCAACGTGCTGACGGCGATGGTCACCGCGAATTGCCGGAAGAACTGCCCGATGATCCCGGAAATGAACACGCACGGAATGAACACGGCCGCCAGCACCAATCCCACCGCAATCACCGGGCCGGACACCTCATCCATCGCCTGCGCGGTGGCGTCTCTCGGTCGCATCCCGTGATCGATGTGATGCTGCACCGCCTCGACGACCACGATGGCGTCATCGACCACGATCCCGACCGCCAGCACCAGCCCGAACAGCGTCAGGTTGTTCAGCGAATAGCCGAACACGGCCATCGCCCCGAAGGTGCCGACGATGGCCACCGGCACGGCCGCCAGCGGAATGATGGCTGCCCGCCAGCTTTGCAGGAACACCAGCATCACCACCCCGACCAGCACCACGGCATCGAACAGTGTTTTGAAGACTTCTTTCACCGATTCATCAATAAACGGCGTCGTGTCGTACACGATGGCGTAATCCACTCCCTGCGGGAAGCGGGCTTTCAGATCCTCCATCTTTTTGCGAACGTCTTTCGCCGTGTCGATGGCGTTCGAGCCCGGCAATTGATAAACGCTGAGAGCCACGGAAGGCTTGCCGTCGAGGGTGCAAGTCTGGTCGTAGCCTGTCGCCCCAAGTTCGACGCGGGCGACATCTCGCATCCGCACCACCCGGCCGTTGTCGTCCGATTTCAAAATCATGTCGGAAAACTGGTCTTCGTCCGCCAGTCGTCCCAGCGTGTTGATCGTGTATTGGAAACTCTGTCCGTTCGGCACCGGCGGCTGGCCGATCTGTCCGGCGGCCACTTGGGCGTTTTGCTGTTCGATGGCGTGAATCACATCTGTGGCGGAGAGACCGCGAATGGTCATCTTCTCGGGGTCCAGCCAGAGCCGCATCGAATAATCGCGTTGCCCCAAATAGGTGATGTCCCCCACGCCGGAGACACGGGAAAGTTCGTCACGCAATTGAATCGTCGCGTAGTTGCTCAGATATAGGTTGTCCCGCGTGGCATCCGGGCTGAACAGGTTAATAATCATCAACACTGTCGGCGATTTCTTCTTCACCAACACGCCTCGCCGTTTCACAAGGTCCGGCAACACTGGCTGGGCCAGATTCACACGGTTTTGCACCAACACTTGGGCGATGTTCAAATCCGTGCCTGGCTTGAAGGTCACGGTGAGCGTGTATCCTCCGTCGTTTGTGGAACGGGAGGTCATGTACATCATGTCCTCGACGCCGTTGACCTGCTGCTCGATGGGGGCCGCCACGGTGTCCCCCACGGTGCGCGCATTCGCCCCCGGATACACGGCGGATACTTCCACCGTCGGCGGCGTGATCTCCGGATATTGGGCCACGGGTAGCGTAAACAACGCCACCGTCCCCGCCAGCACGATGATGATGGACAGCACGCTGGCGAAGATCGGCCGGTCGATGAAAAAGCGTGTGAACAAGTGGGAAACTGGGGTTTAAGGTTTAGGGTTTAGGGCGTGAAAAACAAACCTCACCCCCTAACCCCCTCTCCTAAAAGAGAGGGGGGACAGTCAATGTAACGGGCTTCGACGACCTCGCTCTTGCTCCCCCTCTCTTTTAGGAGAGGGGGCCGGGGGGTGAGGTTGTCTTCACGATCCCACTCCCCTCGAACGAAACACCGATCCAATGCTCTTGCTCGCCCGGCTGGCGATTGGCTTCACAAATCTCAGAGTGATTATCCCCATGAAGAAATGGGAAACCGCTTGTAATCGGTGGTGGTTGAAAATCTTCGCCTCGGAAATCCAGTCGATCACCACGAAAAACACCGGGGTAAGCACGATCCCGAAAATGGTCACGCCGAGCATCCCGCCGAACACAGCCGTGCCCAGAGCCTGACGCATTTCGGCCCCGGCGCCTGTCGCCAGCATCAACGGCACGACACCGAGGATGAACGCCAGCGAGGTCATCAAAATCGGGCGAAACCGCAGGTGACACGCCTCCAAGATGGCCGTGCGACGATCCATGCCCCGGTCTCGCGCCACCTTGGCATATTCCACAATGAGGATCGCGTTTTTGCACGCCAGCCCGATCAAAACCACGAAGCCCACTTGTGTGAATACGTTCACATCCTTGCCCGAGTAGGCGACCGCCGCCAGCGAGCCGACCACGCACACGGGAACGACGAGGATCACCGCCAGCGGCAGTGTCCAGCTTTCGTAGAGGGCGGCCAGCACCAAAAACACGAAGGCGACGGAGATGGCGAAGATGATCGTTCCCGTGTCCCGCACCCGACGTTCGATGAAGAAGAGTTCGGACCATTCATAGCCCATTCCCTTCGGCAACTCCGTTTCAGCCAGACGTTCCATCACTCCCATCGCATCCCCGGAACTGACGGCCGGGGCCAGATTGCCATTTACCGTTGCCGACGGGTGCATGTTGTGCCGGGTGATGACCAGCGGGCCGCTTTCCTCCCTCACTTTCAGGAGGGCGCCAAGCGGAACCATCTGGCCCAGATGGTTCCGGATCTTGAGTTTGCGGATGTCATCCAGTTCATTGCGATACTGCTGCTCGGCCTGCACGTTCACCTGCCAGGTGCGGCCAAGGAGGTTGAAGTCGTTCACATAACGAGCGCCGATCGTTGCCTGCAACAGCCCGAACACATCCTTCAGTTCCACTCCGTGCGACAGGCAGGCGGTGCGGTCCACATCCAGAAAAATTTGCGGCGAATTCGTGCGATACACCGTGAACAGCCCGACGAGACCCGGCTGTTGATTGGCTTTCTCGATGAAGTTTTCCGTCTGCCCTTGAAGCATGCGCGGACCGACATCCTCTTTGTCCTCAATCATGATGCGAAAGCCGCCTGCCCGCCCGAGGCCGGAAACAGCAGGCGCGCCGAAGATGTTCACTTGGGCCTCGGGAACCGCCTTGGCGACGGCTCCCCGGAGTTTCCCGATAATCGCTTCGGAGTATAGTTCCGGTGTCTGGCGGTTTTCAAAACTATCGAGAATGATGAACATCGACCCGAAGTTGGACCCATATGCGGACAACACAAAGGAGTTCCCGGACACGCTGTTGACGTGCTTGATCCCCGGTGTCTTGAGGGCGATGTCCGAAATTTTCCGGATCGCCTCTCCCGTTCGCTCGGACGAGGCCGAGTCGGGCAATTGAATACTGGCGATCAGATAGCCCTTGTCCTGTTGCGGAATAAACCCAATCGGCAGTTTTTGGTAGCCCCACACACCTGCCGACAACAAGCCGACATATCCGGCCAAAGCCAGCAACGGCACGCGGATGGCGATGCCGACGCTCTTCACGTAGACATAGCCCAAACCGCCGAAACACTTGTTGAACAGCCAGAAAAACCATCCTAGCAAGAGATTGAGGAACCGGGTGAACAGATCCTGCCGGCCCTTGGTCGGCCGAATAAGCAAGGCTGCCAGGGCCGGGCTGAATGTGAGGGAATTGAACGTGGAAATCAACGTGCTGACGGCGATGGTGACCGCGAATTGTCGGAAGAACTGCCCGATGATTCCCTCGATAAACGCGCAGGGAACGAACACAGCCACCAGAACAACGCCCACCGCAAACACCGGACCGGTGACTTCATGCATCGCGGCAATGGTTGCGTCCCTTGGAGCCAGCCCTTTTTCCACCTGATGCTGCACGGCCTCGACGACCACGATGGCATCATCGACCACAATCCCGACCGCCAGCACCAGCCCGAACAGTGTCAGGTTGTTCAGCGAATAGCCAATCACCGACATGACGCCAAACGTGCCGATGATGGCCACCGGCACGGCCGCCAGAGGGATGATCGCGGCCCGCCAGCTTTGCAGAAACACCAGCACCACAATGGCGACGAGGAGGATGGCATCCCGAAGTGATTTGAACACTTCCCAAATGGATTCTTTGATAAACGGCGTCGTGTCGTACCCGATCTCGTATTGAACCCCGGCGGGGAAGGCGAGACTCGCCCGCTCCATCGCCTCCTTGACGGAATCACCCACTTCAAGGGCATTGGCTCCTGTCAGCAGGAAGATGGCCAGACCCACGGTTTGCTTGTTGTCGAATTTATTCGATACATCCTGGACCTTCGCGCCAAGTTCGACGCTGGCCACATCCCTGATCCGGACAACCTGGCCGTCTTGCCCGACCTTCACCACCACATCCCCAAATTCTTCCACCGTGGACAGTCGGCCCAAAGCCGTCAGCGTGATTTGCAATTGCTGACCGTCCCCGACCGGCGGTTGTCCCACCTGCCCGGCGGCGATCTGGGCGTTTTGTTCCCGCAGGGCGTTTACCACGTCGTTGGCGCTGAGGTTGCGCGAGGCCAGTTTCTCCGGGTTGACCCAGATTCGCATGGCATAATCACGCTGCCCGAAGACTGTCACATCGCTGATGCCGGGCACGCGGGACAATTCGTCCTTGACTCGCGTGACCGCGTAGTTGCTCATGTAAAGCTGGCTGTAGCTGTCATCCGGTGAGTTGAGGGACACCGTCATCAGAATTTCCGGAGACCGTTTTCGCGTGGTCACTCCGGTGGCCCGCACGACATCGGGCAAGTTCGGCAACGCCAGATTTACCCGGTTTTGCACGAGAATCTGGGCAAGATTCAGGTTGGTGCCGATTTCAAAGGTGACGGTAAGCGTGTACGATCCGTCCGACGTGCATTGGGAGGTCATGTAGAGCATGCGCTCCACACCGTTGACCTGTTGTTCCACAGGCGAGGCGATCGTTTCCGAGACGACCTTGGCGCTCGCCCCCGGATAGTTGCAATCCACCTGAATCGTCGGCGGGGTGACCGGGGGATATTGCGACAACGGCAGCGTCGGCGCGGCAAGCAATCCCGCCAGCGTGACCACAATGGACAGCACGCTGGCAAAGATGGGCCGGTCGATGAAGAAGCGGACGAACAAGGTAGGGAACAGGGGTTAGGGTTTGGGGTTTGGGAAAACCCCTTTGTTCCGGGAAGTATGGGCATGGCGGGGCGAGGAAACGGTCTCTTCACCACCCCTTTTATTTGTGGGCGGGTGTTTCCGCTTTCGGCGTGGCGGCCGCCGTTTCTGATGAGGGCTTCTTGGTTTCGGCGGCCTTCGGGGCGACTTTCACACCCGGCCGGACCCGTTGCAGACCGCTGACGATCACGCGATCACCGGGTTGCACCCCTTCGATAATCACTCGATCTTGTTCCACTTGCTGGCCAATCTTGACCCGCCGGTAAACCACTTCATCCTTGTCGTTCAACAAGTACACATATTTTTGCCCCTGATCGGACCCGAGGGCTTCCTCCGGCACCAGAATCGCCTCGTGGGGACGGCCCACGGGAAGACGAACACGAACAAACAGGCCGGGGGACAACAGGTGAATAAAGGCATCCGGAGCCGGGACGGCCGGCGGCGATTGCGTGCTGACCGAAACCACTTCGGGAGCCGGGATTTTTTTCTTGGGGTTGTCCAAAATGGCCCGAACTCGCAGCGTTCCCGTCGCCGGGTCCACTTTGTTGTCGATGAAATCGATCACGCCCTTTTGGGAGAATCCATCCTCGTCCGCGAGACCAATCAACACTTCCATTTTCCGGCTGCGGGCCGAATCAACTTTGCCGTCTTGAATCAACCGACGAACTCGCAACATCGTTCGCTCGTCGATGTCGAAGTTCGCATAAATCTGATCCAACGCCACGATGCTGGTCAATATGGTGTCGTCGGCTTTCACCAAGTTGCCCTTGTCCATCATCCGGCGGCTGATTCGCCCGGAAATGGGGGCCGAAATCTTTGTGAACTTGAAATTGGTTTCCGCCAGATTACGAGTGGCCTTCGCCAGACTGAGAGAGGCGACGGCCTCATTCCGGTCACCGGTCACACGGTCAAATTCTTCTTGCGTGACCGCCTTGGTGCCGACAGCCGTTTGGAGGCGGTCATAATCGAGTTGCAACCGATTAAGCCGGGCTTGGGCTTGGGCCACGTTCGCAATCGATTGGTCGAGGGTTGCCTGATAGGTGCGGGGGTCAATGTCAAACAGGGGTTGATCGGCGGTGACTTCCTTGCCGTCCGTGAAGTGAATCTTGTCCACATATCCGCTCACGCGGGCACGAACGTCCACCATCAGGATCGGTTCGGTCCGACCGGTGAAGTCTTCGTAATCGGTGACGATTTGTTTGACCGGGGTTCCGACGATCACTTCTGCCGGTTTGGTCGGAGCAAGAGCCGGTGCGGGCCGGGAGCAACCCGCGAGAAAGCCAAGGCCAAGACCCAAGGCCAGTGTTCCAAGGATTCGCCGACGCATTCTGCACCTCACCACTACTCAACAGGAGAGTAGAGTCATCTTATCACAGTCATTGAGCGAAGACAGAAAGACCCTCAACGGGAATACCGGGCTGAAATCGAGAGCTTACAGGGAAATTGTCTGATATCCGGGAATGCTCGTCAGGTCACGGACATCTTCGACGAAGGCCGGAAGAAAACCATTCAGTTTGTCCGCGTCAAAAACCGACAAGCAAATTTTCACCCGCCGGTGTTTTTTTTCCCCTTCGGGTGTGTTATCCTCGCCCATCAACTAATGGAGGTTTCACTCATGCGATGGATCTGGGGCGTGATCGGGACCGCTTTGCTGGCCGCCACAACAATGGCCGCCGAGTTCAAGGCGGGGGCGTTTGCCCAAGATGTGACGCCGAAGAAATTTCCAATCTCGGTCAACGGCAATTTCAGCGATGTGCAGGCCACGGCCGCCCATGACCCGTTGCATGCCCGCTGTCTGGTGCTGGATGACGGCACGAAAAAGCTGGCCCTCGTGATCGTGGATAGCTGCATGATCCCCCGAGAGTTGGTGCTGGACGCCAAAACCCAAGCCGAAAAGCTGACGGGCATCCCCCCGGAGAACATCCTGATCGCCGCCACGCACACGCATTATGCCCCGACGCTGGGCGGTGTGTTCCAAAGCGAACCAAGCGAGGAATACGTGAAATTCCTCGCCACCAAGATTGCCGAGGGCATCAAAACCGCCCATGATCGCCGGGAACCCGCCAAACTCGGATTCGGCCGTTCCAGCGATCCGACGCAGGTGTACAACCGGCGCTGGAAACGAGAACAAGCCCTGATCCCGCCGGACCCGTTTGGCAACACCACTGACCAAGTTCAAATGAATCCCGGCCATCAAGCGAAAGGGTTGCTCACTAATGCCGGCCCGGTGGACCCGGAGATTTGCATGGTGGCTGTCCAGACCGCCAAGGGCGAACCGCTTGCGTTATTTGCCACTTATTCGCTGCATTACGTTGGAGGATTCCCGGCTCTCTCGGCCGATTATTTCGGGGCCTTCGCAGAACGCATCAAGCAACTGGTGGCCCCGGAAAATAAGGAATTCGTCGGGGCGATGTTTAACGGCACCAGCGGGGATGTGAACAATATCAACTTCGATGCCCCGCCCGCGAAAGCCGGCCCTGGCGAACGCATCCGCATTGTGTCCGAGAGCGTGGCCAAAAACACGGAGACGGGGTACCGCAAAATTGAATACAACGCGGCTCCGACACTCGATTCAAAGATCAAAGAGCTAATGTTAAAAGTTCGTAAGCCAGCGGCGAAAGACGTGGCGGATGCCAAAGAGACGCTGAAGGATTGGGACGGCAAGAAGAATCTCGTCGGCTCGAAAAATGTCTACGCCCGCGAAACAATCAAGCTGGTCGATTTCCCGGATGAGGTGCCCGTTACTGTTCAGGTGATGCGAATCGGGGATATCGCCATCACCTCGATGCCTTGCGAAATCTTCACCGAAATTGGCTTGGACATCAAGAAGACCAGCCCGTTCAAAAAGACCTTCACCGTCTGTCTGGCCAACGGTTACAACGGCTACCTGCCGACTCCCGAACAACACGCCCTTGGCGGTTACGAAACTTGGCGGGCCAGATCAAGCTATCTGGAAGTGCAAGCCTCGGTGAAGATGACGGCGGCGGCGAAGGAACTGCTCGCGGCGATGAATCGCTGAACGGTTGGCGGTAGGCGGTGGGCCGTGAGCCAGAAAAAGACTGGCGGTTGTTTTTGTTTAGCTCATAGCTCACGGCTTATATCGCCTCCGGCCCTCGTTCGCCGGTGCGGATGCGGACGCAATCGACGAGCGGGACGATAAAGATTTTCCCGTCGCCGATGCGGCCCTCGGCCCCCGTGCGGCCGGCCTCCATGATGGCGTTTACCGTCGGTTCCACGAAGTCTTCGTTCACGGCAATTTGCAACTGCACTTTGCGGACAAGGTTCACCGACAACTCGTGACCGCGAAACGCCTCGGTCTGCCCTTTTTGACGGCCAAAGCCGTACACATCCACCACTGTAAGCCGAAAGACCTCCACCTTGTTGAGGGCTTCCTTCACGGCTTCCAGTTTCGCGGGCTGGATCGTCGCCAGAATCAATTTCATACGTTCAGTGCTTTCATTTCCGCTGTTTAGCCCCCGCTCACGGGCGGGATCAGGGCGACGGCATCCGTCGGGCCGATGGGGCGGTCATCGCTCACATATTCATTATTCACGGCCACCAGCGATTTGGCGAGGATGGCCGCCGCGTCCGGCCAGCGTCCGGCGATGACGGCACGCAACTCACCGGCCGTCATGCTTTCCGACATTGGCAGGTCGATCTGGCCGTTTCCCAAGATTTCCCTCAGACGGGCGAACACTTGAATTTTCATGAGGACACCCGTTTCGTCCAAGGTCGGCGCAGATGATCGGTGAGTTCCGGCATGAGGCCGTAAGCCATCGCCAGATATTGCACCGGATGCAAGGCCCGTTTGCCGGTCCCTTCCTGCATTTGCAATCGACAAGAAGAACATTCGGAGGAGCCATACAGATGCTTTGGCCGACTCAATTCATCCAGCATGGGCTTGCCCGCCAGCAACGACAATTCACGGTTTCCGCGTTTGAGGCCGTACATCCCGGCCATGCCGGAGCACGAGACATCAATGGTTTCCACCCGCAATTCCGGGATGAGCGAAAGCAACTCCGGCCCGCGCGGCTTGCCCGGCCGGGCCTTCACATGGCACGGCACATGATGCCCGAGCGAAACCGGAAGCGGTTGAAAGTCGCGGTTCAACTTGCCTTGATCGTGCAATTCGCCCAACAGAGTGGTGAGTTCGATGGTGTTGTCGGCGATTAGTTTCACCTCGGGGGAATCCGAGAGATTCAACGAATCCAGTTGAAAAAATAACGCGGCCGTCGGCTCGGAGCAAACGATCTGGTGTCCTCGCCGCACGGCGTCCGCCAACACGCGGGTATTTTTGCGGAGCCGTTCGCGGGCGATGTCGGTATCCCCTTGGGCGAGGGCGGCGGCTCCCGTGCCGATCTGCCCGGCGGGGACAGTCACGGGCAGGCCGTTGTGCTGCATCACGCGAACGCTGGCCTCGGCCACCGTGGGGTCGAAGAGGTTGGCATAAGTGTCCGCGAAGTAGGCATATCCTTTGGTTCCCTCGGGCAATGGCTTGGTCCACCCGCGTCGGCGGGCCTTGCCCATGAAGGTCCAAAACGCAAGACTCGGCAACGTGCGGTGCCGGGAAAGACCGAAGGCTTTTTCGAGAACCCAGCGAACGGATGGCTGACGAAGGAGGATGTTCGTCGTGATGGCGAACCGGCTGGCGATCCGCGTGAGGCCATCAATGCGGGCGAGCATCCAGTCGGTTCGCGTCAGCCCGTGCTTCGCGTGCTGGGCGGCCTTCACTTCCAGCATCAGTTTGGGAATATTGGCCTCGCCGGGGCATTCCTTGCCGCACATGCGGCAGTTGACACACAGGTCCGCAACGGGTTTGACCGCCGGTGAATCGAGTGTGAAATCCGGGTTCGACAACACTTCTCGCAGCAGATTGATCTTTGCCCGCGGGGAGGCCGATTCCCCGCGAATGACACGAAAGATCGGGCACATCCGCTCGTCAGGTTGTTGGGTCCGGCATTGGCCGCAAGCATTGCAGGATTGCACCAAGGCCGCTGGTTCCTCCGGTTTCCAATCGAGCAGTGGCAGCGGTTTGGCCACGAGGGGAATGGCGGCTGCCGGGCGAAAAGGCCAGGCCGGCCGGCTGGGGTCCGGGCCGATGATTTTGCCGGGGTTGAAGATTCCTCGCGGGTCGAAGATGCGTTTGACATCCCGATAAACGGCATACAGATCGCCGGTTTGTCGCTCCACCCACGGCGTTCGCGCTAGCCCCACGCCATGCTGCGAGGAGACGGTTCCTCCCAGTTCAATGACGAGGGAGTGCAATTCCTCCGCGACTGGCCAGAGTTTGGCGAGATCGGCCGGCTGGTCGGCATCCAGCAACGGCCGGAAGTGAACCTGTCCGGTGGCCACATGAACGATGGTCGTCATCAACAATTCGCGGCGGCGAAAGATATGCTTGGCTCTCGCCCAAAGTTCCGGCAGCCGATGCGGTGAGACGCCCGCGTCCTCGACTCCGGAAAGCGGTCGCGGGCCGGTGTTGCGGCCATGCGGGGACGGCAGCGACCGGCGGCGCAAATCCCACAACTGCGAGACATCCTCCGTGGTTTCGGCCAGTACGGCCGGGATGGCTTCCGTGCTGCGGCGTTCGAGATCAGCGAGCAACTGTCGAAGACGATCACGGGCTTCCGACGGGCTGTCCCCCTCGAACTCCACGATCACGACTGCCTCGGTGTCAGGAGAAACCAACCTCGCCACATTCTCCGAGTGCATCCGGGCAAGGCCGATCAACCGGCGGTCCAGCATCTCGCAAGCGGCCGGTCGGTGATCGGCCATCAGCAGGCCGGTTTCCAGTGCCGCTTCCACCGAAGAAAACGCAAACAAAGCCGCCGACACGCCCCCGGCGAGCGGAACCGTGCGAAGCGTTCCCTCGGTAAACAGGCCAAGCGTTCCCTCGGAACCGACCAAAACCGGCGTCAGGTCGGCAAGATTCCCCGATGGCAAATGATACCCGGCGTGATCGAAGCGATGTTGGCGGACGGGCGGTTCGGGAAGCGAGGCGATCACCTCCCGCAATTGGGCGGCGATCAACGCCGGACGGGAGGATTCAAGCCCCATGTCCGACGCGGATGAAATAGTGGAATCATCCCACAACACCTGCAAACTGGCGACATGATCGCGTGTCGAGCCATGCAGGTTGGCCCGGTTGCCGGAGGCGTCTGTCGCCCACATGCCTCCCAAGGTGCAGGCGTTCTCGCTGGCGGTGTCGATGGCAAAACGCCGGCCGGTCTTCCGCAGTTCGTTGTTCAAATCCCGCAGGACAACACCCGGTTGTACTCGCGCAAAGTCTGGGCCAATTTCCAGAATGTTTCGCAAATGAACGCTGCAATCAACGACGATGCCGGACCCGAGGGCTTCGCCGGCGAGACCCGTGCCGCCGCCGCGAGGAATGATCGTCAAATCGTGTTCGCGGGCGTAGGTCACCAGCACGCGCATGTCGTCGGTGGTTTGCGGTTCCGCAACGGCCAGCGGTTCGAGGTGGAAAAGGCTGGCGTCGGTCGCATACAGGCGACAACGCAACGGATCAATATGAAGGTTGCCGTGAAAGAGCTTGCGGAGGTCGTCCCGGAGCCGTTGACGGGTGACTGATCGGTCCAAGGACGGTTCCTCCCCGCTGGCCGGGAATCAGCCGACGGGCCGGGAATGGGTGATGAGTCCCATGACTTCCTGCCGGGAGGCAGTGCTGGTTTGATAAAGCCCGCGGGCGGCGCTGGTCACGCAAATCGTGCCGGGCTTGCGAACCCCCCGGATCGTCATGCAAGAGTGGCTTGCCTCGACCACCACCAGAACGCCACGGGGAATCAATTCGTCCTGCAACAAATCGGCGATTTCCTGCGTCATCCGTTCCTGCACTTGCGGTTTGCGGGAAACCCCCTCGACGACGCGGGCCAGTTTGCTGAGGCCCACCACCCGCCCCGTGGGGATGTAGGCAATGTGCGCTCGGCCGGTGAACGGCAGCAGGTGATGCTCGCAGAAACTGGAAAATTCGATGTCTCGCTGAAGGACCATCTCCTCGTGATCAACCTCGAAGGTTTTCTGGAGATGGACGCGAGGGTCGGCATGCAACCCGGAGAAAATCTCGGCGTACATGCGCGCCACGCGGTCCGGGGTTTCCAACAAACCGTCGCGATCCGGGTTTTCGCCGACAGCGATGAGGATTTCCCGAACGGCCGCCCGAATTCTCGCCTGATCCACGCCGGTGTCAGCCGGGACTGCCGTCGTGGAGGAAACCTGGACGTGACCGTTGGTGAGGGAGGGTTCGTGGAGGCGGTCGGTCTTGTCCAAAACAGCACTCATTTCCGGGATCGGGCGGGCGCACAAGCCACTATTAGCGAGCTTTTCCCGTGACGGCCATTGGTCAATGGGAAATCACCTTAATCATTGTACCGCACACAATCTTTGTGGCCGGTGATCCGGGCGGGAATTTTTAATGACTCCGGCCTCCGGTCGATGATCCGGCCCGGAATTGCCGTTTTGGTCGGAGTTTCACGGGGAATTCACGGCAAGGTTCCTAAAATAGCCGGACCATCCTCCCGTGCCTGAGAATGTTCACGTCATGCCGTCCACGAAAAAAAGCAAGCCGGAAGCGCCTTCTCCCGTCGGTTATCGGATGCCCGCCGAGTGGGAACCGCATGCCTCCACGTGGCTCGCCTGGCCGCATCAGGCGTCCGACTGGCCGGGGCGCATGGCGCCGATTCCGTGGGTGTATGGCGAAATCGTCAAGCATCTTAGCCGTGTTGAGCACGTCAACATTCTGGCGAATAGCAAACCGAAGGAAGAGGCCGCCAAAAAGATGCTGATCAAGTTCGGGGTTGATCTCGAACAGGTCACTTTCTGGCAATGGCCCACGGATCGCGTCTGGACCCGCGATTCCGGCCCCACCTTTGTGGTTGACGGCAAGGGGCAAAAAGCCCTGGTCAATTGGAAGTTCAATGCGTGGGCAAAGTACGACAATCATTTGTCCGACGCCGCCATTCCCGGCCGCATTGCCAGAGCCACGAAACTCCCATTTTGGCAACCGATGTTTCGCGGCCAACGGGTCGTCCTTGAGGGAGGCAGCATCGATGTGAACGGGGAGGGCCTTCTCATGACCACTGAGGAATGCCTCCTGAGTTCTGTCCAGGCCCGTAATCCGGGGATGACCCAGACGGACTATGAAAAGGTTTTTGCCGAATATCTCGGAATCGAAAAAGTGTTGTGGCTTGGCCGGGGCATCGCCGGGGACGACACGCACGGCCACATTGATGACATCGCGCGTTTCGTTGGCCCTCGCCGGATTGTGACCGTCGTTGAAGACAACGAAGACGACGACAACTACGCCCCCCTGCGGGCCAACCTCGAACGGTTGCACGGCATCACGGACGCCGACGGCGGCAACTTCGACGTGATCCCGCTGCCAATGCCCTCGCCGATCATTTTCCACAAGCAACGACTCCCGGCGAGCTACGCCAACTTTTACATCGCCAACGGATTGGTCCTTGTTCCGACATTCAACGACGAGAACGACCGTTACGCCTTGGGCATCCTCGGGGAAGTCTTCCCCGATCACAAAGTGATTGGCATCCACTGCGGCGACTTTGTGTATGGTCTGGGAACCCTGCACTGTATGACACAGCAAGAGCCAAAGTGAAAATGAGACCAAGACCTTTTAGCCGCAGACTGAACGTGGATTCGGCCAAAACCAAAACAGATAAAACCCGTTTTCGCCACGGTTTGAACGCGGATTCAGACAAAAGACAGGAATAAAATCAGATAAGCAGAATGAAGATTGATAAGTAGTTGGCGTTGCCTTGTCCGGTCTCCCATCTTCCCCTGATTTGGTTTTCTGACCGCATTTGTGTTCAATTCGCGGCTAAAAATGTCTTGACCCTTTGCGCCGTAATCTGTGGCGACAGCACAAATCCGACCGGTTGCGTGGGATGTTCCGAATATATCGGCCCTGACGGCCCTGTCAGCCTTCCAGTTTCCACCAATTCGCATTGCGATGCCTGTTAAGCCAAGTATGATTGGCGTGTGGCCGAAGCCATGCCGGTCGGGCAGGACGTGCGGGCTGGGCAAGCTGGAAAAACCATGTTTTTTCGGGATTTGCTAAAGTTCGTGTCCCTTCCCCTCTCCTCCGTATGACCGGATCCGGGATCAGGATCGTCCCCTGCTGTATGCCACAGATGAGTTCTTCGGAACTCCCACGAGTCAACCGAATTTCAGGCCCTGACGTAATTATTACGAGGGCTTGACCTTCGGGGGAAAATGCTGGGGACACCGCTTCCCCACAGACTCACACACGGACTCGTCCGTCGCCCCCGGCGATGGGGTTCGAGATGGTGAAAGCGGTATCCCGAGTCGTAACTACTTTGTTGTTCAACCGGACGCGGCGACCATGGTTCCAACCTCGTTTACTCGCAAGTTCCTGATCGTGCTGGCCTTCGTGGTCTGCATATTCTACCTTGCCTTCCGACTGCTCTTCACCATCAACATGTCAGGACCGTATGCGATCACCGCATCCGTCCTCCTTTATGTGGCCGAGTTGTTCGGCATCTTCAACTTGTTCCTCTTCTTCCTGCAAGTGTGGGAAGTCTCCGAGCCGCCGGCCCAGCCAGTTCTTGAGGGACGCACGGTGGACGTGCTCATCCCCACCTACAACGAAGACGTCTCCCTGTTGCGAGCGACACTCGAAGCCTGTGTGCGGATGGATTATCCGCACAAGACTTACGTGCTGGACGACGGTCAGCGTCCGGAGGTCGAGGCTCTCGCCCGCGAACTCGGCATCCTATACATCAAGCGTCCGGACAACCGGCACTTCAAGGCCGGGAACCTGAACAACGCCTTCGAGCGGACCGACGGTGAATTCGTCGTGATCCTCGACGCGGACCACGTTCCCGAACCGCACTTCATCACCCGGTTGATCGGTTACTTCCGGGATGAACGCCTCGGCTTCGTGCAAACGCCGCACGCCTTCTACAACTTCGACTCTTTCCAGGCCCGGCTCGACCACAAGAACCGAAAGTATTGGGAAGAAGGTCACTTGTTCTATTACGTGATCCAGCCGGGCCGCAACCACTGGGAATGCCCGATCTTCGCCGGATCGGCCGCCATGTTCCGTCGCGGCGCCTTGCGTGACATCGGGTTGATCGCCACCGAAACCATCACGGAAGACTTGCACACCGGCCTGCGGATGAACGCCAAGAAGTGGCGTTCGGTGGCCATCACCGAACGTCTCGTCGCCGGTCAGGCCGCCCCGGATATCACCACTTTCCACGCCCAACGGCTGCGGTGGGGAACTGGCAACCTGTCGATCATGAAGTTCGACAATCCGATCTTCACCAAGGGACTGACGTTCACCCAACGACTCTGTTATCTCGGGTCCATGCTCCACTGGGCGAGCGGGCTTTTCAAGCTCATCATCTACATCACACCGATCGCCATGCTCTTCTCGGGCGTGCCGCCGGTGCGGGAATTTACCCGCGAACTGTTGATTATCACCTTGGTGTACCTGCTCGTTTCGCTCACCACGATGAAGATCGTGAGCAACGGGTACGGGTCGATCATCAACTCCGAACTGTTTGCGATGGTGAACTTCTGGACGCAGATGAAATCAACCTTCCGGGCCATCTTTGGCATCGGCAGTCGCAACTTCGGCGTGACGGCCAAGGGGGCCGCCGCCGTTCGGCAACGACAGCAAAAATCGGTGTGGCCGTTTATCCGTCCTCAGACGTATCTGATTATCCTCAGCGTGCTGGCGTTGTTTTGGGGCTGGAGCCGCCCGATCCTCGGCATCTCGGATGACTGGTTCAAGCCGGTGGTTCCCACCATCTGGGTGTTGATCCACTTCTGGCTGGCTTACAAGGTGACGCAACGGGCCTTCTGGCCGGCTGATCGCCGACTCACCACCCGGCACGTCGTGCACGTCCCGGTGGAATACGAAACCGCCCTCGGCTCGTCGGCCCCGCCTCGCTACGGCGTGACGGTTGACTTGAACGACACCGGGATGGCCTTCGTGGCCTATGAGAAGTTCAACGCCGGGGACATTCTGCGAGTGATCATCCGCGGGGCCGGTGAAGTTATCAAGTGCAAGGGAGAAATCCGCACGGTCAACGAATTGACGCGGGGAAGCCAAGCCGAGGGTGTTCGCTATGGCGTGCAGTTCCTCAACCTGACCTCGCCGCAAGTCGACGCCCTGAACCGGCTCTGTCTGCATTACGGCGTGCCCCGGATGTACAGCGAGTACGAAAAGAACCGTGGCGGCGTGTTTGGCGCCTTCACCCGGTGGCAGGGTCGCGGTCTGGCCCAGCGCCGGATCGAACATCGCAATCAGTATCACATGCCGATCATCGTCAACAGCGGTGTGACGGAAGACACAGCCCAGTTCAGCACGACCGAAGACCTCACCCGGACGGCCGTGGCCGTGATGTTGGAACACGACATTCCGAAGAACACACAGATCGGCTACCTGATGTCCACGCCGATGGGCGACATCCGGGGCACGGCCCGCGTCATGCGGACCAACCCGGAACAGTATGGCGGCAAGACCTACCACCGGTGCGTGCTGGAGTTCAACGATTTCGAGGCCCAGGGCCGCACGACGCTAAACATCATCGTGAACCCGAACGACGCCCGGCCGATGACACAGGCCCTCAAGCCCGACCGTCGCCCGATCCTCGTGAAGATGGCCGGGCCAACGCTCGTGGCCGTGCTGATCGCCATTCCGCTGATCCTGGCCCAGAGCGGGATCTTCCAGTTCTACCACAAGGATGACTACATCCTGCGGAACATCAGCAAGAAGAACAAGGACCAACTCACCGCGACGGATGAAACCGAGGTTAAGCGAATCTTTGAATCGACGATGAAGGACAGCAACCCCACGACAGACCGCTTGGTGTTGCTGATGAACGCCTTGAAGGTTTATAACCTCAAGCAGGACCAGCTTTCGGTGGCCGAACGACTGGCCACTCGAAACACGTCCGACCTGACCCTGCAACAGTCGCTCATCTACGCCCAGATGCACGCGAACCGATACGAAGACGCGAAACTGACCTACGAAACCCTGATGGAAAAGGCCAACAAGCTTCGTCCGGAAGATCGGCTGGCTCTCAAGCTCTCCGGGGCGCGGGTGGCCGAGGGCGAGGGGAATTTGAAGACAGCCGTGGAACGTTACAAAGAACTGTACGCAGACAATCCCGATTACTTCTTGGAAAGAGGTCAGGCCGGCGCGGTTCCGCTTCGCCGGGAATACGCCGGGGTGCTTATCAAGGCCAATCAATACGAAGACGCCAAGGTTGTGTTGGAATCTGCTCCCCCGGAAGATATCGAAGCCCGCAAGATGCTGGTCGCCAGTTATTTGCTGCAAGGACGGCGCTATGCGGCTGACGAATCGCTGCCCGAAGCAACGCGGAATGACAAGTCGGCGTCCGAGTATGCCAAGGCTGACGAACAGGTAACCAAGCTGCAGAACTTTACCGTGTCGAGGCCCGGCCAGTCGCTCTCAGAGGCCGAGCGTGCATCGCTGTCCGATACCGCTGAGAAAATGCGGGCCGATGTGTTCATGGCCAAGCAATCCTACACCAACGCCGAAGCCATCATTCGGAAAATGGCGACCCTGTCCAACGCCGATCCGGCTTTCGCCGACCCGGACTTGCAGCGCCGGTTATACCAAGCCCAGCTTGGCAACAAAGACAACATTGGGGCCATGACGGGCTTTCAATCCCTCCTGCAACGGAAGGACTTGCCCGATGCGGTGAAACTAGACGCTCAGCGAGGGTTTTTGGACGCTTCCTCCGATGTCAGCGTGCAGGTTGATGAAAAGACCAAACAAACGGCGATTGAGATTTACAACGAATGGTCCGCCAAGCCGATTGACGACGCGGTTTATCTGGCCCGTCTCGGCTGGGTGCTGCAACGATCCAAGGAATTCGACAAGGCCACCCGGGCGTTGGAACTGGCCAAGGACAAGGAGCCGAAAAACTTGGACATTCGCAAGCAATACGCGAATATCCTGCTGGCTTCGGGCAATCTTGACCTCGCCGCCGACGCCTTGAAGGGGATTAACGAGTTCAAAGCCCAGGAAACGATGGCGAGCCAGTATTTCAAACGCGATGATCTCAGCAAGGTCGTTCTTGTGTTGAGGTCGATTCTGAACAATTACAAGGTTGGCGACCCGAACAAGGACGGAACCAAGGTAACGGCCGACGATATGCGGAGGGTTGAATTGATCATGGGCAAGGCCCTCACGCTGGTGGCCCTTCGCACCACCCCCGAAACGGGGCCGAAGACCGCCTTCCTCCCGGCCATTGAGCATTACGAAAAAGCGGTCAAGACATACCCGACCGACCGGCAGTTCCCGGCTTTCCTGGCTCACACAAAGCTGTTTGCGGCCGACCGCACCAAGGACGCCAAGGACTATGCGGATGCCTTGAAAGGCTTCGAGGAAGTCATCTCCAAAGGACAGTGGAATGCGGACCCTGTGGCCGCCCGCGATCCGGCGAACAAGGATGTGGACTTGGCCATGAAGTCCAAAGTCGAGGCGGGCTTTGTGGATGCCGCCGCCGGTTTGCTGGGACGCACCCCGGAGGGAACGAAGGCGCAGCTCACGCCCGAACAAGTGAAGATCGCCCAGCGTCTTGCTGCCGAACGGCTTGCGGACAAGATCACCAACGTGCGGGTGGACAGCCGCCTGGCATGGGTGCTGGCCAAGTCGGAAGATCCTCTGGCCGTCACCCAGGCCAAAGAACTGATGAACCGGGCGTTGGCGGCCAAGCCGGTCGATGCGGAAGATCGGAAGGAACTGGCCGACACATTTGCGGCCGCGAAGGAGTATGGCAAAGCCGCGGACTTGTTGAAAGATTCGGCCAAAACTTACGAAGACCGCAAGAAACTGTTTGAACTGTACGCTGGTGCCCGCGAATGGAAGCAAGCCGCCGACGAGATGAAGCTGGCGCAAGCCCTGCCCGGCATCAAGGATGCGGACCGCAAAGAAGCCAGCAAGAACCTGGCCAAAGTGACCGCTTGGAGCGGCGAACACAAGGAGGCTCTGGCGCTCATTGAGAAGGCGATTGCGGAAGATCCGACCGATACGAAGATGAAGGCATTCAAGGCCGACGTGACGTTGTGGTCCAGGGATTATGACGGGGCGTTTGACTTATACCAGAACCTCCGTCGGCAGAATCCGACTGACTTGGAAATCACGAAGGGGTATCTGAACGCGGCCGCCAAGACGACCAAACCGCTCAGTGAAGTGGAACGACAAACCATCATGGCCCTTGCCGAATCCACAAAATCGCCCGAGGCCGACGATGCCTTGTTACAAGCTCGCCTGGCCGAAGTGTTGTCCGTGAAGTTCGAGGACAAGCTGACGGAAAAGGCCAGAGATTTGGCGATCAATGCCTTCAAGAAAAAGCCGAAGGACCACATTATTCGCAAGGAGATCGGAACGATTCTGGCGAGCAAGAACATCGCCTTGTTTAAAGAAGCCGATGACATGTTCGCCGGGACCGAACTGACCGGGGATGAACGCAAGACTTATATTTCGATCGCCTCGCAGGCCGAGAACTTCGAGGCCGCCCGGCGACAGGCCCGGATGTATCTGGCCGAGCAAGTGCCCGGCACGCCGAAGGAACGGGAGGCCCGCCGGTTGCTGGCTGACGTGCTGACTTGGAAGGGCGATTACGAAGAAGCCCTGGCGATTTACGAACGGATGCTGGCGGTCAAGAACGAAGACAAGGATCTTCGGGTGGACCTTGCCGAGGTGAACCGCTTCTGGCAGAACTATCCGGTTGCCCTGCAACTGTATGCGAAACTCCTGACCGAGCAGTTCGATAACGAACAGATGTGGATCGGCTTCATCGACGCGGCCTCCAGCGCCCCGAAGATCGAAAGCCAGAAGGAATTGCTCCTGAAGGTCTATGATCGGTATCACCCGGCCCTGAAGGACGCCCGGCGATTGTCGCGGCTGGCGTGGGTGATGTTGCGTCTCGGCGAGGCCGGCAAGGCAAACCTGTTGCTGACGCGGGCCGTGGCGACCAATCCGCCGCAACCGGCCGTCCGCAAGGAACTGGCCGGGGTGCTGGCCGCCGCCGACCGTCGGGTGGAGGCCATCGAGATGCTGACCCCGCCGTTCGTGTTCGGCACGCTGGACATCAAGGAAATCTTGAACCTCACGGACCTGTTGACGGCCGAAAGCCAACTGAAGGAAGCCGAAGCCCAACTGGCGAAGGTGGTGACCGATAGGTCCGACAAGAAGTACCGGCTGCGTTACGCCGAAGTGCTGCTGTGGAACAACAAGTACGCGAAGGCCCAGGAGATTTTCGTCAAACTGATCGCCGAGTTCCCCGAAGACGAAATGATTCAACTGCGGCTGGCCCAGACGTACCTGTGGTCCAAGGACTACCCGACGGCTCTCCGGCGATACACGGACCTGCTGGCCCTGCGGCCGACGGCCACCCGCCGGGAGGACATGATGGCCAACCCGGAAGTGTGGCAGGGTTACATTGATGCGACGGCCGGAGCTGTCGGCGAATCGCTTCGGGAGTTCCCGCGACGCAACATTGGCCCGTTGCTCTCGACCTTCCAACGCGATCAGGTGTTCAAGGCCTATGACTACATCACGACGGTGCAGGCCAAGATCATGGGGGAAAACAAGACGCAAATGGACAAAATGTTGGCCCTCGCCACGGACAAAGACCCGACCTATGAAGTCCGCCGGAAACAATTGCAGGCCAAGAATGACGTGCGGGTGAAGGGGTTGGCCGAAAGCATGGGCCGGTTGGGGCTGATGCTCGGCTTGTTGGGCGACCGCGACCGCAGCACCGGGGCGTTCGGAGCGGCTCTCGCCATCGACCGAACCAACCGGGATGTCTGGTTGCAATATGCCCAAGCCCTCACCGCCCTTGGTGATGACAGACGGGCGATG
Source organism: Zavarzinella formosa DSM 19928 (assembly GCF_000255705.1). Lineage (GTDB taxonomy): Bacteria > Planctomycetota > Planctomycetia > Gemmatales > Gemmataceae > Zavarzinella > Zavarzinella formosa. The sequence continues at coordinate 267,074 of NZ_JH636439.1, forward strand.
ACTGTGTTCGACTGGCTGCTGGCCACGCGGGACACAACGTTGCCCAACCCGAACCCAGTGAATTCCAACTTGCTCACGCCGGAGGCGGCGAACCCAAGCAAGCTGAGGTAACAGGTTTGAGTGAACTCAGGGAGGGACTCGTGGGGGACCGGGCTTCAAAGCCCGGTCCCTTGTTTTTTGCGCCAGCCAGCCGCCACTTCGAGGATTGTGGCCGCATAAGACTTTTGCCCGGATCGCGCTTGCCCCGACGCTCGGATCGTGGTAAGTTTGATGAAGATTGAACTCTCCCCCGCATCCGTTGGGATGCCCCGCCTGAATACCCCCGCCGGACCCTCCTTTTTCTCGGGAGACACTTCCTTGTTCCGAATCAACATGGGCCGCACCGGCCAATACTGCGATGGTCATTCCCGCCGGTCGTTTCTGCAACTCGGCGTCGCCGGGATGGCTTCCATTGGCCTGCCGCAGTTGCTGCAAGCCCGTGAGGAATCGGCCAAATCCCTTGGCGGCAAGAAGGACACCCGCTGTATTCTCCTCTGGCTCGACGGCGGCCCCGGCCACATGGACATGTACGACATGAAGCCGGACGCCCCGGCTGAGTATCGGGGGTTATGGAAACCGATCAAGAGCAAGGTTCCCGGTTTCGATGTGACGGAACTATACCCGAAACAGGCCCGGATCACGGACAAGTTTTCGATGGTCCGCTCCCTGCATCACGACACGGGGGACCACTTCGCGGGGGCGCACCGGATGCTCACCACGAAGGACATGGGCGTCAGCGGGGCGAAAAACGAGCAGATGTTTCCGGGCATCAGCGCCATCGTCAACCGGGAAGCCGGTTCTCGCCGCGAAGGCGTTCCGGGGCATGTGGCCGTGCCGTATGGCATGAGCGTCGGCCTCCGGCCGGGTTACTTCGGCGGCCATCTCATCGGCCAGCAACACAATCCGTTTGAGACAATCCACGATCCGGCTTCCCCGGCGTTCAAGGTTCCCAACCTGGCTCTCTCCAGCGGGCTGACCCTGAACAAACTCGACGACCGCCGTAACTTGATGAAGCACTTTGACCATGTGCAAGAACACTTGGACAGACGGCCGGACACGCAGGCCCGCAACAAATTTGCGGAGGAAGCCTACCAGTTTGTGAGCGGCCCGGCCGCCAAGTGGGCATTTGACATCTCGGCCGAAGACCCGAAACTGCGAGATCAATACGGTCGGCATCCGTGGGGCCAAAGCACGCTGCTGGCCCGAAGATTGGCCGAGGCGGGTTCGACGTTCACGTCCGTCCATTTTGGCGGGTGGGACCATCACTGGGATTTGAAGGAAAGCTACGAACGTCTGCTCCCCATCGTGGACACGGCCGTTTCTGCGTTGTTCAACGACCTTGATGACCGTGGTTTGCTCGACTCCACACTGGTGGTGTTATGCGGCGAATTTGGCCGGACCCCCCGGATGAACGACGGCGGCAACGGCGGAGCCCCGATGTCCAAGGGAACGCCTGGCCGCGATCACTGGGGCAACGCGATGTTCTGCCTCATGGGGGGCGGCGGCATCAAGGGGGGCCAAGTGATCGGCTCGACCGACCGCCTCGGAGAACGCCCCAAAGATCGGCCGCTGACGCCGTGCAACATCCACGCCACCATTTACGATGTGTTGGGGATCGACCCCAAATTGCAAGTGATGGATCCCACCGGCCGCCCGGTTAATGTCCTTGACGACCCGACACCGATTCACGAATTGTTGTAAAAATGCAAGCGATTTGTTTTGACGAACAAAAACATGGGGCTGATTTCAGCCCCATGTTTTGTTTGCGACTGTTCATTTCTTCCCAAACTTCGGCGTCAACAAGATCAGCCATTTGCCTTCGGCTTGATAAAGCGTCAACCCGTCGTTGAAAGAATGTCGCTGGTGGGAATTGCCGCCGATGAAGACCACATGGGCGACGACCCGGTCCGTTTGCTCCTCGCAAGAGCGGATGTGCAATCGCTGCGGTTCAAACTCCAAATTGCGACGATAGCTTTCCGCCAGACGGGTGAATTGCTCAAGGGGCCATTGCTTGTGATTGTCCGGATGCAGCAGGGCATAGGCTTTGGGCCAGTTCCGCCGCACGACGGCCTCGCCGTAGTCTTGAACAACCTTTTTCGCCCCGGTATCGGGCGCCGCTGGCGGCGTCGAGCTGGAGCATCCGACCAGTCCGGCCAGCAAAACAAGCCATGACCACTTTTGAGCGGCTCGCATGATCTTCAACCGTCGGGTTGGAATGTTCAAGGATAACTGCTGTCTTGGGTCAGCACGACTTTGTCCGGGTACATGTCCGGAATGGCGATTTCCCACTTCAACGACGAAACATGGCCGTCCAAATAGAGATAATTGGCCACGCCCGTGTGACGGTCGAAGGCGATCCACGGCTTGATGATGCCGGTGCCCAGCCAGATGTCGTAGTCATCCTGCCGGGGGTCTTCGTCGCTTTCGACAAGAAAGGCGTTCGCGTTTCGTTCCGAGAACGCGATAAATTGGGACGTGCCGACTTCATTGATGAAACGGTTCAGCGTCCATTGCCCGTATCGTCTGGTTTTGTGGCTCAAAAGGGAGTTCATCAAAAAGCTGGTACGATTCTCCACTCCGTCCACGATCCCGGAGTCCGTGAACGGCTTCCGCACGGACTGATCGGTGGGGCAGCGATAAATGGCTTCGCTCGGCAGGATGATGCCCTGTTTGGAAAGGTTTTCGTTTGCCTCTTGGGTTCCCCCGATGAAAGGCATGATCTTGTCTTCCCAATAAATCTCGGCGAAGGAATTGGCCCCGGCATTGTTGGAGATCACGTCGGCTTCAAAGGGGTGATGCAGGAAGAAATTTCCGCTGGTGGCATCGTAATATTGATGCACACCCAAGGCGATTTGACGCAAGTTGGACTGACATTTCATCCGGTTGGCCGCCTCGCGAATTTTCTGGACGGCGGGCAACAGCAAGCCAATCAAAATCGCGATGATGGCGATCACCACCAGCAGTTCGATCAGAGTAAACGCTGGTCGGCGCAAACGGTTTGGCATCTCAGCCTCCCGGAGAGCGGATGGCCTTCCGGGCCATCTGGCAAGGTTGTGTGTTGTGATACGAAATCAGCCGCCGTTGATCCGGCGAATCACCTTTCTCTGACGAGGCTTCGACAGGCTGTATTCGATATGTCAGCGAACGGAGCAGGGCCTCTTCAAAAGTGGCCTTGTCCCGTTTTCACCCCGACGTTAACATCCCGCGTTGGGAGTGGCACGCATGGACGCATCTGCGGCAACCGGTTTTCGTCGCTCGCCTCTTTGGCTCGTCATTTTGGCGGCCTTGGTGGCGGGGCAGGGCTGGCTTACGTTGCAATTGTTTGGCGCCGACAACTCTCTTGACCAACTCACCAACGACGCCCCGATTCTGGACGGCCGCCATCCGCTGCATTTTTACCACGGTTTGCTCGGCAACCGGGTCTGGCACGAACGGCGGGGGAACATGTGTTACGATCCGGCCTTCCAAGCCGGGTATTTGAAGACGCCGATCTTCGACGGCGGCAGTCGGCCGGCCGAGATGTTCCTGTTTCTCGGCGGCCCCTCGGCCTCCAGTTACAAAATCGGGCTGGCGATCTGCTGCCTGTTTCCGCCGCTGGCGTTTGCCCTCGCGGCCCGCGGCATCGGCCTCGGGGCAGGGGGGGCCTGTCTCACGGCACTAATCGGCGGGACGCTTTGGTGGTCCCCGGCGTGTCGGTTGCTTTTGGAAACGGGGGACATGGATCTCTTGGTCGGCGGGATTTGCATGCCGGTGTATCTGGCGTGGTTGTTTCGCTACGGGCAGACGCCCGGCCCCCTTGAATGGTCGGTGATCGCGGCTTCGTCGGCGATTGGCTGGTATGCCCAGCCCCTGTTGATGATGGTCGCGCTTCCCCTCTCGCTGCTTTATCATGTGTGGGTGTTTCGCGGCATGCGGATCGTCTGGCACATTGGCTTGTTGTTCGCCAATGCCATCGGGTTGGGCGTCAATCTCTTCTGGCTGCACGATTGGGTCACGCACATCGGCTTGTATGTGCCGTATGGCGGGGAGGAAACGCCCCCCCGATTGTGGCCCTCGACTTTCCAAAACTGGGAAGCGTTCATTCCCGCCGATCCGGTGGATTTGGGCATTGCGGTGATCGGCCTCGTGGGCTTGCTGGTGATGCTTCGCAAGCATTCGGATGCAGCGTGGCTCTTTGGCGTCGGCATTGCGTTATATGTCTCGGCGGCCGGGGCCGGGCAGTTGTGGCCGATGCTGGCGGAGTTTGGCACGCACAAAGTGATGAGCGTCGGGGTTTGGTGTTGCGCCTTGCCATGTAGTTACGCCATGATGGCTCTCGCCCGAGGGTTCTCGTCCTCCACGCAAGTGAGACCCATCGGCGCGATCTGGCTGATGATTGCCCTCGCCGGACTGGCGTGGGGACTGGACATTCCGCGACGCTGGGAGGTGATGCCGCTTCAAATCGGCCTGGGGCCGGAGCGGGAAGAGGTGGTCAAAACCATCCGCGAATCATCGACACCCGAGGGCCGCATTCTCTGGGAAGACCGGGCCGAGGGTTCCCGCCTGTACGGCTGGAGCGCCCTGCTCCCGGAATTGACACAGCGGCCGTTTCTCGGGGGGCTGACGCCGGACCAGTGCGTCGATCATCTCTACGCTCGCCTTGCGGATGGCAAGCTGATGAACCGGCCGGTCAATGAGTGGACCGACGAGGAATTGTCGCGGGTGTTCCTGCGGTACAACGTGACGCGAGTGGTTGCCTGGACATCCGACAGCCGGGCCAGATTCGGGAAGCTCAAGATCCTTCATCCGGTCGCCGAGTTGAAGGATGGCAAGGATGGCGGTGTGATGTTCGCCATCGACCGCCGACCGGGCTACTTCCTCAAGGGAAGCGGAATCATCACCCAAATGGATTGGAAGCGGGTGGCCCTTGCCGACTTGAAACCGGACGCCAACGGCGTCGTGGTGTTGAGTCTCCACCACCATCATCAATGGCGGGTGACCCCCGGCTATGTGGTGATTGAAAAAGATGTCGATGTGCATGACCCGATTCCGATGATCCGGCTGCGATTGCCGGACCCGGTCGCCCGCGTGACCTTGACGTGGCAGGGGCATTGAGGCCGCCGCCACGAGCGAACTTTATTCTTCGTCGTTGACAATCTCTCCGCCGTTGCGGGTAATCATCTCTTTGGCCATCTTGGGCGTCTTTCTGAAGAATCGCACCGAGCCATCGCAGTAGGCCACGTTGAAGCCGCCTTGGAAGAAATTGCCGAGCTTGGGAAGTTCCTTCTTCGGGTCAAATTCAAAATCGTCCGGCTTGGCCCACGGCACGCTTTCCTCGGCCTCAACCACCATCCATGTGTTGGAGGTGCCGTCCGTGATATCGGCAATCCGCGTTCCCTTCAACAAATCGAAGAAGGCGCCGTTGCCCACGAATGACCGATAATTGGTGTGGCCGGGTTTTTGGTTCTTGAGGCCGGGCAGCATGTAAGCGCTGATGTTCACTTTGGAAAACTGGATGTTGTTCTCGCTGTCCCAAGGCTCGTCCATTTTGAATTTCTGATACAAATTGTTTTGCTCGATATACGGGAGAATAACCACGCGCCAGCTCAGCAGCGGCTTGCCTTTTTTGTCCACAATGGCCGCCGGGGGGAAGGCTCCGTTGGCCGATTCATAATTGTGCAAGGCGAGCGCGATTTGTTTGAGGTTGTTGGCCGATTTTGTCCGGTTGGCCGCCTGGCGGATTTTGCCAACGGCCGGGGCAAGCATGCTGACCCCGAGGGCGCCGGTCCCGAGGACGGTTTTGAACTGCGGCGGCAACGGCTGGCTCAGGGCCAATGTGGTTCCGGAGCGTTTCACCGGCTTGGAGTTCAGGGTGTCTTCCGCGTGTTGCAAGGCCCCGAGGCCGAGCAGGCTGCCGACGGCTTCCGGCAAGTCTTCAATCTTGCCGGGTTTGCCGTCCCCGGTCACTTTTCCCATCAGTTGCTTGCGACTGTCCTTGATGAGTTCCAAGGCCATCGCTGTTCCCGCGACGATGGCCTTTTCAGCGTCATCCGTCGATTTCGCATCCGGGTAGCTCACGCTGGCGTTCAAGTGGCCGTCCCCTTCCATGTCCATCGACAGAGAGATGGCATTGGCCATGAGCAATGGTCGCAGCGGTTCCGGAATATCTTGAGCCATTCGTTCCCGGCGTTCCGGCGGAAGCGGCTCCAAGGATACCCCCAACACGACGGGATCTTTGGTGTTGTTCGCCCGGTTGAGGGTCACCCGTTGTGGTCCTTCGGATTTCACGTCCTTGGTGTCACACATTTGTTGGATGCCTTCCGTCATGCCAAAGGCGATGATGGTCGGGGAAATGAAGCGGACGGCGATGTAACCATCCTCGTCCGTCATGAATTCGGCGAACTTGCCTTTCTTCGTCACCACCTTGTCCGCAAATTGCTTGAGGAATTTCTTCTGGTCAAGCGGTTCCGTGAGGGAGAGGATGCCGACGAATTTCAAATCCTCCGGCCCGTTCTCCAGGTTGGTGATGGGGGCATAAACCGTGATCCGGTCCACGGTGGAAAGCACGGGGACAAAGCGTTTGTCAAAGGCGGCGATGGCGTCCGTTCCCGCTTTGGAATAAATCATCCGCACGTCTTTGAGGGCGTCGCTCTTCCACAAATCCGCGAGTTTCACATGCGCGACGACAAAGGCATCAGCCGGCACCAAGGCGAGGTCCGGGGCGAGCGGGACCGTCGCTTTCTGCTGGGCGATGGCCGGCAAACCGCCAAGGAGGGCGGCGAGCAAAGCCAGTGATCGGAACATGGGATCTCCGTTTCGGTGGTTGGTCGGGGGGTTGTCCGATTTGACACAAAGTGAACCCGGATTCCAAGAAGGGAATCCGGGCTGGCGGCAACATTACTCGTCGTTGGTCACTTCCCCGCCATCGCGAGTGATGCGTTCTTTCGTCATGGCTGGCGGCTTTTTGTAAAATCGCACCGAACCATCACCCATCAATACGTTGAAGCCGCCTTGGAAGAATTTGCCGAATTTGGGGAGTTCCTTCTTTGGGTCAAATTCAAAGTCATCCGGCTTGGACCACGGCACGCTCTCTTCGCCCTCGACCACCATCCACGTGTTGGACAATCCGTCGGTGATTTGGGCAAACGTCGTCCCTTTCACCAAGTCAAACATGGCCCCGTTGCCGTGGAACACCCGATAGTTGGTGTGCCCCGGCTTTTGGTTCTTCTGGCCGGGGATCATGTAGGTTTTGATGTTTATCTGGGTCAGTTTCAGGTTGTGTTCGCTGTCCCAAGGCTCATCGAGCTTGAATTGGTTGTACAAGGCTTGTTGCTCGATGTATGGCAGAATCGCCACGCGCCAGCTCAGCAGCGGCTTGCCTTTTTTGTCCACGATGGCGGCCGGGGGAAGGGCGCCGTTGGCGTCGTGGTAGCTGTGCAGGGCCAACCCGATTTGCTTGAGGTTGTTCTGCCCCTGCGCCCGTTGGGCCGACGCCCGGATGTTGCCCACGGCCGGGGCCATCATGCTGGCCCCGAGGGCACCGGCCCCAAGGATTGTCTTAAACTGTGGCGGCAGCGGCTGACTCATGGCCAGCGTCGTTCCCGACCTCTTGACCGGCTTGGTCTTCAGGATGTCTTCCGCATGTTGCAAGGCGCCGAGGCCGAGCAGACTGGCGGCGGCTTCCGGCAGGTCTTCGATCTTGCCGGGTTTGCCGTCTCCGGTCACCTTTTCCATCAGTTGCTTGCGGCCATCCTTGATGAGTTCCATCGCCATCGCCGTCCCGGCGACCAGCGCCTTTTCGGCGCCGTCCGTCAATTTCTCATCCGCGTAGCTCACGCTGGCGTGCAGGTGGCCGTCCCCCTCAAGGTCCATCGACAGGGAGATTCCGTTGGCCAAAAGCAACGGCCGGATGGGATCGGGAACCTGTTGGAGCAATTCCTCACGGGCTTCCGGCGGGATCGTTTCCAGCGACACTCCCAACACAACAGGGTCTTTGGTGTTGTTTGCTCGTTCAAGTGTCAGGCGTTGCGGCCCATCGGTCTTGACATCCTTGGTGTCGCACATCTGTTGGATGCCCTCCATCATGCCGAAGGCAATGATGGTCGGGGAGATGAACCGGACGGCGATGTAACCATCCTCGTCGGTCACAAAGTTGGCGAACTTACCTTTCTTCGTCACCACCTTGTCCGCGAATTGCTTGAGGAATTTCTTCTGGTCAAGCGGCTCGGTGAGGGAGAGGATGCCGACGAATTTCATGTCCTCCGGGCCATTTTCCAAGTTGGTCGCGGGGATGTAAATCGTCAGCCGGTCCACGGTGGAAAGCACGGGAACGAAGCGTTTGTCAAAGGCGGCAACCGCGTCGGTCCCGACTTTGGAATAGATCATCCGCACGTCTTTGAGGGCGTCGCTCTTCCACAAATCCGCGAGTTTCACATGCCCCACGGCCAGGGCATCGGCCGGCACCAAGGCGAGATCCGGAGCGAGCGGGGCCGACGCTTTCTGCTGGGCGACAGCCGACAGTCCCCCGATCAGGAGGACGAGAAGGGCCATTGGTCGGAACATGAAAAATCCTCAGTGATGTGTCGTAATGTCTGACCGTATTGCGATGGCAAAGTCAACCAAGCGAGACTTGAATTACTTCAACGCCGGAATGACGTTTCCGTCGTTCGGCTGAATCAGCCAGTGCCAGATTTTGTCTTCGACTTTCTTGCTGATGGCCCGCACCGAGCCATCGGCAAAGCTGACCTGACACACATCCTTCTCGAAGAGGAGGAATGGCAGCACCGGCTTCTTGGGATCGTATTCAATGTCCTCCGGCTTCGTCCAAGGAACGCTCTTGCTGGATTCCACAAACAGGATCGTGTTGGATGTCCCATCCGGGATTTGGGTCAGCTTGAATCCCTGCACGTTGTCGAACAAGGCTCCGTTGCCGACGAACGCCAGATAACTGGTTTCCCCTTTCTTGGGTTGCTCTTGGTAAGGCAGCACATAAACGGGGGGAATCTTGTCGATCAGCTTTTTGTTGTTGTCGCTATCCCACGGTTCGTCGAGTTTAAACTGTTTGTAGAGTTGATCCTGTTCGATGTACGGCAGGATACTGACCCGCCAGCTCAGCAGGGGCTTTCCTTTTTTGTCGCAGATTGCCGCCGAAGGGGAGATGCCATTGACGTCGTGATAGTTGTGGACGGCCAAAGCCAGTTGTTTCAGGTTGTTGGAGCTTTTCGCCCGTCCGGCGGCGGTTCGCACTCCGAGAATCCCGGCGATCACCGGCTTGAGCATCTCGGCTTTCGCGGAGACGTTCAGGCTCGCGCTGATTTCGGTATCCTTGCGAACAATCTCGGCGGCTTGGATCGACTTGTGCAATTCTTTGAGAGCCGGGAGAACCTCTTTCATCTCCTCGGGAATATTCTTTTCATTCAACGCTTCGCCCAAATTGGTGTCGGCCAGTTTCTTCAACAAACTCAAACTTCGTTCGGAGTCTTGGGCCTTGTCGCCGTTCTCGGCCGTAAAGCGGACCTTGACAGCGATCTCTTTGTCTGTGCCGATGGTCAGAAGGATGTTTTTTGATTTGAGCAAAGGCAAGAACGGTTGAAGTTCCGGTGGGGCGGCCGTGAAGATTTCATTCGGCAGGCCGCTAGGATCGAGGCCAAGCGTCAGCGTGTTGGCCGGGTCTTTGGCGGCTTTGATCGCCCCGGCGAGGGGGCCGTCGGTTGCCTTGCCCGGCCCTTTCACAAAGTCGGCCAGCAGACTTTCATGCAGCACGGTGAATTGAGTCGGGCTTGTAAGGTGCAGCCGAAACGGGCCGGCGATCTCAACCACGTCGTTCTTGATCTCGGCCTTCGGGGCTCGCAGGCCGCCTAACACTTTCGTGCGGTCGTAGGGAGTCTTGGTGACCACCTGCACGATGAACAGGGTTTCATCCCCCGGTCCGGCGGGGATCTTGGGGAAGTGGAAAGTCACCGTGTCCAATTGCTCGGGCGTCAAACCTTGGGACTTCTCCAGATCGCCAAGAATCTTTTCCAGCGGCTTGGCGAATTGCTTGCGAAGATCCTCAACCAGCGGATGATTCCACAAAACCGACGCCCGGCCGTGGATCATCACTCCCGCTTCGGGGGATACACGATCTAACGGCGAAAGCGGGGCGGCCGATGCCTGCCGTTCGGAAACGCCGGGGCAGGCGAACGCGACAGCCAGCAATCCGCACAGGCCGATGGCGCGCATCGACCGTTTGGGTGAGATATTCATGGGGAAACTCCAGACGAATCGTCTTAGACAGGAAAAAGCCATTAGCATCAAGACGCCGAACAGGTGTCTTGATTTCACCAGATCGGCCTGGGAATGTCCAACAAAAGCCGGTTGGATTCGCCGGAACTTCTCAGGTTGATTCGCCGACGTGCATTCCCCGTTGCGCGAGCAATACCGTGAGTTGATCGGCCGAGAGACGGGGTTCGTCCACCATCAGGGAGCCGAGTTCGGTGAGGATGAATTCCTCCAAATCGTCTCCGGTCCAACCCTCGGCCGTCAGTTTTTCGCCGATGGCCGAGAGGCAGCGATCCCGGAGTTTGTCCTGCTGGCGGGAGATGGTTCCCTCGTGCTTTTTGAAGAGGTGCGAAATCTCCCGCTGGCTCAGGCGGTAACGCCAGCGAAGCCCGAGCAGCAAGACTTCCTCGTCGGTCAGCGTCGCCAGCCAGTCGCGGGCGGCGATGCAAAAAGAATCATGCCAGCGGGTGTCGGTCTTCTCCGGCAAGGGCAGGGCGATGTCGTCCTCCGGGAGGGAGATCGCCCCGTGACGCGAACGTAGCTTGGAGACATGCCAGTTTTGGAAGACCCGCACCATCCACGGAGCCAGCGGGCGTTGACCGTCGTACCGGGCCATGATCGGGATCGATCCGGGGTGGTCGGTGACGATCAAATGCGACCAAAACTCGGTGACGGCCCCTTCTTGCTTTTCCTCGTCACGCGGGTAGAGCCGCATCGCGCGGGCGCGCAGGGCGTCAATCAGCAAGTTGTCGCTTCGGCCGGTTCGCATCGAAAACAGGGCTTCCCATGCCTTGCCGTCGTTTTCCAGACAGCCGCAACACATGTACCAATCGACGGCGTAAAGCGTGTTGAAATAGCCGCTCCACTCCACGGAGGTTTCGCTTTTGGCCGCGAATAACCGACGGGAGCGCTCGAGATGGTCTTGGAATTTGGGAAACGCCATCACGACGGAGGGAAGTTGCAGTCGGCAAAAATGGTACAGAAGATGGACTCGGGCGGTCGGCGGTGCGGGTTCGTCTGCCATCTTCTCGACCATCCCTTGACCACTCCCTCACGTTCGTTTTTCTTCACATGAATCAGGAGCGAGGCACGAACAGAATCAATTCCACCCGCATGGGAACCAATTTTTCCTTCTCGACGATGGGGGAAGGGTCGAAACCCTGTCCGACCGGCGTGATCTTGCGACGGGTGAACAATCCCATCTTATGGACGCCACGATCCCGCAGGAACTCCACCACCGTCTCGGACTGTTTTTTTGTCAGCGTCTTCGCGGCCGCCGGCAAAACTTCTTTGGACTTTTCATCCTCAAAAGCCGCCACCACGATCTCGGAACCTTTTTGAGTTTGCCCTCGCAACCAAGCGGCGGCTTCGTCCAAACGGGTCTTTCCCTCCGCCGTCAGGGTGGAGGTTCCCGCTTCAAAAAGCTCACTCGTCGGCCACACCACGCGGTCTTTGTCGCAATCGGGCCGGACCAGGATGGACACCGGGTCTTCAACATAACTACGGACGATCGGCAGCGACTTGATGGCCTCGGCATCCTGCTTGATGGCTGTCACCGCTTCCTGACCAGAGCGGACGAAGGTTTTGATGCCGTCCACTTCGCCGTGGATATCGTCCACGCTTTTGTCGATCTTCGTGAGCGTCTTGGTCGCATCCGTCCGCATGGAGGTCACGGATTCATCCAAGTTTTTCACCAGTTTCTTGGTGTCGGTGGCGACCGTTTTGAGGTCGTTGTAAATCGCATCGTCCTTCAGAAGTTTCGGCAGCGTTCCCTTGCCTGCGTCGATATCGGCCAGCAAACCATCCACTCGCCCGGCAATGGAATTCAGTTTGGTGGTCACTTCCGCAAGATCGGGGGTTGAGCGGGAGGTCAGCACCGGTTCGGCCAACGGCCCGGCCGAGGGTTTGCCGGGGGCAATATCCACAACGCTGGTTCCAAACAGACCCTTCGATTTGATGATCGCCGAGGCATCCGCGTAAAGGAACGGCCGATACTTGGGGTCGATTTGAAGTTCGAGTTGAACCCCCTCGCCGACATAACTTACGGCCGTCACTCGCCCGGCTTCGACGCCGCGAATCCGCACCGGGGTGCCGGGTTCGACATCGGCGGCCTCGGCGACGACCACGGAAAGCGTCTCGCCATCGTGGAACCGGTTGGAGCGTTCCGCGATGCGGAACAACCCCCACACCGCCAAGGCCAGCGTGCCTGTCACGAACACGCCGAGAATGATCGACTTCGACTGGCTGAGGGGTCGGTTCACGTGGGTGGTTTCCAAGGGGTGCGCCATTCAATCCGGATTATAACACGGACAAAAAACGGGATCGCTTGGTTATTCGTTGCCGTTTGATGAATCTGGAAAAAAAAGAAGCCGTCGATCTGGGGAGATCGACGGCCAACAGACAGGGGGAGTTTTGAAGGGGGTTTTGAAGGGGTCAGCGGTCCGCAACCGGGGGAGGTTGTCCGACTCGGCGGGGGAAGCCTTGTCGGAAAGGACCGTTTCCATCGGCTGATTCGCTTATCGGGGGAGATGAGCGATTCGGCCATTCTCATTCCTTGGGGGAAGGTCTGAGAACGAAAGTCTAGTAATGCACGACCCGTGCCAAACGCTTCTTGCTCGATAACGGATTGTTTTCAAACGATTACTGGATAAAAGATTGTGATTTTTAGGACGGTCGAAAATGATTTTTGGCCGGTTTGAGTGATTGTAAATTGTGCCCGTTGTAAATGTAACAATTCCTACGTTCACGCCGTGAGTGCAACATGATCCTCTTGAAAGTTGGCAATCTGGAGGGATTGAGCCGTGACCGGGGAAATTGCGTAGAATCGGCAGCCGAGTCAATCGCGGTGTTTCACGTCAACGGGGAATGGCACGCCATTGAAAACCGCTGCCCCCACCGGGATATCCCTTTGGACGATGGCCCGGTGATTGCCGGGGAGATCATTTGCCCGTTACACGGGGCGAGATTCGACTTGAGAACCGGAAAACACCAAAACCCGCCAGCCGAGAGCGACCTGAAAACATATCCGGTTCGGATAGTGGGGAGCGAATTGTTTGTTGTGATGGGCAAGAAAACGTAAGACTGATATTCCGACAAACAAAAAGCCCCGGCGAAATTTGCCGGGGCTTTTTTGTTTCACATCACCGAAGACTCATCAATCGCCTTCGGTGAATTGTTCCAGCCGCTGGCTTCGCATGGGCTGGCGGAGTTTCAGAATACCCCGAGCCTCGATCTGGCGGATTCGCTCGCGGGTGATGCCGAAGAGGCGGGCGACTTCGTCCAGCGTCTTCGGGTGGCCGTCCTTGAGTCCGTAGCGAAGTTCGATCACTTCGCGTTCCCGTTGGGCCAGCGAACGCAGCACTTCGCCGATCCGTTCGCGGAGCAGGTGGGCATCCACATGCTCGCCCGGCGTGGTGGTGGCGCGGTCCTTCAGGAAATCTTCCAATGCCCGTTCACCATCGCCGCCGACGGGTTCGTGCAGGCTGACCGGGTGTTTGCCGACGGCCCGGAGGGAGCGGACTTCCTCGACCGGCAGGTTCACCTTCTGGGCCAATTCGTCCATCGTGGGTTCACGGCCCAAGATGCCCGAGAGTTCCAGTCTCGCCCGTTCGGTCATGCCGAGGACGGCAATTTGGTGGCAGGGGACGCGAACCGTCCGGGCCAAGTCGGCCAGCGCCCGCTGGATGCTTTGACGAATCCACCAAGTGGCATAAGTGCCGAACTTGTAGTTCATCTTGTATTCGTACTTGTCCACCGCCCGCAGCAGGCCCCGGTTGCCTTCTTGAATCAAGTCGGCGAACGGCAAACCCCGGTTGCGATACTTTTTGGCGATCGACACCACCAGCCGCAGATTGGCGACAGCCAGTTCGCTGCGCATCTTGTGGTAAGCCTCGCGGCGACGGCGAATCACCGTCAGCAGGGCGTTCAGTTCCTCGGGTTCGGAACCGGCCGCTTCGATGGCGGTGCGGAAAGCTTCGTTCCGTTCGGCCCGTTGTTTCAGATCCTTGGTCGGCTTCAGATGCAACGCGACGATGAGCCGGTTGATATCCCGAGCCTTCATGGTCAGATCATCCACCCAGCGTTCGAGATTCTCGGTGCGGGGGGATAATTCGGCGATCAGTTTGGCCGCCTTGCGAAGCCGACGCCAGCGGGCTTTCCGCCAGGAGCGATGGTCCTTCGCGTTTGATATCCCCAATCCCACCGAGAACGCCTTGCGCTCCTCGGCCAGAATTCGTTCAATCGTCGGCAGGTGGATCGGCATCCGCTTGAGGATCTGATCCCGGCGAAGATTGGCCGTGGTCACGACATCCACTTGCGGATCGAAAGCCAGTTGCCCGGCCTGGACGGTCGCAAAGGTTGTGTGAATGCGGTTCAGCAAGTAGGATGATCGGAAGACGGCCAGCCGGAAACGATCACGGGCGCGTTCCAGCCGTTGGGCCACGTCGATCTCGGCGGGTCGCTTCAGCAGGGGGATGGCCCCCATTTGCCGAAGGTAGAGGCCAAGAGCATCGTCAGCCCCGCGGGAGGACGACTCGATTTCGTCGAGGTCCGCCGGGGTCAGTTCGGCATCGGCCACTTCAAAATCCCCGATATCGGCCGCGTGGGCCTCGGAGGAGATGTTTCGGTGGTTGGCAAATGCATTGTTCACGGGAGTATGCTTCATTAATTCCATCCTGTGTCGGGCAAAGCCGGTCTAACCGACTCCGTGGACAAAGCCCTAGGATCAGTGGCCCAGTTGGGACGGAAAACCGAACCATCACAGGCTGGCGATCGCCCTGATGGAACATAGAACCGTTTTTTCGTTGCCGTCGGCAATCTTTTTCATGCCGGGGCAAGATTTTCGGGTAAAAATTGGAGACGTCACTTGATTAGACGCTCCAAACCCGACAACGGTTCGCCCCCGCCAGAAACCTGCGGACCCCGAAAAACTCTCAGACCACGGAATATCGGCTCTTGCACGAGGTGGGGGCACTGATTTACCATCATTCTACGCAACCGCACAAACCCCCCGTCCGAACGGAAGGATCGTCCCGATGCGATGGCAAGCTCTGACTTTGCCAGTTCTTCTGTCCGTTTGCCCGGAGATGCCCGCCCAGAACCCGGTCGAGAAGCCGGTTTCGCCGCAGGATCGTCAACATTGGTCGTTTCAACCCGTCAAAAAGCCGGTGGTTCCGGTTGTGCGGAATACCACAGCCGTCCGGAATCCCGTGGATGCCTTCATCCTTTCCAAACAGGAAGCCGCCGGGATTGCCCCCGCCAAGGCCGCCGAGAAGCTCTCGCTGCTTCGCCGGGTGACCTTTGATCTGACGGGACTGCCCCCCACATTAGAGGAACAGGACGCCTTCCTCGCTGATTCCTCGCCGACTGCCTACGAAAAAGTTGTTGACCGCCTGTTGGCTTCGCCCCATTTCGGCGAACGGCAGGCCCAGCACTGGCTGGATGTCGTCCGGTTCTCCGAGTCTAACGGCTACGAGGCCGACGGCGACCGGGTCCATGCCTGGCGTTACCGGGACTATGTGGTTAATAGCCTCAATTCGGACAAGCCTTACGACACTTTCTTGATTGAACAACTCGCCGGAGACGAACTGGCAACCGGAAAAGATCCCCGACAATCGCTGGAATTGCTGGTGGCGACCGGCTTTCATCGCGCCGGGCCGGTCCATTTGGTGGGGGGGAACTCCGATCAAGAAGTGGCCCGGCAGGAAGTCCTCACAGAAATTGTGCAAGGCATCGGCTCGGCCCTGCTCGGGATGACAGTGAGTTGCGCCCGCTGTCACGATCACAAGTTCGACCCTGTTTCGCAGGCCGATTATTACCGCCTAGAAGCCTTCTTCGCCGGGACAAAGTTCCGCGATGTGGACACGTCCAACAAAGAAGAGAAAGCGGTCCATCAAAAAGCGGTCGTGGAAATCAGTTTGAAGACAGCCCCGTTGAAGGCCAAAGTCGCGGCCATCGACGGGCCCTATCGCCAAAAAGTCCGCGAGGCAAAACGCCTCAAACTGGAACCGGCCATCAAGACGGCGATGGAAACCCCGGACAAAGCCCGCACCGAGGAACAAAAACAACTGGCGAGAGATGCCGAGACGCTGTTAAAGGTAACGTGGGACGAGATTTATGCCGCCCTCTCCCCGGAGGACAAAGTCAAACGGGAGGCTCTGCGGGCCGAGATGCACACCTTAGAAGCCCAAATGCCCGCCCAACCGGGAATTGCCTGGGCGATGGCAGACGACGAAAAAATCCCGGCCACCCACATTTTGAAGCGAGGTGAGGTGAAGCGGAAAGGCGAGGTGGTCCAACCCGCTTTTCCCCGTGTGATCGACGAAAACCCGGCCAAGGCCGATGCTCCCCGTCTGAAACGGCTTGATCTCGCCAAATGGATCGCCTCTCCGAAGAACCCGCTGACCGCCCGCGTGATTGTCAACCGGCTCTGGCTCTCGCACTTCGGCCGGGGAATTGTTAACACCCCGAACGATTACGGGCTGCACGGCGAACCGCCGACCCATCCGGAACTCTTGGACTGGCTGGCGAGCGAACTGGTTTCCAATGGCTGGAAGTTAAAGCCGATTCATCGCTTGATGGTCTTGTCGAACACTTATCAGCAAGCCAGCCAACAGCCCGCTTCTCCCGCCGCTCAGAAAGCCGACCCGGACAACAAACTCCTTTGGAAGATGAACCGTCGCCGGTTGGAGGGGGAGGCCATCCGCGATGCGTCGCTGGCCAGTTCCGGCGAACTGAACCGCCAGACCGGCGGGCCGAGCGTTCGCATCCCGCTCGAACCGGAGGTTTACGACCTGATCTTCACCGAAGGAGAACCAGACGGTCTCTGGGCCGTTACCCCGGACGAGAAACAACACGCTCGGCGTTCGCTCTACCTCTTCGGCAAACGAAACGTCCGGTTGCCGTTGATGGAAGCCTTCGACCAACCCGACCGCCTGACCCCCTGCGCCGCCCGCCCTCGCTCCACCTTCGCCCCGCAAGCGTTGATTCTCATCAACGGCCCGTTTACCCGTGAACAAAGCCTGAAGATGGCCACGAGTTTACTGAAAACCAACCCGGCCGATCCGGTCACACTGGCCTACCGTCGGGCACTGGGCCGAACCCCCACGGCGGCCGAAACCAAACTGGCGACCGAGTTCCTGCGGGAACAAACCGAGTTGATGGAAGAACGCCTGACTGGCCGCTTGCCGGTGAGCCTCCCCGGTGACCTGCCCGCTAATGCCTCCCCCGCCAAGGCCGCCGCCCTCGCGGACTTCTGCCTGGCTCTGTTAAACTCAAATGAATTCGTGTATGTTCCTTGAAACCCCAAAAGCGGGAAGCCTCTCCATGTGGAACCAAGTCAATCGTCGGGCGTTTCTTGGCCGCACGGCGGCGGGCATTGGTTCGTTCGCCCTTGCGGACATGATGGCCCCCGGCCTCTTCGCGGACGCCAAGATTGAAAAGTGGCCGGGGGCGATCAAGCCGCATCATCCGGCGAAGATCAAGCGGGTGATCTACCTCTACATGGCGGGTGGGCCGAGCCATCTGGAGACGCTTGACCCCAAGCCGGAACTGGCGAAACGGCACGGGCAGCCGATGCCGGAATCCGTCACCAAAGGGCAGCCCATCGCCCAGCTTCAAGGGGCCAAGCTGAATTGCTTTGCCCCGCAGCACGAATTCAAAAAGTGCGGCAAGTCCGGCCTCGAAATCTCCAGTGTGTTCCCGAACCTGCACGAAGTGGCCGACGATCTGTGCATCATCCGCTCGTTGAAAACTGACGCCATCAATCACGACCCGGCCCACACGTTCATGAACACCGGCACGCTCATCTCCGGGCGGCCAAGCATGGGATCGTGGGCGTGGTATGGCCTTGGGGCCGCCACCGATTCGCTGCCTGGCTTCGTCGTGATGACCTCCACCGGGCGTTCCGGGCAATCCCAACCGATTGCCGCCCGGCAGTGGCACAGCGGCTTCCTGCCGAGCCAGTTTCAAGGGGTGGAGTTCCGCTCCAAGGGCGACCCGGTTCTCTACGTGAGCCGGCCGGCCGGTGTCTCCCCGGCGCAACAGCGGGATGTGGTGGACGCCACCCAATCGCTCAACAAAATCTTCGATCAGCAAGCAGACGACCCGGAAATCAACACCCGGATCGCCCAATACGAGATGGCTTTCCGCATGCAATCCAGCGTGCCGGAACTGATGGATCTCACCAAGGAAACCAAGGAAACCCTCGACCTCTACGGCACCAAGGGGGGCGATGGCTCCTTCGCCGCGAACTGCCTGCTCGCCCGGCGATTGGCCGAGCGGGGCGTCCGATTCATCCAGCTTTATCATCGCGACTGGGACCACCACGGGAACATCAAGGCCGATGTGCAGGTGGTGGCCAAGGAAGTCGATCAGGGGATGACCGCCCTCTTGAAAGACCTGAAACGCCGGGGCTTGTGGGAAGACACCCTCATCGTCTGGGGCGGCGAATTCGGCCGGACGCCGATGGCCCAAGGAAGCGGCCGCGACCACCACATGAAGGGTTTTTCCATGTGGATGTCCGGCGGAGCGATCAAAGGGGGCACCAGCTACGGCAACACGGACGAGTTCGGCTATCACGCTGTCGAAAACGTGGTGACCGTCCACGACATGCACGCCACGATGCTCCATCTCCTCGGCGTTGATCACGAACGGCTTACCTTCCGCTTCCAAGGTCGGGACTTCCGGCTCACGGATGTGTCTGGAAAAGTGTTAAAACCAATCTTGGCTTGATGGTGGCTCGTCTAACATGTGACCACTTTCTCCCGAGCGTCCCATGCGACTTGCCATTCTTGCGATTCTCGCCGTCAATGCCGTTTCGTTGGCGGCCGAGTTCAACATCAAAATTTCCGCGCCGATGTACTTCTTCCCGCCGGTGACCAAAGTGGTCTTCACAGAAGCCGGTTCTCCCGGACCCGGCGAGGCCAAGCATACGGCGCTTGCGGAATACGGGACCATCAACGGTGAATGGAAGCTGACCGCCAAGGGGCCGGTGGATTTGTGGGTTGTCCCCAAAGGTGGCAAACCGTTGAAGGCGATCAGCCAATTGAAATTGACGGACAACACCGAGATCAAACTGGCCGATTACTTGGGCGTGATCCGCTGCAAAGGCGCCGATCTGCCGAGGGGCAAACTGATCGTGACGGACCATCAAGATCGCGGCCCGGAAGACAAGAAGCACGCGGCCATCCAATGGGCCAATGACTCCCGCACGGAACTGATCGTCCCGCCGGGGGATTATGCCGTGTGGATTTCCCCGGACACCGGCGCTCGTGCAAGACGCATCTCGGAAAAGATTCGAGTGCTGCCGGGGCGAACAGCCGATGTCGAGTGAAGTTCCTTTTCAACCCGCAGCCACCATTCCCTTTTTCCGCTGACCGGATCGGCTGACATCCATCACCCGCCCTTGTTCGTCCAGCGCCAGGTGGAAACGCTCTTCCCCCTGAATCCGGTGCAGCGACAGATGATAGTCGTCGCTGGTTTTGGCCATCACGTTTAACTTGTCCGCTTTCTGCGGCGTTCGTAACCGACCCCACGAACCATCACCGAGATAAAGCACGCCGTTGTCATGGGCCAGTCCGGCGAGCAGTGGCTTGGTGCGCTTGAACGTGTGGTCGTGGTGTTCGAGCACCACCGGAACGCGATACTGGTCGAAAAGAGGAACCCAATGCTTGCGTTGCAACTCCCCGGTGCCGGGTTTGGCGGCAGCCCCTTCCTTGACCACGGCGGCCACCGGATTCCGATACGACGGGTAACAGGGGACGTGGTTGACCACGAACACATTCGGATGGTCTTCGCGGGCCTTGAGCGTCTTTTGCAGCCAAGCGGCTTGGTCGCCGTCAATCGGGCTGGTGTGCCCGGTGTCGAGCAGCACCAAGCTCAGGTAGTCGCCGAAATCAAGCGTTGAATATCCGGTCTCCGTGTACAGCCCCTCGAACAGCGGATAGAAGAACGTCCCCTTCTCGCGGGTTTTGCCATAGGCGCCGTCGACTTCATGATTGCCGATACAGGCGACCAGCGGAATCATCCGGCCATCCCGGCCCACCATCGTCCGGCTGTAGTTTCGCAGGAACGCGAGGCTGACATCAAGCGAACGGCCGTTGTCGTATCCCAAGTCGCCGCCGACGATGGTGAACATCGGGTCTTGACGGGCCGCTTGGATGTTATTGGCGATGGCCGCCGAGTTGACGCCGCAATCGCCGCCGGAGATGAAGTTGATGGAGTCGTTTGCCTTGGCCGGCATCGTCTTGAACTTGTAAACGGGGGACGATTTGCCGATGCGGAAGGAGTAGTCGGTTCCCGGAGTCAGACCGGTGAGTTCGGCCCGGAAGACCTTGAAGTCGCTCATCGGATAGGGCCGGGGCACGGTCTTTTGCGCCAGCCAGTTGATCTTTTGAGCCATGCCCTTGGCAACCGGGCCGGTCGGCGTCACGATCTTTTCAGAGGTGTAATAAACGGTGTTGTCGGCCGTTTCACCGGTCACGCCCACCCATTGGACAACCATCGTCGTCGTCGGGTCTTTGTGCCAGGTGAGGAACAACGTCGTGGGCTGGAAGGCCGCGTCTTCCCGCACCGCCCTCGGGTTGGGAATTTCCTTTGGCAATTCCGGTTTCTTTTCCGGTTCCTGGCCAAAGATCGGATAGGAGCCCAGCCCGGTGAGCGAGGCTCCCAGAAACAATCGTCGTGACGGAGTCGGCATCAAAGTCTTCTCCAAGAATGAAAAATGATTCAAATTTGCAGGCGGTCTCGCCGCCGAATCAATGCCTGACAATTGATTCAAGATTCGTGATTTCAAGCAGGATTTCGACCGTCAGGCGATTAGGGAATCAACAGCTGGTCATGTCGTCAGGCTAAAGTTTGGGGATGCGTAATCGGTGAAGGGATTTGGAAGAATTTGAGTGCCCCGGTTAAATCGACTTAACAATCAACCCGGCCGGGGCGGTGGCCAGACCGACGGTGAAACGGCTTCCCTCGCCGGGTTCCGAAGTCACTTCCAGTGTCGCCCCCAACGCCTCGGCCAGACGCCGGGCGACGGTCAGCCCCAAGCCGACGCCCGGCTGGCCTCGCAAGCGGGCGTCGCGGGAACGGTAAAACGGATCGAACAATCGGGGGAGTTCGTCGGCGGGAATTCCCGGCCCCCGATCAATGACGGTGCAAACAATCCTTTCGTGATAACGCTCGACCGCAATTCGGACGGGCGAGCCGGGCGTGCCGTATTTCAGGGCATTGTCCACCAGATTGTCGAGCAGTTCGGCGAGGAACACTGGCTGGACATTCACCCAGACCGGCCCGGCGGGAAGCTCCGGCCGGATGTCCGGATGTCGCTCGTCTTCTTCCCATTTGGCCGCGAAACCCCGCAACCATTCGCCGAGTTCAACCGGCTCCAAGGCCGGGGCTTGGGCATCGGATTCCGCGCGGGCGAGGAACATCAGGGTTTCGACCATCTTGCGAAGATCATCTGTTCGATCTCGGACGAGTCGGAGAGTGTGGCGATATTCTTCCTCGGATCGTGGCCGGCGCAACGCCACCTCAGCCTGTGAAAGAATGCCGGCCAGCGGGGTCCGCAACTGATGCGACGCCTCGGCGCTGAAACGACGCTGACGCTCAAACGTTTCCTGCACGCGATCAAGAAGCTCGTTGAACGAATTGGCCAGATCGGTCAGTTCATCCCCGCTGGCCGGAACCGGAAGACGAGCCGACAAATCGCGGGGGGACAAATCGCGGGTGGCCCTGGCCATCCGGCGCACGGGTCCGAGCGCCCGGCGACAGAAAGCGCGGGCCAGCAAGGCACTGAGCGCCCATGCAGCCCCGGACACCCCGAACAGCAACGCCGTCAACCGCCACAACTCGGCGTTGATGGCGTTCAGGCAGCATCCGGTGGTAATCATCATCTCGTTCTTTTTCCGGCTCGCATTACGGCCGACATATTCCCGTCGAAGTCGGCGGGGATCATCCCCCGGCGAATCGGGGGTGGTCATCAGGCGCCGTTTGACCAGCCAGGATCGCCCGTCCGCCGACTGACATTCCACCGGTTCCTCCGGATGGTGTTCCGTGCCTGTGACGAATGGCAGAAACTCGGGGAGATGTTCATCTTCAGAATTGGCGACCATTTCACCGTCATCGGCCACAACCGCCCAACTGATCTCAATCGCATTCGGGCCGCCGGTGAAGGCCAGTTGTCTGGAGGATTCCCATTGAAGACCCGTCGGCTTGACCTCGACAGTTGATTGAAGCACATCAAGGGCGCTGTCAAGACGCTGATTCGCGCGGCGGTGGAGATCCCCTCGCGCCAGCCAGACGACCGCCGTGGAGGAACCAATCAGCACGATGGCCATGGCCGCCAGCGCGAAGACCGTCACCCGGTTGGTCAGTGTCATGGGCGGGTTACTCGCTTGGGTGGACGGCAAGCCGGTAGCCATGCCCGCGGCAGGTGTGAATCAACCGGGGGCCATATGCCTCCAGTTCCCGGCGAAGTTCGACGAGGTGCACGTCAATGGTTCGGGAGGCGGGATGATAAGGTTCGTGCCAGACATCCTCGGTGAGTTGTCGTCGTGTCAGCAACTCGCCGGGATGCCGAAGGAAATACATGAGCAATTCGTGGGATTTCGCCCCCAGTTCAAGGGCATGTCCGGCCCGCCACGCCTTGCGGGCGATCAAATCCGCTGAAACATCCTGAAACTCCAGCCGGATGGTCTCGCTCTTGACGGAACGGCGAACCAAGGCCCGGACTCTCGCCAGCAATTCATCAAAGGCGAACGGCTTGCAGAGATAATCGTCCGCCCCGGCATTCAAGACTCGGACCCGATCGGCGACCGCGTCGCGGGCGGTGAGAAACAACACCGGAATCGCGGAACCACGCCGACGAAGGTTTTCCAACAACCCCAATCCGTCCCGGCCCGGCAGCCACCAATCCAGAATGACCAGTTTCCACTCGTCACGGGCCAGCAATTCTTCGCCCGTGAGGCCATCACGCGCCACCGTGACGCTCATCCCTTCTTCCGTCAACCCGCCGGCCACGGCGTCGGCCACCAGCAAATCATCTTCGACAAGCAAAATGCCCGACGCGGCAGGCTGATGGATCGGAAAGCTTTGATTGGTCACGACCATCGCCACTCCAAAAACACGCCTGATCGGCGCCGCCGACTGACATCGTCATTGAAACAATATTTTTAGATTATGGTGAATCATCAAATTTGTCTGATTAATGACCAGTCCGGACGCGGAAAATTACAATATCGAAATAAGAGAAAAAATATGAATCGCATTCAACAATCCATTCGATGGCTCACGGCCATCGAATGGATTGTTGAATGCGATTCAATTAACTGGCTATTTTTACGGCTTCTTATCCAGATCAATTTCAATCTCCCGCGTGCTCGAATCAACATCGAACACATACGGGGTGTTGGTCATGCTATAAGCGCCTTTGAACAAATCTTTCTTGTTGATGGTGTGCTCCATCCACACACGATATTTGCCGGCGGGCATTCCGTTCTTGTCGCTTCCGGTCACTTGGAACGTCGAGTCGGCCGGATTAAAGAAAGCCGGGTAAACCGTCGTCCCCGGACTTCCATCTGCTTTCACGGGGCAAAAGTAAATGCACAGATCCTCGCCTTGCTTCAGCGTGAAGGGAGCCCCGCTTTTGGTGATCCGGCCTTTCGTCTTCAACATTCCCGATCCACAGCCGGCCAGCGCCATTGAAAGCAGCACAGCCGCCATGAACATCGTTCGCGAGATCATGAGTCATCCTTCGATTAATAATCACCGGGGGGAACCAAGCCGTCGGCCTTGCTGCGGATCAGGCACCATGTCGCCTGGTCGATGGTGTTTTTGATGAAGCGAACGCTGCCGTCGCACATGGCCACGTTAACGCCGCCGGTGTGCAGACTGCGGGCCTGGCCGCTCGTCATTTCCGAGCCGCTTCCGGTGCAACCCATTCCTTTCGACGGTCCCAAGTCAGCCGTCCAAAACGCGCCGGTGACCCCCTGACACAAGGCGATTTCATCTCCTTGAGAGGAAGTTCCCAAGAAATTATTCGGCTGGGCGTTCGTGCTGTCGCGGCCGGCATTGACGATGCTCGATCCGGGGAAACCCAACGCCCAGACCCCGCGAGGGTCCAGAGGGGAAATACCCGCCCGGAGTTCGGCGACCATCACGGTGTTCGAGGTGCCGTCGACAATCGCGGCGATTGTGGCTCCGTAATTTCCGGACATGACCGGGCTGGCATTGATCCAGGGGCTTGCCGTGTATCCGGGCACTTTCTTGCTGATCTTCTCGGAGCCGTTGGCCATGTGGTCGATGTCTTCAAAGGCGGCGGTGACGCCATAGTTACCCCGCGCCCAATCGAGTTCCAACGGAGAAACGTTGGGATTGCTGAAGTGGACATTGTTGTTCGGGTCGGAGGGGCATTTGTAAGCGTTTACTTCCACGTTCCGGATGGAACGCCAGCTCACGTTGACCCCCGAGGGGACGGTGCCCGGCACGATGGTCACGCCGGGATAAGACATGACATTGGCCTGCCGGTACAAATTGTCCTGTTCAATGTAAGGGAGCAGCGTCACGGCCCAGTTGGGTCCGAACGCCGAGGTGAGTTGCAGCCATTCCGGCGAATCCGGCCCGGTGGGTCGCCACGGAATCTGAAGAGCCGCGGGCAACTGGCCGTTGCTTCCTTCGTAGTTCATCAACGCCAGGCCAATTTGCTTCAGATTATTCGAGCATTTCATCCGGTTGGCCGCCTCGCGGATCTTCTGGACCGCCGGCAGCAACAGACCAATCAGAATCGCGATGATGGCGATGACCACCAGCAATTCGATCAACGTAAATCCCTTGCGTCGCATGATCGGATCTCCGTGAGGGACGGGAGGACAATAACAGGGCGGGCTTCCGGAAAAGCATGGTGACACCGGTTGTCCGTCGACGAAGAGATGCCATTCGGCATCGGACAAGTCACCCATGATCGCTTGGCGATTTCATCGCCGGGGAAGGCCCGCCAGAGATGGCTTGGTGATCCTACGGGACGGTGACAGGCAAAATTGTGAAGGGTTTTGGTAGGATAAGAGTAGATGTGTAAAATGTTTTTTACATAGAAACCCGCAATTTCCGGATCATGCCTTCTGGCGGAACATCATTGCTTTCAAATCGAGATGATAAAAACTGATGTTACATTCATGGCCAAAAATATGTTGTTAAACATTTTTATTTGAGCAATCTATTCGTTGATCGAATTCCATATCCATATGTCACTTGGACTCCAGATATCCGGTTTGGAGTCGTCCAATCACGGGAGTTGATGATGAAATTGTCAATGGCATTCGCTGTGTTGGCGTTGATGGCGGCCGGGGTGGCAACCGCCGCCGACGAGTCGCTGGTTCTCTTGCAAACCATTCCGCTCAAGGGCGTGGATGGAAAGCTCGACCATCTGGCCGTCGATTCCAAAGGGCAGAGGTTGTTTGTGGCCAACAAGCCGAACAACACGCTGGACATCGTTGATCTGAAGACGGGCAAAATGGTCCGGCAGATCGCGGATCAGGGCAAGGTGTCGGGTGTCGAATACGCGGCCGACCTGGACATGGTCTATGTCGGCAACGGAGCCGGTGTTTGCAACGCTTTTGAATGCAAGGAATACAAGCAGGTCTTCTCCACCCCGGCGAAGGGGGCCGACAACGTTCACTATCATTCCGGCAACAAGACGGTCTATGTCGCCCACGGCCCGACACTTTCGGTGCTGGACGCCAAAACCGGCGAGATCAAAACGGCCGTCAAGCTCCCCGGCGAAGCCCACGGCTTCAAGATTGATGAAAAAGCGGGCAAGGTTTTCGTCGTCCTGACCAAGCCGAGCATGGTGGCCGTCGTGAGCATCGAAAAGCATGAGATCACTGACAAGTTCGCCCTGACGCTGTCCGACGCCGGCAGCCCGATCGCCCAAGATGCCGCCAACAATCTGCTGTTCGTCGGCTGCCCCAAGAAACCGATGGTCATCGTTTTCGACACCAAGACGGGCAAGGAACTCACCAGCATTGTCATCCCGGCGGGCATCGACGATTTGTATTTTGATTCCGCCCGCCACCGCCTCTACGCTTCTTGCGGCGAAAGCGTGCTGGCCGTCATTGAAAAGAAAGAAAGCAAGTACGAAGTGATCTCCAGTCTAGAAACCCCGAAGTTCTCCCGCACCTGCGTCTGGGGTTCTGGCAAGCTCTACCTTGGCGTGCCCAAGCAAGAGGGCAAAGACGGCCCGGAAGTGCGAATCTACGAAGCGAAGCCAGTGATCGCTGACTGAGATTTTTTTGGAAGTGTGCAAAGACATCTGAACCGGGCGTCGGGCTTATTGCCGCGACGCCCGAATGCTTTGGTAATCAAGCCTTTTTCGAGGCGTCGAATCGTTCGGTCACATATTCCCAGTTGATGACCTTGAAGAAGGCATCAATGTAATCAGCCCGCTTGTTTTGATACTTCAGGTAGTAGGCGTGTTCCCACACGTCGATGCCGAGGATCGGCGTGCCGCTCTTGTCCATCACGGTGTTGTCTTGGTTCGGCGAACTGACAACTTTCAACTTGCCGCCCGTCGAAACCAGCCACGACCAACCGCTGCCGAAGCGGCCGAGGGCGGCTTCCTTGAGTTGCTTGAACAGACCGTCGGTGTCCTTGAACGCTTCGGTGATGGCGGCGGCCAGGTCGGCGCCCGGCTTGCCCCCCTTGGGGGACATCATGCTCCAGAACAGCGTGTGGTTGTAGTGGCCGCCGCCGTTGTTCCGCACCGCATTGCGGATCTTTTCCGGCAGAGTGTCGAGGCTGGAGAGGATGCCGTCGAGCGGCTTGCCCGCCCATTCAGTGCCGGCGAGGGCTTTGTTCAGGTTGTCCACGTAGGTTTTGTGGTGCCGGTCATGGTGGATTTCCATGGTCTTGGCGTCGATGTGCGGTTCGAGGGCATCGAAGGCATACGGCAACTTCGGCAGTTCAAACAACCCGCCGGCGGGCTTGTCTTCCGCCCGCAGGGTCAGGGTCGGGAGAGCCAGACCGGCGACAGCCACGCCGGCCGTCTGGAACATTTCACGTCGGGAAAGAGGGGACACGCAAAGGCTCCGTTTCAAAGTTGAGGTTTACAGGATGGCGGTACCATCCTAGCCGGGAGGCAACCGCGAGTACAGCAGGAAACCATCGCGGTTTTCCATGATGTTCCCGCGTAGACGGCCGGACATGTCGCCCGATTCACCGGACGGTGGAAACGGGTGTTTGGCAAGGCAATCGTCAAAGCATTCTATTTCAACGACTTGTGACGGCCGCTTGTGTGGAGTTTCGATGAATGCCCGACGGGTGAAACTTCCGGTGGCCATTGGCGGTATGATGAGAGGTAACTCTCTCCGAGTGGCACCCAGCGGAGTCCTACATACATGCGGCGACTTGGAACCATCCTGACATTACTTCTGGCCGTCACCGGCGTTCGCGCGGAAGACGCCGGAACCTCGGACAAGCTCGGCAAAGCCATCGAGCCTATTCTGCCCGTCAAATGGACCGACGTGCGGGGCGAGAAAGCCACCGTGGTCTTCTTTCTGTCATTTGATTGTCCGAATTCGACCGGCTACACGCAAACGATGCTGCACCTCGCCGACAAGTTCGGCAAGGAGAAGATCAAGTTCGTGGGCATTTGCGAAAGCGAACACTCCGCCGATGAGCTGAAGGCGAAGGCGGCCGAGTTCAAACTCACCTTCCCGGTGTTCGCCGATCCGAAGATGGCCATCGCCGATGCCTTCAAGGCCACCGTCACCCCGGAGGTCTTCGTGCTCGACCACAACTCCGTGATGCGGTATCGCGGCCGAATCGACAACACTTATCAGGCCCGGCTCAAGAAGAATCCGGTTGTCGATCAACATGATCTGATGAAGGCGCTGGAAGACAGCGTCGCCAACAAGCCGATCCGCACGCCGGTGACCAAGGCCGTCGGTTGCGGCATTGGGGCCAAGGAAACCGTCGTCAAAACGGCCACAAAGCTCACCTACCACAAGGACGTCGCCCCGATCCTTCAAAAGAACTGTCAGGGCTGCCACCGACCCGGCGAAGTCGGGCCGTTCTCGTTGATGACCTACAAACAGGCCGTCAATTGGGCCGAAGACATCAGGGATTACACGGCTCGCCGGGAAATGCCGCCGTGGAAGCCCGTTGAAAATGTCCCTTTCCACAATGATCGCCGGATGTCCGATGCCGATATCAAGACATTGGCCGAATGGGCCGACGGCGGCACGCCGGAAGGGGCCGTCACCGATGCCCCGCCGCCGATGAAAGCGGCTGATGGCTGGCAGCTTGGCAAGCCCGACTTGATCCTCACCACCGGAGACTTTGAAGTCGGCCCGAGCGGACCCGATTCGTTCCGCTGTTTCGTGATGCCGACGAATCTCGACGAGGACAAATACATCATCGGTTTCGAGGTGAAGCCAGGGAACCCGCAGATTGTCCACCACTCGCTGAACTATTGGGACATCACCGGCAAAGCCCGCGAATTGGAAGCCAAGGCGAAGGACAAAGCCTCCCCCGATGATCGCGACCACGGTCCTGGATACTCGGCCGCGATGGGCCTCGGCTTTTTCCCCGCCGGAACGCCCCGGCCGGGGACGCCCCCCATCGGCAACTTCGGCGGTTGGGCGCCGGGCCAATTGCCCCGGTTCCTCCCCGAAGGGACGGGCTATCTGCTTCCGAAGGGCGCCGATGTCGTTGTTCAAGTCCACTACCACCGCAACGGCAAACCGGAGAAGGACAAGACGCAGATCGGTGTTTACTTCGCCAAGAAAAAGATCGACCGGCCTTACCAAACCGTGACCGTCGGCCCCAAGGGCTTCCTGCTGATCCCGCCGAATAAGGACGATTATAAGGTCCAAGGTACCGCTTACATGCACACCGATGCCACGCTGCATAGCGTGATGCCGCACATGCACCTGATCGGCAAAACGGTGAAAGTGACGATGACCCCGCCGGGCGAAAAGCCGGTCACGCTCGTGGACATCCACGATTGGGATTACAACTGGCAGGAAACCTATTGGCTCAAGGAGCCGATGAAGATCAAGGCGGGGACGAAGCTGGACATCGAAGCAGTGTTCGACAACAGCACGCGAAACCCGAACAACCCCCGCAATCCCCCGGCTTATGTGATGTTCGGCGAGCAAACGACCAACGAAATGCTTTTCGGCTTCTTCGGCATGACCACCGAACCGGGCCAGCGTGTCTTCGCCCGGCAGACGCCGCCGACTCCCGAGAAGAGCAAGTGATTTTTTTGCGAAATTTCTGCTAGGATACCATTACCCCGGAAGACCGCTTCCGGGGTTTCTTTTTGCCAGCCAAATTCAACACACGGAACCGGCAATGCGTTTCAAGATATTACTCGGGGCCACCCTGCTTGCGGGCATTGGCGGCCCTTTCCCGGCAAGGGCCGAGGAAAAGCCCAAAGTCGAAACAGCCATCGGCAAGCCGGTCGAAATTCCCTATCGCCTCACGGACACCCAGCACGTCCTCGTGCGGGTGAAGATCAACGGCAAGGGGCCGTTTAACTTCATCATCGACACTGGCGCTCCTGCGTTCATTATGACCGAGGCCGTCGCCAAGAAGGTCGGGGCTAAGAGCGAAAAGCCGTGGGTCACCTTCGACAAGGTGGAACTCGAAGGGGGCTTGGTGATCCCGAATCCCAAGGGAATCGCCACGGATATGTTCCAACTCAAGGGTATGAACGCGATGGGCCTCGCCGGGTGCGAACTGCACGGGGTCATCGGCTATAACATTTTGGCCCAATATCGCATCCAATACGATTTCACGGCCACCAAGCTCGTCTGGACCCCCGTGAAGTTTGAAGTCCCCGCCCCGAAACGGATCTCCAAGCCGGAAGACAAAGCCGAGATGTCCGGCCAGGGGGGACTCGAATTGATGGGCGACCTGATGGCTTTTCTCGCCCGCTTCGGCGGCATCAAGCCAAACTATGATTACCGCCCGCGTGGTTTTGTCGGCATTGAATTGGAAGAGAAGGCCAAGGACTTGATCGTGAAGACCGTCCTTGCGGACAGTCCCGCCGCCAAGGCCGGGTTGAAGGTCGGGGACAAAATCCTGATCGCCAAAGGCAAGCCGGTGGATTCGGCCGACGACCTGTTGAACGCCCTTTCCAAATTGCCGGTCGGAACCAAGGTGAAACTGAACGTGAAAAGCGGCGAGGAATCCCGCGAAGTCACCATCGAACTCGGAAAGGGGCTGTGATGAAACCGTTGTTCATGTCCGCGTTGCTCGCGGTTTTGTTTGTCCTCCCGGCATCGGCCGACACCAAGCCCGCCGTCAAGACGGAAATCAAGCCCGTTGTCGTGCCGTTTGAACTGGTTTCCTCCGGGCATTTCATCGTGAAGGTCAAACTGAACGGACACGGCCCGTACAACCTGATCTTCGACACCGGGGCCCCGACGACGCTCATCAGCCCACGCATTGCCAAGGATGCGGACTTGGTCGGCAAGGCCAAGGACAAACCGATCATCCCGCTGTTCGGCATGATGGGCAATGTGAAGATCAAAGAGTTTGAGGTCAACGGCGTGAAAGCCGAGGATGTCGGCGCCCAGATCATGGATCACCCGACCGTGAAACTCTTCTCCAAGGAATACGAAAAGACCCACGGTCCGATTGAGGGCATCGTCGGCTTCCCGTTCTTCTCCCGTTTCAACATGACGGTCGATTACGCCGCCAAGACGCTGACATTCACGCCGAATGGTTTCGTCGGCGAGGATGTCATGCAGGCGATGATGAAAGCCGTCATGGGAGCTTCCGGCACTCCGGCCCCGAAGATCGTCGCCCCGAAAGCCCTTTGGGGCTTCGCCGCCGACAAGAAGGCCGACGACGAAGCCGATGGTTTGGACGTGACGGAAGTTTCCCCCAACACCCCGGCCGCCAAGGCGGGCCTGAAGACCGGCGACCGCCTGTTGACCGTCGATGGCCGCTGGACCGACACCATCGCCGACCTCTTCACCGCCGGCAGTTTGGTGAAGCCCGGTCAGGGCGTGGCGGTGACTCTGAAACGTGACGGCAAGGAAATGAAACTCACCCTCACCCCGGCCAATGGACTGTAAGCCACCGATCAACTCAAAGGCATTTTTGCAGCAGAGTTCCGAAAGACGCGGTGGGTTATAAGATCCAATTTTCACAGGGGTTACGATTTTACGACCGTCAAGATTCTGCTCTGACAACTCTTGATAAGGATGATCGGCAGCCCGTCGGGTAACCGTTGAACCTGCGGGAGTCGCGGTTCCCTCGCTGGCGCGTCGGGCTATGGTTGTAACGGGCTTTGGGCTTGGGAATCGGTCACGCTTTTTC
The DNA here is from genome assembly GCF_000255705.1 of Zavarzinella formosa DSM 19928. Classification (GTDB taxonomy): domain Bacteria; phylum Planctomycetota; class Planctomycetia; order Gemmatales; family Gemmataceae; genus Zavarzinella; species Zavarzinella formosa. The sequence goes on from NZ_JH636439.1 coordinate 298,673, forward strand.
ACCCGAAACCACCCGCAATCATAGCCCGACGCGCCAGTTTTGAAGTTGCGCTTTTTATCCGGCGGTGCGAAACTCGGCCGGGATGGCCTGCCGGAGTTTTCGTCGCAAACGCCGGATTCCGCCGGGTGTTTGCATGGCGCGGGCCAGGTATTCCAAGTCGGCCTGTTCGCTGTGGCGGCGGACCGCCAGGCAGAGGCCGTGGGTTCGCTGGTGTCGCCAGCGCTCTTTCTGCTTCGTCGTCAGGCCGGACTTGGCCAGTTGCCTCGCCCGATGCCACTCCAGCCACAGGAACGTCACCAGGACCAGCTCCAGCCATCCCTCCGTCGCCTCGAACCGGCGCAGGCGGCATTGGGCGAAGCCCAATGTGCTTTTCAACTCCTTGAAGAACAGTTCGATCTGCCAGCGCAAATCATAAAGTTCGACCAGTTCGGCCGTCCG
>NZ_JH636439.1:299314-422869 GCF_000255705.1 Zavarzinella formosa DSM 19928
GGTCCCGCACCAGAGCCAGCGGCGGCCGTTGGCGAAGGCCCTTGCGGCCGAGAAACCGGCTGATCTGGGCGCGATGACGCGGCTCCGAGGCCACCGACCCCGAGGCTTGCGAGGCGCTCATGCGCCCCCAATGCAAACAAAACGCCGCCACGCAACGAATCACCAGGCCGAGCGCCCGGGGACTCAGGCCGGCCGGACGAAGAAACTGTTTGATTCCGGGGAGTCCTTCTTGCACAATCATGACCGAGACTCCTTCCGGTTGGTGATCACCCGGCCTCACGGCCCAACCGATCCGGCCGGGGGAGTCTCGTTTTTCTATCCCGGCCCACTCTCCTCAGCAAAAAGCGCAACTTCAAAACGCGCCAGCGAGGGAACCGCGACTCCCGCAGGTTCAACGGTTCCCCGACGGGCGAAGATGGAGTTCGGTGGCATGTGGTGGGTGAGACAACACTAAAGGGAAGGTTTTCGGCTCTGCAGGCCGCCGCACCCACCTGTTTTTATCATTATTTTGGTCTTGTCTGAATCTCTGTTTGATCTGTGTTTAGTCCGTGGCCAAAATTCTCTCTGCCTCCGCTTTCGTGACCTACACTTCGGTACGCTCAATCTGGGGTACCCCTTCCGATGACGAATCAAGAATGGATTGACCTGTTTCGGGCCATTCCCGAACGGGAACATGGCAAGACAGTGATTGTCCTCAGCAATAACTCGGAAATTTGCGTGGATGCCCTGATCCGGTTGGACGCCAATTTCTTGTCCCTTCGGGGACGGGTCGGTGGCACCATCGAGGAATCCCGCGGGTTCATTGTGCCGTTCCATCAAGTTGTTTATGTTCGCATTGAACGCAATGTGAAAATCGAAGAGATGGAAGCCATGTTCGGCGTTGGGAACCACGGCGGCACCAGCGCGGCCACGCCGACCGTGACCGCCAGCGTCACCCCGGCGGCAGCCCTTCCGGCCGACCCGGCGGCTGCCTCCCGAATGTTGCTCGACAAACTCCGGGCCAGTCGCTCCACCCAGCAGGGCAAGACCTCCCCCACGCAAGCAGGGTGAGCATTGGCCCTTTCAAGCCTCATTCCGACATCGGCGGCGTGATCGCTTTCCATGATCGTTTTTGATAGTCCTTGGCGGACTCGGTAATCACGATCCCCTGATTGATGGCGATGTCGTGGAAGACTTGTGTCGTGCCGCTGGTCGGCCAGTAAACCTCCAGGCGGGCCACCTTGTCGGCTTTACCCAAGCCGATGTGCTGTTCCAGCGGGTTGGCCCCGAAACTACTGCCGGAAGAAACATGTCGGCAGACCGTTAGCGGTTCGTTCCCTGAAGTCACCACTTTGATGCGCGCTCCGATCGCCGCCCGGTTGGTTTTGGCGCCGATCAGTTTGATCGAGAGCCAGTTGTTTCCCTGACCGGGGTTCTGAAACAAAACATTGTGATACCGGTCGCCGTGGATGGCCCCTCCCAGTTCGACAAACAAATCAGCGGTCCCGTTGCGGTCCCAGTCGCCGATGGCCACGCCGTGCCCTTTTTGCAGATGCCCCGTCCGCGATGATTCGGTGATTTCTGAGAATCGCTTCCCGGCGACATTTTTGAACAAGCGGTTGGGGATCAGCGTGCCCAAGCCGGGGTCGCCGGTGGCCAGATAGAAATCGAGATAGCCATCGTTGTCGAGGTCGCCAAAGTTGCTGCCCATCGGGGAGTAAACCTTGTCCAGCCCCGCTTCTTTGGTCACGTCCTTGAATCCCTTGCCCTGAAGATTGCGGTAGAGTCTCGCCTTGGATTGTTGTTTGCACGGCATGTCCAGAATGCCCTCGACCACCTCTTTCAACGTGTGGCTGCTGGAAGTGGCGAAAATGTCCAGCCAGCCATCGTTGTCGAAGTCGAACGCCCAACAAGAGAAGCCGGAAGTCGGCCCGTCAATGCCCGCTTGGGTGGAGATGTCTGTGAAGGAGCCGTTGCGGTTGTTTCGGAACAATCGGGCGCTTCCTTCTCCGCCGTTCCCCAAAATCCCGGTCGAGATGTTCAAAAACAATTCCGGGTAGCCATCGTTGTCAATGTCGATCCACGATGCCCCAAGGCAACCGATCGTCAGGTCGGTCGGCAAACCGGAGCGGACGGACACTTCCTCGAAGGTTCCATCCCCCTTGTTGTGGTAAAGAAGGCTGGGTTGCCTCTGACAGCAGACGAACAGATCGAGAAAGCCATCGTTGTCGTAATCCGCCCAAGTGGCGCTGGTTGAATTAGTCGCGAGAAGCAACCCGGCTTCGAGTGTGACATCAGTGAACGTGCCGTCGCCGTTGTTCCGCAACAAGCTGGGGCGCTGGGCCAGGTTTTGCGGCAGCCACGAGCCTCGGGGAATGAAAATGTCCATGTGCCCATCGTTGTTGTAATCCGTCTGGACGCAGTAAAGCCCCCCCTTCTGCTTGTCCAGCCCCGCCGCCTTGGTCCGGTCCTCGAAGGTGCCGTCTCCCTTGTTGCGATAAAAAGCCATCGGTTCGGAGGGCGCCCAGCAGGTGACCGCGAGATCGAGCAACCCGTCATTGTCGAAGTCTTCCATGATGGCGCCGCCGGACTGGTTGAGCCGGTTCACGCCAACGAGATGGCCCACGTCGCGGAATTTGCCGATGTCAAACTCGGACTTGGCCAGGCCGTCCGGCATCAACACATGACGCGGATCGACCTTGGCGGGATGTTCGCCGAGAGTCATGTGCGCCAAGTTCAGCAACCACCTCACCTCCAAGTCGTCGGGAAACAGCCGGAGATATTCGGTGAAATGTTCGATGGCCTGCCGGGAACCGCCGGGATTGGTGTGGATGGCGGTTTGGGCAATCGGAAAAATACAGGAACTTTCACCCCGGCACAGAATGCAATTGTCGGTCTCGCCGCGGCGAAGGGCGGTCACGCCCTTGTAGTAAATCACCGTGTAAAGCCACTTCTCCTCAAGCTCGGTGCCTTTGATCCGTGATTCCAAGTCTTCGAGTGTTTTGTAAGCGGAAACCGTGTCCCCTTTTGCGTGATAAACGCTTGCCCTTTGCAGGAGAATCCTCGGATGAAAACCCCGCTCCATGTAGAGGTCCATCGAGGTCAGGCCCCGAGGGATCGCTTGCAGGTATGACTCGGCATGTTGCTCCAACGATGAATCGGGGCGCCAAGGCTCGATGCTGGCGAAAACGGCGAGAAACCCGCTCGTCTCGATCTCCTGACGAGGCTCATAGCGAGTTTGCTCTGCCTCGTTGGTTTTGACGGGCACCGGACTTGATCGAAGTATCCAGGCGCGGATGCCGAAGACGGCAAGGCCGATCACGACCCAGATCAAAAGCAGGCGGTAAAATCTCGTCATGGATCGTCCTTAAACAACGAAGTCGTCAGAAGCAGACATCGAGGGGAGAGATGCGACCATTTGACCGATGGCAGGAATTTTATCCGGTGGCCGATCCGAACGCCAGAACCTTGTTCATCTATTGATACGATCAATTGATCTTACTTCATGCGGGCAGTTCTTTGGGTCGCGGCGAGAATCTCGTCAATTTGTTGTTTCACCCAAGGATGCGTCTCGCCTTGGGCCAGTTCCAGCGCCGGAACACTCGCCTCGCCGAGTTTGATGAGCGATCTCCGGGCCGCCAGTTGCACCGGCCGGGGACCATATTTGAGCGCGAGCAACAACGGGCCAACCGCCTCGCTTGTTCCCAACTCTCCCAGCAATTCGGCCGATGTCTTGGCGACTTCGGGAACGGCGTGTTCCAATCCCTTTTGAAGAATCGGCGAGGCATTTGAACCGAGTTGTCTGAATGCCGCATTCGCGGCTTCCCGAACGACCGAGTGACTGTCGCCCAGCAGATTGACCAGTGCCGGTCCGGCCCACGGTTCTGCCGACAGGGCCAGCCCGTCAACCGCCCCGCGTCGTGTCTCGGCATCCAATGAGTTTGCCCGAACCAGCAATTCCGGCCGAGTCTCGCGCCGGGCGGGCGCGAGCATTCGGCGAAGCCAATTTTGCATCACGAGTCTCGAACATGAGGGCATCAAATCGGATGGTGACAATCATTCAAACAATCGATCATGACTGTCGCCGACATCCATCAAGCGGTCAATTGCCCGTTTATACCACACACAGATTGCGGATAAAAGGATTCAGCACCAAGAGCGAGGAATGAGGAATGAGATCAGCAAATTGCGACACACTTGGGGCATTCGCCCGGTGTCGTCTGCCGGGAAGACTTGGGCTGATTGTTGACATCCGCTTCCGGGATCACCGGAGGCTGTGTGCCTTCAAGAATGGCCAGCAATTCATCGACGCTTGTGGCCCGTTTCACGGCGTCAAAGAGGGTAAAATCCCCGAAGAGGTCAGCCAGCCGCAGCCATTGTTTCATTCGATTGACGGTGCGGGTTTGCCAACGATCCGTGAACGTTTGATTCCAAGCCATCAGCTTTTTCATCCGGGTCGGCCAGCCGATGTCATCGTTCATCATGGGTTGGGCCAACCCCAATTCAGTCGCGATCTCGTGCGAGAGTTGCGGTCTGGCAAGGGCGCCCCGGCCGATCATGAAATGTTCGCAGCCGGTCTCTTCGCGGCATTGGCGAAATCCCTCGATTGACTGGATATCCCCGTTGGCAATCACGGGAATCGACACGCGCTCGCGGACCCGGCCAACCATCGGCCAGTCAACCGGCGGGGCGTATCCCTGCGAGCGGGTGCGGGCGTGGATGGTAAGCCAAGATGCCCCGCCCTCGGTGGCCATCTCGGCATTCTCAAAAACCGAATTCACACAATCCCATCCCAATCGCATCTTGGCCGAGACGGGGATGTCCGCAGGCACGGCCTCCCGGACCGTTCGGACAATTTCGCGGAGGCGGGCTGGATGTTTCAGCAGCGTGGCGCCGCCGTCATGACGGTTCACGGTGGGGGCGGGACAGCCAAAATTCAAGTCAATGGATGTCGCCCCGGCCGAACAGGCGACCAAGGCCGCCTCGGCCAACCGGCCGGGATGACCGCCGAGCAATTGCACTTGAACGGGCAACCCGGTCGGCGTCAGCCCGCCGTTGTGAAGTTCGGGGACATGATGGAAAAAGACTCCCTTATGCGGGACCGAGTGGCTGATCCGCAAAAACTCGGTCACCGCATAGGTGAAGGAACCGATCTCCCCTTGAAGCGCCCGCATGGGGGCATCGGTCACCCCGTCCATCGGGGCAAGGACCAAAGCGGGAACGCCGGGCGTGATCGTTGGCTGGCTCATGAACTCTTATTTTGCGGGAATCAAATCAAACTTCATCGCCTTGGGCTTGGCCGCTTCGCGGATTTTCTCATCGGCCGCCTCAACCTGCTTGAGCAAGGCGTCGAACTTGGCTTTCACGTTCGCATCAACCCCCGGAGCAATCGCGGCCTTCGATTGACCACGCACTTGGCCAACAAGGTTTTCCTTGGAACCGACCGCGTTGAGAATCGCCTTGCCTTGATCGGCAATTGCCCCTTTCGCGAAGGTGGTCAGGTTGACCCCTTTTTCCAATTCCTCGCCGGACACGGTTCCCACGGCGAGGCCGTTGATCGCCAGATTGTAGTTCCCCTTCAAGCCTTTTACCGCAAGGGTGTGCTGGCTCAATTCGAGAATCACCGGGTAAAACGTGAGCATGGAGCGGGCGTCGTCCGGAATCGGGAAACCAGCACAGTCATCCGTGCGGGTGAAACTGATCGTCCCGCCGTCTTCTTTGCCTGCTTCCACTTTGCAACCCTTCGCCTCCGTGACTTGTCCCTTGGAATCCAAGACAACGCTGCTGACAAACGGTTCGGCCCCGAGTTCCTTCAGCAAAGCGGCGGCCATCGTCAATTGACCGGGCGTGCCGGGGTGAACGGGGTCGCCCGTCATTGAATACAGTATTTTCTTGCTCTTCGCCTGAACCGCTAAAAAGTCTTTCAAATGTTCGACACCTTCCACTTTGTCATTTTGCGCAAGTGAGCGGATGGTGCCCAAAGCAGTGAGCAGGTTTTCGTTCGGCTTGTTGTTCCCCCACACATCGACGAGTTGATGAAACTGGTCGGCAAACGGTGCGTTCTTGCCTTCGGCGAATTTCTTCAGGGCAATCGCGTAGTCATTAAGTTTGGCGTTGCCGCTGATGTTCTTCATCGTGCTGCCGTTGTTGATCGGGCTGGCCGTGAAATAAACCGGCCGGGCGCCCGCTTTGCGGATCATGGCGTCGAAGTCGCCCATGTTGGCGATGTACTTGTCAGTCGGGGTTCCCCCTTGATCGTTCATGCCGAGTTCGACGGAAACGACGGTCGGCTTCCAAACGGCGATGTCCCAATCAAAACGGGCCATCGTGGACGGGATGGTGTGTCCGCCGACGCCCGAGTTGCGGAAGGCGAATTTCAGTTTCGGATACCGGGCGTAGCAGAACGCCTCGAAATAGTTCGAGTGCAAGTGTTGGGCGGTGATACTGTCGCCGGCCATCACCCAAACATCGCCGTCTTTGAGGGGGAAGCCAACTGGTACGGCGGTTTGCGCCCCGGCTTGCGGCACAAAGGCCATCAACATGGCGGCGGCAAGTAGAATCCGTTTGTTCATGTTCAACCCGTTTCCAGTAAACAATGGGAATACGCTGGCGGAGAGTAACGCGATCGACGGGGAGTATCATACGCGACGATCAACAGTGAATGAAACGGAATTCAAGACCGTCTTCCAATTGTCCCGGCTCATCAAGGAAACAACGTGAAAAGTATCATCACTCTGACGGCATCAGCCGTCTTCGCCCTTACCCTGTGCGGAGCCGAACCCGCCCCAACGGACAACTGGCCGACTTGGCGGGGACCAGCTTCCAACGGCGTCGCCCCGGCGGGGGCCAATCCTCCGACCACATGGGACGCCAAAACAAACATCAAATGGAAAGCCCCGTTGACCGGCCGGGGAAGCGCGACACCGATTGTGTGGGGCGATCAGGTGATTGTTCTGACGGCCGTGGAAACCGACCGCGTCGCCAAGGCTGATGAATTGCCGAAAGTGAACAACACCTTGGAGCGGAAGACCACCGCGCCCTCTAATTTCTATCGCTTTGAAGTCATCAGTTTTGACCGGGCAACCGGCAAGGTTCGCTGGAAACAAATCGCGGCCGAGAAGGTTCCGCACGAAGGGCATCACGAAACCCATTCCTACGCCGCCGGTTCGCCGACGACGGATGGCAAACGGTTGTACGTCTCCTTCGGGTCGTTCGGCATCTACGCTTATGATTTGGAAGGCAAACAATTGTGGGCCAGGGATATTGGCCGGATTGTCTCACGACTGGGGTGGGGCGAAGCGGTGACTCCGGTGATCCACGGCGACACGCTTCTGTTAAACTGGGACCAAGAGATCGACTCCAAACTGATCGCCCTTGATGCGGCCACCGGCAAGACGAAGTGGGAAGTCAAGCGGGAAGAGAAGACAAGCTGGAACACGCCGCTGGTTGTCGAATATGCCGGCAAAACACAAGTGATTCTCAACGGGACCAACAAAATCCGGTCTTATGACATCGCCGATGGCAAAGTGATTTGGGAATGCGGCGGGATGACCGTCAACGCGATTCCTTCTCCCCTCGCGGCCGACGGGGTGGCCTTTGTGTTGAGCGGTTATCGCGGGGCGGCGGCCGTCGCCATTCCCCTTGATGCAACCGGAGATATCACGGGGACGAAGAAGGTGTTGTGGAGTTATGCCAAGGGGACGCCATATGTGCCGTCGCCGATTCTGTACGAAGGCCGTTTGTATTTCACGTCGGCGAATACTCAGATGATGACGGTGTTGGACGCGAAAACCGGCAAGGCTCTTGTGAGCAACGAACGGCTCCCGGCAAGTTCCTTTTACGGGTCGCCGGTGGCCGCCGCCGGGCGGGTTTACTTCACTGATCGTTCCGGAACGACCGTGGTGGTGAAAGCCGGGGATGCTCCGAGCGTGATTTCCGTGAACAAGTTGAACGACCCGGTGGATGCCTCGCCGGTGATCGCCGGAAAGACGCTCTTCCTTCGCGGCGAAAAGTTCTTGTACGCCATCGAGGAAAAGTGACCCCTTTGGCCCAAGCGTGTACAACGAGTTGACGGTTCTCTCCCTCCAAGGATCATGATGGCCGACACCGATTCTTCTCCTCCTGCCGAACCTGTCCCACCCCGATCACACTGGCTTCGTTCGGAAGATGTTTTTGCTGTGCTTTTGGGTTGCCTCATCATCGGGCTGAGTCTCGGGGTGATTGGCAAACTTGACTTGCTCGGATGGGCCGTCGCCACCAAAGAGTGGGTCGATCCCGCCAAGGTCATCGCCCCGGCCTCCAAGAATTTCGCCGACCTCGGCGGGCTTGGCAGTCTGGGCGTCACCTTTGCGTTTCTGCTGGTCACTCTGACGGCCGGTTCATGGTTCATCGGCGGGAATCCCAAACGGTTCGCGGCCGGGTTCACCGTGTTGTTCTTCCTCGCCTTTGGATGCTGGATCCTCGGCAATCACGGCTGGATCGCCGCCACGCCAGACAAGCGGAAGGCTCTCGGCCTCGAATGGTCGGTGGGCCTGACCGGCGAGGCCGGGTATTTGCTCGCCTTGATCGGCGGGCTGTTGATCGCCAACTTCATCCCGCGATTCGCCGGTTGGTTGTCCGAGGCCGCCCGGTCGGAATTGTTCGTGAAAACGGCCATCGTGATTTACGGCGCCGGTCTGGGCTTCAAGGCCGCCGAGGCATCTGATCGCACTTACGCCCTGTTGTTTCGCGGGCTGGCGGCCATCATCGAAGCCTATCTGATTTATTGGGCGGTCGTGTATTTCGTCGCCCGCAAGTATTTCAAGTTCAGCCGGGAATGGGCCGCGCCGCTGGCGTCCGGCATCAGCATTTGCGGGGTGTCGGCCGCCATCACCACCGGGGCCGCCATCCGGGCGCGGCCGGTGGTGCCGGTGATGGTTTCATCACTGGTGGTGGTGTTCTCGGTCATTGAAATGCTTCTGTTGCCGTGGGCGGCCCGCACGTTTCTTTCCGATCAACCAATGGTCGCCGCCGCGTGGATGGGATTGGCGGTAAAGACAGACGGGGCGGCCATCGCCAGCGGCGAGATCACCCAAGCGTTCGTATACGCGAAAGCCGCCGAGGGGGGCGTGGTCTACAAGCCCGGCGAAATGGCCATGACGACGACCACCGTGAAAGTGTTCATTGACTTGTTCATCGGCGTGTGGGCGGTCATCCTCGGAGCCATCTGGTCGTGGAAGATTGACAAAACTCAAGGGAAGAAACTTCCCTTTGCGGACATCTGGCAACGCTTCCCGAAGTTCGTCATCGGTTATGCTCTGACCTTCGGCATCTTCATGTTCATCGGCATGAAGCGACCGGAGTTGCTCAAAGAGCTGAAATCCGGGACAGATCAAACGGACGTGTTCCGCAAACTGTTTTTTGTGCTGACGTTCTTCGCCATTGGCTTGCACGCGAACTTCCGCAAATTGTGGGCCGAGGGGTTGGGTCGGCTGGCTCTTGTGTATGTCGTGTCGCTGTTCGGATTCATCATCTGGGTGGGTCTGGGCATCTCTTGGTTGTTCTTCCATGATGTGATGCCCATGACCGTTGGAGGCGCCAAATGAGCAAGCCAAAAACACCGACCACGGCCGAAACCGCCGCCGAACTGGCCCGCGTGCAGGCCGAACCGTTGCTGCCCATTGAGAAGCAACTGATTGCCGGAAGCCTGATTCTGGGAGTCGTCTTGTTGGGCATCCTTTATCGGGTCAGCCAGACCTACTTCCCGACCGGCTGACCCCAAACCTCTCGAAAACAGGCTTTGTTGGTCATTAAGGCCGGCAAAGCCCGGCCATGTCTTTTGCCATGCGTTTCCAACGGGTGTAACCATTTCACGCCATCTCAAGGCTCATTGTAAATTCCTGCCCCTCTTCTGCGATAAACTGTAAGGGAAACACCGCTGCTCCTGTAGGAATGGATGGGTGATCCGTGCGATTGGAATAAAAAAGATGGCACATACGGCACATTTTGGAGATGTTGGGCATTGCGGCTAATTCTTACCCGTGATGGCATTCTCTTTGCATAAGTTGGGCTGTGAATATCGCCCCTTGACGCTGGCAGCCTTCATGGAATCGCGTCGTCGATTCCGTCGGCCGCCAGCCCATCAGGACCCTTAATCGGAAAATAAACGATGTATCCCATCATCCTTGGCCTTCTTTCGCTCGCCCCGGCCGAAACCCCGGTCAAACCATCCGGTCATGAGGCGACCAATCCGCTTTACAAAGAACTGCTCGAACCCGGCCTGTCCTTGGGGTCGGAGTTTAAAGCGAAACTGCCCGCCCCGACAATGACGGACGGGCTGGATTCGGAAGCCCAGAAAATCATCATTAAGAAAGTGATCGGCACGGATTACACCTATGAGGCATTCACCCGCCAATCGGTCGTGGCTCCTCATGTGCTGAGAATCAACAATATCACTCCTTCTGACCCGAAAGCCCCGGCCCGCAGCGTTGACACATGGTTTGTGGCCTATGGCAACTTTGGCAACGCAGATGACCAGTCGGCCATTGATCGATTCAGCAACGCGGGCAAGGACGGCGGCAAGAACGATGGCAAAGTACTCACCAAGGCTGATCTGGCCAAGCGAAAAATTGAGTTCACTGATGCCGATGAAAAGCGGGAACGATTCGCCAACATCCGGATCGACTTCTTGGAAAAAGTCCAGATTCAGGCCACCGGCCGGGTGATGTGGAGCAAGGGTGATGATTCCGTGATCATTGCCGCCATGATCGATCCCCGGTTCGCGGGCGATGCCGAGTTCCCCAATCAGTGGCTCCCTTTGTCCAAAGGGGCGGGCAAGCTCTCCAGCGGATCGGCTTCTCCTTACGGCGGGGCCGGTTTTTATATGAAAGTGACCAAACTGGCCGAACCGGCCGGAGCGTTGTTCATCGAACAACACGTGGTGTTCACCGAACCCACCAAATGGTTCGAGGGGGCTAACCTCCTGCGATCCAAGTTCCCGCTGGTTGTCCAAAGTCAGGTGCGGTCGCTGCGACGGGAATTGATCAAAGAAGTGGCCGCCAACAACAAGTAAACTGTGTTTCAGTTGGCGACGATTTGTCCGTCACGCATCCGAATCACTCGATCAGCCCGGGCGGCCACGTCCGGGCTGTGTGTCACAATCAGCAGCGACAATCGCCGATCTCTTCGCAAATTCGTCAACAAATCAAGCACCAGCGTCGCGTTATGGGAATCCAAGTTCCCGGTTGGTTCGTCGGCCAGCAACAGAACCGGGTCGTTGGCCAGTGATCTTGCCAGCGCGATCCGCTGCCTTTCGCCGACGGACAACTGTCCCGGCCGGTGTCCGGCCCGGTGGCTCATCCCCACCAACCCCAACAATTCCTCGGCCTTGCGGGTCCGTTCCCGGCTGCCCAAAGCCCCCTCAAACATGGGAATTTGAACATTCTCCAGACTGGTGAGCGTTGGCAGCAGAAAGAAGGACTGGAAGACGAAGCCGATTTGTCTGGCGCGAAACCGATCCAAATCCCGTTGGTTCCCCAAAGGGGCCCCGCGAAAAAACACTTCACCTTTGTCCGGCCGGTCGAGCGCCCCGATGACATTGAGCAGCGTCGATTTGCCGCAACCGGACGGGCCGGTGATGGCCGTGTATTCGGCTTCCTTGATTCCGAGCGAAACACCGCCCAAGGCGCGCACCTGGCCGTCCGGGTACTGCTTGTGCAGTTGATCGGCATACAGCAAAAAGTCTTTGGGGTTCTCAGACATGTCGAATCGCCTCGGTGGGGAGCAATCGGGCGGCCCGGAAGGCGGGATAAGAGCCACCGAAGAGACCGATGAGAACAGCGAACGCCGTACCCTCCATCGCCACCTTCAAAGGCACTCCTCCTTCGATGAAACCGTTCACCTTCGGGAACAACGCAAGAACATAGGTGGCGGCAAACGCCCCGATGGTTCCCAAAACCGCCGCCGACAGGGCCAATATCACCGATTCACCGAGGATCATTTTCACCACCCGGCGACGCGGCCAGCCAATGGCCCGCAGAATGCCGATTTCTTGTGTTCGCTCCAGAACAGACATCACCATTGTGTTCAACATGCTGATGACGCCAATGAGCATGCCGATGACCGACACCATCCATGCCATCGCCCGCACCACCTTGAGTTGGGAAACACTGTCCACATAGCTTTGCGTGGTCTGGGCGGAAAGTTTGGCGGGCTTTCCGGTGGAGTCTGTCAGGGCATTCACCTGCTGGCGGATCGCTTCGACCGAACTGTTGGGATCGTTGTGCGATTTCTCTACTCGCATGGAGAAACCAGTCACCTTGCCCGGCCGGGCCATCATTCGTTGCACTTCGTCCAGCGGAAGCGCGGCCGATCCGTTTTCAAAGACAACAAAACTCTGATACACACCGACCACTTCAAATGGCTCGCCTTGAATGGTGACCTTGTCGCCAACGCCTTTGCCCATGCTTTCGGAAAGGGTCAGGCCGAGCATCGCCTTGCCATGATCTCCGGCCAGCAGTCGCCGGCCGGAGAGGATCTTGATGTCCTCATAAACAAAGTTGTCCGCCGGCCAGCCTTGGACGAGGACGTTGATGCTGGTTCCGCTGTCGCGGGTGATCTCGATCAACTCGACCATTGCGGGGGAGACTTCTTTCACGCCGGGAATCTGACGCACTTGGTCGATGAGCTTTTCATCAATTTCGCTGGCGAGTTGGTCGGTTTTGCCAGCCGAGGTCACGACGAGATCGACCCCTCGCCGTGCCAGTGAATCGGTGATGGAATGCTCGACATTTTCACTGATGCCAAGCAGGGCGATCATGCTGCCGACGGAGACGGCCAGACCGATCACAGTCAGGGCGGTGCGCACCGGCCTCCGGGTCAGATTTTTCAAAACGAACGTCACAAAATACATGTCGTTCCCAATTCGACCGTCAACCAATGTTGGATTGTTGCCCGCCCGCCATGCGCCGAAGATGCCGTTGAACGGCATCCGTAAACGCGGGAGTGTTCTCCACCATCGCCAGGTGTTTCGCACCGGGGATGATTTCCGTTTCGCATTGTGGCAGGTTTGCCTTAAGCCAGTCGCAAGTGGCGAGGAACGGGGAGAATTCATCGTACAGAGCCGCGACGGGTTGGCGCACTCCGGCGATCTTCCCGGCCGTCAACCCGGCTTCAGTCAGCACGTCGTTGCCGCATGTCGTCTCGGCGAGTTTGGGAAGTTGTCGCAACCAACCCTGGCCGAACACGCCCACTTTTTGTTCCAATGTCTTCATTTGCGAAGGGGACAAGTCGGCCGCCGAGCAGAACAATCGGTTGAAATCAACGATTTCGCCAAGGTCCACATCGACCGAAGAGAACGTCTCCCGAAGATCGGCCCAGATGTTCATCCGGCCAAAGTTCGGCTCGATGTCACGCAGGCCCGGAAAAAAGGAGTCTGACAAAATGACGCCCGCGACTCGTTCCGGCGACGAGATGGCCGCGTGCATTCCGACGACCCCGCCGAAACTGTGGCCGACGAGGATCGCTGGTTTCAACCCAAGCGATTCGTGAAGACTCTTGAAGTCTTCGGCCATGTCGCGGGAAGTATAACCTGTCGGCGGTCGTTCACTGAAGCCGTGGCCGCGGAAATCGTACAGCGTGACCCGGAATTGGGTCGCCAAGGTTTCCACCAACCCGGTGAACATCCAGACGGCCAGATTGCTGGTGACGGCGTGGAGCAACACCACATCCGGTCCTTCGCCGGATTGCTGGTAATGAAATCTGATCCCGTTCGCCTGAACTTCCGGCATCTGTGTCCTTAATCATCCCACTTGTTGGTGCAGGAATGATACGATTTCACCCAACTCCAAATCTTTGGCCCCGCGATCCCGCAGGGTGATGAGCAATGCCCCGAACGGGAGTTTGCGGCCGTAATATCCTTCCAATTTTTCCGCAAGCACGACAAACTCAATGGAGGCCAGGCCAATGTCGCCAAAGAGCAGAGTGTCGGGACCGACCGGGCCGGAATATTCTCGGTCGGGGAATGTTCGGGCCATCACTTCTTGAAGATCTTCGTAAATCGCCTCCACAGATCGGCCGGTCATCTGGCTTCCTCGCATGTGGTGGTCGCCACCACCAAGCCCTTTTGCCGGGCCGTCTGAACGGAGACTTGTTTGCCGACACTTGGGAATTTCGCCGAAAGTCCGGCGGATAGTTCAACAACCGCTTTCCCGGTGTTCACATCCACTTTTGCAGTCAATCCTTCTTCGGCAATTCGCAAGGCATCCGCGACAGACCGAATAGCGGCCGAGGCGAGGAGATTCTTAATGTCTGACTTCTCCTTGGGAACAACCAGCAAAGCGATGCCGACACGCGGAGCAAACGCCGAGAATGCGGCCACTTTTCCGTCAGCCATCGCCACCGTGACCGGCGACAGCGGTTCCGGGCCGGGATTGCCCCGAGGCCGGGCGACAAACCGGTCGTCAGAGTCCACATCAATCTCGATGTCGGCCGGGTACAAAGCCTCGCCATGCTTCTCGTTCCAGGCGGCCCGCACGGCATCTTTTGCCAGCATCCGGCCGAAGAACCAATCGTTGAGTCCGGCATCGGTCCCGGTCCAGTCATTGAACTCGGCAAGTTCGCGCGGCGTCATCGTCACGCGAGCCGCCGCCGCTCGCAACACGGGTTGTTTGAGGTCGGGCGGCAGTTCCAGAGAATAGCAGCGTTGCGGCTGGGCTTTCCCCTGTTCATCAAGTCTTGATGCAGGCGGAGGACAGGCTTCCGGCCAGTCATCACTCAGGAAGTATTCATCCTTCGGGCCAAAGAAATTGACGTGGCCGAACGGCAGATAAAACCGCCAATAACCGGCCCCTGCCATTCGCAGCCAAAGCCGCTTATCCGGCGAGAAGATCTCCAGCCCATGCCGGAAATGCCGGGCCGATTCTTGCTCGTTGTGACCGCGAATCAAACACATTCCGCCGACGGCCGGGGGCGGGCCGTAGAAATCGATCCGAGCCACCTCGAAGGGAAGCAGGATTCGCCCGGTCCAGTCCGGTTGTTCGAGGTGCCACGCCCCAAAAATGTGCATGGCCGCATCGACCAGCGCCGGTTCGATCACGACTTCCGGGTCGGGATTGGAGCGCAGCCAACGATCCCGCGGCTGTACTTCCAGCGTTCCTTCAATGCCTTCGTTGCCCGCGCGGTCCAGCGTCCGAATCATTTGAAAAATCGGGCCGTGGAACATGTTTCGCCGCAACACCTCAACCGAGACTTTGCAAGGTTGTTCGGCCGTGAGCGGAAACGGGGGCATCGTCGGCGGTTCGGGATATTCGTCCGCGAGGACAATCACCGCCTCGGAGGCGACTTTGTTCGCCCCGTCCCGCATAAACGAATTGCCGAGGTCACGAATGTCGGCTCGAACTTCGACCACGCCGGATGAATCATCGGACGAGAGAACCGACGCCCGGATCTCCAGTGTCGTCGGCTTGGGGTCGAACGGCAGCCATCGAGAAAGCCGGACATTTTTGATCGCCACGACGACTTTGCCGGGAACAAGCGTCGAGGCGGCCTCGGCCATCGCCTCCAGGCTGAACGTCATTGGCAAAACAGGAAGCCCGTTCTGTCGCGGATCAACCCGGCTGACTTCCCGGCCGCCCAATGTGTGATCGTCCGCGTATCGGTCTTCGGTTTCATCCAAAACGCGGCGGGCCATCAACTCATGCCCCGGAACATGATGCTCAATGCGGCCCAGCAGCGCATACGACGGGCTTCGTTCCGGCGTTTCCGGAACATGATGTTCGACGTGCCCCAACAAAGCATACGATTCGAGTGATTCCGGTTCGACTGGCTCGGTGAATTCGGCCTCAAACACTCTGGCAATATCGATGGCGCTCGGTTCTCCCGCCTTGCGGCCATGCAGGAACGCCATCATCACGTCTTGCTGGACATCAAGGAATTGCTCCATCGAATCCAGATAAGACCCCATCACGAAAGCGGAGGCATTCGACGAAATCTCCTCGTCGAAATCCACCGGCAACGGAGGTTGTTCAAACTGTTCGGCAATCCGGTTGACGGGAGCGAACAAATGATCGATTTGTTCCGTCACCCGCCGCTCGTACAAGTGGTCGAGATTGAGGGGGACATGGTGCGCCGCCAATTGGGCGACCAGATGGTTGATCTGGGTCGGTCCCGAGCGTCGTGAGGTGTTCGCGGGCAAGGCGGCAAACGGCTTGCCTCGCAGAATGTCCTCGACAAAGGCGGACAGATTGCCGCGAGGGCCAGCCTCGACAAACAGGCGAATCCCGTCCGCGTGCATCGTCTCGATGAGTTTGGTGAATTCAACCGGTGAAACCCAATGATCGACCGCCAGACGACGAATCGCATCCGGCTGGTCCGGGAATCGTTGCCCGGTGCTGCCGCTGTAAACGGGAATGGGTGGTTTTACGAACGGAATGCCTTGAAAAAGTTCCCGGAACGGAGGCATCCACGGTTCAAACAACGGCGTGTGATAAGGGCGGTTGAATGGCAACCGCTCGCAAATCAAACTGCGTTCCCGCAGTTTTTCTTCAATCGCCGCGACCAAGTGGGTCGGTCCGACCGCGACGCATTGATGCGGGCAATTGTCCATCGCCACGATCACGGCCCCGCCCGCCACATTCGCCGCGATCTCTTTCACAACGCCGCCGCCCGCCCCGACGGCCACAAGGGCGACATCAACTCCGGTGGCTTCATCTTCCTGCCGTTGCATCAGATCCTGAATCATCGACAAACGACTGCTAAAATCATTTATCTCCGGAATCGCTCCAGAGGCGACCAACGCCGCCAGTTCGCCGGCGCTATGCCCGGCGATGGCCGATGCCGGAACCCGAAGGTTGCGGAGAATTCTCTCCAAAACCAGATCGCCGATCAGCACGCCCAAGATTGACGGACCAAGCTTTCGCAGTTCCGTTTCCGCGAAAGCTTTTTCCGCTTCGCTGGCATCGGCGGCGGGATGAATGATCCGGCGCAAGGATTGGTCCGGCCGGCCTGAATCTTTCGCGATCTGGTCACAAATCGCAAATGTTTCCTCAACCTCCGGGAAAGGCTCGCACAGGTCGGCCATCATCCCCATGTATTGCGCGCCTTCGCCGGGAAAGAGCAACGCGAGGTTTCCCGGCACATACAGAGGCTGTTCAAAAAAGTAGATGCCCGCCGCATCCCGGATTTGCTGGCAGGCCGGATCGGCGAGCCGCCCCATTGCCCGGCCCAGTTTTTTTTGCGCGTCCTCGGAGGTGCTGGCGACAAATGACAATCTCGCCTTGCCGTCCCCCAGATTCCGGGCGAGCGTCAACGCGAGCGATGGCAAACTGACGGAAGGATGTTCGTCAAGAAAACTTGACAGGGCGCGCGCCCTGTCAAGAAGGTCGGCCCGGTCATGGCCGTCCAAAATAATCACTTCGGAATCCCATCCCCCGGCGGACGACACGGCGGTCGCGCGTGAGGGACGGATACGTTCAATGGTGTTCATGCTTCAGCCCGCTCCGACGGGGACGAGTCGGGCCTTGGGGGCGGCGGAGGGTTTTGCCGCTTGCTCCGTGCCCCCCGCGAAGACAACTTCGGGAGTGCCTTTCCGGCCAAACACCATCTCATCGACCGCAAAACCAGCCCCGGCTTCCGGAGAAATCAGCTTCAATCCACGGGCGACGAGATGCTTCTCCAGTTCCGCAACCATCCCCACCTCGGCCCAAGGCCCCCAGGCGACGGACACCACCCGACCGGGCCAGCGGCGATCCAAATCGCACGCCAGTTTGCTCAGCACTTCGTTGGCGGCCGCATAGTCCGACTGGCCGCGGTTGCCATACCGGCTGGTGATGGAGGCAAAGAGGGCGAAAGCCTTCAACTTTGCCGGGTCCAGTTTGCCCGCCAGCGTCAGGGCGCTATCAACCTTGGTGGCAAACACCCGCTCAAACGACTCCGGGGTTTTGTCCTTTAACAGCTTATCCTCGATTACGCCCGCCCCGTGAATCACAGCGGCGATCCCGCCATTTGCTTTCAGTTCGTCGATCAACGCCCCGAAGGCGGCCGAATCTTTCACGTCCACGGATCGATATTCGACCTTGCCCCCGGCCTTGCGGATCGCCGCGAGGTTGTCACGAATTTCGCGATCCTTCAATAATCGGCGATACAAGGTTTCGGCCGCCGCCGGGGAGGCGGGATGACCGGCGTTTCGCAGCCTTGCCATCAACGCAGCCTTGATTTCGGCCGGATTCGTCAGCCCCAACGTGTCCGCTTCCTCGTCCTGCGGTTCGGGCGAACTGCCCACCAGCACCAGTCTCGGTTGGTATCGCCGGGCCAATTCCTCGGCGATCTTGGCCGTGATTCCTCGTGCCCCGCCGGTGATCAGAACGGTGTCGCCCGTATCAATTTGAATGTTCTGGCCGTCGTCTTTGTCCAACGGTCCCGGATTGCATTGCCAGGTGATTCTTCCCTCGTCGGAACGACCCACCTCGGCCGGGCCGTCCGGATCACCCAGTTCGGACAAAATCAGTTCAGCCAGTTCGGTGGCGGGAAGTTCCCCGTCCAAATCCACGACGCGAACCGCCACTTCCGGCCATTCGTGTGACAGGCACTTGGTGAACCCGGCCACGCCGCCGTGTCCGGCCGAGAATTCTTCGGGCAGATCATCGCCGAACCCCATCCGACCACCCATCGCCGTGGCCGTCAGCAGCACCGCCCCGCCTCGGTTGCCTGCTTCCCGAATGTCCGTCTCCAACGCGCGGGCAAGCAGGTAAAGCGATTTCACCTCGCGACGCGCCTGCTCCGGAGTCGTTTCCCCGTCAGGCGATTCAGCCAACGGAAGCAGGTGAATCAAACCGGCAATCTGTCCGTGTTTCTCGCGTGCTTTCGCCACCAGTTTGGCAACTTCGTCCGGGTCGGTCAGATCGGCCGTCAAGGTGTTCTTGGCGGGGGCCTTTCCGTCGGTCATGTTGACAAGAGCCGTTGAGACATCCAATTCACCAAGGGCCTCGGCCAGACCGGCCGCGATTCCCCGACCATCGTTTGTAATCAGTATTGTCCCGGTCGGAGCCGGCAACTTGGGCCGTTCCGGCAGCGGAGCGTCAATCAATTCAACCACCAGCCGCTGAACTTCGCCGCTGCGGGCGCCAGGGTGGGCTTCTGAAACAGGCTTGATCGGTTTCTCTTCCGTATCCGTGGTGTCTTCCGGCTTGGCATCGGACTGCTCCAGCGCCGAGGACACATAATCGGCGATGCCGCGAAGCGTCTTGATGACTGACAGCTTTTCCATCTCCAAGGGAAGCGGACCGTTGGAAGATGATTGCAGCGATTCGGCCAATCCGCCCAAGACTTCAACCCGTTTGATGGAATCAATCCCCAGATCGGCCTCCAGATCAAGGTCGATGCTAAGGGATTCCTTGGGGTATCCCGTTCGGTCACTGACAAGGTCCAACAACCGGGCGAGCAAAGCCTCCTTGGTGGGCGGTCCCGCGATGGCGGCCGCCGGTTGGGGAACTTTCTCGGCGACGACCGGCGGTTGTTCCGCTTTGACCGGTTCGGGAATCGACTGAGGCGGCAGAACAACGGGTGTGATTTTAGCCGGGGGGGCTTGGGCCGATTTTCCGTTCGTGTGTCCGTTGGCGGGGCGGGGAACCGTCGGGTGGCCATTGGCCGGACGGGGTGGCGCACCCGTTGACTCGGCCACACCGAGGAAGCCGAGCATGACACTTCGCTGAGTGTCCAGAAACCGGCTCATCACTTCCTGATAACGCAACATCACTTGGGCGGCGTCTGATCCCACCGGCTGAGCGGAGGCGGCTCCGTTTTGAGCGGGAGGAGTCCCGTTCCCGTTGCTCAGCGGTGGCGGGGTGAATCGAGGGGGAGCGACTTCAGTATGATTCATTTTCGCACGTGTGTTCAGGGGTGGGGCGGCCGGAGCCGGAACCGGGGAGATCGAAGGCGGCGTCTCTGCCGACTTGGGTTGAAGAGGTTTGATCGCTGAAGGAGGCAAGGCCTGACCAAGCAGACGGGGTTCCGGGCCATTGATCGGCCGGCTGCGCACACCGTTGACCACCCACGTGGTCGGCGTGTGTTTCGGCTTGCCGGTCTCCGCACTGAGGGAGGCCAGATCGAATGGTTGCAAGCCCCGGCCTTGGAACAAACGGTCAAGCCGGGCGGGAACACCGTTGACGAGCAACTGGCCCAACACATGAGCCAGTTGCAGCAAGCCGGGTCGTGTCTTCAAATCGGTGGCGACGGCCGTGTGCGGCTGATTCGCCAGAATTTGCTGCGTCAACCCGGTGAGAACGCCCTGCGGGCCGACTTCGACAAAAATCCTGGCTCCGGCCGAGTGCATGGCCTCGATCTCGGCTTGGAACCGGACCGGGGCGAGCAGATGTTCGCCGAGTTGTTTTGCCATTCCCGCCGGATCGCCGTGCGGGGCGGCGGTTGTGTTTGAATAGACCGGCTTCGTCGGAGCCGCAAACCGGACTTCGCCAAGAGCCTCGACCAGCGGACCTTGAGCGGCGGCGATCAGCGGAGTGTGGAAGCCACAGGCCACCGGAATTCGTTGTGCCCGCACTCCCTTGGTTTGAAGCGTTTCCAAGGCTGATTTCAACCCGGCCTCGGTCCCGGCGATCACGGTTTGATGGGGCGAATTGTGATTCGCCAGCCAGACATCCTTGATGCCCTTCAAAAGCGGTTCGAGCACCTCGGGCGTTGCGTCCGCCGCCGCCATCCCGCCGGGCGATTTCTCGGCCGCCGTGCGAATGACCTGCCCGCGGCGATGAGACAACGAGATCAACTCACCGGCGGTCATCGCCCCGGCCGCCGCCAAGGCGGCATATTCACCATAACTATGTCCGGCGAGGAAGTCCGGCTTGATGCCAAGAGCCTCCAGCAACCGGACCATCCCGAGGCTCGTCGCCCCGACGGCCGGTTGAGCCACGTCCGTCCGTTGCAGATTCTGGCGGTTCGCCAACTCCTGTTCCGGCGTGAACGGCGAAGGAGGATAAATGAACTTGCCGAGCGGCCGTTCCAATTTTCCTTCAAGCGTGCGGTCGGCTTCGTCCAACACCTCGCGGACTTCCGCGAACGTCATGGCCGCTTGGGCCAGCATGTCCGGGTATTGAGAGCCTTGGCCGGGGAAGAGGAACGCAACTGTTCCGGCGGCATTGGCTGGTTTCAGGCCGAAGTACACCCCGCGAGGATCGCTGAGTTGTTCCTTGGCCGTCGGCAGGGCGGTCAGCACAAACGCCAGTTTTTCCCGCAAATCATCGAGCGATGTCGCCACGACAGCCAGTGTGGCCTGCCCCTGGCCGTTTCGGCTGGATTGCCAGACAGAGGAGGCGAGGTCGGCCAGTTCGGGCTTCCCTCCCGCCGCCAGAGCGTCATGGCAATGTTTCACACCGGCAAGGATCGCCGACTTTTCGGGACGCCGCCAGACGAACAATTCCCCCGGCCAATGTCGAAGCCCGGCATCCGGCCGGTTGGTGAAATTGCCGGTGTATTCTTCCAAAACGGTGTGGAAGTTGGTTCCGCCAAAACCAAACGCGCTGACTCCCGCTGTTCGCGGATGTTCGGCTCCGTGGACCCACGGGCGGGCCTCGGTGTTCAAATAGAGGGGGCCGCCATCCAGATTGGCTTGCGGGTTGGGCTTCTCGGCCAGCGTCGGCGGGAGAACCTTGTAATGCAGGGCAAAGGCCGTCTTGATCAGTCCCGCCAGACCGGCGGCACACTTGCTATGACCGATCATCGATTTCACCGACCCGAGCGCGCACGATTGCGCCGCCCCGCCGGCGTTTCGGAACACCTGGCCCAGCGCGCTGGCTTCCGTCCGGTCTCCGACAACCGTGCCGGTTCCGTGTGCCTCCACCAAGCCCACATTGGCCGGGGAGACGCGGGCTTGGGCATAGGCCCGTTCGAGAGAACGCAATTGCCCCTCGGCTCGCGGGGCGGTCAGCCCCTTGTCCCGGCCGTCGCTGGAGGCTCCCACGCCTTTGATGACCGCATAAATCCGGTCCCCATCCCGTTCCGCATCGGCCAGACGCTTGATGACAGCGATGCCAATCCCTTCGGAAAGGGCAATACCATCCGCATCAGCGTCAAACGGCCGACAACGGCCTTTCGGGCTGAGGGCGTGCGTCTTGCTGAAGGCGACATACGCAAAGGGCGTTTGGACCGTGTCCGCCCCCATGACGACGGCGACATCACTGGTCCCCGTGGTGAGTTCGCGGACGCCAGCATACAGGGCCGCCAGCGACGAACCGCAGGCGGCATCAATGGCCATGTTCGGCCCGCCCAGGTTGAAGCGGTTCGCCACCCGTCCGGCGGCGACGTTCAACAAAATGCCGGGGAAGGAGTCTTCCGTCCATTCAGGCAATATTCCATCGCCGAGATCAACAATCTCTGATGCCTTGATGCGAACGCCGGGGATCGAATCCACCAACGGCAAGCAGGCCCGGAAACCATACGAGACGGAAAGGGGCATACCGCCGCCCCCCACACCGAGGATGGCGGCCGTGCGTTCCCGGTTGAACGGCCGGTCCGCGTACCCCGCGTCGGCCAATCCCTGTCGAACCCCTTCGAGCAACAGCAATTGAAGCGGCTCAATGTTCGGGATCGACTTCGGGGTGATGCCAAACGTCAGCGGGTCAAAGACGGTGTCGCCCATGAAACCGCCCCACTTCGAGACACTCTTGTCCCGAGCGCGAGGGTCGGCATCGTAGTAGGGCCGCCAGTCCCAATGAGAGGCCGGGACTTCTCCGACCGCGTTGGTCTTGGCGAGGATGTTCTCCCAATAGGACCACAGATTGCCGGCATTGGGGAAAAAGCAGGACAGGCCGATAATCGCCACATCGCACGGCGGCGGGGCAGGGGGCTCGGCGGCCGACACCCGGATGGGAGACTCGGCCGTCTTGGTGTCAGCTTTTCCATCGCCGCAGACATCGGCATGCAACTTGGCGATGGTGGTGATTTCAGAGCGGAGGGCGGCCACCTGTCCGATCATGTACATGCCGCGTTGAAACTGTTCCTCGGCCGGAACTTCGGCCAGACCGTTGCTTTTTCCGTTCGATTCGCCCGACCTGTCAACTCCCTTGCTGGCGACGCGCAGACGGCCCAAGTTCATCCGCTCCAGGGCCAGCCCCACTTCAAGCGGGCTTTTTCCGGCGGCTTGCAACCGGCGTTTTTCGGTTTCAAAAGACTCGGCATACGGTGTCGGAATGCAACGAATGGCATGACCGGGGCCGGTCTCCAACAGCGTTGTGGCGCCGCAACCCAAGGCTTCTTTTTGGAAACGGGGGGTGATCGCCCCCGCATCAACCGCCTCTTTCGTGAACAGGTAGGCCGTGCCGATCAGGATGCCGATCTTCACTCCCCGCTCGGCCAGACCGGCGGTGAGGGCGGCCACCATCTTGGCGGAGAGATGATCGTGGATTCCACCGGCGAACACCGCGTGGACATCATCGGCCGGTTTGGCGGCCGCATATTCGGCCAGCGCTTCCACCATGCTTTCCCACAGGGAGAAACTGGTTCGCGGGCCAACGTGGCCGCCGCACTCCCGGCCTTCAAAGATAAATCGCCGGGCGCCATCCTTCAGGAACATCCGCAACAGTCCGGGCGAGGGAACGTGCAAATAGGTGGCGGTTCCGTGTTTCTCCATTTCCTTCGCCTGATCCGGCCTGCCGCCGGCGATGATGGCGAAGGGGGGCTTGTGCTTGCGAATGGCCTCCAATTGCTCCTGGCGAATTTCGGGAGTGACGAACCCCAACATCCCGACGCCCCAAGGGCGGTTCTTGAGTTTCGCCTTGGTTGCGGCCAGTAATGTTTCGGTCTCGGCCTTGCGAGACAACGCCAGCGCCAGAAACGGCAAGGCTCCCCCGGCGGCCACCGCGTCGGCAAAGGCCGCCGTGTCGCTCACCCTCGTCATCGGACCTTGGAGAATCGGGTAGCGGGTGCCGTGAGACTTCGCCAGCGGGCTGCCTTCACCCAAGGGGGGGGACTTCGCCAGGGCATCGGCAAGGCGTTCCACCCGCTCGATAATTGACTGAAGTATTCCGGCCACAGTGACGGATTTCGCCACCAACGGGGCGGCCGAGGCGATGTCCTGTCCCACCAGCCAAACACCAGTGGCGGGATCATCGGAGGCGAGCTTTTGAATCACCTCCCGCCAATCTCGTCGTTTTTCATCGTCGCTGAGTTTCGCATCTTGGAGGCGAGCTTCCTCGCGAGCGAGTTCTTGCACAGGCAAACTGTCCGCACGGGAATAACAGCGGAAAGCTTGGCCGAGCCGTTCGCCAAAAACGGCGGTTTCCCCGCCGTCGCTGCCGGCCAGTCGTTTCCGAACCTCCTCGGATGCCTGCGATTCGCGGGCAAGCAACAACTGTGTGTCGAGAACGACCCCTCTGGCCCCGGCCGCGAGACAGGCGGCGGCCGTATTCGGCCCGATGCCGCCACGAACCCAGAACGGTGGAACCGCCCGGTCGGCTTGGTCGGTGTATTGCCGCCATTTTTGAATGAGGACAAACGACGGATCGGGGCCGATTCGGCCTCCCGCCTCATGACCTTTGAGAATCAGACCGTCAACATTTGCATCGACACCCCGGATGGCTTCTTCCATCGAAGTGGCTTCAAGGAAAACTTCCCGATTGGCCTCTTGGAGTTTTCCGATCCATTCTTTGAGGTTTGAAGCGTCACCCGTGAGAATCACCCATTTGAGCATTCTCATTTCTTGGGTTGCCAGAGAGTCAATCAGAGCCTCGGCATTGTTTCCAATCTTGATCCCGAAATGTCCGCGTGAATGTTCAGCCAATCGGGAGATGGCCGCGCCCGCCATGCTGGCGTCAGACGCGAATTCGAGATCCAAAACCCCCATCGCTCCGGCCCGGCAAGCGGCGACGGCCATCGAAGGGTCCGGGCGGGCGGGCGGCGTGAAGACGATCAGATCGTTTGTGTTCATGTTCCAATCCCAACTTCTCCCGGTCCGGGAGGATACGTCACTAATTACTAGTCAGCGGAGGGGAGAAATCTTGCAAGATTCCGGATTGAAGATGACGAACAATTGGCGCCCTCCCCCGGAGATTCAGACAGTGAACGGATGAATTGAAAAGAGGGCGAAGCGCTTTTGGCAGGCAGCCGCACGCGGGCACACATCGAAGATTGGGAATTGCGAAACATCAGAATCCTTGCGCCGGTTCATGTTTTGAACCGGTCTGACGTATGAGTGAATGACTCCATCATTCGGTTGATATCTAGAGCGTCGTGACAGGACACATCCATCTATCAAAGATCTGATCGCTGATCGGTGACGATCAAATCGATCAGACGACACTGACTAAGAATCAGACAATTTGGCGATCATCATTTGGTGATTGGGTATGACATCTGCCAAAGATTCACTCGCGGTCGAAATACTAATAGGAGTTAATCGGGTGGCATTCTAGGTAGTTTGTCCGTTTGGCGTATTCTGCCGAATATCTTCCCCAATGTGCCCAAAGTCGTAAATCTAACTACGGCAGAACTTTCAAGCATTTTTAATGCCAAAAATCATTTGAATTGTGCGGGACATTTTTTTCATTCCATTCTTGATCCAACGGCGATCAGCCGAAAAATCCAATGATTTTCAAATGGTTGGTTTTTGGAATTCATTGCTTTTTCGATCAAAGCCAAAGCTGACAATCGCAAATCAAGCAACTTTCCGCCATCAATCGGGAGCCGGGCTTCTCCAGTCGCCAGATTTTTATCTCAAACTCATTTGCTGTCAGTAATTGCGCGTTTTATCTTGATTAACATTTCGCAAAATGACCGACTTGGGGGCTTGAACATTTCGGAGAAGGAAAATGAAAAACTCCGCATGAATCGGGAGGGTTTTGCCGAAAAGAAGCGTGATATCTTTCAATTGGTAAAAACAGATGAAACCGATTATGCCGACGATGCCGCAACCGTACGTTGGCAAATTCGTTTTAATTTTGCTGATGATTTCCTTCGCCACAGGATGCAATTCGATTATTCGCACAGATAATCGTGTGAAAATCGACGGCCCGGTTGAGACCAAGGTGTCAGCCGACATTGCCCCGGTCTCCGTGGCCGGTCCGGTTCGGCAAGTGATGGTGTCCGCAGGGGAGGGATGTCCCCGCGTGGCGTTGGTGGATGTGGACGGCCTCTTGTTGAACACTCCCTTCGTAGGCCCGTTGTCGCTCGGCGAGAACCCGGTGGCGACCTTCCGCGAAAAACTGGATGCGGTCGCGGCCGACCCGGCTCTGCGGGCCGTCGTATTGCGGATCAACAGTCCCGGCGGCGGCGTCGCGGCGGCGGGAACCATGCGATTTGAATTGGAACGGTTCAAGGCCCGCACCGGATTGCCGGTGGTTGCCTGTCTGATGGATCATGGCTGTGGCGGGGCTTATCATCTGGCCTCGGCCGCCGATTACATCGTGGCCACGCCGGGCACGCTCACCGGCGGCGTCGGGGTCATCCTGAACCTGTTCAACTTGCAGGATTTGATGGCTCAGTACAACGTCGTTCCCCAACCGATCAAAGCCGGCAAGTATGTGGACATCGGCTCTTCCGCACGGCCCCAAACGGACGAGGAAAAAGCCCTCTTCCAAGCAATGGCCAACGAGTTTCACACCAAGATGAAGGCGGACATCGCCAAGTCGCGGTACAAGATCAAAGCGGATGATGCCACGGTGTTCGACGGACGAATTTTCACCGCGACCCAAGCGACCGAACGAGGCTTGGTTGACCGGGTCGGCGAACTGGATGACGCCTTGCATATCGCGGCTTGGATGGCCATCCCGCCGACCGCGAGGACGGAAGTCCGGTACAACCCGCCGGTGGTGATGTTCCGTCGCGGCAACGATCCGGCGAACTCTCCTTATGCAGTCTCGGCTAACATTCCCTTGCAGGGAGCGGGCTTGCTTCCCAACCTGCCCGGCTTGGATCGCACCAAGTTGCCAACGTTCCTTTCCCTGTGGCAACCTGAATTGACGATGGAAAAACTGAGCGGTAAGTGATTGCCGGGAAAACAGCACATCCGAGACGTCCCAGATTGTTCATCCTTGACAGTCCCCCCAATTCAACTTAATGATGAAAGGGACTCATTCGGGATGTTTCGTCAGGATGCACGATGTTTGTCCATCAACAACACTTACGGCATCTCCTGCGCCCGGATCAATATTACTCGGCGGAACAGCACCAAGCCGAATTGAGGCATCTCCTTCACCCGGCTTGGCATCCGGTGGCGATCAAAGCCGATCTCGCCAAACCGGGTGATTTTCTCACGCTTCAGTTGCTCGACACGCCGCTGCTTCTCCGCAACATGGACGGCGAATTAACCGCCTTCCTCAACGTCTGTCCGCACCGGCACAGCAAGTTGACGGATCAAGCCAGGGGATCGTCCCCCAAACTTAAATGCCAATATCACGGATGGGAGTTCGACCGGGACGGCCGCACCGGGAAAATCCCGGACGCACGGGCTTTTCGTCCGTGGGACCGGGAAAACTCTTGTTTGAGAAAGTTCCGCGTCGATACCTGCGGAGAAGTCGTGTTCGTTTGTCTGAGCGACGAGACCCCGGCCTTGCGGGATTGGGCCGCCCCTTTTTGGGAACTGTGGAACGAGGGCTTTGGCGGCGACTACGAGTTTTCGGCCGCGTGGGAGATTGATTTTTCCTGCAACTGGAAGGTGATTTTGGAGAACTCGCTCGAATCGTATCACATCCCGCAGGTGCATCCCAAAACATTCAAAGTCTTCCCCGAGGAGACGAACGCCTGGCACGAACTGAATCCTCGCTTTAGCTCGTTCCGAACCATCCCTCCCTCGGAAGTTGCCATTCGTATTCAAAATTGGATTATCCGGCGTCTGGGCGGGCGAATCACCCATGAATACTGGCACCGGGTTTTGCACCCGCATCTGACATTCAGCACAATGGACTCGACCCGCTTGATTCAGTGCGTGCTGCCGACTTCTCCAACGACCTGCCGTTATCGTTCGATGCTCTTCACGTTGCGGGGATCGCGACGAAATCCGCTGGCTTATGCCCTGTATCGCTTCCTCAAAATGACGGCGACTTTCGTGGCCAAGAAAGTGGTTAATGAGGACGGGGTGATCTATGAAGGTGTCCAACGTGGCTTGGAGGCCAGCCCCCATCCTGGTGTGATTGGAACACGGGAGGAACGCATTTTCGTTTTCCAAGAATACGTCCGCAATGCCTGCAAAGGCCCCAAGGCATTAACCGTTTTGGAGGATCATCAGGTTCCCGACGTGGCGAATCCTGTTCATTGACGCCAAAGGATCTTGGCGAACCGCCGGTGTGTCTGGCATCAGGGATCCCTCATTTTGGGCCATTTTCAATTGGTCAAAATCGCTGCGCATTTGTCCAAAATCATTAAGCGGCCCCTTTGTTTTTCCGGGGGTTTTGAAAAATAGTGTTCAGTTGGCCCGCTGTTTTTGACCACTTTTGGGGCGTGCAACTGTCCAAAAATGGTCACCCGAGGGCTGTTTTTGGCGTTTTCAGGTCACTTTTGGGGCTGATTTGGACCGGTTTTGAAAATCGTGAAACAGAGCGCCCTGTAGCCCCATCTCTCGGGAGCAGGAAACAAAAGCGGCCCTCTCTTCCACGGAAGAGAGGGCCGCTTTTGTTTCAATTCATGGCTTTCCAAACTCACTTCATGGGCGGCAATGGCACCTGTTCACGACCTTGCAGATACGCCACCAAATCCAGCACTTCCTTCGGCGTCAGTTGATCGAAGAGACCCTCGGGCATCATCGAGACTTTCGACACCGTGCGGGCATCGATTTCATCTTTGCGAATCAACAGGACTTCATTGGTTGTGGCGATGGTCAACGCCTGGTCGGTTTCGGTCTTGATGATGCCGTTGACCAATCGGCCGGACTTGAGTTCAAACACGTTGACCTGATACTCACGCGGCACAACAGCACTCGGGTCGAGGACGTTTTCCAAGATGTAGTCGAGGTTGCCGCGTTGCGCTCCGGTAAGGGCCGGGCCGATGTTGCCCCCTTCGTTGTAAAGCTGATGACACGAGGCACATCGCTTGGCGAAGACCGCCCGGCCGTTGCCCAAGTCGGCTCCTTTCAGTTTCTCCGGGGCAAGTTCGACTTTGTATTTTTTGGTCAGTTCCACCCGTTTCGCAGAGGCGGGCAACAATTGCCCCCACACGGCCGTCAGACGTTCGCCGACCTTTTTATCCTTCAATCCCTGCATTTGTCGAGCGATGAACGGGGACACATCCCGGCGGTTCACCTTTCCGGCTTCGACGGCATCCAACAGGGCCAAGGCCCAATCACTGCGGGCAGCGAGGGTTTGCACCACATCCTCCCGCTCGGCTTCGGTGAGTTCCGGGTAAATGCCTAACAGCAATTTTGGCGTTTCCGGGCTGGCGAACGCGGCCAGCCCACGAATTGCCTCAGCTCTCAAATCTTTGTCTTTGACCAGTTCTTTCAGCATCGGCGCCAAGTCGGGTTTCTGCCGACGCAGCAAGATTCGCAACGCGGCAATCCGCTCATCCTTCGGCGATCCGGCGTTCATCACCGTCTTCTTCATGGAGTCGATGGCCGAGGCGTCGCCGAAAGTGACGGCAATAATCATCGCCTTCTCCCGCACCGCCGGGTCTTTGCTGGCGAGCAAAGTCGGCGACAATTCCTTCCACCCATCCGCGGCCGGCAATTCCCGGCTTCCACCGAGAGCATCCTGAATCCCCGTGAGAATATCCCGCTGCGTGACCGCATCCGATTTCACCGCATGTTCGAGCAGCGGCTTGATGTATGAATGATTCGTCAGCGTCGCCTTGCGGGCGATGAACTCCCGATGCCGGGGGATCTTGGCCACTTTCAAAAGTTTCATCGTTGTATCTTGATCCGGTCCGATCAACGGTTCGATGGCGTACCACGCGACGAGTGGGATGTTCTGGTCATTCCAGTCTGATTCCGGCAGACTGGCCAGCAGAGTCCATGCAAGCGATCCGCGTGTCTTGGACGGTACCAAACGAATGTTTGATGCAAAGTTTAATCGTAACCACGCTGTCGAGATTGGTTTGATATTGAGGGTTTCATCGATTGGAATGACTGCTGATGCCTCCAGCTGATTGGCTGCCTGAATCAAGGAATTATCCATCATCAAACGCCGTGCAAATCCCAAAAGCAGATCAAAGTCCTTCCAATCGGCCGATTGAAAAACTTGGCCAGTCGTCTGGTAGTATGTCCATAAATACTTCAACGCATGATAACCCGCTGGCGTGTTGGCCATTCGATCCTCAATGACCGACTCGGTTGTCTTGTCTAATGCCTTCGTCACCGCCCGCTCGTGCAACAACCGCCGGGCATGTCGCGGATACCAGTCGTTTTTGTGTGTTTGCAAGTCGATCAGTTCCTTGTCGCTCAGCTTGCTCAAATCAAACGGTTTCACTTTCGGATCGCCGTACACGACACGATGTAGCCGACCGTTGGTGGCATCAACCAACACATAGTTGTGGCATTCGCCGGTGTCGCTCCAGTCGGAAACGTAGAGGCCGCCTTCGGGCCCGGTCTTCACACAGATGCCGCGAAACCACGGGTCGTTGGCGAAGAGAAAGTCCGGGGCGCGTTCGGCCTTATAGCCAGACTTGTAGGGGACGAGTTTGTCTTGGTTCAGCCGGTTCCCGTGGATGTTGCAGGTGAACAGATTGCCGCGATATTCCGGCGGGAAGTTGTCCCCCAAGTACACCACCGCTCCGCTGTGGGCGTGGCCGCCGCCGGCATCCGAGTGTTCCGGCTTGTTGCCGCGGGAACTGGTCCAGTCGCCGCCGGCCCAGTGAATATAGTCGGCGATGCTCGGGATCAGGGCGAAGGAATTCGGGTTGATGTCCTGCCCGTACATGCGGTCAAAGTGGGCGCCGGGGGCCACATGGAACAGGTGCTTGATGACGCAGTTCGTGATGAAGAATTCCCCGGCTTCGTTGTAATCCAGCCCGAACGGATTAGTGGTGCCGTGGGCGAATGCCTCGAAGATTTTGTGAACCGGGTGATAGCGCCAGACGCCCGCGTTGAGTTCGGTTCGCTTGTTGGCGGGCGTGCCGGGAGCGCCGACGTTCGCCTTGGCTTGGATGCCGTTGCAACCGTACAGCCAGCCATCCGGCCCCCAGATCAGCGAGTTGAAGATGTTGTGTTTGGTGTCCTTGACATTCCAGCCATCCAGAATGATTTTCGGCTCGCCGATCTTCGGAGTGTCCGCGTTGAAATCACAGGGCACGAACACCAGATTCGGCGACGAGCAAAGCCAGAGACCGCCGTGGCCCAGCTCGATGCCGCTGAGGTTGGCTCCCTTGTCGAAGATCACCTGCCGCTTGTCGAATCGGCCATCGCCATCGGTGTCCTCAAACATCGTGACACGGTCGGCCCCTTTGCCGTCAAACGTCCACTTCGGATAGGAGAGACATTCGACCACCCACACCCGGCCCCGGTCGTCAAATGTGAAGGCGATGGGTTGCACCACATCCGGTTCCCCGGCGAATAGGGTGGCCGAGAACCCCTTGGGCAGCGTGAACTTGCCGGGGGCTTCCTTGGCGGGGACAGGTTTGTCTTGGGAAATCGCCGGGCCGCACAGGCCCAACGCCAACAAGGTGGAAAGAACACATCGCTTCGTCATGAGTCAGTCACCGTCTGGTCCGGGGAGAAAGGAACATCGGACAGGATAACCGGCGGGGAGCCGAAATGCAAAAGGGTGATTGGAGAAGCGCAAAAAAGAACCCCGGTACGGGATCGCCTTCCCGCCGGGGCCTTGGCCAAAGTTAAGAACTTTGGTTTCTCGTGCTGAATGCTTGCAGAAGTCCGTTGACCGTTCGGAGCCAGTGAAAATTTAGGACACACGCTCTACCACTGAGCTACCACCCCGGAAATAGTCGGGCAAGCGGGGCGGGCAGAAGTTGAATCTGCGACCTTGTGTTTGAATTTGGCTCCAGTTCGATGACCTCCGACCCGAGAAGTTTAGCCTGGCGTGTGCAACCTGAACCTGTGTCTGACCCGGACAACCGAATTAACGGATTCCACTTGCCTCTGCTAATTGGGCTACCCGGCGGGGATAGTTTGGGCAGTCGCCGGGGTGGGATTTGCACCCACACTCTTGGTGGCCGCGTTCTTCAGGAACGTGGTTGGCCGATGAACCTCAGTCTGAATCTGCACGCCTGTGCTTCGTTATGATGACGCGGACAGTGCCCGCGTTCAAGCTCACTCTTTCACGACATCACCAAAAACATAATCCAGCAACGCCTTGGCCGATTGCTTTTCCACTTCCAACAGATTTGCCTGCTCGCGGGCAACCTTGACGGCCTCCTGCAATTTGCGAATCTTCGTCAACAGTTCCTCCTTGCGGGAGTTCTGAATCGCTCCGCTGTACTGAATCTGGCTCCACGTCCCGACCGGAATGTCCTTCGTGAAGATTTCCGTCTGGGCCGGGTGTTCCTTGGTGGCCTCGTACTTGACGATGACCGTTGGTTCCTTGCTGGTTCGCATGGATTCCGTCAGACGGCCCTTCAGAAGGTTCGTGTTTGGGTCCGTGGACCATTCTTCGGCCGGGTCCGGCACCGGCAGCTTGCTGATGAACGTTTCCAAGTCGTTCAGTTGCTTGTCGAAGTAGAGCAACGTGGTGACCGGGACATTTGCCAGCAGGGTTTTCCCGTCCACGACAATATCGGCCTTGGCCGACTGGTTGCCGGTGTCCTGCGTGAGCGTCAGCCCCCAGACGGTGTTCCACAAACTGGCGACCTTGACAATCAAGTCGTTGGCCCGTTGCTGAACCTTCTGGGATTCCGGCGGCATCCGCTGCCCCTTCTCCTCGTCTACGGGACGATAGGTGCGTTCCCGGCCTTGGAAGAGGACTTCCTTCTGGATCAGCTTGTACACTTCGGTGACCTGCTTCTCGACCTCAGATTTCTTCGAGGTAAGGATGGCATTCACCTGGTTCAACTTGCGCATGGCATTACTCGCAATCAGCCGTGACGGCCGGTATGAAAAAGAGCGGAATCGGGGTGTTTTATGAGAAGAAACCGGCCGAATGCTCGATTGACAATATCCGCCAGATAGGACGGGCGAACACGAACAAGGTTCAGGCGAGCCGGGGATTATTGGAAAGGAACCGGCGGACGGGAGATCACCCAATCCGTGGCGGGCCGTCCTTCATAGAACAATGTTTTGATTTTTCGGCCTCCAGGTTCATCATGAGCATCCGCACTCGGTTTGCCCCCAGCCCCACGGGATACCTCCACATCGGCGGCGTCCGCACCGCCTTGTTCAACTGGCTTCTCCGGCAACGCCTCGGCGGCCAGTTCATCCTGCGCATCGACGACACGGATGTGGAACGCAACCAAGCCGAAGCCCTGCAACCAATCCTCGACGGTTTCCGCTGGCTCGGCATCCAGTGGGATGAAGGCCCGGAAGTTGGCGGCCCGTATGCCCCTTACTTCCAGTCTCAACGGCTGGCCACCTACAAAGAAGCCGCATTGAAACTGCTGGCCACCGGGCACGCCTACCCGGATTACATGACCAAGGAAGAACTGGACGCCGACAAGAAGAAGGCCGATGCGGCCAAGAAGCCCTACGTCCATCGCGGCCCGCATCGGGATACCCCCGCCGACGAATGTGTGAAGCTTTACGAAGCCAACCCCACAACGCTGCGGTTCAAGGTTCCCGTTGGCCGAAAAGTCGTGGTGGAGGACTTGGTTCGCGCTAATTGCGAACAATCGACCGATTTGATGGGCGACCCGGTCATCCTCCGGGCCAATGGCATCGCCTTGTACAACTTCGCCAGTGTGGTGGATGATGCCGCCCTGAAGATCACACACGTGGTCCGGGCCAGCGAACATCTGGCGAACACATATTCGCAAAAGCTGTTTCTGGAAGCCCTCGGCTTGCCGATTCCCAAGTATGCCCACATTCCCGTGGTGAATTACAAGGGTGAGAAGATGAGCAAGCGGAAACTGCCGCCGCTCACCGAGGACGAACGGCAGAAACTCCGGATGCTTGGCTGGACGGATGAGGAGATCACCACGTCCGGCATCAACATCGCCACCGTCGCCTTCTACAAGGAAATGGGCTATCTCCCCGAGGCGATCATTAACTACCTTGGCCGTCTGGGCTGGTCCTTGGACGACAAGACCGAGTTCTTGCGCCTCAAGGACATGATTTCCCATTTTGACATGGAAACCGGCATCGGCCGGGTGACGAAAGCTCCCGGCGAATTCGACACGAAGAAACTTTTCTGGCTCCAAGACGAGTACATGAAGTTGCTTTCCGTTGAGGAAAAAGTGACGAACTGCATCCCGTTCCTGAAACGGGCCAAACTGATTTCCGAAACGCCTGACGAAGCTACGCTGACTTTGTTGAGTCGAATCGTGACGGCCAGTGGCGACAGGCTCAAGTTGTTCTCGGACATCCTCCAATACGGGGCGCCGATTTTCAAAGCGGAACCGGAGTACAACGCCAAGTCAGTTGAGAAACGGCTGAAGAAACCGGGTGCCGCTGACTTGCTCCGCGAGTTCGCCGTGGTGCTGGCCGCGACGGAATCGTTTGACGCCGCCACGCTCGACAAGGCGATGCACGAATTCTGCGCCGCCAAGAATGTGAAACTCGGCGACATGGTTCACCCGGTTCGCGTGGCCACCACCGGCGTCGAAGTGGGCTTCGGCCTGTTCGACACACTGGAAATCCTCGGCAAACAACGGGTGTTGGAACGGATTGAAAAAGCATTGAGTTTGTAACACCGCCAAGAGCCCCACTGCGTGAGCGGTGGGGGTGGCTTCTGGCAGGGAAGAAACCCCCACCGCTCACGCAGTGGGGCTCTTGGCTAATGTGAAATATCACGGCCGCCAGTTTTAATTTTCAGTTGGATGAAAACGAATGAAAGAGTTTGCTGTCTGCGGGATCGGCAACGCCATCGTTGACCTGTTTGTCGGCGTCACCGACGAGGAATTCGCCACGCTTGGTTTCGAGCGGGGAACAATGCGGCTCGTCGAGGCTGATGAGCAGAAGGACATCCTGAAGCAATTCCACGAACGGGTTCCCCGGCTCGTCAGCGGCGGTTCGGTCGCCAACTCGGTGATCGGGTTTTCGCAACTTGGCGGCAAGGCGGCCTTCATCGGCATCGTCGGTGACGACCGCTACGGCTTGCACTATCAGGAAGAATTCCAGCAACTCGGCATCGACATGGGGAACCCCATTCTCGTCGACCAGACGACCGGAACATGCGCATGCGTTATCACTCCGGATGCTGAGCGCACGATGCGGACCTGCCTCGCCGTCAATGGCCAACTGAGCGGCGCTCATGTGGACGCCGACCGCGTGGCGAAATCGGAATGGTTGTTCGTCGAAGGCTATTTGCTCGCCAACCCCGGCACGGGGCAGGAAGCGGTGGCCGAGGCCATTCGCGTCGCCAAGAAGAACGGTGTGAAGGTCGCCCTCACATGTTCGGAAGCGTTCATCGTCCATGTGTTCGGCGATGCGTTCTTCAAGACATTGAGCAACAGCGATTTTCTGTTTAGCAATGCCTCCGAGGCGATGGCCATCACCAAGACGGATTCGGCCAAGACTGCTTTCGCCAAGTTGAAAGACCTCGTCCCCGGTTGCGTGGTGACGGATGGGCCGCACGGGGCGTACATCCGTTATCAGGGTGTGGAAACGCACGTCGATGCCTACCCTTGCACGCCGAAAGACCTCACCGGTGCCGGGGACATGTTTGCCGGGTCGTTCCTTTACGGGATTACCCAAGGCTTGGCTCCGGATGCGGCCGGGCGCGGGGCGAACTTCCTCGCCATGAAGGTGATTTCGCAAGTCGGGGCCAGGCTCCACTCCGGCGCGAAAGAATTTTGGTCCGAAGCCACCGGCGGGAAATAACTCATGGCCCGAATCCGAACCTTTATCGCCTTCGCCGTCCCCGGTCGCATTGCCGGGGAGATTGTCGATTTGCAACGAGAGTTAGCAGTCGATCACGAGGGCGTGAAGTGGATGATGGAGAAGGAACTTCATCTCACGCTGTTGTTCCTCGGAGAAGTCGATGAGTTGGATCTGGTGTCCGTCTGCCGGGCGGTGAAGAAGATTGCCGCCAAACACCCGTCGTTTGCGCTGGATGTGACCGGCATGGGTGGCTTCCCGAATAAACGCCGACCCAAGGTGCTGTGGGCCGGCATCGGCGGCGAAGGAATCGACAACCTGCTTGCCTTGCACAAAGAACTGGAAGCCGCGTTGATGGAAATCGGCTGCTACCGCCGCGAAGAACGGGCCTACACCCCTCACCTGACCCTTGGCCGCATTTCCACGGAAGAACGCGACGAGGCCTGGGGGCCCGTCTTCACAAAACATGCCGACTGGAACGCCGGGACATTTTCGGTGAATGAAGTGCTGGTGATGGGCAGTGAACTACGCCGCAGCGGGCCGGAGTATTCAGTGATCGGGCGAGGGGCATTGGCTTCGGCAACGAATGACGAATAACCCTTCGGAAGAACCAGGCAATTTTCCGGCCGAATCATCAGACGACATTTTTCGCGGCTGGCGTCATTTTGTGGCATGTGCAATTGTTCTTCCGATACAAACCGGCTCGATGGAGCAATTGCTTAAACTCCGAGCGGCCGCCGTTGAGAATGATCTCGGCCGGAGTGAGGCCAAAGACCGCGAGGCTGATTGATGGCTCGCGGGAAACCACGGCATGCCAGTTTTGCCGGGGAATGAACAACGCATCCCCCGCCTCGACGCAAGCATACAAGCCTCGGGCCTTCGCAAACGACTCTCGTTTGTCCGGTTGTTCTCCGAGACGAGAAATATTGATGTCGCTGAGCGTCGCGCCCCAATCGTATTTCGACGAGCGGCAAAGATGCGGCGACTGATCGGGGGGGAAAAGAATCACTTCTTTCGTCCCCCGAACCTGACAAAACCAGTTGTTCGGAAAGTCGTAATGCAAACCGGTGACGGTGTTGGCCGGTCCCATGAACACAAATTCCCAAGTCCAGCGCCATCCCGGCCAGAGGGATCGAATGGCAAAATCTTTGCGCAGTTCGGGAAATTCGTCGAGGATGTTCCACTGGGCGAGGTAAAGCTTGTTGGGCTCGAATGACTGCATGTGCGACCAGTCGAGATGAAACGTAGCATCGCGGCCAAGCGATTCAAGACGCTCGACGGGCAGCAGTCCTCCTCGTGAAACAGAATTCTCCGCCTGACGGCCCAACTGTCGCAAATACGGCGAGATCGCCAATCGCGGCGGTTCTCGGGTCACTCCCTGCTCAACCAATCCGTCTTGAAAAGTGGCCGAGACTTCGGAACCGTCCTTCCGCTTGAGGTCGGCCAGTTTATCGAACGACCAGTTATCCCAAGCCGGCCAGGCGCGAACCGCTCCTTTGATGAGCAAGGGCGATGTGCGAGGCCCGAATCCCCCGCTTTTCGACAGCTCTTCCCACTGAATTTCTTCGACAAATTGAAATGACGGACCTTGGTATGTCATTTTCAGAACTCGCAAACGGAATGATGGCAAGCAGCCTAATCAAATTGGGCGGAACGCACAACCCGAAGCCACCGCGTGAAGGCAATGGTGGTTACGCCTTGTTTGGAATTGAACGCTCGGGTATTGGCCGCATCTGAAATTGGCGAAAATGTGTCCCGAGCCGTGACTCAAATGGATCGCACGAAACGCAGCCCGAAACTTCTCCTCTTGATCATCACGGCGGCGTTGTTCACTGATTTGGCCGTCTACGACATGGTCGTGCCGTTCTTGCCGCAATACGCCCTCCCTTGGTTGAGTGGTGACAGTGAGTTGGGATTGCTGTTTGCCGCCTATCCGCTGGCTCTGATCGCCACTTTACCGTTCGCTGGCCGGCTGATGAGCCGTGTCGGCCCCCGAAACATGGCGCTCCTTGGCGGCGCCGGGCTTTTACTGACACTGTTGCTTTACTTTTTCGCAAGCGGGCGGGAGCTCCTCTTCGCGGCCCGGCTCGTCCAAGGAGTGGCGGGAGGGCTCACTTGGACCGCCGGACTCTCGTTGGTGGCGGCAAATTACCCGGCCGAACGGCGCGGGACTGCCCTTGGATTCACCATGTCCGGCATGTCCCTCGGGGCGCTGGTCGGTCCGCCTCTCGGCGGATTTTTGTTTGATACTTTGGGAAGCCAATGGCCTTTTGCCATTGTTGGCGTTTGGGCACTGATTGTTCTGATCGGGTTGTTCGCCTTGGCGCCTCCGATCACGTTTCAGGAAGATCTGCCATCCTCTGATTCATGGCGGGACAAATGGCGGCCCTATTTCAAACCGGCGGTCGCGGTCGTGTTCGGGGCGGCCATCCTGAGTGCTCTTGAACCAATGCTCCCCCTTGACTTGGAACGTCGGCTCGGAATGTCACCGTTGACCATTGGGTTGCTCTTCGGTCTCGCGGCCCTGTCATATGGGATGTGCGCCCCGCTGGCGGGTTGGATTGCGGATCGCGTGGGTAATCAACGAACCATGACCGTTGGTTTGCTTGCATGCGTTGTGACATTCCCGCTGATTGTGCTTCCCGCCTCCATCACCGGAGTGGCAATCGCCTTGGTGGCTTTCGGCGCAAGTTGCTCATTGTTACTCACGCCGACATTGCCGGAATTTGCCTCCATCTGTGAGCGGCGAGGTTTTGGCTCGTTGGGATATGCCTATTCGCTGTTTAACCTCGTTTATGCCTTGGGGATGGCCCTCGGACCGATTGTCTCCGGAAATCTTGAGCCTCATATTGGCTTGCCGTTGACGCTTCTTGTGTTTAGCTTGGGCGCGTTGTGCTGCCTTCCGATTCTTGGGCGAAACGCGGGAAATCCCAACAAAAGCGAAGGTCCGGCCAATGATTTCTTTTCCATGCCAGGCATGACCAAGCACGCCGCTTAAATAGATGGTCGGGGATAGGCAGCGTCGGTGACAGAAGAACGGCTCTCGGGAAACGGCCCATTTCTTTCAACTCGTTTTCCGCAAATGCAATCTCAACAAGTTCAACGCCAGTTTCGCCGTCCGGCTTTGAACTTCCAATCGTGTTCCGGGCCAGTTAAATTTTTGGAAACTGGTTCCTTCGCTCGTCGCCAACGCAACAAAGACAGTTCCCGCAATCGTGCCGTCGTCGCCCCCGGTTGGGCCGGCGTAGCCGGTGGTGGCGAGGCCGTAAGTGGTGCCGAATTTCTCGCGGACGCCTTTGGCCATCGCTTGGGCCACTTCGGCGCTCACGGCCGTGTGGGTGGCAATCAATTCGGAAGGCACATCCAGTTGCTTGATTTTCATCTCGTTTGTGTAAACGACCACGCCGCCGTTGAGGATGTTGCTGGCTCCCGGAATGTGGGCGAGGCGGTTGGCGACCAGTCCGGCGGTGATGCTTTCAGCGGTCGCCACTGTTTCTTTGCGGCTGATGAGTTGATCGACGATGATGTGCTGGAGTTCGTCGTCCTCAGCCCCGAAGACCAGTTCGGCCAGTCGTTCGCGGATGGTGGCTTCCACCGGGGCGACTTGGGCGAGGGCTTCATCCAAGGAGGCCGCTTTCGCCAGAATCCGCAGGGAGATGACGGCATCGCTGACCGTGATTCCCACTTCGGGCACATGGCCCCGTTTCGTGAGATCAAGCAGCTTTTCCTCGACGGCTGATTCCCCCAACCCGAACGTGTTAATTTTTCGTTGGATGAACACCCCGCCGGTTAGGCCCATCGCCTCCAATCGGGGCTTCACCTGCTTGTCGAACATCACCTTCATTTCAGAAGGCACGCCGGGCATCGCGGCCATCACACATTGGCCGATCTTCAGCCAAACGCCGGGGGCCGTTCCGCATTCGTTGTAAATCGCCTCCCCCCCCTGGGGGATCAATGCCTGCACGCGGTTCCGGTCCGGCATCACCCGGCGGCGCTTGGTGAACATCTCCTGAATGGTCGCCAGCGACACCGGATCTTCGAGGAGCGGGACGCCCGCCACCGTGGCCATCACTTCCCGAGTGAGGTCGTCCTGTGTCGGTCCCAGGCCGCCGCTGCAAAGAACGAGGTCGGCCCGTTCGCTGGCGGTCTTGAAGACGGCGATGTTATCCGTGAGGTCGTCGGCCACCGTGGTGTGAAACGCGACCGGAATACCCATTTCGGCCAATCGCCGACTGAGCCATTGCGAGTTGGTGTCCAAGTTCTGGCCGCTGGTGATCTCACTGCCAATCGAAATGATTTCTGCTTTCATTTGCGTGAACACCGAGTTTCTGTTGTTGGCCGAATTTTGGAAAACGACCGTTCACACCGCCCGGATGGCCCAGCGAACTTTGGCCGAGCGGGAACGTGGATTCTGAAACCGCTCAATGGGCGACGGTCGCACAAAATCTTCGCTGATGGACGAATACAACCCCGTGCGCATGCCTTCCTTGAACGCCGCCTTCACCAGGCGGTCTTCGCCGCTGTGGAAGCTGATCATCACCGCCCGGCCGCCCGGTCGCAGAATCCAGGGTAGCACTCGCAACAATTCCTGAAGGCTGGCCAGTTCGCGGTTCACCAGAATCCGCAGGGCTTGAAACACGCGGGCAGTCGGCCGGATCTGCTGTTGCCACGGGGAAGGTTCGCCCGGCCGCGGGTTCTGGATCACCTTCACCGGGGCCGCTTTCATAATTAAGTCTTTGAGTTCCGTCGTGCGAGCGAGCGGTTCCGTTTCCCGGTGGCTCACGATGGCTTCGGCGATGCGCATCGCCTCCGGTTCGTCGCCAAACTCCGCAAAGGCTTTTGCCAGTTCCTCGGCGGGAAGCGTCATCAACAACTCGGCGGCGGTGCGGCCGCGACTGGTGTCCATCCGCATGTCGAGGGGGCCGTCCCGCATGAAAGAGAATCCCCGCTCGGCCTCATCCACTTGCATGCTGGACATGCCAAGATCGGC
Organism: Zavarzinella formosa DSM 19928; assembly: GCF_000255705.1. GTDB lineage: Bacteria > Planctomycetota > Planctomycetia > Gemmatales > Gemmataceae > Zavarzinella > Zavarzinella formosa. The sequence continues at coordinate 340,108 of NZ_JH636439.1, forward strand.
CAGGAGAATGTCACACCCGTCAAATCCCTTCTCGGCCAGCACACTTGGAAGACCGGCAAAATTGCCGTGGTGGAGATGGAAGGAAGAATTGATTTCAGCCAGCTTTTCCGTCGCGGCCGGGATGTTGAGTCCGTCCAGATCACAGGCGATGAGGAACCCGTCGGGTCCGACGGCCTTCAGGAACTCCATCGAATGCCCGGCAAACCCGAGCGTGCAATCGACGGCCACTTCTCCCGGCCTCGGGTCGAGAATCTCCATCACCTGATTGATCATGACAGGGATGTGTTCGTTCGTCGGTGTCGAACGCTGCGGCTTTCGGCGAAACATGCGATGAAACTCCGAGAACCTTGGAAGCCTGATTTTGGTGAGAGCAGATCAGGCTTCCGCTTTTTCCTTCGCCATATTTTCCAGGCGTCGTTTCTCCGTGGCAATTTCCAGTTCTTTCTCGTATTCCGCGTCCAGGGCGAGGATTTCGAGAGTGTCCCGTTTCGATTGCCACCACGACCAACTGACGGCCACGCCCGCGACCACCACCACCAGATAGCCAACGCCGGAACCGGCCAATTCCCCAGTCTTGACGTTGTACATGATGACTAGCGGCAACACCAGCAGACTCACCATGTTCATCACTTTGATGAGCGGGTTGATGGCCGGGCCGGCGGTGTCCTTCAACGGGTCGCCCACGGTATCCCCGGTCACGCTGGCTTTGTGTTGCGGAGAGCCCTTGCCGGAAATATCCGTCTTGTGCTGATCCTCGATCATCTTCTTCGCGTTGTCCCAAGCGCCGCCGGCCGTTGCCATGAACACGGCCAACAATTGGCCGACCACCATCATCCCCGCCAAGAATCCGCCAAGAGCATACGGCCCAAGGAGGAAGCCCACCAGCACCGGAGTGAAGATCGCCAACAAGCCGGGGCCGATGAGTTCGCGTTGGGCCGTCTTTGTGCAAATGTTCACCACTCGGGCGTAGTCCGGGCGTTTCTTTCCCGCCCAGATCTCCTCGTCCTTGAACTGCCGACGACACTCGTTCACGATCAGAAACGCCGCCCGACCAACGGCCCGGATGGTCATGCTGCTGAATAAAAACGGAACCGCCCCGCCGATGAGCATCCCAACGAACACCTCGGGCCGGGCGATGGAAAGCATCCCCGCCTTGCTCTCGAAGTCGGCGGCCGTCAGTTCGTTGATCTTCTCTTCGCTTTGCTTCACAAGAACCGCGATGAAGCTGGCAAACAGCGACACAGCGGCAATCACCGCCGAACCGATGGCGATGCCCTTGGTGATGGCTTTGGTGGTGTTCCCGGTCGCGTCCAGATCGGTGAGGATTTGCCGGGCCGCTTCCATTTCGGCCTTGGGTATGAAATCCGGGTGTCCCTCGGTCAGCTTTTGGTTGTTCTCGTCACGGTTATAGCCCATCTCGCCGATGCCGTTGGCATTGTCGGCCACCGGGCCGAACACGTCCATGCTCAACATGTCCCCGGTGAGGGCCAGCATCCCAATCCCGGCGAGGGAGATGCCGAAGGCGACAAAGATGGGGCTGTGGGTGTCCTGATAAATAAACACCCCGGCAAACACGGAGACGGAAACTAAAATGACCGCCCACACAGCGGATTCGTAACCCACCGCGATGCCCTGAATGATGTTGGTGGCGTCCCCCGTTCGGGAACTCTTGGTGATCGACCGCACCGGCGTGTATTCGGTGCTTGTCCAATATTCCGTGCAGAACATGAGCGCCAAGGTAAGGGCGATCCCCACCAGACAAGCGAACGCCGGGCGAAGGTCCAGCCCTTCCTGAACGGGGACAATCCGGTCGGCCTCCTCGAAGATTGTTCGCGTGGTCGGTTTGCCTTCGGTGTCCGACGCGAGAGTCACCCCGGAAAGTTCCTGTTGTTTCTCAGAGGGTAGGTTCTTCCAAGCGGCCAGTGCCTCCGCTCGGGTGGTCGTGGATGGAACACCCACGCCGGTTTGAAACTCTGGCAGAGCATATAGCCCGCGTTCGACGGCCTGCGTGATGATGTACGGTTTGTCGAACCGGAGAAAGACAACGGCGATGGCAAAGATCGCCACCACCGTCAGCCCGGCGCCGACGCGGAAACTGTTGTTGATGGCCCGCATTGTGCCGGCGGCCCCGTTGGCCGGTTCCTTCTTGCCCACCAGCGACGTGCTGAACACGCTCGCCAGAATTCCGGCCGCCTGCACCAGCAACGGCAACAGCATCGCTTTGGTGCCGAAAGCCGCATAGCCGAGAATCATCGCGGCCACCATCGTGACCGTGTAACTCTCGAACACGTCGGCGGCCATGCCCGCGCAATCGCCGACGTTGTCGCCGACGTTGTCCGCGATGGTCGCCGCGTTACGGGGATCGTCTTCAGGGATATCCTTCTCGATCTTGCCGACGAGATCAGCCCCGACATCGGCGGCCTTGGTGTAGATGCCCCCGCCGACCCGCATGAACAACGCCAGCAGCGATCCGCCGAAGGCGAAGCCGAGCAGCGTTTCATAAGCTTTCACCCCCATCACCACGACGATGAGGCAACCGCCGAACAGGCCGAGGCCGGTCGTCAGCATTCCGGTCACGGTGCCGGTTTGGTAGCCGAGTTTCATGGCCGGGGCCATCCCCTTGCGGGCGGCGGCAGCAACCCGGAGATTGCCGGTGGTCGCCAGCCGCATCCCGAAGAAACCGACTGACGCCGAGAAGATGGCCCCGATCAGGAACGCGGCCCCGCGAGAAATGGCGATCACTTTCAGATCAGCCGGGTTGCCCTCGCTGGCATCCCACGGCCATTTGCTGAGGACGATCATCGCCGTGAGAAAGACAAGCAAGATGCCGACCGTGGTGAACTGACGCCAGATGTAGGCATCCGATCCTTCGCGGACCGCCTGGGCGATGGCCCGCATCCCCGCCGTTCCTTGATCGGCGGCGAAGACCTTTTTGGCGAGAATCCATGCATAAACCAGTGCGCCAATGGAAATGATCATGGCCAGCAAAACGCCGGCCTGTTCGATGCCGCTGAAGTCCTTGGCGCTGAAGAACGAGGCAAACGGACTCCACGCCGGATGGGACATCCCTTCCACGCCGGCCGGGCCGGCGCCGAGAGCTCCCAACACACCGAAGACGATTGCCAAATGCAGCCACCAACGGGGTTGACGCCGAGATGATTGGGGTGAAATCACTCGCATCGGATGCCGAGCCTTTCCGTCTTTGCGTAAACGACAAAGCCGCCGAGTCCGCAGGGAATCCGCGATGGCGGTTGGTTGAAAGTAAACACAAGATAGGGGGGACGAGAGGCGAAGTCTAGGATGGGCTGGCATTTGCGAGAAAGCGTGAAAAGACGACAGTTTCGGTGTCAGGAGAATCCCGCTCATGATCGGCATGATGCCGCGTCCCGACAGACAATCCTCTGAATTGACTGGCATTATTGGCCGCTATCCAAACTGACGGTGTAAACTCTTGAATGAGTGTCAGGCTCGATTAATCAATGGAAACCAATTCCCAACGCGGCCGACATGGGTTCTCTGATGCGGACTTTCCCTGGAGAAATGCCACATGATTCGCAAAGCCGTTTGCTTCCTCGTCATTAACATCGGCGGCCTCTTCTCATTCACAAACGATCTGCCGGCAGCCCCCCGTCCGGCGGCGCCTCCGGAAAACAATGCCGTTGAGGTGCGCAAACTGGAAATCCCCGGCGTGTTTGTCAACATGGCGGCGTTCTCGTCTGACGGTGAAACGCTTGCCTCGGCCAGCGAGGACGGCATCGTCCGTTTATGGAATTGGAAAACCGGCAAGTTGCTGACAAACTTGGAAGGGCATACCGGGGGAGTCTTGCATGTCAGTTATTCGCCGGACGGCAAAACGCTCGCGACCTCCAGTCGGGACAAAACAGTCATTTTGTGGGACGCCGTCAAAAAGGAAAAACTCGCCACACTGGACGATCACGCGGGAGCGGTTAGTTCGACCCTGTTCTCTCCGGATGGCAAAACCCTCGCCACCGCTTCCGATGACCGGCTGGTGATCGTGCGCGAGCCAGCCGGAAAGGCACGGCTCAAACTTGAAAATCATCGGAATCCGGTGATCGCGCTGGCGTATTCCCCCGATGGCAAGACGTTGTTCAGCAGCGGCGGAATTTGGGCCAACACCAGCCAGGGAGGGGAGGTCAAGGCTTGGGATCTCGCCACCGGAAAAGAGCGATGGTCTGCGCCGGGCGATTTCGGCGGCGTCTGGGGCATCGCCTGTTCCCCGGATGGCAAGACCATCGCCGGAGGTTGTCTGGACAGCACGATCCGAATCTGGGACACGGTCACCGGCAAAGAAGTGGCTGTGTTGAAAGGTCACAAGAATTTCGTCATCTGGGTGGCCTTCACCTCGACGGGAAAAACACTGGCCTCGGCCAGTTCCGATGGCACCGCCCGTCTTTGGGATCTTTCCACCGGCAAAGAGAAAGCCGTGTTGAAGGGCCACACGGACAAGATTCAACGCCTTGAGTTTTCACCCACCGGAACACATCTGGCCACCACCGGCAACGATGGAACCATCCGAATCTGGCAACTCAAATGAATCGTTTGACCGGGCTTCATCCTGCGGAATTCTTCGGCGCCCCGTGACGCAGGCTCACGCCCCAGATTCGTTCCCAAGCGGCGGTGAGCCGGAGGACTGTCGGGCCGTCTTTCGGGAACGTCAACTCATTCACCCGAACCACGCTGGCCAACCCATAGGTCGAGTTCATAGCGAACACTTCGTTGGCTGTCGCCAGTTCGGAAAGCGGAATAGCCCGTTGTGAAAAGGGAATCTTCTCTTTCTCGCACAACGTGCGGACGGCAGCGAGGGCTGTTCCCGACAACACTTGTTCGGCCGGAGGAGTGACAACCTCACCGCCGATCACGGCCGCCACACTGGCCGATGAGGTTTCCAAGATGGCCGGGGCTTCCCCCGCCGTGACATACAACGGCTCAAAGCCGGGATGGGCTTCGAGTGTTTCCCGCATGGCAATCCACCACGGCAACCGGCTGCGGTGCTTGATCTGCGGCGAACAGCCAAGCGAAACATCCGAGGTCACCAGTTTGATGCCCCGTTCGTGGATGCCTGCCACCCGTTTGGAATCGAGCGGAGTAACCAGTACCATCAGTGTCGGGTTCATCACGGCGTGCCCGTGCGGAAAATGAGGCACGGAGCCGGGCGAAGCCAGGAAGAGATAAGCGAACTCCATCGATTTTCCGGCGCGCTGTTTGTTGTCAACCAGCAGGTTCTCGCAAAGCTCGGACAGGTCTTCCACGGTTAAAGCCAGCGGAACATGGGCCAGTCGGCAACTCTCCGCGAAGCGTTCCAAGTGTTCCTTCAACTGGAAGAGTTTCCCGCCGAAGGTCCGCAGGCGGTCGGTGATCATCGCTCCCCAGACGATGCCGAGATCATCCGGCGAGAATTTCGCATGGGAATACGGCAGGATTTCGCCGTTGGCGTAGCATATGGTTTCGATCAAGGGTGAATCCTCAAAAGGTCGTCAATTTCATCAAGCGTGCGAGTGGTTGCCCCCTGTTGCCGGAGGACAAACTCCCTTGCCGCTTCGCCAATCCCCGTCCGTCGTTTGGGATCAGCGATTAACTCGGCCATCTTCTGCTCTAACTCGGCGCCGTCGGTCAAGCGAATGGCCCCGCCGACTTCCAGCAACCCGGCGACCGCATCCTTGAAGTTCCAAGTGTGTGGCCCGAACATCACGGGAACGCCAAGGCCCGCCGGTTCGATCATGCTCTGGCCGCCGCGCTGGTCGTTGAGGCTGCCGCCGGTGAACCCGATGGTCGCCAAGGCCCAGATGGCCCCGAGTTCCCCCATCGTATCACCCAGGATCACGGCGGCCGGGTCGCTCACCGGGCCGGTCATCTCGCGGCGGCGTTCGCAAGTCAGGTTCGCCTGGCGAATGATCCCCGCCACCTCGTCGAACCGATCCGGCGAACGGGGGACGATGATCAATCGCAGCTTCGGGAACCGGCTTTTCAACCGGGCATAAATCTCGGTGACAATCTGTTCTTCCGGGGCGTGTGTGCTGCCCGCCACCCAGATAATATCATCCGGCTGAATCGTAAACAGACGCCGCAGTTCGGCAACTTTCGGATGGTACCGATCCGCCAGAACGCCGTCATACTTCACCGAGCCGGTTACCCGCACCCGATCATTCGGCACGCCCAACTGCCGCAGATGATCGGCAAATCGCTCCGATTGCATCAGGAAACGGCTTACCCGGCCGAACATCAATCCACGGGCCAACCCCGCCACCTTGGCGTACCTCGAAAAAGTGCGGGGACTCATGCGGCCGTTCAACACGATCACCGGCACCCGATGCCGTTTCGCCACATAGAGGAAATTGGGCCAAAGTTCGCTCTCCGCGAGGGCGATGAATCGCGGTTTGATCATCTTCAATGTGCGATCCACGGCCCAAGAGAAGTCAAACGGATACGGGATGACTGCACCCTCTCCAAAGTGTTTGCGGGCCTCGGCCAACCCGGTGTCCGTCGTGGAGGAAACGATGATTCGCCAATTCGGGTGACGTTTGCGAAAACCCTCCGTGACGATTTTGAGCAGATTCACTTCGCCGACGCTCACCCCGTGAAACCAAGCCACCGGGGCATCCCCGTTCACCGGCGAACGTTCCAACCCGAGGTACTTGTCTCGCAGATATCGGCGATAGCGTCCGGTCTTCCACGAACGCACGGCCAGAGCGGGCATCAAAAGCCCGATGACCGCGAGGTACAGGAAGTTCAAAAGAACCGGCATGGAATCCCGAACAATGGAACTTGCAACATCAGACGTGATTATCCTCACCGGCGACGGGCCGAACAGGGGGGCGGCTTGATTTCATCCCCTTACTTCCCTGTCTCGATCAACCGACAACCGGCTAGATAGGCGGCCTGCGTTTTCTGGCGTTTCTTTTGAAGCCATTTGCCAAAGACTTTCCACCACGGCTTGGCCTCGTTCTTCAGCGGTCCACGCTCGGCGAGCCAAGCCGCCGCTTCCGGATGAGTGGGACGCATCACTTCCAAAAAAGTCGGCCAGAACTTCGGCCACATGCAATCGTGATAATGGACAATCTTCGCCGCCCGCAATTTTTCCTCGCGGAACCATTCGGCATGGATGCTACTCGCCATCTCGTAGTTGTGCGAATGATTCAGGTGCCGAATCCGCAACCCTTGTTGATGGGCGACTAGGCTTAGTGCTTGTTGATCGTGGAAAAAGACTTTCGTGTGAATGGAGCCAAATTTCGCATCGAGCCACTTCATGCAGAAATCATGGTAATGCGTGCCAAACTTGGTGGTTTTGCGATAAACGAACAGTCCGCCGTTCACGCTGTAGCGGATTCGCTTGCCTTCGCGGTGCGTGTTCACCCAAGGCATTGAATTGATATCGATCCCGTGAAGTTTTCCCGTCTCCTGCCAATACTCTTCCCACAAGTCGCCGGGGCCGCTCGTCGTCCCGGCCGCGTCGGAGGGGGAGGCGAGAAAATCCTCGTCCGGGGCAAGCTCCAGTTCATGCGGCTCGCCGACGACGAACAAATCCGCATCCAGCCACGCGACCGCTTCTGTGTCGGCCAAATCCTCGACGGCCTTCACGGCCGCCAGTTTGTTCACATAGGGGTTCCACTCGTAGCCATCGTGTCGGCTGAACCGCAGATACTTGACGCCGAGATCACGAAATTCCCGAATGGTCCCGCTCGAAAGCGGCGCCCCAAACCGGGGCGTGACGGCATACAGCGGACAATTCGCAAACCGCCCGCCCCACTTGCGAAGACTTGCCGCCAGCCGACGAGGAGGGCCTTCCAAGGCCCCGGATTCCGCACAAGTCACAAACGTGATGGATGGCTGATTCATGCCAAGATTCTAGTTGGAGAGATCAAGAGAAGAATTTTTAGCCACGAACACAGCACAGATCGAACACGGATTTGGAAAAGACGAAGACATGATGAGACCAAAGTTAGATGAAAAGCCGTCAGCGGCTAAAAAATGGTTTCATTTCTCCAATGGCACCACATACGTCAGCACCGGCGTGAGTCCGGGGCGGGGGACTTCGCCGAGTTTCACCGGGCGGCCTTGGAACAGGACATTCACGTTGTGGTCGCTGGCGGTGGTCGCGCTGATGGCGAGTTCGTTTCGACCGGCGACTTCCAGCAATCGGCCAACCAGTCGGGGCGTCTGGCCGAAATAGTCCAGCCGGTCGTTCACAGTGGCGACCATCGCCATTCCCCGGTGGACGGCCACTCGCAGCGGCATTCCCTGTGTCAAAGGGTCGGCGGTGAGGGCTTCCGTCAGTGAAAGGCCCGCTCGCACGGCGCTTGACACCCCCTCAAAAGCGGCAAGGAGTCCTTCGCCAACAGTCTTCACGATCACGCCCCCCTCGGCCTTTACCTTGGCCTCCATGACCCGGAAACCGGCTTGAATAATCTGAAATGCCTTCGCTTCCCCAAGCACACTGAACATTTGCTCGCTGCGATCAGCCTGGGCTAGTAACAGGGTAATCATCGACGCTGGGGTAAGCTGGCCGGGGGACAACAGTTCGCCGGGGAAGAGTTCCCGAAAAGAGGGAAAGGACATCGCCCGCGCCGCCGTCAACACATCATCACGGCCCGCCGCTCGCTCGATGCGGACGATCAATTCACCGGCCGGACCGTTTTGCAACACAAGCACTTGACCAGACGGGCCGACCGGGGGAAGCGGCTCTTTCCCGGCCGATTCGATGTTTAATTCCCAGCGGTTGGTGACCGCGTCGTTTGCCACCCGCAGTTCCAGATTCCAGGGAAGCTGCGGTCCCCGCACCCGATACAGACCCTCGGAAAGCGACAATTCCAGTTCAACCCGCTCGCCCGGAGAAAGCCTCACTTGGGCGACGACGTGCGGCGAATGGGCCGGTCCTCCCGCGCAATACATTCCGTCCTCGGTCGGCCGCACATCAGGATGAACGCGAAACACCAATTCAACCGCCGTTGCGAAATCGGTTCGGAAGGAAGCATCGCAAGTCGGACAATTTTCGTGTTCGAGGATTTGTTTGAGCGTATCCCGATGCCCCGAGGGAACCCGGCACAGCGGGCAAATCACATCCCATTGAAGTTGCAATAATCCCTCAAGCACCGAGCGAAGGCAGGTTTCGACCATCGCCATCTCGTCGATTCCAAAACGTCTGGCGATGGCCAGCGGTTTGATCCGCGAGACTTCCTGATCCGGGGCGTTCGCCAGAAAAATCCCGAGCATTTCCACGGCATCATGGGCCGCCCCGGAGTGCAGCAACCGGTCAATGCGGGCATGCAATCGCCGTTGTCGGGGGCGGGAAAGTTGGGTCGGCAACTCGAACCGGTCCATGTCCGGGGCGTCCCCCTGTGACCCGCCCGAGAGATCGATTCGCCGATAAACGGCCTCCAAACCCTTTTTGGCTGCCCGGCCAAGATTCATCGGGGCGATCATTCGGCCCATGAAGCCCCGTGGCTCGGCCCGCAAGGTGTGCCGAAGAGTAGTTCCCCCCTCCGGCCGGGAAATGAGTTCCACGACGCTCAGCATCCACACGAACGGCCCCCGGATGAACTCCCGCAGGATGCCCATTCTCCGGCCTTCGATCCATTCAAACGGGTGTTCTTCCCACTCCATTTTGAACCCGACCACATTCGCATGAGCAAACCGCCGGGTTCCCAACAGCGGATCTCGCCGGATTTCGTATCGCACGGCCGGCAGACCGATGGCCCGATTCAGCCGCTCTGTGTTGGAGACATGGGGCCACAATTGGGCGGGGGTGGATTTCAGATCCCATGTGTGAACGTACTCTGCCGCCCGGCTTGAGGCGATCGGGGCGCGAGGATGCCCCAGAATGTCGCTTGGTTCGCCGCTGATGAGCCGTTCGATTTCCCGGAGAAACATCCCCGCATCAGTCGGCCGATCACTCGTCTCTTTCGAGAGACACCGGGCCACCAGCGCCGCCGTCGCCGCGCTGACCTCCGGGTTGACCCGGTCGGCGGCTGGTGGAATCTGCGAAATGACCGCCTGTGTCAGTTCCATCAGGTTGTCTTGCGGAAACGCGGGCTGGCCCGTCAGCAGATTAAAGAGCGTGGCCCCCAAGGCATACACGTCGGCCCTCGCATCCACGGGCTTTGCCCCGAACTGCTCCGGTGACATAAACCGGGGGGTGCCGAGCAATGCCCCGGCCCGCGTGACATCCTGAGACTCGGATTGAACCATCAGCCGGGCCAGCCCGAAGTCCGTCACTTTCACACGGGGGCCGTCCGTTCCTTCGGGAAGCAACAGCAGATTTTCCGGCTTGATGTCCCGATGAACAATCCCGATCCGATGCGCCACCGCCAGCCCGCGGGCGGCATCGGCGATCATCTCCAAGGCGAGTTTTTCTTCCACCATTCCCGCTGTCCGGAGGTATTGCCCGACATTCTGACCGGGCACAAACTCAACGGCGAGATAACACAATTCGTCATCCGTGTCGGCGGCGATCAGCCGGGTGACATGGGGCGTGTTCAACTTCGCCAGCAACCGTGATTCCTTGACGAACCGCCGCCGACTCGTCGGCGACATGGCCGCCTCGGGTTTCAAAATTTTGACAGCCACCATCGAACCATCGGCCTGATCTTCCGCCCGGAAGACAACACCCATGCCCCCTTCGCCCAGTTTTTCGAGCAGAAGAAACCGACCGACCTGATCTCCCAACCGGGGCATCGTCTTGGCGATAGACGCTTCCCCGAGATCATCGGCGGGCGTCACAGTCTCGTCAAGCGGCGGCCGCTTGCTCGGCAGATATAAGGCCATCTGAATGGCGGAAGCCGCATGAGTTGGCGGGGGGAGAGATTCGAGAGGGACAAAGCCAAGATGTGTTGCCGCTTCCTCGCATTCAAACCACGCGGCCACTTCGCTGGCCAGCGGTCGGCTCATGGGATTGGGATCGCGCATCGTCCCGACGACGGTATTCCAACCGGGCCAACGGTCGGCTCCGGTTTCGCCCGGTTGGGCCGGGACGGACAGAAGATCATCCAGAACATTCCCCAGCCAGGCAATGTCTTCCTCGTTCGTCGATTCTCGGGGGATGACATCAGTTCCCATTTCCCCTGTGCCGATGAGGTCAAGCGCCAGCCGGCCGGGGGCAATCCGACGAATCACCCCCGTGTCAACTTCGCCCACCGTCAATCCGATCCGGTGGGCCTCGGCCACCAGCAGGGTCAATCGAAGGGCAAAATCCAATGGCTGGTCGGACAGGAGAATCGGCCCCGCCGGCTCGGATGGCCTCACCGCAAGATAGGGCGGGTCATGTTCCAGATCGGCCGCCTCGGGTTGCAAGAGCAACTCATTTTTGACCAATGCCAAAAGCCGGAGCCTAAACCGGATATTGGCCCATGCATCACGATCCTCGCGGATTTTCTCCAGCGAACGGATTTCAAACATCTCTCCGTCGGCGACGGCGAGATACACCGGCCCGGCGGGAGTGTTGTCGAGGGGTGATGTCAGTTCAAAGCGACCAAACCGCATGGAAAATCCGATGAAAAGAGGCGACGATTATTGATGGATTGACAATGCCCCTGCGTTGTTTGATGGTGGAAACGAGACTCCACTCTATGAGGATATCCTTTGGATACCTCCGAAACCCACTCTTTGCATATCCGACAAATGATCTGCGTGCCTTCTTTTGCATACGTCTGACGTAAGATTCAAGATTGCATGATCGCGTTCTTTTTGCTCTCCATGTGCGACGATTCAAAAGACACATGATCCAACACTGGTCTGATCGATGATGGGATTCTTCAATCATCCCGAAGGACGTGCTTTGCTTGAGACAGTCAGGGAAAATCCTGACGACGATGCGCCACGGTTGATTTTGAGCGATTGGATTGAGGAATGTGATGATCCGGACCGGGCCGAATTTATTCGCATTCAGATCGAAGCGGAAAAACATCGGGTCAGATCGCCGGACCACACCCGCTTGAATGAGCGCGCGATTGAGCTATTGCGACGCAACATTCGTCAATGGTCAAACGGCTATGAGATACAGATGCCGCCTGACGTCGAGGTGAATTTCTACGGTGCAAATGGAAGGTACCGACATGGCATAATGGCCGTAAAGACCGAAAAAACAACGGAATTGAATCATTCAAACAAGCTGGGTTCGGTTTTGTTGTTTCGGCGTGGTTTTGTGGATGAGATCGATTTGACGTCACTGCAATTTTGCCAACTTGAGTCGATTGATATTCAGCCAACGGGACCGCTGCCAATCCTGAATCTTCGTCTCCATCATCCGCATGATATCTTGTCGGAAACACTTTCCAATTTTGTCGGCCGTCTGGCGTCCTCACCCATGCTTCAACGGTTTCGTGAAATCTCATTGGTAGGTGGCTTCGGAGGCACAAGTGAAGAGGGCATCCGATTGCTGACCAAGGAACCGGCGTTGCTGGAAAAACTAGCGGGCTTGTCCCTCAGCGAGGATCATATTGGCGATCAGGCATTGCTTCAGATTCTTGAGTCACCTGTGGTCACCAAGTTGAGAAAACTTCAGATTGATGACACAGGTTGCACATCAGCAATTGTGGACATTCTTGTTCGTTCAAAACGTTTTCGAGGGATGAATTCTTTGAATTTGGAAGGAATTTTTGAAGATGGAAGAGGTATCCGAACATTCGCCGTGCCTGGATTATGGCCTCGGCTGCAATATCTCCACCTCGGCGGGTGTGGTCTTGAAGACATGTCCTTAAAAGGCTTGATGCGTCCCGGCACTTTTCCCTCGGTTGAATTACTTGATCTGGCTCACAGCAATATTCAGGCTCAATCTATCCGCGAGTTACTCATGTCGGGCGCTCTTCCAAGCCTTCGGATGCTCGGCATCGGAGGCACCCCCTTGTCGCTTGATGACGTTTGGGCGCTCCGGGCCGAATTTGGACACTGCATCCAGTTTTATTTTCCCATTCGGGGATCGCAGATCGACCCAACGGCCGAAGCGCCTGGCCCGTTGGGTCGATTGAATTAATTCGGTTTCAGCCACCAGTTAACCGCAGCTCTGTTTCAAAATTGTTGTCAGGCATTTGCATTTCTTATCCAAGCTGTCCAACCTCTTGCAGTCAATCCGCAAATGGTCTACACTTCAGGCATGTTCCGGATGGGCCACGATTTCCGACGCCGATTGCTTGCCGTCCTCACTTGTTGGATGACGGTGATCGGCATGAGTGTGTCCGTTTCCCATAGCCATGCCGCCGGTGACTCGCCGCATACGCATGGGCTGGGATGGATGCCGCTGGCGTGTTGTACGCCCATTCTCTCGTCCCAAAGCGGCGGATGTCCTCTTGAGACTCATACGCACCTGATCATCCTCGGGATCGAAATGCCCGGCGATCATATGCCGGGTCCAGGGCTTCCTGCCGGTTGTTCCCATTTGGAAGCAGTCGGCAGTGCTGCCTCTGTGGATTTCGATGCCGATGAACTTCCGGCGACGGCTGATGATGACGTTGCCCCTCTTCCCGATTCGACAATCTTCCTTCAACAAGATTGTTCGGCAAGGTTCATTCCCCGGCCGCACTCCATTCGTCTCTGCCATGTCGCCGCGCGTCTGCGCACCGGCGTTCTCGTTTCTTAACCCGTTCGGGTTCTTTTCTCAAAAGCCCTCCGTGTCGATCCGTGCCTGACTTTCACGCATGGATTCCCATATTCGCCCGATTCACATGAGATTTCCCCATGACTGTCTCCACAGCGGAGCGTCGGGCTGTTGACCTGAGCGCAAACCGGCGTTGGAAAGCCCTGATTCCGGGGGCGGGTCTGTTGGTCGCCGGGTTGGTGATTGGAGTGGTCGCTACCCGTCTGTTATCCTCGGCCGGAAAAGCCGAGGCGGCGCCATCCACACCATCGGCCGCCGAGGCTTCGGAAATTACCTTTTCGAGCGACAAGTGGGCCGGCGCCGGGATCGAACTGGCGACCATCAACCCCGAGTCGTTTAACCACCGGACATGGCGTCCGGGTCGCGTCGCCTTCAACGAAGAACGGCTGGCGCACATTTTCCCCCCGGCCGACGGGATCATCCGCGAAGTGCGGGTGAAGATCGGCCAATCGGTCAACGTCGGCGACATTTTGGCTGTCGTGGACAGCCGGGATTTCGGCCATGCCAAGCTGGAAGTCGTCCGGACGAAGACCTCGTTGATGGCCGAACGAGAGGTGGCCGCCCGAACCAAGATCACCACCACTAATGCCGCCGAATTGCTGCGACTGCTCGATGCCGAGACGCCGCTGGCCGACATCGAAAAGAAAATGGCCGACAAGCCCATCGGCGACTGGCGGCAACAACTTCTCACGGCCTATTCCAAGCGGAATCAACTGGGAAGCCAGCTTGCCAACATGCGGAACTCGGGAGATTCTGTCTCCGGTTCCAATCTTCGCAAAATCGAGGCGGAAACGGAGTCCGCCACTGCCGGATATGCCGCCATTGTCGAGGAGTTGCGTTTCCAAGTGAAGAACCAACGAAGGCAATCAGAAGTGAAACTGGCCGAGGCCGAGACGGCGTTCAATGTCGCCTCGGCCCATGTGGCGATGTTCGGCCTCGCGGCCGTGGATTTGGACAAGTCGGACCCGGTGGCCGAGGGGGCGTCGGCCTCTTACTTGCCGGTGAAAGCCCCGTTCGCCGGGGTGATTGTCGAACGGCATGCTGTCTTGTCCGAGCGTGTCGGCCCTCAAACCCAGATGTTTGTCCTCACGGATCTTTCCAATCTGTGGGTGCAGGCCGACTTGTTCGAGGCCGACATGCCGCTTGTTCGCGGGCTGGCGGATCATCCGATTGTGTTTCGATCTCCGCACTGTGGCGTGTCGGAACGTCAGGCGACAGTGACACACACCGGCGATTTGATCGACAAAACTTCCCGTTCCATGACGCTGACCGCCGTGACCGCAAACACCGACCGCTTGCTGAAACCGGGTATGTTTGTCGAGGTGGGGTTTGAGATGGGCGACCAAACCCCGGTGTTTCAAGTGCCGGGAACGGCCGTTCTGCGGCATGAGAACAAGCCGTTTGTCTTCGTGCAGACAGGCGATGACACGTTTCGCAAAACCGAAGTCGTCATCGGCCGTTCGGCCGGGGACAAAGTCGAGGTGACGGAAGGACTGAAGCCGGGTGACCGGGTGGTGGTGCGGGGGGGCTTTTCCCTCAAATCCGAAATGCTCAAAGATCAACTGGTCGGGGAGTGAACTCATGTTGGAGCGAATCATTGATTTCGCCCTGGCGAATCGTTTCCTCGTCTTTCTCGCCTCTCTCCTGTTGTTGGCGGCGGGGATGTATTCCGCGTCCCGCTTGCCGGTGGACGCCGTGCCGGATGTGACCAACGTTCAGGTGCAGGTGATGACCACCGCCCCGGCGCTTGGCCCGTTGGAGGTTGAACAAGCCATCACCATTCCGGTGGAGGCCGCGATGAGCGGGATGCCGCACGTCGAAGAAATCCGTTCCGTCAACCAGTTCGGCCTTTCCGTGGTGACCGTGGTTTTTGAAGAAGGGACGGACATCTTCTGGGCGCGTCAGCAAGTCAACGAACGCCTTCAGGAGGCCCGCGAGAAAATCCCGCCCGGCATTCCTTCCCCGAGACCGGGGCCGATCGCCACCGGACTCGGAGAGATTTATCAATTTGAAGTCCGCTACAAATCCGGCCAAAAACCGGGAAAGCCGGATGACCTGATGCGGCTCCGCGAAACGCTCGACTGGCAGATTGCCCCGCAACTTCGCGGAGTGCCCGGTGTCATCGAAGTGAACACCAGCGGCGGCGAAGTGCGGGCCTACGAAGTGCGCCCGGACCCGGACAAATTGCGGACGTTCAACATCCCTCTCTCGAAAATCTTCGAGGCTCTTCGGGAAAACAATGCCAACGAAGGGGGTGGTTACGTTCTGTTCAAATCGCAGGAACAGCGCATCATCCGGGCCGAGGGGCTGATTCATTCACTCGACGATGTGCGAAACGTCGTGCTGGACAGCCGGGGGGATGGCACGCCGGTGTATGTCCACCAAGTCGCGGATGTGCAATTCGCCCCGGTGCTGCGGCAGGGGGCCGTCACGCGGGACGGCAAGGGAGAAGGTGTCGTCGGTATTGTGATGCTGCTGGCGGGGGAAAACTCCCGCGAGGTGGTGAAACGCAGCAAAGAAAAGATGGATGAGATTAGAAAAACACTCCCCGAGGGCATTGAAGTCGATGTGATTTACGACCGCACGGAATTGGTGGACCGGACGGTGCATACCCTGCAAACGAATCTCGTCGAAGGCGGCGTGCTGGTGGTGGTGGTCTTGCTGATTCTGCTCGGCAGTTTGCGGGCGGGATTGATTGTCGCCCTGTCGGTCCCGCTGGCGATGGCCGGGGCGTTCATCGGCATGTGGACCACCGGGCTTTCCGGCAATTTGATGAGTCTCGGGGCCATTGACTTTGGCCTGATTGTCGATGGCAGCGTGGTGTTGATTGAGAACGTGGTCCGGCGGGTCGCGGAACATCGGCATGAGCACAAAGAAGCCAAGGCCCCGCTCTCCGTGGTTAAGGAAGCCTGCCGCGAAGTGGCTCGGCCGGTGGTGTTCGGCGTTGGCATTATTCTGCTGGTTTACCTCCCCATTCTCTCGCTTCGCGGGGTTGAGGGGAAGATGTTCAAGCCGATGGCGCTGACGGTGATGTTCGCGTTGCTCGCGTCATTGTTCTTGGCCCTTGTGCTGATGCCGGTGCTGGCCGCCGTGTTTTTGCGAAGTGTTTCCGAAACCGAGCCATTTCTGGTGCGGTGGGCCAAATCGATGTATCAGCCATTGTTGCGAACAGCCGTCGATCATCCCCGCCCGGTGATGTTCGGCTCCGTCGGGTTGTTCGTCTTGAGCGTTCTCGTGGCTTCCAGTTTGGGGGCGGTGTTCATTCCGAAACTAGACGAAGGTTCCATTGCCCTGCAAGCCACCCGGTTGCCAAGCGTGTCCTTGGAAACATCCGTGGCGATGTGTACTCAGATTGAAAAATGCCTGTTGCAAATGCCCGAGGTGGAGTCGGTGAATTGCAAAATCGGCCGGCCGGAAATCGCCAACGATCCAATGATGGTGAATCTGACCGACGTGATGGTCAGCCTCAAGCCACGCAACACTTGGCGGTTTTCCCGCAAGGAAGACTTGGTGAAGGCGATGGAGGAAACTCTTGAACGGGAGGTGCCGGGTAACGCTTATAGTTTCTCCCAGCCGATTGAACTCCGGGTGGCCGAGTTGATCGCGGGAGTGAAGACGGATGTGGGCATCAGTGTTTATGGGGACGACCTCGACACTTTGCGCGAGACAGCCGAGAAGGTGGCCTCCGTCGTCGGCAAGGTTCCGGGAGCGGCCGACGTGGCGGTCGAACAGACCGGCGGGCTGCCCTATCTTCGCATCATCTTGAAGCGGGATGCCCTCGCCCGGCACGGGATCAACGCCCGACATGTGCTGGATGCCGTGTCAGCGATGGGGGGCAGGGAAGTCGGCCAGGTGTTCGAGGGGCAACGTCGCTTCCCGTTGCAGATTCGTTTCCCGGAGGCAGTGCGAGAAGATTTGCAACGGATGAAACGCATCACCGTCGCCGATCCGCAAGGGCGGCAGATTCCGTTGGAACAACTCACGGAAATTCGTTTTGAGGACGGCCCGGCCCAAATCAGCCGGGATGCCATTCGGCGCCGGGCGATCATCTCTTGCAACGTCCGTGGCCGCGACCTCGCCGGTTTTGTGGCCGAGGCCCAGCAAGCGGTGAACACCA
The DNA here is from genome assembly GCF_000255705.1 of Zavarzinella formosa DSM 19928. Taxonomy (GTDB): domain Bacteria; phylum Planctomycetota; class Planctomycetia; order Gemmatales; family Gemmataceae; genus Zavarzinella; species Zavarzinella formosa. Next base: position 357,828 of record NZ_JH636439.1, read on the forward strand.
AGGTAAAACTTCCGACCGGCTATTCGGTTGGCTGGGGAGGCCAGTTCAAAAATCTTCAGGAGGCGACCCGGCGGTTGTCGGTCGCCGTCCCGGTGGCGTTGCTATTGATTTTCGTGTTGCTCCATTCGACATTCGGATCGTCCAAACTCGCGGCCCTGATTTTCATGAACGTGCCGATGGCGGCCTCCGGCGGGGTGTTCGCCCTCTGGGTACGCGGAATGGATTTCTCGATCTCGGCCGGAGTCGGCTTCATCGCTCTGTTCGGCGTGGCCGTCCTTAACGGGGTAGTGTTGGTGACTTACATTGTGGAACTGCGGAAATCCGGCAAGGATGTGAAAGACGCCGCCTTCGACGGGGCGATGATCCGCATCCGGCCGGTGTTGATGACGGCGATGGTGGCGACTCTTGGGTTCATCCCGATGGCCCTCTCAAACGGGGCAGGCGCCGAGGTGCAAAAACCGCTGGCCACTGTGGTGATCGGTGGATTGATGACCTCCACACTTTTAACGCTATTCGTGATCCCGGCTGTTTACCGCTGGTTCGACCCGCATTTTGAGAACAAGAAGGAACCAGCCGAAAACTCAGTCCACCACTTTTCCACTGTCGAGTCGTAACCGCCGGGTCACCGTTCGGGGAAGTTCTTCCGGCAGATGACTCACGAAGATGAGGGTCTGCCCGGCGGCCAGTTCGGTATCGAGCCAGCGACGAGCGGCGTCGATGGCTTTCGAGTCAAGCCCTTGAAACGGTTCATCCAGAATCAGGATCGGCGGGCGTTTCACCAGTCCGCGAATGAGCAACACCAGTCGTTGCTCGCCGGTGGATAGTCGGCGGAACGGCCGGTCGGCCAAGGGAGTGATGCCGAAATAATCGGTGAATTGCCTGATGATGACCTGTTGTTCGGGTGTTGTCGGCCGATAGGCCATCACATCATAAAAGCCGGTGGCGATGGTTTCGGATGCCGTCAGCGGGGCCGAGAAATACAGGTGAATCTCGGGAGAAACCAAGCCAAGGTTTTTCTTGATATCCCAGATGCTTTCTCCGGTGCCCCGCCGCTTGCCAAACAACCTGACATCATTGCCATAGGCTTGCGGATGGTCCCCGGCGATCAGGCTCAACAGGGTCGTCTTCCCGGAACCGTTCGGCCCGAGCAAGGCCCAACGCTCCCCGGCCCGGACGGTCCAGTTCACGCGGTCGAGAATGGTTTGCCCACCATAGGTGACCGTCACCTCCCGCAGTTCGATGACTGGCTCGCCGACAGATTCGGGGGCAGATGCCTCAACAGGAACGGATTCGCTCACGGGGGGCTGATAGTCGCCGCGAGGCCCCTGCCAGCGGATCGCCCCGGCCTCCAATTCAACAACATCCGTCACCCATTCCGGGATGGCGTCCGGCCGGGTGATGAGCATGAGGCGATGTCCCGTTGTCACCAAATTGGCGAGCAGGTCGGAGAGGTCGGCCCGCGAGGCAGTGTCCAGACCGATGAATGGCTCGTCGAGAATCAGCCAGTCCGGCTTGCGGAGCATTGCCCTCGCGAGTCTGGCCCGGCGGGTCTGGCCGTTCGAGAGTTTGATGACGGAGAGATCAAGTTTGTCTGCGAGCCGGAAGCGTGTGGCGACCGCCAATAACTCGCTTTCTTCGACGACCAAACCGCTCCGTAAGAAGTCCCGCAGGGTGAGATCGTCTTCCGCTTCGATGAAGTTGAAACGCTGCTGATAATAGTGGTTTGAGTGGGAAAACGCCCGCGATTCTTCCTTGAAGGAAACAACATGGATGGCATCAGCCGGCCAATTGATGGTTCGGCCGGACGCGCGAAGGTCTTCCAGAAAAGGCCACGCAATATCCCCCTCGGTGACACGAAGACGGCCCCGGAGTGTGTCGGCTAAAGTGGTTTTGCCGGAACCCACCGGTCCGACGATGGCCCATGTTTGTCCCTCTAGGATTTTCCACGAGAGATCGGAAAAGGCGGTCAGAACAGAATCGGCCCCCGGTCGGACGATCCGGGCATGGGCGGCGTGAAAAAGAATGTTGGACGTCATGCCCCCATGATGGAAATTCCGGGGGCCGGAGTCGAGGAGATTTTCAGCCCAAGACGGTGGTGACAAACTCGGCGCTGGATTTCGCGTCGTCCGTGCCATTGACTTCGACTTTGAGGCGTGCTTCGCCTCCCTTGGCCGCCTTGGCGAATACTTTCACCTTCCGGCTGGAACCGGGGTCCAGCGAACCGATGGTAAAGTTCGGTGCGAGTCCGTCAGCCCCGAGCAATTCCGGCGGCAAAACCAACCCTGTCGTGATGTTCTCAACGACCCAGTTGCCGGCGTTTTGAGTTTCGATCACATATTCCGCGAGCTCGCCGACGCGGATAAACTCCGGCCCGGTGATCTTCACGGCCAGTTTCGCCCGGATCAGTGGTGTCTGAAAGTAAAGATTCTGGGTGTAGGTGGCGTTGAAGTTCGTCAGTTCGCCGACCGTGAACTTTGTCCCCGGTTCCGGCAAGACCACGACTTGCAAGCGGAGTTCTTGTCCCGGATCGAGGCGGCCGAAGTTCCAGATCAGGTGTTCGCCGACGATGGTGGCGCGAGGCTTGGCTTCCAAGAGCGTCACATTCGGCGGCAGGTCGTGTTCCACCTTAAAATTGAAGGCCGGGCGGGGAAGGAGCACTTTGGCGACGAGGCCATACGCCAGCGGAACTTCCTCAAGCTGGGCCGGAGCGGGTTCGAGAACCGCCTTGGGAATGTCTTTGGTTTCGGGAACGATGCGTGAATCAGCGGGCAACACAATCTCAGCCTTCCAAACAAGGGCATCCCCTCCGTCAGCGGAGGCCGAACCGGACCAAGCGGGTTGATGTTCGGTCGACTCTCCCGCAAAAGGGAGCGTTTGTTCAAGGTGGTCTTTCATCAAGAAACCCCTTCATGCTGGAACGGGTGCGAGAAACGCTGATCAGTTGACGGGCGTGATCGTTCCGCTCATACCCTAGAACATGAAGTTGAAGGTTTCTCCCAAAGCTGGCGAAAAATTCCTCACTCCGTCAATCATCCAGCACCGGTTTGGTGGCATTCAGGTTTAGGGCGCAAAATGAAGCCAGCAAGAAAAAACCGGCGCACATCAGAAACATATTGTTATAGCCATAATTTCGTTGCACAAACCCAAGCAACAACGGAGAGGCCGCCGCACCGAGGTTGCCGATCATGTTGCCGAAGCCAAGCGTGGCTCCCACATGCTTGCCTCCCACGTCTTGGGAAAAGGCCCAGACGCTGGGAATGCCGATGTCTTGGCAAATGGCCATGCAGGCAAGGACGATCCCCATCAACCACGCATCTTGAATGCGAATCATTGACCGGCTCTCGGCCATCATTGGCGAGGTGATCATGATGCAGGTGAGGTAAGCGAGAGCTGCCAGAATAAGCATCAGACTGATCGGCAATCGACGCCCCCATAACAGTCCGAAACGCCGCACACACCAATCCCCCACAAAGCCGCCGAGGAACATTCCCAGGCAACTGGCGGCCGGAGGCATCGCTGCGATCCAGCCGCGATCCGAGGGATTGTCACATTCAAGATAATTTTCCAGCATGGCGGGAAGGTTGGTGATCAGAAAAGCCCATCCCACATTGGAGCCAAACTGAGTCAAGCCAAAGAACCACATGTTTCGGCTGGAAAGCAAGGCCATCACCGGCCAAGTTTCGGAAGTCTGTGACGCAACAGGCACAGTTCCCGCGTAATCGACTTCGGCTTGATTCGACCAAGGATGTAGTTTTGCCTTGTCCCGAACCAACCACCAAAAGACAAAGGCCCAGAACATGCCGAGAATGCCGTACAGAATCAATGCTCCCCGCCAGCCAAAAAAAGGATAGCCCGCGATCCACGGTGTCAGGATTTGAGAGAGGACAAATCCCAGCCGACCGCCAAGCGCCACAAAACTGTTTGCCCGGCCTCGTGCTGATATGGGAAACCATCCCTTCACAATGGCCGCCGCCGAGGGATAGGCGCCGGCTTCCGTGACGCCCACGGCCAACCGTGAGGCGAACATGGCCGCAAACCCCGTGGCCAAGCCGCAGACGGCCGTGCAAACCGACCAACTGAACAGCATGATCGCCAGCGTTTTACGCATGCCAAACCGCGAACCGACGAACCCGCTCGGGACTTGAGCCAGCGCATAGGACCAGAAAAACGCGCTCATGATCCAGTCCATTCCCTGATCGGAAATGTCCAGATCCTTGCCGATGACCCCTTTTAATTGGGCGATGCACCCCCGGTCCACATACATGAAAATGGCTGTCAGCGAAGTGACAATCACGATCAGAAAACGAACGTTGGTCGGTTTGGCCGCGGGATCACCCATGAAATTCATAACCTGTCTGGGATATCGGGACAGAACGCCCGAGGCGGGGGAGGTTTGGTGAATGTACCACGCCCGACGGGGGGACGGCAACCTTCCACAGATGAAATTGCGGGTTTCACCTGAAACTTTCGACAGATGTGCGAGCGCATGAACAACCGCTCTTGTCGGAAGGGGTTAAATTCGATTAGCATTAACGTCCAAAGCGTCTCTTCATTCGTAATAACAACGCGAGCGTTCGACGCCACCCGCCAGGACCACCCGACGGACCGGGGAAAAGGGCCATGGACACGCTTTCCAATACCACGCCGCTCGCCCGCCGACGAAAGGTCGCCGGGCCGGAGACTCCCGCCGTCGAGGTGCGGAGAGTGGGGGACTATCGGCTGTTGCGGCGTCTGGCCGCCGGGGGCATGTCCACGGTTTATCTGGGTTACGACGAAACCAGACGCCGGTTGGTGGCCCTCAAATTCCTTGCTCCCGAACTTGCGCACAATCAAACATGCGTTGACCGCTTTCGGCAGGAAGCGGCGATGGGAACCCGGCTCGATCATCCCAACATCGTGCGATGCTTTGATTCCGGTTGGGACGAATCATCCGAAACCCATTATCTGGTGATGGAGTATGTGGCGGGCCGAACCGCCCAACAACTTCTTGACGACGACGGCCCGATGCCTGTTGGCGTGGCCGCCCGGCTGGCCTTGGATATCGCCCGCGGGTTGCAAGAGTTGCACCACCTCAAATACGTCCACCGGGACGTGAAACCGGGCAACATCATCCTTGATGACGATGGCCGGGCGAAACTGGCCGATCTCGGCGTGGCGAAATACCGCGAGCGCGAAACGGAACTGACGAGCCACGACACGGGCGTGGGCACGCCGTTTTACATGCCCTATGAACAGATGATGAACTCCTCCATCGTGGACGAGCGCACGGATCTTTTCGCCCTCGGCGTCACCCTTTACCAACTTCTCACCGGGCGGGTTCCCTTCCCCGGCCGAAGTTTCGACGAGGTGTTCCGACGGAAGGAAGAAGGGGTGTTTCGCCCGGCCTCCAGTTGGGTGCCCGAACTTCCCCCCATTGTGGACGTGATTATCGCCCGGATGCTGGACCGCAACCCACACCAGCGATATCGGGACGCCGGGCACTTTATCGAAATCCTGCTGGCCTCGGGCCTGCTGGACACCGTCGGCGCCTCGGGAACGGCCGACGAAGAGGAAGAAGTCCCCGCCGCGACCCGGCAGGACATGGAACGATCAAAAGATCCCCCCCGGCCGGCCAAGAACGTTGCCCCGTTTTGGACAGTGCAATACCGATCCCGCGCCGGGAAACTCATGCGGCTTAACGCTCGAGTGGTCACCATCGAACGCTATTACGAGGAAGGGCGGCTTCCCCCGAACTTTCTCGTGTTGCACGAAAACACCTTGAAGCCATTCCGCACCGTGCCGGAATTCCAGCACCTCGCCGACCATCCTCCCGCCGATTGGGAAACGCCCGCTCCGTCAACAAACACGGAAGCGAACGACCTCCCTCCGGCCATGTCACGATTGGCGAGATGGGGCATTATTTCGCTGGCCTCCTTGGTGGTCACGGCGATGGCTTCCACGTTCTACCACTTCATGGGCTGGGGCGGGTCGTCCGGCTGGCGCGTGTGGTGACCCAAACCGCACCGGTCGTGTTCTACCATTTTCACACCCGGCATCTATAAACCCCGGATGATCCATCCTTCCCAAGCAGAGATCCGACACGGCCGCTGGTGTTTGGTGCTGGCTGCCGTGTTGTGGAGCCTCAGCGGCTTGGGCACCCGATTGCTGAAGAATCCGGGGCCGCTCGGATTGAACGAGCCAGCGCTGACTCCCGTGCAAATCGCCTTTTTCCGGGCGTTGTTCGCCGGGCTGGTGATGTTGCCGCTTGTCCCGTTTCGCCAAGTCGCGATCCGGCCGATTATGCCCGCAATGATTGTCTGTTTCGCGGTGATGAATTACCTGTTCATCTCGGCCATCACGCTCGGCTCGGCGGCCAACGCCATCTTGTTGCAGAACACAGCCCCTTTCTTTGTGTTCGCATATTCCATCTTCGTCCTGCGTGAACGAGCCGACACCAAAAGCGTGATCGCCATCACATTGGGGATGCTTGGAATGGCTGTGATCGTCGGCGGGGACGGGAAACTTTTCGACGATGGCCGGTTCGACGTGACACTCATGGCCGTCGGCAGCGGCATCACCTATGCAGGGGTGATCCTGTGTTTGCGTCATCTGCGGGACCAACCCTCTGCCTGGCTCTCGGTGCAAAACAACTTGGGAAGCGCCGTTTGCATGTCTTTGGCGATCATGGCTCTTCACGGAATCGGATTCTGGATTGACTGGATCACAACACCGACACTGCGCCAAATCGGCTTTCTGATGATCTTCGGCGGCGTGCAAATGGCCTTGCCATATTTCCTCTTCGCCCGAGGGTTGCGTTTCGTCAACCCGCAAGAAGCGGGAGCCATCACTCTTCTGGAACCCCTGCTGAACCCCGTGTGGGCCTATCTGGTATCCCCGGAGACAGACACTCCGACCCGATCCACCTGGGCGGGCGGGGCATTGATTATCGGGGCACTGGCCTATCGCTACTGGCCTCGACCTGCGAAAATCAAAATTCAGGATTGAATCAAAATCTGAATTCGAAAAAATGCAAAGTTTGTGTGGGTGATCAGACTGTATTAGAGATGCTTGCCGACCTCTCAATCCGCAAAACTCATACAATCGTCACTCGTCGAAAATGCGAATCCGTCTTTACCAATTCTTCTCAATCTACCTGATCCAATAATCTTGCCCCATCGGTAGAAATTGCGTGAATTCTCCTGTAACATGGGTAGCTTCCGGTCGGTTGGACTAGCGAATTCATTGCTTCTCCGGTCACACTGACGGGTAGTTACCGGCTCTCCCCACACCAGTATCACGGGGTTTTCCATGCGTTGGGCTGCTCGGCTTTTTACCAAAGCCTTCTCTGTTTCCCCGGTTCGTCCCGCCAAACGTCGTTCGCCATTTAACGTGCAATCGCTTGAACACCGGGAGATGCCATCGGTTTCGGGCTTGGTCTTTGTGGACTTGGACCAGAATGGCACGCAAGATCCCGGCGAAGTCGGCGTGCCCAACGTGCTCGTGACCGCCACGGAAGCCGACGGCACCACGACAACAGCCACCACGGACACAGGAGGGGCCTACACCCTCGACACCAACAGCACGGCCGTGCGATTGGAATTCTCGGCGATCCCCGAAGGGTTGATTGTCGGCAAATCCACCCCGACCACTGGGGCCACAGTTCGCTTTGTGGACGCCTCGACCGACCCGACCGATGTGAATCTGGGATTAAACAGTTACTTGGTGGCCCTGAACACTTATTTCTATGACAAGGCGACGACTGGCGTGGCGGCGGGGGAAGGGGCCATCGTCACGGTCGAATACGCCGCCGATGGCGTGCAAACCCCGAACGTGCTGGCGACCTACGATCAGGTGGGCAGCACGTTCGGGCTGGCCTATCAACCGCAGTCGAACAGTTTGTACGCCAGTTCTTTTGTGAAGCGTCATGCCGGGCTGGGGCCGAACACGCTTGATCCGGACGCCACGACGGTTGGCACGACCACCGGGGGCATTTACCGGATTGACCGGACCAATGGCAATGAAGTGTCGATTCTGCTCGACATGAATAATATTCCGGCGGGGATCATCCCGGCCGGTTCGACGGCCACAAACTTCGCCACCGGGGCCGATCCGCATCCGGTGGATGCCGACATCGACGGAGGGGACTGGCTGCATGACGCCGCCACCGTCTCCAAGGTTGGCAAAATCGGCTTGGGCGGACTGGCTGTCTCCGCCGACGGCCGGACCATGTACACGATCAATCTCAACACACGAGAACTGATCGAAATTCCGGTGAACGTCGATGGCACGCTGGACACCACCCGCAAACTGCGACGCACCCCTGTCCCGCTGACCAATCCGGGCGGCATCACCAGCTTCAGCGCCGCCGATCTGCGACCCTTTGCCGTCACGGTGAAGGGGAATGCGGTGTTTGTCGGCGAAACGTACACCTCCCAGTCACAGAGCGGGGCGACGGCCAAGACCAATCTGAGGGCCATCGTCTATGCCTTCAACCCCGCCACCGGGACATTCAGCAGTTACAACGGCGCCACGAGCACTTTCACTGCCGGAACCACTCCCGTCATCTCGGCCCCGTTGAATTACAACCGGGGTTTCATCGACCAGGGTGATCCCGACGTCACAACGGACAACGCCTCGGGCAACTGGAATGGCTGGACGGACACGTTCACCAACCAAACGGCGACCACCGGCAGTGTGTTCACCAAACCCATGCCGTGGCTCACGGATATTGCTTTTGACGGCAACAACATGGTCCTCGGTTTGCGTGATCGCTTCGGGGACATGGGGGGCTATCAACTCTATACGACGGACACGAACGCGACAGACCCCATCAATACCGTCGGCGGGGGGGATATTCTGCGGGCCGCCTTGAACACATCGGGGGCATCGGCCGGTTCGTGGTCCCTTGAAAGCAACGGGTCGTCCGGCGGCGTGACCACCGGTGGCGCCGGCAATGGCCAAGGCCCCGGCGGCGGCGAATACTATTACCAAGACGATTTCAACGACATCACGCAAGAAGCGACGACCGGCGGTCTCGCCCAAGTCCCCGGTTATCAAACAATTGTTTCCTCGGGGATCGACACGCAGGACGCCGATTCCGGCGGGGTCTACACCCTGCTGAACTCGGACACGGACCCCTCGGCCTCCGTCAACACCGCCGGGACCACCTTTGCCCGTGGTGAAACGTATCTGACTTCCGATTTCAGCACGTTCGGCTCGGCCAACGGCGTTGGGAATGTGGAAGTTCTCGCCTCTGACGCCGGTATTCAAGTCGGCGACCGGGTGTTCAACGATGCCAATAACAACGGTATTCAAGATGCCGGAGAAGCGGGCATCTCTGGTGTCGTCCTCGGCTTGTTCAAGAACGGAACGCAAGTTAGTTCGGCGACCACGGACGTGGACGGCAACTACTTGTTCGAGAGCCTGGACCCCTCCACGGCCTATGAAATCCGCATCTCCACGACGCAGACCGCCCTTGCCGGAAAATCAATCGCCAAGACGACGCAGGGAACCGACACGGCCATCGACTCCAATGCCACGGTGAGCGGAACGACCGCCACGGTTGCGTTCACCACCGGGGGAGCCGGAACAAGCGATCACACGCTTGATGTCGGTTTCACCGGGGCGGCCGCCGGTACGCTGACACTTGGCAACCAAGTGTTCGTTGACACCAATAACAACGGAATATTGGACACCGGTGAAGTCGGCATCGCCGGGGTGACGGTTCAACTCATCAATTCCGGCGGGACCGTGGCCGCGACGACGACTACCGGGGCCAACGGGATTTACACATTCACCGGTCTCGCCGCCGGAACATATCGGGTGCGGATCGCGGCCAGCAACTTCAGCACCGGAGCGATTCTCGCCGGTTATACCAGCAGCACGGGAACGGGCGGGGCTTTTGAAACGAACAATCCGCCGAACCCGGACCTGAACGTCGATAACGACGACAACGGCATCACCGACACCACCGCTGGCGCCCTCGGGGCGGGTGGCTTCATCCAATCTGGCCCGATCACGCTGTCAGTGGGCGGTGAACCCGTCAACGACGGGGACACGGATGCCAACACCAACCTGACGCTCGACTTCGGCGTCGTTGCTCCGGCCGCCGCCGGGAACCTGACACTTGGCAACCAAGTGTTCGTTGATGCCAACAACAATGGCGTGTTGGACACGGGCGAGACCGGCCTCGCGGGGGTGACAGTTCAACTCATCAATTCCGGCGGGACGGTGGCCGCGACGACGACCACCGGGGCCAACGGCATCTATACTTTCACCGGCTTGGCGGCCGGAACCTACCGAGTGCGGATCGCGGCCAGCAACTTCAACACTGGGTCGGTTCTCTCTGGCTACACGAGCAGCACGGGCACGGGCGGGGCTTTTGAAACGAATAATCCGCCGAACCCTGACCTGAACGTCGATAACGACGACAACGGCATCACCGACACTACTGCCGGAGCTTTGGGCGCGGGCGGCTTTATCCAGTCTGGCCCGGTCACGCTGTCGGTCGGCGGCGAACCCGTCAACGACGGAGACACGGATGCCAACACCAACCTGACGCTCGACTTTGGTGTCGTCGCCCCGGCCGCCGGTGGAGTGTTAAGCCTCGGCAACACGGTCTTCAACGATGTGAACGACAACGGCATCCTCGACAGCGGCGAAAGCGGCATCGCGGGCGTGACTGTCCAACTCATCAGTTCGACGGGAACGGTCCTCCAGTCGGCCACCACCGTGGCCGGCGGACAGTACACGTTCACCGGGTTGACGCCCGGCGATTATCGAGTGCGGATCGCGGCCAGCAACTTCACCGCCGGCGGCACACTCGTCGGCTATGTCAGCAGTGTTGGGCCTAACGGAGCCTATGAAACAAACAACCCGCCGGACCCGAACAACAACATCGACGGCGACGACAACGGCATCACCGACACCACCGCCGGCGCCCTCGGGGCGGGCGGCTTCATCCAGTCGCCCCCGATTAATCTCGCGGTGGGAGCCGAGCCGACCAACGATGGCGACTCTTCCGCCAACACCAACCTGACGCTCGACTTCGGCGTTCGACAGCCAACGACGGCGAACACCCTGACGCTTGGCAATCAGGTGTTCGTTGACACCAACAACAACGGCCTGTTGGACACAGGCGAGACCGGCCTCGCCGGGGTGACGCTCCAGCTCATCAATTCCAGTGGCACGGTGGTGGCCTCCACGGTCTCCGCCGCCAACGGAATCTATTCGTTCGCCAACCTGAATCCCGGCACATACCGAGTGCGGATCGCGGCGAGTAACTTCAATTCAGGTGCCGTGCTCTCAGGCTACACGAGCAGCACCGGAACGGGCGGGGCGTTCGAGACGACCAACCCGCCGGATCCGAACCTCAACGTCAACAACGACGACAACGGCATCACCGACACCACCGCCGGCGCTCTCGGGGCGGGCGGGTTCATCCAGTCGAAGCCGATCACGCTGTCCCTTGGCGGTGAACCGACGAACGATGGCGACACAGATGCCAACACCAACCTGACGCTCGACTTCGGTGTCGTCGCCCCGGCCGCCGCCGGGACGCTGAGCCTTGGCAACACGGTTTTCAACGATGTGAATAACAACGGCTTGCTCGACAATGGCGAGGCGGGCATTTCGGGCGTGACGGTGCAGCTTATCAGTTCGGCCGGAGCCGTTCTTCAGACGGCGACGACCGATTCCGCCGGGCAGTACACATTTACCAATCTGGCGGCGGGGAATTACAAGGTCCGCATTGCCGCGACCAACTTCACCACCACGGGCACACCCGGCGCCCTGGCCGGTTTCACCAGTAGCACGGGGACAAACGGATCGGCCACCGGCACCTACGAAGCCACCCCGCCGCTTGATCCAAACAACAACATCGACAGCGATGACAACGGCGTGATTGTTTCCACCGGCGGAGCGCTCGGAGCCGGCGGGTACATCGAGTCCGGCACGATCACCCTCGCGGCCGGGACCGAACCCGTCAACGACGGCGACACCTCGGCGGACACGAACCTGACCCTCGATTTCGGCGTGTTCCGCAAGTTCAGCATTGGGAACACCGTCTTCAACGACCTGAACAACAACGGGATCAAAGATGGCAACGAAAGTGGCATTGGCAATGTGACTGTCCAGTTGCTTTCCACGGCGACCGGCAACCCGGTCGTGGCCACGACGACAACGAACAGTTCCGGCCAATATCTGTTCACCAACCTGATTGCCGGGGATTACATCGTCCGACTGGCGGCGACGAACTTCAACACCGGCGGGGCGCTGGCCACCTTCCAGTCCAGCACCGGCGGGACGGGAAGCCCCTTCGAGGGGGCGGCGACGCCAGATCCGGACACGACGCCCACAGACAACGACGACAACGGCACGACAATTACGACGGGCGGGGCCTTGGGCGCCGGCGGTGTGATTCAATCGCTGCCCGTCACCCTCGGGCCGACCGCCAACGAACCGATCGGAGAAACTTCCAGCAACGACACGACCACCCCGGACAACCAGAGCAACCTCACGGTGGACTTCGGGGTGTTCCAGCAAGTCCCGGCCACTGCGTCTGTCTCGGGCCGGGTCTTCCTTGACTACGACAACAGCGGAACCTTCAACGGGCCGGACACCGGGATTTCCGGGGTGACCATCACGCTCACCGGCGGGAATCTGACCGCCCCGATGACCGTGACCACGGATGCCTCCGGGAATTATAGCTTCACGAACCTCGCGGCCGGCACCTACACAGTGACGGAAACGCAACCGACCACCCCGGCCAACCAGACCGGCAAAGTGACGGTGGGGACATCCGGCGGCAACAGCACGACGACCGCCAACACGATCTCAAGCATCGGGCTTGGCGCCAACGCCCAAGCCACCGGCTACAACTTTGGCGAAGTGCCGCTCGTCAGCACCGGCGGCTCGGTGTACGAGGACACGAACGGCAACGGCGTCAAGGATTCCGGCGAAACGGGCATCTCCGGGGTGACCGTGACTCTCACGGGCACGAATGTCGTCACCGGGGCGATCACCCCGGTCGTTGTGACGACCGATTCCAGCGGGAATTACACGTTCAGCAACATTCTGCCGGGCACTTACACCATCGCGGAAACCCAGCCGGCGGGCTTCAACGACGGCCAGGAACAGAACGGCACCCCGGCGGCCGCCAGTGTCTCGGCGGATCGCTTCGTGGGGATCAACCTCACGACCAGCGCGGCGACAAGCGGCGGGTTCAACTTCGGCGAAGTCAAAGCCAGCGGTCTCTCCGGAACTGTCTTCGCCGACTTGAACAACAACGGCACGAAGGACACCGGCGAGACGGGCATCGCGGGCGTGACTCTGAAACTGACCGGAACCAGCAATGGGGTGGCGGTGAGCAAGACGGCCACGACGGGCGCCGACGGGACGTATTCGTTCACGAACCTCGGGCCGGGAACTTATGCGATTACGGAAACCCAGCCGACCAAGTATCTCGACGGCATCGAAACCGCCGGAACCTCGGGCGGGACGGCGGCAACCAACGCCATCAACGCCATCACCCTGGCTTCCGGCGCCACGGCGACAGGATACAACTTCGGCGAACTGGTGGCTCCGGATCTGACCATCACCCAATCGGAAAGCCCGCCCCGGCCGAAGCCCGGTACGTTGGTGACCTTCACTTACACGGTGACGAACAACGGCACCGGCCCGGCGACGGCTGCCACGGCCAATATCAACCTTGCCGGGTTCACGTTTGTGTCGTCATCTGATTCGACGGCTTTCGATTCCTCGACTAGCAAGTGGACAATCGGAGACGTGGCGGCGGGAGCCAGCGAAACGCTGACCATCACCGCCCGCGTGCCCAATGCCCCCGGCCGGTATCGTCCGTCTTCCAGCGTGTCGGCCACCAACACGGAAACGGTCTCCACCAACAACTCGACAACGACGGTGATCTCCGCGGGCCTCGGGGTGTCGCTGCAATCGTATCTGGCTTCGTTGTTCGGTCATTGATCGAAACACCAAAGTGATGTCACGAAAGGCCTCCGGTCGAAAAACCGGGGGCCTCTCTCGTGACGTGTTTTAAAAGAGCCCGTCTCATTTCTGTCAGACAAACGCCTGCGCCGGTTCGGCCAAAGAAAACAGGATTTTCGTCGCTTGTTCACGCTCACTTCCCGCGAATCTTCCTTGCACAATCGCCGGTTGGTTGGGACAATCAACCACACATACTGCCGGGCTTGATTCGCCGTGAAACTCTTCTCCCTTCGCGTGTCGGCCGGGCAACCGCATTCCATCCATCGAATCTTCGGAAGGATCATCCTTGAACGCGAATGATGAGTCCCCCCCGTCCGTGCCATCCCCGTCCGACTCCACCATCATCACCACCGTGCTTCCGCCGCCAATGCCCTTCGTCTGGCGTGTCGGCATTTTGGCGGGGATTCTGGCCGTGGGGGGAATGTCCTATCTGCTGCGGGACATCATTGGCGTCCGGGGGCAAGCTGTCGCGGGCGTGCTGTGTTTCTTCGGCATCGTCGCCGCGTTTTCGCAGAACCTGCGGGCCGTTAACTGGCGGACCATCGGTTTCGGATTCGGACTCCAGATTTTCTTGGCTGTGATGGTCTTGAAGGTTCCCTTTGTCTATCGCGGGTTTGAGTTGATCGGAACCATCTGCAAGAAGTTCATCGGCTTTTCGGACCAAGGGGCCGAGTTTGTGTTTGGCCCGTTGGTCAAGCAGGGCGAGTTCATGATGAGTCCCAAGGTGGATCATTTGTTCATTTTCGCTTTCAAGGCGCTGCCGCCGATCCTGTTCGTCTCTGCTTTCTTCACGCTTCTGTATCACTACGGCATCCTGCAATTCTTCGTCCGGCTGATGTCCCGCGTGATGATGCACCTGATGAAAACCAGCGGGGCCGAGACGTTGTCTGTCTCCGCGAATGTGTTCATGGGGCAAACCGAGGCCCCGCTGATCGTGAAACCCTATGTCCCGCGGATGACGAGTTCTGAGTTGTTCACGCTGATGGTCAGCGGTTTTGCCCACATCTCCGGTGGCATGATGGTAGTGTACATCATTTATGGGGCCGACCCGGTGGCCGTGCTGACAACCAGCGTGATGGCCTGCCCGTGCAGTCTGTATCTTGCCAAGTTGTTTCTCCCGGAAACAGGCAATCCGGAGACCGGTGGCACGGCCAAGATGGAAACGACCCGTTCACCTTATGTGAATGGCGTTGATGCCGTCGCGGCGGGAACCGGCGACGGGTTGAAACTCGCCCTGAACGTGGCGGCGATGTTGATCGTGTTCATCGCCTTTGTGGCCATGTTCGACGCGATTTTGGCCAGCATCAAGCCGCTCCTGATCTGGCTCGGGATTTCCGCCGAAGCCTTGGGCGGTTGGCCCGATGATCTGTCGCTCCGCACCGTGTTCGGCTGGCTGTTCTCTCCGGCGGCGTTTTTGATGGGTGTCGAGACGCAGGATTGCGGCAAAGTGGGCAGCTTGCTCGGCTCCAAGCTGGCCATCAACGAACATTTTTCTTATCTGGAGATGAAATCGTGGAAGACGATCCCGGATTTCATGACAGGGCGTTCATATGTGCTGTCGGCATTCGCCCTCACGGGCTTCGCCAACTTCGCATCGGTCGGCATTCAACTCGGCGGGATCGGCGCATTGGCTCCGGATCGACGAAAGGACTTGGCTCGTCTCGGCGGCCGGGCGTTGTTCGTCGGCTTCACGGCCACGCTTCTGAATGCCGCCATCGCCGGTGTGATGCTTTGAAAGAGCAAACCGCCCGAGATTCACCGCGAAGACAGTCTTCGCGGTGAATCTCGGGCGGCTTCGATCTCTTTGGCCTGCTCAACTCCCCGGCGGCGGCAATGCCGACAAAGGCGGGGAGGCTTCCCTTTCCAAAGGCGGTTCCCTCATTTCTCGCGGCGGGACGGGCAACACGCCACCACTGGCTGGCGGGGGTGGATTCCTCGGATTCAGCGGGCCTTTGGGCCGTTTGTCAAGATCCGGATAGCGAGGGGGAGGCAGACCTTGCGACCGGCGACGAAGCTCGTCTGCCTCCATTTTCAGTTGGTCGAGGTTTGGCGGTTGGTTGGGCTCAAGCTCGTAATAAAGCGGCCGGAGGTCCGAGAACTGAAGCGGGACAACCACTTCCGAGATGAAGTCGATGCCCGGATACTCGTACCACGGCGTCGAAATCTTCTGCTGGACGTTCTTCGTCTGGAAACCGTCCTTCACCAACTTGATGTCGTAGGTTCCGTAATACAGGAACGGAATATCCACGGGCGTCGGGCCATAAGGCTCGTTGTTCACGAACACCATCGCGCCCGGAGGATTGGACTCCACGACAAACCGGCGCTCCACGCAGCCGGTCGAGAGAACGACCAGCCCAAGGGCAAACACCATACTGAACGCTCGGCGACGCATACGCTCCTCGCGCGGATTCCGGGGACAGGCCGCCCCATAATCGAAGTCCCGGCGGGGAGCAAGAGAACTATTATTCGGATTGCTTTGAGCTTGACACCATGATGGATGACGTTATGGTTCGCCCATTACTGGGGAAACGGACTTCTCTCGGTCGGGGGACGCCCATGAAGGGTTGCTGGCTGGCATTGGTGACGATGATTCTCGGCCTGGCCGGTTGCACGAGCACGCCGAAACGAGAGATGAAACAAACTCAGGTTGAGGAATTTTCGATTCCCCCCGCGAAGTACGACAACCCGCCGGAATACCCGAAGGACGACCGGGGCTTCGCTCCCAAGATATCGGGCCAGCCGTTCAACATGTCCGGCGTCGGCCAGGGAGGCGGCTCCGGTGGTCCGGGCGGTTCCGGTGGTCTTCCCGGCGGCCCCTCTTCGGGGATGAGCGCACCCAGACGCTGAGAAACGGTCGCGGCTTGCCTCCGTTGTTGTTGGGGGTTGTCATGCCGAATGCAAGTTTTGACCGTCTCTGATTATTCCCGAAACGGCCGGACGAGTTCTTGTAATCCGAGTTCGGCCAATTCCTCGTCGATCTGCTCGGGAGTCGCGTTTTCGATGGTCCGTCGAACCTCGTCCACCAATAAGTTGGCCAGCACGGTCCTTGCCCGGCTAAGCTGTTTGCGAAACGCCTCCGGAGTCATTGGCCGGCCGCTTTTTTTCGCCGCCAATTCGGCGAGCGTGACGGAATCCGCCTCCGGGTGATCGCGGGCGAGAGTCAGCGTCAGATACAACCGGCCGGCCGGGGCGAGCCGTTCCTGATCTTCCAGTTTCTCCAGCGCCTGGCCGAGCATCGTGCCCCGCCATTCGGCGATCCATTCGTTATCGGCCGCCGATCCGGCATCGTTTTCGGCGGGGATCGTTTCCAGTTGCCCGTCGGCGGCCTGATTATCGGATCGGCGTCGCAAATGCGAGAGGGCCGCATTGCGCACAGACACTTTCAGATAATCTCGAAATCGTCCGCGAACGGCGTTTTCCTGCACAAGCCCCCGTTCGATGACGCGAGCCAGAAAATCTTGGATCACATCCTCCAAGTCATGCGGATCGCGGATGATCGCGGCGAGATAGCAACGAATCGCCGTCGCATACCTCAGCACAAACTGGGCGGGGTCCGTGATGAGCGGCCATCGGGTGGTGATCTGGTTGAGATGGGTGTTCTGCTGGTCCATGCGTGTTCCTCAATCGGCCTCCCGCACATCCCATAAAATCACTTCGCCCTCATGTCCCCCGCCGGTCACCAGCGTTTTGCCATCCGGGGAGAAGGCCACCGACCGCAAGAAATTGTCGGTTCGGTGCCTCGTTTCTTGCTTCGTGGCGAGATGCCGCAACCAGAAACTGCCGTCCGAACCCGGACCATACGCCAAGGTGCCCCCGTCCGGGGAAAACGCCACCGCATTCATTTCCCCGATCCCCGACGCCAGGGAAACCGGGGGTTCCTTGGTTAGAGGTTTCCAGAGCATCGGCCCTCTCCCTGTTCCAAACGCGACGAGTTCCCCGTGCGGACCGTAAGAGGTGGAAATCCGGATTCCTCGTAGTCGGCGCACGGAATCGACTTCCTTGCCGGTGATGGCGTCAAATCGATGGATGGCCCCTTGAAACGTGACAATATCGATGCTCCGGTCATCCGCGGTATATTCGATGGCAACAGCCAGTTGATTTCCAAGCGAGGCATTGTGAAGGGGATTCAGGCCGACCCGGCCGTTCCGTGTCCAAACGACCAGTCCGGCATATCCCTTCGCGGCCGCCAGTTGGTTTCCGTCATGAGAAAACGCCACATCGAAGATGGCGCCCAGTCCGGAGACATTCCGCAATTGCTCCCCGCTCGTCGCGCCCCAGAATCGAATGCCTTGGTCGTCCCCGGTCGCCACCGTGCGGTTGTCCGGGGCAAAAGCGGCGCAATAGGCCCTCCCTTTGTGGCCATTCAAGACGTAATGTTCCGTCCCCTCGGGCATCTTCCATAATCGGACATGGAGATCTTCACCGGCCGTGGCAAGTAGTTTGCCATCCGGGGAAAACCGCACCGTGCGGATCTCACCGCTGTGGCCGGGAAGGGATTTTCGCCGGACCACCGTGAGTGCTTTGCCGGGATTTTGGGCCGTCACCACCGGGGGCACGGGGTCCGGAGGGACGGGCTTTTGTTCCTCTTGTGTTCCCTCGGATTTGCCCTTGCCGCGAGTGACGACGTAACCGATCCCTGCCAACAAGATGATTCCAACTGATGAACCACCGATCATGAAGAAACGTCGCCGAGCAGGGGGCTTCTCTGAGATTATCGGCATCCGCCGGTCGGTGATGGTGAGAGAAGGCGAGTCGTCGCCAACCGGGACGGGTGGAATCGTTGGTTTGACCAGCCGGGGAACCGGAGTCTGAACCGCCGCCGATAACGCAAGGGTGGCGGATAGGATTTGCTCCAATTCCGCGAGCATCGTCATCGCGTCCGCGTGACGGTCGCCCCGTTTTTTGGCCATCGCCTTCATGACAATGGCGGCGCATTCGTCCGGGATATCCTTGTTTACGTGGCGAGGATCGGGAACGGGGGCGGAGCAATGGGAAAACATCACCTGCATCGGGTCACCGACCGGATACGGAAACCGGCTGGTCAGCAGGTGGTAATAAGTCGCCCCGAGCGAGTACAGATCGCTTCGCGGCTCAAGCATTTCAGCGCGGCACTGCTCGGGACTCATGAACGCCGGAGTGCCCAGCACATGGCCCGTGCTGGTGATGCCGCTGTTGCTGCGGTGAACGGACCGGGCGAGTCCAAAGTCCCCAAGTTTCACCGTTCCGTCGGCCGAGAGGAGGAGGTTGGCGGGCTTGATGTCGCGATGGATCAACCCCGCTTCGTGGGCAACGGCCAGTCCCCGGCAGGCCCCGGCGATGATGGCGGTCGCCTTTTCCCAAGATAGCGACCCGTGGTTCCTCAAATGATCCTGCACACTGCCGCCGGGCATCAGTTCCATCACCAAAAACCGATGATTCTCGGCATGCCCGAATTCGTGAATGGTGACGACGTTCGGATGGTTCAACCGGGCGGTGGCCCTCGCTTCGTTCTCGAATCGCCTCAACGTGTCATCGTTATCCGTGAGTTCGTCGGCCAGCATTTTGATTGCCACCGTCCGAGACAGCCGGGTGTCGAGCGCCTCGTACACAACACCCATCCCGCCGGAACCAAGTCGGCGTACGATCCGATAAATGCCATATTCCCGGCCGATCAACGGATCATTCTTTGAGGATGAGCCCCCATCTGCGGTTGTCGGCCGCGATCCATTGGAAACCGGCTGATCGTCGGGCATTGACATCGGCGATGCCACCGTTGAATATGCGAAAAGTGCGAGAATCGCGGGGTCTTGAAAAAATTCTATGGATCAACCTAACCAGATCGAATGCTCCGGGGCACGATTCCATTTGAACGGATGCGGAAACGAAGTCTTCTTGAACGGCTCACTCGTCCGAAGTTGTCCCGCTCGATTTCATTGTCATCAGTAAAATCGAGCAGCCGAGAATCGCGCTGGCGCAGGAACCGGCCAGCGTGCCGATTTTCGCGGCATCCAGCAACTCCCCCTTGAGGGCCAGTCCGGCCACGAAGATCGACATGGTGAAGCCGATGCCGCCGAGACTTCCCGCCCCGACCATCACCGGCCATGTCACATTGGTCGGCAGACGGGCGACCCTCGATTTCACGGCGAGCCAGCAAAACAGGGTGATCCCGAGCGGTTTGCCGAGAAGCAACCCGCAGGCCACCGCCAGGGCGACCATGCCGGAGACGGCCGCCGGTTGCACCGTGACCCCGGCATTGGCCAGCGCAAACAATGGCATGATGAGAAACGCCACCCACGGATGCAGGCCCGTTTCGAGCCGTTCGAGCGGAGAGCGTGCTTCCTTCGCGGCAAACTGCAACGCCTCCAGCGAGCCTGAATGATGGTCATGCAATTCGCCCGGCCGGGTCAGGTCTTCGTTCACTCGATTGACCACCACCGCCAGAAAATCGTCCGCAATATGGGCGGTTGTCGGAGTGATGAGGCCAATAATCACCCCCGCGATCGTCGGATGCACGCCGGACTTCAGGAAGCACAACCAAATGGTCGCCCCGACAACCACATACAGGGGAACAGATCGCACGCCGATGCGGTTCATCAACAGCATCAAGGCAAAACCGGCCCCGCCGAGGCCGAGTAACATCAGTGAAAGGTCCGTGGAATAAAAAATGGCGATGACCAGAACCGCACCGATGTCATCCGCGATGGCCAGCGAGAGCAGGAAAATCTTGAGGCCCGAGGGAACCCGTTTGCCGAGCAACGCCAGAAAGCCGACGACGAAGGCGATGTCTGTCGCCATCGGAATCCCCCAGCCATTTCGACCCGGCCCCGAGGATTCAAAGATCAGATACACCCCCGCCGGAGCCAGCATTCCCCCCAACGCCCCCAGAACCGGCAGAGCGGCTTTCTTGGGATCGCGCAACTCGCCGTGAACAATTTCGCGTTTGATCTCCAACCCGACAACGAAAAAGAAAATCGTCATCAGACCATCGTTGATCCAGAACTCCAACGGCTGGTTCAATGCGAATTCGCCAATTCCGATTGCCGTGGGCGTGTGCCACAAATGATGGAACGCTTCGGCCGTGGCCGGAATGTTCGCCAAAGCGAGGGCGAGCAACGTGCAAATCAACAGAACAATGCCGCCGGCCGCTTCCACGCGAAAGAACCTCACAAATGGCCGGGTGAGTTTGCGCGAGATAGTGACGGGGATTAGCGGATTGGTGGACGGACGCAAAAGAATGACTCCGTCGGAAAGATCATTACGGCTTAATAATCCGTTCGTTCCAAACTCTCCAAGGCTTCTCGCATGGCCTTGGCGCTGGCGAACCGTTCGGCGGGGTTTCGGGCGATGGCTTGAATGAGGATTTTGGAGATGTCGTCGTCCAGATTCTTGTTGATTTCCTTGGGTTCCCTCGGCGGGACGTTCAGGTGGCGGCGAAGGGTTTCCTCGGAACTCATCGCCCGTTCCCACGGCATCTGGCCGGTGAATATTTCATAGGCGGTGATGCCGAGGGCGAAGATGTCCACCCGGTGATCGGTTGACTGTCGTTTGATGATTTCCGGAGCCAGATAGTCGGCCGTGCCCGTGCGGTTCCCCGGTCGGCAATAGTCCGGTGTGTAGGGGATCGTCAGGCCGAAGTCGATCAGTTTTACGACGTTGTCCTTGGACACCATCACGTTTCGCGGGCACAAGTCGCGGTGCAGGTATTTTTGCGTGTGCAGGTATTCAAGGGCCTTGCAAAGCTGGATCAGAAAGTTGACCCGGTTGCCCTTGAGTTGCGGGCTGTTGGTTTCGATGAGGTAGTTCAACCCCATGCCATCGATCCATTCCATGACGAGGCACGGTTCCCGGTCGGTGGTGATCCCATATTCGTAGGTCTGAACGCAGTTCTCGTGTCGCAATTCCATGCAGATCTCGCCCTCGCCGGGCTTGCTGAGACCTTGGGAACTGAAGCGTTCCTCAAATTTCTTGGTCTTTTCCTTGTCGAGTACCTTCAGACACACCATCCGGCCGAGTTTGTTGTCGTAAGCGTTCCAAACCTTTGACATGCTCCCCTGACCACTGCGGTTGCGCAAATCAAACCGCTTGGCCACGTCGATGATCGACATCTTGGCGCGTTTCTTGAAAACGGCCTTCTTGGGGCCGGCGGCTTTGCCGCCGAAGAAATATTTCAGTCCGTCAAAGATGCCCACGTCAACACCCCCGCTCGAAGCGCGGCATTTGGAATTGAAATCAGGAATTGAGATCTGCCCTATTCTAGCATCAACTTTGGCTCTTTTCACAGTAGTCCACGAGACTGGCCAGTTCAGTGCGGAGATCATGCCGGTGGACGATTCGGTCCACGAAGCCATGCTCCAGCAAAAACTCACTCGTTTGGAAGCCTTCGGGAAGTTCAATCCGCACGGTGTTCCAGATTGTCCTGGCCCCGGCGAAGCCGATCATCGCCGCCGGCTCGGCCAGCGTGATGTCCCCCTGCAACGCCCAACTGGCGGCCACGCCCCCCATCGTCGGGTGGGTCAGCACGGCGATGTACAGACAACCGGCCGCGTCGTGCCGGGAGATTGCCCCGGACACCTTGGCCATTTGCATGAGGGACAGAATTCCCTCCTGCATTCTCGCCCCGCCGCCGGAACCGCTGACGATGATCAGCGGCAACTGAAGCCGGGTGGCCTCCTCGATGGCCCGCGTGAGTTTCTCTCCCACGACGGAACCCATGCTGCCGGCCATGAATTGAAAGTCGGTGATGCAAAGCACCACCGACCGGCCACGGATGAAGCCTTTCCCCACGGTCGCGGCATCGTTCATGCCGGTCTTGCGCTGCTCGTCCACAAGTCGCTTGGAGTAAGGAATCCGATCCACGAAGCCGAGCGGATCGCACGGCTTGATATCCGTGAACCATTCCTCGAAGGAATCTTCGTCCAACAGTTGGCGTACCCGCTCACGGGCCGAAAGCGGCATGTGATGGCCGCACTCCGGGCAGACATTGAACTTTGCCTGCACGTCCTTCCGGTAAAGGGTGGCCTTGCACTTGGGGCAAGGCATCCACAATCCCTCGGGAACTCCGCGATTCGGCCTTGTGCTCATCGGTTCCGTCACCCGCTTTGCTCCGCGTACGATCCCTGTGTCTTCTACAATCATTATCCGTCGATCTGGGCAAGCGACTGGAATTTCTTCCCTTCCACATAAGCGAGGAATGCCCCGCCCCCGGTGGACACATGAGTCATCTTGGAATCATATCCAAATTGCTCGACGGCCTCGGCCGTTTCGCCGCCGCCGACAACTGTGACGGCCGGGCTTTCGGACATGGCCTTGGCGATCCCCTTGGTGCCATTGCTGAAGGCCGGTTGTTCAAACCAGCCAACCGGGCCGTTCCAAATCACTGTCCCGGAGGCTTTGATCTTTTCGGAATACGCGGCCAGCGTCTTCGGGCCGATATCCACGCCCTCGAAACCGGCGGCAATCGGTCCTTCAAAAACCTGGGTGACGCTCAGATCGTCCGACTTCGCGGCCAGCGAATCAACCGGCAGGGTGATTTTCTTGCCGACGTGCGGCAAAAGAGCCTTCGCGGCGTTCACTTCCTCGTCGGCAATCTGCATGCTGCCGACGGCCACGCCGGTGGCCTTCAGGAAGGTGTAGGTCATCTTCCCGCCGATCAGCAAGGAATCGACCTTCCCCAGTAAAGCGTTGATGAACGCGATCTTGTCGGAGACCTTGGCCCCCCCCATGATCGCCACCACCGGCGGCTTGGGGGAAGTCATCAACCCTTCGATGATTTCGATTTCCTTCGCCACCAGCAATCCGACGGCCCGAGGCTTCCCGGCGGCTTTCAAATTGGCGGGGACGGCGACCATCGAGGCATCTTTGTCGTTGTGACAGGTGCCGAAGGCGTCGTTCACATACACATCGCCCAAGGCGGCGATGGTGGCCGCGAATTCCGGGTCGTTCTTCTGTTCCCGAGGGTCGAAGCGGACGTTTTCAAGCAACATCACCTCGCCGGGCTTCAATGCAGCGGCGGCCGCCCGCACTTCCGGGGTGACCACATCACCCGCGAGTTTCTTCACGGGCTTGCCAAGCAACTCGCCAAGCCGGGTGGCGACGTTGTCCATTTTCAGGAAGGCATCCTTGGCGGGATCGCCGGACGGCCGCCCCAAATGGCTCATCGCAATGACGGCAGCGCCTTTTTCCAGCAAGGCGTTGATCGTCGGCAACGCCCCCCGAATCCGGCGGTCATTCTTGATCGCCCCGGTCTTCTTGTCCAGCGGAACGTTAAAGTCCACGCGGATGAGGACTTTTTTGCCTTGGAGGTCCGGGAGGTCTTTGAGAGTCGTTTTTGGCATATTTCGGTCTGTGAAAAATCAATTAGGTTGTTTTGATGCTCAAAACTGAATCGGCGACGAATACATCACGAAAATGTGGTGAAATCGGTCGTCGATCCAGCCGGAATGGTTTTCACGTCTCAGATCCATTCTGTTCGGTCGCAACGAGTTCATTTCGGGCAGCAAGCCGGGATCGGCGGGGGCCTCGATGAGATATCTTTCCATCCCGGATGCCCCAATCACATATGCTTCGCCGGAATATTTGTCGTTCGGATTAGGTCGGCTTTTCGAGAGGGTGATTTTGGGGTAACCGGAAGCCAGTTTGATCATACGGCCCGGCAATCCGGGAGGCGGCGAGGGCTTGACGATTTGACGGGTAATCTGATCCAAATCGCGATCCGCAGGCTCCTGCTCCCACTTCAATTTCCCGTGCCGGTAAAAAATAACGGTTCTGGGAGACGCCTGAATCATGAGGAAACGCTCGCGTTCGGTGAATACCCAGTAATACGGAACCTTGTTTAGTTCACCCTTTTCAAACTGATATCGGGTCGCGATGGCCGACAAGTCAACCGGACTGGCGTACTCCACGTTTACTTGAGTCGCGTCGTTGCTGCCACCATGAATGGTGGTGATGACCACGCGAGTGAACTCGCCGGGATTCATCAACGATTGATTAACCGGCCCCTTGAAATCCTTGAAATTGGAGTTTAATCGAAACCCCGGCATGGCGTTGATGGCAAAGTTCGACACGTTCATCTGGATCGGTCGATTCAGCCTCCTGATTTCGGCCATGTCGTGGAAGACGGCAGTGATCCGCTCATCTTCATACGGCAGGTTCCATAAATCAGTCGGGACATCCTTTTCCGGCAGATGTCGTGCCTGAACTTCCGCAGGGACGCCGCCGCCGCCGACCGCTTCCAGAGGTTGATCCGCGACCACGGCGTGGCCGATGATCTTCACGGCCAGAAAAATCACCGTTCCGCTAACGGCCGCGATGAGAAAGACAAAACCGACCAGCAACAAAACCACCTTGCTCGTGTTGGATTTTTTCGCCAGGGAATCTGCCGCCCATTGGGCTCCCCTGGCCTCCAAGGCCCATGATTCCGCACGCCCGTCGTTCTCGACAGACTTCTCGCGGTCGTTTTGTGGGTCGCCAGCCATCAGCAAGTGTCCTTGACCGAGAAACCCCGGCGACAACGCCAGTGGCTCCGGGGCGAACAAAATGACATGTTCCTGCCCGGCATCCCCGGAGTTTACCGCCAACCAATCAGTTCTTGCTAATCATGAACTTGATCAAATCCACACAACGGTTCGAGTAGCCCCATTCGTTGTCGTACCAGCTCACCAGCTTGAAGAACTTGCTGTTCAGTTCGATGCCGCTGCCGGCGTCGAAGATGGAGGAGTGGTTGTCGTGGATGAAGTCCGTCGAAACGACTTCGTCGGAGGTGTAGGCCAGAACGCCCTTGAGGTACGTTTCGCTGGCGGTCTTCATGGCCGCGCAAATGTCCTTATAGCTGGTATCCTTGACGGTTTTCACCGTCAGGTCCACCACGGAGACGGTCGGCGTCGGCACGCGGAAGGACATGCCGGTCAGCTTGCCCTTCACTTCGGGGATGGCCAGGCCCACGGCCTTGGCGGCTCCGGTGCCGCTGGGGATGATGTTGATGGCCGCCGCCCGGCCACCCTTCCAGTCCTTCTTGGAGGGGCCGTCCACCGTCTTTTGCGTGGCGGTGTAGCTATGGATCGTGGTCATCAGGCCTTCGGCCACGCCGAAGCCTTCCTTCAGCAGAACGTGAACAACCGGGGCGAGGCAGTTCGTCGTGCAACTGGCGTTCGAGATGATGTGGTGCGACTTGGGGTCGTATTTGTCGTTGTTCACGCCCATCACGACCGTCAGGTCTTCGCCCTTGGCCGGGGCGGAGATGATGACCTTCTTGGCGCCGGCGGTGATGTGTCCCTTGGCCTTGTCGGCTTCGGTGAACAAGCCGGTGGATTCGATCACGTATTCCACGCCGAGTTCTTTCCACGGCAGGGCGGCCGGCCCTTCTTTGACGGCGAGGCACTTGATCTTGTGCCCGTTGACCACCAACACGTCGTCCTCGGGAACGCTCGGGGAGGACTTTTCACTGTGCACTTCACCCTTGAACACACCTTGCGTGGAATCGTATTTCACGAGGTACGCCAGATTGTCGGCCGGAACGAGGTCGTTGACGGCCACGACATCGAGTTCCTTGCCCAACAAACCCTGTTCGACCAAGGCCCGGAACACCAAACGGCCAATGCGACCGAACCCGTTAATCCCGACTTTGACGGCTGCCATCGAAGACAACTCCTGAACTTGCGGTTAGCCGACCTAATTATTCTTCGCTACATCAGAGTTTATGGCCCAGCCCTCCTTAGTCGAGAGTTGCTTCGTTTCCTTTCCTCCATGAGAAGTCCCATGTCCAATGTTGTTCGCGTCGCGGTAACCGGTGCAGCCGGTCAGGTCGCATATACCTTGCTGCCCCGTTTGGCCTCCGGTGAGGTGTTCGGCCCGAACACCAAGGTCATCTTGCAATTGCTTGAGGTTCCGCGTTCCGTGTTTCCCAAGGCCATGGAGGGCTTGGAAGGCGTGGCTATGGAGTTAGAGGACTGCGCTTTCCCGACGCTTCAAGAAATTATTGTGACCGACGACGAAAACACCGCCTTCAACGGCGTCAACTACGCCCTGCTCGTCGGGGCGGCCCCGCGCGGGCCGGGGATGGAGCGAAAAGATCTTTTGATGAAGAATGCCCAGATCTTCCAAAAACAAGGCTCAGCTTTGGCGGCGAAAGCGGCCACCGGTGTGCGGATTCTGGTCGTCGGCAACCCGTGTAACACGAACTGCCTGATCGCTTACCGCAACGGCAAGGACATCCCCCAGAACCAATGGGGGGCGATGACCCGCCTCGACCACAACCGGGCCGTCGGCGCTTTGGCCAAGAAGGCGGGCGTGGCTAACGAAGAAGTAACGAACGTGACCATCTGGGGTAATCACTCCAACACGCAATATCCGGACTTCACGAACGCCAAGATCAAGGGCAAACCGGCCACCGAGGTCATCACGGACCGCACTTGGCTGGAAACCGTCTACGTTCCGCAATGCCAGGAACGCGGCAAGGCGATCATCAACAAGCGGGGCCTCTCCAGTGCCTTCTCGGCCGCCAACGGAGCCTTGGACCATGTGAAGAGCTTGCTTAAGCCCACCCCAGCCGGTGACTGGACCAGCGCTGCCGTGATCTCGAACGGCGAATACGGCGTCCCCAAGGGGTTGGTGTTCGGCTACCCCGTCCGCAGCGACGGCCAAGGCAACCTGAGCATCGTTCCGGGCCTCTCGCTCGATACCTTCGGGAAGTCGAAATTCGATGCCACACTCAAAGAGTTGCTGGAAGAACAAGACGCCGTGAAGGATTTGCTGCCGAGCTAAACACATCGCCGGTCAATTCCTGGCGAACCGGGCCGTGTCAGTGCCCGGTTCGCCAAAGTGACAATAGAATCTTCTCGCCGCTCTCAATTTCCGGCCTCGCAAAAATGTCAACCAAGCAAAAAAGCCGCCATCGCTGGGTGCGGATCATCATCCTGGCGATCCTCGTTGGCTTGTTCATCTATGTGTTATGGCCGGGGAAGATCACCCACACGGTCAGCCCCGAGACGACCTACGCGACCTCGCCGTTGGACGCAGACGGTTTCGTGGACAACGTCGTCGCGTTGAACATGCGGCTTCGCGAAGACATCTCACCGGAGCAAAACGCCAATGTTCTCATTTGGCAAGCCATCGGACCGCGACCGGAAGGGCGCGCCATGCCGGAACAATACTTCCTCTGGCTCGGCTGCGCGGCGCCACCGGATGAAGGGGAATATCTGATCCCGTGGACTCAGTTCATCAGCATGAAAACCGCTGCCGACAAAAACGCTCTGCCGTTTGATCGCCAGTTTGAGAACAACCATCGAGAGCGGGCTCGACAATGGCCTTGGAAGGCGGCCGACGAGCCAGACTTGGCCGAATGGGTGGCAAAGAACGCGCGACCGCTGGCCCTTCTGACGCAAGCCTCGACCCGACCGGCTTATTACAACCCGGTGATGCCTCTCCCCTCGCCGACCGGAGGAAACGGCCTGTTGATGGAGGAGTTTTCCCCAAATCTGTGGATGAGCCGCGAAATGGCGTCGCTCCTCGTCTGCCGGGCGATGATGCGCCTCGGGGCCGGAAATCCCGACGATGCCTGGAGGGATTTGATGATATGCCATCGATTGGGTCTCTTGGTGGCAACGGGAGGCCGACCGGGGGAATACTCGGCCGGTGTCTTGATTCAGACGATCGCCATTCATGGTGAACTGGTTCTTCTAAGTCAAGGCAAGCTCTCGGCCGCGCAACTGGCAGCCTGCCGGGCCGACCTGCGGCAACTTCCTCCGCTGGTCCCCGTCGCGGATAGACACGGTCTCAATGAAAGGTTTCAGGCGCTGGATGTTGTTCAGACACTCATCCGAAAAGGGCCGGATGTTGCGAGTGACCTTGTTGGCTTGCCGCCGGGGGATGATGCCGGAATTGGTCGTCAGTTCTCTCGGAATGTCAATTGGGACACGGCGATGCGAATAATCAACACATGGTGCGACCTCCTTATATCAATCATGCGAATAGATGATTTTCAACTTCGCGACCAAGCGTTGAAGGAGCTTGAATCGAATTTCAAGGCGATGGCTGACGAGGCAAGCGAAGAAGGAAAACATGGCATGGGGATCGGAGCGAAGCGGCGAGGAAAACATTACGGGGTCAGACTGGTCGCCATGATGATATTGGGAACCGCCTTGATATCGGACGTGGAAATTCGGGCCGATCAACAGAGCCGCAACCTGACTGTCGCTTGTGCCTTGGAGGCCCATCGGGCCGAACATGGCGCCTACCCGGCCAGACTGGCCGACTTGGCTCCGAAGCACCTCCCGGAGATTCCCAATGATGCTTACACGAACAGCGAACTTAAGTATCAACGGACACCGACAGGCTACTTGCTCCACAGTGTTGGCCCCAACCGGATCGACGACGGCGGCCGCGACAAGAATGCCATCCCTCCGGGCGACGACTTGGCCATCGAAATGCCGGTGAAGGAACCGCCACCGATGAAGAACATGGAGAAAGAGAAAAAGTGACGGCGCCAATTCTCCCTGACTGAAAAAGAAAAAGAGCTTGTTCGATCCAAGTCGCCCCATCTCTCGTTTAACACCTGTTTTAACCGTAAAACAAACGACTGGCCTCGCTCATTCCCCCCGCAATCGGGAGAAACGCGTATGCGTCCGTATGCCGTCCACGGTGTTTTCTTCTTGCTTCTGGTCGGTTGCGGCAAGCCCGCGCCCAAGGTGATGGAACCGGTCGCGGTTCCGGATGCTGCCGGCGTGCCGGTTGAAATCGCGCCGGAACCGCCGGTAATCGTCCCGCCAAAGGAGCGAGTCCGGCCGGAGCGGCCTGCCCGGAAGCCCGCCACGCCTCCGGCGGTCGATGAACTGGCGGCCCTTCTTGTCAAACTCCGACAGGATGATTCCCGAGCCGAAGCGGCCACCCAGATTGGCAAACTCGGGGCGAAGGGTGTCCCGGCTGTGCCCGAATTGATGAGCATTCTCGATGATGCCAATCCGGACGTCCGAAAACAGGCGGCCACGGCCATCGTCGCCTTGGGCCGACAGCCGGTGTCCGGGCTTCTTGATTTTTATGCCACTTGGTGCGGCCCTTGTCGCGACATGAAACCGATCGTTGACAAACTCGAAAAAGAAGGGCTGCCGATCATCACAATCGACATCGACAAGCACCCTCAACTCAGCGAGAAGTTTAAGGTGACGGCGGTCCCGACTTATGTGGCCCTGAAAGCCGACAACTCGGTCGGACGCACCGAGGGGATGATGTCCGAAAAGGGATTGCGGAATCTCGCGGCCAAGGCTGGTCCTCTGCCGGGCGCGGTGGCCCGGCCCGGTTTGGGTGAACCGGCGGCGGAGGCCGCGTTGATGGCATTGGTTCTTGGCTTGGACGAAGAAGACGCCTGGACTCGTTTCGGAGCCGAGGCTGGTTTGCGTTCTCAACCGCAGGTTGTTTCGCTGCTCGCCCCGCTTGCGGACAAGAAATACCCGGCCCGGATTCGCTGCGGTGCCATCCAAGGGTTTCTCGTCATCGGGAAGGATTTGCCGGAAGAGGTTCGGAAATCATTGGCCAAATCGTTGGCCGACGAAAAAGAATCTGTTGATGTTCGCGGCTATTCGGCGATTGCCTTGGGCGATGGAAGCGAGGCCAAGGCCGCCTCAATCACTCCGGTATTGTTGACGGCATTGGGCGAAGGCCGGTCGTCTGATCTTCGCGCCCGTGCGGCCACCCGGCTTGGCGAACTACGGGCCAAAACAGCGGTTCCGGTTCTGACGAAAGCGTTGGGGGATCAAGCCGAGCCAGTGCGGTTGGCGGCGGCCACCTCTCTTGGCCAACTCGGTGCAGCGGCGATATCGGCCATTCCCGATCTTCTCGCGGCCAATGCCGAAGACGAGAACAAACTTTACCGGGAAGCCCTCGAGCAAATCTGCCGGTCGGGTGACGCCACCCCCGCCCTCGCCAAAGCTCTCGGTCATGAGACCGAAGCCGTTCGGTTGCTGGCAATTGAGATGCTTTCCGAATCGGCCGATCCGTCGGCCGCTGTCAAGGAATTGGAAAAAGCCCTGGCCGACAAGAATCTTGGCATCCGTGTCAAGGCGGCCATGTTGTTGCAGCAAGCTGGCGAACACGACAAAACCATCCTGCCCGTGTTGATCGAATCGCTGGTGAACGATCAGGAATCCGGCGAGGCCACCGGCGCCCTGATGGGCATGGGGCGGCGGGCCGTTCCCGAATTGGTGAAATATGTGACAAACGCCGAACGACCGGACGCCGGCCGTTTGCGGGCGGCCCGCGCCTTGCGGAACGCCAAACTTTCCAAATCGGACGCCACGGCGTTGAAGGAGGCCCTCGGCTCCGGGAATGTCCGCATGCGAGTTTGCGCGGCCTTGGTCCTGTCTCGACAGATGCCGAGCGACGAGGCGGTGCAAGCCGCCTTGATTGCCGGGATGGCGTTTAAGGACAGGGAAATCCGAAGCGAATCCTGCCAGGCGCTTGGCCAGACAAAATCACCGGCGGCGATCACCGCATTACTGACCGCTCTCAGTGGCAAGGACGACGAAAGCCGATTGGATGCCTCTTTCGCCTTGTCGCAACTCGACTTGGACGAAAAGGCCGTTGACCGGGTCATCACTCTTTTGAAGTCGAAAACCGCCCGGCCCCAAGCAATCACGGTGTTGGCGGCGGCCGGAAGGAAATCGCCGAAAGCGGTGGCGGCATTGATGAAGGAATACACCACCGGCAAAGACGATGACCGGGAGATGATTGGTGCCTCGCTGGGATCAGCCGGCAAATTGGCGGTTCCCGCCCTGATTCAATTGGCCGAGGATAACGCCCGCAATGACTCTCTCCGGATCGGGGCGTTGATTAGCCTAGGCCGGTTGTACCGGGAGGGTGCGGAAGCCGCCCCTAAACTCGTCGGCTTGTTGAAATCACCTAACAAATCAATTCAGACAAGGGCGGCCATTGCCCTCGCCCAAACGAGCGCCGATCCTGCGGCTGTGCCCGTGTTGCTGGAAGCGCTCTCCACCGATGACGACATGATTTTTGAAGAAACCTGCCGGGCCTTGAACACGCTTGGCCCCAAAGGCGCCCCGGCGGCCGACCGGTTGATTGAACGGCTCAAAACCGCCAAGGAGGAAAAGCGGTACACCTTGGCGATGGCTCTGGCGGCCGTCACCCGTGGCACCGACAAAGGTGTGCCGACCCTGCTTGCTTTGCTCCGAAACGATGCGGAAGAACGTGATCGGCAATTCGGCGTCGATGCGATCCAATCCGTTGGCAAACCGGCTGTCCCCTCTCTCATCCGGGCGTTGACGGACGGTCAATACTCTCGTCCCCAAGTGATTCAGGCATTGAGAGGCTTCGACGACGATGAGGCTGGCGAAGCCGGTCCGGCGCTGGCGAAAATGCTTGGCGACAAGGATCGAACCGTCGCCATCGCGGCGGCCGAGGCGTTGGCCCAGATTGACCCGAAACAGGAGGCCGCCGTTCCGGTGCTGATCGAAGCGGTCAAATCCGCCGACATCGAAAAACGTCATGCCGCGATTAATGCGATTGGGCAGTTTGGAAAAGCCGCCCGCCCGGCCCTTCCGGTTCTGATCGAAGCATTGAAAGAACCGGCCATCCGGGGCACGGCCGCCTACGCCCTCGCCCGTCTCGGCCCTGATGCGGCCGAGGCGGTTGATCCGCTCATCAGGATGCTCACGACACGCGAAGGTCCGGCGGCGGCCAATGCCTTGGCGGCCATTGGTCCAAAAGCGGTCTCGGCCGTTCCAGCCCTAATCAAGTTGCTCGACCGCGAGTCGACGATCCACTGGGCGGCCCCCGCTCTGGGCAAACTTGGCGATGCAAAGATTGTGGTTCCAATCATTCTCAAAAAACTGGACAGCGACGATCAGCGGCTGGCCGCCCTTCATGCTCTCTCGTCGATGCCCGGCCTCAACCCGGAAATAGTTCTGCCGGAACTCTTGAAACGGACGAATGACACGGACCCCGAATGCCGGACGGCCGTTATCCATGCCTTGGGAACAATGAAATCCCCCAAGACCGTCCCCGCCTTGCTCAAGGCGTTGGACGACCCGGAAACCGAAGTCCGTCTGGCGGCCGTTGGGGTGATTGGTCAGGCCGGTCAAGACGCCGCCCCCGCCGTTCCTGTTTTGATTAATTTCCTCAAGGGAAAAGATGATTTTCTGCGACACGCGGCCGCAAACGCCTTGGGCCGCCTTGGCGCGACGGCCGAGCCAGCCATCCCGGTTCTGATGGAGGCCCTTGATGACAAGTCAATTCGCAATTCGGCCGCGTATGCCTTGGGGAATATCGGCCCGAAAGCGGGAGCGGCCTCGCCGCGTCTCATCGCGATGCTCGACGAGCAGGAATTCCGCTATCCGGCGATCCATGCCTTGAGTCAATTCGGGCCGGCAGCCAAGGAGGCGCTGCCAAAACTGCGCAAACTCCTCGAAAATTCTCCGGAAGACGGCGAACGGATGATCAAAGAGGCGATTTTGAAGATCGAAGGCAAAAAATAACCGATGTGATCCAATCCGATGTTTTCTTGAAGAAATCTCCCGTTCGATAGACTGTCACCACCGAGAAGAACCCGAGAGAATTTTTCCGATGTTGATTTTCGATGCCCACCTGGACCTGGCATGGAACGCGATTGACTGGAACCGTGATCTGCTCCTGTCGGTGGAGGAAATTCGCCGATTGGAGACCTCCGGGCGGGAGAGCGACTTCAAGGCTCGCGGGCGAGGCACCGTGACATTTCCCGAACTCCGCAAGGGGGGCTTCGGGATCTTCATCGCCACCCTGCTCGCCCGGCTGTTTCGACCGGATTTGAAGCCGCCGATTCAGCGATTTGCAAACATGAACTCGGCCTACGCCTGCGCCCACGGGCAAATGGCCTACTACATCGCCTTGGAAAAAGCCGGTCATCTTCGCTGGATCAAGGATGTGGCCGCTCTCGACAAACACGTCGAAGCTTGGAAGACCGGCGTCTCATCGGACCCGCTCGGTTTCATCCTCAGCATGGAGGGGGCCGACCCGGTGTTGGACCCGGAACAGGTTCATGAGTGGTATGCCAACGGCTTGCGGATCATCGGGCCATCGCACTACGGTGTCAGCCCGTATGCCCACGGAACGGGGACGGTCGGCGGGTTGTTTCCCCCCGGCAAACCGCTTCTGCGGGAGATGGAAAAGGCCGGGATGATCCTTGATGTGACTCATCTCGCAGATCAGGCGATGGACGAAGCCTTGGATTGCTACGGCGGCCCGGTGCTGGCCAGCCACCACAATTGCCGGGCACTGGTGGACGATCAGCGACAACTTCCCGACCGGCACATCAAACAATTGATCTCGCGTGGGGCCGTCATCGGCTCGGCTTTGGATGCGTGGATGCTCGCCCCCGGATGGGTTCGCGGAGAATCCACCCCGCAAAGCGCGAACGTGACGATGGCCACGTATGTCGATCACATAGACCATGTGTGCCAACTGGCCGGCAACACCAACCACGCCGCCATCGGCACCGACCTCGACGGCGGCTTCGGCACGGAACAAACCCCGATGGACCTGAACACCATTTCCGACGTGCGCAAGATCGGCGACATCTTGAAAAGCCGGGGCTACACCGACACGGACGTGGAAAAAATCTTCTCCGGCAACTGGATCAACTTCTTCCGTAAGGCGTGGAGTGGAAAGAAATAAGAGTTCACGCAAAGCTCGCAAAGGGGACGCAAAGCCCGCAAAGAGTCAACGAAATGAATTGATGATCTTTCCGGCTGCAAAGCCTTCATTTTTATCATCAATCCTTTGCGAACTTTGCGTCCTCTTTGCGAACTT
This sequence comes from Zavarzinella formosa DSM 19928, assembly GCF_000255705.1. Lineage (GTDB taxonomy): Bacteria > Planctomycetota > Planctomycetia > Gemmatales > Gemmataceae > Zavarzinella > Zavarzinella formosa. Next base: position 392,574 of record NZ_JH636439.1, read on the forward strand.
TGCATGAAGTCTTCTCTTCGTATCTTTCGATCCCGATAGCTGCAATTGACAGGTTTCCCAGACTGGCTACAATCGCTCAACTTCGTGAACTGACACCCTGACTGGTCGTTGACCCCCGAGTACCCTAGTGTCCGCAGAATCACCGAATCCGAATCCCGCCCCGGAACCCACCGCCAGCGAACATGCGGCCGTGCGTTTGGAGAAACTCCACAAGATCGAAGCCCTCGGCATCGACCCTTGGGGGGGCCGGTTTGACGGCCATCAACCCATCGGGACGATTCGGGAACTGGAGGCCCTGCCGTTCGACGACACGAAGCCGGACGCCAACCCGAAGGTGATTGCCGCCGGGCGGATTGTCCAGCGGCGGGATCAGGGAAAGCTCTTCTTCCTCGACATTTGGGATCACACCGGCCGTGTGCAGGTGATGCTCGGCCAGAAGCAGATTGGCGACCTCGGCTGGCAGCTGGCTAACCTGCTTGACCTCGGCGACCTGATCGGCGTCGAAGGGGCGTTCGGGAAGACCCGTCGGGGCGAATTGTCGATCCGGGCGACCAAGCTCACGATTCTCTCGAAGTCGCTGGAACCGCATCCGACCGTCCACTTTGGGATGGAGGACATCGAGTATCGCCTGCGGCATCGCTATCTCGACTTGGTTCACTCGCCGGACACGCTGACGCGGGCCAAGCAACGGGTGAAGATCATCCGCACGATGCGGAACTATCTGGATGGCCTCGACTTCATGGAAGTCGAAACACCGACGTTGCATGCCATCGCCGGGGGAGCGGCCGCGAGGCCGTTCGAGACGCATCACAACGCCCTTGATATCCCGCTGTTTCTGCGGATCGCCCTTGAATTGCATCTAAAGCGTCTGCTCGTCGGCGGGATGGAAAAGGTTTACGAAATCGGCCGGGTGTTTCGGAACGAGGGGATCAGCCACAAGCACAATCCCGAGTTCACGATGATGGAACTCTATCAGGCTTACGGCGATTACCGCTCGATGATGGACCTGACCGAAGGGTTGATCGTCGCCTGCGTGGACGCCATCGGCGGCGGCCGTGTGCGGCCGTGGGCCGACAAGACGGTCGATTACTCCCCGCCGTTCCAACGGGCCAGATACGCGGATTTGGTGAAAGAACACGCCGGTTGCGACATGCACGACCCGGCGGCCGTGATCGAAGCGGCCAAGAAGTTCCACCTGCCGACGGCCGGGAAGGAACACGATGTGATCGTGAATTCCTTGTTTGAGCATTGCGTGGAAGACAAACTAGTCGGCCCGGTGTTCGTGCACGATTACCCGGCGGCCATCTGCCCGCTGACGAAACGACAGCGCGGTGACGCCCGGATGGCCGAGCGGTTCGAGTTGTATGTCCACGGGATGGAACTGGCGAACGCTTACACCGAACTGAACGACCCGCTGACGCAGGAAGAAACCTTCAAGCGGCAACTGGTGGGGATGAAGGACGAAGACTCGATGGCCAAGATGGACCACGACTTCATCCGTGCCCAACGCCACGGCATGCCCCCCGCCGGTGGCCTGGGCATCGGCATCGACCGATTGGTGATGCTGCTGACAAACACGCAGACGATCCGGGATGTGATCTTGTTCCCGCTATTGCGGCCGGAATGACGTGTTAAGGGTTTAGGAGTCGCCTTCGGCGACAGGGTTTAGGGTTTAGGAGTCGCCTTCGGCGACAGGGTTTAGGGTTTAGGGTCTAGGGTTTGGCAGACACAAGATTACCAAGCGAGGGAGAGGGCTGCCCCCATTGGTATCGTAGCCAAACCCTAAACCCTAAACCCTAAACCCTGTCGCCGAAGGCGACACTCAAAGGTGGCCGAAAGGAATCAGCCCCCATGTACAAGGTCTTGCTTTGCTGGAAATATCTCCGGACGCGGTTTCTCGCGTTTGTTTGCATCGTCAGCGTGATGCTTGGGGTGGCCACGCTCGTCGTTGTCAACAGCGTCATGGCCGGGTTCAGCAACAAGCTGAAGGACCGCTTCCACGGCCTCCTCTCTGATGTGATCGTCGAATCCCCCAGCTACAACGGTTTCCCGCTCGAAACCGATGACATGATGGAGCGGATTCGCAATTCCTCCGTCGCCGAATATATCGAAGCGATGTCCCCGACCATCGAAGTCTTCGGGATGCTTAGTTACGAAGTGGGGCCAAACCGCGAACAGGTGACCATTCCCGTCAACATCGTGGGGACCGACCCCAAAACACGTTCGCTAGTCGGCGGGTTCGGGAAGTATTTCAAACAAGACGAGCGCTCAGCCAATCCCTCGTTTGATCTCACGCCCGAGGCGATGAACCGCTGGTCTTATTTCAACCCCATGCTGCCGCCGCCACGGTTGCCGCAAAACCCGGATGATCCACCCGCTATCGCCCCGCCGCCGGCCGAGCCGCAATCGCCCGTCGGGGCCATCCCCGGATTTGGCATCACCCATTATCGGCATACCAACCCCAAAACCGGGAAGGTGGAAGACAAGCCGATCCTGCTGCCGGGCGACACCATCAAACTGATGACCGTCGGGGCGGGCAAGAAGAATCTAGAGCCGGTGTTTTCCAGTTTCGCCGTCGCGGACTCGATCCGCACGGAAATGACCGAATACGATTCGCGGTATGTGTATGTGCCCATTGATTACCTGCAACGTCTCCGGGCGATGGGGAACCACGTTACGCACATTCAAATCCGGCTGAAAGATTATTCAAAGGCCCCGTTAGTGGTGGCTGAATTGCGGAAGCTCTTTCCGCAGGAATATTTCTTTCAGGTTAACACATGGGAGGACAAACAAACCTCCCTGTTGAAGGCGATCAACATCGAACGCGGATTGCTGAATCTGCTGCTGTTCATGATCGTCGGCGTGGCCGGGTTTTGCATCCTCGCCATCTTCTCGATGATCGTGCGGGAAAAAACCCGGGACATCGGCATCCTCAAATCGCTCGGCGCCTCCGACCGGGGGATTTTGCAAATCTTCCTCGGATACGGGTTGCTGCTCGGCGTCTTTGGCGCCGGTTTCGGCACGGCCTTGGGCCTGTTAATCACGATTTTCATCAATCCCATCGAGCATTTCCTGTTTGCGATGACGGGGGTGGGTTTCAGCCCGGATGTGTATTACTTCGACCAGATTCCGACGAAGATCGAACCGATGACCGTGCTTTTGGTCAACGTCGGGGCAATCTCGATTGCGGTGGCGTTCAGCGTGTGGCCCGCCATCCGGGCCGCGTGGTTGAAGCCGGTGCAAGCGTTGCGGTATGAGTGAGATGCTAAGGCTGGCAGCTGTCGGTTCTAACTTCGACCGCATTAACCGTTGGTGGGAAACAGGCTCATGATCTCCGTGCAGAATCTTCGCAAAACCTACCGTCGGCATGCCAACGTCGTCGAAGTCCTCAAGGGCATTGACCTCGTCATTGAGAGCGGGGAATTCCTTGCGGTTGTCGGCGCTTCGGGTTCGGGAAAGTCTACGCTGATGCATGTGATGGGCACGCTTGACCAACCCGATTCCGGCATGGTCATGCTTGGGCCGCGTCGCATCGACAACTTGGGCCGTTCGGAGCAAAACCGGCTTCGCAACGGCACTTTCGGCTTCATTTTCCAGTTTTACCACCTGCTGCCGGAACTTACGACGTTGCAAAACGTGATGATGCCCGCCCTTGTCGGAGCCGGAGTCTTTAACTGGATGGGGCGAAAACGAGAAGCCGTGCGAAACGCCACGGAAATGCTCGAACGGGTAGGGTTGGGCCATCGTTTGCACCACAAGCCCCGCGAACTCTCCGGGGGAGAGATGCAACGCACGGCCATTGCCCGCGCGCTGGTCGCCAAGCCGAAGATTTTGTTCGCCGACGAACCGACCGGAAATCTCGACACGGACAGCGGCAAGGACATTGTCGAACTGCTCAAGTCCGTCAACCGGGATCAAGGCGTGACGATCCTGATGGTGACGCATAACCTAGAGTTGGTGCGACAAACCGACCGCGTCGTCCGGATGACGTCCGGCCGGCTCGGCGAGCTACCCGTGGAGCGTGCTGTTCTCGCGGAATGCTGAAAGTCTGTCGCCTCTCCCGAGTGGAACGAAAGGCGACTCATGACGCGGGTTTATATCAACGGCGAATTTTTCGACAAAGCGGACGCCAAAGTCAGTGTGTACGATCACGGCCTCCTCTATGGCGACGGTGTTTTCGAGGGCATCCGCGTCTATTCCGGCAAGGTTTTCAAACACCCGGAACACATCGCCCGGCTGTTCGAGTCGGCCAAACATATCACTCTTGAAATCCCCATGTCTCCGGCCGAGGTCCAGAAGGCCGTCGAGGACACGGTAAAAATCAACAACAAGGTGGACGGCTACATCCGGTTGGTGGTCACGCGCGGGCCGGGCAACCTGGGGCTGGACCCGCGAGGTTGCAAGCCGAACGTCATCGTGATCGTGGACGACATCAGCTTGTATCCGAAAGAATTGTACGACAGCGGCATGAGGATCGTCACGGCCTCGCTGATCCGCAACCATCCGAACGCCCTGAATCCGCGGATCAAGTCGCTGAATTATCTGAATAACATTCTGGCAAAGATTGAGGCCATCCGGGCGGGTTGCTTCGAGGCCCTGATGCTCAACCACAAGGGCGAAGTGGCCGAATGCACCGGCGACAACGTCTTCATTGTCAAAAACGGTGTGTTGAAGACTCCGCCGACAGACGCCGGCATTCTTGAAGGGATCACCCGCGATGTGGTGATGCAACTGGCCCGCGAAGCCAAGATCCCGCTGCAAGAATGCACGATGACCCGCCATGACATCTACGCCGCCGACGAGTGCTTCCTGACCGGATCGGCCGCCGAGGTGATTGCCGTCACCGATTGCGACGGCCGTATTATCGGCACCGGCAAACCCGGCCCGATCACGAACAAATTACGTGAGGCGTTTATGAAGGTGGCTCGGGCGTAAACAGGTTTCTTGTCGCTCACTTGAACAAAACGTGATCGTTCAAGTGAGTGACAAAAAGAGAAGTGAATTGATCCGTAGACTCAAACCCGCCAACGCCATTCAAGACCGCCCGGCAATGTGAACGCGGCGAATTCCAAATGAATCACCCGTCGATGGCAAGGTTCGGAGGCCGAACTTGACGCATGGAGGAGCAGCGGGCGAAATCCCAAGATGGACCCCGCCTCGGCCACGCCAACCTCTGGTTCTCGGTCAGTGACACATTTCTCAATCGACGCAGGCGAAAGAATCCCTATGGAGTGGGAGTTTGGAATTAGGCGAAGAGGCCCGTTGTTCGGTCCGCAATCGTCCAAATGAATGCGCACGGCAAGCATGTGCGTCAGCAAAATCTCGGGAGCCTGGACATGATGCACATTAGCCTTGATTGACCAAGGACCAAATCCTTCAACCTCATGCTTTTCCCTGACGGCAACAGTCAAATCCTGATGCCACGGCACTCGCCAGTTCGCATCGACAGACTTGTCAAAGAAAAGACCTCTCACGGCGAAACAATCCAACCCGAGAACGGAAGAGGCCGCCTCACGAACAGGAGTTGAACGGGCGAGTTCGCAAACCCAAGGCAGATCCAAGAGGTTTCGCATCCCGCCCCGCAGGTGAGTATTAGATTCTGTCGCCAATGATGTGATGATGGAACACAAAGTGGCCGGTTCAATAACCGGCCCGGTCATGGCCCATCCTTTCAAGTGGATGGAAGCGGCAAATGATTTGGCCCAATTCATTCTTGGCGCCTTCAAAATACGACGATCATGTGGTGATTATCGGATTTTGTCGGCCGCACGGAAAAGAGTGGCCTCGCCAAAAATGATCTGAGACAAAGCCACCCGTGGGGCGAGCCGTCTCTTGAACAGAATCTCAGCCGTTCCCCAAAGCCGAATTGACCATTGCTTCGGGGGGCATAAAAAATGGCAGACATCCCGGCTCGGTGGTGTAACTGGCAGCCACGCAGGTCTTAGAAGCCTGTGCCGCAAGGCGTGCGGGTTCGATTCCCGCCCGAGCCACTTTGATTGATTACTTTTTGACTTCCGTTTTGGCCTTCACATCGACCACTTCGGTTCCCAACAGGGTTCCGGCTTTCTTCGACACAAAATTCGCAATCAACCCGTTCGTTTCGCATCCCGAGGCGATGGAGACGATCTTGCCCCCCTTGGCGATCAAGAAGTTCGTCGGCATGGCCTTGGTTTGAAACGTCGTCCAGCTTTCACCCTTCGGGTCAACCGCATACATCATTCCCAGTTTCTTCTCGGCGGCGTATTTTTCCATCTTAGCGTCCGGTTCCTTGAACACATACAGACTCACCAGACCAGCGCCTTTGTAGGCTTCGTCCAATTTCTGGAAATAAGCCAGTTCCTTGTCGCAACCGGAACAACCGCAGGTCAGACGGACGAGCACCGGCCCCTTGGCCGTCAACTCGGCGAGATCGATCAACTTGCCGGAGGCATCCTTGATCTTGAAAGCGGGGGCGGGTTGGCCGATTTCGACCTTGGCGGGCGGGGTTGGCTCGGCGGCGGTTGCAAAGGCGGGTAGGGCGGCAAGCAACAAGGCGGCGACAATGCGATTCACAAGACACCTCGGAACGGGTGGGGTGGGATAGGCCAGCAAGGCGAGAGTCAGATCTTAACACAGGCAGAAATGGCTTGCCAGCGAAAATGATTTCAAAAATTCCCTCGCCAAGATCATCAAAGTGCGTTATGGGACATCCGACTCGCCTTGTCGGGGATCACCTTCATGCGCCGCCGTATCGTGACGCTCGTGGCCGGGCTGGCAATATTTTGCCTTCCCGCAGGCGCTCACGCGCAGACGCGGCTCGAACAGATTTACAATCACATGCATCCGGGGCCGAACTTCCGGTTCCCGGATAATCCCCGTGACAACAACACTTACAACAATCTCTGGAACCAAGTCCAGGGGCCGGCGGCCGACACGGCCCTGATCGGATTGGCCACCGGGCTTGGCGTCATAGCGACGGTTCCCTTCTGGCTGCCGAGCGCGATCTTTGACGAAGATAATCTCTTGTTTCCGAAATACCCCTATGCGTATCCGACGGCCGGCCTCGTCCGGCAGGCGAATTGCAAACCGGAGAACAACGTCGGTGATTATTGGGACAACGCCCTGATTACCAAGGGCTGGTCTGTGCGGGCCTCCGTGGACACCGGGAGCAACTTCGACGACCTAAGCCGGATTGGCGGGCAGGTCTTTCTTGACACGAATTTTTACCGCCTTGGCGTGATGACCAATTGGAATTGGTACCGCGAGTACAACCCGTTTGGGAAGGCCCCAACAGCCTTGATGTCCGATGTGAACCTCACCTATCGGCTCACGCAAAGCGAATGGTTGCAAATGCACGTCGGGGCCGGGATGCGGATGTGGAGTTCGCTGGGAGATTTTTCCGGCGGGTTCAACGCCTTCTATCGTGGCGATCTGTTCCCCGGCGAACCGGTGAACCTGTCGACGATTTACGAACTCGGCAATCTCGACCAGTCCTTCATCATGCACTTCCGCACGCAAATCGGCATGAACTGGCGGCAGGGAGAAATCTATCTCGGCTATGACTGGACCCGTTTTGCCGGGGTGACGCTTCAAGGTCCGCTGGTCGGCATTCGGGTCTGGTTCTGATCCACCTTCCTCAAAACCACAGTCGCAAACCGATCGTCGGACCTTGCAAGTCCACACGGGAAATATGCGTCCAGTCGTAGCCAAGAAACACTTCGCCGTGTCTCCAAATAAACCCGATGTTCGCGTGAAGGTGCGTGAATAGCAATTTGTCCAGATTGCCTGCCTCTCCGATCATGGTGATGTGCAGTGGTTTGAGAGGAAAGAAATCCGCTCGGTAAAGGAAGTTCACGCCGCCGTGAGTCTCGTCGAAGGAGTTCCACATCCGGCCGCCAAAACCCACATGCAAGAACATGCTGTTGTTTTGCACAGCCCGGAAGGTGACGTTGGCGTCAGTCATCAAAGCATCGGCCGTCGAACCTTGAGCGGTTTCCCGGTAATAATTCACATGGCTAAGAAAGCCGAGCCGGTAGTAGTTGGTGTCCAGGAACAATTCTCCCCCAAGGCGGTTGACCCCGGCAAAATCATTCCCAACCTCCAGAGAGCTTCGCAGGGACCATTCCTTCACGCACAGCGGATTGTCCCAATACTGATTGTTTTCAAGACGGCCCTTCGGGCAGTATCCCAAGACGGAGCAGTTTTCCTCTTCTCGCATGTACGGATATGCCGGCCAGCGGCAATCGACGTTGTAACCGGAATCGAACAGTGTCGCCGGAACCCAGACGGGAGAAGTGACCACGACGCCGATCAGGGCGAGCGTGTAAAACGCATCGTCACCGGTTCCCAGCCAGCGAAAATCGCTCAGCGTGTTCGATGGCGGGGCCGGGGGTTTGGGGAACACTTCTTGGTGAAATAACCCGTGGATGCGTTGAAGCGATGTCTGGGCCGCCGCTTGGTCTGGCAGGCCAATGATCCCCGCCAATGCGAGGATGGCCGCCACGAAAGATCTTCGTTTGAACAGGGAGGGAAACGGCATGAACAAACCGCTCACGAAACGAGGGCCGGTTGCGAGTGTTCCGGTAAATAGCGTGGAGCGGGGGAGTTGTCGAGGTCAGATCATCGGGCGGGCGTTCCCGTGATGGTTATTTGCCAATCGTGACCACCAGCGTGGCGTAAAGCCGTTCTTCGTCGTATTTCTTGCCGTCAACTTCGCCGACGGTGGCCTCGGCATGTTTGGTTTGCGCGCCGTATTGACCGGCTTTCTCGAAGAACTCTGTGTGGCCGGTTTCGTCCGTTGCGACGGTCTTTGCTTTTTCCTCTCCCGGAATCAGCACGCTCACTTCGGCCTTGGCCAATGGCTGGCCTTTGTGAGTGACCAAAAAGCGAATTTTGGCGCCATCTTTCACTGGTGAGATTTCCAGCGGCACGGCCTTCCCGGCCATCACGCCCGCCCCGTTGGACCAGTCGCCGAAAATCGCCTTCGGGTAATACTTCAACAGGAACGGTTTTGCGTCACCTCGTTGCAACACCCCGTAATTGATTGACCCGGCCACCACGCGGGCATTCCCGCCGGGAACCTCGATCCGGTAGAGGTTGGCCTTCTTGTCGAGGGTCATGGCGATGTCTTCGGCCTTGCCATCGGTCACAAGTTGGAGCTTGAGATTCGCCAGCCGTTCGACCGTGACTTTTTCGTCGGCCTTCAAATTGTCGCTAAACACCACCCGGCCTTTGTTTGGCCCTTCGGGGACGACATAGGCGAAATGAGCGGAAGCGGCCGGGATGGAAAACGCGAGAACGAGGAGTGAACAGAAACGCATGGTGTAACTCCTTGGATGCGAAGAGACCAGCCATCTCACGCCAGCTTGCTTTGGTCGAGAAAAACTTGAAAATCCGAGTGAATCCGGCGTCGCACCAGATACTCGTCCTCGTCCAGCCAGCGACGGGCCGAACCGCTGTCCGCCAGATTGTCGTGGATCAATGATCGCACGATTTCTTCTACGATGTCCAGATGCAACCGGGAAAAGTGCGAGGCCGTCGTATAAGTATTTGGCAACTTTTCCAAGTGTTGGAACAGTTCCTCAATTCGGTTCAAGGCGTCATGAATCGGCCCGTGTGCGGAAGCCGAAATATAGGCTTGCACGATCCGTGTGATATTCTTGAAAACGATTCGCTTGTCTTTCGGCTCTTTCGCGTTGCCGTAAATCGTCGAGCGGGCCTCGTCCAAAATTGGCCTGGCCTGGTCGAATGCCCCGAAAAACTGCCAGCCTTCCGCGAGATTCAACAGCGCGCACAAGAGGTCCGGCCATGAGGCTCCGGCGGTGCGACGGATGTAATCAAGCGGTTTGCCGCCGAGCAGTGAATCGGCGATCTGCTTCAGAAACCGGTCAATTTCATCACGCAGGCCAAGCCGCCGCAGATTGCGAATGCCTTCCCCGGCAATGCGATTGATCGCGTCGTATTGGGCTTGCGGCGTCTTTTGACGTTTCACAAAATCGAGGAACGAGTCGAAGAGTCCCCGCACCAAGTCCGTTCGGTTGAAGTGACCGGCGACATGGATTGCCCGTTCCAAAATCTGGCATTGGGTCATCGCCAAGGTGACAGCCTGTTCGCCACGCTGGCTCTCGGCCATCAACACCGGCACTTTGGTGAGCAGTTCCACGGCCAGCGACTCACCAGCCCGCGCGGCATGCGGAAGCACCCCGGCATAGACGGCCAACCGGCCTTCCGGGGTGGTGGCCGATCTGGTCAGTTTGCGGATTGCTTCTTCGAGGCGTGTCTGATCTTTCACATTGGCGAGATCGGCGATGGCCCGCAAAAGCTCCATGCTCTTGCCGTACCAAGTCGCGTAGGCCCGAGTTTTTTGATCCGGCTCAAGGGTCCAGTATTCCTCCCGCATCCGGTCCACGACATACTTGAGGCTGGGCAGGTTGTTCCGGCCGTCATCCATCTTCGCCAACCGGTTCATCATGTCGTCCGGCAAGGGACCGGCGTGCGTCTCCCCCTTGATGGCGTTTTCAATCCGCCAGCAGAAGGCTTTGCCAAGGAATTCATGGACTTGGTCCGGAGAACCTTTCGCCTTGTCTGCCAGCAATTGCGAGCGGGCGGTATTCATCAGATCGCGGGCGGTCGTGATCTCGCCCAACTTGGCAAAGCCGAAGGCGAACATCAGTTCCACATAAGGGCGGTTTACCTTCACGTCGTCGTGGTGATGCCACTTTTCGACGAGGCGAAACAGCCGCATGGCCCGTTCCCGCAGGCCGCGCATCCGTTCGCCGGATTGTTCGCCGCCGGCGCGTAGGAAATAGGGCAAGTCCCGTTCTTTGTTTAAGCCTTCCGTAAACAGTCGGCTTAGCAACCGGTCCCGAACGCGGGCGAGGGCCAGCACGTCCGCCGAGCCATCGGCGGCTTTCGACAGGGCGTGCCACGCCAGCCAGACGGTGCGCGCCCCCAACACGCCTTCGTGTTGTTCAAGGAAAGCCCGGATGGCCGGAAGCCGGTCGGTGAGGGAGGCTGGCAGCAGGTCAAGTCCGCAGGCGTAAATGGTTCGCACCGCCAGCGCCCGCACTTGCTGGCCGCTTGGCGAATTGCCGCTTAGCACAAGGTCGAATTCGATGTCCGTCGGAATTTTACGGGCATCGCGGTCTTCGCTGCGGAGCCACGCCCACACCATGTCGGTGTTGTCGGCGGTTTCTTCCCAGAGGGCGTTTGTCCAGCAGATGGCCGATTCGGTCAGGTCATTGAGGGAGGCGTTTAGCCTGGCCAGCTCCGGCCAGAGTCTCACTCGTTCGTCCGCGTCGAGCGGCCCGGTGACGGCGAGAAAATCCTGCTCCATCTGTTCGCGTTTCACCCGCAGTTCGCTCGGAGCCGCCGGTAGTTCGGATGGCCGGTCCAGACTGCTGGCAAACGAACTGGCCGAGGAGGGGCCGTTTAGGGCGTCCTTGGTTTCTTCAATTCCGGGAGACTTGTTGCCGTCTTTGCGGCCTTTGCCCTTCTTGTTCGGTGGCGGAGCATCTTTCGGCGGTTCGACATTTTCCTCTTTGCAGAGGAACGATTCAAAGTCGAACTGAGTGGCCCGAACCCAACTAGCGAGGGCCTCGCGGTCATGGTCGATGACGTAATCGATCCAGTCTTCCAGCGGCCGGAAGGCGGTGTCCGGCAATGTTTCCGGCGTGAAGTCGTTCGTGGCGGTCGGCATCAGCCAGACGACTTGAGCCGGGTCTTCGGCGAGGAGTTTCCGCACGGCCTCCCGGCGCAGCGTCGGCATCAGCCGTTTGCCGACGGGGAGGAACAGGTTCGGCAACTTCCAGAACGGCTTGAAACCGATGGCGTTGTCGAGCGGCAACGCGGGAGGTTGCAACTTGGATGGCCGGGTTTTCAAAACGATGGTGGGCGGGCCGTTTTCGTTGCTGGCAATGGCGAAGGCGAGTCGTTGCATCAGGCGGTCGTCCGCGTTCCGCACGAGGGCGTCCAATTGATTGACGGCATCCTCGGTGACGACCCAAAAATCCGGCAGGTCGGCGGCGTTGCCCGGCACAAGCCGCAGGGGAACGACCAGTTTACCTTTTAGAGTGGATTCCTGCCATTCCACCGGATTTTCCGGCAGCACCACGTCGAGTGCTTCGTAGATGTCCGCATAGGGGGCGTCGTCCGTCACAGTCCAGCCCCGCCCGGCCCGCATCAGGATGTGTTGTCCGGCGGGGGGCTTCAACTGGCCAAGCAGAGGATGGGTGTGCCCGTATTGAATCCACAAGCCGGGCGAGCTTTCGGAATAGGCCACGATGGTGGACGGAGCCACCCGGTCGATGGCCCGGAGCAACGTGTAATACGGCGGGCCAAGCACTTTCAGAAGCACGCGAGAAGCCGATCCGTCGGCATCGGCCATTGTGCGGAAACTCTGACGGTCGTTGCCCAACCGGAGCATCTCGTTGACGAGTTCCGGAAATTCCTCCGGGGACATCTCGAAGAGAATCGGCGTGTTGGAACCCAATTCCGGTGTGTGCTGGCTCTTGGTGGTCGGGAGCAGTTGCGCCCAACAAAGAAATGTTTCCGGCGTGCCGGAATAGTGTTCTTTCGCCGTGGTGACGCCAAGTTTTTTGAGGTTCGCCACGACGGTTTTGGAGGGTGAACCCTGTGGCGATTGAACCGACAGACGATCAGCCGAGAAAACGGCCTCGACGGGCGCGCCGGCCATCTCGGGCGGGATTTGCCCGCCGCCCAACGCCAGTCGAAGAGTCTCGAAATTTGGAAACAGGAACATCATCGTGTGATCACGGGGTCAGCCGGCCCTCGAAATCCTTTCCGAACGGACACCTAATCAGGTTGAAAGGCTCACGCCCGCCCTTTTCAGGTTAGCGAAACCTTGCGGTCGCTCCAAGCGGTGTTATGGACCGGGAACGGCCTGAACGGACGGACAGATATTGGAGAGAATCGGGAAAAGGAAGGATTCGGATTCAGATGGGATGCCGCCAGGCCAGGATGGGGCCATCAAAACAAGAGCCGGATGCCTGATGGCATCCGGCCCGGAGAGTTGATCCGTTGACCGCAATTACGCGGCGTTCTTTTTCTTGGCCCCGGCAGCGCCGCCGATCACTTCCTTGATCTTGGTGAACTCTTCCAGCGTCAGGTAGCCATCTTTGTTCGTGTCCAACGCCTTGAACCAAGCGGCCCGTTGCTGGGCGAGATTATTCGATTGGTTCTTCTTGGGCTTCTTGGCCTTGTTCCCATTTTTGGGCTTCTTGGCCTTGTTGGCGGGCTTCTTGACGACAGGCTTTTTGACAACGGGCTTTGCGGCCACCGTCGTGGAAATTTGAAACTTCGCGGCCTTGTTGGCTTTGTTGGCCTTCTTGACGTTTTTAGCCCCGGCGGCGGCTTGGAGACCGTTGAAGGAGTCAAATTCCTTAACGCTCACTTTGTTGTCTTTGTTCACATCCAACTTGGCGAAAAGAAGAGCGAGATCCGGCCCTTGGTCAACTTTGGGCTTCTTTTTGTTGTTTTTGGCGGCTTCGACGTTTGAGGTGACAGCCAGACAACACAAAGCGGCAACGATCATCAAGCGGCTCATGATATCTTTCCCGAAGAGTTGGAAACGTTAGAATCTGATTAACACTTTGAACCCTTGGGGTTCGGAAAAGTTCCGCAATTATCCCCTGACAATTCCGCAAGAATCGCCGAGTGCAAGCGTTCCATCACTTCGCCATCGGACGGGTAATGAGTCGGCAACAAGACTTGCAAAGGGATGGGAATTTCATCCATGCGATAGGCCGTGCCCGGCCGGTGAACGCCGTAAACGGCCGTGGTGAAACGCACCGCCGGGGGAGCCATCGTGACGGTGTTCGGGGCTTCCAAAGCAATCACCGGGATGGATTTCAAATGCTCGATGGCTTCCGGCGGGAACTCGGCGCTTGTCTCGCTGCCGACGAACAGACAGGCATCCACTTCCCGCCGGGCCAGCATTGCTGGGGCCGAGAATTCGCCGGGGTTGAAACGCGGATAACCTTTTGAAAAATTCACGCCGAACGGATAGCCAGTCTGCCAGGTGAGAACGCTGTCGGCGCCGGCGATGTCCCCGAAGCGACGCATCCGGCGGGCGTAAAACCGCGTGTGATCGTTCAGATCAGTCACCAATTGCAACAGGGCTTCCACGTTTTTGTTGGCCAGCGCCCCTTTGATGAGGCCGCCGCCGAAGAACACCACGCCAAACTTGGCCAATTTCATTTGGTTTGCGAGGGCCGCCAATTCCGGACTCGCCTCCGGCATCGGCACGCCTTTGACCAAGGCTCGCAGCGTCCAGAGGGCTTCCCAATCGGATTCCGGCTTCAACCGGATGGCCGAGTTCGCGGCCTTGCTGGTGGCGGTTTCCCTCACATCGACAGCCACAATCGTCCGGCCGGGTCGTGGCGGGGCGTAACGCTCTACGTGCCGGGGGTGGGTGGTGAGCGGGTCGCAGCCCCAATAGATGACCAAATCGGCCCGTGACTTCACTTCGCCAAGCGAACAGGTCGATTCGCCGACTTGTTGCAGGGCCATCAACGACGGGGCGTGTCCGGTGGCGGCTGTGGTGTCGATGGTCGCCCCGACGAGTTCGGCGAGCGCGACGGCCGCTCGTTGGCCCTCGGTGGTGCTGCGGGAAAGGCCGTAGATCAGTGGGGATTTGGCCTGCCGAAGAATGGCGACGGCCGCCGTGATGGCCTCGTCCAGGGGGACTGATTCCCCCCGAATTTCGGCCACCGGCGGGAAATAGGCGTTCTGTTCCAGAAAACGGGGCCGGGCGAGATCGCACGCCCCCTCGGCCGACGTGATGCGGCCCCCCTCGACCGTGATGGAGAGATCGTCGCAAACGCACCCGCACACTGTACAGGGGACATTTTGGAAGAGGGTCTTCTTCATGCAAACTAGATTACGAAAACAGCGGGGAAACATGGCGTTTTTCATCCCCGCCGACCGATTTGGAACCTCTCAAAACTGAACACATTGGACACACTAAAAAGAAAAGAAAGGAAAAATTTCACTTCTTTTCTTCAACCAATGGAACTGGCGGGACGACCGGGGGCGTCTTTGCGTCCGGAACTCGGGCAAAACCGCTGAGAACTTCTTCGGACCACTTTTCGCCGGATTCCGGCCGGTCGCTCTTGGGATAGGAAACGCGGGCCTTCACGATCCAACGGCCTTCTTCGCTGGCGACCTCGAAGAGAAACAGCGTGCCGTCGTATTTCTCGCCACGATCCGGACCGCCTTTGACGTTGACCTTGTGGACCTCGAAGTTGCCAACGGTGATCTTTGTGGGCTTGCCAACTTTGTCGGCCCCGTACACGACTTTGAGGGTCTCGTATTCCTCGCCATATTCCCCGGCGACTTCCGTTTCACGAATCCAATCGGAAAACTTGGAAGCGATGGGGATTGGTATCCAGTACAACGTAGCCACCATGTCGCGGTCCTGGCGCTCCACACCCAGAACGGTGCTGGTCCGGGGTTCGAGCTTTCGCGCCAGGCGGAACGGGCGGATTTCTGTCCAGCCCTTGGGAATCGTGTAAGTGGTCTTGGTGGCCTCGTGGAGAAAGCTGGTTTCGGAGATCCGTCGCAGGAGGGTCAAATCCCGCCGGTCGTCATCCTTTTTGACCAGAATTTCTTCCTTGGGCGCGCCCGAAGTCGCGGGGGGCGTTTTGGGTTCGACTTGGGCAAGGGCCACGCAACCCATCCCGAGAATGATGACACAGGCCGCCTGTCGGTACATTTGAATTCTCCGCGTTGAAACGTCTTGCTTACAATGTCTTGGTTCCGTGCCGCCTCAAAAGGCCCAATTGCATGAACCGTTTTCGTCTGCTTGCATCCAGCCTCCGGTTTTACGTCCGGGGCAACATCGCCGTGTTATTCGGGGCCGCCGTCAGCGCCGCCGTGCTGGCCGGGGCGTTGCTCGTCGGCGATTCCCTTCGGGGAAGCCTACGGGACCGGACCGAACGACAACTCAACGGCACCCAATACGTCCTCACCGCCGGACGCTTTTTCCGCTCGGCCCTCGCCGACGAACTGCCGGGAGGTGTCAAGCCGGTGATTCTGCTTCAGGGGGCCGTCCGCACCCCGGCCGCCCGTGTCGGCAAGGTCAACATCCTCGGCGTCGATGCCCGCTTCGCCCCGCCGGACCAATTGCCCGAAGGGGACACGGTCGTTCTTTCGCACGCCTTGGCCGAAGCCTTGCATGCGAAAGCCGGGGACACCGTCACGGTCACCATGCGGAAGGGAGGCACCCTTCCGCAAAGTTCGGCCCTCGCCAAGCGAGGAGCCTCGGCGACCACGCAAACCAGCGCCTTCACCGTTGGCCGCATTCTCCCCCAAGATGCCCAAGCGGGAGAGTTTACGTTATCGCCAAATCCGTCAACACCGTACAATCTCATCGCATCCATTCAGTCGTTACAACGCGAAACTGGCAAATCCGATCTCGCCAATGTGCTGCTTTCGCCCGCACAGTCATTACAGCCGTTAGAATCGGACTTGCAAGCCCATCTGACGCTACGGGATTGGGATCTCAAAGTTCGCGTCCCGTCAAAACGGCAGGCGTATATCGCCATCGAAAGCGACCGGATGTTGCTCGAACCGGCGGCCATCGAAGCCGCCCAGGCGACGGCCAAAGAAACCAATTGCCGCCTTTCGCCGCTATTCGTGTATCTGACCAACCGCCTGCAAGGAACGGGCGTCGATTTGCCCTATTCCGTCGTCGCCGGGATCGACCCGGCCGACGCCTCGCCGCTGAATCCATTGGCGGGCCAATCGTTGGCCGATGATGAAATCATTTTGGTGCAATGGGAAGACGCCAAATCAACGGATTTGCCGTGGGGCATCAAACCCGGCGAATCGGTGACGCTCACCTATTTCAAACCCGAGGTGGAGGGGCGCATTGAAGAGGCTACCCACACTTTGAAACTCAAAACGATTGTCCCGTTGAAGGGAGCCTTGGAAGATCCGGATCTTGTGCCCGAGTTTCCAGGGATCACCAGCAAACTAAGCATCAAGGATTGGGACCCGCCGTTCCCTTACGACAACACGCGGGTGAAACCAAGGGACGAGCGTTATTGGAATCGTTATCAGGCGACGCCGAAAGCGTATGTGACCCTCAAAACCGCCCGCAAACTATGGGGCGGCCGATTCGGGGACACGACGGCCATCCGGTTGTTGCCCAACTCCGGTGATTTGAAAACCGCGTTGCCGCTTGTGAAAGCCTCCTTGCTCAAAAACCTCGACCCCCAAAAGGGGGGCTTCGTTTTCGATGATGTGCGGAAACGGACGCTCGACGCCAGTTCTGGCAGCACCGATTTTGGGATGTTGTTTGTCGCGTTTAGTTTCTTCCTGATCGCGGCCGCATTGATGTTGGTGGGGTTGTTGTTCCGGCTGAACATGGAACGCCGGGCGAAGGAATTTGGCCTTTTGAGGGCGACCGGGTTTCCGCTCTCCATTGTTCGCCGTCAGATGCTTTGGGAGGGATTGGTTCTTTCCTCGGCGGGAAGCGCCATCGGCTTGGTCGCGGCGGCGGGTTTTGCCGCGTTGATGCTCAAAGTGATGATTAGCCTGTGGCCGACGGCCGGAGTCGGAACATTCTTGAAACTGCACATCTCCCCGACGAGTCTCGCCATCGGATTCGTTGGCAGCGTTTTAATGAGCGAACTGGCCATCCTCTGGGCCATCCGGGGGCTGAGCAAAATCGCCCCGGCTCAATTGCTCAAGGGAAGCACGACTTCGGATGTCGCTCCGAGCCGTTTCCCGATGATGTGGGTCGGCATGGCCTGCGTTGGCTTCCTCGGGGCGGCCGGGCTGGCGTTGATGGCTCCGTCGCTTCCGGCAGGAGAACCACGGGCGGGGGCGTTCTTCGGTTGCGGTTCGATGGTTTTGATTGCACTGATGTCCTTGGTGGCCCTGTGGCTTCGCACGCCGAGGCATCAAACCGTTCACGGGGTGTCCGGCTTGAGCGTGCGGAATGCCTCCCGGAATCCGACTCGCAGTTTGCTGACCGCCGGGTTGTTGGCCTCGGCCGCGTTTCTGATTGTGGCCGTCGAATCGTTTCGCCGAACTCCTGACCAAGACTTTTTGAAATCCGATGGTGGCAGCGGCGGCTTCCCGTTGCTGGCCGAATCGGACAGCCCGTTGTTCATGGATTTCAACACGAAGGAATCCGCCGGGGAGGACAACCCGGCGATGAACCAAGTCACCATCATAAACGAGATCATTGGCAATTTGCAGCAGAAGGCCCAGGCAGATGGCAAAACGGCGAAAGAGCGGGAAGCGATCATCGACCGGGCGACGCATTTGCTCCAGGAAACGACCTTCCACCCCTTTGCCGTGCGGGCCGGGGACGATGCCAGTTGCCTGAATCTCTATCAGGCTACCCGTCCGCGTGTGTTGGGCGTGCCAGATTCGATCATTGATGCCAAGGGATTTCGCTTCAGCGACACGGACGCCAAGACGGAGGCCGAGAAGGCGAATCCGTGGCTGATCTTGCGGCGGGAGGGGGATGCCATCCCCGGTTTCGTCGAGGAAAACACGGCCATCTGGCAGTTGAAAAAGGGCATCGGCGACATTTTGGAAATCCCGGATGAAACCGGCAAACCGGTGAAGATCGTCCTCGCCGGGTTCCTCAAGGATAGCGTGTTTCAAAGCGAAGTGCTGATCGCCGGAAGCGCCTTCCGCAAGGCATTCCCCCGCACGGAAGGGGCCGCTTATTTCCTCATCAACGCGCCGTCCACCGAGGTTGATGCCGTAAGCGCCATCCTCGCGGACGGGCTGGCCCCCTATGGTTTCGAGCCGGTGAAAAGCTCCGACCGCCTCGGGATGTATCTCGCCGTGCAGAACACCTACCTGTCCACATTCCAATTGCTCGGCGGTTTTGGTCTGCTGCTCGGCGGATTGGGGCTGGCGGTGGTGCTGTTGCGAAATGTCTTCGAGCGACGGGGCGAACTCTCCCTTTTGCGGGCGTTCGGCTACCGGGCCGGAACACTGGACCGGTTGGTGTTCGTCGAGAACTCACTGCTGTTGGTGATGGGGCTGGGAGCCGGGGTGCTGGCCGCCCTCGCCGCCGTGGCCCCGCACTTGGCGGGAGGCGGGGAAATCCCGTGGGCAAGGCTGGCCCTTGTCCTCACAGGGGTGTTGGTCACCGGGTTGCTCGCCGCCGCGATTGCCGTGCGATATTCCCTGCGGATCTCGGTGGTGCAGGGGTTGAGGAAGGAATAAAGAATTGCCTCAACCAATTTGGCCTTGGAAGACAAAGACGGGGGGCTGATTCCGCCAAGCTTCTTCTCGGGCCACATCTTCATGGAGTTGTCGAACCCGTTGCCGGAGATGACTGACACGGAACCATTCAAATAGTTCCTCCGGATCAGATTCATTCAGAGGGGCCGGGGGCGGCCAGGCTGTGTTGGAAGCAGCCCCCAAGAGTTGTCCACAAGTCGGGCAAATTGGTTCGTCCATCGGCAGGCACTCCGATTGTTCAAAACTCGGCGACGAACCCCCGACCGAAAATCACTTCTTTTTCTTGGCAATGGCTGCTTGAACGGCTGACCCGAGATCGGCCGGGGTCGGGGCGATTTCGATGTTGGCCGCCGTCAATGCCTTGATCTTGCTTTCGGCCGACCCGCCGCTGCCTTCGACGATCGCCCCGGCGTGGCCCATCCGGCGGCCGGGGGGAGCCGTCACCCCGGCGATGAACGCGGCCACCGGCTTTTTCACATGCTTGGCGATGTAATCGGCCGCCCGTTCCTCGGCGTTGCCGCCGATTTCGCCGATCATCAGGATCGCTTCCGTGCCGGGGTCGTTCTCGAACATTTCCAGCAAGTCGATCTGCGTCGTGCCGGGAATCGGATCGCCGCCGATGCCCACACAGGTGGACTGGCCGAGGCCCAACGCCGAGAGTTGGAACACGGCTTCGTAGGTCAGCGTGCCCGAACGGCTGATGAGGCCGACGGGGCCGGGCTTGTGGATGTAACCCGGCATGATGCCGATCTTGCACTGGCCGGGGGTGATGATGCCCGGACAGTTCGGCCCGATGAGCCGCACGCCCGGCTTGGTCTTGAGGAAACGCATCACCTTGGACATGTCCAGAACCGGGATGCCTTCGGTGATGGCAATGATAACCTTGATGCCCGCGTCGGCGGCTTCCATGATCGCGTCGGCGGCGGCGGGCGGCGGCACGAAGATCATGCTGGCGTTTGCCCCCGTCTTGGCGACGGATTCGGCCACCGTGTTGAAGATCGGGAAGCCTTCCTTGACCGTGCCCCCCTTGCCGGGCGTGATGCCCCCGACCATTTGTGTGCCGTAATCGCGGCATTGAATGGCGTGGAACGTCCCCGCTTTGCCGAGGCCCTGACAGATCACGCGGGTGTTTTTGTCGACGAGAATGCTCATGGAAATCCGGGGTCCGGGGTTTTGTTTATCAGGTCTCGGGTCACACCTTGGCGAAGTCTTCGACAAGCCATTGGCCGGTTGTCTTGTCCTTCACCAGCTTCACTTGGTAGGTTTTCTTCTGCCCGCCGGACTCCAGTTCGGCAGTCACGGTGGCCGCGTCCTTGTTGCCGGTCAGTTCGCTTTTCGGCATCGAATAGGCGATCGTTTCGCCCCGCCATGACTTCATCTTTTGGGTCACGAAGCCGACGTTATAGGCGAAGCCGTTTTTCTTGTCTGTCTCGCTCGGCGCTTCGATGGAGGCCAGCCACGAGGGGAGCATGAGGGCCTGGGCCTGTCGCAGATCGCCGCCGATCAGCGTCTCCAGGAAATTCCGGGCCGTGTCCGAGGCGGCCGCGAGTTCGGGTTCCTCGGTCTTGGGGGCGTCGCCCGCCAAGAACCGGTCCGATCGGTGCAGCCAGTCCACCTTGAGGCCGTTCGCCTCGCGGATCATTTTCAGGCAGAACGCATCCACTTTGTTCGGGGATTTGGCCCGGCCTCGCAGGACGATGGTGTTGCCGTAGCCGGATTCCTTCACATCCTCGACAGTCATCTTTTCAAACTTGCTGAGGAAGTTTTGCACATCAGCGTCCGAGTAGCCGACTTTCTTCTCTTCGTCGGTCATCGGCTTGGAGATGGTCTTTTTGAAGGCCGGGGTGAGATCATCCGGCTTGGCTTTGCCTTCGCTCAATGCCTTCAAAAACTCATCGGCCTTCGCACGGGCGCTTGGGCCTTGGGGAAGCGTCGCCACCGTGTCCGTCGTTGACGGCTTGCTCGAAGGCTTTGTCGCCGTCGATTGTTCTTTGCAACCGGTCATCAGGGCCAGCGCCAACAACAAGCCCGAACCCGGCATCGTCCGAATCATCGTCCGCCGCATGAAGCACCTCATGTTGTCACACGGACGAGGGAGAGAATCGTCCTTGCTCATTCTCCCCGCGACGCTCGCGGGGCGTTGTATTGTTGTCACGCTGTTCCGGGAAGCCGGAACAAATCAGCCACCGGACACGAAAAATCCGGAAGTATTCCGTTGCCGGTCAGGGTGTCCGATTCGTCCAGAACTCTCATCTGACCGCTCAAAGAGAACTCGATCACCGCTTGGTCGTCTGAATCGATCACCCAAATCAGGAACACGCCTAATTTCAGGTATTGAATCACTCTCCGCATCATGATGGTAAGATCATTACAAGAAGAGAGAAGTTCGACACATAGCAAAGGAACTCGACGGCAAAATCCTTTGCTCAAGTCCTTGCGGCCAACCCTCTCTCCGATCATCATGAGGTTCGGTCCAAGGACGGTGTCGTCCGAAGTAACCAAGCCCGCACTCTTGCCGAAAACCGTTCCCCGGCCGTGCAAGAGAGAATAACTCATCAGTCGATATCCAACGATGGCCGACACAATTCCGTAAAGTTCCCCGGCCAAAGGCACATCGACAATTTTCCCGAGATGCAGTTCACACTTCCGGTCCTGATTCTCGGGCAGGTCACGCCACGATTGGAACTCGTCAACTGTCATGTGCCCGGAGATCATGAGGTTGCCCTCTTACGCCTTGGCGGCCGCCACGACCATCTTGGCCGCTTCGGTCAACCCGGAGGCCGACTGGATCATGGGCAGTTCGGCCTTCACGCTGTTCAGGATTTCGCGGGCTTTCTCGACGTTGGTTCCTTCCAACCGGACGATCACCGGAACCTTGAAGCCGACTTCTCGCCCGGCCTTCACCAGCGCCTCGGCGATCAGGTCGCACTTGGCAATGCCGCCGAAGATGTTGACGAGAATGCCCTTCACCTTGGAATCGGAAAGAATGATGCGGAAGGCTTCGATGGCCGCCTCGGGGGTGACGCCGCCGCCGACGTCAAGGAAGTTGGCCGGGGAACCGCCGTGGTGGGCCACGATGTCCATTGTGCCCATCGCCAGCCCGGCCCCGTTGACCAGACAGCCGATGGTGCCGTCGAGTTGGATGAAGTTCAGGTTGGCTTTGCTCGCCCGGATTTCGACCGGGTTTTCTTCGGCGAGATCCCGCAGGGTCGCGATATCCGGGTGGCGGAACATGGCGTTGTCGTCGAAGTCGATCTTGGCGTCGAGGACGACCACATCACCCTTCTTGGTGACCGCCAGCGGGTTGATTTCGGCCAGGCTGGCGTCCTTCTCCAGAAACACCTTGGAGAGCGCCATCATGATCGATTCGACTTTGGCGATCTGGTCGCCGGTGAAGCCGAGTTCAAAAGCGACCCGCCGGGCTTGGTAGGGTTGCAGGCCCACTTCCGGGCTGACGGGGACCTTGATGATGAGTTCCGGCGTGTCGTGGGCGACTTTTTCAATGTCCATCCCCCCGGCGGAACTGGCCATCAGCACAGGCTGACCGGAGGCCCGGTCGAGGACCATCGCCAGGTAATATTCCTTCGCCGGTTCGGCATCGGCTTGGACGATCAACGTCTTGATCGGCTGGCCTTCCGGCCCGGTTTGGATCGTCACGAGCGAATGGGCCAGCATCGCGGCCGCGATGGTTTTGGCCTTTTCCTTGGTGGGGACGAATTTCACGCCGCCGAGCTTGTCCGCGTATCCCTTCAACTGACCGGCGCCGCGTCCCCCGGCGTGAATTTGGGCCTTGATCATGGCCCCGGTGCCGCCGAGTTGTTCAAAGGCGGCGGCCGCCTCGTCAGGCGTGCGGACAACGATGTGCTTGGGGATGTTGGCCCCGGCGGCGGCGAACAGTTCCTTGGCCTGATACTCGTGGATCTTCAAGGGGGACTCCGGCAGTCGAATGGGATGTGGAGAAGTTATACGACGCGATGGGTTGAAGAGAAGACGACCCGCGAAAGCACAAAGGCCGCCCAAAGTTTCGCCGAAAGAACCGGGGAAAATTTCTCTCCCCAAGTTTCCCGGCGCTGGCTTTGCGCGGCCTTTGTGTCTTTGTGATTCGGCTTCTTTTCGGCCAATTTTATCAGGCGATCAGTGAAGTGATCGGCTTGCCGGCCTTGTCCACGATGCGGATCGGGCGCTTGGTCGGCGTTTCGTTTTCCTTGGTGTAATCGACGCCCAACAGGGTGCAGACGGTGGCGAGGAAGTCCATCGCGTTGGTCTTGCCTTCCTCGACGGTGCCGCCTTCCTTGTCAGTCTTGCCGTAAACGGTGCCGTGCTTCAAACCGGCCCCGAACATGGCGAGGCTCCAAGCCTTCGGGAAGTGGTCGCGGCCGGGCTTGTCGCCCCGTGTGTTGATGTTCGGCGTGCGGCCGAACTCGCCCATCACGATCACCAGCGTGGAATCAAGAAGGCCATGCTCCTTCAGATCTTTCAGGAGGGCGGCTACCCCACCGTCGAGTTTCGGCAGCAGGTTGTCCTTCAACCGGGCGAAGTTGTCTTGGTGGGTGTCCCAACCGCCAAGGCCGACTTCGACGAACGGGACGCCAACTTCCACCAACCGACGGGCCATCAACAAGCCCTGGCTGAAGTTGTCGCTGGCGAACGCCGAACGGGAGGAAGAAGGCTCGGCCGAGAGATCAAACGCCTTGGCTTCCTTAGACTTCATCATCGTGACGGCCCGTGCGTAGGTCGTCTTGTGATCGTTGATCGAATCGGCCTGATAGTCGTGATAGAACGCCGATTCGAGTTCTTGGAGCAACCCGACGCGGTTGTCGAACTGGCCGGTGGAAACTTGGGAAGCCAGATCCTGCACGCCCCGGTTCGGGTCGCTCACGATCAGCGGTTGGTGCTTCGGCCCGATGAAACCGCTGCCGAAACTGCGGCCGCCGATGGTCACATAGTTCGGGATGCTGGCGTCGGCCCGGCCGATTTCCTTGGAGACGATGGCCCCGATGGACGGGTAAACCAAGCCACCCTGGCCTTCGCGGTAGCCGGTGTGCATGTTGTACTTGGCCCGCGGGTGGGCGCCTTCGGCCGTGCTCATGCCACGAATCAACACGCCTTGGTTCATCCATTGGGCGAGCTTCGGCAGGTGTTCGCTAATCTGGATGCCGGTCGCGGATGTTTTGATCTGCTTGAAGTCCCCGGCTCCCTTGCTCTCGGGCTTCAAGTCCCAAGTGTCTTTGTGGCTCGGGCCGCCGTCTTGCCACACGAGAATGCAGTGCTTGGCCTTGGCCTTCGGGTTGGCGGCGGTGGTGGCCGCGCGGGCGGCGAGGACGTTCATCCAGCCGGAGAACGAGGCCCCGAACACGCCCATCGACGAGAGCTTCATGAAGTCGCGGCGGTTCTTTTCGGACAGGGTATTGAGGAACATATCTGGCTCACCAAATGGAAGGTTTTGGAAATTTAATTTTTAACGGTTCAGCGTGAATTCACTGGAGTTCAACAACACCCACATCACGTCGGAGTAGGCCTGCTTGGGGTCGGTTTGCTTGGCCACATAGTCCTTCATCTTCTTCAACTCATCCGTGCTCGGCCGGCGGGAGAGGGTGCCGAGGTAGAGCTTTTCGATGGCTTTGTCCGGGGTGGTCGCCGGACGGGCCACTTCGGCGATCCGATTGGCGGCCGACAACAGTCGGCCGTTGGCCATCAGCGGGCTGTTCATCAGTCGGAGGGCTTGCGGAATGCCGGCTTCATATTCGGTCGGCTTGGCGGTTTCCGTCCCCATGAAGAAGAGGGCAAACTGGTCTCGCGGGCCTTGGGGGCCGCCCTTCGGGGCGGGGGCCATCTTGGCTTTGCCGCCATCCTTGCCGCCGCCGGGGACACCCAGCACGGCGGCGAGACTGTCGAATAGTTGTTCGGCCGTCAGCACTTTGATGCCTTGATGGCTGAACATGGTTTTGTCGTCACGATTATCCCCAAGCGGTTTGCTAGAGCGTTGATACGCTTGGGAGTTGCAAATGCCCCGGATCAGGTGTTTGATGTCGAAGCCGCTGGCGGCGAATTCCTTGGAGAGATTGGCCAGCAGTTCCGGGTGCGTCGGGACATTCTCGTCGCTCAGGTCGTCAACCGGG
Source organism: Zavarzinella formosa DSM 19928 (assembly GCF_000255705.1). Taxonomy (GTDB): domain Bacteria; phylum Planctomycetota; class Planctomycetia; order Gemmatales; family Gemmataceae; genus Zavarzinella; species Zavarzinella formosa. The sequence goes on from NZ_JH636439.1 coordinate 417,905, forward strand.
TTCACGATTCCCCGGCCGAAGTATTGGGACCAAATCCGATTGACGAACGCCTTGGCGAAGAACGGATTCGACGGGGTGCAAATCCACTGGGCCAACGCGGGCCGGTAAGGTTCGCTGCTGTTCAACTTGACTTCATCCGAACCCAAATACTTGGCCGAAACGTGTTTGGCGGCTTCCGGCAGGGCGTTGACTTTCCGGTTGACCCGGCCGTCTTCGTTGACGGTGATCGTGCCGCCGTCTTTGGCGGCGCGAGGGTTGCTGACGTTCACCTTGTAGAAGAACTGGGCCAGCCCCCAATATTCAGTCTGCTTCCAGTGGGTGAACGGGTGGTTGTGGCATTGGGCACATTGAATTTGCACCCCGAGGAACAACTTGCCGACGCTGTCGGTCATCTTGTCCACGCCACGGTTGGCCATCATGTAGCCGGTGGCGCCGTTTTTGTCGAGATCGCCGGTGGCCGTCATGAGTTCATAGGCCATCGTGTCCCAGTGCATGTTGGCGTTGAACTTCTCGGTCAGCCATTCCCGCAAGGGAGCCTTGCTGACGAAGCGGTTTTCCGAATCAATCGGGTTCATCATCACCGTCCAAATGTCGGACTGGTGTTTGCCGAATTCCGGGGCGGAGAGCAATTCGTTAATCAGTTTGGCCCGTTTGTCCGGGGAGCGGTCATCCAAGAAAGCAGAAGCTCGTTCGACCGTGGGAACCACACCGGTGATGTCCAGACACACCCGGCGAAGGAACTCGGCGTCGGAGGATTGGGAAGAGACTTGGATTTTGGCGTCTTTGAGGGGCTTGTCGATCCCCATGTCGATCATTTTCGCCAAGGCTTCCGTGGCCATCGGCTTGGCCGGGGCGGCCGGCGGGGTCTTGGAGATGACGACCGCTTTGCCGCCATTCGCGGGTTCTGGCGGCTTTTCAGCCTCGGCCTTTTTCTTGGCTTCCAGAAGTTTCAGTTGCTTGGCTTTTTTCTTGTCAGCCTTCGTGTCCCCGTCGGCGGCATTGGAGGAAGCCTGGGAGACAATCATTCCGACGGCTATCGTCAGTGAGAGGGTGGCAATGGTTTTGCGAATCCACATATATCATCTCCGTGTCAACGGTCTGGTGTCGCGGACGTTGGAAGTTCATTCACTGCATTGAACCCCGATAATAAAGAAAAGTTTCTCGCGGAATTAGGCGTCCGTCCAGCGAAAGTGTGAATTTCACCGGAGCAAATCTGATGGCTGGCAATGTGGCGATTCGTCGGGGTGAAAACCAAGATGCCGGGACGATTGCGGCATTCAACCGGGCAATGGCTTGGGAAACCGAGGAAAAAGAGCTGGATCTGGCGACCGTGACCCGCGGGGTTGGCCGGGTATTTGAAGATCCCATGAAGGGTTTTTATCTGGTGGCCGAGGCGGATGGCGAGATCGTTGGCCAGTTAATGGTGACTTTCGAGTGGAGCGACTGGCGGGATGGCTGGTTCTGGTGGATTCAGAGCGTCTATGTGCGGGAAGATCATCGCCGAACGGGCATTTTCCGGCAATTATTCGATTCGGCCGTTGAACAGGCGAAAAAAGCCGGGGATGTGGTCGGTCTGCGGCTCTATGTGGAACGGGATAACACGAAGGCCCAAGCCACTTACCAGAGTTTGGGAATGTATGATGCCGGATATCTGGTCGAGGAAACGATGATTATTCCCCTCTGACGGCTCATCGTTCCCGTCGCACAGCCCATCGGGCGACTTGTTCCAAGGCCGTGCGATAAGCGGACGGGGCTAGTTGCGAGATCGCCAGCCGGGCCTCGTCGATCATGGTCTCGGCCTGCAATTGGGCCGATTCGACGGAACCGGAGGCGATCACATCTTCAATCACTTCCGCATCATGCTCTGTCGTGGCCAGCAGTCCCTTGAGCCGATGACTGGCCTCGGCGCTTAGTGAATTGATGTAACGGATCACCGGCAGGGTCATTTTTCGCTGGGCGAGATCGGTTCCCAAGGTTTTGCCGACGGTGTTCGCGTCCCCCCGCAGGTCCAGCACGTCGTCGGCCACCTGAAATGCCATGCCGAGATGCCGGCCATAATCGGCCATCCGGCGTTCGACCACCGGCGAGGCCCCGGCGTATCTGGCTCCGAGGCGGGTGGCGCATTCCGTCAGCACGCCGGTTTTGCCTTCGATGATCTCGAAGTAATCGGCCTCGCTCAAGTCAAGCCGCCCGGCTTTGGTCACTTGCAGCAGTTCCCCGGCACAGACCTTGTTTGTTGTGTCGCCGATCACTTCGCAGGCTTTGGCATCCACGGTGGCACAAAGTCGGAAAGCGGCTGAAAACAGCATGTCCCCGAGCAAAATGCTCGCGTGATTGCCCCAATTGGCGTTCACCGTGGCCGTGTGTCGCCGGGTGTCGGCGGCATCCAGCACATCATCGTGAACCAGCGTGGCGGTGTGGATCATTTCCACCACGGCGCCGAGGATATGGTGTTCCCGTTTCACGCTGCCGATGGCGTGGCCGGCGAGCAAAACGAGCATTGGCCGCAGGCGTTTGCCTCGATAATGGTCGAGATGCTGGATAATTGGCCCAAACCGGACCCGGAAGGGTTCCAAAGTGGCTTGATAGATGCGTTCGACTTCCTCCAGATCGCGGGCCACCAAGGCCATCGGAAGGGCATCCTTGCGGGTGGCTGGCATTTCGCCCAGAATCATCTTGTTCGACATGTCCGGCTCCTCAAGACGTTCCACGGACAAACTCCCCAGACTTCCCGCCCGACTTTCGTTCCAACCGCACGGCCTCGATGGTCATTTCCCGGTCCACGGCCTTGGCCATGTCGTAAACCGTCAGGGCGGCGACGGTCACGGCCGTCAGGGCCTCCATCTCCACCCCGGTTTTCCCGGTCACCTTCGCCTCAGCGGTGATTCGGAGGGCATCATCCCCCTCGGGAACCAAATCGACCTTCAAGCCGGAGACGGGCAACGGATGACACAACGGGATCAGGCTGCTGGTCTGCTTGGCCCCCATGATTCCCGCGAGCCGGGCGACTTCCAGGACATCCCCCTTGGCCATCTGCCGATCCAAAATCAACCGGAGAGTTTCCGGTTTCATGCGGACCAACCCGGAGGCGACCGCCACGCGGACCGTGTCAGCCTTGCCGGAAACATCAACCATCCGACTGGCACCGGCCTCGTCGAAATGGCTTAGCTCGCCCATGTTTGCCTCGCGGGGACTTCTTTAAATCCCCTTCTGTGGATCAGAACCGAAATCAAATGAGAATCACAACGGTGTTATTTTCCCGGCCTTGGGAAAAATGAACGCCGATCTATCGACATGGATAGATCGGCGAACAAGGGAACGAGTCGGAAAAAGAACATGAACTTCAATGACCGAAATCGCTCGGAGATTTACACTTGGGCGTCATTCGTCTGCTTTGTATTCGACAGCCGTTTGGCGGACAGGTCGTAAGCCTCGGCCAGCAGTGTCTTCAAAGCGATGAATGTCTCTTCGCTCGGATTAAGCACACAGATCCAGTACATCTTCCCATAAACGGGATGCGGCATGATCCGGTCCAGGGCCGTGAAGTCATGAGCCGTTTCCTCCTCACCGGTTGCTTTCGGGGGAAACAACGATTGGAAGGTGTGCTTGCCGACGCCGATGTTGAAGCGAAAAACACTGGGGCGACCGAGGTCTGAGAAAGCCCCGTCCGTGTCCGAGGTGACCATCGTGGCAAACGGGAACATTTTCGCCGGATCATTGAAAAAGAACGTGTCGCCCGACACCGTGACCGACTCGACATCGGGAAAGGCGCCGATGATGTACTGGCTGATGGCGGTTTCGTTCATTTCTGCTCCTTACTTTGGGTCTTTTTTCCCGGTTGGTGAATAGTCCGGCTTCCAGATCCACGGCAGGACTTGCGTTCGCTTGCCCCATGCCTCCCACTTCGCGGTCAGTTCGCTGACTTTCTCCGGATTCTTCGAGGCCAGATCGGTGGCTTCCGTCCGGTCGGTTGCGATGTTGTAAAGCTCCCATTGGGCGCCCGGACCTTTGGCGACGAGTTTCCAATCACCAGAGCGGATGGCCCGGTTGCCCTCGTGTTCCCAGAAGATATCCCGGTCGAGGGGCTTGTTGGCGAAGGCCGCAACGAGGGTTTTGCCTTCCAACGGGGTGGCCGGTTGCTCGCCTGGCTTGGCACCCGCCAGGTCAACGCAGGTCGCGGCGATGTCAATGAGATGGCCGGGTTGCTTCCGAAGTTCGCCTTTCACGGCGATTCCGTTCGGCCAGTGGGCGATCAACGGAGTGCTGATACCCCCTTCGTGGACCCAGTGCTTGTATTCGCGGAATGGCGTGTTGGAGACGTTCGCCCAACCCCGGCCGTAGGCCACATAAGTGTCCGGCCCCCCCGGCATCACCTTCGGCCCCATCCGCACCGGGAAGCCATCGCGGGTTTGTTTGGGGACGCTTCCGGCGGCAGAAAACTCTTCCGGCTTCATGACCGGGAACGCCGGCTTCTCCGGCCGGTCGATGTTCGGGTGTTCTTTGTTTCCGGCCCGGCCCATCACTTCGGCACAACCGCCGTTATCTTGCAGAAACAGGATGAGGGTGTTCTCGAATTGCCCGGTGCGTTTGAGTTCGGCGATCAGTTTGCCGATGCCCTGATCCATCCGGTCGATCATGGCCGCGTACACTTCCATGCCTGCCGATTCCCATTTTTGGCTCATCCGAGAAGTTCGTACTCAGGGGTTGCCAAAAAAGAGGAGCATGCCGTTTCATGAAAGGTAACCACACCATCTTCAGGAAGCCGGCATGTCCTCCACGCTACTGTATCGTGTTTTCGGTGTTCGGGACTATCAAGTCGTTCGGACCTCCTCCGCCGAGGGCGGCCTGACCCTTCATCTCCGGCAGGATCCCGCCCATGACCGCTGTTCGTCCTGTCAGTCCGCCAACGTCATCCGACGCGGGGTCGTGGAACGCACCGTCCGCACCCTCCCGGTTGGCGGCAAG
>NZ_JH636439.1:422932-477417 GCF_000255705.1 Zavarzinella formosa DSM 19928
AATCTGGACGAGACCAAAGGGGAACGCGCCCGGCTGGAAGAAGCCCTGCGGATCAACCAACCGCTGGCGACGGCGTATTACATGAAAGAAGAGTTTCGCCACTTCTGGGAGCAGGGGAGCCCGAAAGACGCCGCCCGGTTTCTGGACGACTGGTGTCGGCGGGCCGAGGCGTCCAAGCTGTCGGTGTTGCAGAAGATGGCGAGTTCTTTCCAGATGCACCGGACCGGCCTGCTGAACTACCATCGCTGTCCGATTTCGACCGGCCCCCTCGAAGGGGTGAACAACAAAATCAAGACCCTGCAACGACAGGCCTATGGCTACCGTGACCAAGAATTCTTCCACCTTCGCATTTACTCAATCCATCGAGCCAAGTACGAACTTCTCGGATGAGCCCCATTTTTTATCACCGACTTTGGCCCAATCTCCAGCTTGCGGGCTCATGCCTTGCTTGGTGTCAATCAACCCGAGTTTGGCGGCCTTCTCAAACCTCGCCTTGCGAATCGGTTCGTAACCGCCGTCGTATTTGCCTTTTTGTTTGGCGATATCTTCCGGAAGGGCGTGCATCGGCCAGTGGGCGGCCGTGTAGGCGACATAAAGGAAAAACGGATCCTTCGCGTGTTCCTTGTTGTGTTCGCCGACGAATCGCACGGCATGATGCGTGATAGCATCGGTGTAATAGTAAGTGTCCGGTTTGTATTCCGGGTCGGCGAACGGAGAGATCATCGTTTCATCACGGATCAGCGACGACGGATCGAAGAAACTCCCGGCTCCGTGGATGGTGCCGTAATAATGATCGAACCCACGGGAGAGGGGCCAGTTCTCTTTCGGCCCGTCTTTGCCGGCGTGCTTGGTGACGTGCCATTTGCCGACGGCATAATTTCGGTAGCCCGCCGGTTTCAGCATCTCGGCAATCGTGCGGCTTTTGTTCAAATCCCCGCGATAACCGGGGAAGGCCGCTCCCTTGTCCTCCATCATGTGGCCCACCCCGGCCTGATGGGGGTAAAGCCCGGTGAGGAGGCTTGCCCGAGTCGGGCAGCAGCGGGCGCAGTTGTAAAACTGCGTAAACCGCAACCCGTCGGCGGCCAGCGAATCCAGATTCGGCGTGGGAATTTCCCCGCCGTAGCAGCCGAGGTCCGAAAAGCCCATGTCGTCGGACAGGATCACCACGATATTCGGCGGCTTGCGGGCCGGTTCCTCGGCCGCAGCCAGCCCGCCGGTCAGGATGAGGCAGAGAGAACACAACATCCGTTTCATGATCGATTCCTCCTTCGTTCGCATTCGCAGGTGATTCACGTTGGCGGTCATCCTGCTTGATAAAGCGACTTGATGAAGACATGGCCATCGGAAAGCGGCTGAAGGCCGACATCGTTATGTTGGTTGTGTTTCGAGATGATTTCATCCTTCACGTTCACTTCAGTTTGCCGGGATATGCTGGGCAATGAAAGAAGCCATTTGGAACGAATGGCCCGAAATTGTGAGAAAAATATTAAGTTAGCTCTCGACATGAAGCTAAAGGGATTGTTAGAATCGCCTCCGACTTTATCCACCACCAAAGTGTTTTCTGGTGGCAATACCCTCAACATTGTCGGAGTCGATTGGATGAATGCTCTCCGTGTCTGGCTGGCTTGTTTGATTGTGATGGCGACTGGTGTTGCCCATGCGCAGGACAAATCGCTTCTGCGACCCGATCCCAATTGGAAAGGGATGCTGATTGAGTTTCTGTACCCGAAGGAATGGCTGGCGTATTATCCGACCGCCAAAGTGGGTGATTTTGTCGTTTACTCGGGCAAATTCGGAGACAAGCGGGAAGAAGTGGTTGCTGTCACGCCTGATTATGTCGTCGTGTCACGGACGTTTTCTCTCCGCAAAGATTCGGTGACGGAGTTGCGGACGCAATACAAGCTCAGCGACGATGACAAGAAGAAGCTGGCCCAGGGAATCCAACCCCCGGCGGCGAAAACAAAGACACCGACAAAAGGCAAAACAACCACGAAAGGCAAACCGGCCGCCAAGGAAGAAGAGACTTCGGACACAGTCAAGGTGGGTGACAAAGAGTTGAAATGCGAAATCAAAAAAACGGGCAAGACCACCACGTGGCATTCCTCGGAACTTCCCTTTGACGGCATCGTCAAGAAGGAATCGACCGGTGAGTCGTTTACCGTTTCCAGTTTCGGACGAGGCAAGTGACATTGGCGTGATCGCGGGCAAGCGATGACTCCAATGATGGTGCGGAAACAATGACTCGGGTGTGAAAACAATCGTTTTCGCACCCGCATTTTTTTGGAGTGATCGTTGATGCGTATCAGGGAACTGACCGCCGGGGCGTTGTTGTCGGCGATCATCGTCGGCCTTGCTTCCTCTCAACCAATGCCCGAGGGGGGCAAAGGCCCCAAGGGAAAATTCAAAGGCCAGAAGGAAGTCCGGGAACGCCCGGAGGCATTGAAGGTTGACCTCAAGGAACCGCCGGCCGGGTTGGTCAAAAATCCCCGCATCATGACCAAGAGCAGCGATGTGAACATCCCGGAGCATTACATGCTGGAAGGCGATGCCGCCTGGGTGTGGTGCGGCGGGGCCGACGAGGATTCCGAGGCCGGGATCGCGTTGTATTCCGGCGTGGATCGCAACAAAGACGGCCAACGATCCGGCATGGTGTCGCAACGAGTGACCGGGTTTCCCGGCGGCGTTGGCAAATGGTTTAGGTTCACCATTCGGGGTTTGGCCGAACCGGCCTTTGCGGTGGAGAAGGACGCCCTGTTCATGAAGGTTGATTACTTCGGCAACAAAGGAACCAACCCGCTCGACGGGGTCACGCAGAACATTTATCCGCATGTCGAGCGTGACCGCAAAGAACTGGAGAACAACGGGAGATACTTCAAGAACGGCGGGGCGATCTGGAAAACGTACTCCTTTGAATTCCGGTTGCCGTTCGCCGAAATCGACACGCTAAACATCGGCGTCGGCTTCAAGAACGGCTCCGCAAAGACGGCCAAGGATTCCGAGTTTTATGTCACCAATTTCACCCTGAATTCAATCCCGACGCCGGAGGATGCCCCGAAGGTCGTCAAGACGGAGAAGGGGGCGATGCCGAGCCTCAAGTCGTTGATCCCGCTTGGCGGCCGATGGTATTACGACCCGGAAGCCGGCATGAAAGATAGACCGGCGACGCTGGTGGTCACGGCCAAAAACGCCGGGCGACTTTATTACATGGACGGCAAACTCTCAAATCCGTTCGTAGAGAACATGACCGCCTGGCTTCGCAAGGGGCATCTCGACATCAAGGGCAAACTTGTGGAGGAAGACCGGTTTTTGCCGGACAACGTGGTGTTGGAATTCAAGGACGGCAAGGAAATGGTGGTTCACGCCCGCAACATCCCGAACCACCCGACGGGGCTGTTCCCCGGCCGCCGGACGAACCCGAACTCCATTCAAGAATGCGACCGGACCTATTATCTCCCGTTAGAACCGGTTCGCAATCCGAAGGCCATTGCGATGGACAAGACCAATTCCAACCGGGGCCTGCCGATGGGGCCAATCGGTTTCGCCATCAACGGCGTCTCCTTTTTCAATCCCTTCGACATGGAGGGAACCGAGGCCATTGACATCATGGACCGCTGCTGCGGCCATCCCGCCCCGGACAATCAATACCACTACCACAAATACCCGGTGTGCGTGAAATCACCGTTCGTCGATGATGGCGAAGGCCATTCCCCGCTGATCGGCTTCGCTCTGGATGGCTTCCCGGTGTACGGGCCGTATGTGGCGAAAGGCTTGATGGCCCGAGATGACAAAACGAATCCGCTCGATGATTTCAACATGAAGTTCGATGAGGACCGGGGCTGGCATTATCATGTGACCCCCGGCAAGTTCCCCTATCTCATCGGCGGGTTTGCCGGAACGCCCGATGCCCGGAATAACCGACGCGGGCCGCCAAAATAGCCAAGAGTTCTGCGAGAAGGGATCTCAAAATCCCTTCTCGCGTTTTCAAATCACTTCTTGAAATCCCCCGCCCGGATGACGACCAGTTTTTTCGGATCGACATGCTTGCGGAACGCATCCGCAATTTTTTGAGGCGTGAGGGCCAGAATCGCTTTCTCCTGCTGCGCGGAATGAGCGAAGGTGCGGCCGATGTTCAGGTTCGAGACGATTTGACCGGCGATGGCCGCGTCACCCGTGCGGCCGACTTTTTGGGCTTCGACAAAAGCCTGTTTCGCATCGTTGACTTCCTTTTCCGTCGGGCCGTCTTTGATGAATCGCACCAGCTCTTCCATCACAGCAGCCGTGACTTTGTCGATGTTCTCCGGGTTCGTGCTGACGGTCACCGTGAGCGAGGCCACCGGATCGCGGGACGAGGCGGCAAACGACGAAGTTGCGCCGTAGGACAGTCCGTCCTTTTGTCGAATCCGGTCGCCAAGACGCGAAGCCAGCGTGCTGCCGCCGAAGATGAAGTTGCCGATCCGCATCGCGGCATAGTCCGGGTCGCTGTCCGAGAGCGGAAACGTCAACCCGGCGAGGTATTCCGCGTTTGACTTGTCGGGCGTGACAATGTCTTCCTGCATCCCCTTCACGTTGTCAGCCACCTTGCGGTCGAATCGTTTCACCGGAACTTTCGACTCCCAACCGGCCAGCATTTCCTTCACGAGTTTGAGCGTGACATCCGGGTCGAAATCGCCGACGACACCCAGTTCGGCATGCGAGCCGCCGACTTGTGTTTCGTAGAGCGTTTTGATTTGGGCCAGCGTGACCGTCTCGACGCGGTCGAGGCTTTCCTCAAGGGTGGGAACGTATCGGGCATCTTCCAGCGAATAGGGGGACAGCGTCCGGCTCAGTTTGTTCCCGGCCAATGCGCCCGGTTCGGTTCGCCCGGCTGAAAGCATCGAGGTCATGCGGCGTTTGGATGTCTCGAACTCATCGGCTGGGAACGCCGGTTCTCGCAGGATTTCGCCAAGCAGCTTGAGAGCCTTCGGCAACGTATCCCGTTTGGCTTCGACGCTGAACGTCAGTTGCCCTGCGGAACCGCCGCCACCCCCGCCGCCGCGTCCGCCACGGCCCCCGCCGCCAAAGCCGGTTCCGATGCGGATGCCGAGCGAATCGAGTTCTTCACGGAGGGCCTGACGGTCGTGCTTTTTCGTCCCGGCCATCATCAGACCGGGGAGCATTCCCGCCGCCGTCGTTTCCCCCCGGAGGGATTCCGGGTTGCCGTAGTGTAGTGTCAGCACGAGCGAAACCGTCTCGCCCCGGTTTTTCTTGGCCAGCAGACCGGCCTTCAATCCTTCCGATTCAACAACCTTGAGCCGCGAATCCAAGTTGGCGGGCGACGGGTCAAATGCCTCCCCGGCGACCCCGACGCTTCCCCCTTTGTAATCTTTCACGATGGTGTCGATGGCCGGAGCGTTGGGCACGGCAATCCGGGTCGATTCTTTCGACGGAATGTACAGGCCAACGGTGCGGTTGGGTTTCTGGAAATACGCCTTCGCCACGCGGTTCACATCGTCTGCCTTGACGGTCTCGACGCGGTCACGCTGGATGAACAGCAACCGCCAGTCGCCGTGGCTGGAGGCCGAACTGAGGGCCGAGGCCATCCCCTGGCTGTTCGCCTGAAGCATCTCGGCGTTTCGCTTGCTGCGGATTTTGGCCTTGTTTACTTCTTCATCAGTGAACGGCGTGTCACCGAGGGTTTCGAGCGTGCCAATCAGGGCGTCGCGGGTGGCGTCCAGCGATTCCGGAGGGCAGGAGGCCGAGGCGAAAAACAAGCCGGGATCATGCGAGTTGTCCGAGCGGGCGAAGGCGCTGGTGGCCAGTTTGGATTCGACCAATGCCTTGTAAAGCCGGCCGTTGGGTGATTGAGAGACGAGGCCACCGAGCAGGCTCAACGGCGCCCAGTCGGCATGCGAGGCCGAGGGGACGTGATATGCCACGCCCACGGAGCCGACCGCGCCGACCCGGCGCAAGGTGACGGTTCGTTCGCCGTCTTGTGGCGGTTCCTCGGTATAAGTGTCGTCGAGTTTGCGGATCGGTTTCGGAATCGAGCCGAGATGCTTGTCCAACAGAGAAAGAGCCTTGGCCTCCTCGAATTTCCCGGCCACGATCATCACGACATTGTCCGGCTGGTAATACTTTTTGTAAAAGGCCCGGAGGTTTTCGATCGGCACCCGTTCAATGTCGGAACGGTTGCCGATGGTGGATTTGCCGTAGTTATGCCACTCAAACGCGGCGGCGGTAATCCGTTGGTTGAGGATGGAAGCGGGGTTGTTCTCTCCGCGTTCAAACTCGTTGCGAACGACGGTCATTTCGGAAACCAAATCCTCCCGCCGGACGAAACTGTTGACGAGGCGATCCGATTCGAGCGAGATCCCGAATTCCAAGTTCTCGTCCGTGGCTGGCATCGTTTCAAAGTAGTTGGTGCGGTCGTCGTTCGTGGTGCCGTTGAAACTGGCCCCGTGATCGCGGAGGGCTTTGGGAACCTCCGGGTGCCTCGGCGTCCCCTTGAAAACCAAGTGTTCGAGCAAATGGGCCATGCCTGATTCGCCGTAGCCTTCGTGACGGCTGCCGACGAGGACCGTCATGTTGATGGTCACCGTCGGCCGCGAGGCTTCGGGGAACAGCAGCGCCCTCGCCCCGTTGGCAAAGCGGTATTCCGTCACCCCTTCGACGGACGCGACCTTCACCGGCGCCTCCGCCATCGCGGATAAACCGCTGAAAAGAAGGCATCCGATCACAATCAAATGGCGCACGACAACCCCTCCGTTGAATAATCAGTGAGATGAAAAACAGCGAGGGGAAATGAAAATTTGACGAGAGGGAGGATGAGTTCGACAGAGGCCGAACCAGATTCCGCAATTCAATTCCCCGGAATTGATCTGCGAAATCCGGCCGGCAAATGTCTGTTGAAGTTTCTCACCGGGCCGGTTTGGCGCCTTGAAGCGGGACTTCGCAGAACGTCAGCGCCGCGAGGCCGTTCTCCCCGCGAAGCAGCGTCGCCTGGCTCCACGCCTTGCTGTCGAGATAAGTGATATTCCTGGCGGACGAACCCCCCGAGAGCTTAAGCGTTACCCGGTTGCCCAAGCCAGTGCCGGAGGCGATTTTGCCTTTTTCGCCATCAAGGTAAAACTGACCGGTCAGGGTGTTGTCCCATTTCACCGGTTGGTCGAACTCCAGCACAATTTCGTCTTTCTTGTCATCGTTGAAAAAAGCCCGTTTGAGATTCGGCGGGGTGATCGACATGGTCGCGATCTTTCCGTAGTTGTCACGCTCGACCAGCGGGGTGATCAGCCGGGCAAACTCCGCATAACCGGCCGCCGGGAAGTGGCAGCCGCCGGGCGGGTCGATGCCCAGCGTGGACATGATGCTCATGCGGGAAAACGCCGACGGCAAATTTCGCTGCACTTCCCGCAATCGATTGTCGGAACCGTTGATGCCCATCGCGCACGATCTGGGCCAAATCTGGAAGATGTAGTAATGCTGGATATTGGGAAAATCCTGCTTCCAAGAGGCCGCGAGTTCGATGAACAAGGACCGATAAGTTTCCCATCCAAAACCGCCGGTCGGGCCGTCGGCTCCCTGATCGTTCTCGCCCTGATGCCAGAAGAGTCCGCGGATGCCGTGCGTGAGTTTGGCCTGCCGAACGCGCCAGAGCAAACGGCCGTAAATGGTCGTCATGTCTTCCGGGTCGGCTTGGTTGCGCTGGTGTTGGTCAATGCGGGTGCCGCCGACGGCGCCATTGATGATGAAGACCGGAACCTTTTGGCTTTCGACCAATCGCTTCGCCAGTTCCATGCCCCAATAGCCGATTTGAAGTTTTTCCGCGTCCCGGCTCCTGTGAATGGCATTGCCCCAGCCGGACACTCCCTTGGGACTGCCAGACATGCTGCCAAACGTGCGAATCCATTCACTTCGATAAGCCGGGTCTTCCTTGCCGAAATCAGTCGCCACCGCGTTGGATTGTCCGGTGATGATGTAGGCGTCGCCACACACCAAGTTGCCGACGGAGTGCAACACCTTCGTGTTGTTTCCCGTTTTGGTGCCGAACTCGACCCGATACTTGACCAAACCCGGCTTGAGCTTCACGGCAAAAGAGTAAGCGTTATCCTTGCCCGGCTTTTGGTCCAAGGTGTTGATCAATTTGTCGTCGGCATAAAGGTTCAAAAAGGCAGACTCGGCTTGTTCTGGGAGAACGCCGTTGTAGATCAACATGCCTTCGTTCTTGTCGTCGCGTGCGTAGAATTGGCCCTCTTCGGGTTTTTCGTCTTTGCCGGGCAAGCGAGAGATCCAATCGTCTTTTACCGGTTCTTTCACGTTGATGATCGTCGAGTGAATCGTCTCTTGGCCGCCGTTGTGGATTGCCACGGAGACTGTCAGTTTGCCGCTGTTTTGGGATCGTTTGAGCAGGAGTTTTTCCGGCAGAGTTTCCTTGATGACGGCGATTCCGTCAGCCTTCCAAGAGTAGAAAAGTTTGTCGGCCCCTTTAGCCCGCATCTCATCCAGATTGGCGATTTGCGGAACCACTTCGATGGGCTGGCGTCCGTCCCATTCGGTCGGAGCTTTTAAGGTGAACACCGGCTCCGGGATGTCTTCCCGGATGGTCACGGGAATGTCTTTGGTCTTCACTTCGTTGGCGTAGACAGCTTTGAATTGAAGAATAGCCGATTGGCTGCCGACCACCCGGCCGGCGTCGAACGTGAAAGAGAACCGGTCGGTCGCCGCCACGGTTTCTTTGCCATCCCGCTTCACGATCCAATAAATCTTTTCGGCTCCGCCAGCCTTGGCGGTGATGGTGATGCTCTTTCCCTCGGGCACGGCGACTTCCGTTTCCGGTATCGAGAACTCATTTCCCGGTTGCACCAACGGGCCAACGAGTGTCTGCATCGGTTTCTGATTTTCAAACTGGAGCTTGATCCAATCAGCCGGGCGGGCCACCTTGGATATGCGAACCTCGTCGATGTCGCCGACAAAATCGTAATTGTTGTACCATCCCCCGATCCACAAGCGAGCCGGGGTTTTGATGTTGAGCAACGGTTTCGCGGAGCCATCAAGCCGGCCATTGATATAGATCTTGCCGTCCTCGCGGTCATAGGTGTGAACGACATGAATCCACTCACCCAGCGGCAACCGACCCGGCGCGTCCACATCCGAGAAGTCGCTGTCAACATGGACATGCGGCGGGCTGCGAAACTGCATCCGTACCTTGCTGCCCCGGCCGCCACCTTCGTTGCCCCAACCGATGATCGTTGAATTGGGCTTCTCGGCCCGGAACCAAGCCTCTGTGCTGTGGGAACTTGCCGCCGAGGGATAATTCGGAATCTTGTCACCCCCGAAAATCCCCTTCTGGCCGGGGAAATTTCTCCCCCCGCCGACGATGCCCGGCGATGGCGTTGTTCCCGTGTCCTTCGATTCCAGCGTGCCAGCAACATCTTGGACGCGCCCGCCCATGTGCCAGACGCTCACATATCCGTTCGACTCGTTGAACACCGCTGTCGCGTTCGACTCGCTTTTGGCGTCGGCCTTGCCCCAGCGCATTTTCAACTCCTGCCGCTCGTTCCCCCGGATGCGGGGGACGCGCACCCAAATGGCCGCCGTGCCTTCGGCCGGGTTCCATTCGTCAATCTCGTAGGGGAGCGGTTTGCCATCGGCGGTCGAGAAGCGGATGTCCTCTCCGTTGGCCTTCGCCTGGCTGAAATTGAAAAAATCCTTGTGCAACCGAACCAACACCGGAAACTCATTCACCGATGCGGACGCCGCCAGATTCGCTCCCTCGGGAGTGGTCAGCAAATAGAGCGAGCCGGAATGCCGCCAACCCGGTTCTTCGCCAACGGCCAATCCGGTGAACAAGGCGAGCAAGAGCAGGGGGGCTGAAAACCGCGTTTTCATTTTGGGAAGTCCCTTCGCAATTCACGAAGTCGTTTTTGAAAGGGGAGAGATTCGAGAGATCAGAAGTCCGCCAACCGTTGCTGACATGATCTACGGAATCCAACCGAAACGACCGGGCATCATCCAAGATGACAATGTCCCAAGTATCAAACTCGGCTTGATTCCCATCGTTGCCAATTAGAAAATGCACCAATGAACGCCATCACCAGTAATGCCGACCTGCTCGACGATCCGGTTCTCCAAGAGACCGATGCCTTGGCCGTCCAAGAGTTCGTTGCCAATGGGGCTCCTCTTGATCCGGCAGTGCGAGAGCGAGTTTTTGCACGAGCCGCTCGATTGCGACAACAGATTTTGCAGACGCACGGTTCTGTTGACTGGGAGCGATTTCGCAATCTCTCAACGGATGACGCATGAAGTGAATTGTCGATGTTTAGGTTGCGGAAGGCGATTCGATAGAAAAATCGAATCAGCGATTGTCGCCGTTCAAAAGTTCCAAAAACCAAGCCATCAGTATTTGAGTTCGATCTGAAATCGAACAAACGGGCCGTTGCCCACATCCACGCGGTTTCGGCCGGATAATGAGAAGGTTTGCGTCTCGAAGAAGTAGCGGTCAAACGCATAGCCGCCTCCGAGTTCCACGTTGACGCCCGGAGTCGGGATCAACACCAAGCCGGTGTCGAGGCGTTTTTCATAGTAGAAGAATTGGTCGTTACGGGATGGTCGATCCGACCGGAACCATGCTTGGTTCGTCCAGGCAAAGCCGCCATAAGCCCGTGCGTAATCGGTCGGGTACCAGTTCACGCGGGTTTGGATATCAGTCAGCGCGGCGTAATTCAGTTCCCAACCCCAGTCGCCGGGGGGCCGATAATTCAGGTTCACGAACGGGAAGCCAACCGAGCCTTTCCAGTCGGTGGTTTTGAACTCATACGCCAGGCCGGGGATGGGGATGTTTCGGCCGATCTGTCCGTTGGTGGCGCTGACAACATAGAAGAGCCAGGCATCATCCCCGTTGGCCGGTGTTCGCAGGAAGACCAGCGAGTTGACGGCGACTTCGTTGAGGGTTTGAAACGGACGGTCGGAGATGGAGCCGCCGGTGAGGCTGACCCCCCAACTCCAGCCCCTATCCATCTGATGGACAAACAATCCCCCCGCTTGAATGTCGTACCAATTGTTGGCCAGCGGCACATGATCGGTGGGCAAGATCGCCTGCGTGCGGAGGTTCACCCATCGGGTGGAAGCCAGCGCGAACAGTTGATCGGCCCCTTCGTCCATCACCGGGACAGTCAGCCCCCCTTGACTGGTAAGCATGCCGAGGGCGGTTTGCTGGCCGCGAACATGTTGCTTGGGGAGCCATTCCACGCCGAGGCCGTCCGGCACTCCGTTGCTGGCGCCGAGCGCGTACAGCGAATTCAGCACACTTTCTTGGATTTGGGCATGTCCGGCCGCCGGATCTTGGGCCAAGGCCGGGACCGTCAACATGCCCAACAACAAAGCCCATCGGAACCGAGTCATTTTTCGATACCGCTGAGTTCCAGAACCACCGTGTGCCCGTCCCACTTCATTGATTGTCGAATCGGCCGGCCGGTGGTGTCATAGGCCCATTCGGCATCAATCCCTTTTCCGCTGACCTTGTAGCGATTGCCCTCCAAGGTTTGATTGGCGAGCTTCAATTGAATTCGGCCGACGTACTCGATCTTTGCCGGTGTGGTCGTCCCGTCCTCGGAGTCCAAGATAATGGCGTCTTGAGTTTCACGGTCAAATCGCGGAATCCGCCAGCCGGTGACCGGAATGGCGGTTTTTGCGCAAGTTGATGCACGATTATCGACCACCACGGTCAATCCTCGCTCACCCACATCGGCCTTGACATGTGATTTCTTCCCGTCGTCATTAACAACTGATTCAAATTTTTGCACCTCGCCGTTCTTCCAGACCTCGACGCATTTGGAGAGGTATTCGTATTTGATCCCCAGCGTGCGGAAGCGAACATCAACATTCATTTCGACGGTTTCGGCGCCGACGGCCGATGTCACTTTCATGCGGCAAATTCCCGCTGGTTTGCCGTCCACCGACACTTGAAACGTCCGTTCTTCGGCAAAAACCGATGTTGTCAGAAGGATTGTCCAAGCCAATCCGATCAGGGCCGCGCGCATTGTTGTCTTCCTTGACAATCATGGGGGGAATGGTTGACAGGCGAAGTCGCCGGGATACTACCACACAATTTCCAAATGCAAAA
The DNA here is from genome assembly GCF_000255705.1 of Zavarzinella formosa DSM 19928. GTDB lineage: Bacteria > Planctomycetota > Planctomycetia > Gemmatales > Gemmataceae > Zavarzinella > Zavarzinella formosa. The sequence continues at coordinate 435,030 of NZ_JH636439.1, forward strand.
GAGGTACCGGCTTGCCGGGCGCCAAAACGAAAATCTGAAAAAAAGATGAGAGAAACAAAATAGTTGGCGCAAGAACTGCATTCTCACTTGTCACAGTCACAGACATGGATGTCTGTTGCTCAATCAACTCGCCACAAGGTCATGGATGATTGATTTATTCTTGCCGCCGTTCGCCATCTCAGCCGAAGCCTTGGCAACCACACCTTTGAAAAGCACCAATAGTCTGCGCTGGCCGAAACCCTTGTCAGGCGTCACTGCCGGACACGATGCCTCATCCAGTCTTCTGGCCGGAGTTTTGAAACGCCGGGCTGGCATTGCAACGGCCGGAGTGATTGGAATGCTGGCGCTTGCTGGAAATCTCTCAGCAACTTCGTGATCCGTCATCGGACTGATTGCCTTGGTGTGAGTTTGGTTGGCTGGTCAACGCCCCGTTCTGATTGAGTCGAAATTATTCCTTCGATTGTTGCTTCGGCAAGAAAAGCCAAACATGAAACGCATTTTACACCCGACTTCCAACGTTCTCATCACAGGCGTCACCGGCCTCGTTGGCGGCGAAATCTTCCGGCATCTTCTGGCCCGCGGCCATCAGGGAATGATCTGGCCGCTGATCCGTCCCGGTGAATCAGACCCGATTTGTCGATTGAATCATCGGCTTGCCCGAAGTGGCGATGATCGTGAATTGCCACCGAATGTGCGGCCGGTCGCCGGGGATATCCTGCAAGACCAGTGGGGACTGGACGTCGATGACCTGATCGACGTGACGGCGGCCGACATCATTATTCACAACGCGGCCGACACCTCGTTCGACGAGAACAGCGAATCGGCCACAACGAACGTGGAGAGTGTTCGGCAACTCATTGATCTGGCCCGCAAGTTTCCCAAGCCGCCTTTGATCGTCTACATGAGCACGGCCTCGAACGTCGGTGATGTGACGGACGCCAACGTCGCCGAGGATGACGGATGCCGGCCGGATAATCACCACCATAACGGATACACCCAATCGAAAGCCGTCTCGGAGCGATTGCTGCAAGAGAGCGGCTTGCCCGTTCTCGTCCTGCGGCCAACCATCGTCCTCAGCCCCGGAATCCCGGATGCCAAATTTGCCCGGCAGATTCTGTGGTGCGTCCCGCTGATGCAAGTGTTTCGCGCGTTGCCGATCAACCCCGGTTCGCGGCTGGATGTGGTGGATGTCGGTTTCGTGGCCGAGGCGACGCTCCGGTTGCTGGAAAAGAAAGACCGACAATTTGACTGCTACCACCTCTCGGCCGGAGCGGATGATGCCGTCACCTTGGGGCGTCTGAACGAAGTCACTTGCGTGTGCTACGACCGTTCCCAACTCGATTTGATCAATCCGGCCGATTGGAATCGGCGGCATCTTCAAGAAGCGTTGCGAGGCCGGGTTCGCCGAAAGATATTCAAGTCTTTGCGATACTACTTCCCGTTCTTGAACATGAACGTTGTCTACGACCGGTCACGATTGGAAAAGGAACTCGGCGACGATTGCCCGGCGGTGCGGCCCCTTGTGGAATATCTGCCGGGCATGCTCGAACTGATTGGCGCCAAGGCCGCGCTCAGGGAAGCCATGATGCCTTGATTAATGACAATTTCTTGATCGCCCGCCAAAGAAACCCGGCGGTCATTTCTTCGCCGGGGCGGTCTCTTTGGACACCTGTTCTTTCCATTTTGCATGGGCCTTGTCCCTCGCGTTATCGCTGGGGAAGGCGTAGTAAAAATGCGAATAAGGCACGCTGTCACCGAAGCGGTCGGTGTTGAAGCCGAAGTCGGATAACTTCTCGTCGGCCAATCGAATGCTGACACCCAAGGCGATGTCTCGAAACTGAACAGACATCGGATCGGTGTTTCCGATGTTGATCGACCCGAGGTCTGTCTTGTCTTCCAGCAGCGGGGCCACGGCCTTCAGGGCTTGCTTGTCGGCTCCCAGATTGCCCGCATGGACCAGCGCAAGCCCGCGGGTGTGACTCGGCAGGTTGCGATCGAAAGCAACCTTCAATTCAATGGGACGCGCCTCCTTGACCTTGGCGGCTGTCGCAATCCGAAAGCCTGCCAGTTTTATGGCCGCCCGCCGTTCGTTTCGGAGCCAGTGCAGAAACAGGTTCTTCATTCCGGGGATTTCTGTTTTGCCCGATACGAATGTCTGCAACTTGGTGGCTCCCGCCACGTTGGAAATCTGCCCGATGTCTTCGTTGGCGTTGGCGAACGCCTTGTGTCCGCGGACGAACAGAAACATAGCGACTTGCCCCCGGTCGGTGAGAAGGGCCTCGTCGCTGAGGTCGCAGGGGCGGGCGCCGGCTTGCGCCCGATCACAGGCGGCGGCACAGAATTCACTCATGAGCCGGCCGGCTGTTTTGGGGTCCGTCTCCAGGGCTTCGATGATTCGATGATGGGCGGTCAGCATCTCCGTGTACAACTGCCGGGTGGCCTTGCTGTCACCGGTGATGGCGAGAAAATCCTCCAACCCGGCAAGGCCTTTCGGCAAGGGAGAGCCGGCCGGCTCCTTTACAAGTTGGGCCAATTTCTCATTCCGTCCGGTGGCGGCGGCCAGCGGAAGCAACTGCCGGGAACGTTCGGCCACTTCCGGATCGGTGTCCTTCTCGCCAAGGGTCAGGGCCGGAATCGCCGCTGATCCCAGTTTCGTCAACTCGCGGGCGGCGGCTTCCCGGACGGTGAACGACTTATCCCCGAGTTGCCGGACCAATGCCGCCAGTTTTGGGTCCGGCGTCATTGGCGTCTCGGGAGGGGCGCCGGACGGGATGGCCGCCAAGATCAGGCAGAAGAGCGGGTTCATGGTTGTGTGCCAGAGGGGAAGGAATGAACCATGCTAACCCGGAATATCCGGGCAATCAAGCGAGCATCACTTGGAGAGCCGCGTGGATAATCACATCATTGTTTTGGGTTGGCGGAGCAATGAACGGGTGAATCTGAAGTTCAGACGAGAAGATGTGGTGATAAAGTGAGAAAATGTCTTCGACAGGAGTCGAACCTGTAACCTTCGGCGCCGGAGGCCGATGCTCTATCCAGTTGAGCTACGAAGACTCACCCATGTGGGTTTTAAAAGTATAAGCACGGAGCGGCCTTCGTCCACTGTGGTTCGGGCACAATTCGGGGCGAACCGTCCGGTTTTCTCCTTGCGAACGACCGGCCTCCCGGCCACAATAACATTCCACCTATGATCAATTGATTTTGTTTGCTCTCCACCAGAAAGGCTGAAATTCCGTGAGTGACGAAACGATCAACAACGGCGTGAACCGCCGCGATGCGATGACCATTGCCGGGGCGACGGCCTTTTCGGCCCTGATGGCCAGCGGCAATTTTGTCCATGCCGCCGAAAGCAACACGATTAATATTGCCCTCATCGGTTGCGGCGGCCGGGGCACCGGGGCGGCGATCAACGCCCTCGAAACCAAGCAGGGGCCGGTGAAGATCGTCGCCATGGCCGACGTCTTCGAGGACAACCTCAAGGGCGCCCACAAGGCGATCAACGGCAAGTTCCCCAAGCAAACCGAAGTTCCGCCGGAACGGCAGTTCATCGGGTTTGACGGCTATAAGAAAGCCATGGATTGTCTCAAGCCGGGCGACGTGGCCATCTTCGCCACGCCCGTGGCCTTCCGTTGGGTCCACTTTGGCTATGCCATCGAAAAGGGCCTGAACGTGTTCATGGAAAAGCCCGTTTCCTTGGACGGGCCGAGCAGCGTTCGCATGTTCAAGCTGGCCGAAGAGAGCGAAAAGAAGGGCCTCAAGGTTTCCGTTGGCCTCATGTGCCGGCACTGTGACGCCCGTGGCGAACTTTACAAGAAGATTCGCAACGGCGACATGGGGGACATCACCTTCATGCGAGCCTACCGGATGGCCGGGCCGACGGCTTCCGCGTTCAGCGAAAAGAAGCCCGATGGCATCAGCGAACTGGCTTACCAAATTCGCCGGTTCCACTCCTTCCTGTGGGCCTCGGGCGGCGCGTACAGCGACTTCCTCATTCACAACATCGACGAATGTTGCTGGATGAAGGACGCCTGGCCGACCCAAGCCAAATCCTCCGGCGGTCGGCATTTCCGCGGCAACTACATCGACCAGAACTTTGACACCTACTCCACGGAATTCGCTTTCGCGGACGGCGCCAAGTTGTTCCTCGAAGGCCGTTGCATCCCCGGTTGTCACTCGGAATTCGCCAGCTACGCCCACGGCACCAAGGGCAGCGCGATCATCAGCGAATCGGGCCATGCCCCGTCGCACGCCCGCATGTTCAAGGCCCAGAACATGATCGATTCCGAAATCAGCTGGAAGTTCGAGAAGCCCGAACCGAACCCCTACCAACTGGAATGGGAACACTTGATGGACGCCATCCGCAAGGACAAGCCCCACAACGAAGCCCGACGCGGGACGGAAGCCAGCCTTGTGACCGCGATGGGCCGGATGGCCGCCCACACCGGCAAGATCATCACCCGCAAGATGATCTTGGAAAGCAAGCACGACTTCGCCCCCGACGCCGACAAGTTGGTGATCGACGGTCCGGCTCCGATCCAAGCCGACAAGGACGGCAAGTACCCGGTCCCGGCTCCGGGCCTGAAGGGCTACAAGGAGTTTTAATTGATCGTGGAATGAGACGACAGTAAAGAACCAAGCCCGACCGCAGGCCGGGGCTTGGTTCTGTTTTTCGCTAGTTTCCAAAGTGTGTAAGCGGGAGATTATGTCGTGGATCGACACGAGGATGATGTTCCCGATGTCAAGTTGTGGAGTTGGTCGGCTTGGCCTGACTGGTTGGCGAAACGGCCCTTCGCCAACATGTTGTTGTTTGGAGGCGGCGGGCTGATCGCGTTCTTTGGCTTGTTGATTCGCGCCAGCGCCCGTGCGATGGCATGGGGAGACGGCGGGGAGCGATCTGCCGCCGGATTTGTCTTTGCCGAAGGCTTTTTCATCGACATTGGCATGGTGTCGATGCTTTTTGGTTTGATTTTGGTGTTGATGGGTGTATGGCGAGTAGTTCGATGATAGAATCGGCCGTCACACCTGTCGAGAGTTTGCCGGAAGAGCGTTCGGTTTCCGAGCGGAGTGGAAATCGACGAAGGATTCTTTTTGTCGTGTTGGCAATGATAATATCGCTGCCCATCTCGTGCGTGACCACCATCGTTCTCAATCTGAAAAGCAACCGGGTTGTCAGACAATGGAATCAACCGGCGGAGATCAGCTACAAGAGTTTCGATCCTTATAGTCTTTCCGTGATCGAAGGTTCTGTTGATTGGGCCAACTTGAGTTTTCCTCGTCGCCATCAATTGGTCATTGCCGTTGGTCCGGGCCATCCAACTTATGGTCATATGATTGATTATTCGTTTAACTCTGGCGGCGATGATATCGACGAACACATTGGCCGGTCAAGGGTCGAGTGGAGCGACGACGGGGTGACATTCATTGAGGTGACAGGCCATCGATTGTTTGTCCCAAAGGCGATGTTCATTGGCGGTCGTTGAGAGGATCAGTTTCGCCCATTACTCGCGTGGGATTTGGACATGATCTTGTTTCCGAATTCCGGATTCCGAATCCCGCATTGGCGAGTTTTGCTCGCGAGCTTCTTCGTCGCTTTTTGCCCGGCATCCCCCGCTTTTGCCCAAGGTCTCAAAGGTTCGGATGATCCGAATCTTGTGTCCAAGGCGTATAACGTGCTGCGGACTTATGGGGTGCGGATCGCCAGTTATCAGACCAGTCTGCCGACACTGGACGAGAACGAGGCCGACCCGGATAATCGGATGCGATTCAACCGGCCGTTTTTGATCACGTTTCCCGGCAAACTCAACTCCGCCGAATTGCCGACGATGCTCGGGCAATGCGCCAAACTGCCCAACCTCGGCGGATTGGATTTTGGCCACACGGTCATCAACGACAGCGGCCTTCGCGGTTTCGACGCCCTCGCCGATTTGGAAGTGCTTTACTTCGACAACACGGCCATTGGCGATTCCGCGATGGAACAGACGGCGAAGTGTTCGCGTCTGCGGTGGCTGGATGCCTCGAACACCCGCATCACCGATGCCGGGGTGAAAAACCTCGGCAACCTCAAGATTCTGCACACGCTCAATCTGGCCAACACCAAGATCACGGATGCCGCGATCAATCATCTGACCGGGTTGTCCAAACTTCGCGTGCTGAATCTCGCGGGCACGGGCGTCACGCTGGCCGATGTGAAGTCTCTGGAGGGGATGAAAAACCTTCGGCACCTCACGCTGGACCGCACGGCGGTGACAGACGACACGCTCAAGGTTCTCGCCGGTTTGCCCGCATTGGAACGCATGTCCATTCAGGACACGGCCGTCACCGGGGCCGGATTGAAACCGCTCGCTGCGCTCGCCAGTTTGCGCGAGTTAGAACTGACCGATAGCAAATTGACCGACGAAGGTTTGTCAGGCGTCGGCGCCCTGAAACAACTTTTCCGGCTCGATTTGTCCAACTCGGCTCCGTTGTCAGATGACCCGAAGAAGTCGACAAAAAGCCAGGTCACGGACGCGGGATTGACGCATCTGGGGGGATGCGAATCGCTCACCACCCTGCGGCTCAACCGCCTCAAGATCAGCGGCGCGGGCCTTGGCGGGCTTGGCGGCCTGACCAATTTTGCCGAACTGCACTTGGAACAATGCCCGCTGGCCGATCCGCAGATGATCAGCCTTTCCCGCCTCAAAAAACTGCGAACGATTAACCTTACCAAGACGCCGGTGACCGGTGAGGGGTTGTTCAGTCTTGGTGAAATTCCCGATTTGGAAACCGTCTTGCTCGACGGGGCAAAAGTCACCGATGTCGGGTTGAAACAGATTGCCGCCGCAAGGGACATCACCGAGCTTTCTCTGCGAGACACGCCGCTTGCCGGGTCAATCCCGGAGTGGAAGCAGTTTCGCCGACTGGCCCGGCTGGACTTGAGCCACACCCGCGCGAACGATTCGATTACCAAGCACTTGGCGAACATCAAGACGCTTGAAGTGGTCGGCTTCGCGGAAACCGCCGTCAGCCCGGTCGGCTATCGGGCCATGCTGAAGTCGAATCCGGAGTGCCGGTTGTTGTTTGCCCTGACGAAGCCCTCGCCCCCGGTTCCCCCGCTGCCGTCCACGGTGGCCCGGCCGAGCCGGCTTCCCGTATTTACTGATTGATCTTTCCTCGTCGGAGGGTGTGACGATGAAAAGGGTTGTTGCCCGGCAGGCGTTGGGGCTTGGCTTGCTCTCGCTGGTTGCCGTTTCGTCGGCCCAGGCGCCGAAAGACAAGCCCGCCCCGGCGAAGCCCAAACTCTCGGCAGTCGAGATCACCCAAATCGAAACCAAACTCCGGGCGGCCAATTGCGCCCTGAGTTACGAGGATCTTCCCCCGCTTGTTCCCAACGGTCCCCGGCAAAAAGGCCAAATGGATCATCTGGCGTTTCCCGCCGACACCAAGGACGCGGACTTGGCCAAACTGGTGCCGCTGGCCGTGAAACTCCCCGGCCTGAAAGTGGTCGATCTGGGAGGCTGCACGCTGGTCACTTCCAAAGGGTACAAAGAACTCGCCAAACTCTCCGACTTGAAGGCGGTCTATCTTGATGGCGCCACCATCGATCATGAGGGCTTGGTCGAACTCGCCAAAATCAGCGGTCTGCGATGGCTCGACCTTTCCCGCAGCACGGTCACCGACACGGATCTTCGGGACATTGGAGATTTTGCCAGCCTGATGACGCTAAAACTGGAGGAAGTTCCCGGCCTCACCGAAAAAGGGCTGGCGCATCTTGGCAATGTCGCCCGGCTGAGGGCGTTGCATGTCACCATCGGAGCCGATCAGGCGGCGATGATGGCCGAGATCGGCAAACTTGCCAAGCTCACGGAGTTGAAGGTCTATCCCGTCAGTGATGCCGAGACCGGGGAGATTGCGAAACTCACAAGCCTGCAAGAGCTGGATGTGAACGATCCTTATGTCTCGAAATATGCCCTGCGGGCGGCGAAAAAAGGAATGGTCCGAAATCCGAAGGTTCCCGGCATCGTGAAGGGGAAAGTTCCGGTGAGGCGGTTTGTTGCCACGACACACGAGATCACCTCGAAGGGACTTGAGAACATCGTCAAATGCGCCGATCTGCGGGTTCTCAAAATCGCGGGGCATCCGTTGAATCTGAAGGAATCGAATATCAGCAAGTTGGAATTCCTCATGGAACTCGACGCCACGGGCACGGATGTGAATGACGACGGGGCCATTTCCCTCGGCAAGATCAAGACGCTCACCAAACTGCGCCTCTCGGCCACGAACGTGACCACGACGGGGGTGCGGGAACTCTCGTTGATCGGCTCGCTGGAGGAACTTTATGTGGACTCTCTCCCGCTCACGGAAGAGATCATCCGCTATGTGAGCCAGAACCGGAAGATCAAGGTTTTGTCGCTTAACAACACCCGCGTGGATTGCACGGATCGGCGGTCGTGGGCCTCCTTCAATCGGCTGGAATCTGTCAGTCTGGAGAACACCAATGTCACGGACAGCACGATCATGGGCCTCGCGGCCGTCAAAACGCTAAAATTTGCGGATGTGGTGATGAATTGCCCGAACGTCACCCAAGACGGGGCGATGAACCTGCAAAAAGAAATGCCCAACGGACGGGTGATATGGTATTCATGCGACATGACGTTCTGGCCGGGCGGGGGGGGCGACCCAAGCGTTTTGGCCCGGCGGCCGGACCTGACGTATCGCATGCCGAATCAAATGCCCACCAAGGGAACCAACACGCCGCCGGCAAACACCAAGGCCCCGCCGCCGGTGATCCGGAACATGGGGGGCGGCGGGGTCGGGACCAAGCCGTGATGTCGCCGGGGCCAAACGCCCCATGCTGAACGCCAACGAGCGGGCGGTGTTGAATGACTGGGTCCGGGCGGTCGCCCCGCGAGCCATCGCCTATGCCCGGTCGCTGTTGGGCCGGTCGTCGGCCGATCCGGAGGATGTTGTTCAAGAAGCCTTCCTGCGGGTGCTTCGACATGCCCGCGATTATGACCTGCCGAACGACGGCGTGAAGATTCTCTTTCGCACCGTCAGCAATTTATGTATCAATGCGTCGGTGCGGGCGAGGAACATGGCCAGCCTGGAAACCGGCGGGCCGGAAGATGGTCCGATGGCCGTGGCCGATGAATCCCTCCCTCTCCCGGAGGAAATCGTTGCCGGTCGGGAACTGGAAGCCCGCCTCAACCGGGCGATGGCCGGGCTTCCCGAACTGCAACGAGCCGCGTTGGAACTCCGCGCCCTCGGGCAAGGAAAACAGGCCATCGCGGAGATCCTCGAAATCACCGAGTCCCACGCCGGTGTGCTGGTCCATCGGGCCAGACAAACACTGGCCGGATTGTTGGCGTCCGACTTGAAGGAACAGGAGTGAACCCCGTGCGAAGATGCCTTTTCGTGATGATGTTCGTGGTCGGTTGTTCCCGACAGACACCGGCCGAGGTTCCCGCCGATTTGGGCACGCGAACGGCCGGTGTTGACTGGCCTCGTTTCCTTGGACCGACGGTCGATGGCAAATCCCCCGAGACCGGCATCCTCACCAAATGGCCCAAGGATGGCTTGAAGGTTCTTTGGGAAACCGAAATGGGGCTGGGTTACGCCCCGCCGGTGACCAGTCGCGGGCGGTTGTTCCACTTCGACCGTTTCCGCGAAAACAACCGGCTAAGCTGCCGGAATGCGGAGACCGGAAAACTCATTTGGAAGTTCGAGTACGAGACGGACTATGAGGACTTATACGGATACAGTCCCGGCCCGCGCGCGTGCCCGGTGGCGGATGACGACCGCGTGTATATTCTCGGCCCCGAGGGGTTGTTGCATTGCGTGAGCGTGGCCGATGGCAAGTTGATTTGGAAGGTGGACACCAAAACGGAATATCACGTCCACCAGAATTTCTTCGGCATCGGCAGCGTGCCCTTCGTCGAGGGGGATGTGCTGATTGTCGCCGTGGGGGGCAGCCCGAAAGGTCCCCGGCCCAATGACCTGCGGGAAGCCAAGGGGAACGGTTCCGGGGTCGTCGGTTTCGACAAGAAAACCGGCAAGGAGCTTTACAAGGTGTCGGACGAAACCGCGTCGTATTCCAGCCCGGTGGTGGCGACGATCAACGACACGAGATGGTGTGTCCACTTCGCCCGTGGCGGCTTGGTTGCCTTCGACCCCAAGACCGGCAAGAACCCGGTTCAGTTTCCCTGGCGGGCCAAAATTCTTGAAAGTGTGAACGCCAGCAATCCGGTGATCGTTGGCAACAAAATTCTCGTCTCCGAATGTTATGGCCCCGGCGCCGCCTTGGTGGAACTTACCCCGACGGGGTTCAAGAAAATCTGGACCGACGATGACAAAGACCGGGGCGACAAATCCCTCCGCTGTCACTGGAACACGCCGGTTTACGAAAAGGGTTACGTGTATGGTTCAAGCGGCCGGCATGAGAACGAGGCCGAATTGCGTTGTGTCGAAATGGCCACCGGCAAGGTGATGTGGAAGGAACCCGGCCTCACCCGTTCATCGCTGACGGCCATCGACGGGCATTTCCTGTGCATGACCGAACGGGGTGAATTGCTGCTGTTGAAGATCAACCCGGAGAAGTTCGATCAGGTCGCCAAATGGCAGACCGACCTCGACGCCCCATCATGGGCCGCCCCGGTGGTGTCGCATGGCCTCATGTACATCCGGGGCAAGGACCGGCTGATCTGCGCCGAGTTGATCCCGGCGAAATAACGGCCGGTCAGCCAATCATGCGGACAAGCCGGAAGCCTATCGTCGGCGTCAGATGAGTCCGTCCCCTGACGCCGTTGATATGGCACATCGAATTTCGGAAACTCACGGTGCAGACATCCGGGCAATCGGCCCATGAGCCGCCGCGAATCACCCGCTCCTCCCCGGTGTCCGGCCCGGTCGGGTCTTCGCGGGGGGATTGCCCGTAAAATTCGCGGTCGTAGTAATCGCTTGTCCATTCCCAAACGCCGCCGGACATCCCATAAAGACCGTAAGCATTCGGCGGCAGGCTCCGCATCGGCTTGATGCCGAAATCGTAAAACCGGTCGCAATCAATCCGCTCCGGCGAAGCCGGTTCCCAACCCCAAGGGAACGGCGCCCCGATCAGCCCGCCTCGCGCGGCTTTCTCCCATTGGGCCTCGGTGGGAAGGCCGTATTGAGTCTTGCCCGCCGGGGAATATTGTCTGTGTTGGTTGACAGGCAATGAATCCGCGGGGTTAACACTGTTGCTTGCAGAAAGTGTCGAGAGCTTATGCGCCAGCAGAGAGGCGATTTGAAAATGCACAGCCGTGTATGGTTTAAGATCCAAACAATAGGATTCAAAAGATCCGTGCGGTTCCTTGTGAAGATCGACCATGTTGTCCGCTGATCCGATGGAATATCTGATCGCCGTGCGATCAGTGAGAGAGATGCTAAAAGTGTTCTCTCGAAGGAAGTTGTATGCAGGATCATCTGCATAAGTGTTCGATTGCCGACCACCATTTCTCTTCCATTCCATCAATCGGTTCAAATCTTCCCAACTAATGCAAGTGTCCGTGACCCAGTAAGGTTTCAACCAAATGGGATGCCACGGCCGTTCATCCGGTTCACTGAAATTGTCCCCCATGAGGAACACGCCGCCGGGGATATAACGCCACGTCAAACCATGTTCTTTTACCTCCAGGCGGTTCAGCAAATTCATGAAAGCCGCGCGTATTTCCAAGTCGTCCGGGGCGAGGCCGAAGGCCCGGTTGTACATGGTGGCCGCCGAGTCGAGATCGCCGGCATTTTCCAGAACCTGACCGGCCTCGAAGGGAATGCGAGGATTGCCTTCCGGCTCGAACTCGACGGTCAGATACTCGAATTCCGGGGGAATCATGGGGTTGTTTCCTTGAATCACAACGGTCACACCATCGGCAGCGCCACACGTCCGTGCATTTCCAAATTGTCCCCCGGATGGTGACAGCCGCCATCGGACCGGTGTTCGTCGTACCACGGATCAGCGGCGTCAACTGAGCCAGCCATGACCAGCGACCTCGCCCGGCAACCCCCTTGGAAACCATCTTCCGGAAGGGCCTGCCTCATCCGGTGCATCGTCTGGCTATGGCGCCAGATATCCGGAAAAGGTGTTTCGCGGATATTCCCGGAGTTGAACGTATTGCCGAGAAAACTGCATGGGTTCACATCTCCCTGCACGGACACGGAACACACATGCTGACCGGCGCCGCAGGTTTGCGAACGATGAATTTGCGGTTCGGTCGCCGTTCGTGTTTCGGGACTGAAGACATCCAGCCCGTGCAGATCGTTGCCCGGCAAATCCAACGTGCGAAGCTCGGCGAGGGCGTTCGTGTATTGTCGGAACGTCGGCATCAGATCGAGATGATGCAGCCCCGTTCCGGCCGGATACATGGGCCGGAAAACGGCCGTGTGCGCCCCGACTTGACGGGCCAGTTCCGCGCAGCGTTTCACGAGATGCACGTTGGTCTTCATCAGGGTAAATGCCAGCGTGAAACGGGTGTGCCTGCCAAGCAACTTGAGTTTTTCGATCACGCCGTCGAAGACACCGGCCCCGCGAACGGCGTCGTTGGTTTCGCGATCCGGGCCGTCCAAGCTCACGTTTAACCAGACAAGGTTCCGCTTGCCAAGTTCGCGGGCCGTCTCCTCCGTCACCAAAAGCCCGTTGGTTGTCAGGCAAGGATGCAAACCATGCGAGGTGGCCGAGTCGAGAATATCGAAGACATCTTTTCGCATCAACGGTTCGCCCCCGGTGAGGCCCAGCCTCATGGAGCCGACGGCCGCCAGATCGCCGAACAACGTGTCCATCTCGCGGACGCTCAGGGGATTCTGGTTGCGCGGCAATTCCCCGGCGAAACAATGCGAACACGCCAGATTGCACGCGGCGATGATTTCCACGTGGGTGGCCAGCGGCCCGACGAGATGGTCGGCCGGAACATCGACGGCCCGCATCTCCGCATCCAGTCGGCCCCGCCGGGTGAAGAACCCCCGATCCTCGAAACAGCGGATGAATAGAAAGACGGCTTCCCGTTCTTCGAGATCGTCCACAGAGCCCAAGACGGCATCAATCCCCTCATGATGCAACCTCATGAGCAATTCGGTGGCCTCATGATCGAAAGGGAGGTAACGGCTTGTGCGGCGTTCAAAGACGAGTGAACCGAAATGTTGCGGAATCAAGACCAGCGATGGCCGGGTGGATGACATGATCATTCCTCCCCCGGAATTACGGCCGGAGCGGGAATCTCAAACACAAAGCGGATAAAATAAGCGGTTTTGCTCAACCAAGGTTTCGATGGTCCAAGTACCATCGCGCCGGCTTCCTTGCAAGAAGCAAAATTGTAGTGTCCCTCGGATTGGCGATCAGGTTCCGCAATGTTGAAAAGCACCAACGGTTTCCAGGCAGAATCGTCGAAGCCCGTTTGCAACCAATCATCCGTTTCGGGCGGACTGGCGGCATGCCGCCAATGGCCGGACGGGGATGAAACAATCTTGATGGCTTGCTCGTTCACATCCCCCGGAAGAGAGCCGTTCAATTTGCCGATGCTTTCCAAATGGAACATCACCACCGGATCGGCGGAAGCTTGATCATCCGTTTTCAGGGCATAGACATGCTTGCCGGGGGAGAGGTCCATCATCCGGTCTTTCAACTCCCGGCCGTCAAGGTATTCATGGATACTGTGACCGGGGTAGGTCCGCACTCGCACACAACGACCGGCGAAAGGATTTCGCCATCGCAGAATCGCTCCTCCGCATCCGGCGGGCACTTCGCAATGGCTGTGCTGTTCAAGCACTAATTTCGAGGAACGCTTGCGGAACCGGTTCAGGGAATTCAAATGTTGTTCGTCGGCCACGGCTTCCTCACCATGAGAAGGGTGAAGTCAGATTAGCCGGTGATGGGCGGGAGGGAGAAGAGAAAAATGTGTGTCATCAAAAATAGCGAGCCGGGCCGCAGACGCAGCCCGGCTCGCTTGGTCGAACCGGTCGGTGATTGTTATTGCGGGATCACTTTCAGCTTCACTTTCTTTTCCTCACGCAACACCTCGAATTCCAGCTCTTCGCCTTTCTTCGCGCCGCCCATCACCTTCATGTAATCCTGCACATTCTTGACCGGCTTGCCGGCGATGGCGGTGATGCGGTCGCCTTTTTTCATGCCCCCTTTTTCGGCCGGGCCGCCGGGGATCACGTTTTCAACGGCCATGCCTCGGGTGTCCGTTTCGTCGTAACCCGGCATCACGCCGATCTTGGGGCCGCCCCGGCTGCCGCCGGATATCGAGCCGCCCATCCCGGCGACGTATTCAGGTCGATCGGGGGTGGTGCTGATGCGGTTGGTCATAATCTCCACCAGATCGGCGATCTTCTTGATGCCCGCGATGTTGATGGTTTCCGGCTTGTCCTTCGGCGTGTGGTATTCCGGGTGGTCCTTGCTGAAGAAGAAATACACCGGCACTTTTTCCAGATAAAAGGAGGTGTGATCGCTCGGGCCGGTACCGCTCTTGCCCTTGTCGAATTTGAAATTCAGATCCTTGTTGCTCTCGTCCAGAATCTGCTCGAAGTTCTTTGCGGAGCCGACACCCCCCACGAAGATGTTGTCCTGCTTCGATTTCTCATCCGGCCGGACGCGGCCGATCATGTCCATGTTCAGCATGGCCACGGTGTCCTTCAGCGGGAACAGCGGGTGCTTGGTGTAGTAGAGGGAGCCAAGCAAGCCGCGCTCCTCGCCGGAGAAGGCGATGAACACCAGTCGGCGGCCCTGTCGGTTCTTGTTGGCCCCATACCGGCGGGCGAGTTCCAGCAAGCCGGTGGTTCCGGAGGCGTTGTCGTCGGCCCCGTAATGGATTTCGGTGTTGCCTCGCAGTTTGGTGCCGGTTTCGCCCCGGCCGAGGTGGTCGTAGTGGGCGCCCAGCACGACGGTTTCATTTGCCAGCGGGCCATTTCCCTCCAACACACCCACCACATTTTTGATGTTCAGTTCTTTGATGCCGATGGTCGCTTCGGTCGTCGCGGACCATCCGGTGATTTCGATGCTCTGCGGTTTCGCTTCGGCAACAATCGTCTTTTCGATGTCTCCGAGGCTTTTGCCCGCCGGTTTCAACAGGGCGTCGACCACTTCCCGCCGGACTTGGAATACCGGGACATCGGAAGTGATTCCCGAGTCTTGGGCGTATTCAAAGCCCATCAGGCGGTCTTCTTTGCCGGCCATGTCAGCATCGTTGACGAAAATCACGGCCGCCGCTTTGCGTTTGACGGCTTCGGTGATTTTGGTTGTCAACGGGGCGTATTTTTGAACGTCCTCGTCCGAGAACAGCGGTTTGTCGCCGACCTTCGCCTTGGGAACCTGACGCATCACGACAACCACTTTGCCGGCCACGTCCAGCCCGGCGTAATCGTCGTACTTCTTGTCGGCCGATACGCCGAACCCGGCGAACACCAGTTTCCCGGTGGCGGTTCCCTTGCCGGTGAGGCCGCACACGCAGAACTGCTTGTTCAAGGCCAGTTCGAGTTTGGCATTGTCAGGACCGGTGAGGTTGACCTTTTGGGCGCCCTCCGCGAGGAAACTTTCCTTCACCACAAACGGTTGGAAGTAACTCCCGTCCGCCACGGCCGATTTCAATCCGGCGGCCTTGAACGTGTTGGCGATGAGATCGGCCGCCTTGTTCAGCCCATTGGTCTTGAGGCCGCGGCCTTCGCACTCCTCCCCGGCGAGGTAGAACAGATCGGCCTTCATCTTGTCGAGAGGATCATCCGCACGAAGGAACGGACTGGAAAGAAGCAACAGGGCGAAACCCAGACGGAATCGGCTCATGGAATGTCTCAGGGATGACGGTGGGAAGAGGCGAGGGTATTTTACGCGAACCGTGGCCGGGATGCCAAAACTCTTTCGCTCAGACGCCCATCAATCCCCGATATGCCGTCGCCAAATACTCCTCCGGGTAAAACACCCAAGAGAAATCCCGGCGGGCCAGTTTCTTGTTGGCGTCCAGCTCCCGGCCGATGGCATCCAGTGCGCGGGCTGCTTCTCCGGTCCGTGTGGCCGTTGCGGGCCGCAGACGTTGCGTGATGTGGGAAAGCTCCCGGAACCAAGCCCGGCGTTCGGTCTTCGCCGTTGGCTCCCGGCGAACAGTCTCGTGCTTGGCGGCCACCAAGTCAGGATTGAGGTCGCGGGCTTCCGCGAAGTTTTGCGGGTTCCATTCCAAATCACGCATCAACCGTTGTTGATCCGTTCTCGCCCGTGCGTTCGAGGCGAAGCGTTCCAGCGGCAGCCGAATCGTGGCGCTCACCACGGAATATTCCGGCGGTTCGATGTTGAAGTAACGCCGAATGATCTCGTCGGTCACTTCGTCGTACTTGCCGCCGCCGATGCCGTGAATGAACAGATCGCCGAGGGCCAGACGGCTGAACAATGTGAGAGTCAACGCGCGAGGCCGGAGTTTCCAGCCGGAATGCTCGAACATCTCCCGGAGATTGATGTCGGCCGAAGCGGAAAACGTCCCGATCAGTTGTTCGGTCCCCGCAAGCACGTCCAGCCGATCTGCCTGCCGGCGCACAAACACCCGTTGACGGGCGGGGGTATCAGCCCGCCATGTCCAAAAGGCCGTTTCGATCAAATCTCCGGTGACTTGCAATTCCGGTGCGGGATGGTTTCGGCTGCGGATGCCGTTGGCGAAGCGATAGTCGGCGATGGACGAGTTGTAAACGCTGGCGAATCGCTCCGCGTCAACCATCAAATGGCGGGCGAAAATATTGAAGGAACGATGCCCGGACAATTGGCTCACCGGGAGTTCCGGGGTTCCCGCTCCCCAGCGGCGTTCGAGAATTTGCCGGGCTTCCACAAAGGCGCGAGTAAACGACACGCCCGTTTTCAAGCAAGTGACAATTCGCGGCCAAATGCAGAAAACCATCGGCTCAAATGGCCATGTTTTCGTGACGGCCCGCAGCCGGTCCGGCCACGATTCCAACGCGGCCCAATCTCGGGGATAGGCTTCCTCGTAAGGAAGTTCCGGGACCGATTCGTCGAAAGGGATCGTCTCCAACACCACCTGATCCGGGGCGGGAGAAGACACTGGCAACATCAGGGAACGAGTCTTGAACGTGTCGTTGTCCACGATCAAGTTGACGGCATTCGCCCCCAGCTTTTTCGCCTGGGCGGCCAAGACAAAATTCTTGGCCCACACGCCGGGGTGAAACAATTCCGGTTGATGCCCGGCCATCAGAATCGGTTGATCCGGGGGGGCTTGGCCGATGAGTTCGGTTCGGGCCGATGCCCGGAATTCCGGCCAAGTCAACGAGCCAACCGAACCTGTCAGCCGGGATAGTCGTTCCCGGTTGACGGAGAGCAGTCGTTCGTAATCGGCGATGGGCGGTTCGGCCAGCAAACCGCCGTCGGTCTGGGGCGCTTTGAAGTGCCTGGTCAAACGGTCGGCTCCCAACATTCAATCGGAACGGGACACTCGATCATGCCAAGGGGGCAGGTTTGAGCGGCACGGTCGATCACCTCGCGGTAATAACGCAACCGTTCATCGGGTTGGTTCATCAACCCGCCGAAGGTCCGCGATGGGTCAAGATACAATCGCGGCACGCCGATCTCACGGACGGTCAGCCCTCGCTTGGCGGCTTGCACCCACAATTCCAAGGGCATGCCCCAACCCGGTTCGGTGCTGTGCAGCAATTCGATGGCCCGGCGGTCGTATGCCTTGAAACCGCAAAAGGCGTCGGTGATGTTCAGTCCGAAACGGTCGTTCAGTTCTTTCGTGATCGTTGCATTGATGAACCGGCGGTCCGTCGGGGCCGGGGTGTCCTGCCGGAAGTCCCGATAGTAGCGGCTGCCGGAGACGATGTTCACCCCGTGCATCGCTTCCAACAAGACGGGAATACGGCCCGGTTCGTGCTGGCCGTCGCAATCCATCGTCACCAGCACTTCGTAACCGTTCTCTCGGGCGTATTCAAAAGCGGTGCGCAGGGCGGCTCCGTAGCCGCGATTCTGCGGATGGGTCAGCACCTTGAT
This sequence comes from Zavarzinella formosa DSM 19928, assembly GCF_000255705.1. Taxonomy (GTDB): domain Bacteria; phylum Planctomycetota; class Planctomycetia; order Gemmatales; family Gemmataceae; genus Zavarzinella; species Zavarzinella formosa. The sequence goes on from NZ_JH636439.1 coordinate 453,007, forward strand.
GTTGGGTTCGTTCTTCAGCAACTCGGCGGTTCCGTCGGTGGAACCATCGTCAATGACCAAAATCTCGGGCGAATAACGACGCACTTCCGCCAAAACCGTGGGCACGGATCGCACTTCGTTGTACACCGGGATGGCAGTGATCCATTTCATGGGGTGTCTCCGGCTGTTCCTAAAAGATTTTAGGCACAACCAGATACCGTCTCCAAATTCTTCTCTTACACGATCTTGGGAACCGCCCGACGACCGGTCCGGTATTTCCACCCGCCGGCGCATTCGCCCCGCCAGCGTTGGTGAATTGCCGGTCATCGGGCGGGAATCGAGCGTTTTTCGCGATGCTACTGGAAGGGGAGGCCTTGCGCCAAGCACGGTGCCGGGTTTCGGCAAATTCCCGCAAGCGGGCGCAAGAAGGCCGGGAAAATTCATTCGCCGGGTGCGAACCCGGATCGGCATCGCCCGCTCCTCGTTGGTAACCAAACAAGGAAACACGCAATGTCCGTCTTCTTCCAGCAACCGAAATTCCAACAGACGAATCGGAAACAAAATCCGAAATCGCCTCTCCATAATCAACCGTGATCGGTCGGTCTTTCGGAATCAAACCGGGGCCGGGCCTCTCGCGGGAGAGGCCCGGCCCTTTTTCGTTTTTCACGCACAGGGGCGTGGCCGAAAGGTAAGGCGTCGGTCTGTTAAACCGATTGGTGCAGGTTCGAGTCCTGCCGCCCCTGCTGAATGTCTCCGGAGTAGTTTAACTGGTAGAACACCGCACTTTGAATGCGCAATTTGCAGGTTCGACTCCTGCCTCCGGAAGTAGGGTTTAGTAAAGACTGCTTGTACTCGATGCCTGCGAGATTCGATCAAGTGATTTATGCCAAACCCTAAACCCTAAACCCTAAACCCCAATCCCTAATTTCTGCTGGTGTGGCTCAATTGGAAGAGCAACAGACTTTTAATCTGTCCCATGTGGGTTCGAGTCCCACCGCCGGCATGGTTTGATTCCCAGTGTGGCTCAGTTGGTAAGAGCGCGCCGCTGAAAACGGCGAGGGCGTTGGTTCGATTCCAACCGCTGGGATCTATTCTTCCGGAGGCGTTTCAGGCTTTTGCTCGGATAGGGAGATGATTTCCGTTTCTTTGGCCCCGCCGTCGAGAAAGCCTTGAAGCATAATCTGCGCAGCGATGGCGTCTCGCAGTTCTTTTCGCTTTTTGTGTTTGAGGCCCGCTTCCCACATGGCCGAATCGGCGAAGGCGGTTGAGAATCGCTCGTCGGCGAACATCACCGGCAGACCGGTCACTTCGCCGAGCCATTTGCCGTAGGCCCGGCTTTCCTTCGCCTTCACTCCTTCTCGCCCGTCTGTATGGACCGGCAGACCCATCACGATGGCGGCGATTTGTTCTTTCGCCACCAGATCCTTGAAGAAATTGCCGTCGGCCTGCGGGTTCTTGCGGACCCGGATGTCGTGCGGGGCGGCGATCATCCGGCCTTCGTCGCAAATCGCCAAGCCGACGCGAACGGTGCCGAAATCGACGCCAAGCAACTTCGTTCGCGGACGTGTCGGCATCACAGATATCTCTCCAAGCCCGGCGTCTTTTTCAGTTTCTCGACGATCTCTTTTACCGTTGCCTCGTCCCGCCGGTCGGCGATCAGGGTCGCGTTGCCATCTTGAATAATAAGCAAGTTGCTCACGCCTATGGTGGCGATCAGGTGTTCCGCATCGGAGACAATCACACACGCGGAAGTGTTGATCCCCGTGTGTAATCCCCTCACGGTGTTTCCGTGCTTGTCCTGCGGGTTGCGGCGTTCGAGGGCCAGCCAGCTTCCTACATCGTCCCATTGATAGGGAGCTTGCAACACCAACACCTTTTTCGCGTTTTCCATCACGGCGAAGTCGATGCTGATTTTCTCCACATGAGAGTATTCTTCGGCAAAGACGGCTTGTTGATTGGGTGTGCCCCAAGCGTCGGCAATGCGAGAAACTGATTCAAAAATACCCGGTTTGAGTCGCTTCAATTCGGCGAGGATCGTTTTAACCTTCCAGACGAAGATGCCGCTGTTCCAGTAATACTCGCCGCTGGCGATGTATTGCTCGGCCACCTCGGCGCTTGGCTTCTCGCGGAATTTCAACACTTCAAACGAGTTGACTCCCTGCCGTTGGGCAATGTGCGTGCCCCGTTGAATGTAACCGTAACCAATGGCCGGATAGGCGGGCGGGATGCCGAAGGTTAACAGGGCCTCTGGGTTTTCATCCACCAGTTGCTCGGCCGCTTTCAAGGCCCGGTGGAATTCCCCCACCGGTTCGATGGCGTGATCGGCGGGCATCACGACCATCGTGGCGTTCGGGTCTTCGCGGGCGATCAGGGCCGCCCCCAAGCCGATGCACGCGGCGGTGTCCCGGCCCGTCGGTTCCCCGACGATGCGGTTTGCGGCCACGGCGGGGAGTTGCTCGATGGCTTGATCCCGGTGGGCTTTTGAAGTGATAACCCAAAAGCGTTCCGGGGGAACGAGGGCCTCGCTCCGGTCGAAGGTGGCTTGCAGGAGCGTGCGATCTCCCTCAAAGGAGAGAAATTGCTTCGGTCGGGCCGACCGGCTGCGGGGCCAGAACCGGGTTCCGCCGCCGCCGGCCATAATCATCGTGTGCAACATGCCTTACTCGAAAAAGGTGGCTTCGGTGATCGTCCGTCCGGGGTAAACGCGGGCCGCAAACTCGGCGGCATCCATCGCAAACCGCGGGGAAACTTCCAAGGGTACGTTCGCTTCCACACGAATGCCGGCCTTTTTGGCCCAGTCGGCCGTGAGATTGGTGAGGGCTTGCCGACAGGTCTCCGGGGAATCGACGCCCGTGGCGTTCTTGACTGGAGCGAATTCCACTTCGCGGGGTGATTCCACCACCAGCCAACGCTCGGCCATCGGCAAGGCGTCGAACACGAACATCTCAAACTTCAAGGCGTTTTCGGCGGAGGGTGTCACCATGTTGCCGGTAGTGTCCATGTGCGGGACTTTCTTCCGGGCATAGTGGAATGGCAGCCGGGTTTCCCCTTGGGTGATTTCCTTAAGGAAGCCCACGTCGAAGAGATGGATCGCCGGGCTGCCGGCCCGGTGCAACAACTTGCCGTCCGGGGCCGTCGCGTGAACCAGTTCATCCGGCATGTCCGAGTATTCGATGATGCCGCACTTCCCGGAGACGACGGCCAGCACGCCCATTTTTTCCTTCGGGTATGCCTTGTCGATGGCCCGCGACGAGACCTGCGATTTCACCCGGATGTGTTCGCCGAGGAAGGCCGGATCGGCCAACCGCACCAGCGGGTTGTCCACTTGGAAGTAGAAGATGTGTTTGATGCCTTGGGCGGCGAGTTTGTCCAGCAAGCCGCTTTCGGAGAGGGCCGTCAATGTCCCGCCGTGGCCGTTGGGGCTGCTGAAGACCGAGCCGGGCTTTTCCATCAGGAGCTTGCCGCCCTCAAGCGTGAGGGCGGGCATCGTCCCTTGTTGGAAGAAGTAAACCTGCGACGCCGGAAGCCCGAAGTAGTTCTTCTCTTGGAAAAAGCGTTCGGTCTCCTCGTGCGTGACCGGAGAGGTCATCACCAGCAGCGGGACGGGCTTGCCATATTTTCGACTGAGGGCGAAAACCTTGTCGGCATGAATCTCAAAGAGGGATTTGTCCGAGACCGGGCCAATTTTGAAAAGTCCCTTCGGCAGATCAAACCCCAATCGGGTTCCCTGTCCCCCGGCGACCAGCAAAACGGCCACCTCGCCGGCCGCGAGGGCGGCGTGGCCGAGATCGGTTGCTTCCTTTGATATCTCATCACCGGCGATCATCGGCACCGGTTGAATTTGTTCGGAAGGGGGCAGGGCCTGCGACTTGTCCCGATTGGCATATAGATGGGCCAATTGTTCAAAATCAATCCCGGTCAGGTGTTCGACCAGCGCGACCCGGTGAGTTATTTCCAACTGATCCCAACCATGCAGAACGTGTTCCTGCTGGTGTTTCCGCAGACGGTGCATCAAATCCGGAGGAACATCTTGCATGAGCCAGGCCCGTTATGGGGATGATTGAAGCCTTTCCCCATTTTAGAACTCGAACCGCAGACCGTCATACGCCATCTCAACCCCGCCGGGCAAACTGGCCGGAAGGGTTTCGTAGTCCAGTTCATGGGACATGTGGGTGAAGTATGCCTTTTCCGGGTTCAGCCGTTCGATGACTTCCAAGGCTTCGTTGAGACCCATGTGAGCCGGGTGGCCTTTGTAACGCAGACAATCAATCACCAGCGTTTGCACGCCTTCCAGCAGCGGCCAGCTTGTCTCGGGGATCTCGCTGACATCGGTGCAATAGGCCATGTCGCCAATTCGGAAGCCGAAGACGTTGAACGAACTGTGGATCAACGGTATCGGCGTGATGGTTTCCCCCAACACATCGAAGGGGGTTGGGTCGATTCGTTGAAAGTGCAGTTTGGGGAGAAAGCCGACCGGGGCATCTTCGTCCGTGAAGGCATACGAGAAGGTCTTTCGGATGACCTTTTCCACTTCTTCGGTGCAATACAGCGGCACGGACCCGCCGAGATGCTTGGCGACCAGTCGCAGGTCGTCGAGACCGTAGAGATGATCGACGTGGTAATGGGTGTACAAGACGGCGTGAACAACGCTGACCTTTTCACGAATCAGTTGCAGCCGAAGCTCTGGGCCGGTGTCGATGAGGATATTGCCGTTCGGAGTCCGGATCAGGGCCGAACTCCGGTAACGGTGGTTCTTGGGATTGTCAGACCGGCAGACCGGGCAATCGCACCCGATCATCGGCACGCCGACGGACGTTCCGGTTCCCAGAAAAGCGAAGATCCGATTCCCGCGACTCATCGAAATCCGTTTCCCGTTGAAACTCAAAAGGCATCAACCACAAAGGCACAAAGATCACGCAAAGGTTCACCAAGTGAAAACCATTCGTTTTGCCTTCTTTGTGAAACTTCGTGTGATCTTTGTGCCTTTGTGGTTAGTCTTCTCTTTTCTTTTTCCTCACACCGCCGGGGCGGGGAATTGCTGGCAAAGGCTGCGGACATCTTCCCGCACCTTGGCCAGCTTGCCCGCGTCGTCCGGCTTGGCCAGCACGTCGCCGATCCACCCGGCGATCGTGCGCATTTCGGTTTCCTTCATCCCCCGTGTGGTGAGGGCCGGGGTGCCGAACCGCACGCCGGAAGGGTCCATCGCCGCCCGTGTGTCATACGGGATCATGTTCTTGTTGACGGTGATGCCCGCCTCGCCCAACGCATGTTCGGCGATTTTCCCGGTGACACCCTTGGACCACACATCCACCAGCATCAGGTGGTTGTCCGTCCCGCCGGAAACGATGCGGAAGCCGATCTTCTGAAGTTCCTCGGCCAGCACCTTGGCGTTGGTGATGACTTGATCGATGTGCTTCGCGTATTCCGGCTGCGAGGCCTCCAAAAACGACACGGCCTTGGCGGCGATGACGTGCATCAGCGGCCCTCCCTGAATGCCGGGGAACACCGCCGAGTTGATTTTCGGCAGCCACGCCTCGCGGCACATGATGACCCCGCCTCGCGGACCGCGAAGGGTCTTGTGCGTGGTGGTGGTCACGAAGTCCGCATGCGGGATCGGGTCGGAATGCCGTTTGGCGGCGACCAATCCGGCGATGTGGGCCATGTCCACCATGAACAGAGCGCCGACTTCCTTGGCGATCTCCCCAAACTTCGCAAAGTCGATTTCGCGGGGATAAGCGCTGGCCCCGGCGAGGATCAGTTTCGGCTTGTGTTCGCGGGCGGCCTTGGCCACGGCATCATAATCAATGCGGTGGGTGTCCGGCGTCACGCCGTAACCGATCGGCTTGAAATACTTCCCGGAGAAGTTGATCTTCATCCCGTGGGTGAGGTGGCCGCCGTGGGCCAGATCCATCGCAAGGAAGGTGTCGCCCGGTTGCAGGGCGGCCAGAAACACCGCCATGTTCGCTTGCGCCCCGGAGTGGGGCTGGACGTTGGCTTTCTCGGCCCCGAACAACTTGCAAAGCCGGTCAATGGCCAGCTTTTCGACCACGTCGACGTTTTCGCAACCGCCGTAATAACGTTTGCCGGGATAACCCTCCGCGTATTTGTTCGTCAACACCGAACCTTGGGCGTGCATCACGGCCGGGCTGGTGTAGTTCTCGGAGGCGATCATCTCCAAACCATCCTGTTGGCGGGATTTTTCCGCCTGGATGGCCTGCCAGATGTCGGGATCAATTCGCTGCAAAACGTCCATTCGCGTGGTTCCGCGGGTAAGTGGTCAAAGATCGTGAGCCAAACTTACGGTACATCATAGCAAGCCGTAGAATGCGGGCATGGGCAACCCCGCGATTCGGCAATTTCACCGATGAAACAACCCCTTCCACGAATCGCCATCGTCGGCGGCGGCCTCGCCGGGCTGGCCGTCGCCTTCCGCATTGAGCAACTTCTGCCGATGGCCCATTTGACCATTTTGGAGAAGAAGCCTGCGCCGGGTGGGAACATCGCTTCCCCGTTGATTGACGGCTATCGTGTCGAAACGGGGCCGAACGGCTTTCTTGATGCGAAGCCCTCGACGATGAATCTGTGCCGGGAACTCGGAATCGCCGATGAACTGATTGCCGCCAGCGAAGGTTCGCGCAAGAACCGCTACCTGTGCATCGGCGGGAAACTTGTCGCCCTTCCCGGTTCGTTGGGGGCGTTTATCCGTTCGCCACTGTTGGGCTGGCGAGGGAAGTTCAATGTCCTGTGGGAAAAATACCGCCGGCCGAACCCGCCGGAGGAGGAGGAATCCATCGCGGATTTCGCCCGCCGCCGGGCCGGATCGGAAGTGGCCGATGTACTGGCCGATGCTTTTGTGACCGGCATCCATGCGGGCGATCCGAAACTTCTGAGCGTGGACGCCGCCTTTCCCCGGTTGAAGCAATTCGAGCGGGATTTCGGTAGTGTCAGCCGGGGATTTCGGAACGCCTCACGCCTTCGCCGGGCGGCCGCGAAGGCCGAGGGACGCGAACCGCAACCCGTGAAAATGTGGTCGTTTCGCAATGGATTGGGCCGGTTGATTGATCGTTTTGCAGAGGTGTTGAGCGATTCCCTGAAACTCAATTCCCCCGTTCACCGCGTTCGACAAATGCTCGACGGAACTTGGCAACTCTTGCTGGATGACGACCAAGTTCTATCGGCTGACGCCGTGGTAATGACCTCCCCGGCGCACGCGCAAGCGAAGCAACTTCGGGAATTGGATGCGACGCTGGCCGACGAACTTGCGGGCATCCCCCATAACAAGATCGCGGTTGTCGCCCTGGGCTACCGCCAGAAAGACGCCGGGAAGCATTCCTTGGACGGGTTCGGGTTTATCACCCCTCAATCCACCCGGCGGGATGTCTTGGGCGTTCAGTGGTGTTCGTCCATTTTTCCCGGCCGCGCACCCGAAGGCCATGTGCTGTGGCGGGCCTTGTGCGGAGGCTGGAACCGGCCGGATATCCTTGAGTGGGATGATGCCCGATTGACGGAGGCCGTGCATCGAGAATTGCAGCAAGTGATGGGTGTCGCTAATTTTCCGGCGTTTCGGCACATTATTCGCTGGGAAAATGCCATCCCGCAATATCATGTCGGGCATTTGGCGAGAGTCGCCCGGATCGACCGGGAAGCCGCCAAATGGCCCGGTCTGTTCTTGGGCGGAAACGCCTTCCGCGGGGTGGCGATCAACGACCAGACGGAAGACGCGGAGCGGATTGCCGCGGCCGTGGCCGGTTATATCGGCAACTCTTTCTCACCGTCCGGTATTTGCCCGCTTCCCTTCGGTGACGGGGCAGTGTAGCATTTGCCTAAACGACTCACTCTCCGGGAATGCAGTTCATGCTACGATCGGTCCTCAGCATCATTCTGGGCGGAGGGCAGGGGGCGCGCCTGTTTCCCCTCACTCAACTCCGGGCCAAGCCCGCCGTGCCTGTTGCCGGGAAATATCGGCTGATCGACATTCCCATCAGCAATTGCCTGAATTCCGGCATTAATCGCATTTATGTGATGACGCAGTTCCTCTCCGCGAGCCTGCATCGGCACATCGCCAACACTTATAAATTCGACCAGTTCTCCAAGGGATTCGTCGAGATCCTGGCTGCCCAGCAGACGATGGAAGGGTCGCAGTGGTATCAGGGGACGGCCGACGCCGTCCGGCAAAACGTGCGGCAAATTGAGGAAGATCCCTGCACGGATGTGCTGATTCTTTCCGGCGACCAACTTTACCGGATGGACTACAGCGAGCTTCAGGCGACCCACACGAAATCGGATGCCGACATCACGATTGCCATGCTCCCCGTGCCGGAAAGCCATGTGGCCGGGTTCGGGATCATGAAGGCCGACGATTCCGGCCGGATCACGTCGTTCATCGAAAAGCCGAAGGTGAGCTTGAAGGAACACGAACCGTTCCGCACAAACGCGGAGTGGATCGAGGCTCGCGGCATCAAGTGCGACGGGCGAAACTATCTCGCCAGCATGGGGATTTATCTCTTCAAGCGAGAAGTGTTGCTGAAACTCCTCCAAGACCCGCAGGACACGGACTTCGGCCGGGATATCTTCCAGAAGCACTACAAGCAACTCAAAGTACAGGCTCATTTGTTTGATGGTTATTGGGAGGATTTGGGGACGATCCGGTCTTACCTCCAGTCGTCGCTCGACCTGGCCCGCGAGAATCCGAAGTTCGAGTTCTACCACCCGTCGGGACCGATTTACACCCGGATGCGGTTCTTGCCCGCCGCCCGGATTTGCGGGGCGACGATCAACGAAAGCCTCATTAGTGATGGCTGCGTGGTGAAAGCCGGCACCAAGTTGAACCACTGTTCGCTCGGGGTTCGCAGCCGGATCGGTCAGAAATGCGAGATCATTCAGTCCGTCATCATCGGGGCCGACCGTTACGAATCGGATGAGGAACGAGAGTCGAATGCCAGGAAAAGCATCCCGAACTTCAATGTCGGGGATAACTGTCACATTGAACGGGCGATCCTCGACAAAGATTGCCGCGTCGGCAACAACGTGACCATCGACTACCACGGCAAGGAACCGAACGTGGACGGTGATTGTTACTACATCCGCGACGGCATTGTGGTGATTCCCAAGGGAATGATCGTGCCGGACGGCACGGTGATTTGAAGAAACGCGGCGAGTGTCGAGGTATCGGCCCGACACTCGCACCTCTTTTCACAGTTTCACCACATCCCCATCGGCTTTCCACCAATCTCCATCTGTGGCCGGTCCAACATCCATTGATGCCCCGCATTTGGGGCATTCCTGAACCGTTCCCCGCAGGGCGGCGGAGAATGTTGAAATCTGGCCGCATTCCTCGCAGCGGGCTTCGACCAGATGGACGGCGGCTTCCTCGCGGGCTTCCAGCTTTTTGTCCCGTTGCTGCTCATATTCACGCAGAATCTCGGCGGCGGTTTCCGCCATTTCATCATCGACCCACATTCGTGACGAGTGATAGGGGGCCGCACTGACGCCCATCCATTCCCCATCCGGGGTGACGTCTTCGGTGATTTCGGCGTTGATTCCCGCCTCGGACAGCAAATCCTTCAGCAGTTGCGCTTCTTGGGGGGACGAAGCCGCGTAGACTTCGACCGGATTGGCGATGGCCATGAGAGTGTCTCCGTCTTGATTAATGACCCCCGGTTCCGCAAACGAACGAAACCCGCAAGGGGTACTCGCGGGTTATATTGTCGCATATGGCATGCCAAGGTGGAAATCAGAAAAGGCTGGCAACGAGACTCATTCGGAAGAGGATTCGGAGTCTTCATTCTCTCCGTTCGCCATCCACCAATCTCCCTCCTCGACGGGACCAACATCCATCGAAGCCTCGCACTTCGGGCATTTTTGCACTGATCCCTTTTGAATTGCCGGGAACAGGGAGGTTGCCCCGCATTCTTCGCAATGCCCTTCAACCGGAGCGGCGTCCGCTGGAATATCTTTTCCCAACTCTGAACGCTCAAATCGTTTTTTCTCGTAGTCAGCCAGAATTGCGGTCGCCGCCTCGGCTTGGGGGCGGTCCACCCAGACTTTCGGCGTGTGGATGTTGTTGGCCGTCCCGCCCATCCACAGGCCAGCCAAGGACAAATCCTGCGTGATGTCTGATTCAATTCCAGCTTCGATCAACAGGTGTTTGAGAAGGATCGCTTCTTGATTGGTTGATGCCGAATAAACGACGACCGGGTTGGCGAGGGGCATGAGGCTTTTCCGTTTGAGTTGATGAACCGGGCGTCCGCAAACGAACGGAACCCGCGAGGATCGCTCGCGGGTTCCATTATCACACACTTTCAAATTGATGCAATCACTTGGCGCCGAGCGTCGCCACCGAGGCCGACATGCCTTCCACCGGCTTCGGCTTGCCTTCGCCGAACACCAGCAGCAGCGGGGCCGCGATGTAAATCGAGGAGTATGTTCCCACGATCACCCCGACCACCATCACGAAGGCGAACAGGTGAACCCCTTCGCCGCCGAAGGCATACAGCACGATCACCACGAGGAAGGTGGTCAAGGAGGCCAGCACGGTCCGGCTCAGGGTTTGGTTCACGCTGTCATTAATCATTTGCTCGTTCAGGGCCGGGTTCTTGCCACGCACTTCCTTGATCCGGTCAAACACCACGATCGTGTCGTTCACCGAGTAACCCACCAGCGTGAGCAGAGCGGCCACGGCCGGAAGGTCAATCTTGAAGTCTTGCAACCCGAAGATTTTCCCAATGAACGTGTCGTGCAGATAGTAACACGCGGCGATGGCCCCGAGGGTGAAGCAGAGGTCATGGATCAGGCAGATCAGGGCGGCCGCCCCGAATGTCCAGTTCCCGAAGCGGAACCAGAGGTACATCAGGATGGCGATCCAACTGGCGACGATGGCATACAACGCCCGAGACCGGGTTTCCGAGGCCAGCGTGCCGTCGAAGGTTTCAAGCCGTTCGGCCTGTGGCTTCACGGAAAATTCCTTCGCCGCGTTGTTGACGATCAAATCTAGTTTGGCGGGATCTTTCACCAATTGGGCGATCCCGTCATTGGCTTCCTTGAAGACTTCCAGCCGCATCTTTTCGTAACGGCCGTCTTTCTCCTCGCCCGCTTCGGTGATTTCAAACACGTCGGAGGCGACGTATTCGGACGAGAGATTCTTCTGGAACTGCTTTTCGATCAGCGTCTTCACATAGCTCTTGGAAACCGGCTTGTTGAACGTCAGAATCCAGTCGTTGCCCTGCTTCGTCGGCGTGCAGTTCGTTTCCAACAACAACGACTTCCCTGCCGGATTGGTGAACAGCCGGTTGATGGAAGCCTGCACCAGTTCCGATTCACGTTCGGTCGAGCGGACGTTGAAAATCCGGCTGGAGTCCCCCTTGGATTCGGAGGTGAAAATCTGCTCCACCGACCAGTCGGGCAACACGGAGGCACGGGCCTTCACATTGGCCAATTGCGCTTCCGGCGTCGAACCGTCCGGTTCGTTGGCCAGGCTGACGGTGGTTGTGCCGCCATCCGCGTAATGGATTTCGTAAGTCTTGCGGGTGGAAGTTTCCTTCACCTCGGTCACGTTGAGTCGTTCTTTTTGGCGATCTTCGGAAAGAAGTTTCCGCAGTTCGCCAATTTCAAGCGGTTGGTCCAACTGACCGCTGAAGGCGGTCCCGCCGACGAAGTCCACGTTCAACCCGCGTTGTCCCCGCATGAAGAACAGGCCGACTCCGAGAACTGTGAGAATACCGGTGATGGTGAACATCAACTGGCGAATCTTCATGAAGTCGATGTTCGGCTTGCTGAACAGTTTCATCATCGACAACTGACGGGCTTTGCCGCTGGACTGCCAGATGTCAAAGATCAGCCGGGTCATGTACAGCGAGGTGAACAAGCTGATGACGAGGCCGACGGTCAGCGAGATGCCGAAGCCCTTCAATTGGTCGTTGCCGACCGCGTAGAGCACGATGGCGGTGAAGATGCTGGACAAGTGGGTGTCAATAATTGTCGGCAAGGCCCGGTCATAACCGTTCCGGAGGGCGGCCGTGAGGTTTAGCCCCCGGTCGCGTTCTTCGCGGACCCGCTCGTAGATCAGCACGTTGGCGTCCACGGCCATCCCGAGCATCAACACGATGCCCGCGAGACCGGGGAGGGTGAAGGTCGCGTTCACCAACAACATGAAGCCGATGGTCAGCAACAGGTTGGCCAGCAGGGCGATGGTCGCCACCACCCCGGCGAAGCGGTAATAGACCATCATGAAGACCAAGATGGCGGCAAAGGCAAAGCCCACGGCCCGCGTCCCGTTGCGGATGGTGTCCGCTCCGAGCGTCGGCCCGATGGTGTTTTCGCTTACCGGCTGCTTCTTCAACGTGGCCGGAAGGGCGCCCTGCCGAAGCAGCTTCACGATTTTTTGCACGTCATCCATCTTGAAGCTGCCCTGGATGATCCCGTTCGTCCGAATCGGCTGATTGAGCGTCGGGGCCGAGATCAACTTTTGGTCAAGGATGATGGCCAGTTTGCGAACGATGCCGTTGCCGCCGGAAGGGTCGGACGGCTTGTTCCGGGAGGTGACCTCGAAGAACTTGTCGCCGCCCCGACTGTTGAACGTGAAGCCCACGGCCGGGTTTTGCTTTTCGTCCTGTGTCACGTTGGCCGAGATGGTCACGTCGCCGCCGACGAGAACGCGGTCTTTTTCCGAGACTCGCGTCAGCACGAAGTAATCGAATTTCTTCTTTTCGCTCTCGGCTTTGTCCCGAAGGTTTTCAGACTTGCGGCTGTAGTAGACGGCGCCGGTCCGGCCCTTGTCGACCGGGGAGGTTTCAACGTATGCTTCGTTCCGGTTGCGGGCGGTTTCCAGGGTGGCGAAATAATCATGGCCCCGGCTGTTCTTCGTGGTGGCGGTGGAACTCAGGCCGAGATCGTATCGTTCGTTCTTGGCGAGTTCGACCCATTCGTAACGGACGGGCACATCCATCACCAACAATTGGGCGTCACCCGTGCGGTTTGGAAACGGCGGGGGAGCCCCGGTTTCGGCGGCCTTCTTCAAGGCATCCGCGTTCTTGGAATCGGCCAGGAATTTCTTGACGTCGTCGATGGCATCCTTGTCGTCGTCCACGTTGGCGACGATGCGGAACTCCAGGCTGCCGACATCGTTGATGCGGCGCTTGATGTCATCAACTTCGTTCTGGCCCTGTGTCGACCGGCCGTCCTTGGTGGGCGCGCCGAACGGCATGATGATTTCGACGCGGGTCTGGCCAAGCGGCCGGACGATCACGTTGAGCAAGTCCTTGTCGTCGATCCGGCGCTTGATGGCGTCCGCAAGGGCCGAGTCCACGATGGCGCGGTCGCCGGGGTGGTCGTCGATGCCGCGGTTTTGCTTGGAGAGGGTTTGGTCCACCTCATAGACGAGAATCGTCCCGCCGGAGAGGTCGATCCCCCGCCGGAAGCCGGATAATCCCGTGGGGTCCTTGGTGTACGCCCAGGCCACCAAGCCCGTCGCCAGAAGGGTCGGGATCAGACAGATGATGATCCGCGACAGGAAAGCTCGTTGCATCGTTCCACCCGGAGCCAGCCCCCCGGCGTCCCGGCCGAAGGGAAAATGTTCAAGACACGAACCCGCCGATCAACTCGTTTTGACTTCGCCCGTCGTGGTGTCACCGGAGGTGATCTTCACCACGGAACTTTTCAACACCCGAATGCGGGAATTCGTGGTGTCGTCCACCTTGAGGGTGATTTCATCCTCATTTTCCTTGATCGCCACAATGACCCCGATGATCCCGCCGGAGGTCACCACCTTGTCGTTCTTCTTCATCGCCGAAAGAGCGTTTTGGAGTTCTCGCTTTTGCTTCGTTGATGCCCTCATGAACATCAAAAACATCAATCCGGCCAAGACACTCGCCGCAATGCCAAACCATGAGGGTGCTCCCCCCTGGGCGGGGTCGCCTCCTTGGGCCAAAATCGCATAACTTGCGTCGAAAATCACGTGCGGGTCCATTCGGTCGCCAAAGTAAAGATGCTTATACTAGGTTGGCCGCTTCCAACGGGCAAGACAGTCCCGATGGAAGGCCGCAAAGGTTCTGTTTTCGATGGCCGACCGGGCGCTGGCCATCAACCGAAGGTAGTAAGCCAGGTTGTGCAACGAAAGCAGCGTCGGCCCGAGCATTTCCTTCGAGTGGAACAAATGGTGCAGGTACGCTCGCGAAAAATGCACACAGGTGTAACAGGGACAATCGGACTCCAGCGGCCGGGAATCTCGCCGGTGGCATGAATTCCGCATCCTCAAGGTGCCTTCGCCGGTGAAGGCAAAGGAGTTGCGGCCGTTTCGTGTGGGCATCACACAGTCAAACATGTCGATCCCGGCGGCCACCCCGGCGAGCAGATCTTCCGGCCGGCCGACGCCCATCAGATAACGCGGTTTGTGTTCGGGAAGCAATGCGGCACATGGAGGCAACAGGGCGTGCATCACCTCCGGGCCCTCGCCGACGCTGAAACCCCCGAGGGCGTAACCGGGGAAATCCATGTCCGTCAAAGGTTTGGCGCATTCGGCCCGCAGATTCACATGAACCCCGCCTTGGACAATGGCGAACAAGACCTGATCCGGCCGGGTATGGGCATTGCGGCAACGCTCGGCCCACATCAAGGTTCGGTTGATCGCCCGGCGAATGTGTTTTTCATCCGCATCAGCCGGGGGGCATTCGTCCAACACCATTGCGATGTCGGAGCCGAGGTTTTCCTGAATCTTAACGGCTTTTTCCGGGGTGAGTTCCAGCAATCGGCCGTCGATGTGGGACCGGAATTTGACGCCGTCGTCGGTGATTTTGCGGATCTCGGCGAGGCTGAAGACCTGAAATCCGCCGGAGTCCGTCAGAATCGGGCCATCCCAAGCCATGAACTTGTGCAGGCCGCCAAGTTCGGCCACCAACTCGTCGCCCGGTCTCAGGGCTAGGTGGTACGTGTTGCCGAGGATGATTTGCGCGTTGATTCCCTTGAGTTGCTCCGGCGTGATTCCCTTGACGGTCCCCTGTGTGCCGACCGGCATGAAGATCGGCGTCTCGATGAGACCATGCGGGGTGGTGATTGTCCCCCGCCGGGCGAGATCGTCCGTTGATTGGAGTCGAAAAGAAAACATAAAGCCCTTCGGGCGTTGGCTGTGAGCAATGAGCCGTGTGCTTTGAGTAAAACCAAGAAGGTTTTTCTGGCTCAAAGCACACGGCCCATCGCTCGCAGCCAACGCCCGAAGGGCTTTATGAAACTCAGGGGTCAGTCGCCCCGCAGTTTCAGACCCATGATGGTCAGCTTCTCGCGGACTTCGTTAAGCGAGGTCACGCCGAAGTTCTTGGCTTCCATCAGTTCATCGCCCGTTCGGGAAAGGAGTTCCCCGATGGTGGTGATGTTCAGCCGGTTCATGCACTTGCGGGCACGGACGGACAGATTCAACTCGGACACCGGCCGGCTGACGGCGGCGGCCTGTTCCGGCGGCAGATTCACGGTCGGGGAGTAACGCGGTTCGTATCGGGCTCCCTGCTCGATCGACTGGCCGATCCGCAAGCCCTTGGCGTGCATGATGTTGCGAATTTCATCAAGCGACGTTTCGCCGAAGTTTTTGCTGCCCAACAGGCTGATCTCGTTGATGCGGGTCAGGTCGCCGAGGGTGCGAATGCCCATCTTCTTCAGGCAATTGCGACTGCGGACCGACAGTTCAAAGTCGGTGACCGGGACTTCCATGACCTGCCGGTTGGCCACGCTCACCTGGTCTTCGTCCGGGTTGTAGAACTGCGTGACGGACGCTTGGGCATCCTTCAAGAACAGCCTGGCCCGGTCGTCGTTCGCGTCGGCCTTGAGAAGCCGGCCGTAGCAATCGGCGGCCTTGTCAAACCGTTCGTTGTCCTCGTAGAGGATTCCGAGATTGTTCAACACGCCCTTGTTGACCGGCGGGTACTTGAGGCAGCGCTCGTAATACGAGATCGCCTCCTCGTCATTCCCGGCCAGATCATTCATGTAGCCGAGTTGAAACAGCGATCCGGTGTGGCCGGGATCGAGTTCGATGGCTTTTTCGTAGGCGAGGATCGACTTGGAGCGGTCTCCGTCCGCGTCGGCCACCCCGGCGACTTGGAAATGAAACTCCGCGCTATATTTGCTGAGTTCTTCCAACTTGCTGAGCAGGGCCTTCGCCTGCGAGATTTCCCCGCGGCTGCGATGAATCCCGGCCCGTTGAAGTTGCACTTGGGCCACCGAATACCCGGCCTTTTCGGCCTTGTCGAAGGCCTTGGTGGCTTCGTCGTATTGGCGGGAGTTCACCAGCGCGCGACCCAGATAAAAGAACCCGAGCGGCATGTCCACCTGCTTGAGGTGTTCGATGGCCTGGTTCATGTAACCCAGAAAGTAGTTAACGACGCCCAGCTTGAGCTGGAGCTTCTTCGCCAGGGCGGGAGGCGCGCTTTCCAGCCGCTTCTTCAACTGGTCGTTCACATCCTTGAGGTTTTTGAATTGGGCGCCGCCTTGCGTCAACCCTTCGCGCAACCGCTGAATGGTCCCGGCATCACAATCTTCCCGTTCGACCAACAGGGCTTTCAG
Source organism: Zavarzinella formosa DSM 19928 (assembly GCF_000255705.1). Lineage (GTDB taxonomy): Bacteria > Planctomycetota > Planctomycetia > Gemmatales > Gemmataceae > Zavarzinella > Zavarzinella formosa. Next base: position 469,528 of record NZ_JH636439.1, read on the forward strand.
ATCAATGACCTGATCCACGATGCTACCTCGCCGATTTGTTGATTCTCACCATATGGCAACCTGAATTGGACATGATATGACAATGATCTGTCGGTTGGCAAGATAACCTGCCCCGCCCCCGCGTCCTCGCCGGTTCATCCCGCAAGGTCGTTTGGGAAATTCGGGAATCCTTTGTTGAATGAAATTTCGGTGCGATCATGGCAAAAAATGTGCTTGGCACTCCACTCAAAAATTGTTCCACCAACCCCATGACCGGGTTTTACCGCACTGGCTGTTGCGACACCGGGGCCGGGGACGACGGAGTTCATGTGGTTTGCGTCATCGTCACTGCCGAGTTCCTGGCGTTTAGCCGCTCGCGCGGGAACGATCTCAGCACCCCCGTTCCGCATTATGGATTTCCGGGATTGCGACCGGGAAATCAATGGTGTTTGTGCGCGTCGCGGTGGCAGGAAGCTTTTGAAGCCGACATGGCTCCGCAAGTCGTGCTGGAGGCGACCCATATGTCGGCCCTGGAGTTTGTCTCGCTTGAGGATTTGAAGAAGTATGCCGTCCCCGTGTGATCGGTGCGGGGGCTTTCGTAAAACAATCACCAATCATTGTCGCCGGGAGAACCGATGAACATTCGCGGAATCGTGCTGGCCGGGGGCAAGGGCACCCGTCTCGGCGAATTAACGAAAGTCACCAACAAGCACTTGCTCCCCGTGGGGGATGTGCCGATGGTGTATCACCCGCTGAAAAAGATCATCGGCGGGGGCATCCGGGACATTCTGTTGGTGTCCGGCACCGAACACATGGGTGATTTCGTCGAACTGCTCGGTTCCGGCAAGGACCACGGTTGCGCGCTCACCTACCGTGTGCAGGACGAGGCGGGCGGCATCGCCCAAGCCCTCGGTCTCGCGGAGACGTTCTCGGCCAATCACCGGAGTTTGGTGATCCTCGGGGACAATATCTTCAAGGCCCCGGTCACCCAAATTCTTCAAGACGCCAACAAACACCCCGACTGGGCTTGGGTCGGCCTCAAACAGGTTCCCGACCCCGGCCGATACGGCGTCGCCGAGTTGAAGGGTTCGCAGGTTCTCAGCATTGAGGAAAAGCCGAAGAACCCGAAGAGCGATTTCGCCGTGATCGGCGTCTACATTTATCCCGCCGATGTCTTTCAAGTAATCAAAACCCTGAAACCCAGCGGTCGCGGGGAACTCGAAATCACGGATGTGAACTCGTACTACCTGAAACAAGGCCGCCTCGGCTCCACCGTCATTGATGGTTATTGGACCGACGCCGGAACCTTGGATTCGCTGCAATTCTCCAATCAACTCGTCCGACAAGACCCGCCGGTGTTTTGATCCGAACCCCAAAGACGATCATTTCACGCGAGCCGGATGGCTCGCGTGTTCGTTTTCGTCGGGTAATTCATTTCGATCAGCCCAAGTCAGTCGAGAGGGTCGCCTGTCGGCGCCGATAAAGCCCGTAGGCTCCGAGCAACACCAAGGCCGTGGCCGCCGAGACGAAACTGGCCGGTTCCGGTGTGGAAACGGTGGGGCCGCCGGTGGGGGATGGCGGTTCCGGTTCGCCGACGCCGCCGGCGGTCGGCGGGACGAAGGGATCAGGGGGAACCGCCGTCGTCGTGACGGTGGGTGGTGGCGGGAAATAGGCCGAGGCGATGGCCGGCGCTAGCAGGGCCAGCCCGCAAGCCGCTGTCCCGATTTTGAGTCCTGTGCGGAACATAGTGATTCCTCCTGAATTGCCCGGTCTGTGCCGTCTGTGCATCCTTGCTGGTCGCGGCAGATTAACCATCGGCATCTTCTTCGCCATCTTTGCGGTCAAGGACCGGCGAATTTGAAGTTTCACTCAAGTCTTAATGAGTAACGCGCTGGCTGGATCGGCTGTGCATGTTCCGCCGGTCACAACGCCCCCCCGAACAACTTCCATGACCGGAACGTTATCCCCGAGTGACTGTTTTCCCTCAAGTGACCGAAAAGAATGATGTTGGAAACGGAGAGTGCCGTTGTCGCCCGGCGGCGATGGTTCGCAAGGAGTGTGCCTCATGAAACGGACTTTGTTCGGCTTGGGTGGTTCCCTCGCCTTCATCGCGATGCCCGCCTTCGCGCAGGATTCCGTTCCGGCGGCTTCTCTCGGCCGACCGGCGGCTTCATTGGGGCGGCCGGTTGCGGATTACGCTCCGGGGATCACCTCTCCTTCTTTGGATGTGCGGCCGGTGGCCGCCATCGACTTCGTTCCCAAGGCCATGCCCAAGGGCACGGTGAACGAAACAACCCCCATCCTGCCGATGCCGGGGGGAACCGGGCCGATGGTTCCCATGCCGGGATCAATCGGTTCCTCGACGCCGATGCCGGTGGTCACTTCCCCGTCCATGCCTGGCCCGGCTTTCGTGACGCCCGGCACACCCATTCCCATGAACGGGCCAATTCCCGGCGTGCCGGTCATGGTTCAACCTCCGGGGGGTGGAATGCCCGGCCCGGAGATGGGAATGCCCGGCCCGGTGATCGCCAGCCCCATGCCCGGCGGTTGCGACAGCCCTTATGGCTGCGGCATTCCGGGCTTGGCGGGCGTCGGCGGGATGCCCGTCCCCATGAGCCGTTGGTACACCAGCGGAGAGTATCTCTTATGGTGGATGAAGGGATATATCGCCCCGCCGCTGGCGACCGTCGGCCCGGTGGCGAGCGAGGGAATCCTCGGCCGACCCGGCGTGACGACCATCTATCCGACGGACCGGATCACCAATAATCCCATTTCGGGTTTCCGAATGGGGCTTGGCTATTGGTTCAGTCCGAAGTGGGCCATTGAGTCGAATTTCTTCTTCCTCCGTGATTCGGGAAGCACGTTCTCGGCCAGCTCGAACCAATACCCCAATTCGATTCTGGCCCGGCCGTTCTTCAGCCTGAACCAGAACGCGGAATTCGTGGAGCAGATCGGCAACCCCGGCATTTACGCCGGTTACATTAATGTTCTCCATCGATCAACCTTGTGGGGCCTTGACCTCAACCTGCGAAAGCATCTTTACCAATCCTGCACGTCTTCCTTCGACTTGCTGGGTGGTTTCCGGATGGTTGACTTGGGCGAAGAACTGACGATTCAGGAATCGGCGACCGGCCTCGCCGGGGCGCCCCGGCAGTTCATCGGTCAAAGCCGATTGTTGACGGACTCGTTCAAGACGAAGAACCAGTTCTATGGCGGTCAGATTGGCGCCGTGTTTAACCAGCAGTGGGGCCGATGGTCTCTCAACACCCAAGCCAAGATCGCCCTCGGGGGATCGGTGATGACCTCCAGCGTCTCCGGGGGCATCGCGGGCGGAGTTTCGCCGCCTCCAAATCAACCGGGCGGATTGCTGGCGCTGAACTCCAACATTGGATCGGTGACAGCCACGAAACTGGCGTATGTGCCGGAAGTGAACCTCAACCTTGGGTACGACATTACCCAACACACCAAGATCTTTGTGGGATACTCATTCCTGTACTGGTCATCGGTGGCGCGACCCGGCGCCCAGATTGACCGGAGTTTGAACGAGTACAGCATTCCGGACTTCACGATCGGCCGCAGCCCGCCGCAAACCACGGACCCGCGACCGCTGAATGTCGTCCAACGCGAATCGTTCTGGGCGCAGGGGTTCAACGTTGGATTGCAATTCCGCTGGTAATCGAAGCGAACAAGAAAGAGAGAACCCCGGCTTTCATCAGGAAGCCGGGGTTCTCTCTTTTGTTTTAACGTCCTGAGAACATCACCGATCCGGCGCCGATCAGGAGTTCCAGTTCTTCGAGAGGCACTTCGGCGGGGTTTACCCGGTAATCATCCCCCAGCCGGAATTGAGCCGTGCGGCCTTGTCCGTCCTTCACCACCATGAAGACATTGCAAGTGCCGGTTTTGCGTTTCAGGATGGTGCCGATGCGGTCCACGGTGTCCGGACCATGCTGACCAAGGGTGACGTTGAGGATCATTGCCTTGGTCAATTCCTTCCTCGCTTGTTCAAGCGTCATCAACTTTCGCAGGATAGTTGACTTGTTGCCGCTCTTTTGATCATCCTCGACCACGGCCTCGAACAGATAAATCTTGTCATCCACAAACTCGGTGGGATACCGGCCGAAATCGTCCGGCCACATCACGCAGTCCAGTTGTTTGGTGAAATCCTCGATCTTGCAACGAACATAACGATTTCCCTTTTTGGTGGTCATGAACCGCGTTTGCGAAATCATGCCGCCGAAGCGAACTTGCGAGCCGTCTTTCGCCTCACTCACCATCTGACAGGTATGGGTGGCGAAGCGTTTGAGCGCCATCTCAAACTCCGCGAGCGGGTGGCTGGAGAAGTAAAAGTCGAGGGCTTCCTTCTCAAACTTGAGTTGGTCCGTGTTGGACCAACGCGGAATGTTTGGCAATGGCGGATTTGTTTTGGCCGCCGGCTCCCCGGTTTCGTCATCGCCTCCCATCATGTCGAAGATGCTTCGCTGCCCGCGGCGACGATCTTCTTGCATGTTTTCGGCTGATTGCAAGGCCCCGCCTAGCGCGGACAGCAATTGCGCCCGGTGGGCAAATGGTTGGGCAAAGCCGTCCATCGCCCCCCCTTTGATGAGGCGTTCGATGGCGGACCGGGAAACGGTCTTGGTGTCCACCCGTTCGCTGAACTCGAACAAGTCCTTGAATGGGCCGCCTTCGGTTCTCGCCCGCATGATCTCCTCGGCCGCCCCGCGGCCGAGACCCTTGATGGCCACCAACCCGAAGATGATCTGGCCGTCCTTCACCGTGAAATTTGGCTCCCCCCGGTTCACATCCGGCGGGTTGACGGGGACGCCGAACCTCCGGGCGTCCGCGATGTGGTCCACCATGATGTCGCGTTTGTTACCGTCATCCACTTCGCTGGAAAGCAACGCGGCCATGAACTCGGCGGTGTAGTGCCGTTTCAGGTAGGCCGTGTGGTAGCTCATGTAGGCGTAGGCCGCCGAGTGGGACTTGTTGAAGCCGTACCCGCCGAACTTCACGATCATGCCGAAGATTTCATCGGCCTTTTCCCGCGACATCCCCTGCTTTTCGGCCCCGTTGATGAAGTCCACCCGCCGGGCGTTGATGATGTCTTCTTTCTTCTTGCTAATGGCTTTGATACAGGCATAGGCGCTGGACAACTCCAACCCCCCCATGCGGTTGAGAATCCGCATCACCTGTTCTTGGTACACCATCACGCCGTAGGTTTCGGAAAGCAATTCCTCGACAATCGGGTGGGGGTAAACCGGCTTCTTGCGGCCGTGTTTGCAGTCGATGTATTCATCCACCATCCCCCCTTCGAGCGGGCCGGGGCGGTACAGGGCGGTGCAGGCGATAATGTCCCGGATGTTGTCCGGCTTCAGGCGTTTCAGGAGTTCCCGAATCCCCTCGGACTCAAACTGGAACACCCCCTTGGCGTCCCCTTTTTGCAGGAGTTTGTACGTTTCCAAATCGTCCATCGGGATGCGTTCGAGGTCGATGGCCACGCCCCGCGTCTTCTTAATCATCTGCAGCGAGTTATCCACCAGCGTGAGCGTGCGGAGACCCAAGAAGTCCATCTTGAGCAGGCCGATTTTCTCGATGTCCCCCATCACCCACTGCGTGGTGAGGGCCTGCCGGGTTTCGCCGCTTTCGTCTTTGCGCTTGATGATTTGCACGGGCACATAGTCGGTGATCGGCCCGTTGGCGATCACCACCCCGGCGGCGTGTGTCCCGGTGTTGCGGTTGGTGCCTTCCAGTTTCAACGCAATGTCGATCCACTCGCGGACAAGCGGATCGTTTTCATATTCTCGCCGGAACTCTGGCGAAGCGGCGAGAGTTTCCTCGATGGATGTGCCCGGCTTGGGGGACACCCATTTGGTCATGTAGTTGACGCGCTCCAGCGGGATATCCAGCACCCGGCCGACGTCCTTGATCGCGGCCTTCGCGGCCATCGTGCCGAAGGTGCAAATCTGGGCGACGCTCTTTTCGCCGTATTTTTGCTTCACATAATCGATCACCATTTCCCGGCGTTCCTGACAAAAGTCGATGTCGATATCAGGGGCTTCGCTCCGGTTCGGGTCGAGGAATCGCTCGAACAGCAAGTCATACATCAGCGGATCGACGTGGCTCATGTACAGCACATAGGCAACGACCGCCCCGCAACCGGAACCACGAGCGCTACAGGGGATGCCCTGTTCGCGGGCGAACCGCACAAAGTCCCACACGATCAAAAAGTAACTGGCGAAGCCCATCCGGCAAATGATGCCCAACTCGTGGTCGAGCCGGGCTTGGACCTCGGGCCGCATCCGGCCTTCGTAGCGCTCCCGCATTCCCTGTTCGCAGAGTTCCCGGAGATAGTCCTCGGGTTTTTTGTTCTCGGGGGGGACGAACACCGGGAAGTAACGTTTCTTGAAGTCGATGTCGATATTGACGCCATCGGCGATTTCCTGGCTCCGGGCCACGGCGTCCGCGAATTTCGGGAACGCGGCATACATGTCCTCGGGCGTGCGGACGTAGTAGGGGCTTTTGATCTTCCCCTCGGGGTAGTTCCGCTTGCCCGGTTCCCGTTTCCGGCTGGTGTTGATGCAGAACAGCACATCGTGGGCGTCGCCATCAGCCTGCACGAGATAGTGGGCGTCGGCCGTCGCCACCAGCGGAATGCCGACCTTCTGGGAGATCCGCACGGCCTCGACGGTGCATTGGTCCTGCAAGTCCAGCCCGTTATTTTGAATCTCGATGTAAAAGTCTTTCTTGAAGACCTTCTCAAACCACTCGGCGAGTTCTTTCGCCTTCTTGGTTTCATTCCGCAGGATCAAGTCGTTGAATTCCCCGGCGAGGCAACCGCTCAAGCAAATTAACCCTTCGCTATGGGCTTCGAGCAATTCACGGTCGATCCGGGGGTGGTAATAGAAGCCCTCCAGCCAGGCGATGGAGGAGAGTTTGATAAGGTTCTTGAAGCCGGTATAGTTCTTGGCGAGCAGCGTGAGATGGGAGTAAGCATCCCCTTGCCGGAGCGCTTTCTTGTCATGTCGGCTGCCGGGGGCCATGTAGGCTTCGTACCCGATGATCGGGTTAAGGCCCGCCCCTTTGCATTCCCGGTAAAACTCGACGGCTCCGAAGAGATTCCCGTGATCGGTGATCGCGATCGCGTTCATCCCCTGTTTTTTGGTCTGCTGGACAAGTTCTGGAATGCGATTGGCCCCGTCGAGGAGGCTGTAATGCGTGTGGCAGTGCAGGTGGACAAATGAACGGCTCATGCGGCTCTCAAGATGGGCTGACAATCAATAATTGTAACCGGATACCTGAGAGCTTCCGAGGGGTAAAGAGGAGCTTGGCGAGGTGAAAATGGTCGATTCGTGAGGCAAATCTGAAACTGGTTTGCAGCAGAATTCCGCAAGGTGTGGCGGGTTAAAAGTCAAATTGTTGCAGAAGTTGCATTTTTGAACCCGTCACCCCACCGGTAGGACGCCGCTTTAAAGATCAGTGCAAGGATAATCGGCCGGACTTCAGCCCGTCGGGGAACTGTTGGACCACCGGGAGTCGCGGTACCCTCGCTGGCGCGTTTTGAAGTTGCGCTTTTTGCTGAGGAGAGTGGGCCGGGATAGAAAAACGAGACTCCCCCGGCCGGATCGGTTGGGCCGTGAGGCCGGGTGATCACCAACCGGAAGGAGTCTCGGTCATGATTGTGCAAGAAGGACTCCCCGGAATCAAACAGTTTCTTCGTCCGGCCGGCCTGAGTCCCCGGGCGCTCGGCCTGGTGATTCGTTGCGTGGCGGCGTTTTGTTTGCATTGGGGGCGCATGAGCGCCTCGCAAGCCTCGGGGTCGGTGGCCTCGGAGCCGCGTCATCGCGCCCAGATCAGCCGGTTTCTCGGCCGCAAGGGCCTTCGCCAACGGCCGCCGCTGGCTCTGGTGCGGGACCG
>NZ_JH636439.1:477626-533767 GCF_000255705.1 Zavarzinella formosa DSM 19928
GATCGAACTGTTCTTCAAGGAGTTGAAAAGCACATTGGGCTTCGCCCAATGCCGCCTGCGCCGGTTCGAGGCGACGGAGGGATGGCTGGAGCTGGTCCTGGTGACGTTCCTGTGGCTGGAGTGGCATCGGGCGAGGCAACTGGCCAAGTCCGGCCTGACGACGAAGCAGAAAGAGCGCTGGCGACACCAGCGAACCCACGGCCTCTGCCTGGCGGTCCGCCGCCACAGCGAACAGGCCGACTTGGAATACCTGGCCCGCGCCATGCAAACACCCGGCGGAATCCGGCGTTTGCGACGAAAACTCCGGCAGGCCATCCCGGCCGAGTTTCGCACCGCCGGATAAAAAGCGCAACTTCAAAACTGGCGCGTCGGGCTATGGTTGCGACGGGCTTTGGACTTGGGAACCAGTCACGCCTTTCAAGCTGGAACCATACGCAACCATAGCCCGACGCGCGAGCGAGGGAACTGCGATTTCCAGTGGTCCAACGGTTTCCCGACGGGCGATGGCAGGGTTCGACAGGGTATGGTGGGAGAAGGTTAGAGGAGGGATTTTTGGCTCTTTAAGCCGCTATTCTAATCTGATCCGCTCACACATGGAGGTAACCGACGAATTGCTTCCTCTCGGAACCATGCTTCGGCATCTGGAGGCAGATTGGCTTGGATTTTTTCAAACTCCATCGATCCATCAATATCCGAGTAAAACGCCAAAAACACTAACTCGCCACATAAACGATCTGAAAATTCAAGCCACATCCCGTCTCGTTGGAGATCGGAAGCCATGACCACTTCATAGCGAATGTCGAAATCAGAGTTTTGCATCAATCTGAGTCATCGATTCAATAATCCGGCTGATGTTCCGGGTCGGCTACGGCCCGCATGTATCGGGCCAAAAACATTTGCGTGGCCTGAATGGTCTGCCATTCAGCGAAGGCAATTTTGACTTCGGAACCTTCTTCGTTCGCTTGGATGTTTTCGGTGGCGAGGGTCAGGCCGCGGTGCAGGAAGTCGAAGATTTCCGCGAGGCGGGCCGATTGGGAGGGAGAAAGTTTTTGCGGCAGAGGGGGCAGGTCGCTTTCCGTCCTGGCCCAGTCGTAAGCGGTCCGGTCGGAGACGCCGTTGGTTTGCGAAATGGCGTTGAGATCAAAGTTGAGATCGTCCCCCGGAACGGTGCCGGGGGTCGTTATCCCTTCAGTCGGGACATTGCCGGCCTTGGCGGTGGGGCGTTCGGTGGCTTTGCGAGCGGCAATTTCCTCAAGCGTGCCGTACAGGAGCATCGAGCGGCCGACGTTGATCTGATCGCCGGCCCGGAGGCGGCGAATTTGGATGGGTGAGCCATTCACCCGTGTGCCGTTGGTGCTTTCGAGGTCGGTGAGGATCACATCGCCGTCTTCCTGTTGCACCTTGGCATGGAACCGGCTGATTCGCTCGTCGTTCAGGCGCAGCAAATTTCCCTCTTCCCGGCCGATGGTGACCGGAATCGGCAGATCACGGAAGATTCGCCCCTTGTCCACACCCTCAATCACCTGAAACGTCAGCGTCTTCATTTCACGCCCCTGATTGCAAATCCCGCCGACGGGTCGGGACTCACACACATGGCTTATAGCACACGGTCCCGTGATGCGTTTACACAGTAACGATATTTTTCGCCAACTTCAACGGGTTGACCCGTCAGTTGCCCAGATTCCCGCCACTTCTTTGGCCGTGGCAAAACGCACCCCCGCCAAGCCGCGAAACCACGTGAGTTGTCGCTTGGCGAATTGCCGGGTGCGCAGTTGCACTTCCAAGATGGTGTCGGCCAGCGAGCGGCCTCCGGACAGATGCTCCCGGATTTCGCGATAGCCGAGGGCCATCGAGGCTTCCCGGCTCCATCCGAGTTTGTTGTCGGCGAGTCTTCGGACCTCTTCCACCCAGCCGGAATCAAACATCCCGCGAACACGGGTGTCTATTCGATCATAGAGGATTGGACGGGGGATATCCAAGGCGAAACAGACTTCCGGGCCAAAAGCCGGTTCGCCGTCTCCCCACCAGCCTTGTTGCTGCCACTCGCCCAACGGCTTCCCGGACAGTTCCCAAACTTCCAACGCCCGGACCACCCGCCGCACGTCGTTGGAGTGCAAACGCCCGGCGCTCGCCGGATCGACGGCTGCCAGCCGGGCGTGCAGAAGTTCGTTTCCCGTTGTGGCGGCTTCGTGTTCCAATCTCGCCCGAACGTCGGCATCCCGAGGCGGGCCATCAAAAAGCCCGCAGAGCAGGGCCTTCAGATAAAGCGGTGTCCCCCCGACGAACATCGCCCGGCGTCCCCGGCTTTCAATATCGCGGACGCATTCGGCCGCCCGTTTCAGCCACCACGCCACGCTGGCCGATTCCCACGGATCAAGTTCGTCGACGAGATGATGCGGAATCCGTTGTTGATCTTCTGCCGATGGTTTGGCCGTGCCAATGTCCATGCCCCGGTAGACGGTCATCGAGTCGGCCGAGATGATTTCGGCCTTGAGGCGTTCGGCCAATTCCAAAGCCAAGGCCGATTTCCCGGAGGCCGTTGGCCCGGTGAGGATGAGTGAGTTTTGGAACGGTTCGATCACGGGGCACGGAAATCGTAAATGACAAACGACCGCGTTTCGGCCATCGGCTGTTGTTTTCGGATGAATTCCAACGCCGTCGGCATGGATGGCGTAATCAACGGATCGCCCAGAAGAATGCTTTTGCCGACAGCCACAATGTGCCCGCGAACATACTTGGCGAAGTCTTCCGGTTTCTCGGCCGGATAAATCCCATTGTGGTGTAGCGGCAATAATCGGTTGGGATCGTCCGCGATTTTCGGGTCCATTCCATAATACCACACGCGGCAAAGCGGCAGTCCCCGTTCTTCCGTCCAACGATCGAGTTCGGTCACTCCCTGCCCCCAATCGGAATTGGAGTCGCTCAAATATAGGTGAACCCGATCAGGGCCGCCCCAAAGTTCGTTGGCATACCGCAAACCATCCGGCCAGACTTGCAGGGGAGGGACCGCCGCCAGACCGCTGAACAACAGCAGAACCGACCAGCGCAACCCGGATTTCCATTTCTCGCTTGTCCGGGCAAAACCGACGCCGAGCATCAGCAGAAAGAAGACCACAAACGGGAAAATGAGCCGAATGCCGATCTGAACCCGGATGTTAAACGCAAACAGAAACAGCCCCAGCACAATGAGCGTCAACGGGGTCGCCAAAGATCGCGGTTGGGCAAGCAACAGGAGGAACAGCCCCAGCACGGGAAGCGTCAGTTTGATGCTCAGGGCCACCGGGAAATAATGCCGGACGGCACGCGGATACCACTCTCCAAGCAAATAGGCTCCGTGTCCCCGGATGTTGTGTTTGATTTGATAAACCACGCCCTGTCCGGCGTTGGGGAATATCTTGGCGTTCCGGGTGAGCCAGCGCATTGGCGGCCCCCACGTTTCATCCTGAAGGTTCTCGGCCCATTTCACCCCCGAGGGGAGAACCACCCAATCGCAACCGCAATAGCCCCAGAGAACCACGGTCGCCACCAGAAGCATTTTCCAAAAATCGGCCCACAACGGGCGAACCTGATTCCAGACATGCGGAATCCGACCGACGCCGACCGGGGGACTCCAGATGCGATTGACCCGCCAGCGGGGAATTTCGAGGGCGAACATCACGATGGGCACAAAAGTAAGAGCGGATGCCTTTGCCGTCATCGCCACGCCGTAAAGGACGCCGGGCAAAAACCATCTTCGGAACCATCCCCTGGTGCGGCCAGTTTGGTAATGAAACGTGAACAACAACATCGCGGCCGTAATGGCGATGTCCGTGGTCGCCAGACAGGCATGGCCGAGCAGACTCGGCTCTGTCGCCAGCAACACGACTCCCAAACGCCCGGCCCAAGCCCCGCCGTAGAGGTTGGCCACGCGAAAGCCATACACAAGCAAAACCCACCAGAAAACGAGGTTCCCGGTCCGGCCGATTTGTAACAAGCGATGGAATTCTTTTTCCTCGTCAAACGGCTGGCCGCGAACTTGTTCCCAGAGGTAAACCGGCAGATATTCAACGTCCACCGGCAAGGGCATCGTCCCGGCCTTCATCAACTCGAAGTTACTGCCGGTCCGCCATGATTTGAGGGAAGACCGGAGATAGAAGGGTTCGTCAAACGTCGCCGACAGTTCGGGGGATGCGGACAGAATCCACCCGGTCGAGAGAAGACCCCACAGGACCACCCAAAGAACATCCGGCAAGCGACGCATCCGCAATCAACTCCCGCTGATGGAATTCCCTTGCGGGTCTTCCCTTCCGTGAGTAGAGATGAATACCCTGTCTTTCCCTAATTGACCAGACCGGAATACCGATGGCCGACACGCACGAACTAATTCGCAACGACTTCCCGAGGGGCGATTTCCGGGCGGTGTTGTTCGATTTCGACGGCACGCTCTCTCTCTTCCGCGAAGGCTGGCCCCGTTTGATGACGGACATGATGGTCGACTTTCTGCGAGAGGCAGGGTGTGTCGAACCAAATGATTCGCTTTCCCTGCGGGTCGAAAACTTCATCATGGAACTCAACGGCCGGCCGGCCATTTTCCAGATGATGCGTCTGGCCGAGGAAATCACCGCGTTGGGGAAAACTCCTTTGCCCGCCGAGAGTTACCTGCGGGAGTATGACCGCCGCCTGCTGGCGATGACCGCCGACCGCACGGCCGAGGTGGAACGCCAGCCCGAAAAGGCCGCCGTTTGGGCGGTCCCCGGAACACACGATTTTCTCGAAGAACTGAAACGCCGGGGTTTGAAACTGTACCTCGCCAGCGGCACGGAACGGCATTTCATGCAACCGGAGGCCGACTTGTTGCGGGTAAGCGGGTTCTTCGAGGAAATCCACGCCCCCACGGCCGGGGACCGGAGTTTCTCCAAGCGGGCCGTGATTGACCGCATTCTGACGACGCATTCCCTCCAAGGGCATCAATTGATCAGTTTCGGGGATGGCGTCATCGAAACCGGCGAGACCCGCAAAGCCGGGGGAGTGGCGGTGGCCGTCGCCAGCGACGAGGGGGGCAATGGAACGATCAACCAGTGGAAGCGGATTCGGCTGGCCGAGGCCGGGGCCGACTGGGTGATCCCTGATTACACCGGCCAGAAGACTTGGCTGCCCGAACTGCTGGGATCATGAGCTTTTCGCCACTTCGGTGTTGCCCGAGGCCGTGTGTTGGGGCACAATACGCTCTTCCCGCCTTGAACTCACCTTGAAAGGTTTCCGGCATGACTCGGCTGTTTCTGTCCCTCGGCCTTCTGACGGCCGTTACCGCGATTGCCCAAGCCCAAGCTCCCGTGGAAGTGCGCGCGCACACCGCCTTGGTGCATCACATCGCCTTCAGCCCGGACGGCAAGTTCTTCGCCACGGCCGGCTTCGACAAGACGGCCAAAATCTTCGAGTACAACAACGGCCAGCCCAAAGAACTGAAGCCGATCGCCGGACACACAGACCCGGTGTATTGCGTCGCTTTCAGCCCGGATGGCAAACAACTGGCGACCGCCAGCCTCGACAAGACCGTGAAACTCTGGAACATCGCCGACGCCAAGATGGTGATCGAGTTCAAGGGCCATACGGACATCGTTGACACCATCGCCTTCAGCCCGGATGGAAAAACGCTCGCCTCCGGTTCCGGCACGCAGGACAAATCGGTGCGGCTCTGGAACGTCGCCGATGCGAAGGAAATCAAGAACCTCGGCGCTCATGCCGGTTCCGTTTACTCGGTGCTGTTCTCGCCGGATGGCAAAACGCTGTTTTCCTCGGGCGCGGACAATCTCATCAAGGTCTGGGACGTGCCCGGCCTGAAACTGGTGAAAGATTTGAAGGGGCATGAGATCGGCGTGACCGGGATCACGCTGGCCGGAGATCCGAACACGCTCGTGTCCATCAGCCAAGACCGGACGATCCGTGTGTGGGATGTGGCGGGCGGGAAGGAAACCAAGAAGTTTGGCCCGACGACCGATGACCTGTACGGCATCGCCTGGTCAAAAGACACCAAGACCATCGTGACCGCCGGTTATGCCGGAAATCTCAATGTGTGGGATCTGACCAACTCGAAGCCGGTGTTCACGACGCGGATCAAGAATCCGACGTATTGCGTGGCCTTCGCCCCGGACGGGAAGACCATCCTCGCGGGGCATGAAAACGGCACGGTGACGATTACGAAGAGATGAGCCGGTGAAACTTGTTCCGTTTCACTCGTCCGAAACCAGTCTGGCAATCGGCTGGGTGGCTTCGATATGGGAACAGATGATTTTGGCGATCACGGTCAGGGGCACGGCCAGGAACATCCCGGTCAGGCCCCAGCAATAGCCCCAAAATGCCAAGGAAATCAGGATCACCAGCGGGCTGACTCCGACAGCTTTGCCGATGATGGCGGGTTCGCCAACCGTGGCTGTCAGAATGTGAATCGTCAGCAGAATTGTCGCAATCGTCACAAATTCCCAGCCAAATCCAAACTGAAGCAACGCATACAGCGTGGGAAGCGAATAGCCGACCATGGCGCCCAGATACGGGATGAAGTTTGCCAGAAAATTCAGCACGGCCCAGACAAGGGCGAAGCGCGTTCCGAACACAAACAACACCACAAAAATGGGCACGGCCAGTGTGAGACTGGCGTATACTTTGGCCCGCAAGTAGTCGGCGATTCCCGCGTTGATGCTGGCGATGGTTTGCATGATCTGATCGGCCCGGTGATCGGAAAAGGCCGACCGCACCCGCTGCGGAAACCGACCGGCCTCGACCAGCATGAACATCAGATACAGGCCCACCACCACGCCAACCGACGCGGTCTCGGCCGCCACCCCGGCCACCCGGCCGATCAAATCCCGGATCACGTTTTCGCTGTTTTGCTCGGTCTGGGTCAGCTCGCTTATCATCCGCGTGGAAGATGGAAAGCGTTCCCCGCAGTAGGCCGTGAACTGGCCGATTAGGGATTTGGCTTGTTGAGAAAGGGCCGGAAATTCTTCGTAAAGCGTCCGGGCGTTGGATTGGACGATGGCCGTCAGGCCCGCGAGAGCCAGAAGAAAGAGTACCGCCACCGCCACGATGGCAAACCGGCCGGGAACCCGCTGTTTCACCCGTTGGTGAAACGGGATAATCACATAAGCGAACAGAACGGCGAGCAAGAGGGGTTTGAGAATCACCCCGAGTTCCCGCAACAGGAAAAGCCCGGTGGTGAGAATAATCATCACCCACGCCACCGTGGCCAGCGGAGGAGAGGATTCGACAACGGAAACAGACGGCGGCTCGCTGTTCATGGCGTGATTATTGAAGCAAGGCCGCTTCAATGTTCAAGCCCGGACCAAATCCGAGGGCCACGCACGGACCGGTCGCCCCGCGTTGCCGCATGCGATCCAGAATGAACAGCACCGTCGCGGAGGACATGTTGCCGTTCTCGCCCAGCACTTCGCGGGAGGCCCATGTGGCCTCTTGCGACAATCCCAATGCCGAAACCACACCGTCAAGGATTTTCGGGCCGCCGGGGTGGATCGCCCAATGTTTCACATCCGGAATGGTCAGGCCGTGCTTCGCCAGCCATTTGTCCATCCAGCCGCGAAGTTTCTGCTGGATCACTTCGGGAATCTTCTTGGAAAGCGTCATCACGAAACCGTGATCGCCGATGTGCCAGCTCATGGCGTCGGCGGCCTCATGGACGACATGGGAACCGTTGGCCACCAATTCCCAGTGCTTGCCCTTGTGATGCCGGCCGGGGACGCCGACAAATGCCGCCGCCCCGTCCGCGAAGAGGGCATTGGCGACGATTTTTTGCGGTTCCCAGCCGTAGTGGTAATGCAGGCTGCAAAGCTCCACCGAACACATCAGCACGCAGGCGTCCGGGTCTGACCCGGCGAAAGCGTTGGCCACCCGCATGCCGTTCAGGCTGCCGTGACAGCCCATGAAGCCGACATGGGTGCGCTGGACATCGGCAGAGATGCCGAGTTCGTTGGCCAGTTCCAAATCAAATCCGGGGGCGGCAAATCCGGTGCAGGAAACGGTCACCAAGTGGGTGATGTCCTTGGGGAGCCGTCCGGCCGCCTCCAAGGCCGTGGCCGTGGCTTTGACCGCCAGCCGGGGAGCCTCCCGGCGATAGAGTTGCATCCGTTGATGGGTTGTGGGGCCGTGCTGGTCGCCGGCTTTGGGCAGGAACGGCGACCCGGAGATGGTCGTCCCCTCGATCAAATCCGTGACAACTTGTTGCCCGAGGCAAACATGTCGGTGACGAATTCCCGTGCCGCCGTACATGGCCGGCAGCCATGTTTTTTGTTCGGCGGTGTTGCAGCACAACAACTCGGCAACTTCAAGCGCCTGCTGTTGACTCATTGTCGCGGGCGGGACTGCCGTGCCAAGCCCAAGGATGGCTAATGTCATTCCGGCCTTTGGA
This sequence comes from Zavarzinella formosa DSM 19928, assembly GCF_000255705.1. Taxonomy (GTDB): domain Bacteria; phylum Planctomycetota; class Planctomycetia; order Gemmatales; family Gemmataceae; genus Zavarzinella; species Zavarzinella formosa. Next base: position 486,025 of record NZ_JH636439.1, read on the forward strand.
TTTTCACAAAGCGGGAGAATTAAAGGAGCATTTCTCGTGCCCCCGCGGAAAGCAACCGGGCGGCGAGTTCCGCCCCGACGTTGAGGGGCTTATCCATAGGCCCCCGGAGACTTTCGGTTATTCTACGCACTCCGTCCTGAGAATACACGCCCGCTTTGAGGGTAATTTCGGATTGTTCAAGTGTCACAATCCCCCCAATCGGGACCAAACACCCACCTCCAAGCGCATAGAGCATGGCCCGCTCAGCCAAAACGCTTGTCATCGTCGGCCGGTGTGTCAGGGATTCGAGCACATCCCGTGTCTCGTGGTCGTCCTCCCGGCATTCCAAACCGATGGCCCCCTGCCCCACGGCGGGCATCATCCAGGAATTGTCGAGAAGATGGGTAATCCGGGAGCCCAATCCCAGCCGAACCAATCCGGCCTCGGCGAGGACGATGGCGTCCAAATTCTGATCGGTCAGTTTTCTCAACCGGGTTTCGACATTCCCGCGAAGATCGACGATCTTCAAATCCGGCCGCTGGTGCAGCAACATGGCCCGCCGCCGGAGACTGCTGGTGCCGATCACCGCTCCTTGGGGCAGATCCTCGAATCGCTTGTGCTTGGCAGAGACAAACGCATCCCCCGTCGGCCCCCGCGCGGGCACCCCGCCAAGCATCAATCCCGCGACCGGGAAGGTCGGCAGATCTTTGAGGCTGTGAACGGCGATGTCGGCCCGGCCGTCCAGCAAGGCTTCTTGGATAGCCTTGGTAAACACGCCGAAGCCCCCCATCGCCGAAAGCGGCCGGTCCAGCACCTGATCGCCGATGGTGTCGATGATGACCAGTTCGACCTCCTGCGGAACGATCAGGGGCCTTAGAAGGGCGGCCACATGATTCGCCTGCCAGAGGGCGAGTTGACTGCCGCGAGTGCCAAGCCGGAGGGGATTCATGGAAAGGATGGTGTGTGGGTGCCTATTTTTAAAGTTGGTCGCGGACCTTAGATGTGATGGCCTCTGGGGCGGCATCAATTCAAGCCTTCCGGTCGTGCATTTCAAAGAAGGTTCTGTCCCATTCGGTTTGGTATTCAATTCCCCTTCGGATCGGGCCGGCCTTTGACAGTGTCCCAAACCGCGAGGACATTGACATGCCGATCCTCGGCGATCACTTCGTACTCAACCGCCAGTATTTCGAGTTCAATCGTGTAAACCGTGTCAAATTCAAGCGTTCCGTGAGTTTCCGCATTCAAAGACAGAATCTCATCAAGTTGATTTGACAACTCCGCCAAACGGTCACGATTGGCGGAATGAATCCAAACATCCGCCAGATCGTTTTCCGCATTGGCCGTCCAGAGGACGAGATAATTCATTGCATCTCTCGAAGACGGGCGAGAATTTCAGAGAGTGGCTTGCCACCTTTCTGTTTTCGACGTTCTTCAATCTCCTCACGCGAAAACGGCGACTTGGATTTGGTGGTGGTTTGGGATTTGACATCGAAGTGTCCCAGAACAACACCTGTTGGATCGACGAATTTGACCGCGTCGGTTGCCGAACGAATCTGTTCCGCTTGTTCTTGGCTGAAGGTAATGATGGTCATTGAATTCTCCCAAGGGCACAACGAATCGGGGATGTGATTCCTCCGATTCTCAGAAATCCATCATATCACGCCACATTATCACGCGGGTCGGTGATGACGCCGGTCAGGGCGCTGGCGGCGACCGTCATCGGACTGGCGAGGAACACTTGGGCTTCCTTGTGGCCCATGCGGCCGGGGAAGTTACGGTTGGTGGTGCTGATGCAGGAAATCGGCGTGTTCAACCGGCCGAAGGTGTCGGACGGGCCACCGAGACAGGCCGCGCAGGAGGCATCGCCGATGCTGGCGCCGGCGTTGAGGAAAATTTCCTCCAACGTGTGCGTCCCGATTTTCTCGGTTTTCAGGCCGCGAGCGACTTCCGTGGTGGCGGGAACAATGAACGTCGGGATGCGCACCTCGGCCCCTTGCAGGATGGCGGCGGCCGCCCGGAAGTCGGTCATTTTGCCGCCGGTGCAGCTTCCGATGTAGGCCCGGTCCAGCTTGGTTCCCCGGACGGAACTCACGAGGGCCTTGTTGTCCGGCGAGTGCGGCTTGGCGACCACCGGCTCCATCTTGGAGAGATCAAAGACTTTTTCGTAGATGTATTTGGCATCGCCGTCGGACTTCATAACCGTATATGGCTTGTTGCCGCTCTTTTTGCCCCGGCTGTTCACATAGTCGAGGGTCACTTGGTCGGGGGCAATGCAGCCGTTTTTACCGCCGGCTTCGATGGCCATGTTACACAGGGTCATGCGCTCTTCGATGTTGAGGGCGAAGACGCCGTCGCCGTCGAATTCCATTGCCCGGTAGGTGGCTCCGTCGACACCGATTTCCCCGATGACCGAGAGGATGAGATCCTTGGCCATCAGGTATGGGGGAAGTTTCCCGTGGAACACGAACCGCATCGTCGGCGGCACTTTCAGCCACAATTTGCCGGTTCCCATCACGAAACCGGCGTCCGTGTTGCCGATGCCCGTGGCGAATTCGCCGAAGGCCCCGGCGGTGCAAGTGTGACTGTCTGTCCCCAGCAGGATTTCCCCCGGACGGGTGTGCCCTTCTTCCGGCAGGGCGATGTGGCAGACGCCTTTGTAGTTTTCGGTGCCGACATCGTAGTAGTACGGCAGGTCTTGCTCTTTCACGAAATCCCGCAGCACGTCCACGTTGCGGTTGGCCATCGCATCCTTGGTGAAGATGTAATGGTCCGGGATGATGACGACCTTTTCGCGGTCCCACACATTGGCGTTGGCCCCGAAGTGCTTTTTGAAGACGCCAATCGTGCCCGGTCCGCAAACGTCGTGGGTCATGAGGACATCGACATTCACCCAGATGTTGTCGTTCGGGCCAACCGCGTCCCGGTTCGCCGCTTTTGCCAGCACTTTTTCCGTCAACGTCATACCGGCCATCTGGATGCACTCCGTCCGATTGCAGGGAAAGATTGTGAACTTAGATTGTAGCGACCGAAGGAAGATTCGTTCACGCCTTGGATGACGGGAATCTTCCACTGGTCATTGTCGCCGAGTTCCCTATGCCAAATGTTCCGGCATCCATGGCCGGGCCGTCCGATACCCCAATGTGGGGGATTGGCGTGATATTGTGTGCCGAACTTTGTTCACCGCTCCGGTCGTGTGGCCCTCAACCGGCGGTCAGCAGCACACCCGATTCATCGCCCGGTGAATCGGCGACCTACATTCCCAAAAAGGAAGGGCATCATGGCCGGCAAGAACAAGACGAACCGCAGTCTGAAGAAGCGGTTCAAGATCACCGGGACGGGAAAGCTGAAGCACAGCAACACGAAGCGACGCCACTTGTTGGCCGGTCGCCGGTCGAAGTCGAAGCGGCAGGCCCGCCAGCCTGGCGTGACGACCGGACCGACGGCGGACAAGTACATCATCGCGATGGGCGGCCTGTAACCAGCCCCGAGTTGCCTTCACACCCAAACTAACACCCCGGAGGATTTTGAAACATGCGAGCAAGAAGCGGTAAGACCGTCCTTCGCAAGCGCGCCCGGACCCGGAAACTCACCAAGGGTTTCCGTCTGAGCCGTCACAACCTGTATCGACAATCGTTGGTGACGTTGATTCGCGGCCGCAAATATGCGTACCGCGACCGTCGCAATCGCAAACGGCAGTTCCGCCGATTGTGGATCATCCGTATCAATGCCGCCTGCCGGATGCGCGGCCTGCGTTACAGCCAGCTCATCTGCGGGCTGATTAACGCCCATGTTGAACTGGACCGGAAGTCCTTGTCCGAAATCGCCATTCACGACCCGGTTGCCTTCGACAAGATCGTCGAAATCGCCCGGGCCCACATGCCGAAGGATCTCAAATAAGTCGGCCCCGATAAAAAGTGAACCAACGAAAAGCCCCGCCAAATTGGCGGGGCTTTTTTATTTGCGGATCGCGATGAACCTTTCGGGTCGGAATTCGTCCGGCGGGTGCGGCGGGGGAATCTCGTCCACCACCACAATCCAGTCCTCCGAATCACGGATGATCTGGCACAATTTTCCGTGTGTGTCCGTTTCGACAATCAAAAGCCGGGCATCGAATCTCTTCAAAATTTCCAGTGCGTCCGGTTCCCCGGCTTTCACGTTGAGGCAGACATCCCAGTGTTGTTTGCTGAATACATGGGCATGAGTGAACAGCGTCACCGGCATTTCCGGCGGCAACGCCCAAACGAGAAAGTCTCCCTGTGTTTCGCTGCTGAAGATGACGCCCTTAAACTTGCCGTCCGGGAACTGGCGATTGATTTCCGTCCGCAACTCTGGAATCCACCCCCCGTGACTGCTTTCCTTGGAATCCAAGAGTTCCCATGCGAGCCGCCAGGGTGTTGCCTTCGACAAGACGGTGTTGCGCTCCATCGGCGGCGCCACAGGAACGTATCGCTCTAAGACAAGCGAACCCAGGCAGTAGGCCGTGATGGCGGCGCCGACGAAGAACTTCCACCGTTTCGGTTCCCCTTCCGGCAGGCTTGGAATCGTCGGAAAGCGTTCACCCAAGCCGGGTCCAAGCCGGGCGAGCAGCCACATGGCGATGATCCACCACCAAAGCAATGACCGCTCCTGCCACCAAGGCCAGAGGGCAAACGGCAACGCCACGAGCCACCCGGCCGCTCCGACTTTTCTTCGGCCGAGAAACCAGATGAATGCGAGCAGCACCAGCGACATGATGTATGGCCAATGAGTTCCTCCTTCGAGCTTGAACGTCATCGGCAGCCATTCGGACATGGTCTTCAAATTCGGGTGGCCGGAGAAAGCCACGATGTGCCAGTAGAGTGCTGGCCCGTGCGGGTTGACCATCGTGGCAAGAAACGACAAAACGCCGACGGTCACCAGTTGTCGCGTCTCCGAATCGGCGAAACCTCGCTCGATGGTCCGCCCCAGTGTGTGTAAACCAAGGACGGCCAAACCCACCACGAACGTGCCGTGCATGTTGGCCCACAAACCGAACATGAGAGGCAGGCCGACCATCCAACCACGGGAAAGCCTTGGGGAGCTGAGTGAATAGAGTAGCACCGTCATGAAAAACAGCCCAAAGGCTTGCGGCCGCTGGATGGCCGTGCCAAGGCCGCTTGCCAAAAGGTATAACCCGAGGCAAACGGCGGCCCAGGCGTTGGACCCGCCGAACCGTCGGAACATGAGCCAGGTGAGCGTGAACCGGGCCATCATCATCAGGAAGTGGAACAGGTTGAGAGCCTCGGCCCCGGAGGCCAACCGCCCCTCCGAAGAGAGGGCGAATATCTCCCCGAATTTGTAGAGCTTAAAGTACAACACTTGCGACAGCCACGCGACATGGGCAAACGGCGCTTCGTGATCGGTAAACGGCGAGAGGGGTTCGTGGTCGAAAAAGCCAAGCTTCAAATAAGCTTCGCCATATTTTGCGTGCGCCCACACATCCGTGTGCCAAAGGGGATAACGAACGAGGGAGAAGAATGCGAGCGAAAGTATCACGATGCCAAGCAGCATGCCATTCGTGATGCGGGGAATTTTCATGAGGAAATGTTAGCATTCAAAATTGACGGGCGTGAGTGACGAACACACTCAACTTGGAAAACAATCACTCGCCGAGGTAATCCAAGCCGATGTCCAGAGCCTTTGCGGAATGGGTCATCGCCCCGACGCTGATGCGGTCCACGCCTGTGTCGGCGATTCCTCGGATTGTTTCAAGACTTACCCCGCCGGAGGCTTCGAGTTGCACGGCCGGGTCGAGCCGGTTCCGGGTGGCGACGGCCGTGCGGAGTTGATCGTTGGTCATGTTGTCGAGCAAAATGATATCCGGTTTCAGAGGGAGCAGTCGGTCGAATTGTTCGAGCGAATCAACCTCCACTTCGAGGACAACCCCCGGATAATCGGCCCGGATCTTGGCCAGCCGACCGGCGAACACTTTCCAGAAATCCTCCGTCGATCCGTGCGTCTCGGCCTCGCGGATTGCCGCCAGATGGTTGTCCTTGATGAGGATGGCGTCGTACAAACCGATGCGATGATTCCGGCCGCCGCCGCAGCGCACGGCATATTTTTCGAGAAGCCGCCAGCCGGGGGTGGTTTTGCGGGTGTCCAGCAAATGGGTTTTCGGATTTCCGACTGTGTCCACAAATTGTTGGGTGAGCGTCGCCACGCCGGAGAGCCGTTGCAGAAAGTTAAGGGCAGTCCGTTCCACCGCCAGCAGGCCTCGCATTGGCCCGGCGATGGTGGCGATCACCGCCCCTTTTGTGAGCCGGTCACCGTCGGCCAGTTTGCCCTCGAATTTCAACCGGGGATCAATTCGCCGGGCGACGGCTTCCGCGACCGCCAACCCCGCCAAGACACCCTCGGTGCGGGCGGCAAACGCCGCTTTCCCCTCCAGTTTTTCCGGGATGGTCGCCACGCTGGTGATGTCCCCCAAGTCGCCGAAGTCTTCGAGCAAGGCGAGGTCGATCAGATGCAAGGCCGAGGCTTGTTCGGCTTTGGAGAAAGTCGGCATGGGGCACTTCGATCATCGGGGAGAAACTTGGTTTTGTTTTACAACCCCGTGATCCAGACCAGCCACATATCCTCCCGAATATTTCACGTTGATGGCCGTCAATGACCACTATCGTGATTAGGAACTCAACCCCCTCGTTTTGGAGTTTTGAATGCCTCGGCCAGCCATTCGGTTTCTCTTGGGTTTGGCGATATTTGCCATCCCCCTCGTCTCTTTTGCGGATGAGCCAAAACTCAAAACCGAAAACGTGATCTTCGTCATGTTGGATGGTTTGCGCTGGCAGGATGTCTACACCGGGGCCGAGGAAGATTTGCTGAACAAAGAACGCGGCGGGGTGGCGAATGTCGCCGACACCAAGAAACAATTCTGGCGGGAAAAACCCGAGGAACGACGCCAGGTCTTGTTGCCGTTTTTGTGGAACACCGTCGCCAAGGAAGGGCAGCTTTTTGGCAACCATCAAAAACAAAGCGTGGTCAGTGTCACCAACGGGATGTGCTTTTCCTACCCCGGCTACAACGAGATTCTGTGCGGTTTCCCGGACCCGAAGGTCAACAGCAACGCCAAGATTCTGAACCGCAATGTCACCGTGCTGGAATGGCTGCACAACAAGCCGGAATTCAAATCCAAGGTGGCGGCGTTTACCTCATGGGATGTGTTCCCGTTCATCATCAACACCGAACGCAGCGGCATCCCCGTCAACAGCGGGATGAAACCTCTGACGGGCGTGGAACAGACCGACGAAGTGAAATTATTGAACCGGCTGATTGTCGAGAATCCGTTTGTGGGTGAAACCACCCGGCACGATGCCCTCACTTATCATGCTGCCCGCATTTACTTGAAACAGAAAAAGCCCCGCGTGTTGTTTGTGAGCTTCGACGAGACCGACGAGCATGCCCATGCCGGTCGGTATGACCGTGTGTTGGGATCGGCGCACAAAGCCGATGGCCTGATTCGCGATCTTTGGGAAACGGCCCAAGGAATGCCGGAATACAAGGGGAAAACAACACTCATCATTTCCACGGATCACGGCCGGGGCGGCCCGCCGCTCGAATGGAAGAACCACAGCGCCAAGATCAAAGGGGCTGAGTTCATTTGGGCGGGGATTCTCGGGCCGGACACGCAACCGCTGGGCGAACGGGAAAAGACGGACCCGCAGACACAAAGCCAAATCGCGGCGACGTTGGCCGCATCTCTCGGATTTGATTACTGCAAGGATGTCCCGCAGGCGGGCAAGCCGTTGCCGGGAGCGATCGGCGCCGGGAAGTGATTCCCGCTCAGTCGTGCCGCAGAGCTTCGATCGGGTCCAGTCTCGCGGCACGCCACGCGGGGTAAAGCCCGAACAACACGCCGATGCCGCTGGACACGAAGAACGAGTAGATCATCGAATCCCATTGCGGAGCCGAGGGAATCGGCCTGTATCCGAAAACGGACGACGCGAACGGCACGCCGTAGGCGATGGCGATGCCCGCCCCGATGCCGAGGATGCCGCCGATGGTGGTTTGCACCACGGCCTCGACCAAAAACTGAAGCACGATGTCTTTCCGCTTCGCCCCGAGCGCCCGGCGAATGCCGATCTCGCGGGTTCGTTCGGTCACCGTCGCCAGCATGATGTTCATGATGCCGATGCCGCCGACCAGCAGCGAAATCGAGGCGATCAGCACCAGCAAGTTCTTGAAGTTCTGTTCGGTTTCCTCGGCTTGTTCAAGCCGGTCAAGCGGGATGGTGATGGCAAAGTCCCGCTTGAGATGGCCTTCCTCCAGAATCTGCTTCACCAAATCGCCGACGGCCTTCACCTTTTGTCGGCCCTCTCGGGAGTCCACATCCGCATCCACGGTCATCGTCACCTGGCTGATTTCCACCTTCTCGGCTCCGCGCGAGCCGGAAGTGCGGATGAATATCGTGTCCCCCACCCGGCGGCGGGAGGTGGGCAGGGGCATGTAGACATCACTGTTGAAATCCTCGGCCGCCTGCGATCCGCCGCTGCCGCCGGTGGGCATCCGGTCCTTCAACACGCCGATCACTTGAAAATCCTGCCCGGCCAGCACGATGGTTTGATCCAGCGGGTTGTCAAACGGGAACAACCGGTCGGCTGACACCGAGCCAAGGACGACCACGTTCCGCATCAGGATGCCGTCTTGTTGCACCAAGAAGCGGCCGCTGGCCATTTCCAACCGGTTGACTTCCATGTATTCGGGCGTGGTGGCCACCACCCGGCCGTTGTGCATTCGTTCCAGTCGACGAATTTCACGGGGAAACACCCGCATCGGCACCAAGCGGTTCAGGACGGAGATGTTTTCAAACTTCTCATAGTCACGGAAGGTGAGACCATAGGTTGCCACGAAACTGCGGGAACCGGTCGCCGAGTCGTCCGGCGGCTTCTGGCTCCGGGCGATGATGTTGGTGGCTCCCTGACGCTTGATGGCGTCCAAGGCCTCTTGCATGGACCCTTTGCCGAAGGCGAGCAGCGCGATCACCGAGGCGATGCCGATGATGATCCCCAACACCGACAGGAACGCCCGAAGTTTGTGCAGCCACAACCCCCGGATGGCGAGGATGGTGTTCCGACGGAATTTGACCAACTCGGTTAACATCGATTCAAATCCAAATTGGGGGCGAGACCGCCGTTAGTCTCTGTTCCGCACATCACTCTCAATATGCCCGTCCCGTAACCGAATCACTCGCCTCGCCCATTCGGCAATGTCGTTTTCGTGGGTCACCATGATGATCGTCTTGCCGATTTTGTTCAAGCCGGTGAGCATCTCCATGATTTCCACGCTGGTTTTCGAGTCGAGATTCCCGGTGGGTTCGTCCCCCAGGATCACGTTCGGGTCGTTTACCAGCGAACGGGCGATGGCCACCCGCTGTTGCTGACCGCCGGAGAGCTGCAACGGGCGGTGATCGAGGCGTTCCCCGAGACCGACCATTTGGGCGAGGCCGATACACCGTTGCTTCGTCTGGGCATTCAGGTTGATTCCCTGATAAAGCAGCGGCAGTTCGATATTTTCCACCACCGTGTATTGCGGCAGCAAGTTGTACGACTGAAAGATGAACCCAAGATACCGGCTGCGCACATCCGAAAGCCGGTCGTCGCCGAGTTTTGAGATATCCCGGTCGTTGAGGAAATACTGGCCGGAGGTCGGACGGTCCAGACAGCCGAGGATGTTCATCAGGGTGGATTTGCCCGATCCGGACGGACCCATGAGCGCGACAAAATCCCCGGTTTCGATCTCCAAATCGATCCGCTTGAGGACGTTGACGGTCACGTCCCCCATGTAATAGTTCTTGACCAGATTTTGAATGCGGACGATGGCGGCCATAAATCTCTTGGATTCGGAAGTTCACAAAGCGGGATCGAACTTCATTTCCCCGGCGGGCCGCCTTTGCCGCTGCCTTCCTTGCCCTTGCCGCCGCCTTTCCCGCCTCGGGTTCCCTTTTCGGCCGTGTCCTCGCGGGTCTTGGCCTTGTCCCCGAGGATGGCTTTCGGGTTGAGGATCACTTGATCGCCGGCCTTGATGCCTTCGCGAACTTCGGCCATCTTCTCGTTGCTGATGCCGAGTTGAATCTCCCGTTCTTCCGGACCGGCCGGCCCCATGACCAACACCTTGCGGTTTCGGCCGCTCTCGGCCCCGCCGACAATGGCCTGCACCGGCACGGCCAGGACATCCTTCACGGTGTCCTCGACATGGATGGTCACCTCGGCGCTCATCCCCGGCCGCAGACCTTCGATGGGTTCGTCGATCACCACGATGGTGGTGTAGACCTTCACATCCGAGGACATGAAATCGGATGAAGAAGCAACCGTGGCGACCGTTCGCACGTGGCCCTTGAAAATTCGCTCCGGGAAGGCATCCACCCGGATGCTCGATGGCTGGCCTTGGGCGGCGAGACGATATTCCCGGTCGCGGTATTCTTCTCGTTGGAGTTCCAAGTTTTCGTCCGAATGGGCGACCAAGGCGTGCAAGGGGTTGAGGTTCAGCAACAACCCGACCCGGACGGATTCGTGGATGCCCGTCGATTTGCGATCATCCCCCTTGATGCGGGAGAACATCGCCTCGTGGACACGGGTGGTCACCTGCATCACATTGAGGTTTGGAATCCGCATCATTTTCTGGCCTTCTTGCACAGAGGCCCCCTGTTGGATCAGCCCGCGTTCGGAAGCGCTGAACCGGCTTGATTCAGGGATGTAATAGACGACGATGCCATCCTGCGGGGCGTGGATCTTGCATTCTTTGATCTGCTCGTCGATGTCCCGGAGTTTGTCTTCTTCCTGCGAGAAAATCGACCGTTTCGTCCGACGTTCCGCATCAGCTTGGACTTCCTTGGCGTGCGCTTGGTTGGTCACGCGGTCAAACGCCCGCCATGCTTCCTGCACCTTTGCGGACAGGTCTTTGACTGTGCGGGCCGAGATAAACTTCTGGAGAAGTTGTCGTTCGGCCTTCACCTTCTTGAGGGCTTCGCGGGCGCTGGACAGACGAGATTCGTCCGCTTGCACTTGGGCCGGGGAAAGATAGCCCTTAAGTTGCATCCGCTGGGAATAGGAAGCCCGGTCCTTGGTCATTTCCAAGTCGGCCTCGGCCAGTTCAATGCGGCCAGTCACGTCGTCGATGGCTTGTTGAAATTCCCCGTCCGAATCGTGGGTGTCGATCTTGCGACGGGCGAGGAACGATTCGAGGCCCGCCTCCATGTCCAGCAACATGATCCGGGCATCCTCGCGTTTTTGTTGCAACAAGGTGCCCTTCGGCAGGCCGACATACTTTTCCAGATCCAGTTCCGCGAGTTGAATGGCGATCCGGGCGGTTTCCCGGTCGCTTTCGTTCTGATTCACCGTGATGAAAAGGTTTTGCTCGGCCGCGATCATGGCCGCGTGCGCCTGTTCCTTGACGATCTTTTGGGCGCGTTGTTGGTCTTCAAGGGCGGAGGAGTCCAGCGTCATGATCGGCTGGCCCTTGACCACCTTTGTGCCGTCGTCGATCACCCATTTGATGGTGGCCGCGTAGTTCCCCTTGGAACCGGCCTTCACCCGGCAGATCACATCTTTGTTGTCAGATGATTCGAGCGTGCCGCGCTCCACCACGGTCAGGTCGAGGTTTTCGTTTTTCACCGCGTGAAGGAGAATGTCGGCCCGGTTGGCCGCCGAACTCATCCCGTACTTCCAGTACAACCCGCCGCCGATGCAGAGCATCAGCACGATGCCGGCGGCGATGAGGATCGCGGGGGTCGTCGAGGATGTTCCTTCGTCTGTTTCAGCGGGATTCGGCGAATCGGGCAGGGGGGCCACTCCCGCCAGCCCCGAGGGGGGAAGGTTCGGGGAGAACGGCTGGCCGTTCTCCTCCGGATGTTGGATCGGGGAGGACGGCGGGGAGAGGTTGCTCATCAATCCAAACTCCGCGCGGATCGAGCGGAAGTTGCTCGATATCGCGATAGAACGACATTCTGGCCACCAAATAATTCACCCAGATGGTGTACAACGAATTCTGGGCCTGAAGCAGGGATGCCTGGGCGTTCAACAACTGCTGAGTCAGCGAGGCAGCGTTCGCGGCCTGTTGTTGAGTTTGGGCGGCCGCCCGCCCCGGTTGTCCCCCGGCATTGTCCGGGGTTGGCGGGGCTTGCAGCACATCAAGGGCGTTTTCCACCTGATCGAAGGCCACTTCAACCGCCCGCTGCTGGATGCGGTAATTCTCGGCCAAAACCCGCAGGGAGCGGAGATCCGTCCGCACGTCGTTCAGGATAAAGTCTTCAGTGGCCTGTAGGTTTCGCCGCTGACGCTGGTAGGCAATCAGGGCTGTTCGGTAGGCATTACGCTCGGCCCGGCGCACCAGCGGAAGTTCTCCGCTGATAACCAATTGATGGACGCTGTGAGAACCGCTGATGGCTAGTGGTTGGTTCTCGCCGGGGTTGGTCGTGGATTGGTAATTATAACCAACATTCACCACTCCAAGCAAGGCATTTGCGGAAACGGCGATTTTTCTCCACGCATCCACCAGCTGGCCGCGAGTGTTCATCAATTCCAAACGATTGCCCAAGGCCATTTGGGCGGCGACGGTTTGGGACCGGTCGAGGTCGTCCTCCAGCAGGTTCACATTCTGCACGATCACGGCCGGGAGTTTCGGCCAGGACTTCCGCACGGTTTGCTGGCGTTCGCGGCGGGCCTCGCTAATCACCAGAATAAAGTAGTTCACCGCCTCCTCGTATTTGACGGCCGAGTCCCGCAGGGTATTCGGTCCGCGCTTGCCAAGACCGGCTTCATAATTTCGCAGGGCCAGTTCAAGCTGACCGATGGCGATGTTGCGGGGGAGTTCCGCCAGTCGCGCGGCTTCCACCGGGGGGAGTTTCTCTCCGCGCAGTTCGACTTGGGCTTCCCGCAATTCCAAGTCACGCAACTCTTCGCCGAGCGTTTTGATTTCGTCCTTGATGACATTCATGGTGAGTTTCTTCCAGCGTTCCCATTGAGGCGGGAAATTTTCCCGGAATTTGGTTCCTTTCACCAACGGGGAACTACGGGAAAGATTGTCTAACAGTTCTCGCAACCGCACTTCAATGGGCATCGTGGCGGCCAATCCCCCGGCAAACAACAGCAATGGTTGCCGGAGGCGAAGCGGGTATTGTTCAATCTCGTCATGCACGGCCGCAAAGTCCTTGCGCACATCCGTGAAACGGGCGAGCAAGTCGTTCATGGGCCGGATTGGTTCGTCGTCCAGGGCCAGCGGCGTTCGGGTCGGCACACCGAGTTGCAATTTGAATGAATCAAGCCCGTTCTGCACATCCTGCTGCCGGGCGAGATACGTCGACTGGCCGCGAAGCAATTGCTGCTCGACCTGCCCGATTTGAAGTTCGGAAACGTCGCCGCGACCTTGGTATTCCCTGAACAGGTCGAGGTATTTGGTCAGCGTCACAATGTTTTCGCGCTCATTGTTTTGCTGGGCCGAGGAAAGCAGGGTGGGAAGATAACCCTGCGACGGGGCATTGAGGCTCGGGCCAACCCCCCGCAGGCTTAAGCCCGCATATGAGTACGGCGCATTGAGAATGTCCCCGCCCCCGGCGATGCTCACGTAATAGTTTTTGCGGAACCGGGCATAAGAACGCACGCCGTACACCAAATCGCGCTCGGCCTGTGTCAGCGGTTCCAGCGTGACCGCCCAGCCGCCGCCACGAAGCAATGGTTGTGTGAGTGTGAGGGCCAGATTTGAGAAACCGATGGTTGGTTTCTTGGTGCTCAGGTCGATCACCAACCGGTTCGCCAGTTGGGCCACCAGCGTGGCCCCGGTCGGGAACAATTGCGAAACCCCGGTGTTGCTGTTGAGCGTCCACCGCGATCCCGGACCGTCGGGTGAATTGGTTGCGGACAATTCGCGAACAGCCTGCTCCGTGGCGTAAAACTGCGAAATGAACGCAAAGCGTTGCAGTGTGACCGGTAACGCCGCCGTATAAACGTCTTCCCGGCGGTCTTGAAATTCCCGACTGTTGAAAAGGCTCAGTTCGGCCGCTTGGTCCAGCGTCAGCACGAACGGCGGTTCAATTGTTTTCAAGGCCCGGTCAAAGCTACTGGCGTTCGGGCCGGCCGGGGTGACGTCCGGCAATGGCAGCCCGTTCGCCTCACGCATCGCCCGGTTGTTGGCATCGCAACTGCGGATAAATTCCAGATAACCGCCCCCCTCGCGATCAGGGACGGTGCAAAAGTGGCTGCGAATCGGTTGCGGATTCGGGGCGTGGCTGTCGGTGTATGGATCGTCCGTCGGCTTGCCGGGTTGATCGGGATTGCGATCAAAGTCGGCGTATCTGGCCCGGCCGTCCGGGTAAACACGCCATTGATCGAGCTTCCACCGGTCGTCGTCGTTCCTGTTGTCCAGCAACCCCTCGACATCTTGGTCGGCCCGGTCACGGTAAAACTTGCGGGTGCAACCCAAGGCCGTTAGGGCCAACAATGAGACGAATACCCAGCGGCGCCAAGGCTGAACAGCCCGGAGAAACGAACCGATGGCGCGAGGGGTGGCGTGGTATCCCATACAATCGTTATCGGCCGAAGACTTTGCCCAACTTTACTTTCTCCTTTCGGCACAATCGGCAAAATTCGCCCGATTATCCGAACGAGCGTTTTGCCGTTCCTCTTTTCTGTTTGGAAAACCAGATATTGCCGGATATAAAGATTGTGATTGATCTGACTCACGAACGGATTGCGACCCGGAGATCGCCATTGATGGCGATGGAACGGGCGAATTCGGCTGGGATCAACCCGGCTGGCCGACGATCCATGTGATGATTCATGGACGAATCTCTTTTTTGACGCCCCTCCTGTTAAGAGAGAACGGCTTGGACCCGGAGTTTCGCAACATGCGCCATTGGCACGTATTGACTTGTTTGATTTCCCTCGCGCTCATCGGCTCATCCGAGGCGGGGCCATTCCGAAAAGGCAAGCCGGACCCCGAAATCCATGTTCCGGCCCTGATTAATGTTCTGAAGACGGACAAGGACGAACGTCGACGAGCTGACGCGGCCGATGAACTCGGCGAACACGACGGCAAAGCCTTCCCGGCTATTGTCCCGACCTTGGTGGAAGCCCTCACAAACGATCCCAGCTCGTCCGTCCGGACCGAAGCTGCCGAATCCCTCGGGAATGTCCGGCCGATATCCTCAAAAGCGGGATATGCCCTCGAACAGGCGATCAACAACGACAAGTCGTTCACGGTTCGCGTGGCCGCCCGGACATCGTTGCTGCAATATCGGTTCATGGGCTACACCGGCGCCAAACCGGACGCGACCGTGGCCCAAACGGCCGAACCGCCGTTGGCCTCGCTGACGGCCGATTCGTTCAAGCCGACGCCGAGTTCCACCCTGATTCACCCGGCTCCCACGACCCCCACGATTCCGCCTTCAAGCAACATGCCTCTGCCGCTTCCCCAGACGGGGACGCGGGAGCCCTCCAATAACTCAAGCATGTTTCCGTTCCTGAACCGGTTCAATCCGTTCAACCGTTCGGCTCCCTCGCCAACGAACCCGGCCGCCACCGTGGTCGTCAAGGATAAGAGCCAGACGGGCGAACCGCCGATTGCCCGGCCGACCGCTCCCGCCCCGAGGAAGGACTTCCAGTTGATGGACGAACCGCCGGTGTCCCCGAAGAAATTCGTCCCCCCGACCGGCCCGATTCCCTCGTTGCCCCGACCGATGGCCGTTCTGACAAGCGACCCGAAGCCGGTTCTGACAAGTGATCCCAAACCGGAAGCGGAAGCCCGGCCGGTGTTGGTGATCCCCGCGCCCCCCGCCCCGCCGGTGCTGCAAACGATTCCGAATGTCCCGGTGCTGAAGCCCGTTCCCGCCCCGGCGATTCCGGCCCCGCCGGCGGCCCCCAACGCAGATGATGGCCCGGCTCTGCCCGCCCCGAAGTAATTGAATGTGGAAGTAAAAAACGAGTCGGGCCGGTGAGTTTCACGGAAACTCACCGGCCCGACTCGTTTTTACTCGCTGATCGCTTGCCGATTATCGGAAGTCGCGGGGCCGCTTCTTGGCCACCTTGAAGGCCGATTGCAAGTTCTTTTTCAGCCGACGTTTGGTCGCCTTGCGGCGGGCCTTGCTCTTCTGCATCTCAAATCTCCGGTATCATGTTTTTTCGCAATCCTTGAGTTATAGGAACTCACCCAGCCAAGAGCGAGGGTGAACACCGGCTCTTCCCCGGCAAAACTCGTTCTCCGGCCCGACTTGGATACAACAACTTCCCGCCCGCTTCCTTCCCCGGAGTTCCTGCCGATGTCCTCTCCGTTTCGTCGCTGTCTATTGGTCGCCGTGTTGATCGGGTCGCCGATCTTGGCTCAAGGCCCCAAGGGGCCGTCCATACCGGACGATGTGGTCTTTGAAACCGGGATTGAATACGCCAATCCCGAAGGTCAGCATCTTCAATTGAACATGGCCCGCCCGAAGACCGGCGACGGCCCGTTTCCGGCCATTGTCTGCATCCACGGCGGCGGTTTCCGGGCGGGCCACCGGGATTCTTACAACAACCTCATCATCAAACTCGCCCAAAATGGCTACGTTGCAGTAACGGTTAGCTATCGCCTCGCCCCGAAATTCCAGTTCCCGGCGGCTGTCAACGACACGAAGGCAGCCGTGCGTTGGGTGCGGGCGAATGCGTCCAAATACAAGATCGATCCGGAACGCATCGGCACCACCGGCGGCTCGGCCGGCGGCCATCTGGCCCAGTTTCTCGCCGTCACCGGGGAGGTGAAAGAATTCGAGGGAACCGGCGGCAACGCCGATCAATCCAGCAAAGTGGCCTGCGTGGTAAACGTCTATGGTCCGAGCGATTTCACGAAATCTTACGGCAAGAGCGTGGACGCCCATGAAGTGCTGCCGTTGTTCCTTGGCGGCAACTTAGAAACCGCCCGGCCGATGCACATCCGCTCCAGCCCGCTTTATTGGGTGACGCCGAACGCCGCCCCGACGTTGTGCATCCACGGAACGGATGACAAGTACGTCGCCCACGAACAGGCCGTGTGGATGGTTGACAAACTGAAAGCCGCGAATGTTCCGGCTGAATTGCTGACCCTTGAAGGAGCCGGTCACGGCTTCAAGGGAAAAGATGCCGAGACTGCCGAGAAAGCATTGATTGCTTTTTTTGATTCACGACTGAAGAAGAAATAAGCGAGGAAAATTTTGAGCCACGGATTCGTGTTCAATTTGTGGCTCAAAACTCTCACTTCTTCGGTTCTTCACCTGTGATGAGTCTCGCCGCCCGGTTGCGGGTGACGTAGTTCCAGAACCATTGGAACAGCACCAAAATCCGGTTGGAGAACTGGATCAGGTACATGATGTGGATGAACAACCAGCCGAACCAAGCGATGCGACCGGATAACTTGATCCAACCGGATTGCATCACCGCCGCATTTCGGCCGATGGTGGCCATGCTTCCCTTGTCCCAATAATGGAACGGCTCGCGTTCCGTTTTCCCGGCGAGTTTGTTTTTGATGAGCCGGGCGACGTGCTTCCCTTCTTGGATCGCCGCCGGGGCCACGCCGGGGACGGGCTTGCCGCCGGATTGGGCCGAGGCCGTGTCCCCGATCACATAAATATCCGGTTGATTCGGCAAACTCATGTCCGGTTGCACGATCACCCGGCCGGCCCGGTCGGTGGTCGCCCCGGTGGCGTCGGCGATCATTTTGCCGAGCGGCGAAGCTTTTACCCCGGCTCCCCAGATGGTGGTGAGGGCGTCGATCCGGTGTTCTTGCCCGTTGCGAGTAATCAGCACATGATCGGCCTGAATGTCCACGACTTTGCTGGAGGTCCAGACTTCGACACCTAATTTTTTCAGGGACCTTTCAGCCTTGTCGGACAATTTTTCGGCAAACATTTCCAACACGCGGCCGCTTCCTTCGACAAGAATCACCCGGCAATGGGCGGGATCAATGTTGCGGAAGTCTCTCCGCATGGTGACGGCCGCCAGTTCCCGGATGGCCCCGGCCATTTCCACGCCGGTCGCCCCGCCGCCGACGACCACAAAGGTCATCGCGGCAATTCGCCGGGCGCTCGCCGGTTCGCGTTCGGCAATCTCGAAGGCCGTGAGGACTTTTCGCCGGATGGTGGTGGCTTCCTCGATCGTTTTGAGGCCGGGGGCATGCTCTTCCCACTGAGGTTTCCCGAAATAATTATTTCCGGCCCCGGCGGCGATCACCAAACTGTCGAACGGAATTTTTTCGTCGCCGAGAATCACTTGGCGGTTTGGCACATCAAATCCCGTGACTTCGCCGAGGATGACACGGCAGTTCTTTTGTGATTTCAGCACGGCACGAAGCGGCGAGGCGATGTTGGCGGGAGACAAGGCTCCGGTGGCCACCTGATACAGCAACGGCTGGAACAAGTGGAAATTTCGCCGGTCCAGGAGGGTGATGTCCACATCCGCGCGGCGCAACCCGGCGGCGGTGGATAATCCCGCGAACCCGCCCCCCACAATTACGAGTCGATGACGCATGGAACCGCCGTCCTGCCTTGGGTGAAAGAAACGAAGACCATGTCCGATATTGTCCTATGGCGAATACGGCTTGCTTTACATGGGGAACCGACTTAGAATTCCGACGACATTTTTTGAAGAAGCCGTGAAGCTTCCCGGCGAGTCTCGCGGCTTGTTTCTCCCCGTCTTGTCGCGACGCCGGGCTTGGTGGTTTTGAAACGTAACGGTGCGCGAGACTTTCAACGCAGGTTGTCCCCGTCGTTGACCCGTGCATAAGATGGTAATCAGCAAACCGGAACAGTCTTCCCCCGAACCTGTTTGACTTGACCGCGGCTCTATGTTTTTGTCGGGGGATCGGTGTCGATGACCTTGGGCTTGGGGGCGTCCCGGCCACACAGTTGTCGATCGTCGGAGAAGTCCTCAGATGTACGAGCGATTCACAGACCGGGCTCGCAAAGTGATGCAGTTGGCCAACCAAGAAGCCCAACGCTTCAACCACGAGTACATCGGCACGGAACACATTCTCCTCGGATTGGTCAAGGAAGGCTCCGGGGTCGCGGCCAACGTCCTGAAAAATCTGGACGTGGACCTGCGAAAGATCCGACTGGAAGTCGAAAAGATCGTTCAAACCGGGCCGGGCGGGGATCAGGTGGTCCTGGGCAAGTTGCCGCACACGCCGCGCGCCAAAAAGGTGATCGAATATTCGGTCGAGGAGGCGCGCAACCTCAACCACAATTATGTGGGGACGGAACACCTGTTGCTCGGCCTGCTCCGCGAACAGGAAGGCGTCGCCGCCCAAGTCTTGATGAATTTGGGCCTGAAGCTTGAAGATGTCCGCGAGGAAGTTCTCAACCTGCTGGGACACAACATGCCGGAATCCAACGAAGGACCGAACGAAGGGGCCGGGGCCAACAGCGGCAACAGCGGCGGCGGGAGCGGTGGAACCCGCGAACGCTCGTCCAAGGGGAAATCCAAGACCCCGGCGCTCGACAGCTTTGGCCGCGACCTGACCGAACTGGCCCGGCAAAACAAGCTGGACCCGGTCATCGGCCGGGCCAACGAAATCGAGCGGGTGGTGCAGATTCTTTCCCGTCGCCAGAAGAACAACCCGGTTCTCTTGGGCGAAGCGGGCGTCGGCAAGACGGCTATCGTCGAAGGTCTGGCCCAACTGATCATCGACAACAACGTGCCGGAAATCCTGCGGGACAAGCGGTTGATCGTGCTTGACCTCGCCATGATGGTTGCCGGGACGAAGTATCGCGGCCAGTTTGAAGAACGCATCAAGGCCGTGATGAACGAAGTTCGCCGGGCGAAGAACACCATCCTGTTCATTGACGAGTTGCACACGCTTGTCGGAGCCGGGGGGGCCGAAGGGGCCATTGACGCTTCCAACGTGTTGAAGCCCGCCCTTGCCCGTGGCGAAATCCAGTGCATCGGGGCGACCACGCTCGACGAGTATCGCAAATACATCGAGAAGGACGCGGCCCTCGCCCGCCGGTTCCAAGACATCTTGGTGAACCCGCCATCGCAAGACGAAGCCGTTGAGATTCTCAAGGGCTTGCGAGATCGCTACGAAAGCCACCACCGGGTGCAAATCACGGACGGCGCCTTGCGAGCCGCCGTGGAACTGTCCGAGCGTTATATCTCCGGCCGCTGCCTGCCGGACAAGGCCATCGACGTGATTGACGAAGCGGGGGCCCGTATTCGTCTCAAGTCCATGACCCGGCCGCCGAACCTGAAGGAACTGGACGAGCAGATCGAAAAGCTCAATCAGGAGAAGGAAGCCGCTGTCGCCGAGCAGGACTTCGAGAAGGCCGCCAGCCTGCGTGACCAAGCCGACAAGGTGAAGAAGAAGAAGGAAACCGTCACCAAGGAATGGCGGGAAAAGGCCAAGGAAGCCGACGGCGTGGTGGACGACGAAGTGGTTGCCGAAGTCGTCTCCAAGATGACCGGCGTGCCGCTGAAGCGACTGGGTGACGACGAGACGGCTCGACTCCTCAAGATGGAAGATGAACTGCACAAGGCGGTTATCAGCCAGCACGAGGCGATCATGTCGATCTCGAAGGCCGTCCGCAAGAGCCGGGCCGGGATGAAAGACCCGAAGCGGCCGATGGGAAGCTTCATCTTTGCCGGGCCGACCGGGGTCGGGAAGACGTTGCTGGCCAAGCAACTGGCTAAGTTCATGTTCGGCAACGAGGAAGCCCTCGTTCAGCTCGACATGAGCGAATACCAAGAGAAGCACAACGTCAGCCGCTTGTGGGGTGCTCCCCCCGGCTACGTCGGTTACGAAGAAGGTGGCCAGCTCACGGAAAAGATCCGTCGCCGGCCGTATAGCGTGGTGCTGCTTGACGAAATCGAGAAGGCCCACCCGGACGTGTGGAATTCCCTCCTCCAGATCATGGAAGAAGGGCGCCTCACGGATAGCTTTGGCCGGGTGATCGACTTCAAGAACGCGATCATCATCATGACCACGAACATCGGGGCCGGCGAAGTGATCGCCCAACGACCGTTCGGGCTGGACCAGTATGCGAAGAAGGACAGCGAGCAGAACTACGGTGACATGAAGAAGCGGTTGAAGGCCGAAATGGAAAAAGTCTTCAAGCCGGAATTCCTCAACCGTGTGGATGACATCGTCGTGTTCCGCAGCCTGGGTCAGGACGATCTCAAGCGGATCGTGGACATCGAACTGGTGAAGGTGTCGAAGCGCCTCAAGGAAAAGGGCTTCGCCATGATCGTGACCGAAGACGCCAAGCAGTTGATGATCGAGCGGGGCACGAACACAGACTACGGGGCACGACCCTTGCGTCGGGCCATCGAAGGTCTGTTGGAAGACCCCCTCTCCGAAGATCTGCTGCGGGGGACGTTCGCCGGGACGGACACCATCCATATCTCGGTGGGCGGTCCGGACGAAGACGGCGAGAAGAAGTTGTTGATGGTCGGCCAGACTACCAAGACAGAAGCTCCGGTCGAATCGGCCGTCGCGGCCGCTGTGGCCGACGCCAAGTAATCAGTCGGACAACGTGAAGCCTACTGGGCGGTTCCCGAAAGGGACCGCCCTTTTTTGTAACACTTAAACTCGTTTTCGTCGGCTTGTCGCCGCCGTCACTAAAGCCGGTTCCGTCATGGCCAATGTTTCGCCGCCCGCCAGCGTGGCTCCCGCGTGGGCGGCGCGGCGGTAGGTGGTTTCCATCGACTCCAGAAACAGTTCCTCGCCCCGCCAGAAGGGCAGGGGGCCGAGGCGTCTCGGCAAGGCGGCCATCACTTTCGGAATCTCCAGATTGCCGATCAAGTCTGTTGGCAACTTGCCGATTCGCCAGAAGATGGCCGGGTTGGTCGGCAGCGGTTCGCCTGGCGCCGGAGTGGCCGTCTTTGCGGGGCTTGTCACCGGTTCGGCGGCGTGAAGTTTGGCGAACAGGGCTTCGCGATCCAACCCGCGAAGCCGGAACAACAGGAACGGGTCGCGGTCGAAAGTCTCGGCCAGCAGGTAGTACACGGCCGCGATGTGCTTGCACGGGTTCTCGTAATCCGGGCAGGAACAATTGGTTTTCAAATCCTTCGCGGCCGCCGGAAACAGGGACACTTTGTTGTCCGTGAAAATCTGCTCGACCTCCGGGGGAAGTTCTCCGGCCAGTAACTTTGCCGAGAACGCCGCCTGGGCCGCGAGGGCGGCGGTCACTTTCTTCCATTCGGCTTCTGTGAGTTTCGTCACTTCAATGATGACGTTGTAAGGCTTGGGCATCGAACCTTGGACCTTTGCCGAGACTTTGCCTGCCGTCACGTCGATGGACAAGACCTGACCGCCTCGGGCATACGTCCGGCCGCGTTGCAATCGGCCGCCGACGTGGAAACCCTCGATGACGGACACCCATTTTTTCGCCCACCAATTCTCGCCGAAATCGCCCCGTTTTGACTGGGCTTTGATGCCCCCTTTCGGGACGATCTTCTTGCGAGGCGGTTCGTCACGCCACCACATGGTCATTCCTCCACGGCGTCCGGACGGAGCGCCAGCAGTTCCTTCAACTCGGTGTTGGACATCTCCGTCAGCCAGCCCTCGCCGGTTCCCACCACGCGCCCGGCGATGTCTTTCTTCTGTTCGATCATCTGATCGATCTTCTCTTCCATCGTGCCGACACAGACAAACTTGTGAACCTGCACGGATCGCGTCTGCCCGATTCGGAAGGCCCGGTCGGTCGCCTGATTTTCGACGGCCGGATTCCACCAGCGGTCGAAATGGAACACATGATTGGCGGCCGTCAGCGTCAGCCCTGTTCCACCCGCTTTGAGCGAGATGAGAAAAATCCGCGGCGAATCCGGGTCGGCGGTGTTTTGAAACCGGCTCACCATTTGTTCCCGTTGCGGTTGCGGCACACCGCCGTGCAAGAACATCACCTCCCGGCCGAAGGTTTCCTGCAAATGCTTCTTGAGGATGTCTCCCATTTGGGTGAACTGCGTGAACACCAACGCCTGGTCGCCGCTGTCCAGCACTTCTTCCAGCATTTCCGTGAGGCGTGCCAGTTTGCCGGAACGATCCGGGATGGCCGAGTTGTCCCCGAGAAACTGCGCCGGGTGATTGCACACCTGCTTCAACTTGGAGAGCGTGCCGAGAATCATCCCTTTGCGTTTGATGCCGTCTTCTCCTTGGCCTTTGAGGGATTTTTCCAGATCGCGCACGACGGCCTCGTAAAGCGAGGCTTGTTCCTTGGTGATGGTGCAATAGACCTTCGCCTCAAACTTGTCCGGCAGATCGGCGATAATGGATTTGTCCGTCTTCAGTCGCCGCAACAGGAACGGCCCGGTGAGTCGTTTGAGCCGGTTGGCGGCCGCTTCGTCTCGCCGTAGTTGAATGGGTAGCAAAAACTCTTTGCGAAACGCCTCGCGCCCGCCGAGAAAGCCCGGATTCAAAAACTGGCTGACAGACCACAAATCGCCGACATGGTTTTCCACCGGTGTCCCGGTGAGGGCCACCCGAAAACCGGCCTTCAACGCGCGGGCGGCCTTTGATGTTTTCGCATCGGGGTTTTTGATGTTCTGGGCTTCGTCCAAAATTACCCCCGCCCATTCGGCGGAATTAAACGCCGCTTCATCGCGGAGCAGCAGTTGATAGCTGGTGACGACGATGGCGAAACTCTTCACGCTTTTGGCAAACGCCTCCCCCTTCGTGCGTTTCAATCCATGATGGATCATCACCGTCAGCGATGGCGTGAAGCGGCCTGCCTCTCGTCGCCAGTGGCCGACGACGGATGTGGGACACACCAATAGGACGGGCCGTGTTTCGCCGTCATCGCGGGCGGCTTGAATGGCCGCCAGTGTCTGGATGGATTTGCCCAGGCCCATGTCGTCCGCGAGGCAGGCCCCCAAACCGCAACGTCGCAGGAAGGTAAGCCAGGAATAGCCGCGAAGCTGATACGGCCGCAAGGAGCCGACGAACCCGGCCGGGGGTGGCAGTTCGGTGAGCGTTCCTTCGCCGCGAAGTTGGTCGAGAAATTCGCCAAGTTTGCCGCCCGCCTTCACGCGACTAACTGGTAGACCGTTGGGACCATCGGCCGCACCGAGGGACATTTTCAGGGCATCCCGCAAGGTCACGTCGGTCTTGGGATGCTTCTTCCAAAAATCGAGGGCGTTGCGAATCTCGTCCGCGTTGACCTGCACCCAACGACCACGAATATTCACCAACGGGGATTTCAACCGGGCGAGGGCATCCAGTTCGGCGAGCGTCAGTTCCGTGTCGCCGAGGGCGATTTTCCAATCGAACTTCACCATCTCGTCGAGGGACATGCCCCCGCCGCCGGCCGAGAACTTCTTGCTGCTCTTGGCGGACGCTGTGAGGGAAAGTTGCTTGACGCCGCTGCGGGTCCACCAACCGGGAAGCAAGACGCCGAAACCCGCTTGCTCCAGTTGACCGGCCGTTTCCGAGAGGAAGCGATTGGCCATCACCGAGTCGCCGGTGAATTCACCGGGGGCGGCCGATTTCAAACTGTCGTCCACTTCGCGGCATAGCTTTGCCGCCTGCCCGAGCGAAGTGAGCAGGAATTCACGGGAGGGAAGTTTCACCCGGCCGATGACCGAGAGTGATCGCGGCTTCCACAGATCGGCCATCGGAATCAGCAGGCTTGGGTCGTCCTCGGCTTGCAAAAGATACCGCACCGTCCAGAGCGAGTCCGGGGCGGTGTCCTTGGGTTCTTCCAACCGGAAGCATAACCGATACCCGGAACCGGCCAATACGGTCAGCGGGCGTCGCCATTCATCCAGCGAGCGGGCCAAATCCGCGAACTCGGCCTCGGCCAGTTTCATTTCCCCGTCGTCGGAACGGAGGGCGGCCAGCCATTGAGCGTGAACACTGTCGAACTTGGCGGGTTTCAACGTCTTCGGCTGCCCCGACCGGACGAGATGATCGACGGCGAGATTCAGAAAGTCGTTCAACGCATCGGCCGCCGACCGGCTTGTTTCTCCTTTGCCCGGCGCGCCAACCGCCCGGCAGGCGGCGGGCATCGCGGCCGCCAATTCACGGAACCGGCCACGCTCGGCGCCAATAATTTGTGGAAACCAAACCGCCCGGAGATGATCGCCAGATTTGGAAACCCCCGGCAAAAACTGCTCGCGGGCCACCAACCCGGCCGCGAACCGCAATCCGGCGGCCCAATAGTGAAGGGTGCCGCCAGCCAGCAAGCCGGGTTTCAACAGTGGCTGTTCCCCGCAGGCGAGCAACAATTCAACCACCTTCGGCCATTCCACCGGCAACACGGCCACCCGCCAGGGAGCGAGCGTGACGGTTTCACCCTCCGTCGGCGGCTCCCCGATCAGCGGATTGGAGACGACGGGCCGTTCGCTGGTGGTCGGAAGAGAAATGACCGCCTCGGCGGCTTTCGATTTGCCGGAGCTTGCTTTTCCCCGCCCTTCAAGAGCCTCGGCCAAGTCGCGTTGCGTGGCCGCAAACGGATGTGCCGGTGTCCCGGTGCGAGACTTTCCAACCGACCGCTTTTCAACGAGATCGGTTTCGCCCCAGAGGAGGAATTGTCCGTTCTGAATGATGGCGTGAAGTGCGATCAACGCGGAATCTCACTGGAGGGCCAATCTCCGACATGAAGATCATGTGGAAATTTCAATCCTATCAGTTTGATCCTTGAAGCTCTCGCTGTTTCCCCAACCAGACACGGATCTCAATGAAGACTCCGGTTTGCGAGGAAACCGGAGTCACATCGTCGGTGACGAAATGCTGTGGCACGGACTCAATCAACTTCAAGGGTCGGTTGACTTCCGACCAGCGCCCTTCGGTGTCTTGGGCGCGTCGGCCGCATTGGCCGGCACGTCAAAATCCTTTGTCGATGCGCTGTCTGGAAGGTCGGCGGTTGTCTCATAGCGGGGGAAAAGCAGGGCCACCGTGGCTTCTTCGGATGCTGCTTCCTTCTTGTCTTTTGCCGTTTCTTTCTTGTCTTTTGTCACGGCTTTGTCAGGATCGATCGCCTCGATGGCGACAGTCATCGGCCCCTTCCCGGCATTGGCGCCCCCGGCGGCCGCCGTGTCGTACTGCCCGTTCACAATGTCGGCGTAACCCGCCGATCCTTTGTTCCCCTTGGTCGCATCAGGAAGAAAGTAGATTTTTCCCGACTTGACAGGTTGCCCTTTGAAGGTCACCTTCCCGGAGACCCGGTTGGTTCCGTTGCCGCAACCGGCCAGAAAACCACACACCAACATCATCAAGGACAAACAACATACCCGACCGGGTGAGAACCGGGACATGAACAGGCTCCAGATAAAATGAATAAAACCCCCGACAAGAATTGACGGGGGCCGGAGATCGGTCCGAAAAACACGTTAATTGAGGGTGCTCGCTTCGCCGCCATCCCGGCTGGCCGCCGCCTTGAGAACATTAATGTCGATTGTTTGGCGGAGGAACCGGACACTGCCATCCCCAAGGCCAACGTTGGCCCCGCCGGTGTGGTTGCTACCGAAACTGATGTCGTTGAAGTTGCTGCTCCCGTTGTAGTTCGTCGAGTTGATCGGGTTCGTCACGTTCTTGCTCGCCCCGCACGGTCCGTTGCAACCACGGGACCAACTCCGGTAGCTGTTCGTGCCGTTTGTCTCGTTGTTTGACTTCTCACCCGCCAGAATTGTGTTGGACAGGCCGTCTGACGCATCAGTCAACTTGATGACCGCGGTCTGATGGAAGTATCCCTGGCTTCCCATCGCGTTGTTGGTGCCGCCGTTCACTGATGTGTACGTGTAAGTCGTGCTTCCAAGGACGGCGGTTCCCGTCGGACCCATGTTCCCGTAATAGTGAGGCGCGAAGTGCTGGGTGCCGGCCGGGTAAGCCTCGTTCGCGTTCGGACTCTTGAGATTGGATCCGGCGGGGCAAGTGTACACGTTCAGTTGCACAGATCCGATGGCCGCGTTTGGCGGCGTGGTCGAGGTGTTGTCAAAATCCAAGGTCAGATTGTACGCCTTGAACAGATTGTCTTGCTCCATGAACGGCAGAATATACACAAGCCAGCTTGTGTTCGCAGACGTTGGAGTGGTGGTGGAAATCCCGTTCGGGGGCATCCGGTTGTTGACGTCAAAGTAGTTGTGGACACCGAGGCCGATTTGCTTGAGATTGTTGGAACACTTCATCCGGTTGGCCGCGTCACGGATCTTCTGCACGGCGGGCAGAAGAAGACCAATGAGAATGGCAATGATCGCGATGACGACAAGAAGTTCAATCAGGGTGAACGCTGATCGATGCCGAGCCGGGAGAGGGCGGACGGACATTCGAGACTCCTAATGAGTTTGAAAAGACCGGGACGAATTAAGAAGACTGGCCGCATAAAAATGCGTTGTGTGACTATATCCTCGATGCCTAAATTGTTCAAGAGTTTAGATGAAGGTATTTTACTCATACTTTGGGGCCAAAAGCGATCCATCCATGACGTCGGGCTGTCGAACGTCATGAACGTTGAGAACATCGCAAGTTGTTGCCGTAGATAGGTTTTCAATTCGCTGATTTGAATGGAAAATTGTCGAACAATAGTGAAAGCAAAAAGATTAAAACATTAAAGCATTAATATTAAAACATCAATATATCTTATAGACTATCTGGAGAGCCCACATTCCTCGGCGTTTTCGGGCATGCAATGCCCCGCAAACTGGCTTCTTAATTGGCTTGCGGAGCCGCTTTCTTTTCGCCTCGTAACTCAAGAACGGCTTCGGCGAAGGCCCGGCCCATGCGCAGCATTGTTTTGGCGCTGCCGTAATAGTGATACGCGTAATCGCTGCCGACTTTGTTCCATTCGTCGATGTTCTCCCGCCAGCCTTTCTTGAATACAGCTTCCGCGTCCGTGTCCCAGAAGAGGTCTGTTTTCACCAAGGCCACGTTGCCTTTGAACTCGGGAACTTCCATCACCGCCGCCTGGGCATCCTTGAATTTTTTGACGCCGGCGTTGGGATGGTCGCCGTCCACACCCATTTGCCCGATGACAAACGGCAACTTCGGCGACTTCAAATCTTTTCGCACATCGCGGATGAAATGCGTGAGATTGGCCGTGTGGGCCGCCGTGTAGTCGGCGTTAATCATGTCGTTCCATCCTTGAAGCCAGATGAACCCGGCGAGTTCATAACCCTGTCCGGCATAATCGGGGAAGTGCTTCTTCAAATCAGAAAGTGTGTTGTTGATCTCGGAGAGCATCTCGCGGTAAGAGGCCCCAAAAGGTTTCTTCACATCCTCGACGGTGGTTTCCGGCTTCTTTTTTCGCTGATCGGCCAACATCGCATCAACGATCTTCTCGGCCGGTTCCCCGGCGCCGGGAGAGCGAAAATCACGGTACAAACTGCGACCGCCCCACGCGGTCTTGATGAGCAACACCTGTTCGCCATAGTGATCGCCGACCACGGCGCCGAACTCCAGTTCCGGGCCAATGCACTTGGGCGAGCCGTAACCCACGGTCAGCTTCCCCTTGCGGTCGAGGAACTTGATCCACACATCATCCCGCTCGATCCATTTGTCCCCCGCCCGCCAATGTTTGAACAGATCGCGGGTGGCCGGTTGCGTCGCCTGGAAGTCAACCAGAGACATCTTGGCCTTGCCTTCCATGTTCGACTGACCGGCAAGGATAAACACCTTGACGGGTTTCGGCTTGTCATCGGCCTGAAGAGCGCCGGGCAGAGACAGCAGCACCGCGCAGAGGAGAGATTTGTTCATGCGAATGACCGTCATTAATTGGAGTGATGGGAATAGCGTATGAAGCCCGCTGACGATCACTGTGGCGAGGCTGAAATTTCAGAAGTGGAATCGAATGACCGTCGCATCGGGATGAACCGGATGGTCTCTCCATTGCCGACCGAATACTCCACGATCTCGCTCCCGTGGTAACCCAATTTGCTGTAAAACCGTTGGCCTGTCAGCGTTGCCATCAACTCGGCGGCCTTGAATCCGTTGGCCATCGCCTCGGATTCACAACGATTTAACATGGCCCGCGCCAACCCGTGTCTCGCCCAATCAGGATGCACAAAAAATGCCCGGATGCGAGCGGCGTCACAAGCCGGATCAAGGAACTCCGATTGCCGCCCCGGCCGGGCATCCCCGCCAAACATGGTTTTCCGTCGTCCCCATCCGCCGCTAGCGATCAGATCACCGTTCGCCTCGGCGACAAAATAGGTGCCGTCCCGAATCAATTCGCTGTCACATCCCCATGCCGTGCCAAGGGCCGCTTCGATTTGGGCGGCCGTGTAGTCCGACAGGCACAAGCCTCTCGCCGACAACCCGATCAATGCCGTGATGGCGGGCACATCGGCCAGAGTGGCCAAACGTAACGGGTGGGCTTCCATCGAATCACTCTCTGACCGCTGCGAACTGTAGCGTTTCCAATACTTGTTCGGGATCACATCCGTAAATCCCGGAGGCCCAGGCAGCGTTCTGTTCGACAACCGCCCAGCCACGCCCGGCGATCACGCCGACATCAATCACCGTTGCCTTGGGAAGATCCACTCGCGGGTCTTCAATCACCTGACGGGCGAATGCAAGGGCGTCGGCTGTCTCGCTTGCCTCGGCAGCGAAGTCTTGTTCTCGCTGAAGAATCCCGTTCCGAAGATAAACCGAGATCGTCCGGACAACACGGTCCAACACGAAGCAACGAAACTCTTTTTCCCACCTGACCACCTCAGCGATCAAGACCGGAGCAAGATCATCAACCCCGGCGGGTAGTTGATCGCTTACAAAAACACCCGCCTTGAAACTTTTGTCATTGGGCGGTTTCACGAACGCCGGTTCGGTGAGTTGACGGGCGGCGCCAAAAGTGGTCAATGTGATATGCCGTCGGCGATATTCTTTGGGCAGCCGAGGCAACCAGTCAATGGCTGGTTCGAGCAGTCGCAGCCCGAACTGTTCGGCAAGGGTTGGGCCGAACAATCCTTCGAGATAGAGGACAGGATCGGGAGCCAATCGCTCGTCATCAGAAACCCGCCACGAAGTCAGTCGGCGAATGCCCCAGCCCATGCGTCCGGCGGCCCGCCATAATGCCTGGGCATCGTCCGTGAATCGTGGTGTCAGGATCAGGGTGGGCATTATTTTGTAGAGTTCGCATTGGTCGATGCCCATAAACGACACCGGCCAATCAGCGAAGGTTCGACGGCGGTTGACACCGCATCTGATCAATCACCCTTCCAGCTCAAAGTCCAAGGTGTTTGACCCGTTTTTTACTTCGCGTTGCAGGGTCGATTGCTTGTTGTACTTGGCCGGGACGGCTTCCACGGTTTCATCAATCATCGTGTTGGGCGGGGCCGGTGAACCGGCGACCACCTTTCGGCCGGTTTTCTTGGGATACCAGATCGCAATCCGGTATTTCCCGGCGGCGGGGAGGCTTGCCCCGTCCAGATGGAATGCGCCATCCAAGATGGGGGCGCCCGCGATGACCGGGCCGCCGTTGGGCGGGAGCAGTTCGATCCGGCCTTCCGGGATCGCCGC
This sequence comes from Zavarzinella formosa DSM 19928, assembly GCF_000255705.1. Taxonomy (GTDB): domain Bacteria; phylum Planctomycetota; class Planctomycetia; order Gemmatales; family Gemmataceae; genus Zavarzinella; species Zavarzinella formosa. The sequence goes on from NZ_JH636439.1 coordinate 516,391, forward strand.
GCCGCCCAAGGTGACCTTGCCGGAAATGCGGGCGCCGTCGGCTCCGCATCCGGTTATCAGAAACAACGACAACAAAACCAGCATGCGGGAGAGACCCAGCGGTGTCATGTCATCCCCCCGTGGAAGAGTTGTTCAACACCTGTCCGTCGGCGATCCAGCCGAGGTATTGCCACTGGTTGGGATCGACACGGTTGGTGACAAAGCGAACACTCCCATCCATCAATTGCACGTTGACCCCGCCGGTGTGCCGACTGCGGCTTCCGGCGTAGTTGGTCTCCCCGAACCGACTGCCGTTGCTGGCCGTGCAGGGCAGATTGGCCGCCGGTTGGTTGTTGTTCCCCTGACAGAATCCGGGGTAATCAATCAGAAGATCAGGGGCCGAGGAATTCGGCGTCAATGTCACATACAGAAACTGCGCGGAGGCTCGATTGGTGTAAAACATGCCGCGAACATCGAGTGAATCCACTCCAGTCAGGTATTCCGCCAAGCCCATCGTGTTGCTTAATCCGTCGGTGATATCACTCATGGACGTGGCTCGGGAGAGGCCCATGCAGAAGACAGCCTTCTGGTTGGACGGATAACTATTGTCCCATTGATTGGCGTCGCTGGTTCCTGAAAAGATGCCAAGGTAATTCGACTTGGTCACCCGCACGCCGGTGCCGAAGTCGGCGATTCCGTTCCCCCGCCCGTCACTCGGGCAAAGGAAGGCGTTGATCTTCATGTCAATCACCGATGTCGGCCATGTGCCGAGATTGCCGGCGATCCAAGGCTTGGCGGGAGTCCATGTGCCGGCGCCGATCAACTTGAAATAGTTGTCCTGCTCGATGTAGGGGAGCAAATAGTGCAGCAAATAAGGCCATTCCGGGTCGGAGAAATTGACGGTCACCATCGAACCAGGGGGAAACCGGCCGTTTGTGTCGTGATGGTTGTGTAACGCGAGGCCGAGTTGCTTGAGGTTGTTGGAACACTTCATCCGATTCGCCGCTTCGCGAATCTTTTGGACGGCGGGCAGCAACAGCCCGATGAGAATGGCGATGATTGCAATCACCACCAACAATTCAATGAGGGTAAACCCCCGACGGTTACGCATGGGAGAGGCTCCGTGAACAAGAACATTGGGGAGAGATTAAACAACGGTTCTCGGAAGCAGGCAGTAGGAAGGTGAATACTACCACGAAGAGACGGGCCGACGCAATGTTTGAATGTAACGATGGTCTGGCCAATTTTTCTGGCTCGGTCGACGACTGATTTTCGCCCCAAAGGAGCGCCCGAAAATAGCCAGGGGCGTAAGTCCCTGGAACTCTGCCTGTTGAGAGTTTTCTGCCCCAACGGGGCAGCACATGTTAGTTGTGCCACCCCGTTGGGGTGGATTCCTTTTTTGCCGTCGTTGTCCAGGGGCTTCCGCCCCTGGCTATTTTCGGGCGCCCCTTTGGGGCGAAAACAAAACGCGATTTTGCTAATTGGACTTTTTGGATAACACCAACCGCCCGATGGTGATGAGTCCGGAAATAGCGATCAGTTGAACCAAGGCGAGGGCCGCGACGGTGCTGGTGACGCCGTAGTGCATCTGGTTCATGAGTTCCTGCACGAAGGTTTGCCGGCCGGGAACCTGCACCATCTTCCCGGCACTCACTTCTCCGACGGCGAACGCCGTCACCATCAAGCCGCCCGCCCACGCTCCCGGTCGAATAAATGGCCATGTGATGTGTCGGAATTGGCCCCAAGGTGTTGCTCCCTCTTGGCGGGCCGTTTCGACGAGGGCCGTCGGAACTTGCCCGAGCAACGGCCACAAGACGAGGGCCGCATACGGGAGGAAGCGTAACACATGGGCCGCCATGACTGGCGCGGGAGTGGAGCCGTCGTAGAGCAGATATCGAAACGGCCGGGCATCCGTGATTTGCCCGAGAAGAACATCTTCCGCATCCATGCCGATGAAGATGGCTTTCAGCAAGCCGAAACCCAGCACCGGCCCCGGTGTGATGGCCAACGCTCCGAGCAACCCGGTTGCCAGTCGCCGTTGCCAACGAGAGTCTTTCACCAACTCGTGAAGCAAAATCGCCAATCCCACGGTGATGAGGCCGACCCCGGCGCTCTCCGCGATGCTTTCCCCGAGGACGGCCGCGTTCAAGCGGACGCCCCGAGAGAGTTCACGGGCGAAGGTGGCGAAATTCCCCGTCGTGTCCCCCCGATGTCCGGCGGCCTGACGGATCAGATTCCATAGCGGCACACCGGCCCAGCCGATGGCAAAGGCAGCCAGAAGCACAAACAGCGGCCAGCGCCGACGATTGACGCTTTCGGCCACCGACGGACGAAAAACCAAGACTTGCTTTGAGGATTGAAACTTCCGGATGAGGCAGGCAAATATTCCGAGCATCAAGAAGTTGAACGGCAGACTGACGGCCACCGCCCGGCCGAGGCCGTCGCCGCTTCCGGCCACGAATTGCGTGTAGACTTCTTCCGCGAAGGTCCGCACCAGTGCCATGTCCGTGACGGTGATTTCCCCGGTGGCTTGCAGGACGATCCAGCCGATGGCCGCCAAGACATGCGAGCGGATGGCGGGGAACGTCACCCGTCGGAACACACCCAATGGAGGCAAGATCGTCCGGGCGTCTTCCTCCAACTCTCTCGGAACTTGGTTCAATCCCAGCCCGATGATCCAGACCACCCCCGGCAGGGCCGCGAGGGCGTGAACGAGGGCGGCGAACATGATGCCCCGACCCCACGGAAAGTCATAACCGAGTGTCGGCTGCCACGCGCAGGCGAACACCGGCAGCGGCACAAACACGCCGAGCAGCAAGAGGCGCCGGACAAATCCCGAAAGGGGCAGGGCGAGACGAAAGAGAATCACCGCGAGCGCCAGCCCCGGCGGCAGGGCAATAATAAGCGTTACACCAACAAAAAGCAGCGTTTGACCGAGAAGGTCTGAAATGCGAACGGCCTCGCTCCTGACAGGGAACGAGGCCAGTTCGAGCAATGGCAACAACAACGGAACCGCGAGCAGGGTGAGGATCAGCAACCGGCCCGCGAAACGCATGGGAGCATCATTTTCAAGGAATGACGGCGACAAGCCCGACCACCAACGCCGCTTCTACCAGCGACCCGGTGACGGTGAATTCGGGCGGGTACAACAAGTACGGCACCGGATCACCCGGCCAGCACAGCCCGGCGTTCGTGTCGAAGCGTCGGCAATTGTACGAGGTGAAGTGCTTCGGGAACCAGAGCGTGTCGCTGTAAAACCACGCGATGGAAACGAGCGGCTGCACAACCGGGCCAAGATCCCATCCGTAACGCTCGGCGTTCTTTTCCTCGAAGTACAACCGGCGATAAACCACATATCGCGGCTCTTCGTAAATCGCGGAGGGAGCCAACGTCCGGGTGTGCATTCGGTCGTCGGTCGTCAGGACCGGCTTCTCCGGGAATTGAATGCGATCCCGCCCGGCGTCTTTTTCAAGTTGACTGAAACGTTGTTCGAGTTCTTTCTCAGTTTCACGGGCGCCGAAGACCTTCTCGCGTCCCGGCGGTTCAAGACGCACATAAGCGTCAAAGAGGTCTTGATTGCCTCGCGGGGGAACACCGAGAATCGGCGGCCGGGGCGGGTCGCCGCCGGGAACGGTGTCCTTGGGGGCGTCTTTGGGCGTGTCCTGTCCCTGAGCCTGAACGACTTGCCTTGTCGGGGCGGTTCCCCTCGGGGCAACACCAGGGGCGCCGCGCGGCACATAGGTGGACCGCACCTGTCCCGGCATCTCCGGCTCGGCGGCGACGGCGAGGCCGCCGAACGCCAGCAAGCCGGCGGCCAGCATGCTACATGCCGTCCGACTTGGTGTACTCTTCCCGAGAAGAGTAGTTCGGGGCTTCCTGAGTAATGAGAATATCATGCGGATGGCTCTCCTGCACCGAAGCCGCGCTGACCTGGATAAACCGGGCCTTCGTGCGCAGCTCTTCCAAATTTTGTGTCCCGCAATACCCCATGCCGGCCCGCAGACCGCCCACCAGTTGGTAGACGAACGGGGCGAGAGGCCCCTTGTAGGGGACCCGGCCTTCCACGCCCTCGGGGACCAGCTTGCCGTTGCCGGCCGCGTCCTTCCCCTGGTTGTACCGATCACCGGACCCGGCCATCATGGCCCCCAGCGAACCCATGCCGCGGTACGCCTTGAAGGTCCGGCCCTTGTGCAAAATCGTCAGCCCCGGACTTTCGGCCAGCCCGGCGAACAACCCGCCGATCATGACGGAATACGCCCCGGCGGCCATCGCCTTGGTGATGTCCCCGGAGTATCGCACGCCGCCGTCGGCGATGATCGGAATGCCCGTGCCCTGCAAGGCCCGCACCGCCGAGGCGATGGCCGAGAGCTGCGGAACGCCGACCCCGGAGACGATCCGCGTGGTGCAGATGCTCCCCGGCCCGATGCCCACTTTCACCGCGTCCGCCCCGGCCTCGGCCAGGGCTTTTGCTCCTTCAAACGTAGCCACGTTGCCGGCGATGATGTCGATGGAGTGTCGTTTCTTCAATTCCCGCACGGTGGCGATGACGTTTTCGGAATGTCCGTGGGCGGAATCGACGACCAGCACATCCACCCCGGCCGAGATCAACATCTCGGCCCGCTCGAAATCCATCACCCCGATGGCCGCCCCGACTCTCAGCCTTCCACGCCCATCTTTACAGGCATTTGGGAAGTTCAACATCTTGTCGATGTCTTTGATCGTGATCAACCCCTTCAGACGGTATTGATCGTCCACAAGGAGCAGCTTCTCCACTTTATTTACAGTCAACAATCTTTCCGCTTCCTCTAAAGTCGTGTTCTCCTTCGCCGTCACCAGATCGTCCTTGGTCATCACCTCGGAGATTTTCTGGTTCTGGTCGCCGAGAAACTTCAAATCCCGCCGGGTGAGGATGCCCTTGAGGTAGCCGTCCACGGTGATCGGCACGCCGCTGATGTGGTACTGCTCCATGATCTTGCGGGCGTTCGCGACCGTTTCGTCCGGCCGCAGGGTCACCGGGTCGCTGATGACTCCGTTTTCAGATCGCTTTACTTTGTCCACCTCGCGGGTTTGCATGGCGGCGGGCAAGTTCTTGTGGATGACACCGAGGCCGCCTTCCTGGGCCAAGGCAATGGCCAGTTCGCTTTCCGTCACCGTGTCCATCGGCGACGACAGGATGGGGATGTTCAGTTTGATGTGGCGGGTGAGTTGGGTCCGCACGTCCACGTCCTTCGGGACGACGTTTGAATAACCCGGTTCCAGCAAAACGTCGTCGAAAGTGATTCCCGGATATGCGATTCGTTCGTGCATGACGACGTTCCCCTGATTGTTCCCGAAATTCTTAATGGAAAAGAATTATAGGGGGCATTGCTCCGGAGGAACGGGTCAGGTACTCTGGGAAAGCTGATTCAAGGGACTTGAGCTTCCCCCCGCCGGAAAAGATGCCACCACCCAATCGGAGAAAATTTCATGAATGGTTCACTGTCGCGTCGTCATTTTCTCCAAGCCGGGGCCGCCGGTTTGGCGGCCGGGACGCTTCTGGCCGAAGAGAAGAAGGATCTCCCAAAATTGCCGGCCCAACCCGTCCGGGTGGGTGTTGTCGGCCTCGCGGGGCAGGGGCAGTACAATTGGGGCCAATTGGCCCAAACGGGCTGCGAAGTGGTTGCCATCTGCGACGTGGACGAATCCCGCACCGGCCCGGCCCGAAAGCAATTTCCGAAGGCCGTCTTCCACACGGATTACCGGAAACTGATCGAGGCCAAGGGGCTTGATGCCCTGTTGTGCGCGACCCCGGACCACAACCATTTTCACATCACCTCGGCCGCCATCGAGGCCGGGTTGCATGTCTATTGCGAAAAGCCCTTGTGCCACACGATTTGGGAAGTGCGCAAGCTTCGGGAATTGGTGAAAAAGCACAAACGCATCAGCCAGATGGGGACGCAAATCCACGCGGGGGACAATTATCGCCGGGTGGTGGAAATGGTGAAAGCCGGGGTGATCGGGGCGGTGAAGGAAGCCCACGTCTGGGTCGGCGGGGCATGGAACGGCAACGGCAAGCGACCGGAGGCCAAGCCGGTCCCCAAGGGGCTGGATTGGGACCTCTGGCAGGGACCGGTGGTTGAACGACCGTATGCCCCGGAATACGTTCCGTTCCACTGGCGCCGATACTGGGCTTATGGCGGCGGTCGCATGGCCGACATGGCCTGTCACCACATGGATCTTGTGTTTTGGGCGTTGGACCTGACCGCCCCGACCAAAGTGACCGCCCAAGGATCGCCGCTGACGACAGAAACGGCCGCCGATTGGATCACCGCCGAATACGAATTCCCGGCCGTTGGGAAACGTTCCCCGGTGAAGGTGTTCTGGTACGACGGCGACAAGCGGCCCAAACAACTCGCGGATTTGAAACAGGAAAAATGGGGAGACGGCACCCTGTTCATCGGCGAAAAAGGAATGATCCTCGCCAATTATGGCAAGCGGTTGATCCTCCCGGAAGATCAGTTCAAGGGAGTTGATGGCGACCGGAGCATCCCGAATTCCATTGGCCATCACAAAGAATGGATCGAAGCCATCCGCACGAACGGCACAACGACTTGCAACTTCGACTATTCCGGCGGCCTGACCGAGTCCGTCTTGCTCGGCGTCGTCGCTTACAAAGTGGGCAAACCCTTGGAATGGGACGCCGCCACGCTCAAGTGCAAGGGGGTTCCGGAGGCCGATGCGTTTATCACGAAGGAATACCGCAAGGGTTGGGAACCTCGCGGGTGAGCAAGTTCTAGACGGGAGTTCTGGTGCGTTCTGGAGGAGACGTCCGCCGAACTCCTGGACGAATAACGCGTCGGGTCAATTGGCGGGGGGAACCGTCACTCCTGTCGGCGGGGAATTGAGGATGCGGAAATGCCAGATCCCTCCCGAAATGCGTTTGTCCACATTGCCGATCAGATACAGCACCGTTCCCGCTTTCGTTTGCATGAGTTCCTTGACGACAGTGTCGTGGATCGCCGGGATGCTTGCGACGATTTCAGGACCGTTGGCGGCATTGGGGTCCTTGATCGTGAACATGACCTGACTTTCTTTGTGAACGACTTTCAGCACCTTGGCATAAATCACCACCGGTTTGTCTTGATATTTGCTTGCGCCGTCCCCCGTGGCCAAGGCGGCCGAAAGTCCGGCGACGGTGAAAGGAATTGCAGGATTCGGCCCCGCAGACACAATTTCGCATTGCTGAACCGCGAGCGCGTCCTTGCGGGCAATCCCTCGGACGGTCAATTCCTGGCCCTTGGCGAATTCCTTCTGTCCCTGAAACTTGTCCTTGTCGGCCGCCCCCACATGAATGTAAACTTGAAAAGTCGTTGACGTTTTCGGATTGGTGGCTCCCTCCAAACCAATCACAATTCGCGTTCCCGACTTGAAATCCTTGTCCAGATGGACCGTTTGAATCAAGCCCGTCATTTCAACGACTTTGCCGCCGTACTTGGAGCCATAAGCAGTTTCGCTTTTGATGAACGCCTCGGCCAATTCCTTCGAGGTCAGTTTGAACGCAACCTGCCCAAGTTTCACCGGTTCGGGACTGCTGACAGTCTTGTTCTTCGGATCGGCCCCTTTGTCTTGGGGCGTCGGCGAACCGGTTCCGTTGACTCCTGGGTTGGTCTGTGCGGCCTTGTCATCTTTCCCGCAGCCGACGACGATCAAACAACCCGAAAGGATCAGAATCTGGCCATATCGCATGATGGTTCCTTATTGAATTTGAGAGTTTCAGCGGTGAGCACGGAGAAAAAGCAGCACGGTCAGGACGACCGTTGGCGGTTGTGAGTGATGCCCGCCGAAGATCGGGTGGTTGTCACTGCAACTGCACGCCGCCAACGCCAGCATGGCAACAAGGCATTGGTTCGCATTGACGGGTACGTCGGAAGGAAGTTTCAAACGATATCCTGTCACTCCGCTCGCTGATCGGTCACGCGGCCGAGGAACAAGACGGTCTTGGTTTTGGAATCGGTGATGAGAGACAAAAACGGATGATTGAACCGGATCATATGGGCCCGCGACGGCTCGGATTTCTTCGTTGAGCATTCGTCATGCCTTGTTCCTCGCTCCAGACAGGATCATTTCGCCTTCCCCGAAGGCAACTCCACACCCTTGGGAGGCTGTTCGAGAAGACGCACATCAGCGATCCGAATCGGATCGATCTGGTCGATCTCTCCGATGGCGATGACGACGGTTCCGGGTTTGGTTTTGGCCAGTTCTTCCCCGACCTGTTTGGAGGCGAGGAACGTGTTGTAAAACATTTTCAATTCCTTCCCCTTGGCTGATTTGGGGTCGATGACTTGGAACACAACCGTGTCGTCCGCCTTGTTCACTTGCTGAACTTTGGCCTGGAACACCACTGTTTTGTCCTGGTATTTCGTCTTGGCTTCTTCCTTGCCACTGGCGGCTAGCAGTTGGGAGACGGTCACCGGCATCGCCGTGCTGGGAACGGCGGACAGAATCTCGCAATCCTTCAAATTCAGTCCGATTTCCATCACGTGGCCGCGAATCTTGATCTCCTGGTCCCTTGCCAGTTCCTTCATGCCTTGAAAATTGGTTAGTTCGGCCTTTTGAAATAGGCAATGCAAATAATACTTGTGAAAATCAGGAGCTTCCGGCTTGGTGTTCAGCACAAGCTCCACTTGGTCTTTCCCCCGAAAGATGATCGAAAACAACTTGGCAGTCACTTCCGCTTTCTTGCCAACGTATTTGTCCGCATAAGCTTTTTGATCCGCGACGAACGCGCTGGTTAATTCTAAACCTGTCATTTGGAAGTCAGCCGGGCGTGATTTTTCGGCCGCGAGTTGCCGGGCCTTGTCTTGTTCGTCATTTGCGGCGTTTGGCTTCGATCCCCCCGTCCCCTCCTTCCCGCCGCAGCCAACGGCGGAGATCAAACAAACCAGACAAAACGCACCGAGACGCATACGCATGCCAACTCCCACTGATCGAAATGGTTGAAGCGAAATTCGACAGACTTGGTTTCGAGTGAATCTGTCGATTTCTTCAGATTCATCCAGTCAATGATTTGACAACGGACAGGCAAGGAGGCATCCACGATTTTCGTCGGAATTCGGAAGGAATGAAATGAAGGCGACAGGGAAGCCGTCATTCGACTCGCTGGTCTCGCGGATCGGTCACCCGGCCGAAAGACCAGACCTACCCCACTTCCACGTGAGCTTCATGGATCACCCGACCAAGGAACGATGCCCGGTGTTCATTCCGCCAAGTCGGCGTCCGGTTTGAAAATCAAACTCACCCAATGCCCCGAACATCCTCGTTCAACGACCGGCGTGTTGAGAATTGAAACTTCGGCAAACGGAGATCAAATTGGTTCGGCCGGCGTCTGGATCGCCCTCTCCTTCGATTGTTTGGCGGACAGGTTTTTCTCCAGTTTTGCCAGACCGCCAGGGGATTTTGGAAGTGCCAACACCATCTTGAACCGGTCACCGTGAAACGGTATGCTCACCGCCATTCCGTCAGCGAAATCAACCCTCGGCAACCGACCGGGTTCGTAATGCGACATCGTGGGAATGCGTTGGCAGATTTGGAATCAAAATCCTGACACAATATTTTCCCAAGACTATTTCGTCGGTCACGGGCTTCCGGTCATCATTTCCGTCAAGGTGCCATCGGGTCGGAGTCGTTTGAGCCAGCCGTGAAAGCCTTTCTCGATGTCGGGGACGCTTTGGCCGACCCACTTCTCAAAATTGCTTAATGGCTCGCCGCCAGTGTTGATTGCCTTGAGATACAAGTCTCCCTTGGGGCTTCCCAACACGCGCCGGTCGAACATGAGGTAAGAGGCGAAGGCCCATGCCGTGAGGTAGGCTCGGTCGCTGTCGGGGAGTTTCCCGCCATGGGCGACCACGAAACCTTTGGAACCGTTGGTCATCAGATCGGCGATACTGAGCAATTCTTTCTTATCCAGCAAATCTCTGGCCCGCTCCAATCGGTCTTTGTCCGCGTGGCCGATTCGGAGTTCACCCGCCTCGAACACGGCCGTCTCGAACACTTGGGCCATCCCCTCGTTCAGCCAGCGGGGGAGTTCGCCGGGGGTATCCTTCAGGTTTGGCGGGTAGACGAAGTTGCCGACATAAGCATGGAACGCCTCGTGATAGAGCTGCCGAAAGAGGATCTGAGTTGCCTGATCGAACGCCAGTTCATTGGCTTGGGCGGCCTGTTTGATTTGAGATCGGGTGTCCAAAAACGGTTGAAGGTGGCGGTTCAACTCGGGTTTCTTGCCATACAATCGGCGGACTTCCGCTTCCTGTTTGGCCACATCTTCCAGCAACAGATTCGCCTGTTGCCGGAAGCGGGACAAATCCTCGCCGAGCTTTTGCAGATCAGTGCCGCAACAAACGCGGTTGGCGGCCGGGTCGTAGAACGCCGGGTTCTTTAACATCAATCCGGCGGGCAATGCCTTTTGGTAGCCCTCAAAAGATTGGTACACTCGGATGACGGTGGGATTGCCTCCGCGATATCGGGGCGGCAGGAACCCGGCGTAGGCCGCGTAAACATTCTCCAGCCGATATGCGGCCCGTCGAATTATTTCTTCGGGCGCGTCCGAGAGCAGGGAGAAGTAATCCGAATCGTAGCGCAGGCCGCCCCCCTTCTTGCCTCCCCAGTCGCACGACTTCAAATCCATCTTTTCCATGCGGCGGGCCTCGGCCGCCGGGTCGAGTTCGACCAGTTTGGCTTTGACCGCCACGCGGTCCTCGGCCGTGATCTTCTCAATCTTTTCGATTTCGTTGTGCCGAAAGACACAGGTGAACCACACGGTTGGCCGACCGGGGAATCGCCGGACGATTTGGAACCGCACCGCCAGCGGGGCTTCCTCAAGGATGAGGCCCTTGTGAACGATGCCATTCTTGAGTTTGAGGGTGTCGAACGGCCAATCGTTGACGCCGGGAGGGCCGGCCGGGGCCGATATCGCCGCCCACGCGAGAATGAGGATGGCCAGCCGCTCGCGCATAACGGGTTCCAAATCCTCAAAGACCAATCAGAAGGGAGAATGTCAATTTAGCAGCTTGGTGACGGGAATTAAAGCGAAAAGCGAGCGGCCGACGATGACTTCGTCAACCACTCGCTTCGAGGATGTTCGTAGGTGATCGATCCGGCTTACTTGAGCATTTCCTCGGCCCGGTCGATTTCGAGGCGAACGCGCACATCGGGGTCTTGTTTCCCGGTGGCCAGCAGCGCCAGGAACGGCGTGTCCCGCACGCCAATCTTGACCAGACACCGCACACAGGTGGCCCGCACGTTCGCCGACGGGTCGTTGGCGGCGGCCGTCAGCAACAAAGAACGCACGGCCGCCGAGTCGGCGCCGACTCCTTCGGTCAGCAATTCGGCGGCGTTTTCCCGTGCCGAGGGTTGAAGGGCGTTTTTCAGCTTGTCACCCAAGCTGACGATACGTTCTTCCCGCTCGTAATTGCGGGCCTTCGGGGTCGTCTGGCTGTTGTTCACCGGGATCACAAAGCCAAGCGAAACCGGTTCGGCCACGGCGGGCAGGGCGGCCGGCCGGCGAACCATGTTCAACGGGGCGGGTTCGCCGACCACCATTGCGGTGCCGCTGCTCGCGGTCGAAATCGTTTTGCCGGGCATGCCGCCCGTGCCATCAATCATCGCCGTTCCGATATTCGAGGCGGACTTCATCATGTCCGTCGGGACCGGCTGAGGCTGGCGAATGGGATTGGCGCGGGTGACGATGACCGGTGTTTGCACTCCCGGTGCCGGACGTTCTTGATTCTTGGAACCGATTGGAATCAATTCTTGAAGCCGGTGCAACGGGCCATCTCGTTTCGTCGGAGCCGTGGCCAGTGCCGTGTCGCCGGGCTTGGACACATCGTCCGACTTCGCCGGGTCAGCGTTCTTTGCGCCGGTTGGTTGCCGAAGAGAAGAGGCCAGGAGGGGATCGCTGCTCACCGATGGTTTCGGTTGGCTGGCGCTTTCGGCCGGAAGCGGCCGGGTCGCCCCCGAACCGGGACGATCATAGATCGTCAGCACTTCGCCGTTGTCGATCGCCTTCATCCGGTATTCAATCGTGCCGTCCGCTTGCGGCTTGGCCGCAATGATGACGCAACGACGATCCCCTTTTGTCCCGATCCGCACAATGATGTGCTGATCAGGCTTGTAAGCAACGGGGGCGTCCGCGCGGGATTGGAAAGCAATACCGGCAAACGCAAGGGCGGTGGCCAGCCAGCGTGAGCGGAGGACGTCAAACATCGCGGTCCCCGAAAATTACCAAGGAATCCATGAACACGGGAAACATCGGTTGAGCGGGAGGCAACGATCAATTGAGATGCCGCGAGTTGTGAAACTTTGCCGGTAAAATAGGGTGACCTTGCGGGTCCGGTGGAGGCATATCTCCGCTGTCGTCAGTTCAAATAAATAAATTCACTGGAAGCGAAAATTGCCTGGCAAAACCCGGCCCACGCCGTCCGGGCGCGCTTCTCGGGGTCCGGTATCTTGGCGGTCAGGGCCGTCTCGTAAGCGTTGACGAAACGCTCGGCTTCGGCGAGTTCCTCTGCTTTCGGCCGTCGTCCGTAGGCTCGCAAATAGGCGGACTGAACGCGGCTCTCGACATTTGCCGGGTGATCCTTGAGCAATTGTGCCGCCAGAATTTCGGATTGTTGCCGGACGAACGGGCTGTTCATCAAATACAACGCCTGCGGGGCGACCACCGTGTTGGCCCGTTTGCCGTTCGGAACATGCGGCTCGGCCATGTCGAACGATTGGAAAAAGTCGAACACCCGGTTGCGGATGATCGGCAGATAGATGCTTCGCCGTGCGTTGTCATACCGGCTGGCGTCCATCGTCGGATTGCTGGAAATGTAACTGAAGTTTCCGTTGTTCAACAGGCTGCCCCCCATTTTGAGGTCGATGTTCCCGGCGGCGAACAGCATCCCGTCGCGGATTTTCTCGGCCTCCAGACGACGACGGTTAAACCGCCACAACAACCGATTGTCCGGGTCCGCAAGGGCCGCCGCCTCGTTGTGTGTTGAACTCATCCGGTAGGCGTTCGACATCAGAATGGTCTTCTGTAATTTCTTGATGCTCCAGCCTTCCCGCACGAACTGGGTGGCCAGCCAGTCGAGCAATTCCGGGTGGCTTGGTCGTTCGCCCAGCTTCCCGAAATTGTCCGGGCTGCGGACGATTCCCTCCCCAAAGAGGTGCAACCAAATCCGGTTGGCCATCACGCGGGCGGGCAGGGGGTTCTTGGGATCGGCCAGCCAGTTCGCCAACTCCAGACGACCGCTGGCCGACCGGCTGTGGCCGTACTTGGTTTGGTTCACTTCATGCTTGGGAATATCGGAAACCATCGACAGCCCGCCGACCGGGGATTGTGATTCACCCGCCAGAATGCGCGGGAAGACGGCCGGGGCCTCTTCGCCGGGGGTCAGGTAACTGCCGCGAATTTGCACGAAGAGACTGCGGGGTTTGCCGTCGGCCCGCACTTCGCCGTATTTGGCCCCCTCTTCGACCGCCAGCACGGCAATCGTCGGCGGGGCCAGTTTTTGCATGGCCACGATTTCCCCGTTGAGGGAAGAGATGGTGGCCAGTTCCGCCGGGTAAAACGCCTCCGGATTCGCGGGGAGCGTGGCTTTCAGCGCGTATGGCCCGTTGGCTTCCGCGAGGATCTTCTTGCCGGTTTCCGAACCGGTCAGCGCTTGTTGATACTTCTTGGCGAACTCGGCAAGCGTCTTCGCGGGCGGGCCTTCCAATACTTCCTTCGGCATGGTGAATTTGGCGAGGATCGGGGCTGATGCTTCCGCAAAGCCTTCGTCGGGAAGATCACGCACGGCCAGCCACGGGGCGAAGAACGGATCTTCTTTCTTCCGCTTCAAATACTCGGTCCAGCCGGTGATGAACTCGGGGATCAATTTGCGGGCTATGCCCACATCCGGCACGCTCCCGGCGCTGGCCCGGCCGGAGCCGTTTTTGCCTGTGGGCAGGGGGGGCATGACGGCGATCTTGTCGAGATGCGGCAACAAGCCGACGCCTTCGATGGAGATTGTGTTCTTCCCCTGATTCAGCGGAATGCTGCCCTCGGCTCGCCATGTCTGGTGTTCTGGGTTCCAACCGCCGGTGGTGGCCTTGGCCGCCTCCTTCAACACCAGCTTACCGTTTACACTGATGCGAATTGGCCGGCTTTCGAGGGAGGCGTACCTCAGTTCCAGTTCGTAATCCCCGGTCTTCGGAACGCTCAGGCTCAGCGTCGCTTTGTTGTTCTCCGGCTTCAAACTGTAGATGATGCCGATGCCTTTGCCGAGGGCGTTCGTGTCTTTGTCGGCCGTGCCGGTGCTGTATTTTTCGGCCTCAAGCACGACTGTTCCGGGCGGGTTGTCCTTGGTTTGCCCCATGCGCGCCACCCCGGCCGTTCCCTTCGCATCGGCGGCCGCGAGGAGATATTCCCCGGCCCGTTCTTTTGCCTCCCGCAACAGGCGTTCTCGCAATTCCTTGGTGATCTGTTGCACCTCGGCTTCCTTAGCGGCAATCTTCTTCGCACGGGCCTCGGCCACGGCGGGCGATTCTCCGGTGGGCAACGACCGTTCGTAAGCGGCGGCGACGGTTGAAAGGTTCTTCATCGTGCGCGTGCTGGTGAAGATGCCCAACAGACCGTAATAATCCCGCGTCGGGATGGGATCGAACTTATGATCGTGACAGCGGGCGCAACCGAGGGTCAGGCCGAGGAATGCTTTCCCGAGGGTGTCCACCTGTTCGTCCGCGATGTCGAGTTTCATCTTCTGCTTGTCCGGTTCGGCCAGTAGCTTCGGACCCAACACCAAGAAGCCAGTGCCGGTGATCCGGTCCGGGTTGGTGTTCGCGTCCGGCAGCAAGTCCCCGGCGATCTGTTCTTTGATGAAGAGATCGTAGGGTTTGTCCTCGTTGAAACTCTTGATGACGTAATCGCGATAGCGGAAGGCATTGGCGAACGCGGTGTTTTCGTCCAAGCCGTTCGAGTCCGCATAGCGGGCGATGTCCAGCCAGTGCCGGGCTTGTGATTCGCCGTATTGCGTGCTTCGCAACAGCCGGTCCACCACATGTTCCCAAGCGTGGGCCGAGTTGTCGTCCACGAAGTCCAAGATTTCCTGCGGCGTCGGCGGCAGGCCGGTCAGATCGTAAGTCACCCGGCGAATCAGCGTCCGGCGGTCGGCCGGTTTCGCCGGGGTGAGTCCTTTGGTTTCGAGCTTTGAGAGAATAAACGCATCGACGGGGTTTTTCACCCAATCAACATTCTTCACGGTTGGTTCCGGTGAATCGGTGACCGGCTGGAAGGCCCAGAATTTTCGTTGTTCCTCGGTGAACAGTTGGCCCGGTTTTGGCTGGCCGGTATTTGCGTTCGCTCCCGATTCCGGCCATGCGGCTCCGTCCTTCACCCATTTGGTGAAGACAGCGATATCGGCCGCGGGAAGTTTCCCTTTCGGCGGCATCTTGAGGTCGTCGCTGGTGTAATGCAATCCCTTGACCAGCAGACTTTCCTCCGGCTTGCCGGGCGAGATCGCCGGGCCAGTGTCTCCCCCCTTGAGCAGTTCGGCCCGTGTGGTCAGCCGCAGACCGCCCCGGATTTTCTTCTCGCTGGCCCCGTGGCATTCCACGCAATGAGTGGTGAGGAGCGGCCGGACGCTCTTCTCGAAGAATTCAATTTGCTGGGGGGTCTGGGCGTTGGCCGAGATGGAGCCAGCCAACGACAGCGAGAAAACAACCAAGCCGCGACCGAACATGGATGGCGGGCCTCAATGATGCGTGGATGAAAAACGGAAACGCGGAAGGCGGGGCCGACCATTGAAGTTTATCGCATCAATGATCGGTTGCAAAGTTGGACATTCAGCGAAACAAGGATCGCTGGTTTAGGCCAGCATCTTTTTGACAACCTCGCCGTGAACATCCGTCAACCGGAAGTCGCGACCTTGGAAGCGATACGTCAATTTGGTGTGTTCCAGCCCCAATTGATTCAGGATGGTCGCCTGCAAATCATGAACATGAACGCGGTCCTGAACCGGCGAGAAACCGAACTCGTCCGTTTCGCCAAGGGTGAACCCGGCTTTCACGCCGCCGCCGGCGAACCACATGGTTCCGGTGTCGATGTGGTGATTTCGGCCGACGGTGTCGCGGGCCTCGCCCATCGGAGTGCGGCCAAATTCCCCGCCCCAGATCACCAGCGTGCTGTCCAGCAGGCCCCTCTTCTTCAAGTCTTGGACAAGGGCGGCCATCGGCTGATCGACTTCCTTGCAAACCTTGTCGAGTCCCTTGTCCAGATTGTTGACGGAGTCCCCGTGGTGGTCCCAATCGGTGTGGTAAAGCTGAACAAACCGCACGCCTCGCTCCACCAACCGCCGGGCGAGGAGGCAATTATTCGCAAACGAGGCCGCCCCGGCTTTGGCCCCGTAGGCATCGAGCGTTTTCGCGTCTTCCTTGGTCAGATCGATCAGTTCCGGGGCGCTGGTCTGCATCCGGTAGGCCATCTCGTAGGAGGCGATCCGGGTGGCAATCTCCGGATCGCCGGTCGCGTCGAGACGCTCGCTGTTTAACTCTTTGACGGCATCAATCACATCCTTTTGCCGATTGGAAGAGACTCCCGTTGGCGACGACAGATTGATGATGGGATCGCCGCCGGAACGGAAGGGAACACCCTGAAACGTCGTCGGCAGGAAGCCACTCCCCCAGTTCAACACGCCGCCGCGCGGACCGCGCGGGCCGGATTGGAGGACGACAAACCCCGGCAAATCCGTGGACGCGGACCCGATGCCGTAAGTTACCCACGATCCGATGCTCGGCCGCCCAAATTGCGGCGACCCGGTGTTGAAGAACACTTTCGCCGGGCCGTGATTGAAGACATTGGTGGCGACGGTCTTCACCATCGTCACATCGTCCACGATCTTCGTGAAGTGCGGCAGACATTCGGACACCCATGTGCCGCTTTTGCCGTGCTTGGCAAACTTCCGTTTGGTGCCGAGGAGTCTTGGCTTTTCTTTGCTAAAGGTGTCCATGAAGGCGAACCGCTTCCCCTTCACAAACGAATCGGGAATCTGTTGGCCGTGGAGTTTCTGCAATTCCGGTTTCGGCTCGAACAATTCAAACTGGCTCGGCCCCCCCGCCATGAACAGGAAAATGACCGCCTTGGCCTTCGGCTCAAAGTGAGGCTTCTTCGGCGATAACGGATTGACACTCGGAGCCGCCAACCCATCTTGCGCCAGCAACGACCCAAGGGCCATCCCGCCAAGACCGATGCCACAGTCGCGGAAAAAATGCCGCCGAGTCGGTTGTAATAAATTGTTGTTCATGACATCTCGCGTCTCGAAACTCGGAATGACTTGCAGGAATGACCAATGACCAATGACCAATGACCAATGACCAATGACCAATGACCAATGACCAATGA
>NZ_JH636439.1:534439-636929 GCF_000255705.1 Zavarzinella formosa DSM 19928
GTCATTGCGTCATTGCGTCATTCCAGCAGGTGTGGCTCACATCGCCATCGTGACTGTTTTCACTTCGGTGTACATTTGCAGGGCATATTCGCCGAGTTCGCGGCCGATGCCGGACATCTTGAACCCGCCGAACGGGGCGCGGGCGTCGAACACATCATAGCAGTTCACCCATACCGTGCCGGCGCGAAGGGCATGGGCCATGCGGTGGGCTTTCTGCACATCTTGTGTCCACACGGCGGCTGCCAAGCCGTAACAGGTCTTGTTGCCGCGGGCCAGCACTTCGTCCAAGTCCTTGAATTTCAGGATGCTCATCACCGGCCCGAAGATTTCCTCTTGGGCAATCTTCATGTGGTCATGCACATCCGCGAAAACGGTTGGTTCCACAAAGTAACCCTTGTCGCCAAGCCGTTTGCCGCCGGTGAGCATCTTGGCCCCGTCGCTGTTGCCGGCTTCGATGTAGCCGAGGACTCGTTCCATCTGCTCCTGCGAAACCTGCGGGCCTTGTTCTGTGGTCATCTCGAACGGGTCGCCCAACCGGCGTTTTTTGGCCTTCTCAGTGATCTTGGCCACAAACTCATCGTACACCTTCTCTTCGACGAACAACCGGCTCCCGGCCACACAGCATTGGCCTTGGTTGAAGAACAGGCCGAAGTAGGCACCTTCAACGGCCGCATCCAGGTTCGCGTCGGCGAACACAATGTTCGGCGACTTGCCGCCGAGTTCCAGGCTCACCCGCTTCAGGTTGCTTTGGGCAGCGGCCGTCATCACCAGTTTGCCGGTGGATGTTTCGCCGGTGAAGGCGATCTTGTCCACGTCCATGTGACCGGACAGCGCGGCCCCGGCCGTGGGGCCGTAGCCGGGAACCACATTGATGACGCCGGGAGGAAAGCCAACCTCGGCCGCCAACTCGGCTACCCGCAGAGCGGTCAGCGGCGTTTGCTCGGCCGGTTTCAGCACCAGCGTGTTGCCGCAGGCGAGGGCCGGACCCCATTTCCAAGCCTGCATCAACAGGGGGAAGTTCCACGGGATGATCTGGCCGACGACCCCAATCGGCTCATGTCGGGTGTACGCAAAGTACGGCCCGTCCACCGGAAGTGTCTTCCCCTGATTCTTGTCGGCCCAACCGGCATAATAACGGTAACATTTGACGGTCAGCGGGATGTCCGCATTCAGCGAATCGACGATTGGCTTGCCGTTGTCCAGCGATTCCAGCATCGCCAGTTCGGTTTTGTTGGCTTCGATGGCGTCGGCCAGTTTGTTGAGTAACCGACCCCGTTCGCTGGGATTCATGCGGGACCACGGCCCGCTCTCGAACGCCTGCCGGGCGGCTTTCACGGCCAGATCGATGTCGGCCTTGTCCCCCTCGGCCACCTGACAGATCACATCGCCCGTCGTCGGGTTGATCGTGGAAAAGGTTTTGCCGCTGACCGACCGGACTGATTTGCCGCCGATCCAGAGTTGTTGATTCGACACCTTGGGATGTTTCACCGGCTTGCTCGCGGCCGGTTTGCCGTTCTTTGCCGGTTTGGCGGTTTTGGATGAGGACTTCGTTGATGCCATGAGAAAGGCGCTCCGATCAGGAGAGAAGGATGATGGAAAGCACGGATTGGCGTTGTCGCGCTCATTGTCCCCGCCCGACGGGCGTTTGTCAACTTCGTGAAAATTCCCCCAAACGGGCGTTGCTTGCAAGCGGGCCGTGAATGATTTGAAGCGTTACAAAACTGATCTCAAAATCGGCTCTTGGGCCATCATTGATCGTGTTTTTGAAAACGGGCCAACAATCAGCGGATTGTGTCAAACGTTCCCTGATTATGCCAAAATCATTTGGGCGCCCGGGTGTAATCACCGGGGAATTTGCATGGGTGGTGTTCAGTTTGGACCCCGAAAATGACCAGTTTTGATTGGAAATCAGTGCAGAAAGTGGCTTTTGAAGGCATTTTTGACTTGGTTTTGGTCAAATTGAACACCTGTTTTTGGGTTTTTGAGGCAAAAAAAGGTCAAAATTCGTGTGGGAAAACGCTGAGAAATCGACCCCAATTTGCGATGGGGTGAGAGGCCGGTTTGCCTGTTGTTGAGGTGTTTTTTACCGCAGAGGGCACGGGAGGGCACGAGAGAAAAGTGAGAGGCGGGTTTACTTGTCGTTCGAGTCGTCTTCGTCGTGTTCCGGGTCTGGATCGAATGCCTCAAGACGTGGGGCCTGCCAGACCAGCGGCCGGTTCATCGGCTCGATGTGCATCACCTCTTCGCCATTCTGATAGACGCGAACCGTCCCGGATGACTGGCTGACGCAGACGGCGATGGCCGAGGTCTTCCGGCTGATGGCGGCCGCCGCGAGGTGACGGGTGCCAAAGCCCTTGCTCATGGCCGTCCCCTTCTTCTCGGCATTCAAAGACATGCAGGCGGCGATGGCCACCGCGTCGCTGTCGATGATGATGGCCCCATCCAGTTGGGCGATATCTTTGATCGCCTCGCGCACCTTGCGGTCCTTGAGATCCCGCTCCTCCACTTTGTACCCTTTGAACGGGTTGAAGTTCAGCGAGGAGGACATGCTCAACACCTTCCGGTGATCCCCGACGACGAGGATGGTTCCCACGGCCTTGCCTTCGCGGCCCTCGCGGCCGATCTCCGTGGCCAGGTGAATCACGGTCCGCAGGGTGTCCACCGGGATGTTGGTGTTGAGCTGACGAAGATCCTGAAGGGTGAGTTGTTCCAGATGCTCGCTCAGGTGAATCAGACTGATGGAGTCGATTGGTTCCGGCAAATCCTCCGGAGCGGCGATCCCGTTGTACAGCACGACCACATGGGCGCCGGGCTTGAGATGGTTGGTGTTCACGGCCTTCAACAAGGCAAGGCTCAATCGTTCGCGGGCGGGGACCGGTTCCGGGTCGAGGTCGATCACATCAAGGTCGACGTTTTGATGCAGTTTCTCCGTGAGCTCCCGGCTCTCGGCGGCGATCAGCACCCGACAGCCTTTGAGGTGGGCATAAACGTCGTCCCAGTCCATGTCCGTTTCGGTGAGCAACAGCACGGCATCAGCCGGCAGACTGCGCACGATATCGCGGGCGGCGTCCAACAGGGCGGCGGTTTGCTTGGCAATCGGCATGAAATATCCGCGAACATTCGGTGAGACAGGACTGGAAGACGGTTGATTCTCGAAGTGTAGCCAATGTTTCGCGGAGAGCAACCGAAGACATGCCGGAGAATCAAGAAATCATCACCAATTTATTTGGAGTAGGTTTTTGCTGGCTCTCAAGTCATCATCAAAGCTGAAATTCGGCGAAGGCATGTTGGATGCCGAACATCGGGAGCGCATGTTCGGCCAACCCCAAGGAGGATTCACGGAATGTGGTTCGACAGATCGTTCGCTTATTTCTTGTCGGTCTGCCGCAACGCCAGGGCCGTCAGCACTCCGGTAACGTTTGCCGAGGGAAGGAAATGAGCGGAACACCGGCGAAAGTATTCGCTGGCCAGTTCCGTTTGACCGCGATTTTGCAGGAAGCGCCCGATAAAATAATCCGCTTCTGGCCTTGCCGAAACCGGCAGCGATTTCAGGCTCGCTTCGATCTCCTCGCGAGTGGGTGGTTTGCCTTGGCTGTTTGCCAGTCGATCTCGCACAAATGGAATGATGGAATAATAAGTGGAGTTGGTGGGAGCCTTTTTGAATGCCAGTTCCCGTTTTTCGGATTCGGCGGCGGCATCGTATTCCGCCGCCGCAATCATCAGGAAAATGTCGAGGTGGTTGCGATCAAATGCCATCGTGAAATATTCCGCCGCCCGTGCCGGCCGGCCGGCCGCCGATTGACGAACTCCGGCCAGCAGCATGTCTCCCTCGAATTTCGGAGCGCCCAGCGCTCGAAGATAAGCATCGGCTTGGCCTTCGGCTCCCTTCAAATCACCTTTGCCGGTTCGCAGGCACCAAAAGTACCAATGGTTCCGGAAGTTGGTGTAATTTGCGGTGCTCGAACGGATCAGGCGTTCGGCAAGTTCCCAGTCGCCGCGTCCTTCCGCGCAACGGCCTTCGCATTCCAATCCCCAAGCCGCTCCGGAGGCGCCTGCCGCCTCGGCATGAGGACGGGCTTCCTCAAATTTTTTGCGGGCCATATAGTGGTTGGCAATCTCCGACTGCGCCAACGCCCAAGACAATCCTTGGTCGGGAACTTTCAAAAACTCTTTCATGGTGGAAACGAATCGCTCGTCGTCACCACCCGCCCGTCGGGCTCTGGCCAATAGCCGATATGATTCCAAATTAGGGGACAATCGGACGGCTTCGGCCGCCTGGCGCTCGGCATCGGCGTGACGTTCGGAGTCCAGTGATTGCCGGGCAAGGGCTTGGAACACCTCGGGATCACGCGCCTCTGATTCCCACAACGCCGCGCGTGATTGGGCAAATTTCCAATCGTCCCGGATCAACGCCGCCCGAGCCATTGGGGAATACGGACTGACTTGCAACAGCCGATGAGCAAAAACGGAGAAGCTTCCCGGCCCCTTCAGCATGCCCATCAAAAGGTAAATATCGTAATAGGTGTTATCACCGTGAGTGATTGCCATGTTGTGATAAAGAATGCCGAAATTCTGGTTCATTTGATGCAATTTTTCCACAACACCACCATGTCGGCGGGTCAATTCCGGAATGGCGATTTTCACGACCCTCTGTTCGTATTGATTCCAGTCGTCAACAAGGTGGTTGTCGTGATGTTCCAAGAAAGGGAGCAACGGATGGTCCGCCAGCAACGGACGCAACTTATTCAGCGTGTTCGCCCCACTCATGCCTCGTTGCGTGACAAAATTCAGTTGGCGAAGCGATTGGTTTGCACGGGTTTCTCTGGCGAACCGGCCGAGGGTGGCCCACGTGGGTTCACCCTGCTCATTTCGTGAGCGGCCTGCCTCGGCCAGCGCCTTGAGAATCTCCGGTTCGGGGGTTCCGGGCGGTAATTTGTCAGCGATGGCGGCTGGCAAACCGGGCATTTCTCTGACCCGGTCCGGGAAGGTGAGGCTGAATTCCTCGAAGCCCCCGCGAGGGGCCGGATTTGGAACTCCGACGCCGAGGAGTTCTTCCACCGCATCATGAACTCGATAGCATTCGGGATTCTTCGCCAGCGTTTTTCCTCCGACAGCGAGCGTCCTGGCCGATGAAATCAGGTTTTCGACGGTCAAAAATTGGAAAACGCTTGCAGTCTCGGCCAGCGGCCCGTCGGCCATCAATGCCTCAAGACGTGAACTGTCGAAACGGCACAAGGCGTCCGCCAGAGTCACCCATGCGGGAATCGTCAAATTCCCTCGCAATTTTTCGGCGGCGGCCATGTCATCCAAGGCGATTTTATGCAGGCCGGTCATCGCGCACGCATAGCCTCTCGCCCAATGTCCCCATGGTGATTCTGGTTCACGTTGTCGAAGGCGCTCGGCATGCAGCAAAGCTCTTGCCTTGAATACCCAAGTCATCGCATCCCATTGACGCTCCGTGAGCATCGCCAGATTGGCGTAGACTCTGCTGAGGGCGACGAGGATGGCCGGGGACTCCCCTTTTTCACGCATGAGGGCATGCAATTCCCTCATGGCGGCGTATTGGGAGGTAAACGACATCTGGCCGAGTCGCTTTTCCGTCTGCGCCGGAACCTGCGCGTTCGGATCAATTCGCAAACTATCGCCTCGCATCCCTGAACGCTTGAGAGCGGTGACGTATTCTCCCCGTGACAAGGTCTCGGCGGCCGTCAGGGCAATGAGATGTGTTTCTTCCGGTTCGCCCAGATGATGGCCGGTCGCATGCCAGACGACGCGACTGGCGGCGACCGGACCACACTCGACCTTCACGTCAGCCACTTGGGTGAGAAAGAACTTTGGGTTTACCCGAAAGCGGTTTCCTTGGGGAAGGTCGTCTGGAGGTTCCTCACCAAGCAAGGCATCCCTGGGCATCAGGCCGAGTTCGTTCCGTGCCGCGAGCAAAAAAGCCTGGCGATATAATTCCCGTCGCAGCAGGCCTGTCACTTGAGCGAAAACATCAATGCGGTAAACATCCGGTGGTTCGACAAAGATCACCGGATCAACGGGTTTGGCCGGATCGGCCAAGTCCAAATCGATGGTTTTCTTGATTAATCTTGTGCCGGGCATGTATGCCGGGGGGGATTCGGTTTTTTGAGCGGGTCGATTTTCTGGGGTTTTGACGTCGGGTTTTGAGGGGTGCTGGAAGTCATCGATGATGACCACGCCCAAAACCGCAAGGGCCAGGCAAACAACAATAAGTAACGGCCATCGGAATCGGGCCAGGCGAGGCATGCGAGTGCTCCGGAGAAAAGAGCTGACCGCCGCATTAGAACAGGCCTTGTGTTGCCGGTCAAGAAACTTGGGCGGCTCGATTTTTGATTGTCATTCTGGAGATGAGGCGGTTGAGACGAGTTTGCGGGAAGAAAAGTGTGAATTGGCCTTTCAATAATCGCCGATTTTGTTGCGATTCGCTTTGAGATATTTCAAATCGGCCAACTCAAGCAAACAAACAATGTTGTTCAAGTGAAGTCAGTTTCAATCAACTCCTTGCAGATACTTTCTCGCGGCTGCGAACGAAGAAATGGTTTTGCGAAGCTCGCGATCCAGTTCGTTGAGTTCTTCCGTGGCCTGACGCACCTGTTCGCCGGCCCCGCCAAGAAGGTGTTGCCAGCGGGAGAGATTTCCCTCCAGTTGGTCGAGGCTTTCCTGCCAGATTCTCGCGACACTCGGTTCGGGCAATTGGGCGAAGAGGCGTTCTTGCCGTTCGACTTCCGAAAGGGCAAACGCCACGGCCGTTCCGGCTTCGTCCAGCAATTCCACAGATGTGCTCATCGTCCCCGTTCCGCTTGGGAAGTTCGCGTGTCGTGGCAATAGCCGAAAGCAGGCGAGGGAACAAGCGGGAGTTTTCAACGCAAAATGGCGAAGCAGGGCGATCAGGAGAAGAGACGGGCCACGGGCAGGGAAAACCCCGGCAATACCTCGGGGATGGTTAGGTCGCCTGTTTGCGGAATAGTCTCTTGAGAGCCATCCGGCCGGCAGACGGAGATGGTCCGGCTGTCCTCGTCGATGATAACGACCGCCAACACTCCCGCGTTCAGATACTCAACCACTTTGGCAAACACATCTGTCCAGAGATCCGAAGGCGAACGCACTTCGACGACCAGTTCGGGCGGCACATCCGAGATTCCGTCGGGAACCTGGCCTTTTGGCAATCGTTGATAACTGTAATAGGCGACATCTGGTCCGAGGACGGTGTCCGGGTTGCGACTGGTCCGCACGAACGAATCATTGGTCATGATTTCGCCGAGGGCGTGTTCGTCGGTGAAGTTGCCCAAGAGGCGGGAAATGCGACCGCAGATCATCCCGTGTTTCGTGCCAGGCATTGGCAACTCCCGCACAATCCCCCGAACGAGTTCCACGCGATGATCGGGGTATTGCTCCGCATATTCCTCCCCCGTCAACAAGGAAGGCGACGGAGTTGGAGCGGGAAACGGGACGGCAATGGCGCTCATGAGCGCATCCTCGGCTAGCCTTGGCTTCATCAATGGTAACCGAATGGAGATACGCTGACGAGGCCGGTTCCGCCGGGCTATTAGTCGGCGATCCATTTTCGGAAGGCGTCGTCGTCCACGTTGCGGCCGCTGAGCACTAGCACAATATCCCCGTCTCCGCTCAAGTCGGCCTGTCGGCTCAACAGGGCGGCGATGCCGATGGCTCCGGTTGGCTCGGCTCGCACGCCGTGCTTTTCGTAGAGGAAGCGCATCGCTTGTTGCGTGTCTTTGTCGGGCATGGTGATGACCTGCTTCACCAACCGTTGCAGAATCGGCCAGTTGTGTTCCCCGACGCTGTAGGACAACAAGCCGTCGCAAATGCTTGACGGCTTGGGAATCCGGGTTCGCACGCCGGAGGCGAGGGATTGGCTGAAATCATCCGCGCCCGCCGGTTCCACGCCGATGATTTTGGCTTGGGGAAATCCATCCGCGATGGCCAGTGCCTGGCCGGACATCAAGCCGCCGCCGCTGATTGGGCAGAAGAAATGCGAAATCACCCGGCCTTCGCGCTTTAAATCGCGGACGACTTCCAAGGCCCCGACACCGTTGCCGGCGATCACATGGGGGTCGTCGTATGGCGAAGCCTGGACGGCATTCTCCTCTTCGGCGATTCGCCGGGCCAGTCCTTCTCGTTCGCCGGTCTCGTGATCGCGGGCGGCGTTGTAGGTTTGAATTTCAGCGCCAAACGACCGGGTCCGCTCAAACTTGATCTTCGGGGCGGTGTCCGGCATCACCACAATCACCCGTTTCTTGAACCGCATCCCCGCATAGGCGATGCCCGAGGCAAAGTTTCCGGAGGAATGGGCGGCAATCGGCCGGTTTCCGATCAGTTCGAGATTGTTCGCCATCCAGTTCAAGGCGCCGAACAGCTTGAAGGAACCGGAGGCGGTCCAGCCGTAATCCTTGATCCAGACTCGCCGGCTTTCCGGAAGATTGAGTTCCCGTTCCAGCGCGTAAGAACGAATCAATGGCGGTGGGAAAACGTGTTCCCGAATCTTCGGTTCGGCGGCAAGGACATCGTCGATGGTGACATTGCGAACGGTCATGAAGAATTCCTCAGTCGCGGGGAAGGGTAATCTACCGTGAAGAGAGGGACAAGGCGAGCGGGGCGTTTGACCGGATGGCGGATGTTTATTTGATGCCAAGAATCGACAACGCTTCCCGAACTTGTTCATGGCCGCGTTTCAAGAGGAAGTTCGGATCGCGGCCGTGGCTCTTTTGGCCCAACACGAAATAGCCCGGCTCAGGGTGACGGATCATTCCACCGGTAAATTCGCCGACATGGAGTTCCCGAGTCAGCAGATGATCCGGGAGATGGCCGACGTTGCCGATTACCCGATCCACTTCCCACACCATCGGCTTGCCGTTGCATTTGGCCGTCACGCGGAAGCCTTTGTCGGGGCCGTGTGAAATCACTTCCTCCACCAAGGCCAAGGCTTGGTGTTCGAGGTTGCCGTCGCCGCGCGTGGCGAGGTTGTTGGCCCGTGCGGCAAGCCGTTCCCTCTCGCGGTAAGCGTCGGCCGCGTTGCGGGGCATCGGGGTCGATTTGGCGCTTCGCGTCAGCCAGATCACCCATGTCGCGGAATTCTGTTCCGCCAACTGGGCGAGATTGCAAACAGTTGTCGCCGCCGAATAACCCCCGCCGATGACGAGGACGCTTTTGCCTGAGTAATGAGCCTTCTTGCTGCCCAAGATATCGTCGAGGCCATACGCAATTTGCTTTTCGGCCGCGATCTCGCCGAGGGCCGGGATGCCGCCGTTGCCGATCCAGGCATGCCGGGAATAGGTGCCGGTGCAATCGAGAATGACATCCGCTTCTTCAATTCGCTCCGCGTTTTTGTCGTCGCGCAGCAACAGTCGAAACGGGGAGGCCGCCCGTTTCGGATCGGTCACGGAGTCGATTCTCCATTGCCCCGAACGGCCGATGCCGACCACATGTGTCTTTGTTTTGAGGCATTCGCCAAGAAGCGATGTCATGGCCAAAGGAAGCAGATATGCTTCGCGGAAATCGTTCCCGGTCAACAGATCGGCCGGCGCCGGGAGTTTGTGTTGGGGATGCTCCCGCTTGATTGTTTCCAATCCCAACGGGGTGACATTGTTGCCGAACGGGGAGAAGAGTCGAACGTGTCCCCAAGAGTGAATATGTTCGGCAATGTCCCCTTTTTCGTAGATCGCGGCGGGGTGTCCGGCTTGCCGGACGGCCAGAGCGGCCTCCAACCCGATGGGACCGGCCCCGAGAATGGCAATCCGTGCTTTTTCGGAGGATTTCGCCATCACCAAACCTGATCCCGAACAACGGAAATGACACCGCAACGCACGAAACAATCCATTTTCAGGCGTTCATGTGGCCGAGGGAATGAGTAATTCTCCCAATCCAAGGGCCACCAGATCCCCGCGATGCCGACGTAACAGGCGATGTTCCAATCCGGCTTCGACCCGGAAATTTCGGGAACGAAGATACCGAATGGTCATGGCCCAGATCGGCGGGCGGTATTCGCAATCATACCGGAAAGTGGCGGGGACTGTCACCTCACCGGAAAGTGACGCTAATGTTCCCCGCTTCATGCCCGCCCCCGGATGCGGGCCGCAGGTTCCGCCGATCACAATGGTCCCGGCGATCATTCCCGCCCCGATGAACGCGCCGCATGAGCCGCCAATGGCCATCAGACCCCGCCGCATGGCCGTGCCCGCTTCTGCGCCAACGTCCCGACTAATGAAGATCGTGCCGCCCCGCATGCCCTTCGTGCTGCCGCGATAAGCGGACCCGGCGTTGTCCCCTGCGTGACCGTCCACTTGAATCGTCCCGCCCCGCATCTCGGCCCCGAGCCAGTCCCCCGCATTGCCGCGAATGATTAATTCGCCGCCCCGCATCTCGGCCCCGGCATGCAAGCCGACATGGCCTTCAACCGTCAACCGGCCGGAAGTCATTCCCCGGCCGATCAGCTTGAAGCGGGAAACATCTCCGGTGATGGTGATTTCCGCATCGTCGGCATGACCGGTGATTTCAAAGAGATCACCCCATCGCACCGTCTCCCGGCCAACCAAGGCAGGACGAAGGCCAATCTCCGAAGCGGACAGTCCCCGGAGCAAATCGGGAGCAAGCCCGTCTACTTCGACGGGCAGCGCAGACGAGAACTTGGCGCGAAGACACAGCATCGCGGTTATTGAACCTCGACGATGGCCTTGATGACGCCCGTTTCCGGCTTGGTGTAGCAAGGGAACACGTCGATCAATCCTTGGAACGGTGTGCGATGGGTGATCCAAGGCCGCGTGTCGATCTTGCCGGTTTCGATGAGGTCGATGATCCGGGTGAAGTCTTCCGGCATGGCGTTGCGGGAGGCGAATAGCGTCATTTCCCGGCGATGGAACAGCGGGTCCGAGAAGGAGACATCGTCCGTCACGATGCCGACGAACACCATTCGGCCGGTGAAGCCGACATACTTGAACGCATCGCACATCGACCGGGTGTTGCCCGTCGCGTCGATCACCACCGGGAACAGCGTCCCGTTGGTGACGGCCGACATTTCTTCCAATGCCTGCTCGACGGATTGCAATTGAATCGTGTGTTGCACGCCCATCGTCTTCTTCGCAAACTCAAGTCGTTTGGCGTTGGTGTCCAAAACGGTGATCGGGGCGCCGGTGAGCTTGACGAATTCAATCACGGACAACCCGATGGGACCGGCCCCGACGACCAGCACCGGTTCGTCGGAAGTCGGCATCCCGCGATTGACGGCATGGCATCCAATGGCCAGCGTTTCCACCAACGCCAGTTGTTCCCACGCGAGCGACTTGGATGTGTGTAGTTTCCGGGCGGGCAAAACGAACTGCGGCCGAAGCCCGCCATCAACGTGTACGCCGAGAACCTGAAGGTTCTCGCAGCAATTCGGCCGGCCACGACCACAGGAAAAGCACTTGCCGCAATTCATGTACGGTTCGACGGAACACCGATCTCCGGCTTTCACGTTGGTCACGCCGGACCCGACAGCCAGCACTTCCACGCCGAGTTCGTGCCCCGGAATGCGCGGGTAGCTGTAGAAGGGCATCTTGCCGAGATAGCCGCTGATGTCCGTCCCGCAGATGCCAACCCGGTGAACCTTCACCAGAGCCTCGCCGGGACCGGGGTTCGCGGCCGGGGGGATCGTGGTCAGGCGAAACTCACGGGGCTTGTCAAGCAGGATGGCTTCCATCGGAAAACCTTGGGGGGAGAGTGACGGATCGTTGGATATGGTTTAGCGTGGATGAAGAAGAACGACGATCCGTCTTCAGTATTCGGCCTGACGGAATTCCCAAGCGGCGACGCCAAACATCCACCCCGAGAACAACAGGCAGGCCAGCACGGACAACGGAAGATTGATCCGGTTCTTCTTCCGAGCCGCTTCAAATTCGGGCACGCTTGCGGAGAAGGCTTGTGTGTCGAGTGCGTCGTCCAGGACGATGTTCAGGTCGCCGGGTTTGGGCAGCGCCCAATATCCGATGTCGAGCATCGCCAGCGAAGCCGGAGAAATTCCCTTTGGCTCGTTGGCGACCACCGCATGCCGGCCGAAGTTCATTCCCCAGCACAACACCCAGAACAACAGTGTTCCGAACACGCACACAACGGTGCTGCGGGTCCAGACCGCCAGCATCACGGAAAAGCTGTAAAACACGGAAAAATGCAGCAGCAAAACGGGGATCGCCAGCAGGTAGCGGATATCATAAACGCCCGTGGAAATGCCGAGGGCAAGCCAGGTGCCGACCACGAAAAAAGTAGTCTGAAACCCGACGAACACCAGCACGCCGATCACTTTGCCGAAAAGAAGGCTCCAGCGGGGCACCGGCTTGGCGATCAAGACGGTGACTTGTGTTGGATCAAGGAATGTGGGCAGAAATCCGGCTGTCCAGATGATCGTCAAGAAGATTCCGGCCGTCCCGGCGACCAGACCAGCCAGCCAAACTTGCAAGAACCGGACGGAGTCTTCCCGTCCCCGGTTGGTGGTGATGGTGAAGGCGCCGAAACCCAAGGAAAGCTCGTCCCCGCCCAACATGTCGAGACCCGCCGCCTTGAGACCCTCCTGGCCGAGTTTCTTCGCGATCGGGTCATTGGCTGGCAAGCCCTGTTTCACTTCATCGGGGGCCGTCGGAAGTCGTTCGCCATCTTTCACGCCGACGCCGAGGCAAAACAGCATGCACACCGTGCTGAGGGTGAGCATCACCCAGAACAGTTTGGAGGCAAACGATTGCCGGATGGTGATGCGGATGAGCCAGCCCGTGGCGAGCAGGGCATTCGAGAGATTCATGATCCCCTCCCTTCATAGAGAGGCCGGAGAACGGATTCGAGAGAACGGGGCTGCCGGGTTTTCGGATCGGTGAGCAAATCGCTGATGGCCGCCTCCCGGACAAGTTTCCCGCCGACGACGACACCCACATGGTCGCAGGTTTGCTCCACCTCAGTCAGCACATGGGAAACAAGAATCACTGACTTGCCGCGAGTTTTGCGTTCGGCGATGATTTCCCGCAACATGGCTCGGCCGATCAAATCCAGCCCTTCGGTGGGTTCGTCCAGAATGAGCAAATCGGGGTCGTTCAACAGGGCTTGGGCAAGGCCGAGCCGTTGCACCATCCCCTTGCTGAACCGGGAAATCGGTTCCTCGGCCCGGTCGGCCAACCCGACGTGATTGAGCAATTCATCAACCCGTTTCGGAATCACATCGGACTTCATCAGCGTGAGGGAGGCATAAAACCGAAGCAATTCACGGGCGGGCAAATAGCGGGGAAAATGTTGGTTTTCGTGCATGTAACCGACACGGGCCAGCGTGCGACGGTCGGAGGCCGGTTGCCCCAGTCGCTGAATGGCGCCGCCGGTCGGGCGACTCAGTCCCAAGAGCAGTTTGACAAGGGTGGTCTTGCCGGCCCGGTTTGGCCCCAGAAGAGCGTAGACGGACCCGGCGGGGATTTTAAGGCTGACGGATTCGAGTGCTTTGGTGCCCGAACGGCCGAACAAGCCGGATTTGTAAGTCTTCGAGACATTGTCGTAGGTCGCGACGAGGGACATGACGGACCCGGAATGCCTGGGATCGGAAAAGGCGATGTGGTCAAAATAGAGGCCGGCTTGGGAACCCGCAAGTTCACCAAGCCGGCCACGAGAATCAGATTGTCGGCCGGGATTGCCCGACCGGTACAGTCCGCACTACTGGACGAGGGCGACTTGGACGCCCCCTTGCATAATCCGTTCCAACGCCTGCCTCAGACTGCTGATCCGAGCGGTTGAAGTACCTGTGATGATCTTATAACTGTCGATGGATGTCGCCCCCGCCGGAGAAGTACCCCCGGCGATTTGAACGTTTCTCAGGAATTCCAACGCTCGCGTTTTCATGTTTGAAACAGTGCTGGCTTCAAAAAGCTGCCCGAAAGCGATCGTATGCACATAAGCCGGGCTACGTGTCGTGGAAAAACCCGGGCTTGTCTGTGAGTAATAGTTCGTTGGCGCATTGGCCGTTGGGAGACCGCTGAGGTTTGAATACGCCGGGAATGTCGGCCAAGGCTTCGAGCCCGCGCTGTCCTGTGTGATCAAATAAGCCAAGGTGATGGCCGCGTTCATCGCGCTCGGCGTGCCGTTTGAACTCCCCACGTCAGAAATGCTTGTCCACTGTTTTGTGCCCCCGCCACCACTGATGGTCGAGAGTGTGCCGGAGGCGTTTGCATTAGCCACGCCGTCTGTCTCGAGGATCACGATCTTTGAAGCACCCTTGCGGCCGGTGTAGCCACCGTTCCAATTAAATTGGTTGTAGGCAACCATCAAACCCATCGCTGTATCTGTGCCACCGTCGGCCAGAGGAATGTCGGCTTGATAGTTGAACGGACTAAATCCACTGGGAACGGATGCACTAATGGAAGCCGTGGTATAAGGCTTCTTTTCGCTGGTCACCGTTCCAAGCGAATTAATTAACGAATATGGGTAATAGAGACAGTTCTGCATCGTTGTGTAGTTTTTGCTCATGGAAACGCGGGCGGTGTTCCAAGCGTTAAAGTTTGAGAAGAACGTGAGGGCCGCCAAATCGTTGGGATGGTTGTTTTGAATGTCCGTCATGGCTGATCGAATACCAGCCTTCATTTGCCAGCAATGCGCCTCGGAAGTGGTTCCCGCGTTCCAGTTGTAAGACTGATTTTGGGAATCGAGACTGATGAACCCCAGCATGGTCAGCGGACCAAACCACAAGTGGGCGCACGGGTGAACAGGCACGTCTTGATAGTGCATGTAAGGCTTCGTGGTTCCGGTCAGAGAGGCCTTGGGCGTGATCTTGACCGTGCCGAACGTGTTGCCGCCATAAGAGTTATCGGTGTCGTTGCCATTGAGGGTTTGAGCACGGTTGTGCTGGCCGCAACCAATCACAAAGTCGATGTATTCTTTCCAAAAACGTTGCTCATCCGTCGCGGAACTGCCGACCAATCCTGTCTTCCAGTCCATCGGAATGGAATCCGGAATGGCGCTGTAGTACAGCACCCGACCGGCCCGAAGCGAGGGCGGGAGGGTTTGGGGGCCGTTTTTGAGCCACTTCAGGATCGCGTCGTAGTGAGGAATATATCGGATCGGCGAAGCACCAAGGTTCTGAGACTGAAACAATCCGGTGCTGGTGCTATACAAGACCGAATTGTCATCCATGACAGCGCCCTTGGTTCCCGAACTCGCGCTCGGGTATAGGAAAAACCGTTTGCGCCAGTCGCACATCCAACGACCCGAAGTGTCTTGGGCCGAATTGGTCGTGGAGATATTCGTCGGGTCGGCAGACGAATTATAGCGGGGGTCCGGCGGCCACATATAGAAGGTTTTGCCATAGTAACCCGGCCCCATCGAATAACCGGAGAATGCTCCGTTATCCCATGTAATAGAGGCCGAATCGTATCCATTGGTTTCCCAAGTGTTGTCTCGAGTCGACGTGTTGATCGACGTGCCGGAGGCGAACACCAAGTCAGCCGCAGTTTTGGCATATTGAGCGATTGTCGGGTTCGTTGTCGAAACACCGTAGTTTAACGGCCAGCGATCACCGACATATCCACTGGCGTACTGGCTGTTCCAAGTGGCCGGCGCGGGAGTGCATACCGGGGTGTTGGAGATATTGAAACTCGCGGCGGTCAAATCACCGCCATAAACAAAGGCATTCGGCCCGCCTACGGCGGCCGTAGTCTGGAAACAGTTGACAATGGGCGGCCCGCTGGCGGTCTCAATCGTCAGGTTGTTGGCGGCATGAGTTTCCCCGCCGCTGTCAACATAGTCATCGACCCGGTGCATGGGATTGGGGTTTCCGGCCGTGGCCAGCGGGTAAAGCTTCCACGGACCAAATTGCGGGAAGCGCGGGTCCGGGTTCAATGTTCCCGTGATTGGAGTGGTGCCGGTGATGTTTGACGGGTAGTTATACTCGCTCGAAAATTTCATCGATCCGGAGAAATCGAGCACAATACACAAATCACGAGGTCGGTGGACCGCCGTGGCTTGCGCATTGACCTGCATGGCGTTCACCCCCATCACCCGGCCAAAATAAGTTGGTTGCGAAGTTTGAATCTGCACCTGCATCACCCCATAAGCCTCGTTCGTGCCGGGAGGGGTGCTGAAGTCGGCCGTGAAGCGGGAGGCCGTGGTGTCGTAGCGGTACACACCCGACGTCACTGCGGAAATTTGCCCGGTGGTGAATTGTGAAGTCAGTATGTAGTTGTTGGTGATCGCCTGGCGTGCCTCGGCTTCCGCAGCGGTTCTGTTATTGCCGCTTTGGCCGTTGAGGGTTCTTGCCCCGGCGAGCGCGCCAATGTCGGCAGTGGATTGTGCCTGTGTTCTCGCCACGGCCATCATGCCGATGTCGATGGCCAAGGCCACAAATGACAGCAATGCGACGAGGCAAACCGTCACAAGTGGAAGCACGGCCGCTTCCCGGCGTCGAACGGATGACGATGTTCGCATGTTTCTCCCCGCTTCGGAAAATTTATCGGGAGGGTGATGAAGGAGTTAGTTTGCTTCGCTTCCCATCAACACATTCACCGTAAAGGGAACGGATGAGTTGAGACCGATCAAATTGGGAACCACCGGCCTGTAGGTGCCCGTGACTTGCACACAAATCTTCTGAGAAAACGCGGCCGTCGTCCAATCCGGTTTTCCAGCAGCCGTCAGATTCGGCGGAGAGGCGAAGAAATCCGTGTCCGAAACGGCGAACACATTGCATGTCCAACCGGTAATGTTGCCTTCCATTCCGCACATGCCTGTCCCGTATCGGTTTGAATTGAACATCCCCGTCCGCCAGACGGTTTGCACATCGGATGCGGAAATGGTTGTCGGTTCGCCGCTCATGGTCCCGCCACCGGTGTGGACGACGGCAAACCGGCACGCATCGCGGGCGGCGTTTGTGGTCAGGTGATAGACGAACAAAAACCGGCCATACTCAAAGATGCCAAACAGCATCATGAAGAGCATGATGGCGACGAGACTAAATTCGACAGTCGTCGCCCCTTCACGGCGGGCTTTCTTGGATTGAAGCAGCATGGAATCGCCTTCCTCAAACGTTGTTCAGGGGGACCATCCTGGAAGGGTCGTATTCAGCGTAAACGGGTCGTCCACCAAGCACTGCCAATAGGCTTCCGCCGTCAGGGTGGTTGGATTAATCAGTGTCAGGCTGGTCCAGCGCACATTGGCGTAGGGAATCTGAATCCGGATGCGGAACTGCTGGTTCTTGACCCCGGTGTAAGGGTCCGCCGAAGTGTTCCCCATGCCGGCGCCCTCCAAAAACTCCACTTGAGTCACCAAGCCTGTCAGATTGGTGATTCCGGCCGCCTGGAGGTATCCTCGAATCGAGGCGTCAATGTTGGGGGTTCCGGTGTTGTATTTGATTTGCGTATACGCGCCGGTGGTGTTGACGATGTTCGCCTGGGCCGCCAGACGGGCGGCATCACGCGCGGCGTTGTTCAGAATGATCTGAACATTGATGATTCGTCCAAGTTCCCAAATGCCGACCAGCAGCAGCAGCAGAAACGGCACGACGATGGCGAATTCAACGGCCGCCACGCCACGCCGCTCGGTTCTTGATCGTCCGCGGATGATTCGCATGGCCGCACGCTACCGGGTTTGAAACTGCCGTTTGAACGCTGGAACGGGTCGGCACGGGATGTGGACCGACTTCCAAACGTAGCGTAGAACAGATTTTTGCCACAATCGGGGACATTTGGCATTTCCGGGACAGTTCCTTTCCCGTGTGAGATTCTTATCCCCTTCCTGATCGAAGAATTCGGCAAAAGCGTGAGAATCCGTTTCCCCGATTCGATCAGATTAACCGGACAGGAACCATCGCGACGCCTCGGGCCCCGGAAGCCCTCCCCGATTGCTTGTGCGTTTTTGGATAACCGCCCTATATTGATGAGTACCCACCGGAGAGGTGGGATGACACCTTTTTTGCCTTCCTTTTCGAGGGTCTCCAGGAAATGATAGAAGAGCTTCAGCACGAATGCGGCATCGCGGCCCTCTATCACTTTCCGAACCAGCCAATCTCCAAATTGGTTCCCGGCGGCAAGATCGAGAACGTCACCGAGTTGATGCCCCGGATGCTGCTTGACCTTCAAAACCGGGGCCAACTGGCGGCCGGTTTCACGTCGCATAATCCAGATCGGGAAATTCTGCTGGAGACATACAAGGAAATCGGAACCGTGATCGAGGCCTTCCGCCTCAACCGGCAGGACAAATTCAAGAAGTTGATGGAGGAACATTCCGGCAGTTCCTGCATCGGCCATGTTCGTTATGCCACCTGCGGAGACAACACCCGCTCATATGCTCAGCCATTTGAGCGACGTCACGGCTGCAAATGGAAGTGGTTTGCCTTTGGATTCAACGGCCAGTTGGCGAATTTCCGCGATCTGCGGGCCGAATTGCTCTCGCTCTCCGATTATCACCTGACTCGGGACAACGACACCGAAGTCATCATGCACTTCATCGCCCACGAACATCGGGGCGACGACCGGCCGGACCTAGTCAAGGTTTTCCGGCATCTCAGCGAAAAATTCGACGGCGCTTACAACATCGTGTATCAGAACGCGATGGGGGACATGGTGATCCTGCGCGATCCCAAGGGAATCCGGCCCCTTTGCTTCGCCCGCGATGGCGGTCTCTTTGGCGCGGCCAGCGAGAGCGTGCCGCTGGCCAACATTGGCTTCAAGGAGATTGAATTCCTCGAACCGGGGGAGATGATCGTCATTCAAGACGGCGTTTTCCGGCGGGAACGCTACTCCCCGAAACAGCAATCAGCCCATTGTTTCTTCGAGTGGGTCTATTTTGCGAACGTGGCCAGTTCGCTTGACGACCGGAGCGTTTATCTTTCCCGATCCAAACTGGGGCGGGCGCTGGCGGCGCAGGAACTTCAAAAAAACAAGCTGGTCATC
This sequence comes from Zavarzinella formosa DSM 19928, assembly GCF_000255705.1. Lineage (GTDB taxonomy): Bacteria > Planctomycetota > Planctomycetia > Gemmatales > Gemmataceae > Zavarzinella > Zavarzinella formosa. The sequence goes on from NZ_JH636439.1 coordinate 553,357, forward strand.
GACCAGGACACTATTGTCGTTCCCGTGCCGGACACGGCGAAAGCGGCGGCCGATGCGATGGCCCACGCTTTGGGCGTGCCTTCCGTGGAGGGATTGATGCGGAATCGAGCAGTTGGCCGCACTTTCATTGAGGGGGCCAATCGCGGTGATCGTGTGCGTTTGAAATACACGCCGCTTCGCGAAGTGCTTCAGGGGAAAAAGGTGTTGCTGGTGGAGGATTCCATCGTCCGCAGCACCACCATGCAGGCCTTGCTTTCGCACTTGCGGGAACGGGGCGGAGCAAAGGAAATCCATGTGCGGGTGGCCTGTCCGCCGATCATCGCGCCCTGTTTCTATGGCATCGACATGTCCACGGTGAAGGAACTGTTCGCCCCGAAGTACATGGCCGGCCGACGGCCGACGGACGAGGAACAAGACCGGATGGCCCGCGATCTCGGGGCGGACAGTCTCATGTACCTTCCGCAGGAGGCCATCGCGGTTTCGATCGGGCTGGAAGAGGAGAAACTGTGCCGGGCTTGCGTGACCGGGAACTATCCGACGCCGACCGGCGAGAAACTGTATCAACTGGCGTTGAAGGAAACCAACCCGATCACCGGCCGCACTTATGAAATGCAAACCGGGCCGGGTTGTGAAAGCGGAGCGGGGAAACATCGCGACACGACGGAACCGGCCGCGATCATCGACACTGTTCCCTGATTCATTCCAAGTTTAATGTCTCGCGGAAGCGGTAGCCCACGCCGCGAACCGTTTCGATGAGTTCCGTGTATTCTTCCCGCACATCACCCAATTTTTTTCGCAATGTCTTGATGTGAACGTCAATCGTCCGTTCGAGGACGATTGATCCTTCGCTAATGGCGGAATCCATCAATTGATGCCGGGTGAACGCCCGTCCCGGCTGGCGGATCAGACATTCCAACAACCGGAATTCGGTGGGCGTCAGGTCCAGGCGTTGTTCGCCCACCATCACCTGATGACGGACACGGTCCACCTTCACCCCCAGATGCTCGGAGGTGTCGCTCGTTTCTTGGGTTGTTTCCATCCGTCGCAGCACGGCCTTGACCCGTTCAAGCAGGATTTTGTTGCTGAACGGCTTCGTCACGTAGTCGTCGGCACCCATCGAGAACCCGACCACCTGATCCGTCTCTTCGGATTTCGCGGTGATCATGATGATCGGAATCTGTTTTGTCTTCTCACCCGAGCGCAACGCCCGGCAAACCTCCAGGCCGTTCATGCCCGGAAGCATCAAATCGAGCAGGATGACATCCGGCAACGCGGATTGGGCTTTGCGCAGCCCCTCGGCCCCGTCGTGGACGGCCGACACCTCGAAACCTTCCTTGTTGAAATACCACGTGAGGGATTGAACCAATCCTCGTTCGTCTTCGATAATCAACATCCGGGTCTGCGACATGGCGGCCCTTGGGGTCAGTGTGGCGGATCACTCGTTGCCGATGGCATCCGGTCGGTGCTTCACGATGTCACCCTCGACCAGATAAATCACGTCCTCGGCAATGTTCGTGGCGTGGTCGGCGATTCGTTCCAAATGCCGGGTGGCCGTGAAGAGCATCACGCCGGGTTCGATGTTCGCCGGGTTCAGTTTCATGTAGGCGATGGTTTCCGCGATGAGTTCGTCGTTGTAACGGTCCACCTCGTCATCCATTCGCACCACTCGCCGGGCCAGCTTGCTGTCCAGATTCACGAAGGCATCAAGGCTCTGGCGGACGAGCGATGTGGTCACGTCCGTCATTTTGGCCATTTTGTTGGGAATCGGAACCGGCGGCACGGAGAGGGCGAGGGCGGCCTCGGCGATGTGTTTCGCCAAGTCTCCCATACGTTCGAGGTCCGTGGTAATCATCAGTGTCGTGGCGATACGCCGAAGGTCCGTCGCCACGGGTTGGTGTAACGCGAGGAGTTTCAGGCATTCCTCGGTTACTTCGTTCTCAATCTCATCAATGCGGGCGTCGCCTTCAATGATCTCTTCGGCTAGCGGGTTGTTGTGTTCCTGAAGAGCCTGCACAGCCTTGTAGATCACTTCTTCCACCAATCCGGCGAAATTGATGATCCGCTTTTGCAGGTGTTCCAAATCGCGTTCGAGGTGCCTGGACATGAGCGTGTCTCCGTGGGGAATGTCAGCCGAATCGACCGGTGATGTAATCTTCGGTCTGCTTCTTTGTCGGTTTGGTGAAAATCTGCTGGGTAAGCCCTGATTCTACCAACCGGCCCTCGTAGAAGAACGCCGTAAAGTCCGAAACACGCGCCGCTTGCTGCATGTTGTGGGTCACGATCACGATCGTGTATTGTTTCTTCAATTCGTCGATGAGGTCTTCGATTTTGGCGGTGGATTTCGGGTCCAGCGCGCTCGCCGGTTCGTCCATCAACAAAACCTGCGGATCGGTGGCCAGCGAACGGGCGATGCAAAGCCGCTGTTGCTGGCCGCCAGAGAGTTCCAACGCGGAGGATTGAAGCCGGTCTTTCACCTCATCCCACAAGGCGGCTTGTTTCAGGCATTTTTCAACGGTGAAGTCCAGCCTCGCCCGGTCCCGCACGCCAGCGACCCGCGGCCCGTAAACCACGTTCTCGTAAACCGACTTCGGAAACGGGTTTGATTTTTGGAAGACCATCCCGACCCGGCGGCGAAGATCGACCATGTTTCTCGTGGGCGAATAGAGGTCGGTTCCGTCCAAGTGGATTTGCCCCTCCACCCGGCAGCCATCGATGAGGTCGTTCATCCGGTTGAGGAGTCGGAGAAAAGTCGATTTGCCGCAACCGGAGGGGCCGATGAGGGCCAAGACCGATTTTTCACTGATGGTCAGATCGATGTCCCAAAGGGCCTGTTTTCCGGGGTACCAAAAATTCACTTTCTCACAGTGGAACTTCGGTTTTGCCGTCGCAAGATTGGTGGAGGAACTCCGACCATCGACGGTGCGCTGCGAAAAGATGTCCGAAAACAATCGAGACACGCGAAACTCCCACGAATCACACGGCGTTGTTGTAACTATTGATTATGAAGAAACTGAGTGTTCCCGGTGAAGGTCGTTGGCAGATCGGGGAAGACAAATCATAAACGTGGTTCCGCGTCCGAGGTCGCTGGTGGCCTTCACGGTCCCCTTCATTGTCTGTGTCAGGTGCTTGACAATCGAAAGTCCCAAACCGGTTCCCCCGAGCTCGCGGGAACGGGCCTTGTCCACGCGGTAAAATCGCTCAAAGATCCTCGGCAGATCACGTTCGGGGATTCCCGGCCCGTTGTCCGCGACACTGAAACAGACATTCGGCCCGGCCTGCTGCCAGCGGACACGCACCGTTCCGCCTTCTTGGGTGTATTTCACGGCATTGTCGAGCAGGTTGTCCAAAATTTGAACCAGTGCCTCCTCGTCGGCCCAGACCGAGGACTCCGGGTCGGATGATTCAAGTTCCAGTGTCATCCGTTTGGCTTCCGCCCGCGGACGTTGACGGTTCATGCACCGGGCGACCATCTTGTTGAGCGAGATTTCTTCAAACTCCATGATCTCCGCGCCGGATTCAATGCGGGCCAGACTGAGCAAATCGAGGATCAGGGCGTGCAATCGATCCGCTTGTTCGGCGATGGAAGCAAGGAACATCACACGGGCATCGGGATCTTCGACCGCCCCGTCTTGAAGGGTTTCCACGCAAGCCTTCACCACCGCGAGCGGCGTTTTTAACTCGTGAGAAACATTCGCCACGAAATCTTGCCGGAGTCGTTCAAGGCGATGCAAGTCCGAGGTGTCGTGCAGCACCATGATGGCGTTGGGCGTGTGTTCATCCCGCAGGGGGGACACATACACCTTGAGATGTCGGGAACCAAAGCCCTTCAACTCAATCGGCTCCCGGCGGGGAAGATGGTCGGCGAGGGCCTGGTCGAGAATCTTCTGAACGGCCGGGAACCGGGAAACTTCCCAAAAGGGCCGGCCCATCGCCTCGTCCGGGTTGAATTCAAGCATTTGCCCGGCGGCTTCGTTGGCGAACAGGATGCGCTGACCTTCGCCGATGGCCACGACCCCCTCGATCATCCCGCCGAGGATGGTGCGCAATTGGCGGCGTTCGACTTGAAGTTCCGCAAACTGGCTGGCGAGCCGGAAACTCATTTCATTGAACGTCCGGGCGAGTTCCCGGCTTTCACGCCAGTTGCCGCCATGCACGCGCAACTGGTAATTCCCGGAGGCGATCCGCTCGGCCCCGAACCGGATTTCCTCGATGGGCCGGACGAAGGTGTTGGCAAAGTAATAGGCGGCCGGAACCGCCATCAAACCCACGATGCCGATGATCGGAAGCGCCTCGGTGAAGATGGCCGGAAACCATCCTCCATTGAGACGCTGAAGCAACACGGCCCCGACAACGGAAGATGTCAGGAGGCCGAAGCACAGGAACGCGATGAAGATCCTCGTGAACATGACGGCACGAACCCAAGGGGCGAGGATGTGAACGGTTTTTTAATCGGCCCGACTGGCCGCGACGACACGGCGACCGGCCGCGACTCGGATGAGAATGTTCAGCAGTAAAATGGCTGAGAGCAACACCAAAGCCGCCGCCCAAGCCTGCCGTTGCTGGTCGGCATCGGCACTCTTGGAGTACTCATAAATATATCCCGGCAGAAAAGGCGTGCGATCATACAGGGAGCGAGGCCAGAAATTAGAGCCGGCAGTCGTCAGGATCAGTGGAGCGGTTTCCCCGGCAATCCGGCCCATCGCCAGCAGAACCCCGGTGGTGATCGCCGGCAATGATGCCGGTAAAATAACCCGCATCACCGTTTGGCGTTGAGTGGCCCCCAAAGCATAACTGGCCTGTCGGAGACTGGCAGGCACGAGTTTCATCGATTCCTCGGCTGTGCGAACCACCACTGGCAGCATCATGATCCCGAGGGCAAAAACGCCAGCCCAAGCGGTGAATCCCGATGGCATCAGGTAAGACAAAATTGGCACGGATGCAATCAATGATGCAATAAATGCGGGTGGCTTTACCAGCAGCGCATAAGCGAAGATGCCGATGACGATGGATGGCACGCCGCCGAGTAATTCTGTGACAAACCGCACGGGTTTTGTCAGCGGATGCGTGTTGTATTCATGTAGATAAACGGCCGTTAACACGCCGATCGGAACGGCACAAACCGAGGCCAGCAGAACGATGATCCCGCTGCCGACGATGGCGTGAATCATCCCGCCGCCGAGTTGGCCCGGCGGTTTTGGAAGTTCGGTGAAAAAATTCCAGTCGAGCGACGAGGCTCCCCGCACGCCGATGTAGCCCAGAATCAGGAACAAGGGCACCACCGTGGCCAGTTGACAGAAACCCAACACCCAAGTCATAACGCGGTTTTCGCGGGCCGTCCTTTTCCATTGGGATTCAGAAACCACCAACGGGCCAAATTCGGCGGGGGCGTTCGCAGGACCGGTCAATGATTGGGGACCTCGGTTCACCCTGACTCTTGGTTTCGCCCCCTGGCGAATCAAAAACCGGGCGGCCAAGTTGGTCATGGCGGTGATCAGGAAAAGAACCAGTCCAAGAGCCACAAGGGCCGAACGGTGATCCCGGCTTCCGGCTTCGTTTAATTGATTGGCAATCACGCTGGCGATCGAATCCCCGGAGGCGAAGAGCGAGAAATCGATGTATCTCACGTTGCCGATGAGCATGGTGACGGCCATCGTCTCGCCCAACGCCCGGCCGAGGGCCAGGAAACAGGCGGCGATGATCCCCGGCCGGGCATACGGAAGCACGACGGTCCAGATCATCTGCCAGCGTGTCGCCCCGAGGGCCAGCGAGCCTTGTCGTTGGGAAGAGGGAACGGCCCGGCAAACATCAAAACTGATCGCGGTGACATACGGCACGATCATGATTGCCAAGATGAGACCGGCCGCGAGGATGCCCTGCCCGGAAGTGTTGGGGGGGCCTCCGAGAAGGAGAAAGAGCTTTTGCAGGCCGGGGGTGAGGAAAAACAAGCCCCAGAAACCGTACACGACGCTCGGAATGGCGGCCAGCAACTCAATCAAGAAGGAGCAAGTTTTGCGAATCCACGGCGGCGCGATTTCCGAGAGAAAGGCCGCCGATCCCACTCCAAGCGGGACGGCCACCAACATGGCGATCAAAGAAGTGGCCAGCGTGCCGTAAATGAACACCCAAGACCCGAACACTCGGGGGCGCTGATCCGGGTTCCAGTCTGTGCTGGTGAACATCTTGTATTCACCAATCCGGCTCAGGACATCCCACGATTGCCAGACGAGAATTCCCAAGAGGGCAGCCGCCACCAACAGGATGAACATCCCGCAGGCCTGACAGATCAATCGAAAGATCACGTCCCCGGCGGGGGAGGGTGGTTTCTGGGCGGCGACAGGTTCGCTCATCAAATGGCCGGGGGTGCGAGTGTTCGATCAGGGCGTGCGACGGATCAACCGGGAATCAATCCAGTTTCACTTCATCCAATCGGGCGGCAATCTTCGTTTGAAGTTCAGTCGGCAGGGGGGAGTATTCCAGTTCCTTGGCGAATTTTTGTCCGTCCGTGGTGGCCCATTTCAAGAAGTCCACCAGAGCCTTCCCCTTTCCAGCGGGTTGGTTCTTGAACAGCACGGCATAGCTCATCCCGCAAATCGGATAAGCGGTGTCTGCGTCAATGTCTGTCAGGGAGTATGTCAGGGAGTGAACCGTGTAAGGCTCTTTGGTCGGAGTTTCAGACATGGCTCCCTTGGCGGCGGCCGCGACATTTTCGGTGTCGGGAAGCACATCCTTGCCGCGACGGTTCTTCAGGATCGCATAGGGCATTTCGCTTTTCTTGGCGTAATACAATTCCACATAACCGATGCAGCCTTCGTTGCGTTGCACGTGCCCGGCGATGCCATCGTTGCCGTTCTGGCCGGTGCCGATCTTGGGCCATTTGGGGTTTTTGCTGATCCCGATCTTCGTTTTGAAGCTCACGGAAGACTTGGAGAGAAATTCGGTGAAGATGCTCGTTGTCCCGGAGCTTTCCGAGCGGTAAACGGGGGTCAGCCCGCTGGCCGGAAGTTTGACGCCCGGATTCAACGCGGCAATCGCCGGGTCGTTCCACAAGGTGATTTCGCCGAGGTAAATCTTGGCGATCACATCCCCGTTGAGTTTGAGTTGTTCCTTGACGCCGGGGACATTGTAAATGATCGCCACGGCTCCCATGATGACGGGAACGTGGACCACCTCGCCACCTTCGGTCTTGGCGTTTTCTGTTTCATCCTTGTTCATCGGAGCATCGGTGCAACCGAAGTCCAGCACTTTGCCGGACATTTGTTGGATGCCGTTGCCGGAGCCCGATTTCTTGTAGTCCACTTCAACGTTTTTGGCGGTCTTGTACTCGCTGCTCCAGCGTTGCATAATCGGGTCGACAAACGTGGCCCCGCCGCCGCTCAACCGATCCACACCCCCGTCCACGCTGCCTCGTTTGCACCCGGAGGTGAGGAGCAGGGCGGTTAGCGGAGCAAAAATGGCCAGAGAGAACGCGAGGGAGCGCATCGGAAATTTCTCGGGAAAACAAGGCGATTGGGCAATTGTGAAGATACTTTAGGCTCCACGTCGGTCGAAACAATGCGGAGCCTGTGAAGATTGCATGAAGTGAAAGGGCCGAAGATCAGACTTTGAGCGGGGCAATCAATTCCCGGACCAATTGGGCGACCGCCGGAATTCCCCCCTGTTCCATCTTCTTCACCAACGCACTGCCGACGATCACGCCATCGGCGATTTCCTTCAAATGGACGACATGATCCGGGCGGCTCACGCCAAAACCGACGCACAACGGCAGATCGGTCATCTTTCGCAATTGGGCCAGTTGGGTGGTCAACTGTTCCGGCAACTTGTCACGCTCTCCGGTGATGCCGACCACGCTCACACAGTACACGAAACCGGAGCAAAGAGAGACAATGTGTTTCGCCCGTTCCGGGGAGGTCGTCGGGGTGACCAGCAGAATGAGTTTCATGTCGGCGGCCCGGCATAGGTCCGCAAACGCATCTGCCTCATCGGCAACGAGATCAGGAACAATCAGCCCGCTCAGCCCCGCCAGTTTCGCGGCGTCCAGAAACTCTTTCGGTCCCCGGCGGTGGATGAGTGAGTAGGAAACCATTCCGACGACCGGCGGCTTGAAACCCGGCGTTTTGACGGCTTCCGAAATGGCATCGAACACCTGTTGAACCTTCAACCCTTGGTTCAACGCACGGGTATAAGAGGCTTGGATCACCGGGCCGTCCGCGATGGGATCGCTGAACGGGAAACCAATCTCGATCAGGTCGGCCCCGGCATCGGCAACGGAGCGGATGAGTTCCACCGTCGCCCGAATGTCCGGATCACCGGCGGTGAGGAAAGGAATGAACGCCCGACGACGTTCGGCCCGCAATTGTTTGAAGAGATTATCGACGGCATTCATCCGAATGGTTTATCGGAGTTTCCGTCAGCCGGACAGCGTGTCTTTCAACACGAAATGATGCTTGATCGCGCGACGTCAGGCTGTTTCAGCCATTCCATTGCGCATGCCGATGTAACTATGGAACCTTCTGACACTTATTTGACGACGGACGACCGCCCGTTTGATCGCACAACCGGCTTCGTGGGTGTGGGTGCAATCCGGGAACGAACAACCCGGAACAAACGCCCGAAACTCGGGGAAAAACCCTTCGATTTCCTCCGGCCGGATGTCCCACAGTTGTAATTGTCGCACGCCGGGAGTATCCACTACCCAACCGCCGGTTTCCAAACGGATTAGCTCGGCCGTCGTGGTGGTGTGGCGTCCCTTTTGGTTCACGTCGCTAACCGTGCTGACCCGCAGCGCGAGGCCAGGTTGAATCGCGTTCAGCAGAGAAGACTTGCCCACGCCGCTCTGGCCGGAAAACACCGTCGAACGGTCGGCCAGCAATTCCCGGAGTTGCGGGATGCCCTGACCCGTCCGCACAGAAGTGAGCAGGGTGGGAATCCCCAACTGGGCGTAAGAGCCGATCATCGATTGCAAATTGGCGTGTTCCACCAAATCGGCTTTGTTCAGGCAAAGGATGGGGGCGAGTTTGCCCGTCTGGGCGCTCGCCAGATAACGATCAATCAGGTGCGGTTTGAGGTCTGGTTCAACCAAAGACATGACGATCACCAACTGATCGACATTGGCCACCAACACATGCTCCCGGCGGCGTGATTCCCGCGTGAGGACGCCGAAACGAGGTTCCACCCGTTCGATGACGCCTTCGTCCCCGCCGGAAACGAGAAACCAAACCCGGTCCCCGGTTGTGACAACACTGCGCTCGTCCGTTTGCAGGTTTTTGAGCAATCCGCGGACGGAACATTTGAAAATCCGGCCGTCCTTCGCCTCAACGATGCTTTGCAAGCCGTGAATCCGAATCACCCGGCCCTGAAGGCAAACCGATTCGTCGATGGCGGGCATCAACGTCGTTTGAGTTTGCTCGCCGGGATTGTCCGGCACTTCTTCGATGATGGTTCGCTTGCGGGAAATGTCCCCTTTGGCTCGGACCCGTTCGTCGGCAACTGTGGCGTCTTCCTCGTAGCCATGCTCGCGGAACCCGCTGGTCCATGTGTTTTCACGCGGCGGCTTGGCGCGGTTCTTGCGAAGATCGACACGGGTTTTCTTTTTCGCCATGAGTTAAGGATAAACCCAAGGTCGAAAACACGCAACAGGACGGGGCGGGATTGCTAATTCCAAGATTCATCATTCCCGTTGCAGCATCAACTTGTCATCCATCAAACTGGCTTCCTGCCGGATCACCTTGCCGTCTTCGATCTGCACCCATGTTTTCACCAAGAATCCCTCGGCCTTGTAGACGATCACATGACACACATAACTCTTGTCACGGTGTGTGATCGTTTCCGGTTCCGCTTGGACTTCAGCCAGTAATTCTCTTGGGGTTTTGGCCGTTGGCAGTTTGAAGGGGAGCCTTCCGCCGAATTGCTCGGCGATTTTGCGGTTGACCACCCGTTCGATGGCCGTGTTCAGGGCCTCGTTAACCGGGTCGATATTGGCTTCCCGCCACGTCTGGCCCGGCCGAAGTTCCGGGAAACGATGTAATGGCTGGAGCGGCGACTCAGCCCGTTTGCTCGTCAGGGGGATCGGATCGAGCTTTTCGGTGGCTTTTCCCAAGTCCGAATCGAAATCGCAAGTGGCCTCCAGAGTGTTGCCGACTACCGTGCCGTTCAATTTGGTGTCTACCTTGAAGGTTGTGCCGAGGGCCTTGAAATCTACTTTGGCCACCGCGCTTAATCGAATTAATTCGCCGTCATGGTTGACGACCTTCGTTGTCACGAAGTTGTTGATTTTCACGGTCATCAGCGAAACTTTGATCTCTGTTTCCCGAAGTCGGTGGGTCATTTCAAACGTGCCGTCCTTCAACGGGGCAATGCGTGTCTCGGCGCCGCCGATCCTTTGGTCTTTGCGATAAAGCGTCCAAATCGCGTTTTGGGGAGCGACCTCGTCGGCCAAATCAAGGACGAAAGCCGGTTGCTCGGACGGGCGAAGCCAGGGGAGCCAGCGGTCATAAGCCACCCAACCGATGGTGGCCAGCCAGCCAAGAAGAATCAGTGCGATGATGGGGCGGGATGGCATGAGACACGGAGCTTTCGCGGGAGTTGATCTTGATTTGCTTGCCCAGTTCATTCAACAATACCCCAAAGTCCGGGGCAAGGGAACAGGTGAATCATGATTGTTGGCGTGCCGCGAGAAGTAAAGTCAGACGAATATCGGGTGTCGATGCTCCCCATCGGTGTCGAAGAATTGAGAAAAGCCGGGCACCGGGTGCTGATTCAAACCGGGGCGGGGCAGGGGAGTGGAATCGCTGATGAACGCTATGCCGCCTCCGGTGCAGAGATTGTCCCGGACAAAGCCACGATTTGGGAAGAGGCCGACCTCATCGTTAAGGTCAAGGAACCGTTGGCCGAGGAATGGCCGTTGATGCGGGCCGGTCAGACGATTTTCACCTATTTCCACTTCGCCGCCGACGAACAATTGACACGAACCGTGATGAATTCCGGCGTCACGGCGGTGGCCTACGAGACGATCAAAGATGCCCGCGGCAATCTGCCGTTGCTCACGCCGATGAGCGAAGTGGCCGGCCGGATGAGTATTCAAGAAGGGGCGAAATATCTGGAACGGCCACAACAGGGCCGGGGCATTTTGCTCTCCGGGGTGCCGGGTGTCGCCCCCGCGACGGTGGCCGTGCTGGGCGGCGGCATCGTCGGGGCCAATGCCGCCAAGATCGCCGCCGGGTTGGGGGCGAATGTCTTCATTCTGGATATTAACCTTGATCGCTTGCGATATCTCGACGACGTCATGCCGCCGAATGTGACCACGTTGTTCAGTGACCGCCACACGATCTTGGAATGTATCTCGCGGGCTGATTTGGTGATTGGGGCCGTGCTGATTCCGGGGGCGAAGACCCCCATGCTGGTGAAGCGGGAAGACCTCCATGTGATGCCGCCCCGCGCCGTCATCATCGACGTGGCCATCGATCAGGGAGGCTGCATCGAAACCTCCCGGCCGACGACTCACGCGAACCCCACCTATATCGTGGACGATATTCTCCACTATTGCGTGACCAACATGCCGGGAGCCGTTGGCCGGACAAGCACTTACGCTTTGACAAACGTGACCTTGCCTTATGTGTTGCAACTCGCCAACAAGGGACCGGACAAGGCTTGCAAGGACAATCCCGGCCTCGGTTTGGGCGTCAACATCAAGAATGGCAAGATAACCAATGTGGCGGTCGCCGAGACGTATGGTTTGGAAGTTCACGCTTTATGAGAGTGATCTGATCAGAGTCGCTCGTGGCTTGCAGGGAGGCAACCACATGGTTCGGGTTGGTGTGTTGTTTGTTTGGGGCGTCCTGCTGTTCGGCTATGGCCTGAGCGGGCCGCTTTACCGCACGGAAGCCCTCCGGGCCAAGATCGCCCAAGAAACGCTGGCCGGGCAATGGCTTGTGCCCACGCTTTACGGACAACCGTTCGTCACCAAACCGCCCGGCGCTTATGTCGCCATCGCCCTGTGTAGCATTCCCGCCGGGGAAGTCACCGAAGTGTCGGCCCGGCTCCCCTCGGCCATCGCGGCACTTCTCACGGTTTTATTTCTATTCTGGCACCTTCGCGGGTTGATCGGCGAACAACGGGCCTTTTGGATGGCCATATTCCTGCCCGTTTCGTTTCTGTGGCTGGACAAGGCCCCAAGCGCTGAAATCGACATGCTCCAACTCGGTTGGGTGACATGGTCGCTCATCGCCTTTCACCGGGCGTTTTTGCGGGAAGAACAGCGACGCCCGTCGTTTGGCTGGTGGGTCGCCGCCCTCTTCTGCGTCGCAGGAGGATTGCTCACCAAGTGGACCGCCCCGGCGTTCTTTTACCTGACGGTCATTCCGTTTCTGGTGATTCAACGTCGTTGGAATGTTCTGTTCTCCTGGCGGCATCTGACAGCCGCCCTGATCGCCACAGTTCTTGTGGCGGGTTGGGCGTTTCTGGCCACTCAAGAGATTGGCTGGCAGACTCTGCGGGAAACCATCGGCAACGAAGCCGCCCAGCGTTTCGCTCCGGGGCGTCGCGGGAAACCCTACCCGTGGCTGGAAGCGATTACCTTCCCGCTGTTGGTGTTGGCCTCAAACACACTGTCGGCGTTGGCGGTGATGCTCACTCTTCGCCGGAGTTTCCGGGATCGGCTTTCCGAATCAGAACATTCATTGGTGTTGCTCGGGCATTGTTGGATCTGGCCGAATCTGTTGTTCTGGTCCCTGCCCGCCCAACACAACGTGCGGTATCTTCTGCCGATGATCCCGGCGTTTGGACTTCTCGGCGGGCTTTGGTGGGTGAAGTGGTTTGAGAATCGCCCGACCGTCCGCTGGCGGCAAGCGGTGTTCATCGCTCCATTGATTGCCTGGCTGGCGGCGAAGGGAGTGTTCACCGAAGTGATTCAACCCGACCGCGTTGCCAACCGCAATGCCCACGAAACCGGCCGGGAACTTGCCGGATTGGTCCCGGCTGGTGAACATTTGACCATCGACAAGTTGAAGGACGAGGGTATCCTGTTCTACTACGGCCGTCCGGTGACGCAGAACCGGGGGGCGCAATCCCCGTGGGCGTTGCTCATGGAAGCCGAATGGCAGGCGGTGGCGGCGAAGCCTGACCGGCATTTGGTGGCCCGGCTCCTTGACCAGCAGGGGGCGGCGATCTATCTGGTTCGTGATGATTCCCCGGAGATGGCGGCATGTCCCTTTTTGATCCCCCCGCTAGCACAGAACTCCACACCGTCTCCTCGCTAACACGCGAAATCCGCAGCCGAATTGAAGAGGGCTTTTCCTCGGTGTGGGTGACCGGCGAACTTTCCAACGTCGCCCGCCCGGCCTCCGGGCACATTTATTTGACAATGAAGGACGACAAAGCCTCGCTCCGGGGAGTCATCTATCGTGGGGTCGCCCTGCGGTTGCGGTTCGACCCGAAAGACGGCATGGAAGTGCAGGCTCGCGGTCGCCTCACCGTGTACGAACCCCGTGGCGAGTACCAACTGGCCATCGAGGAACTTAGCCCCAAAGGCATTGGCACACTCGAACTGGCCCTGCAACAGCTCAAGGAAAAACTGGCGGCTAAAGGCTATTTTGACCCGGCCCGCAAAAAGCCACTGCCAGTGTTTCCCCGGTCGATTGCAATCATCACCAGTGCCACCGGGGCCGCCATCCGCGACATGCTGGAACTGCTTGCCCGACGCTGGCCGGTCGCCCGTGTGCTGGTGTTGCCGGTACGTGTTCAGGGGGAAGGATCGGCTGAGGAAATCGCCAAGGCCTTGCGGACAGTGAACCATCTTCACAGACGCGGCGATGTGGCTCTGGATGCGATCATCGTCGGTCGCGGTGGCGGCAGTCTCGAAGATCTCTGGAGCTTTAACGAAGAAATGGTGGCCGAGGCCATCGTGATGTCGGCTCTGCCCGTCATTAGTGCCGTGGGTCACGAAATCGATGTGACCATCGCCGATCTGGTGGCCGATCACCGGGCATTGACGCCGAGCCACGCCATCACAGATCTAACACCGGATCGAGACGAACTGCTCGCCGGGCTGCAAGACCGGGAAAATCGGCTGAAAGCCATGCTGGTTCGCCGGGTGGAATTGGCCCGCGAACGGCTGGCCTCCGCGCTTGATCGCCGGGTGCTACGGCTTCCGTTGGAACAAATCCGCGACTCCGAAAAACGACTCGATGACATCGGCAGCCGGCTTCATCGCGGCATCCGGCAACAACTTGACCGTGCCCGGCAACGCATGGAGGCGACAGCCGCCCAATTGGAATCTCTCAGCCCATTGCAAGTCTTGAAGCGGGGCTACTCCCTGACCTTGAACGAACGCGGTTTGCCGGTGCGGGCCGCCGGGGACGCGACGGTGGGAGAACGATTGCGAACCCGCGTCGCGGCCGGGGAGATCATCAGCCGGGTCGAAAGCATTCAACCCCAGGAGACCGACCGTCCATGAGCGATCAACCCAAGCCGCCGGCCTTCGAGGAATCCATCACCGAATTGGAGAAAATCCTGCGGGCCTTGGAAGACGGCACGACCACGTTGGAGGAAAGCCTGACGAAGTATGAACGGGGCGTTTTCCTCATCAAAACGTGCTACGGCCAACTCGCCTCGGCCGAAGACCGCATCACCCAACTCATGGGCCTCGACGACGCTGGCAAACCCCAATTCAAGCCGTTTGTGCACATCAGTTCCACGGAGGCGACAATGCCGGAACCAAAACGACGCACTCGGAAAACAGAATAAAATCAGAGAAGTTTCGGGATTGCCGGGCGGATTGCTTTGCGTTATAAAGTGATCGGTGAGTCGACTGAATCTCCCGAAAAGTGAGACAACCACCGGAGGGAAGACCTATCATGCATGGGAGTAATTGACCGCCCATACCATGCGGGGTTTCCGAATTGTCGCTCGCGATTGTTGATCGGCTGAAAACGATTCGCGACCAGTCGGACACTGTTCTGCGGCAGGCGATTGAGTTGATCGGGGCGGGGGCCTCTCCAATTCTCCTCGAAGCCATGTCGCACAGTTTGTTCGCCCCCGGCAAACGACTTCGCCCGATTCTCACCGTATTCGCCGCCGAAGCGTGCGGAGGCGATATTGAAAATGCCCTGACGGCCGGGTGTGCCGTCGAAATGATTCACACTTACTCGCTGATTCACGATGATTTGCCGGCCATGGACGATGACGACCTGCGGCGCGGGCTGCCGACATGTCATGTGAAATATGGCGAGCCGCTGGCCATTCTGGCGGGAGACGCCCTGTTGACCGGGGCATTTCAAGTGTTGGCCGAGGGTTATCCACCCCGGACGGCAGCGGTTAGTTGTGTGGAGTTGGCCCGAGGGGCCGGGGCCGCCGGAATGGTGGACGGCCAAGTGAGAGACTTGGCCGCCGAGGGCCGTGTCGGCGGTTTGGACATGCCCCGGACCCTTGCGGAACTGGAAGGCATCCACTTGCGAAAGACCGGAGCCTTGTTCCGCTCCTGTGTTCGGTTGGGAGCGTTTAGTGCCCTGACTGAGCGAGATTCGGGACGATTGGCCGAAGTATTGCCGATTTTGGATGAATATGCCCGCGCGTTCGGGCTGGCGTTCCAAGTGACGGATGATTTGCTGGATGTGGAAGGCAACGCCGAACACACGGGAAAACGCACGGGCAAGGACGCCGACCGGGGGAAAATGACGTTCCCCGGCTTGGTGGGGGTGGCCGAGAGCCGGCGACGGGCGAGGGAATTGCACGAGCAAGCCATCGCCGCTGTTCGGCCGCTTGGCGACGCGGCCCGCGCATTGATCGACTTGGCGAGATTGGTGACTGACCGCGACCGGTGATTGGTCTCGATGGATTGACCGTTTCCGAGGGAGTTTCATGAGCAAGCTGTTGTCCCGAATCGAATCCCCCGCGGATCTCCAATTACTTTCGGAGCCGGAACTTCTTGAGTTGGCCCAGGAAATTCGCGACGAGTTGGTTCGCGTCCTCAGCCTGCGACCCGCCCACTTTGCCAGCAATCTTGGCGTCGTTGAACTCACCCTCGCTCTGCACACCGTGTTCGATTTTCGCTCCGACCGGCTGATCTGGGACACCGGCCACCAGATTTATCCGCAAAAACTGATCACCGGGCGATATCGAGATTTCGACACGATCCGCACCAAGGGCGGGTTGATGGGCTATCCGAATCCCACGGAAAGCGAATACGACCTATTCATGACCGGTCACGCCGGGTCCAGTGTTTCCACCGTGTCCGGCCTCAAGGCGGGCGATGATCTTCAAGGAAACACAGGCAAGCATTCGGTCGCCGTCATCGGGGACGGGGCTTTTGTCTCCGGGATCGTTTTCGAGGCACTGAACAACATCGCCGGGATGAATCAGGATGTCTTGGTGATCCTGAACGACAACAAAATGTCGATCTGCCCGCGAACCGGCGGTGTCGCCCAATATCTCGACCAATGCCGGATGACCTCGCTTTATCAAGGTTCGAAGAAAAGCATCAACTATCTCCTCTCAAAGATCCCGCTGCTGGGAGATTTGGCTCATTCCGCGCTTGAACAAGTCCGGGATGGTCTCAAGGCTTCCCTGAAGGAGGGGATGCTTTTCGAGGAAATGGGCTTCCGCTACTTCGGGCCGGTAGACGGGCACGATTTGCCGAACTTGCTCCGAATCCTGCGGGATTTGAAGGGGCAAAAAGGGCCGCTGTTGCTGCATTTGTTCACTGAAAAGGGCCACGGCGTCCCACAGGCGAGCGCGGACCCGGTGATGTTTCACACGCCGCCGGTCTTTACCAAAGTGGGGCCGGAACGCACAAATATCGAAACCAAAAAGGGCGGGTCAAAGGCTTACACGGACGCCGTGAGCGCCGCCATCGCCGAGGCGATGCGGGCTGATCCCAAAGTGACCGTGTTGACGGCCGCGATGTGTCAGGGGAACAAACTCGAAGCGGTCCGCACCGAGTTTCCGGATCGTTTTTTCGACGTGGGCATTTGTGAAAGCCACGCGGTCGCCTTCGCGGCCGGAATGGCCAAAACCGGCATGAAGCCTATCGTGGACATTTATTCCACGTTCCTCCAACGTTCCTTCGATCAGATTTTTCAGGAAGTTTCTCTGCAAAATCTCCCGGTCGTCTTCACGCTCGACCGGGCCGGACTGACCGGTCCGGATGGTCCGACCCATCACGGTGTGTTTGACATCCCGTACATGCGGATTTTTCCGCACATGATCGTGATGGCACCCGGTGACGAGGCCGATGTCAAGCCGATGCTCGATTTCGCCTTGGCTCAAACGTCACCAACTTCCATCCGTTATCCGAAAGCCGTCTTGGAGGAGATCAAGCGGGAATTCGAGCCAATCCGGCTGGGCCAGTCTGAAGTGATCGAAGAAGGGGACGACGGGGCCATCATTGTCTTTGGCACGCAAGTCACCGTCGCTTTGCAAGCCGCCCACCTGTTGCGGGATGAGGGGATCAATCTCACCATCGTCAACGCCCGCTTCTGCAAGCCGCTGGACCGAAAGACCATCCTGCCGCTGGTGGAAAAGATGCCGTTTGTGCTGACGGTCGAGGAAGGGACGCTTGAAGGGGGCTTCGGCAGCGCCGTTTTGGAAGCCTGCAATGCGGAAGGCTTGGACACTCGCCATGTCACCCGGTTGGGGTTGCCGGACCAGTATGTTCAACATGCCGAGCGCGCGGAATTGTTCGCCGAAATCGGGTTGGACATGGAGGGTTTGTGCCGGGCGGTGCGGAAGGCCCTCGCCAAAGGCGAACCGGAAGGCGAATTCAGTGCCGTCGGTTGAGTCAGAGGCCATATCTTAGCCGCATGAGATTCCTCATCCTCGGGAATGGCACGAAGCCTCGCGTCGCCGAAACCGCCGAGCGTTTTTGTCAGGCTGTTGAATCCTTGGGATCGACCGTGGCCCTGTGTGACCTCACGCGAATCCGGGATCTCTCCGATGTGGAGGCTGATGTCGCCATTGTCCTCGGTGGCGACGGGGCGATTCTCCGGTCGGCCCGCCAAATGGGTTACCGTCAAATTCCCGTTTTGGCCGTCAATCTCGGCCGTCTTGGATTTCTGGCCGATCTTACACCCGATGAGGCCATTCAGGCATTGCCGGGAGTGCTGGACAATTCTTTCCGAATCACCAAACACCTGATGTTCGTGTGCCAGCGGACGGGCGGTTCGGTTTCCCAAGAATATCTGGGGCTGAACGAGGTGTTTATCCGGTCCGGTCCTCCGTTCAAAATGCTCGACTTGGAACTTTCAGTGAACGGGGAAACGGTCTCCCGGTTCATGGGAGACGGGTTGATTATCAGCACACCGGTGGGGTCCACGGCCCATTCCCTGTCCGCCGGCGGGCCGATCATGGAACAGGACATGCGGGCGTTTGTCATCACGCCGGTGTGCGGTCACACGCTGACCAACCGGCCGATCATGGATTCGGCCGAGAAAACCTACTCGATCAAACTACGGCAGCCCGTCGGATCGTGGCTCGTGGTGGACGGGCAGGATTGCGGCCCCCTGCAACCGGGCGAAGTAATCCATGTCCGACAGGCCCCGGTTTCCTTTCGACTCGTCAAAGTGCCGGGAAAAACTTATTATCAGACGCTACGCGGGAAACTTCGTTGGGGAACCACGCCAAACTACCGGCACGAACCCCCGCCGGTTTCATAACGTATCATGAGGAATATCCCGAACCAAGCGACGATCCGCCAGACATGACAACGCCGCTCTTGAATGTGATTCTCGCCTCGCTCATCCTGGTGGTTCTCCAGGTGATCGTGGCAATTCCCTGGCTCGTCGCCTTTGACGGCCGGCCGTTCAAAAAATGGGCCACGGACGCCACCGTCCTCTCCTATCTGGCCGGAGGAACCGTCGTCGGGGCCGTCGTCCTTGGCTGGTATCTCCGGCAAGTCGGCGAACTCACCGAACTAGAACGTTATGGTCGATACTTCGGTGCCCTCTTCCACCTACAGCTGATTCTCGATTTCATCATTCTCGCCCCCCGGGCGATTTTGCTGGTCTGGCCGAAAGGCGGGGCGGTTGCCATCTCGGCCCTGCGGGAATCGCTTCGCCAGCCGATGTTCTGGTTGATTTTCGCACTGGCCACCCTGCTCATCATTGTTTCCACGTTCATCCCCTATTTCACCTTGGGGGATGACTACAAATTGATGAAACAAGTCGGATTCGACGCCGTGATGCTTTTCTCCGCGTTGTTTGGTCTTTTGACGGCTAGTATCTCGGTGAACGAAGAAATCGAAGGCCGGACGGCCATCACCGTCATCAGCAAGCCAGTGAGTCGGCGTCAGTTTTTCATCGGAAAGTATCTTGGGATTTTGCTCGCCTGCTGGGCGATGACCATGCTGCTCGGTTGGGTGCTGACGTGGGCGTTGCACTTCAAACCCCGGTTCGACCCGCTTGATGATGCCATTGACCCGATGCCGATGGAAGTGGCCAAATGGATGGCTCCGAAGGTGGATTGGCTCGTTCCCACCACCGAAGGCTCGGCTTTTGCCCGTGGCATGGGAACGTGGCTCGGCGAGACGACAGCCCACCATATCGGCCTGTTCCGGGTGTTCGGCCAGGTGATGATTATGCTGGCGATCTGCACGGCTCTGGCGACGCGGGTTCAGTTCATCGTGAATCTGGTGATTTGCCTGGGGATTTTCCTCGTCGGGAATCTCTCGCCCATCATGGTCCACGTCACCCAGAAACCGGAAAACGAGGGGAACCCCGCATTGCAACTGGTGAGTTTCATCGCACAGTTGTTCAATGCGGTGTTTCCGGCCCTTGACTCATTCGACATGGGGCCGGCGATTATCCGGGACACCCCGCTGGCCACGAGCAGTTTTATTGGTTTCGTCACGATGGTGATGACCTACACCGTTCTCTACACGGCCGTCGCCATTCTCTCCGGCTTGTTGCTTTTTGAAGACCGCGACTTGGCGTAAGCATTAGGATTGAAAGAGTCGGTCAGCCGCGAGGCCTTGGGTGACACTTCCGATGGGAAAGAGTGTCGCCCAAGGCCTCATGGCATTCGGCACGCCACGAAAAGGCCGTTCCGATGGAAGTTTGGGTTGTTCGGATGGAGCCTGTCACCTCAAGACACATGAGATTGCAAGTAATCCGGCCGAACGCTCGACTCAGGCGATGATTCGTCGGCTAAACTGAAAATATCCGATTCTTGTCCGGCGGCGTCCGGGAGGTGGCTCGTGGATACCAATGCGTTCTCCCGTGCATGGGATCTGTTGCATTATGTTCGCTTTCACAAGTGGACCATCTATGTCTCCAGTCTCGTCAGCGGCCTGCTCTTCGTCCTGTTGGTGATTCTCCTTGGCTTGTTCGTTGACTTGATCGTCAACCGGGGACGAATTCCCAACTTTGCCCAATTGTCTCCGCGCGAACAATCGCACTTCATCGAGCATTGGCGGACGATCCCCGAAGAACAGCGGGAAAAGGCCGTCCGGGACATTGGTTTTCCGGAGTTTGAAACACCCCCGGCAAAGCCGGATAAACTCCCGCCCGACCAGCAGTTCCGCTGGCGGCAGTATCGCCAGATTGTGGAAGCCGCCGACGATGACATTCCTCCGTTGCCGGCCGAGGCCACGGCTGACACGCTAAAGGATTGGGCGGCCCGACGCAAAATCAGCGGGGATTTGGGTCGTCTTGCGGCCATTGAACATGAGGCCCGCTGGAAGGCGGGCGTCCGGAACGCTTTGGCGACTCGTGTTTCCAAGTCAGCCGCTGACAAATACATGCCCGCCTTGGAAAGCCCGAATGATCTCCAAATGCCGGGATTTGGTGAAGAGGATCGACGGCCGTTCGGCCTGTTGGGACTGGTCGTCGATCAGCAGGGCACCACGCTTGGCCGGATGTCCGCGCTTGTTGCCCGTTACATTCCGTGGACTTGGAGTGCCGAGCATCCCAATTCCGGGTATCTGATGACGCTCTTTTTCGCCGCCTCCAGCATCGTCATCCTGCGGGGGATTCTGCTGGTCTGGCTCAAGGATGCGGCGGCCGTGGCCTCTCTGGAAGTGGTCACGAGGTTGCGTCGGTCGATCTATCATCACACCGCCCGGCAAGGGGCCATGACGATCAGCGAGGATTCCGTTCGAGAGTCTGTGACCCTGTTCACCAAGCAGGTTGAGGATGTTCACGAGGCCGTGTATTACCGGCTTTCCCAGCAAATTCGCGCCGCCATTTTGATTATCGTCCTGCTGGCGCTGGCTTTTGTGGCCAATCTTTGGCTGGCGGTTGCCTCCGTTCTGTTCGCCGGGTTGATTTGGGTGTTCGCCGGCCAGATGACGGCGGCGTTCCGACGCCAGGGTTCCGGCGCCAACCGGGTGACCACGCACCGTCTCGCATTGTTGTTGGAAAGCCTTGGCCTCATCCGGTTGGTCAAGCTTTACCTGATGGAACTGTTCAACCAAGCCCGCATCGAACGTCAACTGACCGACTATGCAAGCGCGCACCTGAAGCGGTCCCGAGGAGAGGCTCTCGCCAAGCCATTGCTTTACACCCTCTCCGGCCTCGCCGGGATCACGTTCATCTATCTGGCCGGTCGGGTGGTGCTCAACGATGGATTGAGCCTGCCTCGGCTCGCGGTTTTGATTGTGTCGGTTGTCGGGATTTTCCAGCCAATGCGAAAACTCTTCGGCGGGCGAAAGATCATGAAGCACGGCCACTCTTCGGCCGCCGAGGTTTACGAATTTCTCGACCGAAAAGGAGACGTGGCTACTTATCCGGATGCGGAGTTCCTGCCGGGGGTGGCCAAGTCCATCGAGTTTGCCGATGTTTCCGTGAAACAACCGGGAACGAACGTCAAACTGCTCGATCAGGTGAGCATCAAAATCCGGGCCGGACAGCGGATTGGCATTGTGGGGTCGAATCCTGATGAACAGATTGCCCTTGTCTCATTGATTCCGAGGTTCCTCGATCCGGCCGAGGGGTCGGTCAAGATTGATGGGCGGGATGTGAAATGGGTCACGCAGGATTCCCTTCGCACGCAGATCGGTCTGGTGCTGCAACATAATCTGGTGTTCAACGATACCGTGGCGAACAACATCGGATGCGGGGATACCAGTTATCCGCTGCCCCAAATCATTGAGGCGGCGAAACTCGCCCACGCTCATCAATTCATCCAGAAACTGCCTTATGGTTATGAAACTCCCATTGGGGAGTTGGGGCACTCCCTGCGGCCCGGCGAACAGTTCCGTATTGCCCTCGCGCGGGCGATCCTGCGAGATCCGAGCCTGTATGTGATCGAAGAACCCACCGAACATTTCGATGAGGTCACCAAGGATTTGTTGGA
This sequence comes from Zavarzinella formosa DSM 19928, assembly GCF_000255705.1. GTDB lineage: Bacteria > Planctomycetota > Planctomycetia > Gemmatales > Gemmataceae > Zavarzinella > Zavarzinella formosa. The sequence goes on from NZ_JH636439.1 coordinate 575,638, forward strand.
CGACACGCTGGCGCGTGTGCTGCCGGGAACCACGGTGATTTTCCTGCCTCACCGCATGTCCACTTTGCGGGATTGCGATCGGATTTTCATGATGCATCAAGGGAAGGTGATCGCCGAGGGGAACCACCGGGAACTCATCAACGAGAACGAACTCTACCGCCACCTATACTATCTGGAGTTCAATCCGTTCGCCGATCAAGCGGCGAGTTAGGCATGCGCGGGCGATGAAGCCGTATCTCGTTGAATTAGAAGCGGCCATGAAGGCCGCCCGGATGGCTTCCGAATACCTTCGGGGGGCTTATGAGGAATTCCAAGCCATCCCGGATGCCCCGGTGTCCATCAGCACCGAGGCCGACCGACAATCTCAGGAAATCATTCTCCAGTTCCTGTCGGGACAATTCCCCCTCGACCGCCTTTGTGCCGAGGAAAACACCCCCACGTTGCAACACACCCCGACGACCGGGGACCGGGTGTGGGTGGTTGATCCCATCGACGGCACCCGTGGCTTCGTCATGAAGAACGGCGAATTTTCCGTAATGATCGGGCTGATGGATTGCGGAAAGATTGTCGTCGGGGTGGTGGCCGAGTCGGCGTTGGATCGATTCACATTTGCGACAGCCGGCGGCGGATGCTGGGTGAAAACCGGCGACGGGGAACCGCAACCCTGCCGAGTGACCAGTGTGGCTGTTTTGGCCGACAGCACATTGATTCAAAGCCATGCGAAACCCGGACGGTCGAATCCTCCGGTGGAGGCCGTCCAACCCCGTCGGGTGATGGAAACCTATTCGGCCGGCGTCAAATTGGCGATGGTGGCGCGCGGCGATGGCGATCTGTATGTGAATACCTACGCCAAGTTCGCTGATTGGGACATTTGCGCCGGTCATTTGCTGGTGACCGAAGCGGGGGGGACCGTGACAGAATTCAACGGAACCCCGTTGAAATACGGCCAGCCGAAGTTCGCCCAAAACGGCGGCTTGCTCGCGGCCAATGCTGTTCTCCATCCGCTCGCCATCAAGGCTCTTCGTTCGGTTTCCCTTGGATGATGCACCCACATGCGATCCTCAATTTGCCTGTTGCTTCTTTGTTCGGGATCATTGATCCGGGCACAAGAACCTCTTCCGGTTGAACAAATTGATGCCCGTCTTCGGCAGGCAATGTCATTGGCCCGCGAGACGAACAAAACGTTTTTGGTAGAGGAATTGCTGAGCACTCGCGATGCCGTCACGCGGGCCATCGAACGCAAGGATGCCGCGCTGATCGAGCGTCTGTTGCGGGACATGGAAAAGGAAGTGGGGCTTGATTCGGGCGGCAAGACGATGGCCGGTTTGCCCGTGGCCCGGATGACCTATCAAGAATTGAAGCAGCTTGGCGAACTCGACAAAAAGCTGACGGAGGCAATGAGGACTGGCAAATCAGCGGAGATTCAGGCGGTTGTCGAGGAAACCAAGAAATTGCTCGGTGATCGGGTCGGTGTCCCCGATATCCGCCGCAAGGGGGAGAACCCGAAGATTATTCCCATCAAACCCGCCGACTTGGCCGATCTGTTTGGCCGAATCCTCGATGCGGAGCAGGCGAAACTCAAACACTTTCAAACCGGAAAACCACTGCCGGGAACGATGGCCCGTGATTACGCCAATATTGCGGAAGGTTGCGCGGCCTTTCGTCTGTTGATGGAGAAGCATCAACCCAAACGGGTGGAAACCATCGACAAAATCATCACCGGATGCTGCGAGAGCATGGTCGCCTTGCAAACCGAAGAGGGTTTTTTTAAATTCCCGGACCTTCGCGGCAAGCATATTCGCTTAGGCGAGATGATCGAACAAATGGTTGAACAAAGCATCGCCAATTTGGAAGAAGGTTGGGTAATCGTCCCCTTCCCGGACGGCGGCAGCCAGTTCGATGCCGGGGAATGCGGCGTTGCCCTGTTGCGGGCTGGAGCCATTTTAAAGAATCCTGCGTGGACCAAGGCTGGCCTGAAAGCCGCCGAGTGGGCGAAAGACTACCCGCCGGTGGCGAATTTCAACTACAACGCTTTTTCCGTCCGGTTGCTAGCCGAGGCGTATCGGCAAACCAAGGAGGCCAAGTATCTGGAGGCCGCTTGGGCCAGGTGGAAATTTGGTCTCGCTCCCGGTCAGTCAGAGCGGGGGCGATGGATTGATCCGCATAATGCCCGGACGGTTTATCACTTCATCATTTTGCGGGCCGCGAACGACCTCTTGGAAATCACCCCGCCCGGTGATGATCGCACGACGTTGAAGAAAGCCGTTCAACGGATGGTGACCAGCATTCTTGACGAAGCGGACAAATTGGGCGCGCCAATCACATCTTATACCGTGCAAGAACTTGGCCGTGTGGAATCGCTGGCTGATGTGAGTGATTCGCGACTACACGACCGTCTCGCCCAAGCCGCGACGGTCGCTCATTTAAAGTGCATCCAAAATGGCGTCAAGGCCGCCACCCCGTTTCCAGAGTTGGCGGCCCCGGCGAATATTTGGAAGTAACAGAAGGCAAGGTTACTTTTCAGGTTTCGCAAAGTTGACCGGGATCGCCGGGGGCTTGGTTTGCAATTGGGCCAGTTTCCCTTGGGAATCTCGGGCGATCAGCGATGCCGGGGCGGCTCGGACGGCTTTCTCATAACAGTTCGCCGCTAGTTCGCGTTCTCCCTTTTTCATCCATGTTTCGCCGAGGGTCGCGTACATCGTGGCCAGTCGTTCGTTGAGGTTTTCGCACGCCTTCGTCAGCTTCTCCGGGCTGGAACGGATTTCGGCGGCGAGTTCCTTTCCTTGCTTGCCTTCCTTCAAATCAACGTAGGTTGTCTCCAAAATCTCGCACAGGTCGAGCGATTCGTGGAACTTCTCGGCCTTGTATGCCTCGCGGGCTTGGGCCAGCAAATCTTGAGCGCGTCTGGCCCGGTGGTTGTTGCGGTTCTCCGGCCGTTCGGCGAGGGCCGTGAGCATCTTGGCCCCGTCGGCCGCGGATTGTGTCCCGGCGTATCGGCTCATCAGTTCGGTCAGGAGGTCAAGCGCTTCCGTGTGGCTTCCCTTGTCCTGAAGTTGTTTGACCCGCACCAGTCGGCCGGTTGCCTGTTGTTCGATTTCCTGAAGCACTTGGGCCGCCTTCGTCTGAACCGGCCGGTCCTTGCCATCTTCACCGATGTTCTTCAGCAGTGAAACGGCTTTGGCGTAGTCTCCATTGCCGATGGCCTTGGATGCTTCCTGAAAATCCCTTGCCATCCAATCGGGAGTCTGGATTGCCAGCGACCGTTTGAGGTTTTCCTCCAAGGGCTTCGCTTCCAAGAATCCTTCCAAAAAGCCCACAATCTTCCCGTCGGTGGCCGCGATAATCATCGTCGGGTACGCCTGAATCCGCAGGGCTTGCACCAGCTTCGGCGAGCGGGTCGCATCCACCCGCAGGGGGATAAACCGTTCGTTGAGCAGGGTGACGATTTCTTCATCCTTGAACGGTCCCGCCTCCAGCCGGCGACAGTGAAAACAATCCTCTGTCATGAATTCGAGGAAGAGAGGCTTCCCCTTCTCGGTCGATTCCTTTCGAGCCGCGTCGTAATCGACCCGCCACTCCACCTGATTCTTTTCGCCGCTCCGGGCGGAATTCCAGGTCAACAGAACAAGCATCCCTGCGATGGCGGTCGTCGTCTTCCAGTGTCGGCTCATCAGATGCCCTCGTGGGGTTGGGATTCCGCGCTCCATCGTCCTCGTTCGCGGGAAAGCAGGGGTTCACCGGGTTTGTGAAATCCCCGACTGTCGCCGCGTGATTCCTTCGTTCCTTTCAATGCTCGCATCCGATGCGATTACCTCGATGCCTCATGCTCTCGGGTGTGCCTTGCGGTAGCTTTCCTGCAACCGTTGGGTGGACACGTGTGTGTAAATCTGTGTCGTCGTCAGGTTCTTGTGGCCGAGCAATTCCTGCACGCCCCGGATGTCGGCCCCGGCATCCAGCATGTGCGTGGCGAAGGAATGCCGCAACGTGTGCGGAGTGGTGCGGGCATCCAGCCCGGTTTGTTGAAGGTATTTCAGGAGCAACCGGCCGACGCTCCGCGTGGAGAGTCGCGTGCCGTTTTTGTTCACGAACACCGCCTCCGTGCGGCGGCCGATGGTTTCCAACATGGCGGATCGTGATTCCAGCCAGGCGGCAATGGCCCGCAGGGCGTCCACCCCAAGCATGGCCAACCGCTCGCGTTTCCCTTTGCCGCGAACCGTGGTGATGCCCTCGGCCAGATCGAGATCTTCCAGTTGCAAACCCACCAATTCGCTCACCCGCAAACCGGCTGAGTAGAGTGTTTCCAAAATCGCCCGGTCCCGAAGGCCGAGGGCCGTGGAGCCATCCGGGGAAGACAGCAAACGGCCGATGTCTTCGCGGCCGAGAAAATGCGGCAACTGCCGGTCGAGCTTTGGACCGCGAAGCCCCTCGGCCGGATTCTTCTCCAAAATGCCTTGACGGCACAAAAACTTGGCCCAAGATCGCACGGCGGCGATTCGTCGGGAGATTGTCGCCCGTGAATATCCCTTGTCGTGCAGCCAGGCCAGAAAGGCGCGCACCAACCGGGTCGTGATCTGTTCGGGGCGAAGGGCAGGGCCTCCCTTGAGGGTGAAAAACTCGACCGCTTGCGTCAAATCTTCGCGGTATGATTTGACCGTGTGCGCGGACGCATTCTTCTCCAGCCCCAAATGTCGCAGAAAATCCGCGAGGGCTTGTTCCATGGTTGTCTCTTCGAGATGTCGCCAACACCAACCGGACTGGATTATTCGGCTCGATTCGGGGTCGCCGCTTGCTGCCGGACTCGTTCCGCCAGAACCGCGGCGTCGAACCACGAGAGACTGAGACGGGGATTGGCCGCTTGAGACCGAATGGCCTCGAGGAGTTCCTCTCCTGAATTGTCGTCAAAAATGTAGACGAAGCGTTCCTTGCCGCGGATCAAGGCCACCACACTCAGTTCGTGACTCACGTCTGGCCCCATCGTAGCGATGACAGTCACACATCGACAAGAATCCGCGACGCCGAGACGGCCGCGAACTCTCCCCCTAGTTTCGGATGCCGATGCGTTTCTCTTTGGGTTTCTTGACAAGAATCGGGGAAACGGGGGCAAACAAGTCGCAAGCCGTGCGGGTTGTCCCGGTTCCGCGAATCGACGGGTATCTTCGGGCGCTCCGGTCGATTACACTATTCCCCATCATCACTAACTTCGGAGCCTTTCCATGCGTCTTTCGCGGCGTGAACTATTTTCAACGACGGCCGCCCTGTCCCTTGGTCTCTCGGACGGCCGGGCCATTGAGCCGATTCCCCGGTCTCATCTTCCGAGGTTGAAACTCAGTCTGGCGGCCTACAGTTTCCGGCAGTGGCTGGACATCAAGAAGCCGAAAGAGCCGGCGATGACATTGACCGATTTCATCGATTATGCGGCCGCTCGCGATCTTGATGCCGTCGAGCTAACGGCCTACTACTTCCCGGAAACCACGCCCGAATATCTTGGCAAACTCAAACGGCAGGCGACGAAACTCGGCCTCGACGTGAGCGGCACCGCCGTCGGCAATGATTTTTGCGTGGCCGATCCGGAAAAGCTGAAGTCACAATTGGAGCACGTGAAGAGCTGGACCGAACACACGGCCCGATTGGGCGGCAAGACCATGCGCATCTTCGCCGGGACCGTACCCAAAGGGGACACCGAGGAAAACGCCGTCAAACGTTGCATTCCCGTGATCCAAGAAGCATGTGAATACGCCGCCAGGTGGGGCGTCATTCTTGCCTTGGAAAACCACGGCGGCATCACGGCGACGGCCGAGCAACTTCTTCATCTCGTGCAGTCTGTCAAGCACGAGAACTTCGGCGTCAATCTTGACACCGGCAACTTTCGCACGACCGACCCTTACGGAGACCTTGCGAAACTTGCCCCGTATGCGGTGACCGTTCAAGTAAAAACGGAAATCACGGCCAAGGGGGGCAAAACAGAGGAAGCCGATATTCCCCGGCTGATCAAAATGCTGCGGGACGTCAAGTACCGGGGATATGTGGCCTTGGAATACGAAGCGAAGGAAGATGCGAAGATTGCCGTGCCGAAGTATCTGACGGAGATGCGAAAGTTGATGAACGCCCAAGGGTGAGCATCACACAGGCTTTGTCCCTCGGCGAATGATACGCCGGACAACCCACTCGCGGAAGTTCCAATTTCCCGCGATGATCTCCGGCGGGCGCACTTCCGTGAGGTTGGGACGGAAGACCATTAGCAATAGCAGGGGGACATACCAAAGAACGTAAGTGCCCCCCTGATCGGCATACCAAAACTGCACGCCGATCACCACGGCCGCCGACTGGGCGATCACATGACCGAGATGCCGTGGTTTGGGCCAGAAGACGGTTAGGATGACGAAGGCCATATAAGCGATGAACACCGGCAACCGATAGGCCCAATGGCTGCCAGTCCAGATGCTTTCGGTTCGCGGGGCCTTCCAGGCTTGCCAGTCCGAAAGGCTCAGGGCCACGCGGAGATATTGCCGCAATTCTCCGCTGGAAAGCAAGATCGCGGCAGTGATTCCGAGGCTAAGCACAAGGGCTGCGACAAATCCAATCGTGAACCGGCCGGTGCCCCGGCCCCGGTAAAATCCGAACCACAGCGGAAATAACAACACCGGAAAGAACACCGATCCGGCCGCCACTCCCAACAGGGCGCCTGACACATAAGGGCGGCGGAACCAGAGAACCGCCCCAAGCAAAAATAATGCCGGCCAGATGTGATGAACCTGCGACACCTGATAGCCCGTGCAGGGGAGAAGCAGGTAAAGGCAGGCCATCGCAATGCCTGTCAACGGATCGCCGAATGTTTTGGAACCGATCATGAGAATCGCCGCCACCACCAACAGGTGGGCGATGATCGCCACCGCGCGTTCCACCCAAAAACGGGTGTCCGTGCCATTCCAATCCGTCGTCCCGCTTTGAAAGCTCACCACGGCCACGGCGCCGTCGCTTACCTTGGTGAGTGCGATCGGCCCCTTGCCCGTCGAATTCGGCGAATCGGGCAACCGGCGAATCGCCGAAGCCCCGAGGCACAGGAACAAACTCGCCGCGAGGCAGACCATTCCGGCGATATTCACATTTGGTGGCAACATCGGCCGCTTTTCCAATCCCAAATCGAACAGACATCGAAGGAACCAATACCCGGAGGCCGACATAAGCCAGATGTAACCGGCCAGCAGCAGGCTGTTGCTGCGGGAAAGAAACCGCTTTATTTCGCCAACGGCGGGGTTGTCCGAAAGGTTATTCAGGGCATGGGCTTCTTGAATGCAAAGAAGGCCGGGAATGATGAGGTAAAACGCCACCACATCCCAGTTTCGCAAGGAAAGCAGGCGATCAAAGCGGACAAAAAGTGTGACGGCGAGCAGAAATGAAAAATAAAACCAGGTGGTGGCGTTGGGCAGGGCAAGGTCGAGAAAAATGGACGAATTCACGACTCACCTGGTCGGGCGGGGGATTAATATGTCGAACGACCGCCGCTGATGTCGTAACACTGGCCGGTCGTGAAACTCGAATCGCCGCTGGCGAGGAAATGGACCAAGGCGGCCACTTCCTCCGGTTTGCCCGTGCGGCCCATCGGAATCTTGGAGACCATGTATTGAACGGTTGTCGCGGCCACACCATCGAGAATCGGCGTCTGGATCACCGCCGGGGAGATCGCGTTCACCGTGATGTCCCCCTGGCCGGCGACTTCCTTGGCCAGCGACTTGGTGAGGGCGATCACGGCCGCCTTGCTGGCGGAGTAGGGGGACATCGTGGGATTTCCCTCTTTGCCCGCCACCGAGGCGATGGAGACAATCCGGCCGTATTTCCGTTCCAACATCCCCGGCATCACGGCCTTGCAGAGCAGAAACGGCCCGATGACATTCACGTCCATGACCTTGGAAAACTCTTCTTTCTTGAGTTCCCAAAGTTTCACGGTCCGGCCGGTGATGCCCGCGTTGTTCACGATGATATCCACCGGGCCGAGTGCTTTTTCCGTCTCGGCCACAACGCGAAACACGTCAGCCTCGTTGGTCACGTCTCCGATGCCAGCGTACCCCTTCAATTCGGCGGCGACACGATTGGCTCCCTCGGGGGCCATGTCAAAGATGCTGACCTTTGCCCCGGCCGCGGCAAGTCGGCGGCAGATCGCTTCGCCGATGCCCTGGCCGCCGCCGGTCACGATCGCCACCTTGCCCGCCAGGGAGAAAAACGGTTCCGCCATGATTTGGATTCTCAACGTAAAATAGTGCTTGAAACGCGACGGGATGTCCCGGTCGGACCCCGAAATTGTCTTGACCGGCCCTGCCATCAGTTTAGGATGGTTAACATACACCCATGTTCTCGCTTGCCCAGAGTCCCCCGAATCGTGAAACACACGAAGGCATGAATCCATGAAGACGTTGCCGAGATTCGCAGTCGGCCTGATCCTTCTTTCAGCCTTTGGCCCGGCGTTCCCATCGACCGCCCGAGCCGAGGAGGACATCGAAGACTTGTACAAAAAAGTCGTTCGCTCCACCGTGTTCATCGTCTCGCCGCTCCGGGACGGCTATTCGATGGGATCTGGGTCGCTGGTTGATGCTGAAAAACGGATTGTCATCACGAACTATCACGTCGCCCGCCACGGCAAGTTTTGCTACTGTCAGTTCCCCGTCCACCTAAAGGACGGGTCCATCATGACCGACAAAACCAAATACATTGACCGGGTGAAGCAAGGCGACGCCATCAAGGCCGACGTGCTGTACATGGACTCCACGCGGGATTTGGCGATCCTGCGGCTGGCCCGTCTTCCCGCCGGCACGCCGGCCCTTCCCCTGGCTCCCAAGGGAACATCCGCCGCCGCCTCCGTTTGGAATATTGGCAGCCCTGGCGCCGTTGAACAGGTTTTCGGCATCACCGAGGGGAAGGTCCGGGCCATTGGTAATCAGGAATACATCACAGGCAGCAACAGCGGCGACACGTTTTCGGTGAAGGCCAAAATCATCACGACCACCAACCCGACCAACCCCGGTGATTCCGGCGGGCCGCTCTTCAACAAGAAGGGGGAAATTGTCGGGGTGACTCAAGGGATGGACCGGTCGGCCAATCTGGTCAGCCTTTTCATTGATGTTTCTGAAGTGAAGAATTTCATGGATGAGAAAAAGATCATCATCAAGGCAAAAGATCCTGTCGATCCAAAACTGGTCACCGTGCCCAAAAAAGAATCGGTGGTCGTTGTGCCAACGGAAGATCCGAAAGCGGACCCGAAGGTTGATCCCAAGGTTGACCCGAAAACCGTCACAAATCCTCCTCCCAAGGACGTTTCCAAGGACGAAAAAACGGCGAGTGCTTTGCTTTCCGCCGCGAAGGCGTATGCCAAGGATGAGGATCTGCGGCAAAAATACGTGGCGAAGCTGAACGATATCATCACCAAGTATCCAATGACGGCAGCCGCCAAGGATGCCAAGCGCTTGTTGGACGCTCTCAAGTGATGCTCTCCACGCCGCCCAAGACGAGACCGGAATGAAACTGACACGACATCACATTGACGGCGAGCGAACGCTCGCCGTCTTTATTGACTTTGAGAACATCGGGATCGGCCTCAATCTTCGCCGGGACCGGTTCGAGATCGGCCGCGTGTTGGAACGACTGGTCGAAAAGGGCAAGATTGTCGCCAAGAAGGCCTATGCGGACTGGAGCCGGTTCTCTAACTACACGTCGATGCTGCACGAATCGGCCATCGAACTGATTGAAATTCCCAAGCGGGCCATGACCGGGAAAAACTCGGCCGACATCCGCCTCTGTGTGGATGCGATGGACTTGGCCTATTCCAAGGATCACATCGACACCTTCGTGATCGTCTCCGGGGACAGCGATTTTTCCCCGCTCGTCTCCAAGTTGAAGGAACTCGGCAAGCACGTCATCGGACTGGGGCTGGCCGAGGCCACCTCCGATTTGCTGCGGGATAACTGCGACGAATTCATCTACTACGATGATCTTGATCGCGTCTCGGCCGCTTTGCCGCGGATGAATTCCCAAGTTTCCGAAGTGAAACAGAAGGTTTTCGGCCTGCTGATCGATTCCTTGCTCGCTTTGCGGCGAGAGAACAAAGAAGTGTTGTTTTCCAGCATGGTGAAGGACACCATGAAGCGGAAAAAGCCCTCCTTCAACGAGGAGTATCATGGCTACCGCACCTTTAGCGAACTGCTGGAGGAGGCCGCTTCGCTTGGGTTGATTGAAATCGAAAAGCACAAGACCAGCGGAACCTATGTGGTCACGCGGTTCGGCTCCGAGCCGCGTGCCAATCAGCAATCCGAACAGCCGACCCGCCCGCAGGCGTTAACGGGTCGGTTGAATCAACCGGCCATCGCGGCCCCGCGACCCGCCCAGCAACCGGCTCCCCCGCCGGGATCGCACGCTCAGGCACCGACAGGTCATCACAACCCGTCCCCAGTGGCTCCGAAACCGGTGCCGCAACAGCCCCCCCGATCCACGCAACCACCCGCCCCGCGACGTGGTCCCGCCACCCCGCCCCTGCCGAACAATGATCGTCGACCGCCTGTCGCTCCCAAACCGGCGCCCAAGCCGGTCGAACCGGAACCGGTTGACGACCACGTGCTTGACAGCATCGAAGGTCGATATCTCGATGATTAAGCCCGTCGGGCGTCGTTCGCTCGTTGGGTTGGTTTCTCCCTCCTTTCATCAATTCCCGGAGTTGCAGCCGTGCCGACCCTTTTCGGCGTGACCATGTTCATCAGTGCCACGCTGTTGTTCCTTGTCCAGCCGATGGTCGGCAAAATGCTTCTTCCCCTCCTCGGGGGGACTCCGGCGGTCTGGAACACCTGCATGGTGTTCTTTCAGGCCTTGCTGTTGGCGGGGTATTATTATGCCCACAAAATCACGGCCGGGTTCTCGCCCGCCAAACAAGTCACCGTGCATTTGCTGGTGATCGGTCTGGCGATTGCAGTGCTGATGATCGGAGCGGCGATGAGCGACAATGCTTCGCCGGTTCCCATTGCGAAAAGTCTTGCTCCGCAAGGAAGTGAGATTCCTTTCTTCGGCGTCATCGCCGTGTTAGGACTGGCCATCGGCCTGCCGTTCTTTGTGGTTTCCACCACCGCCCCGCTGTTGCAAAAATGGTTCTCCGAAACCGGGCACCCCTCCGCGAAAGACCCGTACTTCTTGTATGCCGCCAGCAACGCTGGAAGTTTGTTGGCACTGGTGGCTTATCCGTTTGTCGTCGAGCCGAATCTGAAGCTGGTTCAGCAGGCATGGTTGTGGGCCGTCGGATTCATCCTGTTGGGGGGGATGATCTTCAAATGCGGAACGGTGTTAAAACAAACGGCGGCTCCTGTCGAATCCGAGGCCACCGGCCAGAAAATGGACGATAACGATCCGGCTCCCTCGTGGGCGACTTGGCTCCGATGGCTGATTCTCGCCGCCGTGCCGTCGAGTCTGATGCTGAGTCTGACCACTGAAGTGACAACGGACATCGTGAGCATCCCGATGATCTGGATTGTGCCGCTCGGTCTGTATCTCATCACCTTCATCATCGTGTTTTCCAAGCAATACACGCCGTCAGTGCATCTGGCGGTTTCACTCATCACCCCCGTGTTGATTCTGCTGGTGGTCTTCATGCGGACGGCCCAGCATATTCCCAACACCTATGCCGGGCCGTCGTTTCGCACGACACTGGCCATTCAAGCGTTCATGTTTTTCATGATTACGATGACCTGTCACGGGGAATTGGCCCGCATCCGGCCTTCGACGAAGTACCTGACGAATTTTTATCTCACGATGTCCTTCGGGGGAATGATCGGCGGGTTGTTCAACGCGCTGGTCGCCCCGATCGCGTTCACGTTTATCAGTGAATATCCGCTGACGTTGATTGCCGCCTGCATGGTTCTCCCCCGGCTTTCCGAATTGACCGGGGACAAGAAGAAAATTGACGAAGACAAGGACGAAAATTATGGATTGGCCCCTAGGACTGCCCTTGCCAAAAGCGACATCGTGGCGTTGATTGTCCTGCCGTTGATTTTCTTCGCCATCGCCCGGTTGATGTCCGGCTTTTACCCGGAAGTGGTCGATCTGTGCCATTGGGTGATTAAGCAGACTGGAATTGTGTTGAACGCCTACACGGCAGCCACAATCCTGGCTTTTGGAGTTCCGACGCTGGCGACTTACTTCCTCGTGGAAAGGCCCCTACGGTTCGGTCTTTGCGTGGCGGCATTGTTCTTGGGGGTGTTTGTCACCTTTTTGAAAAACGAACGTGATGATGACGATTTTAAGACGGTGTATACCCGGAGCTTTTTCGGTTCCCTCAAGGTGGAGGGAAGCCACACTTATGTGCGAATGGAACTCGATACGCCGCAGTTGGAGCGCAAACAACTTTCGTTTATCAGACTGGTGCACGGGACAACGCTGCATGGCAAACAGCGAATGTTGCAAGTCAGCCTGGCCGAGGGGTTGCTGCCGCTTGCTTCAGACGATCCTTGGGCGATCCTCGCGGCGTCGGCCGTGGCCGAAAAACAATGGCGAAAGCCGGGACGGGAACCGCTGACGTACTACCATCAGACCGGCCCGGTCGGGGTGATGTTCGACGAGTTTTATGAAAAGATCAAACAGCCGAATGCGAACTCCGATGTGGCTTGCATCGGCCTCGGATCAGGCTCGCTTTCCTCCTACGGATTGCCCGGCCAGAAGATGACGTTCTTCGAGATCGACAACCATGTCCGTCGTCTGGTGGAACCGCCGAAATACTTCACCTATCTCGATCAGGCGAAGAAGCAAAAGGTGGATATCGATTTCCTGATGGGGGACGCCCGCCTGACCCTCGAAAAGCAACCGGCCGACCGCAAGTGGGGCTTCATGCTGGTTGATGCCTTCAGTTCCGATTCCATTCCGGCTCACTTGCTCACCAAGGAATCGGTGGCGTTGTATTTCAGCCATTTGGAGCCGAATGGTATTTGCGCGTTGCACATTTCCAATCGATATCTGAACCTTGAGCCAGTCGTGGACAAGATCGTTCGGGATGGCAATTATGCGGCCCGTGTGATGCACGACAGCGTACACCGAGACGAGGAATATTTGACCGGGAAAACCTCTTCGACGTGGATCGCCGTGGCGAGAAACGAAGAATCACTCGGCCGCTTGATGGACGATCCACGATGGAAACTTTTGGAAGTGGATCCGAAGGTCAGTATCTGGACGGATGACTTCACGCCGATTAAGAACATCCTGCAAGGGGATTGGGATATCTTTGGGAATTTGTTCGGGAAATAATGGCAATTCGTGGATTTGCACATTCTGAAGGCAGGCTGAATTGAAAAATACGGCCTGCCTTCGGATGACTCAAATGACCACACATCTTTGCACATGGCTGATGTCATTCTGATTGGGGCAAGCGTTCGGGCGCTGGCCGACTCGGCCCGGCGGGCGGGGATGTCTCCGCTGTGCGTGGACTTGTTCCGCGATGCGGACCTTCTCGCTCAACATCCCGATGCCATTCTCTGTCCCATCAATCAATATCCTTGGGGCTTTGTCCCCATTTTGGAAACGCTTCCCCCGTTGCCGGTGATTTACACGGGGGGACTTGAAAACTATCCGGACGTGATTGAAAAGATTGTCGAACGTCATCAAATTTGGGGGAATTTGCCGGAGGTTCTTCGCCGGGTTCGTGATCCGTTTCTCGTTTGCGAATATATCAGCGAGAGAGGGGGGCATTTTCCGGAAATCTCCCGTCAGCGTCCGAAGGGGCATGTCGGCGACTGGCTGAAAAAGCGCTTCGGTAGTTCCGCCGGCCGGGGGGTCCGTCATGCGGTTGATTCCGATACGGTTGATCCGGATTGTTATTTCCAAAAATGGATGCCGGGCCGTTCGTATTCGGCCGCTTTGGTCGGAGTCGGCCGTTTCGGATATCCAACGAACCATTCCCGGCATCAAACCCATTACGCGAATCTCATCGGGGTTTCGGAACAACTGGTTGGTTGCGACTGGCTCAACGCAAAACCATTCTGGTATTGCGGCAATATTGGCCCGATTGCTGTGTCTCCGGCCATAAGTGAGCAGATTGAAATCTTTGCCCAGGCGGCGGCACATTTTGACATGCTCGGCTGTTTCGGAATGGATTTCATCATGGAGGATGATGTGGCGCAGCTCCTTGAGATCAATCCTCGCTACACAGCCTCGAACGAACTTTATGAACGGTATTGGCCGGATCAATCTTCGCTCAAATTGCACTGTGACCCCGCGACGGAAAGCATTCGTCAATACGGCCAGTCGGCGATGAGGAATGAATGCTTGGGAAAAGCAATCTGGCACACGCCTTATCCCTGCCGGGCGATGTATCACCCCGAAGAGTTGCCGCCGGACACGTATGCCGACCTCCCACAACACGGTCAGGAGTTTGATGCCCACGAACCATTCGTGACCATTTTCGCCAAGGCTCTTGATCGCGATGCGGTCATTGCGAAATTGCGTTTCCTCGCGGCCGGGATTCCGAAACGATTCAAACTGGGACCACGATGAACGAATGATTTTGCCAAAAGGTTTTGATGTGAGTCAAAATGGCCGGCGAACTGTTTCTCATGATTTTATTCTGATAGTCATCTGAATTGTGATTGTTTGTTCACTACTTTTGCGATAGGATTTCTCTCCAGCGATCGTTTCCATTGACTCCATGGAAAATCCCCATGCGCGACCGGATTAGATTGTTGATGGTGGCGGCAGGCGTTTGCATGTCCGGCACACTTGGCCGTGCAGATTCACCCGCAATTGTCATCACTCCACGAATCGAAACAACCGAAGAAGAACTCCGCAAAGAATTATTGAATGTCCCCGATGTCGGGCTGAGCCAAAAAACGGCCGCCGAATTGTACATTGCCATCGGCATCCAGAGGGTAAAGAACCAGAGCGTCCGCCCTGATTGTGGCGGCGCGTTCTACGGGGAAACAATCAGCAAAACGGGAGCGTCCGCCCTGCCTTGGCTGAAAGGGGCCGAGGCGACCAAAGGGCGCGAAGAAGCGAAAACGCTCAACACGTTGTCAGTCAAATTGCGGACCAGAATGATGGAAGCTTCTCAGAGAGGGGCTACCCAAGTGAATCCGACCGCTTTGAGGCGTTTGGTGGCCATCGAAGACAAAGAAGATCTTCAGGGTGATGATTGGCAAAAGCCGGAAGCCATCCCCACTCTTGTCCAATTATTGCAAGCCGAGGATAAGGCAATTCGTGAGTTCCTTGTGGACAAACTTGCGGGAATCAAGAACAAAGCCGCCAGTGTTGCCTTGGCGCAACGTGCGTTGTTCGATTTGTCTCCGGAAGTCCGTGAGCAGGCGGTGCAAGCGTTGGCTGACAGGCCGGATCAAGACTATATGGAGGTTTTGCTGGCCGGGTTTCGTTATCCCTGGCCGGCGGTTCCCGATCATGCCGCCGAGGCTATTGTCGCATTGAATCGCAAGGAATATGCCGGAAGGCTTGTCAATCTTTTGAAGGAACCCGATCCAAGGCGTCTTATCAACGATGAGAGTGGCAAACCTCTTGTTCGAGAATTGGTTCGGGTTGGCCACATGAGCAATTGCTTGTTGTGTCACCCGCCTTCTTTCTCCGATCAAGATTACGCGCGTGGCCTCGTCCCCGCTCCCTACCAGTCTCCTCTGCCAACTTACCACACAGCCACCAAAGGCGCGTTCGTTCGGGCCGATGTCACTTACATTCGGCAGGATTTTTCGGTGGTCCAACCGGTGCCTGATCCGGTTAAATGGCCCGGACAACAACGCTTCGATTACTTTATTCGCACTCGTCCGTGGACGAAAAACGAAGTGCTTCGCTCGGCGACGCCTCGGGAAGACATTGATGCGAAAAGAGAGCCGGTTGATTCCGAGAAGAAAATTGGCTTAGGCAAGAATACCGAGGCGGAACGCTATCCGGAGCGGGGAGCCCTTCTGTTCGCCCTTCGCAAGCTCACGAAGCAAGATTTGGGAAAAACATACGAGGCTTGGGCTGCTGTTGTGAAACCAGAGAGACGGCCCGGTGAGGACTCCGGGGATGCCGACCTCAAATCTCGAACCGCACAACTTCTTGCCGCATTGATTACTTCAACCGATGAGAAGCGGCCGGAGTTGATTGCCTTGTATCGCGATTCAAAGGGGATTGAATATACCGACGCCTTGGCCGGCTCGCTGTCCAAATTGAAGGGGCAGGAACAAGTGTCGGCTCGGGAGGCTCTTGCCGACCGGATGACGCGGATGAAATCGGCGACGTTGCTTGACTATATGCGGCAAAGAGATCCCGAACTTCGCCGGGCGGCCGTCTTGGCGTGCGGCGGCAAAGACAAAGAACAATTGCCGGTGTACGCGGATGCGTTGATCCGGTTACTCTCCGATGAGGTTCCGATGGTGGCGCAGGCCTCGCATAAAGCGCTCAAGGCGCTATCCGGTCAGGATTTTGGCCCGGAAGACAGCGCCAATGCCGGAGAACGTCTCAAAGCCGTCACATCTTGGCGGGAATGGTGGATGACCCAAAAGAAATGAACTACATGTTTGATTGGAAATTCGTGAGTGCCTTGGGTCATTTTTCTTGTCGGGTTTATTCGGATGTTTCATCCGGTTCACGGGCGAGTCTGGGCATCGCCAGCGGAGTGAGCCAGATCATTCCGAATTCATCGGGTTGTTCCAGCGTGACCTCGCCTTGTTTGAGCAGTTCCAAGATGGCCAGAAAGTAGCCGATCAATCGCACCCGTGTCAGGGGCGGGGTGATCACTTCCGCGAGGGATAACCGGCCCCGCACCCCCAATTCCACGCGGATCATTTCCCGGTAGGACGACTGTGGCGTGTCATCCGAGCCGATTTCCAAAATCTGATGAGTGTGGGTTTCTCGCAGCAGGCGGGCGAATGCGCTCACCAAATCCCACATTTCCACCGGCCGGAACCTTGGGGAGGTCGCCCCCTCATTGTCTTCTGGCATGGTGCGGGCCACATGGAACTGTCGCTCTTCCGCAAGGCGTTCCAGTTCTCCCGCCGCTTCCTTGGTGCGACGATACTCGATCAACTGCCGGACAATTTCACGGCGGGGGTCGTCCTCCGGCTTGTCCGGTTGCTCTTCTTTTTGTGGCAACAACATCCGGCTTTTGATTTCCATCAATGTGGCAGCCAGCACCAGAAAATCACCAGCCCACTCGATGTCGATGGTTTGGATGAGCTGCAAATAGTCGAAGAATTCAGCGGCGATTTTGGCGATGGGAATGTCGAGGATGTCCACCTCGTTCTTGCGGACGAGGTAAAGCAACAAGTCGAGGGGACCATGATACGCTTCGAGATTGATCTGGTACATCGTCCCTGATGCCCGCCGGTCGGCGAAGTTCAGACGGTTTCGACATCCTGCCAGGACTTCACGTCGAAGCGACTGTGCGGCGTGACTCCGTCCAAGGCGGCATTATACGCATCTTCGCCGACCGGTCCTGTTTGGGGCAGGGCGTTCAGCGGAACTTGGGAGTATTCCCGGTAAACGAGGATCTCATCCTGGCTCGTGACATAGTCGCAAGGCGAGGACGGAATCGCCTGTTTGGCCAATTGCTGAAACTGGTGGGCGCTTTGTCCGGCCGGGCCGGCCACCAACACCATTTCCCTCCGTTCGGACGGAGGCAACACCAGCGGAGGGGTGGCTTGCTCAAACAACCAACCCATTGCCTGCGTCGCCGTCTTCATGTCCGGGAAGCGGGCGAAGAACATTTGAGCGATGTTGGCCGCTCCGAGACGCGGGGCGAAGAACTCTCTGGCCTGATCCTCAATGGTGGATTGGAGACTCGCCAGCAAAGTGGCCGAACTCTGGCACACGTTCAAGAGGGTGGTAAATTCCTTTTCAATGCGAATCTGGAGTCGCTTGTCGAACACACGAACATCTTCGGGCGTGATGCTTTTCTGGAGCGATTCCAAAGCCGCCTCCGGCGAGGCAACTCCCGGAGGAAGGAGCATCCGTTCCGGAGGGGGGACGTGGTCGTGACGTTCCCGCAGCATCCCGCGCATGATATCGGCAAGCCGCTGACGGCAGAATTCAAATTCCCGGAGTTGGTCGTCCAGTTGTGTCTTGGCCAGATTGAAGATCCGGCAGACTTGACGCAAAACCAGCGAGTGAAACCGCCATGTCGGGTAATTTCGCATCGCCTCGACGGCTTCGGTCAGGTTCGGCCGTCGGGGGCCTTTGGTCGTGGAAACGAACGACACAATCCGATAATACGCTTCAATGGCTTGGTGATTCAGGTGAGTGGCGTGCGGTTCATATTGTTGGAGAAGTCCTTCCAGCCGGGCCTTGATCTGCCGGATCACCTGCTCGGCCCCCACGAACCGGTAGTCCGGATGTTCCAGCAGGGTGGTGGCCAGCCGCATGATTTTGGGGACGTACTCAGCAGCCTGCCGGTCGGCGGTTTCCTGAAGCAACAGTTCCAGCGATCCGACAGATCGTTGCATGGAATGTTCGTCCGGCATGCCGACCAGTTGCAGCAGTTTGGCCAGCGTCTGATTCATGCGGGTCAGGTCGGGTTCCCGGTTGAACCAACCCTTCTTGGCGAACGGTTGAGCCTCGGCCGCGAAGAAGGCCTCGGCTGGTTGTCCGAAAACTTGCTCGCTGATTTGCTGCACGTTGCCGACGATGATTTCCGGCGCCAGTCCCTCCACAATCCAGCGTTGATTGAGCCAGTTTTCCACATACTGGCCGATCATCTGCGGATCGCTTTCGATCCAACGGGCCAACACAGACGCGGAAAGGTATCGGGAGGCTCGTGCAAGCAGCATCTGCTTCGGCCAGATGAACGAACTTTGCCCGATCACGGACAGGTTCAGTTGATCCTTGCCATGGGCCGTGTGATGCCAGCGGTTGTCGTCGGCTGTCCGGCCAAGCGGAGTGAACAAATCGCGTGCAATGATCGAACCGGCCCGCCGGACCAATGCTTCAAACAATTGCTCGCCACCCGCAGACCCCTTGGAAACAACGGGTGTCGGCAGGATCACGCAACGAGCAAACGGGGGGGCCGGATCGCTGACCCGGCCTTCCCGTTCATCGTAATGAGCGGTGAAAACCGTGTCCTCCTGGCTGTAATGATGCATTTCCCGAAGGGCCGCATAGGTGTTTGCCATCGCCGGACCCTTGGCCTGCCGATCGGCAGAAGGGATGATAAACACCCCGATAACCTCGGGTTCCAGATAGCCTTCCTGCCGCAATTTGTGACGAGCCGCGTAAGCGGCGTCCAGAAACATGCCCCCGCCGGTGCCGCCGGCGAGATTGCACACGACATAGATCAGAGGCCGGTTGGATCGCAGGCCAAGCTTGGTGTGCCGTTCGGCGTTGGCAAGTGTGTCCGTGTGTGTGATTGATTGGATGTCCGACGCGATTCGCTCGCCAAACAGCCGGTAATGATCCATGAACGCCAGCCGGCCCAGCGAGCGGATGCCAAGTGTCTCGGGGGTGCGTGGAATCTTGTACAGTGTTTGCGGATCGAACCAACCTTCGACGAGTGACCGGCCGTTTCGCCGGGGTTTCATGTAGTGCGCCGCCCGGTTTAGCCGGGCCGGGATCACATCCGCGGACGGAAGAGCACCGGGACCGTCTTGGGTGGCGGTATGAAGGGTTTCGGAAGCGGTGTCGAGGAAGATCGTGCGCACATGGGGCGCATGATCCATGTGTCCGATGAGTTCTTCGGAGGATCGTCGGAATTCCCGAAGGATGTGCAATCCGGTTTCGCCAAGGCCGATCACGATGGCGGGAACCAAAAGCCCGTCACCCGTATGTTCCGGCGGGGCGGTTTTATGGGTCACTGGGGCATCATGCACCGTGTAAGCCGACGGACTGACCAAGGCTTCCGGCCGGCGAAGATGCAACTCCGTTTTCGGGTTTTGTGCGATCGGCGTTTGGACGATGGCCCGAACCTGTGAACCATCGGACGAAGGCGAACCGTCAGACGAACTGGGAGTGTGGCGAATGTTCGACGGGGTGTCCACCCGCGATCCCGTGAAAGACGGACCGCTGACAGTCACCGAATAGGAAGACCCGCCGGAGCTGGCGAGTGCCCGCATAAAGTCATGGCAACTGGGAAAGCGATCCTCGGGCTTCTTCGAGAGCGCCCGGCCGACAGCCTCCCGGTCGGCGGGGGGAAGGCTGGCGAGGTTCGGAGCCTCCCGGATGTGTTGCATCAGCAACTGCTGCCCGCTGGTGCCGTTAAAAGGCCGGATGCCGGTCAACAATTCTTGGTAAACAATCGCCAGACTGTATTGATCGCAGTATCGGGTAAGCTTGTTTTCAAAAGTTTCGGGAGCGGCATAAACAGGCGTCACCCCGCCGGTGATCACGCCCTGCATCCCCTCCAGATCCTTGACCAAACCGAAGTCCGCGACCTTCACGTGGTTATAAACGAGGAACAGATTCTGAGGCTTGATGTCGAGGTGCTGTAGCTGGTACTGATTGTTCATCAGATCCAGAACTTCGGAAGCTTCCTCAAGATATCGCTGCAATTCAGCCCGAGGAATTCCGGGCAGGTCTTGTGACCGGCATTCTCGAAACCGATCCCAAAGATTACAGTCGGCCAGTTCGGTGACAATGAGCAATCGGCCGTCGATGATGTCGTATCGTTCGATGGAAAGCAGGTAGGGATGCCGAATGGCTTGGAGACGTTTCAAGGCGCGGAGTTCCTGCTCCGCGTGTCGTGAACCGTTTTTATCGACGGACCGCAGGTCGCCGTGAATGATTTTGATGGCCTTGAACAACCCACCGGGGGCTTCAGCCTTCCAAACTTCGCCAAAACCGCCACCGCCGATTCGCTCGATCAGGCGATAGCCGGGGATGGCCTCGACGTTCGGCTCGACTCGGAGGGACATGCTGGCATTTCCAATTCGGGCGGGGCCACGGATTATCCGGCGTGGATTTCGTGGTGCTGAAAATTAGAGCATGAACCTCCTGTCTGCAAACAATCCGAAAAGGTTCCCGAACCTTTGTGGAAACTATCCCCCTTGCCTGATTGGAATAACCAGCAATATCAGAATTGATCGGTCAGACGTTCAGGTTTTTGGCCAAGGAATATCCTTCCGAGAGTATCGAACTTCGCCAGTCGGTTCGTTGACCGGCAGGGAGCCGGGTGTTTTCGTGAAGAGTGAGGCCGGATCGACGCCCCGGCATTCCCGGAAAATCCACAATTCTCCGGAAGTCTCCGAGCTAACAAAGGCCGTGCCGCCCGCCAGCCCCTTGGCATGGTTCAGCAGTTCTTCCGTTCCCTCTCCCCTCGGCAATCCCACGACAGTGATCGCGGGACTCACGGACCCCGGCAGAAGGGCGAATTGTTTGGTCGAATCGTCGAAGGCCTTGCTTAACAAACTGCCGCCATCATCCCGCCAGTTCGCATACGCCGTGCCGTATTCGAAGATTATCGGCTCGAGAATTCGCCGGGTCTGTTCTCCAAGCAACTGAAGGAAACTTTCGCCATACTCTTTGGGCTTCAAGCACATGTTGACAAGACCGCGGCCCTCGTGCCGGATCTTTGCCTGGAGAATTTGCTCCAGTTCCCGCCGGGTTTCCAAGGAGAGTAACTTCAGCACATCGTCAGCCAGTTCGGCAAGAGAGTCAGACTTCTCGCCAAAGTACATCCGCACGCCTTCACCCGTTTCGGCAACCACTCCCCGCAAGTCAGGTATTTGTCCGATGTAGTTTTTCAATTGTGTGCGGCATTGCTGGACTTCCCGGTTATATTCCGGCAAGTTCGTCCGCAATGTCCGATAGACTGAAAGAATCCGTCGCAGAACCTGCAATTCCAAGCGACGGCCCGCCCACTCCAGCACATCGCCGATGGTCTCCTCAAAAGCCGCCGTCCGCTTTCCAAGTCGGCTGATCCCGGTGTTCACGGTCATGCCAAGGAGTGAAAAGATCCCGGCATATTCGTCTTGTGTCTGTTCATCCAACACAAGGATTTTCCGGTCAATCGCATCGAGATTTTCTGAGATCCGTTCCTCCAGACGACGGATGAACTGATCGGCCGCAGGCAACCGCAAGCTCGGTTGCTCGATCAGCATGACGACGCTGGTGACGAGTTTGGTGTCTGTCTCCAGAATCCATTCCTTTTCCCGCTTTTGAAGGACCCCCTTCACCCGGCCAGGAAACTCCTCTTCCTCTCGGCCAACACGACCAACCACATCCAAGATTCGATGGATGACTTTGGTCACCTCATCGCTATCCGGGGGATTCTTCTTGTCGCGGTTCCGGAGTGGTTCGAGCCATTCGCCAACCAATTCGACAATGGACTGTCCGAACTCTTTTTTCGCCGCCGCCAGGAAGATATTTCGCAACGAATCAACGGACAAATCTCGCTCAGCCCAGACGCCTTCAAAAATCGTGTCAAGTTGAGGGCTGGAATACCCGTCGCCCGGACGGCACCAGTCGCCAAGAATCGTTCTGTTCAGTTGGTTGGCGCAAGTCCTGACAACGACGTGATGCGGCCAGAGCGAGCTGGTGACCGTCGAGACACAAAATGAATTGGCAGGGGGATTGCCATCGTCCGGATGAGCGAGTCGTCCTGCTTGGGTGAACGCCTCCGAGTGGAGCAATCCGGCCATCCGCTCGCTGACGGGCCGACCTCCGGGGAGTGAATCGCTGTTTGGCACCAACTGGCATCGGCGAAATGGTCGTTCTTTGTCGATAAGCGGTTTTTCGCGGGTGTCAAACACGCTTTGATAGGTCGTGGAAGTGCTTTCAAAGTGGGCCAATTCCCGGATCGCGGCTTTCGCATTTTGATAACCGGCCGAGGATCGCAACGGAGGCAATCCAAACATCCCCAAAACATGCCCGGCGGCGAAACCCATCGAAAGAAGTTCCCGCCGGATCAAATAGGCCAGATCGATCATCATGCCAGACGCCGTTCCACCCGCAAGCGAACCGACCAGATAAATCCGGGGCATGTTGGTGCGAAAACCGAGTTGCGTGATCTTGTCGGCTTGAAGAACTCCCTCTGGCTTGAGAAATGCCTCCAAGGCTCCCCGGACTCGGTGGCAAACGATCTGGTAATGATCGCAAAGGGCCAGCCGTCCGAACGCCCGGTTTCCTTCGGTGAGATAGGAACGGGGCATCTGATATAACAAATCGCTCGGCAGCCAGCCTTCGACGCTCGGAAGTCCCTCCCGGTGAAGGTAATGGGTGGGACGTTGAAGCCGGGTGAGGACAACCTCTTCCGTTTCCCACCCACCCCCGTGTAGAAAAGACTCGACGTTGCCGGGGTCCGTGTCGATGGCCAGCCAGCGAATGTTCGGAAGCCGGTCCCGGTCATACCGGGTTTGAAGAATTCCCCGCAGGGAACTGAGCGTCCGCAATCCACAACCACCCAATCCGACAAACATCACGGGGCACAAGACGCCTTCGCCCCGACGCTCCAGCGGCGCCGACGGCTTTTGAAGATGCTTGGTGTCCGGCGCCAAGGGGCGGTGAATGGTGATGGGGGCGACGAGATTGTTCTCTCGCTGGCCTGGCGTCACCAAGCTCGGCAACTTCTTGTTATTGGGATCTTGTTGATCTTGCGATGTCCGGAAGAGTGGCGGGGTGATCGCGTGAGGCAACACCTTTTTGGAGGTGGAACGCGGTGTCACCATCTCCATAAGTTGTTCGGCGGAACCTTCCGGAACCGGAGCCGGGGTGTTTGGCTCTTTCAGGGCCTTGATGAAGGCCGTGCAGGTGGGATAGCGGTCCGTTGGAATTTTCGACAGGGCGCGGGCCACGGCTTCCCGGTTGCTCTCATTCAGCGGACTGAGATCCGGGGCGGCTGAAAGATGCTGGAGGATTAATTGCCGCGTGTTGGTGCCGTTGAACGGCCGCCGACCCGTGAGCATTTCTTGGTAAACGATCGCCAGACTATATTGATCGCTGTGCCGACTGACCCAGCCCTCGAATGTTTCCGGCGGGGCGTAGGTCGGGGTGACGCCGCCGGTCACGGCGGCCCTAGCACCGTCGAGATCTTTCGCCAGACCGAAATCGGCCACCTTGATGTGGTTGTGGACCAGAAACAGGTTCTGCGGTTTGATGTCGAGGTGCTGGATCTGGTAATGACCGTTCATCAGATCCAAGGCTTCAGCCGCTTCCTCCAGATACTTCAGGAGTTCGTCATGCGGGATGCCCGGCATCCCCTGCAACACACACTCGTTGAAGCGGTCCCAGAGATTTCGGTCGGCCAGTTCCATCACGATGAGCAATTGCCCGTCGATGATGTCAAAACGTTCCAAGGAAAGGATGAACGGATGCCGGATCGTTTTGACCCGGTTCAGCGATTTGTATTCTTGCTCGGCGGCTTGTCCGGAGTCTCCAAAGCCTTCCAAGTCCCCGAAGACAAACTTGATGGCCTTGAGAATTCCACCCGGCGCTTCGCACTTCCAAACTTCTCCGTAGCCTCCCCGACCCAGCCGTTCCAGAAGGCGGTAACCGGGAATGGGTTCGGTGTTCGGCTGAGTTGGTACGCTCATGGAATGCAAAATCCAATCGCCGATGCGATGACGGCAAATCCCGCGGGATGGGATTTGGAGCTACCAGAGATATAGTTCACGATGGGGGTCCGATGATGCCGGATTTGCCAGTTATTTTTATGAAGGATAATTGAGTTTTTACGAGAGTTCTTGGCCATGCCCGCCATACCGAATTATGCCCTGTCGATCAAACAACCTTGGGCCACTCTTCTCGTGTCTGGCATTAAAAAGATCGAAATCCGGTTGTGGCCCACAACAATTCGAGGTCCGGTGTTCATTCACGCGGCCAAAATTCCCGATCCACGACCGGAAGGATGGGAATATCTCACTCCGGAACTCAAACTGATCAGCGAATTGGGAGGTCAATTGATGGGGATGGCCGTGCTGGAAGAATGTCGCGAATATCGGACAGCCTCCGAGTTTACCCGAGATCAACATCTGCATCGGAATGACCCGAGTTGGTTCCAGCCTCCCCAGATGCACGGGTTCGTTTTTCGTGATCCCATCTCCATTCGGCCAATCCGCGTTCCGGGTAATGTGCGATTTTTCACGGTAGATCTGTTTCGGGAGCAAGCGTGAATTCCCGTGCCAAACTTTTGGTGAGCGTGCGATCCGTCGTGGAAGCCGAGGCGGCTGTCTTGGGGGGCGCGGACCTGATTGACATCAAGGAACCGGCGGCAGGACCTTTGGGAAAGGCCGACTCGCGGGTGATCGCCGAAATACTTTCCGTCGTTGATCGCCGATGTCCGGTGAGCGCCGCATTTGGTGAGTGGAAAGATCATCCGACCAACACGATCATTGATCCGAAACTGAAGTTTGTGAAATGGGGATTGGCTGGAAAACGCGGGCAGCTTGCGGAGGCGACCACCGAGATTGTTGGCACAGTCGGGCCGCGTGCAGTGCTGGTGCATTACGCGGACAGCCATTTGGCCGATTCGCCGACGTTGGCCGAACTTCACAACCTGTTGGAAAAGGTGTCTGTTCCATTGGTTTTGATTGACACCTTTGTGAAAGATGGGCGGGGCCTCATTGATTGGATCAGCCGGAAAGACTTGGAAAAGCTGATCGAGATGTTGCGGAAGCGGGGCACACAGATTGCGGTGGCGGGGTCGTTGAATTTCACGCTAATTCCCGCGATTGTAGCGATGCAACCGGATTGGATCGCGGTTCGCGGGGCCGCGTGCGTGGGGGGAAGAAACGGGAGCGTGAGCGAGGAACGGGTGGCCGAACTGGCCCGCCTCATCCGGGAAAATCCCGGAAGTTGACACAATTCACTGTCAGGTTTGCATCACTGATGATTTTGGCAAAATAGCGGTCCACATATCCCGCGAGGGAGATGGATTCCCAATCCGGCAAATCGGGCGGCATGGCAGATTTCAACAACACAAGGTTCGCTTCGGCCAATTGGGCGACCCGAGCCGCCATCGAATCGCTGGTCACTTTCCAATTATGCGGCAACGCCCCCGGTTGACCCTCGTCTGAGAGAAAACAAGGCAGGGGGTCCAGCACCGCGCTTTCTGTCCAGTTTTCCAACGAATCGATCACGGGGAGACCCAACAACGACCCAAGAAAATAGGCATTCACGCTCATCGTTCGGATGGCGAGCCAGTGTGAAGTTTCTTCGGGCAGGCCGTGGGTGTGATGCAAGTTCCGAATTCCATCAGCCAATTCCCCGCCCCCGGCGATGAAAAGAACGCGAGATGGGGTTGTCGAATCAAGCCATGCCCGCAAACGATGTCGCAAGTCTCCCATGTCGAAGAGGCTTCCGCCGGTTTTGGCGACGATTCGATCTTTCATCGTTGCCGTTCCGATCGCAGCACGGCGACAGAGTAAGCGCAGGCCGCCTCGCTGATCTCGGAACCCAGTTTTTCAGACAGCCGAATTTGCGAGAGTTTCGGCCGATATGTCCGAAACACATCGGCGGGCATCCATTCCCCGGAACCGGACAAAATCACGCGATCCAGCGGGCGGGAAGCATCCTCTTCAATCCATTGGACTGATCCCATCAGCAATTTGCCTTGTGCAGAGATGGCCTTGTTCGCATATTCGATGACTTCATCATTAGTGAGCGTGTCCCGATCACCACCAATCATCCGGGCGATCCGCTCCCAGGCGAATTCCTTGGTCATAGAGCGACCATCAGCCGTGGCGAGGTTGTCCGGTTCTTCCGGCAGGTTTCCCAACAGAACATGCACATCTTGTATGGTGGCAAAGAATTCCGCGCATCCATCCTGAACGATGGCGCAAAGGGGCGTTCGGCGAACGCCGAAATACAGCAACTCGCCGGAACGCAATCGTCCGACATCGGTCTCTCTCATCGGTTTGGGTTTTCCATCAAACAGCGGAATCACGTCCGTGGTTGTCGAACCGGTGTCAATCATGATGGCAAAGCCCATTGGAGCGAACCGGCCGACAAACGTGGCTTGGGCGTGCCAGTTGGCGGCGGCCACTTTCAGTGGTTGTTCGCACGTTTCGGCCGCCGACAAAAACGTTCCTTCTGTTGACCAATAGGCGATATCTCGCCCTGCTAACGCTTCCTCGACGGCCTGAACAATGTGCCGGACGCCTTCCCGCTTGGTGCGGAAGCAGTCACACAATTCGCCGGTCATGGTGACACCGACAGGCAAATCAGGCGGGATGTCCTTCAGGAAGTCTGTTAGTTCGGCCGCCAGTCGGGCGGGGTGTTTCCAAAGTTCAAATCGCCGGGATTGCGCGATCCCGCTGGCAGTGGCGAGTTTCAGGTTGGCCCCGCCGATGTCCAAACCGATGGCGTTCGTGTCCATCCGGCTAGTATAGACCCCATGTGTCGGAAGAACGGGGGAAGCGATCTTCGTTTCCCGGTTGTGCCATCAGAGTTTTGCGAATGCGTTACCTTGTCGGGATTGATCTCGGGACCACCAACAGCGCCCTGGCGTACATCGATCTCCAAAACCGGCCTCGGGTCGGCAACCTTGGGCTGAAAACCTTCCCTGTGCCGCAACTCGTCGCCGCCGGACAGATGGGGGAACGCTCGCTGTTGCCGTCGTTTTTATATCTCCCCGGTTCCCACGATTTGCCCCCCGGATCGGTGGCGTTGCCGTGGAACCCATCGGCGACGGATGCCGTCGGCGAATTCGCACGCAATCACGGCTCCAAAATTCCCGGCCGGTTAATCTCCTCGGCGAAGTCCTGGCTGTGTCATCCGGGGGTGGACCGCACGGCCCCTTTGCTGCCGTGGAATGCCCCGCCGGAAGTTCCCCGGCTCAGTCCGTTGGAAGTTTCGACCCGATATTTGAAGCATTTCGTGAGCGGCTGGAACAGCATGCCGAAGCGAGAGGATGCCGATCACCTCGAACTTCAAAACGTCGTGCTGACCGTCCCCGCCTCATTTGACGACGTAGCCCGAAATCTGACGATGCAGGCCGCGAAAGATGCCGGACTTAAAAATGTCACCTTGTTGGAAGAACCGCAGGCGGCGTTTTACTGTTGGCTGGGCCTCAGCGATCCGGTCGAAGTGACCAAGATGGCCCCCGGAATGCGTTGTCTGGTGGTGGATGTCGGCGGGGGCACGAGCGACTTCAGCTTGATCCGGGCAGCCGAGGATACTGGTGAACTCACGTTCATCCGCGAAGCGGTGGGTGACCATCTGTTGCTCGGCGGGGACAACATGGACCTTGCCTTGGCGAAACTCGTCGAGACGCGGTTGCCGCAAGCCGGAAAACTCGACGCGGCCCAGTTCGGCCTTTTAGTTCAGTCATGCCGACAAGCGAAAGAAGTCTTGCTTGCCCCGAAACCTCCGGCCAGTGTATCGGTAACCGTGCAAGGCCGTGGTCGGTCGGTGATCGGCGGCGCCATCCATACTAGCATCACCCCTGTTGATGTGCAGCAGGCGATTTTCGATGGTTTCTTTCCGTTCGTGTCGCGAGAAGCCGAGGCCACCAAGATCTCCCGTGGCGGTTTGCAGGAAATTGGCCTGCCCTATGTGGCTGATGCGGCCGTCACCCGGCATTTGGCCGGGTTCTTGCGTCGGCAACTCAAGGAAGACGAACGGCCGGATGCGATTCTCTTCAATGGCGGCGTGTTCCAGCCCCAAGCCTTGCGGGATCGTCTTGTAGACGTAATGCGGCCTTGGTATGGCGACAATTGGAACCCGTTGATTCTGGCCAATCCGTCGCTCGACCTCGCAGTGGCTTGGGGGGCGGCTTACCAAGGCTGGTTGCGGCACAGCGGCGGGAAGCGAATCGGTGGCGGGATTCCCCGGAGTTATTACATCGCCGTGGATGCCGGACAACCGGACGGATCGGCCCCGGTGTTGTGCGTGGTTCCCCGGCGATTGGAAGAAGGTCAGGAAGTCACCCTGGCCAAGCCGGAATTGGAACTGGCGCTGGGCGAACCCGTGTTGTTCCCGTTGTTCAGTTCCACCGTGCGAGGGAAAGACAAGCCCGGTGATTTGCTGACGATTGCCAACGATCAATTACTGAAACTGCCGCCGATGCACACGATTTTGCGCGGCGGCAAGCGAAGCGGCGTGAAACAAGTTCCGGTGACGCTCTCGGCCCGTTGCACTGAAATTGGCACGCTGGAACTCTTCTGCAATGCCAAGGCGGGGGACAACAAATGGCGATTGGAATTCAATGTCCGTGACATTGTGACCGACGACGGCAACGCGGGCGACGAGGGAGGCGGTCGACAAGAGGCAACGGATGTCTTCCCCGAAGAATTAGTGAGCAAAGCCCGTGAGTTGGTCGCGGATACGTTTCAAGGGCTGGGAGTTCCGACTGAGTTGACCAAGAATTTGGAAAACGTGTTGGAGACCAGTCGTGGCGATTGGCCGATGGGATTGTGCCGCCGATTGTGGACTGTTTACGAAGAACAGGCCGAGCATCGCACCCGGTCGGCGGCCCATTTGAATCGCTGGTATCATCTCGTCGGCTTTTCGTTGCGTCCGGGGTTTGGCGATTCTCTTGATCGTTATCGCATCGACCAGCTTTGGAAAATGCTTTCCTCCCCGCCAAAATCATCCGGGTTGACCGCTCAACAAGTCGAGGGGGGCGCGGATTATTGGATCATGTGGAGACGGGTGGCCGGTGGTCTTGGCTCGGCTCTACAAAACACGCTCATGAACCGTTTGCGGCCCATTCTCATTCCAGCCAAGGGCAAAGCGGTTTCCAAACCGGGGGCCAACGAGTTGGCCGAAATGTGGCGGGCCGCCGCCAGTCTCGAACGGCTTGATCTGCGGACCAAGGAAGCCTTGGCGAATGCCCTCATTCGGCAAACAGCCAAGGCGCCGGTTCCCACCTATGTGTTTTGGTCGCTCACCCGGATTGCCTCCCGCACGCTTTTCTATGGCCCGTTGAATCTGGTGCTGCATCCGCAGATCGTTGAACCAATGATCGAGACATTGCTCTCCTTCAAGCCGGAAAACGACAGCGA
Organism: Zavarzinella formosa DSM 19928; assembly: GCF_000255705.1. Taxonomy (GTDB): domain Bacteria; phylum Planctomycetota; class Planctomycetia; order Gemmatales; family Gemmataceae; genus Zavarzinella; species Zavarzinella formosa. The sequence continues at coordinate 605,508 of NZ_JH636439.1, forward strand.
GCGCAATGGATGGGCATTCTGTCTGGCGAACATGGCCCGGCTGACCGGCCAGAGATCGCTTGATGTCGATGAGGCCGTTCGCACCAACGTAATCGACACTCTCAAACATCTGCCGATGGCGGCCAAGTGGCTGCCGATGCTGGAACAAGTGATCGAGATGGAAGCGGCCGACCGGGGGCAACTCTTCGGCGAATCGCTTCCCAAGGGATTGCGGCTCATCGGTTAAACGTACTCTCCTTATCCGTGTCAAGGAATTGTCATGCTGGACAGCGTCGAATATCGCGGTTGGAAATCGAACACCCGGCTCTCGAACGGGCGGGTGGAACTCATCGTCACCAACGAAGTCGGCCCTCGCGTGATTTGCTACCGCGCGCCGGGCGGTCACAATGTGATGAAGAATTACGATGAAATGATGGGCAAGTCCGGCGAAGCCGAATGGCAGATTCGCGGCGGCCTGCGTTTCTGGATCGCCCCCGAAGATTTGACGCGGACCTATTGCCCGGACAACAAGGCTGTTCAAGTCACGCCACTGGGTCAGTTTGCCGCCCGGTTCACGCCGCCGGAAGAAACGCAGTACGGCATCCAAAAGGTGATGGAACTGCGATTGGAAGAAACCGGCTCGCGGGTTCATGTGAAACTGCGGGTGACCAACACCGGCCAGACCGCCACCACGCTGGCGCCTTGGGGGCCGACGGTGATGGCTCCCGGTGGCATGGAAATCCTTCCCTTGCCGGCGAAGTTCAATCATCCCGGCCATCCGTTGAAGGCCAAAAATCCGTCCGATTTTGCCCCGAATCAGTCGATCATTCTCTGGCCCTACTTTGACTTCACCGATGACCGCTGGACGTTCGGAAAGCAATACATCTTCCTTCGTCAGAATGCGAAGAAAGGTCCGACCAAAATCGGGCTGGCTCATCATGTGCCGTGGGTGGCGTATTGGAATCAGGGAACCGTTTTCGTGAAGCGTTTCACCCGGCACGATTGGGCCGCGTACCCGGACATGGGAACCGTCTACCAAACTTTCTCCAACGAAGACATGTTGGAGATGGAAACCGTCGGCGCGCTTTGCACCCTCAATCCCGGTCAGCACGCGGAACTAACCGAGACATGGGAACTGTTCACCGATGTGCCCGAAATGAAAACAGAGGCTGATGTTGATCGCCTTCTGCTGCCACTGTTGAACGATTGAAAACATCGGAAATGCTTCTGGAATTTTCCAGGCATATGATTGACAATCAAAATCAGCATGAAATCCTCTCCCGCCTGAGTTTGATCAACAGACCCATTTTTTCTCCGTCGGACGCCCTCATCCATAGGAGCCAAGCATGTCCCGACGTGCCGTTGCTCTCGCCCTGCTTCTCGGTCTCATCGGACAAGTCCGTTCTGAACCGGCGGGAGAGGATTTCTTCGAGAAGGCGATCCGGCCGGTGCTGGTCGAACGGTGTGTTTCCTGTCACGGGCCGACGGTCAAGAAAGCCGGGCTTCGACTCGACACCCGCGAGGCGGCTCTCGCCGGAGGGACCGATGGTCCGGTGATTGTTCCCGGCAAACCGGCCGAAAGCCGGTTGATCGCGGCCATCAAGCATGTCGGCGAAGTGAAGATGCCTCAAGATGGTAAACTCTCCGTTGCCGAGGTGGCTGCTTTTGAGAAATGGGTGACCCTCGGCGCCCCGTGGCCGGCCAAGGTGGTGTTGCATCCCCCGGAGAAGGTCGCGGCCAATGGGGTGGATCATTGGTCTTTTCGACCTGTCAAAAGACCAGCCTTGCCTGTGTCCGACGCGGCAAATCCGGTGGATGCGTTCATCCGGGCGAAACTGACCGAGAAGAAGCTGTCGCCATCCCCGGAAGCGGATCGGCGAACATTGATTCGTCGTCTCACTTTTGATTTGCATGGGTTGCCGCCGACACCCGAAGAGGTTGCCGCGTTTCAGGCGGATCAATCGCCGGATGCTTATGGGAAAGTTGTTGATCGTTTGCTGGCTTCCCCCCGCTACGGCGAACGCTGGGGCCGGCACTGGCTTGATGTCGCCCGATACGCGGACAACAAAGGGTACGTTTTCTTCGAGGAGAAGAACTACCCGTGGGCTTGGACCTATCGTGATTACGTGATTGGGGCGTTCAACCGGGATGTGCCGTTCGACCGCTTTGTGATGGAGCAAATCGCGGCTGACAAGCTCGAACTGGAGGACAAGAAATCCCTCGCCGCCCTTGGTTTTCTCACCGTCGGCGGGCATTTCATGGGAAACACCCACGACATGATCGACGACCGGATTGACACAATCACCCGCGGGCTGATGGGGCTGACCGTGTCGTGTGCCCGCTGCCACGATCACAAATTCGATCCTGTTCCGCAGGCCGATTACTACTCGCTTTATGGCATCTTCCGCAGTTGTACCGAGCCGACTATCCCGCCTCTTTGGGGGACGCCGCCGGACACGGCCGAGTACAAAAAATTTGCGGCCGAACTCGTCGAGAAAGAAAAACAGTTGATGGATTTTGTGCTGGGCAAGCACAAAGAACTCGTCACTCAGGCGAGGACCAGAGCCGGGGATTATCTGCTCGCCGCCCATGCCGCCCGCAATCAGCCACCGGCCGATGATTTCATGCTGATTGCCGACAAAGGGGATCTGAACCCCGCGATGATCGCCCGTTGGCGCGCATTCTTGGAGACGACCCGCAAACGACGTGACACGACATGGGCCGTCTGGCATCGTTACGCCGATTTGCCGGATGCTGAATTTGCCGCCAAGGCGACGACCATCAAGCATGAGGAAGCCGACAATCCATTGGTGCGGACGGCCTTTGCCATGCCGCCGAAAACGATGAAAGACGTCGCTGATCGATATGGCAAACTGCTCGCCGACGCAGAGAAAGCGTGGGTTGCCGCCGGGGCAAAAGGCCCGCTTCCCGATCCGGCCGCAGAGGCATTGCGTTCCACTCTCTACGGCCCGACATCTCCGGCCGATGCCCCACTGGCCCTTGATTGGGGGTTCCTGTCGCTCTTCCCTGACCGGGCCACGCAGGGGGAGTATCAGAAACTTATCAAGGAAGTGGAAACACATGCCGCCAAGGGACCTCCAAGGGCGATGGTCTTGCTTGACGGTGACCGCCCTTTCGATCCGCGAGTCTTCATTCGCGGCCAGCCAAGCCGGTTGGGCGAACCGGTTCCCCGGCAGTTTCTCAAGGTCGTTGACACGCAACGACAGCCGTATGTGAAAGGCAGTGGCCGACTGGAATTGGCGAAAGCCGTGGCATCGAAGGACAATCCATTGACGGCCCGCGTGTTCGTCAACCGGGTGTGGATGCACCACTTCGGCCGGGGATTGGTGAACACGCCCGGCGATTTCGGCCTTCGCGGCGACCCGCCCACCCATCCGGAACTGCTTGACTGGCTGGCCTCTGAGTTGATGACCAACAGTTGGAGCGTGAAAAAGCTTCACCGGCAAATCGTCACCTCGGCCGCTTATCGGCAATCAAGCCAGCACCGCGAAGACGGGGTCGCCGCCGATCCGGAGAATCGCTTACTGTGGAAGCAGAACCGCCGTCGTCTTGAATTTGAATCATTGCATGACTCTTTACTGGCGGTTTCGGGCAGTCTGGATACGACCATCGGCGGCCCATCTGTACCACTCTTCGCCGGGAAAACCCGCCGGGCCGTATACGGCTACATTGACCGCCTGGAATTTCCAAGTCTGCTTGCCACCTTCGATGTGCCGAACCCCGCCGCAACCAGCCCGGAACGAACATCAACCACTGTGGCCCCGCAAGCCCTCTATTTGATGAACGGCCCCTTCGCCCGCGATGCCGCCCGTCGCTTGGTAAACTCGCCCGTCATCAAGGGAACGAAGACGCCGGCTGAAAAACTGGACGCCCTGTTCCTTGCCGCATTTTCCCGGAAGCCAACGGACACGGAACGAACAAAGTTGCTGGCATTCGTGGCGAAAGGCTCCGAAGCCGAGCGGTGGCTGGATCTGTCTCACGGGTTGTTGTTGACCAATGAGTTTGCGTTTGTGGATTGAGGAGGCTATCGATGAGACACCCTGCGTTGGGGAGATAATGCCGTGAGAATAAACTTGTATTGGGTAGATGGCGCCTCCTCCGGGCGCGTGGCGATCATGCCCCGACCCCGAGGCGGTGACTGGCTTGAGGACGAGATACCCGCCTGGCGGCAGGCCGGAGTTGATATTGTGGTTTCCCTGCTCACGCCGGACGAAGTGGCCGATCTCGACCTTGCCCAGGAAGAAGAACAGTGCGGCCTAAATGGCATCAGGTTCATTTCGTTGCCGATCAATGATCGCTGTATCCCCGAATCACGAGAAGCGTTTGCCGAATTAATTATGTTTCTTGCGGAAATGTCTGCGGACGGCAAAAACATCGGCATTCATTGCCGACAAGGCATCGGACGGGCGGCGGTCGTGGCTATTTGTCTTTTGATCTGGAAAGGGGCCGATCCCAATGCGGCCATCGGGCAGGTTAGTTTGGCACGCGGTTGCGACGTGCCCGAAACTCCTGAACAGCGTCAATGGGTTTTAGACTTTGCTCGTTCCTCGCCGAAACCATTGCCCGGATAACCTCCCAAGGGTGGCCGACAGATGTTTCCAATTTCACGACGCGAAGCCCTCACTCGTTGTGGCACTGGCCTTGGAATGATGGCTCTCGCCGGGGTGATGGCCGACGACGCGGGGGCGGCCCCGGCGGTCAACGATCCGCTGGCTCCCAAACCGGGGCACTTTGCCGGGAAAGCCAGGCATGTTGTTCACCTGTTCATGAACGGCGGGCCGTCTCAGGTAGATACGTTTGACCCGAAGCCCGCTCTCGACAAGTACCACGGGAAACCTCTGCCGACGACGAATCTCCGGACGGAGCGCAAGACCGGCGTTGCCATGCGGTCGCCATTTGCGTTCAAGAAGTACGGCAAGTCCGGGATCGAGGTGAGCGACCTGTTCGCCAAAACGGCCGAGCATATTGACGACCTGTGCGTGATCCGGTCGATGTATGCGGATGTACCAAATCATGAACCATCGTTGATGCTCATGAACTGCGGGGATGGCCGGCTTCCCCGGCCGAGTTTCGGTTCATGGGTGACCTATGGCCTCGGAAGCGAGAACCGCAATTTGCCGGGGTTCGTGGTCATGTGTCCCGGCGGGTATCCGATTGTCACCACCCAAAACTGGCGGTCGGCATTTTTGCCCGGTGTCTATCAGGGAACTTATCTCGACACCAAATATGCCGAGGTTGAAAAGCTGGTGGCGTTCATCCGCAATTCGGAGATGCCGATTGCTCGCCAACGAGAACAACTCGACTTGGTGAAGATGTTGAACGCAGAGCACATGGCCGCGCGCCACGCGGATGCCCAACTGGAAGCCCGCGTGCGGACGTTTGAACTTGCCTTCCGGATGCAAGGCGAGGCGACGGATGCGTTTGATTTGACCAAGGAAACCAAAGAAACCCGCGAGTTATACGGAGACACGACACATGGCCGACAACTGCTCTACACCCGTCGGCTGATCGAGAAGGGGGTGCGGTTCGTGCAAGTGTGGAGCGGCGGCGGGCAACCGTGGGATAACCACGATGGTCTTGAAGGACAACACAAAAAACTAGCCGGCGAGTGGGACAAGCCGATTGCCGCGTTTTTGACCGATCTGAAACGCCGGGGGTTGTTCGACAGCACGTTGGTGTTGTGGGGTGGCGAATTCGGCCGAACCCCGGTCGCCGAACTACCCGCGCTGAACGGCCGCGACCATAACCATTATGGCTTTACCTGCTGGCTAGCGGGGGGTGGAACAAAGGGGGGAACCATTGTGGGGGCGACCGACGAATTTGGCTTCAAGGCTGAAACAAACAGGGTCCATGTTCACGATTTGCACGCCACCATGTTGCATTTACTCGGCTTCGACCACGAAAAGCTGACGTATCGCTACGCCGGCCGCGATTTCCGGCTAACGGATGTTCACGGCCGGGTCGTCAAGGAAATTGTGGCGTGACGGTTGAGTCTAATTCATCTGAATGAATTCTCGCTTCAACGTTCCGTCTACGATCTTCACGAGAAAGTATCCCTTCTCGGTGCTGCCGTCGTGGTTCCCCTTGCTGAAGGCACAACAACGGTTGGTTGTCAGAACCGTCTTTCCGGCTTTCTTTTCCGTGAAGGCGTGAAAGTGCCCGCTGTAGGTGGCTTGCAGGTTGTGATCCATCAACCGCTTCAAAATCTCGTCGGCGTTCTTGGGCCGCATTTTCACGTCCTCGCCGAGCGGGAAATGGGTGAACACCACCAGCGGTTTTTTCTTGTCCAGTTTGGGCAACTGATCGTCAATCCATTTCAACGTGTCCGGGTTGATAACCGTGTTTTGAAACTTGAGCGACTCGGTGGAATCAAGGGCGAGAAACTGCCAGTCATGCAGGTCAAAGCGATAATTGAGTTGCTTGGGGAACAAGTCATCGTAATGTGGTCGTTCCCCGGAGTCTTTGACGTAATCATGATTGCCGGGCACCACATGGACCGGGATCTTCACCCCGCCGAAAATTTGTTTGACCGGGTCGAGTTGCTTGGCGGTACCGTCCTCGGAGAGATCGCCGCAGATCATCAGGAACTCTGGCTTTTCCGGATGTTCCTTCATCTTTTTGACGACCGACTCGAACCACGGCTGGCATTTTTCATCAAGGGAGTGAAGATCATTCACGACCAGAAACGAGAAGTCTTTTCCCTTGGATTCGTCGGCCCGCATTGCTCCGGGCCACATTCCGGCCGCGAGCAGAGAAGTCGGGGTAAGACGGAGCCAGTCTCGACGGGTCCATTGAAAAGTCGCCATTGTGTTTCGCCCGCTTAAAAGTTGATGATGGTTGAAATACCTGCCGATGGTCGGGTTGCAATTGAATTTTTCGTGAAGGAATTGGCCGGTTCTGACGGAAAGGGCGTCTGTCCGTGGAAGCCACGCCCATTTCTGTTCAATCCCCGCTTTTTCGGTCCTTCCCGGTCAATCTAAAATGACCCGATTGGAACGGGAGTCCCGAAGCGAATGGCGAAGCTCTACTTTTACTACTCGACGATGAACGCGGGGAAATCCACCTCCCTGTTGCAAGCCGCCCACAATTATGCCGAGCGTGGCATGAGGACGATGTTGTTCACCGCCTTGCTGGACGACCGGGCGAAGGGCTTGATCGCCTCGCGGATTGGTCTGGAGGCCGAGGCCTATCGATTTCACGCTCATACCAATTTTTGGGAATTATGCACTTCTTCCCCGCCGAATTGTGTGTTGATTGATGAGGCACAATTTCTTTCCAAGGAGCAAGTTCGACAGTTGACCCGCGTGGTGGACGAGGCGAACACCCCCGTCATGTGTTACGGTCTGCGCACGGACTTTCTTGGCGAACTTTTTCCGGGCAGTGCCGCCTTGCTGGCTTGGGCTGATTCGCTGGTGGAATTGAAGACGATCTGCTGTTGTGGCCGAAAAGCCACGATGGTGGTGCGAGTCTCCCCATCCGGGGTGGTCGAGCGGGAAGGGCAACAAGTCGAAGTGGGCGGCAACGAGCGTTATGTCCCGCTTTGCCGCCGGCATTTTTGTGAATCAATCCGCACAGGCGTCTGCACCGGGTGGAAACCGGAACACGGTGGCTGAGTGTCGGAGAACACCCCGGCGTTCAACTCAATTCGGGGATCGGTTCGCGGATTTCCAGAAGGTTTCGGGGACGGCCATTGTGGTCGGGATAGGTTTGGGCCGGGTCGATACCCAAGTGGCGGTAGGCCGTGGCCAGTATTCGTTCGAGGCGGTAGGGGTTTCGCGTCGGACTTCCCCCTTTGGAATCCGATGCGCCAATGACCTGTCCGCCGGGAAGGCCGCCTCCCGCCAACAGGACGCTGCTCACATCCCCCCAGTGATCCCGGCCCGGCCCCTCTTTGGAGCCTTGCATGGGGGCATACACCGGCGCCCGTCCGAATTCGCCCATCGCCACGACCAGCACTCGTTTGTTCAGACCACGATCATGCAAGTCTTCCACCAAAGCCGTTATCGCCTGGTCGTAGGACGGGGAAAGTTCGCGCATTTGCTTGCCCAAGGTGGCGTGCATGTCCCAGCCGAAAGTTCCGAGGGTCACAAACGTCACGCCGTTCTCCACCAACCGGCGAGCCAGCAACATGCTTTGTCCGAGGGAATTGCGGCCATATCGATCCCGAACGCCGACGGTTTCCTGATCCAAGTCAAACGCCCGCTTGGCGGCCGGTCCCGTGACCAACTCGAATGCCTTGGTCGTAAATTCGTCGTGGGCCTCCGCATCATGCCGAAGATCGTGAATACGGCGGGCGTTGTCGAAGTTGGAGAGAATGGTTCGCCGGTCCCGCAACTGATCGGAGGTCAATCCTTCTGCGAGTGTCAGATTTGGAATACGGAACGGAAGGCTGGCTCGCACCCGTTCACCGTCGCTCATGTTTTTGGTCCGGGGGTCGTCGAGAACCGTGAAGGGGTTGAATCCGTTCCCCAAGGCATGGGCATTGATGTAATTGGGAACGAATGGCAACGCGACGTAAGGCGGCAATCCCTTCGCCACCGGACCCCGGAGTTTGGCGACATGCGATCCGATGCTCGGCATCTCGTTTTCCGAGGCGGCGGCGTTGCAGTAATATCCCGTTTGCATCAGATGCAGACTGGAGGAGTGCTGCGTGGACGGGTGATAAATCGAGCGAAGGATGGTCAGTTTGTCCATCACCTTCGCCTGCCGGGCCATCAGTTCGCAAAACTGCACACCGGGCACATTGGTGTTGATGGCGCCAAACTCGCCACGAATCTCGGCCGGAGCTGATGGCTTGGGGTCGTAGGTTTCAAATTGGGATGCCCCGCCGCCCAACACGACATAGATTATGGCGGTGTCGGGCGGGGACTCGCCCCCTTCGGCCGCCAGCGACCGCAAGCGGAGTATCTCTGGCAGCGACACACCCGCCAGACCCATGAATCCAGCTTGAATCAGTTGCCGACGATTGACCGAATCTAAGCGTGGAAAAAAAGGCATGAGGAACGCCTTGGAGAGATTGTCTAATCAGTGACAAAGTGTGTCCGGGCAGGTGGGTGAAGTATGTGGGACGGGGCGGATTAATGCAAGAACAATCTGGAATTCGTTCGTGTGTTCCACGAAAGGCGTGTGATAAGCATGAATCGCGGAAATTCATATTCCTGATTCAGGCCAATCACACGACGCCAAAAGCATGCCCGGCAAATTTAGGGTTTGGGTGGCGAGGAAGGTTGCTTGAGAAGAAACTCACGCAAGTCGGCCAGTTTGTCCGTGTTGATGAGATCCACCCCGGCCGCCAGTTGTTCGGCCCAAGCCTCTGGTTTGTCCGGTGTCGCCCAGAAGCGGACCAAGCGACCCTGTTCATGAGCTTTTGCCACATAGTCCCGCATTTTCTTCCGTTCCGCCTCCGGCATTGTCCCGGCGCCATTCCATTTGAACAACGAACCCCAACTGGCGCTCACCCAAGGCACGAGGACGGCCGGTTCCTTCCCATCCAAGTCTTTTGGACGTCCGTCGATGGCGGCGTATCGAACCGGTTCCGAGGCGATCGCTTCCCGGTCGGTGTTGCCGCTGATGATAACTGTCACCGCCCGAACGGTGGTCTTCCCGTTGCGGGTCTCCGTCAGAATGTCCGAGTATTCCGCGAGAACCTTGGAAAGAGCGGCGAAAGTAGTCTTCGCCTCTGTTTTAATGTCGATCAGCAAAAAGAACGGCGGGCCGTCTTTGAACACGCGGCCACCGTTCTTTTTCACCCGTTCACGGAGCGGATCGAGGTATAGTTTCTGCAAGGTGTTTTCTGGTTTCAGAGCGGCGGACGTGTGAGCCACCGGCAAGCCATCTTTGGTCAGGAAGATGTCGGCTTCCACGCTGCAAAACCCTTGGTCCAGCGCGTCGAACAGGGGGTTGGTGTGTTCGTAATCATTGTGGGCGTGCGCCCGTTTGATCGGGGTCACGCCCGCCGGGGTGTCGGCAGATGCCGTGATTGTGAAAGCCAGCATGAACGTGCCGAATATCAAACATCTCATTGCCAGGCCTCTTTCAATAAGCGTTGACCGTGTGATTCGCAAATGGGACACTGTTGTTTTGTCAAATGTCAGGGGATTGGCGATGGCGAAGGGCGATCATCTCATGGTGCCGTTGGCCGGTTTGATGACGCATCACGGCATCGACATGGGAGACGGCACGGTCGTTCACTGGTCAAGCGGTCTTCCGGGAAGCATCGGCCTCGACAATTTTTTTGCCCGGATTTCGGCGGCCGAGGTTCGCCGAACGTCTCTTGAAGATTTCGGCGACCTCTCCAGCCTTCAGGTTCGAGAATATCTTTCGTGCGACAACCCCGACACTGTAATCCAACGGGCGAGCGGCAAAATCGGTGAAAAGGGATATTGCCTCTTTGGAAACAACTGCGAACATTTTGCGACTTGGTGCAAAACCGGCGAATCGGCTTCCGGCCAAGTCCGGGATGCCTCGGCGGCCGCTCTTGGTCTTGTCGGTGGCGGTGTTCGAGTCGCGGCGGTTGCCGCCCCGCTTTCGACGTTGCTGGCGCCGGGGATGCTCATGGCCGCATCAGCCGTGTTTCCCGCCGCAATCGCATTGGGTCTCGGGTGGGCCGCGTTTAACCTGTTCCAATCAGAGACAGAGACCTCGGTTGAATGAAGCGGACTTCCGCGTCATTCCACACCTCACTCAGAACCCGGTTGAACAGCCCGTCTGTCAGGAACACATTGGCCGATGCTTCCCAAGAATTCTCGGCACGATCTCATATTTCACTGGCTCCGCGCCACCTCATGCGGCATGATGATGGCCTGCCTTGATCTCATCTTTGAGGAGTAGCCTTCATGTTCCGGGCCGCGTTGCTGATTCCCGTATTGTGTGCCGCCCCCGTCTTCGCCGACCAACTCTTCGGCACCGAACCGCTGACTGAAAAGGGAGACTTGGCCGCCAAGATGGTGGCGGGCATCGACAAGTATCTGATGCGGGAACTGGAAAAGGCCCAAGCCGAACAGGCAAGCAAACCCTTTCCCAAAGAGACGCGACTGCGGGAGATTTTAGGCATCAAAGAATGGCCGTCGGACATTCACGGTGAGGTGATCGTTCCTCTTGGAAAGCCTGCCGCACTCGGAGAAACAGACAAATACACAATCACGGCGGTGCGATGGCGGGTGATTCATGGCATCACAGGGGAAGGTCTCTGGCTCGAACCCAAGAAAGAAGCCGTTGCTCAAGTGGTGGCCATCCCGGATGCCGGTCAGACTCCGGAAGACATTTGCGGATTGACCGATGCGGTCTCGCCCGAGAAGCAATTCGCCCGGTTGCTCGTTGAACAAAATATCCGCGTGATCGTGCCAACGTTAATTAGCCGTGAGACGACATTATCCAACAGCGATGCGGCCAAGCGTGTCACCACTCAACCGCATCGTGAGTTCCTGTATCGTATGGGCTATGAGATGGGTCGGCATTTGATCGGATATGAAGTCCAGCGGGCGATTGCTGCCGTTGATCTGTTGTATTCAAAGAAGAGCGATCTACCGTGCGGGGTGATCGGCAACGGCGAAGGGGGTGTCATTGCCTTGTACCTTGCGGCATTGGATTCACGGTTTCAGACAGTGGCCAGCATTGGTTATGCCGGGCCGTTGCCTTCGATGTGGCAAGAACCAATCGATCGGAATGTATGGGCTGTTGTGAAGGAGTTTGGCCTCGCAGGTCTGGGCGAACTGATATATCCCAAATCGATCTGTATCGGTTACAATAATGATTTGATTATCAAGGGCCGTGTGCCGAACTCCGGGACCGGCCTCGGCACCACACCCGGCAATATTGTGCCACTTTCAAAAGACCATTTTGCGAACGAATGGAAAGAACTCGAATCGCGTTACAATCGACTTGAAGGCAAAATCATCAAAGGAGCCAAGTTATCGCTTGTTGATTGTGGTATGGCAGACCCCAAATCAACCGATCCGAAGATTGCGGAGAAAGGCATGCAATCGGTGATCGAGAATTTGATGCAAAGGATGGGCATTGCCCAAACATTTGTGGCACCCGGAAAACCTAATTTTCCGAAAAACGCAGCCCTCCGACACATGGAAGCAGAAGACCGTCAAAAACGTCTCTTCACCCAAATCCGCGATCATGTACAAGCCGAGTGGCGGGCGAGCGAACCGACACGCTGGGAACGGTTCGCCAATCTCGATTATAAGTCCCGGAATGGGTACGTCGCTTCCATTGAACCCGTGCGAAAATACTTTGACGAAGAAGTGATCGGCAAACTTCCGGCTCCGACGGAGAAGCCAAATCCCAAGGCCCGCGAGATTTATGACACGCCGAAATGGAAGGGATACGAGGTCAAGCTTGACTTGTACTCGGATGTGTTCGCTTATGGGATTTTGTTGTTGCCGAAAGACATGAAGCCGCTCGAAAAACGGCCAGTGGTGGTGTGCCAGCACGGGTTGGAAGGACGGCCGACCGATGTGTGCGACCCGACCAAGAAAACACCGTATTACAACTCATTCGGGGCGCAACTGGCCGATTTGGGGTACATCGTCTTCGCTCCGCAGAACCCGTACATCGGCCGGGATGATTTTCGGGTGTTGCAACGCAAGGCCAATCCGCTGAAATTATCTCTGTTCAGCTTCATCGTTCGGCAACACGAACGCATTCTGGACTGGCTGCCGACGATTCCGCATGTTGACGGCAACAACATCGGGTTCTATGGCCTGAGTTACGGCGGCAAAACGGCCGTGCGGGTGCCGGCCATTCTCACCAAGTACAAGTATTCAATTTGCTCCGGGGACTTTAACGAGTGGATTGGCAAGAACGTATCGATGCTGTATCCGAACAGTTACATGTTCACCGGCGAATACGAGATGTACGAATTTAACCTCGGCAAGACATTCAACTATGCGGAGATGGCTTATCTGATCGCACCCCGGCCGTTTATGGTCGAACGCGGGCATGACGATGGCGTCGGCTCGGACGAGATGGTTTCCTATGAGTACGCCAAGGTGCGTTATCATTACGCCAAACGACTTGGCATCGGCGACCGCACCGAGATTGAATACTTCGTGGGAGGCCATGAAATCCGGGGCATCGGAACCTTTGAGTTCATCAAAAAGCACTCAGGCTGGCCGGCCACCAAATAACGCAAGTCGGGAACTCTTCAGCCGATAGAAGCCCGCAAGCCCGATTCTGCATCGGGAAACTCAAACTCCGTGGCATAAGCGTCGCGGAGTTTTTTGTTGGAAATGCGGCGGTTCGTTTGGTCATGGGTTCCGGTCGTTTCACCGGGAACGGGCGGGTTGAATCGGGCTGGCGGAGCGTTCAGCAGGATGGCCATCTGTGTGTAAAAATCCCGGCGGGTGACGGGGGTTCCATCTGAGACGTTGAAGATTTCGCCTTGTTGAGGGCGATCACTCACGTCTTCGACGATGGCTGCCCCGTCGTGAACATGGATTAGGTTCAGCCACTTTTCGGGATCGGCAGTCAACGGTTCGTCGCGTTCGATGGCGGCCCGCCGGATCACCCGGCCGGGGCCGTAAATGCCCGCGAAGCGGAGGATTATGGCCTCTGGCTTTTTCGAGTGCAGCAGGTGTTCGCATTCCAGAAGCAATTTGCCGCTTTCTTCGATGGGTTGAGTGGCCGAGGCTTCGTCAACCCATTCGCCGTTCGTATGCCCATAGACGCTAGTGGAACTCACATAGATAAACGACTTGGTTGGTGGCAACCGTTCCAACAAGTTTGCCAGGCCAGTCAGATACACATCCCGCATGGTCTTCCCGGCCGTCCGGTCCATGCCCACGGCATATAGAACATGATCCGAAGCCGGAAGAACAAGACTCGCCGGTTCGGTGACATCTCCGATCACCGGAGTGATTCCCAGTGCCGCCAGTTCGGCCGGTTTGGACCGGGTGAGGGCGGAAATTTGAAAGCCTTTGGCGATCCATCGACGAGCAACCACTCGGCCAAGGTAACCGCAACCGATGATGAGGGCCGATTCGGGCATGGTGGTCACGATTTCGGGAGAGGGATGCAAAGGGTGAATTTGGTGCCGCGTCCCGGTTCGCTTTGAACGGTGAGATCGCCGCCGTGGGCTCGCAGGATCTTGCGGCTGGTGGCCAACCCCAAGCCGGTTCCGCCGGGTTTGGTGGTGTGGAAAGGCCGGAAGATTTTTGGCAATGTTTCCGCGCTGATGCCAGTGCCATTGTCAATGACATCGACGCAGGCGTTGTCCCCTTCCCGCCGGGTTTGCAACACGATTTCCCCCCCGTCGGGCATCGCTTGTTCCGCGTTCAGCAGGAGGTTTAAAAGAGCTTGTTTGATGAGTTCGCGATCCATCGGAATCGGCGGCAGGTTGGGCGCGGGATAGGTGTTAATCTGAATGTTCGCCGCCCGTAGCGTGGGGCCGACGAAGTCGATCATTTCATCCAGCACATCTGAGAGGTTCTCCGGTTGTCGGCGGATTTCCTGGGCTCGGGCGAACCTTAGAAAATCATTGGAGACATCCACCAGCTTCTGGGCTTGTTGCGTCAACCGGTCAATTCGCTGTTTGGCCTTGCGCTCACGCGGCGTTTGAGGAGAGGCAAAGTCATCGGCCAGCAATTGCAGGTTCAGGTTAAACGTGCTGAGATGGTTTTTGATCTCATGGATAAATCCCCCGGCGAGTTCGGCGATGTCAGGGGGATTGTCAGTCATGAGGTCGTTTCTCGCCGATGACATGGTTTTAAAACGAATCGAGACTGTCGCGGCAAAAACTTGTTGACCGTGACAGTCATCTCGTCCTTTTACTTCTGAAACCGTTTCCAAGCCAAGCCGGGTGCATCCACGCGGAAACTCACCAAGCGTTGCTTGGCCACTTCGGTCACATAGATCGTCTTGCCGTCCGGGCCGCCGAAGCAAAGGTTGCTCGGCATCGCGCCCAGCACGTCGTATTCCTTCAAAACTTCGCCTTTCGGAGATAGCTTCACCACAGTGCCCTTGCCGTGCCGGGTGATGTAGAGGTTGCCTTCAACATCGATCCGCATCCCGTCGAAACCGAAATCGTCAAATTTCTTCAGCAACCGTTTGTTCTCGATCAGGCCGTCCTTGGTCACGTCGAAGGCCCAGACATTGCGCTGTTCGCTCTCGTTCACGTACAAGATTTTGCCGTCCGGGCTGAGGTCGATGCCGTTGGTGGTGCCCATCTTTTCGGCGATGAGGGTGGTCTTGCCGTCTGTGCCGATCTTCCAAAGCTGGCCCGTCTTTTTCTCCCAATTCGGGTCGCTGGCGTAGAGCGTGCCGTCGGCGGCGATGGCGAGGTCGTTCGGCTGGTTCATTTTTGGTTCATGGGCAAACACCGTGATCTTCTTTGTCGCCGGGTCGATTTTCAACACATTGTGTTCCACATAATCGGCCACGTACATCATGCCGGCTTTGTCAAACACGATGCCGTTGCCGGTGCTTTTGTTCGGCAGCTTCACCCAAACCTCGGCTTTGCCGTCGGGCGTCACCTTGCCGATGGTCTGTTGTTCGGCGAAATTCACGACGAACACATTCCCGGCCGCATCACAACCGGGCCCCTCGATACCCGGCGTGAAACCCTTTTCCGCGGTAAAGGGGGTGGCCTTGGGAAGCGGCTCAGCCGCGGTTGCCCACGCAAGGCTGAGGAAACATGCTAAAGTGGCGAATAGCTTCATCTGGCATCCTTTTTATCGTTGCACAAGATTTGGCGAACTTGGGCAACCCGATCCGGTCGTTCGGATCGGGTCTTTGGAAGATTCCGGCCGCGTTTGGCGGTTTGGCTCAGGTTTGCCGGTCGTGCGGATGATAATCTTTCTAACGGTTCGTGACACATGGCCAACCCGAAACAACAGAATCGACCTGCCTTGGGTGTTCATCTTCTGGAATCGCGAGACTGCCCGGCGGTGTTTAACATCGCCAACGGGGACGTGGCTGCGCTCAACGCCGCCATCGTCGCATCCAACGCCAATTCTGTTGACGACACAATCAACTTGGCCGCAGGGGGCCGATACACGTTAACGGCCGAGGCGGGCGTTGAATCCGGGGATGGTCTCGCCATAATCACGGCCGACAACCGATCCTCCGGGGGACCGGCCAAAATTACGATCAACGGCAAAGGGGCAACGATTGAGCGGCAGAGCGGGGCTGAAACGGCCTTTCGCCTCATGGAAGTGGAAGCCGGAGCTTTTCTCTTCATCAATGACGTGACCATGCAAAACGGAAAGACCGGCGAGGACCAGAGCGGCGGGGCCATTTTGGTTGGCGGGGGCGTCGATATCCGCAATTCGTTGTTTGTGAACAATTCGGCGGCGGACGGCGGCGGGGCCATCGCCTTTGATGACGAATCGAACACTAGTTTCTTGTGGAACAGTACGTTTACCGGCAATTCCAACACGAACACCGATGATTCAGGAGGCGGCGGGGCGATCTTTGTCTCGGATGTTTCAAGAAAAGTGACCATCACCAACTGCACAATTGCATTCAACTCGAACACGGCTAATGTTGAAAACGGAGAATTACTATTTTATGGCGGCGGGTTGCGGTCGAATAACAACGCAGAACTGGTGAATTCGATCCTTTCGGACAACACGGACTCGGATGCTCCGAACGATCTGGCCTTCGACATTGAAGGAACTTTTGAAGCCCGCAACAGCATCATCCGCGAGTACGGTCAGGGCACCCAGGACGAGATTAACATTGCCGGGCCGAACAACCTGTTGGACACGGCCGCTGACACCAACAATCCCCAACTGCGGACGCTGGCGAACAACGGTGGCCAGTCGGCCACTCTGTCGCTAAAGAGCAACAGCGCGGCGATCAACGCCGGGGACAATTTCTTTTCGCCCCCCTCGACTTTTGACCAACGGGGCAAGGGTTTTGCCCGCCGGGTGGGCGGCCACATTGACATCGGGGCCTACGAATTCAAGGCGAACACGCGAGTGACGCTGACCAGTTCTGCCAATCCGTCTGCCCTCGGGCGATTGGTGACGTTCACGGCCACGGTGATTCCGGATGCCAGCCAGCGAACGGGAATCGTGAACCCCTTGGAAAAATCGCTGAGCGGAACGTTCACGTTCACCATTGACGGCCACGTCGTCGCCAAAGTGGCGACAGATGCGAAGGGGCATGCCAAATTCTCGATTTCCACACTGGCCCGAGGATCGCATTCCGTGGTGGCTACGTTTGCCCCGGACGCGGAATCTTTGGACCCTGGTGCGGCCTCGTTGATCCAAGTGGTTGGCAAGGTTTCTCGACGATATGATCGGTGACGGTTTGGTTTCTCGACACGGATGTCGGAGTTTTATCATGAATCCAAGGATGTTGGCTCTGGTGTTGGCGGTCGGCGTCGGCTCGGCGTCGGCCGGTGAT
Organism: Zavarzinella formosa DSM 19928; assembly: GCF_000255705.1. Taxonomy (GTDB): domain Bacteria; phylum Planctomycetota; class Planctomycetia; order Gemmatales; family Gemmataceae; genus Zavarzinella; species Zavarzinella formosa. The sequence goes on from NZ_JH636439.1 coordinate 622,866, forward strand.
CCCGAACCGAAACCGAAAGACGCCAAGCCGGAAACGATCCCGGCCAAACAACCCGATGCCGTTCCTGCACCCAAGCCTATCCTGCCGGATGTTGACAAGTTGGGTGCCGTTTCCGACCCCATCAAGAAGGTGGAATCGTCAGCGGACAAAATTCTACCGGAAACACCGCTCCCGATTGTCACCCTCCGGAATGACGTCGGCGGGCCGACATGGTGGGTGGCCGCTGATTATTTGATGTGGTGGACCAAGGGGATGCCCGTCAATTCACCATACGTCACCACCGGCTCCCAATCAGACCCTTTTGCCGGGTCGCTCGACCGCCCCTCCACCCGGGTTCTGTACGGGGACAAGTCCATCGACTTCGGCGTCCGTTCTGGCCTTCGCCTTCAGACAGGGATGTGGTTCGACAATGAGGCCACATTTGGCGCCGAACTTGTCGGGTTTATGCTGGAACAAGGGGGCGAAACCGCGACTTTTAGCGGCGGCAGCAACGGGCAACCGTTCTTTGGCATTCCCTTCGTGAACGCCCGCACCGGGCAGCCGAACATCTATTTTGTTTCGCAGAATTTCAACGACCCGGCCGTTTCCGCCTCGTTGACCGGGGCTTTGGACATCAGCACCAAATCGCGGTTTTGGGCTTATGAAATCAACGGGTTGGTGAATCTGTATCGCTCGTCGGATTCATGGGTTGTCGGTCTCATGGGCTTCCGGTCGATGGGGTTGGATGAATCCATCCGGTTCACGGAATCACTACGGTCGTTGATCCCCGGCGGGAGCGTCACTTTCGGCGGGGCAACCGTCGATCCTTCCCAAAGCGTCGGCACCATTGATGATTTCAAGACCACCAACCGCTTTTATGGCCCCCAAGTCGGCACCCGAGTGGGAACCATCCTTGGTGGCTTTTTCATGAGTGCTTATGCGTCCGTGGCGCTGGGGGTGAATGAACAGGAACGCAATATCGATGGGAGTACCCTGCTGATGTCTGGCGGCCGGACTTTGGCCACATTGCCGGGCGGCGTGTTTGCCGTGTCGTCAAATATTGGCCGGACGAGTCAGAGTGATTTCTCCGTGGTTCCCGAAGCGGGTTTGAGTCTCGGGTATCAGTTCACGCCGTGGCTGAGTGCCCGATTCGGGTACAACTTCGTCTACTGGAACAACGTGCAACGGGCGACGCAACAAGTGGACGCGACCATCAATCCCGGCCTCGTCCCCTCGGATGTCTCCTACGGAACTCCCGGCGGGCCGAACCGCCCCGGTGCCATCGTGCGAACGAGCGACTTCTGGGCGCAGGGGATCAATTTCGGGATTGAGATCAAACGCTGAACACGAACGGGCCAATTCCGGTAAAAATCTTCCGGTTAATCCCAAATTCGCAACCGCTCGAACAGTCCCGCCGGGAGGCGGGCTTTCGCCCATTCGCGGAATTGCCCTGGTTCGTCGCGGGTGGTCAAATGGGCCGCGATGATCAATTCGTTTTGGAAGCGTTCGGCCTGTTCAACAAAATCGTCCAGATGGGTGTGGCCGAAGGCCCGAATCCGATCCCGCGAGTGTTCCTCGCGGGCAAAGCTCATTTCTGTCATTAAAATTTGGGATGCGAACACGGCCGGTTCGCTGTCCCAGCCGGCGGCACTGGTATCCCCCGTGTGGCAAAGCAAAGGGATGGTCACTTCGGACGTCAATTCCACTCCCGAGTTCTTGGCCATTTGAAATCCCACCGGGCCAAACTTGGCGAATTGCGGCTTCAGTTTTCGCCGGCGTTCCCACACCACATAGCCACGAGACGGAACGGTGTGTTCCGTGGCGAAGGCGGTCACGAATTGTTTGTCATTCAAGTTGAATGTGTCGCCGGGGGCCATGCCCGTCAGCGTGCATTCTTGCGGGCCTTTGTCCAGCCGTTGCCAGCAATCGAGCATTGCCCGGATGTCGTCCCGCACCTCGGCGGGGACCACAATCGTCGGTTTCGGAAGTTTCATCATCGCCCGCCGGGCGAGGAACACCGGCAGGGCGGCCAGATGATCGAGATGGGCGTGGGTGATGAAGATGGTTGAAGTGTGCAGAAAATCCCATGCGGCCACCCCGAGATCGAATCCGATCTTGAGTTCGGGGATTCGCCAATAACTTTGTACCCCGGCGCGTGACCAGCCTTCGATGGTCAACTGGCCGTGCCGCATCCGGTGGTATGGGGCGTTTGGCAATGTCTCGGGCATGGTTCACACCGGGGTGGGTGGTTTGGGCTGTTCGGTGCGAGTATATCAACGACAGGCATCAACGAGGGGTGGTTCATGCAACCGCTGGTCGGCATTATCATGGGGTCGAAGTCCGATTGGGCTACCCTGTCCCACACGGCCGAAATGTTGGAAAAGCTTGGTGTTCCCCACGAGGTGCGGGTTGTTTCGGCCCATCGGACGCCAGATTTGTTGTTTGAATATGCGGACACCGCCGAGCTACGCGGGATCGAAGTCATCATTGCCGGGGCTGGGGGGGCCGCCCATTTGCCGGGGATGGCCGCCGCCAAAACCGCCTTGCCGGTGCTGGGTGTTCCGGTGGAATCGGCTGTTCTGCGCGGGGTTGATTCACTTCTCTCCATCGTCCAAATGCCGGCGGGCATTCCGGTGGGAACGCTGGCCATCGGCAAGGCCGGTGCCATCAACGCCGCCCTGTTGGCGACGACGATCATCGGCGGGAAGCACCCGAAGTTTCGGGCCGCCGTCCACGAATATCGCATCGCCCAAACCAAGGCTGTGCTGGATGCCTCCGACCCTCGAAACTAATCTCACCCGGAAAATATCCCCATGAGGATTGGCATTCTCGGCGGCGGGCAACTGGGGCGAATGATGGGCTTGGCCGGTCATCCGCTCGGCATCTCCTGTCGCACGCTTGAACCGGGGGCCGTCTGCCCCAGTTCTCCGGTCGCCGAGCATCACCCCGGCGATTACGAGGATCTTCAGGCACTCTATCGCTTCAGCCAAGGGGTGGATGCGGTCACTTATGAATTTGAAAACGTGCCGGTTGAATCGGCCCGTTGGCTCGCCGAGCGGGTTCCGGTTTATCCGTCGCCCCAAGCATTAGAGATCGCGCAAGAGCGGGTGGGGGAGAAAACATTTTTCCAGGGTTTGGGAGTGAAAGTTCCCCCGTTTGCCGCCATCAATTCGCGGGATGAATTCGACCAAGCCATCCGGAAAATCGGGTTGCCCGCCGTCTTGAAGACGACTCGTTTCGGTTACGATGGCAAAGGCCAGACCGTGATCCGCGATCACACGGAAGTGGAACCGGCCTGGCAAATTTTGGGTGGTCGGCCGCTCATTTTGGAAGGTTTTGTTCCGTTTGACCGGGAACTTTCCATCTTGGGCGTGCGGAGTCGAACGGGTGAATGTGTCTTTTATCCGCTAGTGGAAAACGTTCACCGGGCCGGAATTTTGCGGCGAAGTTCCGCTCCGGCCGCGAATATTTCTGAATCGCTTCTGAACCAAGCCCGCGAAATTGCCCGGCGGGCGATGGAGGCCATGAACTACGTCGGCGTGCTGGCGGTGGAACTCTTCCAGACGGGCGATCAATTGCTTGTTAATGAAATGGCTCCGCGAGTTCACAATTCGGGGCACTGGACCATTGAGGGATCGGAAACCAGCCAGTTTGAAAACCACCTGCGGGCAGTGGCTGGATTACCATTGGGTTCCACGGATTCTCGCGGCCACTCGGTGATGCTCAACCTCATCGGCAACTGGCCGACCCCGTCGGCGATTCTCGCCGTTCCGGGCGCGCATTTGCATCTTTACGGCAAATCACCGCGACCGAATCGCAAGGTGGGGCACATTACTATTCGAGAGGATAACAAACAGGAATTGAACGAAAAAACAGGTCAAATTCAGAAGTTGATTGACCAAGCAGAGGATTGACGGATCGCCGCCGGGTGAGATGTGGGTCACCCGGCGGTTCACCGGAGCGGCGACGGCGATCTGGGGGCTATGCAACCGAGCGACCTTGCAGTGCATTGGAAAGCAAGGAAATCACCGCCAGCACCAAGAAGACAAAAAAGGCGATCTTGGCGAAGTCGAAGGACATGTCGGCAATAAGTCCAAACCCGAACATGGCGGCCAAAAAGGCGATCACCACGAAAGCCAGTGCGAGGCGAAGCATGGGAACCTCTCGTTTGTTTTATTTTCTGATGGATTGAAAACTCACTCTGATTGTTTTGGAATGCAATCCTCGTGCCGAAAAAGAATGCGGCCGATCAAAGCCAAACATCTTCGCATCTTCAATCGGTCTTGTCGAAAATCTTCCTGTCAGACATCATGGAGGGGAGCCTCCCTGCCCACCAAATGCGAAAGATCTTTCTCATGCGCCAGCACGTGCGGATACTTTTGACTCTGTTATTAATCAGTTCGCCCGCAATGGGTGACACGCCTGTTCTGAAAGTGACGCCAGAACCGAAAGTGACGCCGGAACTCAAGCCGCTCGACGAGGTTTGGGAGGCCGCCTATGTGGATGTCGGCGGGGTCAGCACCAAGATCGGGCATATTCATCTGACATCGAAAATCGTCGAGGCGGGCGACAAAAAATTCCTTCGCACGACCAAGGAACTCCGCTTCGTCGTCAACCGGGGGGCCAACCAAGCTGAGATGAAATCGGATGTCACTTGCGACGAAAACGCCGCCGGTTTGGTTTCCGGCATCAACGCCAAGATTTGGCTCGGCAAAGAAAACGTGCTTGAGCTAAAATGCAATGTGACACCGGAGAACATCATTTCCATTCAGGCCGCCGGGCAATTCAATTTCAACCGCCAGTTCAAATGGGATCCCGCTTGTATTGGACTCGCCGGGGAGCAAACCTTCCTCAAGAACAAGAAAGCCAAACCGGGCGACAATCTGACCTATCGTTACTTTGAGCCGCAAGTGACGAATTATGTGACGGTTCATGTTGTGGTGAAAGATCTGGATGAAGTGGTGTTGCCCGGCGGGCTCAAGCGGAAATTGTTGAAAGTGATCGCCACGCCCGATCCGTTGAAACTCGAAGGAGATCGGAAACTACAACTCCCCCCCGCCACGTTCTGGGCTGATCCAATCAGTCTGGAGACAGTCAAGACGCAGATGGACATCACCGAACTCGGGATTGTCACCCTCCTTCGGACATCGAAGCTCGCCGCTCTGGCTTCCAACGGGCAAATGCCGGATTTGATGAAACGACAGTCGATCTACCTCAAAACCAATGTGCCGGACATTCATGATCGAGAGTCGGTCACCTATCGCATCACATTTGCCGGGGATGCACTACCGAAGGAATTGGTCAGCACGGACAACCGCCAGAGCATCAAGAACATCGAAGGCAAGACGTTTGATCTCGTCGTCACCGCCCGTCATACGCCGCCGAGCGTGAAACCCGAGGACAAAGTTGACGAGCAATTCCTCAAGAGTAACTATTTCATCAATTGTGATGATGCGACAGTGCAAGAACTCGCCAAACGGGCGACGGGACTGACGACCGATCCGTGGCAGCAGGCGAAGAAAATTGAATCGTTTGTCCGGGGCTTCATGAAGCCGGTGGATTACTCCGAGGCGATGGCCCCGGCCGATCATGTGGCCAAGACTGCCCAAGGAGACTGCACGGAATACGCGATGCTGACCGCCGCCATGTGTCGGGTGAAGGGAATTCCTTCCCGCACGGCCATCGGGCTTGTGTATGTGGACGACCTCCTCGGCAAGCCGGGACTGGCCTTCCACATGTGGACGGAAGTGTTGATTAACGGCGAATGGATGGGAATCGATGCCACCCGGCCCCGACCTCGCGGGGCCATCGGGCCGGGGCATATCAAGATCACCGATCACAGTTGGTCGAAGGTGATTTCCTTCACTCCGCTGTTGCCGGTGAAAGGTTTCATCATGGCAAACCCGACCATTGAGGTCGTGGGGAAGTGACAGATCGAAGGTAGAACGGGCTTTTTGTTCTTCTCTCTCCCGTCATTCTGTGAAAGGATGACGGGAGTTTGTTTTTCATCCCCCGAGTCTTCGCGATGAAACTCATGTCCCGCCGAATCCCGTTTCTGACTCTCGTCGTGTTCATGAGTTTGTCCGACTCCGCCGGGTTAAGGGCAGAGACTTTGCCGGGTTTTCGCGGAAGCCCGTGGTTTGAAGAACAAGTGCGGGAGGAATGGCCGGCCGATGGAATCAGAGTGCTCGCCAATGCCGACGGTGGGGTCGATCCCAAAAAGAAAACGCGGTTGGTGATCTTCGCCACCCCGAACGGGAACAGCATCGAACAAACGCTCGGATGCGCCAAGGCGGAAGGAGCGGACTTTCGCTTTGACATCCAACACGTTGCCGCCCAAGTCAGAAAACTGCGAGAAATCACGCCGGGAGAGAACATCGTTCTGGCGGTGACTGAAGCCGAGGTTTTAAGCTGGCCGGCTTGGAAGCGAACTCGCAAGGATGCTCCGGCGACGATCCGCAAACTGGTTGACACCATTCGCGACTGGGTGCCGGGCAAAGACGTTCGCGTGTCCCTGGCGTGCCACAGTGGCGGGGGAAGTTTCCTGTTCGGATACTTCGACGGCGGCGAATCGATTCCTGACTATGTGGACCGGATCGTTTTTCTCGACGCCAATTACTCGTATTCCGACGCCGACAAGCATGGCGACAAACTGCTCGGCTGGCTGCGGGGAGATCAGACCCGTCGGCTCGCTGTTGTCGCCTATGATGACCGCAAAATCATGCTGAACGGGAAGCCGATCATCGGACCTGATGGCGGGACATTTCGGGCGACTGATCGCATGGTGGCCCGGTTTTCCAAGGACGTCAAAATGACCGAAACGACGGTCGGTGATTTCACCAACCGAACCGGGATCGATGGTCAAATCACGTTTAATGTTCATGCCAATCCCAAGAATCAAATTCTGCACACGGCCTTGGTCGGTGAAATGAATGGCTTGCTGCACGGGTTGACAATCCCCAACGACAAAGCCGAATGGGGCACGCTTGGCGGGCCGAGAGCGTATGCCAAACTGGTGCAACCAGCGCCCGGCATCCCCACCCGGCCGAAAGACGCCGTGGGCGGCGCGGAGTTCTTCCGTTCGCTGGAAAAGCTGAAACCAGCCGAACGCGAAACGGCGATCCTGCGGGAAGTGAGCCGGGGGAATATCCCGGATTTTCTTCGAGGGTTTCGCAAGGTCACCATCAAATCGAAGGATCAATCCGGCCGTGAACATACGGCGGTGATTGAGGTGATGCCGGACTATCTGGCCGTGGGGAGCGACGAGGATTTTGTTCGTGTGCCGATGACCCCGATGACGGCCGCCCGGATTGCCGATGCGTTCGGATGTTCGCTGCCGACGCGAAAAATCGTCGATGAGTTATGGAAGGCGTCCTCGGTGAAACTGGAACCGAAGCCGCTGACCAAAGACCGTGGGCTTTCATCGACTTTTTTGGAACATCACCAGTTGATCGAAAAGCAACGCGAAGGGAACAAATTGGGGGAGATCGTGGCGGGGACAAAGAAGGATGTGGTGATTACCAATCGCCTTGGCGAGAAGGCGAATCGGGTGGCAATTTATGGCTGGCACAAGACCGATGGCTCGCCGATCCAACCCCTCACCATTGTTCATGTGAACTGGTATGTCGATTACAGCCACGGCGTCCGTTTGGTGAAGCGAGCGGTCACGGTGGACGGCAAACCCCGCGATATCCGGCCCGCGTTGTACTCGGCCGATCTTTGGCCCCTGCTGAGCGACGAAGGGCCGATCACGCATCCCGCCTACTGATCGGTCAATCGACGCAGGCGTCTTACAATCAAAAGAGTGTTGTTTTCCTTGGGGAACGCTTCATGAGACTGTTGTTCATCATCTTGTTGATGGCTTGGCTGGTCCTGCCGCAAGCTGGTTTGATCCTTGCGGAAGAACCGAATACAGGCTCGGCTGTTGAGCCGATCACTGTGGCCAGGACCGATTGGGCGTGGTGGCGGGGGCCGAATCGCAACGGGGTGGCCGATCCCAACCAACATCTGCCGCTGAAATGGAGTGAAAAGGAAAATGTTCTCTGGAAGACACCCGTTCCCGGTCGCGGGCATGGGGCGCCGACGGTTGTCGGCGATCAGGTGTTTCTGGCGACGGCCGAGCCTGACAAGGAAGTCCAATCCGTCCTTTGCGTGGATCGCATGACCGGGAAACAACTCTGGATTACGGAGGTTCACAAAGGAGGTTTTGAGAAAAAAGGCAACACCAAGGCCTCGCTTGCTTCCTCCACGATCGCTTGCGATGGCAAACGGTTGTTCGTCAATTTTCTGCATGACGCGGCAATCTACACAACCGCACTTGATCGCAATGGCAAGCAACTGTGGCAAAAGAAGATCACCGATTACACGCTGCATCAGGGGTTTGGTTCCTCGCCGGCTGTTTACCAATCATTGGTGATCGTCTCGGCCGACAACAAGGGAACAGGCGTCATCGTCGCCCTTGACCGGGCGACCGGGAAGGAAGTTTGGAAGGTAGATCGTCCGAAACTGCCGAACTATGCCTCGCCGATCATTCTCAAGGCGGCCGACAAGGAACAACTGCTGCTGATTGGTTGCGATCTGGTCACCAGTCTGGACCCGCTGACCGGCAAGAAAATCTGGGAGATCAAAGGTTCCACCACCGAATGCGTGACCTCCACGGTCACCGATGGAAAACACATCTACACCTCGGGCGGCTACCCCAAAAATCACATCTCAGCCGTCGTCGCGGATGGTTCGGGCAAGGTCGCATGGGAAAACGGCGCTCGGGTGTATGTTCCCTCAATGCTGCACAAGGATGGTTATCTGTACGCGGTGTTGGACGCGGGAATCGCCATGTGTTGGAAGAGCGACACAGGCAAGGAAATCTGGAAGGGGCGGCTCGAAGGAACCTTTTCCGCTTCCCCGGTGATGGTGGGCGATTTGATCTTCGCCACCAACGAAGCCGGGCGGACATTCATCTTTCGGGCCGCTCCCACGGAGTTGAAGATCCTTGAGGAAAACCAACTGGGCAACGAGGTGTTTGCCTCCCCGGCAATCTGCGGGGATTGCATCTACATGCGGGTGGCCAATCAGGACAAGGGACAACGGCAGGAAATGCTTTATTGCATCAAGAATGCCGAAAAGAAATGAGATTTAGTGATCGGCCGCAAGTCTTGATGACGCTTGTCAAGCCGGTCAATGCACAATCACTCGGCCGGTTCAATCGTTGCGGTCATCGACCCCGCACAACGGGGGATCGTCGGGTCGGGTCCGAAGGCGTGGATTTGATCTCGCTTCAACTCGGCTCGTTCCATGGAGGTCGTGCAGACGATCACCCGGCCGGTGTCATTCACTTCCTTCGCCATCTGGAACCCCTTTTCCTCCGGATGGGCGAAGAGTTCCTTCAACATGAAGATGACGTAGGCAAACGAGTGGTCGTCATCGTCGTGCAAGATCACGTTGTACGGAGGTTGTTTCTTGACCTTCGTTTGTTCCTTTGTCTTGCGTTCGGGGGTGGTGGTCGTTCCGCTCATTCCGGGTCTCCTCCGTGGGGTGGGCTGACGGTCATCGTTCCAACGTGATCTCACCGTGCCCGGTGGGAATGTGGGAATCATCCGTCTCTTGGGGAAGCCGACCGTAACAGACCAATGCAATGTCGTCGAACTGCGGATGTGTCCCCACATGCCGCTTGACCGCCTCCACGACCACCGTGCCAAGATCGCGGGCAGACATGCTTTGCCCGACGCGAATGGCATGCTCCACCGTGCGGACGACGCCTTCTTCCAAGAACCGCTGGCCGGTGTTTGGTTGGGCGTCCTCAATGCCATCCGTGTAGACAATCAGGCTGTCTCCCGGTTCGAGTCTGACCTTATGGGCGCTGTACTCATGCCCCGGAACCCAGCCGATGGGGAAGTCTCCGGAGTCTTTTTCAAACACTTTTACGAATTTATTCGTTGCGCTCCGGTAGATGAACGGAGACAGGTGACCGGCGTTGACCAATTCCACCTCGTGCGTCTTCGGGTCGATGATCGCCGCCGACAGGGTAACGTAACGGTCATGCAAATTCGCCTGCATCAATTGCTCGTTCAGGTGCGTGATCGCCCTGGCAACCCCCGCTTGAGTAAGCATGGAGACACGGGCCTCCCCGCTCAACCGAGCCATGAGGAGGGCGGCCGGAACACCTTTTCCAGAGACGTCACCCAATAGCACGGCTTGCTTGCCGTTGGGCAACGTGATGAAGTCGTAATAGTCCCCGCCGACCGTCCGGGCCGCGAGATAAAAGGAGAAAAACTCGTAGCCGGGCAGAAGCGGAAAAGCCTGTGGCAAGAATCCTTTTTGCACGGTGGTCGCCGCTTTGTTCTCCTCCTCCAGTTTTTGTTGTTTGAGAACAGTTGCGTGCAACCGGGCGTTTTCCAAGGCGATGGAGGCTTGGGCCGCCACGCAGATGAGCAGTTTCAGGTCATCCTTCGTGAATTTCTTGGTGCGGTCTTGGCTGTCCAGTTGGATCACGCCAAGACCCCGGCCGTCTTGCGAAGAAAGGGCCACGCACATGACGGAGCGGATTTTGAAATCCGCAATGGACTGGGCAAGCCCCATGCTTGCGTCGGAGGAGGCATCTTCGCTCAGGTAGGATTCCAGTGTGGACAGGCACTTGCGAACGATCGTCCGGCTAAATTGTTCGCTGGCGCTCGGGCGACGACTTTTAACCACCTTCGGAATCAGCTTGTCGTTTTCCCCAAGTTCGATGATGAAACACCGGTCGGCTTGTTTGAACACTTTGAAGAGTTCGTCAGCGATTTGCGGCATTAGCGCTTCGATGTCAAGCGTCTTGCTGAGGGCGGTGCTGATGTCCAACACAGCCCGGAGTTTTTCGCTCGGCTGCGAATCAAGGAACTGCTGAACGGGTATCCGTTGGAAGGTGGCTTCGACCGTCGTGTGAGAGTTCGGGTCTTCTTCTGGTTCTTCCTCCGGTTGGGATGTCTTCGGACCGAGCAGGTCGTCGAGCCCCCCCGACCCCTTGTAGTTCTCGTCTCGGAACGAGAAGAGAAAGTCACAGATTTTGATGTTGTCCCCGTGCTTTAGAGGAGTGTTCCAGCGTCCCTCAACCTTTTTGTTGTTCAAGAAGGTGCTGTTGCGACTGCCCAGATCCTCAATGTAAAATTGTCCGTTGGTGTGGATGATTCTCGCATGTTCCCGGCTCACGGCGTTGGCGGGCAGCACCACCTTGCATTTTTCCGGGCTGCGGCCAATGAGTGTGGGGTCTTTGTCAAGCGGGTGTTTGTCCCCGGCGGCTGATCCATCGGGCGTTTTGGTCAGGATGAGGCTTGGCATGGACAGCATCGCGAGTGAGAATCAGGGTGGTCGTTCGCTCAACTGAAGTTTACCGTCTGATTCGACTCAGCACAACAGTTTGCCGGTAATTCCGCGACCTTGCGACCTTGTAAGCCCCGCTTCGGCGACATTGCCTGAATTCCGAGGTGTTCGACTCCCAAAACGAATATTGTTCAAAATTCAATTTGTTTGAAATTTCGGTATCCCGCCCGCATCGGCAGCCAGGTGGCCAAGACACAGGCCACCGTGGCGAGGAATACCCCTCCCGCCAGCAACCACCAAGGGGTAGTCTGTTGGCCGACGAGGCTTTCCGTCGCCCGGCTCAAATGATACGGCCCGCACATCGTCACGATGACAATCACCAGATAACCCAATCCGATCAGCATGTTCACGGTGCCGCCGAAGCCGAGGACGATCTTCGAGGGGTCGGTTTCCCGGAAATTCGGCAGGCACGCGCTGATTCCCACGCTGAGGCCGCTGAGGCCGAGTCCCAGATATAAGATCGTCAGCAAGTGCAACCCCACCACGAACGGGGACAAGCCCATCACCAGATCACTGATTACGCCAAGCGAACCGGCCAGCAGTAACGACCCCGTCAGTGCGTAGGCGAATTTCCCCCAAAGGATTTGCTCCCGTCGCAGAGGCAATAATCCGAGGATCCAAAATTTACGACCCTCCAGACTAATCAACGGGTAAACGAACCGGCCGAGAAACGCACACATCAACAGCCCGGTGGCCGAGATTTTTAAAAGGCTGAGGGCGTGGGAATAGGCTTCTGGAATTCCGGCCTCGAAGAACCCCCGCATGTTCAACGCGGCCAGCACCACCAAGCCGCCGAAAATCACCACTTGGCCAATCTGGGCGGGTTCTCGGCGGAATGTGCGGAAATCCTTCACGATCAGGATGCGGGTCTCCCGTTTCAGGTAAAAGACGCTCCACTCCATCACTGTGTCGAGCCGTGACCGGCCGTAAGTTCGCCGGATGTCGCCCCCGGTGGCCATCCGGTTGAAGCCTCGCCGATACATCCTTTTGGCTAAAAACGTGGCCAGAAGGTAGAGCGCCAGCCCATTTGACCAGACAACAGCCAACGCTTGGACACTATCCCGCAGATTTCCCCGGCCGGCTGACAACACACCATGTGAAAGCCAGTCGCTCGGAGAGGCAATGCCCTTGGTGATGCTGAACATGTCGAACAGGCCTTGGAGTTCCTCGCGATTGTTTGCCCCGACTCGGGCGGCCATCACCGTCTTGTAGCCCCAATACCCGAGGGCTGCCGCCAAGCCAAGAATCAGGACAATCAACGCTTGTTTCCGTCGATGCGGGAAGAAGTTCACCAAGATCAGACAGAGAATGGCTCCGACAGAACCGGGGATGAACACGAACCCGAGCAAGTGAACAAAAAGCAGAGGGTAAAAGTACCAAGGGGCTGCAAAAACGATCCCGTAGGCCAGCAGCACCGGCACGCCCAACACGAGAAACGCCCAACTACTGAACAGGCTGGCCCCCTGAAACTTGCTGGCGAAAATATGGTCTTCCCGCGCCGGAGTGGCCAGCAGAAACCGGGTCTCGGCCCCGTTGAACAGACTGGCGTATAACATCAAACCGGTGGAGAAGACCAGCATGGTTCCGAGCGTGAAAAACATCGCGTTGAAGATCAGATCGACGATGGCGCCGGGCGGGATGTTTTGCGTGTTGAGCAGTTGGAACCCGCCGTGGGCCGCCGCGTATACCGCGATCCAGACGACCACACTGCTGGCGATCATCGTGAACAATCGGACCCGCGAATTGCCGAAGAGTTGTGTTCTGGCATTGCGTAACAACCGGATTCGGAGCTTCCAGAACGTGGCGGCATGATTGCTCACGGCACGACCCCTTCCGGCTTCGGATCAAGGGCCGCTTCCTCGGTCAACTTCAGGAACACATCCTCCAATGATCCGTCAATGCTGGCCATTTTGCGGAGGGTATCCAGCGTTCCCATGCCGATCAACCGACCATGTTCCACGATGCCGATCCGGTCGGCCAGTTCTTGGGCGATGTCGAGTGAGTGGGTTGAAAGGAAGATCGTGGCGCCATTCTTGGCGAGATTGCGAAGAACATCCTTCAACAAACGGATGCTCTTGGGGTCCAACCCCACGGTTGGCTCGTCCACGATCAAGAGCCGCGGCTGGTGGAGCAGGGCGGCGGCGAAGACCGTCCGTTGTCGCATGCCGTGGGAATACCGTTCGGTGAGGTCGTTCACGAAGTCTTGAAGACTGAATAGCTCAATCACCTCGGTCATTCGTCGCTGGCCGTCTTCGCGGGACATGCCGTACAGATCGGCGATGAATTCGAGAAACTCCCGGCCGGTCAGTTTCTCATAAAGAAAGGGTTGATCCGGCACATAACTCATGAGCTGCCGGGCATGTTCTCCGTGTGTTTGCAGGTTAAACCCGCCGATGCTCACGGTCCCGCTGGTGGGAAAAAGCAGCCCGCACATCATCTTGATGCTGGTGGTCTTGCCCGCCCCGTTGGGACCGAGAAAGGCGAAGACCTCCCCGTCCGGGATGGAGAGGTTCAAGTCCCGCACGGCGGTTTTGGTGCCGTACCGCTTGGTGACGTTCTGGAATTCAATCACCGGATAATCCTGGGGGAGGAATCGATGAACCTGCGATGTGCCGATGATATCCATAACATTGGATATCGTCGAAGAGATGAGGATAAGAGTTACATAGATGCTGGTGGCGGGAGGTTAGGTATCAGCGTTGAAAAAATCTACCGACAAACGGGTTGGATGAT
>NZ_JH636439.1:637669-833140 GCF_000255705.1 Zavarzinella formosa DSM 19928
ACCCCCCGTTGCACGCTTGGTGATAAAATGCAATCGTCATGGGGCAGGGGGGTGGCGTCGGCCGCCTCGGGTGGGCCGATCAGAACCAGACGCAAGGGTCTTCTGCCGTCAACCACGCAAGTCTTGGAGGATTTTCTCCCCGGCGAGTTGACGCTTTCCGTTCCGACGTTTAGTATTGTTCAAATGACATCCGTGCGAGCAATTTCCGTTGTGATTCCAACCACGATTGTGGTTCGGGTCATTATTTCGGAAATCTAAAGCTCCGGGTGGATCAAGCAAGATCAATCGTCACCCCGGAGCAACCGCTTCGGGGTTTTTTCGTTTGCCGGCTTCTCCCGCCGGCGAGAAAGGTTGGGGCGTCATGCGAATCGCGATCTACGACACGACACTTCGTGACGGCAGCCAGGGCGAGGGGATTAACTTTTCCCTGCATGACAAGATTCAACTGACGATCAAACTCGACGAACTTGGGGTGGATTACATTGAGGGGGGCTATCCGCTCTCGAATCCGAAAGATTTCGAGTACTTTCAGGCGATGAAGTCCCACCCGTTGAAGCATGCCAAAGTGGTGGCCTTCGGGATGACCCGCCGCAAAAACTCACCCGCCGAGACGGACACCTGTATCACCGCCTTGCTGGATTCGCAAACGCCCGTGGTGTGCATTGTCGGCAAGACGTGGGACATGCAAGTCCACGAGATCATGAACACGGATTTGGAAGAGAATCTGCGGATGATCGCCGATTCCGTGGCGTATTGCAAAGCCGCCGGCCGGGAAGTCTTTTACGACGCGGAACACTTCTTCGATGGCTATAAGGCCAACCCGGAATACGCCATCCGCACGCTTCAAGCCGCCGAAAAGGCCGGGGCGAGTTGCGTGATCCTGTGCGACACCAACGGCGGGAACATGCCCGAGGTGATTGCCGAGCGCGTCCGGGCCGTGCGGCAAGTCGTGACGTGCGACGTGGGCATTCACACGCACAACGATTGTGAAGTGGCTGTGGCAAACTCTCTGGCCGCCGTGCGGGAAGGGGCCACCCAAGTGCAGGGAACCATGAACGGCATCGGCGAACGCTGCGGCAACGCCGATCTCGTGAGTGTGATTGCCAACCTGGCCATCAAGTACGGCCATGATGTGCTTCGGCCCGGCTCCCTGCAACGGCTCACGGAAGCCTCCCGATATGTGTACGAAGTGGCGAACATGAACTTCCGCAACGGTCAGGCGTTCGTGGGGGGAAGCGCTTTTGCCCACAAGGGGGGAATGCACACCCACGCCGTGGCCAAGAACCCGATCAGCTACGAACACATCAACCCGGAAGTGGTGGGCAACGAACGCCGAATTCTGGTGAGCGAGCTTTCCGGGCAATCGACGATCCTCACGAAGACGATCAAGTACGACATCCAGCACGACAAAGCGGTCATGCAAAAGATCCTCAACGAAGTGCAAGATTTGGAGAACGCCGGTTACGAATTCGAGGCGGCCGAAGCCTCTTTTGACCTGTTGGTGAAAAAGGCAATCGGCCAGTATCGCCCGTGGTTTGAACGACTGCATTATCGAGTGAATATTGAGCAGTATCAGGGGGGACTAACGGCGACAGAGGCAACGGTGAAGGTCCGCGTCGGCCCCGAAGTGTACCACACGGCCAGCGACGGCGACGGTCCCGTGAACGCGCTCGACGGAGCGTTGCGAAAAGCCCTTGTACCGGTGTTCCCGCAACTCGCCGACATGCAATTAATGGACTACAAGGTCCGTGTGGTCAACGCAAGGGAAGGCACGGCCGCCCGCGTCCGCGTGGTGATCGAAAGCCGCGACGGCGCCGATATTTGGGGCACCGTCGGCGTGAGTGAAAATATCATTGAGGCCAGCTTTTTGGCCCTCGCGGACAGCATCGAGTACAAACTGTTCAAAGATTTCGATGTGAACGGGAAATAGACATCATTCTTCCGGTTTGAACTGAGCCTGACCACGAAAGCAACCTCACCCCCCGCCTCCCCTCTCCGAAGCGGAGAAGGGAGCAAGTTTACGGGAAGTCTTCAGTCGGGTTCACCCTCTCCGTTTCGGAGAGGGTGCTAGGGGGTGAGGTTGTCTTTGCGGCTAGCCCGCCCCTTGCTTTGCGATCTTTGCGTGAAACTCTTTTTTCTTCTTTGAACGAGTCAGTATCCATGCCGACAGAAATGGCGAAAGCCTACGACCCCAAGGAAGCCCAGACCAAGTGGCTCGCGTATTGGGATGAACTGGCCGTCGGCCATGCGGAGGCCGATCCGTCGAAGAAGCCGTTCTCGATTGTCATCCCGCCGCCAAACGTGACGGGGGCGTTGCACCTTGGTCATGCGCTCAACAACACGCTTCAAGATGTCCTGATTCGCTGGCGACGGATGCAGGGTTACAACGCCGAGTGGATTCCGGGGACGGACCATGCTGGCATTGCCACGCAATCCGTGGTGGAAAAACGCATTTTTCAGGAAGAGAAGAAAACCCGGCACGACCTTGGCCGAGAAGAATTGGTTGGCAGGATTTGGAAGTGGAAGGAACAGTACGAGAAACGAATCCTCGGGCAGCTTCGTGAACTTGGAGCCTCGGCCGACTGGCAGCGGACCCGCTTCACGCTCGACCCGATGTGCGCCAAGGCGGTGCGGGAAACCTTCTTCCGCATGTTCCGCGATGGCTACATCTATCGCGGCAAACGACTGGTGAATTGGGATACACAACTTCAAACTTCCGTATCCGATGACGAGACCACAACTGAGGACACCAACGGAGGATTCTGGACTTTTAAGTATCCGGTGAAGGGAATGCCGGACACATTCATCCGGTTCTCGACCACCCGCCCGGAAACCATGCTCGGCGACACGGCCGTGTGTGTGCATCCCTCCGATGAGCGGTACAAGGCTCTTGTCGGCAAGATGGTGACCATTCCGCTCGTGGGCCGTGAAATTCCCATCATCGCCGATGCGTTGCTGGCTGATCCGACGCTCGGAACCGGTTGTGTGAAGGTGACTCCGGCCCATGATCCAAATGACTACGCCTGTTGGACACGAAATCCGCAGATCGGGATGATTAACATCTTGAACCCGGATGGCACGATCAACAGCGAAGGGGGCAAATACGCCGGGCTGGATCGGTTCAAGGCCCGCGAAGCCGTAGTGGCCGCGATGGAGGAACTCGGCTTCTTCGAGGGCAAGGAAGATCGCAAAATCCCGCTGAAGTATAGTGATCGCAGCAAGACCATCATCGAGCCGTTGCTCTCCGATCAGTGGTTCGTGAAGATGACTGATCGCGACGACGGCAAACCCGGCCTCGCTCAAATGGCGATGGATGCCGTGACCGATGGCCGTGTGAAATTCTTCCCCGAACGATATGCGAGTAGTTATCTCGACTGGCTCGGCGAAAAGCGTGACTGGTGTGTGAGCCGTCAGTTGTGGTGGGGCCACCGGATTCCGGTGTGGACTGCAATGATTCAGGTCGGAGGGATCGTAGATGACGACTATGAAGCAAAGCTCAAAAAAATTCAACAGTCAGCGATTGCTGAACTGAGCGATTTCCTCACGGCCACCGGGATTTCCAGTTCAGATTATGTGATTGAATTGGATGGAGAAGCGACACTCCGATGCTGCACTGCAACGGAGAAAGCCGAAAAGGCTTTGCAAGCTCTCCAGAGCTATAAGGAAAGTTGTCTTTTTGAAAAGGTAGTCCCGGGCAAACCAATCGGACAAGCTTTGCGCGAAGTGCCTGGCTTTGAGATGGCAACGTCTGCAGCTGCCAAAATATGGTCGTTTAGCGATTTGAAGCAAGACTCCGACGTACTTGATACTTGGTTCTCCTCGGCTCTCTGGCCGCACTCAACGTTCGGCTGGCCGGAACCCACGCCGGAACTGAAACACTTCTACCCGACGAGCGTGCTGGTGACGAGCCGGGACATCATCACGTTGTGGGTGGCCCGGATGGTGATGACGGGTCTTTACAACATGGGCGACGTTCCCTTCCGGAATGTGTACGTCCACACAAAAATTCTGGACGGGTTCGGCGAAGGGATGAGCAAGTCCAAGGGCAACGGGGTGGACCCGTTGGACATCATTGAACTTTATGGGACTGATGCACTGCGGTTTGGCATGGTGGCCTTGGCGACCGAAACCCAAGACAGTCGGATGCCGGTGGTGAACATTTGCCCGCATTGCTCGGCAGGGGTGCCGGTGAAGCAAGAGCATATGTACATGCGGACCAAGAAACTCACTTGCCCGAGTTGCAAAAAGCCATTCCGGCCCGGCGGACCGTGGCTGGCCGAAGATCCCGAGTTGCCGACGGCCAAGCAAGGGTCTGATCGCTTCGAGATGGGCCGGAATTTTGCCAACAAACTCTGGAACGCCACCCGGTTCATCCTGATGAATCTTGAAGGCTACACCCCGGCGGCGATCTCGCCGGAATCGTTGCCGATCGAAGATCGCTGGATTCTTTCGCGGTTGGTGACGACGGCGAATGCCATCACGGAAAGCTTGGACGGTTTCCGCTTCAGCGAAGTGACAAAGCATCTCTATGACTTCTCGTGGTCCGAGTTTTGCGATTGGTACATCGAGATGGCGAAGGGCCGCATGAAAGATCCGGCCGGGCGGGCCGGGGTGCAGCAAGTGCTGGCCGGGGTGCTTGATGCCATTGTGCGGCTGGCCCAACCGGTGATGCCCTTCCTCGCGGAATCACTCTGGCAATCGCTCAACGAAGCGGCCCCCGTGCGAGGATTTCCGGAACCAACCAAGGCCGGAAACACCGTCACGCAAACGGCGTGGCCGACATTCCCGGCGATGTGGCAGGACACGGGAATGGAAACCCGCATCGCCCGGATGCAGGAACTCGTGCGAATCGTTCGGGATGTGCGAAACCGTTACATGGTGGACGGCAAAACCGCCCTGAACGTGTCTGTGAAGTGCGGCGCCGAGGTGGCCAAAGATTTCGAGGCGCTGAAGCCATTCATCACGCTCCTCGCCGGGGTGGGTGAATTCAAAACCAGCCCGGATCAGGTGAAGCCGAAACAAGCTGCTTCGCAGGTGACGGCCGATTTTGAATGTTACGTGTCGCTGGAGGGGCTGATCGATCCCGCCGCCGAAGTGAAGCGTCTCGAAAAGCAATTGGCCGACAAGGTGAAGTCGCTGGAAGGGACAGAAAAGAAACTCAACAACGCCGATTTCGTCAAACGCGCCCCGGAAAGCGTGATTACGGAACAACGCGAGTTACTGGCCGACCTGACAAAACAAATCGCGTCATTGAAGGAGACGATTGCCGAGTTGAAGAGTTAATTGTGCGGGCTTTATTTTGCCTTGCACAAGATGATCGAATTCTGATTCTTCAGCGGATGGACAGCCAGCGTCTTCGCTGAAGGAATCAGGAAGAAGTGTTGTTCCATCGGAAACCCCATCCGTTGCGATGATTCAGCCAAGTCCTCAATACCATCCACTTGTGGGATTGAGGAAGTGTTTTTGTCGGCGGTCGAGCGAATCTCGAATTCCAGAGTTCTTTTGTCGAAGCCCTGACGCTTTTCTTCGATCATCAGATATTCCGGCCCGGTGACTGCCGGGAGATACCAAATTTTGTGATTGAAGCCGCCGACTTGTTCCGTGACCGGCTTGACGTCCGGTCCGTAAATTCTTCCTTCGGAAAACAAAAATTTGCCATTGCCGGAAGGGAACACGGTTCGGGGGCCAATGTGCTCGAAGTAGCGGTTCGCTTGGCCGTTTTCGCCGAACACATAGCTATAGACACCGGCCGGGAATTCTTTCGTCCATGCGGTGAACACGCCGCCGTTTCCGCTGACATTCAAGGCGATGGGTTTTTCAGCCAACCCGAGCGGAAAGGTGATTCGCTGGCCTCCGATGCCATAGTTCCCCGGTTGCATCGTGTTCGGGTCAAGGAATTGGATCGCTCTTTTTTCATCACGCCCGGCTGATTTTTCCTTCAGGCAAATCACCACGGGGCCGTTTGATGCGGCTCCCATTCCGATGGCCCCGATCTCGCCGCCGACCCGGTTTGCCATCTTTTGGTTCGGTTCCATTGTCTGGAGGCTGAACCGTTGAAACTCCTTTGTGTCCGGCAGGTAGGCCACGAAGAAATCATGCCCTCCGGCGATTATTGTTTTCGGTTGCCCAAGAGGGATCGTTTTGGCGATCTTGGCGGCGGGGACATCCAGCACGGAAACCTTTTGATGCAATTCGTGATGCAGGAGCAAATATCGGCCGCTTCCGGCGGGGATCACCTTGGTGATCGGGTGCGGCGAGGGAATCTCCGTGGTGTTCCCCAAGAAGTCTGCGGGGGTGAGTTTTGCATCAACCGGGGCGGGAAACAGCGGCTTGATGACGAGGTTTTCTCCTTTGGGCAGCGCCACTGGCGGCTTGACGGTCTTCGGAAGACCGAACGGATCTCGCGGGAATGGTTGGTTCGGAGGCAGTTGAATATTTGGAGGTTGAAACGGATCGGCCGGGAAGTTCTGTTTGCCTTGATTAAGAATGTCATCAAGGTTCCGGGGTTCGTCATTTCGAGGCGGCCTCACCGGCGTGAAGGCTTCGTTCTTCCCGGTGTTGGACGCCATCTGAGATGAGGTGGAACTCATCTTGGTTTTGTCCGGCCAGGCCAGCCAGGCGACTCCCCCCGCGAGAACAGCCACGAACAACACGCCCACACAAGCGATCACTCCGATCATCAAGCCGCCAGATTTTCGCTTTGGGCTACTCCCACCCCGGCCGCCGCCGGCCAAGTCATCCTGTTCCCGATATTGGGCGGCCTTGTTGCGAGGTTCGTCCTCGTCGTCATTGCGGTCTCGTCGGTTTCCCGTGCGGTCATAGGAGTTCCTTTTGGCGCGGGGGCGGTCGTCGTCTTCGGCGTCCCGTCGGGATTTCTTGGGTGGCAACGGCGGCGGGGCGGTGGCGGCCGATTTGGGTTTGTTTGATTGAGAAGATGCGTCCTCGTCCGGTCCCTTCACCATGAACACATGCGAACACGTTTGGCAACGAATCGTCTGGCCGACCAAACCGGGCCGAAAATCGAATGCCGCCTCGCACTCGGGACAGGTGTTGTGTCTCTTCATGGAATTGCCGACGTTGGAGGGTTGTCAGGTATTTGCGGGGAGCCAAGGCGATTGTATCGCAAGAAGACCGACAAGGGTGAGGGGATTTTGGCCTTGTTGTCTGTGGAATAATCGCGTCAGTGATTGGCAGTTTGAGGAGAACAGATGACGGGAATCTTGGGCAATTCCCGGCGCATTGCAGTCACAAATCATCCGACCTGTTTGCCCATGCACCATTCCAATTGTTCCATCACTTCTTGCGGATCGGCAGGTTTGGTGAAGTGCAGATCAAAGCCTGCTTCGACCGCTTGCCCGAGATGGCCATAGTCCCCTTTGGCGGTGACGGTGGCGAAGACGGGAGGATGATCGGGATTCTGGTCGCGCAACTGGCGAGCAAGCTGATACCCGTCCATTTCCGGCATGTTGATGTCCAGCACACAAGCTTCCGGCCGGAATGACTCGGCAACCAACAAGGCTTCCCGCCCGTTGAACGCCGTTTTCACCTGATAGCCCGCCATGTTTAGTAGTTCGCCGAAGGAAGTGGCCGCGTCCTCATTGTCATCCACCACAAGCACACGAGTCAGTTTCATCATTTCACCAGTCATTGGGAACTTCGAAGAGAGCTTGAGGATTTTCATGCAAGTCATGTGCCGTCAGCAAAAGCGCCGCCCCGATTGCTTTCCGCTGGCATTGTCCGGCAAAATCTCCGAAAATTGGCATCAGATTCCGATTCTCACCTCGTTCTGCCCTTCAAGCATCGAAGGAATCCTCGCGGTTTCACATGATTCGTCTATTGTTCGCTTTGATTGGAGTGGCGGTTTCTGGCTTGTTTGCCTGTGCCACGAGTATTCCCAATCTGCGGACGCCACAGACAAAGGCGCCAGGTGATTTCTCCATACGAGCAAGTGGAGCGCAAGATTGTTCTGTTATGAGCGACCGTGAGCGAGCGATACGGCAAGTGAAATGAGAATAAAATGCGGTAAGCATGAGAGAGGTTTCGATCTCCTCGGAAACATCGGGTGCCTCTCTCAAAACTTTGAAACCCCTCATTCCCCCTTTGCCGCCCGAATGTATGCTTCAAAATTGGCCACCGGCGTGGCCTTGTCCACCCCGTGGTTCAGATTGACGATGTGGCGTTGTCCGCCGCCTTGGGCAAGGCAACGTCGCACATCGGCCGCCACTTGTTCGGGGGTGCCGTCCCGCAAGATGTCGTGATCCACGTTTCCTTGAAACACCAGATGAGGATAATCCCGCCGAGCGGCGGCCAAGTCGTGTTGGATGCCTAGGCTAATCACTTCGGCCCCAGTCCGGCACATTCGCTCAAGGTAGGGGCCTTCTTTCACGAACAACACGCGAGGGACGCCGGCCGCTCCGGCTAAAATTTCCTGATGGTACGGCTGCGCCCATTCATCGTATTCGGTGGGCGTGAGGTCACCGGCCCATGAATCGAAGAGTTGGTAGACGGCCGCCCCTTCATCGATCAGCGTGTTGAGGAAGCCGATGGTGGCCGTCGAGATTCGCTGGAGGAGCAGTTTCCACGTCTCCGGTTGCTGGGCGGCAAACTTTCGCGTCTCGTTCATGTGTTTGCCGGTGCCGATGCAGTAGGCCGCCACAGTGAACGGGGCGCCGGCGAACGCCAAGACGGGAAGTTCCCCGTTCAATTCTTTCTTCACCGTGCGAAGCAGTTCGATGATGTGCGAATATGTCGAAGGGTCCGGCTTTTCGGTCAGTTTCAACACATCCGCACGGGAGCGGATCGGATGGTCCGGCATCGGGCCGATGTTTGGCTTCAACTGGAACGGCAAACCCATCGAAAACGGCAGCGTGGTAATGTCGTAGAAGAGAATGATCCCGTCCACGCCGAACCGCCGGGGACAGAGGGAGGCGAGAGCGGCTTTCTCCACGTTTTCTGAGAACTCGTAAAAGCCCAGCCCGGATCGAACTTTGTGAAACTCCGGGTCCCAGCGACCCGCCTGCCGCATGGCCCAAACGGGAGGCCGTTCGACTTGTTCGCCACGGGCCGCCCGGACAAGCAGGGGAACTTTGGGGCCGGAATGGTCGTCGTCACCGGTCATGCCGAGATCCTGGGTGGGGTGAGTTCGTCGCTTGCATTCAGATTAGCAAGGGAGCCAAGAGTTTCACGTCAAGAACCCCGGAGAAAAGCGATTGTCCCCGTTTCGATGATCCGCGTTTTTTGCTGGATTTTTCCGCGCGAGACAGCCGATTGAGTTCTCCCTGACCGGGTTTCATTGCGGGAGGTTGAGGCCGTGAAAGCAGTGAGAATGGCCGCGTTTTGGGGGGTTGGCTTGACGGGGGGCCTGATGGCCCAAGTTCCCGAAACGCCGCAAGTGCTGCCCCCGACGATCATCGGCACTCCCCGCCAGGAAAGCCCCGGTTCGCTTCCTCTCCCGGTCATCCGCAACGGGACGCCGCCCAAGTCGCTTGATGAAACACAACATTTCGAGCCTTCCTCGCTGATCGTCAACAAAGTCGAGGGCCGATTCCGGCTGATGGATGGCAAAACCACATTGCGCGATTTCGGGTACGACAAATCCTCCGCAGACGAGACGCTTCGCCTGATGCAAGAACTCGGCGTCAACCAAATGGTGACGATCCCCGGCGCCCGGCCGCCGTTCCAAGTGTGGTTTAAGGATGGCAAGCCCGTCCCCGCCAATGCCGCCCGGCAGGTGTTTTTGCCGATGCTGGCGCGAAACTTGCGGGCCGAATCAGTCGGCGGCGTGTGGGTGGTCACGGACGGCGCCAGGGGATTTTTCGATTTCGGAACGGAGGCCGAGGCGGCGAAGCAAGCCGCTAGTTTGCTGGTGAAACATGGATTCAATCAGATCGGGGTGATCGGCAGTCCCCGGCCGACGGTCTTTTACCCGATGTTCGACAAATGGACGGCTGAACGGGAAAGGCTTCGACCCACTGCCAGCACCTCATCGCTTGGCGTGCTGGACGATGTGGCCCAAAAGAATTTGATCCTTCCGGGCAATGTGCTGGCCGGGCCGAAGACAACCATCGACGCCGCCCAACTCCAAGTGGTCCGTGGCAAAACCGGCGAATGGACGTTGATGCACAACGAAGAAACGCTTGGCCGGTTTGGCAGCGCTGAGTATGCGGCTCGCGGAGCTTTGAAAGCCATTCAAGATGCCAAAGTGACGCATATTGTGCGAATCGGGACCAACAATTTCCCGATTTTCCTGGCCGACAGCCAACCAATGCGTGGGCGTCCCCTCGGCGGCACCAGCGTGAGCTTCCGGCCGGATCGCCTGAAACTTCAGCAAGTGCGGGACCATTGGTGGATCGCGGAAGACAGTCGCCCGTTGTTCGATGCGGGGTCAAAGCCAGATGCCGAACTGTTGCTGAAAACAGTCAGGCATTTGCAACTGTCGATGAGTTGCCAGTACGGTTTCGCGGAGGCGGGGGGATTGAGGATTCTGACCACTGGCTATTAACGCGGTCATTCGCCGACGAAATCCAACTCCGTCACCTCGCCCGATGGCCAGTCGAACAGGTGGAGGCGTTTGAAGTGGTAATCACCGCCGATGTTGAAGCCCCGCATCGTGCCTGACTGAGATTGTCTGGCCCAATGCGTGTGACCGCACCAGACGGCCGGAATATGATCCGCGTGCCGAAGGAGCAGTTCTTCCACGCGGGTGTTGCCTGAAAAAGCCCGCCAGAGCAGGGCGTCGAGCGGCGGCGGTTCCGGGGCCGGGTAAAGCAGTCCCTTCAATGGTGGATGATGGGTGACCACCAATGTCTTGGAATATTTGGCGAGAGCCGATTCAAGGTGGCGGGTCAGCGTCTCGAACACATGAGTGGTAAAGGTTAGATCGTCCCAATCCCACTTCACGAAATTCAAATCATTGTGAACGCCCCGCGAGAAGTGTTTGTTCTTCAAACGGTCTTCCCAATCCGGGGCGGTCTGTTTCAACAATTCATGGTCCCATGTGTAGTCGTACCAGTTGATGGAACCGACCACCGCGACATCCGAGTCCGGCAATTCCAGAGGGCCGTGGTCGAGAAAGTGGAAACCGTGTTCCCGGCTCACGCGGGGGAGATATTCCTCGTATACCCGACGAGAATCGCCGCGAGGATCAGAGGATCGCACCCAAATGTCGTGGTTGCCCGGCACGACGGCTTTCAGGCAGTCAATCCCGTCGAATAGGGCCAGACAGCGTTCAAAATCTTCTCCCGCCCCCACGTCCCCGGCCAATAAAATGACATCCGGCGGGTTCGCCCGAAGGTATTCGGCGATGTGTTCGGTCGCCCGGTTGCCGGTGGTGTGCCGTGTGCCGTAATGCAGGTCGGCGGCGACGGCGAAGCGGAGCGGACGGACGGACCTCATGCGCAGCCATTCTCCACGGAAGGCCCCGGCCGGGTTGGTCGCCGGGGGAAGGATTATCTTACGGCATGCTTCGCGAAGAACAGATCGACATCCGCCGGCAACGGGCCAGGACCGCCAAATTGGTGATCGAGAACATCGGTTCCAAGCAGGTGTTCTCCGATTACAAGGTGACCAACCCGCAGACGAACGGCCAATACACGGTCACGATTCGCGGCTTTGATACCGGGGACAACACTTGCACTTGCCCCGATTTTAAATCCAACACGCTCGGCACCTGCAAGCATATCGAGGGCGTGCTGGAACAACTTTCCCAAGATTCTCCCCAGACGGTGAAGAAGCGGAAAGCGGCGATCACGCGGCCGGAAATCACTCTTGATTACACCGCCCATCAACTTCGGCTGCGGTTGCAATTGCCGCCGCGACACTCGGACAAACTGGCCCAACTGGCCGCCCGGTTCTTTGACAAAGCGGGTTTCGCCCAGCCATCGCTGAACTATGTCGCCCTAGTGGATGCCGTGGAGTCTGTGCCGGAACAGGTCACGGTGATGTCGGATGCACTGGACTTCATCGGCCGGGAGAACGAGCGAATGTTGTTGGCCACGCGGGAAAAAGCCCTGCTGGCCGAACTTGAGTCGGGGGATGAACAATCCCCATTGCGAAGCCTGTTGAAGATCCCGCTGTACGACTATCAATTACGCGGGGCGATTTTCATGGCCTGCCGGGGCCGTAGCATCCTTGGGGACGACATGGGGTTGGGCAAGACCATCCAAACGATGGCGGCCATCGAAATTCTCGCCCGTGAACGGGGCGTGAGCCGGGTGCTGGTGATCGCGCCGGCGAGCGTGAAATATCAGTGGGAAACCGAGATTCGCAAGTTCACCGGCCGGGCCGTCCAAGTTGTCGAGGGTTTGAAGGATGTCCGCGAAGAACAGTATTCCGAGGAGTGCTTCTACAAACTGGTGAATTACGAACAGGTTGTCCGCGATCTTGATTTATTGAACAAGTGGGAGCCTCATGTCGTGGTTCTCGACGAGGCTCAGCGGATCAAAAATTGGGAGGCAAAAACCTCCCGGGCGGTGAAGAAACTTGTCTCCCCGTATGCAATGGTGCTGACCGGAACACCGCTCGAAAACAAGTTGGAAGAGCTTTATAGCATCGTGCAGTTCGTGGACGACCGCCGGCTTGGCCCCGCCTTTGAATTTTTGCACGAACATCGTGTGTTGGATGAAAAAGGGAACTTGGTCGGTTATCAGAATCTTGATCGCATCCGGGAACGACTCGCCCCGATATTGCTTCGCCGCACGCGCGGAGAGGTGTTGACACAACTTCCCGCTCGCACGGACAGCACGCTCTTTGTGGAATTGAAACCCGAACAAAAGGCACCCTACGACGAACAAGTGGTGGCCCTCGCCCGGTTGTTACAAAAAGGCCTTTTGACCGATGTGGATCGCAAGCGGATTCTTGCGTGTATCTCAAACATGCGGCTCATTTGCGACAGCACATTCTTGTTTGACAAAGAAACAAATGTTTCCCCGAAGCTGGAGGAATTCCGGGCCGTTGTCGAGGAATTGATGTCCTCCGGAGAACACAAAGCGGTGATTTTCAGCCAGTGGGAAACCATGCTAAACAAGGCGGCCGAGGTTCTCAACGATCTCGGCGTCGGTTTCACGTTGCTGCACGGCGGGATGTCCGGCAAAGAACGCCGGGCGGTGATGGCTCGCTTCAAGGAGAAGGATTGCCGGATGTTCCTCAGCACAGATGCCGGGGGCGTGGGGCTAAATCTTCAGGAAGCCGACACGGTGATGAGTCTGGAATTGCCGTGGAACCCGGCGGTATTGGAACAACGCATCGCCCGTGTTCACCGAATGGGCCAGCAACGCCCGGTGCGGGTGATTAATTTCGTGACCCGGAACAGCATCGAAGAACGGGTGATGGCCTCCTTGGAGGCAAAACGTTCTCTGTTTGGCAGTGTTTTCGATGGCGACAGTGATGCTGTGGATTTTGCCGCCATCGGCAGCACAACATTCCTCGACGGAGTCCGGGAGGTAGTCGGCCTGGAGAAACCGGCTCCCGCCGAGCCGAAGACTGCCGCCAAACCGCCGGTGGCCAAAATCACCGAACGAGAAACAACACCCGATCTCGTTGAAGCGGGGCTTTGCTTCCTAGAGGCGTTGGTGGCCGAATCGCCGCGTTGGAATCTGACGTCCGAGCAAAAAGCACGATTCCGATCAGCCTTGGGTTTGCTGACGGGAGGCGACGATGAATGAACGCGACGCCCTTCTGGAGACCATCTTTGACAATCCCCAAGACGACGCCCCTCGATTGATCTACTCCGATTGGGTCGAGGAACACGACGAACCGGGCTATGCAAATTTCATCCGGTTGCAAATCAAGGAATCACGCGGCGAACCAGTCGATGAGGAAGAACTTCAGCAAGCATGGCTGGATTATGAACGGGAGATTTCGCCGGATAAAGCATGGGATCACCTTGTTTCAAAGCAAAGTTTTGACCGTGGTTTTCCCGTGCCATCTATGAATGTGTCGGTTGGCAGTCTGCGCGATTATTCCCGGTATTGGTGGCCGCGTCTGCCGGTGATCGGTCTGATCAGCCCACTATCATCGCTGAACATTGCCGAATTTGTGCGTGTCCCGTACTTGGCAAGAATCCGTTCATTGGTCGTGGATGGGCATGATCCTCATGGCTTGGTGATTCCTCGACTTGTCCAGTGCCATTACCTCAAGAACCTGCGGGTGTTGGATCTTTCCATGTACAACATGGGGATCGAGGCGGCCGAGGCGTTGGCGAGAGCCGAGATATTCGAGCGTCTGGAGGAACTTCGCCTCCCTTATACGATGCGGCCAAACCGCGAGGCGGGGCGGCTACTGCGGAAACGATTTGGAGATATCTGTCTCCTTTAAGCATAATCAATCGGTCATTCACCAACGGAGTCCCACATGCCGAAGGTCGCCGTCTTGGGCGGGAGTTTTGATCCGCCGAGCTTGCATCACCGGACGCTGGCCGCGCTTCTGCGTCAGACCTTCGATGAGGTGATTGTCATCCCTTATGGGGCAAGATCCGACCACCGGACGGTTTCGGACACGCCGCCGGAATATCGGGCGGCGATGGCAGACTTGGCCTTTCGCGGCATCAGTGGCGTGGATGTGGAACTCTTCAGTCTCGAAGAGCAATCTGAACCGCTCACCAGCGAGATTGAGCGCCGGTTTGCCAGCCGTGGCGAGTTAAGTTACGTGGTTCCGATGGAGTTTGTGCGAGGCGGTCATGCCTGCTCGATCCGGTCTTCGTGGGAACGGGGGGAATGGTTGTGGGCGAACGGCTCGTTCGTGATCCTGCGGCAAGGGCACGAACCGCTTGCCGAGGAATTGCCCGCCCATCACACCATCCTTCAAGTGGGGCCATATCTTCCGGCCTCGGCGATCCGGGGTCGGATTTACAACCAAGAAACGGTTGAGGAATGGCTTACTCCAGAAGTATGCCGCTATGTGATCCGGCACGGTCTCTACCGCAGCCTGCCCCCGCGGACAGAGACGATGTTTCGCGTCGACCATCCTCGCGTGAAACTCTATTACGACGAAGCCAACGCCGATTCCCGGCAACTGGCCAAAGATTTCAACATCAACGAATGCGATCCGGATCTGATCGTCGTCTTGGGCGGTGATGGCACAATGCTCCGGGCGATCCGCAAGCATTGGCGGGACCGTTGCCCGTTTTACGGGTTGAACACCGGGCACTTGGGGTTTCTTCTCAATGACCGGGAGACGCGGTTCTGGGAACAAGAATTGAAGCTCTATCAATTGCCATTACTGTGGGCCGAGGCTGTCACCGTGGATGGCAAAACCGTGACCGGGCATGCCTTTAACGAAGTGTGGGTAGAGCGGGCCACCGGTCAAACAGCATGGGTGAAATTGTCCATCAATGGAGTGTGCCGCATCGAACGATTGGTGTGTGATGGGGCGCTCGTTTCGACCTCGGCCGGGTCCACGTCTTATGCGAAAGCGATGGGGGCGACACCGTTGCCGTTCAACACTCCGGTGCTGACCATCGTAGGCTCGAACGTGCTGACGCCGATGGGCTGGCGGCCGGCCGTGCTGCCGATCCATACGGAAGTGGAAATGACCACGCTGGACACGGATAAACGCCCGTTGATGGGTTATATGGACGGCGTTCCGCTGGGGCGAGTGTCCTCGGTGAAGGTGCGGGTAAGCCGGACGGCCGCGGTGGAACTGGCCTTCCAAACCGAACATGACCCGGTGGCCAAGTTGGCCCGCTTGCAATTCCCGCTGGGTTGAAAAAAATCAACCGGAAGCCAGCGGGTTGGGAGTGGTCAAAAATTACTTCTTGTTCTCGTCTGTCCACTTTTTGAAGGCCGCCTTGCGGTCGTCTTCCGAAGAGAAACCGAGTTGGTGGTATTGAATCAGTTGGTTCGGGTAGACGTTCCACATTTTGAACCCGTAATCCTTCGGGTTCTTGCCGCTCAGGTGGATGATGTTAGCCAGTGCCACATCCTGAAGTTTCACTTCCCCGCGATTGCCGCCGATCACGAAGCCTTGAATCTGGTTGGTTTCCTTCAAGAACGGTTCCAGATTCGGGATGTTGGTTTTGTTCCCGAGAGTGCCGACGCAACAAATGGCGCTGGCCTTGGTGTAAATCTGCGTGGCCTTGCCATCCTTGAGAGCCTTGGCGACCACATCGGCGGCCGACTTGATGTTGTGTTGGGCGAGCATCCAGACGCATTGGTTAATCGTGTTGTCGTCCATCCGGCCGTCCAGATAGTTGAAGAACACCTTGCGATAGCCAACACCCGTCTTTTCATCCTTGAGGAGGTTCGTGAACTGTGGCTGGTTGTAGAGGTTGGAGAGCATCCAGTCCGGTTGTGTCGGCTTGTAGGCCGGAGTGGAGCAGGCGAACAGCACGCAGGCGAGTTCGGCCGGGTTCAGGGCGTTTGGCCGATAGCCGCCCCGGAACCCCCCGAAGGGGTTGCCGAACATTTCCTGATACATTTCGTTGGATCGATGCTGAATCCGTTCGGTTGCCTTGTTCGGTTGTTCCTCGATGACTTCCAACAACGCGGCGTTGGTTTTGAGCATCTCCGCGAAGAGTTTGCGAGAGTCGTTGTCTCCGCCGATCTTCTCTTGGAAAAGTTTCCACAGGGGGAGATCGTGTTTTTCCTTGCCTTCGGTGTCCTTGAGGAACAAATCGATTCGGTACAGCAAATCGAGGGTGAGGGCTTGGGGCAGCAGTTGCTGGCAACGGGAACTCACCTCGGGATCGTTGCTTTTGACCCCTTCCAGCAAGGCGATCTTGGCTCCGCGACCCATCCGCACCAACTCGGCGGCGGCTTTCTCACGCTCTTTGTATCTCGGGCTGCCCAATTGCTCGATCAGGACGGGGAGACGGACGGGGTCCGCCTTCGTGACTGCCGGGGCTTCGGCCCAAAGAAAACCGGCGAGGAGACCGCCGGCCAGGGTGAGTGCGTATTTCATGGATGCAACGCCAAGGTGGTGTTTTGCGGGGAGGCCAACGTTCGCAATTTAGTTCAAATTATACTCAAACGCGAGCGTGAAGTGACAATCAATTTTCTTCGGCATGTTGCAAAACCGTTGCAAACGAATCGGTCAGTGGGAGCATCTCTCGGATGCCACCCAAGTCCGTCGCCACCACGATTTTTTGTCCGTTGGCTTCGATCACATGAAGAGCGCATTTGCGATTGAGCGGAACGGAGGCGATGTATTCCATCCCGCCGGACTTCATTCCCGGTTTCGCCGATCGTTGAAGGCGACGGGAGAACCAAAACAGCCCCAAGCACAAAACCAGCAAAACCCCGGTCCAGACGAACAACCGAAAAAGCATGGCGTCCACGCTCGGCGGTTCGGGCATCGGCGGCGGGGTATAAGCCAGTTCCCCTGCGGCCCGCACAGGAGACGAGATGGCGAACAGCCCGAGAATGAGCCACCTTCTCATCGCGATCCCCGGCCCCGAGGGCTGACCAGTTCCTTGATGCGGATGGCGAAATGATCGTCCACCACCACCACTTCCCCGCGGGCGAAGACCATCCCCCTCACGGTGAGTTCCACGGGCTGGCTCACGTCGCGGTCCAGCTCCAAGATCGCACCCGGCCCGAGTTTTAGTACTTCGCCGATGGGGATCGTCACCTGTCCGAGACGAGCGGTGATCGTGACCGGCACATCAGTCAGAAATTGCAATGATGGTTTTGTTGTTCCCCCTTCGGGCGTGAGTTGTGAAAACTCAGCCATTCGGGCGACAATCTCGTCCGGCGCGGGCTCGCCAAAATCCTCGCGAGGATCGGGGGGCGATTCGACATCGGGGATGGGTCCGGGGTCGGCTGACGGTGTGCTCATGCGTTCCCCTTATTGTTCAAGCATCGTGTCAACCTGGACGGCCTGCCGACGCCCGACTGCTCCGGGCCATACAGCAAATTTATCCTTCCCGGCGACCTTGGCACGCAGGGGTTCGTTGACTTTTTGGCCGAGGACCACGACATCCCCCGCGCGGAGTGTCGCCACCTGTAACATCGTCAAATCCGTGCTGCCGAGCAAAACCGCCAGATCCACCGGCATTTCACAGACAAGAGCCTCCAAGAGCTCTTTGGCGACGGGGCGCACCGGCACCGGATCAACGGATGGCCTCACCAGTTCCGTGAGCGGCGCGGATCTCGGCATCACCAGTGTGATCGGTTGGGAGCCAAAAGGTCCGTTTAATTGCAACACGCTAACCACGACCAGATCATTCGGCGGGAGCCTGCTGACACCCTTGGGTTCCCCCCGGACGCTGATCGTGAACTTCGGGTGGATGGATGCAGGCCAAGAGTCCCCAAGAATTTTGAGGATCAACTGGTTGATGAGAAAATCGCAGATGGAGTTTTCGACGGTCGAGAGTTCGCGGTCTTCCGGCAAAGTTTCTGAGACAACCCCCAGCGAACCATTGATGAGGGCCAGCAACAGCGGCCGGGGCAGCATGAGAAGTGGCTCGATTTCCGGGAATTGATCGAGCTTTAACCGGAATGCCACCAAACCTTCGGAGAGGTTGTCGAGGGCTTTCACCGCCGACATGGCGTTGACCCGTTCGACATACAGATCGATCTTGAAAGGCAGGATCTTGGACCAGATTCGGGGGGCCATCCCACAGGCCTCCCGGAGCCAGCCCATTGTCTTGGTCTCTAGGTTGCTCGCGGGGGGCTGTCGGAAATCAAACGGCTGGCTTGTCATTGCACGACGTATTCCTCGAACAGGATCTCTTTCAAGTGCATGTGCACCTTGGAGTGGCCATGAGCCTCCTGTTCGGCGGTCATGATCTCCTCGAACTTTTCCAGAATTTCCCGCTGAATCTTCTTCACGCCCATCGTGCCGGAGATTTCCTTGAGGGATTTTCCGGCCAGATGGCTGATCAGCCAGTTCTTCATCACGGGCTTGAAGGTGGCGAGATGTTCCACGCCAATCTTCTCGTCCGTCACTCCCTCGACTTTGAGGATGATCTTGAGCCGAAGATATCGGCTCATGCGCTCGTCGGCGAGGTTCACACAAACATCGCCGAACGGCACATTGATCGCCGCGTGTTCGGAACCCGACTTCTTTTTCTTCTCATCACCATGACCGGCTTCGGTTGTCGAGCCTTTGGCCATCACCATCGGAATGGACGCCCCGCCGCCAATGCTGGCAAGGGCGACGACGATGAGCATCAGTTTGCTTTTGCCACCGGCTTTCTTCGGGGCGGGAGCTTTGTCGGACATGTGGAATCTCCTGGGTGCAACTTCTAGTGGTTTGGCCTGGGAGGATCCCTACGGCCGGGGGTTATAACGAGTTTCGGTTTTCGGGGCAATATCAGGTTCACGGCCGGCGACGGGCTTCACTCCCGCCGGCATTGGCTGCTGACCGACGGGCATCGGCGGGCCAATGGGAGTCATGTTCAGCGGTTCCGGCGGTCTCGCGGGAGTTTGGGCCTTTGTTCCCCGTGGGGCAAACACTTGGCCGACGGTGCCAGGGTCTTGAACCAAGATGGCGGCCAGTTCGCTGCTCACCCATCTCTGGTAGAGTTGCGGTGAGAGCAGAGCCAGTTCGTCCGCATGGCCATCGTCTTGGTAAATCCAGTTGGCCTCGTGGTAGGGCGTGCGTTCGTCACGCCGTTGCAAGTAATAGTTCTGCGCCCGTTTGGCGATGGGCAGGTGGTTCGAGTCCCACAAACCGTCCACAGATGCCACCACTTTTCCTTCCCACGGGGACACTGCTTGGATGGTGATCCCGACTCGCGGCCGGGGATAGGGGGAATATTGCGTCACCGTGCCATGAACCACGACATCAGCTTTAAAACACTTCCCCAATTGAATCATCGCATCTTCGCTGAAGTGGCCGTTGCGGTGAATCTGCTCCGATAGTCGGGCGATGTCATCCGGCGGGGCGGCCACCACCTCAAACCGCCCCATCTGTTGCAGTTCGGCCCGGAAAGCACGGGCAATTTCCTCATCGGCCCGCGTGTACGAACTTTCATTTGCAAACGGTAGCACCAAAACACGGGAAACGCCGGCCCATTGGAACTGTTCGAGATGATATTGCGAGTACACGGGGTCGCATCCCGGCGGCGAAACAACCCGTTGCGGGCCATGACAGCCCGCCAGAATCGTCAGCAGGAGGAAACCGATGGTCATTCGCACGCCGGTTTTCTCCTTGGTGTTGGGTCACCCCGGCGGAGGGGCGTCCAACAGTTTCTCCAGGGCCTGAATAATAAGCCGAAGCGTGTCGAGATCTTCTTTCTCGACCATCTTGAGCTTGGCCCGGACCTTGACAAATTCATCCCGTAGACGTTGCAGTTCAGCGCGGGATTGCACCAAGTCCTGCGAAGCTTTCGTGATTTCCCCTTCATCCTCACGGAGCATTTTTTCGCGATTTTCCAGCGCGAGTTCGAGGGTTTTCACCCGGTTGTTCAAGCTCCGATTCTCGGCATCGGCTCCGTCAAGCAATTTCGCCAGTTCGACCGCCCGTTCCACGGCCGAGTCGTTCGGCCCGAGGTTGAGCATGGCTCCGCTGGCTGTCGGCGTTGAACGCAAGTTCAAATCAGCCGGTCGTCCGGCCGTATAGGGGCCGTTGACAATCTTCGGGCCTTCGACCGGCTTTTTCGCATCAACCACCGGTATCGGTGTCGGGATCAACGGTCGCGGCGTGTTGCCGTCCGGATCTTGGGTCTTCGGCGGCAGAATTTTCTGGCCGGGGCTTTCATCATTCGCCCGGCGCACTTGTTGCGGCAGCGGGAACATTTTGGTTCGTTCGCCCGCCAGTGAGATCCCGCCGCTTTTCCCGGCGGCGTTAGAATCCCTAACTTCATCATCGGTTACAGAACCCGGAGACTTGCCCAATTCCGGGTCGGGGGCGGGAGACTTGTCCAATTCCGGCCCGGAGGCAGGCGTCTCTTCCTGATCGGCCAGTCCCGAACCATCTTTCGACTGGCCGGGTGACACGCGGTTGGGGGTATCGGAATAATTCGGGACGACGAGCGGCCTGAAGGGGGAGCAGCCCGTCAAACCGCCGCTGAGAGCGCCGAACACAAGTCCCGCGATGGTGGTTTTTCGCCAACGCATCCCTGGCTCCTTCCGTGGACCGGGTGGATTCACTCGAAATCGAATCGCAGGCGAATCCGTTCGCCGCATCCGCAAATTACTTCAACGCCCCGAATCTGCCCGCCTTCGCGGATTAATTCGACCTTGGACTCTGGTTTGATGGCTCCCTGCGGTCGGGGACGGCCAACAACGGCGGATTCATCGGCCACACGGATGTTCCCGCCCTGCACGACGGCCCTGGCCTGCGCAGCTTTCAAATCGGGATCGGTCATCGGCGTTCATCCCCCATGCAGTCACCGCCGTGGGGATACCTCAAGCGGGATTGGTTGTCGAGGTCAATGCCGAGCCGTCAGATTTGGCTTCACGCCCCCGGACACGCTCGCCCAGTTCAAACATCGCCGCCGTGAGAATGCGGGAGATGCGAGATTCGGACAATTTCATGATGACCGAAATTTCCTTCAGCCGCAGGTCTTCCTTGTGGTAAAGCGTGATGACCATGCGGGACCGCTCGTCAA
Organism: Zavarzinella formosa DSM 19928; assembly: GCF_000255705.1. GTDB lineage: Bacteria > Planctomycetota > Planctomycetia > Gemmatales > Gemmataceae > Zavarzinella > Zavarzinella formosa. The sequence continues at coordinate 659,163 of NZ_JH636439.1, forward strand.
GTGATTCGATTGCGTCCGTCAACATCTGAATCCGTTCCCATCGCTCCAATTCGGCTTCCGGCGGTTCGGCATTTTCCATCAGGCCAAGGCCGTTGGGCTGGGCGGTCTGTTCCCACGACACCATTTTGGTCATTCGCATCGCGGCGAGAGTGTCCGTCACCTCATCCACGGTCAGTTCGGTTGCCCGAGAAAGTTCTTCAACACTCACCGGGGCGGGCAGATCACGATAGGCCCGGCGAATCTTGGTCACCCGTTCGAGAACATGTTGCGGCAGCGGGCAGTTGCGGCGAAGTTCGTCGAGAATGGCGCCGCGAACCCGAAGGAATGCAAAGGTTTTGAATTGGGCATTGCGATCAGGATCGAATTTGTTGGCTGCTTCCACCAGACCGAGGACACCGGCCGATTCAAGATTCTCGATATCCACTCCGCTCGGGAGTTCACCGACCAGCCGACCCAGCACATGTTTGACCAGCGGCAGGTGGGACACGATCAATTCATCCCGAGTCTTTGCCTGCGGGGCTCGCCGGTAATCCTTAAGTTGGTCGGTCACGGTCGGGTTCCTCATGTTGCGCGTCGGCCAAAGGTCCGGGGAGCGGTTTCCAAGGGAGGGGGCCGCTCAATGGTTTTGGTCGTTTATCCGTCAGCGAGCCGCCAAATCTTGCAATCCGACGATTGAGTCCACCTTGAGGGGGACATCGTTGGGTATTTCCTGGTGGGACAACACACTCAGGTCGGTGATTGGTTTGGTCAGCAAGGTGCGGAAGATCCGCCGCATCCCCAAGTCAACCACCAGACAGATTTCGCGGCCTTGGGCGTTGGCTTTTACTTTCTCCAACTCGACTTTGTTAATCAGTCCATTCAGGCGGTTTGGGTCCGGCGGTTGCGTCCGCTCGCGGTAAGCCGCCCGGAATTCCATCTCCACCATTGGGTCGAGACAGATCGCCCGCAGAACGCCGTTTTCATCGCGGAATCGGTCACAGATGGCCCGGCCGATGTCCAGCCTCACTCGTTCGGCCAGTTCCGCAGCATCTTTAACCAATGCACCATTGCTCGCCAGACTTTCCAAGATTCGTGTCATGTTGGTGACGGGCACCCGTTCTTCCAACAATATTGTGATCACACGATGCACGGTGGCCATTGGCAGCAGGCCAGGAATCAACTCTTCCACCACGGCCGGGGATGATTCCTTTACCTTGTCGATCAGCGTCTTCATGTCCTCCCGGCTCAGGAGTTCGCTGGCGTGTCTTCGGATCACTTCGGCCAGATGGTTAATCAACACATCTCGTGGATCAACAACATTATAGCCGCCTAACTCGGCCCGTTGTCGATCCGTCGGGGCGATCCATACGGCGGGAAGGTTATAAGCCGGTTCTCGCGTCGGTTCGCCCTCGATTGTAAAGGTCGCCATTCCGGGATCGACCGCCAGCAACAATCCTACCCGGAGTTCGCCTCGGGCCACTTCCCGGCCGCCGATCAAAATGCGATACGATTCCGGGTCGATGCCGATGTTGTCCTTCATGCGAACCATCGGAACCCACAGGCCGCTTTGCCGGGCGATTTCCCGCCGCATGAAGCCGATCTTGTCAATCAGCCCGGATCCGCCTCGCGAATCAACCAGTGAGATCAATCTCGCCCCGAGGTCCACCGCAATGCGGTCCACTTGCAGAAAGTCATCCAAATACGCTTCCGTCGGGGATTTGACCGGCGGCAGGACTTCCTTGTCGGACTGCTCCTGTAATTTCGTTTCTTTTTCCTTGTCCTGCTTCGTCCGGAAAATTCGCCGGGCCAAGAAGAACATCCCGGCCCCGAGCAAGAGGAAGGGGATTGTCGGCATGCCGGGGACCACCCCGAGGCCCATGATGATGAACGAGGCGTTCCTCATCGATGTGCTGCTCATCCCCAACTGCTGGCTGATTTCCTGTCCGAGATTCGAGTCCGAACTGGATTTGGTCACCAAGATGCCGGAAGCCGTCGCAATGACCAGCGCCGGGATCTGGGTGATGAGACCGTCGCCGATGGTCAGAATCGAATATGTCCGGATGGCCACCGCGATTGACTGGCCGTTGATGACCCCGATGATGATGCCGCCGACGAGATTGATCGCCGTGATAATCAAACTGGCGACCGCATCCCCCCGGACGAACTTGCTGGCCCCGTCCATCGTCCCATAAAACTCGCTCTCCCGCATCAGATCGCTTCGGCGAGTCCGGGCTTGTTTTTCGTCGATGACCCCCGCGTTCAAATCCGCGTCGATGGCCATTTGCTTGCCGGGCATGGCGTCCAATGTGAAACGCGCGGCGACTTCCGACACGCGGCTGGCCCCGCGCGTAATCACAATGAACTGAATCACAACCAAGATGAGAAAGATCACCAAGCCGACCACGAGGTTGCCGCCGACAACAAACTGTCCGAAGGCGGCCACCACATCACCGGCATTGCCTTGCAACAAAATCAACCGCGTCGTCGCCACGTTCAATCCCAACCGCATCAAGGTCAGGAGCAACAGCAATGATGGAAAGACGGAAAACTCAAGAGCCTGTCTCACTCCCAGCGTCACCAGCAGCAGCAGAATGGTTGCCGAGAGATTAAACGCCAGGAGAACGTCCAGGACCCGCGGCGGCAGCGGGATCAGAAACAGAACCAATAATCCAAGCAGCGCGCCCGACAGCACCAACTCGCTTCGGGCGAGATTGACCGGGTTCGGGATTCCCGTCATTTCGTTGGCCATGATCTGGCTTCCCGACAAACCGATTATTCACGGCCTGCGGGAAATTCCTATTGGTCAAACCGTACTTCATTGGCGACTTGGATAAGGCCGCCAATTCCTGTCTGGGTGCAAAAAGCCACCCAAGATTTCACGTCCAATACCAATATTCATCGCGGAAGAAAATGTCTTTCCGGTCTGGGTAAAGTATTCTTGCCCAGATTAACAATCAAACAAAACCCAACCAAAATCGTGCGATTTTCCGGGCAAGTCGAAAAGCATTGGCTCGAAAAGGGTTAGATTGCCTTCGAGAGACATCATTGCTTTGATGACGCCTCACCCTCTCCGCACATTTCCGCGAAGCTTGTAAACGAATGCGATCACTTCGGCCACCGCCAGAAACAGTCCGCTCGGAATCGGTTGTTCTTCCTTGACCGCCCGGAACAGTGTTCGGGCCAATTCCGGCCGTTCCAGCACGGGGATATTGTTCTCGGCGGCCAGTCTCATGATGCGGCGGGCGAACACGCCGCTCCCTTTGGCCACCACGGTCGGCGCGGCATCAACCCCTTGGATGTATTTCAGGGCAACGGCGTAGTGAGTCGGGTTGGTGATGATGACGGTCGATTTCGGCACATTGGAAAGCATCCGCTGTCGCAAGCGGTCGCGGGCAATTTGCCGACGGCGGGCCTTGATGCGTGGGTCGCCGTCGTCCTCTTTGTTCTCCCGCTCGAATTCCTCGCGGGTCATTCGCAACGAACCCTCGAACTTGCGAAACTGATACACGTAATCCGCGATGCCCAAGGCTGCGATTACCACGGACATGATGAGGGCGATTCGCATGATGAGCCGCCATGCCGTGTCGGTCGCCGCAGCCACGGTGCCATGCCCGAGGGACAACACCAACCCCGCCCGGCCCCGCAGAACGGAATAGGCTACCCAAAAGAGCAACACCACCTTGAGTGTGGCCAAGATTCCCTTGACCACCGCCCCGATGGAGAACAGCCGTTGGAAACCACTGGTGGGATTGAGTTTGTCGAAGTTTGGTTCCAGTCGCTCGGGGCTGATGTGGAATCCCGCCTGAAGGAAGCCAACGGCGCAGGCCGCCAAGAACAAAAGGCCCAATAACCCCCCGACGATGGTTACCCCGCGGGTATAGGTGACGGCGAGAATGTCGCGGGCGTGTTCGGGAGTGAGTTCTTCCCGGAAAAGGCTGGAAAGATCGCTACGGAAGGCGCTCAGCATGTGGCTGCCCATCCACGGGCCGAGCATCATCAACCCGGTGATTCCCGCGATCAGCATCACCGAACTGGCGAGATCCTGTGAGAAGACATACCGGCCTTGTGAACGGGCTTCCTCCCGGCGGCGCGGGGAGGCGTCGAATGTCTTGTCCTCATTGTCCGCTTCCTCGGCCATTCCCCGGTCACTCCATGAATGCGTTGAGGGAGGCCCCGATCCGGCCGAGATGACCGGCCATCATTCCGAGCATGTCCGACATTAGCAAGAACGATCCGGCCAGCGCAACGAAGACTTGAAGGGTAAACCCGACCGAGTAAATGTTGAGTTGCGGCGCGGCGCGGGCCATGATGGCCAGCACAACCGCCAGCAAAAACAGGCACATCCCCAACGGGGCGGCCAGCATCATTCCCTGCTCATAAGAGGCAGACAATCCTTGCAGGGCCGGCCCCGCGATTTGCGGAAGCATGTCTCCACCGAGCGGGAGTTTCGCAAACGAGGCGTGCAAGGCCATCAGCACAAAGTGATGCCCGTCCAGTTCAAAGAACATGAGCGAACCGGCGGCCTCGAAGGCGAGAGTCAACGGTCCCGCCGGTTGATCCCCGGAGATTCCCGATTGAGGGGACAACGCCAGCCCGATTTGAGTGGTCAGGAATTCCCCGGCAATGCGGGGCGGCAGCAGAAACAATCCGAATGCAAATCCCATCCCCGCGCCCAGAATCGTCTCGCGGATCATGGCGATTGAATACATGAGCCAGGGAATATCCGGGTTCTGCCCGGCGATTCGGCCGTCCCAGGCCGGTGTCACTTGAGCGAGAAAGAAAGCCGTGAGGGCAATCGCCAATGCCGCCCGAACGGTTTGAGGCGTTCGCCCGGAAAAGAGGGGCATCACCGCCACAAAGGCCCCGACACGGGCGAGAACGAGACCGATGTAAGCGGCCAGGGCGGGCGTCATCGCGTCACCCCGGCGGCATGGGTGTACATTCGATAGGTAAAGTCCACCGCTTGTTGAAGCGAGAAAGCCATCGTCAACACGATCACAAGGCCGACCAGAAGTATTTTCGGCACATAGCCGATGGTTTGATCCTGCAGACTGGTGACTGTTTGAAACAAACTCACGAGCAAGCCCACCAACAAGCTAATAGCGAGCGCGGGCATGGCGACGATCAACGCCGTGTAGAACAAGTCGCGGTTGATTTCCAAAATCTGGTTGACGTTCATGGGACGATCCCTTCCTCAAAGGAAACTGGCGGTGATCGCCCTGGCGACCAGATGCCAGCCATCAGCCAGCACAAACAACAAAATCTTAAACGGCGCCGAGATCAACGCCGGGGGCATCATCACCATCCCCATCGAGGTGAGGACACTGGACACCACGAGATCGACCATCAGGAAGGGGAGATAAATACAGAAGCCCATGATGAAGGCGGTTTTCAATTCACTGATGATGAATGCGGGAACAAGCACCACAAAAGGCGTTTGTTCCGGTTCTTGAATGCTGGTTTCGCCGGACATGCTGAGGAACAGCGCGAGATCCTGTTTGCGGGTCTGCCGAAGCATGAATTTTTGCTGGGCCATCAGGCCTCGGCGAATCGCTTCGTTGCCGTTGATTTGTTTTTGAAGGTAAGGGTTGATCGCCTGTTCGTTGACCTCGTCGAAGGTCGGCTTCATGATGAACAACGAGATGAAGAGCGCCAGACCGGTCAGCACCAGATTGGGCGGCACTTGCTGCGTGGCCAATCCCTGCCGGACGAACGACAGCACAATGATAACGCGCGTGTAGCAAGTCGTGGTCATCAGGGCGGCGGGCAGCAGCGTGAAGACGCTTAGCAACAGAGCGATCTGCACGGGTTGCGACAGCCCTTGAATCCCCTCGTTTCCGGCGGCCCGGTTGAATAGTTCGACGAGATCCATGACGACTCACCTCCCTGCGAGTTTGGCCATTTTGCGTGTTCAAACCGGCAAGGCGGCCCTCACCCGTTCACTGATGATGATCGGCAGTTCATCCTTTTCCTCATCCGGAGGCGTCGTCGCCGAAATCGCTGGTAATTGCAAGAGGCTTTTAAAGCCAAAGGCATCCGTTCCCGCCAGCAGGTGATGGTGGCCGATTTTTACGTGATAGACCAATCCCCGTCCCACCGGCAGAAACCCCAAAACTTCAATGGGATTTTTCGCCTCAGCGGCGGCCGGGCGAAGTTGCCGCTGTTTCAAGAATCGGACAGTGGCGACGATCAATCCGGAGACTATCAGCAAGCCGAAGACCAATCGGGCCAGCATGGCCGGAAGCGACGGCCCCTCGTCGATCACCGGAGGTTGAAGACCAGCCAGAGGCGGTGACCCGCCGGAGAATTCAGGTTGGTTCACGAAGAGTTTCGGCAACACCAACCCGGCGAACATCACAAACAACCCGCCGATGGCGAGTGTCGCAAATCGCTTCTTGGGAGCCAGCCGTCGCCAGTCGAATCCATTCGACATGATTGGGGTCTTCCTGCTGGGTGACGACTCGGAACTTGGAATGACCAATGACCAATCAGGATTTGCTCACTTACCCGGATGAGACCATAACAACACGATCAGTTTGGTCATTGGTCATTTCTTCATTGGTCATTACCTCTCATCCTTCGGGCAAAGTCACCGGAGCGGGTTTCAGGCCCTTCATCTTTTCCAGCAGTTGGGCGGCCAGGGCGGCGTCCGGCATTTCGGAAAGGACTCGGGAAGCCTTGGACGCTTTCATCTGAGCCAGCACTTTTACGGCGGTCTCCATCTTGCCGGTGTCGGCCAATTGCTGGAGGATTTTCGCGGCGTTTTCGGGGGCCATCGCGTCGTACAGAGTGGCCATCTTGCCGAGGTTGACTCGTTCGTCCTTGTCGTATTCAGTGCGGGTCCGCGACAGGTCGGCGGTTCCTTGGGCCAATTTTTTGCGTTCGGTTTCGAGTTCGGCGAACTTTTTGTCCAAGTCGCCGGACTTTTCGCCGACCAGTTTGAGTTCGGCGCCCACTTGAATGCGAAGCCGGTCCAGCACATCGCGTTCCGCGCGAATGTCTTGAAGAATCAGTTCCACTTGCTTTTGGCGGGTTTCCAGTTTTGCCTCGCGATCCCTCACGGTGCCGAGTTGTTCCCGCAATTGGGCGGCCAGTTTGGAAGTGTCATCCGCGCCCATGTTGGTGGCTGAGCGCACGATGGGACGGTCGGATTCCGGTTCGGCGGGAGCCTTGGCCTTTTTCGGCGTCTCCGTGGTCTTGGCTTCCTCTGTTGGTTTCGGGGTGTTCAAATACAGGGACAACCCGGCCGACACCGAGAACAGCACCACCGCCACCACGCCGAGCAAAATGACATTTTTCATGGGGATTTACTCTCGTTCCGGGGCCGATGCCAGCCAGCGTCGCAGACCCGCTTCGTCCACGCGCTCCTGATCGAATTTTTGCAGTTCCTGCTTAAATTGGGAATACTGCTGGTCGCGGAGAGATTGCATGGCCTCCGCTTCGCTGGCGACTTCGGTGCGCTTCGCGGAAGCCTCGGCAACACGCTGCTCGGCCAACCCGACTTCTTTGAGGGCTTGAGTGATCGACTGGCCGAGATGATTGGAAAAGTCGCATCCGGCCACCCACTCGTGCGGGGACAGCGTGCGTCCGACGAATTGGGTCATCTGTTCGGAATGGCGACGGAGCTTTTCCCGCAGTTCCTCGACGCGGGCCTTGGCCGCATCGACGGCGGCGATGGCGCGCATCACCTCAAGTTCCGCAAGGCGTTCCTGTTGCCTGCGAATCTTGAGTAGCCGTTCGAGGGGGAATTCAAATTTTTGCACGGGGTTACCGCCTCCCTGTCAGGAGCGGTCATATGCCATTTCTACGGAAGCAAGTCAATGCGGATCAATCAGAGAAACGGGCCGCCCCGATATCGGGGTTTCAGAATGGCCATTGGGCGGTGATGGTCATCATCTCCCGGCGGGTTTGTTCGGCCGTCGAGCGTTCGCCGGTCTTTTGTTTCAGGAAGGCTTCAACGCGGGGCTTCAGTTCCAAGGCCCGGTCCAGCGCGGCGTCGGCGCCTTTTTTGTACATTCCGATCCGAACCAGTTCTTGGGTTTCCTCAAGCATGGACAAGATCGTCCGCAATTTCGCGGCCGCCACCTTATGAGCGTCGTCAACGATGTCGTGTTGAACCCGGCTGACGCTCTTGAGGATGTTTACCGCCGGATAGATGTTCTTCTCGGCCATCTTGCGGTCGAGGATAATGTGGCCGTCCACCAGCGACCGCACCGAATCAGAAATCGGCTCATCCAAGTCGCCGCCGTCAACCAGCACGGTCAGCAGGGCCGTGATGCCCCCCTTGGAGGCATTGCCCAGTCGTTCGATGGTGGTGGCCAGCATTTGGAAGCAGGAAGAGGTATAGCCCTTCGGTCCGGGAACTTCGCCCCGCATCTGGCCGATTTCCCGTTGGGCCATCGCCAGCCGGGTGAGGCTGTCGATCATGAACAGGACGTTCTTGCCTTCGTCCCGGAAGTAATCGGCGATGGCAATGGCGGCTTGCGAGGCCCGCACCCGCATCAATGGTGATTCGTCGCACTTGGCCACGATCACGACCGTGCGGGCCATGCCCTCTTCACCGAGGACATCTTGAATGAACGGAGCCACTTCCCGACCGCGTTCGCCGATCAGGGCGATCACGTTCACATCCGCAGAAGAACCCTTGGTGATTTCGCCGAGCAACGTGCTTTTGCCAACACCCGAACCGGCGAAGATGCCGATCCGCTGGCCGACGCCGCAGGTCAGCAGGCTGTCAATAGCCCGCTGGCCCGTGTGAAACTTTTCCAGAATGCGGCGGCGTTCCAAAGCTTGCGGGGCAGGGCGGTTCACCGGGCGGGGAGGGCAGCCGACAATCGGCCCCTTGCCATCCACCGGACGCCCGAGGCCGTCGATCACCCGGCCGCAAAGACCTTCGCCGGTGGGAATCGTCATCCCGCGACCCTTGCGAATGACAGTCATGCCAGGGTGAACATTTTCGGCGGGATCATAAGGAGTGAGGAACGCATGCGGCCCCTCAAACCCGATCACTTCGGCCAGAATGGGTTTGCCACCCGGAACGATGATCTCGCATTGGTCGCCCACGGCCGCTTGCATGGAGCATTTCATCACCACGTCCTTGCAGCTCAGGAGTTTCCCGGCCGGCCGGAACATGGGGCCTGATTTGATTCCGGCGCTCAGGGTGGGAATATCAAGACCGAGCATGCGTCATCCTCTCCAGCGTTTCGTCTCGAAGTTTCATCAGTTCAGAAGCCGGATCATGCACAAGACTTTGCAACTTTCCCTCAACCACACATCCGCCCCGTGTGACCGCCGGATCGGGGATGATTTTGGGCGACCACTCACGTTCCGGGAACAACGGTCTGTTCGCCAGTCGATTTTGGAGCAATTGCTGGTCGTTTGGATTCAGCCGAATCGCAACCGGTTGATCGTCCACCAGTTGCGTCACCATGTCGCGAATCATGGTTTCGATGTCGTACCGTTCGTCGTCGATGTCCCGAAGCAACAGGCGTCCCCCGATCAGCACGGCCAGTTCCACGGCCGCCTGACGAAGTTCCCCCAATTGTTTTTGCTGCAAGTCGTAAAGTTGCCGAAGACCGTCCCCAAGTTCCTTGAGAGACTTCTCGATGAATTCCCGGTCGGCGGCCATCTGTTTGGCCAACTGCTGCTGGGCGGCTGTGTCGGGCCGGATTTCCACCGAGGCAGGTTTGGGATTCGGCCGGGGTTCCACTCGCGGGGCTGGCAGCGGGGGCAATTGTTCGCCCGGTCGCATTCGCGCCACGTTGCGTAACCTTCCCGGTATTTTGATGCGTACTTCCTTCACGCTTCATGCCCTTCCTAGGCGATTCGGTCTGTTCAACAAGTCGGGAGGGCATCGTTGGCTGCAAGTCTGTCAGGGGGAAAAACCTTGTCAGGGTTTTCCTAGCATTGCCTTGAAACTCCCGGATTGAACTCAGACCGAAATTCCGGCTTCATTCTCAGGCCGCAGAGGATTTTCATTCCATGCCTAAAACATTCATCCGTTGACTCTCGCACGAGAAGGATTCTTCGTTCATGCAATAATTCTCATACTTCAATGGTTAACTTGCCCTCTTCTTCAAACCGGCGCAAAATTCCAATGATCTTGGTCTGAGCCTGCTGAACTTTCGCGGGCGGCACATTTCCCAACAATCCCGACTCTTCATTCAGCATCGATTGGGCGCGGCTGGACATGTTCTTCACCACCTTCGTCTTGAGTTCCTCTGCCACCCCGGAAAGAGCCATCGCCAGGGTTGGCGTGTCCAGTTCCACCAGCACCAACTGAAGAGCGCGGTCTTCGATCCGCAGAATGTCTTCAAAGAGGTAAAGAAGTTCCTTCACCTTGTTGCAGGCGATGGCATCCGCCACGTTCAGAGCCTCAATGATCGACAGTCGTTCGTCTCGCTTTAATCCCCGCAACATGGTGGCGAGGTTGCGAATCCGGTCGTCTCCCGTCGGTTCGGTCGGGGCCGAGGCCAGTTTGATCGCTTTTTGCACAACCGCCTGGGCCAGCAATTCCACCAGTTCCGGGTTGCTGGCGACCGGTTGGGTCAGCCTCACGGCCAGATCCGGTCGTTTTTCGGCCGGGAGACGCTTCATCACCTCCATCGCCACTTTGGGATCGACCACCGACATCACCATCGCCAGCGTGGGAACTTGTTCGTCAAGCAAGACCCGCACCAAGAGATCCGGCGGTATGTCCCGCAGGTGATGGATGGAGACTGGAACCTCAATTTCGTCCGCCAGTTGAAGTTTCTCAACCGGCTTGACGCGAGGCTTGTCACTGTCCCCCTCTTTAGATTCGCCCACTTTGCCTAATCGGTAACCACCGTTTATTTTGCCGAGAGCCTCGCTCGTTTTGGGATCGATGCCAGCCGCCCGGGCGGCCGCCAGTTTCTTGAGGATCTCCAAGGCCCCGTCGAGGCGTTCTGTCCCGGTTGGTTTTTGCCTGACCGACTCCAGGCGGGCACGCAATTTCTCAACCTTATCTGGTGACAGGCGCTTCATGAGCGTATCAAGCACATCCACCGGCAAGGCTTTCAACAGAACGGCAACAGTTTCTTCCCCGGTCATCTCGACGTCTCCCTGGCATTTGAAAGAACATTCCAAATATTAGGTTGGATTTTCTTCCTCTTCGGCCAGCAAGTTCAAAATCAACTCGACCACAAAGTCCGGGTCGTTCCGGGCCAATTCCACAAACTCGTCAAGTTCTGCCCGCCGTCGTTCCTCGGCTTGTCGTTCTAGATCGGCGGGCGTGGCCGGTGCGGCGGCGGCTTCTGTGGCCGGTGTGACCGGGGGAACGCGGTTCCTCCGCAGCAGCAACATTGACAGCAAGCCGAGAATCACCAACGCCGCGAGGGCCAGAGCGGCGTTGCGAACAATCGCCACGATGGCCGAGGTTCGATCAATGAGGCCGGGCGTGGCGGGCGGGTTTTCCGGAGCGTTATCCGGCAAGCCCAGACGAACGTCGGTCACCTTGATTTCGTCCCGACCTTGTTTGAAGCCGATGGCTTGTTTGATGACTTCTTGGGCGTCCGTCACGCTAATGATCGTTCGTCCGGCGTCCCCTTCGCCGGGGGACAGATCCACGATGGCCGCGATGGTGATGCGGTTGACTCCCCCCAGCCGGTCTTCCGTCTCCCGTTCTGTGAACGGGACGAGATAATCCGTTTGGTTGGTCTGGCCGCTTGAAGTTCCCGTGCCGCCCGCCTGCTGAACCCCGCTTGGACGGGCAGTGTTCGATCCCGATCCGGCGATGCCGCCGGGTCGTGCCCCGCCGGTGGACTTTTCTTCCATTGATCGCTCGGCCGAGACCACGCCTGGTTGCAGATATTGTTTGGAACGTTCCCGCAACCGTTTGAAATCAATGTCCGCGCTGACCTTCACGATCGCCCGGCCCGGCCCGAGATGAGCGGCCAGCAGCGACTCGGCTTTTGAAGCCAGATAATTTTCGAGTTCCCGGCGGTACTCCATCTGCGCCGTCGGGATGCCTTCGGACTCGGGGGTTTTGGTTTCGGAAAGTTGTCGGCCGGTCGTGTCCACAATGGTGACATTCTCGGGCTTCAACCCTTCCACGGCTCGGGCAACCAAGGAACTGATGGCGGCCGCCTGGAGGCGTGTGAGCGTCTTGCCTGGCTTCAATTTGATGACCACGCTCGCCGTGACCGCTTTTTGATCCCGGACAAACGGCGACGGCTCGGGCCGGGCCAGATGTACCCGCGCGGACTGAACGGAATCGACCGACTGAATGCTGCGGGCCAGTTCGCCCTGAAGAGCGCGGAGGTAGTTGATCTTCTGCACATCCGGGGGAACGGCGAGTTGTCCCTCGTCGAAGATCTCAAAGCCCTTGCCCCGAGTGGGGACGCCTTCTCCGGCCATGTTCACCCGAGTCTGAACAAGCACATCGGCGGGCACCAAGATTTGCGTCCCGGTGGCGTCGAGCCGATGCGGCACATTCGCGGTTTTCAACTTGGCGCTGATGCTGGCCGCTTCCTCGGGCGCGAGGTCGGAATACAGCACCCCGTATTTTTCGGTGGTGGCAACCCCGGAACTGGCGACGGCGATAATCACAATCAGCAGGGCCAACAAACCGAACAGGGCACGCCGGGACACGGATTGTCCGGCCCAGAAGGTCCTCAAGCGGTTCAGGAGTTGGTTAAGTGCGTTCATCTCTGCTTATTGTTTGGTGGGCTTCGCTTTTCGTCAGATCCGTCAAACCTGCATTCGCGTGACTTCTTGGTAGGCATCCGACAGCCGGTTTCGCATTTCAAGCATCATGCGGAACGCCAGATCCGCTTGCGCGACGGCGAGACTCACTTGATGCAGATCCTCAGCCTGCCCGGTCGCCAGGGCCGTGATCGCCTGATCGGCCTTCACGTTGGCGTCGTTGACCGGCCCGAGAACTTGTCCGAGGACCGATTCAAATGTTCCCGGCGCTCCGGTGGCGGGTACGCTCGTGGTCGTCGGCGCTGCGTGCAACGGAGCCAGTGGCGCCAGCGGGTCCAGGGGGGTGAGCCGGGAATAATTGTTGCCAATCGGGTTCATCGGTTAGCTCCGTAGGATGGCCAGGGCTTGATCGCCAAGTTGTCGGAAAGTTTGGGCTGCCTTCACGTTGGCCTCGTAGGCCCGTGAAGCCGTCATCAGGTTGACCATTTCGACGGGCAACGACACGTTCGGCATGGTCACGTAGCCGTTGGTGTCCGCGTCGGGATGGGCGGGCATGTAAAGTTTCGGAAGCTCCGATTGGTCTTCGACGATTTCCACCACCTCCACCCCTTGCAATCCGGAGGAGGTCGGGTGTTCCTTGCCCGCGAATCGATCCATCACCGCCGCGAAAACCACTTCCTGACGGCGAAAAGTTCCGCCATTCGCGCTCTTGGTGGAATTGGCGTTGGCGATGTTGTTCGCAATCACTTCCATTCGCAATCGCTCGGCTGACATCCCCGTGGAACTGATGGCTCCGGCGGTAAATAATTTGTTCACGGCCATTTGAACACCTCCAAAAAGTTACCGGCCCGCGATGGCGCTACGCAATTGGGCAAGCTGGTTAGCCAAGATTTGCGAGGCAGCCGTGTAAAGAAGGCTGTTCATGCTCAGTTGTTGCATTTCCCGGTCGATGTCCACGGTGTTTCCATCCACCCGTTCAGCGGTTGTGTCGTCGGTCACGATCGTCGGGCTAACCGATGTCACCGGTGTTCCGGCTTCGATGGCCTTGGACAGTGTCTGTTCAAATTCCACACCCAACCGTTTGAAGCCGGGCGTGTTCACGTTGGCAACGTTGTTGGCGATCACCTTGTGCCGAAGCGCCGCGGTGTCCATCACTCGGGTGAGCAGGTCGATTCGGTTGTTGGTTACGTCCATGCCACATCTATCGGGATTCAAGCTGCGAAAGATTGACGGGATGTGCCAGTTATGAGAAAAGTTTTTGCCAATTTCTTCCAAAGACTTCGATTTAATCTCAAGACGGGGCAAAATACGTGTTGAATGCGAACAGTGGTAAACGGCGGTGAATCAGGCAACGATCAGGCCATTGGTTGCCAAGGGAAACTGCGATGCAAATTTCATCGACTGTCACGGGCGCACTGACGACCGCCACCAGCGGCGGCCAAGCCAATGGTCGTTTGCAAGCCGCTGATCTGGCGGCGCAGTTGCTTCCCAGCGTGCCAATCACAGCCGTCGTGAAAAGCGTGCAAAGCGGGCAGGCGTTGCTTGATCTCGGGACCACAACACTCCTTTTGCGAACAACCGACAACTCGCTGACGCCCGGATCAACGGTGACCGTGCGGTTTCAAGAGAACGGCAAGGGAATCGTTGATCTTGGCGACGGCAAGACCACCACCGTGACGCTCGAAACGGGTGACGCCACCGCCCCGGCAAACGCCAAGAGCGCTCCCGCGCCGACACGACTGTTCACCAATCCGGCAGTGTACACGCCAGCTTTGCTGGCCCGGAACATTCCCACTTTCAGCCAGCCGATCATTCGGGTGGAAGTGTTGCCCGCACCTGATGCCACTCCGAAGGCTCCGGTGAAAACGGTGGTTCCGACCGAGGCGGCGACCCCGGCGGAGGTTGCGGTTCCGGTGCCCGAGGGCGAGACACCAACGACGAATCAACCCGCCGCCCAACAAGCCGCGACTGTTGTTCCGCAACCCGTCGGGAAGCAAGTCACCGGGCCGACGGTTCAACAATCGCAACTTTATCCGGCTCTTCAAGCAGGAGAAGTTTTGGTGAGCAGCGATGGCCGGGAGTTCGCAGCTCGCTTCGCGGATGAAGTTCCGGACACTTCCAATGGCCCGGTTTTTGTGAAGGTGACGACGACCCCGCGTGGATTGGTTCTCACGCCCTTGGCTGACACGCCGCAGTTGCCGGTCCAATTGGCGACTGCTTTGATCCGATCATCGCCGAACCGTCCGGAGATTGGCACGGTGGTGCAGAATCTTTTTCAACCGGCGACGAAGGCCGAACCGGCGAGCGCAGTCGATGCTCAGACGACGAAGACCGGTGCCGCCGAGTCGCTCAAAAATCTGACTGATTTTCTGACCGCCCTTCTTCCGCAGAAAGGCCAGCCACCTGACGCAGGACAGATTGCGCAATTCGTAAAACATGGCGGCTTGATGTATGAATCCAAACTTGCCGAGGCGGTGGCGAACAAGGTGACCCCCAAGGAGGCCGAACAGATTCCGGTCGGGGATGTGAAGGGCCAAGTGATGCAGGCCTTGAAAGAAGCGGGGCCGGTCGAACGGGCCACCCCTTTGCACGATGCGTTGAATTCCATCGAATCCCAACAAGCTTTGAACGTGTTGGCCTCCCAGTCAGGCGAGGGAATCCGGTTGCAATTGCCGGTTTGGGATCAGAACCAATGGCGAACGATGGATCTGACGATCACCCCTGAAATGGCCGACAACACTCCGGACGGGCGATCCTCGCAGGGTTACGACATCTTTATGCACACGGAAATGACGGAATTTGGGGACACTTATATTGACGTACAAGTGCATTCCGGTTCGTTTCGCAGCATCTTGTACATCGAACAAGACAACGCCCGAAACGCGGCGAAGGCCGCTCTTGGGGATTTGAATCAGGAAGTGAGATCGATTGGTTTTCAGCAAGTGTTTGTGGATGTGCGAAGCACTTCCGAATTGCCCGCAAAAACGCGGCAACAGGCGAATGCCTTCAAGGCGGGTGTTCCCGTCGGGGTTTCCATGCTTGATGTGAGGGTCTGACGATGGCAACCCAGAAAAGAGCCGTTGCCCTGCGATTCACACAGGGGGAAGACAATGCGCCCGTGGTGGTGGCCAAGGGAAAAGGGCGAATCGCGGAACAGATTATGAAGCTGGCCCGCGATAACAACATCCCCATCCGGGAAGACAAGAATCTGGTGCAGGTGTTGAGTCTGCTCAACATCGACCAAGAAATCCCCCCGCAGGCTTACCAGGCGGTGGCCGCCATTCTTGCCTTCATTTACCGGCTGAACCAGCAGAAAAAAGGTTGAATTACTTCTTCGTCGTAATGGCCTTTTGGACTGTCACCGCGATCAACTTTGCGCCGGCCGCGTTCGGATGGATCTGGTCGGGGAACAGATCCGGCTTGTCGCTCAGGGCTGTGTAGAGATCGATCACCGGCAGATCGAGCGATTTGGCCACTTCTTCGATCTTCGGTTTCACTTTGTCTTTCACGACTGGTTCGGTGATGCCAAAGTTCCCCTTATAGGCCGGGACCGGCAGACACACATACACTTGCGGCTTCGCTTCCAGCGATTGGAATTCCTTGACGAACGCCTTGTAATCAGCCACGAAATTGGCTTCCAGCTTCCAATTTTGCGGCTTCGAGTCGTTGGTTCCGAGCTTGATGATGACGATGTTCGGGTTGAATTTCTTCGCATCGGTGAAGGCTTTTTCCTTCACATAAGGCTTGTCTCCCTTGCTCAACAACGTCGCCCCGCTGACGCCGAAATTCTTCACTTCGTAACTGTCGCCCAACAGGTTTCCAAGCACCTTGGGGTAGTTGTTCACATCCCGATTTTCGACACCCGCCCCGAACGTGATGCTATCTCCGACGCAGGCGACCCGGATCGGGGCGTTGCCTTTTTTGTCGTCGGCAAAGGCAAGGGAACCGGCCACAAACAGAATTGCCAGACTCAACAAACGCATGGGAAAATCCCCGGAGAGAAACGGTGTGCGGGCGACAGGGAAGGTTCTACCGGAAAGAGGCCGGTGGTCGGCAAAAAAATGTGGTGAACCTGTCGGGCGGCCGGTACTCTACTTTCACCATGTGTTGAATGTTTTTGTTTCTTTCACCAGACCTCATGACGTCGTCGCGTGACATTTGGGAGAATGCCGAAATTGGAAGCATCCGCACTTCGCTTTTTGCTTCTGTGTCTCGTCGGGATTGTCGGGCTATCCGGCCAAAGCCTGGGCCAGACTCCGAAATTACGCTGGGGAACCGATCCGACCGGCGGCGCCCCTTACATCTTCAAAGACAAGAAAACCGGGGAATACACCGGCTTCGAGAAAGATGTGGCCGATTATTTGGCCGAAAAACTCGGACGTGAAGCCGAAATGGTTTCCGGGGATTGGGCCAACCTTCCGCAACAATTGAACAAACCCGCCGATGTCGCCGGTGGCGTGGACATCGTTCTCAATGGTTACGAACTCCGCAAGGATCTCTCGACCCAATACGGCGTGACGAGGGCTTATTACGTTTACCGCCTGTCGCTTGTGGTCGGCGCGGAAACAGGGATTCAAGGATGGGATGATCTCTCCGGCAAGTCCGTCGGCGTGTTGGGGGGAACGGTTGCCCACCGCTATCTGAAAAAGAGGTACGGCAAAGCCGGTCGCTTCCTCCCGTTGCTCTCAATTGATTTGAAGACCAACCCGGATGTGGCGAACGTCATGAAGCTCGTTAATGACGGGCGGATGGACGCCACCGTGCAAGACGGGCCGGCCGCATCGTATTTCCTTCAGGAATATCCGGATTTGAAACTGGCGGGCGGTCCAGTCCAACCAGGCGAATTGCCGGGCTATTACGTTATTTACTACCGAAAGACTGACGAGGAATTTGGCCGTCAATTGGATGCCGCGATTGCCGAAGGATTGCGATCCGGAGCGTTTCAAAAGATTTACGAGAAGTACGGCCTTTGGAATGCGGACCAAGAAAGCCTGACCGCCGAACTGGACAAACCGTGGCCACCGGCAAACTTGCCTGAAGAAGAAAGCCAGTGGCCCGAATTGATCGGCGAATTGGTCGTCGCCGCCGGGATGACGATCCTGTTGGCTCTCCTTTCCTTCCCGCTTGCCATGTTGATCGGTTTCTTCGTCGGCATGGCCCGCGTGTATGGGCCTCGATGGCTATCCGTTCCGTGCGCTCTCTATGTGGAGGTTCTTCGTGGAACGCCGTTATTGTTGCAACTGTTTTTTATCTATTACATGATCCCGGAGTTGTTCTCGCGGGCCGGTCATGCCAACCTGATCGGGTGGCTCAGCCCGTTCGTCGCCGGGGTATTGGGGCTGGCGATCAACTACTCGGCCTACGAAGCGGAGATTTATCGTTCCGGATTTCTGGCGGTTCCCAAAGGGCAGATGGAGGCAGCTCTTTCCCTTGGGATGACACGTTGGACAGCCATTCGGCGGGTGACGGCCCCACAGGCGTTCCGCGTGGTGATTCCACCGGTGACCAACGACTTCATCGCCTTGTTTAAAGACACATCCGCGTGTTCCATCATCTTCGTGACGGAGCTGACGCGAAAGTATAATGAGCTGTTTAACTTCAACCGAACCCTGATTGTGGAACTGGCGTTTTTGACGGCGGCCCTCTATTTGATGATGAGCTACCCGCTGGCGTTGTTGGCCCGGAGACTGGAACGGCGTTTGAGCTCGACGAAGGAGGTGGGAGCGTGATCCAAGTCACTCAATTGGTGAAAAGCCACGGCGTTCGTCGCATTCTCAGCGATGTCTGCATGAACGTGTCACCGGGGACGGTGGCCGCGATGATCGGCCCGTCCGGCGGGGGCAAAAGCACGTTGCTGCGCTGCATCAACGGTTTGGAACAATTCGATTCCGGTGACATCCGGGTCGGGACCACCAAACTGGCCGCCAAGGGGGCGTCGGCCCCCGGCAAATTGCTGGACCTTCGCCGCACCATTGGCATGGTCTTTCAACAATTTCACTTGTTCCCGCACATGACGGCCTTGGAAAACGTGATGGCCGGCCCCCGGTTTGTTTTGCACCAAGCCCGCGACGAGGCGAGGAAGACGGCCGAGGCCCTGCTGGATCGTGTGGGATTGTCGCAACGAAAGAACGCCAAGCCGGAACAACTTTCCGGCGGGCAACAGCAGCGTGTTGCCATTGCCCGCGCTCTTGCGGTTAAGCCCCAGGCGATCCTGTTCGACGAACCGACCAGCGCCCTGGACCCCAAGATGGCGGACGAGGTGATGGGCGTCATCACCGATCTAGCCCGGCAGGGGCAGACGATGATTGTCGTCACTCATGCGATGAGCTTTGCCCGGCAGGTGGCCAATCACGTCGTCGTGATGGCCGAGGGCCGGGTGGCCGAGTCGGGGGTTCCGGGGCAGGTGTTTGACGATCCGCAGGCGGATGTGACCAAGGACTTTTTGAAACGGGCGGGCCATTAAGATGAGCAATAACAACGGCAAGCAAGTGATTCGCGTCGGGCACAGCCCCGATCCGGATGATGCCTTCATGTTCCATGCGTTGGCGAACGACAAGATCGACACCGGCGACTTGCACTTCGTCCACGAATTGCAGGACATCGAAACGCTGAATCGCCGGGCGATGAAGGGAGAACTGGAAGTCTCCGCGATCAGCATTCATGCTTATTCGTATGTGATGGACAAATATGCCTTGCTGCCAAGCGGGTGTAGCATGGGGGACAAATACGGCCCGATGGTCGTGTCCCGCAAACCGCTGAGCATCGGCGACCTGAGCAAAGTCAAAATTGCCATTCCGGGCACGATGACAACCGCTTTCCTCACGCTTCGATTGCTGTTGCCGGGCGGGTTTGAATATGAAGTGATGCCGTTTGACGAGATCATCAATGCCGTGGCCAGCGGAAAGGTCGAGGCCGGTTTGATTATTCACGAAGGACAACTCACGTTCCAAAATCAGGGCCTGAAACTCGTCGTTGATCTCGGCGTCTGGTGGCAGGAAAAAACCGGGCTGCCATTGCCGTTGGGCGGCAACGTGGTCCGGCGGGACTTGGGCGATGAACTGATGTCCCGTGTTAGCAAACTCATCAAGGCGAGCATCCAATACTCGCTCGATCACCGGGCCGACGCTCTGCAACACGCTTTGAAGTATGCCCGCGACATGGACATCACCCTCGCGGACAAGTTTGTGGGGATGTATGTCAACGAATGGACGCTGGACTATGGCCCGCGCGGTCGGGAAGCCGTCCGGCGGTTGCTCACCGAGGCATATCAGGCGGGTGTGATCGCCAACCCAGTGGATGTGGCGTTTGTGGAGTAAGCCTTCGATTCTTGGGGTATTTGTGTTACGATGAAGCAGGTCAAAACGCGGACAGATTTATTTCGGCAAAAAGCCGTTATGTATCGTCCGCGTTTGTTGAAACGACCTGACGACTCACGGATGATGCCATGATCTCGCTGGCCTCCTTTACCACCCCGACCCATCGTTGTGTTTATCTGCCAAGCGAACAGGCCACCATGCGGTATGAGATGGTGGTCCAATGTACTCGTGAGGAATTGCAGAGCCGTTTGGACGCCGGGTGGCGGCGGTTTGGCCATGCGTTCTTTCGTCCGGTTTGCGAGACCTGCCGGGGTTGTCAGTCGCTTCGGGTGCCGATTTCCACATTCCGGTCAAACCGAAGCCAGCGAAGGGCGGTGCGGGACAATCAGGACTTGGAGCTTCGCATCGGCCCCGCCCAAGCCACGCGGGAAAAACTCCGGCTATATGATCGGTTTCATGAACATCAAGTCGAGGCGAAGGGCTGGCCGGAGCATGATCCGAAAGACGTAAAATCCTATCGGGAAACGTTCGTCGAAGGGCCGCTGCCGACCGAGGAGTGGTGTTATTATCTGGATGGCATCCTCATCGCCGTGGGCTATGTGGATGTTGTTCCGCGAGGGCTTTCGGCGATATATTTTTATTATGATCCCGATCACCGGGATCGCTCGCTCGGTACGTTCAACGTGATGCGGATTCTGGAAGAAGTCGCCCGGCGAAACATGCCTTTTGGGTATCTTGGGTATTTCGTTGAAGGTTGCCCGTCCGTGAGTTACAAAAAAAACTTTGGGCCAAATGAAGTGATTGGCCCGGATGGAAAATGGGTTCCTTTTCGGTGATCCTTTCCGCGTCACGGCACTCGTCGTTTGAACATCCAAGTGCCCGAGCTTGAAACCCCGGTAGTGCGTACTCCGAAACCTCCGTCTCCTGGTCCTCGCGCCGTCGACGTGGGTTGCCCAACTTGCTGATCGATCAGTTCCCATCCTTCGCTGCCGAGTTGATTCAAAATCTGAAGCTTTTGAAAAGCGACGGACCCGTCCTTTTTGAAGGCGGTCATTTTCAACTTGTCTGCCATCTCGCCCCAGCCTTTCAATTCCGCCTCTCCGGTCACGGTGATCCACCGGATCGTCACAGAGGCCGGGGTGGCTGGTGTTTCCGAACCATCGGCATTGGCGATGGCTGGCCGACTGGGAACATTGCGATAGGTGACTTCGGCATACTCCCATTTGGCCGGCTTGTCGGCGAGGGTGGGAGCGGCTTGGACGCTGACAGACAGCAGGATCAGGGCTGACAGTGAGAGGATTCGCATGATGGTCGGTCTCCTAAAGTGATGGGAATCGATTCTACCATCTCTCGGGGAGGCTTCATGAAAGAAAGGTGAGAGTTTCACCCCTCAAGTCCCGTCATCGCAAGATCTCTTTCACGATCCGGCCCTCATGCCCGTCGAGGAGACTCAATTCTTGATTGTTCCGCGAGTAGACGAGTTTCTTCGCGTCCAGCCCAAACAAGTGGAGCAGGGTGGCGTGGAAATCGTGTTGGGATACCTTGTTCTCGATGGCGTGATGACCGAATTCGTCGGTCGCTCCGTGAACGTGACCCCCTTTCATGCCACCGCCGGCGAACCACATCGTGAAACCGTAGGTGTTGTGGTCCCGGCCGACTTTCGCCGGGCCGGCATTGTTCTGAATCACCGGCAAACGGCCCATTTCGCCGCCCCACATTACCAGCGTCGAATCGAGGAGGCCACGTTGTTTCAGGTCCCGCACCAAGGCAGCCGCCGGTTTGTCGGTCTTTTTGCAGGCCGCCGGGAGAGTGGTGCGGATCGAGCCGTGATTGTCCCAGAACTGATTGCTCGTGAACACTTGAACGAAACGCACGCCGCGTTCGATGAGACGGCGGGCGATGAGGCAGCGGGCGCCGTAATCGGCTGTCGCCGGTTCGTTCATGCCGTACATGTTTTTGATCGCCTCGGTCTCTTGCGAAAGATCGAGGGCTTCCTTCGCGGCCGTTTGCATTTGAGCGGCCAGGCCATAGCTTGCGATCCGGGCTTCCAAGTCCAGTTCGCCGGGTCGTTTGGAAAGATGATCGCGGTTTAACTCTTCCAGGTATTTCAGCAACTTTTGTTGCGGTTCACCCTTCAGATACGGCGGCGGGTCGAGATTGGGAATCCGTGGTTCACGGGGCCGGACAACCGTTCCCTGATAAACCGCCGGCAGCCAGCCGTTGGACCAGTGTTCCGTCGTGCTGACGGGCAGGCTGACCGGGTCTGGCAGGGCGACAAATGCGGGCAGAGTTTGCGTTTCCGAACCCAAGCCGTAACAAACCCAACTTCCAAGCGTCGGATGCCCGCTGACGATCCGGCCGGTGTTCAACGCATGAATCGATTGAACATGGTTGTTCACATCCGTGTGCATCGACCGGACAACGCAGATGTCGTCGATCACTCCGGCGGTATGAGGCAACAATTCGGAAACATCAATTCCCGATTGCCCGTGTTTGGCGAACTTCCACGGCGAGCCGAGAACTGTCGAACTGGCCTCGGCCGCATTGTCGTATTTGATCTGGCCGGGAAAGGGTTTGCCGTCGAGTTTCGTCAATTCGGATTTCGGGTCGAGCAAATCCATGTGGCTCGGTCCTCCCTGCATGAACAGAGAGATCATTGCCTTGGCCTTCGGGGCATGATGCGGCTTTTTCAAGGCGAGGTCGAATCGTTTTCGCTCAAGATCCGGCTTCGCCGGTTCGGCCAGCAGTTGATCCCGGTTCAATATCCAGGCGAGGGCGAGGGTGCCGACCCCGAAAGTGCCGGAGTGGAGGGCTTGGCGCCGAGTCATGGGGAAAGAGGTATTTGAAGGCATCGGGGATGCTCCGGCGTTCAGGAATCGACAGAGTGCGGGATGGCGCTGGGTCAATCGTCATGTCACAGACAAGAGATTTGCCACTTGCATGACGAGGCTCTTGTCTTCGCTCATTTAATCGACGTACAGGAACCGATTGCTAATCAACAACGCCTGACAGTAAACCGTCAAGGCCCGTTCGGCGGCGGTCGGAGGCGGGGGCGGCGGTTCAATCGGGCCTTTGCCTTTGACTTTCGTTGGGGCGGCCGCGTTTTTCATCGGCGGTGGGGGCGGGGCGGCTGATTCAAAGATATTTGTCTGGCTGGCCACAAACGCGATTGCTTTGTCAGCCTCGATGGATTGGGGTTCGGTTCCATAAGCGAGCCGCCACGCGAGTGTCACCTGTTTGCGCGGGTCTGTACCCGCTTCTTTCCTCACGCGGTCGGCGAAGTGGGCGGCTTGGGCCAGCGTGAATTCGTTGTTCAACAACAACAGCGATTGCGGAGTGGCGGTCGACGACTTGCGGGCTTCGCAATTCGGTTCGATGGTGGCCCAGTCGAACACATCCAGCACAACAAGCGGCTTTGACCGGCGAACCTGCACATAAATGCTGCGGCGAGATTCCTGACCGGTGGGGAGAGATTCGTCGCCCAGCTTGTAACCCGCTCCGTCGCGATTTGCCTTGCCGATGACAGCCATTCCGGCGTCGTCTTCCATCACGGGGACGGGCGGGCCGAACTGTTCGAGATTCAACTTCCCGCTGACGGCCAGCGAGGCATCGCGGACAGCCTCGGCATCAAGCCGGCGCAGGGGATATCGGCCCAGCAATCGGTCATCCGGATCGGTGTCGGTCTTTGCATTACGAGCCGAGGATTGTCGATACGCAACGGAAGTCAGAATCAGGCGGTGAAGTTGCTTCAGACTCCAGCCGGTTGATACGAACTCGGAGGCCAGCCAGTCCAACAATTCCGGGTGTGTCGGCCGTTCGCCGAGCCGGCCAAAATCGCCGGGGGTGCCGACCAGACCCCGGCCAAAGTGTTCCATCCAGATACGGTTGACAATCACTCGAGCCGTCAGCGGATGTTTCGGATCGGTCAGCCATTTGGCGAGGGCCAGCCGTCGGCCGGACGATCCGCCGGGAACGGCTTGCGGATTGGGCAGGGGCAACACATCATCGAGAACGGTCAACCCGCCGGGGGCGACGACTTGCTTCGGTTGATCGGGGTCTCCGCGATGGTGCAAGTGGGTTGGCGGCAATTTGCCCGGTGTGTCGGTCAACACCCGGACGAATTCTTCCACCGGTTTTTTCTTTCGCACTTCCGTCGCCTGTTCCACGAGTTTCTTCAACTCGGCGGCCGCTTTGGAGTCGTAGAGATAGAGCGACCCGGCCGAGACGTTCAGGCTCGGGTGTTCTTGCATCAGTTTCTTTTGTTCCGCGTTTCGTTTTGCTTCCGGCGTTTTGCGGGCCAGTTTCGCCGGTTCGCGGAGGGCTTCCGGCAGCTTGGCCACTTCTTTGTCGAATGTCTGGTCGATGAACGTCTGTTGCTTTGCCAACCGATCTTTGTCGATTTTGGCCGCTTCCGTTTCAATCTCGGCGGCTTTCTTGCGGTCAGCCTCCGTGTAGAGGGATAGTTGGCGGGCCGCCGGTGGCTTCCAGGCCGCCGGGTCGTAACCGGGTTCGAGGAATGCCCGGAGCCGGTAAAAATCTGTTTGCGGAACCGGGTCGTAGCGATGATTATGGCATTGGGCACAGCCCACCGTGATTCCCAAGAACGCGCTGGAGACGATTTTCACCGTGTCGGTGACAACGGCATTCCTCGCCAGCTTTTGATCGGCTCCGGGCGCCCCGCTGCCATCAGGGGCCATCCGCAAGAAGCCGGTGGCAGTGAGTTTTTCAACCGTCTCCGGGTCGGTGAGGTTCCAAGGCGTTGCGGCGAGTTCATCCCCGGCCAGTTGCTCACGAATGAACTGATCGAAAGGTTTGTCTTTGTTCATCGCCCGGATGACGTAGTCCCGGTATTTCCAAGCGTTTGCCCGCAGAGGATCTTCGGGAGATCCCCCCTCAGAGTCCGCGTATCCAGCCACGTCAAGCCAGTGGCGCGCCCACCGTTCGCCGTATCGCGGCGAGGCAAGCAGGCGATCAACGAGTTTCTCATAAGCCTGCGAATCTTGATCGGCGACAAAGGCATCAATCTCGGCCGTGGTCGGCGGCAAACCGATGAGGTCGAAGGTCAGTCGGCGAATGATCGTCACGCGATCGGCCTCGGCCGAAAATCGCATTTGTTTGTCGTGGAGTTTCACCGCCAAAAAGGCGTCAATCGGTGTGCGAACGTGGTCTTCGACTTTGGGAACGGCGAGCCGCCGGATCGGTTGGAATGCCCAAAATTGCCGGTCCTCGGGGGCAATCTGGAAGCCCGTTGCCAGAGTGGCGGGTTCGTCTGTTTCCACCTTTGCCCCGGTGGCGATCCACTTGCTGAGAAGATCAACTTCGGCCGGGGTGAGCTTCTTTTTGCCCGGCGGCATCTCCCCGGAGCGGATCTTTTCAATCAACAAGCTTTCGTCCGGTTTGCCGACAACCAACGATGGCCCGCCCTTGCCGCCTTTCAACACAAACCGTCGCAGGCGAAGGTCGAGACCCCCTTTCGGCTTCTCCGATTCGCCGTGGCATTCGGTGCAATAAGCTTTGAACAGTGGCCGAATGTGTGTGTTGAATTGGGGGGAATCATCGGCAATGGCGGTCGATACGACGGCCAGAGGGATCATCACCGACAAGGCAAGGCGCGTGAGAAAGTGCATGATCAAACAATTCCAGAGGCGGGAGAGGAAGGACCGCACTGCGGAGGTAGGAATGGTATGATAAGCCAGCGCGGGACGAGGTGCAAGACAGCGTTTTTGTTAATTGCCCGCCGGAAGCAAGATGCCCTTGTCCGCGATCGCGGACAGTTCGGGCAGCATGGCGATGAAACAATCCACTAATTCCGGATCGAGGCCACCTCCGGCGGCTTCTTTGCGAAGGATCGCCAGGCATTGGTCCGTGGGAAGTTTGGGCCGGTACGGACGGCTGCTGGACAGGGCATCGTAGACGTCGGCCACGGAGAGAATCCGAACGAGATATGGGATCGACCCGCCGAAGATCCCGTCGGGATAACCGCCGCCGTCCATCCGTTCGTGATGCCAGCGAACCATGGGCAAGGATTGCCGGACCGACTTCAGTGGTTCGACGATCCTCACTCCCGCGACCGGATGCAATTTGACGATGGCGTATTCTTCCGGGGTTAGTTTTCCCGGTTTGTTGAGGATTTCATCCGGAATGCCAATCTTGCCGAGGTCGTGCAGGGCCGCGCCGACTCGCAGAACATCAAGATCGGCCGGGGAGACGCCTAATTTTCTCGCCAGTGCCAGGGCGTATTCGGTCACTCGCTCGGTGTGGCCATGAGTATGCGGGCTTTTCGCTTCCACCGCCCGAGCCATCGCAAATAATACCGCCTGCGCATCGTCGAGTTGATCGACCAGTTTCTTGACGCGAAGCAAGGCGTTGCAACGGGTGACCACTTCGTTGTTTTGGAACGGTTTCGTCAGGAAGTCGTCGGCCCCCAGTTCCCACGCATGGAGACGGGCCTCTTCGACACTGCGGCCTGTGATGATGACCACCGGAACCAAACGGGTGCGAGACTGGCTTTTGATGAGTTGACAAAACTCCAACCCGCCCATTTTGGGCATGTCGAGGTCAAGCAAGACCAAATCGGGGTCGCGCTCACTTAGAAGGGTGAGACCTTCGGCGCCATCGCGGGCTTCAATGACCCGATGCCCCTCGCGTTCCATGATGTGGCGTAGGAGTCGGCGGACGGCATGGTTGTCGTCGATGACCAAGACCAACGGAGAATCCGTGTTACTTGGGGGGCTCATCGGAGTTCGGGCGCCTCGCATATCCAAAACAATTACCATTAATTAACATAGTGTTGCTTAGCTACCTGATCGAACATCTTGGCTCATTTTTGTCTTGAATCTGGCCAAATCTTTATCAAATACCTCAAGTCATCATCGTCGGTGACCAGGGATTCAGGCCGGATCTGATAACGGATGGGTGGATTCCTCATTTGAATCAGAGATTTGTGGGAGCCAAAGGCCGGGCTGCCTTTGGGCATGTTTGAATCCAATCACCAACTTGACCGCCGACTCATTTCAGCCGATACTGACTTTATCCCGCCTCTCCTGTTCGCTATGAGCGAACGTCATTTGTTCCCTGGATGATTTTTTCATGCGTCGTTTGAACTTTGTTTTTGTGCTGTTAATCGGTGGCGTGGCCAATCACTGCCACGGGGCGACCGGTGAACAAATCTACACGACACAATGCGCCTTTTGCCACGGAAAAGCGGGCGAAGGGTCCAAGAAATATCCCAAGCCCCTGATTGGTGACAAATCCTCGCCGCAGCTTGCCCTTCAGATTCAAAAGACGATGCCGAAGGAAGACCCCGGCTCCTTGTCAAAAGAAGATTCGCTGGCAGTCGCTTCCTACGCGTTTGACAAGTTTTATTCAGTGGCCGCCCGCGAGCGGAACAACCCGGTGCGGGTGGAACTTGCGCGATTGACCGTTTCCCAATATCGCAATGCGGTCGCTGACATGATAGGCCACTTCCGGGGCAACGCCACTTGGTGGGACAAGAATCGCGGACTCAAAGGGGAGTATTTCAAAGAACGTAATCCCGGCAAACGACTGATCGAACGAACTGATCCCGAGGTGAAATTCGACTTCGGCGTGAACGCCCCGGCCGAGAAGGATTTTGACGCAAAAGAGTTTTCGATCCGCTGGACCGGGAGCGTGCTGATTCCCGAAACCGGCGAATACACCTTCATTGTGAAGAGCAATCAGTCCGTGCGATTGTTCGTGAACGATAACAAAAATCCGATTGCCGACGGCTATGTTCGTTCCGGGAACGACAACGAATACAAAGGGACCGTCTATTTGCTTGGCGGCCGGGTTTATCCGATCCGGCTTGATTTCTCCAAGGCATTGCAAGGTGTCAAGGACAAGAACCCGAAGCCCTTGCCTGCGTTTGTGACGTTGCTTTGGCAGCAGCCGAACGGAACCGCTGAAACGATTCCCTCCCGCCAACTTTCCCCGCAGTGGTCCCCGGAAACTTATGTGGTGACCACGAAGTTCCCGCCGGACGACCGAAGTTATGGATGGGAGCGCGGGACGACCGTTTCCAAGGCGTGGGACCAGGCGACGACAGATTCCGCGTTGGATGCCGCTGATTATGTGTCCCTCCGCATCAATGAATTGGCGAAGACCAACGAAAAGGACGACAAACGGGCCGAGAAGATCAAGACATTCATCCGGCAGATGGCCAAGCTGGCGTTCCGAAAGCCGGTCACCGATGATCTGGAAAAGGTGTACGTCACTCGCCCCATGGAGTCCAACCCCGACCTTCAAGCGGCTGTCAAACGGGCGATGCTAATGATCCTCAAATCGCCCCGATTTCTCTACCGCGAGCCGTCCGGCGGCGAACCGGACCAATACGATGTCGCCGCCCGCATGGCGTTTGCCATGTGGGACTCGATTCCCAATCAGGAACTCTTGGATCTCGCCGCCGCCGGGAAACTGAAGACTCCCGAGGAAGTGAAAAAGCACCTCAACGACAAGATGATTTGGGACACCCGCGCCAAGACCCGCCTGTTGGGGTTCCTCCATCATTGGCTGAAGACTGACCACGGCCGCGATGCGGTGAAGGACGCCAAACGCTTCCCCGGATTCGACGCGGCCATTGTCGGCGATCTCCGCACATCGCTGGATCTCACCTTGGATGATGTGGTGTGGTCCGACAAATCCGATTTTCGACAACTTCTGATCAGTGAGGAAACCTTCCTGAATGGCCGGTTGGCGAAGTATTACGGTGTCGATCTCCCGGCTGATGCCTCGTTTGCCAAGACGGCCTTTGAACCGGGCAAACGCACGGGAGTGTTGACTCACCCATACCTGATGACGACGCTTGCCTATTCGGCCGAGACATCGCCGATTCACCGGGGCGTTTTTCTGGCCAAGGGGATTCTGGGCACGGGGCTGAAGCCGCCGCAAGAGGCGTTCACGCCGATCCCGGCCGAACTGCACCCCAACCTGACAACCCGTCAACGGGTGGAGTTGCAAACCAAGGGGGCGAACTGCCAGTCATGCCACTTGGTAATCAACCCCCTTGGGTTCGCGTTGGAGAACTTCGATGCCGTCGGTCGATATCGGTTGAAGGATAACAACAAGGAAATTGACCCGACGGGAACTTATCTGACACGATCCGGCGAGACAAAAACGTTCAAGGGTGCCGGGGAACTGGCAAAGTTTCTGGCCGGCAGCCCCGATGTTCACACCGCTTTTGCCGAGCAGATGTTCCACCATCTGGTGCAACAATCCGTGCGAGCTTATGGCTCGACCCGCACGACCGAATTGCGAGATACCTTCACCAAAAGCGGGTTTCACGTGCGGCAGTTGGCCGTCGAGATTGTCGCCGGTTCGGCGCTGGCGGCGAGCTCCAAAACCGTGAGAAAGTAAGCCGAGTTGAATCTACGTTTTTGTCGAAGAAACTACCGAATCAGATATTGGGGTGCTATCATCTCAATACCCGCCTGAACACCTTCCGATTTTTGAGGCCACCCACATGACACAACGAAACCGCCGGGACTTCCTTCGTGATCTGGGACTTGGGGCGGCCACGCTTCCTTTCGTCCTGAATTTGCCGAGCCTTGGGTTCGCCAATCAATCGAAACGGAAGCAACGGCTCGTTGTGATGTTCAGCCCGAACGGCGTGGTCACCAAAAACTTCTGGCCCGATGAAACCGGGGCTGACTTCAAGCTCAAGGAAAGCGTTTCCCCGCTGGAGGCGTTCAAAAAGCAAAGCCTCTTCCTGCATGGCGTGTGTGACAAGGTTCGCGGCGATGGCGACGCCCACATGCGGGGCATCGGCTGTCTG
This sequence comes from Zavarzinella formosa DSM 19928, assembly GCF_000255705.1. GTDB lineage: Bacteria > Planctomycetota > Planctomycetia > Gemmatales > Gemmataceae > Zavarzinella > Zavarzinella formosa. Next base: position 688,911 of record NZ_JH636439.1, read on the forward strand.
TTGACCGGGACCGAATTGTTCCCCGGCAACATCCAAGGCGGGTCGGACACCCCGGCCGGGTGGTCGAAGGGGAATTCGATTGACCAAGAAATCAAGTCGCATCTGCAAGCCGATCCTGCCACCAAGACCCGCTTCGGGAGCTTGGAATTCGGCGTGATGGTTCCCGAACGGGCCGACACATGGACGCGGATGGTGTATTCCGGGCCGAATAAGCCGATCGCCCCGATTGACGACCCGTATCAGATGTTCAAGAAGTTGTACGGCCGGGCCAAGGACAATCAGGTGCTGGCCAGCGTGATGGACGACCTGAACGCGGACCTCAAAAAAGTGGCCGACAAAGTCAGCGGTGAAGATCGCAAGTTGCTTGACGAACACGCTACGTTTGTCCGCGAGATGGAGCAAGAACTGAAGGCCGACAAGGGGATGGCGGCGGGGCACAAGGTTCCCGAAATCGAACCGGGGGTTCGGCACGACAATGACAACATCCCCAAGATCAGCAAGATGCAAATCGACCTGATGGTGAACAGTTTTGTGTCCGACGCCTCCCGGATCGCCACCCTGCAATACACGAACTCCGTGGGGATGGCCCGGATGAAGTGGCTGGGCATCACCGAAGGGCATCATGAACTTTCCCACGAGCCGGACAAAGAAGAAAAAGCCCAGGAAAAGCTCACCAAGATCAACAAGTGGTTTTGCGAACAACTTGCCTATTTGGCGAAGCGTCTCTCCGAAACTCCGGAACCGGGCGGCACGGGCAGCCTGCTTGACAACACATTGATTGTCTGGACCAACGAACTCGGGAAGGGCAATTCCCACACCCTGAACGACATTCCGTTCTTGCTCGTCGGCGGCGGTCTCGACTTCAAGATGGGCCGATCCCTCAAGTACAAGCAAGTGGCCCACAACCGGCTGCTGATGTCCTTGGCACACGGTTTCGGCCATCGGATCACGAAGTTCGGCAGCCCCAACTACTGCGGTGACGGCCCTCTGGCCGACCTGACTTGATTCTTGGATGCCGTCTTCCGAGAGTGTTCCCATGAAGTTGGCGCTGTTGATCTTGGCTGCCGGGATGTTCGTGGGATCTCCTCACTGTCTTGCGGAAAATACTCTCATCACCTCAATGGATGAGTTGCGATTTCAGTCTCCCAAAGAGAAGGCAACCGCCCAACTCGTTGACGGCAAAGTCGGCAAGGCGATCCAGTTCAAATTCGAGAAGGAAGCACGCAGTGCCTTCTTCACCAGCAACGTCCACGGCACACCTGAATGGGACAAAGCCGCCGGGTTTTCGTTCTGGGTGAAGGGGGATGGTTCCTCTTCGCTCGGCGGGCTTCAATTCATTTACAATGATGATTACGCCGCTCGCTATGATGTGGCGTTTCCAATCAAGCAAACCGAATGGACCAAAATCAGCGTGGCTTGGTCCGATTTGATTCCGGTTCTGCCCGACAAGAACAATAAGCCGCTTGGGGGCAAAGATGGAAATCAACCATCAAAACTCTCCGGGCTATGGATTGGCAAATGGTGGTATTGGGGTGAGTATCCCGCTTGCTCGTTCGCCATTGATGACATTCGGTTGGAACCCACCATCGAACGGCCGGCGAAAGAATTCAAAACGGATCGCCCGGCACTGCGGCATGTCCGGGATTTGTTGAAGGCCGGCAAGCCCGTTTCTGTCGTGACGATGGGTGATTCGCTGACTGACACTCATCATTGGGCCAATCGCAAGGTTGACTGGCCGAGCTTGTTGAAAGAGGAACTTCAGAAGTCCTCCAAATCGGAAATCACCATCATCAATCCGGCCATCGGGGGAACACAACTTCGGCAGAATCTGGTGCTGATGCCCCGTTGGCTGGAGAAAACCCCCAAGCCCGATCTGGTGACGATTTGTTTTGGCGGGAACGACTGGGACGCCGGGATGAGGGGAGAGGAGTTTTTCCAGTCAATGGTTGATGCTGTGAATCGCATCCAACGCGCGACAGACGGACACACCGATGTGCTGATCCTCACCACCGTTCCGGGGGCAACCCGATGGGAGACAACGGCCGAACTGGCCGAGGCCTGCCGAAAAGCGGCCAAAGACCGGAATGTCGGTCTCGCGGATTTGGAGAAGGCCTTTCATGTGGCCGGCAAGGACGACCCCAATGCCCTGTTTGTCAACGACCGGGTCCATCTCAGCACGGCGGGGCATCGGTTGGTGGCTGATTCCATCTTCAAACTGATTTCGCCGATGAACCAAAAATAAGACTGTTGCCCGAGCATTTTGGTGATGATGACAACCAGAGAAACAATTGTTCCTCTCCCATTTCCCGTTTGATAACTTTTCCAAAATAGCCGCGCCACCAATTCGCAAGGCGGCTCTCACCTAAAGTAACGGTATCACCCGGCGGGAAGGACGAGCATGTCCCTTCAAGCGTCACAACATCTTCGGGATTATGTTCGCCGGATTTGTGCCGACGCGGCTTCTCCGTCGGATCTGCTGTTGTGGAATCGATTTGTTCAGTCGAACGAGCAGGATGCCTTTGAAGTCCTCGTGCATCGCCACGGGTCGATGGTGCTGGCTTGCGCCCATCGCATCCTCTCGGACCGTTCGGAAGCCGAGGATGTTTTTCAAGCGACGTTTCTGACGTTGGCTCGTTCCAAGAATCGGATTCGCGATCCGCAATCGCTAACATCGTGGCTTTACCGGACAGCGTTTCGCATCGCCAACAAATTACGGGGCAAACGTCGTGGTGTCAGAGCGATGCCCGCAGAGGCCGAAGCCGTTTCGGCCGCTGCGACGGAATCAGACATTGCGTGGCGGGAAGTGCGGGGAATTCTTGACGAGGAACTTCAGCGACTTCCTGAAAAGATTCGTTCGCCATTGTTGCTGTGTTATTTGACCGGCCTTACGCGAGACGAGGCCGCCAAACAACTTGGTTGTTCGTTCGATCAGTTGAAACGACGATTGGAACAGGGGCGAAACACCCTGCGACGACGACTGGAACACCGGGGAATCGCCGGGGCCGGATTGGCGCTGGCCGTTCTCTCGCCGGAATTATTGCAGGCGACCGTCAGCCCTCCGTTGGTTGAAGTGTGTGTCGCCCTCGTGTTTGTCCGCGACACGGTCGTTCCCCAGACCGTGGCCGCGTTGACTCTGACCACCACCTTGACGAAAGGTTTCATCATGAAAACAATCATTGCCTCGGCGCTATGTATCAGCCTTGGAGTTTGGGGTTACACCACGACCGGCAACAGCCGTGAGCCGCAGGAAAAAACACCCCCACCGGGCGAGCCGACACCGGAACCAAAGACGGGTGCAACCCCGGCCGTCGATCCGGCGGACAACCGCCAAGCTGACTTTTTACAACGGAGACGAAGCTTCAAGAATTTACAGGGAATCGTCAGGGCAATTCATGCGTATTCGGACACACACAACTTTCTTCCGGCCGACATCCGTGACAAAACTGGCAAGCCGCTTTTAAGCTGGCGGGTGGTCATCCTTCCGTACATGGGGGACAAGGCATCTGAGGAACTATACCGGCAGTTCAAACTGAACGAACCTTGGGATAGCGAACATAACTTCAAACTGCTCGCAAAAATGCCGGACATCTACCGTGTCGGCATCGAGCCGAAAGATTCCAGCCACACGTACTATCAGGCTTTTGCCGGTCCGGGAACGCCGTTGCACCCGATGCCGGTTTCACTCGGTTTGAACGAGGATAAACCTGCGGAAGGCGGGTCGGGCGGGGGCCCCGGTGGATTTGGCTCTGCTCCGGGTGCGGGAAGCCCTCCGCCAATCAGAGGCAGCGGTTTACAAGGGATTCCCGCCCCTGGTATTCCCAGCGGACCTGGAGGAGGAGCGCCACCGGCGGGTTTGCCGGCTGGTCCGGGCCTGTCGCCCGTTCCTGGGACGCCCCCTTCTGGCGCCGGGCCCAAACCGGGTGAGTATCCTCGCATCGGTTTGTTTAGCATCACGGACGGCACATCAAACACACTGGCTGTCGTCGAGGCGGGGCCTTCCGTAGCTTGGACGAAACCGGCCGATTTGCCGTTCGACCCGGCCAAACCGATGCCGAAAATGGCGGGGCCATTTTCAAACGCCATCCATGTTGCCATGATGGACGGATCAGCTTGTGCCCTGAAACGGGGGCTGGACGACAAATTGCTGCGGATCTTGGTGAAGATGGACGACGGCGAAGTTATTCCGGCCGCCACCAAGTTGCATGCGTCCTTGCCGGTTGAAACGGCCGTGGATCGATTGGAACTTAAGAAGATGACTGATGAAAACCAAAAACTGATCGAGCAGTTTGCCGGGTTGCAGAAAGAACACATGCGTCTGCTTGAGTTAATGAACCGGCGGGCGGCTGATTTCGACGCGGCCGAGGAGGTGAAAGACAACCTCAAAATCAGTCTTGAAGCGTTGCAAAATGCAAACAGAGCTTTGAAGCACGATTTGGATGCGAACTTAAAAAATGCCATCCCGCAAAAAGCGGCCAAGAAGTAATCGCATCTGAAGCGGCATTTGCGTGAGCAGCCTCTCAATCCACCAAGAGGCCCGATTTGGCAAGTCGTTCCAAGTTCCGATCCAACCCGGTCAGCAGGGCGGCCGGGGTTGGTCGTTGGTCGGGTGGAAAGGAATTCATCAACTCGGCGGCGATCTGCGTCCGGTCTCGGGTTCCGTCGAGCAAATCAAGCAGTTTTCGGCTGGGCACATCTTCAAAACGCATTGTTTCGTGAAGCCGGTTGGTGACCATTGGCCCGAGGCGGGCTTGCAAACGGGCCAGCGGGCACACTTTCGGCCGTTCGGCAACAATCTCTCGATACGTCGGTTGATGTCCGTGGAGTTCGATCATCCCAGCCATCCAAACTGCAGAGAGCAATTCGGCCAGTCTGGTCATGTCTTGCGGATCAGGATTCAATTGCCCGATTTTCACCGAGGCTTGTTGAAACAAGTCGCTGAATAAAATCCGGCCCGGCCATGTCGCGGCGATGATCTCCAAAGCTGCTTTGCCGATCGGCAAATCAGTGCGGATGACGGCATTCCGGGTCGCGCGGAAGGTGACCGCCACTCCCGGCGCCAGATCAATCGTGTCTCCCTCGGCCTTGGGTTTTCCGCTGAGAAACAGTTCGGTGATCGCCGCCGGCGTCGGATCTTCCCGCGGTGGTCGCCCGTCGATGGCCAGCAGAGTCTGGCGGAACCGTCGTACCAGTAGAAAGTCGAGGTATTGTTCTTTCAACAACACGTCTTGGGAAGCCAGCCCATTCAAGACATTGGCCACGTCTTTTGGAAAGCCCCGAGTTTCCATCAAATGAGGTTCGGCCTCGGCCACGAAACGCATCCCGAATTGTCGGGCGTGGGCGGCAAATTCGTGGAAGTATGCCGGATCGTTGGTCGCAGAGAGATCGTCGTGGTAAAGCACTTGTTGGTTGCGTTTCTCCAACACGGCCTCCAACTCTGTTTTCAACAGCGCCATCCCGGTCTCTTTCGGAGCCGGCCACCCGGCCATCAGGAATTGAGCCATCTCGACAGCCTGTCGAATTTTCGCGGCCGGATCTTCCTCGGCGGCCGAGTGGAATTTCAGCATATCCCAAAGCATTCGGCGAATGTGGCAACCCGGAAACGTGTTGTAGCTGACATACCCGATCCCCGTCGGGGCCAAGGTAGTGGCGAACAACTTCAGCACGGCATCCCGAACAAACGACGGAACCCATGAATACAACCCGTGGGCAATCGCATAGTCAAACGGCTTGGCAGGCGGCATCCAAGCGGTGACATCGCTGGCGTGAAGTGTCACGTTTTCAAGGCCAAGCTCCGCGATCATCCGGTTGCCGCGTTGCACGGCCATCGTTGACAGATCGATGCCGACAAATGTGGACTCGGGCAGGCCGACTGCGCACGCGATGAGATGGAGGCCGTCGCCGCATCCTGCCTCCAGAACCCGGCACCGTTCGACCGGTGCGGCCGGACAGCCGAACATCCGGGCGATGGCGTGCAAATGACTCGGATGGGCTTGGGCCAAAGCGGTTGAGGGATAATCCACAACGTCGTAGGCAAATGGCGCGGACATGAGGGCATGCTCGTTGGAGAAGACCGATTGGTCATGCCCGGTCAGTTTATTCAAGCCAATTCAATGCCGGGCAATCTAAATTTCGGCCAAGGGAATTGGCCCGGGTTCTTGCGTCTGCTTGAACTCCCGAAAACCCCTCGCCTTGTAGTTGGCGAGCGCGGCCGGATGGTCGAGATCGCAGGTATGCACCCAAACCCGATTTGTGCCGCCGGTCCAGGCTTGCCGGATCATTTCACCAAGGAACCAACCCCCGAGTTTCATTTGCGTGTATTGAGGCAACAAGCCGAAATAAGAGATCTCCACGTTGCCACCCGGCTGGCGTTCCAATTCGCAATACCCGGCGGGAACGCCGGACCAAGAGACGATCCACGTTTCCAATTCGGGACGGTTCAAATGGCGGGACCAATCATTTGGCGACCAGATTCGGCGTTCAAACCAGCCCCATTCTTCACCGATGGCGTAATAGAAAAAGCGGTTGAGCGACGGCATCGGTTGCGGCACACGATAGATCGTCGCCTGCTTCGCCGGGGCGTTTTTCGGTTTCAACTCTCCGGGAGAGAGCATTTCCAAATGAGTGACAGTCGTCACGCTTGGCCACGGCTCAGGCATCCGCGAGCCTCGTTTCAACAACGGTAATATCCGCGAGCAGTTCTTTCTTGAACTTCGGATCGCCAAACTGGCCCGTGGTCTCCACCCATTCGCGCACCGCCGCGATCTGTTTCAAAAGCATTTGCGAAGCCACGGGATCGCGACGATTTGGCTCGCCGTTGACAGTGACCACCGCAGGCGAGGTGTGGGCGAACACCGGCATTTGCGGGTAAATGGGTGACACATGCCCGCCGCGACAACGCACCGCCAGCCAGACTCCGGTTTCTACCTCGGCTTCCAAGATGGCCGAATGATCTTCCCGGCTTCCAATGGAGGCAACGATGGACCCGTTGGCAATTAGTTCCAAACGATCAAACGGAACCGGACTTCGGACTTCGGCATGGACGGTCATCCGGCCGGGTTTGTCCACATTCAATTTCAATGAGGCGGGCTTGCCGTTGATCATCCAGCGGATCACCGGGCCGTTGGTTACTTGGGATTCCCCGCGTCGAACCTGTTCGATCCATTCCGTGTAAGTGGGAAGTTCATCTCCGATTAAAGGCGTCAGCGTGCGGACACATCCCAACGGCAATTGGTTGGAATCTTTTCCACTACCGCCAAGGAGGGGCAATATCACCCCTGCATTCAACAAACGATACCATGCGGGAAGGATCGGCGTTTGCCGGGGCAGGCCGTCGATTTCAAACGCATCCACCCGGCCGTATACCGCTTGGACGAGAGCTTCGCCGCCCGGCAAACCCGCTTCCGGCCGGTAGGCGTTGGACCATACGACCAAGCCATTTTTGCGGTGGCATTGGCCCGCCCAATCGCCGAGGGACCAGTCGTCGTTTTCGCCCAGCATGCCGAACGTCAGCGGATAAACCACCCGATGACAGTTTAACAGTGACAAATGGCCCAAAACCGGGTGCAAGTTCAGCGTGTTGACATACACGCCGCCCCGCGGGGAGCCGAATGCCTCGGCCTGACCGCTGAAGGCCGTGATGTTCGTTAAGGAGGCGTATAGTTTGCCGTCGATGGAGGGCATATCCCGTGACACGGCGAGCAGATTGGTGATATCCAACCCTTCGGCGGTGGCCTCCAACCGGGCGGCGTGCGGAGTTAGAAAATGACACCGACTGTCGGCTTGGGCGAAACCGCTGCCATGTTTCCAGCGGTCGAGGTTAAAGCGCAAAGTGAGTTGGCCTGCGCCAAGGGTAATGACTTGAGAAATGGGCTTGTGAAAGATCCCCTTGGAAATCTCAAAATGCAGCGGCACCCCGCCTGGCAGCGGCACCTCGCAAGCCCCGTCGATCACCGCAAATGATTTTTGAAGTTGCCGAAGCCCGGCCCCGACATCCTCGTTTTGATGACCGGGGAACTCGGCGGCCCGCCCCAATGGCGGGTAATACCGCCCGGCCTCGTCGCGGATGTGCAATCGGCACGGCGTCGGCTTTCCGGTGGCCGAATCTGTCATGCGAAGGGAAATGTTGTGCATGGAGAGGGACAAATGACCTTTCAGAAAACCTGCTTACGAACACATGCCCCCGGCCGTTTCCACAATCTTCTTAAACGCGGCCACTGCCTTGGGGAAGAGCTCCGGACCGGTCATGCCGCCGGTGGGGCCGCCACCAAGCAGGTGCGGTTCCATCGTGGCGAAGCCGGAATATTTCATCTTTACCATGTCGGCGATAATCATCGGGAACTGGCCGCCCCCCTCGCCGGCTAGCACGCCGTGCGGCTGGCCGGTGATCCAATCTTTCACATGGAAGTGAGCGGTGTATGGTTTGCAAACTTCCCAGCCAACCAGTGTGTCATACCCGCAATAAGCGAAGTTTGCCGGGTCGAACGCGGCCTTGAAGTGTGGCCCCTTCACGGTGTGATAGAGGTCGTGCAGGCGCACCGGGGAGTCGCCGTAAATCTTGTGTTCGTTTTCGTGGAACAGCATCACGCCCTCGGCCTCGGCGATGGCCATCTTGGCCTTCATCCGATTCATCACCTCGTCCCGATAGGGCGCCCAGTCGCCGTCAAAGTTTTCCGGCGGGTAGTAGCTGAAGATGCGGATGTTCGGCGTGCCGAACAATTTGGCCAGGTGAATCGCCCGCCGGAATTTTTCCAGATGCGGCTCGAACGGCTCATCGACGCGGATCTTGCCAATCGGCGAACCAATGGCGCTGAGTTTGAATCCTTCTCGATCCAGCAACGCTTTGAAGTCCGCAATCTGGGCGTCGGACAGCATCAAGACGTTGGTTTTGTGAATTGACCGAAACTCGATGTGCCGGATGCCGCAGGCTTTCAGAACGTCGATCTGTTCCTGTGGTTCGGGGGAAATTTCATCAGCGAAAGCGCTCAGAACAAACATGACGGGTTCCTCGGGGAGTGCTGATGTTCAACCTATCCCGGAGGTCATTGATCGAACACTCAGAGAGTGAAGACATTTTTTAGTCACGGATGAAACACAGATTCGAACAAAACCAAGACATGCTGAAAACAAGAATTGGAAAGACGGATGAAAACAGGGCCGATGTGTTCGGCCCTGTTTTCATCCGTCTTCTGAGTTCAATTCGTGGCTAAAAAACTGCCTTTGTTCTCAAAAAATCAAACCAGATCGCGGATGGCTTTGCCTTCGGACAAATGTTGTGGGCGGCCTGCCGGGTCGGCGAATGTCACGTTGTAAGGGTCAATGCCCATTGATTGGTACAGGGTGGCAAAAACGTCCGGGAAACTCACAGCCCCGCTGACGGCGTATTCGCCGAGGCGGTTCGTGCTGCCGATCGCTTGACCGGTTTTAAGATTGCCGCCGGCAAGGATGGCACAACTCACTTGAGGCCAGTGATCCCGCCCGGCTTCTTTGTTGATGCGAGGCGTCCGGCCGAATTCGCCCCAGGCGATCACTGTCGTGTCGGCCAGCATTCCGCGAACTTCCAAGTCTTCGACCAACGCCGTCAGACCCTGATCGAGTTTCGTGCCGTGGTCGCGGACGAGGTCAAAGTTCTTGCCGTGGCTGTCCCAACGCCCATAACTGAGGGTCACACACCGGACACCGGCTTCCACCAAACGGCGGGCCATCAGGAGTTGGTCGTTGACTGTCGGGGCGCCGTCGTATTGGAACTTGTAAGGCTTTCCGTCGCCGTAGCGGGATCGAACTTTGTCCGGTTCCGTGGAAAGGTCAAGGGCTTCAAGCAAACGGCTGGAAGTCAGCACGCCGAGCGCCCGTTCGGTGGCGGCGTCGGCTCCGCGAATGCCGCCGTTGGAATCAATGTTCCGTCTCATCTGGTCGAAGCTGGCGAGCAGTTGCTTGCGGTCACCAAGTTGGTTCTGGTTGATTCCGCTCAGTTTCATGTCCGAAAGGCCATCCCCCTCGGGACGGAAAGCGGCATAAGCCGAACCCAAGAAACCGGGTTTACCGCAATCGCTCCAAGGCATGTGGGCGGTCTTCGCGGCCAATCCCACGAACGGCGGCACGGACGGATCAACCGGTCCGTACACCTTCGAGAGAATCGAACCCATGCTTGGCCAGCCACCCATGTTCTTGAAGGCCGACTCATCCATCCCTGTGGTGCATTGCACGCCATCATGACCGCCACGGGCGCCGACGACTGCGCGGAGGAAAGCGAACTTGTCAGCCGAGGCGGCGATCTTCGGGAAACACTCGCCGATCTGAATGCCGGGAACCTTGGTCGAGATCGGTTTGAACTCACCTTTGATATCGACCGGAGCGTCCGTTTTGATTTCCCACATGTCTTGATGGGGAGGGCCGCCGCCGAGAAAAATATTGATGACGGACTTGTGGGAGGACGACCCGAGCGATTTGCCGGGCGCGGCCGATTCGGCTCGTAGCACATCGGCAAGATTGAACTGGGCGGCTCCGAAGGCAAACGCCCCGATTTTCATGAACGAACGGCGTGAAACGCCATCGCAATATTTCGAGGGATTACCAGTGATGGTGAGCATGGCAGGAGCCTCGGCGGGTCAGCGGGCGATCAGGTCAACGGCGTGGAATGAATCGTTCAGGCAGGAAGGCACAGTTGGCGGGCACTTATTGGAATAAGTGGTATCTAGTAAATACTTCGTCCGCCGATCTGATGCAATCGAAAAGTTTTGAGATATGTTAAAATCATATCACGGTTTGAGCGAGAATTCAATTCGAGAACCGAGTCCCAAAAGCCTCAAATTGGTATAAGGAGAGACCTCCGACGTTTATTGATTGAAACTGGCGAGGCGCTCCAGCACGCGGGCCACCCGGTCGGCGTTGGTAAGTTTCGGGTCTTCCAGCCAGCCGATGATTTCCCGAAGTTGGTGCGGTGACATCGCCGTTGCCAACCCGCCAAGCGATTGTTTTAACCACTCAACCACCCGGTCGGTGTCCTTGGGATCGTCCTTTATCAGATGCTCCGCGCGGGCGAGAATCAGGGTCGCCGCGCGGGAAAGCGATTTCTGATCCACCCGCACGGCCGTTCGCATGGCCTCCACACTGGCCGGTTGTTTTCCCTGCTTCAACCGGGCGTCGGCCAGTCGCACCCAAGCTTCGGTCATGCCGGGGGACAATTCTGTCAGGCGAAGATAATCGCCCTCGGCTTTTTTAAATTCCCTCAACGCATACAGAAGTCCCGCCCGTTCCACCCGAACGTGGAGATCATACGGTTCGAGTTCCAACAAACGGGCCAGTTCGTCGATCACGATTTTTCGCTCGTCGTCCGTCGTTCGTGGCAAGATCGCCGCCCTCACGCGGTAAATCTCAGGGAACGTCGGATCAATCAGCGAGGCCGCACGCAGATCTTTCTCGGCCTCTTCCCCTTTGGCGAGAGACGCCCGGCCAACAAGAGCCGACACGCACTTTTCGTCGATTTTCAGGGCTTCCTCAAAGAGTTTTCTCGCCTCTGATAAATCGCCGAGTCGCTGGCGGACACGCCCCATCGCGGAGAATTCGGTGGCTGTTTTTGGCTTCCCTCGCAGGGAAGCCAGCCCGGTCCGAATCTTCTGATCAGAGTCGAGAGCCATTAATCGTTCAACGTTTAGCCGGATGTCATCCGGATGTTTTTTCAGGCCATCCGCGATCGGGCGTTGGGCGAAGACCGCATCCGCGAGGCGATATTTACGGAACATCGTGAGATAGTCTTCGACATCCACGGGGCGCACCATCGGATGCGCCCCGCTCATGAATTTTCGGTGTTCTTCGATGTTCACGGCATAGGCCAACTCCTGTCGCGGGCCTTCCCGGCTGGCGAGGATGCTGATGAGTTCGCTTTCCATGTTCACGACCGGACCGCCGGAACAATTCCCCTGATGCGGCATTTGAAGTGCGAGGCTTCCGACGGCCGAAGCCTTCTCCGGCCGGTCCGGATGCAGGACTACTTTCCCCGCCCCGCGAACAGTGCCGGAGGAAAGCAGCCAGCGCATTTCGACCCCCGTGGGATGAGAAACGGCCAGCACCTTCTCGCCCGTTTTTGGGTCCCGTCCGGCCAGATGGATCGGCTTCGATGTTTCCGGGACGAACATCGCTTTCAACAGGGCCAGGTCCCGTTCCTTGTCCACATGCAAAACGACCGCCGGTTGCAAATGCCCGGAGAGATGTAATCCCACGCGATCTGAATACTCGGCCTCCTCGGAAACCAATCGTCCGTCGCGGAATTTTGGGAAGATAATGGTTGCCCGTTCTTCCCCCCCGATGGCCGATGCGGTTGTGAGGATGATGCCTTTATCCCAAGAAAACAACACCCCGGCAAACCGCCCGTCCGTCGCCTCCGGGCGCACCCATACGGTGGCCCGCACAACTTGGGGGACTTCTCCGGATGATTTCGCCTCGGGTGGACTCGTCTTTTGAATCTGCCCGAGAAACTGGCGAATCTCGTCGGCCGAGATCACGATGGTGGCCGCCGGAGTCCGGCCCGCGAATGCGGACACCAGACCGATGAGTTTCCCTTGCGCATTGACAACGGCCGCTCCGCTGTCGCCGACATCAATGGGAAGTTGGGCATAATGCACGCGGACACCTACGCCGAGTTTCACCCCGGCCCACGCATAACCTTCGCGTAGTTCGCCGCTTTGCCGGATCACGCCATCCGTGCGGAGCCACAACGTGCCGACACCCTGCCGATGGCCGGTACATCGGCAGGAATCACCTGCCGAAGGGGCAAATTCTGCGAAGCGAATTACGGGGGCATCTTTTGGCAGGGAATCCAGTTTGATTAACGCAAGATCGGCGACATCCTGTTTGGCGATCACTGTGCCGCTGACACATCGCCCGGCTTTTCGCTGTTCGGTTCGGCTTTTGAGGTATTCGTCGCGGTGATGATCCGAAAAGGCGGGATCACGAAAAAAGACTTCGACCTTCTCCTGATCCCCGACAACATGCCGGGCGGTCAAGACCCAACGTCGTTCGGCATCGACCACAAAGCCCGTGCCGGTGGAGCGATCACCGGCACGAATCCACACGGTTGATTCGATCAACGAATCAGTTTGTCCCGCTGTCGGGATGAATGAAATCAGGCCAAGAACAAGGGTTTGCCACATGGTCTCATGCTATTCCATTGATGGCCATGAGTTGTAACAAACGAGTGTCAGCAATCCTTCCCGATGGATGGCCAAGCCGATTTCACTCGTTCGATGAACGCCATGTCGGCGGCTTGGGGCGCGCCCGTGAATTCCTCGAACTTGCCTTGTTTGTAATTGTCCGCGATGGCCTGTTTTAACTCGGGCGTCGATTGGAAGCCGCGCATCGTTTGTTGTGTCAGGTCGTGCCAGCGTTGGGCCAGGTCGCGGGCGGCCGGGCTGGCGGGGTCGAGGCCGAGGTTTGCCCGCACCTCGGGCAGGAGGGCTGCCCAGCCATCTTGAACCGCCTGAATCTCCTCCGGGCCAACTTGTTTGCCCGCCACTTCAAACTGTTTCATTTGTTCGGGTGTGTACAGTTTTTCGATCATGGTCATCACCTCAATGGTTTTCAAAAATTCGTCAGCGGAAACTTCCCCCGCCGCCCGGAGACGGCTGTCCAGCCATTCCAACCGGTCGCACAACCGCCGTTGTAACTCCATCTGTTCCCGCAGACGCGACATGTGCAGGCTGATCACTTCAATCGCGGAGAAGCCGGGGCCGTCCAGACACTTGCGGATTTCATCCAGCGAAAAGCCGAGTTGTCGAAGGGAAATCACCTGCTGCAACCGGGTGATTTCGCCGGACGCATAGAGCCGGTGCCCCGATTCGGTGTGCAGCGAGGGCGTCACCAAACCAATCTCGTCGTAATGGTGCAGCGTGCGAATGGTCAGTCCGGTTCGTCGGGCCAATTCGCCCACTTTCACGGCTTCAAAACGCATGTCGGCGTCCTCGGAAACAGGGGTCACGGAGGAACGATACAACCTCACGTCGCGTGAGGTTCAAGGGGAAATGTTTGAAAAATTGAAAAGTGAATTGACCGAAGATTACCTGTCCCCGGAGGCCAGCCAGCGCACCGCGTTCTCGATCACTCGCAGGGCGGGGGCCTCCTTGTAGACCGCATAGGTTTCGTGTCCCGGCCGGAAGTAGAACACACGGCCCTTGCCAAGTTTCCAGACCATGCCGCTGCGGAACCAATCGCCGCTGGCCCAGCGTTCTTCAAAAACCACCTCGTCCGGTTCCGGGATGTGGAAGACCTCGCCGTACATCTCAGTTTGCGGAAGCTCAAATTCCTTTGGCAATTCCTTGGCGATTGGGTGATTGGGTTTCAACACGCGAATCTGGCTTGGCTTGCCATCCGCGCGATAAGCAGGAAAACAGCAATAAGGCAGATAAACGGTGGCTTTCTCGCTTCCGTCCGGGAATTTCCGCAATTCGATGTACGGCGTCAATCGGTCGGTCGTTTTGGGAAGCGTGTATCGCCGGGGTGGAGCAGCATAGGTGATCTCTACCTTGCGGCCGTCGGCCTTCAGCGTCCTCTCGGCATCCGCTTTCGTTCGTTCGTTCATCGCCTCGACGAACGGCGTCGCCCAGTGGGCCGAGTGGAGGGCGATCAGCGAAAGAGTTCCCTCCCGGATGCGGTCGATGATCGGCTTCGCCATTTCCGGCGTGATCTCGGCCTGTCGTTTGTGTCCCCACCAGATCAGCACTTCCGCGTCCCGGAGGACGAGCGGGGACAAGCCCTTCAACGGGTCGTCGATACCCACCGATTTCACGGTCAGGCCGGGCTTCGTCTTTAAGTGATCGGCGATCTGATTGCCGAGAAAGTTTGAATAAACTTGCTTCTGTTCGGGCTGCCGTTCATCCCAGACGACGACGGTGATGGCCTTTGGTTTGGTTTCTTCAGCCTGGAGGGCCAGCGGCAAAGCACTGGCAGCGGCGACGTTCAGAAACTGGCGACGAGTGCGGATGCCGGACAAGGGAGAATCCTCGGGTTGGGAGAGAGTGGGACGATTCGGGAGAGTTTAGCCCAGCACATCGCCGATCACATCGCCGTAGGGCAACAGCGGATTGGGCCGGTTTTGGCGGTCGTTTAACATGGTGTGCGGGTCGAAACCGCACAAGTGGTACACAGTGGCGAGAACATCTTTGGCGGTCAATGGTCGATCCACGACTTCTCCGCCGATGCTGTCGGTCTTGCCGACAATGCGGCCTCTCGCCACGCCGGCCCCGGCCATCAGATTGGTGTGCGCCCGGCCCCAATGACCCCGGCCGTTCCCCTCCAGGCGGGGTGTCCGGCCCATTTCGGACAGTGCCAGCACCAAGGTTTCGTCGAGTAGTCCCCGGTCGTCCAAGTCTTGGATCAGCCCGGAGAATGCGAGGTCGAAACCGGGCAGGAGTTCGTTCTTCATGCGGTTGCGATGATCGACATGGGTGTCCCAACCGCTGTTCAACTGGCCGAACTCATCCCAAATCACCGTCACGAACTTGCAGCCGGCTTCCGTCAATCGCCGGGCTTGCAACGCTCCCTGGCCGAACAGCGTCATGCCATAGCGTTCCCTCAGTCGGATGTCTTCTTGATCCAGATCAAGGGCTTTGCGAATTCGCGGAGATTGCAGCAGGCCGAACGCCTCCCCCCGAACTTGATCAAACTGGCGCACCGCCGGATTCGTGTCCATTTGGCGGCGGGTTCGGTCGAATTGCTCCAACAACGAACGTCGGCCATCGAGTTTGTCGAGTGTCATCTCGGCCGACATTTCGGTGTCGGGGGCAATTTCAAAACGGCTGTCTGGCGTGATGCCCAGAAAGGGATCGCGAAACTCTTCGGCCGGGCCGTTAGTGGCGCGAACCACGCTTTTGACGGCCGTTCCCTTGAAGTTCCCCCAGACAGGATCGTATGCGTTACCCAAGTACGAGGCGTGCGGCCGGGCGTACATGGCGGCTTTTCGCCGCGTGCTGAGAACCCACGGCAGAATGATGTTGTCCGGCACCGCTCCGGGGGATTTGAGGCCGTCACGTTTTTGTGTCAGATGAGTGAAGATTGAGCCGACAAACGGACAGTGGTTTGGGTGGCGAAGGGTTTCCTCCAGCGGGATTGATCCTTGGGGAAGCCCGGTCGTGGCCCATTGCATTCCGTGGAAGTTCCAGACATGGGTGAGAGACCGGAGAACCGTGACCTTGTCCATCACCTTGGCGGTTTCAGGCAGATACTCGCAAACATCACCTCCCGGCAAACGCGAGCGGATCGGCTTGAATTCCCCGCGAACCTCCGGCGGGGCTCCGGGTTTCATGTCGAATGTTTCGATGTGGCTCGGGCCGCCGAACGGATAGAGCAAGATGACATTTTTCGCCGATCCGAAACCGCGGTTTTCTCCGGCGGGTTTTGCCCCGGCAGTGCTTGCCGGGAACAGATGACTGATCCCGGCGGCGCTGGCCATCAGCCAATCCCGGCGGGTGAGGCCATCGCACAGCCGTTTGCGTGAGCCGAGAATACGGAGCATGCCGTGGCGTCCTTGGTCATCACGCGATGGAAATTCAATTCCAATCGAGGATAACACCCGACGCCAGAGCGATCAATTTGATTTTAGATTGAGTTGATGAGCGGGGGGCTGGTTCCCCGAAAACAACTTGCTCAGAATCCCGAACTGTCAACCACCTCGCCACCGGCGCGAGTTCCGAGGGCGCTCCACACAGTCATCGTGATTGAATCCCGCACAAAGCGAACAGATCCGTCCGACAAGGCGACGTTGACCCCGCCGGTGTGATAACTCCGGGCGGCCAGGTGAAACTGATCGAACCCGGAAATGTTGGCACAGTCTCGGCCTGTGTAATTGGGCGGGACTGTGTGTGTGTACAAGGCGGTGGTGGTGGTGCCATAGAAATACCTTAGTCCCGCGATGTTTGACCCGGCGGCAGTACTCGTGCAAGCGGGGGGTGGCGCTAAATTGTTGGGATTTGGTCCGGGGTCGGCACCCGGAGTTCCCCACCCCGTCGGCGGCACATTGGTGATGTCTTGGCTGCCGTTGCCTGGCGCGGCTCCGCGTTTGATTTCAGCGAACATCACAGTGTTGGTGGTTCCGTCCGTAATTTCGGAAATTTGGACTTGTGAATCCAATCCGAAGATCCCTCTTTTATCAAGAGGCTTGAGCCATGTCGGCTTGGAGGCCAGCGTGTCCCTGGCCCATCCGTGTGTTCCCGAGTTGCCGTAATAGTTGTTTCGACCGGAAACTTGCGGCGGAATGCCATCAGCCCCGGACGACGGATCGGCCGGGCATAGGTAAATTGGTATATCCTGTGCTCTGGCGGCGGCATTCTCCGCCACGAGCATCCTTTTGGTGAAATCAAATTGCTGGAATTTGGCCGACTGTTCGACATAGGGGAGCAAATAGACCAAAACGGAAGCATCGTTGGTTGTGGTGGCTCCCCACGGGAATACGCTATTCGTGTTTTCGTAGCCGTGAGCTGCCAGCCCGATTTGTTTGAGGTTATTCTGGCATTGCATCCGTCTTGCTGTCGCCCGGATTTTTTGCACCGCCGGGAGCAACAAACCGATGAGGATGGCGATGATCGCAATCACCACCAACAATTCGATCAGCGTGAAACCCCTTCGGCGCATCTTGCCATTCTCCAGTTCAGTTGTTCGGAACTCCATTGTCAAACACGATCAAGAGTTCACATGATATTCATCCGCACTAATCAATGATATCAGATGACTCTGGTTTTTGACGGTGCCTCAATTCAAAATACAAAATAAGTGTAGCGGTGCCGTGTTAAATTTCAGGCTGGAGCACTGGCATTAACAACCTGATCCGGGGTCCACAACCAATCCGCTGATCTGGCTGGTACCGGCCGCAGTGTCTGTCGAGGTCAGGACATAGGTTCCCGCCGCGAGAGCTGGAAACTGGGCGCACCAGAAAACGCCGTCGCTATAGATATAGTCGGCCGGAATTGCGGGTCCGTCCGCCACCATCACGGCATCGACGACATCGCATAAGCCAGATAAATCGCCATAGGCGACAAAATAATCTTTGTCAGGGGTAATGTTGGTGTCGTTTGGGGGAGAGGTGGTATCATGAACTTCAACGCCGGACGTTTTGTCAATGATAATCGGAACCGTCAGTGAATCGACGCAGGGAACCATCGTCGGATCCACCTTGTCGCACCGGTAAGCGCAAATTTGCAACGTATAATTTCCCGGCTCCAGACCCTTGAGGTTAAAGAGAACCAGCCAGTCAAATTTGGGATTCTTATTCTCCGGACTTTTCTGTTGAGAGGGTTGCAGATAGCCGACCGTTTTGCCGGCGGAAACGACTGAACTTCCCTGAAGGAGATATCCCCCCACTCCGATGATGTGCCCCTTGTCGGCCGTCGCGGGCAGACATTTGCCCCAGGCAACGAACTGCTGGTCTTGCATGAACTGAGTCATGGGAACAGGAGACTGAATTTTCAGATCAGACATTTGAGTTTCCTTCAACATCCAATGGAGTGATAGTGCACGAACGAAAGGAAGCCGCCCCCCGCATCACAAGCAAACCCAATCCGCCACGCGGGGAGTATTTGGGCTCCATGTCAAGAATGCCCGGGTTTTGCGTGTAGTTTACCGGCCGCCTGCCGCGTCGATTCCTCTCCACATGTGCCTGGATCTCTTGGGCCGGAAACGCAAACTTCTGCCCGTCCCATTCCGCTTCGATCCCGGTCGGCCGGACGATCAATGCCAGGGAGCGGAATTGATCTCCTGCCGGACCGGCGGGAGTGAACGGCGAACCCCTCACTCCAGAAATCCATAAGTCGACCTCTGGGGTTGTTCCAAGTTGGGGGGCGTATATGTGAGGGATCAATCGCGGCTTATTTTCCGGTCGGGTCTGCGCCTTCCCGTTGATTATGATTACTCCATGATCTTCATTCCGCCAAATGTCGTTGAATGACAATTCCATGAAAAAATGTGTTGGTGTTGCTCCCTCTTTCTGGTCGTGACGGCCCACAAAAATTCCCACGCCGCTCAAACTTTGTCCCGAATCGGCCCCTTCGTGACGAATTTGAACATCAAGCCGATACGAATCCGTTTGCGGGTCCGGCAATAGTTCGAGCAAGCTCGTCTCGTTGGGCATCCGGATGTTGAACATCCCATCATCGGAAATCGTCTGTTGTGTTTTGGGATGATTGGTCACCCAGCGAGACCACTGGGGCTTTCCTGTTTCGCCGATTAAGCTGACCGGTCGGCCAGCACGCAGGCTGGCCTCGATCTCTCGTAAAACCCGATCCGGATCACGCCGATAGGCCACCGCCCCGATGGACACAGCCGCCAGTCCGATGCCTGCCGCCAAGGCCCGCCGCCGAGTGATCCGGAGAGCCTGCCTGACCCGACCCGGCAAACTGCGGGGGTGACGCCCCTCCAGCCAGTCCGTCAGATCATCGGCCAGTTCTTGGGCCGTCGCATAACGATCCGAGCGTGTTCTCGCCAGGCATTTCGAGCAGATTTGTTCCAGGTCTTTGGGAATTTCCGGACGGATGAGCGATGGCGGGTAGAGGTCCGCTTTGGCGACCAGTTGCAGAGTGTCGAACATCGTCGCCCCCTCGTAAGGAGGGCGGCCGGTCAGCAACGCATAGAACACGGCGCCAAGAGCATAAACATCGGTGCGACAGTCGATTTCGTCGGGCCGACCGGCGGCCTGTTCGGGGGAGATATAGAACAAGGAACCGAGCAGCAGACCTGATTTGGTGCGATCCTGACCATCGCTCGCGTCCATGATTTTCGCGAGTCCGAAATCGGCAATTTTGATGGTGCCATCGGCCGCGAACAGAATGTTGGCCGGTTTCAGATCCCGGTGGATCACCTGCTCTTGGTGCACGGCATGGATGGCGACCGCCAGTGTTTGGATTATTTCGGCGGCCTGTCGAACCGGCATTGATCCCCGGCGAAGCAAACCCTCCAAGGTTCCCCCCGGCACATGTTCCATCGTGTAGTAAGGGCGGCCTTCATGTTCGTCAAAATGATAAAACTGCACCACATTTGGATGTCGCAAACGGGCCAGGGCCTGTCCCTCGGTGCGGAAGCGATCAATCCGCTCTTGCTGCCGGCCGCCGACGACAGTCAGCATTTTCAGGGCGACCAAACGGCCCACCTGCGGATCGCTGGCGAGATAGACCACCCCCATCCCTCCCTCGCCGAGCCGCTTCATGAGCACGTAACGGCCGATCTGCTTCCCGGCCACATCTTCGGGAGGTTGTGCTGGTTTCGGAGTTGGCTTGCCGGATTTGACGGTGACGTCTGTGTCGCCATTCATCGGCGAATCAAGGGCATCGAACTGTTTCCGTCGAACCCCCGGATCGCCAAGACAATCCCGAACCTTTTCCTCCAGACAATCCTTCGAGGGACGGGCATGCAAATCTGCAATCACCGCCAGACAAGTGCCGCATCGGGAAAGATGCATGGCGACCGTCTCAAACACGGGATCAGGCAATTCGCCGGAACTGAAGCCGACCAGCGTTTCGATGGCCGGACAATTATTGGGCGAATTGAACGGGTGGGCACCCATGATCGCTTGCCTTCCTGAATGATGGCGGGTGATTGAATTTAGGGCGGGGATGTCAGAGAATCACAATAAATGGGCCGACTGCTGCTCATCTCGGTTCCACCATTCCCCCTTCGTCGGAGGAGAAAAATAATCCCTTGATTCCATTCGGATTATTTTACTCAGCATCCGACGAAGGAGGCGGGAGCAGGGGAGGGCGACGCTCCCCTGCGCACGAGGGAGAGCGAGTAACTCCCCGGTGATTGACCATCGCGGGCACGACATGCCCCGGATTTTTTTCACAATCGTTTCAAATCGACCAGATCGCCATATTCATCCTTCAGCCGTTTCAACACGCGAGATTTGGCAAGATACACCACATGAACCTCCACCCCGAGTTCAGTGGCCACCTCGGCCGGATTCCGCTGATCAATCACAACTCGCCAAAAGGCCTCGCGAGTTTGCTCCTTGAATCCGGCAAGGATTTGCCGCAGGGCTTCTCGCAATAACAGTCGCTCTTCGTCCCGGTCTCGTTGCTCATCCGGTTCTTCAGGCGTCGGGTCGGGAACGGCCAACAACCACACTTGGGCGTCATCACCCGCCTGCCCCGATACGAGGTCGATCTTTTTCTTACGCCGACCCCATTCACTGATGGCGTTGCTGGTGATGATGCGAAGCCAGCCACGGAGGGTGCCGCCGCCTCTCTCCCATCGAAACCGGCCAATCGCTTGGTGAACCCGTCGGAACACCTCTTGGCAAACATCATCGGCATCGGCGTTTTGCAACCCGCCTTTGACGCACCAACCGCACACAAGAGGGCGATAGAGGTTGTCAAATCGCGCCCATGCCAATGCGTCGGGTTGCATTGATTGGATGCGAACCAAGAGCGAGAGGGAGGTGAGCGGTCCTCCCTCATCATCAAGAACGTTGCCGTCTATCACGAAATCGTCTCAAATCGGAAAATAATCCCTTAAATCATTCGAGGGAATGATCTTTCGACAAACGAAACCTTTTAAAATTTTAGCGTGAAAAGAAGGGGATGCTATCGCAAAATCCATCAGATGAGAGATATGAAGAAGAACGGCCCGGCAAATTTTCCATGCGGGCCTTATCTTTTGAACAACCGAATGTTCTCGCTCGTTCTGTCGTGATGCGATCCTCATTCTAAAATCGCGTCTGGTTCCTCTCCTTTCCAATTGACTCAGATTCTCTGGCGAATGCCGCGTGATCGAGGGGCGGTTCTCGTCCGGCCATTCGTCAACTTCATTTCTTCTCGCTTTCTACGACGAGAATTCAAACGCCATCGATATTCAAAAGATAATAACGACCATCTCATTTTAACTTGAAGGACTCGGCACATATGGTGCGGTTCATTCTTTGTTTGTTCATTTGGTCGGTCGTTGGAGAGTTCGTCACTGCGGACGAACTCGACCAACTTAAAGTGGGGCCACAGGCCGATGGTCGAATCGTGGTGCCGACGAACCAAGTGATCAAACCGACGGGCAAACAAATCACCTTTCCGGGCCGGCCGGTCGATTTGGCTTTTGCCGAGGATGGCAAGGTAGTGGTTGTCAAGAACATGCGAGATCTGGTGTTCTTGAATGCCGACACGGGCAAGATTCGCCAGACGCTGGCCGTTCCCGGAGGCGGCCGAAAGGCGGGTTTCGGCGTCGTCGGTCTTTATGCGGACGGCAATCGGGTCTATGTCACCGATGCCCAACAAAATCTGCGGGTGGCTGAGCGGAAGGCCGATGGAACCTATGCCTTTCAAGAACCGATCCCCTTGGAAAAACCGAAGGTCGGCGGTCTCGTCGATCCCGCCGGTATTGCAAAACTGATGACAGACAAATTCTTCGTCACGACCACCCGTGCCAACACCGTCCAACTTGTAAACACCAACACTCGCAAAGTGGAACAGGTGATCCCTGTCGGTGTCGCCCCATACACGGTAGTTGTTGCCAACCAAAACAAAGCCTATGTGAGCAACTGGGGTGGCGACCATCCGCAAGAAGGAGCGCCACAGAAAGCCAGTTCGGGCACGCCTGTTCGGGTCGACAAACGTACTGGCGTTGCCGACCACGGTTCGGTCTCCGTGCTGGGTTTGGAGGATGGAAAGTGGAAACAAGTCCGAACCGTCGAAGTCGGCCTGCACCCATGCGGCATGGTTCTAAGCCCCAACGGCAAATGGCTCTATGTGGCCAACGCGAACAGCGACACCGTGTCGGTGATCGAGACGGCGACGGACAGGGTTTTCGAGACGATCTCTTGCCGGCCCGAGGCCCGGTTGCCGTTCGGTAGCGCGTCAAACTCATTGGCCCTCAGTCCGGATGGCGGCACACTGTTCGTGGCCAACGGGACCAACAACTGTGTTGCCGTCATCCGTCTGGCTGCCGTTTCCTCGGAAGGCCCGGCTGACAGGCGACCTGCGAAAAGCGAGGTGGTCGGTCTTATTCCGACCGGATGGTTCCCCGGTGCGGTTCTCCTTTCTGACGATGGCAAACGATTGTTCGTTGCCAATGTGAAAGGGCAGGGGAGCCTCAGCCAGCCCAGGGTGGCGGAGAAGGGAAAAAATTCCCATGACCATCTCGGATCCGCCTCGTTTATTGATGTGCCGGATGCGACCACCTTGGAGGCGCTGACCAAAGAGGTCAACGTAAACAACCGGTTGAATCAAAGCCTTGCCGGGTTGGAAAAGCCACGACCCGATGCGAAGCCGATTCCCGTTCCCGAACGGCACGGCGAGCCATCGGTTTTCAAGCACGTCATCTACATCATCAAAGAGAACCGCACTTACGACCAAGTCTTCGGCGACATGAAGGAAGGCAACGGCGAGCCGAAACTCTGTGTCTTCGGTGAAGAAATCACGCCCAACCATCACAAACTTGCCCGCGAGTTCGCGCTGTTGGACAATTTCTATTGCAGCGGCATCCTCAGCGCCGACGGCCACTCATGGACCGATTCGGCGTATGTCACCGATTACCTCGAAAAAGCCTTCGGCAGCTTTTCACGCAGCTATCCTGACGATGGCCGCGACCCGCTCGCCTTCGCCCCGACCGGGTTCGTCTGGGACAACGCTCTTCTTCACGGAAAAACCATCCGCAATTATGGCGAGTTTGTCTCGGAGCAGGACTATTCCCCCAAAGGCACGCAGTGGAAGGATTATTTCAACGATTACAAAAACGGAACCCGTGACATAAAGATCACGATCAAGATCAACAAAAAGGCAATCGAGCCATTCACCCATCCGACCTATCCCTACTTCCCCCTGACCGCCCCGGATGTGTACCGGGCCGAGCTATTCTTGGAGGATCTCCGGAAGTTTGAAAAGGCGGGGTCGATGCCAAGCCTGATGACGATGTCATTGCCCTGCGATCACACCGAGGGCACAACACCCGACTTCCCCACGCCGAGGGCAATGGTTGCCGACAATGATCTGGCCTTGGGGAAGATCATTGAGGCCGTCAGCAAAAGCCAGTTTTGGAAGAACACATGCATACTCGTCGTCGAGGACGACCCCCAAAACGGCTTCGACCATGTGGACGGTCACCGCACGGTTGCCTTGGCGATCAGTCCTTACACGAAGCGGAAGCATGTCGATCATACCAACTACAACCAAACCGGGATGGTCAAGACACTTGAACTGATGCTCGGTCTGCCGCCGATGAACCAAATGGATCTCTCGGCGACACCGATGCGGAATTGTTTCCAGTCAGAACCGGACCTAACGCCATACAAGTCCGTGGTCAATCGCATCCCGCTTGACGAGATGAACCCTGCGGTCAAGAAACTCACCGGGAAGCAGCTTTTCTGGGCCGAGAAATCATTGGCCTTGAATCTGCGCGAGGGAGACAAGGCCGACGAAGACACTTTAAACCGCATCATCTGGCATGCGACCCGCGGGTATGATGTGCCTTATCCGGCGGAGTACGTCAACGAGTATGACGACGATGACGATTGAAATTCGTTTTGAATCTTGTTTGTCAACCAAGTAATACTGTGTAAAAATGGATTAGTTGAATTGAAAGCTAGTTTTCAATTTGCGATCTTCATTAAATTTTCATCATAATAGACATGAATGTTTTTTGTCGCCACGGTAGCGTAACAGTGCGACACAGACCTGTTTTGATTCGCCTTGTCAATTCTGAACTGTCATTTGGGAATGAGCCAATGTGTTTTCGGATTCACGCTTGGCTGCTGTTGATGGTAATCGCAATCAGTCTCGTTTCCGGCTGTTCGTCTGAATTAACCAGATATCCTGTGACGGGAACAGTGACGATGGATGGCGACAAACTCGCGCTGGCCATCATTCATTTTTACCCGGTCGATCCGAAGGCCGATCAATCCGGTGGAGGGACGGCCCGGACAGACGAAACGGGTAAGTTCTCCTACGGCGATGAAGGCTCCAAATCCGGGCTGGCGGCTGGCGAATACAAGGTTTTGGTTTCCCAAACACTCGTTAATGGCAGGCCGTCGATTGCCGGGAGCGGCGGCAAAAAGAGCGAAAAGATGGCGGGTGAGATTGAAAATATCCCCGATGTCTACCGCGATATCAACACGACGACTTTGACGGCGAAAGTTGGCAAGGATTCCCGCACGATCACTTTGGAGTTGTTCAAGAAGAAGCAGTAATCGCGGGCTGATTGGCCGCGTTATTTTTTATGTTCGATTTCAACTTTCGGGAGGATTGACGATGACGACGGTGCGCATCAGAAAGGGTTTTACCCTGATCGAGCTGTTGGTGGTGATCGCGATCATCGCGATTCTCATCGGCTTATTGCTTCCGGCGGTCCAAAAGATCCGCGAAGCGGCCAACCGAATGAAGTGTACGAATAACCTGAAGCAGATTGGCCTCGCCTTTCAAAACATCCATACGACCGAAAACCGTTTCCCGCCCGGATCGCTGGACAATGGGACGATGTGGTCTGCCTGGCTGGCGCCTTATTTGGAACAGGACGCGCTTTACAAGGCATTGGTGCTTACGCCCGAGAACGGGCACACGGACGATGATGTGACCGGCACATCCGGGGCGAACGCCGACTGGGCCTCTCCACCTCCGGGGTTTGCAAACGCCCGAATCGACGCGCCGGGAAGCGGCGGCGGAGCGTCAGGGCCGGACACCGAGCGTTGCGTCGCGGCTTGCGAAACCTTGGTGCCGATGTTCCGTTGTCCCTCTGCGGCACTGCCGGAGCATGTCAACTCCCCCAGTTATGAAGCCTGGATCGTTATCAAGCGAGTCCCGGCGAGCTATGCGGTGTGTGGTTCTGGAGTGAAGACTCAGTTTTACAACGCGTCTGACGTCACCTCGCTCGACGGCTCTTTCCAGCACACCGGATCGGCTTCTTACAACGGCAATCGGCTCAAGATTCCCCAGATTACCGATGGTCTCTCGAACACCATCTTCGTGGGCGAGGAAAATTACACTTTGAAGAGCAGTTACGCCTCGACCGAACTCGACGTGCAAGGAAACGCCCGACGCAAAGCGGTGTGGCAGTTCGGTTCCGATAGCATCGATTGTCAGATGGGCTTCAACGAAGCGTTTGGTTCGACCGGCGTCGCCATGAACCTGCCCCCGGTGGCCGGATTTACCGGGGCGGCCTTGGAAGCTTACATCGTCAGCTACGGCAGCCGCCACACCGGCGGGGCCAACTTCCTCATGGGCGATGGTTCGGCCCGGTTTATCCGCCAGACAATCACCCCGTCCGTGTACAGCGCTCTTGGCACGCGGGCTGGCGGCGAAACCATCGGTGATTATTGATTCTTCGACGTTGGAAGCGGTGAAGCGAGACAAGCCGGCCGATTTTGGTCGGCTTGTGTTCTTTCTGGCCTCCGAATGAAATCTCTTTTTCGAGTGACCGGGATGAGCCGAACCCGATTTTCATTCGTCATTCTTTTCGTTGTTGCGACCGCCGTAATCTGGTGGTCATGGTCGTTTTTTACCGGCGGGGCAATGACCGTTCCGGAGACTTCCGGGTTGCGTTCGTTTGTCTCCAAACGGCCGGCCGTGCCGATTGTGTTCACTTCCCGCACAGAACCCGCAAGTTTCCAAACGATGGCGATGAATGCCGAGGGGTTCGCCTATCCGGGAGCCATTTCTTGGACAGCCCGCGAAGGGCGACTTCGGTTACTCGACACCAATGGCCGGCTGTTTGAACTCACTTGGGGCCGGACGTTGCACGACGGGGGAACGCTGATCGATGTCATGAGCCCGTCTGTTTCCATCGACGGGAATCGCGTGCTGTTCGCCGGCCGGAGGGCGGCCCCGGACGCGGGGCATTGGCGGATTTATCAGGTGAACGTGGATGGCTCGAATCTCATTCAATTGACCGGAGGGCCGGACGACCCCGGCTGTATTGCCCTTCCACCGTTGAGATACGCCGCCGATGGCTCCCGGTTGTCGGACGATGAGCGGCGACGGATCGATTACGATGATGTTGATCCGACGGACCTCGGCCCGAATGGCTTCGCCTTTGCGTCAAGCCGGATTCCCGACCTTGGCCGGGACCATTCCCGCCGGGCCACACAAATCTGGTCTTGGCCGCCGGGGGCGTCGGCGCCTTCGGCCCAAACAGGCAACCGGAACAACGACCGTTGGCCAATCCTGTTGACGAGCGACCAGATCATGTTTGGCATGTGGAGCCGGAACCGTGAAGCGGTGACCGAGGATCGGTCCGATGTCCGGCCGGTGTCGGCTGGCGGCGTATTCGCCACCACTCCGACGGACCGTTGGATGGGGGTGCGGCTGATGTATGGCGGTGCGGATTTTAGCTACGCCATCAAGAGCATTGAACCCGTCTGGCGGCCTCGCCCGCTTTTCAATGGCCGGGTGGTTTTCATGACTCCTGTTCCGGGAGAAGAAGGGCGACTTCGGCTGGCCCAAGCCGATTGGGGATATATCCGGTCGTCGCCGAGTTCGCTTCAGCCGGGGGCCGACCTCCCCGACACTGGCGGCGCGAAGCTCCTGTTTGGTCCCGGCCAAAACGAAGCCGGGCGGGAGTTGTCGGCCAGCACGCCCAATCCCTGCCCGAATGGTTCGATTTTGTTCTCGGCAAGCGAGATTGGGGCCTCTGTTGGCGGATACGGGTTGTATTTGGTCGATGAAAATTGGACCGGTCCGGTGATTCCGCAACTCGTGTTTGATGACCCCGAGTTTGTCGATGCCGAGCCGGTCGCCATTTACAAACGGGGTTTTCCCGTGGAGCCAACGCTTCGGCCTGTCTCGGCTTCGGCGTCATACACCCCGCCGTCAAAGCTGTTGCTCGCCGGGAATCGCGAGTATTTTGGCCCGGCCGGTTATTTGGAAAATCTGGCCGTGCCCGACGCGATCCGGAATCCAATCCCTTGGCACGCCCCGTCCGCCGAGCAGATCGATCCCCGCAAAGATCCTTTGGTCCCGCCGCCGCCGAACTTGAAGGCGGTGGCGTTCTACGCGGCTCACCGTGACCGGTTCGATGATCCGAAGCTGGAACGTGTCTCCGGCGGTTGGGAGAAATTGATGGCGGTTCCCCTCGAATCGGAACGCGCCCTTCAAACATGGATTCCGGCCGATCCCCTGATGCCCACAGTAATCGTTGGCCTGGATGTGGAGGGAAAAATCGCCAAGTGGACGGGACGGGCCAACGATTCTGTCGGCCGTCCCGGTGTTTATTATGCCTATGCCGGCGACCACTACAGCGGCACGCGAGTCAACGGCTATCACTACTGCAATGGCTGCCACACCGGCCACACCTTCACCCCGGCGGACATCCGCGAACGGGTGAAGTGATGGCCCGGCCCATGCAGTTTCATATATTCAAGAAAGTTTCCACGGTTCCCGGTACGGCCGTTCGATCATCGCGTTGGCTTTGGCGTCTCCAACGATTTGTTCCTTGACCGGGTCCCAAGTGATCTTCTTTTGCAACCGGGCGGCGATGTTTCCCAAGTGGCAAACGGTCGCGGATCGATGGCCGATTTCCGCGTCGCAAATTGGCAGTTTGCGAGATCGCATGCACTCCACCCAATTCTGATGATGGTTGTTGCTTGCGTACAGATGCACGTCGGCTTCCTTCAAGGGTTCCTTGATGATGTCCCCCGGCGTTGATTCGATCTTCCCGCGAGTGACATAGATGCTGCCCTTCTCGCCGATGAAGGTGCAACCCCCTTTTTCGGCCATTCCGCAGGTGACTTTCACGCCGTTCGCGTAGGTGTAAAGAATCTCGCACCATTCGGGGACTTCATACCATCCGTCCTTGTGATACCGGGCTTTGGCATCAACAGTTGACGGGCCGGATTCGTCCATGCCGAGCGCCCATTGCATGATATCGAGATGATGGGCGCCGAAGTTGGTGAGCTGACCGCCGGAATAATCCCAGAAGAAACGGAACAAATAGTGAACCCGCTTTTCGTTGTACGGCCGTTGGGGGGCCGGCCCGAGCCAGCGGTCATAGTCCAGTTCCGCCGGGGGCATGGCATCGGCAACGGCCGGGCCTTTGAAGTTCACGCCGGGAATTCCAACCTTCACTTCGCTGATCTTGCCAAGTCGGCCGGAGCGAACCAGTTCGCACGCCAGCCGGAACTTGGCGTCGGAGCGTTGCTGGCTGCCGGTTTGCACAATGCGTTTGTTCTTGCGGGCCGCCTCGACGATCTTGCGCCCCTCGACGATGGTGAGCGTCAGCGGTTTTTCGCAGTAAACGTCCTTCCCGGCGTTGCAGGCATCAATCGTGATTTTCGCATGCCAGTGATCCGGAGTGGAGACGATGACCGCATCCACATCCTTGCGTTCGAGAATCTTCCGATAATCGGCGACTCCCTCCGGGGCCTTGCCGGACGCCTTTTCGACTTGCGCGACGGCCGCCGCCAGATGGGTGGAATCCACATCGCACACAGCGACGCAGTTTTTGGCATGGGCCGCCAAGTTACCCTTGCCCTGCCCGCCGACGCCGATGGCCGCGAAACGAATCTGCGAGGAAGGACTGGGAGTCTCGGCCGCACGAAGCGTCGGGAACTCGGGAAGGAAATAGGTGACGCCACCGGCGGCTGCGGTTTGGAGGAATGTTCGTCGGTTCAGGCCCATGGGTTGGCTCCGTTGGGAATGCGCAAAATCATGCGCGTCATGTTACCACGCCGACGATCATTGACCAATAATCAATGCCAATCCCGGCGGTGTTTCCGATTTCCGGCGGCCAGCGAACGAATCCAGATTGGGCATCCCCCACATTTCCAAGCTTTCCCCGTTTTTCATGGTTGTTTGTTTTTCGCTCGTTATTGGGTTTGGTTTTCGCATTGTGTTCTCGCAAACGGCCGATATAAGCGGTGGACTGGATCACTCCGCACCGACGGGAGGGGCGCACGGATGGCCCTCAAACGACGACGCGCCATGATGGCGCTGGCCGGCATCATGGCAATCAACGGCTTCACCGGTTGCACCGGGGACGCCTCGCTCGTTCGCAAGGATGCGCCTGTTCGTGCGGAGACACTTGTTCGCGCGGATGATCCGGCCGATTCGTCCGTGAAGCCGAATATCGTCCGGTCGCAAGCCCCGGAGGTTTTGCCCCCGGTGCGAATCGGCCGGCCCCAAACAGATTCGACCGGCCGCTCCTTCGTCTCGGATGCCACCGGCAAGACTGATGCCTCGGGCCGGGCTTTTGTTTCGGACCCGTTGAACATGGGCGCGCCGTCGGCCGTTCCCCCGCTCAGCGCTCCCGTTCAACAGGTTGGATCGGATGTTCCGGTGCCGCCGGTCAATGTCGGCGCTCTGGTTCAGCCGGTGCCCGACGTGAAACCGGCTTCCGGAAAGATGTCCGCGACGAGCAAGATGACGGATGAGGGAGACACCCAAGTCCGCATCGTCGCCAGCATTGGTAACAACCCGATTTACGAGAGCGAAGTCCGCGAGGCCGTGTATCAGCGTCTTGGCGAGTTGCTCAAACTGGCGGAACGAGAACAGGCCGTCAAGCAGAAGGAAATGTTCCGCGAAGAGC
Source organism: Zavarzinella formosa DSM 19928 (assembly GCF_000255705.1). Taxonomy (GTDB): domain Bacteria; phylum Planctomycetota; class Planctomycetia; order Gemmatales; family Gemmataceae; genus Zavarzinella; species Zavarzinella formosa. Next base: position 719,379 of record NZ_JH636439.1, read on the forward strand.
TTCGCCGGATCATCGAGCGGGAACTGGTGCTGGAAGACATGACCAGCACACTCACCTCCCGCAAGCAAACAAATGCCTTGGGCAAATTGAAGGAAGCGGCCGGCAAGGAAGCGGATGCTTTGCTCAAGCAGTTCAAGAAGGAACGGGGAGTGTCCGCGGACGAAGACTTCAAGACCATTCTTCGCTCCCAAGGGCTGACAATGTTCGGGATTCGCCGCCAGATCGAACGCGGCACGATGATGCGAATCTACATGCAGGAAAAGGTTTCGCCGAAAATTGAGGGCGGCATCGGCCTCGGCGACATCCGCGATTACTACGAGGCCCACGGCGGAGATTTCAAAAGCGAAGACTCGGTCAAATGGCTCGATCTTTTCGTGATGACGGAGAAGTTTGCCAGTCCGGCCGACGCGAAGCAATACGCAATGCAGTTGCTGGCTCAGATCCAGAAGGGCGCGGACTTCGGCCCGTTGGCGACGAAGTCCGGCCATGGGGACAGCGCCCTTCGCAATGGCTTGGGCATCGGCGAGAAACCGGGGGAAATCTTCCCGCCGGAACTGGAGCCGACTGTGTTGCGAACGAAGCCGGGACAGGCGACAATTCAGGAAACCGAGAATGGCTTCCACATCATCAAAGTGACCGACCGCACCGTCGCCGGCCGTCGGCCGCTCGATGAGAAACTTCAAGCCGAGATTCGCCGCAAGGTTCAGGCGGTGATTTTTGAACGGGAAGCCAAGCGGTATGTGGACACGCTCTGGAAACGCTCCCAACCGCAGGTGTGGATTGACCTCTGACACAAGGCTGACAGCGAGACAGAAAACGCAAAAGGCCGGGGCATCAATGATGCCCCGGCCTTTTTTCGTCGGGCGAAGGTGCCGGATCAGTAGTTGCCGATCACTTCACCGCCGTGGGCGGTGACAATGGCAGACAGTGTTTGTGGGGAGATCGATGTGCGAAGGAAGGCCACGTGCCCGTCGGCGAAGCAGCAGTTTGAACCGCCCGTGTGGAAGCTAAACACTTCGTTGTCGTTCGTGGCGTTCATGAACGCGCTGAATTTTGTGAGATTGGCCGGGTTAATGTCGTTCTTCTTCCAGAACACGTTCGGGCCGTCGGCGATCGGTGTCGTCAAAGAGGTAAAGTCGGCGGCCGTGGCGTTGGGATTGGTCATGTCAACGCTGAACGGTCCGTCGCTGTCGGCCCAGCAGAACCCTTGATCGTTCACCCCGGAGGCAATCTTCTTGCCGTTCAGCCAGAGGTCCGGGCGGGAGGTACATTCCCAGATCATCCCGGTGTTGGACAAGCCATCAGTGATTTGGGCAATCGTCGTCACTTGATCTTTGACCATCACACTGTTGATCTGGTCCGTGGTGGCCAGTGTGGGGAGACTGAAGATCCCCGAATATTGACCGGCTTTCACCGTGTTCATCGTGTCATAGTCGGTCGGGCCGGCGGCGCTGGCCAGCGTGATGCCAACCTTCGTCACGTTCAACAACGGAGTCCGTCCCGGACTGGAAGGACAAATGTACGTGTTGATTTGGGTGAGAATGGCGGTCCGATTCGCCGGATCATACCAATTCAGATTCGTGTTGTACAACTTGCCGACATTGCCCTGCTCGATGTAATCGAGCGTAAATGCCCGCCAGCTGTGGTAAGTGCCGCTTGGGTTGCCTGGGGCCGCCGCGCCCGTCGTGTAGGACGAGGCCGGGAAAAAGGTGTTCGTGTCGTGATAGTTCTGCATCGCCAACCCGAGCTGCTTCAGGTTGTTGGTGCATTTCATGCGGTTGGCGGCCTCCCGGATCTTTTGCACGGCCGGCAACAGCAGACCGATCAGGATGGCGATAATGGCGATCACCACCAGCAGTTCGATCAAGGTAAAACCACGGCGACACCGTTGCACGGTCGACATTCACATACTCCGTAAAACAGATTGAGAGAGACGAGCCTTGGAGACACCGGTTTTGCCGGGTCTTGGCAAAGTATTAAAATAGAGTGAGAGCAGGGGTTGAAAGTGAAGATTGAATGAAACCTGTCAAAAGTCTCGAATTAGATCACTCAAGGCTTTTGACAGATTGAGCACGTTACTTTGATCAATTTTTGTGAGAGAGTGAAGAATTCAATTCAATCAGTTCAGATTGTAAACTTCTCCGCCAGCTTTTGTCACCATCGCGGCCATCGTGACAATGTCAACCGTTTGTTTGACGAAGCGAACGGAACCATCGGCAAATGCGATGTTGGCTCCGCCAGTGTGGAAACTGTAAATGTCTCCTTGGAGATTATTACAGTTCATGGCACAAGTTCCGGTGCCAAAACCGGTGGTGCCGTCCGCGCTTGAGCCGGTCAGTGTGATGCGATTGTCGGCATCAGCCCAAATCGGACCAGTGATTTTGGTGATGTCATAGGCGACTCCCACGCGGCTGGTGAAATACTGCTTGTCGCGGCCGCATGCTTCCGAATAGAGGCAGGTATTGCTCATCCCGTCGGTGATTTCAGCAACAGTTGTCGGACCATTTTGCCGCAAGGCGCCTTTGCTCGGAATGCCGGGATAGGCGGCGGCCACCACGGGATTGGCAAATGCGATTTCCGCTCCCGAGGCATCCTTGGTCGTCTTGACTTGAGTGAATCCGGCGTAGTCAGCCGTCCATCCGGTGGTGGTGGTGTTCGTCGTGGGATACACGGCTCCCCCATAGATGTTGGTCGTGGCACCGGAAGTGGTGGGAGGGGCAAAGCTATTGTTGCCTCCCGAAATGTATTTATTGGCGTATGCAGGGACGAGGTCGCCTACCGGACTGGAAGGGCAGCGGAACAGTCCAAATTTGGTTGTCAACGCATTCGTGTTCGCCGGGTCGGACCAATCGAGATTTGATGTGTAGATCGGGAGAATGTTATTCTGTTCGACGTATGGCAACAACGGAATCAAACCGCTGCAGCGACCTTGTGTTCCAGTTGCATTGCCGGGAGCCGGAACTGTCCCCGCCACGAACGGGATGAAAGGATACTGACTGTTGTTTTTCGTGATCGCATTGTGGGGAAGCCCCCCCATCGCTGATTCGTAGTTCAATGAGGCGAGGGCAAGTTGCTTCAAGTTGCTGGTGCATTTCATCCGGTTGGCGGCCTCGCGGATCTTCTGGACAGCGGGCAACAGCAGGCCAATGAGAATGGCGATGATGGCGATCACCACCAGCAGTTCGATCAGGGTAAAACCACGGCGAGGCCGTTGCACGGTCGACATTCACATACTCCGTAAGCGTATTGGGAGAGCAGAGATGGGCTTTGGGCCTCGGTCAAAGCCGATGGCTTCTCGTGTTCTCAAGATAGAGTGAGAACAGAATGTGATGATGAAGATAGAGTGAAGGAAAAAGAAGGGGTCTTAATATTTCTTAAACTATTATCTGATAATCATTTACGAAGATAAATTCCTGCTTATCTTCGTGGATTCCCAAAAGTTTCAGGCTTTGTCGGCCAAGATAAACGCCGTCGCCCAAAGGGAGTTCACATCCTCGCACTTCAAAATTTCAGCCAGTTTTTCGGATCGCGGCGTGTCCAGTCCGCAACATGCTTGCGTGGAGGCGATCCATTCTTCCTCAGTGACGGGCTTGCATGGAACCGGCTCTTCCCACAGGGCGAGGTCATAACGCACGATCAATTCGTCGATTCCCGGTTGTTCCATGAGCTTGATGCCGGAAAATCCCGCTTCTGTCAGCAGACGAGGGTAATCCTTTGACAAGATCGCCTGGACAAATCCGCATGACCGGAGGGGCAATTGATTTTCAAGGTCTCGCGGGAGTGTTCGTTTGCGGACGACATCACCGATCATCAACCGGCCTCCCGGTTTCAGAATTCGACATGCCTGTCGCAATGATTCCGGTTGATTGGGAGAGAAACACAACGAGTTGTCGAACACGACCGCGTCCCAATAAGCGGACTGATCTTTTGACAGATCCTCCAGCGGTCGAACCATCCTTGTCATTCCGTCAACGGGGAGGCGGTTTGGTTCCAAAATGGAAGGCAGCGATGGGATCCTTTTGCGGATCGCCTCGCCGAGTTGCGATGGATTCATGAAACCACCCGCGCGCCGCGGGACAGATACAAGTCGCTGACGGGATAGTTGGCAAACGACATGGAATAGTTTTTCTCGAACCACGGGCGAAGGTTATTTTCCAGCAAGTCGTCGTAACCGGGTTGGACGTGGATCGTCGGGCCGAACGGGGTCGTCTTCAACTCTCCCCGTTCCACGACAATCTCGCCTGCCTTTAACACCATTCTCGGCATCTCGAACATCGCTTTGATGTCCCGGCCCGGTGTGTAGATGGTGATGTCGGCGTCGGCTCCGATGCCGAGATGGCCCTTATGTTTGAGGCCGAGGATCTTCGCGGGGCCGGCGCGGGTGACGATCACGATTTCGTTCAGCGTGTATTCGCGTTCCAAGTCCCACAGCACGCACCGGGGGCGAATCTTCTCGGGGAGTTTCTTCAACACTTCCCGGCGATAATCACGGTCCATCAGCACGGCAATCATCTCCGGATAAGCCAGAAACGTGCCGCCGTTGGGGTGGTCGGTGCTCATGGCCACTCGCCAGGGGTCGTTCACCAGCAGATACCATTCGACGCCGATGCACCATTGCAGGGCGTGGACAAAACTCTTTTCTCGGTAGACGATGGGGACGATGCCGCAACCGGCCTCGCACTCCGTCTCGCTGTTGAACCACTTTTTGCCGGTGACTTTGCGCAGGTAATGCCCGAGCGGGCCGTCGCCGGTCATGGAGGTTGTTTCACCGAAAACGACGTGGCCCACATCCACCGTCAGGTTCGGATGGGCGTTCACGTAATCCGCAAGTCGGGTTACCTTGGAACAGAATGTCCCCTGATCGTCCGGACCGCCGCCGTAACTGTGAAACTGCACATGCGTGAGATGCCCGCGATGACCTTCGAGGGCCGCCATCGAATCAAGTGTGGTGGGCCAATTCCCCGGCATCCCGAGCCGGTTGCAATGCAGATGCAGCGAGTGCGGCAAGCCTAAGGCGTCGATCTCTTTCGCCAGTCCGCTGATGATTTGCCGGGGAGTGAGGTTGAAGTCGGCAACCGGGTCGTCGATGCCGGTGTTGTGTTCGCCGCCGCGTTTCCAGTTCTCCACGCCGCCGGGATTCACGGCCTTGATGGCGTATCCCCGCGTGGCATTGAGAATCCACGCAATGTAATCGCGCAGGCGGTCCGTTTCGCCATTCGCCAGTTGTTCGAGGGCATAGAGGTTGTTGCCAAGCAGGACGAAAAAGCCCTTGTCAATTATCGGTGTGTCGTGGAATTCCTCGTGAGTGTGTCTGGCCCCGAGCGGCGGAATGGCGGCGTCGAACACGGTGGTGTAGCCGAGGCCCGCGTAGAGGTATCCGGTGGCGAAGGTGCTGGGGGTGCTTCCCAAGGTGCCGGAGCGTTGCAACCGTGTGCGCGGCATGGCGGGCTGGCGTCGGCGGTCCTCCGGCCGCATCTTGCGGGCAAAATTGACCTTCGGCCCGGCGATGTGGGCGTGCATGTCCACCCCGCCGGGCATGACCACTAACCCGGCGGCGTCAATCACCCAGTCGGGTGATTCATGGGCCGGTTCGGCGATAATCACGCCGTCACGAATCCAAATGTCTTTGACAACGCCGTCAATCCCGTTGAGCGGATCGTGAATGAGGCCGCCGGTGATTTTGAGGAGAGCCATGCTCCTAGTCTCCGGTTTCCCGTTCAGAGTTTCCAGAGGGGCGGGACGTTTGGAAACTCCGAATTCCGAATTCCGAATCGGGTTCACCCGGCTAAAATGGTCTGAAACGGTTCTCCCTTCATTGGACGGGTCGCCCGATGTATCCTTCATGGGCCAATCTGGCCAACCTGTTCGCCGGTCGGGATCAAAAGTTCCAAGCCGGCATTGCCGATGCCAGGCACCGGGCGAACATGCCGGTGTTTTGGATGCTTGGCCGCACCCAGACGGGCAAAACGTCCGTCATTCATTACCTCACCGGGGCACCGGAAGCCGAGATCGGCAATGGATTCCGGCCCTGCACTCGTTATTCGCGGGAGTATCCTTTTCCCAATCCCGAAGCTCCGCTGTTGAACTTTCTCGACACGCGGGGAATCGACGAGCCGGGCTACGACCCGGCCGAGGATTTGGCGCAGTTTAACGACAAAGCCCATGTGATTGTCGTCACCGTCAAGGCGTTGGACCACGCCCAAGAGAATCTGGTGCGAAACTTGGACACCATTCGGCGGGCGAAACCCGGCCGGCCGGTGTTGTTGTTGCTGACGTGCTTGCACGAAGCCTATCCGCAGAAGCAACATCCGACACCTTATCCCTTCGGTTCCTCCTTGTACCCGCCGAATATTTCCGTGGATCTCACGCGATCAATTGCCCTCCAACAGGACCGGTTCAAAACACTGGTCGATGACATCATTCCCATCGACTTGACGAAGCCGGAGGAAGGTTTCGCCGAACCGAACTACGGGGGAGATGCCCTCAAACAGTCGATCCTCGACCATTTGCCGAAGGCCATCCGGCAAACGATGCTCACGCTGGATGCCGTGACCAGTGAGTTCCGCGACGAGTCATTACGGCGGGCCATGCCGGTGATTGTCAGTTACAGCACTCTTGCGGCCGGAGCCGGGGCGATTCCGGTTCCGTTTATCGATATGTTCCTGCTGCCGGGCATTCAGGCCAAGATGATTGCGGACCTCGCCACGGTCTACGGCCAACCGCTCAGCGCCGAGCGATTTTGGGAAATAGCCTCATCGCTTGGAGCCGGAGTGTTGGCCCGTCAGGCGGCGCGGGAAGCCATCAAGATCATTCCGGGGGTGGGTTCAGCCGCCGGGGCCGCGCTGGCGTTTGGAATGACATTCGCCCTCGGCCGGGCGTTTTGCATCTATTACCGGGCCGTATGCCAGGGGCATGTGCCCGACACTGGGACATTGAAGCGTATTTTTGAGGAAGAACTCGGCAAAGCCAGCCGTTTTTGGAAACCGGGCGGGTGAGACAACGAATTACCATTCGTCATCGTTCCCGTCATCGCTGGACATTCTTTTCATGACTCGTCTTCGGCTGTTAGCCATCATCTTGCTGATTATCATCCCGCTCCTGTTTTACATGGGGGTCGGGGCTTACCACCTGTTTGAAACGGGCTGGACGTTTTACGTCTGGTGGCCCACGGCCCTCTGTTTTGGAACGGCGTATTTTCTCGGCTGGCAAGTGGCCCGACGGATGAAAACCAAGACGGACAGCCATCCCGGCGATCCGCATTGGACTGATCGTGACCAGTTTGCCTGGGGGATGGTGCAAGCCCGCGTCGAAAAGTCGGCTGATCTCGATCAGGAGGCGTTAACCCAGCCAAAATTCTATTACGATACGGCCGAGGCCATCGCCAAGGAGCTTTCCGTCGTCTACCAACCCGGCGCCTCCGATCCGGTCGGGCCGGTGACCATCCCGGAATTGCTCACCGTCATTGAACTGGCGACCCGCGAGCTTCATGACCGGGTGCGGAAATATGTGCCGGGCAGCCACCTGATGACCATCGATCATTGGCGAAAGACCCAGAAGGCCATCGGGTGGATGAAGCACGCCAACAACGGGTACTGGGTGGTCTCGGCCGTGCTGAATCCGGTGAAGACCGCCGCCCGCTATCTCGCGGCCAAGACCACGCTGACTCCGTTGCAAGACCGGTTGCAACGCGGGGTTATCAACTGGTTTTACGCCGAGTTCATCAGTGATGTCGGCCGGTATCTCATCGAACTCTACAGCGGCCGGCTCAAGGTCGGGGCCGAAAAATATCGGGAGCTTCAGGAACAAACCATCCGGGCTGACGAGGGGGGAGGCGGGGCTTCTCCCGAGGCCCGGCCGGTGACGATCACCGTCATCGGCCAGGTGAAGGCCGGCAAGTCTTCCCTCATCAACGCCTTGCTGGGCGAACGCAAGGCCCAGACGGACGTTTTGCCCTGCACGGACACAATCACCGAATACGTTCTGAAATCGAGTGGCCTCCCGGCCACGTTGCACATCATGGATTCTATCGGCTACTCCCATGAGGGGGCCGATGCCGATCAGGTGGACAAAACGGCCGAGGTGGTGCGTCAGTCGGATCTGGTCTTGCTGGTTGGCCATGCCCGAAACGCCGCCAAACAGGCGGATGTGAACTTTGTCGGTGCCCTTCAAAATTGGTTCCGCACCCGGCCGCAATACAAAATCCCGCCGATCATGGCGGTGCTGACTCATGCAGATCTGCTGACCCCGGCAATGGAATGGCAACCGCCTTATGATTGGTCTGCGGGAATCCGGCCGAAGGAAAAGAGCATCCGCGATGCCGTGGGAACCGCCCGCGAGTCATTTCCGGACGCGGCCAACATTGTTCCGGCTTGTACGGCTGAGAACCGCCAGTGGAATGTGACCGAGGGCGTGCTGGCTGGGGTTGTCAACCTGCTCGGCGAGGCAAGAGGCGTGGCGTTTTTGCGGTGTCTTGACGAAAGCGCCAACGAAGATCGTGTTGGCAAAGTGTTTGAGCAGCTTTGGTCGCTGGGCAAAACGGCTTACACCATCTTCCGCGAACGGGCGGGGAAATGAATCCTGAAAACTCCGGCTCCCACTCTCGAAGCCCGAATCAAAGCCAAATGCCTTGAGCAAGGCTTTGCGCTGGCCGGGATTGCCCGCGCGTCCGAGGCCGATCATTTTGAACGGTTTCAAGAATGGCTCTCGCGGGGATTTGCCGGAGAAATGGCCTATCTGACAGAACGGGCCGAACTGCGACGGCATCCCGAATCGATGTTGCCCGGCGTGCGATCCGTCATCATGGTGGCCCTCACTTATCCCACGGAGATTCCTCCCGGCGGGGCGAAGGTCGGCAAATATGCCCACGGGCCGGACTATCACGAGTTCTGTCGGGACAAACTCAACCTGCTGAGGGATTGGCTTCAATCCGAGATTCTAGGTTGCACGGCGAGAGGGGTGACCGATTCGGCCCCGTTGTTGGAACGGGACTTCGCCCGCCGGGCCGGACTTGGATGGTTCGGCAAGAACACCATGCTGATTAACAAACAGCTTGGCAGTTTTTTCTTCCTCGCCGGATTACTCACCACGCTGGAACTGGAACCGGACGCTCCGCACACCGGAAGTCATTGCGGCACCTGCACCGCCTGTCTCGATGCGTGTCCCACGGATGCTTTCGCCGGGCCGGGAATGCTGGATGCGCGAAAATGTATCAGTTATCTGACCATTGAATCGAAGAAGCCCATGCCGTTGGAATTGCGGCCAAATGTCGGCGAGTGGTTTTTCGGATGTGATGTTTGTCAGGACGTATGTCCGTGGAACCGGCACGGAAACGCCAATCCCGGTTTGCCGATGGACCCCGCGATCTCGTCAATCAATTTGATTGAACTCTTCACCCTTTCCGGAAACCAAATCCGCAAACGGTTTGAAGGAAGCGCCCTGTTGCGGGCAAACTGGCGAAGCCTTCTGCGAAACGCCGCCATCGTTCTGGGCAACCAACGTGCGACCGGCGCGCTGCCCGCGTTGCGTCAGGGGGCCAGCCACGCTGATCCGATGGTCCGCGAGGCGTGCGAATGGGCCATCGGGCAAATCATCGGCTGATGAGGTTCTTGTTTTCAGCAAACAAGTTGAGTCCTTGGCCGGTTCTATTTATCGGAACTTCAAACGATTCTCCCTGAAACTCAAATCTCATTCTGCCATGCCTCAAATTGTCCATTCTTCTTGACCGGAAGAGTTTGCGCGCACCGCGCGAAATCACATGGCGAGCTGAAATATCTTGGGCAAATTTTTCAACGATTCCTCAAGACTGATGCAAGTTTTGTCCAAGGCAATCGATCAGTCAGTTGACCCGTGATTCCGTCGTTCGTTTGATCCCCGCACATATTTTCCCGATATTGAATGAAATTTCTCACACAAGATCCGGTTGTCCCCACCGGTCAGCAGGCGGAACTCCGGAGCATGATGCTAGAGTTGGCGTATCGTATCGCGGCACGAATTCGGGCTTCCGGTCGCCAGCGCAAGCTCAAAGACATGACCATCAATCTGCCCATTGATTGCGTCGCCATTTCCGTGATCGATCTGGCTTGTCAGGCAATCAGCCAGGGAGAGTTTTCGACGGAGATGTCCGAATTTGACGGGCTTTTGGATCAAGTGGCCGCCGACCCCGCCATGGCTCCACGAATGGGACCGGCCATGAAAAAATTGGCCGAGCGATTGCTTCCCGCCGGTTTCTGAAAAAGTAGGCCGATCGATCCCCCGTACCGTGCGAACCGACATGGCTGACATCGATTTTCTTGATGAATTGCTTCGCAATCCAAAGATCCCAACGCTTCCTTCCGTGGCATTGCGGGTTCTGGAAAAGGTCGGCAGCGCTGATTGCACGCTGGACGCCGTCGGGGAAATCATCCGCCAAGATCCTGCCCTGTGCGGTTTGATCCTCAAGACGCTGAATTCCGCTCTCTATTCGTTTTCCCGTCCGGTCACGTCCGTGGACAAAGCCTTGGTGATGCTCGGGCTCACCCGCGTGCGATCTCTCATTCTCACCTTGTATCTCCCGGCCATCCGCTCTAGTTGTCCGACACCCGCTCTGCTTGCGGATTTCTGGAAATCGTCGGTGATCGGGGCGATCATCACTCGTGAACTCTCAGCCCGATTCAGTCGCCGCGATCCGGAGAGCGATCTGCTGGCCTCGCTGATGCGGGATCTGGGTCAGCTCATCTTGATTCAGGGGCGTTCCAAAGATTACGCGACGATCCTTGAACAAGCCCGAGGTCAATCACAATGCCGCGTCAGTGAACTTGAGGCGGCCACGTTCGGGTTGACTCATGCGGACGTGAGCGCTGAATTGCTCCGTCGCTGGCGTCTTCCCGAATCGATGACCAACGCCATCGCCTGGCATCATCAGCCGGAACTGGCTGACGAATCGGACGCGGAGACAAGCACACGCACCCAATTGCTGTACTTCTCCAGTCTCGCCAGTGATTTTCTGACTCATCCGCATGTCCCCGGACTTCGGAAACAGGTGTTGGACGATGCCGAGGCCATCCTCGGCATGAACGAAGAGATGTTAACGGAAGTGCTGGCCCCGCTTGCCGAAAAGGTGAAGCAGATGGCCGCCTACCTAAACGTGGACATGGGGCCGGATATCAATTTTGCGGATGTGCTGGTCCATGCCAGCCAGGAACTCGTCCGCCTGACGATGGAATCCAGCCTCGAAAGCATCCGCGAGCAAGAGACAAAGAAGCAAGCCGAACAAGAGGCGGCCGAATGGCGGGAAAAGGCCGTCAAACTTCAAGAACAGACCACACGGGACGGACTGACTGGCTTGCACAATCGGACATACCTTGTGGATTCCCTCGCCCGGAATCTCCGGCGGGCCAAGCGCACGCATCAGGGAGTGGGCCTGCTTTTCATCGATCTCGATGGATTCAAGCCGGTCAACGACAAGTTCGGACATGCGGCCGGCGACGTGGTGTTGAAAGAAGTGGCCGCCCAATTGCGGACCCATATTCGGGACGAAGATGTGGTGGCCCGTTTCGGCGGCGACGAGTTTTGCATTCTCCTCAAAGAAAGCACGGAGGAGGGGGTGAGAATGGTCGGCGAACGGATTGTTCGCGTGCTGAACGATCTTCCGTTGGAATTCGCCGGGCAACAATGCCGGATCGGCTGTTCCGTCGGGGGGGCTTTTGCGGTGCCTTGGGTGTCGTTTGTCCGGGTTGATGACTTGATGGTGGCCGCCGACCAAGCGATGTACCAAGCCAAACGGAGTGGTAAAAACCGCGTCATGACGGTCAATTTGGTGAAGGCAACCGAACGCGCGAGTTTGGAAACGGTGCGTCAGAGGAGTTTTCGCGAGTTCCTGATTCGCCGACATGTGACATCTGTGGAGAAGATGGCCGCCGTCATCGACCGACGAGTCCCCCGAAGATGTTTGCAACGGGTCGCCCGTCAAGTGGGCTGGCTTTCCCGTGAAAACGCAATCAAACTCACTCGCGCCCAACGCGAGGACGGGCGGTTGTTTGACGAGGCCGTGCTGACGATGGGATTGTTTCAGCAGGGGCACTTATGCACTCTCATCGCCATTCAGCAAGACCCGCCGGAGTTCATCGTCCGGCGATTGGTGAAGGCCGGCGTGATGAGCGAGGGCGAGTCCCGAATTGAATTGCAAACGTACTATCAGTGGCTGGGTTTGCGCCGTCAGGAAAACGCTCCTCAAAAGGTCAGTCACGCTGAGTCTCGACAAAAATGACTGACTGTTGAGAAAACAAAAAGACATTATTCGCTCTCGTGCAGTGTCCTTTTTGCAATAAAATGAAAAATCCGTGAAGTATTTGATTGCTTCAAATCGATCATCTTGTTACAAATAAAAAGTCAAGGTTTAATGGGTTTCTAACTCGATGGGGTGTTACTCAAAACATCCACGTTAAATTTTGACACTCTCAATCCGATCATCTCCCCCGGATTGTTTTTCAGTTCTTTTGATTTTGTCTTCTCCCACCCCATTTTTGGGGTTCGCTGATCTTTTTTACTTTTTCTTTTTCTCCTAATGGAGACCGCCACATGTTGGGGTCACTCTGTTTTGGGAGCGGTGCGTCCCGACGAAGGGGATTTACCCTCATTGAATTGTTGGTGGTGATCGCGATCATCGCCATCTTGATCGGGCTGTTGTTGCCCGCCGTCCAAAAGATTCGCGAAGCGGCGAATCGGATGAAGTGTTCGAATAATCTCAAGCAGATTGGGCTTTCAGTTCACAACTACGAAAGCGCCATGCAGAAACTGCCCCCCAGCATGAATTTTCGGGGCGACACAACACTTGTTCTACTGTTGCCGTACATGGAGCAGGACAACCGCTATAATCTCTGGCTGCCAACATTTACGACGGCCGGTGCGTCGTGGTGGGGCTCTGCCGTTCTCCCGGTGTTACCGGGATATGGTGCGACTCCTCCGACCGGTAGTGATTACGCCAACAATGGTGCCGTGAGCACGTTTGTCTGTCCGTCAGCACCGGTCGCGGTGAACATGGCCCAAATCACGGTGTATGGGATTGCTGGCAAGCATTTCCCTTCGGGCGGCATTTGGGGGGCCGCCGGCACATCGAGCAGCGCCATCCAAGTCAACACCTCTTACTTCACCAGTGGCAGCGGGTTTGGCCCGACAATCACAGCGGCCGGCAAATCGAATTATCTGGTGAACATAGGCTATGTCGCCAACGACGCCGCTGGAAACGACGCCTATCTGGGGCCGTTCCGGTTGGACACTTTCGCTCTCCCGATTGCGGGGGTTTCCGACGGCACAAGCAATACTATTGGGTTCGCGGAATCGGCTGGCGGCTATCTGAATTTCGGCACAGGATCGGCGAGCAATGGTTGGGGATCAAATTCATACGGTCATGCCTACACCGCCAGTAATTTCTGGACCTGCCCCAATTCGGGTAATGGCAACTGTGTGACCAGCGCCCAAGGTCTCGGACTCGGGGCCGGTATTCCCGGGAGTCTCCACGGTGGCAACCGCATCAACACGATGTTCATGGACGGATCAATCCGCACGTTCTCAGGCAGTGTCGATTTCGCCACTTATGTGTCGTTATGCGGTGCTCAAGATGGCGCAGTGGTTACATTCAACTAAATTCTTCGTCTGTGAGAAATCCTTCCCTAAAAATCGGAATTTTGAGATAAAAATCGATGAATAAATACTTTTGGCTATTGTTGTTCGGGACATTCATTTTGAACGGTTGTGGTGGGGACGTGAAGAACGGAGACCCCAAGCCGGTTGACCCGGCCACTTTGCCTCCAGGCATGAAGCCTGCCGGGATGAGCGGCGCCGGGAACGCCAATACCGAGGCAAAAGCGGCAAAGGTGCCTTGACATCGTTTTTTCTTAAAAGACATTTTCGAGATTTGCCGGATGTCTTTTCATTGTGCAGACGTTTTGTCGGCTCATCTCGATAGTTGCCGAAATGAGGATGTTGCGACAATGCCAGTTTTTGGCTTAGTCAGGCAACGGCAGGAAAGGGGTCGGATGGAGATGGCTAGTCCTCTTGGCCGATGGGGGCTCGATAACACCATCGTGACGGGGGGCCTGGCTCTCTACCATCCCAAATCAAAAACTCCGCTTTTCAACAAAGTCATGGAAAATGCAGATGCAGATGAAGACCGAGGGGGGTGGTGGAATCAAAGCCAATCCTCCACAGAGACTATCGTGATCAACAGACCATCAAGGCAAGAGTTTGCCCTGATGGTTTGAATTCGTGCCGCCCTTGTCTTAAACCTTCATTTTTCATGTATGGAAATAATCCTTCGGACAGACTCACCGAAAAGATTTTTTGACAATGTCGTTGTTTGTTTTTGCGTCATCCCCAACTCGGAATCATTTTTTTCAACCAGTCACTGATGATTTGAGGGTGAATCAGAATTGGTTGCGCCTTACCTCATTTTTTCATGTTGAGCAAGAAGATAGTATCTTTCCGGCCGTTTTTTAATGTGACAACTTTGGCTCTCTTGCGTAATGCGAAGTAGGGTTTTCCTGTCCCTCTGGCACAACCCCCCCGACAGGAATTTCCCCGATGGCTCATTTAAATTCACGACCGGCGAGAAGCAGGGACGGCTTCACGCTGATCGAACTGCTGGTGGTGATCGCGATCATTGCGATCTTGATCGGTCTGCTTCTGCCGGCCGTCCAAAAAATCCGCGAAGCCGCCAACCGGATGAAGTGTTCCAACAACCTCAAGCAGATTTCGCTCGGAGCCCACACTTACGAGGGAGCCAACGGCGTCTTCCCTCCCGGCATGGTCAACATGCCTGTCGGCATCCCCGATGGCTATGCTGTCATCGACAATTATCCGCAAATTGGATTGTTGGCGGTGTTGCTGCCATATATCGAACAGGATAACGTGTTTCGACAGATCACCAGCACGACGAACATCAACCAACCCGCGATTGCTTATTGGTATCTCGGCCCCGACTGGACGGCCGGTCAGTATCGGATTTCGACCTATTTGTGTCCATCCGACACGGCTCTGTCGCGGACCAACTGCCTGTTGGGAAGCTTTACCGATGCCGGGGGGCAGTATGGCGTTGATGTGTTCGCCACCACCGGCCCCGGTCGGACGAATTACATGGGCGTGGGCGGGTATTTCGGCAAGATCAATTATGGTCCCTACGATCAGTATGCGGGGATCTTTTATAACCAGTCCAAAACCACCATCGCCTCCGTCACCGATGGGACATCCAACACGCTGATGTTTGGCGAGACATTGGGAGATGACACGGATCCAACCACCAAGAAATGGCTTGATCAGTATTCCTACGGTTGGATGGGAAGCGGATTTCTGATTTCTTATTGGGGAATGCGACCGGAGGATGATCCGTCCGGCTCCGGATTCGACAAATTCACCAGCAGACACACGGGTGTTGTCAATTTTGCTCTGGCTGACGGATCGGTTCGGGGGATACGCCGGTCGATTGACTACACCACCTATGTGTATGCGACCGCCTGTGCCGATGGAAATGTCTATGATGCGTCCAAACTCTCCGGAAACTGATCCCCGTTCAATAGTTTGTCCGTGTGGGCCGGGGCCATCCCCGGCCTTTTTTCTTACCCCCTCATTTTTCGACGGCGAGAATTTGCGATGCGAATCTATTTGATGATCGGATTGACTCTTCTCATCATCGGATGTGGCGGCGGGAACAAACCGGCTTCTTTACCAGACAAGATCGAACCGCTTCCAGGAAAAGGAAAACCGAAAGCTGGCAACGAGGGAGGAGACACATCCCCGGCTCCAACGAAGGCGCCGGTTCGGAAAGCCGACGCCTCCAAACTGCCCGGTTAATCACATTTTAAACCGTTCCTGAAGCGGGGTCACATTCATCACCTGTTTCCGCATGGCATCACACGCTTGGGCGGCGGCTTGGGCGGCTGAGAGAGTGGTGATGCACGTCACCCGATGGGCCACGGCAGAGGCCCGAATCTTCGTCTCGTCCGTCCGGCGACCCCGCCGGGATGGCGTGTTGAGAATCAGCGAAATCTCGTTGTTCTTCATCCGGTCAATCAGGTTCGGCCGACCTTCCTGAATCTTGGCCACCTCGACGACCGGCACTCCCGCCCCCCGCAACACTTTGGCGGTTCCCCGTGTGGCGATCAGGTGGTAACCCATCTCCGCGAATTGCCGGGCAATGGGAATAATCTCCTGCTTGTCCCGGTCGGCCACTGACACGAACACCGTCCCGGAGAGGGGCAGGGGGGCGTTGGCGGCCATCTGGGCTTTGGCGAAGGCCATTGGAAACGTATCGTCGATCCCCATCACTTCGCCGGTGGAGCGCATTTCCGGCCCGAGAATAATGTCCACTCCCGGAAACTTGTTGAACGGGAAAACGCTTTCCTTCACGCTGTAATGCGTCGGAACCACTTCGTTGGCCACGCCGAGTTCATCAAGCGTTTTGCCAGCCATCACGAGAGCCGCCAACCGGGCGATCTGCACTCCAGACGCCTTGGAGACAAAGGGCACGGTCCGGCTGGCTCGCGGGTTCGCCTCCAGAATGTAAATTTCCGCATTCGGTCCGTGGGCGTTGGCGATGGCGAACTGAATGTTCATCAACCCCTTCACCTTGAGGGCCATCGTCAGCATCACTGACTGCCGTTTGATCTCGGCGATCACCTCGGGCGCCAGACTGTGCGGGGGAATCACGCACGCCGAATCCCCGGAGTGGATGCCTGCCTCTTCGATGTGCTGCATCACCCCGCCGATGACCACCCGGCGACCATCGCTGAGGCAATCCACGTCCACTTCGACGGCCGACTCAAGGAACTTGTCGATCAGGATCGGCTTGCCGTTGGAGGCTTCCAAAGCGAAGCGGGCGAAGCGATTGAATTCCCCCTCGTCGTATACGATTTCCATCGCCCGGCCCCCCAGCACAAAGCTGGGTCGCACCAACACCGGGAACGTCAGTTTCCGGGCGATGTGCAGGGCGGCATGAAGGTCTTGGGTTGTGCCGCTGGCGGGTTGTTTGAGGCCGAGATCGTTGATGAGTTTGCTGAATTTTTCACGGTCTTCGGCGGTGTCGATGCTTTCGACGCTCGTGCCAATAATCGGAACACCTTGCGCTGCCAAGGCTTTGGCGAGATTCAACGGCGTCTGCCCGCCGAACTGCACGATCACGCCGAAAGGCTTCACCCGGTCCACGATGTTCAGCACATCTTCGACGGTCAACGGCTCGAAGAACAAATGGTCCGATGTGTCGTAATCTGTGCTGACCGTCTCCGGGTTGGAGTTGACCATGATGGTCTCAAACCCGTTCAACCGCAGTGCCTTCACGGCCTGCACGCAGCAATAATCAAATTCAATTCCCTGGCCGATGCGGTTTGGGCCGCCACCGAGGATGATGATTCGCTTTTTGCCGGTGAACGGCCGAATTTCGTCTTCTGAAACAGTCTCTGTGCCGTGGGTGACCGGCTTGCGTTCGTAGGTGCTGTAGTAATACGGCGTGAACGCCTCGAATTCGGCGGCACAGGTGTCAACCGACTTGAAGACTGCGTCGATGCCGAGTTGTTTTCGCCGTTCGCGGATAGTCAATTCGTTGCTGTTCCAAAGGTTGGCCAGTTGCCGGTCGATGAAGCCGTTTTGCTTGGCTTCCAGCATCAAATCCGGGGTGACGGCCGCTAGCGAGCCAACGGCTTTCAGGCGGTCTTCCATCTTGACCAAATCCATGATCTGAGTGAGGAACCACGGATCGATCCGACTGCGTCGATGCACATCCTCAATGGTCAGGCCGGCTTTAAAAGCGTATCGCACATACCAGATTCGTTCCCAGTTCGGCGTCGCCAGCTTGTTGCCGATCTCGTCCATTGAGGGTTGTTGATCGGTTCCCCAAAGGTCGTTCCGGTCGCAACCGAGGCCGAACCGCATCACTTCCAAGCCGCGAAGGGCTTTCTGAAGTGATTCCTTGAACGTCCGGCCGATGGCCATCGTCTCGCCGACGGACTTCATTTGTGTCGTCAGCGTGGAGTCGGCTTCCGGGAATTTCTCGAAGTTGAAGCGGGGAACCTTGGTCACCACATAGTCGATGGTCGGCTCGAAGCAGGCCGGTGTCTCGCGGGTAATGTCGTTCTTGAGTTCGTCCAGCGTATAGCCGACGGCCAGTTTCGCCGCGATTTTGGCAATGGGGAAGCCGGTCGCCTTGGAGGCCAGGGCGCTGGACCGAGACACGCGGGGATTCATTTCGATCACGATCATCCGGCCATTCGCCGGGTTGGTCGCAAATTGAATGTTCGATCCGCCGGTCTCGACCCCGATCTCGCGGATGATCGCCTTGGCGGCGTCGCGCATCCGCTGATATTCTTTGTCCGAAAGAGTCTGAGCCGGGGCCACTGTGATGCTGTCCCCGGTGTGAACGCCCATCGGGTCGAGGTTTTCGATGGAACAAATGATGACGACGTTGTCAGCCTTGTCCCGGATCACCTCCAGCTCGTATTCCTTCCAGCCGATCACCGATTCCTCAATCAACACCTGCGAAGTCGGGGACATTTCCAGCCCGTGACTCACGATGTTGATGAACTCATCTTTATTGTAAGCGATACCCCCGCCGGTCCCGCCCATCGTGAAACTCGGCCGCAGAACGCAGGGCAGGCCGACTTCGTCGAGGATGGTCAGGGCTTGCGCGAGGGTGGTGGCCACTTGGGATCGAGGAACATCCAGCCCGAGTTTCAACACAGCTTGCTTGAAGCGTTGGCGATCCTCGGCCTTGTCGATCACGTCCGGGTTGGCGGCGATCATCTCGACGCCGTATTTCTTCAACACGCCGTGTTTGTGCAGGTCCATCGCCGTGTTCAGGGCTGTCTGACCGCCAAGCGTCGGCAACAGGGCGTCCGGGCGTTCCTTTTCGATGATCTTTTCGACAATTTGCCAGGTGATTGGCTCGATATAAGTCCGGTCGGCCGTTTCCGGGTCGGTCATGATGGTGGCGGGGTTGGAATTAACCAACACCACCTCATAGCCTTCCTCGCGAAGCGCCTTGCAGGCTTGGGTTCCGGAATAGTCAAACTCGCAGGCTTGCCCGATGATGATGGGGCCGGACCCGATGAGCAGAATTTTGTGGATGTCGTCGCGCTTCGGCATGGTGTCTGGTTGGTTCTCGCCAAGGTCGGAGTGCGTGAATCGGTACGTTCCTAAACAGGTTACGGAAGCGGCGAATTCAACCAAGGGGCGGATTGGAGTCATCTGGATTGCAAAAACCCATTCAAATCAAAATTCCGTGCTTGCGTTTCGACTTCGCGCTTGCTATCTTCCGGTTTGGACGCCAAAATACACTTTGGAACGTGACCTGCCTGCCCGCCGACCATCGTACACACCCGCCTTGAACCTCTGCCAAAATTTCTGACTCGGAGGACCTACCGCATGCCAACCCGCTTCTCCTGTTGGCTCTTCCTCTTCGCTTTGGGAACCATTATCCCCGGCGTGGCTCGAGCTGATCAATCGAAGACACCAACGATCCCGGTGACGACGGATGTTGTCGCCATGCCGAAACCGGCCGACATCCAGTCGATTACCGTCTACCCTGAAAAGCTCGCACTCAAGGGGATGGATGACGCCGCCCAACTCATTGTGACCGCCACCTTGAAAGATGGCCGGTTGCAGGACCTCAGTAGCGACGCCATCTATTCGGTGGCTGATGGTAAATCGGCCAAAGTCCTGTCGACTGGCCGTGTGATGCCGCTGGCGAATGGCACAACCGAAATCGTCGCCACCTTCGGGGACAAGACGGTCAAGGTTCCGGTGAGCATTGCCCACACGGATGAAAACCTGCCGATCAACTTCCCGAATCAGATTGTCCCGATCTTCACCAAGCTCGGATGTAATTCTGGCGGCTGTCACGGCAAGGCCAGCGGTCAGAACGGCTTCAAGATTTCGCTGCTCGGCTTTGAACCTGATTACGACTACATCGCCCTTGTGAAGGAAGGACGCGGCCGCCGGATGATGCCCGCCGCCCCGGATAGCAGCCTGTTCCTCCTCAAGGGGACCGGGGCTGTCCCGCACGGTGGCGGCAAGAAGATGGAAAAGGACTCGGACGAATATAAACTCGTTCGTCGGTGGATCGCCGCCGGGATGCCTTACGGGAAGGAAACCGACCCGACGGTGATGAAGATCACCGTGTATCCCGAACACCGGATCATGACCCGGCACAACAAGCAACAATTCGCCGTCTACGCCCACTACACGGACGGAACGGTGGAAGACATCACCCGCCGCGCCCAATACGACTCGAACGACCAGGAAATCGCCACGGTGGACATCGCCGCCCAAGTTCGCACGCTCGGTCTCAGCGGTGAAGCTGGCATCATGGCCCGTTATCAGGGGCATGTGGCCGTTTACCGCGGGACGGTTCCTCTCGGCATGAAAATTCCGGAATGGCAGTTCCCGGTTCAGACGGTGGTTGACACGCACACCTCCAAGAAGTGGCGAGACCTCGGCTTGGTCCCGTCGGACCCGGCTGCGGACGAGGCATTCATCCGTCGGGCTTACCTCGACATCACCGGCACGCTGCCGACGCCGAAACAAGTGAAGGACTTCGTCGCCAACAAGGACGCGAAGAAGAAGGACACGCTGATTGACCAACTGGTGGAAACACCGGAATACTCCTACTTCTTCGCCAACAAGTGGGCCGATATCCTCCGCGTGAAGCGGGGCAAGGACGGCAACGCCGCCCAACGGGCGCAGGGGACGTTCGCGTTCCACGGCTGGATCCGTGAAGCCATCGCCGCCAACATGCCCTACGACGAGTTCGTGCGGTCCATCCTCGGTGCCACCGGGGAAGAATCCAAGAACCCGCCGACCGTGTGGTACAAAGATCTGGCCCAACCCGAACAATTCGTGGACGACACCGCCCAAGTGTTCCTTGGTCTGCGGATCGCCTGTGCGAACTGCCATCATCATCCCTACGAAAAATGGAGCCAGGACGATTATTGGGGCTTGGCCGCGTTCTTCGGCCGCGTGGGCAAGAAGCAGGTTCCGGTGATCGGGGCCACGCAACAGCAGAACACGCAGGTGATTTACAGCAAGGCCGAGGGGGCCGTTACCAACAAGCGGACCAGCAAGACGGCCGTCATCAAGCCGCTTGACGGCGAACCGATGGAAATCGAACGGGGTGAAGACCCCCGCCTGAAGCTGGCCGACTGGATGACCGACGTGAAGAATCCGTTCTTCTCGAAGGCCGTCGCCAATCGCTATTGGGCTCACTTCTTCGGTCGCGGCATCGTGGACCCGCTCGACGACATGCGGGTGACCAACCCGCCGTCGAACCCGGAACTCCTCGACGCGCTGGCCAAGAGCCTGACGGACAGCAAGTACAGCCTGAAAGACTTGGTGAAGACGATCTGCAAGAGCCGGACCTACCAGCTCTCCGCAATCCCGAACGACTTCAACAAGCACGACAAGCAAGCCTATGCCCGCTACTACCCGAAGCGGATGGGGGCTGAAGTTCTGTTGGACGCCGTCTGTCAGGTGACCGATTCGCCCACGAGCTTCAACGGCTTGCCGAAAGATCGCTTCGCTCCGACGCGGGCGATCATGCTGCCGGACGAGTCTTTCGGAAGTTACTTCCTCGACGTGTTTGGCCGTCCGCAACGCATCAGTGCTTGTGAATGCGAACGGGTGAGCGAAGCCAATCTGGCCCAGGCGCTGCATCTGTTGAATTCGGATGAAGTGCAAACGAAACTTGGCCGTCCAAACGGCCGGGCCGATGCCCTTGCCAATCCGAAGGACACCCGCCCGGATGCCGAGAAGGTGGAGGAATTGTTCATGTGGGCCTTCGGCCGCAAGCCGACAGATTCCGACATGAAGACCGCCCTCGACCACATCGAAAAGCACAAGATGGCCAAGAAGACGGCCTATGAAAACATCGTGTGGGCTTTGTTGAACACGAAGGAATTTGTGTTCAATCAGTAAGGTCGGTGTCGAAGAATAAGAACAGTCACGACGGGCCGCATCCCACCGATGCGGCCCGTTTTCGTTATCCACTCCCGAGCCATCATGCCGGTCCGGCCCGTTCAAGACACGCTCACCCGCGACACTCTGCCGAAACTCTGCACCGAATACGCCGCCATTCTGCAAACACCCGGTCGGGGCCTGTGGCTGGTCTCAAATCACTGGGGCCGGGAAACGATCCTTGCGGAATTGCTGAAACTCACGTCCGGTACATTCGCCCCAAACATTCTCACGTTTGAAGAGTTGGCCCGTCGCGTGGCCGGGGATGCCATCCATTCAGCGACGGCCTCCCATTGGGCGCTTCACGACACCATCGGCGAATTGCACCGGAAAAAGTCCCTTCCCTATCACGCGGCCATTGTCGAACGCCGGGGCTTTTTCACTTCGAGTGTCGGTTATTTCAATGAATTGGCCGAGAACGGTATTTCCCCGGAGGTGGCCGAGACCGCTTTGCGGATGAATCGAAGCCCCAAACGGGAGGACATTGCCCGGTTGACAAAAGCATTTGCCGAGCGAGGCAAAGCAACCGGAAAAGGCTGGTCGCACGAAGTCTTTGACAGGGCCGCCGAACGGATGGCGGCGGGTTTGCCGAAAACGTTTGAGCGGTTGGAGACCGTGTTCGTCACGGGATTTCGGTTCTTCCACCCGTGCGAACGCCGATTGCTGGATGCCTTGGCCGGGCATGTCGGCGAGGTCCGCGTGACCGTGTTCACCGATCCGGCAAAAAGTCGGCCGGGGACTTATGCCGAGTGCAAGGAAACATGGGAGAGTTTTCTTGACCCCAAGCCAAAAGTATCTGGGAAGACGGGCAAAGAACCGAAATATGATCGCCCGGCCGGGATCGCCCATCTGGCGGGGAATCTGTTCCGTGAAAACGCCAAGCCGGGCAAAATGACCGCCGGGGTGAGTCTCGTCAAGGCTCCGGGGGTTCTCGGGGAGATGCGTCTGATCGCCCGGCGAATCCGTCAATTGCTGAACTCCGGGGGCGATCCGGAGCGGGTCGTCGTCATGGCCCGCGACCCGTCAACGATGATTCACGTGCTGCCGGATGTCTTCGCTGAATATCGCATTCCAGTATTCCATGAGGTCGAGGAGCCGTTGCAGGCCAACCCGGCCGTGCGGACGCTATTGCGAGCCGCGCAACTATCGGCGGATGGCTGGCCCTTTGAAGACGTGACCGCTCTGCTGCGGAGCAACTACTTTCGACCGGTTTGGCCCGAGGCGGCAGACGATTTGCCCCGCCATGCCGAGGGCTTGCTTCGGCAACTCGGAGAGCCTCGCGGCCGGGATTCTTACCTGCGGGCCGCGATTACATGGGCGCAAAAGCCCCCCGAAGCCTTGGAAGATGAACAGGCCGAAGAACATCGTCGCCGTCGCAAGGGGGAACTGGCCAAGCGATGTCTGCCGTTTTTGCGGAAGTTCTTCGATTTATGGGAGGAAATCCCCGCCGCCACGCCAGCTTCGGGATTTTCCGCGTGGCTCCGGTCGTTTGCGGCTGAGATCGGTTTGGCGGAAGTGGCGAATGAACGTGAGGCGGATCGCCAGGCTCTCGCCGCCTTCTGGAAGATGCTCGCGGACTGGCAAACGCCCTCGATCCGGCCCGCCGCCTTCTGGCGGGGTGTTTCAACGATTGCCCGGCACACGATGCGTCCTCGATCAGCCAATTGGACTGGCCGTGTGCGGGTTCTTTCACCCGAGTCCGCGGTTGAGGTCGATTGCGATCACCTGTTCGTCACCGGCCTTGGCGAGAAAAGTTTCCCCGCCTTCGGGTTGCCGGAATCGCTTCTCGACGAGAGTGATCGGGCTGTGTTGCGGGATCATGGTTTGAAATTCCCCCACGGCGATTGTCGGCTTCCTCGCGAGCAATTGTTGTTTCTGCAATTGGTCGCCCGGCCATGCAAGGAACTCATCTTCAGTTACCCGGCAGTTGATGATGCGGGACAGGACATGTTGCCGGCGGCCTTCCTGCGGGCCGTCACAGAGGCGTTTGAGGAGAACGCCATCCCAACAACGAATCAGCGAATGTTGATCGAAGGATATCTCACGCAGGAAGCCCTGAGCGATGCCGAATACCGGGTGCAACTGGCCGACCGGATGCGGGAAGCCCCGGATGATGGCCGCTTCCCGACCGTCGGCTTAAAGCCTGAGTTGATACGACATTTGCGGGCGGCAAAACACCTCACGGAAGCGAGATTCCACGAGAAAGCCCACAACGAATTCAGCGGGTTATTCCTCTCGGATTCGGCCCGGCAACGCATCCGCGAACGTTTCGGCCCCGAACGGGTCTTCAGCCCGACGGCCCTCGAAACCTATGTCGCCTGTCCGTTCCGCTTCTGGCTCGAACACCTGTTGGGTCTGGAGGAATTGGAGGAACCCGGCGAAGAAATCGAACACACTCGTCGCGGATCGGCTTATCACCGTGCCCTCTCGCGTCTGCACCGGCGGTTGCGGGAGACCGATCCTGAGATGACGCGAAAATCGGTTCCCGAACATGTGACGGACGATCTCGCCGCCGATCTGACGACGGCCATTGAGGAATATGTGGCCCGTGCCCCGAGCGAAGTTTCCAAGATGCTTTGGAAGCTGGAGGGGGAACGACTGCAGCGATCCGTCTTGAATTACCGCAATGACTGGAACGATTATCTCGGCGACTGGCACAAGGAAAAGCTGGCCCTCGCTCCTGCGTTGTTCGAGGTCGATTTTGGCTTCGACATGGAAAAGAACCCCGAGGCCCGGCCGCCGCTGGTCATCAAAGTGGGCGAGACAGAAGTGCGGATCGGCGGCCGCATTGATCGCGTGGATGTGGCCGAATTGACCAACAACGAAGTGGGATTTTGGGTCATCGACTACAAGACCGGCCGACGCACAAACTACGTGGCATCCCAACTGCTCACGCTTGAAAAACTCCAATTGCCGTTGTACGCGCTGGCGGTGCAAAAAGTCTTCTATCCAGATCAACCCGCCCGCCCGCTTGGCCTTGCGTATTGGCTGGTGACGGACGAGGGAACCAAGCGAATGCTCCCGGCGGGCAAGAAATCATCCCTCGGGTGGTTCCGCGATCCGGCCGAATGGGAGACGTATCGCGGCCAGCTGGAGGCTTGGGTGGTTGAACTGATCACCCGCATCCGTGACGCCCAATTTCCGTTGGCTCCCCGTTCCGAAACTTGCACAGAAACCTGTTCGTTCAGTCAAGCGTGCCGAATCGCTCAGAGCCGACACGTCGAAAAGGATTGGCGGTTGGAATTGCCGATGATGGAGAAGTCGGAGGAGACCAGCGTAGATGTGTCATCGACCAGTTGATGGCCGCGTGGCATTCGGCCAAATCGACTTATATTGTCCCGGCATCCATCCAGTTTTCAAAGCGAAGACCGGGGATTTGCTCGAAGTCTTGGCGGTTCCTGGTGAGCAGCAAGGCGTTATGGACCATCGCGATGGCGGCGATCTTTCGATCCATGGTTCCGATGCGAATACGGGTGAAGCCGTCAAACAGATTGGCGGCGGATTCATTGAACAGAGCGATGTGATACCCGCTGAAAAAGGCAAAGAGTTCAGCGAGTTCCCGATAGGCCATGATCTGGCGATGAGCCTGGCGTTCCTTGGCAATCGAGGCGAGCCACCCCCGCATCGATTCCTCAACATTGACTACCGTCGTGCCGACAGCTCCGTGGCCAAGGCAAGCCGACCAATAAGCCGAACAGCCCGTTCGCCAGTGCGATAGCGGAGAACGCTGAGATGATCGGAGTCCAAGAGAATCATTCTCCGGTTCCCTCGCGGGCAGCCTTGCGTTCGGCCTCTCGAATGGATTCCATTTCTGCCTGCATTTGCCGGGAAAAATCTGTCTCCACGGAGATGCCAACCACGCTTTTCCAGTCGCGGGTTGGAGGAATCACTCCGCTAAGGGCGGCAACCTTTTGTTCAAGCGATGCCAGACGAGCGGCTAATGTTTCCAGGGTGAGTTCCGGCATGATTCATCTCCCGTCAGCGAACCTTGTGGATATTCTACCGAATGCTCTGGTTAATCTGCAATCCGGGCCAATAGGAGTTTCGTTGCGAAATCACCAAGGCACGCCTGATTCAGAAATCTTTAAATTTCCAAACCATGCCTTTCCAAAAGTTCCTTGTCTCGCAGCATCTCGATTGAACCAACTGCCGCTACCTGTCCGGCGTCCATCAAGATCACGCGGGAGCAGGTTTCGCGGATCATCGCCAGATCGTGCGAGGCGATGATCTGCGTGCCAGGGAGGGTTTTCAACAGGTTGATGAGACCGCGACGCCCGCGCGGGTCGAGCGAACTGGATGGTTCGTCCAAGAGAAGGATGTCCGGGCGCATGGCCAGAATCCCGGCGATGGCCACCCGGCGTTTTTCCCCTTCGGAGAGGTGGAATGCCACGCGATCCTCAAAACCGGTGAGGTTGACCGTCGCCAATGCCTCGGCCACCCGTTGGCGAACTTCCGTGTCGTTCAAACCGAGATTCAGCGGGCCGAAGGCGACATCTTCACCGACGGTGGCCGAGAAGATTTGATCGTCACAATTTTGGAAAACCAACCCGACATGGGCAGGAATCACCCGGCGGTGGGTCGGGTTGGCCGGGTCTAGCCCGGCGACAAAGATGGTGTTTGCCGGCGGCTCCAAAACGCCGGTGAGGCAGAGCAACAAGGTGGTTTTTCCCGCCCCGTTTGGCCCGATCAGGCCAATCCGATCACCGGCTTCCGCGTGAAACGAGACGCCGTTCAATGCCAGGCGGCCATCGGGATATTTGAAATTCAATTCGCGCACATCGATCATCGAATGACATCCCAACCGATCAGGCCGCCCGCGATCATGACGGCTGCCAGAACCATTGCCCAATCGGGAGTCTTCACGGCAGACGCGGCCAATTCGCGATATTGGCCGTCGAATCCCCGGCAACGCATTGCCTGCCCGACCCGTTCGGCCCGCGCATGTCCCCTCACCAAAATCGACCCCAAGACATGCCCGATTGTTTGCCGGCCGTGCCGGTTCATGCGGTTGCGAAAGCCGCGAACCCGCAAGGCCAGCCGCAGTCTTGCCCATTCCTCTCGCAACACAAACACGTATCGCCAAGTCAGCGTCAGCAAATGGGCGAAGAGATTCGGCAACCCCAACCGCCGGGCGGCCACCACATGGGCGGGCAACGGCGCAGATGCCAATAACGCGGACACAAGCAGCAGAATGGCCAATGTTTTCAACATGAACACTATCACAAACATCACTCCCCCTTCGGTCAGGGTGAGCGGACTTGTTTCGAACAGGATTTCCCCGTGGCGAACCGTCCAAGGAAGGAGCAGGGCCACGGGAAGCATGGAAAAAATCAGTCCCCGCCATCGAATGTGAACTTTTCCGAGGATCGCCACCAGCAGGGCCAATCCCAAGGCGGTGAGCGCGGGAAGCCAATCTCGAATCAATGACAGGGCCATGAGCAATGGCAGGGCCGCGAGCAAACGACACCGGCCCTCGCGTCGGGCCAGCCACGACGGCCGGGAAGTTGATTCGACCGCCATTTTTTAGCCTTGGTCCCAAGCCCGTCCGCCGAGGCCGTCGCGGTCGCGCAGGAAGGGATTGGTTCCCCGCGTGGCGCAGGCACCCTTGCCATCCGGGCCGGAGTATCGGGATTCGCCGAATGCCAGCACCGGGTAAAAGAGAAATGGAAACAACATCAGACCCAAGCCAAACCAGACACTTCGGCCAAACGCCCTGGCCAGATCGAGGTTTTGCAGAATCCAAACGACAATAAACATCGGGTAAAAGAAACAGACGGCCAGTTCCCACCACGGGGAACGGCCGGTGATTTTGAAGGCCACATGGGTGCTGTAAAACGGAATCAACGAGGCCCAGCCGGGATGTCCCGCTTTCGCGTACATCACCCACCGGGCGGCGACAAACACCGCGAACGTCAGGGCGATGGCCATCGCCAGCAGCATTCCCATCGGTTTCATGCGACCAATCTCCGCTTGTCGGGGGTCGGGCCGTCCCCTTTCATATCCTCTTTGATGCGAGGCTCCCGGTGCAGAGGCAAGAGATGGGCGATGCGATTCGGCACGACCTGCTGGCAAAAGCGGAAACGGTCGTGGTCAAGGTTGGAACAAATGTGCTGGCGGATTCCAAGGGTTCGCTGGACCGTGCCCGCATGCAATCCCTCGCGGATCAACTGGCCCGGTTGCGATCCACCGGCAAGCGGGTCGTGCTGGTCAGTTCCGGGGCCATCGGGGCCGGGGTGGGCCGATTGAACCTTGGAAAACGCCCAACGGATTTGCCCCATTTGCAAGCGTGCGCGGCCGTCGGACAGTGCGCCTTGATGCAGGTTTATCAGGAATGTCTGACACCGCACGGCATCGCGGCCGCCCAGATTTTGCTCACCGCCGGGGATTTTGACAATCGCGCCCGGTATCTTAATGCTCGTCATACCATTATGATGTTGTTTGAGTATGGCTGCCTGCCGATCATCAACGAGAACGACACTGTGTCCGTCGCCGAGATCAAATTCGGGGACAACGACCAACTCGCGGCGATGGTCGCCAATTTGCTGCAAGCCCCGTTGTTGATTCTGCTGACAAATGTGGACGGCCTTTACACTGGCGATCCGCGAAGCGATCCCTCGGCCAAACTGGTGGCCACTGTGCCGCACATCGACCGGGCGATCACGGAAATGGCAGGGACCACTAAAAGCGTTCTCGGCACCGGGGGGATGAAAAGCAAACTACGGGCGGCCCGGTTGGCGACGGCAGCAGGCGGGGCCGTCATCATGGCCAACGGTTCTACGGATGGGATTCTGGATGCGATCACCGAAGGAAAACCAGTCGGCACATTGTTCTTAGCGCATGGGGAAGGACTGTCGGCCCGGCGGCGCTGGCTGGGGTTCACCGCCCGGCCGCAAGGCGTTTTCCGGCTTGATGCCGGGGCGAGAAAAGCGGTGGAACAAAGCGGCAAAAGCTTGTTGCCCGTCGGCGTGGTGACTGTAGAGGGAACCTTCCGCAAAGGAGAAGTGGTGTCTCTTTGTGATGCGGATGGTGTGGAGTTTGCCCGCGGACTGACGAATTATTCCAGCGCCGACGCCGAGCGAATTCGGGGGTTGGCGACCGACCAAATCGAAAGGGCCGTCGGCAAGCTCCCCTATGTCGAGATGATCCACCGCGACAATCTGGCGGTGGTTGGCTGATTAAAAGTCCATCGCGAGCCGTAGCCCCAGCCCTTGGACATATCCATCATTGGCCGGGTTCGGGGCATTGCGATAGAGGCAGGTATAGTTCAACTGCCACTTCATATACGGGTTCAGATACCAGTTCAATCCAAGAGTCACATCTTGCGTCATGCCGCCCTTGATCCCGTTGTTGTCGAGGTCGAGAAACGAAACGCGCAAGCCGAGTTCCCAAGCTCCCATGCCGTGACCCATGCCCCCTTTGCATGATTCGCATTCATCCCCGGCTTGATTCCAGTTGAATCCGCTAAAATTGCTTCTCGGCGTGACACGAGTGAAGGCAAATCGGCCGCGGTCGTAGGTCTTGTGTTCTCCGGTGATGAAATACAACACTTCGGCATAGCCCCCTTGGAAGAATGCCGTGCCGAGATTCAAACGGGGACCGGGACCGGTGGCCGGAATCGTCGCATTGCCCACTTGGGTTGCGTAGTATTCCGTCTGCAATGTCCAAGGCCCGTTGACCGCGACAAATTCCGGCACGATCATGTCCCGGCCGGACCCCATCATGATGGCATCCGCGACGACGTTGTGCAGCACGGCGGGGCCATCCCGGATCATCAACCGGGCGCGAAGACGTTCCACGTGATCGTCCAAGTCCCGGTGGCTGACGCCGACGCCGAGGTGAACGAGTTGTTCGCCGTCGTTCTCCCACACCGGCAAATAGGCGATACGGCCCGTGAGATCGTATTCCCCGTCCCCGGTGTTCCAGCCGAACACGTTGCGCGTGTTCTTAAAGACCCCCAAGGCTCCGTAAAGTCGCTTGTCAAGAAACTGGTTGAACAACATCACGCCCGGTTCAAAACCGTTGTCTTGGTTTTCCACGAAGGCGTCGAAGGCCAGCGAGCGTTCCATGAAGTTCAAAAACCGGCTGCTTGTTTGGTGTTCAAAGCTCACCGGCGGCTTCTGGTTTCCGACCCGCAGATTGCCGACGTAAGGGATGTCCTTGAAAGTCACCCACAAATCGGTCGGAGCCGGAGTGTTTGCGGGAACGACGTTCCCCGTTGTTCCACCCGGATCCGTGTTGAACGTGTTAACGAAGTCGAATTCCATCAGGAAGTCGATGTTCTTGTAAAGCGTTCCTCCGAAATCGAACCGTGCCCGTCGAAAATTGACGGCATCCTGAACATCCCCGATGCCCCCCTTCGACCGTGGCGCTTGCACGGCATCATTGGTTGACAGCCAAGTGCCGTCAATTTGCAGTCGGCCGCCGACAAAGAACTTGAACGCCGCGTCGGGCGTTTCAACGTGCAAAAAGTGTTCGTCGCCCGGTTTGAACTTCAGGAAGGGATCGTTTCCGCCCATCGCCCGTTGTTCAAAAGGAAGAAAATTCGACGGAGCCATATTCGATGAGGCCGGCATCGAGAGTGGCTTGCCTTTGTCGCCACTTCCTCCCGAGGGCATCGAGTTCATTATTTCATCGGGGCTTGGCAATTCGGAATAAGTGGTGCCTTTGGGCAACACAGGCGCCTCATCGGCGTCTCGGAGGCGCACATAGCCCTTGCTGAACTCTTGGGCGAGAACCGTGGATGACATCAGGGCGCTCACCATAAGCAGCGCAACCAAGTCAAATGAGCGAATCCGACGGATCATCGACAACAACCCCGTGCGAGAGAGTGAAAATACAACGAGTTTACCGATAATACGGGTTACATCGGCTTTGCCGATTGTGCGGCATGACGAGAAAGCAAGGATTCTGGCCCGCACGATTTTTCCCCAAACCCCGGCCTTTCCACCGGGAGACAAATTCGACACGCCGCATAGAATGTTGCCAATCAGCGGGCCGGGCCACCCGAAGACGTTTCAGTGGCCCGGCCTGCCGCATTTTTCGCCGGTCGTGCAATGAGCCAAAAGACTTGGGGCGGTCGTTTTTCCGCACCCACCGACAAACTGGTTGAACAGTTCACCGAATCAATCAGCGTTGATTCCCGCCTGTTCCCGCATGACATCCGAGCGAGTCAGGCCCACGCGGTCATGCTGTCCGAAGTCGGTCTGCTCACCACGGCCGAGGCGGGGAAGATCGTCGCCGCTCTCGACGATATCCGCGAGGATCTGGAAAACAACCGCATCCCGTTCCGCACGGCTCTCGAAGACATCCACACGCACATCGAGAGCGAACTCATTTTCCGTTTGGACAAACAGGGGTTGGGCGATCTGGGGCGAAAACTCCATACCGCCCGGAGCCGGAACGATCAGGTTGTCACCGATCTGAAACTCTGGACCCGCGACTCGATCGACATGCTCGATCATCTGCTGGCCGAGTTACAACGATCCTTCCTCGATTTCGGTCTGCGACACCGGGACGTGATTATCCCGGCTTACACACATATGCAACGGGCCCAACCGGTGTTGGTCCCCCACTACGCCCTTGCCTATGTGGAAAAATTCCAGCGGGACCGCGACCGGCTTGCCGATGCCCGCAAACGGGTCAATGTGCTGCCGCTCGGAGCCGCCGCTCTTGCGGGTTCCTCGTTGCCCATTAACCGATATTCCGTTGCAAAGCAACTCGGGTTTGACGAGGTCGCCCGAAACAGCTTGGATGTGTCCAGCGACCGGGAT
The DNA here is from genome assembly GCF_000255705.1 of Zavarzinella formosa DSM 19928. GTDB lineage: Bacteria > Planctomycetota > Planctomycetia > Gemmatales > Gemmataceae > Zavarzinella > Zavarzinella formosa. The sequence continues at coordinate 751,118 of NZ_JH636439.1, forward strand.
TTTGCGGCCGAGTTCGTTTTTGGCCTGTCCCTGATTGCCGTTCACCTGAGCAACTGGTCCGAGGAGTGGATTCTCTGGACCACCACGGAGTTCGACACCATCGAACTGCCGGACGAGTTTTGCACCGGTTCCAGCATTATGCCGCACAAAAAGAACCCGGATGTGCTGGAACTGACTCGCGGGAAAACCGGCCGAGTGTTGGGACACTTGCACCATCTTTTGGTCATGATGAAGGGCCTGCCGATGGCCTACAACCGAGATATGCAGGAAGACAAACCGGCGATGTTTGATGCCGCCGACACCGTGACCGCCTCCGTGCAGATTGCCGCCGCGTTGGTTCGCAAGGCGAAAATCAAGACCGCCAGCGTCGCCGCCCGGCTGGATCAGGGATTCTTGGACGCCACCACGTTAATGGAGTCATTCATCTCGCGGGGGGTGCCGATGCGAACCGCGCACGAGGCCGTGGGGCTGTTGGTGAGAGAGTGCGAGCAGAAGAAATTGAAACTCTCCGATCTTCCGACATCCAAATTTGATGAAGTCTGCCCCGGCGAAGGAGCGGCCGTTCGCGCTGTGCTGGGAGTGGCGAACTCGATCAAAGCCTTCCAGAGTTATGGTTCCACCGCTCCCCACTCTGTGGAAACACAACTGAAAGAGTGGCAGGCGAAGCTCGCGTAGGCGTTCCGGTTGAAATTGTGATTCGGCTCCGAGGAAATCATGGATCATTTTGAGTATCGCGGTCGTGAGTTGTTCTGCGAGGACATCCCCGTCCGCGAGCTGGCCGAGAAATACGGCACGCCATTGTTTGTCTACAGTTCGGCGACGTTGCTCCATCACTTGAAACAGATTCAAACGGCGTTCGCCTCGGCGAATCCGGTGATTTGTTACAGCGTGAAAACGAACGGCAACATCCACATCGCCAAATTGATGGCCGATCATGGATCGGGCTTCGATGTCACCTCCGGTGGCGAACTTTATCGGGCGCTCAAAGCCGGGGCGACCGGGGACAAGATTGTCTTCGCCGGCGTCGGCAAAACCGACCCGGAAATCAAATACGCCCTCGAACAGGACATTTTGTTTTTCAATGTCGAGAGTGAAGAAGAACTGCACAATCTCGGCGCCGTCGCCAAGTCGGTTGGCAAAGTGGCTCGGGCGACCCTCCGTGTGAACCCGGACCTTCCCCCGAAAACCCATGCGAAGACGGATACCTCCGTCAAAGGTGTGAAGTTCGGGTTGGACATCGACACGGTGGTGGAAGTGGCCCGTGGCGTCGTCGGCCATCCGAATCTTCAGGTGGTCGGGTTGCACATGCACCTCGGTTCGCCGATTTTATCGGCCGATCCGTATCGGCAGGGGATCGAGAAGGGATTGAAGCTTATCGAGGCGTTTCGACAGATGGGCCACCCGATCAAGTATCTCAACATGGGTGGCGGTTTCGGCATTCACTACCGCAAGCAAGAAGCCCTTCCGGCTGGTGCTTTCGCGGAAGTGATTCTTCCGGGCGTGAAGGCGGCCAATTGTCAGTTGGTGCTGGAACCGGGCCGGTTTGTCGTCGGGAATGCGGGCATCCTCGTCAGCCGTGTGGTGTTCACCAAGGAATCCGGCGGCAAGCATTACATCATTCAAGACGCCGCGATGAACGACCTCATCCGGCCGACGTTATACGACTCGTTCCACCGCATCTGGCCGGTGCAACCCGCCGGTAATTTGCCCGCCCCGCCGACGGATTACGAGGTCGAAATTCCCGACACTTTCAAACAAAACGTCGTTGGCCCCGTTTGTGAATCGGGGGACTACCTCGCCAAAGACCGGGCCTTGCCCGTCATGAAACGAGGCGATCTTCTCGCCACGTTCAGCGCCGGGGCTTACGGCATGGCCATGAGTTCCAATTACAACGCCCGCTGTCGCGCGGCCGAAGTCCTCGTCACAGGCGGCACAGCCCGTCTGATCCGTCGTCGGGAGACGTATGAGGATTTGGTGGCCGCGGAAGTGGATTGCAAAGATTGATCCGGTCGTGTTGAATGGATATTGAGTGTGTCCGTGTCAACCGACCCCCGGTATTCCATTCGCCGACGGAGGCAGCCACCGTGTCGTGCCGCATTGCCCTGACATCCCTGCTCCTGCTCGCCAGTTGCCCGTTGGTCGGTCTCGCGCAGCCGGATTCGGATTTTTACCTCGTCCCCAAAACCGTCCCCGAATTCTGGCGGGCGGCTCGTTTTGAACTCCGCACCGGAAGTTACGAACGGGCGGCCGAGCGGATCAAGGGTTTGCTCGCCCTCAACCCGGACGAGAAAACCCTTTTCGACCTCGCGGAAAACCCGCCTGTTGGTGGTGAATCCGGCGTCACGCAATTCTTGAAACTCCGCAACATTCCCAGATGGAATGTGAACGACAAGCTCAATGGAGAAGCCAAGGAGAACGTCGAAAAGCTCATCAGTCAGGTGACAACCGCCGTCAACAACGAATTGAAAAGCGAAGTTCGCATCAATCGCTTCATCAAAGCCCTCGTGGGAGAGCAAGAGGAATCGGCTTACGCGATCAAGGAACTCCGTCGTTCCGGCAAGGCCGTTGTCCCGTTGCTTTGCTCCATCCTCTCGAACAAGCCGGATGACGAAACTCGGAACGCCATTTTTCAGGCCATTCCCCAACTCGGGGATGACACGATCCCCGGCTTCGTGGCCTATCTGAGCATTGCCGAACAACCCGATCAGGTCGAGTTGATTTCGTGTTTTCAAAAGCGGGGTGATTTCCGGGAGATGGTCAGCCGCGTGCAGTCCGACCCGGTTCCCACGCTGCTGTATCTCTGGGGTAATCCGAACAGCGCCGCCACGGTGAAAAACGCCGCTTTGCGAGGGGCGACGCTGTGGACGCTCAAAGATCCCACGTTGTCCGCGAAGCCGGAAATGCGCACGGCGGTGGGTCAACTAACGGCGGTTGCCAAGGGTTTTCTGGAAGGCAAGCCAAACCCCGGAAGTCCGACCGGCAACGACATGGGAACACCGACCTATCAAGTCTGGATGCCCGAGGGGAAGACGGTCAAGGAGGTTGCCCTTTCGAAATCGGCGACCTTCGAATACTACGGCCTGCGATATGCCCGTTGGGTGCTGGAACTGGAACCGGACAACGCCGCCGCCCAGGAAATATTCCTGAGCATCGCCATTGAGGGGCAGGCCAATCGCACCGGGGGCACGTTGCCGCTTTCCAAGACGGCCCCCCAACTCAATTCCGTGCTGTCCACGGCTTCATATTCGTTGCTGACCAGCTTGTTGGAAGACGCCATGCGGAACAAAAAGACGGCCATTACCCTGGCCGTGGTTCGCACGCTTGGCGAACGGGCCGAACTGCGGGCGGGCAAGTCCGAGGAAATCCGGGTGGATGGCGAGAAGACTAAATTCCGGCCCTCCGTGTTGGTGAAAGCCCTCGATTATCCCGATCCTCGCGTGAAGTTTGCCGCCGCCGACGCTCTCTTGAAGATTCCCGGCGAACCGACCCACGGCCGCACGGATGAGATCATGAAGTTGTTGATGGCGACTCTCGCCGCCGACCCGCCTGCCGGGGCGAAACAAAAGGCTCTTTACGCCGACCCGGACCCGGTTCGCGGAAATGGCATTTCGACGGTTCTTCAGCAATCTGGCTATCAGACGGAAGTTGTGAACACCGGCCGGGAATTGATGAAGCGGATTCAACAGTCAACGGATGTGGATTTCGTCGTGATCGACCGGCATATTGTCGATCCGATGCTCACCGACCTGTTGCCTCAATTGCGGGCCGACCTCACGGCCAAGACCCTGCCGTTGTTCGTGGTCGCCTCTGCCGAGGGAATCACGCCCGTCAACAAACTGACCGCCTTGGCCCGGCTGGCCACCATTGTGGCTTTTCAGGATCTTCCCGACGCCCCGTATCGAGAATGGCCTCGCAACGAGGCGGAACTCCGGGAATTGCGGTTGCTGAACAACCAAATGGTCGCGGCCGTGCTCGGGCGATACGAGGCCCAAGTCAAGCGGATGACGACCATGGTTCAACAGGCTGGGTTTACCCTCGACGATCAAACCCGGAATCGTATCAGCTATCTCACGCTTCAAACGATTCCGTTCGTCACGCTTGATAGTTTTGCGCAAAACCTCTTGTTGGAAGAACGGCTCGACGCCATCAAACTTCTGCCCCCCGGCGTTTCGGATGAATTGGCCGGTCAGAAGATTGCCCAAATCCGGCCAAGGATCGCCACGGACGAAACTCCCTCGAAACCGGAAACGGAAAACATCCTCAATTTGATGCGGACCACGAATGAAGCCGAGTCTGCTTTGCTGGCAGATCGTCTTCCTCGCATGAATGCGACTTGGGATTCCTTCTGGTCGAAAGAAACTCCGCGACTTCCCGCCATCGTCGGTGTGCGTCACCCGGACATTGAGATGGCCGTCGCCCGCAAGATTCGCGGTTACAATCGCGTTCATGTGTTGCCGGCCGTGTTCACCCCGGCCGGATTGAGCGAGGAACTGGTTCAACTGATTGATCCCAAAGCCCCGATGGTCAGCCCCGAGGAGCGGCGAGATCAGGCGGCGACGGCGATGAATTGGTTCCGAAAGATGGCTCGCGGAGAAGTTCTTGGCTATCGCGTCATGCAGGCCGAGGCTCAAATTCGACATGCCCTGAATTCGGATGAGCTGGCGTTAATCGCCATCGACACCATTGTTCGCATGCCCAGCAAGACCGGCCAGCAAGACCTTGCGACGATTGCGACATCGGACACTCGCCCGGCGCCGATTCGGATTGCCGCCGCCGAGGGGTTGATCCGCAGCGTGCAGACCTACGGCAAGTTCGTCACACCGGAACAAATTGATGCTCTGGTGGTGATCGCCAAAACCACGGAAGACGCGGATGTGAAGGCAAAACTGAATTCGGTCATCGGCGTGCTCAAACCGGATGCCAAGGTGACAGGGGGGCTGTTGAAGACCTATACGCCGGATCTATCGGCTGCTCCTATGAAAGAAAAGGGACCGGACCCGAAGGAAGATCCCAAGGATCCAGAGAAGAAAGAACCGGACCCGAAGGAAAAAATGTAAGTTTTGGAATGTTCATTTGTACATCAAAAGCCGGTCGCCTTGCCAGAGGTGGTCGGCTTTTATCATTCACACACCCTTCGGGGAGGTTTTTTGCGCAAGTCCCGAACTGCCGAGTATTCTGTTGGTAACGAACTACATTCCTTATGGCGGGTCCGATCATGTCCATCCAACCAAGCATTGCCGAACTGACTTCCAAAGTCGTTTCGTGGGGAGAAGATGCGGAAATGCTCGCCACGGCGGCTGACGCCCTTGGACAGGTCGAACCGCACGAAATGACCGTCGGCCTGCGGACAGACCCCCGGACAGCCTGGACCCAATCGATGGAAGCTCTCGGGACGGATTCTGAAAAGTTGAAGGGTGTGGTCCTTCCGGGGGAATGGGGCCGTTTGGTCGTCCGGCTGGAGTCGGTGGCCGCGTTGCCGTTCGCCCTTGGGAACTACCCGCAACGGGTTCGTGAGCTTGGCACGTTGGTCCAGACGGAAGATTTGAAGTCCCTACTGGCCTCCGATCCGATCATTGACGAAACGCCGAAGGCTCTTGCCGATTGGTGTCGCAAGCAAGTCGATGCGGACAAGATGCCCCAAGCTTTGATTGCCGCCGCCTTGCATCGGGTGAGCCGAAATTATCCGATGGCCGAACGGGTTTTGGGTGATCTGGCCCCCAAAGTTCCGTTTGAATGGCTGACGATGCTGGAAAACGAACGGGCCACTTTGCTTTGGGAACGCGGCCTTCATGCTGCCGCCAAAACACTGTGGGATTCCCTGCCGGACACCAACCCGGTCATTTTCAACCGGGGCATGGCCTCGCTGTTCCTCGGCGAATCGCAAATGGCGATCGCCCACTTCCGCAAACTGGCCGACCAACTTCCGGAAGCCAGTGCCTGGCATCACTTGGCCAGCCTTTATCTGGCCCTTGCCGAAATGCGGGCGTAAAAGCCTGTCAATCGGGGAATGTGATTGAGGTGGAAAGCATTTCACGCCCCAACACCACGCCGGGATAGATTCTTTCCGCTTCGGCCCGGTACTGCTCGGGGAAGGGCAAAGCCGGGCTGAAGTGGGTCAGCCACAGTTGACCCGCGCGAGCGGCCGCCCCAATCATTGCCGACTCGGCGAACACCATGTGCTTGTTTTCCAAAGCCTTCGGCAAATCCTCCGGGTCGCCGTACATCGCCTCGCAGATCAGCAGATTCACGTCCGTCACAAACTCCACCAATTGCTGCGTCGGCCGGGTGTCGGTCACAAACCCGACGGACAAACCCGGCCTAGGCGGGCCAAGCACGTCTTCCGGCAGGTAATTCTTGCCGTCGAAGGTCACGGTTTCCCCACGCTGGAGGCGTTTCCAAAACTCAACGGGCAAGCCGAGTTTTTTCGCATTCTCCGGTAGAAACGGCCGGGCACGAGGCAGATCAAACCGATACGCCAGACAGGGAATTTCGTGTTCAGCCCAAGCTGACGTAACGCGCAGGGGACCGACGGGAATCACATCATCGGGCTTGCCTGTCATCTCGCGGTATTTCACCGGATAGGGCAAGTGGGGGGCGATTACCCGCAAGCCATCGACGATCCGGCCAATGCCCCTCGGCCCGGCAATGGTCAGGGGTTCGCTTTTCGTGCGGCCGCTGTTGCCGATGGTGAGCAACAAGCCCGGAATCCCCCCGACGTGGTCGGCATGGAAATGCGAGATCAAAATGGTCCCGATGTCCTTGATGCCCCAGCCAAGTTTGCGAAGACCAACCTGCGTGCCTTCGCCGCAATCCATGAGGATCATCTCGCCACCGCAGCGGATGAGCGCGCTCGACAAAGGTCGGCCCGGCATGGGCAGCGTGCCCCCGACTCCCAACATCCCGACGTCAATCATGAAATTCCACTTCCCGAACGAATGCGATCCCGAATAGTCTATCGGACAACTCCAACGGGCCAGCGGTTCAGCCATCGAAAGGTCAGCGATCATGCCAACCGTTTTTGAACGCATCATCGAGCGGCTGACGTCGACAGGCATTTCCCATCAAGTCAGCCACCACGCCCCGGTGTTCACCAGCGAAGAGGCGGCCGCCGTCCGGGGTGTCTCGCTCTCATGCGGGGCGAAAGCCCTCATCATGCGGGCAGGCGACGAGTTCTTGATGGGCGTGATCCCCGCCGACCGCAAGCTGGATAGCAAGAAGTTGAAACAATTCAGGGGCGTAAAATCACTGCGGTTTGCGAGCAGGGAAGAAGTATTGGAACTCACCGGCTTGCTGCCCGGTTCAATCCCGCCGTTCGGGAGTTTGTTCGGCTTGCCAACCCTCATGGACCCGGCCCTCGGGTTGAACGAAACCATCACGTTCAACGCCGGGGACCACGCCATTTCGGTCTTCATGAGCTTCGGCGACTACCTGACCGTCGAAAAACCGGTCGTCGCTGAATTGACTTGAGCCGGTCCTGACTCACGGCAGATCTTTCAACGGCGACGTCATCTCGATGCGAACTTTGTACTTTTTCGGATTGGAAACGACGGTGACCTTGGGGCCATCCGGGCCGGTTTCATACTCAACGGTGACTGAACCTCGCGTGCCGTCTTCGACCCAAACTTGGAAATTCCGGGTGACCACATAACCCGGCACAAACAGTTTTCCCTTTGCTGGAAGCCGAAGGGGCGTTTCAGCGGGCCTTGAAAGCACATCTGGCAAAAAAAGTTCGTCGGCCTTTGTCAAATCCCGGTTGCCGGTTCGATAGTTATGCACCCAACGAACCTGGTCTGTTGCCTTGCTGACATTGGTGACAATCTCTTTCTTTCCGGCGTTTTTGCAGTTGATGATAAACTCCTCAATCATGTTCGCCGGGCACATCGTTTCTTTCTCATCCCAAACGAAATGCAACTTGCCGGGACCGACGTTGGCGGCCGCCGGGATGGCGTTGCGGGATTCATACAGTTCGGGCAGCTTCGCCGGCGGGCCGCCGAGGGCTTTTTCCATCCATTCGTTGCAGTCGACCCGCCCTTTCGAGGCATGCCAGCCGCCGTAATCGCTGATGCCGAAGAACGAGATGTAATTCCGAAACAAGTCCGGGAATCGTACCATGCAAGCGATGGCGTTGCCGCCCCCGCCGCTGTAGCCGACGATGTTCAAATTCTTCACGTCGATCTCTTGGGGATATTTCTTCATGGCTGCCAACACCGCGTCGAGAATGTCATGCACATCCAAGCCGCCGCTATCCCATTTGCCGCCAGAGTCGCCGCACCCCCGCATGTCGGGAGCGATGGCGAACACCCCTCGGGGGGCCAGTTCTTTGACATCCAACGCGACGGCCTTGCGCGATCCTCGATAGCCGTGCATGACCACCAAGAGCGGTTTCTTTTTGCCATCGGGGATGTATTCGACATCGGCCAGCAACGGCTTGGTGTCGTCAATGGAACTGGCGTAGGTGAGCAGTTCTTTTTTGGTCGCGGGCTTTGGCTCATCGGCGAATGTCCGTTGATCGAAACATCCGGCTATGAACAGGCCGACAAGGAGAATGCGGAACGTGATGGTCATAATTGGTTCATTTCATTTGAGGTTAATGGTGGGCTGCCAATGGGGCCACATCGCGGCATAACCGGTTTTCAACTCCGTGAGGCGTTGTTCCCGGCGGTCCGCGAGATTCATCACGAATAGCTGACGGATGCCGTCGCGTTTCGATCCATACAACAGCGATTTTCCATTAGGCGATGGCTGCGGATGATAGTGAAGCGTCCCCTCGGGAGACTTCGTCAGCTGCTCCGATTTTCCATCAAGAGTGACGCGAAACAACTCGACAGACTTGCCTGCCAATCCTGTGTGGAAAATGGATTTCCCATCAATGGCCCAAATCGGGGTGTCGCTGCTGCCGCCGTGAAAATCCGGCACATCGAGAAATTCGATCACCCCCCGATAGCCGCCGCGATCCGCGAGCTTTTTCAACCCCGTCCCGTTCGCCCGGACGATGTGCGGATGGCAGTTGTAATGCTCTCCCGAGACAAACAACACCCATTCGCCATCAGGGGACCATGTGGGGGCGAAATTGAATGGATGGCCGGTGTTGATTTGCCGGGCGTTCGACCCGTCGGCGTCCGCGAGGAACACTTGATAATTCTTGTGATAAGCGATTCGTTTGCCATCCCGCGAACTGTTGAAGCCGTAGGTGAACTCCTTCGATGATTTCGTGAGATCCGTTTTGTTCCGGCCGTCGCGATCCATGCGAAACGGGTGGGAATTACCGTCGATGATCGCCGTGAAGCCGAGTTTCGTTGGATCGTTCGGCCAGAAGAACAAACCGCTGTTGTAAAAGCTGATCCGCTCCACGGCGGTGATGTTTGTCGCTTTGCCGGTCGAGAGTTCAACTAGGTAAGTGTCAATCAGCCATCCTTCCTTGGTGTGCCGGAAGGTTTTGTGTTCCTCTTCCCATTTGGCATTCTCCGGGCTTTGCCAGCCGCGAACGATCACGGCCGTCTTGCCATCGGGGGACCAATCGGCGAACTGTGTCCAGGTGTCTGGTTCTCTTGCTAACTCTTCGGCTATTCGCTGTCGGCCGGAACCATCCGCCCGCACGATCATTGCCCGTGAAGTGCGAACATTCGCATGTCGCCCGCCGGGCAGGTTGGTCTGCAATTCGGTGTAGCCGATCAAAGGGACCGAACGGACTGGTTCTTGGGCTGACAGAGAAAGCCAGCAAGCCTGCAAGAGAACCAGCATGACGGTGGCAATCAATTTCATCATGTTCTCCGGTCCGGACCATCAACCCGTTCACTATTTCACCACATGATGAATTCAAACGCGAACTGAATCAAAGAATCCTAATCGTTCCAAATTGGCCAGCAATTGGGCGTGCTGATCCACCGTCAGATTCGCGTTGGGAAGCCGGGCGAGGCCGACATCCACACCTAATGCGGCCATGACAGATTTGGAAGCCGCCATGTAACCGAACTCGGCCAATAATTGAATGAGCCGCACCGAGCGATATTGCTCGATGCGGGCCGTGGCGAGATCACCAGTGGAGAACGCCGCCATCATCCGGGTGTAAATCGGAGTGGCAAAATTATAGCTGCTACCAACCGCTCCGATGGCTCCGACCGCCAGTGCGGCCAACAAATATTCGTCGATTCCCCACGGAACATCGAAACGGCCATCGCGGCTGTGCAGACACCGCTGATACATCATCAGATCGAAGTTGGAGAATTTGAGGCCGGCCAGCGTCGGAATCCGTTCGGCGGCCATGTCGAGAAAGTCGGCCATCGGCAGATACACGCCGGTCATCGGCGGGATGTCGTAATAGTAGAACGGCAACGACGGGGCGGCCCCGGCGATCTGTTCGCAGCAGGCGATGAGTGTTTCCAAAGATTTCGGCTTGAAATAACTCGGTGCCACGGCCGAAATGGCGGCGACTCCGAGGGATTGGGCTTGGGAGGCAAGTGCCCGCGAATCAGCGAGACAGTTCGAGCCGACGTGAACAATCAGCCGGAGTGATGAGTTGCGAACAACTTCGCTCCATCGTTGGGCGAGGGCCAGCCGTTCTGCAACTGTGAGGGACTGGCTTTCACCGGTGCTTCCTCCGATGAAGACTCCGGAGACTCCGGTTCGCAGCAAATGATCGGCTTGTTTCTCCACCGCTGACAGATTCAATTCGCCATCCGCAAGGAAGGGGGTGTGAGTGGCGGCAATGAGGCCTTGCAGGCGTGAATTCATCGTGAAGATTCCAAGGGAGAGGGCGGGGGTTATGACACGATAGCCCGAGGGGGCCGTTTGGGACCGGCAATTTACGAAAGTTCTCTTCCGAGGTTTTTCAGTTGAACGCCCCATCGCTTGGATAAAGCAGGCGAGCCGCCGCCTCATTTTAAAACGGCCCTAAACTGATTTCGTCGGTCATCCTGTTCTCGGTCACGAGAGAATTCTCATGCGACTTTCCCTCCTGCTGGTGCTGCTAATCGTCAGTGGTTCTCACGGCGAACCGCCCCCGTTGATCTCAACAACGACAAGCGTGATCGCCCATCGAGGCGGGACCGGTCCGGACGGCACGCTGGCGGGAATTAAAAAGTCCCTTGACCAAGGCTACTTGTTCATCGAACTCGATGTGAGATTGAGCAAAGACGGCCGGGCGGTCATCATGCACGACCCGACGGTTGACCGCACAACCAACGGCAAGGGCAAGGTGGCCGACATGACGTTCGATGAATTGCGGACACTCGACGCGGGGGCAAAATACAAGGATGTTGACGACCCCAAAAAATCCTACGCCGGGCAACGCATCCCCACGCCGGAGGAAGTCCTCGAACTTGTGGGGGGTCGCGGGATTGTGCTGTTGGAATTAAAAGTTCCGGAGGCCGCCGAGGCCGTCGTGAAAGCGGTTGTCAAAAGCAAGGCCAAGAACCGGGCGGTGGTGCGAACGGCTGATTACGAAATCTTGAGGGCGATCAAAAAGCTTGATCCGGAGGTGCTGACCGGGTCGATGGGGGCGATTCCCGAAAACAGTCCGGACGCTTTGATCGCCAAACTCAAGGAAGCGAAAGTTTCCGCCTTCACCCCAAAAGTCAACACGGGGGTGACGGCCGCCGTGGTCAAGAAGTTTCACGAAGCCGGAATTGCCTTCTGGGGGACAAACACCAACGACCCGGAAGAGATGAAGCAATTGATCGAAGCTCACGCGGCCGGGATCATCACGGACTTGCCCGGTGTGTTGCAAAAGCTGTTAAAACCATAGACAAATCGTCTGGATCGTTTGGCCGGTGGTGGTCGCCAATGCCGGGAAACAGGCCCGCTATCGGGCGTCCGGCATCGGCCATTCGCCGGTGGTGTGCCAGACTTCATAACAGGCGAGCCAGCGCCAGGCGGCTTGGATGGCGAACACGCAAGTGAATTTGGCCGCGTCCCACCGGCTGGAGTCGCGGGTGGAACCCTGCCGCCAGAGGCACATCGTCTGGCCTTCGAGCAAATGGGGGCTGTGTCGGATCGGCGTGATGATCCGGGTGACGGGGGGAATGACGGGGTAGTTGGTGTCGAGCCGTGTTTCCAGCGAATAGGTATTGTGGCAGGGTTTGAGACAGTAGCACAGCGTCAGGGAGTTCTTGGCGCGGATGATCCGCACCCGGAAATCCGTGTCACGTCCCTCGTTGTATTTTTCGATGGCCGGCAACTCGATGGTGAGAAGTCGCCGTTTTCCCGTGTCAGAATCGAAAAGTCCCATCTCGCTTCAGCCAACGGTGGAAGGGAAAGACGTCGTTTGAATGGGTGAAAATTGGAATGCGGAATGGAAGACAACCAACGGCAATCTGTCATTGATCCTGATTCCGCATTCCAAAACTGGTCAATAGTGGCAGGGCACGGATCGGATGGCGTTGATCACTTCTTCGTCGGGGACTTCTTCGGTGGTGCCGATGAAACCGGTGTTGGCGCGGTCCATCAGGACGGTGAGGCCATCTTGGGCGTTTCCCCGCAGGGCGTTGACGAGTTCCTTGCGTTCGGTTTCCGTCAGGGGTCGAAAATCCATGACAATCTCCTCGAATGAGGCTTCGGGATCGGGCGATACGGTCAGTTCATTAACCGGACGAGAAGACTCAGGATATTGAGATCGATCCGGTCATCGGGTTTTTCGGGGGCCAAGGGGATCAGAGAGGTTCCGCCGTTGGTCTTTTCCAGCAAATAATACCGGCGTTCCGTTCCTTCGATTTGCACATGCAACGCCGTCTCACCTTGTGGGTGGCGGATGGTCAGGCCGATCATCGGCGCCTGCCGACCCATCGCCACTTCCAGCCTCGTCTTGGGCAGGAGTTCGGTCAGCGGATTCAGACGGTCCGCCACCGCTTCCAATTCGGCCCACACCTTGCGGAGAGGTTCGGCCAGGTCCGGGCCTTTCTCCACTTCCACCGGAAGTTTCCGGTAATTCCGGTCCTTGCTTCCGAGGACGTACCACGTTTGTCGCAAAACTCCAAGCCCCAAGACATGTGGCTCGGGCTGACAGCGTTCGCCGGTTGCAGTCGGATAAGCATCCGCCGTGCCGATCCCGAAGACACCTTCTTTGCCCCATTGGTTCGCCACCCATTTGATGTCCCCGCGATAATCGCTGGAAGTCGGATGCCGCAAACTGCCGGGATGAGTGTGAACCACACCCAATAATCGCAGGTCTTTCCTATCTTGCCGGATGAACCAATTGGCCAATTCCTGCGATTTATTGTCAAATAGCACATGCGATTCGCTTGCGTTGCGGTTCGTCCCGGCCGGCAGGGTCGCCAGCACGATGGCCTCATCGCGGCCCCGCAAACCCAGCAACAGCCAGCCGATTTCCTCCTGCCCGCGATCTGACTCTCGATGGGCCGCATATTCCGCAAAAAGCACGCGAAACACACCTTCAGTCAGGACGACCCGTCGAAGCGGTTCCGGGTTCGACCATGTTGTCGTGGTGGCTGGAGGCATGGTCGTCTCGCGAGGGACGCCTTGCATCCAACGAACCAATGCACGGGTGAGTTCCCGCACCAACACGACGAAATCGATCAGCGTTCTCCCATGAAGGAGGAAACCCGGCCAATTTAACCATTCGAGGGGTTTTGGCCGGAGAGCAGATCGCCGACCTTGGCGTCGGGGAAGAGGATGTCATATTCCGTCCGTGCATCATAACTGCCACAGGCGAACCTGTAAAGTTCGCCCGCCAAATTTGACATGATTACTACAATCAGCATGTCCTGCGCATCATCACCAACCCTTGTGGCTATCCCGGCTTAATGTCATTGACAAGCCGGGCGGGCTGGTTAGAGTGAAGTTGGTGACCACATCGTTCGGTGCGGGGCGTCCTTCCGTTCCATCGGCATTTCGGGGAGTCTCATCCAAATGGCCAAGAAGAAAAAAGAAACCGGTCCGGGGCCGGTGATGATCATGTTCCTTGTCTTCTTCATCCTTTCGACCACAGCCTTGGGGGTGACCACTTACCTCGGCTTCGAGTCCGAAGGCCAGGCCCGCGAGGAAACGAAGAAGGCCGTGGAAGACAAGAAACAAGCCGAGAAGAAATTCGCCGAAGAAACCGCTCGCCGGAACGTGGACCGGATCGCCATGGGCATCGAGGACCCACAGGATCGGGAAGATATTGCCGGGGCCGCGAAAGAACACAATGCGGTGATCTTGGAGGAACACAAACGTATCACGGACCGTCTGACTGGTGCTTTCCCCACAAAGGACGCTTTCAGATGGCCGCTCATTGACGATCTTCGGGGTGGCGGAACCGGCGGCGAGGGGGACAAGAAGCCCGCTCCGGCCCCGAACAAGACTGTTCCGTCCATCGCCAAGGAATGGGCCAAAATGTACCTTGATGCGGACAAAAAACTGAAGGATGCGGCGATTGCATTGCAGAACGCCGATGCGCAGAAGAAAGCCGCCGATGACCGCGCTGTTGCCGCCAAGACCACCTTTGACACGAAACTGGCCGAACTCGACGCCACCTACAAGGGTGCTATTGCCAAACTGACCGCCGACTTCAACAACCTCAAGGTGGAGGCCGACAAGGCAGGCACCACGTTCGCGGCCAAGGCTGCCGATTGGGCGGTTGAGAAAGCTGATCTTGAGGGACAAATTCAGAAGATGGGAGCCGACAAAAAAGACCTGAAAGAAAAACTCGTTCGCGCCCAGAATCCCGATCCCACCGACTTTGAAACCCGGTTCAAACACTTGGACTTGGTGAAACTAGAGGAGCGCAAAGGGGAAATTGCGGGCAAGGCCGACAGCAAGTCTGTCACGCTACAATTTAACTCCCGAAATATTCTGGCGGTCGGGCAGACCTTCATGGTTCTCGCCCCGGACAAATCCCTTGTCACGGTGATTGAACGCGAAAAGGCCTTGGAAAAAGATCACCGGGATCGTCGCGGCCTTTTTGACCGCGAGCCGTTCACCAACAACGAACAGATCAAGGGGATGGTGGAAATCACCGAAGTCACCGGCGCTTATTCGGCCCGCGCCCGCATTGTTTCGCAAGCCGAAAGCATCCGTGATCCGATTTCCAAGAAGGACTCGATTTACAATATCACCCTTACGGGCAACAGCCGCGAACACGTGGCCTATTGCGGCATCATCGACCTTGACGGGGATGGCCTGCCGAACAACGAAGAATTCGTCCGAATCCTTGAGAAGAACGGTGTGATTGTCGATGCCTATCTCGATTTGAAGACGGGCGAGATCAAGGGCCGCGGGATGAACGCCGCCACCAAATTCTTGATCCTCGGCCCCGATGCCCCGGAAGTGGGCAAGGTGAAGGAAATGATGAACAAGGCCAAGGAAAACGGAATTCAGATCGTCGACGCCCGGAAGTTCCTGAAGCTCATCGGTGTGACGCTGCCCGCCAACCCGATCCCGCCCCGGTATAGCACGACGAACATCGTCGGCGACGGGGCGGCCCCGATGGGTGATGCTCCCGCCGCCAAGAAGGATGAAGTCCCGCCGCCGGCCAAGAAGGGCGAATAAATCGTCCGGATGATTGGTTGATAAAAGCAAAGAACCCCGTCGTTCAACGACGGGGTTCTTTGCTTTTACACGTTGATGGTTGCCGCTCAATCAACTGGCGTCAGTGACCAAGAAAGCATCCTCTCTTCGGTCACCGACCACCGACTCAACACATTTCACGCCTTCTTCTTCGCCTTTGACAAGGCAAGGAACTTCTTGGCGTTCGCATCCGTCGGGTACAATTTCAGGGCGTTTTCAAAACTAACCGATGCCTCGGGGAATTTACCCGCCGCCAAATCCCGCTGGCCTTGCACCATCCAGGCACAAAGGTCGGATTTCTTCTTGGCTTCGGCATTGGCCGGAGAGAGTTTCAGAACTTCTTGATAGTTCTTGTAAGCATCGACGAACTTCCCTTGATCTTCCAAACCATCCGCCGCTTTGAAGAGGGCGACGATCTTCCCCGCGTTCTCGTCGGCCTTCGGCTCTACTTTCGGAACCACCTTCGGCGGGACTTTCGGTTCCACCTTCGGCATGGGCATCGGCTCAATCTTCTTGGGAACAATCGGCGTTTCCTTTTTCGGCGGAACCATCGCCGCTTTCGCCTCGGCCAACCCCTTGAGGGCGGCCGGGTCGGCCGGGATTGCCTTCAACGCGGCTTGATATGCCTCGACCGCATCCGGGTAATCTCTCATCTGCATGGCCCGTTGGGCGGCGGTCATGGCGGCGACGTATTGCTTCTTGCGAGCCTCCATTGCCCCGGCCTCGGCGTCAAGAGTCTTGGCTTGTTTCAGCAAAGCCGTCGCCGTCGGGTCGTTCGGGATGATCTTCAACGCGTCCGTGAATGCCTTTTCTGCGTCGTCGTAATCCTTCTTCACCAAGGCGGCCCGGCCGGTCTTGATGGCGTTGTCGTAGGCTTCCTGACGCTTCTTGGCTTCCATCGCCCCGGCCGTGGCCGTTTCGATCATTCTTTCGGAGTCGTTCAAAATCTTGGTGGCGGCCGGGTCTTCTGGTTTGAGGGCGAGGGCTTGCTTTGCAGCGGCCATTGCCTCAGGGTACTTCTTCGTCGCGAAGGCCGTTGAAGCGTTCCTCAAGGCGAGCAGATAGGCTTCCTGCTTCTTCTTCGCTTCCGTGTCCCCGGCTGCCATTGATCGGCGCACCGCTTCGTACTCGGCCTGCACCTTCTTGATGTCCGGGTCAGTAGGGTCTTCGACGGCCGCTTCTGCAAGGAACTTGGAGGCTGCGTTCAGGTCTTTCGCGGCGATTGCCTTGCGGGCATCCGCGAGCAAGGCATCGACCTTGAGGCCCTTTTTCGCATCCATTTCCTTCTTCTGGACGATGGCGGCCGAGGCTTTCTTGGCCGTGTCGATGTCGACAAACAACTTCTTCACATCCGGGGCATCCGGGCTGATCTTCGCGGCCTTGTCCGCAGCGGCTTGGGCCTCGCTGAACTTGCTCGACCGCAGGGCGGTGCGGGCCGTTCCGAGGTGTTGGGCCAATTCCGCGGCTTTTTGCTTCGCAGAGATGCTGGCCTTCGCCTCGTCCTGTTGCTTGGTCACTTCCTTGATGAGTTGAAGCGAAGCCGCATCCCCCGGCAGGATTTCTTGGGCTTTTTGGAAGGCGGCCAAGGCCGATTCCAATTGCTTTAAGCGAAGGGCCGCCTGGCCGGTTTGAATTTGCTTCTCATAAGCGGCCCGCTTGGCCTTCGCCTCGGCTTGAGCCTTGGCGTCTCCCGCCATCTTCGCAGAGGCGGTTTCGGCGGCTTCCAACCCGGCTTTGGCTTCTTGGTTGTCCGGTGAAATCTTCAGGACTTCGTTGAACGAGACAATCGCCGCATCGTATTGCCGGGCCTTGAGGTTGGCCTCTCCATTGGCGAGCAACTTAGTCAGGTTTGTCTTTTTATCCGTCTCTTCTTTCTGTCGGCGAGCCAGGGCAGCTGCTTCATCGCGGAGTTGTTGGGCCTTGGTCAGTTCCGTTTGCAGGGCCACATCATCCGGCTTCAGGGCGGTTGCGGCTTTAAGCGTCAACACCGCCTTGTCGTATTGCTTTGCGGCCATGGCCGTGCGGCCTTCGGCGAGTCGCTTTTGGATGTCAGCGATTCTGCGTTGTTCCTCGGCCTTCTTTTTCGCATCCACATCGGCTTCGGCTTTCGCCTTGGCGAGCAAATCAGTCGCCTCGCGGAGTCCATTGTTGGCCTCCTCGGTGCGGAGAGTGTTGGAGGCGAGTTTGTAGGAAACCACCGCCTCGTCGTACTGTCGGCTCTTCATGGCTTCGCGGGCCTTGGCGAGAGCGGCCTGATATTTCACTTGAAGGCTGGCGTTTTGCTCCTCCAACTGCTTCCGACGAAGCTCTTCTTGCGCGAGTTGGGCTTCCAGCTTACGGTGTTCTTCTTCGCCTTTCTTCATCGCGTCCGCACGGGCTTGTTCCACCAAGGCGGCCGAGACGAGTTTTTCGATTTCCGGCGAAGGCTTCAATCGGCGGGCATTTTGGAAAGAGGCCACGGCGATGCCGTAATTTTGTTTTGCCAATGCCCGCTGGCCTTGATCGACGAACGTGTCGTACTCGGCTTGGTTCTTCTCGGCGATGGCCTTCTGTCGGGCGACTTCCAGAAGAGCCTTCTTTTCCTGTTCGGCGACAAGTTGAATTTTCACCCGATCCAGTTCAATGTCCTTCAAGCGGCGAACTTCCGCATCTCGGGCGGCTTGTTCGGCGGCCTGACGCTTTTGCCGTTCGACGGCGAGCCGTGCCTTGGCGTCCGCGAGTTCTTGAATGACCGCGTCATCTCGCTTGATGGCGTTGGCGCTCTCCAAGAATGACACCCGTTGCTCAAGGTTGTTCTGGCGGTTGGCCAATTGGGCTTGGGCGATCAGGTTTTGTTGCGCGAGCAACTGTTGACCGAGGAATGCCTTTTGTTGCTGCGCGCCAAGCAGGGCTTGTTGCCGTTGAGCTTGCAAGCGTTGAGCCTCGGCGGCGGCGGCCAAAGCGATTTGGCGGTCCCGTTGCTGGGCGGCCAGCACTTGTTGTTGCTGCCAGGCGGCTTGCCGTTGAGCTTCCAAGTCGGCCTGCCGTTGTTGAGTCTCCACCTGAACCAGCAATTGCCGGGTTTCGACGTGATTGGGGTTGGTCTTCAAGACCGACCGGAACAGGTCGATGGCGATGGCAAACTTTCCTTTGCCGATTTGGATGTGGGCTTCCTTCACTTGTTGTTGCACAAACTGCTGTTGCTGGACAACCACCACCTGTTGCTGCGGCGGCAAGGTCGTGAGCCGGGCGATATCTCCCATGCGGTATCGGAGATCATTCGCATCCTGACAGCGGACCGTCGTGTTGGCCACTTGAACATTCAACTCGGCATCAAGGATGAACGTGTTCACGTCAAAGCTGGCGACCTCCCGGAGAGAACCCATCAGGAAGAAACGAGCGCCGACGGCCCGGCCGAGTGTGAGACGGGCGTACCCGTTGGTCAGCACATCGCGGAGCGTCAACCCGAGGCGACCCATCCACCAGTACACTTCGCCGGGGTTCACCACATCGTACTGCATACGAAAATAGGGAGAAATCGTGTCGGCGGTCCATTGTCCCAATCCGGGGGGAATGCTGGACTGGATGGCGAACGGATCGCGGAATTCCACGAACGGCAACACCACCATCCGGGGGCGAATCACCGGCACAACCACCGGCGGCGGGCAAAGCGGCCGGCACTGGTCGAGACGCAACCGCACGCCGGGATGGCCGGGATTCAGGCCGAGGGCAAATTCAAAATGTCGCAGAGCCTCGCGGAACAATCCGCGAAGGAAACAATTATCCCCCAATTGCACGGACGCGACAAAAGCCCGTTGGTTGACCACGGCGGGGCCGTCCAAAATCACCACCGGGGGAGGCGGCGGGGCGCCGACTTCGATGACGCGGAAGCCATTAAAATCCTCAATCACCACCCGGCCAAATTCCGGCGGGCGCGGGGTGAAAACCATGATCGGCGGGGGGGGCGGGGCGACCACTTGCGGAGCCGGGACCGGCGGGGGCGGGGGAAGCTCGGCCACCGGTTGCGGCAGCACCGGCCGGGCCTGTTCGGCCAGCGCCTTTTCGTAATTCCGCTTTTCGTCATCATTCATCTGTAACATGCGGGCCAACGCCGGGAGCCGATTGCTCATTTCCTCCGGGCTGGCGGCGACGATGCGGGCCGTCTGAACGATCAAGCCGCTTTGGGTGTCCACTAACCGGGCGTTAACCGAGATGCCCGCCAGACGGTTGACGCTGCCCAGAACGACGTAGCGGGCGCGAGACAACTTGCCGAATTCCGTGCGGCCGGTTTCATCCTCATACAAGGCTTCGTGGGTGAGCTTGAGCTCCTCAAGTAAAGCATTGGTCTGCGCCCGTTCCACCACATCGAAACGAGGACGGAAGTTACCAAGCAGTTCTTCCGCGATGGCATGGCCGGCTCGCGGGACGCCGATATCGTTGATGACTTCAAAATCGGCAACGGCAACGCGCGGCTTGCGGTTGTTGATGGCCAGTTCAGACTCGGCAATCTCCTGACGCACCACCGGCGTGTCCCAATTTTGTTGGGCCACCTTCAAGACGGTGATCGCTTCCTCAAGCCGATAGGGGTCTTTGCGAATCTGGGCGGCTTCGTTGCGGTTTTCGTCGTATTTTTGGAGTTTTGTTTTGAGCGGGTCGTAAATGTCGCGGTAATCCGCCAAGTTGGCCCCGTTGGCGGCGGCTTGGTCGTAAGCCAGCACGGCCGAGCGGATGTTGTTCGCCTTGCGGGCCGCCTCGGCTTCCTCCAGATATTTCGACTTTTTTTCTTTGTCTTCCAGTTCGGCCGAAACAAGGGCATCCGCCTGACGCTTCAAGTTGCTCAGCGTTTCGGCGGCATCGGTTTCGCCGTATTGGTCAAGGGCCTCGCTGGCGAGCTTGGCGGCCTCGATCGGTTTGCCGGCCGTGAGGATTTCTTGAATGTCATCAATGGTCTTTTGGACGGCGTCTTTCTGTGTCAGCTTCGTTTGAAGGCGTTCGATCTCTCCTTTGACGAAGTCTGTTTCTTGAATGGACAAGGCCGTCTGCAAGTTGTCGAGAGCCTCTTTGTCCTTCCCTTCGGCCATTTGGAGGAAGGCCTTGGAAAGAACGGCTTCGTACTTCTCCTGGCCCGTTTGGGCTGTCAGGGTGGGAAGGACCGGCAGCGTGTCCTCGTCCGTTTTGACTTCCGGCGGGGGAGGAAAGGCCGGGTCCGTTGGATCGACGGGGTCCGTCGGATCGGGAATAGCTGTCGGGTCGGTCGTCGGAATCGGTTTGGAGACGCCCGGCGGGATCGGTTTTGATTCGCCCGGTGAAACCGGTTCGTCCTTTATTTGGGCCACGACGGGTGCGGCATTTTGGCCGCAACCGGTTAAGAGGATGGCGACAGCCAGGGTGGAGAGGCTGAAGCCTAAAAAGAGACGATGCATGGTAAAGAGTGCTCCCGGGTGCGTGGGTGGTGCGCAAGCCATCATGGCCATTCGACAAACGGGGACGAGACCGTTGCCGGGTTAACGGGATCATACCCATGCCTTGCGCGATTTGGCAAGGCGAAGCTAGGGGTTCGGGGTAACAAACGGAAATGATGGCAAAATGGATAAAAAGATCAGCAATCTGAAAAGTGTTCGAGCGACAACGATGCTGTCACTCGAATGAATGCCAACAGATTGTCACGATCCCGCAAAAGTGATCTCGGTCCCCGGCAACAGAATTTTCAGCTTCTCCCGTCCGGCCGGGGTGAACTTGCCGTGCAGGTGAAGTTTGACAAGTCCCTTTAAGTTGCCAAGTGTTTCCACACAGGCATCGGTGATCTTGGGGGATTGCAAGGAGAGTTCTTCGAGAGTGGTCATCTTGGCAATGGCCTTCAAACCCTCGTCGTCAAACACGCCGATGACAAGCATGAGATTTTTCAACGCCGGGAGTTTGGCGATTTGTTCGAGCGTGGCATTGCTCGCGCCTCGGTCGTAGATGTCGAGTTGTTCGAGTTGTTTTAACTGAGGCAGAAACGAGAATCCTGCTTCCGTGGTTTCGGGGCCGTGAACATGCAGTTGCCGAAGGTTCGTCAATCCGGCCAGATGTTTCAACCCGGCGTCCGTCACCTTCGTGTGAACGACTTCAAGCCGCTTCAGGCTCGTCAGTTTGCCGATGGCTTCCAATCCGGCGTCGCTGGCCGGGGAGGAGTGCAGGTTGATTGACACCAGTTGTTTCATCCCGCCGAGATGTTGAAACCCCGAGCCGGTGACTTTGCTAGCGCAGACCGTGATTCGCTGCATTTTCGTCAGCCCGGCGAGATGCTCGAACCCCTCGTCACCAACGGCCGTCAGGCACACGTTGAGCCGTTCAAGGTTGGTCAGTCCCTTGAGGTGAACAAGGCCGGAACTGGTGACGGCGGTGCCGGAAAGTTGCAAGTTCCGCAGTTCGGTTTGCCCGGCCAACTGTTTCAGCCAATCGTCGGTGACGCGGTCGCCGGGCTTTTTCGGCGTCGGCACCTTATGGCCGTCCGTGTTTTCGTTGAGATCGATTTCGACGATCCGAGAGAACATCGAAAGGGCTTCATCACCGGTGATTTCCCGCAACCAGTCGGGGGCAAAGACTTCGCGAGTGGCTTTCCCGACAAGACGTCTGATTTCATCAAGCAGTTTTCCTTCGGCGGCCTGACGGGTCAACGCCGGTTTCAATTCGGCCGAGAGAAAGGTAGCGAGCTTTGTCTGCAACTGTTTGTCACGGAACGCGAAGTTCTCGATGGCCGGGTCTTTTTCAACCTGTCTTTTCAGGTATCGTTTGACAAGTTCTGCATCCGGATGCGGTTTCATCGGGACAAGATTTAACATGCGGGTGATTGCCATCGGCTTGCCGGGATGACCCGCAAAACCTTTGACACCGACTTTGGCGTGGAACACTCCCGGAGGTTCGCCGGTGGTGCAGAAAATCTCATCGTGATCCGGGCCACCGAAGGTGATGTTGCTCACCACTTTGGCGGGGACCGGCAAATACGCGAGCACTTTTCCTTCCGGACTCAACACGGTGATCCGGCCCTTGCCGGTTTCCGGTCGGTGGAAGTCGGCCACCCAAAGGTTGCCTTCGGCGTCGAACACGCAACCATCGCCGCCGGAACCGCCGAGATCGTAAAAGAGTTCCGGCTTGCCGAGCGTTTTGTTATCGGCCGGAAGGGCGTAACGCAGGATCTTCTTTGTCTGCGATTCGATCACGTAAAGGAACTTGCTGGCGGGATCGACATCCAATCCGTTCGGGAAAGCCAGACCGCCGCCGATGAGATCGGCTTTGCCATCGGGCCGCACACGGTAGATGTTCCCCACGGGATTGGTTGGCGTCGAACCTTCGGGATCACTCCAGTAGATATTGCCCTTCGCGTCCACCGTGAGGTCGTTGAGACCGCGAAGCGGCTGGCCGTTCACTTGATCGACAATCACGCCCGCCTTGCCCTCCGGGGAGACGTCAAGGATCGCCTTGCTCATGTTATCCGCAACCAACAGATGCCCGTCTCCTTTCAGGACCGTGCCGGCTGGATTGATTTCCAAATACCGATGGAACTTCTTTTGAGCATCCACGCGAAGCAACGCTCCGCTGCAAAAGAAGACCTCGCCTTTCCTCCACGTCGGTCCCTCGGAATAGCCATAGGCATCCGAATAATGGTCGAACTTCACGTCGGCGAGAAGTTTGGCCAGATCGCCGGTTGGTTCGGCCCCGAACGCGGGGATAATAAGCGTTACAAACAACAAGGTGGCAGTGGAAAAGTGAGAGCAAGCGCGCGGCATGATGGCGGCGACCTCTTGGGGGTGTGATGGAATTGAAATAGAGAATTGCCCGGCGGATTCAGGATTTGTGAACGAACAAGAGCCTTGCCGCATGAACGGCAAGGCTCTTGGAATTGAACGATAGATACTTCAATCAATCGGGAATATAGCTGGCCGGGGTGACCATCGGTCGCGGAGCCGGCGATGAACTCAGACCGGTCGTGCCGATTTGGTAGACCATCTTCTCGGCCGTCATCTCGCTCCACGACTTGCCGCGTTTGGTCTTGAGGTGGATGTTCCCCTTCATCAGCACTTCGCCGGTGCCGGAGAGAATCGTGAGGTGTTCGCAGGTTCCCTCAATGCCAGGGGCTGTGAACTTCACATGGCCAATCGCCGAGACCCCGGCCAAGGTCGAGGGGCGGCCGTCTTGCGGGGCCGACATTTCGATCTTCTCGCCGTAGACCTTCAGCAAGATTTCTTCGCTGGAGGTGTTGCGAATCTCGAAACGGGGCTTGCCGTCCCCCATGCGAAGGGTCATCTTCAAACGGGCGGCTGCCGGGGCGGGGGTCGTTTCCACCGGTTTGGACGGAACCAATTTCACGGAGTCGGGAGGCAACGGAGCCGGGACCGGCTTGCTTACTTCGTTCAGCGGGGGCAACGGATTGGCCGCCGGAGGCGTCAGAACCACCGGCGGCGGGAGCGGGGCTTCCACTTTCGGCGGGAGCGGGGTAACCGGCGGCGCAATCGTCGGCTTGGGGGCTTCCGGTTTCTTGGTCTCCGGCAATGGCGGGGGGGCCGTTTCCGGGGCCTTCGGTGCGCTCGGCAGCTTGATGTCGAAGCTTTCTTCGGCTTCCAATATGGGAAACTTCGGGGTCGTCATATCCGGTTTGCCGACGGCCGGTTTCGGCTCGTCTTTCTTCAGCGCATCCGGCTTTGAAACCGGTTCTTTCTTGGTGTCGGCCTCGGCTTTCACCGGGACGATTTCCGGCGGCAAGTCGGGCAGGTCCACCGGGACGAACACCGGATCTTTGCTTCCTGTTTTCAGGGTGGAAGCCGGCTTTGGCGGCGGAGCTTCCTCGTGCGGCAAAGCCTTGCCGGTGGCCGGAGCGGGAATGTCCAAATCCGGCGCCGGAACCACTTGCTTCACGGGTAAGGCCGGGGCGGGCACACTCGGCAGGTCCAGTTCAAACTCGATGGCCGGAGGCGGGGTCTTCGCCGGTTCGGTGGTCAGTTCTTTGAGCGGGGCCTTCACAGGGCCGCTCGGCGTGTCCGAACCGGCCGCGGGGGTGGCTGGTTTGACAGTGATGGCCGGGGGGGCGTCTTTGGGGGATTCCTTCTTGTCCGTGGCAAATACCGCCAGTCCGCCAACCCCAAGGGTCAGCGTGCAGGCCGCCACCTTCCAACGATTCATACTCATGGCATCTTCTCCATTCCAAGACGGATTTTCCATGTCCGCCGACGAAGGGATAACATCTCCCGAAACCCGTGTCGATGCCAACTCGCCACGACTGCCTCAACGGGGTAGAATCACCCTGCTTGTTCCCCTTGACAGCTCTCCGAAAGTTGACCAATGTCCGCGAAACCCCGCGTCTTTGTGGCCCGGCGCATCCCCGATCTCGGCCTGGATATGATTGCCCCGCATTGCGACATGGAAGTTTGGCCGGAACTTCTCCCCCCGTCGCCGTCCGTTCTGAAGGAAAAGGTGAATGGTTGCGTCGGTCTCGTCTCCCTGTTGACGGATCGCATCGATGGCCCGCTCATGGATGCCGCCCCCGGTTTGAAGATCATCAGCAACTTCGCCGTGGGTGTGAACAACATCGACATCCCGGCGGCCACAGCCCGGAACATCAAGATCGGCAACACCCCCGGCGTTCTCACCGAGGCGACCGCCGATATCGCCGTCACCCTGCTGTTGGCGGCCACCCGGCGGTTGTGGGACAGTGCCATTGATGCCAGGGAAGGGCGTTGGTTCACTTGGGACCCGCGCGGCTGGCTTGGTCAGGATCTCAGCGGCCGGACATTGGGCATCGTCGGCATGGGCCGCATCGGGCTGGCAACCGCCCGACGGCTACATCACGGCTGGGGCATGAAGGTGCTTTATTCCGCCCGCTCGCCCAAACCAGAAGCGGAAAAGGAACTGAAAGCCACCCGCGTGGAGATGGACACGTTGCTGGCCGAGAGCGATTTTGTCTCCGTTCACACCGACCTGAACGCAGACACCAAGGGCCTCTTTGGGGCCGCCCAATTCGCCAAGATGAAGCCGACGGCGGTGTTTGTGAACACCTCGCGCGGTCCCGTCGTCGATCAGGCGGCGTTGGCGAAAGCCCTGCGGGAGAAGACGATTTTCGCCGCCGGTCTGGACGTGACCGACCCCGAGCCGCTACCCAAGGAACATGAGTTGTACACGCTACCCAATTGCGTGATCGCGCCGCACATCGCCAGCGCCACCGTGGACACCAGGAATGCAATGGCCCGTATCTGTGCCGAGAACCTGATCGCCGGGCTGACAGGTCGGCCGCTGACGGCGAGTGTTAATTAAGGCGTTTGAATGTCTCGCCGTGTCATCGGTTCGGATCGTTAATAGGTCGCCCGGTCATTTGTCCGGTAACTCACACAAATATTGCATCGCCGACAGGCTTGGCAGAAAGAAGTATCCACCGCCCAAAGTGGTCACGAATTGGGGCATCCCGCTTAGCCGGAGGCGAACGGGGTCTTGCGGGATGGTCATGCTCGGCGGGATTTCCGCCGAAACTTTGGGAGCGGTGATCGGATCGGGACTCTCGTAAAGACGCGAGAATTTTCCATCATTCAACCACGTCTGCTGCACAAACTCGAACTGTTTGCGGATGCTCGCCTGAAGCGTGATGAAGAACAATCCCCGTGATTTGCCATCATCAATGGCCGGATCGACCGGGCGTTCCCCGAAGGTTCGGCCGCGACGCAACAAACGGTGCCGTCTGACCGTTACTCGTGATTGGACAGAGCCTTCGTCCAAACTGTCGCGTGGATTGGATCGGCGGATGTGGGCGGCGATCGGGCATTTCAAACCGTCGGAATCAATTGGCTGTTTCCCGTCGCCGACGTATTCAAAATTATTGTCTCCCTCCATGCCGGGGTCCGTTTGCGGATATCGAACCAATGGCGCGCCGCTTGGCCACCGCCCCACGCATTTGGCGGCCAGCCATCCGGCGGTGACCGACCCGCCATGAGAGGCCGCCTCTTTTTGAAAGTAATGATGGAAGCCCGCCACATCCTGTCTTAATTTTCGGATAACCAGATAACTGCCGAACTTCCCGAAATCGAAATGCCCGCCGTTGACCGTCGGAGAATAGGAATAAGTTCCGTATTCATCCGGGCAGCCTAGCAAAAACTCGCCGGGGTTGATGGCCGATGGTTTCGTCGCCCCGCCGATTCCGTCGATGTCGGGCTGGGACAAACCGTCACGGAAGCCGAAATGTTCCCTCTCGTCTTCAAAAATCCGGGACTTCTCCGAGGCGATTTGGCTCACGGCCCCGCTGTCGATGGCCGGGGTGATCCAGCGAGCCCGAAGGTTCTCCAGTTCTGTTTCGTCTTTTGCGTATAGCAAAACGACCAGATCCAGCGTGGGTTGTTTGGGATTGCCGTATTCCCAATGATGCGGGTCGTTGGTTCCCACATCGCCAAGGACATTCGCTCGGATTGCTTCTCCCATCGAGTTTTTCGGGGCGCCTTCGTCGTCGGTGCCGCAAAACTCCGGGGGAAAATTGGCGTATAGTTCGCACCGGGAAATGCCCAGTTTGACCAGACCCGGCGCGCCGATGGCCACATTGAGGGCCGTGCTTGAAACAGGGACGTCGGCCTTGGCCTTCTCCTCCCGAGAACGGGCATCCTCGATTGGCAGAGTTTTCAACCAGCGTTTTGTTTCATGTCGATTTTTGATGTGGAGAAACTCGAAACTCGAGAATCGCAAGCGTGAATAGCCAAACGCAACAAGTCCTTGGATGTCGGCGAGATCAAGCGTCATGGATGCCTCGGTAAGAATGGTCGCCTTGTGATTGCGAGTGAAAATCAGCATTTGCCCTTCGGCACGACCCTCAACATCAAAACCGCCGCAACCATTCACGCGCTTCGGCCTCGCTCGGGGTTCGCCGGAGTTCGCGGCAGATCGCGTCGTTGTTCAGGATGTTTTTGACATTGAGGCTTTGATGCCAGCTATGCCAGAAATCGGTTCGTATCTGGTATTTGCGAGTCCAGTGCAGGAAGCGGTGGCCGTCCCGCGAACCGCCGCCAACCAGCCAGCGGGTTTCGGGAAACTCAAGTGAGTTGCTCCACACGGCCGTCAGGCCGACGCTGGCCTGATCGATAAAGTCCCCGAGGTAGTTTTCCCAACTGCCGTCGTAGTTGCTCATGAAAAGCAACCGGCCGTCGGGCAGGATGACCCACCGGGCGAAATGGATGTTGGAAAGCGATCCCAGCCGGCCGTGGGTAAAGAGAGTTCGTGCCGCAATGTCGAGGATCAGAAAGACCAGTTTCAACAGCCAATGCCGGAACCAACCCGGCTTGATCGGGACCATGTGCGTCATCTGGTTTTGAGTGATGTTGGGACTGTCTTCAATCTCGCGTACATCTTTGGAGGGCACCACCGGCTTGTCTTCGATGGGCCGGTCAATCTTCTCGCGGAATCGCAAATAGGGCAACATGATGAGCAGGAGAATCCCCTGCGGGATCGCCCATAACAATCGAGGTAGGTTTTTGAACAGATTGGGCCAGAACCGTTCAGGAAATGTTTCCTCGGCCTGCAAGCCCGCCTGTTTCAATTCCCGGACCACCGCCCCGTGAATTTGCACGGCGGTTTGCCCGGCGAAGTTCGGGCGTTCGTCGTCGAGAAACTTTTCCACATGACGTTGAATTTTGTCTTGTTCGTCGATCATGGCCCGCGTCAGATGCGGGTAGCCGGTGTGCAACGCGCTGTAAGGACGCATCCGTTGCCGGAGGAAATCAAGTATTTGATCGTCGCTTCCCTGTTCGGGGAAATCCACGCAGTGGGCATACACGGTTGTGAACCAGAGCCGATTTTTCGCCAGGCAATCCCGAAGATAGTCCTCGGTCAAGCCATCGAAATTGCTCTCGAAGACAAGAAATTCCGGACTTGGCGGAGCTTCCGGACCCGATTGGTAGGAGGGAAGCACCACCCATCGGAGAAAATGCGTGGTCTCAAAGGTGGCCAGCATGAGGGGCGTTGAATGCGCGGAATTCGCGGTGATTGAATGATTATTTGGATCATCCACAAACAAACGACGAAGCAACTCGCCTTGTTTTGGCTTCACCTCGGCCAGAATGGAAATGACAGAGTGAACCATTTCACTGTCTCTTTTGTGAGTCGTCCGAGAATTGTCGAGTCTGACGGGACTGTTGTAGCGGGTCAATCGGCTTGAAAGTAGGCCGGTTCGAGTGATTGAGATTTTTGGTTGAGGGAGCGATTGACGGCGATCTTGGGAAACTGTCGGGGCAAATGTGGCAAAAATCTGGCGGTCATCGGTCTCGGAAAACGGCATCACATTTGCTTTGTTGAACCCTTGGCGAAGGTTCGATGCGAACATGTTGACTCCAACATTTGATGCTTCGTGGTGTGGTGATTGAAGCGATTGTTTTCGTAGCGGAGGGTGATTTTCATTCCAATAATTTCCACTTTTCATCCACGCCGAGGCCTATTGATCTGAAATCAAGCCGGGCACTGATGTTCTCCGTCCAAGACCGCAAAAATGTATTTGAGTGATTAAGGGATATTCCACATGGCAGAAGATTCTCCCGTTCCCCGACGTTATCCCATTGGGGCCGAGGTCATTCCTGATCGTGGCGTTCACTTGCGTGTGTGGGCGCCGGCTCGCTCAACCGTGGAAGCGGTTTTCGAGGGTGGGACGACGATTCCGCTGAATCCGGAGGCCGGGGGATATTATTCCGGTTGGTGCGAGGGGGTTACCGCCGACTCGCTTTATCGTTTCCGGTTGGATGGCGGGCCGATCCTGTTTCCCGACCCGGCCTCTCGATGTCAACCGGATGGCCCGCATGGGCCAAGCCAGGTTGTCGGACCGTCATCCTTTCGATGGGATGATTCCGACTGGACGGGGCTGACCGAAACAGGCCAGGTTCTTTATGAACTGCACTTGGGCACTTTCACCCCCGGCGGGACATGGAAATCGGCGGCCGAGCGGTTGCCGGAACTGGCCGATTTGGGCATCACGGCCGTGGAAGTCATGCCGGTCGCTGATTTTCCCGGCGCCTTCGGTTGGGGCTATGACGGGGTCAGCTTGTTCGCACCCGCCCATCAATATGGTCCGCCCGATGACATGCGAATGTTCATCAACACCGCCCACAAGCTCGGCCTCGGCGTCATCCTTGACGTGGTGTACAACCACTTCGGACCCGATGGGAATTACATCCGCGAGTTTGCCCCTGCTTTTCTCAGTGACCGCCATATGACCGAGTGGGGCGATCCGTTTAATTTCGACGGCCCCCAAAGCGGACCGGTGCGGGAATTCTTCATCGCCAACGCGGCCTATTGGATTCGTGAATTTCACCTCGACGGTCTTCGGCTCGACGCGACCCAAGCCATCATCGACGATTCTCCGGTCCACATTCTGACGGAAATCGGCCGGGCCGTGCGGGAGGCGGCGGGAACTCGCTCCGTGTTCATCATGGCTGAAAACGAACCACAGGAAGCCGATTTGGTTCGGCCGATTGAGAAGGGGGGCAGCGGGCTTGATGCCCTCTGGAATGACGATTTGCACCATGCCATCCGTGTTGCCCTGACCGGCAAAAACGAGGGGTATTACACCGATTATCTCGGCACCCCGCAGGAACTCATTAGCGCAACGAAATGGGGCTTTCTCTATCAGGGCCAGCAATTTAGCTACAGTCGTCAACGGCGGGGCCGGCCGGCGTTTGATATTCCCCGGCACAAGTTTGTCACCTTTATCGAGAATCATGATCAGGTGTCGAATTCCGGCCGGGGATTGCGGGTTCATCAACTCACCAGCCCGTCTCGTTACCGGGCAATGACGGCATTCTTCCTCCTCGGACCGGGAACACCGATGCTCTTCCAAGGGCAGGAATACGGCAGCACCAAGCCCTTCCTTTATTTCGCGGATCATCATCCGGACCTGGCCGCCTTGGTGATGCGCGGCCGCCGGGAATCCATGCGGCGATTCCGAAGCCAGGCCACCCCGGATGGTCAACGGTTGTTTAGCGACCCGGCCGCCCCGGAGACATTCAATGTCTGCAAACTTGATCCGGCCGAACGGGCCAACCGGGGAGAGTGGATTGCCTTGCACAAGGATTTGTTGACTTTGCGCAAAAACGATCCTGCCTTCCGAACACCCACTCTGGATGGAGCGGTGTTGGGAATGTCCGCCTTCGTGATTCGTTATTTTGTGCCCGAAGGAGAAGACCGCCTGTTGGTGGTGAATCTCGGCAGGGACTTGCATTTGGAACCGGCCCCGGAACCGTTGCTCGCGCCACCGGTGCAGGGAACCCACTGGCATCCCATCTGGTCAAGCGAAGAGGCGAGGTACGGCGGCCACGGCACCGCGCCGCTCGACACCGAAGAAAGCTGGCGGATTCCCGGCGAGGCGGCCGTGCTGCTGGGCGCCAAATGAGCAACGACATATCCTCTCCCCGAACCACCCCGAACATATCAACATACATTGATTCGTTCTGGGAGCGGCTGATCCGTCATCAACCGACCGACACGGGAACCCTGATCGGTGTGCCGAGGGCTTATCTGGTGCCTAGCGCCGACGCCCATCGGCCGCTTTTTCAGGAACTGTATTACTGGGATAGTTTCTTCATGGCCCTCGGCCTTGTCGGCACCTCTCGCGAGTGGCTGATTCTCGACATTGTTGAGAACATGGCCCATCTGATCGAGCGGTTCGGCTTCATCCCCAATGGAACGAGGTATTACTTTACCTCCCGTAGCCAGCCGCCATTTTTCACCCGGATGGTTGATCTCGCCTTGACCGTCCTGAAGGCAAGGAGCGACCCGGGCACGACGGAGTTTCTGAAGCGGATGACAAATCTCGCCGTGCGGGAACATGAGGGTTGCTGGCTGGGGGAAAAGCATCCGCACGAGCGGCGCAAGTATCGGGGGTTGTCGCGCTATCACGACATCAACTACAGCCATTTTCTGGCATCATGTGAAAGCGGTTGGGATCATTCGCCCAGATGCGACGGAGCCAACCCACTGGCGGAGGCCGGGCGCTGGCTCGACTTCCTGCCCGTGTGTCTCAACAGCATTTTGCATGTGCGCGAAACAGACCTGGCCGCCTGGCATGCGGAATTAGGAAATTCTTCCGGAGCTGAGTTTTGGAAAGGGTCTGCGGAAGAACGGGCGAATGTGATGTCCGAGCTTTTCTGGAGTCCGGAGGAGGAATTCTTCCTCGATTTTGACTGGAAGGCCGAGCGACGCGACCCGTTGCCAAGCCTCGCCGGTTTCTACCCCCTCTGGGCCGGTTGGGCCACGAAGGATCAGGCGGCGAAGATCGTCGGCCGTTGGTTACCGAAGTTTCTGCAACCCGGTGGCATGGTGACCACCTTGGAGCCATGCGCCAGCCGTCAGTGGGCTTTCCCCAATGGCTGGGCGCCGTTGCAATGGATTGTCGCCGCTGGGCTGGACCGATTTGGTTATGCGAAGGAGGCCAACGAGATTCGTCGACGCTGGTGCGAGACATGCCGTCGGGAATTTGCCCTGCGAGGCACGCTTTCAGAAAAGTACAACGTGGTCGAACCGGAGGATCATGCCGAGGAAGGGCTATACGGCATGGTCGAGGGCTTCGGCTGGACCAATGCCGTTTATGTGGATTTCATGCGAAAACTGGATGGCGGCGGTTGAATACCACACTTCAAACAGCGGCGGGAGCGTGCATCACTTCGCGGATATCCGAAACCAAGTCTTCCACCGGTCTCAAACAATCGTCATACATGCCCGGAATCTGTTCTCCATCGACCAAGATGGTGAACTCATCCAACGACCCGTCGATCCGCACCACCAACACATGTCGATCTTTTTTGAAGGCGGTAAACAATCGCTCAACATGTTCGTTAATGGTTGGGCAAACGGGGCACCGCCGGATGATGACGTAAGTCATTTGACACTCCCTGAATTGGGTTCCCGACGCAGAATCGCCGGGAAGAATGGAATGATCTTTTGCAAGGCCCGCGCCAAACCGTGAGAAATCACTCACATTTCATCTTTGGCAGGTAAAAACAGGCGATTCCACTCAAAATTGTTCGGAATCGCCTGAAGACTTGAGCCCCGTCTGCTTACTGTGCAATTTTGACTGGTCAATTCCAACACACATACTCTGGTGAAATTGCACATCTTGGAGAAATGCCCATGAATTCACGGGTGTTCAACTTCCGGTATGGAAAATGCTGAGATCCAGCCATCAAACATGAAATGATTTAAAATTGGGATGCGATATGAAATCCGAACTCTCCCCGCCCCAAGCCAATGATGCTTTCGAGGGCAAGAACAAGAAGGCCGCCGACACATCGGTTCACGTGCGGGAAATCCTCTTGGAACTGGCCTATCGGCTGCACGCCACCAAAGTGGTGCGACGACCGCCGCAATCCGGTGACACCAATCCGATGATTCCCCGGCGTTGATCGACCCGGCCACCCTCAGACGACCGTGTTTCTGGCGATATTGACCAATTCCTCGGGGTCGGCCGGTTTGACCAAATATTGGGAGAAACCGGCGGCCTCTGTCCGCAGCACATATCCCAAACTGCTCATGGCGGTGAGCGCGATGAGCGTCATTGGCCGTGTGCCGGCCTGTTCTCGCAGGTGAACGGCCAGTTCATCTCCTTCCATTCCCGGCATATTCAAATCAAGGAAACAAAGGTCCGGTTGGAAGTCTTTGGCCAGTCGCACAGCAGAGTGGCCGTCGTAGCAGGGCCGGGCGTCGAAGCCATAGGCTTTGAACAGGCTGACGCTGGTGTCTGCGATGTCTTGATTGTCGTCCACGCACAAAATGCGGCAAGGACGCCGGTCGGCGGCGGGAGAGACGGCCGATTCCGCGTTGCTCACAGAGGATCTCCGAAAAACGATTCACTTCTCAAATGTATAGGCAAAGAAGGAATCTGGGCGGGGAACAAGTTCCCGGGAGCAGGCACGGAGGGGAAATGCCAGCCGAATGGTGAGGTTATCCGAAAAACTCCACATTATTATAGACGCATCTGACGCCGCGACTGTTCGGTTTCGAGGATTGGAAATACCCTCTTTCCAATCGCCGGGGCTTGGAACATTTGAGCTCAAAAGAAGTTACCATCCTCATGAGCAGAGTGAGGACGGTTTCCAAACGTGGTTCTCGCCAACATCACTTCTGCAAAACTACCGGGGCGATCACCCGCGAGGCGTTCTTCTTGTCAAAGTAAACTGTGTTCTTTGCCACCACCGTCTTCGCGGGTGGTTCGATGGTCAGGGGCTCGCCGGTGTTGGGGTTTGTCTCATAGAACTGCGCCCCGGTGCTGGCGACGGTGATACGGATGCGGTGACCCTTGTTGAAGACCTGGCTGATCCAGCCGACATCGAACGCCACCTTGTAAATCTTACCTTCCTCCATCATCACTTCCTTCTCGTAGCCATCCCGGTATCTGGCCCGGCGAATGTAATCGGCCAGAAGCATCGACCGGCCGTCCGGATAGACATCACACACGCGGACAATGAAATCTGTGTCTTTGGCCGTCGAGGAAACCCACAACTCGGTCTGGATCTTGCCGGTCCATTCGACGGGGGCGGTCAGCACATCCGTGGTGAATGTTTTCACTTCGGCTTGCTTCTCAAAGTCGCGAGCATCCTTGGCGCCAGGGAAGGGAGGACCGGGGATTTTTGCGGGGTTCACTGGGTCGGCGAAAAACGTCGTGGAGGCCGATTCTTCTGTCGGGGCGGTTGTGTTCAGCTTTCCTTCCGGGTGCAAATAGTACGAGGTTTTTTTCGCGGCAATCGGCCAGTCCCTGGCGGTGCGCCATTCGTTGCCGGGAGTCTCTTTTTCGCCGATAGCCCCCATCGCGTAATAACGCACGGTCGGTTCACGCTCCACGCCGTTGTCGATGCCTTTCAAGTAATGGTCGAACCAGCGGATGGCATGTTCATCCAGCGGGAATTTGGCATTCTCCGGGAAGATCATTTCATTGGATTTGTTGGTGTCTTTGAAGCGTCCGTGCAGCCACGGGCCGATCAGCAGTTGCTGTGTTCCTTGCGATTTCGGCCCCCCTTTGTGCTGTCGGCCAATGTAACTGTCCACGGAGCCGACACACATGAAATCGAACCAACTGCCGACCGTGAAACAGGGGACGTTCATTTTGTCAAAGTGGTTGGAGCAATCCTCGGCCGCCCAATAGTCGTCGTAGGTCGGATGGGCGAACCATTCTTGCATGAGCTTCTGGTTATCCAACGGATCACGACAGACCGCCCCCATCCCCTTGAAGCGGATCGGCCGGGTGGCGCCGCCGATCCGGTAGCCTTCGTGATAAAGACTCAGGCCGGTGTCGATCATGTATTGGCAAACCAGGTGCGGCGGTTGCGTGATTGCCAAAAAGTTTTGGGCGAAACCCGCCTGCGAGCTTCCCAGCGTGCCGACTTTCCCGGTGGACCATTCCTGTTTCGCCAGCCATTCGACCGTGTCGTAACCGTCTTTCAATTCGCCCCAGCCAAGCGCCCGGTAACCAACCCATGTTCCCTCGGACTGGTAGGCCCCCCGGAAATTCTCCACGCACACGACATACCCTGGCACGGCCAACTTGGCGAAGGATTTGCGCGTCTCCGCTCCGCGAAGGTCGGCGTATCGTTGTTCGTAGATCACCGGCCACGGGCCTTTGCCCTCGGGAAAATAGAGATAGGCCGATAACTTTTTGCCGTCCCGCATGGGAATCATCACATGCTTCTCGGTGACTTTCCCCAGATCAACCGGCGGCGGATCGGCCGCGATGATCGCCGGAAGGGAACAGAAAATCATCGCCATCGTGAGCAGCAGTTTCGTCATCGGCGCTTCCTGACAAAAGACACGTTGGACCATCACGGCGATGATTGTGCCCGACGTGTCGGCGGGATGCAAGGATGAAGAAGATCAGAAAGTTTCCGGCTCGAACTGGAAAATGGAAAGGGAATCGAGGATAATCTCATCCTCTCCCCGTTGGCTCCCGCCCCGATCCCACCCGCCCACATTCGAGTCCGCGAATGAAGCGATATGCCACTTTGATCTTGATCTGCGGAATCATCCCGTCCGGCTTCGCCGGGGAACCGCCGTTGAAGCCGGAGGATGTCCGCTTTTTTGAAACGCGCATCCGGCCGTTGCTCGCCGACAACTGTTTCTCTTGTCACGGGCCGGAAAAGCAAAAATCCGATCTGCGTCTCGATTCGGCCGAGGCTTTCCGTCGTGGCGGCAGTTCCGGCGAAATGCTCATCAACTCGGCGAAAGCCGAGCAAAGCCTGTTGCTTCAATTGGTGCAACACGCCGACGCGGACAAGCGGATGCCGCCCAAAAAGAAACTCACAGAGAAGCAAATCGCCGATCTGCTTCTCTGGGCGAAAATGGGCGCCCCTTTCCCGCCAAAGACCACGGCCACACCTGGCGAAAAACATTGGGCGTTTCAGCCGATGGTGAACCCGGTGCCGCCAGCGACGAAGGACAATGCTTGGGCCAAATCCCCATTGGATTCGTTCATCCTCGCCAAACTGGAGGCGAAAAACCTCCGGCCCGCCCCGCCAACGGATCGGCGAACCTTGATCCGTCGGGCGACTCTTGACCTCACCGGTATTCCCCCGACTCCGGAGGACGTGGAATCGTTCCTAAAGGAATCGGCCGACAATCCGCAAACGGCTTACGAAAACCTCGTCAATCGTTTGCTGGCTTCCCCCGCTTATGGGGAACGCTGGGGCCGACACTGGCTTGATGTGGCCCGCTATGCCGATTCCAACGGGTTGGACGAGAACATCGCTTTCGGCAATGCCTGGCGTTACCGGGATTATGTGGTTGCCGCCTTCAACAAAGACAAGCCGTTCGATCAGTTCCTGACGGAACAACTCGCCGGGGATTTGCTCCCAACCCCGGATACCGCCACCCGGCACGAGCGATTGATCGCCACCGGCTTTCTCGCTCTTGGGGCGAAAGTGCTGGCCGAGGTGGACGCCAAGAAGATGGAAATGGACATCGTCGATGAGCAGGTGGACACCGTCGGCCGGGCGTTCTTGGGGCTGACGCTTGGCTGTGCCCGCTGCCACAATCACAAATTCGATCCGGTGACCATCGACGATTACTACGGTCTGGCGGGCATCTTCCAAAGCACGAAGACGATGGAGCATTTCAAGAAAGTGGCCCGCTGGTATGAAAACCCGTTGGCCACCCCCGAGGAGATCGCCAAGAAGGCCGAACACGACGAGAAGATTGCCTCCCTGAAAGAAGCCATCAAAGCCATCAAAGAGGCCGTCGAACTCAAGAAACGCAAAGATGAATTGGCCGAGCTTGAAAAGGTGTCTGCCGAACTCCCCACGGCTCTCGGCGTCACCGAAGGAAGCGTGGCGAACACAAAAGTGTTGCTTCGCGGGGATCACCTGACGCCCGGCAAACTCGTCCCCCGGCAATTCCCGGTCGTGCTGGCCGGAGCCAAACAATCGCCGCTTGCGGACAAGGAGAGTGGTCGGTTGGAGTTGGCGAAGTGGCTGACGAAGAAGGACCACCCATTGACGGCCCGAGTAATGGTCAACCGAGTCTGGCGCTGGCATTTCGGCCAGGGATTGGTGCGTTCGACGGATAACTTTGGCTTGATTGGCGAGAAGCCAAGCCATCCCGAATTGCTTGATTGGCTCGCGTTGCGATTCGTCGAAGGCGGTTGGTCGATTAAGGCCCTACATCGGCAAATCATGCTCTCGGCCACTTATCAAATGGGCAGCACGTTCGACGCCAACAGCGCCGAAGCCGATCCGGATAACCGCCTCCACTGGCGGGCCAATGTTCGCCGTCTGGAAGCCGAGGCCATCCGGGATTCCCTCTTGGCAGTCAGCGGCAATCTCGACAAGTCGATGGGCGGGCCATCGCTGCAAAACATCAAGAACCGAGATTATCTGTTCGACCACACCTCGAAGGACAAAACCACCTACGACACCCGGCGGCGGTCGATCTATTTGCCGGTGATCCGCAACAACATCTACGATGTGTTTCAACTTTTCGACGGGACGGATGCCACCGTCATCAACGGCGACCGGGCGACGACCACGGTGGCCACACAAGCCCTGTTCATGATGAACGGGCCGCTGATGGTTGAATCGGCGACGAAACTGACTTCCCGGTTATTGGAAGACAAGACGCTCGATGATGCGGGAAAGGTGCGACAACTTTACTTGACGACCTATGGTCGTCCCCCGACGGATCGGGAAGAAGAACGGGCCAAAAAAGCCATCGCGGGATTTGAGAAAGAGTTGAATGCCGACGAACCGGATGCCGTCAAACGACGGGCCAAGGCGTGGGCCTTCTTCGGGCATGTGCTACTGGCGGCGAACGAATTCATCTACGTGAATTAAACAGGGAGAATCCCATGACCATGTCGCGTCGCCAGTTTTTGAAGCAGTCGGCCCTCGGCTTTGGCTCACTGGCTCTCACGTCGATGCTGACGGAAACGGCCTCGGCGGCCGTCGATCCGTTGGCCCCGAAGAAGCCGCATTTCCCGGCGAGGGCGAAGCGGGTCATCTTCCTGTTCATGAAGGGGGGGCCATCGCACATGGACACGTTCGACCCCAAGCCCCTGCTCACCCGCGATCACGGCAAGCCGTTTCCCGGCAACAAACCCCGCGTGCAATTTGCCGAGACGGGAACCTTGCTTCGCTCGCCGTGGAAGTTCAAAAAATACGGCCAAAGCGGCATCGAGGTGAGCGAATTGTTCCCTAATGTCGCCGAATGTGTGGATGATCTTTGCTTCATCCACTCGATGCACGGAACCAACCCGGCCCACGGCGGGGCGTTGCTGAAATTGCACACCGGCAGCGACAGTTTTGTCCGGCCGAGCATGGGTTCGTGGATCTCCTACGGGTTGGGAACGGAGAACCAAAACCTCCCCGCGTTCGTCACCGTTTGTCCGACGCTCGCCCACGGCGGCGTGAACAACTGGGCATCGGCATTTCTCCCCGCCGCCTGTCAGGGAGTGCCCATTGGGAACGCCAGCGTGCCCGTCGAGCAGGCGAAAATCCGCTACATCCAAAACGCCGGAATCCCGGCCGGTCTTCAACGTCACCAGCTTGATTTGCTGGCCGAGATGAACCGCGACCATCTTAACCGCACCGGCCCCGATCTCTCCCTTGAGGGCCGGATCGATTCATTTGAACTGGCTTTTCGGATGCAGCGTTCCATCCCCGAAGTGGAAGACATCTCCAAGGAAACAGCCGCGACGAAAACCATGTACGGAATCGACGAACCAGTAACCTCAAACTTCGGCCGCCAGTGCCTGCTCGCCCGGCGTTTTGCCGAGCGGGGCGTTCGCTTTGTGCAGGTGACCCACAGCGATTCAATGGTGCAATGGGACCAGCACGGCAATCTCAAAAAGGGACACGAAAAGAACGCCCGCGAAGTGGACAAGCCAATCGCCGGTTTGCTGAAAGACTTGAAATCTCGTGGACTGTTAAAAGACACGCTGGTGATCTGGGGCGGCGAGTTCGGTCGGACCCCGACCGTCGAGGGGGGCGGCAACGACGGCCGCGATCACAACCCGGAAGGCTTCACCATCTGGATGGCCGGCGGCGGCGTCAAACCGGGATTCCGCTACGGCACCACGGACGATTATGGCTGGTATGCCGCCACGGATAAAGTTCATCTCCATGACTTCCACGCGACCCTGTTGCACA
This sequence comes from Zavarzinella formosa DSM 19928, assembly GCF_000255705.1. Classification (GTDB taxonomy): domain Bacteria; phylum Planctomycetota; class Planctomycetia; order Gemmatales; family Gemmataceae; genus Zavarzinella; species Zavarzinella formosa. The sequence goes on from NZ_JH636439.1 coordinate 790,213, forward strand.
TTCTGGGCATGGATCACGAAAAACTGACCTATCGCCACGCCGGCCGTGATTTCCGGCTTACGGATGTGGCCGGCAAAGTGGTCACGAAGATTCTGGCGTGATGAAATTGGCTGCCTGCCTTTGCCCGAAATTCGTTGAGTTGAATCGGCCGAACGAGTACATTCAGGAGGTTGACTGCCTTCCCGCCCCCTCCTGATCTCGACTCTCCGGACTCTCCGTGAACCGCATCACCTTTGAACGATGGTTCCCAAGTGCATTGAAGGCACTCTTTTTTAGTGTGCTCGTTCTCCCGATGGTGTCGCTCAAAGCCCAAGACAAATCGCATCAACCCGATCACGCTCTCTTTGAAGCCAAGATCCGGCCTTTGCTGGTTTCCCATTGTTCAAGTTGTCATGCGTCGGAGGCGAAACAGCCCAAGGGAAAATTGCGGGTGGACAAACTGCTCCCGGAGTTTGCCGATGTGGCCAACCGAGAGCGATGGCAGGAAGTCCTCAAGCGGATCAAAGCGCGCGAGATGCCGCCGAAGTCAGAACCGCGTCCGCCGGACAAAGATATCCTTGTCCTGACTGATTGGATCGCGGGAAGGCTTGAATCAATCCCCGCCAAAAACGCCGGGCAGGGGAGGGTGGCCCTTCGTCGGCTCAACCGGATTGAATACGAGAACACCGTCCGCGATCTGTTGGGAGTGGACATCGACCTGCGTGAAATGCTCCCGCCCGATTCGTCGGCCAACGGGTTCGACAACAACGCCGAGGCCCTTCATGCCTCTTCATTTCTGATTGATCGCTATCTGGAGGCTGCCGACACGGCCTTGGGGGTGGCCATCGCCAATTTGCCACAGCCGCCGGTGTTCAAAAAACGCCTGCTGCTCAAGGACGAACGCGCGGTGAAGGTCTCCACCGAGAGCGTTTACCTTCAGAGAGAAGATGCGTTGGTGATGTACAGTTCGTCGCACTGGAACGCGATCACCGTGGGGCAGTTCTATCCGCAGGACCGGGGGAAATATCGGATTCGCATTTCGGCCTTCGGTCATCAAAGCGCTGACAAACCGGTCACTTTTCGTGTGGATGCCGGTCCCATGTTGATGGGAACCAAGAACCATTTGGTGGGATACTTCGATGTTCCGGCCGACAAGCCGAAAGTCATCGAATTTGTCGATCACTTCGAGGCGAGGAATCACATCCGCATCGCTCCCCACGGGCTGGCGAACGCCCAGACCGTCGTGAAACTCGGGGCCGAGAAATACGACGGTGCCGGGTTGGCCGTGCAATGGGTGGATGTGGAGGGGCCGTTGCATGACGTGTGGCCTCCCGAGAGCCACCGCCGCATTTTTGGCGATCTTCCGCAGGCGTCGTCGCCGGTTTACAACGATGGCAGACGCGTGGAAGTCGTCTCGAAGAACCCCGAGGCCGATGTCGAACGGATCATGCGGGATTTCGTCCGACGGGCATTTCGCCGACAGGTGTCGGACGATGAGGTGAGGCCATTCATTAATCTTGTGAACAAGAAATTGGCCGAGAAATACTCCTTCGAGCAAGCGGTGCGAGTCGGCTTGAAGAGCGTGCTTGTCTCGCCGGATTTCTTGTTCCTTCGTGAAAAACCGGGCAAACTTGGCGAATTCGCGCTGGCCAATCGGTTGTCCTATTTTCTGTGGAGTACGATGCCAGACGACGAGTTGCTCGCTCTCGCCGGGCAGCAAAAACTCAATCAGCCGGATGTTCTCCGGGGCCAAGTCGAGCGACTGCTCAAACATCCGAAGGCCGCCGCCTTCACCGAGAACTTCGTCGGCCAATGGCTTGGTCTGCGGGACATCGATTTCACCGCCCCTGATTTTCGACTCTACCCGGAATTTGACGAAATGCTGAAGACCTCAATGGTGGGGGAAACGCAATTGTTTTTCAAAGAACTCCTCAACAATGATCTGAGCCTGACCAACTTCGTCGCTTCTGATTTCACTTTCCTCAATGAGCGTTTGGCCAAACATTACGGCATCCCCGGCGTGGAGGGGCCGCAACTCCGCAAGGTGATGCTTCCCGCCGACAGCCATCGGGGCGGCGTCCTGACGATGGGGAGCGTACTCAAAGTGACGGCCAACGGAACCAGCACCTCGCCGGTGGTTCGCGGAGCGTGGGTGCTGGATCGAATTCTCGGCACGCCGCCATCCCCACCGCCGCCGGGAATCGGGGCCGTCGAACCGGACATCCGGGGGGCCACCACGATTCGGGAACAACTGGCGAAGCACCGGCAAATCGCCACTTGCGCGAGTTGCCACACCAAGATCGACCCGCCGGGATTTGCCTTGGAAAGTTTCGATGTGATCGGCGGCTGGCGCGAGAACTACCGCAGCGTCGGCAATGGAAAGCCAGTGACAATCGGAGGGCGAAGAATGCCCTATGCCGAGGGGCCGAAAATCGACCCGGCCGACGAATTGCCGGATGGCCGAAAGTTTCGCAATATTGATGAATTCAAACAATTATTGTTGAAAGACAAGGATCAACTGGACCGTTCTCTGGCGATCCAGTTGCTTACTTATGCCACCGGAGCCGCCCCGGCGGCGGGTGACAAATCCGAGGTTGAATTGATCGTCAAGAAAGTCCGTGAGAAGAACGATGGCTTGCGAAGTCTCGTTCACGAGATTGTCCAGAGCAAGGCGTTCCAGACGAAGTAACAGAATCCACCGAAGGGTCTTCCATGAATCTCCCTCGTCGAACATTCCTTCGGGCCGCCGGTGTGTCTTTGGCGTTGCCTTGGCTTGATGCACTGGCTCCGACGCGCGCCTTTGGGGCCACCCCCGTCGTCCCTCGCCGGATGGTATGTGTCTGCACGCCGCTCGGCCTGCACCCGGCCAATTTCTTCCCGGAGAAAGCCGGGAAGGATTACGCCCTGACGCCATATTTGGACGTTCTCAAGGACCACCGCGACGACATGACGGTGATCTCCGGACTGTCTCACCCGGACATCGAAAATTCGCACGACTCCATTTACAGTTTCCTGACGGCCGCTCCGCATCCCGAGCGACGCTCCGGGTTTCGCAACACGATCTCCCTTGACCAGTTCGCGGCTGAGAAGATCGGCACAGAAACTCGTTATCCCAGCCTGTCCCTCTCGGGAGAGGGATTTGGCCTGTCGTGGACCCGCAGCGGGGCGCTCGTCCCCTCGGATTTCTCACCATCGCGGCTGTTTGCCAAATTGTTCATCGAAGGACGTCCCGATGAAGTGGCGGCCCAAGCCCGGCGATTGCGGGACGGCCGAAGCATCCTCGATTCAGTCGGGGATCAGGCGAAGAAACTCGCATCCGATCTTGGCGCCAACGACCGCGAAAAACTGGACGAGTATTTCACCAGCGTCCGCGAATTGGAACTACGACTTGCCAAGAATGAGGAATGGGCGAAGAAACCCAAGCCCAAGGTCGATGCGAAGCAACCGCAGGATATCCCCAACTCCGGCGACCTGATTGGCCGAACCCGATTGTTGTTCGATCTCACTCATTTGGCCCTGCAAACCGATTCGACCCGCCTCATTACCATCATGCTCGGCGGGGCCAGCACGGTGCCGCCGATTCCGGGTGTGACGATGGCCCACCACGACCTGTCCCATCACGGCCAAGATCCGGTCAAACTGGCCCAACTTCGCACGCTGGAAGTGGAAAAGCTCAAAGTCGTGCGCGACTTGCTGAGCAAGTTGAAGCAAACAAAAGAGGAAGGGGCCACCCTGCTTGACCGGACGATGGTGTTTTTCAGCAGCAATTTGGGCAACGCCAGTAATCACTCCTGCAAAAACCTCCCCGTGCTTCTGGCGGGCGGCGGCTTCAAACACGGGCAACACTTGGCGTTCGATCCAAAAAACGCCCCGCCATTGAGCAATCTCTTTGTGAGCATGTTGCAGCGAATGGACATCAATGCCGAAAAATTCGGTTCCGGTTCCGGGACATTGACCGGTTTGGAAAAGGCGGGGTGAGCGGTGAGATCATGAACAAATCTTCCGCAAATCTACTCGTCTGAACGGGCAATCGGCCCATGACTGCCGAAACATTGTAACTCCGCCGGGGTATCAGTGTTGTACCGGATGACGCCCGGAACGCGACTGCCGCGAACCGGGCCGTTATTCTTCGGATGGGGTCATTGTCGATGAAAACCCGTTTTCTGTTTGTCCTGGCCTGCGGGTGGACGCTCTCGCTCGCGTTGCCGGCCCGGTCTGATGAGATTGATGTTCGTTTCAAACAACTCGACACCAACGGCGATGGCAAACTGTCGGCCGATGAGTTGAAGGATCACGCGGACTTGCAAAAGCTCCTCAAAGGGGCCGATAAAAACAACGATGGTTTCCTGACCATCGACGAAATCCGAACTCATTTGGGACGACCGGCTCCCCAGGCGAAAGAACCGGCCCCCGCCCCGGCAACTCCCGTGAAGAATTCCGTTCGAGAAGGTCCGCAAGTTCTCGCCCCGGCTTCCGCCGGAATTGGCCGAATGGTTCCCGATGCCGTCCTCAAAGATTTGGGCGAACGTGATATCAAGATTAAAGATGTGATCGGGAAAAATGGCTTGGTGGTTGCGTTCACCAGCACCGTCTGTCCGATCAGCAAGAAATACGGTCCGACGCTGGCCAAGCTCGAAGAAACGCTGGCCGCGAAGGGAATTGGCATCCTTTACGTCAATTCGGTGCCGAATCAAAAGCCGGAAGAGATGCGGGTTTTCGTGGCCGCGCACAAACTCAAAGGTTCATACGTTCACGACCGCGACGGAATTTTCGGCAAAACACTCGGTGTCACCACGACAACCGAAGTGTTCCTGATCGACAGTCATCGAACACTCGTGTATCGCGGGGCCATCGATGATCAGTATGGCTTGGGCTATTCTCGCGAGACCCCGAATCGCCATTATTTGGACGAGGCGATCCAATCTCTGCTGGCCAACCGACTGGCCGACCCGGCAGCGACCACGGCGCCGGGCTGCGAATTGGATCTCGGCAAGTCCAAAGCGATTGTCTCGGATGTGACATATCACAATCGCATTTCCCGCATCATTCAAGCCAATTGTGTCGAATGTCATCATGCCGGTGGAGTCGGCCCGTTCAGCATGGACACCTATGACGATGTGGTGGCCCATGCCGCAACGATTCGCAAGGTGGTTGAGAAAGGAACCATGCCGCCGTGGTTTGCCGTTCCGACCACGCCCGCCAAAACCAGCCCTTGGGTCAATGACCGGACGATGTCCGACACGGATAAAACCGATTTGCTTGCGTGGTTGAAGAGTGACCGCCCCAAGGGAAATGAAGCCGACGCCCCGCAACCCCGGACGTTCGAGGGGGGCTGGCTGATCGGAAAGCCGGACGCCGTTTATCAGTTTGAGAAGCCGGTGGCCGTGAAGGCCACGGGGATCATGCCCTATCAGAAGGTGACGGTTGAAACCCATCTGACCGAAGACAAATGGGTGAAAGCCTTGGAGGTTCGCCCCTCGGCCCGCGAGGTGGTTCACCATGTGTTGGTGTTCATTCTTCCTCCCAAGAAGGAACCCAACGCCCGTGATCCGGAAGGCGACGAAAGCTCCGGCTTTTTCGCCCCGTATGTGCCGGGACAGAGCGTGTTGAATTATCCCGAAGGCTACGCTAAGAAATTGCCGAAGGGATCGCGTCTGTTCTTCCAAATGCACTACACGCCCAACGGAACCGCGACCGAGGACCAAACCCGGATCGGCCTCATTTTTGCGAAGAACCCGCCGGAACATGAGGTGCGCGTGGTCGGCATCGCCAACACGGGACTTAAGATCCCCGCCGGGGCGTCCCATCACCCTGAGGCCGCCAAACTGAAACTCCCGGCCGATGTGACCGTGCTCGCCTTCCTGCCGCACATGCACCTTCGCGGCCAGGCTTTCCGGTACGAGATCACGCCGCCCGGCGGCAAAAAGGAAACGGTTCTTGACGTCCCAAATTTCGACTTCAACTGGCAGTTGTATTACCGGCTCGCCCAGCCTTTGGAATTGAAAAAGGACACCGTGATTGATGCGACTGGCTGGTTCGACAACAGCAAGAGCAACCCCGCCAACCCGGATGCCTCGAAAACCGTGCGATGGGGGCCTCAGACGTATGACGAGATGATGCTTGGTTACGTCGAATACGTCGTGCCGGTGGGATCATCGGTGACGATGGGCAACTTGCGACATTTTGACCCGGCCGACATCTTCAAGAAATTTGACCTCAACGGCGACGGGAAGATCGACAAGGACGAGTATGCCAACTTCGTCCGCATCACGCCGCAATTGAGCGACAATCCGCTGGTGGCCCAATTGCTGTGGTCACGGCTTGATGTTGACAAAGACGGGGTGATTACGCTTGAGGAATTCAAAAAGTTGCGGAAGTGACGAAGAAAGCCGGTTTCATCACTGGCTTCACCCAAACAAAAGGCCCGCGTCTCATGAGACGCGGGCCTTTTGTTTGGGTGAAGCCAGTCAAGTCAACGAACCAAGACCGGACCGCGATTATCCAATCACTCGGGTCGTCAACACCGTGACCACGTCCGAACGGACTTGGGCGAAGCCGCCATCGATGATGATCTTTTTGGTTTCGTTCCCGCTCTTCAGTCGAAGCTCGCCCTTGCCCAGACGGCCGATCAAAGCGGCGCGGCCATGTTGCACGCCGAGCTCGCCATCGACCATCGGCAGGACGATGAAGTCGGCCTTCTCATCCAGAATCGCCCGTTCCGGGGTGACGATCACGCATTGAAGAGACTTGGACATGGGACCGCACTGGTGGTTATGGGAAGGTTCTGATTCTCAAGGACGGTGAAACAATCAAAGGCCGGGGGACAAGCGCCCGGCCTTTGCCCGCCGTCTTACTTGCCGGCCATCTTCTTGGCCTTGGCGTCGGCTTCTTCGATGGTGCCGACGTACATGAAGGCCCCTTCCGGCAGGTGGTCCCACTTGCCGTCGCAAAGTTCCTCGAAGCTGCGAATGGTGTCTTCGAGCTTGGTGAAGTTGCCGGGGATATTGATGAACACTTCGGCGACATAGAACGGCTGGGACAGGAACCGCTCGATGCGGCGGGCCCGGTTCACGACCTTCTTGTCGTCTTCGGACAATTCGTCCACCCCGAGGATGGCGATGATGTCCTGAAGTTCTTTGTTCCGCTGAAGAATCGTCTGCACACGGCGGGCAATGTTAAAGTGCCGTTCGCCGACGATTTGCGGGTCAAGCAGACGGCTGTTCGAGGCCAGCGGGTCCACGGCCGGGTAAATCCCCTTTTCGGAGATCGACCGTTCGAGGTAAATGAAGGCGTCCAAGTGCTGGAACGTGTTGGCCGGGGCCGGGTCGGTTGGGTCGTCAGCCGGAACATACACGGCCTGCACGGAGGTGATGGCCCCCTTGCTGGTCGAGGTGATCCGCTCTTGCAACTCGCCCATTTCCGTGGCCAGCGTCGGCTGGTAACCCACGGCGCTCGGCATCCGACCCAAGAGGGCCGACACTTCCGAACCGGCTTGGGAGAACCGGAAGATGTTGTCCACGAACAACAGCGTTTCAGCCCCGGTGCTGTCCCGGAACCATTCGGCCATCGTCAGGGCAGACAGGGCCACCCGCAGACGGGCGCCCGGCGGTTCGTTCATCTGGCCGAAGACCATCGCGGTGCTGTCGATAACCGCCTTGGCATCGGCGCCAGAGCCGGTCTTCGTTTCCTGCATTTCCAGCCAAAGGTCGTTCCCTTCGCGGGTCCGCTCACCCACCCCGGCGAACACCGAGTAGCCCTTATATTCTTTGGCGATCCGGGCGATAAGTTCCTGCAAGATAACCGTCTTGCCGAGACCGGCCCCGCCGAACAGACCGGCCTTCCCGCCGCGGGCCAGTGGAATCAGCAGATCGATCACCTTGATCCCGGTCACCAGCACTTCGGACTTGGGGGACAGATCGGCGAACTTTGGCGGCTTTTGGTGAATCGACCGCGATTCCTTGGCGTCAATCGGGCCGCGACCGTCAATCGGCTGGCCAAGGAGGTTGAACACCCGGCCGAGCGTTTCCATCCCGACCGGCACTTGCACGGCCTTGCCGCTGTCGAGGACTTCCATGCCGCGGGTCAACCCGTCAGTGGAACCAAGAGCCACACAGCGCACCCGGCTGCCCCCGAGGTGCTGCTGGATTTCGCCCGTCAGGTTGATGGGGAACGTCTTGTGTTCCGCCTTCACCGTCACGGCGTTGTAGATGTCCGGCATTGTCGCGCCGTCGAACTCGACGTCGAACGTCGAACCGATGACTTGAATAATCCGGCCCTTGATCGCGGCAGCGGCCATTATGTTTTCTCCGAGGTCGTCCGACCGGCGTTACAAATCAAATCAACTCGTTTTCGGCAGCAAAAAACTCAGGTGGTGGGCGGCGTGAATCAAACTCAATCCCACCCACTCGTCTCGGGTGAGCGGACCGAACAACGGCGAGGGAATCAACACTCCCTCATAAGCCTTCATTCGCCCGACTACATCCCGAAACCTTGAAATCGCCTCTTGTTCGTCGCCATCCGGCACGGGAACCGATTCTTTAATCGTCGGCCCGCCCATAGCGAATGTTTTGGTCGTCAGGATCTTCCGTTTTGCCTGTTTTCCGATGGTGTTTCGCAACACCCACATCATGGCCCGAACCGGCGGGGGCATCCTGGGAAACCCGTCCATCGGGTATCGCATCCACTCGCCCAAATGTCCTGTCACTTGGGTGAGATTCCATTTTCCGACCGGCCGATAACCGTAATGGTGAAGGTTTTCGACATCCACCAGCATCTCATCAAGGGACTGAAACTCAAGGGGCCGACGTTGAGGGATCGTCATCGTTGTCCCCTTCGGCCTGATCCTCGTCGAGTCGTCTCAACAAAGTTCCCGGGTTTCGACTCGCGTGGTACACCGCCACAATGGTGACTTTCAATTCATCATGCCGAAAAACGATCACGTAATTAAACCGGTGAACCAGCGCACGTCGATATCCAGTTCTTACTTCCTTAAATCGCTTCGGCATTACTTGAATCGATGAGATTGTCGTTCGGATCTCACCGACCAATTCTTGTCCCAACCCGTCTCGTTGGTCTTCGAGTCATTTTCTGGCTTCTTCCATGTCTGCGGCGGCTCGCGGCTTGATGGAAACTCGAAAACTCATTTTCTTCCCGTCAACTCGGCCAGAACTTCTTCCCACGGCCTGCCATCATCTGGATTCCGACGATCTTCTTCGATCCTCATATCCAAGTCAGCCATTTGAGCATCTGTCAGCGACATTTCCTCGTCGGCGATGCTCTCCAATAACAACCGTGACAGTTCTCGTTTCTCGGCCACGCTTAACGCAGCCAAATCCGGCGGTAATGCACTCATGGCTTTCACCTGTTACTTCAACGCTTCGGCCCCGGCGATCAACTCACTGATTTCCTTGGTAATCTTGGCCTGACGGGCACGGTTGTATTGCTGCGAAATACTCTTAATCAAGTCGGCGGCGTTTTCGGTCGCCGCTTTCATGGCCACCCGGCGGGCGATTTGCTCACTCACGGCCGCATCCAAGAAACATTTGAACAATCGTTGCTTGAAAGCCACCGGAACGATGGCGTTCAGGATCTCCGTCGCGCCTGGGATGTATTCGTATTCAACTCCGCTGCCAGCCGGTTTAGTGGCTTTCGTCGTGGTGACCGAACCGAGCGGCAACAGGGTCTCCACCACCGGAACCTGCCGGGAGGCGGTAATGAACTTCATGTAGGCGACCTGGACTTGGTCCACTTGGCCGCTGATATAAAGATCAATCATCTTGTCGGCGATCGGCTCCACCTGATTGTAGGCGGGCTTGTCTTCAAACTGCGTGTAGGTCGCCTGCATCGGAATCTGCTGATACTTCAGCAGGGCAATGGCCTTTTTGCCGGATGCCTCCAAGGCGAAAGGCAGGTTGGCCGCTTGCATTTCACGGATGCGTTTGGTGGCTTCTCGCAAAATGCCGCCGTTGTAACCGCCGCACAGTCCGCGATTCGACGAGATCACCAGCAACAAGCTTCGCTTGATGACCGGCCGGACCACCAACAGCGGATGAGAAGCCTCGCCACCGGCACTGGTCAGGTCGGCCGCAATCTCCGCGATCTTGCGGGTGTACGCTTCCGCTTCCGAGGCCCGGTCGAGGGCTTTCTTGAAGCGGGCCGTCGCAATCAGTTCCATCGTCCGCGTGATCTTGCGGATGTTGCGAACAGCCTTGCGGCGTTGAACGAGTTGACGAAGGTTGGCCATGGCTCGTCACGTATCCCAAAGAATTACTTCGACACCCAAACCCCGGACCCGTGCTTCAGCCATTGGGTCCGTCAACACTCACAATTCATCAGGCCTTGAACTGGCCTTTGAAGTCCTTGATCGCCTCATCCAATTTCTTGCCCAGTTCATCAGTGATCTTGCGTTCTTTCACCAACGCATTTCGCACTTCGGGCTTCTGGTCTTTCATGAAGGTCAGGAACTGTTCTTCCCAAGCCTTGGTTTGCTTGACAGGGACTTCATCCAGGCCGCCGGAATTTCCGGCGTAAATGATCATGACCTGATCAACCACATTCAACGGCTTGAACTGGGACTGCTTTAGGATTTCGACCATGCGGTAACCGCGGTCGAGTTGCTGTTGCGTGGCTTTGTCGAGTTCCGTCCCGAGTTGGGCGAAGGCTTCCAACTCGCGGAATTGGGCCAGCGTCAGCTTCAACCCACCGGCGACCCGCTTGTCCTTCATGGCCGAGATCTGGGCGTTGCCACCCACCCGGGAAACCGAAATCCCCACGTCCACAGCGGGCCGAACACCCGAGTAGAACAGGGAGGGTTGCAGGTAAATCTGGCCGTCCGTGATGGAGATCACGTTCGTCGGGATGTACGCCGACACTTCCCCTTCGAGCGTCTCGATGATCGGCAGGGCCGTCATCGAACCGCCGGAATCCGGCAGTTGAACAACTTTTTGGCCTTTATCCTTGGCGATGTGGTCGGCGTGTTCCTTGTCCAACGGGCCGACGTAAACCTTGCCATCCGTGCCGCTGGTGGCGGTCGGAACGCCATTGAAATCGTTGCCGACGATGACCCATTTTTGGGCCAATTTCGCCGAGCGTTCCAGCAGACGGCTATGGCAATAGAACACGTCGCCGGGATAGGCTTCACGGCCGGGAGGACGACGAACCAGCAACGACAACTGACGATAGGCGGCGGCTTGCTTGGACAAGTCGTCATAAACGACGAGCGTGTCCTTGCCTTTGTACATGAAATACTCAGCCATCGCCGTGCCGGCGTAGGGAGCCAAGTATTGCAGCGGAGCCGGGTCGGCCGAAGACGACGAGACGACGATGGTGTAGTCAAGAGCCCCGTTGCGACGAAGGTCTTCGACGATCTGCGACACCTTCGCCTGCATCTGTCCGCAAGCGACGTAGACGCAAATCACACCCTCGCCTTTTTGGGCGAGAATCGTATCGAGGGCGATGGCGGTCTTGCCCGTCTTGCGGTCGCCAATGATGAGTTCACGCTGGCCCCGGCCGATCGGGGTCATGGCGTCGATGGCCTTGATCCCGGTCTGGAGGGGCTGCTTCACTGGCTGGCGGTCGGCCACGCCGGGGGCCGTCGATTCCATCGGCCGGGTGTCGTTCGTGATGATCGGACCCTTGCCGTCCACGGGGTTCCCAAGCGGGTCCACCACGCGGCCGATCAGGGCATCGCCAACGGGAACGCGAAGCAACTCGCCGGTCGTGCGGGCTTCGTCCCCTTCGAGAATCCGGAGGTAGTCACCAAGGATGATGACGCTCACCGACGATTCTTCGAGGTTAAAAGCGAGGCCGCGAACCCCCGTGCGGGTGAACTCGACCATCTCACCGGACATGACGCCCGCGAGACCGTAGATGCGCGCGATGCCGTCGCCCACTTCCAGAACACGCCCGACTTCGCGCACGTCCTGGCTCGTACCGAGGTTTTGAATCTCACCCCGCAGTACTGAAACGATCTCGTCCGACCTGAATTTCATAACTGCTTCTCGCCAGAAGTTGATTGCGAAGATTGTTCACGCGGGTTCGGACGGAACTGTCGAACACCTCGTCCCCGACTTGAACGACCATGCCGCCCAAGAGGGTTTCGTCCAATTGACTCACGATGACCGGCTCCCGCCCGTAAGCGACGCCGACCGTTTGCCGCAAGCGTTCGGTCTGTTCGGCCGAGAGCGGCAGCACCGACCGAACCAGCACCCGAACCCGCTTGGCGCGGATATCCATGAGATGCCGGTAAGCCGGTGCGATGTGCGACAGCAGGGACAGCCGGTTCTTGCTGTTCAGCACCAGAAGAAAATTCACCACCACATCGCTGACCTTCGAGCGGAAAGCCTTCTCGATGATCGGCGCCTTGGCCGATTTTTGGATCACCGGGGACGACAGAGAGTTTTCCACGTCGGGGGATTGCTTGAACAATTCCCCGATGATCCCGTCGAGTTCCTCGGCGACTTGCTCGGTCAACTCTCGCTTTTCGGCGACATCAAGCAGGGCCTCGGCGTAAACGCGAGCCACCTGCCGGGCGGAACTGCCTTCGTCGCCGTCGCTGGTTTCGGGTTCGAGGTTGTCGCTCATTTTGGATCAGGTCTTGCTCAGGGTTTGCTTGAGGTCAACCAACGCCTCGTCCACCAACCGGGCATGGTCGGAGGGGGTGAGTTCCCGTTTGATCGCCTTCGTGGACACCAACGAAGCGAGTTGAACCGCCTGCTGGTAAATCTCTTGAAGGGCCTGATCGCGGGCCATCTCGATTTCCTTGCGACCGCGTTCCCGTTCGGCCTGGGCGTCCGCAGAGGCCTCGGCCTTCATTTGATCTTTGACAGCCTGGGCATCCCGGCGGGCTTCATCAAGCATGGCCCGGACTTCGTTGTGACCTTGGGCCAGTCGGGCTTGAATTTCGGCGAGAGCCTTTTGAGCTTCCGCACGGGCGGTGTCCGCGTCCGAGTGGACCTTCAACAGACCGGCTTCCCGCTTGTCCAACCCCTCGATCATCGGACCCCAGGCAAACTTGCCGAGGATCACCATCAAGGCCAGGAACACCACCAAGGTGAAGATCCCGAGATCCCACCGAGTGAGGCCGAACTGATGCTCGACGCCCGGCTTTTCATGACCGCCATGACCTTTGTCACCGGCCGCGTGTTCGGTTTTGACTTCCGTCTTGTGTTCTTCCGTCGTGACTTTTTCATCGGCCCGCAACGGAGCGACGACAAAGCCAGTCAGAACAACCCACATGACGAGCAGCGTGCTCAGACGCATGATGGCTCCCCGGTGGCCCCGCCGAAGCGGGGATGGTGAAAGACGGCCTTGGTTAGCTGGCGATCAGCGCCAAAACCAGACAGAACACAACGGCGATCAAAGCGGCCCCTTCAACGAGGGCGGCCAGCAAAATCATGGCCCCGCGGATCGTGCCGGCTTGTTCCGGCTGACGGGCGATGCCGGAGAGGGCGGCGAAGCCGACCAGACCGATGCCCACGCCGGCGCCAATGATGGCGAGACCCATGCCGATGCCGGCGCCGATCCCGGTGTACTTGGAGACCGGAGTGGTCACAGTTGTCTGGGTGGTGGTCTTGTTGACATCACCTTGCGCCATCGACACATCGGCAAACATCAACAGAGCCACGATCACAAGGGCCACGCGAGATGCGAACTTCATGGGAACGACCACTCCTGTGCGGGGGTAGATGGATACTTCAACAATCAATGTTCCGGGTGCAACGCCATTCCCAGGAACGTCGAGGTCAAAAACACAAACACAAACGCCTGGACACAGGCGACGAACATTTCCAGCAAGCTCAACCCGATGATCGTCAGCACGCTCAGGGGGGTGATGATGAAATACCAGTAACCGTCGGCCGTCCCTTCATGAACGGCAATCCCGATCATCGGGATGAACGACAGGATCACAAACAAGGCCGTGTGACCGGCGAGCATGTTGGCGAACAAACGAACAGCAAGCACAATCCCGCGAATAAACGCCCCGAGCACTTCCAAAAAGAAGATCCCGAGTTCGATGATCGGAGCCAAAATCTTCAACAACGGGCTGTCACGATCAATTTTCACCTTGAACGTGTCAAGATAATGACCAAACCCGTGAGCGCTCTTGATGCCGTGATAATGGATCGTCAGGAACGCTATTAGCGCCAGCACTCCTGTCACCGCAATGCTGGCGGTCGCCGAACCAAGGAACGGGATCATCCCGAGCAGGTTGACAACCAGCACAAACACAAAGATCGTCCACAAAAACGGCAGGAATCGCTTGGAATCATGCTCGCCAAGTGTCGGAATCGCCACCTGATCGCGGATGAACAACAGGAGTGCTTCCACGGCATGTGTCAGGCGGCCCTTGACGACCCCGCCCCTGGCGATCCGGCGGGCGGCGGGCACGAATACCAACAGAATGATCGATGCCGCGATCAATTCCAAAATCATGAACTTTGAGATCCAGCTTGGAAGGTGGAACTCAACGCCCGCCGTCTCAAAAATTCCAATATGCTGCGTGTCGGCCGGTTCTTTGAACGGGTCGAACTCTTTGATAAAGTCTCGGAACGTCGTCGGGTGAGCCATGCTCACAACTCCCCTTGGGTGGAAACCATCCGATGGACCAACAGCGTTTCCGCAATCAACGCAACCACGTAAAACACCCCGCCCCAAATCACCAACTCCAACTCATGACCTTGCAGGTCGGAGATGAGATACCAACCCAACCCGCCAGCGACCACCGCGAATCCCAATCGAATAAAAACCGATCCCATCAAGATCGCGATTTGGAGGGTTGGATGGATTGCCCGAATCCGGGCCGCCATCATCAATGTCCAAATCCCCGGCAGCAGGTTGATCACCGCCGCCAAGATTGTCGTTTTGGAATCCGTTCCGAAAAACAGAATGGCCGGTGCGGCACTCAACAGCCACGTTCCGATTACCACTGCGGTCAGAATCACCACGGACCGGATCACGAAGACGGCCCTTTCGGGGCGGTCATGCGGATAAGCAAGACAAACACGCCAAGCATCCCCACGAACACACCGGCAATGGTGACCCAAGGCAGGGTGCCCGCCAGCCAGTCGATCCCCGCGCCCAAAATCACCGGGCCGACGAGAGTCGATCCCGCTGAATACCCAAGAGCGAGCATCCTTCGCTGCGACTCGGACCCGTCAGCCATATGACCGATCCGGTTTGGGTGTGATAACATTAATCCACGGGGAAAACCGCCATTCTTGGCGAGAAACCTTATTGAAGTAGGCTCTTGAACAAAGTCAACGCCGACATCTGGGAAAAAGGAGTGAGATGGCTTCCCACTATCGGGAACCATGACGCAAAAACGCGGCGAGGCCGAATTACATCCGCTCGACGGTTTTGATTCCCAACAGATCAAGCGTGAGATGGATCACCCGAGCCGTCAGATCGACCAACAGCAGTCGGCTATCCCGCAGTTCCGGCGTCTCGGCCTTCAACACCGGGCATTGTTCGTTGAACGAACTGTAACTCTTCGCCACATCCCAAAGGTAGGCCGTCAGATGGTGTGGCATATACTCGGCGGCCGCCGTCTCCAACGCATTCGGCAACCGCAATAGTTGCAGGGCCAGTGCCCGCTCGGTGGGTTGGCCGAGGATCACCTTTGGCGGGTTGGTGCGGAATCGTTCTTCAGGTTCGTTCGCCTTGCGGAAAATCCCCCGGCACCGGGCGAAGGCGAACTGCATGTATGTTGACGTGTTGCCGTCTGTCGCCAGCATTTTCTCAGGATCGAACTTGTAGTTGCTTGTCCGATTCTGGCTTAGGTCCGCGTATTTAACAGCTCCAATTCCGACATTCTCGGCGATCTTGGATATCTCGGTCTCGTCCAAGTCTGGAACATCGTGCCCTTGTTCTTTTCGGGACTTGTAGCTTTCCCAATATTTCTTGTTGGCGAGGACAAGTGATTCCTCAAGAAGTTCAACTAATCCCGGCGCGGCTCCCTTTCGTGCGCCGAAAGGTTTTCCGTCAGCGCCAAGAACGCTTCCAAAACTCAGGTGTTCAAATTCAACATTGGTGTAACCCCATCGTTTTGCTTGAGCAAACAGGGTCTTAAAATGAAGTGATTGTCGAAAATCGACGACATAGAGCAGCACATCGGCATGGAAGACATTTACCCGATGTCGGACGGTGGCCAAGTCAGTCGTTGTGTAAGTAAACGCTCCATCTCGCTTGCGTATCAAAGCGGGCGGATCTTCCTTTTCCAATTCTTCCTTGGTTTGCGGGATATTCCCCTTGGCATTGGGAATGACCACGGCTCCCTGACTGTCAAAGGCAATGCCTTTGGCCAACTGTTCAGCCACGATCTCCGGGAGTTCGGGATTGTAAGCGCTCTCGCCAAGTTCGTGATTAAAGGTCAGAATGCCGAGTTTTTCGTAGGTCGAATGCAGTTCACTCAGGCACGCAGGCATGAACTCATTCCAAAGCCGAAGATTTTCCTCGTCTCCCGCATGTAACTTTGCCGTTTCGTGCCGGCATTTTTCGGCAATCGGATTGGCAATCGCTTCCTCGTCTTCGCCGCCGGCTTCCTTGATGAGTATTCGCACGGCCTTGTACAATCGGGCCAATTCCTGAACGGGATTTTGTTCGTATGCCTCCCGGTCAAGCAGGTTCTTGTAACCGTATAGCAGGATGCCGAATTGGGTGCCCCAGTCGCCGAGATGATTGTCGCTGATGACCGTGTGGCCGAGGAATCGCAGCAATCGGGTGATCGAGTCGCCGATGATCGTGCTTCGCAGGTGGCCGACGTGCAGGGGCTTGGCGACGTTTGGGCCGGAATAATCGATCACGAAGGTCTTCGGCGAAGCGAGGGTCGGCACGCCAAGTCGCTCATCGGTGGCGATCTGCTGAAGTTGCTCGACCAGCCAGTCGGTCTTTAACCGGATGTTGATGAAGCCCGGTCCGGCGACGGTGGCGGAATCCACCAGCGAATTGGCGGGCAGGGCCGCGATGATGGCTTGGGCCACGTCCGTCGGCTTTTTGCCAAGGGTCTTGGAGAGGGCCATCGACATGTTGGCCTGATAATCCCCGTGGTCCGCGTTGGCGGCCGGTTTTACCATCGCCACATAATCGTCGATCTTCGCAGGGTCGACGGACATTGCGACCAAGGCGGGCCGAAACAGGGATCGAACTTCGTCAAGCAGATTCATGGGTCAGTCAGTCTCGGTCAGATTCGTTGATATCAGAAAGGTTTTATGGGACGGGGTTCGGGTTCGCATGACCCTAAAAGAAAATCAGCCCCGGCGGTTGCCGGGGCTGATGAGTGACGATGATCCGGTCGCGGCGTCGAACCGCGATTTCACAAGGGTGAATGGCGAAGGGGTTTCCTTACTCGCGTTCCCAGTCGATTCGCGGAGCGTCAGCCCAGAGTTCTTCCAGGTTGTAATAGCTGCGCGTATCAGGGTCGAAGACATGCACCAGCACGTCCCCGTAATCTTGCACAATCCATTTGCTGGCCTGATATCCCTCAATGCCGCGACGCGAGTCGCCGACGGCCTTCAGGGAATCATCGACTTCCTCGGCCAGTGTGTGAATCTGCCGACGGCTGGTGCCGGTGCCGATGACAAAGTAATCGTATAGAGGGTGAATTTTGCGAAGGTCGAGGACGGTGATGTCCCTGGCCTTGTGGTCCCTCAAAGTGCGGGCACAAATGGCTGCTCGCTCGAGGACCGGGGGAATGGTGCGGATTTCTGATTCAATGGTCGCGGTAGTCAAGAGACCTCCTCCAAGTGGAAATAGGTGGAGGAAGGGTTGTATCGGCAAGCCGAACGCGACCGCGTTGGGATTGTGGCCGTGGAACACCTCCTCCGATGATCCAATTGGCACGTGCGACGATCCCGAACACATGTCGGGACACCTACTTAATCATCGCCGCGCCGGGGTTAAAGTCAAGCGTTTCCCCCCTGTTTTCACCGCTTCCGCATGTTGTTTCCCCCATGATTGTCAGGTATTTCCCGTATTGGCTCCTGAAATCAATTGACGCTTGGACACCGGATAATCGCGGAGGTTCCCGCGAAACGACGATTTTCGTCGCCGATCCGGTTCCTATCATCCCCTCTGCGACATCGCCGACTCTCCCAGAAAGTCCTCCCATGCCGAAAGTATTGATTGCTCCCGCCCCCCTCGCCAATATGACCGGCAGCCATTTGGACGTGCTGACCGCCGCCGGATTTGAACTCGTTTATCCGTCCGTGGCCCGGCAAATGGTCGAAAGCGAATTGCTTGCCATCCTGCCGGGTGTTTCCGCCGCTGTCGCCGGTTCGGAACCGTATAGCCGCAAGGTGTTTGAAGCCAATCCGCAATTGAAGATCGTGGCCCGTGTGGGCGTGGGGTATGACGCCGTCGATGTGCAGGCCGCCACGGATCACGGCGTGGTGGTCGCCACCGTGCCGGGGACGAATCAGGACGCCGTCAGTGAACATGGTTTCATGCTGATTTTGGCGCTCGCCAAACACCTCATGCGACAGCATCCCGCCATCCGGGACGGAGGCTGGCCCCGGCAAGCCAATGTGCCGCTTCGGGGAAAGACCCTCGGCCTCGCCGGGTTGGGTCGTATCGGCAAGTCGATGACCATCCGGGCCGAAGCGTTCGGCATGAAAGTGATCGCCCATGATCCGTTCGCGGACAAGGTGTTTGCCGAACAGCACGGCATCGCTTTGGTGAGCCTTGAGGACTTGTTCCGGGAATCCGACTACGTCTCGCTGCACATGCCCCTGAATCCGGGCACGCGGAAGATCATCAACGCGGATATGCTCAAACTGATGAAGCCGACGTCGTTCCTCGTGAACACGGCCCGTGGCTCGATCATCGACGAACCCGCCCTTTATGAAGTCCTGCGAGACAAGAAGATCGCCGGGGCCGGGTTGGATGTGTTTGACGAGGAACCGCCCCTCAAAGACAATCCGATTCTGCAACTCGACAACGTCGTGATGACCGCCCATACGGCCGGCGTTGATCAACAATCCATCGCAGACATGGCCTTGCTCGCGGCCAAGTGTGTCGCGTGGATTTCAAAAGGGGAATGGCCGACGGAATGCGTGGTGAATCCCGAAGTGAAGGCCAAGTTCAAATGGAGCGTCTGAACTGATCGTCGAGGCATAAGCTAATCCCACCCGCTCGCCCATCATCCGGAGTCATTTCCATGCGTCGTTTGCTGCTGCTTTGTGCCCTGACGGCTTCCCCGGCATTTGCCGCCGACCCGAAGGAAGAGGGGTTCACGCCTCTCTTTAACGGCAAGGATCTCACCGGTTGGGTGAACGTGAACGGACATCCAAGCACCTTCTTCGTGAAGGACGGGATGATTATCACCACTGGCACGCCGACCGGGTTCATGCGAACCGCCAAGCAATACGAGAACTTCATCCTTGAGATGGAGTGGTTCCATGTGAACACCAAGGAAGTCGGCAACTCCGGGCTGTTCGTGTGGGGCGATCCGCTGCCGGCCGTCGGCACACCGTACACGCGGGGAATTGAAGTCCAGGTGCTCGTCAATCTCAACGTGAAGGATTCCTATACGAGCCACGGCGATTTGTTCAGCATCTGGGGCGCAAAGTGCAAGCCGGACCGCCCGCATCCGAAGGGGTGGGAGCGTTGTCTGCCGAGCGAACTGCTCTGCAAAGGGGGCGGCGAATGGAACCATTACCGCGTCGAGGCCAACAACGGCGTCATCAAGTTGCAAGTCAACGGCAAGGAAGTCTCCGGCGTGAGCGAATGCAATCCCCGCAAGGGCTACCTCGCCTTGGAATCGGAAGGGGCCGAGTGCCGGTTCAAGAACATCAAGATCAAGGAATTGCCAAGCACCAATCCGAATCCCAAGGAAATCGCCGAGGAAGCCAGGGGACACACCCTGCTTTACAACGGGCTGGACTTGAACGGGCTGACGGTTGCCAAGGACAGCGGTTGGAAAGCCCGCGTCGGAAGTCTGTCCCACGGTGGCAAATCAGATGATGACCCAATTTGGACCAGCAAAAAATACGGCGATGTTGAAGTGGTGTTTGACTGGCAAATCCCGGCGAAAGCCGAAGTGAAGAAGACGCGGCTTCTATTACGCGGCAAAGACGGGCTATCCGTGGATATTTCCTCCAGCGGGAGCGTGAGCGTCATGCGGGGGAAAGGCGGGGTCGGAACCGCAAAGCCGGGGGCCTCTGTCAAGAGCGGCGGGGCTTGGAATCGTGCGGTGGTCAGCCTGAAAAATGGATCGGCTAACGTAAAACTCAATGGCGTTGTCGTGATGGAAAACTTTAAACTCCTCAGTTTCGCCGAAGGTTTGAAAGAGGGGGAAATCGGCTTCTCGGCCGACGGCCCGATCAACCTGATGCATCCGTATGTGTTAGAGTTGAAGTGATATATGTTGTTTTATTGATTTATCAAAACCACGAGAGCTTGTGATGATTCGTTTCAAGTTGTTGGGCGTTCTGATGTTTGTCGGTTTCTCCGCGACCGTCTTCGCGGAGGATGACCAGGCCAAAAAGGATCTCGAGAAATTTCAGGGTGTCTGGAAGGTGACGGCCTACGAGAAATCGGGTACGAACGCCCCGAAAGATCGCCTCGAAAAGCTTGCCTTTACCTTCAAGGAAAGCGAGATGAGCATGAGCATTGGCCCGAAGGAATCGAACACCATCAAACTGGACCCGTCCAAAAAACCGGGGCAACTGAATATCACCGACACCCAGAAAAAGGTGACATATGGCATTTATGAAATCGACGGGGACACGCTGAAAATGTGCTTCAGCATGGCCATTGGCGACGAGACCAAACGCCCCGTGAAGTTTGCCACGGAAAAGGACAGCAACACCATTTTGATGGTGTTGAAACGCGAGAAGAAGTGACTCCTGTCCTTTACCCTTCCAAGCCTCTCATTGTCCCCGTGCTGCTGGCAAACTTGTCCAGCGGCAACCCCATTCGGTTGAGCATCGAGACATAGAGATTCGGAAGCGGGTAGTTCTTCTTCACGTCAAAGGCCAGGTGACCGGCGTGTTTGAAGCCGCCCCCGGCCAGCAACACCGGCAAGTTCGTGTTTGCGTGGGAGTTGGCGCTTCCCATCGGCGTGCCGTAGAGGACCATTGTCCGGTCGAACAGGTTGTCGCCTTCTTCCTTCACTCCCGCCAGACTGTCAAGGAAGCCGCCGAGGGTTTTGAACAACGCCGATTCGATTCGGAAGAGTTGGTCGAGGGACTCCGGCCGGTTGCCGTGATGGGTCAGCGAGTGTGTTTCCTCCTTGACGCCGGGCACTTCGGGAACGACCGAGAACGTGTTGATGAACAAACTCACCACGCGGGTCGAGTCGGTTTCCAATCCCATCTTCACCACATCAAGCATCAACCGGACACGCTCAATCAGTTTCTTTGATTCGGCAATGTCGGCCGGTTCCGGGGCGGGGGCCTTGGGCTTCGGCTTGCGTTCCCATTCCTGGGCTTGTTGCAGTTGCACCTCAAGATCGCGGACGGCCGAGAAGTATTGATCCATCCGGCGCCGGTCGGCCGGGCTGAGGTCTTTGTTCAGGGTCTTGGCCCGGTCGGAGACAAAATCAAGCAAGCTTCGACCCCGTTGCAAGTCGGCCAGCCGGTCTTCCACTTCCGTAGTTTTGCCTTGCAGGAACATCTTGCGATAGAGGGCCGCCGGCGAGCGTTCCGGGGGAACCTTCACGCCGCTGCGCGAAAAAGACATTCCTTGATTGCCTTCGGCATTGATCGCCAAGGTGAACGAGCCGAACCGGGTGATCGCCCCAAGACGCTCGGCCGCCAGTTGATCCAGCGAGATCGTGCTTTTGAATGCGGAGCTGCCGGGGTGCGGCGTCGCCGAGAGAAACGCCCGCTCGGCCTCATGGGCGCCGTCTACATCCGGGTGAGAGACCCCGCTGAAAACGGTGAACTTGCTGCGGTGGGCCTTCAGAATTTCCAAATAGGGTGTGAGCGCATAATCCTGACCCGCTTCCTTTGGGAAGAAGTGTTGCGGCAAAATCCCCATGTTGGTCTGGATGGCGACCATGCGACGGGGCGCGGGCGTGGCAGCCCTTGCCACCCGCGGTAGCATGGCCTCCAAGGTCGGCAGGGCGATGGCCACTCCCGCTCCGCGTAAAAATGTCCGGCGGGACAAGACTTGTTTTGGCATTTCAGTTACTTTCGTGAATTCGATTCACGCAACAAATTTTTGGAGAGTTTGGCGGGTGATATGAATTATTGCCGAACTCACGCGGATTGCCAACGAAAATCGCCGTCATGGAAAAACCCGTAATTTTCTCGCGTTTTGTGATGTTTTCACGGCAAATCCGGTTGTGGGATATTGATCGTTTCGGAGAAGGAATTATTTTGTGTGAAAATAAGGTGTGCAAGATCATCAAATCGGGTAGCATGATGGAATGGCGGGCTTTTTGCCTGTCTTGAAGATGGCCACAATTCCGTGCCCGCTTCTCCAGTCTGCTTTGTAGAGATCCACGATGGCGAAGAATTTGTATGTCGGCAACATGGCGTTCTCGACGACCGAGGACCAACTCCGGGAGACCTTCTCGCAGTACGGAACGGTGACGAAAGTCCAGCTCATTATGGACCGGGAAACCGGTCGTCCCCGGGGGTTCGCCTTCGTTGAAATGAGTGACGGTGGTGACCAGGCCATCGCGGCCCTGAACGGAACGCAGCTTGACGGCCGCGCCCTGACGGTGAACGAAGCCAAGCCCCGCGAAGGCGGCGGCGGTCGCAGCGGTGGTGGCGGCGGCTACGGTGGTGGCGGTGGTCGCAGCGGTGGCGGCGGCTACGGCGGTGGTGGCGGCGGCGGTGGCGGTCGTCGCGACCGTTACTAATATCGAAGAATAACAAGAAACATCCGGCCCCGACAAGAACGCTTGTGGGGGCCTTTTTCGTTGACACATCTCACATCGTCACATCCGGCCGGCCAAAAGATAAGCGAAGCGGCCCCGCCAGCTTTTGGGGATTTCGGCGGTCAGTGTGATTGGCTCATGACGGATCGGATGAAGAAATGTCAGCGAGCGGGCATGAAGTCCGATGCCGTGGCCAAAGTTCAACCGAGAGCCATATTTGTGGTCGCCGTACATTGGTCGGCCACGCGAGGCGAGTTGCACGCGAAGTTGATGCGTGCGGCCGGTTTGCGGGCGAATGTCGAGCCAGGCAAGGTTCTCATGCGTTTTGACCGTCGTGTAGTGTAATAACGCGGCCTTGGCTTCCGGTGTGTTTGGCGGGACGACATGCACCACCCCGGTGGTGTGATTCTTCAGCAGCCAGTCTTCCAATGTCCCGGCCAGGGGCCACGGTCGAGGCTCCGTGTCGGGGATCTCCACCATTCCCCAATAAGTCTTCTCAATGGCGTTATCCCGGAATTGCTCGCTAAGGCGGGCCGCTCCTTTGCTGGTGCGGGCGAACAGCAGAACGCCGGTCACAGGCTTGTCGAGCCGGTGGACCACCCCCAAGAAGACATTGCCGGTCTTTTTGTACTTTTCCCGAAGATAGTCCTTCACCAACCGGTCGACGGTTTCGTCTTCGCCATCGAAATGCGCGCTCGGCCACCCGGCGGGTTTGTTCACCGCAATGAGATGATTGTCTTCGTAGAGGATGTCGAGCGTTTGGGAAAATGACATAGATCCAACCCGGAATGCGGAACTCGAAACGAAAACCCAGACCCTGAAGTTCTCGATTCTAGTTCCGGATTCCGGGTTGGATCATTATCCCGCCATGCTTTCCGGAACCGGGATGACCGGAATCGGAGTCGGTGTTCCAATATCCGGCGTCCCGATGTCCGGTGTGCCGTTCATGCTTGGAGTTGTGTCAATCGGCGGAAGAGTGACCGGGGTTGGTTCCGTCGGCGGAACGACTTTCGGGGCCTTCTTGGGTTTTCCCTTCGGCGCCGGGGCGGCATCAGCGGCCTTCGCCTTTTTGGCGGCGGGCTTTTTCGGGGCGGCGTCCGCCTTGCCCTTTTTGCGCTTCGGTTCGTGAACCTTGGCTTCCACGCGAACACGCTCTTCCATCTCCTTGCCCGGTTGGAACGTGACAACGTTCTTTTCAGGGACGAAGACTTTCTCGTCCGTTCGCGGGTTGCGCGCCCGGCGGGCCTTCCGCTTCTTCACCTCGAAGACGCCGAAGTTGCGGAGTTCGATGCGTCCGTCCTTGATGAGCGTTTCGATGATGGCATCAAACGTCCATTGGACGATTTCCTTGACCTTCAATTGGGTCAAGTCGGCACGGTCGGAAATTTGTCGAACGATTTCTTTTTTGGTCACGGATCGGCTCCCGCCAAGGGCTGGGGTCGAATGGCACTCCCGGCGTCAAACTTATGCAGCGTAACAACTAATGTCAAGCAAAAAGATCGGGTTGTGACAGTTATGACGATTGAAGCAGCAAGCAAGATATCAGCAAATTCCCCGGAAAATCATGGGAAAACGTCGTCCAGAGGGGCTTCGCAAAGCTCATGGCAAAATGTTTTTGCTTAAATGCTTTCGGGCATAACATGTTAAATGCGAATTGTCCGTCGGCCATTTTCGGGAGACAACGTGCCGATGCATGTTCTTTTCGTTCACCAGAATTTTCCCGCCCAATTCGGCCACGTCGCGGGGCACCTGATTCAACGCCACGGTTATCGTTGCTCGTTCGTCACGGAGAAGCGGGCGGGCGTCGTGTCCGGCATCGAGTGCATCCAATACAAGGTCGTCGGCGGGGCCACCGAGCAAAACCACTACTGCACCCGGACTTTTGAGAATTCCACCCGGCATGCGTTCGCCGTCCACGAAGCCCTCAAAGCCCGGCCGGACATCAAGCCCGATCTCATTGTGGGGCATTCCGGTTTCGGTTCGACGTTGTTCCTCAAGGAACTTTATCCCGACGTTCCGATCATCAATTACTTCGAGTATTTTTACCGCACGCGGCAATCGGACATGGATTTCCGAAAAGACTTTCCATCGCAACCCATTGATGCGTTGCGGGCGCGGGCCAGAAACGCCACTCTCCTGTTGGATCTCGAAAATTGCAACGTTGGCTACAGCCCCACGAAGTTTCAAAAGAGTTTGTTTCCGGCCGAGTTTCAGCCCAAGGTCCGGCAAATTTTCGATGGCGTTGACACATCGATTTGGAAGCCCATGCCCAACCTGCCGAGGGTGATCAACGGCCGGGCGATTCCCGATGAATTAAAGGTTATCACCTACGCCACCCGCGGAATGGAATCCATGCGGGGTTTCGACATCTTCATGAAGGCGGCCAAAAAGATCTGTGATCGCCGCAAGGATGTGATCTTTCTGATCGCCGGCCAGGATCGCGTCTGTTATGGCGGCGATGCCAAGTTCACTGGCGGCAAGACCTTCAAGGAGTGGGTCTTCTCACAGGATTCCTATGACGAATCTCGGTTTGTGTTCCTCGGGCTGATCCCGCCGCCCGAACTGGCGAAACTCTTCAACATCACCGACGTGCATTTTTATCTGACGGTCCCGTTTGTTCTTTCATGGTCGCTTGTGGATGCGATGGCCTGCGGGGCGACGATTCTTGCCTCGGACACCGCCCCGGTGCGGGAAATGATCCGGCACGGCGAGAACGGCATCCTCACGGACTTTTTTGATGTCGAGGCGTTCGCGGAATACGCGATTCAATTGCTTGATCGACGGGACGAATATCGGATTCTTGGAGAGACCGCTTCCCGGCAAATCCGGGAGGCTTACAGCGTGGATGTTTGTTTGCCGCAAATGGTTGACTTGTACGAAGAAACGGTCAACGGGGCGAAATCCTCCTGAAATCCTCCCAAAATGCCCGTGACGATCGGATTATCCGGTGTAAGCTCAAGACAGGCAGACGTTTCGGACCACCCCGGCGGGCACTTCCTCTCCCGGCCGCCGGGAAATCATCAGAAGACCGGTTGCACTCCGGGCTATCATGATGGTAGAGCATTCATACCCTCAATACCCGACCTCGCCGGATTCCGGACCAGACCATGTCCACCCCCACTTTTGCCCGTCGTGAGAATCTCGAAGTCATCGAAGAGTATTATCGGCGGTGGAACGCCGATCCGGCTTCGGTGGATGATCGCTGGCAGGCATTCTTCGAGGGTTTTGAACTCGCGGGTTCCCGGCCAGCACTCAGCGGGGATGACACCAGCCAGACGGACATTGTTCGCTTGGTGATGCACTATCGCAACATCGGGCATTTGCAGGCCCATTTGGACCCCCTATCGGACAAACCCGATGAGCATCCGCTTCTTGCCCTTGCCCAATGCGGATTAAGCGAAAAAGACCTCGACCGAACCTTTGATTGCTCCGCGTTCCACGGCATGAAGAATGCCACCCTTCGCGAGTTGGTGACCGCCCTGACAGAGACTTACTGCAACACGGTGGGCGTCGAATACATGCACATCCAGGACACGGCCGTCCGTGAATGGATCAAAGCCCGCATCGAACCCCGCCGGATGCGGCCGAATCTTTCGGAAAAGCAAAAACGCCGCACGTTGATGATGACCCATTACGCGGAAGCCTTTGAGCGGTTTTTGCACACACGCTATCAGGGTCAAAAGCGATTCTCCCTCGAAGGGGCCGAGACGCTCATCCCGGTGCTGGATGCGATCATCGAAAAGTCCCCAAGCCTCGGGGCGAAAGAATTCGTGATCGGCATGGCCCACCGGGGTCGGCTCAACGTGCTGGCCAACATTCTCCGCAAGCCGTACCAGAACATCTTCGCCGAATTTGAAGACAACTTCCTTCCGGATTCGATTGATGGCGACGGGGATGTCAAATACCACTTGGGCTACTCAAGCACCGTTGACACCGCCGATGGCAAACGAATTCACCTGTCGCTGACGCCGAACCCGAGCCATTTGGAGGCGGTGAATCCCGTCGTCGAAGGGCGAACGCGGGCCAAGCAACGCAGCCACCAAGATAATGATCGCACGGCCGGCGTCCCGCTGCTGATTCACGGCGATGCCGCCTTTGCCGGTCAGGGGGTGGTGGCCGAGACGCTGAACCTCGCCAATCTTGAAGGCTACACGACCGGCGGCACGGTTCACGTTATCGTGAACAATCAAATTGGCTTCACCACTTCGCCGGTGGACTCCCGGTCGACGACGTATTGCAGCGACGTGGCCAAGATGATCCAGGCCCCGATCTTCCACGTCAACGGGGAGGATGTCGAGGCGTGCGTGTTCATCGCCGAACTGGCCATCGAGTTCCGGCAAACCTTCAAGCGTGACGTGGTAATCGACATGTATTGTTATCGCCGTCACGGGCACAATGAGGGGGACGAGCCGGCGTTCACACAACCGTTGATGTATGCCAAGATCAAAAACCGTCCGGGCGTCTCGGCCATCTACACGGAAAAGCTGATCGCCGAAGGGAGCTTGGAACGCCAAGAGGGCGACGAACTGGCCGAGCGGTTCCAAAACAAACTGGACACCGCCCAACGGGAAATGCGGGAGAGCGCGCCCGGCCGCCGGGGCATGTCGGCTTTCAGTGGCACATGGAAATCGCTGCAGCCGAAGTATCACCCCGAACCGAAACCGACGAAAACCAATTCCAGCATCGAGACGCTCAAGCAGGTGATTACCCACCTGACCACCGTTCCGGCTGGTGTGACCGTCAATCCAAAGGTGACGCGACTGCTGGAGCAACGCCGGGAAAACGTGCATTTGGGCCGCAACATCGACTGGGCGACCGCCGAGGCCCTGGCGTTTGGCTCATTGCTGGTGGACGGCCATTCCGTCCGGCTCACGGGACAGGACTGCCGCCGTGGCACATTCAGCCAGCGTCATGCGTCGCTGACGGATGCCAACAACGGCAAACGGTATGTGCTGTTCGACGGACTGGCGAAAGAACCGGCTTACTTCGTTGTTTACGACAGCCTTTTGAGCGAAGAAGCCGTTCTCGGGTTTGAATTCGGTTTCTCGCTCGACGCCCCGCTCACGCTGGTGCTTTGGGAAGCCCAATTCGGCGACTTTGTGAACGGCGCCCAAAGCATCATCGACCAATTCATTGTGTGCAGCGAATCGAAGTGGCAGCGGTCCAGCGGCATCGTGATGCTTCTGCCGCACGGGTACGAAGGGCAGGGGCCTGAGCATTCGTCCGGCCGGATGGAGCGATTCCTCCAATCGTGTGCCGAGGACAACATCCAAGTTTGCAATCTCAGCACGCCGAGCCAGTATTACCACGCCCTGCGGCGTCAGATGAAACGGGACTTCCGCAAGCCGCTGGTCATTATGACGCCCAAGAGTTTGCTGCGTCACAAGGAATGCGTCTCGGCCATCACGGACTTCACCGACGGCCACTTCCGCGAAGTAATCGACGACACCACGCCGCGACCCGACCGGATTCGCCGGGTGGTGATGTGTAGCGGGAAGATCTATTACGAACTGCTGGAAAAGCGGACGAAAGACGACGTCGCCATTGTCCGGTTGGAACAGTTCTATCCCTTCCCGGAAAACATGCTGCGGGAAGCCCTGAGCCGTTACAACGGGGCCGAGATGGTTTGGGTCCAAGAAGAATCCCAAAACATGGGCGGTTGGGGCTTCGTCGAACCCCGTTTACGGGCGATGGGCCACAACGTGTCGTATATCGGCCGGGACGCCAGCGCTTCCCCGGCGGTTGGTTCGTTGAAGATCCACCAGCGGGAACAGGGCGAATTGATTGAGGCCGCGTTGTTCGGCAACTCCGGCCCGCATGTCATCGGCTCCGCAAAGCGTCCGGAAACCAAACAAATGAGCCTGGACGGCCACCAGACGGCCTGACGGTCCGTCGGGCATTCTTGGCGAATATTTCTCCCACCGAAGCGGCGAAGAGTGAATCATGCCAATTGAAATCAAGGTTCCCACCATCGGCGAGTCCATCACGGAGGGCCGAATCAGCCGATGGCTGAAGGCCGATGGCTCTGCGGTGAAACGGGATGAGCCGGTGTGCGAACTGGAAACGGACAAGGCGACCGCCGAAGTCCCCGCCCCGGCCGCCGGGGTGTTGAAGCACATCGCCAAAGAAGGCGACACGGTCGCCATCGGAGCGGTGATCGGCTCCGTGGATGAAAACGCCAAAGCGACTGCCGCCGCCCCGGCCGACCCTGCTCCGAAAGTGGCCGCTCCGGCGGCTGCCGCGAAGGAACCGGCCGCACGGGAGGCCATGCTTTCCCCGGCCGCCAAGCGGGCGGCTGAAGAAGAGAAGATTGATCCCAATTCGATCAGCGGCTCCGGTCGCGGTGGTCGGGTCATCAAGGAAGATGTTTACGCGGCCAAAGCGGCTCCGGCCGCCTCACCGGCACCGACTCCTGCCACGCCGCCGCCGGTTTCCGCTCGCACCGGTGAACGTGAAACCCGCGAAAAGATGACCGGCATCCGGCAGCGAATTGCCCAACGCTTGGTCGAATCGCAACAAACCACGGCCACGCTGACGACCTTCAACGAAGTGGATATGTCGGCGATCATGGCACTGCGGGAGAAGTTCAAGGACAAGTTCAAGGAGAAGCACGGCGTCGGCCTCGGCTTCATGTCGTTCTTTGTGAAAGCCTCCATCGAAGCCCTGAAGGCATTCCCGCTCGCCAATTCGCGGATCGATGGTGGCGATATCGTCAAACAACATTTCTACGACATCGGCGTGGCCGTCAGCACCGAACGCGGGCTGATGGTGCCAATCGTGCGCGACGCGGATCGTCTGAGTTTTGCAAACATCGAAAAGAAGATCGTTGAGTTGGCCGTGAAGGCCCGCGATGCCAAGATCGGCATTGGTGACTTGCAGGGGGGCACCTTCACGATCACCAACGGCGGCGTGTTCGGATCGCTTCTGTCGACGCCGATTTTGAACCCCCCGCAGACGGCGATCTTGGGGATGCACACCATTCAAAAACGCCCGGTGGCCGTGAACGATCAGGTCGTCATCCGTCCGATGATGTACCTGGCGCTCTCTTACGATCACCGGCTGATTGATGGCCGCGAGGCGGTGCAGTTCCTCGTGCGGATCAAGGATTGCGTGGAATCACCCGAGCGGATGTTGTTGGAAATCTGACCCCTGAAGAATGACCAATGACCAATGACCAATGACCAATGACCAATGACCAAACCGTGAAGCCGCGACGCGAAGTCATCGGAGTGAGGCATGTCGGCTAAACGGTTTGGTCATTGGTCATTGGTCATTGGTCATTGCATTGGTCATTCGTTCAATAAATGAACGAGAGATCATGGCCTCATTTGATTTGGTCGTCATTGGCGGCGGACCCGGCGGTTATGTGGCGGCGATTCGGGCGGCCCAACTCGGTATGTCGGTCGCCTGTATCGACAAACGCCCGGCGTTTGGCGGCACCTGTCTGAACGTCGGCTGTATCCCGAGCAAGGCACTCCTCGATTCCAGCGAATTGTTTCATCTCACTTCGCATAATCTCGGCCGGCACGGCATCAGCGTTTCCAAGGTCTCTCTTGATCTCGCCGCGTTGATGAAACGCAAAGATGGCGTGGTCAAATCGCTAACCGATGGCATCGGTTTCCTGTTCAAGAAAAACAAGATCACTCCGTTTACCGGCACCGGCAAACTGTTGGCCGGCAACAAGGTACAAGTCAACAAGGCCGACGGCAGCACGGAAACGCTGGAAGCCAAGAACGTGTTGCTCGCCACCGGCAGCGAGATCATCGAGCTTCCCTTCATGAAGTTCGATCACGAATATGTCGTGAATTCAACGGACGCCTTGAAGTTCTCAAGTGTGCCGAAACACCTCATCGTCGTTGGTGGCGGTTACATTGGCTTGGAACTTGGTTCCGTGTGGGCGCGACTTGGATCGAAAGTGACGGTGCTGGAATTCCTGCCGCGAATCCTGCCGCTGACGGATGGCGAACTGGCGGGCATGGTGAAAAAATCCCTCGAAAAGCAGGGATTGGAATTCCATCTCGACACCAAGGTCACCGGGGCGAAAGTCAGTCGCGGCCAAGTGACTGTGACCACGACCGGCAAGGATGGCGCCGAGAAGACCTTCACCGGGGACAAGGTGTTGGTGGCCGTCGGCCGCAAGCCGTTCATCGACGGTTTGGGGCTGACCGAGGCGGGCGTGAAGTTCGACCCGAAGACGAATCGTGTCGAGATCAACGACAAATACCAAACCAACGTGCCCGGCGTTTATGCCGTCGGCGACTTGGTCGCCGGGCCGATGCTGGCCCACAAGGCGATGGAAGAAGGCGTGGCCTTCGCGGAAATTCTCGCCGGGAAACCCGCGCATGTGAACCATGACACGATTCCGAGCGTGATTTATATTTGGCCGGAAGTGTCGAGTGTTGGCCCGACTGAGGAACAAATCAAAGAAAGCGGGCGGGCCTACAAAGTCGGGAAGTTCCCGTTCTCGGTCAGCCCGCGGGCGAAGTGCATGGATGAATCCGAGGGGGTGGTGAAGATCATCACGGATGCCGCCACGGATCGCGTGTTGGCCGTCCACATCTTCGGCCCACGGGCATCCGACATGATCGCAGAGGCGGTCACCATCGTCGAGTTTAAGGGAAGCGCCGAGGACATTGCCCGCATCACTCACGCCCACCCGACGCTCTCCGAGTCGATGGCCGAGGCCGCACGGGCCGCTTGGGCCGGCGCTCCGTTGCATGCGTGATTGAGGGGGAATCGTGAGCTGGTCGTGCGTGTACAAGTTGCCTTGGCGGGAACTCGACCGGCCGAAGATTGAGGCGGCGATTGAAACCGTCCTCGGGCAATTACCCGACCGGCCCCGTGATTCCGAAGTGGTTTTCCGAAACAAATTCACGGTCGTCTGGAACGTCGAGGTGTTCCCGGAAGAAGAACGCCTCTGGAGCGTGATGGGCGACCCGGACGTGTTGTTTCGGCAACATGAGATCGAAGAAGACGATTCGCTGTTTGTCACCATCCATTTTCATTCGATCCCCGGCGAAGACCCGCCGCAAACATGGTTCGAGTTCGACAGCGGCCAATCCGCCAACCGCCTCATGTCCGGTTGCGCGATTCACCTCGTCGAATTACTTGGCCGCCATTTCGGCGTGTCATGCGAGCCGGGGTAGGGGCCTCACTATCCCTCAGATCGCGGATAAAAGGATTTTGGGCCACATGACTCATTTCACCATCCGGAGATCAATGTGGCGTGGTGATTTTGGGCCATTTTCAATTGGTCAAAATCGCTGCGCATTTGCCCAAAATCATTAAGCGACCCCTTTGTTTTTCTGGGGGTTTTGAAAAATAGTGTTCAGTTGGCCCACTGTTTTTGACCACTTTTGGGGTATCCAACTGTCCAAAAATGGTCGCCGGAGAGCTGTTTTTAACCTATTCAGGCCACTTTTGGGGCCGATTTTGACCGGTTTTGAAATCTGGAAACCAGAAGCTCTGTAGCGTGTTGCTCGTCAGGCGGTGTCAGCGGCGGGGGGGTTTGCAAGTTGTGACAGCCAACCCCGCCGCTGACGCAGCGGGGGTCTTAAGGGGCGGGAAAGACATCCGATTCATTGCATCCGACGGGCGACTTTGCTTTTCACTTCTTCCCGAAACAAGTCGGATCGATGGCCAGACATTCGATGGCCAGGCGGCGGGCATCGTCCGTCGATCCCTCGGCACAGGCTTCCTCATAGGCCTTCAGCAACAGTTTTAACTGGTCGTTACCCAGCAATTTCACGGGACTGTCGGTTGCCTGGCATTTTTCCCTGCAAGGTTCTTCGGCGGGCAAAACAAGCGGCGTGAGGATTACCAACAAGTGATCGGTTTCCACGCCATAGCCCACGTTTCTGAACAATCGATTGATGTAGGGAATTCGGGCAATCGTCGGCGGCGGGGCGAACTCTTTGCGAACCTCATGGGATGCCGTCCCGGCATAAAGAATCGCCGAGTGATCTGTCGGGATCGCCAGTGTGTCTTTGACGCCACGGGTGATTATTTTGGGCTGTTCGATGTATTGCGTGAAGGCCACTGGTGCCGCGGGCGAACCATTCGGCAAGCGCGTGGGCAGGTTGATGGTCACTGGCTTCATCGGAACCGTTCCGTCGGCCATTTCCCGGACCCGCACATCGGCCGTCAGTTTTACGAATCGTCCGTCGGCGCTCGGAATGGCCGACAGGGCCATCTTGGTGCCGATGTCGAACATCTCGACGCGGGGCACAAAGACTTTCCGGTCACCGTCACTTTCGAGCTTCACATCCGTGACAAAATACCTGTGATCCACCACTTGAATGCTGGCGGGCTCACCGGCCATCATGGTGATTTTCGGGGCCTGCATTATGTTCGTCGCAGGATCGGCTTGGAACTTTTCCATCAAAGGGCGCAGGTCGTCGTTTTTCAGGAACTGAACGCGACGGGTTTCATCCGGGCTGGTCGGGTTGGCTTCAAAATTGACGCCAATCCGTACGATGCCGTTGGAACTGACTCCCCGGATCTCCTGCGGAATCGCGGGGGTGTCTCCCGATTGGAATCGCAGGGATTTCATCATCTCATCGGACACCCGAACCAACCGGACTCCGCAGGAGATTTGCGTCTCCACTTGGATCGGCTTGACCGCCATCATCACCGCCAGTTCCCGCGAGAGCGGGAGCGTTTGCTTGATGGTGAACGAGGAAGGCAACACGCCGGGCATCGGCCGGGTTTCCGGCGAATTGGCGTCCCTCAGTTTCTCTTGGGCCATCAGCGGGGCGGCCGCCAACAAAGCAGCCAACGCCAATCGGGGGGATCGTCGCATTTTGAACGTACTCCAAGGTAAGACAATCTGGCCGCAGAGGCATATCGTCAACCGGGAGTGATTGTCAAGCCGAGACGCGAGTGTCGGACACGGAGATGCTTCATGGGCCGATTCCTGATGCTGGCGGGCATCTTGTTCAGCGCCGGATTGCTCACAGCCAAGGAACCCGCCCAGCCGAGACATGAGCCGAAACCGAGTTTTTTGGCTAACGACCAAATCAAACTCGGTGTGGATTTGAATGTCGGTGGAGCGATCACTTATCTGAGCGTCGCCGGGCGGGACGACAACATCGTGAACAACTGGGACTGGGGCCGGCAAATCCAGATGTCCCACTACGCCGGTCCGGTTCCCTTCGTCGTTGGCGACAAAAAACCGGCCGATCATTGGAAGCATCTGGGTTGGAATCCGGTGCAGGCCGGGGATGATTTCCGGAATCCTTCCAAAGTGTGGGATTCACGGAATGATGGCAAAGAGATTTATGTGAAGTGCGCGCCGATGCAGTGGCCGCTGAACAATGTTCCGGCCGATTGCACGTTTGAATCGTGGATTTCCTTGGAAGGTTCGACCGCCAAAGTGCGGAGCAAGATCACACTCAACCGCGAAGACAAGACGTTTTATCCGGCCCGGATGCAGGAACTTCCGGCTGTTTATGTGAATGCTCCCTACCACCGCTTGATGACCTGCAAGGGAGAAAAACCTCAGACCAACGAGAAACTGTCGCAAATCACCTATGTGCCGACGCGGGATCAACCGTGGACGAGTTGGTTCGCCGGGGAGTGTTGGGCGGCACTGGTGAACGACGATGATTTCGGCCTTGGCGTCTGCCATCCCGGCTGTCATCGCTTCAGCGGCGGTTTTGCCGGCAAGCCCGGTCCCGGCGGCACCCATGATTCAAGCACGGGTTATCTCGCCCCCAATTTTGTCGAACATCTCGACCATCACGGCGAATACGAGTTCACCTATTTCCTGATTGTCGGCAAACTCGCGGACATCCGGACAGAGGCTTTGAAAAGACTTCCCAAACCGGCCATCCCAAGCTGGACTTTCACCAAAGACCGCCAAAACTGGTATTACCTGAACGCTCGTGATTCCGGTTGGCCAATTCAAAATGGGCTCGCCGTCGAATTGTCGAAGGAAGATCCGCAGCTCATCAGCCCGACCTTTTGCGTTCCAGCCGCCGATGTGCCAATGTTTCGCCTCGCGGCCGCGTTTAAAGGAAAAGAGCCAAAGGCTCAACTCTTTTGGGCCACTCATGAAAAGCCCGGATTTGCGGAGGCCAGATCCCTGACGTTCCTGCTCAATCCGGACGGCGAATATCGAGATTACGCCATCAAATTGGCTGGCCACCCGGAATGGAAGGGAACCATCACCGACCTGCGATTTGATCCCACTCCTTCCGGTGCGGAGAGAACGAGCATCAAGATCAAATCGATGGCGTTGGGAAAGTGATTCATCATGTTAATGACAAGAGGCCGGAATCGCAGGACGATTCCGGCCTCTTGTTTTACGGTTCAAAACGGAACACTTGGTTCAAGCCTTTTCCGTAATCTCCCAGCCCTTGCGGTATTCCTTGCTCACCATCAGGTTGGCGGCCGCGTCGTTGGTGATCTTCAAGGTGGCGGCATCGAATTCGAGCTTCTTGCCGGACCGGATGGCGATGTTTCCGAGCAGGATGGCTTCGGTCAGCATCCCGGCGATGTCAAAGTTCGAGTAGGCGACTTCCGGCTTGCCATCCCGGATGGCCTTCGCCCATTCGTCCTTCATCCCCTGATCGCCCCGGCCATTGATCGGCAGGCGTTCCGGTTTGCCCAAGTTTGCCACTTCGGTTCCGATGATACGGAATTGAGCGCCGTAATCGTTCGGGGAGAACAGAATGGCCTTGCTGCCGACGATGATCGAACCGCTGTCCGCGAGCTTTTCCTTTTCCTTCAACACCTTGGCCAGCAATTCTTCCGGAGGCAGCACCTTCTTACCGCCCCGCTTCCCTTCATACCAGTAGAACTTGAGGGCTGCTTGGTGCGGCTTGTCGCCACGTTTGGGGTAATCAAACGCGATTTTGGCCGAGGAGGGATAGGTTTCCGTGTTCACGTCGGTGGCGTCGGCTTCGATGATCGTCGGGCTGGTGAGTTCGCAAGCCCGGAAGGCCATGTTGGCCGTGTGGCAGGCCATGTCACCGAGGGCGCCGGTGCCGAAGTCCAACCAGCCGCGCCAGGCGAAGGGGTGGTAACCCGATTGGTACGGCCGCATCGGGGCCGGGCCGATGAACTCTTCCCAGTGCACGTTGGACGGGATCGCCTTCATGCCCTCGGCTCGTTTCATGACGCCGGGGGCTTGCGGCCAAATGGGGCGATTCGTCCAGACGTGGATTTCTTTGATCTCGCCAAGCAGACCGTCTTGCACCAGTTCCACGCCACGGCGGAGACCGTTCTCGGCGGAGCCTTGGTTGCCCATTTGGGTGCAAACGCCAAACTTCTTGGCGGTTTCTCGCATGAGGCGGGCTTCAAACACCGTGTGGGTCAGCGGCTTTTGGCAGTAAACGTGCTTTTTCATCCGCATGGCCATGATGCTCGGCCAGGCGTGGTTGTGGTCGGGGGTCGAAACGACCACGGCGTCGATTTCCTTCCCCTTTTCTTCGAGCAATTTCCGGTAGTCCGTGAACTTGGCGGCTTCCGGCCATTTTTTGAGTTTGGCCGCCAGATTGTTTTCGTCGATGTCGCACAAGGCGACGATCTGGCCGATGTTTCCGGCTTGGTCGATGTCGCCCGAACCCTTGCCGCCGACGCCGACGCCCGCGAAGCGGATTTTGGAGGAAGGCTCGTCGGCCGCCCGCACGGCGGTGAGTTTGTCGGCCGTCATGAAGTAACCGAGGGCCGCCGCCGAGGAACCGATGAACCAGCGACGGTCGATCGGACGATTGATCTGGTCGGACATGGGAGAGATACTCCGTGAAAGAACACGATTTGGTGGTGGGTGGTAGTGTAAACGGGGCGACGGCGGGGTGCAAATGATTTTCGGTCGTCGAACGTGGAAAAACTCATTCATTGACTCGGACGAGAGTCCGCTTTTCACCGGACGAAATTGCCAGCCAAGTGCCCCTGCATTCGGGCGGCGATGACGATTCCCGCGCAGGCCAGCGCATCCGATTCGGCATGGTGATGGTTCAGCGGGATGCCGAGATGCCGGGCCACATCCGGCAGACGGTTTGACCGGAGTTGCCACGCTTTCCGGGCGATTCGCACGGTGCATTGAAAGGGCACGGGCGGCAGCGGCAATCCGCTGACGCGGCAACATGCCTCCAATACCCCGCGATCAAACGAGGCATTGTGGGCGGCGAGAAATTCAACGCCTTCCAGCAATTCTGCGGCTTTCGGCCAGACTTCGGCGAAAACAGGCTCTTTTTCCACATCTTTCCAAGTGATGCCGTGAACGTAGGTGAACCGCATGTTCTTCCGGGGCGGCCGGATCAAAAAATGGGCCTTTCGCGTGACCTTGAGACCGTCCACCACGATGATCCCGACGGAACAGGCACTATCCGCCCCGTGATCGGCCGTTTCGAAGTCGATGGCCGCAAACCGCCCCGGCGCGATGTGCGGAGTCGGGGGATCCTCGAACAAGTTCAATGAATTCATCAGCGGGAACGTCCTTGCGCGGGCACGGTACGGATGTTCATTGATTGTGCCGGGCAGGGCAACCCCCGGCAAGATGATTTTGGCGGAAGTGTGTTGCCGAACGGGTCTTCACAAAGCTCGGATGACAAGGACCATTGCCAGGCCCGCAATCAAGAAGGCGATCAGCCAGTGGAGCTTGCCGAGGAGGTGGTAAACCTGTTCCCTGCGGGACATCACCTCCGGCGAGCGATGATTCACCAGACGAAGGGCTTTCAGCGGGATTTCATCCGTCCGGGAATGGGCCACCGCATCCGGATGATAGACAGGCAGGCCGGAGCAAGTGGTGGAGGCCGCGTCGCTTAACGTGTCCCCGGAAGGCGTCACAAACGGTCGCAAAGCCTCCACGAGTTCGCCCGGATGTTGGTAGCGGTCACGCGGCTTCTTTTGCATCAAAACGCGGATGACCGCCCCCAAAGGGGCGGGAAGATCGGGCCGCAGTTTCTCCGCCGGGATGGCGTCTTCGGAAAGTTGCTTCTGCAAAGCGGTGACCACGTCCCCGGATTCAAACGGCGGTCGGCCTGTCAGCGTGTAATAGAGGGTGCAACCAAGGCTGTACAAATCACTGCGAATGTCGGCTGAGCGGGAATCCCGGATTTGTTCCGGGGAGATGTAGTTCGGTGTGCCGATCATCATGCCCATTTGGGTGACGCCGCCATCGTCGTCGTTCAAATCCCACCGCTCAAAGCGAGCCAAGCCCAAATCAAGCAGTTTGACGTTCTGGCCGTCTTGGGTCACCTGAATGTTGCTCGGCTTGATGTCCCGGTGAATCAGTCCGGCGGCTGACACATATTGAAGGGCAATGGCGATTTGAAAGGCATAACGAGCGGCCATATCCCACGATAACACGCCCTGCTGACGGACGAGTTGCCCGAGGTCGAACCCCGGGACATATTCCATGACGCAAAAGATCCGGCCGCCGGCCACATCCGCGTCCAGGGCATGAACGATGTGCGGATGACGCAGGGAGGCCAATGCCCGGATCTCCCGCAAAAAGCGGGACATCGCGACGGGGTTTTTCGCCTGGCTCTTTCGCAGGATCTTCAATGCGGCGGGTGTGCGTAGTTTGGCGTGTTCGGCCCGAAAGATTCGGCCCATGCCTCCCTCGCCCAACGGTTCCTTCAGGACATAAGAACCGAGTTTCAGATCCCGCCCTTTCCCCTTGGACAGTATGTAAGCCTGATAAGGAGTGAGCCATTTCCGAAACACCAATTCGGGAAGGAGGATGTTCCAATCCCGGCATTTGGGAAATATCTGGGAGCGGAGTTCGTCGAATTGTTCGCCAGTCAACAATCCCGCTTCGGAGAGATTATCCGATATTTGCGAGAATGGTGTTGCGAGCATGAAAGTTGTCAGATCAATTGGTGCAAATTAATGATTCAACGACTTTATGAAACACGCTTGGGCAATTGAAAGTCCACCGATGAACAACCATAGCACATTCTAAAAAAAGAATATGGTTTTCATGGAAAAATCAGTCCAGCCCTCAGAAATTACCTGAACGGCCTTTATTTTCAGCAGATTGTTCTGCTTGGTCAAAATTTGACATGGCTTGATCGGGGGACATGTTAAAAATAGCCCGTCCTTCCGTGAGCCATTCCCCGGCCCGAAAATGGAAGACGGCCGTGATGGTTCGTGGAATCTTTGAGGCTTCACACTCTTCCATGTCACCGTCAGGAAGCGGATCGAGTCGAATGTCCATTGCCACCAAACCAGTGAACTTTCGCGTGCGACGATCCCGGACGAGCACCAGTTCCCCGGTCATCGTCCCCTCGGCCCATCGAAGACCCCGTGGTTTGCCACTTTGGTTGGCGGCCAGCAGAAACATTTCGGCCAGCCGTTCCCGCTGGAGCCGAAAAGCTTCCTTGGCCCGTTCCGTCTGCACATCTTGCCCAAGACGGTATAACCACCAAGCCGCGAGCAAGACCGCCAACCCGGCGACGGGCACAAGCAACGGCCACAAGTGAAGGCTGTTCAAGGAGAGTCGCCCTCGCGGAGCATTTCGTAATAAGTGTACCGATTTTTCTTTAACAGCCGCATGGCGGCGATTATTCGCTTCCGAACCTCGTCGTCGTCCGGGTAAAATTTCTTGGTGATCTCAAGTGGAGATTTGCCCTCCCTTACCCATTGTTCCCATTCTTTCTCGACAGGAAGCACACGTTTCTCCCCGTCCCGAAATCCGCTAACGATGTTGATCGGCGTCATGATTACCACGGCTGCCGCAAACGCACCCAAAAGCCGTTCCAGTTTTTGACTCGAACGATCCATCAGGCAGGCGAACCATATGGTAAACAGGGCGGGGAGAGTGATCCAACCGTACCTCCAGGCGAACCCCATGTCGTCCTCGAAGCCGGATCGACCCCAGCCGATGCCAAAGGAAACGCCGGCCGATCCCGCCAGCATAGCCATCAGACCCCACCAGCGGAGACGGTTTTCGCTGTCGGTCAACAGGTTGCGGGTGATGACAAGGAAGGTTCCAATGCCCAACAAAAGCATCACGATTCCGATGAACGGCCAGATTCCGGTGGCCGCCGGACCCACGGCCACGGCTTGGGCTTCTAACCCGACCCGGATGGATTCAAAAATCCCGGCGCTTGGCGGGTGATGGCCGGGCCGCCGGTAACCCTGGCGATAAAGCCAGATGTAAACAGGCACGGTTAATGCCAATGGTCCCAGTGTCAACCGTTGGAGCGGGGAAAGCTTTCCGGTAAAAGCCAGCCACCCAACCCATGCCAGACCGACGGAACCATAGGCCAAACCGGCCGCCCCACACATCAGACTGGCGATGCCCATGAGGCCGACCTGAAGCCCCCGGCGAAAATGGTTTTGCGGAGTGACCGTCAGCATTCCAACAAGCTGACCGCATGCCAGAACCAAGGCGAACATGAAACAAATCTGGTAACCCATGTACAAATTTTCCGCCTGCCCGCATTGAAGAAGCAGCATCGGAAAAACAGCATCCGCGAGGCTGGCCCGTCCGCGGATTTTTCGGGAAAAATTCATCAGTCCGAGGGACAGCATTGAGACGCCGAACAGGCTGACATAGCACCCGGTTCGCAGATCGCCGGTGATCCAAAAAAGCGTGAGATACAGGACGCGGGGCAGCGGAAAGCGATGTTCATTATGCAACTGCCAGAGCCAGGGAAGAGCGGGTTCTTCCCCGTAGAGGGCTTCAACGAAATCCCACTCGTCCACAAAGGGATTTGTGAGGGCGTATCGCCAGACGAAAACCAACCCCTGAAGGACCATGACAGCCCAGACGGCGAGGAGAATTCGACGGACGAGACGTTGCCGTCCGCTTGTCGCCGGTTCGCCCGGCGCATACGGTAAGCAGACGGGATATTGTGCGGACTCACTCATTTTTCGGGGATCTTGGGACATGGTCGAACGTCGCATCGAATTGGATCGTCGCTATCACCGTAAGGAAAAGATGCGGAAGCTCAAGCGAAAGCTGCTCACCGCCACGGGTGAAGACAAGGCCAAGCTCCTTGGCAAGATCAAGGCTCTCAGCCCCTTCTGGACGGAACCGAAGAAGGTTTAAGTTGGAACAGTTGGCGACAGCCAACGATCAAAGTCATTCCAAAACCCCGGATATGTCTTCACGACACAGCCGGGGTTTTTGACGGTCACACCCGGCGATTTCAACCCCGCCAACGCCAGACTCATCGCCATCCGGTGGTCGTTGTAGGTCTCCACGGCCGCCGGTCGCACGGGTCCGGGGTTGATGGTGATCGAGTCTTCCGTTTCTTCGACACCAATCCCCAATCTCCGCAGTTCGGTGGCCAGCGCGCTTAGGCGATCCGTTTCCTTGTGACGAATGTGGCCGACGTTTCTGATCGTCGTTGGGCCGGTCGCAAACACGGCGATCACTCCCAGTGTCATCACGGTGTCGCTGATCGCGTTCATGTCCACATCAATGCCGTGCAACGGCCGACCGTGGATGGTGATTCCCTGATCGCAAACTTCCACGCGGCAACCCATTTTTTCCAGGCAATCGACGAACGCCACGTCTCCTTGAAGACTTTCACGAGTCAGATTGGAAACCGTCACCCGCCCGCCGGTGATGGCGGCGGCCGCGAACCAGTAGCTTGCCGAGGAGGCATCAGGTTCGATGGCAATCGAACCACCAATGAACGTCTGCCGGCCTGGAACACGATAAGTTCTGCCACCGTCTTGAACTTCGACGCTCAGGCCGCACTGTCGAAGCAGCGAGAGCGTCATGGCGATATAAGGTTCGGAAACCAGAGGCCCGGTGATCGTCACTTCCGTGTCGGCTTCCGCAAAGGGCAGGGCGAGCAGCAAACCACTGAGGAATTGACTGCTCTTATCGGCCCGCACGGAAACCCGGCCCCCCTTTAATCCATGAGCCTCCAACACAACCGGGGGACAACCCGTGTCTGCTTCACTGCGGGCGTTTACGCCAAGTTGTGTCAAGCCGTCCAGCAAATCGCCGATGGGGCGTTCCCGCATGCGGGGAATCCCGTCGAGCCGGTAATGGCCGTTTCCGAGAGCAAGCATGGCCGTCAGAAAGCGGATGGTCGTCCCCGAGTTGCCAACGAACAACTCCGCGTTAGTTTTCGGAATCTTCGAGTCGTGATTGGCATCAATTCGTTCGACAGTGACTTCTTGCTTGCCCCATGCCTCCGTCACTTGCCAGCCGAGGCGGCGAAGGCAGTCGATCATGACTTCCGTGTCTTCGCTTTGCAATGCTCCGGTGAGCGTGCAACGCGGACTCATGGCGGCCAAGACCATCGCCCGGTTGGTGAGGCTTTTGGAACCCGGCACGTCAACCGTGACATTGAGTGTGCCCGTGAACGGCGTGATTGTCAGGGCGGCGGGATAATGATGCGACGAACTCAATAGCTCACCCTCATGAGAAACAATCCGGCGGCCGGGGCGGTGGGGCCGGCTTCACGCCGGTCTTCAGCCTTTAGAACCTCGGCCACTTTTTCTTCCGGCCAGTATCCCCGGCCCACGTTCATCAACGTGCCGGCGATGGTGCGGACCATGTTGTATAGAAAGCCGTCCGCCTCCACGTCCAGCCAAATGTATTCACCGGCCCGATTCACGCTCAGATGTGTGATCGTCCGCACGCTGGTGGCCCGGTTCGGCCAGTTCGTTTCAAAACTGTGAAAATCATGCGTGCCGACAAGTGACCGGGCGGCCCGTTGCATGGCGGCGACATCCAGTGTTTGATGGCTGATGGAGTAATACTTGCGAAGAAACGGATCGCGGATATTCGTGTCCCGAATCACATAACGGTACAGCTTCCGCACGGCATCACGATTGGCGTCAAAGGTGTCTCCGGCCTCTTTGCATTCCCGCACCGCCATGTCATCCGGCAATTTGGCGTTCAACGCCTTGCGGAATGAATCCGGGGTCATCGTCGCGGGTGTGTAGAAATTCACCACCTGCCCGACAGCATGGACCCCGGCATCGGTGCGGCCACTGGCGTTGGCCTTCGGCCGGCTCCCGGTGATTTGTTCGGCCGCCAATTCGAGAGTTTCCTGAACCGTGCGCAATCCCGGTTGGATTTGCCAGCCGTTGAAATCCGTCCCGTCGTAACTCAGGACGATCTTGATGTTCCTCATAGAGCGGGAAACTCGAAATCAGAAGACTTCTCGCAAAGTTCGCAAAGATAGCAAAGCTCGCAAAGAG
>NZ_JH636439.1:833150-839821 GCF_000255705.1 Zavarzinella formosa DSM 19928
TGCGATCAGCCTTTGACGATCCCACGTTTGATCAACTCTTCGGCCACCTGCACGGCGTTGGTCGCGGCCCCCTTGCGGAGATTGTCGGCCACCACCCATAGGTTCAATGAATTGGCGTGACCGGGATCTTGCCGGATGCGGCCGACAAACGTGTGATCGTGGCCTGCCGCGAGAATCGGTTGCGGGAACTCGCCCTTGGTTTCATCCAGCAGGACGATGCCGGGGGCATTCCTCAAGACCGCCTTTGCCTCTTCAACGCTGATCGGCCGGTCGAATTCGACGTTCACCGATTCGCTGTGGGCCACCTTTACCGGCACGCGAACGCATGTCGGCGAGATGCCGATGGTTTGGTCGCCGAGGATCTTCTTGGTCTCGTTGACGACCTTGTTTTCTTCTTCGGTATAGCCGTTCGGATCAAGCGTCCAGTCCAGCGTGATGACGTTCCCCGCCAGTTGCGCCCGATGGGCTTGGGCGACGACTTTGTCCCCCTTCACGAAACTGTCGAGTTGTTGCTCGAAGTCCGCAAGCCCCTTCGCCCCCTTGCCGGAGGAGGATTGGTAGGTGGAGACGATGATCCGGCGAATCTTCGAGAGATTTTGCAACGGCCGCAAGGCCACGCAGAGCGGAATCGCCACGCAGTTTGGATTGGCGACGATTCCCTTGGGAATGTTCTTAAGTTCGTCCGCATTGACTTCCGGCACGACGAGCGGAACTTGAGGATCCATTCGCCACGCGGAGGAGTTGTCCACGACGATGGCCCCTTGCTTGGCGGCAATCGGCGAGAACTCTTTGCTGATCGACGAAGGCGTGCTGGAGAGGACGATCTGCACTCCGGCGAATGCCTCGGCAGTGATCGATTCGACCGTGTGATGTTTCCCGCGGAACTCGACGGTTTTCCCGACGCTTCGCTCGGAAGCCAG
The DNA here is from genome assembly GCF_000255705.1 of Zavarzinella formosa DSM 19928. GTDB lineage: Bacteria > Planctomycetota > Planctomycetia > Gemmatales > Gemmataceae > Zavarzinella > Zavarzinella formosa. Next base: position 834,071 of record NZ_JH636439.1, read on the forward strand.
GAATTTGATCGATTTTGCCGGAAAATCCCGCTCCAGCAGGACTTTCCGAATCAGGTCGCCAACGGCTCCCGTTGCTCCCACCACGGCCAAACTCACGGACACGTGAACACCTCGGTTAATAAACAACGTCATCCGGCCGGAAAGTCCGGCCGGTTGTGACAAGGCGATATTATAACCACCGTAAAGCATTGTCTCGCCGGAATTCGAGCCATTCCTCTCTGACGGAGCATTTCACTCGTGCGATTGGGCATCCGGTATCGATTGCTCGTCCCGCTGGGACTGTTGCTCTCCGGGGTGGTCGCCGCGAGTCTTTGGAGCGCCCAAGTGGCTGCCCGCCGGGCTGAGGAACGAGTCGCCGTCCAATTGCGCAATGTCACTCTCACGCTCCGAAATCTGAAATATCCGCTCACGACTCCGATCATCGATCAGATCAAACAACTTTCCGGCGCCGAGTTTTTAATTGTCTTCCCCGGCGACCGTCGAATCACGACGTTTGCCCATGATGACGTCGAGGTTTCTCCGGTGGATGAGATTCCCGAGGCGGATGGTTTCAGCCTTGGGCCGCCGGTCATTGTCGAGGGGGAGGCCTATCGAGTTCGCGGGTTGGTCTTGAAAGAACCGCACAAGGATGCGGGGACGAGCATTTATGTCTTCTATCCCGAGTCTCTGCTGAAGGAGGTGATCGCCGATGCGGAACGCCCTTCGTTTCTTGGGCTGATCTTCGGGTTGGTGGCCGTGGTGTTTACGTTCCTGCTTGCGGATCGGTTTGTTCGCCGTATCCGGCAGTTGGAGAAACAAACGCGGGGCATCGCCAGAGGGGACTTCAGCCCGATGACCGTTCCGACGCCGGACGACGAACTTCGGGATCTGGTGGTGTCTGTCAACGAGATGGCCGCCCGACTGGCGGGGTTTCAAAGCACGGTGGAAAAGACCGAACGCCTGCGGTTTGCCGGTCAACTCGCCAGCGGACTGGCCCATCAACTTCGCAACGGCGTGACGGGGGCGCAACTCGCATTGGACATCGCCCTTTCGGATTTGCCGAACACAGACACCGAGGCCATCGCTGTCGCCAAACGCCAGCTCACGATGATGGATGTCAACCTGCGGCGGTTCATCGACCTGAATCGTAACGAGCCGCCAAAGATGGAGCCGTGCGATCTGGCAAAGATCACCCGCGAATCGGTTGAATTGTTTCTGCCTCAGTCGCGGCATGCGAACATCATCTTGACATTGGAAATTCCGGAACATCCGGTGATGCTGACCGGCAATCCCGCCCCATTGAATGACATTGTGACCAACCTTGTCGGGAATGCCCTTGATGCCGTCGGACAGAACGGGGAAGTATCGGTGCGGGTTGTCGTTCGAGATGGATTTGCGGCGATCAGCATCGCAGACAGCGGGCCGGGGCCTTCCCCGGAAATCGCCGTCAAATTGTTCGAGCCATTCGTCACCGGCAAACCCGAGGGGATCGGACTGGGACTGGCCGTCGTCCGGCAGGCGGTGACGGCTCATCGGGGGGAAATTTCTTGGGGCCGCGAGAACCAGCACACGGTATTCCGTGTCACGTTGCCAATCTCATCAGAAGCACATGCGAGCATGAAATGAATTTTTCCCGTCGTTCCAGTTCCTCCCGGTATAACGTCCCCACTTGCCATTTGACCCCCATGCTTGGGAGACCCCCGGAATGACCGCACGGACCGACGATCCCTTCTTGGCCAAACGTCTGGCCATGCGGGAGGAATTTTTCGGCAAGATGTTCCTGTTGGGCGGATTTATCGGAGGGACGGACACTTACAAGCGAACCATGTGGACGGCCGTGCCGGACATCGCCGTTGAGCGGGCCGGTTACAGTTTGGCTTTCCGCAAAGGGATCGGCGAAGAGGGAGCGGGCAAACAACTCATCATGGCCGGGCATGAGGCGATGCTCGCTCAATGGTTCCACCGGCCGCTCAAACGCAGCGACATCGAACTGGCCCGTCGTTGGTTTCTTGAGCAATCGGCCGTGCGGGCGTTCCCTTCGGAAGCATGGGACGCCCTTCTTGACACCCAGCACGGCGAAGAGATTTTCTTGCCCGTGGACATCTGGGGGTTCCCCGGCGGGCAGACATTTTTTGCCGGGGTTCCCTGTCTGTTCTTCGAGGGACCGGGGGCCATCGTTTCTTATCTGGAGCCGGCGATGTGCCGGTATTTTGCCCCGGTAATCCAAGCCACCAAAGCCCGGTTGATGAAACTGGCGACGCCACGGGATGCCGAGTTTGGTCTGCGGTCGGCGCCGCTCGAATTGAACAATCTCACGCTGTTGCTCGCGCGATATGTGGGTGGTCGCGGGCAGCTTACCTCCAACGACACGGCCGAATTCCTCTACCCGGAATTGTTCAAATCCATTGGCACCATCGGGCATGAAATGATGTGTTCCAGCCAATCGCTGGACCGCTCGCTGGCCGAGGCCGAGTATGAGATGATGGACCGTTTCGTGACCAAGATGGGATCGGCCTCGCTGCTCTGCGACCTGGTGGATGCGGAAACCGTCGGCCTCGAAAACGCCCTGCGAGTCATCCGGGCGCACCCGGAGACAGATCGTGTCGGGGTGCGTGTGGACAGCGGCGATATCGCCGCCCAATGCGTGTTGTATTTCCAGAAGATGACCGCCCTCGGCATCCCGCCCCGAATCATCGTATTCGAGGATGAAGTAAGCCCGGAAGCGGTGAAACACGTTTACAACATCTTCCGGGAAAAGACGGGATTGGAGCCGACAATGCTCTTCCCCGGAGCCGGAGGCTATTGGTGGAAACTCGTCCACAGGGACACCGTCGCTGCTGCCTTCAAACGCACCGCAACGGCTGACCGGCCGAACGTGAAGTTCTCCAATTCCCCCGGCAAGGAATCGCTCGGCGGTTACTTGCGAGTGCTGGAAGCCGGCAAATGGATGGTCGTTGCCGAAGCCAATGAGAAGGTGACTGGCACGCCGCTTTATGTGAAATTGGTCGACCAAGGCCGGATCGTTTACCGCGAGTCGTTTGACGAGCAGGCTGACCGGGCCGACCGCACATGGGGCAAGTACGAGAGTTGGGAGCTTTCTCCGCACGTGAATGATGTGATGACTCGCTTCCGAACGATGCGTCAAACAGAAACGGCCGCCGCCCGCCTGCGGGTTGCCCCTGCCTGAACACGAAGGATACGTCATGTCGCGACATGGGTTTGTCCGGGTGGCCGCGATGGCCCCCCCGTTGAAACTAGCCGATCCTCGGGCCAACGCCTCAGCCACCATCGACGCCATGCACCAAGCGGCCGACTTGGGGGTTGACGTTCTCGTCGGTCCGGAGATGGGGCTGACCGGCTACACTTGCAATGATTTGTTTTTCCAACAAACCTTGCAACGCGGGGCGATTGACGCCTTGCAAGCCATCACGGTCGCCACCGCCCGGTTGTATTCCGGCGTGGTCGTCGTTGGCTTGCCGGTCGTCGTTGATGATCAGATTTTCAATTGTGCGGCGTTTGTAAGCGACGGCGAAGTGTTGGGAATCGTACCGAAGACATACCTGCCGAATTACAAGGAGTTTTACGACGCCCGGTTCTTCGCCCCGTCTTCGACGGCAATAAGCACGAGTGTTACCCTGTTTGGAAAGCAGGTTCCATTTGGACCGGATTTGCTGTTCTCCGCGAGGCAACTGGACAGCCTGACCATTGGCATCGAAATTTGCGAAGACCTTTGGGGGCCGATTCCCCCAAGTTCGATTCAATCCGTCCACGGGGCGACGGTGTTGCTCAATCTCTCGGCCAGCAACGAAACGATTGCCAAGGCCAACTACCGTCGTGATCTCGTCACGCAGCAATCGGCCCGTTGCATCGCGGCCTATGTCTATGCCGGGGCGGGGCGGGGCGAATCGACGACGGACATCGTTTTCGGCGGGCACTGCCTCATTGCCGAGAACGGAACGCTGATTTCCGAGTCGCCCCGGTTCAAACGCGAACTCGTGTTACAAATCGCCGACATTGATCTCGACCGGCTTCGCATGAACCGGCAACTGACGACGAGTTTCGGCGACGCCCTCCTTGATTCCGGTTTGAAGCGGGAATTTCGGCGCATCATGTTTCATCTGCCAGAACGTCGCGCCCCGGAAAAACTGATGCGGAAGGTGGAAGCCCATCCATTCGTGCCCTCGGGCGAGCGTGAGTTGAAGGAACGGTGCGAAGAGATTTTCACCATCCAGGTGACCGGCTTGGGCCGACGATTGGAACAAATCGGCACATCAGCGGTGTCCATCGGTGTTTCCGGGGGTCTTGATTCGACGCTTGCCTTGTTGGTGCTATGCAAGACGCTTGACCATCTGGGCGTCTCAAGAGAGAAAATTCGGGCGATCACCATGCCCGGATTCGGCACGACCAGCCGCACGCTGACGAATGCCAAGGCCCTGATGAATCGGTTGGGGGTCTCTTACCGGGAGATCGACATCCGGCCGTTGTGCTTTGAAGAAATGAAGGCCCTTGGTCATTCTCCGTTTGGCATCAATCTGCATGGGATGACCCACGAATCCCTCATGGAACCGTTGCGGCATCTCCCTCCGGAAAAGCGCAAAGATCTGACGTTTGAGAACATTCAGGCCCGTGTTCGCACGAGCTTGCTAATGAACACGGCCTTCGTGATCGGCACCGGCGACCTCTCAGAGTTGGCTCTCGGGTGGTGCACTTACAACGCCGATCACATGAGCATGTACAACGTGAACGTCAGCATCCCGAAAACACTCGTGAAATTCTTGGTTCGCTGGGCGGCGGAGAACGAATTTGAGGGATCGGCCCGCGACACGCTGATTGACATCGTTCAAACGGAAATTTCGCCGGAACTGCTTCCGGCCGACGCCGCCGGGAAGGCCCAATCCACCGAGTCGTCCATCGGACCGTATGAACTACATGACTTCTTCATGTTCCATTTTCTGCGGTATGGAACAACGCCGGAGAAGATTCTTTACTTGGCGACGCAGGCGAAGTTCGATGCCCCTTATTCACTGGGGGAGATTCGCAAATGGCTGCGCATGTTCGTGACCCGCTTCTTTGGCAATCAGTTTAAGCGGTCCTGCCTGCCGGACGGCCCAAAGGTGGGATCGGTGAGCCTCTCGCCTCGGGGTGATTGGAGAATGCCCAGCGATGCCTCGGCCGCCTTGTGGCTGGAAAATCTTCCGCCCGAGTGATGTCGGAGGGGGTTGGGGAAAGTTCGCCAAAATCGCACTGGAATCCCTTGGGCGTAATGCTATCATGCAGGAAGAGTGACTGAGTTTTCGGTTGAATCCGGAAATGCTCCTCGTCACCTTTTCAGCGTTGCAAACGCATCTGTTGAATCCCTGATTGCCATGATCCGGAATCAATTCGTCAGATTTTCTGACAAGTGGATGCCTCTCATGCGTCAATTACCCAGGAGCTGACCCGCAAGGAAGCGGAGGCCACCACCCTACAAACTGTTTAACCCATTTTCTTCAACCAAGCCGATTCCATTCCACTTAACGAGGATCTGATCATGCCCGTCGCCGATCGCGACGAAGGGCCGCAAAGGCCCGCACCGGTTCGCCGCCGCCCAGCCACTTCACCCACTCCGGCGTCTGACGACCGGACCGAACCGACTGAACGCCCTGCCGCCCGACCCGAACCGATTGAACGTCCCCAACAGGCTGCCCGCCCTGAGCCGAGCGAACGTCCTCAGCAGGCTCCCCGGCCCGATTCCGGCGACCGGCCGCAACGACCTCCGATGGCTCGCCGTCC
>NZ_JH636439.1:839831-897255 GCF_000255705.1 Zavarzinella formosa DSM 19928
CCGAACAGGCGCCGCCCCGGCCATCTGGCGGACCGGCTTCCCGGCTGGACGATCTTTATCGGCTCACCATGCCGAAACTGTTCTTGCTCGCAGAGAGCGAGGGCATTGCCGAACACACCGGGATGACCCGGGCGCAACTCATCGTTGGGATTGTTCGCAAGCAAATCGAACGCGGCGAAGTTGTCCGCGGTTCCGGCACCCTCGAAGTGTTGCCGGACGGTTATGGCTTCCTGCGAAGCCAGGCTCACAGCTATTTGGCGAGCCCCGAGGACATTTATGTGTCCCCGAGCCAGATTCGCCGAATGGGATTGAAGACCGGCTTGGTGGTTGAAGGGCCGATACGCCTTCCCATCGAAGGGCAAGACAACTTCGCCCTGATGCAAGTGGAACTGGTCAACGGCGCTTCTCCGGAAGAGGCCGCCAGCATCACTTCCTTCGACGACCTGACCCCGCTACACCCGAACGCCCGCTTTGTGTTGGAAACGTCCGGCGAAGAAATGTCCGGCCGTGTGGTGGACATGGTGACCCCCATTGGCAAGGGCCAGCGCGGGTTGATCGTGTCGCCGCCGCGAGCCGGGAAAACCGTGTTCCTTCAACGGATGGCCCTGTCCATCATGAAGAACACGCCGGATTGTTATGTGATCGTTCTGCTCATTGACGAACGGCCCGAAGAAGTGACGGACATGCAGCGGGTCGTCGTCGGCCCGAACGTCGAGGTCGTCGCCAGCACATTCGACGAACCGCCGGATCAGCACATTCACGTCAGTGAAATCGTGCTGGAAAAGGCGAAACGTCTTGTGGAACGCAAGCGGGATGTGGTGATCTTGCTTGACTCGATCACCCGTCTGGCCCGCGCTCACAACACCGAAGCCCCCGGCGGCGGTAAGCTGCTCTCCGGCGGTCTCGACTCCAACGCCATGCAGAAGCCGAAACGCTTCTTCGGGGCGGCCCGAAACTTGGAAGAAGGCGGCTCGCTGACAATCATCGCCACGGCGTTGATCGACACCGGTAGCCGGATGGACGACGTGATCTTCGAGGAATTCAAGGGGACCGGCAACATGGAGTTGCACCTTGACCGCCGCCTCGTGGACAAGCGGGTCTGGCCCGCCATTGACGTCAACCGTTCCGGGACGCGGAAAGAAGAATTGCTGGTTCACCCGGAAGAACTAGACCGGGTCCGGCTGCTCCGTCGTGTGCTGGCCGACATGAGCCCGGTCGAAGCGATGGAAATGCTGGTTTCCCGCATGCGACGCACCAAGAGCAACGTCGAATTCTTGACGGGAATGAATCTCTGATTTGTCGGTTCTGCGAAGATGAACCACAAAGACGCAAAGGTCACACAAAGCCTCACAAAGAAATCGGAAGAAATAATTCTTCTCTGATCTTCTTTGTGAAACTTTGTGTGACCTTTGCGTCTTTGTGGTTCGTCTTCGCTTTACAGGAAGATTACTTCTTCTTTGCTTCCTTCGGGATCGGGTCAGATTCCGGGGTGAGTTCTTTGGCATCGGTCAGCGTCTTCAACTTCACGTCTTTGAATTGCACGGTCATTTCGCCCATGCCGGCGTGGATTTGGAAGGCCAGAATGCCTTCGGCGGCCCGCTTGTCTTTTTGGAAGTCAATCGTTTCGGCAAAGACTTTTCCGTTGATCGTCTGGGTCAGATGGTTGCCCTTGGCGACGATCACGTATTCGTTCCAGTCGTTCACTTTGATGGCCTTGAGCAATTCGGCCGGATCCGTCACGGGCAGTTCGTACTTGGCGCCGGTCGGGTCAACCCACACCTTTGCGCCGCGGTTCGTCATCACGCCACGGCCACGTTCTTCGTAGAGAATGCCGAAGAAGCCCATGCCCTTCGAGCCGTCGATATCGGCTTGGTAGCCGCCGACCACGAAATCTTCCGGCTTTCCGACGACCTTTGAGCGGTACTGAATCCCCGAGTTGCCGCCGACGATCTTGAACTTCACGTTCAATTCAAAGTCCTTGACCACGCCGTCCCAAATCAGGAAGCTGTTCCCCTTGGGCAGCTTGCCGTCCTTCGTGTAGCCGGTGATGGCGCCGTCCTTCACGGACCAGAGTTCGGGGAACCCTTTCCAGCCGGTGAGATCCTTGCCGTTGAACAGTTCCTTCCAGTCGTCGGCCATCAGAGGAGATTGCATGGCGAGGAACGCGGCCACGAGCATCACAAATCGACGCATCGGAGAGACCCTTCAGATTAAAGTGCGGGCGATGGAGTGTCAGGTTGGGGATATGACCCTTTCTTCATGATGGCTACCATGTCTGATGACATCGAACACTTTCGGAGATTGACGGGATGACCACGGAAGCCGCCTACCAGGAATTGTTGACCATCAGCCGGGAAGCATCGCTGCTTGGTTCCTGCGGGGCGTTGTTGGGCTGGGACGAGCGGACTTACCTCCCGCCGAAGGGGGCCGAATTTCGCGGGGATCAGATGGCGCTGCTCGCCCGACTGACCCATGAAATGAACACTTCTCCGAAGATTGGCGACTTGCTGGGCACGCTGGAGGCGGCCGGTTGGAACAAGCACGACGATGCCGTGATCGCCGGAAATATCCGCGAGATTCGCCGGGGATACAACCGGGCCGTGAAACTGCCCAAGAGCCTCGTTGAAGAATTGGCCCGGATCACAACACGATCACAAGGTGTCTGGCAGGAGGCCCGGCGAACAAACGATTTTCCGGCGTTTCGCCCGTGGCTGGAGCAAATTGTCTCCCTGAAGAAGCAGGAAGCGGACGCCGTTGGTTATATCGCCCACCCCTACAATGCGCTGCTCGATGAATATGAACCGGGCGCGACGGCCGCCGGGGTGACAACGATTTTTGCCGGATTGGCCAAAGAGTTGGTTCCGCTGATCGAGGCCATCCGCAATTCATCTATGAAAGCGAATCCGGAGATATTAAGCGGTGATTTTCCGGTCAACCTTCAGGAAACCTTCTCGCGTGAAGCGGCCACTGCCATTGGTTTCGATTTTGAAGCGGGGCGATTGGACACAACCACCCATCCGTTTTGTTCCGGGATCGGGCCGGGAGATTGCCGGATCACCACCCGTTATAACCCGCGATTTTTCAACGAAGCTCTCTTCGGAGTATTGCACGAGGCCGGGCATGGCATTTACGAGCAAGGGTTAAAAGCGGAAGCTTTCGGAACACCCGCCGGGAGTTTTTGTTCTTTGGGCATCCATGAGTCTCAATCGCGGTTTTGGGAAAACCAAGTTGGCCGAAGTCCGGAGTTTTGGGAACACTGGTTCCCCAAGGCCAAGGAAGTATTTCCCACGGCCTTGAAGGATGTTCGACCCGAGTCATTCCATCTGGCGATCAATGAAGTGAAGCCTTCGTTCATCCGGGTGGAAGCGGACGAGGCGACCTACAACTTGCACATCATTTTGCGGTTTGAATTGGAACGCGACCTCCTGACGGGACAACTCCCGGTGGCCGATCTTCCCGCCGCGTGGAATGAACGATTTCGAGCCATGTTTGGTCTCACGCCTCCGGATGATCGACTCGGCTGTTTGCAAGACATCCACTGGAGCATGGGGGGCATCGGTTACTTCCCCACATATACGCTTGGGAATCTGTACGCCGCTCAGTTCATGCAACGGGTGCGAACCGATTTTCCGACCCTCGACGACGATTTCCGCAAGGGGAATTATCTCGAATTGAAGGGGTGGCTGAACCGGGAAATTCACCGTCATGGCCGGACTTATTTGCCTGGCGACCTGTGCGAACGCATCACCGGCCAATCGCTGAGTTTCATGCCGTTTGTCGAGTACCTGCGCGAGAAAATGGGCCGGATGTATCGATTGTCCTGAATATGCCGGCCGGGACCATGTTGAACGGAGGAAGTTTGACGGTCCCGGCGGGTTCACCGGATCTTCCGCTTCTAAGGTTGAAAAGGTTTGAATGGATTGCGTCGCCGGGATGGTTTCCATGAACTCCGCCGGTTCTTCGGAAGAGGCCGGTCAGAGGGTTTTGATTACCAATCAAATCGTCAGATCAGTCGTTGGACACATCAAAGTTTCTGTGGCCTGATGTATATGTAAACTCGGCAATGACGGTACATCCCAGAGAGTCAACGATGCGAGCCGGGACTTCGCGGACCGGCACGGATGCAGATTTGGAATTGGATTCCCAAGACGTGACTTCGACAGCCGTGCTGTCTAGTGCGGAAACGCTGCCAGACATCCGGCTTGAAGTCTCCTTGCCTCCTATCGGGGGCTATCTCGGCCGCTGTCGTCTTCAGGCCCATATGGCGGCCGGGAGCAATAGTGCTGTCTTCCTCGGGGAATTGTGGGACCTCCGCATTCCGGTTGCCGTGAAGGTGCTTGCCCCTCGGGATCCATCCTTTCGTGCCTCGCTTGCCGTCCACCTGCGGAACGAGTTTGAAGTCCTCTGCAAGCTGTCGCACGCCTGCATCGCCCGCCTGTGGGATTATCGGGACGATCACGAACAACCGCACCTTGCCACGGAATATGTTCACAGCCTGACACTTGACCAACTCCGCATCAAACACGGTGGTCGGGTGAGTGTGAAACTTGCCCTCCGCATCGCCCTGAAGATTGTGGACGGATTGTCCTCGGCCTGGAGGCTGGGATTTGCGCACCGAGACGTGAAACCGGAGAATATCCTGTTCACGCCGGATGGCAACGTCAAGATCATCGACTGGGGGCTGGCGGGAGAGGTGGGCAGGGAACTACCCTCCACGCTCATCGCGGAACCAACCCGGTTCATCGGCACGCCTGCTTATATGGCCCCCGAATCGGCGCGGACGAACCGGGCTTTTGACCATCGGACGGACATCTACAGCCTTGGGGCGACGATTTATCATCTCGTCACCGGGAAATTGGCCTTTGAGCATGTGATGGCCACAAAGATGATCCTCGCCCATCTTCACGAACCGCTGACACCGGCCTTCGACCATGTGCAGGAACCGGGAATGCTTCGATTGTCCGAAGTGCTTTCCCGAATGATGGCGAAGAACCCGAATGATCGCTACCAAGATCCCGACGAGCTTCGGGATGATCTGACGCGGGCCCTGTCTGAAGACTCTGGTGGAAATTCCAAATTCATTCGGATTCGCTGAGGGCCGTCGCCACAAGGGCCGCCAGCCGGGCATTGGCGACAATCAACGCCTGGTTCGCTCGCAAGGTCTTTCCCGCGGACAGTTCAGCGATTCGCTTCAACAAGAATGGTGTGACGCTTGCCCCCGTCACTTGCTTTTCTGTTGCTTCCCGCTCGGCAATCTCACACCAACCTTGAAATTCATCTCCATCAATCGCCACCTCCGTCGGCAACGATTGCGCGAGGACCGCCCCGCCCCCGCCAAGTTTTCGATGAGCCATGAACAGGCGGGCGGCCATCGCCGGATCATCCACTCGGGCCGGAACCGGCAAGTTCACGTTGCTCAGGTAAAAGCCCGGCAGAAGGTCTGTTTGATAGCCAACAACGGGGACGGAGAGGGTTTCCAAAATCTCCAAGGTTCGCGGCAAATCGAGAATGCTTTTCGCCCCGGCGCACACGACAAGAACCGGTGTTCGGGCCAGTTCCACAAGATCGGCGGAGATGTCGAAATCTTGGCCGGAATCCCGGTGGGCCCCGCCAATTCCACCGGTGGCGAAGATTGAAATACCCGCCTGACGGGCCAGAAACATGGTCGCGGCCACCGTGGTTGCCGCGTGAAGACCTTTGGCCATCGCGGTTGGCAGATCGCGCCGACTGGCCTTGAGAATTCCAGCGGTCGTGGCAAATTCCCGGAGTTGATGTTCAAAGAGCCCAATGGTCGGCACGCCATTCCACACGGCAATGGTGGCCGGGGTGACTCCTGCGGCTCGGATGGCATCTTCGGATTCCATTGCGGTTGCCAGATTGGTTGGCCACGGCAAACCATGCGAAATCAGCGTGGATTCCAAGGCGACGACCGGCCGCCCCGTTTCGAGGGCCGTGCGGACTGTCGGGTGAATTGCCAGCCAATCGGGAAAAACCATCGCGTTTGCTCCGCATCCATCGACAATCGGCCGGGTCGGCTGATAATGGCCAAGTGGCACGTCGCGTTGGCCCTTGTGTGGATATCATGCCGGAAATTGCCGAATCGTCACTCCGGGAAACGCTCCTGCGAGCCATCGCCGAACAAGGCGCCGAACCTTGGCTGCCCCGCTTGCATGCGGAAAAGCACTCCTTGGACCTGGAGTCGCTGTATTCCCCGTTGAATGATCTCCGGATCGCCAATCTGATTCAATTGACGGAATGGCAGCAGGGGCATGGCCAGGGTTATCAGATCACCGAGCTTGGCCGGGAAGTGTTGCGCGACCCGGTGTTTCTCCTCCAAATGCACAAGGGGCTTTCCCGCTCAACCATTCCAGTGGTCGAACCGTTGGAAACGGTTGTGAGTTCCAACGCGACCCCGCTCGAACGGGGTGACGCAGCCCGCGAGGCTATTTACGGATTTCGATCCACTCCGATCATCTATGTCATTCTGGCCGTCAACATCGTTGCTTTTCTCATCACCTTGATCTTTTCCGTCCGGGAAGGAACCCCGGTCATGCGATTTCTCGACCGGGGGGATGTGGTGGTGATGGCCAAGCTCGGCGCGGCCGGAATGCCCGAGTTGGCGAAGGGGGAATGGTATCGACTGGTCACCTGTTGTTTTCTGCATTTCGGCTTGCTTCACATCACGCTGAACATGACCTCGTTGTATCTCTCCCGGCGAATTGAAAACGTCTGGGGTTCCGGGCGGTTGCTGATCCTGTATGTCATTTGTGGCATCTGTGGCAGCGTCACATCCATGCTTTATGAACCGGGCTCCCCTGACCGGCCGTTATATCTTGCCGGTGCGTCCGGTGCGTTGTGGGGGATCATGACCTCGCATTTGTGCTGGCTGTATCTGAACCGGAGACATTTCGCCCCGGCCGAAGTCCAGCGGTGGATGGCCTCGATTTCCTACACACTGTTGCTGAACATCGGTATCAGCATGCTCCCGAATGTCAGCATGGCGGCCCACTTGGGGGGCGGCATCGCGGGGTTGATCGCCACGCCGTTGCTTCAAATTCACCGATTTGGCGCCCCCGCCCGGCGGTTGTCGGCCGGGGTGTTGCTGGCTTTGCTTCCGTCGCTGTTTCTCACCACGCTGGCGATGGCGATTGAACGAGATTCCCGGTTGAAGGTCTTCGTGGAAGCTGAAAAGAAGCAAGCAGAACCTCCGGTGACTCCTTGGTGACTCCCTGACGGTTGAATCTCATCCGCTTGTCGAATCAGTCGTCGAAACCAAAATACCGGAACGTCTCTTCCCACCTATTGCTGGAGTCATCCATGAAGACTGGCATGAATCTTCTTCTCTGGACGGGGCACGTCACGGAGGAACTCTATCCTGTCATCGCCGACATCAAAGCCACGGGCTTCGACGGAGTGGAAATCCCGATTTTTGACGGCGATCCTGCCCATTACTCGAAGATCAAGAAGGAACTCGACAATCAGGGGCTGGAATGCACCACCGTCACCGTGGTCGGCCCGGACCATAGTCCGATCAGCCCGGATGCGAAAGTCCGCGAGGCGGCTCTTAATCGCTTGAAATGGGCCATCGATTGTAATCACGCCTTGGGAGCGTGGAACATGGTGGGGCCATTCCATTCCCCGCTTGGGGTCTTCTCCGGGGTGCCGCCGACTGAAGACGAACGAAAGCGGGCCGCCGATGTGCTAAGGGCGGCCGCCGAGTATGCCGCCCAGGCGAAAGTGCAATTGTGCGTGGAGTATCTCAATCGGTTCGAGTGCTATTTCCTGACGACCGCCGCCGACGCGGTGGCCCTCGTCAACCGGGTGAATCACCCGAGCCTCAAGACGATGTATGACACCTTCCACGCCCACATTGAGGAAAAGAGCCAGGCGGCCCCGATCTATCAAACGGCCCCGGTGTTGGGGCACGTCCACATCAGCGAGAATGATCGGGGCACGCCGGGAACCGGGCAGGTGAATTGGGCAGAAGCATTCGCCACGCTCAAAAAGATCGGCTACGACGGTTGGATGGTGATCGAAGCCTTTGGCCGGGCCTTGCCCGACTTGGCCGCCGCCACGAAGGTCTGGCGGGATTTGTTCCCGACGCCGAAACACGTTTATGCCGACGGATTGAAGTGGATTAAGCAAAACTGGAAGTGAAAAAAGAAGGCCGAGCTTTTAAGCTCGGCCTTCTTTCTTATCCGTCAATCGGAACTGATCTGCGAATCAATGTCGGAACAAAAACTCTCGCGTGTTCAACACGGCCCACATCACATCTTCCCAAGCCTTCCGTTTGTCCATGCCCTTGGCGACGTGAGCCATCGCCGGGGAGCGTTCCGCATCTGTCGGATAGCGGGACAGGGCGGCGAGGTACAGGCCGTCGAGGATTTCCTTTTCATTCTTCTTTTCGGCCAGCAACTTCCCGAGGCGATTGCCGGGGTTTCGCAACTTCTCATTGATCGTTGGCCCGTTGATGAGTTGCAGGGCTTGGGCCAGGTTGCTGTCGCTTTCCCGTTCGCATTCGCAAGCGAGTTCACGGGCCGGTTGGCCGAAGGTCTTCAGGAACGGATGGTTCACTTCGCCGTCCGGCAATTGGATAGCCCGCGTCCCCATCGGCAACCCGGCGAACTTCTCGGGAATCTGCGTCACATCGCACAGGGCGTCTAACAATTGTTCGGCACTGAGCAACTTGGTGACAGCGTGCGAGAAATACTTCACATCGTCCTTGTTGGAATCATTCGGCGTCGCGGAGAGTTGATAGGTCCGGGACAGCATGATCGTGCGGACGAGATGCCGCAGGTCGTACTTGTGGTCCGTGAAATCCTTGGCCAATGAGTTCAACAGTTCATCGTTGCTCGACGGATTCGATTCGCGGAAGTCATCGACAGGGTCAACAATGCCCTTGCCGACGACGTGATACCACACACGATTCACAATCGACTTGGCGAAGAACGGATTGCTCGGGGAGGTCAGCCACTCGGCAAACACTTCGCGGCGATCAGTTCCGGCCGGAATGGTCGGGGTGGCCCCCTTGAGGAACTTCGGAGCCATCACTTTGCCCGAACGGGGTTGGGTCACTTCGCCGTCACGGCTGGCAAACACCACCTCGGCCGTCGCATCTTGCGGGGTCTTGCCGGGGTTAACCGAGTCTTTCTTCACCTTCACGCGGGCAAACCACGCGGCCGTCGAATAGTAATCGTCCTGCGTGATCGCCTCGAACGGGTGGTTATGGCACTTGGCACATTGCATCCGCACGCCGAAGAAGAGCTGGGCGGTCGTTTCAGCCAAGCTTTGCGGGTCTTTGGCGATCCGGTAATAGTTCGCCGGGGGATTGTTGAAGGTGTTGCCGTTTGAGGTCAGCATTTCATTGATGATGCTGTCCATCGACGTGTTTTTGTTCAGGTGGTCGCGGAGCCATTGCTGGAAGCCGTGAACGCCCTTCACTTGAATGCTCTTGCGGTTGCTGCGGAACACATCGGACCACTTCAAGGCCCAGAAATCCGAGAATTCCGGGCGTTGCAAAAGTTGGTCGATCAATTTGGCCCGCTTGTCCGGCGATTTGTCCCCAATGAAGACGGCCACTTCTTCCGGCTTGGGAAGCAGACCGCAGACATCAAGGTAAGCCCGGCGAAGGAAGTCTTCGTCCGTGCAGAGTTCGCTCGGTTGGATAGTCATCAGCTTCAGCTTGGCGAACACGGACTTGTCCACGAAATTGGCTTCCGGGGGATTCGACCACACGAAGCCGTCTTTCGGTTCCAAGTAGGTGATGCGAATGGAAACCATTTCTTCCAAGTAGCGGGCCAAGACGGCGATTTCACCGGCTTGTTTAAACTCCACGAAGCCATTCGGCGTCACATCGCCGATGGCCGGGTCGCTGCTGGTGAACACTGTCAACCGGGTGACATCGCGGATGGAACCATCGCTAAAGTGGCCCAAGGCCGAGAGTTGTTGCCATTTGGCTGGCGCGGTGAACACGCGATTGCCGGGCAGAACTTCCAGCTTTTTGAGGACGGGTTGGGTGGCCGCGTCGTCGGGCATTCCCTGAGCCATCCAGTTTGAAATCACTTCGACGGCTAAGGTATCGGCCCCGAAGCGGGCTCCCCCTTCGTGCGGCACACGGCCGAGACCCTTTTGAAGCATTAAGCTCGCCATCGGATTTTGCTTGTCCGTCCGGCGACCCCAGACATCTCGCGTCAATTGTTGGAAATCGAGAACAGGATCAAACCCGCGAAGACTGAGGCGAAAACCGTTCTTGCCACTGGGGGTGCCGTGGCAGGCACCCGCATTGCAACCACCGACGTTCAAGCCCGCGATCACATCGTTTCGGAAACTCACCTGCTCAATCGTGCCAACCTTTTCCACGATCAACGGCACAGAAGTGGTCTTGCCGCCGACGGCCACTTCCAAGCTGCCCGAGCCGTCCTTTCGGCCACGCACAAAGCCGTCGGCAATTTCAACCAACCCCGGCGTGGTCGCCTTGATGTCGGCGAAGGGGGTCAGGTCGCGAATCGTGCCGTCGGCATATTTGCCGGTCACCAAGAGTTGTTGCATTCCGCGGGGGCCGACCAGCGAAATTTGCTTCGGCTGGACCTCAATGGCAGTCGGCTGGCCGATCAGTTTCAGGCGGTCCTTGGATTGGTTCGGATTCGCGGCTTGCAAAGAGGCCGTGAGGAACAAAAGGCAAGCAAGGAAACCAGACACGCGGGGAGCGCACATGAAGATGGCCTTTCGGTGGGAGGCAATCAAAGCCGTCGGACGGCAGGCGGGCAGGAGATCAACGGCGGGACGACGGGAAAAGGGGGAGGCCGAGCCCCGTCGCATTTCCTCCTAATTTACCTTCTTCACCGGGAAATGCGAAGAGAAATATGAAAATTCCGCGCAACCTTGGGATGTGGATTGAACTGATGTGGACAAAATAGTTCCTGTTGGGCAAGAATTTTGGAGATGTAACGAACAAGTAATACGGCAAGACGATTACTCGCATGGATCGTCTGAATAATAGCCGGGGATTCACGAACTATCGTAACTTGGGTGGGCGGCGGGTGTTTGAAACCCTACGTTGATCGGCTCGCGCAAGTTTGACGCGAAAGTACGTTTACCAAGGATTGTGACTGATCAAGGAATGATCAGTCTGGAGAACCACTGACGAAATGACGCAGAACGCGCCACATATCGATGCTCAAACCTTCGTGGAACATTTGGTCCGCAGCGGGCTTTTGGAACCGGAAGCCATGGCCCGCTTCAATGCCGAAGGCCCCGAGACCGAAGACGGACTGGAACTCGCCCGGTTTCTAGTCCGCAAGGGAATGCTCACTAAATTTCAAGCAGAAAGGTTGTTGTCCGGCCGTTCCGATGGGTTTCAACTGGGCCAGTATCGAATTCTGGACGAATTGGGACGCGGCGGCATGGGCCGGGTGTACAAAGCCCTTCACTTGACGATGGGACGGATTGTCGCCCTCAAAGTGCTGGCTCCGAATCTGACCAAAACGGACATGGCCCGTGAACTGTTTCGCCGGGAAGTCCGGGCGGCCGCCAAACTGAATCATCCGAACATCGTCGCCGCCTTCGACGCCAATCAGGCCGGGGAATCGTGTTTTCTGGTAATGGAGTTTGTCGACGGGCCGAACCTTTCGGAACTCGTCAAACGTCGCGGACCGTTGCCGACGGATCAATCCTGCGAATTCATCCGGCAGACCGCCACGGGACTGGCCAATGCCCATGCGATGGGATTGATCCATCGGGACATCAAACCGGCAAATTTGTTGGTTCAAACCACGGCCGCCGGGCCGGTCATCAAGATTTTGGATTTTGGCCTGGCTCATATTGTGGCCCCTGACAAACCATCGGATTTGTCAGATGCCAATGGCGAGTTCATGGTGATGGGGACGCCGGATTATGTGTCGCCCGAGCAGGCCCGAAACAAGAGCAGTGTCGATGTCCGTTCGGACTTGTATTCGCTCGGCTGCACGTTTTACTATTTGCTCACGGGGGCCGTGCCTTTCCCCGGCGGCAGCGCCCTCGAAAAAATCGTGCGGCACTATTCGGACGAGCCGACCGACATCCGGACCTTGCGGCCGGAAATTCCGGAACAACTTGCCGTGATTGTTCATCGGTTGCTGGCCAAGAAGCCGGATGAGCGGTTTGCCGACGCTCATGATCTCATCAATGCCCTGAATCGACTGGCGCTCGCTCATTCCGACTGGCAGCCTCCCTCGACGGATAATTCAAAACGGGATTCAGGATTGAATGTCGGCGTGCGAGAAGATGATCCGTGGGCAAACCTCGCGGATGATTCCATCGCCAACACATTGCCAAACGTGGGCTCGGCCACCCGTGAAACCTCGACAAGCCGCCCGAGTCGGTTTGTAAAATCAGATCGGGAGCGTCATCGTCGAGGCAAGATGAACTGGGTTTGGATCGGATTGCTGATCGTTTGTGTGATCAGCGTCTTCTTGGGTGTGGTATCTGCTCTGAAGTTTTTCATCGCACATCAGTGAACAATCAGGCCGGGAAGCCATGTTCAGCCAAGAATCGAAGAGTGTTTTGATTCTTAGCTGAACATGGCTTCCCGGTTTCTTTTGTTTTCAGTCCCACATTTCCAGTTCAGCTTCTCCCTCTTGATCATCCTCGACTACGACTTTCCAAGAAGCCAGCAGTCGTTTCATGTCCGAGGGCATTGGGGATTCCCAAGTCATCGTGTCACCGGTGATTGGGTGGGTCAGTCCCAATCGGGTGGCGTGGAGCATCGGTCGATTAGCACCGGAGTCGTCCGGGTGCGGGGAACCATTTAATGGTCGATCGTAAACTGTTTCCCCGCACAACGGCGTCCCGGCTTCTCCCAAATGAATCCGCACCTGATGTGTGCGGCCGGTTTCCAACCGGCATTCCACCAAGGCGAACTTTTCCCATTGTTCCAGCACACTGACGTTGGTCGCGGCGTGTTGGCCTTCCATGCCTTCGGCACTGCCGCGACGCCCGTCGCCACGGTCACGGGCGATGGTCGATTCGATCTTCCCGCCTTTGGCCGTGCCACGCACAAGGGCGAGGTAGCGACGGTCAATTTTGTGCGTCTTGAATTGCTCGTTCAGATGAGTCTCGGCCATCCTGGTGCGGGCAAAGACCACCAAGCCGGTTGTCTCCTTGTCGATCCGGTGAACGGAAAGCACCGGCTTGCCCGGCCGGCCGAGGATCACCGGCAATAGTTCGGCAAGGGTGAGGGGAAGATAGGTCCGGCCGCGCGGGCCAAATTCGGCGGCCTCTTCCTCGTTCCGCATCGTTGTCAGACCCGCCGGCTTGTCCACAATCACGATAGAGTCATCCGAGTAGATCAGCGATGGCATCGGGCCATCGTACTTCGGCAGTTCCGGGAGTTTCTTCTTCGTCTGGGGCGCCGGTTTGGGTTTTGCCTTCGGATTTGGCTTGGGCACCCCTTCCACAAACATCGTCACTTCGACTTGTTTGCCGAGTTTCAAGCGGGCGGCTGGATCATTCACGGGCTGGCTTGCCACGCGCACGGCCCCCTTTTCGATCAACTCCTTGGTCTTCGACCACGGCAGCAATAAACGAGTTTTGAGAAAAGCCGCCAGCGTTTGGTTGGCATCCTGACGGCCGACAATGAAAATCTTCACCATGATCCGGGAATCCTGTTAATTGAACTCGTAACCGATCAGGAATGTGATTTTCCCGTCCGGGCGCTTCGTGATATTCGTGAGATGAACCGGCAAACCGCCGCCGAGCATTGAACGGCTCGACGGTGTTGTGTACGGTGTGAACGACTGGTTGGCCGGGCTGGGGAACGGCACGGAATTCAGGAACACCCGCGGTCCCGCCGGGCCTTCCACACCGTGGGCTTCCTCCAAGATCGGCTTGTTTTGCACGACCCGCCAGATCAACAACCCCTCGGCGGCCAAGTCAGAGTCGAAACCCTTGCGGCGTCGGTTTTCCAAGAGGAAATACTCGCTGCCGTCCGGTCGTACGAGGATTTTGAAACACTCCGTCGGGGAGTCCTCGATCGGACCCAAAATCAACTTTTGCCGCACGGTGGGGTCGATGACCGCCGGTTTGATCCACTCCAATTGTTCCTTGCACCATGCCGAGAAGTGCTGCGGTCTTCCGTTGCCAATTTGATTCGACATCGCGCACCAAATGCCCACTCCCTCGGAACCCGGGTTTTCCGGCCGGGCGTACAGGTCCGGCAGGCCGAGCATGTGGCCGAACTCATGGCACATGGTGCTGATGTTCGACATCTTCGTTGCCCCGGCTTGCATGATGAAATAGGGCAACCGTTTTCCGTCGTAAGTGATGTTGGCGCGGTGGGGCCAGTAAATGTTGCCGCGATTTCTGGTGGCCCCGTCCCCGGCGTACAAGAAAAAGACGCCGTCAAAGTTTTTGAGGGTGTCTTTGCCGTCTCTTGCAACAAGTTTGTCGAGTGTTTCTTTCAGCAATTCCGTCTTGGTGTTGGCATTGGTTCCCTGCCCGTAATCCATTCGGTTCTTGGGCATGACTACCCACTCAAACACTTTGCCCTCAACCTTCAGCTTGCCGAAGGATTGTTCGCGGTAATAGTCGTTGAGGCTTCCGTAAACCTTTTGCCCGGTCGCGTTGGTCTGTGTGAAAGTGCCCTTGGTGAACAGCGAATCTTCCCAGTCCTTGGCGGTGACTTTCGGGTTGTGTTTCACGTCCTGAAAATCGATGCCGATGATGGCGATCCGGTAAGTGTCTTTTTTCCAGTATCCCGCAAGGCGGTCATCC
This sequence comes from Zavarzinella formosa DSM 19928, assembly GCF_000255705.1. Classification (GTDB taxonomy): domain Bacteria; phylum Planctomycetota; class Planctomycetia; order Gemmatales; family Gemmataceae; genus Zavarzinella; species Zavarzinella formosa. The sequence goes on from NZ_JH636439.1 coordinate 854,580, forward strand.
CAATTCTGGCCTTTGCGCTCAACCCGTGTCTCCTCGGCGGCGAGGGTGGCCTTGGCTTCCACTTCACGCCCGTTTCGGTTGAACAACAATTTCACCTCATCCCCGGCCTTGTGTTCGGCCAACAGATCGGCAAGACGGCTTTGCATCGTGATGCCGTTGCCGTCAACTTTCAGCAGGATGTCTCCCTCTTTGAGACCCGCCTTGGAGGCCGGGGAGGCGGGAGTGATTTGGTCAATGGTCGCCCCCATGCCGTCGTCGCGGTCTGCCAAACGAACGCCCAAAATGATCCGGGCGGCTCCGAGTTTCATCGGTTTGCTTGTGCCGCCAAGTTTGGCGGTCAGTTCCTTTAAGCCGTCCGGTCGTTTCACGGTGATCTTGACCGTTTCATCCGGTTCGCGGGAGTGGAGCAGGCTGCGGAACAACTCGGGTGTCAGGTCGGAGCGGTCATCGAGTTTGGTAATGATGTCTCCGACCAGCAGTCCGGCCTTTTGACCCGGCGAGGCCGGTTGGATATCCCGCACCACCAATTGATTTGGCGAAGCAGTTTCCACATGCACGCCAAGGAAGCCTGGCTGGTTGACGGCGGTTGTTGATCCCCGCTTTACAGTGGTTGTCCGGGCGGTGGCTGGCGTCTTGAAGTCTTCGGAGGATTGTTGAGAAAATCCGGACAGGCTGGCCGCCATCAAAATGAGAAGTGTGTAAACGAAAATTCGCATAAGAGGCGCCACCGAGGTTGAAGACATCTGTTTAGTCTACCAAACCCCGGAAACACACCAAAGGATCTGAAATCCGAAAAAATCATCAGGCAAAGACAACTTTCGAGAAGTTGGTGGTTTTCCGGAAGTCATCCCATGAGAGAGTGATGAGTCCGTCGTTGCCCTTTGGCATGTAAGGGTTGTTGTCCACCCGTTTGCCCGTCTGGGTGTCCACGCCTTGCGGATTGTAAAGCTGGATCCACTTGCGACCCGTCGGATCGACAATCACCTGACGAATCGAATAGGAAATCCCGGCTGTGATGCCAGTGCTGTTGACTTGGTTGACAGGGCCGGAATAAGCCACCGCCACGCCGGCGTGCTTCTGGCTCAACAGCAACTGCACGGTCGCGAAATCGAGTTGAGAACCAGACTTGGTGGAGACTGTCCGGCCGGTGAACTGACGGAGGGCGTCTGCGGGATCAAATAGTTTGCCCTTGCTGTCGGTGTTCATCTTGGTCCACTGGGCATCGGTGTAATACTGTGTTGGGTTGATTCCAAAACTCTGCAATCGGGCGCGGAACAACAGAATTGGCCAGAATTCGGCCGTTGAAGTGGCGATGGGCGATGGGTCGTTGTCGGTCCAAGTGCCATCGAATTCGACCTTCACCGTCTTGTTATCTCCCTTCAATGTCACTTGATATTGCCGTCCGCCGAGCGACTTGATCGAATTGCGGATGTCCGTGGCGCTAAGGGCTGAAAAGACCGCCAACATGCCGGTTTGGTTGAAGTCGCCTTTCTTCACCGGCTGGGGCTGGGCGGTGTCCGAATTGCTGATCGCCGCCGCAGTCGAGAAATCATCTTGGTAAACATCGAAATTGGCGGCGCTGTTCGAGAGGCCGGTGCCAAATCCGCTGCCGTCAAGCTGGTCGGTTCCCGCGCCGCCGGAGAGGGTGTCGCGTCCGTCGCCGCCACTGATGCGGTCGTTTCCGGCTTCTCCGTACAGGTGATCGTTGCCGGGGTCGCCGGTGATCCAGTCGTCGCCGACCCCGCCATAAATCACGTCATTTCCTTCGCCGCCCACCAACCAGTCATTTCCGGCGTTGCCCCGGATCGTGTCGTTGCCGGGGTCGCCATAAATGGTGTCGCGGTTCGACCCGCCGGTGATTTGGTCGTTTCCGTTGCCGCCCCATATTTGAGTGGGGATGTTCAAGGCGGATACGTTGACGACATCATTCCCGCCTTGGGCTCGCACCACCAAGGATTGCAAAGACTTGAGCGGGATGGTGTCCGTGAACCGGCGGCCGTCGCGGATCGTCACGCCGGAAAAACTCACCTGACCACTCTGCACCCGTGCCACGATGGTGTCCGAAGACTCGGTGCCTTCGATAGTCAGCGTTGTGCCGGAGAGAACCCCCGTCATGGCGGCCGGGACTTCCCGGCCTTCGAGAGGTTCCAGTCGCAGCGCTGATCGACGGATAGAAGTCTGTTTCGCCATCGCGATCGACCTTCCCTGAGCAGAGATGCGCGATCCATTCCCCGGCACGCGCCGAAGCGGGAATATCGCGTGGAGTCTATCTCGTTTCTTCGCGACTCTGTCAATCAGGAAAACAATGTCGGATTTCTCCGATTATCACGAGTTCTCCGAATGGGAAATTGCCGGGATTGACGGGCCTCCGCAAGTTGCCCTGCTCGCGTTCGCCAGTTTGCCACAAGCCCGAAGCCTCCGAATTCGTTAGAATCTTCCACATCTTTCGGAGTCTCTCAAATCGTGAATGTCACCTCCCCGCCACAAAATCCCCGCCTTTCCGTCCGGAAAGGGCTGCTCTTCGGATCATTGTTTCTGATTCTGGCCGGCGGGATGGTTGTCATCACCGTTTTTCCGCCGACAGAGACGCCTTGGTATCCCAAATGCACCTTTAAGGAGGTGACTGGCTATCACTGCCCCGGTTGCGGCACGGCTCGGGCCATCCATTCGTTGTGCAACGGCCGGATTTTGCAGGCCATCGTTTACAACCCGTTCACGGTGGTGGCGGTTTGTTACCTCATCGCGGAACCAATCAACGCGGCCATCGCCCGTTGGCGTCGGCGTCCCAAGTTCGCACTCACCACTTGGATGGTTTGGACGTTTGTGTGTTTGTTGATGATCTTTGGGGTTCTCCGCAACATTCCCAGCCCGCCATTCACATATCTCGCTCCGCATGAAATCACTCCGGTCGTGCGGGAAGATTGATTTTCCGAACTTCGCGCTTGCGGCCGGAATGTCTTCCGACGATAAGATGAGTTCGACGTTAATTGCCTGCCGATATGATCCCACCCAAGCCCTCGCTCTCGTCTCCCAAGATTCAGAGGATGTTCATGAAATCCCGTTTTCCAAGGCAAACCCGACTGATGTTGGGAATGTTTGGCTTGCTTCTGATCGCCCCCGGTTCGGCTAATGCGGCCCATCCGATTGTGGCCGGTTTTGAGCGGTTTCACTCAAGCCCGAAAGCCGATCCGCTGCCCGGCGGGCAACTCCTCCTTGGCGAATTAAACTGTACCAGTTGCCACGCATCGAGCGATCCCTTGCTTGCCAAAAAGCAGGCTCCAATCCTTGATGGAATCAGCACGCGCGTCAAGCCTGCGTATCTGAAACGCTATCTCGCCGATCCGCAGGCGGAAAAGCCGGGCACGACGATGCCGCATGTGCTGGCCAATGACCCCGACAAAGAACAAAAGGTCGCGGCTCTGGCCGCCCTGCTGGCCTCCACGGGGCCGACGAAGCAACTTCGTCCCGACCTGAAGGCCGTGATTCGCGGTCGTGATCTGTTCGCCAAAGTGGGATGCGCTTCTTGTCACGGCTTGCGAGATATTAACGGGGAACCGGCCAAAAACACGTTTCCCCATGCCGTGCCGTTGGGCAATCTTTCGGGCAAGTATTCGATTCCCGGTCTGACGACTTTCTTGAACAATCCGCTGGCGATTCGCCCCTCCGGCCGGATGCCCCACCTTTTGAAAACTCCGGAAGCCTCCGATGTCGCCCATTACTTGTTGCAGGGAGCGAAAGTCTCCATGCCAACGGGAAAAGGGACGACCGCATACAGCTATTTCGAGGGAGATTGGAATAATATTCCCGACTTTGCCAAACTGAAGCCAAAGGCGACCGGAACCGGTGTCGCGTTTGACATCAGCCCGGCGAAAAGGGCGGGTAATTTTGGTTTGCGGTTTGTGGGCTACATCAATATTGAAGCCGCCGGGGAATATACCCTGACGACGACCAGCGACGACGGCAGCAACCTCTACGTTGACGACAAACTCATCGTGAACAACGACGGGGTTCATCCGCCACAATCGAAGTCCGGTTCAAAGGAACTCATCAAGGGAATCCACAAGATCACCGTGGATTTCTTCCAAGGCGGCGGCGGCGCCGAACTGGATGTGGAGATCGAGGGGCGCAACCTTGGCCGACAACCGCTGGCCCCGCTCATGGGAGCGACGGAGGCCGATGTGGCGAAAAAAGCGGAAGCCGCGAAGACTGTTGAAAAAGACGAAGATGCCATTCCCATCGACAAGGAATTGGTTGCCAAGGGCAAGACGCTGTTCGCCTCGGAAGGATGCGCGAACTGCCATCAACTGAAATTCGACGGCAAATTGATTGCCTCAACCAAAACGGTTACCGCGCTGGACAAACTCAAGGGGGCCGGCGGTTGTCTCGATGGGACAGCGAAGGATGTTCCCGCGTACTCTCTTTCTGACATTCAAAAGAAAGCCTTGCTCGCCGCATTGCCGAAGCCGGTCCCGGAAAAGACGGATGCCGCCTCCAAAATCAGCCAAACCATGCTGACATTCAATTGTTATGCCTGCCACGTCCGGGACAAGGTTGGCGGCGTGATCGAGGCGACTAACACGATCTTCCAGACCACCCAACCAGAAATGGGGGACGAAGGCCGGGTGCCCCCGCCGCTAGATGGCGTCGGCGCCAAGTTGAACCCCGCTTATGTGGCCCAAATCCTCAACGCCGGGGCGCATGACCGGCCATATATGCACACACGGATGCCGGGTTTTGGTACGCCCAACGTCGGCCATCTGACGACCATTTTTGACGCGACAGACAAGCTGCCCGAAATCCCGCCGGTCAAATTTGCAGAGAGTGACACGAAGATCAAGGCGGCCGGCCGCCAAATGGTTGGCGCCCAGGCGTTTGGTTGCATCAAGTGCCACACATTTGCGGGCAACAAGGCCGAGGGAGTGCAGGGCATTGACATGACCCTGATGACCAAACGGTTGAAGCGAGACTGGTTCCACGCCTATTGCATCGACCCGCAAAAAATCCGGCCGGGAACCCGTATGCCAACGGCTTGGCCGAACGGCGTCAGCACGTTGCCGAGCATTCTGGACGGCAAGGCTTCCACGCAAGTCGAGGCGATCTTGACATACCTCGCGTCGGACAAACCCGCCATTCCGGCGGGGCTTGGCAAGAAGTTCATTCCCCTCGTTCCGACGACAGAGGCGATCATCTATCGCAATTTCATTCAGGGCGCGGGCGCGAGGGGGATCGGAGTTGGCTATCCCGAAAAATTGAATATTGCCTTCGATGCCAACGAAATGCGATTGGCGATGATCTGGCAGGGGGGATTCATTGATGCCGCCCGGCACTGGACGGATCGCGGCGTCGGTTTCGAGGGGCCGCTGGGCGACAACATTCTGCCGCTGCCAGCCGGGCCGACGTTTGCAACGCTGGAACGAACGGACACCGCCTGGCCTGCGAAAGCCCCGAAGGAACTGGGTTACAAGTTTCTTGGCTACACATTGTCGCCGGATGAGCGGCCGACGTTTAAGTATGCCTTCAATGACATCGCCATCACCGATTTCTCCAATCCCGTCCCGCAAGAGATGGGAACGGCTAATTTGAAGCGAACGCTGACGCTTGAGTCAGCGAAGCCGGCGGAGCAATTGTTCTTCCGGGCGGCTGTCGGCAACAAGATCGAAGCGGGGGAAGCCGGTTGGTTCAAGATGGATGGTTACAAGATCAAAGTGGAAACCCCGGGAGCCGCGATCCGCACGGTGAACGGCAAACAGGAACTGGTCGTTCCGGTCAATCTCAAGGACGGCAAGGCCGTGATCGTCGTTGTATATTCGTGGTGACCGAAGATGGTTCGGGCCTTCTGGCCCGAACCGCTTTGTCGAAGCTGTTTGTTTCAACGTTGCAAGTGACTTGATCCAACATCATCCTTTGAACCGAGAATTGAAATCATGTTCGCATATCGTTGGTTGGTTGCCGGCGTCGTCGCCCTGGGGGCGCTGGGCTCGGCCCATGCTCAGCCCAAGAAGACAGATGCCGTCAAGGAAGACGACTTTTACAAGCTCGTCCCGTATGAACTCCCCGGCGGCGAGGTGCTGGAGGCCGGGGCCATTGAAATCCTCCCGGGTAACAAGGTCGCGGTGGGAACCCGTCGCGGCGAAGTCTGGATCATCGAGAACGCCTACGCCAAAGACCCGGCTGATTCAAAGTTCACTCGTTTTGCCCACGGCATGCACGAAATCCTTGGCCTCGCTTACAAGGACGGCAAGGATGGCTGGCTGTACGTAACACAACGCCCGGATGTCACCCGGATCAAGGACACGAACGGGGACGGCAAGGCCGATGTGTTTGAGGTCGTCACCGAAGGCTGGGAAGTCAACGGGGATTATCACGAGTACGCCTTTGGCTCGCGGTTCGACAAGAACGGCAATATCTGGTTCACGCTTTGCCTGACCGGATCGTTTGACAGCAACAGTAAATTCCGCGGGTGGGCCGGGAAGATCACGCCGGAAGGGAAATTTATTCCGACCACCAGCGGCGTCCGCTCCCCCGGCGGCATCGCCTTCAATGCCGAGGGGGAGGTTTTTTACACGGACAATCAAGGACCGTGGAACGGAACGTGTGGCCTGAAGCACATCAAAGAAGGCGCGTTTGTCGGCCACCCCGGTGGTTTCAAATGGTACAAGGAACCGGAAGCGAAGTATCTCGGCGAGGCTCCGCTCGTCCCCAAGTCCAAAAGCCGGATGATGACCGAGGCCAAGAAGATCCCGCAATTGAACCCGACTTGCGTGATGTTCCCCTACGGCAAGATGGGGCAGTCTGCCAGCGGGTTGGATTGCGACCTCACCGGCGGCAAGTTCGGTCCCTTTGAGAAGCAATTGTTTGTCGGCGATCAGACGCACAGCACCATCATGCGGGTCTTCTTGGAAAAAATCGACGGCCACTATCAGGGAGCCTGTTTTCCATTCCGGGCCGGAATGGGATCGGGAATCGTCCCTGTGCGATTCGGCGCTGATGGTTCGCTAATCGCCGGCGGCACCAACCGGGGTTGGGGTTCTCGGGGGCCGAAGCCTTTCTCCCTTGAACGACTCGTTTGGACGGGCAAGGTTCCTTTTGAAATCCATGAGATGCGCGCCAAGCCGGATGGTTTTGAACTTACCTTCACCAAACCCGTGGATCCCGTGACGGCCGGGAAAATTGAGTCCTACAGCGTGAAGACGTTCACCTACATTTATCAAGCCGATTACGGCAGCCCGGAAGTGGATCAGACCACGCCGAAACTCACCAAGGTTGAGGTGGGCAAGGACGGTAAAAGCGTCCGGCTGCATATTGATGGCCTGCAAGAGGGGCACCTTCATGATGTGACGGTGTCGGGCATCCGATCAAGCGAAGGAGAGTCGGTTTTGCATCCTCAAGCGTATTACACGCTGAATTACCTCCCTGCCAAGTAACCTCGGAACGATTTGTGTTCTCCCTCGAACCTCGCATGGACCTTTGTTCCATGCGAGGTTTTTTGATGCCCATTCGTTGTTCAACCGATGGCGACACATTCATCATTTTATGCGCGTAATAAAGGCAATAATGACTATTGTTGGGGCATGTTATGCATGTATGTGCCCGTTTTTCTGGCAGAAAACTAACCGTGAGGTTTTTGTTCTCATGAATAATGCAAGAAATGTCTAAAATCTCCGCATAACATGTTGATTTGAGAAGCAGAGGCGTTTACCCTGATTACAGTGGAAACAATCTTCTCCCGTCGAACAAGGAGCGGGCTCGGGGATGGCACGCAATGATACGGAAGAGCCGTTGTTGCCCGACATCGTGGGAAATTCTTCCGCGATGCGCGAGGTCTACCGACTCACCCGACTCGCCGCGCCGACCAACGCCAGTGTTCTGCTGATTGGCGAAACCGGCACCGGGAAGGAAGTGATCGCCAGGGCGGTCCATAAACGTAGCAACCGTTCCACGGGTCCATACATCCGGGTGAACTGCGGGGCCTTGCACGAGAACTTGCTGGAAAGCGAACTGTTCGGGCACGTCAAAGGAGCCTTCACCGGAGCCATCGAAAACAAGACCGGCCGTTTTGAGGCGGCACATGGCGGGACCATCTTTCTTGATGAAATCTCCAGCATGTCCGCCAAGCTTCAAGTCAAATTGCTTCGTGTGCTTCAGGAACGGGAATTCGAGCGTCTGGGTGATGCCAAAACGATCCGCGTTGATGTTCGGGTCGTGGCCGCCACCAACGAATCTTTGGAAGATGAGATCGAGGCCGGTCGGTTTCGGGAAGATTTGTATTATCGGCTGAATGTGGTCCCGATTCCTCTACCTCCCCTCCGAGAGCGGCGGGATGACATCCCGTTGCTTGCCCAACACTTTTTGCGGCGGCATTCCGAGTTGAACCGGCGTGATGTGTTTGAACTGACGCCGGAAGTGTTGCAATCACTGCTCAGTCACGATTGGCCGGGGAATGTCAGAGAGTTGGAAAATACCATCGAACGCTTTGTGGTGTTGAGCGAAGGAAAGAAAATTTCCTCCGACTTGCTGAAGTTTGGCCGGCCAAAGTACTCCCTGCGAAGCCTCAAGCCTCGCGTGGACGATGTTCCCTCCCTTGTGAGGAAACTGGTGGAAGTGGGAACCCGGCACGGTTTGCCAGCCGGGGCCCAGTTATACGATTTCTTGGTGGGTGGCGTCGAACGCGAACTGATCGAGCAGGTGATGCTCCAGTGCGACGGTGTCAAGGTGACGGCTGCCGAACGGTTGGGCATTAACCGAAACACCCTGCACAAGAAATTGGAGCAATACGGGGCGATGCTGAAGTCCATTCCCGTGGACGACGGCCATTCGTCCAACGGGACGGGAGATTAAGGCGGTCAGTATCCGCCGCCGCTTCCTCCACCCCCGCCTCCTCCACCGCCGCGACGACCTCCGCCTCCACCTTTGCCGCCGCGACCGCCGCCTTTTTTGGGGGCATCCGACGGGCCAGGATTCATGTTTTGCTGCGGCACCAATTCTTTCCGAAACTGTTCAAATTCGGTTTGGGTGCCGACCACGAAAATCTCCTTCGTGCCATCCTTTTTCAACCAGCGAATACCCACCGTTTTCTCGTCCATTTCGCCCAATGTTTGGTCGCCGCCTTCATATCGGGCTCGGTAATTCACGATTGCAACGCGGTCCAGGATCTTGGGTCCGTTGATTTTCACTTCACCATTTCGATCCGCATAGAAGGGGTATGTCCGCTGGCCGCTTTCGACAGGATTGTCGCGGAGGCTGACATCGGCTTTGAGCAATCCGCGGAAGCCGGTCGTCAGAACGATCATCACGTCAAAAGGCGGGTCGGGGTAGACGTCCAAGACAAAATCAGCGGGATGGGCATCGGCTCCACCAAAGAACGGTTTGGGACTGATCTTGATGATGTCCGAATCGCTCACCACTTTGAACTCGTTTTGATATCCCTTGGCGGTGATGCTAATCATCGCTGGTTCGGAACCATTGGGAACAAATTCAACCAACGCCACGCCGGTGTTTCCCGTCGTGGCCGTCGCGGAGTCAGAAGCCGTGTGGTGATGGACCATCTGAACTTCCGCATTGGCAATCGGTTGATGGCTTTCCGCATCCCGTACCATCACCTCCACGGGGCGGGTTCGATACGTCGATTGGCAACCGGTGGTCAACGGAAGGAGTGTGACACAGGAGAGAACAACGATCAACCGACGCATGATGAACGACCCCGGCGGGGTGACGAATGCATGAGGGTGCGTGCATCCGGACGGGGTCATATCTCAGATGGCGAAAAACTGCAAGGTCATTCAGCGAAACAAGATGGGCCAAACTCATTAAGATCTCATTTGGCATGAGAGCGCCAGAAAACTACATTCGCTCAACCACTTTCCGCACCAACACCCGCAGTTTTTTCTCGCATTCGGCCGCCACCGCCAGGATTTCCGGTAGGCTTGTCGGTTCCAAAGCATCCGGCAGGCACATGTCCGTGATGGCGCTAAAGCCAAGTGATTTCATTCCTGAATGGACGGCGACGATCACTTCCGGCACGGTGGACATCCCCACCACATCAGCCCCGATGGTTCGCAGGAAGCGGTATTCGGCTCGCGTTTCCAAGTTGGGGCCGGCGACCGCCACATAAACACCCTGCTGGACGGGCATTTTCTCATCAATGGCGACCTGTTTGGCGAGTTTCAACAACTCGGGATCATACGCATGACACATGTCCGGGAACCGGACGCCGAGGCGATCATCGTTCTTGCCGATCAGCGGGTTATCCCCGATCAGGTTGATGTGATCTTCGATCACCATGATATCCCCCTTTGAATATTGGGGATTCAGGCCGCCACAGGCGTTTGAGACAATCAGCGTGTCACATCCGAGGGCCTTCATCACCCGCACGGGGAATGTCACTTGTTGTAACTTGTAGCCTTCGTAGAAGTGGAAACGCCCCTCCATCGCCACGACGCTTTTGCCGCCAAGTGTGCCGCACACCAATCGGCCGGCATGGGATTGCACGGTGGAAGTCGGGAAATGCGGGATCTGGCCATAGGGGATGGTCGCCTCGGCTTGGATGTCTTCAGCGAGGGCTCCCAAGCCCGTGCCAAGGATAATGCCGACACGTGGCTGGCCCTTCCAAACAGAACGAATGGCCAGGGCGGCTTCTTGAATCTGATAGTAGTTCAACGAGGTTCTCCGCGACGGGGGATACGGTCGGTAGAATAGCGATTTGCCCGGACTTCTTCCAAGAGACATGCGACGATGGCCGTCAATCTTCCCCCGCAATACCACGAAGCCGAGGCCGAATACAAAAAAGGCCGCACCCCGGAGGAGAAACTTGTCGGGCTCCGGAAAATGTGGGTGATCCTGCCCAAGCACAAGGCCAGCGAAAAAGTTCAGGTGATTCTCAAGACGAAAATCAGCGAACTTTCGGACGAGATCGAAGCCGCCAAATCCGGCCCCAAAAAGGTTGCGCCCGGCACATTCAAGATTCCCAAACAAGGCGCCGGACAGATCATCTTTTTGGGCGGCCCCAACGGCGGCAAAAGCAGTCTGTTGCGGAAACTCACGCGGGCCACGCCGGAAGTCGCCCCCTATCCGTTCACGACGCGCGAACCGGTCCCCGGCATGATGGATTGGGAGGATGTTCGTCTGCAATTGATCGACCTTCCTCCGATCACGGCCGACTTTTACGAAACCTATGTGACGGACTTCACCCGCACGGCTGATGCCGCCGCGTTAATCGTTGATTTGGGCGATGACGATGGTCCGTTCGCCGTGGAAACCGTGCTGGAACAACTCAAGGGCCGCAAGAGAATCTTGGTGGACAAACCGCCTGAATCGGACGACGATCCGACGGTGTTCCATGTCAAAACGGTGGTGATCGCCAACAAGATCGATGCCGAGGGGGCGACCGATCGATTGGACATCCTCAAGGAAATGCTCGGCGACCGTTTCCCGATTCACACGGTCTCGACGGAGAAAGGGGATGGCGTCGAGGGCTTGCGGAAATTGTTCTTCGACCGTCTCGGCCTCATCCGCGTGTACGGCAAATTACCCGGCAAACAAGCCGACATGACTTCGCCGTTCACCATCCCGGTCGGCGGGACGGTGATGGATTTTGCGGAGAAAGTTCACAGCGAATTAGCCGAAGGATTGAAGGCCGCGAAGGTGTGGGGCAGCGCCCAGTTCGACGGACAAACCGTGAAACGGGACCATGTTCTTCAAGAACGGGATGTGGTTGAACTGAGTATGTGAAAAAATAGGTCCGGCTTTTCGGCCGGACCTGTTTTGGTCGAAAGTTTTCAGCATTCAACAATTATCGAGACGCGCCCACGCCCAACACTTTCACCCGTGGCTTGAGCGTTTCCAAGGCCACCGGGGACTTCAAATCGTGCTGGCCGATGTTCCCGGCCCGGTCGCTGACTTCCAATCGCACGTAGACGTTGCCGGACAAATGCGAAGGCATGGTCCAACGGTAAAGCCCGGCGTTTTTGTATCCGCTGACAATCACTTCCCACGGGCCATCGGGCTTGGTGGCGTAGGACAGGTTCACCGAGTTGCTGAGAAGGTTTTTATCGCTGGCCGTCCAGGTGATGAGCATGGTTCCCTCGTCGGAACCAGTGCCAAGTGAGGGTTGCATCAGGTTGACGGTTGGCTTGGTGGAATCAATCTCCACCACGCAATCGGGATCTTCACCCGCTTCCGGCGGTTTGCTTCCCGCGCCCGGTCGAATGCGAATGCCATAGTAACCGTCGGCGGGCAGCGTCAATTTGGCCGGAGGCAGGCCCCCCGCGTCGTCCCGCAGGGCGATCCATGTTTTGCCACCATCGCCGGTGGCCCAGAAGTCGATGCGGTTGTTGCCTCTCGCCCCTTCCACTTGATAGTTGATGGTGCAGGTTCGACTATTCAAGATCGTATGCGTCGGCGGTCCCTTGGCCTCGAACACGGGTTCGGGGATCGGCGGGGGCGTCGGTACGACGATATCACGCGGCATTTCGGTCTTCGGAATGTTGGCCGGTTGCGGCACATCGATTGGCTTCATCGCCGAGGTGGTTTGCATTACGGAAGGCGGCGGGGTAACTGATGGCAGATCGATCCGCAAATCTTCCTTGGCCGAAACGCTTGGCGGCAAGACCGCCGGCACGTCGGGAATTTTGATGTCCGTGTTCTGATTGCCGTTGCGGATCACCGGCAAGTCGTTGCTTCGCAGCGGTGGAACTTCAGGAATCGGCGGGAGTTCCCGAGGCCCGTTGTAAATCACAGGCGACTTGACCGATTCGGGAGCCTTCAACGGCGTTGGCGGCTTGATCGGTTCCTGATAGTCAACCGCCCGGATGGGCGGCAGCGAGTCAATCATCGGCGGTCTGATGTCCATCGCCGGTGATTTGATGTCCGGGGTCGGATCGGTGTTGGGGATCAACGCCGGGTCCGGTTTTCCTTGGGAGACAGTGGATTTGGCGCCAAATCCGAAGTTCGCGGTCGGGTCGCCCAAATCAAGGTCGCGGTTGGTGCTGTTCCCGGCGCGGTCGGCCGCGAAGACACGAATCTTGCTCTCAAAAACACCGGCGTTTGGCACGCGGAAAACCGTTGGCGTGTCGGCGGCGGCCACCGTCAACGGTTGCCAAGACTGGTCCGGTGCGAGATACATCACGCGAAGCGACGCCCAGTCCGGATTTTGATCGCGGACGTGAACTTGGAGAAATTTCTCGCCTTTCAGCGGGATCGGTTGCGCCGACACTTCCGGCGGAGTCGTGTCTACGACGACAATGCGATGCGGCGGAACGGCATCCAGGTTGGCCGGCTCGGATTTCCCTCGGCGGTCCACCGTCACGAAGGTGAAGGCATATGTCCCGTCGGCCGTGGCTTTGAAGTCGAAGGCCCCGGCCGTCGGCGGCAGGGTTTGCACGCATTGCCAGTTGCCGTTGAGGGGCCGGACGTACAGTTTCACCTCGGCCACCTGCGGCCGGGTTCGTTCATCGATCTGCACCGGCAGTCGCAGGGTCGCATTCTTGGTGTGGATCGGCGGCGGGCTTTGAGCCGACAGCGGGCCGGTCAGGGCCAAACCGACAACGACGGCGACAGCCCAGCGGTTCCAACGACGTTTGATGATCGCAATCACGTTCCAATCCCCCGATGATCGCCGGCGGTAGCCGGAGCGTGGTTTCCGTTATTTCGCCCCGACGCGGAATTCAATGGTCTTCGCGCTTTCCCGACCCGTTGGCTTGTCCATGATGCGAATCGAGAGGGCATATTTGCCGGGGGCGAGACTGGACGGCACGCAGAAGCGGTAAGCCCGGTAATAATCCTGGGGCGGCGTGGAGACGTTTTCAGGTTCTTCGCGGGGATCGGCTTTCCACACGGCCGTTTCCGAGGCGTCGAGAAGTTCCAAATGGCTGCCCAACGCCACCGAACATCCTCCGCGAGGGTCGGCGACGCATGAGAAGTTGGAAAGTTCCGCGTACAGATAAACCATGTCCCCCGGCCGAAATTCGTGAGCGGCGGCGAAAGGGTCCACGGAGCCGAATTTGTAAACCTCGCGGCAAAGCAACAACTTGTTGACCTGAAGCGACGCGCGGGCCCGAAGCATCGGCGGCACTCGCGTGATTTGCTCAAGCAGGACATCCATTTCTTCCCGCTTCATTTGCTGCAACTTTCCCTCGGAAATTTGCACCAGCGCGGGCATCATGGAAATCAACACCTGTTGGGTGGCTTGGTCATAAGTCTTCAGAAACTCCAGCGCTTCTTGCGGTTTGTTTTGCTGGAATGCCCGCACGGCTTGGATCAGCGGCGTATCCGAAGGGGCCGGCAGCACCACAGGCGTCGCCGGCGGCGCGATCACCGGCGGCAGCGCCAGCGGGGCGGCCGCCGGCGGAAAGATCACCGGCGTGGCGGCGGGAATCTCGTCTTTAATCAGCGAAGGAGCAATGAACGGAGCCGGTCCGCGAACAAAATTCGGAGCGGGAATCACCGGGCCGGGAGTTTCGTTGTTGGCGGTCGGCAGAATTGTTTCCACCGGGGGCGGCGTGTCGATGACCGGCGAAGACTGAGTCTGATGAATCGACGAACCGATGATACTATTGTTCAACGGAGCCGGTGGCAGGATGACAGCCGAGGGTTCCCGGCGTGATTGCGTCGGGGCGGCAGGCGGTGTTTCGGGCTGGATGATTCGACGCGGCAATTCCATTGGAATCACCGGCGGGGAATCAATGATCGGCAGCGGCCCGCGGGTTACCGGCCGGGGCCCGCGAATCACTCCGTCAGGATCGGCAATTGGTTCCGGTGTCGGCGAACTGATCTCGGCCTTCGGACGAAGACGAGGCGCGGCAATGAGCGGCGGCGCGGCGACTGACGGTTCCTCGACATTGGCGCGATGCTCGACGGTTTTTAAATTTTCATTTGCTTTCGGCGCGTCCTCTGCCGGAGCGGGGACCATTTCCCCTGGCAAAGGCTTGGCCAGTTGACGCGGAACACCCATCGGCGTGGGTTCCGGCCTGGCGGCCGCGAATTGTTCTTCCGGGGGAGCCGGTGGCCCGAAGGGAACAAACCCGCTTTGTCGGGGGGGAATCCACCCTGGCGGTGTGAGGGGGGCCATCGCCGTCTGCTGTTGCGGCGACAGCGCGGAGCAGGCCGGCAGGAACAGCGTTCCGATGGCAAAGCCGGAGTAGAGTCGTCGTCCGGTCATCCATGACCTCGTTCGGGCGGTCCATCGCATGGCAGGTTTCCCCAAGTGCCACTCGCAATACCCGAGCGAAAAATGCCGTCAAGGCGGACTTGAGTCAATCTGGCATGACCGGAAAAAAAATCCAACAAGATCGAACCCGCGATTTGACAAACTTGTCCGGCTGTTGGCCGATTGAGAAACCGATCTGTCTTCCCTTGGCCCCCTCTCATTGCGGCCGTATCATACTCAACTCTGTTGGAACCCTGATTTGATGACCTGCCCCGCTACAGAATTGCCGGGGGCCCCGAAGTGACCGAACCATGCCGAACGCGACGGACTCCCACATGCTCGACCTTTCCCGCATCGCCCAGGATTTGCAACTCCGCAAGACACAGGTCGAAACCGCCGTTCAATTGCTTGACGAGGGGAACAGCCCTTCGTTCATTGCACGGTATCGGAAGGAGAAGTCCGGCGGGCTGGATGAGGACCGTCTGCGAATGATCAAAGAGCGGGTTGCCGAAATTCGGCAACTGGCCGACCGCAAGAACACCATCCTCAAAACGATCGATTCGCAGGGGAAACTGACCGACGACCTGCGGGCCGGGATTCAAGCGGCCGAGACCAACAAACGGTTGGATGATCTCTTCCTCCCTTTCAAGCCCAAGAAGCGTTCGGCGGCCAGTGACGCCCGCGAGAAGGGTCTTGAGGAACTGGCCAAGGCCATCTGGAATCGCGATCCGGCCGTCGCCAATCTGAACGAAATCCTCGTCGGGATGGTGAATCCCGAAAAGAATCTGAATACCCCCGATGAGATTCTGGGTGGTGCGAAACTCATACTCACGGAAATGATCGCTGAGAATGCGGACGTCCGCGCTCCGGTCCGGTTCGCCTTGTGGGAAACGGGCCGCGTTGTTTCCAAAAAGGCCGAGCCAAAACCGGAAAAACACGAGCCGAAACCGGAAGCCGCTCCAACGCCCGCTCCCGCCGCGGAAACACCTCCTGTCGCTCCGGCGACGGAAGACGTTCCGGCGGTTACGCCGCCGACTTCTGAAACTCCGGTGACGCCCGCCCCCGAATCAACCCCGGCGGCCAAATCTCCGAAGCCGAAAAAGGAAGATCGCAAAGATGACAAAAAGGGCGAGGAATACAAGGACTACTACGAATTCACCGAAGGTTTGAAGGCCATCCCGCCACACCGGATTTTGGCCGTCAACCGGGGCGAGCGCGAACATGCCCTCTCTGTGAAGCTTGATTGGGATGTCAACCGGGTCAATCAAGCCGCCCGCTCGAATCTGAAGTTTGACGGCCACCCGCACAAAGAATTGCTTGAGTCTCTCATTGACGGCGCCGTGACGGGTTATGTGCTTCCGTCGTTGGAAAAAGAAATTCGCAAGGAATTGACCGAAGAATCGCTCAGCCATGCCGTCGAAATCTTCGCGCGAAATTTCAAGAGTCTGCTGCTGACGCCGCCGCTGCGGAACCGTCGTGTGCTCGCCATTGATCCAGGCACGAAGTCCGGCACAAAAGCGGTGGCCCTTGATGAAAAGGGCGTCTTGTTGGAAGAGACGACTCTGCATCCGCTTCCTCCGCAGAACAAAGTCGGCGAAGCCAAGGTGGCTCTTGCCGGATTGATCCGCAAGCACAATCTTTCATTGGTCGCCATTGGCAATGGCTCTTCCTGCCGGGAGATCGAGGAGTTGGTTTCCGAACTGCTCACGGAACTGGAGCAACCCACGGAAGGCCAGCCTGCCATTACCGATCTGTCATATGTGATCGCCAACGAAGCCGGGGCCGCCGATTATTCGGATAGCCCCTCGGCCCGCGAGGAGTTTCCGAATCTCGACCGCATGACTCGGGGGACGATTTCCATCGGTCGTCGGTTGCAGGATCCGCTCGCGGAGTTGGTGAAAATTGACCCGCAGCATGTCGGCGTCGGGCTTTACCAGCACGACATCAAGCCGAAACATTTGAAAGAATCGATTGACGAAGTCATCGAATCATGCGTCAACGAAGTGGGTGTTGATCTGAACGCCGCGAGCGCGGCCTTGCTCCGGTATGTCTCCGGGTTGAATCCGGCCGTGGCACAAGAAATCGTGCAATACCGCACCGCTAACGGAGCGTTCCGCAATCGCGCCCAACTTTCACAAGTTCCCAATTTCAGCGAAATCCGCCACACGCAATCGAGCGGATTTCTGAAGATCATGGACGGGGATGAACCCCTCGATTCCACATGGTTGCATCCGGAACAGTTCACTCTTGCCCGCCAATTGTTGGCTGAGGCGGGGTTCATCCCGGCCGATTTGCGGGAAGCTGAAAAACTTCCGAAGATCAAGGCAAAACTCGGTGAGACGAATGCCGCCGACGCGGCCACTCGCTTCGGGACGACGGAACCCGCCATCAAGGAGGTCATCGCCACGCTGTCGGAACCATTCGCCGACCCGCGAGATACCCGCACGCCGCCGGTGTTGAAGAAGCGAATGCTTCGGCTCGAAGATCTCAAGCAGGGGCAGGAACTTCGCGGCACCGTTGTCAACGTCGTTCCTTTCGGCGCGTTTGTGGACATCGGCCTGAAGGACACGGGGCTGGTTCACATTAGCCGCATGGCGAATAAATTCATCAAAAACCCTTACGAAGTCGTCGGGGTTGGCGATGTGGTGAGCGTTTGGGTTGTGGAAGTCGATCATGAACGCAAACGAGCCTCGTTGACGATGGTCTCGCCGGGTCAGGAACGCAAACCACAACCCCGGCCTGCTTTTACGGCTCCGACACCGAGGCCGCCTCGTCCCGCTCAAGACCGGCCGACCGGTGATCGTCCGCCGCCTCGCCAGGATCGAAACGACCGCAATGATCGTCCCGCCCCGAACCGATCCGGTCCTCCGGGCGGTCATGACGGTCAACGGCCCAGCCGCGATCAGGGACAAGGCGGCCATCCGAACCAAGGTCGCCCGCCGTTCCGTGGCGGACCGCGTCCGCAAGGGCAGGGGCCTCGTCCCCAGGGTCAGGGCCGACCGCCCTTCCGCGATCAGCGTCCCTCGTCTTCTCCGGCCGGGGAGACTCCCGAAACCACGCCAGTTCCACCGCCTCCGAAGAAGCCACCGGCCAAGCCCAAGTCGCTGCCGAAACTTTCGACGGACGCCCTGACCGGGAAGGCTCCGCTGTTCTCTTTTGGTGAGTTGGAGGCATTCTTCAAACAAAAGGATGCCCCGGCCGAAATACCCCCAAGCGAGAAGCCACCGACCGAACCGCCGGCTTCCTGAGTGCGCGCCGAGACGTTCCATCATCGCCCAGCGAGACTTTTCTGATGCCGCCGACCGGGACACCTCCCCGACCGCCCGAACAACCGAATGGCAATCCCCGACGAGCCGGGAATATGCTCGCGGCGGTTTTCATCCTTTCGGCCGTGCTGTTCGTTTCGTTCTTCGTGTTTGTTCTGTTCACCTCCGGGCCCCGGACCATCGCCTATAACCAATTCCTTGATCTGGCCGAACAGGGCAAGATCGCCAAACTCACGCTGACCGGCGGAAACAAAGTCACCGGGGAAGTCCGCGTTCCGACGGATCCTGCCCTCCAAGATCTCAATCTGACGGCCGGCCGGTTCACCACGATCCTGCCGCACATCGACAATCAGGACGCTTTTGTCCGCAAGATCATCGAACGAGATCTTGCGGAGCATCGGGAGGCCATCCAAAAGAAAGAGGCCAAGCCCGTCGAGGTCGTCACCGAGGAAGATCAGAGTCAATGGGTCGGGCCGTTGGTGTATGGCGTGCTGCCCATCGTGGTGCTGGTGATCTTTTTTGTGTTTTTGTTTCCCAAAATGCGAGACCCGATGGGGGGCGGTTTTGCCTCCAGTTTCGTGAAAAGCACCGCCCGTCGGGTGGACAAGGGCATGTCCCGCACGACCTTCAATGAGGTCGCCGGGATGGACAATGCCAAGCGAGAATTGGTGGAAGTGGTCGAGTTTCTCAAAAACCCGGATAAGTTCATGCGTCTTGGGGCGCAGGTTCCCAAGGGAGTTTTGTTGGTCGGTCCCCCCGGCACAGGCAAAACGCTTCTTGCCCGTGCCGTGGCGGGCGAGGCGGGGGTTCCCTTCTACAGCATCAATGGATCTGAATTTATCCAGATGTTTGTCGGTGTCGGAGCGAGCCGGGTGCGGGACTTGTTTCGCACCGCCAAGGAAACGGCCCCCTGTGTGATCTTTATCGATGAAATCGATGCCGTGGGACGGATGCGCGGCGCGGGGGTGGGCGGCGGTTCGGACGAACGCGAACAGACGCTTAATCAAATCCTCAGCGAAATGGATGGATTCCTTCCCAGCGAGTCCGTGATTGTCGTGGCGGCGACCAACCGGCCGGATGTGCTTGATGCCGCCTTGCTGCGTCCCGGTCGGTTCGACCGGCATATCACGGTTGACCGGCCCACCTGGCAGGGACGGTTTGACATCCTCAAGGTTCATGTGAGGAACAAACCGCTGGCGGATGATGTGGATTTGCAGAAGATCGCCAAGAAGGCGATGGGAATGTCGGGGGCCGAATTGCGAAACCTCGCCAACGAAGCGGCTATCTCGGCCGCCCGCGAAGGCAAGGAACGCATCGACAATCGGGACTTTGACCAAGCGGCCGAGCGTATTCTGCTCGGGGCGAAACGCGAGGGAACCCATACCCCCGAGGAGCGTCGCCGGACGGCCTACCATGAGGCCGGGCATGCTCTTACCGCGTGGCTGGAGCCAAAGGCCGATCCGTTGTGGAAAATCTCCATCCTTGCCCGCGGCCAGGCCGCCGGGGTGACGATGTACGAGCCGAATGAAGACCGGATCGACATGTCGAAAAGTGAATTGTTCGCCCGGCTGGTGACAGCGATGGGAGGACGGGCCGCTGATCGTCTGGTCTTCGGTGAGATGATGGCCGGGGCGGTGGGGGACATCAAGCAGGCCACGCGGATCGCCCGCATGATGGTCACGCAATATGGCATGAGCGACCGGCTCGGCCCCGTGGCTTATCGGGCGGGGGAGGAGCACGTGTTTCTCGGCAAGGAACTGCACGAAACTCGCGATTTCAGCGACGGAACCGCCAAATTAATCGATGAAGAGGTTCATCGGCTGGTGCGCGAAGCCGAGGTCCGGGCGCATGAATTGATCGCTGCCAACCGAGACAAACTGGAACTGCTGACCGCCACATTGCTTGAGCGGGAAGAGATGGATCGGGACGAGGTGGAGAAACTACTCGGGTCGCGGCCTACCGTTTCCCCGTCGGCAGCCAGTCCTCAATAATTTCGTGGAACCGGGTCGGGCATTGCAGTCGCTCAAAAGCCGTCTGCGTCTTTTCGGACAATTCCCGATAGACATCGGGTTCTCGAACCAGAGACGTGACCAATTCCGCAAGACATTGGGCATTTCCCGCCTTGAAAAACCGGACTCCCTCGCCGTCTGACAACGCGCTGGTAAACACCGGGTGCGTGCTGGCAATCACCGGCGTGCGGACGGTCAGGCTTTCCGTGAATGTCATCGGAAACCCCTCCGGAAACTCAGGCCGGGTGGGGACGACAACAAACGTCGCGCGAATCATTTCTTCCATCACACGATCATTCGAGACCAACCCGAGAAATTCGGCCGCCTCCCCAAGAGGAGCGGCTCGTTGCTTTAATTCTTCGATAATTTCCGAGGTTCCGCCAATCACCAGACGGGCGTTGATGCCTTGCTGTCGCAGAAGGATCGCCGCATCGATCAGTTCTGGTACGCCTTTTCTGGCGATCAGATTTCCCGCCATGAACAGACGAACCGGCCCCTTGGGCAACGCTCGCACGGGATATTGGGCGGGGGTTCGGGTGACCACATAATCCCAGGCAACAGCTTTCCGAGGATTCAATCCGGCGTCGATCATCGACTTGGTCGCCGGTTCCCGATGATTGCCAACCCGGACCACATGCGGACGATTCAGCATGCGAACCAGTTCCCGGGTGACTAAGCGGTCATACCGCTTCTCCCGGCGAAAGAAGCCGGCAAACATCACCAAAGTGGACCAGTTCTTGCGGGCCGCCAGTCGCAGGATGCCGACGGCCGGAAGATCATTTGCCCGAAGGAGCAAATGAGTTGGGTTGAATCTGAGAATTTCCTGGCAAATCTGGCTCATCCAGAAAAGCGTTTGCGTCGTATGCGGGACAGGTAGTTTCCTGATTGGCTCGGGGATGGTGACAATCCGGCCAAGCCCATGCTGAGAGCATTGCCTTTCGCCATTTAGAGAGATCACCAGATGCGGATGCGGGGCCATCCAATTATCAAGGTATCCTTGGCTGTAATACATCCCGTAATAGGATTCCGGCTCCCCGGACTCTCTTGATCGTCGCGCCGACGGCAGGTTACCATGCTGGACGACGGCGATCCGCTTCTGCATCCCTAAGAACTCCGCTGGACCGCACGGGCATCGAAGAACATCTTATGAATCAGGATGAAAAATCCCGATACGTCTTGTTGGCAGACTGTTCAGCATATTACATAACTATATCCGTCCTCCCAAACACACCCGCCTTTCTCCCTTTTCATCATGATTCGTCTTTCCGCTTGGCTCCTTGCCATTGTGGTTCTCGCGGGACATACGACGTCATTTGCCGCTGACTGGCCGATGTGGCGGGCCGACTCGCAACGTTCCGCCGCCTCAGCCGCAACTCTGCCGCGAGGTCTTCATCAACAGTGGGTCATTTCGTTGCCCGTGTTGAAACCAGCCTGGCCCGACCAACCCCTCATGCCATTTGACGCGGCCTATGAGCCGGTCATCGTGGGCAATACTTTGTTGCTGGCCTCATCACGCACCGATTCGGTGGCGGCTTACGACACCCGTTCGGGAAAACAGCTTTGGCGATGGCTCTCCGATGGCCCGGTGCGGTTTGCGCCGACCTGTGTCGGGGACAAGGCTTATGTGGTTTCAGACGACGGATATCTTTACTGTCTCTCCATCGCCACCGGGGAAGTGCGGTGGAAGTTCCAGGGAGGTCCGTCTGACCGCAAGATTCTCGGCAATGGCCGGCTGATTTCCATGTGGCCGGCCCGCGGCGCGCCCGTGGTTGCGGATGGCACGGTTTACTTTGCCGCGAGCATCTGGCCCTTTATGGGGGTATTTATTCATGCCGTGAATGCCGAGACCGGCAGACAAGTGTGGACCAACGACGGCGATGGTTCCTTGTATATCAAACAACCGCACTCGGCCGACTCCTTTGCCGGGGTGGCCCCGCAGGGGCCGATGGGGATTCGCGGCGACTATTTGCTCGTGCCGGGAGGTCGTTCGGTGCCTGCGGTGTATGACCGCAAGACAGGCAAGCTTGTTCACTTCATGCTCAATGAGAACTCCAAAAAAGGCGGGGGGCACTCCGTCACCATCGCCGGGGATTATTTCTTTAACGGCCAGGGCATTTTTCATACGGCAACCGGCAAATCCCTTGGTGAAATTTCGCCGCAGGTGGCGGTCGCCGGGTCGGTGGTTTACGCGATGCAGAACGGGGAAATGCGAAGTTATGACCTGGCCAAGTCGGAATTGAAATCTGGCAAGTTAAAACTTTCCCAAACCGGCGCGGTGAAACTACCGGGTGTGACCAACTTTATCATCGCGGGAAATCAATTGGTGGCGGGGTTCAAAGACCGGGTGGTCGGCCTGAACTTGCCATTGCCGACGGATTTGGTGGCCGTGAGTCCGACATTTGAGTGGGAACAGAAAGCGGACGGGACAGTGACTTCGCTGGCGGTGGCCGACGACCGGTTGTTTGTCTCCGTCAAAGAAGGCCGGGTCATTTGCTTCGGCGCCGGTGGCGCCCAAGTGGTTGAATCCGCGCCAACTCCGGAAGACTCACAGAAGATTCAATCGAACGATTTGATATCCGCCATCGTGAACAAGGCCGCCGACACGCAAGGATACGCGGTCGTCTGGCAGGCTGATGCGGCCACTTTGCGGATGTTGATGGACAAAACCACATTGGAAGTGGTTGCATTTCATTCCGATCCGTCGGAGGTTCGGCGTCTGCGACTGAAATTTATCGAATCGAACCACTATGGGGAACGAATCAGTGTGCTGCCCGGCGAACCGGGAACCGCCTTGCTGCCGTCATACTTCTCCAACTGGATCCTTGCGGAAAAAGAACTCTCGGATGAATCACTCATCCGTCTTTATCAATCGGTTCGTCCTTTCGGCGGCCGGCTTGTTTTTGCCACGCCACCGATGAGCGAAAGCCGTCTCAAGAAACTGCAAACCGTTCTCCCCGGTTCCAAGTTCGAGACGGTCGCCAAAGATTTTGTGGAGATCACCCGGGAAGGACCGCTGCCCGGTTCGGCCAACTGGACACACGAACACGCGGACGCCGGGAATACCCGTGTCTCCAAGGATTCGCTGGTGAAAGCTCCGTTGGGGCTGCTTTGGTTCGGCGGCACTTCAAATGAGGGTATTTTGCCGCGGCACGGGCACGGACCACAACCGCAGGTGGTGGACGGCCGCATTATCATCGAGGGGATGGACAAACTCCGGGCCACGGATCTTTACACCGGCCGGTTGCTTTGGGAATCACCGTTGCCGGGTCTCGGCGATTTTTATGATAACCTCTCGCACCAACCGGGGGCGAATTCGAGCGGGACGAATTATATCTCCACATCAGACGGCATCTATGTGAACTACAAGACCAGTTGCTGGAAACTCGATCCGGTGACCGGCAAAAAGCTGATGGAATTTACCCTGCCGAAATTCATCGAAGCCCCGTCTGTTCCGCGTTGGGGGTACATCAATGTCATCGGCGATTACTTGATTGGAGGGGCGGACCCGTTGCTCGAAGCCCAGTTGCTCAAGCAGGAACGCTCGGCTTCCAAATTGCTGAAACTGACAGAGAACGATGATTTCTCCGCAAGTCGTTATCTCGCGGTTCTGGATCGGCATACCGGCAAACTTCTGTGGACGGCGTCGGCCCGCTTTGGCTTCCGGCACAACGCCATCTGCGCGGGCAATGGCAAACTTTTCGTCATCGACCGCCTCTCCGGGGCGCAAGTCTCACGCCGGAAACAGAACGGCGAATCGCCGGTCGCCAATCCCCGAGCCGTGGCTTTTGATTTGAAGACCGGCAAGGAACTATGGGGGGATGAATCGGAAACCTTTGGAACCTGGCTGAGCTACTCCGAAAAATACGACATCCTCGTTGAGGCTGGCCGGGTGGCGAGGGATACCCTCTCGGACGAACCGAAGGGGATGCGGGCTTATCGCGGCACGGATGGCAAAGAACTCTGGTACGAAAAGAACTACGTCGGCCCGGCGATGCTGCACGGTGACACCATTCTTCGGGGACAGGGGGCTTGCGATTTGCTGACAGGCAAGCCGAAGATGCGACGCGACCCGATCACGGATGAATTGGAAGAGTGGGTCTGGAGCCGTAATTACGGGTGCAACACGCCGATGGCTTCCGAACACCTGATGACTTTCCGTTCCGGAGCCGCCGGCTTTTACGATCTTTGTCACGATGGGGGAACCGGGAATTTCGGAGGTTTCCGTAGCAGTTGCACAAACAATCTGGTTGTGGCCGGGGGTGTGCTTTGCGCTCCTGATTATACGCGAACATGCACTTGCAGCTATCAGAACCAGACCTCCATTTGCATGGTTCCGATGCATGATGCCGAGGAATGGACGTTTTACGGCAAAAGCGGCCTCAGAAAGACCGTCAAACGGGTGGGCATCAACTTCGGCGCCCCCGGCGACCGCAAGGCGAACGATGGCACGTTGTGGTTGGAATATCCGTCCGTGGGCGGTGCGTCCCCGGCGGTGCCGGTCCATATCTCCGGACGCAAAATGGAGTATTTCCGCAAGCATCAGACTTCAGTGACGGGTGAGATGCCTTGGGTCGGCTGTTCGGGGGTGCGGAACATCGAATCGTTGGCGGTGAAACTTCTTCCGGACAGCGCCGAGGCCCGTCATTACACAGTGCGGTTGATTTTCGCCGAAGTGGATGACATCAAGTCGGGTGATCGGGTCTTTGACGTGACCGTCCAAGGTCGTCGCCTTTTGGATGACTTCGACATCTTCAAAGCGGCCGGGGGACGGAACAAGGTCATCTCCCGCGAATTCCGCAACATCCGCGTGGAGGATGAACTCCGTCTGTCTTTCCGCAGCGGCACAAAACTCGGGGCCGTTCTAGGCGGGATTGAGATTTTGGAAGATTGATAAAAAACGCAATCATCAAATCCGCTCTGATTCGTTGATTTTGCCGGGGAATCTCGTTCGTCGATCATTTCGGCTTAAGTTCTCCGAATCGCCTTCGCAAACCGTCTCCGGGAACTCCGCAAGTTGTGCCGGTTGTAGGAACCTCACCCGTCGGTTCGTCAAGCCCATGCCATAACCATCCCTCCCCGGTTGGTCAAGGTGGCGGGTATCATGCACACTTCCCGATGAGTAAGGGTCCGCTGACTGGTTTCCCAAAACCAAGAAGCGGAACCACAACCTTGACGAGGCCATTGCGGATGACCGAATTGAAACTGCCCTCATCGATTCATCTTGGCTTCCTGACCGTGTTCCCGGAGGGAGCCGGGTTCCTTGGCGGCTACTTGGTGACCAATTCTTGGGGGCGTCCGGTTGAATTTCGCCTCAGCACCGCCGTCCAGCCGAACAAAGTCCAGCAAATCCTTTATGGCCACACATTGACCGAATATCTTTGCGCCGAGTTGATCGGCAAAACACTCGTCGAAAAAACCGCCACCCCTGTTCAACTTCTCGTCACCGACAATCTCAGCGTGCTGCCTATCCGCACCCGGCTTGACATCCCGACCATCTTGGTCCGGTCCGAGGACGGTGTTTCAGAATCAGGGCTGGATGTGCCGATGATACGGCTGGATCATCAGAGAAGTTCCTTGCCGCTTTGGTGGCGGGAGGATCATCGTGCGGACGACGAACTGATCCGGGCTATTCTTGACCGGGTGGATCCCGCTTTGGAACTGACCGAACCATTCACGCGGATCCGCGAAGCCATGACCGAGGCCCGCAAGATGGGAGCGACCAGCCGTGCCGCGTGAGGATTCGCCGAGCACATTGCGACTTCTTGATGTCGACGATTCAACGGGGGACGACACCCCGACGACCGTCGTCGCCGGAGAGTCGTTTCCGTTTCTCATGAATCCCGAAGCCGTGGAGGTGTTGCCGCTTAATTTCGACGTCAGCCTCGCTGTTGGCGGGCTGCCCAAATTCGAGTGTTCGCTGTCTCCCAACACGCGGGAAGCCCGGTTGCTCAACGATTCGCCGTGGGTTCGCGGCCTTGGCTCGTTGGAAATGCGGGTGCAAACCGAGGGGTGGAAGTTTCCCACGCCGCCGATTGATTTGCCTCCCCGCCCGGTGCTTGACAAGAAACCAGCCGAGGAATTGATTCCAACGGACGAAGTGGTCCCCGATTTGCCGGACCCTGTGCCCGTGCCGCCGAAGAAGCCCCCGGTTCGCAGCAAGCCGGCCGGGGACACGGTCTTGTTCAAGGATCGACTGCTCTATCTGCTGCAACCTCCGATCGATCACTTGATCGGTTGCAAGTCTGTCGGCGTGCCGTTTGAACCGTTCCCGTATCAACTGGAGGGCATCGCCTTCCTGATGCCTCGGCATTCCGCTTTGCTGGCCGACGAAATGGGCTTGGGCAAGACGGCACAGGTGATCCTCGCCATCCGCCTGTTGATTCAAGCAGGCATGGTTCGGAAAGTGTTGATCGTTTGTCCAAAGCCTTTGGTTTACAACTGGGTTCGCGAATTGAAGTTATGGGCATCGGACCTGCCCAACGAAATTTTTGCCGGAGACACCGAACTTCGCCGGGCGACGTGGTTCGTGTCCAATTGCCCGGTGAAAATCACCAATTACGAACTTCTGACACGGGATGCTGAATTCCTGTCCGATGATCGGGCGAGTTTCGATTTGGTGGTGCTTGACGAGGCCCAGCGAATCAAAAACCACGATTCGCGAACGGCCCAAATCGTGCGATCCATCAAGCGGTCCCGAAGCTGGGCCATGAGTGGCACACCGATTGAGAACCGGCCGGAAGATCTCATCAACATCTTTGGATTTGTCGATCCGGGGCGGGTGCCACGAGACACGCCATCAAAGAGAATTCCACAATTGACGGCCGATTGCATTCTGCGACGGACCAAAGACGACGTGCAATCGGACATGCCGCCGAAGTTCCTCCGCGATCTGCCGTTGGAACTGACGCCGCCCCAACGGGAGGCTTACGACCTTGCCGAGAAGGAAGGCGTGATCCGGCTCAACGATCTCGGGGAGACAATTTCCGTCCAGCATGTGTTTCAACTGGTGATGCGGCTCAAGCAAATTTGCAACTTCGACCCTGTCACCGGTTCAAGCGTCAAAATGGAACAATTGCTCGCCGACATGGAGGAAGTGGCCGCGAATGGCCGGAAAGCCATCGTGTTTTCGCAATGGGTGGAACCGCTGGAAGTGCTGGCGAAGGCCCTCGCCCCTTACGGCCCGATGCAGTTCCACGGCAAGATTCCCTCGCCGCAACGACCGGCGATCATCGACCAGTTCAAGAGCGACCCGACCAAACATGTGATTCTGATGAGTTACGGCACCGGCAGCGTGGGCCTGAACCTGCAATTTACCAATTATGTGTTCTTGTTCGACCGCTGGTGGAATCCCGCCATTGAGGATCAGGCGATTAACCGCGCCCATCGGGTGGGGCAGAAGCACCCCGTCACTGTCACACGGTTCTTGGCCGAGAACACAATCGAGGGCCGAATTGCCGATGTGTTGAACGCCAAGCGCAAAATCTTCAACGACCTGCTCGAACAAAACGGGCCTCCACCTTCTCTTGGCCTCTCCGAGGATGAAATCTTCGGGCTGTTCGACATCAAAGCCCGGCCGAAAAAGAACGGCGACTCCGAGGCGAAAGCAGCGTAAGACCGTCTGGCCAAATTGGTTGGGACGCCCGCTTCAAGATCAATTTGAACGGGGTTTTGGTTGGGAGAAGATCTTGAGCAACTCGGCATCTTCAGCCGGATCGATGATGTCTGGCTTGGTGTCTGTGGTGGAAATTGGTTTCAATACCGGAGAGACGGTCAGAACCGTTTCCGTGAAATTTCCGCAGGTGGTCCATCCGCAGTCATTTCGCCAGGCGGAATCTCGAAGCCGATGATCGTTGGAAACCACCGTGAGTTGCTTGGGATTGATTTCCTCGGCCAGCAATTCTTCGATCACGTCATCGGCCGTTTGCCCTCGAGCAATCAACACCTTCACGCCATTGTGCAGGTTGCTCTCCAATGTGCCGACGCTACGCTGGGCGTCAAAGACCACCAAGAAAGAATCAGAAGGGCGATGAGCGAGTTGATCAGCCAGCCAGTCCAGCAATTTGCGACGGGAAGTCAGCCAGCCGGTTTCACCCCCGTTCTTCCGAACCAGCCCGATGGCGTGCATCAGATTGTAACCGTCGATGAGGTACCGCATGGCCTAATCCGAGATGATGTCGTCAAGGTGTGTCGATGGACCCACATTTCATCTTAGCATCAGACAAAGGATCGGATCACCAAAAGAGCATCACTCTTCTTTGTCTCGGAAATGTTTGCCCGGATTTAACCGGCTAATGACTTGAGCCAGTCTGCCATCAGTTCAAAACCCTTGGCTGTCGAAACTTGCGGCGAGTATCCAAAATCACGCCGGGCGGCCGTCAGGTCGAACCAATGGCTGGTTGAGAGCTGCCGGGCGACAAACCGCGTCATGGGCGGTTCGGCGGTTCGGCCGGTCAGTCGGTAGGCGGTTTCGAGAACGGCCCCGGCGGTGAGGGCCAGTCGAGGGGACACGGTTTTAGTCACTTCAGGGAGTGCCGCTACGCGCATCACCCGATTAATGAAGTCCCAAAGTGGCTCGGGTTGTCCTTGCGAAAGGAAATATGCTTTTCCGGCGACCGGCGAGCCAGGCGCCAGTTTTTTAGCCGTTTGCAAATGAGCCATCGCCGCGTTGTCCACGAATGTCGTGTCAACAAGTTTGGAAGCGTGACCAATGCGACGAAGTTTTCCGGCTTTGGCCCGTTCGACCAATCGCGGGATCAAGTGCGGGTCGTCCGGTCCCCAGATGAGATGCGGTCGCAGCGAGACGGTGGCCAGTTCCGGGGAATTGGCGGCCATCACCTCTTGTTCGGCGATGGCCTTCGTGTGCGGATAATGGGCCAAAAAGGTCGCGGGGTAGGGGACTTTTTCATTGATGCCTTCCTGATCCTCTCCGGCGAAAGTGACGCTTGGCGAACTGGTGAACACCAATCTCGGGACGCTCGCGGTTCGGCAGGCCGTGAGGATGTTTCGCGTGCCGGTCACGTTGGTGGCGAAGTAATCCCGCCACGGTCCCCAGACGCCCGCCTTGGCGGCGACGTGAAATACAGTGTCGCAGCCGTCGATTGCTTTTGTCAGTGAGGAAAGGTCCGTCAAGTCACCAGCGTATTGCTCGACACTCAACGCATCCAGTTTTGAGTGACGTTGCCGGGAATAACTGCGAACCGTGTGTCCGTGTTCGCGGAGAAGTTTCACGACGGCGAAGCCAAGAAACCCGCCGCCGCCGGTGACGAGGGCGTTCATCGTGGTCCCCGCTTGAATTGATCGGATGCCCACACCGCGAGTTTCTCCCGGAAGATTTTGGCGTTGTGCCGGATATCGACCGGGAATTTGGGATGCCGCAGAAAGGCCGTGACGGACTTTGTGTGTTCAAACTGCCCGGCCAACTGTTTCAGCTCTTCTTCAATTTGCGGCCACTCTCGAACATCCACGCGAGATTCCAATTCAACACAAATCGTCGGCATCACCGTATCAGGCTGGCCCGGAAAACCATGACGCCGACGGCCAACCAGAGCGGTGCGGAAAACCTTGGGGTGAGTGTTGAAAATCGCTTCGACCGGGATGGTGAACATTGTTTCGCTTGCCGTCACAATCCGATGAGATTTGCGGCCACAAAACCACAAGCGTCCTTCGGCATCAAGATATCCGACATCACCCATGCGGTGCCAGAGTTGCCCGCTGGCGTCCCGCATTTTGGCCAAAGCGGTTGCGGAAGGGCGGCCAAAATACTCTTCGGTCACGACCGGGCCATTGACGGCAATTTCACCAATTTCCCCAACCGGCAGACGATCGGCTTCACTCAACACAGGTATTGGTTCATCCGAAATTCGGATGATGCAAGCTCTCATCCCCGGCGCGGGGAACCCGACACACACGCCTTTGCCAATATCTGTTTTCGCCCGTGTATCGGTTAGGATCATGTCGCTGCCGATGTTGGCCACGGGCAGCGATTCGGTTGCACCGTAGGGGGTGAAGACCTGCACTCCGGGGTTCAACATCTTCGTGAAGCGTTCGATCACACTGGCGGCCACCGGGGCACCGGCCGAAATGACCCGTCGGACGGTGGGGAGTTTCACACTCTTCTCAACCCCATGTCGGCCCACGCGGTTGATGAGGGCCGGGGAGCCAAACATGTTGGTCACTTGGAAATGCTCGACCGTTTTCACGATTTTGCGGGCATCCACTTCGGCCGGTTTGCGCGGGTCCATCTCCGGGATGATGGCCGTCATGCCAAGAGCCGGGGCGAAGAGGGCAAATAGCGGGAACGTGCAAAGGTCGATCTCGCCCGGTTCAATGCCGTAGATTCGCTTAAGCTGCTCCACTTGGGCGGCAAAAATCCGATGTTGATAGACAACTCCTTTGGCCACTCCCGTGCTGCCGCTGGTGAACAGGATGGCGGCCATCTCGTCGGGTTGTGAATCCTTGACGGGAAGCGGCCCAAGTTGGTGTCCGATGGATCGTAACCGGCTGAGTGTGTGTTGACCACCGAGTAGCCGGGAACCTGTCGTGATCGTGTGCCGAAGTGTCTTCTTGGCCCAACCCAACAAACGGCGGGCGAGATGAGCCTTGGGGATGCCGATGAATGCCGCCGGTTCTGCCTCGTCAAGGCATTTGCCCAGATTGCGGATGCCCATGCCGGGGTCGATCAACACCGGAACCGCCCCGACTTTGAAGAGGGCAAACGTGAGCGAGAAAAAGTCAAGCAACGGGGGGACCATCAACGCGGTTCGCATGCCATCGGCGATGCCGAGTGATTTCAAACCTTGGGCGATGCGTCCGCTGTCCTCATCCAGTTCGCGGAAGGTCATCTGCCGGATTTGAATCGAGCCATCGGACTGGAATCTCGGCAGGATGACAGCCGGACGATCCGGCTCCCGTTCGGCCATGACGGAGAGATGAGAGGCGACGTTGACCGTGGCGACGGTCATGGATTCTTTTCCAAAAAGCGAGTAATCAACGGGATGACATCTTCGGCCGCATCTTCCAAAATGTAGTGCCCGCAGTCGGGGTAGCGATGGACTTCCGCGCGGGGGAATCGGCGTTCCCATTCCTTGAGAAAATGCCGGTCGAACACGAAGTCCTTGAGACCCCAGCAAATCAACATCGGCGTCTTGTCGTAACGCCCCATCGACTCGCCGACAGCTTTGACAATGTCGTAACCCTCGTCCGTCGGTTTCAGCGGAATGGTCTGCACGAACTTCAACACAGCCGTGCGGTCGGCCCGGTTTTCGTAAGGCTTCACGTACCATTCGCGGACATCATCGGGAAGCGGGTGGCGCTTCACGCCGATGTTGGCCGCGTGCCGGACGAACACATTATGCCGGCCGATCAGCCAAGCTCCGATGCTGGTGTTGCGCCCCAGCCACAAGCGAAAAGGAAACGTCTTGCGTCGTGGCAGCGGAAAGCCGGCGGTGTTCAAGATCACCAACCGCTTGATGGGAATGTTGTTTTCCATCGCCCATGCCAAGCCGATCATCCCGCCCCAGTCGTGAACCACCAGTGTGACGGGTTCAGTGATCTCCAACGATTTCATTAACGCCGTCAGATCATTGATGCGATCACGGAGGCGGAAGGCATATTGCTCCTCACTCGGCTTGTCCGAGAGGCCACAGCCCATGTGATCGGGTACGATGCAGCGGTATCGCGGGGACAAGGCATCCACCACGTTGCGGTAATAGTAAGACCACGTGGGATTGCCGTGGACCATCAGCACCGGTTCGCCGGCGCCGACATCCAGATAGTGTTGACGAAGTTTCCCCTGCTCGATGAATCGAGAGGGATAGGCAAAGGGAGAGTTCACCAGCGAAGCCCCAGCATCATGCAATTCAACCCGCTGCCGATGCCCATGAAACCCACGCGGTCGCCGGGCTTCAGAAAATCTCGTTCCTCGGCCAGGGCGGCGGTCAGCGGGACGGAGACCGTGCCGATGTTGCCGAGGAATTCAAAGGTCGAAAAATCCTTGCCGGGGGCGATGCCCAGCGTTTTCATCATCGTGTCCCGGTGCATCGTCCCCACTTGGTGACAGATCACCTTGTCCAGACTTTCGGAAGCCCAACCGAGTTTTTCAAGGAAGGACTGCCAGGTCTTAAAACCGAGATCAACGCCGAATTTCAACACAGAACCGGCATCGGTGGACATGAACGGGGAGACAACGTGCCTCATGCCCTTGTTGATCGCAGACTTGAGGATGTTGGCCGGTTCGGTTTGCAACAGCCGGTCAACGGTGGGGGCGACGCTTTCCCAACCCCATCGGCACAATTGATGATGTTGTGGGGCATTCTTTTGCACACCGCCAAGCAGTTGTCGGCGATGCTCGCTGGAAAGTTCCTCGTCAACGACGAGGACCGCCGCCGCCCCGGAGCCGCCGGTGAGTGTGGCCAACCCCTGCCGGAAGTTCTCCATCGACCGATTGTAAACCATCTGGTCGATCATCACTTCGTTGATTTCGCGGGCCGTTTCGCAGGAAACCACCAACCCCGCGCGGGCCTGCCCGAGTTGGATGCGGTTGGCCACCTCGACGATGCCATTCATCATGCCGAGGCAAGCATTGCTCAGGTCATAAACGGCCGCGTCGGACGAGATGCCGAGTTCGGAGGCGACCCGGCAGGCGGTCGCCGGTTCCAGTTGTTCCCGGCAAACGCCGGTGTAGACAAGCACGTCGATTTCGGAAGGCCGGATAAAGCTCTTGGCGAGAGCCTTGCGGGCGGCCATCGTCGCCCCCTGCGAAACCGGAAAATCCTTGTTCCACCAACGGCGTTCGTTGATGCCCGTGAGGGTTTCAAGTTGCCCTTGGGCGATGTTCAGATGTTTGTACATCGGCTCCAGCCGACGCTCCAGTTCGGCCGTGGACACGATCACCGGGGCCAGTTCGTAACCGATCGATTCCAGATAAACGCGGGAGTAACGCATGTCGTTCCGGTTGGGATCGCCGAGGGAGAGACTCAGCCTTGCAGGGTGAAATTCTTCATTTGGTAAATGATACGCCCGTCCACGCTCAAAAGCCCGTCACATTTCAACAGACGGCGGGAATCATCGATCTCGCTGACGTAACTTTGCACTGTCACCTCGGAATCGGTCGGCAAAATCTGCCCGCGATACACCCACTGATGCGGCCGGTCCAAGGCGACCGCCTGCCAGCCATTGGCCGGGGTGCCCCAACGACGATGGGCAAAAACCTTCATGAGTTGAATCATGGATTCTAACCCAAGCGAACCGGGCCACACCGGATCTTGGTGGAAGTGGGCCTTGAAGAACCACGCCGCCGGGTTGACCTTCGCCCGTCCTTCGACGCTGCCAAGGTTTTTCGGCCCCCCTTTATCGGCCAGCCATTCCACCCGGTCCACCATCTTGAGCATCGGATCGGGGAACGGCGATTCGCCGGGAACCGGGCCTTTCCAACCCGCCAGTTCCACGGGGCCGGGAACCATTAACGGTGTGTCCTTCAACCCCACTTGGTTGGCGAGGGCTTCCTTGGCGAAGAAACCGAAATAGGTGTTCCCCCGATAAACTGGCTTTCCTTTGCAGGTCACATCGTAATCGTAATGTTGAATAATCATCCCGCCGGAGGAAGACACGTTGGTGATTTTCACCTTGGTGGTCAGCGTTCCAGCGTCGGGATGGACTTCCGCGAACTGTGTGGCCGAACCCCCCAAATTGCGGAAGGAAATATCCACCGGACTGGTGAGAGCCGAGCCGAGATAACCGGCCAGCCAACCGCAGGGCTGGAGGGCGATTTCCAGCAGGATCGAGAACGGCATCTTGTCGCAACGGTTGGCGGCAAAGTACCACTCATCCGGGGGGACGTCGTATTCGGCGACGATCTCCCCGCCGGCCGCGTGAACCCATTGGGCGCAGTTTTTGATGCTGGTGATGCGATCCAAAAACTTGTACGGCGGGCCGGGCAACCGGGCGATCACCCGTTCTGTGTCGAATATCTTGTAGCGATCCCCGAAGGCTTCCGAGGGCTTGCCGATGGCGAAGGCCATAATCGAGTCATTGTCGAAGATTGGTTTCTTCGGTTTATCAGCATTCGCCCAAGTCGCGTCAAACTTCTCACGAGTCAACCCGGTCATCCGCAGGGACATGTTCGTGATTTCGACGATGGGCTTGCCGTCCGCATACATCAGGGCGTCGCACAGCACATACGCGCTTGGCTCAAAGCCGATTTCCTTCAACGAGACTTCGTAAGTCACCAGTTTGTTGGTGGCGATCACCTGGCCGCGACACTTGAGCCGACTGGTCACACCCGGCAACGGTTCGCAAACGAAGTCGCCCGTCTCGGCGACAAAGCCCATCCGCATCAACAGAACCCGCAGTGTGTGCAGGCAGCATTCATACATCAACGTGCCGGGCATCACCTGATCGTCCACGAAATGGCACGTCAAAAACCAGTCGTCCGGATGAATATCCGCTTCGCCGCGGATTTGTCCTAATCCGTATTTGCCCCCGCCGGGTGTGATTCGTTCTATCCGGTGAACGAGTTTCATCATCCCGCCGGGAAGTTTGACCGGATCTTGCAAGCTCAGACCGGCGAAGGTGGGGCCAAAAGCGGACTCCAAATCTCCCGCCCGCAAAGCATCCACCTGATTGGCCGAGAATGATTCGGCGGCCAAGGGTACAGGCGGACTCCAGTCGGCTGGTTTGACGCCGGGGACTGGTTTCTTGTCCAAGGACGTGTGAACGATCCCTTTGCCGCCGGAAAGTTCCTCGTTTGAAAAGAAGCCGGCGCAACCTTCCCGCATGCTCATCAGCGGCCGACCGTTGACCGTGCTTTCAAAGTGGAAGCGGAACAGATAGGTGTCGCCTTGACGGAAGAAGCTATCCACATGGATGTCATACCGGATCGTGTCGCCAACCACCGGCAGTGGCCCGTGGAAGGTGACCGTGGCATCGAGCAACCGATAACAGGCCAAGCCCCGCGTTTTGAAATCGATCCCTAAAAATCCTGAGAGGAACAAGTCGGCCTGTCCGGATTCAACGGCCACGCAAGTGGGAATTCGCCCATTGTCGAGATACCAACGGTCGGCCGTCACATCATGTTCGGTGACAACGCGGCCATGCGTGAGCGACAGCGGTTCTCCCTCAATCGTGAGAATCCGGTCCACCAGCATGAGGGGGCCGTCCGGCAACCGCACTCGCGTGGGGAAGTTGTCAATCTCCGCAAATTTGCGGCCCAGCACCGCCCCGACTTTGCCACGGGCAAACTCGAAGCATTCTTCTTTGGTGAGCGACCGGGGAACCTCATCCGTCGTCCGCACGGTGATGGGTTCGTCAGCCGTCACCGGAAAACTTCCGTTCGCCAATTGCTGGAGCAGGGCGGTTTGTTGATGAATCGTGTGGGCAAAGGCCTGTTGGGCAAACGTGTCGAATCGCAGAAACGCTTCATGAGCCTGGGCGATGGCCGTTTGGTGGTTGGCCAAGACCGCAAACGCGGAATCGGCATACGGCATCGAAACTGTGGGGGACACTTGCGGCATCGGGACGGCAACCGGCGGGATGAATTTTGGTGCGGGAGTTGATACGGGGATCGGTTTCGGATGAAAACCGACCGGCAGTTTCCTCGTGGGGCCGGAAACGGCGGTTTTGTCCGCTTCAGGGATCAACGGGGCCAAATCCAAATCAACACCTACGGCAAAGGCCGAGGCCAGCAATCCAAACAACTGGTTCAGCGGGTCTTGGCGGGCGACGCAGGCCGCTTTCGCCAAATGCGGATGATCACCGAGAATCGTTCCGATCATCCGCGCGCAGGAATTGCCGGGGCCGATTTCCAAGAAAATTCGCACACCGTCAGCATAAGCGGCTTGAACAGTTTTCGGGAAATCAATGGTGTTCAGCACGGCGGCGGTGATTGCGTCGGCGGCACTGTCCGCATTCAGATCGTAGGCCCGTCCTTCGGCTCCGCTGTAGAACCGCACACCTTCCGGCGGCGTGGTCGGCAAAAAGTGAATGGCCCGATAAGGTTCGTAAACCGGCAACGCCACTTCGCAATGAGCGGTCGTGACGCCGGAGACCGGGATGCTCACGGGATTGCCGAGAGACGCCAGCAATACCTCCACATCGGATCGTTGCCCGCCGATCACACATTCCTCGGGAGTGTTGACGATCAACACATAGGCCCGTGAACCAGCCGGGATCTTTTGCCGCACCGTATCGGCCGGGAGAGCCACCACGCGAATGGCCCAATCGACCTTTTCGTTTGCGGAGAACCCCCATTGTTGCCGGGCTGAATCGCAAGGACCGGCGAGGTCCGTAGTGAAGAGGGTTGAGTGTTGCATTCGCCGGAACATTTCGTCCCGTGTTTGCCAAGCTCCGGTGCCGTACATGCTCGCTGATTCGCCAAGACTGTAACCAATGGCCGCGTTGGGACGGAGGCCGAACGCCCGGAGAACATCACTAACGAGCGTGCCAAGCGAAACTTGGGCAAAGATCAAATCACGCGGTGACAAACCCTCCAGAGAATCGACCCCCCACACCAAATCCGCATGATACTGGCTGCGCAAAAGCTCATGCCGGTCTTGCTGGTTTTGCAGCACGGCCGGGAATAACACCCCGAGTTCCCGGCCCATGTCAGGGAACTGATTACCCGAACCGGGATAGACAAACGCCACTTCGCCTCCGACCGGAGACGGCGAATACCAGAATCGGTCCCGATTTGGCGTCTGTGGTTTGTCGAGTAAATGTCTCGACGCGGACTCGGCGATTTGACGCACTTCGGCCATCGACTCGGCGACGAACGCCAGTCGGGTCGAACCCGATTTGACCTGTTTCTTCCAAATCTCGGCCGACAACTGGCGAACGGAATTCGCCGACGATTGGGCAATTTCTTGAAGAATATACCGGCAATCTTCTGGCGAATTCGCTTGCAGACAAAACAAGCCGATGTCCCGATCCGTCGAGAGTTTCACGGGGCGGGGCGTTTTCACCGGGGGCGGTTCGGTGAGAATGATCGCGGCTTCTTCGCCGCCGATGCCGACGGTTCGCAAGCCCTCTTCGGTGTCCCGGATGCGGAAAGCCGGTCGGCCATTCATCTCGCCAACGGGATCGCCGAAATAGCGACACACATTCACCATGTCCAACAGATCGGCCGCCGCATGGTCCGCTTGATGTTCACGGTTGGGGGAGATGTCTTCCAGTCCGAAGATCGCGGAAATGGTGTCGCCATCACGCTCGGCATCTTCAAGCCGCTTTAGCACGATGGCCGCGCAACCGTCTTCGTTTCCTCCGCGTCGGGGATCGCTGGCCAAGTCAACGGCCCCGACAATCGCACGATCAATTTCGCCCTGAATCAGCGAGGAAGCTCCGAGAAACAACGCCCGCACCCCGCCGTTTTGCTCGTCGCAAATGGCAAAGCTAGGGCCGCCCGCCCGCAAGAAGCGGGCCAGTCGGCTCGGGGCGATACTGGCCAAGGCTCCCATCGTGCGGTTGGCGGTCAACGATGGATGCACGGCGTCCATTTGCGCCGGGTCTTGCAGACCCTTCATCCATCGCAAGTGAAAATTGGTGGTGTTCGGGTCGAGTGTCACGCCGATGAACACGCCGTCCGATGTATGATCAGCCGGAGCGGTTTTGCAATCATCCAAGGCTTCGGAGGCCGTCATCAACATGACGGTTTGTTGCGGCAGTATCTCCTCGGCTTCTTTCGGAGGAATACGGAATTTTTGGATGGGAAAGTCAATTTCCTTGAGAGAATTGGCCGAACGCGATGCCACCCCGATCACCGCCAGTTTGCCGGTCGGCGGCTTTGCGGGAACGCTGGCAGACACCCGCCCTGAATCGTTGCCGATCCATTCTTCGACCAACAGATGAGCGTTGATCCCGCCGAACCCGAACCCGCTGACGGCTGCCTGACGGGGACCATCGCTTGGCCACTCTTCTGCCTGCGAGAGAATTCGCAACGGATCGCCGGTGTATTCGAGTTTCACCGAGGGTTGCCGGAAATTCGCGGTCGGCGGCAATGTCCGGTGTTTCATGGCCAACAGAACCTTGGCCAACGCGGCTGCCCCGGCCCCGGTGAGCAAATGCCCCACCGTGGACTTCACACAGCCGACAACCGCCCGGCCCGGTTGATTCTTTCGGAGTTCTCGCAAACTGCCAAACTCCACGGCATCGCCGGTCGGGGTTCCCGTCGCGTGACATTCAATCAGCGAGACATCACCGGGGTTCCAACCCGTCTTGCGGTAGGCGGTCCGCATCGCGCGCAATTGGCCTTCGCTGGCCGGGAGAAGGACATTGCCCTCAATGTCGTTCGAGAGGCCGACGCCGTGAATGACTCCATGAATGGTGTCGCCGGATTTGATCGCGTCGGAAATGCGTTTGAGGACAAAGGCACCGCCACCTTCGCCCACGACGAGGCCATCTGCCGAGGCATCGAACGGCGAGCATTTGCCTGACAGCGACAACGCTCGCAATTGTGTGAACCCCATTTGCGTGTACAGGCTGTCCGGGCGGGACATGCCCCCAGCCATCATCACATCAGCACGGCCCGACAGGAGTTCGTCGCAAGCCAGTTTGATCGCATAAAGCGAGGATGCGCAGGCCGCGTCAAGGGCGTAGCCCCCCTGTCTGAAACCAAGGGCTTTGGCCGCCAGATGCACCGGCAGGCCGGTTGTGTGGCGATTGAGCCGATTCACCGGCGAAGGGGAATCCAGCCCAAGAACGGGGCCAAACACCTCACGGGCGATGTCGTTGGACTTCTCCGTCGGCAGGGCGATGTTTCCGAGAATCACACCGCCGTTGATTGGTCCGGAAAGCCTGGCAGATCGCCATGCCTCCAGGCACAGATGAAGGGCGACATGGAACACCGGATCAAGTTCCGGCAGGGGCAGACCACGAAGGTCGATGTCTGAGGTGTCCGTCTGGAACGGGCGCAAAAAGTACGCCCGTTTGGAATGCACCCGGTCCGGGGTGGCCGATCGCGGATCGAAGACTTGTTCCGGCGGGATTTTCCATCGGC
The DNA here is from genome assembly GCF_000255705.1 of Zavarzinella formosa DSM 19928. Classification (GTDB taxonomy): domain Bacteria; phylum Planctomycetota; class Planctomycetia; order Gemmatales; family Gemmataceae; genus Zavarzinella; species Zavarzinella formosa. The sequence continues at coordinate 893,982 of NZ_JH636439.1, forward strand.
CGGGCGGCGGTTCGGAGGAAAGATCCTCTCCGTCGCGGACAGCGTTCCAAAAACCTTCGATGGAATCAACGCCAGGAAACAGGCCGCCCCATCCGACGATGGCCACCTTCTCGTTCATCGACATGCGAAATCAGCCTCCGAACCGGGAGCCAAGACCATGCCCGGTGGGTTGTTTGTGGCGGCCCTTGCGGAAGGCTTCGTTCAACGAGGCATCCATCACATGCTCGACATTCATCATTCGAGCCACCAGTCGCCCGTCGCCGTCGATGATGTCGATGTCGGCCCGGATCATCGTGCCGTTGTCACGGGTGATCCGCAGCGCGATCATCACGCCATCATGCGGATACGCCCGTCGATATTGCCGATATTCGCCGACAAAACAGGGCAACGAACCCCGCCGATGTTTGTGATTCGTCCACAAGATCATCATTTGGAACGCGGCATCCATCGCCAGCGGGTCGCCAAGCCAGTGCCCGCGAACGGGCTGATCCATCCAACTCACCGGTTGCGGAGCCGGACGGGAATACGCGATCAAGCCCTCATCCGAAATGCCGTCCACTTTTTCCAAGGCCCGCATTTCGGGGCCGTGGAAGAGATAGTGTTCATATGCCTCGTCGGGCGTATGCGGGTACGGACCCGTTTCGGGCAGGCTGGCCGCCAGTTCACCTTCCGGCAGATTGTTTATTAGCAGGATCTCGGCCCGTGAATGAGTGATGCTCCGGTCGTTCCTTCGGCTGCGAATCTCAACAGGGACGACAAAGCCCTCGTCTCGCCGGATCGTATTTCCGGCCATCACTTGAATGTTGATCGGGGACAGTTCGTTGAGGCTGACGGGCTGGAACACCCGCAAGTCGTTGAATCCGTGGAATCGCAAACCCGGATTGCCGTGGATCGCCGCGTGAGCCAGCCATTCGGCATGGATGGCCAGGGGGAGGACCGCCATGTCGTTGATGACATGAGATCGAAGCACGCCGTGATCGAACAGGCTGATGGTGCGGTCAAACACCACCGACATTTCCGGCGGGCCTGCCACTGATCCGTTGCTGACAATCGCCCCGTTGCCATTGGCCGACGGCTTCTCGGGGGGATGCCCCGAAATCGGCCTCGCGATCACCACCACCTCGGCGGGTTGGTCGGCCCGTCGCAGTTCGTTGACCATCAATTCGCCGCCGTCGGCGTAGGAGATCAATCCGATGCCTTCCTTGAGGAACACTTGGGCGAGAGCGGGCGTGACCATACCCCCTTCCCATGGTCCCCAATTAAAGGCAACCGTGTGGCAGTCCGGTTTCGACCGCCTCAGTTGTTGGGCGGTTTTGTTCAAGACTTCATTGGCGGCGGCGTAGGCCACCTGGCCGGTGCGTCCGAATCGCCCGGTGGATGAGGAAAACAACACGATGGCCCGCAGGGGGTCTTCTTCGGTTGCGTTCAACAGGTTTTTCAGGCCGACCACTTTCGTGGAATAAACCTGTAGAAACTGTTCGTCGGTGAGGTCTTCAATCTTGCGATCCGCGAGGACACCCGCCCCATGAATGATGGCCGAGATCGGGCCAAAACTTCGGCGGACTTCGGAAAGTCCGGCCGCCAGAGCCCCGGCATTTTGCACGTTGGCCATGATGTACTGCACCGTCGCCCCGGACTCGGCAAATCGCTTGAGATTTCGGCGTACCTGTCGTTCGGCGAGCAGTTTCTTGGCTTCATCATTGATTTCGCGAGGAGTGGCCGGCTTTTCACGACGGCTCATCAACGCTTGCTTGATTTGTGCTTCGTCGGCCAGTTTCGCCAGCCATTCCGGTTCATTCGCGGAAAGCGGCGTCCGGCCCAAGATCACCAGTTTCGGCCGGGTGGCCCGGACCAGCGGCAGCAAGGATTCGGCGGTCACTCCTCTGGCCCCGCCGGAAACGACAATCACCGATCCCTCCGGCAGCGGCGGGAACGACGTGTCGGAGCCTTCCGATGGTTGATCGATCACTTCCAAGCCGAAACGGCCATGCGAGGTCAGCCCAACTTCGACGGGCCCGGCCAGCAAAATCTCATCCACCAAAGCGGTGGCCAGATGACGCGCGGAGGCCGGTTCCAGATCAATCGCCTTGCAATTGACCAAGGGCCACTCATGCGAAGCGGTTTTGCTCAACCCCGCGAAAGCCCCTTGGACCGGATCACGGGACGCGGACAGATTGCCGAAACCGAACGCCCCGTCGAGCCGGGTCACGGTGGCAAAGAACGAGCCGCCGTTGCGGGCCGATTCGTTTAATGCTCCGGCCGCCCGCTTCAACCAGCGAAACGCACGCACGGGCAGATCGTCGGGACAGGTTCCATCGGGAGCGATCAGAACCAAACCGGCCAGACCTTTCGGTTCATACGCATAAGGAGAATCGTTCCACGGAATGAACTGCGGCCGACATCCCGCCGCGTCAAATTGCCGGGAGATGGTGGCGGTCAGGCTCGATGGCTCGGCGATCAGCCAAACCGGGGCATAACGGTCGGTGGTGATCCGCTTTCGCGGGTTGGTCGGGTCAAGGGGAACCACGCCCACCAAACTGCGGACGACCGTTGAATGGGTCGCCGATGGCGGTTCCGGATCACCGCGCATGGGCATGGGCGGGGGATCAACCGGCGGCAAAAACACCGACGGCGGGGGAATCACATTCGCCTCGGCCTGCGGAGCCGTGAAACCGGATTTGGAATTCATCTGGTAAGCCGTCAACGGAAGTTCCGGGATCGGCGTGGGCGCCAAATCCTCGAACGGAACCGGCGGCAATTCGATGCTGATTTCGCGATCACTCTCAGGGGACGCCGGAGTGATCGCCACCACGAAAGGGCGGGGGGCCTCCGCGACAGGCAGGATCGGCTGGCCGGCCACACTTGGTAACGGCCCCGCCAACAGACTGGCGATGTCCCGGAGGGTGTGGAGGGTTCCGAGGTGTTCGGGCTTGACGCTGGGGGCGTCGGGGAGTTTTTCCTGGAGGGCCGAGAGGATTTCGACCCGTTTGATGGAGTCGATGCCGAGGTCGGCGTCGAGTTGCATGTCGAGACCGAGCATGTCGGCCGGATAACCCGTCTTCTCCGCCACCACCGACAGAAGCACATCACCCACGGGCGTGCTGGAGGGGGCTGAAGTTGCCAGGGTCGCCGCTGGGGCAGGGACCGCCACCGCAACCGGGGCGGCGGTCGTTCCGAGGAACGACACGATATCCCGGAGGGTGTGGAGAGTGCCTAAATGTTCGGGTTTGACGCTGGGGGCGTCGGGGAGTTTTTCCTGGAGGGCCGAGAGGAT
>NZ_JH636439.1:897265-927016 GCF_000255705.1 Zavarzinella formosa DSM 19928
GCCGAGCATGTCAGCCGGGTAACCCGTCTTTTCTGCCACCACGGCGAGCAAGACCTGACCCGCATCCGGTCCGGTCTTGGCGACCGGGGCCGGTTTCGGCGGGACCGCCGTCCGAGGGGGAGGCGGGGTTGGCGCCATCACCTGTTGCGGGGCTGGCGTATAGACGGGCGGCGCTGGCGGCACATACACCGGCGCTGGCGGCGGCACATAAGCCGGAACCGGCGGGGCGACGGGAGCGACGGGAGCCACGTAAACCGGCATGGGCAATGGCTGCCCGCCCATCAGTGCCTGTTGCTGGCCGACCAACGCTTGCAAGGTGGCCAGAGCCGCCTGTTGGTTGTCCAGAAACTGCTTGTGCAGGCGGGCTGTCTCTTCCTGCATTCGCTGGAAGGCAATCAGACTTTGCTGGGTGATCCCAAAAGCGGATTGCACGGCAGCGGGGTCGTGGGTTCGGTTGGGTTCGGCTTGGCTCATCGGCGGTTTTGGCCCGGTGAGTGTGGTGGGAACGGACACGGGAGAAACAGCCTTCGGCTTGGGCGGCGCGACCGTTGGCTTGGGCTTGGACGGTTTCGGACGAACATAATTGGCCCCGCAAATCGGGACGGTCAAACCGGGCTTGGCGGTGGAAACCGGATACGTTTGCCCGGCTTCCCATCCGGCGAGATTGACGGCATGACCCCGCACGGCCAGTTTGGCCAGTGTGGTCGCCAAATCCCACAGCCCCGGTTTTCGCCCGCCGGAGGCATCCACGGCGAGGCATTCCACGTTCGATTCTTGGTCCAGAATCGCGGCGCTGAGTTTTGTCAGCACCTGGCCGGGGCCGACCTCCAAGAAGGTCCGCACACCAAGGCGGTGCATCTCTTGGATCTGCCGGACAAAATCCACCGGTTCGGCCAGTTGCGCGCCCAGTTGGTCGCGGATGGCCGAGTCGTTGGCGGCATAGGGCTGACCATCGCGGTTCCCCAGAACGGGAGCTTGGGGAGGGCTCACTCGCATGTTTTCAAGGGACTGACGCAACGGCTGACTTGCGGAAGCCACCAGCGAACTGTGAAATGCGGCGGCCACCGGCAGGCGGGTGCAACGCATGTTCCGTTTTTGGCAGGCGACTTCGGCCTTGGCGATGTCGGCCGTCGGGCCGGACAAAACACCTTGGATCGGAGAATTGCGGTTGGCGAACACCAAATTCAATTTGGCGTCCCGCAGCATCTCTTCAATGTCAGCCAGCGGAGCATGGACGGCGAGCATCCCGCCGCTCTCCTTGCCGGAAAAATCAGCCATCAACCGGCCGCGTTCCCGCGAGATCCGGTGAAGGGTCTCCGTGTCGTAGACGCCCGCCGCCCAGAGGGCGACCAGTTCTCCGTAACTGTGCCCCGCGAAAGCTTCGGCGTCGATGCCGAAAGATTTCAGAATCTCCCAAGCCCCGACGCTGACGGCCCCGATGGCGGGTTGGGCGATGTCGGTTGAACGCAGGCGGGTTTCCTGTTCGGTCCGTTGATCGGGCGTGAATGCGGAATAGGGATAGATTGCTTCCGCAAGCCGGTCCGCGAACTCACGTCCCTTGTCCGCGAGGGCAAGGGCATCGAGCATTTCCGGAAACGCACAAGCCGCCTCACGCATCATCCCGGCATACTGCGAACCTTGGCCCGGAAACAACACGCCGAGTTTTCCGGCGGCCGGTCCAACTCCGTGCCAGGTTCCCTCGGGAAGCGACCATTCCTTGGATGATTCACTCTTAAGTTTGGCCAGCGCGGAGGCAAGTCGTTTGCCGACATCTTCCCCCTGACGAATCACCAAGATCAGCCGATGCGAATGCGTTGATTGGAACTTGGACCGGGAATCGGCGGCCGACCGGCAGATGTCTCCCCAAGTTTTGTCGGCCGGAATGGCTTTCAACGGCGATTCAAGTTCCGTCGGGGTGTTTCCCGAGAAACAGAGCAGTTGGGTGCGGCCATCCCAATCCGGGGTTTTCTTTTTCGGCGAATGCTCTTCCAAGATGGCGTGGAAATTACTGCCGCCGAATCCGAAGGCGCTTAAACCCGCCCGGCGGGGGTGTTCGGCCCTCGGCAACCACGGGCGTTTGTCCAAGTTGACATACAACGGCGATTTGCCGGGCTGCAACGGATCAACGGGTTGCTTCACTTTCAATGTCGGCGGCAGCACCTTGTGATGCAGGGCCAGCGCTGCCTTGATGAGGCCCGCCGCCCCGGCCGCCGCCTTGGTGTGTCCGATCATGGACTTCACGGAGCCGACGGCACACCATGTTCCGCTTCGCCGGGTCTGATTAAAGACCTCCGCGAGGGCGGTGGCTTCCACCGTGTCCCCGACTTTGGTTCCCGTGCCGTGGGCTTCCACCAGTTCGACCGTCGCCGGCGAAATTTCAGCCTGACGATATGCAGCCCGCAAACAGCGGGCCTGGCCTTCGGCCGAGGGAGCGTAGACCGCGTTCCCCTTGCCATCGCTTGACGAGCCAATGGCCCGAATCACGGCATAGATGCGGTCCTTGTCCCGCTCCGCGTCTTCAAGTCGCTTGAGGACCACGATCCCCAAACCTTCGCCGAGGATGGTGCCATCGCCATCGGCATCGAAGGGCTTCGCATCCCCGGTCTTGGAAAGGGCCGGGGTTTTGCTGAAGCACATGTACATGAAAATGTCGTTGAACGTGTCGGCCCCGCCGGTCACGGCGACATCGCATTTTCCGGCCGCCAGTTCCAGCCCGGCCAGATGCACGGCCGCGAGTGAACTGGCACATGCCGCATCCACGACGCAATTGGTCCCGCCCAAATCCAACTTGTTGGCGATGCGGCCCGCGACGACATTCCCCAGCAAGCCGGGGAACGAATTCTCCTGCCAAGGAACATAAGAGTCCGAAATGTCTTCCACCACACGGTCGGCCGTCGCCTGATCGACGCCCGCCTCCGCAAGGGCTTTTCGCCATTTGGGATGCCCGAGACGCGCCCCCAGCGGGATCACCAACTCCAGCGTACCCGTTACCCCGAGGATCACACTCACGCGGTTCTTGTCGTACTTCTTGTCGGGGCCGTAACCGGCGTCATTGAGCGCCTGTCGGGCGGCGACGAGGCCCAACAATTGTGAGGTATCCGTGGCTTCCAGATCGATGGGGGAGATGCCGAATTCCAGCGGGTTGAAATCGTAGGCATCGAGAAACGCCCCCCGGACGGCGTAGGTCATGTCCGGTGATTTGGGGTCCGCGTCAAAGTATTCTTCCGGCTTCCAGTGGGTGGCCGGAACGGGGCCGACAGCATCTTCGCCGTGCTTGATATTCGCCCAGAAGGCCCGATGTCCGTCGGCGCGCGGGAACAGACAGCCAATCCCCACGATTGCCAGCGGAACATTCTCGACAGCCATTTTCCCGTTGCCTCGTTGTGTTGTTCGTCAGTGGGGATGGCCGGTCGCCATCTTCTGTTCCAGTTCTTCCCGTGTCTTCGGCCGGGTGTCAATCAAGTCGTCGAACTCGGTCACGCCCTGCCAGCGCAGTTGTTGCCGTCGCAAAATCAACGCAGCACCATGCAGGATATTCAGGGCGACGGTCACCACCCGCCGTTCGGCGGCGGCTTCCAAAAACGAACCCTTGGTCCATTCGTTGAATGCTCCCATCGCCGGGCCGCACCACACCTGATAATCCACTTTGCGGTCGGGAACCCCCGCATTGGCCCACCGGCTGGCCTGCCCAAGATACCAGCGAAACACGAGGGCCATCTTGTGTTTCGGGTCCGCGTCGGCCTTGCCGATCTGGCCGGGATCGCGCTTGCTGAAATAGTCCCGCGTCTGGTTCCAAATCTCCTCTAGTGGAAATCTGAACAGGTTCTTTTCAATCTGGACACGCTCGGCGGCCGGAATCGCCTCCATCGACGGATAGGCCCGATAAAGTTCGTAAAGTTTCGCCCCCCGCATGGCGAACATCGTCCCCCGTTTGAGGACTTGGACCTTCACGCCCATTTCAAACATGTCGGCGGCCGGGGCCATTGTCACATCGGCCTGACCCGCCTCGGCGAGCATTTGCCGCACAATGTCCGAACTGCCGGATTCCCGGCAGGCTTGGTTGATCGACCCGGTGACGACATAAGCCGCCCCCATCGCAAACGCGGCCGCCGCCGACGCGGGGGTGGCGATTCCACCGCCCAACCCCACCCGGACGGGCGATTGATAGCGGAATTCGCCCTGAAGCCGGTCACGCAGGGCAAGGATCGTGGGAAGAAGAGTGATCGCCGGCCGATTGTCGGTGTGCCCGCCCGAATCGGCTTCCACCGTGCAATCATCCGCAAGCGGAACCAGTTTCGCCAGTTCGGCTTGGGCTTCTGTCAAAGCCTTTTGGCTCACCAACTCCCGCAAAATCCGGTCTGACACGGGGGAGAGGAATTTTTGGGCCACCTCCACGCGGGAAACCTTGGCCATCACGCGGTTCGGCGTGACGATGGCCCCCGTCGCATCCCGGTGAATGCCGCTGAGTCGATACCGGGCCACATGCGGGGTAAGGTCCAAGAACGCAGAGGCCTCTACGAATTGTACCCGCCGCTTCAACAGCAAATCGACGGTCGCCGATTCGTGATCTTGCTCGTTCGGGCTGTGGATCAGGTTCACCCCATAAGGAAGCGAACCGAGGTTTTGCTGAATCCGGATGATGGCCGCATCAATACGTTCCAGCGATAGTCCGGCCGCCCCGAAAAAGCCAAGCATTCCGGCCCGGCCCATCTCTTCAACGATGTCGGCCGAGGCGATCCCGTTGGCCATCGCCCCGGTGACGTAGTTGAACTTTAAACCCTGCGAACGACGAAAATTGGCGTCCCCGAGATTGCCGGGGGGCAGGGGGGGCAGAATGGCTTTTGCAGGAAGCCCGTCCGGAGAGGAGCCGAAGGCAAGATGACCATCCGAACCAAGAGCCATGCCCTTGGCCGTATCCACAAGGACGACAGACCGGGACAGGTCGTTGAGGGCATCCTGTATTTTGTTCGTGTCACCGGATGCCGCGCCGGAGCCAGCGATCCATCGACCGGTCAATGATTCCGTTTCCCCTGGGGAAACAGGAGTCGTTCCGCGGTTCGCGGCCATATTAAAAACGCCCTGTTGTCGATCATGGAGCGGGCTATTAACCCGTATGCCCATCTTAGCCCACAATCCCCCAAACGGACAGCGGTTTCCCTTGCCTGATTGGAACTTACGGCAGGATCGAACCGGCGCTGAAGATTGAATAATCAGTGAAATCGTCACAATCCGTTCATCCATCAGAACCTGTGCTATGGTTGCAAAACCACCCGAACGACTCTCATCACGACTTTCACCGCGTAAATCCACATGTTTCGCAACCAACATTCAACAGAGACCGTCGTTCCGGAACGCGACAAGCGTTTGATCCGCCGCAAGCCAGTCAAACGCGGAGTGATCGCCCGCTGTCGGCGCGGCCAATTGGGTTTGGGCCAGGATCTCGCCTTGGGCATCATCGACATTTCGGATTCAGGGATGTGTTTGTTGGTGAAAACAGAACTCCGACGCGGCGAGGAGGCCGAAGTGGAAATGATCGGGGTCGGCCGAAGCAAACCCATCAAGATTCTTTGCGAGGTGCGTTGGATCGTTTTCGAGGACGATGAACGCTTCCGGGTCGGCTTGCGATTCCGGAAACGCATCCCCTATGCGGATCTCAATGATTATTGTTGAGCCTCAATCGGGCAGGGGGGTTCCCTTGGTTTCGGGAGCGAACCAAATCAACACCATGCCGACAAAGTAAATCGCGCTCAGAGAGGTGCAAGCCACCGGCCAGCCCACATTGAATTCCTTCATGATGGTTCCAAGTTGTAACACCCCGATGGCGGCCAGCACGCGGCCGAAGTTAAAGCCGAATCCCTGTCCGGTCGCCCGAATTTTTGTTCGGAACAATTCCGGTAGGTAGAGCGGCAACCAACCATAAAAGGCGGCGGTCACCGCTCCACAGATGAAGCTGGAAAAATAGAAGTAGGCATTCACCCCGTCCGTCCATTTGAACAAATTCCAGACCACCAATAGCGACGCCGCACACATGAGCATGTAGGTGATTCGTCGGCCGATCCAACCGCCGACCAGCGCCGCGATGACACATCCGACCGTTGCTCCCCCAGCAGTACACATCTGAGTGTAAAGTTTCACATCCGGTTGCTGGCCGTTGGTCAATTGGTCGGCCCATGTCGGGACGGGTTGCATCGCCCCCCATGTTCCGAGCAAGGCCACGCCCGACAACGCGGCCGCTATCAGCAACCGCGATAAGGTTTGGCGTCGTTCGGCTGCTGTGCTAGTTCCCGCCGTTCGTTCGATGAAGCGGAGAATGGGATACAAATAGCCGGTCAGAACCACGAAGAAGAGAATCAGCGATCCGCCAATCCGCACCGCCATGTCCAATCCGGCTTTTGACCAAATCGCGATCAACCCGATGGCCGCCACCGCTCCGACCACCACGCCGAGCAAGTCCTTCGTTCTCCAGTTGGATGTGGTCCCTTTCTCGTTTTCCTGTTCCCATTTTTCCGATTCAGGCACAAACAAACGGATTAAGAAAGTTAGCACGGCGGGGAATGTTCCCACGAGCATCAGGATTCGCCAGCCGGAATTTTTCAACAGCCACGCCGATGTTTCCGACCCCACGCCGGCCGATTGCAACATCCCCCCCAAGTCCGCGATGACGGCATTCAACCCGAGACCGACCACGGCAATAATCATGTAGCCAAAATTGGCCGCCGAGCCGATGACTCCGGCCAGCCATGCCCTAGATTGATCCGGCCATACTTCCATGACGAGCGCCACACCGAGCGACCATTCGCCCCCCATTCCCAACGCGGCCACGAACCTCATGACCGCCACATGCCAGGCCTCGCCAGCCAGGCCGCACATCCCGCTGAAAAGGGCATAGGTCAGTACGCTCAATGTCATGGCCCGGACCCGGCCGATGCGATCTCCGAGCCAGCCAAACACCACGCCGCCAGTGGCCGCCCCAATAAGGAACACGGCCGTGATGACTGCGTACCACGTTCCGATGGTGGCTCCGTCGTTTGTCCCCAGCAAATCACCGAGAGCCGGGCGGGCCACCAGCGGGAAGAGGCCCATTTCGAGGCCGTCGAACATCCAGCCGAGCAGAGCCGCCGTCAGGGCAACCCAGCGAGACTTTGAGGATTCTGATGAATTCGGTGAAAGGGTCATTGGCATGCAGGTGGGTAAATGGCGTCGTCAGGATATCCGGTTTGCGAGGCGGATGCAAATTCAACCGGGAAAGATTGGCAATTGACACAGTCTGCACAAGCCGAACTTTCGGAAAAACGAGTAATTCCCGCTTGACCGAATTCCGATGTCCTTTATGTTGCGAAAGCTAAAAGTTGGCTCAAGGGAGCCGGACTGTGTATTCAAAGAGCCGGGCGTGGGGGATTAATAACGCCCCGCTCATTTTCACACGGAGGATGGGAAAATGTCATTGATTCGCAAGTTGGGACTTGCTGCGTTGTTCGCCACGGTGCTGGGTTCGACCGCCTCGGCCGGTTTGGTGCCGTTGACGACCTCGGTGGTCTCCGAAGGCGACAACTTTCGATACACCTACGGGGTCACTCTCAGTTCCAACAATTTCCTGAACAAGGGCGATAGTTTCGTGATTTACGACTTCGCCGGGTTTGTCCCCTCGTCGAGCGATCAGCCGGCGGGCTTCAGTTTCAGCACGGCCGCCACCAGCCCGGACCACGGCCGCACAGCCCCCAACGACAATCCGAACGTTCAAAACCTCGTGTGGACCTATACCGGCGACACGCCACTGATTGGCGAAATCGGCATCGGTGATTTCTCCGCGCTGTCCACCAAGCCGGAAGCCTCTGCTCCGACCGACTTCACCAGCCGCACGCATGTGATTGACCAGTTTGGCAACATGGTTTCTTACGACAGCATCACTTCGACCACGGCGCCGGCGGGCAGCGACACCACGCCTCCCCCTCCCGGTGTGCCGGAACCGTCCACGCTGTTGCTCCTCTCGGCCGGTCTGCCGATCGCGTTGGGCGTCCGTTATCTGAAGAATCGCAAGCTGACGACCGTTGCCTAAATCAACGCCGGAAGTTGACGATTGCGAAACGCGGGGCGCCAAGCCTCGCGTTTTTTCGTTTCCCCGTGTCGGCGAATGCGGTATCCTGCACGCGCCCGCCCTGGAAACCGCACGATGACATCCCTGAGACTTCATGCTTCGCTGGTGTTTCTGGTTCTGCCGTTTCTCTCCCCCGACAGTTCCGCCCAAGCCCCGAAGACCGACATCACTGTTCTGCGCGTTCCTCCCAAGACTCCGGAGGAGGAACGCCAGTCGTTCGTCATTCAACCGGGCTTCGCCGTGGAGTTGGTCGCGGCCGAGCCGTTGGTTCAATCGCCGATATGCGTTGAATTCGACGAAGACGGCCGCATGTGGGTGATCGAACTGCCAGAGTATAACGCTTACGCGGGCACCAAACCCCAAGGCAAAGGTCGGGTGGTGGTTCTCACGGACACCAACGGCGACGGCATCTACGACACCCGCACAGTCTTCGCGGACAATCTCGATTACCCCACCGGATTGGCCTGCTGGAACGGCGGCGTTTATGTTGGCGTCGCCCCCGATCTCATCTATATGAAGGACACCAACGGCGACGGCAAAGCCGACATCCGGGAGGTGATTCTCACCGGCTTCGGGAAGGACAAGGCGGGCGAGGCCCAACTGAATTCCTTCCGCTGGACGCTGGAACAGCGCATTCTCATTTCGACCGGAATGGATGGCGGGGAAATCTCCGTCCCCGGCAAACCAGAGATCAAATCCGTCTCCGTCCGCAACATGAACATTCTGCTTGATCCCCGCACCAACACCTTTGAACTCACCAGCGGCGGCGGTCAGCACGGCATGACGCTTGACGACTGGGGCCATGTGTTCGTCTGCGGCAACAGCGATCCGATTCACATGATGATGTACGACGCCCGTTATCTGTTGCGTAACCCGACCGTGCCGGCCCCGCCCGCTGCGACGAATATTCTCCCGAGCGGCAAATTCACCAAATTGCACCGGATCAGCGAGGTCGAGCCGTGGCGGCAGGCCCGGACACAACTTCGCAAAAGCGGCCTCGTTCCCGGTTCTGATGAAGGGGGCACGCCGTCCGGTTTCTTCACCGCCGCCACGGGCATCACCGTCTATCGCGGGGATGCGTTCCCGGAGGAGATTCGCGGGAACATTTTCGTCGGCGAGGCGGCGAACAATCTTCTGTTCCGGGCGAAGTTGAAACCGAAGGGAGTTGGTTACGAAGCCGAGCGGGCCGACGAGACCCGCGAATTCTTTGCTTCCAAGGATGTTTGGTTTCGTCCGGTGCAGATGGCCAACGCCCCGGATGGCTGCCTCTATGTGGTTGACATGTACCGTGAACTGATCGAAGGAGCGGCGTTTCTCCCGCCGCAGGTTCTGAAGCAAGTGGACCCCTCGGCCGGATTCGACAAAGGCCGCATCTGGCGAATTGTGCCCGAGGGAACCAAACGCCGGGCGAACCCAACGATGAGCAAGATGACTTCGGCCGAGCTGGTGAAATTGCTCGAACACCCGAACGGCTGGCATCGGGACACCGCCAGCCGGGTGCTTTATCAGAGGAACGATAAAACGATTTTGGAAGACTTGGAACGCCTGATCAACACATCACAAGTGTTGCCCGGCGGGGCGGCCGCCGTCTGGCTCGCATACCGGATGGATGGAGTGGTTCGATTCGGCAACCTCAAGAACCTCACCGCCCAGAACCCCCGCTGGCGGGAGCAATTGCTCGCCATCCAAGGCTTTTTCCCGGATCTCACTCCTCCGAATTCTTCGGGCGGCACGCCTCGAACCGCGTTGAACAAGTCGTTTGAGGACGGTCATCGCGATCCGGACAATGAATATCGGTATCGTTATGCGTTTATCGCCGGTCGGTATCCCAGCCGGGTGACGGCGGCCCAGTACACCCAAATGGCGTTCTCCGATTCGGCCGACCCGTGGATGCGGCTGGCCATTCTGGCGGGTCAGGAGAACACCGGCCGGGCGAAGACGTTTGAAGAACTGATGGACTCCCGCGAGTTTCGCCGGTTGCCACATGGCCGGATTCTGCTGGCTCAAATGGCCGATGTGCTGGGAGCCGATCCGAACGGCGATTACGCCTTGCTAGTGATGAAGGCGGTTTCAACGGCGGCGATTTCTGATTCGGCTCTTGCACGTGATCTTTACAAGGCGTTCCGCTCCCGCGCATCCACCCGCACTGTTGACCGGCTGATGGATGTGAACGTGGCCCCTACGGTGAAAGCCCTCACGAACCGTCTGCTCGGCGAGGCGGTTGTTACAGCTCGCGACGGGAAGAAATCCCCCGAAGAACGCGCGGCGGCGATCAAAGACCTCACGATGGCCACATTCGATGACACCTTGCCGATCATAAAAGAGTGTTTGCAATCTGCCCAACCGCCCGAAGTTCAGCGGGCTGCCCTGCAGACCTTGGGAATGTTCGGCAGCGATAAAGTGCCTGCCCTCATTCTGGAAGGATGGACCGGCATGAGTCCCCAAGTGCGGGCGACGGCCACCGAGGTGTTTCTGTCCCGTGGCGAATGGATCACGGCGTTTCTGGATGCCGTGGAGGCCAAGAAAATTGCCCGTGGCGACGTTGACCCCGCACGGGTGGAATTGCTGAAAAAATCCCCTGCCCGCGTGGTGGGTGTCCGGGCGGCCAAGTTGTTCGGGGCATCCGCCTCCAATCGACAACAAGTCTTCGAGAGTTACCGCAAAGCGTTGGAACTCAAGGGGGATTCTGTTCGCGGCAAAGTGGTGTTCAAGAACAATTGCGCTGCGTGCCACCAGTTGGAAAACGTCGGCGAGAACATCGGGGCTGATCTCAAGGCCATCAAGGATCGCGGCCTTGAATCGGTGATGCTCAACATCCTCGACCCGAACCGCGAAGTGAAGCCGCAATACCTGACCTACGCGGCCGAATTGAAAAACGGCCGGCTGGTCACCGGCATGATTACCCAAGAAACCGCCTCCGGCTTGACGATTCGCCGACCCGACGGAACATCGGAAGCCATCGCCCGGTCGCAAATCGACCAACTCCGTTCAAGCGGCCTCTCCTACATGCCCGAGGGGCTTGAAAAACAGATCGATCTCCCGGCGATGGCCGATTTGCTCGCTTATCTCTCCTCCATCAAATGATTCGTGTTTCACCAAGGAACAAACATCGTGAAAAGAGTATTGTTGACGTGCCTTGCCTGCCTTGCCTTGTGTTCGACCGGTTATTCGCAGGGCAAGGAAGCCGTGATGGCCGGGTACACCAAATACGAATATCGCATTCCGATGCGAGACGGCGTGAAACTCTTCACCTCCGTCTATGTCCCCAAGGATGACTCGAAAACGTATCCGATGCTGATGAAGCGGACGCCGTACAGCATTGCCCCGTATGGGGTCGATACGTACCCGGACAATCTCGGGCCGTCGGCGTTGTTTGCGAAGGAAGGTTACATCTTCGTTTATCAGGATGTTCGCGGCCGCTGGAACTCCGAGGGGGAGTTCGTCAACATGCGGCCGCACAACCCGAAGAAGACCGGCAAGGAGATTGACGAGAGTTCGGACACCTATGACACCATCGAATGGCTCATCAAGAACGTGTCGAACAACAACGGCAAGGTCGGCACTTATGGCATCTCGTATCCGGGGTTCTATGTCTCGGCTGGGATGATTGACGCCCACCCGGCCCTTAAGGCCGCCTCGCCGCAAGCCCCAATTTCGGACTGGTTTGTCGGCGATGATTTTCACCACAACGGCGTGTTGTTCCTGCCGCACTGTTTCAACTTCATGGCCAACTTCGGCAAGCCACGGCCGCATCCGATCACCAAAGAGCAATTTCTAAAATTCGATCACAATTCGCGGGATGGCTACGACTTTTTCATGAACATGGGGCCGATCTACAACGCCGATGCAAAGTATTACAAGGGGGACGTTGCCTTCTGGACCGAAGTGATGAAACATGGCAACTACGATGACTTTTGGAAATCCAGAAATCTCCGGCAACACATGAAGAACATCAAACCTGCCGTGATGACTGTGGGCGGGTGGTTCGATGCGGAAAACCTCTTCGGTGCGTTGGAAACCTACAAGAACACGGAGAAAAACAGCCCCTCCAATGCCACCAACATGATTGTGATGGGACCGTGGGACCACGGCGGTTGGAGCCATGACGACGCCGATCGCCTCGGGCCGGTCAAATTCAATTCCAAGACCGGGCCTTATTATCGCGAACAAATCGAATTGCCATTCTTTGAATACCACCTGAAGGGGAAAGGGACTGGCAAATTCCCCGAGGCATGGATGTTCGAGACCGGCACGAACGTCTGGCGAAAGTTTGATGTGTGGCCGCCGAAGCAAGCGGTCGCCAGCAAGTTCTACTTTGGCGACCGGCAACAACTTCTCACGGCGTCAGACAAAGAAACGGGGCACGATGAATTCATCAGCGATCCGGCGAAACCGGTGCCGTACATCGACAAGACGAACATCGGGATGGACAAGGAATACATGGTCGGCGACCAACGGTTCGCCGCCCGCCGGCCGGATGTGTTGGTTTACCAAACCGAGCCTGTCGATACGGACACGACGATTGTTGGCGCGATTGAAGTAAACCTGAATGTTTCAACCACGGGGACGGATGCGGATTGGATCGTCAAGGTGATCGACGTGTACCCCGGCGACTTTCCCGAATGGGACCCGAACCCGACCGGGGTGCGGATGAGCCACTATCAACAGTTGATTCGGGGCGAGCCGTTCCGCGGCAAGTTCCGCAACTCGTTCGAGAAGCCGGAACCGTTTGAGCCGGGCAAACCGGCCCAGATCAAGTTCACCATGCCGGATGTGTTTCACACGCTCCGCCCCGGACATCGCCTCATGGTGCAGGTGCAAAGCACTTGGTTCCCGCTCGCCGACCGCAATCCGCAAAAGTTCACGGATATTTACACGGCTGAAGAACGGGACTTCAAGAAGGCGACCCATCGCGTTTACCGGGGTGGCGAAGAAGGCTCTGGAATCTCGGTGCGGGTGATGAAGTAATCACTTCGCCGCATCGAGATACACGTCCACTTGTTGGCCGACATACAGGTTCGGGTCTTTGGTCTCGATGGCGTAGATCACATTCAGAACGCGGGTGTCCACCCGTTCTGTGCCCGAACCGGTGAGGGATTTCTTGGCGACGACGTAAGGTTCCACTCGCACGAATTTGAGGGAAACTTCCCGTTTGTTGGCTCCGCGCGTAATGGCTTTGCCGACCAAGTCTTTCTTGAACCGGCTGATGTCGTTTTCATCCACATCCATCCGGACATGGAGCGTGCTGACATCGCCGATGACCATCAGCGCCTGGCCGGGGGGAATGCCGACATATTCCCCCGGCCGGACATTCTTTTGCAGCACCCGCCCCTTCACCGGAGCGGTTACTTCCAATCGCTTCAACTCCGTCTCGGTTTGAAGCACTTGCGCCTGGGCCTGTTTCACTTGGGCCTCGGCCACGGACAAATCCGATTTCCATGCCCCGCTGCGAAGAAGTCTCAACTCGGCCTCGGCTTTGGTGAGCTTGGCATTGGCCGTCGCGACGGCGTATTTCTGGCGGACGTATTCTTCCTCCGAGACGGCTCCGGAACTGTGTCCCCTCTCCGCGCGGGCGAACTGGGCCTTAGTGTCTTCCACCATCACGCGGGCTTCCTGCACAGTGGCCTCGGTGATCGGAATTTCCTCCGGTCGCGGCTGGCTGCGAAGTTTTTCAAGCGATGATCTCGAAGATTCAAGCATCGCCTGCCGCACTTCCAACTCGGCCAGCAGTTGCCGGTTGTCGAGCCGGAACAGCTTTTGACCGGCCTCCACTTCGTCGTTGACGTTAGCAAATACCTCCGCAACCACACCCGGCAAATGGGAGCCGATGGCGATGTTCTCGCTCTTTGGCTCGATCACGCCGCCACCGGCGAGGGCGGATTTGAACGGCGTTCGCGAAGGTTCCACCGGCGGAGGCTGTTTCGGCGGTTCCTGATCCGCGATCACCACATGCCGGAGGGCGAACATCATCGACGCGAACGCGAGCAACGGAAGTCCGTATCTGAATAGCATGGCCCACCCCAAGGTTTAATGGTTGACCGGTTGAGAACCGGTCGTGACGCTTTCCACTTTGCCGTCCGACATGGCGATGATCCGGTCGCCGAAATGATGCACCCGGTTGTCGTGTGTCACGATGATGACTGCCCGGTCCTCGCGACGGCCGACAGTTCGCAGTAGTTCCATCACGGTTTGGCCGCTTTTGCCATCAAGGGCGGCCGTCGGTTCATCACACACCAGCAATCGCGGATCATGAACCAGCGCGCGGGCAATCGCCACCCGTTGTTGCTGGCCGCCGGACATTTGATTCGGATAGCTCCGGATTTTGTCCCCGAGGCCCACTTGTTTCAGCACTTCGGTGGCCTTGGCGATGGCATGGCTGCGAGGCTGGCGGCCGATAATCAACGGCACGGCCGCGTTCTCGGCGGCGTTGAGCGAGGGAAGCAGGTTGTATTGCTGGAAAACAAAGCCCACATTGGCGCTGCGGAACGCCGTCTTGCGGCGACTGCTCATGTGGCTGAGGTTTTCCCCAAGAACTTGAATCTCTCCGTCCGTCACGTCCAGCAATCCGCAGATTAGTGAAATCAGCGTGGTTTTGCCGCAACCCGACGGGCCGACGAGAAGTGTCATCTCGCAATACGGAACTTCCGCGTCAACGCCGCGCAGCACTTGCACACGGGCCTCGCCGGTCCCGAAATCCTTCGTCACTCCCCGGCAGACAACGGCAAACTGACTGGCTGACGCCGCCGTCGAAAGACTTTTGGGAATTGGTTGAGTGGCGTTCATGAACAAGTTTCCTTCGATACCGTTTTCGCCAGATGGATGTCTTGCCCCAAATAACCACGGATGACAGTTCAACCCACGCTCACCGGAACACCACGGCCGGTTCCAGCACCAAGACCTTGCGTATGCTCAATAAACTGGCCAGCACCACGATAATCGAAACAGCCGCCGCTGTTCCGGCCATCACCTGCCAGAGCATGTGAAACCCTTTGAGCGGGATGGCTCCTTGGGTGAGCGTGAAGAACAAAGCCGTGCCGCCGACGCCCAATCCGTAGCCGATCAAACCAACCACCAGAGCCTGAACGAGAATCATTCCCACGATGCGGAGGTTGCTCGTCCCCATCGCTTTTAAGGCCCCGAATTGTTTGAGGTTTTCAATTGTGAACAGGTAAAACGTCTGCCCGGCGATGGCGATGCCGACCACGAAGCCAAGAACTACGGTGATGCCAAAGTTGAACGGAATGCCCGTGTTTTGCACGTAAAACTGGATCGTGTTCCAGCGGAAGGTTTCCTTGGTGAGCGCTTGCAAGCCGGTGTCGTTCATGATGCGTTGGGCCACCACCGGGGCGGGCACCCCGCTTTCCGGCTCGACGATGATGTAAGAAAGCAGCCGGCGTTCGGGCGGGGAGAACTGCATCGCCCGCGAATATTTTGTGTAAAAGATCGGCATGGACTGGAATGGTTGGCCCACTTCGCAAATCCCGACAATTTCCGCCCGGCGGTCGGTCATTTCAATCGTCTGGCCAATCTGGTGAGGCTGGCCGGGGAACAGGTAGAAATACCCCGCCTCGTCGATGATGACGGCGTCCGGCTTGCGAAGATCCTCCACGCTCCCCATCAACATTTTTCGTGGGGCACCGACAAGCGAGGCATCATCCAACCCGAGCAACACCACGCTGCGAAAATCGCCGTGACCCTTCGGGCCGCCTTCCGGAAGCCTCGCCCGGACGGTGCCCCGGTAAAACTTCACGGCCCATGCCACCCCGTCCACCCCACGAACACGGTGGAGGTCATCATCGGAGAGGCCGATCACTTCGTCGGCCTGTCGCACGGTCGGGTCCATCACGAAGATTTCGCCCTCCTGCACATTGCGGATGAGCGACGTGCAGCGGGCCATGATGCTGAGGAAAATGGAAACTTGATGCGAGATCAGCATGGAGGCGAACGCCACGCCGAAGACGATCCCCATGTATTTGGTGCGGTCGCCGGTGAGCATTTTGAGCGCGATCCAGACCATGCCCACCCCTCCGAAAAAGTCAGTCGTCCGCGAGTTTGCCGACGGCCGCCAGTGTGAAATCCGCGATGTGTTCCGCGAGGAACTCCGCGTTGTAATTCCGAGTCACGTCCCGACCGAACAACACTTCGCCCACCACGCGATTTTGCCGGTAATAAAGGCACTGGCCGATCACACTGAACCCGATCAACACCCGCTTCTCGAAGGGCAGATCGGGAAGCAGTCCGGCCAGAATCTGCGTCAACAAGTCCGCCATCGGCTTAATGTTTTCCCGCACGGCGTTGGCCGTGACTTCCGACGGGGCGATCCGGGTCATCTCGCGATTCATCAGGTGCATCGCCGAGGGGCGGGGCACCTCCAAAATCCGGGCCATCATCACGCGAACGAAGTCCCGAAGTTTTTGCCGGGAACTCGTTCCAGCGGGCCACTCGGGAAACGGCGCCCCGCACACGCAGGTGGACATCGCAAACCGCACCGCCTCCGCGTACAGGCGTTCTTTCCCCTGAAAGTGGTAATTGATCGCCCCAATGTTCCGCACGCCCGCTCGTTCGCAAATCTCGCGCGTGGTGGCGGCCTCAAAACCCTTTTCCGCAAAGATTTCCTCGGCCGCCTCCAACAAGCGTTGCCGGGTGGCATCCACATTGGAAATCGATTCGTCGGTCGGTGTTTCCCGAGCCATTGGTTGTTCCAGAATCTTGGTGAACAATCGAGTGCTTGAAACAACTGTTTTAACTAATAACCCAACTCATCGTCCATGTCAAGCGGTTGCTTTAAATATTGTTTTGGGATCGTTGGCTGAAGAAAACGACAGCTAAAATCGCTCGGATGACGCTTGCAAGTGTGTCTGAATCGGATCAATCGTGATTGATGAAAAGGGAAATGTGACCTGTTTTACCTGTCTGGGCCAATTCACCATTTGGTCCACATGGCTCACTTCAAACAGTTTGGAATCATCGTTGAGGGTTCATTTTGGGCCATTGGAAATGCCCCCAAAAGGCTCAGGATTACTCCAAAATCATCAGGTGACGTGTCGATTTACCGGGGGTTTTGCAAAATTGTGTTCAGTTGGCCCGCTGTTTTTGACCACTTGGGTGGGTGTCCAATTGTCCAAAAATGGTCGCCGGACAACCATTTTTGGCATCTTCAGGCCACTTTTCGGTCGGTTTTGACCGCTTTTCAAATCGTGAAACCCCAAGCTCTGTAGCCCCTTGGCTTGCAAGAAAAAGCTGATTTGCTTGAGTGTGTGAGCGTAAAAGAACTTCTTGCCCTCACGAGTAGCGTGTGGAGGATGGCACCCCAAGAAATGACCATTCGTGAAGAAGGCCCTTCAGGTCGTCTTCGGGTAGCCGTGGGTCAATTCCGATTCCGCTTCAAGCCAAAATTGCTGACCGTCGCCGTCTGGCTTTCCCGCTTCTTCCCATTTCTGGTAGGCAAACTTCCGAATGTCTTCTTCGGAAACCAACCGGACATAATGGTGTCTGGCGAGAGTCGGCATGGTTGCGGAGCTTGTTGTCGAGGGGGAACCGTTCGATGAAGGCATCGTCACGGGGCCGGCCTTCAGTGGATTCTTTTTCATGACGGCGCACCTTGCGTGTGATGTCTGGGGTTGCCTGTTTTTCTTTCCAGAAGATCAGCAGTTATCATGCCATCAGGAACGCAAAGTGGGTTGAGTGATGTGGGCCGATCACGCTTGATTTGACAATCGCAATCGGCCGGGAACAACTTCGACGAAGAATCATCAACCCTTTTGAATGGCGGCCGGGTCCATCCACATGTATTCCCATGTGTGGCCGTCGAGGTCGTGGAACGCATTGCCGTACATGAAGCCGTAGTCAATCGGGGCCTTGTAAGTCGCGCCCCCGGCGGCGACGGCCTTGCCGATGATCTCATCGACTTGGCTGCGGCTTTCACACGACAGACAAATCAGCACTTCCGTTTGCTTGGTGGCGTCGCAGATCTCCTTGGGGGTGAACTGCTTGAATTTTTCCTCGGTCAGCAGCATGGCATAAATGTCCTCGCTGATGACCATGCAAGTGGCTGTTTCGTCCGTGAATTGTTTGTTGAACGAATAGCCAAGCTTGGTGAAGAACTCGATCGACTTCTTGAGATCCCGAACCGGGAGGTTGACAAAAATCTTCGTGGCCATGATGTCTCCAATGAACAGGTGTGAGGATTGAGGTTTTTACGCTTGCAGGGGAATCCAAATCTCGATGCCGTCCGAGAGTGTGGTGGTGTTGAATTTTTCCGTGTACCGCTCGAACACGGGGGTGTCGGCGGTTTTCAGCCCCGATTCGGGAAGCCACTTTGTCCAGATGGTGTCGAAGAGTTCCGTGATCTTCGACACATGGCCGGAGAAGGGGATCACCACATAACGCCCGGCGGGAATTTGAACTTGGGTGAAGCCCGTCGGCAACTGACCTCCGGCCGGGATTTCCACGCCGGCAAGATAATCGAACGTGCATTCCGGCTGGAAATTCCAGCAGACACCGTAGGTTTCACCGCTCACTTGGCCGGGAATTTTGCCGACATGGGGAATGAACTTGCACCACAAATCCGGGATCTGCTTCCGGGTGTCTTGGGTGTAATGGCCGCTCAATCCGGCGATCTGGAAGGCACGGCCGTTTTCAAAGCGAGGAGTCTCCAACCCCACAATCCGGGCACGCTGGCTGGCTTCCTGTTCGCGGAGTTCTGGGGTGAATGACTCGCCAAAATCCTCGGCGCTGAACACTTGGCGAATCTCGATTTCTGAATCTTCCATCATCGGGTTTGGGCATCGCTTCACCCAATCGACGGCTTCTTGGATCGACTTCACATTCCACATCCAGAAACCGGCCACCAGTTCGTTCGTTTCGACAAACGGCCCGTCAATCACCATCCGATTGGCGCCGGAGAACCGGACCCGCACGCCCTTGGAACTGGGGTGCAATCCTTCGCCTGAGAGCATGATGCCCGCCTTGACGAGTTGCTCGTTGTAATTGCCCATGTCGGTCAGCAGTTGCTCGCTCGGCATCTCGCCGGCTTCCGAGGATTTCGTGGCTTTCACCATCACGATGACTTTCATCGACGTTCTCCTGAGATTGAGTTTCTTTGGGTTTGCCAGGTAGTCAAATGCCATTGTTTCAAATCGACACGTCGCCAAGATTTTTTCACATTTGCCGGAGGGGCATCAACGCCCGCACCCGTGCGTCACGAATCCAGAGGCCGAGCCAGAGCAGCATGCCGAAAACGACCGGGAACAAGATTTCAAAAGCCCCGTGCCCGACATGCACATGGGTGGCGACCGCCCCGCCGAGATAACCCGTCAGCAGCACGGCCCCGAGGATGGCCGTCCGCGGGATGAGGTAAAGAATCGTGCTGGTCAGCAGCACGATTCCGAGCGGCACAATCGCGGCTTCCGGGAAGCCGAGTTCGACGGTCGCCTTCACGATTGGTTCGGGCTTCACCAATTTCATCACGGCATCAAGGACCAGAAAAAGAGCCGGCAAACCGCCGACGATTCGGCCAGTCCAAAGCCGGGCCTTTGACGGGGCGGTGTTCAAATTCGCATTCATGGAATAGTTCTTTCCGCTCATCAATCGCAGGGCGAGGGTGAGCAATTACGAGGAAAAATCGACACAACGGCCCCGCACAGGTGTCATGTTCCTGTCAATCGTTTGGGTTGGGATGGTTCGACGTTTGGGGTTAATTTAAGCGTGGCAGACCGGGAAGTTCGTAGACAGGCCGCACTTCAATGGTCCCCTTCTTGGCGCCGGGGATACGGGCGGCGATGGCAATGGCCTCGTCGAGATTGGTGGCGTCAATCAGATAAAATCCGCCGAGTTGTTCGGCCGTCTCGGCAAACGGCCCATCGGTGACAAGCCTTCTGCCTTCTCGAACGCGGACGCTGGTGGCTGTTGCCACCGGATGCAAGGGTGATGCCGTGAGGTATTGGCCCTTGCCGTGCAGTTCGTGAGTCAGCGCGACCGATTCCGAAAAACATGCTTCCCGCTCATTCTCGGTCCAGATGGTTTCATCGGTATAAACGAGCATCATGTATTTCATGGCATGACCTTTTCGGAAGAGAACCCGTAACGCCGCCGGGTCGTTTCATCTTGTAATCGCTTGGCGGGGGGACAAATCGACAACCCATAAAACTTTTTCAGGAAATTTCCCGGAGCCGCTGTTCCAGAAATCGGCGTTCTGGTTCCTGCCGGGTGAGATCGTAAGCCCGTTGATAGGAAAGGCGGGCGTCGTCGAATCGTCCGAGTCGCCGTGCGAAGTCCGCGCGGGCGGCATGAGCCAGATGATAGTCCGTCAGGTCACCCCGGTTCAGGATGGCGTCGACGAGTGACAAACCGGCTTTCGGGCCATCTCGCATGGCCACCGCGACAGCCCGGTTCAGTTCCACCACCGGGGACGCATCGGCTTGTACCTGAAGATCGTACCAGGCGACGATTCGTTTCCAGTCCGTGTCGGTCGCCGTGGTTGCCTCGGAATGGACGGCCGCAATCGCGGCTTGGATGGCGTAAGCCCCGAATGTCGGCTCGGCGACCGCCCTCGCCGCCAATGCCCGGCCCTCGGCGATCAGATCGCGATTCCATCGGGAGCGGTCTTGTTGCTCCAAAAGGATGATATTCCCGGTGGGCGATGTTCTCGCCGTCCGTCGAGATTCGTGCAGAAGCATCAAGGCCAGCAAGCCCAATACCTCGGCATCTGGGAGCAACTCGGCCACTAACCGCCCGAGCCGGATGGCCTCTTCGGAAAGGTCGCTGCGAGTCAGCGAGGCCCCAGCGGAGGCAGAATAGCCTTCATTAAAGACAAGGTAAATCACCGTCAGGGCCGAATCGAGCCGGTCGGGCAAATCGGCCAGCGAGGGCACTTGGTACGGGATTTTGGCCGCCCGGATTTTGGCCTTTCCCCGCACGATTCGCTGGGCGATGGTCGCCGGGGCCGTCAGGAAAGCGGCGGCGATGTCCTCGGTGGTGAGGCCGCAAACTTCCCGCAATGTCAGGGCGATTTGAGTGGCGGGCGCCAGTGCCGGATGGCAGCAGGTGAACACAAGCCGAAGCCGGTCGTCCTCCACATCCTGATCGGCCGGTTCCGCTGTTTCCTTGCCAAGTTCCTCCAAGCGGGTGGCGACAAAAGCCAGCGAGGCCGCGAACTTCGCACGGCGTCGCAGCACGTTGATCGCCTTGAAACGCCCGGTCGAAACGAGCCAAGCTCGTGGATTCTCCGGCACGCCATCGCGAGGCCATTGTTCGATGGCCGTGGTGAAGGCTTCGTGCAGGGCTTCTTCGGCCAAGTCAAAGTCGCCAAGCAGGCGCACCAAGGTGGCGAAAACCCGCCGGGATTCCAACCGGTAGACTTCCTCAACCGACCCGACCCCGACTGTTGAACGAACTTTATCCATGTCCGTCTCGTTACCGTGGCATTTCCAGAAGTGTAGGGTATCGCATCACGCGGCCCGTGAATGGAAACTTCTTTGAAGAGAAAGAACCCGTCACCATCCTGAACGCCATGATCGGCGGATTCTGTAAACTCTTCGATAACCGAGGAGAGGAATATGTCGATCAGTTTGACCCGTGTTTTTCAAGCATTGTTAGTCATGTTGGCCGCTTCACATTTGGCGACCGGCGCGCCCCCGGCGATGGTCCCCGAAAATCTGGCCAAGGGGAAACCCGCCACGGCTTCTTCATCGCAGGACGAGAGCCGCAATGCCGCCAAGGGCAATGACGGCGACCCCGAGAGCCGCTGGTGCGCGAACGGGGCGGCCGCCAATCAGTGGTGGCAGGTGGATCTCGGTAAGCCCGAAGACATCACCGGGTGTCGGGTTGTCTGGGAGAAAGATGAGGCAAATTATCGCTACAAGATTGAAGGTTCGGAAGACGCGAAAACGTGGAAGCCGCTCGTCGATCAGACGAAGGGAAATCTCACCGAACAAACCCAGACGCACCAATTCTCGGCCAACGGCCTTCGGTATGTCCGCATCACCATCACCAGTTTGCCAAGTGGTTGTTGGGCTAGTTTCCATGAGTTTGAAGTTCTCGGCAAAAAGCTGGTTCCCGCCGATCCCAAATCCGCTCCCGTCGCCAAAGGCCCGAAGTTGCAGGGTGTCACCGCTCCGGCGGGCTTCAATTTGACGATGTTCGCTGCCCCGCCGGACATCTCGTATCCGACCTGTCTGGCGGCTGCTCCTGATGGCACGGTCTTCGTCGGGGTCGATCTCAACGGTTCGCTCGGAGCAAAGCCGGGGAAGGGCAAGATCGTCCGTTGCATCGACACGGATGGCGACGGCAAGGCTGACAAGTTCAACACATTCACCGAAGTGGACAGCCCTCGCGGTTTGTGGTGGGACAACAACACTCTCTATGTGCTGCATCCCCCGACGCTGAGCGCCTACCACGATACCAACGGCGATGGTGTTGCTGATAAACACGAAGTTCTCGTCAAAGGGATCGGTTTCGATCTCAAGTTTCGTGGGGCCGACCACACAACCAATGGCTTCCGCATGGGCATCGACGGCTGGATGTACATGGCCATCGGTGACTACGGCTTCCTCAAAGCCGAGGGGACCGACGGCCGAACTTTGCAACTTCGCGGTGGCGGCATCGTTCGTGTGCGGCCCGACGGTTCCGGTTTGGAACTGGTGTGCGACGGTCAACGGAACATTTACGATGTGGCCGTTAGCCCGACACTCGATCTGTTCACTCGTGACAACACCAACGACGGCGGCGGCTGGGACGTTCGCCTGGCCCACAACATCATGACCGGGCACTACGGCTATCCTCGCTTGTTCGTGAACTTCCCGGAAGAAATCATCAAGCCGCTTTTCGATTACGGCGGCGGCTCGCCGACAGGCTCCCTCTATCTCGACGAACCCGGTTTTCCCGAAGGATTCGGCACCGGCCTTTACACTTGTGAGTGGGGCCGAAGCTCGATTGACCAGCATCCGTTGAAACCCAACGGTTCCACTTACAAAGCTGACAAAAAGACCTTCCTGCAAATCCCCGCCCCGACCGATATGGATGTGGATGGTTCCGGCCGGTTTTACGCATCAAGTTGGAAGGGAGGCGGCTTCGATTTCAGCAACCCGAATGTCGGGTTTGTCGTCCGCGTCACGGACAAGGATTGGAAACTTGTCCCGTTTCCCGACCTGAAAAAAGCGACCGACGAAGAACTTGTCGGGCATGTCGGTTCCAACAGCCACACCCGGCGACTGTACGCTCAACGGGAAATCCTGCGGCGCGGGGCGAAGCCGCTATTCGCCGAGAAATTGGAGCAACTGGCCGCAAAAACAGAATCGCCTGCCGTTGCGGTGGCGGCGATTTTCACGCTCAAGCAATTGCTCGGTGAGAAATCGAATGAGGCATTGCTTCGACTGATGAAACAACAAAACCTGCGGGAATATGCCATTAAGGCAATGGCTGACCATCTCGGCCAACTCGGCGGTGTTTCGCTGCAACCGTTTGTTGAGGCATTGAAGGACGCCAACCCGCGAGTGCGGTTGCAGGCCGTGATCGCCTTGAATCGACTCAACAAAATCGAAACAGCCGGAGCATTGTTGCCGTTGACTGCCGACGAAGACCCGGTGGTTTCGCATATCGCCATTAATGCCCTTGTTTCCCTGCGGGCATGCGATGCTTGTCTCAAAGCACTCGATTCGGCCGAGACAAGCCTCCACACAGGGGCATTGAGAGTTTTGCAATCGCTGCATGAAGTTGCCGTCGTGGATGGTTTGCTCGCCCGATTGGCGGAGACCAAAGACGAGAAGTTGCGTCAGGGAATCCTTCGCACGCTGGCCCGGTTGTCACAACAAGAAGCCGAATGGGATGGCAAATGGTGGACAACCCGGCCCGACACACGCGGCCCATATTACAATCCGGTTGCTTGGAAGGAATCCGAGAAGATTCGCAAGGTATTGAAGGACGCCCTTGTCTCGGCCAACGCTGAAACGCTGAGATGGTTGATCCCGGAACTGTACCGCAACCGTGTGGAACTGCCGGAAATTTCGGCCAAATTGCTGACGCTGGCGAAGGATGATCCCGCCTTCCACCGAATGGCGGTCAATGTGTTTGCCGCCATCCCAAATGTTCCGGAAGAGGCGGTGCCGCTGTTCATCTCGGTGGCTGATAATCCCAAAGAACCGGAGGCCGAGCGGGCCAGGGCGTTGAGGGTTCTTGCCAAATTGAACGGCAACCCCAAAGCCCGCGAGGCCATGTTGGACATTCTCACGAAGCAAGAAAAACTGCCGTCGGAAATCGAAAAGGTGTGGCTGGAATTTGTCCGCGATGGTCGGCAAGTCGATGCGGTGGCTGAGTTCGT
This sequence comes from Zavarzinella formosa DSM 19928, assembly GCF_000255705.1. Taxonomy (GTDB): domain Bacteria; phylum Planctomycetota; class Planctomycetia; order Gemmatales; family Gemmataceae; genus Zavarzinella; species Zavarzinella formosa. The sequence goes on from NZ_JH636439.1 coordinate 921,676, forward strand.
GAAAATGATCGCCGAGACATCGCCCGCGAAACGTGAACTGGCGTTTGGCGTGCTGGCCACCATCGCCGACCGCAACTTCGGCAACCGGGAAAACCGGGCAGTAGCTGAGAAGGCTGTTCTTCAAGCATGGACCAATCCTCAAACGGCGTTGCCGTTGTTGAAGGCCGTCACCCGTTTGAACCTGACCAGTTACGCTCCGCAAATCCGGCCGTTGATCGACGGTGCTGATCCCCAACTTGCCACGGCCGCCAAGGCGACGATGGCGTCACTGAAGATTGAGCCGAACGCCCGCAATTTGCCGACCATCAGCAAGATGAAGCCGGCCGAAGTAATGCCGCTTGTTCTGAAAGAGAAGGGGAACGTCGAAGTCGGAGCGAGGCTGTTCAACCGCTCCGGGTGTGTCAACTGTCACACCGTCTCCCCGTCGGAAACGCCCAAGGGACCGTCGCTCGCGGGGATTGCGGCCCGATACAGCCGGAATGATCTGTTGGAATCGATCCTTCAACCAAGCGCGAAGATGGCCCAAGGATTTGAGACCCACATTTTTGAACTGTCGAGCGGCAAAAAGTTCACAGGCTTCGTCACTAAGGATACCGTGGCCGAGATCGAACTCCGCGATGGCAATGGCGTGGTGACGATCATCAAAAAGAGCGACATCGAAGACCGAAAAACCAGCAAGGTGTCCGTGATGCCGGAGAAACTGGCCGACAATCTCACGGTTCCCGAACTGGCGTCGTTGCTGGCGTATTTGGAGTCGTTAAAAGGGAAGTAGCCTCCGAGGGTCGGGATTTCCTTTTGGGGATTCGTCCATCCCCCATACTTGAAAACCGCCGTGCCCGACCGCATATAAACGGTTGTCGTCAGGATTGAGCAACACCGCTTGCAAGTGCCCTTTTGGCTTCGCCACTTGGGGCGGGGCATCGGTTCCATTCCAGAAAACCATCGCCCCGCCGCCATCGCCACCGCCCACGGCGATCAGGCTCTTTTCATCAGTTCCAAGGATGACATGATTCAGGATGGCCAAATGCTTGTCTTGGCCGATCATTAATCGCTTCGCCGCTTTCCAATCCCACCATTCCAGCCGACAGGGACCGACAAACCCGTCCACATTTGTCACCGCCCCGATTCCCGAGACGGCCAGACGGTTGCCGTCGGCCGAGAAGCACAAGCCCCGAACACCGCCGATGGCTCTGGCCCGTTTTTGGGCATCAAAAGTGTAGAAATCCGTGGCCCGAAACGCGGAAACTGTCTTGCCCGTCGACAAATCCCAAACACAGACAAACCCCGCCCGATCACCGCTGGCGATATGGCGGCCATCCGGGCTGACCGCCAGTGCGTACATGGCTGAGAGATAGCCTTCAGGCGTGCGGGCCTCATGGCCGGTCATGCTGGCCAGCCGCTTTCCATCGCGGGAATCCCACACGTTCACCCGCATGTCATCACCGATGGAAACCAGATGTTTTGCATCCGGAGTCATCGCGATTTTGCGGACCCAGCCATCATGGGCAATGATGCTCCGCACGCAATTGCCGGTCTTCGGATCAGTCCAGTGAATGTGCCGGTCGTAACTTCCCGAAATCAGAATGCCGTCATGCCAGACAAACGAGGAAACATAGTTATCGTGAAACGGGTTTTGTTTCGTGACTTTCGGTTTGTCGGCCCGCAAATCAACGGAATGGAGCGCTCCATCCTGTCCGGCCCCGAACAAGGTTTTGCCATCCCCGGATACGGCGAGGCCATAGAGAATACCGGGAACATCGTAATTCGCCAGTAATTTGATGGCTTTGGGATCGAGTGGGGTCTTCACGGGATTCATCGGAGAATCTCCTTGATGACACGGGCATCTTCCTTGGCCAGCGGCACGGGCCGCAACCCCGCTTGATATTCGGAGCGAGGATCGATGCCGACCGCCTGATAAATTGTCGCCGCCAGATCGCTCGCATTTGCCTCGCCGTCTTTGACGGCCCTGCCGTCGGCGTCGGTCTGGCCGTAAATGGTCCCGCCCCGAATTCCCGCCCCGGCCATCGCCACCGACCAGGCGGCCGCAAAGTGATCGCGGCCCACATCCTGATTGATAACGGGAGTCCGGCCAAATTCGGAAAGAACCATCACGAGGGTCGATTCCAACAATCCTCGAGCCGCCAAATCATCAATCAACACACTGAAAACATGGTCAAAGTCAGGGACCAATTCGCGGTGGCTCTCGAAATTGTCATGATGGCTGTCCCAAAATCCGCGGGCGATTTTCACAACGGGCACGCGGGCTTCAATCAACCTTCTCGCCAGCAAACATTGCTGGCCAAACGGGCTTCGTCCATAGCGTTCCCGAACAGTCAGCGGTTCCTTCTCGAGATTAAACAGATGATCGGATCGCATCAACCCGCGAATCTTTTGATAGGCGCTGTTATAGCCACGAACGATTTCTGATCCGGCTTGTTGTCTGGCGAATCGATCACTCAACAATGCTCGCAAATCTTCTCGGGAATGATGCCGGATTTCACTCATGCCCGGCGGGGGATCAAGATCCTCGGGGCGAATCGATTTTTCCAATAACAAAGGAGAGTGGTTGGCCCCCAGAAATCCCACACGGGGCCGACGACGCCCTTCGGAAGTGGTGAAAAACGATACATAATCAGGCAGTTCGCTGTCCGGGACAGCCAGCTCCTTGGACATCACCACGCCGATTTCGGGGTAGTCGAGGGCCGCTTCCTTCGGACGCCCGATGCTCACCAAATCGGCCGCTTGTTCGTGTTCGCTTTGAACGGTGTTCAAGGAGCGGACAACGGCGATATGCTTCATCCGACTCGCAATGTTTGGCATCAATTCGCAGACATGATAACCCGGAATGCTTGTGCCGATGGTGCGGAAAGGCCCGCCGGTGTCCCGGCCCGGTTTGGGGTCCCACGTCTCGAATTGACTGGAGCCTCCCGCCAGCCAGATAAAGATCACCTGCTTGCCGCGTTGTCGCAAGGGGGCGATCGTCGGTTCGGCGGCTGAGAGGCCGATCCCGCCAAGGTTGACCGTTGAAACCAATCCCGCGAGCGTCCCCCCAAGGAACGAACGACGATGAATCCGATGCTCCGGCGAACCACACCATCTCATGGATGATTCCCCCGTTGATTAATGATTAAATCGGAACTCAGCTGAGGCGATCAACGCCCAGACCAAGTCATCGACGGCCGCTTTGGAATCCGTTTGGGCCGTCAGCCATTTCACCAGATGGTCCGTTTCCGCTTGAGTTGGCGCGCGGCCAAACAGGGCCATTATCGCCGCTTGAACCCGCTGCCGATGGTCAGGAAGTTGTTTCAACCGGGCCAACAAATGATTTTCTTTGGCGTCGAATAGCTTCGCCATCGCATCGCTATTGGAGACAAAGAGAGCTTCCCGACTGCTGCTTTGAAACTCCCGCGTTCGCGGATCAAATCTCGGCATCAGTTCCGTGAGGCGTTTGTCAATGGCGGCTTGCTGTTCCGGAGTTGACCGATATTGATCGTCTCCCAACGCAATAATCACAGAGGTGACATACTGGCGAGGAGTGAGCGGCCGCAACCGGCTCACGGCAAAGTGTTCCGGCCCCGGAGCTGAGGCTCCCGGCGGCGAAGTTCCATCCATCCGGTAAGCTCGGCTTGTCACCATCAGAGCGATCAGGCGGCGAATGTCGTAGCCATGTTCGGCAAAATCATCGGCCAGCCAGTCAAAAACGGCGGGAATGGAGGCGGGGTTCCCCGAATGAATCTGATCGACCGGATCAACCAACCCTCGGCCAAACAGATACTCCCAGCAACGATTCACGAATGCCTGGCTCAGAAACCGTTTGTCCTGCATCGCGGACTTTACCAACTCGGCCCGCCGACTATATACGGGCGGTTTGTTCGGCGCGGGCAATTTTGGTTTGGCCGGTTCTTCGATTTTTTGGCCCGTTAGAAACATCATCGGGGCCACTTGTTCTTTGCCATGTTTCCGGGTGAATTTCGCTTCCCCTTCGGGCTTTTCAGTCACCGAACCTTTGCCGCCACCGGTGCGGACCAGAAACGCGACCATGCCGTAATAGTGGTCTTGTTTCCAATCCTGCACCAACGGGTGGTTGTGACAGCGGGCACAAGAAATATCAACCCCGAAGAACGACCGTGTGACATCTGTCGTCAACAAATCGACATCCTTCAGACGGCTTTCCAGAAAAACACTGGCCGGCTTGCGGGCCTCGTTGTCCCACGGACCAATCAACACCTCCCGAAAGATCGTGTCCCAACCCTTGTGCTCCCGCAGTGACTCTCGCAAATAGCCAAGAAAGCGTTCATTCCCGGCGGCCGATCCTTGAATCATGTCATCCAGCACGGTCGCAAAATACCATGAGAATTCTCGGCCGGACAGGATCTGTTGAACTGCTTTTTCAAAACGATCAGGTGAACTGTTCGTTGCAAATGCTTCTTGCTCGGACGGGGTGGGCACACGGCCCAGCAGATCCAACATCGCCCGGCGAAAGATCGCTTCGTTCGAGGCCTGCTTTGCGGGATTGATGTGCTGTTCCTGCCAATGGGATTCCAACAACCCATTCAACAGGACGACTGCCGGAAGAGGACGTGAAAGTCTTGGAAAAGCTGCGGCTTTCTGTCCGCCAAATACAAGTAATCCGAGTAGGAGAGCCCACGATTTCGCAGTCATGATGCGGCGGTTGGTTGGAAAGAATGTTCTTCCACAGAGTGTGGCGGTTCGCGAAGGGCGATTGGTATGTGTGATGAAGATACCACGGCTGCACGAGCATCTCAAGGAAATCACACGAACAATCCGTGACTTCGGGCTACACCAGCCGAATAAACCCGAGTGAGAAACTGGCATGAATGATGAAATTCAACCCTTTGTCGTCTACCGCATTGATGGCGATCAGTTGGAATGTGCCCTTTGGCAGTTGAAAGATGGCCAGAAGGCGATCGCCCTGTTTCTCTCCGCGGATTCGGCCACCACCTACCGGACTGTGGCCAGCCTCGGACCGGAATGGAAAGTGTTCAGCCCCGCCAGAGAACCTCTCTTGGAACTCCTGAGGTGCGCCTATCAACTCGGAATCAAACTGGCTGCATTGGAACCTGATTTGCAACAGGCCAAACGACTCTTCGACATTGGGGAGATACTCAAAATCACTTCTCAAATCGGTGATGCCTGACTTCGTCGGGATCTTCAGACAACGATCACGGTGGATCGATTTCCAAAAAAGTTTTGGGGACCTGTTGACATGTGTGTGCGGGAGTATAGAAATGTAACTCGCGACGAAGGTTTGTGTGGTTTGCAAAACAAACGACAGGGACCAAAGTCGGTGGAAAGCGGGGTTGAAACACCCCGGCGAGCC
>NZ_JH636439.1:931394-948378 GCF_000255705.1 Zavarzinella formosa DSM 19928
TCGAAGGCTGCAACTCGCCTTCGTGAAGTTGGAATCGCTAGTAATCGCGGGTCAGCAACACCGCGGTGAATGTGTTCCTGAGCCTTGTACACACCGCCCGTCAAGCCACGAAAGAGGGGAGTGCCCGAAGTCGCCTAGCGCCGAAGGCAAAACCCTTGATTGGGACTAAGTCGTAACAAGGTAACCGTAGGGGAACCTGCGGTTGGATCACCTCCTTTCTAAGGAATGTTGACACCACTGATCGCCGGATGAGAGTCGAAAGACTCTCGCCAGAAGTCCGGACAGATCACATGTGCCCGCCTCACAAAAACTCATTAATCTCCAGGCTCAAGATATGAAGCCCGGTCGTCGAAAGACGACCGGGCTTTTTTTCGTTTCCCGACCGGCTTTGTTCAACCACTCCTTTTCCACGCATGCCGGAATTTCCTTGCGACAGAGTCGCCACCGGGTATGATCGGGAAATATCCCGCCACACCGCATTCTCTGCGGAGAACACCCGATGTCTGGTCGATTTAGGTTGCTCTCTGCCTTTGTCATTGTCACGTCTTTGCTTTTCTCCCATGTGGCGTCGGCCATCGAGCCTTCTGATGCTGCTGGGTTCAAGTTTTTTGAAGACCGGGTGCGTCCACTTCTGACGGAGTTTTGCTTCTCGTGCCATGGCGCCACGAAGCAGAAGGGCGGTCTGCGGTTGGATTCTCGTGCTCATGCGATCAAGGGTGGTGAAATTGGCCCCGCAATCGTGCCCGGCGATTCGTCGACAGGGTTGATGCTGAAGGCCGTTGCCTACGATGGCGAATTGAAGATGCCGCCAAAGGGAAAGCTCACGGCCCGGCAAATCGCCGACCTGACCGCATGGGTCAAGATGGGGTCTCCGTGGCCGACAGATTCTGCGAGTCTCGTTGCCGATCCGATGAATATGCCGGCGACAAAAGCCGGCGATCACTGGTCTTTCCTCTCCTTCCGCGAGTCAACTCCACCGCGTGTGAATGACGAAAAATGGGTTCGCAATCCAATTGATCGTTTTGTCTTGTCCAAACTGACCGAGAAGAATTTGAAGACGGCTCCTCAGGCAGATAAGCGGACATTGATCCGTCGGGCGACGTTTGATTTGCTCGGTTTGCCGCCGACGCCAGAGGAAGTCGAGGCATTTCTGCGTGATGACTCCTCGGAGGCGTTTGCGAAACTGATTGACCGATTGCTTGCCTCGCCGCAATATGGCGAACGCTGGGGGCGGCACTGGCTCGACGTGGCCCGGTATGCGGATAGCAACGGGATGGATGAAAACCTTTCCCACGCGAACGCTTGGCGATATCGGGACTGGGTCATCCGGGCGTTCAACTCCGACATGCCCTTCGACCGGTTTGTGAAACTACAATTGGCCGGTGACCTGCTCATTCCCGACTCGCCCGAGGGATTCGTTCCCACGGGCTTCATGATGATTGGTCCGAAGATGTTGGCCGAGGATGATCCGGTCAAAATGCAGATGGACATCATTGATGAGCAACTCGATACCCTCGGCCAGGCATTTCTCGGCCTGACTCTCGGTTGCGCCCGTTGTCACGATCACAAGTTCGATCCGATCACGGCGCATGATTATTACGCGCTCGCGGGGATTTTGAAATCCACGAAGACGATGGACAACTTCAATGTTGTCGCCAAATGGCAGGAACGCCCGCTGGCTGACCCGGCCGTCGCGGCAAAGGCCAGAACCCATGATGAATTGATTGCCGCCACGAAGAAAGAAATTGTGTCCCGTGAAGGCGAGGGTAAGAAGAAGTTGCTCGCCGAGGCACGGGAGCGAATCGCTGATTATCTCGCCACCGCCGAAGAGGTGCGAAAAGGCCGCCGGGCTAGCGTTTCTTTGATGACCGGGGGCAAACCGCCTGATGGCACTCTAACGGTTGAGGCCGAGGATTTTCAACGCGGTAATGTGCTGAAAGATCGGGAACATTATGGCAAGGGAATCGGGGTTCTCGTCAATGCCGGGCCACTGCCAAACTTTGCCGAATACGATCTGACCATCCCGGCCGACGGCATTTATGTTCTTGAGATTCGTTACGCCGCCGCGGACCCGCGTCCTGTTCGTGTTCTGCTGGACGGCAAGTATCTGGAAGACTCGGCCGGTCGAACGACCGGGGGGTGGTTCGCGGACAAGCAATCATGGGATCTTGGGCCCGTCGTCACATTGAAGAAGGGCAAAGCGATTCTTCGGTTGGAGAGGGCAGGGCCATTTCCCCATATCGACAAGTTGGCGTTGGTTCCTCTGCCGCCCGGTCAAAGTGCTCCTGTGCGGCCAGCGGATCTGGCGGTCGCCCGTAAGCTTGTGCCGGTGTTTTTGAATCAATGGGTGGCCCACCTTGACCGACTTGGAAAAGCCCCTGAAGGGGATGCCCTCAAGAAACTGGCCGAGGCCAAGGATGGTCCGTTTGCCATCCCGACACCCATTGACCCGCTCCTGGCCCCGGAAGCGGCTTCTGAATTGAAGGTGCTGCGAGAGAAGTTTGCCAGACTGGAAAAGGAACGTCCAGTGCTTCCGATGGCGATGGCTGTCTCGGAGGGGAAGCCGGAGAACCTCAAGATTCATCTTCGTGGCAATCATCTCACATTGGGAGCCGAAGCGTCTCGCGGTTTCCCGACGGTGTTGGCGTTGCCGAGCCAACAGTCTGTGGATTTGAAGAAGAGCGGACGGAAAGAGTTGGCCGAGTGGATCACTCGGCCCGATCATCCGTTGACGGCCCGCGTCGCGGTCAATCGACTTTGGACTTGGCACTTCGGCGACGGATTGGTCCGCACGCCGGACAATTTTGGCCGGTTGGGTGATTCGCCTGTCCACCGAGAATTACTTGACTGGCTGGCCTCCCGCTTTGTCAAAGAGGGGTGGTCAGTGAAGGCCATGCACCGGCTTATCATGTTGTCCGCGACGTATCAGATGAGCGCCGCCCACGATCCGGCGACCGAACTCAAAGACCCGGAGAACCGGTTGCATTGGCGGTGGCCCCGTCAACGGCTTGATGCCGAGTCGTTCCGTGATGCCCTGTTGTCCGTCGGCGGGAATCTTGACAAAACGCCCGGCGGTTCCTTGCTCACGATTTCCAATCGGGCTTATGTGACCAGCACCGCCAATCGTAATTATGATGGCTATAATTCCGACCGCCGATCAGTGTATCTGCCGGTTGTCCGCAGCGCCGGGTATGAGCCATTCCAAGCGTTTGATTTTCCCGATCCAAGTGTCACGAAAGGTCGGCGGGCTGTCACCAATGTCCCGGCCCAATCGCTTCTACTGATGAACAGCAAACTGGTCGCCGAGCAAACCCGCCGGCTGGCTGATCGGCTGATCGCCCGTCCGGGAGATGATGCTTCCCGGATCAACTTCGCGTATGAACTGTTGTTCTCCCGACCGGCTTCCACGATTGAATCCAGTCGAGCCATCGAATTTGTGACACAATACGAAAAGGCGGCGATGAGCGAGAAGTTGGAGGCGGCTGAAGCGAAACGTCGAGCGTGGCAAGGGTTGTGCCGGGCGCTCTTGTCTTCAAACGAATTCATGTACGTCGAGTAATCCTTCGAGGAGTTGGCGGATGAATCTTCGACATTTGGCCGCTGGTTGCTCCCGGCGGGAGATGTTACGACAGTCGGCCAACGGATTTGGTCTTCTGGCCCTTGCCGGGTTGCTTGCCGACGAGGCTCGCGGACAATCGGCCAAGACCGTGCCTGATCCGCTGGCGCCGAAGCCGCCGCAGTTCCCGGCGAAGGCGAAGCGGGTGATCTTCCTGTTCATGCACGGCGGCCCGAGCCAAGTGGATACGTTTGATTACAAACCCCTGCTCGAGCGGGATAATGGAAAACCCCTGCCGTTCGCCAAACCCCGTGTGGTGTCAGGCGAGACGGGCAACTTGCTCAAATCACCTTGGAAATTCAAACAGCACGGCAAAAGCGGCGCATGGGCCAGCGAGTTGTTTCCCGAAGTCGCCTCTCATGCGGATGATTTGTGTTTCATCAAGTCGATGCACGCCTCCAATTCACGGCATGGCGGGGCCTTGCTTGAACTGCATACCGGCAGCGACACGTTCGTCCGGCCGAGCATGGGGAGTTGGGTGACATACGGGTTGGGAACGGAAAATCGCAATCTGCCCGGTTTCATCACGGTATGCCCGACGCTCACTCACGGCGGGGAGAACAATTTTTCCTCCGCGTTTTTGCCCGCCATCTATCAAGGCACGCCGGTCGGCAATGCGGGGATGTCGAGCGACCGGGCGAAGATTCCTTTCATCGTGGGGGACACGCCAGCCAAGCTTCAGCGGATGGAACTTGATTTCGTCGGCCGGATAGATCGGGAGCGATTGGCTCGCACTGGCCCGGACAATGCTTTGGAAGGCCGGATTGATTCGTTTGAACTGGCGTTCCGTATGCAAACGGCCGCCCCACAGGCACAAGACCTTTCAGCGGAGACGGCCGAGACTCAGAAACTCTACGGCTTAGATGATCCGGTGACGGCGAACTTTGGCCGACAATGTTTGATGGCGAGGCGGTTTGCGGAGGCTGGCGTGCGTTTCGTTCAAGTGACGCATAGTTACAAGTGGGACCAACATGGCGATCTCAAGAAAGATCACGCAAAGAATGCCCGCGAGGTGGACAAGCCGATTGCAGGACTGCTCGCCGATTTGAAGCGTCGCGGACTGTTGAAAGACACCCTCGTCTGGTGGGGCGGCGAGTTTGGCCGCACCCCGACGGCTCAGGGAGGCGATGGCCGGGACCATAACCCGCATGGTTTCACCATGTGGCTGGCGGGCGGCGGCATGAAAGCTGGAATCAGCCACGGAGCGACGGACGATTACGGCTATTACGCGGTGGAAAACAAAGTTCACATGCACGATCTGCACGCGACCATGTTACACTTGCTGGGGTTGGATCATGAAAAATTGACGTTCCGACACGCCGGACGGGATTTCCGTTTGACGGACGTTCATGGCCGGGTGGTGAAAGAAATCATCGTGTAAATGCGTGATGAGATGACCTGCGAGAATGATGACGATCAAATCGCGGAGAATATTGGATGCGATGTTATTGGTGTAATGCGATTGCAACAAATAAATTAGAAGCAAAGTCATTGGACCGGACAGACTTGCTTGATTTTTGCGAGGACTGTCACTCGCATTTAATGGTTCAGGCTGAGTTTGAGCAGTTGTTTTTGAAAATTATTACCGATGGGAGTAAACTCGCGGCAATCGATGAACTATCCGAATTTTGGAGGAATCATTGCCATCGGGAAAAAGAAGGATATTTGGGTCATTCAATTTTAGCCACTGAGGCCCATCTGCTGGCGGCGAATGGAGAACACAAGAAAGCGTTGTCGGTCTTGGCGAGGATTGAGCGTCAGAACCAAGATCGAAATTGGAGTCAAATTAACGACTATTTGCTTGCGGCATCTTTGCATAAGCAGGATTCGCCGGAAGCGGCCAAAACATTCCTTGAACATTCGATTGCCGATTTGGAGAAAACATTCTCCTCAACATTGGCCGAACTTCGTGAGCAACTCGTTAAATTGTCAGTCTGAAATTCGACTGATGGTGATTGTGTCTTTTGCGATTGACCGATGACAGGTGCGTAATCAAAGATTAACGATAACAAGCGGTGTTTCTCGCCGGGTATAAGGGTTCCGAATGAGACGTCTGCTCTCCTCAGTCGTGCTTTTGGTCATCGCCGTTCCGGTCCTTGCGGACGAGCATTTTGAAAAGCGGATTCGGCCGTTGCTGGTCGAGCGTTGCTTTGAATGCCACGGGCCCAAGAAGGCTGCCGGCGGGTTGCGATTGGATTCTCGGGAGGCGATCCTCAAGGGAGGAGACAGCGGCCCGGCGGCCGTGCCCGAAAAGCCCGAGATGAGCAACATCATCCGGGCGGTCGAACATCGGGACGACTTGCGCATGCCGCCGAAGATGAAGCTTCCCGATGGTGACATCACCGCGTTGCGGCAATGGGTGGCCAAAGGGATGCCGTGGCCGGCGTCCAAGACAGAACCGGGTGAAACCACCGGTCCGGTTTCAACATTTACGGATGCCCAACGCAAGTGGTGGTCTTTTCAATCCGTGCGCTCGGTGTCTCTGCCGACTGTGAAAAACGCGGCTTGGGCGAAGACGGACATTGATCGATTCATCCTTGCCGGGTTGGAGACTCGCGGGATCGCTCCGAATAACTCGGCTGATCGGCGCACATTGATTCGGCGGGCCACTTATGACCTCACAGGACTGCCGCCAACACCCGAGGAAGTTGATGCTTTTCTAAAAGACGACCGGCCTGATGCGTTTGCCCAAGTCGTTGAGCGGTTGCTGGCTTCCAAGTCTTACGGGGAGCGATGGGGACGGCATTGGCTGGATTTGGTTCGCTATGCGGACACCGCCGGGGACAACAGCGATCACCCGGTTCCCCAATTGTGGCGATATCGCAATTGGGTGATTGATTCGTTCAACAAAGACCAAGCCTATGATGAATTCATCCGGGAGCAGGTGGCGGGCGATCTGATCGCCGCGACCGGGCCGCCGGAGCGGTATGCGGATCGCGTGACGGCCACGGGATTTCTGGCCGTCGCACGCCGATTCGGGCACGATGTTGACAAGGACATCCACCTGACGCATGAGGACATCATCGACACGATGGGCCGGGCGTTCATGGGGATGTCACTGGCGTGCGCCCGTTGTCACGACCACAAATACGATCCTCTGACGGCGCGGGACTATTATGCCATTCAAGGCATCTTGCAAAGCACGAATTTTTCATTTCCCGGTTGCGAGGCGAAACAACAGCCGCGCGACCCCGTTCCGTTGCTTTCGCCGGGCCAGTGGGCAAAGACCGTTGAACCGCATCAGCGACAACTGGCCGCCATTGATGAAGAGATTCGTCAACTGACGGCGAAGCAGGCCCCCCTTTCCCAACAGTTGAAATCGCTGGTCGAAAAGTCCGTGCGTCCTCTCGCAAAAGGGGAAATTGCGGATGGCAAGTCGCAGGATTTCACCGGGGTGGACGGCAAACCGTTTTCCCCTGTTTCGGTGTCGGCGGGTCAGATGTTGCGACTCTCCGTCTTCCCGCAGAAGAATCACGGGGCCGACACCACACTGATTGAATGGGAGATTGCGGAAGTTGGCGGGATGAACCGCCGATGGAATCTGACCAAGGACGTGATTGATAGTTTGCTGGCCGGAAACCCGCACAATGGCGGTGACAATTCTCCGGCAAGGTGGTGGTTTCTCGATGGCCGGGACACCTTGAAACTGTTGCCGGAACCGGTTCGCGATCTCTCGGGCAAACCGGGTCTGAATGTCTGGCGCAACGGAGAGACGCCATCGGTTTTTGTGAATGCCGCCAAAGAGCCGGTGTCTGTTTGGACGAAGTTACCGGGCCGCTCGTTGTTCGTTCACCCGGCGCCGGACGGGCCGGTGGCCGTGGCGTGGGCCAGTCCGTTCGAGGGAACGGTTCAAATCACCGGGCACATCGCCGATGCTCATCCCGGCGGGCCGGACGGGGTTTCTTGGACCTTTGACCACATCACGGCTGATCTCTCGAAATCCTTTGCCGGTCTGGCCGAAATCGAGGCGAAGAAGACAACGCTGGCGAAACAGCGGGCCGAACTTGTGGCCCGCGCTCCCAAGCAAGAACTTGCCTATGCGGCGTTTGACGGAACGGAAGCCCATGCCCGCATTCATTTGCGGGGCGATCCGGAGAAACTCGGTCCAGTGGTTCCCCGGCGGTGGTTGGAAATCTTGGGCGGTCAGCCAGTGCCGACGGGGAAGGGGAGCGGTCGTCTGCAATTGGCCGACTGGCTTTCGGATGCGAAGAATCCCCTCGCGGCCCGTGTGATGGTCAATCGTATCTGGCAGCATCATTTCGGGCGGGGACTTGTCCGAACACCCAACGACTTTGGCACGCGCGGCCAACAGTCGACGCACCCCGAATTGCTCGACTGGCTGGCCGCGAAGTTTGTTGCCTCCGGGTGGAGCATCAAGACGATGCACCGGCAAATCATGCTGTCGTCGGCCTACCAACAATCGGCCGCCGGCCGTGACCAGGCCGCCAAGATAGACCCGAACAATGAACTCTGTTGGAAGTTTGACCGTCGCCGGTTAAGCGCCGAGGAATTGCGAGACAGTCTGCTAACAGCGAGCGGACAACTTGACCGCCAACCCGGCGGGCCGCATCCGTTTCCCCCGGAAAACACGTGGAATTTCTCCCAGCATGTTCCGTTCAGCGCCCTGTACGATTCTGACAAGCGAAGCGTCTATCTGATCTCGCTTCGCAATCGCCGCCATCCGTTCCTCGGCTTGTTTGACGGGGCCGACCCCAACACGACAACTCCGCAACGGCAGGTGACCACCGTGCCGACACAGGCTCTCTACTTTTTGAACGACCCGTTTTTCCATGCCCAAGCGGCCAAGGTGGCCGGGCGTTTGCCCGCCCAAGCAGATACGGCCACCCGGTTCGGCGAACTCTGCCGGATCGTGTTTCAACGAACGCCGACGGCGAACGAAATTGAGATGGCGACGAATTTCCTCGCGGCTCATGCAAAGACGGTGGCTGGCCAATCGCCTGCGGAACGTGAGAAAGCCGGTTGGGCGACTCTTGTGCGGATTGTCCTGGCAAGCAACGAATTCTTGTATCTGGAGTAACCCCATGCAATCGCGTTTTTCATCGACGACTCGCCGGGGGTTTGTCCAATCGGCGGTGGCCGGTTCGCTCTTGATGCCCGGACTTTTGAGCGAATTATTGGCCCAAGATTCGATCGATCCTCTCAAGCCGCGTTCACCGCATTTCCCGGCGAAGGCGAAATCGGTTATCTTTTTGTTCATGAGCGGCGGCGTCTCTCATGTGGATTCGTTCGACCCCAAGCCAAAGCTGACGACCGACCACGGCAAACAAGTGACATTCGATCACCCGGAAACCAAAAACCGGCCGGGATATGAAAAACTCTTTCTGAAGAAGCCGGGCTGGACGTTTGCCCCGCGAGGCAAGAGCGGCATTGAAGTCAGCGAGATGTTCCCAAACATCGCCTCAAAAGTTGATGACATCGCGTTGATTCGCTCGATGCACACCAGCCACTCAAATCATTTCAACGCCACGCTTGGGATGCACACCGGCTCATTCGCGTTTGCCCGTCCGAGCATCGGTTCGTGGGTCAGCTACGGACTCGGCACGCCGAACAAAAATCTGCCGTCGTTTATGGTGCTTTCTTCGGAGATGCCATACGCGGGAACGCAGGTGTGGGCCTCCGACTTTCTGCCGGGCGCGCATCAGGGCACGCGAGTTGTCCCCGGTTCGGAGCCTGTGGCCAATCTGAAACGGCGAGTGGCGACGGAAGGCCAGCAAAAACTGGAATTGAATGCCCTTGCCGCGTTCAATGAAGCCCATCGGACCGCGAGGCCCGAAGAGGCTCAACTGGCCGCCCGCATCAAGTCTTTCGAGACGGCCTTTGGGATGCAATCGGAAATGCCCGCCGCCCTTGATCTCTCGAAGGAGAGCGAGGCGACGCTTGGCTTGTACGGTTTGAAACGAGGCGAAACTTCCGGGTTCGGCTGGCAATGCTTGGTGGCTCGTCGGTTGGTCGAACGAGGCGTGCGATTTGTGGAGTTGATCCATACCGGCTCAAGCGGCAACTGGGATTCGCACGGCAACATGGCCGATCACGGCCGGCTGGCCAAGCAGGTCGATCAGCCCATTGCGGGGTTGATCGAGGATCTCAAACGCACTGGCTTGTTCGACGACACGCTGGTGGTGTGGACCACGGAATTTGGCCGCACGCCATTCAATAACACGGCTGACAACCTTGGACGAGAACACCACAACTGGGCGTTCAGTTCCTGGCTGGCCGGGGCGGGCGTCAAGAGGGGGGTGGTTCATGGGGCCACCGACGAACACGGCATCCGGGCCGAGGAAAAGCCGGTTCATGTGCATGATTTTCACGCAACGATTCTGCATCTGATGGGTCTCGATCACACCAAGCTGACGTACCGGCACGGCGGGCGGGATTATCGGCTGACAGATGTTCACGGAAATGTCGTGAAGGATGTGCTGGCGTGAGTTCTTGTTGTGGCCTCGGCATCAGAAATTCAGACAGTTTTTACTGGAACTCCAACCATTGTCCGGTTATCTTCCGGTAGTTGAACCCTGCCTGCCGACATACTCCCGCCAGTGGCCTCCTCTCCGGGGTCTCCATGAAGTTAATCACTTGCCTGATCTTGACCAGCTTGGCGCTTACATCAAGTGTAATGCAAGCAGATGAACCGCTTCGCGGTGTGATCGACCGGGAACTGGCGGCCGGTTGGAAATCCAAGAACATCACCCCGGCTCCACACTCTGCGGATGCCGAGTTTCTTCGCCGGGTTTTCCTCGACCTTGTCGGCACGATTCCCTCACAAGACGAAACCCAAAAATTCCTTGCAGACGCCGATGCGGCCAAACGCGAGAAATTGATAGACCGACTCCTCGCCGATCCGCGATTTGCGACCGCCCAAGCCGATACGTGGGACTTGGTCTTGTTCGGTCGCAATCCGGGGAACGCCGACGCCACCCGTAAACGGGATGGTTTCAAAATCTGGCTCGCCAAACAGTTTGCCGACGGGGTCTCTTATGATCGGATGGTGAGGGAACTATTGCTGGGTGAACAACCCGGCAGCGAGATGTTCCAAGTGCAGTTTCGCAGCCAACCCGAGGAGGCGACGGTTTTGGTCAGCCGGATATTCCTCGGCACGCAATTACAATGCGCTCGTTGCCACGACCATCCGTTTGATCGCTGGACGCAAAAAGACTTCTACGGAATGACCGGCTTCTTCGTGCGGGTTGTGGTGCAAGAATCCAGTTCGGGGAACAACAAAGCATACACACTCGGCGAAAAATCCACCGGCGAAGTGCTGTTCAGCGGGGCGGCCAAAGATCAGGGCCCCGGCAAAAAGGGCGAGCCGGTCAAACCGAAGTTTCTCGGAGGTCCGGAGCTGACGGAACCCGTGATGCCGAAGGATTTCAAAGAACCCGCCGCCCCGAAGAACGGCGAGAAGATGCCCAAACCGGCGTTCTCCCGCAAAGAGAAAATCGCCGCTTGGGTGGCCGCCCCTGATAATCCGTATCTGGCCCGCGCAGCCGCCAATCGTGTCTGGGCGCAGTTCATGGGCCGGGGGCTTGTCCATCCGGCGGATGACTTCACCGAACAAAATCCCCCTTCGCATCCTGAATTGTTGAACGCGATGGCAACGGGTTTGAAGTCTCATCAGTTTGATCTCAAATGGCTGATCCGTGAGATTGTCAACAGCCGGGCATACCAATTGTCGGGCACGGGATCGTTGCGGGAGGCGTTGCCGACATCGTTCGAGCGGGCGCGGGTCCGGCCGCTTTCGGCCGAGGAAATCATGGCCGCGATGAGAAAGGCGACGGGCTACGATGCCGAAGGAAAAACGCCCGCTAATTTGGGGAATGCGGGAAATGAATACTTCATGCGTTACTTTGGCGAACCGACCAACGGCTTGGGCGAGTTTCAAGGATCGCTTTCCGAACATTTGTTCCTGAACAATGGCGAACACGTTCGCGGGTTTGTTCGCCGCAAGAAAGGCAATCTGGCCGATCAACTGCTGGTCTCGAATGACCCGTGGGAACAAAGAGTCGAACGCCTGTTTCTGTCGGTGTTGAGCCGTCCGCCGAAACCTGCCGAATTGACGAAGTTCACCGAGTATTTGAAGAGTGACCCGAAGCCGGAGCCGCGTCTTGAGGATGCCATCTGGGCGCTGTTGAACGGCAGCGAATTTCGGTTTAACCATTGATCTGTTTCCCGACGCCGACCAATCGCCCGGTGATGAACAATGAACCAGCCATTTCACTCGCATTCATCCCGCCGAGCCTTCATGAAGGGTGTGGCCGTCACCGGAACGGGGTTGGTGTTGCCCAACTGGGGCGCGCTGGCCCAAGCGAAAAGCGCCACGGAAGCGGCGATCAAAAACAAAAAACGCTGCATCATGCTCTGGATGAACGGCGGGGCCAGCCAGCTTGACACATTCGACATGAAACCCGGCCGTCCGACCGGCGGGCCGTTTCGTCCGATTGCCTCCAAAGTGTCGGGCATGCCGATGTGCGAATACCTGCCGAAGATGGCGACGGTGGCCGACAAACTGGCGGTTATTCGCAGCATGAAGACTCAATCCCCCGATCATCCGGACGGGATTTATCACATGCACACCTGTTACAAAATGAGCGAGCGGACCCCGCATCCGGAGATTGGGGCCGTGATCGCCAAATACAACGGCAACCCGGATTCGGATCTCCCGAGTTTCGTTCGCATGGGATCGACCGGCAACGGCGGGGCCGGTTATCTCGGCCCGCTTTACGAACCCTTCGGCATCGGCCGCGACGGCAAACTCGGATCATTCACCTCGCCTTATCTTCCCGAAGAGGGGGAGAAGAAACGGGCCGACCTTTTCCGGTTCGTCGAAGACGAGTTTACATCCGAACACAAGGCGGACCCGTTCGCTTCCCACCGCATGGCCAAGGAGCGTGCTTGGCGTTTGTTGCGGGCCAAAAGTGTGTTTGATTCCTCGAAGGACTGGCCGAAGGCGAAGGAGCGTTACGGCGACACTGAGTTTGGCCGCGGTTGCTTCATGGCCCGCAAGTTGATTGAGGCTGGCGTCCCATTCGTGGAAGTCGGCCAGGAAAATTATGACAGTCACGCGGACAACTTCGTCTGTCACAAGGCGAACATGCAGTTGCTTGACCCCGCGTGGAGTGGTTTGCTGCTCGATCTGGAGGAACGCGGTTTATTGCAAGATACTCTGGTGATCTGGATGGGCGAGGTGGGCCGCACGCCGCAGATCAACAATAGGGCGGGGCGTGACCATTACATCCGGGCTTGGACGGTGGTTCTGGCGGGGGGTGGAATCAAAGGAGGGCAGGTCTACGGTTCAACCGACGTTGATGGCAAAGAGGTGAAGGATAACCCGGTCAGCGAAGGGGATTTGTTCGCCACGATCTACACCACGCTTGGCATCGACAGTCGGGCCAAACACTATCACGGCGTCCGGCCAATCTGGCTCACGCCAGAGGGGACCGGCCCCGTCAAGGAACTGATCGGTTGATCTCAGGGGAAAACCAGATGGCCGATCTTTCAAAACCGTCGATGGCTTGGAACCTCACATGGGATGCCGAGTGGGTGACGGCCGTGACGTTCCTCGGTTCGTCCCGCCGGGTCGCGGCAGGAAACAACCTCGGCCAAATTCTCCTGTGGGAGTTGCCCGCAAAGGCCGGAGGCGACCCGCCCAAGCCGGTGGCGCGTCTTGACGGCCACATCAATGTGATATCCCGTCTCACATCCTCGCCGGACGGAAAAACTCTGATCTCGGCCAGTTACGATCACACCGTGCGATTCTGGGATGTTCCCGAAAATCTTCCCGCCGCAACGGAGCCATTAACGCTTAATGCCCGAATGATCGAGGATACCACCCGTCGCAAGTCAAACGGGGCCAAAGTCCCTCCCGCGATGGAGGCAAAGGTCGCGGTGTTGAAATCAACCCGGACATTCAATGAACACAAGGAGTGGGTCGTCTCGTTGGAACTCTCCCGTGATGGGAAGACGATCATCAGCGGCGACGATGGCGGCCATGTGTTGATCTGGGATCGAGACAGTTTCGCCATTGGCAAAAGATGGCAGGTGAAGGGTTGGGCCAATGCCGTGGCGTTGTCGCCGGACTGCACACAGGCGTGCGTCAGCGAACGATATCCATTGGTGTTCGATTCCGGCCGTCATGCGGCGGTAAAAATTTGGGATGCGGCCAAGGCCGAGGTCTTCAAGGATTTGTCCGCCGAATACAAGGGGATGTTCTTCGCGGCGGCCGCCTACGCCCTCGACGGCAAAACCCTCGCCATTGGGCGGGGCGGTGAACTCGATGGAATGAACGGCTCGGTCACGTTGATCGATCCTGCTTCCGGCAAAAAAATCCGAACCTTGGCTCCGGGCCATCTAAGCGGTCTCACCGATCTGGCGTTCCACCCGGACGGCAAACATCTCGCCTCCTCGGGCCGCGACACAGTCGTGCGAGTTTGGGAGACCTCCTCGGGCAAACTTGTCTCTGAAGTCGGCAAATCTCGCGGCGGCCAGTTCAAAGATTGGATTTGTGCCCTGGCATGGTCGGCCGACGGCGCATGGATGGCCACGGCCGACATGGCCGGCGCCGTTCAAATTTGGACATTTCCGGGCTGAGGTTTGACCCTTCAATCACCGCATCCCTTTGAAAGGTGTCTCTATCACCCAACTAAAAGTCTCAAAGAGGGGAGCGATCATCTGTGATCAGCGGGAAGTGAAAGGAAGTCTGTCAGGTCGGCTCGGATGTACTTCGCAATGCCGCGTTTGTGGGTGCGCAGACTCATCCCGAACAGTTCGTGGCCGGGGAGCAAGGCATCAATGCGGCGTCGGTCGGCGGAGGTGTGGAAGTCGATCAGAACGACCCGCATCTGGCTCAGGCGGGGGCCAAGGGCGGCGAGTATGTCCGGCTCGGCGCCTCCTGCGTTCAGTCTCAGGATATCCACGTCTCGCAAGCCGAACTCGTCCCACACTGTCCCGGCGTGGCGGATGGCAATGTTCATGGGATGGTCGTCCCGCTCCGGACGCGGCGGGAGGATGGCGGCGCCGTCTTCCAGACCCAAACCGACCGGATGGATGCCCGTGTCGGAGAACGGCGTCAGGTTCTGCCGCAAGAGGCTTGCCATCGCCGGGCATGGCTCGAAGCAATGGACGACAGCGAGGCGGTTGATGGCCAGTTTGGCGTACAGGGTGAACGCCCCGACGCCCGCTCCCACATCCACAATTACCGGCTTCTCGGTCAGGCCGCGCCGGGGCAGGCCGCCGTATTCATGCCGTTCAAACAGGCGGGTGACGTTCCCGGCCATTTTCTGCGGGACACGGATGGCATAACGCGAAGTTTCCGCGCACACTTCGACGGTCACCACATGGGATGGCCCGTCCGTCGTCGGGGGCGGGTCCGGGCGGGTGCGGGCGCAACTGTCCGCGTGGATGTGGTACAGCCCGCTCGCATGTGGAATAAAGACGAATGGTTCCCCGGCCTTGGCGAAGCGACGCCACAAGTCCCCGTCCTCATCCAGTCCGCGAAAATTGCCCAATTGTTCGTCAAAGAGACCGACCCGGTCGAGCAGATCCCGACAATGGACGACTCCGAGGGGAACGGAAATCGTATGGGTCAGGGCAAACTGGCGCTGGCTGGCGGGATCGTGAGTGGTGACTTGGCCGTGGGTCCGGCTGTCGGGGATTTCGTCAAGCAGGTCGTACCGAAAGACGAGGACGCCGGCCCTGTCACTCCATTCTCGCACGCGGGCAAAATGGTCCGGATAGAACTCGTCGTCCTGATCCAGATAGGCGATCAACGGGGCAAGCGTGTGCTGGAGGGCGGTGTTTCGAGCCGCCGCCTGCCTCCGGTTGACCGGGTGGCTGAAGACGCGGATGCGCGGATCAGCCGCCGCCAGTTCCTCCAATAAGGCGAGCGATCCATCAGCAGAGTTGTCATCAACAGCCACCAGTTCCCAGTCTGTCATCTTCTGGGCGGCCAGTGAGGCGATGCTGCGTCGCAGGAACCGCTCCCCGTTGTAAACCGGCATGACAACGGAGATGGCGGGCGGCGGGGTGGCGGGCATGAGATGTCTAAAAAGTCTTGGTTTTCGAATGAACGGAGCCAATATGGGATCGCCCGAGTAAAACGCTCCCGCATTGGCTCCGCTCGCTCTTAATTCTCCATCTCCATCACTTTGGCCAATGGACCGCTTTTGATGGCGAACCTTGCATACCCCGGCTTGTCGTTTGGCCGCAACGCGCCGTAAAGGTCTTCAAAAAAATAGACATACACCACCAACCCGGCTTTGCCATAGTCCCAGTCAATGTTGATATCATCCGCTGACACATCTCTTTCCATCAGTCCCTGCGGGTTGACGTAGCCTTTGCAATTGGCGAACGGAAGGTTTTTCTTGTCCTGCCACTCGGTTGTTTCGGGCGCTTCGCAACGGTTGTAGAGCCAGACGTCTCCGACGATCCTGTCCATGTGTTTCAAGTATCCATATCCGGTTTTTCCGTCATCCTCAATCGTCAGCACATACATATTGCAAGGAGACGGAAAATCGATCATCAATTCGTTTGACATCTGTCATTCACCAAGGTCAGGGTTTGTCGGGCAGGTTGTTGAAACGGCCGGCGTCCCATTCGTTTTCCCAGTGCTTCTGGTGCTGCGCGCTTGATTGAGTGCGATCAACCGTCGATGGTTGTTGCCCCGTGTTTGTATGGTTTTTCGAGAAATTGCCTTTGCCGCGATGGTCCGTCCGCGTCATTTCCACCCGAGGACTCGCATTTCCGGCGGCCTGATCCACATGGTGCAATTCCACCGGATGGCCGTCTTCCCCGATTGGCGCCCGGCCCCGTTCCTTCGGCTTGTACTTCAGTTTGTCAGTCGGGATTTTGAGTTGCACTTCCGGGGCCACCTCGTGGTTGTGGCTCCAGACATCGAATCCCCAATCATTGTCGCCGACAAAGTATGTGTGGTCGGCCTCGATTTCCAAATTGTACACCACAACATGCCGATCCTGGTCAACCATTCTTTCAAGGGTGACGCACTGATTGTCGCTGGTCAGGAACTGGTCGCCCGCAACCAGCGATCCCGCCGTCACCCATCCGCGGCCGACCACCCAGAATGGATGCTCGTGGGTCGCCTCGATCCTTTGCCCGGCCACCCACAATTCCGTCAATTTGCCCGAGCGGGTGAGCAGACGCACCACTTGGCGCACCGTATTGGCCGCCTCCGGCCGGTTGTCCGGCCGGGACACAACCTCATCACCGGCCCGCAGGTCTTCGACCGCCGTCCATCCTGTCGGCGTCCGCAACTTTGTCCCGGCGGGGAAACACACGGCCGAACCGGGGGCCGTTTCGGCCGCGCCGGGCTTGCAAGCCTTGCAGGGCGCCGTCGCCGGC
>NZ_JH636439.1:948388-1189033 GCF_000255705.1 Zavarzinella formosa DSM 19928
TCTGCCCGAGGCCCCAAGCCGTCATGGCCACCTGGATGCCCCCTTCACTGATGGCTTGACGTCGTTGCGCCTCCGTCAGATCCAGGTGGTTGCCCGAGATGATGTCCCGGTCGGTGATCGCTCCGTACACCGTCGAAACACCCGTCAGGTCCGCTCCCGAACCGAGGATCGCCCCCGCGACGGTGTGGCCTCCGTCGTAGTATCGCGTGATGGCCCCGCTGGCCAAGGCGCCGAACGCGGCCGCCGCCATCACCGCCCCGGCTCCGGGAACCAAGATGGTCAGGGCGACACCGCCGGCAATCATGGCCACGGTTTCCCACTTGGGCAGGTAATCCAGCGCGATTTGGAAGTCGCTTTCCGGCGGCGTCGGGTTCGCGGCGAGAGCCTGGCTGCCAAGCGGGGCCGCTGTGTCCGAATTCAGTTTGGCCTGGGCGGCGGCCACGGCGTTTGTCTTGGCTTGCTCAAGTCGGGGGAACAAGCCCGCCATTTCCGCGTCGTGGTCCCCGATTCGTTGGGCCACTTGGGCGTCGGTCGCAGTCCGGATATCAGTCAGCCGGACTTGAATGTCCGCAATGACGTCGGCCACCGCCTTGGTGACCAATTGGGTGGTCTTCTGGTCGGCGTCCGTCGCTCCGTTCCGGACCGCCGTGTCCACTTTCTGGAGATCCGCGACCACTCCGTCATGGCGGGTGGTTGCGGCCTTTTCGTCCTTGGTCTTGGCGGCTGTCGCGTCGTCGGCGGCGCGGGTGTGTCGGGCGTCAGCCGTCTTGTCGTGGTCTTCCTTGGTGGAATCCGCTTCGTCCTTGGCGGCCCGGTCGTCCTGTTCGGCCACGGTCCGTCGGTCATCACGGGCGTCGGACGCTTCTTCTCGCTCTCGCTCGACCTCGGCATCCTGTGTGTCGTCGGCTTCCTTGACGGCCGCTGTCGCCTCGTCTTTGTCATGAGTTGCGGCATCCGCGTTTGCCTCATGCTCATCAGCCTTCCAAGCCGCATCTTCGTCGGCCACCGTGTCGGAGGCGGCCTGGGCATCCGCCTCAAGGTCGGCCACATAATCGTCGGCCTCGGTCTGGACCGTCGCCGGCAGGTCATCGATTTTCTCCTCCGTCAATGCGTCGTCAGCTTCTTCCTCGGTGATGTCCTTTGAGAGTTCGTCGGTGAATTCCGCCTTGGCGTCGGTTGCCTCGGCCGCAATGTCAGACGTTTCCCCGGTGATCCACAGCGCCATTTCGTCCCGCACCAACCCGGCGAACCGGGTTCCGGCCTGGCTCGCCCAAGAATTCACCACCGACCCGACGCTAGACATGATGGACCCGATTTCTGTCTGCCAGGCAGCCAGCACCGTCGTGTCCCACGCAATGAGGTCGGCTTGGGTCGCACTCAGCGCGGCCGTGTCGGCGGCCGTGGTGGTGTCATACCAAGCCTTGATGGCGGTCGCCTCGGCCACCTGACGAGTTTCCCACGCGGTGGCTTGGGCATGGGTCCATGCCACACCGGCCGCCGTATCGGCCTCGTCTTGTGTCACTTGGGCGTTGACCATCGCATCGTCCAAGGCCACGCCGGCGTCGGTGACGGTGTTAATGTACGTTCCGTAAGCGGCTGAGTTTGTCCGCTCCTCGGCTGTCTTCGCGTCCTCGCGGGCGTTCTTCCACGTCTGATCGGCGTCGGAGAATGTGAACTCCATCGCTTGGGTCGCGTCGGCCACCGCCGTGTCCCGCGCCCAAGCCGCCGCGTCGATGGCATCCGCAAGTGTCTTGTCGGCGTTGGCCAGGCCGTCGGCCAGCGTTTTCTTCGCGGCCGTCAGCGTGTTGTCGTAAGCGAACTCGGCGTTGGCCACGGTGTCTCCCCGGGCCTTTCCGGCATCGGCAATGGCGGTCGCGAGTGTCTTTTGGGCGTGGGATTTGGCTTCCTCCCGGTCAGCCGCCGGCTGGGCCATCGCCTGATCGAATGCCAGATTCGCCGCGGCACGGGCCTTCAATTTGGTCGCGTTCGCGTTCGCGTATCCGTCGAATTTGGCCTTGTCGATCTCGTTCATCCGGGGCTGGTGCGCGATTCGAATGTCACCCAGTTTTGTGGCCAGATCTATTCCGGCTTGGTCCTTGAGCAGGGTGTAATCTCTCTGGGCTTGTTGTCGTTGAGTTGTGAGGCTGTCACGAAGGGCGTTCGCGGCGTTTTGATCCCTCATGCGGCTGGCTTTCTTCATGCCCGGATAGTACGTCCGGTCCATGAAGTTCCAGAATGCCTGCGAGCCGTTCCGGAGCGTCTTGGTGTATGCCTTGTCGGCCGCCTTTTCGTCGGCCTTGATTTCGTTTTTCTCACTCAGCCGGTCGCTGTCGTACGTCCGGTCCAAGGCTGTGGTGGTGGTGATCCATGCCTGATCGGCTGCCCGCAGCGCGGGGGCAAGGATCGCCCGCGCGGCCGCGTCGGCTGTGGCATATGTGGCGTCCGCGTTGGAATAAGCAGTCGCCCGGACATCCCTGGCGGCGGCAACCGTGGTGTTGTAAAGAGAATCGGCCTGGGCTTTCGCCGCCGGGACGGTGGGTTCGGCTTGGGCGACGATGCCATCGTAGGTTTGCTGGAGTTGCGCAACGGTGGTGTTGTAAGCCGTCCGGGCGGCCGCCTCAGCCACCGGATAAGCGTCGAGGGCCTGTTGCTTGGCTGTCGTGAACGTGGTCCAAGCCTGGGCCACCGTGTTTGAGTAGGCGTCGTCCGCCGCCTGCTCGTCCGCCGCCCGGTCCGATCCGGCTTGGGCGTTCGCGGCCTCGTAAGTGGTTTTGGCCGCCGCAAGGGCCTGGCTGTATGTGGCCCAAGCCTGCGCCACCGCCGCGTCGCGGGTTTGTTGGTCGGCGGCAATGGTCGCGTCATAGGTCTGGTCGGCCTGCGCCCGGGCGGCGGTTTCCGCGTCGGCCGCATCGATCATCGCCTGATTGTAAGCTGCGGTGGCCGCGTCGTACTGAGCTTGCAGGGTGGCTTGTTCGGCCGCCGCTTGCTGGTCCAGAAGCGCGTCGGCCTGTCCTGCGGTGGATGCGAACAAAGCTTGGGCTGCCGCCTCCGCGGCCAGTATTGTCGGATCTTGGCCAAAGTCCGGGACGGTCGTGCTGGCCTCATCGTCCGTGCCCGCCGAATAAGCCGCCTCCAAAGCAATTTGGGCCGGGTCGTACGCTCCTTGAACCTGGTCAAACGTGCCCTGTTGGATTGCGTTGGCCAACTGTTCCGCCTGTGTTGCGGCGGTTTCAGCGACGGTGTCGGCCTGATCGCGGCTAGTGGTCTGCTGGGTGACTTCATTGAGATACGCCTGCTCGGCGATGGCAATCACCTGTTGAAGATGGGCATCCCCGCCCGCCACTGTGCCGGCGTAAGTGGTTGCATCGGTTTCCACCGTGTTATCCAGTGATTGCTTGAGGGTGGCCATCTGATCGGCCAGCGTTTGGTCGTCCGTCGTCTCTCGCTGCTGGAGCGCGGTTTCGGCGGCCAAGGCGGCGGCCACATAGGCTTGATCGAGGTTGGCGAGATCTGTGGTGTAGCCGTTGTTGGCGCCATCCACGTCCGTGTTGTATTCGTCGTCGGATTGATCTGCGGCCGCATTATAAGCGGCGATCGCCGCCTGGACGGTCGACTCGAAACCGGCGGTGTCCTGGCCAAGGGTGTTTGTGTAGTCCGTGCTGGCGGCGATCAAGGCGGCGGTCTCGGCGGCCGCGTCAGCATTGATCTGGTCCATCAGCGATGTGTCCGGGCCGTCGGATGTCGGCGGGTCCGGGTCTTGCTCAAGCGGTACCAAGGCTGCTTGGGCTGCTTGGTCCGCCGCCGTCTCGGCCGCCTGTTCGGTGGCGATGTCCTGTTGGATGGCCTGTTGAACGGCCGCGTCTCCAGAGTCATCGACCACTTCGTCCCCGACGTCCGGGTCTCCGGTGACGGCAACCACCACGGCGGCTTCCCCGGAATTTCCGTAGGAATCGTAGACGGTCACGATGGCCGCGAAGTCCTCCCCGGCGTCTCCGGAGGGAGCGGCCGGGAATGCGTGTGACGCGCTTGCTCCGCCGCCGCCGAAGTCCCACATGTAGGTATAAGGCCCGCTACCGCCGGTCGCCGACGCAGTGAACTGGACGGGCTGGCCGGGACTGGCCTCCTCCAAGTCACCGGACGCGGTCACGATGAGTTGGGACAGGACGTGGACGGTGACCGACTTGCTGGCCGAGTTTCCGGCGTCATCGGTTACGGTCAGAGTGGCGGTGTAGTCCTGGCCGGAGCCGCCGGCCGGGGGGTCCGGGTAGACGTGCGATGGGTTCTGTGTGTTGTCGGTGTCACCATCTCCGAAGCTCCAGGCGTACTGGTATCCGGTTCCGCTGCCGCCCGACGCGCTGCCCGTGAAATTGGCGGAGTCCCATGTGTTTACGATCGTCGGACCGGTCGCAGTCACTGTCAGTGGCGTGGCGTCGGCGATGAACACCGTGGCCATGCCGCCCCCCGACGCCGGGGTGTACGAGGGCGAGCCGCCTCCTGACGGCGGATAGGTGAGATACAGGTCCACCGATTCGGTCGATTCTTGAATTTGGTCGGCAAGAGCCGTGACAGTGATATCAACGGTGGATTGCCCCGCCGCGAAGGAGACCGATCCGCCGATCGCCGTGTAATCGACGCCCGAGGTGGCTGACCCGCCCACGGAGTAAGAGACGGTAAGGCTCGTGTCGGTGCGGTCGCGGGTAAACCGGAAGTGGCCCGGCTGCGCGGTGTGGCCGGGGAAAGGTTCGGGGGCGTTGTCAAGGGCCTGGACCGAAACGATGGCGTCGTTGTCTTTGATCGTCACCGTGGCCGAGCCGCCGGTGACCGTGTAACCGCCCGAATAGCCGCCTGAACCGCCACCAATAATGGTGGCCACCACTGTCTCGTCCGGCTCTTCCGCATTGTCGTCATACGGGGTGATCGGCACATCGACGTAGCCACCTCCGCTGGGAATGTAGACGGATGAAGTCGGGTAAGAGTAGTCGCTTCCGGGCATGGCCGTGCCACCGAAAGAGAGCATCACGGAGACGCCCCCCGATCCTCCGCTGCTATGTACCCTGATTGTTCCCGGATCAGGTCCATTCTCGGACGCATCTCCGTCTTCGGTCGTCAGCCATACGGTCGCGCCTCCGGAAGTCCCTCCTGAGGTTCCGCCGGAAGTCCCACCCGAGGTCCCTCCTGACGTTCCCCCCGAGGTTCCTCCTGAGGTTCCGCCGGAAGTCCCTCCTGAGGTTCCGCCGGAAGTCCCCCCCGAGGTTCCTCCGGAAGTTCCCCCCGAGGTTCCTCCGGAAGTTCCTCCGGAAGTCCCTCCGGAGGTTCCCCCGGAAGTGCCGCCTCCCGACGAGAAGCTCTGGTCCATTGGCGCACGAAACAGCAGTTTCTGCACTGTTGGCGTGGCTGCCGCCGTCGTCGGCTGATTCGTTGCTGTTGTTTCGCCGCTCCAGAACTCTTCCACGCTTGCCGCGTCGGCATTACTTGGCGAAACAGTGGCAGGAGCCGTCGTCTCGCTTGAGTCTGTCCCGAAAAATCCCCCGGTTTCACCGAACGACAACGTCGTCGGCGTGATCGGTTGCGGCCCGTCGATGGAAAGCGGCCCGGTCGTTTGGCTTACGGCATACTGGCTTGGGTCGCCCAAGTTGAATCCGGCCATCATGGCCGGCATTGTGCGGTCTTCCAGTCGCCAGAGGTCCAGTTTTTTGTTCTTTCGTTTTCCGGGGGGAGTTGATCGGAGCCACGCCCGCAGGCGGCCGAGAAACTCATTAACGGGCCGAGACGGGGCGCGGTCGCGCGGGGAGGCGTGCGATTGCATTTTGGGATCCGTTTTTTTAAGGGACTGGACGCTAAAAGAGTCTTTATTTCAAACTTGATGAACGGACGGGGATTCTGACAGAACCGACAGGGTAATGTCAAACATAAAATTAAAATAATCTTAAAAAATCGTAAACCACAATCCGCATTATCGGAAAAATGCCCTGACATGAAGTTGTTGCGGTGAACACCCGGACACTCTTGCCCTCCGATTGACTCACACCAAGATGACGGAACCGCATTCCCTTTCCACGAGCCGCCGTGCGAACGCCACCACGCATCTTGTTTGCGTCCTACCACGGGTATTTTGATCCGGCCAGCGGAGCCGCCCTTGCCACCCGCGATCTGCTCGAACTTCTCGCCGTGAACGGGTGGCCGTGCGGGGCCGTTTGCGGTCCCGATCTCGATGCTCCCCCGTCGGCTGATCGCGCCGCGTGGCTGGCCGCGCTTGGACTGAGCGTCACGACCAAGGACGTGACGGCCGGGGTTCCGCACCGTCTGTTCCACGTCGCCGGCAGCGTCCGGGCCACGGTGTTTGTCCCCGCCGGATGGGCCGGGAACCGGCCGGCGACCACTGCCGAAGCCGATGAGTTCATCGGCTTTTTTTGTCGGGTCGCCGCCGCCTTCAAGCCTGATATCGTGCTCACTTATGGCGGGCACGAGGTGGGTCGGAGGCTCATGGTCGCCGCCAGGGAACTGGGGGCAAAGGTTGTTTTTGCCCTGCACAACTTCGCCTACGACGGTCCGGCCGCGTTCCGGGGCGCCGACGCCGTGTTTGTTCCGTCCCGGTTCGCCCAGTATGAGTATGCCCGCCGCAGAGTCACGGCGGCCGTCCTTCCGTGCCCGTTTTCGTGGGAACGAGTCCGGGCCATGAACGTCTCGGGCCAATTCATCACGTTCGTCAATCCGGTCCCGGACAAGGGAGTGTTCGTCTTTGCCAGGATCATCGTTGAGTTGGGCCGGCGGCGGCCGGACATTCCGTTTCTCGTCGTCGAGTCCCGAGGCCGGGCTGACTGGCTGGCGAGGACTGGCGTCGATTTGGTCGGTCTGCCGACCGTGCATCGCATGGCCAACTCGGGCAACCCGGCGGCCTTCTATGCCTTGTCCCGCGCCATCCTCATGCCATCGTTATGGAATGAGTCCTTGGGCCGCGTCGCCGCGGAGGCTTTGGTCAACGGCCTCCCGGTGGTCGCCTCTGACCGCGGGGCCTTGCCCGAGACTCTCGGAAGCGCCGGATTATGCTTGCCATTGCCCGCGCACTGCACGCCGGAAAGTCGCCTGCCTCCGTCGGCGGACGAGGTGAGCGCGTGGTGTGCCGAGATCGAACGGTTATGGGATGATGCGGCGTATCACGAAGACCGGCGACAAAAGTCCCTTGCGGCCGCCGGGCGATGGAGGCCGGAAGTCTTGCTCGCCCGGTTTGAAGAGTTCTTTCACCGAGTGGCCGGGACATGACGGAATGAACTCCATTCCGTGCCGATTCGAGCGATCAAAGGCTTATTCTCTCGCCTTCACGAACAAATCGGTCCACGATTGATAGGCGGCGGCGATCTCTGCCACGGCGACCTCTCGCGTGATCTTCTTGGCGAGGAAGTTCACCAAGGGTTCCCAAAAGGTGGTACGGCCGACGGCGAAGCCGATGAAACCGGGAACCTTGGCGGCCGTTGTCAGCCATTGGCGCACTTTCTTGTCGTCCTCGCCCCGGCCTAGAATAATGCAGCCGACTTTGTCTCGCCCGGATCGGCGAGCGGCGGCGACGACGTGTTTGCAATCCTCCGTCTCGTCGAGGCCCTCGATCTTCCAGACATCCGCCTCGACCCCGGCGTCTTGCAACTCGTGGATGGCCTGAATCACCAAGGCGGGCCGCAACCGGAGATCGTAGGCTTTCTTGTCGTTGGCCAAGTTCTGTAATTCGGTCGGTGTCGGAGGCACGAGCAACTCGAACATGAACAGTCGATTGCTTCCCCGGAGGTATTCCGACAGTTGCTTCAGACGGGCCGCCTGCCGCCGGTTTAATTCCCGGTCCCCCTCGGGGTTGTAGCGCACCAACACTTTGCAGAAGGTCGGGTCGAAGCGTTCGATGTGGCGGGCAAAGTCCTGGCCGTATTCAAAATCGAATTCGTCGTGGCCGCTCTGTTCGGCCGGGCAGGCGGTGATGAAACCCTCCCGACGGGCCTCCTCTAAAATGGCCGCCCCGAACTCTTCGTCCACGAGGATACCGGCGTGATCCTTCGGCACCCCGTTCGCCACGGCGGCGCGGAAGCCATCGAAGATTACTTGTTTGGCGGCGGCGATCTCCGCCGTTTGTTCTTTGCTCAGCGGCTCATGCCAGCCAAACAGGTTTTTCGAGAACGTGGCCCGGTGATCAAAGGGCAGCACAAACAGGGGTTTGTCGTAGCCAATCGTCATGATCGTCGCCTCCGTCAAATAGTCGGTCGCCGGTTGATGGGGAAATCTTACGCATCTTCGCCTCCCCATTAATAGCGTTGGGTCGGGACATGTCGGACAACATGACGTGATTAATGATCGGAGGCGAACCGGCATATTGCCGGCCGAACCGAGGAAGCGGAAGAATGGCTTTCGTCTGGTTTCCGGCGTGGCGGGCCAGCGTCAAGCCAAGATGTCTTTCACAACGTGGCCGTGAACATCTGTCAGCCGGAAGTCGCGGCCGCTGTATCGGTAGGTCAGTTTTTCGTGGTCGAGGCCGAGCAGGTGGAGGATGGTGGCGTGCAAATCGTGGACGGCGACGCGGTTCTCCTCGGCTTTGAAACCGAACTCGTCGGTCGCCCCGTGGGCGATTCCGCCTTTCACCCCGCCGCCGGCCATCCACATGGTGAATCCGTAGTGGTTGTGGTCGCGGCCGTCGCCGTTCTCGGACACCGGGGTGCGGCCAAATTCCCCGCCCCAGATGACCAGAGTGTCTTCCAGCAAGCCCCGTTGTCGGAGGTCTTTCAGCAAGGCCGCGATGGGGCGGTCAATCTCTCCGCATTTCTTCTTCAACTCGCCGTTGATCCCGGAATGGTGGTCCCATCCGCCGTTCGATAGTTGCACGAAACGGACACCCCGCTCGACCAATCGCCGCGCCAAGAGACAACCTCGGGCGAATTCACCTTGCCCGTACATTTCACGAATTCGCAATGGCTCCCGGCGGGTGTCGAACGCCTCTCCGGCGGCGGTCTGCATTCGGAAGGCCGTCTCCATCGCCCGGACGCGGGCTTCCAATTGCGGGTCGTTCCCGTTTGCCACGGCATGGTTGTGATTGAATGCCTGGAGTGCGTCGAGTTGCCGCTTCTGATCATCGGGGCCAATGGCCGGGTTTCGCAGGTGACGGATCATCTTCTCCGGATCGGATTCGGTGGCGGATACGCGAGTCGCTTGGAATTGGCCGGGCAGGTAACCGCTTCGCTCGAAGCCGACTTGGCCGAAGCCGCCGCCGAGGGAGACGAAGCCGGGCAGGTCCGCGTTCTCCGAACCCAACCCATAAGAAACCCACGACCCGATCCCCGGATGGGTGGCGTCGATCCGGCCGCTGGCCATGAAGTTGGCGGCCGGCGAGTGGTTCGGATTGGTTGCGTAAACCGACCGGAGGAGGCAGAGTTCGTCCACGCATTCCCGGATGTTTGGAAGCAAATCGCTCACCGGCAATCCAGATTTTCCGCCCGGCCGGAACTTGAACACAGAGGGAAGCAACCCGCCGGTGACACGCTCCGTGCGCAGGTCAGCCGCCCCTGGCCGCTTTCCGGCATGTTTCTCAAGGACCGGCTTCGGGTCGAACATATCGAGTTGCGACGGCCCCCCGGCCATGAACAGGAAGATCACCCGCTTGGCTCGGGGTTTGAAATGCGGTTTCCCCGCCGCCGGAGAAACCGTTGGCGCGTCCACGGCGTGTAGATAGCTTGACAGTCCAAGCAGACCGACGCTGCCGCCGAGTTCACTGAGGAACGACCGGCGAGTTTGGGCGAACGGATCAACAGAATTAAATCGGTTCATAAGAAGTTCGCCGTCAGTTCAGAAACAGAAATTCGTTGCTCGCCAGAAGAGTTTGGGAGAGAAGTTCCCATGCGGGCACGCCTCCCTCTTTCGCCGGTTGAATCAATCGCCGGGCGGTCATCAATTCATCAGCGGTCGGGTCACGCAGAAGCACCCGTCGGAACAAAGCCTTCGTTCCGTCTTCGATTGATTGTCCGGTGGCTGTCGCCTTGGCCAGCGTAGCTGCCGACTGTCGGACGAACGGGCTGTTGAGGAAGTAAAGCTGTTGAACCGGCGTCGTCGTTGACTCGCGTTTCTCCCCGTGGCCCCTTGGGTCCGGCAAATCAAACAAGCGGTGAATGTCGGCGGGGCGTTCCCGGCTTACCCTTCCGTAAACCGTTCGGCGAACACTCTTCGGGCCGTCCAGATTGTCCGACGGTCCGCCGCCGGCGAGACTGAGTTGGCCGCTCACTTGAAGGATCGCGTCCCGCCATTCTTCCAGTTCCAACCGCTTGCGGGGCGCCCGCCACAGCCACCGGTCATCCGGGTCGGAGGCGGCCGCTTTCTCATCGTGCCGGCTCGATTGCCGATACGCGGCGGATGTCACCAATTCCCGGACCAGCCATTTCACCGACCAGCGGTTGGCGACGAACCGGGCCGCGAGGTCGTCAAGAAGTTCGGGGTGGGTCGGGCGGTCGCCGAGCGAGCCGAAGTTGCTGGGGGTGGTCACCAAGTGCCGTCCGAACACCCAGCCCCATACCCGGTTCACGAACACTCGCGAGGTCAAACCGGCGGCATCCGTGGTGATCGCGTTGGCCAATTCACGCCGACCGCTTCCTTCGCGGAACGGTCTTGCTTCCCCGCTTGAAAGCACGCCCAAGAACCGCCGGGGGACGATCTCCCCCGGCCGGGCCGGATTGCCCCGGATGAAGACGGGTAGGTTCCGGTATTGGCCGGGTTTGTAATCAACGACTGTCCACGCCGGGTCGTCGCCGTTGACCCATGTTCCGGCATCACGGACGACGTTCGCGGTCGGCCCCGATGTGTCCAATGCCTGTTCCCGCTTTTTAAGGTCGGCCATCTTCGCTTCAATCGCCTTGATTTTGGGATCAAACACGGTGGCGTCTTTCTTCTCCTTCAGGGCCGTTCCGCGCATTTCCTTCGCATAGCCAAGCCGGAGCGTCGCATCAAGCAGATCAAGCCGGACGGTCATGAGGGCATTTTGGCCCGCGTCGGCATCGGGTTTCAACGGCCGCTCCGCGAGTTGGGTGTTTGCCATCACCCCGGCGAGGGCGTAATAATCTTCTGCGGTGATCGGGTCGAATTTGTGATCGTGGCAGCGGGCGCATGCGACCGTCAGGCCGAGGAATCCACGGGTAATGACGTCCACTCGTTCGTCCCATTCATCGGCGACGAACGCGGCGATCACATCTTTCGAGAGTTTTGGCTCTTTGTGGTAAACCGGCGAAAGCCCCAGGAATCCAAGAGCCGCGTAATCCGCAGGCTGGGTGTCCGGCGCCAAGTCGGCAGCGAGTTGAAGCCGTATAAACCGGTCGAAAGGGACATCGGCATTGAATGTCCCGATCACCCAATCGCGGTATCGATAAGGAAAACGGGGCGGTTTGCAGGTCGCCTCACTCGTGGAATTGTCCTCGGCATAGCGGGCCACATCAAGCCAGTGGCGCGCCCATTTCTCCCCGAATCGCGGCGATGCAAGCAATTCATCAACCAACCGCTCGTAGGCATCCGGCCGGGTGTCGGCGGCGAACGCTTCCACTTGTTCAAACGTGGGAGGAAGGCCGACAAGGTCAAAGTAAACTCGCCGGATTAATGTCCGAGCATCCGCCGCCGGGGCGGGCGAGAGTTTTTGCTCGTCGAGCTTTTGAAGAATAAAGGAGTCTGCTTTTCGGGCCGGCCACTTTGGGTTCGAGACCTTCGGAGTAGGCCGTTCAACGACCGGCTGAAACGACCAGAATTTTCGGGCCGCTTCCCCAACCTCCGGCTTGGCTGTTGCCGCCGCCGGGAGCGGCGCCCCCATCTTCACCCATCGCCCGAGATCGGCCACAATGGCATCCGGCAGTTTCCCCTTCGGGGGCATCGCCGGGGCATCAGCCGCATGGGCAATAGACCGCAAGAGCAGACTCTTCTCATCGTTCGCTTTGACGGCCGGGCCGGAATCGCCTCCCCGACGGATGGCCTCCGGGGTGTCGAGCCGAAGGCCGCCTTTCTCTTTTTTCGCACCCGCCGAGTGACAGGAGTAGCAATGTTCGACGAGGATGGGCCGGACTTTCTTTTCAAAGAAATCAACGCCGTCGTCAGCCCGCCCGCCTGTCGGCATAAAAGTGACAAGCAGGAGGGTGAACGTGGCAAATGTTTGTTGTCGGCGATTCAAAGCTTTGGCTGGACGGGTTCCGGCTTGCATGACCGTCACAAAGAATGGGGATGCGGGTGGGAATACCAAACAAAGTTATCGTAAATGATACAGGCGCCGTTGTCGAGCAACGTCGTGGGAATCCAAAGCCTTTCATCGCGTTTTGACAGTTCATTGAGGCAAGAGTGGTGATTCAGCCGTCATGCGCCTTGGCATAGAATCCATCTCCTGTCGGCGTAACATGTCTTTCGTGTTTGAACCCGCTCTTCCATTCTGATCCGGGAGTATTCATCATGAGCCGAACTTGTCTTTTATGCTTTGGATTGCTGACGGGATTCGTCGTTCCACCCCTCGCCGCGCAAGAACCGAAAACTCCCGGCAAAACAGACGGCACCAAGGAGATCATCGGGACGGTTGAACGTCTTGATCCCCGCTTTGATTCGCTGGTTCCCAAAGACGCCCAACTAGAAAAGATCGCGGCCGGCTACATCTGGACCGAAGGCGCGGCTTGGCACAAATCCGGCAAATTTCTCCTCTTTTCCGATATTCCCAACAACGTCGTCATCAAATGGAAGGAAGGAGAGGGCACCTCTGAATTCCTGAAGCCCTCCGGCTACACCGGCGACAAACCTCGCGGCGGCAAAGCCGGTGACGAACCCGGTTCCAACGGGCTAGCCGTCGATGCCCAAGGTCGGCTGCACCTGTGCGAACACGGTGACCGCCGTGTCACGCGGCTTGAAAAGGACGGCAAAAAGACTGTCTTGGCCGACAAATACTTGGACAAGCGGCTCAACAGCCCCAACGATTTGGCCATCCATCCCAATGGGGATATCTATTTCACCGATCCTCCCTACGGTCTCGACAAAGGTGCCAAACGCGAACTCGATTTCACCGGCGTCTATCGCATCAATGCCAAAGACGGCAAGTTGTCACTGATCGCCAAGGACTTGAACCCAAATGGCATCACGCTTTCGCCGGACGCGAAGAAACTCTACGTCACCAACGGTAGCAAGTGGGTGGTGTTTCCTGTGAATGAGGACGGCACAACCGGCGAAGCAAAGCTCTTCGTTGATCCCGCCCAATGGACGGCCCCCAAGGTGAAGGGCGGCGGGGTCGATGGCTTGAAGTGCGATTCCCAAGGCAATATCTGGGCGACCGGTCCGGGGGGCGTTTGTGTCATGGCGCCGGATGGAACGTTGTTGGGCCGATTCCTCACCGGAGATCGCACGGCGAACCTTTGTTTCGGCGGAGAAGACGGACAAACATTGTTTGTTTGCGTTAATCACCGGATGGCCAAGGTGCGGGTGACAGCCAAGGGAATTGGCTGGTGATCGACCGAGGGGATCATTTCCACGGCGATTCGATCCCCTTTTCTACGAGAGAATTTTACATTTCAAGCCCGGGTTCTTTCCTTCGATCTCGAATAGAATTTTCCCCCTCTCCGAGGTTGTTCACTTTTGGGCGGGGTAATGATTGAGGTGACGCAGCTTTTGAACGCGGCCGATCAAGGCGACCCGCAGGCCGCCGCCCATTTGTTGCCTTTGGTTTATGACGAACTTCGCCGCCTTGCCGCCGCCCGATTGGCGGCCGAGCCGTCCGGCAACACACTTCAGCCGACCGCGCTCGTTCACGAGGCATACCTCCGGCTGGTCGGGGCTTCCGGCGGTGATCAGTGGGATCATCGCGGCCACTTTTTCGCCGCCGCTGCCGAGGCCATGCGGCGCATCCTCATTGACGACGCCCGGCGCAAGGCGGCCGAGCGGCACGGCGGGGCGATGCGACGTCAGGAACTCGATGCGGATGTCTCACCCGTCCCCGAACCCAACGAAGATTTGCTTGCGCTGGACGAGGCTTTGAACCGGCTGGAGGTTGAAGACCCGCTCAAAGCCAATCTCGTGAAACTCCGGTATTTTGCCGGACTGAGTCTCGCCGAGGCGGCGGCCGCCCTTGACCTGCCCGAGCGGACGGCCGGGCGGCATTGGGCCTTCGCACGGGCCTGGCTTCGGCGGGCCGTCGAAGGGTCGTCGGAAAAAGAATCATAAATGTTGGCCAGGTTTTGGCCGGAATCTCGCATTGGGAACAAGGCGACCGGCAATCGTGAGGGTTTCTCGTTATGACGGAGGAACAAGTCTTTCTGGCCGCTCTCGACTTGGACAATCCGGATGACCGCACCGCTTTTCTGGAAAAGGCTTGCGGCGGGGATGTCGCATTCCGTCGTCAGGTGGATGAACTGCTGGCCGCCCATTTCAAACCGGGTGAGTTCCTGAATGAGCCGCTTGGCCGGCAGTTGGGGTCCGGTTTGGCCACACCGGTCCACGACTGCTTGGTGAGTCAGATCGCCAATCAGCGAGGCGGCGCCGGGGCGGGCGAGAAGAAGCCGGAAGAGGAACACGACGACCTGCAATTCTTGAAACCATCCGCCCGTCCCGATTCGCTCGGCCGGATCGGCCACTACGAGGTGCTGCAAGTTCTCGGCCGGGGAGGGTTCGGAATCGTCTTCCGGGCGTTTGACGAGGCACTCCAACGAGTGGTCGCGCTGAAAGCCCTGGCCCCGACGGTTGCCGCCACTTCGCCGGCCCGCAAACGATTCTTGCGAGAAGCCCGGTCGTCGGCGCGGGTTCGGCATGAAAATGTTGTTCAGATCCATGCCGTCGAGGAACAGCCGTTGCCCTATCTGGTGATGGAATTCATCCCCGGCGAGACCCTTCAGCAGCGAATCAACCGCACCGGCCCGCTGGATGCGCCGGAGATCGTGCGCTTCGGCCGACAGATCGCCGAGGCGTTGGCCGCCGCCCACGCCACCGGGTTGATCCACCGGGATATCAAGCCGTGCAACGTGTTGATCGAAGAGGGGCATCAGCGAATCAAAGTCAACGATTTTGGCCTGGCACGCGCGGCCGACGACGCCAGCCTGACCCAGAGCGGCATGTTGGCTGGCACGCCGATGTTTATGGCCCCGGAGCAGGCGAGGGGAGAACCGCTCGATCATCGGGCCGACTTGTTCAGCCTTGGCAGCGTGCTGTATGTCATGGCCACCGGCCGGCCGCCGTTTCGCGCCTCGACCACTTACGCCGTGTTGAGGCGGGTCATTGAGGATTCCCCGAGGCCCATCCGGGACTTGATTCCCGAAACACCGCAATGGCTTTCAGACATCATCGCCAAACTGCAAGCCAAGAAGTCGTCAGACCGTTTCCAGTCGGCCCGCGAAGTGGCCGATGTTCTCGCCGACTGCGAAACCCGGCTTGGGATGAACCCCCCGCCCAAGAGTTTCTCCCGCATCTCCCGGAGCAGACCTTCGGCGTCGAGGTTCGGCCAGTGGAAATGGCTTGTGGCGGCAGTTTTATTTCTCCCGGTGCTTGCTCTCGCCGCGACAGAGTTTATCGGGCTGACACATTGGCTTCATCATCAGCAGCCGATCCCCGACCAATCAAAGAATGTTGAAGGAGAACAGACGCGGCTTGAGCGACCGCAAGACAATGGATTGCCTGTGGATTTCAACAACACGCTGGCAATGAAATTCAAGCTTATCCCGGCCGGAAAGTTTAAGATGGGTTCCTCGCCGGAAGAAATCGAATATTGGCTGAATCTGGTCGAGCAGGAGGGGCACAAACTATTTTTGCGTTCGGAATCGCCCGAGCATGAGGTGGAGATCACGAAACCATTTTATCTGGGCGCCACGGAAGTCACCGTCGGGCAGTTTCGGCAGTTCATTGAGGCGAACCCCAAATATATGCCGGACGATGATCGCTGGAATGATCCGGGGTTTAAGCAAACGAACGAGCATCCGGTCGTTTGGATTTCGTGGCGGGACGCGAGCGAATTCTGCAATTGGTTGAGCAAGAAAGAAGGAAGAAAGTACCGGCTGCCCACGGAGGCCGAGTGGGAGTATGCCTGCCGGGCCGGAACAAATACTCGCTATTGTTACGGCGACGACGAAGCCCAATTGGACCGGCATGCTTGGTTCATCAACAATTCAAAATTTGGAACAAAGCCGGTGGCCGGAAAAAAGTCCAACAATTGGGGGCTTTTCGACATGCACGGGAATGCCTGGGAATGGTGCCAGGACTATCACGATTTCGACTATTACCAGAACAGTCCCGCGCGCGACCCGATGGGGCCCGAAGACGGCATGAGGTACGTCAAACGCGGCGGCGCATGGTGTTTTGGGGCCGTGGATGCCCGCTCCGCTTATCGCAGCCACACCGGCGGCGGCTGCGAGTGCGGCTTCCGTGTTTTGCTTGTCGCGCCTCCCGATAATGCCCCGGCAGAGAACGCAAAATAGGATTGGCCACACACCAACTCGATTCGCCTTCCGTCATTGATCACTTCGTTATCTTCCAATCTGTTTCATCTTCAAAAGCGTTTCCGAGAAAATCTGGAAAATGTTGGCCAGCTTTTGGCCGGAATCTCGCATTGGGTGTGACCAGCGAAGGATTGCAGTCAAACCCCGCACCACAACGGCGGGTGGTTTCGTGCGTGCCGGTTGGTCGGGCCGTGCGAGATGTGACGGGGCTTGGGGAATATCTCCAAGGTCGCGGCTTTAACGAAGGCTCTCCACAATCCGAGGGATGACGAACGGCTTGGTGACCAACCCGATCCGCTGTCGCTTCTCCTCCTTATCCTTGCGGGTGTTCCCATTAAGAACCAACGAAAGCACGGCTCGTTTCGCCTCCCCGGCTCTTTCCGGACGCTGCGTCTGGAATCGCTCGAAAACCGTGACGTTCCGGCGGCTCCGGTGATCAGCGCCCTGAATCCTTCGGCCAACAGCAACACCGTGCCGGTTGGTGGCAACATTCAGGCGACCTTTGACCAGTCACTTAATGCCACCACGGTCACCGGCCAGACGTTTGTGGTCCAAGGCATGCAGAGCGGGCAGTTGCGGTCGGTTGACGGCGATGTCTTTGGCGCAGTCGGATCAACCGTCACGGTCGATCCGAGTTTTAACTTCCACGCGGGCGAGTTGGTTCAAGTAACGGCCACTTCCGGCATTCAAAACAATGCCGCCGAGGGGGCGAAGCCGAATGTCTGGCAACTGCGCGCGGCGACTGCGCCAGCCAGCGCCACTTTCACCAATTCCCAGACCCTGTCGTCGGCCGCCGCCACTTTCAGCGTGGCCTCCGGGGATATTGATGGCGATGGCGATCTCGACATTATCTTGGGGAACTACAACGGGCCAAGCACGGTTTTGAAGAACAACGGCGCGGGTTCCTTCACGGTTTTCCAGTCTCTGCCCGTCAGTTCCAAAGCCACCAGCGTGCAGTTGGCGGACGTGGACGGCGACGGAGACCTCGATCTCTTCGTGGGCAACTACGGCCAGGCCAGCACGGTCTGGAAGAACAACGGAGCGGGTTCCTTCACGATTTTCCAAACCCTTCCTGCCAGTTTTCAAACTCAAAGCGTTGCCTTGGGGGATGTGGACGGCGATGGCGACATTGACGCCGTTTTGGGGAACAACGGCCAGCAAAGCGTCATCTTGAAGAACGATGGCGCGGGCACTTTCACCGCCTCTCAGACTCTGCCGAGCAGCCAAGCCACCACCAGCGTGCAGTTGGGGGACCTGGACGGCGACGGAGATCTTGATCTTTTCATGGGCAACTATGGCCAGCCCAGCATGGTCTGGAAGAACGACGGCACCGGTGCTTTTGGCAATGTCCAGTTACAATCCTCCAACTTCAAGACGTTTAGCGTGACTTTGGGGGATATTGATGGTGACGGCGACATTGATGCCGTTTTGGGGAACTTAAACGAAGCAACCGTCATCCTGAAAAACAATGGTGCGGGCGTCTTCTCCACGTCCCAGACTTTGCCCGTCATCCGGGCCACCACCAATGTGCAACTGGGAGACTTGGATGGCGACGGCGACCTCGATCTCTTCCAGGCGAACAATGGTCAGGCCAGCATCGTCTGGAAGAACAACGGCGCGGGCAGCTTCACCAACTTCAACACCTTTTCCTCCAGCCCAAACACCCGAGGCATGGCGTTGGGAGACTTGGACGGCGATGGCGACCTCGATGTCTTCTTGGGTAACAAGGATCAGCAAAGTCAAGTCTGGTCGAACCTCTCTGGCCCGGTGAACACCCTGCCCGCCGCCACCACCACTGTCGGAACGCCAGTGGCTTTGACGGGTATTTCGGCGGCTGATGCCGCCATCGGTTCGAGCAAGGTCGCCGTGGTCTTCAGCGTCACGAACGGCGCCTTGGCCTTGGCGACCGATGTCAGCGGAGGGATAACCGAGGCCGAGGTTACCGGCAACAACACCGGCACGTTGATCATTATCAGCACTTTGGCCAAGATCAACGCCACCCTGGCCAGCGCGACCGGCTTGGTTTTCACTCCGGCCAACGGCTTTGCGGGGCCGGTCACCTTGACGATGCTCTCCAACGATCTTGGCGCTCTGTCCGGAACACCCCTTGGCACCAGCAGCACGCAGACCATCACCGTCACCACCCTCGTCGGCGTGGGCTCGGAACTGGACTTCACCCAACAACCGCAGGACACACTGGCCGGAGTGGCGTTGCCGCCGGTTGTGGTGCAGATACGCGATGCTTTTGGCAATCCCGCCAACAGCAATGAGATGGTCACCATCCGCTTGCAAAACAACCCGGGCGGGGCGGCCCTCAGCGGCACATTGAGCGTGCCGGCCGTCAATGGCGTGGCCACCTTCACCAATCTTGTGCTGAGCAAAGCCGACGTCGGCGCCACGCTTCTGGCTTCGACGAATTCGCTCCCTTCCGTCGCCTCGAATCCCTTCAACGTGCTGTCCACGGTCAAGAAGTTTACCGTCACCTCCACGGCGGGCGTCACTGTCCCGGCGGGCACGCTGGTGACGTACACGGTCAAAGCGGTCACGGCCGCCAATCAGGTCGTCGATTTCGATGGCGTGGTCAAATTAAGCAGCACAGACAAGCAAGCCGTGATCGCCCCCGCCGGTTCGGTGACCTTGGTCAACGGCATCGCCACCTTCGATGTTCTCTACAAGACGGCGGCCAGCCAGAGCGTGACGGTCACAGATACCGGCAAGGGCCTCATCAAGGGCGTGTCGGCCTTGATGAATGTGGCTCCGGCGGTCGTTGACATGTTTACGGCCACCGGAGTGGCCATGACAACGGTGAACAAACCGTACACGATCACACTCCGCGCCTTGGACACTTACGGCAACTTGGTCACCAATTACACCGGGACGGTGCAGGTGACCAGCGGAGGCGCGTTCAAATCGAGCGCCCCTCTCTCTGTGACGGGCAGTTACACCTTCAAAGCTACTGACAAGGGCACGAAGATCTTCACCGTCACACCGACCGTCGCCGGCCAGCGATCTTTCACGATCACCGACACGACACCGGGTTCCATCG
Organism: Zavarzinella formosa DSM 19928; assembly: GCF_000255705.1. GTDB lineage: Bacteria > Planctomycetota > Planctomycetia > Gemmatales > Gemmataceae > Zavarzinella > Zavarzinella formosa. Next base: position 967,883 of record NZ_JH636439.1, read on the forward strand.
TCAGCCCCGTCTCCGTGCCGACACGAGTGCTGCCGGACAAATCGGCGGTCATGGACGGAGCGGACTTGGTAATCGCTGGTACGGCTGTAACGGATACCATCGTGGTGCGTCCGGTCAATGTCGCCGGGACGCAAGTGGAGGTCTTGATCAATAACGTGGTGGTGGCTGGCGGGCCGTTCAGCCCGACGAGGAATATCCTCGTCTTCGGATTGGCCGGCGATGACATCATTCGCATTGATCCGGGGGTTTCCGGCGGTCCCGCGCCGGGCGCCTTGGTTACCATCCCGGCGGTGATCGATGGCGGCATCGGCAACGATACGATCAGCACCATTAACAGTCTGGCCAACAACATCTTGGTCGGCGGCGACGGCAACGACAAACTCACGGCCGGCGCGGGGAATGACATCCTCTTGGGCGGCTTGGGCGCGGACATTCTCCGGGGAGGCAACGGCAGCGACTTGTTGCTGGCTGACAAGTCCGCTGTTGAAGCCAACACGGACGCCTTGCTCCAGTTGATGGCCGAATGGGGAGGCGGGGGCACCTACCTCAATCGCGTGAACCATCTCCGGGGAACCTTGGCGGGGGGAGCCAACGGCACCGTCGTCTTGTCGCCCGCAACGATCACCAAAGACACTTTGGCCGATCAACTCTTCGGTGAGGGTGGTGCGGAAGACTGGTTCTTGTATTCCTCCCTTGACATGATTACCGGCGAAGTCGGCGAGATTTTCACCAGTCTGTGAATTGAAGCGTGAATTTCCTGAATTCCCTGCCCGCCGTTCAACGGCGGGCAGGGGGTGTTTCAGATTGGCCGTTTTTCCCCCGATCATGCCGGATTCAGCATAATCCGATTGCGTTGATCGGCCGGGTCGGGTAATTTCATGCTTAACTCTCCAATTTTTCCCGCCGTTGGTCCGGTCACCCCGGAGTCCGTTTTAATGCCTCATTCGCATCCTCATGCGTTTACCCATTTCAATCCGCTTGTGCGCGAGGGATTGGCCCTCCCCAGTCGTCGAAACCTGCTCAAGGCTGGTTTGGCGGGGATTGCCGGGTTGTCGGTGCCATCGCTGTTGCGTCAGCAGGCGATGGCGAACAGCACGGCCCGCAAGGGGAAGAGTGTCATCCTGTTGTGGATGACCGGCGGCGCAAGCCATATTGACACGCTCGATCCGAAACCAGATCGCCCCATCGAGAACCGGGGGCCGTTCAAGACGATCAACACCAAACTGCCCGGCGTGCAAATTTGCGAACACCTGCCGATTTTGGCGGGAAAACTGGATCAGTTCACCATCCTCCGGTCGGTTGATTCGGCCGGGAGCAACCACGAACCCAATCGTGTGATGCAATCCGGCTATCGGGATGCCGAGCCTCGCGAGAACCGCGATGCCGAGCGTCGGCCGGCGATTGGCAGCATTGTCTCGCGGCATCACGGGCCGAATCACCCATCAATGCCCGCTTATGCGACGTTCATGAAATCCCGGTCGCATGTGGCGTTTGCCGGTGATGCCGGGAAGGCCCATGATCCGTTTGTCCTCAATCAAGCGGCGGCCGGTTTGCCCGTGCTGGATCTCGTCGGTGGAAACACCGGAACGGTCACCGAGGCGAATCTCTTCAAACTGGCGAACGGAGTGAGCTACGACCGCATTGACGAACGTCGGGGACTGTTGAAGAACTTTGACACGGTGCGAAACGAACTGGACCGCACCGATTCGATGGCGGTGATGGATCGGTATGGCCAAAAAGCCGTGGACATGCTGATCGGCGGTCGGATGGCCTCGGCTCTTGATCTCTCCAAGGAACCGGAAGCTATCCGCGAGCGATACGGCAAACATCTCTGGTGTCAACAGGCCATGCTGGCCCGGCGGATGGTGGAGGCGGGAACGGCGTTCGTCACGCTCGACCTGAGTTATCACACGGCCTCCGGCACATGGGACAATCACGGGGACAATATCCCTCCGTATGGCGGCATTATGAAGGGCTTAAAGCCTTTGCTGCCTTTGTTCGATCATCTCATCACCACGTTGGTGGAAGACTTGGCCCAACGGGGGAAGTTGGATGATTGTTTGGTGATTGCAATGGGGGAGTTTGGCCGCACGCCGCAAACGGGAACGCAGGCCAGCACCGATGGCCGAAACCATTGGCCGCCGGTGATGTCGATGCTGATGGCGGGCGGGGGGTTCCGGCATGGACAGGTGATCGGAGCCACGGAACAAGACGGTGGCCGCATCAAAGAACGCCCGGTCACCCCCGGCGATCTCGCGGCCACTATTTACAACCACTTCGGCGTCCCGCAAGACACCGTCTATGTGGACCCGACCGGCCGACCGATCCCCGTGGTGCAGGAATCAGGTCGGCCGATTGCCGAATTAGTGTGAGCCGACGACCAGCATCACACCGGCCATCACGGCCATGCCCAAGTCTTCGATCAGCGTCACGGAAGACATCGGCAGGTTGAACACCGTGCCGAGACAGGCGCATTTGATTTTTCGCCGGTTGAGCAGACTATTCATAACTCCCGCTGTGCCGAGCAACATCAAGACCAGCGTGACACTATTCACGATCATCGGATTTACCGGGGACAAATAGGCGATCCCCAAGCCCAATTCGATGAACGGGTAGGCTAACGCATACGGCCGCGAGCGGGCGGCAAGCAGATCGTACATCGCGTAGGAATCGGCAAAGGCCCGCACATTCAACATTTTGAAGAACGAAAACACCAAGAAGAATCCCGCCATGAAATGGGTCATGGCCCGCGACCATTCAAAGCCGCCAAAGGAAACTTCGAGCAATCCGACCGCCAGCAACAGATAGCCGACGATCAGAAACAACGGAGTGTAACTCGTCTTTGGTTCTTCGGCCGCTGCCGGAACCGGGGTCGGCGGCGCGGGTTTGTCATCGGGAATCGGGTCAAGAATCTTGAAACCGGCGGCGGCGACTTTGTCCGCGATTTGGCGGGGGGTCACGTTGTCGACGTCCACCCAAAGCCACTTTTCCGGGGCTTCCGTCATCACTTTCCAATCGCGCAGACCTTGCAATTGTTCGAGATGCGGCCGGACCTTGGCCACGCAGTTGCCGCAGTTGAGATTGGTTCGGAAAATCATCGTGCCGCTGGACATGGCGAACTCCGGGAGAGATTTCACACGGGGCGAGGCCGGTTCGGACGCCACCGACCTCACCCGACAACCAATTTGATGCTCGGATCCTCGCCGGGATTCCAATCAAACAGCATGAGTTTGCCAGAAGACCCTGATTTTAATTCCCACAGAGGCAAGCCAAACAAATGCCGCGGATGGGCCGAGGCCATGTCAATCGCTTCGGCCAAAGTCACCCCGGACTGACGGATGACCGTGCCAATGCAAGTGTCCGTGAAGACTCCAGAACCGGCGAGGAAGGGAGTGCCAGGGACGATTACGCGTCCCCCCGCTTGTACTTCAAATTCATTTCCCCATTCTCGATATCGACCCGGAGGCAGGCCCGCAAGCGAACTGGCGTCGCAGGTGATGATTGACCGGGAAACGGTTTTCCCCCGAATGATGCTTTTGACCACGGCTGCCGGGAGATGATGACCGTCGGGGATGAAACTGGCCCAGAGATCATCGTTGGCGAGTTGTTCCCAGATGTAGTTATCGTGTCGGGGCAGGATGGCATGGGAGCCGTTGCCCAAGTGCGTGCTGAGGCTGGCCCCGGCTTGAACCGCCTCCCGAATCCGGGCGGGGGTCGCGGAGGTGTGCCCGATGGCCACCACCACCCCAAGAGCGGTGACTTCTTCGATGAACTTTAACGCCCCCGGCAATTCCGGGGCGAGCGTGACAAGCCGGATCATCCCGTTGGCGGCTTCCTGCCAGTGGTTGAATTCGTCGAGATCCGGGTTGCGCGAATGGGCCAACGGATGCGCTCCGCGCGCTCCGTCTTCGGAGGAAATGTACGGCCCCTCCAGATGGAATCCTGGCACGGCCTTGGCCACCGTCGAATCCTGCTTGACGGCTTGGGCCAGCGTGGAGAACCCGTGTCGGATCGCCTCAAAAGAGTTGGTGACCAGCGTGGGCAACAATCCGGCGATGCCGTGTTTTCGGGAATGATCGACAACGTGCCGCACTTCGGCGACAGTGAGTGTCGGGGCGTTGAAACTGATGCCGTGGCAGCCATTGATTTGCAGATCAAACAGGGCAGGAGATATCCACCCGGCCTCGGCATCCGGGGTGGTTGATCCCGCCAGGGCGACCGACATAATCCGGTCGCCATCGAACACCACATCGACGAGATCGCCCGTTGAGTAGTGTTTTGCACGCAACAACATGGTTCACCCCACTCGGGCGATGACGCATTTGAGATAAGAGGTTTCCAGACAACTCAGCGCCGTGGGATGGTCCGGGGCTGGTCCGCGTTTCTCGATCAGTTGCACCGGCCGATGTGCTTGGGCGGCCGCCTGAGCCATTACATCAGTCAAAACATCGGAGCTAATCAGCCCGGAACAACAACACATCACCAAAATCCCGCCGGGGGGCAGGAGCAACAGCCCTTGTTTCAACAGGTGCCGATACCCCTTGATGGCATCCGGAATGGCCGACCGGGTGCGGGCAAACTTTGGGGGATCAAGGACGACCAGATCGTAATTCCGGCCTTCGGTCACGTATTCATCCAGTTTGCGAAACACATCCCCTTTGGTGAACGTCATTCCCGTCAGGCCGTTGAGTTCGGCATTCTCGCGGGCCAAGTTCAACGCGGCCTCGGAGACATCCAGACATTCGACACTTGCCGCCCCGGCTCTCGCACAATTGAGACCGAAACCCCCGGTGTACGAAAACGCATCCAGCACCCGTCGGCCCTTGGCCAGTTTCGCCACGGCCGCCCGGTTGTCCCGCTGGTCGTGATAGTACCCGGTCTTTTGTCCTTCGGCGATGTTTACCCGAAGTTTCAGGCCGTTTTCGATGAACGTGAGATCCGGCGGGGGAGACTCGCCCCGGAGCAGGCCGTCCTGAAGTTCAAGCCCTTCCAGTTGGCCGACGCCTTTTTCCGTCCTCACATACACGCCTTTGGCGGCGGTCAGTTCTTGGAGAATTTCGGCCAGCATTTCCCGCCGGTTGGCCAGTCCCAAGGCGGTGAACTGCATTGACAGCCAGCCATCGTATTCATCGACAATGCAGCCCGAAAACGCATCGGCTTCGCTGAACACCAGCCGACAACCCAAACCCGGCCGGTGAAGGCCGAGGTCGTCGCGCAATTTAATGGCTGTTTGAAATTGCCCCCGGAAGAAATCGGCATCCAACGGCCGGTCCGGTTCCCAAGAATAAAGCCGGGTGACAATCTTGCTGCGGGAGTTGTACAACCCGCGGGCGACAAACTTCCCGGCGTTGGTCACCAAGTTCACTTCGTCGCCATCAGCGGGGGAACCCTCGGTCCGTTCCACGGCCCCGGCGAACACCCAAGGGTGTCGGGCGTAAAACGGGAGGACCATCTTGGGCTTGAGAACCACGGAGGGGATGACGGCGGGCATCAGACGGCTTTTTCTTCAATGGCTTTGAGGTATTCGAGCGTGCGGGGGAGATCATCGCTCACCGATTTGGCCCGCAGGAGTGCCCGCACCCGCATGAGGAGTTCGGTTTTGTTGATGGGTTTGGTGAGAAAGTCGTCCGTTCCCAGATCGACGGCCCGGTCAATGTCGGCGGGTTGGTCGAGGGCGGTCACCATCAGGATACCGATGTTCCGTGTCGCCGAATTCGCCCGGATTTGCTTGCAAACCTCGAAGCCGCTGAGTTTCGGCATCATCACGTCGAGCAAGACGACATCTGGCTGCCACTCGGCGACGAGCTTCAAGGCTTCTTCGCCGTTATGGGCCAAACGAGTGTCGTAGGGAGTCTCGGCCAGATAGGCTTCGAGCAATTCAGCCCCCGGCACGTTGTCTTCGGCAATCAGGATTTTGGCGCTCGTCGGCATGCTCACTCTGCGAAACTCCGGCAACATCCATTCGTGGGGATATTGTACGGATCATGCCTCTCGATGCCCTTCCGTCACTTCACCAACTTCATGAGTTCTTGGTGGGATCGCAAGATTTGCTGGAAGCCCTCCAGTTTGCGAAGCGGCTCGGTGTCGGGATCGGTGGCCAGCATTTCCCCGCCATAGCCCCGGCCGACGGACCACGCGAGCAATCGGATGGCTTGGGCCGAGTATTCTGGCCGAGTCTTCCCGGCGTGGGCATAGACACCCGCGAGTTGATACAACGCGAGCGGCGACGAATCCAACTTCCGGCATTCGCTTGCCTCCCGCAACGCCTCGTCGATCCGGCCAAGACGGGCAAGCACGACGGCCCGGCCCCGGCGGGTGAGCAAGTCGTTCGGATGATATTTTCGCAGCTGATCAAGCACTTCGGCGGCCTTCTTGTCGTTCCGCAACGGACCCGAATAAATCCAGGCGAGGTTTTGCATGGCCGGGTACGAACGCGGATTGATGCTCAAAGCCGCTTCAAAATCTCCCACGGCCGCCGCCGGTTCTTTGTTGGCGCGGGCCAGGCCACGTTCCACCCAGCCCGCTTCGTCCGTCGGCGTCAGGCTCATGGCCAGCTTCATGTCATCCTCGGCCCCGGTTTTGTCCCCGGCGCCGGCCTTGGCGCGAGAACGCATGATGAACAACCGGGGAGAGTGTTCGCCGAGATCGATGGCTGCTGTGAAATCCACAACCGCGTCGGCGTGGCGATTGAGGAATTGCAACGTCACGCCGCGACGGACGAATCCTTCCATGAATTTCGGTTCCATTCGCACCAGACGATCAAAATCCGTGAGGGCTTGCGGGTAATCCCGCATCGCGTGGTACGAAATCCCTCGTTGAAAATACGCCTGTGAGAATTGCGGACGCAGAACAATACACGTGCCAAAAGCGCCCGAGGCTTCCGCATGCTGACCAAGCCGGGCGTGTGAATGCCCCCGCAAAAACCATGCGCCAACATGCCCCGGCTCATCGGCGCAAATTTGCCTTAACAATTCCAAGGATTCCTTGTCGTGCTGGGAGGCCGACATATCACACGCCAACCGGAAGCGTTCCGTTCTGGTCAACGACCCGACTGGTTTCGCCCGCAGTTCGGCGGCATCCGTCCGGCTGGCCCGATCCAACAGGAACAACAGAGTGTCCGTGTCTTCCAGCAACCGCCGCCGGTCTTCGTTGGATAGATACCGAACAGCTTCGCGCTCGGACCAGTCGGCATCCTCCCGAACACCGTAACGAGAGAGAATCGTCTCCCCTTTCTCGGCGGCCTGTCTGATGGCGGCCGAGTCGTCCGGCGCCGTGGCCAGGGCGAGTTGCGCTTGCTGAATCTCCGGTTGCAAGATGGCAAACTGCTCGGCCGCCGACTCGTGATGCAAGTTGATTTCCCGCAAATGACGATGTCGGACCACGATGAGGGAAACTGCCGCCACGGCGAAAGCGATCATTGCCAAACCGCAGGCAAGAGCCGGGCCGGAAGTGAGCCAGCGATTTCGGCGAACCCACTTGCGAATGCGTTCCCGATAAGAAGGTTCCCGGCTGAATCGGAGGGGTCGATTTTCCAATTGCCGTTCGAGATCTTCCGCGAGTTCGTTGGCTGATTGATATCGTTCGCCTTGGTCCGCCCCCAGACACTTCAAAATGATGGCTTCGATGGCCGGCGTGACGGCCGGGTTCGATTCTCGCAATTTAAAACCGGCCGAGCATTGGGCCTCCGTCATGCGGCGCAGGGCGGTCCCCACGTCATCCGTCCAGACTTCATAAGGCAAACGGCCGGTGAGCAGTTCAAACAACACCAAGCCGAGGGAATACAAATCGCTCCGACCATCGAGCCGGACGGGTTGGTCCGCAACCGCCAGTAATTGTTCAGGGGACATGTAGGCCATCGTCCCCCCGATCACCATGCCTGCGGACGAATCCCGGCTCATCTCCATTGCCACGTTGAAATCGAGGAGCATGGGAATGCCATCGTCGGAGAACAGCACGTTCGCGGGTTTGATGTCGCAATGCACCAACCCGCGTTGATGGGCATGAGCCAGCCCGTGCGCCAGTTGCAAACCGATCCAAAGCACCGCCTCGACGTAAGATTTTCCGGCCAGCGGATCGAGGGCGACGGTTGTCGGTACGCCGGGATAGTCGGCGTGCCGCAATTGTTCGTGAAAATATTCTCCGTGGGCGGGAAGGCCCGTTTGCCTCATGTTGCGAATGATTTCGGCGAGAGTGACCGCGCCGAGGTAGGGCATGCAAAACGCTTGAAAATTTCCGTCTTGGTGCGTGGAGTAGACAGGAACAATATTGGTGTGTTGCAATCGTGCGAGTGTCTGACATTCACCCCAAAGCTGGCGGGCGATCTTCAGAACCACGGGGCGGTTGGCAAGGTTATCCTGATGAGCCAAGTATACCCGGCCGATCGCGCCACTGCCCAAAACCCGGATGAGATGAAATCCCGCGAATACTTCGCCCGGTTCGGGAAGATTCTCATCCGGGGCCAGGTCGTGAAGGGATTTCTCCGGGTTTGAACCGGCAAAACGGCCTTCAAGAACATGGGTCGGGTGGTGGGGGACATCGGAGGAATGTCCCGGCCGTTTCCAGACGGCCACCCGGACGACAACGGATGTCGGGCAATCCGGATCACGAGAGGGCGCGGGCTCTGTGGCTTCCTCACTTTGGTTGGAAGGGGAGTGATTCGAGAGAGACAAACCGTGGAAAACTCTCGTCGCTTCGTTTTCTCCGCTGTCAAGCATTTCTCTCCCATCACACCAAGTGCTTTTCAACGCTCAGCAATGCAAATCACGGACCGGTCGTCGGGGGCGGATCGCTCGGGGGCGGATCGCTCGGAGGCGGATCGCTCGGAGGCGGATTCGTCGGGGGCGGATCGCTCGGAGGCGGATCGCTCGGAGGCGGATCGCTCGGAGGCGGATCGCTCGGAGGCGGATCCGTGGTTGTCGGATCCGTGGTTGTCGGATCCGTGGTTGTCGGATCCGTGGGCGGCGGGCTAGCCGGTGGGGTTTCACTGCTGTCAGGTGGAGGATCTGATGGCGGCGGGGGAGGCGGGGGGACGCCGGGCAAGCCGCCGTCGCCAAGTGATGTTGGCCCGGTTGATTTCGGAGTTCCTGGCGGCGGGCTGCTACCAGGGTAAGGCACCGGTGTTCCCGTTGAATCCACCGGTTGGGCTCCCACCGGGTCGGTCAATGTCAAATAATCGAGGTCATATGTCACCGATGAACTCAGCAGTCCCCCGGATTTGTAAGCCGTCAGTTTCGTGGTGTATGAACCATCTTCGAGCCACACATTGAATGTTTGTGATTGTCCGGCGATGACTGTCAGGCGGGCGACTTCATGATTCTGCGAATCAAGAATCACAAGGCTGACACTCATTTGGCCCAGCAGACCGCCGCCGTTGGCCGAGAGGGAAAATTTGGCGAGGGCTGGTTGATCGACAGTGAGCGAGGCGGTGGTTGTGGCATTCGGAGCCAATGTCCCTTGGCCAAGATCTTGGAAGTCAACCAACACGTTTCGGAACGACACCTCAATTTGATAAGCCCCGAGGGAGGCCAGGTCCAGCAACCCGTTTGTGGCCACTTGCAGGTATAAATTTTGGTCGGCCGGGGTGAAAAATTGGAAGGTGGCCGTGTCCGCATCGCTGGTAATCAATTCGGTGGCGATGGCCCGGCCGGAGCTGTCAGACAGGTAAATGGCGGGCAAATTGCCGCCCGTCTGTAAGCGGCGGATGGTGACCATTCCCACCCCTTGCTGTTGCCCGTTGGCCGGGGCCGCTTGAAACTGATACCAGTCGCCAAGCAACGGCAAATCCAACCGGCCGTTGACCCGGTAATAGGAATGCGAATCATGCCCTTGGGGAGTAATCAACGAAAGGGCACTGCTTAGGAGGTTGTTTGAGCCTTGATGGTCGGGGGCCGTGTCGCTGTTCGGAGTCGATGAAGGATTGCCGTAAAGCGATTGAATATTGGCGATGTCTCCGTTCGTCAGGCCGGTGCGAATTCCGGAGTACTGTTCGTACATCGGCGAGGCCGGGTCGTTGCTGTTGCCGATTCCGAAGGCGTGACCGGCTTCCTGAAGCATCGCCGAATAAAGATCGTACCCGTTACCCCCGTTGATCGAGAATAAAATATTGCTGTTCAGCACAATATCGCCGGCACGGGTGTCACCAGTTGTTCCGGGGGGTTCGGTCACGGCCAGCACACTAGTGTCCATCGCGCGGGCCGCGATGCGGATATCGCCGAACCGGCCGTCTCCCTGCGAGGAACCGGAGACCCCGATGGGATACCCCATGTCGTTCGCTTCAAAGAGTTTCACCGGCGTCTGATCCGCCCAAGTGTGCAACGCCCGCAAGATGATGGCTTTGCCATCGGTGGCTGAAATCCCCTCATTCTGAAACATCAAAAAAAGATTGCTTCCCACGCCGTTCACCGACGTGCCATCCGGAACGAAGCTGACCGTCACTTGTTCGGCATCACCCCAGGGGATGCCAAAAGTGGCGGGCGTGCAACGATCTTCCAGACGGCAAACATTCAAACGGAGAGAGTTCATGAGAGCATTCCTCGCATGGATCTGAGGGTGGTTTGCTGTGGTTGCTCAATGGCCGACAAAGACCCCGTCCCCTCAATGGGGGCATGGAGTGATGTCATGCCGCTTGCGGTCGTGGAAAGGAAGTGATTGGTTCCAAGTGCTGGTGGCGAGAGCAGTCGCCGACACCTGTTCCACAATCCGCAAGATTCACCCAAACACTACAACCGAAATAATCGGAACGTCAGAAATTTGATTGAAATCAGTAACTTTTGTGATTTTCTGACAGGGCTGAAATAAATTCATTCTTTGGCCATAAATCAATTCTCCTGTGGAAATAAGAGACCTGCAAACAGTCATAATCGGCGTCGGCAAAATCCGTATCAAATCAGCATGATTATCAACGAGACACTTCCATACCTCACGGCAGCTCACCTTGGCCTTGGGGGACGCATCAAGGAAACCCCCTCCGACTTTGAAGTGGAGGAAATTCCGGCCTACGATCCGTCCGGCGAGGGAGAACACCTTTACCTATGGGTTGAGAAGACGGACATGGGCGCGGAGTTCTTCAGCCGACAAATTGCCAGGCGGTTGAACATTCCTCCCGGCGACATTGGCACGGCCGGTTTGAAGGATCGTCGCGCGGTCACCCGACAGTGGGTCTCCGTGCCGGTCAAAGCCGAGACCGGACTGCCCGGCTTGGAGGGGGAGGGGATCCGGGTGTTGAAGGTCACCCGGCATGGGAACAAACTCCGGGCGGGCCATTTGCGGGGCAATCGCTTTCGGGTGTTGATTCGCGGGGCCAGCCAAGATGTTCCGCTTGCCCCGGTCTTGGACGCCATCCGCCAGAACGGTTTGCCGAACTTTTACGGATCGCAACGTTTCGGCCGCAATGGCGAAACACTTGCCCTTGGCTGGAACATGCTCATGGGGCAATCAGTCAAAGTGCGCAACCCCTTCATGAAGAAATTGACGCTCTCGGCCGCCCAGTCCTATCTCTTTAATCGTGTGTTGACCAAGCGAATGAGCGATGGTCTGTTTCGCACCGTGTTGGCCGGGGATGTTTTGGCAAAGTGGCCGGCCGGAGGAATGTTTACCAACACGGATGTCTCGGCGGATCAGCCCCGTTTTGACGCTCGGGAAGTCGTCCATGCCGGGCCGATGTTTGGCAAGAAAACCTTCCCCACCACCGGGGTGGCCGCCGAACGGGAGCAGGCTGTTCTCACGGAGTCAGGTGTTCCCACGGAAGCGTTCGACAAATTCGGTCAATTGCTGTCAGGAACCAGACGACACAATCTCGTCTACGTGGAAGACCTCGCGGCCGAATGGGAACCGGAGGGTCTTCGTTTGACGTTCACATTACCCGCCGGCAGTTACGCTACGGTGTTGCTCGGTGAGGTCATGAAAAGCGAAGTGGCGGGAGATGATTCCCCGGATGCGGTCGATGGATAATGAGTTGATCTTTGTCTTGGTTGTTTCCAAGCCGGAGCGATCATCCCCAGATCTGTAATGGTTTGACAATCCGGTGGCCGAAGAGGAGCAGGGCAAGACCCATCGCCGTCAACCGGATGACAAGCACCGCCCCGGCGGCCATCGCCCGGCACCGTTCCCGCTCATCTTCCGGCATGGAGTCGATGTGCGGCATGAGTTGGCGAACGACATCGTTGAACAACTCGGCGGCGAACAGCCCGCCAAGGCCGCCAAGGAGGATGGCCCACTCCCAAACTTCACAAGAGAGAGTGATTGCCCCGGCCACGATGAGCGCGGCCGAGAAAATATGGACGGCGAACCCCGAATGGCTTCGCAAGCCGAGTTTGACTCCATGAAGGGCCGCGCGCTGTCGGGGGCGCCGGCAGGAGCGCACCACGAGCGGCACTCGGTCGGGATGGCTGGCGGTTGTGGCTTCGCTGCTCATCTCCGCAACATACCGTCATCGATCTTCTCTTGGAAGACGAAACGGCGAACTACACTATCCTCTTCCCGATCAAGCATGTGGAGGATGATGGATGGCCCGGCTGAACTCTCAACCCAAGTTGGAAAGCCGCTGGCGGCACTCAATCGGCGATCATGTTATTTCATTGGCTTGGTCTTCGGATGGTTCGCTCATCGCGGCCGCCTCCGTCAGCGGGCCAATCACTATTTTTGACATGGCAACAGGGGAAACCAAGCATACCCTGCCTGGACATGCCTTCGGCACAACCGCCATCAGCTGGCATCCGAAGGAACTCCTGCTGGCCTCGGCGGGGCAGGATGGCAAAGCCCGGATATGGAATCCCGTGACCGGGGCCGAGGTGATGGCGGTTGCGGGCGGTTCCGCTTGGGTGGAACATATTGCCTGGTCTCCCAAGGGAGATTCGCTGGCCACAGCCGCCGGGCGAAAGGTGCGGCTTTGGGGCAAACAGGGCGAAATGCTGCGGGATTATCCCCCGTTTGCCAGCACTGTTTCGGGAATTGAGTGGTCGGCTCGCGGCAAGGATTTTGTCGTTTCCGGCTACGGCAAGGTTTCGTTTTACCGCCCCGATGCGGCGGATGTGGTGAATACGTTTGAGTGGAAAGGCTCCATTCTTGGTCTGGCGTGGTCCCCGGACGGAAAGATGCTGGCGGGAGGCGGTCAGGATTCCACCGTGCATTTCTGGTATGTGAAATCGGGGGACGACCTGCAAATGTCCGGCTACCCGATGAAAATCACGGCTGTGAGTTGGGATTCCACCAGCCGATATCTGGCCACCAACGGCGGGGAAATGGTCATCGCCTGGGATTGTTCCGGAGACGGCCCGGCCGGGTCCAAGCCCCTGATGTTCGAGCGGCATCCACAACCTGTTGCCGATCTCTCCTTTCAAAACAGAGGTCCGGTGTTGGCCTCCGGGTGCCAGGGGGGGATTATCGCGTTGTGGTATCCGGGCGGGACGAAAAAAATTCAGGCGGAGGCGGATTTTGGGGAAGGCGTCTCCAAGGTGGCATGGTCGCCGGGGGACGGGCGGCTGGCCATCGGGGGAGAGCAGGGCGGAGTGGGGCTGTTCACCGTGTGAACAGGGGATTCTTGGCGAAACCAAGAAAGGAAAAACCGCCACGGCCAGCTTTTTTTGACGACCACTCCGCCGAGACCGGCGTTCACCGCCATCTCTTTCATTTCCGAGGGGGTGTAAGCGGCGGTCACACTGACCGGACCATCGTAGTGCATGATCGGGGAGCGGCTCAGCAATCGCGTCATGGCATAGGCCGCCCACCAGCCCAGGTGGCATCTCCGCAAATCGCTGACGAAAACACCCTTTCGGGCGACCTCGGCCATCCGTTTCAAGAGGAGGATGGTGTCCGGCGGGTCCAGATGGTGCAGGAACAGGGAACACACCACGGCGTCATATTCGCCGGGGATGCAGTCCTGTAACACGTCACACGTGAAGAAACGGACGGCGGCCCCGTTCATCTCCGCGCGTTTTGTCGCCTCGGTCACAGAAGACGGGTTAATGTCGCAGGCGGAAATTTCGACCGGGATGCCGGCTCGCTGAAATCGTCGCCAGAGTTTCACCGGGAGATCCCCGGAGGCCGTGGCGATATCCAGCACGCGAAACGGCGTTGGGCCGTGTTGGCGGGCCAATTGCCGCAACGATTTCCAAAGAGCCGCATCGGGTCGGCTAATTTTGTTGACGCGACGAAGTCCGGCCAGCGCTTCGGAAACTTCGACCGGGTCTGCGGCGGGATCATCCATCAACTCAGGCACGCGGACACGGGCAAGCTGTCGTGGCATTTATCTTCACTCGGGAGATTAGCGAACCCGTTTACTTGATTCAGGATACCGATTTTTGACCGCAACCGACTTGAGTCTATTCCCAAAAATTTTTCGGGCTTCTGTTTCGGACGTCCGGGCGACATCCCTTTTCCCCCTGACGATCAAGTTTGCCACATCGTGTCCAACAAGCGGGATTCGCGGGATTCACCGGATCCGATGAATGCCGAAATTCCTTCAAATATCGTCAACGCAAACAATCTTTCCGATCACCCCGGTTTGGCGTCCGAAAATCGAGACTTCAAAAATCTCGTTCATTTCAATCAAGGAAAATGCCGATTGCCGTCTCTGCCAGATGTTCCGTTGCCACGGTGGGGGCGACGGATCTGGTGATGCCTCCGACGGAGTCGAATATGACGGGGTTTTTCTTCGGATTGGCTAAACAAAAGCGGAAGTCCCGCCGACTGAGCATCGACACGCTGGAGGCACGCGATGTGCCGTCCGCCAGTGATTTGGGAGCGGCCACCGATTTCAACCTTGTCGCCCTCAACAATATTGATGTGCATGACAGCGATGTCGAGGGCCGGGTGACCGTCGGCAATGATGCCGCGATCAAGTCGTATGGCATCGGGGACAAACTGCCGGATTCCTTCGGAACACGAGACGATCTGATTGTCGGACATGATTTGACATATCAGTACGGACAGGTTTTCAAGGGAAACATCGTCTACGGGGACACGGGCGTTCTTGACGGCGTCGGCACTCCCAACGGGACCGTGCGACAGGAAGCCAATGTCTTTGATTTTGCGGCCGCCAGCGCTGACCTGACCGCGAAATCCACCCAATGGGGCGGCGAGGATCCCAACGGCCTGACCAGCGTGCGGCATGGCAACATCACCATGCGGGGGATGAATCCGACGCTGGATTTCTTCACGCTCACCCAAGCCCAGCTGGACGGGGCGACGAGTATTGTCCTCAAGGCTCCGGCCACGGCCACCGTCATCATCAATGTCCCGGATGGCTCGGTGGACATTAAGAATCTCGGGTTTTCCCTGCGGGGAATCGCCGCCAATCATGTGTTGTGGAACTTCCCCGAGGCGACGGATATCAACATCTCCGGCGTGGGATTGAAAGGGAGTTTCCTTGCTCCGCAGGCAAACTTCAACTTCAACAATGGCCAGATCACGGGAACCGTGATCGCCAACAATTACGCGGGCAATGGCGAACTGCATTTGGATCAAAGCCGGATTAACGTCGCCATTCCCCCCTATGCCTCGATTCAGGGCTTTGTGTTTGTGGATGTGGACCAGAACCATGCCTATGATTCATCCATCGACGGCTTGCAGGACGGGGCGGGCGTAACCTTGACGGGAATTGACGCGTTAGGTCGCCGGATCAACCGGTCGTATCTCACAGTTGACGGCGGGCAATTTAATTTCGGAAATCTCTGGGCCGGAACATACACCGTGACGGTGCAGCCTCCCTTCAAATACATCAACAGCATGGAAAGTGGCATTCCGGGCACGGTGAACGGTTCGACCACCGGCACACCCGGCGTGAATCAAGTGAGTTCGATCTCGCTTGGCAGTGGCGACAATGCCCTGAATTATGAGTTGCCGTTGCTTGGTGTGTCTGCGTGATTGGTCTTTTCGCACAAATGCGATTCAACAAAATCCCCGTCAAACATTCTTCGTTTGGAATGGTTTGACTGGGATTTATTCATTTGAGGGGTAATGTTCCAGCTTCCTTTCTCCTTTATCGCTTGCCGTCGCGCGCGGCCGCTGGTACGCTGCCGATGAGTTGGTTCCATTCCCCGCAGACGAGGCATCATGGCGATTCAACCCCTGTCCGTTGGCGTGTGTAGTTGGTCTCTTCAAGTGAAATCCATTCCCGAATTGAAGGGGTTTATGGACAAGCTTGGCGTGAATCTCGTGCAAATTGCCTGTGGCGATCCGCATCATGCCGCGTGGGACGAAGGGGAAGCCATGCCGGCCGCCGCGCTGGCGGCGGGCTTTGAACTCGGCGGGGCGATGCTCGGCTTCCCCGGTGAGGATTACACGACCCCCAAACACATTGAGAGAACCGGCGGTTTTGGCGATTCGGCCACCCGGCCCGAACGGCTGGAACGATTCAAATGGGCGCTGACCCGGACCCTTGAACTCGGTCTCACCGACCTGATGCTGCACGCCGGATTCCTCCCGGAACCGGGTGATGCCGCCCGCAAACCGTTTCTCGACACCTTGGCCACCGTGAGCCAGCTCGCGGCTGAAAAGGGAATCACCGTGGCCTTTGAAACGGGCCAGGAATCGGCGTCTCTTTTGCGGCGCACGCTGGACGACCTGAAGTGTCCGAACCTAAAAGTGAATTTTGATCCGGCGAACATGCTGCTCTATGACAAGGATGATCCGCTGAAGGCCGTGGAACTGCTGGCCCCCGACATTCGGACGGTGCATATGAAGGACGCCAACCGCCCAACGACCCCCGGCGAATGGGGCGAGGAAGTCCCGCTGGGCAAGGGCCAGACGAACACCCGCGAGTTTCTGCTGGCGCTCAAGCGGATCGGCTACCAAGGGCCGTTGTTCATCGAGCGCGAAGTCGGCACGCAGCAGCAACGGTTCGATGATATTGCCCACGGGGTAACGTTCATTCGTTCCGTGTTGGGATAACTTTCGGAGGCTGCCATCGACCTGTTCGACGATGTCCGCGAAGAAAATCGTCGGCTGGCCCGCCCCCTCGCGGCCCGGATGCGGCCCCGTTCCATCGACGAGTTCATCGGGCAGGAACATTTCATCGGTCCCGGCAAATTGCTTCGGCGAATGTTGCTGGCGGACCGATTGAACTCGTTGATCTTTTATGGCCCTCCCGGCACGGGGAAAACCGCGCTGGCCCAAGTGATTGCCCATCACACGAAGAGCCGTTTCCAACGGTTGAATGCCGTTTCGGCCGCATCCAAGGAAGTCCGCGAAGTCTTGGAAGCCGCTCGCACTGCCTTGGAACTGCACGGCGAGCGGACCATTTTGTTCATCGACGAGATTCACCGCTTTAACAAAACCCAACAAGACATTCTGTTGCCGGATGTGGAAAGCGGCGTGGTGATTCTCGTCGGGGCGACAACGGAAAATCCATTCTTCGCCATCAACTCCCCGCTTCTGAGTCGTAGTCAAATTTTCACGTTTGAACCACTCTCGAAGGATCACATCAGAACGATCATTCGCCGGGCGTTGGCGGACACCGAGCGGGGATTGGGCGAGTTGGAAGTTCATCTCCATGATGATGCGATGGAGTTCCTCGCCACCGCGTCGGACGGGGATGCCCGGCGGGCGTTGACGGCCTTGGAAATCGGCGTCCGCTCTTGTTTCGAGACGCCCATCGAATTGACGCTGGAGGTGGTTCAAGAATCCATCCAGCGCAAGCTAATGAGCTTCGACCCGACCGGCGACACTCATTATGATCTGGCCAGCGCCCTCATCAAAAGCCTCCGGGGCAGCGACCCGGATGCGGCAATCTATTGGCTGGCCCGCATGTTGGAGTCGGGCGAAGATCCCCGCTTCATCGCCCGGCGCATGGTCATTATGGCCAGCGAGGATGTGGGCAATGCCGATCCGCGAGGGCTTCTGGTAGCCCAAGCGGCATGGGATTCCGTGGAGCGAGTCGGGTTGCCGGAATGTCAACTGGCCCTTTCACAAGCGGCCATCTATCTCGCCACGGCTCCGAAATCCAACTCGGCGACGATGGCGATCATCACCGCCCGCAAGGAAGTGCGCGAGGGCCGGACGATTCCGGTGCCCAAGCATTTGCGGGATGCCCACTACGCCGGAGCGGCCGAGATTGGCCACGGCAAGGGATACCAATATGCCCACGACTACGAAGGGGGCTATGTCGCCCAAGATTACCTTGGCGTGGATCGCACCTTCTACACGCCGACCGACCGGGGCTATGAAGTTGAAATCAAGCAACGAATGGATGAACTGAAAAAGCGACGAGAAGAGAAAAAGTAGTCATTTCCCGTTCCAAACGCCCGAGATGATGGCCGCCATTGGCCTGTCCCCTTTTGCGGTTGTCCAGTTCCATTGGATCGCCAGCCAGCTTTCCTTCGGGTGAAACAATCCCGGCTCCCGTTTGCCGGGAGGAAGCAACACCAACACCGCCGGATGGGTTCCTCCGGAGGCTTTGCCGCTCAGTTTCTTGAGAGCAGGGAATGCCAGATCGGCCGGGTCACGATCATCAGCCACCGGGCAGAGGATCAGAAAATCCGGCGAGGGGGATGTGTCTTCGTGATCGGTTGAGGCCGGCTGTCGGGCATAGCGTAGGGTGTAGATGCCGGCCGAAAGTTCTTGGCCGCGAAAGTCAGTCCACGGTTCGGCACACGAGATCAGTCCTGCCAATGCGCCCGGACGGAGTGAGGCGTCTGTCGCCTTCGGTTTCAATGGCCAGTCCGTGCGAAGCCAGACCGTGAGGCGTTGTTTGCCAACACTCACCCGCAACGCTTTCTCGCCCAGCAGATCACGGATGGGCTGGCTCGCCGATTCCGGCGGTTTGATCTTGGATTGTTCGTGGGCTGGCTTGTCGTCCGCTTGCAGCGGAACGACCAGAAAGACGACGGCAAGAAGGCTCCGCATCACGTTCATCCCCGACGGTCGGGGGGTGGCACGGCCCGGAGTTTTTCCGGGAGGACGAAAGAATCATCGTGTTCGAGAAGCATGGGCTTCATCGCTGGTTTGGCGGGTTTTGCCGGCAAAACTTTCCCGTTGTTCCGGCTTTCCTCCAAGGGAACCGGCTCGTCCGAGGCTTCCAACAAGGATTCATCGGAAGCGGTGGCTGACGGTTTCTTGGGAGGCGGCGACGCCGGGGAGGGGATAACGGCTCCGTCGAGATAGACCTGATACCGGAAGTTCCCGATGGTCAATTCATCGCCGGCTTTGAGCGTTCCCTCGACCACTCGTTCCCCGTTGATGCGGATTCCATTGGTGCTGCCAAGGTCGCGGACAACGAGGTAATCCTTCACAATGGCCACACAGCAATGGCGGCGGGACACCTTGCGGGAATTCAATTGCAAATCACACTCGGCATGTCGTCCGAGCAACACGATTGGCTTGTCGAGGAGAATACTCGGGCCATCCGTGAGAGCCAGCAACTGTGCGGGCATAACGGGATCCGATCCGGAAAACACCGTGAGGGGAAATACGGGACGAGCCAATGCGTGAAGTATACCAAACCACCGTCCGAAAGGGAAACGATTCGGGCCGGGCGAAATGGTTCTCTTTCCTCACACGGCTCATCCCAACGCTTCACGCAAATCGGCCCGCAAATCGGCCACATCTTCGATTCCGACACTTAGCCGAATCAGCCCGTCGTCCACGCCTCGGGCGACGCGAACTTCCTTCGGAATGCTGGCGTGGGTCATGGTTGCCGGGTGATTGACCAGACTCTCAACCCCGCCGAGGCTTTCCGCGAGACTAAAGAGTTTTGTCCGGGTCAGGAACTTCCGGGCGGCGTCGGCCCCGCCGTGCAGTTGCAGGGAGATCATCCCGCCGAAGGATTTCATCTGTCGGGCCGCGATGGCATGGCCGGGATGGTCGGCGAGGCCGGGGTAATAAATCTTCGCCACCTGCGGATGGACGGCCAGCCAGTCCGCGAGTTCGGCGGCGTTGGCTGAATGTCGGTCCATTCGCAGAGCCAATGTTTTGATGCCGCGAAGCGTGAGGAAACAGTCGAACGGGCCGGGCACGCCTCCGGCGGCGTTCTGGTAAAATTTCACCGGTTCGAGCAGGGCCTTGGGGCCGATCACTGCCCCGCCGATCACATCTGAATGACCGCCGAGGTATTTCGTGGTGCTGTGGACAACGATGTCCGCTCCGAGTCGGATTGGTTGTTGCAAGTACGGCGAAGCAAATGTGTTGTCCACGGCGAACAACGCCCCATGATGATGGGCCAAATCCGCAATGGCCTTGATGTCAAGGATTTGCAACAGCGGGTTGGTCGGCGTCTCGATCCAAACCAGTTTGGTGGCCGGAGTGATGAGTTTGGCGAATCCCTCGTGAGAGGGATCTTCCGTGTATTTCGTCGACAGGCCCCAAGGTTTGAAAACTTTGTCGAGCAATCGGAACGTGCCGCCGTAGAGGTCGGCGGCCGCCAGCACTTCATCGCCCGGTTTCAACAAACCTTGAAAGACGGCCGTGGTGGCCGCCAATCCGGAGGCGAAAGCCAGTCCGCGTTCGCCTCCCTCCAGTTCGGCCAGACAGGTTTCCAACGCGGTCCGGGTTGGGTTGCCGCTGCGGGAATACTCGTAGCCTTTGTGATCGCCGGGGGCCGCTTGAGTGTAGGTGGAGGTGGCGTAGATCGGCACAATGGTTGCCCCGGTCGCGGGGTCGGCGGCCTGTCCGGCGTGGATGGCCCGCGTGGCGAATCCGTGGGGTTCTTCGTGAGGCTGGCTCATGATTGGCTTCCTTTCAGGGGCTTCGGGTCGGCCTTCTTCGTCCAGTAATCAATCAGGTCGATGCGGGTGACAATCCCCATCACTTCGCCGTGATGGGTGGCCAGCACGCCGGTGTTTCCGGCCATCAACAGGCGATAGGCTTCGTCCAGATGGGTGATGATGTCGAGTTGCGGGAGGGGCTTCGCCATGATCTCGGCGATGCTCACGGTCGCCGGGTCGCGGTGGTCGTGCAAGATGCGGGCGAGCGTCACTTCCTGCACACTGCCGACGGGTTTGCCGTCCTCCAACACCGGCAATTGCGAGATGCCCGCTGTCTGCAACATGTTGATCGCGTCGGCGGCCGTCGCGATTGGGCTGACGGTGAACATCGCCCGTTCGCCTCGCTTTTTGAGAAGATCGCCCACGGTGAAAACATCGGTCTTCACCCATTGCAGTTGATTGGCGATCAACCACGATTCGTCGAAGAACTTGCTGAGGTAGTTTCGGCCGGTGTCAGGACAGATCACCACCACGAGATCGTTGGCCGTCAGACGCCGGGCATAGCGCAGAGCGGCGGCGATGGCGGTGCCGCACGAACCGCCGACAAGAATCCCCTCCCGTCGGGCGACTTCGCGGGCCATGTGGAACGATTCCGCGTCGCTCACCCGCACCCAGTCGTCCACCAACTGGCCGTTGAATGTCTTGGGAACGAAATCCTCGCCAATGCCCTCGACTTTCCATCCATGCGGTGTGCCCCCGGAGAGAATCGACCCCTCCGGATCAGCCCCGATGATCTTTACGTCCGGGTTGAGTTCCTTCAGATATTTGGCAACCCCGGAAATGGTTCCGCCAGTACCGACTCCCCCGACAACATGCGTCACCTTTCCGTCCGTCTGCTCCCAAATCTCCGGGCCGGTGGTGCGGTAATGGGCCTCTGGGTTGGAGAGATTTGTGAACTGGTTGGGCCGCCAGGCGCCGGGAATTTCCCGTGAAAGCCGGTCGGCGACGCCGTTGTAGCTATCCGGTGAATCGGGGGCGACGCTGGTGGGGGTGATGACGACTTCGGCCCCGTAGGCTTTCAACAGGCTGATCTTCTCGCTCGACATTTTGTCCGGCAACACAAAGATGCAGCGGTAACCCTTCACGGCCGCCCCCATCGCCAGCCCGACGCCGGTGTTCCCGGCGGTGGCCTCGATGATGGTGCCCCCCGGCCGCAACCAGCCGCGTTTCTCGGCATCGGCAATCATGGCGACCGCCACGCGGTCCTTGGTGCTGCCGCCGGGGTTGGCCGCCTCGACTTTGGCCGCGATGACGGGAGCCAGCCCTTCTGTCACCCGGCGAAGTTTCACCAGCGGAGTGTGGCCGACGGTTTGAAGGATATTGTCGTGCATGGGTTCCTCCGGAGGCGATTGACCTGACGGCCCGAAATCTCTTTTGCCGAAATCATTCCCTTGATTCAGTGTACCGCGAACCGGGGGCCTTTCGTCAACGGGGAATCAGACTTGGAGAATCTGGCTTCAGAAAACCATCTCATCTTGAGGGGTCATCAGAGGATAATGCTTACCCGGTTCGGACGAGGAAGATTTATTGAGGCTGGCCGGTCGGCGGGTGATGAACGCGCCCGGCCGCCACCGTGCGGGTGGTTCTTATGGCCCATTTTGAAAGGGGCCAAAAAATCGCGGATTCCGCAGAACCATGACGGATTATGCCAAAATCATTTGGGCAGGTGGGTGTAATCGCCGGGGAATTCGCATGGGTGGTGTCCAGTTTTTGACCGGAAAATGACCAGTTTTGGGCTGAAAACGACAAAAAAGTGGTCGAAAAGCACGTCTTGGAAGCCATTTTTGAACACATTTTTGACCTGATTTGAGGCAGATTTTTACCAGATTTTTGAAAACCTGATGCCTCGTTTTGCGCGAATTGTCCCCTTGCCGTGAAGTCTTTGCGAACTCCTCTTGATGCCCGCTGTTCGAGTGTTTGGCCGGTTGATAGACCACCCTCGCGGGTTATCTCCCCATACTCAGGAGTTTCAACATGATTCGGTTTTTGAAATTCTCCGTCGCCTCGCTGGCGATGGTGGCGATGGTCGGTCTGGCCAAGGCCGACGACATCAAAGTCGGCGACGCGGCCCCCGTGTTTGAAAGCGTGGACGACCAAGGCAAGCCTTGGAAGTCGGCCGACCACGTCGGGAAGAAAATCCTCGTCGTTTACTTCTACCCGGCCGACCTGACCGGCGGTTGCACCAAGCAAGCCTGCGCTTTCCGGGACGACCAAGGCAAGTTGACGGAAAAGGGTGTCGAAGTTGTCGGCGTCAGCGGCGATTCAGTGGCCAACCACAAGATTTTCAAACAAGTTCACAAGCTGAACTTCCCGCTGCTGGCCGATGAAAAGGGCGAAGTGGCCAAGAAGTTCGGCGTGCCCGTGAAGGCCGGCGGCGTGTTCAAGACAAAGGACGCCGACGGAAACGCCGTCGAACTGAAGCGTGATGTGACTGCCGCCCGATGGACTTTCGTTATCGGCAAAGACGGCAAGATTCTCTCGGTCAACTCGTCGGTGAAGCCGGCCGAAGACAGCAAGGCCGTGCTGGAACTGATCGAAAAACTGCCCAAGTAAGTGATTGCTCGGCATGTGTCCCCTGTTCATCATGAACAGGGGATGTCTCGTCAGTCCTTCTTCGCATCGGGCCGGTTTTTCGAGAAAAAATCTAGCCAGGCGAGCAAGATGGCATCTCGCAATTCTTTGGAACGCCGCAATTCCTCCAGCGGTGTGCCCCAGTAAAAGCCGATCACCCCGGCGTTGTGTTTCTTGGATCCCGCGACGAATTTGGCGAAATCGTCCATCGAACATTTCAGCGGAAACGTTTCCTCAATCACCACCGGCTTCCCAAGCGAAAACCCCTCCAAGGTCTTCAATGCCTCGTCAACTTTGTCTTGCACTGGGTACAAGTGGACGCAAACAAAATCCAAATCTTCAACGATTTTCGATGGGATAAATCCCGAGGTCAGCCCCGGCCGGTCAAGACTCCAATCAACCAAACCGATGGTGATGAGATGTTGTTTGTCAACCTTCCGAATGGCCGTCTTGAGATGTTTCACCCATTGAGCGGCAATCGCCGGTCGGGGCCGCCCGGCTTGATCGAGAGCGATGGCTTGCACGAAATGCTTGCCGCCGAAAGTCGGTCCCAGCCAATCACCGTCCTTGCGTTTCCCGCCCGGAACCACCGGTTCGTTCATCAAGTCGTAGCAGAACACAGCCGGACTCATCGCGCATGTTCCGGCCACTGATTCCCAAAAACGAGCTTGGGTATCCCACCGGTCTTTTTCGGAGAGCTTGTCGTACCACGCGGGGACATCCTTCTTGTGGTAACATCCCAATCCCGTGAGATCGAGGTACAAGTTTTCTGACTCGGCCAGTGCCAGTAGTTTTTTCAGTCGCCCCAAATTCTTCTCGTTCGGCTTATCCGGCCCATCCATGAACTTGCCGACTTGCAGGTGAATGCGAACGACATTCGCTCCCAATTTTCGCATGTCCCGGAAAGCACGTTCAACTTTCTCCCATTCAGACTCCCAATAATCCTCAATCAATCTCCCTTCCGCGTCGTGATCGTAATTAAAGCCCCAAGGGGCGAAGGCCTTTCCCGTGGGTTTTAGCACGAACCCTTTGCCGTCGTCAGAGACAACGATCCTTGGAATTTCCCCCATTGCGAACGAGAGCGGAGCAGTGACGAGAAGCATCAACGCAAGGCGGAACATCGCGTTTTCTCCTTGTTTCCGTTGACAAGTTCACATTCCCAAAAGAGAAGAGAACGTCGGTCAGGCGAAATCCGAAATCACGATTTGTTCTTGAAGGCGAAGAACAAGATTCTCCCGATGGTTGGAAAAATCACTCGCCCACAAGATAGACAACGGGAGTGATGCTATGGTACGATTATTCTCACTCCACCCGCGCGCCAAGAAACCCGCCAAGCCGCACGGCCACAATCAACGGTCCCACCTTGTGGTGGAATGATCTGACATCCCCAACCGCTCTCCGACGGACTTACGATGTCCCGATTCGGTTCTCTCCTTGCAACGGCTGTTTTTTCGATCACTCTCCCCGCCGGACTGGCGGCTGCCGACCCGTCTCGCGCCGAGACGGAGTTCTTCGAGAAGAAAATCCGGCCGGTGTTGATCGAGCATTGCGCGAAGTGCCATTCGGCCGAGAAGAAACAAGCAAAGGGAGGCTTCCGGCTTGACTCCCGAGCGGAGATTTTGAAGGGAGGCCGCTCCGGGCCGGGGGCCGTCTCCGGCGATCCGGCCGCGAGCCTGTTGATGCGGGCCGTGCGCGGGACCGACAAAGAACTGAAGATGCCGCCCGAGGGCGAGCCTCCGCTCAACGCCGACCAAATCCGAGATCTCGCGGCTTGGATTCAGATGGGCCTTCCTTTTCCCGGAACCGCAACCTCGGGGCCGACGGCGACGACAATGGCCGATCTCGCCAAGGCCCGACAATTCTGGAGTTTGCAACCGCCGAAAGAAACGGCCCCGCCAACAGTGCGGGCAGGCGACTGGCCAAAGGAACCGCTTGACCGATTCGTCTTGGCCCGATTGGAAGAAAAAGGTCTGACACCATCCCCTCCGGCGGACAAGCGAACGCTTCTTCGCCGCGCGACCTACGACCTGACCGGTCTGCCGCCGACACCCGAAGCGATGGAAGCCTTCTTGGCCGACCAATCGGAAAGTGCGTTCGAGAAGGCGATTGACCGGTTGCTCGCATCACTGGCTTACGGCGAACGCTGGGGCAGGCACTGGCTGGATGTCGCCCGGTATGCCGACACGAAGTGGGTCGGGGCCGGGGAAGAACGCCGCATTCCGTTTGCCTATGCCTACCGCGACTGGGTCATCCGGGCATTGAACGAAGACATGCCCTATGATCGCTTCATCCGTCTCCAACTGGCGGCCGACCAGATTCCGAACGCCCGGCCAACAGATCAGGCCGCCCTTGGTTTTCTGACAGTTGGCCGATGGTTCACCGGAAACATCCACGATGTGATTGACGACCAGATTGATGTTGTCACCCGTGGTTTGCTTGGGCTGACCGTCCAATGTGCCCGTTGTCACGATCACAAGTTCGATCCGGTTTCCGCGAAGGATTATTACTCGCTCTACGGCCTCTTTGCCGCCGCGAGGATGCCCGCCGAGGGCGCGGGAATCCTTGCCGAATTGCCCGAGACAGAACCCCCGCCGGTGGATGCCGCCACGGAGGCCGAAATCGCCCGGCTCCGGGAACGCCTCGACAAACAACTCGCCGACCGACAGGAACGAGTGCGGGCTGAATACCGCACACTAGAGAAGACGGCTGCCTACCTCATGGCGGCGACCCCCTTGGTCGGCAAATCCGACAACGACATCCGGGCGGCGGCGAAGGCCCAAGGACTGACCGAACCAATCTTGTTTGGCTGGGCCAGAATGCTCCAACGGTTCAACAAAACTCCGCATTCCGTTTATGGCCCTTGGTTCGCGTTCGCCTCAATCCCACCCGCTGAATTTGCGGAAAAAACTGCCGCTGTTACCGAGAAGGAAAAAGCGGCCAAGATGCTGAATCGGCACGTCGCGGCGATTCTCATGTCGCCGCCGAAGTCGCTGGACGATCTGGCGAACCGATACGCAAAACTCTTCTCGAAGTTCGATTCGCCCGAGACATCGACTGATGCCGATCAGGAAACCGTGCGTCAACTAATCCGGGGCAATGACGCCCCGGCGCAAATTTCGATGGGTGAACTTGGCCAGTTCTTGTCAAAAGATGAACTTGCTGAAATGGTCCGGATGCGGCGGGAAATCTTGGCGAAAATCACCCCCCTATCTGAGCGGGCTGATCAATACCTGTCATTCCGACATGAGGCCGCTCCGGCAATCGCGGAAGTCCGGAAGTTCATCGAAACTCGTCAGGCGGCAGTGGCGGCTGAAATCCGTTCGCCCAAAAAGATCGCGGAATACTTGCTCGCCGCCCGCGAGGTCCAAGGGGCCGATGAGTTTGCTTTCAAAACGATTGTGAACGGGAAGAAACTCAATGACCGCCTGTTGCGACGATGGGTGACTTATCTGCGACAGTGCGAGGACCGAGACGACCCGGTGTTCGCCATTTGGCGAGCGTTCGCTTCGCCGGATGATGCGACCTTTTCCACGAAAGCCGCCGAGATCACATCGGCTATTCGCAAAATGCCCCGTAATAACATCGTCGCCGCGGCGTTTGCCGCCACGCCGACAACGCTCAAAGATGTTGCCGAGCGATATGGCGAACTCATTGCCAAACATGCTGGTTCCACCGTTATCGCAGACCCGGCCGCCGAAGCGATTCGGCAGGTGTCGGTTGCCCGCGAGTCCCCGCTTGGGTTCAAGCCGGATGAGGTGATGGATTACTTCACGCGGAAAGACACGGATGAATTACGAAACAAAGAAGTCCAATTGGCCCGAGTCTACTTTGATTCACCCGGCTCGCCGCCACGGGCGCCGGTTCTGCGAGAGTCACCTCGTGGATATGCCCAAAAAGTGTTTGTGCGCGGCAATCCGAGCCTGCCCGGCGATGATGCTCCGAGCCGTTTTTTGGCTGTGCTGGACAAGGAAAACGGGCCGCGATTTGATTCCGGCAAGGGCCGCGAACAGCTTGCCACGGCGATTACCGATTCGGCCAATCCATTGACCGCCAGAGTGATAGTGAACCGGGTCTGGCAATGGCATTTCGGAGTCGGTTTGGTTCGCACTCCGAGCGATTTCGGCACGCGAGGGGAAACGCCGAGCCAACCAGAATTGCTTGATTATTTGGCCCGCCGGTTTGTCGCCGAGGGGTGGTCGCTCAAGAAACTCCACCGCCACATCTTGTTGTCGGCGACGTATCAACAAGCAAGTCTGGATCGTCCGGCGGCGCGGGCGGTTGACCCGGAGAATCGGCTGTTGTGGCGGGCGACGCCGAGGCGACTCGGATTCGAGGAAGTCCGCGACTCTCTGCTGACGGCCGCCGGCCGACTTGATCCGTTGGGCGGCGGACTGGCCGATGATTTGACCCGCCCCAATGCCTACCGCCGGACCGTCTATGGCATGGTTGATCGCCTCTCCCTGCCCGGCTTCTTTCGCAATTTCGACTTCCCCAGCGCGGATGCCCACGTCCCCGGCCGGTTCGAGACCGCCGGTCCGCAGCAGGCCCTCTTTTTGATGAACGACAGATTTGTCCTTGATCGTGCGGCCGACTTGGCCCGAAGGACGGAATCGGCAAAGACTCCGGAAGAGAGAATCACCACGATTTACCGTTTGACTTATGGCCGCGCCCCATCCGCCGAGGAATTGTCGCTCGGGCTGGCGTTTGTCGGCACTGCGAAACCCGTGGCTGAACAACCGTTGACCGATGCGTGGCAGTGTGGAACCGGCGAATTCAGCGAAACCGAAAAACGCATGATAAGTTTTCAGCCATTTACGTTCTTTAGCAATGGCCAATGGAAGGGCGGCCCGCAGGAGAATGATCCGGCTGTCGGCCGGGCGAGTTTGCATGGTCGCGGTGGGAACGCCGGTCGGAATGGCCGCATCGCCGTCGTTCGCCGTTGGGTTGCTCCTCGCGATGGCACCGTGTCGATCACGGGTGTTTTGTCTTCCCAATCAAATTCGCTTCAACCAATCGGCGACGGAGTCCGTGGCCGGATTGTCTCCGGACGGCATGGGCTTCTTGGAGCGTGGCTTGTCCACGGTACCGAAGAAACAACCGACGCCACTAATGTGGTGGTGAAAACCGGGGATGTGATCGATTTCGTGGTTGACGCCCGTGGCCGGGAGCAGCACGGAGGGTTCGAGTGGTCACCGGTCATCAAGGTGGCCGGAGACGCGAAGGCGGTGTGGGATTCAGGCAAGGATTTTAGGCCGCCAACCGCCACTGCCGTCCCGCCGGTGTTTGGCCCGTGGGAGCGGTTTTCGCAAATATTGTTGGAAGCCAACGAGTTTGTCTTTCTTGACTGACCGGGAGTCGCCGACATGATTGGTTCGCACTTTGTCCCGAACGGTTTGCCCTCTCGTCGCGACATGCTCTTTCGCGGCGGCGCCGGTATCGGCGGCTTGGCTTTGGCGCATTTGCTCGGCGAAGGCAAGTCAGCAATCGCCAGTGAACTGGGTCGGCCGCATTTCGCACCCAAGGCGAAGCGGTTTGTCCATCTGTTTGCCAATGGCGGGCCGTCGCAGGTTGATCTGTTTGACCCGAAGCCATTGTTGAAAAAGCTCAACGGCAAACCGATCCCGCGCGACATCATTCCCGGCGCGGGCGATGCCCAGGCGAGTCGCAGCCCTGCTTTTGACTCGCAGTGGAAATTCCGCAAATACGGCCAGAGCGGGATCGAGATGAGCGAGTTGCTGCCGAACCTCGGCAGTGTGGTTGATGACCTTTGCGTCGTCCGGTCAATGCACGCTGATGATATCTCGCATGACGGCGGGATCATGTTCATGAACACCGGGGCGGTTCGGCTCAGTCGGCCGAGCTTGGGGTCGTGGGTGACTTACGGGCTGGGTTCTGAAAACCAAAACCTGCCTGGCTTCATTGCTCTCTGTCCGGACGGCTATCCGCTGAACGAGGCTCAGAACTGGCAGTCGGCATTTCTCCCGCCCTCGTATCAAGGCACTTTTGTCAATTCCAAGCACCAAGAAGTGGACAAACTTGTTGAAAATATCAAGAACTCGCGGGTGTCGTCGGCCGATCAGCGGGCGCAACTCGACTTGCTGGCCCGGTTGAACGCGGCCCACCAAGCCGCCCGCCCGGCCGAAGGGCGGTTGGAGGCCCGCATCCAAAGTTTCGAGCAGGCATTCCGGATGCAGGTCGAGGCGGCCGAGGCGTTCGATCTGACCAAGGAACCGCAAAAGATACTCGACATGTATGGCCCCGGCCCGCAAGCCCGGCAGTTGATCTTGGCCCGGCGATTACTGGAACGCGGGGTGCGAGTCGTGCAGGCGTGGTATGGCCCCGGCTTCCCTTGGGACCATCACGGCGAACTGGACGAACGCATTCCCAAAGCTTGCGCCGACATTGACCGGCCGACGGCGGCCTTCATCAAAGATTTGAAACAACGAGGAATGCTGGACGACACTCTCGTCGTCTGGGGTGGGGAATTTGGCCGGACCCCGACGGCCGAACTCCCGCACCCGACGACGCGACCCGGTCGGGATCACAACCGCCACGGTTTCACCATCTGGATGGCCGGCGGCGGGGTCAAGAAGGGGCATGTTCACGGGACGACCGATGATGCTGGATTCGCCGCCATGACGGACAAAGTCCACGTTCACGACCTTCATGCAACAATCCTGCATCTGCTCGGGCTGGACCACGAGAAGTTAACCTATCGATACGCCGGCCGCGATTTCCGTTTAACCGATGTTCACGGGCGTGTCGTTCGCCAAATCTTAACGTAACCGGCGGCGAAAAAAGTGATACAATGTTGGTGCATACCAATACTTCCTGCCAAAGTATCGCACCAATATGCCACATTCATTTTGCCCCGGTCCGCTTGCGCGTCGTGAGTTTCTGGCCGCCGGGATGCTTGGCATCGGCGGGTTGACGCTTCCCGATCTGTTTCGCATGCGAGCGCAGGCGGCCGGTTTGGGCAAGGAATCCGACCCGGAAACCTCCATCATCTTTGTGTGGCTTCCCGGCGGACCGCCCCACATTGACATGTACGACATGAAACCGGACGCCCCGACCGAGATCCGGGGGCCGTTTAACCCGGTTCGCACCAAGGTTCCGGGAATCGATGTTTGCGAACTGATGCCGCGACATGCGGCCATTGCCGACAAATTCTCCGTCGTCCGTTCGATTTCGCATGATTTCGCCGATCACGGCGGCGGGCACAAACGCATGATGACCGGGGTTGTTCCCGCAACGCCCGTCGATACGGTCAACGATGCCCCGGCGACCGGTTCCATCGTCGCCAAATGCCGCGAGCATCTGAACCGTGGCGTTCCCAATTATGTGTCGATGAATCCGGGGGGACGCACCGGCGATGTGTTCGCCCAAGGAGCCGCCTACTTGGGAATGGCTCACACGCCGTTCACGGTGCAGGGCGACCCGAGCCAGCCCCAATTTAATGTTCCCGGACTTGCCCCCATCGCTTCGGTGGCATCCGGGGCCAACGACCGTTTCAAATTGCTCGCCGGACTTGATCGAATCAACCGAAAGATTGATGCCTCTGGCGCGATGGACACACTGGACCAATTCCAGCAACGCGGCGTCAACATGCTCACGACAGACCGGGCCAAAAAAGCCTTTGATCTGTCTTTGGAATCGGATTCCGTGCGAAATCGCTATGGCCGCCATTGTTGGGGCCAGCGGGCTCTCATGGCCCGGCGTCTTGTGGAGGCGGGGGTCAGCTTTGTCACTCTCATCATGGAGAATCCGTATCAATCCGGCGTGCCGTCATTGAAGCAAGGCACCTACAATTGGGATTCGCACGCGGTGAATTGTCATATCTGGGATGATTTGAAGGTCCGTTTGCCCATTTACGACCAAGCGGTCACGGCGCTCATTGAGGATGTTTATCAGCGGGGTCTCGACAAAAAGACCATGATTCTCGTGACCGGCGAGTTTGGACGGACACCACGCATCGAGAACACCAAAGGATCACAGACTGGCGTGATGCACCCCGGCCGGGATCACTGGCCGCAGGCGATGTCGCTCATCATGGCCGGCGCTGGCATGAAGACGGGGCAGGTGGTCGGTTCGACCAATTCCAAGGGGGAACACCCCAAGGATCGCCCGTTGACGCCGAATGATCTCTGGGCCACGGTCTATCGCCATCTTGGCATCGACTTCAACGAGTCGTTCCTCGATCATCGCGGCCGCCCGATGCCAATTCTGCCCACCGGAACACCGATCAGCGAACTTCTCTGATCGGGTTTATTTGCCGGTCAGTTTTTCCAGTTCCGGAATGCGTTTCTTTGCTTCCTCGCCGGCTTTGGTGGCCGGGCCATCGGCGAAGATCAGTTTCCACAATTCAATCGCTTTCTTTGCCATGTCCGGGCGCAGTTTGAGATATTGAGCCGGCAAATCACCGGAGGCATAGGAATCGAGAGACTTCGCCTCCGCGACAAGGAACTTCCGTTGTTCCACCAAGTCGTCGGCTTCCCAAGGCTTGTCAGTTTTGGCCTCATAATCCAGCAGTATCTTCTTTGCTTCCTCGGCGGATTTTGTGCCAAGCCAGCGGTTCATACAGCCTTGCAGGAGCATCAACCCGCTGAACTGCGTTTCCCGTTGTTTCAACCGTTCCTTACCCTCTGCCAACAGCGTTTTGGCGGCGTCCTCTCGCGTTGGTTCGGTGTCAGTTTTGGCGCGCGTGGCCGGATACTTCTTCGCCAGTTCCTGCCGTGGTTTCACCCCCTCGTCGAGCCAGCGAAGAGTCTCGGGGATAATCTTTCCATCGGGAATGCCATGCCCGAGTTTGTCTTGCACCCAGACTCGTGAACGCGCGCCGACCATTTTCAATTGCGGCCCCCGCCATCGTTCCACTTCGCCCCGGTTGAAGTCTTCCGTGCCGGTCACGAAAGCCACGCTTAGACGGTCGATGCAACGCTGCCGCAGCCATGATTCTTGCCGGAATTCTTCGGCCGCGCAGAACGACAGCACGCCGCCAAAATGTTCCGGAAGTGCGAATGCAATGGAGCAGGCGATCCGACCGCCGCCTGAGAAACCAGCAACATAGGTGCGATCCGGGTCGGTCGGCAGCGTTCGTCGCACTTCATCCAACACGTCCAGCACGATGCGGACACGCTTCTTCATCGGACAATCGTTGCCCGCCTC
The DNA here is from genome assembly GCF_000255705.1 of Zavarzinella formosa DSM 19928. GTDB lineage: Bacteria > Planctomycetota > Planctomycetia > Gemmatales > Gemmataceae > Zavarzinella > Zavarzinella formosa. Next base: position 1,000,315 of record NZ_JH636439.1, read on the forward strand.
GCGCACGCCGATGAAGACGAAACCAAGTTCTTTGCACGCCGTCTCAAATTGTTTCCAACCGGCGGGTTCTTTGCCAGGCGAAATGAAGAGGACGACCGGCAGCAGTTTCTTCGGATCACGTTTTGGCGGCATGAACAAATCGAACGACTGTCTCGTCGAATCATAGTCCGGGAGGAAGTCTTTCGGAATGGGATCAAGGCTGCGGTTGGTCAGGGCAAACGTCCAGTCGAGGCGTGTCGGAGCGGTGACCGCGACCATGGTTTGGTAACCTTCCTTTGGCGGGGCCGCGATAGAAGTGGCGGCCAGTGAAAAGCCCAACAGAAGCATAAGGATTTTCATGTGTTTGATCTGCACGGCTATGCCAAGCGGCTGGTAATGAAACATTCCGGTCGGGCTACTGTTGATGTATCATCGAAAGACGGGAACCACACCCTGACGTTCTCAAATCGCGAGACAACTGAGAGGCGTGCTCCGTATGCCCTTGTTGGCATTTTCAACCAAGTTGCCCGCTGAATCGCATTTTTTGGCTACGAATTGAACACGGTCCTTTGGCTTTCGGCTTCGTAAATTGGATTCAGCATGTTCAATATGTTTTTTATCCTCTCCTAACGGGAAAGTAACTGCTGGCGATGACATCACCTTCGACGCCTCCAATTCCTGCCGAACCAACTTCTCCCCCAACCACGGGCCGCGAGGTCACAAGGCTCAAAGACCTTTCCGCGCAGCAGTGGAAGTCCGGGGCTGCCGCCTGGATGGGCTGGCTGTTCGATGGCCTCGACATGCACCTGTATGTGCTTATCGCGGCTCCGTTCGTGGCCGGTCTGCTTGGTGTTGCCGATCAGAAAGATCCGCAAGTTGGCTTTTATAGCTCGTGGATTCAGGCGGCTTTTCTTTTCGGCTGGGCCTTGGGCGGCGGCTTTTTCGGCCGGATCGCGGACCGGATCGGTCGCAGTCGGGCTCTGATGCTGACGATCTTGACTTATGCGATGTTCACCGGGCTGTCGTACTTCGCGCAGACATGGTGGCAGTTGATGATCTTCCGATTCCTGGCCGCCCTCGGGATCGGCGGGGAATGGGCGGTCGGCGCCTCGCTGTTGTCAGAGACCTGGCCGCGCGCCTGGCGGCCGTGGATGGCGGCCGTTCTCCAGACGGCGGTGAATCTGGGGGTGATGCTCGCCGGGTTGGCGAATTTCTTGTTGCTTGGCTGGGCCGGTTATCCGCACCGCACGGTGTTTCTGGTCGGCGTGCTGCCGGCGTTCATTGTGTTGTGGATTCGCCGGGCCGTGCCGGAACCGGAGGAATGGCAGGGAGCCAAACAAAAAACCGGCCACGTTGAACCACGTTTTCTGGACCTGTTTCGCGGACCGGTTCGACGAATCAGTGTGTTGACGCTGCTTGTGTGTTCATTTGCCCTCACGGCGCATTGGGCGTTTCTGTTTTGGTATTTGCAGCACTTGCGGAATCTGCCGGAATTGAACCAGTGGAATGACGCGGAGAAGAGTCAATTGGTCAGCCGGATCGTCTGGCTGGTCATCGGGTCATCGATTGTCGGCAATTTTCTGGCGGCCGCGCTGGCTCGCTGGCTCAAGTATCGGCGGGCCATTGCCTGCCTGTGTGTCGGGTATTTCCTGGCTCTGATGATGACCTATGGCACTCCGCTTGAACTCCGCGAACTGTGGTATGGCCTTGCCGTGATCGGACTTTGTCAGGGAGTCTTCGGCCTGTTCACCATGTATCTGCCGCCTCTTTTCCCGACATTGTTGCGCACGACGGGAGCAGGTTTTTGTTACAACTTTGGCCGAATTGCCGCCGGAGTGGGCACGGTGTTGTTTGGGTTGTTCACCGAAGTGGGAGACTATCGGCTGGCGCTTTTCTACGCCGGATTCCTGTTCATCCCGGCGGCGGCGATCGCGCTGCTGATGCCGGAACCGCCTGACGAAGAGCCAGCCGTGCCAGTGAGCAAAGAGGAAGGGCGCGTCTCGTGAACACCACATTCGATTCTCATGGGAATTGTCGGGAGTTTGGCTTCGAGGCCGACGACCATTGGGCGAAACGGCCCGCCGGGATCACATGGACGGAAGTGGCTGCCGTGGCCGTCGATTCCAAAGACCGAATTTATGTTTTCAACCGGGGGGACCATCCGGTTCTTGTGTTTGACCTGGACGGCAATTTTCTTGCTTCGTGGGGAGAGGGGCTGTTCGTGCGGCCGCACGGTTTGACCATCGGCCCGGACGATGCCATCTATTGCACGGATGACTTGGGCCATGTGGTCCACAAGTTTACCCCCGATGGCCGGCTACTGCTGACCTTGGGTGTGAAGGGGCAGCCTTCGGACACTGGTGCGACGAGCGTGGACTATCGCACGATTCGCCATGCCGGCCCGCCTTTCCATTACCCGACGAATTTGGCTATTTCCCCGGAGGGAGATCTCTACATCACCGACGGATACGGCAACGCCCGCGTCCACAAGTTTTCCTCTGAAGGTCGGCTCTTGTTTTCATGGGGCGAGCCAGGCGCCGGATCGGGACAATTTCATGTGCCGCACGGCATTGCGGTGGATCGGCAGGGAACGGTATTCGTGGCTGATCGTGAGAACAGCCGAATACAACTCTTTGCTCCGGATGGGCGGTATCTTTCCGAATGGACAGATGTGGTCCGGCCAAGTCAGATTTTTATCGACCTCTCGGGTGATATCTATGTGGCCGAGCTGGGCTATCGCGCGGGGATGTGGCCGGGCACGAAACCCCCGAGTCCGGATTCGCCGGGTGGTCGTGTGAGCATTTTTGATCCGAACGGTCGGTTGCTTGCTCGCTGGGGTGGCGGCCGGAACCCCTGCTCACCCGGCGATTTCTTTGCCCCGCACGACATCTGCCTGGACTCTCGGGGTGACATTTATGTGACCGAAGTAACCTGGTCCGCAGGGGGCAACCGCGGATTGGTTCCGGCCGATTGTCACTCGCTTCAAAAGTTTGTTCGCAAGCAGGGAGACTGACGCGATGAAAGCCTGGCGATTCCACGGTTTCAGCGACATGCGACTGGACGACGTGCCGGAACCCAAGTGCGGGCCGGGCCATGTGCTTGTCGAACCGCTTTGCGTGCAACCCAGCGTGACGGAGGCTCAACTCGCTTATGGCATCCCGACGCTGGCTTATGATCGGATCAAACGTCGATTGGAGACTTCGGCCCCAATACAGCTTTTCGGTCACGAGTTTTGTGCTCGCATTCTTGAAGTCGGTTTGGGAGTCGAAGGATTCCAACCCGGAGATCGTGTCGCCGCACGGGCCAAACTGCCCTGTGGCGACTGCCCGTTATGTCGCACGGAGCGAGGCGACCTGTGCCGCAAAGGCCCGGTGATCGGTTTCGATCTGCCGGGTTGTTTTGCCGAACGGGCAATCCTTCCGGCCATTTCACTCGTGAAGGTGGATGATCGCATCTCGGACAGCGAGGCCGCCTGCCTGCAATCGTTGAGCGACAGCGTTGCCGCCGTCGAGACCGCTCAATTGAAAATCGCGGACACCGTGGTGATTTTCGGCCAGGGAAGCATGGGATTGGAATGTTTGCAGATTGCCAGATTGAGCGGCGCCGGCTTGATAATCACCGTGGATGTTCGTGACGAGGCATGTGAAATGTCCCGTCAACTCGGGGCCGATCATGCGCTCAACGCGCGTTCGGTTGATGTGGTTTCCGCGATCCGCGACCTGACCGGAGGAATCGGGGCTGATGTGGTTTTCGAGTGCGCCGGCGGCAGTCCGAAACAGGGGCTTGCCGGTCACCAGTCGCTCTTGCAAGCCATCGACGCGGTACGCTCCGGGGGCAAAATCATCGGAGTATCTTGGTTCGGCGGCCCGCTGGAACTCAATATCGATTTGTTCCGTGAGCGCAGCCTGCGATATCTCTTCCCGGATGTCAGCACCCGAGGGCATCTTGAGCATACGGTGCGGTTGGCGGCCACGGGCCGTGTGCGTCTGACGCCCACGATTGGCCATATTCTCCACGGAATCGAATCCGTCCCGAAGGCGTTTGAGATCACGGCGAACAAGGGGCGATACAAGGCGATCAATCCGGCTCAGGTATTGATGCGTCTTTGACCGATTTTGATCTGCATTTACGCCCAAGTCAGCATGGGGGCGCTGTTAACGGCCACGGTCGCGGTTTCAATGGCCGCACTGTAAGCGGTTGAACCGGCGGTGGTGATTTGGCCCGCCGCCAACCCGTCGCTTTGGTCCCATGCCTTGTATTTGATCGTTGCCGAGCCGACAAACCCGTTATTAGGCACGAAACGAATCTTGTCTGTTGATTTCAGCAACAACGCATGATTCGACGAGACAATGCCGAGCGATACCCAACTTCCGTCGTCCAGCGAATATTCCCATGTCCCGTTCTTGTTGTCGGCCGCCGTGATGGCGATCCCGGCAACAGTCCCGGCATCCGCATCAGTCACGGCGGAACCGAGCAAACTTCCCGAACTGACTCCGGTTGATTGGGAATCGTTCTTCGCCACCGAAGAGAGTTGAACATTCGGCGTCGTGTCAAGCACCGGCCGGTCGTTATTGCTGTTCACGGTGATGGTCGCCGATTCCGTGGCGGCGCTGACGGACTTGCTCCCGGTCAAAGAGCCAAAAACGCCCGCTTGCCCGGTCGTCTGGTCCCAAGCCCGGTAGGTGAGCGTTTCGACACCGACAAAAGAGGGCTTGGGAATGAAGCGGATCAAATCGTCCGGCCGCAGAAACATTGCTTGGGATGAACTCGAAGCGGAGAGCGGGTTCCACGTCGATTCACCGGCGAGTTGGAATTCCCAGACGCCGTGCGTTGAAGGAGCTTTGATGACAGCGATGCCCTGTTCGGCCCCGGCATCCGGGTCGGTCACGGCGGTGCCGAGGAGACTCCGCACGTTGTTGCCCGCCGGGTCGACCGTGTTGGGGGCGATCTTCGTGAAGGTCGGTTTTGGCAAGATGTTCAACACAGGGGGATCGTTGACCGGAATGATGGTGATACTGGCCGATTTCTCAGCGATGCTGAAGGGGCTGCTTCCCCCGATGGTGTCCGGCAAGGAGAGATTGGCAAAATAACCCGCCGTTCCACGGGTGCGATTCCAAGCCCGGTAAGTGATGGTGGCTTCGCCATTGAAATTCGCATTGGGCAGATAGCGAATCTTGTCCGTGTTGTTAAGGAGCAGGGCGGAGGCCGTCGAAACATCTCCAATGGCTTTCCACGTTTTTCCGCTGTTGGTCGAAAACTGCCACACACCGGTTGTCGTTCCGGTCAATCCCGAGATGGCCACTCCGTTTGTCGATCCGCCGAGTAGCGTTGAAACCAAATCTCCTGTCGGTTTGCTGTCTTCCAAGATGGCGGTGAGGGAGACTGCCGGAGTGATATTGAGGAGCGGGGCAACGCTTGCGGGAGCGGCCGCCACCGAGGAAATGCTCAGGGTTGCCGTTTCCACGCCAGCGCTAAAGTCCGTGCCGGCATTGCTGTTTGTTGTGGTTCCGGGTTCGCCGATGGTACGGTCCCAAGCCTTGTAGGAGAGCGTGATGGTGCGGATTGAACTGCCGGTCGTAGGCCGGAAGCGGAGGCGATCCGTCGGGCCAAGGAGGAATGCGGAGGAAGCCGAGACGTTTGGCAATCGCGTCCAATCGGTATCACCCGCCAATTGATATTCCCAAACGCCGCCAGTTTTGCCGAACGCCGTGACGGCCAATCCGGGAGGGGCAATGCCATCCACATCCGTGACGGTTGATCCCAAGATGGCGGAGACGGTGTCGCCCGTCGGATCGGTATCGGCCGGGGAAACAGTCGTCAAAATCGTGTTCGAGAGGGTATCCAGTACCGGCCGGTCATTGACCGGCGAAACAACAGTGAAGAGATAATCGACTCCTGAACTAAAAGCGGTGCCCCCTCCCTGACTGTCGGGAGAGCTGAGATCAACGACCCCGCCGGCCACGCCAGCCGATTGATCCCAGGCGTGATAGGTGAGGTAGACCTCTCCCGATTGGTTGGCGGCCGGAATGAATCGCACGAGGTCGGTGCTGCGGAGCAATCGAGCCGTCGACGGACTGATTGTGTCGAATGAAACCCAAGACCGCCCGGCGTTGATGGAGAACTGCCAAGTTCCCGACAAGTCACCATCGGAACCGACGACGGCGATCCCGCGCTTGGCGTTTGGGTCCAGATCGGAGATGACGGTTCCGGGCAATCCCGAAAGGACGCCGCCGCCGGATTTGGCGTCTTCCAGAATCGACGAGAAGATGCCCGCCACCCGGATGGTGGCCGTCCGAGTGGCGGCACTGAATGCCGATGAACCGCCGACATTATTGATGAGATTGGCCGTGCTTCCCGCCGTGCCTGATGTCTGGTCCCAAGCGTGGTAGGTTAGTGTGGCCGTGCCGGTGTGGTTGGAGTTAGACACAAAACGGACAAAATCGTCATCCTGAAGAAGTCGGGCAGCCGATTCGCTGACCTGGCCAAGATTCAGCCACGTTTGTCCCTTGTCTTCAGAAAATTGCCATTGGCCGTTGGAGGTGTCCGCGGTGGTAATGGCGATGCCAAGACGGGTTCCCTCGTCGGGATCGCTCATGAAGGCCGTTGCGAAATCGCCGACCCTAGTTCCCGGCGAACTTGTGCTGCCGAGGGCAACCGGATTAAGCATGGAAGAACCCGACACACTTACCTCGGGAGCCCGGTTGATCCCGACGTAAATCTTGAATGTCTGTACGTCGCTGATGGGCACGCCGCCGTTGGCTGTTCCACCGTCGTCTGCCAACAGAACTGTCACCATGGCCACTCCGGACACGCCATCGGCCGGTGTGAAGGTCAGTGTCCCGTCGAAGGAGATTATCGGTTGCGTCAAGAACAATCCGTTTGCATCATTCGAGAGCAAGAAGGAGAGCGTTTGCCCTGATTCGTCCGGGGGGCCACTGAGAAGGGCCGTCGCCCAATTGGGGATGGTTTGTCCCTCTGCATTGCTCCCTGCATAAATATCCGGTCCTTTGGTGAAACTCGGGGCATCGTTCACCGGATTAACGGTGATGGTAAACGTCCGGGAAAAGGTATTCACGCCGCCGTTGGCGGTTCCCCCGTTGTCCGTGACGGTCACGGTGATTTTGGCTGATCCGGAGTGATCGCCAAACGGGGTGAAGGACAGGTTTCCATCGGCCGAGACAACGGGGTTTGCGATCAGTCCGGGGTTGTCTGAACTGGCCGATACGGTGACGGTTTGATTTTCGCCGCCTCCGGGCGTGATCCCAGTAAGAAGCACGGTTTGGAGGCCGGCGTCCTCATTAAGGCCAAGGTCGCCTATTACATTCAGCGTTGGCGGGTCGTTCACCGCGATGATGTTCAGGCTCAGGCTCGCCGGGTCGCTGACAGTATTAGTGGTGTCCCAAACTTGGAAGCTCAGGTTTCGTTTGCCCGTGGTGGGATTATCCGAGAGGTTGCGATAGACAATGGAACGCAACGCCGTCTGATACGCCGCAACGGAAGCCATGCCGGAAAGAGTGAGAACGCCGTTGCTGAAATTGCCGGTAATGCCCGATTGATTGTTGAACAAAAGCTGGTCTTCGCCCGCGACGAAATTGTTGATTGTGACAACTGCCTGATTCAAATTGGTGTCTGCCGAGACAAGCGACACGGCAGACAGGACGAAGTCATCCTGATTTTCGAGATAGTCCGAGGTGGTTTGCGGAACTCCGCTGAGTGAAAACGATTCCGGCACCGTGCCGGTGATGGTGTATTGGCCGAGACTCCCGTAATCGCTGTAGCCCGTGGTGGTCACATTCCCGACGCCAACGCCGTCAATGACCAGATAATAAGTTCCCGGCGTGGTGATGGTCGCGGAGATGAAGGCGTTTAGCGTGTCCTGGGGATCGGAGACGATGGAAAAACTTCCGTCTGCATTTCGCAATTCAGCCCGGATGTCCAAATTCGGCGAGTTCACCCATGGCTCGAAGTCAAAGGAGACTTGTCCGGCCCCAGTGGTGAAGCGATAAACGTCCACATCCGTTGTTTGTTCGATCACGCCGCTAATACTTAGGTTGTTCGAGGTCACACCGACCGGCGTGGCGGTGGCGACCGTGTTTCCGGCGTCATCCGGCCGATAGCCGAAATTGTTCGCTGTATTGGTGATGATGCTCAGGTCATCTTGGGTTTCGTTGGCGTCGGCATACTCGCCCTTGCTCCACTGCACGAGCTGCTTGCCGTAACCGACCCCCATGATCGGCGCCCAGCTTGGCGTGTTGTTGCCGGAAGTTCCCGTGTAATAGGCCTGAACAGAAGTTCCGTCGTGGCTCAGACCGAGGGTATGGCCGACCTCGTGGGAAATCGCCTCGGCGATGTAACCTTCGTTGTTTGGTCCCAGATTGCTGGAAAAGATATAGCAAGTGGTGTCCGTGCCGGTTTTAAAGGATGGCAGATAGGCAATGCCGCCGACCTTTCCGAAAGTAGGCCTTGCCCATGCGTCGTCCGGCGTAATCACGACGCGAATGCCCCAAGATGTGTCGCCGTCTCCGGAATAAGTCAGTCCGGCCAAGCCGGGGTCTTCCGTGGTGACATCCACGTCGAACGGGCTGTAGTCTTCCATCACCCGTTGCCAGATCTTTTGGATGCGGTCTTGCTCGTTGGTCGAAAAATCGGTGTTGGTTCCCTCGAAATTGAAGGCTGATGTCGTGAAGGCCGCCCCGCCGGTGGCGTCAGTGTTCCACCATGTCCCGCTGGTGGTGTGACCGGTGAAATCAAGATAGATCTTCCGGGTCGCCTCCGGGCGACTGTGGAGCGTGAAGGTCTGTCCCGGATACGGAAGAACTCCGGATGCGCTGGCGGCCTCCGGGCCGACGAGCGCGGCCATCGCGGGAATCGCGCAGGCGATGTTTCCGCTTTCCATCCGACGTTGAACACACATCGGGCAATTGCAACCGGGGCCGTGGACGGTGGGTTGAGGTCCGACCACCGCCGGAGTCTCCACGGGCACGACCACCGGCGCCGGGGAATCAAAGGGGTTGACCGCATTGCACATCACGCGGGATTCCAGCATTTCCAATCGGAGTTGTCGCGTGGCGAGAGGACGTTGCTGATTTCGAGAGATCGGAGATTTATCACGGGGCATAGGGCACATTCGGGAACGCACTTAAACCAAGTGCAAAACCCTAGGTGATGATTGTGCCGGTTATGCCGTCAATAACGGTCGTGCCGAATTGAATGATTGAAACGGGATCACGCCTCCCGATAAATTGCGCGTTGGCTCTTACCAGCCTACGACTCGGTAAATTGAGAAGATTTTGAGGGCGAGACGCCTGGTTGAAAATCTCCGGCCGGTGAGGTCGATAAGATCATGGCAGACAAATGAATTGACTGATTGACCTCAATTTCAACGGTGGAAATCTGTGAAAATAACAGCTTGATTAGGAAGAAGTGACAACGAATTTAGTCGTTAATGAGAGGTAGAATAATTGGCGATTCATTCGCAAACACGGATGTTTGTATCGCCTGCTTAACTGATGTGAAATAGCCCTTCATGCGGTCATGATCCGGGGGCTGTTTGAGCAGGCGGGTGATGATCCGTCTGCTCAGCCTGGACGCACCGACTCTGGGTTGGACGAATTTGTGTTGTCCCCCTGAGTCATCGAAGCCCTTGCCGGGAACTTGCCTGAAAATCGATGTGAGGGAAAGATTCTCAGAAACCGGTCAGTGGTGATTATTGCCGAAACAAGAACATTTTGGCTTCACGGGCGCCAAAGCCCATCGGCGTTTGTAAACGGCATGGCATCTTCAAATCGCCAAAGCACACATCGCTGCCACTGATACGATTCTTGATGCTTTTGAGCTTTCATTTGCCCACGCTGAAGTCATTTGCAGATCAGGTTGAGACTCGCACTCTTCGGAGTGCTCTTTTTTGTCGCATCTGCCGAGCCTCTCTTGAAGAAATTCCGATCAATCCTGCGACCTGCTGAAGAGGTTTTGGAACTTTTGTGTTTTGAGAAATGTCAAATAAAGAAATCGTAGATCAAAACAAGAAGATTCACGCATGACAATAATTTGATTTTCCTCCAAAAACTTTTCACACAATTGCCGGAACAACCGCTATAAAAGCGTGAGTCATTAAAGAATTGCCACCCAACATACCACCACAATGGATGACTTCTGCCTGAAAGATGTCCATGTCGTTAGACAACATGTTTCGGAATGGATTTCCTGAATTGTTCTCAAGGCTGATTCCTCTGGCCCGAAAACGGGATTATGACCCGTTTTCGAGATCAGGTTGGAAACGGCATGAATTCGTGAGGACGGGATTTTCCGGCGTGATCATCAGCAAGACGCAGAACGAATGAGTTGGTTTGCAAACATTCGGATCAATTGAAGATCTTTGGTTGCCAAGCCTCAAATCTTCCTTTGCCGTTTTTTGCTTTGGCCAAACTTTGCTGGCGATCATTACCTGATTTGTGCGCTCCACCGGTCGCAAAACAGGTCTTTCGTCGGCCCCCCGAACATCAGTGTGATTTTACCCGCAAATCATCCTGAGAGTCCTTCCGAAAACCCCCGCCGGGTTGGTTTGACAGCCAGAACGCGTTCACTTAACCCGCTCCATGCCTTCAGAGATAAGTCTGACAGGCTGAATTTGCATTTTTTGACAAGGGACAGACATGCCTCGGATTATTCGGTCGTGGTCGATTCGTCAGATCAACAAATCGCGGATGACCCGCAAACCGGCTTCTGCCAGACTGAACATCCAAACGCTTGAGGACCGTTCCGTTCCTGCCGTCACCTGGCAGGTCCAGTCGGATTACTTTGGCACTCGGGACGGTGTGAGTCAGGCTCGAAGTTTGCGAGGGATTGCCCTGTCAGAAGACGGGACGTCTGTTTACGGCGGGTTCATCCAAGGGACAACCAGTTGGGGCGTTCGAGAGGTTAATGCCGGTGTTTTGGCCGTGCCCGGAACAGACACCGCCATTTTCGGGAACACCGGCAATGCTCCCTACGGAACTAACCCCGAGTACAAGGGGGGAAGCTCTGGAACATTTGAAGCGTGGCTCCCCACCGGAGCAAACAGCCAGCCCAAGGGCGTGGCGACGGACGAACGCGGTCAGGTTTATGTCACGAATATCGGCTCCAAGAGCGTCACGATTTACAACAGTGACCTCACCGCCCAAATCGGAACCATCTCCACCGGGGCCGTCGATCCGGCGAATGTGACAGCTCAAAAGATCGGCAACACCTATTACGCCTACGTCGCCACCGGCACCGGCGTCGTCTCGCGTTGGAATGTGAATAATCCCATCTCCCCCGTTCTGGACACCTCTTGGGGAGTCGGGGGACAGGTGAATTTACACACGCAGGCCCCGTGGCTTTCGGCCACCATCAACGGACTGGAGGTGGACCGTGATGGAACCATCTTCATCGCGGGCAAGTTAAGCACGGCTCCCGGAACACAAGGCAACACCGTCTTCAAGGTGCCAGCCGACGGAAATCTTGCAAACGCAATTTCAACGACGGTTCCCGGCGCGTTGGATGTCGCCTTGTTTGGCGACAAGGTGTATGCGACCAAATACGCAGGCAACACGTCGGCCATTGCGGTGCTGAACAAATCCGATCTCAGCAGCGGCGGGGCCGATTTGCTCACCAACATCGCCCGGAATAACACGGATACGGACAACGGCTACAGCGGGATCGACGTGAGCTATGACGGCCGGCTTTATGTGGCTGATCAGCTTTACAACATCACCACGGCCGCCAGCACATACACGCCTCCCGCGACCTCGTTCAACCCCACGCCGGTCGGCATTACTAACACACGGGTCAACTTTGACCGCATCTTGGTTTCTTCCCCGGTCGATACCCCGGCCACGGTGTATGTGGATGATGACTGGGCCGGTCTGACCAATGGCACAGAAGTGGACTCCGACCCGTTGACGGTCGGCGTTCAACCGGCGGTGATTGGGTACGATGCCTTCCCGAAAATCCAGTCGGGCGTGAACGCCGCGGAATCGGGCGGGACGGTGAAGGTTTTGCCGGGGAATTACAAGGAAAACATCACGATCAACAAGCCGTTGACCCTCTTGGGGGCCAACGCCGGAACCGCTGGCGCTGACTCACGGGGAGCCGAGTCGATCATCACGACCAACGGCAACCAGACGTCCGTGGTGACGTTGGCCTCCGCCGGAGTCACCGTTGATGGATTTACGATTGATGGTGACGATCCATCGGTCGTGGGCGGTCCTTTGACGAGCGGTGATGACACCAACGTCAGTTATGGGGTCCGTCCGACGGCAGCGTTCTCGAACGAGACAGTTCAAAATAACATCATCAAACACGTGTACATCGGTTTCCGGGGAGACGGCGCGGCCAGTGGAAACACGATCTCCAAGAACTGGTTCGACAGTATCGGGGTTTACGACTTTGGCTATGCCGTGTCGCTGCGGAGTAACTACTATGCGGATGTCACTGGCAACAAGATGACTCGCGTGTGGACCGGTGTTCACTTGAGCAATTTCTCGCAGGCCGGACCGGCGACTTGGTCGGTGTCGGGGAACGACATCAGCTCTTATGCGGGGGGGATTCTGGACTGGCTGTCGTATTCAAACGCGACGGGGGTGACGATTGACGGCAACAAGATCTCGGCCGCGACTGGGGCGGTGACGAACAATGTCGGGGTGATGTTTGAGTCGGTTCAGGACGGTGTCAAGCCGACGTTCACGAACAACACGATCACGGGCACGGACAACGGGGTTGTTCTGTTCAATGTGCCGACAACGAACACGATCACGCTCGGCTCGACCAACTCGGTCGTCGACGCTCGCCAGACGGGGGTGCTGTTCACAGACAACCTAAACTTTAACCCGGTCGGGACGACGAACTTCCTGTCGGGAGGGCCGGGGGGGGCCTCTAAGGTCATCATCGATGGGATGCCGATCTCAACCATCGCGGGGGGAACGGGCATCAAGGTGGACGCGACGCTCGGGACGGCGACGAATCTGACGGTGATGGGTGCTCCGGCGATCAGCGGGGGCGACACGGGCTTGGAACTCATCGGCTCGCTGGCCGGCCTCACTGGAAACACGCTGGGCGGGGTGTCGTTCAGCGGCCAGACCGGCCCGTATGTGGAACTGTCGAACGGGGCCGAACACGGAGTGGCACTTGATGGCACCGGGGTGACCTACGACGGGGTTCTGGGGAGCGCGGTGACAACGTCCCAAGGATATGCGGTCGAGGACAAGATCACGCACGCTGTTGATGATAGCACGCTGGGCTTTGTTCGGGTGAAGCCAGGCCAAGTGTTCGTCACGATGGGCAGCGCGACGGGCGGCGGCGGGATCACTCGCGGGATCGCTGTCGCCTCGGCCGGCGATCAAGTCAACGTTGATGCAGGCACATATGACGATGATGTGAACATGGTCGGCGGCGCCAAGCCGGGGCTGAAACTCATCGGGTCCGGAGCGGCGAATACCACCATTAAGGGGGTGCTTGGCGGAGCCAACGAAACTGTCGTCATCGGTCAAGACCAAGTGCTGGATGGCTTCACCATCACCCGCGCCACGGGTAGTGGAGAAAACAACATCGGCGTTGCCAACGACAGCGGCTCGACCGGAGCCGTGGTCCGTAATAACGTCATCACTGGTAACCGTACTGGCGTCTATTTGAATGGGAGCAACAGTCAGGCGACGTTTACCCGCAACGTGATTGATGACAACCGCACAGGCTTTCTGCTTCCGGACGGCACTGGCTACGGCGATTATCAGATCACCCAGAATGATGTCACCAACAACAAAACTTTCGGATTCCAATTCGCCGCTCCGACGGCTCTGGGTGCCGGATTCACCATTAGTGGAAACAACATCACGGGGAACTTCGCCAGCCAGTTGGAAAACAACACCGGGTCGGTTCTCAACGCATCGGCCAACTGGTTTGGGTCGGCCCAACCGGTCGTTACCCTCGCCAAATTGAACGGGACGCTTCCGTCCGTGTTTGATTATCCCGGCCCGGCTTCGCAACCGGATTCGCCATACCCGTACACCCTCACCGGTGACTCGGCCGCCCAGATCGATTATTCCCCGACACTTAACGTCGGAACGGACACAGACTCTCTTACTCCGGGCTTCCAAGGTGATTTCAGCCTGTTGAACGTGTTCACCGCCGGGGCACAATCCGGCCCGGATAGTCGCATCCAAGAAGGCATCGATTTGGCAGCCACCGGAGGAACGGTGGCGGTACAGACCGGACAGTATGGCGGATTTGATGGGACGGGCAAGACATTCACTCTCTCGCCAGAGGGAGTGGTGGCCGTCAACGGGCCGGTGAAACTGGCCGATGGCAATACCTTGAAGGTCAATCTGACCGGGACAACGCCGGGCACGGATTACGCCCAACTTGCCGTCACCGGCACCGTGGATGTGACCGGGGCCGCCCTGAATTTGTCGGTGGCCCCGGCGTTCACTCCCCCGTTGAACACCACGTTTGACATTATTGACAACGACGACACAGATGCGGTCACCGGAACTTTCGCCACATTGGCCGAGGGATCAAAGATCGTTGTCGGCACTCGCTCTTACGCCGTGAGCTACGGGACAACAGATAACGATGTTTCGTTGAAGGTCGCGTCGCTGAGTCTTAACCCGCCGGTCAATGCGATTCCGGCGCCGCAAGAAATGCTGGAAGACCAGACGCTCAAGTTCTCGACGGCGAATGACAATGAGTTCACGCTATCGACGGACCCGAATTTTATCGGTGACTTGAAAGTCAAACTGAGTGTCTCGCACGGAACCCTCACGCTCGGATCAACAGACGACGTGATGTTCTCGCAAGGAACCGGCACGGACGACGAGATTGTGGAGATCACCGGAACTGTCACAGCCATCAACACGGCTTTGGAAGGCTTGGTTTACACGCCCGATGCGGACTACTTCGGAGGCGAGGAAATCGTTGTCGTCACGAATGACCTCAACGCCACTGGAAACGGGCCGATTATCACACAGGACACCGCCATCGTGACGGTGGACCCGGTGGATGACGTTCCGAGCTTCACCGCCGGACCCAATCAAGAGGTGGACGAAGATTCCGGCGCTCAGACGGTGACGCCTTGGGCCGAGGACATCAGCAAGGGACCGGCCAACGAATCATCCCAGACCGTTTCCTTTGAGATTTTCTCCAACTCCAATCCCGCCTTGTTCAGCGCCGGTCCGGTCATCGGTCCGGACGGAACGCTAACATACACCTCCGCGCCGAACGCGAACGGGACGGCGACCATCCAAGTTCGCATCAAGGATAGCGGAACCACGGACAATGGCGGTGTCGACACTTCCGCCACCCAGACGTTTACGATCACCGTTGATCCTCAAAACGATGCCCCCTCGGACATCTCGCTCGCCAATTCCAGTGTCCCGGAAAACTCGCCGGCCGGGACAACGGTTGGAACATTCTCAACGACGGATTTGGATGGGGACAACGCTTTCACTTACACGCTGGTTCAATCGGGAACCTACCCGGACAACAATTCGTTTACGATTGACGGCTCGACACTGAAGACGACCGCAAGCTTCGATTACGAGACGAAGAATATCTATACGATTCGAGTGAATTCCGAAGATGCGGGCGGTTTGTCCACGGAAAAAGTGTTCACCATCACGGTTGCTCCTGTCAACGAGCAACCGACGATTGACATCACTCCGACCCTCATGTTGCCGGACGTGGCCAAGAACGCCCTGAACCCGTCGGGTATTCAGGTGGCGGGATTGGTGGTGAATGCCACCGATTCTGAAACTCCAACCACGGTGGGCGTGGCCATCACGGGGCTTCATGGCACGGGTGGCAAGTGGCAGTCCAGTCCGAATGGCTCCGCCGGTTCTTGGGTGACGTTGCCCGCCGTTTCCTCAAGCGGGGTTCTTCTTCTCTCCCGGAACTCGTTTATCCGGTTTTTGCCGAACAAGAACTTCGTCGGTTTTAGCGGGATTTCTTATCGGGCTTGGGACGGGCAGATTGGCACGACCAATACGATTGTGAACCCCGCCACGAATCCTGTTGCCTTCAGCACGGCGACAGACACGGCTTGGGTTCAAGTCGGGGTCACGGTTCCGGATGTGGATGTTGCCGGCCGGGCGGTTTTGCCGAAGACGACCGAAGACAACCTCAATCCGCTCAGCAAGACCTCAAAGAGCATTGTCGGCTTCCTTGGCGTGGATTATCCCGCGAACGCCAACCTTGGCCTGGCGGTCACGGCTACGACCGGCGACGGCACTTGGCAGGTGAAGGTCGGGACCAAGTGGCAGCCGATTGATGGTGTTTCGGACACCACCGCTTATCTTCTGAAGGGAACTGATAGCATTCGCTTCTTGCCGAATGCCAATTGGTACGGCAACGCCACGATCACTTACAGGGCTTGGAGCGTCCTTCAAGGTTCGGGCGGGGTTGACCCCAAGCGGGGGAACGTCACGACCGGAAGCCAGTTCAGTGTGGAGAGTGAAACGGCCGTGGTTCAAGTAACACCGGTCAACGACGCCCCTGTGTTGGATCTGTCGGTGGCCCGGATCTTCACTTCCTCGCCCCGCAGCGTGGCTGATCTCAATGCCACAGGAGCGAGCGATGTGGACACGGTGCTGGGGCCGACACCGGTGAACACGTCTGTCGTGGACAATACGAACCTTGGCATTGCCATCACCAAGATCACCCAAAAGGGGGGCTTCTGGGAATACAGCAAGACGCCCGCGAATCCGCTGACGTGGGTGAAGATCCCGACCAACATTTCCACTGTCCGGGCTTTGTTACTCAATGGAGCCGCTGAGATTCGATTCGATGCGGGTGCTTCCTCGGTGGCGTCCGGCCAGTTCCAATACAAAGCATGGGATGGTTCATCGGGTGGCGTCTCCGGAACGTTCAAATCAACGGCGGGGACGGCGTTCAGCAAGGGCATCGAGACAGCCACTTACTCGCTCGGCAATCAAACGCCGACCTTCAAACCGGGGGCGGCGACGAACTTCCCGTCCACCAAGGAGAACGAGTTCCCGAAGGATATCTTCGCCCAGAAAGTCATTTCAGCAGGAGGACGACGGTTCCTTCAACCGCAAATCATGCAGGAGACAAAACTCTCCGGTCAACCGGTGTCCATCTTGTTGGGATTGTTCAGTGACGCCGACACGGCCGCGCTGAAAGGCATCGCCATCTACGGCAGTGATGAAACGATGACCACTAACGGGGGAGGAACCGCCCAAGGGACGTGGGAATACATGATTGATGGCAAGACATGGCAGCCCGTCGGAAGCGTCTCGGCTGGATCGAAGTTGTTGTTGCGAAGCACGGATCGGCTGCGATTCGTGCCGGCCGAAAACGCTTACGGAACAGTCAGCCTGTCGTACAACGCTTGGGATCAGAAGGCCGGAGTTGCCGGAGATCGTCTTGACGTGTCCAATGATTCAGTGAGTTCTGCCTCCCTGACCTCCAAATGGACGGTGATTCAGACTCCCATCTAATCGGTCTGTTTGGCACGTGTCAAAAACATGTTTGGAAAATGCAACAAGCCAGCGGGCATCCCCGCTGGCTTGTCGCATTTTCCAAACATGTTTTTGGCCGAGGTTGGTATCGTTTTTCCAGCCTCCAAGGTTGGTGAATCAGGTCTGCCGCATTTTATCCAGCCGTTTCCCGGTCATCGGCAAGTGGTTCCGGGAGTTTCACATTCAAACGCTCCGCATGTGGTTGTAACGCCGCCATGATGCCGGGGTATAAGGCAACGCCTTCGATCAGCGCCTGTCTTTTCCGCTCAAGCCCGCGCTGGCCGGGCAGACGCACGGCATCGACGCCGGGAGCGGGTGGATTTTCACGGCAAGCAGTCGCGGTCCAGCCGGTTTCGCGACGGAACGCTTCTTGACCGCCGAAAGCCGCCGGGTCAATTGCCTGGACGAACACGGAAGCGCCCCAGTTTGTCGGCGTCTCAGCCCGGCCATAACCGCCGAGTCCTTGGGTTAATGCTTCGATCATCAGGGCCAACGCATAACCCTTGTGGCCGTGGTCGGCGCCTCCGGTTGGCAGAAGCGTGCCGGGTGGGTTTGTGAACAGAGCCTCCGGATCGTCGGTCGGCAGACCATCGCTGTCGAGCGCCCAGAGACCGGGGAATCGTTTGCCCTCTCGGCGCAGCCGGTCTGACAGGCCATTGGTGGTGATTGAGGCGCTGATGTCGATCAAGATCGGGTCGCTGTCCGTCGGAATGCCGACCGCGATGGGGTCCGGAGTGAACACGGCCTTTCGGCCGCCGAAGGGAGCAATGCTTGCGACGGCCGGGTCGGAGCAGGTCACGGTAATCATCATTCCGCGTTCAGTGGCTCGTTGCAGAAAGGCAGCAAGACAGCCGATGTGGTGGCTACGACGAATCGCCACGGCCGCGATTCCGTGGGTCGCTGCCCGTTCAACCGCGAGATCCACCGCCTTGGTGGCCAGCCAGACGCCCGGCAAACTCCGGCCATCCCAAGTCACGGTGGCTCCCCGGTCGGCAACGACTTCCGGGTCGCCACTTGTCGGCATTTTTCCGGCGGCGATTTCCTGGAGGTAAGGAGCGGCCAAGTGAAGCCCGTGCGTTGTGTGCCCAAGCAGGTCGGCCTCAACCAAGCCTGTGGCAATGATCTCCGGTTTGTCACCGTCACACCCGGCCGCCGCGAATAGACGGGTGGCAAAGTCGATCAAGTCGGAAGCTTGGTATCGCACGTCTTCGCCGGTTTTAACCATCGAATCAACTCTCTCTGCTGTGTGTGCCGCGTGATCGTCTGGTCATGGTAGCCATCCCTTGACAGACAGGTCGAAAAAAGTCCTTGGCGGTATCATTGGTTGCGGTTGAAGTCCCCGATTTTAAGTTGGAACTATAACCGGTCATTGGAAGGTGTTATTCTCAACGAACGCTCAACAAACTTACGGAAACAATAGATGTTCCGAATTTCGTCGCTGTTGTTGTTGCTTGTGATCGAGTCGCATGGATTCGCCCAAAAGCCGCCCGTTCACCTTTGGTGCGAACAGGAGTGGTTTGACGGAGTAAAGGGAAGTTTCGGCTACTGGACCGGCGACAATCGGTCGAGGTGGTGCGGACAACGTTGCCCGTGAAAGCGGTCAAGGAAATCACCGGGCCGCGCGAGTTGGCGCCAAATATCGTGGCCGGATCAACGGAGATTCGTATCACCGTGCATCCGGGCGATGTGCAAGTGATCGGATTGACTACGAAATGAAACTGAAGACGTTGGCCGATCAGTGCCCGCGGCGAATATCGGACGGAGGGTAGCGGACTTCGATCCGGTAAACTTTCTTCATCCGGCAAATGATGGCCCAAGTTTCGGGGTCGATCCGTTCCGGCACTTCGACGCGATGGATGTCCACCGTCACATGGAAACCGCGTTCCCAAAGAACATCAATCACCATTCGCAGTGCCAGCGGGTCGTCCAGCAGACACTCTTCACTATTGATCTGCGCGTGCCCGGACATTGCGTGGGTGCGCACAATCGGGATGATCTTCGCCTCGATCAACTTCACAACTTGTCGGAATAATTCCTCGTTTTCCTCCCCATATGTTTCCAATCGGCTTACCAATTCTTGGCGGGCGTGCATGCCGAGTTGGGTGGCGACGGGGATATTCTGAATCAGGTCGAACACTTCGGGGCTGAGTTCCAGCGTGCTTTGGTAGGCGAACTCCCGCAGGATGTTTCGCTGGACTTCGGGAAGATCACCCTCGGCATCAATGAAGTGAAAGTGAAAAATTTTCCGTAGTGATTGGAGGGCGTCGAAGTTGGTGTCCTTGAAACCCATATATCGCTTGCGGCAGAGTTCCGGGTCGAGATCGGTCACCCGCTCTTCGAGAAGCACGCCGACGCCGGATTCACGGACCTGTCGGTTGTGTTCCCGAATTTCCCGGCCCCGGCTCAATTGCCGCTGAACGCTCACTTCTTCCGAAACGAACAGCAGAGAGATCCGAAACATCGGCTTGCGATGGAATCGAGCCGTTCCAGTGGAGCGGAATTCGGCATGCAGTTCCAGCATGGCGTGATAAAAAAGTTTCAAGCACTCCACCTGCACCTTCGTGCGGGGGAACCCGTCGACAATCACGCCGTCTTGGTATTGCGGATCGAGTAGTTCCTGAAGCAACAGACCGATGACTTCCCGATCTCCGACCATCTGACCGGCGTTTTTGATCGCCACCGCTTGGGGCGTGGTGAGCAGCGCGCTGATGACAATCGGCGGGGCCGTGATATCGCGTGCTTGGGCGATAAACGGGGTGTTGGTTCCCTTACCGGCCCCCGGCGCGCCGCCAAGCCAGATGAACTCGCGCGGAAACCTTAAACCGTCCCGTCCGTGGCGCTCCTGCAAATCAGCCCACACCGCCGAGAAAATGAGTTGGGCATCCTTGATCTCCAAATCCGCGACCGCCAAGGTTGATCGCACAGACGGCGGGCTGGGGACGGGTTCGCTCACAATTACTCCTCGAATCGAAGAACCAAGTTGATGCGGGAACTGCTCACGATGCTGTCGAAATCTTCAATGTAGCAAAACATTGGCTGTTGTGTTCACAGGTTTGATGCTTCATTTGCCGCTCTCATTTTTGTGTTTTTCAGATTATTGTCTTGAGTTCATTGTTTGATTTCTTTATGGTTGCGAACAAGTTATGGTCGTATTGGATGTTTGGCCTGACTCGATTCGTTGGCCGAATTGTTCCTTTGATTTTTCACCAGATTGGTTATGTCGGCTCGATGCAGATTTGACGAAGAGGCATCCCTTTTTCCGTCAAAACCGATGCCTTCCCGTCAAATGGTATTTTCCCGAAGCATGGCCAGGCTTGGGAAAAAGAGGTGGCTCATGATCTCAAATCGCAAGCGGGTCGCATTTACCCTGATTGAGTTGTTGGTGGTGATTGCGATCATCGCCATCCTCATCGGATTGCTCCTGCCGGCTGTCCAGAAGATCCGCGAGGCCGCGAATCGGATGGCTTGCACCAATAACATGAAGCAACTTGGCCTCGCCCTCCACGGTTACCACAGCCGCATGGGCTGTCTTCCCTCGTCTGTCGGACCGGGGATTGTGGACACCATTGGGACAGGCGGCATCGGAACCCAGTTTGGTTATGTCTCGGGTCAGGTTTTTGACATCTCTTGGGAAAGACAGATATTGATCGATTTCGAGCAAGCCAAGGCAGGGTACAACAATCCGATCAAGGTGCTCTCATGCCCCTCGGACCCGCGAGGCTTCGGCACCCTTGGAACAGTCGACGGGCGCGCGTACACCAGCTATCTGGCGGTCACCGGCTATAGCCTCACCACCGCCACCAGCGGCGCCAATCTGGGGATGATGTACAAATATTCCAAAGTCGAACTCGGAACGGTCTCGGACGGCACCAGCAACACGATTGCCCTAGCCGAACGGCCTCCGCTGATGCAAGGGGTTAATTGGGGTTGGGGGTGGTGGGATAGCAATGATGAAGGAGATGTGGCCATTGGCTTGTACAACCAAGATCAACTAAATGGCGTGAGCGGTTGTGTGTTTCCTTCCGTGTTTGGCCCCGGTGCCCGCTCTGCGGACACGAACGGCTACATCGGAAATCCCAACGGCAGCACGACTCCTTCGCCCGATTGCCACGGTCACCACCCCTGGAGTTTTCACACCGGCGGCGCCAACATGCTCATGGGGGACGGAGCCGTCAGATTCTTTACTTACAATGCCGCTTCGATCATGCCGGCGCTGGCCACCAAGGCGGGTGGCGAAGTCGTGACGGTTCCGTGATTCCACACATCTGAACCGATGGTTTTGTCGCATGGCAATGTTCGGTGTTTGGGAAAAACCTCATGAAATATGTTCGAGCGATGCGATCAAATCTCGGGCGTCGGGCGTTGGTTCTCAGTGTGACCCTGCTGGCCTTCATCGGTTGCGGCGCCGGAACCGGGGAATTGTCCGGGACGGTGACCTACAATTCAAAACCATTGCGAATGGGATCGGTCGTCGTGTCTGCTGGTGATGGGACAGTCGTGGTTGGTCAGATCAATGACGACGGATCGTATTCGATCATTGGTGTGCCGTCCGGGTCAGCGAAGATCGGAGTCAGCAGTCCCAAACCCAAGGCCGACAATATCCACATGAGAAAGAAGGACGAGAAAGCCCCCGCTCCGGCGCTGGTTGAGGATACGTCGAAATGGATGTCGATCCCGGAGAAATACGCCGACTTTAAGGGATCAAACTTGGGCGTTGATATCAAAGCAGGCAAGAACGTTTTTAACATTGATTTGAAGTGAAGCCTCCTTGGTTAAACTCTCCTCTCGTGATCGCCGGGGGTGGGATCGCTGGGCTGGCGCTGGCTCATGCCTGTCGGAACCGGGGAATCCCGGCGGTGGTTGTCGAACGCGCTCCAGTTTTGCGAGAAGTTGGTTCTGCAATTCTCCTCGGCATGAACGCCTATCGCGTTCTTCAAGAATTGGGCATTTCGGCAGTCGTGGAGTCACATGCAGTCGAGGTTGAGCAAGCCGAACTTCGTGATTGGCGGGGTCGGTTGCTGATCTCGATTCCCCTTGGCCGGTTGAGCCGGGAATGGGGATTGAAGACACTCGTGTGTCGTCGTTCGACATTGCAAATGGCTCTTGCCTCCGGGCTTTCGCCAGACCAACTGCTGTTGGGATGGGAAGTTCGTTGTTTGCGAAATCTGTCCCGTCATGTTGTTGTGGAAAACACCAACCGAGAGATTCTTACCACGGATTTGGTGGCGGGCTGTGATGGTATTCGTGGTGTTTGCCGGCAATATGTGACTTCTGACACGGAGCCGATTTACTCAGGAAGCATCTGCTGGCGGGGCATCGTCGCCACGGACGACACGTCTTTCGTGCCGGTTCACACGATGGTTGAACGGCTTGGTCCGGGGATGCGATTCGGGGTGGCTTGGAACGAATCCGGCCGACTTGGTTGGTATTTGACTAAAACCGGCCCGGCCGGGGGGCATGACGAACGGCACAATCTTCCCGAGCGTCTGGCCTCTTTGGTGGGCGACTGGCAACCGGAGGTTGGTCGTGTGATCGCCTCGACCCCGGCCGATGCCATCCTGCGGACGGATTTGATGGATCTTTCAACGCCGCGACGGTTGCATCGGGGTGGGATCATGCTTCTGGGCGATGCCGCCCATGCCATGCTGCCGAATTTGGGACAGGGCGGGGCATCCGCTCTTGAAGACGCCACCAATCTCGCCCGTCATCTGGCTGAGGCTCCCAATCGGGAAACCGCCCTCATCTGGCATGAACAGGATCGTTGGCGACGAGTGCGATTCAAACAATTCTTGAGCAGAGGTTACGGCATCTTCAATCAGCGACCGGAACGCTGGCAATGTTCCGTGCGAGATTTTGTCCTACGGTGTTTGCCCAATGGGATAACAGGACGGGCTTATCGTCATTGGGTCGCCGGTTCGGAGATCACGTTTCGCGGGCGATGATGCCGAAGTTATTTGGCGGTCTTTGCCACATGCGTCGTCATGTGATCGCGGATAACATCCATCCACAACGCGAGACCGCACCATTCGCCGAACGATTCATACCAAGCGGCTATTTCGCTATCTTTTGCGGGAAGGCCGCCATTGAACTGTTCCCGAAAATTGGCCCGGCAAACAGAATCCAACCCCAACCGGTCAAATCGCCCCAGCAATCGGCACATGCTCCCGGCGGCATAATCACCGAATCCCTTCAACGTTTTGATCTGACGAAACAAATCGCTACTTGAAACGGTGGGTGTTCGCCACGATTCGGGATCGGTTTTTCCCGCGACGATGGCTGTTGCAAGTTCGTGTAACCAAACGCTGCGATATCCGGCCCGCACATGTTCGTGAAATTCATTGACGGGCATTTCAGCGATCCGTTCCGGTGTCGGGAAGGAATGCAGCCCATCGCCGAATGCTTCGCCGAGTGTGGCGAGACGTTTGCACATCTGCACCGTCACGACCCAAGTGGTGTTGGTGGTCAGCAAGGTTTTGGCCAAGTCTTCCCAGACGGTCGGCGATACTAGCAATCGTCCCGCCCCCATTTTTTCCACCCAGCGATATTTCGGGTTCCGGCGAACGGTCTGGTAAAACGGCTGAAGATCCAATCCGAGGTTCAAAGCATTTCTGACCGATTGTTCCACTTCTGTCTGACGTTGACGGGTCAACCGACCGGAGTTTTCAATTTCGACGGTGAGAGTGTCGGCTGGTTCTCCTTCGTGGATCACGAGTCGGGCCAAACCGCCATCATTGAATTGGTGGGTTCGTTCCAGTGCCTTTTGCTCGGGCAGGTATCGGAACGGTGGAAGCTGATGCCAGCCGTGGCCAAAAACAGTCGCCGCGAAGCAGAACCCGGCCGGGGTTTTGATGGTGATGGCCTTCATTCAGGCATTTTACGACATGATCGCCCAAGGTTATATCAACACGTCTTCAATAACATCCCCCCAAGGAACGAGAGTGTAAGGCCGGTCCAAGCCGTCTCTCAATTCCAACTCTTTGGAGATGCCCAGACAGTTATAAACGGTGGCGATGATATCGGACGGCGTCACTGGATTGCTGGAGGGGCGTCCTCCAATCTTGTCGCTCGCCCCGAAGACATGTCCCCGCTTGATGCCGCCTCCGGCCATCATCAGTCCGTAACAGAAATTCCAGTGGTCCCGGCCGGCGGCGGCGTTCACCTTCGGACTTCGTCCAAACTCTCCGGTCACCACCACCAAGGTCCGCTCCAGCATCCCGCGGGCGAGCAAGTCGTTTAAGAGCGATGAAACCGCCGCATCGAGTTGCGGGAGCAGCTTTGTTTTCAGGCTGTTGAAGTTTCCCCCGTGAGTGTCCCAAGTGGCGTTGGCGTCCGGCGCCCAGGAGACACAGGCCATGCGGGTTCCGGCTTCGATCAGTCGACGGGCAAGCAAGACGCTTTGCCCGTAGATATTTCGCCCGTAGGAGTCGCGGGTGCGATCGGATTCCTGTTCAATCCGAAACGCTTGCTGGGTGGAGTTGGATGTGAGGAGATCAAAGGCATTTTGCTGAAACCCGTTCATCTCACGGGCCAGGCGGTCCATGCGGGCCGTCGGGTTGGATCGGATGGAACGAAGAAGCTCCTGTCGCGACTGAAGCCGAACGGACGGCACTTCGGCGGGCGGGGATAGTTCCTGCACCTGAAAGTCGGTCGCATTGGGATCACGCAGCACAAACAACGGATCATAAGTGCGGCCGAGCCAGCCCCCGAAGAAACCAGGTTGGGGAGGACCGCCCGCTCCTTCTTTTGTGATGTAAGGCATAGACACATAAGGCACCACCGGCTTGACCGGCGGGTACACTTTGCCCAACACGGAGCCAATCGCGGGGTAATCGGTTGGTTTCGCTCCACCGCCGTTTTCGCCGCGATCATGTCCCGTCAGGGCGGCATACACTGCCGCCGCATGGGAGTTGTTCACGCCGTGATGAACGGATCGCACGATTGTTGTTTCGTGAGCCAGTTTCCCCAACCGGGGAAGATGCTCGCTGAGTTGAATTCCGGGCACAGTTGTCGAAACAGGTTTGAATTCCCCGCGTATCTCGGCCGGGGCATTCGGCTTCATGTCCCACATGTCGAGATGGCTCGGACCGCCGTTCAAGAAAATCATGATGCAAGAATCGGCCCGTCTC
The DNA here is from genome assembly GCF_000255705.1 of Zavarzinella formosa DSM 19928. Taxonomy (GTDB): domain Bacteria; phylum Planctomycetota; class Planctomycetia; order Gemmatales; family Gemmataceae; genus Zavarzinella; species Zavarzinella formosa. The sequence continues at coordinate 1,025,906 of NZ_JH636439.1, forward strand.
GCCTTGCTCTCCGAGACGGTCTGCTGATCCGCTCGCAGTAATTGCGGGAGTGACAAATTCAGACAGCCAATGCCGCCCATTTGGAGCAGTTGGCGTCGTGAAATTTCGGAGGGCATATGCACGGCGTGTCTCTCCATCACGGGAATCAATACTCAATCATTTAACCACGACCGAAGAGATTCGGAATGGGATCGGCCTCGGCCATCTGTTGAATTTCACGAGGCAACCCACGCACCACGCGAAGCTTGCCAACATCGAAAAGGGTGTTCATCACAGTCCCGACAAGATGTTTGATCGTCACCGGGTCCGAGTTCGGTTCTCCACCGTTTCTCGCCGACCGGCCGATCACCTGGCCCATGTTCAATCCACCACCGGCGAGGAGCAACGGCCCAAGGTTGCCCCAGTGATCCCGGCCCCCTTTGCCGTTGATCTTCGGCGTCCGGCCCATTTCACCACAGCAAACCAACAAAATTTTCTCGGACAGGCCGCGAGCTTCGAGGTCTTCGACAAAGGCCGAGACGGCATGATCGAGGGGCGGGGCCATGTAACTCATCCCCTCGGTCATGGTGGCGTTGTTCACATCCGCGTGCATGTCCCACACAAAGTTCGTGGTGACCGTCACAAATCCAGCCCCTCGTTCGCACAACCGCCGGGCCAGCAACAGTAATTTGCCAAGGGTCTTCGAGTTGTCGCAGTAGTGGTTATAATTCTTCCACTTCTTGTCGATGTTCTCCGGCCGAACCAGCGGAGCCGTGTCGTAGCGAGCAATAGTCTTGGAATCTTCCCGCGACAGATCAAAGGCGTCGGCGACACCGCCCAACAGCATTCGGCAAGCCTTGTCGCGGCCGATGTCGTGGCCCGACTGCTGGCTTTGGTCGAGGGATTCTTTCGCCCGATCCAGTTGAGTCAGCAAGGAACGCCGGTCGTCGAACCGGTCAACGGGCAACGCGAGTTTCATGTCCTTCTGGAACTGGCCGGTGCCGCCGGGGACAAACGGCACGGCGGCGGCGCCGAACATCCCCGGCGAGAGGAAATTGCCGAATCCTCGTTGCTCGGCTTGGGCGGTCGGTTCGACACATCGGGGGAACAAAGCAATGTTTCGCGGCATTCCGGTTGCGGGATGATTCCCGCCTTCCATCCGGGCGAATGCCGAACCCAAGTTGGCTCCCGCCGTTTCTTTGCAGACAACGGGCTTGATATCGTGATTGGCGTCTCCGGGCACATACGACCGAACAATGGCCAGGCGGTCGGCGAGTTTGGCCAGTTTCGGAAAAGACGCCCCAAACTGAACGCCGGGCAAGGCGGTCGGGATATGTCCGGTGGCGCTGCGGGTTTCGACCGGAGCCTCCGGGTGGGGATCAAACGTCTCGATCTGCGACGGCCCGCCGTGCAGAAATAGAAAGATAACGCTTTTTTCGGAAAGTGAAACTTCCGGCGAGGCCCGGAGAACGCCCTGACCGGGAAGCGCCAGGCCTCCCAGCGACATGGCCCCGACTCGGAGGAAATCACGGCGACCGAGACGTTTTGGATCGTGAAAGGAGAGCATGGGTGGGATTCGACAAGGAGAGAGCGGGGTGGGATAAATCCCAACATACCAGACCTTCGTCGGGCATGCAACACTCCAGTTTTACAAGTGGCAGGCCTGCAAAGACGAGCTCGATTTCCACTGTCAACCCGGCGGCAGTCGGCTTCTCGCAGGTCAAGGTCGGACCAAAGTCTCGATAGTACCGTGAATGTTCACGTTGGATGCGGGTGACGACCGATCAATTTTGGCCGCTAATTATTGCCCCTCGACATGAACCTGCTCTGGTGGCGTCTCTTCAATCGGTAATGTCGGAGGCTGTGTGCGGCGTCGCCAAAGCGCCCGCATGGGTGTTGAGAATGCGTACCATCCGAACAGAAGCGGGACCGCAATCTGTGGCATCACGAAGATCACGGCCACTGCGAAAACCAACTTGATCATATACGAAACATTTTGCCGACCACGAACCATGTAATGGAAGGTGTCCGGATAGCGGACTCGTGACACCATCAGGCATGCGACCAAGAGTGTGACCGGCGGCAGAATGCGAGCCATCGCCCAGTCAGTCCAGTCAGCGAATCCCTTCCACATAAAGTCGTCAGCCGTAATCTCCAAAGACTTTAGCCCAAATACCATGAGCGGGAAGGAGGCGACTGTGCCGGCGGCGGCGGGCGACGGAAGACCGCAGAATGATCGGTCTTTGACGGTGTCATCTGACTCGACGTTGTATCGGGCCAGTCGCAGCACGGTGCAGGAAACATAAAGCGCGGCGATCAGCCAGAGCAACCGATGGTGGAAGCCGGCCGCGAGCTGGAGCATCAGTAAAGCTGGCGCTGCCCCGAAACTGATCGCGTCGCAAAGAGAATCAAGCTGGGCTCCGAATTCGCTGGTCTGTTTCAATCGACGGGCCGTGCTTCCGTCCAGGGCGTCAAAGACCATTGCCAGATAAATCAGACATGCGGCAGCGAACAGGGATGTGGTTTGGTCGAAACCGGTCCAACGGCCGGCGAAAGTAATCGCGCCGAACCCGCAGATGGCATTCCCGAGTGTCAAGAACGTCGGCAGGACAGACACCGACTTTCGGGCCATGGCCGCGCGGACATCCCGATCCGTCATGGCCTGATGGACCTTGCGGGCGAGGGGCAATCCTCGGCGATCAATTTTGCGTTTGGACATCGGCGCCCCCTCGCTTTCATGGAGACAGGTTTTCAACCCGCTCACACGCAACTCCTGCTATTCGTATGCCGCCAAAACCGTCTGCCCGGCTTTTACTTTGTCCCCAAGTTTCGCACAGATTTTCAACCCGTTGTCACGCGGCAAGACAAGTTCGGTTCGCGAGCCCAGTTTGATCATGCCGAACTGCTCCCCGCGGGCCATTTCATCGCCGGGCTTGAGCCAGCAGACGATTCTGCGGGCAATCGCCCCGGTGATTTGCCGGACGACATACCGCCGGTAAGGGGCTGTCGTCTCTTGCATCCGAACCGATAGTTGTTCGTTTTCGCGGGCTGACTCCGGACGCAAAGCGTTCAAGTATTTGCCCGGCTTGTAACGCACTCCAATCACCCGGCCTGCCACCGGAGCCCGGTTAATATGGACGTTGAAAATCGAGAGAAAGATCCCGATTCGGACGGCCGGTCCGCCGATGAAATCGTCGTCATCAATCTCATCGATTGCCACCACTTTGCCGTCCGCAGGCGAGACAACCAACCCGGCTTCCATCGGGATGCGTCGCGGCGGGTCGCGGAAAAACCAGACGATGTGCAATCCGATGATGACCAGCGAAGCGACGACAAGCCAGCCAATCACCTGAAGCAACAGGTCGATTTCGGTTCCCGGCCAATTCAGCCAAATGGCCAGACCGGCGGCCGGTCCGAACGTCATCAGCGAGAATACGAGCAATTCGGCCAACCCGGACCGGGCGAACGGAATCCGGTCTCGCCAGCGAAACAGGTCGTCCTCCGGATCCCAAAAATAGCCTGGCTGATTCCGGAAGAACTTCACGTCTCTTGGGTCGATCACCTCGTGCGGACAGCCATTCACTGTTCCTTTGCGAGTCGCGGCCATGCGACGCACATATCCTGGTCGAAAAGTCTTCAACCAGAACCGTCGCCAGCGCCCCCAAGCCAGTTCGAGCCGACAAACCACCCCGCCGCCGGGCTGAATCCATCGGAGTTCCGGGTCCATCGGTTCAAGTGGCAGTGGCCCGTTTTGAGTCACTGGTGTTGGTTCATCAGACGGCAAGGTCATGTGATCAATCAAGAGGTTGATGCGGCATCGGCAGACCGCTCGAATGTGAGGACGCTGGCCGGCGGGATGTTAAGCATGACTCGTTGCGAGGGGAGAGCCCGAAACCCTTCGACGACGAACCGGCGCCATGCCCGCCGGGAGTAAGTGAATTGCACATATCGTCGGCCGGGCCGAAGCACGCCTCGAATGGCCGCGAGAATCTGCCGTGACACCTCCACCGGGAACGCAAGCAGCGGGAGCCCGCTCAGAACGGCTCCGACATTCTCGGGGGCAATCCCCAGAACTTTTAAGTGGGTGTCCAGATACGATGCGTCTCCGCGAACCACTGTCACCGTCGGGAACGTCTTTTCGAGTTGGGCGGCAAAGGCCTCAATGATCTCAACGGCGACGATCCGGTTATTGGGGAATCGTTTGACAAGTTCGCGGGTCGTGACGCCCGTGCCCGGCCCGAGTTCGACGAGAACCTGCCCGTCCGCGATCTGTCCGGCTGCGCGGGCAATTGCCCGTGCGAGGGAACGACCGCTGGGGGCGATGGCTCCGGTCGTCCGCCACCGGGTGAAGGTATGAGCCATGAATAGGATGGATTCTTTCATTCGCGAGCGTCTTAGGTGTCGGGCGTCGGTGTTTTGGGTGGTTGAGGCATAAAAACGGTGCCTGCTTTCTTATCGGTCCCGCATCAGTTGGCAACCACGCCCGTTTCTGGACCCGCCGCTCAAGGTCTGAATTAAAACTCTTGCGACGCCAGTTTGTTTGATGAAGACCGATCTGTTTCAAACCATTGGCAATCCGAACCGCCGTGTCGGGACCATCTTTGGGAATGTCCCGTCCCGTGCGGTCAGTTCGTCTGATCCCACCTCGCCTGTCAGCACGGTGGCATAAAGTGTAAACGGGCTGGCCTCGTCAACTCGCAGTTTAATCATTTGACCGATGAGTCGCTCATTCCCCTCGAAGACCACGATATGATCAGTGGTCGTCCTTCCGGTGAGTTGTCGGGGACCGGGGCCGATTTGTCGTTCGCCGACCTTGCTCGGACCTTCGACAAGAACCTCCACAATCGACCCGACACGCTGCTTGTGATCCTCCAGACAATTCAGGTTCTGCACCGCCAGCAGATCGTTATTGCGGCGTTTCTTCACATTCTCGGGAATGTCGTCCTCGTACAGGTCGGCGGCCTTTGTGCCTGACCGGGTGCTGTACTTGAAGATGAAGCTGTTCTTGAATTTGGACTCGCGGACGATGTCCATCGACTTTTGGAACTGCTCCTCCGTTTCGCCACAGAAGCCGACGATGAAGTCGCTCGTCACGGCCACGCCCGGCACTTTTTCCCGGCAGCGGGCGAGCATTTCGCGGTAAAGTTCCACCGTGTAAGTGCGCTTCATCTTTTTGAGCATCTCGTTGCATCCCGATTGCACCGGGACGTGAAGATACTTGGAGACTTTCGGCAAATCACGCACGGCGTCAAGGAGATCATCCGTCATGTCTTTCGGAAAGTTCGTAATGAACTTCACGCGAACGAGGCCGGGAATGTCGCAAAGCCGTTCCAGCAAATCGCTGAGGCGTGTCACCCGACCGTCGCCGTGATCGTAGCGGTAACTGTTCACCGTCTGGCCGAGCAAGGTGATTTCTTTGCAACCTTCATTCGCCAGCTGTCGGCATTCGGCGACAATGTGATCCGGAACCCGGCTTTGTTCCGGGCCACGGGTGGCAGGGACGACGCAATAGGTGCAAAACTTGTCACAGCCGATTTGGATGCGGACAAACGCTTGAAACGGCGTCGGCCTCATGGTGGCGTCGCGGGGGGGATCGAAGCTCTCGAAACTCGCCTCGACTTCGCTTCGACCGCCGTCTTTGCGACCGAGGCTGAGGGCGTACTGCGGTATCCGGGTTCGTTCCACCTCAGCAATCAATTCCGGCACTCGGGCGAGTTGACCGGTGCCGACGACGAGATCAACGTGAGGCATTCGGTCGCGGATGTGTTCCTGATCTTTTTGGGCCATGCAGCCCAAGACGCCGATCACTGTTTCGGGATGCCTCTTCTTGTGCTGGGTCAAGCGGCCGAGGGCTGAGTAAATCTTGTCCTCGGCATGTTGCCGGACGGAACAGGTGTTGAACAGAATCACGTCCGCTTCGGTCGGGATGTGAACCAGTTCATAACCTTGGCGGCGGAGACTGCCGACGACGAGTTCGCTGTCCAGAATGTTCATCTGGCAGCCGACGGTGTCGATGAAGAGAGTTTTCGTGCGGTCTTGCATGACTGGCCTCGGGGAATCGGGTGTGAAACCCGTGCCGGGGAAAAGAAAACACCGCAGGGAAATGCCCCCTGCGGCGGGTGATTCCAAACAGTGATGATATGACTGTTCCGAAGTTCGGAACAGTCATGGTCATTTCTGGTTGACGACGGGCTTGACGGGCTTCTTTACCAAGCCGGTATGAACGACGTTCTTCCAGTAATTGATCAAGTCGAAATGGGGGTCGTTCTCGGGGTCATGACATTTGGCGCATGTCGCAATGACACCCTGATAAACTGGTTGCTCGACGGGGTCTAACATGGCATATTGTTTGTTCGTGTCTTTTTCAGCCGCCATCGCCGCAAATTTTTGAACACTGGGCAGCTTGGCGTTTGGATTCCCGGCCTTCCACGGACTGAGCATGGCCAAGTATTTGCTGGTCGGTTTCTTCAATTTCAGGTTGGCTTGCTCCTCGTCAACATGGAGATTGCCGGGACCGTGGCAGCTTTCACATTGCACATTCATCAAATGCTTCGTCACTTTATCATTCACAAAACCAGTTTTGTAATCGTATCCAACCGTGTGGCAGATGATGCACTCACCATCGAATTGCCGTCCGGTCGGTTTCACAGATGTCTCCAGTGCCTTGTAAGCACCCGCGTGTTTTGAATTGAACCAAGCGGCATGTTCGGCTTGATGGCAGGCAACACATTGGCCGTCGCCGACATAGGCTGCGTTTTTGAACAGGATTTGGGATGTGTGATCTTTTTTGCGCATGCGCATATCGGAAAGATAGTCGTTATCCCTGACGGTGTTCGAGTAGTCTTGAAGCGTTTTCAACACTGGATGATCGGCTTCCTTGCCAGCCGGAGTGTCGAATTCATCGGTGATGGCGACCCGCTGATAGAACAGCTGGATTGCACCGCCGATCTTGTACACACCAATCACGCCAACATTTTGCCCTTTGTGGCCAACCTGAACGATGATCGTGTTGTCATTGTTTGCCTTTTTAGGCATGTTTGGCGGTTCAGCATCGTTGGAGAGACAGATGACCACATGAAACTGCGGGTGAGCGGCGGCAATGGATTCCGCATCAGCCTTCACCCCTCTCGGATCTTTCCAATCCAACGGACCATTGTACATGAGTACGTTCAAATCTGGTACGTTTTTCGCTTTGGCCCAGCCTTTCAAGACCTGATTAAGCACTGGTCCAGGTCGAGGGCTAAACTTCACCGAATTGTCGGGGTTCGCAGTTTGAATTTCTGCGCCTACGATACCCACCACACCAATGTTGAGTCCGGTTTTGGCGGTGATGATGTCCGATTCAACCAATGCCGAACCACCGTTGGCGTTTGGGAATTCGTCACGGTTATCGATGTTTGCGAAATGTACCTTTGGCGTTTCATTGCCTTTTTGAGCGGAATATTTGGCCAGTGGGTTGAGAAGTTGAGCCGTAAGTTCTTGAACACCTACGCCAACGCCTTGATAACCCATCAGTTTCATGGACTGCATTGAGCATTCATATTTTGACAGGGTCTGTTGGAATGTCGGGGTGTAATCCAAAGGTTTCATCACATCACCGAGATCGAGCCCAACGACTTCCCATCCTTTCGCCCGCAAGCTTTCCATGAAGTTGTAACGGCGATCCAATCCTCCTTTTTGAGGGTTGGAACAACCGCATTTTTGAATGTAACCGTTGGTCTGTCCGGTGACGACGATCACCATCTCCGGCTTGCCTTTGGTCGGCCAGTGGGTGAACAATTCTTGTGGTTCGGATTTTTTCGGCGGATCGGCGGCGAGCAATTCATTTGTGTGGTAGCGGTCGGCATAGACCCAACCGATGGCCGCCAAACCGGCGATCAGGACGAGACTGGCGATATAGTACCGGCCTCGTGACGGGCGGGGCGAGTTTGTGGTGGCCATTCGAGAACCTCAAGGAACCAATCTTGGGCGCGGGAATGCCTGTGACGGCAACGCCCGCACGTCCGCTTCATTTTATGTTATCGGACGAACAGCCTTCCGGGTTCACCCCATTTGCCTGCCCAGCGGTTCCGCGATTTGTCGAAGCGACCCGAGCATCTTCTGAAAGTTGGGGAAATCGAGGGATTGCGCCCCGTCCGACATGGCCCGGTCCGGGTCTGGGTGAATTTCCACCAACAGCCCGTCGGCCCCGGCGGCGAGGGCGGCGAGCGACATCGGCGGGACGAATGCGCGTTTGCCCGTCCCGTGACTTGGATCGACGAAAATCGGCAAATGGGAAAGAATTTTTGCAGGTGGAATCACCGAGAGGTCCAGCGTGTTCCGGCTGTGGTCAGAAAACGTCCGCACGCCTCGTTCGCACAAAATCACCTGATAATTGCCGCCGGCCATTACATACTCGGCGGCCATCAGCCATTCTTCCAGTGTGGCACTCATGCCGCGTTTCAGCAACACCGGTTTGCGGGTCAGGCCCACCCGTTTCAGCAGGGAAAAATTTTGCATGTTCCGCGTGCCGATTTGGATCACGTCCACGGCGTCCTCGACGGCGGCGGCATGTTCGGTGTCCATCAACTCGGTCACAATGCCGATGCCCGTGCGTTTTTTCACCCGTTTGAAGATTTCCAAACCTTCCAGTCCCATTCCTTGAAAAGCGTAAGGGCTTGTTCGGGGCTTGAAGGCTCCGGCTCGCATAAGTTTGACGCCGTTTTCCATCAGGAACTCGGCGGTTTTCATAATCATCGCTTCGTTTTCGAGCGAACAGGGCCCGGCGACCATTGTGAAGGTCTTTGAATTCACCTTTGTGGAGGCGATGTCAAAGGCCGTGTCGGCCGAGTGCATCTCGCGGCTGGCGAGTTTGTAAGGTTTGGTGACGCGGATACACTCTTTGACGCCCGGAAGCACCTCCAGCAACCGGGAATCGACGGCGCCGGTGTTGCCGGTGATGCCGATGGCCGTGCGGGTGGCTCCGGGCAACGGATGTGGCGTGAGTTCCAACGCCCGAATCGAGTCCAACACCCGGCTGATTTGCTCGGGACTCGCCCCGGCTTGCATGACGACCAGCATGACCAACCCACTTTCTCAATATCGGTCTGACGGGTGATATTATACCCGTTGGGAAGAACAACAAGCGGTGAGGAATACCGTTGGACGATTCACCGGACACCACTCCCCGAGACATTGGTTCGGACTTGGCCGAAATCACCAGCCGGCTTGGCGAACCTGATTCCATGCACCAAACGAACCGGGGCCGGGTGATCTGGCGGTTTGTGTTTGGTGTGTTTTTGGTCGTCGCCTCGGCTGTTTTCCATTACTTGTTCTGGACGGAAGAAATCCCCTGGCCGGCCGCCCGGCATTTCAAACTTTGGGCGTTCATCCTTATCGCCGGGGTCGTCGGTCCCGGCGGGGGGCTGGCGTTGATCGGTTTTGCTGTCAAAAGCATGAAAATGTGGGTGCTGACATATCCCGCCGGGCTGTTCGTCTGGCATCGCGGGCAGGTTTGGGCTTATCCGTGGGGTGACATTGTCAGTTTGCAATTCAGCGGGTTGCCCCCGAAGGCCGCGTTCAATTTGCTGAAACTGTCCGATGATCCCCCGGAAATGGGTTGGTACGATTTGGAAAAAAGCAGCGGCCGAATCTTCGGCACATCAATCACGCTTGAACGAGCCAACGGGGAGGAAGTCTCGATTCCCTCAATGTTGGATGATTTCGCGGAACTCGGCGAACGCATTCAGCGGGAAACCTTCACGCAGATCTTTCCCGTATTGCGAGAACGTCTGCGAGCCGGTGAAACGGTGGAAGTTCAACCATTTGCCATTTCCCCAATTGGGTTGACCTACGACAAAAAAGAATTGACTTGGGCGGAGATGGAACGAATAGACCGTGTGGGAGAGGAGTTGCACATCTTCAATAAAGACAAGAGGCGGCCGTGGAAGAAAGTTCCCATGGGAGTGGTTAAAAATCTACATATCTTCATGGGATTGGTCGAGGCGATGTTGACATCAGATCGTGGGAAAACAGAACCGTCAAGGGAAGAAAACGACGGGGAGAAGTCTTGATGTTGTCTGCGTTTATGCGTTACCGAGCCACTCGAACCTTTGGCGCGCTCAACGGTCTTCGCGGATTGAGTATTCTGGCGGTCATTTCACATCATGCCGCCGGTCACTTGGAATGGTTGCCGATGAGCCATGACGAGCGAGGATTTTTGGGCGTCGATCTCTTTTTCGTCCTCAGCGGGTTTTTGATCGTCACCCTGTTGCTGCGTGAACACGATGCCACGGGAGGAATCTCCCTGCGGCAATTTTACATACGGCGGACACTCCGCATCTTTCCGTTGTATTACGCAGTATTGCTGCTCACGCTGATCATTTATGGCTTCCAAAAGTCGGGGCCGGAGGTTTCGGCGAAGTTCTTGCGAGATCTGCCGTTTCTGGCCAGTTACACCAGCAATCTGGTGGTTCTCGCCTCGGCGACACCGTTGTTCGTTGCGTGGTCGCTGGCTACAGAGGAGCAGTTTTATCTGATCTGGCCGGCGGTGGAAAAGTGGTTGAAGGGTCCGATGCTGGCCATGGTCTTGGTGGTTCTGCTGGCGATCAATCAAATCATCAATTTTCGGCTGGCGAACGGGTTGCTCGAAAGTGTTTTCGGGCCGGGATGGGAAGGGTTGCTGATTCTTCAAATCACCTTCACGCCCATTTTGCTTGGGACAACGCTCGCCCATTGGCTGCATCATCCGCGGACATTTCAGTGGCTCAACCATTTGGCGGGATTTCGGTTCGCCTCGGTGCTCTGGGGCATGGCTTTAATCGCGGTCCTGAACATTCCCCAGCCGGATATTCAGGGGCTCCATCGTCTGGTGATTCAATTGTTGATGACCGTTTTGCTGGCATCATGTGTGATCCGGGAAGATCATCTTCTTCAGCCGATTCTGAAATTCAGGCCTCTTGCCCGCCTTGGCGTGGTGAGTTATGGCATGTACCTCATCCATATGTTTGTTCTGCCGGTGAGTAATGGCCTTCTCTCCAAATTGCATTTCGAGCGGCCGGAGGCCCGGTTTTTGATGACGACCTTGTTGTCGTGGATTGCCGCCGAGATCAGTTTCCGGTTCTTTGAACACCGGTTTCTCGCCCTCAAAGATCGATTCACCCCGAACCGGGATACTAGGAACGTCCCGGTTGCACCAACCACGGAGAGTATCCCGTCATGATCCGATGGCTGCTTCGGTTGCCCCTCAAGGCGAGTTGTTTGGGGTTCAAAAAAGGCCCGCATGTCACGCGGTATGCGATGTATCGCCGGATGGCCGATTTTCGCTGCCCAAACCCGGCCGGGCTAAAGGTGTTGTCGATCAGCCATTCCGAGCCGCTTTGCCATATTTTGGGATTTGAAGATTCTCAACTCACGGATGCCAGTTACCCGGCCGTCAACATTCTGAGCCTGCCTTACCCGGATGCGACATTCGATTATGTGATCAGTGATCAGGTGATGGAACATATTGAAGGAAATCCAAACGCCGCGTTCGACGAATGTTTTCGAGTGCTGAAACCTGGCGGGATGGTCATTCACACGACTTGTTTCATTAATCCCATCCACGGATTCCCGAGCGATTATTGGCGGTTCACGCCGAACGCCCTCAGTTTCCTATGTCGGGACAAGGCGACAATCTTGGAATCAGCCGGTTGGGGGAATCCCTATGTCTGGCTGTATTCGGCCATCGGGATGCGTTCCCAGCCGATTCCTCATGCGAGATGGCATCCGTTGAATTGGCTCGCTCGCAAGAATTCGCAATACTGGCCGATTTCAACGTGGGTGGTGGCCAAAAAGCACGAAGTTGCTTGAACATGCGCATGGAAAAGGCCGGGGGTGTCGCCCACATCACCCACCGGCCGGGCGGCCAATCTCACGATCAACTCGCCCAATCCAGTATTAGGCATTCGTCAAGAGGGCGGGCAAGCAACCGAGTGGATTTCGGTTGCGAACCATCACTTCGGTTCCCACATAAAGAAGTCGCGCGGGCTGCGAATATAAGGATTTTGCGGGAACACCAGCGTGCCGCCTTGGGCCGCTTCCATCGTCGGGCCATACGGACCCTGATTGCCGCCGTGACCCATGCCTTTATGATTTCCGGGGAAGGCGATTTTGTCGATGAATGCCTTGTGCGGTTCCAGCAACCGGCTGATGGCGGGACGCACACCATACACGGCACTATGAAGATGACCGCCCGCTTGCGGGTAACCGTAGCCGGGGGCGGCGGCGTATTCGGGGCCTCCTTGGGCACAAGTTGAACACCCACCCGTCGGACCTGCTGCGACCACTTGAGCCGAGGCGGAACCGGCTGACGCCGTCAGGGCGATCACGGCCGCCAAGGCGAACATGAGCTTCTTCATTCGGGAAAATTCCTTTCTTCCAACATGCGGACGGACACCGTGTCGGCATCCGTGTGTGTGGGTAGCATCGGAAGAAAAAACGACCGGTCTGCGGGGAATGAATGCTCAAAGACGAGGACAGGCCGGGATCGGGATGTTAATCCCGGCAAGATGGGAGAGGAAGCGTCAATCGGCAGAAACGGCTTGCGACTAACCGACCGAAATCATCAGGACGACCAGAAGAACCATCCAGAACAGCATCAACAGCATGACCGTCACGGCGGCCGTGTACATCCAGCCGGCAATGGCCAGCCGGGGGGCGTTGATGCCGGTTAATGATTTCTCAATCGCCGCCTCGATTTGAGGCCGGACGTTTGCCCAATCCCCGTTCCATTTCAACAAGACATGATTCATCACCCGGAAATTTTCGACCATCAACCCGGCCGGGGAACGACCGGTTTTCCCGTCGCTGATCGTCCACAACGGGCCGCCTTGTTGCCATTGCAAATGAAGTGCGGTGAGGGTCGCGGCCAGCAGAGTTTCCAATCGGGCCATGTCGATGTTGTAAATGGCCGTCACCGATCGTCGGGACCGGATCAGGCCGGGAATCACGCCGAGCATCAACAGAAAATACCCGGCCGACATGAGCGACCACGCACGGGCTTCCCGGGTTCCGAACGTTCGTAGTTCGGACCAGTTGCCGTAGGTGTGGGACCGCCATCGGGAGTCAATCACTGTGAGAAACAACGGGCCAGAAAGCAGGATGAAACCGGACAGTCCCAACAGGGTGGCTGTGAAGTCCCAACTACCGGAAACCATCACCGGGTGCGGTTTGGAGTTGAGATTGGCGAGATAAAGGAGATAAATCGCCAGCGGCATGAGGCATACCAGGCAGCCCGAACCGATGAGGATCAGAGACGATTCCAAACGAACATCCCGCCGTTTCCAAGGGTGAAAAGGATCATCTTCGCCGGGACCGGGTCGTTGGGCAATGGTCCCGGAAAACTACCGGGTATTCCGCACCAGCGCCGAAGGCCGGTGATCGGCCGAATTCAGGGCGTTCCGCATTTCCCGGTCTTCCCCCGCCGGAAGCGGGGCAAACACGGCGTTGGCGGCGGCGGCTCGCAATGCTTTTTCCGCCGGGCGGGGTTGGTCGAGCCGACTCCAGACGAGATGAAGATACCATGCGGAGCGGGCATCATCTTCCTTCAGTGTCCTGGCTTCCTTGAGTTCATTGGCGGCCCGGCACCAAAGTTGTTCGGCCTCCGGGCTGAGTTCATTCGGGTCTTCGGCTTTTGACTGAACTTCCCCGGCAATCAGGTGCAAACCAATCCCGCGGTGTAGTTTCTCCGCAAAGGCATCTTCCCTGACTTGGGCAATCTCCATTAACCGGGTATGGCAATGAATCCGCTGGCCGAGCAATGGAAGGCCGGAAGCGGCCGCCGTTTCGTCAAATCGCGCGAAATGAAACTGAGCTTCCGCATGGCGATCAAGTTTGAATAGCAATTCGGCCAGTTGATTCCGGAACACCAATTGGTCCGGATGATTTCGCAGATGTCTCTTTAGATGAGTGGCCGCTTCCGCATCGCGTCCGGCGACCATCGCATCGGCCGCCAGACCGAGAGAATCTTCCTCTTCCACCGGGGAATCAACCGCCCGGCTGACGGGCAACGCCGCCACTTCATTTGGCTTGCTTTTGAGATGTTCGGGGGAGATGACATGGCAGCCCGCCACGCTTGCACCGCCGACCAACAGACAGCCCCAAGACCAGTATCGGGTCACGGCAACTCCCCCGCGAAAGACCGGTCCGGGATGGATCGGGCGACGAGGGGAAATATCGAATATCGGGAAAGCCGGGATTCAGCGAAAGATGGCGATGTTTCCGCAAGTGATGGCTACTGGGTCCGCTCATGCGCATCGGGAAAACCGGGGGATCTGGATAATTTTCAAGTGAAAATTGGCGAGTCAAATAACTAAACAGTGGCCGTTTCAGGGATTCTTTGATCCAAAAGCAAAATTTAATCAGATCACGGACTTACGAACCCGCAACGTTCAAGCGGACCGTCACCGGGAAGTGATCGCTGTAGCCTCGCGGGCCGGTGGCCTTGGGTTCGCCGAATCGGAATGGTGTTCCCGCGCGGCCAGTGCGGAATTCTTTGGGAGCGAAGATGGTGGCCGAGGTCGGGTCGGCAGACCATCCTTTGTCATCCAACAAGCCCCTTGTCACACACAGATGATCAAAGATAGACCAGTGACTTTTGCCGTAGATACTCCCTTTGGGATCGCCGGACCAATTCGCCAAGAGGGCCAGCATCTTGGGCGGGTCGGCCGATCCCTTCACGGCTTCTGCGTCTGCTGAGGCATTCAGCCCCTCTTGCATTGACTTGTCTTGAAACTCATCGTTGAAGTCCCCGCAGAGGATCACATCCGCGTCTGGGTTTTCCATCAGGATGGCTTTGACTCGCCCATAACAATCATGGGCGTAGCTTATTCGACGGTCGCCGTCGCCATCCTTGTCCGTCACCCGGCTTGTCCAGTGAGCCGCGATCACCGTCAAGTCATACCCGTTTACTTCGATGTGACCTTCGACGATTCGGCCGTTCCCGTGTTTGCCCAGTTTTTTGGTCCGGTCGGCGATGACCGGCAATCGGGTGAGGATACCGGGGGCGAAGTGTCGGCCGGTGTTATCCCCGGTGAACAAGATGTTCTGATATTTCTTGTCACCCAGACCGGCCGCATCGAGTTTGGTGTTCAGTGCGTCTCGCAGGGCCTCGAAGCACCGCTTGCTTTCGACTTCCATCAGGGCGATGATCTCCGGTCCGGCTCCGTCGTTCATCATTAACAAACCGGTCGCGAGATGATCGACTTTGAGTTGGAACATGTCGGGATTTTGCCCGTACCAGTCTTCCATCTCGTCGCGGATGTTTGAGTTGTCCGTGTCGTCAAAGAAGTTCTCGGCATTCCAAGAGCAAAACAGAATGCTTCCGGGCGGTCCCTTGGTGCCCGGACCGGAATGAGGCTTGAATTGCCCGCCGAATCGGACGACCAGATAGCCAATTCCGACAATCACAATCAGGGCGATGACCACACCCTTGGGCAACTTGGAAAGGAGTTGCAAGACTGCTTGGATGTCTTTGGGATTGATTCGGTTGTCGGCCATGTTGTTGATCTGCTTGATGTGAGGGAGAAATGGCAATCCGGTTTTCGCCGGATTGCTTTGGGTCAAACAGACTTACCCCTTGGCCAGTTCTTCACGAATGGTTTCGAGAAGCTTTTTGGTCGCCACAATTCCTTCGCTTTCGCCGATCTTGCCCCCTTCGTACTCGATGCCGACATAACCGGAATACCCGGCGGCGAGGACGATCTTCATCATCTTGCGGTAATCGGTGTGGATTTCGTTGCCCTTGTCGTCAAAGTCGTGGGTCTTGGCGCTGACTCCCTTGGCGAATGGCATCAACTCTTGAACGCCCTTGTAGCGGTCATATTGCTTGCCATTCCCGAGGTTGAAGTTGCCGAAATCCGGTAGCGTGCCGCATCGTGGGTGGGCGGCTTTCTTGATCGTCGCCGCCAGCCATTCGCCGTTGGACGACAGGCCGCCGTGATTCTCAACGATCACGTTGATCTCGTGCTTGTCGCCCAGTTCGCACAATTTGTGCAACCCGTCGGCCGCCCGTTCCATTTGCTCTTCGTAAGTTCCGCTGCTTTGGGCGTTAACGCGGATGGAGTGACAACCGAGGGTCTTGGCCCATTCGATCCAGCGAATGTGATTCTCGACGGCCGTTGTTCGCTTCTTTTCGTCCGCATCCCCCAAGGCGCCTTCGCCATCGCACATGATGAGCACGCTCCGGACGCCGAGATCATCGCAACGCTTCTTCAGTTCCTTGACGTAACCGTCGTCCTTCTTTTTGTCCTTGTAGAACTGATTCACATATTCCACGGCCAAAATGCCGTAATCATTCTTGGCGATTTTTGCAAAGTCAACGGGATCGAGTTTCTTGGCGAAAAATGCCTTATGCAACGACCACTGGGCCAACGAAATGTCAAAGAGAGGTTTCTTCGTCTCTTTGGCAAAGGCGGCCCACGGCAGGGCGGCGCTTGCGCCCAGAATGGCCGAAGTCTTCAGAAAATCACGACGTTCAAAATGGAACATGCTGAAATCCTTGAGATGAGAGGGGGAGACTGAAATTACTCTATTCAACCGCTTCGTCGGCGGGAGGATTTCCAAGCAATCGGCCGATGTTAAACATGCCAACAGGCAGATCGGTTCCACCCTTTTCGGCGAAGTCGGCCATGATCTCGCCGATCACCGACGCGAACTTGAAGCCGTGTCCGCTGAAGCCTCCGGCGATGAACACATTCGCATGTTCCGGATGGGCATCCATCACAAAGTGGCGATCCGGCGTCAGAGTGTAAATGCATGTTTGGGCATCACTGACATCGCCATTGACACCCGGCAAGTATTTGCCAAGAAAATCACGCAAAGGCGCTTCGTCCTGCTCCCCGACGTTGCCATCAACTTCGTTTGGACCGCCCAGTTCTTCGGCCCCGTAATGCCGGGCGACTTTCACGCCTCGCTGGTCCAGCATGGGCAACCCGTAGAAATATCCTTCCGGAGTTTCGCTGATAAAGATGGGGAAACGATCCCGCCGGAAGGCCGCCGCTCCGATCGGGTTGATCCACCACATGATTTGCCGCATCACCGTGAACGGATAGCCGAACTCCCGAAGTAATTCAGGAAGCCACGGCCCGGCGGTGATGATCAGTTTGGCGGCCGAGTATGTTCCCTGAACCGTCGTTACTTCCACCGTATCCCGATTGGCTGACCAATTCAGGACAGGTTCTTCAGCATGGATGCTTGCACCAAGTTCAATGGCCGCATCCAGATGAGCTTGGACGCAATCCTCGACATAGAGGAATCCCGCGCCATGCTCCAACAGACCGACGAAATTCCCCGGCATGGTGAACTGAGGATAGGTCGTCTTCAGAGCGGCCGAGTCGAGATAATCGACATTGAGCCGATGTTGCGATGCGGAAGCCATCACACCCCGGACCAATTCGCTTTGCAGCGTGCCGAGACTGAGACACCCGCATGAGGTGAGCAAATGTCGGCCGGTTCGCTGCTCCAGATCGTGCCAGCGTTCATAGGCCCGGTGAAGCAGGGGGACGTAATCGGGGTGTTCGTAATAGGCTTTGCGGATGATCCGTGTGTGCCCGTGTGAACTTCCGAAAAGATGGCCCAGTTGGTATTGTTCAAGGGCCAGCACGGAATGGCCGCGACGCGACAGTTCAAAGGCTGTCGCCGATCCCATGCCCCCGGCCCCGATCACGATGATGTCGAAGGTGTTTTTCATCCGGAAATTGTAAGAAATCGCAAGCGGGCAATAATTTTCCAAATCTCGGCTTGCATTTCGTGCTAAGATGAATTCAAATACTCTAAGACGATTTACGGATGGGATTGCCTTCCCGCTCCCCGTCATACTCTCCTTGCCATCTGAGTTCGGTCCGACTCGCTGGTGCGGAGTAATCACCCTTAACCTCTGTTTGATACTTTTTTCACTCGCCACGCAAGTAGATGCGTGACCGACTTATGACGAACTGATTTGCTTACCCTGTTCAATTGTTTCGACCGTCCGGCCCGTCCGGCGGTCTCCCCGGCCACCCTCATTTCTGTGGGCTCGGGAACGTCCATGTTGTGATCGGAAGAAGAAAATGACCGTTGAAGAAAATCTGACTACCCAAGGCGTCCTCGAAGTTCATCCCAAGGGATTTGGCTTCCTGAGAAACCCGGCCCGACATTACGCGGCCCAAACCAGCGATGCCTATGTTCCCGCCCCGCTCATTCAGCGGCATTCGCTTCGCGAGGGAATGATGCTTCGCGGTCCTGTGGAACCGCCCAAGAAAGGCTCGACCGGTCCGCGGCTCACGGGTGTTGAACTCATCGAGGGGGAAAGCCCCAAAAGCGTGAAGTACCGCGATTGGAACGAACTTACCCCCATCGACCCTCGCGAACAAGTTCGCTTGGAAATTCCCGGTGGCCCCCTCACTACCCGCGTGATGGATCTGTTTATGCCCATCGGCAAGGGCCAACGCGGCCTAATCGTCGCCCCGCCGCGAACCGGCAAGACGGTGATGCTCGGCCACATCGCGGATTCCGTCAGCAAGAACCATCCCGAAATGAAACTGATGGTCCTTCTCGTGGACGAACGTCCCGAGGAAGTGACCGAAATGCGCCGGACCATCAAGGGGGATGTGATCGCCTCCACCAGCGACAACGACGCTGGTAATCACGTGCGAATCGCCGAACTGGTGATGGAACGGGCCAAAAGATTGGCCGAACAAGGGCAGCAAGTTTTTGTGCTTCTTGACAGTCTGACCCGCTTGGCCCGCGCCTATAATAAGACGGCTGGAAACAGCGGTCGCACAATGACCGGCGGGATGGACAGCCGAGCGTTGGATACCCCCAAACGTCTCTTCGGCATGGCCCGTTCATTTGAAGAAGGTGGCTCTCTTACGGTGATGGGAACTTGCCTCGTCGAAACAGGTAGCCGCATGGACGACCTGATTTTCGAGGAGTTCAAGGGCACCGGCAACATGGAGTGCATCCTGAACCGTGAACTGGCTGACCGCCGGATATTTCCGGCCATTAATCTCGGGGAAAGCGGCACCCGCAAAGAGGAGCTGATCCTCCAACCTGAAGTTCTGGCACGTGTGACATTGCTTCGCCGACATTTGATGGGGATGAAGCCCGTTCAAGCAATGGAATCGTTGCTAAAGCAACTGGAAAAATCGGGCTCAAACCAAGCCTTCCTTGACCGTATGGTGGTGAAATGATTCACGCACTTGCTCCCGGCAAATACCGGCATTTCAAGGGCCGCGATTACGAAGTCCTCGGCACGGCCCGTCATAGCGAAACTTACGAAGCGATGGTGGTTTACCGCCCGCTCTACGAAGAGAGTGGGTGGTGGGTGAGGCCGCTGTCAATGTTTGAAGAAACGGTCGAAGTAGACGGGAAGACAGTTCCCCGGTTTTTCAAATTAGATTGAGCCGAACAAAACCGATCTGTTTCGTAAATCTTTTCTCCCTGTCAGCCCTTTTTCTTCTTTTTCCGCACCACCGTGAAATCCAGTTGTCGGCGGGGAATGTCCACCTTGGCCACCTCCACGGTCAATCGGTCTCCAAGACGGAAAAGGATGCCGGTCTTTCGACCTTCCAAGGTCAGGGCGTCCGGGTCGAACTCAAAATAATCCATCGACAACGAAGCGATCCGCACCAACCCCTCGGCCGGGAATTCCACTCCTGTGGCGAAGAAACCATATTCGGCCACGCCAGTGATCGTGGCTTCCATTTGGGTGCCGATGCGATCTTCCATGTAAGCCAGCAACCTCAACCGCACGGCCTCTCGCTCGGCGTTCTCGGCCCGACGTTCCGTTTTAGAGCAATGATGACCGAGGTTTTTCAATTCCTCCATGTTGGGTTTGGTTTTCCGCTTCGCAAGCCACTGACCCAACAGACGGTGAACGCTCAGGTCCGGATATCGCCGGATTGGTGAGGTGAAATGGCAGTAATGGGT
Organism: Zavarzinella formosa DSM 19928; assembly: GCF_000255705.1. Classification (GTDB taxonomy): domain Bacteria; phylum Planctomycetota; class Planctomycetia; order Gemmatales; family Gemmataceae; genus Zavarzinella; species Zavarzinella formosa. The sequence goes on from NZ_JH636439.1 coordinate 1,045,811, forward strand.
GCTGGCCAATGCGAAGTGTTCAACCTCCGCCGGTGTGTAGGAAGCCTGTTTTAACGAGCGTAACAGACCGTAATGGATGGCTTGTCGGTCGGGCTTGTCGGCGGTTTCAAGCAGAAGTTTTTGCAGGTCGAACCGGCTCGGGCGTTTTGAGATTTTGTGGCCCATCGAGCGGGCGAACTCGGCAAAAGCCGCCAGTTTTTTCTCCTCCGGCGCCGGATGGCCGCGACGGAGAATCAGCAAACCTTGTCCGTGAAAGAACTCGGCCACTGCCTCGTTGGCGGCGAGCATGAAGGCCTCGATGAGTTGATGGCTGTCATCATTGACGGCGAAGTGGGCGCCGTTCAAGTGGCCGTCGGCATCGTATTCCAGCACCGTTTCGGGCATGGAAAGTTCCAGTGAACCTTTTTCCGAACGACGCTTCCGCAGAATGTGTGACAACTCCCGCATCCGTAAAAGCATGGCCACAATTTCCGGGGCCACGCCGCGAGCAACTTCCCCGGCTGGTTCTTGAAGAATGGATTGCGCCTGTTCATAAGTGAACCGTTTGCGGTTGCGGATCACTCCTTCATGAAAACGTTGCGACACCCGGACGCCGTCATTGGTGAACTCCATCACCGCCGTTTTCACATATCGTGTTTTGCCTTCCTGCAAACTGGCCAGCCCATTGGAGATGATCTCCGGGAACATCGGAATCACCCGCTTTGGCAGGTAAACGCTTGTTCCCCGCAATCGGGCTTCCACATCAAGCGGACCGCCAGGCGGGACGAACGCCGCCACATCCGCGATGTGAACGGTCAATATCCAAAACCCGGTTGATTCATCCCGCGTGAGCGAGACGGCATCGTCGAAATCTTTGGCGTCCACGGGATCGATCGAGATGACGAGTTCACCGGTGAAATCGGTTCGCCCGGCGTGGTCGTCCTCGTTAAATTTGACAGCCTGTTCGCGGGCTTCCGCTAGGACTTCTTCCGGAAATTGGTCCGGGATGCCCAACGCCCGCACGATGGATGTGGTGTCCACCCGCGGATCGCCGGACTTGCCCAGCACCTCGGTGATGACTCCCTCGCCCCGAGTGTCCGGGGTGGGAAAACGAATCATTTCCAGCACGACTTTGTCGTTGGGTTTGACTCCCTTTGTCGCCGCATCACGAACGGCGACACTTCGACGGAATAACTGCCCGTCGATTCGCACAAGCGTGTCGCCATCCCGCACGGAGTATGTTCCGACGAATTGCTTGGTGGCACGCCGAACGATGGATTTGATCTCGGCCGTTTGCTCGTCATGCCGCCCGGATCTTCGGCGAATCGTGATCTCAACCTCATCCCCGTTGGCGGCGTCCCCGGCTTGTTCCTCCGGGACGAAGAACTCTTCGTAGCGTTCTCCTTCGCCTTTTTCGACCCGGACAATTCCGTCTCCGCGTTGCAATCGCTTAAAGGTGCCCGTGATGGTTTTTTGCGGTGTTCCCGGCCGGATCGTCTGGTTTTTGCCGAGTTGAACTTTCCCTTCTTTCAACAAAGCCTGAAGGGCTTTCTTAAATTCACGAGGTTGCACCTCCATGTCAAGTTCACGGGCGAGGGTGCGAGCCGTCAGGGGGACATACCCCTTCGCGGTGACGGCTTCCAGAATCTTGGGGGTGAGGTCTTGCATGGTTTTCTTTGATTTGTTGGCCGCAGGCGGCTTGGCAGCGGGTGGAGAGACTAACCAAAACGAAATGTAACCCGTTTTGATTTTGTCTCTCCACCCACTGCTCATTGCTTATTCGTCCGTGTCGGCCGAATCCGGATTCCGGCCGCCCTTGTACAACCGGCGTTGCAGGGCATGGTTGAACGGCGTCCATGTCGTCGGATGTTTCTTGTCTTCTTCGATTTCACGCAGGGCGATGAAGATTCGGGAGTCCATCACGTCGATGGTGTGCAGGGCGACGGCTTCCGGCGTCATCGGAACCTTCGGGCTGCCGAACTGCGGTTCGCCATGATGACTGAGAATCAAATGCTTCAATCGAAGGAGCGTCTCGGCCGGGAAGGGTTCGCCCGTGAGGTCAGGGACTTGCTTCACCTTGTCGGCGAGCATTTCGAGGCCGATGGTGAGGTGGCCGAGGAGTTGTCCTTCGTCGCTGTAGGCAAAAGCGCGGGTATAACTGAGTTCACGGATCTTGCCGGTGTCGTGCAGGAAAACGCCCATCAACACAAGATCGCGATTCACTTCCGGGTAGAGCGGCAGAATTTTGTCCGCGATGTCCAGCATCGTGACAACGTGTTCAAGCAGGCCGCCAATGTAGGCATGGTGAACCTTGATGCCGGCCGGGGCTTTGGTGAAGCCCCGCATGAAATCGTCGTCGATGAAGTATGTTTCGGCCAGGGCTTTCAGGTGGGGATTGCCAATCCGGCGAAGCGTTGTTTTCAGCTTTTCCGTCAGTTTGCCAATGTCCTGCTTGGTGTGGGGCAGAAACTCCCCGAGGTCCACGCGAGAGGCGTCGGCTTTTTCAAAGCTGTTCAGGATCATCTGAAGCGATCCCTGAAAAAGCTGCACCTTGGCCTTGATGTTCAGGAAGTCCCCGATTTCAAAGCTGCGAAATTGCTGGTCCCCGGCGTTCCACATCCGGGCTGTGATTGACCCCGTGCGGTCGGCCAATTCCACTTGCAGAAACGTCACGCCGTTCCGGTTTTCTTTCAATTGCTTGTCCGCGACGAGATACACGTCTTCGACGTTGGAACCGTCCGCGAACTGATCGACACATAGCCGAGCCATTATCAGCCTTTCCCCATAGGAAGCGGCGCCGGGGAGAAGCCCCGGCCTCAAGACCGCTTGGGGGGAATGGTACAGATGCCATTGTGACATGGCACGATTTGAAATCGCCGCCGGGCGATCCACAGATAGATTTTCTGGCCGAGTTGCGGAATTCCGGGAACATACATCAGCGGCAAGGCCAGCCAGCCCAGCGGCAATCGCCCGAAGATCCACCGCACCGCCCGGAAGCCGGAATAGGCCCTTTGGCGGTCTGGCGTGAGCAGGTGCATTTCCTCAAGCATTTTCTCGGGACGGAGATTGGCCGAGTTTTCGGGAATCCCGGCCAAATCCCGGCAGTTGTGGTAACCCAGCCGGTGAAACCAATCCAGTTTCTTCAGCAAAGCGACGCTTTTCTGACAGAACGCACAATCTCCGTCGAAGAGAACAACGCCCTTCGGGACAGATTCAGCGACAGTGATCATCTCCATCAAAAATCTCGCAGTGACAACATTATGATAGCTCATTCCCGACAGAAGTCCGGCAACTGAACTTCTTTGCATTTCATTAACCGCATTTCTCCGGTGAAGCCGACAGGGGAGATGCGTAAAATAACTGTCAGCGAACCTGTGAGAGCATCGGATGACCGGCCCCAAACCCGTGACCGTCAATGATTTTCGACTGGCCCGTTCGCGCAATCAACGGCTCGGCGTGTTGACGGCTTACGATTATTCAATGGCCAAACTGTTAGATGCGGCCGGTGTCGATGCGATTCTGGTGGGGGACTCCTTGGGGATGGTTTTGCAGGGGCACCCCACGTCCCTGCCGGTTACGCTCGACGAGATGATCTACCACACCAAATGTGTGGTTCGCGGAACAAAGCGGGCAATGGTCATCACCGATTTGCCGTTCATGACCTATCAACTTGGCCCCATGCAAGCGTTGGAATCGGCCGGGCGGGTGCTGAAAGAGTCCGGCGCGAACGCCGTGAAACTTGAAGGGGGCGTTCGCAGCCGGGAGATCATCGCTGCCGTTGTCGGGTCGGACATCCCGGTGATGGGGCACATCGGTCTGACGCCGCAATCTGTGCAGGGCTTCGGCGGTTTCCGTGTCCAGCGAGACGCCGAGAAGTTGATTGCGGATGCGAAGGCCGTGGAGGAGGGCGGGGCTTTCGCAATGGTGGTGGAATGCGTGCCGGCCGAGATCGTGCGGAAAATCCGGGAAGTCACAACGATTCCGCTCATCGGCATCGGAGCGGGCCCCGAGTGTGATGGTCAGGTGCTGGTGATTCAGGACATGCTTGGCCTCTATGGCGATCTGGCTCCCAAGTTTGTGAAAAAGTATGCGCAGCTCGGCGAGCAAATTACTTTGGCGGTTCAACAGTATTGCAGAGAAGTAAAGGACGGATTGTTTCCCGCCGAAGAGCATACCTTCCACTGACAGGCTTTTCCCTTTCTCGTTTATTTTTGTCGACAAATCTCGGTCAATCGACTTATCGGCATCACGGTTGCAAACCAAATTTCGTTCAAAACCACGAAGAGCTAACAGCCTTCCAACATAAGCATTTCCGCTGACAACGATCCGGTCGCGGCTAATGTTCTGATACCCAACAAGGCACGTATATCCATGTCACGCAAAAATCGTGTTCGCCCCTTCCTGCGCTTGCAGAATTTGGAAACTCGGGAAACACCCGCCAATGTCACCACTTCCCAAATGGGCACCATTCTCACCGTAACCGGCACATCCGAAGCGGATGTGTTGACGATGAGGAACCTCGGCACCGGCGTTGAATTCACGGCCGGCGGCACAACGACGATCGACACACTGGCAACAAAATCCTTCAGCAACGTCACCTCCGTGCGTTTCATCATGAAGGAAGGCAATGATCAATTGACTCTGGACACTTCCGCCGCGTTTTCGTTGATCGGGGCTCTCTCGGTCGATCTTGGCGACGGAGACAACACCCTAACCCTGGCGGCCGGAACCAACGCGGTCACATTAGGCAGTCTTGCCGTTGTGGCCGGGGATGGAAATGACACGATTTCCTTGGGGGCCGCCGGAGGGACGACGACGATCAATGGTGCGTTGGCCGTCAGCGCTGGAAACGGCGGGTTGAATTTGAATGTGACCGGGGCCACCGTATTTGGGGAAATCGGAGTGGCGGCGACGACAGGGGTGGACAACATCGGGCTGAACACAGTCATTGCCAAAAAGAACATCGCCTTAAGCCTCGGCGCCGGATCGGCGGCCGTCGACTCCCAAGTGAACATCGCCAATGCCACGGTCACGGGCAACGTAACCGTCACTGGACTCGACGGATCGGAACAAATCGTTCTGACGGGCGCAAACAGCATTAATGGCGTGACGGGACTCACTGTTAATGGCGGCCGGGGAGACATTGATTTTTCCGCGGCGGGAACATTGAGCCTCCCGGCCGGCGGGGTGACGGTCACTGGCACGCTGGGCACGACAACCGTAAATCTTTCCGGCGGGGCGGCGATCAAGAAAAATTTGACATTCTCCAACAAAATCATTGATGCCACTTTCTCTTCTGCAACGGCGATCACTGCCGGGGCGGCCATTTTTACAGGACTGGATGACACCCAGCTTGACTTCACGGGAGCAGGGGCAGTCAGTGTCGCGGGCCTGACCATGTCTGCCTTGAGCACTGTGGGCACTGCCGAACTGACGACTGCCACCGGATCAAATGTCACGGTCAATGGAAGACTGACGGCGACCTCGACCAAGAATTTAACGGCGACGTTGAACGACAGCCTTGCTGTCACCGGAGATGTCGCTTTGTCGAGTCTAAGGGGAAAGGCCACCCTGACGCATACGGCCGATACTCTGGCTCTAAGCGGCTTGGTTGCCATCAAGGGCGGGGCGGGAGCCGAAGTGGATCTCCAAAGCACCGCCGGGGCAAACATTACCAAGAGCCTGACGCTCACCGGAGGAGTCGGCGATGTCATTTTGAACCAGACCGCCGGGGCGGTATCCGTCGGAGGCGCGCTGATGGTGTCGGCCTCTGGAAACGCGACCTTGTCCACGGCGGCCGCTTTCACGGTCACGGGCGACACCACTTTGAGCAGCCTCCTCAAGGCGGCCACTTTTACCAGGATGGCGGGAGTCGTCAGCCTGAACGGGGCGCTGACTGTCCGGGGTGGGGTGGGGGCCTCCATCATCGTGAGCGCGCCAGACAATTTGACCGTGTCCAAAAATCTGACGCTGGCCGGGGGAGTCGGGACGGCTGACTTCAATCAGACCGCCGGGGCGATCACTGTGAACGGCGTTATCGCCGTGACGGCGGCAGATGATGTTTCTCTTGAGTCTGCCGACAATCTCACGGTTGGCATGAATGTCAGCCTGGCGAGTACGTTGGGGGCAGCAACTCTGAACTCAACGGCTGGAATTCTTGATTTGAACGGGTTGCTCGCCCTCAAAGGTGCGGAGGCTGTTTCCGCGACATTCGCCTCGTCGGCCGGAACGGATATTGCCAAGAATCTGAGCCTTTCCAGCACATTTTCCTCGGCAAACCTTGTTCATTCCGCCGGAACGTTCAAAGTGGGCGGGGTGTTGACGGCAACCGCCAAGACCAGTTCGGATATCACTTTCTCCAGCGGATTGGCGGCCGAGGTCGTCGGTTCGCTGACACAAATTGCGGGCGATCAAGGAGCCAGCATTGATCTCTCCGGAGCGGGAAGCCTGAAGGTCGGCGGTACGCTCACCCAGACAGCCGCCGGGGATGCGACTTTGACGCTCGATCAGGGTGGCACGAAACAATTCGTGAGTGATGTGTTGATCACCTCGACCACCGGATTGGCCGGATTGAATGTCGCCGCCGGAGGTTCCACGTTTAGCGGGAATGTGTCCGTCCGAGGATATGAAACCAATATCGCCCTCGGAGCCACGGCCACGGGAAGCATTGCCAAGAACCTGACGGTGATTGGGGGAGTCGGGGCTGACTCTTTGAATTGGGGCGCCAATTTCTCCGTGCTGGGGAACACCATGCTGTCCTTGGGAGCCGGTGTGGCGACGCTGCAACTGGGGGCGGTGGGTGGCGTTGCCGCCCAGACGAACAATCTGACGGTGACCACGGGGGCCGCCGCCGATTCCGTGTTGTTCGATAACTTCAAAGTGCTCGGAATCACCACGATCAACACAGGTGACGGGGCGGACACGGTCAATGCGGAAAATGTCACCGTGTTCACCGGAGCCTTCAACCTTGACACCGGCAATGGCGATGACATTCTTCAGTTCGGTCAGAACGGCGGGGATTCACTGGTGGCTCCCTCTCTCTCCTTCGTTGGCAAGGCAACGATCAAGGCCTCGGGAGGCAACGATCAGCTCTTCCTGGGAGTGTCGGGAGCGGGATTCAGCAAGGTCAACTTCGGCGCCCTTGGATCGACGATCAACGCGGGAATTGGTTTCAATGCCTATGACCTGACACATGCCGGACTGCTCGGAACACTTGTGGATGTGTCCACGTGGATCACGATTTGAGAGCGACCATGTTTGTTTTTACAGTGACAAGTCATCTCCATCGAATTACGCCGGAACAAGCCATGTTCCGGCGATTCGATCAAGAGGACTCCGATCCGGATCGATCAGGGTGAAGATCAAGCTTGCCGGCAGGATTGCCAGCGCGATCCACCACAGGATTTCCCAGGCGAGTTCCACTTCCGGATGCGTTGATCGAATTAAAACCACGACAGTCAAGAGTGACGTTTGCGGCAGCCAGAACAACAATGCTTTCAACGCATGTTGTCGCCGATGGGCCAATCCTCCCGTGGCTCTCACCAAACGAAGCCCGAAGAACATGCGCATCAATAATCCGCTTGCCAGGAAAGCGAGCAAGGCCGCGATCAACGGCCAGAGCAACAGATCGCGGACGGATGTTCCCCAAGGATGCGGCAACCGGGCGGCTGGTGTCGGCGGCGTGGCCAAAATCTTATTCGCGGCATCCATCAGTTTTGCCGGTTCGGGGTCGATATCTTGAATGGCGATTCCGCGGATCACGATGGTTTCAGGGACTGTTAATCCTTGGAACATCAAAGCGGCGTGTCGTGTTTCAATGGCGAGCCGGTCTTCCAGTTTTTCACGCTGCGAAGGAGTTTCCGCGAGAAACTTTGTCCCCTCTTCACTCTCCGCCAGTTGAAGCGTTTCTTGGAGGATCAGGATGCGGGCTTGTGTGTCCATGTAAGACTTGTCTTCCAAGACTACTGGCAGACTTAGAAAAGCAGAGCCGCCAAACATGATCAGCCACGGAAGCAGAAAAAGCACTGCCTGAAAGGCTGCCTGGAGTGTTCGCATTCCCCGGCTCATGCGGGGCAGGAGTGTCTTCGTGGCGGCCAAATCATCTGCGAAATGTTGCAGCGTGGCCAGATTGGCCGGGGAATGGTGCAAGCGATTGAGCATTCGCTCGGCGTGCCGGGGCAGGGGGGCTTGATAATCCGAACGGTCGTCGGGTTTTCTAACCTCTCCCTCCAGCAGCACGGCGGCCGTTTGCCGGACCAGTTCCGCGCTCGGAACGCCTTTCGCCGGCTTTAGCGGAAATTCCATCAGTTGTACACGGCCGTCGGTCTGCACCCAAACTTGTTCGATGGTGAGTGGCGTCGGGAGGGTGTTGTCCTTCTCGGCCTGGAGCAATTCGCCGACAAGTTGTTCCAGCACCGGGCGAGCCTCGGGCCAGCGGACCGGTTCGCCAGGGTCGGCCGCGTCCGCCAACGGTGATCCCACCGGGGCAACGAACGCTTTCCATCGAAATGCCTCCCCGCCCACGGCCACGGTTCCGGCTCCGAGGGACCACAACCGGCCGGGTCGGCCCAACGGGGGGAAGTGCTCTGGTTGATTTGGCGGGGTGAGTTTCAAAAGAATCGCCCGCCCAAGCAAAGGATCTTCGCCGACCGCCTGCCAGCCATCGCCGACCCGCATGGCCCGTGTGATGGCATATGAACCAATCGATTCGGGAAATTCGACTGGTCGCCGGGGGATTTCCGCGAGCCGGTTCACCCGGCCGGGCCGTAGTTTCAATGGTCGGGGCCGGTGCGGCAAGCGCATCACACACGTTCCCGAGAGGAGTTCATGCAATCCGCGATAGTCGTTTCGGTCGCGCATTGGCACAACCAAAAGGAGCAGGCCGATCCCAAAAGGAACAATGTTCCATATCAGACTCAGGCCGGATCTTCCCATTTCCAGCTTGTCAATGGCCAGGGGAAATTGGGCGAACGTGAGGGTAATCAGCAGGAAGAAGATGACGGTGCGCAAGCCGGCCCTTTTGAATCCGGGGGGCATTGTCGTTCCCTGCCGGCAAACACGCAGGCCGAGGATGGCCTTGCCGATCGACCGGCCGAACAGCCCCTCAAAGAGAACGAAGTAGAGCGGGAACATGGCTAGCGTGACGGTTTGGTTGAGCCAGGTCCACGGGATGACGGCCGACATGACGAGCCGCAATGGTCCGACTAGCAATAACCTGACGAGAACCTCATCCAACACATAGGCTCCGATACGAACGCCCATGCCGCCGAAGGTCAGTTGCTCCGGGATCAGCGAGACAAGGGCGGCCTTCATTTCGGCGAGACTTGCATATCGTCTTGATCGGTCCCGTTCCAGACTGCGGTGGACCACCTGGGCCAGATCGGACGGGATGTCCCGGTTGATGCCCCGAATGTCCGGAGGGGACTCGGAAATAATCTTCGCCAGCACGGCCGTCGGGTTTTCGTGTTGAAACGGCGCCCGGCCGGTGAGCAGGTGGTAAAGAGTGGCCCCCAGAGAATAAACATCCGAGGCGAAATCGACCGGCTCACCCCGGATTTGCTCTGGCGAGGCATAGAGGATTGTGCCAAGGAATGCGCCGCTTTGCGTGAGTTGGGCGGCCGAGCCAAGAGACTTGGAGAGGCCGAAATCCCCGATCTTCACCCGGCCATCCGGCATCAGAAAGCAGTTTGATGGTTTGATGTCCCGGTGAATCACTCCCAACCGATGGGCCTCCTGCAATCCCTCAATCACATCAAGAATTAACCGGATTGCCTCGGCGGCCGGGAGAGGTCCCCGCCGGTCCACGAGATCCTTCAGGGTGTCCCCCGGCATCAGTTCCATCACAATGTACGGCTGTCCCCGGTCTGCGTCGGCGCCCAGCACAAAGACACAGCGGGGGTGGGCAATCTGCCCGGCGAGTCTTCCTTCTTGTTTGAAGCGTTCCACCGAGACCGGATTGGCTTGGAGGCGGGAAGAGAGGATTTTGACCGCCACCGGTGAACCGCCGACCACGGGGACGGCCTCGTAAACGCGACCCATGCCGCCGGAACCCAAATGCCTGATGATCCGATAACCGCCGATCTGCGAAGGATGATCCTCCAGTGTGGATTTGGCGGTGGGAACGTAGGCCCCGGTGTCTTCCAGAGCAGGCGGTGGCTGGGTGGAGTCCCGAAGGCGTTGCCCGCAATATGAGCAAAAACGAGGCGGATCGGCTGTTTCCGGCAGGGGTCGTTGGCAGTGCGGGCAGACCGTCGGCATCGGAATTTCAAGAAAGGAACAGGTTGGCTGGATGCAGTATGACGCAGCGAAGCCAAAACGCGAAGTGCAAAAACAAAGAAACCCCGCCGGTTGGCGGGGTTTCTGGCATCACGATATTGAAACCGGAAATTACTTGCAGAAGTGGAACAGCTTGAAGCTCGTGCCGCAGCACTTCTTGGCCGGGGTGGCGCAGGTGTCGCAAGCCGGGGCCGGGGCGGCACAGGTGTCGCAGGTCGGGGCGGCACACGGGGTCGTCACGGCGACCTTGATGGTCTTCACGACGGGAACCGTCTTCGTTTCGACGATTTCCTTTTCTTCTTCGACGGTCACGCAGGTCGTTTCCAACCGCTTGCCGACCTTCTTGACGGCGACGCATTCCGTGGTGGTCACGTCTTGCGTTTCGACGACGGAGACGATTTCACAAACCTTCCGGGTCCCCTTCTTGGCGACCGGAACGCACTTCACGACGGAGAATTCTTCGTTCGTGACGACCGGGACGCACTTGGTCACGGTGCGGGTGCCGTTCTTCACGACCGGAACGCACTTGGTCACCGGAACGGTGACTTCGGTGGTTTGGGGAACGCGTTCCATCACGGTCTTGCAAACCGTTTGGTATTCGGTCACGCAGGTCGTGGCCGGAGCGGCGCAGCTGTGGTGCGAACCGCAACCGCCGCCGAAGCACTTGGAGAACAGACCGTGGCCACAGCTCGGGGCCGGGGCACAACTCGGGGCACAGTCAGTCGGGCAAGCCGGGACGACTTTGACGACCGGAACGCATTGCGTGATGGTCTTCGGCACGCAAACGTAGGTCGTTTGCAGACGCTTTTCCATCGTCGTGACAGCTTGGTATTCCGTGTAGCTGTACGGAACAACTTCCGAGACCGTCGTGTACTTGGTGACCGGCCGGGTTTCCTTGGTCGTGACGCTTTCGTACACGGTGTAGTCGAAGCTGACGTCCTTCCAAACTTGCTTTTGGACGGTGACCGGCTTCTTTTCCGTCTTCGTCACCAGTTCGTTGACCGTGTAGTCAAACGTGACTTCCTTGGTGACCGGCTTTTGAACCTGAACCTTGATCTTCTTCTTTTCGGTGACGCATTCGTAGGTGGTCACTTGTTGATCAACGTAGGTCACCGTCGGGGCCGGGGCGGGAGCGGCGCAGGGGGCAGGTGCGTCACAAGCCGGAGCCGCACACGGAGCCGGGGCGTCACAAGCCGGAGCAGCGCAGCTCGGCGTGCTCTTGCAGCCTTTCAGGAGGCTGCAAAAGTGAGCTTGGGCCGGACTGGCGGCCAGCAGGGCGGCCGTAACCATCATCCCAAAAATACGTTTCATAAGCTCTCCCTCGCCGCCACGTTCAACTCAAGTTGCTTGTTCACCGGTTGCTGCGAATTTTGCAGTGTGGCGGTTGCCAGTACGAATCTTGCCGCTGGTTCTCGCAACCTCCACCGGTTGCGATGCTGAGGATCACGTTGTTGTTAAACTGGTGAAACCAGCGAGTTCGTACCATCTTTAAGTAACAGACGAGTGTCAAGATACCCAGTTTGCGGGAGATGGAAAGACTAAAATGGATAAAATGTCGAGAAGAAAAATCCACGCAACCATCATATTCCACACAGGTTCCGTTCCTCCCGAGGCTTTGGAATTTGATAAACTGACCATCTGTGACAGGGCCACACATTGAATTTCGGCCTGAATATCCGTATCCAACGGGAGTTTTTCACATGGTTTTCGCACGCTGGCGGTCTCTCTTCCTCGCCGCGGGATGTATGCTTTATGCCGTTTGCAATGGTTATGCCGAGGACAAGACTAAGGATTCCGATGGATGGGTTCAACTCTTCAACGGCAAAGACCTCACCGGTTGGAAGATTCACCCGAACCCCAACGGGGCCATCAAGGAGATCACCGAAAAGAAGGTGGACGGCAAGGTCGTCGCCATTGAGGGAACGGTCAAGGGTGTGAAAATTCCCCTGTGGCGGGTCGAGGAAGGCACGATCATCGGGGGCGGCCCGTCCACCCACCTGTTCAGCGAGCGGGGCGACTACACGGACTTCCATTTCCGTGTCGAGGCGAAAGTGAACGACAAGGGCAACAGCGGCCAATATTTCCGCACCGCGTTTGGCCCCGGCTTCCCGGCGGGTTACGAAGCCCAACTGAACGCCACCCACGGCGACCCGGTGAAGACCGGCAGCCTGTACCCGGACAGCCGGACCAGTCTGGTCAAGTACCGTGACAAGATCACTGTCCTGAACACCGCCCCGCACAAGCCTGATGAGTTCTTCACCCAAGAAGTCATTGCGGTCGGGCCGAAGATCACGATTCTGGTGAACGGAAAGAAGACCATCGAATTTGAAGACCCGGACCAACTCTACAAGAAGGGGCACTTCGCCCTTCAGGCCCATGATCCGGGTTCGATTATGACGTTCCGCAAGGTTGAAGTGAAGGAATTGGCCCCGGCCAAGAAGGCTGAATAACTCGTTTGGAACCCGGCACGGTCAAAGACCATTCCGGGTTCCAATGGCGATCATATCTGTGAGCAGCCGAACATATTCTTCGCCGGATGCGGTGGCATTTATCTGCCGACTCTCTTCGCCGGTTGTCGTCAAAACCAATTCCAATCGTTCAGTCGGCATGGCGTCCCCCACGCGGTCAGCCCATTCGATCAGGCAGACACCGCCCATCGTGTAATACTCGTAGGCACCAAGCTCCAAAAAATCGGTTGTCGTGGCGAGACGATAGGCATCAAAATGGAAGATCGGCAGGCGGGCGGGGTATTCCTGAATCAGCACAAAGGTGGGACTCGTCACCGCCATTGGGTTGCGAACTTCAAGCCCCTCGGCAATCGCTCGTGAGAGATGGGTCTTCCCGGCTCCCAAACCGCCGATCATTGCCACCACGGCGTTGGGGAACAGCAACTTGCCCAAGCGACGCCCGAAGGCTTCGGTGTCGCCAAGGCTTGACAGACTGAATGATCCGGTGAGAGTGAGAGGGGACATGTTGATAGGTGAATGATTGGACTGGCGGTTGAATCGGAACACATGAACCTCGCCGTTTCAGCGGCGAGGTTCATAATCGTCGGACAAAAACGGGTTTACTTCTTCTTGTGCTGCCGTTCCGTCTTGTGCCGGAGGTAGGCTTGCATGAAATCATCGATCTCGCCGTTCAGAACGCTCATGATCTGGGGCGTCTTCACTTCAATGCCCGGTCGTTCGTCGCGGACCAGCGTATACGGCTGCATCACGTAACTGCGGATCTGGCTGCCGAAGGCGATTTCCCCTTTGGCGTCGTATCGGCCCGCCAACTCGCCCATACGCTTTTGCTCTTCAATCGCATACAAGCGAGCCTTGATTAGTTTCAAGGCATTGTCGTAGTTCTTGTGCTGACTGCGTTCGGTTCGACTCTCGCCGCGGACACCGGACTTGTGAATCAACCGCACGCCGGATTGAGTCTTGTTTTGGTGCTGACCACCGGGACCACCCGAGCAGAAGGTCTGCATGATCAGTTCGGACTCGTTCACTTCGATGTGGATCGTGTCATCCAGTTCCGGAACCACGTCCACCGCCGCGAAGGACGTGTGGCGGGTGTCCCCGCTGCCGAACGGGCTGATCCGAACCAGTCGATGCACGCCGACTTCGCTTTGGAGAAAGCCATAGGCGTATTCCCCGATCACCTTGAACGTGACGCTCTGAACGCCCGCTTCTTGGTTCGGTTCCAAGTCCACTTCTTCGATGCCGAAGCCCTTGCTCTGGGCCCACCGGCCATACATGCGATAGAGAATCTCGGCCCAATCACAGGCCTCGGTTCCGCCCGCCCCCGGTTTGATCGAGATAATGGCCGTGCAACCGTCTTGCTTCCCGGACATCATGGCGAGAAGTTCAAACTTTTGGAACAAATCGGCGGCCCGCAGCACCTCGGCTTCGAGTTCCGGTTCCATCGACGGATCTTCATCCACCATCTCGACAAGCACGGCAAGATCGTTGGTGGCCTTTGTCACCTCTTCGTAGGGTTTTAGCAGGGCATTGTGCGTTTTCAGGGCACCGATGATTTTCTGGGCCTTTTCCTGGTTGTCCCAGAATCCGGGTTCGCCTTGCATGTCCATGAGGCGGTCCCGTTCGGCCATTTTGCTGGGGACGTCAAAGAGAGTCCCGGAGTTGTTTCAACCGGGCCGTAAGGTCGTCTGTCGTGCGTTTCAGTTCCGGATTGGTCATTGCTGATCCCCAAATCGGTACAATCCTCCACACCGCGTGGCGGACAGGCTCATTGTACAGAGACGGCCGGATAACAAACGGTTCATTTTTTGACAGATCCAAGAGGAGAGAACATGGGGCGGTTTACGGGCAAAAAAGTGTTGGTGACCGGCGGAGGCAGCGGCGTCGGGCAGGCGACGGCCAGACTGTTCGCCCAAGAAGGGGCAATGGTCGCCATCGCCGGGCGGGATGCGGCCAAGCTCGCGGAAACCGCCAAGGGGCTGCCGGAAATGCTGGTTGTCCCCACGGACGTGACCGATCCGAAGGCCGTCGAAGCCCTGTTCAAAACGGTTCTCGCCAAGTTCGGCCACATCGACATTCTGGTGAACAATGCCGGGACCAATCTCAAAGCCCGCACGATGCGGGAACTGACGGTTGAGAACTGGCACAAGCTCATCAACACCAACCTCGACGGGGCCTTTTATTGCATCAAGAGCGTTCTGCCCGGCATGATTGAACGGAAAGACGGCATCATCGTGAACGTCAATTCCGTCTCCGGCAAACGTCCTTATCCCCTCGCCGGGGCGGGCTACGCTGCCGGAAAGTTTGGCCTGCACGCTTTGGCAGGTTGCCTCGCCAGCGAAGAAATGGAAAGCGGCATCCGGGTCAGCACCATTTACCCCGGCGAAATCGACACACCGATCTTGGTTGAACGCCCCACGCCAGTGAGCGCGGAACAACGGGCCAAGATTTTGAAGGCCGAGGATGTGGCGAACGCCATCCTGTTTGTCTCCAGCCTGCCGCCGCATGTGTCGGTGCCGGAACTGATTATCAAGCCCACGAGCCAAGTTTACTTTTAATCCTCACGTACCTCATCGGGAGAAACAATGCGTCACATTCGTTCACTGCTTCTGTTGGTGGCCGCGACCATCTCTCTTCCCGCTTGTGCGGAAGACAAGGCCGGCCCGAAGGACAACATGCCGCCCGAGGGATTTGTCGCCCTCTTCAATGGCAAAGACCTGACCGGCTGGAAGGGTCACATCGACATGAACGAGCGAAAGAAGCCCGAGGCCGATCAGGCCAAGCTTCAGGAAGCTCGCAACAAGCTGATGGCCGAAACATGGACCGTCAAGGACGGGATCATTCATCACAATCCGAAAGTGAATGAAAAGGGCCAGAAGAGCGGCGTGAGCCTGCAAACGGTCAAGGATTACGGCGACATCGAGTTGATGGTTGACTGGAAGATCGAAAAAGCCGGTGACAGCGGATTGTATTTGCGGGGCAATCCCCAAGTGCAGATTTGGGACTCGGAAAATCTCTCCCCAAGCCTGAAAGCCGACGCCAACACCGGTTCCGGCGGTTTGTGGAACAACCCTGTTCCCGCCGGAGCCACCCCGCAGAGCGTCGGCAAGGTTCCCCTGAAGAAGGCCGACAAGCCGGTGGGCGAGTGGAACACCTTCAAGATTGTCATGAAGGGTGACAAGGTGACCATTCACCTCAACGATGTGCTGGTGGTCGACAACGCCCCGCTGAACAACTACTGGGAGAAGGGCAAACCGCTCCCGGCCACCGGGCCGTTTGAACTTCAATACCACGGCGATAAGTTGTGGTTCAAGAACATCTTCATCAAGGAACTGAAGTAACGAGCCGTCGTTTCTTGAACGAAGAAGCCCCGCTGCATCATCAGCGGGGCTTTTTTGCGCATGGGGACCGGTTGGAATGTGTCTCCACACGCTACACATGAGAACCAGTGGCTGCTTTCACGTTCAAACGAGGCAAATAAACCGGCATTTCCTGCAACCAATGGGGCTACAGGGCTTGCGGTTTCACGATTTTTAAACCAGCCAAATTCGACCCGAAAAGTGACCAAAAACGGGTGAAAATGACCTTCAGGCGACCATTTTTGGACAGTTGGACACCCACCCGGCTGGTCAAAAACAGTGGGCCAACTGAACAGTATTTTTCAAAACCCTCGGTAAATCGACATCTCGCCTAATGATTTTGGAGTAATCTTGGGGCTTTTTACGTCATTTCAGATGGCCCAGAATAACCGCTCACGGTTGATTATTGGACCGTTTGAGATGAATCAATTTTCAAAAAAGGTGTTTTGGCCCAAACAAGGAAGATGTCAACTTCTCGCCCCGGTGTTTGGGGTCACGTAGAGGGTAAACTGCATCGTCGCGTTTTGGCCGGCGGCCTTGATGGTCAGTTCTCGTTGTCCCTGAATGTTGCCGACGATGTCGCCTTCCCGGAGGCGAATCGCCAGACTGAGGGAGCGTTGCACAAACTGCCATTCGGCCGAATTGAGATCGCGGGGGACTTCAAAGTAAGTCAGGTTTCCGGCGCTCGGCAGATCGCGCGGCGGCCGGGGGCTGGGGGTGAACCGCAATCCGTCCTGGCCGCGGGTGAAAATCGTGTCCACGCGATCCGAGGCCCCGATTTTCATGCCGAGACGTTCGGGTCGGGTGAGCAGACGGATACACTCGTCGTTCGAGAGGGTGCTTCGCACTCCAATGTACATTTGCCAGGCTGATTCTAGCCAGGCCGATTCGAGCGTCACCTGCATTCGCATCCCGGCACCGACGAACGGGCGTTCCTGATAAGCGGGTTCTTCGACATCGTTCAGCAAGGCGTCCAAATATTGTTTCACCCGCCAGAAACAGCCGCCGAGGTCGTCGTGGTCGTAACGCGGCAGTTGCGGCGGCCGGGCGGTTTCTCCGAGAATGCTGAGTTGGCCGACGAGGCGGCAAAGTTCCAGATAGGCCGTCAGCGGGTGGATGCCGGGGACGAAAGCCAGATTACTCAGCAAGGCGTAGGCTTCGTTGATTTGGCTCAATTGCTGCAATCGACGGGCATCTCCCGGCGAGTGGCTGTCCAAGGTGATGCCGCGCGAGGTGACTTGCCCGGCCAGCACTTCGATCTTCGTATTCAGTCGGTGAAACAATTGTTGAAGCAAATCATGCTGAAGGGGATGCCAGCCATCGCAGCCCAACAGCGGGGGAATGTAAGTGGTATCTAATTTGGGGGTGGCCTCGGCCCGGTCGGCTTTCACCAGCCGGGCGAGGGGGATCGTCTCGAAACCGGCCGTGTCGTCCGTCCCGGTGAGCAGACGGACGTTCAGCTTCCGCACGGCCAACGGTTGCGGATTCACGCCCGTGTTTTCATCATCCAAGGAGAGATGTTCGACCGTGTAGCGCCGATCAGGGGCTTCGCCGTTGGAGGCGTTCGGGCCGCCGCTTTTCCATTGCGGCAGCGCAATGAGGACATCCACCCGGTTTTGCCCGGCGAAGGCGGGTTTCAGGTCCAGGGAGAGTTCACCCGCTTCGTCCGGGAGGATTAACACCGTGCCGTCGCGCAATCGCACTTCCAGCGAGCGCAGGACAAAGCGAAACGCCCCGAGGGCTTCTTCGTCGAAACGGATGCGGCGCACCCCCCAATAGTGGGCGAGATCGAACTGAAGTTGCTGGAAGCGCACCGTCCGTTCGTGCCGGTCGGCCGTTTGAAAATGGTGCGGACGAAGGAACATCCCCTCGTGCCAGTGGATCGGTCGGTTCGGCATCGGTGATCCCGTCGGGGTCGGCGGCCAATGCGGAAACCGCCCACGGGAATGATACGACGCGGCTTCTCACCTTGGCTATGCGAAACCCCGGCGTAGGATACCGCGAACATTCCCGCCGACGAACCGACATGAACGATTTGCTGGCCCGACAAGTCTACCCGGTTCTCCTGCACGGGCTGAAACTACGCGCCCGGCTGGATCGCCACGAAAGGCCGAATCTGGTGGCCGAGCAGGCCGAACTGAAACGTTTGTTGGGAACCTCTTCGCAACCCTCCCCTTGGGGCACGGGCAAGGATGTGATGGCCTCCGTGGCCGCCCACGAACCGCCTCGCTTCCAAGGGTTGCGTTATCCGCTCGTCTGCTGGCTGGACGAGATGTTTATCGAATCGCCTTGGTCCCGCGAGTGGGACGAGAACAAACTGGAGTCGGCCCTTTTTGAGACGAACATCCGCTATCGGAACTTCTGGGAACAGGCCAAAATGGCCGAGTCTCTTCCGGAATCGGCCGATGTGCTGGAAGGCTTTCTGATGTGTGTTCTCCTCGGTTTTCGCGGCGAATTGGCCGAACGGCCGGAGGCATTCCGCGAGTGGGTGGGCGCCGCCCGTTCCCGATGTTCCAAGGGTTATGGGAAGGAACTCCCGGCCGTGCCGGAACGGCCGCCGACTTCCGATGTGCCAATGTTGCTGGCCGTCGAAGGTTACCGGAAGATGACCAAGATTGTCTGGGCCGGCGTTCTGATTTCGATCCCGGTGGTCACTGCTTTGTTGGTCACTCTCTTACGCTGAGCCGCGAATGATGATTTTCCGCTGGATCGGCAACCTGTTCGTGCCGATGTTTTCACGCCCGAAATTCGCTGCCGCCGTTGTGTGGGTTCTTCACCTGCTGCTGGTCGCCGGGGCGGCCGTCGGGCTGTACTTCGTCGAGGAAAAGTACGGCGTCGCCCGCAACCTTGGCGGCCCGGTGTGGTTCCGGCCGTTCTGGCTCTCCGCTTTGTTTTTGCTTGGTTATGGTCTGCTTTGGCAGGCTTGGTGGGTCTGGCGGTTGATGGCCCCGGAATCCCAAGTGAGTGTGTTTCCCGATTTGGACGAGGAATGGAACCGGATTTTGGACGCCCTCGACGGGGCGGGCATCGGCATCGGGGACACGCCGGTTTATCTCGTCCTTGGCCCGGTGAGCGGGGTGGAGGAAGAGTGGCTGTCGGCCATCCCCGGCGGGCTGGTGGTGGATGGCGGCACGCCGAGCGGTTCTTCCCTCCGTGTGTTTGCCGGCAAGGAATTGATTGCGATCACCTGTCCGGGCGTCTGCTTGCTTGGGGCGGGAATTCGGCTGGAGGTGTCGGCCGCTTCCGCGAGTTCAGACGTGAACGGCTCCATCGGGGCCGACATGGCTTCTTCTATCGGCATCGATGGAGGCACATCAATCGGCCTGAGCCTTGGCGGGGATCTACAGCAGATCCAAAAGATGATCCGCAAGGCCCGTGATGAAAACCGCTCCCTCTCGGAGCCGGAAAAACGCGAGATTCAACGCCTCTCCGGTTCGCCGATTCGCTCGCCGGAGGCAGCAGGGGGCAAGGCCGGTCTTGTCCGCGATCCGGCCGAGATCGAACTGCGCGGTCAACGACTGGCCCATTTATGCCGGATGCTTGCCGCATCGCGCTGGCCGTTATGTCCGCTGAACGGGGCCATCGTCGCCATGCCGTTCGCCCGGCTGGACCGCGAAGATATCGCTCAGCAATTGGGGTTAAACGCCAGCCAGGATTTGCGGGTGGCCGAGGAAACCCTGATGCTGAAGTTCCCGGTGTATTCCTTGGTGACCGGGCTGGACACGCTTCCCGGAGCCAGGGATTTTCTCACCCGGTTCGCCATTGATCGGAAGACCCAACGTCTCGGCAAGGGTTATCCGTTATGCCCTGATCTGCCGCCGGATCGGGCGCCGGATTCCGTCGAGGCCAATAGCAAATGGGTGTTGAACCATCTGTTGCCTTATTGGGCTTTTCGACAATTTCAGACGGAACGCCACGGCGAGCCAACGGAACCGGCCACCAAGACAAACGCGGAGATTTTCCACTTCCTCAATGCCGTGCGTCAACGGGCCGACGCTTTCGGCCGCTTTGCCGGTCGGGTGGCCGCCGGGGAGGGCGTTCGCTTCGGCGGGTGTTACCTGACCGCCCGGATTCAGGAGTTTGGAAACGCCCCGTTGTTCATGGATGAATTCTTCAAAAAAGTGGCTTCCACGCAAGGGGCCGTGGCATGGACAGATGCCGCCTATGCCGAGGATTCCGGATACCGATCCGCGACTCGTTTCGGCTATCTGATGCTGTTCCTGCTGGTCGCGGGCGTGCTTGGTCTGGCGGCCTATGTCGCGTATGATGCCCGGCAATTTTGAGAGGGTTGGAAGTTCAGGAAGCCGCTGGTTGTCCAACGGGTTTTGGAGTTCGCCCCGGCCCCCAATTTTTCAACTTCAAGGCTTGTGACTCCACCAGATGCCAGGAAGCGGCCGCGAAGAGTCCGGTGATGAGCAACGTCATCGCGAAATAAGCCGCGAAGCCATGCTGGTTGAACCCGAACGCGGTCAATGATTGCTGGACCGGATAGCCGTAGATGTAAAACCCATAACTGTAGTCAGCCCGTTTTCCCACGCATTGCAACGGCAGCACACGGGCGAGGTAAAACACGATGTAGGTGGTGGTGAACGGCGCCACCACCGGGAACCATTTCAACGTCATCGCCCCGGCGGCGGCGAGCATGCAAACCAGCGCGAACCATCCCCGAAACCTTGGCTGAAACAAGTAAAATGCCGATCCCATGAGAAAGTGGGCCATTGTACGCGGGAACATGGTGGTCAACGGTCCGCCGGACTTCCAGGACCAGATCAGCCAGACCCAACTCAAGATCAGCAACGGGACGACGGCAGGCCGGCGCAACAATCCAGCCACACCCAGCACGCCGATCAGAAGGTACATCCGAAATTCGTAGGCCAGCGTCCAAAGCGAGCCGTTAATCATGTTTTTTTCGTAGGTGTCCACAAACACATCCGGGATAGTTTTCTTGCCGAGCAACATCCCCCACGGCAGCGGGACTTCATCCTCGCCGCGAGTTGAGAACACTTTGTTCACCACGGGGCGAAAAACTCCCCCGGCCGGTTCGATGGCGTTGCGGATCAAATAATCGGCATTGGGAGGTTGATGGAACAAAGCAGGCAGCACAAGTGCGGAGAGCAGGATGCAAACCCAATAGCCCGGAAATATCCGCAGGCAGCGATGCCAGAGGTAAACCCGGAACGAGTGGGCGCGTTGATAGCTCGCCGCGATCAGCCAGCCGCTGAGGGCGAAAAAGCCATCCACTCCCAAACCGCCGAGGGTGTATGGTTCGCCGGACATCGCGGAAAGAGGTTCCATGCCGACATGGCCGAGCAAAACGGAATGCCAATATAAAATAAGGGTGGCGAGAGCCAGACGCAGGAAGCCGATGCTGTTGTTTCGCGGGTCAAAACGGTCATCAGGCATGCGATTTCTCTGGAATCAAACCGTCGGTCATCCGGGCGGGGAATCACGGTAGATTCTCGGCGGGAGACCGGCTTTGTCAATCGGGCGGACCCGCCTGGAAGAATCATGCTGAACCTTCGACAGTTGGATCGAATCCTCACGGCCAATCCAAAATCGGCGATCCATCTGATGCTTCCCGACGGGGATTTTGTCCCCGCTCATTTTCATGTGACGGAAGTTGGCCGGGTTCACAAGCAGTTTGTGGATTGTGGGGGAACCAAACGGGAATCATTGTCCTGTTTGCTTCAAGTATGGACAGCCGACGACGTTCATCACCGTCTCGACACGACAAAACTCGGAGACATCCTGCGACACACCGAATCGCTGTTTCGCGACGAAGACCCGCCGGTGGAAGTGGAATACGAATCCGGCGTGATCTCTCAATATCCGGTCGGTGGAGTGGAGATGACCCCGGCCGGGTTGCTGCTGACCCTCGGCACCAAGCACACCGAATGCCTGGCACCGGACAAATGCGGCGTGGGCGGCACCGGTTGTTGTTGAATCACTTTTCACAACAAGCACGAAAAAGCCCCGCCGGTTTGGGCGGGGCTTCCAAGACAATTCATTCGACAAGAACAATTACTCGGTGATTGTCGGCAGGAACCGTGCCTTGAACGCTTCCGGGGAAAGATTCGTTAGTCCGGAGAGAGCCTTCAAACTGGCGGCCTCTTCGAGGTCCGCATGTTCCAGACGCACCATGTAACGCAGGGCGCACTTGAAGGATTCGCTGTCCACGTTCACTTTCCGGGGACGCATCCGTTGCGTTTTCGGATCGATCATTTGCTCGAACGGCAGGGGAACCATCCGGCCGTCGATGAAGCTGATGATCGCCCCGTATTGGCTCGACAGATCGCTGGCGAGGAACTTGACCGCCCCGTAACCGAGGTCGCGGGTGTATTCGGCGTCGAAGGGAATCGGGTCGGCCGAGCGGAGTTCGTAACCCAAGTCCTTGTCGATGAAATCCATCTTCTGGCCGAGTTCTTTGAGCCGCTTTTTCAGGTAATCCTTCACAATGCGGCCAAATTCGAGTTCGCCAAGCCGCAAGTGGCCGTGTTCATCCCGTTCGATGCGGCCGTAATGCTTGAGTTCATCTTCGCCGAGGGCCGAGAGAAGACCCTTTTCGCCGATGGATTCGATTAACCCTTCAGCCAGCACGGCCACGCCGTAATCCTTGCCCTGTAGCTTGCGCTTCAAGATAGACCCGATAATCGCGTCAGCGATGCCTTCGAGGGTGATCGACTTGTCCCGGAATTCTTCGGGAATCAAAGTGATCGTCGAAGCGGACGATTTGCCGATGCCCAGCGCCAGGTGACCGGCGGCCCGGCCCATCGAGATGATGACATACCACCGGCCCGTGGTTTTGGCGTCCGCGTGAAGATTGCGGGTGGTCAGCGTGCCGAGGTGGCGGGCGGTCTCGAAGCCGAAGGTCGGTGTTCCTTCGGGCAACGGCAAGTCGTTGTCGATGGTCTTCGGCACATGGCAGACGCGGAGAAACTTGTTCTCCCCCGGTCCGCGAACGGCGCCGGGGCCAACGCGCTTGGCCACTTGTGAACCGGAGAAAGCGGTGTCGTCCCCGCCGATGGTCACGAGGCAGTCAATGTTCATTTCCTTGAGGACGCCAAGCACCTTGGCCATGTCCTTTTCATCTTTGGCGGGGTTCGTGCGGGCGGTGCCTAAAATCGAACCACCGCGATGGTAACTGGCGGCAACGGCATCAACCGTCAGGACTCGGTTTTTAGTCGTGCTGCCTTCCACAAGATGGCGAAACCCGTTTTGGAAGCCGATGACTTCCATGCCGTGGTTCAGGATGGCCTCGATCGTCACGGAGCTGATGACCCCGTTGATGCCGGGGGCCGGGCCGCCGCCGACGAGAATGCCGAGGCGTTTGCCGTTCAGAGGGGAGTTTGCCATATCTGTTTGCGCTTTCCGATCAGGGTAAAAACGATGGAAGCCGCGACGGCCGGGGAATCAGGGAGAGGACCTGAGATTCCGGGGTGGCATCGCGGCTGGCAGGGTATTCACACGCTGTTACAGTCGGGAAAACGACAGATTTTTCAAGGGCTGCCCGAGGGAACCGCCGGCGCCGGGTTCGGTTCCAGCGGTTGAAGCACGCTCAGGGTTTGTTTCTCTTGCGGGTTCAGCACCGTCGTGTTGATGCCCAGTTCCTTCTCGATCCACTTAAAAGCGATGTCTTTCCGATCCACCGGAATCTCGGCCAGCGGAGTCATTTCGCCCACCGGCAGACGGATATCGACGGCCGGCGAGTTTTCCAGCAGTTCACGCGCCGGCGGCAGGTCCGCGGTCGTTGTGACCGGCTTTGCGGCCTTGGGAGCAGGTCGCATTTCGTACCCGGCGCTGAAGGCCATTCCCAGCGAGGCGGCGATCAACGTACCCTGAAAAATCTTGAACATGAGAACGGCCCCGTCCGTGAGGTTTGCGCAAGAGGGGAAAATCCTTCCCCCGAACCAACGCGACCTTACCCAATCCCCCTCGTTTTGTCGAGGCGGGTTTTCGGCAGGCTCTTTTCATTGGGCATGCCGCGTGCATACGATGTGGTACGGGGTCACTTTGTCAACGAAAGCCATGTCATGAAAACCGCCAGTCGATTCCTGCTCGCCGCCGGGATGTTTGCCGTGGCCGGGATGGGAATGTATCGGGTAAAGTCGGTCGAGGCCCAACCCGCCGCGGTAAAAGCGGACATTCCCTTGCTGCCGCCGGTCAACGCCAAGGAACCGGAACTTTCGCCGGAAGAATCCACCAGCATCATTGTTTACGAAAAAGTAAACCGGAGCGTGGTGAACATCACCAACAAGTCAACAAACTTGGATGACTTCCAAGGAGCGGCCGTCCGTACCGGAAGCGGGTCAGGGAGCATCCTCACCAAACAAGGTCATGTGCTCACCAATTTCCATGTGATTGACGATGCAACCACCCTCTCGGTGAATCTTTTCGACGGGTCATCCTATCCCGCGAAGATTGTCGGTTCCGATCCGAACAACGATGTGGCCGTGTTGAAGATTGATGCCCCGGCGGACAAGCTCTTTCCGATTTCATGGGGCGATTCCAACAAACTGATCGTCGGAATGAAAGTCTTCGCCATTGGCAATCCGTTCGGGATGGAACGCACCCTCACGACGGGGATCATCAGCAGCCTGAACCGCAACTTGAAATCCGAGAACAATCGCATGATCCGGGGCGTGATACAGACAGACGCGGCCATCAACCCCGGAAACTCCGGCGGGCCGTTGTTGAACCGCCGAGGCGAGATGATCGGCATGAACACCGCCATTGTGGGCCGGGCCAACCAGTCCAGCGGCATTGGTCTGGCCGTGCCGGCAAGCACCGTCCGGCGGGTGGTGGAGGAATTGATCAAGACCGGCCATATTATTCGGCCGGACATCGGCATTGAGAGCGTCTTCCAATCAAGCCAGGGATTGTTGATTGGCCGGATCACCGAGGAAGGGCCGGCCGACAAGGCCGGATTGAAGGGGCCGCAAACGAAAATCGTGCAACGCGGAGGCACCACCTTCCGGCAAATCGACCGGAGCAAGGCCGACCTCATTGTGGCGGCCGATGGCAAATCGGTCCGGACGCTCGATGAATTGTTGACGGTGGTGGAATCGCACAAACCGGGCGAGGAGGTGGCGCTCACCATCATCCGGGCGGGGGCCAAGCAAACAGTGAAGGTGGGTTTGGTTGAATCTCGCGATTGATTCGGAAACAGCCCGCCATGATTCGGCGGGCTGTTTTGCTTGAGTCCTGGCATGTCATATCTCAATTCAGATGCTCTCCTCCTCGCTCAAATCGTGGCTGTTGCTCTCCGTTCTGGCGGCGTTGCTCACCATCGGCCTAAAATCGGCGGCTTATCTCCTCACCGGCTCGGTGGGTTTGCTTTCGGATGCCCTTGAATCGCTCATCAATTTGATCGCAGCCATCACCGCGTATCTCTCGATGATTTATTCAGCCCGTCCGGCCGATGCGAACCACACTTACGGGCACGAGAAGATCGAGTTCTTCTCGGCCGGGTTGGAGGGGGCGCTGGTCATCGTGGCGGGGCTTGGCATGATTGTCCTGGCCATCCGGCGGTTGTTCCATGATGCTCCGTTGGAGGAACTCGCCATCGGCGGCGGGTTGTCCCTGCTGGCCTCGCTCATCAACGGGGTCGTTGGCGTGTTGCTGATCCGGGTGGGGCGGCGGCACAATTCCATTGTGCTGGAAGCCGACGGCAAACATCTCATGACGGATGTGTGGACAAGCGTTGGGGTCGTCGGCGGGTTGGCGTTGGTCTGGCTGACGAGAATTCAATGGCTTGATTCGGCCGTGGCCATTCTCATCGGCGGGAACATTGTGTTTATTGGTTTCGCATTGGTTCGCCGGTCATTTGACGGGCTAATGGATCATGCGATTGAACCGGCCGAGCAAGAGGCGATTCGGGCGTTGATCCGCGAAAACACCCCGCCGGGAACGGATTTTCATGCTCTCCGCACACGACAGGCGGGGGCGAGGCAGTTTGTCGATTTCCACTTGTTGGTTCCCGGAAATTTTACCGTTCGGGAAGCCCATGACTTGGGGATGAAGGTGGAAGCCGCTTTGACGGCCAAATGGCCCTCGCTGGCGACCACCGTGCATCTCGAACCGATCGAAGATGAAGCCAGCTTTCAAGACAACGCTCTGCGGGGCATCGAACCGCCGGGGCGTTGATCGGCATCATTGACCGTAAACCACTGGTTTCGGCCGATCTTTCACCGAATTCGGCGTTTCATCCGGCGGCGTCTCGTAAGGCAGCGACTTGATGAAGGCCACGAGGTCTTCCAATTCTTCTTTCTTCAAGTGGCTCGTTTTGCCGTGCTTGTCCTTCGGGTTGGCGGTCGTCAGCACATCCATCAAGGTCTTCGCCTTGCCGTGGTGCAGATACGGCGGGCTTCGATAGATGCCGAGCAGCGTCGGTGTGTCGTACTTCGGCCCCATCTTTTCCGAGGAATCATCGCCGGTTCCGACATCGTGCAGGTTAAAGGGTTTTTGAAGCCGACTGTCGGTGTAATACGGCCCGGAATGACAGGTCGCGCAGGCGACGGTCTTGTCGAAGAACAACTTCTTGCCCCGCTCGGCTTCGACGGAAAGTTTGCCCGGCGCGGGGATGTGCGGCGAAAGTTTCGGCTGGAAGCCGTTCGTGTAAATGGCGAGGGCATCCAGATCTTTTGACACGCCCGAGAGTTTTTGATCAAGTTCGCTGGCCGGGAGGAAATCCGTTCGGGGAATGATCGGTCCGTTGTAGAGGCCGCCCCCCTTCATCAGCTTTCCGCGGATGGTGTACTCGAAATCTTGCACTTCATCCCGGTCGGCCGAGTAGTGCAGGGGGTGCGTGTGGGCCAAGCCGAACATTGGCGGCGTTTTGCGAAGCCCCTCGGGGTTTTCCCACACCCGGCCGTCTTGGGCGCCGTCCGGGTGGCAGGAGGAGCAGGAAATCCACTTTGCCCGTGACATCGGGTAGGTGGAGGTTTGGAACAACACTTTGCCGCGAACCCACTCCGGTGATTGCTTGGGGGTGGTCACCTTGATCGTGCCCGATTTGCGGACCCCCTTGCTTGTATCGAGTACCGTCAAACTGAAATCCATCGTGGCGTAGACATACAACTCTTTGCCATCCGGGCTGAACCGCAACGAGCGGGGATGCGAGCCGACGGAGATCACGCCGGTGCGATCCACTTCCCGGTAATCGTCGTCGATCACTTCGGAGAAGTTCATGTCATTCGTCCCCGCGTAGAGCGTGAAAATCCGCTTCGCGTCGGGGGTGACGGCCGATTCCCAAGGGTTGGCGGTCACATAAACACCGTTGAACGTGTCCAGCGAGATGGCGACCCGCCGCTTCTTGTCCTTCTGTTCCGGGGTCAGGGTGCAGATGGAGAGTTCCGGGAAGATTGAGCCGCGATCATTGAACACATGCGTGCGGGACCGGATGTGTGAGAGATATGCCTTCGGCCGCTTGGGGTTCAACACCACATGCCGACAAAGATTGTCGCTTTCGCGGCCGGGCCAAGTGTCGGCCACTTTGCCGCTGGCAAGATCGATGGCGGTGAGCGTGCCGGTGTAAAAGTTCGTCACATACAATTTTTGATCGTCCGGGGAGATGGCAATCCCGCGCGACCATTCGCCGGATTTCATCGTCCGGGTGACTTCTTGTTTGACCAAGTCAATTTCGCTGATCGTGCCGGGGTAGTCATGCGAGACGAAGGCCCGTTTGCCGTCCGAAGAAGTCACCACGCCGTAAGGCTCGGCGTCCGTCTTCAGGGTCTTCACCACTTTGCCGGTTTCAGTGTCCAAGATCACCACTTTGTCGTCGCGGTACACGCTGGCGATGGCCAGGGGGCCGTTGCCCATCCAAGCGACGCCTTCGGGATGATCCCCGACGGAGACCTCACGCACGGCTTTCTTCGCCGTGAGATCCACCAGTGTGATCGTGCCGTTGTCCGTGTTCGTCGCCAGCAACCGTTTGCCGTCCGGGGACACATCAAGCAGGCTGTTGGACGAACCGGCCGTTGCCACCGTGGCAACAAGGAGGAGCAGGGGGCAACTCAAGCGGAATGTCATGCGGTACCTCGGTCGAGGACGAGCGAAAACGGACACCTGACCGACGAGTGAATGCCGGTGGAATCCGTTGCAAGGGTGGGGCATGAGTATTGTCATGCGCCCGACAATCACATTCAACCGGGTTGATGGCCGTGAGGTGAAAAAGTGGGAAAGGAAATTGATCGGCAGGGAAACAGATTCCTCCCCGCCGATCAAGCGGTCACAAGGCTTTTTCTGCCGGACGCGGAGGCACTCGGGCGGGCATCCGTCGGCTCAAGGCATTGCGCACAATGCCCCGAATGAAGTCTTCGTGAGTGCGTCCCATCGCCGTGATCCCGTCGATCAGCGCGATGCTGTACAAATACGGGTTCGGGTTCACTTCAAGGATATACGGCTCATTGTCAGGCGTGAGCCGAAGATCGATCCGGCCATAGTCCCGCAGGCCCAAAAGTTTGTAGGCCGCGCAACAGATGGCCGACACTTTTTCCATCAGCGGAGAGGGCAGAATCAGGCCCGTGTCCAAGGGGGTCGCATCGTATTCGAGCGATTGTTCATCCCACTTGGCCGCGAAGGAATAAATGGGCCAATAATCTTTGCCCTTGACGTGATCGAAGCGGATTTCCGCAAGCGGAACCACTTTCAGACGATGCCACGGCGGGCCGTCACCGGGTTCCTCGAACACATTCACATGGAACTCGCGTCCCTCAATGAACTGCTCGACCAGCACCGGGCCGCCGTATCGCTCGAAGATATACGCGGCGCGGGCTTCCAGTTGCTTTTGGCTGGTGACAACGGCTCCCTGATCGATCCCCACGCTGCAATCCTGGCAGGCGGGCTTCACGATGGCCGGCCAGCCTTTGGTCCAGGGGATGGCCGGCAGTTCATCAACGATGGCGAACGCGGCCGTCGGCAGGCCGGCTCCCTGGAGCATCATCTTCGTGCGGATTTTGTCCCGCCCCATCGCAATGGCGTAGGCGGGAGAGCCAGTGAAGGTGATGTTCAGCCATTCGAGCATGGCCGCGTTGGAGATCTCGGTTTCGGTGTGGTCGGCTTCTCCCTCGAAGAGGTTGAAGACCACGTCCGGCTTCCAAGTGCGAAGTTTCTTCAACAGTTCGCGGGGCTGACGGGAGTAGGCGATCCGTGCCGTGTTAAAACCACCCGAGGCGAGAACCTTCTCGACTGATTCGGAAGTGGCGACGATGTCGTGCTCCGATGGGGCATCCGGATGATCGACCGGAAGGACCGGCTCGTTGTACGCGACAAGAACACGTGGCGAACGCATGCGCAAGAAAGACCTCCGACAAGACACGTCATCCGCGGGCCACGGATGACAACGGAACAATTGCTTCCATCATCTTTCCCGCTGAATCGATTCTTGGCCAGCGCATTTCCACTGAGAATGACGGGAATTCCGTGAAAATTATCCGCGCAGGTTGAACACGAGCCGACGAAAAAGCATTGCCTGACGCCCCTCTCATCGGTTACCTTATCCAAATTGGAACCCGCCTTCTTTCCGCTTTTTTGTGAACCCGCCATGCGATTACTCTCCGTCTTGTCGCTTCTCCTGTCGGCAATTTTCGTTCAGGCCGCGGAAACCGTGGTGATCGATTTTACGCGGGAAATCAGGCCGATTTTGAACAATTCATGCTTCGCCTGTCATGGCCCGGACGAGGCCCAACGCAAGGCGAAACTCCGGCTGGATGTGCGGGACGAGGCGGTTCGCAAGGCGATCATTCCGGGCAAGGGAATCGACAGCCCGGTCTACAAGCGGATCATCAGCAAGGAGGCCGATGAGGTGATGCCTCCCGCCCATGCGAAGAAACCCGCGATCACCGCCGCCCAGGCCGAATTGGTGCGGAAGTGGATTGATGCGGGCGCGAAATTCGACGAGCACTGGGCCTTCGTCAAGCCGGTCCGGGTAGAACAGCCGATGGTGAAAAACCAATCATGGGTCAAAAATCCGATTGATGCGTTTGTCGCCCGTGAGCATGAAAAACAGGGGTTTTCGGCTGCCCCGCCCGCCGACAAGCATACGCTGCTCCGCCGGCTGAGCTTCGACCTGACCGGGTTGCCCCCCACCCCGGCGATGGTTGATGCCTATCTGAAAAACGCATCAGCCGATGCCGATGCGTTGCTGATCGAAGAACTTCTCAAATCGCCGCACTTCGGCGAACGCATGGCCGTGATGTGGCTGGATGCGATTCGCTACGCGGACACGGCCGGTTACCACAGCGACAATCATCGCGATGTTTGGATGTTCCGGGACTACGTGATTCGATCTTTCAACGAAAACAAGCCATTTGATGTGTTCACCCAAGAACAGCTCGCCGGGGATTTGGTTCCCAAACCGACCAACGAACAGCGGGTCGCCTCTGGCTACAACCGTTTGCTGATGACCACCGAAGAAGGGGGCGCGCAAGCGAAGGAATACACCGCGAAGTATGTCGCCGACCGGGTTCGGAATTCTTCAAATGCCTGGCTTGGCGTGACGCTCGGTTGTGCCGAGTGCCACAATCATAAGTACGATCCGTTCACCCAGAAGGACTTTTATCGTTTTGGCGCATTCTTCGCGGACGTGGCCGAGACGGCCGTCGGGCGCCAGCAGCAGACGCCGATCGTGACTCCAGAACAAGATGCGGAGATCAAAAAGTTCGATGCCGAGATCGCCAAGGCCAAGACCGAATTGGCGGCGGCCAAGATCGACGAAGCCGCCATCACGAAATGGGAGCCGGAAGCCAAAAAGAATCCCAAGGGACTCCCCAAACCGGTGACGGATGCCCTGAATGTCGAAGCCGACAAACGAACCGATGCCCACAAGAAAACGTTGCAGGATCACTACCGCAACGTGGCCGCCCCGGAGACAGAGGCGATCCGCAAGACAATCACCGAAACGACCGCGAAGAAGGAACAGTTCGTCAAATCGCTTCCGCAAACTCTGATTTCCACGAGTTCGTCGCCCCGCATGGTCCGCGTCTTGCCCCGTGGGAACTGGCAGGATGATTCGGGGGAAGTGGTCACTCCGAATGTGCCAGGCTTTCTCCCCCCGACCGAGCGGGCGGCCAAACTGGCTGAGAAAGAACGCCTGTCGCGGGCCGATTTGGCGAAATGGCTTGTGGCACCCGAGAATCCGCTGACGGCCCGTGTGTTCGTCAACCGTCTGTGGAAAATCGCCTTCGGCCAAGGCTTGGTGCGCAACATGGACGATTTCGGCACACAGGGAACGCCGCCAAGCCACCCGGAACTTCTCGACTGGCTGGCCACGGAGTTTATCCGCAGTAAATGGGACGTGAAGGGACTGCTGAAGTTGATGGTGTCCTCCAATGCATACCGACAATCGTCTGTTTCCTCGAAGGCGCTTCGGGACAAAGACCCCGGCAACATGTGGCTGGCCCGGCAAAACCGGTTCCGTCTTGATGCCGAGTTCGTCCGAGACAACACGCTGGCCGTCAGCGGGCTGATTAATCGCAAGATCGGCGGGCCAAGCGTGAAGCCCTACCAACCCGCCGGTTATTGGTCGTATTTGAACTTCCCGACGCGAGAATGGCAGAACGACCGCAATGCCGATCAATATCGCCGAGGATTGTACACCTACTGGTGTCGTAGTTTCCCGCATCCGAGCCTGTCAGCCTTCGACGCCCCGAGCCGGGAAGAATGCACCAACGAACGAACACGCTCCAGCACGCCGCTTCAAGCCCTTGTTCTGCTGAACGATCCGACCTATGTGGAGGGGGCGAAGCTATTCGCCGAACGGATCATTGAAAACGGCGGCAAGACCACGGCCGAGCGGTTGAACTTCGCCTATCGACAAGCGCTCACCCGCCCGGCGAAAGCGGAAGAAGTGAAAGTTTTGGAAGAGATTCTGGCCAAACACCTCGCCGAATATCGCGGTGACTTGGAAGGGGCCAAAAAACTCCTCGGCGCTGGATTCTCTCCCATGCCAGCCAAGGGGGACATCGCCGAACTGGCAGCGTGGACATCCGTGAGCCGTGTGATTTTGAATTTGCACGAAGCAGTCACGCGGAACTGACGGGCGGTCAACAACCGTTGACCGGAGGCACCTTCATCGCCCTTGTTTCAATCCCCTTGGGCTCCCGAGGGATATCAACAGACACACATAGCTCAAGCCAAGCGTCGTCCCCGCCACCACGTCCGAGACGTAATGCGCCCCGTACAACGGCCGGCTCGCGGATATCCCGAGAATCATCAGCGCTAACACGGCCATCAGGGGCCAGCGATAGCGTTTGCTGGGAAACAATCGCCAAACGA
This sequence comes from Zavarzinella formosa DSM 19928, assembly GCF_000255705.1. Taxonomy (GTDB): domain Bacteria; phylum Planctomycetota; class Planctomycetia; order Gemmatales; family Gemmataceae; genus Zavarzinella; species Zavarzinella formosa. The sequence continues at coordinate 1,078,164 of NZ_JH636439.1, forward strand.
CGAAAATGCTTAGGCCGTAGATGACCGCTGATCCAAAGGCATGTCCGCTCGGGAAACTGAATTCGCCCAAATCCAAAAACGGCGGCCGGGGGCGGGCGTATTGGTTTTTCAGCAACGAGATAATCCGATACACCGACCATTGCCCCGCGGCAAAGGCGGCGGTCAGTCGCCATTCCCGGTGAAGAATGAGGATCAAGAGATTCAAGCAGCCAATCGTAATGATGAAATCGCCAACCCCGAGATTGGTAACGAATACGATCACCCGATGGAGTTCAACACTTGAGAGTCCGAATTGGTAAAGCGGTTCGGCCTTGGCGTGATCGAATTGAGCAAGCAATCCATTGGCTGATATGTCCCAGCCGATGAGCAAGAAGAGCAGCCCGCCAATGACGGCGGGAATCAGCCAGGGAATTGTAAACAAGCGACGGATCATCAGACGTCTTTGCGGGAAAAGACCAGCATTCCAAAGACACCGGCCACGATAGCCACGATGGCTCCGCCGGCGACCCAGTCCGAGAGGGACATCAGATCATAGCTGCCGCGAAGCACGTTCGGCAATCGGGAAAGCATCTTCTCCGGGGTCGGGAAGGTGTTTGGCAACAGCGTCATCAGGATGCCGGTGCCGTACAGGAATATCCAAAGAATGGTGATTCCCACCACCGTGCTGTTGGCCACGGCGCCAACGGTCACGCCGATGGCCACGACAGCCGCGAGCATTGCCGAGAGTGTCATTACTCCGGCCATGCTTCCACGGAAAGTCAGATCGTCGGCCAGCAGAAAATGAAACGCGACCAGCAGAATCAAGGACATCGTTGAAAACGTGGCGATCACCACCAACGTGCGGGCGTGCCACTTCGCCATGAAGTATTGGTATCGGGAGATGCCCCGGCTCAGCACGGAATCCGCGAGCGTTCCCTTCTCGGAGGAAATAGCGCTAACAGACAGCACAACGATGAGGGCCAGGCTTCCCAAGGCGATCACCCGGATCAGATCTGATGTGTGGACGGCCGACGGTTGGACAATCCCTGCTTCCCGATGGACGCCGAAGCGGTAAAGCAAAAAGCCCCCGGCCGCGAGAATGGTGACGACCACCCAGAGGCGATAGACCCAACTGCGAAGCGTCTGCCGGATGTCCGTCCGCAACACGGCCCAATACGGCAGCCAGCGGCTATACCTGATCGGGGCGACAACGGCGGCATCCATGTGTTTCTATTCCCGGAGAGCTTTTGCTTACACTTGAGGTTTCACGCCGCCTCGGCGGGTTGATAAAGCCTCGTGAACCCGCGTGATTCTTCTTTTTCCACAAGGTCCAGATACGCTTGTTCTGTTTGCTGGCCCACGCTTCGCACGCTGACCAAGGTGACCTTGTTCTCGTTCAGAATGTTGAAAATCTTGGCGAGGATACCCGTGTTGATGTTTTCTTCGTTCAGCAAGATTTCCAGCCGACGTTGCCGGAGCATCGCCTGCTTGATGTCGGTGTTCCCCTTGAGGGCTTGCACGGCTTTGCTGATGGCTTTTTGGTCGCCTTCCAAATCGAGTTCGTAATGGTTCTTGCGGATGCGGCCTTTGAGGTCTTGCAGCGAGCCTTGGAAAATCAACTGCCCTTGGCTCAGCACGGCGGCGTGATTGCACACCTCGTCCACGTCGCTGAGATTGTGGCTCGAAATGATGAGCGATTTTTCGTGGGCGAGTGTCTTGATGAGTTCCAGCATCGAGCGACGGGCTTCGATATCCAACCCGTGCGTCGGTTCATCCCAGATCAGCAATTCCGGTTCGTTGATGAGGCTGGCGGCCACCGCGAGACGGCCGGTCATCCCCGGTGAAAACTGGCCGATATCCGCCCCGGCGTGGGACAGCAAATCGACCGCCCGGATCAAGGCCGCAAATCGTGGCTTGCGAATATTGATCGGCAGGCCGAACAGCCGGCCCATGTAATCCAGATACGTGATGGGCGTCATGCCCTTGGGAAACTGCGGGTTCGTGGGGATGTAGCCAATCCGGCGACGATGCGCGGCCGAATTCGGCGTCATCGGTTTGCCGAAAACTTTCACCCACCCGGCCGTCGGACGATGCAGCCCGAGGATGAGCCGAAGAAACGTCGTCTTCCCGGCCCCGTTTGGCCCAAGCAGACCCAACACACAGCCCGGCTCAATCGTGAGGGAGACATCATTCAGGGCAATGTGGCGGTTCTGGTAAATCTTCGTGAGATGACCGGTCTCGACGACGTGTTCGCTGTCGGACCCGTTCACGTTTCGCCCCTCTTTACGGAACCTCCCCGAAGATCGGAGAGAAGATCACGGCCATATAAACCGGGCAAGGAAAGATGTCCAGAGCAATTTCAACAGAACTTCAACCGCCAGTCGGCCTGGCTCCACTTGTCTCCAACGCCCGTTCGCTGAGAATTCCCCTGTCGCCCCCGATTGCCAAGGAACGCACCATGAGCGAAGAGAAGCCCAGCCAGAAGATGTCGATCAGTCGCCGCGAATTCGCCGTGACAACGCTCGCCGCCGGCTTTGCCCTTTCGACCCAGCCGGTCGCCGCCGAAACGATCACCACCGACGCCACCGGCCTGACGGCTGGCGAGGTGAAAATCCCCGTCAAAGACGGCACCATCCCGGCCTACCGGGCCGTTCCGGACAAAGGCGGGCCGTTCCCGACCGTGCTGGTCGTGCAAGAAATTTTCGGCGTCCACGAGCATATCAAGGATGTGTGCCGTCGGCTGGCCAAGCTCGGCTATCTGGCCATCGCCCCCGAGATGTACGCCCGTCAGGGCGATGTCTCGAAACTGGAGTTGCAGGAAATCATCAGCAAAGTCGTCTCAAAAGTGCCGGACGCCCAGGTGATGAGCGATCTCGACGCGACGGTGGAATGGGCCAAAAAGACCGGTAACGGCGATACGGCGAAGTTGGGCATCACCGGTTTCTGCTGGGGCGGGCGAGTCGTGTGGCTGTATGCGGCCCACAACCCCAACCTCAAGGCCGGGGTCGCGTGGTATGGCCGTCTTTCCGGGGCCGGGAAGGCGACCGAGTTGCAGCCGAAGTACCCCATTGATTTGGCGGGTGAGGTCAAGGCCCCGGTGTTGGGGCTGTATGGAGAGAAGGACACCGGCATCCCGGTCAAGGATGTCGAAGCGATGCGGGCGGCCCTGAAAAAGGCAGACAAGCCGGGCGAAATCGTCGTTTATCCGGAAGCCCCGCATGCGTTCTTCGCCGACTACCGGCCGAGCTTCCGGAAGGAAGCGGCCGAGGATGGTTGGAAGAAACTGAAAGAGTGGTTCAAAAAGAACGGCGTCGCCTGACCCGCAAGCGACTATCTAATGGCGCTGCGGGCAGGCTCTTCTGCCCGCAGCGCATGATTCTCCGGGTAGTGATGCTCAAGGCGGAGAAGTCAACGTTGCAAGAGCGACACACATGGGGATCAAAATGAGCATGGATTCGCCATTTCAAATCATTCAAGTCATGGCTGAACAGGTTGAATTGATCGTTCCGCTGTTCGACGCCTATCGGCAGTTCTATGGTCAGCCATCTGACATCGACGGTGCCCGCCCGTTCTTGACCGAGCGGTTGCAGCGTGGCGAGTCGGTGATCTTGGCTTTGATTGAGAACGCGCGGGCACTGGGCTTCACACAGCTTTATCCCTCTTTCTCGTCGGTGTCCATGAGGCCAATTTGGATTCTCAACGATCTGTACGTCGAGGAGAAGGCAAGACAACGAGGTGTTGGTGCTCGCCTCCTGCATGCCTCCCGAGAACACGCCATGAAAACGGGCGCCATCCGGCTTGAATTGTCCACAGCGGTTACGAATACCACCGCTCAGTCACTCTACGAACGCGACGGTTGGCGGCAGGACACGGAGTTTTTTCATTACGAATGCGAACTGCCACGCACCAGATTGTGATGCGAACGTCCGGCCACATGGCATGACGCGGCGGGAGAATCACAGGCCGGAAAAACTAAAAAACCACCGAGTTGATATGCTTGGAATCACTTGCCCGCCAATTCAAAATCTTTGTTGTTCTTGCCGCTGATCACATTGAATTTGAGTTCCGAACGGCTGTTGAACCGGGGAGGAACGGCTTCTTCAAGTTCCTCGGCACTGTTGGGCTTCGCCGGGCCTTTCCGGTTCTTGGGCCGGGGAGAGGTGATTTCCACTCTCGTCTCGCCCACGGCAACCTCTGCGGAATAGATCCCATTGGTGATCTGGGCGCCCGCCGTTGGCGAGTGTCCGTCAAGCGGCACGAAGCGAATCGAACCCGTCGTGAGTTCTTGCCCGTCAAGTGTGACCCGGCCGGAGACGATGCCGGTTTTCGGATCGCCGGACCCGCAACCAAGCGCCAGTAATAGGGCTAAGAAAACGCTCGACCGGGAGGCGTCAAACAGAGAGATCATGTTGATTCTTGGAAATCAGGTTTAGAAATTGGAGGAAGGCTCGCCTCCCGACATCGTGCCCAGCGCGCTCCAAATGCCGGATGAGATCGACTTGGGAGCAAATCGCACGCTTCCGTCGGCCAGCAGAACATTCACGCCCCCGGTGTGCCGGCTGCGGGCGGCCATTTGCCGGTTGCCTCCGTTGACACACGGCATGGCCGGGTCGGTGTAGGTCTGGCAGGTGTTGACATCGCTGACGCTGGAATTCGGTGTGTTGAGAGTCATGAAACCCGGTCCGGCGTGATCGTCATTGGTCATGTCGCCGCGATTGTCCACATCGTCGTCGCCTTTGCCGACGAGAATTTCGGACATCAATGCAGTGTTCGACAAGCCATCCGTGATGGCGGCAAACGGCGTCTGCCGGGGATTGGCGGTGTTGTCCTGGCTGTCATATCCGAAGATGCCGAACGAGGACGATGGCACCGGGATGGTCGTGGCCGACCGGGTCACATTCCCCCAACTAATGGCGTAATTCACCCGGACCCGATAGTAGCCGGGACTGCTGTTGGTGGCCAGCGCGCCCGGCCGGTCACTGGGGCAATAATACAGCGGCACTTTCTGGCACAATGCGCCCGTGTAAACGTTAAAATCAATGTTGGGCGACTCGTAAAAATTCTTCGTGAAATCGTATTTGTTGGCTAATCCCGTCTGTTCGATGTAAGGGAACATGAAGGGAATCCATGTCTGACGCAAGGGCGAAGAGACGGCGCCGAGGGGCAATTTTCCGTTGGAATCGTGGTAATTATGAAACCCCAAACCCCATTGCTTGAGGTTATTGGTGCATTTCATGCGGTTGGCCGCCTCGCGAATCTTTTGGACGGCGGGGAGCAACAGACCAATCAGAATGGCAATGATGGCGATCACCACCAGCAGTTCAATCAAGGTGAATGCCGACCGACGCGATGAAGGGCGAAACATAAGGCCACACCTTTTGCCGGAAAAGTGGAATGTCGTTGCGGGGATTCGTGAGGTTAAGCGATCTTCGGCGAGGAGTCAATTCAAAAGCATTATCGGAATACCAGCGACGCTAACGCGGCAGGGCATTTCGTCAGACGGAGTCGAACAAATGCACGGCGACAACTTGCGAATCCCTTTGCTCCGGGACCGTCATACGCATCCGCTCCTCTACGCCGCCCTCCATGAGGGCATCAATTTGAATGACGAAAGCGCCGACCCGGCGTGGACCAACGACGAACTTCGGAATCACACAATCCTTCGGATTCGTGAGCATGCCCGGCGCGGGCTTACCGGTTGGGCGGTGGCGCAAGGATGGAATAGCGGGCGTTATTCGCTTGCGAAGGAAGAGTTCGATGACCTGCCGCCGCTCGTTATTTTCAACCTGTCGCTGCATGATTTTGTCGTGAATGATGCCGGCCGGATGCTGCTCCGGCAAAACGATTCTGAGGTGGCGGCCAATCTGGACGACCCGAACTGGGTTGAACGGAACTTGCGAAGGATCCTCAACGTCTTCGCCAACGAAGGGGCCTCGCCTGAACGGCTTCGGCGATTCTTCAGCTGGCTTTTGGTGACACACGGCGTTTTCCATGCGGAGGAAATGCTGCTTGTCGACGAAAGGGAAATCCGGTTGTTCGAGGAGGCCGGTCTTGTCGGGCGCACCCGGTTCTGGGCCGCGCCGGAGCAGTACGAAAAGCTCTCGCCCGACATTCAACAAAAGATCCACGGGATCAAGATGTTCACGGACGGCGCCTTGGGCGCTTGGACGGCCGCACTCAACCGGCCTTATCGGGAGTCGCCTCATCTGGGTTCATACCCACAAGGCATGCTGATGTATGAGTCTGACGAACTCATTGGCATCCTTCGGCGATACCTTGGCACAGGCAAGCCAATCGCCCTGCACGCCATCGGCGACCACGCGATCGATCAAGTCGTCGCGGCGGTGGAAGCCGCCGGCCGGCCGGACTTGGGCGAGATCAGGATCGAACACGCCCAACTTATTTCCGAATCATCAGCGCGGCGGGCGAAAGCCTTGGGGATTCTGCTGTGCATGCAGCCGAACTTCTCGGACGACTCCGTCCACTACGACAAGCGGTTGCCGGAGAAGTATCCGGGGATGAATAATCCGTTTCGGATGTTGATCGACCGGGTTGGCTATGTTCCCGGCAAGGATCTGCTGTTTGGTTCCGACGGAATGCCGCATGGCTTCCGAGAGGGACTTCGTCAGTCCCTCTTCCCTCGTTACGAGAGCCAATCGCTGACGGTGGACGAGTTCGTGGCCGGGTACTGCATGCCGGACGACGGGAATGGTCGTATTGAAGTGCGGATCGATCCGAATGACAGATCAGTTTCAGGGCGAGTGGTGATTGGATGAATGACGGCCATTCCTCCGGACGATCCGCGGACGTCGATTGGCGGCGTCAATCGCGTCACTATCCGGGCCAATTCTTTTACTTTTCGCTTTGGGCGATCACCAATAACACGGTGACCTCGTCCCAGAGGGCGAGGCTATCCATTCGCTCTTCATCGCTTATCTTGGCTAGTTCGGAAGGTTGGCGCAAGGCCGACAGGTCCGGGTCGGTTTGCAATTGGGTCAGCTTTCGTCGCACGAGTTCGCGGCTCTCTTCCGAAGCGCCATTCAAGACCTTGGCCCATGTCGCGAGTTCCGCTCTCAGCCATTGCCTTGCCTGATCTCGCCAGTGTGACTTCGCCAGTTCACTGAGATTGGCCGCACCTTCTCCACGACCACCGCCTGTCAGAGCGGCCGCGCGGGCGGCGAACAAACGAAGACGGCCAACATGGTCGTCAGCCAGACGCGGGTTGTCGGCGAAAGCGGCCATGTATAATTGGGACAGTTCGCGTGAGCGGTTTTTGAACTGGCAAATGCCCGCAAGAGTCAGTCGCTCCTCGTTGTCTTGAGGTTGATGTTTCCCTTCGAGGAAGGCCGTCAGATTCGGGAGGATCATCCCCTCGGCTTCTCGACGGAGAATGTGGAAAATCCAACTGTCCTGTTCGGTGGCTTGACTTGGCCGCCAATCATACGCCGAAACAGCGGCCGCGAGCGTTTTTCGCGCCTCGACTGTTTGTCCGCTTTGATGCAAAGCCATTGCAAGAACAAGGCGAGGGGCGGGACCGAACACGCGGGCGGCATCGCCCCGCATTGTGGAAATAGCCCGGTCATAACGCCCCTGGCGATATTCTCCCAGCCCTTGGACGAACAAGAAGAACGGATAAGCTCCCCCGTATGCCGACCGGTCTGCGGTCATGGCGAATGCGGCAAGAGCGGCGGCTTGCCGCATTTCGGTCTCCGTTCCTGACAGGAGCAAACACGTCCTCGCCGTTCGTTCCGCTTTGGTTGGAAGGCCCGTGTCACCAAACTTGGCAAGCAGAGCCTGCCGGGCGATGCGGTAGGCATCCTCCCGGCCCAGAAAAAGAAGATACTCGGCGTAACCGTACCAGCTATCATGATCCGCCGGATTGGCGGCAATCGCCGCAGGCCACACGGCCAGCGCCTCCTCTGTTTTCCCATGTCGGATCAGTGCGGATCGAAGTATCTTTTGAGCCTCGGCATGCCTTGGCTCCGTGGCGACCGCCAGCCGGTATTCGGCAATCGCCTCCGCAGGCCGACCGGTGGCTTCAAGACTGAGGCCAAGAACAATATGTGGAGGGGCCGCGTTGGGATTGAGTCGAATGGTCTCGGGCGCGCGAGCAATGGCCTCCGCATGCCGGCCGGCTGTCATTAATGACATGATGAGATTGTTCCAGACTCCGGGGGCGCCCGGATCGAGTCGCACCGCTTCCTGAAAGTAATCCACGGCCTCTTCGTTCCGCCCGGCCCGCCGCAACACAATCCCGAGGTTGTTATGGATGAGGGCCGCCTCCGGCCGGACCGCGAGAGCCGCTTGATAAAAGCGAGTTGCCTCCTTTAAGTTGTCTTTCCGCACATATAGCTCGCCCAGGCGGATGTTTACCCAATAATCTTTGGGGTGGGCAAGTTGAATCTTTTTCAGAAACGGTATGGAATCTTCGCCAGACTCGTGCAAATAAAGGGCGAGGTTCATCATTAAAGTAACGGACTGTTCGTCAGCCGGAGCGGCCAACGCTTCTTTGACAACTTTGGCGAGGGTGGCTTTTGATTTCACGGTCTTCGGATTGCGGGCCAAGTCCCTCCAGCCATCGGAGTACGCATCGGCTTGTTTCGCCACACTGAGCAGCCACAAGCGACGCCGCTGATCTTGGGCACAAAAGGCCCAATTGTCGATCGCTTCCACCAACGCCTTCTGTATGCTCGAAGCCCTGAGTTTCGCCGCGAATTCCTCAGCCGAATCGTTGACCTGGCCCAAGCCAGCCTCGCGGAAAACGGCCGCATATTCTTCATCAACTCGTGGAAACGAACTGGCGCCTCCGACCGTGTCCAACCCGTTTAAGCGGATTTTGTCCAGCCGGGAGGCGAGCGCCAGATTTTTCACCCCCTCGTCCATGCGGTTTCGCAAGGCGGCCGGTGTGCGGTCTCCCAGCCGGCCTTTCGCCCGTTCCAGTGCGGCATAGGCTTCGGGCCATGAAGACTTCCCAAGAAACGCGTTCATTTCCTGTAAGTCTGCGTCAGCGGCTCTCGCCGTGGCCGCCCGTTCCGAGGTCAGCCACAGACCGCCCCCCAAGGCCGCCAGTATCAACAGCATGCCAGCCGCCAGCGCCACAATCACCGCCGGTCGATGGCGAATTTGACGAAACATCCGCGCCAGCCGACCCTCCGGCCTCGCTGTGATCGCCTCTCCCTTCAAGAAACGATCAAGATCTTCCGACAACAAGGCGGCCGAGGAATAGCGATGTCCCGCTTCTTTGTGCAAACATTGAAGACATATCGTTTCCAAGTCGCGGGGAACTTTGTTGTTGAGCCGTGATGGCAATGCCGGATCTTGGGTAATCACCTGTCGAAATGTCTCGGCCGGGGTCTCCGCCCGGAATGGCGGGCGCCCGGTCAGCAATTCGTAGAGAATCGCCCCGAGGGCGTAAATATCCACGGCGGGTCCGACGGCGGCCGTTTGCCCTCGCGCCTGTTCCGGCGACATATAACTCGGCGTCCCGATGGCCGCGCCGGTTTGGGTCAGCCCCGCCTCACCGTCAAGTCTTCGGGCCAGCCCAAAGTCGGTGATTTTGGGAGCGCCATCGGCGGTGAGAAGGATATTCCCCGGCTTTAGGTCACGGTGGACGACTCCGCCCTGATGGGCAACTTCGACCGCCTTTGACAGCGTGGAGACCATTGTGGCGGCTTGTCGCGGTGACAAGGGTTTTCCCGCGAGCTTTTGAGCCAGGCATCCCCCTTCGACATACTCCATGGTGAAGTACGCCCGTCCGTCTGTGTCGCCGATGTCATAAAGCTGCACGATATTCGGATGCCGCAGACAGGCCACCGCTTCCGCTTCCCGTTGGAAGCGGCTCCGTTCAGCTTGGCCGGCGTATGCTCCGGCGAGAGTCATTTTCAGCGCGACGGGGCGATTGAGTCGAAGGTGCCTGGCCCGGAAGACGACCCCCATCCCGCCACGCCCAAGCAACCCTTCCACCTCGTAGCCGGGGATTTGCGGGAGGGCGGTGTTCTCGGTGGAATAATCCCCCTCCGGGTCGGACGATGGCGGGAACATCGCGTCAAGATCGGCCTCCACCCGGCGCATTCGCCGCCAGCGATCCCGGACAACCGGCAGCAACTCCGGGCAATCGACGCACACTTCGTCCGGTGTGGCTTGCGAGTCGAGCAGTTCATCAAGCAACTGCCGCACTCGTGGGTCTTCAATCATGTGACGGGTTCCTCAAGTTTCGCCCGACTCAGGGTTCTCCTGAGCCGGGCGAAGATCGTCCAGCATGTCCGCCAACAGTTGCAACGCCCGACGCAGCCGCCGCTTCACCGTCATGGACGAGACTCCGAGCACTTGGGCCGCCTCGGGCTGTGTCATTCCCTGAATCCGCACCAAGTCGAATGCCTCTCTCTCATGCTCCGGCAATCGTTCAATCGCCTCCAGCATGCGACGGCCATCCGGAGTGATCCCGGAATCGCTGCCATCAAATGCCGGCATTTGCCCGTCTTGCAATTCAACGGCGCGGGGCTGTTCATCCAAGCGTCGGGCCAGATCATTCAATTCCCACCGCATGTGCTGGGCGGCCAGGGCGAAGAACTGGCGCACGTTCGCGGGTCGGGCTTCTCGCAAGGCTTTGAGCAGGCGTTCCACCACGGAACTTAGCATCTCGTCGGCTTGCAGATTCAGCGGCGGGCGTGTCAGCCGGGGATAACTTCGATGCAAGAGAACGGCGCAAAGTTGATGCAGACGACGAACGGATCTTTCCAAAAGCGCCCGCACAACCGGTTCGGCGGGCGAATCACCGGCCAGTTCCACCAAATATCGTTGCACGGCGTCGGTGGTTTGTTCCGTGTTCATGGCGACTCCCGTCCGCAAGGCGGCAATGGGTGATGATTATACGAAGGCCGCCTGTTACCCCGTCACGCTTGGTTAAACGACCGGGGAAGAGGCGAACAGGCCGCTTGGGGGAGGGGCGCCGGAGATGAACAACTTCCCATTTCCCGGTCCTTGAAGAGCCGCTGCACGGACTTGAAAAAGCCGCCGAGTTTGTTGTGCGTTTGCCTGCCGGGCTTTAATATCGCCCATGTCAGAAATGTGGAAACCATCACAGGAGAAACAGCAATGAAGATCAATCGAACAGGATCGGTGTCATGGAAGGGTGGAATCAAGGATGGCAAGGGAGCCATCACCACCGAGAGCGGCGCGCTGACGGCTTACCCCTACGGATTCGCCAGTCGTTTTGAGGGGCAGAAAGGCAGCAACCCGGAGGAACTGATCGCCGCCGCCCATGCCGGCTGTTTCACAATGGCGCTTGCCCTGATTCTCGGGGAAGCCAAACTCACAGCTGAGCAGATGGACACCTCGGCGGTTGTCACCTTGGAACAGGTCACGGATGGCTACGCCATCACTGCTGTCCATTTGACGCTCAAAGCCAAGATTCCCGGCGTGGATCAGGAGACTTTTGAAAAGCTTGCCGCCGCCGCCAAAGCCGGATGCCCGGTATCCAAACTCCTCAATACCAAGATCACACTCGACGCCACGCTGACGGCCTGACCACACACAAATGCCTTGCGGCACCGGAGAAATCAAATGTCCAAAGAACTTGCGGGCAAAGTCGCCCTCGTCACCGGCGGTTCTCGCGGGATTGGCGCCGCGATTGTCAGACGTCTGGCGCAAGACGGCGCGCATGTCGCTTTCACATATGTCAGCCAGCCTGAGAAGGCCGCTGAAATGGCCAAGGCGGTTCAGACTCTTGGAGTCCGCGCGCTTGCCATCCGCGCCGACAGTGTCGATCCGACGGCCGTCGTCGCGGCCGTCGAAAAAACGGCCTCCGAACTTGGCGGCCTCGATATTCTCGTCAACAACGCCGGAGTGGTGGCCGTCGCGCCAATCGAAGAATTTAAACTTGAAGACTTTGACCGGACAATGGCCATCAACGTGAGGGCGGTGTTCGTGGCCACACAGGCGGCGGTCCGTCACATGAAGGAAGGTGGTCGCGTCATCACCATCGGCAGTTGCAACGCCGACCGTATGCCTTTCGCCGGAGGCGCGGTGTATGCCATGAGCAAATCCGCGTTGGTGGGTTTGGTCAAGGGATTGGCCCGCGACCTCGGCCCGCGCGGCATCACCATCAACAACATCCAACCCGGCCCGGTGGACACCGACATGAACCCGGCCAATGGTCCTTCGGCTGAGGCACTGAAGGGATTCATGGCCCTGAAACACTACGGTCACGCGGAGGATGTCGCCGGGATGGTCGCTTATCTCGCCAACTCCGGCGCCGGTTTCGTGACCGGAGCCAGCCTGACCATTGATGGCGGTTTCAATGCCTGACCTCGCAGGCAAGAACCGCCCATCATTTGGGGCCAGTCATCGCTTGGGGTTTTGCCAAAACGATCCTCTGGTTTCGATTCGCCAAGCGGGTTAGAATTTCACCGGAGGTTTCATGCCGCTTCGCGATCATTTTCGGCCGCCTGTTAGCACCTTGGCTTCGTGGGAAGAATTGCATGGAGCGTGGCCCGGCCTGATCGCTTTTCGTCTGAATTCGATTCTCCCTCCCGAATACCGAAGCGGAATCAAAATTCATTTGGGAAATCTCGACACGGAAGAACTGACGCCGCCTGAATACGAAGTTCGAGTCTACGATCAACGCAAAACACGGCGATTGGTTGCCGCCGTCGAGATTGTCAGCCCTCGCAACAAAGACAGGGCCGAGAGCCGGGATGCGTTTGTCTCCAAATGTCACGCATTGTTGCAAGAAGAAGTTTGCGTGGTGATCGTCGATCCAGTCACGGAACGGTCGGCGAACTTATACGCAGAACTGGCTGATCGATTGGGGGCCAATGCCCCGACAATTGCCGGAAATTCAATTTATGCCGTGTCCTGCCGCTCGTTGAGTTTTCGAGACCGGCATCGGGTGGAAGCATGGCAACACACCCTCGAAATCGGCTCGCCACTGCCAACTTTGCCGCTTTGGCTGACAGATAATCTCTATGTGCCATTGGAATTAGAAGCCACCTACGAAGACACTTGCCGGGGGCTTCGCATCGCGTGAGCCATTGATCGCGCAAGCTCGATATCAGCACATTCACCCAGCTTCCAGCGGCTTTTCCGCATTAATCAGCAGTGCCATCCCGAGTGCTAGCCCAAAAGACGAAGCGGCCGTCACAAACACGGCCGACCAGCCAAACTCACGTTGAACCAGACCCAACAGTAAAGGGCAACATGCCGCCCCAAAGTTGCCCCACATGTTCCCCCATCCAAGCACAGGGCCGGCCCGATGGCCGCCGATGTCTTGCGCAATGGCCCACATCGCCGGGACCGCCAGGTCGGTCCCGATGGTCACGACGCACAGAGCCGCAATAACCGCCCATGCAGAATCGGCCGTGGCGCAGAACAGATACGCGGCGGCACATGCGAACATCCCCAGGACGATTGGCAGAATCCGACCGCGTTGATGGCCCAATTTGCGAATCCACCAGTCAGTCAGAAACCCGCCGACGAACATTCCCGCGCAACCGACAAATCCAGGCAACGATGACAACAGCCCTTTTTCGCCGCCTGTCTTGAGGTGGACGGTTTGCAGATAATCCGGCAATTGTGTGATGACGAACGCCCAGCCGAGATTGATGAAGAATTGCATCAAACTGAAAGCCCAAAGCGTGCGACTGCCCAAGAAGAGCATCAGCGGCGGCCGTCTCGGCGCCAAGTTTGTCTGGATGCCGACCGGTTCGGGCAACGCCGCCTCGGCCGCATTGGTCCACGGATGCTGGTTTGGGTGATCGCGCACTACCCAATAAAAGACGACAGCCCAGAGCATTCCGGCTGCTCCGAACATCACCAAGACCACGCGCCAGCCCGGAACCACATCCCCATTCCAGATTGCAACACCGGCGAACAAGGCGACGAGCAACGGGGTAATCAACTGTCCCAAGGCGGCGCCAAACCGGCCGCCGAACGAAACCATGCTGTTGGCAAATCCCCGACTGGCGATCGGGAACCAAGATTTGACAAGCGACGCGGCATTCGGATATGCGCCGGCCTCCGTCACCCCCACGGCAAGCCTCGCGCCCAGGAGGGCCGCCAATCCGCCTGCCATGCCCGAAACCAACGTGAAGAACGACCAGAGAAAAAGGCACATGGCCATCATTTGGCGATGGCCAAAACGGAGGCCGAGAACTCCGGCCGGGACTTGTGAAAAGGCATACGACCAAAAGAATGCGCTTTTCACCCAGTCCATTTCCTCCGGGGAAATGTTGAGATCACGCTGAATGTCTTTTGACACTTGAGCGATGCACACGCGGTCCACGTACATGAATATCGCCATCATGGCGGTGACGGCGAGTACAAGGTAACGGACCGACGAGGGTTTTTCAGTCGTGGCGTTCAATAGGTGGTATCCTCATCCCACGGCCATAACGGGCGGGGGATCTGGCGATATTCATATTTCCAGAAATCCGGCGGCGAGCAACCGGGTGCGTTGACCACTTTGATTTCCCTGGCGTGCGCGGAATAGGACGCCCGGAAGCCGCAGGGGCTTTTGGCGATTAACACGCCGGCGTTGAACGCATCCAACCCCGCCGTTTGAAACAGAAGCGGGGAGAAATGCGGCCCGGATCGCGAAGTCACGACGATTCGGACATCGCCATGACTCAACACGACCGAGGAACCCATATCGATGGCCATGTTGCGGGCCAGATGCCCCGACATCACGAAGCGGGCATCAAACAATCGCTCGATGCGTGTCTCCAGCGACAAAGGTTTTGAGAACCGATGATCGCGAACACCCCCCAGCGGGCCGGGATGAATCGCGCCCTCACCTAATCGCCGACATTCGTTGACAACCTCCGGGGAAACAAGCGTGACGAGCACCGGTCTTTTCCAACGATATTCGATTAATTCTCTCAGCAACCAAGTGCTGTCGCCGGGAGAGCCCGAAGTTGTCGCATCGGCGCAATCACTGAGAACGACCAATCCTTCGGCATGCAGGTCGTGAGCAAGCCGAACGGCCTCGGCCGCATTCATTAACTCGATGAGATACTCATGGCGGCTTCCCCAAAGATTGGCCGCCAATTGGTCGGCCAATCGTGAGGATAGTGCCGGGTCGTTGTCCGTCACGATGATGACGGCGCTCCCAAGGTCGGGGATGTCGAGCCAAGGCTGGACCGTGGCCAACCCGGCGGCCAGCACACCCGGCTGGATTTCCAAGAGTTCCAATTTTTTGCGAAGCCGATGGCTGACACTGGCCGGGTCTTGGGTATTGGCGCGTTCGACCGGCGCGACCATCGGCAGTTTGCGGAAGGCCATCGCCGGTCGAACGCCCTCAATCAGGATTCGGCGCAAAATCCGGGCGGCGCGTTGGCCCGATTCAAACACATCAATGTGCGGGGCTGTGTGGTACAGGACCAGTGCATCCGCATTTTTGACCATTCGCTCTGTGATATTGGCATGGAGATCGAGCGTGGCCACCAGCGGAATTTTTGGCCCGATTCGCTGCCTGACGGCCTCCAAAACGGCCCCTTCCACATCAGGCTCGCCCGCCGACACCAAAGCTCCGTGCAAGGCGAGCAGAATGGCATCGCAGGGACCGGCCGCCTCAATGGCCGCGAGCAATTCATCACGCAACCAAATGAACGTTTCAGCCGTGGCCGTGCCGCTCGGCCAGGATGGCAACCGCACCAAGCCGACAATCTCCGGAGTCTCCGGCCATCTTCGCAACGATTGAATGAAGCCGCCCAGTTCGTTGGTGTCAGCCATGCGTTCAATTAGTTCCGAACCGCGAATGACGCCGAATTCCTCGAAATCGCGACGTGTGGTCGGCGTCGGGTTGAACGTGTTGGTTTCCTGCCAAAGCTGGCCGACGGCAACGCGCATTCCAGGTTCCTTCAAGAGGGGCGGGAGAAGTCTGTCAACGCATCGTCAAGTCGCTGAAGAACCGCATCGACATCTGCTGTGGTTGTGGCTGCACAGAAGCCGTGATGGCAGGCCGCGCCGCCGTAATCATGGAAATAGACTCCTCTGCCGATGGCTGCGCGAATGAAGCGGAGCATCTTTTCCCGTTGATGTCCGACAAGATCGCGGTAGTTGCGGATCGGGCCTTCCACGCCGAAATAAATCCCGAACCGCGCGCCCAATCCCTGAACCCTCGCCGGGATTTGACGACGGGCGAATAGCGAGTTCAAACCACCGTATAATCGCTCGGCAAGCGCATGGATGTGCTGGTAAAATCCGGGTTGCGTGTAAGCCCGCACGGCGGCCAATCCGGCGGCCACGGCCACGACATGCCCGTTGTAAGTTCCGCTATGCTGGCAATCGCCTGTCGGCATGAGGCGGTCCATGATGTCTTTTCGCCCGCCGAACACGCTCAAGGGCTGGCCGCCGCCGACCGATTTGCCCAGCGTGCAAAGATCCGGCGTGATGTTCAGATATTCCTGCGCGCCGCCCGGTCCCATGCGAAAGGCACTCAGGACTTCGTCGAAGATCAGCAACACGCCGGTTTCGGTTGTCAGTCGCCGGACAAGTTTCATGAATTCAGCGGAGGGGATGATGCAACCGGCGTTGTAATAGATCGGCTCGCAGATGACGGCGGCCAGTTCATGGGCATGTCGCCGGAAGGTTTCCTCGAAAATCTCCGGGCGGTTGTACGGAACCATGACGAGGTTCTGCTCAAGACCCGCTGTCATGCCGGTCGAGCCGGGAAACGGATTAGGGGAGTTCTCCGGCCCCAGTTGATTGACGGGCGTGCCGATCGAGAACATCACCTGATCGTGATATCCGTGAAAATTTCCCTCAAACTTGATGATCTTCTGCTTGCTCGTGAAGGCTCTGGCCAGACGCAGGCAGTGCATTGTTGCCTCGCTGCCGGAACAGGTGAGCCGCACCCGGTCGAGGCAAGGGACTGTTTCACAAAGCAGTTTGGCAAACTCGGCATGTAGCTCATTTTCATAAGAGCAGGGCGCGCCGCGATCGAGAGCCGAATCGATGGCCTTGCGAATTCGCGGGTCGCCGTGGCCAAGCAGGGTTGCCCCGTGGCTGCAACACAGGTCGATATATTCCTTGCCGTCGAGATCCCACAACCGGTTCCCTCGGGCGCGATCAAAGAGCAGGGCGTGTCCCAAGGCTTTGTTAACGCGGGTCGATGAAGACACTCCGCCCGCCAGATACTTGCTTGCTTCGTGAAATTGATCAATCACGCGACTCATCAAGGTTCCTTCATGACATCGGAAAGGGCTGGAGTGAATCCGTCAACCGGATTCGGCTGGGAGAGAGGAACGAGATTATCACCGAAGACGCCGTCATTCCACATCGAAACTCAAAAACGGGCAATTCCTTTCAAATCATTCTTTCCATCTGAAATCCTTGAGCTGATTGTGGTCGGCAAGCCGTCTTGAATTGGCCCGGAGGAAGGCCCACGCCACATGTGAAAGATGCGTTCCATTCAGTACCACTTTTCTTTGTCCACCACATTGCACAACGGCTTTCCTCGCACGAAACGACCGATATTATTGAGGAGCGTTTCCAAATGGCGGCCGGCGATGCGCGGCGAGTAGCCGGCCACGTGCGGAGTCAAGATAACCCGCCCCGGCATGTTCCACAGGGCGTGGCCGGCTGGCAATGGCTCGGTTTCAAAGACATCCAGCGCCGCGCCAGCGATCTCTCCCGCCTCCAATGCCGCGACAAGGTCGTCCAGCACGACGACGGCCCCGCGGCCAACATTGATGAGGTAACCGTCGCGTTTCATCTGCCGGAATTGTGGCCGACGAAACATTGCCGCCGACTGCGGCGTGTGTGGCGCGGCGATCACGACATAGTCACTTTGTCCCAGCAATTGCGGCAGATTTTCCAATGGCCAGAGCGCCGAGACCTCCGGGGGGCAATCCATTGGCTTCGGGTCAACAGCAATGACGCGCACCCCGAACGCGGCGGCACGCCGCGCGACCTCACGGCCGATCGCGCCCAAGCCGACGATGCCCAGTGTTGTGTCGGCAAGGTGGCGGTGGGCGCGGTCGATGTCGCCGACGGTCCCCGGTCCCGAGGCGAAACCAACCCTCGCGGTCTCCCCGCCGACGGGGGCCCATTGGCCGGCCGCTGCTTGAAGGATGTAGACGTGCAGATTTCGGGCGAAGCAGATGACATACCCCATCACTTGGTCGGCGATGACGTCGGAGAACAAGCCGCGCATGTTGGTCAGCACGCATGGGTGGGAAACGAGTTCGGGAAAGAGGTAGTGTTCGAGGCTGGCTGTCGGTGCCTGCACCCAGCGCAGCCTCGGCGCGGCCGCGATCAGCCCTGGAGTGATTTTGCCGAAAAAAGCGTCGGCTTCGGGAATATGGAGGAGGGCGTGTGTCTCATCAATGGCGTTCACCACCGCCATTTGTCCGGCGGCGGCCATGATTTGGCCGAGGCGTTCAGGCTCGACAGACGGGTGGATGACGAGTTTCATCAGAGTCTCCGTGGTGACACATCATTTGTGAGAAGGGAGGGTAGGTAGTCGGGCATGTTCAAACGGCACTTCTTTGTGATGTACAAAAATCTGTCACGCATCGCGATGCGCAAATACTTTGCCACCTGAATCTGCCAGAGTGTTTTGACTCAACCGATGAAACTGGGCTTTGGGATTAGAGATTTCTGGCATCCGCTTGTTCGGTCGAAGGCAGACAGCCAAAGTGATCGTGGAGAATGGTGTTGGAATGACCAGACTGATCTCAAACCAACCATACAACGATTGAGAATCTCATCTCAAACTAAGATATTCTGTCTGTAAATTGAATATTGAGATTGGTTGCTGTTCACAAAACAGCTCATTTTTACATCTAAATATGCTCAAAACTTAGGCATCTTTCTTGAAAGACATACTGTCTTTTGAAAACAGTCGAATTTGTCATCTTCGCGACATTGCAGGTATTAGAGTATGTAAAATATTTTAATGTAATATCTTACGTCGAATGTTGCCATTGGTTTTTCCTCCAAAAAGCGGCGAGTGAGGCGAATCACCCGATCTGCTCATGATCGGCGCGCGACATGAATGATTCGATCCTTTAAGTTTTTAAAAAATTTGGTGCGTTTTTTGCTTCCTCACAGTCAATTGCACAATCTTTTCGATGACTATTGGAAGGATAGTCATCTGATCTTTTGATGTGTGTGACTGTCGTTGGGAGCAGACGTGTGCTTAACCGCAGGGTGTCGAAGAGGAAACGCGTCATTCAATTTGAACGACTGATCGTTTCATAACAACAAATTAATTTACACTTACATCCGATTCACGGTTAAAACTCTCCTGAGCAAATCGCAGCAAAGGATTACGATGGTGCTGAGTTTCGCGAACGGGCGGCTATTTCTAACTAACGGGCTTTCGTGGCAAGGCTCATCAAACGGGTCGCCGCTGTGGTGCCTGCTTGTCGCGGACGGCGACCCGGTGCTTGACTGAACTCGACTGATGCCGGTTTGGGATTGGTCAAGTTGCGGGGGCAATTGCGGTGAGAATCAGTTCTTGTGGGAGTTCGCGACGGTGCCGCCGGAATCGGCCTTGTTCGGGAACAATTTCGGCCCACCATCCAGTGGCGATCAATCACGGGGATCAGAGAGCATCTGGCAACTGGTGCGGAGTCTGCGGACGTGCCAAGGAAGTGGATGATGGCCGTTGTGTGGCTAACCGCGTCACAGTCGGTCGGGTAAGGCGTGGAAGCAAGACAGCGAGCAGCGGTTGGGCTTCGGTGAATGGAACCATCGTGGCGCCCAAATCGGAGTGAAACCCAATCCTGCCACCACAAATGGCCCGGAAAATCGTCTACAGTCAAACTAAGAAACAATCAGGGGAAAAATAAATTATGAAACTCTCGCTAGTTCCAGCCATCATCTTGGTGCTGATTTCACTTTCCATGTCTGCTTGCAACCTGCATAAGGAGGGAGAGGCTCATCAAGAGCACCATAAGTTTGTGCTCACCAGTCCGGTTGCCAAGGATGTTGTCATCACCCAGCAATATGTCGCCCAGATCCACTCGCAGCGTCACATCAATGTCCGCGCTTTGGTGGGCGGGTATCTTGAAGAGATCCAAGTCAAGGAAGGTCAGATGGTGAAAAAAGGGGATTTGATGTTCAAGATCCTCCCAACTCTTTACCTGGCCAAACTGGACGCCGAGTCGGCGGAGGCGGATCTCGCGCAACTGGAATACAACAACACCAAAAAGTTGGCCGATGAGAAAGTGGTCTCTCCGAATGAAGTGGCGCTGTTCCAAGCCAAACTGTCAAAGGCTCTGGCCAAGAAGAAACTGGCGGCAGCCGAATTGAATTTTACTGACGTCAGAGCTCCTTTTGACGGCATCATCGACTGTTTGCTTCAGCGAGAAGGCAGCCTGATCAAGGAAGGGGAAGACCTCACGACCTTGTCTGACAACAGCTTGATGTGGGTTTATTTCAATGTCCCCGAGGCCCGCTACCTCGAATACATGGCCAGCCTGGGTCAGGATCAAGATCCGCGAATCGAACTCGTGCTGGCAAACGGCAGCACCTTCCCGCATGCCGGCAAGATCAATGCGATTGAGGCCAAATTCGACAACAAGACCGGCAACATCCCCTTCCGCGCGGATTTTTCAAACCCGGACCGCCTGTTGCGTCACGGTCAAACCGGCACCGTGTTGATCCACCGGACGTTGCATAACGCCATTGTTATTCCCCAGCGGGCGGTTTTCGAGATTCTCGACAAGCGGTACGTTAAACTTGTTGGCAAAGACGGCAAGGTGCATCAACGAGAGATCGTCATCCAGAACGAACTGGACGATATCTTCGTCATCAAGAGCGGACTTGATGTGAATGACAAGTTCATTCTCGAAGGGGTCCAACAAGCTTTTGAAGGTCATGATGTGGAAGATGCCGAGTTTCGCAAGCCCGAAGAGGTGATGGCAAACCAAAAGAATCATGCCGAATGACCGCGGCATGGCGGCGGTTGCTTCCCCACTCTCCCCGATACGGAACCTGACGAGATAATCTCAGAACTATGTTCACAAAAATCCTCTATCGACCGGCCTTGGCGATTGTCATCTCGATTATCCTCTTGTTTCTGGGGGGGCTGGGCATCAAATCCCTTCCAGTCTCTCAGTTTCCTTCCATCTCGCCGCCGACCGTGATGGTGTTCATCACTTATCCCGGCGCCAGCGCCGAAGTTTTGGTTGACTCAACGCTGGTTCTCTTGGAACGATCCATCAACGGCGTGCAGGGCATGCGTTACATGGCCTCCAGCGCCACGAGCGCCGGCGAAGCCACGATTCTGATCTATTTCGAGCCAGGCACAGACCCGAACATTGCGGTCGTGAACGTGCAGAACCGGATTGCCATTGTGAAGAACTTGCTCCCTCCTCTCGTGCAGCGGGAAGGGATCATCGTCAATCAGGTCATGCCGAGCATGTTGATGTATGTGAACGTCTACAGCACGGACAAAGACGTCGATCAGAAGTTCCTTTTCAACTTCGCCAGCGTCAACATTCTGCAAGACATCAGACGGGTTAATGGCATCGGGAGCGCCACGATTCTCGGCAGCCGCACATATGCGATGCGCATCTGGCTGGATCCCGAACGAATGCGCCAACGCAATATCTCCACAGAAGACGTCATGAAGGCTCTGGCGGAACAGAGCGTTATTGGTTCGCCAGGGCGGCTTGGTCAGGCCACGGGGATGACGTCACAATCCATCGAGTACGTTCTGACCTACAAGGGACGTTTCAACGAGGAAATGCAATATGCCAACATCATTCTGAGGGCCGATCCCGACGGTAAAATCCTGCGGCTGAAAGATGTCTGCCGCGAAGATAAAAAAACCGACGAGTTGGCTGAGGAAAATGTTGTCAAGCTGGAAGACGAAAAAAAGGCTGTCAAACCAGACGAGAAAAAGAAAGAAAAAAAGAAAGATCCAAAGAAAGGCGTTGAACTGGGTTCTGAGTTCTTTGACATTTACTCGGACATCGACGGCAATCCCTCGGCAGCCATCATTCTCAAGCAAAACCCCGGCACCAACGCCGCCGAGGTTATTGAGAAAGTCAAAGAGGAGCTTGAGCGGATCAAGAAGGAGTCATTCCCTCCCAAAATGGACTTCGAGATCAGCTACGACGTCGCCCGCTTCTTGGACGCCTCCATCGAGAAAGTGCTTCACACTCTGTTGGAAGCATTCATTTTGGTGTCTTTGGTGGTCTACATGTTCCTCGGGGATTTTCGTTCCACATTGATCCCGACTCTGGCCGTTCCTGTGTCGCTGATCGGGGCCTTCTTTTTCATGCTGTTGCTCGGTCTCTCGATCAACCTGATCACACTCTTTGCAATGGTGCTGGCGATCGGGGTGGTGGTGGACGATGCGATCGTGGTGGTGGAGGCGGTGCATGCCAAGATGGCTGAGAAGCACCTATCACCTTACCGGGCGACGATGGAGGTGCTTCACGAAATCAGCGGCGCCATCATCGCCATTACGCTGGTGATGACTGCCGTCTTCGTGCCCGTGACATTTATTCCCGGACCGGTCGGCACCTTCTACCGCCAGTTCGGCCTCACGATGGCCACGTCCATCGTTCTCTCGGGGTTGGTGGCTCTGACGCTCACACCGGTTCTCTGTGCGATGATTCTCAAGCCTCATGCAAGCCATGGGAGCCATGTGAAACGCACAAGAAAACAACTTTTCTTGAACATCTTGCTGTATGTGCTTTTTGGACTTCCGGTGTTCGTGGGGCTAAATTATCTGCTGTTCCATCTGTGGGGGCCGTTGGGCTTGTTGCTCAATATTCTCCCGTTGGTCAGGCGTCCCTTTGACCGGTTCATTGAAAAATTGACGGCTGGTTACGCCGGGGTTCTGCGATGGATTGTCACGATCCGGCCGCTCTCCATGGCCGTCGTCGTCGGCTTTGCGGTTGGCATTTACTTGGTGAATACGAAACTTCCGTCCGGTTTTATCCCCGGCGAGGATCAGGGCATTCTCTATGGGATTATCCAGACGCCTCCCGGCTCGACGCTTGAGTATACCAACTCCAAGTCTCACGAATTACAGGCGATCGCGAAGGAGATCGAAGGCGTCACCTCCGTCTCTTCGCTGGCCGGTTACGAAGTGCTGACCGAGGGCCGGGGGTCAAACGCGGGAACCTGTATCATCAATTTGAAAAACTGGTCCGACCGCAAGAAAACATCTCGCGAGATGATTGAAGAGCTTGAGGAAAAATGCAGCAAGATCTCCAATGTTAAACTTGAGTTCTTTGAGCCGCCCGCCGTGCCGGGTTTCGGCGCCGCCGGCGGTTTCTCCATGCGTCTCCTCGACAAAAACAGAACGAACACGACCGATTACAAGCGGCTCGGAGAAGTGACCGACAAGTTCATGGAAGGTTTGCGCAATCGCAAAGAGTTGGCGAACCTGTTCACCTTTTATAACAGCAACTATCCGCAGTATGAGTTGATTATCGACAACGACAAAGCCATGCAGAAGGGGGTGTCGATCGGAAGGGCACTGGACAACCTGAACATCCTCGTTGGCAGTACCTACGAGCAAGGCTTCATCCGCTTCGGCCAGTTCTACAAGGTCTATGTCCAGGCCGCGCCGGAGTTCCGGCGCTACCCCAAGGATTTGGAGGACATGTTCGTCAAAAACGACACCGGGGAAATGGTTCCCTATTCCGCTTTCTTGCAGATCAAGAAGAAGCAGGGCTTGAACGAGATCACCCGCTATAACACGTATCCCTCCGCCTCCATTCAAGGCGCCCCGGCTGCCGGCTACAGTAGTGGTCAGGCCATCAAGGCGATCCAAGAGGTTGCCGATCAGACGCTGCCTCCGGGTTATAGCATCGGCTGGGAAGGCCTCTCGTTTGACCAGGCGAAAGAGGGGAACACGGCTGTTTATATCTTCTTGATCGTCGTGGCCTTCGTCTATCTCGTGCTGGTGGGGCAATACGAAAGCTTTATCATCCCCTTGGGGGTGATCCTGTCGTTGCCTGTCGGGATCTTCGGTTCCTACTTCTTTCTGCAGATCTTGGGTTTGGCCAACGACGTCTACGCCCAGATTGGCTTGGTGATGCTAGTCGGTTTGCTTGGCAAGAACGCGATCTTGATCTTTGAATTTGCCGTGCAACGCCGCCGGGATGGTTTGTCCCTCAAGGATGCGGCCATTGAAGGGGGGAAATTGCGATTCCGGCCGATTCAGATGACCTCCTTCGCATTTATCGCCGGTCTTCTTCCGCTGGTCGTCGCCACGGGGGCCGGTGCGATCGGAAACCGCACCATCGGCACCACGGCCGCCGGCGGGATGCTCGTGGGCACCGTGATCGGCGTCTTGGTGATTCCCGGCCTTTACTACTTGTTTGGCAAGATGGCCGACGGACGCAAGCTGCTCAAGGACGAGTCGGATGAACCTCTCAGTGAGATTTTTGAACACAATCCATTGGCGCCATCCGACAGCGACCACGCGCACAAGGCGATCAATATCGTGCCTCCGCCGAAACCAGAACATCCATCTGGCGGTGGTGGAGCGGGGCACTGACATCTCGGCAGGTTTTAATTGAGCGACCAACTCAAACAACTCATCTCAGTCCGGGATGGAGAAGTTGGTGGTGGCTCGAAGTGTGTGATTTTACAGGATGAGGGGGATGCGGAGACATCCCCCGTATGCTCTTGTTCCGCTGCATTGGGCCATTCACGTGGCCTGTAATGAGTGGAACCGATCCGGCGTTTCCTCGTCGCAGGCACGGTCGTCAGTTCGTCGCGAACCCGTAATCCAATCAGACTCCGAAGCAAAGAGTTGGGATTCGCCGTCACATTTCTATGGGCCAGCGTCAGGCGCGCCGCTTGTGTCGCCTGACTCAAACCCTCCATTAATAAATAACAAACAATTCCGGAGTCTGACCGACTTTCGCACTGTTGCCATCACCTTCGCCATCTTATGCCAACAGCCCAATCAACTTTAGCGAAACACATGTCCATCCCTGATCTTCTCAACGGATTATCCATCCAATCGGAATCGTAATGCCTGTCCGTTAATGTTTACCACAGGGTGCAGCCGATATTTACTTCGGGAAGTCATCCGGCGTCGCCGAATTGAGCGATGCGCCGGTTGGTCACCGAACGACCGGGGCGACCATCAAACGCGCGACGTGGTGGTGGCAGGCCGTCGGGGTTGCTGTCCGGCAAGGCTGCCGACAGCAGATCTTCATAGAACTGGCCGACTGGCAATCGATGATGCGGCCGGGTATTCCGACCACTCTCGAAAGCCCGCATGACCTGATCGCCCCGCTCTCCAGGCGGACCGGGTGGATTGTTCGGCAGGATGCCGCCAAGCGCAAACTCCTCAAGGATGAGACGGATGAACCGCTCAGTGAGATTTTTGAACTCAAAGCGCGTGTGGCACATGATTGCGAAAGCGATCGGTTGCGGCATGCTGCTGGTTCTGCCGTCCTGTGCAATACCCGATCTGCGTTCACCGGAGCCGGGGCCGGATCTGCCGGGAGGCTTCAAGGGGCCGATCGGCCCGGATAACCCTCCCTTGGATGAAGCGGCCGCCGCGCAAAACTCATCCCAGACCGGGATCCGAGATTTTTTTAATGATCCGCTGCTGACGAATCTGATCGACCAGGCGTTGATCGGGAACCAAGAGTTGAAGTTATTGGAACAAGACGTCCAGATCGCCGCCAACGAGATTCTGTTCCGACAAGGGGCGTACCTTCCCTTGGTCACCATCGGGGGTGGCATTGGGATGGATAAGTCCAGCAAATATACCCGACAAGGCGCCATCGACGACCAACTCAGTATTACCCCCGGTCGGCGCATTCCCAATCCGCTGTCTAATTTCCAAGTCGGTGCCAACTTCTCCTGGCAGGTTGACATCTGGAGGAAACTGCGGAATGCCAGGGACGCACAAGAGTTGCGATTCTTCGCCACCGGCGAAGGACGGAACTACGTCGTGACCCGTTTGGTCGCGGAGTTGGCCGAGAATTATTACGAGTTGATGGCGCTCGACAGACGGCTTGAGACGCTGGATAATACTATCGACCTTCAGGAGCAAGGCCTCAAGATCGCCGAAGCCAGGAAGGTCGCGGGCCGTGGCACCGAACTGGCTGTCCAGCGTTTCCAAGCCGATGTTCGCAAGAATCAGGCTGAAAAACTGCTTATCAGGCAGGATATCATCGAGGTCGAGAACCGCATCAACTTCCTCGTCGGTCGTTTCCCGCAGCCTGTCGAACGCAAGACAACGGGCTTTTACGATCTGAACAGTCAAACCATCAGCACGGGGATACCCGCCCAGTTGTTGAAGAACCGGCCCGACATTCGCCAGGCCGAGCGTGAGCTGGAGGCGGCCGGGCTTGATATTCTCGTCGCCGAGGCCGAGTTCTATCCCTCGCTGGACATCACCGGCGGACTTGGCTTCCAAGCGTTTAATCCAAAGTATCTGTTCAATCCGGAAGCTTTTGCCGCCAATGCGGCCGGCGACTTGGTCGCGCCATTGATTAACAAGAAAGCGATCCAAGCCGTCTATATGACCGCGAATGCCAAACAATTGCAGGCCGTTTACAACTACCAACGTGTGGTCCTCAATGCCTTCACCGAGGTTGTCAACCGCGTGAACAAGGTGGAGAACTACCGCAAGAGCCTTGTGATCAAGAAGCAACAGTTGGAATCCCTTGTGGACGCCGTCGAATCCGCCAGAAAACTTTTCTTTAATGCCCGCATCGAATATGTGGATGTGCTTTTGGCCAATCGCGACCTGATGGACGCGAGAATGGAATTGATCGAGACCAAAAAGCAGGAACTGACAGCCATTGCAAGCGCCTATCAGGCTCTCGGTGGCGGCGATTTGTTGTCGAACCCCTCTGGCAGTGTGCCGCAACCGGCGCCCGGTAATGTTCCGCAAGTTCTGCCAGGTAATATGCCGCAGCCGGTGGTGCCCGGCAATATGCCGCAGCCGGTGGTGCCCGGGAAACTGCCGCAGCCCATGCCTGGCAATGTGCCGCAACCGGTGCCTGGGAAGCTGCCGTAATCTCCACCTTGAGAGTGGGGAGTGCGTGAATGAAAAAAGCTCTGTCAGCTTGACTGACAGAGCTTTTTTCATTCACGCCGATGGGATCAGACTTTGGAAGTTTTCACTCATCGCATTTGCCTGTCCGGTCGGACCATTGGGACATCACCCTTCCCACATTCGGCATTCCTTCTTTAACGCAGCTATTATCCTCGAACGCTTCCAAGTTCACCAAGCTCAGAACGGCAGGTTTTGCCAATCGTGTCGTTTTGTTTCTCAAAATCTGATCGGATTGCAAAATCCTGAGCTTATAACGCCCGGAGGAAAGCCACGAGATCTTTTTTCTCCTGAGCGCTCAGTTTCAATTCCAACACCAAGTTGAAGAACTCGACCGTGTCATCCAGCGTCATCAGACGATCATCGTGCAGATAGGGAGGCGAGTCCTTGATGCCGCGGAGCGGGAAAGTCTTGATCGGGCCATCGGCCGACGCCTTGCGGCCGTTGACCGTGATCTCCTTGAAGAACCGCTCGACCTTCAGGTTGTGCATGAGGTTGTCGGTGTAGTACGGCGGCGTATGGCAGGTGGCGCACTGACCCTTTCCAAAGAAAATCTCCTGGCCTCGCAACTCGTTCTCAGTGGCCTTGGCGGGATTGAGCTTGCCGAAGACATTCAGTTTCGGCGCGGGCGGGAAGTCGAGCAAGGCTTGGAATTCCGCCATGAAATGTACTTGGCTGCCGCGTTCTAGGACGTTTGTGCCTTTCCTCGCCGCATCCGCCGGAATGCCATCAAAATAGGCGGCACGCTGCTCAAACTCGGTGAAGTCTTCCACGGTCTTGAGCGCCCGTTGGGAGCCGAAGAGGCGCTGGACATTGACACCCCGCAACGTGGGGGTGTCGATCCGGTGGCGATGCTCATTTGGCCGGATGTCGCCGACCGTGTGGGTGGAGGCGTTCGTATGGCCATTAGCGTGGCAGTCGAAGCACGCGGCGCCTTGATGGGCCTTCAGGCTCCGGCGATCCTCGGTGGCATTGAACTGTTGCTGGGGGAACGGCGTGACCAGCAACCGTAGACCTTCGAGTTGTTTCGGATTCAGAATGTCCTTGAACATCTCGTTGAAGTTGGTGAGCGTCACCAGCTTCCCTTTCGACACGTCGCCCAAGTCGGGCCGCGTCGTCAAGTAGATCGCTGCCGGGAACTCGGGCAGGAAGTGATCCGGCAGGTCAAAATCAAGGTCGAAACGAGTCAGGTCACGGTCGGTTTGTTTCTTGGTCTCTTCAATGAGGAATTTGGGGAAGATCATGCCACCTGCCTCATGGTGGGGGTGTGGCAAGGGAAGGAACCCGGCCGGCCAAACGGACTTGTCCTTGATCTCTTCCGGCGTCATGCCGGCGAGCTTTTCCCAAGTCATGCCGGCGGGCAGTTTGACGCGCACGCCCTCTTGCACCGGCTTGCCCCGAGACATGACCGTCTCTTTGGAGGGCCGGTCCGCCAGATCATAACGTTCCGCGAGCAATGCTTGTTGCCTTGCTGCAAATTTGGGCTTCTCCGTTTGAAGTCGCTTGACGAGCGAGGGGAAGTCTTCCTCCTCCGCCCAGGCAGTCAGCGCCAAGCCGACAACCGCCGTCAAGGACAGTGTGGCGAAGGCCCATTGGATTCGAGACCTGGCTGGCATGGAGAGCTCCATTGAGAATGAGTTGTGTCTGATTCCCGTGACGCACGCACGGTCGAAGGCTGCGGCACAATGGCGAGGCACGCCTCGGCACTGAGGCGTTAATAAAAGTATAGACTGCCTTACGCATCAAAATCCCGCGGGTCATGCCTTGTCCATGACTCATCGGCATTTCGCCGAAGTCCGGCCGCCGACCGGCTCTCTCGAATTGCCGGGGCTTTGACGATTCAGCCCAGCCGGTCCGCCTTGCGAAGCGACGGAAACAACCATGCCCACAGCCCCGTCACGAACAGCGAACCGGCTCCCCCAAAGGCCACCGCCCCGACCGGGCCAAGGAACCGGGCCGTGACCCCGCTCTCGAACTCCCCCAACTCATTTGACGCCCCGATGAACAATGTCGAAACGGCCGACACCCGTCCGCGCATCCGATCCGGAGTGGCAATCTGCACCAAACTCTGGCGGGTGAACACCGACACCATGTCCGCGCCCCCCAGAATCGCCAGACACATCATCGAAAGCGGCAACGAACGCGAATAAGCAAACACAAATGTCATCAGCCCGAACACCCCGACCGCCATGAACATCTTGATTCCAATGCGGCTGCGAATCGGCCGGATGGCGAGGCACCCCGCCATGAGCAACGCCCCGACCGCCGGGGAACCCCGCAGCAAGCCGAAACCTTGCGGCCCGACATCCAACACGTCGCGGGCGAACACCGGAAGCAACCCGGTCGCCCCGCCGAGCAGGACGGCGAACAAGTCGAGCGAAATCGCCCCCAACACCAGTTTGTTCTCCCAAACATAGCCAAGACCCTCCCGGATCTGGGCAACCCGCGACCGCCCTGCCTCAATGACCGGCCGGGTGTTGGCTCGAATCATCAGCGAGCAAATCGCCGCGCAGAGGTACAACCCCGCACACACGCCATATCCGAGAACCGGAGAGACGGCACATAGCATGCCGCCAAGGGCGGGGCCGGTGATGCTGGCCACCTGGGCGACCAGTGAATTGGTGGCGATCGCGCGAGGAAGCAACCGAGGAGGCACCAACATCGGGCCGAGCGCGCTTGCCGTTGGCTGGAAGAACGCCCTCGCGCTGCCGAACAACGCGGACAGGGCAAAGACCGGCCACAACCCTCCGCCGAACTCGGAATGGAAAGCCAGTCCCGCGGAACTCAGGAGTTGGGCCAGATAACACAATGTCAGGATAAGACGGCGGTTGTACCGGTCAGCCGTTTCACCCGCGACAAGAGTCAGGCAGAACAGCGGGAGGAACTGGGCCAGGCCGATCATGCCCACCGCGAACGATGCTTCCGCGACAGACATCGCCTGGCGGGCGATTTCGTAAACCTGCCAGGCGATGATGACGGCCTGCGAAGTGTTGGCGAGGGTGCCGAAGAATCGCCCGGTCAGGTAAAACACATATGGGCGGCGACCCAACAGCGATGAATTGTCATCAACCGACTGATCCGGGGCGGAGATAAGGGGCATTCGCCTGTTTCCGGGGTGAACATGGCTCGCATCATTGGCCATCGAACAAAGTGAACGGCGGCAGCGGATCATCCTACGCCGACCGCCCTCGTCGCCAACCGCTTCCTTCCGCTCAGAATCCAACAGCAATAGGGGATGTTCTCGCCCGAAGGCGACCAGGCAAATCGAATGATCAGATCGCAATGGCTCTGTCACCGCACGAACGGTCCGAAAATTGCACATCATTCAGGAAAGGAGCCTCTAACTCTCAAGGACTTTGGGATGGCACGACCGGAGAACCACCATGATTATCAACGAACACCGACATATGATCGTCGATCAGATAACGTCCTTTGTGAGTGACCGATTCCATGGCGATTACAAGGCCGCCTTCGATGACTACGACATCAACGGAGACGGATTGATTGACAAAGCAGAGTTGAAGAGATTGTTGACCCACGCCGGAATCGGCTCCGGGTTGACTCGCTGGCTTTGGGCAGACGGCATCATCGCAGAGACGGACATGGACGGAGATGGCGCCATTTCTTGGCAAGATTTCATCGGAACATACGAAGCGGAATTACGAAACTGAATTTCCATGAAGGCATGCGAAGTTGTTCAATGCTGTGCGGCACGATCTACCCCATTCCACCAATTCGGGTAACACGATGCCGCTCAATTTTCCCGGATCACGGGCTCGTCCGCATCGTCTGTTTTGCCGGATTTGACCTTTGACACAAACTCCCGCAGTTTTTCCATGCCTCGTTCCGCGACACCCCGCAAGTCTTCGACATGTCTTGCGGCTCTCGGATCAGGCCCGATGCAACCGGTCAAAATCGCGGCATAACCCTGAACTGACTGGAGGATGTGAAGGACATCCATCGCCAAGGCCAGCGAGTCGCGTACAGCCTCGGCACGGATCCGGTTCTCGGCTTGTTCGGTGAGCTGTTTCGCTTCGTCAGGCGTCATGGTTTGGTCCGGGAGAGGTTCATTGAAAAATGATAGTTCATGCAAGCGAGGCATCGTCAACATCTTCCCAATTTCGGCCCCATCGATCTGATGTCCGTTTCGGAGTATCGACATTAAAGTCGCTTGAATTTTGCCCAATCACTCACCAGAGCAATCAAGCGAGTTTTGGTTGTTTGAACCTGAAAAAGCCGTGAACGAAGACAACATCAGAAGAATGGGCAAGCTGCGAAACATTACGTTTCTCGAAGGATGACATTACTTCCCCGAGCAGGGTTGAAGCCATCTGCCGTCTCGCTAATTCTCTTACTTGGCCGTCGCAGGGACGTGATGGCTTCGGGGGTGCGGCTTGGGCCGTTCGCCATGGATGGCAGCCCCCGTTTTCATTTCTTGCGGCCATGCGTGTTTAATCCGCCGGGACGATTACCAAGCGGCAGCCCAGAGTTGATCGCCGGTCTGCCGGTCCACACGCGCCGAGAAATGAACACCGGCAACTGGCGGCGATGTCCACCCAGCCACCGCCTTTGGTCGCCTTGATGTCGCTTCCCGGACTGTAGGCATTGTCGCACCACTCGTTCACGTTGCCGACCATATCGTAAAGGCCCAATGGGTTCGGCTTGTACGAACCCACCTTGGCCGGACGTTGAAGCCCTTCCTCCGGACCGGAAAAGACATTCGCCTGCTCAGGTGCCAATTGATTTGTCGGCTTGGCGAAGTAAAAATCAAACTCACTGTTCGACTTGTCCGCCTGCGGCCCGCCACGGCAGGCATACTCCCATTCCTGACTCGTGGGCAGGCGGTAGATCCAGCCTTTTTGGCCATCCTTTTTGTTCAATAGCGTCAAGAACGCCCGCGTTTCATCCCATGACATGTTCTCGGCCGGGAAGCGTTTCAAATCCTCTTCCTTGATGTCCTTCACTGCAACTTGGCTATCGCCCGTCCGCGAGAACTCACTTGGATTCTTTCCCGTTATCTTTGTCCATTCCTCTTGCGTCACTTCGTATTTGCCAATGTAAAAATCGCGGGCGAACTCGGCCTTGGTGTGTCCCGGTGCCCCGTCGCCACCGCCGAGCCATCCGGCTCCCTTCGGAACCTTCACGAACTCCATGCCGAGCGAGTTCGCGAAAGTCGGCGGTAAGGGGGCTGTCTTCGGATTGCCAAGCAACGCGGTCACCGGTTTGCTTTTTTCTTCAGGAGCCACGACGACCGGTGGCTTGCCCTTGTCATCGGGAGCCGCTCCGATCGGCGGCTTGTCCTTGTTGTCGGGAATTGCAAGGGTTGGAGACTTGCCCTTGTCGTCGGGAAATACGACAGCCTTAGACTTGTCCTTATTGTCGGCAGACGCCGCCACAGGCTGGTCGGGAATTTTGGTTTTGGCTTCAGGTTCCGTGCCATCTTTGCTCATCTGCTTAATGACAATAAACCCGCCGACCAACAGCAGCAACAAGACGGGCGCGGCGATGAGCCACGCTTTGCTTCTTCCCGCCCGGACGGGTTCTCTCTCCGATTTGGGCGGAAGCATCAACGGCGTTTGGGAGTCGTCATGAAGAAGTCGTTGCAATTCCTCGGCGACGGCCCCGGCGGTCGGCGGGCGTGAGTCGCGATTTTTTTCCAGCAAGCGGTGGATCAGAACGGCGAGGCCCGGCGGGCAGTCAGGCCGCAGGGTCATCACCCGCTCTGGTTCCTCGGTGGTGACATTGATCAGGGTGGCCAACACCGTCAGGCCAATAAACGGCGATTTGCCCGTCGCCAGTCGATACAGCAGCACACCCAAACTAAACAGGTCGCATCGGTGATCGATGGGGCCGCCATCCGCTTGTTCCGGGGCCATGTAGGCCGGGGTGCCGATCAGTGCGCCGACGCCGGTCATGTCGCTGTCGGTTTCGGTCGGACGCACCAGGCCGAAGTCAAGGATCTTCACCCGGCCGCCCGGAGACTCCAGCCACACGTTCGCTGGCTTGATGTCCCGGTGGATCATTTTTTTCGCATGAGCGGCCGCCAAGCCAAGGGCAATTTCGCGGCCGATCCGCATGACCCCTTTCCAGTCAAGCGGCCGACCGGCTTTCAATGAGTCTTCTAGTGATTCGCCTTCCAGCAACTCCATGGCCAGCCATGTCGTGCCATCCGGTTCTTGGTCGGCGGCGTAAATCGTGGCAACGTGGTCGTGCTTGACGGCCGCCATTGCCTTCGCTTCCCGCAAGAAGCGGGCGCGGGCTTCCGGGTTGGCCGAAATCTCCGGCCGCATCACTTTGACGGCGACCTCGCGGTCGAGCCGGGAATCCATGCCCAAGTACACGGTCCCCATGCCTCCCTGGCCGAGTTTCCTGCGGATCGCATACGCACCGAGTTTCGTCGGTTCCGGGGCGGACGACGGGACAGAGGAGGCTGACCCGGCCGATCTCGGTTGCGTGAAAGTGCCCGCCACGCCCGATTCAAAGTTGATGCTTTGCAAAACCCGAGCCGCCTCCGGCGACAGTTCTGACGCTGACCGGCAGAAGTCCTCCGGCGTCAGATTTGGATTCTGGCTGCGGGCGGCCAGAAACTGCTTGACGGCTTGTTCCGGCGTGCTTCCTGGTGTCATGGCTCGCGTCTCCGTGAATCAAAGCAGGATACCAGACTGCGAACCAAGCGGGAATGATAAACGCAGGGCTAAGAATCAGTGAGGATGAAAAAACATGAGCCCGGATTTTGAACCCATTCATTAATCATGGCCTGCCTGGCGATCCCCAAGCCCGGCGGCGGCCGCTTCCGGAGAAAGGCTTCCATTCTTTTGACTGCCGACCGCTTCCACCCGGCGCAAGGGTAAATGTCCCTGACCGCGTGATTGCAGCCATGTCAGCAATTGCTCACGGACATAACACCGCAAGTCCCAAAGTCGGCCGCTGTCTGAGGCGCTAATCAAGGCCCGGAGCTCCACTTTGTCTCCGGACAGATCGGTGACTTGGAGATTTTGGGTCTTGCCGTCCCACAAATCGCTTGCGTCCAAGACTCGTTTTAACGCATCACGGAGTTCTTGCACGGGAACGGTGAAGTCGGCGTATAGCATGACCGTTCCCATCATCTCCGATGATCGTCGGGACCAGTTTTGGAATGGTTTTTCCACAAAGTAACTCACCGGCAGAATCAACCGGTGAAGATCCCAAACCTTCACGACAACGTGAGTGAGATTGATCTCCTCGACGATTCCGAATTCGCCCTCGACCACCACTGTGTCGCCAATGCGAACCGGCTCGGCAAAGGCCAGTTGCAGACCGGCCAGCACATTGCCCACCGTCCGTTGAGCCGCCAGCCCGAGAATGACGCCAGCCACGCCAGCCGAGGCCAGAAGACTGACGCCGACCTCTTGAACCGCTCGAAATTGGAGCAATGTCAGGGCAACGCCGGCCACGCCAAGCAAGAATTGAAGGATTCGAGAAGGCACGGAGATTCGCGTGGTGATGGAGCGGATCTTCCCCGGATCTTTGGTCCGGCCGACCAAAACGGCCTGCAGATATTCCTTTGTCACCCCGACCAGCCGAATCGCGAGCAGAGTCGCCACGGCGGCCAGAACGATATTGCAAACAGTCCGCACCCCGCCGCCGTACTCCGCCGGAAATTCAAGCACTTCAATCCCGATTCTTGCGGCGGCAACCATGATAATGAGGCCGACGGGGGCGGTGAGGCGGCGTTCAAATCCTTCAGCCCAAACGACGCTGGGCACATGCGCCCGCATTCGACGCAATATGAGGAGGGAAGGCCATCCAGAGAGCCAGCCGATCAGCCAGCCGAATGCGGTGAAAATACCCAAGGCGGCCCATCGACCGGCGGTTGCCCCCAAGAATGTCGGACCGCCCAACCAGATATTTGTGGGGTCCGAAAACCAGTTTGATATTTGCGCCAGCATAAGGCCGCCACCCTCCGATCAATCGACAACACAATGAAGGGCGGGGATAGCAAAATCAGCGCCGAGTGACTCACAATGAAAGAATGGCATTTGCTTTTTGCTCTTGATTGGCCCCAATCCGGAAGAAAACGCAGCAGTGGATGAAGGGTTCTTCATTCTGAATATTTCTCAAGGCCGATGAGTCATCGCAACCGTGGCCCATACGAAGGAAACCCTTTTCCTTGATGGGGGAACCTCGCTTCATGGCCTCATGAAATTGTTGACGCCAAGTCGGCTGGCGGGCGTGAGCCAGTTGCCTGATGGAAGAATCGACGCGCGGGCCTGTGATCGAATAAACAATTTCACAACTGACATTTCACTCGCATGGGTCGCACATTACTTTCTCACTCTCCCACTTCATCCATGAGGAGGCACATTGGAAGTGCCCCATAAACGGTGGGCACATTCTCGCTTCATCATTCGTGACGGCAGTTGCGAATGATGAAGCGACTCAGACGGGAGATGAGCAACGTGCCACCATCCGCAACGGACATCCATCAATTGATCGAGGAGACATACCGCTCCGAATCTCGTCGTGTGTTCGCCTCGCTTGTGCGGTTTTTGCGGGATTTCGATCTGGCCGAGGAAGCCATGCACGAGGCGTTTGCGGCGGCGGTCGAACGATGGCCGCGGGAAGGTCTTCCGGACAACCCGCGGGCTTGGCTGGTATCCGCCGGTCGGTTTAAAGCCCTTGACGCGCGCCGCCGTCTCAGCCACTTCAACACTCTCCAACCGGAACTTGCCGGAAGATTGGCGGAAATCGCCGAGTCCAACACCGCGCGAGTAGACCGGGCGATTGAAGACGACCGCTTGGGGCTTGTCTTCGCCTGTTGCCATCCGGCGATCGATCTTTCGGCGCAGATTCCACTCACGTTGCGGGAAGTGTGCGGGTTGACGACGGAAGAGATTGCCGGGGCATTCCTGACCCTGCCGGCGACAATGGCCCAGCGGATTGTGCGGGGCAAGGCCAAGGTCCGCGACGCGGGTATCCCCATTGCCATCCCGGCGGCCGACGAGCTTTCGGAGCGATTGGGATCAGTGCTGACCGTCATCTATTTGGTGTTCAACGAAGGTTATTCAGCCACCTCGGGCGAAGCGATCACGCGAGCGGATCTGTCGGGCGAAGCCATCCGCTTGGGGAGGCTCGTGGTCGAGTTGTTGCCCGAACCGGAGGCCATTGGCCTGCTCGCGCTCATGCTTCTCCAAGAGTCCCGCCGACGTGCGCGATCAACGACGGACGGCGACATCATTCTCCTTGAGGAGCAGGACCGCTCTGCATGGGATACCCGCCTCATTGCGGAAGGGCGGTCCTTGGTCGATCAATCACTGAAAGCCCTGAAATTTGGACCTTACACGCTACAGGCGGCCATCGCCGCCGTCCATGCGGACGCACCGACGGCGGCGGCCACCGACTGGGGGCGAATTGCATCTCTATATGACGCCCTGATCGTCTTGAACCCATCGCCAGTGGTGGAATTGAACCGGGCTGTTGCCGTGGCGATGCGCGATGGTCTCGCCGCCGGATTGAATGTCATCGATTTGATCCTAGGTCGCGGCGACCTCGCCGAATACCATCTTGCCCACGCTGCCCGCGCCGATTTGCTTCGCCGATTGGGAAGAAAAGATGAAGCCCGTGTGGCCTACGAACGGGCGCTCACTTTGGCGCAACAAGAGCCGGAGCGAAGATTCCTGATGAAGCGACTTTCGCAACTCTGATGATTCCACCGCTCGCATGACTTGCTCCGCGCCGGTGGCCGCTCGTCGCCGTCAGGCGTTTGAAAAAAAATCCGACTCATGTCGATTGGCGGCCGACCCGTTCGACTAATGGGTGACGAGCGGGACGGCAGGTTTGGGATTATCACTTGGTCGAACAAATTCGACATGAAATCGAGTGCAATCGTTAGATATCACGGGGGAATGCGATGAAATACATGTTGCTCATGTACGGCGGCGAGAATTGCTGGACGGACGAGGAACGCAAAGACTGCATGATTGGATGCCTGAAGATCTGTGAAGAACTGGCCGCCCAAGGGAAATTCATCGCGACCTCACCGCTTCAACCAATCACCACGGCCGCCACGGTTCGCGTGCGGGATGGACGGACGCTCATCACCGACGGTCCGTTCGCCGAAACCACGGAACATCTTGGCGGTTACTTTGTGCTTGATCTTGCCGACATTGACGAAGCGATTGAGATCGCCAGCCGACTCCCGCCGATCAACAAGGGTACGGCCGAAATCCGGCCGTTGCTTTCCATCGATGGCTTGCCACCGGCACGGCCGTTCCCGGTCGGCTCCGTTGACCCAAATGGCACACCGTACATGCTCATTTGTTACGACGATGAAACCAAATGGCGGGAAGCCGACTCGTCAGTTCTGCGGGAAGCGATGGTGGAAGCCGCCTTGCTCGCCCGACGATTGAGTGACGCCGGAAAATACCTGAATGCCTCGCCGCTCCAGTCGGCCTCGACGGCTGCCTGTGTGCGGGTACGCGATGGCAAGCGGCAGGTCACCGCTGGCCCGTTCGCCGAAACGCATGAAGTGCTTGGCGGCTTCTACCTAATTCTGGCTGAATCCCACGAGGCGGCACTCCGTGTCGCAGCCCAGCATCCCGGCGCCCGGCTTGGCTCGGTCGAGGTGCGACCGCTGTTCGATTTTTCCGAGTTGCAATATTCCGTTTCGATTTCGTGAGCCATGTCGATTTACGACCGGCCCGTTCGACTAGTTTGCGGGTCGAGAGAAGGACAGACCAACGAGTCGCCCGAGATTCATTACCAACCACATAACGAGGTTCAAAATGCCTGACACCACCATCTCGCCGTACTTGTTCTTCGGAGGCCATTGCGAAGAGGCCATCGAATTTTACCGCACGGCCTTGGGCGCGGAAGTCGACATGATGATGCGGTTCGATGAAAGCCCGGAGCCGACCCCGCCCGGAATGCTTCAGCAAGGTTTTGAAAAGAAGATCATGCACGCCTCGTTCCGCATCCGGGGGATTTGCCTCATGGCCTCCGACGGATGCGACGACAAGTCGAAGTTCGATGGCTTTCGGCTCGCCCTCACGCTCCCGACCGAGGCCGACGCGAAGCATTCCTTTGACGCGCTCGCCGACGGCGGCAGCGTGCAGATGCCGCTCGCCAAAACCTTTTGGTCACCCTGCTACGGCATGGTCACCGACCGTTTTGGTTTGGGCTGGATGGTGATGGTTCTCAATGCCACATGCTGATGGTGTTGACGCCGAGATGATTTGATCCTTGCGCACAACCCCGCACTGGCGGGAGTTCTGTTTCGCCCCTTTTTCTAAATTGGAGTTTGAGATGATGAAGCAAATGATGATCGCCGGACTGATGCTGGTTGTCGCTTCCGCCGGTCGTGGCGAAGAAGCAACCGCCAAGGCTCAACCCGCCGACCAGAAGTTCGAGAAGCTGAAGAAATTGGTCGGCACTTGGGTGGAGGCCGACAAGGATGGCAAACCGACCGACAAAGTGGTATCGGTCGTCAAAGTGACCGCTGGCGGCTCTGCCATTCAAGACACACAGTTTCCGGGCCAGCCGATGGAGATGGTTTCGGTCTACCATTTGGACAAGGGTGATCTCTTGATGACCCACTACTGCGTCTTGGGCAACCAACCGCGGATGAAGGCCGACCTGACCGCCCCGGCGAACCAGATCCGCTGGAAGTTCGCCGGTGGCACGAACTTGGACCCGGCCAAGGACACCCACATGCACGGGGCGACCGTCACCTTCCTTGATGACGATCACATCGAGATTGCCGGAGAAGCCTGGGAAGGCGGCAAGCCGTCCGAGAGCCACTGCGGCCAGATGAAACTCGTCCGCAAGAAGTAAGTTTGTCGATGATGATCCGAACAGAACATGGAGGTCTGGATCGGCGGGGGCCGTCAGAACAGCCCCGCTGATTTCTTACAAAGGCCCTGCCTCACACATGGCGTGAGGCAGGGCTTAAAGTCGGAGCGGACAATCAAACCGCATTGGCCATCACATTCATTTCCTCTTCGGCGATCATGGCGAATTTTTTGTCTGCCGCCCCCGCGTTTTCGGACTGTCGGAGATGCAAACTCCATCCATCAATCATTGGCTTGGTGGCCACTTCTTGATCGGCATCGACCAAAAAATGTTCTGTCTTGTGTCAGATCATATGTGTCCGACCCAGAGTCCGTTTTCAGAGGGACCTGCTTCAGAATCGGCGTGATTTTGTCGGTAATTTCCGCGAAACAAGCTTTTTTTCGATCACATCTGGTTTGGAAAAACGTTCTGAGAACCGGTTCTTCTCAGCGTTTAATCATTCGGCATGAGAAATGCCTTAGTGTTGGCCGTCATGCGAAACCGCTGCGAAAGCGGAGTGGGGTTGATTGATTTTCCTCCCTCACCCGGCCGGTTGAGTCTTCCCCTCTGCGTGCGTGTGACACTCATATCCAAGGTGTTTTTCTCCAAGGGATTCCGCACCATGAAGCCGTTTCACGGTCGTCGGGGGTTCACGCTCATTGAACTCCTTGTCGTCATTGCGATCATCGCCATTCTGATCGGTTTGTTGCTGCCGGCCGTTCAGAAAATCCGGGAGGCCGCCAACCGGATGAAATGCTCCAACAATTTGAAGCAGATCGGCCTCGGATTCCACAACGCAGCGGCGGCCAATGACAGCGCCTTTCCGGCGGTGAATTACACCGTGACGACGGGCAGCATTGTGTCGGTGAGTTCGGCCCTGCGAACGGTGTTGCCATACTTGGAACAGGACAATGCCTATCGAAATTTAGACCTGACGCTTGGCTTCTCACATCCGAATAATGCCGCCTCCATCGGCACCCGGATTTCGGGCTTTATTTGTCCGAGCACTCCCAACGGCGGGCGAATGATTACGGGGACGGCCACCGCCGCGAACGGCGGGCTGGCTTATTCGGCCGCCCCGACGGATTACATCTTTTGCAATCAGATCACCGCCAATGCCGCGGTGATCGCCGAACTGACCGCCTACAACCCGACCATTTATCCAGCCTCCGGAGCCACCGGCACAGGGGACAGTGGCTGGAACACATACATTCTCCAAAGCACTCCCCGGCCTATTTCCGCAGTCACCGACGGTTTGTCGAATTCGTTCTTGGGAATCAACGAAATCGCGGACAAGCCCAATGTCTGGCGCGCCGGCAAACTCTATTCGACTGCAACCACCAACACAAGCGGGTCCGGGGCTTGGGCGGCTGATTCTTACAATTCTCCCCGCAGTTATTTGGCGGATGGTTCAGCCGCTCCCGGACCTTGCATGATGAATTGCTCGAATTCAGCGGCGGTCTACAGTTTCCACACCAATGGGTGCAACTTTGTCATGGGTGATGGTTCCGTGCGATTTCTGACGCAGGGCACGGACAAATGGGTGGTCTATGCCCTCATGACTTGCCACGCCGGCGAAACGTGGGGCATGTTGCCGTAACTTGTCCAATCATTACCCAAACGGATGACAACCATGAATCAGAATTCATGCCGGAACGGCCGCACAGTCGTCTCCCTTGTGGTGACGCTGACGCTGACGGCCGGGGTGATTGGCGTGACCCTTCCGGCCATCGCCAAAACCAAAACCGACGCCGACCGAGAACGATGCCGGGATAACTTCCGAAAGATCGGCCATGCGGTCATCGATTATGCCGACCATCACGATGGCCGGTTGCCGGGCGTCTATTCGGCCAGCGCCACCAGCGGGGGAATCTTTCCGCAGATTTTGACGTATCTCGGCGAAGGGAAACTGGCCAAATCATTGGAAAGCACTGGCAAGCCCTGGCACGACCCGGCCAATGCCGAAACGATTGCCACCCGGTTGACAGTGGCCCAATGCCCGGCCACCCCGGAACCGGATCGTGTGCTGAGTGGAATGCGCGAGACCCACGCCTTCAAGGCGGCCCCGACGGATTACACCGGCGTGCCGCTCATCACCGAGGCCATCCGGGACATATTCCCGCCCGGCCATGATCGTAGCGGAACCCTTGCTTACAACGACACCGACCGCCGGACCTTTGCGGATGTGAGCGACGGACTTTCCACCACGTCAATGGGCATCGTGGAAATCGCGGACAAACCCAATCGGTGGAATCTCAACAAGAAAACCACCCGCGAAAACATGGGCAATGGGGAAGGCACTTGGGTGGCGAACGGCTTCAACGCCCCGCGTGGATA
Organism: Zavarzinella formosa DSM 19928; assembly: GCF_000255705.1. Lineage (GTDB taxonomy): Bacteria > Planctomycetota > Planctomycetia > Gemmatales > Gemmataceae > Zavarzinella > Zavarzinella formosa. The sequence goes on from NZ_JH636439.1 coordinate 1,119,286, forward strand.
TTCGTGGGACGGCACCAAGGCTCCCGGCCCGTGCGCGATGAATTGTTCCAATTCGGCCGCTGTTTATAGCTTCCATCCGGATGGTTGCAATTTCCTGATGGCCGATGGCTCGGTGCGGTTTCTGAACAAGAGCATTGATGTGTGGCTTTTCTACGCGGTTCTCACCCGGCGCGGCGGCGAAATGCTCCGCGAGGCGGATTTTGAATAATGAGGAAAATCATGAAGATTCGCCCCGAGGGGTGGATGCTATTGTTGGGTGTTGTTTTGTTCCCGACAGGTTGCTCTGACACGAAAAAGGAGAAGCCCGTCTTCAAGGTTCATGGCAAACTAACTTTCGAGGGCAAGCCAATGGCCAAGGTGGAAATCGCTTTCGTGGCTGTCGCCCAAGACCAACGGGAAGTCCAGCCCAGAGCCACGGCCGACGAAAATGGTATGTATGTGCTGAGTGCCTATCGCGATCAGGATGGCGCTCCGGCGGGCGAGTATCTGGTGACGATTTACTGGCCGGGGCCGCGAAAGCCCTCGGTCAAAACGGATACGAAAACCGGGGGAGCCGCACCCGATAGTCCCGAGGCTGAGGATGAAGCAATGGCTCCCGACCGCCTGAAGAACGTCTATCGGTTCGCCCACACCACCAAGTTGAAGGCCGCCGTGGCTGAAAAAGACAATGAGATCGATTTCAAACTTCCCTGACGCACTCCGGAGAGCAAACCAGATGAGACGACGATTGGCATTGGTCGGCATCCTCCTGTTCGCATCCGGCGTGATGGCGGGTGAAACGGGAGTGCTGACCAAAAAAATAGACGAACGACTCGCCAAGGTTTGGAAGGAAGCCGGTGTCGAGCCATCGGCGATGACCGACGACGCCACCTTTCTCCGGCGAGTGTCGCTTGACCTGATCGGCCGTATTCCGACGGTCGCGGAGTCGCGAGAATTCCTGGCCGATTCCCGGCCGGACAAGCGATCCCGATTAGTGGACAATCTGCTCGATTCTCCCGGCTACGCAAACCACTTTGCCACCTCTTGGCGGCGAACATGGATGCCGCAAGCCGACACGCGGCAATTCTCCCGGCTCGGGGATGATTTCGAGGACTGGCTGGTTTCCCGCTTGCGGCAGAACACAGGTTATGACCGGATGGTTCAGGAATTGTTGACCGTCCCAACCGGCACGGCCTATCGCCGGGGTTTCCAACCCGTCTCGCCGGAGGCTTCCCCAGTGGGGTTCTTCGTGGCCAGCGAGCAAAAGCCGGAGAATTTGGCAGCCAACACCGCCCGCGCCTTTCTTGGAATCAATCTCGATTGCGCCCAATGTCATAACCACCCCTTTGCCCGGCGGACCCGCGACCAGTTCTGGCAGACAGCTGCGTTCTTCGCCAAGCCGACCGGCGGTTCCGACACGATGCCGGCCAAACTGGAACTCGGCATCCCGGACACCAAAAAAACCGTTTCGGCCAAATTGCTGACCGATGGAAAACTCAACTGGCCCGTCAAGCTGGAAACCGACACCGGCCGGGAATTGTTGGCCAAATGGGTAACCGAGAAAGAGAATCCGTACTTTGCGAAAAACGCCGTCAATCGTCTGTGGGCACACTTCTTCGGCATTGGCATCGCGGAACCGCTGGATGATCTCAGCGGAGATAACCCACCGAGCCATCCCGAATTGCTGGACGATCTGGCGGCTTCGTTTGCCGAAAGCAAATATGACCTGAAATCGATCATCAAAAGTCTGGTGTTGAGCCGGGCCTACCAGCTTTCCAGCACGGGAAGCCCTGCCTCGATGGGGACAGACGAAACCCGCCTGTTCAACCGGGCGCCCGTTCGCGGTCTCACCGGGGAACAGTTGTTCGACAGCCTTCGCCTCGCCGCCGGATTGCCGGCCGAGCGGAGCGACCGTGTGGACTTCACCGCCGAAATCATGAACCAAGGCGGAACTCGCGGTCGCAAGGCGTTTGCCGCCCGTTTCTTGATTGATCGCCCCGTGACGGCGCAACGCTCCATTGTGCAGGCCCTGTCCCTGATGAATGGCCGATTGACCGGTGATCTCTCCACAGCCGACAAAAGCCCGGCGTTGGCCGCGGCCGCCGATGCCCCGTTTTTGGACACCAAGGGCAAGGTTGAAACACTGTTCTTTGCCACATTGGGTCGCAACCCCACCGAGGCTGAGTTGGTTGCCTTGGTGAAACATGTGGACTCGGGTGGAGCCGAAAAGAACCCGACGAAAGCCTTGGCCGATGTGTTTTGGGCGTTGCTGAACTCCAGTGAATTTAACACCAACCATTGATCCCCCGGTATTCCCCAAGGAGTGAGACATGATTCGTTCCGTTGATATTTCCCGGCGGGATCTGCTCCGCACGGCGGGCGTCGGCTTCGCGGCCGCCTGGTCGTCGGGCTGGTTCAACCGGCTGGCTGCCGAGACGGCCGCCGATCCGCGTCGGCAAAAATCCGTCATTCTGTTATGGATGAACGGCGGCCCGGCCACCATCGACATGTGGGACTTGAAGCCCGGCCACGCCAACGGCGGACCGTTCCAAGAAATCGAAACCGCCGCCCCCGGCGTGAAGATCTCCGAGAACCTGCCGAAGCTTGCCAAGTGGACCAAGGACATGGCGCTGATTCGCTCCATGACTGGCAAAGAAGGGGATCACGGCCGGGCCACCCAGTTCGCCATGACGGGCTATTCCCCGGTGGGGGCCATCCAGTTCCCGGCGGTCGGCTCGTTGGTCGCCCATGAAATTGGCCGGGAAAACATCGACCTTCCCGGCTTCGTGTGCATCGCCCCGGCCCGCAATGGCATGACCTTCGGCGGCGGGTTCTTGGGGCCGAAGTATTCCCCGCTGGCCATCGGTGAGGAAGGCGGCACCCTCGACGGCCTCAAGGTTCCCGATCTTGACCGGCTGTCGGGCGTGAGTGCCACGGCCCAAGGGGACCGGTTGAATCTATTGAACGGCTTGGACAAAGAATTCGCCGGGAAGCGAACCAGTCCCGTGGTGGCTGGCCTGCAATCCGCGACGACACGGGCGGTTCGGTTAATGAGTCCCGAGGCGGCCGGGGCATTCCGCATTGAGGACGAAAAGGAGACCACCCGCACGGCTTACGGTCGAAATCTTTTTGGACAGGGCTGTCTGCTCGCCCGGCGTTTGGTCGAACGCGGCGTCGCTTTCGTCGAAGTGACCCTCGGCGGTTGGGACACACATCAGAACAACTTTGAGCGGGTGAAGGATTTGTCCGGCACGCTCGACAACGCTTTCGCCGCCCTCTTGGGTGATTTGAAAGAACGGGGCCTGTTGCAATCGACGCTCGTTGTTTGCATGGGCGAATTCGACCGCACGCCGAAGATCAACGGGGCCAAGGGCCGGGATCACTGGCCAAGTTCGTGGACGGCCGTGATGGCCGGAGCGAACGTCAAGGGCGGCCAGACGGTCGGCAAGACCAGCGCCGACGGCACGACGGTCGAGGATCGCAAGACGACTGTGCCGGACATGATCGCCACGATGTGCAAATCCCTCGGCATTGACCCGACCAAGCAAAATATGTCCAATGTCGCCCGGCCCATCCGCATTGCGGACCCGAGCGCGAAGCCCATTGAGGGGATCGTATGACCGGCCGGTTTTCGTTGCTCGCCGTCGTGCTGACGGCGGGCGTTTTGTTGGCCGATGAATCGAAACCCCGGCCCAAGGTCGCCGTCGGCCCTCGGGCCGATCATCTGGATCTGATCGCCCTCGCCGGGGATCGCGTTCTGCGAATCCAATTCCAAGTGGAGATCGACGGGAAATCTGTTTGCGCTCTTCAAGACGAGGCGTTCGCCAAGTTGTTCGCCTTCGTGGATCGGGACGGCAACGGCGTGATCGACCAAAAAGAAGCGGTTCGTTTGCCGAGCGCGTTTTCGCTTCGTCAAAACATCTGGGGCCAGTTCGGCCCTTATGGGGGGCAGGCGCCGTCATGGACGGAACTAGATGCAGATGGCGACGGCAAACTCACTCTTGCCGAACTGATTGATTTCCACCGTCGGGCGGGGCTGGGGGGCACGGTGATCGGGATTGGCCGTTCGGCCAACGCCGACGTGCTTTCCTCGACGATCTTGAAGGCTCTCGACACGGACGGGGACAAGATTGTCACCGCCAAAGAGTGGCAGGCCGCTCCGGCGATGCTTTCCAAGTTTGATCGCAACGACGACGAAATGGTCAGCCCGGCCGAACTCGTCTCCAAAGTCGCCTATCCGGGCGCCATCGGGGCCACGATGCTCCCGGCTCCCTCGCCGGAAGATCGGCCGGCCAAAATCATCGACGAGATGCCGCTCATCACTCTTCCGCTCCGACTGAATGACACTCATTGGGCGACGGTCTTGATCGCCCGGCGGGACGCGAACAAAGACGGTAAACTGGACCGTCCGGAATCCGACTTGGATGCCGCGACATTCGAGAAACTGGACACAGATAAAGATGGCAAACTCGGCCCGGCCGAATTGCTGGTGTGGCGAACCTTGGAACCGGACATCCGTTGCCGTGTCATGCTCGGCGAATCGAAGGAAGGCAAGCCAGCGTTTGAAATCATCGGCTCCCCCAAGGGGGCGACGATTCGGAACGAACGCTTCGATCTGGCCGTTGGCAACCTCCGATTGGAAGTCCGACATGATGTCGGCAAACTGCCATCGGCCCTTGCCGCCGCTCGCAAGCGGATCGTTGATCGATTCACCCAAACCGACGTGAACGGCGACGGCGTGATCGATGAAAAGGAAGCCGCCGCCCCCGCCCGTAATGGCGATTTGGTTCCGCTGCTCGCTTTCGCGGATCGTGATGCCGATGGCAAATTGACACGCAAGGAGTTCGACGCCTAGCTCGACCTTCAGGACTTGTTTGCCAACAGCCTCGTCTTGCTGACGGTCTTGGACCACGGAAACGGTCTGTTTGAACTGCTCGACGCCGATCGGGATGGCAATCTGTCCATCCGCGAAATTCGGGGGGCATTGGACCGTGTGACGTCCGCCGGTTTAATGAAGGATGGCAAATACGATCCCGCCGCGCCCTTGCCGCGCCAATTGATCGCCACTGCCAGCCGGGGCCATCCCCTGACTCCGTTGGGAACGGGCCGCCGAGCCGGACCATCGTGGTTTCGGGCGATGGACCGCAACGGCGATGGCGATGTGTCCCGCCGCGAGTTCACCGGAACGGCCGCCGACTTCCAGAAACTCGACACGGACGGCGACGGATTGATTAGCCCCGCCGAGGCCGAGGCGTTCAAATTGCCGGGGAAGAAGTAAGCGCATCGGGCATGTGATCGCTCTCACGTTTCCCTCAACCATTGCCAATTCTTCAGGTGGCTAATCGCTGGCCACCATCGGCTAAAAATTAGCCGACAAACACCGCTTCCGGTGCTAATCCGGCCCAAAACTGGGTTGGCGCCGGGTTTGCAATCTCCAGTGAGCATGTGTTTGGCGACGATTTCGCCGACATGGTTTTCACCCCCGCCAATATCCCACCTCCGGAGTTTTCGTGCGTCGTAATGCTTTTACACTCATTGAATTATTGGTGGTGATCGCGATCATCGCCATCCTGATTGGTCTGCTGCTGCCGGCGGTGCAAAAGATCCGGGAGGCGGCCAACCGGATGAAGTGTTCCAACAACCTCAAGCAACTGGTCCTCGCCTGCCATAGTTACGAGAGCGCGATGGGGCGGCTCCCCATCCCATACTCGACCGGTGATAGCTGGGTGGTCCAGGTTCTCCCATATGTCGAACAGGGGAACCTTCTCACGGGCTACACCAAATATTCCCCAGCGGCCCCGACGATCACCTGGCAGAGTTCAGTCAACGCGACCGCCGTTGCCACCCGGTTGTCGGTGGTGGAATGTCCCTCCAGCCCCACGCTCAAAACAACCCCGGCGTTCGACCTGACCGGCACGGTTCCCGTGGAATATGGCCGGTCTGATTACTTCGCCTCCTCCGGCGTGAACGCGACCGCTTACACCAACGCTTGGGGCGTGGCCCCCGGCGATGGCAGCGGTATCTTCGGCAACCAGATCAACGGCGCCACAGGCTTGGTGTCCGGGGAAACCTTCGCCGGGGCGACGGACGGCACCTCCAACACCATCGCCATCGGCGAATGTTCGGGCCGGCCTTGGGTCTACATCGCCAACGGCAAGCAACTCACCTCGTTCACGGACCCGAATTACATCGCCACCCCGACCGGCTTGTTCCCCGCCAGCGCCGTGACGGATCGCAATGGCACGATCCTGTGGTCTTCCACCATCCACGGCGCCTGGGCGCACAACAACACCTATAACATCAACACATTCAACGCCATCGGGAACATCGGAACGACCGGTCCATGCACCGTCAATTGCAGCAATGTGCGGGGGATTTATTCGTTCCATCCATCCGTCGGGAATGTTGGAATGGCCGATGGCTCGGTTCGCTCTCTCCGTTCGAGCCTGTCGCCAAAGATTTTGATGGCGATTACCACCCGCAGCAACGGCGAAGTTCCCGATAACTTCTGAGATGAATCACAAACTCTTGCGGGACAAATCGATGGACAAGCCAGGACGATCGGGATTCGTCTTGATCGACGCACTGGTGACAGTGGGTCTGTCACTCATCACGGCGAGCCTGATTTTTCCTGTCATCTGGCAAACACGGGCCATCGCCGACCGGGTCGGGTGTCAGGATCGGTTGAAACGCATCTCGATGGCCGTGTTGGCTTACGAACGCGAACATGGCAGACTCCCTCCTCGATCGACGATCTCCCCGGAACATGGTTGGTTCACGCTCATCCTCCCCTTCGCCGGGGAGGAGGCCATCGTGAAGAAAATTCGCTTCGACTTGCCTTATTACGATCCGGCGAACAAGGAAGCGATCGGCACCCATTTGTCCGTGATGCAATGCCCTGCGACGCCAAGCCCCGGCCGGACAGTGGCTGGAACCACCGGCGGCAAGAACTGGACAGCCTCGGCCGGGGACTACGCCGGCAATGGCGGCGTTTTCCCGAATGTGATGGAAATGGGCATCCTGCCCCCGGAGACAGATCGTTGGACTGTCTTCGCCAACGAAAGCATTCGGGCGCCGTTGCGGCTAGCGGACATTGTCGACGGCCAATCAAACACCCTGCTAGTGACCGAAATGGCCGGGCGCAACGAGGCATGGTTCGCCGGAACCAGAGACAAGGAACATCCCCAAGACGCCACTCGCGGCCCGTGGGCGGCCCCCAACCACTTTGAGGTACGCGGCCACTCTCGCGACGGCCGGACTTATCCGGGGTTGTGTGCCGTCAATTGCTCGAACTTCTCGGGAATTTACGGTTTCCACCCGGACGGGGCGAATGTCGCCGCTTGCGATGGCTCCGTTCATTTCATTCACAAGGACATGAACATCATGATCCTGTACGCCCTATGTACCCACGCCGGCGGGGAAATCATGACCGCCAGCGATTGGTGACCAAGTTTTCTTCGCCAATCAACCGCCGTTGATCGGATAATATCCCGATGAAATCCATCTTGCTCTTTCCTCTGTTGCTAATCACGGCGATCAGCATTCCCGCCGCCAATGCCGGGGAGAAACTGCTGGTCATCGGCGGTTGGGATTACGGCGAAGCCGTATTCGACCGGGCGGCCACCCAAGCCGGCATGTCGGCCAAATTCATCACCACTGAGGACACGGGCTTGGTCACCGTTGACCAACTCGCGGCCGCCGATGTGGTTTTTTTGTTGAACCTGCACCCGCAGGGCGCGCCGGTGCTTTTGGAACGCCTGACCGAAGCCCGCAAACGCCAGCCGAAATTGATCGTTCTCCCGCTGGACAACCGCGAGACGCAGAAGGGAATCGAACAAGCCGGGTTGCTCAAGCGGGATGAGGAAATCCGCAAGTATTGGCGGTTCAATGGATACGAGAACACCAAGCGATTGCTTGGCTATGTCCGCGTCAAACACTTGGGCGGCGCCGGGGAAATTCAACCGCCGATCCCCGTGCCGGATCATGGAATTTACGCCCCCGGCGCCCCGGACACATTTCCGGAAATCCCGGCGTTCACCACATGGGCAAAATCCAACGGTCAGTTCCGCGAAGGGGGTTCCCGCGTCGCCCTGTTGGTTCAACAAAGCTTTTTGCTAACCGGGGACACGAAAGTATACGACGCAATGGTGAACGCCCTCGGCAAACGCGGAGTGAACGTCGCCGTGATCTTTGCGAGCGATCCCAAAAAGCAAAAGGCCTTGCTGGATGCTTGGGACCCCGAATTGATGATCGACGACGCACATGCTTCTCCCGCCTTGAAGCAAGGGGCCGAGGAGCGGGACATTCCCATGCTGAAGTCGGTCGCCCTGTTGCGGTCCACCGTGGCCGAGTGGCAGGCGTCGGCGCAAGGAATGCTCCCGGCCGATGTGGGATTGCACTTTCTCACGCAAGAAGTTCACGGCATCATCGACCCCGTTTTGGTCGGCGGGATGAAAGCCAATGTCGGTGGCTACAAGCTCCACGAACCGATTCCCGACCGCGTTGAACGCCTCGCCGATCGGGCGGCTTCCTGGCTGAATCTGCGGCACAAGAAGAATGCCGAAAAGCGGATCGCTATTGTCTTTTACAACAAATATCTGGGTAAATCAGATGTGGGCCGCGGCTCGGCCACCGGGGCTTTTCTTGATGGTCCCGCGAGTTTGTTTCGTGTGCTTGTCTCCCTGAAAGAACGTGGCTACTCCTTCTCGAAGTTCCCCAAAGATGCCGACGAATTGCTTTCTTGGATGAAACGGGATGGCCGCAACATCGGCAATTGGGCCGGAGGCGACCTCTCGGAACTCCTGCGGGACGGCAAACCGGAACTAATCCCGACGGCAACCTATGAACGCTGGTTCGCCCGCCTGGGCGACGACAACCGCCGGATGGTGACGACCGCTTATGGCCCGGCGCCCGGCATGCAGATGGTGACAGGGGAAAACGCAAAAAGCATCGTGATTCCCCGTGTGAACCTCGGCAATGTGATCCTGCTGCCGCAACCGGCACGCGGTCCAGAGAACGACGAGAAGTTGCTGCACGCCCGCGATGTGCCTCCGCCGCATCAATATCTGGCGTGCTACTGGTGGTTGCAGGAAGGGTTCAAGGCCGATGCAGTCATCCACTTCGGCACACATGGCACCGAGTTGCTCCTTCCCGGCAAGTCAAACGGCATGTCGGCCGATAACTTCGGGGACATCTGTTTGGGAAACATGCCGAACATTTACCCGTGGATCATCGACAATATTGCCGAGGCCATCATTGCCAAACGCCGCGCCTACGCCGTGACCATCGACCACCTGACGCCGACGCTCGAATCGGCCGGGTTGTCCGACGAGTTGAAGACGCTCCACGATGACATCGAAAAGTTCGCCACGCTCGACGAGGGACTGCTGAAGCAAAAGTATCGCAAAACCATCTCGGAGGCCGCGAGCAAGGCCGCCCTCACCAAACTCGGCGGCGAATTGACGGATCCGCAAGTGGAGGAAATCGCCGGGCAACTACACCGGATCGAGCTTTCAGTGACGGCCGTGAAACTACACACGCTTGGCCTTGAACCGGAGACGAAACATCTGGTTCCCTTCATCACAAGCATGCTCGGCCGGGCATTCCTTGATGATCTCGCCAAGGCGCTGCCGGTGCCGGCTGACATTGCCAAGGAACCCGAGCATGTGCCGTTGTGGACACGCCCCCGGCTGGAATCTATCGTCAAATCAATGATCGTTGATGGGTTATCCCCGGCCGACGCGCTGACGCTCGCCGGAGGCAAGCTTCCCAAGGGCGATCCGGGCAAGATCATCGAAACCCTCTCGCGGGCCACAGAATATCGCAAGCAGATCGGCATGGCCGACCGGGAAATAGGCAACATCCTGCGGGCGCTTGATGGCAAGTTCATCTCCCCCGGCTCCGGAGCCGATCCGGTGCGGAATCCGTCGGCCGTGCCCACGGGCCGCAATCTCTACGCTCTCAACCCGGAGGAAATCCCCACGAAGCAGGCTTGGGCGGTCGGTGTTGAATTGGTCGATCAACTGCTCAAGCAAAAGCCCGGATTGAAGAAAGTCGCTCTCGACATGAACGGCCACGAAACGATGCGGGACTTCGGCGTAACCGAGGCCCAAGCTCTTTATCTGATGGGCGTCAAGCCAGTTTGGAATCACAACAACCTTGCTGTCGGTGTCGAGATCATTCCACGGGCCGAGTTGAAACGACCCCGTGTTGATGTGTTCCTTTCCATCGGCGGGAGCATGAGAGATCGCTTCCCGACACGGGTGAAACTGCTAGACCGGGCCATTCGGCTCGTCTCCGAACTCGATGAACCAGACAATCTCATCCGGGCTGGCACACAAGAAAAAGCCCGCGAACTGGCAGCCCAAGGTTTCTCGCCGGAGAAGGTTCAGCTATATGCCCCTGCCCGAATGTTCGGCGGCAAGCCCGGCGAATACGGCACGCGCATCCTCTATCTTGTGCCGCGAACCGGCGCGTGGGAGGACCGCAAGGAGATCGCGGACATTTACAAACAGCAAATGTCCCATGTTTTCACTGGTGATGCTTGGGGCGAGCACGTCCCCGGCCTGTATGAGCAATCGATGCGGGGAACCGAACTGATCTTGCGGACATGGACCTCGAACATGACTGGCCCGCTCACCAACCATCATGTGTACGAGTATGCTGGCGGCCTGAGCATCGCCATCGAATCGACGACCGGGAAACAGCCGAAACTGATCTTCAACGACGTGCGGGGCAAGCCGCAAGTACGGGACTTTGACGAGGTGTTGGCGAGCGAAGCCCATGTGACCATGTTCAACCCCAAATGGCTTCGCGGCATGATGGAGAACGGCTATTCCGGCGGCGGGATGATGGCCGAGGTTGTGCGAAACACCAGTGGTTGGGAGGCTACCCGGAAAGGGGCCGTGTCCCAAGAAATGTGGGCCGAGATTCATGCGGTGTATGTGCGGGACAAGCATGACCTCAAACTCCGCGAGTGGCTGGATGCCCAAAACCCTCATGCCCGTCAGGAGATTCTGGCGACGCTCTTGGAGGCCGCTCGCAAAGGGGATTGGAAGGCTGACGAAGTCACCCGCCGGGAGATGGCCCGCGATTATGCCGCGAGCGTGGCAAAATTCGGTGACAGCGCTGGGTTGGCCACCGGCGGCAACACGAAACTTCAAACCGAGGTGGCCAAACTTCTGAACGCTCCAGGCGATGCCGGTTTGGCCGGTGAATACAAAGCGGCCCTCGACAAATCTCAGAAACCCGCCCCAGTCACGGAGGTCGCCGAGGCCCCGAAGTCGGAGATTGTTCAAGGCGAGGAAATGACGGCCAAACCCCGATCAGCCGAGGCCGAGCCGACCGGCAATCCCTCAACGGGTTTCTGGACAATGTGTGGCATCGGCGGAGCGTTGCTGTTGCTCGTCGGCATCGGCGCCAGTCGGCGAAAGGGAGTCATCTGACATGGGGGGCACCGTTCAATCGCTGACGGAGGTGATGTATCACCTCTCCAATTTGTTGCTGTTGCCGGTGCTGGCGGTTCTAATCACCTGCTTGGCATGGGTCTGCGTGCTGGCGGGGGGCTTTCTGAGAGAATGGGCCGCCCGGCGTTTGGCCCGCCGGACCCTTGTGGCCCTCACTGTTTCGGCGACCAACGATGAGCAAACGTGGACCATGTTCGCCGCCGCCCGGCATGGTCTCGCCGGGCATTTTGCCAAAACCATGCCCGCGATTAATGCCCCGGCTGATTTGGTGAGGAAACGCCTTGCCACCGTCGAGGCCGACGTGGCCGACTCTCTGGCGAAACTCTCGTTCATCACTCGCGTTGGCCCGATGCTCGGGTTGCTCGGAACGCTGATCCCCCTTGGCCCGGCCTTGACGGGTTTGAGCGCGGGCAATGTGCAGCAACTATCCGGCAATCTGGTGATTGCCTTTACGACCACCGTATGCGGCCTCTTGGTGAGTTGTCTCGCATACGGCATGGGCCTCGTTCGTCGCTCTTGGTATGGCCGGGACATGGACGACTTAGAATTCATCGTGGGCCGTGTCTGGCCGGAGGTGCCGCGTGCGTAAACGCCGCAAGTGGGACGCGGAAGATGATGATCCAGGCGCGGGTCTGCTGAACCTCTTCGATATCTGGCTGGTGTTCGCCGTTGCCCTTCTGCTGGCGACCCTCACTCGCACCCGAGCGCCTGATCCGGCCTCATCCAAGGATGAGGTGACGGCGATCAACAACCCCGGCCGGCCGGACATGGAGATCATCCGGCAAAAAGGGAACGACCTCGAAACCCTCACTCCTAGTGGACAACCCGCCGGGGGTGAAGGTGAACGCCTCGGCACCGCCTTCCGGTTGAAAGATGGCCGAATTGTTTATGTGCCGGGAAAGTGAGGCGAGGTACCATCCTTGCGTGGTTACTTCAACGGCTCCAATCCCGAGTTAATCGCTTCCCAGAATTTGCCGTTGTATTTGTCCTGATTCTTCCCGATCTTGTTCCGCGTCATGATGACAACGAGCTTCCGATCCACATCCACGGAGAACGTCGCGGCGCTGGCGGCTCCGTGGCCGAACTTCCTCGGCTGCCCGTCCAGGCCGAATCCGAACGTCTTGGTCGCGTCCGGGCCGAGTTCAGTGGTCAGCTTTCGGGGCAGCATCAACTCGAAGGTTTCCTCCGAGAAAAACCGGTACTTGCCGTATGCGCCCCGGTTAAGCAACATCTGCCCGAACTTGGCAATGTCGAGCGGGATACTGAAAGCGTCGGCATGCGTGCCGTTCACTTCGGTGCCGGTGCAGCCAAGCGGGTCCAGCAGATGCTTCTTGTAAAACAGCGGCACAGATTCGCCTGTCACATTCTCGATGATTTTCCCGCCGAGTGCATACCCGCCGCCGTTGTAGGCCCAAGCAGAGCCAACTTTGAGAACCGGGTAGCAATCCGCAATACGATATTCGAGGTCGTTCTGGGTGTCGTCGCCGGAGGGGAACTTGTCCAGCCCGTTGGTGTGAGTGTGCAGATGCCGGATTTGGAGCGGCTTCGTCACCTTGATGTCTCGCAGAGCAGGGGAGAATTTGCCCACCGGGTCGTCAAGCGTCAGCAATCCTCGGTCGGCGAGCATGAGGACGAGCGACGCGGACATGGGTTTGGTGATTGAGGCCATCCAGCTTGGCGTGTCCACGGTCATCGGCTTGCCGTCACGAATGCCGTATGCCTTGTGCAACACGATCACTCCGTTGCGAACGATGCACACGGCGAACGCCTGATCGTCGTCCTTCGCCCATTCGGTGAGCGCCGCATCAATCTTGGCGGCCGTGCCGGGCTTCACCTTTGCCTCGGCTTCCGTGCCCTCGCGTACTTCGGTCGCGGGAATTCCCTTGATGAGGTCCGGTCCGTCGAACGGCTTCGGAAATTCCTTGTCCAGCCCCGTGATCTTCCGACGTAACGTGACCCATGCCTGCCGTTCATAGGCAAAGGCATCATTCAATCGGCTTACCCGAGTCGTGTCCTTCGGGGTGAGCGCCAGGCCAGCAAGCAGCCGTGCGAACTTCGGATCGCTCTCAAGTTGTTTGAACGGGCGGTCCTTGCAGACCTCGGCGATGAGCTTCGATTCCGTCTCGATTACCTTCCGATCAACACCAATGAGTTCAGCCAGATCAAGTGGCTTGGCGGGATCGAATTTCCAATCGGCCGCCGGCTTTCGCAACATCCGGAACAATGTGACATAACGGGTTGCGGGAGCCTGCTTCTCTGGCTTGGTTTTGATTTCGGCAAAGTACGGCCCGACCTCGAATGTGCTTCCCAGCTTGGCGCCGTTGTGGTCGTAGATGGTGACGGAACCAGCAAACGAGTTATCGGGACTGGTTACTGGCTTCGGGACATCGCTTCCTTCAAAGACGTACGCGCGAAAGCCGACGTTCGCGGACATCGCTTCTCGTGCGGCCTTCTCCTCGGGCGTCGGTTCCGGCTGCTTCGATTGAGCAAACACGACCGTCGCCAAAACGAACGAGACTAATGCGCACGAGAAGCGAAAAAGGAGCAGACGATTAATGCGGAGCATGGCAGCCCTTGAATGAAACGGAGAGAGAAAGACGCGATCAGTGTACCGCTTACAACATCGCTCGGAAGAGGATATTCCCGATGTCCGCATCACACGGCGGCCACAGCCACCAGTTCGATTTCGATCAGCCAATCCGGGACCACCAACGCGGCCACACCAACCAGCGTGCTGGCTGGCGGGTGGTCCGGGTCGAGGTACTTTCGACGAACTTCGCGGATATGCGACACATGTTCCGGTTTCAAACCGACGACGAAATAAGTAATCTTCACCACGTCCTTGAAAGTGGCTCCGGCGGCCGCGAGGGCGGTTTTAAGGTTCTCGAATGTGTGTTCAGTCTGGGCGCGCAAGTCCCCTTTGCCGATCACCTCGGCTTTATCGTTCACGCTCACCTGGCCGGAGATGTGAATCGTTTTTCCACCCGTTGACGTAACGACATGTGTGAAGCCATTGGTCGGGTTCAACTCGGGCGGGTTGAAAAACTGTTTCTGCATGTTTGGGTTCCCTTTCAAAATAAATTCGGATCGTTGGTCAGTCAGGCGATTTGGCGGCATGTGCCGCGAACTTCTGGATGCGTTTGTTGGTCACCTCGGCAACATACACATCCCCTCGGGAATCGACGCACAACATATGCGGCATCTGGAATTGGCCCGCCGCCGTCCCTTTTTCGCCAAGGCGACCGATTGATTTTCCGTCCGCTCCGAGAACCCGGACCCAGCCTGCTCGTCCATCGGCCACGAACAATCGATCCCCGGTGGAGAACAGCCCGTATGGAGCGCCGCTTTCCTTCCATTGGGCGAGGAACTTGCCCTCGGTGTCGAATATTTGCACCCGGTTATTCTCCCGGTCGCCGACGCACACCCGGCCTTTCGCATCCAGACAGACCGCATGTGGAAGGTTGAACTGGCCTTCGCCTTTGCCTTTCTTACCCCACTGTTTGAGCAGCTTTCCATGGCGATCAAATTTCAACACTCGGGCATTTCCATATCCGTCCGTGACAAAGAACTCGCCGGTTGAGGTCACCGCCACATCGGTTGGCTGATTGAACTGATCGGGCTTGTTGCCCGGCTCGCCCTTCTTGCCGAGGGATAGGAGTAACTTTCCCTCCGGGTCGAACTTCATCACGAGATGGTTGCCGATGTCGGTGAGCCAAACATTCCCATCCGGGTCGATCCGCAAACCATGCGGCGTGTCGATGTGGTCGTCGCCCCAGGAGCGGAGAAATTTGCCATCGCGGTCAAAGACGAGGACCGGCTTCGGGCCACGGTGAGCAACAAATACCCGGTCTTTTGCGTCAGTCGCCACGGCCGACACCGGGCCGAGTTCAAACTTCGGGGGCAATTGCGGCCACCCGGCGACCGGACGATAATCGGGGAACTTGGCGACTGTTTCATCCCCGCAAGCAGCCGGGGCGAAGGCAATCATGAAGCCGATTACGGCGAGAAACAGGTGGCGCATCATCATTCTCTCGGGAAAGCGGCGGGGTCGCGCGGCCACATCAGAATTTCGGAAGGACGTTCTTGATGCCTTCGTCAATCGGCATCTTGTCCGGCAGGGCGCCGTGGTCTTTCATCAACTTTTCGAGCAAGACAGCGAGCTCCCTTTTCTGCGCGGCGTAGGCCGGGTCGGCGACGAGATTCTTTGTCTCCAGCGGGTCGTCCTTGAGGTTGTATAACTCGGTCGTATGCCGGTCGGGAGTCCCGTCGCCGTGCGGGTAATGGATGTATTTCCAATCGGCGGTTCGCACAGCCCGGACGTTCGGTGTGTACGGGAACTGAGCCTCGTAGTTGTATTGGTAGAAAAACGCCGACCGCCATCCGGCCGCCTTGCCCTCCAAAAGCGGTTTCCACGACCGCCCGTCCGCGTTGGGGAGCGGCTTGGCTCCGCAGATGTCCAGAATGGTCGGGGCCAAGTCGAGGGAGAGCGCCATCTCGTTCACCATCGCGCCGGCTTTCGCCAGCGGAGGATAGCGGACCAGCATTGGGAGCCGGATGCTTTCCTCGTAGGCCGTCCTTTTGTCGACCCGGCCGTGATCGCCGATGGCGAATCCATTATCGGTGGTGAACACGATCAGCGTATTGTCGAGTTGCCCGGCGTCTTTGAGGGTCTGATACAACCGGCCGACGCTGTCATCAACCGAGGCGATGGTGCCCAAGTAGGCCCGGACAAACTTGTTGTAATCCTTCTGACCATAAAGCGGCCCGCCCAACCCGTGCCAGGTGGGTAACGATTCCTTCAGCCACGCGGGTTTGCCGCTCGCGGTCGTGTAAGCCTCCGCGTTGGCGGGCTTGGTGATGGTCTCCGAGTCGAATGCCTTTTCGTATTTGGGTTCGGGGACAATCGGGCCTCCATGCGGGGCCTTGTGCCCGAGAACGAGGAGCCACGGCTTCTCGTGTTTTCGATTGATCCAGTCCGTTGCAGCGTCGGTCACCACGGTGGTGTAGTAGCCCTTCACGACCTTCCGTGTGCCGTCGACGTTGAATTCCGTGTCGAAGTAGTTCCCCTGGCCTTTGTGGCTCATCCAGAAATCGAAGCCGGGCCGTTTCCGGTCGTCGTCCTCGCCCATGTGCCACTTGCCGATGTAAGCCGTCTCGTATCCGGCGGCCCGCAACCCGGCTGGATATGAGGGCAGGTCGTTCGGGAAATCAGTGAAGTTGTTGAGAACTTTGTGCCGGTGGGCGTATTGGCCGCTGAGGAACGATGCCCGGCTTGGCGAGCATAACGAAGTTGTGCAGAAGACGTTGGTGAATCGCGTGCCCTCCGACGCGAGTCGATCCAAGTTTGGCGTCTTGAACCACGGAAACAAAGCGGCCTTGCCCTGTTCCTTCTGCACCACTCCCATCGCATCCCACCGCATGTCGTCGGTCAGGATCACCAGCACATTCGGACGTTCGGCAGTCATGGCGTGGCCGCTCGCGGCTAGAATCGCAACGGTGACCAAAACAGCGATGCGGATCATGTGAATACTCCTTGCGGGGAACAGGGCATCATCCCCCCGGCACGGTTCAATGTCGAGGATGTTGTCGAAATTTCCTTGCTGGAAACAAGGGCAAGGCTGTCGTGATGATTTGCATTGGCTTTGGCGAATTGAACAATTTTTTGAGAACAGCCAACGTTGGAGACGACAGATTGTTCATTTGGCGGACAAACCGAGTCGTTACAAATCAATTACCTTGACAAGCAAGAACGAGGCTGTTCAAATGCAATGACTAAACACTTTCTTTTTCCGTTTCCCTTCTCCGGAAAAATACGATGAACGCTTCTCGCAGACATGGTTTTACGTTGATTGAATTGCTGGTGGTGATCGCCATTATCGCAATTCTCATCGGGTTATTATTGCCGGCCGTGCAAAAAGTGCGCGAGGCGGCCAACCGGATGAAATGCACAAACAATTTGAAACAACTCGGTATCGCGCTGCACAATTTTCACGACACCACGCTGACTTTTCCCCCTTCGGCTTCCGCGGACATTGCTCCTTGGAAAACACCACAAACAGCCGCTGATTCCAATTGGGGCAGTTCATGGATGGTTCACATTCTGGCGTACATGGAGCAGAGTAACCTAAGCGCCAAGTGGATTTTCAGCGGCGGCAGCGGATGGCAGAATTCCGGTAATAACGCGATGATCGCGGGGCTGACAATCCCCAACTATCGATGTCCCTCGACGAGTCTGCCGATGCTCAACCCCTATTCAGCCATCCTTCCGGGCGGTGGCGGTGTCGGAATCATGTATACGAGCTATGTGGCCATCTCCGGGTCTGTAAACGATGTTGGTGTGACCACTTTTGGCAGTAACATTGTCAGCACTCATGGCATTATGAGCGCCAACAGCAAAACGGTGATGGCGCAGATCACCGATGGTTTGAGCAATACGATCATGGTTGGCGAGCAAAGCAATCACCTTCGAGATGCAAATAACGCCATCATTCTCGGGGCCACTTATGGCGGATCCAGCAAAATTGCCGTCACCAGCCAGGGTCCGGACGGGTGGATTCAAGGCTGTACCACCAGCCAGCCTTCCGGCAACCTCGGCAATAACGACGTGGTTTATAACAGCGAGACCATTCGCTATTCCATCAACCAGATCGGCATGACTCTCGGTGCCGGCGGGTGTAGTGATAATGTCGGAAACAACATTCCACTCAGTTCCATGCACACCGGCGGGTGCAATCTCCTCTTTGGTGATGGCTCGGTGCGATTTTGGACAAACTCCGCTAGTTTGCAGACTTTATGCGCCGCCGCCAGCCGTGATGGCGGGGAAACTTATCAAGGGCCTTGATATCGCCATGCGGCCGTTGGACTTGCCCTCTTCCCGCGTTGAAAACGGTGGTGTCGGACGTCTTTTCATTTGACGCTTCCTCCTCTTTCCTTCGTTCCTGTGGGGAAAGCGGAAATTGTGACCCACGTTGTTTGTCTTCATGATTGTTCACTTTGCAGGAGCCCGTCTGATGGATCGATTTTGCGCTGCGATTGGTTTCGCGCTTTCGCTTGTGGTGAGCTTTGGATGCTCTCCAGCGCCGCAGGCGTCGGGGCCACCGGTTGGCAATGTCAAGGGAATCGTCAATGTCGACGGCAAATCAGTTCCCACCGGCGAGATCCACTTTGGGATGGCGGGCGTTCCCCCCAAGGTTCTCGAAATCAAGGACGGAGCGTTCACGGGAGAGGCCCCCGTCGGCAACAACAAGGTCGAAGTGTTCATCTACGTCGAGGGGCCTTCCTCTGAAAAATATGGCGGGGCCCGGAGCAAAAAGAACTCGATCCCGCAAAAGTATTGGGGGGCGAACACCACCCTTTCGGCCGTGGTGACTGCCGGTGGCGCCAACGACTTCAAATTCGACATCACTTCCAAGTGAAGCGATTCGTTTCAAAAAGCCCGAAACAGCGGCCGGGCATTTTCCTTGTTGTCATCGGCCGCCTGAGTTACAAGTGAAGTGTCGAAGATCATCAGTCCCGCGAGCCGTCACTCTCCCGCCTCGGCTTCGTGTCAGAAAGTCCCGCATGAGCAAGTTTCTGCAATTCGCGGCCAGTTGGGTGTTTGCCGTCACCTTCGTCATCGTCGCCCAACCTGTTGTCGCGGATGAGGCCGCCCAATCAGAACTTCCACGCACCTATCGTCCGGTCAGCCGTCCGAAGGTTCCCGAAGTCCGAAGCAGTGCCCGCACAGATGTGGACCGTTTCATCTTGGCGAGTCTCGAAGCAAAAAAACTCGCTTTGAACCCCGAGGCAGACCGTACCACACTCATCCGTCGCGTATGTTTCGACCTCACCGGCCTGCCGCCGACAATCGCTGAAATAGACGCATTCGTCGCGGACAAATCGCCGGATGCTTACGAGAAGATGGTTGATCGTTATCTCGCATCGCCGCATTACGGCGAACGGTGGGGCAAGCACTGGCTCGACGCGGCAGGCTATGCGGATTCCAATGGATACTTCAACGCCGATAGTGACCGGCCGCTTGCCTGGCGTTACCGGGATTACGTCATCCGGTCGTTTAACGCCGACAAGCCATATGACCAGTTCGTGAAGGAACAACTCGCCGGGGATGAACTCGTCGGTTTCACGCCCGGCGGCGACGTGACCCCGGCGATGGTCGATGCGTTAACCGCCACGCACTTCATTCGCAACGCTCCAGACGGCACCGGTGAAAGTGATGGCAACCCGGACGAAGTGCGGACCGACCGATTCACGGTGTTGGAAGGGAATGTTCAAAACGTGATGAACAACCTATTCGGCCTGACAGTTCAATGTGCCCGCTGTCACGATCACAAGTTTGAGCCGATCACCCAAGAGGAATATTACGGGCTACAGGCCATCTTGTTCCCGGTTTATAATCCGGAGAGATGGTCAAAGCCGAATGACCGTGTGATCCCCATCGGTTCCAAAACTGAACTTCAGAATATTCAGCGTCTCAACACGTTTGTTGACAACCAAGTCAAAGCGGCCCAAGCCGGATTGGCCGCGTTTGCCGACCCGCTTCGAGATCAACTTCTCGATGAACGGCTGAAAGATCTCGCCCCGGCGGCACGCGATGCGGTCATCGAATCAGTCAAGGCCGCGAAGGAGAAACGAACCGCTGCCCAACAGGCCCTTTTGAAGACCCACGCGAAGGTCATCGACATCAAGGATGACGATTTGGCCAAGCGATTCCCGGAATATGCCGCGTTGCGTGACCGCGTGAAACAGACCATTGCGGAACGCGAAAAGGAGCGGCCGAGACCGCCCGAGAAAATTGCGGCGTTCGTGGAAACCGATCCGACCCCGGCCGCCCATCACTTGCTCAAACGCGGCCAACACCACCTGCCGGGCGGCGAAGTTTTGCCCACAGTCCCGGTTTCGTTGCAGACACCCAAAAACAAATACCAAATTGCCACCCGTCCGGCGGGGCAAGTCTCTTCCGGGCGCCGGACCGCCTTTGCCAATTGGGCGACATCGCCGGAGAATCCGTTGTTCGCCCGTGTGATGGTGAATCGCATCTGGCAGCATCACTTCGGCACTGGCATCGTTCCCACAGCCGACAATCTCGGGGCTTCCGGAGCAAAGCCTTCGCATCCGGAACTGCTCGATTTTCTGGCTTCAGAATTCATGCAACGAGGCTGGAGCGTGAAAGCGGTTCACCGTCTCATCATGACCTCGGCGGTCTATCGCCAAACCAGCGCGCCTCGCGATGGATTGGCCGCCATCGATCCGGACAATCGCCTCCTTGCTATGTTCCCGGTCCGTCGATTGGATGCCGAGGCGGTTCGTGACGCCATGCTACAGATCGCGGGTGAACTTGATGTCAAGATCGGCGGACAATACGTTCCCAGCAAACGAACACCGGAAGGTGTTGTCGAAATTCCCGAGACCGCAAATGTGCCCCATCGACGTTCCGTTTACCTCCAGCAACGCCGAACGCAGGTGGTCACTTTTCTCCAATTGTTCGACGCCCCGTCCATTGTCAGCACATGCGGGAAGCGATCACCGTCTACAGTTCCTCTCCAATCTCTCATGCTTTTGAATTCAGAGTTTGCACGCATCCGGGCCAAAAATTTCGCGGCCCGGCTGGCCCGCGAAGCGACCGAGCCGACCAAAAAAATAACCATTGCATTACGCCTCACATCTGGTCGGGATCCATTGAAAGACGAGCAACTCGCTTGCGAAAAATTTTTGGGCAAGCAACATGAGGCTTATGCGGGCCAGAAGGATGCCGGAGAGCGGGCGTGGGCTGATCTTTGTCAAATGCTCTTGGCGAGCAATGCCTTTTTGTACATTGATTGAGAGTGATCGAGATGCCGCTATTTTCCGATTTTGCCCTGAACCGTCGCGCGTTCCTTGGCGGTTCTCTCGGCTCTTTGGCGATGGCCCATTTGGCCGCCGCCGAGTCGCGTGCTGCCGAACGAAATCCGCTGGCGCCGAAGCCGCCGCATTTTCCCGCGAAAGCCAAGGCGGTAATCTGCCTGTTCCAACATGGCGGCCCCAGCCAGATGGATTTGTTCGACCCAAAGCCCGAACTCACCAAACAAAACGGCAAGCCGCATCCGGACAAACTGGAGGTTCACTTCCACACCCAACAGGGCAAGTTGCTCGCGTCGCCGTTCAAATTTCAAAAATCCGGAAAATCCGGGGTCGAACTATCGGAGTTGCTTCCGCACACGGCCGGCATCGTCGATGACATTACGCTAATCCGGTCGATGAAGACCGATTCCGTGGACCACGAGGCCGCGCTGCGAGTGATCCACTCGGGGAAAATATTTCCGGGCCGGCCGGCGTGGGGATCGTGGGCCCTCTATGGCCTCGGGACTGAACGTCAGGAGTTGCCGGCTTACGTCGTCCTGTCCGATCCCGGCGGGTTGCCGGTGGATGGGCCGAACAACTGGTCGTCCGGGTTTTTGCCGGCGGTTTATCAAGGCACGCCGTTTCGGGCCACCGGCACCCCGGTCGCGCATCTGGCGACTCCGGCCGATGTATCCCCGGCCGCCCGGCGTAACCAGCTAGATTTGCTCGGCGAGTTGAATGCGGCTCACCTTCGCCGCCATGCGGGGAACTCCGAACTCGAAGCCCGCCTTGGCCACTACGAACTGGCGGCCAAGATGCAGACAGCCGTGCCCGAGGTTCTCGACTTGTCGAAAGAGACCGATGAAACGCGGAAACTCTACGGCATCGACAACCCGAAATCCGCCGAGTATGGCAAACGGTGCCTGCTCGCCCGGCGGCTCATTGAACGCGGCGTGCGGTTTGTGCAACTGTTCCTCAGCGGTCAGCCGTGGGACACGCACAGCAAAAATGCCGAGAACCTTAAAAATCTCTGCGCCATGACGGATCAGCCGAGCGCCGGGCTAGTGCTTGATCTGAAACGTCGTGGGTTGCTTGACTCGACCATTGTGATGTGGACGGGCGAGTTTGGCCGACTCCCGATTTCACAAGGGACCGACGGCCGGGACCACAACCGACATGCCTTCTCCATGTGGCTCGCGGGCGGTGGCTTCAAGAAAGGCTATGTCCACGGCGCAACCGACGATTTTGGTTATTCGTCGGTCGAAAAAGTCGTTCGCGTCGCCAGCCTGCATGCGACACTGTTGCAAGCTCTTGGCTTGGATCACACGAAGCTGACGTATCCGCATGAAGGCCGTGACGACACGTTAACGGATGTCGCGGTGACTCGGGCCGATGTCGTTCGCGATCTTTTGGCGTGATGTCCGGTTCAGTCGTCAATTTTTGAATCGTGTCGCGTGTTTGTTTGCGGGTTGTGGATTCCCAACCAAAGCAACCCGCCAACGGCACACATCACGCAAGCCACAATAATCGCGGACTTCCAGCCGAAGTGTTCTCCGATGATCGGGGTGACAATCGGGGCGAGCATCCCGAAACCGTTGCCGCCGGTGTTCACGAGGGCACATGCCAAGCCACCGTTTCGCTCTTCCAAAATCGGCGCCGTCGTCCAAAAAATGCTTTCGCACAAGCCGAGCGCGGCAAAGGCCAGCGAGAAACAGATGGTCACGGTCCGGGCATCGCTTGTGGTGAGGCCGAGCAAACTGAACATGCCCCCCAATCCCATGCCGACAAACGCCACAATCCGGCATCCCCAAAGATGTCCGGCGTGCCGACAGATCATGTCGGTCATCCATCCCCCGGCAGCCATCCCCACGGCCATTGAAACGGAGATCACGAAGGCTGCCTCACGGCTGTCCGATGGCGGGGCGTTTAGCACATTTTTGAAGTAATATTCGATCCAGTAGAAGAAGAGGTATTGGGTGTAGCCAATCGCACCATAACTGAGCGTAAGCAATACCAAAGACCGATTGCTGAACAATTTCAAGATTTCCCCAAGAGATGCGGAACTCCGGGGCGCCGCCTCGACGGCAACAAGATCGCGTTCACCGGTGTTGCAAGCAGGATGCTCGGCCGGCCGGTCGGCGGCCAGCGAATACCAGAGCAGGCCAAAAGCGATCATCACCGTTCCGCAAATCACGAACGCCATCGGCCAGCCAACGTTATCCATCAGGCTTCCAAAAACGGGATATGTGAAGGCGACGCCGAGGAGCGCGCCGGCGGTGATGAGGCCGTTCGCCCTTGATCGTTCCCGGATTGGCAGCCAGAGCGAGACCGACCTCGCGGCCCCCGGATGCAGCGGCACACTCGTCGCCCCGGCAATACTGCGAATCGCCAGTAGCGGCACAAACATCGCGGCCATCGCCAGTCCCATCCAGCCAAGAACTCCGGTGAGGGCTGTTAAAAAACCGAGTCCGAGGCCCATGCCGGCCAATGCCCGATAAGGGCCGATCCGGTCGATCACCCAGCCGCCGGGCAACATGCCCAGCGTGTAAATGAATAGGAATGCCGAATAGACCGATCCCATTTGCGCTTCGGAGAGTTTGTCGGGCCCGATGAAGTTTGAAGTGGCGGCGACGGAGATGCTTATCCGATTGAAGTGAGCGAGAAAGACAATGCCCGCCAGCAGCGCCACAATTCGCCAACGAATCATCGTGGGCCGCAAGGCTTCAGACGCGGGAATGCCCATTCGCGAACCTCATGAGAGCCGGTATCGTTCGATGATTTCCATCGGCAGATCATAACCGATCCCCGGCGAGAGGGGCAAATCGATAACGCCATCGCGGACCGGAAATCCGGCGTTTTGCAATTCCTGACGCAGCGGCGATTCGTAAACCTCGGCCGGAGCGAACTCAATAAATGGCGTGATGGGCGAATATGCGGCCAAGTGAACCGTGGCCGCTCCGAGAATCTGCGTGGACCAATTGCCGGGACAAACCACCGCCCCGCGCATTCGTGCGAGTTCGACGATGCGTTTCGCCTCGGTGATCCCGCCGCATGTCGCCATGTATGGCTGCACGACCGAAACACGCCCGCGATCCATCATGTCAAGGAATTCCCAACGGGTGACTCCATGTTCCCCCATCGCCAGGGGAATCTTCGTTCGGCTCGCCAGTTCCGCATACGGCAGTGGGGAATCCACCGGGAAGGGCGTTTCAAAAAAGTAGACGTCGCAGCTTTCCAATTCCTGACAAACTCGGGCGGCCGTGGGAACATCATGGAATAGATAGCCCACATCGATCATGAGGGTGGGCTGTCTTCCAAGCGATTTGCGGAACCGGCGGGCAAGTTCCACAACATCATGCGGCGTTGACATCATCGGTTCGAGTTTGAACGCCCGGTAGCCAAGCCCGGCCAACTTCTCGGCGCGAGCGACTTGCTGGCTGAACATCTGTTCGCCACCCCAGACATCCGAAACGATGGTGCAATATGGCGTGACGACCGGCTTGGTTCCGACCGGGGTCTGGAACGCCCCGCGCTGGACGCCTCCAAGCAATTCCCAAACCGGGCGGCCAAGCGATTTTCCGTACAGATCCCAGAGGGCGACATCAATCGCGCCGAGGATGATGATTTCCCAACCGCGACGGTTCGTGTGCAGAAACGCATCCCACATCCGTTGCCAGAGGCGCTCCGGATGGGTGATATGCTGGCCGAGGAGCAATCGGCCGAAATGCGTGTCCGGCCCGCCGACGGTGGCTTGAACAACCCCCGGCGGCACACGGAAGACCTCGGACAAACCCGTGGCCCCGTCGTCGCAGTGAATGCGAATGCACGCCAGCGGTTCGACCCCGCCCTTGTCCGGATCAATGTCCGGTCCATCGCCGAGGACGAATACTTCCAACCGGGTGATCTTCATCACGGCCACTTTGTTAGTCAGACGGTGAATCGAGTGACAGTGTAGACGATACGCAAGACTTATCTAGTCTCGTTTGTTCTGCAATAAACATAACGAAGTTGTTTCGGTTCCTGAAGCAAGAAAGCAAGCTCTTCTGTTCGCCGCCACTATGCTGAAGAGATCGCGTTCTCTCCCCGATAACAGACTTGGAAAGGATCGTCACATGCGAGTCTTTGCAATTCTGGCAGTGACTGCGGCCGCCTGCCTGCCCGCATGCGGGGCCGATGCGCTTCCGCATGATGAAGCCAAGGCCAGGCAACTTCGCGAAGACGCCATCGCCAATCACATGGCCAAGACATACGAGGTATACAAAAGTTCCGGCAACCGGAGCCCGAAGTGGGACTTACTCGTTCAAGCGGCTCACAAGCACAACAGTGAACGAATGTTTGGCCCGGAATTGCTCCAAATTGAGAACACGGCCTTGTTCTTGGAATCGGTGACGGAAGCCATCAAGGCCGGGTGCGACGACCCGCTCATCATCTACTACCGGGTAAAATTCTCGAATGAAGAATTCACTCCAGAGGTCCGCAAGGCATTGGAACAAAATGCCAGAGATTTGGAAAAGAGCCAATATTCCGATCTCGACAAAGCTCGCGCATGGCACAGCGCCGCTGTCGCCCGTCTGACTCCGGGGCCGGACGAAACGAAACGCGAGGAGGCAGACTGGAGGAGGGGGCTGGAATGCCACAAGGCCGTCGTGACCAAGTTGACGGCACTGGCTCGTTCCAAGGACCGGCATGATCGGGAGGGGGCACGCGAAATCGCCTGTCAACAGTTGTCGCTCGGCGCAACCTTCGGTTATCGACAACAGTTTTACAATAATATCAGAAATGTGCTAAGCACTTTCTCTTCGGCCGATATTTTACGCAATCTGATCGAAGGTTCATTCTATATTGATTACGCTTGGGAAGCTCGCGGCAACGGCTTCGCGGACGAGGTGACGGAAGAGGGAGCCAAACTGTATAAGGAACGGCTGGTGAAAGCCCGAGAACACTTCGCGGCCGCGTGGAGGGCCGACGACCAATGCGCCGAAGCGGCGGTGGGCATGATCCGGGTGTGCGTGGGTTTGGGGCTTCCGGCCGAAGAGATGGAGACATGGTTTGCCCGCGCTCGCAAAGCCAATCCGACACTCTATGAAGCGTTCGAGGCGAAGTTCAACTATCTCAAACCGCAATGGCACGGCAGCAACGAGGAACTCCTGGCATATGCCCGTCAACTGGCCAAACATCCGGATTGGGGGCGCCAAGTCCCGATCCTGATGATGGCGGCCCATGAATTGATTGCTCGCCAAAGCGGCGACTCTGTTGCGTATTTCACACGCAATCCGCAGGTTTGGAAAGACATACAGCCGGTTTTGGAGGAGATGCGGAAGCGGTTCCCCAAATCAATCATGGGCGCGACTCTGTATCTCCATTACGCCCGTTTGTGCAACAAGAACCGTGTTCAAGCTGCCGAATACGCCACTCCGGTGAAAGATAAATTGAAAATGAATGGGTTCATGGATCAGCAAGAGATTGACGCCGCCTTGCAATGGGCGGGAATCAAGAACTGAATGCCCGCATGGAACGCCTCTGTTCAGTCCGCGTCGTCGAGTTGACGGACTTGAATTTCTTCCACATCCACGGCGCTATTCATCCGGCGCATGATGATCGGTCCTTTCATGTTCTCGACCGGGTAAGCCCGTCGTTCGGACCAAACAAGGCGGCCATTGTCATACACCTCCATCCCCTTTGACGTGATCCGCCACCGAAATGTGTGCCACTTGTTGGGTTCCAAGGGGACCGTTTTGACACCCAAATGCGATCCGCTTTCGAGCTTGTCAGGGGTGCCGGTCGGCCGGGCCACGCGGAATTCACTTTTGTTCAACTCCCAATTGAAGATGATGACAGACCCGTTGTAGGCATTGATTCGGATGTTCTCGTCCTCCGTGCGGGCGGTCACGGTGATTTCAATCGGGCCGGAATACACGACCTTTGTCCGTATGGTCCCTTCCTTGACCGTGAGGCTGATGTGGCCGTCTTTCAACTTCCCGGCGTCCTTGTAATCGATGTGGCGCCACTTCATCGCCCAAATGGCTTCCAGCTCCTTTTCGATCTCGGCGGCCAGTTTGTCCCGGCCGGTTTTTCGGCATAATTTGACGGCCGATTCGTAAGCCTCTTCCAAGTCACCGGAGAGTTGATTGAGTTGTTGCGTCATGGCCAAGGGCAACCAAGCCGGCACAATTCCTTGCTCAACGTACAGAGCCTTTTCTTCTGTCAGTCTGTCGAGCGCCGCTTTGGTGATTGTTTTGGACGCCCGAAGATCATCTTCCTGTTTTTTGAACGCCGCATCGATTTTGACCCCGAGGGTTTTTATGTCAGCATCGAACTTTTTTCTCTCGTCTTTCAGGCGTTCACGCATTTCGTTGTCGGCATCGGCAACGACCGGGGCGGTGAGAAGCAAGACCGCAAGCAAGGTTCGGATCATGGGAAGGCACCCAGGCGGCAAATCAAGAATGAAAGTTGATGGTCATCGCTCATTTGAGGGAAAATCACTGACAAGCGACGGATGAAGAAAGACTACCGCAGCCGCCGACGGGTCACAAGATGATATTCCCAACGGAGACGGCGTGGAGGGCACATCGCCCGAACTCCCGGCATGAAGATCCGCGAACCAAAGAGTTGGCAAAGCCCTCATGTCATACAAAAATTACCTCGCCACTTTCGGCGAGGACAAGTCATATCCTCTTGATGAGGATTGAGACAGGGAGGCAAGTGGTGGGTGAGATTGAAGGAGATAGTGCAAAGGCGAAGACGAGTGGAACGGTCGTCGCCATTTTGGTGGGTCTCAGTGTCTCCCATCTGCTTAACGACCTGATTCAATCGTTGATTGCCGCCGTATATCCGCTTCTCAAAGATACTTACGCACTCACTTATGCCCAGATCGGGTTAATCACTCTCGCTTTTCAATTGACGGCATCCCTGTTGCAGCCTCTGATCGGCACATTCACCGACCGCCGACCTCTGCCATATTCTCTGGCGTTGGGAATGGGTTTCTCCCTCGCGGGACTTCTCTTGCTGTCCGTGGCATCTCACTTTTCGACCATCCTTTGCGCGGCCGCTCTGGTCGGGATCGGGTCGTCGGTCTTCCATCCCGAGGCATCGCGGGTGGCCCGAATCGCCTCGGGCGGGCGGCATGGAATGGCCCAATCGTTCTTTCAGGTTGGCGGGAACGCAGGTTCGGCATTGGGGCCTCTCTTGGCCGCGTTCATCGTTGTGCCACAAGGGCAGGGCAGTATTTCATGGTTTTCTGTCGCGGCGATCCTTGCGATGGTTTTCCTTGTCCGGATCGGCCATTGGTATCGGGCGCATCTGGCGAACCGTCCGAAGAAGACCGCCGGAACATTGAACACGGGCCTCTCACGTCGCCGGGTGGCGATCACCATTGCTATTTTGTTGTGTCTGGTGTTCTCCAAGAATTTCTACCTGGCGAGCCTGACCAGTTACTACACCTTTTACCTGATCGATAAGTTTGACGTGTCGGTTCAGGCCGCTCAGATCTATCTGTTTGTGTTCCTCGGGGCGGTGGCGGTGGGAACGCTCGTCGGCGGTCCGATTGGCGACCGGATTGGGTTCAAGGCGGTGATCTGGGTGTCGATCCTTGGCGTGCTGCCGTTCACCTTGGCGTTGCCTTATGCCAGTTTGTCTTGGACGGTCGTGTTGACAGTGCCCATCGGGCTTGTCCTGGCGTCGGCCTTCTCGGCTATCGTGGTGTACGCCCAAGAATTGGTGCCGAGCAGAGTCGGTTCTGTGGCCGGTCTTTTCTTCGGTTTTGCGTTCGGCATGGGGGCGTTGGGAGCGGCGCTGCTCGGCTGGCTGGCGGACCAGACAAGCGTCGGTTATGTTTACCGCGTTTGTTCATTCCTGCCATTGATTGGTTTGTTGACGGCCTTCCTGCCAAACCTTCACGCCAAGAAGGCTTGACGAATTCCGGCGAAGCATCGGCTCAATTCGGAGAAGCTTTAAAAGTGGCCAGTCCGTTTCCGGTCTTTGTGTCCCAAATGCGGATCTCGCCGTCGAAGCCGCCGGAGGCCAAATGGTTCGTGGCGGGATGGACGGCGACGGCATAAATCCAATCGGCATGGCCGGTGAATTCGTGGACGATTTTGCCGGTGGCGGCATCATGTTGGCGAATCAGGCGATCCCCGCCGGCCGAGAAGAGTTGCCCGTCGCCAAGGACCATCGCAAAAACTGGCTTGCCGGCGGGGAAGTCCAGATAGCGGGTGTGGCCGGCTTTTTTGAATCGTTCTTCCATGTCGGCCGCGCTGCCGTTCTCTTCGCGGGTTTTCTCAGGTTCCCATGCCCGAATCGCGGCCCCGCCCCCCGCCGAGTAGGCCGTTCCTGTCGCGTCAAATGCCAACGCATACACCTCGAATTGTCCCGCGTGCGGGGCATATTGGCGACGATGGCCGTTGAAGGTGGTGAATAGTTTTCCCGTCGCGGCCTCCAGCACTTTCACCGTGCGGTCCTTGCTGGCGGTGGCGACAAACCGGCCATCTTTGCTCCAGGCCACGCCGGTGATCCAATCGGAATGCAACGCGCTTCGCCAGAGTTCGGCGCCATCGGAGACTTGGTACGCGCGGACCGTGCGGTCGGCGCTGCCCGCAACAATTGTTTTGCCATCCGCCGAGAAAGCCGCCGACAACACGATGTCGTCAAACAAGCCGAACACCCGCAGACGCTTGCCGGTTTGGGCGTCGGCCAATGATACTTCGCCATATTCGCCCGATGTGCCGCCCGCGACCAGAAGGGATTTGCCATCGGCCGAGTATATGATCGAATGGATGCGGGCCGGGAGGCGCTGCAATCGACGGAGCAGTTTGCCGGTTGACACATCACGGATGAGGATTTCGTTCACGCCGCCAACGGCCAGTTCACTCCCGTCCGGAGAGAACGCCAGAGCGAACACCGCCGCTGGGGCCGGATATTTCTCCGGAGATAACGGGTGATTCCGCGGCGGCAGAATTGACCGCAGATGAGCGGCGGGGTCCGGCCGGTCAAAGGTTCCCCCGGCGATGATCCAGCTTTTAATCGCCGCGATTTCATCCGCAGTCAGCGGATCGTCCCCCGGCGGCATTCGCTCGGCCGCCTTGGCGGTCACCAACCGGCGGTAGAGTTCTGATTCTTCCGGTTTGCCGGGGACAATCGGTTTGCTGTCTGAATTGCCGGGTTCTGTGAGGTTCTTGAAGGTGTGTAGCCGATAGTCCCCTTTTGCCTTTTGCCCGGCATGGCAACTTATACACCGGGAAACCAATACGGGGGCGATTTCAACACTAAACACTTTGTCAGCCGCCAATGACGGGGCAGATACGGACGCGACGATGATCGCCAACGCCAGCCAATGGACAGATCGGAAAAAATGACTCATGGCAACCCGTGTCAGTGTTGGAGCAAAAATTCCCGCGTGTTGATCACTGCCCAAACCAAGTCTTTGATCGTGTCGGGCCGACTGGCTGATTTCTTCAACAGCGGCAGGACTTTGGCCGATTCGGCGGCGTTCGGCAAACGGGCGAGGGCGGTCAGCCACAGTTGGCGAATGAGTTCTTCGTCAGTGAGTTTGCCGTAAGCCTCCGCCGCCTTGGCCAACCGGTTGGCGACGATGGGGCCGTTCAACAATTGCAACGCCTGATCCACGGTCGGTTCGTCGATCCGTTCGCAGGCACAAGGGCTTTCCCGTTTGGGCTGGCCGAAGGCTTTGAGAAACACCGATTGTTCTGGTGTCAGCCGTTGGGTCGCGTATTCGCTCCGGTCTTTCAGCCGTTGCAGTGTGGTCTGCGCCCGCTTGTCATTCGGTTTTGCGGCCGCCTGTTTCTCGGCGGTGGCAATCGCCACGGTCAACTCAGCCGGGGTGTGGAGGGTGCCCGTCACTTGGCCGATACCATCAAGCAGTTGTTCCGCGCTGAGGCGTCGCACCGGGTAATGCGAGAAGAGAACATCGTCCGCTTCGTTGAAATTGTTCGTCGCGGCTGATCGTTGATATGTCTGGCTATTGCACACCAACCGGATGATGTGTTTCCGGTCATAACCGGTTCGCTCGAAATCGGCGGCCAGGGCATCCAACAACTCGGGAATCGCCGGGGGATTGGACGAGCGGAAGTCGTCCACCGGATGGACGATTCCCCGGCCGAACAATCTGGCCCAGATGCGGTTGACCTCGACTCTCGCAAAATAGGGATTGCCCGGTTTCGTCAGCCAGTCGGCAAAAGCCAGCCGCCGGTCGGCCTTTGGATCACTTGTCGCGGGGCCGAACGGGGTGAGCGTTTTTCCGGTGGCCGGGTGTCTGGTTTCCCCGTCGGCAGAGATCGAAACGATCTTTCCTGTTTTCTTGACTCGGGCGAAGACGGCCGAGATGCGGTAGTAATCTTCCTGCGTCCAGTTCTCGAAGGGATGATTGTGGCACTTCGCACAATTCACCCGCGACCCCATGAACAACTGGGCGGTCGTTTCCGTCAGGTCTTCGGCACTGGGGATGGCCAGAAAATAATTCGCCGGTGGAACAGCCAAGCCATCGCCGGTGGCCGTGAGGATTTCCTTCGCCACTTGGTCGAACGGGGTGTTCTTGCGGTAACCCTCAATGAGCCAGCGGCCGAGCAACTCCGCCCGGCCTTCGGGGAGCGTCTTGACATTCACCCGCATCAGGTCGGCGGTTCGCAAGGCCCAGTAGCGGGCGAATTCCTCGGATTCGAGCAATTCATCAATGATTTTGGCCCGTTTGTCGGTGGCTGTGTCCGTGAGGAAGGCATTCGTTTTTTCAAATGACGGCAGCAATCCGGTCAGGTCGAGAAAGACGCGGCGAATGAATGTGGCGTCGTCACATTGCCCGGATGGTTGAATCTGAAGTTGCTTCAACTTCGTGTGGATATGCTTGTCGGCCATGTTTGCTTCCGGCGGGTCGTTCCATCGGAAACCGGGGACAGGCTCGATGATCGTGAAATGCACTGATTCCAAGTGATTCAAATAACGAACTGACACCGCCCCCTGACCGCGTTTCAATCCGGTCACCCGGCCCCGGTCGGACACGGATAGGATTTCCTTGTGTGATACGTCGTAAGTGGCGAGCGTTGTGACATCCCGAGAACTTCCGTCGGCGAATTCGGCGGTGATGCTCAATTGTTGTGTGAGATGCGGCGTCGTCAGCACGCGGGCCGGTCCCGGATACACCACCAGTTTCACACAAGTCGGGAGATTTCCATCGTCCGTTTTGGTTCCCTGACTGATCCAGTCGTGCAGGATGGCGTAGCCGGGATCGTTTTTGTTAAGTCGCTTCCCGCCGACATGATCGACCCGCATCATCGGCTTTTTCAGGAGCAGGCTGTCTGTCGCGTTGAACAAGTCTACCCGCCGATTCAATCCTCCCCGCACAATGCTCTCCGCGTCGGCGACCGGATCATAGCCGAACAGAGAAAGACCGAACCCGCCTTTGCCGTCCGGCGAACCGTGACACGAACCGCTATTGCAACCCTGCTTGGTGAGAACGGCCAGCGTCTCCGTCCGAAATCGCACCAGATCGGGTTTCGACTGCCCGGTGATGGTGACCGGAATTTTCACCGTCTGGCCGCCCGCCGAGACGGAGATGTGCGTCTCGCCGTCTTTCAGCGGATTCACCCGGCCTTCTTGAACTTCCACGAGGGGTTCGCCAACGGCATAAGTGGCCTCGGCCGTCAGATCACGAAAGCCCACGCCGGACTCATGCCCCGTGACGACAATTTGCCCGGTGGCCCGTTTGGAGCCAAGCAGCAACTTGGCTGGATGGACTTCTATTTTGACCGGCGCATCGGCCGCGACCATGCCCGTCGCTGTAAAACAAATCAGGAGACTGAAAAACAAACGCATCGTCACAGGCTCCTGATTAGAACAATTCCGGAATGGCATGGCCGTCCTTGCCCGGATAGACCGGCCGACCGGCGGGCGTGTGGATCGGTTTGGAAGTGTCGATCCCGAGTTTCTCGTAAATCGTCACGGCGTAATCTTCAATCGTGTAAGCTTTGGGACTGGTGATATACCCGCCCTCAGAGTCGGTGGTCCCGACGATCTGTCCTCCCGGCACGCCGGCCCCGGCGAAGGCGAAGCTGAACGCATGGGTCCAGTGGTCCCGCCCCTTGCGGTCGTTGATGCGCGGCGTGCGGCCAAACTCCGTCACGAAGCAGACAAGCGTTTCCTCCAGCAATCCCCGTTGGTGCATGTCCCCGATCAGGGCGGCAAACGCTTGGTCGGTCGAACCCATCATCGGCCATGTCTGGATGCCCCAGCGTCCGGCTCCGGCCCCTCCGCCTTTGATGCTGGTGTCTTTGGGTGAATAAATGTGGTCGTGGTGGTCCCAGTTCATGTTGCCGCCGCCGGGGTATTGCGGGGCCGGGGGCTCGCGGCAATCAATCGTCACGAAACGAACGCCAGATTCGATCAGCTTTCGGCCAAGCAGGTAACACTGCCCGCGATGCCCCAACCCGTAGGATTCGCGGACACGAATTGGCTCGGCTTGCAGGTCGAACGCCTTGCGGGTGGCTGGGTTCGTGAGCATGTCTTCGGCCTGTTCGCGGACGCTCATCAGGATGCGAGAATCCTTCGCCTGACCGGCGCCGGGGATTCCCACATCGAGATTGCTCAACAAATCAGCCCGGTCCTTGAATCGCTCCGGGGCGATTCCCGCGAGGGCCAGATTGGGGACGGTCCAAGTTGGTTCATGGGGTTTGCCGCCGGTTTTGAAGACGCGATGCTGCGGTGGCAGAAACCCGAGCCGGGTGTTATCCTGTTGTTCGCTGGTTCCCGGAACCATGATATACGGCGGGAGGTTCCGGGCCGACGAACCGAGCCGGTGCGACACGACCGATCCAATGTCTGGCATTTCTTCGGCCCCGCCGGGGCTTTCGCCACTGAAGATGTATTGCGATCCCTTCGGGTGGCTGTTGCCGATGCCGGGTTTTGGTTGCGTCATGCAGCGAACAATGGTGAGCTTGTCGGCATGAGAGGCTGTTTTCGTCAGCAGTTCGGTGAAGCGAATCCCCGGCACGTTTGTGTCAATTGTTTTGAACGGCGTGCGATGCTCGGCAGGGGCCTCCGGTTTCGGGTCGAACGTGTCCATGTGCGACACCCCGCCTTGCTCGAAGATCACCAAAACCGATTTCGCCGCCGCCCGCTTCCCGGCGGCCAATGCCGGAAGGGCCGCCAATCCGGCGGCGCCGAGGCTGATGAAACTGCGACGGGAAAGCAGGGATGAATGCAACAAGGCGGGATTCTCAAAGGACCGGCGGCGGGATCAATCGGGAGGGAGAGAAGTTTGATTGTAACGTGTGCAAGTGGAACATGGCAAGAATTTGCCGCGAGCAAATCATGATTGGCAACGTCGGCGTTTACGCAGAACCCGCCGGAACAGTGCTCAATCCGGGGAGTGATGGTCTCCTCGTTCCCGCCAGTTTCGGTTGCAACATGACTGTCACCAGAAACGTCATCCACATCACTGTTGCAAACACATCACTCTTCGATTGCGACAGCGGTGAGGGTATTTCCTCCGATTTGACATCGTTTTCCTTTTCCGGTGGATCGTCGGACGCCAAGTCTATGTCTTCCCGGATGGTTTCGTCATTCCAAGGCTTCGCCGATTCGACCTGGTCGTTTTTCCCGGAAGGAGCGGCAGTCTTTTCCTTGGGGTCGACGGATTCCTCGGTCGGCCGGTAAAGTCGTGTCCCTTCCAGTTCTCGCTCGGCATCCGCGCTCGGCAGGATTTTGACAGGTTCCGCTTGCCCGTGCGCGACGCTGACGTTCTCTTCTTCTTCCACCACTTGGACACCCAGACGAGTCACAGGGGCATCAGCAACGACTTCTGCCGTGTCGTCACCATTGCCGTTGTCTGGCGATCCGTCTTCGGATAACCCGCCTGCCAGCAGCGTCACGACTACCGCAAGCGAATTAGGACTCAGAACCGTCGTCTTGGACACCACCGGGCTTTCGGTGGGAGAACCTTCCAGCCCCACTCCTTGCGAAACAGGCAGATCGAAGACAAACAGTTGATCGGAACCGGCCGATGCGACCAGTGCCCGAAAACCCGATTGTGTTTCCAACACTTCCAACGCCGTTGGTTCGGAAGGGATGCCGGTAAGCGGCGCCAGTTCCAAGCCGGAATGATAAAGACCGTTTGAATCGGCACTCAACACTTCGACCCCGTCATCCCGGTAAGCGACCAATCGGCCGTCGGAAAGTGCGTTGATCTCCCGAATCCCGCCGCCGTCAAAGACATCACCGACCGGTCGGAGAGTGTTGGGATCAATCCCGAGCAGGTTGCCATCACCCATTGGCACAACACCCGATCCCGAAACAAACACGGGTGGCGTCAGCGGAATCCCCGGCAACGGCGTCACTTGGGCGGTGTTGGCATTGAAGTATCCAAAGCCGCGATCGGACATGGCGACCAGACTCCCGCCTGTCGCCCCCGGCCCGCTCTGGCTGTTAGTCACGATCAATTCGGGACGGCCGTCGCCGTTCAAATCACGCAGCGTCGAGGCCACCGGCGCAATGCCGCCGGAAGAAACACGGGGGCCGGGCGTCGCCGTCCAATGCCCGGAGGCAAGCCCGCCGAACAGGATCGACACATCGTTGGACCCCCGGTTGGTGACCAGCAAATCCTTGATGCCGTCGCCGTTGATGTCTTGGGCGAGAACAGACACCGGGTTGGTTCCCACGGCATATCGTTCGGGCGGGGCGAACGAAGGCCGGCCGTTCGCGTCCGGTTCGAGGGAACGATAGATCACCACGTCGTTGCTGCCGGTTCCGACGACAATCAAATCGGGTGAAGACCCGCTGTTGAGGTTGGCCCAGATGCCATCGCCGGGAGCTTGTTGGGTATCGGAGGCCGGGGCGGTCAGTGTGGTCAGTTTTTGTGTTTTGCCTTTGGCCGTCACTGTTTGGATATTGGCCTCGTTGGTTTTCTGGTTGACCACCAGCACTTGCTTTTCGGACGTATCGGCCCCATCCATCACGGCCAGCGAGGTTTGTGTCCCGGTCAGCGGCGGCGGCGGTTCAAAACGGCCGTCACCGTCTCCCGCCAACCGCAGGACATCCCCGAACGGATCGCCGACGAGGAGATCCGTTCGATTGGTGTTCGGATTCTGCCAAGCGGTCAACCCCTCGGGCATCACCCCCGCCGGGACGGTTTCCAAGAATTCAAAATGGCCGTTCCCCAATCCGCGATAGACCCACACCTCTCCCGAATCCCGATCCAAGAAGGCGACATCGGTGATGTTGTCGCTGTCGAAGTTACCGCTTACCAAGGGACCGGGCAGATCGCTGGTGGTTTGGCCACGGGTGGTCGGCGTCACCCATTGATCGCTTGGATTTAGGAAGCCGCCACGGTCGTTGTTTTTCAGCACGGCCAGTTGGTGGCTTCCTTGCAGCAACACCGCGAGATCGTCCGGCCCGCCGCCGGGGAAGAAATCTCCGGCGACCAGACCGGCCGGTTTTCGGTAGGAAAGAACCGACCCCGTGTCGTCGGCCCCGGACAAGTCGCCGCCAAGACGAAAGCGGGTCGCGTCGGTGAACGTGTGTCCCGTGTCGTTGTGAAGGACTGTCACGTCGCCGCCCACCGAATCGCTTATGAGCAGATCGGGGCGTTGATCGCCATCGACATCGGTGACCAGCACGTTCGTCGGGTTTTCACCGGTCGGCCGGACAATCGGCGAGTCGAAGCGGTCGGGCAGGGCGATTGTCACGCGGTTGTTCAAGGCGTGAATCAGGATCAAGGCGTCACGTTCTGATCCATCAAGATTCCCCGATGCGATTCCGGTCGGGAGCAATGTGGTGGTGAATGCCAGTTCCCGTTTCACCTGATCTGTCGCATTCACGGTATATTTCGAGATGCGGTAAACGGGTGTATCGCCGGTGGAAAGTTCGGCGTCCGGTTCCAGATCAATCGCGGCGATGGCCTCGCCATCACCGGTGTTCCAAGCGACAATATCTCGCGCCCGCTGATCCGGCGAAGCGTTTAACAGCCTCGGGGCCGCGAACGGCTGATTCGCATCATTTTGCCCCTTGCGAAACAGGATGTTGCCAGAGCGGTCGCGGGTGATGCTGTCGGTCAACCCGTCGCCATCCAGATCAACCAGCACCGGAGAATACCGAGGCGGGGCCGAACGCAACGGTGTGCTTGCGGTCGGCGAATCGGCATTGTCAAAGGGGCCGAGCAACACACCGAGCGTCGATTCACGTGAATTGGCCGTGACCAAGTCAGGGCGGCCGTCATCGTTAAGATCGGCCGTCGCCAGATAAATCGCCCCTTTGCCTGCGGGTACCGTGAACGGATCTTGAAACTGGCCGTTCCCGTCGCCGAGCGAAACACTCACGTCGCCGGTCAGGCTGTCGGACACAGCCAAATCCGGATGGCCGTCGCTGTTCAAATCGGTGACGATCAACCCATAAGGCCCGCTTCCGGCGGGAACATCCGGAAGTCGTTGGAACGGTTCGCCTCCGATTCCAGCCACCGGGTTTTGCGTGAACACGGCGACAATTCCGCTTTTGCTTCCGGAAACCAGATCGGGCAGTCCGTCCCCGTTGATGTCAGCCGCCGCCACCGAGACGGGAAAAGCGTCATTTCCCAAATTCACGTTCGACCGTGGTTGGAACGACCGGGGGGCGTTTGCATCACTCAAGATCACGCTTAAATCGCTGGATTGTTCGTTGGCCGAAACCAAATCCGGCCGGCCGTCTTGGTTCATGTCGGCCACCGTCACCGCGATTGGTCCCTCGCCATCATCAATTGTTAGTTGGTTCTCAAAGGTGCCGTCGCCTTTTCCCCACCACACGGTCAGAGTGTTTGAATCGGCATCGGCGGTGACGAGATCCGGTATGCCGTCTCCGTCAATATCGCGGGCAACAATTGCCTGCGGCCGGTCGCCGACCGGGTAGGTTCCCGCTGGCAGGAAAGTTCCGTCGCCGTTTCCGAGCAACACGCTGACGGTGTTGTCGATTTCGTTCGAGCAAACCGCGTCGATCCGGCCATCTCCGTTAAGGTCCGCAAGGGAAACCGAAGTCGGGCCTTGTCCGACGGCAAAACTCTTGCTGTTTCCGAATGTGCCGTCGCCGTTGCCCAAGGCCACGTCGATGGTGTTAGAATTATTGCCCGCGCTGACGGCATCCGGCACGCCGTCCCCGTCGATGTCGGCCAAAGCCACTGAGGCCGGTTTTCGGCCAACGATGAACGCCCTCGGAGACAAAAAGGTGCCGTCGCCGTTTCCGAGCAACACGCGAAGTTCGCCCGGCGTGCCGTTGGCCGAGACGAGATCGGTTTTGCCGTCCCCGTTGAAGTCGGCCACGGCGGCGGCCGTCTGATCGGATCCGGCGGCCAGTTCCTCGGCCGGGCCGAATGTCCCGTTCCCGGCGCCAAGCAACACGCTCAGGGTGTCGTCACGGTTCGCCACCACCAAATCGGGCGTTGTGTTTCCATCCGCACGGGCGACGGCCACGGAAACCGGGGCTGAGCCAACGGGCACCGGAGCCATCGCCGACAAGGTTCCATCGGGATTTCCCGCCAGCACGCTGACCGTGCCGGAAAGATTGTTCGCCGTCACAACGTCCTGTCGGCCGTCGCCCGTCACGTCTTCGACCAGCAGGGCAACCGGTCCATTGCCGACTTGATATTCGCTTTTCGCCCCGTTCGGATCGAACGTGCCATCGCCGGTTCCTGGCAAGATTTTCACGAAGCCGTCTTGATAGGAAGTCCAGACCAAATCGGGCTTGTTGTCCCCGTTGGCATCAGCAATGGCCACGGCCGATGGCTCAAGGGTGTCTTGAATTTCCGCAAGTTCTTCAAAGGTTCCGTCCCCGCTGCCCCGGAGGACACTCAGGCTCTGGCCGGTGCGGCTGGCGCTGGCCAAGTCGATGTGGCCGTCGCCGTCAAGGTCGCCTGCCGCCACCGCCACCGGACTTCCTCCGACAGGCACGTCTAGCCGGGGGAGAAACGAACCGGGGTTGGCCTTGTCGGCCAGAAACACGCTTAGCGAACCATCGTCGCCCGAGTTCGCTGTCACAATGTCCGGCCGGCCGTCGGCGTTCAAATCCGCCATCAACACGGCCTGCGGTTGATGATCCTCCGGAAGTTCCAGATCGCGGGGAGGCTGAAACGTCCCGTCGCCGTTTCCAAACCACAGGCTCACCGTGTCGGCTACGCGGTTGGCCACGGCCATGTCTGCAAAGCCATCGCCGTTCAGATCGCCGACGGCCACTCCTTTCGGATAACCGGGGCTTTCCAACGGTGCCGTCGGAGAGGCAGCTTCCGTGAGATGAGTCGAGAGATGATAAGCGATACCAGATTCCCCGGCCGACACTCCGACGCGGTAGGAACCGGGATTCAAATGCAATTCGACTTGCCCGGAAAGCGGATTGCCGGAAGCGCCCTCGGAGGTCATCAGAATGGTGTTGTCAGCGGTGGCCAATGTCAGCCGCAGGCCTTCGGTCGAACCTGCGTCCGGTGTGGCCTCGGCTTGGAGAACACCGGCGGTGTCCACTTCCAAGGGAAGCCAGTTGACGACCCCTGCGGCCGACAGCCGGTCGTCAACCGACAGGTCGGCGGCCGGTTCGGCCCGTGTTTCCAGCGGTTCCAGCGCGGGCCGGACCCGGTGTTTTCGCCGTTCGAGTCGCATGGGGCGGTTCCGTCGTCTTTCCTCGTTGGGTTAACGCAGGTTGAAATCATCAATACTGTCGCCCGATCCCAGATGAATGCCAGTCAATCCGGCGGCGGCCAGAGTCGTGTCGGTGGCCGAAATCGATTCGCCGAACAGAGACAGTTTCAGAGTCGATCCTTCGACATCGAATTGCAGCACCCCGGCCGTCGCCTTGGTGAATTTCAGCGTCTTCAACAATTTCGGACTGGCGCCAAGTCGCTGAATGGTCGCCGTCAGCGAGCCATCGGCGGCCTTGGTCAGCCGCCCCTCGTAATAATTCCCGCCGAAATAGCGGGCGATCAGGCCGACGGTGTGTTGGCCCGGCTGGGTAAAATCGAACCGAGCCGAAACCGACACATCAGCCAGCGACGGCTGAACGGCAAGAGCCACACCATCGCCGTCGGCCGTGAGTTGGCCTCCCGAAATGCGAAGATTGCCCCCTGGTTGTTCGTTCCACGCGGCGCCAAGGGAAGTGTTGTCGGCCCGGTTGAAGTTGTCGGCAAATCGAGGGGCGAGAGGCGTGATGTTGAAATTCGTCAACGCCACGTTGCCGGTGGCATAGATTCCCGCCCGGCCGGCAAGCAAGATTGATTTGTCGATCACCACGGTGTTCGTGCCCGAGACGGGCTGCGCCACGCCGTTGATGAGCAATCGCAATTGATCGCCCCGCACCTCCAGTCCCAAGGTTCCCGTTGAGGTGATTCCGGTGGTGATGGTTGCGAACGCCTTCGCCGCTCCGTTCACGTATCGCAACAGCGTGGCGGTGAACACCCCCGTTGTCTTCTCGGTTACTTGAGCTTCGTAATAGCTCCCCTTCGCGGCTCCGTTATGCCGGGCAATCACGCCAATCGACTGACCGGCCGCCTGAAGGGAATAATTCGCCGTCACCAGCACGTCCGCGACACGCGCCGGGGTATACAAGGCAGTGGCCGCCACGCCGGTGGCCGCGACAAACTTGCCGTCTTGGGCGGTGAACTTGCCTGCCACCGCTTGCCACGCCGAGCCAAGCCCGGCGGAGGAAGCTTGGTAACTCACGGGCAGCGGCACGTCGATCGCACTGGCTTGGAAGTCATCGACCACCACACCGGTCGTCCCCGCGAATCCCGTCCGGCCGGCGGGAAGGACTTGTGTATCCGTGAACTCCACGTATTGGTTGCCGTTCACAAGCAAACGCAGGAACTGCCCTTGCACCTCCAGCCGCAACACCCCTCCGGTCACCTTCGGGCCTGCCGCATACGTCAGCAGCGAGGAGACGCCGTTGACCGTGCGGTAAAGTTTCGCGGTAATCACCCCTTTGTAAAGTTCCAGCCGGGCCTCGTAAGCCGTCAGTTTGCCGTTCGTCAGGTTGGTGCGGGCCAGAACGGAAACCGTCGGCTTGCCCACTGTTGGCAATTGGAAATTCGCCTGAACACCCGTGTCCGTCAGAGGCGTGTCCGCCGTCCGCAGAGCCTGGCCGTTCGCGGCGTTGATGGTGAGTTGCCCTTGGACGACGTTCATCGCTCCGGTCACCGACCAGTCGGTTCCGGTGCCAAAGGCGCCGCTCAAATCGAATCGTTCCAGCGGGTAAGTGGCCCCGATCTTGGTTGCGGAATCCAATCGCAGGCTATAGGAAACCGCCGATGCGTTGGGGTTGGAGATCACCAGCGTGTAGGACTCGGCATTGCCGCTTTGCGTGTAAGGCAGAAGCAACGTGCCGGTTCCAGTGGCCGAACTGACGACATACCCGGCCGAGTTACGAATCTGCGCTTCCACCGACTGGCCGCCGGAGATGGTCAGCGACACCCGCCGCAGATCCGATTGCGGAAGAGCGGTTGTGTTGAATTGCAACCAATCTTGCCCCGCAACCCCCGCCACAACCCCGGCGACCGCATAGCCTGCGTAAACCGTGCCAATCTGCGGTTGCAGGACATACGTTTTGTCCGGCGAAGTGTTGTTGCCCGAAAGGTCCGCAGCGGCGGCCGGGGGACTGATCGTGAAACCGTAATTGCCGATTTCCGTGTTGGCGTGGAAATGTAGGTAGTAGGTTTGCGTTCCGGCCGACAGGTTGTCCAGCCGAATCCGATTGCTCACGGACTGGGCCAAAATGTTGTTATTCGAGTCTCTCAATTCCGCGAGGATTGGCAAGGAGCCGCCGACCGTGATGTCCGCCTCCAGCGTCGATCCGGGCGAGTTCACTTGGAACCGATACCAGTCTTGGTCGTCAATTGTGTTCAAACTGAGACCGGGCCGGGAGATGCCGCTGGAACCGAGCAATTGCAAATCGGTCGCGGTCGCCTTGGAGTCGTTGTTGCCGGCTTTGTCGTCATAGTCCCCGTCGTTCGGCCGTCCGTCGGCGGCCTCCTTCAACTGGGATAGCATGGTCAACCAAGATGTGGCGATGTCAAACCCTGCGTATTCCGTTCCGTAGTTGGAAACCCGTGTCGGGTCGATGGTCAAAATATCCTGATCGCTGACCGGCAGATAAACAGAGAGGCCGGAACTGTTCCGCAAGTCGGATGTCCGGCTGAGAACTGCTTGATTCAACTTGTTCAGTGCCGTGGTGGCGGCGGTTCGCAGGGAGGTTGAGAGAGTTCCGTCGGCAATCACGCCGGACAAGAAACTTCCCAAATCACGCTGCTCGTCGGCGTCTTCATCCGGCAACAATGTCTGGGCCGCGATGGACACCAACTTTAGCTTGTCGCTCTGCGAAGCGGCATCAATGGCCGCCGATAAATCGCCCAAGGCGGCGGCCAAACCGGTCAGATCGGAAGTACGCACGGCCGAAAGGGTGTCCGAGCGGCCGGTGCTGCCGTATCGCTCGCCGTAGGACTGCACCATGCCAGTGGCGAGATTCTCAGCGGTCACGGCAGCCGGGTTGGTTTGCAAGGCGGCCAGCACCGTGTCGTACTCGAAGCCATCGCCGGGAACCGCCTCCTGTGAGGCGACGACCACATCGGTCACATCGCGGAGATTATAAGCCGTCTCGGTGACCCCCATGAAGCAGGCGTCGAAAGCAATCAGATCGAGTTTTGGTTCGCCGGTGAGGGCATTAACGACTTCGCTCGTTGTCAGGTGATCGGGGGCCTGTCCGTCTTGGGTGTCAAAATTGAAGCCCCGCAGACCATCGCCGTGATCCCAGAAAATCAGGGCGTAGTGATTGGCGGGGGCGTTCAGTTTTGTCCAATCCACAAAACTCTTTAACGTAGCCGGATCGCCGGTGTCCTTCTCGGGAAGGATCTGAAAATTCGTGGCGATCTGGTTCGGGTTGGTGTCCGGGGAGATCAATCCCATGCCGGCGGTTGACCAAGCCTTTTGGGTGTTGTTGCCGGTCGGATAGGTTTGTTCGTTGGCGCTCTGATCCCACAACACGGAAATGTTGACCGTGCCCGGCAACTTGGCGACGGCCGCTTCCATTTCGTTGATGTCGTTG
This sequence comes from Zavarzinella formosa DSM 19928, assembly GCF_000255705.1. GTDB lineage: Bacteria > Planctomycetota > Planctomycetia > Gemmatales > Gemmataceae > Zavarzinella > Zavarzinella formosa. The sequence continues at coordinate 1,162,587 of NZ_JH636439.1, forward strand.
AAAGCCCGCTCCGCAAGAGTGTCGGCGGTCATGTACACCATCACAGTCCAGTCGTCCGGGGCGACGGCGGCCGACGAACCGGGCGCGTCAAAAGTCAGTTGGTAATCACTGCCGGTGCTGCCACCCTTCGGAATGAACGTCCGGGCATAGTAGGTCCCGGCCGCCAGCCCTTTGAGGGACACCACCAAATTGCCGTTGGCGCCGGTGCTTGTGGCGATTTTCGCCCCGGCGGCGTTGTACAGTTCGAGGCCAAGCGTGCCGTTGGCGGCGGGATAAGTCATCACAATGTCGTGCTGGGCCGTTCCCTTGCCGACGGTGGTGAAGCGATACCAGTCCGTGTCCGTTCCCGTCAGGCTCAGATCGACCAGCGACTGGGAGCCGACGAGTTTGGTCTGGCCCGGTGTCTGGACCACCGACGCGGTCTGTCGCGTCTGGTTCCCTCCCGTGCTCTCCAACCGGTCGGGGAGAATCGCGGCTTCCGGGGCCACGATTCGCAAATTGTAAGACGGCTGTGTCGCCCCGGAGAAACCGGACACCCGGAGATAATACGTCCCCGCTGCCAATCCTTGCAGGCTGGTTTGCTCGGTGTCGGTGTTGCCAGTCGAAGCGGAGATCAACGCTCCGGAAGTGTCGTATAACCGCAGATCCAAGTCGCCTTCGGTGTTGACAAAGTCGATGGCCGCCAGGTGACCGGCCAATCCCGCAGACGACGTGGAGAACTTAAACCAATCTTCGTCGGCGCTGGAATCGATGGAAAGATTGTTCCACGACTGCTCGCCGTTGACCACGCCCAAGTTGGTGGCCGAAAGCCGGGTGTTGTTGTTTGGCCCGGTCTCGAACACGTCCGGGATCAATGGCAAGGGCGGCCGGACGGTCAGGGTGTAGGCGGGGTTGATTGCGTCGTCGTGGCCCGAAACTCGGACCAGATAATGATCGGCGGGCAGTCCGGCGAGGTTGATCGATTCAGAATCATCCAACCCGGCCGAAGTGCGGAGCAGGTTGCCGTTGCCGTCAAACAATTGCAGGTCGAGATCGCCCAAGGCATTGCGGAAATCGATCCGCACTTCGGACGAGAGGGTGCCGACGGCGACCGTGTCAAAGGCAAACCAATCCTCATCACCGGGGGTGTTGATCGAAAGGCCGGTGAAACTGCTTGGCGTCCAAAGGGCGCCCAAATCTGTCGGAAGAGCCGATGTGTCGTTCGGTTCGTCGGCGTCTTTTGCAAAGCCCTTGGGAACATCAAGCGTCAGTTTGTACGCCGGGTTGGCCGCACCGGAGACCCGGATCAAATAACTGTCCGGCGTCAGCCCGGCGAGGCTCAACACGCCAGTGTCGGAAGAATCATCCCCGATGGTGAGGGTTTGCAGGGGATTCAAGCCGCCATCGCGGTAGAGCTCGAGGACGACATTGCCGTGACCGGCGGCGATGTCGATGCGGACTTGGTTTGCCGCCTCGGATGCGGAGAGCAGGTCAAAGCGGAACCAGTCTTCATCGTGTGACGAAGAAAGGCTCAGGCCGTCAATCTCCGAATGGACGTTGATGACTCCCAAATCGGTCGCGGCCGACGCCTCGCTGTTTGGCTCAAACGCATCAAGGGGATAGGCCCCCCCGGCGGGCGTCTGGTCGATGCGCCCGGCGAACAAACTAGTCGCGGGTCCGCCTGTCAGGCTTTGATCGCCGTCACCGGGATCAAACGTGCCTTGATTGTAAATGGCGCCGGCAAAGGTCACGCGGCCCGCCGAATCAACCGCCACTCCCTGCGCGGTGTCGTCGTTGTCCCCGCCGATACGGTGCGCCCATTGCCGGTTGCCCGACGGATCAAGCTTGGCGACGAAGCCATCCTCGCCGCCGGCGCTGACGAGCTGAAGTTGACCGGCGCCGGGGTCGAAATCGGCCGTTTGTTGAAATGAACCGGCGACATAGACCCCGGTGGCGTCGGCGGCCACCGCGTTCGCGTCGTCGGTGGCAATGCCCCCCAATGTCTTCGCCCAGACCGGCGCGCCGGCCGGGGTGAGTTGCCACACAAAGGCGTCGGTCGCGCCGGTGCTTTGAACTTCAAGCAGACCGAGGCCCGGATCGAAGTCCGCCGTGTCCGAGAATGACCCGACAGCGTACACATGGCCGGCGGAATCAACGGCCACGCCCGTGGCATCGTCGTTTTCCGGGCCGCCGGCATGGGTGGCCCACGCCACGTTTCCGTTCTTGTCGAGTTTCCAGACGAAGGCATCTCGCAGGCCGTTGCTGGTTTCATCCAGCACGACCGTGCTCGGGTCAAAGTCGGCCGTTCCGGAGAACGAACCGGCGACATACACCGCGCCCGAGGCATCCAAGGCGACCCCTCGTCCGAGATCGTCCCCGTTGGCCCCGCCGACGCGCTGCGCCCACAGAGCATTTCCATCAGTTGTCAGGGCGGACACATAAGCGTCCTGCGATCCAAAACTGTTGAGAGAAATCACGCCGACGCCAGGATCAAAGTCAACCGATCCCTTGAAGGAACCGGTAAAGACCACCTTGCCGCCGCCGACCGCGATGCCATTGCCGTAGTCGTCGCCAATATCTCCAAACTGTCTGGCCCAGACAGTGGTGCCTGTCGGATCGAGTTTGGTGACAAAAGCATCGTACCCCTTCGACACGGCAAACACGCCGGTTCCCGAATCGAAGAAGTCCGCATTGCCCTTGAAGCGACCGGTGACATACACATTGCCGGTCTCGTCCACGGCGATGCCCTGGCCGCCGACATCATCATTCCCTTGAAAACGACGCGCCCACAACAGAATTCCAGCCGGCGTGTATTTGGCCACGAAGCCGTTGTTTCCAGCGCTCGCGCTGGTGAGCGTCGTCACGCCGGGGCCGGCATCGAAGTCTACCGTCCCTTTGAAATCACCGGTGACGTAGACATTACCGGCGGCATCCGTCGCGCTGGCCAAAACTTCGCTCGACCCCGATCCGGTCGTCGTCCATGCGGCGCCAAAGAGCTGGTAAGCTCCCGCCGTGCCTGCGTCCAACATTGTCGGGACAGCCGCGTCCGCCATGAACAGCGAAGAGGCTCCTTGCGCGTTCACATCGCTGTCGTAGAGGTTGTTTCCGCCATGATTCTGAGCCGTGAAGGTCAACCCTTGCGCTACGGATGGCTGAACCCGGATGTAATAACCCGGCCCGGCCGTTGGGGCGGCAAAATGGTACGTGCCGTCCGCTGCTGTGACTTGTGTGCCGATCAGGACATCATCGCCGTCGCCGATCACCGCGTTGGTTGATCGATACAAACTGACCAAGGCCCCGCCTTCGTTGGGTTCGGTCGAGTCACGCAGGCCATTCCCGTTGGAGTCGTGCCAAACGTGGCCGCTGATGCCCCCGGCGGGAACTTTCCAGACGAAGGCATCGGCTCCCCCTTCGCTGGTCACCGATTGAACGCTGGAACTAATATCGAAATCAGCCGTCGCTTGGAACGATCCCGTCACGAAAGCCGTTCCGCCAGCAGTCACTGTCACGCCGTTCGCCGTGTCGTCGCTCGACCCTCCGAATGATTCGGCGTTGATGAAATTGCCGTTGCCGTCGAACTTGCTCACGACCGCGTCCTTGTCGGTCGTGTTATTGCTCGTGATCGGAAACGTTCCCGCTCCGGGGTCGAAATCGACGGTGCCGGTGAAACTGCCTGCCGTGAGGATGTTGCCGCTGCCGTCCGTTGCGACGGCCGTTTGATTTCCGGCCAGGGAGACACGCCATACGTCCGTTCCGGTCAGAGTGTGCTTCCAGAGTTCTGATCCCACCGTATAGACGGCATCATTCGTGACGGTGATGGAGGACATCAAACTGGGGTCGGATTCATCAGCCCAGACAAATTTGCCGGTCGTGTCGTACTTGGACACAAAGGCCCCGCCAACATTTCGGACTTTCGTTCCCGGATCGAGATCGGCGGCGAAGGCTTTGCCGTTGAAATAGACGTTCCCTTGGGCATCCGTGGCGACACCAGCGGAAAGATCGTCCGAAGTCCCCCCGATCTTGCTGGCCCAAACGTAATTGCCGTCTTTCGTCAATTTGCTCAGGAAGATGTCAATAGAAGGTGGTTTGCCGGTGGTGGTCTTCAGCGTGCTGGTAAGGTTGGCAGTTTTCTTGGGGTCGGGGTTGAAATCGGCGGTGCCCGCGAAGGTTCCGGTTGTCAGCACGTTCCCGGCCGTGTCCACGCTGATGCCGGTGACGGTCTCGCTCTTGGCGCCGCCGATTTGCCGGACCCACACAAAGTCGCCATCGGAGGTCAGCTTGAGGATGTAAACATCTGGTCCCGTCGCATGGCCGGTGAGCGTCGGCGAATTGGGGCCGAAGTCCGCGCTGCCTGAAAATATCCCGGTGACGAGAACGTTGCCGGACGCATCCGTCGTGATGGCGTCCCCTTCATCGGCCCCGGCACCGCCCAATCGTCTCGTCCAGAGCAAATGTCCGGTCGGATCGTACTTGGCCACGAAGCCATCGGCGGCCCCCTCGCTGGCGAGACCATTGCCGGTTGACCGGGGGTCGAAATCGACCGATTGCTCGAATTGCCCGGTCACATAGATGTTCCCGGCGTCGTCTTTGGTGACGGCCCGGCTGGTCTCGGACCCTCCCCCGCCCAAGCCCCACCCGCCCGTGACGAGGGGCGATTCTTGATAGCCAGCGCCCAGATTTGCAATCGGCCCTTGTGTCCGTCGCACCAGTCCGGTTTGGCCAAGTCCGTCAATGTCACTGTCCTGAGCGGAGTTTGTTCCCTGTCCGGCGAGAGTGGCCACATACACCGGCAGGCTGTCCGAGGAAGTCTGATTTTGCGGTAGGCTGAACCGAACATAATAGCCGAAACTATCGGGCGGCTCGAAGAATTGATAACCACCGGTGAACGTAGTCACGGAATTGAGCAGCACATCGTTGCCATTGCCGATGATGCCGTCCACGGAGTCGTAAAGTTCCACGGTGGCATCCGTCAGTTCCGGCTCGCCGGAGTCTTGAACTCCGTTGGCGTTCAAGTCGTCCCAGACCCGTCCTTGAATGGTGAATTCTTGGAGTTTGCTGACGAAGCCGTCCGTGGCGCCACTGGCGGTTAGCAGGAACGGTGTGACGCCAAGGTCCAGGTCGGCCGTGCCGCCAAATCCGCCGACGGCGGTCACATCTCCCTGCCCGTGGACGGCAATCGCCGCCGGGTTATCCGACCCGGCTCCGCCCAACCGGTCTGCCAGGACAAACTGACCGCTTGAAGTCAGTTTGGCAACGAAACCATCCGTGGCCCCGGCGCTGACCATGTGGAAGCCGGCCGGGTTGTCGGTGTTGAAGTCAGCGTCGCTCGTGAACGATCCGGTGGCGTACACATACCCGCGTGCATCAACCGCGACGCCGGTTCCCGTGTCGGCGCCTGAACCGCCGAATGATTTGACCCAAACGAAGTTGCCCAAGGCAGTCAACTCGCCGACATAGGCATCCGCCGAACCGCCATGACTCGTCAGGTTAAAGTGATTGACGGAATCAAAATCCACCGTGCCTTGAAAGCCGCCGGTGAAGAGGACATTGCCGGTCGGGTCCAGGGTGATGCCTTGGGCCGTGTCGGCGCCGCCGGCGCCAAACTGTTTTGCCCATCCGAAACTGGTCGCGTTGAGCCGGACGACGAAGGCATCCGAACTGCCGCCAAAGCTGGTGAACTGCTGGGTGCCCGCGAACGGGTTGAAGTCGGCGGTGCCGGTGAAAGAACCGGAGACGTAGACGCCGCCGCTGTTGACGGCGATTCCCGAGACAGTCACCGTGCCCGCGCCGCCAAGTTGCCGGGCTGTTCCTGTCACGGTGCTGCCGTCAGGGTTTAGCTTGACGACGAAGGCATCTGACCCGCCGGGGTTGGTGAAGGCCGTGCCGCCAATGTTGGCGTCCCCCGTGAATGTCCCGGCAACTTGGATGCTGTTCTGGGCATCCACGGCAACAGCCACACCGGTGTCGTCGCCCGCGCCGCCGAACCGTTGCGCCCACAAAAACACGCCGGAAGAGTCTAGTTTCGTGACGAAGGCATCGGTTCCACCGGCGCTCGTCAGCATGGTCGCGCCGAAGGTGGCCGTCGTGGTGAACGTCCCGGTCACCACGACGGCTCCGTTCGCGTCGATGGCAACTCCCGAGGCTTGGTCGTCGCCGGAGCCCCCCATCGATTTCACCCACAACAATTGTCCGGCGGGGTCGTATTTGGCGACGTAGCCATCCGAACTGGAACTTGTCAACGCGGAGACTCCGGGGTCGGGGTCAAAGTCCGCCGTGCCGCTGAAGGAGCCAACAATATAAGTGTTACCGGCCGCGTCCGTGGTCACGCTCTTGGCCGAATCCGTTCCGGCGCCGCCGATGGCCCAAGCGAGAGTTGTCGTCGAAACCGTTCGCAGGCCGGCGTTCAGCGATTGAACCGGGTTCACGCTGAGATCGAAGATGGCCGTCCGGCCATAGTTGTCCGTCTCGTTATCATTGCTCGGGATCGTTGGCTCAAGATAGGCCGGATTGTTCCCGGCGGTTCCGGTCGGGGGGCTGACACGGATATAACGGCTTCCGGCGCGGACCGGGTCGCGGAAGCGGTAAGCCCCGTTGGCGTCAGTGGTCACGGATTCCAACAAGATATCGTCGCCATCGCCGACAAGCCCGTCGGTCGAATCGTACAATTCCACCGTTGCATTGGCGACACCGGGTTCGTTGAGATCACGAATGCCGTTGCCGTTTTGATCGTCCCATACGATGCCGGTCACATCCGCGAAAGTCAGTTTGCTGACGAATGCGTTGTTGACACTGGTGAGAGGTGAAGAAGTATTTGGATCAGGGTCGAAGTCGGCTGTGCCGGAAAAAGATCCGGCGGTGTAAACATCCCCTTGATCGTCCGCCGCCACTCCGAACCCCTGTTCGTCTCCCGTCCCGCTCAGTTGTTTGACCAAGACAAAATTGCCGGCGGCGTCCAATTTGGTGACATAGGCGTCCAGCGAACCGGCCGGGGTAAAGGTTTGCGTGGAAGACCCGACTTGGACACTGAGAACGCTGTTAAAAGTTCCGGTGGTGTAGACGTTACCCCGGTTGTCTGTCGCCACGCCGTATCCAAAGGTGAGGTCTGTTCCGCTAATTTGGTTTGCCCAGTCAAACTGGCCAGCCGAGTTCCACTTGAGTACGAAGGCATCCGCATTGCCAGCGCTGGTCAGGTCGAAAACGCCGGTCGGATCAGGGTCGAAGTCAACTGTTCCCGAAAAATACCCGGTGGCGTAGACATTTCCGGCGGCATCGGCCGTCATTCCATAGATCACATCGTCGATGGAGCCGCCAAAACACCTGGCCCAGACAAAGTTGCCGGCCGAGTCCAGCTTGCTCACATAGGAATCTTGGTTGCCGGCGCTGGTCTGGTTGAACGTGCCGACCAGATCGGGATTAAAGTCGGCCGTCCCGGCGAAAACACCGGCGGTGTAGACGTTCCCGTTCCCGTCCAAAGCCACGCCGACGCTGTCCAAGTTTGAGGACCCGATGAATTGCTTCGCCCAGATCAAGTTGCCGTTCGCGTCCAGTTTGCTCACATAGGCGCTTGTGACAGCAGAACCGGAGCCAGTCAGCGTACTGATTCCGGCGCCGGGGTCGAAGTCGCCCGATCCGGTGAAACGCCCGGTGGTGTAAACATCCCCGAGTCCGTCCACGGCCACGCCGCGCCCGATGTCCGATGCCGTGCCGCCGAGTTGTCTCGCCCAGACCAAGTTGCCATTAGCGTCCAGTTTCATCACGAACGCATCAAAACCGCCAGCGCTCGTCAGATTGGTGGTCAGGTCCGGGCTGGGATCGAAATCGACCGTACCCGAGAAGTCCCCGGTGACATACACGTTCCCGGCGGCATCCGTCGTCACCCCCAATCCGTTGTCGTTTGTCGCACTGCCAAAACGCCTGGCCCATATCAGGGCTCCGGCGGCGGTGTATTTCGCCACAAAGATATCATCGCCCCCGGCGTTCGTGAGGGTGTAATCGCCAACCGATGGATCAAAGTCGGCGGTCGTTCTGAAACTCCCGGTGGTGTACACGTTCCCGGCGGCGTCCGTCGCCACCACCTGTCCAAGGTCAGTCCCCCCCGAATTGAGGGCAAACCCAAACGACGGCGCGGCACCGGACAGCCCGGCGTTCTTGACGGCGGCCTGATTGCCCGCCAGTGTGAACGCGGCCGTGCGGCCGGTGCTTGGAATGGCGTCGTTCTCTCCGGCGGTCGGAGAAAAGCCGAAGCCGACCGGCGGCCGGAATTGTACCTGATACCCGCTGTCGGTGGTGTCCGGCGGGGCGATGAACGAGTATTTGCCGTCCGCCCCGGTTGCTTGCACGCCGAGGGATTTTCCGTTGCCGTCGAGCAACTCCACAACAGCCCCGGCCACGGGCGGTTCGTTGAAGTCTTGCACGCTGTTCCCGTTTTGATCGTCCCACACGACGCCGCTGACGGTCGCCTGCGTCAGTTTGGCGACAAAAGCGTTGGTGTTCCCGGCGCCTGTCAGCGGGAAACTGGCATTTGACGGGTCAAAATCAGTCGTGTCGGAGAAAGTGCCGGTGGCGATGACTCCACCCAAACCGTCCGTCGCCACCCCGTATCCGTAGTCGTCCGATGTCCCGCCCAACCGCCGGGCCAGCACGAATTTGCCCGAACTGTCCAGTTCGCTGATGTAAGCATCGATAGAGGAACTGTCGCTGGTCAGGTTGAAAACTTCGGCGCCCGGATCAAAGTCGGTCGTTCCTTGAAAATGACCGATCGTGAACACGTTTCCGCGGGAGTCGGTCGCCACGCCCGAGGCAAACTCGTCTGACGTTCCGCCAAGCTGCTTGGCCCAGACGAAGTTGCCGGCCGGGTCCAGCTTGCTCACATAGGCATCATCCCCGCCGTCATTGGTCAGGTTGAACGTCCCGGCGCCGGGGTCGAAATCGGCCGTCCCATCATAGAAACCGGTGGTAATGATGTTGCCTTGCGCGTCCGTTGCCACGCCAAAGCCTTGTTCGGTCGCCGTTCCGCCAAGCTGTCTGGCCCAGACAAAGTTTCCGGCCGGGTCCAGCTTGCTCACGTAAGAATCGTCGCTGCCGGCGCTGATTAAAGTGAATGTCCCGGCGCCGGGATCGAAGTCGGTCATGCCGCCGAAGAAACCGGTGGTGATGACATTGCCCTGGCGGTCCGTCGTCAGACCCAATCCGCCGCTTGCCGAAGTCGATGAGTTCAACACCCTGGCCCAGACAAAGTTCCCGGCCGGGTCCAGTTTGCTGACGTAGGCGTCGCTGCCGCCGTTGACGGCGGCCGTCAGATTGAAGGTTCCGACACCGGGATCGAAGTCGGCTGTGCCCGTGAAGTAGCCGGTGGTGTACACATTCCCGGCGGCATCCGTCGCAACTCCCTGCCCGCGGTCGTCGCTCGCTCCGCCGAGTTGTCTGGCCCAGACGAAGTTGCCGGCCGAGTCCAGCTTGCTCACATAAATGTCTTGATTGCCCGCGCCGGTCAGGTTGAACGTCCCGGCGCCGGGGTCGAAGTCGGCTGTGCCCGCGAAATTCCCGGTGGTGTAAACATTGCCCTGCGAATCGACCGCCACGGCATAACCGAAGTCATGAAACATCCCGCCGAACGTCTTCGCCCACACCAATGCCCCGGCGGCCGAGTATTTGGCCACATAGGCATCCACATCGCCCTCGCTGGTCAGGCTGTAGTCTCCGGGGCCGGGATCGAAGTCGGCTGTTTTGGTGAAGGCGCCGGTGATGTACACGTTTCCAGCCGCGTCGGTGGTCGCCGCCTCGCCTTGGGCATCGTGATTGTCGTCCACTTGGTCGGCGAATCCGAAGGCCGGAGAGGCGCCGGTCAACCCCACGTCCCGGACGACCTGCTCATTGGCCCCCAACGGGAACAGAGCCGTCAGCCCGGTCGCATCGGCATCGCTATCCCGGCTGTCGTCCCCCCCTTGATCCTGGCTGGTGAAAACAAAACCGGTGGGAGTCCGGAATCGCACTGCATATCCCCCGGCACTGGCCGGCGGCGTGATGAACGAATAAACTCCGTCCGCTCCGGTGATTTGGATGCCGAGGGATTTTCCGTTGCTGTCGAGCAACTCTGCCACGGCCCCGGCCACGAAGGGTTCTCCGTTGTCGCGGATGCCGTTGCCGTTTTGATCGTCCCACACCCGGCCGCTGATGCCGGCCTGGATCAGCTTGCTGACATAGGCATCGCCGCCACCCAAACTGGTCAGCGAGAGAACACCGGCCTCCGGATCGAAGTCGGCCGTGCCGGAAAAGGTTCCCGTGGAGTAAACATTTCCAAACAAGTCTGCCGCCACGCTGTTTCCGGTGACTTGGGTCGTTCCGCCGAACCTCTCCGCCCATTGAAAATTGCCTGCCGAATCTAACTTGCTGACAAAGGCATCGTTGGCGGTCCCGCTGCTTGTTAGATTGAAAGTTCCGGCGCCGGAATCGAAGTCGGCCGTGCCTTTCAGAGTCCCCGTGGTGTAGACATTTCCCTGCTTGTCCAACGCGAGGGCGTTCCCCGAAACCTGCCCCAATCCCCCCATCTGACTGGCCCAGATGAAATTCCCGGCCGAGTCCAGTTTGGTCACGAAGGTGTCTCTGTTGACACCAAAGTCATCGGCACAACTCAGGTTGAAGACTCCCGGACCCGGATCGAAGTCGGCCGTGTCGCTGAAAACGCCGACGATGCACACGTTCCCTTGAGCGTCCAATGCCAGTCCGTTGCCTGCGGACACTCCGTCGCCGTTAAACTGTTTGGCCCAGACGAAATTCCCGTCCGGGTCCAGTTTGCTGATATAAGCGTCGCCGTTGCCGCTGAGATTGTAAACCGAAGGCCCCGGATCAAAGTCGGCCGTGAAGTTAAAGAACCCGGTGCTGTAGACATCCCCGAGCGCGTCAACCGCGATCGCCCCTGCGTTAACCGAAACGGTTCCGCCAAACGACTTGGCCCAAACGAAATTCCCGGCCTGATCCAGCTTGCTCACGAAAGTATCGAAACTTTTGGAAGTGATGCTAAAGACGGATGATCCCGGATCGAAGTCGACCGTTCCTTCAAAAGTTCCCGTGGTGTAGACATTTCCGCTATTGTCCACGGACACCGCTTTTTGCTGAGCATATGACAGGCCGCCGCTCAAGACATCGAACTGTCTGGCCCAGACGAAGTTGCCTGCCGAATTCAATTTGGTGACAAACTCGCCGCCGGAATTCAAGTGATAAACACCGGGTCCGGGGTCGAAATCAACTCCGCCAGTGGCGGTTCCCGCCGTGTAAATATTCCCATTCGCATCCACGGTGAGCGCGAGATCATCAAGGAACACTCCACCGCCGAACTGTTTGGCCCAAATCAGGTTCCCGGCCGGATCTACTTTGGTGAGATAAGCATTTGCCTGGCTGTTGCTGGTGAAATTGAAAACACCCGGTCCCGGATCAAAATCAACCGTGCCCCCGAAGAATCCGGCCGCGTAGACGTTTCCGGCCGAATCGGTGGCGACCGAATGACCCTCTTCATCTCCAATGCTGCTTCCAATTTGGTAGGTCAGGCCGACTTGGGCGGGAACGGCGCGAATTTCGAGTTCTTCCAGTCGGATCCGCTTTGGGGAGACCGGCCGGGATTGTGGAAACCGAAAGAAGGATCGCAGCCAACTCGGGCGAGACATCAAGACCACTCCAAAAGGCCGTCCGGTCGCTCTGAATGGTTAAGCGAACCGAACCGGGCCAACCGGACAAGCAATTAGGAATTCGCGAAAAACATCGCCATCGCGAAGATAATCAAACGGGGCTTTTGCTGACGGAGGGGTATCCGTCAGAGGAGTCATTTGGCGCTGGCGCGATTGTTTTGGACACTCTGCCAGCCACTCAAATTCTTTGTCAATTTACACATTCGAGGAGGGCCATGCGACGGCAAAACCGGAAAACTTTGCCCGATTCACCAGCCGAAAACTCCGGTCGCAACGGCGGCCAACCCTCACCAGCCCTGAGTGCGAGCCAGACGGGCGACGTCGGCATTTTTCAACAATTCTCGCAGGGTGACATCCTTTTCCACCTGCTCCCGCCAGAATTTCGACCGCCCGTTGGCGGGGACCATCTCAGCGGCCCGCATCAGCAATTCGGCCCCGCGTTCTTGGTAAAGCAGAGCGGTGGTGGCGTCACCGTTCGCGGGGCCGAGGCGGGCCGCCCGGACATACACGCATGCCAGATTGCATAAGAGCGTGGTTGTCGGCTTGCCGCCATGTTTGAGGGCTTTTTCCGCATCGGCGACGGCTTCCGATACCTTGCCGGTCAACGCCAGAATTTGCGCCCGGCCACACAATGCGTCCGAATGTTCGGGTTTTGCCTTCAATACCGCCTCAAAGTCGGCCAGCGCCAGCGGCACGGATTGGGCCTGCAAATACGCCCAACCCCGATAATTCAACACTTGCGGGTCGTTCTTCAATTGCAACGATTGGGAATACGCCAGTGCCGCCTTGGAATACTCCTTGAGCGTGGCGTGGATCAACCCCCTTGCCCGGTAGGTCTCCGCGTCCGGCGTTTTGGTATGGGCGATACATTCATCCAATGCCCGGCCGGCCTCGGCGTGCTTGCCCATGCTCAACAAAGTTTCGGCCCGCTGACGGTAGGCCGGGGCATAGCCATCGACCACCTTCAGGGCCGCGTTGTACTCGGCCAGCGCCTCTTCCCGGTCGCCCGCCAGATGTTTCAGATATCCCAACTCAACGTGGGCGCTGGCCAGCCATCGATCACCGGTTTGCCCGCCCGATTCGACGGCCTTCACGAAATCTTGCCTTGCCCCGGCGATATCTTCTGCTTCACGGCGAATCTGGGCGCGGGTGTAATAAAGCTGACCATCTTTCGGCTGGGCAATAATCGCCAAATCCAGTTCCCCCAGCGCGGCCTTGGTATCCCCCAATTGGCGATACACTTGGGCAAGATTGGCATGGGCCTGATAGCCTCCCTCCGGCCGGGCGGCGATGGCCAGTTTCAACGCATCGCGGGCGTCTTCCCATCGTTCGCGGACGGCCGCCAGCCGACTCCGGGTCATGAGGCCAAGGTAACGGGCGGCCTGTTCGACCTTGTCTCCCTCCACCGATTTCAAGTCCGACTCGGCCCCGTCGAGGTTTCGCAACTCGACCCTCGCCCCGGCCCGCAGCACACGCGGCCATACGAAATCCGGCCGTTGTGTCACGCAGGTGGTCAGCCAGGCGTCGGCCAGCGCCCATTGTCGTTGCCGCAGATGACACAAACCCTGCAAATACGGGGGCCAGAAGTATCCCGGCTCCAACCGCACCGCTTCCTCGCATCCGTGAATCGCCTCTCCGGTCCGGCCTTGCCGATAGCTATCCACGGCCAGCAGGAAGTGATCCAAGGCTGATACGGGCGGGCGATTCGCCACCTTCACCTGATCGGCTTTCGCCCCCTTGTTGTCGCCCAAGACGGCCAAGAGTCCGGCCCGGCGTTGATACAACACGTTCGGGACGGGCACCTGATTGGATTCGGCGACAATTTGCGCCATGTTCAACAACCGAACGGCCTGCCGTCGCCCGGCTTCCTTGGCGCTGTCGGCTTCCGCCTCGGCCCAGACGAACAGGGCCTCGCAACACCAGCGGGCGGTCTGTCGAAGTTGGGCCTCCGATTGGAAATGCCGGGCAAACTCTTTGAGCGGCTGTTTGGATGATTCTCCCGGCCGTGACGGATCAATGCGAAACGACGCCAGCGAGGCCGGCGCCAATTTGGCGATGGCCTCGCGGTTGTCCGCCTGCCCGTCCGAATCCACGCTCAAATGCCGGAACAATAATTCATCCCGATCGCGGCCAAGCTTGGCGATCCATGACTGGACATCCCGACGTTCTGACTGGTCGCTGGCTACTTCACGCGATTGTTTCCGCACCCCCTCCAACCTGGTTTCAATCTCGGCCCGCAGCGTCTCATCCTCCGGTTCTCGCGAAGCGGCCAGCACGGCCAATGCCTGTTCCATCGACCCATCGGCTTCCGTCAACAGGCGAATGGCCGATGCTTGGTCATTGCGAGTCAAGGCCTGTCGGCCTTCACTCTCCGATTCCCGGCCTTTCAGCCAAAAGGCATCTGCCTGACGGCGTCGCTCGCTTTGTTGCTTGAACACACGGGTTTGCTGCTCGGCATAGAGGCCATAAATCCCGGCCCCGAGACAGCCGACGCAGATGATGAGCAGCACCGCGACCGCCAGCGCGGCATCGCGTGGCCGCCGACGCGCCCACTTGACGCCCCGCTCGAAAAGCCCGACCGAACGGGCCAAAATCGGCTCGGCGGCCGCAAACCGCCGGAGGTCTTCAGCCAGTTCGGCACATCCGGCGTATCGTTGGCGCGGGTCTTTTTCCAGCGTCTTCAGGCAGATCGTTTCAAGATCACGAGGGATGTCGGATCGCAATTTGCGGGGATGCGGAACCGGCTCGTTCTGGTGCAAAAACATCTGCTGGGTCGGCCCCCCGGCGAAGGGAGTGCGACCGGTCAGCATTTGGTATAGCGTGCAACCGAGACTGTATTGGTCGCTGGCGGCGATGCCGTTCCCGTCGATTTGTTCGGGGGCCATGTAGGCGGGCGTGCCCATCGCCGTGCCTTCCTGCGTCAGCTTTTCGTCCCCGGCCTCCGCGCGGGAGGCCAGGCCGAAGTCCAGCAGAAGCGGCTCGCCCTTCTCATCCATCATCATGTTTTGCGGCTTCACGTCCCGATGCACGATCCCCTGCGAGTGGGCATAGGCCATCGCCTCGGCGACCTTCCGCATGATCCGCGCCGTCTCGGCGACAGGCATCGGTTCCGAGCGGTCGTTGTGTTTCTCGATCACCGCCTCCAGGGTTTTCCCGGCGATGAATGCGGAAGCGATGTAACACCGCCCGTCTTGCTGGCCCGCCTCGAACAGGGGGACGATGTTCGGATGCCGCAGATTTCCCGAGGCTTTCGCCTCCCGGAAAAACCGCTCCAGCCGTTGGGGCGTGCTGATGGCTCCCGGCTTGGCGAGCTTTAACGCGACTTCTCGATCCAGTTGCGGGTCATACGCCTGATAGACTTCGCCGAAGGCTCCTTCGCCAAGTTTTTGACGCAGTTCAAACCGGCCGATGCGACTGTGATAGGTCTCCGTCAAACCCGGTTCCGCAGGCACATACGATGCCGTCGCCATTGGATCGACGGAGAAAGAAAGCCCTTCGCCGTTGACGGGCGCATTGGCTGGCAAAACGAGCGTCACTCCGGCGGTTGGCGGGGGAAAAGCCGGGGTTTTGGAATCCGCGTTTGGCGGCAGGTCGAGCGTCACGCGGGCGGTCGGCGGGGGAAAGGCAGGGGTGTTGCTGTCGGCGTCCGGTAGGTCGAGCGTCACGGGAAGCAACGGGTTGCCGCTTCCGAAGACGAGTGTTTCCCGCGAATCGGGAAGCACGCGGTTGGACGGACGCGACGAGTCGGACATGGCGATGTCCCGATTTCACTGGCGGGTAAGATGTTAATGTAACATCAATCAGACGATGCGCCAAATCGGCTGCTTGTCAAGGAAGGAAGAAGTTTAACCCAAGGCCCTGGCAAAGGCCGCCACATCGGCATGGCGGTCCTCGGGGTTAATCGTCATCGCCCGTGCGAGCGCGGCGGCCATCGGGGCCGGGGTGTCCGGCCGGAGGCGGGTGACCGGCGGGGCGGGTTCGGTCAGCAGTTTGCGGAACAGGTCGGCGTGGTTCGCCGCCGTTCCGTGCGGGTATTCTCCGGTCAGCAGAAAATAGATGGTTGCCCCCGCCGAGTATTGGTCCCCGGCCGGTTTCACCGTGCGAAAATCCCGCACCTGCTCCGGAGGCATGAATGCGGGGGTGCCCATCGACCGGCCGGACAGTGTCAGTCCGCTCAATGGCGAATCTTGATAGGCTCTCGCCAATCCGAAGTCGGCCACTTTCACCATCCCGTCGTCGGCGACCAGCACATTGCCGGGCTTGATGTCCCGGTGGATGTATCCGGACCGATGGGCGTGGGCGATTCCCGCCAGCAAGCCATTGGCGATCCGTTTCACCTCGGTGATCGGAAGTTGCCCGCCCCCTTTCTTCGCCTCTTTGACGCATGTGGAGGCATCCCGGCCGCGAACCAACTCCATCACAAAAAACAACACGCCGTTTGCTTCGCCGAGTTCCTCGAAGCCGACAATGTTCGGATGCGACAACCGCCGCAGGATGTCGGCTTCCCGAATGAACCGGCTAATCATGTCCCCGGTCGGGGAGACGGCCGGTTTGATCGTCTTCAGGGCCACTTCCTTGCCGTCCGACTCGCGGACGGCCCGATACACATCCCCCATCCCGCCGCCGCCAAGCCAGTCGGTGACCACATACCCGCGAAACATTGGGGGAACATTCCCCGAAAGTCGGCCCGTGGAAGGGAGCCCGGCACTGGATGACTGTGAGATGGTGGGAGCCTCGCCAGTGACTGCCAATTGCTCGGGAAGCGAGCGTGTGGCATCCAATCCGGAGAGCGTGACACGGAGTTTGGAAGTTCCCACTTCGATGACATCGCCATCACGAAGAACGGAATCGCGGATTTTCTGGCCGTTTACCTTGGTCCCGTTGCGGCTTCCCAAGTCGGTCAGTTGGGCCATCGGCGGGTTGAATTCGACCAGAAAATGAACACGGGACAAGTAATCATCATTGGGCAGGCTAAAGACGGCATCTTGCGAACGGCCGACGAGAAACGTGGAATGTTGATCGTAGGTGAACGACTGTCCGGCGAGCGGGCCGGCGACGACGGCGAGAGTGATCGACATGGATTTCTCATCACTTGGGACTCCGGGAGATTATACACGTTACCACCGGTGTCTTCATGCTTGCGTTCGCCGGCCGGATGTCCGATATTGGTGAAATTGGTTGGGTGAATTCATGCCGTCCGCATGATCGGGGAAACAGTCTTCAACCACCGTTGTGGCATTGCCTGTTTGTCGCTTGGAGAATTGTCATGGACTTGGAGAAATTGAAGCACAAACTGCTCAACGACAAACAACTGGCGCCTGTCTATGATTTTTTTCTCAATCATGGGTGCAACCCCGAGTTCATTGCCTTGGGCACGGCGTGCATCCATCCGACGCTGAAAGATATCCTCGACAAGATCGGCGAGCAAATCTCCCCCAAGGAAAGCATCCGCGATTTGCGTCTCATTCGCATGGCTGAAGAGCAATTCGTTCACGGCTCTTTCACTCTGGGAGGACAGCTTGGCGGAATCATTTTCTTTGAAGACTGTCACACCGGCCTGGCTGCCGTGCCAACCATGCCTCCGTCGGTCGAGATGAAGTACGCCCGATTCTCGCTGAAACCGATGACCTTGGACCCTTCACGGAATTGACGACGTGAAGAATCCACTCCTTCGTGAGCAACCGGATATTCGGCCAAAAAGCGGTCTTCCACATTCATGGCGATTGCTTAAAACTTGCCGGGTGAGTGGAAGCGTATTTTGAACGATTCGATGCCCCTGCGAGACCAAACCATGAAATTGTTTGTGATCATCGTTACTCTGGCCTTGGCGTTCGCTCCGGCAAGGGCCGCTGAACCGGTTCGGTTGATTTTCGACACCGATATCGGCAACGACGTGGACGATGTGTTGGCGCTGGGGATGATTCATACCCTCCAGACACGGGGAACGTGTGACCTCATCGCCGTCACCGTCACGAAAGATCACGAACTCGCGGGGCCGATGGTCGATGTGGTGAATTATTTTTACGGTCGTCGGGGCATCCCGATTGGCGTGGTTCGAGGCGGGGCTACCCGTGACGAAGGCAAATTTCTTGGCATGACTCGTGAGAAGGACGGGGACCGGCTCCGATATCCGCATGATCTGAAGCGGTCGATTGACGCCCCGGATGCCGTGACCGTTTTGCGGAAGGTTCTGGCCGACCAACCGGATGGCTCCGTTGTGATTGCCCAAGTCGGGTTCGCCACCAATCTGGCCCGCTTGCTGGAATCTCCGGCCGACACGGTCAGCCCGCTTACTGGCAAGGAATTGGCGGCCAAAAAGGTCAAATTTGTGTCCGCGATGTTTGGGGCTTATAAAGTCGGCGGGCAGAACGCTCACCGAGAATACAACGTGACCGAAGATTTGCCCGCGGCCAAAAAGTTCGTGGCCGACTGGCCGACTCCAATTGTGTTCAGCGGTTTCGAGGTGGGGCAGACCGTTACCTATCCGTCCGTCAGCATTGAAAAGGATTTCAGTTATGCGAAGCATCATCCGCTGGCGGAGGCTTATCGCCGATACAGCCCGCCGCCCCATGACCGGCCGTGTTGGGATTTGACCAGCGTGCTGTACGCCGTTCACTCAGATCGGGGTTACTTTGGATTGTCCGAAACGGGCCGCGTGACGGTCGGGAACACCGGGCTGACAGAATTTGCCCCGGCGGTCGGCGGCGCCCACCGCTTCCTCACCGTGTCCAAGGAACAGGCCATTCGTTGCCGGGAGGCGTTTGCTTTCCTCGCCAGTCAGCCACCGGCTGGCAAGTGAAATCAAATTAGCAAGCCAAGAACTCAATCACTATCGATCTTGGGAGAACCAAACCCGCGCATTTGCTGATTATCCCCGCGTAAATCTTTCATTGCGTCATCGTACCAAGGTTTGCCACCGTCCGAGACGCAACCAGTCATTAGAAGTGAAAGGACGACTATCGCGCATAAACGTCGCATGTTTCCCCATCCTTTTCATCCCGTCAAGAAATGCCCCCGGCGAGTTCATAACTGCTTCCAATTTGACGGGCAATACCAATCCTACAATCTGAAAGTGGCTTGGATGACGCAATTTTCCGGCCTTCCGCGTTCTACTGATCTCCCGCCGTGTCCGTGGCCGCCGCACTGGCCTTGTTGACGCGGCCAGACCAATGCCAGTCGGCGATTTCCGGCATGTCGGTCCCGTGTTCGCAGATGTATCGCGTATGTTCGGTCAGTTTGTCTCGAATGATTGTTGCGACGTCCGCCGCCCGTTCGGCCAGCCCTGGTACCCGGCGAATCACGTCCAGCGTGAGGTTGAACCGGTCGATCTGGTTCCGGACGCACATGTCGAACGGCGTGGTGGTTGTCCCTTCTTCCTTGTATCCCCGGACGTGCATGTTTTCGTGGTTTGTCCTCCGATACGTCAGGCGGTGGATCAGCCACGGATAGCCGTGGAATACGAAGATGTTCGGCTTGTCTTTGGTAAACAAGGCGTCAAAATCCGCGTCGGTCAGTCCATGCGGATGTTCGGTGTGCGGTTGGAGTTTCATCAGATCGACGACGTTCACCAGACGCACTTTCAGATCCGGCAGGTGTTTCCGCAGCAGGCTGACGGCACCAAGGGCCTCCAATGTCGGCACATCCCCGCAACAGCCAATCACCACGTCCGGGTCGATGCCGCCGTCGTTGGAAGCCCATTCCCAGACACCTACCCCGGCGGCACAGTGGGCCTCGGCCTCGGCCATCGTCAGCCACTGCGGGGACGGTTGTTTCCCGGCGACCACCACATTGACATAGTTGCGGCTGCACAAGCAATGGTCTGTGACACTCAGAAGCGTGTTCGCATCAGGCGGCAGATACACGCGGACGATCTCCGACTTCTTGTTCACGATGTGGTCGATGAAGCCCGGATCTTGATGGGAAAACCCGTTGTGATCCTGCCGCCAGACGTGCGAACTAAGCAGGTAGTTGAGGCTGGCCACCGGCCGGCGCCACGGGACTTCGCGGCACACCTTGAGCCATTTCGCATGTTGATTCACCATCGAATCGACGATGTGAACAAAAGCCTCGTAGCAAGAGAAAAAACCGTGTCGGCCCGTGAGCAAATAGCCTTCGAGCCACCCTTGGCATTGGTGTTCGCTGAGCATTTCCATTGCCCGGCCGTCGGGCATCTCGTGTGTTCCGTCGGTCGGATCGAGTTCGCCGACGAAGCAGCGCCCGGTCACCTCCAAAACATCTTGCCAGCGGTTTGAGGCCAGTTCATCCGGGCTGAAGACCCGGAAATTCCCGGCCTCCGCGTTCATCTTCATCACATCACGCAGGAATTTTCCCTGGGTGCGGGTGGCGGCATCGTCCGTTGAGCCGGGAGACAGGACGGCGACGGCATACTTCCGGTAATCGGGGATTTGCAGGTCACGAAGTAACAGGCCGCCGTTGGCGTGCGGGTTCGCCCCCATGCGCCGTTCCCTCGTCGGCGCCAAACCCTGCAATTCGGGCTTCAACCGGCCGGTGTCGTCGAACAACTCATCGGGGTGGTAGCTCCTCAGCCAATTCTCCAAAATGCGCACATGCTCGTCGGAAGCCATGTCGGCCATTGGCACTTGATGACTGCGCCAAGAGCCTTCGGCCTTTTTGCCGTCCACTTCTTTCGGGCCGGTCCAGCCTTTGGGTGTCTTGAGAACAATCATCGGCCACGTCGGCCGGCTTTGGAATCCGTTTGCGCGGGCGACTGTTTGTATTTGTTTGATGTCCGCGACAACGACATCAAGCGTCCGAGCCAGTTCCCGGTGGACGGTGGCCGGATCGTCTCCTTCCACAAAATGGGGGGCGTAGCCGTAGCCTTCCAGGAGCTTGTGGAGCTCCTCGCGCGGGATGCGCGCGAACACGGTGGGATTGGCGATCTTGTAACCGTTCAAATGCAGGATAGGCAGCACGGCTCCGTCGCGGGCCGGGTTCAGGAATTTGTTGGAATGCCACGATGTGGCCAGCGGCCCGGTCTCGGCTTCGCCGTCGCCGACCACGCACGCGACCAGCAAATCCGGGTTGTCGAATGCGGCTCCGAAGGCGTGGGAAAGGGCGTATCCGAGTTCGCCCCCTTCGTGGATTGATCCCGGCAGTTCGGCAGTGCAATGACTGCCGATGCCGCCGGGAAAACTGAATTGCTTGAACAGCCGGCGCATCCCGGCCGCATCTTGGGTGATCGCCGGATAGACTTCGGAGTATGTTCCTTCCAAATAAACATTCGCCACAAGTCCCGGCCCGCCGTGGCCGGGGCCGGCGACATATAGCACATTCAAGTTGTCCCGCTTGATGAGGCGGTTGAGGTGGGCATAGACAAGGTTTAACCCCGGCGTGGTGCCCCAATGCCCGAGCAATCGCGGCTTGATGTGCGACCGCTTCAACGGCTCCCGAAGCAACGGATTGTCGAGCAAATAAATTTGCCCGACGGACAGATAGTTGGCCGCCCGCCAGTAGGCATCCAGCAACCGCAGTTCATCATCAGAGGGCAGGGTGGTCGTCTGCTCATTCATGGGTGTTGTCCTTTGGCGGTGATGCGGAAGATGGTGCGTGCAATCATTGACTCTTCGTCCGTCGGGATCACGCGGACCATCACGGGGCAGTGGGAGTGGGCTGTCAGGAGCGATTCGTTCTGCTCATTCGCCGCGATGCCAATATCGATCCCAAGAAATGCCAGCCCGTCACAGATTCGGGAGCGAATCTCCGGGGAATGTTCGCCGATACCGCCGGAGAAGACAATGGTGTCCAGACCGCCGAGTGCCGCCGCCATTGCGCCGATTCCCTTTCGGACTGAATGGCAATATAGGTTGATCGCTTCTTCTGCTCTTGGGTCTGTGCCGCTTCGGGAGACGAGGTCTCGCATGTCGGCCGTGGTTTCGGACACCCCCAGCAACCCGGACTCGCGGTTGACGAGGGCGTCAAGCCGGTCGGCCGTCAGTCCTTCGGTTCGCATCAGATGCAGCAGCACGCCGGGGTCCAAATCGCCGGTGCGGGTGGCCATCATCAAGCCGCCGGTCGGCGTCAGTCCCATTGTGGTGTCGATGCAACGGCCACCTTTGACAGCCGCCAGACTTGAGCCGGCGCCGAGGTGGGCAAGGATGATCTTGCTGCTCGCCTCTTCCGGCCCCGCCTGTCGTTCCAGTTCTTCGAGAAGGTAGGCAAACGAGAGGCCGTGGAATCCGTACCGACGAACGCCGGCCGATTCGTACCGGCGGGGGATTGGAAGTTGTGAGGCGACGCGAGGAAGATTCTGATGGAAGGCCGTGTCGAAGCAGACAACATGCGGCATGTTCGGCAACCGCGCGGCCAAGGCTTCAATGAGCCGAATTTCCGAAGGCAAATGGTTCGGGGCGAATGGAATCGCGGCCTTCAGGTCGGCCATCAATGCGGGCGTCACCAGTTGCGGGTCCACGTGTTTTGGGCCGCCATGAACGACCCGATGCCCGATGGCGGAGATGCGGCCAAGTTCGTTCGGGCCACCAAGCCATTCGAGCAATCCTTGGACTTCCTCATCGTGGCTCGCTTCGGAAAGCGGTCGCCGTTCGATGGCTCCGGATCGAATCCGCACCGGTGGCGTCCCCGCTTCAAACAGGGCGAACTTGACACTTGACGAACCGCCGTTCACGGTGAGGACGAGGCTTCCGGTCGCCATGTTGACGGAGTCGATGGGCATTCGTCATCACCTGTATGGTGGGTGAAATCATGCCGCCCGGTTACTTGGAAGAACCGTATTCTGCGGCGTTAAGCAACATCGTCGGCGGCCAGTGTACATGCCACGCCCACCCTGATGAGATCGTTTCCGAATCGGCATTTGATGTCAACATAGGCGAACATCACTGGTCTTCACACCAAAACTTGGTTTGGGCGCGACTAACAAGTCTACCCGTGCCATCCTGTTTTGGGTGATGAAGAAAGGGTGAAAACTCGGCGGCCCGTCACCCCGGTTGAATCCGGAGAGGCATCTCGCCGGAATCGTGATATAATCCGGCTCATTCTCCCTCATGTGAAAATCCACGCCGAGGCGACGCCATGCCCGGAACCCCCGCTCCTGAAAACGGCCGACTGGACGCCATTACCACTCGCTGGAGTCTGATTCGACAGGCACATTCCGACGGCAAAACCCGCGATGCGGAGACGGCCCGCGGCGTGCTGGTGCTGCGATATGCCAAGGCTGTGCGGGGCTACGTCGGCGGGATGCTCAAGAACCGGGAAGATGCGGATGAACTGGCGCAGGAGGTCGTCGTCCGGCTTCTCAAGGGAGATTTTGCCGGGGCCGATCCAACCCGAGGCCGATTTCGCGATCTGCTAAAAACCGCCGCCCGGAACATGGTGCGGAATCATTGGGAAAAACAATCCCGCCGTCGGCCGGTCGATGCGGATTTGGGCACGGTGGCCGAATCCACGGCGGCGACCGACCCGTGGCTGGCTTCCTGGCAAAAGACCGTCCTCGATCACGTGTGGGCTGCGCTTCGGGAGGTCGAGAAGGCAAACCCCAAGAACCCGGCCCACACGCTGATGAAACTGCGAACAGACTTCCCGAACGACAGCTCCGAACAACTGGCCGACAAACTCGGCAAGAAACTCGGCGCCACCATCCGGGCCGACACCTGCCGGCAAATCCTCCGACGCGGCCGCCTGAAATTCGCCGAATTACTCATCGAAGAAGTAACCCTTGGCCTCGACGACCCAAACCCCGGCCGGATCGAAGAGGAACTGGCGGCGTTGGAATTGCTGGATTATGTGCGCGACTTCCTCCCGGCCGATTGGAAGCAACGCGGGGAATTGATGAAGGAGTAATGGCCGGACGAACGCCACTTGCAAAATGTCGCATTGATTGGCTAAACCTCACGAACGTGTCTCGCTGTACATTGAAGCAAGATACATATTCACTTCGCTGGTCGTCCGGCGGCGCCACTGACAGTTTTATACTCAAGTTTGGAAATACTAATTTGCGAGTTGACGGTATAAAGCAAAATAGTCTTTTCGCCCTTGAGCTGTCGGAAATCCGGAATAAGTTTGTCAAGCGGACCGGCATAGTCGACAATTTTCCGCAACTCTTTGTCCATCCTTTTTTTTACCCAAATCCGAGCAGATTCCTTGCGGACAGATATTTCAACATTGATGGGTGTTTTAGCCGGGAAAAGTCGTTCGGCCTTTTCAGCAATCGCCCCGCCCGTAACCCAATCCTTCCCGTCTTCTTGTTTATAGTAAAGCCCAGATCTGTATCCCGAGTCCGGCCAGCCATCAAATATCATGAAAAATCGGTTGTTCTTGCTCTTTAACCCAATAAGAATGGCGTCGTTTCCGGCAAGGCGTTCGATGGTGATTTGAATGTCATATTCATCACCCAGATCAAAAGGCAGTTCATAAAAATCTTCTCCAACCAACGACCCACCTTTGAGGACGTATTTTCCTTTTGGTTTGTCGCCTGATCCGATCATCTGTGCAAGTAAATTGACGGCAACAGGGCTGCTCAAGAACCGCTGCTTTTCTTTCAAGAGAGCCTCGTAATTCGCCGCGTCTTTTTTATCCAGATACACTTTGGCGACTTCGTTGATGACTTTCGTGAAGTCTGCCGTCGCTTTGCTAATTGCCTCGTCGTATTTTCGCACAGCGTTTTGAAGGGCGACGGTTTTGGGCATGACTCCTTCCCTTTCAAACGCTTCTTGTTCCTTGGTCAGAGTTTCGATCTTCGCGAGCTTCGCCGCATCCGATAATTCCTTGGTGGTTCCGATTTTTAACTTGGCTTGGGTAATCGCATCAATCAAAGTAGCCGAGGCGGCGTCATGTGCCGCCGTATAACTCTTTTTCGCTTGATTTACTTGTAACTCGACCCGCTCATCTTTAGGAATTGGGTCGGCGGCGATGGTTGGAACAGCGAATAGCAGGGCCGCCACAAGAACTCTGGTCATGTGATAAGTTCCCAAGTTGATGATTGAGGAATGATTTTAACTGACTTTATCCAAATTGCACGTCGGAATCGGCATCCGAATCCAGCAAAAACCGGGCACTCACCAAGCCGCTTCGCTTTTGCCGGCGATCACTTTCACCAACGCCTCGACGAAGAAATGTTCTCCCCAAGCGACCGACTCATCCACGCCCAGGTTCTTGTGGAAATGGTAGACACCGTGTTTGAGGATTCCCTCCCATTCGGGGGTGGAGCGGGCGAGGAATTCATCTCCGCATAATGTCTCCATCGCGGTCAGGGCGGCAAGGCGGTATTTTTCCTTGTCCGCGTTATCGGAAACCAATTCCGACAGATCCCATAATCCACTTGCGGCGATGGCCCCGGCTGAACTGTCCCAGAGGCGCGGGCCACCCTCGGGGATGTCGAAATCCCACCACGGAACCATGCCGGTGGCGGCGGCTCGTTTCAGGTAATAGTCCGCGCATTTCCGGGCGATGGCGAGAAACTCCGGTTCGCCACTGAGACGGTAAACGGCCGTGAATCCATACAAGGCCCATGTCAAACCGCGCGTCCAGGCAGAGTTGGCGGCGTAACCCTGATGGGTGGTCTCCCGCAGAAAATCCCCGGATTGCAGGTCGAAAATCCCTTCATGAGCGGTGCTACCATCGGGGCGCACAATGGTGGCAGCCGTTGTGCGGCAATGCTCCAAGGCGATCTCCCGTAGGGCGGGACTGTTGGTTTCGCGGACAGCCCACAGGATGATGCCTACGTTCATCATGATGTCGATGAAGAGAGACTCCGGGGCCACGAACGACCGGAGATAGCCCCCTTTTTCCCGTCGCAGGGCCAGCGTGCGGCCGGCGTCGATCAGCACTTGCCGGCGTTCTTCGCTCGGTTCCAACCGATGCCAGCGGAGATAGGTGGAGAAGAACAAGAAGCCCAGATCGTGAACCGTGCGATCAAACCGTCTGGGAAGCAATGCCCGGCTCAGATCTTCGGCGGGTTGTCGCCATTCGGCTTCACTGGTATGTTTGTGCAATAGCCAGAGAATTCCGGGGAAAAAGCCCTCACACCAGTGCGTCCAACGTTCTCCCTCGCGGTTCCATTTGCCGCCAACAGTGTACATGGGCGTGTAGCCCGGATGGTCCCGCAGAACCCGGCGGCACTGGTCTTTGACAAATTCGAGGGAGTTGCCGAACGTCGGCAGGAGTTTCAGTCGAAGGGCGTCGCTGGAAAGAGTCATTAGTCCCGAACCACAGGAAAAGGAACTTTCGTGGGGTTCAGATTATGGGGCGGTCACTTCAAGTCGATCCGCATCCCGTTGTCATGTCGGCGGAAGCCGAGCCGGGTGTAAAACGTCAGGTTATCGTCGCTACAACTCAGGATTACTTTGTAACACCCGGACAACCGGGCCAGTTCGACCAGTTCGCGAACAACCGCCGAGCCGACGCCTTTGCCCTCATGATCGGGATGAACGGCCACATCCTCGATGTGTCCGATGGTCCCGCCCCGGTGGATGAACTTGTGTTCGAGAATCAGGCTGGCGGTGCCGATCACCCGATCCCCCGTCACGGCAACGACCGTGCGAACCCCGGCGGCATTCCGGCCCCGCCAGATGCGCACGGCTTCCTCGGGCGTGAGGTCCACCGTCGTGAGATGGCTGAGCGTTTCCAGAAAACCATTCTGAAAATCGTCCGCTTGAAGTGGTCGCAGCAAGAAACTCATCAGTTTACGTCCCTTCCTTGAGGGGAAAGCCGCTTGAACCATAGCACATTCTCACGAATCCGATCAGGTGAGTTTCCTATTCATTCGGATACAGGGCCATTCCGTTATTCAACGTGGGGGATGCCGATAAGCTCCCG
>NZ_JH636439.1:1189665-1249205 GCF_000255705.1 Zavarzinella formosa DSM 19928
ATTCGGATAGTCATTTGGGCTTGACCGGACTGAACAATAAAGTTAATCCGTAACATGATGAGGAAACCCCACGGAGTTCGACTCGCGATGAGCGTTCCCGAGCCACAAACCGGTTACGAGTGGGAATCGATCCCCACGCCGCTTCCGGCGGAGGCTGTGGAACCGGAGCCGGCCGTCGATTGGGCCGAGGGGTTGGCTGAACAAGAAATCTGGCGGGTCGCCCCCTCCCGGCACCCCGCCGGAGGGACGTTGGAACCGCTGTCGGCGGAATGGTTTCGGCATTTGGAAGGCAAGCGTTATCGTCGTCACGGCCGTTGGGTTCCCAGTCTTTTGGAACTCTCCCGGCACACGAAGCAAAACATCCTCGCGATTGGCGATGGGTTGGGAACGGACTGGGTGCGATTAGCCCAACCGGAGACGCATGTTTCCGTCGTCGAGCCAAATTCGGATCGCCTGCGTCTCTATCGCAAGCATTTCGCCACCCGCGAGGCGGCCATCCAGTTGCATCATGCCCCTTGGGAACATCTGCCTTTGTCTGATGATCGGACGGATGTGGCGGTGTTGTTTTTTCACCAAGCCCCGACGGGTGATTTTCCCGCCCTGTCGCGGGAGGTTTTCCGCATCCTTCGGCCCGGCGGCAAAGTGATGGTGGTGGTGCCGGGGAAATTCAACGCGACTCGCTGGCAGGGCATTGCCTTGCCGTGGCGATGGTGGCAGTCCAAAAAATCCACCGACAGCCGTTTTACCAGCGCCGGACTAAGGGAATTATTCGCCGGATTTGAACAGGTGAGTGTGCGGAAGCGCCATTTGCGGCGTTCGGAACTCCCCTATCTGTGGCGTTGGCTGCCGTTGCCGGTTCTCGAACGTCTGATGGGGCGTTTTCTGATCTTGAAGGCTTTCAAGCCCCTGCAATCCGCGCCGCCGACCGTGCGGCTGGCGGCGTGAATCATACCAACAGGGTTTCCTGCGCGGTTTCTTGACGAATCTCGCTGTAGGAATGCAATTCCACCCGCCCGTCCCGGACGCTCAAGAATCGACAGGGCTTTTCGGTCCAACAACCACTGTTGTAATAGGCAATCGGACCACTCTCATTGGCCAGGGCATGATGGGTGTGCCCGCAGGCCGCTGCGTCGCATCCGATTTTCCGGGCATATTCGATTGACCGCGTTTCGATCTTGGAAGCGCACCGCAGGAAAATCTTGCTCTTCCGCTTGGCTGTTCGTGCGAAGGAATGAGTGGAATCGATTTTCTGCAATACGCGATAAATGAAGTCGCCAATGGCCGTGATGACCGGATGATCGTCGATAAATTTGTCGAAGCGGTGGCCGTGATGAAAAAGAATTTTTCGACCGCCACTTTCCAGCACCAGTTCATCCCGAACTTCGACACCCAACAGGTGTGAGATGATTTCCGCCGGGCCGTCGTGGTTTCCGTTGATCCAGATGATTTCGATGTCGTCCGACAACTTCCGCAGCAGAGACAACACCTTCCAATGATGTTTCTTGAGTCGGCGAAAATCGATGGAGTCAAACACGTCCCCGTTGAGAATGAGGCATTTCGTCGGACGGGAGCCGTCGGCGATCTCCTCGAGGAACATGGTGAGTTCGCGGGCCTGACAGTTCTCGCTTCCCAAGTGCAGATCAGAAATGACCAACGCCTCGGTCATGCGTGTCTCCCGTGTGAGCGTTTAAAACACACTAGGCGCGGGAAACGAGCAACTCATGAAGCATGCGTAAAGGATCGGAGAAGCATTGGAATTTCCGATCTCTTTTGAGAAATGAGGCAGAGCGGGGGGATTATTCCTTCTTGGGTTCCACTTTTTTCGGTTCGGCTTTCTTCTTCGGGGCCAAGACGGCCGGCGAAACCACTACCTTGGTCACGATCTCTTCGCCGTCCTTGAGTTCGGTGGTCAGCACCACATCATCGCCGGATTTGACGGATTTGAGACCGTCCTTCAACGCGGTCACGTTCAATCGTTTCCCGGCTTTCACCTGCGAGAGAAATTGAGCCTTGGGATCGACTTTGAAGGACTTTTCCTTCTTGTCCACGGTGATGCTGATCGTGTTCCCCTTGGCATCAACCGCCGTGACCTTTTCTCCATAAGTGTCTGCGAAAACAACCCCCATCAGGAGGGTCGAAAGGGCCAGGGTGAAGAACAGTTTGCGGAGCATGAATCCACCAAGGGAAGAGGCGGGCGATGTTTCGTGCAGTATAGCCATCTAACGGTTGCCAGCCATAAAAGTTCCGGTCTCCACACGGCAACATCTTTCTCCTCTGCGGCGAAACGGGTAAAGTAAAGGCATGATCCGAGGATTGCCAATCTCGCCCGGCGTTGCCGTCGCCAGGGCGTTTCGACTCGACCCCGCCCTGGCGCGACACAACCCGAGCCTGCTCGACGCGGCCGGATTGTCGTCCGAGGTGTCCCGCTTTGACAAGGCGTGTGATGCGGTTGCCACGCAATTAGACTCGACCATCGAGCGCATTCGCGTGCAACTGGGCGAGGAATCGGCGGGCATTTTTCGCGCCCACCGGATGCTCGTGCGCGATCCCGCCTTCGTCGCCAAGGTGAAGGGATTCATCCTCCATCATTCCCTTGACGCGATTTCGAGCCTCAACAAGGCGTTGGAAGAATACGACGTTTACTTCGCCAAAATCCACGACGACTATCTTCGGGAGCGGATGACGGACATCCGCGATGTGGTCGAGCAACTCATCCAGCAACTGGCCGACGTCAACACGTTTGCCCACATCTCGACGGAAGAGGCGGTCATCCTGGTGGCCCCCGAAATCCGCCCTTCGCAAGCGGCCCTCTTCGACCGGCTGGCCGTGTCGGGAATCATCACCGAGGCCGGTGGCAGCACCGGGCACGCGGCCGTTCTTGCCCGCACGCTGGGCATCCCGGCCGTTTCGGGGCTGCAGGGGTTGATGTCGAAAGTCCACGCGAACGATTTGGTGATTGTTGATGGCCGGGAAGGAATCATCATCATCAATCCCGGACCGGAGGTCGAGGCGGCGTATCGGAAACTGCAACGGGAATACGTTGACCTCCGGCACTCGCTCTTTGAAAACCGAGATCTGAAAGCGATCACCAAAGACGGCGTCCGCATTGAATTGTTCGCCAACGTCAACACCGCCGCCGATGCGGTCACCGCCACCGAGGTCGGGGCCGATGGCGTGGGTTTGTTTCGCACCGAGTATGTGTTTCTGACGCACCCGTCTGTGCCGACAGAAGAGGAACAAACCGAGGAATATCGAAAGGTCATTGAAGCCGCTCCGAACCATTCCGTTGTCGTCCGCACGCTGGATTTGGGCGGGGACAAGCATGTCAAATATTTCGCCCACCATCGCGAGGCGAACCCGTTCATGGGCTGGCGAAGCATCCGCATGTCCTCGGAACATCCGGAGTTTTTTCAGACCCAACTTCGGGCGATCCTGCGGGCGGCCGTCGGGGGGCAGGTGAGCATTCTCTTCCCGATGATTAGCACGGTGGACGAGGTACGGAAACTCAAGCGCCTCGTGGACCGGGCGAGAATGGCCCTTCATCAGCAAAAAGTCCCCTATGGCGAGCAAGTCTCCTTCGGAGTAATGGTCGAGGTGCCGGCGGCGGCGATTTGCATCGATCACATCATCCGCGAGGTGGATTACGTCAGCATCGGCTCGAACGATCTGATCCAATACATGATGGCCGCCGACCGGGATAATCCCCGCGTGGCCCATCTTTGCGACCCGTGCCATCCGGCCGTGCTGCGCGTGTTGAAAAAGATCATCGGCAAATGCAACGCCCACGCGAAACCGGTGACCCTCTGCGGCGAGATGGCGGGCAAGCCGGTTTGTTTGCTTCCGCTATTGGGTTTTGGCCTTCGCCGGATGAGCATGAGTCCGTCGTTCATCCCCACCATCAAAGAGATGGTGCGGTCGATCAAGGTGGACACGGCCCACCGGGTGGCCAAGAAAGCGTTGCGAATGCAGACGGCCGCCGAAGTCCGGGCCTACCTCACGGATCGCTTGCGAAAGATGTGTCCAAATGTGGTGAGTCTGGACACGATTTGACGGGCCGTTCACGATTCTCGTCGTTGCATTTGCCACAACAGCGATGAGAGTGATGGCCGGGACGTGAGCAACTCGTCGTCTGTTTTGATCGTCAAAGTTCCTCCGGACAATTTTCGACGACTCATTTCCTGAAGCCGGTCAACGCTTTCCCGCGTGATGAGATTCCCCCGCAGATCCAGTTTTTGCAACCGGCCCATCAGGGGGCTATTCGCCATTTCTCGAATGCTGTCATCCGACAGCCCGCAATTCACAAGGCCGATAGTTTGCAGATTCCTCGTATTGAACGAACGGATGAGGTGGGACAACCCCGAATCCCGGACCGGGTTTTGATCCAAGATCAAGGTTTTCACCTTGGAGAAGGGCGGGGATTCGACAAGTTCCTCGACTCCCTCGGAAGCGATTTCATTGGAGGACAGATTGAGTTCCGGGTCGTGTTTCACC
The DNA here is from genome assembly GCF_000255705.1 of Zavarzinella formosa DSM 19928. Taxonomy (GTDB): domain Bacteria; phylum Planctomycetota; class Planctomycetia; order Gemmatales; family Gemmataceae; genus Zavarzinella; species Zavarzinella formosa. Next base: position 1,194,157 of record NZ_JH636439.1, read on the forward strand.
AGTTGATCCATCAACATGGAGTTGGCGAACTCGCGAATACCCACGCCCAATCGGTTTCCCTGCAAGTGGATGAATTTCAAATTTGGAAGGGCGTCGAATTCACGCAGGAGAACATCAAGATCCCGCGACGTCATCAGGTTGCCGCTCAGATCAAGCGTTTCCAATTCGGACAGGTGTTCTGAGGTCAGGATCGCCCGCAAACTGTCGGCGTTGATCGTGCGGTTCTCGACCAGCCGAAGGGTCTTCAGTCGGCTCATCACCGGGGAATGCAATAGCATGGTCAGCGCCATGTGGTCGATGCCGGTGAAACCGAGATCCAGCCATTCCAGATTCCGCAGGTGGCGGGCGCGGGCCACCGTGGCGCATCGAAAACCGTCGAGCGTGGATTGGGAAAAATCCAGTTCGACCACGAATCGCATCAACGGCGACTGGAAGATTTTCGGGGCCGATTCGCCGAGTTCAACTAGCCGAAATCGTCGGATCGGATAGCGTTGATACCCATTTTCGCCGATCGCCAGAAACTGTCTCGGCGTCACCGTCACCGCCTCGATCATCCCTCGCCGGAACGACAGCCCCTCCACGATTTGGCCGATCTTTTGCGTCCATTCGTCGGAATAAGACTCAAGCAGGGAGTTTTCGTACATCCGCAGCGTTTCGGTGTTGGGATCGTCCTCGGCCATCTTCGCCAGGGCGCATTGCACCCTGATGAAGTCGGCCCGTGGTTGATGGCCGTGTTCGTCCAGCCAGTCGGCGTAGATCAACCGGGGAAGATCGTCGGCATTGTCTTCCCGAATCCGGTCGATGAAGGCGGCTTCCTCGGGGGAGAACATGAATCACCCCTCCCGAATCAGCGGTTGTCCCACGGAGCGTCGTCGACGTATTCATTGGCCCGGTATTGTCGGCGTTGGGCGCGGACGATGTTCAGCAGTTGCACATTTCGTATCGTGGCGATGGCGAAAAAGACGCCCACAAAAATACTCGCGGGCAGGGTGATTTTGTCGTAAATCGGGATTTCCGGCATCACTTTGGCAAAGACAACGGCCCCCACATAAGCGACGTAGGCAACTCCCACAATGATCGACATGATGAGCGTGGCGATCAATCCCTTCACCGGCGAGAAGTAGCCGAAGACTTCCAACATCACCCGGCCGCCCGGATAAGGATAGATCGGCAGCAACCCGATGATGCCCCAAAACAGCCCGACCACACAGAGGATGAAATAGGCGAACTGGGAGTAAGGCGGGCTGGCGACGGCCCATTTGAATTCTTGGTTTGAATAATACACGACCGCGTAGAGCAGGAAGCACGAGAACGGCGAGGCGAGAGCCACGATGATCCGTTGGAGCGCCGTCGGCGGTTCGGCCTCGGGGATAACCCCCCCTCCAAACTCTTGGATGACGACCGTGGAGTAGAGACCGTAGGAACGATAAACGATCCCCTGCACCAGCGTCGTAAAAACGATCGCCACGAAGATGCAGGCGACATCCACCGCAATGCCGCCCACATTCGGCCCGATGAACACATAAGCCAATAGGGCGGAAATCAGCCAAAACGAGGGCAGGATGCGATAGGAGATGCCAAACACAGTCCAACGGAGTTCGCCCGCTTGTCGCGGCGGAGCCTGTTCTTCGTACACGAAAAAACCTTTCAAACGCGGGTGATCCACGTCATTGTAAGCGGATTGGGCCATCAGGAAACGACTTGGCGAATTCCCGCGCGAACCGACATCGCAACCCCTCTCTCCGTTTGGTACATCATTTGACAGTTCCGGTATAATCCCGCGCGGGGGCAGGGGAGCCTCCGGCTCGCGGTCTGCCGGAGTTTATCCGCATTCGTTTCCCCAAATTTCACCAAGAGAGGCTCGACCATGGAAGACATCTGGAAATACATGGCCGGCGGCGCCCTGATCGGGGCGTTGGGCATGCTGGCCGGCTTCTGGTCCAAGATTAAGACCGTGCTTTGGCGGATCGCCAATCTGTTCGTGCAACAGATTGAAATCCCGACCGAGGAGGCCCACAACGCCCTCGTGGCCCACCTGATCGCCAAGTATAAACGCTCCCGGATGTACGACCGAATGTACGGCGCCTGGTACGCCCACCGGCGGGACGGCAAATACGGGCTGGTCCCTTACGAACAATACGGCACCCGAAGCATGATCTTCTGGAACGGTTGGATTCCGTTCTTTTACAACAACGCCGTCGAAGCCAAGGCGAAGGCCGGCAACAAGAACCAAGGCGGCAACCATGAGGACGCGACCAAGGTTCATTCCACGCTGACTTTCGTTCGTTGTTGCCTCAACGTCGAACGGTTGTTGCTCGATGCCTGCGACGCAGCCAACGATCTGACTTGGAACAACGCCAGCACCGAAGAAAAGGCCAAGGCCCGTTTCGTCATCAACTATGTGCCGAAACGGGGCGATGAGAACGATGCCCGCAACCAGCACGCCAACGGGCTGGCGTGGTATCAGCAAGGCTATTACCGGTTGCTTGGCCTCAAGCCGGAAGATCTCGGCAAGATGCCGTTGCACAAAGGCCGGGCATTGGACAATCTGATCTTCCCGATGCGGATCAAGAATCTCATCAACGAGATCGAACTCTGGCGGAACAACCGGAAATGGTATGCGGAGAAGGGCATCCCGTGGAAACGGGGCTGGCTGTTGTACGGCCCTCCGGGGACGGGCAAAACGGCCCTGGCCCGCGCCTTCGCCGAAGACTTGAACATGCCGATTTACGTGTTCAATCTTGCGGAAATGTCCAACCATGAGTTAATCAAGGCGTGGACGGACATGCAGGTGAATGTGCCGTGTGTTGCCCTGATCGAAGACATCGATAACGTGTTCCACGGCCGGGAAAACGTCGCCCGGCGGAACAGCATGATGTCCATGATGTTCGCGCGGGACAAGGACAGCAACGGCCAGAAGGACGACAAGGGGGGCCGGGATTCCTTCTCCCCGCTGACGTTTGACTGTTTGCTGAACTGCCTCGACGGCGTGGAACGGACGGACGGGATCTTCACCATCCTGACCACGAACGATCTGAGCAAGATCGACCCGGCATTGGGCCAGCCGCGAAAGTTGCCGGACGGGATGACGGAGTTCATCTCCACGCGACCCGGCCGGGTGGACAAAGCGGTCGAGTTGACTTACATGGAAGTGGCCGACAAGAAGTTGATGGCCAAGCGGATTCTGGGCGAATACCCGGATGAATACCTGAAGATGCTGGAATTCGTGGATCACTTCACGAATTTGCAGGAAACACCCGCCCAGTTCCAGGAACGGTGCGGTCAGGTGGCCCTGCGGTGCTTCTGGAAGGAAACGCATCCGGAACAGTATGCGGAACACTACCCGGAACAGGGGCCGCCCCCGCGAGAAGTATATCCGGCCAAGAAGGATTTCCCGGCCAGCGAAACGGTGTCGGACGGGGATTTCGTCCAAGTGCCATAATGTCGTGGAACGATGCGGACAGGGTGTTGAAAGCCAGCGCCCTGTCCATCGCCCACTTGCAATTCAAGCCAAGCAATTCGCCCCGACCAACAGGTCTTCATCTTCCGGTACTTCGAGAAGCAGGTTTCCAGACACAACATTAGCGGCTACCATGCACAATGCCTCTCGTCCTCCGGGGAGAATGCCGTGCGTTGTCTCAGCCTGGCTTTGTTGTTTGCGGGAACCATGTCTCTGGCGTGGTCCCAAACACCCGCTCCCAAGTCAGCCCCGGCCACCCCGGAACAATTACGCAAGGCCGTCGAAGATTTGGCCCACTCGCGTTTTGCCGTGCGGGAAAAAGCCTCGCGCACCCTATGGGAAGCCGGACGCCTGGCCGAGCCGGTCCTCCGGGAAGCGGCCCAAAGCAAGGATGAGGAAACGACCAATCGGGCCAAATCTATTCTGGAAAAATTCGATTGGGGGATTTACCCCGACACGCCGCCGGACCTGTTGAAACTCATCGAGAACTTTCGCGGTGGCGACCAAAACCAGCGACAACAGGTTCTGGCCGATATGATGCGGCTGAAACCCACCCGTTTCAGCACTCTCCGCAAATTGATCGCCCGCGAGACGAATCCGGATCTCCGGAAGGAAATGTATTTCAATTTGTCCTTCCAAGCCCGTGCAACCGTGCCGGTGTTGATCGTCGCCAACCAACTTGATGAAGCCGGCGAACTTCTCGAAATTTGTCTCTCGCATGGCAACAACGCCTCGCTGGGGGACTTCGCCACCTTCCTCTATCTCCGCAAGCAAACCGACCTGACCATCAAGCGACTGGAAGCGGAGGTTGCCCTCCTGAAGGGGACTGACCGCGTTCGTGCCCAAGAAACGCTCGCCTATTTGTATCGCACGAAGAAAGACTGGAAGCAGGCCGCCAAATATGCCAGCGCGGCCGACAACAAGGAACTGCGATCTGATGTGGCCTGGGAATCCAACGACTGGAAAACGCTGGCGGCCGCGCCACTGGTTCGCGGGGAGGACGATGGCGACCAACGCGGGCTGGCGGCGGCCTACCACCGTATTTCCGGGGACAAGGCCAAGTACGACGAGGCCATTGCCGAACTCCGCAAAGACTTGAACGGCGTCGAGGGGGACGACTTCACCGCCCGCGAGTTTGCGAAGGCTCTCTTGCTCAACGGGGAAGGGGGGGAAGCGATCAAGCTGCTGAAGGATCGGCCGGGCACCGCCAGCGCCATTGTCTTCGATCTCTTATGCGCCCAGTTGAAGTTCCGCGAAGCCTTTGCGTTTGCGGACAAGGCGTTGAAGGAGATTGAAAAAGAGGAAGATTTTGAAGTCCGCCAACTGGAACTGAATTTTCGCCGGGTGATTATTCTCTCCAACTTGGGGGAGACCGATTCGGCGACACAACTTTGTCGGAAGCAACTGGACATCATCCAAATGAAGCCTCAACTCGTCCCCCAGGCGAGTTTGATCGTCAAGGATCTTGTGCGGGCGGGCCATCGGAATCTGGCCATCGAATGCGCGTCCAAAGTCTCGTCCATGCTGTTAAACCGCCGGGGAGACCGGGAAGACATCACGGATGTTTTCGACAGGCTTTACGAAGACATGGGTTTTGTGCCGTTCACTTGGTGGCAGGTCATTCGGAAGGCCGAGGGTGAAAAGGACCCGTTGGAACAATTCCAACGCCTGGAAAAACTATTTGCCGGAAAAGGCGCCGCCAAAGACATCGAACTTCTGGAAAAAGGGCTGACACACAAACTGGAACCGGAACGCCCCTCCGGCCCTTTCGCGCCTCCGGTGGATCGTCGGCAAAACGACTTTGCCCTGGCGGAACTCTACCGCCGACACAGGGATTCCAAAAAAGCCGACGCGGCCTACCGGCGGTCGGTGGGCTTGAAGACGCCGAAGCCGCAACCAAAAGTCAAAACGGAGACACCGTCGAACGGGGTTGAGTTCGAGCCGAATGATGTCAGCGATGAAGAGGCTTTCAGCCACGAAAAACTCCTTGGCTATGCCGATTTTCTTTCCAAGGATGGCCGTCACAAAGAGGCGGCCGAGATGTACGAACGGGCGTGGAAATCTCAGCCGGATCACCCGCTGGCTCTTTTCCTTCAAGGGCAATCGCTTGTGAAAGCCGGGGAGGAAAAGAAGGGCCGGCCGATCATCGAAGCCTCGCATTGGGTCCCGTTGGGCAATGAGGTCGTCCGCTCGATGTTCGGCGATGAACTGGCCAAGCGGGGATTTGACGAGGATTCCCGCCGGGAAATGCAATTGATCCTCGACACGGGTTGGTTCCGCAGCTTTTATGTTGGCAACGTCCATTTGCGGATGGCCCGTCTCCTCGCCCGGCAAAAGGATTTCGCCGGGGCGGCCCGGTATTACGAAAAGGATGTCATCAGTCTGTTTCGCACCGGGGCGACGTTTCAAGATCCGCGAGCCTATCTCACCGTGCCGGAACTGTCCCGGAGTTACCGCCTGCGGGCGATGCTCGCGGCCGGGAAGGTGGACGAAGCCTTGAAGGAAGCCCGACAGAGCCTTGACCTGTTGCCGGGCAACGTGGAACTCGCCATCGACTTTGTGCCGGAACTTGACCGGTCGGGTCGCAAGAAGGAAGCCGACGGGTTGTACAAGCAACTGCGGGACGCTTACGAATCGGCCATCAAAGATTTCGGCTCCAGCGGCGACTTGCGGAACAGCCTCGCTTGGGTGATGGTGAACTGCAACCGTGATCTCGAAGAAGCGAAGAAACATGCCGAGAAGGCGGTCGCCCTCCATCCCAATTCCGCCGGCTATATCGACACGCTGGCCGAAATTCACTTCCGGCTCAAGGATCGTCCCAAGGCCCTCGAACTCATGAAGAAGTGTGCCCAACTCGAACCCAAAAGCCCCTATTTCCGCAAACAACTGGAACGGTTTGAGAAAAAAGCCTTCGATTCAAAACCGCCGGACGAGGAAACGGGAGACGATTAATCTTCCGCCTCTTTTCAGTTTGTGTTCGTCTCCGTCTGGAGTTTCTGGTTTCTAGTTTCTAGTTTCTAGTTAACCGGATCAGCACCCTTCACGTTCTTGGTTTTGAACGAGAAACTAGAAACCAGAAACAAGAAACTCTCCCATGCGACTCCTCCTTTCCCTCCTGCTTTTTCTTCCATCAATGGCCCTCGCGGACGACGGCGTTTTGCCCGTCGGCACTGATGGCAAACCGTTGAACCTCGATTTCGAGACCGGCACCCTGAAGGATTGGACCGCCACCGGCGATGCCTTCAAGGATCAACCGATCAAGGGGGATACCGTTGCCGCCCGAAGGGGCGACATGCGGAGCCGCCATCAGGGGCAATGGTGGATCGGCGGGTATGAAAAATACTCCGACAAGCCGGTCGGCACGCTCACCAGCGTCGCGTTCAAAGTCACTCATCCGTGGGCAAGCTTCCTCGTGGCCGGGGGGCCGCATGAGAACACCCGCGTCGAATTAATCCGAACAGACACCAAGGCGGTGTTCTTCAAGACAAGCGGATCAGAAACCGAGGAGTTGTCCCGCGTGGCCGTCGATCTTCGGCCGCTCAAGGACAAAGAGATTTTCATCCGCATCGTCGATCAGAACGCCGGTCCGTGGGGGCATGTGAACTTTGACGACTTCCGGTTCCATGCCGAGGAGCCCAAGATTGCTCCCCGGCCCAAGGCGACCGCACCGGACGCTTTCAAATACGCCGGGCTTCCCCCGGAGGAAGCCGCCAAGGCGATGACTGTGCCCAAGGGGTTCTCTGTGAAACTCTTCGCGGGTGAGCCGGATGTTCATCAACCGATCGCCATGTGTACGGATGACCGGGGCCGTCTCTGGGTGGTCGAAGCTTATGCTTACCCAAAAAGGTTGCCGTTCGATGGCCCTTTGCTTCCCGAGGCGGAACGGAAGAAGGGGGACAAGATCCTCATCTTCGAGGACACCGACGGCGACGGGAAATTTGACAAGCGGACCACCTTCATCGAGGGGTTGAATCTCGTCAGCGGCATCGAGCTCGGTTTCGGCGGCGTGTGGGTCGGTGCCGCCCCGTATTTCATGTTCATCCCGCACGATCAAGCAACCGACAAGGCCGGTGAACCGAAAATCCTCCTCGACGGTTGGGGCTATCAAGACACCCACGAAACGCTGAACAGCTTCATCTGGGGGCCGGATGGCTGGCTCTACGGCTGTCATGGCGTCTTTACTCATAGCCGCGTCGGCAAGCCCGGAACGCCGGACAAGGACCGCACGCCGATCAACGCGGGCATCTGGCGTTACCACCCGACCAAACACGAATTCGAGGTCTTCGCCCAAGGCACCAGCAATCCGTGGGGGCTGGACTTCAACGAGCATGGCGAGGCGTTTGTCGAAGCCTGCGTGATTCCGCACATGTGGCACATCATCCAAGGCGGCCGATACCAACGACAGGCCGGATTCCATTTTAACCCTTACACCTACGCGGATATCCCCACAATTGCCAAACACCGGCATTATGTGGGCGCGACGCCGCACTCCGGCAACGGCCGATCCGATGAAGTCGGCGGTGGCCACGCCCATAGCGGCCTGTTGTGCTATCAGGGTGGCTTGTGGCCGAAGGAATATCACGGCAAATTGTTTATGGGCAACATCCACGGTCACCGTCTTAACGTGGATGTCATCACGCCCAAGGGAAGCGGCTACGAAGCCGACCGGAACCCGGATTTCCTGCTGACGAACGACCGCTATTCGCTGATCGTCGGCCTGCAACCCGCCCCGGACGGCAACGTCTACATGATCGACTGGTACGACAAGCAAACCTGTCACCGCCCGGAACCGGAAATTTGGGACCGCACCAACGGCCGTGTTTACAAGATCGTGCATGAGAGCACCATCCCGGTGAAGGGACTTGATCTGCAAAAGCTGTCAGACGAAGAGTTGGTGAAATTGCAACTCAGCGACAACGAGTGGATGGTTCGGCACTCACGGCGAATCTTGCAAGAGCGAGTGGGCATTGATACTCGACATCTAAGGGACGTGTTGAAGGTGGTGGTTGATGTTCAACCGGGTCACGATTCCAAGCGGTTGCGATTGATGTGGTTAGTGGCGGCGTTGGATGAAGAACTGACGATGGGCCGTTTGCAACCCAAACAACCTGACTCGCCGGTCCAAGCCTATGTGATCCGAATGTTGATGAATTCAATTTCCAAAGAAGCCGGAGAGAAATTGCAGAGCGTGCTTCAAGCAGCCAGTCGAGACAATGCTCCGGTTTCCCACCGGGTCATTGCCTCGGGCCTTGGCAAGTTGCCCCTTGAGAGCCGGATCGTTGTTTTGAAACAATTGTTGTCACATGCCGAGGAGGCGGCCGACCACAATCTTCCGCTGCTGTATTGGTATGCTCTTGAATCCGTCGCCGAAAAAGATCCGGCGACGGCGATGAAACTGGCCACCGAGGGGAAGATTCCTCTGTTGGTCCATTTCACGGCCCGGCGAATCGCCACCACGTCCGGGATGGTGGAGAACGATTTGCTGGCCAAGGTTATTGGCGAGATGGCCAACAGTGCTGATCCGCGACTGGCCACTTTGCTCGACGGTGTCAACGATGGCTTCAAGGGCCGCCGAAATCTCGGGATGCCCGAGAAGTGGTCGGAGACGATGGCGGCCGTTGAGAAGACGAAAGACGCCAGACTTCAGGCGGCGGTCTCAAACCTCGCGGCCGCGTTCGGCGATCCGAAACAATTGGCCAAGTTGCGGCAATCGTTGACCAACACCAAACTGGTCCCGGCCATCCGGCTCAAGAATCTCGACACGCTCCTGAACGCCCAAGACAAGGAACTTGCCCCGGTCCTGCGGGCGCTCTTGGACGACAATGCTCTCCGTGGGGCCGCGATTCGGGGATTGGCTGGGTATGATGATCCGGCGGCCCCGGCGGCAATTCTGGCGAAGTGGAAGACGCTTAACTTGGATGAACGCCGGGATGCTCAAAACACATTGGCGGCCCGTCCCGCTTCCGCGAAGGCACTGTTGAAAGCCATTGAGGAAAAAGTCGTGTCCCCGGCCGATGTCTCGGCCGACGTGATTCGCTCGATGCGAAACCTTCCGGACAAGACGCTGGCCGCCGACATCACGCGGGTATGGGGAACCGTCCGTGACACCCCGGTGGCCCGGCAACAGGCGATGCGGGAGATGAAAACGCTGCTGGCGAAACCCGGCCAGCCGAAGCCGGATTTGATGCTCGGCCGGGCGTTGTTCGCCAAGACCTGCCAGCAATGCCACAAACTCTTTGGCGTTGGCGGTGCGGTCGGCCCGGACATCACCGGATCCAACCGGGCGAACCTCGATTATCTGTTGGAAAACATCCTCGACCCCAGCGCCGTGATCCCCAAGGATTACATGCCCACCGTTTTCCAACTGGCCAACGGCCGGACAATCACCGGCATCGTGAAGGGGCAAAACGCGAACGCAGTCACCGTTCAAACCGCCAACGAAGTGCTGGTCGTCAACATCGCGGATATCGATTCGCGGAAGGAAACGACCGTGTCCATGATGCCCGAGGATCAACTCAAGCCATTCAAGGAACACGAAATCCGGTCTCTGTTCGCATATCTGCAAAATCCCGCCCAAACGTCGATGCTGGCCACCGTCGAGAACTCCAAAGACTTCTTCAACGGGAAAGACCTGACCGGTTGGATCGGCAAGCCGGAATTGTGGTCGGTTGAGAACGGCGAGATTGTCGGCAAGACAGATGGGCTGAAGCGGAATGAATTTCTGCGATCAGAACTCGCGGTCGAGAACTTTAAGCTCACTCTCCAGGTGAAGCTAACGCCGAACAAGGAAAACAGCGGCGTGCAGTTCCGCAGCGAAGCCCTTCCAGACGGGGAGATGCGCGGCTACCAAGCCGATGTCGGGGCGGGTTGGTGGGGTAAACTGTATGAGGAAAGCGGCCGGGGCTTGTTGTGGGATAAATCCGGCGAGGCCCATGTGAAATCGGGGGAGTGGAACACCTACGAAATCGTGGCCGATGGTTCGTCAATCAAGACGTTCATCAACGGCAAGGCCTGTGTTGATCTCACGGATGAACCGGGGGCGAAGCGAGGGATCTTCGGCCTGCAACTTCACTCCGGCGGGGCGATGGAAGTCCGTTACAAGGATTTGAAACTGCAATTGTTGGAAGCCAAGAAATGATCCGTCCGGCGCTGGCTGTCGTCCTTCTCGGTCTGCTGACTCATTCGTCCGCTCACGCCCACAAGATGCTGGCGACGTGTCGGCTCACCGAGACAGAAGTGTTAGTCGAGGTTTACTACGAGGACGATAGCCCGGCCGACGGGGCCAAAATTCAGATCCGACAGGGGGATGCCGTTCTGGTGGAAGGCCGAACGGATGACACCGGGAAATGGACCGCCCTTCGCCTGGCGTCGGGCGAGTACGTCCTCCGGGCCGAACATTACGGCCATGTGGTGTTGGAACCGTTCACGGTGCCAGACTCCAATCTGAAACCTGAAGAAACACCTTTAAAGCGTGAGCCGGCCGGTGTTCGCTGGGCGAGAATCGGCGTCGGAATTGGGGTGATCGTTGGTTTCTTCGCGGCGATATGGGTGGTTTGCAGGGAGAAAAACACACAGGGCCGGAACCAATCGGCTCCGGCCCCGTGAGAATGAAATCGGGCGACGGTTGAATTTCCGTCAGATGATGGCGGGGAATTGAGCCGGGGTGACATCCCCCGGCTCGCTCGTCCCTTTTGAGGAGTGTTACCCCCTCACTCATTGAATTGCGACGAAGGTTGATGCCGAACAAAAATTTCGGCGTTTATTTTGAGTCGATTTTTTTGACAAATTCTTGCCATTTCTGAAACTATTCCGGGCAAAAACTGCTCCAATTCGGGCATTTTGCGGTGGATTTATTGTAACATTCTTGTTACCCTAATTTTACTTTCATTTCTTTTTCACGTCATTTGAAAGTAATTTTGGAGTCCAAAAATGGTGCCGTATTCTTTGCCGCAAATTCGCGGTCGCAGAGGTTTTACTCTCATTGAGTTGCTCGTCGTCATCGCCATCATCGCGATTTTGATTGGCCTGCTTCTCCCCGCCGTGCAGAAGATTCGGGAAGCCGCCAACCGGATGAGCTGCTCCAACAATCTCAAGCAGATGGGTTTGGCCTTCCACGGTCACCATGACACCCTTGGCCGCCTCCCAAGCGGAGGGACGACTTGGTCCAATCCCCCAACCTTCTTGGCGGTTGGCCAACCGGCCACTCTCGATCAGCAGTTGGCTGGCTGGGGCTTCCAAATTCTGCCTTACATTGAGCAAGACGCCGTTTGGAAGGGTGGCGGCGGCGCGACAACGGATGATTGCCAGTCCAATGCGATGGGGGCCAAGATTAAAACGATGTTTTGTCCCTCCCGACGTGCTCCGCAGGCGATTTCTGGGGCCAATTGGTATGGCCCGGCATCAGCCAACACCCACGGGATGACGGACTATGCCGCCGGCAATCTGGAGCAAACCGGTCCGGTGGCCTACGGTTACGTCGGTTACAATTTCGCGGCCATCACCGATGGCCTGAGCAACACGCTTGTTCTTGGCGAAAAGATGTTGAACCGGGCGTTTTTGGGAAGTTTTCAGGGTGATGACAACGAAGGGTACACCTCCGGGTGGGATCACGACACGGTCCGTTACACCAACATCACACCGATTGCCGACGTGAACACTCCCGCCGGCGGGGACGGACAACAGCGTTTCGGCTCTTCCCACACGGGCGGGTTGAACGTTGGTTTGAGCGACGGCTCCGTTCGATTCGTGCGATTTAGCGTCAGCCAAACCACCTTTGCCGCCCTCGGTTCTCGCGCCGGTGGCGAGAATTTGGGAAATGATTTGTGAGCAGGTCGGCATTTTTTGACGGACATCGCTCGGTCTTGAGCGATGTCCGGTTTCGTTGATGGCTCCGTGCGTCCAATTTTTGATCGGTATCCCAATGCACATTGCACGTTCTCAGCCGGTGCTAATGCTGGCGGCGAGTTTCGTTTGTTTTTTCGTCGTTGGTTGCGGCGACGAGAAAAAGGACAACACCCCCAAAGTATCCCTGCGGGGAAAGCTGGTCGACAAGGGCAATCCGTGGTCTTTCGATGAAAGCAAGATCAAGTACCCCAAGGGAGTGTCCGCCCCGCCGCTCGCCAATGCCCCCAATTCGTCTCCGATCCAGATCAAGTTTATCTTGGCCGAGGGAAACGGAGATGTGGTGACAGCTCAAGTGAATGCTCAGGCGGGCACATTTGAAGTGAACGGCATCAAACCGGGCAAGTATAAAATTGCGATTTTCCTCACCTCCGGCCTGCCTGTGGCCAGCGATCCGTTCGGTGGAAAATTCAGCATGGACAAAACGCAGGTCGTGCGGGACATCGCCGGGGGCGAAGATTTGGTGATCGACATCTCAAAGCCGCAGGGTTGATCGCTTTTATTCACCAGCCATTTGACGGGGCAACCTCTTGAAGGTTGCCCCGTTTGCGTTCCATGCCGTTCGCCAATCTTGTAAACTAAAATCATCTCTTGTGTTTCCCCCGAGCCATTCAGGAAAGTACCCCGATGCCGGTGATTCCGCTGAAAACTCTCGCCGTCCATTTGCGTCCCCAAGACAACATCGCCGTCGCGGCCAAGCCGATCCCCGCCGGGACGGAAGTCCAGATCGACGGCCGGCCCGTTGTTGTTCCCGGTCAGGTGAAACTCGGGCACAAGTTTGCCGTCCAGCCGATCAAGGAAGGCGATCCGATTCTCAAGTACGGCCAGATCATCGGGTTCGCGGCCAAGAACATCGCCACGGGGGAACACGTCCACGTTCACAACGTCAAACTCGGAACCTTCCAGCGGGATTACGCCTACAGCACGGAGATCCCGGAACCCCCCGGACCGCCTTCCCAAAATCGCACCTTTATGGGGTTTGACCGGGGACCGGAGCGGGCCGCCCACCAGCGATACGGCACCCGAAACTTCATCGCGATCATCAGCACGGTGAATTGCTCGGCCGCCACCAGCAAGTATGTGGCCGAACGGATCAAATCGAGCGGCATCCTCAAGAATTATCCAAACGTGGACGGTGTCGTTCCGATTGTTCACAAGCATGGCTGCGCGATGGCTTACGACGGGTCCGACCACAAGCAACTCGACCGGACGCTGGCCGGGTTCGCCCGGCATCCGAACGTCGCCGCGTATATTCTGATCGGCCTCGGGTGCGAAACCGGTCAGGCGATGCACTTGGTCAATGGCGAGCATCTGGAACTGGTGACCCTCGGGATTCCCCGGCAGCAACCTCTCGTGCTGAACATTCAGGAAACCGGCGGGATCGCCAAAACGGTCGATGCTGGTGTCAAAGCAGTCACGGCGATGTTGCCGGTCGTCAATGAGTTTCGCCGGGTGGAACTCCCCGCCAAACACATCATGCTTGGGACAAACTGCGGCGGGTCGGACGGGAATAGCGGCGTGACCGCCAACCCGGCGTTGGGCGTGGCCAGTGACTTGATTGTCCAGCAGGGGGGCACGTCGATTCTCGGGGAAACTCCTGAAATTTACGGGGCCGAACACCTCCTCACCCGCCGGGCGATCAACCAGCCCGTCGGCGAAAAACTGGTCGAACGCATCAAGTGGTGGGAATGGTACACCGGCATTTTCGGCGTCGAGATCAACAACAATCCCTCCGTCGGGAACAAAGAAGGCGGCCTCACGACGATTTACGAAAAATCGCTCGGGGCCATCGCCAAGTCCGGCACCACGGCGATGGTGGACGTGGTCCACTATGCCGAACCGGTGACCGCCAAGGGCTTCGTCGTGATGGACACCCCCGGTTACGACCCGGTGAGCATGACCGGTATCGTGGCCGGCGGGGCCAACGTGTTGGTGTTCACCACCGGTCGCGGTTCGGTGTTCGGTTGCAAACCGTCCCCGTCCATTAAAGTGGCCACAAACAGCCCCTTGTACAATCACATGCTCGGCGACATGGACATCGACGCCGGGAAGGTGCTTGACGGCGTACCGGTGGAAGAGGTTGGCCGGGAGATCTTCGAGAAGATTCTTTCCGTGGCCAGCGGCGAGAAAACCAAGAGCGAACTGAACGATGTGGGCGAGGAAGAATTCGCCCCGTGGAGCATCGGCCCAACGCTGTGAAATGAAATGACGGGCGAGGCGAATTCATGTTCGCCTCGCCCGCAAGGACCCATCAATCCACATTGCCCGTCACGCCGCTGTTGGCGTTCCAGAAGCCGCAAAAATAGTTCATATCCACGGTAAACCGGATGTTGCGAACCGAGCCGTCCGCGCAGGAGGTCGGGCTGACCCCCGTGTGGTTGCTTCCTTGGGTGTAATTGGAATCCAGCGTCAGTCCGCTGGCAACGTTGTTAAATGTCGCGGTGTTGGAGTCCCCTTGGATGCCGATCCATGATCGGTTCGTCCACCACGGCTGATTCCCGCTGTCTCCGCCGGTTAGTGCGTCAAACAGCATGTCGTTTACTCCGCCGGTGGTGTAGAGCGAGGGTTTCAAGCCCCGGTGGCACACCAAGCCCGTGTTTGAGGTTCCGTTGGTGATGGTTCCGAGTGTGAAACCAACGGGCCATCGCCCTTGGGAACTGCACCAGCCTCCCATGATCGTGTACCACCCGGTCACCCCGGCCGCGGAAGCCTGCCCCGGTCCTCGGTGATTGTTGTCCCACGCGGCCGAGTGAACGGTGCCATAATCAATCCTGGCGCCCACGCTGGTGTTCCGACGACTCGGGCACAAATAAATCGACACGGGAGCGACTGTCCCGCCGGTGTAGGCCGGATTGTTTCCCTGTTCGATGTACGGCAGGATAATCACCGGCCACGCCTGCAAGGGTTCGCCCGGAGGTAACAAAGAATTGTTTCCCCCAAGGGAGTAACCCACGGGAAACCGTGAACTCACATCGTGATAATTATGCAGTCCCAAGCCGATCTGCTTGAGATTATTACTGCACTTCATTCGATTGGCGGCCTCGCGGATTTTCTGAACGGCGGGCAACAACAATCCAATCAGGATCGCAATGATGGCGATGACCACCAATAACTCGATTAGGGTAAAGCCCCGGCGTTTCGACATGATGACATCCTCAAACGAGAAGAAAATGACGGACAAAATGTCGGATGCAGGGTAACATGGCCTCCCGAGACATTCAAGAACACATTGGATAATCGACGAAAAGTTCGCATGGCATCGATTGGGCAAACTCGCTAAGATGCGCCGCACAAGCCGAGTTTGAAGACTATTTTTCGGGAGATGTTCATGGATCGGGCCCCCCTCCGGGTGTGTCTGGCGGCCACCCTTGTGTTGCTGACCACGGGATCGTTCGCGTTTTCAGCGGATGATGACCTTCGTGAAAAAGCGCTGAAACTCAATCAAGTGACCGGCACCACCGCGATGAGCGCCCGGTTGTTTGAACTCATGAAGGACAAGGAAACAACCAAAAAACTTCTCGTCGAAGCCGTCAAGATGGCCAAGGACGAGAAGAAGCCCCTGAAGTTCAACGCTTGCTTCATCCTGGCGAGAGCGGCCCAAGGCCTGAAGGATGTGCCGACGGCCGAGATCTTCTACAAGCTCTGCGCCGACGACGCCACCAAGCTGGGGAGCGCCAGCAAGATCATCGACGTGTTCGACAACATGATCGACTTGTACTCCCAGAACAAGAAATTTGACGAGGCGATCCGGGCCTGTCAGGAATTCCTCGACATCCAGGTGGATGACGTGGAAAGCCCGATCAACCAGATGAAGCCTTTCATCCTCGAAAAGCTGGTTCTCGCCACCGCCCGCAAAGGCAAGATCGACGAGGCGTTGAAGATCGCCGACAACCTGATCGAGAAGGACAAAGGCGGCTGGTACTTCGTCCGGCTCAAGGCCGAAGTGTACCGTGAAGCCGAAAAGTATGGCGACGCCGCCGACTCGTACCTCCAGACCATCGACCGGCTCAAGAACAACAAGCGGTTGGAGGAAGCCCAGCGGGAGATGTTCATCAAGCGAATCCGCTATGGCCTGAGCAACATTTACGTCGAACTCAAGCAGATCGACAAGAGCGCCGAGCAACTCGAAATCCTGATGAAAGAAGACCCGGACAATCCTACGTATATGAATGACCTCGGATTCGTCTGGGCCGATCACGACATGAAGGTGGACGAGGCCGAAAAGCTGATTCGCAAGGCCATCGAAAAGGATCGCGAACAACGCAAGAAAATCGAGGATCTCCCCAAGGACGAGGACGTGGACAACGCCGCTTATCTCGACAGCCTCGGTTGGGTGCTTTTCAAGCAGAAGAAATATGCCGACGCCAAGAAAGAACTCCTCACCGCGACCAAATTGGAAGACGGCAAGCACATCGAAATTCTCGACCACCTGGCCGATGTTCACATGGCGCTTGGTGAAAAGGCCGATGCCGTCAAGATTTGGAAGGATGCCCTCAAGCAAGACAACCTCTCCCGCCGGGAGAAGGAACGCAAGAAGATCATCGAACAAAAACTGGCTGACGCCGAAAAGAAGTGATGTGGACCACCGAGACCATCGCCGGGCGGGATGCGGAGATCTTTCTTCCGTCCCGCCCGTTTCGTTTTCCTGTTCTGTTCCTCACGGATTGGGATGACCAATCACCTCGTGAAAATCCTGTCTGGGAACGCCTGTTTGAAGATTTTCAACTCTCCGTCTATGTTTTGAAAACAGGCGATTCATGGTGGGCCGACCGCCCGGCGCCGGGCTTTTCCGAAGACATCACACCGCAATCGTGGCTGATGACTCAAGTGGCGCCGAGAGTTCGGCAACAACGAGCGTTGTCTCCGTTTGGGCTAATCGGCCTTGGGGCCGGAGGACAGGGGGCTTTGCGGTTGGGGTTCAAGTTCCCCAAGGAATTTCGTGCGGTTGCCAGCATTGAAGGGACCGTCGATCTGCAAGAACTGCATGGCCGGGGAACCTCCCTCGACACAATGTATGCCACGAAGGAACATGTCCGGCAAGATACTCCGGTGCTGCACTTGCGCGGGTACGATGTGCCCCCCTATCTTTGGCTGGGATGTTCCCCGGATAGTTTCTGGCGGCGCGGCAACGAACGGCTTCACGAAAAACTGGCCGCGCTGGGATTGCCGCATGTGATTGACTTCGGAACGGCCGTGTGCGGGCATTCGTGGTCGTATTACGACACAATGGCCCCCCGCGTGGTGCGATACCTCGCGGAGGGTCTGCAAGCCGAATCGCTCAAATTGATGTGACGATCACAAGGCGCCTTTGAAGATCAATGATCGCAGGCCGCCCAGTTTCATGGCCGATCCCGCGATGATGGCTGACACGCAAACCAGCATCAGCGGCATTTCCGGCCGGTTCCCGTTGTTGTCAACATAAGCAAGAGTCAGCCCGAAGATTCCGCAAAGGGCGACCGCGATTCCCCCGAAGAAAAGCCCCGATGCGAATGGCAGGGAGGTCGACGGGGTGTCGTAGGATTCATTTTTCGGCGACATCAATCGAAGAATCCAACTCACCGGTTTCGTCAGCGCCAGATATGTCAGACTGTCACCAAGCACGGCATTGCCGGCCGATTTGTTGCCTCGCGGATCGGTCAGGGTCACTGACTTGGCGGTCGGATCTTGCACGAAGGTGATCTGGCCCGCCAAATCGAGTGCCCGCAAAATGGCGATCCGGCGCGTCTGGCTTGCGGCCTGGTCGTTGTATCGCACTGTCAGGCGGTCGCCCGTGCCGGGAAGAACCCCGATTCGCTCACGGATCAGCTTCGCCGGGAAATAGCAGAGCAGCAGGACAAACATGTTCATGGCGAACACACAAAGTCCCATAAACACCGCAATGGATGTGTGGAATAACAGCGACCACACCACCATCACCGGCCTCGCCCTTGTCCACACCAAAAAGATGAAGCTGACTTCCAGCCCGATGGTAAAGACAATGCTGAAGCCGGTGAATAGCAACGCCAGCATGCGGTGATCGGCCAGCCAATGCAACGCGTTTTCGTAGATGGGGTATGGCACGAGCCCGAAATCGGGGTTCGCCAGCGTCATCCACCCGGCATTGTGATTCCACCAGGCATTCCCCTTGAGCTTCGAGGCTCCGGAGGCCAGGTAAATCACCCCGTAGTGCATTTGAAAAAGCCGGAGAACGAAATTGGCCTGCCATGAGGGTTGCGGCCCGTTCATCACATTCTCGGCCCACGGCACCGGCTTGCCTCCGGCGGCCATCAAGGCCCGGCTGGCACGATAGCGCTTCCGCAGGGCGTCGAGGGAAAAGGTGGCGCCGCTTGGTCCAATCATCAGGTAGGCGAGCAGGATGGTTTGCATCGTATCCTGCCCGAACATGTGATTGCCCGAACGATGGATGTACGACAGGCTGGTGAGATACAACAACACGCCCATCGTCCGGGTGTATAAGCCCACGGTGAACATGATGGCAATGCACATGACCATCATGTGGAAGGTCCACATGGACAACGGGTTCTTCAGATGAAAGTAGGCCGAGAAAATCGGAGTGGACTTCATCTCGAATTGCCGGGGGTCCATTCCCCACTGGTCCAAATAGCGGAGGAATTCCTGCCGCACTTCCGGATTGGCCGGCAACCCGAACTGTTTTTCGCCCGGTTTGAGCGGCTCGTTCTCGGGAGCTTCAGAAAACTCGGATTGCCTTCCGGAAGTTTTGGATGAAGCCCCGTTTGGATCGGGCGACCATTCGGGTTGTTTTCCGGGCGTTTTGCGCAAATCTCCCGCGAGAAACCGGACAAGATCCTTTCGCGAGTCGAACGGATAATAACTCAACCAGGAAAGCACGATTTCTTGTTTGAGCGGATCGACAGGCAGCAAGTCGGTGAAGGTTCGGATTTCACGCCAAAACGCCAGCCGTTCCGGAACGGACATCTTCCAGACGAATGGAGGAAACGTCACCGGAGAATCGGCCATCTTCGGATCGGATGATTCCAGCGCCTTCGTCACCCGGTTGAACTCGGCTTCGGTCGCCAGACGGGCGACGGAATTGGGGAGGAAAAAGCTCGATTGTTGTTCCTCATAAGGAAGCCCGACCACCCGGGCCAAAAATTGAAGCTTTTGTTTCCGGTCCTCAATCGATTCCGGCAATCCCCTCATGAACTCGATCGCCGCTTCCCGGCGGTGGGGGGCATCCTCCAGCTTGACCGTTGGCTCGAAGACTTCCCAACTGACCGGGAAACTCACATAAGACCGTTCCCGTCTCGCCTGGTTTTCCATGTCTTGGTTGGAAAACGCATCCGGTCCCATCAGCCACTTGAGGTCGAAGCTGTAGGCAAACGTGCTGTACAAAACCAAAATCCCGGTCATGATCCGCATGAATCCGAGCGGGGAGGGATCGGTCGGCGCGAAGAGAAACCGCCCCACTGCGCCGATGATTCCGTTTGCAATCCGTCGCATGGTCACTCCTTGGGCCGTTTGCTGCCTGCATGCACTGACACATAATCGGTGAAGTACCGGTCGTATTCCGACTTCATGACCGGCTTGTCATTCGGCTCGTATGTTTTCAAATCCAAAATGGGTATCATCCAGTACAACTCGGGATCGGTCGGGTTCATCAACTTCCCGTTGGTGTCAAATTCCCCTTGGAAATAAGGATTGTAAAGCGTCGGATAGTACGGGCTGAGGCGATAGGGTTTTCCCACAACGGGATGATCTTCATGCCATTTGAACGCACCGGGGTTGGTCAAATTCATGGTCGGCATGTTCATCGTGCGAAATCGCTCCATCGTCAGAACTTCGTGCAAGGCGCGATAGATTTTCACGGAGGCGACCTTTCGGCCGGGCCTGCCATATCTCTTGGCAAAATGCATCGCATACGAGGGGAGCGTGTTCCGGATGACGAAATCCTGTGGCGGGAGGAATTGCGCGTTGTCCGGGATGCTCCCCTTGGGAATTCTCCCCAAATCCGCCAATCGGCGTGTGTTCGTCTTCTGGAGTTCCTCGGGGAAGAGGGGGGTATAATTCAGTTGAATCTGGGCCACCACATCAATCAGGGCGATTCGGCGATAAAAGGACAATCGCAACGGGTCCATGGAATCCCGGTTTCGCCGGGGCAAGCTCACCCATTCCGTGTCCGGATCATTCTCAATCTCATCCGGCTTGGAGGGTTCCCCTTCAAGCGGTTCGTATTTCAGGCAAATCCAAAGCTCGCTCGGCGGCCCCGGCTCCGGCGAATAAAAGTGATAGGCGTTGTTGATGTAAAGAAACTGGCTGTGATACCGGGAGAACTGCCGCCAGTATTCCTCCACCAAGACCGGCGTGGCCGGGGGGGAGAGGATGGAAGTAATGACGCCCGACACATAAAAGGCCATTAGGGCAAACGTCAGAACCAAGACGGCCCGGATGGGCAGCTTGGTGAAACCGGCGGCGATGAAAGCCACCACGCCGATGACCCCGCCAAGCAACTGAACCGAATCCCAAGAATTTGGCACCGCCCCGTACCAAGTTCGGATGGGTTTGAGCACCATCCACTTGATTTCTTCCGGCGGTTGTGTGCCAACCCCGTAACAAAGCAACCCGGCCACCCCGAGGGGGAGCCAGCTCAACCAGTCCCTCGGTCTCATGCTCACGGCCGAACCGGCCAGAACAACTCCGATGGCCGCCAGAATGACGCGAGGACCGTCCATCCAATGGGGATCGAATGTTCGGGAAGGCGCCCCCGAGGCGATGCCGAGGACAAAAGCGGTGATCGTAAACACCACGCCAATTCCCCCGGTGACGAGAACCCGTTGAAGAGAGCAGGGGGGTTCTTGGGTCTCCGGCGGGGCGAACGGGTGGTCCGACATGGCTGACTCCTGACGGTGTTCGATTCTTCCTTATCGACCGTTGAATGGGAAGAGCGTGAGAACCCTCTCGTGCCAGAGACAAGGATTGACCGGTTCTCGAAGGGATTCCACAATCAGATCCGGCGGGATGCTCTTCCATTGCTTGAACACGTTGGAGAGTTCAGCCGTTGGAAACTTAACTGTAAACACTGGCTTGAAGCAACTATTGCTTTCTCAACGAAAAACTTTCCCGGCGAGGTAATAGTCGTAAATTCATGGCTGACCGTCAGTTCTGGTATTGACAGCATAACCGACAGCTTTTACTATTTCTCCTATTCGATGCAAACACCGTAAGTACCCCGCCTGAATCGCTTACCCGAACCTTCCTCAGTTTTCGGATGATCTGATTTGATCCCTTACCAATTATGGGGACCAAAAAAATCTTCAAAACGAAGCATGTTCGGAACGGTGTGTTAGCCCGAAACCATCTTGTTCACCTTTGGAGGTCTGATCGAATGTACAGTATCGTGTTGGTTGCCGCCATGGCCGGAACGCCCGCCGTCCCGGCTTCGCATTTTTGTTGCCCGAAGCCGGTCGTCGTGTATTCGTGCGGCGGCGGATGCGTTGGCAGTCATGGCCTTTGCGGCGGACTTGGCCTGAGAGACAAACTGCACGCCTGTCTGGACAAGCTTTGCCACAAGCCGGCCCCCTGTCCCGAACCTTGCGCGCCCGTCGTGGCCGCTCCGGTTTGTGACGTTTGCCCGCCTGCGACAATTGTGACCGCTCCTCCGGTGGTGCAACCGGTCCCGATGCCGGTTCCCATGCCGAAGCCGGAAGTGAAGCCGGTCCCCATGCCGATGCCGGTTCCCATGCCGAAACCGGAAGTGAAGCCGGTGCCGAAGGTCGAAGCCAAGCCGGAAGTGAAACCGGAAGTGAAGCCGGTGCCGAAGGTCGAAGTGAAGCCGGTCCCGAAGGTCGAAGCCAAGCCCAATCTCGGGCCGACGCCGGACGTGAAGCCAGCCGTCAAGGACGACAGCAAGCGATAATTCGCTTGACTCAATCCAAGAACGCCGAAAACCCGTGACACAAGTTGTCACGGGTTTTCGGCGTTCTTGGACATTGCGGAGGCCCTTTTTGACGAAAATGGCGATTCAGAAGCCCCTATTGCTTCGTTTTTCCGGGTGTCCAATGTGTCCAAATTTGAAATTCCTCCATGTTTTCATGGGTTTTTCCGCCTCCCTTTTCTTTTTAGGGTGTTCAATGTGTAAAGTTTCAGGCAGCGCAAATCCGGGTTGTTCTCCGGCGTGACCAAGTTATAATTCGCGCAGCAAGACCACTGCGGAAGGGGCGAACGTGTCGCCGTGAAGTCATGAACGCTTCGATCCATCGACCACCCATGGAGGCCGTTTCGCTCCATCTCTTTTGCCGGCCCCTCCACCCGGAACTCTTCGAGACGCTCGCTACGCGGACGGTGCGAAAAGACGACTACAAACTGACCATCCGCATCACCCCGGAGGGGCATGTCATCACTTGGGAGACGCCGGAACTGGTGCTGACGGAAATGACCGCCGCCCGCGGCCAGGATTTGCCCGACCGGGGCAGGGTGTGGCGTCACAAACTCCAAGGCGAACATTCGGATGCTTTTCGAGCCTCCACGATCATCAGTTATCAAATGAGTTCCCAGACGGAGGTTGTCTCCGCGAAGCTATTCCACCGACTGCATGATGAGTTGCTGACCGATGGCCAAAAACGGGGGTTTTTGCACCTGTTTTACCCCGGCCACCGTTTTGCCCTTTCACCGTTGGGATATGTCACGGCCGACGCCCGGCCGGGGTGTCTGGTGGTCAATGCTTTTCACACTTTTCCGCAAGATCTGGCCATCATCCGGACGCAAACCTTGATTGAACGGGTCTGAAACCGCGAGAAACGCGGGGATTGTTCGTCGGGATGGCCTCGCTTCCCTAAATCAACTGCTCGCGGGATGACTGTTTAGCGAGACTGGCATGTTCCCAATTGCGGCGACGTTGGAGCGACTCACAGCCGACTTGACCCGCGATCTGTCTCTGTTCATCCCCGAACTCATCCTTTGCGGAACCATTCCCTTTCTATTGCTGTTGCGGCTGCTGTTTTCCACCAAAACCATCCCCCTTGCTCCGGTTGCCCTGGCGGCCGTCGGAACGGCATTAGTGTTCGCCCTGAGAACCGATCTGCCGACCCACGGGGGAACGGTCACCTTTGGCGGCATGCTGCTGATTGATCGTTTCGGTCTCTCCGTTCGCGTGGCCTTGCTGGCGTATTTGCTGTTGGCCATTCCGTTGGGGGTGTTGACCAAAATCCCGGACCGCGAGGACGCGGCCGACTTTTTCACGCTAATGATCGGAGCCACGATCGGGCTGATGCTGATGACATCGGCCCGTCATTTATTGATGGTCTTCATCGCGGTCGAGATGGCCAGCGTTCCTTCTTATGCTCTCGCCGGTTTTCTCAAGGGGCGACGCCCCTCCAGCGAGGCGGCTCTGAAGTACGTTGTTTTCGGGGCCGCCGCTTCGGGGACGATGCTTTACGGCATTAGTCTGGTGGCGGGCACTTTCGGCACCGGGGACATGGAGGAGATCGCCGGGCAAATCAGCTATTCGAGAACCCAAATCTCGTTGTCGGCCTTTGCCGGGGTATTGCTCATTTTTGGCGGGATTCTCTTCAAACTCTCGGCCGTGCCGTTCCATTTCTGGTGCCCGGATGTGTTCACCGGAGCCGCCGCCGAAGTCGGGGCGTTTTTGTCGGTCGCGTCAAAAGCCGCTTCTTTGGCCCTCGCCGCCCGGTTGATTTACTATCTCGGGGGAACCGGAGTTTCCCATACGAATGCCTTGGCGGTCCTTTGGGCGATCATCGCCGGCGTCACCATGACTTGGGGGAACCTTGCGGCATTCGGACAAACGAACGTCAAAAGAATGCTCGCCTATTCGACCATCGCCCATGCCGGGTTGATGATGATGACGCTCACCGTGTTCGATTATCGAGCCGTGCCCCCGCTTGTGTATTACATCGCCAGTTATTTGTGCATGAATCTCGGGGCCTTCGCCGTGGTGGCGTTTGTCCGCAACCAAACTGGCTCCGAAGAACTCGACACATTCGACGGGCTGGCCAAACGCTCTCCCGTGTTGGCCTTAAGCATGACGGTTTTCATGCTCAGTTTGCTGGGTTTGCCGCCCCTCGCCGGGTTTGCGGCCAAGTTTCAAGTGTTTGCCCACCTTTTTGAGAACGCGCATCGGTATCAACACGGTGAGATTGGCGTATTTTCGTGGCTTTACACCGGCTTGCTGGCGTTGGCCGCAATCAACACCGCCCTCAGCGCGGGGTATTATCTCGGGGTGGTTCGCCGCATGTTCCTCGACACGGGCGAAGAGGCGAAAGCCCCCCTGAGCGTTCCGTTCGGGGGCCGGGTGATTTTGAGTGTGTTGGTCGGAGGAGTGATCGCCTTGGGGGGCTGGTGGAACCCGTTGACGGAACAGGGAATCATGGCGGCGAAATCTTTCCAACATAAATCCGCCAAACAGAAGCGTTTGGAAATGAGCCAAGAACAATGACTTCGCCCCTTGATCCCGCCATGCTTCGAGAAACATATCGCCGAGAAGGGCTTTCCCTCCTCCAATACATCCGGCAGGCAACCCCCTACGCCGGGCGAGCCGACCGGCCGCTTGCGGAACGGGTGAGAAAGATGGCTGATGATGAAGGGCAACTGATGGAGGAAATGGCCGGTCAGTTGTCGGAAGCCCGCGTTGTGGTGCCGTCTCTTGGCGGTTTTCCGTCTGTCTACACGAACTTCAATTACTTCGACGTGAGAAAGCTGCTTCCCTATTTGATCGCCGATCACACGAGACTGATCGATATTCTTCGGCAGGAAAAGCCGGAGTTGGTCGGACTGCGAGCGGCCGAATTGCTGAAGCGGAAAGAAATCCATCTCGCTGAAATGAACTTGCTGGCGGGTTGAAAGAGGGCAATCAGGGAGTGAGATGTTTCACGGCCGCCCGGAAATACTCGTTCTGCTCATTAACCAAGCCAAGTTGCGAAGCCCGGAGACGGGCCTCTTCGTGGGTGAGAAATTCAGCCGTCCGCAAATGCAAATACCAAACCGAGGCGGCGAAATTGCCATCCCGCGCGTAGACAAACACCGGGCGAGCCTCGGTGTCGCCGATCAACTGGTTGAACTCGTCAACGAACGCCTTGCCAAAACCTTCCGGCGTGATTTCCCAGCTCACGAACTTTAATTCCCTCTTCTCGGCCTGCCGTCTATCCGTCGTGTCGTCATCGGTGGGGGTTCGCAGGTAAACCACCGTCTTGTAGCCTTTGGATTTGAGCCAGTCCAAGCCCTCGATCTCAGGCCGCAATCCGGTGCTGACGCCGTCCTTCACCTTGGCAAATCCCGCGATGCCAACAGCGATTGGTTTTTGCGGCTTCAGAATGGCCGAAACCGGTGGATCCGGGTTGATCGACTCCTTCGCCTTCGGAGGAGGAGCCGAGGGGGCCGCACTGGAGGAATCGAAATACTCGGATTTGGATTTGGCCGCCGGTCCCATCGATTCGGGCAACAGCAACTCCGCACCCCCGCTGTTTGACCGGGCGCGGGGAACAGGCGGAAGCGGTGGCGGCGGGCTGTCCGGGAGATTCTGGGGCGGGATGGTGTAACCCGGACCGCCGGACCCGTAGCCGCGCGGCGGGGAATCCCGATGACACAGCGAGCGACCACACCCGGTGAGCAACAGACTGCCGGTGAACATCGCAATCAGGGAGAGACGAACGCTCATGGGTTTCTCCGTGTCAGAACGAACCATAAGCCATTGTAAAACGAACAAACCCGTTTCGGGCTTGTCGAAGCCGCGAAACGGGCGAACACTTCCACGGATTGGGGGGATTTTGACGGTTAGACAGTTTGGGAGGCCACCCGGCGGGCCAGATCGGCCTCGGCGGCTCCCAACATCACCCGAAGGACCGAGGCCGAGTAACCGCTTTCACGAAAGCACGCGGCCACGCAACCATCATCCGCAAGAAGGGTCCAAAACAGATCCGAAGGTCGAATCAACTGCTGACGTTGCTCAACCGCCCGTCGTCCGGCGGCCCGAATGATCTCAAGAGTGTTTGTCGAGCAAAATTCGCGGTGGAGCCGCACGAAGGGAATTTCATCAGATGGCTGGAAGAACAGCCTGCTGAACTGGCGGCGTAATTTCTCGGGCGTTGTTTCCAGTGATTCGCACCAAGTGGAAATCATGCCATCGGGTTCGGCCAGCATTCCCATGAAGAGATGCGGTGAACGAATGGTTTCCCAACGAGTGTCGATGGTCGCCTGCACGGCGGCTTGAAGCATCCCTCGGGTGGCCGGGGCAAACTTTGTCTCGTCCAACGGACCGCCAAGCAGGAAGATATCAGTCATGGAAGGCAGAAATCCGGTGGGGTACGACAGGGAGGTTTGTGCAGCGTATGCCAGATTTGGCGATTGTGCAAGCCATCCGGAGCCTTTCCGGCTTCCCGAAAGACAAGTTTCCGCTCAATCATCGTTCAAGTGTTTGTCCTGCAATAATTTTTAGGCGGGATGAGGATATCGATATTGGGGGTCACAAATGATGCACCGCTGGTATGATGTCCCCTGATTCTTGAGGAAAACATTCAAGATGGCTTGGCTGAAGATCATTGTTCGTGGAACACCGATGTATAATTCATTGCCAGACACCAGTTTCAGGAGGGTGGAGGATGCCCGCCTCTGACATTCCCCCGAACCATCGAGACGATGAAGAACGATCTGTGGCGTATGGCGTCAAGCCATCTCGTTTCGTGGAGAGCGGCGGGGAAATCCTCGATGCGGAGCGTTGTCTCGAAATTTACCGTTTGATGGTGCGAACGCGGGCATTGGAAGAACGCACCATCAAAATGTCCAAATCCGGCGAAGGGTACTTCTGGGTGGGCGGTCCTGGTGAAGAAGCCGTCAATGTTTGCCTCGGCTTGATGATTAAAAAAGGGCAAGGACCGGCGTTTGACTATCTCCATTTGCATTACCGCAACGCCGGGTTGTTGCTGGCGATGGGGATGCCGATGGTCGATCACATGCGGCAAATGGCGATGACCGCCACGGATCGTCATTCGATGGGCCGAAACTTTGTCGGTCATTACGCCATCGCCGCGTGGAATGTGGTGCCGGTGACAAGCGTCATCGAAGTGCAATACACGATGGCCATTGGCACGGCGATGGTCCAAAAGCGCTTTGAGAGCGACGGCGTGTCGGTGGCGGTTGGCGGCGATGCGGGAACCGCCCAAGGGGATTTTTCCAGTTGCATGATCTGGGCGTCGCGGCCGGGGCAGGAAGTTCCCGTGCTGATGCTGGTCACCAACAACGGTTACGGCATATCAACCCCGGCTCATACGCAGCATTCCGAGGAACACATCTCGGATCGGGCCACCCCCTTTGGAATCCGTTCGGACAATGTGAATGGCAACGACCCCGTGGCCACTTGGCGTGCCTTGGAGAGAGCCTTCAATTACTGCCGGCGCTCCCGGAGGCCGTATATGCTTGAAGCGGCGGTTTCACGGTTGCACGGTCATTCCTCATCCAGCGGGGCCGCCCGTGTGGGGGGCGAGCCGGATGTCGTGAAGATTTTTGAAGATCAATTGATCGGCTCGGGCATTCTGCATCGTGAACTGGCTGAGATGATCAGGCATGACGCGGCCGAGGAGGCTGATGCCGCCGCGGAGCAAGTGGCCACTGAACCGCGCCCGCTGCCATCAGATGTCGAAAAACACACATACGCGCCCAGTCCCGTGGATGCGATTTACCCCGATGATTACACCGGCCTGCCCCGATAGAATTTGATCGGGTCGGCTTCTCTTACCCGGTGCGGAATCATGGCAACACTCGTCCAGGCCGTCCGGTTGGCCCTTCATTACGGGGAGACCCATTTGGGGGTGACTGACATCTTCGGCGAAGATGTCGGCCCGCCTCTCGGGGGCGTCTTCACAGCCACCCAAGGCTTGAAAACGGCTTGGAACACCCCTCTCGATGAACGTGGAATCGTCGGCGCGGCGATGGGCCTCGCCTTGGCCGGGGCCAAGCCTGTCTTCGAGATTCAATTCTGTGATTATGCCTTCAACATGATCGATATGTTGAAAGTCGCCGGAAATCTCCGCTGGTCGAGCGCCGGGGCCTATGAAATGCCCATCGTGATGATGGTCCCCACCGGCGCCGGCATCCGGGGAAGCATCTACCACTCGCATTCTTACGAAAGCCAGGCCACCCGGCTGGCGGGTTGGAAGATCGCCATGCCGTCGGATGCCCTTGACGCTTATGGCCTCATGCTCTCGGCCATCGTCGATCCCAACCCGGTGATGGTGTTGCTGCCGAAAGCCCTCCTTCGGGTGAAAGGCGACAAACTAATACCCGGCGAACCAAGCGATCCGGCCGAACTGAGCCGCCGCATTGACGCTCCGGTGGGGGATCGCAGCAATTGGCAGCCGGACTGGCCGGACGTCCGCGAATATTTCGTTCCGTTCGGCTCGGGCGAATTGATGAGAGAGGGGCCGACGGCCACTGTCTTGAGTTACGGCCGTCTTCTGCCGGTTTGTGTTCAGGTGGCCGATGAATTGCGACAATCGCACGGCATCGAGTGTGATGTGATCGACCTGCGAAGCCTGTTCCCTTACGACTGGCCGATGATCGCCCGAAGCGTTCGCAAAACCGGTCGCGTGATGATCGTCAATGAAGACACCGAAGTGACCAATTTTGGCGAACACCTTCTTCGCCGGATTGTCGAGGAACATTTTTACGATTTGCTGGTCCGGCCCCGGTTAGTCCAGGGAAAGCATTTGCCGGGAATCGGACTGAATCCTGTTTATGAAAGCAATAGCGTGCCGCAGCCCGACCACATTCGGTCGGCCCTGCTTGCCCTTGCCACGGACCCGGCATAACCCAGAACAGACAACCGCCAAACGTGGAGCATTCTCATGGACTTCCCGCTTCCCGAATTGGGCGAAGGCGTTTACGAGGCCGAGTTGGTCCGTTGGCTGGTGGCGATTGGCGACACCGTCAAACGCAGCCAGCCTCTCTTGGAAGTGATGACGGACAAGGCCACGATGGAGGTGCCGTCTCCTTTTGCCGGAAAAATCACCCGGCTGAGCGGCGAACCGGGGCAGAAACTCAAAGTCGGCGACGCGGTGTTGGGTTACGAATTGATCGGCGCGAAACCGGAACCCGTTCGCATCTCCGAAGGCAACGGGGGAACGGTCTTTAGTCCTCTGGCCCCGGTGGCGGCCGTCAGTCAATCCAACGGTCATTCGCCACGGGCTGAAAATCATCTGCCGGTCGCGGCTCCCTCGGTGCGGCATCTGGCCCGCAAACTCGGCATTGATCTGGGAATGGTTCGCGGGAGCGGTCCAAGTGGTCGCATTCTCATTGATGACCTGACGCCGTTGATTAACAGACCGGTGGAGAATTCCGTGAAGACGGCGTCTCCAACCCCCAAACTCGATGTTGGCCGGCCCGGAACACGGATCAAACTCGCCGGGCTTCGCCGGCGAATCGCCCATCATCTTGTGGATGCGATCAGACGCATTCCGCATTATTCCTACATGGATGAATGCGATGTGACCGACATGGTCCGGCTTCGTCAATCCCTGCGTGATCCGTGCGCGAAAGCAGGGGTGAAGCTCACCTATCTTGCGTTTGTCATCAAGGCCGTCACGCTGGGTCTGAAGGAAGTGCCATTCGTCAACGCTTCCTTGGATGACGATGCGGAAGAGATCGTTCTGCATGATCGTTACAACGTGGGAATTGCCGTGGCGACACCCACGGGGTTGGTCGTTCCGGTGATTCATGACGCGGACAAGAAAGATGTGTTTGCAATCGCCAAGGAAATCGAAAAGCTCAGCACGGATGCCAAAAACGGCAAGATTCGGCTGGAAGACCTGAAGGGTGGGACATTCACCGTCACCTC
The DNA here is from genome assembly GCF_000255705.1 of Zavarzinella formosa DSM 19928. Lineage (GTDB taxonomy): Bacteria > Planctomycetota > Planctomycetia > Gemmatales > Gemmataceae > Zavarzinella > Zavarzinella formosa. Next base: position 1,224,318 of record NZ_JH636439.1, read on the forward strand.
CATCGGGAACATCGGCGGGTTGATCTCCACGCCGATCATCAACCACCCCGAGGTGGGCATCATCGGCATCGGCAAAGTGGTGAAACGCCCCGTCTACGACGAACATGACCAACTTCGACCCTCCGAGATCATGTATCTCTCGTTTTCCTTCGATCACCGTGTCGTTGACGGGTCGGTCGGGGCGACATTCGGTAACGTCGTCAAACGCCACTTGGAAAACCCGGCGACAATGTTGATTCCAGTCGAATGAAATCGCAAATGATGTGGGATGTGAATTCCCATTGAGATGGAAAGATTGTTGTCGAAGCCATCCAATAGCGGTTAGAAACGCAGGGCGAATCCTGAATTCAACCGTGTTGGTAAATCCCGACGCACGGCACTCTTTCTCATGAATGAAGCCATTCTGTATCCGGTGAATGATTTCGGCCCTTTGATGAAAGGGCTGAGCATCGGCGGACTCGGAATCTTCCACGTTTTCACGGCCCATTTCGCCATCGGCGGAGGTTTGCTCCTCACCTATTTTCAATGGCTGGCGATGACCGGGAGATGTCCCCCGGCCCGGCGGTTCATGGAAGGGTATTTCCGGACATTGGTGCTAATCAGTTTCGTCACCGGCGCGCTGACGGGTGTCGGGATGTGGTTTACCAGCATACAAGTCAGCCCGGTGACCATCGGGCAGATGATTGATGAGTTTCACTGGCTGTGGGCCGTGGAATGGACATTCTTCTGTCTGGAGGTCGTTGCTGGATATTGTGCCTATCGGTACGGCTCCCGTTTAACCGATCAGGCGAAACTCACTCTTCTCGCCCTCTACTCGTTCGCCGCTTGGATGAGTTTGTTTTGGATTAATGGCATCCTCTCCTTCCAACTCACGCCGGGCGTTTGGTTGGAAACGCGGTCGATCTGGCATGGATTCTTCAATCCCACTTTTTTCCCGTCGCTCATTTACCGAACCATTGCCGCTCTCGTCGTGGGCACGTTGGTCGCGATGGTCGCAATCAATATGGCCTCCGGGTTTACCCGAGAAGAGCGAGCTGAACTGATTTATCGGGCAGCTTTGCTCATGACGCCAATGGCGTTGATGCCGTTGCTTGGTCTTTGGTTTGTCGGCGCCATGCCGCCCGAGAGTCAAGGTTGGATTATGGGCGGGTCGATGGCCATGACCATGCTCCTGACCATCTCGGTCGCGGCTTCGAGTATCGTCGGCGGGTATGCGATCATCGGATTGGTGCGCCGCCGGTTGTACATCAACGGGGCGACGGCAACGGTGTTGTGTGTCCTGGCGTTCGCCGCCACGGCCGGTGGCGAGTTTGTCCGGGAGGGCGTGCGTAAGCCGTTTACGTTGCGGGATGTGTTGTATTCCAATTCCGTGAGACCGGAGGAGGTCGCCAAACTACGAGTGAAAGGTTTGACCTCGGTTGATCCGTATCCGCTGAGGAATGAGAAAGATCTTCCTGTGCTGGACGGTGCTCCGCATCCTCGTTTGAAGACCGGAGCCCTCGTTTTCCGGCAACAGTGTAGTGTGTGTCACACGCTGGCGGGGGTCAACGCCCTCCCTCATCTGACAACGGGATGGGATGCGGACATGAAACGTCAGAACTTCGCCAAGCTCCAGAAACTCAAGGCGTTCATGCCCCCCTTCGCGGGCACGCCAGAAGAACTGGAAGGTTTGGTTCAATACATCGAATGGATTCAAAATGGCCGACCCCAAGACTGGCCGGATTCGCTCGGAGAAGCGGGGCGATCAAAATTGATCCTTGATCGAATTCACACATGGCTAAATGAGGCCGGCACGGAACCGAACTTGGTGCGACCCCGCCACCTCAAGCAAGGCGAGGGGAAATAATGGAGACCGTCTTCCCCTTCGGGCTGCCATTCGCCACCGGTTTTTACCTGTTCTTCTACGTGCTGACACTGGTGATCCATGTCGCGTTCATGAACTATGTGCTGGCCGGGTGTGGTTGGATCGCGATTGTCCGGCCGCGAGCAGGAAACGATACCCGTTCTGAATCGACGCGGATATTGAAAGACTGGCTGCCGCTGATGCTTTCAGGGGCCATCACCGCCGGCATCGCCCCGTTGTTGTTCGTGCAAATCTTGTACAAGCGAGAATACTACACCGCCAATCTCTTGCTGTTCAATCGCTGGATGGCCATTTTGCCAATCTTGATCGTTGGCTTTTACTCGCTGTATTTGCTGAAATCTTACTGGCTGAAATCGCGGGCGAACTGGATCATTGCCGTCATTTCGTCCGTGCCATTTGTTTGTGTCGCCTTCACGGGTTACTCGTGGACCGAGAATCATCTACTGAGTGTTCGGGACACCAATTATTGGAGCGAGTTTTACGCCACCCGTTCGCAGGTTTATTCTGAGTCGCAATTGATTCCCCGACTGCTTGTCTGGGCATTTGGATCGATCCCGACCATGTGCCTCATTCTTGCGTGGCAGCACTGGTATCGGGGAAACGGCCGACCGGCTTTGCTGGCAAAAGTGGCTCTCGTCGGCTTGTTGTTGGTGTCAGGGGCCGCCATCGGGTACCACGAAGTCACAAGCGACACGGTGAACGCGGCCTTCGTTTCGACACTTGCGATTCCATATTTCGTCATCGCCATTTTGGGATTGGTCCTTCAGGTGGCGGGATGGGTGTGGTTGCTTCGGCAGAAACAATTTTCCTTCACGGGCTTGGTTGTCACCAGTGTGGGACTGGCGTTTACCCTTGTTGGAATGACCGTGTGCCGGGAAGCGGTTCGCATTCACACTCTTGGAAAAGAACGATTTGAGTCGCTTTATCCGGTCCATGAAGAGGCTTTCGGCCGGGGTGGTTTCTTGGTGTTCCTCGCCTTCTTTGTGATCAATGCCGGATTGATCGGGCTATGTTTCTGGCTGGTGCGCACAAAAACGTTGCCCGTCGCAGATGCTCAACATGGTGCCAGCATCAAAAGCCTCTGAATCCAAGATCGCATCAGTCAATTGAACTCCGTTGAATTTCGTCTCTTCTCCGTTTGACCTTTCCGGCGACGGTTTCTAAAACAATTCCCTTACCGTTTCTCCCGCCGGATTGGGCGGGTCACGTGTCTTTTGGAGAATGCCTTATGGCAGTCGTTCAAGTTCAAGAATTGTTGGACGCCGGTGTGCATTACGGCCACCGCGCCAGCCGTTGGAATCCCAAAATGCGGCCGTATATCTACGGCAAGCGCAACCTGATCCACATCATCGACCTGCGGGAAACCGTTCGCGGTTTGCTTCGCGGCCACCGTTACCTGTCGAGCGTCGTCGCCAAGGGGGGGCTTGTCCTCTTCGTCGGCACGAAGCGCCAGGCCAAGGAAATTGTGGAAAAGGAAGCCCGTCGTTGCGGGATGCCTTACGTCTCCGAGCGTTGGCTGGGTGGAACCCTCACCAATTACCGGACGATTCGCAACCGCCTCAAGCGGTTGGAAGAACTTGAAACCATGTGGCTCCCGGCCGGGGAAAACCCGAACCGAGTCGACATGAATGCCTACATGCAATCCATGATGACGGAATCGGGCAAGCTGGACATTCACAAGGCCCCCGACACCGCTCTGGTTCGCACCTACTCCAAGAAGATGGTGTCCACGCTGTCGCGGGAACTGACGAAGATTCGCCGCAACTTGCAGGGCATCCGCGAAATGAAGCGTCTGCCGGACGCCCTCGTGGTGATTGATCCGAAGAAGGAACACATCGCCGTGAAGGAAGCCCAACGGATGGGCGTGGCGACCATCGCCTTGATCGACACGGACAGCGACCCGGACACCGTGGATCTGCCGATCCCCGGCAATGACGACAGCATCCGCTCGATCGAGTTGATCGTCGCCAAGGCCGCGGAGTCGGTGATCGAAGGGCGTGCCGCCCTTTCGACCGAAGACCGTGACCGGGCCCGGCCGCGAAACGCCCCGGCTCCTCAGCCGGCCAGTTCCCCGGTCTGAACCCTGTCGAGATGACAACCATCCAATGATGATGTGAATCGTGCGAGCAGCCCGCGCCAGGCGGGTTCGGACGACACCGGAACAGGGCTCGCCGCGGGCGCGGGCCGGTCCGAATCCCCGACGAGGGACGCCCGGTTCACTTGGGAGAAAACATGGCTACGCCGATTACCGCCGCCTTGGTCCAGGAACTCCGCAAGCGGACAGACCTGCCGTTGATGGAGTGCAAGACGGCTCTGCAAAACACCGAAGGCGATATCGAAGCGGCAATCGACTGGCTCCGCAAAAACGGAGCCAAGGTTTCCGGCAAGCGGGCGGGCAACGAAACCGGCGAAGGCCGGGTTTGCGTGTACGTCGATGCCGCGAACCAGACGGCCGCCATTGTCGAACTTCGTTGTGAATCCGCTCCTGTTGCCAAAAGCGATCACTTTATCGCCTTGGGAACGGACATCGCCAAGACGATCGTTGACAAGAACCCGTTGACGGTTGAAGCCTTGTTGGTCACGGAAGTGGCTCCGGGCAAAACCATTACGGATCGTTTCACGGACGTGATCTCCCTTTTGCGGGAGAACATGAAGGTGCATCGCTTTGAACGGCTCACCGAAGGGCAGTTTGGCTCTTACATCCATCACGACGGCTCGCTCGGCGTGGTGGTGCAAGTGACCGGCTCCCCGGCCGACGCGGCTTTGCTGCGGGATGTGTGCATGCACGTCGCCGCCGTTAGCCCGACGCCGATCTCGGTTACTCGGGAAGAAGTGCCCGCGAATGTGATCGCCAAGGAAAAGGAAATCGCCACGGCCAAGGCGATGGCGACCGGCAAGCCACAGCAGATTGCCGAAAAGATCGCCGAAGGCCAGTTGAACGCCTGGCTCAAGGAAAATGTCCTGATCGAACAGCCGTTCGTGAAGGACCCGGCCAAAACGGTCGGCCAGCTTGTGAAGTCGGCCGGCTTGGAATTGAAGAAGTTCGTCCGCTACAAAGTGGGCGAAGCCAGCTAAATTTATAACCAACGATTTTGATTCGAGAGCAACATGCCGCATACAAGCAGCGCCAAAAAGTCCCTCCGCCAAGATGCCAAGCGCAAAGAGCGGAACCGGGCCGTGAAAAAGGTCTTGAAGACCACCCTGAAGAAGTTTGCGACCGTGCTGCCTACCGGCACACCCGAGCAAAAGCAGGCCGAGTACAACGCTTCCGCGAAGCAGTTGGACAAAGCCGCCGCCAAGGGCGTGATCCACAAGAACGCCGCCGCCCGCAAGAAGTCTCAACTGGCCAAGAAACTGGCCATCAAGAAGTAATGTGTTGACAAAAGCCCCCGCCATGAAAGTGGCGGGGGCTTTTTTATGCGCATCAACAAAAGAGCCGGATGACGGGAGCGTTGGAAACAAGTGCGTCAATACCGCACTTGTTTCCAACGCTCCCGTCGCCCGGCTCTTTTGTAATCCGAAATCAAACCAAACTTACTTTTGTTCGGTTCCGCTTGCTTGAAGCACGGAGGTTGTCTTGGTGGCCCCGCGGAAGTTCGTGAGGTCGTGTCGACGGATTTGGATCACTCCGGAGTCGGAGCTTCCCATCGTGTAGACGCCGAATTTGCCCGTGGCGACTTCGCACACATACAAGGCGGCCTGACCTTGGGCGATTTGACCCGTGGTCATCATGAAGTGAACATCCGTCTTGGGGGGGATTCCGAATTCGGAAACCAAATCCACCTCGGCCCATCCGCCCATCTTGCCGGTGGTGCGGTCAATCACCGACGCCACCAGTTTGCCGCCCCGGTAGTCGAGCATCCACACGCCGTCGGTCTGGACTTTGCCGTTTACGGACACGGCCCCGGTGCACATGATGTAATCTTGGAACCGGTCGCCGCTCGAAGCGTGCGCCGGTTTTTCGGAACCAGTGAAAAGCATGGCCCCGAAGAGTCCGCAGCAAATCCCGGCGATTCCGGCCAGCCAATTTCGAGTACGTCGCATGAAACGGACCTCCATGTCCCTGTGCGTCATCTGTGACATGAAAGCGAATACCCCGAATCATTTCGCGTGTCCAGCCCGTTTTTGATTTTCCATCTCGGGCCGGTTCTCCTTCCTCATCCGCGCAGTCCGCCGGACTTCATCAGTTTGTCCGTGGCCTCGTAGGCTTCCTGAATCCACTCGTCGATCTTGGCCGGTTCCGGAGAGTATTCCAATTCAATGCTGATGGCTCCGTCGATTTCCAGTTTGCGAATCTCCTCCAGATAGGGACCGAAGTTCACCACCCCGCGACCGGGGGGAAGATCGCCGTGGACTTTGCCGTCGCAATCGCTGATGTGGACATGAATCGCCTTGCCCTTGAGTTTCCGCAATTCCTCCGGTTTCACGTTCGCCAGATGAAGATGCGAAATGTCGATGTTCGCCCGGACATTCGGGTGGTTCACCTCGTCGATGAAGCGAACCATGTTGGTCACATCGTTGAGCAGCGACAACTTGAACGGTTCCAACTCCAAGGCGATCTCCAACCCAAGATTGGCGGCCGTGTTCGCCAGCACGCGGGTGTTTCGCACAGCGACTTCCCATTGCTCAGCCGTGGGGATCACCTGTCGTTCCCAAATGTATTCCCCGAGAACCAGAAGCAGGTTTTGTGCCTCCAATTCGTAACAGAAGTCGAGATAGGCTTCGCAACGGTCCAGATGGAATCGTTGCACGGACGGGTTGAAGTCAATGAGTCCGGTCGCCACGCAGGCCACGCTAATAATTGGCAGGCCAACCCGTTCGCATTCCCGCCGGATCAATCGGCGTTCTTTGGCGTCAATGTCCAGCGGATCGGCGAAGATATCGATGGTGTCGAATCCGATTTCCTTGGTGCGCCGGATACCGTGGGCCGTGCCTTGGCCCGCCTGCGCCCATGCGGAATTGATGAGGCCGAGTTTCATGGGGAAACACCGGAAGAGGAAGAGTGTTCCCGAGATTGTATCGACGCTTTCCCGGCCTCGGGTTATCCTGAAGCGAACACTCCCACCCGATGGTTGACGGCATGTTTCTCGGCATTGAAATTGGCGGCACAAAATTACAGGTTGGCGTCGGACCAAACGACGGCCGACTCACCGGCCTTTGGCGCGGCACGGTGGATGTCGCCCGTGGCGGCGAAGGTATCCGCGAGCAGTTGGTGAGGGCCGTGCCAGAGTTGCTGCAATCGGCGAATATTTCCCGAGATCAAGTTCGAGGGCTGGGCATCGGTTTCGGTGGTCCAGTGGACGATCACACGCAAAGCGTCATTAAAAGCCATCAAATACAAGGATGGGATGATTTTCCCTTGGGCGCGTGGCTTGGCGAAGCGTTGAAACTGCCCACGGTGCTGGGGAACGATGCGGATGTGGCCGGTCTGGCCGAGGGGACGGTCGGGGCGGGGAAGGGCATGTCCCCGGTGTTCTACATGACGCTCGGTTCCGGTATCGGCGGCGGTTTGTTGATCGACGGTCGAATCGCCCGAGGCACGGGACGCGGGGCCGCCGAGATTGGCCACTTGCGGGTGCCTGATCCGCAACGAAACGACGGCCGGTTGGATGTCTTGGAGAACATTGCCTCCGGGTGGGGAATCGTCAACCGCGTGAAGCAAACAGCCAAAAGTGAACCGGCGATGGCCGCGAGGCTGATTCAAATCGCCGGAAGCGCGGAGACCATCACCGGGCAAACGGTGGCGAAGGCCGCCCAAGAAGGCGATCCGCTGGCGGTGTTGACGCTCAACGGCGTGACGGATGCCATCAGCGATGCGATCTGCGCGGCCATTGTGTTGGTTTGCCCGCAACGGTTCGTCATCGGCGGCGGCGTGTCGTTAATGGGAGAAGAGTTGATCTTTGAACCGATTCGCCGAAAGGTGGCCGAGAAAGTCTTCAAGCCGTTTGCCGGGTTGACGGACATTGTCCCGGCAGCGTTGGGTGAAGAAGTCGTCGTTCACGGGGCCATCGCCCTGGCTGCGAGTCGCTTCGGAGGAAAAGCATGAAACCGCTTCGCATCAAGATTTGTGGCGTGACCCAACCGGAAGACGCCGTGATGTGTGCCGAGGCCGGGGCCGACGCTATTGGCATCAACTTCCACCCCGGTTCGTCGAGGTATGTGGACCCGAAGAACAGCCAGCCATTGTTGCGGGCCATCAATCCGTTGATGGCGACCGTCGGCGTGTTCGTGGGATTGCCCATCCGGCAAATGACGGCAATGGCCTATCAAATGGGGCTTCGCGGTATCCAGTATCACGGGGAAAATCGTGATCTGGCCGACCCGTTCCCGTTCAGCCTCATCTCGGCTTTCCGAATTCGGGACAAGAAAAGCCTGACGGACATCACCACCTATCTGGAGATGTGCCGGTCGTTCGGCTCGCTTCCGGCGGCAATTTTGGTGGATGCTTTCGTCGATGGCCAGCACGGCGGCACGGGGAAGACCGCCCCATGGGATTTGCTGGTGAACTTCAAGCCGGGAGTGCCGTTGATTTTGGCCGGGGGACTAACCCCGGAGAATGTGGGAGAGGCAATCCGATTGGTGAAGCCTGATGCCGTGGATGTGGCGAGCGGGGTGGAAAGTTCGCCGGGCAAAAAAGACCCGCAACGGGTGCGGCAGTTCATCGCCAGCGCCCGCGAGGCGGCCGCCCGGATTTGAATCATTCCTTGACGAGCGAGAAGAAAATCTCTTCCAAGTCTTCTTCCGCGTGGCGTTGGCGCACTTCGGGAAGGGTGCCGTTTTCCAGCACTTTTCCGCGATGAATGATGACCACGCGGTCGCAAGCCTTTTCCACTTCGCGGAAGATATGTGTCGAATAGAGGATGCACTTGCCGCGTTCCCGTAGTTGTCGCACCTGTTGCAATACCACTCGTTGAATCAGCACGTCGAGTCCGTTGGTCGGTTCGTCGAAGATCAACACCGGCGGATCGTGGATCAGGGCGCGGGCGATGGACACCTTTTGTTTCTGCCCGGTGCTCATCTTCCCGCCGGGGACATCGGTGATGTCGTGCATTGCCAGTGTGTCGAACAATTCCAAAATGCGGGCTTCCAGTTTTTCCCCGGCCAAGCCGTGCAACTTGCCGTAATAGACGAGCATCTCGCGTGCGGTCATCCGGTCGTAAATCCCCGTGCTGGCCGAGACGAATCCAATGTTCTGCCGAACCTCGTTGGGTTGCGTCACCACATCGAACCCGTTCACCGTGGCCCGACCGCCGGTTGGTTTCAGGAGGGTGCAAAGGATTCGCAGAGCGGTGGTTTTCCCTGCCCCGTTGGGGCCGAGCAATCCCAGAATCTCCCCCGGTTTCGCGGTGAAGGAGACGCCGTCAACGGCCAAGACGGGGTCGCCGTTGGGCTTGCGAAAATGTTTCACCAAGTTTTCGACCGCGATCATCGACACATCCGGGGAACGGTTAAAACGATTCTTCCGATTGCACCAAGACCAGCATGGGACTTCCGCGAAAACCGGGAAGGGGATGGAGGCCCGATTTTCCGGAAATTAAGATAACCTTGCCCGTTCCACCCAGTTTGGCGCCCGGACGCACTCCATGATCGCATCTCGATTGCTCATCGGCGGCCTGCTTTGCCTCGGCTTGTTCATTATCACCTCTCCCGGCCGGGCAGACCCGCAAGATGACCGCAACAAACAACTGGCCGACCTCGAAAAGCAACTCGCCGAACTACAAGCCAAACTTAAAATCCTGCGGGAAACGCCCATTCCCAAAAAGCTGACCCCGGCCGAGGAGATCATTCCCGAGGCATGGGTGAACAAGTTCGCCTGGCGAAGCATCGGCCCGGCCACGATGGGGGGCCGTATCACCGGGTTGGCCGTGTATGAGGCCGACCCGACCACCTATTGGGTGGCGACCGCAACCGGCGGCCTTTTGAAGACCACCAACAATGGGATCAACTTCGAGATCCAGTTCGACCATGAGACGACCAACTCCATCGGGGCGGTCGTCGTGGCGCCTTCGAACAAGGAAATCGTCTGGGTGGGGACGGGAGAAAACAATCCCCGAAATAGTGTGTCGTGGGGGGATGGCGTTTACAAATCTGTGAATGGCGGCAAAACATGGACGAACATGGGGTTGAAATCGTCGTTCCAAATCGGGGCGATTGCAATTCACCCAAAAACGCCGGACGTGGTGTACGTCGGGGCGTTGGGGCGTCTCTATGGTCCGGGCGGGACACGCGGTTTGTTCAAGACCGAAGACGGCGGCAAATCTTGGCGAAACGTTCTCCCGCAAATCGACGAGAAAACGGGCGTCATCGACATCATCATGAGTCCGCACCAATCGGAGACGTTGATTGTCGCCGCTTGGGAGCGCCAGCGGGATGAGTTTGATAGTTTCCGGGGCGACGCGAAAGTCCCGGCGGGTGCGGACGCTGATGCTTATGCTCCGTCGGTCGGGCATGGTCCCGGCAGCACGCTATACAAGACCATTGACGGCGGCAAAACGTGGACGAAACTGGTGAAAGGTTTACCAACGGTGAAAATGGGCCGGATCGGCTTGGATTGGTCCCGCAAGACGCCGAACACGGTTTTTGCGATCATTGACACCGAAAACGGCGGAAACGGAGTCCACACCGGCGGTGTGTACAAGAGCGCCGACGGCGGTGAATCATGGACCCGTGTGAACAGCATCAATCTTCGGCCGTCTTATTTCAGTGTCATGCGCGTCGATCCGTCGGACGATGACACGCTGTATGTCCTTGGCCAATCGCTGGCCCGCAGCACGGACGGCGGCAAGACCTTCACGGCCGACAAGATCAATGCCGGTGTTCATCCCGGTCAACATGCCTTGTGGATCAACCCCAAAGACAGCCGCCATCTGATCGTCGGAACGGATGGCGGTTTCTATGTGACGCATGACAAATGTGGGCGATGGGCCCACATGAACCATGCCTTTGCCTTGGGCCAGTTTTACCATGTGGCGGCGGACACCCGAAAACCATATCGGGTGTATGGCGGTTCGCTAGATAACGGTTCTTGGGGAGGTCTGTCGCAAACAACGCGCTGGCCGGAGTCGGCCAGCGCGGATTGGGGCTTCGTCAACGGTGAGGATGGCTTCGCATATTGTGCGGACCCGAAAGATCCCGACTTGCTGTATGCCCGGAGCCAGAACGGGGCGTTGATGCGGCGTGACCTGCGAACGAACACAGTTGTCTTCTTTCGGCCGCGTTCCGGGCCGGGCACGACGGCCGCTTTGCGGTTCAACCGGAACACACCGTTTCTGCTGTCGAGCCACAATTCAGCCATCTATTACGCGGCCGGGAATTATGTGTTCAAATCCGTGAAACAGGGGGACGACCTGCAAGTGGCCTCCCCGGAGATTACCCGCACGAAACGAGGCACGGCCACCACCCTCTCCGAATCGCCCAAAAACGCCGATGTGGTTTGGGTCGGCACGGACGACGGAGCCGTCTGGCTCACGAAGGATGGTTGCAAGACATGGACCAACCTCACGGAAAAATTCAAAGCGGCCGGTCTGCCGGGCCATCGCTGGGTGAATTGCATCGAGGCTTCCAAATGGGCCGAAGGCCGGGCGTATGTGGTGTTCGACGCCCACCGCTCGGATGATGAAACTCCCTATGTGTTTGTCACCGAGGATTTCGGCCAGACATGGAAATCAATCACCGCCAATCTGCCGACAGGTTCCACTCGTGTGTTGCGGGAGGACATCGTCAATCCAAACCTGTTGTACCTTGGCACAGAGTTCGCTGCCTTCGCCAGCGTCAATCGCGGAGCGGCCTGGACAAAGATCAACGGCGCCGCCGGGCTTCCCACGGTCGCGGTGCATGAGTTTGCCCAGCCGGTCACCGCAAATGATCTCGTTGTGGCCACGCACGGGCGTTCGGTATGGGTGTTGGATGTCACCCCGCTTCGGCAGATGACTCCTGAAATTCTCAAGGGAAAAACAAGTCTGATGATCCCCTCCTCGGCGATCCAATGGCAAAGTGTGCTCGGCGGTTCGCCATTCGGCGCCTCGGCCCGGCGATACGCGGGGCAAAACCCTCCAAGGATCGCCCATTTTGATTACACCATTTTCGGAAAGCCAAACACCGTTGGCATCAAAGTGCTGGATGTGACGGCGAAACGCCGGACGCCTTATGGCAGCGGGTTGGGCAAAGTCCGGTGGGTGGCGGAGCGGACCATTGGCTGGCTGCACAACTTTCGGAAACTGAGGGTCGTGACCGAGAAGACCCAACAGATGCAACTGGCCCTGTTGAACCTCGGTCTCAGCCTCATCTGCTTTGGCTGCTTTTGCAGTTCATAAAGTTAGAGGCTCAAGCCGGTTGAGAAAATCCAGAAAGATTCGGTCGATACTGTCGATGATCGGAAACCAAATCCGACATCAAAAAATGACACGGCCGACGACGAAAAAATGAAGCAGACAGACATCGCCGCTGCCGTCGGGATGAGCATCGCTTCAATTATCGTGATCATTGTCATCACCGTGGAATTTTCATTGATCCCGTTCTTCATTACAATGATGAGGGGGCACAATAATCTAGCACCAATTTTCCTCATTTGCCTCTTCTTTGGCTGGTCATGTATTGGCTGGATTATCGCATTAGTCTGGTCATTTTCAGACAATACCCGAGCAAACAGATATCGCCAAAGGTGGTAAGACTCAATCTGCTTCTGGCTCATTGCCAAATTAATTTGGGAATGAGCTGGTTGATTGGCTCTGTCCAAAATTATTTAAGCGGGATGACAGAAAGGTTTTAAGAGCGTTCGGAAAACAATGAAGAGAACTCGTGAAAATGAGGGATTTCGCCTCATTGTTTCCGAACGCACTTACCTGCATACTGCCAAAACGCTAAAAAACGCACTAATTCTCGAATACCCTTAAATATTTGCTGGAAGCAGTGGCGGCGGATTTTGTGATGACGAAATCGTGAAGATTTAACCGTCCGTATTTTTGCACACCTTTCGATTTTTAAAAGGACAGAACGATGAAACTGCGGAACAGTGTCGAAGCCGCCGCCAGTCTTAAGGCGTTGCAAGAATGTGGCTTGCTCAACGGACACGAAATTGAAGTCGTCAACCGATTGGGCAAACCAGATTCTCCGGTCGATCAAGCTATCACACTGGCGGAGACGGTGCATCTGCATATCAAGGTGGACGACACGCACCAGCTTCCGATCAATGAATTCTTCAAAGCGGGCGCGAGCCTGGACCACCAGAAAGACGGGTTTGTCAAATACCGTTTTCCCGGCGCCGTCAATGCCATCTTTTCGCACATCAAAGTTTCGCAAGATGAGTTGATCGAGACGCCGGAAAATCGCCGCCCTCGTCCGTTCCTTGACCATATCGGGGTGGACATGCGTGACGAAACGGCCGCGGTGCGTCAAACTTTCGACTCGCTGCCGGGAGTCGCGGCGACGCACAACTGGGCGCATGCCTCGCAGGGCGGAGCGGGGCGCCCTGTCTATTGCTGCCACGTCGAAGTGGCCGAGAAACACTGGCTTTATCCGCCGGATCAGGGCGAACACAAGGGCATCCCCTTGGAGTTCGCTTACGGCCCGCTGAAGGTGAATCCGGGCAAAGTGGGTTGCGATTTGCGGCCGGCCAATCCCGACAAAATTGACCCGGCTTCGATTTCCTGTTGCGGAACCGCCCCCGCCTCATCTTCAGTCGAATCCACGGCCTCCTGTTGCGGGACCGCCGACGAATCCGCCGCCCAACCCGCATCAACGGGCGCGGGATACTATCAACCGCAGGATTTGGGACGATTCGCCGAAATTGGCCGCACGAACCCCAAATTGGCGGAGGGATTCTTCGGTTATTACGGCCAGGTCATGGCGGATGGAAATCTGACCAGGCGTGAAAAAAGCCTGATCGCCCTCGCGGTGGCGCATGCCTTGAAATGCCCCTATTGCATCGACTCCTACACCTCAACGCTCCACAAGATGAATGTGAGCGAGGCCGAGATGTTCGAGGCCGTGCATGTTGCCAGTGCGATGGCGGCGGGGATCACATTGGTTCACGGTGTGCAGATGATGAACAAGATCGACCAGATCGGCGCGAGTCATCAAAATGGGGTGGCTCTCGGCGTCAAGTCGGGAAACTGATACCAAGCGATGGCCAGATTCAGAGCCGGAAAGGAACCCGGCTCTTGGAACTGTCGGCAGTCAAATTGACTTTTACCACAGTTCGGTGGATGCCCCGGCTATCCGGCTCCGCCAGCACTTCTGTCACAACTCATATCCCGCAAATAGGGTGAATGGCAAAATTCACAAACCATAACAGCGTTGCGCAGAGAAAATACGACTAATCGTTCTTGCCCTTCACCGGAGCGCCTTTGAATGGAGCCAGCTTGGCGCCGGGAGCCGGCTTGGGACCATCGCCCGGTTGGGGAGCGGTGGGTGTCGAACTGCCACAACCGATGCCGATGATCGACATCATGACCAAAAGAACCATTGATTTCTTCATTAAGCCAACCTGCATGGTGATGATGACAATGAAGCCGCAAACTCATGCTCATGCTCATGCTCATGCTCATGCTCATGCGCAGAGTTGCGGCATATAAGCAAAGATGCGCAATGCGACCGGCTTATTATCGAATTTACCAATCCGAGCCCAAGACCAAGCCATCGTTTGGAATAAGCGCGAGATTGTAGGTATATTGGCTCATGCTCGCCGACAGACCTCGCACACTGCCATCGCCCATTCCCACCATTACCACCGGATGAGAGCTCGCCGCGTTCAAACCAATCATATTGGTGTATGAGCCTTGGGGGTTTGACTCGGCCGCCGCTTTGGCCGCCGCGCACTGGCCCGGAGTCACATTCGCGTGAAATTGAGCGTTGGGTGGAGTCCGATTAAGGCTGGGATAAGTGGCGTTGGTGTAATAAGCGATATTCGGCCAGTGATAAAAATTCCAAGAAAGATAGTTGAAAGCCCATCCGTAAGGATATGCCGAGCAGGTTTCGAGGGTTTCCGCCCAGTAAATCGTGTTCGACAAGCCGTCGGTGACGCCAGCGATACTTGCGGGGCCGCCGAGGAACGAGGTGCCGCCAGAATAGGTTGTTGTCGGCAGGCCTTGGGCGCTCGCAGTCGGAGCAACTCCGGGTGTGCTGCTGGGCGTGACAGTGCATTGTCCCGCAAATACGAGGTTATTGTATTGGTAGTTGTTCCATCCAAACACTGGGTCTGTGTACCCTGGAATATTATTGACCGTACCCGCCGTGTTAACGAATTTCCAATTTGATGGAAGCGTATTGGAAGCCCAGTCAGACGGGCAGATATACGATCGGATCGTTGGGTAACTGCCATAAGGAGCACCGGCCGTGGTGGTTGCCATAAATGTCGTCATTTTGCCGAAAGCATTCGACTGCTCGATGTACGGCAAAATGAATACTTGGGGACTGAAAGGCCCGTTGGGACCGAATTTGGCAGTGGGGTCCGCGGGATCTGGAGGACTGCCCGGAGGATAAGTGCCAAATGCGGACGGCATGATACCATTGTTGGTGTCCGCGCAACCAATCGTCGCCAGGGTGATTTGTTTTAGGTTGTTCGAGCATGCCATGCGGTTGGCGGCCGACCTGATCTTCTGGACCGCCGGGAGAAGCAGGCCGATGAGGATCGCAATGATGGCAATCACCACCAACAATTCGATGAGCGTGAATGCTCTTCGAGCGTTTCGACGGAACATGAATGACACTCCTAGGGGGAAATTGAATCAGGCGGGTTCCGGGCGGCGCGCACAATGATGCCCTGAAATCTCAGGGCTTTGTGGAGTTGTCGGGCTGACAACCAACTCGTTTCATGAGGCTCGAACTTCGGCAATCCGTGCTTGCCAAGCGTTTTCGTCATTCGCACGCCCCAAATTGGATTCAGGCAAGAAATTTGGGACCACGGGTCTACTGATACAATGACAATAGGGCAGTTGACAATACGTTGACGCCCCGACTTTCTAGAAATTCATTTTTTTCCGTACTTGTTCGGCGCGAGCATGAATGGCGTCAAAATTGCCATGTTTTCCGACAACAATGCTTGAGAACTAAATAATTATTCCACGACGAGCGTCCTAATCCGGCCTGTCCGGTTGCGGTGCAACCCGGTGCGGATCGACGAACCTGGACTCCCCCAAAGAAGCAAAAAGGGGTGAATTTGGCTCCCCCCGGACTTCGCGGAAAGACCGTGCTTTCATTGGCTCCTTGGTTACAATGCCCCAAAATTGGATCAGCCCGCCGACACCGTGAGAGGCGTCATTGATGTTCGATGAACCGTTTGAAATCATTGACCTTGGCACGTATTTGGACCAAGCCGCTTACCCGCCGTTTGGCTACCAAGTGAAGCACGTCAACCACAAACAGGGGGCCAAGGCGATGATTAACCGTCAGCGCCGCCTTGGCCACTTCGAGAACCACACGCGTCTCACCAACGAAGATGACTTCCCCGACTCAATTGGTTTTGCGTGGAGTTACGTCCAGCTCACCGACCACACCGGCAATCACATCGACGCCCCCTACCACTTCGGCCCCGTCTGCGAAGGCAAGCCGGCCAAGACCATCGACCAAGTGCCGCTGTCGTGGTGCGCCGGGCCGGGCGTTCGTCTCGACTTCCGTCAGTGCATGGGCCGCGACATTACCCTCGATGAAATCCGCCGCGAACTCGACCGTATTGAAATTGAAATGAAACCGGGCATGATCCCGCTGCTGTGGACCGGAGCCGACGCTAACATCGACGACGAAACAAAATATTGGCCGTGTCAGGCCGGCCTGTCGCTCGAGGGGCAGAGCTACTTTCTCGACTGCGGAGTGCGGCTCATCGCCATTGACGCTTACGCGATGGACGTCTCGTACAACACAATGCAAGAGGAGTTCCAGAAAGACACGCCGATGTTCTACCCGGCGCACTTCTCGGGGCGCGAACGCGAGCATCTCCATCTGGAAAAGCTAACGAACCTGGGTTCGCTGCCTCGGCCGCACGGCTTCTATTTCACGGCGTATCCGATGAAAATCCGCGGCGGCAGCGCCGGTTGGGTCCGGCCCGTGGCGATGGTTCCGCGCAGTCATTTTCCGAACGGACAGACATCATGATGAAGACCTCGCTTGATCGCCCGCTCACCCGCCGGGGTTTACTCGGGGCGGCCGGTGTCGGCTTGGCCGCGGCCTTGGGTTGCTCGTCTCGCAATTCTGACGTGGGTGGAAACGGCGGCGAATTCAAGGGCCAAAAACTGCGAGTGTTCGTCTACACCGGGGCTGCGGAAAAGAATTTTCGAGAGTCGTTTTTGCCTCGCTTCGAGGCGAAGACTGGCGCCACCGTCGTCGTTGATCCGGGCTGGTGGGACTCGATCCCCAAGTTGAAGGCATCACCGCCGGGGCAGCCGGCGTTCGATCTGGTGCTCACTGACGCGACGCAAGGCTATCCCGCAATCAAAGAAGGATTGTTTCAAAAACTCGACCTGTCTCGCATCCCGAATGTGTCGAACCTCAGTCCGTCAGTTCTCGACAATTGGGTGCATCAGGACGGCTACGGCATCACGTTTCCCGATTCCTTGATGACGCTGGCTTGCAACAAGAATCTGATCGATTTCGAGCCGAAAAGCTGGGGCGACTTGCTCAAGGACGGCGTGAAGGGCAAACTCGGGCTGTACAACTCGTTTTACATGTCGCTTTACACCTTCGCCTGCATGAAGGTGTCGCAAGAGGGCAGGCCCGGCGCCGCCCATGCGGAGGTGAGCAACAACCTCAAGGGGGTCTTCGACTTTGCCAAAGCTCACCGGGACCGGGTCAAATTCTGGTGGCCAACCTCGACCGACATGGTGCTGAATCTGTCGCAAAAGAACTGCGCCATCGGCAACATGCACTCTCGTGAAATCTTGCAGGCGCTGCCGCACAGAAAGGAACTCGGGGCGATGGTGCCGGCCGAGGATCGCGCGTGCGTGCAGTACATGTGGGTCATTCCCGAAGGCACCAAAGTGAAAGCGCTTGCCGAAGAAGCGATTAACGTCCTGTTGAGCGAAGAAGTGCAGACCGATTACGCCAGACACGGCTCGATGACATCCGTTCTCTCGGCCGCCAAAAAAGTCGCAGAGGAAGACTCGCTCTGGAAGCAGATTTTCCCCTCGACCGAAGAGCAACTCAAGGCGATCCAATATTACCCCTACGAAGCATACTTCAAGGATTGGGACAACATCGTGGCAACCTGGGATCAAGAAGTTTTGCGGAAGGGAAGATGATCTGCTTCGTCGACCCAACGATATCTTGAGAACTGGGCAGATTTTATTGAATAGTGTTTGACTCGGACCAGTCCAGTAACAAGAATCTAACCTTGCCCTGATCCAGTTGTCACGCTCATGCCTGCGGGCAGATTCGAAAATGAACTGCACAATGGGTGTCATACCCAAAGCGTGAAAAAGCGTTGGCTGAGTTTGACGGCGAGAAGGAATCCGAACACGCCGCCGTCGGCACACCACCCCCGCCGGAAGTTGAATCGCCCGGTTAGGGGGGTCAGCCAGCCACAAGATCAAACTTGCCCCGAAAAAGTGATGGCGTTGCTTAATCGCGGAGGTTTTGTGTGATTCGCTTCCTGTTCACACTGGTCGCGGCTTCAGTTGCTTTGTTCTCAGCGAATGCCGCACCGCCCGATCCAACCATTCTGGCTGCGAAGATCGATGCCCGTATTGATGAGCAATTGAAGGCCAACGGCGTAAAACCGGCCGCCCCCGCGAGCGACGCGGAGTTTCACCGCCGCGCCGCGATTGATATTCTGGGCCGTATTCCCACCGTTGCTGAAGCCCGCGCATTCCTCGACGACCAATCTCCCGGCAAACATGCGAAGTTGATTGACCGTCTGATCGCCAGCCCAGCCGCGATCAATCACGCCGCAACGCTGTGGCGATATGCACTCGTGCCACAGGCGCAGCGTGTGCAGTTCATTGACGTGACCCTCGAAGCGTGGCTTCGGGCCGAACTCCGCGCTGGTCGCACGGCCGACCGGCTTATGTACAACCTCCTGACCGCGCCGCTGGATTACAACAACCGCGAGCCCGATGGCAAACTGCGCCCGGCGCCCGGAGTGTCGCCGGTCAGCTTCTACCAGGCGAACGACCTCAAGCCTGAAGCTGTCGCTTCTAGCGCGACCCGTGTGCTGCTCGGCATCAAGATCGAGTGCGCTCAGTGCCACAACCACCCGTTCGACAAATGGACGAAGCAGCAGTTCTGGGAGACGGCGGCGTTCTTCGCCCCGGTGCCTCCGCAGTTGCCGGATGAGAAAATCCGCCCGATCGCCGAACTGTCCCTTCGCAAGACAGTGTCGATGCCGGTGAAAGACAAAGAGACCGAGGTGACGCCGAAGTTCATGAGCGGCAACGTCCCCGACTGGAAGGGCGTGACGGACACGCGGTCGCTGTTCGCGGCATGGGCCACGGCGAAAACCAACCCATATTTCGCGCGGACGACCGCCAATCGCATTTGGGCTCAGTTCTTCGGCATCGGCATCGTCGATCCGGTGGACGACTTTAACACGGCGAATGTTCCGAGCCATCCCGAGTTGCTTGATGAACTCGCCGAGGCGCTTGTTGCGTCGGACTTCGACACCAACATCTTGGTGAAGGCGATTGGCCGTACTGCCGCGTACCAGCGAGCCAGCAAGGGAACCGAGAAGGCTCAGAACGATCCCCGGTTGTTTGCCCGGATGAGTGTGAAGGGGCTGTCGCCGGAACAACTCTTCGACAGCCTCGCCCAAGCCACCGGCTACCGGGAACCCATTCCGGCAGCGGCGAGGGCGGCGTTCGGCGTGAACCCCGACACGCCTCGCGGAGCTTACCTCGCCAAGTTCGCCGGCGGCGCCCAGCGAGCCGACGCGCAGACATCAATGCTCCAGGCACTCACCCTCATGAACGGCGCGTGGATGTCACGAGAAACCAGCCCGGAGACCGGCGAAACGCTGATCGCGGTTGCGAACGCCCCGTTCCTTGATGACGCGGCGAAGATCGAGACGCTGTTTCTCGCGGCCTACGCACGCAAGCCAACGACAGGTGAGCGGGAGAAATTCCTGTCGTACCTCCTGCGTGAGGGTGACGCCGGGCGCAAGGCCCAACTCGCGGACATCTTCTGGTCGCTCTTGAACAGTCAAGAGTTTCTGCTGAACCACTGAGACGAACATTCCGAAAGGAGATCGCCATGACCCCACGGCAAGATCGGATCACGCGGCGGCGGATGATGCAAATCGCGGCGGCGGGGGTGACATTTGGCTCGCAGTGCCCGTGGTTCGATGCGTTGGCGACTGCCGCCGACGACCCGAAGCGGAAGCGGTCAATGATCATGCTGTGGATGGGGGGCGGGGCGTCGCACATCGACACGTTCGACCCGAAGCCCGGTGAAAAAACCGGCGGGCCGTTCAAGTTCATTAACTCGACCGTTCCCGGCATCCGCGTTTGCGAACATCTGCCGCAGGTTGCCAGACAGATGAAACACCTTGCGGTCGTGCGGTCGATGACGACGACAGAAGGCGACCACCGGCGGGCGAGCGTCCTCATCCGTACCGGTCGGCTGCCGGAAGAACTGGTTCAGTACCCCACCTTCGGATCGCTCGTCTCGAAGGAACTGGGCGACCCGAAATCTGAACTTCCGAACTTCATCAGCATCGGGGGCAGGAACACTGAAGACAGCCGAGGCAGCAACATCCCCGGGTTCCTCGGACCGGATTACGCGCCGCTTCTCGTCGGAGACGGCGGGTCAAAGCGCCGCGGGGGAAGCAAGGATCTGACTGTTCCCGACATCAAGCCGCAGGTCGAGAGCGAGCGGGTCGTTGATCGCATACAGATGATGGACGACCTGAACGCCGAGTTCGCCGCAGGCCGCGAAGGGGAAGCGAGAGCAAGCGCCGAATCGGCCTACGCCCGCGCGTTGCGTCTCAGCACAGGCTCCGCAAGCGCCGCCTTTAACCTCGACCGCGAACCCGAAAAGCTGCGGGACGCCTACGGCCGGAATGCGTTCGGCCAAGGGTGTCTGATGGCCCGCCGACTTGTCGAACGCGGTGTCCCCTTCGTTGAGGTTTCCTTTGGCGGGCAAGGGTGGGACTCGCACTTCCGGAACTTCCCGTGGGTCCAGGAGAACTGCGCGGTCTTGGACCCGGCGTGGGCCACTCTGATGGAAGATCTCGCGGTCAGGGGGCTGCTTGAGACGACCACTGTGTTCTGGATGGGCGAGTTCGGCCGCAGCCCGTTTATCAACGGTCTGCAAGGGGGAGGCCGCGAACACTATCCGAATGCGTGGAGCCTCGTCCTCGGCGGCGGCGGCATCAAAGGGGGCCAAGCCTACGGGAAGACCGACAGGCTCGGTGGAACCGTCGAGGACAAGCCCGTCTCGGCTCCCGACTTGCTTGCGACGCTTTGCAAGGCGATCGGCGTCGATTACGTGAAAGAAAACATCTCGAACGTCAACCGGCCGATCAGCATTGTCGAAAAGACCGCGAAGCCCGTGACGGAGGTGCTCGCGTGACGACCGCCTTGCTGATGCTGGCCATGCTCGTCTGCGTGGATCGCCCGGTTGACGCGTATGACGTTCTGCTCTCAGTCGGAGACAAGCCCTCCCTTCGGCTGCGGTTGAAGATCGAACTCGACGGCCAGTCCTTGGCGAAACTAAACTTGGACGCGAAGCGTGCGAGCGAGACGCTGAAAGGCAAGCCGGGTGCGTTGGCGCTTGACCGGCTCATGTCGGAAGGATCGCTGCTCCGCGCCGAGGCTCTGCCTGCGGAACTTCCTCACCCCGTCGCTTTGTCGAATGCGATCTTCAAGACGCTTGACGCAAACAACGACGGCAAGCTCTCCCCGGACGAACTCGCCAATGCCGACAAGGCGCTTCTCGGCAAGTTCGATCTGGACGATGACGAGTCCATTACGCCGCTCGAACTCGTTCCCGATTTGCAATCGGTCGCTCTCCCGAAACGCCAGTCGGTTGCGGAAGTTCGCGTTGTTGTTGTGCCGGTGGAAGGCAGGGCCGACCTCGAACAAATCGTTAAACTCGGTCGCGGGACGACGTACTGGCGAGGCAAGGTCGGTGACATCCCGCTTGAGATCCACATTCGGCCCTCACTGCCTTCGGAGAAACCCGAGATGCCCAGGGCGTTGCTTGCGGCAGACCGGGCGGAAGTGAAGGCCGCGTTCGAGAAAACGGCATCGGGCGTCGTTTCTCTTATCGCAATTCCCGGCCCGGCAAGTTTGTTTGACCTCATCGACACCGACCGCGACGGTCAGCTTGGCATCGCGGAACTTCTCGCCTCGAAGTCTCTGCTGGCAAATTGGAAGCCGAGTGACACTGGAGTGTCGCTCGTGATCGTCCGCGGGGTGGCAAAGAGTCCTGCGATTCCGCTCTTTCGGACGTTCTCGCGAAAGAGCGGCCCGGAATGGTTCCGCGCGATGGACAAGAACGGCGATGGTGATGTTTCGCCTCGCGAGTTTCTCGGCGATCCCGAACAATTCCGCAAGATCGACACCGACGGCAACGGCCTCATCAGCTCGGAAGAGGCTGAAAAGGTCACGCCGTCGGTGAAGGAAAAGAAGCCCTGACCCGATTCTCGAACATTGAGGTTCAACATGATGTGCCGAAGCATTCTCATTGCCGTCGTCGGGTTGTTCGCGGCGAGCTTCTTGGTCACCGCGTTGGCAAAGGCCCGTGTGGAGGCCGCGTCGTCGCGGTCGAAGGACAACCTGCGCACGATCTACCAAGGGATGGACGGCCACGTCAGCGCGTATGGTTTCTTTCCCGGCAACGGCGCCCCGCCGCCGGAAGCCGTGACGACGCCCGATTGTCGCACGAAATATCCCGACAGCGAGTGGTATCGCTGGGGCTACGGCGATCCGAAACGCGCGGGCCGTCACCAGACGGGTAGCTGTCTCTACGCGATCCTGCCCTACATTGGGGAGGAGAAAGCGTTTCGCACGCAGGATCACTCGCGGGCCGTGCCAGTGTACTACATCGGCACGCGCCGTCCGGCGGTGCCGCAGACGACGCCGAAGGAACTCGACATCTATCCGAAATGGGCGCAACAGGACGCGGGCCTCGGACCGACAGGCCGCAGCGACTACGCGGCCAACACGCAGGTCATCCGCAGCGGTTTCAACCAGATGAAGCCGGACGAGATCAGCGACGGCCTGGGTGAAACATTCATTGTCGCCGAGAAGGCGATGGACACACGATCAGTGAAGGTTGGCTACTGGCAGTGGGATCAGCCGATCATCCTCGGCATCACGTTCGGCACCGGCCGCGTCGGGAACAAGTTGATCCAGGATTCCGACAAGGTCGATCACGATGCTCGCGATCACTGGGGTTCACCGGACCCGGAGGGCGTTTGGTTCCTCTTCGCGGACGGCCACACCCGCAAACTGCCCTACCGCACGCCGCCAAAGGTGATCTCCGCGATGCTCACGCCGACGGCCGGTGACACGGTGGATCTGGATTAAGAGCCTGGCTCATTAGCCCGATGGCGGACTTTCCACCTTGAAACAATCTCTGTCTGAATGAAGGAAAAGAACACATGCTCCCGGCAGCCCAAGCTTCCCCCGTTGTCTTGACGCAGGAACAGGTTGACAACTGGAACAGGGACGGCTTTTTGATTGTGCCCGTTTTTTTCCCTCTTTCAACGATTGAACGGGCCAACGCCGAGGCGGACGAAATCCTTGTCCGCCATCGCGATCTGATTCATCCGCTCAACATGCGGACCCGTTTTCTAATGAACGTCTTCACGCAGGAAAAGGATCTCGAATGCTTTGACCCGGTGATCGATCTGTCCCTGATTTTCCATGAACTGTCCGTCGATAAAAAACTTCTTGCCTTGGTTGGCGACCTCTATGGCGAGCCCGCTTGTTTCTTCAAGGACAAACTGATCTACAAACCGCCCGGATTGAAGGGCCACGAATTGCATCAAGACATTTGGCACAGCATTCCCGACAGTTTTTTGTCGGTGTTGATTCCGCTGGACAAGTCGGATCGTGAAAGTGGCTGCACCGAAGTCTTCCCGGGCCACACCCAAGGGCAATTGTCGCCTCCGGGGCAGTTTCTCTACCCCATTCCTCCCGGTCTGGTCGATGAAACCAAAGGAGTGTTTCTGGAATTGAAGCCGGGGGACATTGCGATTCTTCACGGCTTCACTCCTCATCGGGCTGCTCCCAACCTCTCCAATCGCTGGCGAAAGGTGTTCTTTCCCAGTTACAACAAGTTCTCCGAGGGAGGCCACCAACGGCCCCGATACTATGTGAATTTCCATGCCCGAAGACGCGAGCATTTTTTCAAAACTTCCGGCGGGACGGATCACTATTTCGTTTGACATGATGGAACGACCAATGATCGCCGCCCTAACGGACGAACATCATGACGCTTGATTCGTTCGATTCCCCGGTTACCCGCCGGGGCTTCCTCGGAGCCGCCGGGGCCGGGTTGGCCACCGCCTTGGGCTGTCGCTCTGAATTCAAGAGCCAGACATTGCGGATGTTCATCTACACCGGCCCCAGGGAAAAATCGTTCCGTGAAGTATTCGCGCCGCTGTTCGAGGCGCGGACCGGCGCGACTGTCATCTTCGACCCGGGCTGTTGGGATTCGATCCCCAAACTAAATGGTGCATCCGCCAAGTTATCGCACAGATGGCGGGGTGGCGACGCCGGCCGGCCGACGGGGCCGGTGACGCCGTCGTCGGCCCCAGTGAAATGGATGTCGGTGCGAGTTCCAGTAAGCCGTCGCCCGGTTCACCGCCTCAACGATCTCCTCCCATGTCCCGAATCGTCGGCCCTTGAGCGCCAGGGACCGCAGGATCTTCCACCACGGCTCGATCAGGTTCAAGTACGCCGCCGCGACCGGCTGGAAGACAAACTCCCATCGCGGGCATGCCACGTTGAACAACAGCACGTCGCGGGATCCGTGGGCGGCCAGGTTGTCGAGGACGGCGTAGACGCGGGTGATGCCAGCCGGGAGCCATCGCTCGACCCGCTCCAGAAAATCGATCCAGTTCTCGCCGGTGCGACGTGAGTACGAGTGAG
>NZ_JH636439.1:1249235-1290047 GCF_000255705.1 Zavarzinella formosa DSM 19928
TGTCAGGGCGGCAGCGATGACCTCGGCTTTCTCGTCCGGCGTGTAGGTGGCCGGCCGGCCGGACCGGGCGGCGTCGTGCAACGCCCGCAGGCCGACCCGGTTGAACCGGCGCAAGCGGCCATACACGGTGATCCGTGTGACGCCCAGCCGGCGGGCAATGTGGGCTGGCTTCTCGCCATCGGCCAGGGCCAGGAGGATGGCGGCCCGTTCGACGACGCGGGCTTCGGATTTACGAGAACGAGTCAGCCGGGTGAGTTCGGCCCGTTCCTCAGCCGTCATCTCCCGGAGACGTAGTGGCTTCCAAACACGTCGTGGCATGCGGAGATTCCTGCCAAAAATGAAGTGCCAAATAGTGTATTGATATTTGGCGGATGCACCACTAAAAATGTCGCCGCCGGGACAGCCGGCGTTCGATCTGGTCCTTACCGACGCAACGCAGGGCTATCCCGCGATTCGAGAGGGATTGTTTCAAAAGATCGACATGTCGCGCATCTCGAATCTGGCGAACCTCAGCCCGTCGGTCCTTGACACTTGGGTGCATCGGGAAGGCTATGGCGTCACCTTCCCCGAATCGGCGCTGACGCTGGCATACAGCAAAGAATTAGTGGACTTCGAGCCGAAAAACTGGAGCGACCTGCTGAGGGAGAGCGTGAAGGGCAAAGTTGGTCTAAACGCCGCCTTCTACATGTCGCTTTACACGTTCGCCTGCATGAAGGTATCGCAAGAGGGCAAGCCCGGAACCGCTCACGCGGAGGTGAACACTAACCTCAACGGCGTTCTCAATTTCGCCAAGGAACACCGAGATCAAGTCAAGCTTTGGTGGCCGAGCGCGACCGACATGATGTTGAATCTGACGCAACGGAATCTCGCCATCGGCAACATGCACAGTTCCGAATTGTTGCGAGTGCGGCGGGAGAAAAAAGACATCGGCGCGGTGGCGCCGGTTGAGGATCGCGCGTTCCAGCAGTTGATGTGGGTCATTCCCGAAGGCACCAAAAAGAAGGAATTGGCCGAGGCGGCGATCAACGTCCTGTTTGGCGAAGAGGTCCAAACCGACTTTGCCCGAAACGGTTCGATGACGCCCCTTCTTTCCGTCGCGAAGAAGATGGCTGAAGAAAATGCTTTGTGGAAGCAGATTTATCCATCGACCGAAGAGCAATTGAAAGCCATTGAGTATTACCCCTACGACACCTTTTCCAAAGACTGGGACGATATCGTTTCGACGTGGGACAAGGAAATCATGCGGAAGGCCGGTTAACCCGGCTCACCCGCGTCGGACGAACGGAGGTTTTGAGTTTGGCGACAAACGATGTATTGCGGCTGGAAGGGTTGACCCGTTCGTTCGGCCACAACGCGCCCGCCGTGAACCAGGTCGATCTCCGCTTGGAGGCCGGCAGCCTGTTTTGCCTGCTCGGGCCGTCCGGGTGTGGAAAATCCACTTTGTTGCGGCTCGTCGGCGGCTATCTTGCGCCCGACGCCGGACGAGTCTTCCTCGCCGATGTTGATGTCAATGACATGCCGTTGGAGCGGCGCAACATCGGCATGGTGTTTCAAAACTACGCTCTCTTCCCGCATTTGACGGCGCGGGCCAATGTGGCCTTCGGACTGGAGGCGCGCGGCGTGCCGCGATCCGAACGGCGACAGCGAGTCGATGCCATGTTAGACCGCGTTGGCCTGTCATCGACTGAGCGAGAGCGCCGGCCGCGCGAACTCTCCGGGGGCCAGCAACAGCGCGTCGCCTTGGCTCGCGCGCTTGTCATTCAACCGAAACTGCTGCTGCTCGACGAACCGCTCGCCAATCTCGACCGCCAGTTGCGCGAGCAAATGCGGCTCGAACTCAAGGAAATCCTGCGCACCACTGGCGTGACCGCGCTGTTGGTGACACACGATCAAGAAGAGGCCCTGTCGCTGGCCGACCGTGTCGGCGTCATGCTCGGCGGACGATTG
Source organism: Zavarzinella formosa DSM 19928 (assembly GCF_000255705.1). Lineage (GTDB taxonomy): Bacteria > Planctomycetota > Planctomycetia > Gemmatales > Gemmataceae > Zavarzinella > Zavarzinella formosa. The sequence goes on from NZ_JH636439.1 coordinate 1,251,183, forward strand.
TTGCAGACGGACGCGCCTCGCGTTCTTTACAACCATCCACGCACTCCGTTCGTCGCCGGCTTTCTTGGTTTGGCGAATTTGCTGCGAGTCGCGGACGCCGTCGGCGACATGCTCCATCTCGAAGGGGGCCTGTCGTTGCGTGGGAAAGGGACGAAAGACAACCGAGTGATGATCCGCCCCGAAAAGTTCCTGCTCGGCCCCGCCGCCGAGCGATGCCCGACCCGTTGGACCGGCCGCGTCATCAACACGCTTTTTCTCGGAGCTCAGCAGATGCTTCAGGTGGCGGTGACACCCGCCGTCACGGTTCGCGCATGCTGCCGACCCGGCGAGGCCGGCGATGGTGACGAGGTGACGCTTGGCATCCCCGACGATGCCGTCTGGATCGTGCCCGGAGAGGATGTATGACGCCGTCCCGTTTCCGGCCGTATCTGCTGGCCTCCCCGGCGATCGTGTTGTTGCTGGGGTTCTTCCTCGCACCGATGCTGCAACTCGGCCGCGTCAGCCTCTACGACGGTGGCGGTCGCAGCGGATTCGGCATCGGCGGGGGTGGTTTCTACAAGCCGAACACTTGGACATTTCAGGCGTATCGGACGCTCGCCGGAGAAACCTACTTCCGCGAGGTATGGACCTTCACCGTTCTGCTTGGCCTCGGTGTGGCTTGCATCACCTTGCTGATTGCCTATCCGCTGTCGCTGTTTATTCATCGTCTTCCGCCTCGCGCCAAGGCGCTGGCCCTGACAGCCGTGGTGTTGCCCAAACTCGCCAATGTCCTCGTCCTCATCTATGGCTTGGAACTGCTGCTCAGCAACTCCGGCCCGGTCAACGGATTGCTCGTCGGATTGGGTGCGGTGTCGGAGCCGGTGGCATTCTTTCACAATCTGCCGGGCGTGCTGATCGGCGAGACGTATCTGATTCTCCCCTATGCCGTGCTGGCGCTGGTCGCCTCGCTCGACCGCATCGACCCGGCGTTGGTTCCCGCGGCGCGCGGCTTGGGCGCGGGGCCGCTGCGAGTGTTCTGGCGCGTGACGTTGCCGCTGTCGGCTCCCGGAATCGCCCTAGCGGCAATGCTGAGCCTGATCTGGGCCTTGGGGGCGTTCACTGGCCCAGTGCTGCTGGGCAGTCCGCAGGAATTGACGCTTGCCGTCGAAGTGCAACGGCAAACCTTCGAGAACCTCAACTGGCCGCGCGGCGCGGCGACGGCGGTTCTCATGCTCGTCACTCTCGCCGCCTGTCTCGTGTTGTATCAAGTGCCGGCGCGCTTCCTCCGACGCCGGGGAGGAGCGCCATGAGACGACGCCTGTCAGTATCCCGCCTGACGGGAAATATCTTCGGCTTGGGGACGCTCTTGCTGCTGTTGTGGCCGCTGGCTTACGCCGTGTGGATATCCTTCACGCCGAGTGAGTTGTTGGAGCCGCCACGCGGGGAACTATCGCTGCGCTGGTATCGGCGATTTTTCAATTCGCCGCAGTGGACCGCCGGGGTGTGGAACAGTCTGGAAGTGGCGGGGCTGGCTGTCGCCGGGTCGCTAATAGGCGGGACGGGATTGGCCGTGGCGGTGACTCGCCACCACTTTCGCGGACGACGGCTGTTGTCCGGCGCCGTGATGCTGCCGCTGTTCGTGCCGTCCGTGGTGCTGGGAATGGGGCTGTTGCCGTGGGTGCGATTTCTGGGATTCTGGGGATCGCTCTGGTCGTTGGGGGCAGGACATGCGTTGTGGAGTCTGCCGGTTGTGTTCCTCGTCGTCCGCTCAGCGCTGGAGGAACTCGATCCGGCGTTGGAGGAGGCGGCCCGCGGCCTGGGGGCGTCGCCGTTCCTGACGTTTCGCCGGGTGACACTGCCATTGATTATGCCGGCTGTGCTGTCGGGGGCGGCGATGGGATTCGTGCTGTCGCTCAACGAGTTCATGATCGCCCTGTTCCTGGCGACGCCCGACACGGAGACTCTGCCGAAAGTGATCTGGCCCAATCTCCGCTACACCCTGACACCACTGGTCGCGGCAGCTTCATGTGTGACGATGCTATTGACGCTGGCGGGCTTGGCGCTGACATCATCGTTGCTGCGAATGGAACGGTTCGTGGACCGGCTGTTGAGCCGAGGCAAGTAATAGAATTGCCTCTGCGATTTCCACGAGAAATGTTCGGGATAAAAGGAGACTACCAGCCTGTGGACGCACATCACCACAAGCCAGAAGTCTCCGAGGGAATCTGCCCGGCGCCTTCACTTCTCGCCACGGCGAACCACCGCCAGCACGGGTCGGTGATCTGACGCGATCTTCTCATCAATGACTTTCACTTCAACGGCTTTGAACTTTCCCCGGAAGAGGACGTAATCGATCTGTTCGGTTGGTGTGTCGGAGGGACTGGTGAGCAGCCCCTTCCCGCCCGGTTCCGTCACAAAAGTCCAGCGTTTCGCCAACGCCTTCACCGGCTCGCTGTTCGGCTCGGCGTTGAAGTCGCCCGCGAGAATCAGCGGGCCGTCCTCGTTGCCGAACAATTCGTTGATCGTTGCGACCTGCCGCTCGCGCGTCGCGCCGTCGTCATGCTGCAAATCGGTGTTCAAGAACGTGATCGCCTCGCCCTCGTCGGGAACGACGGTCGCCCGCATGACGATTCTTGCCTCCTGCCCGGCCTTGCCCGGAAGCTTGTGGGTCTTCACCTCTTTGATTGGAAACCGCGAAAGCATCGCGAGACCATAACCGCCCCCTTGAAGGTCAATGGCCTTGGCGAACTCGACGTTCATCCCGGTCAGCCTTCCCAATTCCACGGCCTAGTCGGTTTTTTTGGTGCGGGTGGTGTTCCGGTCCACTTCCTGGAGGGCAACCAAGTCTGGCTTGGACACCTTGATGACTTCCGCGAGGCGGGCCAAGTCGACTTTGTCGTCGGTCCCCTCTCCGTGGTGAATGTTGTAAGTGAGAACGCGAAGCACCTTCGGCGCCGGAGTGTCCCCGGCGTGAACCAGCCCGGAGAATCCAAGCATCAAAGGAAGAAGCAACAATCGCATGTCTTGTTTCCGGGCGTTCGCCCGGCCCGTTTGCAGAATGGCTCGGTTACTTTATGGCGATTGCCCGCGAGAAATGGCAGGCCGATTTTTTCAACAAAACTTCTTCCGCCGGCGACAAACCCAGATAGGCTTTAGTCAGGACAAGCGAGTGGCGATCCGGGCCGCGACAGCGGTCAGCAGTGCTTCGTCCGTAACGACGATCTGCTTCGAGGGCGATCTTCGCGTTGTATGCCCAACTGGCTTTCAGGTGCTGACGCTCTTCCTCGGCGTGGGCCTCCAATATCCATCCCCGCTCCTGGCCTTCACTCTGGTGACAGCGACGGTATTGGCTGACTGTCGTACTCATAGAGTTCCGCGCACGCCGGGCAGAGCATCGTGTACCTTTCGTTCGTCGAGAACTCAAGGAGATATTGTCCTTTCCCGCATGGGCAGACATGCGAGTGCTGGTAATCAAAATGCGGAACATGAAGCGTCACGGGATCGGTCTTGGCTATTGGTAGACTCCGGAAGGTTGGCGATAGCGATCAAGCATGTTTTCGGCTACGCCATGCCTGATATCCGAACACGCCTAAAACATTTTAGGCGTGTTCGGATATCAGCCGACCCAAGCTTTACTGACACATAATCATCCGCAATGTTCTCGTTGAAGCAGTAATCTGTGCACCGCAACGACTTGTCAGCAAATTCACATAGCCATCCATCAGAATTTCGTATGAGTTCACGATCCGAGGTTTTGTTTTCCGAGAGCCTATGGTGGCGTCGGCCACATGGATGTGCCCAAACTGACGCCGGAGATGCTGGCCGGTTTCCCGCCCTCGGCGGTGGAACTCATCCAACAGCTGCTCGCGGTCATCCAACTTCAAGCGGCAAAGATTGCGGAGCTTGAAGAGAAGCTGAGTCAGAACTCGCACAACTCATCGAAGCCGCCGTCGAGCGACGGACTGGCGGTCAAGCCGTCTCCCCCCAAGTCGGCCACGGGAAAGAAGCCGGGCGGCCAGCCGGGGCATTCCAAACAATCCCGGACGCTGATCCCGACCGTCGAATGCCATCGCATGATCCCCTGTTTCCCCGCCGTCCGCCGCAACTGCTCGAAACCACTGGCGGGAAACGATCCGAATCCGTTGCGTTTCCAAGTGACCGAACTGCCGCCGGTGAAGCCCGAGGTCACGGAATATCAACGCCACCGGCTCGTATGCGCCTGCGGTTTCTCCAATTGCGGCCCGCTGCCGACGGGCGTGACCGGGCAGGACGGTCCCCGGTTGCGGGCGTGGGTCGTGCTGCTGACCGGGCGATACCGGATGAGCAAGGAAAACGCGGCGAACCTGACAGGTGATGTGTTTGGGGTGTCTCTCTCGGCCGGGCAGGTCTGCTCCGTCGAGGCCGGGGCGGGCCGGATGTTGCAACCGGTCGCCGATGAAATCCTCGCGGCCGCCCGCCGGTCGGCGTCCAACATCGACGAGACGTCGATGGGCCGGGGCCGCTGGCTGTGGGTGATGGTCACGGCCGTCGGCACGGCCTTCCAGATCGTGACCGGCCGGAACCGCGAGGAACTGTTAAACTTGATCGGCGATAACGATGTCCGCGTGCTGACGAGCGACCGGCACAGTTTGTATTCCCGACTGTGGTCCGGGCAACATCAACTGTGTTGGGCTCATTTGCGTCGGGATTTCCAGGCGATGATCGACCGGAACAACGACGGCTCGGAAGTCGGGCGGGAGCTGTTGATGCTGTCGGACGAGTTGTTCGGCCTGTGGAAACGGGTGCGGGACGGAACCCTGACAAAGAAAGCGTTCGCCTCGAAAATGACCCGGCCCGGCGTCTTCCGGACCCGCCTCGACGCCGCGTTGAAGCAAGGCCTCGCCGGCGGCTGCGCCAAGACGCGCGGGACGTGCGGGCAGTTGATCGAACGGGAGGCGTCGTTGTTCCGGTTCGCCTTCAACGACGGGGTGGAACCGACCAACAATGCCGCCGAGCGGGCGATCCGGCATGGAGTGATCTGGCGAAAGCAGAGCCACGGCCCGAAGAGCGAGTCCGGGGCGGCATATCTGGCCAACATCTGGAGTGTCGTGGAGACCTGCCGTCAGCAAGGCCGACGAGTCTGGGACTTCCTCGCCGAATGCTTCAATGCCGCTCAAACCGGTCAGCCATTGCCACGCCTCGTCACGCCAGTTCCGCAACTTCAAGCGGCCTGAGTTAATATGGGTCGTGAACTACTACGCTTGAAGTCATGTCGGCAGACCGATTCGTTGACCGACATTCTAACCAAATTTCCTTGCTTGTTTCGCATCATCCGATGCCCGAAAGCAAACCGGCCGTTTTTGACTTTGGACCCTTGATGAGAGATTGAGATACCTTTTGCTGTCTGTTTCTTAACTCAGGAGTGTACTCGTGCCCATGCCTTTCGCCAGCAGGCTGTCTGCCTGCCTTCTCATGATTGTCATCACCGTTTCGGCGTCTGCCCAAGCACCAAGAGGGTGACTGGGCCGGTCGAGAAAATCCAAAAGGATTCCGTCGATCCTGTCGATGATCGGAAACCGATCATGAAGCCAAAAATGGAAGCAGGCAACGAGAAAAAAATGAAGCAGGCAGATGTCGCTGTGGCCGTCGGGATGAGCATTGTCTCTATCATTGTGATCGTTGTCATCATCGTGGGGTTTTCGATGATCCCTTTCCTCATCGCAATGATGCGGGGTCACAACAATCTCGCCCCCATTTTCCTCGTATGCTTCTTCTTCGGTTGGTCATGCATGGATGTATCATCGCATTGGTCTGGTCATTTTCAGACAACACACGAGCAAACAGGTATCGCCAAAGGTGGTAAGATTCAATCGACAGCCGGTTCAGATCGTTGTGATTTCGTCATAACTCCCCGTTAATCGAAGCAAGCGTTTTGGTGTTTTGGTAATGCTGGTCTAATGGTCTGGCCATACGTCGCCGATCTTCAGAACTTTGTAACAAGAGCTTATGCGGAAATTTATGCTGTAGCATATTCGACTGGTAGCACGCTCCGCCATCGCGAACCCTTCAGGGCATGCCTTGTTCGCCATGCGGCTTCGACCTCTTTTTGGAGCTTGCCTCGTGAGCCGACGCGCTTTTACGCTCATCGAATTGCTGGTGGTGATTGCCATCATCGCCATCCTCATCGGATTGCTGTTGCCGGCCGTTCAGAAAATCCGGGAGGCCGCCAACCGGATGAAGTGTTCGAACAACCTGAAGCAAATCGGGCTGGCGATTCATGGCTACGCCAGCGCCAACGACGACCAAATGCCGGACTCACATCGATACACGGCCCCGCTTTACGGCTGGGCGGTGAAATTACTGCCGCACATGGAGCAAGGATCGCTCTTTCGTCTTTATGACCCGACGGTGGACTGGTTTCACCCGAACAACGCCGCGATGTATCGCACCAAGTGGTCCGCCATGCAATGCCCTGGCACGCCCGACCCGGATCGCCGGTCGGTCGGGACTCAGGGAGCCGTCTCCGTGGATGCGGCCGTTTCGGACTACAACGCCATCTATGGCCTGACCACCAGTTTGGTTCCCTCGGTGATTCCCGCCACGTACCCCCGCTACGGGGCCATGCCCATCGACGAAAGCGTCGGCGGGGTGGTGACGGTTTACACCCGGAAGATCACGCAAATTCCCGACGGGACCACGAACACCATGCTTGTTTCCGAAAGCGCCGGGCGCCCCATGATTTATCAGGCAAACAAACCAAGCGTCGCCTCGTATCAGGAGAAGAATGCTTGGGCCTCGTGGAACGGCAGCTACATTCGCGGCTTCACGTTTGACGGATTGTTGTCGCCCGGCCCGTGTCCGGTGAACTGCTCGAACGACAACGCGATTTATAGCTTCCACATCGGCGGGGCGAACGTCGTGTTCGGGGATGGGTCGGTGCGGTTTCTGCGGCAGTCTCTTGATGTGTGGGTGGTTTATGCGATGGCCACCCGCGAGGGCGGCGAACTCCAACCCAACGGGCAGTGACCAACCATGACCCAAAACTTCAGCCGTTACGGGTTCGCGCTGGCCGATGCCGTGACGATGATCGCCCTGTCCGGCCTCCTGTGTGGAATCGTCACCCCGGCGATTCACAAGGCCCGCGAGACGGCGGCGAAGAAAACCTGCGAGCAGAACTTACGCAAACTTGGCCAGGCCGTGCATGAGTACGCCGATGCCAACGCCGATCACTTGCCGCATGGCCACCGATTCAAGGCACCCCTCAGCGGATGGGCCACGCTGCTGCTGCCTTATCTGGGCGAGGACAAGCTGTATCGCCAGTATGATTGGGAACATGATTGGTGTCATCCTGACAATCAGAAACTCGCCAAGACCCGGCTGGCAGTCTTTGAATGCCCCGCGACGCCCGACCCCGACCGGCTGATGGTCGGCGACGCGGGCGGGACGAAGTACGCAGTGCCTCCGGCCGATTACTTTGGCGTCAGTGGCTTCACGGACATGCTGATCCCGGAAGTGTTCCCGGTCGGCACGTCAAAGCACGGCGCCATGCCGGTGGACGAGGTTCGCAAGCGATCCGAGGTTCCCGACGGATTGTCCGCGACGCTCATCATCGGCGAGGACGCCGGACGGCCGCAAGCTTGGAGATTGCGGGAGAAACAGACAGCGATCCCGCCGAACGACAAGAACACTTGGGCGGCGTGGAACGGAAATTATGTGCGGGCGTACACTGCTGATGGCAAGTCGGCCCCTGGCCCGTGTGCCGTGAATTGCAACAATGTGAACATCTTTTACTCGTTCCACGACGGCGGAGCCTACGCGGCCCTCGGGGATGGCTCGGTGCGGTTTCTCAAGGTTGGTTTGGATGTGTATGTGATGTATGCGTTGGTCACCCGTGAAGGTGGCGAAATGGTGTCTCCAGACGATTATTGAGGCGGGCGACCATGAATCGATTATTCGCCTTGCTGACGCTCGTTTTCGTTTTTGCTTCTCCGGTGTTTGCCGCCGGACGCGATCCCGCCGAACTCGCCCGTCGCATTGACCGGCATTTGGAGGAGGCGTGGAAGCGGGAAAGAATTCAACCGGCGGCCAAAACCGACGATGCGGAGTTCCTTCGCCGTGTTTCCCTCGACCTGACGGGCCGCGTTCCGACGATGTCCGTCGTCCGATCCTTTTTGGCGGACAAGACGGCCGACAAACGAGAGAAGTTGATTGACCGGCTTGTCTCCCAACCGGGCTATGCGGCCCATTTCTCCCGCGTCTGGCGGCAGCGCTGGCTGCCCCAATCGGCGGCCCAATTCGAGGAACTGTGGCCGGAGTTCGAGGAATGGCTGCGGAGTCAGCTTCGGGGAAACGTCTCGTATGACCGCATGGTGCGGTCGTTGCTCGTGGCCTCGGGAGGGCCAATGGCGGGCCGGTCAGACCGGGTGTTTCTTCAGGCCAACGAATACAAACCGGCCAATCTCGCGGGGGGCACGGCCCGTCTTTTCCTCGGACTGAATCTCGATTGCGCCCAGTGTCACAACCATCCCTTCGCCCGCTGGACAAAAGAACAATTTTGGGAGTTCGCGGCGTTCTTCGCCGATCCGAGAACGGAAGGCAAGCGGGCGTTGCGGATCGCACTGCCTGATTCCAAAAAAGAAGTGGCCGCCCGTTTTGTGGATGGCGGCGAACCGAAATGGGCGGGAGAACCCAATGCGACGACCGGCCGGGCGGTCCTCGCGGACTGGCTGGTGTCGCCGAAGAACTCGTACTTCGCCAAGAATGCCGTGAACCGCGTTTGGGCCGGGTTGTTTGGCCTCGGCCTCGTCGAGCCGATTGACGATCTCAGCGGCGAGATCAAGCCAAGCCACCCCGAATTGTTGAACGATCTGGCCGATGCCTTCATCGCGAGTGGATTCGATCTTCAATATCTGATCCGTGCCCTCGTCCGCAGCCGGGCTTATCAACTGACGAGCGTCGGCTCGGCGGCTGATTTGCCGCCATCAATGTTTGCCCGCTTTATCCCGCGTTCGATGAGCGGTGACCAACTGTTTGACAGCGTGGTTCTCGCGGCCGGGTTGGAAACCCGCGAGGCGAACCGGGCGGCATTTTTGGCCCGGTTCGGTCAGTCCGAACATCCCGCCGAGGAAGGCCGCACCATTTTGCAATCGCTGACCCTGATGAACGGCAAGACGCTAACCGATGCCACTTCCCTCAAAGAGCGGGGTGCTCTGGCGGCGATTGCCGACGCTCCGTTCCTCGACACCGCCGGGCGAATCGACGCTTTGTTTCTGGCCGCCCTCGCGCGTTCGCCGAGTCCGGGGGAACTGAAACGGTTCGTTGCGTTTGTCGATGCGGGCGGGGCTTCCCGCGATCCGCGCCGGGCGCTGGCCTCGGTGTTCTGGGCCTTGTTAAACAGCCATGAATTTGCCGTCATTCACTGAGCCGGGGAGAACGGTCATGTCGGGTTCTTTTCAATTGTCACGGCGTCGTCTCCTCGGGGCGCTGGCCGGCGTCGGCGCGAGCGGCTGGCTTCCGGCGCTGGCCGCCGATGTCGCGCGGAACCCGGCCCGGAAGCGATCCTGCATCCTGTTGTGGATGAACGGCGGCCCAAGCACCATCGATCTGTTCGACCTGAAACCCGGCCACAAGAACGGCGGGCCATTCAAGGAAACCGCCACCAAAGTTCCCGGCTTGCGCATTGGGGAGCTGTTGCCGAAACTGGCCCGGTTCGGCGACCATCTTGCGGTGATTCGTTCAATGTCCACCAAAGAAGGGGACCACGGCCGGGCCTCGTACATCATGAGGACGGGTAACCTGCCCCAAGGCGCCATTCAATTCCCCGGTTTCGGGGCGTTGGTGGCGAAAGAACTGGACGACAAAGCCGCCGACCTGCCGGGGTATGTTCGCGTTTGCCCGCCGCTGCGGGAACGGGCATTCGGCTTGGGCACGGGCTCCGGGTTTCTCGGGCCTCGTCATAATCCCTTGGTGATTGGCGAGAGCGACCAAGCGGATCTCTCGGCCGATGAATTGTTACGGGTGCCGAACTTGGAGCGGGCGAATGGTGTGACAAATGCCGAACTGGATGAACGGCTTGGCTTGCTTGCGGAGATGGATCGAGACTTTGCCGCTGGTCGAACGGGTTCGCTGTCGGCCGCCCATCGGGATTAAACCAACCGGGCGGCTCGGCTGATGAGCCCTGCCGCCGCGAGTGCTTTTCGGTTGGATGATGAAAAGCTCGCGATCCGCGAACGCTATGGCCGGACACCGTTCGGGCAGGGTTGCTTGATGGCCCGCCGATTGGTCGAACGCGGCGTGCCCTTTGTGGAAGTCGGACTTGATGGCTGGGACACCCACAATCAAAACTTTGACTCGCTACGACGACTGGCGCCACCGCTCGACGCCGGATGGTCCTCGTTGCTGGAAGACCTCAAGGAACGCAGCCTGCTCGGCACGACCACGGTGGTCTGGGCCGGGGAATTTGGCCGCACCCCGGCGATCAACACCGGCAATGGCCGCGACCATTATCCGAAGGCATGGGCCACGGTGATGGCGGGCGGCGGCGTCAAGGGAGGCGTCGCGGCCGGCCGCACCAACTCCGACGGCACGGAGATCGAGGAGCGGGCGGTGGGTGTGCCAGATTTTCTCGCCACGATTTGCCGGGCCTTGGGCATCGACCCGCTGAAACAAAACCCGTCAAATGTGGGCCGGCCGATTCGGATCGTGGACAAATCCGCGAAGGCCATCGAGGAGGCGCTGTCATGAGACATTTGCCCCTCGTTGGTTTGATCGTCTGGGCCATGCCGCTGTTGGCGGCCCCGCCTGCGGAGAAAGGTTCTCCGGTTGAGTTGCTTCTGATTTCCGGGGATCGACTTTCTCTTCTGTCCATCGCAACGGAATTGGATCGTCGGCCTCATGCCGACGTTTGGGCAGACGCGGTCGCGGTCATCTTCGCCGACGCCGATGTTGATGGAAATGGATCGCTTGACGCGACGGAGGCGAAGCGGGTTCTATCCGTATTGCGGATCCGACAACTTGGCTGGGGCTATCTCTGGGCCACCCCGCAAGCGGCCGAATGGCGAGAACTTGACGTTTCACCAGTTGATGGGAAAGTGACACGCCAAGAACTGGCGGCCTATTACCATCGGCATCTGGCCGATGCCCCGCAAATCGGCGTCGGCCAGTCGCCGCCTGCTTCTTTGTTGACGGATGCTTTGTTGAAACAACTTGACGCGAACCGGGATGGTCAGGTGTCCGAAGCCGAATGGAAAAATGCCGAGGCCGCATTGCGGTCGCTTGACCAAGACGATGATGAGATGATCCGGCCCGGCGAACTTGTCGCCCGGACCCTGTATCCGGGCTCGGCCGGTGGAATGATGTTGTCGCCCGGCAATTCCAAGAGTCGGCCGAAGTTGCTTGCCGATCTGCCGCTGGCACGGTTGCCGGTCGTTCCCGGCGAACCGGTGATTCTTCCTTCTCGAAAAAGCAAATTCGCTGCGGATGCAAACAGCGATGGCATGCTGGATGCTGAAGAACTCGCGGCCTTGCGGAAGGCGCCGGGGAATGTCTCCATCGCCATGCGATTGGGAACACGAAAGCCCGGAGACACGGACCCTTTCCCGGTTGGGAACGAATCAAACGGTCTTCGTCTGTTTGCCTATGACGTGACATCGGGTTTGATCGACGAATTCGCGGCCGGTCGCAAAACAGCCGTTGAAAAGTTTGCCGCCGCCGATGCCAACGGGGATGGTTCCCTCGACGCCGCCGAGGTGAAGAACGCCGGATATGCCCCCCTCCGCGATCACTTCGCGTTCGCGGATCGAAATGGTGATCAACGCCTGTCGAAGGCCGAATGGGAGGCATATCTGGCGTTGCGTGCAAAACTTGTCGAAGCTCAAGCCGCCGTCACGATTTTCGATCATGGACGCGGCTTGTTTGAAACGCTGGACACCGATGGCGACGGGGCGCTCTCCGTCCGGGAACTGCGGCAGGCATGGTCGCGATTGACGACATTGAAATGTTTTCGCGATGGTCGGCTCGATGCGGCGAAGCTGCCTCACACGATCCGGATGGCGGCCAGTCGCGGGCGGCCCGCTTCGTTGCTGCGCGTTCCCCCTCGCGTCGGACCGGAGTGGTTTCTGGCGATGGATCGAAACCGGGACGGAGATGTCTCCCGCCGCGAATTCATTGGCGGGGAAGAGGAGTTCCGAAAACTTGACGCCGACCAAGACGGCCTCATCTCCGGAGCCGAGGCCATGCCGAAGAAAGAAAAGTGAACTGTGAATAATGTTCAATGCGGATGATGGTGGCCATGCCCATGCGGGTGGGCATGAGGCTTGGTGGTTTCTTCCGCATGGGCGACCATCAGTCATCCCTTATGGGACAGTCTCTTAGTCTTTCGCCTCTCTGATCTCTTTGCGTTCTGTTCAGCCACCCAACGGGTGGGGGGAGAATACAAAATCCTCATCTTTTAACCCGGCGATCAACGTAACCAAGATGGCCTGCGCCTTGGGTCCAATGGATACTGTGCGGACATGTCCTCTGTTAGCAGTCTTGTGTTCTGTTGGTTTGTATGTCCAGATCGAGCCCGACCTGTCGATGTCTCCCAGTCGCGTCACGCACGCTTCTCCGGAGCGCATTCCAGTGAGACGCAACAGTTCGACTAGCGGTCGCACGGGTCTGGAAAGATGTGGAAAAGTTTTGTCGATGAGTTCGTCTGCGACAGGTTGGATTTTCCTTCCCTCACGGCGCTCACCCCGCCCCCGACGCAAACCCTCAATAGCCGATAATCCTTGAAGAATGTTTGGGGGAACGATTTCGTTGGCCGTTCCCCATTTGAACAACCGCCTGATCCGGCCGACGTGATGATTGACGTTGACACGGGCCAGTCCGGTTAGAATGTAGGCTTCGCGGACAGCCTTCAGTTTTAACGGACCGAAATTGGCGACTGAGAGTGATTCGTAGAGTTTACGGAGTGGTTTGAGGGCCACACGATATGCGTTCAGGTCCGAAGTTGATTTCCCGTCAACACCTCGGAAGTAACCCTCGGCGTGAACCCAGAAACGTGCGATGAGTTCTCCAACGGTGACTGGCCTAGAAATTGCTTCAAGGGGAATTTTCGGGATGGTGTGGCCGGGTGTGGGGAGTCCGGTGGCGAGCCATTCATGGAGGGCTCGCTCGTAGGCTGCTTCAACGTCAACAGGCGTTTTTTTACCGAGTGGACAGTGTCCAAGATAGATGTCTTTGCCGGATAACGTGACCACCCCTTGGTGAGATGGTTTGTGCAATCGAAGTTTGGGGATTCTTCGAGACATGCGGTTTGCCTCCGAAAAACGGTAAATTACCGTTTTCTACGGGATTGCAGGCCGCACCATCTCACGCGAGACAGGTAACGTAAACACCGTTCGGCAAAGAGCTTAAGACCAGAGGCCTCGCCCGGATTCGAACCGGGGAATAACGGTTTTGCAAACCGTTGCCTTACCACTTGGCGACGAGGCCGGATATCACCGGACGATCAAATCTTATCGGACCCGGCCGGGGGCGTCAACCGGCACAACTCTACTATCGACAATCACGCGGCCGGTCTTTGAAGGAAAACCATAAACCTTCACACGGTTTTGAGTTCGGCAATCAAAAGACCATTCAATTGAGAGATGGAAAACCGGGAACACCTTACATTGTCCGTTGGAACAATGCTTTGCAGAACGGTAGGATGATGAGACTTCTGTTTTGGCGAGGGGATCGCATGAAGTTCCGTCCCGAATGGGCCAGATCGCACTTTCCAGCGCTAGATCGGCCCGCTGTGTTCCTCGACGGTCCCGCCGGCAGCCAGGTGCCCCGGTCGGTGATCGACGCCATCAGTTCGTATTACGCGAAGCATAACGCCAACCACGGCGGCTGTTTCCGCACAAGTCGCGAAAGCGATGCCGTGACGGATTGGGCCAGACGGTCGTGTGCCGATTTGCTGGGGGTTGCCGATCCCGAATGCGTTGTGTTCGGGGCGAACATGACGACGCTCACGTTTGCGTTCTCGCGGGCCATCGCCACCGAGTGGCAACCGGGGGACGAGATCATGGTCACCCGACTGGATCATGATGCCAATGTTTCTCCTTGGGTACGGGCCGCCCAAGACCGGGGCGTGACCGTTCGGCACATCGCCATTCATCCCGAAGATTGCACACTGGATCAGGACGATTTTCGACGACAGCTTTCCTCCCGCACAAAACTGGTGGCCATCGGGTGCGTGTCCAATGCCGTGGGCACCCGGAATCCGGTTGCCGAGATGACCAAAATTGCCCATGAAGCCGGGGCGATGGTGTTCTTGGATGCCGTGCATCATGCCCCGCATCTGGCGATCGATGCGGCCGCGTGGGATTGTGATTTTGTGTGTTGCTCGGCTTACAAGTTTTTCGGGCCGCATGTGGGTGTGATGTACGGAAAGCGGGAACACCTTGAACGGCTGCCCGCTTACAAGGTGCGTCCATGTCCGGAGACCCTGCCGGATCGTTGGATGACCGGCACGCAGAATTTTGCGGCAATTGCCGGGGTCGGGGCCGCCATTGAGTATCTGTCGGGTGTTGGCCGGTCGGTCGGGGTGACCGGGGATCGGCGGGCCATGCTTCTGGGGGCCTTTGAAGCCATTGAGGCTTATGAACGACACTTGGGCGCGCATATGCTGGCGGAACTGGCCACACTCAAGCAAGTCAAAGTTCATGGCATCACGGACCTGAAACGAATGGGGGAGCGTGTGCCGACCGTGTCGTTTACCCACGCGAAGAAATCCCCGGCGGAAGTGGCCGAGTTCCTGGGCGAACGGGACATCTTTGTGTGGTCCGGCAACTATTATGCCCTGCCGTTGACGGAAGCCTTGGGAGTGGAACCGCATGGGATGGTGCGGGTCGGCCTGTTGCACTACAACACGGCGGCCGAGGTGAATGAATTGATCCACGCTCTCCGCGAACTGGAGTAAGCCTTGCCGACTTTTCTCTCCGACCCATCGACATCCACTTATGCAATTCTTGCGGTGATCGTTTTCATCACGGGAGTGCTGGCCGCCAAATCCCGGCGAAAGAAACACATCATTCCCTTCTCGCTGGCGCTCGCGGCCTTGGTGGCGTTGTTTTTGATCGACAAGTTTGAGGAAAGCCCCCGTGAGGCGACCGTCCGCAAGATTGCGGAAATGGGGGCCGCGACGAGGGCCAAAAATTACAACGACCTCGTGAAAAATGTCTCGGAGACGTTTGCTCATGGCAGTCTCGACAAGAAGGGATTGAAAGCCCTTGGCGAGAAGGTGAACCACATCGGCTCTTGGGAGGGGATTGAAGCTTGGGAAGCGACGCGGGCGAACTTTAAGGAAGTGAACGATTCGACTGTTGAGCAAGGATTTCTCGTTCAACCGGTCGGGATGCCCCAGTTCCAGAAATTCTGCATCGGAACCTTCAAGAAAGACGCGGATGGTGAATGGAGGCTGAGCGGTTTCAAACTGTACAATCCACTTCAACGCACCAACGGCCCGGAAGAATCCGTGCCGATGTTGTGATCCTTAACCGTTTCAAGAGTCACCGCCCGTGAACTCGATCTCCACCCGAGCCCTGGATATCTTCGGCGAATGGGCCTCCGCCAAAGTGCGGGGCCAGTCGCTCGATTTCACTTCGATTGTCGGAGATGATAGCGCCCTGCGCTCCGAGGTGGAACGGCTGATAGCGGACTCGGCCCCGGAACATGAACTTCCCCCGGACACCCCGAGGTATATGTTTCGCACATTCATCGCTGGCGGGGGGATGGGCGAGGTCTGGCGGGCCTTCGATCTGGACCTGCGGCGAGAAGTGGCGATCAAGTTGTTGAAGGGGAATCTCGGCGAATCGGTTTCCCGGTTTTTGGCCGAGGCTCAACTGGTGGCCAAACTCGAACACCCGGCCATCGTCCCCGTTTATGATGCCGGTTTGTTGAAAGACGGCCGCCCTTTCTTTGTGATGAAACTGATCCAAGGGAAACGAAAACCGGACGGATCGACGGGCCCGCCGCCAACGCTTGAGCAGGTTCTGAAGAGCCGGGAATCCGTCACCCAGGATCTTCCCCGGTTGACGGATGTGTTCCAGCAAATCTGCGGGGCAGTGGCCTATGCTCATGCGATGAAACCGCCGGTCATGCACCGGGATTTGAAGCCCTCGAACGTGATGGTCGGCTTGTTCGGCGAAGTGCTGGTCACAGATTGGGGATTGGCAAAGGCAATTTTTGAAAAGACTCCGACGAATAAATCACTGGCCGACACCGTTATTTGCCTGAATGTGACGGGCAACGGAACAGACACCGAAGTCGCCGGCGAATCGAAAGCGAACGCCAAAAAAGAGAACGAACACTTCTCTGTTGGCACGGCAGAGTTTCTCTCCGGAGGCGTCGGCTACGAAAAAAATCGGCCCGAGCGGGCTGAAACAAAATACGGGCTGGTCAAGGGGACGCCCGCTTACATGGCTCCCGAACAGGCTCGCGGCGAAAATGATCTGGTTGGCCCTGCCAGCGACGTGTTCGCTCTGGGCGGTATTCTCTGCTGCATGTTGACCGGCAAGCCCGTCTTTCTCGGCGACGACATGACTCCCTTTTGGAAAGCAGGAGAGGGCGATCTGACCGAGACGTTCGCCCGCCTGGAGGACAGCAGGGCGGACCCCGAACTGATTGCCATTGCCTGTCGCTGCCTCTCTCCCGAGATATCCGGACGCCCCGCCGATGCCGGCGAATTGGCCATATTAATTTCAGATTACCGGGCCGGAGTGGCGCAACGGTTGCGCCGGATCGAACTGGATCAGGCCGCCCGGGAAGCCAAGGCGGCCGAACTTCGGAAACGTCGTTTGATGCAGATGATTCTCGGCGGCCTGCTTTTGAGCGCGGCGTTGTTCATGATTGTCGGGTGGTTTTTGGCCCAAGCCCGTTTGGATGAGGAGACCGAAAAATCCCGTATAACCGACCTTCGCTTGGAAGTCTCCGAGCATAACCGTCGCGATCACGAGGAACTGGCCCACTTGATGCGGGGGATGGAGTTGGTGTCGAGCCATCGCGGCAACTGGACCGAGAATTCCCGGTGGGAGTTCGGACAGGCGAAAAATATCGCTTCCGCGCCCCACTTGATCCCGCAAATACGCTCAGCGTTAATGGATGGCTTCAACGGCGCCAGCCTGGAAACGCCAGTCAGACTGGAGCCACAGGCCAAGGTTTCGGTGATTGCCTATTCTTCCGATGGCCGCTGGCTGGCGCTGGCTGATCGATTCACGATTGCGTTGTCCGGAGGATTGGCTGTTCATCTGTATGACACGACTTCCGGCAAGAAAATCCGCACGGTGGTCTTTCCGAAATCGAACCCGATTACAGATTTTTTCCGGCTCAAGTTCGATTTGGTGACCAAGCCCGATGGAATCACTTCTCTGGCCCTGAGCCGCGACAACCAATTGCTTGTCGCAGGTACACGGCATGGCAGCGTTCACATTGCGGACTTGACAACCGAATCCGCAACCATCCGCGCAGGTTCCTGGCTTCCCTCGGATTCGGTTGTTCAACTGGAGTTCTCGAAGGATCAAAAGACCATTCTGGCGATGGTGGGAAACCGAAACGGTCGGATCGTTTACATTGATCCGCTGACCGGCGAGCTTATTCAAGAATCGAAGCAAGGTAGCTCTTTCGGTTTTGTGACGGTTCCGCTCACCGGACATCTCTGGACTTTCTCCGGTCCAAACCTTGTCCGGCTGGACCCGGTTACCTTTCGCGAAACGGAGAGGCGACCCGTTGGCGGTTCCTCGGCGATCGCTCTGTCCCCCGCCGGCGACATGCTGGCGTTTGCCATCGGGAAACGATTGTTTCTGACGGAAGTGCAAAACCCCGGATTGGAACGGGAGTTTCGAGAAGGTCCGCAATCTCCGGCGCACTTGGAAGACATCACCGGCTTGGCGTTCGATCCTCGGGGGCGGTTTCTCGTTTCCACCTCCGAATGGAGCAACGATGTGAAGTTTTGGGACATCACCACCGGATCGAAGTTGTTGCAATCCAACGCCGGGCGAGGGCTGTCCAAGTGTGCCATTCATCCGGATGGCACGGAGATCACCGTTGGCTCGGAAAACGGCGCCCTGCGATATCGGGTCTGCCGGACCATCGCCGAACGTCGCCGACTGACGGGTTCGGGGATGGTGCTGAATTTTGATCTTGCCGATGACGGGAATCAATTGGTGACGGCGATTTTCCGACCGAATGAGGAAGTGCGATTCGAGGAATGGGAGGCTGATTCGCAAATCCCCCGGCCGCTTTTCGGACCAAAGGGTCTCAAACTGGCCGAGGAAGATTCCGTCGATTTGCAGCGGACAAGAACTCGCCAGACCGGCTATGCGTCGAACAAGGGGTATGGCTGGTTTGACGGCAACCCTCCGCAACCGGCCTTCCATCAGATGTTCGACGGTCAGTCTTTCATGAGATTTGGTCCCTCCGGGGAGATGTGGCTCGCCGGCAACGAGTTTTTGAAACTCAAACGCCCCGGATATGCAGAACTGTCTTACAAGTTTAGATTCGATCAGTTGACCGGGATGAGTTCGGTTACCGGCTTGGGGATCGGAAACAAGCATTTGCTGGTCGGCATGCGATCCGGTTATGCGTCGGTGTTTCCGGCAACCATCTTGGCGGGCACGGACAAAATTCCATCTCCCACCTCTTTGTCCGTTGAACACCTGACTTCGCTACGGGTGTTGGAGCCATTTGATGACAAAACATGGTTGGTTGGAACTCGAAGCGGAAAAATGCACCGCTTTGAATTGAACGCCCAAGAAAACAAAGCGGTCAACCAGCGAACATGGACGGCTCACGACGACGAGGTGACAACCCTGGCGGTGATTTCGCCGGAATATGTGGTGACCGGCGGCCGAGATCGCACACTGGCCCTTTGGAGGCTGACGGCATCAGCCGAGGATTTGGTGTGTCGCTGGGAAACCAGCGGTCCCGTCCGCCAACTCAGGTACGATGGCTCCAAGCGTCGTCTGTTGTGGCTAAATGTCGGAGAACACGGCCTGCGCGAACTCGATCTCTCTGCCCTCTGGAAGATGTTCGCGGATCATACGGTTGGTCCGCCAAAACCCTCAACATGGCCTTGATTTGGTTCGCTTCAAAAGGATTGCTCCATGCGATGGCTAATCGGTTGGTGCGTGTTGTTTTTGGGCGGGCCGGTGATGGCCCTAGTTCCGAAGCCGAACATCGTCGTGTTGCTCTGCGATGATTTGGGTTATGGCGATCTCGGTTGCTTCGGACATCCGACCATTCAAACGCCGAACATCGATCAACTCGCCAAAGACGGGTTGAAACTCACATCTTTTTATTGCGGGCAATCTGTCTGTTCGCCGTCGCGGGCGGCGTTGCTCACCGGCCGAAATCCGAATCGTTACGGGGTTCGGGATTGGATACCCCCAAACTCCGGGATCTCGCTTCCCAATCGGGAAATCTCCGTGGCCACCCTGCTGAAGAATAAGGGTTACAAGACGGCCCATGTCGGCAAATGGCATCTCAACAGCAAAATGGACGGCACGGAACCGACTCCCGGCACGCATGGCTTCGACCATTGGTTTGCCACGCAGAACAACGCGATCCCAACCCACGAGAACCCGGTCAATTTCATCCGCAACGGCAAACCGGTCGGGGCGCTCAAAGGGAACTCGTCCACCATCATCGTTGACGAGGCCATCGATTGGCTGAAGACCGGCAAGGAGGAGCCGTATTTTCTGTGTGTCTGGTTCCATGCCCCTCATGAAATCGTGGCGACGCCGGAGGAATTCACGAAGAAATACGCGGCCGAGACGGACGACACAAAGCGAACCTATTTCGGCAGCGTGAGCCTGATTGATCACGAGGTGGGCCGACTGGTCAAGTTTCTTGATCACCGGAAGGATGCCGCCAACACGCTGGTGGTATTCTCCAGTGACAACGGCCCGGAAACGCTAAACCGCTACAAGACGGCCAATCATTCGCACGGCACGCCCGGCCCGTTGCGGGGGATGAAACTGCACATGACCGAAGGTGGCATCCGCATTCCGGGCATCGTGAAATGGCCGAAAGTTGTAAAGCCGGGGCGGGTGTCCGATGTGCCGGTCGGTTTCGTCGATCTGTTGCCGACGTTTTGCGGACTCGCCGGGGCGACTCCGCCGACCGACCGCTTTTTGGATGGCACGGATGTCTTCAGCCTCCTCAAAGATGACTCGGAACCCAATCGTAAATCGCCCCTCTACTGGCAATATGACAAAGCCATCGGCGACACAAAACCGGTCTGGAAAGTCGCCACCCGGCAGGGAGATTTCAAACTGCTTGCCGATGTGAAACTTGAAAAGTTCGCCTTGTACGATTTGAAGAACGATTTGGGTGAGAAGACTGATCTGAGCGGAAAAGCGGACCAAGCCGAGCGATTGAAAAAGATGATCGCCGAGATGAAACAGATTCACGGCGGCATCAATGCCGGAGCCGTGATCCGGGAATGAAAAAAGCCCCGATGCCATATGGTGTCGGGGCTTTTGGCTTCACTATAAATCCGCAATTAATTAATACACGCCCACCGTGGTGGTGGCGGCAAATTCGTGGAACGGCCGAACGCCGCTGACGCCGTCCCAAGGGAACTTCTCGAACGGGGCTTCACGCTCGCCTTCATCCCGTTCGGCGAAGCGGGGCATGAAGAATTCTTTTGTCAACGTCGTCAGGATCACGCGGCCCGTTGCGCCGTAGGGAACCAGTTTGTTGTAATCCTTGAAATCGACCACTTCTGTTGCCGCCCGCGGTTGCGGGGCGTAGTAGCTGATCTTGTAGCCATCTTCCGGGCCGACCGGCTTGGAGCAGGCCAATCCCATCAGGGTGTTCCCGTAGGTCGGCGTCATGTACACCTTGCCTTCGAGCATTTCCTCCATCGCCTCGCGGGTGAACTGCGGAGTGAATTCCGTGCCTCCCGAGAAGATGCCGGTGATCCCGGTGTCTGCAATGCTGCGCAGCGAACCTTCGGGAACCGGGTGGCCGATTTCGCGTCGCTTGGCTTCCAAGCGGCCATCCCGCAAAGCGGCGTCAAGAGCGGCCAGCAGTTTTGGCGTCGTGAACATACACTTGATTTTGTGACCGGCCGCCAGAATGGTCAGGGCTTGGTCGATGGCGTGGTCGGCATAAGCCTTCACGTCTTGGATTTTGCCCGCCTTGATGAGTTTCACCACATAACGCGGGTCGAGGTCCACGCAGAAGCACATGCCGCCCCGGTGTTGGGCGAGGTGTTCGATGGCCAGACGAAGCCGGCGGGGGCCGGACGGCCCGAGCATGAGCCAGTGCGACCCGCGCGGGAAGTATTCATCCGGCAGCGTTTCGCTCATCATCTCATAGTCGATCCAGTGATCTTCGATCACAATACGGGACTTCGGAATGCCGGTCGTTCCACCGGTCTCGAACACATAGACCGGCTTTTTGCCCAGATACGCGCGGGGAACCCAGCGGGAAATATCCGTGTCCGGCGAGGCTCGCAGCCATTCGTCCTCGAATGAAGGGAACTGCTTCAAATCCTCGAAGCCCTGAATGTCTTTCAACGGATTGAATTTGTAGGTCTTTGCTTTGTCCAGCCAAAAAGGCGTGCCCGTGTCTTCGGAAAAATGCCACTGGACGATTTCGCGGACCTGTTTGTCCAAGGCTTCCTTCGCGGCATGGATTTTGGAGGAAAGGGAGATTTCAGAACTCACGATTGGCCTCGATGGTGTGGGAACGGGCGAGCCGTCATTTTTCTGTCGATGGAATCAGTTATAGTCGGGAAGGACGCTCCGTAAGCATCAAGACCGTGGTGGACGGGGAAAAATTCATTTGATCGGCCGGGAAAATCACGCGAAAACCGGACACGCCATTCCGAAACGGAACCGTAAGAATAGAGAAGTCTTTTTGTTGCCCGCGTGCCGAGGAACCCGCGATGTCCCGCCCTTACTTTTTCACGTGGGTTGACCGGCCCTATCTGGCGGCTTGCGCCTGGCCGAACGGGCCGGAGCAACTTCAATGGCTGCGGAAGGAAGGCGTGGACATTCTGGTGACACTCACGGAAGAACCCATCCCGAGAAATTGGGTGGATTCCGCCGGATTGATGGGGGTCCATATTCCCGTGCCGGACATGGAAGCCCCCACCCAAGCCCAACTCGAAAAGATTATCAGCGTGATGGACAAGGCCCGCCACAGCAACATGGGCGTGACGATTCATTGTCTTGCCGGCCGTGGCCGCACCGGCACGGCTCTGGCTGCCTATCTTGTTCACACCGGCATGACAGCCAAAGAAGCCATCGTGAAAATCCGAGACATCCGGCCGGGGTCGCTGGAAGTCCCGGAGCAGGAAAACGCCGTGGTGAAATACGAAAAAGAGTTGAAGAAACGCATCACGGATTGACCGTCTCTTCAACTCTCGCCGAGATGGGTCACGCCAGTTTCACCGGGGCGGTGGTCATCGTGAAACGGTTTTGTGCGGATTCGTTCCGCATTTTCAACATGGGCGAGTAATCCCACGTTTCCACGGTTCGGCCGTCGGCCTTGAATTCCAGCAATCGCAGCCAGCCATCCCCGCCGTTCGGCTTCATCTGGAAATTCACCAATACCTGCGGCACATCCCGCCCGGCCGGGGTGGTCGTCGTCACTCGGCCGAGGCCGTCATTCAGCACGTGCCCGTTGAGTGTCAGGATGAAGTTTTCGTGCTTGGAGATCAACTTGTCCCACAGTTCTTCGCCATCGGTCACGTCGTCGTTCGTGGCCTTGGCGATCGGATACGCATGCGGGTTCCAAGATTGTTTGGTTCCGTATTTCTTCCAGTTGTACCGGGTTTCATCGAAGTAAATCAGGGCGTGGGTAATCAGAATCACCTCCCGTTTCGGATGCTTGCCGACGACGGTGTTCGCCCAGCGAATCACGTCCGCACGCGGCCCGAATTCGAGGGCCAGCACCATGAAATCCCGGCCGCCGACTGAAAACAGGGAGTAGCTGTTTTCCATCCGGTCGGGTTCTTTGTCATACGTCCCGCCGAAAGTCGGCCGGTCGCGGAACATCTTGGCGGGGAAGTAGTCGTTGAGCCGGGTGGTGCGGTCCTTGCAACCGCCGCCTTCGCTGTAGTCGTGATTGCCCGTGCAGAAAAACCACGGCAAATGGCCGTCGAGTTTTTTCATCGCCGCCGAGGCATTTTCCCATTCGGCCACGGTGTTCCGGTTGGTGATGTCCCCGAGGTGCAAGACCGCCTGAATGTTCCGGGCCTTTTGTTGATCGAGGATGTATTGCGTCTGGGCGAGGTAGGTTTTTGGGTGTTTTTCGCTGTAGTGCTGGGTGTCCGGCAAAACTGCGATGGTGAATGATTTCTCGGCAATGGCCGGCGGTTCGCCTTTCACGAGCTTGGCGTCCGCATAGGGGGCCGGTTCCTTCGGTTTCGGCGCCTCTTCCTTCTTGGGCGTCTGGCCAAAGGCGAAGGAACCAAAAGGAATGGCCGCTAAGGCGGCCGCTTGTTTGATCGCCGACCGCCGGTTCATCTCTGACATCTGCTTGCTCCGGGAATGTTGATGAAAAGTGTAACCGATGCTGAAAGGGCCATCCATCAGCCAAGTGATAATGAAGAAGATTTCACGTTGGATGGTCGGATAGGGAGACAAAATCCGCAAGAGGAAAGCCGCCAACGGGTAGTGGTCATTACCCGTCTGAATCATGGGTTGGCATTTTGGGCCATTTTCAATTGGTCAAAATCGCTGCGCATTTGCCCAAAATCATCAGGCGACCCCTCTGTTTTACCGGGGGTTTTGAAAAATAGTGTTCAGTTGGCCCACTGGTTTTGACCACTTTTGGGGTGTGAAACTGTCCAAAAGTGGTCACCGGAGAGGTGTTTTTCACTTTTTCAGGTCATTTTTGGGACGGATTTTGACCGGTTTGAAAATCGTAAAAGTCAGGAGCCTGTAGCGTGTTCACGGGGAGAGGTCTTTGATGGATCGTTCTGATTCCCATTGAGATAACTACGCTCTCATTCGCTTCCGAGAAGAGTACAAACAAACAAGCGGGGCGTTCCGCCGGCCAAAGGAAGACACATTCTTCCTTTGGCCGACGGAACGTCCCGCTTGTTTCAGGCAACCTTCAAGCGGTCAACCAATTACTTCGCGGCGGCAATGGCGGCTTGGGCGGCGGCCAGACGGGCGATCGGCACCCGGAACGGCGAGCAGCTCACGTAGTCGAGACCGAGCTTGTCGCAGAACTTCACGGAATCCGGGTCGCCCCCGTGTTCGCCGCAGATCCCGAGTTTGATGTTCTCGCGGGTCGAACGGCCCTTTTCGATGGCGATCCGCATCAATTCGCCGGCGCCCTTTTGGTCGATGGTGGCGAACGGGTTCTTCTTCACGATTTCCGATTCGGCGTAGTGCGGCAGGAAGCTGCCGGAGTCATCGCGGCTCATGCCGAGGGTCGTTTGCGTCAGGTCGTTGGTCCCGAAGCTGAAGAACTCGGCCGTTTCGGCGATTTCGTCAGCGGTCAGGGCACCCCGAGGCACTTCGATCATGGTGCCGACGAGGTAGCTCAGCTTGACCTTCTTTTCCTTCTGCACTTGGGCGGCCACTTCGTGAACCACGGCCACTTGCAGGTCAAGTTCCTTCTTGAAGCCAACCAGCGGAATCATGATTTCCGGCTTGGCTTTGACGCCGGCCTTCTGGCATTCGGCGGCGGCTTCAAACACGGCTCGGGCCTGCATCGCGGAGATTTCCGGATAGCTGATCCCAAGGCGGCAACCACGATGGCCGAGCATCGGGTTAAACTCGTGGAGCGAGTGAACGCGGCTGGCAATCTTTTCCACCGGCACACCAAGTTTCTTGGCGAGGGCGGCTTGGGATTCCTTGTCGTTCGGCAGGAACTCGTGCAGCGGCGGGTCAAGGAAGCGGATGGTGGCGGGCAGCCCCTTCAGTTCCTTGAACATGCCCAAGAAGTCTTCCCGTTGGTACGGGAGCAATTTGGCGAGGGCCTTTTGCCGGTCTTCGAGCGTTTCTGCGAGGATCATTTCCCGCATGGCGTCGATACGGTCGCCTTCGAAGAACATGTGTTCGGTGCGGCACAGGCCAATCCCGCTGGCGCCGAAGCTGACGGCGTTGGCCGTCTGTTCCGGGTTGTCCGCGTTGGTGCGAACGGTCATGCGGGTGGACTTTTTGCACCAGTCCATCAATTGGACGAAGTTCTTGTAGGTGCTGCTTTCTTGAGCCGACTTTTCACCGTGCAACAGACCTTGGATGATCTCGGAAGGAGCGGTCTTCAATTCACCCGCGTAGACCGTGCCGGCGGTGCCGTCGATGCTGAGGAAGTCGCCTTCCTTGTAGGTCTTGTCGCCGACGGTCAGCGTCTTCTTGTGGTAATCGATTTGCAGGGCAGCGGCGCCGCACACGCAAACCTTGCCCATCTGCCGGGCGACGAGGGCGGCGTGGGAGCTCACCCCGCCGCGGGCCGTCAGGATACCTTCGGCGGCAATCATCCCGCGAAGGTCTTCCGGGCTGGTTTCCACGCGAACGAGGAGAACCTTTTCGCCCTTGGCGTTGGCTTCCACCGAACGGTCGGCGTTGAAGTAAATCTTGCCGGAAGCGGCCCCCGGACCGGCGGGGAGGCCGGTGGCGATGACCTTGGCGCTCTTGACGGCGGCCCGGTCGAAGATCGGGGCCAGCACTTGCTCAAGCTGGTCGGCCGGCACGCGGGTCACGCCCGTCTTCCAGTCGATCAGCTTTTCTTTCACCATTTCGCAGGCGATGCGAACGGCGGCCACGCCGGTTCGCTTGCCGTTCCGCGTTTGCAGCATGAACAGCTTGCCGTCTTGAATGGTGAATTCAAAGTCTTGCATGTCCTTGAAGTGGGATTCGAGGGTCTTGCGGACGCCTTCGAGTTCCTTGTAGGCATGCGGCATGATGCCGTTGAGCTTGGCGACCGGGTCCGGCGTCCGAACGCCGGCGACCACGTCTTCGCCTTGAGCGTTCATCAAGAATTCGCCGTAGAACACCTTTTCGCCGGTGGCCGGGTCACGGGTGAAGGCCACGCCGGAGCCGGAGGATTCGCCGGTGTTGCCGAACACCATCGCCTGCACGTTGACGGCGGTGCCCCACTCGTCAGGAATGCCGTACTTGCGGCGATAAACTTTCGCCCGGTCGTTCATCCACGAACCGAACACGGCGCCGACGGCGCCCTTGAGTTGGTCCCAAGGGTTTTCGGGGAACACCTTGCCGGTGCGGCTCTTCACGAGCTTCTTGAAGCGGGCGACCAGTTCCTTGAGGTCGGCCACGTTCAACTTGGTGTCTTCCATTTCGGCGTTTTGATAACGCTCGGTCTTCAACCCTTCGATGACCACTTCAAACGGTTCATGGTCTTCGTCCGGGGCCTTTTGCACGCCCAGCACCACGTCGCCGTACATCTGGATGAAGCGACGATAACAGTCCCACGCGAAGCGTTCGTTGTTGGTGGCGGCGACCAGAGCCAGCACGGTTTGATCGTTGAGACCCAGGTTGAGGATCGTGTCCATCATCCCCGGCATCGAGTCGCGGGCGCCCGAGCGGACGGCCACGAGCAGCGGCATCTTCTTCGTGTCGCCGAACTTGGTGCCAATGATCTTTTCGACCTTGGCGACGGCCGTTTCGATCTGCTTTTGCAGTTCGGCCGGGTAGGTCTTTTTGTTGTCGTAGAAGTACGTGCAGACCTCCGTGGAGATCGTGAACCCGGCGGGGACGGGGAGACCAATCAGACACATCTCGGCGAGGTTGGCGCCTTTGCCACCGAGCAATTCCTTCATCTTGCCGTTCCCGTCGGCCGTCTTACCGCCGAAGGAATACACATACTTGGCCATGTTCAGAAGAACCCTATGTGAGAGAAATTGAAGCGACGATGAAAATGTAGGGAGGGGGGCGCGGGTCGGCATCGTCCGCGACTCTCCGGAGCGGGGAATATCATCGGAACAACCGATTTTTACCGTCCGGCTTCGCGGATCAATAGTTTTTGCAACGCGGCGTGATGATTTTGCGGCAGCAAATTTCGCCAGGACAACAGAAAGTCGCGGGCCGGTTCATAAAGATGTTCGGCCGTCGCCGGTGTCGGAAACAGATCGCCACAAAGATCAGCCCGTACGAAGAAGGCGTTTACCCCGTTGAGGTCGCACCCAACCAACTGATAACCATGTCGCTCGGCGAGATGGGTCATGGCTTTGAGGCTTGCCCCCCACCAATGGCCGGATTGATCCCAAACCGAATCCGGCGCGTAGTCAACCTTCCAATCCACTCCGGCCGGGATGTGCCCGTTGTATTCGATGGCAAACACCCTTGCCCGGACATGCGGCAGCAGGGCTTCCCACACGTAATAGGTGTTCAAATCGATGTCGAGTGAAAGGAAATCCAGTTCCGAGGGGACGCCCGCTTCCATCAAAAGCGAAACCATGTTGGCGGCGTTCACAAAGGCCGGGATGAGCGATAACGTCTTGCGGCTCAAATGATTCTTGAAGTTCTCCCGAATGGCGGCGAGATTGCCCGGATCGGCTTCCACCCACCAACCGCTCCAATTTTGGGAGAGCAACAGGGCCGTGTTGTTTTGCAACCCGTCGCCGACGCCGATTTCCACGAACGTTTTGCTGCCGGAGCCGATGCGCCGAAAGATTTCTCCAATGATCCCGTCCTCTCCGTTTTGGGAGAAAAGTTGGGCTTCAGTGGAGGCGAGTCGTTTGGAGTCCGCGTATTTCGGATGACGGAGCAACCCGGCGATATGCTGTTCGATCTGAGTCCGCAGGGCCACGTCCCCCAGCATTCGCTGGCGGGCGAGTTCATCCAAGATCATGTGCTGTTCGCGGACGAGCGGGAGCTTGTGATAAAGTCGCTTCAGCCATGATCTCATGCCGGAATCCTTCCGCTCGCCGCGGGATATTGAGTTTGCGCGGAGATGGTTATACGTCCGTCGCAAATACCCACCAACCCTATTCAGCGCTCATCACGGGAACAAGCCGCGTTTTGCCTTTTCCAAGGCGACTTTGTTCACGCCGAGGCTCAGGGCCGCGAGCCGCATGGGGATGTTCCGCTCCTTGGAAAACGCCCGCACTCGCCGGAAGGCCTTGAGCATCAGTTCCCGCAGTTTCGCGTTCACCTGATCCTCGTCCCAGAAATATTGCTGAAGATCCTGCACCCACTCGAAGTAGGAGACGGTCACGCCGCCAGCGTTGCACAGCACGTCCGGGATCACAAAAATGTCCGAGTTCGCAAAAATCCGGTCGGCTTCCGGCGTGGTCGGGCCATTTGCCCCCTCGGCCAGAATCCGGCAATTCACCTTCCCGGCGTTGTCCTTGGTGATGACCCGTTCCATCGCGCATGGGGCGAGGATCGTGCAGGGAATGGCCAACAATTCGTTGTCTTCAATCCGGTCCGCGCCGGGGAAGTCTTTCACTTGTTTCCCGGAGGCCACATATTTGACAAGGTCCGGGATATCGATGCCTTTGGCGTTCTTAATCGACCCGAACCGGTCGCCGATGGCGATGATCTTCACTCCGCGTTGATATAGTTCCTGGCATACCACCGAGCCGACGTTG
This sequence comes from Zavarzinella formosa DSM 19928, assembly GCF_000255705.1. Taxonomy (GTDB): domain Bacteria; phylum Planctomycetota; class Planctomycetia; order Gemmatales; family Gemmataceae; genus Zavarzinella; species Zavarzinella formosa. The sequence goes on from NZ_JH636439.1 coordinate 1,279,684, forward strand.
CCAAACCCTTGGACAACGGCCGTGCTTTGATCTGGCTGCAGGCCCAGTTCACCCATCGCCTCCATGATGCAATAGACCACGCCGCGTCCCGTGGCCTCGCGCCGACCGACGCAGCCGCCAAGTTCGACGGGTTTTCCGGTCACGATCTCCGGGCAGGCATAGCCGATCTTCATGGAGTAGGTGTCCATGATCCACGCCATCGTTTGTTCGTCCGTGCCCATGTCCGGGGCCATCACGTCGATCCGAGGACCGATGATTGGCAATACTTCCTCGGTGTAACGACGGGTGAGCCGTTCCAGTTCGCCCCGGCTCAGTTTGGTCGGGTCGCAGGCGATGCCTCCCTTGGCCCCCGAGAACGGCAGGTTCATGATCCCGACTTTCCACGACATCCACATGGACAACGCGGCCACCTCTCCCAAATCGACATGCGGTGCATATCGCAGCCCGCCCTTGGAGGCGCCGCTGGTCAACGAATGCTGGACGCGGTAGCCGACAAAGGTTCGCACATCCCCGCTGTCCATGCGGATGGGAACGGCCATGACCAGCGACCGCTTGGGAATCGCCAGTCGGGAAATGATATCCGGGTCTGTCCCCATAATTTCGGCGACGCCGAATAGTTGTTCGCAGGCCATTCGGTATGTGGGGGAAGAATCAAAGATGGTTGAGGGATGACCGGCAGGAGAAGACGAGGAAGAGGCCGACATGAAGAGACTCCTGGGAATGCGGGGAGTGAGTATCGAATTATACGGAGCGGGAAGTGCCACCGGCGGCGTCATACAACAGAAACAGACGGCGGGGTTCTCCGCAATCCGGGGCATGTGACATGGCCATGTTGGATATTACGTGCGGACATTGCAGCCGACAGTTCCGCGTCCGGGGGGAGTTTGCCGGGAAAACGACCCGCTGCCCTGGTTGTTCTCAACCGCTTGCGATTGGCATGGCGACCAAGGCCCCGCCGCCTCCCAGAGAAGATTACGACGATGCCCCCCGCCCCCGGCGACGGCCCGTCGAGCGGCCGGAACCGTCCGATATCTCGGGGAATTGGAAACAGACGAGCAAGGCAATCTCCAGCGAACAGGCGGCCGTCCGGTTCCTTGGTGTGCAAATTCTGGCCGATCTGGTGACGTTTTGTCTGGGCCGGTCCATTGATTCAATGGGGCAAATTCCGGCCATTGTGGTCGTGTTGTTCATTCTTCTTGTTCTTGGTCCGGCGATCATGTCCCTCATCATGGGAATGATCGCACGTATCGGCGCCCTGTCTGTGCCACCGGAAACCAATGCCGGCGGCACGGCGTGGGCCAGCATGTTTTGCGCGCTGGGCGGCATGCTTTCCATCCTCATGATTGGATTTGGTTTTCTGGTGAGCATTGACGGAAACCGCCGGGACGCGGAACCGGTTTTGATGATGGCCGTTCTCGGTGGCTTCCTGATGGCGGCCGGGGCGGTGGTCACGTTCGCCGCATTGGTGGCCCAAGTGGGCATCACCACGGGTTCTCGGGAAATTTCGGCAGGCATCGGCCGCATGGGAGTCGGCTTCATGGTTTGCCTGCTGATCTCATTGGTTTTGGGTGGTTGCGGTTCGGTTCTGATGCAGGGTTTCAGCTCCCATCACAGTGGCTATAACAATGGCCCGGATTTCGACGCCTTGGCGAAAATCCTCGCCTTCACGGCATTATTATCATCAGGCATTATGTTGGTGCTGTACCACTCGTTGTTGTCGAGCGCCAGGCAAGCCCTGCAAACTGCTTCCGGCCGGGGATGATTTTCGATCCTGTCAGGCGATCGCCTCTTGTCCTTTGTTCTTCAAATAAGCCTTTGCGGAGTCGGCCATCGTCACCAAGGCGGCTCCCATCATGATCGCATCCTTGATGACCAGCCGGCCGGCCCCGCTTAGATACGGGAACCCGTGAGTGGTGTCTCCCAACGGGGGAACCCAGCATTCCGGGGTGGTAATAAGGAACGAAAGCGTCACAAACGACATGACGAACACCAGAAAACTGCCGACTGCCGCCACCTGCGGAAGCACCGGATGGAGACAGAGCATCAATCCGTAAAGGACGATGACCGACCCCAGCCCATAAGCGAAGATGTACGTTCGATTGGCTTCGTGCCAGGAACGGTTCTCCGGGTTCAACACCCCTTCCGGGTTCTTGTGGGCCTTGTAGTTGGTCGGGTCGGCGTACCAGAAATTCATCAAGGGGCTGTTGGCCACGAAGGGGACAATGCCATCGGCTTCGTACCGGAAAGCTTTCAGGCCGCCGATCCAAAGCAAAACAACAATCAAGCCGATTCGTGTGAGTGTCACTCCGAGGCGATCCAGCCGGGCCATCGTCTCGAACATCTTGTGAATGAAAGTTTTCATCGTCCGTTCTCCCTGGAATTTGCCCGGCGTGACGAATGAGTTCTCGTGCTTCGCCAACGGGCTTTCTTCAAGGTTAACGGCGGTCGGCAGTTGATTGAATGGACGGAAGGGGCAAAGACATGGACAGATTGCTCCCGCCCCGAATGGTCGTCTCGTAGTCGCGGAAGAAGAGCGGAGAATAACCGGTGGCCCGTTTGAACAACCGGCTGAAGTAGAGTTCGTCCGCATAGCCAAGTTCGCGGGCAATCTCCTTCACCGGCCGGAGCGTGTGCAGCAGTTCCCACTTGGCATGTTTCAAGATGCGCTCGCGGATCAACTCGGTGAGTGTTTTGTGCAACCGCTCCTTGACGATTTTTCCAAGGGCCTTGGGGCTCATGAACAACCGATCAGCATACTCGGCCGGAGCGTGCATGGTCAGGTAATTTGTTTCGATCAACTCCCGAAGCGAATCGAGAACGGCCGGTAATCGCCCGCCGGGAGATTCACACGAAACATGCTGTTGCTCACGCTTCAGCCGGGTGGCCCTAATGAGAAGCACTTTCAGATACGAGAGCAAAATCTCGGAGTGAGCCAGCCCTTGGTCGGCTAATTCCCGCCGAATCTGGCCGACTAACTCCGCAAATTCCCGGGCGCTGGTGTCGTTCAGTTCCACCATTGGCAGGCCGTAAACATTGTTAAACAGAACGCCGTTGCATCCCACTTCTTCGTGGTGGGTTTCGATGCAAAGAAAATTGGCGTGGAATTGGATGCGGGTCACGCGGACCAACCCGTTCGGCACAAACCGCACATTCTGATACGGGACGAAGAACAACAAGGTAGAGGCCGCAAACGGGTGACAGCCCGAATCAGCCCAGACGACTCCCTCGCCCTCACGAATCCAATCGACAATAAAGCAATTGGTCCTTGTGGCCGCCGTTTCGGGGGTAATGTCGAGGTCAACAACGCTCAAGGACAAATCACCGTTGCGGGGATCGTACAAGGTGTCCGATGGCTGGGCCAAGCGCAACCCTCCGGGCGTTTCGATAATGAACCGATCACAGGGAACGTGATAGGATCGAAGCATCAGAATCGCCAAGAGATCTTGCATGGTCCGGAATTCACTTTGAACCTGTCATCGGCGATTTCTTCTCCGTGATGTGGGGGCTTTTCCTGGCCATGTCCGCATTGAGAGCGACATACGAGATCCAGTGGGCCGGGATGTCGTTGTCTTGGTAAATCGCCTTTACGGGACATTCGGGAACGCAACAACCGCAGTCAATGCAGTCGTTGGGATGGATGAACAGCATGTCATCCCCCTCGTAAAAACACTCGGTGGGACAGACAACAACGCAATCCGTGTGTTTGCATCCGCGACAGGGTTCGGCAACAACATGGGCCACGAGCGGCTCCTTGAAAGTCTGACAGAAAAAAGTCACTGCCAGAAAGATGCGGATCCGCGAATGATGTTGGCCAAAAAAATTTCATTGCCGGAAAAACATGGAAGAAACATCGGCAGAACTACTCGAACGGTTTCGTCAGGGCGATGCTCAAGCCGCTGATGCTCTTTTCCATCGATATGTCGAACGGCTCACTTTCATGGTCCGGCGGCAAATCAGTCTTTCACTTCGTCGACGGATTGATCCGGAAGATGCCGTTCATTCCGCATATCGCAGTTTTTTCATCAAAGCGGGTCGCGGCGAATTCGTGCTGGAACACAGCGGCGACTTGTGGAAATTGCTCGTCACCATGACCCTCAACAAACTCCGGAGACAAATCGCCCATCACTCGGCGGGCAAGCGAGCCGTTCACCGGGATCGTCCCTTGGAATCGGCCGCCGCCGGCTATGTCGATGGTCCCTCGCCGTTGGAGGCTTTGGCCACAGCCGATGAGTTGGAATCATTCATGGCGAAACTCGCCCCGGAACAACGAACAATTCTCGAAATGCGACTGCAAGATCGCACTTGGGCTGAAATCGCGGAGGCCACGGGTCGGCCGGATCGCACCGTTCGTCGGGTCATTGAGGAAATTCGCCAAGTCTGGGGGAGGGAAATACCTTCCGAGGGTCCGGAGGCGACCGCCCCGCCAATGATGGCAAAGCCCGCGTCTGTTCCGGCTGATTCTTATTCGGAGGGTTTGCTGGATTACAGCGACTTCATGTTGAACGAACTGGTCGGCCGGGGAGGAACGGGCAAGGTCTACCGGGCTTGGTGGAAAAGCAAGCAACAACAAGTGGCCGTGAAAACACTTCACAAATCGCAATGGGTGTCACGTGAGTCGGCCGGCCGGTTTCTGGAGGAGGCCCGAATCATCGCCCGCCTGCGCCATCCGGGTATCGTCCTCCTTCATGGCGTGGGGCAAATTCCCGGCGGTGGCTTGTTCATCGTCATGGATTTCATCGAAGGATCAAACCTGGCCGAAATTGCGGCCAGTGGACGCCCTTCACCCCGGCAAGCAGTCGAATGGGTCGCAGAAGTTGCCGCGACGCTTGCACACGCACACGACCGGGGAATCATTCATTGCGACTTGAAGCCGGGCAACCTGATGCGAGAACATACCGGCCGAATCGTCGTGGGGGACTTCGGCCTGGCCATGAATCTCGAACCATTTGAGAATTCCCGAACATGGGCGGGAACGCCGGGTTATATGGCTCCCGAACAACTGGATTCCGCATTCGGCCAGATCACCCCGGCCACGGACATTTTCGCTCTTGGCCTCGTCTTGGCGAGGTTGTTGACAGGAAGAGTGGTCTTCGAGGGGAAGCATGTCTTGGAAGTGCTTTTGGAAAAATCCCCTTCTGTTGAATGGTGGCGGGATCGTTCAGATCCCGACCTGCCATCGGAATTGAAAGCCGTCATTTCCAAATGTCTGACAATCGATCCGGCGAGCCGTCTTTCCACGGCGACCCGCCTTGCCGATGGCTTGCGGGCCGCCATCCAAATGTTTCCGACCAATATTGATGAGCAATGATTGGTTGTTTTGATGCGGGGGAAATGGAACATGTCGAAAATTAAAATTCATTAAATTTTCACTATTGCGAAACTTGACCATCACGCCTAACATTTTTGACAGGAGTGTTTTGGTTGCGCCGATTAATTTCGTCACATCCTGTCTGACCAACACATTTCTAAACGACCCTTCAAGAAACTTTTCATTGTTGGGTTCTTCTCTCCATTCTCTTCGGTTTTTTCAAGGAGCTGTTGTGTTCTCTCTCCATCTCCCAAAACGTCCCCTGAAGGGACGACGGGGCTTCACGCTCATCGAGTTGCTGGTGGTGATTGCCATCATTGCCATCCTCATCGGCCTGCTGCTTCCGGCGGTGCAGAAGATCCGGGAAGCCGCCAACCGTTTGAAATGCACCAACAACTTCAAACAAATCGGGCTGGCTTTCCACAATCACAATGACACGGTGGGCAATCTGCCGCCTGGTTGGGTGGTGAATACCGCCGGCGGCGCTCCCAGTCCCGGCTGGTCATGGGGCACGGTCATCCTCCCGTTCCTCGAACAAGACAACCTCTACAGGCTCCTGAACCCGGACCTGAACGGTGGCAGCGGCCCGACTGTCAACGCGAATACGACCATCAAGATTCCGGGATACCGTTGCCCGTCCGATTCCGGCGCGGACGTCAATGCGTTGTATGAAGGCTACGGCCGTTCAAACTATGTGGTCAACCGGGAGGTTGTGGGACCGGACGTCAACAACAAAGCCGCCCCGATGCGCATCCAAAATATTTCGGATGGGTCGAGCAACACGATTTTGGTTGGCGAACGAGACTCCGTCAAAACTTACGGAGCCATCTGGCCCGCGAGATCCAGCGTCACCACTGCCAGTTTTGAAGGACGGCCGGGGCGGGGGATTAACATTGCCGTCCCCGGCGCTCCACCGGCGCCAACCACCTACGGCGGCGACAACGCCCGGTTGGGTTTCACAAGTTTGCACACGGGAGGTTGCAACTTCTTGCTTGGCGACGGTTCTGTCCGGTTCGTCCGCAATAGCATCGACGCCGACCAGAGCGCCGACCATGCCGCTTTCCCGGCGGCCACTGGTAATTTCACTCTCCAGAACCTGATTCACCCGGCTGACGGAAACACCGTCAATCTCAACTGATCCCGCAAACCGGGGAACCCGCGGGTTCCCCGGTTTGCTCTCCCTGGAGCATCTTGATAATGACGTTTATTCAGAACCGCCGGACACGTCTCATGGCCGTCTGCGTTGTCTTGTCGGCCTTCACCGGATGTGGTCAGACCGACCAAACCCTGGCCGGGGATGTTAGTTTTGACGGCCAGCCGATTGACGACGGGGTTGTCCTCTTCGTTCCGACAGACGGAGGAGGAAACAACCGCCAAAAAGTGGGTGGTCAGATTGCCAACGGCAAATATTCGATTGAAAGCGGTCGGGGTCTGGCTTCTGGCAAATATCGTGTGGAAGTCACTTGGATGAAGAAGACCGGCCGAAAGTCGTCAACCGGCGACGGTTCACAATTGCAAGAAGATAAAACCCAAGTGTTGCCAGCGAAGTTCAACTCGCAATCCACCCTCACGGCCGAGATTCCCGCCCCCGGTAACAAGCTCGACTTCCAATTGAAGTCCAACTGACCCGACCCTTGGGCCATCACTTCCCACCCGACTCTCCCGCGGGTTTCCTAGAATGCGATTTGGCAAACCAACTCTTCACGGGAGATGACGACGATGGCTGACAAACGGCTGGCCGGCAAGGTGGTTTTGGTAACCGGGGCGTCGCGGGGGATCGGGGCGGCCATTGCCAAACGGCTGGCCGCCGACGGGGCAAAAGTGGCCGTCAATTATGCCAAGAGCGAAGGCCCGGCGAAGGAAGTCGTCTCGGAGATCACCAAAGCCGGAGGTGAGGCCATTGCCGTCCATGCGGACGTGAGCCAGCCTGCCCAAATTCCAGTCATGTTCGCAGCCGTCCAGAAAGCCTACGGACGTCTTGATATCTTGGTGAACAATGCCGCCATCATGCAGCGGGGCTTCCTGAAGGATGTGACAGCCGAGGACTTCGACCGGCATTTTGGCCTCAACGTTCGAGGTTACTTGTTGTGCGCCAAGGAGGCCGCCGCCGTCATGCCCAAGGGGGGCTGCATCATCAACATTGCCAGCGCCATTTCCCGGATGGCTTACCCCGGTTCGGTCGTTTATTCCGCGACCAAGGGAGCCATTGATGTGATGACCCGTGTTCTCGCCGCCGAATTAGGCCCGGACGGCATTCGAGTCAATGCGGTTGCCCCTGGTTCCACTCGCACGGACATGAACAATGCCTCCAGCGGGAAGACCAAGGAAGAAGAACAAATGGAAGAGCAAATGACCGCCCTCCGTCGCATTGGCGAATCCGAGGACATCGCCGATGCCGTTTCATTAATCGTCTGCGACGATGCCCGGTGGATCACCGGAGCGTGGATCGATGTCTCGGGCGGGATTCGGCTGTGAGTCCGACATTTGCGACAGTGAGACAGGTTTTTGAGTGACTGATGCGTCTGTTTTGGTCGTCTTGGAAAGCTCTCAAACTCAAAAAACGACACCCTCGAACCTGTCTGTCGATTAATTCCGCCAACGAACCCGCATTGAGTGTGTTTAATTACCAAACAGTGCGGAACAAGCGGAACCGCTGGCGGCGGCCCGTGTGACAGGGTATGCTGAAAGCAGTACGACCCGACGAACGTCTCCCGGCCGGCCTCTCCCGCCCGACCGGGATAGAGGATGCCCGGTGCGATTTGCGAGCCAACGGTTCCACTGACACTGATGACGAAGCGAGCCTGATCCGGGCGGCCCAAGGAGGGGACCGGGCAGCCTTCGGCACATTGATCGAACGATACTGGGACCACCTGTTTCGGTGGCTGTGTCGGCTGAGCCGTGATCCTTCAATTGCCGAAGATTTGACCCAAGAAACCTTCCTAAAGGCATTTGCGGCCGTCAGCCGCTTTGAGGCCGGGAGTAACTTCCGGGCGTGGTTGTTCCGTATTGGCCACAATAATTTTGTGAACCAACGGCGAACGATTCGCCATCAGCGTCAGCCGCTGGTCCCGGAAATTGCCGAGGAACCGCAGGGCCCGGTCGGAAACGCACTGACCAAGGAAGCCCTGCAAGTGGTGGCCGATGCCATCAAAAAACTGCCCAGCGATTTTCGGGCGGCGCTATTGCTAAGAATCGAGGACGATCTTTCGTTTCGGGAGATCGCCGAAATTTTAGAAATTACGGAGGAAACCGCCCGGTGGCGGGTATTCAAGGCCCGGCAGAAATTGATGACTGTGTTGTCCGCCGATTTTTTACCCCACGGCTCTGAAAAGCCGAAAGCGTCATGAACTGTCAGACCATCCAACACCGAATCTTGGGGCTTGCCGACCCTGCCGACCTGACCGGGTCTCTGGCCGAGCATGTTTCCGAATGTCCGTCCTGTCAGGCCTGGCATCACCTGTTGGTGCAAATGGAAATCGCCATCGCGGGCATGCCCGTTCTTCCGGACAGCGGCCGGGCGAAGGCTCAACTGCTGAGTCAGTTCAAACCGGAACCCGCGAAGCCGAAAACCAAGCAAACGACCAAGGAAGTGGCGCCACCCAAACCGGTTCCGGCAATCTCAGTTCGTCCCCGTCAACCGTTTGGCGACCGGATCGCCCGTTTGTGGCCCGCCGGGGCGGTGGCTGTGGTGGCTTGTGTCGGCGTGGTGTTGTGGAGTTTCGTCGGCAAGAAAACACCTGTGGAAATGGCTTCGCATACCCCGGACCCGATGCTCGACCGCGTCGTGGCTGCCAAAGTACAACTCGACGTGGCCAAGACCGCGCCCGACCGTCTCAAGGTACTCGCCAAACTCGCGGATGATGTGCAGGATCAAGCCCGCAGCCTGTATCTGGTGGCCCCTGGCGATGAAATGGCGTCACTTTCCAAAATGTACAACGATATCGTGGCGGAGGGATTGGTTTTCCAAGCTGAGGTTCTCGGCGACAACGAAAAGCGACAACTCCTCGGCGAGTACACGGATCGGCTCGCCAAAACCGAACAACAGGCCGAGCGACTGGCCGCCGAGGCTCCGGTTGGTTCGGACGAACCACTGCGGGAAATCGCTCGCACTGCTCGCAACGGCAAAAACCAACTCGCCAAACTCCGGGAGAAATCGTTGTGATTCGCCACACGCTCTCTCTGTTGTTGATGGTCGGCATGACCGCTTGGGTCGGCGGGCAGACGCCGACGGCCCTTAAGCCGCAATACCGTGCCCAACTTTACAAACAGAACCGGGTGGTGATCGAGCGTCTTGTGGAAAAGACAGTCACGTCAGCCCGCACGCCAAACGATCACCTTAAACGGGCCGACGGCTATTACAAACTCTTGTTCCAGTTCAACACAGAGATCACGCAAGCCATCGACCGCAAGGACCAGGCTCGCGTAAACGAACTGACCCGCCATTTGCAAACGCTGTTGGATCAGGGGTTGGCCCCGACGCTGGAGGATGCCCGACGCCAAGTCGAGGGGGGAACCGGGGCCGCCGAGTTTCCGGTGGTAAAGGATCAACTCCTCTCTCAGTTGGATTCCCTGTTGAACACGCTTTCCGAAGACGCAACCGCCAAACAATCCCTTACCGGGGCCAAGGACCGCCTGTTGAAAGTGCGATCCAACCCTTAAAAGCGAACCTGTCGGCAAAATCCGCAGTCTTCCCTTTTCAAGAATCAAACACGAACGGATCGGTCTTGCCGCGCCAGACGAAGACGCTAAGATACCGACTCGAAATCGTGATTGATTTCGCCGCCTTAGCTCAGCGGTAGAGCACGGCTTTCGTAAAGCCGGGGTCCAGGGTTCAAATCCCTGAGGCGGCTTACCCCATCGGTTGGCATCACATTCACTCGTTTACCTTCAATCCGCATTTCTCCAAACAGTTGCGATGATTTGCCATCGATCAGTTTGGTGTGGTTTATCAAATTTCTAACCATCAAATAACTTTTTGATCCATCGCTTTTTTGGTACAGGTTTGGCACTTAGAGCCTCTAACTTTATGAGATAGTGCGGCACAGCGTTCGCAGGC
>NZ_JH636439.1:1290334-1538576 GCF_000255705.1 Zavarzinella formosa DSM 19928
TATTTCATTGCAGTTGAATGGTTGGATATGATTTTTTGAGTTTCACACGGGCGTCGGCTGTGGTGAACTGCCAGTCGACCGTCACCGCCGCCTTGGTCCGCTCTCGTTCCCAAGCCGACACTTCTTGTTTGAGTGTCTCCAGATCGGGGATGCGACGATCCAGACACTGATGGGCCACTACGCTGAGCTCGATCTCGGCTATGTTGAGCCAGCTGCCATGCTTCGGTGTGTGATGCCGTTCAGCCAAGTCCCGCAGGAACCGGGCAAAATCCACGCTAGTTTTTGTTCGGTGACCTCGACGTGCCTCCGGTCGGCCAGCGGTTCGAGGGCCATGAACAGGTTCGCCATTCCCTCGCGTTCGTATTTGTGGTCTTGCTTCGCGGGCGAACCAGGCCGGACGGGCAATGGCTCGCGCACGTCGCCAATGTGTTGCTTGCCTCCCTCGTCGACACACACCACCGGATGGCTCGGATCAATGGGCTTCTCATAAAGGTCAAGCACATCTTCCATAGGCGGGTGCGAAGCCGGCGTTCGCCTTCGACGGGATAATCCATTACTGTTTAAGCCAGGGCTTGAGATCGTTTTTTTCTAGGACGGCAAACCGTGGCCGGGTCAATGGAATCAACGACCTCCAACTCCACCAGTTTGTCCGCCAGCATTTTCATCGTCCAGCGTCCCCGCCCGTCCGGCCTTCAGCGAGTGTTTCGGATTGCACGAATGGGCGATGGTTTACCGCGAAGAGAACATTCGCCACGGCCGCACGCCGCTGCGTTTATCCCCCGATGACATTGCCGGGATCGTGGAAACCGGCGATTTGTGCTGTACGCATTACGATGCGTATCGTTTTTTCACTCCGCTGGCCGTTCCCAAAAATCGCCATCAACTCACACGCGACACAACGGAGCATTTCGATCAACCCGGTTGCGTGCATGTGACGATGGACCTGTACCGCTACGCTTACAAAATCGCCCCGTGGGTATCCGGCGAACTGCTTGGGGATGCGTTTCTACTGGCATGGGAAGCCCGTGAACTGGACATGCGAGCCAGCCCATATGACATGACCGGTTACGAACTCGAACCAATCCGCATCGAAGAGGCGACCGGACGACAGGAATACGCCCGCCGACAACAAGAATTGACCCGAAAAGCCGAACCGATCCTCGCCAAGCTCATCAAGGTGTATGAACGATTGCTTGCGGTGAACGAAGAGAAAAAAGCAGAAACTAAAAAAATAGAAGAATAACCACAAAGGCACAAAGATCACACAAAGTTTCACAAAGAAGAAGTTACGTTATGATCCTTTTGCCTTCATGATTATTTCTTTCCATAACAATCACTTCAAACTTTCCAAATAGGCCAGCAGATCGGCCGCTTGCTCGGCGGTCATGTCTCGCAAAAGCTGTTCCGGCATCAAGGATTTTTTCGACGGTGTCAGCGTCACCAGTTTCTTGACCGGGATCACCGTGTCTTTCCCCTGATTGTCACGAACAATCACCTCGGCGGCTGTTTGCTTGATCACAAGGCCGCTCACCAATCGGCCGTCGTCGATTTCGGCCGTATAACTGGCGAACTTGGCGTCAATATCCTTTGAGGGATCGACGATGCTCTCCAAAAGCTGCCGCTTCTGCATCTTCTTGCCAATCTGCGAGAGGTCCGGTCCAATCTCTCCCCCTTGCCCGCCAATCTTGTGGCATTGGGCGCATTGTGAGGCCGCTTTGTTGAAGAACACATCTTTCCCACGACTGGCATCCCCCTTCATCGCCAGCAGGCTTTCGGCTCGGATGATTGTGCCAAGCCGTTTCACTTTTTGGTCGTCGGGAACATATCGCTCAAACAAGTCACGGATCGGGGCTTCCTTGGTGCTGGCGGCCGCCAGAATTTGAGTCTTCGCCGAATCGGGCAAACGATGGTCATCCCACGCCTCGGCCAGCATCAAAGCCCCGGCGGGGCTGCCGAGCAGTTTGACGATGGCCTCTTTCCGAGCCGGAGAGTCTTCCTTCGCGGCACAGGCATCCACCAGCGTGCGGTCGTCTTTTCGGCCAGGAAGTTGTCTGATCCAATCGCGGATCAGTTTCACCCCCCGGTCATCCGCCAGTTCACTGCCAATGTGCGGCATCCGCCCCCGCCCCTGCTTGGCGATTCGATAATACAACGCCGAACGATAAGGGTCGCCCGGAGCGACAATCTGGCAGCCCGGAATATCAAATGTTCCCTGAACTGGTTTTTCCTCCAATACGTTCATCCGATCCAATTCTGTTTCCATTCGCAAGTCGATATTCACCGATCCGCCGGCGCCGAATTGATGGCAATGGCTGCAATTAACTTGCAGATACGATCTTGCTTTTGCGGTCTTATCAGCCTCGGTTGAATATGGGTTAACCAGCAATTTCACATCATCAATTTCGCCCGGCTTAAGCTTTTCATCTCCGCGTTTGATAACACCCAAGGCCGACAAGTGATTCCAAGAGGTGTTATCCCCGGCTTTCGAGACGTCCGAACGCAACTGCGGTTCTGTGAAGGAAAGCACCTCCCCGGCCCACGGATTATGGCATTGCCGGCATTCGCTGCGGCCCGAAAAATGCCACGTCTGTCGTCGAACCCTACCGGGGCTGGCGGCATCCTTCACCTTGAGTTCCACATCTTCGCCTGTCGCCGCCACCAACGAAGCATCGGTCTGTGCATCGTTCCACTTGTAGGTGTAACCTCGCCATTCCACTCCGTTGAAGTGCATCACCTGCGTTTCAACGCGGCGACGACTGGCCGGCTGGCCCGCTTCCATTTCCAGAGTAAATGTCTTCGCCAGAACCGCGTTTTTTGGGAAAAAGACCCGTGTGTTGAACCAAGCCGTGTCGGGCACTTTTTGAAGAGAGTGGTAAATGGTGGCCGAACCTTCGCCGGGGATGGCCACGACCCGTGACATCGCGGCATGATCGGCCCACGGCTCCGCATTGATGGAATACGCATAAGTGCCGGCCGCCAGTTTGTCTCCGGAGAGATCGTTCCACAGGCCGGTTTCACTCAATTTCTTGGGAAATGGTGGTTGCGGTTTCCCGGCTTCCTCGTTGGGGACAAAGCTGTAAATGCCCCCTTGCGGGCTGTAATCCAGATAAAAAAGTTCTCCGTCCGCATCCTCGGCAAACCCAACAATCTGGTGCTGACTGGATGCAATTTCCCGATGGGTTGCGATTTTGTCCCCGTCAAAGGTGGTCGCCCAAAATTTGCGGCTCATCCAATCGCCGCACACATAGGCGCCCGCCAAGTCCTTCCATTTCTTCCCCCGATAAACGAATCCTCCGGTGATGCTCGCGGCTTCCGAATGCGGGAACGAAATAGCTGGCGGGAGAATCGGCGTCGGCCCAATCTTGACATCCGGCCGGACACTCTGCGGTCCCTCCTTGATCGACCAGCCATAGTTGCCGCCTCGCGCCACCTTGTAAATCATCTCCCACATTTCCCAGCCAACATCTCCGGCCCAGAGGGAACCCTCAACGCGATCAAAGGACATCTTCCACGGATTCCGGAATCCAAACGCCCAAATCTCCGGTCGAATCCCCTCTCGACCCACGAACGGATTGTCCTTCGGAATGGCGTACTTTTTTCCCGCGTCCCGATGATCCACATCAATCCGCAAGATGCTGGAGAGCAGATCACTGCAATCCTGCCCGGTGTTGCGGGCATCCGGAGGATTGGGATTGGCGGCATCACCCGTGGAGATGTAAAGGCAGCCATCCGGTCCGAACACCAAACAGCCGCCGTTGTGTCCTCCTCCCTGAAACGTAATGAGGACTTCCTCGCTGGCCGGATCGATTTTCGGCGGGACAGTCTTGGTGACGGTAAAACGCGACACCCGACTCCCCTCCGGCAAGTCTCCTTTCTTTCCCCTGAGCACATAACAGACATAGCAAAAACCATTCTCTGCAAACTTCGGGTGAAACGTAAGCCCGTAGACGGAATCCAACTTGTCAGTCAACTCATCCGGTTTCCAGCTTTTCAAATCCTTGGAAACATCAATCGCCACATCGGCCCCCGTCGCCGTTAAGGCATTCGGGAACGAGAGAATCTTTCCCTCTTGCTGGACCACATACCAGCGGTTTTGCGTCTTGTTCAATTCAAGATGAACAGGCTTGTCGAATTGCAACTTGGGAAAGACCCGCTGGGGTCGATACGGTGAAGGGGGTTCGGGCGCGCCCAACAGTTTGGATGTGGTCCAAGGTTGTCGTTTGTCACCGAGAGGTTCGGCTTTGGAAACCTCCATGAAGACCGGAACGTTTGAGAGAATCGCAAGAGTCAGGATTGCCAAAAGCCTGTGAATCATGAATGAAATCCGGAGAATCGAGAGTTGCATGGAAAGGATTGTAACCCGGAAATCGTTGAAATTCCCGCAAAAACAACCTCTGAAATTTCATGCCTGTCAAATCGTCAACTCTCATGCCAGGGGTTTTGTCAGAGCCTCGACGGTCGTTCTCGGGATTAGCTATGTTTTCGGGTACAATCTTCCTCACTTTCTGTTTTCTCCCACCCGAGGATCTCTCCCATGCAGACGCGGCGAACGTTTCTTGTCTCGGCCGGGGCCACCGCCTTGGCTTCCTCTGTCTCTCACGCAGCCAATGACACAATCAATGTGGCGTGTCTTGGCACGGGCGGACGGTGTCGGCATCTCATGAAATCGCTGGCCAAGGTTCCCAATGTCCGCATGGCGGCCGTGTGCGATATTTGGGAGAAGGCGCTCGATCAGGCGAAGGCCATCGCGGACCCGAAGGCGATTGTCTCCCGGAAGTTTCAAGACCTGCTCGACCGCAAGGATATTGATGCCGTGCTGATCGGATCGCCGGATCACTGGCATGTGCCGATGGCCGTCGCTGCCTGCGCCGCCGGGAAGGACGTGTATGTTGAAAAGCCGTTGACGCACGACCTGAGCGAAGGAAAAGCCATTGTCGAGGCACAGAACACTCACAAGAGAATTGTGCAGGTTGGCACGCAACAACGGAGCATGCCGCACATCATCAAGGCCAAAGAGATCATCCAGTCCGGCGGCATCGGGCAGGTCTTCAAGGTTCACATGTCATGGAACCGTAACACGGACCGCGTTCGGCGTTTTAAGGATACCATTGATCCGAAGAGTTTGGATTGGAAGGCGTTTCTCGGAACCGCGAAGGCCCAAGATTACGATGAGTACCGATTCCGAAACTGGCGCTGGTTTTGGGATTTCGGCGGAGGGATTTTCACCGACTTGATGGTGCATTGGATTGATGTGGCCCACTGGATTCTGAAAGTCGATCACCCCGAAAAGGCAGTTGCCCTCGGCAATCATCTGGTGAGCAAGGATGTGTGGGAAACCCCGGACACCGTGCAAACGGTGTTGACATACCCCGGCGGGATTCAAATGCACTTTGAGGGCACGTTTGCCAACGCCCATCGCGGCGCGATGATCACTTTCATGGGCAAAGACGCGACGCTTTATCTTGATCGCGGAGCGATGATCGTCACCCCGGAACGCAACAAAAAGCTTGAACCGCAGGAACTCATCCTCGGCAAAACACCAACCCATCGCGGCGCCGACTTTTACGACCTCCCGGATGGTGAGCTTCTGCATTTGACAAACTGGGTGGAGAGCATGAAAAGTCGGCAGGCTCCGAGCGCCCCGGCCGAGGGGGGAGTCTCGAGCGCTTCAGCGGCGCATCTCGCCAACAAAGCATTGCGCAATGGTGGCGTGGCGACTTGGAAAGAGTGAAAATGTGTATTCAGGCATTTTCAAAATCTGACCATTCCAAACCAAGTTGCCGGATGACCGCCCGTAATGTTCCTTGTTTCAGATCACGACCGCCGTGATCTGGAATCACTGTCGATTGATTCGTGACCGGGTTCAGCCATTTGCGGTGTGATCCGCCGCCGGATCGCGGAATCTCGACGCAATGAAGAATTCTTAGTTTGCGGGCGACCTCTCGGTAAATCATCCAACTTCCACCAAGGTGTTGGATTCAATCGAGTCGGCCTCGGCTGCATGAAGAATCATCAAGGGCAATGGTCGCCCGAGATCGGCGTACAATTCCACAACAGCAGCCAATGCGTCACGGGCATTTTCTTGGGCTTCGGTGAGTGTGTCGCCTTCTGTTACAAGTTCCGGCAAGGCGGTGGAAGTCACCGTGTAGCCTCCTTCTGGTTGAGGCGTAAAAGTCAACGGAACGCGGTAAATCATCGGTTGGCTCCTTCAATTGACTATCTTACGGTTCCCGGATCGTCAGTTCGTTGACCACTTTGTTCACGCCCACGGTTTGTTGGGCGAGTTGTCCGGCTCGTTCGAGGTGTTCCCGGCTGGGGACGCTTCCCCGCAGGCGAATGCCTTCTTCGTCTTCCGTCACTTGAACTTGGGATTTTTGAAAATAGACATCCCCCTTAATACGAGAACGCACACGGCCAACCGTGGATGCCTCTGGGGCGATGTCTCCAAAGGGAGTGCGGGAGGGGGCGGCTTCGCGGATTTTCTCCGTGGAAATCTGTCCGATGCGGACGAGCTTTTCGCCGTCGGTACGTTCGCAACCGATCACCAGCAAAACCGGGAAAAGGAGAAGGGTGTTTCGCATGTTACCACGATAACAGCAGGGCACGGAAACCCACAACCCGGAAAAGCGGCCGGACCGGGAACTTCTCTCTCGCGTTTGGCAAACCGGACAGGTATATTACCATCAACTGCCTGCCACGGCGGGACTCGGTCCCGATCCCTCGTTTGTCACGCGTGTGCCAATGATGTTCAGCAAGTCGTTATTCCCCGGAACACTCGGGTTTCTGGTGTGCGCCGCCGTCGGTCATGCCGCCCCGGTGGATTTCAACCGGGATATCCGGCCAATTCTCTCAAACAACTGTTACTTTTGCCACGGGCCGGATGAAAAGGAACGCAAGGCCGATTTGCGCCTGGACACGGCCGAGGGTTCGCGGGCCAAGTTGGAAGATCACTTTGCCATCATCCCCGGCAAACCGGAGGCCAGCACCCTCATTAACCGGGTGAGCACAACCAAGGCGACAGAGGTGATGCCGCCCCCCCGGACGGGGAAGAAACTCACGGCCGGGGAAATCACCCTGCTGCGACAGTGGATTCAGGATGGCGCCAAATACGAAACCCATTGGGCTTACGTGCCGCCGAAACGAGCTGAGCTGCCGCCGGTGAAGAACACGGCATGGGTGCAAACCCCGGTTGACCGTTTTGTGCTGGCGAAACTGGAGCAACTCGGCTTCAAACCCGCCGGAGAGGCTGACCGATACGCCCTCGCCCGTCGTGTGGCACTTGACCTCACCGGCCTGCCGCCGACGGTCGCCGAGACCGATGCCTTTGTGAAGGACACAACTCCCGGATCGTATGAACGGTACGTGGATAAGATGCTGGCCAAAGAAAGTTACGGCGAACATTGGGCGAGGTTGTGGCTCGATCTGGCCCGCTATGCCGATTCGGCCGGGTATGCGGATGACCCTTTGCGAACGATCTGGGCCTACCGCGATTACGTCATCAAGTCGTTCAACAAGAACAAGCCGTTTGACCAGTTCACCATTGAGCAACTCGCCGGGGATTTGCTGCCGAAACCGACGGAAGAACAAACCGTCGCGACCGCGTTTCACCGCAACACGATGACCAACAACGAAGGCGGAACCAACGACGAAGAATTTCGTAATGTGGCCATCGTGGATCGGGTAAATACCACCCTGACGACTTGGATGGGAACGTCTATCGCGTGCGCTCAGTGCCACAGCCACAAGTACGATCCGATCACCCAGAAGGAATACTTCGGCCTGTTTGCGATTCTGAACAACACGGAAGATGCCGACCGGGGAGATGAAAGCCCGCTCCATCGCCTCATCACCCCCGAACAACAAAAACAACGCGACGCATGGACGGCCGAACTTGCGGAACTCGACGCCAAGTTCAAGAAACCGATCCCGGAGATTCTGGCCGGTCTGGCCAAGTGGGAATCGCAATTGCCGGTGAATCCCGCTTGGACAAGTTTGAAACCCGGCGCTGTGAGATCGAAGGCCGGTCTGCCGATGGTCATCCGGCCGGATGGTTCAGTCTTCATTGAGAAGTCTGCCGCAACGGATACGTACACCGTGGAGATTCCGGCGACCGACAAAGCCATTTCCGGCCTGAAACTGGATGTGTTGACGGACCCCAAATTACCGGGCAATGGTCCCGGCTTGGCGGGTGGAAACTTTGTTCTCACCAAGGTGTCGGCCTCGCTTGTTCCAAATGGCTCCGCACCATTGAAGGGGCGTTTTGTGCGAGTATCGATTCCGGGGCCGGGAAAGATCCTGCATCTCGCGGAAGTGCAAGTGTTCTCAGGCGGGGCGAATGTCGCCCTCAAGGGGAAAGCCGCGCAAAGCAGCACGGATTACGACGGCCCGGCCAATCTCGCCATAGATGGCAAGACTGACGGGAACTTTGAGAACAAATCCGTCACGCACACCAAGATCGAAGCCAATCCTTGGTGGGAGGTTGATCTTCAGTCGGCCCAGCCCATCGACAAAATCACTTTGTGGAACCGCACCAGCGGCGTGGAAGCCCGCCTCGCTGGTTATCGTGTCACCGTGCTTGACGAGGCCCGCAAAGAAGTTTGGAATTCCGGCGAGCGGCCGGTGCCAATGCCCTCGCTGACGTTGGAAACTAACGGCGAACGGATTCTCCCGATTGCCACGGCTTTCGCCGATCACGAACAGCCGATGTTTCCGGCGGCTTCCCTCGTCGATCCCGCGAGCAAAAAGCCAACAGGTTGGGCCATCGGGGGAGGGCTTGGCAAACCGCATTCACTCACGCTCTTGTTGAAAAATCCCGTGGAAATACCGCCGGGTTCGACGTTGCGGATTCAGCTGGAACAAAATTCTCCGCATCCGTCGCATTTGATCGGCTTGTTCAAGCTCAGTTCGACAGCCGAACCCCGCATTAGCGAAGTGGTGAAACTTCCGGCTGATGTGATGGCCGCTGTCGGCATTCCGGCCGCCAAGCGAACGGATGCTCAAAAGCAAACAATCACCGAGTTCTACCTTGGCACCACCGCCCCGGAATTCGCCAAGGACCGCGAACGCAAGTCCCAACTCACGAAATTGATCGCCGACCAAAAGCCGGTGACCGTTCCGATCATGAAAGAACTGGTTGGCGCCGCCCGCCGGAAAACCAAACTCCAATATCGCGGAAACTTCCAAGACCTCGGCGAAGAAGTCTCCGAAGGCATCCCGGCGATCTTTGGTGAATTACCGAAGGACGCCCCGAAGAATCGGCTGACGCTTGCCAAATGGCTGGTCG
Organism: Zavarzinella formosa DSM 19928; assembly: GCF_000255705.1. Taxonomy (GTDB): domain Bacteria; phylum Planctomycetota; class Planctomycetia; order Gemmatales; family Gemmataceae; genus Zavarzinella; species Zavarzinella formosa. Next base: position 1,299,618 of record NZ_JH636439.1, read on the forward strand.
ATCCGGCCAACCCGTTGACGGCCCGCGTGATTGTCAACCGTTATTGGGAACAACTCTTCGGCCTCGGCCTCGTCCGCACTGGCGAGGAGTTTGGGATTCAAGGAGAACTCCCCACCCACCCGGAGTTGCTTGACTGGCTGGCGACCGAACTGATCCGTTTGAAATGGGACATGAAGGCTTTTGTGAAACTAATCGTCATGTCAGCGGCCTACCGGCAGGATTCCAAGGTTCTGCCGGATGTGCTTGAAAAGGATTCGGACAATCGCTGGCTGTCCCGCGGCCCCCGATTGCGGCTCACCGCCGAGATGGTCCGCGACCAGGCACTTGCCGCGAGCGGGTTGCTGAGTTCCAAGATGTATGGCCCTTCGGTACGGCCAAATCAGCCGTCGTGCGGCTTAAACGCGGCCTTCGGAAGTTCCATCGATTGGAAGACCAGCGACGGCGAGGACAAGTATCGCCGGGGACTATACACCGAATGGCGGCGATCCAATCCGTATCCGTCAATGACGACGTTCGACGCGCCAAACCGGGATATTTGCACCGTCCGACGACCTCGAACGAACACGCCGCTTCAAGCTCTTGTGACTCTAAATGATGCCGTGTACGTGGAGGCCGCCCAAGCCCTCGCCCGGAAGATGATCTCTACCGGGGGAACCACGCCCAAGGATCGGCTCAACTACGGCTTCCGACAAGTGCTGACTCGTCCGGCGACGGATGTGGAACTCAATCGGCTTGAGCGACTCCTGAGCGAAACCCAAACGTCTTATAACAAGGAAAAAGCCAAAGCCACCCAAATGGCCACAATGCCGCTGGGGCCGTTGCCTGCGGGAATGGATTCGGCCGAAGCCGCCGCTTATACATTGGTCGCGAACGTGCTTTTGAATTTGGACGAGACGTTGATGAAGAAGTGACTTGGCGGAGGATGGAGTCATTGACGGGTAACCTAACCCCCCAACCCCCTTCCCTAAGAAGGAAGGGGGAGCAAGTGGGTGGATATCAAGACCCCATTGCCACAGTCCTTTCAAGCGGCGATGGTTCCCGTCTTGCTCCCCCTTCCTTCTTAGGGAAGGGGGCCGGGGGGTTAGGTTGCCGGACGTTGACTGACACCATTTGGAGAATGGCTCAATGTCCATCCCCAGAATCGTTCGCGGCCAATCGGTGGATGGGGCAAAGGCAAAACGGGCAAGACAACTTCGTCAAGAGATGACTGCTGAAGAAGAACTTCTGTGGGAGTGTCTTCGGAAGAATCGGCTAAATGGTTTGCATTTTCGCCGACAGCAAGTGCTTCATGGATTCATTGCAGACTTTTATTGCCATCGGGCAAAACTGATTGTTGAAATTGATGGGTCAGTCCATGACCATCGTCAGAAATATGACGCCGAGCGAGATCGGATTTTAGACAGTTTCGGATTCGATACGCTGAGGTTCACGAATCAACAAGTTCGGCATGAGTTGGACGGCGTGTTGAAAATGATCGTCGAAGTATCTTTGAAGAGATTGACCGAGGATTTACCATGAACCCGAATCAACAAGCCCTCCAACACCTCACCCGCCGGACCTTTTTCAAGGAATCCTCTGTCGGGATGGGTTCGATTGCGCTGGCTTCCATGCTGGCCGGGGAGACGAAAGCCGATCCGGCCTTGGCGGTCAGTCCGCTGGCGCCGAAGAAGCCGCCGCTGCCCGCGAAGGCGAAGCGGATGATTTATCTGCATCTCTCCGGGGCGCCGCCGCACCTTGATTTGTTCGATTACAAGCCGGAACTGGTGAAGCACGACGGCGAGAACTGCCCGGACAGCATTCTCAAGGGGCGCCGGTTTGCGTTCACGACCGGGGTTCCCAAGTTGCTTGGCACCCGGCGGACTTACAAGCAGTATGGCAAGGGCGGGACTTGGATGTCGGATGCCATCCCGGCCCTCCACGAACACGCGGACGACATGTGCGTGATTCGGTCGATGAACACCGATCAGTTCAACCATGCCCCGGCCGAACTGCTTCTGTACACTGGCTCGCCTCGTCAGGGGCGGCCGTCGATGGGAACGTGGGTCACTTACGGGCTTGGTTCGGAGAACGCCAACCTGCCCGGATTCGTTGTCCTGATCTCCAGCGGCGTGCAACCCAGTGGCGGGCAGGGCTGTTGGGGAAGCGGCTTTTTGCCGAGCGTGTACCAAGGGGTGCAATGCCGGTCGAAGGGTGACCCGGTTCTGTATGTTTCCGATCCGGCCGGGATGGACCGTGACCTTCGCCGCAAGTCACTTGATGCCTTGCGGGATCTGAACGAAATGCAGGTGAAGGATCTCGGTCATCCCGAGACTGTGACCCGTATCGAACAATATGAACTCGCTTTCCGCATGCAAACGGCTGTGCCGGAAGTGATGGACATTTCCAAGGAAAACGCCAAGATGATCGCCTCCTACGGGGCCACGCCGGGTGGGGCATCTTTTGCGAACAACTGCCTTTTGGCCCGCCGGTTGGTGGAGCAGGGGGTTCGCTATGTCCAACTGTTTGACTGGGGTTGGGACTTCCACGGCACCGGCCCCGGCGAGGACATTCGCGGCGGGTTGACCAACAAGTGTGCCACCGTGGACAAGCCGATTGCCGCCCTCATCAAAGACTTGAAACAACGCGGATTGTTTGAAGACACGTTGATTGTCTGCGGTGGAGAATTCGGCCGGACGCCGTTCCGCGAAGGGCGCACGGCCGGCAGTCAGAACCTCGGCCGGGACCACTACCCGGATTGCTACTCGCTATTTATGGCCGGGGGCGGCGTGAAGGGTGGTTACACCCACGGCGAGACCGACGATCTGGGTTTTGCCGTCGCCAAGGACAAAGTTCATATTCACGATTTGCAGGCGACCATTCTGCATCTGTTGGGCTTCAACCACGAACAACTGACGTATCGCTTCCAGGGCCGTGATTATCGTCTGACGGACGTTCACGGCCATGTGGTGAAACCGATTTTGGCTTGATTTCGTTTTCTTCCAAGGATTGCACACTCATGATTCGACTCTCCCGGCGAATACTCGCAACGGGCGGCATTGTCCTCGGGTCGCTGTTTGGCCACTCGCTGACGGCGGCTGACCCGGTGACGGCCACGCAGGCCCCGAAATTGATGGCCACGGTCGGCAGTGGCCTGCCGTCAGATGGTCCCGCGACAGCCAAGCCTGCGGAAACCCCGGCTTTTCGCGGCACCAAGCCTTTCTGGATATGGGGAGCCGACGACAAGCAAAATTACACCCTCAAGGCGGAATTCACCGTTCCGGCGGGCGCCAAGGCGATCATCCGGGCCACATGCGACAACCAAGCCGTGGTGAAGATTAATGACACCACGGTTATCGCGCGCTGCATGGCGTGGGAAGAGCCGGTCGTCAATGATTTTTCCATGCACCTGAAGCCCGGCGCCAATGTGCTTGAGGCGGCGGTCATCAATGAAGGAGGCGTCGCCGGGTTCCTTTGTCAGATTGAAATCACCGACGCCAAAGGCGTCAAAAGCTATGTGATCTCGGACGACAAGTGGGAAGCCGTCCCCGCGACGAAGGCCGGCAAGCCGGTCGCGGCCCGAAAGATCGGGTTGTACGGTGTGGCTCCGTGGAACAAAGTATTTGAAGAGCGGAATGCGGCCGCCGAATCGAGTGCGTTTTTTGTGAAGCCCGGTTTCCAAGTCGAAAAGCTGTTTACCGTGCCGAAAGATAAATTCGGCTCATGGGTCAACATCACGTTCGATAACAAGGGCCGGTTGATTGCCAGCGACCAAGGGAATCTCGGGCTGTATCGGATCACGCCTCCGAAGCCGGGTTCCAAGGAAGAGACCAAGGTTGAAAAGCTGGACGTAAAGATGTCCGCCGCCCAAGGGCTGCTTTACGCGTTCGACTCTCTCTATGTGGTCGCCAACGGTGGTCCTGGCAGCGGCCTGTATCGTCTGCGTGACACGAAAGGGACTGACCAGTTTGACGAAGTGGTGAAACTCAAAGCATTCGCCGGTGGCGGAGAACACGGCCCGCATGCCGTGCGGCTGACCCCGGATGGCAAGAATCTGTTGGTGATCGCCGGCAATCACACATTGCCGCCCGAAAAGTTTGATGCGAGCCGACTGCCGAGCAATTGGAATGAAGACTTTCTGATGCCGCGGCACTGGGACCCCAGCGGCCACGCTCGCGGTATTCTTGCCCCCGGCGGTTGGGTCGCCAAGACCGATCCCGACGGGAAAACATGGGAAATCCAGACGGCCGGATACCGCAATCCGTTCGATTTCGCCTTGAACGCGGACGGCGAAATGTTCGTGTATGACGCCGACATGGAGTACGACGTCGGCTCTCCGTGGTATCGGCCGACTCGCGTCAACCACGCCACCAGCGGCAGCGAACTCGGCTGGCGCAGCGGCACCGGCAAATGGCCCGCCTATTATCCGGACAGCCTTCCCGCCGCCGTGGACATTGGCCCCGGGTCGCCCGTGGGTGTCGAGTTCGGCTATGGCACGAAGTTCCCGGCCAAATACCAAAAAGCCCTGTTCATCCTCGACTGGACCTTCGGGACCATCTACTCAATCCATTTGGAACCCCAAGGTAGCAGTTACAAAGGTGTGAAGGAAGAATTCGTTTCCCGGACGCCGTTGCCGCTGACAGACGTGGCGGTCGGGCCGGACGGCAACCTCTACTTCACCATCGGTGGCCGCGGTACCCAGTCCGAATTGTTCCGAGTCAGTTACGTCGGCAGCGAATCGACCGAAAAGGTTGAATACAAGAATCCCAAGAACGCCGACCAACGGGAAATCCGCCATCAGTTGGAGTTCATGCATTCGGGCAAGATTGAAGACCCGGCCAAGGCGGTTGCGTTTGCCTTGCCATACCTCAAGAGCGAAGACCGTTTTCTCCGCTACGCTGCCCGCGTTGCTTTGGAACACCTGCCGACCGACACATGGGCCGACAAAGTTCTCACGGCCACGGACCCGGACACGGTGATCCAAGGCACCATTGGCCTTGCCCACCAAGGCTCGAAGACGTTGGGGCCGAAGTTGACGGCCGTCCTGCAATCGCTCGACTTCGCCAAGTTGGACGAACGGCAGCAAATCGACTGGCTGCGGGCGTTGGCCCTCGTGTTCATCCGCACGGGTGAGCCTGACAAAGACACGGCCGCCGCCATCGTGAAAAAGCTTGATCCGTTCTTCCCCAATGGCACGGATTTCGTGAACCGCGAACTGTGTCTGGTGCTGGTGTATCTCAAATCTCCGACAGTGATCGCGAAGACGACCAAGCTGCTCGACGGCCCGTCCCATCCGACGCCGAACCCCGGTTTGAGCGATCTCTTGGCCCGCAACAAGGGCTATGGGGCGGCCATCCAGAAGATGATCGACAACGGCGCCGATCAACAGAAGTTGGCTTACATCTATCATCTGCGCAACGCCAAGGATGGATGGACGATGGCCCAACGCAAGTCCTACTTCGCGGCGATTGCCGACGCCCGCACCAAGAGCGGCGGCGCCAGTTATCAGGCTTTCCTCAATAACTTCGAGAAAGACAACTTTGACAACGCCCCCGAGGCCGACCGGCTGGCCATCGAAGCGGCCGGTTTGCGGAAGCCATTCAAACCGAAGGAATTGCCGAAGCCCCAAGGGCCGGGCAAGACCTACACGATGGAAGACATGCTTGCCTTGGAAGGACAGTTGAAGGGCCGGAACTATGCCAACGGTCTAAAGATGTTCTCGGCCGCCCAGTGCGTCCAGTGCCACCGCTTCTACGGCGATGGCGGGTCCACCGGCCCGGACATGACCCAATCGGCCGGCCGGTTTAGCTACAAGGACATGGCCGAGTCGATCATCATGCCGAGCAAAATCATCTCCGACCAATACCGGGCCTTCAACATCACCACAAACTCCGGCAAGAAGTTCTCCGGCAAGATCGTAACCGATACCAAGGATTTGGTGACCATCCTGACAGACCCGCTAGATTCGACAAAAGTGGTCGACATCAAGCGAGCCGACATTGACGAAATCAAGCCCTCGGCCGTTTCGATGATGCCGGAAAACTTGCTCAGCACCCTGAATCAAAACGAGGTGCTTGACCTGATGGCTTACTTGCTCTCGCGTGGCGATCCGAACAGCCCGTTGTTCAAGAAGTAATCGGTTGGCGAAAAAGAGCGTTCAACTTTCCAGCCGGGAGACATTTGTCTCCCGGTTTCTTTTTGTCGTGGGAGCAAGTCGTGGCCCGCAAAAAAGCGAAACCGTTGACGACGAAAAAGCCATTGCATCCCGAAGAGGAAGCCCTGCTTCGTCGATGTCTGGAAACGCCTTGGGACGACGCCCCGATTTTGATTTATGCCGATTGGGTGCAGGACAACGACGAGGACGAACGGGCCGAGTTCATCCGCGAGAGCGTGGCATCGGGCGAAGTCACCCATTCACCGCCTGCGGTGGTTGAAGAATGGGAGGAAACTTTTTTGCCGACCGCTTTGTGGAAATTCATTCGCGGTTTGCCAGTGTGTGTGGTTGAGAGCAGTTGTTCCGAGTTGACCGAGTTATCAGACAGGGAAGAATATCCTCATACAGTCCAAGCAGTCGCACATGCGTTGAGGAGTGATCTCAGAATGATCGCCCACAATATTCGACTTGCACGAAGGTTTGGATGGCCGGTCGCTCTTTCTCTGTACCAAACAATTTCCACAGGCACCGTCGCGTTTGGAAATGATGGAATGATCAAATTGGCTGCACTGCCAGACCTTCGGCATATCGGCGTGATGCGGTTAAACAATCTGGATTACGGTGAATGGGGTTTGACCGCGTTGGCTAATTCACCACATGTTCAAAACCTCTGGTATCTGCGATTGCCAGATGCCGGAGAAGGCACGGTTGAAGAAGAAATTCTCAGATCGTCTCCGAATTTAAAAAACCTTCGGGTGATTGATGCCCCGGACTCGGACGACACGCAAGACGAGGAAGAGTGGCTGGATTGACAAACACCGAGGAAAATCGTCCCGCATGCTCAAGACGTTACCGGCGAGAACTCGGCTTCATTTTGTGTTCAAACAACTCAAAAGATCCGCTGTTTTTTCGCAGACCATGATGTTACAGGCCCTTGGCTTTCACGATTTGAAAACCGCTTAAAAACCAAGTTAAAAGTGACCGAAAACGACGAAAAACAGCCCTCCGGCGACCATTTTTGGACAGTTGGACACCCACCGAGGTGGTCAAAAACAGTGGGCCAACTGAACACCATTTTTCAAAACCCTCGGTAAATCGACATGTCGCCTAATGATTTTGGAGTAATCTGGGGCCTTTGGCGGGCGTTTTCCGTGGCCCAAAATGACCGTTCAATGTTGATTCGGAACCGTTTGAAAAGGGCCATGTGGCCCAAAAGGTGAATTGGCCCGAATGAGATGCGAGGGGGGAGATTCATTCTTTTCACCGGCTCACTTTGTCTTCGCCGCCAGTTTGTCAAAGAACGCAAACACATCTTTCGCCGCCTCTTGCACGATGGCGAGGTGTTCGATGTCCTCGTATTCCTTGAACGTCACCGGGGTTTTCGCGGCCGTCAGCGAATCGTTCAATTGCTTAGCGCCCTTCAATGCGATGTCTTGCTTGCCGCAACCGATGAAGAAGGGAAGGTCTTTCACGGCCTCCGGTTTGTCGATCTTTCCACCGCCGCCGAGGGCCGCCACTCCGGTGAAGCGTTCTGGAGTTTGCTGGGCCAGGGCGGTCACATGTCCCGCCCCCATTGAGTGGCCGACGAGGAACACCCGTTTCCGATCAATGGGATAACGCTCCGCGAGTTGATCAAGGATAGCCGGGACATTCGGGGTGGGGCCGAACATGCCGTTCACCCGCGTGGCCACGATCAGCCAACCACGTTCAAAGGCCATTCGGGGAACGATGCCGTTGCCATAGGCGTCGAAGAACATGTTTTCGGAACCTCCCATGCCGTGCAAGGCGAACACCACCGGCACGGGGCTTTCCTTGGTCATTGACACGGGTAATCGAATTCGCACGAAGGACGTGGCCTTTTCCGTCGGCAGGGCCAGCCAATGCTCTCCGCTGTGGCCGAGGGCATAGAACGGTTCCTTGGATTCAATCAATTGTTCGGCTTCGACGATGAGTTTGGCGGCGGGGTAATCTGTCTCCGGGACAGTCTTGGTCGCGAGATCACCGAGCAGTTTCGTGAGGTGGGCGAGGGTGGCCTGTTCGATGGCGTGTGTCAAGGATTTGGCGTCCAAGACTCCACGAAGTTTGGCGAGGCGTTTGTCCAGATTCTCAACACGAGATAGCGTGTGTGTTTTGATGCCCAGCACTTTCCCGCCGGAGACGACGGCCACGCTCACTGGCAGATCGGCGGTGACCAAGCCCGGAATATCCTTCAAAGCCACTGTCACCGTGACGGGGAGTTTGTCGATGGGAAATTCCTGCGCCCGTGACCGGCCGACGATCACATGGATGACGGGGTTCGCCGGAGCGTCGCCGTCCGGTTTGTAAAAGAGTTTCACCGCGACCGGCCATTCGGTGGCCTTGGCGTCCAACAACCGGGATTCGGGCAGCACACTGACCGCGTCAGCCCATTTCACGCCCGCCGGAGGAGAGTCGGGGGAAAGCAGGGCGTGCCTCGCTTCGTCGAGGTATTTGGCCGCCCCGGTCATGTTGAGGCTGAAGAAACTTTGCACCGCTTTGTTGATGAGCGGAGTGGCTCGTTTCTTTGCCTCCGCCGACGGCGACTGTGTTTCCCATGCCAGTTCCAAATCGTGGACTTTTTTCCCGAGAACGTAGCGTTCCGTCTGGGCGCTGGCGAGGCCGGCCCAGAGCAACCCGACGAGACAAATGGTCAGACGCATCAGTGGATTCCAATGAGTTGGGCAGACGGCCGGGTGAGATTCGTCTTCATTATTCTAGTCGCCGCGAGTCGGGAAAATGTCTAAAACTCTTTCAGAAGAACGACTTCCATCGGAAAGGCCGCCGTGCGTCACACCTTGGCAATTCTCTTGTTGCTGTTTTCGTTCACCGGGGCCCAGGCCCATTGCTGCTTTGGCGGGTATCACCGGAGTTATTGTGGGCCCGCCTGTTATTCCCCGCCGGTCTACGCCATGCCGTATTGGTCCTCGCCGATTTATTACCAACCCGTTTGGGTGAATCCGGTCGTCATGCCCGTGACGCAAGTTCCGGTCTATGGGATAACGAACCCGCCACGAACCAAACCTGCCGAGGGGGCGAATCCCAAGATCGCCAATCCCCGCATTCCCGTCGATAACACGGAACCAAAAAAGATTCTTCCCGCGCCGAAAGCCGTTCCTCCGGCGAAAATCGACCAACCGAAGACGAAGGAAAAGGAAAAATCCGTCTCCATCGATCAGTTCTTGATCCCTGCCGAGAAGATCCGCGCGGAAGCCCCGGCTGAGGTGAAAGTTGGCATCTTCAACCATAGTGACCGTGAAATGGAACTGGAGATCAACGGCGAATCCGTGAAACTCCCGGCCGATCAATATGTCACGTTGCGAATGCCGCGAACATTCACTTGGGCGGTGAAGGGGCAGACGGCCAAGGAAGTAAAGGTTCCCGCCGATGCCGACGGGTTGGAGATTGTCTTCCGCAAGTGAGACATACTTGCTCGGTTTTTGCCTACGTTCCGCTGCGAAGGTCGGTCAAGAACATATGACCGGGCGCGTGGGTGATGGCAAACGGCAATTTCGCCCGCATGAGGGCCGCTTGCGGCGTCACCCCGCAGGCCCAGAAGACGGGCAATTCGCCCGGCCGGATGTCCACGGGATCGCCGTAGTCTGGCTTGGTAATGTCATGGATGCCAATGGCCGATGAATCGCCGACGTGAATCGGGCCGCCGTGGGATCGGGGGAAGCGTTCGCATATTTTGGAGGCCGCCAAGGCTTGCATCGGAAGCATTGGCCGCATGGACACTACCAAAGGACCGGCAAAGCGACCGGCGGCTTGGCATTCCAAACCTGTGTTGAACATCGGCACATTGCGGCCTTGTTCCAGATGCCGCACCGGAATGCCTTCGGCCAGCAAGGCATGTTCAAATGTAAACGAACATCCAATCAAAAATGACACGAGATCATCCCGCCATAATTCGCGGAGATTAGTTGGCTCATCTGACACCCGGCCATCCCGCCAGACACGGTACTTGGGAAGGTCTGTTCGCAAGTCTGCCCCGGCCGTCGATCTCTTGGGTTCCGGGTCGCCGATATCGGTCACATCAAGCAATGGACAGGCCCGCGAATTGCGATGGCAAAACAAGAGAAAATCAAACGCGAATTCCTTGGGAACGATCACCAGGTTGGCCTGCTCGTATCCGGCGGCATACCCGGTTGTCGGTCCGGTGAGTTCGCCAACGCGACAAGCCATCCGAACATCGCCCGCCGTTTGGAAAGCCTGACTCATGAGGTGGCCTTTGGAGATCGAGATAATGCTCAGCCAATCTCTATTTTACCAATCCAATTGACACGAAAAAGCCCCCGGAGAATCCTCCGGGGGCTTCAGGAATGATCTGTGGGGAAGACCCGCCATTTATTGGGCAAATGTTCGCTCAACAGAAGCCGGGGCACTGGTGGCGGCTGGCGAAGCCGGGACGGCGTTGGACGGGATCGACCGGATGATCGGACGGCCGCCGGTGACGATTGGTGTATGACGAGCACCTTCAATTTCCGCGCTGGCCGCCTGCGGCGTCACCTCGGCGGGAGGCATCTCCACCTGGCGGGCGGCCCGGCCGATTCGGCCGAGGAAAAATCCGATGGCCATGAGGATAAATCCCGTCAAAAACAGGCCGGAAACCCAAAAACCGGAATTGCCGGTGTCGGTCGCGCCACGCATGTAGGTGAAATAGTAAACCGCCGTCCAGACATCGATCAACGCGCCAACAGTGATATAGATGATGGCCGTGCTGGGTGCAAAGGAAGGTCGGGTTAGAATCGCCATGTTGATGGCTCCTCGGAAAATTTGAGTTGTGTTCCAATAGTTTGAAGCAACTTGTATGCCAAACGGACCAGTCCAATGAAGCGGATGCTGGCAGCAAGTAGTCTGTTGCCAGATTGAAATTGTCGAACAATCCGACTGTTGAAGAACCAATAAGATGAAACCAACCCTTTGGTTTCTCATCCGTCTGACGTTCAAGACCCCGATGCACAAACTGCTTTTGATTGACGACGAACCTGTCATCCAACATGCGTTTCGCAAAGCGTTTCATTTGCCGGAGTACGAAACTCACACGGCGAGAACCGCAGCCGATGGCTTGCGGATGCAGTCCGAGATCAAACCAGATGTCATCGTTCTTGATGTCCATCTTCCGGATGCGGACAACCTTGCTGCCTTTGACCAAATCAAGGCTGTCGATTCCCGGGTGCCGATCATCTTGATCACCGGTCACGGCACGACCGATCTGGCCATTGAAGCCATGAAACGCGGGGCGTTCGATTACCTGCTCAAACCCGTCTTGTACGAAGAACTGAAAGACGCCATTGATCGCGCTTGTGCCTGTAGTCGGCTGGTGGCAACCCCGACGATTGTTGGCGACGCCCCGGCCGTCGAAGATCGGTCGGATGCTCTTGTGGGGCGATCCCCCGGAATGCAAGAAGTTTACAAAGCCATCGGTCGCGTGGCGGCGACGGACACGACTGTATTGATCCTTGGCGAGAGCGGCACTGGGAAGGAATTGATCGCCAGGGCCGTTTGCCAATACTCGAAACGGAAGAACAAGCCATTCCTCGCCATCAATTGCGGAGCTATCCCGGAAAACCTGATCGAGAGCGAACTGTTCGGGCACGAAAAAGGGGCCTTCACCGGGGCGGACCGCAAACGCATCGGCAAGTTTGAGCAGTGCCATGGAGGCACGCTTTTCCTTGACGAAGTGGGGGAGATGCCTTTGCTCGCCCAAGTCAAATTGCTGAGAGTGTTGCAAGAGCAACAGTTTGAGCGGGTAGGCGGCGACGAGACGCTCCGAACGGATGTCCGGGTGATCGCGGCCACCAATTCCGACTTGGAGCATCTGGTGGCCGCCGGACGTTTTCGCTCCGATTTGTATTTCCGGCTCAATGTCTTCACCATGCGTCTGCCCCCGTTGCGGGAGCGAGGCGACGACATTGAATTGCTGGCCGATTACTACCTTGCCCGCTTCGCCCGTGAACTGGAACGGCCGGTTCCCGCCTTGCCCCCGGACACCAAGGTCTTGTTGCGGAGTTATCGATGGCCGGGGAACATCCGCGAACTGCAAAGCGTTTTGAAGCAGGCATTTCTGCAATTAAGCGGATCGGTGCTGGTGCCGGAATTGTTCACCATCAATCATGTTCCCAAAACACCGGCCGCACCGCCGCCGGGACAACCGGTGGCCGAATCGCGTCCGTCGCTTGATTGGGAAGCGTTCATCAACGAACGATTGGAAGCCGGTTCTTCCGAACTTCATGCCGATTGTCTGAACATGATGGAAAGACAATTGTTCTCACGAATTTTAAACCGCACGGGTGGAAACCAAGTTCGGGCCGCCGAAGTGCTGGGGATCACTCGCGGCACGTTGCGGAACAAATTGCGGCTTTTGGGAATCAATGTTGATCGCAGTGTTGGAATGGACGACGAACCCGCTGATTGATGATCGACCACGCCACTGGTGGATGTTTGACCACCTCATCGGGTTCTCATCTCATTAGTTAACTCTTCCGTCATTTCTCGCGGAAATCTCGTCAAAAGTAGTAATTTTAGGCATGGCATGGGGATTGCTTCTCTAGGTTGCTGAATCCACATTCAGCCGAGACACCCACCTATGAACATCGCCAGGATGTTTCCCCTTCCTCTCGTTGCCTTCATGTTTCTCTCAATGGCAACAGCCGAGGACAGCAAGTCCGATTCCAAGACGACCCCTCCGGTCAAATCGACCAAAAGGGATCCGAACACCAATATCTTCCCCGCCGGGTCGGTGACCGGGACGGTCGTGAAAGTGACGGACGATCAAATCATCTTGAAGGTCAACGAGACGGTGAACACACCCGGCCCGAGTCGGCGGGTAAATGTCGGCGGTCGCACGGTGTCCGTGCCAACCACCAAGACAAAAACCGTCCAAAAGGATGAGACGTATTCACTTGAATCGGACGCGAAACTGAAGGTCATCAACAAAACAAAAAATAGCGATGCTCCTTCGTCGATCTCCGATCTGAAGGCCGGGATGACGGTGCTGGCTTACCTGAACAAGCACGTTCACGCCAACATCAATGGTGGAAAGCCGGATATCTCGTTTTTTGTCCGTGAAGTGGATTTCACCCCGCAGGCCGCCCCGGCTACTCCGGCTACCCCGTCAACATCTAAGAAGTAAGCACAACGCCCGGAAGAGGTTTTTGTCATGTCCGCCTTGTTCACTCGTTATCCGTGGTTGGCCCGTGGCTTGGTGGCCGGTGGCGTGATTGTCACGGGCCTCGGGGGAGCGGCCGTTTACATGACTGCCACGACTCCGAAGGCCGCCGGTCAGTCGCCGGCCGCGAAGACGGAAGCCCCCGCCAAGATGGTTCGATTGGAAGACCGCCGAATTCGGGTCCCTGAAGAACTAGCCCGAAATATGCGCATCAAGACCGCCGAGGTCGCGGCGGCGAATCATCCGGTTCCGCTTCCCGCCTTGCAGGGCTGCCTGGCCCTCGACAACAATTCGCTTGCCCGTGTCCATTCCCGTTTCCCCGGGGAAGTGGTGGCCTTGGGCACCACAACCGAGGCGGCCGAACCTTCTCTCTCTTCGCAACCCCCCGTTGCGAAAGTTCGGCCACTTCGGTTTGGAGATTCCGTCCGACAGGGAGATTTGCTGGCGGTGGTGTGGAGCAAGGATCTTGGCGAAAAGAAAAGCGAACTGGTCGATGCGGTTTCCAAATTAGAAGCGGACGAACAGGCGTTGGCCCGCGTGACGGAACTTCAACGGCAAGGAGCATCGCCGGAACGAAGTCTGCGGGAAGCCGAACGAACCGTGCAATCTGACCGGGTGGCTGTCGAACGGGCCGAGCGAACACTCAAGTCGTGGCGATTGACCGCGGAAGAAATTGCCGCCGTTCGGGCGGAGGCGGGTCGGCTCAACAAAGCCGACGCCAAACGAACAGAATGCGACCATTGGGCTCGTGTGGAAGTCCGCGCCACGCAGGATGGGGTGTTGCTCGAAAAGAACGTCTCCGTTGGCGACATCGTGGACACGACCGGCGATTTGTACAAAATCGGCGACTTGTCGCATCTGGTGGTTTGGGCGCATGCTTTTGAAGACGATCTGCCGATGTTGCAATCTCTTCCCAAGCCAATGCACTGGAGCGTGAATTTGCCCAGTCGGCCGGGTGCTTCATTCTCGGGAACGCTAGAGCAGATCGGCGCTGTGATTGATCCGAACCAGCACACCGCCTTGGTGACGGGGCGTGTGGAAAACCCCAAGGGCGAATTGCGGATTGGTCAGTTTGTCACCGTGCGTTTGTCCCTGCCGCCGACAAGCGGGGAACTCGAATTGCCCGTGGATGCCGTCACCGAGGACGGCCGGGAGAGTGTGGTTTTTGTTCAACAAGCCGGCAAGCCGACGGAATATGTCCGGCAAACGGTTCACGTCACCCGGCGGTTTCGGGAAACGATCCACGTCCGTTGCGAGGGGTCCGGGTTAAAGGTCGGCGATCATATTGTGACGACCGGTTCGCTTCTCCTCCGCGATGCCTATGAGCAACTGCCCAAACCGACGGAATAGTCCCGTCGGTCGCCCGCCACCTCTTTCGTCAATTGACATCCCGTACTTGATCGCCCAACCCTCCGGTGTTTCATGGTTCGCAAGCTCATTGAATGGGCCGTCGCCAATCCGCTCATCATCCTGTTGCTCGGGGCCACTCTGGCCATCGGCGGCGGTTATGCGTTTACGCATGTGAACATCGAAGCCTACCCTGACCCGGCTCCGGCCATCATCGAGGTGGTCGCCCAATATCCGGGGGCCAGCGCCGAGGAAGTCGAACGACAGGTGACGATTCCGCTTGAAGTGGCCCTCGCCGGTATGCAGGGTTTGGAAACCACACGAAGCAAGTCTCTGTTTGGTTTGTCCCACATCCGCAATCAGTTTGACTACTCCCGTGATTACGAGCAGGCGAAGCAAGACGTGCTCAACCGGCTGGCGATGGTGAATCTTCCGGCCGGTGTTTCGCCCCAGATCTCGCCGGCATCGCCAGTGGGGGAAATCCTCCGCTATACCTTGGAAAACCCGCGAGATTCCGCCACTGGAAAGCCGCTTTATACCTTGAGTGATCTCAAGGCCATTCAAGACTACGTGATCCAGCGTGAGTTAATGCGAGTCCCTCGGATTGCCGGGGTGACGGGTGTTGGCGGCATGGTGAAAAAGTATGAGGTTCAACCGGACCCGGATCGCCTGCGGCAATACGGTGTGACGTTGAATCAATTGTTGGCGGCCCTTGGAAACGCCAATACCAACGGGAGCGGGGATAATCTGACCCAAGGGCAATTGACGATTGTTGTCCGCTCACTTGGATTGTTGGGACAGGGACAAGATCCGCACCAGCAGATCTTGAGCATGACGAGCCCTGTCGAGGCCGCCGAATTCTTGCGAAGCGAAGAAGCCCGGCGCATCCGCGAGATCCGGCAGGTGGTTGTCGCCAGCGTCAATAACGTGCCGGTCACCGTCGATCAATTGGTTGACGGGGGGCCGATGCTCAACGCGGATGGCACGCCACGGGTGGACGACCATCAATTGATTCGCACAGGGGTGATTGTCGGCATGCAAACCCGACAGGGCCGCGTGGCCATGACCAGGCCGGTAAAAGACTCGGAAGGCAAATGGCAATTGAATCCGGACGCCTCCCCAATTTGGGAAGACAACGACGATGTGATCCAGGGGATTGTGCTGCTCCGCAAGGGCCAGGAATCTCTCCCGGCCCTTAAGGATGTGATTGCGAAAATCGACGAGCTAAACCAACCGGGCCATTTGCCGCCCGGTGTCCGGATCGTGCCGTTTTACAATCGAACGGAACTCATCAACCGGACGACGGAAACAGTTCACGAAAATCTGATTGTCGGCATGATACTCGTCACCACCATTTTGCTGATGTTCCTCGGCAACGTGCGGGCGGCGATCATCGTCGCCCTCAACATTCCGCTCGCCCTGATGTTTGCATTCGGGGTGTTATTCTTCCGGGGCAAGTCGGCCAATTTGCTCTCCATCGGGGCCGTTGATTTCGGCATCATCGTTGACTCGTCGGTCATCATTGTCGAGAGCATTTATCGAAACCTGACCGCTCATGCCGATCACGGGGAACAAACCTCTCTTGGTGAACGGGTTGTCAACGGGGCCGGACAGGTGACCAAAAGTGTGTTTTTCGCCACCATCATCATGGTGTGCGCCCTGCTGCCGCTGTTCACGATGAAGGGGCCGGAAGGCCAGATCTTCGGTCCAATGGCCGATACCTATGCCTTCGCCCTTTGCGGGGCCTTGATGCTTGCGTTGACCGTGTCTCCCGTGCTGTGTTTCCTGTTGTTCAAAAAGCTCAAGGCCAAGAGGGATAACTTTCTGGTGCGGGGATTGCAATCTGCTTTCCTCTGGCAATTGAGCATGCTCCTCAAGTTCCGTTGGATTGCTTTCGCGGTGTTTCTGGTCGCTCTCGCTTATACCGGTTACACGGCCGCAATGATGGGCCGGGAGTTCATGCCCGAACTGGAAGAAGGGAACCTGATGGTTCGCGGCACCTTCCCGGTCAATGTGTCGATGGGGGAAGTGACCAATCGATCCGCGCAATTGAGAACCTTGCTGCGGAATTTTCCCGAGTTCAACGTGATCGTCTCCACCATCGGCCGACCGGACGACGGCACCGATCCGACCGGCTATTACAACATCGAAACTTTCCTGCCGCTTCGTCCCCAAGACGACTGGCCGGTTGATGCCAAGCGTGGCCGCCCCCGCTCAAAGCCGGAGTTGGTTCACGATCTGGACCAGGCCCTTGAAGAGAATTTTCCCGGCGTTGATTTCGACATCTCGCAAATCATCCGGGACAACGTGATGGAGGCCCTTTCCGGCGTGAAGGGGGAAAACTCGATCAAGATTTTTGGGCCGGACCTCGATTCGCTGGAGGAAACCGCCATGAAGGTGCGCGACCTCATCAACGATGTTCCGGGGGTGCAAAACGCCGGAGTGTTCCGCATTCAGGGGCAATCAAACCTTGAGTTTCCGATTGACCGGCAAAAGTGCGCTCGCTGGAATGTGACGGCGGCGGATGTGCAAGCCGTGATTCAGACAGCCATTGGAGGGAAAGCCGCGACGCAATTGCAAGAAGGCGGCAAAACCTTTGAGGTGTCGGTGCGCTGGCCGAGACGCCTGCGCGGAGACGAACAGTCGATCCTCGCCATACCGGTGCCGGTGAATGGAAACCAAGTTGTGCCGAACAACCAAACGGCCGTCGGTGGCACTTCCGTTGGCGGTGGAAGCGTTGGCCTGTCACCAACCGGAACCACAATGACCATGCCGGCATTAAGTGGAAACATTTTCAACGCCCCGGCTTTGTCAACCGGCACTCCCGTTCGTCGGCTCGGCGACTTGGTGACCCCGCTGGATGCCCGAGGCCGGCCGGATGAAACCGCCTCTTTCTTGCGTCCCGGCGCTTCGACGATTTACCGTGAACAGGGACAGCGATTGATTGCGGTGAAATTTGAAGTGCGCGGCCGGGATTTAGCCGGCACGGTGGCCGAGGCCAAATCGAAGGTCGAACCGTTGATGAAAATCCCCTATCGCTCCGAGTGGAGCGGCGAATTCAAGCAAATGGAGGAAGCCGAAAAGCGGATGGCCCGGATGTTTGCCGTCTCCATTGTGTTGATCGGATTGTTTTTGTATCTGGCGTTCAACTCGTTTCTCGACGCGGCAGTGGTGTTCGCCAACGTGCTGGCGATGGGTATCGGCGGCGTGTGGGCGCTGAAACTCACCGGGCTGAACTTCAACATCTCGGCTGCTGTCGGTTTTATCTCGATTTTGGGTGTGGCCGTGATGAATGGTTTGTTGTTCGTCTCGGCCTTTAACAGCCATCGGGCGGCGGGGATGCCGCTTGAGGAGGCATTGAACAAGGGAACGGCCCAATTGGTCCGCCCCGTGATCATGACCGCTTTGGCAGCCATCCTCGGATTGCTCCCGGCGGCGATTTCCACGAAGATGGGTTCAGAATCTCAACGTCCGCTGGCCGTGGTTGTGGTCGGCGGGATGCTGTTCACCATCGCCGCGTTGAACCTTGTTCCGGTGCTTTACAGTTTCTACGGCAAACGCACGCCGCCGGCCGGTGCCGGAGGAATGAGTCACTGACGGTTTGGACGCGCAACGATAGACTGACGCACTCGGCGCAAACCGTGGATCACCATGTCGCTTAAACTTTATCCCCGGCGACTTCTTTTTTTCACCACCCTTTTCAGCGGTCTGGCGTTGGCGGTTTGCGGGACACTGGCAGTGTCCCTGGCCCGCGAACAATCACACACGGCCGATGTGCTGGGGGAAAACATCGGGTCCCGACGGGCGGCCGCCAATCTGGAGGAGGCCGTCCGGGATTTGCTGGCGTTGCACCAGCGCAAGGCCAAAGACGTCGAGGCAATTCACGAGCGGGTTGAGCAGCATCTCATTGAAATCGAAGAACTCGCGGACAAGACCGAGGAACGGCGATTGGAAGAACTGATCGCGAAAAGCTACCAAAAATATCTGGATGAATGGAACCGTCGTCCCAAAACGGATGACCAACGGGAAGTCTTGATACGCCATTTGAACGAAGAAACCCTGCCGGTTTGTCAGCAGTTGCGAAACTTGAATGCCAACCTCATCGAGGAATCCGAGAAGGATCTCCGTCAATCCCTGCGGCGCATGGCTTGGGGACTCGGCGGGGTCGGCGGGTTGGCCTCCGTGGCCGGATTGGTGCTGGGATACGGCCTCGCCCGAAATCTCCGACGGACGATCCACCGTTTCCTTGTCCACGTCCAAGGGGCGTCTGATTTGCTTGGCCAGGAGTTGCCGCCAGTTGAGTGGCAGCGAGACGGTGAAAGGCTTGATGATGGCGCCGACGATTTGCTCCACCGGGTGGGGCAGGTGGTGCAGAAGCTCCAACAGAACGAGCGTGAAATTCGTCGAAGCGAACGGTTGGCGGCCGTGGGACAACTTGCGGCCGGAGTGGCCCATGAGATCCGCAATCCGTTGATGTCGGCCATTCTGCTGTTGGAAACTGCCCGTCGTGATCCGGCCGCCGGGGGATTGAGCGACGAAGAACTGGTGATGATTGAAAACGAGTTGCTTCGGATTGAGAGTTCCCTGAAGACGTTTCTCGATTTCGCCCGGCCGCCAAAGTTGGAGCGCACGCGGGCCGATTTGGCCGCTGTGGTGCGAGATGCTTTGGCGCTCACACGGGGCCGTATTGATCGTCAGAATGTTCGCGTCATTCTGTCACATCCGAAAAACGAATGCTTTATCGATGGCGACAAAGACCAACTTCGACAGGTGATTCTAAATCTGATTTTGAACGCACTAGATGTCATGCCGCACGGTGGAAATTTGACCATCGAACTGACTCAGCCAACATTTGGGCGATTGATCCTCTCTGTCGCTGATTCCGGATCGGGAATCAGCCCGGAAATCCAACCGCGGCTTTTTGAGCCATTTGCCACCAACAAAGAAACTGGCATCGGCTTGGGATTGGTGGTTTCAAAACGAATTGTTGAAGATCACGGCGGCCGGTTAACTGGCGTCAACGGTCCGGCTGGAGGGGCCGTATTTACCGTCGAACTCCCGTCAAATGTCGCTGCTTGAGTGCGTTGCAGCAAACGGAGATGTTCGGGCGCTCAATCAACCCCAGAAACCTTGGAGTTTTTCCTTCTCGACGCCACCCAATGGGAATTTTTTGCTGTGTGCATGATCGGCGATTCCAGCCAACTCACGCAGGGCGAGATGGATGTGTTCTGGACGTACTTTGACGCCTTTTTCCTTGTCACACTTCAGTTGCTGCGGGTTTAGGGGAACTTGAAATTGTTTCTCGTCGGTTGCCCCGATCACACGATTCCCTTTGATGCCGCGACCCAGAAACATGATGGAACCAACGGACCAATGGTCCTTGCCGTTGCCGTTGTTGTAGGTTGGTGTCCGGCCCATCTCGCTCTGCACAATCACAACAATCTGTTCGCGAATTTTCAGTTCCCCGGCTCGCCGAAGTAAATAGGCGATGCCGGCGAGAAATTCGGGGATGAGCCGCATCTGGTCGGGGTCGTTGTTGGCGTGGCTGTCGAATTGCCCGATGGTCAGATTCGCGGAGACGCACACACCGGCTTTGAACGAAGCCAAAGCGATTTCAGCCTGTTGTGAAAGACGCTCTTTGGGAATCGTGGCGGGGATGTGAGCGGTCACCCGTTGCAAGGCTTTGGAGTTGTCTTGGGCCGCATACAGCATGTTCTCGGCTCGCTCCGCGCGGGGAAGACGGGGCGTGTCCTCGTTTGTCTGATGTTGTTCCCGGAGAGTCTGTTCGATTCGATCCAAGGCGAAGCGATCATGATAAGGGGACCGTTCGTTGCCGTCGATCGCATCGGCGTTGGCGATCCGCTTGAGCGATGGCAGATACGGGACGCGGGACATGGCCACGAGATTGCCCGTCGCCGAGTAGTTTCCGAATGTCAGGTAAGAGATCGGGCAATCCGGACCCTGACAGGCGGCGACAAGGGCGGGAAACGTCGGATAGGCCAAGCTGTCGAGATTGCCGGTGGCCATGTATCTGGCCCCCGGCGAGTGGTTGTTCACGGAATAATCAATCCCGTTGAGGACCAGCAATTCCTTGCCAAACTCGGCGTAGAAATCCTCGTTGCTCATTCCGGCTTTGGTCTGTTTGGCCGTGGGGGCGTATTTGTGCGTCCCGTGGGTGAGAATATCACCTTCCTTGTAAAGACGGTTGATATTGTTGATCCCTTTGGGGTCCATCAAATACGTCGTGTCCCACCCGCCCGAGGCGTTGAAAACCACATAATAGGGGCCTCCATATGGCTCGTCTTTCGTCTTGGCCCGCACCGCCGACGGCCAACCGATCGGGGCGGCGAGACCAAGGCCGGCCAGGCCGCAGAGTTTGAGGAAGTCGCGTCGCATGAGATTACTCGTAAAGGAATTCCTGGCGTCGGAGCAGATAAGTGACCACGCCGCGCCAAGCCCGGATCGTATAAGCCGGGTCGGCGGGCGGTGCGGGAACGCCTTGCCGACAGTGATAATTTTCGCGTGGGTCGATCCCCTTTTGTTCATGAGCGTCGTGGACAATTCCGGCGAATAGTTTCCACGTTCGTTCAACCTCGGCCGAATCCGGGGCGTCTTGGCGACCTAAAATCCGCTCGTGCAGATGCGCGATCGCCTTGCGGATGGCCGCATCGCCTTCGGGGGTGGCGCCCGGAATCACGGAGGGTTCGATGCCGGGGAACAATCGTCGCTCCGCTGGCGGGCGTCCGAAGTCGCGGCCGGTTTGTTTGCACGCCACGTCGTTCGACATGATCCGCTGGATGGCGCCCATCGCGCCGCTGGGATCGGTGGCCCGTTCGGTGACTTCCTTCGAGTCGATGCCGCCATAGAGCATCGCTAGTTGGTCGTTTAACTTGCCCCACGGTTCCCCGAAAATCGCGTTGACCTTCCGCTCGATTTGTTCAGGGGAGAGCATCCGCACCAAGCCGACATCGTCCAGTTCTGATCGTCGGCGAGGATCTTTGATGGCGGTTGCCGGGCCGTCCGCCCGGTAGAAATTGGAAACGACCAGATCCTTGAAAACGCTTTTGAGATTGAAACCATCTTTGGCGAATCTCGTCGCGATGGTTTCAATCTCCCGGCGTTGTTCCTGATAGGCCCGCCGTCGCGGGACAAAAAGCGGATCATCAAGATCCTTGGGAGGCAACAAGGCTTTGCGACCGGTGAGAATGTAGTAAACATGCTCGACCATCGCCACGGCAAAGCGAGGATCTTTAACCGTTCGTTCGCCCAGCCATTGCAGGGACCGCCAGCGTTCTTCCGGTGGCATGGCCTCGCCTTCAAAGCCTGGCTCGAACATGTCCTTGTACCAACCTCCCTTGCGCCGACCGTAAACACCCTCAAACTTGTAGTAATCTTGAAACAACCCGGCGACCGGGTCGATGGTCTTGTGGCAGACAACACACTCCGAGGCTTCCATCGTCGGAATCTTGTATTTGGTGCTGACGGCGGCAGCATCGGAAACCCTTGCCGCGAGTTCCAAAACATCCACTCCGAGGAAGTGCTGAAAATACATCCGGGCACGAAGACGGTTACGGTTAGTCTCGGTGGTCGGATAACGTCGCAGATACTGGAAGGTGCTCAAGATGCCCGCGTGCGGATAGAAACCTGTCGCCGATTGTTGATCGTCATCGCGAGTTCGGGCGACAAGCGCCTTCAATTTGACCGGAATGTATTCAAAGGGATCATCGGGGTTTTTGAACTGCGGGCGAAGTTGCTCGAAGATCCCGTAGCCGCGAGCGGAATAAGGCGTGACCATGATGTAATCGGCCGTGAGGATCTCCGTGAACGGCCGGTCATTGCGGACGATGTGTTCGACGAGTTTCATCGGTTCGCCGAGGATCGCCTGGCGGTAATCGTTGGCGAGTTTGTAGCGAGCCTGCTGCCGGGCTTTTGCATCGGCGATGTGGTTCAGATCGTGCTTTTCCGTCCAGTTCCGTGTTGTGCTGAAGTGTTCATAGGACAGGACCGTTTCGGGGTTGCCGTCAAATCCGAGTGTGAGGAAGACATCGTTGAATCCCTCGCGAAGCCGGGTGTAAAACGCCTCTTCTTTCATCAGGGAGTCGAGCAACGCGGGCATGGCCTTCAAGCCCGATTTGGCGATCGCTGATATTTCGGCATCCGTGGGCAACCGACCGGCCAGAGAAAGGGTGACTCGGCGCAAGAGCCGACGGTCGTCGAGCATCACGATGCCATCGAAAAAGGGCGGCGCATTTTTGTCGATTGCCGGAAGCTCAATCGTCGGTGAATTTACCCGCCGGACAAAATCGGTGAGGATGCGATGGCCGACTGAATCGGGCTTCAAGACGACGGCCCCGCCGTGGTCAAGCCCGCCGATGACTTTGAGGAGCAGGCGGGATTGGTCCTTCTCCCGAAATTTCGCCATGCTGGCAAAAGCCGCCCGGTTTTGCCGAAGGGCTTCTTCTTGGTCCTGCCCTTTGCTTCGGTTGGGATCTTGCAGGATGAACTTGCTCTTCTCGGCATCGCCGCCAATTTTGTGACACTTCAAACAGGACAAGGCTCCCACTTTGGCCCACACTTCATTTCTGAAAAAATCATCCACGGTTGCGACACAATCCGGCCCGGTATGGCCTTTTTTCTCGTCGCCGCGAGCGTCGGTGGCGTGAGCCATCCCGAAGCTTAGAAGAAAAAGCAGCGGGCAAGACTTCATTGGCATCTTGAACACTCTTGGCGCGGAATACTTCATGAACTTGGATATAGCCGATGTGATCTTCGGCGTGGCGGGCGGGGCAGCGTGGGAATTCTATTCACTCATGCAGATCTTTAATCAACCAAGGATCATTCGTGGCCGTTTGCCATTTGCGGAGGTCAGCCCGCATCGTTTTCACCCGGTCGGTTTGAGCGGGGTCGTTGGCGAGGTTCTTCAGTTCGTTTGGGTCGGCGACGATGTCGTAAAGCTCCAGCATGGGTCGATGTTCGTAGGTTTCGCGGGAGCGTTGGCCCATCATTGTGTCGTTTCGCTTCAAAATCCCCTGCCACATTTCGGAACCATGCAAATCACTGGCAAAAGGGAAGGGGAGGGGATTAGCTAGGTTGACGATCAACTTGTGCGTTCGTGTGCGGATCGCTCGCATCGGGTAGTACATCGTGATTTCGTGAAACTGATGTGAGGCGAAAACAGTGTTTCGAGTCGTGTCATCCGTGGCCGACAGAATCGGCAACAGTGATTTGCCAAGCATCGCCGCCGGGGGCTTGATCCCGGCGTATTCAAGGATTGTTGGGGCAACATCCGTCCAACTTGCCATCGCCTCATTGACGACGCCCGCTTTTGTCTGGCCCGGAGCATGGATAATCAACGGCAAATGAATGCCGCTGTCGTAGAGCGTGGTCTTTGCGCCGGGGAACGGGATGCCGTTGTCGCTCAGAAAGATCACCAGCGTGTCGGTGTCGTGTTTGGTTTCTTTCAAGACATTCATCACTTGACCGATGCCGAAATCCAAACGATTCACCGAGGCATAGTATTCGGCCATCTCGCTTCGCACTTCCGGCTGATCTGGCAAGAAATAAGGCAATGACACGGCTTTGGGATCAACGGAGATCGTCGGCACGCCCTTGAAGGTTTTGTCCATGTCAAAGCCCTTGGCGGCCCGGTGCGGGTCGGTGAAGCCGACGAGAAGGAAGAATGGCTTGTCGCCGCCGGTGGTGATAAATTTTCTCGCGTCGTTGCCGATGGCGATGCCGTTGCGGCCGTTCGTCTTCATCTCGGCATCCCACGGATAAACCTCGGGCGGTTGCACATGCAATTTGGAGATGACTCCCGTGCGATACCCGGCCGTTTGAAGCATACGCGGGATGCTCCGGACGTCACGGAAACTATGGGCGTTGTGCGTGGCATGGGCCAGACCATATTGCCCGCAATGATGGGTGGGCATTCCCGTGAGAATTGTCGCCCGGCTTGGCGAACAACTTGACACGCTGGCGAAGCCATTGGTGAAACGGGTGCCCGATTTCGCCAGAGCGTCGATGTTCGGCGTTTGGGCCAATTTGTCGCCGTAACAACCGACTTCCATGCCGAGATCGTCGGCGATCAGCAACACAATGTTCTTTTTAGCCGTTTCGGCGAATAGCCCGACGGGAGTGAACACCAGCAACAGGAATGACAAAGCCCCACGCATGATGAAATCTCACGGCCAGAGAGAGTAATGCCTCGAAGGTAATGGTCTTGGCCGGGAAAGTCCATCGAAAGATTTCGCCGGACGGACCCGTATCTTGAATATCTCTTACTTAACGAGGCTTTCCCCATGAAAGCGTGGATCATCGCCGATCAGTTCGGCATCGAGCATTTGCAACAGGTTGATCGCCCGACACCAGTGCCCGGCCCCGGCGAGGTGTTGGTGAAGATCCAGGCGGTCTCCTTGAATTACCGCGATCTGTTAATGATCGCCGGGCAATATTCCCCGAAATTACCCCGCCCGCGTATTCCGGGCTCGGATGGCTCCGGCGAGGTTCTCGCTATTGGGCCGGGCGTCACGCGGTTCAAAACCGGCGATCGGGTGACCGGGACTTTTTTCCAACATTGGATCGGCGGTCCGGTGTCAGAGGAAAACACAAAGGGCGCGCTCGGCGGACCCGATCTTGACGGCGTGATGGCTCAAGAGATGCTGTTCCGCGAAGAAGGATTGATCCCGACGCCGGGATATCTCAGCGATGAAGAGGGCGCCACTTTGCCGTGTGCCGCCGCCACCGCATGGAACGCCTTGGCGGGGAATAACCTGAAAGCCGGTGAAACGGTGTTGCTCCAAGGCACCGGGGGCGTGTCGCTCTTTGCCTTGCGGATCGCCAAAATTTTCGGGGCGATTCCGATCATCATTTCCAGTAGCGACGAGAAACTGGAAAGAGCCAAAACCCTTGGAGCGGTCGCCGGATTGAATTACCGCACAACGCCGGATTGGGACAAATGGGCCAGGAAAATGACTGATGGCCGGGGTGTGGATCATGTCGTGGAAGTCGGCGGCGCGGGGACGTTGGAAAAATCCGCGAAAGCGACCCGCGTGGGGGGGCACATCGCCCTGATTGGCGTGCTGGCTGGTGGAACCGGGGCCAACCCGATGCCCATCCTGATGAAGAGTCTGAACCTGCGAGGCATCTTCGTCGGTTCACGGGAGATGTTCACAAACATGCTGCGAGCCTTTGAGCATCATCAAGAAAAACCAGTGATCGACAAAGTGTTCGGCTTCGACGAATTCCCGGCCGCGTTGCGGCATATGGAATCGGGTTCACATTTTGGCAAAGTGGTTGTTTCGTTGAAGTGAAGTTTGAAACTCATGAAGAGGGTAGGCCGACGATGATGTCGTACCCGGCGTGGGTGCCTGCCGCCACGCCGAAACCCCGCCACCAGAAAATCACCGCGAAAAACACACCGGCGAAAATGCGAAACAGAAACCGGGTTTGATCGAACGAATCCGCGTTCGGGCCGACATGATGGGCCACGGAGAAAAGCACGGAAGATGCCAGGATGGCCATCGGCACGGCCGCTACCCACGGGATCAGCACAAAGTTCAGCAATCGGGCCAAACCCGCGCACAAAATCAGTCGGAAGATTGCTTCTTCATAAATCCCGGCGCCGATGTACGTCACGACATCGGCCGCTTTTTCCCGTGAAACTTCCAAGTTCATCGCAAAGCCATAATGGCCCAAGATCGAACTGAAATTACTGGCGATCACCCATAACACGCCGGCGAACATGACGCTTTCCAGCGCCATGCCAAAAACAACCGCCAGCACCTGTTCGGGGCGGTCTTTCCAACGCCACACGGTCCAGATCAGCAATAATCCAATAATCACGCCGGGGGCCACCAAGCGTGGATCAGCCCCCGCGTTGCCGAGGTAATGCCGCAGCCAGGTGTCCGCGCCATTACGAATCTTGTCCGGGTTTGGTCCGCCCAGCCAGATCACACCGCACTCGTAGATCCCCAGCAGGGGAACGAGGAAGATGAGACAGGGCCACGGGTGGCGGGTCGCGGACAGGTAGTTCATTGTTTGGCCCGCAGGCGGCTCGGCGGGAGAGTGATTGATCTTCGCATGAAGATAATTCGTTGCCAAGAGGAAGAGATTTGAAAAACAAAAGGACCGCGTCTCCTTGCGAAGACACAGTCCTTTTGTCACGTCACTGATCGGGCATTACTTGCAAGTGGTGCAACCCGTGCAAGTGTGGACTTCGCAGGCGAGCCGCTTCGAGAACAAGTTCTTGAAGAAGCCGCAGAACAAATCCTTCTTGGCCGGTTTGGCACAAGGATCACACACCGCCGGGGTGCAGGCGCTGCTGCTCGTCACCGGGGAGCAGGCCGGAGCGCTGCAAGCCGGGGCGGGGCAGGTGTTGCACGGCGTGCTGCAAGCCGGGGCGGCCGGAGTGTTGCACGCGGGTCCGCAAGCCGCCGGGCTGCCGGGGCCGGCCGAGTTGCAAGGACCATACGGGCTGCACGAGGCCGGAGCCGCCGGGGCACACGGGCACGGTTCGTACACGGTCACCCAGCGGGGCTTCTTGACGCACACTTCCACTTCATTCGTCACGGGCACTTGCTTGCAAACGGTCGTCGGGACCATTTCGGTGGTGCAGTACGGAACCTTGTAGGAAACCGTGTAAGGCACCATCTTGGTCACGCACACCGGAACCGTCTTGCAGACCACTTCCGTGGTGGTCGTGCAGACCGTCGTCGGAACCTGCTTGACGCCCTCTTCCTTCACGAGCCGACAGGTGGTCACGGGGACCAGCTTTTCGACCGTGGTGGGAACCATTCGGGTCACCGTGTAGGGAACCTTCTTGGTGTGGGTTTCCGGCACGCAGCGGGTCACCGTGTACGGCACCTGCCGAACGTGGGTTTCCGGGACCATCTTCGTAGTCGTGTAGTGCGTCTGCCGGGTGCAGACCCCGCCTTCCACGAACACTTTGCCAGCCCCTTCTTCGCCGCAGCCGTTGAGGCTGGAGGCGTTCGGGCAACCGCTGACGATGCCGTTCGGGCCGGGGGCCTGGCCACAGGAGTTCCCGTCGCAATAGCAACCGCGAACGGTTCGCATCACGGTGTAGGGAACCTGCTTCTTCACGGTTTCGGACACATAACGGGTCACCGTCACCGGCACCTGTTGCGTGTGGGTTTCTTTGACCATCCGCGTCACCGTCATCGGGATCTGCCGGGTGGTCATGTGGGGAACCTTCTTGCAGATCGTGACCGGCACTTGTTCGCAAACGGTCTTGCGGACATACACCGTGCAGGGGATCTGCTCGCACACGGTGCGGTAGGTCTTCACCTGCCGGGTGCGGGTTTCACAAGGACCGCGTTGCAGGCACAACTTTGTGCCGGTTTGCTTCTGGGTCGTCTGGCAGGAGCAAGGGTCGAAGCAACACGTGTACTGCGGAATCCGAACAAACTGGAGATGACCCGGAACCGTGTACGTTTCACAATGGTACTCGGGGATCGTCCGGCTGACGGTCTTGATCGTCGTCTGCGGTTCGCAATAGCTCCGCGTCCGGTTTTGCATCACGGTTTCGGTGCAGTCCGTGTAAGTCGTTTCGCACACGCTCCGCATCACCGTTTCGCAGACCGGCCGACAGGTCGTGTGGCAGACGGTCTTGTAATGCGTTTCACACACCGGCTTGCACAGCGTCTGGCTGCACTCGCGGTAGTGGGTTTCGCAAACCGTCTTGCACACCTGATAGGTGTCGGTCTTGCAGTGGGTTTCGCAAACCGGCTTGCACGTGGTGTAGGTGCATTCCTTGTATTGCGTCTCTTGGACTTGCTTGTACACGGTGTACGAGCAATCCTTGTAATGCGTTTCGCACACGGGATGACACACGGTTTCCGTCACCTTTTTCATGCAGGTTTCCTGCACGGGGCGGAAGTTCGTGTAAGGCACATCCTTCATCACGGTCTGGTAGCAGGGACGGGTGACCGTTTCCTGAACCGTTTTGTACTGCGTCTCCTGGACGGGCTTGAAACACGTCTTGATCTCGTCGCGGTAGGCGGTCTTGGTGACCGGCTGCATGACGGTTTCGCTGACGGTCTGATAGCAGACATGGAACCGTTTTTCCAGCACCGTGTCGTACACCATCTTGTACGTGGGCCGGACGTTCGTGTTGCACGCCGAGAAGCTCACCTGCGTGTCGCCACACGCACATGGAGCGCTTCCCGCCCCTCCCAGGCCCCCGAGCCCCGCGTTGGCGGTCGCCGCTCCGAAGAGGGCGAAAGCCGTCACCGCCAGGTGAGTGCCCAAGCGGATCCTCATGATAATCGCCTCCTCACCGGCATCTTCGCCGGTCTGATTTTGGTGCTTCCCGGCCGACGAAACGCCGTCGTTTCGTCGCGGCCGTCCTAGCGGCCGTCCCCCCATCGGCTCCGGGATCGCACGCTGATGAAAACGGGTTGAT
This sequence comes from Zavarzinella formosa DSM 19928, assembly GCF_000255705.1. GTDB lineage: Bacteria > Planctomycetota > Planctomycetia > Gemmatales > Gemmataceae > Zavarzinella > Zavarzinella formosa. Next base: position 1,328,700 of record NZ_JH636439.1, read on the forward strand.
GCCCCCTTCCTTCAGGGGACGATCATCCGCACGAAGCGAAGTATCGGCGACCGGCGAACGCCGGGATCATGCCGGGCTTTCCCCGTCCACCGGTTCTTCCAAAATCCCCATCCCGTTCTGTGGCTCGTGCGAAATGTGCCGGTCGTGCCGGGCCTGACGGACTGGATGCCCGATTTGAGATTTCGCTTGTCCCTGAGTGGACGGCTTTCTTCAATCCGGGTTAATAATGACCTTGATTATCCAGTTGTGCCGGTTCCGCGGACTTCAGCGATTCCGGGGGATTCAACTTGACATGGCCCCGGAAAACTGCGACGGATGTAGGGATCCTATTTTGTCGAAACAGATGTCTTCTCCCAAAGATTTGTTTCGGTGTCTCAACGCGGATGGTGACCCATGATTCGATATTCGTGCGATATGTGCGGCAAGGATTTGACGAAGGTTCAGGAAGGACGATTCGTTCTGAAGATGGAATCCTGTGCGGTCATCCCCACGGAAGAACTGACGGACGAGGACATGGATGCCGATCACCTCGAAGAGATTGGCGAACTTCTGAGCCGGGGAGAAGAACTTCCCGAACCGATCCCGTCAGCCAGATCGTTTTCTTTTGATCTGTGCCATTTCTGTCATGCGAAGTTTTTGGCCAATCCGCTCAATGTGCAACTCCCGAAATTCGACTTCAGCGAAAACTGACCCGATTGGAAAACACCATGACGCGCTTCCTGAGTTTGGCGGTTCTTCTGATTCTGACGGCGGTGAGTCACGCCCAGTTTATGATCCGGCTTCATCCTCCTTCAGCCGCCCCGCGCCCGGCCGGGGTGATCCCGCCTCCGGCGGTCCCGATCTCCGGCCAGCCCTTTGGAAGAACTGTTCCAGCCGTGAATTCGGCTCCCTATCTGTCGTTTAACCCTTGGGGCTTTTACTCCGGGTATCCTGCCTTCTACCCAAGCTGGCAAGAACCGGATAATCCTGGGATGGTCATCAATAACTTTTACAACGTCCCGGCGCCGCCGCCGGTTGTCATGCCGCCCAAGCCCGCCCCGCTTCCGGTCGAGATGAAGGCCCAGTTGATCCTGAATGTGCCGCGCGGAGCCGAAGTGATTGTCTCTGGCAAAAAATTGGACAGCGCCATCCGACCACTCGTTGTGTTTTCGCCCGATCTTAAACCCGGCGAGCGGTTTCTTTTTGATGTGAAAGTGACATGGAGGGAAGGGGACAAGTCGGAAGAACGCACCCGGCAACTTCAACTTGAAGCCGGAGACGAAAAGAGTTTGAGTTTCTTCCCCGGACGGTGAACGTTCATGACTTTCATCAATGGCCTTTCTTGGATGGATTGACCACATAGTCGTAAGGTGGTGGCAACCGCAACGATTGTTCGGGTTGTAGCTGTTGGGCGGCATGCAACGGCCAATATGCATCCTGAAGCATTTTTGATGCAAGCAGAACGATGTCGGCTTGGCCTTGGCGAATGATGTCATCGGCCTGTCGGGCGTCGTTGATCATTCCCACCGTGGCCGTCGGTATGTTCGCTTGGGTGCGGATGGTCTGGGAGAGAGACACCTGCCAACCCGGCCCCACCGGGTAGCGAACGCCGGGCACACCAAACCCGGAACTGCAATCAATCAAATCCACGCCCTCGGTTTTCAGCCGTTTGGATAACTCCACTGATTCTTCAAGCGTCCAACCGCCGTCCACCCAATCTGTGGCGGACAACCGCACCGTCAGCGGCAGGGAATCAGGCCACACTTCTCTTACTGCTCGCGTCGTTTCGATCGCAAAGCGAATACGGTTCTCAAACGAACCGCCATACTCGTCCGTCCGTTTGTTCGCCAAAGGGGTGAGGAATGAATGGGCCAAATAGCCGTGGGCAAAGTGCAATTCCAACCATTTGAAACCGGCATTCAGCGAGCGGATGGCGGCCGCCGAGAAAGCTTTGGTGATCGCGGCGATTTCCGGTTTGGAAAGTTCATGAGGCGTGTGCGAACCGGGTCGAAAGGGCAGGGGGCTGGGAGCGACCGGTTGCCAGCCTCCTTGATTGAACGGCACGGCCACATCATGATCGTGTCGAATCCAAGGTTGTGCGGTGCTGGCCTTTCGACCCGCGTGGGCAATCTGGATTGCCGGGACGGCCCCTTGATCGGCGACGAATCGAGCGATCCGTTCCCACGCCTCGGCATGGGCATCCGACCAAATGCCCGCGTCATGCGCGGTAATCCGGCCTTCGGGAACGACCGCCGATGCTTCGGCGATCACCAAGGCCGCCCCGCCGACCGCGCGTGATCCCAGATGAACCAAGTGCCAGTCGGAGGGCATTCCGTCCTCGGACCAGTATTGGCACATCGGAGAAACTCCGATTCGGTTTCGGAGCGTGATGGTTTTCAGGGTGAGCGGATCAAACAGATGAGCCATCGGAAGCGATCTCAAAAGGGTGCTGATTGAATACCCCTTGATACCGAACTCAAGTCCTAATCCTTACATCAATCGTTTGGAGGAACGATTGGTTTCAGTAAGGCGGCGGCGATGGCTTCTACATCGTACACGCAACCGCCCCACACCCCGCCGCTGGCGTTTTGCAACACGGCCCACAACTTGGTGTCATCCGGCAAGTTCGGATCGGGGGAGAGGTCCGGCCGGGGCAGACGTTTCGCCAATTCGGCCGTTCCCCATTCGACTCCTTTGGCTCCCGTGGCATCCCCGATGAGGTCAACGCTTCCATGCAATGTGCTTCGGTTAATCACAATTTGAATCAGGTCTCCGTCGAGAATTTTGCCAACGGGACCGCCCGCGAGAGCCTCCGGCGAAACATGACCGATGCAAGCCCCTGTGGACACCCCGCTGAAACGGGCATCGGTCAGCACAGCCACTTGTTTGCCCCAGGAGAGATGCTTCAGGGCGCTGGTCACTTGATAGGTCTCTTCCATGCCAGACCCCATTGGCCCGCGGGCGCACAACACCAGCACATCTCCCGCCACCACCTTTTTGGTTCCCGATCCCTTGATGGCGGCGATGGCGTCTTTCTCCCGCACAAAAACCTTGGCCGGACCAGTCTTGCGGTAGACGCCATCGGCATCCACCACAGAGGCATCAATGGAGGTTGATTTGATGACCGATCCTTCCGGACACAAGTTTCCGCGAGGAAACGTCATGGAGGAAGTCAGTCCTTTGCTCTTCGCCCGCTCAAACGTCATAATGACGTTGTCAGGGTCCACGTGGTCCTTCTCGGCCAGCAAATCACGGAAGCGTTTTCGGCGGTCGCTCTTTTCCCACCATTCCAGATTCCGGCCCACCGTCTCGCCGCTCACAGTCAGGCAATTCAAGTCCAGCAGGCCCGCATCCCTCAAAATCCGCATGGTTTCCGGGACGCCGCCGGCCAGGAAAACTTGAATGGTCGGATGGCCGACCGGGCCGTTCGGCAACGCGTCAACGATACGGGGAACCCGCCGGTTGATGTCGGCCCATTCGTCCACATCGAATCGCCTCACCTTGGCGTGGAATGCCACCGCCGGCGTGTGGAGGAGCAGGTTGGTGCTGCCGCCGAACGCCGCGTGAACGGTGACGGCGTTTCGGAACGCCCCTTCGGTCAGGATTTTCGTGTTGTTGATCTTCCGGTTCGACAGTTGAAGCAACGCCCGCGCGGATCGACGAGCCATGTCCAGCCAGACAGGCTGGCCGCTTGGCGCGAGAGCCGAGTGTGGCAGGCTCATCCCGAGGGCTTCGCCAATGAGTTGCGACGTGGCGGCCGTGCCGAGGAACTGACACCCGCCCCCCGGCGACGCGCAGGAATGGCAGCCTTCTTCGGCCGCCTGTTCCAGCGTGATTTCACCGGCCGCATATCGGGCGCCGATAGTCTGGACCTTTCCGGTGTCCTCATGGGCCTCGGTGGCGAGCATGACCCCCCCCGGAACCAAGACCGTCGGATAATTGTGTTCTCCCGCGAGAGCCATCATCATTGCCGGAAGACCTTTGTCGCAGGTGGCCACTCCCAGCACACCGGAGCGGGTTGGCAGCGAGCGAATCAATCGCCGCAGCACCATCGCCGCGTCATTGCGGAACGGCAGGCTGTCGAACATGCCGGTGGTGCCTTGGGTGCGGCCGTCGCATGGGTCGGTCACGGCCCCGGCAAAGGGAAGCCCGCCGAGACGCTTCAACTCCTCGGCCGCTGCCTTCACCAACAGGCCGACTTCCCAATGACCCGAGTGATACCCGAGGGCGATTGGCTTGCCGTCTTCGCCCCGCAAACCGCCGTGCGTCGAGAGAATCAGGTACTCCTTGCGGCCCAACAGTTCCGGTTGCAGGCCCATGCCGACATTTTGTGACCAACCAAAGAGATCGCCGCTCGGGGCGTGACGAAGCAGTTCATCCGTCAGCGGGAGTTTTCCCTCCGGCCCCCCCGTTTTCGTCGTCAGTGTGTATACGTCGGGGTCGTTCGATTCGACAAGCGAGAGAAAGGGGTTCATGTTCACCAGATGTTCGCGGAATATTGAATCAAGAGAGATGTCTTATGCGCGGGGAACAAGTTGTGAAAGTTCGTTCGCCGACAGGTTTGACGGCAACGGAAAATGTTATCCAAGTCACCCAATTGATTTGCGGTTGTTCCACGTTTCAAGAGCGGTTCTTTCGCGAGAGTCAATTTCATGACCCTGCAAAACAATCCCGGCCATGAAAATTCATGCCGATTGTTTGCACATGACAGATGGCAGATTAGATTTATTAAAAGAATCACACTCGCCCGGTGACTTTATTGGGGAGTTCTTTGCCTGTGTCGGCGTTGAACCCGTTGCAATTCTCATGGTCAAGTCCTTCTGTCATCGAGACCATATCCAACTCCGCCCGCCCACCCACCTTGCAACCGCCATTATTGTGTTCTGGCTGATTCTGTCTTGCCCCTTGTTTGCCGAGTCTGTTTCCCCGATGTCGGCGAAACAAGTCGGCGAGATCCCGTTGGAAAAAGCCCGATCCGGGATTTCTGTCACGTTGCGGGGTGTGGTCACTTATTCCGATCCCCTGCAATTGTGGTTTCATTTGGAAGACGGCAGCGGGGCTGTGCTTGTGCGTCACGGGCGGGACGAATTGCCGCCTTCGATTGGTGATCGGATTGAAACGTCGGGAACCACCTTTGTCATCAACAAGCGAGTGGCTGTCGGCCAGGCAAAGATGCTCCGATTGGGGATCGGTCAGTTGCCGGAGGCCCCGGCCAGGACGATCGCCCAAGTCATGCCGGGGGAGGACGCTTTTCGACTGATAAGACTGCGGGGAACTGTTCGTCGAGTGTCAACCCAGGCGAATGATCGTCGGGAGTTGGTATTGTCCGACAAAAACGAATCGATCACGATCATCTTGCGGCCGGGGGAGGCCGGAGTCGGATTGCCCGCGAAGCTCTACGGTGCCCGAGTCGCTGTGCGCGGGGTTCTTCATCCTCCAAGTGAGTCCGGGGATGAGCCGGCGTCTCTTTGGATCAGCTCTCCGGAAGAGATCACGGTTGAGCAACCTGCGCCGGCCGATCTTTTCGGGAGCGCGGACACCGTCGCCATCGAACGACTTCCCGACACGGAAAACCGGCTTTATCGGATCAGGGGCCGGGTGGTCGGCGAGCCGAAAACGGACGAGGCCCAGATCAGGGACGAAAACGGTGTTCTGAAGATCGTTAATCCGGATTCGCTCCCGCCGTTAAAAGTCGATGACCAAGTGGAAGCCGTGGGATTTGCCGACCGCGATGCCGGTGGCAAAGTTCTTCGTTTCGCGCGGGTTCGCGTCCTGGCTTCCAAGGACAAGCCTAATGCCAGCGGTCATTGGTTTCTCCATTCGGCGATGGAAATCCGGCAACTCAATCGCGAGATGGCGAAGAAGAAAATTCCGGTGAGGTTGCGGGCGACGGCCACGCATGTCGGACAGGTTTACACCGATTTCTTCGTTCAAGATTCAACCGGAGCCGTTTATGTGACGCCACTGGAGGAGAAACCAACTTTCAAGCCCGGTGATGTCGTCATCGTCGAGGGAGTCACCAGTCCTGGCGGCTTCAGCCCCGAGATTGACGAGGCCCGCGTGACCGTCTTGCATCCAGGTCGTTTGCCCAAGCCGGAAACCATCGCTCAAGATGATATTCCTTCAGGCCGTTTGGACGCTTATTGGGTGGAACTAGAGGGCATTGCCCAGCGATTAACGACACGGAACCGCTATCATCGATTGCGAATCTCAAGCCGGTTGGGTTCCGTGGATTTCATCGTTCCGGCAAGCGAACAATTTGAGGATATTGTGGACCGCCGGGTGCGGGTGACGGGGGTTTATCTCGCCAGTTACCGGCAAAACACCCAAATGCAGGGGTTCGCGATCATGTCCCCCTCGACTCGTTTCGTGACACTCCTCGACACCGCCCGGCGCGACCCGTTCGATTCCAATGTTCGGCCTATCGGTGAACTGCTGGATTACGACCCCAATCATGAACCCGGTCGTCGGACGCGAGTGGTCGGACAGGTCACTGCTCTGGCCGGCGATGATTCGTTTTTTCTTCAAGATGCCACCGGAGGTGTTTTCGTCCAACTCAAGGCGAACGCCCGACGGCCGGAACGAGGGGATTTTGTCGAGGTCGCGGGGTATGTCGAATCCAACGCCCTAAACCTGGCTCTTCGGGAAGCGATCAGCCGGGGCGGCACGGAATACGTGGCGATCAAACCCTTGGAAACAACGGCCCGCGAAGTGTTGAAAACGGGGGCGGACAACCGAACGGAACGAGCCTCCGGGTCGGTGATGGCCAACCGGCTGTTGCGGATTCGAGGCCGATATTTGGGCGAGACCGGCCGGGGGGAGCAACTCACGCTGGAATTGCAGGATCGTTCTGTTCTCTTCAAGGCTATTTTTCCACCCACCGTCGATTCGAGCGAGTTGGCTGACATTCCAACCGACAGCATCGTTGAATTGACGGGCGTGTGCAAATTGCAGGGAGATCCCGAACTTGGTGTTCAGGGTTTCGTCGTGATTCTACGGGACATCAACGATGTCTCCCTGATCGAACAACCCCCGTGGTGGAACACCAACCGGTTCCGCTGGCTGCTCTATGGGATGTTCGTATTGCTATTGACGGCTGTCGTCGGCCTTGCTTATTTGCGGTATCGGCTGCGAAAACAACGTCGGCAAATCGGCGAACGTCTTCGCCGGGAAATGCAACTAGAAGCCCAATACCGTGAACTCGTCGAACATGCCACCGATGTGATCTTCACTCTTGATTCCAAGGGATTGATCACCGGTTGGAATCATGCCGGCGAAGTTTTGACGGGGCTTTCGCGTGAACAACTGATCGGCCAACCGCTCATCCAGTTCCTTGCGGGCGGTCCCGGTTCGGATATCTCCGCCTTGTATTCCGACACTCCGGTGACCATACCATTGACCCTCCGGGCTTCCGGACAGCAACTGGTCAATTTGGAAGTCAGCACCCGACCCGTGTTGGAGCGGGGCATCCCGGTGGGGTTGCAGGCCATCGCCCGCGATGTGACGGAGCGTATTCGGCTGGAACAACGAATGCGAGAAGTGGCCAAGATGCAGGCCGTGGGCCAGCTTGCGGGCGGGGTCGCGCATGATTTCAATAATTTGCTGACGGTCATCAACGGCAATTGTGACTTGTTGCTGAGACAAACCGATCCGAGTCCCGTTCAGCGAGAACTTCTCGACGAGGTGAAAACCGCCGGCGGGCAGGCGGCTTCGGTCACCCGGCAGTTGCTCGCCTTTGGTCGGCAGGCGGTGATCGCCCCGAAACCTCTGAACTTGAATCAAGTGATTTACGATCTGACCCGTGTGTTGAAGCGATTGATCGGTGAGCCGATTAACTTGATATTCCATCCGGATGAATTGCTCGAAACTGTCCGAGTTGATCCGGGTTCCTTGGAACAGGCAATTCTCAATCTGGTGGTGAACGCGCGAGATGCGATGTCCGATGGCGGGACGCTGACCATTCGGACCTCAAATCTTCCCAATCGTTGGGTGCGGTTGGAGGTGTCCGATTCGGGTCACGGCATGACCGCCGATGTGAAAAATCGGATCTTTGAGCCGTATTTCACCACGAAACCCATCGGTCATGGGACAGGACTTGGCCTGGCGATGGTGTCTGGTTTCATGGAGCAAAGCGGCGGGCGAATTGCTGTCCAGAGCGAGCCGGGATTGGGAACCACGTTCTATTTGGAATTCGAGGCCGCGCCGGTCGACAGCTCGTTCGGTTCGACTCCTTCCGACGCAAGCCCCCCGCCGGAACCAAGCGACGGGCACATCATTCTTTTGGTGGAAGACGAACCTTCCGTGCAATTGTTGGAACGGCGGATTCTCGAAACGGGCAAATACAAGGTGATGGTGGCCGGATGCGCCGAGGAGGCTCTGGAATTGATGGCCGGGTACGTCGGTCCGTTGGACATGCTGGTGACGGATGTGGTAATGCCGGGGAAAAACGGCCGGGAACTGGCGGAGGAACTCCAACGCCAGCGTCCTGACCTCAAGGTGTTGTTTTTGTCGGGCTATACGCCGGATGAAGTGCTTCGGCAGGGGGTGGAGGCCGATGCCGCCCAATTTTTGCAAAAACCGTTCACGCCGTCTGAATTGCTGCGGAAAGTGAAACAAATCCTGACAAACTCCCCCATGCCGGTGACCCCTTCCTGAGAGAGGTCGCGGGGCAAGGTGGCTTGCCGGGATGGGATGGTCACAAGCTTGCCGCAACGGCGGCTTTGGTCTTTTCCAAGCCGGTCTTCAATACCTCGAAAGCATCCCGTTTGTAATATTCGGGATTGAACAGCTCAAGCGAGAGCATTCCTTTGTAGCCGATTTCCCTCAACGTGCGAAACACTTGGCTGAGAGGGGCAACGCCGTCGCCGGGGAAGACGCGGTCGGCATCCTTGATCGCTTTTGCGTCCTTGTCCTGCGGGTAATCGTTCACATGGAAGATGCCGATGGCTTTCCCCTGAAGCATCTTCAGACCCTCAAACCCGGACCCCCCTTTGAAGAGGTGGTAAATGTCCGGCAACACGCACGCTTGCGGGTGGGCGCTTTCCATCGCCACAAGAACTGTTTCGCCAAGTTTGGAAAGGGTCTTGGAGAAACCCCAAACTTCCACTTCAGGGATCACGCCGACTTTCGCCCCGACCTCGGCCAACGCCTTGTAACGATCCGCGATCGCGTTCAGGTTCATGTTAGCTTGTTCAGTGGCTCCGGCGGGCGGGGCGGCGATGCGCTTGCCGCCGATGGCCAGCACCATTTCCATGTCCCGTTTGGCTTCGTCCAAGCCTTGTTTCCGCACGGCATCGTCATCGACAATCCATTTGGCGAAGCCGATGGAGCTTTCCACTTTCAATCCGGCGTCGGCAATCCGCTTGCCGAGGTCTTTGAGAATGCCCCCTTTGGTCACAAAATTCTGAAGTTCGCCGAGCCAAGGTTCGATGGCGTCGTATCCGGCCTTCGCGGCCAGATCGACGATCTCGGTAATCGGCAGTTTTTGGCCGCGAATGGTGCTGGTGTTCAGACAGAACCCGAACGGCGCTGCCACAGGGTCTTTGGCAGGGAGATTTGAAGGCATGGTGGCGGCCACGGCAAGACCGGCCGAGGCGGCCAGAAGATCGCGACGGGTGACGATTGGCATGTGGATTCCCCGAGAGAAGCTGACGGCATCACTCTACGAAATCGGGGGTTTCGGGCACAGTTCGCGGCCGGTTGAATTGCCGGTTCACACCGGGATGGCTTTGAACTTGCGAACGCAATCGGTGATGGCCAGTTCCGTCGGCAACCGCTCGATACTGGAAGCCCCGAAGAAACCGACCACCCCTTTGGTGTGCCGGATGACATGGGCCGCGTCCTCCGGTTCGGAGATCGGGCCGCCGTGGCACAAAACCAAGATGTCCGGGTTCACTTTTTTTGCCGCATCGTGCAATGCTTGCACCTGAGTCGCGGCTTCATCGAGTGTCATCGCGGATTTGGCCCCAATGCTTCCTTTGGTGGTGAGGCCCATGTGCGGGATCAACACGTCGGCCCCGGCCTTGGCCATCGCCTCGGCTTCGGCCTCCGTGAACACGTAAGGGCAGGTCAGCAGGCCGATCTCGCGGGCTTCACGAATCATCTCCACTTCGCGGTCAAAACCCATTTCTGTTTCTTCCAGCCCTTTGCGAAACGTTCCGTCGATCAGCCCGACCGTCGGGAAGTTTTGCACGCCGCTAAAACCGAGGGCTTGGATTTCCCGGAGGAAAAGTTTCATGATGCGGAAAGGATCGGTGCCGCATACTCCGGCCAGCACCGGCGTGTTGCGGGCCACGGGAAGAACCTCGCGGGCCATTTCAACAACGATTTGATTCGCATCCCCGTAAGGCATCATTCCAGAGAGGCTGCCGCGACCCGCCATGCGGAACCGGCCCGAATTGTAAATAATGATGAGATCAACGCCACCAGCCTCGGCACATTTGGCGCTGATGCCCGTGCCCGCCCCGCCGCCGATGACCGGCTTGCCCGCCGCTATCTGGGCGCGCAATCGTCGCAGACATTCTTCACGAGAAAAGAAGCTCATGAGCCGTGTCCCGACGGAGGATTGCTCGGCACTTTCACGGTCGCGGGCTTCTGTCGTCGGCCAAACACCAAATCCAACCCGCCGGTCATCAGTACGCCGACGATGGCCATGACCAAAGGAGTTTGCCAGAGAACCCGTTCATTTTCGGGATTATAAGCGCCCCCGGCATACATTTGATGGGCGATCAAAAACGCCCGGCCGAGCAGGTGTCCGACAACGCCCAAACTAATGCCGACAATCGCCATGTGGCGGGTGGTCTTTTTCCAAAAGGGATTCATCAACGCCTCGATCTCGGGGTGTTCGTCTCGATGTCGTAACTGAACCATAGAACGTAAACAGGAACTCCGCACGCTGACTTTTCCGGGGAATCTCTGATGGCCGTCCTCCTGATCGGAACGCTCGACACCAAGGGAACCGAACTGGCTTATGTGAGGGACATTCTCCAGTCTTCCGGCCTGACAACGACGGTGATTGACTCCGGTTCTTCGGGCGTGCCCCGCATTCCCGCCGATGTGACACGGGAAGAAGTGTTCGCGGCAGCCGGAACAAGCCTCGCGGCGATCCAGCGAAAGGCCGACCGGGGAGAGGCCATCTCCCTCGCATCCATCGGGGTTGCCCGGTTGGTTGCGAAATTGTACCGGCTGGGACAAGTGGAGGGGATTTTCTCATTGGGAGGGTCGGCCGGGACGACTATTGGCGCTCGGGCGATGCAAGAATTGCCCTACGGCCTTCCCAAAGTGATGGTTAGCACGGTCGCTGGTTCAAACATGCGAGGGTTTGTCGGTGTGCGGGACATCACCATGATGAATTCCGTGACCGACATATGCGGCCTGAATCGTTTCTCCCGCCAGATTCTGGCCAATGCCGCGAACGCTTTGATTGGAATGGTGACAGGTCGTCGATCAGTGGTTTCCGGTTCGGATGACAAGCCAATCATTACAGCCACGATGTTCGGCGTAACGACTCCAAGCATTGAACAGGCCCGTGTAATCCTCGAAAACTCCAACTACGAGGTGTTGGTGTTCCACGCGACCGGCACCGGCGGGCTGACGATGGAGGCCATGATCCGCGACGGCTTGGTGGCCGGGTCGCTGGATATCACCACGACCGAACTGGCCGACGAACTGGTGGGGGGAATTTTAAGCGCCGGACGGGACCGTCTGACGGCTGCCGCCATCCGGGGAATCCCGCAAGTGATTTCCGCGGGGGCGCTCGACATGGTCAACTTTGGCCCGAGGGACACTGTCCCCGCCCGTTTCGAGGGGAGGCGGTTTCATCAACATAACGAAAATGTCACCCTAATGCGGACCACGCCCGAGGAAAATGACCGGCTTGGAAAAGAAATTGTCGAAAAGGCGTGTGCCTCAAATGCCCCGACAGCGATTATCCTCCCTCTCCGTGGCGTTTCAGCCATTGATCGCGAGGGAGGCCCGTTCTGGTGGCCGGAGGCGGACGAAGCGTTGTTCCAGAGCATCCGAAACTGGATTAGTCCCACGGTGAAATTGATCGAATTGGATACCCATATCAACGATGCCGAGTTTTCGAGAGTTGCCGTGGAAACGCTGTTGGGATGGTTATAAAAGATCGGAATTGGGCGCCGATGAAAGACGCCCAATCTCGGTCTTTGGTTTTTTGAGCATCAACGGTTCATCGAGCCGCCACGGGATATTCCACGGGAACGATACGCCGATCCTGCCGCCGGCCGTCACGAAGAATGCTAATCGTCGTGGCTTCTCCGACAGGGTGAGTTGTCAGTAGTTTGTGCAGGTCATCAACACTTCCCACCGAGTCATCGGCGAAGTTCAGAATCACATCTTCGATCTCAAGACCGGCGGCGTCAGCCGGGCCCCCTTCTTCGAGGGCGATGATTTCCACCCCGCTTCCCATTTCGACGCCGATTCGTCGGCCGAGTTCGACCGGAATCGGAACCTGCCGGCCATGCAAGCCAAGATACCCCCGAATCACCCGGCCGTGTTTGATAAGCGACGGGAGAATATGTTTTGCCATGTTGATCGGGATGGCGAAGCAGATGCCTTGGGCCGGTTGGATGACGGCCGTGTTGATGCCGATCACATTGCCCCGGCTGTCCACCAGCGGGCCGCCGCTGTTGCCGGGATTGAGGGCCGCATCCGTCTGGATGATGTTGTCCACCAAGTGGCCTGAAACGCTGCGAAGCGTGCGGCCGAGGGCGCTGACCACCCCGGCCGTCACCGTCGATTCAAAGCCCAGCGGGCTGCCGATGGCCATTGCCAGTTGACCGACGCGGAGTTTCGCGGAATCCCCGAATTTGGCGAACGGGAAATTGTCGCCATCGGCCCGGACGAGGGCCAGGTCGGTCCAGGGATCGTTGCCGATCACATGGCCGTTGACTTCCTGTCCGTCGTGCAATCGCACCCGGACGGTTTCCTGATCGCCGACCACATGGTGATTGGTGAGCAAGAACCCCTCGGGCGAAAACAAAACGCCGGACCCAGTGCCCGTTTGTGCTCCCCGGCCCACCCGCAAATTGACCACGGCGGGGCGAAGGCGGTCGGCCACGGTCACGGTGACGTTTGAGTAGGCATCGAGCGCGGCCGCCTCTTCTTCCCGGTTCGGCGTGGAATCGGATTGTTCAAAGGAAGCCCCGCCATCAGTGATGAAATTCTGCCAGAATCGGGACATGTGAAACTCCGTGTGATCGTCGACGGCATTGTACATCGGACGAGTCAAGGGCAGTTTGCCGTCGGTTACTGAAAGAGGATTACCCGGATCGCCCCGCTTTCTTACATCTCCGTGTGCTGCCTTGACAAACTGAAGACATCCGGGCATAAGACACGATGGATATTGGAAGCATGTCAGCATCTGAGGGATTCGGAATGCGACGACGGACAACCGGATTGATGATTCTCGGGCTTCTCCCCTTCCTCGGCGGTTGCGCGGGGACATCCCAGACAACCCAAGGGGCCGGGATCGGAGCCTTGTTGGGCACCGGAACAGGCGCCTTGCTCGGAAGTGCCACCGGCCACACCGGCACTGGCGCCTTGCTTGGGTTGGGCGCCGGGACGATCATCGGCGGCGCCATCGGAAACGAAGAGGACCGCCGGGAAAAAAACGCATTGATTCAGGCGAAGAACGAGGCCGAAGTTCGGGCCGCCCAACAGGGAACACGATTGGGGCTGACCGATGTGATTCAATTGTCGAGGCAAAATCTTGGTGATGAGGTGATCATCAATCAAATTCGATCCACGCACTCGACGTTTCAGCTTTCAACGGAAGATTTGAGGTCTCTCAAGGAAAACGGTGTCTCCGATCGGGTGGTTGTGGAAATGCAGAATGCCAGACCGGAGAGGCCGGAAACCGTGGTGGTTCCCCGGTATGTCCCTTATTATGCCCGGCCACGATATTATTATGGTCCGGGGCCGTACTACTATTACGGCCCGCCCCCTCCTCCTCCTCCGCCCGCCGTTGGAGTTGGATTTGTCATTCGATGATGAGAGGTAAATGAAAAAGGACCGCTGAACAGCGGTCCTTTTTTCTTAAATCCGGAATGGGGTCAGCAAAAATCGATTGGCTCAAACCACATCAATAACGATGCTGGAGACGTTGTCCCGAGAACCGGATTCCAAGGCCAGCGTCACCAACCCATCCGCACAGGCTTGGGCTTCCTGCTGACCGAGACAGAATTGCAGGAGTTTTTCATCCGACACGACGCCATGAAGGCCGTCCGTGCAGAGGAGGAAGCGATCCCCTGCCTGAATCGGCACAACACCGACATCCGGGCCTTCCCCGACTTCCTTGCTGCCAAGATACTTCCAGAGCACGTTCCGGAACTTGTGGTCCTTCGCCTCGGCGGCCGAGATGGTCTTGGCTTCGACGAGCGCTTGAGCCAGCGAGTGATCCACCGTGAGCTGGGTGATCTTGCGGTTGCGAATGAGGTATACCCGGCTGTCACCCACGCCGGAGACGAACATCTCACCGGACTTTCGCCACACGGCCACGACCACGGTCGTGCCCATGTTTTTCATTTCTTTGTCCAACTGCCCCATCGCGATGATTTCTTCGTTCGCCTGGACGATGGACCGGCGAATCATCACTTTGGTTGATTCAGGGTTCACTCCCGAGGTCAACGTTTTGCGAAGCTCGCGGGGGATGATTTCCACCGCCCGCTTGCTGGCAATTTCCCCGGCGGCCTGCCCCCCCATGCCGTCGGCCACGACGGACACGGAAAGCCCGGTGTCCGGGAAGGTCTTCACCTCAATGGAATCTTCGTTGTTTTCCCGGTAATTCCCGAGATTGGTGCATTTGCCGATGTTGAGTGACAATGCCATGGGAACCCTCGCGCTCGACGCTCATCTGGATGACGGGTGGTTGATCGGGGAGCATCCGCCGCCGACGCAATCCGTTCAATTGATTTAGCTTAACTAATATACCGTTCCGGGAGAGCCGTGCCAAATATCCCCGGAAATGGTTTTCCGGAGAAGACCCGGCATAACCGGCACAACCGGACGATTGGACAGGAGAACCCACCGGAATGAAGTCTCTGGACACCGCCCGAGTCGCTTTGGTGCACGACTGGCTCACCGGCATGAGGGGGGGCGAAAAGTGCCTGGAGGTACTCTGCCAGCGCTTTCCGAACGCCCCCTTGCACACATTATTGCACGCAAAAGGGAGTTTGTCCCCGGACATTGAACAGATGGACATTCGCCCGAGCTGGCTGAACCGTCTTCCCGGTATTGTCAGCAATTATCGTTATACCTTGCCGCTGATGCCCTTCGCCGCCGATTGGCCGATTCGCAATTGCGATCTCTTGGTGAGCTTCAGCCACGCCGTTGCCAAGGCGGCCAAACCACCGGTTGGGGTGCCGCACGTCTCCTACTGTTTCACCCCGATGCGATATGCCTGGCACATGCGGGATTCTTACTTTGCCGGACGACTCGGGGGTGTCAAATCGCTGGCAGTCAACCGGCTGTTAAAGGCCATTCGCAACTGGGATCGTCGCACATCCAGTCGGGTGACACACTTCATCGCCATCAGCAAGACAATTCAAGACCGCATCCGGGAATGTTACGGCCGCGAGAGCGTCATCATCTATCCGCCGGCCGATACGGCTTTTTACTCCCCGGATCCGGCGATCAAGCGAGAGGATTTCTACCTCATCATTTCAGCGTTCGCCCCGTACAAGCGGCTTGATTTGGCCATCGAAGCCTGCAAAAAGCTCAACAAACGGCTGATAGTCATCGGCAGCGGCCAAGATGCCGCCCGTTTGCGGGCAATGGCCGGGCCGACCGTGGAGTTTCTTGGCTGGAAGTCCAACGAAGAATTACGCGGCCATTTGCGACGCTGCCGGGCTTTGTTGTTCCCCGGCGAGGAAGATTTCGGCATCGTTCCCGTGGAGGCCAACGCCTGTGGGACGCCTGTGATTGCCTTTGCCAAAGGGGGGGCTACGGAAACAGTCACGCCGTTTGGCGAACCGCGTCCGACCGGTTTTTGGTTTGCGGAGCAGACCGTTGATTCATTGGCCTCGGCCATTGAAACTTGTGAACGCGAACATCACGGATTGAACCCGGCCGATGCTCGGGCCAAAGCGGAGATGTTTGACAAAAAACGCTACGAGCAAGAATTGTTGGGATATTTGGCGAAAGTCTTGAATGAGCATGGCTCAAAAAAGTAGAGCCGGGAAATGAAGAGAGCCTCCGGCAGATCACCGGAGGCCCCTACTTAGAACTGCGGCAACTGACGCCGCTCGTCAGCAGCAATCAAGCTTGCCGCACCTGTTTACCATGAATCACGTGACCACCTCCTCGTCTAAATGCCTCCCCGGAAAAGGCCCTTGGTATTGGTGGCCACTCCGAGCTTGCACTTGCCGCACCACGTTAGCGCGACCCATGAATCCACGTTAACAACGGGTCTTTGGACACGCAACACCGAATCAACGAAAATCTTTAAATTTTCAGGACTTAGGCGTTGCGAAGTTGTCGAAATCTTTGTTCAAGCGTTTCACTTTTTCTGACTGGTGCCCGGAATGTCAGAAACGGTTGATGGTGTTGGTTCTGGTGATCCAGTCTTCAAAGTTGACAACCAGTGCCGACCTCGCCCGGAGATGTGTTTTGACAACACGGATCTGCTGAAACAGTGGATATTTGGGATGGAAACTAACCATTCAAAACGAAGAGGCCCCAGAATTCTGGGGCCTCTTCGTTTTGTTGATTTTTAAAAATCCCTTGTTTTGAGTGCATCCAACTGGAGTCGAACCAGTAACCTTCGGTTTCGTAGACCGATGCTCTATCCAGTTGAGCTATGGATGCTTCCGTGTTGATAATTTACGAGCGGGCTTCGTCTCGTCAAGCCAGACGGCTTCATTTCCGAGTGGTCCTGGATGATTGGTTGAGTCAGGCCGGTAATTTGGCGAATTTGTGACGGTTTTCGGACGGCTTCTCATGATTCTTGGCGGATGAGTTGCGCGTGAGACTCTTGGCTTGCCCGTCGGAGGGTCGATCAGACTCTTGAAATATACCGCTCAGTCGCAGCGGTTTGGAGGCAAGGAGGAACTCATGACCGTTCGCAAGATGTTCCCGCTCGCGGTCGCCCTCGGTCTGTGGACCGCCGGCGAATCGATCGCGGAACCGAAGACCACCCCGACGAAACCCGCTCCGGCGGCCGAGTCGAAGGTGGACAACCAGAAACTGGCGGATGCCGTGGCGGCCAAGCTCAAAGCGAGCGGGGTCATCAAGGGAGCCAGGGTCGGCATCGAAACCCGCGGCAGCATACTCATCCTGTCCGGGACCGTGACAAGCCAAAAGCAGCACGAAGACATTCTTCGGGCCGTCACGGAAGTGAAGGGGATTACTCGCATTGAAAGCGAGATTCAAGCTCCCCTGCCGACGCCGCCGGGTGGCGTTCCGGTTGCCGCGCCGGCCACGAAAGCGGCTCCGGTTTCCAGCAGCAACGTCATTCGTTCGAGCGCTGAAATCGAACAAGTCCAAGGCCCCGGCCCCGGTCCGGCCCCGATGTTGATGCAACCGCCCGGCCCGATGCCCGGTGGCCCCGGATCGGCGATGGTGGCCCAAGACCCGGTTCCGCTCAACGGCATGCCCGCGATGGCGGCCCTCGACCCGACCGGCCCGCGGCTTCCCCCGAACGCCTGGCCGACCTACGCCCCTTACAACAACATGTCGCGGGTCGCCTACCCGGCGAGCTACCCGTACAACGCCTTCCCGTACATCGGGCCGTTCTATCCCTTCCCGAAGGTTCCGCTCGGCTGGCGGAAAGTCGTGTTGGAATGGGACGACGGGCACTGGTACCTCGGTCGGCTGCAAACGCCGCACGATCACTGGCGTGTGAAGTTCTGGTGATCAGCCAGAACAATGTCTGATGTTCAGGCCGCGATTCTTCTCCGGAAGAATCGCGGCCTGTTCTCATTTTCCGGCCACATCCGACGTGGCAACCCGGCGGCGATTCGCCGATAATCATCTCTATGAACCCGACTTCTGTTCTCGGTCCGCGTGGAAGTGTTTCCCGTTTTTGGCCCGATTTTGAAAGCCGATCTGAACAGCTTGAGATGGCCAAGGCCGTCGCGGAGGCCATCGACAAAGAGCATCATTTGATGGTCGAGGCGGGCACGGGGGTGGGAAAGTCTTTCGCCTATTTGGTCCCGGCCATCCAAGCCGTTTTGTCGAAGAAAGACTTTCGAGTTGTCATTTCGACGAACACCATCAATCTTCAGGAACAGTTGATCCACAAAGACATTCCGTTCCTGCAATCCGTCTTTCCCGAGCCGTTCAAGGTTTCTCTCGTCAAGGGTCGTGCCAATTATATCAGTCTTCGGCGACTGCGGGTGGCCCAGCAAAAATCGCTCGCCTTGTTTCCGGAAGTCAACCTCGCCACTCAACTCAACGAAGTGGGCAAATGGTCCCGCCGTTCGGTTGATGGTAGCAGGGCTGATCTGGGGTTTGCCCCGGCCCCGTCGGTTTGGGATGCGGTGGAAAGTGATTCCGGCAACTGCCTCGGCAAGAGTTGCCCGGATCATCAACGATGTTTTTACTTCAAAGCCCGGCGAGGAATTTACTCGTCGCAAATTCTCATTGTCAATCATGCGTTGTTTTTCAGCGACCTTGCCCTCCGACAAGCAGGGACAAACCTTCTTCCCGATTATCAAGCGGTGATTTTTGACGAAGCCCACACGATTGAGGATGTTGCCGCCGATCATCTTGGACTCCAGATCACCCAAGGCGGGCTTGAATATCAGATCAACAAACTGCTTTCTTCCCGGCACAACAAAGGGTTGTTGATGTCCCACGGGGACGCAGAAAGCGTCAAGCAGACCGACCGGACCCGGTTCGCCGCCGATCAGTTTTTTCAAAACATCCGCATGTGGTATGAGCGGGAGCCGAAGTTCAACGGCCGGGTGCGGCAACCCGGTATTGTCGCTGATTTGTTGGGCGAAGAACTCACCAAACTCTCCAGCCATCTCACGCGGCTGGCGAATCAGTTTTCAGCTGACGAAGACAAAATGGAGCTGAACAGTTCGGCCGCCCGACTGGCCAATATTTCGGCTTCAATTGATTCTTGGTTGAACCAAAAACTGCCTGGGCAGGTGTATTGGATCGAACAACAAGTTGGCGCTCATCAGCGGTTTGCTCTGGCGAGCGCCCCAGTCAATGTGGGCGAAATTTTAAAGAAACAGCTTTACGAAAAGGTGCCAACGGTGGTCGCCACCAGCGCCACGCTGAGTTCCGGGGGTAAAAAGGGGTTCGATCTCTATCAGCAGCGTTTGGGGCTTTCCGGGGCGGCCACCCTACAACTTGGGAGTCCGTTCGATTATCCCAAGCAGGTCCGGCTTCATTTGCATCGGGACATTCCCGATCCGTCCGTCCTTACGCCGCAATACGAGCAGGAAGTAATTCGTCGTTTGCCGGCCGCGCTTCAGCAGACGGAGGGGCGGGCCTTTGTGTTGTTCACCAGTTACCAGTTTCTTCAACGAGTGGCCAAAGAACTCCGACTGTGGTGTCAACGGGAGGGTTACACGCTGTTCGTGCAGGGGGAAGGCTTGCCGCCGGGGAAGTTGCTTGCGGAATTCCGCAATGCCCGCAAACCGGTGTTGTTGGGCGTGGATAGTTTCTGGCAGGGAGTGGATGTCAAAGGGGAGGCACTCTCGCAGGTCGTCATCACGAAACTGCCGTTCGCCGTGCCTGATCGGCCATTGACGGAAGCCCGCATTCAGAAAATCGAGGAAGAAGGGGGCAAGCCTTTCTTCGATTATCAGATTCCACAGGCGATCATCAAATTGAAGCAGGGATTTGGCCGGTTGATTCGCACGAAAACGGACACGGGCATCGTGACCTTGTTTGACCCCCGCGTGTTAAGCAAACACTACGGGAAGTCGTTTTTGGCCGCGTTGCCCGAATGCGATCTATACATCGACGGCGTGCGTCAATCAACGGTCACTTCGCCGGGATAAAGTCTTCCGTGTAAGTGCTGACGAATTTGTAGCTGGTACCATCGCCTTGGTGGTTGGCCAGTTCTTTTTCGATTTTCAGACGGGAGCCGTAATACCGTCCCGATTCGGCATGGAAGAACAAAGGGCCGGCTTGCATCGAGGGAATCAATGGGATTTGTTCGGCCGCCCCTTTGGGCAATTCGGTCACGTCGGTCGTCAGTCCGTAAATCAGAAACCCGTTCTTCGGATCGATCACTTTGTACGTTTGTTTGGCCGCGTACTTCTCCCCGGTGCCGTGCGGCGGGTCCAGTTGGATGGTGTAATCCCGTGTCCAATTCTCTTTGATCTCGCCTTCGGGAAAAGCCAGTTTGAAGGGGATGTCCGCCAGAAATCGGTGGGCCGGGCCAACTTTCGTTTCCTTGACGGCGATCACTTTGCCCGTGATGTCGACGGTCAGCACCGCCAGCACGGGGCCGACGTTTTTGGCCATGACGCTTTTGTTCAATTCATCCGGCTTGGCTGAATCAAACACATCGGCCTCGGCCTCGCCAACCTTTTGTTCCCAGCGCATTTTGATGATGGACATTTCAAGAGTGGCCGTCCCCTTTGCATCCACGTCCGACACTTTCCATTGCCGCACGAGGTCGAGGGCCGTGGCCACTTTTTTCGTTTCCGGCTTGCTGGTTTTTTCATCGATCACCGTCTCGGTGATCTCGGTTTTCTGGTCGATGTGGTACTGGAGCGTTTCGCCCGTCTTGAACTTGAAGCGGGGCGAATCGGCACTCGCTCCCGTCAATGAAAAAAACAAGGTGGCCAGCGAGAGGAGAATTCGTTTCATCCCTGATCATCCTTTTCAATCATCTTCCGCAATCATCCTGAATTGAGAAACATATATCCGATGATCCGCCGTGAGGGAAGGCCAGCTTGTTTGCGGGCGCCATCGGCATTGACAGAATTCCCGATTCGGGAAATCATGTTACGGGGGTTTATTGGCTGACGCTGGTTCCTGTTCAAGGATGTAAACGGGATGTCGAAACACTGGAACGCCTTGGAAGCCCGGATTCGGGAAAAGCGAGCCACCGTCGGGATCATTGGTCTCGGGTATGTCGGCCTGCCGCTGGCCCGCGCCTTCGCCACAGCCGGGTTTCACGTCATCGGCTTTGACCTCGACCCGATGAAGGTTCAAAAGCTGAACCGGGGCGAGAGTTACATCCGGCAGATCCCGGCGTCCGACATTGTCGCCATGCGGGAGAATCGCTTCGAGGCGACCGACCGTTTTGACCGGCTCGACGAGGCCGATGCCATTTTGGTTTGCGTGCCTACTCCACTGACCGACGCACGCGAACCCGATCTCAGCTATGTGGTCAACTCGACCCACGCCATTGCCGGACAACTTCGGGCCGGTCAATTGATCGTCCTTGAAAGCACGACCTATCCGGGGACGACCCGCAAAGTCGTGTTGCCCATCCTTGATCGCACCGATTTGAAAGTGGGAGAGGATTACTTCCTCGCGTTCAGCCCGGAACGCGAAGATCCCGGCAACCACACCTTCGGCCTCACCAGCATTCCGAAAGTGGTCGGCGGGCACGACGCAAAAACCACCGATCTCGCGGCTTTGTTGTACCAGCAAATCGTGCCGAGTGTGGTGAAGGTGTCCGCACCGGAAGTGGCCGAGGCGTGCAAGATTTTGGAGAACACCTACCGGGCGGTGAACATCGCCTTGGTGAACGAGATGAAGATTCTCTACGACCGCATGGGTATTGATGTTTGGGAAGTGATTGATGCAGCGAAGACGAAGCCCTTTGGTTTCCAAGCGTTTTATCCCGGTCCCGGCCTTGGCGGGCACTGCATTCCCATCGATCCGTTCTATCTGACATGGGTGGCCCGCCAGTATGGTCTCAGCACCCGCTTCATTGAACTGGCCGGCGAAGTGAACATGTCCATGCCGGGCTATGTGGCCGGGAAAGTGGCCGACGCCTTGAATGAACACGGCAAACCAGTGAAGGGGAGCAAGATCGCCATCCTTGGGATGGCTTACAAGAAAGATGTGGACGATCCCCGCGAATCACCGGGTTTTGAACTCATGGATCTCTTGTTGAACAAGGGAGCCAGCGTGAGTTACAACGATCCGCACATCCCGACACTGCCCAAAATGCGGCATTGGCCGCACCTGAAAATGAGCAGCAGTTCGTTGACCACCGAATATCTGGCTGGTCAGGATTGCGTACTGATCGCCACGGAACACTCGGCCTACGACTGGGGAATGATCGCCAAGAATTCCCGGTTGATCGTGGACACCCGCAATGCGCTGAAGAACATCAAAGAGGGGCGTGAAAAAATCGTCCGGGCCTGAAGCAACGATGCCAAAGACAATTTTTAGCCACGGATCAGACGCATGTTCGATCCTTGGCTAGCTGATTTTTTCATCCACATTTTCATTTCTTGATCCGCTTGAGGAAGACACCGCCCATCAGGTTGTCCACCGGGGCGTATTGATCGGTGAGGATCAGTTTCGGTCGTTGGGCGAGGTATTCGTCCATCTTGGCCTCCTCGAAGACTTTTGAATAATCCCGTTCACGGATCACGCTGGCAGCACCCTCCATCACGGGAGTCAAGAATGTTCCAAGAGCGGCGACAGCATCGACCTTGGTTGCGAGACTTTCGTTGAACTCCCTCGTCACTTTTTGGATTCCTTCTAAATCCAGCGGTTTGTCCGATCCGTAAATGACGTACACATTACGGTTTTCCACGGATTTGAAACCGATGGGCGACAGCATCACCACATGGGGGAACGAAGCCCGCATCGTGTTCACGGCCGCCCGCCACAGTTCGCCGTCCTTGATCGAATCAATCAACGTCAGCAGGTAAGCTCCGTCCGGAGTCAGGGTCGCTTTCACGGCGTCGTTGTATTCTTTCGTCATCAGGTGGGTCGGAACGGACAGGTCGTTCACGGCATCCTGAATCACCAGTTGGTAATGCCCCTTCTCGGCCGTTTCCCGCATGAACTGTCGGCCATCCATGTGGAATGATTTGATCTTGGTGTTGCGAGAGAGGCCAAGTTCGCGGTGGGCCACTTCCGTCACGCCCGGATCGATTTCCACAACATCAACGCCCACATCCGGCATCATGTGTTCCACCCAGCGGGGGAAGGTATAGCCGCCGCCGCCAATGATAAGGATGTTGGTTTTTTCTTTGGAATGGGCATATCGCACAAGTTCCCCTTGGATTTCTTCGTGCTTGTATCCCAACCAACTAGGATCATCGAGTTTCACATAAGAGTGGATCAACAGGTCCAAAGCCATCGTCATGATGCCGGATTCTTCATCTTGCTTGTTCACCTTGATCGCGTAATATTTTGTCTCCAACGTGTAATTTCCCCCGCCGAATTTCGTGGCGATCAATCCGGTCAACGCCCCGCCCAAGATGATGCTTCCCACGAACAACATCGAGGTGCTTTTCCACAACTGACCAATGAAAAAAGTGAGCAGCATCAGAACAAACGCGAGGCCATAAAGCATCCGGGCCGTTCCAAACTGCCCCAGCAGAAAATAACCGGCGGTGAACGTTCCGACGATGGCCCCTGCGGTGGACCAGGCGTAAATACTTCCCGATGTCTGCCCGGCTCGGGCGGTGTCCCGGATGCTTAGTCGGATCACTTGCGGGGATATCGTGCCGAGGAAAAGCATCGGCAAAAAGAACAGCAGGAAGGTCCAGGTAAGGATGTTCCAGATGAGATCGTAACCCATCAACACGTGCATCAGTCTCAATTTTTGGTTTTGAAACATGCCGTTCATAATGACAATCAGACCGATGAACAATGCCGCCATAAAGAAGCAAACTGTCAGATTAAGGGTCTTGGGGCGTTTTTCATTGGGCTGTGGATTCTCATAGAGCAACCCGAGCGAGATTAAGCCTCCCAACAGCGCCATGCTGGAGTGAATAACTAATGAATTGAGAAAATATTCAGTTGAAGTGCCCGTTTCCGGATCGAACAAAAAAGTGTCAGGATTGAACTTCATCAAACGGTCCGCCAGACCGCTCAAGGAACGCGCCACGGGGAATGCCATTGTCCATCCGAGCGCCGCGCCAAGCACAAACAGGTTGATGATTTTGCCGATAGTCAGTCCGCTGATGGCATTGCCAATCAGCACCAAGCCAACGGCAATCCCAGAACCGATCAGGCGGTATCCGATCAACATCACCACCTCGCCATCCTCCTCTTCACCGAGGGGATAACCGTCCATGCTAAATGATCGTAAAAACGCCGGGGTCGCGGCGAAACCGATCAGCACGGCCATCAACACAGCGAAACGTTTGAGAGCGTTCCCATGTCCCCGGTCGGCCAGAACTCCGCCGAGGTAGTTGCCGCAAGTCGTTCCTGCGAGCATCACGCCGATGATCCCCGTCCAAGAATAAAGCGACACCCCCAGCACGGGCGCCAACACGCGAGAAGCAGTCAGTTCCAAGGACATCCCGCAAAAACTGCTGACGAACACCACCGCGTAAGCGAGCCGGATGTCACGCTTGAAACCCAACGGATCGTCTTCCAAAATTTTCGAGGGGGCGGCGACCGTGGAGGCCGGGGCTGTGAACGTGGTGAAGAACATTGGCAACGACAACACAACCATCCCAATGGCCACAATGTAGGAAATCGTGTCCAAGGAGTAGAAGGCCATTAGTTTGAAACCGGTGACATAGTTGCCCGCCAGACACCCGAGCGTGCTGAGGGCGAAAACTAACCCAGCCACCCGGCCCGCTTTGGTGACATCTGAAAGCATGAGCTTGATCGTCAGCGGGGTGATAAGACTAATAATGAAGGCTGGAGGCAAACAGAATATGCCTGCCAGGATGGGAATGCGGATCGTGAGTGAAAGAGAAGAGTCAAATCCGGTTTTCTCGCATAAGATCGAACCCGCCAGCATTGACAGAGAACTGATACCACCGAGGAGTAGTAGAATTCCGAGCGTGCGTGAGTTGGGGGAGCGGTCGGCGATTGTTCCGCCGAAGTGGTTGCCCAAGGCAATCCCCGTGAGAAACACGCCGATCACCGATGTCCAAGTCTCCACCGAAGAGCCGATGAAGGGGGCCAGATAGCGCCCGGCCAGGAGTTGCAACACGAGCAACCCGGCGTTGGCGAGGAACAC
Organism: Zavarzinella formosa DSM 19928; assembly: GCF_000255705.1. GTDB lineage: Bacteria > Planctomycetota > Planctomycetia > Gemmatales > Gemmataceae > Zavarzinella > Zavarzinella formosa. The sequence goes on from NZ_JH636439.1 coordinate 1,353,781, forward strand.
GACGGCCCCGAGGCCGGTGAGAAGAGCCGGAGATAAACGGGTCGGCATAAAGTCGGCCACCACGAAAGAACTGGTAAATTTGCTTCTTTGAGGAACTACGAAGCCGGACGAGGAAAGCAATCGTGTTGTTTGCGAGTTCGGGCGTGCAACCGGCCAATTGTCACAGGCAACCCGATCAACCGGACCGCCTGATTCTTGGTGAGAAATTCTTAATAAGGGGCAAGCATGAGTCAGAAAATCCGTGCGTATGCGATCACGAAGCAGGGGGGCGACTTCGAGCGTTACGATTTCGATCCGGGTCCGCTCGGGGCTGATCGGGTTGAAGTGGCCGTGGAATACTGCGGCGTCTGCCATTCCGATTTAAGCATGGTGAAAAACGACTGGGGCATGACCGCTTACCCGTTGGTTCCCGGTCATGAGGTTGTTGGAAAGATCACGGCCGTCGGAGAAGGAGTGACGACGCTGAAGCCCGGCCAAACCGTTGGAGTTGGCTGGTACAGCGGGTCATGTCTCCATTGCAAACAGTGCATGTCGGGCGATCAAAATCTTTGCCTCACCGCCGAATCAACCATCGTTGGAAGGCATGGAGGCTTTGCCGACCGAGTTCGCTGTCAGGCGGCATGGGCGGTGCCGTTGCCGGACGGGGTGGACATCGCCAAGGCGGGGCCGTTGTTCTGCGGCGGGATCACGGTGTTCAACCCGTTGGTGCAGTTCGATGTCCGCCCGACAGACCGCGTGGGTGTGATCGGCATCGGCGGCCTCGGCCACATGGCGTTGAAATTTCTGCGGGCTTGGGGATGTGAAGTCGTTGCCTTTACCTCATCGGATGGCAAGCGGGATGAAGCGATGAAACTGGGGGCGCATCGCGTCATTAACTCTCGGGACGAATCGCAACTCAATGCCGCGAAGGGAACATTTGATCTGATTCTCAACACGGTGAATGCCAGCATGAATTGGCCTCTCTATGTCGATTGCCTCTCCCAACGGGGGCGGTTGCACACGGTCGGGGCGGTGGCCGAACCGATTAGTCTGGGGGCTTTTCCACTAATCATGGGGCAAAAATCGCTTTCCGGTTCGCCATTGGGCAGTCCCGCCACGACGGCCAAAATGCTGGAGTTCTGCGCCCGGCATCAGATCAGCCCTGTCACCGAGACATTCCCGATGTCCAAGGTCAACGAGGCGTTCGCTCATCTGGAGGCGGGCAAGGCGCGTTTCCGGATCGTCTTGGCCAATGATTTCTGAACAGCCATTCGGCTTCCTTGAAGTGTGGCGATGAGGCATCATGAAACATTCCGAATCCAGCATTCAATGGATTCGGGGTGTTTTCAAGCAAGCCATTTTCACGATGCCCGCGACCATTAGATCACTTGAACAACTCGAAACCCCAAATATTCCCCGTAAAATAAGCATCGGATTCTCCGGGGAACATCAATGAACGGGTCGCGTTTCGCTGTCGGCATTGACTTGGGCACCACCAATTGTGCGTTGGCTTATGTGGACACCGGGGCCGGGGATTCGCCCGCCTGCCAGTCGATGGCTGTGCCGCAAGTGGTCAATCCGGGCATCGTCGAAGACCGGGCGTTGCTTCCGTCCTTTCTCTATCTGCCGGGACCGAACGAACAACCGGCCGGGAGTTTGAAACTCCCTTGGGATGCCCAACGAGATTGGTGCGTCGGTGAGTTCGCTCGGAACTTCGGCTCACAGGTTCCCACACGGTTGGTTTCCTCGGCGAAATCGTGGCTCGGTCATTCTGGTGTGGACCGAAAGGCGGCTATTTTGCCTTGGAAGGCCCCCGAAGGGGGCCGCAAGGTTTCTCCATTGGAAGCGGCCACCCGCTACCTCAAACATCTGGCCGAGGCGTGGAACGCCGGGATAGCCAAGGATGTGACCGAGAATCGGCTCGAAGCCCAGGAAATCATCCTCACAGTGCCGGCTTCGTTTGATGCCGTCGCCCGTGAATTGACGGTGGAGGCCGCGCGGGCGGCGGGTTTTGAACACCTTACATTGCTAGAAGAGCCGCAGGCGGCTTTTTACGCCTGGCTCAACGCCGCCGGGGATGACTGGCGAGAGCAGGTCAAGGTTGGCGATCTCATTTTGGTGGCCGATGTCGGCGGCGGCACATCGGACTTCACATTGATTGAAGTGACTGAAGAAACCGGAAATCTATCGCTGACCCGGCTGGCAGTCGGGGACCACCTGTTGCTCGGCGGCGACAACATGGATTTGGCGCTCGCCCACACGGCGGCCCAAGGTTTTGCGGCCAAGGGGTTGAAATTGGATGCGGGCCAGATGCACCAATTGTCCCACAGCGCGCGTTCGGCCAAGGAAACGATCCTCGGGAACGCGGCCGTCAACGCCGCTCCGGTGACGGTGCTGGGCCGTGGCAGCAAAGTGATCGGCGGGACGGTGAAGGGGGAGTTGACGCGGGCCGAAGTCGAGAAGGTATTACTGGATGGCTTCTTCCCCGGTTGCCCACGCGATGCGGAGCCGACCAAGGTTCGCACGACCGGCTTTCAAGAGTTGGGCCTGCCATACGTCGCGGATGCGGCCGTCACCAAACACCTCGCCCACTTCCTTACCCGGCAATCGGAATTCCTCCTCAACCGGGAGAACAAAGGGAAGAAAAAAAAGGCCCCAAGTGGATTGCCAACGGCGATCCTGTTCAACGGCGGCGTGTTCAAATCCCCGGTGTTACGTGAACGCTTAACCACGGTGTTGAATCAGTGGGCCAAGGATGCGAAAGCCGAATCTGTTCGCACATTGCAGGGAACTGACTTGGATTTGTCTGTGGCCCGCGGCGCGGCTTACTACGGGTTGGTGCGGCGGGGCAAGGGGGTTCGCATTCGCGGGGGAACGGCTCGCGCTTACTACATCGGCATCGAGACGGCGATGCCGGCCGTGCCCGGAATGCCGCGCCCGATGAAAGCCCTCTGTGTGGCTCCCTTCGGAATGGAAGAAGGAACCGAGAGCGATCTGCCGGGGCAGGAATTCGGCTTGGTGACCGGCGAACCGGTGGAATTCCGCTTTTTGGGTTCCAGCGTGCGGCGACAGGACACCACCGGCGTGATGGTCGAGGAATGGCAACCGGAGATTGAAGAACTCAGTCCGGTGACGGCCACCCTGCAGGGACAGGCGGGCCGCGTGGTGCCGGTTCACTTGCACACGAAAGTAACCGAGGTGGGGCAGCTTGAGTTGTGGTGTTTCGGGCGGGACAACAAAGAGAAGTGGAAGCTGGAATTCAGCGTTCGGGAAAAATCCGGCGAATGAGTATTGATTCCGCTTTCAATTGTCAAGGTTCTGCGGTAGATAATGGAAGATGAAATGAAGATCGCCCGCATCTTCCCACTCCGAGGGGCCATGTCATGCCCCGATTGTCGGCCTTGGTCGTCGTGCTGCTTGCATCCCAAGGGATGTTCGCCGACACACCGGCCGAAGAACAAATTCGCCAGTGGATCAGGGACTTGGATCATCCCCGTTACCGGGTGCGAGATGTCGCCACTCTGAAACTTCAACAAGCGGGCGTCCCGGCGGTGGCCGCGTTGGTCGGACCGGCGAAACACGGGAACGCGGAAGCATCCGACCGAGCGATGAAAATCTTGGGGGAATTGGCCGAGTCCAAAGACGAACCAACTGAACGTGCCGCTCGAAACGCCTTGAGACAACTCACCTCCGAACCCGGCAGCATTTCATCTGTAGCCCGGTCAATTCTGGAGAGGCGGCGAAATGAATACTTGGCCCGTTTGGAGGCTTACCAAGCAAGCCTTACCCGTCACGGGGATCAATTGCGAAGTATTCAACTTGAAGAAGTCTCGGAGGCAGACATTCTGAAGTTGATGCCTCTTTTGAAGGAGTTCCCCGAGATTGAAGAACTCTCGGCCCGAACCAAGGCCTTCGGCGACCAGGCGGCGAAACACCTGACGCTTTTGCCAAACCTGCGAGACTTGAACCTCTTTGAATCATCCATTAGTGATGAGGGATTGAAGACCATTGGGAAACTTCAAAACCTTCGCAGTCTCCCGATGGGACGCACCAAAATCACAGATGCGGGATTGAAACACATCGCCAAGCTCACGGAGTTGGATTATGTCGGCGTTCGCGGCAACCCCATCACAGATGAGGGGGTCCGAAATCTGAAAACGCTGGTCAACCTTTCCGGGATGAACTTGGCCGAAACCAAGGTGACTGATTCGGGTATTGCCGAACTCAAGCGGTTTCCCAAAATGCGAAGCCTTTTTCTCGACAACACCGCCATCACGGATGCTGCTTTGCCAGAACTGGCCAAACTGAAAGAACTGGAGCAGGCGACACTGATGAAAACCCGGACAACCTTCGAGGGGCGAAGCCGGTTGAAAGAAGCCCTGCCGAATCTGCGAATCACCGACGAGGAGCGGGATTACCCGTGAATGGATTCCAACAAAAAATCCCGGACGTTTTTGTCCGGGATTGCGTGAGTCAGAATTTTCCGGCGGTCAGGCCGACATGGATTGCGTTTCGGAGTTTTCCGAGGCCAGTTCCCGGTCCAAATCCATCCGGTCGTTCCATTCTTCCCGGCAGGCATCCAGAATCACGTTGCGGAGATCCCAGTTTGTCTGCCCGCCGTCGTCCCACGCCCGGATCACCACCGAGGTGGCGGGATTCATCCCGGCGATGTGGCTCAGCCAGATCACCCCGGCGTCATGCGTCATTTTGTTGGTCACCGGATGATGCCAGGCGATGTGCGTCGCCAGACAACCCATCGGGAGGGATTTGGTGAACGCCCCGTGGACAAGGAGGGGACTTCCCGATTCCAACAGGCCGATCAGGCGTTTCAAGCCACTATCCGTGGTGTGGGGGAACCATCCCTCTTGCAATTCCTTCACGCATGGTGCAAAGCTCATGGTCGTACTCCTAGACCGACGGAAGAACGGTTCGGTTCCGCTGACTACCTCAAATGCTGCCCACCGGGGGTGGGAATTGGACGACAAGGCCGATAGGGGTGAACGCACCGGCCGAAGAAAATTACCGATACGGGAGTGTGAGATTTCCCGGGGTGGAACGGTTCGGGGAGGAACCCGGCCGATCCGAAGGTGGATGTGTCATCCGAATGGCATCGTATGGCACGCTTCCAATGTGTGTCAAGTGGACGAGGATGCGGATTTTTCCGGTCGTGAGGCAAGTGATTGATTTGCAAGACGTTGCGAATCACCGAATCGGCAGATTTCCGTCGTCCGCGACGGGCAGCCACGCCGTTGCAGACGGCACAATCAGACAATCCGGCCCTTCATGCTTGGAGCTGTTGACCACTGGATTGGCCAGAATTATTTCCAAAACACTTTCAGAATAAGGCTTTAAAATTTTTAAGAGCGTGGCTTGATCGGTTGTGTTCGGGTCCAGCCAGTTGGCATGATCTTCTGGCGAGAGGATAACAGGCATCCGATCATGGAGGCTGCGAGTGAGTTCGTTGGCCTCGGTGGTAACAATCGCGCAAGTGAACAGTTTCTCAGTTCCCCGCTTCCAACAATCCCATATTCCGGCAAAACTCATCAGTTCCAAGTTCTTGTGACGGATGAACATGGGGATTTTCTGCCTCCCCTTGGTCAGCCACTCATAATATCCGCTTGCCGGGATGATGCAGCGACGTTTGCGAAAACTATCCCGAAACATCGGTTTGTTCGTCAAGGACTCGGCTTTCGCGTTCACCGGGCGCGGACCATTGGCCTCGGCGGCCCAATAGGGCACCAAGCCCCAATGAAATTGGGTCGCCCCCAGCGTGCGACGGTCGGCCTTCATTCCGAGGGCCAAAATCGGTTGGGAAGGGGCAATGTTGAAGCGGGGCGTTATCTCGGAGGTATCCGCAAAATGGTATTTTTCCATCATCATTTTGAGACTGGCATAGAGCGCGAAACGGGCACACATGATGAAGAATCCTGATGTGAGAAACCAGTTATTTCAGCTTAACATTTGATCGAAAAATTGAGATGTTGGTGATGGAAGTTCGCTGGCGAAATCATGTCTTGTAAACGATTATGAGTGATGCAATGGCAGGTTGTTTTGGCTTCCCAGATATCGAAGAATCCCCATTCCGGTAACAGATGAAAATCGGACCTCATTCTCGTGGTATTCGGGTATCAATTCTGGTATGATGAACAATTGCTCACATACCTGTCACGACAGAGAGAAGGCACCCATGCGTAAAACAGCCGAATCTTGGGTCATCTATCGGATGACTGTCCGTGGCAAAATTCCGGGCGGCAATGCCGTTTGCGAAAAGGGTGAGTGGGACGCGATGGAACTGTCCAATCCCGGATATCATGCCCTCATTCAAAGCGGAATTGCCACCGAAGAAGAAGCCGAAAAACTGGCGAGAGGGACATCAGGCGATAACTTTGGTCGCCGGGGTCGCAAAGTCTAACTCTCAATTATTCCTCTCCAAATCGTGAACAAGCCATCTCCTCTCATCGGCTTGCCGTTGGTTCATCAACCAACCAAGGAAGCCGTTACAGCCTTCGTCGAAGTATCGCTTTCCACATATCCGAAACTCGATCAGACCGGGACGGACTGGCTTGCCCACGAAGAACCGTTGGAAATCTCCTTGGAGTATTCCAACGGGAGCGAACGCATTCGCAAACCTATCTCGATCACGATGCGGACTCCTGGCGAAGACTTGGAACTGGCGACTGGGTTTCTCATTGGCGAGGGAATCATCTCATCCTCGCAACAGGTGGCCGATCATCACCTCGGGGCGAACCGTGTTCTCCTTCGCCTGTCAGCCGGTCATCAACCCGATGTTGCCCGGCTTGACCGCCATTTTTACACTTCTTCCAGTTGCGGTGTCTGCGGCAAAGCAACACTCGAAGCCATCAGCACCGTCTGTCAGCAATCATTGCCACATGACGGATTTCAAATATCCCCCGAGCAATTGATTCGATGGCCCAATATGTTGCGAAAAGCCCAGCCAACATTTGACCGCACGGGGGGGCTTCATGCCGCCGGGTTGTTTGATGCTTCCGGCCGTTTGGAATTCGTCCGGGAGGATGTCGGCCGGCATAATGCGGTGGACAAAGTCATCGGGTCGGCCTGTCTGGCCGGTCGGTTGCCGTTGGCCAATTCGGCTTTGCTTGTGAGCGGCCGGGCAAGTTTCGAGTTGGTGCAAAAAGCCTTGATGGCGGGTATTCCCCTGTTGGCGGCGGTTGGCGCTCCATCGAGTCTTGCGGTCGAACTGGCGAAGCGATACGACATGACGTTGATTGGCTTCGTGCGAAATGATCGCTTCAATGTGTATCATGGGGCATGGCGACTCTCCACGCCCGTTTCAATGAGTGACTGAACATGGCTGACACAAATCCAACCATCGACGGTGTTCCTCCCGAAGAATTCACCGGGCTGAAACTGACCCCGCCAAAAACGGCGGCCGCCGGTTTCACGGCTGTCGTCAAATCAATGAAAGAAGTGTGGGGCAAGGCGGGCATACTGCGGGGCACAAAAGCCCTGACGGTTCTAAACCAAAAAGGCGGAGTCGATTGCCCGAGTTGCGCCTGGCCCGACCCGGATGAACATCGATCGTTTGCCGAGTTTTGCGAGAATGGCGCCAAGGCCATCGCTTGGGAAACGGATTCACGACGAATCACCCCGGAGTTTTTCAAGCAGCATTCCATCGCCGATCTCGCGGCTCAATCGGACTATTGGCATGGTCAGCAGGGCCGCCTCACCGAACCGATGGTTGTCCGGGTGGATGGCACTCATTACGAGCCAATTTCTTGGGATGATGCTTTTCAGTTGATCGCCACGGAATTGAATTCGCTCGCTTCGCCCAGCGAGGCGGATTTCTACACTTCCGGCCGGGCATCCAACGAGGCGGCTTTCCTTTATCAACTGTTCGTGCGAGCCTACGGAACCAACAATCTGCCGGATTGCTCGAACATGTGCCACGAGTCGAGCGGTTCCGCGCTCAGCCCGACGGTCGGCATCGGCAAGGGAACGGTGAAACTGGAAGACTTTGAGAAATCGGAACTCATTCTGATTCTCGGCCAAAACCCCGGCACAAATCATCCACGAATGCTCTCGGCGTTGCAAAAAGCCAAGAAAGCCGGAGCGAAGATCATTGCCGTGAACCCACTGCCGGAAGCCGGGTTGCTCAATTTCCGCAATCCGCAATACCCCGGAGGGATGCTCGGTTTCGGCACCGACCTGACGGACCTGATGTTGCCGATCCGAATCAATGGCGATTCGGCCTTTCTTCAAGCGGTCATCAAGATTCTGTTCGAGAAGAATGCCATCGACACCGCCTTCATCGAGGAAAAGACGGAAGGCATCGCGGAATTGCGGGAAACGATCGCCGGGCTTTCTTGGGATGTCGTCCTCGAACAAACGGGCCTGTCACGGGAGCAGATCGAACAGGCGGCCGACCTGATCGCCAAGTCGGAACGCATCATCACCTGTTGGGCGATGGGATTAACCCAGCACAAAAACGCCGTGGGCACAATCCGCGATGTGGTCAACATCATCCTGTTGCGCGGCAGCATCGGCAAACCGGGCGCGGGCCTTTGTCCCGTTCGCGGGCACAGCAATGTGCAAGGCGACCGCACGATGGGCATCTGGGAGAAGCCCCCGGCTTGGTTCTTGGAAAACCTGAAGAAAGTATTTGGCTTTGACCCGCCGACCCATCACGGGCATGACACGGTAGAGGCGATCCGGGCCATGCACTCGGAGGAAGTAAAAGTGTTCATCGGGTTGGGGGGGAATTTCCTCTCGGCGACCCCGGACACCGTGTATACGGCGGCCGCCTTGCGGAAATGCCGCCTCACAGTTCAAGTGTCAATTAAGTTGAACCGCTCGCACTTGGTGCATGGCCAGACGGCCTTGATTCTTCCGTGTCTGGGACGCACCGAGGAAGACCTTCAAGGAGGCGAGCCGCAGTTCGTCACCACCGAGAATTCGATGGGCGTGGTGCAGATGTCTCAGGGAAAAATGAGGCCCGCTTCGCCACAGTTATTAAGCGAAACGGCCATCGTTGCCCGACTGGCGAAAGCAACACTCGGCTCAAAGTTTACCATCGACTGGGAAGGATTCTCCCAAAACTACGACCGTATCCGCGAATTGATCTCCCGCGTGATTCCGGGGTTTGACAATTACAACGAGCGGGTGCGAATTCCCGGCGGTTTTTACCTTCCCAACGGCCCGCGTGACGGAAACTTCAAGACGCCCAACGGCAAAGCCAAATTCACGGTCAATCCGCTTTCGGATATTCGGCTGGAACCTGGTCAGATGTTGATGATGACCATCCGGACACACGACCAGTTCAACACCACGATTTACGGCCTTGATGACCGATACCGGGGCATCAAACACGAACGTCGGGTGATTCTGATGAACAAGGCCGATGTGGCCGAGCGGGGTCTGAAAGCCGGGGAAATCGTTGACATCACCTCGCATTGGGCCGGTCAACAACGGGTGGCCCACAAGTTTATCATCGTCGAGTATCCGATCCCGACGAAGTGTGCGGCCACTTATTTCCCGGAGACGAATGTGCTGATTCCGTTGGAGAGCGTGGCCGACACGAGTAACACACCGACATCCAAATCAGTAGTCATCACTGTCAGCCGACATTCGGAATCGTAAGCGAATTGGCGAAGGTTCACTTTTTCAGTGGGGGGATCATTCCCGGTTCGCGGGCACCGGTTCCCGTTTTCTTCGTCAGGCTGTCGCCCAAGTCAGCCCGTATTTTGTCGGCAAGTTCTTGCAGGTGTTTCGCCACCTCGGGATTGTCGGCAAGAACATCTTTGGTTTCGCCGATGTCCGATTCCAAGTTGAACAGCGACAAGCCGATCTTGTTCGTCCCGTAGTCGGCCGGTTGGCCGTCTTTTCCCCCTTTTTTGAACTCCCGGTATTCATGCGGGAAGTGCATCTTCCAAGGCCCGGAGCGAACTGCGTGGAGTTCCTTGCCCCAGAAAATGAAATACGCATCCTGCGGCGATTTCGCGGTCGCCGGTTCCGTGAGCAAGGGAAGAATATTCTTGCCGTCGATGGGTAATTTCGGAAGCTCGGCATCAATGATCTTGGCCACCGTCGGCAGGATGTCGATGGTCATCGCCGGGGTTTTGCAAATCGAATCGGCCGGGATGTGATTTGGCCAGCGGGCGATGAAGGGGACGCGAACGCCCCCGTCGAAACTAGTTCCCTTGCCCTCCCGAAGCGGCCCGGCGGTTCCGGCGTGGTTGCCGTAATTGAGCCAAGGGCCGTTGTCCGAGGCAAACATCACCAGCGTATTCTGGTCGAGTTTGTTGTCCTTCAACGTCTTCAAAATCTCGCCGACGGACCAATCCAGTTCCTCGATCACATCACCGTACATCCCGCCGGCTGATTTGCCTTTGAATTTGTCCGATACATGCAACGGCACATGCGGCATCGCGTGGGGCATGTACAGGAAGAAGGGTTTGTTCTTGTTCTCGTTGATGAATTTGATGCCGTGTTCCGTGTACCAAGTCGTGAGTTGAGTTTGATCCGGGTTGGTCTCAATGACCTTTTCCTGATCGAACAACGGCAGTGGCGGGAACTTGGCGGTTGGGTGCTTCGGCCACATGTCGTTCGAGTAGGGCAGGCCAAAGTATTGATCGAAACCGTGCCGGGTGGGCAGAAACTCCGGGTGATGGCCGAGATGCCATTTGCCGAAAATGGCCGTGGAATATCCCTTGGACTTGCAGACTTCCGCGAGGGTGGTTTCTTTGGCGCTGATGCCGTTGCGGCTGGTGTGGGACAGCGCGCCGAGGATGCCCAAACGGTTCGGGTAGCACCCCGTCAGCAGGGCAGTTCGGGATGCGGAGCAAACCGCTTGGGCCACGTAGAAGTCCGTAAACCGTACTCCCTCTTTGGCCAGCCGGTCGAGGTTTGGCGTCTTGATGGTTTTGTTTCCGTAACATCCAAGATCGCCATATCCCATGTCGTCCGCATAAATGAGGACAATGTTCGGCGAAGGAGCGGCGATGGCGAATGTGGCGAACAGTAACAGGCCGAGAAGGGTGATGCGAAACATGATTGCTCAAAGGGAAGGAAGAGTTTCTCGCAAAGACACAATGGGGCAGGCTCGCCAAGAGTCTACGAAAAAGAGGAGAGGTTTCGCCAGAGAAATACCTCAAATCAATTTTCGTTAATCCGTGGCGAAGCTCGTCCTTTCACGCGGCTGCGTGTGACTCTTCTCTTCCGAGCGGCAAACAAAAAGACCCGGACACTTTTGGCGTCCGGGTCGCGGGGTTCGTTACTTTAGTTCAACATCCCAATAGGCCGCGTCGAGGAAGTTCTGCCAAGAGCGGTATTTTCGTTGGGACAGCTTCATCACCAACAACGGGCTGCGTCGCGGCTTCTCCGGCTTGCGGATCAGCGCCATGTTCGCCTGTCGCGGCGTGCGGCCCCCCTTGCGGACGTTGCAATCCACGCAGGCGCACACGATGTTCTCCCACGTTGTTCCCCCCTTTTGGGAACGCGGCAGCACGTGGTCAAGGCTCAGTTCGGAGGTCGGGAACTTCTTGCCGCAATACTGGCATTGGTTCCCGTCCCGCGCGAAGATGTTCCGGCGGTTGAACTTGACCGTTTGCTTTGGCACTCGGTCATAATCCAACAGGCGAATCACTCGCGGGGCTTGAATCTCGAAACTCGCCCCTCGCACCCAGTCGTCGTCTTCCGCCCGCTGGAAGTTCTTTGCCTTGAACTCGCTGACCTCCCGCCACGTGGCAAAGTCGTACGTCATGTACTGGCCGTCTTCCATGACCACCACTTCGGCAAGGTCTTTGAAGAGCAGGCAGAAGGCCCGCTTGACGCTCACAACGTGAACGGCCATGAACATCTTGTTCAGGACGAGGACGCTGGCCTCAAGCGGGGAAGGCTGGTGATAGTCGGACATCGCAGCATCCCTTTCTCCGGGTAAACCGGCTTGATTGCAGGCAACGACATGGTTTTGGGGAGGGAGGTTCTCACAGAAATCATTTTAACCATCGGATTCAAGGAAACGCAAGCGTTGATCCGTCATTGTTCACCAACCCTTCACGAAAGTTCACTAATCGACGATGACGCCGGGTCCATAACGTTCTTGAAGCGCGGGCAGGTGAAGGCGGGTGACGTGATTGTCGCCGAGATTGAGTTGTCGAAGGCTGACGAGGTGGCTGGTTCTGGTTAGTAATTCGGCTGAGTAATCCGTGAAGTTGTTCCGTCGCAAGTACAGCCATTCGAGTTCGGGAAGATAGCAGGCATGGAGAAAAGCGACCATGCTTCCATCTCCGAGGCCGCAGCCATCCATGAGCAGAGCTCGCAAACCGCTGAATTGGTGATTTGCCCCGATAATCATTCCTCCGGCGCCTAGCGGATTGTCTCCAAGCCCAAGAAATCGCAATTGATCCCATGAGCCGGCATTGTTCAGATGACCCAAACCGGAATGCGATATTCGGCATGAATTAAGCAGAAGTTTAGCCAGCTGGGTGATATGGCCGTTGCCCACCAATGATTCAATCCCGTCGTCATAAAAATCGTTTCTGGAAAGATCCAGATATCTGAGTTTTGGAGCAAGCTCCGGTGTGCCAATCAATCTGGCCGCGCTTGGTCCGAGATTGTTTCCCGGAAGACGAAGGGCATTTAAGGTCTTTAACTGTCCTTCTTCCACCAACGCTTCCACCCCGGCGTTGCCCGCCCGGCAACCATCTTCCATGTCCAATTCCTTGATTTGATTCAGGATGGACAGGGGAGCCATTCGGCGAACATCGTCCGAATAAAATTGATGCAGTCGAAGACGGGAGATCGGGGTGAACCGGAAGATGGAATCGGCATTCTCGAACAGAACATCCGGTTTCTCAATCCGGGCTGTTGAGATGAAACCCCGTTCAAAGATTTCCCAATGCAAACCGCGAATATGCGGAAGTTCGTTGATCCATTCCACCCCGTGTTCAAGTTCCAAATCGCGGATTTTGGACTGGATATTTTCACGGTCAGGATCGGTGAAAGTCATCCGGGCGATCCGAACTTGCAGCCGGATAAACTCGGCCCGGTCGCCATCTCCGGATTCTTCGAGGATGTCGGAATAAATCAGACGGGGGGCGTCGTCGTCGGGATCTTCCATGATCCTGGCAAAAAGGGCTTCACGGTCGGCCGGGTCGATCATTCACCACTCCGAAGGTCACACATGCACTCGCCGATTATAGATCCACCATTCCAGCAATAGGACAACCAAGGCCGCCAAAACCGGCCAGCGCCACAGTTCCCGGAGTTTTTCCCGCTGGACTCCCGCTTGAACTTCCACATCGCCGATTCGCACCGACGGCCGGGGTTCAATGTGGCTCTCGTTCGGATCAAAGAGATTCACTGCGAATCGGTGTGACTCCTTTTTCCACGTGGCTCCGTAAACCCCCAGTTCATTGGCCTGGCCGAACTGGAAATCATTCCGCGATCCCCGTTTCAGGTCAACGGACGCGCCATCGGGGCTGGCGATGCTGATCTCGGTCACATCTCCCGGCGGTTGCAGCCGGACAGGGTTGCCGGGAGTGACGCTTTCTTCAGTCGCGTTGTCCCGGACGTTGCCCAGCGTGCGGACCACGTTCCACAAGAATAACGGAAACACAGGCTTCAAAAACCAACGGGTGTTCCATTTTTCGTCGTTGGTCGAGAGGGGAAACGCCAGCACCAAATCCTTGTGTGTCTGCCGGGAGAGCGGAAAGAGCAACAGCAGATCCTTATCCCCTTCCAGCAATCGCGGCGTCTTCGGCGGCAGGTTCTTGTACCGATGGGCCTCGGCCACTTCCAGCTCGTACCAACCCCGGAGGCCGCGCATCACCGGGTCTTGGTCGGACCAGCCGCGAATTTGGGGAAATGTCACCTTTTCGACTTTGTACGCATCGTCCGCGCCTTCCAAGTGCCACGGCGGCGGCGGTTGACCGATGAACAAGGTGTTCGCCCTTGGCATGTCCTCTTCGCGGGCCGGGCCGCATCGGTCGAAGATCACCAAGTCGAAACGGCCTTCCTGAACCGGGATGCCGTAAGATTTTGAGTCGGCCATTTGAGCGGGCGTGATCTCAGCCACATCGCAGATCGTCCGGGTGGCCTTCGAGTCGAAGAAGTTTTTCAACAGCGGATTACCCGGCCCGACGATCAACACTTGAGCCTTGCGAATCTGGCTCAGGACAACCCACGCCTGATCGTCGGCCGTAAAGGCGTCTTTCGTCCCCACCAAGCGGACTCGCAGGGTGATGTCCGCGTTTTCCTCCACATTCCCCAAGTCGAATTTGACGACTGCTTCGCCGGGAACGTCCTTCGTCTGTTTCGCCGGGTCGGGGTCGCCCGCAGCCGGTTCCTGATAAACACGCGGCGGCAACACCAAGTCTTTTCGGCGAACATCCAAGACCCGCTGGTTGCCAGCCATCAAATCAAGTTCGAGGCCGACTTTCGCCGGGGCGTTTCGGAAGTTCATCAAGGTGACGAACGCCTGAATCTTCGTGGGGGTGGTTTCATCCCGGATGGCGTCGAACCGCGTGATTCCAATGTTGTTCGCGTTGCCTCGTTCCTTCGTCTCCGGGGCATGGAAGTTCAATTGAAGGTTGGCGAGCGCGAAAGTGGGTTGATCGGCAAAGCGTCCGTCCGAGTACAAGTGGATGTCAGCCAACAAACCTTCGATGGCGGCGTAAGTTCGCTCTTTGCCGGGTTCGGGATTTTCCGGGCGGACGGCCGCGTCTTCGGTGGATCGCATCGGATTGGCGAGGCTTGCCGCCAGGCTGAGGGCTTCGTCGATTTGAGTCGGCAGCATCGTTGGTCGGATTTCCTCGACGGCCTTCCGCAAGAGGGATTTGTTGCCGGTGTAAGACTGGCGAATCTCGGCCGTTGAGTTGAAGACAATCACCATGCCAATGTCCGAATCGGAAGCGACATCGATTTCCTTGAGAGCCTCGGCCTTCGCCCATTCAAGACGGTTCGGGGCCACATCGGTCGCGGACATGCTGGCCGAGTTGTCCACCATGATGATGAAATACTTGCCGGAGGTCTTCGATCCGTGCAATTGCGGAGCCAGCACGGCATACAGCCCGCAGGCGATCACCAGCAATTGAAGCAGCAACAGCACATTGCGGCGAAGCCATTGCAACAGGCTGTTCACATGCAAGTCTTCGATGCTCTTTTTCCATAGGAACGTGCTGGCCACCATCTGGGGCTTGCGTCGCAATTTGAGCAGGTAGAGCAGAAGCAAAACGACGGGCAAAATCATCAGGACGATGTTGGCCCAATTGGCGAGCGGTGAATGGTAGCTCAGTTTCAGCCGGGCCTCAAGCCAGGTGTTCACTTCGCCGCCATAGCCGAACAGATCCATTGCAAAAAAGACGATGGCGGGCAGGGTGAGCAGGATGGCCATGCCGAACGCCACGGGAAACCACCATCGGCCAAACATCGGGACACTTTCGCTTGAATGATCTGTCATCAGGATAACAGCGGACTCGGCCGATGTCACTTGCGGATTCGCGGACATTTGTTGAATCCAATCGCGTTTTTCCACGTCCAATCTTCACTTCAAGCTCTTGCACTGTTTGCCCGCCACGCTTATTCATGAACCTTACCTGCCACTGACACGCCCATTTGGTTTGAGTTATCCTCCTCTTGAAAGGCACGGACATGCATTCGCGGTCCCGATGGCTGCTTGCGACCCTCACCATTCTCTCCTTGGTGACGACCCTTCCCGCTGACGAACCGGAACTGGAAGTCGATCTGCCGAACGAGGCATTAAAACGCCCGTTCGCGGAACAGATTCCGATGGTGTTCGTGAGCCGCGGGCAGAACAAGGCCGAATGGGCGAAACTCCCCAAATTCTTCAACGAACTGACGGAAACAGCCCTCGACCCGCTGACCGGGAAAACTTCCGAACGCAAGGTCATCAAGATCAAGATGCCGTTGGGGCTGAACGTGGTTCCGACCGTTCCGGGTGAAAACGCGATGACGTTCGCCAAATGGCAGCTTGGCAAGCAACTCTATTATGATCCGATTCTTTCCAGCGACGGGGCCGTGTCGTGTTCGACCTGCCACACCCCGAAAGCGGGTTTTTCAGATGCATCCAAGACTTCCAAGGGAATCTCCGGCAGCATTGGCGGGATGAACGCCCCTACTGTGATGAACTCGGCTTTTAACCGCTTCCAGTTCTGGGACGGCCGGGCTGAGTCGCTGGAAGCGCAATCCCAAGGACCGGTCCAGAACAACGTGGAAATGTTTGACGGCAAGGGGAATCCTTGGAACGAGGCCATCAAGCGGGTTCGCAAGTCGGAAAAGTACGCCACCTTGTTCGAGAAAGAATTCGGCCACGGAGCCACGCGGGACACGGCCGCCAAGGCCATCGCCACCTACGAACGCACCGTGTTGGTCGGCAATTCGATCCAAGACCGGGCCGACGTGGCTGCCCGGACGCGAGCCGAGGAAGAAGAGAACAACAAATTCGATCCGCAACCCAAGGACTACGAGAAAGTGCTGAGGGAGGCTTTCGCGGCCAAGGACATCCATTCGCTGCAAGCCTTGAATCTTGATCCGGCCGCCGATGCGGGGAAGATTCCCGAAGTCGCCAAGTCAATCAACAACGGCCGATTGTTGTTCTTCGGGAAGGCCCGTTGCAACAATTGCCATGTGGGGGAGACGTTCACGGATCACACGTTCCATAACCTTGGCGTTGGCGTGGTGGACGGAAAGATCAAGCCGGGACAGGAAGGCCGCTTCGCCGCCCAACCAATTGGTGCGAAGGATGTTTCCCTTTATGGCGCATTCAAGACCCCGGCCCTGCGGGGGTTGCTCGCCAGCCGGCCATACATGCACGATGGCGGCGAGAAGACGTTGGAAGAAGTCGTGAATTTTTATGACAAAGGGGGGAACGCCAATGAATTCCTCGACCCGAAGATGCGGGACTTTGAAGCCGAAAAGGTGTTCATGATTGCCAACAAGAGCGGAGCGAAATACACCGGCCCCGAGCCGAAGATTTTCACTCGCGGCGGTTGGCCGGTCATCCCCAAGGTTCTCGGTCTGACCCCCGAAGAGAAGAAAGACCTTGTCACCTACATGCGGGCGTTGGAAGGCGACCCCATTGACGAAGTTCTTCACAAAGGAAAGTAAGCCGACAACTATTTTAATGATTGAAATACCCCGAAGATTCTTCGGGGTATTTTGGCGGGATGGACTGAAAGACGGCATTGGGTTTGCTGTAATACCAATCAAGTGCAATCATTCTCAACCGGGAGCCTCAAGATGAGCGAGCGTCACTTCTTCAAGACTCGAATCGATATCAAGTCCGATGTCCGCGAGAAAATCGTGGAATTGCTGAACCAACAATTGGCCGACACTTCCGACTTGTTCACGCAAACCAAACAAGCCCATTGGAACGTGAAAGGAGCGAATTTCATCGCCGTTCACAAAATGTTCGACGAATTTGCCGGACAGATCATCGAACATGTGGATGAAATCGCCGAACGGACCACCGCGTTGGGTGGCGTCGCGATGGGCACCGCCCGGATGGCGGCCAAGAATTCCCGGCTGCCCGAATATCCCACGGATGCCGTCAATTCCCAACAACACCTGACCGCTCTGGCTGATCGCTATGCGGCCTTGGCCAAGACGACCCGTGAAGCGATCGACAAGGCTGACGGACTCGGCGACAAATCCACTGCCGACTTGTTCACGTCGATCTCCCGCGATCTCGACCAGGCTCTCTGGTTCATCGAAGCCCATTTGCAAGGCTGATGTTCCGAAGATTGAATAGAAACAACCCCTTGCGTCTTTCCGAGTGATTCCCACAATCACCGAAGACACAGGGGTTTTTTCGTTTCTTAAGGTTAATCGTATGCCGGAACCGTTCTCTCCGATGGAACGTCGCATCTTGGGTGTGTTGGTTGAGAAGGCCATGACGGCCGCGACTTCCGAACCGCTGACTCTCAATGCCGTCGTCGTCGGCAGCAATCAAAAATCAAACCGCGACCCGCTGGTGAACTACGAAGAACCGGAGGTTGATGAGGCCCTCACGCAACTCGCGCGCAAGGGGTTGGTGTTCCGGCAAACCGGTGGCCGCACCGACCGCTGGCGGCACAACCTGTACGATGCGTGGAAACTCACCAAGCCTGAAGTAGCCTTGATGGCTGAGTTGCTCCTTCGGGGACCGCAAACCGCCGCCGAGGCCCGGACGCGGGCCTCGCGGATGGAGACCGTTGATAGCGAAGAACTGCCGGAGTTCTTAAGAAATTTGGTTGAACGTGGAATGGTTGTCTGGATTACCCCCGAGGCCCGGCGCGGGGCAATTCTGACCCACGGTTTCCACACGCCCAACGAACTTCATGCCATCCGTCAGCGGCACCCGGTCAGCGGCCTTGCCCCGGAGCCGGAAACCCCGCCGCCAACGCCGAGAACCGTGACCGCCCCGGTTGCCGAGATTGTCAAACCCGATCCCCGGTTGGACGAAGCGATTGCCCAGATTGCCCAATTGCGGGAGACGGTAAACCGGTTGGAGAAACAGCTTGTGGATCTACACGCCAATCTGGGGGTGCCACTGGCGGGTTCATGAAAACGCGCGCAAGACAGGCGGGTTTTTAACGTATCTATTTCATCAACCCGCCGGAAAAAGCCGACAAACTTTTTCCGGCGGATTAGGAAATTCAAGCCGACAGCCAGGGATTGGCGAGACAGGGCAGGGAGGCCACCATGACAAGCCGACGCACTTCCGATGAGGTTTCCTATCTTGACGAACGCTCCCAAACGGACACGGAAGTGTTGACGCTCGGGAATGCGGGCCATCATCAAGAAAATCTCCCCAAAAGTCGCCGCCGTCAAGCCGAACCTTCCTCGGGGGACGAACGCATCTCTCTCTTCTGGCGTGTCTTTGGCGGGACCATCTTCAGCATTGTCGCCCTGGCGTTGGTGACGGTTTACAACAATCTGAATGCGACGATCACTGAATTGCGAAACGAAGTTTCTCGGGCCAACGAAGCCCGTTCGGAACTGGTCAAGAAGGAAGAATTCAACAGCCGCACGCAAAGTTTTTGGAACAAGTTACAGGAAGTGCAAGAACTCCGAGGCATGTTGACCGGAATGAAAGATCAGATGGGCGGGTTGACGGAAAACCGCTCCGAGCAGAAGTCAATGATCGAACGGGTTTCGGTCTTCGAGCAACGGTTGAAGTCGGCGGAAGAGCAACACAAAACCCTCAGCCAGACCCAGTCGATGATCTATGGGTTGGAACAAAAACTCGCCGCCCGCGAGGCTCAAAACAAATCGCTGGAGGATGATCGCAAGGACTTGTGCAAGCAAGTCCTCGAATTGCGGGAACGGCTCGCCAAGCTCGAAACGATGGTTGATTACAAACCGATGTCAAAGATTCCCGCCAGCAAAGACTAATCCGTTCTTGATTCGGTAACTAGAATTCCCCGCAGACTCTCCCCTTTGCGGAGTTTGCGGATGCGTCATTTGATCATTTCGGTTCTCAGTCTGCTGTTCGTCACCTCCGTTGCGTCGGCGGAAATCGTCGCCAAAAACATCGAATATAAACACGGCCCGGTCGCACTGGAAGCCGTCCTTATTCACGACAACGCCTCGGCCGCCAAGCGTCCGGGAGTGTTGCTCGTATCCGAGTTGGGGGCGGCCCATGCGGATGCCCGTGTCAAGGCCGCTCAAATCGCCCGGATAGGTTACGCGGTTCTCAGCGTCGATCTGTATGGCAAAGGCGTGCTGCCTAAAGACGGCAAAGACGCGGCGACAAAGCTCGGCCTCGGCGGCAAAGACCGGGCTTTGGTGCGTGCCCGGATGGCGGCGGCCGTCGAACTCTGTGCGAAAATCCCCCAGATTGATTCCAAGAAATTGGCCGGTGTCGGATACGGTGTCGGCGGGCTGGCTCTTCTGGAACTGGCCCGTTCTGGCGGCGAGTTGGAAGGCATCGTTTGCATCCATTGCGATCTGTCAGCCATCGGGAATGATGCCAAGAAAATTGGCTGTTCCGTGCTGGTAATCGTCGGTTCCGAAGACCCGCTGGTTCCGGGGGGCAAGCTTGCCGCCTTCGAGGAAGAAATGCGGGCCGGGGGCGTCGACTGGCAAATGCTTCGGTTGGGTGGAGTAGCCGGAGAATTCACCAACCCCAAGGCTGGGCGTGACCTCAAGACCGGCCGGGCCTACGATGCCGACGCCGACCAACGGGCCAACGATTCGATCAAAACCTTCCTTGCGGAGATGTTTGTCCCCGCCACGAAAAGCCCCGCTGTTCCGGTGGCAAAAGGTCCGGTGGCGCCGAAGGGTGTGCCGGACAAGGCGATGAAAATGCTCGCCCATGTCGATCAGCATGGCGATGCCCCGGATGGTTACGAAGGGGGCCGGACATTCGGCAACTTTGAAAAACGCCTCCCCGCCGACGACAAGGGCCGCAAAATCAAGTACCGGGAATGGGATGTTAATCCATTGCGCCCCGGCGTCAATCGCGGACCGGAACGGTTGGTCACCGGGTCGGATGGCAGCGCGTATTTCACGGACGACCATTATTCCACCTTCAAAAAGATCCGCTGACCTGATCGGTCCATCTCACGGAGAATCTCCGATGCTCATCCTCAAAATCGACACCCGCCGGATCATTGATGCCGCCAGTTTTCACGACGTGTTGCAGGAAACCTTCGGGTTCCCCGACACCTACGGTCGAAACTTGGATGCCCTTGCCGATTCGCTCACTCACTTGGACGACCCCTCGGCGAAGATGTCCGCCGTGAATGTCTCCTCCGGCGAACACGTCACTCTGGTGTTGAACTACGCGGAAGCCTTCTCCCTGAAACGGCCTGTTTTGTGGGAACAATTGCTCGACGTGGTCGCCTTCGTGAACTGGCGGCGGATTGAAAAGAACCAGTCACCGGTGATTTGTCTGGCTTATCACCGTCATTGAAGATCAGGAAGTTTCGAGCCATCGGACGAATATTCCCCAGAAATTTAACGATGAATCAATCCCGCCGCCATCGGCTCCCGTCAAAAGGGTAACGGAACCATGAGCAATCCCGGCACGGGCCAGACCTTGGATCGACCCCCGGTGACGCCCGAACCCGTCCGCCCGGCTCCCGGCGAATGGGGCGACATCCTCACACATGCCTTCAACGACATGCGGGATGAGTTGCTCAGCACGTTGGTTTACGTGCTCGGGGATCGGGATGCCGCTCAGGATGCCGCCCAGGATGCCTTCTTAAAATGCTGGCGGTCCCGCGAATCGTTGCCGGACGTGCTCAATATCCGGGCGTGGATTTTCCGCGTCGGTTTGAACACGGCCAAGGACATGCAGCGGTCCGCCTGGAACCGTCGGGCCAGACCCTTTGCCGGGGACGAAAACATGCTCATGGGACGCGAGACAACAGTGAGTTCGGCCATTGAAGAACAGGAAGACCTGAGCCGTCTTCGCCAAGCCATCACCGAATTGAGAACCGAAGAGAAGGAAGTCTTTTTGTTGCGCCAGAACGGCGGCTTCACCTACGAGCAGATCGCGGAAATACGCCATTCTCCCGTGGGAACCGTGAAAACCCAGATGCGCTCTGCTCTCCAGAAACTACGTAAAGTCCTTGCCTGAAGACCTCCCGTCTTCGCAGACTCTCTTACCTGAATCCAACATCGATCTCCAATTGGCGGATCATTCCATGAGTGTTCCCATGCCCGATCGCGAACGATTTCAAGCCTTGATGCTTGAACACGTGTATGGTTTGCTCGACGACAAGGACCGTCTCGAACTCGAAGCCTATCTGGCCACCCCGGAGGGGGCCGAACTCGCCCGCGAAAGCGAAAAATGGCAGGCCCGGCTCGCCGGCGCGGCCAAAGACGCCCACCCGCAGGTGACGTTCCAAGTCCCCGCCAGCCCCGCGGTTCCGCCAATCCGGCACGCTGTCCCCGCAACAACTGCAACTCCAAGACCAACGATGGCGGGTGTTTGGCAACGCTGGGCCTTGGCGGCCAGTGTGCTGGTGGTGGCCTGTCTGGGCGTCCCGGCGGCCACCCAGTTCACCGGATGGTACTTCCAGAAGCAAGAAGTCCTGCAAGCGCAGCAGAAGGTTGGGGAGGCAGACCGGCTTCTGGCCGAGGCACGCCAGGAATCCAAGTCTCGCACCGAAGCTGTCGAGAAGGCCGCCAAGGAGGCCGAGACGGCGCAGGCCGAACTGGTTAAGAACTACCAAGACGCGATTTTCTCGGCCCGGAAGTCCATCGAGCAAAAGGACTTCATGGTGCAACTCTCGGGTCCGGCCCGCATTCAGCCGGGTGCCCCGAACGAGTGGCGAATCCAGACACTCAACAAACAAGGCGGCTACACCCTTCCCAAGAAGCTGGAAGTGGTGATGCGAGACCAGAACAACCGCGAATTGCTTCGGGAAACACATGACAAACCACAGGCCCCGTCAACGCTGAAACTCCCCACGAGTTTCTGGGAAGGAGTGAAGCCCGGCTCCGAATTGTTCTTGGAGGTGGTCGCCTACAACGAAGACAATCATAAGAGCGTTTTGGCCGAGAAGGTGCCGTTGGCCCGGTCGGTTTTCGTCACGCATTTGGCGACGGACAAGCCCCTTTACAAAAAGGGCGAGGTTGTCCATTTCCGCTCGCTCACACTGGACCGGGCGACCTTCCTGCCGCCGGACCATGACACTTTTTTGAAGTTTCGGCTTCGAGATCCCGCGTCGGCGGTTGTCGAACTGGACAACGGCAACGGTCGGGTGATGGACGGTTTGAAACCCCTTCTCGGGCCGGATCGCAAGCCGGTGCGCGGCATCGGCATCGGCGACTATGAAATCCCCGACGAAACTGCTGGGGGAGAATATGCCCTCGAAGTATGGGAAATTAACGAGCAAACTCGCGCGGAATCACTTCTCGCCACCCGCAAGTTTATTGTGAACTCCTATGTGACCGATGTGTTTGAAAAGAAACTGGAGTTCGACGGCAAATCCTACGGGGCCAACGATTGGGTGCAAGCCCGGCTGGAAGCCTCCCGCACGGCGGGCGGAGCCTTGGTTGACGGCCGGGCGAACATCGTCGCCAGTGTCGAGGGGGTTCCGTTTTACAATGAGGGCAATGTTCGCTTCAATTCCAAGGGTGTGTTAAACATCCGCTTCAAACTGCCGGGGAATGTGGGCAACGGCAATGCCTCCCTTGCCGTCACCGTCATCGACGGCGGCCAACCGGAAACCATTGTTCGTCCGATCCCGGTGATCGGCAAAAATCTCAACGTCGAGTTCTTCCCCGAAGGCGGGGACTTGGTTGAGGGAGTTTCTTCGCGGGTTTATGTGCAAGTCCGCACGCCGCAAGGCAAACCGGCGGACCTCAAGGGACAGATCACCGATGGCAAGGACAAGGTCGCCGATGTGGCCACCCTCACGGATGCGGAACATCCCGGTGTGAACCGCGGGCAGGGTGTGTTTGTTTTCACTCCGCTGGCCGGGAAAAAATATTTCCTGAAAGTCGAAACACCCGGCACGATCGAGCCGCCCGCGAAAGAAGGATTCCCGCTTCCGGCCGCCAAGGCCGACGGGGTGATCCTCACGGCTGCCGATGCGGTGACGGAACGGGGCGACCCAATCCGGCTCAAACTGCAAGTTGGCCAGGGGACAAAAACTCTCCAAGTCGGGGCGTATGCCCGTGGCCGGCTCATCGAACACAAACGAATCGAAGTGGTGGCCGGAAAGCCGGCGGATGTGCAACTTCAGGGAGATGAAAAACTTGGCGGCGTGACCCGGATCACCGTGTTTGAAGAACCGGCCAAGGCGGGCGAGGGCCGGGCGAATCTGATTCCCCGAGCCGAGCGTTTGGTTTATCGCAAACCGGCCGAACAGCTTCACATTGGAGTGAATCCGGACAAAACACGCTATTCACCAGCGGGCAAGGTCAGCTTGGAACTCTCGTCTGTCAACGAGAAGGAAGTCGCCGCCCCGGCGGTCCTGATGGTGGCCGTGGTGAATCAAAGCGTAATCACGATGGCGGACAACAAGACAGATCGCCTGATGCCGACGCAATTCCTGATCGCCGGTGATGTGAAGAACCCCGGTGAATTGGAACACGCGGACTTCCTGCTGACCGAACATCCGAAGGCGGCCGTGGCCCTCGATCTTCTGTTGGGCACCCAGGGCTGGCGGCGATTCGCCGAGCAGAACATTCCGGCGGCCAAACCGGAAGACCGATCCGAAGTGGAGCGGATGCTTGTCTCGAACGGTCAACGCACCCAAGCTCCGGTTGATCTTTATCACATGGAAGAACGGCGGGTGAATTCCGAATTCCAGCCCAAACTGGAAGAAGTCGCCCTGCGAGCCAACGAGGCTGATGAAAAGCAGGCGGAATTCTTTGGCAACGAAGCACCCGCCTTGGCGGCAAAAGTTCAATCGGCCGAAACAACCCGAACCCTTCGAGAAGACGAACGTTCGCGGGCCTCGGCCGAGCTTTTTGAGTTTGAAACAAGGTTCGGTCAAGTCCGCTCGATGGCCATGCCAGTGTTTCTGATCGCCGTCATGTGTCTGGCCATTGGAGCGGTGATTCTCTCCATCCGGCAACAAGCTGGTCGTCGGGCGATGTTCCATGCGACAGCCGTCGCAAGCCTTGCAATTGCCGTCGTGCTGATGGCGGGAATCTACGTCACAAGCGGGGATTATCAATCGGGCCGGGATTACAGCATGGCTCGCATGAAAAACGCGAACGGCACCAAGGTGGCCTCAAGGGATATCGCGCCCGGCAAGGCCCAAATGCCTGACATGCGGGATGATGCAGTCGGACTCGAAAACGCCAAAGAAGAAGCTGCTCCGAAGGCGGCCGCACAGTTCGACGGAGCCGGCGGCATTGGCGGGGGAGGAGCAATTCCCGCTCCCGCTCCGACCCCACCCGGAATGATGGCTCCGCGCATGGCCCCGGCCATGCGGGCCGACAAGGCGAAATTGATGGATGAAGCGAGGAAGTTTGAGAAGCAAGACGGCAAACCCGGAGCTTTCAATGATGCCAAAGGCGCGGTGCCGCGACTAGCCGCTGACCGGCAATTGAAAATGGCCAACAATCTGAATCGGGAATTGAAGGAAGAGCAGGCCAAGAGGGTGATGGCCAACGGCGCCGGAAAAATGATGAAAGATGCCCGTGCGGCGATGGCTCCCGGAAGAGGGTTTCGTCCAATGGGCGGACCGGCGGTGGACGAGCAGTTTGGCGGCATGCCCGGCGGTCCCGGCGGATTCGGCGGTGGTCGCAGGTTCCCCGGAGGCGGCCCTGGCATGCCCGGCGGGTTTCCCGGAGGAGGTTTCCCCGGTGGTGGATTCGGCGGGGGACGCGCTGACATGATGTTGAAAGGGGACATGGACCAACTGGCGCCAATCCAAGCCCTGCCGTTTGTTTATCGGGAATATGCCCATGCTCGCGATCCGGAACTGAGCGCCGATGTTCGCAGCGACTTTGCGGAAACGGTTTACTGGCACCCGGTGATCGTCCTGCCGGACAATGCCAAGACGAACGTGAACTTCCAATTGTCAGACGCCATCGCCACCTATCAAGTGATGGTCGCCGGGCACACCGTGGATGGCCGGATTGGGGCGGTCACCAAGACAATCGAAGCCCGCAAACCGTTCACGGTTGATCCGAAACTTCCGTTGGAAGTCACATCAAGCGACGTGATCGACGTGCCGGTTCGCGTGGTCAATGACAGCGACACTAACCGGTCGGTGAGCTTTACGCTCCATCCCACGGGACTGAAAGTCGAAGGAGGCTCGCTGACCACGGCCGAGGGATTGGTGAAAGACACCATCCTCCTCTCGGCCAACGAGAAGGGCCGCAAGGTGTTCCGAGTTCGCCCGACGACCGCAGGGGAAGCGGTCCTGATTGTGAACGGAAACAGCGAACCCACCGCCGAACCGGACATGGTTGGCCGGGTGATGAAAGTCGTTCCCGAAGGTTTCCCCGGCGTCGGGGCCACCAGCGACATGCTGGAAACAAAGGCCACCGGCTATGTGAGCCTTCCCAAAGACATGGTGAAGAACACCTTGAAAGTGAAACTGGATGTCTATCCGACCACGATGTCCGACTTGGTGAAAGGGCTGGATGGATTGCTTCGGGAACCCGGCGGATGCTTCGAGCAAACCTCCACCAGCAACTATCCGAACACGCTGATTCTGGAATACATGCAGAACGCGAACCAGACGAACCCCGAAGTCAGCAAACGGGCCAAGGATCTGCTGGACAGAGGATATGCGATTCTCAAGTCCTACGAGTGTCCGGACACGCCAGCCAAAATGCGTCAGGGTTTCGAGTGGTTCGGCTCGACCGACATGGCTCACGAAGCGCTGACCGCCTATGGCCTGCTCCAGTTCAAGGACATGGCCAAGGTTTTCCCGGTGGACCCGGTCATGATTAAGCGGACTCAAGATTTCCTCTTGAGCCGCCGGGACGGGCAGGGGGGCTTCAAGCGAAACGCCCAGGCATTGGACTCGTTCGGAGGCGCCCCGAAGCACACGACGGATGCCTACATCACATGGGCATTGGTTGAAAGCGACCCAGACAACAAGGAAGGGCTGGATCTCAAGAAAGAAATCGCCGCCCTCAAGGCGCAGGCTCTCAAGAAGGACTCCAAGGAAGAGAGGGATTCGTACTTCGTCGCCTTGGTGGCCAACATCTTGTTGCTGCGGGATGACCGCGAAACAGCCGTTAAGCTGATGACCGAACTCCAACAACGAGTGACGAAGGAAGGCTTCGTTCAAGGGGCCGAGACGAGCATCACTTTCTCGCATGGCCGGGATTTGGATATTGAAACCACAGCGATGGGCATGCTGGGCTGGGTCCGGGTCAAGGAGCTTTCCTTTGCCCCGACGATCAAGCAAACCACCAAGTGGATCAGCCAGCAACGCGGCGGCTACGGCGGGTTCGGCTCCACCCAATCCACGATCATGGCTCTCAAGGCCCTGATTACCCAAGCCAAGGCCAACGCTCATCCGCCCGAGGCCGGAGAAGTGACCTTGTCCATCGGCGGGCGTCGCGTTGGCACGAAGAAGTTCACCGAGAAAGATGTGGAAACGATCTCTCTGGACCTCGAAACCCCGGAAACGCTGTTCAAGGCTGGCGAGAAGACCGAAGTGTTGATCGAAACCAGCGCGAAGCAACCGTATCCCTTCACGCTGGGTTACACTTACACTTCTCTCACGCCGGTGAGCGGTGAGAAGTGCGAAGTGCGATTGACGACGAAACTGGCCAAGGATGTCGCCAATGAAGGTGACAGCGTCCCGTTGAATGTGAGCTTCGAGAATCTGAAGAACCAAGGGCAGGGAATGACGGTGGCGATCATCGGTCTTCCCGCCGGGATGAAGGTTCCGACTGACATGAAGCAACTGACCGACCTTCGCGAAAAGAAAACGATCAGCTACTTCGAGTTGCGGGGCCGGGAACTGATTCTGTACTGGCGGAACATGGCCCCGAATCAGAAGATCGACCTGACCGTTGATCTCGTCTGCGACATGCCGGGTGAATACCGGGGACCGGCCAGCCGGGGATATCTTTACTACACGGCCGATCACAAGAACTGGATCGAACCGCTGGCGATCAAGATCAACCCGCTTGCACCAAAGGATGAAAAAGTCGCGGCCAAGTGACCTGACCCGACTACTGTGATGATCGGAAGACTTCTCCGGGTTCGGGGAAGTCTTCCGTCGTTTCCGGCCCGCTGGCTTGGCATTTTTTCCTTTCGCCCGGATGCGATCATTTCTCCCGGCCGGCCGTTCGACGAATACAAGTGACGAATCACGGAATCATCGAGCGGAGACAGTTGATGGGACGCCGACGCGACTTGACCGGAATGCGAGTGCTGGTGACCGGGGCCTCCCAAGGCATCGGCCGGGCGCTCGCGGAACTGGCCGCGAAGCGGGGAATGAAGGTGCTGGCCGCCGCCCGTTCGATTGAACTTCTGAACCAATTGGCCGAGACGGTGCGGAAACAAGGCCAGACGCTCGAAGTGGTTCAAGCTGATGTGGCCAGCGAGGAAGGGCGCAACGCGATGGTGGCCGCCGCCCGTGAAAAGTTCGGCGGGCTGGACATCCTCATCAACAACGCCGGGATCGGGGCCACCGGGCATTTTGCGGATTCGGAGCCGGAAGTTCTTCGCCGCATCATTGAAACAAATTTCTTCGGAACGGTGGAAACCACGCGGGCCTTTCTTCCTTTGCTAAAGGAAGGCAAACTTCCGGCCCTCGTGAACGTGTCCTCCATCCTCGGCAAACGGGCCATCGCCGGGCGATCGCTTTATTCGGCCAGCAAGTTTGCCGTTGAAGGCTGGAGCCAGGCCATCCGGGCTGAATTTGCCCGGTTTGACATTGATGTCATCACGATCAACCCCGGCCTGACGCAGACGAATTTTTCCCAAAACATGCTGGAAAAAAAAGGCAAAATGCAACTCGACCACATGCGGGGAATGACCTCCGAACAAGTGGCCAATGCGACGCTGAACGCCATCGCCGGGGGAAAGAAGATCGTCAATCTGACGTTCAAAGGCAAGGTGTTGCTGTTCGTCAACCGCTTTGCTCCCGATTTGATTGACCGGATCAGCCGGAAAAAAGTCCGGGGCATTTTTGCGGAAGAGATCGCCGCACGGGAGAAGGCCCGTTAATCGGCGACGGTCACCAGATCACGGATCGCTTCCAGTTTCTTGACGCCGATGCCACCGACCCGGCGAAGGTCTTCCACGCTGGCAAATGGCTTTGCCGCGCGGGCATCGATCATTCGTTGGGCCAATACCCGGCCGATTCCGGGTAGTTTGTCCAATTCTTCCAACGATGCCGTGTTGATGTTGATTCGGCCGGTCGGAAGATTCGGCTTCGATGTCATCCGGGTCGGCGAGGCGCGGACCAGTCGATCCGGTTCCGGGGTAAGCGGTTTGTCCGTGATTGTCGGGGAGACGGTCACCCATGGAGAAATTTTTTCGAGCGTTCGCTCGCCAATGCCGCCCACTTTCTTCAAATCGTCAATCGAACGATATGGGCCGTTATGTTCGCGGAAACGCACCACCCGCTCGGCTGTTTGCGGCCCGATTCCCGGCAATTGTTCCAGATCGCCGATGGTGGCCCGGTTCAAATCAACGAGATGTTTTGGAGAGTGGGAAATTTCCGTGGGCCGGGCGCCGTGATGATCGCGATACCATCGCCCGCCCAGGAGAAGCAGCAAAAGACCAAGCAAAAGCAGAACCGCCCGATCCGGCCAGACGGAACGGACGAGCGGAGGCGGTTTCCCGGTCGTCGATGCGGAGGTGCTTTGGGAGTCGTCGGCCATGCAGCTTGGTCAGACAATTCGCAGAATGTCGTATCTTTCCAAGTCTACTCGTTTTTCAATCTCAACACCACATAACGGCTCCATTTTTCCAGCACAGGAAACCGCGACATTAATTGGGAATCCAAGCGATCCGTCCAACTCCCCGCCGGGGATTCGCGTTTCCAAATCCGTTGCAACACGCCGAGGAATTGGTGGCCCCGGCATTCCAAATTAGGGAAGTGAACACGCAACGCGGGCAGATCGGCGGGCCGAAGCGGTCGTTCGTCCGGCGTTCGGTGCTTGCCGGAGTAGGGGAGATGTCGGCGGGCAAACTCCAACAACGGATTGCCGCCCCACGGTTCACAGAACACAGCGACGCCGTTTGGCCTCAAGATTCGCTTGAGTTCTTTGCAGGCTTGGTCCATGTCCAAATGATGGAGGATGGCGTTCCCCCAGACGAGATCAAATGATGCGTCGGCGAACGGCAATCGCTCGGCATCGGCAACTTGAAAGTGTGCCACCACTTCGTTGGCGGTCGCCCGCCGTTTTGCTTCCTCGACATACTTTCCCGAGAGATCAAAGCCGGTGACCGATGCTCCCCGGCGGGCGAACATCACGGAGGCCATCCCGTGGCCGCAGCCGTAATCGAGAAGCATTTTCCCGGCCAGCGATCCGAGCATTCCGACCGCCGGTCGAATCCACGGCTCATGGTTCAGATACCATTCATCCGCGAAACGCAACAAGGCCAGATCCGCGAAACGTCTGGCTCGTTCCTCGGCCTGTTCGTCGTGAAACCGTTCTTCGGTCGTCAGGCGGTCCGTCGCCTTCATGATTAGCCTCCAAAATGCCGATGCACAGAATACGCCGAATGCCCGGTTGCCCGCAAGGCGATGTGGTTTTCGGACGAATAACGCTTGCCGATCAGGCAAGGTTGTGCGATAGTTTTATCAAGACCCACCCGCCGGAACTTCGCGACGACATTGCTCGTCGTGGGAGTCACCTTCAATGAAATCGTTTGTTTGTCCCGGCCCGATGACGCGGCGCCATTTTCTCGGCGCGGGAACCTTTGGCATTGGCTCGTTGGGCATGGCCAGCCTCAACCGGTTACAGGCAGAGGCAAGCCGCCCCTCGGTCAGCGAAATGCCCGCCGTGATTCTCCTCTGGCTGCCGGGTGGCGCGCCGCACATGGAGATGTACGATCTCAAACCGGATGCCCCGGCCGAATATCGCGGGGAGTTCAATCCCATCCGCACCAATGTGCCGGGGATTGATGTTAGCGAATATCTCCCGATGCACGCGAAATGTGCGGACAAATATGCGATCATCCGCTCCGTGCATCACACCTTCAGCGATCACGGTGGCGGGCACAAGCGATTTCTTACCGGCCGTGATCCGTTTCAGCCCGTCGGTTTTGTGAACGATCATCCGATGGTTGGTTCAATTGTCGCCAAATGCCGGGACGAAATTCACAACGGTCTGCCGAACTACATCGCCGGAACAGACAATGGCCGTCAGGGAACGGATGTCTTCAGTTTTGGGGCGGCCTATTTGGGCCAGGCGACGACACCCTTCACCGTGGCTGGCGACCCGGCTGACCCGAAGTTCGGCGTGCAAAATCTCAGCATCCCGGCCGAACTGGTTGACAAACTTCATGACCGCCAATCGCTACTGAAAAAGTTGGACACCGCCCGACGGGAAATCGACGCCACCGGGGCCATGTCCGCGATGGACACTTTCTCACGCAAGGCGGTTGATCTGGTCACCAGCACGAAGGCGAAAGAGGCATTTGATCTCGGCCGGGAACCTTTGAATGTCCGGGAACGCTACGGGATGCACCGCTATGGGCAGCGTTGTTTACTGGCCCGTCGGCTTGTTGAGGCCGGATGCTCGTTTGTCACGATGGTTCTGGAAAATCCTTCGCCCGTCGGCCAGTCGTCGTTCCCCGAAGACGTGACTTACAATTGGGATTCACACGCGGTCAACTGCCACATTTTCACGGATACCAAGTATCGTCTACAGTTTTATGATCGGGCGGTTACTGCCCTGATTGAAGACCTATATTCTCGTGGTCTGGATCGCCGGGTGATGTTGATTGTCACCGGGGAGTTCGGCCGGACTCCGAAAATCGAGCATGCCAAGAACCGGCCGGGTCGGGATCACTGGCCCCAATCGATGTCCCTCCTCGTCGCCGGTGGCGGCATGAGGGTCGGCCAGATTGTCGGGTCCACCGATTCCAAGGGAGCGCATCCCAAGGACCGCCCCCTCTCGCCGAACGATCTGTGGGCCACCATGTACCAACACATGGGCATCGACATTGAACGAACCTTCCCCGACCACACCGGCCGGCCGATGAGCGTGCTTCCCGACGGGAAAGCCATCAGCGAACTGATTGGTTGAGACCGAAAGCCCCGCCCAACTCTCCCATTGGCGGGTTTTGTTGTTGTTTGTTCATTCGTCCGAAGACGTGAAATTTCTGAACAAAGGGAAAAACACCATGACCGCCGGACTTCAACATCCCGTGTTTTCCCGGCGCACCATGTTGCAGGCCGGTGGTGTGTCCCTGCTTGGTCTGGGTTTGTCCGATCTGGCGGGTTTGCGGGCTGAAACAGCCAAGCCCAAGTCTCACCGGGCGGTGATTTACATTTTTCTCTCCGGCGGCTTGGGTCAGCACGACAGCTTTGATCTCAAGCCGGATGCCCCCGATTCCATTCGCGGGGAATTCAAACCCATCGCCACTCAAACGCCCGGCGTGCGAATTTGCGAGCATCTTCCCGAACTGGCGAAACGAAGCAACCGCTGGTCGTTGATTCGTTCGCTCACCCACCGCACCAACAACCACTCGGACGCCCATCTTTTCATGCTCACCGGCCGAAACGAGTTGCCGCCCGGTTTTGATGCGAGCAAACCCAAAGAAACGGACTGGCCTTCCATTGCGGCCGTCACCGGGGCGGTGACCAATCGCCGGAACAACCTGCCGCCCGCTGTGGTGTTGCCGGATCGCATTGTCCACAACACGGGGCGGGTGATTCCCGGCCAATTCGCCGGGATGATGGGCCGTCAGCGAGATCCTTGGTTCCTCGAAGCCTCGGCCTTTGAACCCAAGGCTTACGGGGCGTTTCCGGCTTATGAATTCGATCATCAGGAGCGCGCCTACAAGGCCCAACGGCAAGGCTTCCACATCCCGGATTTGTCGCTGCCACAGGGAATTGACGGCATCCGCTTGGATCAGCGGCTCGACCTGTTGAAAATCGTCGACGGTCAACGGGCCAAACTGGATCGGGAATCCGGCAAATCCCCGATGGATGGATATCGACAAGCGGCCGTTTCCTTGTTGACCGATGCGAAGGTCCGCAAGGCGTTCGATATTCGCCAGCAACCGGCCAAAGATGTCGAGCGATATGGGAACAATGCCTTCGGTTGGTCCTTGTTGATGGCGGCGAGATTGGTGGAGGCCGGCGTTAATCTGGTCCAGGTGAATCTTGGCAACAACGAGACGTGGGACACCCACGGCAACGCCTTCCCTCACCTCAAAGACAAACTCTTTCCACCAACGGACAAGTGTGTTTCCGCTCTCTTGGATGATTTGCAAGAGCGAGGATTGCTGGATGACACCTTGGTGGTGATGGCGGGTGAGTTTGGCCGGACCCCGCGGGTGTTTGGCTTGGCGACAGCATACAAATTGCCCGGCCGGGACCATTGGGGGGCGGCCCAGAGCGTGTTCATCGCCGGTGGCGGTGTGAAAGGAGGCCGGGTGATCGGTTCCACGGACAAAACCGGCGCCTTCCCGACGAGTGATCCGCAAACACCGGAAAACTTGGCGGCCACCATCTACGAATCACTCGGGGTTCCCAAGAGCTTCATGTGGCAGGACACCCAAAATCGGCCGCATCATGTTTATCATGGTGAACCGATTCGAGGACTCACTTAAATTAAACCATCAGATGGCTTTTGCGGCCCGTTCCAGCATGATGTCAGTCAACAAAGGATGACGCCCCAGCGGTTCCGCGACGGTGAACTCTCGTCCGGGATGTCGCTTCATCAACTCGTCACGGGCGGCGGTCAAATCCTCGACCACATGAATACCGGCTGAGAGAAAATAGGGCAACAGGATCACGCGGGTAGCCCCGGCTTCCACGCAAATGCCACCCCCGTCGATGATATCCGGCGGGCAGAGTTCCAAGTAAGCTGGCTGCACATGAAGGTATTCCCCTCGTTCCCGGATGCGACTAGCCAAAAACTCCAGATCGGCATTCGCCTCGGCCCGGCGGCTGCCGTGGGCGATCAGTAGCAGGGCGGTGGTTGCCAAACGGGCGGGTCGGTTTGCGGGGGTCATGTCTTATCGATAGCCCCTTGGCTCGTGAAAAAACAGGTTTGACGATCTTCGAGCCGGAATGCTGGTTCTTCGCTTTTTCCAACCGTAAGATGGAGGACAATTCAACGTGAGCGAAAACCGATGGCCGCACCGACGACGCTGAAAGAGTTCTGCACCCTGTTGGTGCGAAGCAAACTGATGACGCCGGACGAAGTGAAAAACGTCGTGCGGCATCAACAATCCTCCGGGAAAGATCCGGAGGATCTTGATACGTTTCGTAAATTACTTTATTCAAACAAATATCTGACAGAATATCAGCTTGCTTTGCTGACGCGAGGCCACTCGGATGGCTTTTTCCTCGATCAATACAAGATCCTCGAATTGATCGCCAAGGGAAGCATGGCCGGGGTGTACAAGGCCGTGCATCAATCGGGCCAGACCGTGGCCATCAAAGTGTTGCCGGGGTCCAAGGCCAAAGATCCGGACGCGCTTGCCCGTTTTCGCCGGGAAGCGAGGCTCATCACCAAGCTCGATCACCCCAACATCGTGCGGGCTTTTCAACTCGGCACATCCGGCAACAAGCATTATCTGGCGATGGAATACCTCGACGGGGATACTTTGGAGGATATCCTCGGAGAACGCAAACGCCTGCCGCCGATGGAGGCCATGCGGATCGCCCATCAGGTGTTGCTTGGGCTTCAAAATCTTTACGAAAAGGGCATGATCCACCGGGACATCAACCCGACAAATATCATGTTGCTGGATTCGGGAACCGGACGCAAAGACCCGGACACGCTTGACCGGCCTGTGAAAATTCTGGACATCGGCGTCGGCAAGTCGGTCTTTGATGAAAGCATCAAGGAAGATCCGACACAACTCACTTCCGACGGCGTTTTGCTGGGCAGCCCGGAATATCTGGCCCCGGAACAAGCCCGGAAGGCCAGTGCGGCCGACATCCGGTCGGACATTTATTCTGTCGGGTGTGTGCTGTTCCACATGCTCACCGGACAACCGCCGTTCCCGGACAAGAGCATTCTGAACCAAGTGATGCGCCATGCGACGGAACCCCCTCGCCCGCTTGCCGATCTGATTTCTCCGGTGCCGGACGGTTTGCAAAATGTGATGAACTGGATGCTCGCCAAAGACCCGGCGCAACGGTATTCGACGCCGGAGAAGGCCGCGCAAGCCTTGCAATTGTTGATTCGGAACATCCCGGCCAACATTCCGGCTCCCAAACCGTTGCCCGAGTATCTGAAGTGGCTCCAAGAAAGCGGCTCGACGGAAGCGGCCGCTTTGCCGTCCAATGCGGTTTCGTCCGCTCCTTCGCCGTTGCCCGTGCCTGTTGCCAAAACGTCGGCTCCCGCCGCCGGGATTGCAGTCGGCCGTCTTGAAACGGGCAAGCGGTCGGAAAACCCCAAGAAAGCCGTTCCGGCAGCCGTCCCCGCCGGATTGGTTCCCACGTCGTTGTCAATCTCGGGGGATGATTACGATGTGGAACTGGTTGATGTGGCGCCCGCTCCCACGCCCCTTCTGCCCGTTGTCACACCCATGCCCCCCCATGAGGCAGACGAACCTCGGGGGTTGTTTGAATTGGATCGCCGGGATGCCATCATGCTCGGCTTTGGCGGGGGCATGGTGTTGGGCGCCATCCTCGGCGGTTACGGCCTTTCTCGGCTGCTCCGAAGAGCGCCAATCGAGGCAAATCCTCCGACTGATCCCGAGCCAAATCAGGAATGATCGCATGGCCGAACGACTCGCCGAATGGCGCGGCGAATTCGATGCCAGTCTGCCTCTGAACGAGGCGAAGACAATCCCGAGCAAATGGCACGCATCACCGAAAATCACGTTCATCGGCTGCTTGCCGCCCGTTTCGGTTCCGTCTCCCCCTGACTTGGCTATACTGTTTTCATGTGGCCGACCAATGACCAAACCCAAAAGCTCCTGAACGACGCCCGCGCGGGCAGCCCGCAGGCCGTTGACCAACTCCTTGGGGAGTTCCGCGAACCGCTTCGCCAAATCGTCGGCCTGCGGCTCGATCCGGTGTTGGCCCGCCGCGTGGATGCCAGCGACATCGTTCAAGATGTGTTGCTGGAAGCCAACCAACGCTTGACGGAATATCTGAAATCGCCGATGATGCCGTTTCACCTTTGGCTAC
This sequence comes from Zavarzinella formosa DSM 19928, assembly GCF_000255705.1. GTDB lineage: Bacteria > Planctomycetota > Planctomycetia > Gemmatales > Gemmataceae > Zavarzinella > Zavarzinella formosa. The sequence goes on from NZ_JH636439.1 coordinate 1,389,456, forward strand.
GGCACCTGGCCCAAGACCGGATTATCGACACCCATCGTCGGCATCGGCAGGCTCAACGCCGGAGCATCGACCGCGAGCAAGCCATTCAAAAGCCCGCATGGTCGGATGAATCTTCCATTCAACTGGCGGCCCAGTTGATCGACGGCGAACACACTCCGGCCTCGGCGGCCATCCACACCGAATTGCAACGGCGTTTGAACCTGGCGCTAAGTGATTTGAACGAGGATGACCGCGATATCATCCTAATGCGGCATCACGAACAACTTTCCAATCAAGACGTGGCGGCGATGCTTGGCCTGACGGAAGCCGCCGCGTCGATGCGCTACCTCCGGTCGCTTCGCAAACTTCGGGCGGTTCTCGTGCCGGAAACTCCCGGCGAGTCCCAATCTTCCTGAACTCACACCTCTGACGGGATTCCCATGCCCATTTGGACACTGGCCCGGAAGGATCTTCGCCAACTGCAACGGGATTACCGTTCGGCGGTGATCCTGCTGGCGATGCCGATCGTCTTTGTTGCGGTCCTCAGCCTTGCCGTCGGACGCGGATTCGGCCAGAAACCCGATGACCGGCTTCGCATTTCGGTGGTCAACCTCGACACGGGAAAAACCTCTGTTCACCGGGATTTTCCCGGCCGCCCGTGGAGCCAGGTGGTTCTCGACGATCTGGCCGGGACGGCTGACATCCGCATTGAAGTCATTCCCTCGCTTGCGGAGGCCGAAGAGTTGATCCGCAACAGCGATCGCTCGGCGATCCTCGTTTTTAGCGAAGACTTCAGCGAGAAAATGGATCGCTGTTCCTTTCTCACCAAGGCGGCTCCCGAGCCGTTGAACCCGCTTTATCGGGATGGCATCAACCCGGAGGAAGTGGGTCTGCGAATTCTTAAGGATCCCACGCAACAGGCGGCCGCCTCGATCATTGAACAGGTGGCCCAAGTGACGCTCTTCCGCGTGGTCATCCCTTGGATGATCGGCAAGGCGTTCGAGCGGGTGGGGGACGATGAATTCATGGAACTTCTCTCGGCTCGCTTCCAGCAAGTGAAGCCGGTGCCGACGCCGGCCTTGAAGGAACTTGACCCGGTGATGAACAAGATGCTCGCCAAGATGTTCGCCGATCCGAAGTTTCAAAAACTCTTGGAAAAGGAACTTGGATCTCTTGCGGCCATGACCTTCAAGCCGATGACGCCGAAGTTCCAGGCGATGCTCAAGAAGGTGTTTCAGGATGATGAATTCCTCGCCAACATGGGCAAGGACATTTCCTTGGGGGAAATGATGACCCCCACGATTCGCAAAGAAATTGGCCCAAAGGTGCAAGACGAGATTCAGGAGATTTTCAGCAACTATAACTTTCGGGCGAAGACATGGGCGGGGCTTACCAAGAGTCAGCAGAAGCAAACGCAAACGGAAAACGTCTCGGAATATCAACGAGAAGGGGCGTTGCCAAAACGAGGGGACATCCGCTTTCAAGTGCTTGTTCCCGGCTATGCGGTGACATTTGCCTTCTTTTTGGTGCTGACCGTCGGCTGGCAATTTGTCGCCGAACGACGACAGGGAACCTTGGTGCGATTGAGGGCGGCCCCGATCACCCGGTTTGATTTGCTTGCGGGAAAGAGCATCCCGTCTCTCGGGATATCGCTCTTTCAAGGCTTGTTTCTGATGTCGGCCGGGTGGCTGATCTTCGGCATGAGTTGGGGCGAGAAGCCCGTTTGGATGCTGGCGGTGATCGCATCCACAGCCATCGCCGCAACGGGCCTTTCTCTGTTAATTGCCAGCATCGCCAAAACGGAAACGCAAGTGGCCGTCTATGGCACATTGACGGTTCTCGTTTTGGCGGGGATCGGCGGCTCGATGATGCCCCGTGAATTGATGCCGGAAACGATGCGGATGGTCAGTCATGTCACGCCGCACGCTTGGGCGTTGGATGCCTACCAGCAACTCCTCATCAACCCGGAACCGAACATTCTCATCATCAGCCGGGCTTGCGGGGTGCTGGTGTTGTTCGGTCTCGCAAGTCTCACTGTGGCGTGGAAGATGATGCGTTTGGATTAGGCAATACCCGTCGTCCGAGGATCTGCCGAACCGTCTGCAACCATTCCCGCGTCGGCAAACCATACGGCCGGAATTTTTCCGGATAGGGCATTTCCTCGGTGGTGTACAAAGCCCGGTTTTTGCCCAGCCGGGAGGCCGCCGGGGTGTCGATCAGCGTGCTGGAATCGTTGGCGCTCATCTGGAACAACACCCGCTGGCCGAACTCGCGTTGTCCGCCCCGGTCAATGCTTCGACCGAGGTTCGCCGGGGTGTCGGCCCAGACGATGGTGAACACCTGATACAGAGGCCCGTCGCGCAGAATGGTCAACAGGTTTTCAGCGGCGCTCAACGTCCGCTCCGCCCCGCGTCTTCCGAATCCGTAATCATCTTCTTTGCGCAGTTCCCGGAACCACTGGATACCGTTGATGAACAAGAAACAGGGGGTTCGGTCCGCGCTTTCTCCCTTTTGCCGGGCGGTCACTTCATTGCCCAGGGCCGTCAACGCCGGCGCCAGGGCGTTGCGGTCAAGCATTTGAATATCGTGGGGCAGGGCATTGACGATCCGGCCCATCGTCCCGGCCGTGACGGCGTCGTCGGGTGTTCCGTCGAACATGAAAAACTTCACGGCATTCGGGGCGTGTTGCAAGCCGAGACTCAGCATCCCCATCGACATGAGTTGTACTGCAAGAGTTTCATCCTGCCCGATCATCAGCAGGTTGTTCCCGTTCATCGGCCGGAAGCTCGCCGCCGTTGGATCTTTGATGGCGATGGCGTCACCAAGCCAGAACGATGTGGACCGGATCGCCGCGGGATAAACCGGAGCATCCAGCAATTCCCTCAGCCGAACATTCTTGAGGATGTCGGCCGAAGAGTTCCCCTCGAACACCAGCGGCGTCTTGGCTTCCTGGCCCAGATTGTCGGCCTTGATGCGGATTTCCGACAAAATCTTTTCTCGCTTCTCGTCGGCCAGCCAGACCACCTGGAATAGGTCATTCCCTTCAACGAGGCCGTTGGCGTCGTTGTAAATTGCCTCGCCGGGCCGGGTGAGCAACCGGGCGCCGGTGTTGTCTTTGTTCAGAATCAATTGAGCGTCGGCCTCGGAACATTGCAGCGCGATCCGCACAGCCATCTGGTCGATGGTGCTGCGAGCCAGCGAATAAGCGCCGCCGAGCGTTTGCGAACCAAGCACGACATGCAACCCGAACGCCCGGCCTTGGCGGACCAACCGGTCGAGGAGCAAAGCGGATTCTTGGGCGAGACGGTCGTCTTCCACGAAGAATTCTTGAAACTCGTCCACGATCAACATGATGCGAGGCATCGGGGCGGTTTCCGTCCCGTGGTTCTTTCGCTGACCGTCCTGCCAGTCCCGGTATTCGCCGACCGAGTTCACCCCGGCGAGACGGAAGGTTTCCCCACGCTCTTTGAGGACGTTATCCAGACGTTGAAGCACGCTCATGCCGAATTCCCGCTCGCTCTCGATGGCGACGGCCTTGGCATGGGGAAGACGATTGCTGGCGTAGGCTTTAAACTCGACCCCTTTCTTGAAGTCGATCAGATACAGTTCGACTTCGCTTGGCGAATAGTTCAAAGCCAGGTTGGTGATGAGAGCATGGAGCAGCGTGGATTTCCCGGACCCGGTTTTCCCGGCGATGAGGGCATGCTGGGCCGTTCCCCGGCCGAGTTCCATGTATTGCCGCTTCGTCGCCCCGGCCCGGCCGATGGCCACGGAGATGCCGTAACGCGAATCGGAAGCCCATACTTCGATGGGTTTCGGCCCGACGAAATCAAAGTTCACCTCCACCCGGTTGGCGTTTTTGCTTCGCTCGCCGACCAGTCGAACGAGACGGGTGATCTCATCAAGCGAGGGAGGTGTTTCCAGTTGCAGGGGGAACGGCGCGAAATCCGGGTCTTTCCAAGTGAAACTTTTGTCCTTCCACACCAGATTGATGGAAGCCTGTTCGAGATCCGCGAGGTTGAATCCCTGCGGAACCGGATGCTTTGGGTCGTGGGTCACCAGCGTGTACACCCCGCACGAGGGGCCGCTGTTCACAATGCTCACCAGACGGCGGCAGGCTTCGAGGGAGAAATTCGCCGGGAAGTTGGCGACCACCAGCACCCGGAAAGGTTCGGCAACCTCACCCGCTTGGGCGTTGTATTCCTCGATGGATCGATATTGGTTTCGCAGGTATTTTTGGATGACTGTTTCCATGTGGGCCGTCAGATCGGCGAGGCGTTTTTCGATCTGGGCTGTTTCGGTCCAGATTCGCGAGCCGACCAATTGTTCGTCGTAATCGGCCAAGTGCATGAAGGCGGCGAAGTTTTCGCCAAGCCCCACGGGATCGACGATCGTGAAGCGAAGTTTGCCTGGCGGGATGGCGGTCAGCAGGCGGAGCATGATCGCCTGAATTGATTGCACCCCGCGAACGCGGCCCTGATCTTTGGCTTTCAGCAGCAGCGAGCAACGATCCGGAAACGGCAGGAACGCCGGAAGTTTTAGACGCACCGGCAGGGTGGGCATCTCGTCTTCGTCTTCCGGGACTCCGCCGGGGAGTTGGGTCAGGTCGATGTCGAAGTCGCCAAAGCGAATCCCCGTGGGAACCCGGATGGCCGCCGGGGGGCTATACCAGAACGGGCTGTTCCAGTCGGGGAAGTGTTCCAAGCCGTTGGCCCGCAGTTTGGTGATCGCCCGACCGATCCGCTCCTGTCCGTCCCGCCATTGCAGGGAAAGTTCTTGTTCGTGAGCGGCGAACAACGCTGTTGCGGTCTTCTTTTTGTCCTTGTGAATCCGCTCGATTTCACCAAGGATGGCGCTGTGTTTTTGCTCGCATTCGGTTTTATCGCCGCCGAAATGGGCCTCGGCCTTGTCTGTCGCATCCTCCCGCCATTGACGGATTTTTTCGCGGGTGCGGGAATACCTGTCAACCACGTTGCCGAGTTCCGTGCGGCGTTCCTCGTTCACGGCGGCGATGGTTGTTTCATATTCGGCCATCGCATGGGTGCGGGCCGATTCCCGAAGCACGCGGGCATTGCCCATCCGGTGTTCGTGTTCCTGCTCGGCCCGCCGAAGCAGCGTGGAACGGGCCTGCACATTCTGGGCAAGCAGGGCCGCGAATGTGAGAAGTTGCAGGCGGACATGGTTGAACGCCGCTTTTCGCAAGAGCCAGTGCGTCACGAAGGCAAAACCGGCCGCTACCACTGAGCCGCCAAGAATGGCGAGCCATTTGGGGTCGACAAACACGGACGGAATCGCCCCGATTAACGCAAAGGGAACCAGAATGATGAAAAATCCGGCCGCCCCGGAATACTTCAGTGTTTTGGATTGCTCCAGATTTTTCAGGATCGCCGTCGTCTGTTGGAAATTTTGCTCGATGAGTTGATAAGGATCGACAATCACCTCGCCGGTCGGGGGCTTTTGCTCCAGTTCACCCCGCTCCTCCTGAATCCGCTCCAAAATCGGCTCGGCTTGCGTCCAGGATTTTTCCACCCGTTCCAGCGTGTGGGCGGCCTTCCGCTTGTTCAGATCCAGATCGTCGTTTGCCTGCTTTTCCGCGGCTTCAAACATCGAGTCGGCGGTCCACCGGCTGTCCTGCAATTGGGCGCGCGCGCCTTGCTCCGTGTCGTCGTGTTGTTCAGTGATCGCTTTCTTTTTCTTGTTGTACTCGTGTTCCGCTTCGTCGAGTTCCTGCTTGCCACGTTGGGAGATTTCCTGGGTGGCCGCCTGAAAGTTCGTCTCGATCTGGGCCAGTTCGCGGTCCCGTTGGGCGGTCTGGGTTTTGGTGTTACGCGCGAACTCACGTTCCGAAGCGGAAAGTGATTGATTCCGTTCCGCAGTCATGGCCGTTTCGCGTTCGGCCCGGTGGGCCAGCAGCGTGAGCAATTCCCGCAGGGCGGCCCGCTCCAATTCAAAGAGATTCATCTTCTGCTGATGATTCAGAGGAGACGGAGAAGCGCTGGACATCGGCGAGATTCCGATCGGTAGGATGGCAAAGGGTTCAGGTGTCCCGACCCTCACACTGGCGGCGGCATTCATTTAAGATGGTCCTTAGGCGGTCGATGCGCCTCAGACAATCCCCGGTCAGCCGTTCCAGGGGATCCCACGTTTGTTCGCGGAAGGCAGCGTTCGTCCCGTCGGACCATGAATCGCAAACCTCGCGCCATTGGTGGCGGACCACTTCAAGGGCATCGTATAATTTTCCACGTCCGGCATCGACTTGCATCGGGTCATCCTCCGGGGGCCGACGGTCTGAGGTCGAGGTAACGCTCCAGCGCGGCGACCTGTTCAAGCAGGTGGGCCAAGGCGTTCAGGACTTCCGTCTCCAGCATGTTGGAGAGCTGCCGGGAAGCCACCTCATACTCCTCCGCGATCATCTTCGGCAATTTTCCGGCCCATTTCCGGCAGATGTCAACCTGTTGATGGGCGTGCGCCAATCGGGCCTTCGCGCGGGCGAGATTTTGTTCCTGCACGGTGGTGTCCGGAATTCGGCCGTCGAAGTTCGGCATCTCGCGCTGGGCCAGTTCCACCTTGCGCTGGACAACTTCTTCCTCGGCGTCGCGTATTTCAAATTTCCATTCGCGGGCGGTATGTTCGATCCAATCATAGGCTTTCCGGATTTCCATGCGGATCATCGACAGGGCTTCGAGAGCCTCCTGCCGAAACCGGGAAAACTGGCCATGCCATTCTTGGAGAACCGCAACCGCGCGGACATCGGCTCCCGCTTCCATGAATCACCGTTGTTGCATGTATTCTTCGATCCGTTCGGCCTTGCGGGTCAAAAACGGAACATGTTCATCCGAGATGTCGAGGAATTTTTCAAGCACGCCCATTGTTTCCTCGTATTCCTGCACGAACCGCTCATGCTCCTGATCCCGCCAGGTGTCCGACAGGGCCAGCAACTGTGAGTGGAGGGAGGACAGATTCGCCCGGAGATCTCCGTTGAAGATCTTCAAGGCATGGGCGAAACGACGAAGCTCGCCGGGATCGACGATGGCTTGAGCCATGGATGGGTTCCACAGGGGCGACAGTTCCGACAGACGGGAAACGAACCAAACGCAACCTGTTATGATTCTATCCCGGCGGTGTGTCATTCCATGCGGGTTTGGAAATTCCGGGCCGGGATTTTCAAAAATCTTCGTCATGGCCCGTCCGGTCGTGAGATAATCATCACACTCGTAGCTTTTTGCCACACAACGATGAGCGATTCCGCGTCACACCCCGTCAAACAATCCTCAATCATGATCGACAAACCGGTTGTTGACTGGCAGGAACACTATCGGCAACTCGTCCGATTGTCGTTTCAAAACCCTTGGGCGGCGACACCGGAGGGCCGGATTTATTGGATTGGCGATCTCTGGGAGCAATGGACCGGCCAATCCCCCGAAGAAGTTTTTCAGGATGGCTGGTTGGGCGTCGTCCACCCGGACGATCTGGACCGGGCAAAGCGAGCCCGTTTCTGCTCGGTGCGCGATCAAGCCTTGTTTGACTGCTCGTTTCGAGTGCGATTCCGATCCGGAGAACACCGTTGGGTTCGGGCCAGGGGGCTTCCCCATTTTGATGCCGAGGGCCGGTTCCTTGGCTGGTACGGAATGACGGATGACATCAACGACCAGCGGAACGCGGAGGAAGATCTCAAACTGAACGAGGCGAGGTTTCGCTCGGCCTACGAATATTCGGGCATCGGCATGACGCTCATCTCCCTGCAGGGGAGGTTCATGCAGGCAAACCCCTCGTTGTGTCATTTTCTTGGCTACGCGGAACAGGATCTGTTGAAGCTCGACTTTCAGACGATCACTCATCCCGATGATTTGCAGCGAGATCTTGACTACGTGCGAAAAGTGCTTGATGGCGAACTGGCCACCTACTCGATGGAGAAGCGGTATCGTCATCGGGACGGCTTCTATCTTTGGGGATTGCTGACCGTCTCATTGGTGCGGGACGAGGAGGGGCAGCCGTTGCATTTCATCTCGCAAATCCAAGACATCTCCGAGCGCAAGAACGCCGAGGAACGGACGTTGCGAACCCTGCGTGAACGGGAAACTTTGCTCCGGGAAATTCACCATCGTGTCAAAAACAACTTGACCGTGATTGTGAGTCTGCTGGGAATGCAGTCCCGTCGATCAAAAGACGACCGGGTTCGGGATGCGTTGACCGACACCCAGAACCGTGTTCAGTCGATGGTGACTGTTCACGAGATGCTCTACGGCAGTGATGACTTCACGCAGATTGATCTGCGGGCTTACCTCCGCCGATTGGCCTCGAATCTCTTGGGAAGTTATGCCTGCGAAAGCCGGGTGGCCCTGATGGTAAACGTGCCGCCCGGCGCGGTGGATTTGGACACGGCCCTGCCAATCGGGTTATTGTTGACCGAGTTGATTTCCAACGCCTTGAAACATGCCTTCCCCGGCGGACGACGAGGGACGGTGACGGTCAGTGTGGAATATCAGGAGGATGCCGTCCGATTGACCATTCGGGACGACGGGATCGGATTTCCAGAAAAGTTCGATGCGGAAACATCCCCGTCGATGGGCATGAAACTCGTCTCTTCTCTGACCCGTCAACTGAACGGTCGGCTGACAATTCATCGAGAAGTTGGGAGTGAATTTTGCGTAGAATTCCGTCTTCCAAAATCGCGGGCCAGTTCCGCAACCGACTGATCAAACCGGCTCACTTCACGGCCACTCCAAACTCCACCCATTTGGTGCGGGTGTTTTGGCCGGTTGGCACCGTCCAGTTCCCTTCGCCCGGCGCGCTGGTAAAGGTGTGATCGGCGGTATGGTCGCCTGTGGCGTCGGTGTAGGCGAAGGTAACACGAGTGGCGTCCTGCTGGGGCAGTTTGTAGGTCAGATGCAATTCGGCTCGGGCGTATTGCTTGCCTCCATTGTTCTTGAATCGCACCTTCACGGCTGTTCCCGCTTTCACGCCGGTCAACTCGCCCCAGCACATGCTTTGGGACCAGAAGTCGGCCGGCTCGTCGCCTTGGCGATTGATGGTCCAATCCTTCACGATTGGTTTCCAAGAGATCCCGTCATCGAAGCTCGCTTCGATCTGGTATTTGATCTTCGCATCCGGCGGATTGCTTGAACGAACATGCCCGGCCGCATAAATACCGGTGATGGTCTCTTTGCGGGGCGTTGCCAGCCCGAGAGTGACGGCCGGAGAGCCAAACCGGCCGTCAACAACATGTGTTGTTGCCTGTGGCAGCGTCGGCCCGGCCGACACCAATCCCTTGCCGGTGGCTTCAAACCGCACGATGGAACCGCCGTCCTTCAACCGGGGCATCGTCGCCGCGCTGGCTTCGCACACGGTTGTGATGGTGAGTTTGCTCGCCGCCAGTTTCTTGGCCCCGTTGTGTAATCGCAGCCAGTATTGCCGGTGCCCCTTGACGTGGTCGGTCAGATCGGGCGATTCGTTTAATTGGCCGCCATCGTGCCAGGTTGTTCCTCGATCCACGGACACCGACACTTTGCAGTCGCTTTCACCACGAACGATCAAGCCGTTTTTGGCGCCCGGATCATAAATGCCCCACGGTTTGGCATTGGCCGGGGTCGCGGCGATCACATAGGGCGAACGAAACTCGAAAGTCACTTGTGTGTCGTCCTCGGAAATCACGCCCTCGCGGTAATCACCGGAATCAAAATCTGGCCGATAGGTGAAGACCGCATTGGCGAACCGGGCTTGTCCGGGCTTTGAGCCGCTGCCGTTTTTCGATTTGAACATCGCCTCCGGTTGGTTCACCCAAGTGTTTGCGCGTTCCGGTCCGGGGATGCCTTCGGTGTTGTAGTTCATTCCCCAGAAGACAAAGGTTTTGCCGTCTTCCAAACCCGGTGAGAGATAACGTCGGAAGGTCTCTCCGCGTCGCAAATGAACACTCGGCGGCGGTCCGGCATACCCGGCCAGATATTCGGCTGTTCGGTATTCCGAATACGTTTGGTTGTCAGAAGGATGCAGGCCGCAAATCAGCCAACCGTGTTGTCGGTTTGGTTTGAAGGCGCGATCCGTCAGCTTTTTCCAATCCGGGGCAATTTCCTTTAAGCCAAGCAACCGCTTGCCATCCACATCAAACACCACGCATGATTGATCGCTGTCGAGCAGCGCCCATTTGCCATCGCCATAGGCGCCCCCTTTCAAAAACACTTCAAATGAATTATGGCCGCTACAGCCAAGATCGCGGCCACGCCCGTGACCGAGCAAGGCTTCCATCTCGGCGACGAATTGGGCATGGGTGGTGCCGCATAACCCGTAGCCGTGGGAGAACAACCCGGTCCAATACTCGCGGCTGCGGGAGTCCGCATCGTTTTTGAATCCTTTGCCCCAAAGGTTTTCAACGCCTTCCTCGGCATGGAAATAATGGGTGTTCCGCCAGAGCCACGCGGCAATCGCCTTGTCTTCATCGGTGACACATTCGCGGCCGGTGACCCGCTTGTAAACAGCCGCTTGGGTGGCGAAGAGGCGTTCAAAAGTGGAATAGGAAAGTTCGCCGGGATACCACAAGTGGTCCGTGGCGATCTGCGGATCGCCGACACCGGCTTGGGATGTTGAGGTGATGATGAGTGCGAGAACAAACCAACGAAACATGGATCACCGTTTGCCGGGAGGAGGGGGCAAAAGTCAAAAGCGACTTTAACACCCCGCCGCCCGGTCGTCGATGATTTTTCTTTGCCAAAAATTTGCCCGGATAGCTTAAGCCAGAAACAAAGCTGTCCGGTTCAAGAGTGCTTGCTTTCTTCAGGCTTCGCTTCCGGATGAGGATTGCCTTCTGGTTTTGTTTCTTGGTCTTTTAATGCTTCCGGTTTCTTGTCTCCTTCGTGAGGTTCTGCCTTTTTCGACTCGTCTTCTTGCTCTGGAGATGGCGGCTTGGTCAACGGTCCGGCCAGGCGCCGAACGACGTAATAAAACACAGGCGTCAGGAAGATGCCAAAGAATGTCACGCCCAACATGCCGGCGAAGACGGCGGTGCCAAGCGTTCGCCGCATTTCGGCCCCGGCTCCATGAGCGATCACCAAGGGCAACATCCCGAGGACGAACGCAAACGAAGTCATGATGATGGGCCGCAGTCGCACGGTGGCCGCTTCGACGGCTGCGTCGAATGAATTAGCCCCCTCCATTTCCCGGTCACGGGCAAATTCAACGACCAAGATCGCGTTTTTTGCCGCCAGGCCCACCAGAACCACAAAGCCGACCTGCACGAAAATGTTGAGATCCATCTTGGCGATCATGACACCAGCCAGCGCGCTGGAAAGGCACAACGGCACCACCAGAATCACCGCCATCGGAAGCGACCAGCTTTCGTACAAGCCCGCCAGCACAAAGAACACCAGCACCGCCCCGAGGACGAACGCACTGTAGGGGTTTTGTTGCAAATCCTTGAATGACTCAAGTTTGGCGGACTGCTTTTGCAAATAACTGAGCTCGGTCCATTCGTAAGTCATGTTGCGGGGCAATTCTTGGTTGGCGAGTCCCTCCATTGTGGAAAGCACGTCCCCGGTGCTGACTCCCGGCAATGATCCCCCGGCGAGCGTCGCGGCCGGGAACATGTTGTAACGGGTGACGGTCAGCGGGCCGGTGGTTTCTCGAAAGTTGACAACCGAACCCAAGGGGACCATGTCTCCGTTGGCGTTGCGGACCTTCAATTGTTTCGCTGCTTCAACATTGTTGCGGAAAATGGCATCCGCCTGGATGTTGACCTGCCAGGTGCGGCCAAATCTGTTGAAGTCATTGACGTAAAGACCGCCGAGATAAACCTGCAGCGTGGCGAACACATCGGTCAGGCTGACACCCATTGTTTTGCACTGGACACGGTCAACGTCCGCATAAAGTTGCGGTGTTTCCGACCGGAAGCCATCGAAAAGACCAACCAAGCCGGGTTGTTTGCTCCCTTTGGCGACCAGATTGTCTGTCTGTCCTTGGAGGCGCTGGTAATTGGCGTCGCCAATCGTTTCGACCATCATTTTGAAGCCGCCGGCATTGCCAAGCCCGTCCACGGCCGGAGCCCCGAAGACGTTGATGAGAGCGCCAGGGATTTCCTCGCGGAATCGTTTGCGAAGAATGCCGGCGATCACGTCGGCATACATCTTCGGATCACGTCGTTCGTCGAAGTCCTTTAAGGTGACAAACATCGATCCCAGATTGGAACCAATCGCATTCAAAACAAAAGACCGGCCCGGATTGCCTAACGTGTGGGCGACGCCGGGCGTTTCCAAGGCGATCTTTTCGATTCGCCTCATCACTTCTTCCGTCCGTTCCAAAGAGGCCGAGTCGGGGAGCTGAACGTTGACAATCAATCGGCCCTTGTCCTGTGACGGAATGAATCCCCCCGGAACGCGGGTCATGCCAAAACCAGTGAGGGCGAGCAAGCCGACATAAAGTAGCAGGGCAATGACACTAATCCGCAGAAACACGGCCACCGCCCGGCCGTACATTTTGGTGATCCATTCAAACAGCGAGTTAAAGCCGTGAAAAACACGGCCCAAAAACAGGTTGACCGGCCCGATGATAAACCATCCTAATGCCCCTCCGGCGATCAATCCGGGGATGAAGATGGCCAGCAGTGCGGTGTATTGCTTCGCTTGTCCCATGAACCCGATGGGAGCTGCCTCGCCGGTGTCCCCGTGTGCCGAAACCAGCCCCAAGTGCGGGCCAATGATTGGCTTCAATAACCATAAGGCCAGCAATCCGCCCAAGATCCCGAATCCCCACCAAGGGAAAGCTTCCTTCCCCTGATCCCCGTGTTGTCCCGGTTTGCGGTTGGCGAAAATCGAAGCCGCCCGTGCCGGGGTCATCGTCATGGCGTTGACGGCTGAAATAATCATGGCCGCCGAGATGGTGAGCGCGAACTGTCTGAAAAACTGGCCGGTGATGCCGCTCAGAAACGCGCTGGGAAGGAAGACGGAAGAAAGCACCAGCGTAATGGCCAGAATTGGCCCGGTGATTTCGCTCATCGATTTGATCGTGGCCTCGCGGACCGGCAAACCTTTGTCGAGCCACCGTTCGATGTTCTCCAACACCACGATGGAATCATCCACCACGATGCCGATGGCCAGCACCAAGCCAAACAACGTGAGGTTGTTGAGGCTAAATCCCATCAATTTCATCACGGCAAATGTGCCGACCAACGAAACGCCGATGTCAATCAAGGGCAGCAGCAACGATTTCCAATCCTGCAAAAACAACAACACGACAAAGGCCACCAGCAACACGGCGATGACCAGCGTGCGGATCACCTCATCGACCGATTCACGAATAAACGGGGTGGTGTCATAGACAATGGAATATTTCAATCCCTTCGGGAAACGGTTCGCCTGCTCAAACTCTCGCATTTTTGCCTTGATGCCATCGGCGGTGTCCAAGGCGTTTGATCCGGGCAATTGAAAAATCGCCAGACCAATTGAGGGACGCCCGTCGAGAGCCAATGTTTGATCCTCGCTTTTCGCGCCCAATTCGACCCGGCCCACATCCCGGATGTACAGCACTTCGCCGTTGGTTCCGGTGTTAAGAATGATGTTTCCAAATTGTTCCGCCTCGGTCAATCTCCCAAGGGCGTTGACGGAGTATTGAAATTCCTGTCCTTTGGGCACCGGGGCCTGCCCAATCTGGCCCGCCGCGACTTGGATGTTTTGCTCCCGCATGACCGCGGCCACGTCGGCGGCGGAGATATTTCTTGCCGAGAGTTTGTCGGGGTCGAGCCATACTCTCATGCTGTAATCCTGCCCGCCGAAGGTAAACACATCGCCGACCCCCTCAAGCCGGGCCAACGGGTCCAGCAATTGGATGGTGGCGAAGTTGCTCAGGTACAGCCGGTCGAAATAAGGTTTGCCGGTGGCAGGATCGTCCTCCGAGACAAGATTGACCACCAGCAAAATATCCGGCGAGCGTTTTTTCACGGTGACGCCCGTTGCCTTGACGACATCGGGCAATTGTGGTTGCGCGATGGCGACGCGGTTTTGGACCAGAACCTGGGCGATGTTCAAATCGGTGCCGAGTTCAAAGGTGACGTCCAGCGAATAGGAGCCATCGTTGCTGCTTTGGGAAGACATGTACAACATGCCTTCCACGCCGTTGATTTGTTGCTCGATGGGCGCGGCCACCGTGGTGGCCACCACCGGCGCGCTGGCGCCAGGATAAATCGCCGTGACACGAACAACCGGCGGTGTGATCTGCGGATACTGGGCCACGGGAAGAAACTTGTAGGCGATCATCCCCATGACGACGATGACAATTGAAATCACCCAAGCAAGAATCGGCCGGTCGATGAAAAATCTCGCAAGCATGCGCGGGCTCTCGCTTTAGGGTTTGTCTGATTTGGAAAGGTTCGTCGGGCCTTGATTGGAACTGTTCACCGGCATGGGAATGAGCTTGGGATCGACGACGGAGTCCGGCTTGACCTGTTGAAGTCCCTCCACAATGATACGCTCGCCGGGTTTTACCCCGCCGTCCTCGATGACACGCAGACCGCCATGAACCGCCCCCAACCGGACCGGACGGGTGAACACTTTGTTGTCCTCGTCAATCAGGTAAATGATTTTCTGGCCCTGATCAGTGTCAATGGCCCGTTCCGAAACCAAAACAGCCTTGTGTGGTTCGCCGATGGGCACGCGGACTCGCGTGAACAAACCGGGGGTGAAAACTCCATCCGGATTGGCGAACACCCCGCGCAGTTTAAGTGTTCCCGTTTTGGAGTTCACTTGATTGTCAACCAGATTGATCGTCCCTTGATGAGGGAAGCCATCCTCGTTGGCCAAACCCATCAAGACCGGTCTCGCCGTGTCTCTAGCGGATTTGGCCTTTCCTTCGCGGATCATTCGTTGCACTTGCAAGAGCGTGCGCTCATCGACATCAAAGTAGCAATACATGGGATCGACCGAGACGATTGTCGTCAGCAAAGTGCCCGTGCCGTTTTGGCCCGATTGAACCAAGTTCCCGACGGTCACTTGTGTCCGGCTGATCCGGCCGTCCACGGGGGCGATGATTTTCGTGAAATCGAGGTCCAGTTGTCTGGCGGCCAGATCCGCCTTGTCGGCGATGACGGTCGAAGCCGCGACATCCTTGGCGGCCAAGGCTTTTTCCTGATCGCTTTTGCTGACCGCGTCGCTCCGGGCCAGTGACACCAAACGGTTGTAATCGGCCAGACTGAAACGGGCCTGGGCCTCGTCCGTGGCGACTTTGGCCTTGGCTTGGTTCACGGCCGCTTCGTAGGTGCGGGGATCAATTTCATAAAGCACGTCCCCTTTCTTCACGAGAGCGCCTTCTTTGAAATTTACCTTGTCCAAAAAGCCGAAAACACGGGCGCGGATTTCAACGGATTCGACGGCCGCCGTCAGGCCGGTCAAGTCTGAATAGTCCGTGATTTCTTGTTCCACCGGATGGCTCACCATCACTTTTGTGGGCGTGGGCGGCGGCGGGGCCGGGCGGCCGCATCCTGCGGAGGCAAGAACAACTAATGCGAAGAAGAGGAGGGGGAGTCCGCGAGTTTTGGCGTCTCTCATAGCTCACCGGGTTCGATTCTGTTGAGGCCGGACTTATCCATAGAAGCGTGAAAGCCATACAGTCGAGAAATCCCAACAAGACAATTTTGGAATGATCTGGTCGTGGCCTTCTATGCAGGATACCGGCAAAAGTGCCTGTGGCTTTCATATGGCAAGCCGGAAAAATGTCGCCGGAGATTGGACCTTGCCTTGACCACACCGAGCCTGTTGCCTTATTTTGGGCCAAAACACCATTTTCGATAACTGGTTCACATCAAATGAGCCGGGGATTAGCCTTGGCTGGTTATTTTGGGCCATTTCCAAGGGCTCAAAATCGCTGCGCATTTGCCCAAAATCATCTGGCGACCCCTCTGTATTGCCGGGGTTTTTGAAAAATAGTGTTCAGTTGGCCCGGCGTTTTTGATCACTTTTGGGGGCCGAAATGGCTCGAAAATGGTCGCCAGAGGGTTGTTTGCTGACTTTTCAGGTCACTTTTGGGTCGGGTTTTGACCAGTTTGAAAATCGTAAAACTCCAAGCCCTGTAGCATCATGGCTCACAAGAAGATTCTCAACGTGTCGGAGAGATGGTGATGCGAATGAACGATTTGCAGCAAGACAACAATCGGGCGTCTTCGGATCAAATTGTCGTCGTGCGGACAGAATTCGGCCGCATGATGACAAGACGAATCTATTCGCCCACGACGCGATCAACAGAGATTCCGAGATCGCGGAGTTTGTAACGCAGTGTGGAGCGGTTCAGCCCCAAACGTTCGCTTGCCTGGCCGAGGTGGGCGTCCACTTCCAGCAAAACACGTCTGAATAGGGCCTTTTCCACCACGGCAATGAGTTTCGTGTGGAGATCGTTTTCACCGGAGGCGATCATCGCTTCGATCATCTCTCGGACTTCCAGACGGTCGGCCTCGGCAATTCCCGTCCGGGGGCGCGGTTGCTCCGCCCGTAATGTCCGGGGCAGAAACTCGGGCATCACGAGCGGGCCGACGGTGCAGAGCATCGACTCTTTCAGGACAGCCTGCAATTCACGAACATTGCCCGGCCAACGATATTGCCGCAGACAGGCCAGCGTTTCCGGGTCAAACCCTTGGATCGACAAGCCGAGTTCTTGATTGAACTGAAACAAGAAATGATGGGCCAATTCGGCAATGTCGTCCGCGCGGTCGCGAAGAGCGGGAACTTGGATCGTCACTCCCCGGAGACGATAGAAGAGATCCGCGCGGAAGAGGCCATCGGCTATCCGTCGTTCGAGATCCTGATTGGTCGCCGCGATGAGCCTCACGCGCGTCTGAATCGTCTCGCGGCCTCCGACCCGCTCGAATTGCTGATCTTGCAGCAAGCGGAGAATCTTGGCCTGCGCGGTCAGCGGCATGTCCCCGATTTCATCAAGAAAAATCGTTCCTTCGTGGCACTGTTCAAATTTGCCGATCCGTTGCCGGTCGGCGCCGGTGAACGCCCCTTTTTCGTGGCCGAACAGTTCGCTTTCGATCAGCCCGTCGGGCATGGCTGCGCAGTTGATGGCAAGAAACGGATGGCCCGCGCGCCGACTATGGTGATAAATGGCCCTCGCGACCAGTTCCTTGCCGACGCCGCTTTCTCCCAAGATCAGCACGTTCACATCCTGCGGGGCAATCCGGCCGATGACCTTGCACATTTCCTGCATGGCCGGAGTGTGCCCGACAAGCTGCTCGCGAGGTTCCAACCCCGGCAGGACCGCCGGCACTTGCATGAGATAGGCGGCCTCGAACGCCCGCCGCAGAATGTCCTCCACACGGCCGAAATCAAGGGGCTTGATTAGGTATTCAAACGCGCCCCCTTTCATCGTTTCAATCGCGGTGGTGGTGGTTCCATGCGCGGTGATGAAGACAACCGTTTGCTTGGGCGAAATTTCCCGGATCGCCTCGAAGGCTTTCAACCCGTTGCCGTCCGGCAACTGAAGGTCCAGAACCACGACCTCCGGCTTTTCGGCTCGAAAAAGGCGCACGCCCTCGGCGACTGTCCCGGCCGAGATCACTCGTGTGGCCTCGTTGCCGAACACTCGGGCAAAGGAATAGCAGACGCTTGGTTCATCATCCACCACGAGCAGCGTCGGCATGGCGGGAGACTCCGGAAATTGTGGGAAGTGAAATTGTAAAAGAGGCGCCGGGGCCGGCGCGGTCGGTGAGCGTCAGTTGGCCGCCGTGAGCTTGGACGATCCGGCGGGAAAGACTCAAACCCAATCCGGTCCCGGTGGGCTTTGTGCTGACGAAAGGCGTGAACAGACGGTCGGCGATTCGGATGTCAATGCCGGGGCCGGTGTCGCTCACCGTTAACCGGAATTGATCCGGCATCTGGTTGTCCAGGCAGATATTGATCTCCCCGCCACCGGGCATTGCATCCAGGGCGTTAAACAGCAAATTCACAAGCACGCTCTGAAACTGGTCGCTATCAATATCGGCGATCACTGGTTCACAAGGCAATCGGAGATTCAAGGTGACCCGTTGTTGTCGCAAGCGTTCCTGGATCAGATCAACGACCCGGTGAACAATCCCGGCCACGTCCTCCGGTTGATGGCCGACTTCCACCGGGCGGGCAAAATCAAGCAGGGCCTGCACCTTGCGTTCAAGCCGGCCCACTTCATCGTGAATGACTTGCAAATCTGTGTTGGAAAGTCCCTTGCCACAATGACCATTCAACGCCGCGCCGACGAGAAGTTTGATGCTGGTGAGCGGATTGCGGACCTCATGGGCGATGCTGGCCGCCAGTTGTCCGACGGCGGCGAGTTGTTCCGCGCGCAATCCCTCTCGCTCCTGTCGCTGAAGCTGGCCGACCACATCCCGGACTCTCTCAAGAATGGTCCCGACCTGACGGTTCATCGCATGCAAATCGCTTCCTTCGCTTGTCAACCGCAATGAGGCGACTTCTTGATCGAGATGTGAGTGAACATCCCCCAACCGGACGCTCAGCCGGGTGATGGATCGGTTCAGTCCCAGAGCGACCCCAAATCCGCCGATCAATCCTCCGGCCGCCCCGACCGCGGCGAGCAAGATCATTTGCGATCTGGCCCGGCCACTGAGCCGGGCGCTTTCCTCGGCCGTGTCATTCATTTCCTGCCGGTTTAACTCCAGCAATTCTTCACAGGGAGCGACCACCAGTCGAATGGGATGACTGTCGGCCCATTTCAGATATTCAGCCGTCTCCGGGCCGATGGATGACCGGGTGGATTGCTGAAGTTCCTGATGGTATCCCCGATAGCCTGACTCGATGGCGGCGATGGCCTGTTGCTCAGCCGGGGAAGTTTCCGATATCTTCACCAACGCAAGCGATTCTTCAAAATCGTTCTGATCCTTTTCGACTTTGGCCCAGCGCTCCGTTGTCATGTCCATGATGTAAAGGAATGTGTGGAAGCGAAGACGACGAAGGCTTGTTTCGAGATTTTGCGCCGCCCGCAGAATACGGTCATGCTCCGAAACGATTTTGTCCCGGTCGGCTTGCAGTCGGTTGATGGAGCGGATTCCAAGCAGGCTCGTGCCGAGCATCGCCAGCGAGACGAGCAGGGCGGGCATCGTCACTTGGAAAACCATTTGTCGATTCAGAGCCACGATGAACGGACCTCTTTGATGCAACCGAGGCGAATACCTCAAATTAATGACCCGTCGGGGAAGGCGAATGCGTTGCCTCCACCGCCACACCGTTCGATGTCGCCGTTGTTCCGTTATTGCCTTCCCCCGAATGCTCGGAACGGGCTTGATCGTTGGCCGACGGCGTCGGGCTGCTTGATGCTCCAAACCACTGGAGAACGTAATAGAAGATCGGCGTCAGGAAGATGCCGAACATTGTGACTCCCAGCATCCCTGCAAAAACCGCCGTCCCGAGCGAATGCCGCATTTCCGCACCGGCTCCGCTGGCGATGACCAAGGGCACCACGCCGAAGATAAACGCGAAAGAGGTCATCACGATCGGCCTCAATCGAAGCTGGGACGCCTCGATGGTGGCCTCTCTGGCCGGGATGCCCGCTTCCTGGCGTTGCTTCGCAAACTCCACGATCAAGATTGCATTTTTGCAAGCGAGGCCAACCAACACGACAAAACCGATCTGTGTGAAAACGGATACCTCGATGCCCGCCAGTTGGACCCCGATAATCGAACAGAGCAAACACATCGGGACCACCAAGATCACCGCCAGCGGCAGTTTCCAACTCTCATATTGAGCGGCCAACACGAGGAACACGAATATCACGGCCAGCAGGAAGAACCACATTGCCGAATTCCCGGCTTGGTTTTGCAGATAAGCCAGTTCGGTCCATTCATATTTCATCTCCCTTGGCAATTCCTTGCCGGCCAGCTTCTCCATTTCTTGGATGGCTTGGGCCGACCCAAATCCCTTGGTTGGATTTCCCGTGACGGCCGCCGCAGAGTACATGTTGTAACGCATCACAACAACCGGCCCGGAAGTGTCCCGCACTTCCATGATCGTGCCCATCCGGACCATTTGCCCCTGCATGTTCCGCACTTGAAGCTGAAGGATATCCGGCGTTTCGTTGCGGAATCGCTGGTCAGCTTGGACATTAACCTGCCAGGTTCGCCCGAATTCGTTGAAGTTGTTGACGTAGTAAGATCCCAAATAAACTTGGAGCGTGTTGAAAATCTCACTGATCTGCACGCCCATCGCCCGGCATTTGGTGCGGTCGATTTCAAGACGCAACCAAGGGGTGTTCGCCCCGGATGTCGTGAAAAGTCCGTTCAACCCTGGCGTTGCGTTCCCTTGGGTGACAAGTCGATCCGATACTCGCTCCAATTGATCCAAGTTTGTGGTGCCACGTGATTCAACAATCAGATTGAATCCGCCGGTGGTCCCCAACCCGTCTACCGGCGGGGCGCCGAAGGTGGAGATCACGGCCTCGCTCACCTCACTGCGACACTTTTCTTGAATCGACGCGGCAATCGCCTCGGCCGACAAACTTGAACCACGGCGTCGGCCGAAATCATCCAGCATGATGTACATGGAACCAAGATTCGGGGCATTGGCATTCAAGATGACCGACCGGCCGGAGATTCCGAGCGTGTGTTTCACGCCGGGTGTTTGACGGGTGATGGCGTCGATCTTCGCCATCGCCGCCTCCGTTCGCTCGGCGGAGGCCGAGTCCGGCAACTGCATGTTGAGGATCAGATAGCCTTTGTCCTGTTCGGGGATAAAGCCAGTCGGCGTGTTGATGAACTGCCAGTAGGTCATTCCCAGCAATCCCGCATAGACGAGCAAGACCGCCACGCTCAACCGCAGCATTCGACCGACGGTTCGCCCATAGACAGCCGTGACCCGATCAAAGACTTGGTTGAACCAGCGGAAGAACACCCCGAGAACCGCATTCACCGGCCGGATCAGGAACCAACCGATCAAACCGCCGATCAAAATGCCTGGGGTGGCGAACCAAGCGAACCGAAGGCCGGTTTCGGTCCAAGTCAATTCTTGTCCTTCTTCGGGAACCCGGACAACGGGAAAACCGAAGCGGCCGCCGATCAGGGACGGGGCCAGTTCGTAGGTCAGCACCCCGCCGAGAATGGCGAAGATCCACCACGGGAGGGCTTCCTTTTTGTGAACATGCCCTTCGTGATTGTCTTCGGATTTGAAAATAAGCACGGCCCGCGAGGGTGTCATCGTCAAGGCGTTGATGGCCGAAATGATGGTCGAAACGGTGATGGTCACCGCAAATTGCCGGAAGAACTGGCCGGTGATTCCCCCCAAGAAACAACAGGGAATGAAGACGGCGCTCAAGACGAGGGTGATCGCCAGAACCGGGCCGGTGATTTCCTCCATCGCCTTGATCGTGGCCGTCCGGGAATCTAGGCCAGTGGCCATTTGTCGCTCAATGTTCTCCAGCACCACAATGGCGTCATCGACGACGATCCCGATGGCCAACACTAGCCCGAACAAGGTCAGGCTGTTTAGCGAGAATCCCATCAGGGACATAATGACGAAGGTGCCGATCAGCGAGACCGGCACATCAATCATCGGCAGAATCATGGCCCGCCAGTCTTGAAGGAATAACAAGACGACGATGGCGACCAAAATCACCGCATCACGGAGCGTGTGGAACACTTCGTTGACGGATTCCCGCACGAATGGCGTCGTGTCATAGGCGATTCGATAATCCAGCCCGTCGGGAAAACGGGTTTTCAGTTCCTTCATTTTGGCATAAACGCCCTCGGATGTTTCCAATGCGTTTGAGCCGGGAAGTTGATACACGTTCAAGGCCACGGAGGGCTTGCCGTCGAGGGTGCAGGATTGGTCGTATTGCAGTGCCCCGCGTTCGACTTTGGGCTGGCCGTGAGCATCCCGAGACACCACGTCACGCAAGCGGACGATGCCGGTTGTTGACTGAAGCCCCGGATCTGTGGTGGTCGTTGTCGCCGAAGCTCCGGTTCCGGAGCTTGAACTTGTGGATGAGGAGGTGTCGGAACCGCCGCCCATTGTTGAATTGGATTGGGTCTGGTTGTCCTGTCCCCCCTTGATGATGATGTCGGCGAATTGATCCGGCTCGGTGAGCCGGCCCAACGTGGTGACGGTTAGCTGGAACTGTTGACCCTTGGGAGTTGGCCGTTGCCCGATCTGTCCGGCGGCCACTTGGACGTTTTGCTGGGAGATGGCCGTGACCACATCCATCGCGCTCAGATTAAGGGCGGCGAGTTTGTCCGGATCGAGCCAGGCCCGCAAACTGTAATCGCGTTGGCCAAAGTAAGAGACCCCGGCGACTCCCGGCAGTCGGCCGATTTCGTCGCGGACATCAATGGTCGCGTAGTTGCTCAAATAGAGGTCGTCGTAACGCCCGTCCGTGGAGATCAGGTTCACGATCATCAACGTGTTGGGGGACATCTTTTTGACGGAGATGCCTTCGTTTTGCACCAGCGGCGGGATGACCGGCAGGGCCAGCGAAACGCGATTTTGGACCAGCACTTGGGCCATGTCCGAATCGGTTCCGAGTTTGAACGTGATCGTGAGCGTATAGGTGCCGTCATTTGTGCAGCGGGAAGACATATACATCATGCCTTCGACGCCGCTCACCTGTTCCTCAATGGGCGCCGCCACCGTGTCGCGAACGGTCGTGGCGTTGGCGCCGGGATAAAACGCCGTCACTTGCACGGTCGGGGGCGTCACATCCGGGTATTGGGCAACGGGCAGGGTGAACAAGGCCACGCCGCCCGCCAGCGTAATCACCAGAGAGATGACGGTGGCAAAGATCGGTCGATCCACAAAGAATCGGGCGAGCATGGTTATGACTCCTCAGTGCGTGTGTCCGCCACCGTTGGCTCGCGTCGAGTGACCATTTTTCGAAGTCCTTGCACCGCCCGCATGACGATCAATCCCGCCGTGCCCCCGATCACCGGATTCCACTGGAGATTGCCCTCTCCGATCTTCGCCAGAAGGAAGCCAACACCCCCGCCGAGTGCCAGACCAAAGGTGTAGGAAATGATCGTGCGAAGCCGGACGGAGCGTAACCAGCGAAGGCCGGTTGTTCCGTTGATGACGTAGTAGAACACCGGTGTCAGGAAGATGCCGAAGACGGTCACCCCAAGCATTCCGCTGAATACCGCGATCCCCAAAGAACGCCGCATTTCCGCCCCGGCGCCGTTAGCAACCATCAAAGGGGTCACCCCGAAAATAAAAGCGAACGATGTCATCAAAATTGGCCGCAATCGCAGCCGGGAGGCTTCCTTCGTGGCCTCGAAGGCGGGCTTGCCTTGATCTTGAAGATGTTTGGCAAATTCAACGATCAGAATGGCGTTTTTACACGCCAGCCCCACCAGCACGACGAGGCCAATTTGCACGAAGATATTCACATCCCGATTCGTAAATAGCACGCCTGCCACCGAACAGAGCAGGCAGAGGGGCACAACCAAGATGACCGCCAGCGGAAGCGTCCAACTTTCGTAGAGCGCTGACAGGGCTAGGAACACGCTGATGACCGAAAGGATGAACACATAGATCGCCGTGTTGCCGGCCCGGATCTGCATGTACATCAATTCTGTCCACTCGATCCGCATGGTGAGTGGAAGCGTGTCGTCCGACACTTGATTAATGGCGTTGATTGCATCCCCGTCGCTGACGCCGGGAGCCACGTTTCCATTGATCGCGGCGGAAGGATAAAGGTTGTACCGGGTGATGGAGATCGGCCCGCCGACCTCACGGATGTTGACCAGTGTGCTGAGAGGGACCATCTGGCCGGTCTTGGTTCGCACTTGAAAAAGCCTGATCGATTCCGGGCGAGTGCGGAACTCGCCATCCGCCTGGATCGTTACCTGCCAGTGCCGGCCGAAGTCGTTGTAGCTGTTCACGTACAACGAGCCGAGGTTCATGCTGAGGGTTTGGTTCAAGTCTTGCAACGGGACGCCAAGGGCGGCGGCCTTGTCCCGGTTGACCTCCACATAGAGTTGCGGAACCTTGGATCGAAACTGCGTGCGAGCATCAGTCAACTGGGGCAGTTTCTTGAATTTCTCGACCAGTTTGTCCATCTGTTGTTCAAGCGCCCGCACGCCTAATCCAGCTCGATCTTCAACAAGGAATTTGAATCCTCCGGCCGATCCCAAACCGGGAACCGGCGCCGCCCCGAAGACGGTAACTTGGCAGTCTTTCACTTCGGCCGCCCAGCGTTTTCGCAGTTTGGCCATGATGACCGTGTCCCGGAGTTCGGGAGCCTGCCGTTCGGCGAACGGCTTGAGCACGATGAACATCGAGGCATAATTCGGACTGTTCGCCTGAAGCAAAAACGACATGCCGGAATTTGTGACCGTGTGGCCAACCCCCGGCGTCTCGCGGGCAATCCGTTCAACCTCCATCACAAGTTCGTGGGTGCGCTCCAGTGAAGCGGCATCCGGAAGTTGCACGTTCACAATCAACCGGCCCTGGTCCTGTTGGGGGATGAAACCCTTGGGAGCCTGATCGAATGTCCAAAATGTCAGAACCAAGAGAGCCGCATAGCCGAGGAGGACCAGAAGACGCAGATGCATCATCACGCCGACGGTCCAGGCATACGCCGATGTGCTGGCTCCGAAGAGAATGTTGAACAGCCAGAAAAACCAGCCGAGCGTGATCGCCAGCACCCAGGCAATCGGGTCACGCCGACTTCCGGGAGCTTTAAGCAGAATCGCCGCCAAGGCCGGGCTAAAGGTGAGCGAACTGATGGTCGAGATCACCGTTGAAACGGCGATGGTCACCGCAAACTGCCGGAAGAACTGCCCGGTGATGCCGCTAATAAACGCACACGGAACGAACACGGCACACAACACGAGGGCGACGGCGATGATCGGCCCCGTGACCTCATCCATCGCCCGTCGACTGGCTTCCTTGGGATCGAGGCCGTGTTCCATCCAACGTTCGACGTTTTCAACGACGACGATGGCATCATCAACGACGATCCCGATCGCCAGCACCAGACCGAACAAGGAGATGTTGTTCAGGCTGAATCCCAAGGCGGCCATCACGCCGAATGTTCCCAAGACGGAGACCGGCACCGCAAGCAATGGGATGAGGGCCGCCCGCCAGCTTTGCAGAAACACCAACACCACAATGGCCACCAATCCGACCGACTCGATCAGCGAGCGGACAACATCGTTCACCGAGTCGCGGATGAAGGGAGTGGTGTCGTAGGCGATCTGATAATCAATTCCGTCCGGAAAGTTGGCTTTCAGTTCTTGCATCTTCTTCTGAACCCGGTCGCCCACTTCCAAGGCGTTTGTTCCGGGAAGCTGATAAAGACCCAAACCAACGGATGGCTGGCCGTCGAAAGAGCAGATCGTGTTGTAATTCTGCGCGCCAAGTTCCAACCGGGCGACATCACGAAGACGGACGATTCCCGGCGCTTCCGGCAACGGCCCGCTCCCCAAGGCCCCGCCTCCCAGCGATCCGCTGCCGACGGTGCCGCTGGCGGTCGAGCCACCAGTGATCGAACCGTCATCAGCGCTGCCACTTCCTCCAAGTGTCGAGGCCGTCCCGGTCGCTCCGCTACTTGATGGCGTGACGGCGGTGGACCCGGAATCGACGCCGGAGGTTGAAGTGTCCCCGGTCGTCGGTGTCACAGACGGATCACTTTGGGGCGTGCCGGATGACGGCGTCATTGGGGAAGTGGCGCTCATCGAAGGCATCGTTGCGGAGGAACTTCCCCCCAAACCACGGTTTTTTCTGGGAACGGCGGGGCGGGGCGGTTCCATGGCGATTCCGGCCGGCGTGATTGCCTCCGGCATCCCGCCAACTTTCACGATGATGTCGCCGAATTGTTCGGGAGAGGATAATCGGCCGAGCGCGTCCAATGGCAATTGAAACGATTGGCCATCCGGGACCGGGGGCTGGCCGATCCGGCCGGCCGGGGCGTCGATGTTTTGGCTGCGGATGGCATTCGCCACATCAATCGCCGTCATGTTTCGGGAGGCGAGGCGTTGCGGGTCCAGCCAGACACGCATGCTGTAATCACGCTGGCCCTGAACGTTAATGTCTGAGATGCCGTCCACCCGCAACAGTTCGTCTTTCGCATAGATGGTGGCGAAATTGCTGAGGTATTTGTCGTCGTATCGGCCGTCCGGGGAGATGAAATTGACGATCATCAGCATGTCCGGCGTTCGCTTCCGGACGGTGATGCCTTGATTCTGAACCGCCAGCGGCAATTGCGGCATCGCCAACGCCACCCGGTTTTGCACCATCACCAAGGCCGTCCGCAAATCGATTCCGACATCGAAGGTGACTGAAAGCGAATAAGAACCGTCGTTTCCTGAATTCGAGGACATGTAAAGCATGCCTTCGACGCCGTTCACTTGTTGCTCGATCGGCGCCCCGACCGAGTCAGCCACTTCTTGAGCGCTGGCCCCGGGATAGTTGATCGAGATCACGACACTCGGCGGCGTGATGCGGGGATACTGCGCGACGGGCAGGGCCAGCAGCGCGATTGCCCCGGTGAGCGAGATCACGACGGAAAGGACCGTCGCAAAAATCGGCCGGTCGATAAAGTAGCGCGAGATCATGGTGAACCCTTATCGCTTCTTTTCGCCCGGAGCCGGGGGGCGGGGCTTGTTTCGGGAAGAACCCTCGGTGGCACCGCCAACAAGGGTGGGCATGGTGGTTTGCTCGGGCTTGATCTCCGAACGGGGGCGAAGCTGTTGAAGCCCGCCGACGACAACCCACTCATCCGGTTTCAAACCTTCTTCGATCACCCGGAGACCGTCCGGTTGGAGGGAGCCAGTTTTCACGCGACGATATTGGATCTTGTTTTCCGCATCGACGACATAAACGAACTTCAATCCTTGGTCGGAGCCGATGGCCCGATCAATCACCAACTGGGCTTTGAACGGTTCCCCAAGTGGAAGCCGGACACGGACGAACATGCCGGGAATCAGCGACCACAACCCTCCCGCTGGTCGCGGGTTGTCGAAAACACCCCGCACGGCGATTGTCCCCGTGGAGGGATTCACCTGATTGTTGATGAAGTTCAGCTTGCCCGAATGCGGGAAGCCTTCTTCCCCGTCGAGGGCCATTTGAACGGGGGGTTCCGCTTTGAAAGTGTCTTTTGCGCCGTCTTTGATGTTTTCTTTTGAGACCTTTGGCTTCTCATTCAGATTGTTGATCGCCTTGACCAATCGCTGAAATGTCCGTTCTTCGACATCGAAATAGGCATACATCGGATTCGTGCTGACGATGGTTGTCAGCAACGTTTGATCCTGACTCACTAGGTTGCCAAGCGTGTAGTAATACCGGCTGATGCGCCCGTCAATTGGGGCGTAGACCTGTGTGAAACTTAGATTTAACTTAGCCGTGGCGAAAGAAGCCTCCGCGACCTTGATGCGGGCTTGGGCCTCTGCGATGGCCGCCCGGTCTTGGTCAAGCTGTTGTTGCGTGATGGCACCCGTGGCCGAGATAGAACTGTCCCGGTCATAGGTGGTCTTGGCAAGTTTCAGTTGGGCCTGATACAAGTCGATCTGGCTTTGGGCTTGATCGACAAGAGCCTGATAAGGCCGGGCATCGATCTCGAAGAGCAAATCACCCTTCTTAACCTCCGTGCCTTCCTCGAACGGCATTTTCATGAGGTATCCGGTCACCCGGGTGCGAACGCTCACCGTCTGGACGGCATCGGTTCGCCCGGTGTAATCGGCAAAGTCGGTCACGTCCCGCAGGACCGGATGGCTGACCGGGATATTCGGCGGGGGGCTGGCGGGCACTTCGGCCGCTTTGCGCTGACAGCCTGGTGAAGCGACACCAAGCAAACAACACCAGACAACGACCCCGATTGACCGTAAAGGCACTCGGAAGACGAGCGGCAGGTTGAACAAATTTGGACGTGTCACGATGAGATTCTCCTGAGAAGCATCTCAATCAAAGCAAAGTTGGAATCAAGGAAGGTCAACGCATTCGCACTGGATCTGAGAGGTTACCAAGCAACTCTCGCGCCAACAACAAAAACATGGCATTTGCCAAAGAATAGCTGCCTGTTCTGCCGAAAAACGCGCCCCTCAACGAAGCCAATAACAAGGGATTGGAGTTTTTTGCGCTCCACCGGGCAAAATGCGTCGGAAAGGGCAGGCAGATGGAGATTTCGCGAGGTTGTGCTTCAAAGATGAAAGATTTTCAGATCAAGCCAACCGGGCATCAACCTTTTCCCGATGATACAAATCAATCATCTCCTCCGCCTCGCCCAAACTCAATCCTCGGGCGATCTCGAACGGAGGTTGATCCAGCACGGCATCCGCTTCTTCCGGAGAAATTTGCCGGAAAGCCCGCAATTGTGCATTGAACGCATCCCGCGCCGAGAGCGGAAATGAATGCACGATGACCGAACACATTCGCACAGGCTGAATCCGTCGGCTGATGCGATCCAATGCCGAGATCGGCAGAATCACCAACAATCGCTCTCCAACCCGGACTTGTTGGTTGGCATGACGGTATTCCCGTATTGCCCCGGTCTCGTCGAACACTTCCACCGGAAGAAATCCATAATCGATGGCGAGCGCCTTCAAAGAATGGCCGATGAATTGATGATCGTCTGCGTTGGTGATGTTGAATTCCACGACGGCCATCGTCCGGCCGGCCGACTGGAACATGGTTGAAACCCGGTCCCCGAGCAAACCGGCGGCAAAAGCAGGAGCGGCCAAGTCCGGGAGGGAGAGGGCCATTTTCACGCCTGCCGCCGCGCGGGCTGTTTCCGCCAAAGCAGTGTCACCGAGACGGACCACCACCCGCTGTTGCGGGTTGAACTCACTCACCAACAAGGCGATTTCGAGATTTAACAGATCGTTGTCGGTCGCGCAGATCACGGCCCGCGCCTCCTTAACGCGGGCTTGCTTCAGAATGTCCGGGGCCGCCCCGTCTCCGATGATGACCGGCACGCCCGAACGGCGACAACGACTCACCAATAAGTCGTCTTGTTTCATCTCGATCACAACGGGCCGTTCGCCGAGACGGACCAATTCTTCCACAGCCCGAAAACCAACGTTTCCAAGGCCGATCACCACAACATGCCCGCTGTCCGGGATTCGGCGGACTTCAAACACGCCGCCCAGTTTTGCCCGGATCAGAAAATTCGTCAGAATTGCCGTGAAGGCGGCCACCAACACCGTTCCGAATATTCGCAACGTGCTGACGAATACCTTGCCCCAGCCTTCATAATCCCCCGCCCCGAGTTCGGCTCCGGTGGCGATGACGCTGACTGTGCGGTAAAGGCCATCAGCCCAAGATAGCCCCAATCCCCAGTGATAAGTGGCTGCGCTGCTGGACACAACAATGAACAGGGCGATTGAGCAAATCTTGACAGCGAGTTCCAATTCCGCAAAGGTACGGTAACAAATCCGGCCAAACCGACGAAGTTTCCCCGCCCACCGGACATCATCTTCATCTTTGCCGTTGGACGGTTGGAGTTTTCGCAAATCGGCCGTTCGGCCTGCGATTGTGAGTTTTTCACCCATGCCGATGCGGTGGTCGAGGGGGATATCCCGCAAGAAAGTCGCCGTTCGGCCGGGAATGGCATGCGAAATCAGAAGGTAATGACCGATCTGATTCGCATCCGAGATCGTAAGGCCACAGAGCGGGGAATTTTCGGCGACCGTCAATTCGACCGCTTGGAATTGTTCCTGTCCGACCTGAAAAGTCCCCAATACCTCGCCGGTGGCGGCTGTCAGGGCGAGCAGGGGGGCGGCCATGCCCGAGACACTCATGGGCACGACATTCGAGACAGTTTTGCCGAGGCGTTGAAGCAAGTTTTGGTTGAACAACCGAATGACGACGCGAACCGAGGGGGCCAATTGACGCACCATGAGGGTGGCCGAGAAATTCACAAGGTCGTTGCTGGTGAGGAGCAAGACGCCGCGAGAGGTCAACACCCCCGCCGCTGTCAGGATGTTCCGATCACGGCAATCTCCGAGGATCACTTGAATACCTTGCAATTGCGGATCGTCCGGCCTCACATGGCTGTCGACCACCACGACAGGAACACCGGTGGCGCGCAGGCATTCCAGCACCCGTCGGCCCAGTCGCCCCAATCCACACAGGATCACTGGCCCGTCCATCGCAAGTCTCCGATGGGAAATGAGTTTGGAAGCGGTCGAACCGGGAAGATTGCGGGGGTTCTCCGTCTCGCCCTCGAATGAATTCTCCCCGTTCCTACAATATGGCGAATCGAAAGCATGGCATACATCCTCCCATCCCGAGTGTCGTTCCGCCGGTGTAAGGTCCAGCCACTGGCGCCGTATAGTCCCTCAGGAACAGACGCATGAGCGCGCCACCCCTGACTCGAGCCAGTTTGCTGGTTCGCCTCCGGGATCCGAATGATGTCTCGGCATGGAAAGAGTTCGTGCAACTCTACGCCTCCATCATTTACGGATTTGCCCGCAAACGAGGTCTGCAGGATGCGGACGCCGCCGATCTGATGCAAGAGGTACTTCGTTCAGTTTCGTCGGCTATGGGTCGATTAAATTACGATCCGGCAAAAGGAACGTTTCGAGGCTGGCTTTATTCCATTACTCGGAACAAGATTTATACGTTTCTCGAATCCCGCGCGCGACAGGCGCGGGCGGCCGGGGACAGCAATTCCCAGCAACGGTTGGAAGAACTGCCCAACCGGCCGGGAGACACGGATGATTGGGACAAGGAATATGAGCGAAAGTCTTTTGCCTGGGCGGCCGAACGGGTGAAGCACGAGTTTCAACCAGCGACTTGGAAAGCCTTCTGGAAGACGGCCGTTGACGGTGAAAGCCCGAAGGATGTGGGCCGGGAATTGGGAATGTCCCCCGGCGCGGTTTATGTGGCCAAAAGCCGTGTGATTGCCCGATTGCGGGATGAAATATCCCAGCTCAATCCGGATTGATTGGTAACATCGCTCCAAATTCCAAGTTGGAGGAAAATTAGGCATACGGCGGCTTCCCGTTTGCTGACGAACCTTGGACTTTGGAACCCTCCGCTACAAACAGCACTGATGAAACCCGAACCGAATCAGCGTCCCATGACAACCACATGCCCTGAAGACGGCAAATTAAAACAGATGGTGAGTGGTGTGCTTCCCGAGACGGAAGAACTGCAAATCGTCCGTCACCTAGATGAATGCCCCGGCTGCCAGGTTCGCATCGAGAAAATCGCTGTTGGCAATACCAGCATCATGGAAGCCGCGCGATCAGCAAAGTTGGACACCCCGCCAGAGGTGCGTTCGGCTTTTTGGCCGGCTCTGAAAAAAATTGAGATGGATTTAGACACACCGATGCCCGAAGCGGCCTCCCTGAAAGAAGAGGAATCGGAGGTTTCGGCGACGGTCACATCAGTGACTCCTATTCACCATGTTGACTCGAGTGGTCTCCGACCGAAGGCGTATTCTTTTCTCGAACCGGCCGAGGAACCGGAATACCTTGGTCAGATTGATCGCTTCAAAATCGTCGAGTTAGTGGGCAAAGGCGGAATGGGAATGGTCTTCCGGGCCTTCGATGCGTGTCTGCAACGCACCGTGGCCGTCAAAGTGCTGGACCCGCAATATGCCACCAATGAACAAGCACAAGGGCGATTCTGCCGCGAGGCGAGGGCGGCCGCCGGGGTGACTCATGAAAATGTTGTGACCATCCACCATGTGGAACATGTCGAGGAACGTGATCTCTCGTTTATTGTGATGCAGTTCGTGAAGGGGCGATCCCTTCAAGACTTGCTTGACCAGCATGGTCCGTTGCCGGTGCGGGAAGCCGTCCGTATTGCCGCCGCGACGGCGTCCGGTCTGGCGGCGGCCCATGCCAATGGCCTGATTCATCGGGATATCAAGCCCGGCAACATCCTCATCGAACAAACCACCAACCGCGTCCTGTTGACCGATTTTGGTCTGGCTCGTTTGAACGAAGACGTGAAGATCACTCAAACGGGGTTCGTCGCCGGGACGCCATTGTACATGTCTCCCGAACAAGCCCGAGGCGATCAACTGACGGCCTCCTCCGATTTGTTCAGCCTCGGCGGCGTGTTGTACGCCATGTTGACGGGCAATCCTCCCTTCCAAGGCTCATCCGCGTTCGTGGTGCTTCGGCAAGTGACTGAATCCCGGCACCGATCCGTCCAAGATGCAAACTCGTCGGTGCCCGCCTCGATTGCCGAGATCGTGGATCGATTGTTGGAAAAGACTGCCAAAAACCGCTTCAAGGATGCCGCTGAGGTGGCCGTGATTCTGAATTCGGAACTGGCGAAGTTACCGGCCGATCAACCGCAGACGGTGACCCGGCGAAGCTCCTTTTTTGTCCCGGCCTATGCCCGGAGTTGGTGGCGGCGTTACAGCCCGGTGGCAGCCTCGGTTTTAATCGGCGGCCTTGGTCTCCTTGCGGTTCTTGAAGCCACAAAAACCACCAAGTTCACTCTGTTGGGTCAGCGTGGGTTAACCCGGCTGACGGCGGCTGAAAATCCCGCTCCCAAGGAAGAAGAGATTCCACCGCTGTATGTTTTGAAAGGACAGGACGGGGCGATCTGGTCCGTCGCATTCGATTCCAAGAGTGAACTGCTCGCCACGGCCAGCGAGGGGGGGATGGTCAAGTTCGTCTCGGCCCGCGACGGTCGTGAACTTGGCGTGTTGAACAACATGAAATACAAGTCGCCAGTCTGGACCATCTCCTTCAACAAGGATAGTTCTCGACTGCTGACCGCAAGCGATGACGGCCATGTTCGCATTTGGGATGTCAAGTCGAAAGAATTAATCTCCGACATTGATCATCCGTTTCCGGTTCGCTGTGCGATCTTTTCCCCGGACGGGACAAAAATCGTGAGCGGAACTCGGGATGGCATCGTGACAATCTGGGATGCGGAAACCCAAAAACCGCTCCAATCAATCAAAGCCCATGCGGGCAGCATCATCATGTCGCTGGCGTTCTCTCCGGACGGGAAGTTGGTGGCGAGCGCCGGAAGCGACAAGACTGTTCGCGTGTGGCATGTAAAAGACGGCATGCCGTACACCACCTTCACCGGTCACGTCGGCCCGGTGTATGCAGTTGCTTTCAGCCCGGACAACAAGGTTTTGGCCTCGGCCGGTTGGGATCACACCTTGAAGCTCTACGACATTGAGAAACGGGAGCCGAAGGAAAGTTACGATTCGATCCATGAGGAAGACATCTGGGCGTTGTCGTTCTCTCCGGACGGAAAACACATTGTCACCGCCGGGCAGGATCGCACCGCCCGCTGGGTGGAGACGGCCACCGGAAAAGTGGTGAAAATCTTCCGCGGTCATGGCGGCCCTGTCCATGGGGTGGTCGTTTCCCGAGATGGATCGTTGATTGCCACCAGCGGCCGGGACGGTTCCGTGCGTGTGTGGAATCCGGAGTGATCTGGCGTGGAAACGGGTCCGTTGCCGGCACTAAGGATGATCAAGTAGATTTAAGCGGAGTTGTTGAAACGGCAGGGAACGACGGCGGGGTTGGGTGGTGAAATTCATTCGATCGGCCCGCCGTCGCATGATAGTTTGTTGACAGATCGCATTTTGACCCAGTCAAGGGTCAATCGTCCAAGTAATCCGCATCTCTGCTGCTGGCGCGCACACGATCTTTGGGATCGGGGCCATACTTATTGTCACCGACGTCCCCGTCTGTCGCCAACCAAACCAAAAGAAGGATCGGGCCAATACAAGGAATCAAGACGATAAACCAGAACCATCCGCTCCGATCGGTGTCATGCAATCGCCGAATCAGCACGCCTATGCCGGGGAGAAATACCGCCAAACTGTAAATGGTGCCAAAAACACCAATACTACCCGACTGGTCTGTCAGTCCGGCAAAACCATCGATCAATCCGAGAACGAAACCGATCAATGTGCTGAACAGAGTGTAAAACCAATACTCCGACCGTCGTGCCCGTCCGCTGAAAACCGCGTACTTCTTCAGCACTTCCAAATACCAATTCATGAGATTTTCCGATGCGTGGGGATACTTTCGAGGCGAATGATCGCGCGATCATTTCCGCACAGATTGGCACAAAAGACCCACGCTGTCCAAACAATTTTGCACAAGATGGAATTGATTTTGATATCCTGGCCGGCATCCTTGGTTGATGCCAGCCCGATCGCTGGTATTTCCCTTGGGAAACTCATCTTCATCCCAATGTTTTCCAATGGTCATCGTCAATCCTTTTCACCTAACCCCTCGTTGGCGCGCGAATCATCCATGCCGAATTGCATCGGCCACTTCCTCGATCAGATCACCGAACAAGTCTGGCGCCGTTCGTTGACCAAGGCATGACGTCGGAGGTTTCATGCGGGGTGCTTTGGGAAGGGATTGAAGTGATGCCGCGGTGCCCGGCGCCGAACACCCCGAAATACGTTGTCTCAGGATCGTCAGCCCGATCATTTTTGATCCAATGTCTCACGGACTTTCCGGGCGAGCGACATTGGCGTGAAAGGCTTGCGCAGGAAGGCGATGCTTGCCTGAAGGAGACCGTGACGGACCACGGCATCGTCAGTGTATCCGCTCATGTACAACACCTTGATCCCCGGACAGATCCGGCTCACGGCTTCCGCAAGCACCCGGCCGTTCATCCCCGGCATAACCACATCGGTCACTAGAATGTCGAAACGGAGTCGGTCCCGCTCAATCAACCGGAGCGCCTCCTGGCCGTCCGCTGCCTCGACCACCGTATAGCCCTTCGTCTGGAGGGCGATCAGGGCGATTCGCCGGACTTCCACCTGGTCCTCGACGAGCAGCACCGATTCTGTTCCCCCGCGAATGATTCCGGTCTCGGATCCCGCCTCCGGTCTTTCCTCGCCCGTGACAATGGGCAGGTAAATTTTGAATGTCGTGCCCGTCCCGACCTCGCTGTGGACCTCGACATGGCCGCCCGACTGTCTGACGATTCCGTACACGGTGGCCAGCCCCAAGCCGGTTCCCTTGCCTTCCCCTTTGGTGGTGAAGAACGGCTCAAACACCCTCGCCATCACTTCCGGGGCCATCCCCTGGCCGGTGTCTGTGACACTGGTGATCACATACCGGCCCGTCCTGACCTCGGATCGGCCCGCCGCATATGCCTCGTCCAGGTTGACTCCCAGGGTCTTGATCGTGAGTTCCCCGCCTGTCGGCATGGCGTCACGCGCGTTCACGGCGAGGTTCATCAACACCTGCCCGAACTGGCCGGGGTCCACTTTCACCTGGCCGATCCGGGGGTCCAGGGATGTGGACAGTCTGATGTCCTCCCCGATCAGCCGGGCGAGCATCTTTCCGGTGTCGGCGATCACCTCGTTCAGGTCCAGCACCCTGGGTATCAGAACCGTCTGACGGCTGAACGCCAACAGTTGACTGGTCAGCCCGGCAGCGCGCTCGCCCGACTCCCGAATCGCCGACACCGATTCCCGCCAGTCATTGGATTCGCTCATATCTCCAAGCAAGAGTTCGCTGTACCCGTTGATGACGGTGAGCAGGTTGTTGAAGTCGTGGGCGATGCCTCCGGCGAGTTGGCCGACCGCCTCCATTTTCTGGGACTGACGCAGTTGCTCCTCAAGTATCTTGCGGTCGGTGACGTCCTGGGCCAGGGAGAACAGGCCGGCGAACGTTCCATCTTCATCGAACAGTGGAGTGTTATGCCATTCGCAGGTGATCGTTCCTCCTCCCTTCGTCCGATTCGCATAGACGCCGTGGGCGTCCATGTGTCCCGCCGTGATTTTGTCAAAAACGCCCGTCACGAAAGCTTGTGACTCGGCGGGCACGATCGTCTCGAAGGGATGTTTGCCGATAATCTCCGCCTCTGAAAAACCAAACATCCGCTCCGCGACCGGGTTCCATCGGGTGAATCGCATATCGGCGTCGCATAACAAATAAGCCAGTGGCATCCGTTCGATCTGGATCTGAAGCCGGGTAAGCAGACGGAGATATTCTGCCTCCGCCTGTTTGCGGGCGGTGATGTCTCTGCTGATTCCGACCAAGCCGACGATCTCGCCCGCCACGTCGCGCAAGGGAACCTTGATCGTCGAATGCCACACCGGATTCCCGAAGCGGTCAAGGCTTCGTTCCTCCCGGTTCAGAAGCGGTTGCCCCGAGATGACCCGCAGGTCGTCCGCATGAAATTTCTCGGCAAGCTCGCGCGGATACAGGTCGAATACGGTCACTCCGGCCAATTGCTCTTCTCGCTCGCGTCCGGCCAGCGCAAGAGTCGCCGGGTTGCAGTTCACAATCCTGCCTTCAGTGTCCTTGGTGAACACGACATCCGGAACCGCGTCGATCAGCGTGCGCAATAACGTTCGCTCCAGGTCGAGGGCTGCGCGGGCGGCGATCGCCCGATTCAAAGCATTGTTCATGGCTCCGATCACCCCGGCGATTGCCAGCGTCAGCATCGTGTTGACCAGCGTGAAATTGAGGGTGATGACCACCCATCCGGAGAAGCCTTCGGACCAGTCCGGTATTGCCATTTCGGAAGCCACGTAACCGAGACAACCAACCAAAAGCAAGGTTGCCGAACTCAGGAGGACCGCAATCAAACCGGCCCGGAGGCCGAGCAGAATAGCTGTGAAGATGGAAAATCCAAAGAGATAAATCTGGCTGATCGATCCCACCCAAACCAACAGTCCGACGGCGAGAACGTACAGGGTCAGGCAAAAGGCCGTCGCGCGAAGACGGAATGATATTTGATCGAAATAGAACAGTCCGATAATTGCGAGCAGAGCGACCGTGTCGATGACGGCGACTCCGACAAGGCCAAATTTGATCGCAAAGTAGAAGCTGGGCAAATAGACCAGGAATCCGAAAAAAACAGTCACTCGCAGGATGAGCGTAAGCAACCCGGCCCGCCAATTATCGGTGTCGATCATCAGCCCGTTTGCGAATCGGCTCCACATGGTGATGATCTCTGCGGCAGACTTCGTTTGACAGACGAATACCTGGAATATCTTAACTACTGTTTCGTCCGATCTTCGGCTCTTTCCATCCGGTGGATTTCCATCAGGGTTCGATACCCGAGTGATTGATGCAATCTGAACTGGCTGCGGGATTGAAAGCAGCCGGAGAAGTGAGGCGTTCCATTTTGCCTTGTCTCGGCTCGCTTCGGATTGAGGCAGCTCGGGATATTTGTCGTGATCATGGCGGTTGACAACCATGAATGAACTCGCTGGAGATGTGCATGGACGGAAGTTTCGTTGGAACTTCCTAAAATCTCACATCGGGCAATGTCCTAACTCAGGACGCCTCTCCACATGATCCACCCGGAGCAGTCAATGTGCAAAATGCTTGTTTTCCTATTCGTGTTTCCTTTGATGGCGTCCGCTGCGTTCGGGCAAGTTGCCGTCAAAAAAGGCGAACCCGAGAAGATAAAACTGTGGAACGGGAAAGCTCCCATCGGTGACGGTAACTTTGAGGAAGGGGACGCCACGATCAGCGTTCACAAGCCCGAAAAACCGAACGGCGCGGCCATCGTGATCTGCCCCGGCGGCGGTTATGGTGGTTTGGTCACCGGTGCGGAAGGCCACGGTATTGCCTCATGGCTCAACAGCCACGGCATCACCGGCGTTGTGCTTGAATATCGCCTGCCCAAGGGACGGACTTTTGTGCCATTGCTCGATGCTCAGCGGGCGATTCGTACGGTGCGAGCAAACGCCAAGAAATGGGAAATCAACTCGGACAAGATTGGCATCATGGGGTTTTCTGCGGGTGGCCATTTGGCCTCGACGGCCGGAACCCACTTCGACGGCGGTGACCCCAAAGCCGCCGACCCCATTGATCGGAATAGTTGTCGCCCCGATTTCACGGTGCTGATCTATCCTGTCGTCACGATGGGTGAGAAGACTCACGGCGGTTCCAAAAACAACCTGCTCGGCAAGAATCCTGATGCAAAGTTAGTGGAATTGTTCTCGAATGAAAAACAGATCACTGCGAAAACACCTCCCGCGTTTCTGGCCCATGCGAAAGACGACAAGGTGGTGGTGATCGAGAACAGCAGTGCTTTTGCAGATGCGATGCGGTTGCAGAAGCTACCCGTGAAATTTCTGGAGTTGCCTTCGGGGGGGCATGGCCTGAACGGATACAAAGGGGAAATGTGGGATCGTTGGCAAACGCAATCACTGGCTTGGCTCGCCGAGTTGAAATTCATCCCCGCAATTCCCGAAACACCGAAATAAGCTGGCCTAGCCGGAACTCATTTCGACAAATGTCTTTCAGCCACTTCAGACGGTGCATGGTTTGAACAGTGGCAAAGCCTTGACTGCTATAACGTTCGCCTCATGTCGAGGGAGTGGTTGAGACGACTCGAAAACGCGAAGAGTCCAAAATTATTTGGGTGGTTCAACCCGGAACTTGACAAGGTCCGTCTTGAGTACTGCTCCTTTTCGCTCCTCGGAATCAGCCAGTTGGTAGGTCGCCTTGAGCGTGTAATCGCCGGGGGAAGTGAAGAAGATCAGGCGTGACATGCCTCGGAAACCGTCTTGCAGTTGATCGATCGCGATGTCATAAGTTTTCCCCGATTCGATCTTGACCGGTTGGGCCAGCCGAAATTCCAGCGTCACTGCCTTCGGCGGGGCAAGGGCGACCACACCGGGGCCTTCGAGTTCGAGATTTAGCGTGTTCACATCCCCCTTCACGAAAATCGTCACCGGTTCTTTGCCAGTGTTGGTGAGTTGCAAAACGAAATCAACGAGGAATGGCTTGGGTACAATTGCCTCTTTTTTATCCCGGATGGCTTGCTGGGCCGCCTTCAACATGGCATCGAACTCGGCCGGTTTTTGGGCGACCGGCCAGGCATAAGAGTTCGTTTTGGCGATCAATTTCGCGCTGACTGTCGGCTCGGCGGCGCTCATGAAACTGATCCCCGCGAACAAGGTGGCAATGGAAAGCATGGCACGCATGATGATTCTCCGGTGTGATGTGGGCGCGGGACGGGACGGGCGTGTCCCGATGGAATCAGTTTAGACGTGCGAAGGCTCGGACGAATAAGAGAAATGCTTACCCGACCGCCGAACCCATTTTAAACACCGGCAACAACAACCCTGCGACGACGATTAGCGTGATGGCCGCCATCACGAGTAGCATCACGGGTTCCATCAGTTTCACGAAGAGCTTCAATTGCCGACTCGAACGCTTTTCCAAGGCGTTGGCGATGTCCACCAACACTTTGTCGAGGCTGTTGCTCTCCTCGGCGACCGCGATCATTTCCACCACGTCGGACGGGAAATACTTGCAGCGGCGCAACGGCGCGGCCAGTTTTTGCCCGGCGGTGATATTCTCGACCGATTCCTCAATTGCGTGTGAAAGCACCTTGTTCCCGGTGGAATCTTTGGCGATTTGCAGCGAACGAAGGATGGGGATGCCGTTGGCGAGAAGCGTGCCCAAAATCCGTGTGAAGCGGCCGAGGGCGAGGGACAACACCAAAGTTCCGGCCACCGGGATTTTCAGTTGCACGCGATCAAAGGCGATTCTTCCGGCATCACTGTTCTTCCAACGGCGGAACAACACCACGCCGCCGAAAAAGAGTCCCCCTAACCACCACCAATGTGTCTGCAAAAAATGGCTGAGGCCGATGATGAAGACGGTCAAACCGGGAAGTTCGCCCTTTTTGGCCAACTTCTCGAAGATGGGCTCGAACTTGGGAACGAAGAAAATCACCAGCACATTCAAAATCACGAAACCCACGCCGCCAAGAAGCACGGGGTAGGCCATCGAACCGATGACCTCGGATTTCATGTCCTCGGAGTGTTCGGTGAAATCCGCGATACGCCGCAGCACATCCTCCAGGAAGCCCCCTTCCTGACCGGCGCGGACCATGCTGACGGACAATTCGTTGAACACTTTCGGAAAAGGTTTCATCGCATCGGCGAGGGTCGTCCCGTCGGCCACCTTGGCCCGCACTTCCCGGATGGCGAAAGCCAAGTTGGGATTGCCCCCTTGCTTCTCCAAAATGTCGAGGGCTTTGAGCAGCGGCACCCCGGATTGAAGCAGGTCGGCGAGTTGGGCGTAAAAAGCGCTGACCACCCGCCCCTTCACTTTTTTCCCGCCCGAACCGGCCGACTTGGCGCGCATCGGGGCAATTCGGATGGGGAACAGTCCGCGCGCGTCGAGCATCATGCTCGCCTCGCGTTCGCTGGTCGCTGTCAGCACGCCGGCGCTGCGGTCGCCGAGCCGGCCCATCGCTTCGTAGGTGAAATCAGGCATGCCAATCCTCTTCGTCGATGATTCCCGCGGGTGACAAAACCGTTCCCAAATCCTCAACCAATCATATCCCCGGCGGTTGTCCGGTTGACTTCGTCGATCGTTGTGCTTCCCCTCAACACCTTCAACCAGCCGTCTTGCCGCAGGGTAAGCATCCCGGCCTTCATGGCCTCAAGCCGGATGAGATTGGCGTTCGCCCGGTTGACAACGAGATCCCGCAACACATCGGAGTTAATCAACAGTTCATGGATGCCGGTTCGGCCGCGATAACCGGATTGGCGACAGGCCCGGCAGCCAAGGCCCTTGTGAATTTTAGGCTTGCCTTCAAGTGGCTTGTCGGGGGAAATCAAGTCTTGGATCGCGTGTTGCATTCTTGCATCAAGGGGCGTGGGTTCGGCGTTGGACATGTCGCCAAAGCGTTCCCGATGCGGGAAGTCGATGGGGAGATCGTCCATTTCCGGCACGTACTCCGTTTTGCAGTCTTTGCAGATCGTCCGCACCAGGCGCTGGGCCATGATGCCTTCCACGGTGCTGGCCACAAGGAACGGTTCCACGCCGATGTCGATGAGCCGGGTGAAGGCGCTGGGGGAATCATTGGTGTGCAACGTGCTGAATACCATGTGACCCGTCAGCGAGGCTTGGATTGCCGCGTCGGATGTTTCCTTGTCCCGCATTTCGCCGATGAGGATCACATCCGGGTCGTGCCGAAGGATCGACCGCAGGGCCGTGGCGAATGTCAGCCCGATCTTCGCGTGCGTCTGAATCTGGCTGATGCCCGGTTGCTGGTATTCGACCGGGTCTTCCACGGTGATGATCTTCGTCACTTCGTCCTTGATTTCGTTCAAGGCCGAGTAAAGCGTGGTGGATTTCCCGGAACCCGTCGGCCCGGTCACCAGCACGATGCCGTGGGGCAGGTCAATCAGTTTCTTGAATGTTCGGTGAATCGGGGGAAGCATCCCGCAGTTGGCGAGATTGAAAACCATCCGCCCCTTGTCCAGCAACCGCATCACGATGCCTTCGCCGTGAATCATCGGGATGATGGACACCCGCACGTCCACTTCGCGGCCCTGAACGCGCATCTTAATACGACCGTCTTGCGGCAGACGCTTTTCGGCAATGTTCAACCGCGACATGATCTTGATGCGGCTGATGATCGCCGACGCAAACCGGTTGATTTCCGGCGGCAACATCTGCGTTTGAAGCAACCCGTCGATCCGATACCGGATGCGAATGGCGTTTTCTTCCGGCTCGACGTGAATGTCGCTTGCCCGCTCGTTGATGGCTTCGATCAGAATTTCGTTCACGAGCTTGACGACGGAGGCTTCTTGAGCCTGCTTGGCCAGTTCGCTGTCGTCCGCCTCGATTCCCTCCAGCAACTCCACATCGTCCCGTTCCTGGACGAGGGCTTGCACCGTTTCGCCGCCAACCCCGAAGTGGTGCTTGATGAGGCGGGAGATTTCCCGCTGACTTCCCAGCACCGGGGTGATTTCCAACCCGGTGAGCGTCTGCAATTCATCCAGCGTGTTTACGTCATAAGGGTTTGACGTGGCGACCACCAGCGTGCCGTTGTTCCGCGAGATGGGCATCAGCCCCTTGCGGTGAACGATCTTCGTGGGCATCACGGAGAGCGTTTCGGCAGAGATGATCGTGTGTGAGAGATCGACAAATTCGAGGCCAAATTCCTCGCCGAGGGCTGTGAGGATTTGCATCTCGCTGCCGATCCCCTTTTCGATCATCAGTTCGTGCAGGGGGCGGTTTGGGTCTTGGGCGTGGAGTTCCTCGGCCCGTTTGGCGTCCGTATCCGAGAGTTGACCGTTTTCGCGGAGTCGTTCGATCAGGAACATGAGGCCTCGTCCGGTGACGGACGGGCTGGAAAAAGGCCCGTCTTAATCATCAGGTTAACGTGTGGAGGCAAATCACGCCAGCGGGGAAATGTCTTGTTCTCAGAACGCTTTAATCTCTCGAACCGATTTAACCGGCTTTCCCGCCGATCTGACATGCCTCCGTGCCGCACTTCCTTCGTTTGGGAAACAGCGGCCGGATGCGGGCGAAGATCGAGTACAAAAATTTGGAAACGAAGTGGACGACCGGCAGTCCTGTCAGCCACCCCAACCAACGATAACCGGGGATGACCGACCAAATCGCCCGGAAGGCATCGACGCCGATGAACAATTTTCCATCAAGCCGGGTATGCAGATGCCGGTTGACTCGTTTGGGGTCGAACCCCTCGGCCACCGGGTCGAATGTGTCGGCGGTGATGTCCACAAACTCGGTTGTTCCGGGGATCGCCTTTTTTCGGTAGTGGCTGATCTCCCGAGAACAGAGATGGCAGCGGCCATCGTAAAAAATCTGCAACCGGGCCATGAAAACATCCCCAAGGGCATTGTTGATGATAACAGACTGTTGCCCTCATTGAGAAGCGGTCGTTGTGGCGACGACATTTTCTATGCCAAGCGGTCGGCCGAATAATTCCGTGCGGATGCGATCCCGCTCGCGGTCAATCTGGTCCGGGGTGGCGCCGAGGCGACGCAGCAAAAACTCTGTCATGGTCAGGGCCACTTCGCCTTCGCCGGTGAACACCACATCCGCGCCTGCTTGAATCAACGCCGCCCGGTCCCGCAGGTAGCCGACACGGGCGACGACCCGGATTTCGGGGTTGGCCGTCCGGGCAAACCGAATGGCCTCCTCGGCGCGGGGAGTGTCGGAGGAACTGAGGATGAAGGCGGTCGCCCGTTCTGTTCCGGCTTCCTTCACGGTTTCTTCGTGAGAAGCATCGCCGTAAACCGCCCGGATGCCGGCGGCCCGCAATTTTTGGACGGTCACCAGATTCATTTCCACCACCGTCGGTTCGATGTTGTTCTCCTGCAGCAACCGCACCAACGTGCGACCCACCGGCCCATATCCCACGACGATGGCCCGTGTCGGGATATCTCCGTCCATGTTGTCCGGTTCATTGGTCAGGCCGGGAAGGTTCTTTCGTGATCGATCGATGAATTTCCAAATCGCGGGGAAACGGCGGCCAAACTTCTCAAGCGGGCCGGCCAGTCGGCATACCAGCGGATTCAGGCTGATGGAGATGATGGCCGCCGCCACCAAAGCGTGCATGGCCTCGGCAGGGATGATTTCCAACTTTTGCCCGGCCGTGGCGAGAATGAAGGAAAATTCGCCGATCTGGGCCAGCGCCAGCGCGACCGTCAGGGCCACACGCGGGGGTTGTCGCAGGAGAGTCAACAACAGAAAAGCCACGGTTGGCTTGCCGATCAACACCACCACCGTGGCGGCGGCGATCAATCCCGGATGTTCCAAGAGGGCGGTCGGGTTGAACAGCATTCCGACGGAAACAAAGAACAACACAGCGAAGGCATCCCGCATTGGCAATGCCTCGGCCGCCGCCCGTGAACTGAAGTCTGACCGGCCGACAACCGTGCCCGCAAGGAACGCCCCCAAGGCCATCGACGCGCCGAACAAAGAAGCCGATCCGACGGCGATCCCCAAGGCCAGCACCAGCACTGTCAGCGTGAACAATTCGCGTGAGTTGGTGGCCGAGACGCGGGCCAAAATCCAAGGGACAATCTTTCCTCCC
Source organism: Zavarzinella formosa DSM 19928 (assembly GCF_000255705.1). Classification (GTDB taxonomy): domain Bacteria; phylum Planctomycetota; class Planctomycetia; order Gemmatales; family Gemmataceae; genus Zavarzinella; species Zavarzinella formosa. The sequence continues at coordinate 1,433,102 of NZ_JH636439.1, forward strand.
GCGAGAATCACGAACACCACCAGCAAGGCAATCTTGGCGACCGACCACCCGACGGCGATGGCGAAGCCGCCGATTCCCAAGGCTTCTCCTTGAAACACCACCGGCAGGAGAACCAACACCAGCACGGCATACAAATCCTCAACCACCAGCCAGCCGACAGCAATATGTCCGGGCGCTGTGTGCAATTCCCGGCGATCCGCCAGCACTCGCACAAGAACCACGGTGCTGGCCACGGACATCGTCAGCCCAAACACCACGCTCGCGCCAAGCGACCACCCGAACGTCAATCCGGCGCCAAAGCCGATGAGCGTAATCAGAAGACTGTCCGCGATGGCCCCCGGCACGGCCACTTTCCGCACAGCCAACAGGTCTCGCACATCGAAATGCAACCCGACCCCGAACATCAGCAGAATCACGCCGATCTCGGCGAGTTCGGCGGCGATTTTTTCATCTGCGATGAAACCGGGCGTGTGTGGTCCGACGGCCAAACCGGCCAGCAGATAGCCCACAATGGGTGACAGGCCCAATCGGTGGGTGATGTAACCGCAAACCAATGCGGCAGCCAGCCCTCCCGCGAGGGTGATGATGAGATTGGGGTGGTCCACGACAGGTCTCCGGTTGGCGCGCGGTCAGATCCGACCGGCGGCCGGAAGACACTCATAGAGATAGGACCGGCGCCCGATGTTCGGGTAGAAATGTTGACCAATCAAAATGGAAAGATTGTTCGCCAACGAACAGAAATCAGGATGCCGCCTCGATGGCCTGTCGGACGGTTTGCCAGTGGATGTCCACTGTGTCGTTCACATCTTTGGCATAGCCGCCTGCCATCGTGACCACCAACGGCAGACCGGCCACGCGGACCGCCTCGAAAACCATCCGGTCACGCTCGGCCAGTCCGGTTTTGGTGAGTTTTAACCGTCCCAAGCGGTCCCCTTCAAACGGGTCGCTTCCGGCGAGAAAGATCGCCAGATTTGGCCGGGCTTTATTGATGGATTGGCGCAGTCCTTTGGCCAAGGCTTCCAAATATGGTTCGTCGGTCGTGCCGTCTGGCAATTCGATATCCAAGTCGCTTTGCTCTTTTTGCAGCGGGTAGTTCTTTGCCCCGTGCATGGAGAAGGTGTAAATGCTCGGGTCATCCCGGCAAATCGCGGCGGTTCCGTTTCCTTGATGGACATCCAAATCAATCACCACCACCCGCCGGATCAGGTCTTCCGATTGCAACACACGGGAAGCAATCACGGAATCATTGAACAGACAATACCCTTCGCCGTGATCCTGAAATGCGTGATGCGTGCCCCCCGCCAGATTGACCGAGTAACCATCCGCGAGCGCGCTTCGACATGCTTGGGTCGTTGCCCCGGCCGAACGCCGGGAGCGTTCGACGAGCAACGGGGACCACGGGAAGCCGATTCGTTTCATGGCTTGCTCGCCGACGGTTCCGGCCGACATGGCGGCGATGTAATCGGTGTCGTGAGCCAATGCCAGTTGGGAGTCGGTGGCCGCGTTGGGCACGATCAGGGAATCGGGCGACACAAGGCCTGAAGCCAACACTCGCTCGCGCAGCAACCGGTATTTGGACATCGGAAACGTATGCCCGTCCGGCAACGGGAGGACAAATTGATCGGTGTAATAAAGCCGCATGGAAGAATCATACCGGCTGACGACGGCTTGAGAGGCCGCTGATGGCGAAGGCAACCATCGTCGTCCCCATGATTGGCCAGAATCCGGGAATCAAACGAAGCGTCCAAGGACCCACCCACCACATGAAGACCGCGAGGAGTATCCCCCCGATGGTCAGGATTTTTAACTCTCGCAGATGTTCTGGGCGCCAGGTCAAAAAGTCGCCGATGATGAGATAGCCCACCGCCAGAAACGGCACAAACCATCGAACGGAACAGCACGCCCCGCCGTGGTTCTTGGAGAGGATCGCATAACTCAGGTAGCCCAACCCGGCGAAGACCAGCCCGGCCGCTTGTTCGGCCGTCAGCGTTCGCCGCCAAATCATGCGGGGCACACAAAAGACGGCAAGCATCAACGGCAGGTTGTGCGTGAGGAATCCCTGTTTGCCGAACAGGAGATCGACGAGATACAACGCGAACCGTTGCGGCGTGTGCCGCCAGAACCCCGTGATGGTTGTTTCAGTGAAAGGACTGCCGGGGTAGTTGAAATATTCCGGCACCGCGTTCGCCGGTGTGATCCATTTGCCGCCGATCTCATGATTCAACACATGATGAGCAGTCACCCAAGGAAGAGTGGCCATCACGAACAATAGGGTTGGATGCCATCGGCGAACACGGTAGACCACCCAGCCGAAGACCGCGAGGGCAAGGCCCGGTGCAAGTCCCGGATCAAGGTTGTAACCCAAGCCGCCGAGTGTGCCAAGCACGAGCAACTTGCCGATGACCCGGCCATTGGTTGCGACAGCCCGGCGAATGCGCTCCATTTGCAGGATGATCGCCGACATCACCCCCAGGTACATTTCGTGGGAGTTCACATACTCGATGTAAGGGATGGCAATCGAGCCGAGTGAGAAGCCCAAAAGCAGAGTCAGCCGGATTGGCCGCGGCCATCCCCGCAATCGGGCGAGAATGGCCCAACACCACACAGCCACGGCATAAGCGAGTCCGCTGGTGAAAACTGTCATCCAGTAAACGACAATGTCGGGGCGTTCCGCAAAACTCGGTCCTCCCGCCAGTCGCCAAAGACGATATTCCCCCGCGAGGAGAATCGAAACAACCGGTGGTTTGTCCGAGTAAAAATGTCCGGCGATGAACAGTTTGTCCAATGTCCCGTACCGAAGCAAAAGAGGATCGGTCGGATTGAAGGGCGGGGTGCCTTGATCGATCAATTCCTCTGGCACGCGGACAAACACCGATTCGTCGATGGCAAAAGTGCCCCGGTCACCGAGCGATTCGATGGCCGCCAGCCGGGAACCATCGTTCCAACTTCCCGCGTAAGGCTTGGCGCTGACGAGGGCCAAGACCATCGGGACAATAAAAATCAACAGCCGGACCCACCAAGGATCGGCCGGTTCGTTCGTCGGGGAATCAACGTTCACGCCGGAAACATTAACGGCGGGCGGGGATTTCGCCAACGGCAATTCAAACCCCTCTTGCATCGAATGCGGAACGGCGGTATCCCCGAGAAATGAACGGAATTCTCCTTCTCTTGATGGCCATCCTGCCGGGCGCTGATTCGTCGCTGTTGCGTGCGGATACGTCGCAGGCGAGCGTTGGAGAAGTGACGGCCAACAAGCCGCTGGTTCATGTGTTTCATTTGGAGAACACCGGAACCAAGCCGCTCACCATCGTGGATGTCCGGCGAACGTGTGCCTGCGCAAAATATGATCTCGGCGAGAAGTCTCTGGCTCCCGGTCAGAAAACCGCCTTGCGGGTAAATTTCAACCTGCTGACACAACCGGAAGGTCCCGGCCAGTGGAATGTGGGCGTTGTTTATGCCGTCGAAGGTCGTGAGGAAAAAGCAGAACTAGCGTTGTCCGTCAGCGCGAAAGTGAAAAAGGATGTTTGGGTCGAGCCAGTTTCGTTGGTGATGATCGGCGAAAAAGACTTGAGCGGCCTCGTGACCGTGTTTGACCGGCGGGGCAAAGCGTTGACTGTCACCGGGGCGAGGCTGGGAGTCGATCAGGTGACGTCCAAAGTCGATCCGGCGAATGTTAAAGATGTTGTGAAACATCAGGCAATCCGGTTGACAGTGGGAGAAAACTTGCCGGTCGGATCGTATGTTGACGAACTGGCCATCGACACGGATGATCCGGAATATCGGGAAATCCGCATTCCGGTGCGAATCGTCAAAAAAGCCCCGGTTGATGCGATCCAAGCCGTTCCCGCGAGCGTCATGCTCCGGGGGATTGGCGCCAGTAAATTGGCGACATTGCGGGACCGAGAAGACCGGGAGATTGATCTCGAATCCGTCTCGGCCAGCGAGAAATTCCTGAGTGTCAAATGGGCCAGGGGACCGGGCAACGACGCCACGGTTCGGATCACTCTCAACGGGCAACCCGAACAGGTCACCGGCACGGCCACGGTGATCGTCAAAACGAAACTGCCGGCGGCCCGCGCGATCAGCATCTTGGTGGAGTGGAGCAAATGAACACGAATCTTCCTGCGGAACCCCCGGCCGACGATCCGGTGAACGATCCGATCCCCCGTTACACGGCCAGCGACACGCCAGTGACGAAGCTTACCCGCTGGGCTTTCCAGATTTGGGTGATTTGCTTCTTGTTTACGCTTGTCTTCACGCTCATGATTTACCTGATCGACAAATTTCGAGGCACTCCCTGATTCGCCTCCCGACCAAGCGGGAGCGGGCGTCCGGTACCGGGGTCATTCATGTTCGGATTTCTCAACCCTCGTCCCCACACGCCGGACTATCGGCGAGCCTACGCCCGGCTTTGCCAGCATCAGCGGGTGAACTTCGGCGTCCGCTCGTTGCCTTTTCACAGTTACGAAGCCGTTTTTCTCTATCAACTCGCGGCTGATCTCGAAGCCTTCCCGGCTTCGGTGATGCCGCATGTGAAATGCTGTCGGCTGGCAAAGCCCGCGAACATTCACCGGGATGCAGATGCCGCCATCGGCCGGTTCTGCGGCGGCGTCGGCGTTCTGCTCGCCTCAATCAAACTGGATGACGATGTCCAAGACGCCCAAGGATTTCTAACCCGACTTTCCCGCAAAGCAATTGCGTGGGTATTGCGGTGGAAGATCCGTTCAGCCCGGAAGATGTTCACGGATTTGGATTTTCGCTTCAACGCCAACGTGCGGCAACTCATCGCCGATCATCATCGGCTGGAGCATTCCGGCGAATCACCCCCCCTTGCTGACTACACAGAACCGACGGCCAACGCCTTCGGCTATGTTTTTGGCCAGATGGCCAAGATTGGCGGTCTCCACGCCCAAGAACAAGTGCTGACAACCGTGGGCCGCCATGTCGGGGCCGCGTTGATCGCTTTTGATTGTGCCGTGGATTGGAAGCGGGATCGCCGACGGGGGGAATTCAATCCGTTAGCGGATGAAGAAGCCGTTCATGAGGCGATGGTGTATTGCTTGGATCGGCTCCATCGGGCCGAAGTTTTCATCCGCACATCGGTGAGCGAAAACGCACGCTCGGCAATCACTCTGGCTCGCGTTCAGCAACGTCTTTTGCAGCTCGATCCAATGGCCCAGGGACGGACCTGCCCGACTCCGGCGGCCCGGAAACCCAGCCGGATCATGCTTCCAGTGCTTGCTTCTTCGGGTTCGCCAACAGAGCCGGATCCGGCGGGCCCTATTGATCCGAACGCCACTCCAGTGGTCGATGGCATCCCTCCGGAACTGCCGGGCGGCGTGGATAAGGTGAATCAGAAAAAGGGTGGCGGGTCGAGTTGTTGCGGCAATCCGACTTGCGACGGTTGTTGTGATATGTGTTATTGCGGGGCGTTGGGCGCGGACTGCTGCTCGGGAATCGATGGTGCCGGTGCTTGTTGTGCCATTGCTGAATGCGGCGATTGTTCATGTTGAGCGACGGCATTCCCATGCGTGGAATGCCGATTGCCGAAACGCCGACGCGATCCGCAGAAATTGAACCGCGTCGAAAAGTTGGGTTTCATTTTCCCGAGAGACTACATCGGTGTGAACATATTCGCCGCTTCGGCCGCCCGTTCGCGAGCTTTTCTTAACTCACATGTCCGTTCATAGGAATCCTTCACGGCATCTCGGGCGTGGGTCCATTCCATCGCTCCGATTCGGTGGTCTCGTTCCCACTTGTCGCGAAGGTCTTCTTCCAGTTCGCCGAAGGTCTTTCCGGCGTTTCGGGCTTCGGCTTCGGCACCGTAGTTATAAGCAGGAACGTAGGTTTCAAAAGTCTCCCCGCTCATCACATAGTGCTTTCCGGCGAATGAGTCGCGGAGCCAGTTGTCCTCGGTGGTCGGGTCGATCAACTCGCCGACGCCTTTGCCCGCGTACCCCCCGGCGACGGCCCCGGCAACCGTTCCCACAATGGCCCCCACGGGACCACCCACCAACCCGATGGCCAACCCGGTGGCGGCTCCGCCAATGGCGGCCCCGATGCCTGTTTCGAGTGGGTGTGACCCCGGCGCATTCGTAATTGGATCAGCATTGCGGTGTCCGGATGTCGGCAGATCGGCCGTCGATTCCAATTCTTTGCGCTGATTATTTTCGGGAGGCATGGCTTGTTCTCACTGCGTGTTCCGGGAGATTGCTACCACTCACAAAGCCGCAAACGAGATGCCGTTGGGTTGGAGAAATGATTGATTGTGCCTCATACGTTACTCATGAGGATGGAAATTCGTTTTGTGTTCAAAAAACTCAAACGGGCCAGAATTTTCTTGTGAGCAACAGGCTACAGGGCTTGGGATTTCACGATTTCAAAACCGGTCAAAATGCGACCCAAAAGTGACCTGAAAAGATGAAAAACAGTCGTCCGGCGACCATTTTTGGACAGTTGGACACCCACCCAAGTGGTCAAAAACAGTGGGCCAACTGAACACTATTTTTCAAAACCCCCGGTAAATCGACACGTCGCCTGATGATTTTGGAGTAATCCGGGGCGATTATGGGCCGATTCCAATGGCCTATAATGACCGCTCGATGTTGATTTCCGGAGGGTTGAAAGTAGCCACATGGCCCAAATGGTGTTTTGGCCCAGACTTGGAAAACGGCGACGGGTTCTTTTTCGGCGGCCTGACGTATAAGCCGAAAATGCAGACGGGAGAGATGTCGAAAGGCGGGTTTCAAATCGGATTTTCTTCCGGATCCTGATGCGAGAAGGCCGCTACCATCTGTATGGTTGAAATATCATCAGGCAACAATCGGAGCCGGGCGTCCATGTTTTACGAAGCCATCGATCATCTTTGTTATGCACCGGCTGATCCGCAACTTGCATTGAAGGCTGTCAGCCAAATTGGTTGGAACATCGTTCCTTGGCGTGGGGGCTGGGCATTGTCCTTCGGATCGGCCAAGAACCTTTTCCAAATCTGGGTGCAGTCCGAATCGACCGCCCCGCCGGGGGTGTTGGAATTTGGCATCCGGGTGACTGATCTGGCCAAAGTGGTCGATCAGCTTCAGAAGAAAGGACTCTCGGCACAAATCATTCCGTGGCGAAACGATCAGGGACATCCCGTTGCGGAAATGGCGATGTTGTCAACGCTCAAGACAGCAGGAGTCCATCTTCGACTGATCGAATGGAAGGATTCTACAAAGGATCGTCATCAGGCCATTGCCGGCATGGGCGGGTTTGGCAACAAGTTTCCGGCCAAACGACTCGACCATTTGGCGGTCATCACACATGATTTGGTGACGAAGAGCGAATTTTGGGAAAACGTCCTCGGCATTCCCCGGCATGGTGAAATCCGCACGCCCAGCATGTTGATCCGCCAATATCGGATTGGGGATGCGATCATCGAACTCCTTGGCCCGGTCGACGACCAAAGCCCCCTCATGAAGCGGACACCGGGACCGGCCCCGATGATGTCGTTGGAAGTCCCTGATCTTGAGTCTTCCGTGAAGTCCGCGTTGGCAGCCGGTTTCTCCGCCCCGGCGGCGGCTGACGGCGTCCTGCCGATGACGCGGACTTCGACGATTCCCTTCAGTGAGACCGGCGGGCTGAACTGGCAGTTGCTTCAGTACGTTTGATCCCCGCACATTCCGCACACGCCGAACGAACCGGGTGACTGGCGAATTTTATCGGACGGTTTTGCCGTTCACGCCGGTCACGCCAGAGTCAGCCTCTGTCCTTTCGCTGATTTCCAAGCCCGTTGATTTGCGACTCCCCGCTCGCGCGGCAAGCCTTCCCCGAGACATTGTGCTCGTTAGGATGCGCCCCTGCGCGAAGGAGTGTGATCGCATGTATAGCCTCGTGATGATGGCCGCCATGACGGCGGCCCCGGACGTGCCGCAGGACTTTCTGTGCCACGTCAATCCCTCCCGCTATGGCGGGGGCTACTTTAGCAAACACTGTTTTTACGATTGCTGTCTGCCCGCCCGTTATGGCTGGGTAAATTGCTGGAACAAAGGCTTCGGGTATTATCCCGGCGGGGCTCGCTCGTTCTGCGGCAGTTGCGCGACCGCCTCTTATGGCCATTTCTATAGCCCCACCTGTTGTGGTTGTGGACCCAGCTATGGGGCCGGTTGCGGTTCCGGCTATGGGGCCAGTTGCGGAAGCGGCGGTTGCGGAAACGGGTATGGTTTTGGCGGCGGGAAAGCGAGTTGCTTCTCCATCCATGGTCTCAACGATTGGGGTATTGGATGCACGCCTGCCTATTGGACCAACGTGGCCGGTTGTCGGCCGTGTGTCACCGCCCCGCCTTACGCTTACTACACCCAGCGGAATCCCTGCTGCACCTACGGGCACTTCGCTTTTGACAGCGGCTTGATCGGCCATTCGTCGGGTGTCGGATATGCCGGTTTTGGCGCGTATGGTAACTACGGTTTCTACGGGGCCGTTCCTGTTCAACATCCCCCGACGCTGGCGGACATCCCCCGGTATCAGCCGCAAGACTTCATGCCTTACGAACCGCGTCCGTATGCCCCGCAACGGGAGTACGTGGCCCCCGGCTATGTTCCCTCTCCGTTGAACAGCGTTCCCGGCGCCGCGATGCCGGAAGCCCCCAAGGCTCCGGCGGGGCCGGGCATTTTCCCGCCTCCCATGTCTGATCGGACGGATGTTCCTCCGATTGGAACCCCCGGTGTCACGCCGATGGTGCCGTTTAATCCTCCGGTGGCGCCGGGATTGAACACCCCGGAAATACCCAAGCCGCCGACGAACATTCCTCTCATCAAACCGTTCGATGACAAGAAGGAAGAACCCGCTCCGAAAAAGGAAGGCATCAAGACGCTCGGCGTCAACCCGATGGCCGCCACGGTGGTGTTGAATGTCCCGGCCGGGGCCAAGGTGTTTGTCGAAGGGGTTCAACTGAAAAGCGACGCGGCCGAGCGGATTTTCCGCACGCCCGCCCTCGCGCCGGGCCAAGAGTATTCGTACACGGTGAAGGCCGTCGTCATTGAAGATGGCCGTGAGCATGAGGAAGCGATGCAAGTATTGGTGATTCCCGGTGAAACGACGAAGGCGAGCTTCGAGAAACTGCTCGCTCGCTTCGGCCCGACACCGGCCATCGCCCAAACTGGTGGAAAGTGAAAAAATATGGCGACCGTTAGGTCGTCGTCATCTGGCTTTTCAATCAGCCACCGTCATTCCGCTGACGGCATGTTCAACCATCACGAGGTTGAACATGCCGTCAGCGGAATGACGGTTTTGTGCTTTCATGGTCACCCAAGCGACATTCTCATCTCTGCTGCGTTAATTCATCTGGCCGACAATTCGCGTGCAAAGTGTCAAACCTGCGATCATATGATTGTTGGAAGATTGTTGATTCAAATTGAGAAAAGGCGATGGCGAAAGCGAACTGGGGACAGACAGCACACAGGGAGGGGATATAAAAAGGCGTCGGGGAGGTCGGGGGTCGTCTCGCGAGACGATCTCCGACCCCCCGACGATATTTCAATCTGACCAGACTTTAATCGTCGGACTGCTTCTTGCGAACATAAATCAGCACGCCCACCAAGCCGATGAGCAGGACCGCCATGAGCCCCATTCCAGGCCAACTGTAAATAAAGTCCATCAGACATCTCCCCTAAGTGGTCACTTGATGACCGAGTATGGATTGCTTCCAGAACTGGCCGTTCCGCACCCGACAATGCGGATTACGCTTGAAAATCGGTCGGAATGCCAAGGAAGTTTGCATCGTTCTAGCAAGCCCGCAAGGCGAATGCAAGCATGGAGTTAACTGTCCGCCTAAAATCTTCATGTTCAGGATTACGGCAATTCGGAAGGGTGGAAAATTCGGCTTGCCTGGTCGTCGGTGATCTGGTATCGCACGGGGCAACGTAAGAACTCCCGAGGAGTCGGATGGACGCCGGCCCGTTGATCGAACGCATCCTTAATGACGAGGGGCTGACCGGCGACCTGTTGGAAGCCGAGGCCGAGATGCTGAACACTTGGTTGATCGGCCGCGCCAAGAGCGTGGCCCGATCAGCAAGAACGATGGCCGAGGCCAAACGCCAGCTTGAAACGATTTGCCGAAAGGCGATGGGCATCGGCAAGGTCATGGCCGCGTGGCGGGAGCATGGCGATGCCGCCGGTGTCGCCACGAGCAACGGCTTGAAATGGAAGCCCGGCCGGGATGGCACGGAAACACTGACGGGCTTGCTGGGGCAAGTGGAATAAGGCGGGCTTGCCGCCGGACAACAGGATGGAATCTAATCATGGCGAAAAAACGCGCCAAAACACCGAGTCGCCGCGGTCCGCTCAAGTGGTTCTTCGGGCTGATTCTCGCCGTAACGGGCATCGCCCCCGTCAGCGGGTATGAGTGGGTCATCGACGCCTACCATTGGCTGAGCGAACACCGGCCGGTGTCAGCGAACCCCGGTGAACCGGAAACCGCCGCCGGAAACAATCAAACCGGGACAATTCGCATTTATTTCTCCACGCCCGATCTGCCGCCGGGCAAATCGGAGATCGCCGCCGCCTGCGTGGCCTACATCGACCAGACGAAGTCCACACTCGACGTGGCGGCTTTTGAACTCGACAACAAAGTCATCACGGAGGCGCTGGTCCGGGCCGTCAATCGGGGGGTGCGGGTGCGTGTCGCCACGGAGACGAATTATCTTCAGGCTAGCGGGATTCATGCGTTGAAGGCTGTTGGTGTCACCGTGATTGACGACCAGCGGGACGGGGCGTTGATGCACGATAAGTTCATGGTGTTCGACAACAAAGCCGTCTGGACCGGCTCCATGAACTTCACGGAAAACTGCGCGTACAAAAACAACAACAATGGCATATTCATCGAGAGCCGGGAACTCGCCGAAAATTATACGACCAAGTTTGGCTGGATGTTTGAATTGCACAAGTTCGGTGGGGCCCCATCCCGCGCCTATAAAATTCCGCATCCCACCGTCACGCTTTCCGACGGCACGGTCATCGAGAATTATTTCTCCACTCACGACCATATCGCTGAACATGTGATCACCGAAACCAACAAGGCCCGTCAGGTCATTCATTTCCTCGCGTTTAGCTTCACGCACGATGGCATCGGAAAATCAATGCTTGGCCGGGCAAAGGCGGGTGTGGAAGTGCAGGGGGTCTTCGAGAAAACTCAGGCGGCCGGGGGCCATACCGAATACGAGAAGTTCCGGGCGGCGGGCCAGCCTGTGCAAGTTTATCTTGACGCGAATCCGCGAAACATGCACCACAAAGTGATTGTGGTGGACGGGCAAACCACGGTCGCCGGGTCGTTCAACTTCAGCGAATCGGCTGACAAATCGAATGACGAGAACGTGGTGATTATCCGCAGCCCCTCGGTGGCAAAACTCTTCGAGGAAGAGTTTCAACGGGTCTACGGTGCCGCCAAGGCCCGCGACGGCCGTTGATTCATTCAAATCGCAGGGCGTCGATCGGGTCCAGTTTGCTTGCCCGCCGGGCGGGGTAATAGCCGAAGAACATCCCCACGGCGGCGGCAAAGGCGAGGCCGATCAGGGCCGCCGGGATTGACACCACCATCGGCCACTTCGCGGATGGCAAAAACGCATTGATCCCGGCCGTCACCGCATAAGAACCCGCCACGCCGAGGGCGATGCCGATCACCCCGCCGACGGCGGACAGGACGACGCTTTCGATCAAAAATTGCCGAAGGATGTCCCGCGACCTCGCGCCGAGGGCCATCCGAATGCCAATCTCTCGCGTCCGTTCGGTGACAGACACCAACATGATGTTCATGATTCCCACGCCGCCAACGAGCAGCGAAATGGCCGCGATGGCCGAAAGCATCGCCGTCAACGAACCCGTGATGATGTTCATCACACGGGCGATTTCGACGGTGTTTTCCACCTGAAAATCATTGGGCCGGCCGGGGGCGATCTTGTGACGTTCGGCCAGCAGGGCGGTGATTTCCGTGACGGATTTGGCCGATTCTTGCTCGCTGCGGGCCGAGATCATGATGACATCGACATTGGAAAATTGCGAACCTTGCAGGCGTTTTCGCACCGTCGTGTATGGCATCAGGATGATGTCGTCCTGATCGTTGCCGACCAGATCGGCCCCTTTTTTGGCCAGCACGCCGACCACCGTGAAGGGGATGTTCTTCACCCGAAGTTGCTGGCCCACCGGGTCCATGCCGGGAAAGAGTTTGATCCATAACGTGTGGCCGATCACGCACACTTTGTTGGCGGCCGCCACATCCCGATCCGTGAAGAATTCTCCGTCGTCCATTTTCCAGTTTCGCACATCCAGATAATCCGGCCCGACCCCCTGCATGTCCTTGGGTTTCCAATTGACATTGCCTCCGACCACTTGAGCCGAGGCGCCGACCAGCGGACTGACCGCCCGGACGGAGGGGCATTCATCCGCAATGGCTTGGGCGTCGGCCGCCGTGAGGTTTTGGGCGGGTGTTTCACGCACGCCGCCACCCCCCGCTTTCCGGGCCGGGAACACAATGATGACGTTCGACCCAAGCGTGGCGAATTCATTTCGGATCATCTGGCCCGCGCCTTGTCCGATGGACACCATCACCGTGACTGCTGCGATGCCGATGACCACCCCGAGGACTGTGAGACCCGAGCGGAGCTTGTTTTTGCCAAGCGTCCGAAGCGACAGCAAGAACAGGTCGGAGAATCTCACGGCCGTTTTTCTCCTTCGACACCGGTGACAAGTTCTTGTCCTTCCGTCAGATCGCCCGTAAGGAGTTCCGCAAATTGGCCGTCCATTAACCCCAGTGTCACCGGGACGGCCCGAAGCAAATTGCCATCACGCACCCACACCAATCGCTTGAAGCGGTTTTTCGCCTGGATGGCTCGTTGCGTGGCCGATAGCTTTTCTTCCCCCTCCTTGGGGTCTTTGACGGGTTTCACATCCAGCAATTCCTTGTCCTCCGGTCGCACGAGATGGCTCGGAGGCATGTAACGCAGGGCGGCCATCGGAACTCGCAACACCGATTCCCGCACGTCGATCTGGAAGGAGACATTCGCCGTCATTCCCGGCATCAGTTTCAGGGCCGGATTGGGCGCTTCGATGATGACGGGGTAAGTCACCACGTTTTGCGTGGTTGTGGAACTTTTGCGCACCTGATAGATTTTCCCCTTGAACACATCCTCGGGGTAGGCATCCACGGTGAAACTCACTTCTCGGTCTTGTTCCTGTGAAGCCCGGAGATGGCCGATGTCCGCCTCATCGACGCTGGCGTAAACGTGCATGTGCTTTTCCATGTCCGGCCCGATGATGAACATTTCCGGCGTTTGAAACGATGAGGCGACTGTCTGGCCGGAATCGACTTTCCTGTCGATGACGATGCCATCGGCGGGGGAAATGATCTTCGTAAACTCCAGATTTGTCTCGGCGTTTTTCACGCTTGCCTCCGCTGACGAAATGTTGGCCAACGAGAGTTTCACTTGGGCGTCGAGGGCGACGCGGGCAAAGTGCAGTTGGTCCATCTCCTGATCGGAAACGTAGTCTTTATTTGCTTTCTTGAGGTTAATCGCCCGTTGTTCGTTTCGCTCGGCTTGCTTCAATTGAGCTTCGATTCGGGCCAAGTCGGCCTTTTGCGTGGCGAGTCCGGCCCGCTCACGATCAGCCGCCGCTTGCGACAATCGCGGGTCGATCCGGGCGAGCAATTGGCCCTTTTTCACGACTGAATTGAAATCCACGAGGATTTCCGCGATAGGGCCAGAGATGAACGATCCGACCGAAAGCGATTGCACCGGTTTTACCGGTCCCGTGGAGTTGACAACTGTTTCAACCCGCCCCCGGCTGACCTTGGCAACGGTGAACTGGGGAATCGCCTTGGCCTGAAGGTAGTTCTTCCCCAATTGGGCGGCAAAGGCCATCCCGCCGCCGGCTACACCGAGGATCACCAGCCACTTGAACGCCCGCCACATCAGTTGTTCCCCGGTGGGATGATTGCCACCCCATCATAGCGGATGTGAAACCTTCATGCTGGAATGCTTATTCCCTCCCGAAAAATGATCGTTAAACTGACCGGATGCACCCGGAAGACACCATCGTTGCCCTCGCCTCCGCTCCCGGTTCGGGAATGCGGGCCGTCATTCGACTCAGCGGTTCGCAGTCATTTCGGATCGTTACGGGCATTTCGGACGCAGTCATTTCGGAACGCGGGATTGTTTCCGTGGAGTTGAAACTTCCCGGCGTGCATTCCTCCCTTCCGGCTGATGTGTATGTGATGCCCGGTCCGAGGAGTTACACCGGACAGGACTGCGCGGAGATTCACACGATCTCCAGCCCGCCGCTCGTGGATCTGCTCATCGCCACGTTGATGAACGCCGGGGCTAGGGCGGCCCAACCCGGCGAGTTCACCATGCGGGCCTTCCTCGCGGGCAAGAAAGACCTGACACAAGCCGAGGCCGTTCTCGCGGTCATCCATGCAGGGTCGGAAGATGAACTGAAAACCGCCCTGACCCAATTGGCCGGGGGGATGACCCAGCCGCTTCAAGCATTAAGGGAAGACCTTCTCAATCTGCTGGCCGATGTGGAAGCGGGCTTGGACTTCACCGATGAACACATCGAGTTTGTCGATCAAAAGGAAATCCTGCTTCGCCTCGGCAAAGGGATGGCTCACCTCACCAACCTCAAGAAACAACTGGAAACCCGCTCCGTCAGCGACCGGCCGTTTCGCGTGGCTTTTGTCGGGGAACCGAACGCCGGGAAGAGTAGTTTGTTCAATGCGCTGGCGGGATCGGCCGACGCCATCGTCAGCCCGGTGGCCGGAACAACGCGAGACTACCTCACCCGCACGGTGACTTTAAAAGGCTTGAACATCGAATTGATCGACACCGCCGGCTGGCAGGAAGCCGGGAATGTGATCGAAGAACAGGCCCAAAAACTCGGCAAGGAACAAACCCGCCATGCCGACTTGGTGATTTGGTGTGTGGAAGCCGCCACATGGGTCCAATCTCGCGAGCAGGTGAATATCCCCGCCGGGCTGACCCTGAGCCACCCGCCGACCTTGGTGTTGACAAAGGTTGATTTGATCGAAGAAACGGTCGATCATCTGGCCACCAGCGCCAAGACCGCCCAAGGACTGGAGAAACTGCGGAGCCACCTTGCCGAGCAAGCCCGCGAAGCCCGCCCCCCGGCGTTGGCTTCCAGCCTGAGCCGCTGCAAGCACCACGTCGAAAAGTCCCTCGGCCATATGCGAGCCGCCCACCACATCGTCCTCTTTGAAGAACCGGCCGAACTGCTGGCCCTCGAATTACGGCTGGCCCTTGACCAAATCGGCGAAATGGTTGGAGCGATCTACACGGACGATTTGTTGGACCGCATTTTTTCGAGATTTTGCATTGGCAAATAGCCGCGTCACTTTTTGCCTTTCTTCGTTTTCTTTCCATACCATTGTTCCGCAATTTGGACCAGTTCGGTGAGAACCCCGTCCAGTTCCATCACTTTGTCCGTGATCGAATACGTCACTTGTGGCGGGACGGTTGGCTCATAGTGCCGGTTCAGCCAGCCTTCACCCTCCAGCATCCGCAGCCGTTCGGTCAGTGTCTTGGTTGAAATTGCCCCGAGTCTGCGCTTCAATTCGCCGAACCGCTTCGGCCCCTCCAAATGCAGCCGATGCAAAAGGAGCATCGTCCAGGGGGTGGACAGAATGCCAATCAGCTTCATCAGCGGTTCCAGTTCATTCTTTCCATCGGGAATTGTCTTGGCCATTACTTTTCCAAAGTGAAGTTGCTTTGCTTTGTGAACCTACTTTACTTTGGAAACTATTGCCGGTAAAGTGCCATCGAAGCCGCAATCGGGCGGCAAAAACTGAAGGAAAGAAATATGACACGAGCATTATTCGCGATGGCCATGCTCGGCTTTTCCACCATTGCTTTGGCTGAGCAACCAAAGAACGATGTCAGGCAACAGGCGGTTGCCAAGGCGATGGAAACATTCGCCGGTATATGGGAAATCGTTTCGACGATTCCGGAGAAAGCGACGAAGAACGCCCGTCGGCTTGTCTTCAAGAAAGACGGCGGCTATTCAGCCGTGGATCAAGACGGGAAAGAACTATGGGCGGGCACGTTCGAGATCGATCCGGCCGCCACTCCGAAAGTGTGGGACCATCGGTCGAACGAAGCCAAGAAGGAGAACAAGGACGTGTTGGGCATCTATGAGCTTGACGGCGACAAACTGAAAGTGGCGTGTGTTGTCGGCCAATGGAAGGGCAAAGAATGGGCCGGGAAAGCCCGCCCGAAAGGGTTTGACCCGAAGGATGCGGACGTGGTAATCGAATTGAAACGGGCCAAGACAGGCAATTGACAGCGTCTGCCTCAAGAGATTGCCCGAAAAATCATAAAGCCGCACGGAAGGGGGAAGTCCTTCGTGCGGCTTGAATTTTCTTCAGACTGACAGGCGGTTAGTTTATCGGCGCCAGCCGAAAGGGCGGCCGTAAACCGGACGGCCATAAGCCGGGTAACCGTAAACCGGGGGACGGACATAGCCATAAGGATAGGCCGGGACGACCACCGGGGGATAAACCGGGCGGGCATATCCATAAGGTACGCCATATGTCCCGCCGAAGACGCCCGCGTTCCCGATGCTGACACCCAGACGACTGCCGTTGCCGAGAGGGGTGGTGAAGTTCAGACCCACTTGGGCGTTGGCCGATTCGGCCATCACCAAACCGCCGACGCAGACGGCCATGATTGTGAGAATGCGTTTCATGAGTTGGCCTCCCTGAGAGAGTTTTTGGTCGGTGAAATTGGAAAACAGTTTGTCCAATTTTCAAAAGGCGAACGACTCCCGCCCGCCTGTTTGCGCTTCCGGCAAATGTTAATTCCGTATGAGAGACGGCATCTTGCAGGAATCTCGCCAAACACCGACCGGCACAAAATATAAACGGGAAAAGACCGCCAGCAAGCCCCAGTTACCTCCTTGGCGAACTCTGTCAGAAAAGCAATTTCGGTGGATTTTTGGTCGTTTGACTGACGATCTTTCCGCACTGTTCAATTTTTGGCCGCAGGCTTCACTCTCAGCAGTTCCGGTTTTACCACCGCCAGATATTGGCAAACGGTTGCCAGCATCACCCCTTCAATCAATGCCAGCGGCAAATGGAGCAGGAAGCCCGTGGCGGCAAGAAGTTGCAGGTCTTCAATTCCTCCGGCGATCAAGACGCCCGCGTGAATCAAGATCGTTGCCAATACCGTCAGTGAACCCGTCAGCCAGCCATAGGCGAACGCCCGGCCGCCGGACAAAGGCGGTCGCAGCAGAAAGCGAAAGAGGCGGGGGACGAGCAATCCCGGCACGGACATGACCACTGCATTCAACCCGAGGACAAGGAAGCCGCCATGTTGCAGCAACACCGCTTGAAGCACCAAACCGATCATGATGGCAACGGGGGTTCGCCGGCCAAGCATGGTTCCCACCAATCCGTTCAAGAGCAGGTGAACGCTCGTTCGTCCAAATTTCAAATGGATTGACGAAGAGATGAAGAAAGCGGCCGTGAGCAGGGCTGTTTGGGGAATCTCTTGCTCTGGAAAGCGATAACAACTCCAAGCCAACAGCAATCCCGCGACGATCCAACCGCCGACCCACCACGGCGTGTCCAACAGGAAATCGGAGAGATGCACGGCAAACAGGCTGACCATCCGAACAGTGTACTCACCGGGGAGCCGGGAAGGATATGGTTGTCCAACCCGCGCGAATCACCTACGAAAAAAGTAGTCGTTCATTTCAAGGAGTCACACACATGATGTGCCGCTGGTGGCTGATCGCCCTTTTCATCGCAGGATTAATTGTTCCCATGTCGGAAGCCGAACCGCTCAAATACCCGCAGACCAAACGAGAAGACCGCGTGGAAACCATCCACGGCAAAACGGTCCCCGACCCTTACCGCTGGCTGGAGGACGACGTTCGCAAGTCTCCCGAGGTGAAACAATGGGTCGAAGCCCAAAGCAAACTCACGCAAGAATATTTGAACGCGATTCCCGAACGGGAAATGATCCAAAAGAAACTCACCGCCTTGTGGAATTACGAGAAAGTGACCGCCCCCTCGAAGGTAGCCGGGCGCTATTTCTTCCGCAAAAACGACGGGTTGCAAAATCAGGCCGTTTTGTACGTGATGGAAAAGCTCAATGGCGAACCGCGAGTGCTGATCGACCCGAACCTCTGGACGAAAGACGGCACCATCGCCTTGGGAGGCACGTCTGTCAGTGACAACGGCCGGTACTTGGCCTATTCCGTCTCGGAGGCCGGTTCGGACTGGCAGACGATCAAGGTGCTGGATATTGACACTGGCAAACCGCTTGCCGACGAGATCAAGTGGGTGAAGTTCAGTTCCCCTTCGTGGACGACCGACGCCAAGGGGTTCTTCTATAGTCGATATCCCGAACCGGCGAAGGAAGCCCAGTTCCAAAGCCTCAACAAGAATCAAATGGTGATGTATCACCGCGTCGGCACGCCGCAGGCCGATGATGTGCTGGTTTACAAACGCCCCGACCAACCCGATTGGGGCTTCTCCGCGAGCGTGACCGAAGACGGCCGATATTTGGTCATCAACACATGGGTGGGGACCGATCATCGTTACCGCGTGACCTATCGTGATCTGAGCGAACCGTATGCCATGCCGGTTGAACTGATCGACAAATTTGAAAATGATTACACGTTGATCGACAACGATGGCCCGATCATGTATTTTCGCACGGATTTCGAGGCGCCCCGCGGCCGGGTGATCGCCATTGATGTTCGCAAGCCGGAAAAAGCGAACTGGAAAGAAATCATCCCGCAGACCGCCGAGAGTCTGGAGGGTGTGAGCATCGTCGGCAATCTGCTGGTGGCGAACTATCTGAAAGATGCCAAGTCGCAAATCAAAATGTTCACGCCGGAAGGTGTGTTCGTCCGCGAGGTGGAATTGCCGGGCATCGGCTCGGCGGCGGGATTCACCGGCCGCCGGGCGGACTTGGAGACGTTTTACACGTTCTCCAGCTATGCCGTTCCGCCGACGATCTTCCGGTACGACATCATCACCGGGAAAAGCACGGTCTTCCGCGAAAGCAAGGTGGCTTTTGACGCGACCAATTACGAGACGAAACAGGTTTTCGTCGTCAGCAAGGACGGCACGAAAGTGCCGATGTTCATCACCGCCAAAAAAGGATTGGAACTCAACGGAAACAACCCGACCTTGCTCTATGCCTACGGCGGCTTCAACATTTCACTGACCCCGGCGTTCTCGGCCGGCGTCGTCGGTTGGCTCGAATTGGGCGGGGTGTATTGCGTCGCCAACCTGCGCGGCGGCGGCGAATACGGCCAGGAATGGCACAAACTCGGAACCAAGGCGAAGAAGCAAAATGTGTTTGACGACTTCATCGCGTCGGCCGAATATCTGATCCGCGAGAAATACACCTGCAAGGAAAAACTGGCGGTGAAGGGTGGCTCGAACGGCGGCCTGCTCATCGGGGCCGTGATGACCCAACGCCCGGACCTCTTCGGGGCTTGCTTGCCTCACGTCGGCGTGATGGACATGCTACGATTCCACAAGTTCACCGCCGGCCGATTCTGGGTGGACGATTACGGCTCCCCGGACAATGCCGAGGACTTCCCGGCGTTGCTGGCCTACTCGCCGTATCACAACTTGAAGCAAGGGGTGAAGTACCCGCCGACGATGGTAATCACGGCCGACACGGACGACCGCGTCGTCCCCGGCCACAGCTTCAAGTTCGCCGCCAATCTCCAATACTCCCACGTCGGCGATGCCCCGGTGCTGGCCCGAATTGAAACCAAAGCCGGTCACGGAGCGGGGAAACCGACGAGCAAGATCATTGAAGAATTGGCTGACGAATATGCGTTCTTGGTGAAGAATTTGAAGATGTCGAATGTGAAGTGACAATCCACGCCGGACGATTGAACGATGTCCAACCGAGCCGAGTTCCTGAAGGAGTTCGGCTCGGTTGGAAGAGATGCTACTTCTTCAAATCATAACATAACATCACATCCCAATCCCGAAGGTAGAGTTTGCCGCCGACCACCACCGGGTAAGGCCAGGCGGCTTGTTTGCTGCGATCTGGTTGAGAGAATTGGCCCTTTTCGACGTATTTTTTCGGGTTGGCTTCCACGAGGGCAACCTTTCCGTTTTCCCCACGGACATACAGCATGCCGTCCGCGTATGTGATTGATCCTTTGCCGACGCTGCGTTCATCCCACATCACGTCGCCGGTTTTGAAATCCACGCACATCAACGAGCCGCCGCCGGTGCCGTAGACATAATCACCCACCAAAACCATGCCGCCGTGGTGGTTCTGCAATTTCTTGATGAAGTATTTTGGCTCGGCCTTGAAGCCATCGTCCGACTTGGTGAGGTTGGCCCGGCCGCCGCCGGTGCCGTAAGCCGAGGCAGCGAACACAGCGTTGTCCTTGAACAATGGCGTCGAGCAATTCGCGGTTCCGTTCGCCGGTTCGTCGTAGTGCCAGAGGAGCTTTCCTTCTTTGGCTGAAATGCCCACCACGCCGCCGTTCAGGAATTGGATGTATTGAGTAGTCCCGCCGACATCGGCCTTGATGATGGATGAATACCCGGCCCTCGAAAAATCCTTTTTCAGTTTTTTGCCATCAAGTTCGGTGATCGGCGATTTCCAGACAACTTCGCCATCGGTTTTTTTCATGGCGACGATGGTGGCCGTGTCGCCGCCGGGGGTGGCCAACACCAAATCTCCGTCGATCAGCGGACTCTCGGTGTAGGCCCAACCTCCCATTTGGCCGCCAAACACTTTTTTGAAATCCTTCTCCCATTTGATCTTCAGCGTGGCGGTATCCACACACACGAAGTTCCCGTTGGAACTGACCGCATAGGCGTAACCGTTATCAATGGTGGGAGTCGATTTCGGGGCGCCGTATCCACCGGTGACCGTGCCGATTTTCACATCACCAATTTTGGAACCATCCTTTTGGTTCAGGGCGATGAGGAATTCATCCTTCCCCTTGGTGCCGAGGAGGTAAATTTTCCCGTCGCTAAATGATGGGGTGGAATATCCGTCGCCCAGTCCTTCAATCTTCCAAACTTGGGTTGGTCCGGCGGTCGGCCATTCCTTCAGCAAGCCGGTTTCCTTGGAAAGACCGGTGCGATCCGGGCCGCGCCATTGAGCCCAATTGCCGTATTCACCGGGGTCGGCGGCAAATGTCGCCGATGAACAGAGGAGGCCGAGAGAGACAAGCCAGTTTTTCATGCGAACTCCGAGGAGCGGTTGAGGATTCGTTTCATCCCGATGTGTGGGAATGGGATCAACGAATCCGGGTGGGATTTTGGGCAAGTCTTGGAAGATGATACCACGGCGTTTCGGGAAAATCATGCTTTGTTTGATGCAGATGCTGGTTCAACGGGAAAACGAGCAACCGCCGCAGCCAGTTGGATGAGATGTTTGCCGTGCATTTGGCGGCCTCCTGTTCTCGACCGGCGTGCTGCCGCCATTGCCGCAACAGCATGGCCCAAGTGCAAGTGGTTACCATCGGAGCGACCCACAGGGCGATGTAATTCAAGATGCCCGACCGGCCGGTGAAATAACTCGACCAACCCAGCCCGAGATTCACCAAGGTGATAAACGTGATCTGCATGAGCGTGCGGAATCGCGGCGAATAAACGGATTTCAACCGGCTTTGGTGAAAGCATCGGCCGGGGAGCAACAGAAAGATGAAGCAGGTGACCACCCACATTGATGGAGGCAGGAAGACCAACACCCACCAGTTGGGTGACAGGTACAATCCGATCAAAATGGCAAACATGATGAGGACATAGGCCGTCCCGATTCGCAGGGCCACTTTAGGAGGTCGTTCGCCGGGTTCTTGGTAAGGATTGTTGGGGTTAGCCGAGAAGTTGTAATTCGCCCGCAAAGAATGCCAGCGGAGCAGGGCGGTCATTCTCAGGAAGCGAACTGGCTTCAACGGCCAAAACCCGGCTTTCCCGGCGATGATTAATTCGGCATCCCGTTCGGGGTCATTGGGAAACTCGTAATGGGACCGCACGATATGCCGCATGTGGTGCGTCGAGGTGGAGAAAGGGAAATGAGTCAGCCAATCGCCAGCCAGTTCGTTGAGCCAGCGGTTGCGAAACAGCACACCGAGACAAGCTTCTTGTCCCAGCAGAAATAAGCGGTGTTGGGCCGGGCCGATGAGGAAGATGGCGAGAAACCCCACGGGAATATCCGTCCACCACGGCAGTTCCGTTTCCCGCCAGCGAAAGAACCACAAAGCCCCAAGAACGATGATGGCGATGTATCCATAGATGATCGCAAGAACGAACATATTTCGCCACTGGGCGGACATCGGCGGGGCGGGAGAGTCTTCCATCGGGTCGGACACGGGCAAACTGGCCTTCAACGGTTTTTGAAGAGTGGGTAGGCTATCACACTTGGGGGACCTGGCACGAGGCCAATTTTCGATCCCGGCCGACCGCCTCACGGATGAGACACCATGCATTGGCTCCTGATCGGCTACATGTTTCTGTTCATCCATCGCCCTTTCGAGATTTGGCCGATTCTGGGCGACCTGCACGTCGAGCGGGTCTATATGGGCGGTGTCTTTCTGTTCTGGCTCATGCATTCCGGCAAACGCTGGATCGCCAACGCCCAGCAGGGGGCGTATCTCGTCTTCGGCATGGCCGTTGCCGCGTGTTGGGTGATGTCGCCGTGGGCCGAGCAGGGGCAAGTGGTCGTCGAAAACTGGTTCAAAATACTCTTCTTCTATTTGCTGCTGGTCACCAGCGTTTACGACGCGAAGGGGCTGAAACGCCTGGCGTTTGGGTTCTTGGCCGTCATGGCCGTCTACATGCTGCACTCGATCAAGGAATATCTCGGCGGCCGTCACACGTTCCGCATGGGGATCGTCCGGTTGCTTGGCGTCGATTCGTCGATGGGCGATCCGAACAGTTTCGGCGGCAGCATCGTGTTCTCCCTGCCGTTCGTGACAGCCTTCTGGAATGCCTGCCGGGGCAAGTGGATCAAGGCGTGCTGTTTCGGTTATGTTGGCCTCAGCGCCGGATGCATCCTTCTCACGGGTTCCCGTTCCTCGCTGCTTGGGATGGTTCTGTGGGGAAGCATCGTCATCATGCGTAGCCGGTATCGTTGGGCGGGCTTGGGTTCGATGGTTCTGATTGCCCCCTTGATGTTCTTTGCGTTGCCGGATTCGTTGCAAAATCGCTTCGAGACGATCATCAACCCGGATGTCGGTCCGGCGAATGCCAAGGAATCTGGCGAAGGTCGGATCGAAGGTTTCTTCACTGGGATGGATCTCATCATGGCTTACCCGGCCACGGGTGTCGGCCCCGGTTCTTGGCGGCCGGCGACGGGGAGCAAACTGGAATCGCACAATCTCTACGGGCAACTTTGCGGTGAAATGGGCCTGTTGGGCGTGATGACGTTTCTCTCCATCCTTGTTTGCTTTTGGATGAACTGGATGTGGTTCAAATCTCGGCCGTCGGCCCAAACGGCGGCGAATCCGTTTCCTCGGGCCATCGCCGGTTCGGTGATGATGGCGGTGTTTCTGATGCTGTTCATGGGGAATTTTGGGCACAATCTGTTTCGGCATAACTGGCTGTGGTTCGGTGGATTCCTCGTGATCGCCCGGCATGTGGCTTCCAAGCAAACGGCTCCGGCGGTTGCCCCGATGCGATCGCGTTATCCGCATCGGGTGGCTTCTTGGAGGGTTCAGGTCGGCGGGCTATCGACGGCCCGGCTATCATGAAGTAACGGCTCTCCGAGTGACCCACCCATGGAAGACCTCTCTGCCCAAGAAGAACAAATTCGCCTCGGCGGCGGCCAAAAAGCCATCGACCGCCAGCACGAGAAAAACCGACTGACCGCCCGAGAGCGGATCGCCCGCTTGGTTGAGCTAGGCAGTTTTCAAGAACTCGGCTTATGGGCGGCGTGGGGAATGTATGCCGAGTGGGGCGGGGCGCCCTCGGCCGGGGTGGTCACCGGCATCGGCACGGTTTCCGGACGCCGGGTGATGGTGATCGCCAACGATGCGACCGTCAAAGCCGGGGCTTTCTTTCCGATGACTTGCAAGAAGGTGTTGCGCGCCCAGCGCATCGCCACGGACAACCGGCTACCGTTGGTTTACCTCGTCGATTCGGCCGGTGTGTTTCTCCCGCTTCAGGAAGAAATCTTCCCCGACGAGGACGATTTTGGCCGCATTTTCCGAAACAACGCCGTGATCTCGGCGGCGGGCATTCCCCAATTCGCGGCCATCATGGGCAACTGCGTCGCTGGCGGCGGTTATCTTCCCGTCTTGTGTGACACATTGTTGATGACTGAGGGAAGCGGCCTTTATCTGGCAGGACCGGCGTTGGTGAAGGCCGCCATCGGGCAGACAGTCGATTCCGAAACGCTCGGCGGCGCGGCGATGCACTCGGCCATCAGCGGCACGATTGATTTCCGTGACCCGGACGAGCCGACGTGTCTGGCCCGCTTGCAAAGGCTCGTCGGGGCGTTGCCGCCAGACGGGAAACAATTTGTTGATGCGGCAAGCAAAACGCTCGATTGGACCCGTTTCACGCTGACCGCCGAATATGACACGCGGGACTTGATCCGGGCGATCCTTGATGATGCCCCGTTCGATGAGTACAAGGCCGAATACGGCCAATCGCTAGTGTGCGGCATCGGCAAACTCGCCGGGGTGTCGGTGGGAATTGTCGCCAATCAGCGGCATCACAGCAAACCGGCAACCGGCCCGATGCAATACGGCGGCGTGATTTACACGGACAGCGCTGACAAGGCAGCCCGGTTTGTGATGGATTGCAACCAGTCGCATATCCCGTTGATCTTCCTGCAAAATGTCAACGGCTTTATGGTGGGCAAGGACGCCGAGCAGTCCGGCATCATCCGCTCCGGGGCAAAACTGGTAAACGCGATTTCCAACAGCATCGTGCCGAAAATCACCGTCATCACCGGCGGATCGTTCGGAGCGGGGAATTACGCCCTCTGTGGCAAGGCGTTCGATCCTCGTTTTATCTTTGCGTGGCCAAACGCGAAATATGCCGTCATGGGGGGCGATCAGGCGGCGGGAACGCTATTGGACATTCAGATTGCCGCCATGAAGCGAACCGGGCATGAACCGGATGTCGCCGAATTGACGATGCTTCGGGATCAGGTAAGGAAAAGTTACGAGGAAAAAACCGACATCCGCTATGCCGCCGCTAGGTTGTGGGTGGACCGGATTATCAAACCGGAAGAAACGCGAAGTTCACTGATCGCCGCTTTGGAAATTGCCCGACGAACGCCGATCACCAAGACTTTCCAAACCGGGGTGTTGCAAGTGTGACTTGCCGTTTGTTTGTGAACAGCAAGTGTTCGTCAGAAAAATTCAAGGGCATCGCCGGTGACAACTCCGAAAGAACGCCAGATCACCAATGCCCCGCACGGGCATATCCTCACCAATGTAAATGTCTGGTCACCGGACTCCAAGCGAATCGTTTATGATGTTCGCCCCGACGCGGCCGGAAGCCAGTTTGATGGCGACCGCATTGAAACCGTCGATGTCGACACTGGTGAAGTGAAGATTGTTTACACTTCACGCAACGGGGCCAAATGCGGTGTGGCGACATACCATCCGACATTAAACCGGGTGATCTTCATCCTCGGCCCGGAAAATCCGACGCACGATTTTCAGTATGGTTTCGCCCGCCGTCAGGGGGTAATGGTCGATGAGTCTTCGCCAGAAGTGGTCATCAACTTGGATGCCCGTGATTTGACCCTGCCGTTCACGCCGGGGGCTTTGAGGGGCGGTTCCCATGTGCATGTGTTCTCCCCGGATAGCCGCGCGATCAGCTTCACTTATGAGGATCAAATTCTTTCAGGAATCTCGGAAGAGAAGGACGGTCGGGAAATCAATCAACGCAACGTCGGTGTGAGTTTGTTGGAGGAACCCGTTCGGGTGCCGAAGACACACCCTCGAAATCATGATGGCGAGGCATTTACCGTTTTGATTTCCCGAACGGTGGCGAATCCGAAACCCGGCAGCGACGAAATCAAAAAGGCTTACGAAGAGGGCTGGATTATCCGGGATGGCAAACGCTCTTTGGCTTTTCTCGGAGACACCGTGGATGAAAACGGGAACACCGTGCCCGAAATTTTCATCGCCGATTTGCCGGATGATCTCACGCAACCGGGCGACAGACCTATTCAGGGAACGGCCATCACCCGCCCGGCCCCGCCGAGGGGAGTTTCGCAGCGGCGATTAACTCATAACGCTTTTGCGGAAACCAAAGGGCTTCCCCGTTTTTGGTTGCGAGCATCGCCAGATGGTTCGCAGATTGCATTTCTGAAAAGGGACAGTTTGGACGTTGCCCAAATCTGGACCATCTCGCCCGATCGTGGCAGACTCCGACAGATCACCGCGATTGAAACGGGCGTTCGTTCCTGTTTCACTTGGAGTCCTTATGGCGAACGAATCGCATATCAAACGCTCAATGCCATCGCAATTGTCACAGTGGACACCGGTCGAACAACCCTGATTCCCGTCGATGTGAGCAACGGTTTTCAACTCCGGCCCGAGGCCGTTGTGTTTTCACCGGATGGAACGAAGATTGCCTATGTGAAACACCAAGACGGGAAGTTCAACCAGATTTTCGTTTGTGATGTTCCCGAGTGAATCTCATAACACTCCTTTGCCAACCGGGATGCCGCTGGCGAGGTTGGCCAAGCCCGGCCCCCAATAAGTGTCGGGTTTGTTGAACGGCAGGATCATTGGTTCCTCAAACGGCCGGAAGGGAACCATGCTGGCCATCTGGTTGATTTCCGAAAGCAGATCGAGAGCCAAAGGCCCTTTGGCGGCCGCCGTGACGGATTCTTCGATTTGTGTGGCGGTTTTGGCTCCGATCAATGCCGTGCTGATGTCCGGGTTGGTGATGACGAAGCGGATGCAGGCTTCGACTATGGGCATTTGGTGGCGATCAAGGATGTCGTAAAACTGGCGCAGTTGTTCTTGCCGGGGTTTGGAGAGCCAAGCGGGTTTTTTCTTCAACACCTCGTCGTATCGACGGCCCAGCGCGCCTTGCTGCAACACCGATCCGAGAACAATCCCCATTTTTTTGCCAATGGCTTCCGGCAGCAGTTCTCGAGTCGCTTCCTGAAACGCAGCACTGTAATTGAAAGCCGTCAGCAGCACATCGAAATCACCTGCCCGCAGGTAATGGCTCATCTCCGTGGTGGTCGTCCCGCCGAGGCCGGTGAAACGGATCACGCCGCGTTTCTTCAGATCGTTCAAGACCTCGATCACCGGGCCGTAACAGCGTTCCGGTTCGGTCCACCAGTTGTATTGTAACGGGCGATCCGGTTCATGAATGATGAGAACATCGATCACTTCACGACCGAGAAGCTTCAAACTCTCTTCCACCGACCTCCGAAGTTCGTCGGCATTTTGCGGGTTGAAGGGCAGGGGACGGCCGCCGAGTTTTGTAGAGAGTACGATGGGCGTTTTCACTTCGCGGAGGATGCGGCCCAACACGGCCTCGCTGTCCGCGTAGCCGGGGGCGGTGTCGATGTAGTTGATGCCGAGGTCAAGGGCCTTGAACACCGCCCGTTTGCTTTCCTCGAAACCGGGGCCGAGGCCAGAGGTGAACAATCCCCCCAAACCAATCTCGCTGACGGTGATGCCTGTTTTGCCGAGTGTGCGAAAGTTCATGGCCCTTGTTCCGTCTCGTTCGATGTTGACAGCGGGTCTGTTTGCTCTCGAAGATAGAATTCATTTGCCCGACCGCCCACATAGAAAGCGAGGGTGAGCCATGGCTGGCCCGCCGACTCTTCAGTTTCTCGGTGCGGCCGGAACCGTCACCGGGTCCAAATACCTCGTCAAACATCGCGGTCAGCAGGTGATGCTCGATTGCGGCTTATTCCAAGGCCTCAAGGAACTCCGACTCCGCAACTGGATGAAACCCGGCTACGGCGCTCGGGAAATCGCCGCTGTGGTATTAAGCCACGCCCACATTGACCACACCGGGTATTTGCCTCTGCTGGTCAAACACGGTTTTCGCGGTCGCATCCATTGCACTGCCGCCACGGAAGATTTGTTGGAAATTCTTCTGCCGGATTCGGCCCGTTTGCAGGAAGAAGACACCGAGCGATCCAACCAGCAGGGATACACCAAACACAAGCCGGCGCTGCCGTTGTTCGACATGAACGACGTGAAGGCAACGCTAAAACTATTAGACACCCATCCGTTCCGCAAAGAATTCCCGGTGGCCGGGGATATGCGGGCGACCTTCCGGCCGATGGGGCATATTCTCGGCTCGGCCTCGATTGATCTGGCCATCGGCAAGCCCGATCCTCTTCGACTGGTGTTCTCGGGAGATGTGGGCCGATACGGCCGGCCGATTCTGCGTGATCCTGTCTCCGTGCCTGAAGCGGATGTGCTGTTGGTGGAATCCACCTACGGGGATCGATTGCATGCCGATGACCCGATGGAAGCCCTTGCGGAGATCATCAACGATGCCGTCAAACGAGGCGGGGCTATCATTGTTCCGGCGTTTGCCGTGGACCG
This sequence comes from Zavarzinella formosa DSM 19928, assembly GCF_000255705.1. Lineage (GTDB taxonomy): Bacteria > Planctomycetota > Planctomycetia > Gemmatales > Gemmataceae > Zavarzinella > Zavarzinella formosa. The sequence goes on from NZ_JH636439.1 coordinate 1,461,623, forward strand.
GACGCAAGAACTGATTTGGTGTATCAATCAATTGGAATTGCAGAATCGCATCCCGGAATTGCCGGTCTTTATTGACAGTCCGATGGCGATTGAAGTGACCGATTTGTATTCTCGCCACACGGCCGAGCATAATTTTGAGGCGTCGCTTTTCCACGGAGATCGCAACCCGATTCGCTCGGCCCGGCAGGTGATGATTCATTCCCGAGATGAGTCAAAAGAACTCAACGGCATGTCCGGCCCGATGATCGTGATCGCCGGGAGCGGCATGGCGACCGGCGGGCGCGTGTTGCACCATCTCGCGGCCAGGCTGGGCGATCCTCGAACCACGGTGATGTTCGCCGGGTTTCAGGCCCAAGGAACGCGGGGCCGATCACTGGAAGAGGGGGCGAAATCGGTTCTCATTCACGGCCGGGAAGTACCGGTGCATGCCAAGATATGCCGACTGCACGGGCTGTCGGCCCATGCGGACCAAAACGAACTGATGCGATGGCTCGGCGAGTTCCAACGGCCGCCGGCCCATTGTTACCTCGTCCACGGTGAACCATCGGCGGCCGCTGTGTTGGCCAAGCGGATCGAGGATGAACTGGACTGGCCGGTGTCTGTGGCCCAAGACCAGCAAGTGGTGACATTGACAAAGAATGCCGAATGGCCCGCCTGAGGAAATGACGCAAGGGGTGCATGGCCGGGAAATAATCCTTGATCCCGCTCCCCGACTGTTGAATAATCACCCTTCCCACCCACCTGTTGGCATTTTGGGTCTCTCCCGGTCGGAGCGTGATTTCATGCGATTTCCAATCTTTCGATCCTTGTTCGTTCTGGCGCTGGCCATCGGCCAAGCTCCGGCCGCCGATTTGATTCAGTTGAAAAAAAGAGATCATATCTCCATCGTGGGGAACACCCTTGCGGATCGGATGCAGCACGACGGCTGGCTGGAAACAGAACTCCATCGCCGGTTTCCCCAGCTTGATCTCACCATTCGTAACCTCGGTTTTTCCGGGGATGAACTGACCCACCGGATTCGCTCCTCGAATTTTGGGACGCCCGAGGAATGGCTGACCAAAACGAAGACAGACGTGGTGTTCGCCTTTTTCGGCTACAACGAATCCTTTGCCGGTCAGGACGGGTTGCCCAAGTTCAAGTCTGATCTCACGGAGTTCATCCGCAAAACGACTGGCTCAAAATACAACGGAACCAACAACGCGAAACTCGTGTTGTTCTCCCCAATTGCCCATGAAAACTTGAAAGACTCCTCGCTGCCGGATGGCTCGGCCAACAACGCCCGCTTGAAACTCTATACGGCCGCGATGGCCGAGGTAGCGAAGTCGGAGAAAGTGCCGTTCGTCGATCTGTTCACGCCGACGAGCGAACTCTATCCCCAAGTCAAGAATCCGCTGACAATCAACGGCGTTCACCTGACGGCCGAGGGGAATCATGCTGTCGCGGGGATGATTGGCAATTCGCTTTTCGAGACTCCCGACGCCTCCAAGACGCCGCCGGAAAAATATTTGGAAGACATTCGGAAGGCCGTGCTGGATAAAAATTTTCACTGGTTTGAACGTTATCGCACAACGGACGGTTACTCCATTTACGGCGGCCGGGCCGATCTCCGCTTCGTCGGAGGACAGACCAACCGCGACGTGGCGCAACGGGAAATGGAAGTTCTCGATGTGATGACCGAGAACCGAGACAAGGCCGTTTGGGCCGCCGCTCAACTAAAACCCTTTAAGATCGACGACTCGAACACTCCCGGCTTCATCCCGGTGGAAACCAACAAGCCCGGCCCGCTGCCGGGCAAGAAACATTTGTTCCTGAGCGGGGAAGAGTCCGTTCAACGGATGAAAGTGGGCAAGGGTCTTCAAGTCAACTTGTTCGCGGACGAGAAGCAATTTCCCGAATTGGTAAACACCGTCCAAATGCAATGGGATTCGCGAGGCCGGTTGTGGGTGGCGACTTGGGCTTCCTACCCGCACTGGAAGCCGAAAGATCCCATGAATGACAAACTGGTGATCTTGGAAGACACGAACGGAGACGGCAAAGCCGACAAGTTGACGGTGTTTGCCGATGGGTTGCACAATCCCACCGGCTTCGAGTTTGCCAATGGCGGCGTGATTATCGCCCAAGCCCCGGACTTGATTTTCTTGAAAGACACGAATGGGGACGACAAAGCCGATGTGCGAACGCGAATCCTCAGCGGCATCGATTCAGCCGACACGCATCACACATCAAACAGCTTTGCCCGCGATCCGGGGGGGGCGTTGTACTTCCAAGAGGGAACCTTCCACCACACGCAGGTTGAAAGCCCTTGGGGGCCGACGCAACGATGCGCCAACGCCGGGGTGTTTCGCTACGAACCCCGTTCGCAAAAGTTTGACGTGTATGTTTCCTTTGGCTTCGCCAATCCGCACGGACACGTTTTCGACCGATTTGGCCAAGACATCGTGGTCGATGGCACCGGGGCCAATCCCTATCACGCCGCCCTGTTCTCCGGCCATCTCGACTATCCGAACAAGCATGGCCGGCCGCCGCAGGTGTATCAACAACGCACCCGACCTTGTCCGGGGATGGAATATCTCAGCGGCACGCATTTTCCGCAGGAGTTTCAGGGCAATTTGCTGGTGGGGAACGTGATCGGCCTCCAAGGCATTTTGCGGTATCGCATTTCACCGCAAGATTCCAGCTTCAAAGGCGAGGAACTGGAACCGATTGTCTCCTCCACCGATCCGAACTTTCGGCCTGCCGACATCAAGATGGGGCCGGACGGGGCCATTTATTTTTGCGACTGGCACAACCCGATCATTGGCCATATGCAGCACAATCTCCGAGATCCCAGCCGTGCTCACGAATATGGCCGGGTGTATCGGGTAACACACATAGACAGGCCATTGCAAGAACGAACCAAGATCGTCGGGGAGCCGATTGCCAATTTGGTAAATCTTCTGGAATCGACCGATGATCGGGTGCGAAATTTAGCCCGGTTGGAACTGGAATCTCGCGACCCCAAGGAAGTTTTGGCGGCGACCCATGCCTTTTATGACCGCAAGGATTCGACACCGGCGGTGCGTGAACTGCGCGGAATGGAAACGCTGTGGCTGCATCAGCGGCTTGACATCCCGGATGTCGGGCATTTGAAAACCATGCTCAAGGCCACGGACCCACGCATCCGAGCGGCGGCCGTCCGGGTGCTTTGTTACTGGCGGGATCGGGTTCCTGACGTGCTGGAAGAACTGAAGACACTGGCCGCTGACGAGGCCGGGAATGTGCGGTTGGAGGCTGTTCGGGCGGCCAGCTTCTTAACCACGCCGGAAGCGGTGGAAGTGCCGTTGATCGCCCAAGACAAGCCGATGGATGTGTATCTGGAGTTTGTCATCGGCGAGACGATGAAAGCCCTCGATCCGCATGTGAAAAAGGCACTCTCAGCCAACAAGGAAATTGCCTTCAGTACCCCGGCCGGGGCACGCTATTTCCTCAAGACGGTCAGCACCGATCAACTGTTGAAGATGAAGCGCACGCCCGGACTGTACATGGAACTGTTGTTCCGCGCCGGCGTGCAGGACAACGTCCGCAAGGAAGCGTTGGCCGGTTTGGCGGCAAACACCAAGAAGGGGGAACTGGCGGTTCTGTTGGGTGCCATCAAGACCTACGACCAGCAAGCCAGCCAGGCCGAGGGTGTGGGCTACGATCTCGTTCGCTTGCTCACCGACCGACCGGCGAGCGAGTTGCAAGCTTTCCGTAAGGAGTTATTGGATCTGGCCGACAATGCCAAAACCCCGGTGATTCGCCGACTGGCCATCGCCGCCCTGTTTACGGCCGACGGTTCGCCGGAAGCCATGTGGGCCGACGGTCAAAAGTCACTCGTTGCGTTGCAAGACACGGTGAACGCGGTGCCGATGGTGCGTGATGTCTCGCTGAGGGCCGCCATTTATCCGAAACTGGTTCAATTACTCGCTGGGCTGCCGTCTGGCTTGGCCGCCAAATTGCCGAAAGGCAAGCAAGTCAACGGCCGGTATGTTCGCATCGAACTACCCGGTAAACAGCGGACGCTCACGTTGGCCGAGGTGGAGGTAATCAGTCAGGGGGCGAACATCGCCCGGAATGGTAAGGCCACACAAAGTTCGGTGTCCAATGGCGGCACGCCAGATCGCGGCATCGACGGGAAGAAAAGCGGTTCCTACGGCGATGGCGGCCAAACCCATACCCGCGAGGGAACGGACAATCCTTGGTGGGAAGTGGATCTCGGGGCCGAGTATCCCATCGAAACCATCAATGTGTTTAACCGGACAGAAGGTAATCTCGGCAGCCGGTTGAACAACTTCAAACTGGTGGTTCTGAACAATGGCCGCCGGGAAGTGTTTTCAAAGGACAAGAACCCGGCTCCGGCGACCTCGGTGAGTTTCACGGTGGGCACCGAATCCGTGGATCAAACAATCCGTCGGGCCGCCATGCTGGCGATGACCACCGTGCGAGGGAAGGAGGCGGACACCTTCCGCAATCTTGCCCAGTTCGTCGCCAAGGACGAAGACCGGGGAGCCGCGTTGCAGGCGATGCTTCGGCTGCCAATTGCCGAGTTCCCCAAGGATCAGGCGAAGACGCTGCTGGAGACGTTGACGGGTTACATCCGCAATTTGCCGACCACGGAACGCACGTCGCCGACCGCCCTTGATTCGCTGCAACTGGCCGACTCTTTGGCCAGCCTCCTGCCGGTGTCGGAAGCCCGTGCGGTTCGCAAGGAACTGGGCGAACTCGGCGTGCAGGTAATCCGGGTGGGAACGCTCACCGATCAGATGCTCTACGACAAAGACCGGATGGTGATCCAAGCGGTCAAGCCCGTGGAATTTGTCTTTGAAAATACGGACATCATGCCGCACAATTTAGTGTTCATTCAACCGGGTTCACTGGAGGAGATCGGCAATCTGGCCGAAGCCCAAGGCACGCAACCGGGGGCGTTGGAACGACATTACGTTCCCGGATCAAACAAGATTCTGCTCGCCAGCAAGCTGCTACAGCCGCAATCGAGCGAGAAGATGTCGTTCGTCGCCCCGAAAGAACCGGGGGTGTACCCGTATGTTTGCACCTACCCCGGCCACTGGCGTCGGATGCACGGTGCCTTGTACGTGGTCGCCGATCTGGAAGGGTATCAGGCCGACCCGGAAGGGTATCTCGCCAAGAACCCGCTGCCGATCAAGGACGAGTACCTGAAGTTTAACCGGCCGCGCAAGGAATGGAAGCTGGAAGAACTGGCCGGAGTTGCCGATGCGATGAAATCCGGCCGGTCGTTTGCCACGGCGAAGCAAATCTTCACCATCGGCAGTTGCGTGTCGTGCCACAAGATGAACGGCGTCGGCCAAGAATTGGGACCGGACCTCACCAAACTCGATGCCAAACTGTATCAGCCGAGCGAACTGCTCAAGCATATGCTGGAACCGTCGCTGAAGATCGACGCCAAGTACAAGACGTACACATTCAACCTGAGTTCCGGCAAACCCGTCTCCGGGATGATTCTGGAAGAAACCAAGGACAAAGTGCTGGTGATCGAGAATCCGCTGGCGAGCAATCAGCCCAAGGTGATCGCGGTGGCCGACATCGACAGTCGTAAAGAATCGCTGAGTTCCATCATGCCGAAGGGACTGTTGGACAAGTTGACCAAGGAAGAAATCCTTGATCTGATCGCGTACATCATGGCAAAGGGGGACGCCAAACACCCGCTCTTCCAAGGATTGCATGATCATCACGGAAAGCATGACCATTAATGTTTGAATAATCGACCAAGCGAAAGAAATTTGTTCTTATTGGTGTTTGATTGATACCTGCGTTCTGGACTTGCGTAATCCAGCCGCCGAGTCTATCCTCCGGCGATGTGTGGCATGGAACGCCGCCATTGGGAGCAAGGCATGACGCCTGCACGCCGGGGGCTGATTCGGCTCGTTCGCGTGTGCTTCGTTCTTGTGGCCGTTGGCTACGGGGCGTGGTGGCTCTATGACTACGCCTTCAAACCCGGCGAGGTGCGTCGCCGGGTGTACGAAGCGTTGGAAGGCAAATTCGACGGCGTGGACATCGAACTCGGTTCTGCCCGCATGCGGCCGTTTCTCGGCGGCGTCAACATCACCGACCTCAAGCTGATTCGCCGGGACGACCCCAGCCGCACGCCTTTTCTGCATGTCCCCAAAGCCACCATCTGGTTCGACAAATCGCTGGCGTTGCAGAAATTGCCGCTTGGCAAAATCGAGTTGGAGGATTCGCACATCCGTTTGATTCGGGATGCCAACGGCTCGTGGAACGTCCAGGGATTGATGACTCCCGGCAAAAAGGGGGACGGCCCTGCACCGGTGTTGGTTCTCAAAAAGGCCCGTGTGAGCATCATCGACCAGAAGCAGGGGCTTTCCGGCGAGCTTGAAATCAAGAACACGGATTTGACGATCGTCAACGATCCCGAAACGCTATACACCGTCGAGGCCCGTGGAGAGGCCAGCCCGTTGGGCAAGTTTCATCTCAGTGGCAAATTTGAGGAAAATCTCGGAGCCAGCGGTCGTCTGCAAGTTCGCGAGGCAACCATCGGCGCCTCGCTTTCCCGGTTGCTTTCCATGTTGAAACCCGAGGCCGCCCAAGCCATTGACGGACTCGATGGACGCCTGGGACTGGATGTGAAACTCGATTGGAAGGCGAACCGGCCCATCATGCGCGGTTTGGATGTGGAGGTCAACTTCGGCGAGGGGGTTTACCGAAATCCCGACCTGCCCGCCGCTGTCACCGATCTGACTGCGAAGTTTCATTTTCGAGACGGAGAACTGAAGGCCGATCCGATCACCGGTAAATTGGCCGGGGCCAACTTCCAGGTAAAACTGGACATGGATTTCCGCGATCTGATGAATTTGGATCCGAAGGCCCCTCCGCCGGACATCATCGGGACGATGGACGAACGCATCCGACGATTGGAAATGGAGATCAAGGATATCCAGATCAACGCCGAATTGTTTGCCTTGCTCCCTCCCAAATATCAGGAAATCCAAAGTGATTACCTTCCCAGGGGGGCGGCCGACTTTAGCTTCGAGCAATACCGGGAGGGGGATCGCACCATTCGCAAAGGGGTCTTCCATCCCAAGGGGATGTCAGCCACTTATGAGGGGTTTGCTTACCCCGTGGATCACATTCGTGGAACCATTGATGCGACATTCAGCCCGGACCAGCCCACGAAATTGGTGTTTGACCTTGCCGGAGAAGGAAACGGTCAGGCCGTCACCTGCAAGGGGACGGTGACGCCCGGAGCGGAGCGGGATGTTGACTTGGTGATTTCCGGTAGTTCGGTCAAACTGGACAAAACGCTCATCGAGGCGTTGCCGGGAAAAATCCCCAAGTTTGTGCAAAGTCTTCGGGCAACCGCCGTGGGGGATTTCACGGCCAAAATCCGGCACAACGCCCGCATCCGTCAAGAACACGGGCCGGATGTGAACGACAACGAATTCGATATTTTCATCCGGGACGGGTCGTTGAACTATGATGAGTTCCCGTATCCGTTGAAAAACCTCACGGGCAATCTCTATATTCGCACGGTGCCGGATCATCCCACCATTCAACCAATGGCGCCGGGTCAAAACCCGGTCGTTGGCGACTCCGAAGTGGGGTCGGTCGCCTTCAAAAATTTCCGAGCCATCGGACCGGGCGGGACGAAGGTGAAACTCAGCGGTGGCAAGGTTCCGGAAGAGGGGGGGATGCTTCTCTCCATCAATGCCTACGCGGAATCGATGCAACTGTCAGGGGACTTGCAAAAGGCCGTCGGCAAACTCCACTTGGAAAAGGCGTGGAGCACTTTCGAGCCTTCCGGCCGGATGAATTGCAACATTGAAGTGAGAATTCACGAACGCTGTCCGAAAGGTTCCAAGCAACCGGTTCAGTTCATGCCGGCCCGCGATTTGGAACTCGGGCTGTCCTTCAACGGGGCGTCGATTTGCCCGAAGTTCTTTCCGTATGCGATTTCGGAACTGGCGGGCAAAGTTTACATCGCCAAATCCCGAGTGGAAATCCACGAATTGCGGGGCCGACACGGTCCCACGGAGGTGAGCCTCTCCGGCGCCGAGATTCGCCTGCCTGCCGCCGGTGGATTCTGGGCAAGTTTGTCTGACTTGAAGTTCTCGCCGGTGGTGACAGATCGGGAGTTCCTGACAGCGTTGCCAAAGGGGCTTCGCAGAGCCTGGGAAGGGCTTGAATTCAACGGGCCGGTGACCATTCACGCGAAAGAACTCGTGATCGACGACCAGGGAAAGCGACCAGAACCTTTGCCCAACATTCCGCAGGTCGCGGGAGTCGTTCCTGTCACTGCCCGCGGAACAATGGGTTCGACGCTTCCTGTCGCCCAACCGACTTTTTTCTGGGACGCCACGCTGACGTTTCAAAATGCGAGTTTTAAGACCGGCATGACATGGGAAAAAGCCACGGGGCAATTTGCGACCACCGGACGTTATGAGGGAGACCGGCTTGGCCGAGTGAAGGGCAATCTGGCCGTCGATCAGGCGATGGTTCTCAAGCAACCCGTCGAAATGGTCTCGGCCCATTTGGATGTGGATCCCTCGAAACCGGACATCCTGCTGTTCCCGTGGATCAAGGCGAAAATCTATGGCGGCGAGGTTGGGGGGCAAGCCAGGGTCGTGATGGGATCGCCTTTGAAGTTTGATCTTTCCCTCAGTGGCACGAGATTGCGACTGGAGGAGATCGCAGCCGTCAACAAGCTCGGGCCGAAGACGCATCTGACGGGCCTGTCCACGGCCCGGTTGAAGCTCTCCAATCCCGTTGATCCGACGACAAAAATACCGACCCTTGAAGGGGAGGGGGAATTCGACATCCCCAACGGCAAACTGCTTGACTTGCCGGTGATTTTGGATGTCATCAAGCTCGCCCGCCTGCGGCCAATGGACGAGACCATGTTCGAGGAGGCTCATGCGGTCTTCCGAATTCGCGGGAACCGGATGAAGTTCGATCAATTGGATCTGATCGGCAATGCCTTCAGCCTTGGCGGCGAGGGAGAGATGAACCTCGACGGCACGCGCGCAGGCTTTGAATTTTACACCGTCTGGACGAACATTCGGGACTTCTTCGGCGGCAAGGGGGAGATTCCCGCCCGCCTGAGCAGCAATCTGTACAAAATCAAGGTCTCCGGCAATCTCGGAGACGAAAAGCCCCGCGTGGAGCAGGTTCCCCTGCCCGTCGTGATGGAACCCGTCCGGCGGATGCTCGACCGGGCGGGCGGCAGGTAACCTCCGGGAGACAGATCTTGATATTCGGCACGATCAACAGAATGATCCTGATGGAACTCATCAAGGTCTTCCTAATGGCCCTGACGGGCCTCACCGGCATGTTCATGCTCGGCGGGGTGATTCAGGAAGCCTCCCAAAAGGGGCTGAGTCCGGGCCAGATCCTGGTTGCCATCCCGTTGATCATTCCGAACACGTTCCCGTATACGATCCCGGCGACAACGCTTTTTGCCACATGCATTGTCTACGGCCGAATGTCCGCTGACAGTGAAGTGTTGGTGCTGCGGGCTGCCGGGGTGAACATTTATCATTTGCTTTGGCCGGCAATTTTGCTGGGGATCGCCACCACCCTCGTCACCGCCGGCCTGTATTACGACCCCATTCCAAGATCCCAGCGAATTCTCCGTGAACAGTTGCTGAAGGATGCCGAGCAGGTGATCTACAGCCTTTTGAAACGCGAGGGGGGCCTGCGGCAGAACAACCTTGATTTCGTTCTGTATGTCCGGGACGTGCAGGGCAAGGATTTGATTGACGTCGTGGTGAAGAAGCGGAAGGCTGACCGCACGGGATACGAGTTGGTGGCTCGCGCCCAGACAGCTCGAATCCGCGTGCAATACGTGACCGACGTTCCCGAGGGTGATCCGGATGATCCCGAGTCGAAGGGGACGACCACCCGCCGGATCACCAATCCGGCGCTGCGAGTTGGCGGCCGATATGAACTGGTGGTGGTTATGGATCGTTGCGTGGTGGATTCCTTGAAGGGCGACACCGCGGCCGATCTTCACTATCAGGAATACTCCACCGCGCTGCCGGAGGCGATTTTCGGCAAGGACACCAAGGACCGGCCTTCTTCTCAGACGTGGAACGAATTGTTCGAGCGATTGGATGAGCTGCGTGTTGATATTGCCGATCAGGAAGCACAGGTCCAGAAGTTGGAGGCGGACAAGGAAAAGAAACACGATCTGAGCGGAAAAACCAACGGCGAAGTGGCCCGGGACATCCGAATATACACGATTTCGACACTCAATCGTTTCGTCGCCGGTGTCAGAACAGAGATGCAAATGCGGCCCGCGTTGTCGATGGGGTGCATGTGTTTTGTTCTGATTGGTTGTCCGGTCGGCATCTGGGCCAGTCGGTCCGATTATTTGAGCATTTTCATGATGTGCTTTCTGCCGACAATTTTGATCTATTACCCGATCCTGATGGCCACGCTTAATATGGCCAAGGACGGGAAGGCCCAGCCCTTTCTTGCCTGGACGCCCGATGTGGTGCTGGCTATCGGTTCGATGTTCCTGATTCGCCGCCTGATGAAACGTTGAGGCCGGTTTTTCCTCGTCGAGTCGGCGAAGAGGCCTCGTCGTGTTCGTCCTCGATGTCGCCGACAATTTCTTCGAGGATATCCTCAAGCGTAATGAGTCCGAGGAGTTTTCGTTCCTTGTCACGCACCAAGGCCATCGGTCGGCGGGTTCGCTTGAACATTTGAAGTGCGTGGGTGATTGGATCGTCGGCGTTGATGTACTCGGCCGGGTAAAGAGCGTCCTCCAGCACGAGCACGTTTTTGAGTGTCAGGAAATAGAACAGATTTTTCGTGTTCAAAATCCCCACCACATTTTCTTTCGTCCCGTCATACACAGGCAGCCGCGTGTGCCCGCACTTGCGCACGATGTCAAGCACCTTGTTGGGTTTGGTGTGCAATTCAATGGCATCCATCCGGTCGGCGGGAACCATGCAATCCCGCACTTTTTTGTCCGTCAGTTTGAAGACGTTTTTCACAAACAGGGCCTGATCCGATTCCAGCAGGCCGGCTTCCTGAGTGTCGTCCACCATCATTCGCAGTTCTTCGACGGACATCTTCGTTTCGTGATGGCCGCCGTCCGCGACACCGAGCCGTCGGAGTAAAAAGTGGCCGCTGGCGTTCATGAGGGCGAGGATCGGTCCGGTCACCAAGGAGAAGACATTGAACGTCCCGGCGGTCCACAGGGCCACCCGGTCGGGGGCGTGGATGGCGAACATCTTTGGAACCTGCTCGCCGAGGATCACATGCAGGTACGTGATAAAGGCAATCGACAAGCCCGTGGCGATTGTATGGCGGGTGAAGGCGTCACCCGTCAGCCCGATGAACACAAAGAAAGGTTCGAGCATTTGCTCGAAAATGGTTTCGCCGATGGCGCCGAGCGCGATGCTGGCCAGGGTGATTCCCAGTTGGGCGGCGGCGATGCTTTTGTCGAGATTGCCTTGGGCTTTCTGCACGGACTTCGCGCCGGGAACATTGGTCTGAACCAACTCCTCGACGCGGGTTTTGCGAAGCGAGACCAGGGCGAACTCGATGGCCACGAAATAGCCATTGATCGCGATCAGAACGGGAATCGCGATCAGACCGAGGATAATCAACATTCGGGCTCCGGCTTCCGTCTCGGGGTTGAGGGCGGGGCGATCACTTGCCCCCCGGTGGAACGTATTTCGTCAGCCATGCGAAGACTTCTCTGTGCCAAAATTCGCTATTCTTCGGCTTCAACACCCAGTGGCCTTCATCGGGGAAGTTGACGAACCGGGATGGCACGCCCATGCGTTGCAAGGCCGAGAAGAGTTCATGCCCCTGACCGATGGGACAACGGAAATCGAGGTCGTTGTGAACAACGAGCATGGGGGTTTTGAATTTCTTCAAATTCCCGGCCAGTTTGTGCGGGCTAAACTCGGCATATTTGCCGGGCACCTCCCACGGCAGGCCGCCGTGTTCAAATTCGTCGAACCACAGTTCGTCCGTGGTGCCCCACATGCTCTCAAAGTTCCAAACGGAGCAATGCGAAATCAGGCACTTGAATCGCCCGGTGTTCACGGCGAACCAATCCATCATGTAGCCGCCGAAACTGGCGCCGGCCGCCCCGATACGATCCTTGTCCACATAGGGGAGTTTCTCCACATAATCGGTCGCCTTCATCAGATCGCGGTAACACTTCCCGCCCCAGTCGCCGGAAATGTCATCGACGAATTTTTGGCCGTTCCCCGTTGATCCTCGCGGGTTGGGCAGGGCGACCACATAGCCTTGGGCCGCCCACAGGCTGGGGTTCCAGCGGTTGGACCAGCCGTCTTCCCAAGCGGATTGCGGGCCTCCATGCACGAGAAATGCGACAGGCCATTTCTTCGCCGGATCAAAGCCGGGGGGCTTGAGAATCCACATCTGCATTTTGATGCCGCCTTCGACCTCAATGGACACAGACTCCGGTTTGTTCACGTTGAGCTTGGCCAATAGCTCGTCGTTGGCCCCGTAAAAACGCTTCAAATTGAGAACGCCGGGTTCGCTTTCCTTGCCGCCGATCATGATTTCATTCGGATGTACATAGGAAGATCGCATGCACACGAACGATCCGCTTGATCCGAGCGAATGCAGGCTGGTCAGGTTGCCAATGCCGTTTGGATAGTGCGAGGATTTGCCGTCGGTTGAGAATGTGTAGGTAGCAACCGAACCCAGTTCATCAACGAATGCGTGCAACGTCTCCGGTCCTGTCCATCCAAACTCGCTGATTGAAATGTCTATCTTTTCGCTCAGGTTTTTGGGCTTGCCGGAGAACGCGCCGTCCGGCGAGCAATCGACAACCAGAATGTCCCACTTGTCGGCCTCGTAACCGGCTTTTTTCTGGCTGCGATACGCAATCTTCTTGCCATCGGCGCTGAATCGGGGGGAGTTATCCGCCGCCGGGTTGTCTTTCGTGAGGCTTGGCCAATCAATGGACTTGTTGTCCAGTGTCACCCGGCAGATGTCGTAATTGGTGCTCCATGCCTCGTCCTTGGCGGGAACCGCCGTGAAGACGATGTGTTTGCCGTCCGGAGTGAACGTGTGATCGTCCCCGGCGCTGAACGTCGAACTGGTGGGGTTAGCATCCCGGTTTCCCGGCGTGACATCGCGAACGTCCGTCCCGTCGGCTTTGCACACAAAAATGTGCTGCCGTTTGTCTTCTATATATTCGTCCCAATGTCGGTAAAAGAGCCGAGAGAAGACCTTCGCCTTCACCGGGCTTTTCTCGGCTTCGTCGATTTTAGCTTTGTTTTTTGCGTCGCTTTCCGCGAATGGCAGCGTGGAAAACTCCGGGAAGACCGATGAAACAAAGGCGATCATCGTGCCGTCCGGGGACCAGAGGCCATTGCTTGCCCCGGTGGAGATCGTGGTGAGTTGCCGGGCCTCTCCGCCGTTGATCGCAATCACCCACAGTTGATTGCTTCCGCTTCGGTTTGATTCAAAGAGAAGAGATTTGCCATCGGGACTCCAACGCGGGTGGCGGTCGCTTTTTCCTGCGTTCGTGAGACGGCTGGCCGCTTTGGTGCGGTCGGTGGGAATCAGCCACAGGCTCGTCGCCGTCTTGTTGCTTTCAAAGCTGACTTCACCGATCTGACAGGCGACCAGATTGCCATCCGGGCTGATTTGCGCGTCGGCGACTCGCTTGAACCGGAACATATCGTCGATGGTCATGGCCCGCCGGTCATCGGCAATGGCCGGGAATGTCGTCATCAAAAGCAACCCCGTGAGGAGTGAAAATTGTTTCATGTGGGTTGGAACCTTCGGAGGGGGTGAGACGATCATGCCCGATAATCGATTCGATTTTTGACCTTCATCACCACGAGGGTGATCCAAGTGTTGAGACCGGCCACCGCGAGGGTGGTCACCAGTTTGTACAAATGTCCCATCAACTCGGCGGTTTCTTTGCCGTTTCGATCCGCATTCATGTTTCCGGTCGGGACCGCCATCAGGAAGATGATGCCGAAAACGACTCCCAACACCAGCATCCCGCCGGCCGAACTGGCGTACCCGATCATGCTTTTCAAGCAAAAGCGGGCCGTTTTATTGTCTCCCGCGCACAACATGACTGATCGCAGAAACAGCATCAACAACACAATTCGACCAATCTCCGCGAGATTGGCCAGCATGGGAAGCGCCGGGAATGGAACAAAGCCCAACCGGCCGCTGAAGGCGATTATCCAGAACATCCAAGTGGGAATCGCCGCCGACTGGGTCACGAAACAATCCCATACCAAGCCGGATCGGCCGCTGCCGACCGTCGCGCCGAGATAGGCGAAGGGAGTGCTTGGGATGATGATTAACAACAAAAAATGAAGCAGACCGCATCCGGCCATCGAGATGCTAAATCCCATGCCGCCGCGATCACGGGGGCCTGACACGGCAAAGCCCAAACCGACCAACCCGGTGAGCCATCCGCCGACGCCCAACATCCCGGCGATAATGTCCAAAAATTCCGTGTTGTCCGAGATCCCGCACATGGCGAGGAACACACGGAAGGCCACCAAGCCGAGCGCCCCGACGATGATCCAACCGCAGATCATGAGCAACAGACAAGCCAGTCCCGTGCGGTTAAACTGCCCCTCCAGGGCTTGTTGATTCTCTTTGGAGCGATCCCGGTTCTTGCGACGAGGGCGATCCCGGTCGTCATCATCGTCGTCATCCCGACGACGGCGACTGGACCGGCGATCCCGGTCATCATCGTCGTCATCGTCATCGTCATCGTCCCGGCGACGACGGCTGGACCGGCGATCCCGGTCGTCATCATCGTCATCGTCCCGGCGACGGCGACGCGGTCGGTCATCGTCCAAGTCAAGGTCGTCCTTGGATCGGCTTTTCTTTTTCTCACCGGCATCATCCGCGTCTTTTGATGCGGATTTGGAAGGGAGTCCGTCGCTCGACAGGAAAACATGGCCGCAGGCCGGACATTTGACCCGGCGTGGAGGGCTGTCGTCCGGAAATTTGGATTTCCCCTCGCACTCGGGGCAGGTGATTGTCGGCATTCGCGAGTACCTCGCGGCATCGGTTACTGTTTGGACGGAACCTTTGGCCGTTTTGCTGATGGGAGTTTCTGAATCGCCTATCTTACGAGAGCGGTTGCCGTGTCAAACAGAGTGGCCGACGATACTTTTAACGGGATTTGGTCGTCACCTTGGCGTAACCCACATCAGCCATGATGCTGGCGGCCCGGTTCGCATCAGCCACGGAATCAAACGTCACATAACCGACAAACTTTGAGCCGATCACGGTGAGAATGGCCCCGTGGAGGTTGATGCCGGCTCCTGCCCAGGCATGCTTGATGCGGTGGGCCAGTCCGGCCGTGTTGTCCCCCTCGACACGCATGACGATGGGATCGTTCACTTCGTTGAGGCCGACGGCCTTGGCCGCCCGAACCTGATCCAATCCCACAATGGGGGCCACGCACAGCGTGCCAAACCCCGGCCGATCCGAGTGACGCTGGGTGTAAACGTATTCCAAATCGGCCCCGGCTTCGTCGAGCCGACTTAACTTGTGGGCCACTCCGCCCGGTTCATCCTTCACGTCCACCGCCCATACGTGAATCCGGTCCATTTTGAAGCTCATGGTTTCCCTTTCCGGTCCCCTGACAAGTTGCAAATGGATGATACAGGCTGCGTCGGGTGATGCAACCAGAAAACACCACTTGGGAAAACGAGGCAATACCGCCCGCGAGATGATGTTAAGCCGGGATTCGCGGATCAGGCCAGTCCGCCCATCCCCTTTCCGGCTCCTCGCTTTCGGCATCATTGTTAAATGATGTGTTTTCATCGTCCCGTCAGGAAATGTCGAATGGATTTGCGGAATTCATCCCCAAATGGGGCCAAACTGCCTTGACCCGTGACGGACGTGTGGTTATTCCCCGGTCGCATTCAAACTCACCCACACTCCGGGGGAGCCTGCGCGGAATTTATTCGCGCAGGCAATCCGGCCATGGGCCAACAGCGGGGGAGCCGACCGGTTGGGGGATCGGTCGGCAATTCAGATTATGGCAAACATTATGTCGGACGGGGAAAGGAGGCCGGGTGTGTTCCAGGCTAAATTGCAGGGATGGCGGCGACTGGCGGCGGGCTTGGCGCTCGTTCCCGGCCTCACGGGTGTCGGAATCGGCGCCCTCGGCCTTCAAGGCCGTGTTCTTGCGGAGGACAAACCGGCGGCGGTCGTCAAGGCGGACGAAGCCCGCGACTTGATGCGTCAGGCCCGCGAGGCCTACGATGCCAAGAACTATGGCAAGGCGAAGGAACTCGCCGAAAAGGCCCGCTCCCTGCGCGCCCCGTCCCAGTTCTTTGATGACACGCCCGAAGATCTTCTGGCGGACATCGCCAAGAAGAGCGGGGCCAAACCCGGCGGGGCGGCCAAGCCGACCATCACGGACCCGCGTCGGCTTATGGGCATGGCCAAGCAATCACTCGAATCCGGTGATCTGGACAAGGCCCAGGACTATGCCTCAATGGCTCAGGCTAACGAAGGATCGGTTCGCTGGGGCTTGTTCGACGACACGCCGAGCTCCCTTTTGAAGGACATTCAGAAGGCGAAGACCAAGCGAGACCAGCATCAGGCCGACAAGTTGTTGGCCGACGCGAAGGCACTCCTCGAACGGCAGGCCGCCGACAAGCGGGAACGCCTCTCCAACCTGATGATGGCCGAGGAAAAGGCCCGTCAGGCCGGCAAACTGCACGGTCCCTACAGCGTGTGGGATTTCGGCGACCGTCCCGAAGAGATCATCGCCGATTCCCGCAAGATCCGGGACAAGGAAAAGTTGACGGGCATCAAGCCTGTTGACACCAAGCCTTCCAATTCCAAGGTCGGCGATACGCAGACCGCCGATGCGCGGAACCCCAAGAAGCCGGTCTCCGAAAGCGGAAAGACCCCGGCGACGACCGATGGCAAGACGCCTTATAGCGAGGTGGCTCGCGATCCGAAGGCAACGGCCAACGTGACGCAAAAGGCCGAGGTCATCGCCCTCATGAAAGAGGCGACGGCCCTGAAGATGCAGGGGAACTACCCGGCCGCCCGCGAGAAGCTGATTTTGGCGAGCAAGGCCAACGTCTCGTTCTCCAAGGAGGAAGACTCCCCGGTCACCGAACTCAACCGGTTGAACGGTCTGGCTCAGCGCAAGATCAACACGTTGTGTGCGGAGGCCAAGTCCAGTGTCGCCCGCAAAGACACGGAAACGGCCAATACGAAGTTGGAACAAGCCAACAAACTGGCCTTGGCGATGAATCTCGATGTCGGCCCGGTGCAGGAAGTGATGGCTTCCATGAATCCGGTGAAGCCCGCCCCCACCAAAGTGGTGAACGGCTCCGGAACTTCCGCCAAACCGGCGACGAACGATGTCGCGGTGGGGATTGTCGCCCCGCCGGTCTCCTCGATTCCGTCGGTCATGCCCGACAACTCGGCTCCGTCGATCAGAACAGTGGCCGGACTGGACAAGGGACCGGGTGTGATTCCCGCCGTGGTGCCTCCCACGGTGACGCCTCCTGCCGATGTGGCTCCGGCGGTGGCGACGAATATCGCCTCGCCTATCGGTGATCCGGCGCTGACGCCAGCTCCGGTGGCTGTGCCGGTTCCGAGAATGGCGCCGATTCCGGGCGAGACGGTGAAGGTTTCCCAAACTCCGGAAATCAAGACTCCGGCGTTCGTGAACGAGCCCGCCAAGACGCCCTCGACGACGGTTCAGGCGCCGTTGCCGCCTGTTGGTCCGACCCCGGCGATGTTGAACGAGGCCGCCAACGTTTCCGCTCCTCCGTCGATGGTGGTTCAAGAACCGTTGCCGACTGTTCGTTCGACGGCTCCGGGTGCGGATGCCCGAGGGCGGGAAATGCTCAACCAAGCCCGGACTGAATTGAGGAAGGACAACGCGGATGGCGCCCGCAAGTTGGTGATCGAAGTCATCAACGGGCCTTATTCCTGCAAAGAAGAGGCCACGGGCCTGCTGAATAGCATTGAGGCCGAAGAATCCGCACGGAAGCTGAACAATGCCCGCCGGGCATTTGAAAATGGCATGGCGGCATTTAACGCCAATAATTACACATCGGCTCTGGCGATCTTCCAGCAGATCGAGCCAATGCAACTGAATGCCAAGAATCGTGCCCAGCTTAGCGAATTTATGTCTGCCGCCGCCGCCCGTCAAAAGGCGGCCATTCAAGAAAACGCCTTGGTGCAAGCGGGCGGCACGGATGTGAAGCCCGGCCTGCCGCCTCGGCAGGTTCCGCAAGCCACCCCGAGCGAATTGCCCGGCTCGGTTCCGACGCCGCGTATAGGCGCGGACAACCTGTTGAAGCAACAGGAAGCCTTGTCTCAAGTCGAGTTCCAACAGCTTCGTTCGCAGGGTTTGAAGGTGGAAACCGAAGCCACCGCTCGCTTTGGGAAGGGTGAAACGGACGCCGCCTTGCAGGATCTCCAGAACTTTGTCTCCAAAGTTCGCGCCACCAGCCTCGACGTTGGCAAGCAAAACCTGCTTGTCCGGCCGATCGAAGCCCGGATGGAACGGTTGAAGATTCTGAAGCACCAGACGGATTTCCTCACGAAGGAACGCAGTGACCGCACCGGCATCAAGGCCGAAATGACGCAGGAGGCTCTCTTCCGCCAGAAGAATCAGGAGGAAGTTGCCCGCCTCATGAAGTCATCCAGCAAGCTGGTGGCTGAGCACAAATATTCGGAAGCCTATGCCCAAGTGCAAAAGGCCCAGGCGATTGACTCGGACGATCCTTCCGTGAATGCCTCGCTCCAAATCATCAAGACGATGATGCGCAAGAAGGAGTTTGACCGGGTCAAGAGTACGCAGGAAGAGGATAACTTCACTCAACTGAACGAGTTGATGGAGCACCCGCTGGTCAACAACAAAGATCCGTTGAAGTTTTCAACGGATAAGGACACTCGGGAGCGTATCCTGAATCGTCCTGACTATTCACGCGGCATCGGCATCATGCGGTCGCGGACGGACTCGGAAAAGGCGATCGAGCGTAAGCTCGGCACGCCGGTCAGTGTCAGCTTCAATGCGATGCCGCTCGAAAGCGTGGTGGAACATCTCCAAACCGTGACGGGCATCAACTTCGACCTCGATACGCGGGGTTTGAAGGAAGGAAACATTGATTCGAAGCAGACCATCACGGCGAAGCTGAACAATGTGTCCCTGAAATCCGCGTTGAACATTATCTGTCAACAGGCCGGTCTGAAGCATGTGATCGAGAACGAAACGATCCGGGTGACCACGCCGAAGAATGCCGCCGGTCGACAGGTCGTGCGGTCGGTCCCGGTGGGTGACTTGGTGATTCCGGCTCCGAACTTCGGAGCCGATCCCGGCTTGTCGCTGCCGGAAGCCCTGCAACGCGCCATCCCCGGCAACAGCGGCAGCATGAGCGGGCCGGGAGCGTCGATGCGGAATGGGCGCAATGCCTTGCCGCCTGGGACGAGCGTGAGTGACAGCGGGCTGCCCGGACTGGGCGGGCGGTTGATGAATCAACCGATCCACGGCGGGGCTGGCTCCAGCCAGGTCACCGGCGGAACGCTGGAACGGGAATTGATCCGGCTGATCACCACCACCATCAAGCCGGATAGCTGGATGCAACAGGGTGGCGAGGGGACCATCGAGTATTACCCGCTCGGTTTGGCGATGGTTATCAATCAGTCTCCGGAAGTGATTGAAGAAGTTGAACGGTTGCTGGAGTCGCTGCGTAAGCTCCAAGATTTGGAAGTCTCGATCGAAGTGAAGGTCGTCGCCCTCGGCGAAACCTTCTACGAGCGGATCGGTGTTGACTTTGCGATGGGTATTCGGACGAACGCCAGTCCCATCGCCAGCGGACCGGGCACCGTGGTCGGGGCGCCGAACAACCAGAGCTTCAGCGGAAACGTGGTTGGTTTGCAAACGCCTGGTGTGCCGACCCCTGACTTGAACATTCCGATCCGGGCGACGAGCTTTAGCAAGGCGGTTCCTCCGTTCGGCGGGTTCACGAACTCGTTCGCAGACGGCGGCCTCTCGCTGGGCCTCGCGTTCCTGAGCGATATTCAGGTGCAAATGTTCTTGGAAGCCGCCCAAGGGGACACTCGAACGAACGTGCTTCAGGCTCCGAAGATCACCTCCCTGAACGGGACGGCCGCGATCATCTCCGTGAACGACTTCCAGTTCTTCCTCACGGGGATGCAGGTCACGTCCGTCGCCGGTCAGTTGGTGTTCACGCCGCAGAACATTCCGTTCCCGGTCGGCACCTCGACGCAAACGCCCACGAGTCCGTTGAACCCGACGCCTTCGTTGACGAGCAATCTGCCGGGGATCACGCTGTCGGTCCAGCCGGTCGTCTCGGCCGACCGCCGGTTCGTCCGGATGAACATCCAGCAGTCGTTCATCAACCTGATCTCTGGAACGGCCCAAGTGCCGATCACCACGATCATCACCCCGGTCTTCGAGAATGGCGGCCAGGGTCAGCCCACCCCGTTCACGCAGTTCCTGCAACAGCCCCGGTTCTCGAGCATCGACACCCAGACGGTGGTCGTTGTTCCGGACGGCGGCACGGTGGTGATGGGTGGTCTCAAGTACATGTCGGAAGGCCGCAACGAATACGGTCCTCCGGTGTTGAGCAAGATCCCGTACTTGAACCGCCTCTTCAAGAACGTGGCCTACGGTCGTGAAGGCCGGTCCATCCTGCTGATGGTGACCCCGCGGATCATCATCAACCGGGAAGAACAACTCCGTCAAACGGGTGTGTCGTCTGATGATGACAACAACTGATGATCGAGACAAACTTGTGACACAGTGAGTTTCAGAGAACCCCGCCCCAACATGGTGCGGGGTTTTTTGTTGCTTTTCAACCGGAAATTCTTGTTGTCAGCGTCTTCAGAAACAGTGAAGTGTGATTCAAATCTTTGAGACAGTTTGTATGCCCAAATCTCGGGCAGGAAGTTACAAAGCCCCTCAAAAAAACTTGCAATTATTCTTTCGACGTATTACGATCAAATCATCCCCATAATATCGCCTTTCGATCAATCCCCTCTCTCCTCTCGCGGGGTTTGCCATGAAATTTTACCTGATTGTCGCAAAGGGCAAAAAACAAGGACTGCCAATTCCCATTGAAGTGGATCTGTTTCTTATGGGATCGGACAAGATGTGCCAGCTCCGGGCCGAGCATGAACGGATTGGCGAACAACATTGCGCGTTGGTCAATCGCGGGAAAAAAGTTTTCATTAGCGATCTGGACAGCGGACACCCAACGCTCGTGAACGGCGAAATCATGGAGCCGGGAGTTGAGTGGGCGCTTCATTCGGGGGATCTGATCGAGGCGGGGCCGCTCAAATTCATGGTGCAATATCGTGAAAAGGCGCTCTCCCAACGAGATCTGGAGGAATGGGCCTTGAGCTGTCTCGATCAGGCGCAAGATCGAAAAACGGCGATGGACAAACTGGAACATGCTGAGTTTCATTCCACCGAGTTTCTCAATGCCTCTTCGGCAGCCTCGGCCATTCTTGAGCGTCTTTCAGCCCAAAAGGGAGTTGTGAAGGGACGGCTCCGCATCTCGCGAGATGAACACGTCACACTCGTCCGGCTCAACTCCATCTATCTGGTCGAAGACGCCGAGCTGGCCCTTCTCAGCCGGGAACTTCACGACAATCTCAACCGGCCGAATCTGAAAGTTCTCCTCGATTTGAAAAACATCAAGCGGATGTCCAGCACGGCTGTTGAAATGTTTGCCAATTTGAGGATCTGGCTTCGTCCCTTCGGGAGCAGTCTGGCGATGTGCCGGGTGCGATCCGAATTCGTCGGGATGTTCGCCACTTATCCGGCCACCCACGATCTGCCGATTTTCGACAGCAAGGACAAAGCCCGCGCCTCCAAGTGGTGAGGCGAGAAACATCCGGCCCCCCGTCCCGTGTTTTTGCGATGAGCTGTTCGTCCGTCCAACTCGTCGAATTCCCCGGCGGGTCTACCCGGCCTCCCCGGAACATTTATAATTGAATCTTTCGCGGGGAAACCGTCAATGAATGACGGGGCATCCAACCGCGATGGGAGCCGAATCGTGTTATTCGCAGACGCCTCCGTCAGTTTCTTTTCACACACGTTGAACATCATCATCGTGGGCTTGGGTTTTCTTCTAATGCTCACCATCCTGATCCAGCGTGGCAAGGGCGGGGGATTGGTCGGGGCGTTCGGCGGGGCCGGCGGTTCCAGCGCGTTTGGCTCCAAGGCCGGCGACGCCTTCACCCGGATCACGCTCATCATGGCCGGGATTTGGGTCTTCCTCATCATGATTCACGTTAACCTGGCCAAGAGCGATCTGCGGAGAAACACCACCGCTCCCGAATCGGAAACATTCATCAACAAGTAACTGGCCCCGGGGTCATGGAGTCCGACCAGTGTTGTTGAGCATGACCGGGTTTGGCGAGGCGCGTCATCAAAGTGACCACCTCAACTTGGGGGTGGAAGTCCGAACGGTCAACAATCGGTACCTGAAGGTATCGGTGCGAGGTTCCGATCCGTATCCGATGCTGGAAACGGAACTGGAAAAGGTCGTCCGGCGGTTCATTCGCCGGGGAACGGTGACGATCCATCTGCGATGCGATCGCCAGTCATCCGGCACGGACTTCGTCATCAATCCGATTGCCCTCCGCAGCTATGTCGAGCAAATCCGTGTGATTACCCAAGCGGCCAATTGCCCGGACCTGGCTCCGATGCTCATCGGGCAAGTGCTGTCTCTCCCCGGAGTCGCTCCGCAACCGGGGGGCCACACCGGTCGGCCGCCCGACGAGGAAGTGGCGGCTGTCGAGGCGACGTTGGAAAAAGCCCTGGCCGAACTTCAGACCATGCGACAGGCCGAGGGGAAGTCCATGGCCGAGGAACTGCTGAATCTTCGAGGGGCGATCCATCAGCAATTGGCGGGAATTCGCACCCGGATTCCGGGAGTGGTCGCCGGACACCGGAGCCGTCTGCGGGAACGGGTCGGGACGGTGCTTTCCGAGCATCAGATCAGCCTCCGGGCCGAAGATCTGATTCGTGAAGTCGCCATTTTTGCCGACCGCAGCGATGTTTCCGAGGAATTGACCCGGCTCGAAAGCCACCTCGATCAATTCGACACCATCGTCAATCGGGAAAACGACAGTCCCGGCCGGAAACTGGAGTTTTTGGTTCAGGAAATGGGCCGGGAAGCCAACACGATTGGTTCCAAGGCGGGGGATGTGGCAATCTCCCTGCATGTGGTCGAAATCAAGGCCGGCTTGGAAAAGGTCCGGGAGTTGGTTCAGAACATCGAATAGTTGCCGGTTATCGCAGACCCAACCCGTCCATAAGACAATTCTTCGTGAACTTTGTCATCACCCGCGGCGAAATGACCCTAGGACCACTGATCATCGTCTCCGGTCCGAGCGGAAGCGGGAAATCCACCCTGATTGGTCGGATGATTGCTCGCTTCTCGCCCCGACTGAGACATTCAATCTCGGCGACGACCCGCAAGGCGCGTTCCGGCGAAGAAGATGGTATCCATTATCATTTTTGGACGCCAGAACGGTTTGAACAGGGAATCGCCGCCGGGGAGTTTTTGGAATACGCGACGGTGTTTGGTCGGCATTATTACGGCACTCCGAAAACGGAAGTGGAGTCGTACCGGGAAGCCGGGGTCGGCGTGATCCTTGACATCGACGTGCAGGGAGCCGCCCAGATCAAGCATAATTGTCCGTCGGCCTTCCTGATTTTCCTCATGACGCCCGAGGGAGAATATGCAAAGCGACTACGGGCACGCGGCAAAGACAGCGAAGAGGACATCATCCGGCGGATTGCCGAGGCCCGTTCCGAGTTGACGCGGGCGAATGAATTCGACGTGCGGTTACTCAACGACGACCTCGAACAGGCGTCCGACGAACTTAACCAGATGATCGACGGTTTGTTGAATGGCAGGTTTCCGGAGAAAGCATCATGATGGATGAACTGAAGGAAGAAGAAATCGTGAACAAGGTGGGGGGGCGTTTCAAGCTCTCCACGTTGATCCAAAAGCGGCTGGCCGCGTTGAACACCGGATCGAAGCCGTTGGTTCACATGCGTGGCGAACCCATGCAAATCGTGTTGCAGGAAATCATTCAGGACAAGATCTATCTGGATCAATCCGGCGACTTGCAAGAGCGGGAACAGCAACTTCCCGCCCAAGAAGATTCTGCGGACGAGTAACCCCAATCAGGAGCGTCACCCGTGGCTGATCTCACTCCGCTTCCGACGGCCCAGCGTCCCACCGACGGCGCTTATCAACCCGTCTCCGGCTATGCCGTCGCGGCGGCGGCGACCGCCGGGGTTTTCGTGCTGTTTCTGGTTTTGGTGCTGTTTAGTGCGATCACGTCCCGCCGGGCGGCGATGTCTTATGAGTTGATCCTCCTGCCGGTCGTCGGCTTGGGCTTGTCCATTGCGGCCCGTTCCCATTTGAAACGATCCGAGGGGACGCGTTCCGGCCAAAAGCTGGTTACTGTCGCGTGGTGGGTTTGTGTGCTTGGCGGGGCGGGGTATGCGGCTTATCTCTATGCGAACGAGTTTTTCATCGAGCGGGAGTCCCGGACCTACGTTGACAAGTTTTTTGAACAACTTCAAAAGAATCGCCCGCACCAAGCCTACGTGTTTTTAATTGATCCTGTCCAGCGGGATGCCGCCAGCCCGGACAATCCGGACTTTTTCGAGGCTCAATTCGCGTCCGGGTACGGAAACTTCCGGAATCTGGATCTTGTCCGGCTGGTGCGCCGGAACCCGAATCAGGTCGAGTTTGAGCATGTCGGTTCTATGGACATCGGGCAGGAAGCCGAGGGCTTCAAGGCCACTCAAATCTACCGGATGACAACCCCCGAGGGAATTTTTGACGTCCGCCTTGGCTTGAAGGCCGCCGAAGCCCGCAAGGGGGGCAAACCACTCTGGCGAATCAATTCCAAGCCAAACGTCGCTATTTCCACGAAGCCTGACAAACTTTCACAATACGGTCGGCTCGTTCAGGATTTGGAGGGAGAAGCCAACGGAGTGGTGCGTACTTGGATGTTTTTTGCCTCCACCGGCCGAATGTTCCGGGCGCACCTGTACACATTGCCGGGCGAGGAGCGTGAGTCGCTGGAGAAGGGGCTCAATCAACTGGCTTTCATGGGTGGTTCGTTGGCCACGCAATGGACGCTGACTCCCGGCTTTCTGCCGGAGGACCGTCGAAAAGCCCGTGAAGCGGCGATCAACGGCGGGATTGCCGTTGCCGGCGGATCGGTGTCCATGTCCCTCGCCGGTTGGACGGCCTTCGACGATCTTCTCGACAGCGGGTTCTTCCGACGGGATGACGCCAACACGCCGTTCACCCCGGAGATGATCCTCAAATTGCGAGCCTATTGGCGAAATCCGCAATTGGGATTGGTCAATCCTGATCGACCACTGCCTCCAAACGTGCTTCCTTCCGAAGCCGCCAGGTTCATTTTTGAGAAGGACGAACTGAAGGTCGTTGTGCCCGTTTATTGGTCAACGATGGACATGAAGAGCTTTTACAAATGTGACGTGACTCTGTCGTGTGTCGACCCTGAAGTGATCCGGATTTTGTCGGAAGCCCGGCAAAAAGGTGTGTCCGCGCTTGATAACAGCGACTTGACGCTACGCAATCTGCCGTCGCGACGATGGAAAATCACCTCATTGCAAACCGATTTGGAAGTCATTTTGCCCCCCCAAGGTCCGGCCCCGCCTCGCTGATCGTGAGAGATTGCCATGTATCTGATCGCATTGGCCGTGCTGGCCATGTCGCCCGCGAGAGAACCCGAAGCCCGTCTTCCCGCCGACGGGCAGCGGGTCTTGTTCTTGGGCGACAGCAACACGTTCGCAGGCGGTTTCATCGCTCGGTTTGACGCTTACCTGATGACTCGGCATCCCGAGCGGAAAGTCGAACTCATCAATCTTGGTTTGCCGAGTGAAACATGTTCCGGTCTCTCGGAGGCCGACCACCCCTATCCCCGGCCGGATGTCCACACCCGGTTGGATGCGGCGCTGGCCAAGACCAAGCCGAACATTGTCGTCGCCTGTTACGGGATGAACGACGGGATTTATTCCCCGTTCGATGAGGGTCGTTTCAAAAAGTATCAAGAAGGCTATGCGGCATTGATCGCCAAGTGCGAAAAGGCCGGGGCCACTGTTATTCTGATGACACCCGCCCCGTTTGATGCCCTGCCCTTGAAAAACAGAGTACTTCCGGCGGGCGAGCCGAAATATAGTTGGGTGAAGCCGTATGCGAAGTACGATTCCGAAGTGCTGACAAAGTATTCGGAATGGCTCGTTGGCTGGCGCAAGAAAGGTTACCTTGTCGCCGACGCTCATTCGGCCCTGTTGAACCACCTTGAAGAAAAGCGAAAGACCAATCCCGAATACCGCGTCTCCGGGGATGGCATCCACCCGGATGGCAACGGGCATGAGGTCATCTTCCGCGAGCTGCTGAAGACCTTTGGCGGTTCGACCGAGGATTGGAAATTGCCGGAAGCTAAATTGTGGAAGCTCATTGAGCAACGACAGCAAATGCTTGGTCTTGCCTGGCTCACAGATGTGGGCCACAAACGGCCAGACACACCGAAAGGCATCCCGCTGGAAGAAGCCACCAAAAAGGCCGTAGAACTGGAAAAAGAAATCCGGGCGATGGTGAAACAGGCTTCCGTCAAACCTTAATGTTCACCCCATAAGCCTTGATCGCGTTCCCGCTCAACACTTTGGCCCTCGCCCCGGCGGGCTTTCCTTTCAGGTATTCATCAACGATGCCGAAAACGGTGCCGTAACTGGCAAAGCGATCAGCCACCGGCCAGTTGCTTCCGAATACCAAGCGGTCCTCGCCAAAAGCTTTCCAGACCACATCAATGGTCGGCCGGTAATATTCCACATCCTTCGGGGCGGTTCCGTCGCTTTTGCCGGTCCCTTCGACAAGAGCCGAGAGTTTGCAGGTCACCATCGGATGATGGGCTAGTTTGGCGATGTCGTCTTTCCAAGCGACCGGGATGGTTTTTCCGTCGATCCGCACGTTACCGATGTGATTGAGGACGATCTTCAGCTTCGGAAATTGTTTGGCGGCGGCCAATACTATCGGCAGCACATCCGGGCCGCCGTTGATGTCAAGGGTCAACCCGGCGTCAATCATCAGTGAGAACTTGTTTAAGATTTTGGGGTCTTTCATCACTTCCTTCAATTCCGCGTTGTTGATGCGAAATCCCCGGTACAACTTCCGCTTTGCCAGTCGCGAGAGATGTTCGCCAAATTTCGGATCGGCCGGGGCCAGTCGGCCGACGACACCGACAATGATCGGGTGGGCATCGGCCAAGTCCAACAACCAGTCGTTGTCGGCCAGGCGGGGCGAGGCCTCGACAACCACCGTGCCGCTGACGCCATATGGCTTCGTGAGCGTCACGAACTCCGGGGGCAATACGGATCGATATAGGCTCTTGTCGTCCTTGCCCGGCCAGTCAACGCCCTCGGGCCGTTTGGGGTCGTAAAAATGGGTGTGGGTGTCGATGATCGACGGCTTTTCGGCCGCATGGGTGATCGTCGAAGCCATTCCCCCGGCGAGGACGGTGGCAAATTCCCGGCGGTTCAACATGGCGTGTTCCCGATTGAATTGATTGTTGGTGAATGACCGTTTTAAGCCACACTCGATGGGTTATTTCTTCGCGGCCACGTCATAACACCAGATAGTTTCCTTCTCGCGGATGTACATCTTCCCGCCGATCACCACCGGGTGCGCCCAGCAGTTGCCGTTGCCGTTTGGAACCTTGAAGGAACTCAACAGGTTGTATTTCGCCGGGTTGGCTTCCGCGAGCGCGACGACGCCGTTTTGAAACCGGACAAACAAGAGGCCGTCCGCAAAGGTCATGCTGGCGGAACGTTCGCCGCCGGAGTCGTCCTTGCGGGTCCAGGAGATTTTGCCGGTCTTCGCGGCCGCGCACCAGATGTTCCCGGAGTCGTCAAAGTCTCCGTACAAATACTCGCCCACTTGAATCACGCCGCCATGTTTGTTCTTCAGTTGGGGGCTCCAATATTCCTCCTTGACGTTGATCTTGCCCCCTTGGCCGCTCAGGGTCAGCAGGGCGGCGCCCCGGCCATAGCCGGCGACGGCGAACAGTTGGTTCCCTTTCACAATCGTTGTCGGAATATTGGCCGTGTTTCCTTGGAACCGTTCCTTCGTGTTTCCGTAACGCCACAGAAGCGTGCCATCTTTGGCCGCAAATCCGACGAGGCTGTTGGCCAGCAAGGTAACGTATTGCTTCACCCCGGTGGCATTGCTGATGACCACGGACGAGTAACCGGCTTGATCGCCCCCGGTGACCGCGCCCCTCCATACCGGCTTGCCATCTTTTTTGTTCACGCAGAGCAGGGTGGCCGCCGCACCGCCGGGCGTGCAAACCAGGTTTTCGCCATCAACAAGCACGGACTCGGCGTAACCCCAACCCCCTGCTTTGCCACCGTGTTCTTTGCCGAGGTTGGTTCGCCAGACTTCGGAACCGTCTTTGAGGGAAACGGCCAGAAGATCGCCGTATTGCCCGAGGCCATAGGCCATGTCGCCGTCGATGGTCGGCGTGCAACGGGGGCCGGGATAGCCGCCGCCGCCGCCGACTTCGCCCACTTTGGTCTGCCAGAGTTTTTTGCCGGTCGAACGGCTTGTCGCGATGAGATAACAGCCATTTTTGCCGATGTCTCCCATCGTGACCACGAAGTCTCCCTGGATGGCGACGCTGGAAAAGCCCAATCCAACGTCGTCTGATTTCCAGGCAAGCATGGGGCCTTCGGCCGGCCATTTTTTCAAGAGACCTTTGTCCGGGGAAAGATCGTCCCGCTTGGGACCGCGAAATTGCGGCCAGTCCGTTTCGGCCGCCCATGCCGGACTCAAAACCACCAGAAACAACAAGGTGACAAAGAATCTCATGAGAGCCTCGACGAGGGGATTTTGTTCAGTTTTCAAGCTTGAACGTCCGCGAGTATAGACGCCGCACGAACGGACCGCAATGCGGGACTTTCGGCAAGTTTGACCGATTGCGTGCTTTTCCCGGTGACGGCGAGATGGTAGGATGCCTTCACTTCTCCCACATGAAACCGAATATTCCCAGCAGCGGAGACACTCTGTGAGCGACACTCCTCACCCGAATGACGATAATGATCCGTTCTTCGACAAAGCCGCCGCTTTGGAGAGGGCTTCGACTTTGCCCGAGCATACCGGCCATCCGACTGGCTTCTGGTTCTTTATCTGGGGGGAGTTCGCCGAGCGGTGTTCGTATTATGGGATGCGGGCGATTCTTGCCCTGTACATGACGGAACGGCTTGGCGTGGACAAAGGCGACGCCGGCACATACATGTCGTTGTTCATCGCGGCCTGCTATTTTCTGCCATTGCTCGGCGGCATCATCGCGGATAATTTTCTTGGCAAATATTGGACGATTGTTGGTTTTTCGATCCCCTATGTCGTCGGGCAGGTTCTTGTCGGCGTCGAGGACAAGTTATTTGTGATGATCGCGCTTGGGTTGCTGGCAATGGGGTCGGGTGTCATCAAACCCAACATTTCCACATTGATGGGTCTGACATATGACCAGCAGCGGCCGGGGCTGGAGCAGTTACGAACCAGCGCGTTTTCTTGGTTTTATCTCGCCATCAATGTCGGCGCGTTTTTGTCACAATCCACCATGCCCTATTTGCGACAGGAATACGGGTATCGAGTGGCGTTTATGTTCCCTGCCGCATTAATGACCATCGCCTTGATCGTTTTTGCTTGTGGTAAAAAGTTTTATGCCAAGGAAACAATCGGAGCGGCGGCGGCTGAAGACGATCCGGACGGCCCTTCAAAATGGGCCGTGCTTGGCAAGATCGGCATGCTGTTCGGTTTGGTCATGATTTTCTGGGCCATCTTCGACCAGTCGGCGAGCACATGGATTTTCTTTGCCGACACGTACATGGACTGCCATATGTTCGGCAAAGTAATCTCTGCGGATGCCATCCAGTCTTACAACGCATTGTTCATTATGATTTTCCTGCCGGTGAGTGTTTTGCTGTTCAAGACACTTGCCGCCGTCGGCTACAAAATTCGCGCGACCGACAAGATGATGGTCGGTTTCATTCTGACGGCGTCGTGCATGGGTGTCATGAGTTACGCCGGATTCAAGGCGGGCAAGGCCGAGAAGGCTGTCAAGTTGACCAACCCGAACGGCACGATCATTCTGGCGAACACAAAATCAGAATTCAGCAGTCTCAATGGCCAGCTTGATGTCCCGTTTGAGAACGGACCAACCTTGTCGGCGACCGACTTGAAATACAACGAAAAGAACAAGAAGGTGACCTTTGCAAACGGGAAGCTGATCTTTGCGAATGGTCAAACATTGGATTTCTCCAATGGCGTGCTTGGCGACACTTCCAACTCCTTGTTGAATGCCGACATGTCCTCGCAAATGAAGGAATCGGAGATCAAGCCCACGTCAGACGCAGATGTGCAAGCGGCGATCAAGAAAGCCGCCGATGGGGCGACTGTGACGCTCGAAAACATCGATTATGTGAAACCGGCTGAACGGGTCACGGTCTGGTGGCAGGTGTTCGCTTACCTTGTCCTGACACTGGCTGAAATCCTGATCTCCGTGACCGGGCTTGAACTGGCTTTTGTGGTGGCTCCCAAATCCATGAAAGGACTTGTCACCGCTTGCTGGCTGTTGACGGTGGCGTTGGCGAATCTGCTCATTAACGCGCCGATCACGCAACTTTATCCGCTGATGGAGCCTGGAGTTTACTTCGCCATGCTGGCTGGCGCGGCTTGTGTGGTGACGTGTTTGTTCTTTTTGGTTGCGATGCGATTCAATCGATAGTGATTTTTGGCGAACAGAAACTATCAACTCATTGACAACACCGTGAGTTCGATTCTCACGGTGTTGTCGAAATTCAACCTCACTCTTTGGTCCCATTGCCAATGGCCGCCGTTTCCGTAGCCACCCGTTCGGGGGACCATGCCCCTTCGTGGGCGGTCAGTAGTTGTCGGCTTTTGAAACTCACGCCATCGACGCCGCCCGGCAGTTCGGGCCAGCGGCCGACGAAGGTTCCTTTCGCCGCCCCGACGCGGTCGGCCACCCAAGACGGCGGCGGTCCTTGGGGGGCGAACCAGTCTCGCACACGTTCAACATCTTGGGAACTTTCCAAACGGCCGATCAGCTTGGTGCTGCAATTGCCGAACACATTGTAATCGACCGACCTCGGGCTTTGCGTGCAGACGAGGCACGCCACCCCGTATTTTCGGCCTTGGGCGAACAGACGCAACAGTGGCTTCTTGGCTGGAGGCTGGGCGGCTCCGGCCGGAAGATAATCTTTGGCCTCGTCTAGATAAAACAGCAGACGCGGCCGGCCGCCGGTGCTGCCGGAGACAATCATCCAGCGGTACACCTCGACGGCCAGCGAGGCCACGAAGCCTTGTTTTTCGGCGTCGTCTGCCAGGGCATTCAGGTAGACGACATTGAAGGGAGTCCGGCCCGGTGCCGAGGGAGTGACCAGCCAGCCAAGATCAAGCGGCCGGCCGCCGGTGAACAGGCGGGAGGATGGTCCCTGTTCCAAGTTGTTCAACTGCCGGGCCAACCTTTCCCGTTCGGCCTTCCGGACGAATCGGTCCGGGTCTTCCAATCCGGCGGCCGCCGGATCCCGGAGGGCGGCGGCGATGCCCCCCAAACTCAGATCACGGGTCGATCCGGCAGTCAACGCCCGGAGCAGTTGATACACGAACGTCTTCTGCGATTCGATCTCACCGCTTGCCTTGGCCAGCGTGACCAGATGGCCCGCCGTCGTCGCCAGCAAGTCATCCACGTCCGCCCCGCCGGTTTCTGGCAGCTTTAACGGATTCAGGCTCACCCGCACCCCGTGATCGGTGCCCGGCGTCAGCACGCGCACATCCGTTCCCTGCCGGAAGCGGGTGGCCCGTTTTCGTGTGGCCGCTGACAATCCGGCCGGATCGGCCGGACGCAAAAATTGAACCAGATCCCCTTGGGGATCGATGGCCAAGACGGCCACCCCCGCCAGCGCGGCCTCTTCGGCAATCACTTTCGCCAGCCATGTTTTCCCGCTTCCCGCCGCCCCGACCACGGCGACATGCGTGGGCAGGCTGGAGATCGGAATCTCAGTGGGCTTGCCATCATTGCCTTGGCCAATCCAAAGATTTTCCCCGGCGACTGGTTCCGCAACTGGGGGCCGAACTTCCGGCCGAACCGGAGCGGCCGTTTCGGTCGTCCAATGTTTCAGCCGTTCGCCGGTGGCCACCGGGCCGAGGCGTTTCGGGCACTCATCACTCCATCGGCATCGAGAACACACGGCCGGTTCGCCCGGCGGCTTCAAGCCGGTTCCAGTGGTCTCGTCAAAGCGAACCCATTCCCGCATCGACGCCAGCAAGTTGAAAACGGTGGCCCGGCTGGCCTCCACTTCCTTCCAAGACAGTTCGTGCAACTCCCGGCGGGGATGCAAATACAGCACTCCCGCCGATGGTTTTGTCCCATGTTGGACATGGTGCATCAACGCATAGAGGCCGACCTGAAACTTGTCAGCCGAACTTGGAGGCAGGAGCTTGTAATCCAAAATGCGATCCGCGCCGGAACGCCAGTCGTGAAACACATAATCGAGAATCCCGGTGACATGAACCGGCTCGCCCGCCGCGCCGACCGGAAACGTCACATCGACCCGGCGGCGTTTGTCCGCGAACAATTCCTCGGCCACCGTTTCGGTTTCCCGGCCTTGTCCAAAGGCGTAAATCAGCACGTCCGCGAGTTCGCTGGTGTAATTCTTCACCACATTCAAAAACGCCTGTTGCTGCTCGCCATCCTTCGCGGCCAGTGCTTCGTGATCAACGCATTCCCAATAGAAGACCGACAAAATCGCGGCCGCCACGGCATCCCGGTTGGGCTTTGGTGTCAGCACGGCGACGAGTTCCGGCAGGGCAAACAACCGGCGATGTTCCCGGTGAAACACATCAACAGAATTGTGAAACAAGCCTCCGGCCGCCGAACCTTCATCGCCTTGCCGCCAGAGACGGGTCGGCCGGGCCGCCGGGTTTGTTTTGGCTTGGACAGCGTCAAAATACAGGATGCGCGGACAGGTCGACGCCACGCATACCTGAGTCACGTTGAAATGAACGGGCGGCATCGGAGACACCAATCAGGAGGAGGTTCCGCTGGCTGTCGGACGGCGAAGCGGGAGCAGGAAATAACCTTCCTTGAGTGGCCTCATGCCGATGCTGCCGGTGTCAGCCATAACCTTGGCCACCGCGTCAATCCGAGTCCGGCATGCGGTGATATCCAGCCCGTATCGTCGGTCTGGGGGCAATTCGTTCAAAAACTTGCGGGCCAGTTCTTGGGTGCCATCCCCCATGCTAATCGCCAGTTGACCGGATAGGAACCGGCTGATCTCTTCATCCGTCAGAACGATTGGTTTGAGCGGTGGAGGGGATGCTTTGGCCCCGACGATCCGGCCGAGCAAGGCATGATTCTTCAATCGATCTTGTCGACGATGCGAGGCGATCACCTCGTCTTGAGTGAGAGGACGCGACCGGCTGTTGGAGGAACTGATTTCCAAATCCGAGGCCAGCCGGGCAACAGCGTCAAGCGCCTCCAGCGAGGCATACTCGGCGAACGGCAATTCTAGGTGCTCGAACCCCGCGACACCTTTCAATTCATCGTAATACTTCCGGCCTTTGGCCTCGGCTGACTTCCCGAGTGTTAATTTCTTCCGCTCATCTGTCACAAGCAATGCCCGGTCGGGCCGCTTGGTGTTCTCTGCCATCCGACGAAGGACGCCCGCCACACTGGTGGCATTTCCCTCGGTCACAAACACCAGTCCGATGGTGGTTTCCCCTCCCTCGGAACGCGGAATACGGACAAGCAATTCATAAGCGGCCCCATTGGGCAACGTCTCAACCGCCAAACCAACGCCGCCTGCGTTGAGCAGGGTGGCCGTCAACCCTCGCAAGTTGGCCTCATGCGGCGGGAGGCTGTTTGGGTTTGCGCGATGTATGGCCAATCGCGCTTCGATTGCCTTGCCGACTTCTTCGTCAACCAATTCTTCGGCTGGCTTGGCTGGCGTGATCTTTTCGGTTAAGTCGGGGCTTTTCGTCGCGGGCGGCCAGTGTCCAAGCCACGCCGACTTGTCAGACGCCTCAAAGAGCGACTGCTGCATTTCCTCCCAACGTCCTCTCGCCTTATCGATGGCCATTCTTGGCCGCATGTCAATCGACTCGCCAAATCGTGCTTTGAACCAATGTTCGCCCAAGGGAAACAAGCTGTCTTTTTTGAAATGCCGGGCGACTTCGGGAACTCCCTCGAACTGACGCAGAAAACCTTCCAGCCGAGCCTCAAGAATGTTTCTTGTTTCGGTCGGCGTCAGGCGTGGCATGGCTATTTTGTTTGCGGTCAACCGATCCCATGTGGCCTGCCTGACAATTTCCAATTCTTTGAGGCGAAGCAGTTCGGATTGAACTTCGGAGAGGACTAACAAAGTGTTTTTCAACTGATCGTTCAGATCATGGATCAATCGAAGAACGCTATGAGCTTGTTCACGGGGAAGAGTGTGGATTTGGTCAAAACAAATAATCAACGGCTTTCCATTTGCCCGCGAAATCTGCGCCAGCACGGCCAGCATCGCGGCGCTATCGGCCGCATCGAGCGGATTCGTTGCGTCTGCCGCGCGCAGACCGATCAATTTAGCTTCGTCTTCGTCCAGAGCATCTCCACCCAACCGACGAACAGCAGCCGTCGCCGCAGCGTCGCCGGGTTTTCCAATTTTTTCCAATTGGGCTGATGTCAAAAACACATAAAGAAGGCTCATCGCCGTCCTGGCTGACCGCGATCCGCCGACCTCGGCCATGATGCCCGGCGTCAGTTGGTTGAACAATTCCTTCAAACTTGGAAACGTGATCTTCTTACCCGCTGGCAACACAGTCCGAACCACGCCTTCCAACAAGCGATAGAGAGGTGTTTCATGCCACGGGGAGGAAAAGCCGTTCGTCAGTTCACTGACGACGGCGTACAGGACGGCCCGGTGCAACCGTTCCGGGGAGGCATGAAGTTCCAAAAAATTGATCGGGTGGGCATGTCGGCCGGTTCTGGCCCAGTCGTCCAGTCTTCGCAGCAGGTTGCTTTTGCCCGAGCCGGATTCCCCCCACACGACCACTGCGACGGCCTCGTTTTGGTTGCAGGCGCGTCGGGCGAGACCGGACAGCAAACGGAATTCCGTGTCGTGAATGCTGGGAACGTCCACGGGTTGTTTGCCGGTGGCCGTCACCCGGTGATGGCCGAACGGGTTCTCGTTGCCGAGAGCGGTTATAAACGCTTCGGCACTCTCGGTTTTGGCGATGGTTTGGACGGCGGGCAAAAGCGAGTTCATAAGCGACCCTTGGAGACGTACAATAACAATTCGCCTTCTTCCCGGATGGCGGCGTCTTTTTGTTCCGGGGTGAGGGCATCCGACCGTTCGTCGGACTTGAGCGAGTATCGTCGATCAATCCGCAGTTGCCGCAGACCGGCGTCAAATTCGGATCGTGACACAGCCGGGAGGGCGGCCCGCAAATCGACAAGGCTGACAAAGTTGTTCGACCCTTGTTCCCGGTCAAGCCGGGCGAAGGCCGCGTCGAAGGCCGAGACAAAATCAAATGCCGATGAAGTGTCGGGAACTGGCGAGTGTGTGTTGGCCGGATGATGTTCGACCTTGGCGGATGCGGAACGAACGTCGGCGATACGGAAGTAATGCCGTTTGGGTTGTTTGCCGCCGATGGAAATGAACCCGATTCCGGTCGGCAGGTTCCGGACAACGTCGTCCTTTTCCAACACCGCTTCAATGAGCGTTCCGAGCGGCTTGCCAACTTTGGCGGCCAGATCCTTGGCCGCGAAGGCGTGAGCATCGGCCTGAACATTCTCGGTGATCAATTGGGGCAAAATGGCCATCGTCAGTCCGGCGACATGGTCTTTGAGCGCCACCAGTTGGCCGAGCGTGTCATGCTTCCCCTGAACAACAGCCTCCGCGAAAACCGGGCTCTTGACAGCCTTGGACATCTCGTCCGAACCCAACCCGGCCGATTCCTCCAAGTTTGTGAGTGTCGCCAAAGGCTTCATGTTTCGGAGAGCGTCCACCAACTTCGCGGCGTCGGCATCGGGCTTCAACTTGGCTTCCGCCGCCTTGGCCGCTTTTTCTGCTTCTTTGGCTGCTTTTGCGGCCGCTTTGGTTGCTTGCGCCGTCGCTGCTTTCTCGGCTTTGGCGGTTTCCTTGGCCGCTTTGGCCGCGGCAACTTGTTCAGCCTTTTCGGCGTCTTTCTTGGCTTTCTCGGCTGCCTTGGCTTCTTTTATTGCAGCCATCTTTTCGGCTTTTTCCGCTTCCTTGGCAGCTTTCGCTGCTTTCTTTGCCTCGTCCTTTTTGTCTTTCTCGGCCGCTTTTTCTGCTTCTTTGGCAGCTTTCGTAGCCGCTTTGGCTGCTTGTTCTGTCTCCATCTTGGCTGCTTTGGCCGCTGCTTTCGCTTCCATTTTTGCCGCTGTTTTGTGTGCTTTGTCTGCGTCTTTTGCCGCCTTGGCCTCTGCGGCTAGTTTCTCGGCGGCGAGGGCTTGTTCCCGCAGACAAAGGGTGAAGGTCTCCCCCTTTGGAAAGGCAACCGCGAACGGCGGCAGTTGGCCGGATGTCGCCAATGAAGAGACATTCGCGATGAACGCGGGCCGAAGCCTTTCATCCAACGTGTTGGCCAGTTTTTCCAAAAGCCACGGCGGCTTCCCGGTTCCTCCCTTGGACAAGACCGCTTCCAGCATCAACGGGCTGGCGGCAAGGGTTGCGATGTCTTCAAGTAATACGACCGGGGAATTTTCCTGGCCCTTGATGGCCACGACGGCTTTCTCGGCAAACCCCTTGCATTTAATTGTTTTGTCGAAGATCGCCTTGTCCGGCGCCGGGTCAAGGCGAATCACCAATTTGTCGAGGGTAACAGGATAAGATTCGCCTCCGGTCAGTCGACAAGCGGTAAGTTCGCTGAGGAGTCGGTCGGACAGTTCGGCAACGAGTGACAGTTTCGGCATAGTTTGTTTGGAAGGCAGGACGCCGGATTGTTTGAGTTTGGATTATTTAAATCTGAACAGTGAGTTTACTGCCGACGGGCAGGGCCGACACCTGAAAACCGCCGAGAAGCGGGATGTTTTGGCTTCCTTATTTTCGCTCAAATTTCCCTTCGACGGCGGCCAGTTTGTAGATGGTTGCCGTTTTGTCAAAGGCTTTATCCTTGGCATTCACCAGCGTCAACTTCACGTTCGGAGCCAACAAGCCGAGAGCGGTCGGCAAGTCGATGACGCGATCCACGTTCAGGAAGTACGGCCCGTCGCGATGAGATGCGGGAGGATCGAGTATCGTGATTTCATCGACAAGTCCCGGACTCAGCAGGCAGGCACAAGTCGCGAGAATTCCAGCCTGGCCCGAGGCGAATATCCGGATTTTCTCGTCCGGTCTCTTTTTTGGCAAGCCATTGAGGAAACCGCGAATGTCTTGAACGCGGCCGGTGTCGGCAGTGCTTCCGAGAAGGGCCAGCGAGCGTTCGACGGTGTTCGGCGGGTTCTTTCGCGTCCATGCCCGATCCAATCCTCCACGCGGACAGATCGCGAAGACAAAGGCATTCTTCTCATACTCATGGAGCCAATATTTGGCCGTTTTGGCCACGTCGTCATTCGGGTTCAATACGACGATGGTGCGCGAGCGGTCTCCGGCCGATGACGCCTGAAGGAGTTTGCCCTGAAATTCGATGTCGCCATCCGTCGCAAAGAGATCAAACGCCCCGCTCATGGATCGCATCACACGAACCTCGGGTGCTTTCTCCGGCAATGCACGGAAACTTTTCTCCCGCAGTTGTTTCACCAGACCGGCTTTCCATGTGGCGAAATCTTCTATCTTTGTCGGCCGTTTCACATCGGCGGCGGGCACAAACAATTCATCCGCCCGGTCGTTGATCTGGTCCTTCGGCAAGTCTTTGTCTTCCGGGAACACTCGCAGGTCTTTGCCCTCGATCTTTGGGAAGTCAGCGTCTTTGATCGGAGTGGTATCATTCTTGAGGTGCTTGTTCAGGAATCCGAAGATTGCCAGTCGCAGGTCGGGGCGATAGTCGTGTCCGCCCTTTGAGACGTGTTCTTCCACAATGTCTTTTTTGCCGAGCATTTCGTAACACGTCCGCATCCGGGCGATGATGCGGCGGTTGCCGTCCATCGGGAAGATCGGGTCGGTGTCGCTGTTGGCGAACAACAGCGGTTTCGGGGCGTGCAAGGCGAGGGCGGTGGTCCATTCCCATTGAAATGTGTTGATGTAAAACATGCAGTCGCAATGGCCGTTGATGACCTTGTTGCTCACATAGCTTTCCAAGTCGCTCATGCCGGAGACGGGCACGGCTACCTTTACACGCTCGTCGGCGGCCGCCACCCACACCGTCGTTGCTCCGCCGCCGGAAATGCCGGTCACACCGATGCGATTCACGTCCACTTCCGGCCGGGAACATAGGTAATCGATGGCCCGGATGCCGTTCCAGCATTCGACGCCGGCCGGAGTGTAGCCGCGATTTTGCCACCAAAAGCGGTTTAAGTTGTAGGTGCCGTGATGCTTGCCCGCGACTTCGCCAAGTTGCAGCGTGTCCACGACGAGACAGACATAACCGTTGGTGCCGAACCACATGCCGTGGTCTTGAAAGGCGGTTTTGTTGCCGTCCCGCCCCCGGTTTGAGTGGCCGCAGACATAGAGGATGGCCGGTCGTTTTTTGTCGGCGGGAGTGTTCTTCGGCCGGTAAAGATTACCCGTGACATAGAGGCCGGGCTTGCTTTGGAAGTGGATGTTTTCGACGATCACGCCACTGCGTTCAAGCGTGCCGGTGATGGTGGCCTTCAGCGGTGTCTTCTCTGGCAACGGGCTGAGGCCAAGCATTTCGAGAAACTGTTCCCGGAGTTTTGGCCGCTTGGCCTCCCATTCAGCGGCCGTCTTCGCATCATCCATGAAGTGAGCGGAGAGTCGCTTCGCCTCGGCGGAGAGATATTGGTGAATGGCTTCGTCGGCCTTCGTGGCCTCGGCGGCTGGGGTCATTGACATGGCGATCAGCAACAGAGATGTGAGCACGGCTAGGTCTCGTTTGGGGGCTGGTGAAGCTGGTCAAATCTGTCCGGTCAAAGTGATCTCTCAACACAATTCATGAATCGCTTTGCCCTCGGGGACAATGCCCACCGGGCGACCTGATGAGTCTTCAAAATTGGTGTCCAGTGGAATGCCGAGCGTCTGGTATAACGTGGCTAACAGATCACCGGGGCTGACCGGCCGTTCGCGAACTTTGCCGCCGCGAGGTTCGCTGGCGCCGACCACCATGCCCCCCTTAAGACCACCACCGCCGAGCATTACCGAGAAACAATTAGGCCAATGATCGCGGCCGGCATTGCCGTTGATGAGCGGAGTGCGACCGAATTCGCCGGCGCAATAAATCACCACATCGTCGAGCATTCCCCGATCTTCAAGGTCTTCCACCAAAGCCCCGATGGCGGCGTCGAGTGGTGGAAGATGCTCTTCCATGCCTTTCTCGATGTCGTTGTGGTGGTCCCAATAGCCAGTGTTGATTGTCACGCAGGCGGCTCCCGCTTCGATTAACCGACGAGCCAGAACGGCGCTTTGCCCGTATTGATGTCGGCCGTAACGGTCCCTCAGTCGCGGGTCTTCCTTGCTGATATCGAAAGCGGCTCGAACTCGTTCGCCGGTCACCATCTCCAATGCTTGGGTCTTGAAGCCGTTCAGGCCGTCGAGAACCCCGGTTCTGTCGGCCTCATGCTGAAGGTCGTCAAATTCCCGAAGCAACTTTGCGCGAGAACGGACGCTCGACAATTGCAGTTCTTTCGGCAACGCCAAGTTCGGCACGCGAAAATCCGTCGCGTTGGGATTGGCCCCCACTTCAAACGGGTTGAAAGCAGACCCGAGATAGACGGCCCCCTGATAGCCGAATGCCTCGGCCTGCGGGATGGCGAGATAAGGAGGCACCAGACCTTGATTGACTCCTCGAACGCGGGCGATCACGGAGCCAAAAGACGGTTTTTGCGGGGCATTTCTGGCCAATGTTGGCCCGAAATATCCCGTTTGCATCCAGTGGGCCGACGGGGCGTGGATGGCGTTTTCATGATTGACAGAGCGAACAATCGACAGATGCTTCATCACTCGGGCTTGCCGGGGAAATCTCTCTGTCAATTGAATGCCGGGCACGGTAGTGGCGATTGGCCGATACGGGCCGCGAAACTCGGCCGGGGCATCGGGCTTCATGTCGTAGGAGTCTTGCTGGCTCAAGCCGCCATGCGTCCAGAACACAATCAACGACTTGTTCGCCCGTTCGCGCGAGGTTAGAGGAGAATCCGCCGTTGCCCGCAACTTCAACAAATCCACAAGGCCCAAACCCAACGCGGCCGCCCCGATCTCCAGAAAATTTCGCCGACTGACGCCCGTGCCGGTGTCACCTCGTTTTGATCGGATTTTTTGCATGTGCCATCTCCGATGAGATCGTTTTGCCGACGGGTCATCAGTGGTTGAATAAAAACTCATTCGTGGCCAGAAGCGACCAGAGCAAAGAGGCATATGCCTCTTTCCGGTCTTTTTGCGATTCGAGAAAGCTCTGGGCGAGCGCCAGTTCCCGAGGCCGTGGCGGGCGGGCGAAAACACCCATGAAGATTTCACGGATGTTTTCTTCTGGTAACTGTTTGTTGTTCGCCAGTTTCGCCACCAAGCCTTTTTCGGCGGTCAACTTCTCTTGAATCTCCGGGGAACCGACCAGCGCCAGCGTTTGGCCCAAGGCTGGTGCGTCCACCCGTTCGCATTCACAAGCCGAGTTGCGAAGCGGCCGGCCGAACACGTCCAGGAAGTGGCTGGGCACCGCTTCATCCGGCAGGTCGATTGC
The DNA here is from genome assembly GCF_000255705.1 of Zavarzinella formosa DSM 19928. GTDB lineage: Bacteria > Planctomycetota > Planctomycetia > Gemmatales > Gemmataceae > Zavarzinella > Zavarzinella formosa. The sequence goes on from NZ_JH636439.1 coordinate 1,502,551, forward strand.
CCGTGTGCCTCGGGGGAAGTCGCCCGAGACGCTTCGGAATTTGGTCGGTGATTGCAACGTCTGACTCATGGCATCCAACAAGACTTCAGCGGACAATCGGCGAGGATAGTAGCGGGCGAAACTCTGGTGATCGTCTTGATTGCTCGCGTTGGATGCCGAACTCAAGGCATAGACAGACGAATTGCAGATGGTCCTGATGAGCCGTTTGACATCATAATTGCCGGCGACAAAATCACGAGTCAGGACGTCGAGCAATTCAGGATTGCTTGGCGGGTTGGTGCTGCGGGCGTCGTCGATGGGGTGAATGATCCCCCGGCCGAAGAAATGGCCCCAGAGGCGGTTAGCCATCGTGCGGGCGAAGTAGGGGTTGTCGGCCGCCGTCATCCAGCGGGCGAAACTTCGACGGGGATCATCATGGCGGTTAAGCTTGAAGTCCGGCCCGCCGGGCGGGCGTGGTTGCATCGCCTGGCCTGTCCGGGGATGAATCACTTCGCCTTCGTCGGCCAGATAGATTGTTTCTGAAGTCGGAACCTCGGCATCAGCGAAACCACCCCGGCGGCCGACACGGGCGAAAACGGCCGCCAATTGGTAGTAGTCTGCCTGACTCCACCGTTCGGCCGGGTGATGATGGCATTGGGCGCATTGAATGCGAATGCCAAGGAAGGCTTGGGCGGTCGATTCTACATATTCCGGCGTGGCCCGCACGGTGCGATACCAGACCGTCGCGGGATTCTTTTCCTGACTGCCGACGGCTGTCAGGATCTCGGTCACAAAGCGATCATACGGCATGTTGTCGGCAATGCTGTCGCGTATCCAGCCCGCAAACAAAGCGGTTCCGGCCCGTTGCTGACTGGTTCCATAACCGCGCCCGCGATTCCGCAGGATGTCGGCCCATTTCAGGGCGAAATAACTGGCGTATTCGGGCCGGTCGAGCAACCAGTCGATTAGTCTGGCACGCTTGTCCGGCCGGGTGTCGGCGACATAGTCTTTCACCTCGTCCGGCGTGGGGAGGGTGCCGCAGATATCCAACGAAACTCGGCGGATAAATTCCCCGTCAGTGGTTGGCGGCGACGGACGAATGCCCAACTGCTTCCATTGGGCGGCCACATGGCGGTCGATGAATGATTGCCCGTTCGCTTTTTCCCAAGCCGCCAACGATTCGGCATCGGCGGCTTTGACTTTCGCGTAAGGCGACGTGCCGTGGAAGACGGCGATTTGATCCGCATAGCGAACCATCACAGCGAACAGCCCGCTGCGATTTTTGATTCGCACCGTTCCATCGTCGCCGACCTCGGCCAATTCTGGCTCATTCGATTGAAAGACAGCCTGACGGGTCACATCACGAGTGATGCCGTTTGAGAAATGAGCCGTGATGCGCAAAGGCTGCTGGCGGGTTTCCGCGTTAAAAACGCGAGATTCCGGTGAAATGGTGACCCGAGACAGCACTGGGTCGGAAGGTGATCCTCTTGGCGCGCCTTCTTCGATCCACCGAACAAGCGTTTCCCAATCGGCCGATCCTGCTTCCAGTCGTTTGCCGCCGCCGTGAGCAACGAGGCCGCTGGCTTTAAGCAGAAGCATGCTTTGCGCCGGAGCGGCCATGAAAAGTCGGCGGCCTCGAGCTTCCTTGGCGATGGCTTCGTGATCCAGTTCCGGCTCGTAGCCAAACAACGAAAGTTTGAAACCGTTCTGACCCGTTGCCTTGCCGTGGCACCCTCCGCTGTTGCAGCCGAGTTTGGTCAAGATCGGCATCACATCGGTGTTGAAGTAGATTTGTTGAGCCTGCACGCCGGTATTCAGTGCAAGCAAAACCAAGAAGGCCGTGATGGAGTTCCAAGCTTTCATTCGGTGATCTCCAACTCCACAAACCGGCTGGCGTGATAAACCGGCTGATCTTCCACGGTGCCGACTGCCTCCAAGCGGAGAAATATCTGACGGCCCAGCGGGGCAGTGTCCGTGGCGATCACTTGAATCGATCCCGAGTCTGACTGACCGACGAGGGTGACGCCGCGTCCCCGCACACCGGATTCGCCATCCGGCGAGACCAACTCTGTGTGAACCTTGCCAATAAACCCTTGTTTCCGCGTCGCGGTGAATTGAATCTGGATGATCTTTCCCCGGCCAATTGTTCGCGGCGTGCGCGGGTCGATCTCCAAGCTGATTCGTGACGGCCGAACATTGATGGTGATTGGATTGCTGGCCAGTTTGAGAATGGTTTTGTTGCCGCTTTTGCCATTTTTGGAAGACTGAATTTCAACCTCTGCCTGTAGGGCGAATGTGTGAAATCCCGGAGCCAGAGATTCGGGCAGGAAGAAACTGATTGCCCCCTTTGTTTTCCCGGCGGGAATGGTGACAAGTGTGTTTCCCACCCCGCGAGGCAGGCCGACGGCGCTCACATGAATCGGCCCTGTCGGTTCTTCAAATCGATGCTCAATGTCGAAGGCGACATCCAAAACACTTTCTTGAAAGACGGCTCCTTCATGAACAGAAACTGTCAAAAGAGCTTTGGCTTCCGTTGCGGTCGCCAAAGGGACATCTTGAGTTAGGCGGGCGAATGAAATTGACTGGTCCGGCCATATCAGTGTGCCACCAAGGGCGCGGCGGCTGATTTCGGCGCCGTCAAGATTTGCATGGCCGATGAGATTCAGCGTCCCGGCATACGAAGGGCAATCTCGGCGGGCACTCACGATGAGAGGAACTCGGTCCTGTCCCGGCCCGATCCATACATCGGGACATTGAATGCCCGAGGGCAGATTCTCGGCGGACACTCGGATCGGGCCATTTAAACCGCGACGCCGGATGGCAATCACCTCAGCCATTTCCCGTCCGCCGGCTCCGACATTCAAGCCCGCTTCCTGATTCGCACGGCTGGGAATCACGGCCAGATGAAAATCCGGCTCCTCGCGACGAACACTGAGTCGGTAAAGGCGTCGAGGATCGCGGTTTGTCCCGCCGATCCGGTTGCGAACCGCGATCAGATAACGGCCATCCGCCGGAGCGACCCAACGCCCGGCCGGATCGGAATGGGCCGTGGGGAATTTCGCTTGGCCGGGATTATCCAAACATTCGGGTAGCTTCGCCAATTCCTTGCTGTCCGAGGCATCGAGTACCGCAACGGCCAATTCAACAGGTGAACCAATCCGTTCGCCGAAGGACTCCAGCCAGAGCGCCTCGCCTCGTCGAGCTTGGACGGCAAACCAATGTTTCTCATCCCCGTCGGTCAACTGCCCGTTGACCTCGCAAGGAATCACGATTTCGCGGGCTTGATCTGAGTGTTGATGGCCCGATTGAATGGCGATCACCGGCACATCGGTCAGGCCGATCAACACCGGCGCATGGCTGCCGGGATAGTGGTAAGAGAAGGTTTCCAGCACCATCTGATTCGGCTGCAAGGGGGGGATGGGCCGAACATCCCCAGATCGTGGGGCAGTGATCTCTACTTCGACGCTGTCTAATTCCAGATGATCTGATTTCCTGTTATCGGTTGCTTGTGGCGGCAGCAGATTTCGACCAAACAATTTCACCTTTGTGGATTTGCCTCGTTCAACCACACAGGGGAAAGCAAACTCCACCCGAGGTTTGGTGTCGATATCCAGCCGATAAAAATGATTGGGGGAACCGAGGTAACTGAGGTCGAAAATCTTGGCGGTGTAGGTTCCGTCGGCGGGTGCCCGAAAATCAATAAGCGGATCAATGCCTGTATGGCCCCGGTTAACGGCCAGCCGTTTCCCGGCAGAGTCATATACCTCAAGCACCGCGCGTAACTGCGAATCAATTCGCCGGGCTTGGCATTCAAGAACGATTCGCTGACCGGCTTTCGCATCGAATTGATAGCAGTCCACATCGCCCGGTTTTTCAATTCGGCCGTTCACCGTGACATCAATCTGAAATTTTTTGGCCGCGTCGGGCGTGTCGTTTGGTTCTTTCTCCGTGTGTTCCGCATGATGACTGACGAAAAACGCCCTTGGCGAACTCATTCCGTGTTTGCATACCGCCCGCAAGTCATAGATCCCCGTCGGGGTTTGCGGCGGGATCGTCAGCGTGAATTGGTTCGCGTCGATCTTCTTGGCGACGAGATTCGGAATAGTCGATCGAATATCGCGAAGGTCTTCAAGAGCGACGCCGGCAATGGAAACGGTTACCGAAGTCCCCGTCTGACCGCCAGGGGGAAAAACAGAATGGAGGGCCGGGGCTGGTTGTTGCGCCCGCGCCGCCTCACAACCGCACCACACGATGATGCAGATCGCCGCAAACAATCGAACGTTGACTCCACATATGTTGGAAGTCATCGAATATCTCAAATGCAATGGTTACAAAACGAACAAGGCTGGCGGGAACCGATCACGGTCGCGGGGAGGTAAAATCTTCAACTAACACAGGGTACCATCTGTCTTGACGTGATGCAATAGTCAGAATCTTTATGTGTCAGGTTGTAAGACCCAATAGAAATGTCCGCTTTTCCGTGTGGCTTCTTGAAGAGATTATTGGGGGACCCAATCATTGAATTGGTGTAATTCTTCGAGGCACATTCCACCCTGATCCACGGTCGGAAAAACCCTTGGTGGGAGTTGAGTTTGTCGTCCAAGAAAAAAAGGCAAACACCACGACTTTCGTCGAAAGTGTTTGCCTCTGTTGGTAATGCCGAGGACAGGACTTGAACCTGCACACCCTTGCGAGTACTAGCCCCTCAAGCTAGCGCGTCTGCCAATTCCGCCACCTCGGCATCTTGGTAGGTGAAATTATGCGATTCCAAGCCTTCTCGTCAAGGGTTCAAAATCAATCGATTTGAAGTCCGCGACCGATGCCGTGATACTCGAACCCCAGTGTCTTCATGTTCGTTGGTTCGTACAGGTTTCGACCATCGAAAATCACGGGTTTGTTTAACACCCGTTTCATCTCGTTGAAGTCCGGCGTTCGATAATCGGACCAGTCGGTGACGATCACAAGGGCATCGGCTCCCTTGATGGCCCCATAGGGACCATCGGCATAGGTCAGTTTTTCGCCGTACTCAGCCCGCACGTTGTTCATCGCCTCGGGATCATGAACATGCACCTTTGCCCCAACCTCCAGCAAAGAGTCGATCAGAGTGAGGGCGGGGGATTCACGGATGTCGTCTGTACGGGGCTTGAAAGCCAGTCCCCATACGGCGATGGTCTTCTCCTTCAATGTTTCGCCGAATCGCTTGCTGACTTTGCCGAACAACACCTGCTTTTGAGCTTGGTTGACTTCGTCCACGGCTGTCGAAAGCAACAGTGGCACGCCCAGATGCCGGCCCATGCCGAGAATGGCTTGAACATCCTTCGGGAAGCAACTGCCGCCGTAGCCCGGACCGGGATGGAGAAACTGGAAGCCGATTCGGACATCGTGACCGATGCCACGACGCACATCATTGATGTCAGCCCCCATTTTTTCACTGAGGCGGGCCATTTCGTTGATGAACGAGATCTTCGTGGCCAGCATCGCATTGGCGGCATATTTGGTCATTTCCGCGCTTTCGGGCGTCATCGCCAGAAACGGGTGTTCCGTGCGGAGGAACGGCGCATAAAGTTCCCGCAAGACCTCGCCCACTTCTTTCTTCCGGACGCCGACTACCACGCGATCCGGTTTCGTGAAGTCATCGAGGGCGGCACCTTCCTTTAGAAACTCCGGGTTGTTCGCCACATCAATGTGGTCGCAACCGGCGGATTGCAAGCGGGCCGAGAGTTTCGCGTTTGTCCCCACGGGTACGGTGCTTTTCAACACCACCACCCGAGAACCGGGGGGACCGGCGGGCAAATCCTTGAGATTTCGGGCGATCTCATCCCCGACGGCCCAAATGCTGCTCAGGTCCGCGTCCCCGGTTTTGCTCTGCGGGGTGCCCACCGCGATGAAGATCAACCGGGCCTCGCGGACAGCCGTGGCGAAATCCGTCGTGAACTTGAGACGGCCGGCCTTGGTGTTTTTATGAACGAGTTCCAACAAGCCGGGTTCGTAAATCGGGATGTTGCCGGAGAGAAGCGTATCGATCTTTTTCTTGTCCCGATCCACGCCAACCACATCGTTGCCACTGTCCGCAAGACAGGTGGAGGTGACCAGACCGACATAGCCCGTGCCGATGACGGCGACTTTCATGTTGCACTCCGTTGAACGCTTCGCCCGTTGTTATACGGCCACGCCGAACCGGAAAAAATCACCCAAGGGGAAAACTTTTGCATGGGTCGCTCGTCAAACAAGTGATCCATTTCGACCGTTTCCCATCCACTCTCCATTCCAAAGGGAGATTCCCGATGCTCCATCAGCGTTTTGCCCGCAGTTATTGGGTGCTGGCTGCCGTTTTGCTCGGATTTGCCGGGTGCGCCAAAACCGATCCTCCCGTGGCTCAACAGCCAGAACCGGCCGTGGTTGCCGAAGCCAAGAAAGACGCCAAGCCAGTCGGTGTTGAATTCGACGCTTTGCGCCAGCCGGCACGGGGTGTTGAAAAAGAAAATGTCGCCAATGTGGAATCGCCGAAATCAAATGAAACCTTCGGATTGAAGAAAGATCCAAATTCGCATCCACCCGTGGCAATTCCCGCGCCGCTTTCTCCAGCAAGTGACCCGAAACCTTTTGCAGCGAGGGGATATGTAGCTCCTCATCCGACACCAGACAGTTCGATCATCGGAGGCTCTGGCCGGACAGGAGTTGAGGGCGCTCGTTACAAACAATTTGACCAACTGAAGAGAGGGGAGAAAATTGTAAATGGAAAGGCCCAAAATCGAAGCATTGACCGGCTTCGGGCAAGCGAGGCAAAAGGTGACCCCGGACCGCAGAATGCCGCCTTGCCGGGCGGCCCACAGGGTTTATTGGCTGGCAAGGCTTTGAAGGATATGGCCGATGGCGAACGGTATGACGACGCCGATTTTCAAGGGGAAGCGTATCAGCATTTGGAAGACAACGCCTTCAAAACGGTGAAAGTCGATCCACTCTCAACCCTCTCGGCCGCCGTGGACACGGCTGCTTATTCCAACGTGCGGTCGCGGCTCAACGAGGGCATGTTGCCCCCCAAGGATATGGTGCGCATCGCCGATTTTCTCAACTATTTCCCGTATGACTACGCAGCCCCGACCGATGGCAAGCCGGTCAATTTCAAACTGGAGATGGCCGCCTGCCCGTGGAACGAGAAGCACAATTTGTTGAAGGTTGGCCTGAAGTCCAAGGTGATCGAGAAGGACAAGCTTCCCGCCCGTAACTTGGTGTTTCTGATCGACACCTCGGGTTCAATGAATTCGCCGAACCGATTGCCGCTGGTGATCGAATCGATGAAGTTGCTCGTCGAACAACTCACCGACCGCGACCGGGTGAGCATCGTCACCTATGCCGGTGCCGCCGGTCTTCGCCTCCCGCCGACGCCAGGGAACCAGAAAGAGAAGATCATCAACGAGATCATCGGCCTGCAATCCGGCGGTTCGACCAACGGCGAAGGGGGCATCAAACTCGCCTACGAACAAGCGGAAAAGACCTTCATCAAAGAGGGAATCAACCGGGTGATTCTGGCGACGGACGGCGACTTCAACGTCGGCGTCTCCGACAACGCCCAACTGATCCGGATGATTGAGGACAAGCGGAAGAACGGCGTTTATCTGACCATCCTCGGCTATGGCATGGGCAACCTGCACGACGACCGGCTCGAACAACTCGCCCACCACGGCAATGGTCATTACGCCTACATTGACTCGCTCGACGAAGCCAAAAAGTTGTTCGTGGAACAAGGGGCCGCGCTGGTCACGGTGGCCAAGGACGTGAAACTCCAGATCGAGTTCAACCCGGCCAAGATCGCCGGTTATCGCCTAATCGGTTACGAGAACCGCATCCTCAAGACGGAAGACTTCCGCAATGACGCGAAGGATGCCGGGGACATGGGCTGCGGCCACACCTGCACAATGCTCTTTGAGATCGTCCCGGTCGGCGAGAAAGTTCCCTTGTCGGATGTCGAACCGTTGAAGTATCAGACCACCCCGCAACTGACCGACGCCGGGAAGAGCGGCGAGTGGCTGACGACCCGGATGCGTTACAAAGACCCGGAAACGGACAAGGCCTCTGAAGTCAGCGCCAGTTTCGATGGCAAGGATATCGCCAAAGACGCCAGCAAGGACTTCCGATTTGCGGCCGCCGTCGCCGCCTATGGCATGTTGCTGCGGGACAGCGATTATGTCGGCAACGCCGATTTGGAGAAGGTGCTGACGTGGTCGAAGGGATCGCTGGGTGAGGACAAGGGAGGCCATCGGGCCGAGTTCACCCGCTTGGTGGAAAAGACCAAGGACATCGTGACGAAGAAGCGGGAGCAAGTTCCCCAAGAAAAGAAATGACTTCGACATTTGGCTGGCCTCCTTCAACGCGAATTGAAGAAGGCCGGCGGATCATTTTCCGCGTTTCACGCAGCCAAAAATCAATCTGATCTTCAAGAGCCTGAACGCCAACGCGTTACAGGCTCTTGTATTTTACGATTTTCAAAATGGTCAAAAACCACCCCAAAAGTGACATGGAAACACATCAAAACAGCCATCGTTGACCATTTTTGGACAGTTGGACACCCACCCGGCTGGTCAAAATCAATGGGCCAATTGAACACTATTTTTCAAAACCCCCGGCAAATCGACACGTCGCCTGATGATTTTGGGCAAATGCGCAGAGATTTTGAGCCTTCAAAAATGGCCCATTATGGCAAATGCTCGATCATGGCCTTGCGGCGGTGTGCTGAAAGATGCCTCTTGGCGAGCCTATATTTGTCCCGCCAAGAGGGGCGAAGCCTCTCTTCTGAATCCTGTAAACTATCAGGGTGAATCACCCCCCTCAATGCTGGCCGGGAGACGGATGTGAGACGTGTCGGCGGCCTTCTGTTGGTCATCATTCTGCTCGCTGCGGTCGGGTGGGTGGGCTGGCGGCGCGCTTCCGTGACGGTTGATCCGCTGGCCGAGGTTCGGGCGGGAGTTGGTTCCAAATCAGCCGGGCCAAAACTTGCGAAATTGCGGCGAGAACTGATTGGAAATGCGGAAGTCCATTTTTTGTCAGCCCGACAGGCCCGCCTTGAAGGACGCCCGGACGATGCTCTTGGCCATTTGGACCGGGCAGAGTCCCTTGGCTGGTCTCGAACCCGGATTGAGCGGGAGCGAGTTCTTGTGTTGGCGAGTAACGATTATCCTCATGCCCGAGAATTGTTGAAGAATCTCTTGGCCGAGTCGCCGGATGATGCCGAGGTTCTGGTGGCGATGGCCCGAGGGGAATTGAAAGCGGGACGCCAGAAATTGGCCATCGAACTGGCCGCAAAGGCAATTGAGATTTCCCCCGGTCATGCAGACGCTCTGGGGGTCCGGGGAGCGGCCTGGCTGGAAGCCCGGCGACTGGACTTGGCGAAAGCCGACTTGCAAGCGGCCTTCGACGCCGGGCCGGATTCGCTTGTGTATGCCCCGGCGAGGCTGAATCTGGCCACTTGTCTCTTGGATCTGGGCGAATTCTCTCAATCGCTGGATTTGTTCCGGGCGGCTCGTGTTGATGAACCGGATAATTTGCTGGCCCTGTTCGGCGTCGGCCGGGCGGCCAGTTATCTCGGCAGTCTTGAGGAGGCTGAGACTGCTTTTCGAGACGTGCTGGCACGCCGTCCGGGACATTTGGAAACGTTGCTTTCGCTTGCCCAAGTGACGGAGCAACGGGGCGATTTGACCGCCGCCCTTGGATATCTTGAACAGGCGGAACAGGCCGATCCAAATCGACTGGCGACGCAAGCCCGATTGGCCAAGTTACTCGCGGCGCTTGGTCAGCCCGAGCGGGCCTCGAAACATGAAGCCCGTTATCGCGAACTGGACCCGACCCGCAAAACGTCCGGCGCGGTCCCCAAGGCAAAGGAATCACCATGAACCGATCCATGCTAATGGTGATGATTGCCGGGCTGCTGGCGCTGGTCGCCGTTTTTACGGTCAGAAACTTTCGTCGAGATCCGGCGACAAAACAAGATGCCGCCGGTGCGGTGGAAGACTTTGGCCGAGATGAGATCGAAGCCCGAGAATCGCTTCGCATTCATCCGGAAGATTGCCGGGCAAGATTGAAACTGGCCACGTCATTGCGTCGGCAAGGAAAAATCAGCGAGGCGGAAGCCGAGTTGATCCGGGCCATTCAAGACAAACTGCCCCAAGAGGAGGGGCGGCGGGAAGTCGTGCTTCAGATGGCCCCCAAGGACTGGCCCGAGAAAATGGAAGGGATGTTTCAGCAAGTTGTCCGCGAACACCCGGATGATCGGGAAGTATTGGCTGCCGTGGCGGCTTCCTATTCTGCAAAGGGACGTTGGGAAAACGCCGAGCCACTTTATTCACGCCTTGTCGTCGTCGAGCCGGATCGGGCCGAATGGCGGTTCCAACGCGGGGTCGCACGGATGAGGACGGCCTATTTCGTCAATGCGGTCGAAGACTTCCGGGAAGTGTTGAAAGGCGATTCGTCCAATTATCAGGCCAGATTGTTCCTCGGGCATTCCCTGCTTGGAGATGCCCGGATGTCGGACGCCGAGCGGGAATTGGAAACGTGTCGCCAACAACGCCCGGAGGCGACCGAACCGCTGGTGGGTCTGGCCGATTGCGCGATGGAAAGGAACGACTTGACTGCGGCCGAAAGTCTTTTGAACCAAGCGGCCAAACTGGATAACAAATCCGCCCAAGTGTTTCAAGAATTGGCCAAGTTATACCTTCGCCAGCAGCGGACGCCGGAGGCGATCACCGCGTTACGACGACTGTTGGCGCTTGACCCGAATCACCGTCAGGGGCATCTTCAACTCTCGCAAGCGTTGCTGGCGATTGGGAACAAAACGGAAGCCAGCCAGCATGAAGCCATCTATCAAGAGCTTGACCGCAAGGAAGAAGAACGGTTGAATTCCAAGCGTGGTGTGCGCTGAAGTTTGCTTGCGGAACGCGGAAGGTCTTCACGACTTCATCGTTCATTTTTTATCCGCGAAGTGCAATTCCATTGCGCGCAACATACGCGCCGGGTGATCGGTTTGGATCAGGTCGATTCCCCATTCAATTGCCTGCCGATAATCCTTGACAGATTCGTGCCAGCCGAGCGAATCGGAAAACACTTGGATTCCTGCCGCGTGGCATTTGTCGATCATGTCTTTTGACAAGATCGCCCATTTCGCATCGACGGCGAACGGCTTTAATTCAACGATTTTGTCGAACTCGGTGATCTTGTTGAATGACGCCATTCCGCGCGCGGTCGGTTCGATTTTCTTCAATCTCGTCAGATATTCCACCGACTGGCAAACGGCCGATCGGTCAAGGAATTTTCGTTGCCGCAAAATGATGGCCAGATTTTCCGGCGAGATGTCTTTGCAATCCAGGTAGGCATGAGTTCGGTCTCCCATCGCAGTAAGGGCTTCGTCGAGAGAGGGTACTTTGGCTCCCGCGTAAGGCTTCCCGAACCAAGATCCGGCTTCCAGTTTGACGATCTCGTCGCTGGTGGCATCGGAGAATTTACCCTTGCCGGAAGTGGTGCGGTTGAAGGTGTTGTCGTGGAGCAGGAAGAATTTGCCGTCCTTCGTCGTGCGGATGTCGATCTCGGCGTAATCGGCTCCCAGCGAGGCGGCGAGTTCAATCGCCGGAAGCGTGTTCTCCGGGGCATAACGATTCGCCCCGCGATGATATGCGACCTTCACCGGCCATGTCGGATGTTTGGCGCGGAACAGGGACATGTGAACTTCCAGCGGTTTGTCGGTTTGCAGCCAATCCACCCCGGCGGCGATCATTTGCGACCAAGTCTTCGGGTTGTCCCATTTTACACCGGTGACTTTCGCTTGGGTTTTGACACCCGTCTCCCGAAATGCTTTGCAGACAACGGGGGTAACATCATCCGCGTCGATTTCGACGGCCGCGAGGCCATGCTTTTTGGCAAAGGCCGTAGGCTCTCCCATGACGGGTCGCCATTTGGTCATCACCGGAACCTCGTTCTTTGACAGTTCGCGGATTTTGGCGATGGCCTCCGGGCGATCATATGCGACCACCTGTTTTTCCATCCCGGCATCGATGATTTCCTTGACGAGCAAGGCCGGATCGGCGCCTTTGCAATCGAGATAGAAGTTCACTTTTCCCTTGCCGATCTTCAGGCATTCGGCCAGAGAGTGAAGTTTTTCACCGGCAAATCGCGGGGAGAAATGTGAACCCGTGTCAAGCGACTGCAATTGCTCCAACGTGTGTTCCGACACCAAACCTTTGCCGTCGGTCCTTCCATCAAGACGGTCGTTGTGAAAAACGATGTGCCTGCCGTCTTTCGTCAGGCGAACATCAATTTCCACCCACTCGAAATAGTCTTGGATGCACATTTCGATGGCCCGGCGTGTGCTTTCGGGCGCGGCCTTGCTTATTCCGCGATGAGCCACCACCTGCACGGATCGCGGCGGTTGAACCGGCTCGAAGAAAGCGAACGGAGTCGGCTCGGCGGGCATCGCCAACCCGGCTCCGAGAAGGGCAACAAACACGGCCATGATCGCGTGGCGGGAGAATGCGGGCACGCTCAACTCCAAATGTTGGATCAGGTAAGAATAACGTATTCCCGCTGTGAGAAGATCCGGTGTGGCCGTGCGGGTTTCTTCAAATCAGAATCTTGGTGATAAAATGTCTTTCGGCTTCTTTGGTTTCATGGCCCTCCGCTTCCTAAAATTCTGAGATGAACCCATCTGTTGTCGGTATCGATCTTGGCACGACCTTCAGTCTCGCGGCCTACGTCAAAGACGGCCATCCGGCCGTTGTCCGCGATGAGGGGGGCAATGCCCTTGTTCCCAGTGTCATCAGCTTCCATGACGACGGTTCCGTCCTCGTCGGCTCGGCCGCCCGCGACCGGGCGTTAAGCGACCCGGACCACACGATTTTCAGCGTCAAACGCCTGATGGGCCGGACGCTGGCCGACTTGCAAAAAGAACTGAAACTCATCCCGCACCAGATTGTCGAACGGGAAACCGGCGACGGCCGCAAGGTCTTGCAAGTCCGCATCGGCGACCGGGAACACACGCCCGAAGAACTCTCGGCGATGATCCTGCGGGAAGTCCGCAAGCGGGCAGGGAACCCCACGAAGGCTGTCATCACAGTGCCCGCGTATTTCGATGACAGTCAGCGGCAGGCCACACGGGACGCCGGACGCATCGCCGGGCTGGATGTGTTGCGAATCGTGAACGAACCGACGGCCGCCGCTTTGGCTTACGGGCTAGACCAGAAGAAAACCGGAATGGTTGCCGTGTTCGATCTCGGCGGCGGAACGTTCGATTGTTCGATCCTTTCCATTGATGACGGCGTGTTCAAAGTCCTCAGCACCAACGGGGACACTTACCTCGGCGGGGACGATTTCGACCATGCGATCATGGAATTGGTCGCTGCAGAGATGGGCGTCGATTTGGGCCAACGAAACCCGCAATTGTTGCAAGAATTGCGGGATCAAGCCGAGAAGGTCAAGATTGCCCTCTCATCGGCGGAGTCGGCCGAATTCGTCATCGGCAATTTCCGACGGACATTTACCCGAGCCGAGTTCGAGGCGTTGATTGCCCCGCACATTGACCGGGCGTTGGAAAAATGCCGCAATGCCCTGCGAGACGCGGAACTAAAGAAGACGCAAATCAACGATGTGGTGATGGTCGGCGGTTCGACCCGGATTCCCTATGTGCGGAAACGAGTTGGCGAGTTCTTTGGCCGCACACCTCACACCGAACTCAACCCGGATGAAGTCGTGGCCATCGGCGCGGCCGTTCAGGCGGATATTTTGACGGGCGGCCGACGGCACATGTTGCTGTTGGATGTCGTGCCGTTGTCGCTTGGCTTGGAAACGCTCGGCGGCGTGATGGACAAGGTGATCCAGCGGAACACAACCGTTCCCGCGCGGGCGACGACTCGCTACAGCACATCGGCCGACGGGCAGTCAGCCATCCTGCTAAACATCTACCAAGGGGAACGTGAACTTGTCAAAGATTGCAAGGCTCTCGGCCAGTTCAAGCTCGCGGGCATCCCGCCGATGCCCGCCGGGTTTCCCCAAGTGGATGTGACGTTCCTCGTCAACGAAAATGGCATGTTGACGGTCAGCGCGAAAGAACAACGCAGCGGCCAGCAGGCCAGCGTGACTGTGCAAGCCGCCCACGGCTTATCGTCGGATGAAGTGGATCAACTGGTGATGGACAGCGTCGCCCACGCACATGCCGATTTCACGGCCCGCCGGTTCATTGAGTTTCACAACAAGGCCAAGGCCGATTTGAAACACACCGACAAGGCGCTGGCCGAAACGGGCGACAGCCTGACGTCCGAGCAACGACAAACGGTGAACGAGGCCCGCGAAGCCGTCATTGCTGCCATGAACGGCAACGATGTGGAAGTGTTGCAAGATGCAGTGACCACGTTGGGGAAAGTCACCACGCCGTTGGCCGAGTTGTTGATGAACAGCGTCGTGAAGAAAGCCTTGGCAGGCAAGACGGAGGCCGAGGTGAATGAGCAAAAGATTTGATCTTTCGGGGCTTGAACCAATAGTTATTCCTTGGCTTGCCGGGTCACCCGAATGATCTCGGAGATTTTCGCCCCGGCGGCGGCATCTTGGATCTTCACGACGGCCCGCCAAGGGGCTTTCGGATCGATTTCCTCGGCCAGTTTGGAGTAGCCTGTTTTCTCCAGCCATTCCTTGAGTTTGGCCTCTAGGCTGTCTTCCGGAACCACTTCATTCTCCACCCGATAGACCAGTTGATCATTCTCCATCTTGGCCGTTACGCGGATGGTGAACGTTCTTAATTCCGGATCTTTGATGACTTTCTGGCCTTGCGTTCCCGAGCCTTCGGCCGGCGGCGGGGTGAATTCCTTGCGGAGTTGTTCGTAAGTGGCTGTCAGCATGAAGAAGATCAACAGCACCAAGGCCACGTCGATCAACGGGTTCATGTCCAGCTTGGTTTCGTCTTCCGGTTTCGGTGGCGGCGGCGGTTCAAAGTCGGCCATCGCCGTTTCAAACACCGGGTGGAGTTCCAGCGATTGCCACTCGTGTTCGCCCGGTCCTTGAACCTCGTCGGTCGGCTCCCAGATGCCTTCCTTCACCCCGTCCAGAATTTCTTCGGCCGTCACTCCGTCCACCGATTCGGGGGAGCCTTCGTGTCGCACGTTGAAGAGGTTCATGGTTGTTTGCCCCGTTCGTTCACTTCGACGGCGTATTCGGTGATCTGTCCCAGTTTCACCCGTTTTTCCAAGGACTTTAACACTTCCTCGACCACCTCGTAAGGGATGTCCGCGTGGGCGGCGATGCGAACTTTTGGCGGATTGGAAATGTGGCTGAGGCGTTCATCGAGTTTCAACGCGAGATCCACATCGTTGGTGAGATTATCGTCTTCGGGAAGCGGGTCTTGCGTGCCCAATCCCAACGAATAGATTTGTCGGCCGTCCTTGAGGTCGATGTCCACTCGCAACACAGTCGGGTCGGCTTCCAGCTTTGTGCCGTTTTGCATATCCGGCACATTGATGCGGGAGATCGCCGCCACGGTGGCGGTCATCATGAAGAAAATCAACAGCACCAGCGAGATATCGATGAGCGGGATCATGTCCACGTCATCGTCTTCATCCTCTTGGTGCTTCTTCCAATCAAAATCCATCTCCACCGGTTCCAAGGCGGTGGCGACATCCTGCGGGCGGTGTTCAAATTCCTCGGGTTTGGTGAAATAAGCCTGAAAAGCGACCACGCCGCCGAGTTGGAACCAATCGGCCGTGCCGGAAGGCTTCACCCGGTCTTCGGCTTGCACCTTCCCCTGTTGGATCCAATCCGTGATAGCGTGATAGGGGACTTCCTTGATGACGTTGTTCGCGCTTACGAACCAGACATCGAAGAATCGCTTCGGTTGGTCGGCCATCGTAGTTCTCCCGAATCAACGACGGATGGGTTCGGCCATTTTGGTGACAGACCGGCCATCGCCGGTTTGCTTTGGCTTGAGATTCTGGAACAACACCAACAAACGTTGGGCGGCGGCCTTCAATTCGGTTTCAAAGGTCGCCACGCGGGCCTTGAACATCACATGCGTGAACACCAGCGGAATGGCGATCATCAATCCCCCGGCCGTGCCGAAGAGGGCGAGACCGATGGCCCCGGCCTGATTGGTCACGCCCGAGGCTCCGCCGGATTTGCCGGCTTCGCCAATGGCGTTGAACGTGTTAATCATCGAGAAAACGGTGAGCAACAGCCCCACCATCGTGGCGATTTTGGCAATCCCCAAGATGGGCGGGAGAAGGAAGTTCAATTCTGGGAGGATTTCCAGTTCAATGGCGTTGGCCATCGCCCGCTTCATCGCGGCCATTCCCCCACGGGAAGATTCCAGTGCCGCCGGGTAAAGTTTGCTCGGGATGAGACCCCCGTGAGACCGTGAAAACTTCAAGGCTCCTTCGACTCCCTCCCGTTGGAGCTTTTCTTGAAACTCGGGCAGGAAGTCTTCCATTCTCGTCCGGGCGTTCATGTTCAGGAGCCAGCGCCAGACGACCAGCGACGCGGCCACCAGTGAAATGAGCAACATCGGAACGAAGAAATACCATTCGTTGGTGATGAAACTGAGCAAGGCTTTCATGAATCGACCCGCTTGCCAGACAGAAGGGGAGATGACACTAGATTGGCAGAAAAGACCCGGCTCTTCAAGAAGAGGCCGGGTGAAATCCCCCGATTCGCCAGTGGGAGAGTGGAAATGTGTCGCCGGTGCGGAGTCCCGGCGACTGCTTTGTCAATCGGCTAACCGTTACTTCGCCGGGACTTCGAGTTGAACGGCGTTCAACACTTCGCCCGTGGAATCATCCTGAACAAAGACCACCACTTTCAACTTGCTGGTGTCCATGCCCGGAGCGGCGTTGGCAAAAGTCACCTTTTCGGTCTTGGTGTACTTTTCCTGATACTTGGTGAGGTCGCCTTTGATTTGAGCCAGATCGAGACTCATCGACTTGGCCGTCTTCGGTTCCTTGATTTCCGTGCCGGCCACGCCGCCGACAAAATGCCGGACGACATGGTGGTGATAGCGAAGGGCGTTGCCGCCCACATAGTGGATGGTGTCTTCGGTCACGACGACGCGGAGTTTCAAATCCTTCGGCTCTTTCACGCCGTCAACGGTCACATCGATCTTGAGTGTTTCCCCGCTGCGGCTGACTTTCCCGCCCAAAGCGATGTCCGTTTTCGCATCAAGGCGGGTATCCACGGCCTTGCGATAATCCTTGAATTTTTCCTCGGAATGTTCCATCAACCCGCCGCTGGAGGCATCGATCTTGCCGTTGAAAAGGCTGGTCGGCGTGCCGCGAACATTCTTCGGGAACAGTTCGCCGTAATAGCTAAAACGGGCCACCGTGTCCGCGTTGGTCATTGGGTCCGGGCCGGGGATGTGCATGTGATATTGGAGCAAGATCACATCCTTATGGTCATAGGTCTTGGAGAGGGCGTCAAACGCCACGTCGGCCGCCACGCAGGGGGGGCACTGGGCGCCGGTGAACAACTCCATCAATACCGCCCGGTTTTGGCCGGCGGGCCGATCCGCGGCTTTCGTCACTTTGAAGGGAGGGGTGTTGGCCAAGTATTCCTTGTCCAGCGTGGTTTCCACGGCTTCGTATCGGGCGGTGGTGGCTTTCAGCAATTCTTTCTTCCCGGCTGTTTGCTGCACTTTCATGGCAACCTTCAACACACGGGATTGCTTCGGCAGCGGGTCTTTGTCCGTCAGTTTGCCGACCACCTTATCCAAGGTGGTCATGGCCAATTCGGAATAGTTCTTCTCGTCGCCAAGGGTGTCGGCGATGCTCAGATCCGTTGTTTCAGTGATTTTCGAGCCGAACGTGCCAGCTTCTGTTTCCACAAGGGAAATCCACCCGGCGACTTCCTTCGGATCGGCTTTGATGCGTCCGGCCGCCTGAATCAATTGAAGAGCGGCGACCACGGCATATGGGCTGTTCTTTTCGGCGGTAATCACGGCCCGCCAGGCATCCGGCGATTCGGCATCGGCTTTCTCCTGGGCTTCGGCGGCTTTCTTCATCAATTCGGCTTTTTCGTCGATGTCTTTTGTTTGACGTGCTTTGAACTTGATTGAGGCCGCCGAGTTCATCAAGCGAGTGGCCGCGAGAAACGTTTCCGGCGGTTTTGGCTGGCTGGAGAAGAAGGTGTTGTCCAGTTTGTCGCCTTCGGTCGCGGTGAAATATCCCCGGTTGGTGAGTTTGTCGTCCCCAAAGGTTCCCCGGAATGATTTGCCGTCCGCTTGCAATTTCCCGGTGAAGGAGAGGGCACGAGTGCCAACCTTCACATCGACCGTGGCAGTGTCCCCTTTGAGGCTGAACGACACAAATTTGAACGGGCTGTCCTTCATGAAAGCCACCGGGGTGGCTTCGGATTTGCCGTCTTTGGTTTCCACTTTCAGGATGACGATCGGTTGTTCCCCGGTCGGCCCCGGCCCGTAGCCCAGCCGCCAGTTTCCATCTTTGAAAACGGCCGAATTATCAGCGGCGGCGGCCGTGGCACAACAGACAAACAAAACGCTCAACAAGGCTCCGTAACGAAGCATGATGACTCCCAATGGTGACGGAAAAGTTTGAAAGAGCAAAAAATGCGATCAGCGGACGCGCAATCATCCCTTGAAATAATTCTCGGGATGACGGGAGAGAATGCGAATAATCAGGCGATTGAGAATGATTCTACCAATTCCATGACAGCGGCCAGTTCAATTTTTCCTTCGTAAAGGGCACGGCCGATGATGCAGCCAAACATTTTGTGTTCCAACAACTCCCGGACATCGTCGATATTGCTCACGCCGCCAGAGGCGATCACGGGTATCGGAATGGCCTTGGCCAGATCCACCAATGAGGCGGTGTTCGGGCCGCCCATCATGCCGTCTTTGGCGATGTCTGTGTAGACGATCCCAAACAACGGCCAATTCGCAAACTCGCGCGCCATTTGTAAGACGGACAAGTCCGATGTTTGTAACCACCCGTGGGTCGCCACATAACCATCGCGGGCGTCGATTCCGAGAATGATTTTATTCGGGAAGGTTTGGGCCATCTGCCGGACCCACGCCGGGTCTTGCAACGCGCGGGTGCCGAGGACGACACGGGCCAAACCCCAAGAGAATGCCGTTTGAATGTCGGCTTCCGTCCGCAATCCCCCGCCAAGCTGGCACGGAACATCCACCGCCTGGACGATTTGTTGAATCACTTCGCCGTTGACCGGGTGACCGGCCTTGG
Organism: Zavarzinella formosa DSM 19928; assembly: GCF_000255705.1. Taxonomy (GTDB): domain Bacteria; phylum Planctomycetota; class Planctomycetia; order Gemmatales; family Gemmataceae; genus Zavarzinella; species Zavarzinella formosa. The sequence goes on from NZ_JH636439.1 coordinate 1,521,741, forward strand.
CTCCGTCGAGATCGACGAGATGGAGCGTCTTTGCCCCTTCGGACACCCAGCGTCTGGCCATCGCCACCGGGTCGTCCCCGAAGACGGTTTCTTGGGAATAGTCGCCTTGTTTGAGGCGGACGCACTTTCCCCCGCGAAGATCAATGGCGGGCAGAATTAACATGGACATTCCCCTTGGTCACGTTTGGCGAACATCCTGATAGCTTAGGTCAGCCGTGACCGGGAAACAGCGGGGCGGTCAGCACACTTCGGCGAAATTCTTCAACATCGCCAGCCCGACCGACTGGCTTTTTTCCGGGTGGAACTGCGTGGCATACAAATTCTTCCGCCAGACGGCGGCGGCAAAAGGCGTCGGATAATCGGCCGTGGCCGAGACAATCGACGGGTCGGCCGGTTTCGCGTAATAACCATGCACGAAATAGACGGCCGATTGCGGGGCGATTCCCCGGAACAGCGGACAATCCCCGGTGAACGCGAGTTGGTTCCAGCCCATGTGGGGAACCTTCAATCCCGGATGATTCTCGAACCGGACCACATCTCCGGGCAGCACATTGAGACCCGTATGGTCGCCGTCCTCGCTGCTGCGTGAGAACAGAAGTTGAAGCCCGAGACAAATGCCGAGAAACGGCCGGCCGGAGTTGATGTGGGCGTTGATCGGTTCGTCGAGATGGGTTTCCCGCAGGCGGGCGATGGCATCCTGAAATGCCCCGACTCCCGGCAACACCAGGCGATCCGCTTGGGAAATCACATACGGTTCCGAGGTGATGACGGCGGCATGTCCCACCCGCTCGAAGGCTTTTTGCACGCTTCGCAGGTTTGCCATTCCGTAATCGACAATCACTATCCCGGCCATCGTAGTTTTGTCCGTGTTATTTTCCGCGGCCCATCAAACGAAGGAACATACTGGCAAAGAACATCCCGCCTCCGAGAAGCACAACCATCAGCAGAATTTGAAAATCGTCGAAGAGGGTTTGTTGGAGGACAAGCCGCATCCAAGGCCATCCCAACAGAGTGACCATCACTCCCAACGCAAGACCCGGTCCGAAGGGGAGATATTCTTGTTTCCTGTAAAACTTGAAAATAACCCCCAGCGGCAAGGACAGAATCGACCCCACAAAAAATCCAACCGCCACAATCTGCCAGCCGGTGAACGCACCGGCCATCATCATCAGGTCCGCGTCCCCGAAGCCGATGGATTCCTTGCCAAGCCCTTTCTCAAACAAGAATTTCACGCTTCGCACCATCAGCATCCCGGTCATGGCTCCGACCAATCCGGTGACAAGACCAAGTTGCGGCGAACCGGCGGGCAGCCATGAGGGCAGCGGCCCCCATACCGGCCAGACATAAAGACCCGATGGAATGCCGCCCGGAGGGACATTAAAAGCCCACGGAAGGTTCGGCGGCAATCCATTTGCCACAACCGGATTGCTGGGCCAGGGCCACGGGAACAAAACAGCGCTCGCCAAACCGATCACTGTTCCGGTGGTCGTCAGGGAGAGCGGAATGCTATGGTGGTCGAAATCGCTGATGGTGGCCGCCAGCAGAAAGCTCGCAAGAATCGCATGTTGAATGAAAAAGAAAATCCCTTCCCAAGGCATTTCTTGGATGAATCTCTGATGTGATGTTTCGGAGAGCATCGGAACTTTTTGCCAGTTCAGCATGATCTCCAAGTAGAACAGCACGGCGAAAATCACCCCGGACAGAACCTCCACCCAGAGATAGCGGGAGGAAAATTTTGCCCCGCAAAACCGGCAGCGGCCGCGCCGGTAAAGCCAGCCAAAGATCGGCAGATTGTCGATGAAATAGAGAGAATTCAGGCAGGAAAGACAATGCGAATTCGGCCACAACACGCTCTTTTCGAGCGGCAGCCGACCGGCCACGACATTGATGAAACTACCCCAAGCGGCGCCAAACACGAAAGCCGTCAGCACCCAGACAATCTCGGCGAGAGTGATGGAGTCCATGCGGAAAAATCACATCCCTTCGCCCGTTGATATGGTGGAAAAAACGGCCGTCCGTCGGGCGTTCCATGCGGCCAAGATACGATCCGCGGCGACATCCGGCGACAATTCGGCCACGTTGATTTCCAGATTGGCCAATGCCCGGTAGAGCGGTTCCCGCACGGTGAGCATTTTCGTCACTTCTTCCAAGCCGCCTCCGGCCAGATTCGGGCGGCGTTCCCTTGTGACCGGATCGGTTTGCAATCGGTCCCATAACGTGTCGGCGTCGGCCGTCAGCCAGGCCACGAATCCCGCCGCCCGGATGCGATCCCGGTTTTCCTCCCGCAGGACGACTCCCCCGCCGGTGGCGAGGACCATCGGGCCGCGTCCGGTGAGTTCCCGCAGAACGGCCGATTCTCGGTCCCGGAATCCCGGTTCTCCCTCGGTGGCGAAAATCTCCCGGATGGTCCGGCCGGCTTGGGCTTCCAGATATTCGTCCGCGTCCATGAACGGGCGGCCGAGGCGTTCGGCCAGTTTTCGGCCAACGGTCGTTTTTCCACTTGCCCGATAACCGATCAGGATGATTTGATCGTCCCGACTGCTCATTCTTCCTCCTCGTCCGCGCGGGCGCCGGTCAGACCCATTTCCCCCGGCAGGCCGATGAACTGCCGGCGGCAGGCATTGCATTGCCGCCGATGCCTGTTCTGGAACCGGTCTCCGAGATCCGAATGCCGGTTTTGCAGCATGTCGGCTCTGGGCAAAAACTCATTAAAGAGAAACGACCGCCAGGCCTTCAACCGGTTGAGCAGGTTTGTCGGTTCTTTTTTGAACGAATACCGGTGATTGTTCACCACCAAGTCGTACCCGCCGCCGATTCCGGTCCGTGCCCGAATGACCAGTCGGTCTTCCATGCCGGACAGGACACTTTCCCGATAAATGATTCCTTCTTCGCAAATAAGGACGGGGGATTCCTCCGCATTCGGGGCCGGTTGAAGCAGGAGCAGATCGGGCCGTTGCTCCAAATATGATTGGGCATACATGGCCAAGTCGAACACACTGGCGGCCGCCCCGACTTTCTGCCATAGGCGGTTTTCCCGGTAAATCCACAGAAGCCGCAGACGGGACAAACCAGCCGAATCCTCGCTGGCGTAACAGACGCCGACCTCCGGGGCCAGCCGGCCGAGTTGCCGGAGATCACCGGGTTCCAAGCCGGCTTGAAAGGCTTGGCGAAGCATCAAAATCCGCAATCGTGACCGCCGGGTGCGGTTTTTCAGATCCCCGCTCGTCTTCGCAAAGAAGCGATTCATGGCCCCCCATGCCACTTTCCCCGTGCAAGCGTCGGCGAAGCGTCCCGCCAGCAGGAACACCTCGTCTTCGGAAGGTTCCCGGTCTTCATGTTTCAACATCATCAGGGAGGCCGTCAGCGCGTCGGACCAACGATTTTCTCCTGCGGATTGTATCCCCTGCGAAAGAGTCTTCTCTCGGTACTCCGCATCCCCGTGATTGATGCTCGCCAGGGCCAGGCCGGCGATCAACAACTGATCCTTTGGTTCCGGGTCGTTCATCCGCAGAAACCTTGGAACAACCAGATCCCACGCATGATCGACGACTCGATCCGAGGCCGGTTCCTCGTGATCCCAGTGCATCCGGATTCCCAGATAGGACAGGCAGGCCAGAAACAGCAGTGAGCAAACAGGGCCGACGGGGTGAAATCCCAAGATCGGGGGCAAGACGGCAAAAACCCCCGCGAGCAGAACCATTGGCAAAACGAAAAGGCACACCATTCCCCGCCGGGTGAGGGCATGGCCGGGTTCCGGCCCGCTGAAAAGATTCGTTTCACCGACGGTCGCATCCAGCCAGTTTAACAGAAATCGGTCGCGGACCTCCATCCGGAAACCGCCGCCGAGGAGCAGGCCCCCCGCAAGCAAAACAGGTGTCGGCTCCGTGTCTTCCGTGAAGGGAACAATGGCGAAACAATGCGGGCAGACACTGGCGTGTTGCTCGGCCGCCAGCGTCCGCAAGGTGAGATGCTGGTCGGATGGGGTGCCACCGCGGGCCAACAAATCATGAACCCGGCCGACTCCCCCGGCGGGGTCGAGAATTTGGGCCAATTCGCAACAACGATCAAGCAGTTCGCCGCGAGATTTCTGAAGATAAGTGTTCACCCAATCTTCGATCACCTGCCACGGTTCCTGAACTCGTTCGCCTTCGTATCGAAGTTGGTGCGATTCCCACAAATGCCGGGCAAAATCTCCCTGCGGCAATCGCACGCCGCACCGGGGACAGGCTGCAAGGGATTGTTCAAGGAGTTCCTGCCGTCGCCGCCGCACGGCTTCCAAGGGAGGAATCTGTTCCATCAGCCTTGCGAGACGTTCGGCCGCCCGCACCGGGGCAACTTTTCGTTCCAAAGCCGCCAGAATCGACGGAATCAACGGGGAATCGGCCGGGATATGAAGAATGATGTTCGCGGCCGCCGAGATGCGAAGCCTGCTTGGGTATTTCGATTTGCCAAGCAGGCTAATCAAGTTTGGAATCAACGACCGAGAAAGGGGCTTGAGTCTCGCGGCCAGTTCCAAGGCGAATCGCCGGGCGTTGGTGTCCGACCGGGCAAGCACCCGCGTGAGGAAAATATCTCCCTGTCCAAAATCGTTCAGGGTGGCCGCCAACTCTCGAAACGCGGCTGAACGGGCCTCGGACGTACGGGCGAGCGAAATCTTCCGCATTCCCGCCGCCAAGGCTCGATTTTCCGGTGTGTCGCCGCCGCTTGGCATGGGTTGAATCGAAATCCGAGGCGTTTATTTCACCGGAAGCACGATGGTCGAGGGTTGCAGACAGCGGGCGTCTTCCCCTTCGCTGCACGCGGCCACCTTGACACGAATCTCAAGACTCTCGCCCGTCGGCGGGGTTTTCAGTTTCACATGGACGGCAACTTCGCCCCGGTAAACCCGATAATCACCGAGCTTTTCCTTCACGATGGTTCCTTCGGGATACGTCGCCGTCGAGGAAAGTTTTTTTCCATCCTGCCACACTTCAGCGACAGTTTGGGACGGCCCCAGAGTATCGTTCTCCACGGGATTGGCATAAATGTGCCAGTCTTTGGTGACCGTCAGATTCACCACATATTCGTCCGGTTTGTCCTTAACCGGAACAACTTTCGCGGCCACCATGTCCGAAGAGGTTTTTAGGCCGCCACCTTTAGGTTTCGGTTGCAAGAGCGGTTCTGTGGAAACGGTTTGACCGAGGAATTGGTGAAGCGTTTCGGCCAGCGTGGGCACGCCGCCGGGATTGCCTTTGAGCAATCCGGCGAACTGCTTGATGGTCCGCTCGGCTTCGGTCCGATATTTGGCCTCCCCGGTTTTCTTGGCGAGGTCAAGCATGTTCGCCGCCATCACCGAATTGCCCGAAGGTTGAACACCATCATGATAATCCTTGGGCCGGGCGAACAGTTTTTCATGGTCGCTTGAGGTGTAGAAGTAGCCGCCCTTGTCCTTCTCGCCAAACCATTGAATGGTCTGGTCGGCCAGATTCTTGGCCTCTTTCAGCCATCTTTCATCGCCGGTCGCATCGTGAAGCCGCAACAGCCCGTGCGTCAGATAGGCGTAATCTTCCAGATAGGCGTTCAACTTGGCCTCGGTCGTGCCGTCGGCTTTCTTGCTAATCGTGCGAAGCAACCGGCCATCCTTGTTGCGCCCGGTCTTCAGGAGAAAATTCGCGGCCTTGGTGGCCATTTGCGTGTATTTGGGTTCCTTGAACACCTGTCCGGCCAAGGCCAGTCCAGAGATCATCTGGCCGTTCCAAGCGGTCAGCATTTTCGTGTCGAGGAAGGGCCGGTGTCGCTTTTCGCGGGCCGCGAGCAATTTGGGCGTCAACCCGGCGAGCTTCGTTTCCAACTCGGCCACCGTGAGCTTTTGATCTTTGGCGATTTCCTCGAAAGGTCGCGTGATCCGAAGGATGTAACTCTTATCCTCGAAGTTGGGCGAACCAGACATTGAGTAAACCGCCCGGATAAACAGGGCATCTTCCTTGTTGCCAAGGGCTTTCTCAATCTCTTCGGGAGTCCAGACGTAGAACTCTCCTTCGACGCCGTTGCTGTCCGCGTCGAGGGCCGAGTAAAAACCCCCTTCGGGGGAGGTCATTTCTCGTTCAAGAAAGGCGATCGTTTCCTTGGCAATGCGTTGATAGATCGGCTTCGGATCTAGTTGATACGCCTCGGAGTACAACTCCACCAACTGGCCGTTGTCATACAGCATTTTCTCGAAGTGCGGCACCGTCCAAGTGCGCTCGGTGGAATAGCGGTGAAAGCCGCCGCCGATTTGGTCGTAAATGCCCCCCTTGGCCATCTTGTCGAGCGTGAGATCAACGAGGGCTTTTAACTCCTTGTCCTTTTCCCGGTGGGCATGTCGCATCAGGGTGAACAGGCTCGGCGGCATGGGGAACTTCGTGCCCCGGTGTTTGCGGCTGGCGTTGCCGATGCCGCCATGTTCCGGGTCGATGTTTTCGCGGATGGTCTCGGCCGATCCCATCGCCAGGGCCTTGTTCAATTCAACCAGCGGATTCCCCCGACTGGCCCGGCCAAGAGCCTCCGACACTTGCTCCGCAATGGTGTCGGCCTGATCCATCAATTGCTTGTTCTTCTCCGGGTCGGCATGAAGATCGTTCACCACTTTGAGAACGGTCTTAAACCCCCGGATTGTGTCGCCGTCAATCACGCGGTCTTCTTTCGGCCAGTAGGTTCCGCCGACGATGGGTTTGCCGGTGTCCGTGAGGAACATGCTCATCGGCCAGCCACCGCGCGCTCCCAGCACTTGGAGGGAGGTCATGTAGATTTCATCTACATCCGGACGTTCTTCCCGATCCACTTTCACACAAACGAAATTCTTGTTCATGATCTCGGCAACGCCCGCATCCTCGAACGATTCCCGCTCCATGACGTGGCACCAATGGCACGACGAATAACCGACGGAAAGAAAAATCAGCTTCTTTTCCTTGCGGGCTTTCTCGAACGCCTCCGGCCCCCACGGATACCAATCCACGGGATTATGGGCATGTTGGAGCAGATATGGGCTGCTCTCCTTGGCAAGCCGGTTGGCCGGGGCATCCTTTTTGGGTTCGGCGGCCCCGAGGGTGAGACTGGCGGACATAATGAGCCACCCGATGAGACGGCAGACGTTGGCCACGGCAAACTCCGCTGACAAGTGCGTGCGCTTACTATATTCGCCGGGCTTGGGGGATGGGGGACGCTAAGAGTGGATTAAGAAAATGAGATGGCCAAGGATGTCATTTTTCATCGGCCATTTCTGAATGACTGCTCATACGTCCCGGCGGTGGGTTTTGTTTCACGGTCAACGTGAAAAATGTTTTGGTTGAGCAATAAACCTGCCGCCGGATGGAGAAACTGGGTTGATCGAATCGGATGGGTGTCGAATGATTACGCAGTCCGGGATTCGCAGACTTGCATGGTGTCCCGTCAAAAATCATTTGGCGGGACACATGTTTTAACCGGGAAAGTCAGAGTTTGATTCATGCGTCGCACTCTTTTTGCCAAGACTGTTCTGCCCGCCCGACATTCGGCTGATGACAGCACTTTTCTTTCCACCGTTGTCCCTGATCCAATCAACGGGCAGGCATTGTTGACGGCCGTTCTGCGAACCCCTTGGGATAATGCCCCGCGCCTGGCCTATGCCGCCTGGCTGGCCGTCAGTGGCCGGAACGATCAGGCTGAATTCATCAATCTCCAATTTAATCCGGAACCTCCGTCGTCCGAACACTGGCCTCAACGCGACGGCGATCAACGCAGCACGGATGGCTTTTTGATGTCATCTGCCATCGCCGATTGGACCGGCGAGGATGCTTTGCGGGACGCCGGGCTAAAGGTGCCGATCATCCACCGTCGACCCGGCGGCCGCCATGTTGGCGGAACGCTCAGTCTTGGTTGGGATCGGGGTTTTGTCGAAGAAATCCGGGCGTCGGCGGCTGACTTTGCGTTGGTCGCCGAGACATTGTTTCGGCGCCACCCGATCACACGAGTCGTGCTGGATGACGCGGAGGATTTCTTATGGACGGAGCGTAAAGACGGCGGGGCGCGCATCCTCTGGCTGACGCTGCCGGGCCGCAATCTCTGGCTGGGCGATCCCGCGACGGCCGGGGTGGATCGGTTGGAGCGTGACCCCCGCTCAGGCATGTTCGGCCAATGGCTCGCCGACCAAGTGTCGCGGGCCTGTGTCGCGAGGGGACGAAAGCTGGCCGGGCTTCCCTCGTGAGAAATCAGAACTGATATTTTTCCAGGTTGCCCTGAACGAAAGTGTCCCCATGTGTCCGGGCGCTTCCTCAAATCTTCCATCAATTTTCTTCCACGACATCAGCCGAATCGATCACCATGTGTGATTTCGATGATATTCTTCACTTTCGCCGCCGAACTTCGTTCTTACCAATCAGATCATGTTGGATTTTGATTTGTGTTGGGTGTATGCTCAATTTTGATTTTCCCCCTCCATGACGATCTCCGATCACCCAATCATCCGGGAGGCCGCGAACATGGACGACCGACAACCAAAAACGCCTCATACAGAACGCTTTTTCGAGCAACTCACCGATTCGATCCCGCATATGGTCTGGCTCGCCGGGCCAAACGGGGAAACCACCCATCATAACTGCCAGTTTCTCAAATATTCCGGCATGTCACCGGGCGAGCCACTGGGCCGGAACTGGGAAAAAATGGTGCATCCGGACGATCTCCCCGCGACTCGGGCCGCCTGGGAGCATTCGCTGCGGACCGGCGAACCATTTGAGATCGAACAACGACTCCGTCGTCACGACGGGGTCTATCGCTGGCATATTTCACGGGCCACTGCCGAACGATTGGTGGATGGAGACATCATCCGATGGGTGGGGGGTAATGCCGATGTTGATGATTTAAAGCGGTCGGAAGAGGCCGTTCGCCGGGGGGAAGCCCTTCTGACATGCGTTGTTGAGTCGGCGGGCGACGCAATCGTCAGTTTCGATCTGTCGGGCAATGTTCTGACATGGAATCGGGCCGCCGAACGGTTGTTTGGCTATCCGGTTGCCGAGATCGTCGGCCGTCCGGTCAGTTTGCTCACGCCGCCCGAGGGTCGGGATGTCACCCAGGGAAAGGTGAATCGACTTTGTCGCGGCGAAGATGTCGGTTCCTACGAGACTTTAAGGATGGGCCGGGACGGACGTCGGCTTCTGGTTGAAGTCACCCCGTCCCCGGTCCGCACTCCCGATGGCCGTGTCATTGCGGTGGCCGCCAACTATCGGGATGTGACCGCCCGGCGACAATCCGAGGAGACACTGCAACTTCGCAACCGGGCCATTCAGGCTGTCAATCAGGGGATTTTGATCACCGACCCCAACCAACCGGGCAACCCGATTATTTACGCAAGCCCCGGCTTTTCGCGGCTCACCGGTTACGAAGGGACTGAAATCATCGGCCGGAACCCGCGATTTCTCCAAGGGAAGGACACCGACCCGGCGGTGGTCGCCCAAGTGCGGTCAGCCATCCTGGCCGCCGAGTCCTGCACGGTCGAAATGGTGAATTACCGGAAAGACGGCCGGGCGTTCTGGAATGAACTCACCCTCTCGCCAGTGCGTGACGAATCCGGGAAGGTCACCCACTTCATCGGGGTTCAAACCGACGTTTCCGACCGTCGGCGACTGGAGGAGCAATATGCCCAATCCCAAAAAATGAAGGCTGTCGGACAACTGGCTGCCGGCGTGGCCCACGACTTTAACAACCTGCTGACCATCATCAACGGTTACAGTGAAATCATGCTGGCCGGCCTTGGACCGGAAAATCCGGACCGGGAACTCTTGGAGGAGATTCGGGACGCCGGCGAGCGTTCTGCCGGACTGACCCGGCAACTTCTGGCTTTCAGCCGCCAGCAGGTGCTGGCGCCTCGGGTGATCGACTTGAATGCGATCATTGTCGAGGCCGAGAGATTGCTTCGTCGGGTGATCGGGGAGGATGTCCGGTTGGCCACCACGCTGTTCCACGGACTATGGCCGGTCAAGGCCGACCCCGGACAGATCGAGCAGGTGTTGATGAATTTGTGTGTCAACGCGCGGGACGCGATGCCGACGGGCGGAAAGCTGACGATTGAAACGCTGAACGTCGAGTTGAACGAAGAGTATACGAGCTTGCGCCCGGACGCCCGGCCCGGTCCGCATGTGTTGCTGGCGGTGTCGGACACCGGTTATGGGATGACGCCGGAGGTGATGACAAGAATCTTCGAGCCTTTCTTCACTACGAAAGGCTTGGGAAAAGGAACCGGACTCGGACTGGCAACCGTGTTTGGGATCATCCGCCAGTCCGGCGGGCATGTCGGAGTCTATAGCGAAGTTGGAATCGGCACCACTTTCAAAGTTTATCTTCCAAAGGTGGAGGAAACCATCGGCACGGTGGCGGATCGGGTGGAGAAGTTAACTCTTCCGAAGGGAACAGAGACGATTCTGGTGGCGGAAGACGAAGACAGCCTCCGGGCGTTGACTCGGCGGATTTTGGAAGAATGTGGTTATGCCATCTTGGCGGCGGCCGATGGCGAGCAAGCCGCGCGGATGGTGACCGATTTTGGCCAGCCGATCCATCTGTTGGTGACCGACGTGGTCATGCCGGGGATGGGTGGCCGAAATCTGGCCGAGCGTCTTCGGGAAAGGCAGCCAGGACTCAAAGTTCTTTATCTGTCCGGCTACACGGATGATGCCGTGGTGCGCCACGGGATTCTGCACGACCAAGTAAACTTCCTTCAGAAACCATTCACTCCGACCATTCTCGCCCGCAAAGTCCGTGATGTGCTTGATGACGGAAAAAGCTGACACAATCTATCAGGGATGCCCTCGGTGCGAATTGAACGCACGACCCCCGGTTTAGGAATTCAAAGGAAAAGCGACTTTGTTCAGCCCGAAACCCGTGCGGAACCCTCCCCGGACCGGCGGCATTTTGCTTCTGCCGGGTCAGCGTCCCCTCCACCGGATTGGTTCACGACAAATCAGCAGACGCGACCCAGTCCCTGCCAGCCACTCCTGAAGTCTCCACATGTCCGCATTGCAACCCGCCCCGTGACGCCAAAAACCCGTGCCCCAAAAATTCCGGCGCCCCCGGCAAAGTTCCGTGCGATCACTGTCTGTGCCAGCAAGACGGCTTGGGCGGATTCATGACGGCGTCCGACGGTGAGTCTTCCAGAGCCATTCTTTCGGCTCAATTGTTTTTGTTCGTTGTCGCCTCCACCATCGCCATTGAGGATTCCGGTCATTCAGCCCCCGTCGTCGGCTCGGATCTTCCTCCGGGGTTGCGCGATTCGCCCTTGTTGACCGCGCATGATCTCCGCTCCGCTCATCACCTTCTCCGCTGTTGAAACGACCTCGCCGACGCCGCCAAAGCAGACGGTGATGGACGACACTGAAGCCGAGATCCGGGCCGAACTGTCGAAGCTTTCGCCCGCCGACCGCGCGCTCGCCGAGGCCCAGCGGTTTTGTCCCGCGACCGACGAGCGGCTCGGTTCGATGGGCGTGCCGAAAAAGATCATGATCGACGGCAAGCCGGTGTTCATCTGCTGCAAGAGCTGCACAAACGAGCTCCTGAAGGAGCCCGCCAAGACGCTTGAAAAGATCGAGGCCCGCATGAAAAGCGAGCGGCCGGGGAAATAGTCCGCCGGCCCTCCAATCCCAATCCAAGGAGAATTACCATGATATCGCCGTTCAAATTCATCGCTGTCGGACTCGTCCTGATCCTGGCCCTGTCCGGCTGCCAGCAGAGCCCTTCGACAAATCCGTCCGGAAAGGAAGCGGGGAAGATTTATGACGTCAAGGGGAAAGTCGTCTCCGTGGACGCCGCGAACAAGCGGGTCAAACTGGACCACGAAGACATCCCGGGCCTCATGAAGGCCATGAAAATGGAGTTTACGGTCGAGGACGCGAAGTTGCTCGAAGGCCTCAAGGCCGGCGACGAGGTGCGGGGGACGCTTCGCTCCGGCGGCGGCAACACCGTCATCACTTCCTTTCAAAAAAGATAAGCAACGGGCCGGGGTGAACAGTGATTGAAAACCTGATCGAGGCGTAGGTTCGCAACCGCTTCATCGTGCTGATCCTCGCGGCGGCGGGCGTCTACGCGACGCTGAACACGCCCGTCGACGCCATCCCGGACCTCTCCGAGAACCAGGTGATCGTGTTCACCGACTGGCCGGGCCGGAGCTCCCGCGAGATCGAGGACCAAGTCACCTATCCGCTTTCCCTCCGTCTTCAGGGCCTCGCCGGCATCCGGACAGTGCGATCTTCGTCCGAATTCAATTTCTCGACGATCACCCTCATTTTCGAGGACAAGACCGATTTCTATTTCGCCCGCCAGCGGGTGACGGAAAAGCTTGGCCAGTCCGGGAATTTCCTGCCGACCGGCGTCTCTCCCTACCTCGCCCCGGACGCCACGGCGCTCGGGCAGGTGTTCTGGCACACCCTGGAACCGGGGCCGGGGCGTCCCCTCGATCCCGGCCAGCTTTGGGCGATCAACAAGTTCTACGTCGCCCCGCAATTGAACGCCGTGCCGGGCGTCTCCGAGGTGGCGCCGCCCGGCGGGGCGCCGCTGGAGTATCAGATCGATGTCCGGCCCGAGATGCTGCGGGCCTATGGCGTGACCCTCGGGGAGCTTTTCTCCGCCGTCAGCCGGAGCAACCAGCCGGCGGGCGGGGGCGTCATCCAGAAAAACAACGCCGAGTACATCGTCCGCGGGGTCGGCTGGATACGCGACAAGACGGACATCGAAAACACCGTCATCCGCGAGGTGAACGGCGTTCCCGTGTATGTCAAAACGGTTGCGACCGTGCAACTCGGAACCCAGTTTCGGCGGAGCGTTTTCGAGAAGGACGGGAACGAAGTCGTCGGCGGAGGCTTTGATGCGGCACGGGGAAAACACGCTCGCCGTCACGAAGCGGGTCAAGGAGAAGATCCAAGAACTCCAGCCGGGCCTGCCGCCGGGAGTGCAGATCGTGTCCTCCGGGCGCTGGAAGATCACGGGTTCATTGGCCCGGCCCCCCATGCGGACGGCCGCGATGGGATCGTGAACGAGGCGGTCCAGAAGGTGTTGGAACGGTTTGGCGAAACGATGCGCGAACTGGCCTTGAGGCGATTCGGCGAGTTTGAGCAGGAACCTGGGCCGGTCCTCGTCCGGTTCGTCGTGACGAAGACCCTGCGCCGGATGAGGGCGTCCGGCCACCTCGGGGGCCTCGGCCCGCAGGACGAGACGGCCGTGACCGACGAACTCGCCGGTCGGCTCTCTCCGGAAGAGGGGCGACGGTTGGCGAAACGCCCCGCCTCGGAAACGATCACCCGCATTCAGACGGAAACGGCCGGGCATCTGACGAGCAAGGGCTTTCTCGCAGATCCAGCCGCCGGGCTTGAAATCAGAAAGGGATGGGCCGCGACCCTCGCCGCTGACATCAGAGAAGCGTTCGACGGGAGCCGGGCGACGCTGGCCGGGGAGGTTCTGGCGGCGGCCGAATCCAAACGGGAGGATCTGTGGCGTGGCCGCTTGAAAACCATCAACTGGGAGTTGTGCGACCGCGGGGTCGAGGCGTTCACGTGGTATGCGATGGAGGAACTGGCGGCGGCCGCCAATCACGCGGCCCTTCTCGGGGGCCGCCCACGCAGCCCGTGACGGCCGCCGCGACATGGCAAAGGCATATCCCGACGAGCAAGCGTAACGGCCGGCATGTGGTTTTCAGGGCCGAATCCGCTTCCCCGGCCGGGGCATGTCATCGCATCAAATGGTTATTTCCACAATCTGTATCGGTCGCGCCGGGTGCGACGGTTTAACGCGACTTCGGGAGCGGGAAAAGAAACTTTCCCCGTTAAATATTCAAGATTCCCGGAGGGTGTGCGCAGAGACCGCCGAACCACAATGAAATTGTCCGAACCCCATGCTGCCGCACAACCTTCCGGATGATAAGCGATGTGGCCGCAGATGTCACAAAGTTGTTTTTCTCAAACGGAGCGAATTCCCGACGACCGACAGCGAACTCAGGCTCATGGCCGCACTTGCCCACACCGGAGAAATCAACACCCCGAACGCGGGGTACAACACGCCGGCCGCGACCGGAATTCCGATCACGTTATAGGCGAAGGCCAGAAGGAGATTTTGACGGATGTTGCCCATCGTTGCCCGGCTCAAACGCCTCGCCCGGACGATGCCTCGCAAATCTCCCTTCACCAGTGTCACGTCGGCGTTTTCCATCGCCACATCGGTTCCATCGCCCATCGCGATTCCGATTTGGGCTAGAGCGTCGTTGATGCCGTCGCCGGCCATCGCCACGATTCGTCCCTCGGCCTGAAGTTTCCTCACCGCCTCGATCTTCTGATCCGGCAGGACTTCGGCGATGATCTCGTCGATGCCGAGTTGCCGGCCGACGGCCTCGGCCGTTCGTCGGCTGTCACCGGTAAGCATGATGACCCGCATCCTTTCGGCATGCAGCAACCGGATCGCCTCGGTGGTTGTTTCCTTGACGTGGTCGGCGACGCCGATGAGGCCGGCGAACCGGCCATCAATCGCCATCAGCATCATTGTCCGCCCTTCGTCTCTCAGTGCTATTGATGTGTTCCTGCTGCCCGGCGATGCCGATGCCATGATTCGTTAGCAGGGCGGCGTTCCCCAAGAGGATCTTGCGGCCGTCGACTTTCCCGGTCACCCCCTTGCCGGGGACTGACTGGAAATCCTCGGATTTTGGGATCGCCAGTTTCTTCTCCTCGGCCCCTTTCACGATGGCGGCCGCCAGCGGATGTTCGCTACCCCGCTCCAGGCTCGCCGCCACCCGCAAGATGTCGTCCGCGTCAAATCCGGGAGCGGGTTCCGCCAGATCGAAACGGGGCTTTCCTTCCGTGAGTGTTCCGGTTTTGTCCACGACCAAAGTGTCGGCCCGTTGCAACATCTCCAGGGCCTCGGCGTTTTTGATGAGGATGCCGTTCTCGGCGCCCTTGCCGACCCCGACCATGACGGCCAGGGGAGTCGCCAGCCCCAAGGCGCACGGGCACGCAATGATTAACACCGCCACGGCGTTGACGAGGGCATGAGCCAGCCGTGGTTCGGCTCCCCACAGGCTCCAGACCACGAACGTTATCACACTCGCGGCCATCACGGCGGGGACAAAGAATCGGGACACCCGGTCCACGAGCTTCTCAACGGGGGCGCGAGTTCGTCGGGCCTCGCCGACCAAGCGGACAATCCTCGCCAGAAGCGTGTCTTCCCCGACTTTCTCCGCCCGGACCAGGAGGCTGCCGGGGTACGAGGCTCAAGGGCCATGCCGCATTTGGGGCACGGGCCGGGGTGATCGCTGACCACCTCCGGGTGCATCGGACAAACGTATTCCACCTTCGTCATTGATTGATCGGCCGGCTCCAAAGCCATTCCACATTTGGGACAAACTCCCGGTCCCGGCTGCCTGATTTCCGGGTGCATCGGGCAAGTGTGTTCGACCGCTCCGGACACGGCAGGGATCGTCATGGCCGGGGGTGCCGTGTCCGTGCCATGACAGCAGGAATGTTCGGCCCGATGCCCCTGCGGTGGTTGGAGGAATTGTTGAGGGTCGGCGACGAACTTTTTCTCACAGGACGCGGAACAGAAGAAGTGGCGAGTCCCTTCGTGCGTGACTTCCCCGACCGCGCTGGCCGGATCGACGCTCATGCCACACACGGGATCGATGACCAAGGCCCCTCCATGATGCCGGGCCGACAGAGGAATTTTCATGATTTGTTCTCCTTGGGCGCGACCGGATCGTGGTTGAGAGACTCCATGGTGGGACATCCCGTCAGGGAGCCGTGTCCGGGGCATTCGTTAACCAGTTTTCGCAGCGTCTTCCGCATCCGTTGCAGATCAATGATCTTGGCCTCAATGTCCGCCAGTTTTGTTTCCGTTTGGCGTTTCACATCGCCGCGCGTGGACTCCGGATCTTCCGTGAGCTTGAGCAATTCCATTATTTCTCGCAGGGAGAACCCCAATTCCTTGGCCCGACGGATGAAGCGGAGCCGGATGAGAATGTCCTCGAAGAATACACGATACCCCGATCGCTTTCGCTCCGGAGCCGGCAACAACCCTTCCCGCTCATAGAAGCGAATGGTTTCGATGCCGATTCCGGGCCGCCTGGCCACCTGGCCGATGGTCATGGATTTCATGCTGACTTCCCGGAATTGATGCTCATACCGTCGATTCTACGGCCCGTAGTTAACCACAGAGTCAAGGAGAATTGGTTGAAAAAACGGCATGTCTCTCCGAACTCGCGGGCGGCGCGAAACAGGCGCGACTTTCAATATTGGCCGTATGATTTGCTTCTCAAATGATGAACCTGACTTCGGACAACTTTTCATTCACGTGTCATTCTTCCTCGCCGATCTGCGCGAAAGTTGCCTCGGAATTGTTGTTTGAATTCACTGCCCTGAAGGACAATGACTCCGGCCTCGACAAAAAGTGTTTGGTAATGCGAAGACCAATCAAGATGTGATGAGCCGACGGATCCGGGGGCTGAAAAATCTCCGGACGAGTCGCAGGCTGACGGACGACCTGGGCGTTTCCCTGCGGGCAGCGTGACCCGCGGACAGCAGGACTGGCTGGAGGCTGCCCTTTGAATCGCCGCCGCGAGGAAGAGGGAGGCCACGCGGAGACGAGAAGGGCAGCTTCCGCGAAGACATGGGACAAACAAAAAGGGCATGTGGCCGGATTGATGGACCGCCTGGATTTCGTCGCGGCGGCCGAGTTTCTGGACAAATCGGCCGCCGTTTGTCCGGAGTCCGAGCGGGCGAAACCACGGCCGAAGTCGCCGAGCGATTTGGGGCATGCGCCGCTTTTGTGCGTCGGCGGGCCAGCGGTTCCGCGAGACCGGCTCACTGGCCCCGCGGCTTTTCG
>NZ_JH636439.1:1538586-1557862 GCF_000255705.1 Zavarzinella formosa DSM 19928
ACTGCGCCAGGCCGTGCTCGAACATCCGGACGCCACCCCGGCCGAACATCGCAAACGCCTGAGGCTGCCCGCCTCGCGCGTGACGGTCTGGCGGACGATGCGGCGGTTCCGACTGACCCGGAAGAAGAAAACGGACATGCGCTCCATCACCACCGGCGATTGCGATGAATTCGCCGCTTACCTTCGATCCAAGCGCGAAACGGCACGGCCATCGCGCATAAATAGGCAAGCTTGGCGCTCTGGCGCGTGAGGGGTGGAACCGCAAGTTGGACTGAAGTCCCCGGCATTCGTCTGCGGACGCCTCTTGGGAAATCAGGCATGTCGAAACTCATCGATGTCGGTTCGGTCGGCGCTTATTTTGAGTCGCCGGAAGATCCCCGGCATGCTCGCAATCGCAAACATCTGCTGGTCGATATTGTCGTCATTGCGGTGTGCGGGATCATCGGCGGCCTTGACGGGCGCACCACGATTCATCGCTGGTCCGCCCTTCATGAAGAGTGACTGAAAAATCGCCTGACCCTGCCGAACGGATTGCCGTCGCGGGATTGCCTCCGCCGGTTGCTCATGATGCTCAGGCCCGAGACCTTCCGGGAATGTTTTCGGCCGTGGACGGCCGGGGTTTTCCCCCCGGATCCCGAGGGCAAACGCCGTCTGGTGGCGATCGACGGCAAGACTTGTCGCGGTTCGCACGACGCCTCCCAAGGACTTGGGATGTTGCATCCGGTCAGCGCCTGGCCGAGGTCGGCATCGCCCTCGGCCAGGTCGCCGTCGATGTGCTTCAACTTGTCGGAGAACTCTGACCGGGGGATCGGTTAATCCCCGCCTCTTGGATATCGCACGCGGGCGGGATGATTCAAGCTGACGCCAAAGCGGCCAACGTGGAAACCGTGACGGACACGCCTCAAGGAAAACGATTCGTGACTTTCCATTCCCTGCGTCATTCGTTCGCATTGTGGCTGAAGACAAAGGGGGTTCCGATCACACTCGCCCAACTCATGATGCGTCACGCGGACATGAAACTGACCACCGAAACTTACGGGCAGGTAGATGACGAGACGCTTCACCGGACAACGCAGGACATCTCCATGACCTCACCATCTGTCATTCCAGTGGCCCAAGCGAATGGGAATGAGTGTCAACGAATGACAACTAACCCGGCCGTTGATTTGGCGGGCAGTCTCAAAAAGTGCTTAAATTCAGGAGATTCGACAACGGTTAGAGATGAATGCGAACGAGTGATGACAAGTGAGAAAATGGAGTGGAAGAGGATCGAACTCTCGGCCAATCCGCAAAAATACGCTGAAAAACACGGCAAATCCGAACAAAATCCAATTCACTGGCCCTCCCACTGGCCCTCCCACTGGCCCACGCCCGCCTGATCTGGCCGAACTGATATCTCTCTGGCCGTCTATTCCCGAGGCGGTCCGCTCCTCGATCCTGCTGTTGGTTCGGGCCGGGGCGGCCTCCGGTTCGGCGGGCTAGGAAGAAGCGTTCCGGAGAAGGGCGGTTTGAGATCAATTCCCCTACGAAATTAACGAGATAAATGACTATAAGACAACTGACAGATCAGTCATTGGTGATTCCCTTGTCGGGAAAGTCTATGACCGTTCATCCCGGCCTGCCTCCGGGTGGGCTGTCCTCACCTTCTTTTGAGCAACCCCGGCGGAAATCCTCGCTGCCAGACTTTTATTGTTTGTAGTAAATCGGCGACGCGCCGGGAAAGAACAAAAAGCTCAGCCTATTCTCGGCAGGATTCAGCCGGATCATATTTTCCTCTTGGGGTTTTAAACCCTTCATGGTCATTTTGCCATCCCATCGCTTTTCTCCGAATGCTTCCTCATATTCAAACACGCTCAGAACCCACTCTCCGGACGTTCCGCTCGGTTTTCCATCGATATTCAGCAGTTCGTATTTCCCGTCTGCCTTAAGTTCAAACCCCACCGGGCACACTTTGTGGAACATCTCATGTTCCTTTTTGCACATCCAGCGGCCGGTCAGCATGGCAATCCCGCGTTTGATGTCCGGCGACTGCGCTTGCGGTGCAGGCGGCGTCGGAGTCGGCGGGGCTTGAGCGGAGCTTTGGCTTGGGATTGGCTCTGATTGCTTCTTGCAACCCGTTATGATGACGGCCAGCACGACGGCTGCGAAACTGAGTCTCATTTCCATTCTCTGGGTATGGGGGTGTGCGAGCAATTGCAAACTTACCCGCCCTGAAAAGTTCAATCCACTAAATTTCGAGATCGTGCCGGACGCAAAGTGTGATTTGAAAAAGTAGGTTAGAAATCGCCGGGATTTTGTTAGTGTCGAAGTCGGGAGGGTAATTGCTCTCGTTGGTCTGTCGCCTCATGATCCCGCACTAGGATGGCCCCGATACAACCCGGCGTCACTCTGCCCGCAGTCGTGGCTGAGGTCGGGGATGGGAAAAAGTACCGGATCGTCGGGACCGGCGAGGTTCTCACGCTGGCGCCCGCCTTGTGACACCGGCAAACGGCCGGCCATTGAGCCTTGCGGCGGGGATGGTAAACTTGTCGCATCTGGCACCGGAAGCGATTTCCGAGTCTGCGATTGGTTTTACCACGCACCCTTTGTGACCGATGATTTCCAAACTGCCTCGATGGGTCTGGACAGGCGCGTGGGCACTGGCGTTTGTCGCCGGAATGGTCAACGCGGTCGGCCTGCTCGGCGTCGAACGGCAGGCGGTCACTCACCTCACCGGCACGACATCCCTCTTGGCGGCCGCACTGGCGAAATTCGACGGGGTCGCCATTTTCCGTTTCGCGGCCCTCCTTGGCTCGTTCCTCGCCGGATGCGCTCTCAGTGGCTTCCTCATCCGGGACGGCACGCTGCGGCTCGGCCGCCGGTACGGTGTGGCCCTCTTGATTGAATCGGCTCTGCTGGCGGCCGCCGTCCCACTGCTCCGATACCACGCCATCGTCGGCCTCTGTGTCGCCTCGCTGGCGTGCGGCCTTCAAAACGCGATGGCCAGCACGTACAGCGGCACCGTTGTCCGAACCACTCATCTGTCCGGCATGTTCACCGACTTGGGCGTGTTCCTTGGCCATTCGTTGGGCGGTGTGCCCGTTGACCCGAGGCGACGCCGGATGTGCCTTATTGTCATTTCTGGGTTTCTGTCCGGAGGCATCGCCGGGGCCGTCGGATTCCGTCACTTCGGCGAAGCCTCGCTTCTCATTCCGGCGGGGCTGACCGCAGTGGCATCAGTGGCTTATGGGCTGTATGGCACGCGATCCCGGCCGAATCCCTGACCACTTCGGCGGCAGACCCCCAAGAATTCGTTTGCAGGCATTCGGCCGGTCGGCTAACAACCGCGTTGTTTTGAAAAATCTTGTTTTGAAGCCACCTTGGCTTGCGCCCTGCGTCATCTGGCGGACAATCAATTAATGCCATCCGTCAGGCCTGTGACTTAACCCATGCCCGTTCACGAGTGTCGGCGAGGCCGGTGAGCAGCAATTGGCCCGAATCACGCCAGGTCACTTGACGAAACTTGACTTTTTGGGAACCGCCGAAGCACACCAAGGGGAGTGAAATGGAACGCAACATGATTGCCTCGGCCGTCGATACCGGCTCTCTGGCATCGGCCGCCTTGCTGCCTTGCCTCTGCCCGAAGTGCGGAACGCGGTCCGCTCTGAAGGCCGTCGCCACGGATCCGGCGGCCATCATCCATCCCGAATGGCCGAAGACGTGGCGGTGTAAGTGCGGCAACTGCGGGACGTGGTTCAAGGTCAAGTTGTGATGGCGTGATGACTGGTGCCTTTCTCGGCCGAACAGTCTTCTTCTATTTCGTGACGTTACGAACGAGCCACTGCCAGAACTCTTCCAAGCGGGCGGCCGTCTTGCCTGTTAGCTTTTGTTTATGTTGGGTCGGGTCGCGATCAATCAACATGTTTAAGACATGTTCAGCAGGCGATCACCAGACAACTCCCCCAGAAAATTTCCACTCCCGCCTTCACAGTCGGCTACTCACATTTCCTCCGGCGGCGCAAACGATTCTGCATGTTCCCGCAGCAAGCGGCCGGCGAGCGCGGCGGCGCCTCGCTCCAGCGCGTCGACGATGGGCCGATGGGACTCGGCATCCCGCACCGGCTCCGCATCCGGCCGGGCGAGCGTCAGCCGGGGGCGGGGTTCAAACGACAGGGAGTCCCACAACCGCAGCAAAACCAAATTCCCGGAGGCCTCGACGATCATCCGGTGGAAGGCCGTGTTGCAGGCCGCTTGCTCGGAGAGATCCCCGGCGATGGCCGCCCGGATGATGGCTTCACATGCCTCGCGCAAGCGGCCGGCGTTGCCTTTGAAAGCGAGGGCGGCCGTCGGCGCCGCCGACTGTTCCAGCACGCCGCGAACCAAGTAGGCTTCTCGTGTCTCCCTGGCGCTGACTGTCCGCACCCGTGTGCCCCGGTTTGGTTCGGACTCCACCAACCGGGACGCCTCCAACTCTCGCAAGGCCTCCCGCACTGGCCCCTGGCTCACCCCCAACTCGCGGGCAATCTGAAGTTCCACCAGCCGGTCTCCCGGCCGATAGACCCCGGCCAAGATGCGTTCGGTGATGGTGCGACGAATCTGGTCGCGCGCGCTGAGGCGTTGAACGGTCATGGCTTCGCCGGGGAGAGAGAGCTTTTCCATGAAATATTATCCCCCTTTCCGTGGCCGGTTCCAGCCCGGAACGGCAATTATCAATAATTAATAATTCCGTGTTAGGGCTTCGTCCGACCGGAGTATTCCCACATGTGTTTCCCGCCTGCGGGCCTTTCGGAGTTTCATCAATCATGTGGATTGTCGAACTGGCCCTCCGGCGAACATACACCTTTGTGGTCGCGGCCCTGCTCATCCTCGCGGTGGGGATCGTGGCCATCCGGCGTATGCCGGCCGACAACTTCCCGAACATTGACATCCCGGTCATCACCGTCGTTTACCTCTACTCGGGGATGCCTGCCGACGATGTGGAGAAGCGGATTCTGCTGGTCACCGAGCGGGTGCTGACGGCCTCGGTGAACGACATTGAGCATATGGAGAGCCAGGCCTACAACGGCGTCGGCATCATTCGCATCTACTTTCAACCCAAGGCCAAGATCGAGGCGGCCACCGCCCAAGTCACCGCGACCTGCCAGACGGTTCTCAACAACATGCCGCAGGGGACCACCCCGCCGTACATCGTCCGGTACAGCGCCACCAGCGTCCCCGTTGCCCAGATTTCGATGTCGAGCGACACGCTCACCGAGGCCGAGTTGTACGACTACGCGGCCAACTTCGTCATCCAACGATTGGGGACGGTCCAGGGGGCGCGGGTGCCGCAGCCGTATGGCGGCAAGCCCCGGCAGATCATGATCGACCTTGACCCGAACCAGCTTTACGCCCGCGGCCTGTCTGCCGCCGATGTCAGCACGGCGGTCAACGCCCAAAACCTGATCCTGCCGGCCGGGTCGGCGAAGATCGGCGACATCGACTTCAACATCAAGGTGAACAGCAGCCCGGAATTGGTGGAGGCGTTCAATCTCATTCCGGTGAAAACAGTGGACGGCGCCCCGATCTACCTGCGGGACATCGCGCAGGTGCGGGACGGATACGCGGTGCAAACCAATGTCGTCCGCCGTGATGGCAAGCGGGCCGTGCTGCTGCCGATCCTCAAAGGCGAAGGCGCCTCCACGCTGGATGTCGTCGCCCGGATGCGGGCGGCCCTCCCCAATATTCAGGCCCAATTGCCGCCGGAACTCAAGCTGGAGATCATTTTCGATCAATCAGTGTTCGTCCGTGAAGCGGTTGACGGGGTGTTGCGGGAAGGGGCCATCGCCGCCGGGCTGACGGCCATGCTGATCTTGGTGTTTCTCGGGTCGTGGCGGTCCACCCTGATCATCATCACGTCCATTCCGCTTTCCGTGCTTTGCTCGATCATCGCCCTCTGGGCCATCGGGGAAACATTGAACGTGATGACGCTCGGCGGGTTGGCACTGGCGGTCGGCATCCTCGTGGACGACGCCACGGTCGAAATCGAAAACGTCCACCGAAACATGGCGATGCGGAAGCCGCTGCGGCATGCGATCCTCGACGGCGCCCGGCAAATTGCCGTGCCGGCGTTCGTGTCCACGCTGGCCATCTGTATCGTGTTCGTCCCGGTGGTATTCCTGACCGGGCCGGCCGCTTATCTGTTCATCCCGCTGGCGCTGGCGGTGATCTTCGCCATGATGGCCAGCTACCTGCTGTCGCGGACATTGGTGCCGACCTTGATGCTTTTCCTGTTGGGCAAGGAAGCCGAGCAATACGCTCGCGGCAGCCACGACAGCCCGAGCGGCTTGTTCGGCCGGTTGCACGCCCGGTTTGAGACGGCCTTTGAATGGGTTCGGCAGGGCTATCGCGGATTGCTGGCAATGGCGCTGGAGCATCGCTGGGCCACGGTGGCCGGGATGATGATCTTCGCGTTGGGGTCTCTGGTGCTGGTCCCGCTGATCGGCCGGGACTTCTTCCCGCAGGTGGACGCCGGCCAGATTCGGATGCACGTCCGGGCGCCGGCCGGCACGCGGATCGAGGAGACGGAGCGGACGTTCGGCCAGATTGAGGATGTGATCCGCGAACAGATCCCGGCCGGGGAAATGGAGATGGTGTTGGACAACATGGGAGTGTCCCCGTTCTACACCAACACTGCTTACATCAGCAACGAACTGGTGAGCGTTTACGACGGCGAAATTCTGGTGGCGCTGAAGCCTGAACACGGGCCGACGGCCGACCACATTCGCCGGTTGCGTCAAGAACTCCCCCGCCGCTTTCCGGGTTGCACGTTCGACTTCCCCCCGGCGGATATCACCGGGCAGGTGCTGACATTCGGCAAGTCGGCCGCGATCAACGTGCAAGTGGTCGGGGTGCGGCGGGAGGAAAACCTCGCCGTCGCCAAAGTGTTGCGGGAGCGGATGGCCAAGATTCCGGGGGTGGTAGACGTTCGACTGCGTCAGATCCCGGATGCCCCGGAACTGCGGGTGGATGTGGACCGGGTGATGGCCAGCGGCTTGAACGTCACCCAACAAGAAGCGGCCCGTTCGCTGCTGGTGTCGTTAAGCTCTTCCTTCCAGGGAACCCCGAACTTCTGGGTCAGCCCGAAGAACGGCGTGAATTACCGCGTGGCCGTGCAGACACCGCAAGGGTTGATCGATTCGCCCGATGCCCTCCTCAGCACGCCGGTGACGGGGGTTGGATCGGCCGAGCCGCAATTGCTCTCCAATCTGGCGACCGTCCATCGCTCGGAATCGCCGGGCCTCATCAGCCATTACAACGTGCAGACGGTTTACGAAATCTGCGCGACGGTGCAGGACCGCGACCTCGGCGGGGCGGCCGGGGACATCCGTCAATTGACCGACGAACTGCGGGCGACGCTTCCCAAAGGCAGCACGATGGCCATCCGCGGCCAGATCGAGAGCATGGACGAATCCTTCACCGGCCTCGGGTTCGGCCTGCTGTTCGCGGTGCTGCTGGTTTACTTCCTGATGGTGGTGAATTTCCAATCGTGGACCGATCCGTTCGTCATCCTGACCGCGCTGCCGGGGGCAGCGGCCGGCATCCTGTGGGCGCTGTTCGCCACGGGCACCACCATCAGCGTCCCGGCCTTGATGGGGGGCATCATGACGGTCGGCGTGGCGACGGCGAACAGCATCCTGATGGTGACGTTTGCCAATGATCGCCGTGCCGTGGGCCGCGATGCCCGGCAGGCGGCGATGGAAGCCGGTTCGACCCGGTTGCGGCCGGTGCTGATGACGGCGATGGCGATGGTCGCCGGGATGCTGCCGATGTCGCTGGGGTTGGGGGATGGCGGGGAGCAAAACGCCCCGCTCGGCCGGGCGGTGATCGGCGGGCTGGTCGTCGCAACCGCTTACACGCTGTTTTTCGTCCCGGTCATGTATAGCTTGCTTCGCCGTCAGGCCCCGGCGGCCGTCGAGCCTCTGCTGAATGAAAAGGAGACACTGTCATGAACAACAACGTGACCGGCGCCCCGGCGCCAGAAGCACCCCGCCCGGTCGAGGCCCATACGGAGCATCAAGAGGAATCGGTTATCGAAGCCCCGCCGACGCGTCCGTCCTTTTTCCGAATGGTGTTGATCTCCGGCGTGGCGATCGGGGTGTTTGTCGTCCTCGGGCTGGCGGGGCGATATGCTCGCGCCCGCCAGATCACTGTGCGGGATGAAACCTCGGCGGCCACGACGGGAAACCGCCCTCGCGTGTTGACGATCCGGGTGGAGCGGGCCCCGGCCCAAGTGGTGCAGGTGTTGCCGGGATCGGCCTCGCCGCTGCTGGAAACGGCCGTCTATGCCCGCACCAGCGGCTATCTCAAGCGACGGCTGGTTGACATCGGCGACATGGTCACCGAGGGGCAACTCCTCGCGGAGATCGAGACGCCGGAAGTGGACGGGCAATTACTCCAGGCCCGCGCGGCGCTGGCCGAATCGAAGGCAACCGTCGAACGAAACAAGGCCAACGAGGCCCTCGCCAAAGTCAACGTGACCCGGACCCGGCCGCTTGTGCGGACCAATGCCGTCACCCAGCAGGAGGCCGACGAGGCCGAGGCGGCGTTGCAAGTGGCGACGGCGTCCGTCGGGGTGTCCGAGGCCACGGTCACGGCCAATCAGGCCAACGTCCGGCGGTTGGAGGATCTGCAACGGTTTCAAAAAGTCACGGCGCCTTTTGCCGGCGTGGTGACGGCCCGAAACTTCGACTCGGGAGCGTTGATCGTCGCCGACAACGCCAACGCCCGGGAACTGTTTCATCTGGCCAGCGTGGACACCTTGCGGGTGTTCGCGGACATTCCCCAGACATTTGCGTCTTCCGTGCATTCCGGCCAGCTTGCCCCGGTGTTTCGGCCGGAGACCCCCGGCCGGGAATTTCCGGGGACGATTTCCCGCACGACCCACGCCGTCGATCCCCGCACCCGGACGCTGCGGGTGCAGGTGGATGTCCCGAACGCGGACGGGGCGCTCCTGCCCGGCATGTATCTTCAGGTCCGTTTCCGACTGGACGTCCCGACGGGCGTGATGCGCGTGCCGGGGGCGGCGGTGGTCACGCGGGCCGAGGGAACGAAAGTGGCCGTGCTGGATTCGACCGGGGCGATCCACTATCGCCCGGTGCAAGTCGGCCGGGATTTCGGCACCACGGTCGAGATCCTGTCCGGCCTGACGGGCGGGGAAACGCTGGTCGTGCGACCAGGCGACGACCTTCCCGAGGGAACCCTCGTTGAAGTCGCTGGCGCAACTAGGTGATGACCGATGCGATTCGATCGCTTTGAAGTCACAACCGTGAACGCAGAGATGGCAGAGATGCACATGCGACCAAAGGAAAACTGGAAAGCAAGGTCCGTCAACGAAGCGACCGACGACGATTGGCCAAATGATTTCAGGTCTTTGTATTCTTTCAGCCCGCCCTGAAAGAGGGTGGCATTTTCATCGGAGAGGCCGTTTTCCTTGGCCACTGTATCTTCCCTTAAATCACGCGAAATCCCCGTAGTGATTTGATTCCCGAAGCTGACGTTGCCGCTTGAATTTAGATTCGCCGTTCCTGCCTGCAGGCCGTCGAATAAAACAATCACATTACTCCCGCGAATAAGGGAGAGACTCGACCAATTCTTCCAAACTCAAGGAGTGGCAATGCGTTCCGCCCTGACCGTCGCCTGCTTCGCCGGCACGCTCGCCATGCTCGTCGCCTGCGGCGGCGGTGGCCCGGAAATGAAACAACAGCCCGTTGGCCCAAACGAATTTGGGACATCTGGCCCAATTCCCAAGAGGAACAAAATCGAATCCACGGCTGATACCGCCGAACCTCGGGCTCCGCACGATCAGGCAGTTCGCCTCGGAGACGCGCAAGTCCGACTGACCACCTTGCAGATTGGCGAAGTTCCGCTGAAGTCATTCCAAGGGGCGGGTACTTCTTCAGAGCCTATCTGATGATTGGCGTCGAAGTCGTGAACGTGAACCCCACTCGCATGTTGGAGTACAAATCTTGGTCGGGAAGTTACCTCGGCATCTCCGGTTCATCCGGCTCGCTGCGGGATAACTTCGGGAACACTTATCAGATCGTCACGTTCCGAAACGGAGCCTGGCCGACAGGCACCATTGACGGGAGAACGGACCTTCCTCCGGATCGTATTGTGTCTGATCTTCTTGTGTTCGAGGTTCCCCTGAAGGCGGCCGAGTCCATTGACCTTGACTTGTCGGCGTCGAATTTCGGGGAGAGCGGAACGGTGCGATTCCGCATCCCGGCGTCAATCGTCGGTGGTTCCGGCTATCAAGGAAAACCCGTCGGCTTGGAACTTCCTCCCGGCCCCGATCTGCCGGAGAACGATCCGAAGGATGCCCGCCCGCTCGTCGTCCGCAAGGTGGACCGGGCCAGAACGACGGCGGCGACGATGAGACAGTGGCCTAACCGCGAAAGCCTGCCGCCATCGCAACCAGACCAGCTCGCCGACGTTCTGGCCAAGTGGAAATTGGAGACATCCCGAACCGCTGCCGCTGTGACGGCGGCCAAGAACGAGGCCATCCGACATGCCAAGACGAAACTCCAGACTGAGGCCGAGGCCAAATTTCCGGCCTCGAAAACTGATCTGAAGTTGAGGGCGCGAGGGCCGAGGCTCAACAGACGCAATTCGTCAACGAGCGGCTTGAGCCGGTTCGCATGCAAATCGACCGCAAGTACAAACTCGACTGATCGCTTGGCCTCACCGTCACGTTCTCGCATCCCCGGTCTTCGGCAGACGCTTCGTCATGGTATCGTGGGGGTCGAGGATCTCTCAGCCATGAAAACCGCAGAACTCCGTTCCAACGTAACTCCGGTCATGTCCGAGGTGCGGAAAGCCCTCGCGACAAGGCTTCTCAAAGTCGCCGAAATGGTGGCCGAGGAGCATCGCCGTCGGCTGGCTCGGCATCCCCAATCCTCCTCCCTTCGCCAACTCAAGCCGGGAAGGCGAGTATCCCTGAAGCCGGACAGGCAGGGGAATCAATGCCGTTCACATCGATCCCGAGTCCGTCGGCGCCATCATCTCCGATCTCAGCGTTCGCGTCGTAGTCGATCCTTCGGGTTCTCATGTCGAGATGCTCGCCGCGAATCGCAGTCGGCTCGGCATGGAAGACACGGTCCGTTCCATGCGTTCCCGGATTGAGGCCTCCATCGGCGGCCAATCCTGAACCCAACGTGCAGACGTCTGCACCCCGATCCATCATCGCCAAGAAAACTCTTGTCCCCGTCGAAATCCGCGAACTGCTCATCGAGCGGCTGGAGGTGGCCACGTTCGCCGGAACGCTCAGCCTCTCAACCGAGCAATGGGCCGACGTGCTCCATGCGTGTTTCCCAGAAGACTTCCGGGAGCCACCGCCGCCGGCCACCGCCACTCGCACCACGCCGAGATCTGCGTCGAGGATTGATGAGTATGCCAGGCGGGACTCTGCCGGAACCGGCTTGCGTCATCGAGACGACGTCCGGGCCGACGAAGCGGGGCCGGGGCTGCTGACAACTTGGTCGAACGGGGCCGGGCCGGTCGTCCACGGGTGGGAAGACGGGGCCTCATTCACACGCACCCTCTCGAATCGGCGACAATTCATTCCGGACGCCGACTCGAACAATCAACACCACCGAGCCCTGCCGTGATTCAGTCACAGATAGGCCAACTGTTTCTCAACTTTGCCGTAAAGGGCATCGAGACGGCCGAGCGGCCTGTGAAAGGCGGGCTCGGCCGAATGAAGCAATTTGCCCAGGCTGCTTCCGGAGAGATGAACAAGATTCTTGGGGCCGCCGGTGCGCTGGGGAAAGTCGCGGGCACCCTCGGTGGCGGGTTCCTTAGCACGTTCGGCCGGGCTGCGATGGAGAACACCGTCGAGGCCGACCGCCTGAGCAAAGCATGGGAATACTTCTCGCGTGTTGTCGGCGATTCACTCGCTCCTTATGTCCGCAAACTGACAGACCTTCTCATTGAGGGTGCCCAGGCATTCCGGGCGCTCAGCCCGGAAACCAAAAACACGATCATGCAAGTCGCCACGTTCGCGGCGGGAATTGGAGCGGCCCTTGCGATGCTTCCGGCATTCGTGGCTGTCGCCGGAGCGATCGGGACTGTTCTGGCCGCCATCGCCTCGCCAGCCGGGATCGCCATTGCCGGCATCGCGGCAATTATTGCGGCCGCCACGATCTTCTTCAACTTCTTCCGTGGCGAAGCTCCAAGCACGGCCGACGCCGTCAGCGGCGCGAACAAGACTTGGACGGACAACGTGATCGGCTTCATTCAGAAGGTCACGGTGGCCGGAGCCACCTTCTTCAACTTTTTGATGAGGTCCGCAGCGTCCGCGAGTGACTGGATCGCAAAACAGTTCGCTTCCTCTTACCTGAAAATTCAGGAGCTTTGGGATCCAGCCCAAGCGGCAATCGACAAGAAGCAGCGAGAGTTCATAGAGAGTGAAGGGGCTAAAAGAGGTATTAAACCGACGGGCATTCAAGAAGTTCTTGCGAGCATGCCGCCCATAGTTCCCCCGCAAATCGACATCGACAGGCTGAACAAGGGGTTTGAGAAAGCCAAGCGCATCGCCAATGTGATCGCCGACAAGGTCAAAGGCTTCTTCGGCGCCGGCGATGATGATCCGCCCGGGTTCACCAGAAAAGTCAATGTGAAGTTCGAGAGCCTTCAAGGCACGTTTGACCGGCTTCAAGAGGCATTTGCCAAGGGAGACGGCGAAGACATTGCGAAGAAGCAATTAGACCAGCAAATAAAGATGGTCGACAAGCTTGAGAACATTGTGGGGCTCGTCGGAAAGCTTGGAGTGGGTGGTGTCGGACCGTGAATTTCTCGACGAAAGATGTTCCGCCAAGAATTGAGTCAACTCGAAAGGCATTGGGATGAGCATGAATCAGACCAAAAACGTCCCGGAACCGCTGACCATCACAAAGGGCGACAAGACGCTTCGCCTGATCGTCGGACAACCCGGGCCGTCCGAACTCTATGCGTTCAGACGTTGGGCGAGAACCAAGCTCAAGGCCCGGACGACTCCCCTTTCTGAGTTGGGCCTCGACGGTCTCTCCCCGAATGACCGGAAGACCCTGATCGACTCTTATGTGAGGCATTGCGCGGCCGTCCAGCCGGAGCCGAGTGTTGCGGATTTCATCGATCTCATGCAAACACCCTCCGGTTGCGCCCGGATGGTTTGGTTGAGTTCGCGGCGAACAATGCCGGAGTTGAAGCTTGCTGACGTTGAGGCCATGATCAACGAGCAAAACGCCGATGCTGTGCTGGCGGGCCTCGATCCGGCCGCGGGTTTGACCGAAGCGACCGCCATAAGGCCCGAAGTCGCCGGAAAGCCGGAGAGACCGGATGGGGGTGCGGAGGATGAAGACGATGAAGAGGAAGAGACCGCCGAATAACGAGGCGGCGAGAGGAGTAGCAACATGGCGCTGACACCAAAACAAGAGCGATTTATCGGCGAGTTTCTCGTCGATCTCAATGCCACCCAGGCGGCCATCCGTGCGGGCTATTCTTCCCGCACGGCCAAAAGCATCGCATCCGAACTGCTTGGCAAACCTGAAGTCTTGGCGGCCCTGAACGTCCGCCGAAACGCAATCTCCGAGCAACTTGACATCACCACGGAATGGGTGATGAGGCGTCTTCAACAAAAGGCAACGCTCACCGGGCCTGACGGAACCCATTCGGGCCGGGTCAGCGCGTTGACCACGCTGGCGAAAGCCCTTGGAATGCTGAAGGAACGTCTCAAAGTCGAGGGCGAAGTGAAGGCCGAGGTCAAGACCGGTTCGGGTTGGGATTTTTCGATTCTCAGCCATGACGAGTTAATGATATTCAGGGAGCTTCTTGAAAAACTATCCACCCCAAAGGCGGTGCCGCCAGCAACGTGAACAACCAGAGAGGGACGGCGTCCAACCATCTTCTCCCGTGGGCGGCCGGGCTTTCACCCGGCCGCCCGTCTTCTTTGACCGGCCGGAGAAATCACCGATGAGAACTCACCCGCCAAGCGAATCCCGCAAAGTCCGGCGGATGGTGATGATGATCTCGCCGCCGGGTCATCTGACCATTGGCCGGGGTGCCGGCGAGATCACCCTGGCCGTCGGCTTGCCAACGGTACCCGACTTGGTCTCGCTCCGTCGGTGGGCCGTTCCGCTGGCCGCCAACCTTGCCTTCCGACGGGATCTTCCGGAGTGGCATCTCGACGGCGATTGCCTGACGGCCGAGGAACGGGAGTTCGCAGTCGGGACCTATCTCCGGGGGCAAGTGAAATCGGGAGTGTCGCCAGACGACGTGCTTGATGTGTTCGAGTCCGTCGAGGGGGCCGCCCGGATTGTCTGGCATGCCGCCGGGCTGATGCGGTCGGGACATTCCTTTGAGCGCATCCGCGAAGCCGTCGCGATGCTTGATCCAGTCGAGGCGCTCATCCGGCTCGACACCGCGACGACCGTTCCCGAGGAGGCCCTTGCCGACCGGCCCGACATGTCGTTGACTTGCCGGGGGCTGCTGGTCTCCGAGGTGATCGGCTCGCCGGGATGGGCGAAGATCTATCGGAGTCTTCAGGAGAAGTGGGGACTGCACCCCCATGAGATTGATCTGTACCCGGTTCCCCGAATCATGGGGATGTCAATGCCGGACGGAAAGGTCTCCAAAGAGCAGTTTGCAGAATTACTCGCCGAGCGACGCCGGGCCGCCGGGTCAAGTTGATATCAAGGCCGACAACCGGCCTAACCTTCAAAGCGATTCGGCGAACTGCTTGCCGAACGCATTACTCGAAAGGATCAGAATCATGAGCATGCCAACACTCGCCCGACAAGTCGTTGAATTCACCGTGTCGGGGATCAACGCCAATATCTTCGAGAAACAACCCTTTGACGTATTCGCACAACGTGTCCGGGCCGTCGTCGGGGATGTGCGCGACATTCCCGGCTTGGGCACGTTGAAGGCTGTTTTGAGTCCTGCCAGAAGGCAAATGTTTGCCTCCGGTTCAGTGGCCGACCGCGTCTTGGCCATTTCCGCTGGCCCGATCCCAAAGGGGATGTTCGGATTCCCGCCAAAGCCATTGTCCGAATTTCTCCCTCAATGCCTTCGTTGAGTGATGTTAGCCCGTCATGTCGATGGCGGTTCCCGCCAAGTGCAGACGTCTGCACTTGGCGGGAACTCCCTTTTCAGGCGTCCTATTTCACGGCGAAACTCGCGGACCCGCTCGGGGTTTCGCGTTTCGCCGTAAATCTCCAGTTCGTCCGTGTGATAGAAGATTCGCCGTCCGCTCTTTCTGCCGCGAGGGTCGGCGATTAACGTGAACACGTTCTCATGGCTCAGCGCATTGAACTTGGAGAGGCCGATGCTGAGCATCGCGGCAGCGTCCGAACCGTTCAGAGTCACCGGCTTGGGACGGGGCCTTGGCCGGGACTTTGATGACTTGCGAGGCTTTGGATTCAAGACATCTGAATGCGGAGTCTCGCGGCAGGGAGACTCGGTAGGGTCTTCATCTAGAATGGCGTCCAGCAAACTGCTTTCGGCGAGCATCGCCAGAACCTTCGAGGCACGCCGTAACAAATCACGAATTGCTTCCGGCTCTTCCTTGAGCATGGCTTTTCTTCCTTGAAAGCAGACGCAGTAAAAGGCAGACGGGAGAGAGGTGCAGACGTCTGCACCCCGGACGGATTGCAAAAAATCAATTCGGCTTCTTCTTGCCTGTCGTCTTCTTGGCGGGCTTCTCCGTCTCCTCGGCCGACGTTTCCGGGGGATGTTCGTCGGCCGGAAGCCGGACTTCCGGCAATCGAAACAGCACTTCACACGGATCCGCTTCCAGCACCCGGCAAATCTTGAGGAACGTCTCAACACTCGTTCCGTAAGGAGTAGAATGGCCTTCCAAGAATCGGATCGTCTGACGCGCCACGCCAGCCGCATCGGCTAGGGCTTGGTGGGTCATTCCGGCCGCTTCCCTCAGTCTGGCAACCTGGCTTCCAAGCGACTCGGTCACTTCCGGCTTCTTCTTCATCACTCGCCTCACAAACCCGGTTCACACCATCAGGATAACAGACTTTTGAAATTCTGCTAGTTTTTTATCATCTGCTGTTGACGGTGCTAAAAAACTAGCATATCATGCCGTTGTGATAGAAAACTAGCACATAAGAAACATGACCATGACGACTCGATGTATCCTCTGCAACGCCGAACACGGGTTGTGTCTGGTGCTCGCCGACTGCGAGAGCTTCCACTGCAAAGAGTGCGGGGAATCGTTCGACGTCGCCGATCTCGAAGAACACATCATGCAACTGCGGAAGCTGGTGTGTGTGAGCCGGGCCGCCGAGAAAGAATGAGTTTGAAGTGACCGGGGCGGGAGTAGTGATCCCGCCCCGGTCGAGTCCCAAAACCCCTGAGAGGATCGAGACCATGAACAACGTAGCGACCAGCAGCACGGCCCGCAACCGCGGGCAGATCGAAACGGCCTACGAGTTTGCCGTCCCCGCCCTGCGAATCCGCAAGGGTCGAAAGGTCGAAGCCTACGCCATCGATGAGTTCCCGAGCCAACTCGATGGCCGGGCGTTCCGTCTCCGCAATCTGTCCGATGGGCAGGCTTATTCGTGCCTGATCGCCCGAAACCAGCAAGATCACATTTGCGAATGCCGGGGCTTCGAGGCTCACGGGCATTGCAAGCATCTCGACACGCTGCGGGCCATGCTCGACGCGGGCGAGCTGGACAACGTGGCGACGCCGGACACCCGGACTCCCGAGGAACTGGCCGAGGCTGCCGACATCCCGCTCCCCTTCTGAGTTCTCCGAACCCTGAACAGTGACGAAGGCCGCCAGTTCTGGCGGCCCCGCCCAAACTACGCACCCTCGCGTGACGGCTTTCGCCGCCCGGCGTCGACCGACACCCGTTCACCATGAGGAAACCGACCATGAAGACCAAGACGACCGACCGCCCGAAAACTGGCAAGAAGGCATCGAAAGCCGCCCCGGAGAACAAACCAAACCCGCTCCAAGATCCCAAGGTGAGAAAACGCTTCCTCCGCGAAGAAGAGGAACGGAAAGCCTACCGCCTGACGATGACGCCGACGCCCCGGCTCGCCCGGTTGCTCCATGAGATCGGCGAGGAGCTCGCGGGCTTCTGGCCCGGCCAGACCAAAGACGCCGGGATCGTCATCACCCTCGGCGATCCCGACGACGCCGTCCGGCCGGCCGCTTTGCTGCCCGTGCCGGTTCCCGGCCAACCCTTGAGTGAAACGGCCACTGTTGCCGACGACTTGCCCGCCAATCCTCCCGCGAGCATCCGAGGGGTTTTGCTGGCCGACCCATCCGCCCGGCGGATGGTGAAAGACTTCTTCCGTTGCTGGTCGGACGGCCTCGGCGACCCCATGACGGCCGAGGGCCTCGGCGAGCAACGGGGTTCCCTGATGGGCATGCTCTTGGTGTCCGAGGCTCTGCTCGCCTTGGCCAAGGGCGAGGGAGTTCCTTTGGAATGATTCCGGCGACTGTCCGTCGCCCGCCCGGAGTTCGGGCGGGCTTTGCCTTCCACTCTCACTCAGCTTTGGATATCCTCCGATGCCGACGGCAACCCCGACCGACCGAGCCTCCGACGCGCGTCCCCTGACGAACACGGCCGAGCTTCCCGGACACCTGTCCCTTGCCAGGGCGCTTGCGTGGAAGTTCATTCGCGGCGAAGGCCGGGGCGTCCGGCCGGACGACATGTTCGCCGAGGCCCTGTTTGCGCTGGCCTACGCCAATCAGTTGTTCGATGCCGACCGTGGCGTGCCGTTTAAGAAGTATGCCGTGATGGTCATTTGTCACCGACTCCGTCAACTGGTGGCGAAGTGCCGACGGCGTCAAGAACGGGAGCTACCCCTCTCACAACTGGCCCACTTTCCGGATAAGGAGGGGCTGCCAGCCTCGACGAATGGCGCAGAAGCCGTCGGCAGCGTCCTCGATGCGGCCGAGATGTGGGACCACGCGAGACAAACGCTTCAACCTCGCGAATTTGAAGTTGTCCGGATGCATTGCCAGAACGGCGAATCCCTGGCCGCGATCAGCCGGCTACTTGGTGTCAGCCGGCAGCGGGTCAGTCAGATTCTCGGCCGGGCGGTGGCGAAATTACGGCCGAGCCCGCTTGGATGAGGACAGGCGCAGACGTCTGCACCCGAACCCTGCGGGACAGGAGATAGCAGTAAAATCCCGCGTCGCTTCGCCGGGGGTGCAGACGTCTGCACTCCCTTTGGTTTTGATCGGATTCGCGATTAACTCACATTGAGCAACCCGCGAGGTCGCGGTAGACTTTTATCCTTCGAACGGGGCTAGGTTAGCTCCCGAAAAGCGGTTTCCTCACCGCCCGCCCCGTCCGGTTTCACTTCGAGGACCTGCCTGAGGGGGCGGGACAATGCTCAAAAAGCCTGAGTGGCTGTTTCCGTAACCAAATTGGACGGCGGTCGAGTGCCTATGCTCCCTCGACACCGCGTACGCACACATCTTGCGATGGCAGAATGACGAGATCTTCGGCGATCTGTCCTTCCCCGACATGGACGACTTCTCGGATCACGTGAACCGCAGGCAGTTCTGGGAAGTGATGGATGACCTCAAGGCCCCGATGCGTGATGCGTGGCGTTGATCTGCCCACGTCGGTGGCTTACGAAACCATTTACCAGCGAGTGCAGCGGGATCTGTGCATCGAAAACCTTGAAGACATCATAACCCTGCTGGTCATCCGCAGAGAATTGTGGGGGCCGATATGGTTCAAGGCCAGGGCGAGTGACATTGCGGCCGCACGCAAGACAACGCATTGGGCAGAACGTCCGGACGATGAGAGTCCGTGGTCGCTGGGACGTGAGTTTGCCCGTCACCTTCGTGAACTCGGAGATTACTCCGGACTACCCGACTGGAGAGAAGTCGCAACGGAGTTTGAGCGGTTCGAGTGGAAAGAGTTCAAGCGAGACCCCCTGAGGCTCGCGACGACAGGAACTGCGGTTGACGAAGCCATGCCTCTCACGAAAGCCGAAGCGGACGTCCTCGGACTGCTCCATCGATCCGGGCTGAACAAGCCCTGGACACTGGACGAGATTGGAGAGGAGCTTGCGAGCGGCAAGGCGGTCGTCAAGACCGCCGTTGACGGGCTGATAGAACGCGGCTTTGCGGGTCGGCCGCACGGAGGCAGAAAAGGACTCTATCTCACTCCGAAGGGAGCGAAGGAGCCGAAATGAAAGCTTCGGAAAGAACAAGAGGGCCTGTAATTTCTTTTGTGTCAAGGTTGTAGGGAGCGGCAGTTGCAGTCACTGGCCGGTTACCTTGGGCATCCGGCCTTCAA
>NZ_JH636439.1:1558577-1579173 GCF_000255705.1 Zavarzinella formosa DSM 19928
GGTAATACCCGTTCCCCTCCCCTGACACAAAATTCCTTACAAGCCCAGGATCAACACCGCCCCCACGCTCCGGCTCCAAGACTTTCGGACCGTTCCACCTTCCCAAGCGGTGGACGGACTCGCCGAATTGCGGCAACATTGGCCCGCCCTCTCCGATCCCGTCAAGGACGCCGTCTTGACGCTTGTGCGTTCGGCCGTTGGCATCCCGTCCGCTGACTCGCTGCCGATCGTCCTTGACATTGTCCATGTGACGAAATTGCTCGGCGTCTCGCGTTCGACCGTTGACCGGATGGACGCCGAAGAGAAGATCCCGGCGCCAATCAGGGCGGGGCGGTCCAAGAAGTGGGATAGCGACGGATTTCTGATCTGGCTGCGGACCCGTCGCCCGGACGGCGAACCTTTCACCCGCGCCGAGTGGGCCAGGCAGACGAATTAAAAAGAGGTATGGCGGACATGGCGATCCGTTTTGGGTTATCCTTCGGATCGTCGAAACTTTTGGGGATCATCATGGCCGACATCTTTCGCCGAACCTTCACCGATCCGAAAACCGGCCAGAAGAAGAAAACCGCGAACTACTACGGGAAGGTGAAGACCGCCACGGGATGGCGGCGCGTGCCGTTGGTCAAATCCGCCGAACTTTCAAAGAAAATGCTCGCCAAGTTGCGGCTTCAGGCCGAGGCCGAGCGGGCGGGCATGCCCGTGGCGTCGGATGCCCACCTCAACGGGTTGATCCTTATCCAGATCGACGACTTTCTAGCCGACAAGACGAACGAAGGGGTGAAGTCTTCCACAGTGAATCGCTGGCGCACTCGCCTCGAAGCTCTCATCGCGTTCACCAAGTGGAAACTGCTCCGAGAGGTGAACGCCGATCAGGCCCAAGAACATCTCGCCGAACTGGCCGCAACGCGATCCCCGAAGACGCTGGAGGATCTGAGGGGGGACTACTCGAACTTCGGGCGATGGCTTCACAAGAAGAAACGCTACCCGGAGAACCCTTTTGTGGACCTCCGCAATCCGGCACGTGGCAAGGAGCCTGTCCGCAAGCCACGGCCGCTGACGGTGACGGAACTCTTGGCCATTGTTGCCTCCGCCGAGGTTGGCAAGCCGCACAAGCGCCTGACCGGCCCCCGACGCGCCATCCTGTACCGTGTCGCCTGCGTCACCGGGCTCCGATCTGCGGAACTGGCCTCACTGACAGCCGGACAGGTGGAAAGGGACGCGGAAGGCAAAGTGTTCGTGAACGTCGTCGCCGGATGCACCAAAAACAAGAAGACCGCCCGTCAGGCCGTCCCCGAACCGGTTGCCTCCGAGCTCCTTCGTCTTGTCGCGGAACTCCGGCCCGAGGACCGCCTGTTTCCCGGCTCATGGACATGGCACGCGGGCGTGATGATCCAAACCGATGCCAGGGCCGCCGGGGTTGAGACAGTGACCGAGACTCCGCAGGGAAAGCGGTTCGTGACCTTCCATTCCCTGCGTCATTCGTTCGCGTTGTGGCTGAAGACATCGGGGGTTCCGATCACCCTGACCCAGCTCATGATGCGCCACGCCGATGTCAAACTGTTCACGGAAACCTACGGAAAGGTGGATGACGAGACTCTTCATCGCGCCGCGCAGGGCATCTCCATCAAGCCTCCGGCCGCCGTTCCACTGGCCCACCCACTGGCCCAAGCGAATGGGAATGAATGCCAACAGGTGACAACGAACCCGGCCGTTGATTTGGCGGGAAGTCTTGAAAAGTGCTTAAATTCAGGGGATTTGACAACAATTGGAGATGGGTGTGAACGAGTGACAATCAGTGAGAAAATGGAGTGGAAGAGGATCGAACTCTCTGACCGGATCGCAAAAACCCTTGAAAAACACGACAAATCCGTCAATTTCAAATTTGACTGAGCCACGGGCTGAGCCAAGGCCAGAAGTTCCGGCCGACCTGGCCGAACTCATCTCCCTTTGGCCAATGCTACCCGAGTCAGTGCGTTCATCCGTGCTGGTCTTGGTCCGGGCGGGTATTTCGACTGATCGATTGCCTCGCTCGTCTGGAAGAAAAGTGGCGGGATGAAAGAAGAGCAGGGGGCTTGCGGTGTGGAGATGTCGGCCGATCAACTCGCCGGATTGACCGAGGCGGAACGGGCTTCCTTGATCGCGGCCCTGATGACCGGGAAGCCATTGAAGACATAGACGCAACTTTGTTCCGCCGAGTGTCCGGCGCCGGACACCTTTCAATGGTTGCACGATCAAGTTCGGTGAAAATTACCCGAGCAGGAGTAAAAGAGTCTGTGTTCGTGCTCGTATGATCTGAAAACATTTAAATTCTATGAAGCCATCCAAAATGAAAGGGCGAAGTAAAAATGAAGCTTCATGAAAGATCTCAACTCGAAATATCTCCAAGTGGAATTTGATCTCTTAAGAAAGTTGGATATGTGTCATGTCAAACCATGTTATGAATATCAGTAAAGATATCATGTTTCAGAAGATGTCACTGACAAACAATCCGGAATATTCTCGAAATCACTTGCGCTGATTGAATCAGATTCGCATCAAAAATATTCAAAATATTAATTGACCTCCTCTCCGAAAGCACGTTTCATTAATACATCGACTTCGTCAGAAGGAATTATACTCGCCGGATCTCTAATTGCATACGCTTCTGCTTGCTCAAGAACGGAATCGATCACTCTCCACGGGATACGTTCTATTGTCGCCCAATGAGTTCGTGACGCAATTTGTACTAAGGAAGATCGTATCATTTCTCGATTGCTGCTTGAAAAGATGTGGAAAGGATGTCCTCGCAGCCAAGGGAAAACGAAGGTGCCTGTTACTCGGTGTAGTACCACATCACTAATACATAGCTGACGACAAATTGCTCTCCATGCCGCAAGCCTCTCCCACATCATTTGCGAGTCTATGACAAACATAAGTCGCACACAAGAATATACCCCCATAGCAACCGTGGATGCAACG
This sequence comes from Zavarzinella formosa DSM 19928, assembly GCF_000255705.1. Classification (GTDB taxonomy): domain Bacteria; phylum Planctomycetota; class Planctomycetia; order Gemmatales; family Gemmataceae; genus Zavarzinella; species Zavarzinella formosa. The sequence continues at coordinate 1,561,536 of NZ_JH636439.1, forward strand.
GCGAGCCCTGTCAGCGGAGTAATCGTCGGACTTGTGCCCGATAATAATGCTTGCGCGATTAAATGAATAGGCAAAAGTAGAAATAAAACAGTCGGCAATCTCTCGCCTATATTATTCAACAATGAATTCGTTTTTCTATCTCCTTTTAATTCTCTGGCAAAGTTAACTGATACGAATGCGAAGTGCAAAGCTTTGAAGTAACTGAGTGGTTGGTATCGTGGGGTGACGAGCGATCTATACAATTGGCGCGCGAGCCGAATGTCTTCTTGAAAAGCAAGTTCAGTGCCTGTCTTCTTTGATCGAGCTTGTCCAGCGACGAGTTCAGCTAGGAACTGTACCGCTACAGGTAATTTGAATACGGTCAAGACGTTGGCTCCCGTAGCGTTACAGATCGCCGCCTCAGCAAACTCTTCGGGTTGGAGAAGTCGCTTGGTTAACACGTCCGCGACCATGAATTCCATGAACGACTTGTGAGCGAAGCTGAATTTGCCAATGGCTGTTGGATCGCTGACAAGTAATCCGGCAGTGTGAACCGCAGCCAAAATTCCTAGCTTTTTCAATTCATCCCCGCCGATCCGGTTCTTCAAAGGGTCTGCCGCCTCGCCGCCATAAGGACGTGTAGATACACATTCAGGTATAGCTTCGTAAAGATTTTCAAACGCATCTCGAAGTTGGTTAAAAGAAATCTGATTCTCCAATCCATTGACCGACATGTGGACTGCGATTCCTTTCATAAAATATGCCAGTTCGTCCAGTGTCAAACCTAGCCCGTACATTCCGTGTGCAGCTTTTAGTCCTTGACGTCGGTAACTGGAGCGAATGAATAAATCCATGACATATGCTGATGTCAACTCATCTGGATCTTTCTGATACAGCTTATGATCAATCCACAGTGTTGCAACTACGTGAAGCAACGATGGACGAGAAACAAGTTCACTGAACCGTTTGTTGCGAATGGCACGTTCGGGAATCTGCTTTTGAACTTCCAAAGAGAAATTTCGAAGTGCGTCCTTTACTTGGATCATGTCGAATGGTTCCAACTCTACGATGTCACCATAATGGTTACCAGCCATTCGCCGAGTGGTGCGCATTGCCTCCTCCAACTCAGGCGTGGTGAAGAAGAAGTTTGGCCGGCCGGTGAACAGTATTTTGGCTCTTTCAAAGGAGAAGTTCCAAAGAGCCCGGCAATGCAGTATTCTCATTTCCGAGTCGCCGACGAGATCCATCTCATCGAAGCCCTCGAAAATCAGCGTGATTCGGCCTGCAATCAGCAAGCGGAGAAGCGCGCGGGGATTGAGATTATACTTCTGTCCCCAAACACCCAGCAGTTCCTCGGGAGTTAGACTGCGAGGGCTCAAGCCCCTCAACTCGATCAAAAGTGGGAGTCGCTGGCCAGGCTTCAACTTTTCAATTGTGTTGTACACCCACATGAGTGCCGCCGTGCTTTTGCCCTGACCATATTCACCGAGCAAGACCACCTGTCGTCGAGATGGGTCAGTAACCCACTGGTTGAGGTAGGCCTCCACATTCTCCTTGTCGCCATTTGGCAATGAAATCAGCGACTCACGATACACTTTTTCGACAGTGAGTTCGGAATCAGGCAATCGGTTATAGAGTACCCTTTGCTTGATCGCATGGAAGTAATCACTGAAATCTACAAGATTGTCGAGAAGATCACTTTCCGAATTCCATTGAATGGCAATATTCCTCCAGTTCGTTTTCTCTAGTTCAGCGGGTTTGAGAATGGCGAAAATGATGTCACCAATCTCCGGACCAGCCATGCCACTCAATTCGTCGATATACGAGACCTGCTCTGTGAGTGTTTTTTTGTCCCCTTCATGGGCGACGAACAGCAACACTCGTTTGCCCGTATCCCTATTACGCCCGACCCAACATCGCTTTAGGTCGTGCCAAATCGCTTCCTCACCCAACACGTAGGAAGAGGTGCGAAGACGAGCCAGTTCGCGGGCACGATCTTTCCAAGCAATAAGCGGATCAACGGGCGGGTCCGACAGAATTGGATCTGGCCTGGGAGGTTGCAAATATATTGTCGGGAGCATCCCACCGGACAGCAATCTCCACCAAGTGCGGATCCCTTCTAGAAGAAGTTGAGTCTTTTCGAATTTCTGTTGCAGTCGGTGCTGTTCGGTACTCTTAAGGCCGTTCCATTTGGCGAAGAAGTAACATAGGGTCAAGTAGCCCAACACCAGAAGTCCCGAAGCCACGATTGGCCTAGCGATGTCTTCTTTCAATGGAAGGGGACGATGTCCTCTCGCGAGGTCGAAGTATGTTCTGGTAGCGGTCCAAGGAGTTGCACCCATGTGATCCAAGATGAAAAGAGCCCACGTGAGTATCACCACTAATGCAATGGTCACTGAGGCTGCGGATGCATAGAGCGAATATTCCTCCCGAATGGATTCCCGACGACGATACCACACAATCATCGCAGCCCCGAAATAATACCACCCGACAAAACTCATCGCAACCATTGCCGCGAGTCGAATCCGCTCCCCGGAGGACAGCATTGCGGAATGTATGCCATCGGCAAAATCCTCTGACGCGAATCGCAACTCACTTCGATATTCGAGAACCGCCCAAGCCAGTAACACGGCGGTTGAAGGGAGAAAGCATTCGAACCACAAACGGAAACGGTTTTTCTCGGCCGACGACGTCGGGAGAGATAGCTTTTCTGTGGATTTGGGTTGCTCAAGCGTTAAGGGTGGCCGCTCCATTAGATAGGCGAACAGGCTGATCGTTATGATCGTCGCACAAAAGAGCGAAAAATAATACGGGTTGTCTTCTCCAGGTGTAAATGGTTTTGCCTCGGGATTCGCAAGGTGGATTGCCGTATTCATAACTGCGATTACCAGATCCCAAACCTGATTTGCGGCGACAATGGACAAACCAGACAACAATGAACCGAGTGCGTATATAAGCACACGTGCTCCCGAACTAACATGCGCTCGTGGTCGGTAGAAATAGGCTATGGTAATGATACCTAGAAGTAAGACAATCAGGATTACGAAACCGCTGATCGCAGCGACAACCTCTCCAAAATGTGATTTGGCGCAAAGGAATACCAGTATTCCGGTAAGGGCAGCTAGAAACATCGCGACAAGACAGCTCACCGCTACTGGGGTTCGGTCACTCAAAATATTCATAGAAAGCTCAATAGTGTTCCCAAGAAATTTTCCTCGTCCTTTGCCAGAAACACAACCATCTCAGACGAGAACTTTGTTTGCGACAAACTGGCAAGAGCGACGAGTTCGGTGGATAGTGTGATTAGATCAATTTGACTGTGGCTCGCCCAGTCACATTAATTCCAGACTTAGCGAGTCGCGAAGAAAGCCGCCCGATTTTTCATCAAGACACAGAGGCTTTTGGTTGAGTGCAACATATACGGAAAGTTCGGCTGCCGAATCCCATTTTCAAATGCCCAGATCGTCCCCAAGGGCGGGCCATTTCGGACTGGCTCAGTTTCTTGGTGTTCCGTACCTGACGCAGTCGTTCGCAGTATTTCATCGGATGTTCTCCGGTGAAGAGTTTCAGATCATGTTCCCTGTTGCTTGCGGTCGTCCGAGCCGGACGGCCTTGGAAAACCACGCGAGGATGAAAGGACCGTCCGGATAGCGCCACGTTTTTTTGGAGCCACAACCTTCCGGGGGCGTCGGCCAATCGGAACGGTCGATCCCCGTCATTCCGTTCATCCTCGGGTGGTTTTCCAAACCCCCGCCCGGCATGATGCCCTCCCTCTCGCCGTGCGAGATAGCATGGAAGGGGGATGTTTCATTCTCACACGGTTTCAAACAGCCTGGGTGTCCGGCGCCGGACACCCGCACGCTTTCCCCCTTCCGTCCTTTGACTTCACGGCCAGCATCTTGGGGGTGGCTTCGATCTCCAGACCGTCCCAAACGCCCATCGGGCCTTCCAGGGCGCGGGAGAGCATTTGGAGAATCGGGAAAGTCGGGATGCGTTTCCCCTGCTCCAGGGCATGAATGGTCCCCGCCCCGACGCCGGCCTTGCGGGCCAGGGCCGACTGGCTCAAACCGGCCTTGCTTCTCATCTCTCTGAGTTTCTCGGCGAACTTCATCTCAATCTCCGGGGGAGGTTTCCCCGACCATCAGTGCGTGGGTTTCCGGCGCCGGACACCCACGCACAAGATCAAAACTTGACGCAGGTTTTCAACACGTTCTCGGGCAACCGGCCCGCCTCGGTTTCCGTCAGCCAGCCGCGTCCGTGCGAGGGATCTTTGTCACCCGCGAGACGGCGGGCCTCGTCGGTCAGGCCATAGGCCGGGCAATGATACAGGAGGTGGCGGCGAACCTCCTCCAGATGCTTTTCACACACGCCGAACTTGACGGCCGCGCCTCCCGGCCGCATCTTCAATGTTTCCACCTGTTTGAGACGCGCCTTCAACTCCGCCGCGATTTCGACGGCCATCCGCCGGCCCGCCCGGACTTCGGCGAACGGATCGGTGATTTCCCCCGAGTCGTCTTTCGTCCTGTTGACCGGGCCGGACGACGGGGAATCTTCCGCGTCGTCCACATCGTTGCCCGAATCGTTCCCGGTTCGGATCTCCCTGGGTGGTGTTTGAGTGTCCGGCGCCGGACACCCGGACGTTGCCGCCGGTTTGGGTTCGGCGACGCCGATGATGCTGTGAACCATCCATTTGGAGCAATCGACCAGTTTGGCGATCTGGCGGATGGAAACATCGGGATCGTCGGCCCGCACGGCCTCGATGATCCGGCGAAGGTCGTTTTTCGTCCGGGGCTGGCCGTGGTCGCTGTTTTGCGACCACGCCATCTTTTTGGCGTCAGCCCAGGTTCCGGGGCGGATTCGGGCGGCCAGCGAGGTCAGCCCGGCCGCCTGGGCCGCGCAAAAGCGGGTGAAGCCGCCGACGAGGAGCAACGTCCCCGGCCCGTGGTCCTCAAACTGTTCGGAGAGTTCGACGACGAGGATCGGCGGGAAGACGTCCCCGTCCCTCATCTCCATCGCATACCGTTCGATGACGGCCGGGTCGCAGCCGAACGGCCCGCGGCCGCATCGAAACTGAAGCCGGATGTCGATGGTGATCTCCTCCAGACTCAACCCGTCCTCGGCCTGATTGATGCTGTTCATGGTCTTGTGTCCTGTGTTTCCGGGGGTGACTGATGCCGCGTCCCATGACGCCGGGATTCGGAGGACGGCGTTGTCCGTCCCCTTCCCGCCATCGGGCGGATGGCTTTGCACCCGGAACATAGGGCAGCGGGTTTCCGGCCCCCGGTCTCAAAGAGGCCGCGCAACGGCGTCGCATCACGCCACCGGCCCAAACCGGGAGAAACCGGGAAACGCAAGAGGGGGCACGGAATCTCCGAACCCCCTCCTGAAACGGAGCGTGAGTGTCCGGCGCCGGACACTCACGCAAAACTTGGTTAAAGAGTCTAATTCAAGCGAACGTCAGACGAACGGCCTTCGCTCCGCTTCCCCGTGAGTGTCCGGTGCCGGACACCCGAGGAATGCAAATCAGAATCCGTCGTCGGGGTTGTCCATCGGGTAATCCGGCTCGAAGGCGGTGTTGTCGTCATGCTCCGGGTGAAGCAGGTAATCGACCCACAGCGGACGCACTCCCGACTTGGCGGCCGGGAAGGCTGACCGGTCGCTCATGTCGTAGATTGTCTGGCGTTGGTGCATGCCCCCGACCGCCCAGACCTGAACGGCGAAGCCGGGCCGGTTCTCCCGCTGGCAGGCGAGGAAGAATCCCTGTTCCCTGCCGATGACGTTAACGCAATGCCAGTCCATGAGAAGCAGCTTCTCCAATCGCTCGAAGAACCGCGTCATCTGGTTGTAACTGATGCCCTCCCGGATGATGATCGGCTCGCCCGGCGTGTGTGGCGGGCCGATGGAGTTCGTTTTCGGGCTTGGTTTGCGGGGCTTCTTCGCTTGTTCCTTCGCCGGTCCGGCCGGGGTTTCGGACTTGGCGGCCTGGAGCTTGCCGTTGTTCGTGGCGGTCATGGTGTCTTTCCGGTGTGTGGTGCTGGTCAGGGCCGGGCGATGAAAGCTGTCCCGGCCGGGTTGGTTTGGGAATGGGTGTCCGGCGCCGGACACCCAAGGGATGTTGCTGCGTTGTGTCTCGCCGGGGAAAAGCGGGATCGGGCCGGGTGTCCGGCGCCGGACACCCGGCCTGACGGTCTGTCGGTCGTTCGGGAATTTAGATCAGGGAAACGCCCGCGAACGGGTCTTGTTGTCCCTCGGGAATGGTCACCTCGAAGTTGTGGACCGCCGGAACCATGTCCAGCGAGCGAACGGCCTGAAGGTGTTTGCAAGCCTGTCCGACGGCCTGCTTGCGGAAAATGAAGTCGCCGCAGGTGCAATCATCGGCATGACGGAGGATCGTCACCGTATGCCCGTCCGGGTCGGACCGGTCGTCCGTCCGCTTGGTCATCCGAAAACAGACGACCACTTCGGGGGAGTGGGAGGGAACCGCGACTAACTCGTATTCGTCCCGGCCGATGTGAACGAGTCCGGGCGTGTTGGTTCGGCGGCAGCATTCCCGAACCATCGCAAACCGGCCGCATTTTGACCGCCGGACGCACGTCAGGTCGGGAGACGCGGTTTCAACCGCCTTGAAAGTGTGCTTCCGCTTCGCCGGTTGACGTGGCGTGCGGAGCGTGTTACCCCTAGCATGAGACATTGTGAACCCTTTCACAAGAAGGTGTTTGCCGCGGCCGGAAGTGTTAGCGCACTGTCCGGCCAACTTTTTTGACCCGAGGACGAATAACCTCACGGGCTTATAGATCATAGTACTCTAAGTGGATTAGTGCTTCAAGTGGAGTTATGGGGATTTTGCATGAAATTCCATGAGCGGCTCGTTGAACTGCGGAAAGCCAAGGCACTTGATCAAGTCGAGTTGGCCAAGGCCGCCGGCTTGGGATTGGGAACACTCCGCCATCTTGAGCAAGGCAATCGACTGCCGACGTTCCCGACGCTTCAGAAGCTCTCGTTTGTGCTGGGAATTGATCTCGGCGGGTGGGAAGGATTGGAGGTGGAATTGCCTGCGAAGCGGATTCCGGCAAAAACAGTCAAGAAAAAAAGCTAATCAAGACTCTGGGTGTCCGGCACCGGACACCCAGACAAGTCAAACTCACGTCTTCACCGAGGTTTCGGGAGATGGCAACGTCGGTCCGTCCATCCCCGTAATCTCAATGATGTGATTGTCGGGATCTGTGATATAATACTGATCGCCCATCGGTCCGATTTCAACTTTTACCCGCCGGTCACTCTTGTGAATCTTGAGCATGGAATTGTAATCTCTAACTCTGAGGGCGAAATGCACGTCTTTAAAATTTAGGTCTCCTCTACCACGAAATGTTGGCAGTGTGTCCACTTTCGGACGATATAAAATTAAATGCAGTTGTTGCTTGTTAGGCAGGTCAAACCAGGCGCCTGGAAATCCAAATGGCAGTCTATGACGTTCCGATTTTTCATATCCTTCATCTTCGGCTTGAGGCAGCATTTTAAGTCTTAGCACTTCACTGTAGAATTTGATCGATTTCTTGAGGTTCGACACTGGCAAATTGATGTGATGAATACCATGAATCAATCTGTCAAGATTTTGATAATAATCATCTTTAATTGTCTCATTTAGATCAAATGGATTGCGGGAGATCCTGCAAAGAGGCATGGTTCCAGCACCCTTGATTAGCTCACGATTCCCAAGATCTTGAGTGTACAATCGATCATGAAATCGTTTTTCGAGGGAGTGCATGAATCTGCGCGTTGCCCACACCTGATTGCTTCCGACGATTGGCTCAATTCGCGCTGCTAAATTGATATTTTCCCCGAGAAATTCTGGATTGTTCGTGAGTGGGTTGATCCCTTGGTGACATCGGCCAGAATGAAGTGCGATCCGTATGGCCAAATCAGTGCTGAAGTGCTTCTCAAGCCATAACGTGGTATGAAACGATTCGCACAAATTGAACGCACAGATTGCTGCATTCTGGGCGTCCTCAAATATTGCGAAAACAGCGTCCCCCCAAGTATTACAATGCAATGGCGAACAAGGTAAAACAGCCTCCGACATCACCTTCATGCCAACTTTCATGAACAATTCAAATTCAGGTTCGGTTAGTTTGCTATAGCCTTTAACATCGGCAAACAATACTGACCTGTTGGCCGTTCTCATTTCGGCCGTTGTCATTTTTCCAGATTTTTTGGGCATGACTTAGTTTCCAAGGTAGCGGCAATGGAAAGCTCAGGCGGTTGGATCGTAAGCCATTCCGAGATTATGTCACTCAACATAATCTCAGAATGGCTTACGAACCCAAATTAAACCAACGGCTTGCCGATGCTGCAAAGGTGTTGATAGATTGCGACAACATGGCCCTCCGCGGGACCGACGTTTGTCACGGTTGCGAGAATCCAACGCAGCTTAACACGTCTGGGAAGGAGACGCAATAACTTGCAAACAATAAATGCTCAAAAAAACCGCCAAGAATATTTCGGGCGACAATCACACTGAGAGTGACGAGTGAAGTGATCGGAAAGAATGATTCAAAAATCTCAAAAAACCGTTGCATCACGTCTCGACGGAAACGGTCTTCAACCCGGCCGCCTCACCGCTTGCGGCCAGTCCGACAATCCACACGTCCACTTTTGGCCCGACGATCCGAAAAACCTTGGCGCCGGTCAGCAACTTCCCGACGACCGCCTTCAATCGCTTGAATCCGTCCGCGTCGTCCGCGTCGTTTAGTTCCTCGAAGAACTCCTCCACGGTCGTTTCCCTGACCGGCCTCACTTTCCGCTTCCCCTTTGGCCGGGTGTGCCTCTCCACCGTCTCCGCGTCCGCCATCGTGACGCCCGGCCAGGCGAACGGCTCGAAAGGGGCGTCCGTCTCGGACGGATACAACAGCCCGGCCGACGCTTTGCCCAGGGCCTTCGCCGTCTCTTCGGTCGTCATGGTCAGTCCTCGGAGGAAGCCTTTTTGGGGGCGGGAATCTTCACGTTGTCCACCGTTTCCCGCAATACCTTCCGCACCTTCTCAGGGACACGGTCGAAGAATGTCAGTCCGGTGAGTTTTTCCACTTCAGCCACGCTAGTTCGATACTTCGCCCATGCCAGCCCCAAGCCCGTCTCATTCGGGAAGATGGCGGCGATCACCCGCGTCTTGTCGTCGATCTTCTCCAGATCCTTGTCCGGGTCGTCGTCGCCGTCCACGATGACGATGATCTTCCAGCACTTCGCGGGAACCACGATTTTGCCCGCCAGGCCGATTCCCTCGACGGGTTCGTCCTTCGGACCGCCGCCTTTGCCGGCCGGTCCCGCGATGGTGTACAGTCGTCGGTTCGCGTGTTTCTTCACCTGATCGCGGGCATAGACCTCCAGCGTGTTCCAACACTTCTGGTTAAGATCGGAGGTTTGCGGAATGATGTTGGTCGTGACGAAGGTGGAATAGCTGGCTTCCCTCGACGAAACCCGGTCCGAGTGCGGACACAAATGCCCCCGGTCGAAACCAAACCCGGCGTAATCCTTGTGCGTGACGTGGTAGAACGCCGACGGCAGGGAGGTGTCAACCGAGAATGTCCGTTTCCGGCCTCCGTCCCCCTTGTCGATGGTGTCTTCTTTGGTCGTTCGCCAACTCACCCAATTGGCCTCGCGGCGGGTGTCGTTGTACGAAAGGGCGAAGAACTCCTTCTTCAGCAAGAAGTTCTCTTTCTTCGCCTTGTCTTCGGTGGCGTTGCTCGGGTTGCCCAAAAACAGGTGAGGGTATTCGTCCGCGAAGACTGGCGCCGCCGTCCCGAGGATGAGGAAGAGTAAGAGGAGATGCTTCATGGTCTGGCCCCGCCCGGACGGATCGGTTTCCATCGTGGTATATCCGGTTTCCACTGTACGGAACAGCACAACGGGAGCCTTTACCATTGCGTTCGTTTGATCTTCCGGGCCGGGTGATTTCGTCAGTCGTTGTTTACAATCGGCCTTTCCTCTTCTATATGTACGGGTGTTCACTATCCGGCGTTGGTGTCCGCCAACCTCCGGACCCGTCGCATTTCGACAGGAGAATCACCCCTCCGGCAGGATCGCCGCGACTCTTGCCCCAACCCGGCAAAGGAGTGCGCGCATGCGCTTTGTGGCCCACCTGGACGCCGATTGTTACTATGTGTCCGCCGACCGCGTGAGGTATCCCGATTTGATCGGCAAGCCCGTGGGCGTCGTGGGAAACCAAGGGGCTTGCGTCATCGCCAAGTCCTACGAACTGAAGGCCCAGGGAGTGAAAACCGGTGAGCCGGTTTGGGACGTGTTAAAGAAGTGTCCGGAGACGATCTTTGTCAAACGCGACTTCCGATGGTATGAAGTCCTGTCCCGCCGGATGCTGGCGATGGTCCGGGAACGATCCGAGGCGGCCGAATTCTATTCGATTGACGAGTTCTTTTTCTCCACCGACGCCGACAAGCAAATTGCCCGCGGCATCCAAAACGACATCCTGAACAACATCGGGCTTCCGGTCACAATCGGCGTGGCGCGTTCCCGCACGCTGGCCAAACTTTTCAGTGACACGGCCAAACCGCTCGGCATCCGGGTCGTGACCGATCCGGACGAGGAACGGGAGCATCTTGCCAAACTGCCCGTCGGGGAGGTCAGCGGCATCGGACATCGGCGGGCCGCCAAGCTGCTCCTTCACGGAATCCGCACCTGCCTTGACTACGCCAACGCGGAACGTCGCCTGATTCGGGGGTTGCTGACAAAAACCGGGGAAGATCTGTGGTGGGAGCTTCGCGGCCAGCCCGTCACGCCGATCCGTCCGGACCGGCCGACTCACAAGTTTCTGAGTCGGGGCGGTTCCATCGGGGGAGCCTCGGCCGATCCAAACGTCATCCGCGCGTGGCTGGTCCGCAATTCGGAACGGCTGGTCGAGGAACTGGAGCATTACGACCTGAAGGCCGGGACGCTTTCCCTCAGTCTGTCCGACCAGTACGGCGGGGGAGATTCGATCAACGCCCCGTTGCCGGGTCACACCAATCGCTACGGGCCGATCATCGCGGCATTGCTGCGGTCTTTTGAACGATGCTGGCAACCGGGAACTGTCATCACTCACATGCACCTGGTCGCCGGTGATTTGAAACGGCCGGGTTTCGTCCAGCGGACGCTTTTCGACCCGCCGGACGACGAGACGGAACCGCTGGCCGTCGTGAAGCGGGATGTCAACGAACGGCACGGACGGTTCGCGGTCCGGGGAGGAACAACACTGTTCATTCCCGAGATGTACCGTGATCGCAGCCACGGATATGAAATTTGTGATGTGCGGGGGAAGTTCTGCTTCTAATCCCCCATGTGTTCCGCCATCGCATTAGTCCCGAGCGTCTTCCCGAAGCATCTCTTCGAGGAACACGATCTTTTCACGAGAGTGTTTGACCGCGGGGGAAACAATCCGGAGGTCCGGTTTGCGTTCACCGATCCCGTCCCTCTCCTTCCAGTGATGATTGGCGGCGTGCTGAAACTAGTTCAGTGGGGGTCCCGGAGCCGCCAGGGGCCGTTGCCGACCACCGGCTGGACTTGGAGGACGAGCGTCGAATCCGGGGCATGGGCCGGTTTGGGATGCGAGACGGAACCGGTGTTGATCCTGGCCACTTACGGATGCGAGAAAAACACATGGTTTCGCATTCGGGAGGGCATACATGGTTTGCTTGTCACGCCGCCCAGCGGACCGCCGTGCGCGTACATGATTTGCGATCATCCGACGCGGTATTTTCGGGTGCTGACGGTCGGGGCTGATCGGACGCCGTGGCTGGTGAACGAAGTGATCTGAGATTGTCGATCTTCTCCCTGCTGAAATCACGAGAACAGCGAAACCGACTCTGCCGGTTTCGGCTCCGCAGGAGTCAGGCATTCGGGGCCTTGATTGCGGACATTGCCGACGTGGCGGCTCACCGCGACTTTCTCCATCAGTTCCGCCGGATAAGAAGCCAGCAACGGCAACACGGCCGCCGGGTCGGTCGCCTGACGGTCAAGCCATCGGTCGTAATCCTCGGGACGGAGAATCACCGGCATCCGGTTGTGAACCTGCCCCACCAGTTCGTTCGGCGTGGTGGTGATGATCGCGCATGTCGTGATGAATTCCCCTTCGAGTGTCCAGTGATCCATGATCCCGGCGAATGCGAACGGCTTGCCGTCCCTCATGCGGAAATGGAATGGGTTCTTTACCTTCCCGACGGTTTGCCATTCATAAAAGCCGTCTGCGATCACAAGGCATCGCCGTTTGGCGAATGACTCCCGGAACGTCGGCAGTTCGGCCACCGTTTCGGCCCTGGCGTTGGCCGGGCCGGACTTCACGTCATGCGACCACTTCGGGACAAGCCCCCACTTCATCAAACCCCATCCCCGGGTCTTGCCGTCCGGTTTCATCCCCATCGCCAGCACGGCTGAGGACGGGGCGATGTTGAACAGAGGGCGCACCGGGGGAATGTCCGTCACGTCAAACGTGGCGGCGATCTCGGCGGCGGGGGTGTGAAGGGTGAATCGTCCGCACATGGGATTTGTCAGTCCTCGTCGGTGAACGGCTCGCACAGTTCCAGCAACCAAGCGGTCAGCCCGTGACGCGGATTTGAAGTGGATTGTAATTGCGTGGGCCGATGCGCCTTCTCCGCTTGGAGAGGATGACGGGCCAAGGGGAGGGATGCGAATCGCGCCAGCCGTCACAATCGCGAATGTCACATTGTCGAGGGCGGGACGAACGTACAATACCCCCCTTCGCAGGGACCATGCGATGAACGATTACACAGCCCACCCGGAATACCGGGCGTTGCTCGAAACAGTCCGCATCAACCCCCGCGACCATGCCCCACTTGGGATCATCGCCGACTGGATTCAGGAACACGGCGGGGACGACCAGGCCGAGTTTATCAGGGAATGCCTGGCCGGTCGCGGCAAAGCGCCGCGATTCATGAGAACCGTGTTCAACGACTGGACAGGCCCCGCGAACCCGCACGCGGGCGCCTTGGCGGTGATAAGGGATCTGGAGCGGGAAGGCTTGGCGCGTGATTGCGGTGTGACGGATGTGGTTCTTGCACATGGTTTTGTCTCCGAGGTGCGTTTGCGAGTCGCCGAATTCATGAGCCATGCCGGGAGGTTGTTCCGGTCGTTTCCCATCGCAAAGGTCGTCTTGATTGACTGTGGATTAAGGATGGGATCGCTTCCAGACGGTGGCAGCGGTTATTTCTGGCCCCCGCCTCGTGTAGATTCGCGGATCATGCAAGAACGAGGGGTGCCGTCCGAACTGTGGAACAGCCCGCTTGTCTCTTCCGGGTCCGTGGAAAACGATGGGGGCAGGAGCCCAATAATCTTCAAGTTTGAAAAAGACGCCAGAAGGGTCATGTGGGATGTTTGCGTTGCCTTCGGCCGGGAACAGGCCGGACTCCCGCCAATAGCCGGCTGATCCCGTCATCGCTTCCTGAAACCCCTCGTCCGACCATCCGGCAACCTCAACTCACACCGCCGTCCGGAAACCGATTGGTAAGACCGTCCTGTCTGACTCATCACTTCTGCGATGGGAAGCGTGCGTACAAGCTCATCCTCGGCAGGTGTCCACGGTTTTCCCGCCGCCGGGGGACGAGTGTCCCTTGCCTTGTGCGTTTCCGACATCTTGCGGCGAGTTTCTTTGCTCACGCCTTTGGACTTCCTTCCTCTGGCCATCGCCTCAATCACATGGCGCGGCCTCGGCTTGCCCTGTTTGACCTTTGAAATTTGCGTCGAGAGAACCGCATGCGTCCCCGGTGTCACCGGCCCGACACCAAAGGCGGCCCGCCATTTGGTGACCGTGCCGGGTCCGACACCAAACCAATGGCTCAACGCTTGAACCGATTCCAGCCGGATGGCCTCGACAAGCGAGCCGAACACAATGATGGTGTTTGGACCACCCCGCGAAAGATGACCGACCGGCCAAGGGATGGGGCCGGTGGAATACCCGCTCACGATGAGATCGGTGTCGCGGTATTCGCAGGTGATGATGGTTCCCGAACTGACGCAGGGAGTGGAGTAGGAACCGAGAAGTTTGAATCTGTCGGTCATAAGGAAAGCCAAGGAAATCTCGTCTGCCGAAAGATGAAGCATATCGGGAGAGCCGCCTTCAGCGCCGCCACTCCCTCTGCCGTTGCCTTTGTCTTGTGAACGCTCAGATAGGATAGATACCTCAACGCCAGTAATTCCTTCACCCCGGCATCGGTCATTTGAGTGTTGCACGGATCAAGTGATTCCAGACCAATTCCACTCGTCGTCGGCAACGAATCCGGCCGCAAAGTGGGCGAAATGGGAGTTGCGGCCGAACCGGGACAACGACTGGTGGGACTGCCTGGTGGGGTGTTGTGTCGGGGCCAGCCTCGGGGGATTGCAATGGTCTGCCTCGGTCGGCGGCCTGCCGTCTGCCGAGGGGGAGCCGGCGGCCGGTCGGGACCGACCAGCCGCCGGCAAGAAGAAGCGTCCTGGTCTCGCCGAGCGGTATCGGCAGAAGACCGGGCGGGGCTAGGTTCATATCAGGTCCGGTGCAGCGCCGGGTTCGGCCTCACACGGGTTGGAGTTACTCCCAGTCCCAGACCCGAGGCTCCGACGGAAAGCAGAGGCGGACGCCATCGGGGTCCACGCCGCCCATCATCACGAATACAGCCGGCGGGAACTGATTGACAAGAGCGAAACACAGCGCCCAGTCGGCCTCGACCACGCACACGGCTTCTTCGTCCCCGACGTACTCATCGACAAGCACATGAGGATTGATGCACCAATTGTCTTCGTGGTACTCCTGCTCGAGCCAGACGCGTAACGCATATCCGGGCTTGCACACAAACTGATCGGCTCGGGTGTTGAGGTCCAGTTTGATTGTCCGATGCAGCACGGCCACGGCTTCCGCAACGGGGGGCACGCTCACGCTCACATACTTCGGGCCGAAGTAAACGCGGGTCTCGGCACCCAGCACTTCGACGCGATCAGGCGGCCTCAGATCGCCCTCGTTGGTCTTTGCTCTGACCGTGGAGAGCAGCGCCAACGCCCTGCCGAGATCGAACGCTGACTCCCTGCTGAAGATGAGGTAATGTGTCCTTGTTGCCACATCGCACTCCGTACGCTCTCGTGGCCGAACGCCACAGTTCAGGTGCCGGGGCCGAAGTGGCAAACCCCACTTTGTTACGGCTCAGGTCCCCGGTCACCTGCAATGTTTTGTTCGGCGTGCCTTTCTCACTAACCGGTGAATGACCTGAACTCGCAAGGTGGCGAGAACCCTTCCGACGACCCCGTGCGGATTAGGAGTGGCGACCGCTGCGTCACTGCCTCAAGGATAAACTCAGTCGCGGATAGCCCGTTAACTTGGAAGAAGCCGTCGTCGCGGTCATAGTACACGAACGGCCACTGGTCCGGCTCGCCGACCATCAACCAGTTCAACGTGTTAGCATCGGCCAGCGACCCGAACGGGAGTAGTCCGCCGGCCTGCGGGAAGACCGGGTAGGTGATCTCAACCCCGCCGTACTGGGCATAGTCTTGGTACATCGATGCCCAGTTCTCCCATGTCTTCCGGACTTCACGGCCATGGGCGACCCAGACGAACGGGCTGTGGATGATCAGCCCTTTGACCCAGCCGGCCCCGTAAGTACCGATGAACTCCTTGTAGTCGGCCGGCAGCCGTGACCCGACCGCTTTCTCGATGGCCCCCCAATCACCTTCTGCGAAGTATGGCGATTTTGGAGGCGGCAGCAATTCGCGGAGTTCTTCCAGCAAGTCAAACCCTCTGCCGCTGAATATGAAGTGGACGTCTTTCAGGGCGTCTAATTCCGGCCACTTCGGATGACTTAGCCATGCCAGCCTACGGCGGCAGGCTAACCGACTGGCACGCCGCCGTCAAACACATTTCGGTTGAGCCACCCACCCGCCGCCCTTCCCATCCGGGCTTGCGTGCCTTGATTCCCCCGTCGGTATCGAGCCAGGCCCTTCCGGAAAAATTTTCCCCGATTCCCCGTTTGCTCAGGCAACCCGGCCACTCGGACGGGTCCAATCGCTTCTTCATCTTCGGAAGGTTTTTGTATGGGTGTCCGGCGCCAAACACCCGAGGGTTGACTCGCCGGATTCAACGGCCGTATGATGGAGGTGGGGACAAACGGAACCAAAAGCCGCACGCCGGTCCCCAAAACCGGCCGCGTCCGCCAGGCCGGGGGAGTTGCGAGTCCTCGCCTCGGCCGTTTCACCTCTCAAACTCCTTCAATCATGTCAGTATATACCCGACACCATGTGGGAATTTTGGTGACTTCGCCAACTCAATGCGAAACCTGTTTGCATCCCCCGCCAGTGTCCTTACAGTTCCTTTGCGAACACCAATCCGGACATGAAGGCGGTTGCTGATTGCGACCGGCCCGTGAAAGTTCATCTCGCATGTCCGGTCATCGTTTGGTATTTGATCTCCGACGGCTGATGGCGGCGGGAAGACGGCCGTATATTGGCCGCTCCACACCACGCATTTGGCCCGGACTCCACTATTTCGAGCCGCCCCTGATTTAAGTATTGCTGAATTCATCGGAGATCGCATCGTGTTCCAGCCTTTCGCCCGCTTGTCGGGACTCGGTTCCCCGAACCGCCGCCCCCGACTCCCGTACGCCCTCGAACAACTGGAGGGCCGGGTCGTGCCGGCAACCGCCGCGTTTGCCAACGGGGTGCTGACCGTCACCGCCACAACCAACGGCGATGTGATCGGATTCACGTCCCCGTCGGGCAACCCCGTGGTCGGCGCCACCGCCATCACCGCGAACGGATCAACCATCTTCGATTCCGGAGTGACCCGTCAGGTTCCGTCCTCCATCGTGGTCAGGATGAACTCAGTGAACATCGCCACACTAAATGTGTCCGCCTATGTCTATGGCAGTCTCACCGTGACGGGGGCCAAAACGGATTCCACCGTTACGTTCAGCAATTCCCCGCGCATCCTTGGCAACTTCACGTATTCGGCCGCCTCCCCGACAGGAGCGGCCGCCGACACAATCACTTGGGGCGGGGCCGGCGTCACCGGTTCGCGGGTGAACGGGAACATGACCCTGACGCTGGGGGGCGGGGCCAACTCCGTCTCGATCAACGCCGGAACCGTGCAGGGCAATTTGAAAATCACTGGAGGAGCCTCCTCGGACATTTTGACCGTCGGCACGTCTTCGGCGTCCGGCCAGTTTCATGTGCTGGGTACGTCCGCGATCAGTCTCGGCAACGGCTTCAATTCACTGACCGGAAACCTCGGTGGTTACGCCTCCGACGGCGGGTTCTCTTACCTCGGGGGAACGAACTCGGACACGGTCGATTTTGTGACACACACCTCGGTCCTGACAACCGGCGGGACCGCGACCATTAACATGGGCGGCGGTGGCGTCGATTCCAACTTTCTTTACCTTTACAAGCCGGCCGTCGGCGGTTCGCTGACGCTGACGGGCGGGGCGGCCGGGGACCGGTTTTATGTTTCGGGGGGCATGACGGTCGGAACGACCCTGAGTCTCCTGCCCGGCAACGGGACAAACGAGATCGACTTGGGCAACACCAACGGTGGCTCCGTGCCGACGGGTCCGGTGAATATCGGCGGCGGCGTGGTTTATCAGGGAGGAACCGGTGACGACGATTTCAAAATGCCCGCCGGTTATGTTGGAAAAGGGCTGAG
>NZ_JH636439.1:1579183-1584797 GCF_000255705.1 Zavarzinella formosa DSM 19928
CGGCGATGACGTCGTGACGGCGGACGACTCAAGCATTTTCGGCCTGACAACGGTTCGCCTGGGGGCCGGGGCCGACATGTTCAAGGCCGACGCCGACAACTCGTATCCGTCGGGCATTGCGACTTATTTCGGGGGCGCGGTCAATTTGTACGGGGAGGCCGGAGCCGACACCTTTGATCTCAGCTACACCGGCGGCACGAAGGTGTCCATCGGCGGCAAGCTCTCAATTTGGGGCGGGACCGAACTTGACACATCCAGGATTTTCAGCGGCAACACGTTGTACGTGCCGACAACGTACAACGATTGTGAAAGCAAGTCCTCGTAATGGGCTTGTGCATCCGAGATTTTACGTTGATTTTGTCTCTTGCGAACGGTTGGATTGGCATTCTTCCATGCCCGCCATTAGAAGGCCGGGCCGATGGAGTCCTGCGCTCCGGCCGGGCAAAACATGATTTGCAACACAAATACCGTTTTGGTGTCCGGTGCCCGGCGCAGATTCCGATAACCCCCCTGGCCTGCGCAGGTCCGCCTTTCGCACGTGCGAGAAAAGGAATCGGCAAAAACGCGAGATTCTATTCCGTGAATAACCTGGCATCGTCAAGGGCATTGTCGAGGGTCAGGCGTCCGGCTTGGCCACCGAGTCCGAGGATGCGCGAATCGCGGCCGTGACAATTCCGGCGGTCAGGAGAGGCGGAAGCCACGACTGGGATGACAAGAGGATGGACACCATCCCCTCTCCGGTTTAAATGTTGAGAAAGTCGGAATTGTCCTGACATGTTCACATTGGAACATGTTCCTAAATTCACATTTTCAACACACCCCAAGGGGTCATTTTGCCGCGCATCACCGGCTACCACATCACCCCCGATCTCATCCAGACCATTGAACTAAAACTTCAAGACGGTGAGATCATCCTCTATGATTTGAACCGCCCGCTTTCCGTCTCGCACGATCAGCATGTGGTCAAATTCATGGACTTCCCCGGAGTGGTGACCGCCTACATCCCTGACCCTCTGGGCATCAAATCCAAATCCGATGCCGCAAGTCGAATCAATTTCCGTGCGGCTGATTTGCTGGCAGACCTCACCGGCAAGGCGATTTGGAAAACAGCCACCATTCGCGGTTATGTGGTGATTATCCATCGTCAAACCGATGGAACCTTTGCCGGTTTCCCCGATGGTCTTGTCAAGAAAATCCTATCCCATGCCTGACATTTCACCCGCCCGTGTCGCCGTCTCTTTCAAAACTGCCAAGGTTAAAAATCATCGGCCGTCGAAGCGTCGCCGTGTAAGTCATCGCCCCTTCTGAATGCGCCTTCTTCAGATCAACCAAGATCCATCCCGATTTCATGAGTTCGACCAGTCGAAGGTACTCCGCGCCCCTGACCGGCTCGCCGTTGGCGTCCAGCGAGTAAGCGATTGCGAGTTCATTGTCTGGCATGAGATTTTCCCGGGGATGAAAAGGATGACCGACGGAAAGGGTAGGCAGACCAGTATCCGCAAAATGAGCCCGCGACACTTTTAATTCTAGGCGTCGTCTCCTTCACGACTTGGTTGTGCGATGATTATCCCATCCCGCGAAATTCGTGGACTCGCGCCGTTTCGCTTATTTCTATCTTCTTCACCGATCCAGCGGGAATCGGCGTCGTCCGGGGACGCTTTAGGGGGCGTCCCCGGACATTCTGATTAAGTGTCCGGCGCCGGACACTCATGGATACCTAACGCCTCAACCGGCTAAATGTATCATGTGATCGCCTGGCAGTGTGGGTCGCCACGGCCGGGGGTCGTTCAGGACCGCCCGGCCACTTTTTCCGGCTTCCCATGTCCTGCCGGCCAATCGGGCTTGTCAATCCGCAGTCTTCCACCTCGCCCGCCATTGGTCAGAAATTCGTGTCAATTGATTCGCCCGTCTGGGCTTGGGGGGTGGCAATGGCTTTCCAGACCGCCAGGCTGACAGAGTTCTTGGCAAAGCGGACGGAGCCGTCCCCGAGCAGCACATTCACTCCGCCCGTGTGCCGGCTGCGGGCGGTCAGGATGATGGAACGGTTGTTGTACGCGGTGTAAGTCGCCGTGCAGGGAGCCATCGGATCACTGACGCAATAACCGGACCGGACGTTATCCGTCCCGCTGTTGGGCGTGTTGTTGTGCTGGTAGATCGGCCCTTCGGGGTAACCGCGGACCCCTCTCATGTCGTCCCCCTTGGGATTGATCACCTCGGACATGAACGCCGTGTTGCTGGTGCCGTCCGTGATGTCGGCGACGCGCGTCTTGCTGACGTTGTAGAACACGCCCTGGACAGTGTGATCCAAGCCGTTTGGCGCGGGGGAGATTTGCGGCCCGATCCCGCCGTTGGCGTCATAGTTGCCGCGAATGTAACCCCCGCCAAAGGCGAACACGGCGTTCGGATCATCCGACGGGCACGTCATGATGGATATCCGGGTCGTCCGGACCGCCGCCGTCTGGGAAGCGCTCGAACCGAACCCGTTGTTGGTGCGCACAATGCTGTAATCGACCGTGTTGTAGAGTGAATCCTGCTCGACGAAAGGCAGGATGAAGTAGGCCCAGGAGGCTTCGCTGTTGTCCGACACCCCGTTGAAGGTGCTGTTGTTGGCGATGTATCCAGGCGGGAACACCTGATTCGCGCTTTCATAGTTATGAAAGCCGAGACCGAACTGCTTCATGTTGTTGGTGCATTTCATCCGGTTGGCGGCCTCGCGGATCTTTTGCACCGCCGGCAGCAGCAGGCCGATCAGGATGGCGATGATGGCGATGACGACAAGCAATTCGATGAGGGTGAAAGCCTTTCGGCGGGGTGATCCCAAAAGCATCAATGACTCTCCCAAAAAAATGACGAGGATGCGGGAATGGCGGGAGAGGCCATCGCAGACAGTATGCCCGATGAGGCCGGCACGCGAAAGCACATTTATGGAAATAGCTGTGACGGACTCTCCCGAGCGGGTGTCCGGCGCCGGACACCCGAGGGATTGCGAATGTTCCGAGGCGTTGGAAGGTTTGTCACATCCGACATGGCAACAACAACGCCCGCACGTTGAAATCAAACATCCGATTTTCAAAGGGAGACAATCATGGATTTGCCCGAAGATCTTGAAGAGGGAACGGCCGACCTGAGCGCGCAGGTGTCCGAACTGGCCGAACGCATTGAAACGCTGGAGAGCGAACGCGCCCGGACAATCAATTACCAAGCGTGCTTTCACATTGTCGGAACGCTCCGGCGGGCGGCCGTGGCTGCGGGCGTGAATGTTGAATGGGAAAAACTCGCGGATGTTTTGGACGATGTGGCCGAGGGAGACGCGACGTTATGCCAGAGCGAGGCCGAAATGTGTCAATGGGATGCCCCGGAGGAACGTTTCCAAGGCCAGCGGATTGTCAATGAGATGGTGAAAAAGGAACGCGAGTTGGCCCCGTGGATCATTCAGTTGCTGAGGAACGTCGAGTAAGATCACACGTGAGTGTCCGGCGCCGGACACTCACCACTCACCAGTCCGATGCCCTCATCACAAGAACTGCACCTTGATGGCCCGCCCGTCCTGATGGTCGCTGTTCGCCGGCCCGTTCCATTCCTGAATGTACCCGTCCGCGAAACCGTCCCCGTCCAGCGTGGCCGGGTCGGGAATGCGGGCGATCTTCGCCCCTTCATCGAAGGCGGCAATGAACATCGTCCGGGCCTCCACCGTCGCTGGATCGGGTGACCACAACGGACCGGCGACGGCCAGGCAGGTCTTGCCGGGGGCCAGCGTCGCTTTGCCCGCCGACACCAGCCAGCCGACATCGGAGGTCAGGTTCTCGAACACCCCGTCCGAGTTGACCGCCTGGATGTCCGAGCAGGCGTAATAGGCCGGCCCGCCCTCCGGCAGAGTTCCCTGATAGTCCCCGCATTTCACGACCGCGATCAGTCGTTGGGGCGTCGGCGTCTGGGGTTGCGGAACCGCCCCCTGTCCCATCGCGGCGATGAGTTCCTTCAGGCGGGTGTTGTAATTCTCGGTCAGGTAGCGGACATCTTTGGCCATCTTGTCGTCCCTCGGGAATGGTTTGTTGTGACCGTAGTCTTCCGGCGCCGGACGACTACGGTCAGGCGTGAGTGTCCGGCGCCGGACACCCGGACCCGATTCTCCACGACCCCCAACGCACATGAGCCTTCGTAACCGAATGGTGGCCGCCCGGCCACTGATCAAGACAGTCAAGATTCCCGGCGACGAGTTTGGCGGCCAACTGCCGATCCGCCTGCTGAGCCTGGCGGACCGGCTCCGAATCCAGGGATGGTATGCGGAGGCGGCCGGACTGGCCGATCCGCAGGCCAGGTCGAGGGAGTATCAAGCCATCGGAGCCCGGACCATCGCCTTGTCCCTGTGCGACGAGGACGGGACGCCGGCGTTCGACGCGGAGAAGGCCGATGATCTCGCCGAGTTGAAGCGGGTGTTGAGCGGACGGGCGGCGGAGTTGCTGACCGCGGAAATCCTCGACTTCAACGGCATGAGCGAAAAGGCGGTGACCGAGGGAAAATCGCCGTCCGGGACGACCCAGAGCTAAGGCTGTTGTTCCGGACGGCGATGGCGACGGGCCGAACGCCAGGCGAGTTTGCGGAAACCTGTTCCTCGATGGAGTGGCTCGGCTATGTTGCTCTCAACGACTGCGAGCCCTACGGCCCGTTGATCGAGAACGAGCGGATGGGCGAACTGATCGAGGCGGTTTACCGGGCCGGCGGCATTCCGGTGAAGCCGGGCACGTTTTCCCGGTCCGTCCGGCCGACGATGAGGAAGGCCGACGCCCGTGAGAACCAGGCCGCACTGATCGCTTACATGACCGCCAACTGTCCGGGGAAGGCGGGCCGGGCGCCGTCAGCCTGACGGGATGAGATTGATCTCCTGGCCGGGCTTGCGGTTGAACAGTTTAAGTTCGTCCAGTTGCCTTTCCAGGATCTTGAGTTGCTTTTCCTCCAACGCCTCGGCCCGCAGCGCGGCCCGCGACTTCACTTCCTCCACTTCGGCCTCCAGTTCCTTGATCCGGTCCTTCGCCACCTTCGCGGCCTGCTCGGCCGCGTCCTGTTGGGGCTTGCCCATCGCCCGGGTTTGCGATTCGGCGATCATCTTTTGGGCCTCCTGCGATCCCGCCAAAACCGTCTGGGCGGTCAGGTGTCCGAAATCGACCGGCTTGACGTCCGCGATCTCCTTCAGCTTGGAGATGCGGTCCTCAAGGTTCCGGGTCTGGGCGGCCTCGGACTTCTCCAGTTCCTTCAAGGCGATCCGGTCCAACTGGTCGAAGACGGCTTTGTTGGCCCGGCTGATGTCGGTGTAGAGTTTGAAGTTGGCCTCCGCCTGCGCCTCGAAAATCGCCTTGTTCCGCTCAAACAGATCCTTCTTCATTTGCGCCACGATGGCGTCGTTCTTGTGCCGGAACGTGAAGTCCTCCTTCTCCTGGGCCTTCAAGCCGCCGGCGTCGCCGGGCTTGTTCTTCTTGAGGAAGTCAGCCATCAGGATGTCCGCCCCGGACGCCTCGAACCCCTTGACGGCGGCCGGCCCGGCCGCCCGGCCGATGGCCTCCCCGAGTTGCGTTCCCAACAGCGTCCCCGCCGGTCCGCCGAAGAACATCCCCAGGGC
>NZ_JH636439.1:1584807-1585008 GCF_000255705.1 Zavarzinella formosa DSM 19928
CCGCCCTTCTGGCGTCTTCGGCCGCCCGTTCCATGCCGGCCGCCCACTTGGCGGCCATTTGCCCCAGGCGTTCCAGGGCCGACATCAGCTTGTCCGTGTTGGCGTCCACCTTGAATTCAACGTCGTCTTCGCTCGCCATGATCCGGTCCCGAAGTTGTTTCCCTGACCGTAAGAGGCTTGGGGGTCCGGCGCCGGACACTC
>NZ_JH636439.1:1585028-1593275 GCF_000255705.1 Zavarzinella formosa DSM 19928
TCCGAGAGGAAATCTAGCCGGGTGTCCGGCGCCAGACACCCATTCCCCTTTTCTTGAGGCTCGGTTCATCCGGGTGGAAATGAAGGCGGGGGTCCGGCGCCGGACACCCGTGCTAAACTAAAATGCAGTTCCCCAAATCAAGCGAACGTCAGACGATCAGCCTTTGGCGTTTGCCCCGATCCCGCGCGGGTGTCCGGCGCCGGACACCCGAGGAGTGATGTCATGATCCGTTTCGCCGCCTGCCTGATGGTTCTTTTCTCCTCGGCCGTCTTGTCCGCCCAGGTTCGTGAGCCAGCAAAACCGGGTGATGAGATCCCGAAGTCAGTTGGCAAGGTTGGCGGGCTTGAAGTGTTCGTTCAGGGATATGTCTCGAACAGCGTCAAACTCACGGACTGGAAAATGGGCGAGAACCAATTGACCGCAATCGCGGTTTGGGATGGGAAGAGGCCGCACAATAATATCCGATTTGATTTCTATGACGCAGAAAACGTGCGTGTCAGCGGTGGATTTGTGAACGAGAAAGACCTTGTTCAAGGGGAGAAGTCGCGATTGACATTCCCAATGAACAAGGGACTTGGAATCAAGTCGTTGAAGATCACGCGAGATTTGAAAAACCCTTAATAAAGATGGGCTCCCATGATCGCGGCGAAGTTAACCGTCAACGATTGCTGAAATTCAACCAAGGCCGGGCCGCCTTTGACGATGGCGTGATCAACGATGGTTGCGTTCGTGCCGACAATCTTGGTGATGTCTGCCTCTTGCCCTTGGTCGTCCAAAAACATCATGTCAGTGATCGCTTGACCGATGCTGTCTTTCTTGTAATCAAGCCTCCCCTTCACGAAAGTGTCCAACGGACCAACCTTGACGTTTAAGAACGTTCTGCCGGCTGACATCACCTTGGTTGGAATCCACAATTCGCGTTTGACTTCAAGAAGCCAGCTTCCTTCCCACCAACCACCTTTCGGCTCGAAGTCGGCCCCGGCGATCCGCAGTTCTCCGGCGAGGAATCCGCCCCACGCGAGACTGTTCACTTTGCCGATGGCCGCCATGAACCAGGCCACGTCGGTGTCGTTGGCGATGGGATAGCGTCGCGGCGCGGTGATCGTTCCGTTCACGTCATAGTTCGGCGGGGGATTCTCCAGCGGCACCCCGGCGGTGTTCAGGTACGGTTTGCCGTTCACGTCATGCGGCCGGATCGTCTCCACCGGACGGAAACTGAACTTCGGCGGTTGATATGTCAGTTCCCCGCTCGGGTCTTGTCCCTGCGCCCCGCCGTCCCCGCCCGTTCCGGCCGCCGGTCCGCTGCCTGTCCCCGCCCCGTTCTGTTGTTGTTTCGACTCGGCGTAAGCAGCCGCCACTTCCCACATCAGCGGATTGTCCGTTGGATCGGCTCCGATACTTCGGCAGATCGCCGCCGGCCAGTCCGGGTGAGGCGAGCCCAGCGCGGCGTCCGGGAACTCGGCAATCACGGCGTCGATGATGGTGCTGCCGTGCATCCCCTGCGTGTCCGTGAGAACCTCGAAGGTTCGGTTGAGGCTGCGCGGGCTGTCCAGGCTCGCGGAGGCGTTGCGGCCCGTCCATTGGTCATTGATCTGAAACGTCGGCATTTGGTCCCCTTGTGAAATGGCTCAAGGGGACAGTAAGCGAGTCGATTTTTCGGGCTGGACGATCATGCGGGTGAATATCAGACCGCATGTTGTCCGGGTGTCCGGCGCCGGACACCCGAGGAAAGAAAAGACGGTTTCAAGTTGGTTTCAATGAACTTTGACGCCGAAGATAACGCCTTGATCGGCGTCCTCCAGCAATGGGGTCTGGTCTTGGGCAAAGGCTTCCCGCAAGAGCCGGGAGACCTACGTCAGGGGTCGGCGTTTGGTGATGGCGATGACCATGAGGGAAGAACATCATGGTTTTCGGGAGTTGTCAAATCAGGGGAAAATTCAGACGTACACTCAGCTCGACTCGTGCACTTTTTCCAGGCATCAGTCTGCGAAAACCCCGGGCATTCCCGAGTCAACCGAGTTCTGTGACCCTCGGGAAGGGGTGGGGTGTCTAAATAATCCGGTTGGGCTGATCGAAAATCCGTGAATTTCCGAGGCTTTCGATGCCTCCAAAAGTGTACGAGTCGAGCTCAGTGTCTATCCGGAAAGGCCGGTTTTCGGCCATTTTACCCCCGAAAACACCGGCGTTTTTGGGCTTTCTGGATAGACACTCAGATAGTCATTCTCCGTCATTTTGCATTCTGAGGATCCCTTTTCAGAGCCCTTAATTCAACCATCAACTGATCGCCGCGCGGCGTCAAATCCCAAATCGTATCATCCTTGAGGGTCCCTGGTGTTTTCACTTGAATCAAATTGAGTGCTCGGAATTGAAGCAAGCAAGAATTTACGTTGTCGTTTGGCACTGAGATGGAAGCAGAGGCATTACTTGTCATACCGCTTCTATAAGCCATTTCATGTAGTGCTTCGCGGATCGCTTCTTTGAGCGACTCATCGGAAACCCCGTTGAGTAAATTGGGCGAGATCTTGCCAAACACAGCATTCCATGTCGTTTGAAGGGGTCGACTGCTGCGGGTGACCCGACCATTTCCCGACTGATATTCCTCAACGATCATATCGAAACTAATCTTGTCTTCGCCTTGCGAAAGACTTCCAAAATCAACATCGGTTTTGACATCGGTTTTTGCGAGTTGCTTCTCCAACTCGGCGATTCGCTCACGAAGTGCCAGGTTGTCGGAAACATTCGCCTGAGTGGGTACTTGATCAGCTCGAATCCATCCAACGGCTGGGTGACGGTTGATCGCCATCGTCAGACCGACAATGATTTGGGCCTTCAACTCCAGGGGTGAGGCCCATGCAACCCGGGTGTGCTTTGACTCGACCTTTTTTCTAAATGACTGAAGTCTTCCCCAAGCAGCTCCGTCCGTTTCGGTTTGATCCCTTGGCAGCCCCTCTGGTTTGCCATGCAGAAGCGCGATGACATGTTTTTTCAAAGAGACGGCGAAATCATACTCTTTCTCGGTGAATCCGATGCCGGTCTCGTCAAGCGATCCGTACCGCCCTCCAATGATCAACACGTAGTAGTCCGATTGCCTGATCACATCTTCGATCAGTTGCCATGCCGATTCGTCCGTGGCGGCGAACAACTCCATTCCGGCCGGCATATGCCCGAGTTCCAAGACAGCCCTCATGGCCTCCTGTCGTTCGGTGATCAGGTCTCGGAAGGTTGAAGAAATGAACACTTGGTATCGCTTGTCAGCCGCCATCTGATCCTCGGGCTTGGGGGAGGATGATCAGGCTAATCGTCGCCGCGCGGACAGTCAAATGATTTATTGTGTGATTGAAGCGGAGACTTGGCTGCCTTGGCCCGGAGATACTCCTCGGCCCCTTCCATCGGCTCGACCATGACGTCGTGGACAACGCGAATGGAGTCGATCTCGGCTCGGCTCATGTCGGCCTTGTCCCGCCGCCGGTCCTCGATCTTCTCGGTGGTCATAGCCAAAGCGCCGCCAGCGTGGGCGTGGCTGGCTCCCGCTGACCGGCGGCCGTCATATTCTCGTCCCGGTTAAGGGCGTCGTCCGTTTCGGGGATGATCTTCCTGAGCAATTGAAGACGCTTGGACTCGGGTTTCTTCATCGGACGACCGTTGATAGCTGGTTTTGTTTCCTCGGGTGTCCGGTGCCGGACACCCGAGGGACGGTCTCAAGTGATCGAACCGGCGGGGGCGCTTCCCTGAACCTTGGCGAGTTGTTCGATCAGGAAGGCCAGCAACGGAGATTCCTCTCCCTCCCCCTTGGGCCGGGCGATGCCCAGATGTTCGAGCAGTTTGAACAAGGCGGCGTTCTTGTCGTGGAATTTCACCTTGATCACTTCGGCGAACTCCCCCAATTGACGGATCTCCACGGAGGCGATGGACCGCCGCGCGTCCTCGGTGATCTCCCCGAGCGGCCGGATCGACGGCCGGCCCGCGCCGTCAAAGCGGATCACGTCGCCGATGTCCGAGAAGGCGATCCGGGCCAGTTCCTCCAGGACCCGGTCCGCGTAAATCTGCGACCGCATCGACCGGGCGCGCTGGAGCAGGTCAAGGGCGGCGGCCACGTCCGGTTTGTTAAGCAGGTCATGCGCCCCCTTGGCGGCCACGTCCGGCGTGCGGGCTCTGTATCCGGCCCGGACATAGGCGGCCGCCCCGTTGCAGTCCTTTAGGTACTCCTCCACAAACCGCCGTTGCTTGTCGGGCAGCTTGCACAGCAGCACTTCGGCGTCATAGGCCAGCCGGTTCGGCGTCATCATCATGTTCCTTCTCCCCGGGCGTCCGGCGCCGGACACCCGCTCAGACAGTAAGGCCCCGGTTGCGGCGCGGGGCGACGATGTTGGCCATCGCCTTGGGGTTGCCCTGGATCAAAGGGGCATGAACCCGCCGGCCCATGTGACGGCGCAGACGCTTGCGGATGCACAAGCCCGCCCAGATGTTGAAGGCGCGGACGGAGGGCTTCCACCAGCGGGCGGCGTCCCACAGGGCGATGAGGGCCTCCTGCTTCAGGTCGTCGCGGTCGTAGCCGGGCTCGCAAAAGTCGCCGGAGATGCGGATGGCCAGGGCCATGTTCTCGTGAAAGAGGCGGTCGGCTTCTTCCGTGGTTTGGGTGAAGTTCTGCTTCATGAGATCCGGGGGATTGATGGCGTGATAAAGATGGAGTTTCACCCTAAACCATCAGGTTCGCGGACGCCATGTCGGTGATTGATCGAAGAAGCGAAGGCCGTCATTCAAACGATGGCTCATTCCAATTGGAATGAGCCATCGTTTGAATGACGGCCTTCCGGGCGGAACCAGAGATATTCATGGTTCGTTGCGAGTGGCGGCTCTCCAAGTGAGACAGCGAAAATTTGAAATATATTTTCGCTATTTTTTATTTAGCATTATTTATGATTATTTAGCATTGGAAATAACTGGAAAGTATTCCATACGACTCCACGATACTCGCTGTTTTCTCCGTATTAACCCAAATCCGGCCGCTTCAGGACAACACTCTTCAAATCCAGTCGTTTACAGTTTTGTCACTTCGACTACTGTCTTTTATGAGCGGTGCTTTGCCGCCCTTGTGAACTCAGAGAGACACACACATGAAGACGGTTCCCCCGCCGAACTCGCCCAGGACTTACACATTGAAGGATCTCGCGAGAATCTTCCAAGTCTGCGACAAGACGATCAAAGGTTGGGCCAAGGCCGGCAAGATCCCCGGCCGCATTGATTTTGGCCAGCGATTCTACCGGTTCAACTGCGAGGTCGTGGACCAATGGATTAAGGACGGCCGACCGAAGATCGACCAGGCAACTCTCGTCACCCCGGCCGGCGAAGGCCGTGCGCAAACACTCCCGCATCTCGATTGAACCCGTTTTGACTCAACAGAAAGACCATGATGAACAACAATATTCCAGTCCATGAACTGAATTTGGACGAAATTACCGTGGACGAGCGGCTTCAGTTTCGGCTCGGCAAGGGGCCTTACAAGACCGATCCGGACACCGTCGAGCGGTATTCGGCCGCGATGCTGGACGGCAACCGCTTCCCTCCCCTGGAAGTCGTGGAACTGAGAGATGCCCACGAAGACATCGAGGCCGGCACACTCTTGCTGGTGGGAGGATTCACACGGTATTGCGCGGCCAAGGAAGCCGGAATTTCCAAGCTGGACTCTCTGATCAGACCCGGCACGTGGCGGGACGCCCGATGTCTGGCGTTCAGGCAAAACGCCAGACACGGCAAGGCCAGGACGAAGGAGGAACTTCTGGCCATCCTTGAGGCCATCCGCCGGGATTACCCGGGCATTACTTACGATCAGATCGCGAGCATGGCCGAATGCCCCAAGTCAACGGCCTTCCGACACCTGAATCCGAAAGAAGAAAAGACGACAACCCCGCAGGCGACGAGCCAGCCTTCCCGGAAGGAATTGGATCGCGAGAACACGGACTTTGACGCCGGACACACGTCATCGGCCGGCTCGGAGGAAGAGACGGACCGGCCCGCGGATGATGACGAGGAAGTCCCTCCTCCCGATCCACATGCGGATCTCCGGGCCGGACGGCGGCGGTTCTTGGCCATCGCCGTCACGCTCAAGGATTGCCTGAAGGAAATCAGCGACCTGAAGGCCGAGCCGTCCGGGGCGCGCATCAAGTTTGGCGTGTGTGAAAAGCACATCGAGGAAGCCCGCCGCCACATTCAAAACCACTGTCCGATGCTGGCCAGTACGGACGCGGCGCAGGAGGCGAACGGCGGGGTGGACTTCACGGACACGCTGGGATGGATTCACGCCCTTGGGGCTGATCGTCTGGGCGATGACGTCAAAGCGGCGTGCGTCAAGTTATGACCGCCCAAGACATCTCTGCCCGGACGATTCACCGCATATCCGGGCGGAAACGAAAAAGGCCGATCCCGTGGCAAGCGAGATTGGCCAACAACAACATGCCGAAAGACCGGACATGCGGACCATAGGACGGGCGCCAGACCGCCGGGTGGTCCGAGATGTCTGTCGCCCGTCCTCATCTACGCGGGTGTCCGGCGCCGGACACCCGGACAAACACGATTTGGGAATGCTGCCCATTGCTGTCTGCCTACCGTCCGTTGTTATCCACCCAGACCGATATCACCAAACCAGGAGAAATCATGACCGCCGCTCCCCCGAAAGAATCGTCCAAGGTATACGACCCGGACGAACTCGCCACCCTTTTCAAGGTCTCCCGCAAGACCATTGACCGCTGGACGAAGGTCAACCGACTGCCCGGCATCCTGCGGCTCAGCATCCGCCGAACCCGGTACGACCGCGAAAAGATCAATGCGTGGATTGCCGACGGCTGCCCCGGCAAACCCGACTGCAACAGCAAGCCCGGCCAGGACGGCGAATAAGTTGTCCGGCCCGGACGCCATCAAGGGGCAACTGGAACGCATGGCTTCCGCCGTTCCACGGCATGCGATCCGTCTTTTGCAATCTCGTTGATGTTCGGAAGGGCCGGCGAAGTGAGTTGAAATCAGGATGTCGGTCACGACATCCGTTCTCCCGGACGGGCATGCGGAAAACGAAAATGGGCCGGCCAGTGACAGGCTGGCCGGCCCGCGAACCCATTCGACAAGGTTGACATGAACACCATAGGCGGCCGGTTCCGGCCACAAATCCAATTCTCGCCGCCGTGTCCGGACGGCCCGGCAATCCCTTCGTCGCCTGCTCCCGTTCCCGGAGAAACTCAGGGCAGGGAAAGGCGGCTCCCGTGAGTAATCTTCCCGACCGCACCGGATCGAGAGCCCGGCCGACGCCGGTTCCGAGGGTGTCCGCTCCGGCCCGCGTCCTCATCGACCATGATGAACACCGGATGAATGACGAGGCCATCGCGGCGATGGCCCGCGATCCGGACTTGTATGTCCGGGGCGGGCATCTTGTCCGGGTGATTCATCCCGAGGAAACCAAAACAGCGGGGATGGCGTCGCCGGTCATCTTGGAGGTGTCCGAGGCGACTTTGCGGGAACGTCTGACCCTTGGAATCAGGTGGCTGCGGAAGGGGAAGAACGGCAAACTCCGCAGTGTGCCCCCGCCGCAAGCCTCCGTCCGGGCCATCCTTGACCGGGGGGAATGGCCGGGAATGCGCGTGATCACGCAACTGGTGGAATCACCGATGTGGCTTCCAAATGGCGAGATCCTGGCGGCGCCGGGCCATCACGCCGGGACCGGGTTGTATTACTCCCCGACTCACCCCGTCTCGCCCGTCGTTCCGCGCAACCCCTCAAAGGACGAGGCCCGGCGGGCGGCGGGGGTGTTGCTGGACATGACGGCAAACTTTCCGTTCGCCCGGCCCTGTCATGCGTCCGCGTGGCTGGCGGCCTTGCTGACCCCGCTGGCCCGGTTCGCCTTCCGGGGGCCGACGCCGATCTTCCTCATGGACGCCAACGTGCCCGGATCGGGCAAGGGCCTCTTGGTCGATCTGATCTCGATCATCTGCCACGGAAAACGCCAGCCGACGAACGCCATGCCGGACAACGGCTCGGAGTTCCGCAAACTGGTGACGACGCTGCTTTTCCGGGGAAGCCCGATGGTGTTGTTCGACGACATCGGCGACCGGCTCGGCGGCGGCGAGTTGAACAATTTGCTCACCTCGGTCGAATGGTCGGACCGGTTGCTCGGCACGAACCGGGATGTCCGGCTTCCGAATCTGACCACTTGGTTTGCCACCGGAAACAACGTCGGAATCCGGGGCGACACGATGCGGCGGG
>NZ_JH636439.1:1593285-1759011 GCF_000255705.1 Zavarzinella formosa DSM 19928
CGGATCTGCGGGAGGGCAACCTTCGCCTGTGGGCTTTGGACAACCGTCTCCGGCTGTTGTCGGCGGCCCTGACGATTCTTCAGGGGCATCACGCGGCCGGTCGGCCGGACATTCGGCTTGTCCCTTGGGGCAGCTATGAGGAATGGTCCGCCGCGGTCCGTTCCGCCATTGTGTGGTGCGGTCTGCCCGATCCCTACGACGGCCGCACGGAAATGCGGCAGTCCCAGGGGGATGAGCGTCTTCAAGGAATGGCCGGCTTGCTGGCGGAATGGCACAAAATCGACCCGCGGAACGAGGGCATGACCTGCGCCAAAGTGATTGAACGCATCGACGCGACGCCCGCAACCGGCGATCTGGCAGAACTCCTGCGGACACTCGCGGGGGAGAAGCCCCGCGACGGAAGCCGCGACAAGCGATCCCACAACCTCGGGCTCTTGTTCAGAAAGAATCGCGGTCGCGTCTTCTCCGGCTCCCGAAGTCTCCGGCAGACCGCCTTGGACCGGAACGGAATCAGCATGTGGGCTGTCGCCAGTGCGGGGGATGCGGGGAATGCGGGGGATACTTTTAACCCCGGCGCGGAAGAAAATAAATTGAACCGGAAAACGACCGAAAACATCCCCCGCATTCCCCGCATCCCCCGCACGGATGCTGCGGGTGTCCGGCGCCGGACACCCGCAGGCAATGAAGATCCACAGCCTTCCTTGCAAACTCTTCCTCCTTTTCGTCACAACGGACTCATGGATGAGAGTGTGGAGAGTGTGGAAATTGGCGCCGTTCAGGAATCCACCGGGGGTGCCGGGGGTGTTTTCATCCCTGCGAGGAAGGAAATCAAACAAGACACGGAAACGACGAAAAACACTCCCGGAGGTCTCGGCATTGAACCAAAACCGCGACCGCTTGAATCGCCTTGCAACGGCCGCGACGCCGGGTCATCGGAGACCGGGAGCAGGATCATAAAGCGGCAGGAATTGGAACCGGCCGATTCCGAAGAGGATGACGAACCCGCGAACCCGATCATCGGTTACTCGCCGGAGCAACTGGACGCGCTGCGCTGAAGCGACGCTCGCGGGTGTCCGGCGCCGGACACCCAAAGAAACCTAAGAAAACCTGACATTGGACCAAACGAACCAACGGCCGGTGCGACGACGCCAGCGATCAATCGCGGACCGGCCCATACTTGTTGATCCTCGGGCCAAGGCGATTCAACCCCGTTGAGCCCTTGCGCCCGAGGAAAGAAGAACCGAAGACCGACGCCCGGAAAGGACACACACCATGAATGACAACACGATCCGACTTCAAGATTTCCGGCCCGAACCATCGCCGGACGGACTCGCGGAACTCAGGGCTCATTGGCCCTCGCTGGCCGAACCGGTGAAGGCGGCCGTGCTGACGTTGGTCCGGTCGGTTGCCGGAGTCCCGTCCACCGGCGAACTTCCGCTGATGCTCGGTATTGACGACGTGATCGAATTGCTTGGCGTGTCCCGTTCGACGCTTGACCGCATGGACGCCGAGGCAAAGATCCCGGCCCCGGTGAAGACGGGGCGTTCCAAGAAGTGGGAGCGGGACGGTTTTCTGGCCTGGCTGCGCGCCCGCCGTCCGGACGGGACGACTTTCAGCCGCGCCGAATGGGCGAGACTGACGATTTGAAAAAGGCGGGACGTATCCTAACAGCATGTCAATTTGGCCACGGCGGGAGTCCTCATGTCGGCGATCTCACGACGAAAATACACGGACAAGAAAACAGGCGAGCGGAAGGAAACCGCCAAGTATTACGGCCGCGTGAAAACCTCAGTCGGCTGGCGATGGGTTCCGCTGTGCGAAACCGCCGAACTTTCCAAGAAGATGCTCCGCGAACTGGAGCGCAAGGCCGACTCCGAACGAATGGGACTGCCGGGGGCGACAACGGAGGCTCATCTGAACGGGCTGATCCTTTCGCATCTGGACGACTTCCTTGCTGACAAGCTCAACGAGGGAGTCAGGCAGGCCACCGTGAACCGTTGGAAGACAAGGTTCAAGGCATTGTTTGCCTTTACGAAATGGAGGGTTTTGCGGGAGGTCAACGCGAGACAGGCCCAAGAACATCTCGCCGAACTTGCCGCAGTTCGTTCACCCAAGACGCTGGAGGATCTTCGGGCCGATTATTCAACCTTCGGCCACTGGCTTGTGAAAGCCAAACGATATCCCGAGAATCCGTTTGAGGGGTTGAAGAACCCCGCCCGGGGAATGGAGCCCGTCCGCAAACCCCGGCCGATGACCGAGGCCGAACTGCGGTTGGTGGTCGCGTCTGCCGAGACCGGCCGGCCGTTCAAGGGATTGACCGGGGAACGCCGGTCGCTGCTGTACCGGCTCGGTTGCTTCACCGGGTTGCGTTCGGCGGAACTCTACTCACTGACGGGAGGCCGGGTGGAACGGGACTCGCAGGGCAGGGTGTTCGTCAACGTCACCGCCGGTTGCACCAAGAGCAAAAAGACCGCCCGGCAGGCCGTGCCGGATATCGTCGCCGACGACCTGCTTCGACTTGTCGCGGTTCTTCGACCGGAGGACCGGCTCTTTCCCGGCTCGTGGCACTCGCACGCGGCAGCCATGATCCAGGCCGACGCCTGCGCCGCCGGCGTCGAGACGGTGTCCGAGACTCCGAGGGGAAGGCGAGTGCTGACGTTTCATTCCCTGCGTCACTCGTTCGCATTGTGGCTGAAGACCAATGGCGTCCCGATCACCCTCGCGCAACTCATGATGCGGCACGGCGACATGAAGCTGACGACGGAAACCTACGGGCAGATCGACGACGAGACGCTTCACCAGACAGTGCAGGGCATCGCCGGAGCGGCTGTTCCGGGTGTTCCACTGAGCCACGGGCTGAGCCAAACGAATGGCGACGAGTGCCAACGGGTGACGACGAAACCGGAATCTGACCGACCGTTGGAAAGTGAGAAAGACCTTGAAAACAAGGGTTTTGACGACGAACGGGGACAGGTGACGACGGGTGAGGAAGAAAGGAGAAAATGGAGTGGAAGAGGATCGAACTCTCGGCCTCCGCAGTGCGATTGCGGCGCTCTCCCAGCTGAGCTACCACCCCAACAAAATCAATTCTAAGGGCCGTGGTCCGGTTGGCAAGGCAAATTGCCAGCCGGGCCACGGGTTGGTGTCGATCACCAGCGGAAGTTGTACATGAGGTAGAACAATTCCGAGTCCACGCCCGGCTTCGTGTTGCGGATGAAGTCACCGGCGAAGAATTTCGAATATCCGATCATGAAATCACTGTGCTGGTCGATGTGGAAGTTCACAAGAAAATCAAGTTCGTTGCCCACGTCGGTTCCGGCTTTTCCGGTGGCGTCCCGACGGGTGGTCGCTCCAGAGGCGTTGTACAGGAAATCACGGCTCTGCGCGAGTGTGAAGTGGTGGAATTGGGTCAATAGTGTGATCCAATTGTCCGGGTAGGCGGCCAGTTGCACATTCACATCGTTGATGTTCTGTCGGCCGACCAAGTCGATGTAGCCAAAGTAATAATGGCCGAACGGAAACAATTGTTGGAACGTATTGCTGTCTCCCTTGGCGTTGCTCGTTCCCGAGGCGTAGTCGTTGTAGACCCACACCTGCGGACGCCACGGCACGTTTTTGAACTCCCAACCAGCCCCAGCCGTCCAAGCGTAAGCAAGATGATCCTTGCCGTCAAAGGTTCCTGTCTGGATCATCCCCTCGGCGTCGTACAGGAATTGTCCCTCGTTGCCCGCCAGTCGGCTGCCAAACGTATGGAGTTCTTGTCGTCCTTTCGGCCGGTCTTTGCCCTTGTCAAGCGGGGATTGTTGGATGAGCTTGTTCTCGTAGCCCAAATAATAGAGATCAAAAGACGTGCCGGCTTTTGGCCGGTATTGGAACCAAGTTCCAAAGAAATTGATGTTTGTGTTGTCTTTGTCGTATTCGGTGGAATTGATCACGACCGGGCGCACAAAGAACGCGTCAATATCAATCTTGTCAGAGTGCCAGAATCCTTTTATCCCGTCAAAGGTTCGGCGCGTGTTGGCCCAGTCAAGCGGCGAGATTAGCCGTTGAGAGCCGTAGAGTAATTCCTGTCGGCCAGCCCGGACATACGCCGGGGTGCCGTCGATCTCCAGCACTTTGACATCGACGAATAAATTTAGGAAGTCGGCCCCGTTGCGGTCGATCGGCCGAGCGGGGAGGTTCGCCCCGTTGCTTCCGGCGTTGATGAACTCGCCGTAGACCCGGAAGACATCCTGATACCAGAAGTCCGCATACACCCGATTGCGGTAAAGCGCATAGTTGTCGTCTTTGGTTCCGAGGCGAGCGTTCGGCTCGTTCATGAAGCGGATGGAATGCTGACCGCCGATGGTCAGCATGGTGTCTTCAGTCGGGTGCATCCGCTTCAATACGTCAAAGAAATCTGTCTGAGTGTTGTCTGGTTTGTCCAGATAGCGGTAATCGTTGTTAAAGCTGCCCGATTGCTGCGCGATGACAGGGGGGTAGGGAAAAGCGGGTGGCTTTTCCCGGAAGTTCCCCGTGAAGAAATCTTGTGCCGAATAATAGCCGGGTCCGGAACCTGGAATGGTGAAGGCTCCCGCCCTTGGGAGTACCTCCGGTCTCGGATGCTTCGACCAGTCGAACCCGCCACCTATTCCCTTGGTGTTGCACGTGTCGCACGGAACTCCGTCGGAGACCGTTGCCTGGCCAGCCACCGGATCATCCGTGGTGGGGATCTTGTCGGGCAGAATTGTCGGCGATTTGTTTTCGACCGGCGGGGTCGTCACTTCGGCTGATGATTGTTGACCGAAGGCCAATCCGGCTCCCGAGAGGAAGAGGATTGTTGCCACTGAACGCACGTTGACCATGATGAATCGCACATCCCTTGCGAAGGACTTGATGAGTGGCGGGACACCATCAAGTCCGGTGATTCAAACGACTCAATCGATATCGGATGACGATTCTTGACGGCGAAGGTTGTAAACACCAAAAGTGGTAAAATGCGCAAATTGCATGCCGTTAAAATTGGAACATTTGGCAAAGAAATGAAACTTGAGCGAATTCAACAAAAAAGCGGGCCGGCCGACTTGCATCGACCGACCCGCTGGCACTCCGATATCAAACGGCTGGCTTACTGACCCGCGAATCGAATCTGCAAGTAGCCCATTGCCGAGTACATGTTATACTCATTGCCCGAGGAGATTGTCGCCCGGCCCTCGGCTCCGACTGAGAAATACGTGTTGATGTCCCAGTTCACGATGGCCTTCATGTCATGGTAGGTCACCAGGTTGTTGTCCGTGATGATCCCGTACTGGAGCGAATACCAACACTGGTTCGAGTGGATGTAGTAATCGCGGCTCAGCCAGTGCCACCATTCCACCCGGAATTCCCCGGACACAAAGCAATCCGGCGAGAAGTATGGGTGAACCGCCCCGAAGATATTGGTCGGGTTCGCCGGATCAACCACCTGTGTCCCTTCCCGGAAACCGTACATGTTGAGCCGTTGCACCAATTTCAACATCTTTGGCGGCAACGACAGGGCCACTTCGTTGTACAAGAACCCGTAATTCGCATCGTTCCGGTCCGAATAGTGGGCATAGGTGTAAGTCCCCCCGAAGGCCCATGTGCGGGTCGGCTTGATGTCAGCCCCGGCGTATGCCCCGTAGCGGAAGATGTCTTGCCGCAAGGTTTCACCGTTTTCAGCCACGTTCTCCAAGTACAGCCCGCCGCGGGTGCGGACCACATCGTTCACATCATACCAATAACCCGCATCGAACGTTGGCCGTGTCTTGAAGCGATCTTGGTATTGCTCGACGTTAAGCTGGCCGTAGGTCATCAGCCGGTTGTCGTCCCATTTCTTCTGGGCCCGGATGAAGGGGATGTTACCCCACAAGGCCTTGTCATCCGTCGGGAAGTAGCCGACTCGCATGTAACCGAACTGCACATACTCGTTTTCATCCCCGATCGGCAGGGTTGCCGCCGAGATGAGCCGTTGCCGGTCGATGGAGGCCAGCCCGGTGCGTCCTCGCTGGCTCATCCAGTCGTATTTCTCGTCCAACTTGGGGCTGATTTCAGCCCCGGCCCGTTCGCTGGCACAGATCGATTCCCGGTGGGTCGGATCGACCGCCAGACAGTTGCCGTACCAAGTCAGGGCGGCCCGGGTCATCTTCAAGGCCCCGTACGTCTGGCCCTCGTCAAAGAGGGTCTCTGTGTTCGTCGGCTCGAAGGTGTTGACCGCGTTGTACTGCGGAATCGCCATGTAATCGCGGTAACCCTTGAGTTCCTTCGCGTCGCGTTCGAGCCGGAAAGGCTCCTGCCAGGCAATCGTCGCGTCGTAGTCGCAGATCAACCGGTGGGCGGCCAATTTCACATCGTCGTCGCCGCAGGTTGCGGCGATTCGGGCCAGTTCCGCACGCAGGGCCGGGCCAGCCATGCCCCCGGAGAGGTACGGGCCGAAGGCGTTTCGCATCTTTTGATCACGTTGGGCATAGTAAGCCATCGTGCTCATCACACCGTCTTCAGCGGTGGGCGAGAGCATGACGTTGTACTGCGACCGGGCGGCGCTGAACTGATGGTCGCTATACAGAATCCGTGCCCGTTCCCGCGGGGGAATCGTGAATTCCGGGTCAATGGCGATCAACTGGTCATATTGAACCGCCGACTTGCGGAAGTTCTGGGTGACGGCAAAGGACCGGGCCATCGCCAGATGCCCCCGCACGTTCGTCGGCGATTGTCGGAGAATCCGCTGGCAGGTGGCGAAGGCTTCTGACGGGTTGCCCGGCCATCGAGAGGCCCGTTGTTGGGCGTCGGCCAGCCGAACCAGGGCGGCGAGGTTATCACCGTCCGTCGCCGCGACTGACCCGGCGATTTCGATGACTTTTTGGTCTTCAAAATCATCCGCGTAAAAATCGGCGAGCAACAACCGGCTGCGGACATCTCCACCCATTGCCCCTGTGAGCGTGCCAACAATCTGCTGGGCGCGATCTGCGTTGCCAAGCCGCTCGGCTGACCGGGCCAGCCCGTAATAGGCTTCCGGCAGCCGTCCGGCGGGCTTCGAGAGAGCGATCTCAAACTCGCGGGCGGCGTCCAAGTTTCGGTTCGCCTCCAACAAAGCCCGGCCGACGGCCAGCCGGACAATCGTGGCCGCACGATCATCCTTGGGGTTGGTGGCCAGATAGCCGCGCCCCGTGTTGATGGCCTTGTCAAACTGTCCGAGCTTGGCCAGCGCCCGAGTGCCAAGAGCGATGGATTCGGGGTTGTTCGGGTCGTCCCGCATCATCTGCTCGGCCACCTGGGCGGCCTCGGCGAACTTTCGCTGGTGCAGAAGAGCCATGCCGAACCAGAGGCGGGCTTTGCGGGCCATCTTGTCTTGCGGGGGAATCTTGGCGAACTCGGCTTTCGCCTTCTCCCATTCCTTCGTGTATTCCAAGACGCGACCGAGGGCATAGCGAACTTCATGGTCGCATTCGTTCCGTCGAAGCATGTCCCGATAGATCTGCTTCGCCTCGGTGTATTCGCCGACCGCCTGGTGGTACGAGGAGTACGTCATCAGATAACCGCGTTGATTGGCGGCATTCGGGACGAAACTATCCAACACCCGTTTGGCGGCGGCGGGTTGCAAGGTTTCCAAGTACACGCGGGCAATCCCGATGAGGGCGGCCCCGTTGGCCGGGTCGGCGGCCAGCACTTGGTTGAACACATGACCGCCGAGTTCAAACTCGTTGATCTCCAGCAGAATGTCCGCCAGGGCGATGCGGATGCCGGTTTGCGTCGGCACTCGGGGAGCCATCTCGGTGATCGCTTCCATGGCTTGCTGACGTTCGCCCACACGGGCGAACCCGCGGGTCATGCTGGCAAGCACCTCAAGAATCTTGAGTTCGTGTTCTTCAACGTTCTCCGGGTTGGTGACCCGAAGCAGTTGTTTCCGCTTCTCGATCAGGAAGGGCAGGGCGTCGTATGGCCGGTCAATGTCGAGCAACAAGGCTCCGAGGGCGAGCGGCGCCCGTTCGTCTTCCGGATGAATATTGATCAAGTATCGATCAACAAGCTGGGCCGCCCGGAACAAGTCGTTGTCGAGGGCCAGCGCCCGGGCCGCCCGAATCACGACTTCGGGGGTGCGGTCACTCAAGCGGGGATCGTTCTGCACCATCTCCATGACGCCAAGGAAGATCGACGCGGCCGCCCGGTATTGCCGGATGGACATGTAGGCGTCGCCCAACTGAAGCCGGTAGCCGGCCACGTTCGGAGCAATCCGGATTACCTGTTCCAATTCGGCGATTGCCCGGCGGGTGTCTCCGGCCTGGAGCAACAATCCCGCGTATTCAGCCCGGAGGGAATACTCCTTCGGGTTGTTGCGAATGATTTCTGACAGAAGGACGGCCGCTCGGTTGAAATCTTTGAGACGGGCGGCGTTCTGGGCGGCGTTCAGCTTGATCTCATCTTCCCTCGACAGGTTGCCAAGGGTCTTGAATTTTTTCACCGGCGGCGCGGGGGTGTCCGTTTTTGGCGTCGGTGTCGTCGTCTCCACCGGCTTCGGCGGGACGGTCAGCGTCTCCGGTTCTTGGAGGGCGACCGTCGTGCCGGGAGCGGGTGACACCGGTTTGTAACTCACCGATGGCGGGGCCAGCGGAGCCGGTGCCGGCGGGATCGGCAGCAGTCTGGCGCCGGTGCCGGCGGGAGCGGGTGGGACAACCGTTTTCGGAGCCACCGGGGCGGGTTGCGCAATCGGCGGGGTCGGGCCCGGAACCGGCGTGTATTTCGGCGTTTCCGTGCCGACAGGTTTCAGTTCGAGAATTTTTGCCGTGTCAACCGGAGTCACGTCCGGCAACGGCGGCAGGTTCAGGGGAACCTCGTTGGTCACCGGAATGATGTTCTTACCGGTCACGTAACTATCGAGAACCGTGGACGCCCGGCTCTTCGGGGGTGATGTCTTCACCTCTTTGGAAGGCACGAACGGTTCCGGCAAGGCCGGTCCTTCCACCACCGGTTCAAATGCTGTCGGCGTTGGTGGCTGCGATGGTTTGAAGGGATCACTTGGCGGGGTGATCGGTGAGAGAACGATCTTCTCACCCTCGGAACCGGCCGGCGGGGCCACGGGCTTCCAACTCACGTTGGTGGTGTCCGACGGCGGGGCTGCGTATAGGTGTGAAGCGTCCCCCAAACGGAGTTGGCCATTCACCGCCAGGCAGGACCCGGTGATCGTGAGAGCGATTCCCGCCCACGAATACCACTTGTGAGCGGCCCGAGCCACTCGTGTCCGAGGGGTTTTGGCGGTCGAGGGGGCATTCATCGTGTCCATACGGCCCTTCACAGCAAAATAGTGCCTGTGTCCATCCGGGATAATCCATCCGTGCGGAATGATCCGCGCGACCGAGATATCTCGGACAAGCCTCATCTTCGGCAGATCTTCACTCTTCCCTTGACCAAAATCACGGATTGTCCATTTCGCCTCAAGAACGATAAGCAGACAAGCAAGCATGGGATATTCAGTGAAGAATCGTCGTTTCGTAAGATGTGGGAAAGCGGAAAGCCACAAGAACGGCGTCGGCTGGTTTCGCTTGACGTGATTGTGACATCGGGGTATCCCCCGATATCCGGCCGGGAACGAGCAGAAGCATGAAGAAGCGGCGAAAACTATTGATCAGCGGGGCGATGCTTGTCAGCTTTTTGCTGGCTGTGCTGGCGTTCATGGCTGTTTTGGTGAAGACCCCGCCCAAATTCTATGCGGAGTCCCAACTCCCCGCCGGGGAGGATCGCGAAGCCTTGTCCAAGGATTTGCTGGCGGTTTTCTCACAAATTCGTTTTGCCCTTGTCAACGACGAACCACACTGGCAAGCTTCTTTTTCCTCCGATCAGATTAACGCATTCTTTCAGGAAGACTTTGTCCGGGCCGGAGCGGATGACAACTTGCCCGAAGGTTTTCACGAACCTCGTTTGCAAATTCAAGACGGCCGGTTGCGACTTGGCGTGCGGTATGGCTCGGGCTTTTGGAGCACCATACTTTCGCTGGAACTGAAAATGTGGCTGGTAAGCGGTGACATCAACATGCTGGCTGTGGAAATCGTCGGGTTGAATGCAGGAAGATTACCGCTGTCCACCTCGACGCTCTTGGATTACATCACCGCAATGTCACGCCAACAGAACATTGATGTGACTTGGTATCGTAGCGAGGGGCATCCGGTGGCGATCATGCGATTCCAAGCCGATCAAACCCGGCCGACGTTCCAGTTTGAACGGGTGGAATTGAAGGATCAAGAATTGGTGTTGGTCGGCCGTTCCACTGAATCCATGCTGACCGGA
This sequence comes from Zavarzinella formosa DSM 19928, assembly GCF_000255705.1. Lineage (GTDB taxonomy): Bacteria > Planctomycetota > Planctomycetia > Gemmatales > Gemmataceae > Zavarzinella > Zavarzinella formosa. Next base: position 1,603,561 of record NZ_JH636439.1, read on the forward strand.
GCCTTGCGGGGCGCGGGCAAACCTTGATTTGTCCAGCGGAAGGTCAATCCGGATTCCGTCTTGAGAATCGTGGTTTCCCCAATCAGCCAGCTCCCCGAAATCGCCACATGGACGCCGTCCGGGGTTTCACTCATCCATTGAAATTCTCCCCCGTCTTCGCGAATGACGTTTCCCCGGTTCCCGGAAATCGGTCCTTCATATTCCAAGTAGAGTTTACGATGATCAGGCAGAGGTTCTGCGAGAATGATTTCATTGAGAGAAGGGCGCCGGGACAGCCGCCAGGCCCGCAGAGCCTCGGGTGTTTCCAGCAGGAAATCCCAATGGGTTTCCGGGTGGTCATGAAGTAGCAGGGCAAACCGAGGCATGGATATCTTGGGGGTCTCGGGCGATTCTCGCTAGAATACAAGACTTGAGCGGCGTCTTCAAAACCGCCGGTTGTGCGATATTCAAGACGAGTTTTTGACAAAAGGCGTCGGTGGAACGGATCCGCCGATTTCCCGCGGAATGCCTCTTTGGGTGTGATGGTGTCGGAGTGCGAGAATTATGGCAAAGAAACCCGAAGAGGGTGTCGTGGTCGTCACCCGAAACCGGCGGGCGTCCCATGACTACGAATTGACGGATCGTTTGGAATGCGGGATCATGCTGGTCGGCACGGAGGTGAAAAGCCTGCGGGCCGGGCATTGTAACTTGGAGCAAGCCTACGCGAAGATCGAGGATGGGGAACTTTGGCTGGTTGGATGTGAAATTCCCGAATACGCGATGGGAACGCATCTGAATCACAAACCCAAGCGAACGCGAAAATTATTGCTTCACCGACGCGAGATTGAGAAGTTCGCTGGAAAATTTTCGCAACGCGGGTACACCCTTGTGCCGTTGAGCGTTTATTTTCGCGACGGCCGGGCGAAGGTCGAAGTGGCGGTTGCCAAGGGGAAGCAAGTCCACGACAAGCGACAATCGCTCAAAACAGCCCAGGCAAAACGGGACATGGCTCGCGCAATGTCCAAACGCAAGTGAATGGCGAACAAGGGGGAAACTCTCATGGACGAGAGCAAAAGATCGGGTCGCTGGCGGGGAATGGCATGGCTCGCGGCCGGATGGATTTGCGGCTTTGGCTGCATGAGCTTCAATTTGGGCAACCGGACTTATGAATCCCCGTCGAGCTACGTGGACCATGCGGGCGTATTGCGACAAACCGGCGAAGCCCCGTTGATCCGCACCCAAGATGATCGGATCGAGGTTTATTATCCACGTGCTTATTCCACCAAGCCAAATCTGACGCTTGGCAAACAAGCCCCTTCCGTGTCGATGGAGGAAGTCGAACTCCTCGAACAAGCTCCCGACCATTTCACCGTTCGATGGAAGGGAAAGGCCGGAGGCGAGGCCAGCCTGAGCTGGCATGCCGAGGGGGTTCCCGGAGCGTTGCCTGTTGACACAACCCCGGCGAAGACGACTGCCCAAGTGAAGACGGTTGCCCCGGCGGGAGGTTCCTGATGCGGTTGGCGGCCCTCGTCGATTCAAGGGAACATGTCTGTTGCCGATATCGTCTGCGGGCCTTTGAACCCTTTCTGAACGCCTCCGGTTACCAAATCACTTACTTTGCCGATCCCGGTTCATGGACAGGCCGGATCGGAATTGCCCGACAATTGGGCGAATTCGATGCGGTTATCCTGCAACGTCGATTGCCGGCTTATTGGGAGAGTTGGCTACTGCGTCGCCATGCCCGGCGATTGGTTTTCGATTTGGATGATGCCGTCTGGCTGCGTGATTCATTTTCCCGCAAGGGATTTGAGAGCCGTAAACGGACAAATCGCTTCGGGCTTCTGATGCCGCGACTGGATCATTACGCCGCCGGGAACGATTACCTCTCGGAAGCATGCTTGAAAGCGAAGGCCCCTCGGGGGACGATCATTCCCACCTGTGTGGATGTGGAAAAATATCCTGCCGCCAGGCATGAGGGATTGAAGTCAATGCTCGCATGGATTGGCTCATCCAGCACGCTTCAAGGAATTGAAGCGATGCGACCCCTTTGGGAGCGATTGGGAAAAGAAATCCCCAATTTGGTAATGAAAGTGATCTGTGATCGTTTTCCGAAATTCGAGCATCTTCCGGTGATCGAGATTCCGTGGAGCGAGGCGACGGAACGGAACGAACTGGCCTCGGCCGACATCGGGATCAGTTGGATACCCGATGATCGCTGGAGCCGGGGGAAATGCGGTCTGAAAGTTTTGCAATCAATGGCGGCCGGTCTGCCGGTGGTCGCCAATCGCGTCGGAGTCCACCCGGAGATGATTACTCCCGGCGAGACTGGGTTTCTCGCCGACACGCCGGATGAATGGGCCTGGGCCATTCGCACTCTCGCCGGTGATGCGAACCTTCGCCGGAGCATGGGGCAGAAGGCCCGTGAGGTGGTTCGTCAGAAATACAGCGTGGAACGTGGAGCGGCCGAATGGCTGAAAGTCTTGGATTCGCTTGCATGATCCCGAGTGATTCCCTTCTCCAAAACGGCATCGTGTGGCATTTCAGCGATCGCGGGCAAGAACTGCTTTCTCCCGGCTTGCTGGATCTAAACGCTCAACTTCAGGCAGGTAACGCCGAGGTGGTGAAGGACGGGCCGCATCGCACTGTTCATCGCGTTCATGCGGATGGAACAGATGTCTATTGGAAACACGCCAAATTCTACGGCCCTCGTGGTTGGTGGCGCGATGTGCTTCGCGGGCCAAAATCGGAAATCGAATTTCGCCGGCTGGAACAATTAAGGGCGAAGAACATCCCGACGATCCTGCCCCTCGCTTGGGGGCGTTTTGTGGGGAAATGGCCCAAAGGAAGCTTTCTAATCACCGAAGCGGTCCCCAACGCCGTCACTTTGGGATCGTACCTCACCTCCCGACCCTTTGACGTACCTGAGCGACGGGCCATCGCCCGGCAACTCGCCCGACTGGCGGGCCGGTTGCATGAGGCCGGTTTTATTCATACCGATTTGCATCCGGGAAACATTCTGCTGGATTCCACCCGGCCGGACGATGATTGGCGTCTGATTGACGTGCATGATTTGATCGTCAAGAGAGGCCCTCTGACCACATCAAGGCGGGCGAAGAATCTCGTGATGCTCAACCGGTGGTTCGGGATGAGGACGTCAAGAACTGAACGGTGCGCCTTCTGGCTGGCATACCAATCCCAAGCAAAACTCGACAAACAGGTGGCCGGTAAGATCGAGGCGCTTACCCACGAATCAAACGCGGATCTTTGGATTTCGCGAGATCAGCGATGCCTGAACAACAATAGTGATTTCCAGAAACACGAACTCAATGAAAGCCCTGGACATGCGAGACGGGGCATCAATCCTGCGCTGCTCGCCGCGATGAACGACCCGGAAGCACTGATGAGGCACCCGTCCGCAAATGTGCTCAAAGATTCCCGCACGTCCAAGGTGGCCGTCGTGAGCATCGACGGAACGGACTATCTGCTCAAGCGGTTCAACATCAAACGGCTTCACACACCGCTCGCCAATTTGTTTCGGCCATCTCCGGGGGTGCGATCATGGCTGGGAGCGTGTGCGATGGACAATCGCGGGATTCCGACTCCCCGAAACCTTGTTCTCGTGCATCGAAAATGGTTTGGTTTTCCTTGCGAGGGGTATCTGCTGACAGAATATTTGTCAGCGGCCAAAACGCTGGATCAAGTCGCTTTTCAACCGGTTCTCGGATTGTTGGATGAAACAGCTCTCTTGGTGCGCCGGATGCACCAGCGAGGCTTGGGACACCGGGATTTGAAGGCTTCCAACATTGTTCTCAGCCGGGGAAAAATCTTTTTGATTGACTTGGTTGGGCTGGAGCGATTTCGCAATCTTTCCAAGAAGACTCGCCTTCGAGATTTGGCCCGGCTAAACGTTAGTTCTCTGGCGATGCCCGGTGTTCGTCGCACGGATCGTTTGAGATGGCTCAAACGATATTTGGCGGGGAATACGGACGAGTTGAGAGACTGGAAGAGCTGGTGGAAAGGCATTGCCCGGAGAAGTCTGGAGAAACTGGCGAAGAACCAACAGAGCGGACGGCCGATCAATTGAACGAAAACTCAAGACGCGATTCGTCATTGGACGACAACCATCGAAGAGTCGGTCTGGCGTGAAATGACAGACCAGACTATACAAGGTGGCTAGTTTGGGTGATTCCTCCCGGAACGGATTCATGGCCCGCAGGCTCCGAAACAACCGGCCCGCATTTCGCCTCGCGGCTGGCGCGTTGGCGCTGGTGTTTGGCGGCTTGTTGGTTGGTTGCAGCGGTGTCGGGAAACCGGATCAGATCATCACCCCGGCGGGAAATGTCGCCCAACCCGCGCTGCCGGGTAAAAGCCCTCCGCAACGGGTCTCGCAGTTTGTTTTTTACAGTGACACGCCTCTCAAAGAAAACACACCTCTGTTTCAGGAACTGAGCACGCTTCGGGATCAGATGTACCGGGAACTGCAATTACCGCCATCGAACAGCGTTGTTCAGGTATATTTGTTCGACAATCAGGATCGATACGAAAAATACATGCAATTCCGCTATCCGGAGTTGCCTCGTCGGCGGGCTTTTTTCATCGCGCAACCTCGCACGGTTGGCGGCCCCGAAGACCTGACGGTTTATACTTTCTGGGGAGATCACATCCGGCAGGATTTGCGACACGAGCTAACTCATGCGTTGTTGCATAGCGTCCTCAAGGAAGTCCCTCTCTGGCTGGATGAAGGGTTGGCGGAGTTTTACGAGTCCCCTCCTGAAAAATCGGGCTACAACGCGGCACATGCGGAATCGCTCCGGCAGAATGGATTTGCCCCCGATCTTGTCCGGTTGGAAAAGCTCGATCAAGTCCAGCAAATGGGTCGGCCGCAATATCAGGAGTCTTGGGCATGGGTGCATCTCATGCTCCGGGGAACTCCGGAAGCCCGCGTGGTGTTGCTTGAATACCTCCAGCAACTACGCGGTCCGGCGAAAGCCGGGCTACTCGCCCCCAAGCTTCGTAAGGTGTTCCCGAATCCCGGCGATGCCCTCAGCCAGCACCTCGCAAAGCTTGATCCCCCCTCGGCCACCCTTCGGCCAGTGGTGGAATTGACGCCGGGACGGTAAACTGCCGGGAAGGGGGTTCAATCATGTCTAATGTGCTTCTGGGAGTCACCGGCTCAGTGGCGGCCGTGAAGGTTCCCGAACTGGCGAATCTGATCCGGGCGGCCGGGCACGATTTGAAAGTCGTCACCACCGCCTCCGGTCTGTACTTCTTCGATCCGGTGGAACTTGATCCTTCGCGGGTCGTCCGCAATCCCGAATTGGTGACCACCGACGCCGACGAATGGCCGGGGAAGGACGAGGGAGAACGCTACCGTCGTGGCGACGAGGTCAGGCACATTGAACTTCGACGATGGGCCGACATCTTTTTGGTGGCTCCGTTGGACGCGAACACAATGGGTAAGTTCGCCAACGGAATTTGTGACAACTGCCTGACTTGCGTTTGGCGGGCTTGGGATTCGGCCAAGCCGGTGGTGTTGGCCCCCGCCATGAACACGCATATGTGGGACCACCCGATGACCCGCCGACATTTGCGTTGCATTGCGATGGACTTCGGCGCCAGTCATGTTCCCGGTCTGATGGAAGACGATGCCCTCATCGCCCAACTCAATGCGAGAGGACGAAATTTTCGCATTGTCCCCCCGGTGACCAAGCGGCTTGCCTGCGGCGACACCGGCGTCGGGGCGATGGCCGACACGACGACGATTCTGGCCAACCTTTCGGAAATGCTTGCCTCCCCGTCAGGTACTCCCTAGCATCGAACTTGGCCAGGAAGCGGTCAAATCATGCCGCTGCGGCCTCTCATCGGAAAAGGAAACCGGACCATGAAAAAGTTTGTGGCGTCCCTCGTGACGTTGGTGGTGTTCGCCGGGTTCGCCGCGGCTGAAACCAAGATTGATGCCGCCAAGATCGTTGGCAAATGGGAAGTGACCAAGACGGACGGCGAAGCCCCCAAGGGAGCCATCGTCGAGTTCCTGAAAGATGGCAAACTGGCCATCGCCATCGATTTGAATGGCAAGAAATTTGAACTTGGCGGTACGTACAAAGTTGATGGCGCCAAGCTCACCGTCAAGATTTCTGTCGATGGCAAGGAACAACCCGAAGACACAGACACCATCAAGTCCCTGACTGACGAAGAAATGGTGACGATTGACAAGGACAAGAAGGAAACCACCTTCAAGAAGAAGAAGTAAACGTTCCTTCAATTGTCGATGGTGATCCTCATCAGTTCAATTTGTTTTGGCCGATTCGCAGTGGCGAGAACGTGATTTCTTGGTGCGAATCGGTCCAAAAAATCAGATCAGGCAATTCCGATTTATTTCACAAAACCTCAATCTTTGATGAGTTGACGATATTTTGACGGTTTTCGGAGCTCATTTGCGTTTTAAGATATTATATCGAATTGAATATCGCAGTATTCGTGAGATTGAGGAGACCATTCATGTCCAGACTCGTTCAAATACTATTGGTTCTGATATGGATGGGGGGCTTTCAGATTGAATGTTTTGCCCAAACTCACACGCCAAAGATTTTGGCGCAGATCGATTTGCTGATTGCCGCGGCCCCCAAGTTGGAGCCAAAGCCAAAACCTAAAGGGCCTCAAGACATAATCATTGGCAAATGGGAAGTGGCCAGGAGCGATGATGAAAATGCCCCCAAAGGGGCCATCGTGGAATTCATGAAGGATGGCAAACTGTCCATCATCATGAATCTGAACGGCAAAAATTTTGAACTCACCGGCGCCTACAAGGTGGATGGGGACAAATTGACTGTCAAGATCAACTTCATGGGCATGGATTCCCCCGAAGAAACAGATACTTTCAAAAGCCTCACGGACGACGAATTCGTGACAGTTGACAAGGCAAAGAAGGAAACCACTTTCAAGAAGAAAAAGGATTGACGGATTCTTGTTTGAGTAGTTCCAAGCCCATGTCGCTGTTTACGTTTCCAGAACTCGGCTTGATTTGGAAACCCCTTCTGATTTACCATCTTCCCCGTTCGGATCATTCGGGTCTGTTGTGAGGGAACACCATGAGACGTTGCTTGGGAATGGCTGGTCTGGCGATGATTCTAATGGCGTCGCCTTCCGTGGCTCAAGACAAGGGCATGCTCACCGGAACAGCGTGGAAGGTCGTCAAATCGGAACACGCCCCGGCCGGCACAACCATTCAGTTTGCGGCCGATGGCAAACTGACCATCACGGTGCAAATTGACGGCAAACAACAACAACTGCCGGGCACATTCACGCTGACCGGCGCGCACTTGATCTTGAAATTTACCAACAACGGCCGGGAGATCACGGACACACGGGTGATTAAGAAAATCTCCGAAACGAGCCTCATCACCGAGGATCGCAACCAGAAACTCGAAGAACTGCAACGCTGAGCCTTGGTTCCCGTTTATTTCAACAGGTCTTTGCTCAGACAGGTCGGGCACCAGAATTTTTCAATGTGCTGGATCACCAGACTGGTGCCTTCGTCGTGGGTGACGTTTGGTTTGCTGGCCGGGTTGTACATCGCGTCGGTGATATCCCGGACGAGGACACACTTCACGCCCGACCGGGTCATTTGTTTGATGGCGAACGTGCGATGCAGCACGCACATGTTTGTGTGAACGCCCATCACGAAGATGTTTGAAATCCCTTTCGCCTTCAAGGCGTTGAACACTTCCTGTCCGTTGTCCGTCACGCCGTCTTTCGCATCATCAATCACAATGGCGGGATGTTGCCGCTTCCAGGCCCGGAACATTTTCGGGGCGGGTACGTCGTCACAACCGCCGTCCTTGTCGTCGATGGGCAGGGGAGGGTCAGGCAGGGCCAGGGCCTTGGGGAAATCCACTTTGGTGAAATCCTTCATCCGCTGCCGGGCCGGGGTGTCCTTGTAAAAGTCCATTGTGTCCGAGGGACAATGGATAATGAACATCCCTCGCTCGCGGCATTTTTTCACGATCTCGCCCGCTTTCGGAGCTAGTTCGCCGCATCGTTTGGTCGCGCTCTCGCACCAGTGCTTGTCCCAAATGTCGCAGAGAATCACCGCGCATTCCGAGGGATTGAACTTCTCCGAGACAGAGGTTTCCTTCCATAGTTCGACCCCCTTGTAGGGTTGCAATCGACTCCGCAGGGAAACCTCGACAGGGTCGGCGGCCGAGATGGCTGACATCGATCCGGCCATGAGCAAACAGGACCAAAGATACCGTTTCAAGTTGGATTCTCCGCTCGGTTGATGTTACAAGTGACTCATTGTGGCGTTGTGAGATGTCGCGAGTCAAGCAAGCATCGGCCACTTTTTTCTCTCCGGGCGCCGATCATGCGTTGTTTCCCTTGGTTGATGTTCTTTTTCGTTGTTTCACCGATTTTTGCGGCTGAACCGCCGAATGTGTTGATGATCGTCGGTGATGATTGGGGCTGGACCGATTTCGGCTTCATGGGACATCCGGAAATCAAGACTCCGCATCTTGACCGGCTGGCCAAAGAGGGCGTGTTGTTTCCCAATGGCTACACGCCAACGTCGCTGTGCCGGGCAAGCCTCGCCACCATTCTCACCGGACAATTCGCGCACGAGCATCGCATTTGCTGCAACGACCCACCGGCCGGGATCGACCGTGATGAGATGCTGCCGTTTTTGAAGAACGCCCCGGCGTTGCCCCGGTTGCTTCAGGATCGCAAATATCAAAGTTTCCAGACCGGCAAATTTTGGGAAGGGCCGTTCCAGAACGGCGGCTTCACCCACGGGATGACCACCAAAGGCCGCCACGGGGAAGAGGGATTGGTGATCGGCCGACAAACCCTGGAGCCAATCCATGACTTCATCACCAAATCAACCGGCCCGTGGTTCGTCTGGTATGCCCCGATGATGCCGCACGAACCTCACACGCCGCCAGAGCGGATTTTGAAGAAATACGCGAAAGAGGGCCGCGATCCCCGGTTGGCCAAATATTGGGCCATGTGCGAATGGACCGATGAGACGGTGGGCGAATTGTTGAAATGGCTGGAAGAGAAAAAGCTTCGGGACAACTTGCTGATTGTGTTCGTCGTGGACAATGGTTGGGTGCAATCCACCGGCCCGGTCAAGAAAGGGGATCAATTCGAGACTCGCTCCAAAAACTCGGCCTACGATGCCGGAGTTCGCACGCCGATCATCCTGCACGGGAAGATGATTGGCAAGCGACAACGCCGCGAGGAATTGGTGTCCACGGTCGATCTCGCGCCAACGATCATTGATGTTTGCGGGGTGGAATCGAAACCCAAAATGTCCGGCGAGAGTTTGATGGCCCTGTTGAATGGAACATCGAAACGAGATCGAAACAAAGTGTTCGGTGAAATTTACCTGCACACGGCCGCGACGTTGAAAGACCCCCAAGTGAATCTGACCCATCGTTGGGTTCGCCATCGGGAGTTCAAATTGATTCTCCCCACCGTCAAGGATTCAACTCCAGAGTTGTTCGACATTGTCAAAGACCCGATGGAGAAGACAGATCTCGCCGCCAGTCATCCCGAAAAAGTGGCCGCTCTCACCAAAATACTGATGGATGAATGGAACGGATGGCCGACGAAAAAGCCTTAACCAGTTCGCTGGCACCAAGGCTTTCCGCAGCGGGGGCCAACTCCGCAACCGCCGCCGCCCATCGGCATCGCCATGGCCGAATTCACCGGCGCGGCGGGCAGGCTGATCGCCTTCGCCACGCGGGCGCTTGAACAAGCCGGGCAGGTCACCATTGGGATGTCTGACTCCCGGCGAACCAACTGCTCGAAGTTCACGCCACATTCTTCGCATTCAAAATCGTACATCGGCATCGAGAAAGGCTCCTCAAGTTGACTGTCGGCGTTTTTTGTAAATCTCGCTGGCTCGCAGCAGAACTTGTTGTTCCGATTCGGTCAGGCTGGCTTTCCCGGTCTTGTTCACCTTGTCAAGAACTTCATCCAGTTTGGCCTCCAGATGTTCGTCCAATCCGCTGCCAGCCGAGGAAGAGGAATTCATTCCCCCGGTGCCGACGCTGGCCGTCGCGGGTTCGGGTTTCGGCTCCGGACGTTCTTGAAAGATTCGCAATTTGGAATTGGATCGTCGCGACCTGGCTTTTGCGTTTGCCGACGACGGCAGCCAATTCAGAATCCGCCACGAGAGGCGGTGATAAGAGAAGGCAAAACAGGCCGATGCCAGATGGACGCCCAGGATGCCGGCTTTCACTGAGTTGCTGTCTTGGTAAACGATGTCTTGCACCGCGTAACCAATCAGCATGAACCAGAGGGGAAGAGGCAACATCTGATGCAGCATTCGTCCGGGATAGTGAAGGACGTAAAGCACAAAAAGGGCCGTCACCGTCGCCGAAGGTCCGCGCAGCACCCCCATGAATTGAGGGCTGATCGCGGAGATTGCCGTGAAGGTCAGCCCGCCCAGAAGGCTTGTGAAAAGCAACAACGCCAGATATTCCCGGCTCCCGTACAAGTCTTCGACGTGTCGGCCGATCCAAATCAGGAAGAAAACCGTGACGATGACATGCAAGATATTCTCGGGCTGATGTACGGTTGCATAGGAAAGCACCCGCCAAACCTCGCCCTTAAACACCAAATCGGGATTCAGTTCGAGCAGGTTGGTGATGCCTTGCGGATTAATGTCTCCCATGCCTCCCCGTCTGGGCAAAGAGGCGTTTTGGGCGACAAACAGAAAAAGATAAATCACCACCAAGAAAACGGTCACTTGGGACCGGGCGAAGGGATTGTGCCAACGCCTGTCTTCGCGGTAATAGTCCCTGTCGGCAATGCCCATTCGCGAATCTCCCGCACACGCTGGCCTCCTGTTGTTTTAACAGATTCTTGGTCCGAACGGAATACTCGCACACTTGGTATCCGGGAAACAGGACGATGAATGGTTGAATCACGCGCGAGACTGGTTTACATTGGGCCGCATGAACACTGACAGTAGTTTGCCTCGTGTCGTCGGATTCACGGCGGCGACCGCCGTTGTCGTTGGGACCGTCATCGGCTCCGGAGTCTTCAAAAAAGCGACAGCGGTGGCCAATTTGGTCCCGGATTTCACACTGGCAATGCTCGCCTGGGTGGTGGTCGGTGTGCTTACCCTTCTCGGGGCGCTGGCCCTCGCGGAAGTGGCGGTGATCGTGCCCAAGGTCGGGGGAAATTATGCGATCCTGCGGGACGCCTATGGCCGTTGGGCTGGATTCCTGTGGGGCTGGGTCGAATTTTGGATCATTCGCAGCGCTTCCATCGCCGCTCTTGCCACCATCTTCACGGAATCCCTGCACGACATTCTGCGGCAAACAATCGCGGAGAATCCATCGGGGGAGATCATTGGCCCCCTTGGTCGTTCACTCATTACGGCCGGGGTCATCATCGCCTTGGGGTTGATTAATGCCCGTGGCACGAACTGGGGCGGGGCGCTTCAAGTGACGGTCACGGCTGTCAAGGTAGCCTCGTTGATCGGGCTTGCCATGTTGCCATATCTCGTCGCGCTGGCTGGAAAAACACCGGCAATCAGCGAAACACTGCCGTTGGCCGTGACAGAGAAAGCCATCTCAATCTCCGGGTTTCTCGGCGCCTTGGTGGGGGTCTTTTGGGCATATCACGGTTGGATGAACATCGCCCCCATCGCCGGGGAAGTGAAGAATCCCCAACGGAATATCCCTCTGGCGGTGATTTGCGGCGTTTCACTCATCATCCTGCTGTATCTGAGCGTGAACATTGGTTACCACCAAGCCATCCCCATTGGGGAGATTGCGGCGCTCAAGGGCACGGTGGCCGGGGAATATGCCCGTCGGCTGTTGGGACCGATTGGATTGGTGCTGGCCTCGGGCGCCATCATGGTGTCGGTGTTCGGTTCGCTGAACGGAAACATTTTGGTGGGGCCGCGATTGCTGTTCGCAATGGGCGAAGACCGGTTGGCCCCCCGGTGGTTGTCCGGGCTTCACCCGCGTTATCAAACCCCGGCAAGGGCCGAACTCGTGTTGACCGGGTGGTGTGTGATCCAAGTCACGACCGTGGCCATCCTGCTTCAAGTAACTCTGCCAACTCTTGAACTCGCCGGTCAAACGCTTGATTTGAATTTGCCGCGAGACAAATCCCCGTTCGATGTCATCACCGATTTTGCGATGTTCGGGGCGATTAGTTTTGAAACGTTCGCCGTCGCGTCCATCTTTGTGTTCCGCCGCCGATACCCGAGAGATCAAGTCGCGTTGCCGTATCGTTGTCCTCTCTATCCGGTTCTCCCGGCGGTTTATGTGTTGGCTCTCGGAGCCGTGCTGGCCAACATGTTCATCAAACAGAGGGCCGAATCGCTCACCGGCGTGGGTTTCATCACCGTGGGCGGGTTGATCTATCTGCTGTTTCTCCGCAACACGGGAAAGAACCCGAACTCGACCGCCAAGGATGAACTCATTCCGTAAAACAAAGCCCAAGACCCGAAGTTGGCAACCCTTGGCGTTCCATGCACATCAGTGAAATTTTCGCCGATCACGCGACGACCTTCAGTTTCGAGTATTTTCCCCCGAAGACGGACGAGGCTTCCGAGGAACTGTTCCTGACCATCGCCCGGATGCAGGAACTCAAACCGTCGTTTGTCTCTGTCACCTATGGGGCTGGTGGCGGCACGCGCGAACGCACCCACGATCTGGTCGTGCGGATCATCCGGGAAACCAAAATTCCGGCTGTTTCGCATCTGACGAGCGTTTGCCACTCGCGGGAGGAACTGGCCGAGATTCTGGATCGCTACGCCGAGAAAGGCGTTTGCAACATCCTTGCCCTCGGAGGCGACCCGCCAAAGAACATCGTCGGTTACGACCGTGAGAAAGACGCCTTCCGACATGCCGCTGACTTGGTGGCGTTCATCCGTTCCCGAGAGAGAAAACCCGATGCCAAAGGGTTCGGCATCGGTGTCGCCGGCTTCCCGGAGGGACATCCGGGCACACCGAACCGCCTCAAGGAAATGGATTATCTGAAGGCCAAGGTGGATGCCGGGGCCGATTATATCTGCACCCAGCTCTTCTTTGAAAACCGGGACTTTTATGATTTCCGCGAACGGTGCGATTTGGCGGGCATCCGAGTGCCGATCATTGCCGGGATCATGCCGATCAGTTCGCGGGCCGGAATGATTCGGATGGCCGAACTGGCGCTCGGCGCCCGGATTCCGGCCGGGTTGCTCCGGGCCGTCAGTCGCTGTCAGGATGATGAATCGGTGGCCAAAGTCGGCATCCATTGGGCGACGGAACAGTGCCGTGATTTGCTTCACGAAGATGTGCGGGGTATCCACTTTTACACGCTGAACAAGTCGGACGCGACCCGGCAAATTTATCTGAACCTCGGCGTGACGGATTCTGTCGCCCTTCGTCGGGCCTGTCTCTGAGGTTGCCGTTCATGACCCGTGACGAACTCGCCAACAAGTATTTAGAGCAACTGCCATATCCCCCGTACCCGGTGCAGGAGGAAGCCCTCCTGACATGGTTCACTACGGATGAGGGGGTGATGGTCTGCGCACCCACGGGCACGGGAAAAACGCTGATTGCCCAGGCGGCTTTGTTTGAAGCATTGCACACCCGCAAAGTGGCCTATTACACCACGCCGTTGATTGCCCTGACCGAGCAGAAGTTTCAGGAAATGCAGGCCGCCGCCGAGCGATGGGGTTTTTCCAAAGACGACATCGGCCTCATCACCGGGAACCGAAAGGTCAATCCCGACGCCCGCGTTCTGATCGTCGTGGCCGAGATTCTGCTGAATCGGCTACTCCAACCAGACGGTTCCGATTTTTCGGATGTCGCCTCGGTGGTCATGGACGAGTTCCACAGTTTCGCCGACGTGGAGCGGGGTATCGTCTGGGAGTTGTCCCTCGCCTTGTTGCCGAAGAATGTCCGGTTGATGTTGCTCTCGGCCACGGTGGGCAACTCAGCCGAGTTCATCAACTGGTTGAAGTTCTCCCATCAACGGACGGTCGAACTGGTCGAGAGTTTCGACCGAAAAATTCCGCTCACCTATCAGTATGTTCCCGACCAGTTTCTCGGGGAATTTCTCGTCGATTGCGCGAAAGGTCCGGAAGCCACTCGCAAAGTGCCGGCGTTGGTGTTTTGCTTCAACCGGGACGAATGCTGGTCCACCGCCGAGATGCTCAAGGGGTTGGATGTTCTCCCGGCTGAGAACAAAGCCCGCCTCAATGCCGAAGTGGACAAATACCATTGGCCGAACGGGGTGGGGCCAAAACTCAAGCAGATTCTTCGCCGTGGCGTGGGCGTCCACCATGCCGGGTTGTTGCCCTTCTATCGCCGGGCTGTGGAAGACCTATTTCAACAGAAATTATTGAGCGTTGCTGTCTGTACGGAGACACTGGCGGCCGGGATCAACTTGCCCGCCCGGTCGGTGGTGATGACCAGTTTGATGAAAGGGCCGTTCGGCAAAGAAAAGCTGGTCGATGCGAGTTCTGCCCACCAGATTTTCGGCCGGGCCGGGCGTCCGCAATACGACACACAGGGGTTCGTTTTCGCGTTGGCTCACGAAGACGACGTGCGAATTTTGCGGTGGAAAAAGCAGTACGATCAAATTCCCGAAAACACCAAAGACCCGGGATTGCTCAAAAAGAAAAAAGAACTGAAACGCAAAAAACCGGATCGAAACTCGAACCGGCAATATTGGAACGAGGCCAGTTTCGAGAAACTGAAAACCGCTCCTCCCGGCCGGTTGTACAGCAAGGGGCCACTGCCTTGGCGGTTGCTTGGCTATCTGCTTCAAATTTCGCCGGAAGTCTCCCGAATTCGCGGCGTCATTCGCAAGCGATTGCTGGACGCTCCCCGGATCGTGGCGGGCGAGAAGCAGATGGAGCGGATGTTGTTGACGCTTCACGAAGATGAATTCGTTGCATTGGAACCGGCTCCGATCAAGGATGAGGCGGGCAAATATCCCGAGGAATACAAAGCCGACCGAGCCGTTCCAACTGCAAAACTCGATCAATTGATGGCCTTCCGTAGCGTCCATCCGCTTTATGGAACCTTCCTGATGGAAGTTCTGGGCAAGGCGAGTTGGGACGAGCGTGTGCAGGTGTTTGAAAGTGTTTTGGAAATGCCCAGACCGCTGCTGAAATCAGTCCGGCCGCGTGGCGTCGCTCCCGGACCATTGGAAACAGAACGGGTCCGCGTTGCCTTGGAACAAGCCGGTTTGCTGGCTGTCGTTCCCCCTCCCGGAGAAGAAGAGGAGGAAGACGGGGGCTGGGTTCCGTGGGAAGAACGGCCGGAACCGGAACCGTGGTTTGCCGAAAAACTCAAAATGTATTTCGAGCTGAAGCATCCGGACATGACGGACTTGGAAGTCTACTCCGTCTGGGCCGCCGGGGAGTTGCTCAAAGACTTTGCCGGGAACTTCAACCTCTATGTTCGCACCAAGGATTTGACCAAGCAGGAAGGCATTATCTTCCGGCATCTCCTCCGGCTAATCCTCTTGTGCGATGAGTTTGCCCAATCCACTCCTCCCGAGACGACCCAGGAAGAATGGCGGGAATTCTTGCGGGATTTGGCCGTGCGGTTGACAGATGCCTGTCGAAATGTGGATCCGACCAGCACCGAGGAAACGATCAAGAAAGCCCAAGTGGACGACGCGCTCGCCAAGGGGACGAAGGTGCATGTCGTCCCCGCCGAGTTGAGCGAAGTGCCGATGGTCACGATCTTCGACTCGGCCAACATGCCGGCCGATCAGAATGACGATTTCGGAGCCGGGTTGGACGATGACCCGCCGCCGAGCCAGTCATGAGCCGGATTCTTCTAGAAGTTTGCACGGCCACCCTTGATGACGCCCTCGCCGCCGCCCAAGGCGGGGCGGATCGGCTGGAACTAAACTCGGCCTTGGAATTGGGCGGGCTGACTCCGTCCCCCGGCGTGTTTCTTCGGATCAGAGAAGTCGTTTCGCTTCCGTTGTGTGTGATGATTCGCCCCCGGCCCGGCGGATTTCATTACTCTGCAAACGAATTTCAAATGATGATTGAGGAAGCCAAATGGTTCCTCAATCATGGGGCTGATGCCATCGTTTTCGGAATTCTGACCGAAGATGGCTTGGTCGACATGAATCGTTGTCGGGAAATCGTCGAACTGGCCGGAACCGGCCGGGCGATCTTTCACCGGGCCTTCGATTTGACGCCGGAACCGAAGGCCGCCCTCGAACAACTTATTCATCTCGGTTTCGCACGGGTGATGACCTCGGGCCAACAACCGGTGACTTTGGCCGGATGCTCGCTCATCAACGAATTGATTTCCCAAGCGGCTGGCCGGATTGAAATCCTCCCGGCGGGCGGCATCAAAACTCAAAATATGCGGGAAGTGATCGCCCATACGGGCTGCGATCAAATTCATGCGTCGTTACGTTCAGACCGGGAGGATCGTTCCGCAAGACATCGCCCGGCGATTCAGTTCGGTTCGGCCTCGGGC
Organism: Zavarzinella formosa DSM 19928; assembly: GCF_000255705.1. Lineage (GTDB taxonomy): Bacteria > Planctomycetota > Planctomycetia > Gemmatales > Gemmataceae > Zavarzinella > Zavarzinella formosa. The sequence continues at coordinate 1,620,000 of NZ_JH636439.1, forward strand.
GATGGGGAGTGCTTTTACCGTTCGACGGACGTGTCCTTGGTCAAGAAGATGCGGGACTTGTTGGACGGGCTACACAATCACACTGGATGAACTTACACTTTTCCCAATAGGTTTTATCGACAGGAAGTCGTCTCATGAGTTCCGTGATCGTCATTCCGGCAAGGTACGAATCCACCCGTCTGCCCGCGAAGGCCCTCCTGCGAGAAACAGGTAAGTTTCTGGTGCAGCATGTCTACGAGCAAGCTTTGAAAGTTCGTGGGATCGACCAAGTCATCATTGCCACGGATGATTCCCGGATCATGGCCGCCGTGGCCAGTTTCGGCGGTCATGCGGCGTCGACCCGCAACGACCACCCCTCGGGAACAGACCGGATTGCGGAAGTGGCGGCTGCTCTTCAAGCGGATATTGTCATCAACCTCCAAGGGGATGAGCCGCTTCTTAACCCTTCCTATCTCGAATTGCTCAATCAATTGATGCTTGACGATCCGGCCGCCGAAATGGCGACTTTGGCCGTGCCGGTTCGTAACGAGGAAACTTACCACAATCCGAACGCTGTGAAAGTGGTCTGCGACCGGGCGGGGAATGCCTTGTATTTCAGCCGTTCGCCAATCCCCTACGTTCGTGATGCGCTGCCGGACTTCAACGCGGAGCCGCCAAAGTTTCTGCATCATCTCGGCCTATATGCCTATCGCCGGGATGCTCTGTTGAAATTTGCAATGCTTTCACCCCATCCGTTGGAAGAATCGGAAAAACTGGAACAACTTCGCGCCCTTGGCTACGGATGGACAATTCGTGTGGGAATCGTTCCGACTGCCGGTCACGGGGTGGACACCCCGGCGGATTATGAGCGTTTTGTGGCCGAGTACCGTCGGCGTCAGGTAAACGATCCCGCCGTCTAAGCAGTTCGGAGGCGGACCGGGGCGAGTCATCCGGTATAATGAAGATGGAATGAATTCCCGCGTTTGGGGCGCGCGGGACCACTCCCCAAACCCACTTCAAGAAAGTCCGCTTGTCCATGACCAAGTATATTTTCGTGACCGGCGGCGTAGTTAGCTCGCTCGGCAAGGGGCTCACGTGTGCCTGCATCGGCCTGATGCTGGAACGCCGGGGGTTGAATGTCCGGCTGCAAAAGATGGACCCGTACATCAACGTCGATCCGGGGACGATGAGTCCGTACCAGCACGGTGAAGTGTATGTGCTCGACGACGGAGCCGAAACGGATCTTGATCTCGGACATTATGAACGCTTCACCAACGCCCCGCTCAACCGCGATTGCAATTTCACGACGGGGAAAATCTATTCCTCGGTCATCACGAAGGAACGCAAGGGGGAATACAAGGGCCGCACGGTTCAAGTCATCCCGCATATCACGGACGAGATCAAGTCCTGCATTCGCAAACTAGCCACTCCGGATGTGGATGTGGTCATCACGGAAGTCGGCGGCACCGTCGGCGACATTGAGGCCATGCCGTTCTTGGAAGCCATCCGGCAATTTAACCTGGATGTTGGCCGAAACAATTGCATGTACATTCATCTCACTCTTGTGCCGTACTTGAAGGCGGCCGGAGAGTGCAAAACGAAGCCCACCCAGCATAGCGTTGGCGAGCTTCGCAAGATCGGCATCCAACCCGACGTGCTGATCTGCCGGACGGAACGGGAACTTCCCAAGGAAGAAGCCGAAAAAATCGCCCAGTCCTGTAACGTGGAACGACGGGCGGTCATCGAGGAACGGGACAAAGAATACACGATTTACGAAGTCCCCCTCAGCTTGGTGAACAACAAACTCGACGAACTGGTAATCGAACGGTTGGCCATCACCAATGCGAAACCACTGAACATGGACGATTGGAAGTCCATGATCGATTCCATGCGGGCTTGGGACCGGGATGTGAATATTGCCGTGGTCGGCAAATATGTGAAACATCACGACGCCTACAAATCCGTGTATGAATCACTTGTTCACGCGGGAATCGCCAATCACTGCCGGGTGAACATCCGCAAGATCGAGGCGGAAAAAGTCGAGGCCGAAGGCGCCGAAAAAGCTCTGGCCGGGGCCGATGCCATCCTCGTGCCGGGCGGGTTCGACAAGCGAGGTGTGCTTGGCAAATTGGAAGCCATCCGGTTTGCGCGTGAGAAGAAGATTCCCTTTTTCGGAATCTGCCTCGGGTTACAGTGCGCAGCCATCGAGTTTGCTCGGAACGTATTGGGCTTGGAAGAAGCGAACTCCACCGAATTCAATCTCACCACCCCATATCCGGTGGTCGCCCTTCTGGATGACCAAAAGAAGGTCACCCAAGTTGGTGGCACCATGCGATTGGGGGCTTATGAGTGCCGTCTGGCCGACGGGAGCAAGGCGCGCGAGGCTTATGGGTCTGAATTTATTTGGGAGCGTCACCGCCATCGTTATGAATTCAACAACGATTACCGGGACGTGTTCTCCAAAGCCGGATTAACCATCTCCGGGACCACCCCGGACAGCACGTTGGTCGAGGTGTTGGAACTGGCCGATCACCCGTGGTTCGTCGGCGTGCAATGTCATCCGGAATTCAAATCCAAGCCGACCAAGGCTCATCCGCTGTTTCGAGCGTTCGTCGCCGCAGGGTTGGCGTATCGCGCGGAAAAAAAAACCGACCACGCCCGACATCGGGCCCAATCGGTGATTAGCGCCACGTTCCCTTCGTGACCGATTACTTTTTCGGGAACTTCCAAAACTCATCAAAAAGGCCGTTTTCGATCACCTCGAAAGCGGCCTTGTCTTTGGCCGTCGGTGTTGGTTTGACAACGGCAAAATCTCCCAATCGCGGGTAGAGTTGCGCGTTTGTTCCCTTGAACTCAGCCTCATGAAACGTGTGGCCGGAGTTTAAAACGACATACGCGCCCGGAGTTTTGGGATGGGGATAAATCATCATCGGGAGATGACTCTTTGCGGGATAAACCCCTCCATTGACAGTCAGGTTTTCCGAAGTCCATTTGAAGGGCAATTCAGGCAGCAATCTGGCGATGAGCGAATTGCTGGACGGATCGCCAAAGAGGATCAACGACTTGTTTCCGATCTCGGACGGGATCAATTCCGAATCTTTGACCACCCGAAGTTCGCCACGAAGATTCTTGTCCCATTCACGTTTGAACCGTTCCAATTGAGCCATCGCGGCTGTGTGCATTTCCTGGTTTGCGGGTTTGCCGGTTCCGACCACACAGACGAAGGCTTTCGTAAAAGCGTCGTCAATCGGCCCTTGCAGGTTTGGCCTCTTTTCCAAAGTTGAAGAGGTTTCTTTGGCCATGCTCCATTGGCCGTTCAACTTGACGAATGAGCGGGTGAGGGCCTTATCCTCATTGACACTTCCCACGTTTTGGCCGTCAATTGTCACTTGTCCGGGAAATCCAGAACTGGCGGGTTCGGTATTGGTCAGGGTCAGCCGTCGGATGTTTTGTGTCTTCAAATCGAATGATTTACCGTCCCAAGCGCCAACCACATTTGCGGCTTGATAGTGGTGTTCCATGCCCTCGATTTGAACCCAGTCGCATGTTGCATTTTTCAGGGTGAATGTGGTGAAATTCACTTTCGCAGGCATGAACGGTCTGGCCTTGCCCGTTCCGGCAAACTCTTGCAGTTTCTCCTCGGCTTTCTTCTGCCATTCGGGCGGGAATTTGTGTTCGAGACCCGGCCCGATCAGATGGGTCATGTGTTTGGAAAGCCCTAGTTCTTTCAATCGCTTTTCGATGTTGTCGGCCGCGAGACGTTGCTTGTCGATTTCTCCGCTGTAGGCAACCACGGGAACGTCCGAAACGTTGGCGACATAATTGAGCGCGTCATAGATCGTCAGCATCTCTTCCACAGGTTGCGGCAGAACCTCCGGCAAACCGCCGATGTAACCGTGAGTGGTGGTGAAACCGGCTCCCGGTTGAATCGCCACAAACCGATCCGGATGACGCAGACCAAGATGCCAGGTTCCCGCCCCGCCCATCGAAAAACCTTTGAGAACCACCCGTCGAACATCCAGCAAGTCGGCCCGGCCCAGCGATTTTTCCGTTGCGATGAAACCGGCAAGGGCTTCAAAAACATCGTTCTCCCCGGCCCAACGATAGGCGTTGTTCCCCCGGCCATAAATGTCGAGCTGGATAAAATCGTTATCTTTGGGGGTGTTTTTTTCCGCGTGGCTGTTGAGAAATTTCACTTCGGTCAGGGTGCTGTCCCGGCCATGAAGCATGATGTCGATTCGCCACTTTTTCTTTTCTTTGCCATAACCGGCGGGATACCACACCCCATATGGCTGAACCGAACCGTCCACGTCGGAACGATATGCTCGGGCGACAGACTTTCCGGAGACGTCCAGCCATGCTGGCTTGCCAGTTTTGGCCAGTTCGGAACGCTTCATCCCCTGATCGATCACGGCCAGAATTTGCTTGCCGATGTCGGCGGTGAAATATTCATGATGGCGGGTGATCCATTCGATGGCCTTCGGGTAGATCAGCAAATCTGCCTGGTGTTCCGGGGACAATTTTTTGACTGCCGATGCCACCGCTTCATCGAGAGTTGTTTTCTTCTCGGCAATCAGTTTCAGGGCGGCGGCATCCGGGGATTTGGCTGGCGGCGGGTCAAAATTCTGGGCCAACATTGGAGACGTCAAACTCGCCACGAGGAGCAGGCTTAAAAGGAGTCGCATGACTGGTCACTTCCGATGAACGGGAAACGTCCAGACAGGGTAGCCGGGGAGATGGCCGGATGCAACGAAGGAACGAAGAAATCGCTTTCCTCAACCTGTCGGCGGTGGTGGCAACGGAGGCGGGTCATTGTCGCCGGGGATGTTCGGATTCGGAATGGAAGGGCGGTCTGCCGGATCACGTCGATTCGGCGGCAGCTCTCTTTCCGGCGGCAGGGATCGTCTGGGCGGCGGGCCGTCAATGTCGCGTGGGCGTTCGGGGGCCGAATAACCGGGCCGCAGCCAGTCCAACGTGTCGGCCACGGGTGCGGAACTGCACCCGGCCGAGCAAATAAGGATCGCCCAAGGCCATTTCATGATGTGATCGAAATAACACGCGATTCCGATTCACGCAAGAACGATCTGCCGATTATCGGCCGAGAAAATCGGCAAAGGCTTCCAGAATCAGGTCAATCTGCACATACCGCTCGTTTTGGTCGTCGGCAGCAATCGCCCGCTCCGTCCACCGGTCAATCTTGTCGAGGCCGACCCGTTCGGCAAACTTGCTCAATATCTCATGTAATTCAGAATCAGCCACCAGCGGGGGAACTCCATGAACAATCCGCACGGCATCCTGAAGGAGATTGACGAATAACTTCAACACCAACGCAAGTCGCTTTCGCTTCGGGCCACTTTCCTTGCCCGCTTCGTCGATGAATTGCTGCCATTGCTTGGTGAACTCAAGGCTGTCGATTTGCTCGGATTTCAACAAGCCAACAAGGATGTTCCGAAACGCCCAAAGATCCGGGTCGTTGAGTTCGATCGCTTGTCCGGGGCTGCCGCCGCCGAGGCGGGCGAGACGATCCCGAAGAATCGGATCATCCACTCCGTGGCGACTGAGAATTTCCCGCACATCCGCAGGCAGCAGCGCCGAAAATCGCACCACCTGACACCGGGAACGAATGGTCGGGAGCATTTGTTCCGAATCAACCCGGCTAAGAAGGATGAGCATGGCCTTGGGCGGTGGTTCTTCAAGGGTTTTCAAAAAGGCATTGGCCGCTTCGGTGCTTAGAGTCTCCGCATCATCCAAAACGGCGATCTTGTAACCGCCGCGCAGAGATTTCATGCCGAATTGATCGATCAGTTCTCGCACTTGCTTGATGGGAAACTCGTTCTTGTCGGCCGGTTTGGTCGCGTAAAGGTAATCGGGATGAGTGTTCGCGGTGAACAAATGACAGCCCGCGCATTCTCCGCAAGATGCGAAAGAGCTGGTCTTCCGTTCACAAAGCAGCGTGTTGGCCAATTCGCGGGCAAGTGATTGTTTGCCGATGCCGGGCGGTCCCGCGAACAGATAGGCATGACCCAACCGGCCGGTTTGCCAGGCATTGGCAAATTGATGAATGATCCGGTCGTGGCCGAGGATTTGTTTCCAACTCATGATTCAGTCGGGATCGTCAATCCGCGCGAGCGGAGCAGGGGGGCGACATGCCGGCGCAACTCAGTCTGAATCGCATCGACGGAGGCCGATGCGTCAATGATCCTGAATGTGTCCGGCCGGTTGGCAGCCTCCGTGCGAAACCCCGCCCGGACACGTTCAAAATAGGCTTCTCCTCGCGATTCGAGCCGGTCGGCGGTCCGGCCGCGTCGTTTGGCGGCCTCGCCAATGGGCATGTCAAGAATCATGGTCAGGTCCGGCATCAGTTGGCCGGTGGAAAACAGACCGACCATCCTAATCTCTTCCGGGTCAAGGTCACCCGCATGGCCCTGATAAACGACATTCGCCGAGACGAACCGATCCGAGATGACCACTGTTCCGGCTTCCAAGGCCGGACGAATCACTTGATGAACCAACTCGGCCCGGCTGGCCATGAACAGCAATGTTTCCGCGCGGTCACCCATGCGGGATTCTGTGTTGAGCAAAATCGCCCGAAGTTGATCGCCAACGGGTGTTCCTCCGGGATCGGCACAGCGAATTGCGGGGATGCCGATGGAAGAAAGCCAGTCAATTAACAAACGGCATTGGGTCGATTTGCCCGTCCCGTCGATGCCGTCCAACGAGATGAACGGGGCCGGAGTCTTCATGCCGTCATTTCCATGTGCGGAACCATTTCATCCGCATGGTAACTCGACCGCACGAACGGCCCGGCCACTACTTGTTTGAAACCAAATTGCCTGGCCTTGGCGGCAATTTCATCAAACTCGGCGGGGGGCAGAAACCGCGACACCGGAATGTGTTTGAGCGTGGGGGCCAAGTACTGCCCGAGTGTCAGCACATCGCAATTAATCTCGCGGATGTCCGCGATGACATCGAACAATTCGCCGATGGTCTCGCCGATTCCAAGCATCAAGCCAGTCTTGGTCACCATGCTTGGGGAAACTTCCTTGACCCGTTTGAGCAGATCAAGACTACGGCGATATTCCGCCTTGCCCCGCACTTTTTTGTGCAGGCGGGGAACCGTCTCTAAGTTGTGATTGAAGACGGCCGGATTCGCTTCGATCACCCGGTCGATGGCCGCATGATCGCCCATGAAATCGGGCGTCAGCACTTCTACCGCCGCACCGGTTCGTTCCCGGACGGCCACCACGCAGCGATAAAAATGATCGGCCCCGCCATCGGGAAGATCATCTCTCGTCACGGAGGTGATGACGACATGCTTCAACCCAAGCCTGTCAGCCGCCTCGGCCACTCGGGCGGGTTCGTCGTCTTCCAAGCCCTCCGGCGTGCCGCGAGGCACGGAGCAAAAGCCGCAAGGGCGGGTGCAGATGTTCCCGAGGATCATGAATGTGGCAGTTCGTCGCGCGTAGCATTCGGGCCGGTTGGGACAGCGGGCGCTCTCGCACACTGTTTCCAATTTCAAATCGTCGATGAGACGAGTCGTGAAAAAGTTTTCGTTGCCCTTCGGCAGCGTCCGCTTGAGCCAGGCGGGCAAACGGTGACGGGGCGGTTCGTCGGCGGGCAGGCTCGGCAAGACGGGAAGGGTCAGCATGCGTGAAATGATTCACCGGTTAAAAGGTTGCTTCCTTCCATCATCCTAGCAGGGGGACTTCGCGCTGGAAGAGTTGAAGGGAAGTTCTTCAGAGATCATCGTTCCCTTGTGGCGGTCGCGGTGCAACCGATTCAAGCGGTTATTTTTGACAGGCCATTTCATCATGCTTCGGAATGGAACGCAAATTGCCCTTGGGGTAGCTGGCGGGCATTTGACATATTGAACAATCGGTGGATGTTCCGGCCGAGGCATTGATCGCATTGGGAGTCGCATCATGGCATGGTCCGTGCGGAAACAAGTGTTTGCTTGGTGTGCGACGGGACTGGGTCTCGTGGCGTTGGAAGAATCGTCGGTTGCCCAAGGCCGGGACAACAACCGACCCCTCGATCAGGACACGATCAAACGGCTTGAAGCGGTCATTCCGTCGGTGAAGGATTCGCTCAAATCAGGGAACCCCAATTCCCAAAAAGCGGCTCTGACATTGCTCGCGGATCTGCCGCCGGCTCTGGTGGCGCGGGCCGACATGGGGCCGGCGATTCGGAATCTTCTGGAAAGCAAGCCTGCCGATCCCGAAATCGTGAACATGGCTCTGCGGGCGTTTGGCAAAAGCTACCCGTTGCCGGCCGAGATCGACAAAACCTTCAAATTGTTTGATGGCTCCACGGACCCGGCCGTTCAGCAGGGGCTTGCGGAAGCCGCCACGGGATTGGTCACCTCGGCCGTCCCGTCCAGCAAATCAGTGCGAAACGCCAAGCCATATGCGGACATTGCGGCAACGGTCATGCCTTATCTCTCCAATTCCCTCAATGGCGCTCGTCCGGCGACAAGGGTGACGGGATTAAAGGGATATCAATCCATCGGAACGTCTTTGGCGGATATCTTCACGTTTGAATCAAATCCCTCCCGCGAGTTGTTCCCGGATGAGGTAAAGCCCAAGACCGACCGTTGGGAACCGCTTTTTCCGATTCTCAAAAAGTTAGACACTGAATTGCCGAAATTGGCCGGTGTGCTTGCCGATCAGGATGCCACCGCACGACTCACGGCCATTCAAGTGGTTGAGTCTTTTGGCAACGCCCGGAAAGCGGCCGTCGCAGCCGATCCCGGCATCACCAGTTTTGGAACCAAAGGTTTTGAACCACTGGTTCCAAAACTGGCTTCATGCCTGCAAGATTCGGACCCGGTCATTCGGATGGCGGCCATCGAGGCATTGGACCCTCTTGGCGGCGGGCTTGTTCACGTCGGCGCGTTGATTCCCGCGACCTCGGATTCGGTTCTTCCGGTGCGTTGGGCGGCAGTCCGGGCGTTGGGCAAAATCGCCCCGGCCAATGGGACCGGCAAGGATTCGGCGGCAGCCGTGGAGGCTCTTGCCAAGTTGGCGAACGACCCTGATGTGGATCTTCGGTCAGCCGCCCTGGTCGCCTTGCAACGGTATGGGGCGGCCGCCAAGGCCGCTAACTCCGAGATTGTCCGGGCGGTCACCACGGGGGATGTGGAATGCCGGATCATCGCCATGCGAACGCTGGTTGCCGTCAAACTGGATCCGGTTGACGCCGTCCCGGCCTTGGTTCCGGCGCTGGAAGATGATATCCGTCTGGCCCGTGCGGCGGCCGTGGCGCTTGGCCGTTACGGTCCCCCTGCCAAATCAGCCGTCCCGTCGCTTCGGAAGGCACTTTCGTCAACCGATCAAGAACTCCGCCTGGCAGCTGGCGAAGCTCTTCTTCTGATTGAAAATCCGAAGAAGCCAAAAGATGATTGAGTGAAGCGATTGTCTCGGACGAAAACAGAAATCTTCGGAGCCGTTACTTGTCGTCGAGGCGATCAAGTGGCGGCTCTTACTTTTTCCGATGGGTTCGCAGGGCCTGAAGCAAGGACTGAAAATCTTCTGGCAACGGGGCTTCCATTTCAATCCATTTGCCCAATCGCGGATGTTGAAACCGCAAACGGAAAGCATGCAACGCTTGTCGCGTGATGATTGCATGATCCCCTTCGTGGCCGGGGAGCATCCCGTTGACATCCGACAGCATCACACGATCCCGGCCGCCGTAAACCTTGTCGGCCATCACCGTGCAACCGACGCTTGCCAAATGGACGCGGATTTGGTGTGTTCGCCCCGTGCGGGGTTGCACGCGGACGAATGTGTGTCCCCGAAACCGTTCGACCACTTCGTAGAAGCTGCAAGCGTCCTTGGCTTCCTCGTCGTTTTGGTCGTTGGTGACAAGCATCTTCACCCGGTCATGCGGGTGGTGTTTGATGCGCCCCTCGATGTAATCGCTGTCGCGGTCCAGTTCTCCGGAAGTGACGGCCGCATATTCTTTGAACACCCGCCGATCCGCGAAGGCGGCCGCCAGTTCCCGGTGGGTCTGTTCTTCCTTGGCAATTAAGATGACGCCGCTGGTGTCCCGGTCAAGACGGTGGACGATTCCCGCCCGATAGGTGCCGTTGGCATTGCTCAGCTCGCGGAAGCGGAATTGCAAAGCGTTGACGAGCGTGCCGGACCAGTTGCCCTTCGCCGGATGTACCACCATATTCGCGGGTTTATTCACCAAGGCCAGCCAGTCGTCCTCATAGAGAACATCCAGCGGAATGTCCTCGGGAACCGGCAGATCATGCGTGGGCTCGGGAAGCTGGATGTGGAGCTGGTCGCCGTGCCGGACTTTGTAACTTGCCTTGCTTGGCTTGTTGTTGACCGTGATTTTCCCGGCTTCGATGGAATCTTGGATCAGGCTTCGACTGAATTCCGTGAAGTGTAAAACCAGAAAACGATCCAACCGCATCCCCTCGGCGCGAATTTTCACGTCGATATGGATCGGCCCCAAACGAGAACTCCCCGCCGTGATTGGCGGGGAGAGATCATCTTCTTCAAATTCTTCAGACATTTAGACTACTTGGCCTTTGGAGGATCGACCTTCTTGGGTTCCGGTTCGGTTGCTTTTTTAGGCTCCGGTTCTTTCTTCAGATCCGGCACGTCAGGCAGTTTGGTCGTCGGGGGAACAACCGGTTCGGGTTGCTTGACCACCGGCGGGGGAACCACCGGTTCGGGTTGCTTGGTCACCGGAGGAATCACCGGGTTCGATTCTTTGACAATGGGGATCACCGGGGCCGGAGGAGCTGCATAAAAGGCTTTCTGAGCCTCGATGAATTTGGCCTTGTCGTCCTTCAATTCCTTGGCGCGGGCCGCATACTTCTTGCTGAGTTCCAAATCCGGGAAGATCGATCCGGCTTGTGTGTAAGCTTCAATCGCCTTGTCCGCATCGCCACGGGAATCACTCCCGCCTTCGGTCGTGGGCAGGCCGACCAATGCTTCCTCGGCTTGAGCAAGCCCCACCCACGCTTCTTGGAGCATGGCCGGTTCGTCGTAGGATTTGAATTCCTTGGTGAGATCGGTGAAGTACTTCTTGGCATCATCCAGACTGTTGGCCGCTTTTTTGCGGTCATCGGGTTTGTCCGTGCCAATCTTTTCCAAGCCATCCACGGTGAGCGCCCGGCGGGCCATGTGAAGCTTGGCGATGCTGCCGAAGATCGTTCCGCGTTGTTCTTCCATCAAGGCCTTGAGTTTGTCCGCCGTGTCGGCGGTCTCAAGTTGCAGAACCTTGGCGTCTCTCGCCTGGGTTTTCTGCTTGGAGAAATAGCGGAACAACAGCACCCCGGCGACGATCAATAAAGCCGTGCCGAGGATGTAATACAGCGTGCGGCCGTCAATCTTGTTCTTCACCGAACTTAAGGATTGAACAAGCGAGTTCGTTTCCAGATCCTTTTGTTCGTCGGCCTGCATGACCGTAATCTCCTTGTCATTATCGTCGCGCGATTTTCTCGTGACGCTAAGGATAGGGTTTCGGTGAGTCGGGTCAACGCGAAAGAAATGACTGTCAGATCAATTTCCGGGCGCCGGGCCGATGAGATAGCCGATGGGAACCACCAATCGGGCAAATTGGTCGCCGAGATTTCGGGCGTCCAAACTCATTACCTTGGCCGTGGAGATGGCGATGTACCAAAACCGCTGCCGGTCACGGGGGGGAAGATCATCGGGGTTCAGACCCAATTCACGCACCAACTCCTTGTCCCAGCGGATCGTCTGCAAAAGCTTGGCCAACTCCCGCCAAGTCACTCCGGAGGAAACCACCGTTCCGTCGTTTAAGGTGATTGTGCGACCGATCACGACATGCAGAATCGCCCTAAACTGGCCGCGAACCAGTTGATGGTGCCGAAGCGATTCGAGAAATTCGGTCAGTCGTTCCATGACTTGGCAATTCGTCGGAGCGGGCTTTTCTAAATTACCTATTCAACCAATCTTATGCAGACTCACCAGTCATCGGCGACATTCGCATTGGAACTTTAGTGTCATTTACCCGTTCGTCTTTGCCAGCACCGGTTTCGGAACGAGCAAGTTTTCGATTTCCGTGAAAAACAGATCTCCGGCCGACGGTGATTTCACCATTTGCCCGGATGGCATGTCCTCCAGCGCGGTTGTGAAGACCGCAAGACTTTTGCTCTCCCGTTCCACCAATAGCGGGCAGGTGACTCGGGGAGAGCCGGGCATGTGACATTCATAGACACGCTTTCCGGTGTTCAGATCATAGGCGATACCCAAACCATGTTCGGCATGATCCGGGTTGTAGAAAGCGATCAGCGCCGTTTGATTCCCTGCATCAACCATGCCATCCGGGAAGCCGATTTCGTTCCTCAAATCAAGCGGTGTCGAAAGATATTCCAATTTCGGCGGGGCCACCTGCAATCGATACTTCCGGACTTCGCGGGTGGGGGTGTCGATGTCGTAAAAGATGTAGTCATCTCCGTCCGCGTGGAGGATTTTCCCGTTGGAGCAGGTTTGGCCGTCGGCCAGCACATGGATGGTCTTCGCCCGAATGTCGAACAGGAATAGCTGGGCGATGGTGTCCTTGAACAAGGTGTCTTTGGTTCCGAAGACCGCGTATCGGCCATCCGGAGTGATCTCGGCATCATTGATGATGGTTCGTGGGTTTTTGTCGGGTATTTCCCCAAGCATCGTCCAAGTCTTGGCGTTCAAATCAAACAGACCGATTTGCTTTGTCAATCCGACAAGAACAACATCGGGCATATCCGTCGGCAGAAAAAATCCGGGTCGGCCGGGAAGGGGGAATTGCAGTGTTTCGCCAGTTTCCCAATCGCGCAACCAGAGTGTTCCCGTGGTCGCTTCCGGCGCGGTTTGGATGTTCACCCAGCCGAGCATCGAGCGGCCGTTGAACGTCACTTGTCGCGGGCCTTCGGGGAGAAAACCGTCGGCCGGGGTGGGGGAATGAAACAACACGCGGGCGGTGACCGTCGGAATCGTCATCTTGATCCCCTCGACTCGGAAGGCGGTTTCTACACTCACCATTATGTTACCGTCCCCTGTTGAAAGGTCTCGCATGTGGCTCGCGGGCAAAAAAGCTCTGATCACCGGCAGTTCGAGCGGCATCGGCTTGGGCGCTGCTCAGGCGTTTGTGCGGGCCGGGGCGGCGGTGGTTGTCACCTCCGAACGTCCGTTGAGTGACTTGCCCGAAATCGCGAGTTTGACTGACGGGGGAAACGCACATTATGTCCAAGCCGACATGACCAAAGAAGGAGAACCGGCCCGGCTCGTTGATAAGGCATGGGAGAAACTGGGCGGATTCTCCATTTTGGTCAACAACGTCGGCACGTTCCGGGAACCGGGATTTCTAGACCTGTCTTGGAAGAACTTTGAGTTTGTCTTTCGGCTCAATGTCTGGTCCTCCGTCGCGGCCACTCAACAATTTGTGAAGCGGGCCAGACAGGCGGGGCAGGGGGGGCGAATCCTTTTCACGACCTCACTGAACGGCACTCGATCCGAACCGGCCCACACGCTTTACGATGCCAGCAAGGGGGCAATCAACGCCCTCACGCGGCAACTAGCTGTCGAACTGGCCCCGGATTTCACCACCGTGGCCATTGCCCCCGGATTGGTGGAAACCCCGCTCACGGACATGGGCCTGCGCTCCGACCCGGCCGCCCGGCAGGCCATTCTGGATCAGATTCCGGTGCGACGGATTGCCAGTGTCGATGATCTGGCTCAATGGTATGTGTTTCTGGCATCAGACGCGGCGGGGTATGCGACCGGGAACATCATCACTGTGGACGGCGGTCTGGATGCCCAACAAATGCCGTCACGACCTTTGAGTGGCGGGGAACAAGAGATCGCCCGCCCGGCATGATGGTTTCTTTCACTTCGATGTTGCCAAATTCAATGCGTTAAGCAACTGTCGGGCTGTTGCCTCGGGGTTGCTTGCCCGAGTGATGACCGCCGACACCGCCACGCCGGATGCGCCCGCGTCGACGGCCTGGCCGATGTTGTCGAGATTGACGCCGCCGATGGCGAACATGGGGACAAGGCTCTTTTCAGCTGCATGACGCACATATTCCAACCCGGCGAATTCCTCGAAGCGTTTGGTTGAGGAAGGAAACGTCGGGCCGACGCCGACGTAATCGGCCCTCATCGCCATTGCCCCCGCCAGTTGACCAGGGTTATGGGTGCTGACGCCGATGAGCATGTCCGGGGGAAGAATTTTCCTCACGGCGGTGATCGGCAAATCTTCCTGACCCAGATGCACACCATCGGCCTCGACCAATCGGGCCACATCCGGCCGGTCGTTTAGGATGAACAAGGTGTCGGTTTCGCGGGTCCACTGCCGAATGCGCTCGGCCGTCTGAAACAAGGTGCGGTCATCCACGTTCTTTTCCCGCAGTTGAACAACGGACACTCCTCCGGCGATGGCCCCCCGAACAGTGGCCTCCAAGCCGTTTGGACATGACTCGGACGAAACCAACAAATAGAGTTTTGCATCTTTCAAGCGTTTGCGGAGGGGTGATTCGACAAACAAATCCCGCTCCAGCGTGTAACTCCGGTAACGAAGTTGCTCAATTTTCACCGAGGCCATCGGATCGATGATCTTGCCGAATTCCTCCAAGGAACGCAGCGACTCTTGAAGCCGCTTGATGTTGACGAGAGCCACATCATTCGCGTCCATCCGGCGTTGTTCTCCGGGGGTGGAAATGACCGTCCCCACGTCGCCGATGGTGTCCCGGCTTTCCAAAACGGCCAGGGCCGGATGGTCCCGCAAAATAGACACGAAATCATGTCGAAGGTTTTTGACGCTCTCCGTGATGCGGGGATCGTTTCTGGAAAACCGGGCGTAATCATCCAAAATCCGCAAGGATTCCCGGATTCGATTGCCGTTGACATCGCACATTCGCCGGACGGAAGACATGTCTGAAGGGGGAGAGATGACGGCCGGTTCTTCCGTGCGAATGACCTCAGTGACTTGATGATCGAGCAGGTGATTAATTTTCCCGCCGCTTCGCTCGACGATGGTTTTCAATTCCGGCTGATGGGTCAGCAACGTCAGCAGGAGATATTCCCCGGTGATTGTGCTTTCCAATCGGTCGGTGGCGGTTTCCCGAGCGAGATGAAGAAACTTTCGTTGGTAGATCGTCATCGGGGTGAGTTGATCCAGTGCCTGTCGTAAGTCTTCCAACCGGCAACCGGCCGCCGTCAGGCGTTCGGCAGGCAGTGATTCGTCGTCCGCGATCAGCGCCAACATCAACCGGTTCAAATCCAGTTCGTCCACCACGGAGTTGGTTCGGGCAAACAGGATAGCCTTTTCGGCGGCCGGGCTGAGATCGGTTTTCATTCGTGCAAATTCCGGGCTTGTGGCGTTGGTGATATCTTATCGCGGCAAAGATGACGGTTTTTTAAGGCCGCCAGAAGAGTCTATGCACCCACATTCGTCCGTGTATCATGGGTGGAACCCCTAAATCTTTCATTCAAATTTGAGGAATTGTGTCATGGCCGCCGACCGTCCGCCTCCGCCTCTCCCCGGCAAGCAACCCCGTCGGGACGGAAACGACAAACCCAAAAAGGGTCCTCCAACCATCTTGTTCGTCCTGCTTGGAGGAGGAGCCGCGTTTTTATTGGTCTGTGTTGCTGTTGTGGTCATTGTGGTCATGAGCTGGAAGTCTCGGCAGAAGGCGGCCGAAGAACTGGCCGCCAAGCAAAATGAGCTGGTGTTGAAGGGTTTCGATGGCGACAAAGATGCCCAAAAAGCGATCGAGGAAGCATTTCAACAAAATTTGAAGGTACTTGAGGAGCAGGTGAAAAAAGAGGAGCAGAAGAGAAAAGAGGAACAGGCGAGAAAGGGTGAGCAGCCGAAAAAAGAGGAAGTAAGAAAGGAGGAAGCCCCGAAAGAGTCGGAATCGGAAGAGCCTTTGGTTCCTAAAATCCAAGCAAAACCGGATGCCAAGGCGCTTACTTTTGACGAGCATTTTGCGGCCGTTCTGGAAAATCTTGCCTTAACCGAGCCGCAACGACTGCAAAAAATCAACCCCCGGTTCAACGCACTGCCGGCAACCAAACAGGACGACATCCGCCGGGTGCAGGCAATCATCCGGAACAGCCTGTGGAGGCAAATGGGGGATGAGGAACTAAAACTCACCCGCGCGTTCAACAGATATTTCCACCTCGGACAACTATTCACCGCCTATGTGGCCATCGCCGATTTGGAAGGCGCCCCCAATCTGATCAAGTTGATGAAGCTGACCGAAACGGGGGCGATGCTCTCGTTCAAGGTGGATTATGGCCGTGAAGCATCGAACGTCCGGCAGAACATCAAGCAGGCCATCGAACTGGCTTCCACTCGCGGCTTGAATGAAATTGAAACGGAGACAAAGACCTCTCTGCGAAAGTACCGCGAATATTTCATTCACATGTCCAAGGAGCCATCGGCCGAAGAAATCGCCCGCCGGGAAAAGGAGGCCAAGGAAAAAGCCGAAGCCGACGAAAAAGCTCAGATGGAAGCCCTCGCCAAAAAAGAGGCCGAGGAAAAACGCATCGCCGACGAAAAGGCCCTCAAGGAGAAAGAAGCGAAAGACAAGGCCGATGCCGAGGCGGCCGAACAAGCCAAGATCAGGAAAAACTATGCCCAATTGGTCATCGCCAAGGCTCGCATCGAAGCCGAGGCCGAGAAACTCACGAAGGACACCAAGGACAAGATTGAAAAGGCCAACACCATGTCCAAGTACCGGCTGGCTGAGTTTCCAAAAGTGTTGAAGAACTTGGGACTAACGACTGCGGAGGCCGACGCATTGATCGCCCGCGGTAAGAAAGAAAAGTGGCCGACAATGGAGTGACCAAGCACTGCTTTCCTCAAGAGCCTGTAACGCCAAAGCGTTACAGGCTCTTTCATTTCACGATTTGCAAAACGGTCAAAATCCGATCCAAAAATGACCTGAAAACGTCGAAAAACACCTTCCACACGACCATTTTTGGACAGTTACGCCCCCAAAAGTGAACAAAAACAGTGGGCCAACTGAACACTTTTTTTCAAAACCCCCGGAAAAAACGGGGATCTCCTTAATGATTTTGGGCAAATGCGCAGCGATTTTGGGTCATTGAAAATGGCCCAATATGATGAAGCATGGATTTCAGCGCTGTTCGCGGCAAATCGAACCGCTTCAATGTTGCCCGTCTTCACCACCTCCCCAAGCCGGTAATCTTTCATCAGCGCCCTCATAACCGGAAGAATGCGCACCAGGCGAATTCCTTGCCTGAAAACTCCTTTTCCCCGGCGTTCCCGGCTTTCGTGAAGACGAATCGGAGACCGATGAGAAGAAGCACGGCGACGGATAGCCGCGCCAATGGCCGCGCACGCAGCAGGGGAAGGAATTCATGAAACCGCTTCGACCCGCCGGGATTGCCCTGTTTGCCTGTGTCATTGGCGGTTTTGCGCCCGCCGCCGGATCGTCGGTGATGGCTCAAAAGGGGCCGGTGTTTCAGAAGCCCGAGCGCGTGATTGATCTTCCTCCGGTTGTCGCAAGGGAAGAACCGAAGGCCGAGCCGAGAGAAATGCCGAAAGCGAAGGAAACGCCGAGGCCTTTGAACGAACTGGCGCCACTTCCACAGGCCGGAACCACGAAGCCAGTGACGGTGACGCGGTTCACGTTGGCCGAGGCTCTGCGGACGGGGCATGCCAACCATCCGAGCCTCAAGGCGCTGCAAAATGACATTATGGCCTCTCAGCAAAAGATGCAGGGGCTCAAGGAAGCTCACTTCATCACCGGAGGTTTGGTCCCGGACTTGAAATATCGCCGCCAGCAATTGGAATTGGGCGAGCAGGCAAACGCCGCCGAATTGGCCCAAGCCGAGCATGATGTGACTTATGCCGTGGTGCGCAGCTTTTACACGGTGATCTACGCCCGCGAACAAGCCAAGATCGCCCGCGATCTGGTCGATCAACTTGACCTGTATTTGGAGCAGGTTCGCAAGATCGTGAACAGCAAGGGGGGCGGCGTCAAGGGAATCACGAAGGACACCGAAGACAAAATGGTGATCCTCATCGCCGAGGCCCGCGGCAAAATGGAAGAAGCCGATTCCGGGGTGGCGCGGGCTCGCGCAAGTTTGCGGGAGGCGATTGGCCTAAGCCCCAACATCGAAGTGGACACAGCCGACGAACTCCTCCCCGAAGTGCAGGCCGAATTCACCAAAGAAGCAATTGTCAACCATGCGTTGACCCGACGCGGTGAAATCCGGATGGCGAACATTGGTGCCCAAGTCACGCAACTGGAAGTGGTGGCCCAATGGTCCCGGAAATTATCCGTGCGGGTGCCAACTTTTGCCAATGGCGGCGATCTCCATGCCAAGCCGATTCCCGTGGCCAGCCGGGAACCGGACTACAAGCCAGGGGCGATTCCCCCGGAGATGCCTGCCGAACTGGTTGGCCATCAAAAGACCCGCACGGCCATCGCCCAGCAATATTACGAGCGATCCGAAAAGGTCGTCGAACAAGCCCGGAACTTGGTCGCCTTGGAATCAGAAGTAGGGTACGCCCGTTACATTGAGGCGACCAAAAAGGTGGCGATCTTCAAGGAAGCCTCCAAAGCGGGTCGCTCGCTGCTCGAACGACAACGGGAGGCCACCGGTGGCAACCTTACCAAAGAAGACATTCTGATGAACGAAGTATCCGTGACGCGGTCGTTCGCTTCGTTCAATCAGTCGCTTTATGAGCAGATTATCGCCTTGGCGAATCTGGAACGAATTTCTGCCGGCGGAGTTCATGTGAATTTTCCCGGTCGCTGAGCCGATACCCAATTTGCCCGCCCTGCCGAGAGTTCCCAGAGGAGGAAAATCACGTGAAACGGACGTGCCTGACCAGTCTGACGTGCTGCTTCTTTTTGGTGGCGGGCGTGCGGGCGGAAGAGAAACCCGTCGTCAAAATCGGTATTCCCCGAAGTATCTTCCGGGATATCCCGCCCGCCTTGCTTACCTTTGCCAATGAGCCTTTTAAGGATCTCATGAAAGCCCAAACAGGGCTGGATGGCGACATCGTCAATGATGCCGACGCCATGAAAATCGCGAAGGACATCAACGACGGCAAACTTCACCTCGGCGTCTTGCTTGGCCACGAATTTGCCTGGGCCAAGCAGAAATACCCCGAACTGGAAGCGATTGTCTGCACCGTTCCCCGGCCGCGCGAAGTGCAGGCGTTCATTTTGGTTCGGCACGATTGCAAGGCGACCAACCTCGGCGATTTGAAGGGAACGAAACTGGTGATGGCCTCGGGCTTGCGGGATCATGCCCGGCTTTTCTTTGAAAAGCGGAAGGCCGACGAAATGGGTTCCGAAACCCTGTGCAGCCTGAGCAAGACCTCCACCGTTCATGATGCCATCCACAAGGTGATCGACGGCGACGGCGATGTCACCGTCTGCGATCTGGCCTCTTGGAATTACTTCCTGAAACTTTACCCCGGCCCGGCTCAGAACCTGCGGGTGCTCGCCAAGTCCGAAGTGTTTCCCCCGTCCGTGGTGGTTCACAAAAAGGGGTCGATTCCGGAATTTGTGGTGAAAAAATTCCGCGAGGGAATGCTGACGGCCCACCAAAGCCCCAAGGGTCAAAAACTCATGGGAACCATCAAGATGGAACGATTCGATTTGCTCCCCGCGAACTACGACGAGCAATTGAAGGAAAGCCTGAAGTTGTATCCGCTTTCCGCGCAAGAGAGGGCGATGATTGACAAATAAACCCTCCCCGCAGGGTTTGACAAACCGAAACCCCCGGTCTTTGACCGGGGGTTTTCCTGTTTAATAGTGGACAAACGTACATTGGTAGTTTGTTCCCCTTCGGTTAAGATCTCATCTACTCTTCTCAACTTTGGTTCGACCACAAGCGGGACGGCGCATGGCGGAGAACATTCAAACAGTTTCCATTTCAAAGGAAACACACGAACGCTACCTTCGCTATGCGGTGTCGGTCATCACATCGCGGGCGCTTCCCGATGTGCGGGACGGATTGAAGCCGGTACAGCGCCGCATCCTTTACGGAATGTACAACGACCTTCGATTGAGTTTCGACGGCCGACCGGCGAAATGCGCCCGCATTGTCGGCGACGTGATGGGGAAATATCACCCGCACGGCGACGGTAGCATTTATGATGCGCTGGTGCGCATGGCCCAAGCATGGGTAATGCGGCTTCCGCTGGTCCACGGGCAGGGGAACTTCGGCTCCGTCGACGGCGACCGGCCGGCCGCTTATCGGTACACGGAAGCCAAACTCTCGGCCATTTCGGACTACCTGATGCGCGAACTGCGTCAGGAAACGGTCGAAATGCGGCCCTCCTACAACAATGAGAATTTTGAGCCGGTCGTTCTCCCGGCCGAGTATCCCAACTTGCTGGTCAACGGTTCTTCCGGCATCGCCGTGGGGATGGCGACCAACATCCCGCCACACAATCTCGGTGAAGTGTTGCGGGCCTCCATCGTGTTGATCGATGACCCGGACGCCACGACGGCCGTTTTAATGGAGAAAATCAAGGGACCGGATTTTCCGCTTGGCGGCAAGATTGTCACGGATCGTCCGACGCTCCGCCGAATTTACGAAGAAGGGGATGGGGGCATCAAGGTCCAGGCCGAGTGGAAGCTGGAGAAGGAAGACAGCAAGATCCCGCAGATTGTCATCACGTCGATTCCGTATGGGACTGACAAGGAAAAGATCGAAAACGACATCGGCATGATTATCGAGAACCGGAAACTCCCCGGTCTGGTGGGCCTCACTAATGAGACCAATCAGAAGGAAGGTTTCCGCATCACGATGGATTTGAAGCCGGGGACCGACCCGAATTTGGTGATGGCGTACCTCTATCGGCACACTGATCTCCAATCGAACTTCTCCTACAACCTGACCTGCCTCGTGCCGGGAACTGACGGAGCCACCCGCCCTGAGCGGCTTGGGCTAAAGGCCATCCTGCGGTATTTCCTCGACTTCCGTTTCATCACGGTGAAGAAGCGGTTCGAGTTTGAACTGGCAGTGTTGAAGAAGCGAATCCATTTGCTGGAAGGCTTCCGCATCATCTTCAACGCCCTTGATCTGGCGATCAAACTCATCCGCGAATCAAGCGGCAAGCCGGACGCGGCCCAAAAACTGATGAAGGAGTTCGATCTCGACGCCATCCAAACGGATGCGATTCTTGATTCGCAACTCTACAAGATCGCCCAAATGGAAATTCGCAAGATCTTGGACGAGTTGAAAGAGAAGAAAGAACAGGCCGCCCACATTGAGTCAATTTTGAAGTCCCAAAAGAAGCTTTGGGGGGTGATCCGCGAAGAACTTGGGGCCTTGGAGAGCAAGTTTGCCACACGGCGAAGCACCCGCATGGCATCCGACGAGGATGTGCTGGAGTTCAACGAAGCTGCCTACATCGTCAAAGAAAACACCAATGTCGTGCTGACCAATGACGGCTGGGTCAAACGAGTCGGCCGCCTGGCTTCCGTGGACACCACCCGCGTGCGGGAAGGGGACCGGGTGATTGCTGTCGTCCCGGCCACGACGCTGGATCATGTGGTTTTCTTCGCGGACGACGGCACCGCCTACACGATGCGTGTCAACGAAATTCCGGCCAGTTCCGGATACGGCGAGCCGATCACGAAGTATTTCCGCATCGCCGACCAAGTGAAAATCATCGCCGCCGAGACGACGGATGAGCGGTTTGTCCCCGCCGAGATAAAAGGTTCCAAGGATGATGCCCCCGGCCCGTATGTGTTGGTGGGAACCAGCGCGGGATTTGTCCTTCGCACGCCGTTTCTGGCCTTCCGAGGAGCCTCCACCAAAACCGGTCGCCGTTATGTTCGTCTCGGCGAAAACGAAAAAGTGGTGTACGTTCAAACGCTTCTCGGCAACGAAGAAAGCATGTTCCTCGCCTCACGGGCCGGACACGTCATTCATTTCGATCTCAAGGAGATCAACGTGTTGTCGGGGGCCGGCAAAGGTGTCATTGGGATAAAACTCGGCGAAAAAGAAGAGTGCATCGGTGGCACCGTGATCTCCAACCGGCATGATGCCTTGGTGGTGGAAACCACCGGCGGCGTCACGAAAGAATTCCGACGCGGGGCGCATCGCATGGTCGGCCGCGGCGGCAAAGGCACGGAAGTCGTCAAGCGGACGGAACTGGCCAAGGTGATCCCGCCGGGCATCATCCTCACCGACTGGG
Organism: Zavarzinella formosa DSM 19928; assembly: GCF_000255705.1. Taxonomy (GTDB): domain Bacteria; phylum Planctomycetota; class Planctomycetia; order Gemmatales; family Gemmataceae; genus Zavarzinella; species Zavarzinella formosa. The sequence goes on from NZ_JH636439.1 coordinate 1,642,134, forward strand.
AATTGGTGGAGCAGGGTAAGATCAAAGAAGCCCGGACTCGAAGCGAGGAGCGCAACAGCAAGGCCGAAGACGGCGAGTTGTTTGAGTGAAGCGGCGGGTGTTTTTCCTCTCTCAGGTTGGGTTTCGTGTTTTTTCGGATGTCCAAGAGATTCAAGTCATGTCAACAGCGACGACCACCAAGGGATATACGACCGAATCATCCATTCAGGTGTTGGAGGGATTGGAACCCGTTCGCAAGCGCCCGTCCATGTACATCGGCAGCACGGACGTGAAGGGGTTGCACCATCTGATTTGGGAAATCGTGGACAATTCGGTGGACGAGTATTTGAACGGCCACGCCGATTCCATCCAAGTGACGCTTCACAAATCCGGTGATGCGCTGAGTGTTCAGGACAACGGGCGCGGCATCCCCGTGGACATTCACCCGAAGCACAAAAAATCCGGGGTGGAGCTGGTATTGACCGTCTTGCACGCTGGTGGCAAATTCGGGCAGGCCGATGGATATTTTTACTCCGGCGGTTTGCACGGCGTCGGTGCCTCGGTGGTGAACGCCCTCTCACGAAAGCTTGTCGCCACCATCCGGCGGGATGGCTACGAATGGCGGCAATCATTCGCCAAAGGCACCCCAACGACCAAGCTGGAAAAGCTGGACAGTTTCCGGGGACACGGCACAATCATTTATTTCGAGCCGGATGAAACGATCTTCAAACAGACCAAGTTTTCCGCTGAGGAAATCAAGGAACATCTGGAGGCGATGTCCTACATCCACTCCGGGCTGAAGATCATCTTCAAGGACGACACGACCGGGGAAACCCATGATCTGACGCACCCCGGCGGCATCCCGGATTTCCTTCAGGAACTTATCAAGAACGCGCAGAAGCCGACCATCACAGAGTCCCCGTTCACGCTCAAACGTGAAGACGGCCAACGGATGGAATGCGCCCTCCAGTGGACCGAATCCACGGACGAAACGATTCGCTCCTATGTGAACGGTATCCGCACCCCGTCGGGAGGAACGCACGAAAACGGTTTCAAATCGGCGTTGGTGAAGGCGATTCGGAACTACATCGAAACGCACAACATCAAGATCAAGGATCTGTCGATCACCGCCGAGGATATCCGCGAGGGGATCGTCGGCGTTCTATCCGTGTTTGTCCGAGAACCGATGTTTCAGGGGCAGACCAAGGAAAAGCTGAACAACCCGGAGATGACGGCCGCTGTCGAAGCGTTCGTCCGCCCCGGCCTCGAAACGTGGTTGAACAACAACACCACGGCCGCCGACAACATCGTCGGCCGGATTGTGCTGGCGGCCAAGGCCCGCCTGGCTTCGCGTGAGGCCGTTAATGAAGTCAAACGAAAGACGATTGGCTCAAGACGGCTGAATTTGCCGGGGAAATTGGCCGACTGCAAGGCAACCGACCGGGATGAAACCGAACTGTTCATCGTCGAAGGTGATTCGGCCGGGGGGTCGGCCAAACAGGGGCGGGATAACCGCACGCAAGCCGTGTTGCCGCTGCGGGGCAAGATTCTCAACTCCGAGGGAATGGTCACCACCAAGGCGTTGGGCAATCAAGAGTTGAACGATTTGGTGACCGCCATCGGAACGGGCGCGGGGGACCGTTTCAACGCGGTTGGTCTGCGCTACAACAAGATCATTCTTCTGATGGATGCGGATGCGGACGGCCATCACATTTCCACGTTGCTGCTCGACTTTTTTTTCCGGCACATGACTGATTTGATTCGTCGGGGCCATGTGTATTTGGCCCAACCGCCGCTCTACCGAATCGATGTTGGCAAAGAAACCCATTGGGCGCGTGACGACAACCACAAGGAAGAAATCATCTCCAAGCTGCGGGCGAACGCCAAGTATGAGATCACCCGCTTCAAAGGTCTCGGCGAAATGGATGCCAAGGTGTTGCGGGAGACAACGCTCGACCCGAGGCACCGGATTTTGTTGAAGGTGGAAATCGACAATCCCTTGCGGGCCGACGAAGTGTTCGATCACTTGCTCGGCAAAGATGCCTCGCACCGCTACACCGAGATCATGAAGAACGCCGAGAAGGTGTCTGCCGAAGAAATCGACGTTTAAGCCGGGAGCGAGCAACATGGATTCGGACAATGTGCGGGTGGATGTGTGCGCGGTCGCCCCGCATCCGGACGATTTGGAAATCACCTGCGGGGGGACGCTCGCCAAGTTGGTGAAGCAGGGTTACACCGTCGGCATTATCGATCTCACCACCGGCGAACCAACCCCGCGGGGGACCGAAGAGATTCGCCGGGCGGAAGCCGAAGAGGCCCGCCGGATTTTGGGTGTGCAGCACCGGGTGAATCTCGGGCTTCCCAACCGCGTCCTGATGGATGGCCCGGACATGCGATTTGCCTTGGCGACGCAACTTCGCAAATGGCAGCCAAAAGTGTTGATTAGCGTGGCCGGGCGAACACCGGCCGCCTCGCCGGATCATCATCAATCACATCTCATCATCGAAGCCTCGCGGTTTTATTCGCAACTCACCAAGTGGGACGACCGGTTTGACGGCACGCCGCCATATCGGGTGCCGCAACTGGTGTATTCACCGTTCCCATTCGACGCGGAACAGCGTCTTTGGCACAGCACGTTTGTCATCGACATTTCAGAGGTGATGCCGCAAAAACTGGCGGCCGTGAAGGCGTATCAATCACAGTTCGACGAAGGCCGGGCCAAAATGGTCGATCATTTCTTGAACGGCTGGAACGCCTGGCAGGGCGCCCGCTGCGGGTTCGCCCACGGGGAGCTTTTTGCGTTGCCGCAACCGCTGGCCGCGACGGATTTGTTCAAACTGGTGTCTTCCCCCGGCGGTCACACGGCGGAACACATTCCCGGAAAAGACCATCTCCCGATGGGATAATGTGGTTTTCCCTCGATCACATTTCCTAGGATTCACTGCAAGACATCACGACTCACACGGGCGCATGAAGGATACCCCATCGGTCATTATCATCGGAGCCGGACCGGGGGGATTGGCCGCCGCGTTGCTTCTCGCCCATGCCGGGGTGAAAGTACGCATCATTGAACGGCTGCCCCGGCCGGGCGGCCGTTGCTCGGCGATTGAAGAGCAGGGCTTCCGTTTTGATCTTGGACCGACATTTTTTCTCTATCCCCTCGTCCTCGAGCGCATCTTTCGGCTGATCGGCCGCAACCTCGCCAGCGACATCCCGATGGTGCGGCTCGATCCGCAATACCGCCTGAAGTTCGGCGAAGGAGGCGATCTCCGATGCACGCCGGACATGCGCCAGATGGCTGCGGAAATCGCCAAATATGCCCCGGCCGATGCCGCGAATCTGTCCAAATATCTCGCGGAAAACCGGCACAAAATGGCCTCGTTCAAGCCCGTCTTGGAACAGGCGTTTCTCAGTTGGAAAGATCTTGCCTCGTGGGATCTGATGAAACTGCTGCCCATCTTGCGGCCGTGGCGGTCCGTGGATTCCGACCTGCGGCGATTTTTTGCCGACCAGCGCACCCGGCTGGCGTTTTCGTTTCAGGCCAAGTATCTCGGCATGTCCCCCTTCAACTGCCCGAGCTTGTTCACAATCCTTTCGTTCCTCGAATATGAATGGGGCGTCCATCACCCGATCGGCGGTTGCTCGGCCGTCTCGGAAGGCATGGCCCGCATCGCTGAAGAAATGGGCGTGACCATTTCCCTTGGTGAAGAAGTGACCGCGTTGCAATTTGACGGTCGTCGGGCGATGGGGGTAAAAACGACCCACGGAGAATATCAAGCAGACAAGATCGTCATCAACGCCGACTTCGCCAGAGCCATGTCCCGCTTGGTCCCCGACCATCTCCGGCGACGCTGGACAAACCGCAAGCTGGCCAAGAAAAAATACTCCTGTTCAACCTTCATGATGTACCTCGGCATCGAAGGACTTTACGATCAACTCGACCATCATACGATCTATACCTCAAATGACTATACGGGCAATCTTGCGGATATCGAGGGTCGACAACGCCTGACGGAAGACACCTCCTTTTACGTTCAAAACGCGGGCGTCACCGACAAAACGCTCGCTCCCGCCGGGCATAGTACTCTGTATGTGCTGGCTCCGGTGGCCCATCAAAGCGAGGCGATCAACTGGAAGACCGAGAAGGCCCGTTTTCGGCAGCAAGTGTTCAATCAGCTTCCCAAGATCGGCCTCACGGATGTGGAACGTCGTATCCGTTTTGAGAAAGTCATCACCCCGGCCGATTGGGAGGGGAATTATGAGGTCTTCAACGGGGCGACGTTCAACCTCGCCCATAACCTGACGCAGATGCTTCACCTGCGGCCCCGCAATCGGTTCGAGGATTTGGAATCCGTCTACTTGGTCGGCGGCGGAACACATCCCGGCAGCGGTTTGCCGGTGATTTATGAGTCGGCCCGCATCACCAGCCGGTTGCTGTTGAAAGACCTTGGCATGAACACAGGCTGGCTGGACGAAGCCGAAATTCCCCGGCCGGCGGTCTGATTCTCATACGCACCCAGGACTTCAAGATGTCGAAAATTCACGGACGAGTCGCTGTCATCGGTGGAGGCTTGGGCGGCTTGGCGTCGGCTTGCACGTTGGCCGCGCGCGGCCATGCCGTGACCCTGTTTGAAAAAAGCGATTGGGTTGGCGGCAAGGCGGCCATCTTAGAGCAGGACGGTTATCGCTTTGACATGGGGCCAACGATTCTCACCGTTCCCCGCGTGTTGCGGAAGATCTTCGGCGAGGCCGGCCGACAGTTGGAAGATTATCTTCAACTGGTCCGGCTCGACCCGCAATGGCGGTGCTTCTACGAAGACGGATCGATTCTTGATCTTGTCTCCGATGTCGAAAAGATGGCGGCGGGGATCGATCAATTTTCCCCTGGCACCAAATCAGCGGACGGTTACCGGGAGTTTCTGAAGTTCTCCGAGCGGATGAACAAAATCAGCGACCGGTTTTTCTTCTGGAGATCGGTCGGCGGGCTGAAGGATATGTTCAGCCTGAAAACGTCGTTTAGCATCAAAATGCTGGCGGACGTGCTGGCCATGCGAATGGGCCACTCCGTTGGCGAAACTGTTCGCAAATACGTGCCGGATGAACGAATCGCCCAGATGTTGGATCACTTCACGCAATATGTCGGCTCCTGCCCGGATGCCAGCCCGGCCGTGTTGTGCGGTATCGCCCACATGCAGACCGACGAGGGCGTTTGGTATCCAATGGGCGGCACGCGGGCCGTCCCGTTGGCCCTTCAAAAACTGGCGGGGGAGTTGGGTGTTGAGATTCGATTGAATTCGGGAATTCAGCGAATTATGACCGATGGCAAAAACCGGATCACCGGCGTGGTGACCGATGCCGGAGAACAAATCCCTTTTGATTCGGTGGTGTCCAATGCGGATTCGGTGCGCACCCATCGGGAGTTGTTGAATCACTCGGCACCCGCGTTTGAAACCCGTCGAAGTTACGAACCAGCCTGTTCCGGGATTGTGATGTATCTCGGTCTCAAGAAGAAATACGATCATCTTCTGCATCACAATTTCGTTTTCTCCCGCGATCCGGAGGAAGAGTTCGACGAGATTTACAACAAGGGGGAACCGGCCCACGATCCGACATGTTATGTCTGCGCCCCGGCTGCCACAGAACCTGGCGTGGCCCCCCCCGGCGGGGAGGCGTTGTACATTCTCATCCACACGCCTTACCTTCGGCCCCACCATGACTGGCGGGAAATGTATCCCGCCTATCGGAAGGTGATTATCGAAAAACTGCGGAAGACCGCCGATTTGAAGGACATCGAAGACCGCATCGTCTTTGAATCGCAACTGACACCCGAGGATATCCATCGCCGGTATCATGTTCTTAACGGGGCGATTTACGGGCTGGCCAGCCACGGCAAATGGGTCGGGGCGTTCAAGCCCGCGAATCGCAGTCCGGATGTGCGGGGATTGTATCTGGCCGGTGGTTCCGCCCATCCGGGACCGGGGATGCCGATGGCGTTGATGTCCGGCTGGATTGCGGCCGACACTCTCGACCAAGATGTTCGACGGCAAACGAAGAAGACCGAGATTCCGACGGGAAGCAAACGCGATGGTTGACCGACCCGACCCGGCGATGCCCCGGCAAACACCGTGGCTGTTTCGTTGGTTCCAACGTTACTCCGGGCGATATGCGGCGAAGCATTTTCACGCGGTCCGCCTCGCCCGTGGAAGCGCGGCCATTCCCTGTTCAGCCGGTGAATCATTGATTTTTGCGATGAATCATCCTTCTTGGTGGGATCTCATCACCGCTTTTCTGCTTTCCACTCGCGTGCCAGGCTACCAGCATTACGCCCCCATTGAGGCGCAGATGCTGGAGAAATACCGCTTCTTCGCCCGACTGGGCCTTTTCGGCGTCGAACCTACTCCGCGCGGGGCGGCCAAGTTCATCCGGGCGGTGAAAGCGATTTTTGCCAACAGCCATCATGCGCTTTGGATCACTGCACAAGGAAAATTTGCGGACCCACGCCAACGACCACTGGACTTGCGACCCGGTGTCGGGGCGGCCGCCAGCCGTCTTGAGTCAGGCTGGGTGGTGCCAGTGGCGGTTGAGTATCCGTTTTGGCAGGAACGCACGCCGGAGATGCTCATTCGCATCGGCCAGCCGATTGCGGTGACGGAACATTCTCTCGATGCCCGACAATGGACGCATCTGATCGAAGAACGACTGACCGAGACAATGGATCAACTGGCGCAAGATTCCATCAGCCGCGATCCGGCCCGGTTTGAAAATCTGATTCAAGGACGTGTCGGCGTGGGCGGCGTATACGATTGGTGGCGCAGCCTGACCGGACGGCTACGAGGCCGACCGGTCGTCCTTGGCCACGGCGAACCCGAAATTTCCTCGACTCCCCGAGAGGAATCCATTCCCCAATGATGATGGCTCTCGCTGGCGTGGCTCTCTTCTTCGCCGCATTCCCGGCTCTGTTGTACTTTCGCAATGTCACGCTTTATCGCACCCCGGCGGTTTCCCAAGAGCCTCCCGTTGGCGTGTCCGTGTTGATCCCGGCCCGCAATGAAGAGGCCGGGATCGAAGAAGCGGTGATGTCGGCGTTGACCTCCCAAGGGGTGAATTTGGAAGTGGTCGTGTTAGACGATCACTCCGAAGATCGCACGGCCGAGATTGTCCAAAAAATTGCATTGACGGACAATCAATTGAGGTTGGAATCAGCCCCGCCATTGCCCGAAGGCTGGTGCGGCAAGCAGCACGCCTGCCATGTCCTCGCCGGACTGGCCCGTTATGATTTGCTGGTGTTCGTCGATGCGGATGTGCGTCTGACGAGCGATGGCCTTTCCCGGATGGTCGGTTTCATTTATGGTTCCAAAACGGACTTGGTGAGCGGCATTCCCCGGCAACGAACGGGAACTCTCTTGGAAAAGCAACTGATCCCGCTGATTCACTTCTTACTGCTTGGTTTTTTGCCGATCGCCAGAATGCGCACATCGGGACAAGTGAGTCTCGGGGCCGGATGCGGTCAACTTTTCATGGCCACCCGGCGGGGATACGATTTGTCCGGCGGCCACGCGGCCATCAGGCGATCCCTGCATGACGGGCTGACATTGCCGAGGGCGTTTCGCAAAGCCGGATTGATGACCGATCTGTTCGACGCCACCGAAGTGGCTTCTTGCCGGATGTATCACTCGGCCAGCCAAGTGTGGTTCGGGCTGGCGAAGAATGCCCGCGAGGGGCTGGCGTCCAATCGGTTGATCGTTCCGGCCACGGTGATGCTGTTATCGGGCCAAGTGTTGCCAGTTGTACTATTGGGCTGGTTAAGCACTGAAGAATGGATCATGGCGGCAATGGTCGTTGTCGCTGTGGTTTGCTCACTGGCCCCGCGAATTGATGCGGCCATCCGGTTCAAGCAATCACTTTGGGCGGCGTTTTTCAATCCGCTCAGCGTGTCATTGGTGATTCTGATTCAATGGTTCGCGCTGTTTCGGGATGTGCTGGGTTTTCGCCCATCATGGAAGGGCCGACAATACGCCAACACGGCCGTTACTTCTCCGTCGTCCGGGCCGGGAGACGATTCCCCTTCTCAATGATTTCCTTGACGTGCAGGCTCATCGGCAGCACCTTGAAGTTCTTCGCATACATGCGCAGAAAGTCGGCCGCCCAACCCAATTTGACCTTGCCGGGGATCTTCATCGCCGGGAAGAAGTCCAGCCCGCTCACATCGTCGTTGCCCATGAAATCAAGCGGATGTAACAGCAATGATGGTTGAGTTCGGGTGATCTTGCAGGCGAGGATAAAAGCCCGGAAATACCACCGAGCGATCAACGGGCTGTAGCACGACAAATAGAGCAGATAACTCAAATGAATGGGGATTTTGGCCATCGGGAACGTCGTCACCGGGATTTCCACGATGGGACCGGCGGGGGTGTGCCAGCGATAGGCGTTTAGTCGCTTGAAACCTTCCGAGAGTTTGCCAAAGAGCTTGGATCGTTGATGCTTCTCGGCGGCCGTCATTTTGCCGGCCTTGGCGAAATAATACATCCGGGCCAGCGGGCCAAGGAAAGTCGGAAAGGTGGAGGCATCATAAAGGTAATGGCGATTGGCCAGAATTCGTAACACAGCCGGCGACAAGCTAAAGCCAGGGCCGCGAAAGCCGATGGGACGTTGGCCGGTCACTTCTTCGAGAGCGTCTTCGGTCTTAGAAAGTTCTTCTTCGATTTCTCCGTCGGAATAGAGGTGCAGCCAAGGTTCATGGCGAAAGGAGTGGTTGCCCACTTCATGGCCCCGCCGGGTGATGTCCCCCAGCACGGTCCGGTCGGCGGCCTTGGCGGCATCCAAACCGACGATGAACCAAGTGATCTTGAGCGATAGTTGATCTAACAGATCCAGCACGCGCGGGACAATGATGGATAGATAACTCGGCAGTTCCTCCCAACCGGCGTCGCCGTGGGTTTTCATATAAGACCACTTGTTGTCGAGGTCGAGCGACAAACTCGCGGTCAGTTGTGGTGATCGGCTCATCGTTTCGAGGGGGGAAAGGTGGCTTCGGGATGGATGGCCTTCACCGCCCGGTCGGCCAAGGCGAGGCTTTCATTTACGTTCAGCGTGCCGTTGACGATTTGGGAAGAATTTGCCAGCCAAATATTGGGCAGGGAACTCTTGAAGGGCATCACACGTTTGGAGTAATCTCGCGAGGAGATGGCGAACACCTCACGGACTCGGGAAACCTGAAGCTCTATCACATCCGCTTCCGAAAAATGCGGATACATCCGTGACAACGCCGCGAGAAAACGATTGCGGATCGAGGCATCGGATTCGTCAAACAGCGGATCATCCGGGGCGACGTATTTTGGCAAGTAGACGAGAGAATGCCCGTTGAATTCTTCCCGGTTGACCAACGCGCTCATCTCAATGACTGCCGTGAACGGTACCCAAGAATCGGTGATATTGGTGACGTAAAACCGATCCAATGGCTTCCGAAGCAAAACCGACACACACACGATTCCTTGATACCGCAAATCGGTCAGCCGATGCCGGTCTTCTGCCGGAAGCTCCGGCAACAAGCGATTGGTCACATGTGGGTTGGTGGTCAAAATCATGCGGTCGAACCGGTGTTCCGTTCCCGAGATTTCGCAACGCACTCCGGTGGCATCCGAACGGATTCCGGCCACCTTTGCCCCGGTGATGACGCGAACGCCCGACTTTTCAAGAGAACTCTTCAAGGCGGCCAAAATCCGATGATAGCCGCCGTGAACATAGCCAAACATTTCCTTCTTCAACCCGCTCCGCCGGGCGGCGTACATCCGGGCGATGGTGGCCCAGATGAACGTCGCCATCGATTCGCGGTAGGCGTCCCCGAGCTTGGCTTTCAGAAGGGGAATCCAGATTTTTTCCAGCGTGCGGCCACCAGACCATCGCTTTAACCAAGTGGCGACAGGAACGCGCTCCAGATACCGCCAGTCGCGGATTTTGGAGGCGACGGTGATCGTCATCGCCAGCCGGATTTTGTCAAGCAAACCGAGCGGCGGGAACTTCAAGAACTCCATTGAGTTCGACATCGAGTACATTTGGCCATCCGTGTAGAAACCGGTCTTGGTTTCCACCCAGCGGAAGTCTTGCTCCAGCCCGATTTCGGCGACCAAATCGCGCACTAGAAAGTCGGACATCAGGATGACATGGTAATGCTTGTCCCAAGTGACATCACCGAGTTGCCAGGCGCCCGCTAACCCGCCGATGGAGTCGCCGGCTTCCAGAATTGTGACTTGATGGCCAAGTTTCGCCAGTCGCCGGGCAAGGCCGAGGCCGACCATCCCGCCGCCGACAATACCATAATGGAGAGATTGATTCGTCACGGGAGTTCAACCGCCTCGCCGTCTTCGATGCGATACTTTCGCTGGCATTTGAGGCAAACAACCTGCGTGGCTTCCGTCGGCATCCCGCCACTGAATTTACCGGTGATCTGTCCGCAACGACACACGGTTCCGATCACACGGGCCGGGTTGCCGATCGCGAGGGCAAAATCCGGGATCGATTTGGTGACCACCGACCCCATCCCGATCATGGCAAACCGGCCGATGGTGAGATCGCTACCGATCACGCAACCGGCCCCGATGGTGGCCCCCGGCCCGACCACGGTGCTGAGGGTTTCATCATCCGGGTCGCTTGGCCGCAGACTCTTCAAGTCCGGGGTCGCGGCCCGAGGGAAACGATCATTGGTGAAGATTGTCCCGGCGCTAATCATCACGCCGTCTTCGATGGTCACACAGGTGCAAATATAAACCATCGCGTTGATCTTGCAGCGATGGCCGATCTTCACGCCGTAGGCGACGTAAGTTTTCTCTCCGAGAATACACTCGTCGCCGATGCTCGTGTCGTGCCGCACATGCACGGAATCCCAGATCGACGTTCCCTCGCCGATGCTGACATTGTTTTCGATGATGGCGGTCGGATGGATGCGGGCGGGCATGGTTGATTACTCGATGGGCATCCAGTGCGGTTCACGCAGGGACCGATACGCGGCTTCGATGCCTTGAACCGAGGCGAGCGCGTCCTCGCTTTTGATCAGAAGATTCTCAAGGCCAAGCGTGGCCTTGGCGAAGTTTCCGATCACATCCCGGAACGCCTGAACCTTGTCGTAGCCGTTGCCGAATTTCACCCAGTCGCGGGCAGAATGTTGCCGATAGCGGGATTCCTTCCACCCGACGACCGCCATTCCCTGTGTCCCGTGGACTTTCAAATAATGATCCAGTTCCTTGTTGATGCTCCAGGAAAGATCAATCGTCGCCGGCACGCCTGATTGTGCTTTCACAAACAGTTGAACCGTGTCTTCAACGGCGATCTTTTGGATATTCGGGAACTGGAACGCCCGCACGGCGGCCAGCGGGCCAAGCAGGTAACGGATAATGTCGATGCTGTGCGTGCCGTTGTCGATCAGCACGCCGCCGCCGCTGACCTCGGGAACCGAGTTCCATCGGGCCGCCATGTCCACGCGGGCGGTGAAGGCATTTTCCAGCAACACAATCTGGCCAAGCACGCCGGAGGCGATCAGGCTTTTCAGCCGGATCACGTCTTCCACATAGCGAAACTTCGAGGACATCGTCAGCAGCACATGATTCGCGGCGGCCATGTCGAGCATCTTCGACGCGACGCCGGAGGAGATCGTGAATGGCTTTTCGCAAAGCACATGGATCTTCGCCGCCACCAAATCACACACAATTTCTTCGTGGGTGTTTGGCGGCGTGCAGACAATGGCACCATCCAGTGACACGTCCGCTTTCAGCAATTCATGATGGTTGGCAAAAGCCCGGCAGCCTAACCGTTCGGAGAGCGCTTGGGCCGCGTCCGAGCGAGGTTCGACAACCGCCGCCACCATCGAATTGGGGTGTTTTTCAAACGCTTGAACATAACTCTGGGCGATGCCACCCGCACCGATCAGGGCAAATCGTACGGGTCCGCTCATTGTCCGGTCCCTTCTCGCAACGCGGAACAACATTGATGGATTGCCTTGGCGATGTATTCAACATGCTCGGCGGTGTATTTCTCGTTCCAAGGCAACACCAGAACCCGCTCCAGATATTTGAAGGTGCCGGGGAAGAGTTCGGCCGAGTAATCGACCGCTTCCGGCCGGGCCAACGTAAACGGCCAGCGACTGTTGCCGAAGGTCTTCTGATCGCGGAAAACTTCGCAACGGAAGGCGGGCTTTTGAATGTAGCGGGGAGCGGAGGCGATGCCCCATTCCTTGAGGGCTTTGCCAAGGGCGACCGCCCCGCCGGGAATCACATTCGGATCGACCAACAGAGAATACTTCCAGAACACCGGATCATCATGCTCGCCTTGCGGCGGGGCTTGGATGCCCGCAACTCCTGCGAGCTCGGCGGTCATCGCCTTGGCAGTTTCCCGACGAGATTTGACGATCTCCGGGAGTTTCGGAAGTTGGCCCAAGGCACAAGCCCCTTGCAACTCGCTCCAACGATAATTCAGGGCAAGAGAGTAATGGTCGGGGTTGGCGTCGCCATAGCCCCACGCTTTGTTAATGAACAGGAAAATCTGCCGGGCAAATTTCGCATCATCGCTGACAACGATTCCACCTTCGCCGGTGGTGATATGCTTGCCTTGTTGCAGACTGAAGCAACCGGCGATCCCGAATCGGCCAACGGCCGTGCCCCGGTGCGTCGCCAAGAAAGCCTGCGCACAGTCCTCAATGACCGGAATGCCCTTGGCGTTGGCGAGTTCCATGATCGCCGTCATATCGCAGGGATTGCCAAACAAATGCGTGACAATGATGGCCTTGGTGCGGTCAGACAAGCGGGCCGCGATAGTGTCGGCAGTCACGTTGCCGGAAACGGGATCGACATCCGCAAAGACCGGAATGGCCCCTTGAAACACGATGGGGGACAACGCCCCCATGTCCGTGATCGAGGTGGTGATGATTTCGTCGCCCGGTTCCGGGTTAATGGCCGCGATGGCGCAATGGACGGCCGCCGATCCGGAGGAACACCCGTGGGCGTGTTTCGCCCCGATCATTGCCGCAAAGCCGGTTTCAAATGATTTGGCGACCTTGCCCTTGGTGACAGTCAGCGTGCCGGAGTTAATCACCTCGGCGAGCAGGGCCAATTCTTCGGCCCCCAATGTTCGACCGCTGGCGTCCTGATCCGAAGGAAGCGTCAACGGCGGCGTCGGTCGAAAAACCATGTTCATAAGGCGATCTCCAGTGCGTTGCGTGTTGTATTGACGGCCAGTTCGCCGGATATTTCAGAGCTTGACGAATCGGAAACCGGCGATTCCGGCCGGCCCGGCGAGGGAGTGGGTTTGGGGTCGAACAGTCGGTGACGCAGAAGACAGGCCATCAACTTGAGATGACCCATGATCGTTCGGATCGTCTTCATCTTCGAGCGGCCGAGCATCCGAACCTCCAGCACGGCCGGTTGTTCAACAATGATCGATCCCGCCAGGTCCATCTTGCCGATTAGTTCGGCGATGCCGAGAAAATTCCCGTATTTCAGCCGGGTCGCCACCGTCTTCGACTTTCGATAGACCCGGAAGCAACTCGTGTATGTGTGCAGTTTTTGCCGGAGAATACGCCGGTAACACCAAGAAGCTCCCCGCGACAGTTTCAACCGCCACTCGGGAACATTTCGCACCGCCCCCTCGGGGTGATACGGGGAAGCCGTCACCAAATCGACATTGGGCGTCAGCTTGGGAATCATCGATTCGAGTTGATGCGGATCATAGGTGCAATCGCAATCAATCGAACAGACAATCTCGGTCTTCGCCCGCGAAAGCCCGGTCATGATGGCAGCCGTCACGCCTTGGTTTTTTTCGTGCCGGTAGAGGCTGACATTCGGGATACTTCCGAATGTTTGCTGCAAGCCGCTCCAAGTGCGATCCGAACTGCCGTCGTCCACGAGGGCAAAATCGATGCGATAAGTCCGGCCCAGTTTGTCCTCGACGCTCTTGAGCGTGTTGGCCAGATAAGGCAGGATGAGTTCCTCGTTATAACAGGGAACCACAATCGTGATCGGCGTCAAAAGGCCTGTGTCTGAGAGCGTTTCCTTTGAGGAAATCTCTTCGGGCATCTCGGCACGTTGCCGGAAAACGGGCCGGTCGGTCAACTCCGTGGACAGCCCCAGATAATCAGCCGCGCTGGTGAATTGATACTGTCCAAAAAGTTTTTCGAGATATCCCTCCATCTTGTGGAGGTTCCTGTAGTGGCGCAGCCGGGTCAGGCGCGAACCGGCCGTGATCTTGGGTTGATCGGGGTCCAGTTCCCACGCATGGAAATAAGCAACCAACGGGGAATCCATCCGGGTGGTCCAACGGTTAACCGCCCGGCGAACAAGCCAGTTGGGAATTTGCCGAAGGTAATTTCCCCCGGCCACCGGAACACGAATCCCGGCGATGTTCCCCGTGGACACCGGCACTTCCCAAATGCCGCCATGTTCCCCTTCGTGGCGTCTTAAAACGCCATCTCTCGGGTCGGCGGTGAAGTTTTTGCCGATGGGGGCAATGCTGGAGTCGTACCCGTAACCCACTTCGGCGAGGGCGTCAAACGCCCAAACATCTTCGGGGGTGAACCACCCGTCAGCCAGACGATAACCGACGACTTTTTGCCCGCCGGCGGATTCAATGGCTTCACGAGAACGAATTAAATCTTCTTTGAATTCATCCGGAGTCATCCCTTTGATGCCGCGATGATAATAACCCTTGCTCGCCACCTCATGCCCGTGATCGACGACCAGTTTCACCAGTTCGGGGAACTTGTCCGCAATCCAGCCGAGGATGAAAACCGTGGCTTTCAGATCATGGCGTTTCAGCAACTCCAACAATCGGTGTGTGTTCTTTTCGAGACGGTTCTCGAAGCGATACCACTGTCCCTGTTGAATGAGCCGGTTAAAGGCTCCCACTTGGAAGTAATCTTCCAAAGCGACGGTGAGAATGTGTGTCTTCGGAGGATGACCGGATGTCATGCGAACACCTCGTCGGCCACGGGCCGGGTACGCAAGATCTGATCCCGGATGGCGAAGACAATTTGCTGTCCCGCGTCCCCGGCGCCAAAGGGATTATCGCAGTCGGGCAGGGCGGAACCCAAGGCAAATCGCCGAAGTGCTTCCCGCAGGTCGTCCGGCGTGGGGGCCAGCATGGCGAAGCCGCTTTCCACTGCCTCGGGCCGTTCTGTTTGCTCCCTCATCACAATGACCGGCTTGCGAAGGCTCGGGGCCTCTTCCTGAATGCCGCCGGAATCGGAGACGAGCAGGCATGATTCGCCCATCAGCGTCACGAAATCCGGATAGGTCATCGGATCACAGCAAACGAGGCGGGGATGGGCGTCAAAGATGTCTTTGGTTGCCTGACGCACCACAGGGTTCGGATGCACCGGAAACACAACGCAATATTCGGGATTCGCATCGATAAATTCGCGGATCACCCGCAGATTTCCTTCCAGCACGTCGCCAAAACTCTCCCGGCGGTGGGTCGTCAGGGTAATCCGGCGATAACCGCTGGTTTGCTCCAGAACACCGCGAAGGGCCGGGGTGGGAGCACCCACCAAACCGATGTATTGAAGGGCGTCCACAATCGGGTTGCCGGTGTGAAAAATGGTTCCTGGTTCGACGCCCTCGTCGAGCAGATTCTCGACATTCCTTCGGGTGGGGGCGAAATGCCAGTTTGTCAGTCGGCTCACCAGTCGGCGGTTCATTTCCTCCGGGAACGGAGCCATCGGATTGTTGGTTCGCAATCCGGCTTCCACATGGCCGACGGGAATACCACGATGAAACGCGGCTTGCGCCCCCGCCAATGCCGTCGTGGTGTCCCCCTGAACCAGAATCAAATCGGGTTTGATTTCGGCAATGATCGTGTCAAGGGATTCCAAACATCGGGCGAGCAACCGGCTCAGGGGCTGACCGGCTGTCATGCACTCAAGATGATGGTTCACGCGGATTTTGAACAGTTCCACCATCGGCCGGATCAGGTCGCGATGCTGGCCGGTGGAGACGACGACTGAAGTTAGTTCGTCGGGGTATAGGTCCAACTGTCTGATCACCGGAGCCAGTTTGATGACTTCCGGCCGCGTGCCAAGAATGGTCAGGACTATTGGCTTCGATGGTTTGGAGGGAGCAAAGCCCGTCATGCCGCTTTTCCTGTGAGTCGGTGAGGCTGAATCCATCCAACTTCACGGTGGGTGTGTCTTGCGGTGGTTCCGATTGAGCGAGTTAAGCCACATCGGAAGTTCTTCCAACATATAGCATGAAGACTGTTCAAAGGAGGAGATTTGGTTGAAACGAACAAATCAATTATCCCGGCTATTCCAAGAATGCGGGCCAACCGGCAAGGTTTGCCGGGACAGTCCAAATTCCCTTTCCGACTGGAAAAATCGATGATTATAATGATGAAATTGGTTGATTGAACCATTTTCATTTTGGGAGAAAAATATGAGCATCGTGCGCATTGGGCTGGCGGAAACCAAGGACTTTGCCGAGGGTTACGACGCGATTTTCGGCAAAAAAACCGCCACCGAGAAACCTAAGACGGAACCGGAAGCCAAGAGCGATGCAAAAACGGACGACGACAAAACGAAAGAACCGGCTAAATAATCACATGACGGTCAAGAAGAAATGATATTTGGCCGGGCGGGAATTTTCGGCCATGATCTCGCCCGGCCCCGCGCGTAGAATCAACACGATTATTTTTACCCCGTGATTTTCGCGTGATTCGCCACGCGACCAGGATTGGAACTCTTCATGACCTTTCCGCTCCGAGCAATCCTCGCTTTGGTTGTCCCTCTTTCATTGGTTGCGTCTCTTTGGGCTGATGATCCGATCAAGGGACTCGGACCGGTGGGCCCGTCCAAGAAACTTCACACAGGCTTCCAGTTCACCGAAGGCCCGGTGGCCGATGCGACCGGGGCGGTTTATTTCACGGATATCCCCAACGAGCGCATCCACCGAATTGGGCTGGATGACAAACTCTCGATCTTCCGTGAAAAATCGAATCACGCGAACGGATTGAAGATCAACGGGGCAGGGGAATTGGTCGCTTGCGAAATGGACGGGCAGGTTGCCGCCTACTCGATTGATGGCAGAAACCGCCGGGTGATTGCGGACAAATTCAACGGCAAGCGATTCAACGCTCCGAACGATCTCGTTGCGGATTCCGCAGGCGGCTATTACTTCACCGATCCCGATTACTCGGCCCCGAAACCGCTGCCGCAGGGAGTTCGGACGGTGTATTATGTGGCCGTCGACGGCAAGGTCACCCGGCTGATCGCCAAGGATTTGCCGAACCCGAACGGCATCACCCTTTCGCCGGATGAAAAGACCCTGTATGTGATTCCTTCTCTTTCGACCAAAATGCTGGCCTATGCCTTGGAAGGGCCGGGAAAGCTTGGTGAATCGCGGATTTTCTGCGAGTTGAAACAGGACGAAGCAAAGAAAGTGACCGGCGGCGACGGGTTGACGGTCGATCAGAAGGGTAATCTGTACATCACGACCGCCTCCGGATTACAGGTTTTTGACCCGACGGGCAAACTCCTCGGCATTATCTCCGTCCCGGAACAACCGGCCAACGTCACCTTTGGCGGCAAGGAATTCAAGACGTTGTACGTGGCCGCGAAAACATCGATTTACACAATTCCAATGGAAGTCGCTGGGCATCGTTTTTCTGGCAAGAAATGACCTGTCAAACGCTCGCTGGGTATCTGTGTGTGGGCGTCGGTCGGCCGGGTCGCAGAAACTGAGTGTTTTGCAACTTCACCGTCAGGCCAAGCCGTTGGCATTCGCCCAGCACAATCGCCTGTACCAGCCGATCCAGTTCTTCCGGGTCGGTGGCGACGCGGGCGTTGACAATCAGATTCAATTGTCGCACGGCTGCTTTTGACGCGACCGACAATTCCCCCGGCCCCGATGAACTAACCACGTTGGCCACCGCGAAGGACGCGCCGTCTTCGAGGCCGATCAACTTCAAATGAGCCACTTCCGCATGTCGAACCTTGAGTTCGTCAGCAATCAGGCCGATGAGCGAAGTCATCAGATGATCCAAGTCGAACGGCGTTGGGGAATTGATGTCGAAGGTGGAGTTGAGCCAGCCGAGTTCGGCCTCTCCTTCCGCGTAGATGTCATAATCAATGTCCAGAACGCGATTTTGGAATCGATCATTGCGGTCCAACAAGTCGATCACCGCTTCAAACCCCGTCCCGGTCTTCGCGGAAACGGGCAGGACGGGAACGCCGGGATATTCGCGTTCCAACAGGGTAAGAAGTTCTTGCTGGTCGGCTTCGCCAAGTTCGTCGATCCGGTTCATCAGGATCGCGTCGGCCTCCTCCAGTTGCTTGCGGAAGATATAGGCCGCCTTGGGGGAGAAACCGGCTGATTCGTTCCGCAGAATGCGCAGCCCGTGGCTTGGCTTGAAGATCACCGGGTATGGGGCGACCGTGAATTGTCCCTTGTGGAGATCCTTGAGCGGCAGGACGACGGTGGAAACCAAATCCGTGCAACTCCCCACGGGTTCGGCGAGAATCACATCCGGGATTTCCCCGACGGTCAACTGCCTGGCGCGGTCCACCAGTTCGTTGAATTTGCAGCAAAAACAGGCGCCGGGGACCTCCTGCACGGACAATCCTTGTGAGCGAAGATTGTTCGTGTCCACCAAATCGCGGGCCTGATCGTTGGTGACGATGCCCACCCGCTGACCGCGCGCCATGTACATTTTCGCAAGCCGGCCAATGGTGGTCGTCTTGCCGGCCCCCAGAAAACCGCCAATCATGACAAAGCGGACGGGATTCATCGTGCGTCTCCAAAAGTTACGGGCACGGATCATTACATCGAAACGAGGCGAGCAATGGCCACCGCATTTCCCGGCGAATTTGCGTTCATTGAGTGGGTGAAAAAGGACCAGCCCGACAACGATTCCATGTTGGTCGGCATCGGGGACGATTGCGCGGTCCTCGCACCTTCTTCACGTGCCACACTGGTCACCACGGACATGCTGATGGAAGGAAGTTGTTTTCGGCTGGCTGAAGCCGGTCCGTATCGTGTGGGCCGAAAGGCGATGGCGGTCAACATCAGCGACATCGCCGCCATGGCCGGTACGCCGAAAACAGCCTTCGTGAGTTTGGGGTTGCCGCAGAGCATGTCCTTTGAAGATGCGAAGGAACTCCATCGCGGACTTCAATCAATGGCCGGAGAATTTGGGGTCGTGATCGCCGGGGGCGACACAAACACTTGGGACGGTGGACTGACCATTTCGGTGACCTTGCTCGGTGAAGTCATCGGCCGGGGAGCGGTTCTCCGCAACGGCGCCAAACCGGGGGACTGGATTTTCGTGACCGGTCCCTTGGGGGGAAGTATTCTCGGCCACCACCTCGATTTCACCCCCCGAGTCGATTTCGCCCGTCGACTGCACGAGCAGGTTAAACTTCACGCAATGATTGACATTAGCGACGGCTTGGCCAAGGATTTACACCGGATTGTCACGGCCAGCGGAGTCGGGGCCGAACTAGAGGCGATCAATATCCCGATCACCGATGATGCCAGACGCATGAGTGCCCAAAACGGCAAAACAGCCTTGGAACACGCCCTTGGAGATGGCGAAGACTTTGAGTTGGCGTTTACCGTGTCCGAGGAGGATGGAAAGCAATTGCTGGAGACATACCCGCCCGACCGGTCAACACTTCGCATGATCGGCCGGATTGTCGAGTCGGGATTTTGGCTCTTGGACGGCGGCCATCGCCACGTTCTTGCGCCGGTCGGATATGAGCATCATTTCGGGCAATCGACGGAATGACGACTGCCCGAAGCAAGTCGCCTTATTTCTTGACGACGGAGATTCCGCCGCCTTCGGTGATGTAAATCAGGTTCCCGTTGTTCTCGTCGACGAACACTTCAACCCCGATCTTGGGAGTGTTCTTGTCAAAGTCGGGTTGATCGGCCTTGCGAACGCGGAGCATCAATCCGTGGGACCATTTCGGCCCCTTGGATTCTTGAGCGTACAAATAGTCCCGGCTGAGTTCGGCGAACAAGAGTCCGCCCATAAAAGTTGCCACGGCGAGGCCGTAAGCCAGTTTTTTCGACATGAGATCACCCTTTGTGTGTTTGATTCCCGAGACCGCCATTCAGACGAGTCATCGAAGAAAGGTTAACCCCCCGGAGATGGCGAAGCAAGAGCCGAGCGGTTCTCATTCCGTTGATTCTTCAACCGCCCTGTGTTCTTCATGAACGGCTGCCGAAAAATGATAAATCCTCAATTCGGCACTTCAAACTTGATGGCCCCCAAATTCATTGTGCCTGGTTTGACCTCCAGTGTTGTACCGAGAAAGCCTTTCGAGCCGCCGGAGAAACCGGAATCGTGGTGCCAGACAAACATCCGCAACTTGCCCTTCAAAGTGGGGGCATCCTTGATTTCAAAATTGCCGTTCGCGTCGCTGACCGCAAAGTACGGGTGATCGAAAACACGTACAAAGGCGGCCATCCACGGGTGGATGGCGCAATCAATTTTGAAAGCCTGCTTTTCAGCGACCAACTGCTTGGGCAGGGCATACTCGTCTTTGGCCCGAATCAGAACATTGACTTCGCCATTCTTTAGCGAGAAATATTTCGCATTATGGGGCACCGGGGCGGTGTTTTTAATGATCAATTTCTGACCTTCTTGCGCGGCCATGACATGAGGGATGAACCGGCAACAGTGTTGCTCAATCACCACGGAATCGTTGGCTGGTTTCAATAGTTGCGGATTGATGTCATTGGGGGTGAACGACGGAAAGACCTTCAGTTTCTTGTTTTTGAGGTCATCCAATTGGAGAGGACTTGGTTCGGGGGCCAGCCAGACGACGACATTCTTGATGCCACCGCTTTTTGCGTTGACGACCCACTCCTCGGAAAGAAATTCCGTGTCCATCGCGGCCGTTTGAGCATCCCGGCCGGCGACCAATGCAATTTGCTTCGGAGCCTCGCCTTTGGCTTCGTCCCAGACAATCTTGCCCTTCACCGTCACCCAATGGTTGGTTTCGCGCAAGGGGGCGGCCTGAAGACTAAACGATGTTGCCAGAAATAACATCATCACGAGATGAGTGCGGACCATCGAAGATGCTCCGAAAAATGAGGAGAGTTGGAAACGAGAATCCCGAATCGGAACGATTCGGGATGGTGGACTCAACAAAAAATGGCAGGCGAGTTCAATCTGGCCCAATCAGTTTGAGGGGCCGGTTCATCCACATCAACACTTATTGCGGAACGTCGAACTTGATGGCTCCCCGGTCAAGCGTGCCCGGCTTGACATCGAAGGTCGAGCCTTGGGCGCCGGCGGCGCCGCCACTGTAGCCGTTATCCTGCCACACGAACATCCGCAGCTTGCCCTTCAGCACCGGGGCGTTCTTGATTTCAAAGTTGCCATCCGCGTCCGTCACCGCGAAGTACGGGTGGTCGAACACGCGGATGTAGGCTTTCATCCACGGGTGGATGCTGCAAGAAAGTTCAACCGGGAATTTTTCCTTCACCAACGGATTGGGAAGGGTGAATGCTCCCCCGGCCGGAATCAGCGGATTGCCTTCTCCGTTCTCGTTGCCGACATACTTGGCGTTGTGCGGAATAATCGACGAATTCTTGATGACGAGCTTCTGGCCCTCTTGAGCCACGACGATGTGCGGGATGAACCGGCAACACGGCTGGTCAATTTCCACGGTCGGCTTGACGGGCTTGGCCATCGCCGGGTTGACGTCCTTCGGGTCGAACGAAGGGAACACCTTCAGCTTCTTGCTCTTCAAGTCGGCCAGTTGGGCGGCGGTCGGTTCGGGGGCGAGCCAGACAACGACATTTTTGATGCCGCCGTTCTTGGTGTTCACGACCCAATCTTCCGTCAGAAATTCCTTGTCCTTGGCGGCGACTTCCTCATCCTTCGTGGCCTTGATGGGCGTCCGCTTCGGGGGCGCTCCCTTGGCCTCATCCCATACGATCTTGCCCTTTACCGTCACCCAGTCACCGGCGGGGGCGGTTTTGGTTTCGTCGGCTTGAACGCCAAACGCGGTGGCCAAGGCCAGGGTCATCAGGCCCCAAATTCGCTTCATTAGTCTGCTCCGAAACAAAAAGTGAGAGAGAGTTTGAACAGGCGGTTAGGTGGGAACACCCCTATTTTCACCTGCCAGTCCCGAGTTTTCAACCGTGATTCGCCATCATCCGCGCAAAATGGCCAATGTTTCCGCATGAACCTTCCCGTTGGTGCCCACGCAATCGGGGCGTTCGAGATCGTTCCCGCCGGACCAATCGCTGAAAGCGCCGCCGGCTTCCTCGACGATGATCTTCAGCGCGGCGATGTCCCAAATGTGGACGCCGTGATCGACCATCAAATCGCATGATCCCTGGGCCACCAGCATGAACCCGTAATAGTCGCCGAAGCCTCGCGCCCGGTCCACGGCGTTGAGCAATTTGTGAAACTGGCTGTCTTTCCCGGCTTGTTGAAAGAACCGAAAGCCGGAGTAACAGGCCAGACAATCGGCCAATTTTGGGATTCCAGACACCCGGATTGGTTGGCCGTCGCAAAACGCCCCGGTTCCCTTGGCGGCTTGATACATGCGGTCGAACACCGGCTCATAGGCGATGCCCGCGACAATCTCCCCGTTGAATTCCAAGCCCACCAGCGTGGCCCAATGCGGAATCTTGCGGATGAAACAGCGGGTGCCGTCAATCGGGTCGATGATCCAGCGATAACCGGTGGTTCCGGGTTCGTTGCCGTATTCTTCGCCGAGAAAACCGTCGCCCGGAAACAGTTTGGCGAGTTGGTCCCGCAAGTGTTTCTCGGCCGATTTGTCCGCGATGGTCACCGGACTGTCGTCCGGCTTCGTCTCAACGTGCGCGCCTTTGTTGTAATAATCGAGGGCAATTTTCCCGGCCTCGCGGCCAAGTTGTTGCATCGCCAGATAACGAGGCGTCCATTCGGAATTCATCGAAAGCATCTCTCCGAAATTCAGGCATTGGCGGCAAAGTTTCTTTGGGCAAAGGCGGCTGACCCGGCGATGCCGGCGTCATCCCCCAAGGCCGACATCACGCAACGAACGTTTTCAGTGGAACGGGGCAGGGCATACCGTTGGGCGAACTCCCAAATGCGCTCCGGGAACTGGACTCCCAGCGCCTTGGTGACCCCGCCGCCGATGACAATCACCTCGGGCGACAGCAAATTCACCACCGTGCCGACGGCCGCCCCGATGGATCGCGCGGCTTCGTCAATCACCTGAAGCATGATCGGGTCTTGCTTGGCCACATAGTCGGCAATCAGGGAGCTTTTGAAAGTCGTCGGGTCCGTGTTCTTCCATTCCTTGCGAATGTTTTTCGGGGCGTCGGCGATCAGTTCCTTCGCCCGGACCATCAAATTCCGACGGCCGGCGATGGCCTCCAATTCGGTGCCGCGTTTCCAGTTGATGATAATGTGGCCAATTTCGCCGGCATGTCCGTTGAACCCGTGAAACAACTTGTTGTCGAGGATCAACCCGCCGCCGACGCCGGTTCCCGCGAAGATGCCGAAGACATTGGCGGCTCCCTTCGCCGCCCCTTGGGACCATTCGCCGTAGGTTCCCATTCGGACATCGTTGTCGATGATCACCGGCCATTTCCAATGGGCGGGGAACAACGGTTTGAGATCAAAGTCCCGCCATTTCAGGTTCGGGGCGTAGCGGACGATGGTTGATTGCGGCACGATTTGACCGGGAACAGCCAGACCCATTCCGGCGATTTGCTCGCCCGTCACCCCGGCTTCGGCCATCACTTGATCGACGCTTTGCACGATCCGGGCGAAGACCGCCGGGCCGCCTTCCTCGAAATTGGTGCTGGTCTTGACCTTGCCGATCAGTTTCAAGTCATGATCGAACAGGCCGGCGAGGATTTTGGTCCCCCCCAGATCAACACCGATCCAGCGTTTGTCATGTGCCATGTGAGTCCGGCGGAAAACCTTGTTGCGTCATCGTTCATCATAGGAGTTTCCTCCCGGCGGGAACGTCCTGAACTTGCAATCGTCAACTGTCGTAGAACCTGCATGAGTGCGAGCGACGACCCTACCAAATGGCTCGTTGATTCCTACACTCTCCGAACAATCAACTTTGTGTGGGATATCACCCGATTCCGGGAGGGTAGTTTCGTGTCCATGTTGCGTTTGCTGGCCGCATTTGGCTTGGCCGGTGTGATGATTGCTTCCACGGTGGCTCAAGACAAAAAAGATCCGCCCAAGGAAGAGGCGAAAAAGGCCGACGTTAAAAAGGATGAGCCGAAGAAGGAAGAGCCAAAGAAGGAAGAACCCAAAAAGGTTGATCCTCCCAAGGTCGAGCCGAAGAAGGAAGAGCCCAAGGCCGCTCCCGCCGCCGGTGACAACGAACTCGCTTGGAAGTTCACCAAGGATGTTCCCTTCTTCCAAGAAATGACCACGAAGACCATCCAGAACATCAAGGTTCAAGGATTGGACGTCGGCCAGAACCAAGAACAAACCTTCTACTTCAAGTTCCTGCCGCAAACGCAAGCGGGCGACAAGTGGATCGTTCAGCAGACGATCGAAGGCGTGAAGATGAAAATCGACATCGCCGGCAACCCGGTCTCTTACGATTCGACCAACGAAGCCGCCGCCCCCGGCACCAACACCGCCCTGACGGAATTCTTCAAGGCCCTCAAGGGTTCGCAATTCACCCTGACCATCGCCAAGGATTACACCGTCGAGAAGGTTGACGGCCGGGAAGAGTTCGTCAAGAAGCTGATCCAGAGCAACAAGCAACTCGAACAATTGCTCAACAAAATCCTCGGCGAAGAAGCCATGAAGCAAATGGCCGACCCGACCTTCGGCGTCGTTCCCAAGGAAAAGAAGAAGGTTGGCGACAAGTGGGATCGCAAGGTCAAACTCGGCCTCGGGCCGTTGGGCAGCTACGAAAACACCTACACCTTCACCTACAAGAAGATCACGGGTGATGTGGCCGAAATCGAAGTGGCCGTGGCCCTCGTGTACACCGCCCCGGCGGCCGACACGACCGGCGAAACGCTTCCCTTCAAGATCAGGGAAGGCAAGCTGGTTCAGGACACGGACCCCAAAGCCAAGAACGGCGGCACCATCCTGTTCAACACGAAGACCGGCCGGATCGATAGCTCAGACATCACCGTGAAGTTGACCGGCAACCTGAAGTTGGACATCGCCGGCACCGTGACCGACGTGACCCTGACGCAAGAGCAAGTCACGACCGTCAAGACGCAAGACAAGACGTTTGTGCCCGAGCCGAAGAAGTAAGTTTCTTTGCGATCAACTGTTTCTAAAAGGCCGCGAGTGATTTGGTTCACTGGCGGCCTTTTTTCATGATGGAACCAAGACGATGAAAACCGCGATCATCGGGGCAAACGGCCAGCTCGGCCGCGATCTCATTTCACTATTGGACGGGGAAGTCATCCCTGTTTCCCGCGCCGACGCGGACTTTACCGACCACGCCGCCATGCGGGCGAAACTCACCGAACTGGCTCCCCAAATCGTCATCAATTGCGCCGCATACAACCTCGTGGACAAAGCCGAGTCGGTCCCCGCCGATGCCTTGGCGGTCAACACGTGGGCGGCGAAAAACCTGGCCGAAGTATGCCGGGATTTGAAGGCCCGACTGGTTCACTTCAGCACGGATTACGTATTCGGCTTTGATTCCCAACGGGACCGCCCGTTTGGCGAAGACGACCTGCCCGGCCCCGTGTCGAACTATGGTCTCAGCAAGCTGGCCGGGGAATACGCCATCCGGGCGGTGTTGCCGGAGGCCCTCATCATCCGAACGTGCGGCCTCTATGGTCGTCACGGCGTCGGCGGGAAGGGTGGGAACTTCGTGGAAACCATGAAGCGAATCGGCCGGGAACGCGGGGCGGTGAAGGTGGTCAACGACCAACGCTGCACGCCGACTTCCACGGTCGATCTCGGCCAGGCGACAGTTCGATTGCTGAAGACATCAGCCAGCGGGATTGTTCACATCACCAACACCGGAAGCTGCACTTGGTTTGAATTCGCCACGGAGATTTTCCGGCTGACGGGCCTCAGCGTCCAAGTCACGCCCATCACTTCGGCCGAATTCGGCGCCGCCGCCCGCCGCCCGCCTTATAGCGTGTTGGATACCCGGCGGTATTCGGAATTCACGAATGAGACGATGCCCCGTTGGGAAGACGCTTTGGCTCGCTACACCCAAAGCGGCCAAGAATAAGACGCCTTCTTCTGGCCTAGTCACCCGACAAATCATCGCGGAATCTCTCTCTTCTTCTTGACCGCAGCCATCGTGACCAGTAAATTTTAATTGAGACGCAATCTCATTAACTGAATTGCCTGACACACATGTTTCCCCTTGATTGCCTGCGAGCCGGCGAATCAGCCGACGTGATTGATGTTCACGGCGAAGCCAACTGGGTTTGCCGGATGGCGGAACTCGGAATTCGCAGCGGCTCCAGAATTCAAATGCTTCAGGAAGGCACGACTTGCCTCTTGCAAGTCGGGGGATGCAAACTCTGCCTGCGGTCGGATGCCTCTTCGCAAATCATGGTCGCGCCGGTCGCCAATTCTCACCCGGTTCACTCATGAAAACGCTGGATCAACTTGATCCCGGCACCGGGGGGATTGTGGAGGCGATTGCCGGCCCGATGGCCCTGCAACAACGATTAATGGAGTTCGGGGTGCTGGAGGGAGAAACCATATCTGTTCTCGCCAAGGCCCCTTTGGGCGACCCGATTGAAATCCAAATTGGCGGAACCCGCCTGAGCCTTCGCAAAACGGAAGCGGCCGCCATTCGGCTGGCCGAGTCTTCCTGAGACATTTTCTCACCCGCCCGTTCCTCCCGAGTCCCACATGGGCCTTCCCATCACTATCGCGTTGGTCGGCAATCCAAACACCGGCAAATCGACCTTGTTCAACGCCCTGACCGGGCTTAATCAGCGGGTCGGCAATTATTCCGGCGTCACCGTGGAGATGAAGAAGGGGACAATGTCCCTCTCAGCCACGGAATCCCATGAGATCATCGACCTTCCGGGAACGTACAGCCTCGCTCCCCGAAGCCTTGACGAAATGGTGTCCGTTGATTTACTCCTCGGGCATTTGAACGATGTCAAACGACCAGATGTCATCGTTTCCATCGTCGATGCCAGCAACCTCGAACGGCACTTTTACCTGACGACTCAATTGATGGAACTCGGCCGCCCGGTGGTGGTGGCTGTCAACATGATGGATGTGGCCAAAACACAAGGCATCCAGATCGATCTGGCGAAACTTCGGGAGACGACCGGCTTACCGATCATCCCGATTCAGGCGAACCGGAAACAGGGATTGGATGAACTCAAAAAGGCCGTCGTTGCGGCGGTGGGTTCTTCGCCGCCGAAACCTGTTTTGTTTCCGTCGTTGTTTGGCGATGAAGTGAAGCGTCTGGCCGATCTCACCAACAACACAGTTGAGCAATTCCTGATCGCCCGCTGGTTGCTGGATGTCGGCGGCCACACCGAGAAACAACTATCCATCAAGTTCCCTCCTGAAGTCTCCGTGGCCGTCGGACAAGCCCGTGATCGATTGACGGATGCCAAGTTGGGCGTGCCGGGAGTGGAAGCCCGCACCCGTTATGGTTGGATTCGTGAGCGCGTCGGCCAAGCCGTCAAACGACCGGCGCAGCGAGTCCGGACGTTCAGCGACCGGCTTGATAGTGTGTTGATCCATCGTGTCTGGGGAACGTTGATTTTCTTCGTGTTGATGTTCGCGCTGTTCCAATCGATCTTTGTCGGGGCCGCCCCGTTGATGGATTTGATCAACTCCGGCAAAGACTGGCTCGCCACGAGACTTGACAACTTGATGGACCCTGGGCCATTCCGAAGTCTGTTGCGGGACGGCATTCTCAAAGGAGTCGGCGGGGTCTTGGTGTTCCTGCCGCAAATTTTGATTCTCTTTGCCGTCGTGGCGATTCTTGAAGATTGTGGCTACATGGCCCGCGCCGCTTTTCTCATGGACAAGATCATGTCCAAGTGTGGCCTCAATGGGAAATCGTTTATCCCGTTGTTGTCGTCCGTGGCTTGTGCCGTGCCGGGGATCATGGCGACCCGCACTATCGAAAATCGTCGTGATCGATTTGCCACCATTTTGGTTGCCCCGCTGATGAGTTGTTCGGCCCGGCTGCCGCTTTACTTCTTGCTCATCGGGACCTTCCTGAGCGAACCGTGGTGGCTGCCGGGCGTCGTCTTGTTCGGCATGTACTTGCTCGGTTTTGTCACAGCCCCGCTGATTGCGCTGCTGTTGAAACGAACCGTCCTTCGCGGTGAAACGCCGGTGTTTGTGATGGAGATGCCGAGTTTCAAGATGCCGCAGTTCACAACGGTTCTTCGTCGGATGATCGAGGCCGGATGGGCGTTCGTCTATCGGGCGGGGACGATGATTCTGGCCTCGATGATCCTGATTTGGGCATTGCTTTACTTCCCCAACAAGATGCCCGATGGCCGCTCTTATGATGTGGCCTTGGATACCTTGAAGACTGATTTGGAGCAGATGCCGAAGAATGATGAAAAGGTGGAGCAAACCGAGGAAACCAAGGCCAATGATGAAGCCCGCGAAGCCAAACAAGGAGAAATTGGCTCGCTGGCCGGGGATTGGCAACGGCAAAGTTATCTCGGCCGGGCCGGGCTGGCGTTGGAACCAGTTTTCGCTCCGCTGGGATGGGACTGGAAGATCGGGATGGCCGCCCTCGCCAGTTTCCCGGCCCGCGAAGTCGTGGTGGGAACGCTGGGTATCATTTATAATCAGGGTGAGGTGGATTCCGGGGAGATTAAAGATTCCAAGAACCCCGGCGACACCCCCTTGGGCAAAACCATCAAGGAAGAATGGAGTGAAAACCCCGTCACCGGCAAATACCGGGTGGCGGTGGCGGTGAGCCTGCTGGTGTTCTTCGCCCTGTGCTGTCAGTGTGTGTCTACGCTGGCGGTGATCTGGCGGGAAACCAAATCATGGCGTTGGCCGCTGTTCACGTTTGTTTACATGACCACGCTGGCTTATGCCGGGGCTTTGATCGCTTTCCAAGTTGGCAGACAATTGATCGGATGACGTTCCCGGAGGTTTCGGATGGACTGGCAATACCCGCTGACTGTTGCCCTGATTGCCGTCGCCGGAACAACGGTGCTGTGGCAATTCAGCAAAGTCGTCTACTCAGTGTGGACAGGGAAGGGCTGTGGTTCGGGATGCGGCAAATGCCATTCGACTCCTCCGTCAACGGACAAGGGAAGAGTCGGGCTGCCGTTGATCCGCAATGATTAAACGATGGACTTGAGTTCTTCGTGGGTGAGTTCCCGGATGAAGTTGCACCCGGCCGCCCAGCGACCATCGGAACAATCGGTGAGATAGACAATCGACGCCAGCATCGAGAGGTCTGGCTTGTCCTTGGCCCGGTGCAGTGAAACGCTCAAAACGCTTCCCGGATCAAGGTGACGATCTAACAATAATCCCACCCCGGCCGGGGACAGATTCACCACCTCGGCCGTCAACAAAATATCGTCCTCGCCGGGCAGCACGCGGTATTCGGCCATCGCCCGCACGGGATGACGAATCCAAGCCCGTTGGTCGCCGTGGGCTCCCTGAACTTTCTTGCCGCCGAAGATGGCCAGTTCGTCGTCGTTGAGTTCGAGCGAGAACATGCATCCGCAGGACCAACGATCATCAGACTCGGGGATCACCCGCATCACGCAGGCCAGCAGGGTGACTGTGTGGGCCGAGTTGACCGCGTGGGGAACATCCACCCGGACCATCGTGCCGGGAACCAGTTCCACATCAAGCAGCAGTTTGACTCCTGAACGAGACACGTCGCGGATGATCGCCTTGTGTTCCTCCCCGTCGGCGACGGGTCGGCAGACGGTTTCAATCTCCGTGTCGAATCGCGGATGTGCCCGCCGGTCTTCAGCGCTGTTGCTGGTCTTGCGGGTGATTTGCCGGATGAAATTTCGGGTCCGCTCTAACATTGAGGAGTTCCACGGGTGATCCGACATGTCGCCATCGTTAACTCTAGTCCGCCACCGGCGGGATGCAAATTCTCAGTCAAAGAACTCGTCTTCGGGATCGAAGGCCGGAATCGCAATGACAATCGTGCGAATGATGTCATCGGCCGTCACACAATGCCGCACGCCGGGCGGTATGGAAATCACCAAGCCGGGGCGAATGTCGGTGATTTCCCCGTCCAACTCCATCCGGCCGGTTCCCTCCACGATGTGATACACCTCGGTGGTTTTCCGATGATAGTGCCGGGTGGCTTCGCTGATTTCGGTGATGTGAAAACTCAGGCCCAGACCGTCCTTGGCCGTGATGATCCGGGTACTTTGACCGCAAGGGCAGGGGACCGGTGAAATTGTCGCCGGATCGCGGACAGCGGGACCGCCGACCGATACGGTAAGCGGAAGTCGGTTGGGTTGATCCAAGGACGGGGCAACGGCATGTTGAGACATTGGAAACTCGCGCTGGCTCTCGTCGTCGCGGGATTACTCTTATGGGGATTGCGAACCGGCACGACCCCAAACACACTTTATCCGATTCTCCCCTCGAATGCGAACACGGAAACATCCTCTCCGTCAACCGGCCAGGGAATCGAGATCCGCGGGCGTGTGATTTGGAAGGGTGAAAAGCCACTTGTCCCGCCGATGCGCCGTCCGATGTCGCCGTACTATCCACTCCCGGATTCGGTGACGCCCAACCCGCTTTCTCCCGTTGTTTCCCCCGCCAATGGTCTTGCGGATGTCTTTCTGGTGTTGGATGGGCCGGGGGTCGAGCGCATCCCCAAGATTTTCCCGCCGGTGAAGGTCGAGTGGAAGGGTTATGATTGCGAAGTGAGTCAGGGGAATCGCCGGGGAAGATTTGGCTTGGTCCGCTCCGGGGATGATGTGGAATTCGTGGCGACGGATGCCAATTTCCATTCGGCACGGGCTCGCGGCGCCGACTTTTTTACGCTGATGCTTTCGACGATCAACAGGCCGGTGAAACGGGTTCTCAATCAAGCCGGAATGGTGGAAATCACCAGCGGGACTTGGTTTTATTGGGCGCAAGCCCGATTGTGGGTGTCCCCACATGAGGGATGTGCGATCACGGATGCCGAGGGGAATTTCACGCTGCCGAACGTGCCCCCCGGCCAATACACCCTCTCGGCCATCCGGGCGAATTGGAATATCACGGGTTTGGAGGGCGATCCGGAATTCCCGGTGCCCGTCCGGGCCAAATTCGCTCCGCCGGTCGTCCTCAAACAAACGATCACGGTTGGAAAAGAACCCGGCGAGACGATTCGTTTCGAGATGAACAGCGACCTGTTCATCAAGCCCGGTAACTAAGGGCCAGTTCGATTAACGAATGAACATAGGCCCCGGTTCCCCCGGCATCGCGGGACGGCGAATCATGATCGGCCCACGCGGGACCGGCGATGTCCAGATGCACCCACGGAATGCCGTCAACGAACTGTTCCAAAAACTTCCCGGCGGCAATCGCCCCGCCATAGCGCGTTTGCGGGGTGTTCTTCAGATCGGCGACTTTGCTTTGCAGCAGTTCCTCGAAGTCCGTATCCATCGGCAACGCCCACGCCCGTTCTCCGGCCCGTGAGATCGCCACGCGGACACGGTCGCTCCACTCGATGTTATTGCTCATCAGCCCGGCGATTTGCGTTCCCAGCGCCACCATGCACGCCCCGGTGAGCGTCGCCAGATCCACGATATGCCCCGGCCGACATTCGGCCGCATAGGACAGCGCGTCGGCCAGAATGAGCCGGCCCTCGGCATCGGTGTTCAAGACTTCGATGGTCTTCCCGTTGCGGGCCACCAACACATCTCCGAGTTTCATTGCCTGGCTGCCGGGCATGTTTTCGACGAGCGGAACATACCCCACCACATTGATTTCCGGTTTCAGTTCGGCGATGCCTTTGATCGCCGCCAGCACCGCCGCCGCCCCGGCCATGTCTCCCTTCATGTCGGCCATCTGGTCGTTTGTTTTCAGCGAGAGGCCGCCGCTGTCGAACGTGACTCCCTTGCCGACGAGGGCCAGCGCGGGGGAGGTGCCGCCTTGGAGATATCGGAGAACCACAAATCGTGGCGGGCGAGCCGATCCGCGGGCGACGCCCAGAACCGCCCCCATGCGCTCCGCGATCAGACGCGGCTCATCCCAAATTTCACACGAAATGTTTTTACCGCACGCCCCCGCCCTCGCCGCGAATGATTCGGGAAACAAATCACTCGGCGGGAGATTGACCAACTCGCGCGCATACGTGACGCACTCGGCCTCGACCGAACCCCGCCTGACGGCCCCGTGAGGCAGGGCAGGGGAGCCGGTGGGGGTAACAAGTACAATCTCGCCGGGGACAAACCGGGCCGCGTCCTTTTTGCAAAGCCCCGGCCCGACCG
Organism: Zavarzinella formosa DSM 19928; assembly: GCF_000255705.1. GTDB lineage: Bacteria > Planctomycetota > Planctomycetia > Gemmatales > Gemmataceae > Zavarzinella > Zavarzinella formosa. The sequence goes on from NZ_JH636439.1 coordinate 1,674,458, forward strand.
AGCCTTGGGCCGCCCCGCCGGTGACGGCCAATACTTCGGTTTCGGTCGCCAATCCCACATCCGCAGGCATGTGAACGGCGATTTTTTCCCATGAGCGACTGGTGAACGACCGGAAAGCGGTGGCGATGGCCGCGTGCAGGCTCGCCCGCGTGATTTGTGGATAGGGGCCGCATCCGACGAACATGATGCGTTTGGCCCGTGACTGGCCGGGTCGGTGAAGGGTGACAAGCTCCGCTTGTTTTCCGGTGAGGTCTCCCGCTTCGAGGAGCTTTGAAATGTCTCCCCCGAGCGTCGCATCCAATTCTTTGACGGCCGGCTCGAGTTGTTGGCCCCGGACGACCGGGACGATCAACCAATCAGCTTCGACTTGCGAAAGTGGGGAAGAACCAGAGGAGAAACGGAACGGACGATTGGTCATGGCTTGCTGTTTGTGGGTGGGGGTTTTTCGGAGGCCAGCGATTCCTCAATTTCATCGACGAGGGTTGATTCCGTTCGTCGGGTGCGCGTTAGGAACTCCTTGCTGGATGTGTCTCGACAAGTGATGGCATACCGGATGATGGAGTTTTTGACCAGCGGGGCGGCATGTGTCGGCTTGCCATACTGAGCCAGCACCTCATCGCTTAAATCCCACCAGCCCCACCGGCGCAGATCCTCGACGGCCATGTCAGCCATGTCGCCCCGCCGGACGATGGCTCGCATCCCTTCCAAGATTTGCGGCCGGAAATTCTTCGGCTGGCAGATCTGAAAAAACCGGAGCGTGCCCATCGCCGCGAGTTTGTGTTGATAGGGAATTTTTTCGTCCGAAATCATCCCGATGGTCATTTGCCAGCCAGCCTTCGGATCAAGGGAAATCAACCCTCCGAGCAGGCCGCTGAGGGCGTTTGAGGCCGAGGCATCTGTTTCGCGGATTAATTTGACCAGCACATTAACATCTTTGGCCGTTCCCGTCGCCCCGAGCAGGAAACCGTAAAGCCCGAGCCGGTCTGCCGGGGTTTTCGGGTTGGTCAGCAATTGCCGAATCTTCGCGGCTTCGAGATGCTTGCAGACATCCGCGATTTCCGCGTCCGTGGCCTTGGCGAATTCCAAGAAGGCATCCGACGCCACATCCGGGTCGGCGTGATCGAGGTATTGGAAGTAAAACTTCAGGCTGGCATTCCGGTCCCGATCATCGAGTTTCATCGCCTCTTTGAGATAGCCGCCGACATCTGTTCCGCGCAACGGAACGCCCCGATACGGGTCGAATTGCGGGGTCACATCAACGAACACCAACAATCGCGACGGCTTGCGGGCATCAACGGGAATCCAGCGATTCAGCACCAGCAATTTGGGATCGACTTGTTTGGAATCGTTCTTCAAGAGTTGTTCAACGACAAGATCGGTCATGCCTTGTTCGCCGACCAACCGGGGATTGACGGGCCGAACCACGACCACCACTTTGGCCGACCTAGCTTCCTGCCGCAATGTGGAAACCTTGAGGCTCCCCGGATCGCAATAGGTGCAGGCGAACACCGAGGTCGCCCCGAGGAACATCGTCAATCCGGCAATCAATCGAGGCATGCGTCCGGCTCCCCTCGCGGAAAAGGACGATTACACCAAAACCGCCGTCCGGCCGCAATCCCACCCTTGGCGGGGAGCCTTCTAAGTTACTTCTTCTCTTCTTTGGCCGCTGGTTGGGCGGGGCGGGGCTTTTCGAGTTCCAAGAGTTGCTCCAAGTCTTTCACCCGTTCAGACTGACTGGCATCGGCCCGGAGCTTCTTCAGGAACTCCCCGGTCACCTTGTTATCGGCGGGAGCCGTCAGGGCGAACTTGATGATGCTGCGTTGAATGATCGGGATGTCGTGGGAGGATTTGCCAAAGAGGTCGATCAGTTCCGAGGCCATTTCCCAACGCTGCCACTTGCGAAGATCCTCAATCGCCAAGTCGGCGATGTCCGCCTGGGCGATCAACGGCTTCACGGCCGAGATGATCGCATCCTTGCTGATGATGTCTGTACGGTAGTCCCAGCAAAAACGCAGGCACCGCAGGGCGGCATAACGGATCAGAAAATCTTCCTTGGTGTTCTTGATGAGGTCGTTGACGAACTTCGTTCCCTCTTTTTGATCGAGCATGATGTAGCCTGTCAACAACCCGTCCAACCCGGTGGCTTCGCGGACTTTGGGCTGGTCGAGGAATTCCCGGAGTTGCTTCGCGTGCGTCTCCGGCTTGCCACAATGACCGACGAGCAATCCGAGCAGGCCGTATCGGGCGGCCGAAGTGTTCGGGTCTTTCAACATCTTGATGATCCGGTCGGCCTCCATCTTCTCTGCAACCGGGCGAATCTCCGTGTAGTCCGCGTTGCTGAATTCCTGGAAGGCATCTGCCGAGACGGACCAGTCCGATGAATCAAAGTGTTTGTAGAAGTATAAAAGTTTCTCCGGCCCCGGCTTTGCCTTGAGGGCGATGGCCCCTTTGAGATACTCGGCAATCTTGCTTTCTTGCGGAACGGCTTCACCCCGGTAAGGGTCGAGCTGGCCCTTGTAAATTTCGCAAAACACAAGGTGTTTGGATTTGTTCTTCGGATCACTCGGCACATAACGGGGCAGGGTGATCGACTTCTTCCCCTTGAGGAAATCGTGATCCTTCACGATCAATTCGATTTCCATGTCCGTGGTTCCCTTGCTGAAATCATTCGGGTCCCGTTTGGCGTTCGAGAGCGTCCCGAAGATGATGAGGTCGGCTTGGCCGACCTCGCCAAGCAAGGTCTGGCCCGGTGTGCAAAACGGGCAAGCCATCGCTTGTGTTCCAAAAGCGGCCAAGCTCAGGAAGGCAATCACAATACGGAAGGAAGGGGTGAACATGGTGTGAGGTGACTCTTCGTGGAACCGATTCGGAGGGACACCGTATTATTTCGGATAAACGACCGACAGGGCAAGCGGCAAGTTTGTGAAACGTCAGAATGAAGAGAGTTTCATCGCAGGCGTTTTACGTTGTTAGCCCCCGACGTTTGCCATCGACAACATCTGGGATCGCACAATCTCACAGCATCGCCGGAGACTTGCGGAGGCGTCCGTCTCCAAAAGTTCCAACAGATGATTGGCCTTGGCCACCGTCTTGGCTTGACCGCCGGCAGGGAGATGTTTGGAATCGATCAGGTTGTCCAACGTGTCAGCCAGTTTGATGATTTTGACGCGATCATCAGCGGCCATGATGCCCTTGAAATAAGCCTCTTCACGGGCATCATGTGGCTGCCGCGTGTCTTTGGAAAGAGCCGCCACGATGTCGGCGACTTCCGTTCCGAATTTGTCCGAAAGGTCGTCGTGATCGGTGGTGGTGTCCTCAATCGTGTCGTGCAACACGGCCGCCGTGAGGGTCACCGGGTCGGAGACGGCAAACACCGTCCCGACTAAAAAACAGACGCGAAAGGGGTGGGCCACATACGGCGTGACCTGATCTTTGCGAAGCTGATGACGATGCGCCCGTGCGGCGAAACTCATGGCCTCCAAGATTGATTCCCGGCCAACGGGCGAGTCGCTTGCCATCCGAATCACACCCCGTCGATGTCCGTGGTTCCTTCGGTCGGCTGGACGTCATCATTGGACTTGAGTGTCAGCACGGGAACCCATTTCTTTTTGGCCTCGTCGCGCTGGAATGAGATCACCCCGCTCACCGACACCCAAGCGCCGGGCTTGAAATCGACCGGTTCAGGAGCGACGATCCGCGTCTCCAGAATCACCGAGTCGGCGGCACAACACGTCATGTTCACGCGGAACAAAGTGAACTCGCGGTCGGAGCCAGGCAGGCGGTAAAACTGGCCGCGCAGAGTGCCGATGTCCCCTTCATAATCTTCTTGAAGGCGGAGCACGGCCGAGGCTCCGATCAGTTCTTTGAATCGAAGATTTCGCAGTGTGGGTTCGGTTTTTCGCAGGGCTTTGGTCATCACCGGAGAGCCGGCGAATGCGGCGAGAGCCAGCCGTTTGGGGTTCTGTTGCAAAGCCCCGCCTTTGATTTCCTTGTCCAATCGGGATTCGCTGAAACCATTTTTGGGGAGGTTCAATGCGAACAACACGATGGGAATCGCCAAAACAATGTATTTCCAAGGGGACCAGCCGTGATCGTGGTCTTCGTGCCCCTCTTCTTCGTCGTCACCATGCGGGGCATGGGAAGTTTCCTTGGCTCCGTGGGAATGATCGTGTTCACATGGCCCTTGGTGGGCGTGATCGTGGCCGCAATCTTCCTTGCCGTGGGAGTGAGCGTGTGAATGGGCATGCCCGTGATCGGCCGCTTGCTCAACCGGGGCAGGGGAGGCTTTGCCCGCCAGTTGCCAGAGAGCAATCGCCCGAATGAACGCGAGGACCACAATGGTGATCCCCCCGGCCAGAACCGGCTTCCAGAACCCCTGAACCAGAATCCGCTCCAGCATGTTGGAACGGTACATCAAAATGGCAACGACACCGATTCCGGCCGAGAGCAGAATGGTGAAGAGTTGGTCCTGAAAGAAGGTTCCATCCCCTTCATCATGAGAGTGAGCGTGAGAATGGGCCATGATTATTGACCTCCTTCAACAACAACGGCGGCGGTTGGAGTCGGAACGATGTATGACCACAAGTAATGGACCGCCATCGAGTAAACGAACACTTGGATGAACACCGAGAGAAACACCGTGACAATCACCCGGCGACGAAACACGCGGGTAAACATGAGCAGCAACTTGAAATCGAACATCGGCCCGAGAACGAGAAAGGCGATTTTCGCGGACGGATGCAACGTCGTGAAACTGGCGGCCACAAAGGCGTCGGCCTCGCTGCACAGACACATCACAATCGCCGCGACCATCATCCCGAGAATCGTGACCGCCGGAAAACCCTTGGAAATCGACTCGACTGTTTCCGTGGTGAACTGGCCCTTCACCAAAGCGGCCATGCAGGCCCCGAGCGTGAGGAACACCATGATATCGATGAAATCATGCAGGGCAGTTTCCGAGATGTTCGCGATCCGTTGGAAGAACGGTTTCGACTCGCCCGCCCGGTTTTGAGAGGGGTGAACCTGGCTCGCCTCATCCTTCGCGATCACTTCGGGAGTCGGCCCTTTCGTCTGCTGCGGGGCCGCCAACGGCGTCAGCAGTTTGTTCCCATGGGTGGCATATTGTCCCTGAACGATCAAGGCGGTCGTCACGGCCACCAAGAACCCGAGCCCCACACGGAGGGCGACCATTTCGTTACCGATGCCGTGTGGCCCAAAGGCCACATAGGTGCTGGAAATCACCACCAAATTGATGATCGGCCCGGCGAGCATGTAGGCCACGCAAGTGCCAAGCGGCAAACCTTTGCGGAGCAATCGGCGCATCACGGGGACGATGCCGCATTCGCACATCGGGAACACCAACCCCAGAACCCCGCCGACACAGACGGCCAACAACCGGTTTTGGGGAATCAGCTTGGCAAGGGCCTGCTGCGGAACCACTTCCTCCAGAATCCCCGCGACGACCGCGCCCAAAACGACAAACGGGAAGGCCTCCCAAATGATCGAGATGAACGTGAGGACAAAATCAAAAACGTCTTTTTCCACGGCGGGAACCAACCTTGGAACAGGGAAGCGGCGGTCTACAGGTAAATACGTCCCGCGACGGCGGGATGTTCATTTCGGGATCGGGTTAGCCTAGGTGGCCGAACCGGCGTTTCATGTAGGGGAACACCAAAGAAACGGCAAAACACACGACACCGAGGCAGATAATCGTCCCGCTCACGCCGAATTTTCTCGGCCCGCCCGGCCCGAGTTCAATTCGCATCGTCTGGCTGACAAGCAAACCGATCCACCCGGTGAACAAACTTAACCCGACTGTCAGCCGGAACATCTGTCGCATGGATTTGGCCATGTTGCTGGCCGTCGCCGCCGGCAACACGAGCATGGCATTGATAAGCAGCACGCCGACGGCGCAAATGGAAAAATTCACAATCAGGGCGAGCAACACAATGAACAGATAATTGTTAAGTTCGACGGAAATCCCGCGAGATTTTGCCAGGCTCGGATTCACACTGGCGAGCAAAAACTGGTTATAACGGAAAAACAGGCTCGCCATTGTGAGAAGCGTGACGATGACCAGCAGCGCCAAATCACTTTCACGCACCAAAATCGGACTGCCAAACAGGAATTTCTCCGGATCGAACACCCGGCGATCCTGAAACGCCGTGAGCATCATGGCCCCGAGACCGATGGACCCGGCGAAAAACACCCCGATCACCGTGTCGCTGGCCAATCCGGTTTGATGTCGAACGAACGCAATTCCGAGGCCCACCATCACGCCAAAACCGGACATCACCAGTGGGACAATCCACTCGATTTCCTCCGAGTCGGCCCGGAAACCTGACAGGAATGCAATCACCAAACCCAGCGAAATTCCCGCGAAGGCGCAATGGGACATCGCATCGGAAAAGAACGCCATCCGGTTGCCGACGACCAGCGATCCGACCATCCCGCAGACGCCGCTGACCAGCAACACCGAGAGCAAGGACGCGAGTTCGTACCCGTGCCAGCCGAGGGATTGGGCGATCCGGTCCAACAGCGTCAGTTCAATGTCCGCAATCAGCGTGGTCATCATATCTCAGTGACTTCCCGCCAAGGTCGGGGCATGGGCGTGCGACGCGGTTTCGCTCACCAACATGCTGGCATAGTGATACATCAACTCGACAGATTTCGCGGCCTCTTCCGGGGTGATAATCACCGGCGGAGAAACTCGAACCACTTTCTTGGCGAGCGGCCCCAACAGGTGGATTCCCTCGGATTGTGTTCCGTCTCCCCGGTAGCAAGCCAGCACAATGCCGATTGCCCATTCCGAGGCGGATCGCCCGCCCCAATCCTTGGTTTCAACCCCCCAAACCATGCCCCCTCTTTCGCCGCGAATGTGGGACACGAACGGCAGTTGCTTCATTTTCAGCAAACCCGCCTCAATGATCGCGGATGATTCTTTTGCCTTGCCAAGCACATCGCTTGCCTCGAATTCGTCGAGTGTCGCCAGCACAGCGGCACAACATAACGGGTTGGCGCTCCAAGTGTCCGAAGCTTCGCCGTAATCCAGCGAGGCGAACAAATCCTTGCGACCGACGGCCGCCGCCACCGGCACACCGTTGCCGAGGCCCTTGCCGAGAACCACGATATCCGGTTCCAGTTCATACGCCTCGAACGCGAACATGCTCGCCGTCCGGCCGAAATTCGCTTGAACTTCATCAAGGACAAACACAATGTCCATTTCCCGGCAAAACTGCTGGAGCATCTGGAGATACTCCTTGGGCGGATGGAAAGACCCCCCTCCACCGAGGTAAGGTTCTGTGACCAGCATTCCTAACTTTCGGCCGAACTGTTTGCGAAGCTCGTCCAATTCTTTTCGATACGGGGCGGGATCAAACGGTTCATCCCTCGCGGTGACATCCAGGCATTCCTTCATCGGGAAGGAGATGAATTTCACCCGCGGATCTCGTTCGGAATCGTGTTCCGTGCCGGTGATCGCCTGCGCAAGTCCTTTCTTGCCGTGGAAACCATACCGAGTGGCAATGATCATTGGCCGGGCTTTGTCACGGGCCAATCCCACCCAGATCGCTTTCTGGATGGCCTCGGACCCGGAGGCCGCCCACATGACTTGATGCAATCGGCCGCCGCCGGGCGTGCGACGGAGGGCCGAGACGAGTCGCTTGCTGGCCTCGGTTTCAAGCGGCGTGATGCTGTTGTAAGCCGTCATCGTCACGGCGGAAAAAAAGCCCGCCGGGACGGCTTTATTGGAACTTCCTTGCGCGGATGGCAGGGCAGAGGTGAACCCGGCTTTGCCACCGGATTCGACGGGCCAGCCCATGTATTGGAAAAACCGCTTCGTCCACGAAATGGGATTGTGGCCCAAATTCGCCACGAGGACTCCGGACGAAAAATCGTACAACCGACGCCCTTCGGGAGTCCAGTGATAGATTCCGGCGCTGCGGGAAAGAACCGCTTGGGAAGGAGTGAACGTCCGCAGGGATCGCGGTTCAAAACTGGCTGCGGACGCCCGTTCGGCATTGGAAGCCATTTCGGACGGATGGGCGATCACTCCCGTGGACATGATGCGAAATCCTCACATGGGTGTTCGGCGGGCGGTTCGTCAATTTGACATGCAGTTAATCTACAAGACCGGTGAGGAAGCGTGAAAGGCAGAAAGTGAAAATGAGGCCGGAACCCGTTTTTCAAACCGCCGGGGCATAAATGACCCTGGGATTGCCACGCCGGGGAAAGAGAACCAATCCACCGTCGGGACCGTTCACCTCCGCAAACGACCCCGGACGCCCGGCAGCTTGCTCCTCCAAAATCGCCTCCATTGCCTGTACGATGGCGACGCAATTTCGGTCGGCCGAAATATCGTTGTGAGCCAGGCCCCGCATGACAGCCAGTCGGGCGGATCGTTCTTCAACCGGCCCGCCAAACTCAACGTGGGCGACCTCCTCAAAAAATCGCTGGATAGCCTCCAACCCGTAGCCGCGTTGTGAATGTTCGCCCCAAGGCTCGATGAAGGTTCCGTTGTAATGATAGTTGGGGGTGTTCTTGAGATCGTGGGGAGTCCGGCCTTCCACCGCCATCTCGACGCCGCGTTTGCGTTGGTGAGCCAGCCAGATTCCATTGTCGAAACGGAACTGGACCTCCTGTTCGACATATCCGGGGAAGTTGTCCGGCGTCACCCAACTCGTGTGGATGTCGAATGTCGCCTCGCGGGCGTCTGGATGGGCGTAGGTGATTTGAAGCTGAACCGAGTCCCAAGTGTTGCCAAGGGGAGGGCCGACCAGGCCGCGCTGGCCGGTGGCGCTGATGCGAAGCAGTTTCCATTCCGGCCCGAAGGAGAAGTCAATCAGTTTGAGGTAATGGACCGCGACATACGTTCCCGGATTACGCCCGGTGATCCATTCGGCAAACTGGGAGCCACTGATGGACTTGGGTTCGAGGAGTGTGCAATACCCGTTGTTCACATGGCTGAGGACGCCATTGAGAACATGAGTGCGGAGCTTTTTGTGATCGGGATCAAAAAGCTTGTGATAGACGACCTTGCAAAGGACGTTGTTGGCGGCCGCCTCTTGGATGAGTTGATCGAGTTCGGCGAGCGTCAGCACCGAGGGTTTTTCAATCAGCACGTGTTTGCCAGCCCGGAGCGAATCGCGGGCGGCCGCGAAGTGCCGGTCATCCGGCGTGGCCACACACACGCAATTGACTTTCGAGGAAAGCAACTTGGCCAGGCAATCATTGCCGGAGTGATTCGTCGGAAGCGGAAACGAACTGTCCCAGCGATTTCGCAGAGCCTCGGTCCGCGTTCCCGTGCGGGACGCGATTCCCTCAAGCATGACTTCCACGGTGCCGATCAAACGGGTGTGAAGAGGCGAGTGGTGCAAGGATTCAAACAAAGGACGGTACGTCTCGTCGAAAATCATCCCGACGCCGACCATCCCGACTCGAAGCGTATTGTGCTGGCTCATGCCGCCATGCTAAAGCCTGCGACCGCATAGGAAAGCCAAAATGCGGAAAAAGGCCGGATAAAAATAACATAACATTTATTATCGGACGTTGCAGAAGCTGATGGCCAGACTCCAGTTTTTGGTCTGCTGATTTATTGAGTCCGATAATGTATATTATGTTATTTTATTTGCCCGGACGCAAAGATTTACCAAGCAAAAGGTTGCGTAAAACGGCTTGAGACCTCCGAAAACCCACGAGGCTGGAGTAATTTGCCGTCTCGGCGATTGAGTTGGGGTTTTGAGAGAGGTTTGGAACTGGCTTTAAATTGCGAGGCTTTTTCCACAATCTGGCGAAGCCTCACCTGTCCGATAAACAAAAATAGCCACGACGCGAGCGGTTATTCATCCATGGTGGCGATCATCGAGATCACATGGCGGGCGATGTCATGCCTGTCGAGGCTTCCAATGTGAAACCCATGCGTCGGAATTTTTGATAGCGTGATTCGAGCAGTGCTTCCTTGGAGTGAACCGCCAGTTCCCGCAGTGATCTTTGCAGGTAATTTTTGAGCGTGTTGGCCATCTCGCGGGGATCGCGATGAGCGCCGCCCAATGGCTCGGAAATCACGTCGTCGATGACTCCAAAATCGCGCAGGTATTTGGATGTCAGTTTCAATGCCTCGGCCGCCTTGGGCTTCGTCTCCTCATTGGCGGTCTTCCAGAGAATCCCCGCGCAGCCTTCCGGGCTGATGACCGAGTAGTAAGCATGTTCAAGCATGCTTACTTTGTCGCCGACGCCGATGCCGAGGGCCCCGCCGGAACCCCCTTCGCCAATCACGATGCAAATCACCGGCGTGGCCAGGCGGAACATTTCCAAGATGCTTGTCGCGATCAATTGGGCCTGTCCTCGCTCCTCCGCCCCGATGCCGGGAAACGCGCCGGGAGTGTCGATGAGGCAGATGATGGGCACCCGAAACTTGGCGGCGAGTTTCATTTTGCCAAGAGCCTTGCGGTAGCCCTCCGGATGGGCGCAGCCGTAGTAACAAGCCTGGCGTTCTTTGAGGGTGTGTCCCTTTTGATGGCCCACCACCAAAACCTTGTTGCTGCCAAATCGGGCGAAGCCGCACCGGATGGCTTGGTCGTCTCCAAAGGCCCGGTCGCCGTGTAGTTCGACGAACTCATCGAAGATCGACTCGACGTAATCCATCATCTGGGGACGCGCGGGATGCCGGGACACCAGAATCGTTTCCCACGGGGTCAGGTTGGCATATTTCTTGCGGATCAGGCCGGTCAGTTCCCGCCGAAGCCGTTTGATCTCCTCAGAGTTTCCCCCGATCGCGGGCACCTGTTCGAGCTTTGAGACGATCGTTTCCATCTCGTGGATTTCGGTCTCGAATGCCAATGGCTGCGGAGTCTTCATTCCCCTTCCCTTTCCTTCAATTTCCAATTCACCTTGTCTGTCTGCGCTTCAATCACATTCCTGGTTCGACCACGGGATCAGGGTCTGTCTTCAAAATTTTCATCTTCCGCATGGCAATGAGAATATCGTGACACGCCGGCGGGCGTTCTTCTTTTTTCTTGGCCAACATCCGGAGCAACAGGGCCGCGAATTCATCCGTAATGTCTTGATTGTGAACTTGGGGAGTGGTCGCTTTTTCTGTCAGTTGTTTGTTGAGCAAATCCGGCATCGTGGTTCCGCGAAACGGTGGGCGGCCGGTCAGCATCTCGTAGAACATGGCACCGAGGCTGTAAATATCCGCACGACCATCGAGCGGTTGCTTGCGGATTTGCTCGGGCGACATATAGCTGGGCGTGCCCTGCGCTTTGGCCTGCTTGAAAAAGAGTTTTGACAATCCCTTGGGTATCTTCTTGGAAATGGCAAAGTCAATCATCTTCAACTGGCCGGCCGCGTTCACCAGCATGTTGTCCGGTTTCACGTCGCAATGAATCCAGCCATTCCCGTGCATGTAAGCCAAACCGGTCGCGGCCTGTTTGAAAATCTTCATCGCGTTGGCTTTGATGAAGCCGAAATCCTTGGCCATGAGCCGGTTTCTCACCGAACCGGAGGGAAAGAATTCCATGATAAAGTGGGGCGAATGTTCGCCACGATTCACCTTCAAAATGTGAATCACATTTTCATGCCGGAGCTTTTGGCCGACTTCGGCCTCGTGAAATAAAATGTATCGAAGCTCTTTGTTTGACTCGGATTCCGGCAGCAACACCTTCATCGCAAAGTGCCGGTTACTGTGCGGTTCGACCACCTCAAACACCTGCGAGGTGGCCCCGGTCTGCAACAGGCTCCGCAGGCGGTAACCGCCGATCACCTCATTGATTTCCGCCATTATTCACCCTCTCAATGCGCGCAAAAAGCGAAACGCAGGAAGAGCTTTTGCTTCGCCTGCGTTTAGTTTATCGGATTCGGCCATCGGCGGTCGGATCACCAATACTCTTCAAAATGGATGTTTCCTTTGATCTTCGCGGCATTGTTGTCGACAATGAAGCCGCGTCTCTCAAGGATTTCGATCACGCCGAGGGGTTGGGGATAGGTGCGTTCCCCGGTTTCTTTGTTCTTTTCCGGCACGCCGATCATCTTCGGATTGCCGCACAAAAACACGTGGGTCGAGGCCGGGTCCAGCGGGACGCCGATCGTCGATTCCAGTTGGCCGCTGCTGATCAGATCCTGAATGTAGACCTTGTGCGTGAGTGTGTCCGCTTCACGGGTCGTCAGGGCCATGTACTTGTAGTTGGGGAATTTCGCCATCAGGCGTTGGTGCGTGTCGATGTACGCAAGGTCTTTTTTGAGGCGGACACAACATGCTTGGAGAACCTTCCCCTGATGCCCGTTTTTGAGCAGTTCCCACGTCATGTAATTGTGGGGGGCCTCGCCGGTGCCCGTGCCCAAGAAGATCACGTTGTCCGTCGGCTTTACATGCTCAAGATTGTAATGGCCGGTGATTTTCTCACCGATGCTAAGCCGGTCCCCTTCTCGCAACATGAAAAGCCGCGGGGTGAGCGCCGGCGGTTTGGTCGGGTCTGATCCCTCGCGCACCAAAGTGATGTAAAACTCAACGAAGTCCGTGGAGGCCACATCGACAATGTTGTCCGACTCGTCGAGCATGGAACAACTGATCGAATAAGCCCGGCGAACGAGTTTGCTCTCGTCACCCGGTTTCAGATTGTCCGGTTGCGCTCCGGGAAAACGGGGTTCCCAATTTCCCAACCCGAGGGAACAGTATTGACCGGCCCGGTGAGGCGGGCGGGGAAAGTCGGGTTTGATTCGGATGACCATCAGGTCGGAATGGGGCTTCCGCAGGTAAGCCACCGTGCCGTTGTACCGCTTTAGCCGGGCTTCCGCGATTTCTTCCGGGAGCATGGACCTCTCTCAATCCGCGGGGCAGGGGAGCCAGCCCCCCTGCCCTGTCATCATCATAAAGCCGGGGCCCGTCGTACATCGGCGGAAGTTGAAACCCGGTTCTTGTCTTCGTCTCATCCCGTCAAAAATCACTTCTTGTCGGATGTTGCCCGTGGGGTTTTCTTGGCCAGATCTTTAATGATCTCAACCTGTTCTTTGACATCGGCGGTCGGCTCGGCCGGTTTGGCTTCGTATTCGATGCTGATGTAGCCGGCGAAGTTCACGTCGTTGAGGGCCTTGAGAACGCTGGTCACATCAAGAACGCCGCCGTCCTTGCCGTAGATCACATCCGTGTGCTTCTCGTTGTTGTGGTCCTTCAAGTGCAGGCCGAAATTCCGCTTGCCCATCACTTTGATTTGTTGGGCCGGGTCGATTTTCTCGCCCAATTGGGCCATCCGAATCAGGTGGCCGGTGTCCAGACAGGTGCCGATTAGTTCGTGGTGATCCTTGACGGCTTCCAGAATCGTCTCGGCATTCCACCAACGATGACGACCCTTGCCGCCGCTCGGGCCGTGCGGGTGGATGGCGATGGAAATCTTGTACTCGGCCACCAGTTTGTCGAGGCTGTCAAAGGCGTCCGGTTGTGGGTCGGCGCTCATGTGCTTGATGCCGAGGGCGGCGCCAAATTCAAACTTCTTCTTGTTCTCGTCGTGATTCTTGCCAAACCCCTCCACGCCGAAGGCGATGGGGGTCACGCCGTTGTCCTTGCAAAGACTCAGGACGCTTTTGATTTGTTCCGGGGTGCTCTTCAACGGGACGTGGCCGTTGTACAGCTCGGCGTAATGAACCCCGACTTCGGCGATCTTTTTGACCGCTTGTTCGAGTTTGAAATTTCGGAAGGTATAGCTTTGAATCCCCACCGTGTAGCCGCTAAAGTCGTCGGCGGCGAACAGGCGGGAGCCTGTTGTCATCGAGCCGAGAACCGCCAGACCGGCGGCGTTTCGCAACATATCGCGGCGGGAGAGAAGTCGTTGGTTATTGAACACTGGAGACCCCATCTGGCGGGAGAGATTTTTGGTATTCTCACACTCCGACGAAGAATCGGCCAGTGGAAATGACACCGCCCCGCCGAACCTGGGTGATTCGGCGGGGCGGCGGGTTCGTCAGCAGGTCACTTGGCCGGTGGCTTGGCCTTCTCGAAAAGCTTGTCGATTTCCGCATCCGTCAGCTTTTCTTTGCCGTCATTGGTGTCAATGATCAGGGCAACCTGGCTCGGCAACACATAGACGAGATGGTTGCCCAAGCGGAAGACCTCCTTCAATTGGGGATCTTTCTTCAACAGTTGGAAATAGGCGTCGCTCTGGGCTTTCACGACGATCGTTTTCATGTTGGCGGTGAAGCCATCGTCGAGCCATAGCCCCCCGACATCCAGACAGTTTCGGCCGTAAACCAGCTTGTTGGCGGTCTGAGTCAACCGGTCTTGATTGCGAAGATTCTGAGCACAAATCGCCACTTGCACCCCCAACCCGCCGGATTGGGCGTATTGGTATTGGCCCTTCGCGTACAAGTCGCGAGCGGCGTCAAGATTAGAGTGTTGATCGCGTGAATCTTTGACGGACCCCAAGATTTGCTTGGCCAATTCGTCGAGTTTCTCGTTATCCTTGTCACCTATTCCTTTTTTACGCTCATCGCTCAGTTTCGTTTGCAACTGTTCCAGTTCGTTTTGAAGCCTGAGCAACCGGTCTCCCTCGATCACGTTGCGAGCCCGCCCCGGATCACCGGGATTTTTCGAGATTTCCTTGGCGGCATCCTCAACCTTGATCGGGGCACGGAAACCACCGAGGCCAGCGCCCGGCCCCTTGGGATCATTCGCGGAAGGGCCGCCGGCGCCAGGGCCACCACCGCCAAAGCCACCTCCACCGCCGATGCCTCCAATGCCTCCGAAACTGCCACCCCCGCCGCTGCCGCCAAAGCCGCCACCGAAGCCGCCGTTAATACCAACGCCAGGCATCCCTGCCGGTACGGGGCCGTTGATGTTGGGCCGGGGGAACGGAACCGGGTTGGTCACCGGCATGGCGGTGTCCGGCACGACCAGATAACTGGTGTAAGGGGTGGCGATGCCGTACTTCTTGGCGAGTTGCACCAGTTCATCCATCAATTCACGTTGTTCGCCGTTGAGCCGGATCTGATCGAGCAAGAAGCCGACTTTGCGCCTGGCCCATAGGTGTTCGACAAAATCATGCTCCGAATTGGTGCGTTGGGGAAAACTCACATCGTAGGCGAACTCCTTCGTTTCTTTACCCACCTGCCCTGACAGCTTGACAGCACCTGCCCCCTGCCCCGAATATTTGCCGAGAACGACCAGTTGACTGCCGAAGAAAAGATCCGGCAGCCGGACGGGGTACACTTCCTGAAGTTTCACATTCTCGCTCGTCGTCAGCCGAACATTGGCCAGCACCGGATGGCTGATCTTGCCGTACAGGCTGGAAACCTTCATTTCGATATCCTCGGCCGGCCGGACATAGGTGCTGAATGCCTTCGTGTTTTCGGCCAGTTGATCCAGCAGCGCGGTGTTCACGTCGTCGCCCACGCCAAAGGTGAAAATGCGGGTGTTCGCGCTGTTCTTATCCGAGACGTTTTTGACGATCTTTTCCGGTTTCATTTCCCCGATGGTCGGCTGGCCGTCGGTGAAGAAGACCATCGTGAACGAACGACCTTCCATGTTGTCACGAATTTCCATCGCCGAATCGAGGGCGTTTTGAATGGCGGTTCCACCGCCGGCCCGGAGTCCGTCCACCCATTTCTTGGCGTTTTCAATTTGTTCGTCGTTTGCCTCCACCAGCGAATCGCGGTATTTCCGCACGTTTGTCGAGAACGTGATGATCGCAAACCGGTCTTTCGCTCGCAGTTGGCCGAGGCAATGTTTCAGGGCTTTGCGGGCCTGATCCATCTTCACGTTGTCCATGCTTCCCGACGTGTCCAGCACCAGCACCAGATCACGGGGAATGACGGTGGCTTTCGCGCTCTCCAATTGCGGGGAGATGAGCATCAAGAAGTAGCCATCCTCAGAACTGACCGGCCGATGAAACACCGGCGTGATGCCGATTTCCTTATTGCTGAGACTGTAGAAAAGCTGAAAATCCTTGTCGAGCAACGCCTGGCTGCGCTCGAATGTCATTGTCACTTCGTTGTCGTTCCGTCGGTTGACTGCAATGGCGTGCGTCGGGCTGTACACGTTTTGGATGGCGTGTTGCGATTTGATCGTGGCCTTCACTTGGAATTCTTCCAAGGTTTTGGTCGATTTGCCGTCCGTCTTCAACGGATAGAGGTATTCGACCACTCCGTTGTCGGAAGGGGCGATGGTCGTGAAACTCACCTTCACTTTTTGATCCAAGCGGGGTTGGATCGGAAACACTCGCAGACGGAGAAGATCGTTGCCGATGTACTCCAGCAAACCGGGATCTTGGGTCCGGCGGACAATGTCCGTGTAGATTTGGGTGGCCTTTTTGGCGTCAAGCATTTCGCCATTGACCTCTTTGCCGTCCACCCACATCGCAAATTTGTTGACCGTTGCCCCCTTGGGGACGGGGAAAAGATAAACTGCCTCCAAAACCCGGTTCGTGTGGTTTCGGAAAGATTGTTCGACGGTCGTGACAGCCACCTGCTCTTCGATGGCGATGTTCACCCGATGATGGACCATCGCCAGAGGGGGAAGTTGTTTGTCCTCGGGGATCAACAGGCCGGCCGCCTGCCCTGCCCCGGCCAACGTCAGCCCGAAAAAGGCCGCCAGCCATGCGCGTATCATGGGAAACCTCGTTTGTTCAGAGAACATCTTCTGTGACTATAAACGAGATCGACCGCGAAGGGGATTGCAGAACCCCGCCGGAACACGTTCATGTTACGGCAGGGTTACATTGAAATGCTGCGGGGTGGAACGAAGAACGGAGATCAATTGACCGTGCGGAGAACAAGCATCAGCGGTTTGGCGTCGGTTCGCTTGTCAGCCCGGCGTTCAAGGTAAGACTTGATTTCCTTCGACTGGGACGGCGTCGGATTCACCGGCGAATAGCTGCCGACAAACGCCAGTTTCTCATTCTTCAATGTCGAGGAAGAACCGGAACCCATCTTGCTAAGACTCTGGGCCAAATGATTCGCCGTCCCTTCGGGAAGGGGCTTGCGAATATCCACCGGGGTCTTCGGCTTCGGCGTCTTGGACATGGCCGACCCGGCGCCCAAGATGCGGCCAAGCATGTCGAGATCGGCCGGAAGGAACGGGGCGATCACCAGCGTGTCGAACTGCCCTTCCCCGCCGGTCGATTTCTTGTCTGCCTGGGCGATCTGGCCGAGGAGTTGGAAGACCTCTTCCGGGGTCAGCACGTCCGTGAAGAAGACGATTTCCGCGGTTTGCTTCTTCTTGAAACGTTCCAGCAAATGCTGATCGGTGACCGACTGACAACCCCGGTTTTTCAGTACGGTGGCCAGCATGTCCATCGCCACCTTGGGATCGCGGCAAAACAGGTCAAGCCGGATCAGTTCGTCAGCCTTGAGTTCACTGCGGATTTCCGTGTGATTCTTCTGCTGGGCCGGATCGGTCGAAATCAGGTCCGCAAGATTCACAAAACGAGAAACCCGGTGTTTGGCGATATTGATCGCGTGAATTTCCGGCATCATGTCTCTGACAGGGGCCGTCAAAGGGGCGTCGATAATGCGGGGAATAGGCCCCAACTCCGGCCGAACCGGCGTGATTTCCGGAGACGGAACGTTGACCACCGATTCGGGAATCGGATCATCGTATTCTTCGGGCGTTTCCGGCCGGGATGGCAGGGCTTGTTGGTTGGCGGCCGAAGGGGTCTTTCGCTGTTGTTCACGGGCCAGCGAAGTTTCATGCGGCCGCTGCGGGCTGTGAAGGCTGGCAATATACATGTACGATCCGATGGCGATCGTGAACATGATTCCGGCGGCGGTCGAAACATTCAGCCAGAACGTGATGCTCGGCCAGTTCAAACCGGAGGTCTTTGGCCGGGGCGGCGTCGGCGTCGGCGTGAGGTTACGCTCCCGGATTAGGTCCGTGACGGCATCCGCGATGTTGACCGGAGCGACGACAAAGGTAAGTGAACGGAGTGCCTGGGCGTCTTTCTTCAGTTGGGAGAACAGTGCGCGGGCTTGCGGTGATTCCTTCAGGACGTGTTCCACCCGCTTCCGATCGGTGGCGGTCAGGCTGCCGTCAACGGCTCGGGCAATCAGTTCTCGAATTTCCGGCGTCATCATGGTTACTTTCGCTCCGCCCGCATCCGTCAGGCAGCTTACTCCTCGTGGGCAGTCAATAAATCTCGCAGTTCCAGTCGTGCCCGGTGCAACCGGCTACGCACGGTTCCAATGGGCACATCCAAAATATCGGCGATCTCTTCGTACTTTCGACCTTCAATTTCTTTCAGGACCAACACCGCCCGGTATTCCGGGGGGAGTTGTTGGATGGCCCGTTGGAGGATGGTTTCATCCTCGGCCCGTTCCATCGCGGCACCGGGCCGCACATCCACCGATTCATCCGCTGGTTCTGTGCCATGTTTCTCGTCGGACTGCCAGTCCAGACTCAACACGGCTCGTTTGCGGCGTTTTTGGCTGATCGCCGCGTTAAAGGCGATGCGGTAGAGCCATGTGAAAAACTCCGAATCCCCCTTGAAGTGGTTTAGCGATTGGTAAGCCGAAACAAAGGCTTCCTGAACCACATCGAGAGCATCATCGGGATGATCGACCACCCGGTAGATCGCATTGTAAAGGCGATCTTGATACCGGCGCACAAGTTCACCGAAAGAGGCTGAGTGACCTCTCAGGGAGTCGGCGATGAGTCGGCGATCATCGTTGTTCACGTTTCACATCATTTATGATGTTCGGGATGATGCGAAAGTTCCGCACACGCTGAACTTTACTGCGATTCAATCAAACGCCCGCCAGATTGCATGGATCAAAAATGATCACAAAATATTATAAAATAATAACTTAAATCATAATTCTAAACGCCGGACTGCAAATTATTCGCCCCCTGCATCGCTTGCGATTCCCGGCATTCCGCAGGGCAATGCGCGTGGTCCCAATGGTTCGGCTTGCAAGGGGGACGGGGGGGTTACTAGACTAATTTACACCTATTGCCATTTACCCACGGAATGGAACCCGACCCGTGCTGGATAACCAAGAAATCGTCGTCCGTGGGGCTCGCGAACACAATCTTCAAAGCGTTGATCTCAGCATACCACGCGATTCGCTGGTCGTGTTCACCGGAGTGAGCGGTTCTGGCAAATCGTCCCTCGCTTTTGACACTCTTTTTGCCGAAGGGCAGCGGCGATACGTCGAATCCCTTTCCAGTTACGCACGGCAGTTCTTGGGCCAGCTTCCCAAACCGGATGTCGATTTCATCGGCGGCCTCTCCCCGGCCATCAGCATTCAGCAGAAGACGGCGAGCCGGAATCCGCGTTCGACCGTCGGCACCGTCACGGAAGTTTCGGATTTCCTGCGAGTGCTGTATGCCCGCATCGGCACGGCTCACTGCCCCACTTGTTCCCGACCGATCACGGCCCAGACCCGTGAACAAATTATCGAGCGGGTGATGGCGTTGCCCGTCGACACGCGGTTTTTGGTGATGGCTCCGGTGGTTCGGGGTCAAAAAGGGGAGTTCAAAGACTTCTTCGGGGAGATGCTTAAAAAAGGCTTCGTTCGCGCCCGAGTGGACGGTCAGATCGTCCGGTTGTCCGATGACCTGAAACTGGACAAACGAATCAAACACGACATTGCCATCGTGATCGACCGGTTGAAGAACGAAGCGAAAGTACGCCCACGTCTGGCCGAGGCTGTTGAGCAGGCGATGCAACTAGCCGAGGGGGCGTTGATTGTCTCGATTGAACGTGAGACGGTGGCCGATGTCGAATCAGAATCGGAATCCGCGAAACCGGCGACGAAGACCGATCACGAAGATGTGCTTTTCTCCAGCCATTATGCCTGCACCTACTGCAATAAAAGCTACGAACCGCCGACTCCGCAACTTTTCAGTTTCAACAGCCCGCAAGGGATGTGTCTGGAATGCGATGGTCTTGGCACCCGCTACACGTTCGATCCCGATTTGCTAATCCCCGATCACAAATTGTCTCTGTGGGACGGGGCCATCCCCCTCGTCGGCTCGCTCAAGGGCATGGGCCGATGGCGGAAACATATTTACGAAGGTGTCGCCAACACACTCGAAATCGACCTGAAAAAGCCTTGGAACAAGCTTCCGAAACAACACCGGGAATGGTTGTTGCAGGGTTCTGGCGACCAGCACATCACCTACGAATGGAAGCAACGCGGCGGCAGCGTCTGGAAGCATGGCGGGACGTGGGAAGGCATCATCCCGCAAATGATGAGCAGTTTCAAAAAGACCGCCGCCGGGCCGCGACGGATGCAGCTTGAAAAATACATGCGGGTGGTCCCCTGCTCCGCTTGCAAAGGAGAACGTCTTAACCCGCAGGCCAGGGCGGTGCGGGTCGGTGACAAGACATTAATCGAACTGGGCCGGACCCCCATCGGCAAACTGGTTCCCTGGTTTGATGATTTAAACAAAGTCCTCGGCCAAGTTCAGAAAATCATCGCGGTTGAATTGCTCAAGGAAATTCGAGACCGGCTCGGTTTTCTCTTGAACGTCGGGTTGCATTACCTGACCCTCGACCGTTCGGCCCCCACACTCTCCGGCGGGGAGGCCCAGCGAATCCGGTTGGCCGGTCAGATCGGCAGCGGGTTGGTCGGGGTGCTTTACATCCTCGACGAGCCTTCGATTGGATTGCATCCCCGAGACAACGAGCGGCTCTTAAACAGCCTCCTGCGACTGAGGGATATGGGGAACACCGTCCTCGTCGTCGAACACGATGAAGACACCATGCGCGCGGCCGACTTTCTGGTCGATTTCGGGCCGGGGCCGGGCGTGCGCGGCGGGAAGATCGTCGCCGCGGGAACCCCGGCCGAAGTGGCCGCCAATCCCGACAGCGTGACCGGCAAATATCTCACCGGCGAAGTGAGCATCGCCATCCCCGAAAAACGTCGGCCCAAAACGGGGCAGGAAATTCGGATTGTCAACGCCCGGCATAACAACCTCAAAAATGTGACCGTGGAGATTCCGCTCGGCCAATTCGTCGTTATCACCGGGGTGAGCGGTTCGGGCAAAAGTTCTCTTATCAACGAGATTCTGCTGGATGGATTGAAAGGCGGGGCGACCGCGCCTGACGAGGATGCGGAAGAAACCCAGGAATATCTCGACACTCAAGTGATCGGTGTCCGCTGCGACGAGATCACCGGCGCCGACTTGATTGACAAGGTGATTGACATCGATCAATCGCCCATCGGCCGGACCCCCCGATCAAACCCCGGCACCTACATCAAAGTTTTTGACGAGATTCGCAACCTGTTCGCCGAGATGGCCGACGCCAAGGTGCGCGGCTATCAAGCCGGGCGGTTCAGTTTCAATCGACCGGGGGGCCGCTGCGAAGCCTGCGAGGGCAACGGTTCCAACAAGCTCGAAATGGACTTTCTCGCCGATGTGTGGGTCACCTGCCCCGTCTGCGAGGGACGGCGATTCAACCGCGAGACTTTGCAAGTCCGTTTTCGCGGCAAGAACATCCACGACATCTTGGAGATGGATGTTCAACAAGCGGTCGAACACTTCGAGAACATCCCCAAAATCCGGGAAATGCTCCGCACCTTGCATGATGTGGGCTTGGATTATGTGAAAATCGGCCAGCCCTCCCCTACTCTCTCCGGCGGCGAAGCCCAACGGGTGAAACTCGCCAAAGAATTGTGTCGTCGCGGTACCGGCAAAACGCTCTATATCCTTGATGAACCGACGACCGGCCTCCATTTCGAGGATATTCGCAAATTATTGGATGTGTTGCACGGTTTTGTAAACGCCGGGAACACCGTCGTTGTGATCGAGCATAATCTGGACGTCATTAAAACGGCCGACTGGTTGATCGACCTCGGACCCGAAGGCGGGGCGGGTGGCGGGACTATCGTGGTCACGGGGACGCCAGAACAAGTCGCCAAGTGCGAGGCATCCTTCACCGGCCAGGCGTTGAAACCGTTCTTTGGCAAGCGCCCCCCATCGTATGCGCTCAACGCCAAGAAACGCTCGCAATCGTCCAATCCGCGAATGACTCATTTGACGGTTCAGGGGGCGACCCAACACAACCTCAAGAACGTGTCTGTGTCGATTCCCCGCGAAGAAATGACCGTGTTTTGCGGGCCGAGCGGGTCCGGCAAAAGCACGCTGGCCCTCGATACGATTTATGCCGAGGGACAACGCCGATACGTGGAATCTCTTTCCAGTTACGCCCGGCAGTTTCTTGGCCAGGTGCAGAAACCGAAGGTTGAATCAGTATCCGGGCTTTCACCGGCCATCAGCATCGAGCAAAAGACGACCTCAAAATCGCCGCGATCCACGGTCGGCACGATCACCGAGATTTACGACTATTGCCGGGTGTTGTACGCCCGGCTCGGTAAACGCTGGTGCCCCAAGTGTTCCATTCCCATCGGCACCCAGACCACCGACGAAATCGTCGAGCGGGTGTTGTCCATGCCCGAGGGAACCAAGATTTACATCATGGCCCCGGTGGAACGTAAGGGACAGGAAAAATACGAAGCGGTCTTCGATGAGATTCGCCGGTCAGGCTATGTGCGGATTCGGATTGATGGCAAGTCGCACAGCCTCGACCAACCGCCGACCATTGACCACCGCCGGAAGCATCTTTTGGAAGTGATCGTTGACCGCAACGTCGTCCGGCCGAACACACGAACCCGGATCGCCGAATCGGTGGAGCAGGCCCTCAGTTTGGGCAAGGGGGTCATGAATCTGGCCCATGTCGAACATGACCGCGACGAGACCCAATGGAAAGTGGAACGATTCAGCCAGCATTTGGCGTGCGACCGCTGCGGCACAAGTTACGAGCAATTGAACCCGCATAATTATTCCTTCAACAGTCCGCTGGGATGGTGCCCGGCCTGCGAGGGCCTTGGCGTTCAACATGGGGCAAACGAAGCCCTTCTGATCCGCAATCACTCCCTCAGTTTGCGAGAAGGCGCTATTGCCGCCTGGCCGCCGTTGGATGGCTCCAACCGTTTTCTGATGATGGCCGAGGCGATCGCCAAACACGTCGGTTTTTCGCTGGATGTGCCGTTCGGGGAGATTCTTCCCGAACATCGCCGCGCGATTCTGCATGGCACCGGCGAAGAGTGGATCACCCTGCCTGCCATCAAAGATCATTCGGCGATGAAGTTCCAATACAAGGGGCTTTACCCGGCGATTGACGAGGCGAGCCGCGTGAGCTTCGTGTATCGACAACGACTCGACCACATGGTGGACGAGGTTTCTTGTTCCACGTGTCATGGTTCCCGTCTCCGCACAGATTCGGCCGCCACTCGATTTGAAAACAAAACTCTCGGCGACTTGTGCGACTTGCCGGCCGAGCAGTCATTGCGTTGGTTCAACAACCTCGGCCTGTCAGCCCACCAACAGAAAATCGCCGGAGAACTCCTCCGGGAAATCATCTCCCGGCTTCAATTCTTGGTGGATGTGGGCTTGGATTACCTGACCCTCTCCCGGCCCGGCCCCACGCTTTCCGGCGGCGAAGCCCAGCGCATTCGGCTGGCCAGCCAAATCGGCAGCGGTTTGACCGGCGTGTTGTATGTGCTGGACGAGCCGACCATCGGCCTGCATCCCCGCGACAACGAACGATTGTTGAAAGCCCTCCAGAATTTGCGCGATTTGGGAAACACCCTGTTGGTGGTGGAACACGACCGCGAAGTGATCGCGGCAGCCGACTATTTGTGCGACTTCGGCCCCGGCGCGGGAGACTTGGGCGGCGAGATCACGGCCCAGGGGACTCCCAAAAAAGTCAACAAATCGAAAACCTCCCTCACTGGCGATTACCTCTCGGGCAAAAAGGCCATTCCGGTGCCGACCAATCGTCGGCTTTCGATAGGGGAAATGGCCGACTGGCCGAAACTTCGCATTATCGGGGCGAGACAGCATAACCTCAAGAACGTCAACGTGGATTTCCCGTTGGGCGTGTTGGTGGCCGTCACTGGCGTCAGCGGTTCGGGCAAAAGTTCGCTGGTGAACGAGGTGCTTTACAACACGCTCGCCCGCAAACTTCACCGGGCCAGAACGGTGGCCGCCGCCCATGACGAAATTCAGGGTTTGGATCAGATCGACAAAATCATCAATGTCGATCAAGACCCCATCGGGAATGCCCCTTCCTCCAACCCGGCGACTTACACGGGCGTTTTTGATTTGATTCGCCAATTGTACATGCAACTGCCCGAGTCCAAGGTTCGCGGCTACACCGCCCGGCGGTTCAGTTTTAACCAACCCGGCGGCCGGTGCGAAGCCTGCGAAGGAAACGGGCAAAAGAAGATTGAAATGCACTTCCTCCCGGATGTGTGGGTCGAGTGCGAGGTTTGCCGGGGAGCGCGTTACAACCCGGAAACGCTGGCCGTGAAATACAAGGACAAGTCCATTTCGGATGTGCTGTCCATGCGAGTCGGAGAGGCGTTGGCTCTTTTTGGAAACATCCCCAAAATCCGGCAGATCTTGCAGACGCTCGCGGATGTCGGCCTCGATTACGTCTCGCTCGGGCAATCGGCCCCAACCCTTTCCGGTGGCGAAGCCCAACGAGTAAAACTGGCGGCCGAACTGGCCCGGCCGAGCACCGGCAAGACGCTTTACCTTCTTGATGAACCGACGACCGGCCTGCACTTTGACGATGTACGAAAACTGCTTAACGTGCTAAACCGGCTCGCCGATGTCGGCAACACGGTGATAGTGGTCGAACACAATCTCGATGTCATCAAGACGGCCGACTGGGTGATCGACATCGGCCCCGAAGCCGGCGCCGGGGGAGGGACCATCGTCGCTGCCGGCACGCCCGAGGAAGTGGTCGAGCAGGCGAAAGTGGCCAAAGCGAAAAACAAACCCGTTTCCCATACGGCCCGCTTTATCGAGGCCGCGTTGAAAGCCGGTCCCCATGCGGAACGGCCAAAATTCGACCCGAAGGCCGCCCTCGCCCAACGCGAGGGGGATGTGGCCCTCGAAAAAGTGGGCAAGGATGCCAAACTGCCGTGGGAACTTGACGGCGAACGCTGGCACACCAAAGACCGGGTGACCAGCGAGGGCAAACCCGCCAAGTGGGAAGGCAAGATTTTGACATGGGTTGAGACTCATATTCGCAAGAACGGGACGTTTTCCGCAACCGACTGGCGGGACCGGACCACTGTCGAAATCGCCGCTCCGAAGAAATCACAAGGATGGTTCTTCCACGCCCACACTGGCATGGAATGGCTGGTTCGATTGGTCTTCCGTGTGCGAAGAAACACGTTCAAGGAAGAAACGCTGACCAAGCAACTGGCGATCAAACCGCTCGATCAGATGCCTGAACTACCTATTTACGGGAACGAATCACGAATCAAGGTCGCCAACCGCAAGGGGCCGTGGCAGGAAATTTGGATGTTGGTTCACCGACTGGAGGAAATCCAGACACCGGCGTTCGAGGCTTTTCTCAAGAAGGCCGCCGAGTCGTTTAAAGGGATGGTCGAGAACATTTCGACCTCGTTGGAAGATGTGATGCCGTGGAAGGTCAACGGCGAACGCTGGCATCTCGGGGCGAAGGGGTTCCCGCCGGGCAAGAAGACCGTTTGGGATGTCGCCATCCTCCCCGAGATGTTGAAGATCGTGAAGGCGGCCGTGAAGGATGTCACCGTGGAATGGGAGTCACGGGAGTTCGTGACCTTCCGACTGGAAGGGGCAAGCAAGGCGTGGGGACGATTGAAGACGAAAGATCCCGTGTGCATGGAGTTAAAACTGCTCGGAAAACCGGGGGCGTTTAATCTGTCCCGGCTGGAAGGACTGGGAATTGAACCGCATATCCAGTCAGACCGGGCTGATGGCGGGGACACGATTTCGCTTCGCTTCCTTCAAGCGAATCACCTCAATGCCTCGGCGTTGAAAAAGTTCCTCGCCGAACACGCGGAGAAGTTTTTGGAGCGATTCGCCAACGGCGGCTGACCGGCGAATCGCCCCAAACGGTGGTTATTTCTTGGCCGCGAATTCCTCGGCTTGGGCCTTCAACCGCTTCGCCTGGGCATCCCGATTTTGGTAAGGCCCGTTCACTTGTGAAGCACTGTCCAAGTAACGCTCCCACCAATCCAACACCGTCTTCCAAGCGGTCGGATCGGGTGTTCCGGTCCGGGTTTGCATCCGGAGTGTTCGCTCGTGGACGCACAACGCCAAGAGGAAATTACTTTCGGCCAATAATGGCCGCGAGGCATAACCAAGCACCCAAGCTTTTTGGATTTCCAGATTACGCGGCGTCCGGAAAAATTCCTCCAATCGTTGACGGGCAACAGCCTCCTCCACCTGACCGCCTTTCTGACCCGCGCGCAGGACATTGGCCGAGAGATTTTGCAGGGTTTCACTCCATTGCGCAAAATCAGCCTTCAACATGGGATCTTGTTCCGAGCGAGTGCGGGCAAATTCGGCCATCGAACGAACATCGCTAAGTTGGGTGGTGGCTTCTTTGAATTGGCCGCGAATCAGGTGTTGTGTCGCCGAGTTTTGTCCAAAATGCAAATTCATAAACGGCATGGCAAACTCGGCGCGAATGCTTCCCAGTGGCATGCCGGCCAAACCGGTTTGGGGAAGAAACTCAAAGGGAACAAGCACCACTTTGTGTTCCTGCCGGATCATCGGCAAACGATTTCCCTTTGCCTCTTCGCTGGAATACCGATTCAACACTCTCAGCGGAGAAACTGCATTACGATCCTGATCGATCGACGGGAACCACCCGTCAACAGCCGTCGCCCCGAGATCGGTTTGGAATTCTTTAAGGAGTTTCGGATAATCCAGCGCCAACGCCACCCCAATGTGGCCGGGGTCGTAACCCTGCAACCACGCCATGCGGGACGATAGGGCTGACAGGGGAAAGGAAAGAAACGCTTTCCACTGGGACACTTGGCTGACATCCGCGATCTCTTTTGCCAGTTCCGGATTGGAGGTCAATTCGGACCATTTGACCGGCGTTGAACGATCTTTGCCAAAAAGCGGCTCGCCTATGACGTGATTGAAAAGAAACAGTTCTTTTCCGATTTTGACACCGCAGAGCCGGACCGGGGCACTGGTCCCCTTGCCGCCTTCTGCCGGCATGTAGGGAGGCATGTCCCTCATGTCCTTCGGGCCGATGAAACAGCCCGTTAACCCGATTTGCTGCCACACAGCCATCATGAGATAGGCCCGCGCCAAGGCGGTGCCCTGTCCCGCCTCCAGCGTCAGCCCCGGAGGGCCGGGTTGCGGCACCCGGTCATTCACATAGACCGTCCGGCACACCCAATCGAAAACAATTCGGGCTTGTTCAAGTGGCGTTTTGCCCGAGATTTCCAAGCCTCTCACGGCCGCCCGGATCATCAACGATTGTTCAAGATATGCGGCATCAGTGGGTGAAAATGTCTTCTGGGCAAATTCATTGGCTTCGGCTTCCGTCAGCCGCAATTTAAGGGCGATGTCCTGTATTTCCTCGGGAGTTGGCTGCGATCGTCCGGCCACGCTGCGGTCCGAGGCGTCCAGTTGTGTCAAAGCCAACTTGCAATGTTCCAAGTCCGGCGTGGCTTCCAGCGGGGCGAGTGTGGTGGCTTCCGTGTCCCTCAACGACACTTCGGCCGTGGCGGCCGAGCGTGTGGTGGCTGGCTTCTTGTTGTTGCAACCGACGAGGGCGGAGAACAAAAGAACAAACGAAAGCAATCGGAGGGTGGAATTCATGAATGACTCTCTTCGGTCGGCTCACGAAGGGCCGAGCGAATGCGTTGACAAACTTCAACCAAACGGGGGAATTCGTCCAAGGGGATCATGTTCGGCCCGTCGCTGAGGGCTTGGTCCGGGTTCGGGTGGGTTTCCACGAAAATCCCGTCGCAACCGGCCGCCACGGCCGCCTTCGCCAGATACGGAACCATCCGGCGGTCGCCGCCCGTGCGGTCCCCCTGGCTCCCCGGAGTCTGTACGCTGTGCGTGGCATCAAAGATCACCGGACAACCCAAGTCCTGCATCCACGGAATGGCTCGCATGTCGTTGACCAAATTGCCATAGCCGAAGGTGGAACCTCGCTCGGTCAGCATCAGGTTCGGGTTGCCGGTTTCCCGGATTTTGGCGACGACGTTTTTCATGTCCCAAGGAGCCATGAACTGCCCCTTTTTCACGTTGACCGCCTTGCCGGATTTCCCGGCCGTCAGCAACAAATCCGTTTGCCGGGCCAAAAACGCCGGGATTTGAATGATGTCCACCACCTGCCCGGCCGCCTCGGCTTGGTGGGTTTCGTGGACATCCGTGGTCACCGGCAACCCGGTCCGTTGCCGGACTTCCTCCAGAAGTTTCAAGCCTTCCTGCAAGCCAGGCCCGCGAAACGACTTGCCGGAGGTTCGGTTGGCTTTGTCGAAAGAAGATTTGAAGACGAGTTGGATTTTTTGTCGTTGGGCGAAGGCCGCCAACTCATCGGCGACCCGAAGGATCAGTTCCCGCGATTCCATGACGCACGGCCCGGCGATCCACAAAAAGGGTGAATCTTTGCCGCAGGTATAGTTGGCAATCTTGACCATCCGAATCCCGCCCTTCGTGAAAACGCCGGTTCCATCCGACATCCTCATATATGCGGGGGCAGGCCGCTCAATTCAAGCCTGCGAGGGCCTGATTCGCCTCTTCGGGGGTGTCAAAGACTCCTTCTACCTTCTCCAGTGTCAACCTTCCGTCGAAGGCCGAGAAGAACAACGGCTTCATCAATGGTTCGGATTGAACCGCCATGGCGAACGCCCGCCGTCGTGCCCGGATATCTCCCTCCGGGATCGTCGCCAGAACCTCATCGGCCCGGCGGCTTGCCCATTCCCGAAGCCGTTCGCAGACTTCCCGATAACTGGCGTATCGGTTGTAATGTTCCCGATAAACCGACAATACTTCCTCGGGAACCTTATCCGTTCCCTGGGCTTGCAGAAACTGTTGAAACTCATCCCACTTCGGGAAATCGGCTTTTGACCGGAGTATTTCAACCGTGGCCGAATAGGTGCAATTGACCATCAACTTGAGCAGGCGAAGGTAATCCGGGGATTTCACTTTTACCCGATACAACACTTCGGTCGTCTCGAAATTGATGACACTTCCTTCCTGATCGGTTCCCCGGATTCCCGAGAGCATATGCTCGATCTGGGCCGGAAGATCGTCCCCGGCAACACCGATCAATTCGGTGACGCTCAACCCGTGTTCCTTGGCAAACTGGTTGATCTCCCGGTAGGTCCAATACCGCGTTTCTCGCCGGTCAAACACGGCGATTAACACTAAATCTTCACGGGGGCCATAATCCGTGATGACGCGGCCACCCGGATGGAGCAGTTCCAGAATGAACGTCAGCCCTTCCCACTCCGGTTTTGCTTCCAACAAAGCGGGAAACTGTTTACTGGCGATTTGCCGGGCCGCCCCGAGATAATCAAAATGGTTTTCGGGTTCGGGGTTCGACAGCGTGACCCCTTCGATCATGCCGCGCGTGGTGAAATACACCCGGCCGCCATGTTGAAACCGTTGCACCATTGAACCGTCAAACTTCCGCAAGAACGAAATACTCGCCCCCTCGGCGGTTAATCCGGCCAGATCATAGACGGTCACGTTGCGTTCGCCGAGATTGTAAATCTTCAACAGCGGCAGCGAGACCAACCGATGCGGGTTTCGCTCGAAGACGATTCCCTTGGCGAACAGTTGACGTTCTTCCTGCGGAGTGAACAATTCTTTGGTGGCATTGGCCAGCACCAGCCCGTCGATCTCTCGTTTCATCAACAACGGGTCGGCATCAATGGCCGCCAGAAGCTTTTCCGGGTCGTTCTTCAATCGGGCGAGGAGTCGGTCAATCCGCAGTTCCATAATCTCGCTTTCGCAAACGTTTTGCCGGGAAATGACCAACCGACGGGGACCAAAGTTCGGGCATCAATCACTTCTTCGCTCGCGGTCCTTCATTCGACCCGGTGGTTTTCACCACTTCAAAGTCGGAGCCTTTGATTTTGCGAAGTTCATCCAACCCCTTGATACGCTCATCGGGGGCGACGGACATGCGCCAATCCCCGCCGTTGTCCGCGACGAACATGCCGTATTTTTTGAGCCCCTTCAAAATCGCCTGCACATGCGGCGAAAATCCGGAAATGTCATAATCAGCCCGGAGTCGAAACCGCTCCCCCATCCGGGGCAAATCGGGATCTTTCAGTGAACTGGCGAAGTGTGTCGCCGGATAGACATAAGCCCGTTGACTTCGGCGAACCGTGAACCGCATCGCGTGATTGACCATGCCCTTCTCCACTTCGTCGAATCGCACGATGGAGGGGAAAATCGGCAACCCGGCCGCGTCGGTCGAGGTCCAAGTATCGGGACGCAGTTTGTTGGAAGTCAGGTCAAAGATCGCCGTGCAGGCACAGGTCCAGCCGTTGTCCGTCTTGCGGCCTTGATAGAACTCGTAAAGCTTTTTGGAAACCGGATCAACCACCACCACATGACGGTCTGCGTCTTCCTTCCCCCGTTGGGCGGCATCAAGAGTGCGTTTGTCCAGCGGCCAGCCTTCGATCGGGGCATTGTCCGGCAGCGGGAACGGTCCCGGATCGGATTCATCCGGGTAAGAGACAATCTTCAGATCGATCTTCTTTTGTGTCGGAGGGACGAGGATATACGCCATGTCTGAGTTGTAAGCGAACCGCTTTTCCGGCCCGATGGTGGCGATGATCTTCTTAGAATTCGGATGCACCGGTAGTTTAGAAATGTCCTCGTTCCACGGATTATCCGGCGGGAAAATCTGAAGCTGGCTGACGATCTTGTCCGCTTCTGGAGTGTTGAACATGATCGGCTTGTCGATCACGACAGGCGTTTTGGGATCGCCGATGACAATCGAACCCAAGAGGAGCATTGAGGCAAAAACCAGCGGAGAGAAACGTCGCATGGCCGGACTCCGGGTGAAAAAACTTCCCCGTAGTATGTTCTCGCGTTCGGTGAAAATGCAACGTACAATCGTGCGGAATAACGGAGGATTTTTCGATGGCCGAGCCGAGTCCCTTCGATCTGCGCACCCGATCCGTCGCCGCCAGCCTGCGGGCCGGCGACAAACCACCCGAGACGGCCGAGCAATGGGGCGAACGCCGCAAAGTGGTGCTGGCGAAGATGCGCGAGTCTTGCGGGCCGGTTCCCGAAAAGCCCTGCGATCTTACGCCGAAGATCCACGGCGAACTAAAACGGGACGGTTACCGGATTGAGAAAATCACTTTCCAGACCCGCCCGGATGTTTGGGTGACGGCCACCGCTTATGTCCCGGAGGTGGCCGCGAAGGAAAAGGTTCCGGCGGTGTTGGTCGTTCACGGCCACTGGGCATGGGCGCGGCGAGATCCCGTTGTGCAGTCTCGCAGTCTCGGGCTGGCGAAACTCGGGTTCTTCGTGCTGGCGGTGGATGCCTTCGGAGCCGGGGAACGCCACCCGAAACCGGCCCGCGGCACTTATCACGGCGGGTTGATGGGTTCAACCCTCTGGCCCACCGGGCACACGCTGTTGGGGATGCAAGTTTACGACAACCAGCGGGCCGTCGATTATTTGCTCTCCCGGCCGGAAGTCAACGGCAAACTCGGCATCACCGGGGCCAGCGGCGGCGGCAACCAGTCGATGAACGGCGGGGCGTTGGATGAACGGTTTCAGGCCGTCGTGCCGGTTTGTTCCGTCGGGAGTTATCAAGCCTATCTCAAGGCCGCGTGCTGCGTGTGCGAGGTGTTGCCGAACGCGCTGACATACACCGACGAGGGGGACGTGCTGGGGCTGGTGGCTCCGAGGGCGTTGATGGTAATTAACGCCAGCAAGGACGGCATCCAGTTCAGCCCGGCCGAGGCCGAACGAAGTGTTTCGCGGGCCAAAAAGATTTATGAAACCCTCAAAATTCCCGAGAAATTCAAGCATGTCGTGATCGAATCGGGCCACGACTACAACCAGCCGATGCGCGAATTGATGTATGGCTGGATGACCTGGCACCTCAAGGGCATTGGCAAGGGAGATGCCATCCCCGAGCCGAAATTCAACTTGGACACTCCGGAAGATTTGACGATTTTCCCGAACCCGGACGACCGTCCCAAGGTATTTCTCACCCCCACGCTCTTCGCGGCCAAGGTGGCCAAGGAACAAATCAAGGCCAGCGACGACCTGAAGCCCGACCACCCGGAAATGTGGCAGGCGCGAGCCTTGGCCATCCGCAAGATGGTCACTGGCGTGCTGGGTCTGACGCCGATTTTGCCGGACGCCCGCATCAAGACGATGGGGGAGAAGACCGAGGGCAATTTCCAAGTCATCACTGGCGATTTGGTCACCGAGGCGGGCATCACGATCCCAACCGCGCAACTCGATCCCAAGGACAAGGAAGCCGGTCGAGTGAATCTGGTGTTGCATCTGGAAGGCTCGGTGGACGCCTTAAAATTGTCGGTTATCGAAACGCTCAAGCAGAAAAAAGAAACCATCCTGACAGCCGACCTCCGGGTCACCGGCGCAGCCAAATCAACTTGGGGCGGTGTGGCGGGCGCTCCCGATCATACCGTCGCCGAACATGGAATCTGGATCGGCCAGCCGTTGTTGGGCCAGTGGGTTCATGATGCCATGACGCTTCTGATGATTGCCCGCAAGACAGCCGGAAATAAACCCGTGCGGATCATCGCTTACGGTCAGGCGGGAGTCGTTGCGGCGATTGCCGCCGGTTTGATGCCCGAGGCGGGGGCTGATTTGGTCTTGCTCGACGTGCCGCCGACATTTGCCAGCGACACCCCATACGGTTCGGGTACCATGATGGGTCTGCTCGCCCCCGGCATCCTGCGGGCGGGGGATATTCCGCACTTCTTGGCGTTAAACGCCCCCAAGAAGATTACTGTAACTGGTAGTGTGTCCCTTCAGGGGAACCGCCTGAACCAGAAGGAAGCGGAGGCGGCCTTTGCCTTCCCGGCGATTGTCTCCAAGACCCTGCCGGGAGGAAAATTCACTGTCAGCACAGAGCCGTTCAATCCGCAAATGTTGGGGGATTGATCCCGGCGTTTGTCTGCGGTTGTATCTTTGCGGTATGATGAAGTGACGCGAATTCTCTCGCTTTTGGGCGGTTGTGCCTTGTGGCTTTCGCCAAACAACGACTGATCCGGACTGGCTTTAATGACAATGTTCGTCTCGGTTGAGGAATCGCGTCCCGCCAAATATCGTTCAAATCCGTGTTGAGATACCACGATGAAGTCTTGTGCCCTGTTGTTGGGTTTGGCGCTGTGCGGTTTCGGGTTCGCCCAGGAACCGGCCAAAACTCCCGCCAAATCTACCCCTCTCTCCGAAGCCCGACAACGCTGGCTGCACGGCAACTACGACGAAGCCCGGACGGCGTTTGAAAAACTCCTTGATGACAAGGAATACGGGGTTCCCGCATCGATTGGATTGGCCCGCTCATGGCTGGAAGTCGGCGATGTGGCCAAAGCCAGACTGGCGCTGGAAGCCGCCGACAAACGGACACCAAAAAATCCAGACATCCGAGCTTGGCTCGCCAACCTCGATTACGACATCGGCAATTGGGATGACGCCCTCAAAACGGCCGAGGAGGTCATCAAGGCCGAGCCGGAACACTTCATCGCCCGCTGGGTGCGTGCCCGGTATTACCGCGACACGGGGGATGCGGCCAAAGCCGACACGGAAATGCGTTGGTTTGTCCGCACCTATTCGCAACGAGACAACGACGACAAACCGATCAAAAACCCGGATGAACTCCTCATTGTCGGCATGGCCGCCGCCGAGAATGCCCGCTGGCACAGTCTGGGGGACCAGTTCCGGTTCCTCATCAACGACTTGTACCCGGATGTGTTGAAATTCGAGCCGGATTGCTGGATGGCCGAGCATGACATCGGAATGCTTCTGCTCGAAAAATACAACCGTCCGGAGGCCACCCAAGCCTTTGACAACGCATTGAAAATCAATCCCAAGGCGGCCGATGCCTTGGTGGGCAAGGGATTGGTGGCCTTGCAGCAATTCGAGATGAAGGAAGCCGAGGGATTCGCCGATCAGGCGTTGAAGATCAACCCGAAATTGCCCGGAGCGTTGCGTCTGAAAGCGGATGTGCAACGGGTGGGTGGGGACATGAAAGCCGCCGCCAAGTTGCTGGAAGCGGCCAAGACAATTAATCCGCGCGATGAGGCCACGATGGCCCGGTTGGCGACCTGCGCCATCGTCAACCAAAAGCCGGAGGAGGTCACGGCAATCATTGCGGCCGTCAAGAAATTTAACCCGAAGCCCGGCTTGTTCTTCAATGACGTTGGCACCACTCTCGAAGATCACAAACGTTATTCCGAGGCCGAGGGGTATTTCAAGCAATCCATCGAATGCAGGGACAAACTTCCCGCCGCCAAGGCCGGTTTGGGGATGCTCTACCTTCGGCTTGGCAAAGAAGAGGAAGCCCGAACGCTTCTGGAACAAGCATTCAAGGGAGATTCGTTTAACGTCCGCGTGTCGAACTCGCTCAAGGTGTTACGCCATCTCGACAAATACAAAACGGTCACGACCAAGCACTACCATTTGAAGTTCGACCCGAACACGGATGCCCTGCTCGCCTCGTTCATCGCGGAATATTTGGAAGAAATTCACGTCCAACTGGCGAAAGATTTCTCCTACGAACCCGAGGGAAAAATCTACGTCGAACTGTTCAACAGCCACGAGATGTTCAGCGGCCGAACTGTCGGTCTGCCAGACCTGCACACCATCGGAGCTTGCACGGGCAAGGTAATGGCGATTGCCTCGCCAAACGGCAAAGGACTGGCTCGGCCGTTCAACTGG
The DNA here is from genome assembly GCF_000255705.1 of Zavarzinella formosa DSM 19928. Taxonomy (GTDB): domain Bacteria; phylum Planctomycetota; class Planctomycetia; order Gemmatales; family Gemmataceae; genus Zavarzinella; species Zavarzinella formosa. The sequence continues at coordinate 1,709,142 of NZ_JH636439.1, forward strand.
GGCCGGGTGATCCGGCATGAACTGGTTCACATCTTCAATGTGACGCAAACAGAGTTTCAAGTTCCGCACTGGCTCACGGAAGGGTTGGCCGTGCGCAACGAAGGCAGCACGCATCCGCCGCAATGGGATGCCGTCCTGCGGGAACGTTTTGAGCAAAACACATTGTTTAACCTTAACACGGTGCTATTCGGGTTCGTTCGGCCGAAGGATCAAAACGAGTGGTCTTTGGCGTACTACCAGAGCAACCTGTACGTCCAATATCTCATCAAAACCTACGGCATCGAAAGTGTCGGCCCGTTGTTGACCGCCTACCGAGATGGTCTGGACACCCAGAGGGCCATCGAGAAAGTTTGCAAAGTTCCGCTTGGCCAGTTTGAGCAAGGCTATCGGCAATTCATCACCGACTTGGTGAAGTCAATCCCCTCATCCAAGCCAACGGTCGCGGAAAAGCCGATGACACTGGCCGAACTGGAAAAAGCCCACACAGACAAGCCGAACGATGTCGATGTCTCGGCCAGACTGGCGGATCAATATTCCCGGCGCCGAAAGGCGGCCGATGCGAGGAAACTGGCTGAGGCCGTGTTGACCGCCGAACCGGGGCATGTGCAGGCTTCCATCGTGAAGGCCCGGTTGTTGGTCGCCGCCGGGGACGAGGAAGGCGCCCAAAAAATTCTCGACGAAGCGATCAAAAAGCACCCGGAAGATGGCCGGTTGATCCAAGCCCTCAGCCGGGCGGCAATCGAATCAAAAGATTGGACCAAGGCCGCCGAACTACTGGAGAAGGGCCGGAAAACGTCTCCGCTGGATGGCGACTGGCTGCCTCTCTTGATCGATGTCTACACAAAAACCGAAAACGCCGAGAAACTGGCCGACGTGCTCAAAGAACACATCGGCAACGACCCGGACGATCTGGCCAGCCGGTTGAAACTGACCAAGATTCTGCTGGCCGATAAAAAATTGACAGAGGCCGAGGCGGTGGCATGGGACGCCTGCCGAATCGACATTAAAAGCAAGGAAGCCCAAGAGAATTTGTTAACCACCCTTGAAGGTTTGAAGAAGACGACGGTGGCCGAATCGCTTCGCAAGCGGTTTGCCGGTGAACTCCCGTGAAATCCCCCTCGTATGGGGATCAGGTGCTAGAATGCCTTCGTTGCATTCTGGAACCCAAATGACGCTCGACGAATTTCAACGATTCATCAAGACAACCTTCGGTGAAAAGGATGAACGCCGGGGAATCGCCGGGACGTTCATGTGGTTCATGGAGGAAGTCGGCGAACTGGCCGAGGCTTTGCGGGGAAACGCCCCGAAGGCCGACACGGCCGCCGAGTTCGCGGATGTGCTGGCCTGGCTGGCGACACTCGCCAACATCTCCGGCATCGACTTGTCCAAGGCCATCACGGACAAATACGGGGCCGGTTGCCCGGAATGCGCGAAGATTCCCTGTGAGTGCGGAACCTCGGAAAAGCCATAACCCCCGTTCTCAAGCATGTATCGATTTCTTCTCATCGGTCTGGTTCTGGGCGTTCTCGGGGGACCGTCTGTCTCCCTCGCCCAAAATCGCGAACGGATCAAAGTCACCAATATTCGCATCGGATTGCCGAACGGCCCGTCCGGCGATCCGTCCCGGCGCGGCATCTACAAAACCGGCCAATGGGCGCCGGTCTATGCCGATTTGGAATGTGTGAAAGACACCGAAGAAACACTGCTTTTCACTGCCGAAGTGTTGGATGCGGACGAAATCATGACGCAAGGCAGCGTCGAAATCCCCACGATGGTCCAAGGGGAACGCCGCACGGCCGCCGAGTTGGGCCGGATTCCTTATCTGAAGGCCAGCTTCAATTATGCCTCGGTCAACGTGCGAATCACCGGCAAGGATTCGGGCCGAACTTACGCGGATACCAATTCCCGCACCACCGAGGGAATGACCACCGGCAGCTACCTGATCCTCTCCATCGGCGGCAACCTGAATTCTCTTCGTCTTCAAAATCGAGAATCAGGCGACGGGGATGTCAATTCTTCCAAAGACCTCCGAAACGGCTGGATTGGAACTTCACAGATTCTTGAAATCGGTCTGATGCCGGACCACTGGATCGGTTATTCAGCTGTTGATCTGATGATTTTGAACACCGGCTCAAACCGGGCCTTCTGGGAAGAACTGGCGGCCCCGCAACATGAAAAACGCCGGAAAGCCGTCGCTGAATGGGTTCGTCGGGGCGGCCGGTTGATCGTCGGATTGGGAACCAATGTCGATGCCTTTGTCAACATTCGGGAGTTTAAGGATTTGCTTCCGGTCAATGTTCCCGCCGCCGGAAAAGTGAATGTTTCAAAACTGTTGATGGAATGGCTTGTGAATGTGCGGCAGGAAAATAACGTTCGGCTCTTTTACAACAACGGGCCGGGTGAATTTGCTTCGGCGATCATCGAACCGCGCACGGATCGGGCAGCCAAGCCGCTTTTGCAAGACTTTGTCGAAGAAAATGGGCCGAGAGGCGCCCAACGCCGTCCCTTGGCCGTGCAGGGTGTCTGCGGAACCGGCCGAGTGACTGTGTTTGCCTTTGATTTGGATCGTTCGCCGTTTGTGGACTTCAACCAACGGTCGGCATTCTGGGAAAACACTCTGGCGCAGTGTGGCTATCAAATCCCCGAATTTGGTCAGGAACTTCAATCCTACAGCCGGAATTACGACGAGTTCCCCAATGCCCTTCAGGGAAATCTCGACTTCTTCGAGGGGGTTCCGGTCGTCTCGTTCGGCTGGGTGGCCCTGTTCATCCTGCTGTACATTCTGCTGATTGGCCCGATTGATTACTTCTTCCTCAAGAAAGTTGTCAAGCGGTTGGAGTGGACATGGGTGACCTTCCCGATCATTGTGATCGGCGTCAGCACGGCGGCTTATTTCACCGCCTACGCAATCAAGGGGCAGGATCTCAAGACGAACAAGATCGATGTGGTTGATTACGATCTGCACACGGGCCGGATCGACGGGCATTCCTGGTTCACGCTCTTCAGTCCGAGAATTCAAAAGTACAACCTGAGCATCGAACCGGCCGTGAACGACGGCGTTTCTAGCGACCCCGTGTGGGCGATCGGCAAATCTCCCGAGGCGGCGTTGAACAGTGTTGTCACATGGAGTTCGCCAACTGACAGCTATCGCTATGGCGGCGGCAGCGCTCGGTTGCTCACCAAGAAATATGAGTTTCAATCGACCGTCGATCCGACGGACCCGAACCGCGATCTTTACGCGAATTCGCTCAACGGCGTGCCTATCCAAGTGTGGACGACCAAATCCTTTGCAGCCCGCTGGACGGCAAACGTGGATGAGAAGCATCCCCCGGTGATCGCCAACCTGACTACCGGACGCGGCGCTGACAAAGACATCTTGTTGACGGGAACAATCACAAACATGCTGCCGGTCGAGGATTTCAGCGATATTGGCCTCGTATGGCGCGGCAAAGTATTCCAATTGCTCGATCTTCCCAAAGGAGTATCGAAACCTGTCACGCTTAGCACCGCAAGCGGCGTGGGGGATGCCGTGACCACAAAGGAATTCAAAACATGGCTAAATGATCGGGACGGCCGCTACAAAGGGGCACAACCTTATCTTCCGTTGAATAACTCCGGAAGAGGATCGTTTGATTCCGGCACGACATCCAACCCGAATTTTCGACTCTGGCAATTGCTGTTTCACGAAACTTCGAACGACACAGAGATCCGTTCTGGCCAACCCAAGAACATATCCCTGCGTGATCTGGATCAATCATGGCGGGTCGGCCCGGATCACGGCGAACAGGCAATTCTTGTGTTGCGAGTTCCCACCCGCGAGGGACTGGCCGAGAGCATGGCCGAATCCCCGTTGTCCCCCTCCCGTTTGTGGATCGGGGCCAACCCGAGTGACATGAAAGCCCGGCCCTCCAACCCCGGCACGCTTCGACAGGAAACTTACATCCGCGTCTTCATTCCCGTGAAAACGCCCAAATAACCCGAGACTTTCCGGCGAACCCCCGACATGATTGAAACGCGCGACCTCACGAAGAAATATGGCGACCTGTACGCCTTGGAGCGGCTGACACTTCGCCTCGAACCCGGCGACGTGTACGGCTTCATTGGTCCCAACGGCGCCGGCAAAACCACGACCATGCGGATCCTCGCCACCCTGCTCAACCCCAGTTGGGGCGAGGCCAGCGTGTGCGGCTATTCGATCTACACCGGCTCAAAGGACATCCGTCGTTGCATAGGCTACATGCCGGACTTTTTCGGCGTGTACGACGACATGAAAGTCGTCGAATACTTGGAGTTTTTCGCGGCCGCCTATCGCATCAAAGGCCAGGAGCGGAAGCGAAAATGCGAACAGGTGTTGGAACTGGTTGATCTCGGGTATAAGCGGGATGCGCTGGTGACATCGCTGTCCCGCGGGATGACGCAACGGCTCGGTCTGGCCCGAGTGTTGTTGCACGAACCGCAGGTGTTGCTTTTGGACGAACCGGCGAGCGGCCTCGACCCCCGCGCCCGGATTGAAATGCGGGAGTTGCTCAAAGAACTCCGCAACATGAAGAAAACCATTCTTGTTTCCAGCCACATTCTGCCGGAACTCGCCGATATCTGTAACAAGATCGGCATCATCGAACGGGGCAAACTCCTCTTCAACGGTGATGTTGAAACGGCCATCGCCCAAGTCCGGCAAAAGCACATTTATCTTGTTTCCGTCGGTGTTGATCGGAACGAGGAAGCGGCCAAATTGCTTTCTAATCAACCCGAGATTGAAACAGTCAATGTGCTCGATGACGGGAAAACCATCAAAGTCGCCCTGCGACAAGATGCCGAGGATGGCAGTTTCCTGCCGGAACGACTCATCCAATCGGGCTACAAATTGAGGATGTTCAAGGAAGAAGAGATCGACCTCGAAGACGTGTTCATGGGCATCACCAAGGGCATTACGAACTGAGATATGCAGTCCACCCTCACCTGCCGATCATGCGGAACCGTGTTGGGAATTCCCAAGAGCGGGGTTCCCGCCACGGGTCTTGAATGCAATTGGTGCGGGGTGGTCAATCAACCGGAAGTTCCCAAGCCCGCCGTCGCGAAGACAACAGCCCCGACGACGGCGAAACCGTCAACCGCCTCTTCGACAAAGACCGCGAAACCCAAGGCTCCGCCTCGCAAGTGGGCCGACGACGATGAAGACGACGGGCTTCCCTACGACATCCCCGCCGACGAAATCACCACCAAACCCTGCGAGGCATGCCAGAAGGAAATCGGCCTTGATGCTGTGGTCTGCATTCATTGCGGGCACGATCACCGTAATAAAGAGAAGGCCGAGCGGGTTTATTCCCCCATCGACAAAACATGGGAACAGGGCTGGCCGTTCGCCCGGCGAATGACAGTGTTTCTGATCTGTCAGGTCTTGAACGTGATGACGATGGGGGTGGGGATTTTTGCCGTCGATCAGGTAGCGGCCGCGACAACGGCCACACTCGTCTATGTTTTCTTGCAGGCGTTTATCCTCGGCACTTATCCCCGCCTCCGGATTCGCCGGAACAAAAAAGGCCAAGCCGAGATCACCAACACTTGGCGGGTTTGCTTTATTCCCATCGGGACAAGGAAAGTTGACTGGAGATCCCACGAGGGAGTGAGCTACGGAGTCTACGACGGGGCGGGCGTTCTCGATTGGTGCATGTTTGTTCTAATGCTGGAGTTCTTGATTATTCCGGGCATCATTTGGTGGTGGTATGTCATCCGGTCGGATCGGTTTTTCACAGCCCTCACCCTTCAGAACGGAGCGTTGGAGACATATCTTTACCGGGGACTGCGGGAAGATCAGGCGAAAGAAATAACCCAAACCATCACGGACGCCACAGGGCTGAAGTTGAACACGCCTCTTTAGAGACACGAAAGCATCATGCGAATTTTGGTGACCGGCGGGGCGGGATACATCGGCAGCCACGCCATGCGAGCGTTAACGGCCGCCGGTCATGAAGCCTGGACTTATGATAATCTCTCCTACGGCCATCCGAAGGCCGTGAAGGAAGACCGCCTTGTCATCGGTGATCTGCTCGACAAGGACCGGCTTGACGGCACGTTTGTTCAAAATCAAATCGAAGCGGTTCTGCATTTCGCGGCCTTCGCCTTTGTCGGGGAGTCGGTCACCAATCCGGGGATTTACTATCGGAACAACGTCGCCGGTTCGCTATCCCTCTTCGAGGTGATGCGCCGACACGATGTCCGGAAGATTGTGTTTTCCAGCACTTGCGCCACTTATGGGATTCCCGATCAAATCCCGATCACGGAACAGACGCCCCAACGGCCGATTAACCCGTATGGCCACACCAAACTCATGATCGAACAGGCCCTGCGCGATTATTCGCGGGCCTATGGCTGGGGATGCGTGGCCCTGCGATATTTCAACGCCTCCGGGGCCGCCGCCGACGGGAGCATTGGCGAAGATCACACCCCCGAAACGCATTTGATTCCGCTATTGATTGCGGCGGCCCTTGGTCGCCGGGGACCGGTGAAAATATTCGGAACCGATTACCCGACTCCCGATGGCACCTGTGTGCGTGATTACATCCATGTTGATGATCTCGCCTCGGCCCACTTGAAAGCGTTGGAAACGCTGACACCCAATTCCTTCACGGCGATCAACCTTGGCATCGGCAAGGGATTCAGCGTCCGGGAAGTCATCCGGGCGGTCGAACAGGTTGGCGGCCGACCCGTTCCGGTGGAATTCTCCGACCGGCGCGAGGGCGACCCCCCTGCCCTGATCGCTGATTCCCGGCTGGCTCGTGAGAAATTAGGCTGGGAGCCGGAGAAAACCCGTTTGGAAGACATCGTCGCCAGCGCTTGGAACTGGCATCGCCAGCATCCGGACGGTTTCCGCACGTCGAGGCAATGACGACGGGAAAGAAATTTCCTTTCCAATGGCGAACCTTGCCGTTTTGTGATACTCTTTATCTCAACCATCCAATCTGGATCAGAGCGTAAACATGGCCCGGATGACTCGCGAATTGTCCTTGGTGTTGGTCGGCTCGAGTATTCTCACGGCCGGATATTTCCTGTATCCCGAAGACGATCTTGAAGCCAAGCAAAAAGAGCAAGTGGCCCAACAGGTCGCCGGGAACCATCACACCACCGGCACCCACCGGTCCGGGTTCATCTGGATTCACACCGGAGCCTTCCGGGGCGGGTATTCCAACGGGTCAGTCGGGTCGCGTCCGGTGGCGATGGGCGGCAACGTCTCCCGAGGAGGCTTCGGCTCCATTGGCCGGGGTTCCGTCGGCGGCTGAGGTTTTCATTTCCCTTCTCTCCATCCCGAAACTCCGGGCGTCTCATGCACCGCCTCGTCATGGATCCCCGACCCGGCTGGCAAAAACGGGTCGAGGAAGTCGGCTTGCACTTCCACACACTCCGGGGCGAGCCGTATTGGGATGAAACCGCGTCTTATCAGTTGTCCTCCTTCGAGGTCGATCAACTCGAACTGGCCGCTAACACGCTCCATGAGATGTGCCTGAATCTTGTTCAGGAAGTCATCGATCAACGGATGTTCGGCATCTTCATGATCCCCAAGGAAGCGGAGGAATATGTCATCCGTTCTTGGGAAGAACAGGAGCCGAGCATCTACGGCCGATTCGATCTCGCCTACGACGGTGTCAGCCCGCCGAAACTGCTTGAATACAACGCGGACACGCCGACTGCCCTGTTGGAAGCCTCCATCGTGCAGTGGAAGTGGCTCAAGGATGTGGACGAGCGAGGCGATCAGTTCAACAGTATCCACGAACGCCTGATCGAAGCTTGGCAGGCCCTTAAAGATTACGACGCGGGGCCAATTCATTTCGCAGCCCTCTCGGGAATTCCCGAAGATTACATCACCGTTGAGTATTTGCGGGACACCGCGATCCAAGCAGGTTTCGAGACCGATTATCTCGATGTCGAGGACATCGGCTGGGACAAAGCCCAGAAACAGTTTGTGGACCGGGCCGGGAAACCCATCCACCGATTGTTCAAGCTCTACCCGTGGGAATGGTTGCTTCGCGAGGAATTCGCCGACCATGTGCGAACCTCCCCCACGAAATGGGTCGAACCCGCGTGGAAAGCCATCTTGAGTTGCAAGTCGATCCTTCCCCTGCTCTACGAACGCTACCCGGACAGCCCGTTTTTGCTGCCCGCTTCGTTCCGCGAATTGCAGGGGAATTACGTTCGCAAGCCGGTGCATGGCCGCGAGGGAGCGAACATCAGCGTCATCATGAACGGCCAGACCCGTCAGGTGACGGATGGAATTTACAGTGACAGCCCGAGCGTCTATCAAGCCCTCGCCCCGATGAAGGCTTACGACGGCCGCTATCCCGTGTGCGGGGTCTGGGTTGTCAATGGCGTCGCCTGCGGTCTCGGCATCCGCGAGGATGAAACCATCATCACTCAAAACACCAGTCGATTTGTGCCGCATCAGATGGTCGATTGACTCGAACGCCATGTAACTGACGGAATACCGCGATGACACAACACTTCACCACGGACCAACTCGACGCTGACACACTTCGCTACTTGCAAATCGTCGCCGCCGCCGATGGCAAGCGAATGCCCGGCATTTACAACGGCCAAACGAATCTTTGGCCCGTTGGCGGGTTGATTATCGGGATTGCCATCCTTGTCGCGACGTTCTTTCTGACGTTTCCGCCAACCGAAGAACCGACCAAGGAAGCCTGTCTTCAAACAGCCGGGGCTCTGCTGGGCGGCTGGATGATTACGGCCGCCTTTCGCGTGTGGATGGCCTCGGCCTCCGGAAAACGGCTGGGGGATTTTGTCTATGCGGATTCGCTGAGCCTCTACGAGGTCTCTGGAAACTCGGTGACCGTCACCAGTTTGACGGACATCGAAGAGGCGAAGGTCACCCAAAACTTCAGCGAGGGGGCCTACCAAAACAGCGCCGTGAGTGTGAAATTGGTTTCCGGTCGCAAATTCTTCACCCTCTATTCGGAATTGACCGGCAAACGGATGGCCATCTATCTGAATTCGCTCGCGTATATGCGGGCGGGCGGCGAGGACGGCACGGACGAACAACTCAAGGCGCTCAACCCGACAGAAATGGCGGCAGTCGCCAAGCATATCTCATCCACCGGCAACTTCCCCAGAACCTTGGCCGACGTTGATGAGGTGGATCACATCGAAGTGCCCGTCCCGAGATCTGGCGGGTCCGGGATGAGCGGCGGGTTCATCTGGTATCTGATGATCATCGGGGTCGGCGCGGTGATGTTCTTCGGCTTCCAGACGTTCAACAAATTGATGCGGGAAGACACGATTTACGACCGAATCATGCAACTTTCCCCCAAGGATCAACCCCCCGCCCTCCGGCTTTACCTGGCCCGTCCGGAATTCAACAAGCATCGGGCAGAAGCCGAAGCGAAACTGCTGACGGCTTACACCAACGCCTCGACACGAATGATCCAAGGCAAGAACCCGGACTTTCAGGAGTCGATGCGGATTCTGGTGATGTCGCTGGCCACGAGGCCACAGCCAGTGATTTCATTGGTGATCGAGGAGGAAAACGCCGCCGGTGATCCGCAGGCAAAGGACCGGATGAAAAAGACCCGGGATCAACTGGCCGACAAATGGGGAAGCACGATCGGGGACGAGTTGGTGATCTTCGCCGAACCGGATGACCCGGCGGTCAAAGGGATGATCCAAATCGCCTATCGCTTTCAAAACGGCGGATTGGCTTACTCGGTTACCTTCCGCAAAGGGCCGGACGACGAGCCATTCAAAAAACTTGACGGAGTCTACAAGGCGACTCTTGATCCGAATGCTTTCGACATCCCCGGTTTCGTCGACCACCTCCTTGGGGAAAGTTGCGGAATCACGGTGCAACGCGTCCAGATCCCGTTGGATGAGGATTTTTAAGGCGATGGCAAACTAGAAAATCGCTTGATTGCCATTTGGTAAGAATGACATGTTCGTGTAAAAACTGCTCTCGAATTGTAAAGAATCTTCTGGTACTCTTCTCTTCGACGACACGGGAATGTCTCCGCCAAGGACGGTGGAACTCTCGGATGTCCGTTTGGCTCTCAAACCCGAACAGGGAGGTTCGCGGTGGCACGTCGCTGGCGACTCCGCAACAAACTGTTGCTCGGCCTTGGCCTGGTGGTCGGGTGCGTGGCAGCCCTGATCGCAGGGGCGGCGTATGGCCTTTCGTCCTACATGGGGACGATGAAGACCACGGATAGCAAGCTCGCCGAATTGCTTAAACTCGACGAACTCAAGCCCGTGGCCTCGGCCATCATCACCCAACCGGCCGGAGCTTTCCGCGAGCCCAACACCGTCGCCATTGGCGAGGCGGGCACCGGGGAGATTCGTCGGGCCAAACAACAACTCGAACTATCCCGCAAACTGTTTTCCCAATACAAGACGGTCTTTGAAGACACTGTTCGCCGTGGCCGCGATCCCGATCCTTATCAGGACACGCAACTGGTGAGCCTGATCGAGCGGACCTTCATCGATCTCGAATCAGCCATCGACCAATTTGCCGGCCCCACTACGGTTGCCGTCAGCAAACCTCTAGCTGCTGACGAACATGTGGGCAAGAAACACAGTGCTCTTTTGAAGGCCGTTGACGATCTTCGCAACGAAGTGGCCAAGGATATGTACGACCGGATCGGCCAGGCCCGCGTGGATTACCGCCGTTCGGTGACCATCGTGAGCATCGCCACCGGGGTCGCGTTTCTTCTGATGGTTTCGCTGGTCAGCCTCATTTCAGGCTGGATCTTCAAGCCCATCCGCGATTTGCAAGAAGGCGTTCGCCGGGTGACAGAGGGAAATTTCGGCGAGCCGATCATCGTGGAATCCGGAGACGAACTCGAAGACCTAGCGGCCGCGTTCAACGGCATGATGATGCGGGTCCGGGATGTTTACAGGGAACTCGAATCGCAAGTGGATGAACGCAGCAAGCAACTGGTTCTTTCGGAGCGCATGGTGAGCGTCGGCTTCCTCGCCGCCGGGGTGGCCCATGAGATTAATAATCCGTTGGCTAGCATCGCCTTTTGCAGTGAAGCCTTGGAAAGCCGCTTGAAGGATTATCTGAGCCGGAATCCGCAAGAAACCGAGGTCATCAGCAAATATTTAAAGATGATCCAACAGGAAGCCTTCCGTTGCAAGGGCATCACCGGGCGGTTGCTGGAGTTTAGCCGGGTGGGCGAACGCCGCCGGGAACCCACCGATATTTCCGAGCTTGTGCAAAGTGTGCTGGCCATCGCCCAGCACCTGCAAAGCTGCCGTGGCAAACGGATCATCTTCCAACCCTACAGCACGGTGGTTGCGGGGGTTTGCGGAGAAGACATCAAGTCGGTTGTGTTGAATCTTGTGGTAAATGCGCTGGAAAGCATGGAAGAGGGGGGCGTTTTGACGATCACCCTCAAGGGAATCGGGTCCGACACGGAACTGATGTTCACAGACACCGGATGCGGAATGACCGCCGAAACGCTGAACAACATCTTCGAGCCGTTTTACACGCGAAGTCGGACTGGCAAGGGAACAGGATTGGGGTTATTCATCAGCCACCACATCGTGTCGCAGCATGGGGGGGAAATCCATGCGGCCAGCACGGGTCCGGGCCAGGGGACGACCTTCACGGTTCGTTTCCCCATCAACCCGGCGGTCGGGCAGGAGCAGCATCGCTCGCCGAACATCCTGCCGTTCGGTAATGCCCGCAAGGGTGGGTCCATCACGGAGGAAGGTCTTGGCCACGCCGCCTAATTCACTTCGCGTCCTCTTTGTGGACGACGAAGTTTCGCTTCAAGAACTCATGCGGGCTGAACTGCCCCGGTTGGGGCATGAGGTCACTGTTTGCCAGGACGGTCGCTCGGCCATCAAGGCTCTGGAAAAGGGGACGTTCGACGCCGCCATTCTGGACCTGAAGATGCCGGACATGACCGGCATCCAAGTGCTGGAACGGCTCAAGCAATTGTCGCCGGACACCGAAGCCGTGATGATGACCGGCTATTCCAGCAAGGAAACCGCCGTCGAGGCGATGCGGCTTGGGGCTTTCGATTACATCGAAAAGCCTTGCAAGCTCGTCGAGATCGAGGGCATCCTCATCAAGGTGGCCGAGAAGCGAAAGCTCAAGCACAAGAACATCGCCCTGCAAACCCGCGTGCAGGCGGCCGAGGGACCGAACCGCCTGATGGGCGAAAGCCCGGCGATGCAAGGCGTTCATCGGCTCATCGCCATGACCGCCCCGACGGACGCCACCGTGCTGATCCAAGGGGAAACCGGCACGGGCAAAGATGTCGTCGCTCGGACGCTCTATCAAATGAGCAAACGAGTCGACATGCCGTTCGTCCCGGTCAATTGCGGATCGTTGTCACCCACGTTGGCCGAGAGTCAACTGTTCGGACACCGTCGCGGTGCTTTCACTGGCGCCGACCGCGATCACAAGGGTTTCTTCGAGGTGGCCAACGGCGGCACTCTGTTCCTCGACGAACTGGGCGAGCTGGACAAGAACATCCAAGTGAAGTTGCTGCGGTTCTTGGAATCCGGCGAACTTTACCGCGTCGGCGACACGGAGCCGCTTCGCACCGAAGTCCGCGTGATTTGCGCGACGAACCGCGATCTTCGGAAAATGATTTCGGAAGACGATTTCCGCGAAGACTTGCTCTATCGCCTCAATACGTTCGAGATCCAATTGCCCCCGCTCCGCGAGCGATTGCAGGATTTGCCGATGCTGGCGTTGCACTTGCTCGCCCGCTCGGCCAAGCGAACCATCGAGCAAGTGGACGGCCTGATTACGCCGGAAGCTTTCCAAGCGATGTTTGAATACCACTGGCCGGGCAACGTGCGGGAACTGGCCAACGCGATGGAATACGCCTACATCGTCGCCGGCGGCGGTTCGATCACTGCGGCCCACCTGCCACAAGTCGTGCGAACCAAGTCCGCCGGCCGCCCGGCCACGGTTCCCATGATGCAATCGAACGCCGTGGCCAGCCAAGCCCCGACGATCCTGCCAATGACTCAACCTGCATCATCCGGCGGCCCGAATGTTCGCACGCTCCATGACATCGAAATGGAGCATATCCTGCGAACCTTGGAGAAGAACGGCGGCAACAAGCCGACCACCGCCAAGGAACTCGGCATCAGTTTGAAGACGCTTTATAACAAGCTGAATCGCTGGGAAGATGACCGCCGGGCGGCGGGATAACTCAAGCGACGGACAGCGGTTGGATCGACGAAATAAAGAACCCTGTGAAGCCGCGACTCGGAGGCTTTGCGGAGAGGAGCGAGTTTCGAGACGGTCACTTATGTCGGCGAGTTTTGGCCTTCGGTGACAGTCTTGAGACTCGCTCCTCTCCGCAAAGCCTCCGAGTCGCGGCTTCACAGTTTTTTCGCTGCTTACTTGCGCAACGATGCATACCTAGCGACAATCGCCTTTGCCGTCCGCAATCCATCCACCGCCGCACTGACAATCCCGCCCGCGTACCCTGCCCCTTCGCCGGCCGGGTAAATCCCCGTCAATCCGGGCGTCTCGCGGGTTTCGTCGTCACGGGGAATTCGTACGGGAGAACTGCCCCGTGATTCCGGGCCGACCAGCACGGCATCACGCATGAACTTGCCACGCCACATGCCGTCCATTCTTGGCAGCCCTGATTGCAGGGCTTTCCAAATGTAAGGGGGCAATACTTCGGCGAGATCGATGGCCATCTTCTCGCGGGGATAGCTTGAAGCGGGCACGCTTGGCGAAGCGGTCCAGTTCATGAAGTCCGTTGCTCGTTGAACCGGACAGGCATAACTGCCCCGGCCAAGTTCAAAGGCTTTGCGTTCGTACTGCTCCTGGATTCGCATCCCGGCCAGCGGATCGTTGGAACCGAACTCGCTCAAGGGAAGCGTGACCACCAAGCCGCTATTCGCATACGGCGAATCCCGTTTGGACAGGCTCATGCCGTTGGTGGCGAAGTACCCTTCTTGGGAAACGCTGGGAATGACATATCCCCCGGCGCACATGCAGAAAGTAAACACGTCGGCCGAACCGCCATGAGCCACCAGCGAATAGTCCGCGTTGCCGAGCGTTTCTTCATAGGGTCGGAAACCATACTGCACCCGGTTCACCAATTCTTGCGGATGCTCGACCCGCACACCGATCTGGAACGGCTTTTGTACGACGGGCACGCCGCGCCGAAGCAGCATCTCGTACATGTCGCGGGCACTATGCCCGGTGGCGATCACCGCCAGTTCGGCCGGGATTTCTCCACCGGAAGTGACGACAGCCTTCAACCGGCCTTCCTGAAACACCAAGTCTTCGACGCGAGTTTTAAATCGCACTTCGCCGCCGAGGCTTTCAATCCGTTGCCGAATGGCTTTCACCACGGCCGGCAAACGGTTGCTGCCAAGGTGCGGCCGATGGAAATACATGATCGACGGTTTGCCCGGTTGCTGGCCCTTGCAGTCGGCGAAGAGTTTCAGCACCCGCATCACATCCGGGCCGGTGTTGCGGCAGGTCAATTTGCCGTCGCTAAACGTCCCGGCGCCACCTTCGCCGAAGAGGTAATTGCTCTCCGGGTGAAAGGCCCCGCCATCGTCGAAGGTTTTCACATCGCGGATGCGCTCATGCACCGGCGAACCGCGTTCCAACACTAGCGGTTGATAACCCATCTCCGCGAGGAAATACCCGGCGACCAAACCGGCCGGACCGCTGCCGATCACTACCGGACGATGAGTAAGCGCGACCGATCCGGGAGTCGGCATCTCAAACGGCGGTTCGTCAAACGCTTCGATCTTCGCGGCGGCATAGGCGGCCCGTTTCAACACCCGCGATTGGGCGTCTTCCGGCAGACGAACCTCGGCATTGTAAACGAAACGCAGGTCGCGCTTGTCCCGGACATCCAGGCTTTTGCGGAGGATTCGCCAATCGTGGAGATCACCCGGAGGAATGCCGAGCGTGCGGGAGATGAGATCCGGCAGGGCGTTCTCGCCGACATCGACGGACAAACGCAAATTCGAGACGCGGAGAGCCATGATTTACTGGATTTGTGTCTTTTTGAAGGTGACGCCAATCACCGTTGTGGCGGAGAATTCGCCTTCCTTGCCTGTTGAATCATCCTTGAATTTGACGAGGCCCCGGCGAAGTTGAACCCGCCAGAGCAACGTTTGATCGACGGGAACCCGTTCCAAGTTTCGCACCGCTTCCTGCCTGGGGGCAACCGTGATGAAGATCGTGCTTTCTTCGCCGGGTTTCAAGGGTTTCTCGTTGGCCTCTTGTCCTTGAATAAATTCCTTCTTGGTGTTCCCGGTCTCCGGCCACGGAAAGGGGCCGTAATACATTTCGTTGTTGATCTGGAGGGCAGTCAGCGGCCCCACCCGCTCATCCCCGCCGCTGGGCAATTTACGGACGAACGCCGGATCGGTCGGGTAAAACGTCACGTCAGATGATTTGTTCTTTACCTTCAAACTAAGGACAAGCGTTTTGGGGCCAACCGGCCGAACACGGTCGTCGCCAGCGTTAAAAACTTCCACGGCCGTGATGAGTTCTTTTTTGATTTCCAACGGCGTGACGGCCAAATCACCCACAACAAGTTCGTCTCCGAGTTTCACTTTCAGGTCGTTCGGCACCTCGGATTTGGCGTTGGGCATCCATTTGAGCGAGGTCTGCTTGCGGTTGGCTTTTTCGTACTCGCCAAAGACATCAGGAATCGCCTTGAACGGATGCTCAGGTTCGGACGACTTCACGAAGTTGAGATACCCAAACACACCGGCGGCAATGGTCATCAACAAGCCATAGGCAAGAAGGATGATGGCGAAGGCGTTGCTCCCCTTCCCCTCATCGGCGGTCGGCGGCCGTTGAGTGCGGCGAGGTTCCCGTTCCGACCGAGTTTGCGGCGGCGGCGCCAAGTCATCTGGTGGCGGCGAATCCACCGTTTCGGTGTCACCCACATAATTGTCGGGCGGCGGCATGGCCACGGTCGCCCCGTTGGGGTCGTATGTCGGTTGGGGTTGAGGGGCCGCGTACACCGGAGCCGGGGCCGAATACACCGGGGCCGGGACCGACATCGGAGATGGTGTCTGAGTCTCGGGGGGCTGGGCCGGAATCGGCGGCGGGGGCATCGTCGGCTTGGGCGGTTCGGAACCGAAGACATCTTCGTCGTGAACTTCACCGAAGATGCTTTCCGGCGCTTCGGTTTCCTTCGGCGGCAGATTAAATTGCGGTAAGTTGGCGGGAGCCGGAGCAGGCGCCGTGGGAGTTGGTTCCGGCGGTTTCACCGGCGCCCGGACCAACGCCGGGGTGGACATTGGCTCGCCGGGGGCCGTCGGCGCCTGCACAACAGCCTTGCAGTGCGGACAACGAACATTGCGGCCGAGGAGATTCATCCCCACGGCCATGAGGTTCCCGCAATGCGGGCAATTGAAGTTGACGGTTTGCATACGCTTCGCGGGAGTATGTTGTGCGGATAGTGTATGACACCCCGTCAGCGTGGCATCTTGTCACAGGGCTTCCGTCTCAAGGGATCAAGATGCGGTCGAAGCTGTTCCGCGAAGAGTTTCCCGCCCGAAGGCAAAAGATGGTGCTGATCGTAGAAGGCCGAATCGGGCATCCAGTCCCGCGCGTCGAGGATTTCCACATCGAATTCGGCTTCCAGTTTGGCCATGAATTCATTGATGGCTTTGGCCATCTCCGGGGACATCATGACGCGAAACTCGCTCCCCTCTGGAGTGAGCAGGATTTTCACCGTCGCCCCGCTCTGGCGAACTTTGCGAAGGAGTTGTTTCAGCCGTTCGGCCGGATCATGGGCCAGCGAGAAATCGGGATAAAACGGGTCGTATTGTTTGTGGGCCAATCCCCGCATGTCATCCCGTTTCTCAGGGGGCACATCCAACGCCCGGCCGCCGAACAGATCAAGTTTGCCTTGCAGCGGATCTTTGGCGGTGCCGGTGTTTAACGCCCCCAATCCGATGGCTTCGCAAAGATCCGGGCCATGTCGGCCGGCCGGGAACAACCGGGCGATGGCCATTCTCCGCAACGCACCTGTGGAACGATTGCCATAGCCCACCAGTGTGCGGGCTTCCTGCACACTGAGGCGGGAGGCGTCCAGGTACGAATGATCCAGTGTCCGGCTCGAAGTGTCATTGTAAAACGGGTGCATAAACTCGACGAACACGACATCTGGCCGAACGCCAGACGCTTGCAAGCGATCCCAATACACGTCCATCATGAACGGCCCGGCGCCAGGCATGCCGAAGTTGAACACGATCCGGCCCGGCTCGGTGATTTGCTTCGCATCGACTCCCAAGGCAACCCGCGAACTGCCGAGGAATAAGATCAAACGGGCGTCCGGATCTTCGGTCGTTCTGGCCCGCAAAGCGTCGGCGACTTGTTGATATTCCGGATCGCGGATATCCGGCCGGAATTGGTCAATCATCACGGCCAGACTGATATTGATGCCGACAAGCGTGAGCAACGCCCAGCCCACCATCCGACGGAACCGGCGAGCGCGACCTTTGCGGGATTTGGGGAAAATCTTCACCCCCGCGAGGATATCCGCAACCGGCGATTTTGGGCAAGCCGAGTTTTGTGCTTCCCCGGCGGCCAATTCCGGGCGATAATCATTCTCACCCTCCATTGTCGATCCCTCCGGTTGTTTCCCACGCCATGCGATTTCTCTCCTTATGTTGCGTCGGCATTTCGGCCATCGTGTGCCGGGCCGAGGTTCCTTCCTTCCGCAACGATGTGATGCCAATTCTCGCGAGGGGCGGATGCAACCAAGGGGCCTGCCACGGCAATTTGAACGGCAAAGGCGGATTCCGGCTTTCCCTTCGTGGTGAAAACCCGGCCTTGGATCACCTCACCCTCACCCGCGAAATGATGGGGCGGCGGCTCGATGTCAACCGCCCGGAGCAAAGTCTGCTTCTTCGCAAAGCCGCCGGGTTGGTTCCCCACGAAGGGGGACCGCGATTCGGCCCCGCCAGCGACGAGTATCAAACTTTGTTGAAATGGATTGAAATGGGAGCGGCGGATGATCCTCAATTCGCCACTCTGAAACAATTGCTCGTCGAACCCCGCGAGAAAATTCTGATTGCCCCCGCCGGTAATTTCGCTATTCGCGTTCGCGGTGTCTACTCGGATGGTTCCACCCGCGATCTCTCCAACCGGGCCGTCTTCGAGCCAAACACCCTTGGCTTGGTGAATGTGTCCCCGGTGGGTGTCGTGAACAAGTTACGCGACGGCGAATCGACTATCCTTGTGCGGTATCAGAATCGGCAACTTCCAGTCAGCGTTGCCTTCATTCCCACCCGAGCGGAATTCCATCCAGAGCCGACGAAGCCCCGGCATCCGGTGGATGTTCATGTCTTCGAGCAACTGAACTCCCTCCGATTGACGGCCTCGCCAATGTCAAGCGACTCGGTGTTCATCCGCCGGGCGTTTCTGGACACTTTGGGCCAAATCCCCGAGCCGGACGAAGTGCGGCGATTTCTGTCGGATGAAAATCCCGACAAGCGAAAGATCCTGATTGACCGGTTGGTCAGCCGACCGGAGTTTGCGGATTACTGGTCCCAAAAGTGGGCCGATCTGTTGCGGACGGAAGAGAAGGCCCTCGACCGCAAAGGTGTGCGGGTGTTTCATCAATGGATTCGGGATGCCATCGCCCGCGACATGCCGCTCAATCAATTTGCTGCCGAGATTGTGACGGCCCGTGGCAGCACTTATCAAAATCCCGCGGCCAATTTTTACCGCTCCTTGCGGGAGCCATACGCCCGGTCGGAGTCCATCGCCCAAGTGTTTCTCGGGATTCGGCTGCAATGCGCGAAGTGCCACAATCATCCGTTCGATGCGTGGACTCAAGACGATTACCACGAATTCGCCGCCACTTTCGGCCAGGTTGATTACCGCATCAACGGCAACAATCGCAAAGACAAATTCGACCAGCACGAGTTCGACGGCGAGCAAATCGTTTTCATGAACCGCGATCTGGCGCTAAAACATCCCCGCACCGGCAAGGCGATGGCTCCGCGTCTGCTTGGCGAAACATCCCCATTGAAGCCAGGGGCAGACTCGCTTGATCGATTCGCCGACTGGCTGGCCGACCAGCAAAACCCGTATTTTGCCCGCGCCCAAGTCAATCGGGTTTGGTATCACCTGTTCGGCCGGGGACTGGTCGAGCCGAACGACGATCTGCGGCTTTCCAACCCGCCGGTGAACGCCCCGCTGCTTGACGAACTGGAGATGCAATTCCGCGAAGGGGGATTCAAGCTCAAGCCCCTCGTCCGGCTCATCATGAATTCTCGCACTTACCAACAATCGGCCATCCCCGGCCCAACCAATGACGGAGACGAAACGCATTTTTCACGGGCCATTGTCCAACCACTGGAAGCCGAGCAACTGTTTGATGCCGTTTGCCAGATGTTGAATCAACGCCCGAAGTTCGACGGATATCCCAAGGGGACCAAGGCGATGCAAATGGCCGCCATGCCTCAAGATCGCCGCAGTCGCCGTGCCCAACAATCGGAGCGATTCCTCAAAACCTTCGGCAAACCCGAACGATTGCTGACATGCGAATGCGAGCGTTCCGACGACACGGGATTGATGCAAGCCTTCCAGATGCTCACGGGGGAATTGCTTCACGAGATGCTCGGTGAAGAAGACAACCGCCTTGGCCGGTTGATCTCGCAGGATAAGACCGACCGCGAGATTATCGACCACTTTTATCTGGCAAGCGTCTCCCGGTATCCTTCCCCGATTGAGCGAAAGAAACTGGAAGAATACGTGGCCAAACTCGGTGATCGCCGGAAGGCCCTTGAAGACATCATCTGGGGTCTGGTCAATTCAAAAGAGTTCTTGCTGAGACATTGAAAGCATCGGACAGGGGAATCAGATGAGCGGATTTCAATTGGATCGGCGAGCGGCCATTCGGGTCGGCGGGGCCGGTTTGCTCGGGCTTTCACTGCCGGAATTGTTGGCGGCGTCGAGCCACCCGAAGGCCTGCGCCAAATCCGTGATCTTCCTTCACCAATTCGGCGGACCGGGACAGCACGAAACCTTCGACATGAAGCCGAACGCCCCGGCCGAGGTGCGTGGCAGTTTTAAGCCGATTCAGACGAACGTGCCGGGACTGCAAGTGTGCGAGATGCTTCCCCGAGTGGCAGAGGTGGCGAAGCATCTCACGGTGATCCGGTGCGCCCAGCACACGATGAAAAATCACAACTCGGCCGCTTATTACAGCCTGACGGGAATGGCCCCGCCGAGCGACGATCAACGCCTGCGCGATTCGCTGGATCTTTTCCCAGCATATGGTTCCATCGTGGACAAATTCGCCCCGGCCTCGCGTGCAATTCCAACATTCGTCAGCTTCCCGCATGTGATCCGCGATGGTTCGATTTCTCCGGGCCAGCACGCCAGTTTTCTGGGCAAGGGACACAACCCGTTCTTCTTCGCGCAAGACCCGAACAAGGCGGATTTTCGCCTGCCGGAATTGTCACTCCCGGCATCCGTCAGCCCGGATCGGATGGAACACCGCACGGAAGTGCTGAGGATCATCGACGAGCAGGCCGACCGGATGGATCAATCAATCGTCGCCAGAGGATTGGGAGAATCGTACCACAAGGCTGTGAACATGCTCACGTCGCCCGATTTCAAGAAAGCGTTCGATCTCTCGAAGGAAACCCGCGAAACCCGTGACCGATACGGCCGGACGACTTACGGCCAAAGTTGCCTGCTCGCCCGCCGGTTGGTGGAAGTCGGCGCGAAGTTCATCAATGTCTATTTTTCAGAAATCATTGGTGGCGACAAAGGGGGCTGGGATGTCCACGGATTCGACAATCACCCGCAAGACCCGATCCTCAAAAATCACTTGTTGCCGATCACCAATCAGACGCTTCCGACATTGATTTCCGATCTCGACGAACGGGGATTGTTGAAAGACACTCTGGTGCTGTGGATGGGAGAGTTTGGGCGAACGCCCCGGATCAACAAGCTAGCCGGGCGGGATCATTGGCCGCAATGCTATTCGCTGGTGATGGCCGGCGGCGGCGTCAAAGGCGGGTTTATTTACGGGGCCTCCGACAAAATCGGGGCATATCCCACGATGGGCCAGGCGCGGCCGGAAGACATTTCCGCGACGCTGTTTCACATGATGGGAATCAACCCGGAATCGGAAATCCGCGACCGGCTAAACCGGCCAATGCCTGTGTCGCGCGGCGAGGTGATTCGGGACATTATCGCTTGAGCAACGCACCGGCGGCCGACTTGAAAGATCGGAGCCAATGGCCGTCGTGCGTGGCGGCCTTCAAATACCATTTTGCGGCCTCCATCCGGCTTCGCTTTTTTGTCGCATAACCCATGCTTCGGCACGTCGAACCCCAAGCTTCGGCAACAGATTCCGGGTCCGGCATCACTGGCAAATCACGGCGACTCAAAACCCGGCGCAACAGGTGAAAGACCGTCTCCGTTCGCTCCGCCATGCGGCTGGATAGGTTGCCGTGGCCGGTGCGGTAACTCACCATCGGCTCGTCAACATAATCAAAGCGGTGGTACGGGGCGATTCGCAACCAGAGATCATAATCGACGGCCAAAGACAACGACGGATCAAACAACCCGACATGATCGAAGACATTTCGGCGAACGACGGCCGAAGAGAAACAAACCGGATTGGTGCGGAGAAACACGTTGAACAATTCGCCGCGATGCAAATCGGAACGCTGGCTGGAAAGCGGCTTTCCATTGGGATCAATCAACGTTCGTCGAGCATAAACCACGCCCACACCGGGATCGGCGAACAATGGCAATTGCCGCTCAAGCTTGGTCGGTTCCCACAAGTCATCGGCATCCAAAAACGCGATCAACTCTCCCTTTGAAAGTTCGATCCCCAAATTTCTTGCCCGGCATACGCCGAGACCGTTCAAAGGAACATATTTCACGCGGGGATTTGACAGGTAGGGACGAATCATCAATAAAGTGTTATCCGTGGACCCGTCGTCGATCACGATGATCTCATCCGGCAAGCGAGTTTGGGCCAGCGCGGAATCGAGGGCCGACGGCAGATATCGGCCGTAATTCTTCGCCGCGATGACGACGCTCACGGAAGGCATCATTGGCCCATCGCCCGAATATGTTCGACGGCCACCGGGGATATACAGAAGCGATATTTGCCGCTCGGTTCTTGCGGAATGCGGTCCACCAATTCGATGTCGGCCCGCATCTCGGGGCCGAAGAATTCCCGTGAAAGAATGGCTACCCGTTCGCGGGAGGAGACATCAAACCGTTCATCGGGGACAATGCGCAGGCGAATACCCGACCGCGACTCCTGAACCAATTGCACTTGCGTGGCTCCGCGAATTTCTGTCGCATAATGATCCGTCAGGGAAATGCCGGAGATCAGCCGGCCATCGGGAGCCAGCACATAATCGGCCTCCCGGCCAGTCACGCTTTTCAACATCGGCAACCCGCGGCCGCAGGCGCAATTTCCTGATTTTGGCACGGCCACATCCCCAATTTGGTAACGGATCAGCGGCATCGCCCGGTTGAGCAAATCGGTCATCACCAACCGGCCACCACCGGGTTCCGTCGAGAGTGTCGCATCGGGAATCACCTCGGCGAACACGGAATCGGCGTTTAAGTGCAACCCGTCGTGTTCGCCGCATTCGCTGGCGATGAGGCTGAGTTCTTCGCAGCCATAACGATTCGTGACGGGTGTGCCGAAAGCTTCCTCAATGGCCGTCCGTTGCCAGTTGTGCAGCAGCATGGCGGTGGAGATCACCCCATCCGGATGAATCCGGCCAAGAAAATGCTTGCGAACGAAAACGGAAAACAGATACAGCGAATGGGCATGTCCGAAAATCAAACCGGGTGGCCGATGAATCAACGTCTCGGCGAATTCCTTCATCCGTTCGGCTGTCATGTCCAGTGTGTTGAGGTAGCTTTCGCGGTCGAGAATCGCTCGCCGCAGCCGGGCTTTCCAAGAGCCACGATCCGCTGCCGCATGACCCCAAAGCCGGGCGACCCGTGTGCCTCGCCGCCAGCCGGACCATTGATCCGACCGCAAGGTGCAGGCTCGTTTCCAATCCATCGCTTCACGGTCAACGGCGATGGTCAACGGCACGCCGGTGGAACCTGAAGTGGTTTTGCGAAATACCTCTTGGTCGGCATAGGCGAATGACCGAATCTCGGCGGCATGAGCCCGGAGATCCTGCTTGGTGAGAATGGGGAATTGGCCCAAGTCTTCAAGTTGCCGCACATCCTCCGGATGCACGCCCGCCGCCTGCCAGCGATTGCGATAGAAAGGAACGGTTTCCCAAGCGTGAAAGAGCATTTCCCGAAGCGATTCTAGCTGCCGGGCGGCGATCACTTTGGGGGTATCAAACTGTCGTTGTTCAAGAATCCGCAATCGGCGTGGAAGGTGATTGCCCGCCTTCCATGAGAAGAATGGCTGGGCGATGTGTCGGTTTAACAAGGCCAGCATCGGCCACCCCCTTGGATTCCATTCCGGGTGATGGGGAAGTGTACCAAAGAGCCGACGAATCGCACAATCCCTGTTCGTGTCAGGCGTCTTCCAGATAAAAAAGTACGTCCGCCAGGGCGTTGGAAGCCTGTTCAAGTTTCGGCCAGTTGCGGTCTTCCATCGATACCCGGACATTTTGCATCAGCCGGTCAAGTTCGGCCTGATCTTCCGAGGTGGCCTTGGTCCGGAGACGGTCGGCTTTCTCCAACAACGCGCGAGCTTGCACGGCCTCCCGCTGGCCTTCGCGGGGTCCGACATCCATCATCGGCATCGGCCGGGCGGCCTCGTTTGGCTCGTATTCCAATCCTTCATCATCATCGCTCTCATCGCCGATTTCGTCGCTGTCTTCCCCAAGATCGTCCTGAAATCGATCACGCCAGAGCTCGTCGAGTTGGTTGGCTGATTCGGCCCGTTCCTCGCTGTCCATCGTCTCCAAGGCATTGTCGATCACGATTTGCTTTGAAAGACCGGTGGCTTTTTCACGGGCCGACACCTTTAACACGCCGTCAAGCGTAAGATCCAGTTGCACGACAATCTGGTTGCCGGCCGGGAATTTCCCAAGTCCTTCGATCAAGAACATGCCGACACGGTGATTCTGCCGGAGGTTTTCGCTCTCCCCCTGATAGACATCGATTTCCACGCGGGGCTGATGATCGGTCACCGTGCGGAAGACTTCACTGCGGGAAACCGGCAAGGGCGTGCCGCGACGAACAATCGGCGTGAAGATCAAGCGTTCACCGTACATCGAAGAACTTGGATCAAGTGTCTTGATGCCCAGCGAATGCGGGGTGATGTCCACCAGCACGGCCCCAACCGTGGAACCGGCGATCATGGCCGCCTGGACCGCCGCCCCCATTGCCACACAGAGATCCGGGTTGATATCCCGGCGAGGAGGGCGACCAAGCAGATTTTCGAGAATGATCCCAATCACCGGTGTGCGGGTGCTACCGCCGACCAGAACGACCCGGTCAATTTGGCTGGCCGAAAGTTTGGAGTCGTTCAGTGCCTTTTGCACGGAATCCATCGTGCGATCAATCAACGGCTGAATGAGTTTCTCAAAATCACCCCGGCTCACTTCCATCGACAGGTGCAACGGCACGCCGTCTTTTTCGGCAATGAATTCTTCCTCCACTTTCGTGAAGGCAAAATCAGACAGTTGCTTCTTGGCGTTTTCACACGCCCTCAGAAGCCGGGCGCGAGTGGAACGATCTGTACGCAGGTCGATTTGATGTTCGGTCATGAACTGACCGGCCACATGGTTCAGCAAGAGTTCGTCGAAATCATCACCGCCAAGTTGGGTATCCCCGTGGCTGGCCAGCACTTCGACGATGCCTTGTTCCCAATGGACGATGGACACGTCAAACGTGCCGCCACCCAAATCATAGACGAGAACATGCAGACCGGCGGTTTGTTGCGGATCATAAACGAGGGCGGCGGCCGTCGGCTCGTTGAGGATGCGCTTGACTTCCAGTCCGGCGAGACTGCCCGCCTCAATGGTAGCCTGTCGTTGCGTGTCGTTAAAGTAAGCCGGGACGGTGATGACCGCCTTGTTCACTGAGTGACCGAGGGCTTTCTCCGCGCGTTCCTTTAACGCCTTGAGAATCATCGCGGAGATTTCCGGCGGCCGATATTCCCGGTCGCCGAGTTTGATTTTCTCATCCTTGCCCATCAACCGTTTGATGGATTTGATCGTCCGTTCGGGAAAAAGCGGATATTGGTTGCGGGCCGGTTTGCCGACCAAAAGTTTTCCCTGATCGGACAGGCCGACCACGGACGGCAAAATCGGATCGCCATCCTCGCCCGTCAAGACGACGGGGATGCCGTTCTGAACAACCGCCACTTCGCTGTTGGTGGTTCCAAGATCGATGCCGATGATGACGTCCGACATGGCGAACTCTTTCTCAAGAAGCTTGTTCAGCGGGCCACTTTGACCTGTGCAAAACGGAAGATTTTGCCGTTCCAACGATACCCGCGACGAATTTCTGCGACGACCGTTCCCGAAGGTTTATCGCTTTTCGCGTCAACTTCGATGGCTTCCATCACCTCCGGATCGAATGGCTGATCAAGCGCCGGGATGATTTCCAAACCGTGTTGCGTCAACAAGCGATCAATGCGTGACATGCTCATTTTGTAGCCCGTCATCAACGCATCCAGTGTGGCTTTGATCGGGTCTTCCCCGTTGGCGGAAGGCATGGCCGATTCAGGGACCGACTTTGCCCCAAAGAGCTTGCCCCATAATCCGGAACGTTCGACGGGGGCTGGGGCTGAAGGCGTCGAAGCCGATGAATCACGACGTTTTTCAACACCTTGGCTTGCCAGAGACAGTTGATCGTAAACGTCAACAATCACTTTGATAAACGGACGTGCCGTTTCGCTGGCCGAATCATCTTTGACCGGAGTGGGAGCGGGCTTTTCTTGAAGGAGTTTCAGCATCTCCGCTGATTGTTCGAGGGCCGCACGGGCGGACTTTGTTTGCAGGTTTACCTCATGACGCATGGCCGCAAACCCGCTGACCAAGGCGGCGAAATCGACCGTCGGCTCGGGAAAGTCGGTTTCCTCCAGATCGTTCCATTCCGCGAACCACTTCCGAAAATCGTCAAGGGCGTTTTCCAACTGATCGGGATTCATTGGTTCGCTTTCTGATGAGCCTCGGCCAGTTTGGCCAGCGAGTATCTTTGCCGGGGGAGGCGGGAAAACACCTCCTTCATCACATCATCCACGGTGTCGGTTCTCCCCTCCGAAAACAGCCGATGGTCGATGCGGTTCTGCAGCGTCTTGACCATGTCGTAGGCCGCCCGGATCGCGTTGAATTTTTCCGCGTGATGTTCCGGCGGAAACTGGCGAACCAATTCCAAGTAGCGAGAACGAATGATTTCGTCCGTGTCCTCGAACTTTACGCCCAAGATGTCGTATGGACCGGTCATCGTTGTTTCCCTCGTTCGGAAGGCTTAGAAAAACTTGTAGTACCCGCCGCCGACCTGCTCATCCATCAACGCCTGCAAGTCGGGCGTCTCGGCCAACCGCTTCTCCCAAAACTTCCGAAGGAGGGTGTAATCAATGGAGGACTTTTCCTCCATCAAATCGTGAGCACGGACATATGGCATTTGTGCCTGTCGATTGATGACGGGCGGGTTCTTCGGCCCCTGAATCGCCTCGGCTTGGAAAAACCAAAAGTACGCATTCTTCGGATATTGGCGAGTGCCAATGCGGGCGATTTCCTTCAACGTTTTGGCCCATCGGGCGCCAAGCACGATGATCCCGAAAATTTGAAGATCAGACTCCGTCGGCTTGTTGGCGGTCGCCGCGATCACGGCCGCTTGAAGCAGTTTTTCATGACTGGCCAGACCACGATAAGGCACGGGGTCAAGTTGATACTGAGAGATCGATTTGATGAGGAGTTCAAATTCTCTCATGGACGGCGGCTTGGCCAAGATTGCCTTGAATTCCGCGAGAAAACCATCGAGTTCCTTCTTGGGGAGCTTTACCCGGTTGCCTTCGGCCAGCAACAAATACACCCCCGGCACACGATTCTGTTCCTTGGTCAGATCGGTCTTGATGGCTTCCCAAACCTCTTTGTTTTTCTCCTTGGCCGCCATCACGCCGCGCAGAGCAAGAATCGAAGGATTGAATATTTCAACACTATCATCATTGTTCGGCCGAACCTCATCCAGACAACGGCGGGCTTGGTCGTAGTCTCCCTTGCTCGCACAACTTCTGGCAAGGGTCAGCCCCATGATGGCCCCGCGCATCCGAAGCCGTTTGTCCAACGGGTTCAAGGCGATGCTTTTCCGCAGGCAGGCGATGGATTTCTCAAAATCTCCACTGTCCAGATAATAAGCTTCCAACCGCCGAAGAGCTTCCATGTCTTCGCCGAATTTTTTCTCCAAGAGATCGACAATTGCCTTCGCATCCGCCTCGCGTTCGTTCTCCATCAAGAAGTCGAACAATTCCAGCACAGGTTCCTTGTCATCTGGCATCAACTCCATTGCCGACCGCAACGCCGGTTCCGGGGAGGGGGCTCCCTTTGGCTTCGGGGGAACGCCCCGGCCAAACATGCTAAACAAATCGTCCGGAAATTCCGGGAGTGTTTTCAAGTCGATGGCCAGCCGGGCGATCCGCAATTGCAGGGTTCCCCGGATGCGGTTGATGTGAGTCACCGGGAAAAATTGGGGATTTCGCAAAATCCAGCGTTCATATTCGCTCCATTCTTCATGGGCCATGTCGAGTTCGTGCAAACGCTCGGCCACCAACCCGCGCAGCCGATGAAACTTCGGATCCAGTTCTGGTTTGCCAAACGCCTGTTCATACAAGCCCAATTCCGGCGGCTGCCCGTGCAAATAGATGGACCAATAAACCACTGATCCAAGCGTGTTCAACGCCCGCTTGGAGAGCATCCGCAACTCTCCGGTAATCTCCTTTGCTGCCCGAAACAGCGGCTCCCGATTTCTTTCCTGCCCCACAAGCGTGCGAATCTTGGCAAGATTGCCCATCAACGGCCCGAGTAGAATCGCCGTTTGCTTTTCCTGGCTGGCCAGTTCGATTCCCGAGAGCTGGGTGGAGACAACCGGCTCGACAAACGACCGCAACGGGGCGACCAGTTTGGCGGGCAGCCGATCCGGCTTGAGGCGGCTCCAGTTTTCGGCGACTTTCGTGTCTTCCTTAGCCGCCCAGGCGATCAACCCCCGCAGCATCAGCTTCCATTCCATGAGCGGCGAAGCCATGCCGATGGCGTTCAGCTTTTCGCGGGCAAGCTCCGCGTTTCCGGCTTCATGGGCGGCGAACGCCTCGCGGAGAGCCGCTATTTCCGCAAGTTGCGCGGGGTTCAACAGGCTCGCTGAGGATGATTTGGGATCGATCACCGCCCGGTCGGTCGCCCGGAGTTGAATGGTTTTCAACAAATCGGCATCGTTCACCCGTTGGGCGAGTTCAAATGCTTTCTGTTCTTCGCCAATCTTCAACCAGCCTTCGCCGAGTTTACGATTTTGCTCGGGGGTCAGGCCGATGTCAGCCGCGATTTTTTGGAGCAATTGCCGGACAAGCGGTTTCAGTTCCTGATTCTGGACCGCTTCCAAAACCTTGAAAAAGTGACCACGCAAGGTTTCCGATGGCATTTCAGCCGGTGTGAGTTCAGCCAGTTTGAACACGGTGTCAACGGCTTCCTTCATCCGGTTTTTGGAGAGGGCTTTTTCCAACTTGAACACCAAACCGCTCGTAACGATACTTTTCTTCGCCACCCTCCGCCTCCCGACAAGCCCTGATTGGCTTCTATCATATTCTCATCGGAGCCTTGTCCCAGAGTCCCGCCAACGAGATGGTGTCCCCTTGCGGTTTTTGCTCTCCCCCTATCGGCTGCCCACCCATCACCAGGTTTATTTGAACGAAGACGAGATGGCCGCGTGGCTCAACGCGATCATCGCCCTCTGGCACCCCGCGTTCATCTGGGGGACGGATGCGCCGCCGAAGGTAGATTCGGCCTATGAGCATGAGCAACCGCAACCCGGCCGGATTTATGTGCTGCCTGATTCGCCTCCGCAGTTTCTGCCGGACGACTGGAGCGACCGGGTGCGGAATGTCGGGGCCATCAAAATGCCGGCCCACACGACTCGCGAAGCAACCTTGGGTTCCTTCAAGGAACTCCTGTGCGAAGCCGCCACGACTGAGGAGGGAAAGTCGCATTTCGACAAGCCAGAATTCGCCCGCCTCCTGGACTTGCCCGACGACCAAGTGCGGCCGTTCTTCGGGTTGGCCTTCGGTTACATCATGATCGATTCGCTGTTCGAGGCGATGGATCATGAAAAACTCCTTGATGTCAGCGGATTCTGGAGCGACATCCAACAGGGCATTCAAGCAATTCTTGATGGCGCCGGAGCCGAGACCATCGATGGCCATCTGAAAAACGCGACGACGAAACTGCTGTCGGCCCGTGAAATTCTGTATTCCGTGAACATCCATTTGCTGGATATTTGGGATCTTCGGGAATTTAACCTCGATCATCTTCCCCCGACCGGGTTCACCCAGGGAAATCCGCTCAACATCATGATGACCGGCCGGACCGTGGAGCGGTTGGCCAACGAGCAACCCGCCTTGCTGGCCGACATCAAAGCCAAACTGGACGAGGCCGTTCAGCCCCCCGTTTTGGAAATCATCGGAGGCATCTATCGGGAGCGAGAAGACGCCATTTTGCCAGTCGAATCTCAACTGTGGAACATGCGGCACGGGCGTGAACGCACAAAGGGTCTGCTGAACACCAATGTGGAAGTGCTGGCCCGACGCCAATCGGCCGGGCATCCGCAAACACCCGCGTTCGTGCAACTAACCGGATACCGCCGGGCGATGCTGACACCCTTCGACGGGGCCATCACTCCCAACTACCGTTCAACAATCGTCAATTGGACCTCCCCGGATGGCAAATCGGTCGATGCCTTCACCCGCGTGCCCGCGTCGGCGGCAAAGGCCGAGACGTTCTTCAACCTTGTCTACACGCTACACCAATCCATTTCACAAGACAGCGCCCCAACGCTCTCCCTGATTCATGATGGTTCCCCGGCCCAACCCTTCCACGGCGACTGGCTGGCCCTCTGCAAACTCGGCCCGGCGCTGGGCGAATGGACGACGTTCTCCCGCTATTTCAGCGACGCTTTGGCCGGGGAATATGTCGGCGTTTCCAATCCTGATGACTTCTTCACCGATTATTTGGAACAACGGGTGAACGCCCGGCGGGCCGACGTGGTGAGCGGATTCGCACGGCAAATCCGTGACCGTCGCCAGATCGACACCGGGCTGATCTTCGCGGCCATCAACCGGGTGATGAGCGGAACCCCCTTCGCAGACGAGCAGGCCAGTCGTTGCGAAACCTTGAAGTCAATTGAAACGAACCGGGAAAACACGGGTGTGGATGGCATCATCGGGGAAGAATTCCCGGCGATTGCCGATGCCGAGCGATATTGGGCGGGCCAGCTGGCGGCCCGGTTGCAAAGCCGGGCGGCGGCGAACCAGCCGGGTTATCTCCTGCTTAATCCCTGCTTGTTCACCCGGCGCGTGGCCTTGGAATTGGATCGCACCAACGGAAACGTGCCGGTCGCCGACCCATTGAAGGCCATCCAACTGGATGCGGACAAAACCCGCTGCGTAGTGGAAGTTCCCCCGCTCGGGTTCGCATGGATTCCATCGTCCGGCAATTCGGCGGCCCCGAAACAACGTATTCGGATGGCCGATGGTTTTACGGTGCGGAATGAGTTTTTCGAGGCCGAACTCGACCAGGTGACCGGCGGCTTGAAGAACCTCCGCGACTCCAAGATGCAAATGCCCCGGTTGGCGATGCAACTGATTTACAACCCCGGTAGTCGCACGGAATGTCGCGGCATCGAAGTCACCCACAACGGGGCGGCGATGGGAGAAATCGTCAGCCGGGGGGTGATTTTCAACGAACAAAACCAAGAACTGGCGACGTTCTCGCTGCGCGCACGGGCCTGGTTAACGCGACCGCTGCTGGACTTGCGAATCGAAATCAAATCCAGCCACAAGCCGACGGGTTATCCTTGGCATTCCTACTATGGGGCGAGATTCGCATGGCGTGACGAGCGTTCCGCTCTTCTGCGCGGCGTCAACGGAGCGTCGATGCGAACGGATCACACCCGGCCGATGTCCCCCGATTTCGTGGACATCCGGCTCGGTCGCTCCGGCACAACCATCTTCACCGGGGGCTTGCCGTTTCATCAACGTCAGGGGACGCGGATGCTCGACGTGATCCTGCAACCGGAGTGCGAGGAAACCTCTGTCTTTGATCTTGGCATCGGGATTGACCGGGAATACCCGATGCAAACGGCCCTCGGCTATGTCTCCCCGCTGACGGTGATTCCCACGACCAAGGGGCCGCCGCACATCGGCCCGTCCGGCTGGCTCTTCCAACTGGACAGCCCGAATGTGTTAATGCTCGGGATGCGCCCGGCTTCGGACGGGAAGCGAGCGTTCGTGGCCACCTTCATGGAAACCAGCGGCGTTCACGGCGGCTCCGCCCTGCTCCGTTGCGTCCGCGATCCGGTGTCGGCCACCATGCTGGACGGGGACGACAATGCCTCCACCGGCCTGACAGTCACCGGGGATGCCGTGCAACTGGATTTCGCCGCCGGGGAGCTATTCCGCATCCGTGTTGATTTCGAGTGAAAGAGACTTGAGCCATTTCCCGGCGGCCGACTTCGCGTTGGCTGTTGTGACCGGCTCAAGAGCACCGGTTTCGAGATTCAACAAACAAAGCGGGCCAATTCCCTTTCCATAAGTGGCATTTTCCATCGCCTTGGCGGCCATGCCGAGGCGAATCAATCCGCGTTCCAATCGGTCAATCACCAACACAGTTTCCCCAATCATCCCATCGGTGATGCCTCGGATTTGAATCTGATGCGATGACATTTGATGACGAAAAACAAAGGGCGCCGGATGCAAATCCGGCACGCCGACCAATCCTTTTTGGGCGGTCGATTCTGCTGCTGTCGCCGGTTCTCGCAGGTTGGCCAAAACTTCCACCATCTGCTCGCGGTCAATGGTTGATTCATCCGAAATGGCCTCCTCGACGAAAATCGCCCGCTGATATCGCGGTTGATTCCGGGCCGGTGACCGGTGATCGATCAACGGGGCTTCAACTGGTTTTGCCCGCCGGGTTTTGGGCGGTTCCATCGTGAGTGTCTCTTGCCGGACACTCACTCGTGGTGAATTCTCCAAACCGAGCGACCGGTCAAAGCATTCGCCGGTTCGCAAATGAAATCGCTCGTTGAGCGTTTCAATCCAGGGATTTTGCACCTTGATCGACAAAGGTTGATCGTCCGGCGTGTCCGTCGGGAACGGTTCCGCGAATGATCCGGACAGAACCAACAGATCCTCGGCCCGTGTGGCGGCCACGTAGAAGACTCGTTGTTCTTCCTCAAATTCAGCCATGTTTTCCCGGACGGAGGCAAGTTGATGAACAAATTCCCCGAATAGCAGGGGCTTTTCATCCGGCGGCTTCACTACGCACCCCAGACGGCGATCCCATCGGACCTTCCCCTTTAATCCGGCATTCTTCCGGGCCGCGATGTCCGGCAGAATCACCACCGGAAATTCCAGACCCTTCGACTGATGTACGCTCATGAGGCGAATCACATCCGCGTTCTCCGGTTGTGTCGCCGCCTGCTCCTCTCGAAGTTCCCGCGAGACCATCGCCGAGAGTTGCCGGATGAAATCGGAGAGATGAAACAATCCTGTCCGGTCGAAGTTCCTCGCCATCTCAATCAGTTTCCAGAGGTTGGCGAGTTTGCGATCCCCGAGTGTTTCAAATTGCAAGGCGGCATCATATCCCGCATCGCTCATCACGCGATTAAGCAAAGCGGTCATCGGCACGCGGTCCTTCAGGCTTCGCCAAGTCGCCAGCCAACCGGCGATGCGCTGCGTCCGTTGCCGTTGTTCCGACGAGAGTTCTTGCAAAGCCTCGGCCGCAAACATTGCTTCCCAAAGACCGGCCGAATGCTGCCCGAGAACCAGCAAGGTTTCGTCGCTCAATCCGCCCAATGGTGAACGCAACACGCCGATCAGGCTGATCGCATCATCCGGGTTTTCCAGCGATTTGAGCAAATTCAGGATGTCGTAGACCTCCTGCTGAGCGAAGAAGGCCCGCCCGCCGACGATGTAATAATCCAACCCCTCATCCCGCAGGGCCGACTCATACACCGGCACGTTGGACATCGACCGAAACAGCAGAACCACATCCCCCAATTTCATCGGCCGCAGAGTGCCATCCTTTTTCTGTCTGACCATCGGCCGTTGGTCCTGCAACATCTGGCGAATCCGTCTGGCGACGGTTTTGGCTTCCAGTTCCCGAAGCTCATCGGCCTTCGCCCCCTCTTCTCCGTGAATGCTCCACCAAAACTCTACACAAGGTTCATCGTGAATTTGCTTGGAAGTGGTGGTCAGCGGCTCGTAATCCGGAAACACCGGGGAAAACAGGGCGTTGACGAAAGTAAGAATCGCCGGTTGCGACCGGAAATTTGCCGAGAGTGGCAGCCGGTTGGATTCAGGAACGCTCTGCCGCAACTGGCCGAACAGAGCCACCTCGGCCCCGCGAAACCGATAAATGGATTGCTTCACATCCCCCACCGCGAACAGTCGACTCTCCATTCGCGGGTCGCCGGTGAGCAACCGGATGACATCCATTTGCACCTGATCGGTGTCCTGCATTTCGTCGAGGAGCAACCGCCGATAGCGTTCACGCACCCGTTTCAAAATTTCCGGGTGTTCGCTCAAAAGCCGCAAGGCAAGGGCCAGCAAATCGTCGAAATCCAGCACACCCGCCCGGCGTTTGGTCTCTTGAAAATCTCGACCCACCCGGAGGGCCGCCCGCACAAACCGCTGGGCCACCTCCGCAATTTTGGGGATGTTGTCCTGCTTGAATATGAGCTTTCGGAATGCCTCGTCCAAAGCCTCTCGGAACTCTTTCAATGCCTCCAACATCATCTGATAAACTTCGGGCGATCCCCAAGCCTTTTCTTTTTCCCGGTGAATCATCGCCGATTCACGAATGACGGCGATATCGTTGTCCACGGTGACAGAGTGGCCGATGCCCGCTGATTTTTCCAGCAACAACAAAAATCGTTCTCGAATCTTTTCATGCTTGCAAGGCGTGTCCCGGATCAATGCCTCCGCTCGTTTCCAAGCGGGATGAGAGGCAAAAAATTCGCGAACGGATGAAGCCAACAACTCTCGATGAACCTCGCCCCACTCAGCGGCAATGTCCGTCGCCGAACGAGAAACCCATGTTTCCCAGGCGGGAAAATCCCGTTGGTTAATCAACCCGGCGACACACCGCAACACCTCCGACCATCCGTAAATCACCACCAACCGACGGCAATCCTCTCCAACGGAATCATCTGCAATGACCAAATCCTGCATGGATTTACGGATGGCGTCATCCATCAGATTGACGCTCAGCATCTCCTCCAAAATCTCGAACTGGGGGTCAATCCCCAGCACAATGGCATGTTGCCGGACGAGATTGCCGCAAAACGAGTGAATGGTGGTGATCGTCGCTGATTCGAGTTCGCGAAGATGCTCGTTCCACTTGGCGGTGGGCTCCTCAGTCATTTTCTCGCGAACAGCTCTGCGAATACGCCCCCGCATGTCACGGGCGGCTCGCTCCGTAAAAGTGATGGCCACAATCTCGCCAACAGAATGATCCGCAAGATACCCCAAAAACCGGCGGGTGAGAACAAACGTCTTCCCGCATCCGGCCCCCGAGGAAAGCACCACCGACCCGGCCGCCTCCAAAGCGGCCGCTTGCTGTGAAGTCGGCGGGACGGGTTTGGAGGAAGACATCAGGTGAAAATCTCGCGGGCCGGAAGAAAACACAGATCAATCTTACTTCGACCCTGCCGAGCGAGGATGGACACAAAATCACACGCATGCGAACGTGCAATCGAATTGCGCCCTGATGCTGGCGGTTCATCCTTGGGTAATGGTGGTTTTCCGAGAACTTATGTCGGAAATATCTCGACTGGCTCGTTAATTGCACATTATTAATCGTCTGCACAAAGAATTTTTTTAAGGAGCCTATCATGCGAAAGTGGATCGTTTCCGCAGCCGTGGCCACGCTTTTCATGGTCACCGGCCCGTCGATCTCGAAGGCCCAAGTCTATACCCAAGCCACCATCGTCACCCAACCAACTTATGGTTAT
Source organism: Zavarzinella formosa DSM 19928 (assembly GCF_000255705.1). Lineage (GTDB taxonomy): Bacteria > Planctomycetota > Planctomycetia > Gemmatales > Gemmataceae > Zavarzinella > Zavarzinella formosa. The sequence goes on from NZ_JH636439.1 coordinate 1,744,294, forward strand.
GGCTACGCGCCCGTCTACAACACCGTGCCAGCCTATTCCTACTCGTCCTATCCCGCTTACGGCGGGATTTCCATTGGAGTTAGCGGTTACCCCAGTTATGGTTACCGGCCCTACTATGGGGGTTACGGTGTTGGCTATGGATCACGATATTATGGGGGCTATGGCGGATATCGCGGGGGATATTATGGCGGCTTCCATGGCTGGCGCCGTTAATCTTGCTTGATGAAGAATCGAAAGAGCCGCCGGGTTGCTCCGGCGGCTTGTTTATTTCCCCAATCCAAGCACAAGCCTTCCCGCCCGCACCAACTTCAACGGCTCATCAGTTATTTCACGAACTTCGCAATTCTGCCTTTCGGTCCCGCCGCCCATCCTTCTCCGGTCGGTGAAAAGCCAACGGTGTTGTAATTTTCATGGTCGAGGCTTTTCCAAGTCACGCCTCCATCCAAAGAAGTGTGTGAGCCTGACGTGCCGACGGCAACCCAACGATCCTTTGACCATGCGACGCCAGAACAAAATGGCAATGACTTCTCAACGAGTTTCCACGATTTGCCGCCATCACTCGTGACCGCCGCGTTTGCCCCGGTGCCTTTAGGCTTCCGATAGTCGCCGCCGCTGATGATTCCGTTGTTCTGGTCCCGAAAGCAGATTGAAAAAGCCCCGGCTGATTCGGCCCCGGCGATCAATGGCGTCTCGACTGAAATCCAAGATCGGCCGCGGTCAGTGGAGTGAAAAACCCTTGTAGTCTTGGCTCCGCCGGTGCAAAACCAAACGTCACTTTTGCCGACAGTGACGAGGCAGGTTCCGCTGGCGGCGAAACAGCTTTCCTTTTCAAGAGCCAACGGCAGGCTCTTCTCTGGAAGGAGTTTCCAAGTCTCCCTGGCATCATCAGTGAAGATCAACTGAAAGCGACCCTTCACCGGATCCCCAAGGGCAATGCCGTTCTTCTGATCCCAAAAAGCCATCGCATCATAAAAAGCCGCCGGGTCGGAGTTTTTAAATCGCACCGCCCAAGTTTTGCCTCCGTTGGTCGTTTTGTAAATCCGGGACTTGTCACCTTCGCCGGCCGCGAGCAGACAGGCCGTTGATCCCCCAAATGCCTCGACATCGCGAAAGTCGAGTTTGTCCGCGTCGGGCACCGTTCCGACTGACCAGTTTTTGCCGCTGTCCGTGGTTCGACCATACGTTCCCTTCGTGCCGCTGACCCAAACGACATCCGGACTTGCCACGCAAAGCCCGCGGAAATCTGCGTCCGTCTTGATGGACTGTTGTTGCCACTGAGCCAATACAATCGAATCGCAGAGCATCAGAAGCAAGAATGATATTGGCAAAAGTTTCATGGCTGTTCTTTTCCGAGTTCAAGACAGTGAGACTGCTTGGCTGGCGATCACGCCGATCCAATGATATGGGATGATTTGGAACAATGGATTACGGGATTGCAGGACGAGGGCGTTTTGATGTGTGTGAAATGAGCTTATGGCAATGAGAAAGTAACTTTTCGCTCACCCCAAACCATTCAGAGTTTGTCGCAATTTACAGGTGAAAATGAGAAGCGGGATACGAGAGTCGAACTCGTCTCACAGCCTTGGGAAGGCTGTGAGATATCGATTTTCCCGGTGATTTCGCATGTCTGCGGCCAAATTTTCCCCTAAAATGACCCCAGATTTGGCCGCAAAATTTGGCCGCAAACAGGGGTTAGAATATCATGCCACGCAAATTTTTGATGAACGGACAGTTCATCAACCGCCATGCCCGATGGCGTAAGACCTACAAGGGCCACGAATACTCGGTGACCTGCGCCGAGCTCGGACTTCCCGAATCAGAATGGAGTGAACTCGGCAGCTACCAAGCCGCGAATACTTGGTGGCTTGCAAAGCGGGCTGAAATCGACACTCAGCCATCAACAAGGCCGCTGCCTCCTGAGACCGAAGATGTGCTTCGGTCACTGAAAGCCAAGCGGAAATTCGCCCAGCAGGAAGGGCTTCCAGAATCATCCACCTACGAAGCGGCCTTGAAAGAGGCCGAAGCCGAAATTGAATCGGGGGAAATCGACCTCCCTGCCATCGACCCCATCACGGTCAAGCGGCTTCAGCTTCTTCAACAGCTTGGGGTCAAGCTGCCTGAAGATCTTGACCCGACCACGCTGGACGCGGTCTTTGGGGCAAGTGATTTGTGGGCTGATCGTTTTCGCCGAACGGCGGAGGTCGAGCAATCGAAGCGAATCGGCACTCACCTGAATGATTGGTATGGGTTGGTCCACCGTCGAGCCAAAGCTTCCTCAATGGTCAACATCGCCGGATACATGAGAGAATTCCGCGAACTTCATATGGGCAAAACGATTGTTCTTCATGAAGAGATGTCAGTCGATGTTTTGAGCGAGGCTAAGTTCCAGCAGGTTTTTCAAGCCATTGATTTTCAATCACTGGCCCCCGCGACAAAAAAGAAGAAATGGATGTTTTTCAAATCGTTTGTCAGTTACCTGACAGAGCAAGGGGCAATCACTCCATTGAAAAACCTCCGGTCTAATCTGTTCATTTTCAAGGTCAATCCAACTAGCAAGCCTTCCCCGGTGATTGCAGAAGTCCAAGATTTTCTGGCTGCCCTGCCCGACCGCTTGAAACTTTACGCGATTTTGGCTTTGAATTGTTCCATGAATAATATCGACATGGCCTACCTCAAACACGATCAAATTGACTGGGTACGAGGCACATTGACTCGTAAGCGGATCAAAACCGAGTCTTCGGACAAGGTTCCTCTGGTGACATATACACTCTGGTCAGAAACTCTGCGTCTTCTGAAGCAGGAGATGAATAATAAATCTCAATGGGTGCTCACCTCAAAAACTGGCGAATGTCTGTATGTGTCGTCGAAAGGTTCTGGATCTGCCAAGCCTACCCACTACGACCGAATCAAGACTCAATGGCGTGATCATTTTGGTCGGGGAGAGGCGAAGAAATACACGCTCAAAGACTTCCGTTTCTTCGGGGCAGACCTTTTGAAAAAAACACCTTATCAAAGTTTGCGTGAGGTTTATTTGGGACATGCTCCCCGTGGCACGCTGGAGAAAAACTACGATTCGGACACATATCTGGAAGAAGCCTCCAGATATGTGGAAAACTTGATTTTCCCGAAGCAGGGATAATCTGAGCAACCAGCCTGCCCTTGTGGCGGGCTTTTTCGTTTCATGCCCTACCTAACCGGCATGACAGCCGAAACCCCGCAGCCCGAGCCTCTTGAAGCTCCTTCAACTGAGCCCACCGCTCCCTCGCCCTCCACACCCCAAGCCGCTCCACCAGCCGCTGAACCAGAGCCCCGCGTCAACAAAAGTGCTCTGGTCCGCGACGCAATCCGCAGGCATCCCGAGTGGACCTACGCCCAGATCGCCAAATGGGTCGAGAGCCAAGCCGGTTCCTCGGTCACAAAATCCACCATTCACCGCGCCAAGCAAAGCACCGGCAGGATCAAGGGCCGTCCCCGCAAGCACGGCGCGGGGTTGAGCGAGATCGCCTCGAGAGGCTTCGACACCGTGAAACTGGCCGAGGCAATGAGTCGCTCCGTGACCGCGACAGACATCAACCTCATCACCCGGCGGCTGGTCACATTGGCCTCTGAAGGCGATCTCAAGGCCACGGAACTGCTCTTCAACAGGCTTTGGGGCAAACCGAAAGAACATTTGACCAAGGAATCGACGACCACCTCGATCAACATGGCTTCACTTTCCAACGACGATTTGGATCGGTTGGAGCGGATCATGAACGACCACGCGGTCGCTGGTGGGCCGATTCTCGACGCTGAAATGATTTCTGAAAACCCGGAGAACAGTGCCTCGGCCTAACCCAAAATCAATTCACCAACTCCCGTTCACCGCCAGCGAGTTGACTGGCGAACGCTGCGCTCGCTCCCTCAAAAGATTTGTGATGCAATTTTGGGAAGTGCTTGAGCCTTCCAACAGGTTCAACGGCGGTCATTCCGAGTGGTATGTGGACGCGATTTGCGATCACTTGAGCCACCTGTTCGAGATCAAAAGGCTGCTGGTCAATATCCCTCCGCGACACACAAAATCACTTTTGTGCAGCGTGTTTTTCCCTGTTTGGCTCTGGCTCCAAGACCCGACCTTGAAAGTGCTTTGCTGCTCCTACTCCCTTGGTTTGGCCAAGGAGTTGAGCATGAAGTCGCGGCGACTGGTCGAGTCCCCACTCTACCAGAGGTTCTACTCGGAAAAGTTTCAGCTTGAGGCCGACCAGAACACGCAACTCAAGTTTTCCACCACCAAGACGGGCTACAGGCAAGCGACCAGTATCGAGTCCGGGACGCTGGGCCTCGGTGGCGACGTGATTATTTTTGATGATCCGAATGACGTTGCATCCATCAACTCAAAGTCCGAGCGGGACAAGGTCACGACGTTTTGGCGGGAAGTGCTGAGCAGTCGTGTGAACAACCAGCCGGGAAAAACGGCGAGGGTCGTTGTGCAGCAGCGGTGTCACCCGGAAGACTTGTCCGGCTACATCCTTGAACACGATTGCGGGGAATGGACGAAGCTGATTTTGCCGTTTGAATTCGACAAATCGAGGAGCGTCACGACGAGCATCGGCTGGTCTGATCCTCGCCAGAGAAACGGCCAGCCGCTTTCTAACCGCATCCCGTCAGATGAAATTGAGATTTGGAAGCGGGAAAAGCGGAAAGCATGGAGGGCGCAGTACAACCAAGATCCTGCTTCTGATGATGGAAGCCACTTCAAGCGGGAGGATTTTCGCTACTTCACCGAAGACGACGACAACTACTACCTCGGCGAGCGGGTGGTGAAGAAAAAGAACTGCTTCCGGTTTGTCAGTACCGACTTGGCAATCAGCCTCAAAACGACCGCTGACTGGTCCGTCTTCGCTATCGTGGACATTACTCCTGACGGTGACCTGATTGTGCCGAGGTTGAAGCGGGACCGGCTCACCGCTGGCCAACTTGTCCAGACCTTCAAAAGCGTGAACGAAACATACAAGCCAGCTTACCATTTGGTTGAACAGGTTGGCTTTCAAGATTTTGCTATCCAGCAATTGAGGGCCGAGGGAATCACCATCAGACCCGTCCGACCCACCACCGACAAGCTCACCCGCTCCACCGACCTGCAAGTGAAGGTAGAAGCGGGAAGGCTCTGGCTCCCAGAAAAGGCCGACTGGACCAAGGGCTTGGAGGACGAGTTGATTGGGTTTCCCAACGGGAAAAACGACGATATGGTCGATACCTTGGCATGGGCCGCTCAAGAGGCCACACGCAAGGCCCGTAAACTCTCCAAGCCTACCGAGACGGTCCCGTTGGATGGAGCCGCCCGCGAAAAGTGGATGGCTGACCAGTACAGCGAAGCCATCCTCCAAGGGCTGTTCTGATCGTCCACGCTCTACATAGGGCATGTCTGATACGCCTGAAATCCCCAACAAATCGACCAAGCCTGACCAAGTCAAACAGAAGCTCTTTGGGCCAAACTGGCGGTCACTTGGCGGCAAACCGCAGGGAAGTTACGACGCCTTTGGTGGCCAACCGGAGCCGGGAAAGGCTGATCTCGTCGCGGCCTATTCAGATATCGTCTACGCGGCGATCAAGTTAATCCAGAGAAAGATCTCAAGGGTCAAGCTGCGGTTGTACGCCACCACGGAAACCGGCGAGGCGCGGCCCAAGTGCAAGACCACCTCTGTCACTTGGAAGAACCTCAAAAGCATCAAAGCCAACAAAAGTATCAGCTTCAGCACACAACTCGGCGAAGTGGTCGAGCATCCGCTTCTCGACCTGCTCGACAAAGCCAACCCCCAGCATAACCGGGGCGAGTTGATCGGCATCACGCAATTGTTCCTCGACCTGACAGGCAACGCCTACTGGCTGATCATTCGAGACGACTTTGGCTTGCCACAGAGTCTGTATCCGCTCCCGTCACAATGCGTTGAGTTGGTACGGGACGAAAATCAGATTGTCCGAGGGGTGAAGTATTACGAGGGAGAAAAGGAGTACGACTACCTCATTGAAGACATCATTCACTTCAGGGAGGACAACCCACTCGACGTTTACGGCGAAGGTCACAGCCCCGTGAGGGCCATGTGGCAACGGATTCAGGTCGGCTGGAAGGAAATCAGCTACCTCGATAACACCCTCAGCAACAACGCTCGGCCTGACGTGATGGTCTCGCCCAAGAGCGAGCACGGATTTGGTCAGGACGAGGCGGAGCGGATGGCCAAGGACTTCGGCCATCGGTTCCGAGGTAGCGGCAACGGCGGTGCGTTCATCGCCACAGACCCGGTGGACTTTGAGATTTTGCAGTGGCAGCCCAAGGATTTGGCCGAACTGGAGTTGTACAAGAACCTGAAGATCTCGATTCTCAACGGCTTGCACATCCCGCCCGAGTTGTTCGAGATCGGCGAAGCCAATCGAAGCACCGCCGAAGCCGCTTTGTACTCTCTTTATGCAAACTGTATCCGGCCTCGGATCGAGTTAATCGTGGACAAGTTGAACGAGAAGCTCGTTCCACTTTACGACAAACGGTTGTTCATTCATTTTGACGAGGTGGTCCCCGAGGACAAATCATTTGACCTTCAAGAGCGCGATATGCTTTTGAAAAACGGGGTGATCACGAGATCAGAAGCGAGGCGGTTGTACGGATTTGAAGCATTCGATTGGGGCGACGAGCCTTTGATCCCCTCGGGGATGCTACCAAGCGCACCAGCATATTCGCCGTCCCCAATGCTCGCCGACGACCATCAACAGGCCCCGGCAGTCGCTGCCCCGGCCACTCCAGCCGCTCCAGACGGCCAAGCCCAACCGGCTGCCGACTCCCTCAGAGCAACTGTCGGGGGAAGCCAGCAGGTTATGGCGATGCAAGCGGCTTACTACTCCGGGCAGCTTCCCCGTGAGGCTGCCGTGGCCAACGCGAGAATTATTTTCGGCTTCACGGAGGCCGAGGCCGAGGCATTGTTCCCCGAGATCAAGCCGCAAGTTCTGGCTCCGGCGGCAGCAACTCAAGAGACTCAAGTCCCTGAGAAACCAGCGGCAAAAGCCATTTTGCCCCCAATGAGAGACAAAGCCCCTGACCCGCTGGTGCAGGCGATCAATGAGTTTTTCGCACATCAGCGAGCGACGGTTCTGGGCCAGAAGAGTTTCACTGACGACATCGAAACAAAGGCTTTCCCTGACGGCGGGTTCTTCGACATCGACAAATGGACCGACGAAATGTTTCAAAGGATGCTTCCGGTGGTCGAGATGTTTTACGACCACTCGGCTGGTGAAACGGTCGCAAGGCTTGGTGGGGACGCTGGCTTGCTCAAGGTGGTCCAACCAAATCTCAAGGAGGCTCTGAGCAAGGCGACGTTGCTTTTTTGCCGAACGACGAACGAATCCACTTCTCAAGATTTGACCAAAGCCCTTGAAGACCTTCGGCAGCAGATTGCCGAGGGACTTGAGGTTGGAGACGTGAAAAATGCCATGAAAGACAGGGTTCAACAGGTTTTCAACGGCCTCGACAACGAACGCGCGTACATGATCGGCCACACCGAAGCCTCTCGTGCGCAACATGACGCCATGATGATCACGGCCAAAGAGTCTGGAGTTGCCAAAGCCAAGCGGTGGATATTGTCGAGCGACGCTTGCCCCACTTGCAAGCCACTTGCGGGGAAAACAGTTGGCCTTGACGAGCCCTTCGTGGTGGACGGCCTCGGTGCTTACGGGGAGATCAATTCACCTCCGAGGCATCCGCTGTGCCGATGTGCGATGAGTCTTGTGACGGAGGGTGTCAATGATTGAGGCAACCTGCCTGCGAAGAAAACGGATTGAGGAGAAACTGCCGGAAATCCTTGATCACCTTCGCCAAACCATCAAGACTTGCGGCTCGGTGGTGGTCTGCGGCCAGCGAATCACGGCGATCTTGACTGATGAAACGGGCGAAACTGTGGTCGAGATGGAAGATGCCGACACCGGCGACACGTCCATCGAAAGGCTTTTACAGGAGCTAAATACGGTTGGCGACGACCAAAAGTCAGGAGACACACAGAATGACGACCACTGAAGGCCCGCTCGGGTTTCCGATGAGTGATAAAGCGGCTCGCGCACTCGACGGGATCATGAAGGGGCTGTCCAAGGACTGTGTTTATCGCAAGGCGGCGACCATCGCCGAAGATGTCCAATTGATCCCCGGCGAGCGAGCGGACATTAGCCTCGTCTCGGTGGAAAGTCTCGACCGCCAAAACGAGGTCGTCATCGCCAAAGGCATTCAATTGGACTTTTTCCGCGAAAACCCGGTCGTGACTCTGGCCCACAAGTACGACGAGCTTCCGGTTGGAAAGTGCAAATGGATCAAGCAAGTTCAAAAAGGGCTACTCGCCAAAACGCAATATGCGCAACGACCTTCTGACTGGGAAGGCCCTTGGTTGCCTGACGCGATCTTCTCGATGACTCAAGAGGGTATCTTGCGCGGCAAGAGCATTGGCTTCCTCCCGACCAAGATGAGAGGACCGACCAAGGAAGAGATCAGTCTTCAACCCACATGGAAAGACTGCAACTGTGTGATCGAGCAATGTGTTTTGTTCGAGTATTCGGTGGCTCCGGTCCCCTGCAATCAGGATGCTTTGGTCACGGCGGTCAGCAAAGGCTTTAGTCTCGATCCGGGTATCGCGGAGAAGCTGGGCCTCAAATGGCCCGAGGTGAAACAACTTCCCAAAGCTGCCCCAAAGCGGACCTCATTCGACACCGACGCTTTCATCAAAGCCCTTGATGAGATCAACTTCGACGAGAACGTGATCGCCCAACAGATCATGACCCGGATCAAATCGCGCGGAAAAGTGTGATCGAATCCACTCTATATCAGTGTCCATTTTCTCTTTCGACGCGCCCCGTCTGACTCGTTGTCAGGCGGGGTTTTTTCGTTTTTGAACAGTACATACCCGCAAGTTGGACGAGCTTTCACGACGCAGTCGGTGAGCGGCCTTCGAGGTCGCACTGGTGGAATCGGGAGGAAGTACCAGCGACCAGATGTTGGTTTTTCCACTCAAGAGGATCATTGTCACTCTCTGTTTACAAGTTGACCAAACCGTTCGGTGATCTCACCGAGGGCCAGATTGTCCACCTCGACCCTGATGAAGCGGCTGCCCTGCTCGACGCGGGCTTGATCGAGGAAGCCAGTGCCGAGGATGTTGGCGGCGGCGAAGAAGAGGCTGAAGGCGGCGAAAGTCCGATGGAGGACGCGGCCCAAAATGCAGTCAAGCGGCTGACCAGTCGCCTTGAAAAATCGGTTGCCAAGGCGACTGAAAAGGTCGCGGCCAAGTTCACTTCACCGACTGCTCAGCGACCGAGTTTCGGGTCGGTTCCGGCCACGATCAAAGAGCCGATTTTCAAGTCGTTCGGGCACATGCTGCAAGCGCAGTACAAGGCTCATCGTGGCGATCAGCGTGCCTCACGGATGCTCCACGCATACGAGGAAGAGTTGCGACTTAAGGCTCCACTCGGAGCAAATGAGTCGGGTGGCGGCGGCACGCAGGGCGGTTATGCGGTCAAGCCGGAGTGGTACAACCGGATCTGGGACAAGGTGCGAAACTACCCTGATTTGCTTGGAAAAACCGAACAAGTCAACATCAACTCGAACACCCTGAACATCCCGGCAATCAACGAAACGAGCCTCGCCAACGGTTCCCGGCATGGTGGAGTCCAGTCCTACTACGTCGGCGAAGGTTCGACGATCACCTCGTCTTATCCGGCTCTGATGCAGGTCACCGCCTCTCTCAAGACGTTGTGCAGCTTGGTCTATGTGACCAACCAACTGCTCCAAGACTCGAACATTGAGAACTTTGAGACCTTCATTCGGGACAAAGTGGCTTTGGAGTTTGCTTGGCAGCACAACGACGCCGTGATCAACGGCAGCGGTTCTGGCCAGCCGACGGGGATTCTGAACCAAGCGGCTTTGGTGACCGTGACCAAGTCGAGCAACGACGTTGCCGCGATGTTTGGCTTCGACGACCTTGCGAATATGTACAGGGCTCTGTATCCCGGCTCGCGAGCCAATGCTGTCTGGATCATGAACCCCGAAGCCTACTCGGTGTTCCTGCGACAAGTTTTTGTGACGGCTACCGGAACGGCGACCTCTTATCCGGCTTTCGGTGGTGTGTCCTTCAACATTGCCGACGAGTTTCCGATGCGGATTTTCGGGAAACCAGTCATCGAGTGCATGAACTGCCCGCAGCTTGGCCTGCCGGGCGACATCATCCTCGCTGACCTGTCGCAACTGGTCACGGCCCAGCACCCCGGACTTGAAGCGGCGATCAGCACGGAAATCCAGTTCACGACGCTGCAAACGGCTTACAGATTTGTGCGCCGGTTCGACATCGTTTCGCCTTGGACGGCGGCTCTGACTCCGGCTGACGGAGCGACGAAATACAACTACAGCCCGTTCATCGTGTTGCAATCTCGCGGGACGTGATCTGAAAGTTGCTGGATGGCAACTATCTATGGTGACACAGTCAGACCCTGCTGTTACCTGAGCCCACCCTATGTTCTCCGCATGGGGCGGGTTTTTTCGTCTCGCCGCTTACCTACCTCATGACCCAACCAACCTTTTCTGTCGCTCATGGTGGCAATGCCGGTGATCTGATCTGGTCCCTCCCCTCAATTGTCTCGCTGCTGGAGTTGCGGGATCTGAAGACCTGCACCCTGCTTCTGAAGGCCGACCAACCCGCCCGCTATCATCCCGGCATGAATCACCCATGCGGCCAGTACAAAATGTCGCGGGCATTTTGCGAAAGCCTCATCCCGCTCCTGCGACTCCAAGCAGTCTTTGAAGACGTGAAAATCTGGGACGGGGAGTCGATTGACCTCGACCTCGACTTGTTCAGGTCATCGGGATTTTCCCATGATCGAGGGGACATCGGCCAATACTACAGCCACGTTTGGCCATGCCTGCCAAAGCTATGGGAGAAGTGGCTTGACGTGGAGCCAGACCCCAAGGCCGAGGGGATGATTTTGCTGAACAGGACGGAAAGGTATCTGAATCCCAAGATCGAGTTCAAGTGGCTGGAGCGACTCAAAAACTTGGCTTTTGTGGGGCTTGATGCCGAATTTGCAGCCTTCAGAAAAAAGCATCGGTTGAACATCCCGCACATCAAAACGAGGACATTCCTCGATTTTGCCCGGAAGATTGCTGGTTGTCGCATGTTCATTGGCAACCAGTCTTCCGGCTTTGCCATTGCTGAGGGGCTTAAAGTCCCAAGGATCTTGGAAGTGTTTCCGTCAGCCCCCAATGTGCAGCCGCATGGTCCCGGTGGCTGGCAGTTTTTCAATCAAGAGGTGTTTGAGGCACTCGTTCACCGACTCGCTGCCTGACCACAAATCGATGTCATGCCCGGTACATACCGCATGGCATTTCACTCGATTTCGATCAACGACCAGCACAAAGAGATCAGAGGATGTTGGCGAACCTCTCCGGCGGTCTTCAACAAGCTCGAAGGCATTTTCGGCTTCACAATCGACGCTTGCGCCGACCGGGACAATCACTTGCTGCCTCGGTATTGGACCGAGGAGGACGATGCGCTGACGCAAGATTGGAGCGAAGAAAGGGTCTTTTGCAACCCGCCGTTTGGGATGGCCGCGAAAATTGTGCCCAAGGCCAGAACAGCGAAGCTAGCTGTCATTCTGCTACCCTTTACGGTTCTGGTCTCCAAGTATTTCAGTCAAAACCCGCCTGATGTGTTGCTGCTCCCGCCGACTCGCTGGAAGTATTTGCCGCCTCCCGGCTTGCCCTCGTTCACAAATAGCCCGCTTGGGACAGTGGCGCTCGTTTATGGCCCGTCGCCCCACGAAATTGATGATCTGAAGGTGCTCGGCAGCGTGTACAAACTCACCTGAGCAGGAGAAAAATGAACGACCAGATCCGAGACTTGTTTCGAGAGTACATGACGGTCACCGGCAATTTTACCGAGGCCGCAGCTTCACTTGTCCTCGCTCATGTCTTGGCCGGTTTCGACGTGCAAATTGACGAGGCCACCGTGAAGGATGTCCCCGCGACCCCCATCAACCTAAAGATTTCCCTCAACGGCCAAGACATCACACCTGAGCCGGCAAAGGAAGCGGCTGCCGAGCCGAAGTTGTGTCGCTGCCCGAGTTGCAATAGATTTTTCGGAAGTTCGAGTATGTGACTGTGTCCGCAGCCCCGATCCATCCTCTCAAAACTGCCATGCCGGGATCAGTTGACCCGTCGTCAGTATGGCCAAGCCCCAACCCCTTGGCCCCCGGCATTTGTTTGAAACCCACTTGCAAGGCACGTTGGTCCTCGGCCCGATTGGGAAGCAAAGCACATTTCACTCCCGACCCTTCGGAAGTTGCTTCTGCCCACAAATAGCTGTCGATGTACACCGACTTGAAAACTCGGCAGCATCGCTCGATCTGGGGCAACATCGACGACCGAAATCCTGTCGAAGCGAGGCTCGCGTGGGAGGTATTGTGCATCTGAAAGAACTTGAGCGGCGGCAATTTGTAGTAAAGATTTCCCCTGACGCCGACCAAATCGACCACATCAAGCATCTCGGACATGGTCTGGATGAAATCGCCGTGATACCAGTCATCGTCCTCGGCCACCAGTACCTTGTCGCCGTGGATGAGGGGCAGTCCCGAGAGCCAATTTTCGCAGATACTTGGCAGCGAATCTCCTCCCGGATGACGTTGGAGAACTGTCTGGCCGAGCGAGTATTGGTACGGCACGGTTCCATCATTGACGACAATCCACTGGTCGGGCTGAACGGTTTGCCGGACAATCCATCGTTCAAGCAGGGAGAAACATTCCGGACGGTCGCGTGTGGTGGTGACAAGGGTGAGCATGGTTTAATTAGAGTCACGAAAAGTAAATACTTTCATGGCCCTGATCCCACTCCAACGCGCTGTCGAATTGCTTCCCAACTTCAGCGACGCCGACTCGGCAACCCTGTCGTCGATCATCAATGCTTGCTCGGATCTCATCGAGAAGTTCTGCAACCGCAAGTTTGCCGTCGCCAGTTACGATGAAGTTTACGACGGGAATGGAAGCCGTGAGATGAACATCCTTCTCAACAACTTCCCGGTCGTCTCGGTCTCACGGGTCGCCTTGTTCCTGCAAAACGTCTTGATGGTTCAGAACACCGACTCCTCCCAGAGCATTGCGACCGTCCGGCTCGACGCCACCAGCCTCTATCTGGCTTGGGAAACCAATGGGGTCGCAGGTGCGGCGACATTGCCCTTGGCCTCCTATCCGACCTTGGCCAGCTTGGCGACGGCGATCTCGGCGGTGAGCGGCTGGACAGCGGCTCCGCTGGGCGACATTTTCGGGGCCTATCCCAGCAGCTTTTTGCGGGCTCCTCAAGGGGCCTTCGATGTGCGATGGACCGGGTCGTGTTACTTGAAGCTCCATACCTACCATCTGCCGAGTTTTGAGCAAAATCCGGCAATAGGCGAGCTTGTTTTGCCGACACCGTTCAGCGGGTATCAGAGCGTTCGGGTGGTGTACTCGGCTGGCTTCCCGGAGATCCCAGAGCCTGTCCAGCAAGCATGTGCGGAACTGGCCGTCATGGTGTACCAAGGTCGCGGCCAGAACCCCAACTTGGTCAGCGAGAATCTCGGCGGTTATTCGTACACCCGCCAGACGGAAATGAGTTTCAAAAACCTGTCAGCGGCCTCGGCGGCTGCTTTGGCCCAATTTAAGAATCACAGGGTTCCAAGGTGGAGAGTTGGGGCTTAAAGAGGAGGAAATCATTCTCCCTCTCTTCTTGGCTCTTCTCTCATTTGTGTCATCCGATGAGCCAGAAATGATCGTTTCACCCGTAAATTTACGATAATTTCGGTGGTTTTGAAATCGGCCCGAACCCCCCTCCAAAAAGTATCAGAAACAGGGGGTCTAACTACCCCATATGTCGCTTGAAAATCTCATGACCCATTGCGTGGATGTCAAACGCCCAACCCCCGTAAAAGGGGCTTCTGGAGGTCAGACGGACACGCTCGTAACCATCCACAAAGACCAGCCCGTGTCGATCCAGCCGGTGAGCACCTCATGGCTGGTCAGATACGCGCAGCGGCACGTCGATGTGACGCACAGCCTTTACTTCAACACCTCCTTGGACGTTCTTACCGGCGACCAGATCGTCTACGGGACGCGGACTTTCTTCGTCGAGGGCAAGCGAGACCTTATCGAGCTTGGCAGGGTGACGGTTGTCGATTGCCGGGAGTTGCTCTAATGGCGATCCAATGGCACGGCGACGCCTTCCTTGAGGAACAACGAAAAGTCCTCGGCGACAATCTTGAGAAGGCCGCGATCTACCTCGTCGAGCAGGTCAAGCTGAAGCTAAATACAGCCCAACCCTACAAGCGGTCAACGAACCACGCGATCACGACCCACCATGACGGTAAGGTCACCGACACCAAAAAGCGGCACCGGAACAACAAGGGAATTTAGGCTCATCCGAGAAGTTCGTACTCAGGGGTTGCCAAAAAAGAGGAGCATGCCGTTTCATGAAAGGTAACCACACCATCTTCAGGAAGCCGGCATGTCCTCCACGCTACTGTATCGTGTTTTCGGTGTTCGGGACTATCAAGTCGTTCGGACCTCCTCCGCCGAGGGCGGCCTGACCCTTCATCTCCGGCAGGATCCCGCCCATGACCGCTGTTCGTCCTGTCAGTCCGCCAACGTCATCCGACGCGGGGTCGTGGAACGCACCGTCCGCACCCTCCCGGTTGGCGGCA
>NZ_JH636439.1:1759080-1776842 GCF_000255705.1 Zavarzinella formosa DSM 19928
GAATCTGGACGAGACCAAAGGGGAACGCGCCCGGCTGGAAGAAGCCCTGCGGATCAACCAACCGCTGGCGACGGCGTATTACATGAAAGAAGAGTTTCGCCACTTCTGGGAGCAGGGGAGCCCGAAAGACGCCGCCCGGTTTCTGGACGACTGGTGTCGGCGGGCCGAGGCGTCCAAGCTGTCGGTGTTGCAGAAGATGGCGAGTTCTTTCCAGATGCACCGGACCGGCCTGCTGAACTACCATCGCTGTCCGATTTCGACCGGCCCCCTCGAAGGGGTGAACAACAAAATCAAGACCCTGCAACGACAGGCCTATGGCTACCGTGACCAAGAATTCTTCCACCTTCGCATTTACTCAATCCATCGAGCCAAGTACGAACTTCTCGGATGAGCCGGAATTTACTACTACGGATTGGACCCGTCCCAACCCGGCGAGCCTCCGCACAAGCTGACTGGCCATCTTCAGCGGTCAATCACCTATCGAATGTCTCCGGATCGACTCCATGCCTACGTTGGGACAAACCTTGAATATGGGGCTCACTTGGAGCTTGGCACTTCCAAAATGGCTCCGCGACCGTACTTGCGACCCACGCTGGCCGAAGAGCAGGACGCTTTGACGCGGATCATCAGCACCGGGAAGAAGTGATCTAAAAATCGATAAGAAATCACCTGACAGAAAATGCTTCAAGGCTGACCGAACTCGTGATTTTGGGAATCAGTCAAATGTCAAACATGATTCAGTCTGGGATTTTTATTCGCAGCAAAGTCACAGGTGAATGGAAAAAGGCTGTCGCGTCAGCCTTGACGGAGAAGAAGCCCATTCAGTTCTTTTCTCCTTACATCACATCGCCTGCTGCTTGCGAAGTATTGGAAAGTGCTGGAAGGAGAGGCAGCTTATACACGGAAATTGACCCGTTTGCTTTTGCACGAAAAGTATCGTGTTTAGACACGTTGCAAAAGCTCGTTAAAGCCAAAGTAAAGGTTTATTGGATCAAAGGTTTACATGCCAAAATGATGTTCGTTCCGGGAAAAATGCTTGCGATTGGAAGCCAAAATCTCACGAATTATGGAGATCTCGGCAATCGTTTCGAGGCATCAGTCGTTTTGACGAATCCAGAAGCCTTGAAGAAAGCTCAAAGTGAAATCTCCGAATGGGTCAAAATGGCCGTTCCGGTTGATATGGTGTTTCTTAAAAAGTTAATCCCGATTGTCGAAAAGATGAAAGGCTCATTTGAAAAGCACAAATTTCACGAACAATCCGAAGAGGCAGCGAACTCATTGAAGGAGTTTCAGGACAAACGAAACAAGCAAAAATCAGGTGATCCTTTGCCACACTCCCGGCGTGGGATGATGGACGAGCTTCTCAAACAAATCAGAGCGAAGTCGTCCTTTGTTCGATGCCGAGTAAATCCCGAAGGAAAGCTCGTGACCAAAAGCAAAGACAAGTTTGATCTGTGGAAACATCAGGGATCTCGCCTTGATCGCTATCTTTGCTTCGATGCCGTAACGATGGGATGGGGATGGGCCAGAGTGGGCAAAAGAACGATTAGTCGAATTGGTTCGGGTTTGAACAGAATTTACGGGGGAAGAGTTTCTTGGGGCGGCAAACAAATGGGCTGTCAGATTCGCGCAAAAAAAGTTAAATCGCCCGTCCATCCGAACATCGAAATTATCCTGATGGATTATTCAAACAAGCAAAATATCTGCAAGCTTACCGGGATACTTTCGCTCAACGATTTAATTATTGACAAATCAAAAGCGTTCAAACGAACCGAGCTGGCAAAACTAATCGCAGAAAAATTGCGAGACGATATTAACAACAACATTAAAAACATCAAAAATCAAATCTTAGATTGTATCAAAACTCCTTTCGCCTACGAATACAAATTGCACGGAGTTCGACCTGCGCAATTGTTTGGTCGAGGAGAATTCAAGGTCAGTGTTCAACAATTTGGCAAAACACCCATTTTGGTCGTGTTCCGGTAATCGCAAGTCACTTACGACTCAATACATAAGGCATGGGTTTTCTCGCAGATATTTTCTCGTACTACTCGGCCAACACCACTCTCACGGCGGCTCTGCCTTACGCCAAGGTTTGGACAGGTTTGGCCCCGGAAAAGTCCAATACTGATTTCCCTTACGCGGTTGTCGTCCCCCTCTCCTCGACACCGAACTTCACCACTGGCAGCAACTACTTCGAGAGTTTCTCATTTCAGATCAGCGTCTTCGACGACGATCTGGACAATGTCGAAAGTATCTGTCAGACCATCATGAGCCAGTTCGATTACAAATCCATTTGCGGCTCGCCAAACATCTCTTGCGAGCGAGAAAATTATCTCGTCACCGTGGACCAAGACACCCCAAAACTCGTCTATCACGGGCTAATCCAGTACACCTTGCGAAAGAACAGGTCACTGACGTAACTAACGCATGGCCACAACGATTTCGGCAACCGTCAACAGCACGACCACAGCACTTTTTCAGTCAGGGCAGCCGTTTAACACCACGTTCACCGGCAACGTGTCCAAGAGTTTCGTCTTGCCCTTCACGTCGGTCCAAGTGACCAAATTGTTTTTCAACACCTATGCCTCCGGATCACCGACCAGCATCGACCTCACCTCCTTGACCGACGCCTACGGAAACCCCATCAGCTTTGCCACCATCCGTCACATCATGCTCGTCAACAATGACGCGACCAACTCGGTGACAGTCGGAGGCGGGACCAACGGTTTGGTCGCGGCTTTGCCCCCGATTATTGGCGGTGGAGCGGTCAACCTCACGACCACGCTGGCCGTTGATGGCACGCACAAGATCCTGTTGATCACCCCGGCGGCTGGGACGCCGTCGGTTGACGTGGTGGTCATGGGAGTCTGAGATTCGTGTCAAAAGTCCTAGATACCTCGGTCTTGTTTTGCTCCGAGGATAGATGACCTATTTGAACGGTTTCGGCGGGAATGCCGAGTTTGCGACGAGTACTCTCCAAGTCGAAAGTTGGTCGTTGAACATCAACGCGGAGTCGCTCGACACGACCAATACCGGCGACGCTGGATGGGTAAGCAACATTACGGGAGCCAAATCGGCTGAAGGTAGTTGCAAAGCGTATTTCGACGTTTCGGCTGTTCCCACTGGAGCCGCTGGTCTGCTTCCGGGCTCATCCGGCACACTTACGCTGAATCTGGGTGCGTCCGGTAAAGCCTATATGTTCACGGCTCGGATCACGCAAATTTCCGTTGAAAACGCAGCCAAAGGCGTCGTCACTTTCGGAATCAATTTCGTGAGCACCGGAGCCGTGACCTACGCCAGCTAAACAAAGAAAGGCCAAATGACTCAATACATCGGACGCGAAACCACCATTGAGGTCGGCGGGCAGAGCTACACACTTTCTCGCTACGACCGTGAGATTTTGGACCAAATGACTGAGTGGGCGAGGGCGCAACTTCCGAACCCGCTTGAAGCAATCAAGGGCCACATTGCGGATTTCCCCAAGCACCTTCAGGAGTTGATGCTCCGGGAGGCCGTGGCCAATGCTTCCCGCAAACTGTCATTCGATTCCCCGCAAATCCAAGAGATTTTGAACTCGGTCAATGGGGCCATGCGGGTAATCAGTCTCCTGCTCAAAAAGCATCACCCCGACATCAACGAAGAAAAGGTCTGGGCCATCATCGAGCAGTTGGCCGAGGAGCGAGGTAGTCAGGCCGAGGCTGAACGATACTTGAGCGACAAATTGGTCGAGTGCCAAGGCAGGTTTCCCAAAAGCACCTGAAGACATTGAGCGGGAAGCCTTGGCCGATTTCGGTTTGACCATCCGGCGTGACACCGGCCCTCCTCCCGACTGGCGAAGGATTGACGAGGTAATCCTCGCCAACACCTCCTTAAAGCCTTGGGAATTGAGCAAACTGACCGTCCCCGAGGCTGCTTTTTTGGTTACCGCTATCTGCAAAAAAGACCAACCAAACGGCTCAGATGACCCTCAAACTGTCCAAAGCAAGCTCAATGAGGCGATCAACGAAGCCAAGTTGTACTCGCAATTGACACTCGACCAGAAGTTGGAAATTGCCCGCCGAGAGATAGAAGGATGACCCAGAACCCCTGCCAAACCGCAGGGGTTCTTTGCGTCACGATGCCCTACATACGGCATGGCCACTGAGCAGAAACTAGGGTCGGCATTCGTCGAGGTTGTCACGAAAGGACTTGCAAAGGTCCAGTCCGACCTCGCGTCCGTCAAGAACTCGCTCAACAAATCCGAGTCTGCGAACCAGACACTCAACAAGGAAACCTCAAAGACCCCCGGCTTGGCCAAGCAAGCCGAAGGAGCCTTCAAGTCGCTCTCAGCCACCATCTCGGGTCTCGCAGGCTCGGCGCGGGTTGGTTTCGCGGCAATTACGGCAGGGATGTTCGGCTTTGCAAAATCCGCTGATCCTGTGCGGTTTATGGAGTTGCGGGGGACAATCGCGGCTCTTTCGGTTCAGATTGGATCAATTTTCATCCCTGTTTTGATCAGGGCGAATGAGGCTCTCACAAGCCTGCTCGGGTGGTTCAGGAAGCTGAACGATGGCCAAAAGGATTCCATCCTCAAGTGGACATCCATCGCCGCTGTGGTCCTTGGTGTCGTGGCCGTGATCCCGAAGTTCATCGCGGCAGTTCGGCTGGCCTCCGGGGCAATGGCCGTGTTCGGGGCGGTGAGCAGTTTCGCCACCGGAGGAATCACGACAATTCTTGGGGCAATCGCGGCATTGGTCGGTGGCTTTGCGGCTTACGGAGTAATCACCGGCCACGCTGGCGATATGACTGCCATT
Source organism: Zavarzinella formosa DSM 19928 (assembly GCF_000255705.1). GTDB lineage: Bacteria > Planctomycetota > Planctomycetia > Gemmatales > Gemmataceae > Zavarzinella > Zavarzinella formosa. The sequence goes on from NZ_JH636439.1 coordinate 1,763,877, forward strand.
TTCGGCAAGGCACTTGAGGCCCTCAAGCCCGTTGTCGATGCGGTCCAGAAGATCGCCGGGCTGCTCCAAGAGGTGTTCACGCGAGTGCTCGGCATAGTCGTCCCGGTCGTGGAGAAGCTGGCTGGCGTGGTGGCTCGGGTGGTCGGGCTGGTGGCCGGGAAATTCGCTGATCTGGCCGGGGTGTTGCTGCCAATCATTGAGGGGCTCGTCGGCAAAGTGTTGGCTGTTTTCAGCCAACTGGTCGCCGTTGTGGTTCCAATCTTCGAGCAGCTTGCGGCCCGTGTTTTTCCAATCATTCAGATGTTTTACACGACCGTGCTCGGCATCTACACGCGGCTCGCCTCGGCCATTCTTCCAGTCGTCTCAAAGATGGTTGGGACGCTGTCGGGCCTCTTCGAGATGTTTCTCTCGAAGGTTTTTCCCGTCTTCGAGACGCTGTACACGACCATCATCAGTGCCATCGGGAAGATCGCCGATGCGGTCATTCCGCTTGTGGGCAGCTTCGCCTCCACACTGGCCTCCCTGTTCCAAGCTCTGGTCCCCGTGATCGGGGCGGTGGTCAACATTTTCGCTGGCATCCTCGGGACGCTTGTCGCGGTTTTTCAAGCCGTTTTCCCGGTGATCCTGACGGTGGTTAAGGTCGTTCTGACGATCCTCGTTGGCATTTTTAAGGCTTTGGTCCCGGTGGTCGCTGTCGTTGCCCGAGCCATTGGGATGCTTGGGGAAGTCTTCAGAACCTTCGCCGATCTGATCGCGGGGCTTATTGCCACAGCGGCTCCGATCATCGAGCAGGTTTCATCAATCTTTGTGGAACTGGCCGAGGTCGTTTCCTCGTTGCTGGCTCCTGCCGTGCAGCTTCTCATGATTCCGCTGGAAATTGCTGTGTCGTTGCTTGGAGCAATGTTTGAAGTCATCCAACCGCTGATCCCATTGATCGTGAGGATGGCTGGAGCGTTCCGCGATGTCTTGGTCCCGGTGATCAGAGGGTTGAAAGACGCTTTCGTCAGCGTGGTCGATTTCATGTTCGATTCCATCAACAAGTTGATTGACATGATCAACACCCTGATCAGCAAGATCAACAAGGTCAAGCCCGGCAGCGACATCCCATTGCTGGAGCATGTCGGAAGACCCAATTTCAACAAGGGGACTGATCTGCCTTCAGTCGGAAATGCGCCTGATGGTGGTGGTGTCAGCAGCGGAAATCGGCCTCAAAAGGACAAAAACTCGACTGGAGATCACACTCCCAAGGCCGCTCCCAACATCCAGATAACGGGGCTGACCGAGGCTTGGAAACGGGCTCAGGAGGCTGTCCGGGGCATGACTCCAGAGGAGCGGGCGCGCTTGGAAACCGCCGAGCTTCAGAAAAAGCAGTTCGAGGAGCAGCAGGAAACGAATCGAATTTTGCAAAGACTCTACGGGAAAAGTACGTCGGCAATTGGGGCTTAATGGAGGCGAATGTCGCTTGAAAATTGGACTTACGTCCCGGTCGGAGTTTCGACGGAAGACCTTGGTGCGTACCAATACCTCGAAGGCAAGGAAACTGGCCGCGAAAGCTACTCCAGCGGCGGCTCGCAATGTACGCGAGTTTTTCTGGTGGCGTGGGACCAGCGTGGTCGGTTTATCGATGACCTTCTCGGGTACTCGTACATCGACGGCAGTGGTCGAATCTGTCGAGTGCTGCCTGACTCCCATCCGGAAATCAGCAACCAATACGCGACGGATTGTTCGGTCGAGGGGATTGGTCAGCTTGGAATTGCCAGAACCGGGACCGCCTTTGGGAGTTGGACGACGGCAGTCATCACGGCCAACTACAAGCCGCGCCCCTATGCCATCGATTCCGACTCCGATGTCAGCTACTATTCGGTCGTTGGCGACCACCCAGAACTCCACAGATACCTGACCAGAAACTCGACGTTCTCAGTCGAGATGTTGACTGTCCAAGGGGCGATGAAATTTGTCACGAGCCAGCGTGCGATCCCAAATCCACCGGGAAAAGCCATCGGGACAATCGGACTCCAGTACGTTTGGAATGAAGTCCCGGCGATTAGTTTCAACCCATTTGTGATCCCAAATCTATCGGCGATCAAAGCGTGTTTCGGGAAAGTAAACAACACGGTTTTTGACGGCGGTGGCGGGAATTACCCACCGGGAACCGTACTTTTCCTCGGTGTTGACCCCCAGCAAATCATGCCCCGACTGAACGGCGACAACTATTACTGGACGATCACCTTCAGTTTTTTGTACCGCGACAATGGATTTGTTGAAAGCCTCGGAGAAAACGCAGGACACAACTATTTGTTCGAGCCGACCACCGGCTGGGACTTGGTGACGACTGACGGAACATCCGGAGCAAATCGGATCTACCAATCAGCCGACTTGAACACGCTTTTTAACCTTGGGTGACCGTGAAAAAATTGTCCGATGTCTCCCAAGGTGGGATGTTGTCCGCAAACGAACTCAACCGCCTGATGAATGAGGTTGAGAGGGCCTCTCGCGTGACTGCCGAGTATCCTCTGGAGGCACAGAACGGCCCCGGCGGGACAACGATTCGGCTCAATGACAGCAGCTTCTGGGCGAGACTGACCGACTACCACGCCGAGGGTGACGGGTGCTCGACGTGGCGTTACTCATGGGAGGAGATTCAGTTTGCCAAGGACGCCACTGTCGAGACCATGCCCGGAGGCCGCAAAGGAAAAGTTGACGCTGATTTTGCCTACGAGGTCAACGGCTCTTGTGTTGAGATCGGCACTGTTGTCCGGATTTCCCCGGCTGCTAACGGCGAATGGGTATTTGAAAATTGCTGCGGAAGTTCGGCCTCTTCCTCCTCATCAAGCACCTCGGAGAGTACCAGCGGCTCCGAGACGAGCACCTCAGAAGCCAGCCAGTCCGGATCTGAACAAGGCTCCGGCTCCGGGTCAGAAATAAGCGGCTCGTCCTCGGGCTCTGAGTCAGAAGGCTCTGAAGGCTCCGAAGGCGGCTCCGACATGAGCGGCTCGGGATCAGATCAGACCAGCGGCTCCAAGTCCGGATCAGGCTCCTCCGGGGGAAGCAGTAGCTCAAGCTCGGATGGCGTTTCAGTCGTCACGGATGTCACTTGCGATCATGGGCTGGCGGTCACAAACAAGGTTTTGACGGCTCATGTGATCATTGATGGCGTCCATTACCCCGTGATTTTCAGTCTTTCTTGAGGAGTCGCTTGGCCACAGTCACTTACGCAAATTGTTCCTGTTGCTCATCGTCTTCGAGTGGGTCGGTGACCTGTGACTCGCTTCCCGGCGAGCTTCGCCTCACGGCCAGCGGGGTTGGGTGCGGGTTGTGCAGCCCGTCGATTGGAACGCTTTTGATGCACCGAAACGGCAGCCCAGATCAATGCCATCGGGACGGATCTGGCGGTGGTGGACAGGCCAGTGATTGCCCCGATAATCGCGGTTACGGTGCGAGTTTGACCTTGAATCCCGACGGTACGGTGACAGTGGTTTTCATTACGCTCAGCGGCCATCCAGCATACTGCGGCCCTCCGGAGATGACGGTCGAGCCGATTTCCCTCAGCCCTTTCCATCTCGAATTTGACTACGAGGCCACGGACGGGATCAACTGCTGTACGGACGCTGGTGGCACGGTACACGTCACGATTACCGAATGAGGAGGCGAATGGAGGAGAAATTCATCGAGGAACTTGACAGATCTTTGAGCGGTCGCCTGCTTGAAATCTGGGAGGGCCACTCCGGTCTCCCGCCTGAAAAGGAAGCCGCTTACCGGGACAATTTGCGGCGACAGGCAGCCATTCCCAAATCGACAACGACCCCTCCACACAGGCCCGCGAGAGTGGTGGCGAAGCGGCTGAAGCCTTGCAATTGCGGCGGGAAAATTCGGAAACAACAAGGAGAAAATGTTTGACAGCATTTACCTGATCAACTTGAAAAGGCGTCCTGATCGCCTCGCCAATTTCCGGGCCATGCAACTGGAGTGTGGGTGGGGCCTGCCTGAGCCGATTATCTTCGAGGCCATCGAAGGGGACCGGGTTGGAGTGCCTCCTTATTTTTCCCAAGGCGGCGGGGCATGGGGTTGTCTTCGGTCCCACGTCAGTTGCCTTGAGAGGGCATTGATGGACGGGGTGGATTCGGTCCTGATGCTGGAAGACGATGTGACTTGGAGATCTGACGCTTGGGACAGGCTCGGAGATTTCATGCGGACGGTCCCCGCTGATTGGGACCAACTGATGCTCGGGGGCCAGCACATTGGCCAGCATGGGGGGCAGGTTGCCCAAGGAGTGGTCAAGTGTAGGGATTGCGAGCGAACTCATGGTTACGCCATCAAATTGCGTGCAATCCGATCATTGTTGGCCGAGTGGTACACCTGCGGCGTCCATTGCGATTGGGCAATGGGTCGAAGATGGCAAAAGACCCGTCAGGTTTACGCGCCAGAGGAGTTCATTTTTGGCCAAGCGGGAGGCAGGTCCGATATCAGCGGCAGGATCAACCCGGTCCAATTTTGGGTCCAACCGAAGGACATCCCGGTCGTCCACCTCACCTGTCCACCAGATGTCATCAAAAAGCTTCGCGGCTACGGGCTCCACACCGGCCACGACAGGGACGCTCATGATCTCGACAAGGGCCTTGCAAGAGTGGCTCGTCTTGCCCAAAAAGATGTGGCTTTGAGGAAATGGCTCGACACAATTCTCTGGGAGTGCGCCAGTGATGTTGGCTCCATTGCCACCGTCTACCACCCCCAGATCAGCCTTGCTGATGTGAGGAAGATTCACCCGACCGCTGCTTCGATCAGCGGCTCAACGGTTGAGGAAATCCTCGGTCAACTCAACGAGGCCCGCATCCCGACCCGCCCAAATTTTTCCGCGACTCACGCCATGATTTTCCGAGGGCCTCGGAAAGTCGCCGAGGGCCTGTCCGGTTTTCACATGGGCAACTGGCGAGACTCGGTCAGCGGGCATGATCACGGTTTGCGAGCAGTGGCAGCGGCGACGGGTTCAAGCCGCTCGGAGAAGCTGCAAGAGTGGTTTCTGGTGGTCGGTTCGGAGGGTGAGCGTTCGCAGAAAATCCCTTTGCTCTGGCATCCGGAAATTACCGCCGATGAAGCGGCTGCGGCCACGGAACGCAAGGTGGTCGAGGTAACGGCTGACTCGGTCGAGGACGCGCTGGCCAAGTGGAAGGAGGGGCGGTGAGTGAGGTCTTTTCCCATAGCGGCGACATCGGTGATCTGATCGCGGCACTGCCCACGATGAAAGCCCTCGGCGGTGGTCGGCTCAACCTGTTTCCGTCGAGGCACACTGGCCACAGGATGACGCCTGAACGGGCTGCGAGTCTGAAACCGCTCTTGGAGATTCAGCCTTATGTCTCCTCTGTTCAGTGGTCAGAAGGCCCTGTGGGAACCAACTTGGACAAGTGGCGGTCGCATTACAAGACTAATCTGAACCTCGCGGACATGGTGTCCGAGTGTCATGGTGTGCCTCATTATCCTCGGGAAAATCCTTGGCTTGAAGTGGACCGTCCGGACAAGGTGGCTCGGGTGGTGATGGGCCGATCCCCTCGTTATCACAACTGGAATTTTGTCGCGGTCTGGAAAAGTGCATGGGAGAAATATCGCCTCGACGCGGTATTCGTCGGTTCGCCCGAGGAACATGCGGATTTTTGTCTACAGGTTGGTCCGCTTCCTTATTTCAAAACCGATAATCACCTTCAATTGGCCCGCGTGATTGCCGGATCTGAACTGTGCCTGTTCAACCAAACGGGAAATTTCTGGCTGGCTGAGGGCATGAAAAAACAGACGGTGTTGGAGGTCTGCCTCAAGACACAGAACTGCCATTTTTCCCGTAGAGGGCTGACCTATGGCGTCAACGAGCATACCCAACTCCCGGTCCTCAGCGAAGGTATCCCACTGAAACCCTCGCTCGATCTGACTGTGATCGTGGTTTCTTGGAAGCGGCCTCACCTTCTCAAAGACACCTTGGCCTCGATCAAATCCCGCCTTGAGGGCTTGAGCCACAAGATTGTCGTCGCGGACAACGAAAGCAGCGAAGAGACGAGGAAAATCATCCAAGAGGCTGGTGTCGAATGCTGGCCGCTGGCCGTTAATGCGGGCATCAACTGGCCTGTCCAACACCTGCTCGGGCCGATGCTGGATAGCGAGTTTGTGTGCGTGTCAGATCACGACATTTTCTATGGTCGGCCATTCGCCGACTACATCGCATTCCTCCGAGCAAACCCGGACGTTTCCTTCGCCAAGGGTTTGGACAGCCCTGAGCATGACTCATTTGGTGAGCGAGAATTTCGCGGTGAGAACTGGCTCCTCAAACGAACGGAGCGAGGAGGCGGGTTGATCATGAGGAGCGAGACACTCAAAAAGGCTTTCCCGTTGCCAGATCACCCAATCAACTTCGACTGGCATATGTGCGCGACCAACGGCGTCTTTGCAGTGCTTCCGGGCACGGTCGCCCATACCGGATGGCGTGAGTCAACCCGCGAGGGTATGAGGGAAATCCCTGAAAAATACCTGCTGATCGACGGGGAGATCAGGCCCGTCAATAGCTGACCGCCCGAGGCACTGCCAGCCATGTAGAACCTGCGGAAAAGTTGATCGCCACCACATCGCCGGGGATAACAGGCCACTTTGATCCGCTCCCAACCGGCCAAACAAGCCCACGATTCTCGGCCACCCAGACCCCTCCGAACGGTTCCGGAGGGACAACAGCCCATACGACGGGTCGGTCGTCGATTACCCAAGTCTCGCCCGTAATCGGCTGCGGTTCGGCGATCCATGTGGAGTCAGTATTTTCCCGCACCCACACAAGGCCAGCGTCCTCTTGCGACCAGATGACGCCTGTGTCTTTGACGTGCCAGATTAGAGCAGGCTTTGAAGGGGGAACTCCAGTCCCGCCACACAATGCTCCCCCGGAAGTGTCGAGGTTGATGATGGCCCAGATTATCCCGGAACCACCACATCTGATACCGCCTGACGCGCTGGGGTGGTTGACGATACTGGAGAGTGCCAGGCCCTCACAGGTCATCCCAGCCGGGAAAATCATGGGGTTAGCGACGGTGTTTACCGAACCTGAACCGCCAGCAACGGCACCGCCAGAGCCGCTGACGAGGCTGACGACGCTCAAGTTCGCCGACCCACCTGCCAGTGCCCCGGACACTACCTCGGCGGGGATCACATCCACACTGGCCGAGCCACCCGCCCCCACTTCAGCCGGGAAAATCTCTGGATTGAAGATCGTCCCGACCCCGGCATCGCCACCGGCCACAACCCCCGAGACAATCTGAACCGGGTTGACGACCGTTTCAATGGTCGCTTGTCCGCTTCCCCAAGCCCCTGCCAAGCCGATCAGAGGCTCCAGAACCGTCGTGACAATCCCGGCACCGTCACCAACTACCCCGCCACTTCCAACGGCATCGGAGCCCGTGGTGATAACCGCCATCCCCGAGCAAGTTACGCCACCAGAGACGGCGGGGAAGTAGATGGCAGTCGTCTGGTCTGACCCGCCAGCCAAGACTCCAGCCGGGAAAATCATGGGATTTTCCACGGCTTGGCAAGGGCTTGAGCCACCAGCAAGGACGGCTCCGGAGGTTGGGGGTGAGTAAGTGGAGGTGACTTGTCCCGAGCCTGACGCGACCACGCCTGCCGGGGAAATCGGCGGGTTGAGGACGGCGGTGGTGATCCCGGAGCCAGCGGCCACGACTCCCGAGGCCGTGATGGAGGGCGAATAGTTGGCCGAAGTGGGGGCTGAGCCACCAGCCAGAACCCCGGCGGCTGCGATGGTGACGGTCGAGATTTCCCAAACGGTTGCCGATCCGGCACACCATACTCCTGCCGAGGTGATAACCGGGGAAAATTGTGTCGAGGTACTGGCGGCTCCTGAACACCACACACCAGCGGCCACAATCACGGGCTTGATAATGTCTTCGATGTCTGCGGCACTTGAGCACCAGACCCCGGCAGCGGCAACAGTGACCGTGGTGGTTCTGGCGACGGTGGCAGACCCGGCACACCAAACTCCTCCAGAACCGACTTCGTTGTAGCGGTCGGTTCCGGGAACGGTGGAGACGGGCAACTCGGAGACGGCAGCGAAGGAAAGCATGAGGTATGTACCCCGTTGGGAGCCGGGGAACGGCGACCGCGAGGGTAGATACCACATGCCACGAACAACGGATCGCGTCAAAGAATCGACCACCACTACCGGGACCGGGACGCTCACCTTGCTCGGTGCAGCCTCGGGATTTCAAAGTTTTTCGACCGCTTTCAACGTCGGCGACTCGATCATGTATGCCATTGTTGGCCAGACGACCTCCGAGTGGGAGGTTGGCCTCGGCACACTTTTGTCATCGACCACTCTGTCCCGCGATGCCGTCGAACAATCAAGCAACAGCAATTTGCCGGTGAGTTTTTCCGCAGGGACCAAGGACGTTTTTGCCACGTTCAGCGGAGCCGGGATCGGCAGAACAAACATGGGCCGAGCCCTAATGAACTCCAGCGGCGGTCCCGCCAGTCTTCAACCCTGTTAAGGAGACAATGCCTGCAAATATCGATCCGATTTTCGCCAGAACCCCCGACATCAGTAACAACTGCTCGACGGGCATGAACCAACTCGTAACGGCGGCAGCAGCCGACTACACGGGCAGCGGCGCGAACAACAGTTTGATTTTCACCGCCGATGCGACGAACGGGAGCTTTGTCCAGCGGATCAGGTTCAAGGCCGGTGGGACCAATGTGGCCAGCGTTGCCCGGATTTTTCTGAACAACGGCTCGTCCAACACCACCGCGACAAACAACTGTTTCTTCGGCGAAATCACGCTTCCTGCAACGACCGCGACATCTGCCGGGGCGACCATCGAGATTGATTATCCGCTGAACCTTGCCCTCCCTGCTGGCTTCAAAATTTACTTCGGTTTGGGAACCGCCGTCTCCGCTGGATGGGTGGCGACGGTTGTCGGAGGGCGGTACTAATGCTTGACTTCAATTGCTGGCCGACCCCACCAAACGCTGATGTTCAAGTTTTCGACACCCCATCGACGACCACCAACTTGTCTTGGGTGACGTGGCGAAAACCTCGTGGCTGCTCGATGGCTTATATGTTCCTCGTCGGCGGTGGTGGTGGTGGCGGGAAAGGTTTTGCGGCAGCCGCGAACAACACCCGAGGCGGTGGTGCGGGAGGCGGCTCTTCGTCCCAGACCAGCCTCCTTGTACCGATTTTTCTGTTGCCCGATGTGCTTTTCATTCAGATCGGGGCGGGTGGCCTTGGGGCAGGATCGGCGGCGGGGACGGCAGGTGTGGCCTCTTATGTTTCGGTCAGCCCGTCGAACGTCGCCAACAACGTCCTCTGTTATTCCGGGACAGGCGGCGGGCTTGGAGCGAACGGGACCAGCAGCGGCACGGCGGCAGGCGGGTCGGCGGGAACAGCGGCTTCAATTTCCTCAATGATTTTTGGAGGACTTGGATTTTTCCAAGCAATCGCGGGCATGACCGGAGCCGCTGGTGGTGGTGTGACGAGCAACGGATCGTCAATCACATTGCCGAACAATGGCAGTCTAACGACAGGCGGAGCGGGTGGTGGTGGGGTGACTGTCACGGACAATGTCGGCGGGGGATTTTCAGCGGTTGCCGGGACATTGATTTCCGAGGCAAGGCCAAGCGCAACAGCGGGAAACGGATCGGGGGGGCCTCAACTGCTGCGACCTTGGTTTTCCTTCGGCGGGAATGGAGGCGGTTCATCGCAAGCGGCCACTGCCGGGAACGGGGGCAATGGGGCTTGGGGAAGCGGTGGCGGTGGTGGAGGCGGTGGTGTCACGGCAGGGAATGGCGGCAATGGCGGCAACGGTGTTGTCTACCTGATCGCGTTTTGAATAGATAAGCCATGCCCACGACGCTCCAAAAATTTCCCTCCGAAGTCAGAACATTCAGCTTCGATTTTTCCCAATTCGCCGAGATCGTTTCCGGTGATCTGATCTCCTCAGTCGTTTCCGTCACGGCCACTCCATCAGATGAACTGACCCTTGGGGCGGCCTCCATCGCCGAAGATGGAAAATCCATCTTTTTGTCGATCTCCGCTGGTTCGGCGGGAACCCTCTACACGCTGGACGCGCTTGTGCAGACCGTCTCGGGCAGCAGGTTGCTCGGCCAAGGACTTCTCTTTGTCCTTCCAGAATGACGGAAAAAATCTCGCCCGTCGGATTTTCGTTGAATCTCCCGAACAAATCTGCGAATAATCGAACAGTCGCCCATTTCTTCTCACCGGGGTTTCTCTGATTCTGGATCGCCCATTTCTAAAACAAGGGAGATTGAAATGCCATTGGTGTCGATGCGGCTGCTTGAACGCCTTATTAACAAACCTAATTACGGGACGGCTTCCTTCAAGGTCAACAAAATGGAGTTCGCCTTTTCCCGATACGGCTATGATCCCAGCCTGATTTCAACCATCGTGATTCGCATAGACCTAGCTACGTTTTATGGGGCGCGAGATTATTCTCGTGTTGGTGGTCACACAACAAAATCTGTGACTCATTCGGCGATAACGCAGATATCCGCTGGAATGCCACAGGTGGTGGGAGAGGGTTCTAATGGAAGTGAAAGCAGTGGAGGTGACGGAGGAGGATCTGGAGAAGATGGTGGTGACGGCGACGGTGACGGTGACGGTGAGCCACCCATATCCGCTGGCCCCGCTCCTGATAGCGGCGGTCAGAATTGGCGATCACGATTTCTCAAGTTCCTGCTACGACCTTTCCGTTTCCTTTGGAACGCAGTCCCATCTCTTCGCTGCACTTGGTTTAATCTGAAGTTTCTCTTCCCGGATGCCGTCCGCAAAGACGTGTACCGACCCCACGCTCGTTCTCTATTCCGCGATCATCGGCTTGCACGCCGCAAACCAATCTCCTTCCGTCTCTGGATGGGATTTTGTTTGAGAGTTCGCACCTGCATCCTGCTTCTGTGCTGCACGCTTGCCACCCTGAAACATGCTGGTGTGGAGAAAGGAATGGTGCCGGGGCTTTAATTCGGCCCATCCTTTGCCCCGGAAAAACCCGACCGATAGTTGACCGACGGGTCGGGTTTTTCCGGGCCGGTGATCCTTTACGCGGGCTGAAGAGCGACCCGCCTCGCGGCATGTGCTTCTGCTTCCTCCAGTCTGCTCTTCTTGCAGCGAAAATTCACCTTACCGCAGGCAAAAAACAGGTAGTCTCCGGAGCGATCACGGATCTCGGAAGGGTCGTCTACAACCCGAATCTGAACCAATTCCTCGGGTCTGTCCGGCTCCGGGCAAGGTTCGACATCATAGATGGCTCTGGCCAAGCTATCGATTGGGCCGGGACTGACATAGAGTGTGTCGTGGTCTTTGATCTGGGCATAGGTTTTTGACCCTTTGCCCCCGCGAAGCGCTCGGAAATTCACCCAGATTTTCACGTCCTGAAGAGTGTCGGCACCGACACAAAAACAGTCCCATCCGACATGCGAAATTCTCATTGCAGAACCCTCCTTGGTTGTCTCCCTATTTTCGTCGATATCAGCCGTGATTGCAACTCATATTTTTCTTCCGAAAACGGCGGCTATCTATTATCAGTGATTGGCTCAGAAGCCTTCGGTCTGCCAATCACCGACGGTCTGCCATGCCCCGCCGGGGATATGATGCTCGCCGATCCCGATCAGATCCAGAGTCACAGTGGCCGTCCCGATCACGTCCTCGACACCGTCAATGGAGCCGAATGACTGGACGGCGTAGACCGCTTGGCCGATCACGCAAACTGTTCGTTGTCGATGATCAGTGATGTCCAACGGCAAAAAACGGATTTTCACCGTGTCGTCACCCCCAATTTCGTGCCATGACCGCCCTCCGTTGAGCGTCCAGTATTCCGGATGTGCTTTCACCATCGCAGAACCTCCTTGTTCTTCCACTATTTTCCTCGATATCAGCTTTCGGATCAACTCTTATTTTGCCTCCAAAAATCGGAGGCTATCTATCTGATGCTCTGAATTTTGCATGGAGGCGGCGCTCTACCTATCTCCATGCAAGATCTATTTTCCCTGACCGAGACCGGCCAAATCTGCGGCGTCAACCCAAAAACGATCATCGTTTATCGTCGAAAGGGCATCCTCCCAGAGCCAAGCGAGACTGATGGCATGAGGAAATTTTACACCGCCTTCCAAGTGGCCATGCTGAAAGAATTTTTCTCTAAGCCCCTTGCCCAAGTAAGGCTTGAAGCCGGGGAAATCTCGGTTGGTGTCGCTGCCGAGCGGCTCAAAGTTTGCCACAGAACCTTGTACAACCTGATGGTCAGCGGGGTTGTCTTGGCCCCGCAAAAGGCCGGGCGGCGAAGGTATTACCGGCCAGAAGATTTGCCTGTCCTGAAGGACCAGTTAAAGGCTCATGAATCGCTGACCCTGCCAACCCATCGGGCGGTCGCCAGCGGATATTTCTCGATTTCAAAAGCCTCTGAAAAGCTGGGAATGCCGTTGATCACACTGAGGGCATGGATTGGCAAAGGGGCTGTGGACAGGCCCGCACATCGGGTCCAGAACATGCGGGAACCATGTTTTTCCTTGCAGGATCTGAGGAAAATCCGGGAGTCAAATCAGGAGTATTTTGTGAAACGCGGGCTTTGAGGAATTTTAGCGGCCAAGGCGATCTACTTTCGCGATCAATTCAGCCCAAGAGATCTGCGGGTTGTGAATTTCCTCATGGCAACTTCGATGAACCGCCACACAGGTCTGGAGAGCCTGCATTTCCCGGCCAAAATGCGAATAATTGAGGTGGTGGCAGTCAAATTTTCCCATCAAGTGCCCATTGCAATAGTGGCACAGCCCAACCTGTCGGTCGTAAACGGCTTGCCTCACCGCCTGCCAGTAGTCGCTTTTCAGGTGTTGTTGGTAACGCGCCCGACGAGCGGCGTCCTGATGAATATTGCCCATGCCCGTATCTAAATAGGTCCCGCCCTGCCCGAAAGTATCGGTGATTTTAGACAG
>NZ_JH636439.1:1777428-1809474 GCF_000255705.1 Zavarzinella formosa DSM 19928
GGGCGGCTGAAATAATTTGCCAAATAATTCTGGTGTTGAAAGGAAAAATCTCTTAGGCTCAAGACTTACTTAAGGGAAAGGAGTCCCACATCATGAAAATCATCAATGTGAACCGCGAAGAAATCCGGCTTCACAGCATCGCCGATTTGGCCAAAGCCGTTGGAAAACCACTGACAAATGTGTGGTATGCCATCAGGCAAACCAGAGCAGTTGCTGCCCCAGACTATCGCTGGGGAAACCGCGACTATTACACTGACCAGCAATACGCGACAGCACTCGCGGCTTTTCGGCAATCGGCCACTGCCACATCTGATTAAATCAGCCGAATTTCAACAACAAAAAAGGCGGTCGAGGGTAGCTGCCCCGACCGCCTAACTAATTTCACACACCCACGCGAAAGGTGCTCACTATTATGGTAGCCTCAGTTGACCAAAACCTCCAGCCGATTTCCCGGCCTGTCCCCCTGCCTGTCATCCTCGAAAACATCCCGGAGACCCTGAAAAAACTCCGTCGATGGGTTGTCTGGCGATACGAGTATCGAGGGACACGCTGGACGAAAGTTCTCTATGACCCCCATCGGATATATGAGATGGTGGAGCACAAAGGGGCATCATCGACGAACCCGCAAACTTGGGGATCGTTTGAACAAGTCGCGGCCATCTACCGCGATTCTCGGGTCGGCATGGACGGGATCGGGTTCGTCCTGACCGCCCCGGACGGAATCGTCGGTATTGACCTCGATCACAGCAAGGGCACCCGATTGGAGGAAAATTTCCTCATGATCCCAACATATGCGGAGCGGTCGCCAAGCGGCAAAGGGCTCCGGATGATTGGGCTTGGGAAACTCCCAAAAAACAAGGGCCTTAAACGGCACGAAATTGAGATTTACAGCACCGGCAGATATCTCACCCTCACCGGACACATCATCCCCGGCCACGCCAACGAAGTGATCGAAATCCAGAGGCAAACCGACATTATTGTCGAGCGGCTGGCACCTCCGCCAGCCGTGGATGAGACCGACAATCCAGATGAACGACCAACGCTTGATCTGGGCGACGAGGAAATCCTCGATCTGGCCCGTGCCCACGACCGCTCCGGTCGCTTCGCGGCCCTGTTCGATTGTGATGAAAAAATCCTTGAAAAGAAGGCCGACGGAAGCGTGGACATGAGCCGCGCTCATGCGGCTTTGTGCGTGAAACTCGCGTTTTATACCCGAGATCCGGACCAGATTGCCCGCCTCGTCGGGGCCTCCGCGCTCGGAGAATATTACAAATGGCAAGGCGAAAAATACAGAGAACGGACCATCAGTTTCGCCTTGAACGCTCAAAACGAAATGTATCGGCCCGCAGGTGAAGGCTTTTCCGATCATGAGGTCGCGAGCGTCGTCGGGACATGGCCAGAGATGACGGTCACTGTCACGGTGTCCGTCACAGAGGCGACAAGTGACCTGCTGACGTGGGATCAGCTTAAAAAGAAGGCAGCCGAACAACAGGACCGTTGGATCGTAAAGGACATTCTTGAGCCGGGGACATCAACGGTATTGTCTGGGCTTCCGTTCAGCGGAAAAACCACAGTTTTGGCCAGTCTCATGGGATGTATTGCCACTGAACGACCGTTCCTTGGCAACGACATTTCTGCTCGCTGCCCATTGCTGTTTTTGAATTGCGACCGCCTCCGAGAACGGCATATCGTCAAACGAATTTCGCGGGCTTTCACAGATTCGTTCGAGGAGCATCGGTTTGGCGAACTGTTTTTCACGGTGGACATCCCCGCCATCCCCGCCACCATCACACCCTCCTACCTCGACGATCTGATGGCTCGCGTCGAGAAAATGACGAGCCAAATCGGCAGCGACACCGGCTTGGTCATCATCGACCCATTACGGGCGGCATTTTTGCAGGCTGCCGATCCCGGAGCGGAAAACGACGCCTCGGCCATGACAGCGGTTCTGGCCCCTTTGCGGGCTTTGGCACGAACCAGCAATTGGTCCATTGTTGTCCCCCATCACAATGCCAAAGGCAGCAACCGTTACTCAGGTTCGGCGGCTATTGCAGGAAACTCTGATTCCGTGTGGAATCTGACCCGAGAAGAGGGCTCCACCTCGGCCACCCTGCACATGACGACCCGCGACGGCGAAAAAACTCTCCGCTATGACGAGCGGCCTGATGGCCTTCACCTGACTGATGTCCCCGAAGCCCATGTTGACCGGATGGCCGAGTTTTTGCGAAACATCCCGGCCAGCCCTGAGACGGCCAAGACAATGACTCAGATGTGCGAACGTCTGGCCATGTCGCGGTCGGAATGTCAGCGTCAGTTGGCATCGGCTGGTGATCAGATAGAGATCATTGGCACCGGCAAAAAGGGTGATCCCCTGCGATATCACCTCGCGATGGTGCCCAAATGAAGCTCCCGATCTTGCTGCCCATCACACCCAAAATGGCTGGGCAGACGCATCAAAAACCCCTTGTTTTTATGGTGTTTTATGATGCCCGAGAAATGCTGCCCCTTAAGTAAAAAATTGGGACGTAACCCACACTCCAACTTAGGTTGGGGGTGTGGGATTCCTACTTCGTCCGAGCCGGATTTCTGGAATGAAAGGCAAGCAATATTGTGGAAGACCTTAGTTTAGACGGAATTACCCCCGCCGACTGGTTAGAAATGCTGGAGGTGGCGTGGAACGGTGATGTGATGGATGGGGACAACAACGTGCTCGACCGTGCCAATTGGCTGCTCGAAGGTTTCTAATAATCATCACCAAACTAGTGGTCATTGTAATCATTTGGCGCGGCCTAAGTAAAGCAGACTTGTACGGAGTTTTGCGGGGATTGAAGGTGGTGCTGTGGTCAAAGGTAATTCCCGTCGCCCGATCCATCGCCCCGCAAATCGCCGTCCCGCCCCGTTCCCGCCCGCGATAGCCCCGCTTGCCCATCGCCGCCAGCCCTTGCCAGCGGCCCGCTGAGCCGCTGGCTGTTCGGTTAATAGTTATGTGCCGCTGAACAGCAGGAGCCCCGACAATTTCCGGGGCAATCACCGGCCTGAATGCGCCCTCAAAACTCTTTAGTTTTTCTGTACAGCCTGACGGTGGGCTGGTGATGGCCGAGGTGGTGTGGATGGGGGGAGGGAGAAATTCCCGGCGCGAGGCTCTTGGCACCGGCCCTCCTCCCGACCCACAATAAGATCCCAAAAATCGGCTGTTAATAACCCTTTCGGCCCTTCCAATTTTTGCCCCAATTTTCGGGGCCTTATTAACGCTGGCTGGAAACTGCTTTTGGCCCTTTTGATGTGTCCAGAAAATTGACTAGCCGATTAACTGGACAGTCGGCCTGATGACCTGTAGATCGTAGTCGGGTAGGTCAATTTGAGGGGAAAACGTGTATCGGATCTACGAACGGGTTTCGACAAAGAACCAAAATTGCGATTCTCAGCGGCCTGATCTGGATGCCTTTGCCAAGGGCAAGCAGTCCAAAACTTACACCGACCGAGGCTTCTCCGGGAAATCAATGGTCCGTCCCGGCTTTGGCAAACTGCTGAAGGATCTCAGGAAGGGCGATGTGTTGGTTGTTTGGCGGCTGGATCGGCTTGGGCGAACCGCGAAGGGCTTGGTCACGCTGATTGACGATTTAAGGGAGAAAGGAGCGTATCTGATCAGTCTCAAGGACGGAATCGACACCTCATCTCAGTCGGCCACCCAGAACTTGTTGCTGAATGTCCTGATCTCGGTGGCGGTTTTTGAGACGGAGGTTCGCGGGGAAAGGGTGGCGGCAGGGATTGCGGCGAAGCGGGCGCGGGGTGAAAAGTGGGGCGGGGGCAGGCCAAAGGGAAGCCATCACAAGCTGACCCCGGAGGTGTTAAAGACTTTGAAAGCCATGAAATCGGCTGGTGACTCCCCGACCGCCATGTCTCGCGTCCTGAACATGAGCAGAACAACGATCTATGAAGGTTTGAATCTGCTTGCAGAGCATTCGTGAATTTCTTCATTCTGCTTTCGCTAGAGCGGTTCTCAAGTGGGTGTAGCGGACAATGAATCGACAACGTTGTTGCGGCAGATGTTTCGAGAGGACGCCCGCTACACCCATTCGAGAACCGCTCTAAAAACCCGCTTCGGAAATAGCCACTCCATTCACATTCGTTTTCGCGACAGTGCCTTCTTCAGTAGCCTTTATTAATGCCCATGCTTTGGCTGTTTCTGCTTCTGATTCCTCTCGCCTCATCGCAGCTTCGACTTCAGAGGCTCTAAGCATGACTTTTTCTTTATCGCTCATCAAACTCCTTTGTAGTCTCATACCGGCTGCTGCTTCCAACTCTCTTCTTAATCGATGTTCTTTATTCATCGTCCTTCTTAATTCGCTCTCAGTAACTGCAATTTGAGATTTGGCATACACGGCCTTCTCCTCCCAATTTCTTAGAACGTCTGCCGCTGCGCTTGTCGAATCTCTCATAAAGGCATCTTTGGCCTCACTCATTCTTGGAAAAGCTTGCGCTGACTCAGCTACCCAATAATCCAATGATTGCCTCAATGATTCGATTTGTGTTTTTAGACTTGCAATCTTTTCAAGAGTCCGATTTTCCCAAGCAAATTCTTCTTCGCGTGAATGTCTTTTTTCTGTTTCTAATACTGCTTTTTGCTTGCCAACTGCTCGAACTTCATCGATCAATTCTTTTGGCTCATTCTGTTTCAGAAACTTGGATGCATATGTCAAAAATGCCTCTGTCTTAAAAATGAAGCAGCGGACACCGGCTCTCTGGTGCATCTCTTCAATTAGTTCAGGTCGAGGTCGGTTGCGGCCTTTGTCCTTTTCCCACCAATCTTCTTTGTTATCTTCCAGCACGAAGATCACTGTTTTCTTTTTCTCAATCGCGTAAGCGATCAGTTGGAGCCACATGATCGCGTCCCCGTATTTGCGATCCTCTGGTTTCTTGGCATCTTTGAAGCCGGGTGGAATTTCTTTCTCGAACCTGATCTTGCAATCTTCAATCAGTTTCTTGTGTTCTTCCTCCGTGAATTTCGAGCCAATCTGGCCTTTGAAAATCTCATCAATCGCATCGAAAACCGCGTGATTGTGGGTTTGATCAATGTGTTTGGCTTTCAGTTCAGCAACATCCTTTTCGATTTCTTTGCTGATTTCCTCAAACCGTTTCTGATACTTTTCGAGCGGGAATGGCGAATGACGCCTGATTTTGCCTTGGAAAGGAGAAACCATCTTGTCGAATTCGGTTTTCAAATCGTCATAGATGTTCGCCTGATCTTGAATGACATTGAGGCGGTTCCTCATGAATTCCAAGGCGGCTTGATGAGTGAGCCACAAACGGCCCTTCAAATCTTTCAAAGTCTTGACGAACTTGTCGGCCATGTCATGATTGAGTCGATGCAAGTCCAGCAAGATGTTTGCATCGAATGAGATGATCGCGTCCTTGAATGCTTCGATGATTTCAGCTTCAGTTGGGATCACGTAGCCGGGAAACATATCTCTCATGGCATGGGCTCGGCGAGATTGTGGTGAGTCTGATGGACATTTTACTGGACGCTTTGGCTTCGTCTCCGGTTCGCTTTATCCAAAACATGTTTTCCACCAACCCTTGACCTTCTCCCAGAGTTTTCCCCAGATAGACGGTTGCTCTGACGGGGCGACTTGAACCTTGTTGTTAGTCCCGGCTGTCTGAACGGCATCGTTTCCAGACACGACTACTGGGGCCGAATTTCCGGTGATCTTGTAGTTGTCTCCAGTGTCGTTGACCTGTTCGATCTTGGAGTTCTGAATGTTGAACTCAGCCATTAAGTTTCCCCTTAACGTTGTTGCCCATGTTGTTCAACTGCTCGATTTGGGAGTTGCTGATGTTGAACGTGATGGAATGGGCGAGCAGACGCTCGTTGTCATTGAAAGTCATGTCATCTCCACGGACACCACGCCTTTCCAACTCGCATGCCCAGTCAAGAATTTTGTCCTTGACGGCATCAGGGATGGCTTTGATTTGGGCAGTATTCAGTTTGAACATGAATGTGACCTGATGAGCAAAGTACGGATGAAGAGTTTTCCGAAATCTGTTGCAAAGGCCATTGTCAGCTAGTTGCTCGTAAATTCCCATTTTCTTGCTTAACAGATCTTCAATATGGGCAACAATTCCGCTCATTGGATCTGCTGCCACGCGGTCGGCAGAGTAACCTCCGGGATAGTCCATTATACCATTGCCGGTCATGCCCATCCCGACCGGGATCGGACCGTTTGAGTTAAACACCAGAACGCCCTTCACCTTTCGATAACTCGGAACATCTTGTCCTTCGGCATACCCATTCTGTTCGGCTTTAAGCCATTCGTCAATTTCGTTCACCCCCAGCTTCGACGCCAGCCGTCGAGCCTTTCGGAGAACAGTGAGAACGTCGTCTCGTTCCGCGCTGCTTTGCAACTCATTCACAAGGTTAGTGTTACCCACGCTCAGGCTCCTTTGTGATTTGCACCCATGTTGTTCAGTTGTCCGATATTGCTTTCCGTGATGTTGAATGTGATGTTGTGGGCGATCTGTTTCTCTCTTTCGTCAAATGAAAGAGCATCCCCCTTTATGCCAGCTTGCTCCAGACTGCACGCCCATGTCAGTACTTTATTTTTAATTCGGTCTGGTATGGCGTTAATTTGAGAGGCATTTAATTTGTACATGAAGCAAACTTGGCTGACAAATTCCGGATCTACAAAGTTTGGTAAATTCCTAGCGAGAACCGAATCAATGGGAACCCTGACAAAAACGTCCTGATTGCCTTTGATCCAGTCCATTATCGTGCTGATGGAATCACGTACTGGCAGAATGACGTTGGGATTAAATGAAAGTTCTTGGACTCCCTTTGTGATTCGGCCAAAACCTGCCGGAATATAGCCACTGCTGTGCAAGACGAGTGATGTTGCAATTTTCCGATAGGGTGGCACCGCGAGATTAGTCGCGTACCCTTCTTGTTCAGATTGAAGCCAATCCGAAATATCGGTGAGGTTTAGTTTCGATGCCAGCCGTTGAGTTTTGCGAAGAACAACAAGAACGTCGTCTCGCTCGGCACTGATCTGCAACTCGTTGATCAGGTCCACTGGTTTTCCCCATCAAGGACATATGTTCACATACTGGTCAAAATTATACTACCGTGTGCGCATTTAGGGGATGTTTGCTGACGAAAACCAATCAAAATGTTTGCAAATTGTCGATGACTGCGGCTTCACGGCGTTCGGCTTTCCTTCCTGCTTTGATGAGGCTGAGAAGCCCGTCGATGGTCAAATGATGCACGCTCGCATCATTTGGGGCCTTGCAAATCTGGATGTACCGGGAATCAGTTGTCCGGTGAATGCCAAGGGGGCTGACCCAAGGCAAGTAATGGCCATGAGGGAGGCTTGACTTGGCTTGGACAAGGAGGTCGCCGATTTTGCGAGCGGCCTCGACAGTTGACTTGAGCGAGAGGCCGTTGTGGAGTTGCAGGATTTCCAGTTCGATGGCGGCGAGGTTCACAGATAGCCTCAGCGGTGGATCATCACCTTGGCAATTTGCGGCCAAATTATGGTTGGGTTGCGGCCAAATCTGGAATTGATGTACCTGATTTCGTCCCGAATTTGGCCGCAGATTTGGCCGCAAGAATTTGGCCGCAGATATGTCGTCGTAAACCCTTACAAAACAGGCACTTATGGAAGCGGGATACGAGAGTCGAACTCGTCTCACAGCCTTGGGAAGGCTGGGCACAGCCGATATACCAATCCCGCACGCCGATCATCTTAGTCGGCGTCTACGGCCCATCAAGGGGTCCGGTTTAATCCTTTTTCGATTTCACACTCGGGGTGGCGTCACCCTTGGCATCCTTCAACGCCCACTTGAGTCCGCCGATCAAATGTTCCTGATAGCGGGGATCTTTCCAGACTTCCTTGCGATGGCCGAGCGAGGAGTAGAACGTCCGGCCTTTTTCCACTTCCTGGCACCATGAGATCGCATAATCTTTGTCTGATCGCTTGCCTTTGCTCACGTCAATCGAGGAATTGTCCACTGAGAGGATGATGTGCAGTTTGTTGCGGCTATATGGCTCGGGACGGAACTGGTAAATCTCATCCGTGATTTCATCGCCAGTTTTGAAGCCTTTGCCGGCGGCGTGGTTGGGGTCTTCCACGACGATTTTGATTTTCTGGTGCCACGGATGGCCGTCGAAGTAGGCACCGATCAATTCGCCGAAGGCGGCATTCATCGGACGGTCTTTGGCTGGATATAGCGTGTCTGATCCGCAGTGAACGCCGGCGACGGCCCCACCCGCTTTGACCCACTCGACGAGATCTTTCACTTCGTCATTGGTCAGCGGATTGCCGGTGGTGAAGAACAGCACGCCGTCGAATTTCTTCAGCGTCTCGGCATTCACCCGGCCGCAGTTTTCCTTTTCACAGGGCACGCCGGTGGTCTTGCGAAACCGATCCGCGTAAGAGGCGAAATCCTTGGATTCGGGATCGCGGGTGTAGCGGAAGCAGGTCACATCAATGCCGTTCTTCGGCCCGATTTCCTTCAATATTTGCTCGGACAGGCCCACGGAGTCGTGAACGAAGCCGCCGGAATCGGTGACGAGGAGCAGTTTTTTGTTTTCGGCCAGCGAGACTTGGGCGATGAGGACAATGGCCACGCAGGCCAGGGTCCAACGAATCAAATTCATCCAGTGATCCTCCGAGATCGGGAGAGAGTTCAGACGAGGGAATTCTACGGTATGGGTGAATCAGGGAACAACGTAAACGGTCAGCGATTGTTCGGCGGTCACCGCCCGGCCCTGTTCGTCCTTCGTGGTGGCCCGCAGGATGACAGACACGGCCGTCAGTGATTTCACGGTCGAACTGCTTTTGAAGACTATCTGACCCGTTTCCAATTTGGCATCCACAACGATTTTGGCGCTGGTGATCGCTTCGGAGCGAAACTCGGCGACCACTTCCACCGGCCCCGCCAAGCCAATGCCCCGTCGCACGGTGACCGGCATGACGGCCGGGCCGTTGTTGGTCAGCCGGGCCGTTGTGTTTTCCACCCGCAGGCTCAGGCGTTCCGGTTCGACGACGGCGATGATCTGGTCGTTCTGTTCCCGCGAGGAAAAATTGACGACATGCTCCGATCCGTCGGCCTCCCGGACGGTGGCGGTTCCCATGACACAGGTGCGGGAAGTTCGGCCGGTCTCCATCCAAGAGGGGAGCGTCAGCGGATAATCGAAATCACTCTTGTCGCCCGGAATCGTGATTCTCGGGCCGGTTACTCCCTGCAAATGGCGGGCTTGGTTATCCGCCAGTTCGATGTCAATCGGGCCGTTGAAGCCATTGCGTTGAATGTGATACTTCCGAACATAAACGGTCCCGCGTGGAATCAGTTTCAATTCGTAATCACCGGCGATTTTGAACGGGGTTGGAATCGCCACCATCATTCTCAGTGTGCTTATCTCATGGGATTCTTTCCAAACAGCCTCATGACTGATCGAAAGAGGCATGGCCGTGAACGGAGTCATCGGAATCAAAGCCGTCCCGGTGATGGTGAGTTTCGCGGGGGCAATGGTGGATGAGGCAACGCTTTGAAACTGGACATCCAGCGAATTTTGCCCGGCGGCAAAGCTCACTTCTTTCGGGATGGTAACGCCGTTGGGCAAGCCATCAATGGTCACCTTTACCGGGCCGTTAAACGAGCCTTTGCGAACCAAGGATAATTTGAGATTTGCGTTTGCTCCCCGAACGATGTTGAGAACCGGCGAAGCGAATGTCAGATCAAAATCGGGGAGCGGATTCGACAATCGTAGTCGATAGCCATAATCAGCGCCGCCCCGTCTTGGGAACAAATCAGCCACCGTGATGAAAAACAAACCGTCTGTTGATGGCGTCCATTTGATGACCGGATCTAATTGCTCGCCGCTTCCGGCTTCGGCGGTCACGATTTCTTTGCCGTTCGCATCCTGCACGGCGATTCGGCCCAACAGCGGAGAATCCAACGATCGCGCCTTGAGTTCGATGTCGATTGGCTGATTTTTGCGGGCAATCACCGACCAGCGATCAATCTGGCCGGGTTTGCCAATCGAACCGTTGCCGACGCCTGGCAAGGGCAGAATGTTACCGCGCACAGGATCGGGATTTTCAGTGGCCGTGCGCTGGATTGATGGTCCGTCGTTTGATGGAGGCAGGCTGGTGTCGAGCGGTTTGTTCGTGAGTGTCAGCCGATAGACGTATGCCGGGCCGCCGTCTCCCCTTGCATCGGTGATGGTGATGGTGTGCGTCCCGGAGACTTTCGCCGTCACGCTGAGTTTTGGATCGCGATTCCCTTTGTTGACGGCTTCGGCAACCGTCGCCCCGGCGGGATCTCGCAACACAATCTTGGCTTCCAACGGCAAGCCAAGCCTTTCGGAATCCACCATTGCCGTGAAAATCTGGCCCGCCTCAAGACGAACCGCCCAGGTATCCACGTCCTCACGGGGGAAGATGCGGCCATTGATGGTAAGGGGAAGTTTCACCTCACGCGACGGTTCCTCGCCATCAACCTCGGTTTCCACAATTTCAGGAAGTGTTCCCACAACGAATCTCATGGGCAGCGTGAACCCTTGAGACGTGCGGAGGAACACCAATCGGTCGCCCGGTTCGGCCTTGGCGTCGATGGTCGCCCGAGCGGCCATTGACCGGGGATAATTTTCCTGTCGTTGCGATTCGGGAAGCGGCAGCACCGGCCCTTCAAACCAAGGGGAAGCGGTTCGGGTGACCAACTTGGGCACGGTCACACCCTTCCCCGTCATCTCCATTTCACATTGCTGGTTGAGGTTCAACCCGCCGACATGGAAGGAGACATCCGTGCCGCGTTGCCCCCCCGCCGGGAACAAATGGCTTGCCACGGGAGGATCAGCTTGAAGAAGCGAGCCGCCAAGCATCAACACCGCGACGGAGGGGAAAAATCGGTTCATGTGGGATGATCGGTTAAAACAATTCTTGAATCACCTTGCCGCCGTTGACGATGGCCACCGGCCGGCCGTCGGGGGTGCGGAACTCTTCCTTGGGATCGATGCCGAGCGTCTGGCAGATGGTCGCGGTAAGGTCTTCCGGGCCGAAAGGGTCAGAGCCAGGTTTTTCCGCGCGGGCGTCGGACTTGCCGATGACGCGTCCGCCGTGGATGCCCCCGCCGCCTAATAACACCGTGAAGGAAGGCCCCCAGTGATCCCGGCCGGCGTTCTTGTTAATCCGTGGCGTGCGGCCAAATTCCCCGGTGATGACCACTAGAGTCGTATCTAACATGCCCCGTTCGGCGAGATCGCGAAACAAGGTGGAAATGGCTGGGTCAAATTGGGGCAACAATGTCTTTTTCAACACGCTGAAGTTATTATCGTGCGTGTCCCAATTGCTGTGGTCGATGGTCACGCATCGCACGCCCGCTTCCACAAGGCGCCGGGCCATGAGGCAGGATTGGCCGAGGGAATTTCGGCCGTAGGTGTCCCGCATTTTCGGGGATTCGGCGTGGATATCAAAAGCCCGTTTGGTGTCGGCCGAGGTCATCAACTCAAAGGCTTTTTGTTGGAAGACGCCGATGGTTCCGGCCGCCCGGTTGGCCTTGGCCTCGCCGGATTTTTGAAACTCATCCAGACCGGCCAGCAACGATTGCCGGTCGTCGAGTCGACTGCCGGACACATTCAGCGGAGGAACAATGTTCGGCACGCTGAAATCGGGGGCATTCGGATCGGCATCAATGCCAAAGGGAGCCGCCACGGCGCCGAGATAGGCCGAGCCAAAACTGGGGTGAACCTTGGGGAGACACACATAAGGAGGCACGGCCCCGCGCGGCCCGAGTTTGCGGGCGATGATCGACCCGTGGGACGGGCGTTGGTTGTTCGGGGTAATGCTCGGGTTGAAACCGGCTTGGGGAAAATACCCCGTCAACATGTAATGGTCGGCCGGTCCGTGGTCCGAGTTGTGGTGCCGGAACGAGCGAATTTGCGAGAACTTGTCCATCTCCTTTGCCACTTGGGGGAGATGCTCGCAAACGGTGACTCCGGGCAGATTGGTGTTGATCGCATTGAATTCGCCACGAAACTCGGCGGGGGCGTCCGGCTTCAAGTCAAACGTGTCGATGGTGCTGAGTCCCCCGTGCAGGAAGACATAAATCAGCGAAACATCTTTCGTGCCGGGCGATTTGGTCTTGTCGGCGGCCAGCAATCGCGGCAGGGAAAACGTGCTTCCCATGATCGCGCCCGCCCCCACCCGCAGCGCGTCCCGGCGGGTCAGCCCGTCGCAAAATCGGTTTCGCCCTTGCATATCAGCCTCGAAAAAAGGGGAACGGTTCGCGGTTCCGTCCGATCAGTGGATGAACAAAAACTCTTTGGTGTTCAGGAGGGCCCACGCCACGTCTTCCATCGCTTGTTGGCGACGGGTTGAATTCTTGGCGAGATGGGAGGTTATTCTGTCTCGTTCGGCAGCCGTTGGCAAACGAGAGAGAATCGCCAGGAACATCTCGTCGACGACCTCGGAATCATTCTTTATGTCGCGGGCCAAGATTGCAATCCGACCCTGATCATGCCGGAGTTTGTCGTTGATTGTTTCGCCATTAAGCAGGTTTAACACTTGGGCAATGCTCGGCTCCGCATTGCGTTCACATTCGCAGGCGCTAATACGGGCCGGCCGGCCGAACTGCTTCAAAAAGATGTGCCGAACTTTGCTATCCCACAATTGGATGGCCCGGGTGCCGTTGGGCATTCCCTCGAATTTTTCGGCAATGCCCGTGGAGTGCGAAACCATGTCCAGCAACACTTCCGCGTCGGGACGCTTCAGCAACATGCGAGAATGGTTTTGCTCATCTTTGGCATTCGCCGGAAGGCTGGCCGATGATGTTTGGTAGGTCCGAGATTCGCAAATCAGCTTGATGACCTTTTTCACATCGAACCGAGATTCGATCACCGATTTGGCAAGGGCATCCAACAGTTCCGGGTTGCTTGGCGGGTTGGTCGCCCGCAGGTCGTCCACCGGTTCCACCAATCCCCGGCCCATGAAGTGAGCCCACAAGCGGTTTGCAATATTTTTGGCGAAATAGGGATTCTTGGCATCGGTCATCCAAGCGGCCAATTCGGCCCGGCGATCCCCCTTGGGCTCCGCCGGGAAGGCGGTGCCCAAGGCTTGGGCCGTCATCATTTGCCCGGTGCGGAGATGTTTGGAAATCGCGTCGCCCTTGGATGAGAGGGCTTCCATCGGCCCGATTTTCTTGACAGACAAGGGAGTGAAAAAGGCCGCCATTCCGTAGTAATCGTTCTGGCCCCAGCGGTCAAACGGGTGGTGATGACACTCCGCACACGCCAGGCGGACTCCAAGAAACACTTGGGACAGCGTGTTGGAGGCATCTCCGGGTTTCGAGACCACTTTGTAGAAATTCGCCGGGGGCGTATCGTCCAGTGGTCCCTCGGCCGTCACCAATTCCCGGACGAACGAGTCGAACGGGGTGTTTTTCTCCACGTTGTCGTGAATCCATCGGTAATAGTCGTAAGCCCGTTGGTGACCCAAGATTTGCCGATCCACCCGCAGCACGTCGGCCCATTTCAAGGCCCAAAGATCGGCGTATTCAGGTCGTGTCAGGAGTTGATCAATCAGCTTCGAGCGTTTGTCCGGCGATTTGTCCGCGAGGAAAGCCCTCGTTTCAGCAATGGTCGGAAGCGTGCCGATGACATCCAAATACGCCCGGCGATGGAATGCCTCATCCGAACAAAGCCCTGACCGCTCAATGTTCAGTTTGGCCAGTTTGTCGGCCACGCGGTCGTCAATGAAATTGAACGACGGGGCCGGAGCGGTTTGCACCTTGGCCGTCTGAGGAATCATCACTCGGAAAATCGCCGACTCGTTGCTGAACGAGGCCATGATGGCTGCTTCACCGGGGACATCAAGCGAAGAGACGGTCCCGTTGGCGTTGACGATGGCAACGGCTTCGTTGTTGGTCTGAAACCTCGCCGTTGAGGTCACATCCCGTTCCTTGCCATCCGAATACGTGGCGACCACCCGTAATTGCTGGACACCATGCACGGACAGCACCCGCTCGGCCGGTTCCACCCGGATGCTCTTCACCGTCGGCGTCTCGGTTTTCCCCATCGGAGCCCCGGCGGCGATCCAACCACTCACCAGTTGATATGCCTCGGAGCCGACTGGAATTCTAACCCCGCCACCGTGGGGAACCTGACCGGAAGCCTTGGTCAGAAACAAACTCTGACCAGGAGCGGGTGGAAACAATCGGCGGCCACGGGCTTCCTTCACCAACGCGGCATAATCCGCATCGGGGTCAAACCCAAAAACGGAGAGTTTGAACCCGTTCTGTCCCTCGGCCTTTCCATGACAGCCGGAAGTGTTACAGCCGAAGCGGCCAAATAGCGGTTCAATGTCGTTTTCAAAATGATAATCCCTACTCGTCTGCGAACCGCTCACCCGCAGGGGGATCACCACCTTTTGCCCGTCAATCACCGCCCGGATTTGGGTTTCACCGTCTTTCAACGGTTTCACGCGGTTGTCGGTCATCACGGCAATCGTTGAGTCATCCACCGTCCAAATCGCGCGGGTGGTCAGGTCAATCACGCGATTTCCAGGATTGATCCCTTCAAGAAGGATCGTTTGACGGGCTTCCGGGCTACTTAAATGGACGGACGGGGGATTTGCGACGACATTCCGAACGGCAACTGACTCCGCGCATTGGCCGATATTGACCGTGAAAACGATCAGCGTGAAAAGGAGCGGCATCCATCGGAGAGATTGGAGCATGGCGGCGGTGGGTGAGGACAATCGGCAGGATCAAAACGCGGGCAGCTTCGGCGGGTAATACATTCGTACCACGATTCGCGGCCGACTACAAACAGTTTTTTTCGTTCTGTCGTCTTTATCGGCACGCGAAACCTCAACCGACACCCGGAGTCCCCTGTCTTCGGCCGATAGGTTCCTGTAAACAAAGACTTATGAACGCTCATGCTTTCCAGCGATGTATTCTCCCTCATTGTGGAGGAACGTCCTCTCTCGACGACACATCGTTCCATTGCCCGAAGTGCGGCAACTTGATGGACGTGGCCTACGATTGGAACAAGCTGCGGCCGCCATCCAAACTCAAAGACTTTGAAGCCAAATGGTCCCGCCGGTCGGAACCGCTGGAGTTTAGCGGCGTCTGGCGCTTCCGCGAACTCTTCCCGTTCGCCAACGACTCGGACATTCTGACCATCGGCGAAGGCCAGACCCTCTGCCAACGATCCGATTATGTGGCCAAATACACGGGGATGAATGCGAGCCGGGTTTTCTTGCAATACGAGGGAATGAACCCCTCCGGGAGCTTCAAAGACAACGGGATGACCGGGGCCTTCGCCCATGCCCGGATGGTCGGTGCCCGCCGGGCGGCGTGCGCTAGCACCGGCAACACCAGCGCTTCGCTCTCCATCTACTGCGCGGCCAGCGATCTCCGAGCCATCATCTTCATCGGTTCAGGGAAAATCTCTTACGGCAAACTAGCCCAAGCCCTCGATCACGGGGCGCTCACGGTGCAAATTGCCGGGGACTTTGATGATGCCTTGGCCCGCGTGCAGCAAGTCAGCAAACAGCTTGGCATCTATCTGGTAAATTCAATCAATCCCTTCCGGCTGGAAGGGCAAAAAACGATCATGTACCGGGTGTTGGAAGCCTTCAATTGGGAGGTGCCGGATTGGATTCTGGTGCCGGGGGGCAATCTCGGAAATTCATCGGCTTTTGGCAAAGCATTCATCGAATTGATGGAACTTGGCCTCATCAACCGCTGCCCCCGAATCGCCGTCATCAACGCGGCCGGGGCCGACACTTTTTATCAACTCTACGAACGGCAAAATCTTCGCTGGCAGGGCGGGCGGTACGAACAAACGCTGGTGGACTCATATATGCGGGGCTTGGATGCATCCAATGCCCGCGCGGACACCATCGCCAGCGCCATTGAAATCAACCGGCCGGTCAATCTCCCCAAAGGTCTCCGGACGTTGGAACGCTGCGGCGGAGTAGTCCGCGAAGTGACCGACCAAGAGATTCTGGACGCCAAAGCGAAAATCGCGGCCGGCGGACTTGGCTGCGAACCCGCATCGGCCGCCAGTGTCGCTGGTCTGAAGAAACTGCGGGCCGAGGGCATTATCGGCGCCGACGAACGGGTGGCCTGCATCCTGACGGGCCATCAACTGAAAGACCCGACAGCCACGGTGGCTTATCACTCGGCCGACCCCAAAATGTTTGAGGAAACTCTCGGCAAACGCGGGGTTCGTCGAGCAAACTACGCCAACAGGGCGGTACAGGTTCCCAACGATCTGGACGAAATCATCAAAGCGATTGACGTGTACGCATGAGCGCCATGAAAATTAAAATTGCGATCAACGGAGCCTGCGGGCGAATGGGCCAACGTCTTGTTGCCCTTGCCAAAGAAGACCCCGAACTGGTGTTGGTGGCCGCCATCGACAATCCCAAACACCCGAACATCGGGAAAGACGCCGGTGACCTCGCGGGCGTCGGCCCAGCCGGGGTGTTGGTGACACCGGAACTGCCGCTATCGGTAACGCCCGATGTGTTGATTGACTTCTCCACGCCGGAAGGTTCGCTCGAAATCCTCAAGGTCTGTGAAGGCCGGAAGATTCCGATTGTGGTGGCCACCACCGGCCATACTCACGAAGAACGGGCGATCATTGAAGCCGCCGCCCACGAAACAGCGGTGCTGTTCTCCCCCAGCATGAGCTTGGTGGTGAACCTGCTCTTCAAGATGGTCGCCGACGCCGGGACTGCCCTCAAGGGCAAAGGTTTCGATGTCGAAATCGTCGAACGGCATCACCGCTTCAAGAAGGATTCGCCCAGCGGCACGGCGATGCACTTCGCCAAGATCGTGCAACAAGCGATGGCCATCCCGGATCTGCAACATGGCCGCGAAGGTTTGTTGGGCGAACGTCCCGCCACCGAGATAGGCATGCACGCCATCCGGGCCGGGGATAACGTCGGCGAACACACGATCATTTTCAGCGCCTTGGGCGAGACAATGGAACTCGTTCATAAAGGCTACAGCCGGGACAGCTATGCCCGCGGTGCCTTGTCGGCGGCGAAATTCCTAGCGAACCGACCGGCCGGGAAATACACAATGGCCGACGTTTTGGGATTGTGACCGGACATGATTGCCAACACCCGCGTCGTGCTGGTTCGCCCCCACTACGCGGGGAATGTCGGCTCTGTGGCCCGAGTGATGAAAAACTTCGGGCTGAACCAACTCACATTAGTCTCGCCGTATGCCGATCCGCTTTCGGATGAAGCCCGGCGCATGTCCACGCACGGCGAAAACCTGCTGACCAATGCCAAAATCGTAGACACATTTGAAGAAGCGGTGGCCGATTGCCAGTTGGTTTTCGCCACCTCCGCCAATGTCGAAGGTCTTTATCGCGGATCGCATTACGGCCGGCCGGATGAAGTGTTGCCTGTCTTTGTGGATTCGCTGCAAACCGGCCCGAGCGCGTTGGTGTTTGGCCCGGAACCGCATGGATTGGCAAACGCGGAGATTGCCCAATGTCATGGGTTGATCCGCATCATCACGGATCATGAGTATTCGTCGCTTAATCTCAGCATGGCCGTCGGCATCTGCCTCTATGAACTTCGCCGTCAATTTGCCCAGCGGACGGCAAACTATCAGACGCCCCCATCAAGACAGATTGCGAACTATGCCTCGCAAGAGGAAATGTTCCGGCATCTGAGACATGGCTTGGAAGCCATCCATTATGTTTGGGGGACAAAGGCCGATTTGCTATTCCACGGCATCCGGCAACTCATCGCCCGGTCTAACCCTACTCCCGTCGAAGTTCGCATGTTGCATGGGCTGGCCCGCCAGATGGAATGGGTGGCCGCCCAACTTCCCCCCAAGGCCGACGATCAGCCTTCCGGGGGCGAGTAACCATACTGTCGGATGACTTCGCCCCAGCGTTTTGAAATTTGATCCCGCAGTTCAACCGGCAACGTCCATTTGTTCCGCTTGTAACCGGCATTCGCTTTCACATAATCTTGTAAACGTCCCCGCACTGCTTCAAAATCTCCCAGCGACAATTGCCGGTAAACGGACTCAACTTGTGTGATCGGATCTTCCACCAAATCTTCGTACCGCATTTCGATGAGTTGCCCTTTCGGGATGAGCGATTTCGTTGCCTCATATCGGTGGAAAAAATGCAGGAACCGATCAAACACATATTCTTCGATGCCGTGATTGGTCGGGGCATGAAGCCCCTGAGCCTGATGAAGCGTCTTCCACAAATTGACGGTTGATAAAAAGACCGTATAAGGGTTTCGCACCAGATGGATAAATCTGGCCCCAGGAAACATTTTCAACAAAGTCGGAATGCGACAGGTGTGCGGTGGAGATTTCAACACTAGCCTTTTCCGATGGTGATAGTTGAATGTTTGAAGCAGGTGGTAAAAAGTCTTTTCCCACCGTTGGCAGTCGGCCTCCGACAAATCGTCCAGATCGTAAGCCGCTTCATCCACCAAGCCGGAATTTGGAAAAGCAATCCGCAGATAAGGCGAGGGCGCGCCCAGCAAACACATGGCGAACTCATCTTCTTGTGGCCGTTCCCAGCCCATCGCCATGTTGTCAATCAATCGCCGGTTGGGGAGCATCCAACCAAAATATTTAATCAGATACTTGTTCGTCAGTAGTGAATGACAAGGGTTGAAACATTCGGCCGTGGAAGGACAAGCCAACCTTGAATCCAACATCAGATACTCATGGAGCAACGTCGTGCCGCCCCGCCAGTGGCCCAGAATAAAAACCGGATCTTCGGCAAACGGCGTGTTTTTGATCCGTTCGCCGAAATGATGATTCTGGGCATATCGGAGAAAAGTGTTGGCCGCCGATACAGCCGTCACGGTCATGCCGATGTAAAGATGTTTGAGGTCGAAGGCATATCGTCCGTGTGCCATCAGCCGCAGCCAGGCAAACAAGTCCGCGCCGGTCCAGAGATGGGCGGCCCATTCTTTCGACGGATTTTTCAGCCTGTCACCCGTGCCCGGCACAATCATCCCCCGTTGGTGCCTTCGTATTGTGCGGTCCCGCGCGGAATCGGAAAGTGCAAAAGCCCCGAACCTCAGGAGTTCCTGACACGGATGTGATGGCCGTTCCCGTCTTCCGGCTTTAGAATTGCGGCAACTGAATCGAAGCGTTGCCGCAGATCGAAGCGGTTCCCCAACTTCTTGGAAAGCACCAGAACATGCAACCTCAAGGCGATATTGCGTTAATCGGCCTCGCCGTCATGGGCCAGAACCTCATTCTCAACATGAATGACCACGGGTTCACCGTGGTGGCGTTCAACCGGACGGTCTCGAAGGTGGACGAGTTTCTGGCCAAGGAAGCCAAGGGAACCAAGGTCGTCGGAGCGCACTCAATTGAAGAAATGTGCGCCAAGCTCAAGCGGCCCCGCCGGGTGATGATGCTGGTCAAGGCCGGCCAGGCCGTCGATGACTTCATCGCCTTGGTGGCCCCTCACCTGGAACCAGGCGACATCATCATCGACGGCGGCAACTCGCTGTTCGGTGACAGCGAACGCCGACGCAAGGAACTGGAGGCCAAGGGGCTTTTGTTCATCGGCACCGGGGTTTCCGGTGGTGAAGAAGGCGCCCGACACGGACCGAGCATCATGCCGGGCGGTTCGCCCGCCGCTTGGGAGCATGTCAAGCCGATCTTCCAATCAGTGGCGGCCAAGGTCGAAGACGGCACACCCTGCTGCGACTGGGTCGGCGAAGGCGGAGCCGGGCATTATGTGAAGATGGTTCACAACGGCATCGAATACGGCGACATGCAACTGATCGGCGAAGCCTATCACCTGCTGAAGACCGGCCTCGGAATGAGCGCCGACGAGATTCAGGCCGTGTTCGCCGAGTGGAACAAAGGCGTGCTGGACAGCTACCTCATCGAGATCACCCGCGACATCATGGCCTTCCGCGACAAGGACGGAAAGCCAATGGTGGACAAGATTCTCGATGCGGCCGGTCAAAAGGGAACCGGCAAGTGGACCGTCATTGACAGCATGGAACACGGGATTCCGATCACGCTGATTTCCGAAGCCGTGTACTCCCGCTGCGTGTCGGCCCTCAAGTCCGAACGGGTGGAAGCCGCCAAGGTTCTCAAGGGGCCGGGCGATGGCAAGATCAAAGTGGCTGACAAAAAAGCGTTCATCGACTCAATCCGTGATGCTCTGTACGCCTCGAAGATTGTGAGCTATGCCCAAGGGTACATGCTGATGACCTCGGCCGCCAAGGCTTATGGCTGGACCTTGAA
Source organism: Zavarzinella formosa DSM 19928 (assembly GCF_000255705.1). Lineage (GTDB taxonomy): Bacteria > Planctomycetota > Planctomycetia > Gemmatales > Gemmataceae > Zavarzinella > Zavarzinella formosa. Next base: position 1,797,691 of record NZ_JH636439.1, read on the forward strand.
TTACGGCGGCATCGCCCTGATGTGGCGCGGTGGTTGCATCATCCGCAGCCGGTTCCTTGGCAAGATCAAGGAAGCCTACGACAACAACCCGAAACTCGGGAACCTGTTGCTCGATCCGTACTTCGTCAAAGAAGTCGGCGACGCGCAAGCCGGCTGGCGGCAAGTGATCGCCGCCGCCGTGACGGCCGGGATTCCTGTTCCCGCGTTCAGCACCGCGCTGGCCTTCTTCGACGGATACCGCACGGAGAATCTCCCGGCGAACCTGTTGCAAGCCCAGCGGGACTTCTTCGGCGCCCACACTTACGAACGGGTGGACGAACCCCGAGGCAAGTTCTTCCACACGAACTGGACGGGTCGAGGCGGTGATACTTCCAGTAGCACGTACACCGTCTGATTTTGGCGTTGAATTGACGAACCATTGGCCACATCTCTCCGGGTGGAGTTTCTCACATGCGGCGAGTCGTTTTTGTGCAAGGTGGCGGGATTGGTTTCGATCAGGAACAAGCCGTCCGCAAGGTGCTGTCGGCGGCCGGCTTGGAAATCGACTGGCAGGTCTTTCCCGCTGGTTGGGCGGCCGTTTCCCAAGGCTTGCCGATGTTGCCGGATGAACTGGCGAAAGCCATCCGGCAAACTGGCGTCGTCTTGAAAACCAAGCTGCTGCCTCCACCGACCAGTGCTTCCAACCCCGGCACTCCCGCGAATGCGAATGTCGCCTTTCGCAAAAGTCTGGGGTTGTTTGCCACTGTTCGGCCCATCCACAATCTGGCCGGGTTGAACAGCCGGTTCCAGAACATCAATTTCACGATGGTCCGCGAGATCACGGAAGACTTGTACGCCACCACGGAACACGAAATTGTTCCGGGCATCGTCCAAAGCTTCAAGATCGTCACGGAAAGCGTCTGCCTGCGGTTCTTCCGCTTCTCGTTTGAACTGGCCCAACGACTGGGCAAAAAATCGATCCACTGCATCCACAAGGCCAACATTCTCAAGATGGCCGACGGTTTGTATCTGGATTGTTTCCGCCGGGTTGCGAAAGATTTCCCGGAGATTGCCCCGAAGGAAATGATCGTCGACAATGCCTGCATGCAGTTGGTGAGCCGCCCGCATCAGTTTGAAATGCTCGCCTGCGGCAACCTGTACGGGGACTTGCTGAGCGATCTCGGGGCCGGTCTGGCCGGGGGCATCAGTTGCACGGCGGGGATTAACTACGGCGAGAGCATCCGCGTTTATGAAGCCATCTTCGGCGGCACGCGGGAGTCCGTCGGAGCCGACAAAGCGAACCCCCTGCCCTTGCTACTGCCGGCCATCGAGATGATCCGGGATTGGGGCGATCCCGAAACCGCCCAACGCATTCAATCGGCCATCGAAAAAGTGCTGACCACCACATCGATCCGCACGGCCGATATCGGCGGGCAATCCACGACCACGCAATTTACGGATGCGGTCATTCAAGCCCTTTGACCGGAAACGATCAAACAACTTTTGTTACTGCCGAATAGACGTGCCTTAACGGCACGTTTTTTTCACGCGCCAGTCTCGCACAATCTTCGTATTCTGGAGTGATGATCTCCACTCCTTCGCTTCGGCCCACTTTCGCCCGGACAATTCCCCAAGGAGTCGAAACCTCTTTCCACTCTCGCTGAAGTACCGAACGTGCGGCTGAGTATCGCCGGATGCCGAAGGTGCCGGTTTCTCGAAAGATGATCGCCTCCAAGACAGCCACCAGATTGGCGGGGGCAATCACGCCGAGCATCACGCCTGGCCGTTGTTTTTTCATTTGAATCGGCGACGTATAAACATCCAATGCCCCGGCTTTCAGCAATTCCTCGAAGCAATAGCCAATCACTTCCGGCGATGCGTCATCAAGATTGGTTTCCAGAACAACAATAGAATCCGTCGTCGTCTCGGTATTCGTTTTGCCAACAAATACCCGCAACAAATTGGGCCATTCGATCGGATTGCGTTTCCCGGCACCGCAACCGACCCGGCTGATGATCATCTCCGGTTGTTCACGGAATTCATTCACAACGGCCGCGAGAATGGCCGCCCCTGTGGGGGTGACGAGTTCGCCGGTCACCGGGGCCGAGGCAATCGGCATCCCCCGGAGTAGCAACGCCGTCGCGGGCGTTGGCACCGGCATCAACCCGTGGGCACACTTCACCGAACCGGTTCCTGGCGGCACGGAACGACATGTAAACCGATCAATCTTCAGCAGATCAATGGCGACGGAAACCCCGGCAATGTCCGCGATGCTATCGAGGGCGCCGACTTCATGAAAATGAACCTTCTCGACGGGCATCCCATGCACCGCCGCCTCGGCCTCGGCCAGTTTGCGAAAAATGGCCATCGCCCGGTCCCGCTGCGGAGCCGTCATCGAACTTTGCGACAGGATTTTTTCCACGTCCGGCAGGAAGCGATAATCCTCCTGATCGGGGGCGACGACATTGACATACGTTCCGGCCAGCCCGTTGCGTTTGACTTTTTCAATCTCCAGCGTGATTGGCAAGCCGAAAGAGTTCAGCGTTTCACGAATCACCTCGACATCGGCCCCAACATCAATCAACGCGGCCAGTGTCATGTCGCCGCTGATACCACTGAAACAGTCAAAATGCAGGACATTCACGTTGTTTTCTCATTTCACCCAAGGATGATCGCGGCCAAATTCAGCGACCATTAATCATTTAATCCGGACCCCGTCGCGCACGACCACATCCGACCCATCGGCGATGAACGCGGAATGCGGCCGACCCATCAACGCATCAGCAAATGAGTCGCCGTAGAGTTCCTTCACCCGGCAATCGAATTTCACATTCTCACAGTTCCAGATTTTCCACGGGGGATGTTCGACTTGGTATTCCAACGTGCCGCCGTCCCGTTGGGCGGCGAAACCCCAATAATGTTCCGAGACATAGTGCCCCGCATGGTCGTAGACGGGGACAAAAGCCTCTCCGGTGGAATCCGCGCTGACAGAACCCCACACGCCCTGGTGCCTCCACTCAAATCGTAAAGAACCGGGCGACTGGATCGACGACTTCATCGGCAGGGCGACATAATTTTCCCGGTACAAAGTCCTCGCTCCGGCCGCGATCATCCACGCCTATCGGGGGACGATCTCTTTGACAAACACCACTCCGCTTCGCCATTGGTCCCCCGATTTTCGACGAACATAGAACCGGAGGTTGACCTCGGGAAAATTACCGTGGAACAACAGCGGAATGCCTTTCACGCGGGTGTTCAAGAATTGAAAGCCAACGACACTGACCAAGGTGATGCCGTTCCAAGATTCCAGTTCTGTCCCGGCGGGAACGAACGACCGCAATACGGCCGGGTCAATCGCATAATTGACCATCAAGAGATTTCGCCAGGCCGCCCGCATGAAGACATCGGCCATGATGCTCCTCCTCAACCCGGCGAGGGACTATCCGCGTCATCGAATTTGAATTGCGGATCTGTCACCTTGTGATCCACCCCGGTGATGGATTGAATCTTCTCGCGCATCTCCGGCGTGATCCGGCTTTTGGGGGCGGAATAATACCTGCTCACCCAGAACTTGGAGAAGTTCCACATCGTCAGCATGGCCGTCAGACCGATCACCAACGGTGTCTGTGGTGTCTCGGCTTTGGCCAACAACCAAGGCGGCATCCATATCTCACGGGTGATGAGTCCGAGAAAAAGGGTGAACCAAAAGATGGCGAGCGAAATGTTGAAGATGCGAATGTTCATCAGCGGACTCCCGTGGTAATTTCATTGTCGCATTCGTCGCTCCGGTATCAACCGCATTGCACGGAGAGTCATCATGAAAAAATATCGCGTCGCCGTGATCGGCCGAACCGGCAAGGGGAATTATGGCCACGGACTGGACACCGTTTGGATGAACCATCCCCGCGCCGAGATTGTGGGCGTGGCCGACGAGGACGAAAAAGGGCGACTTGCCGCCGGGAAGCGGTTGAAAACCGACCAGATATTTGCCGACTTTAAGGAAATGCTGGCGAAAACAAAGCCGGAAATCGTCTCTGTCGCGGATCGGTTCTTGGACATGCACCGGGACATGGTGTTGGCCTGCGCCGAGCATGGCGCCAGCATCTTCTTGGAGAAACCCATTTCGCGCACCTTGCAGGAAGCCGACGAGATGGTGGCCGCCTGCGAGAAGCATCATGTGAAATGCGCCATCGCCCATCAGACACGTTACAGCCCGCGTGTGGCCATTGTTAAAAAGATGATTCAAGACGGTTTGCTGGGCGACCTGTTGGAACTTCGCGGCCGGGGGAAGGAAGACCCTCGCGGCGGCGGGCAGGACATGATGGTTCTCGGCACACACACCTTCGATCTCATGCGATTTCTGGCCGGTGACGCCCAATGGTGCATGGCCCGCATTTTTCAGGGCGGGAAGCTCGCCGTCAGTGGAGATGTGCGGATGGGGGGCGAGGGAATGGGGCCGATTCAAGGGGATCGTATCGCCGCCACTTATGGCATGGCCAACGCCCACTCAGCGACCTTCGGCACCTACGTCACCAAAGATTTTCCCGGCAAACGATATAGTCTGCATGTGTATGGCAGCAAAGGAGTGGTGCAACTCAACTTCGGCGCGCACGGGGGAACGTGGTTTCTTCCTGATCCGTCATGGATGCCCGGACAGAGCAAGACGGCATGGCAGGAAATCACCAGCGCCGGGATCGGCAAGCCGGAAACCTTGAAGGAAACGGGAGTCGAAACCGGCAACCACTACATCGTTGACGACTTGATTGAATCCATCGAAAAAGACCGGCAACCGCTTGGGAACATTTACGACGGCCGGGCGGCGTTGGAAATGATTATGGCGGTCTATGAATCGCACAAGCTTCAGAAGCCCGTCGAACTCCCCATGAAGAATCGTCGGCATCCCTTGGGATGACTTTGCCGCCTCCGTAGGATAGTCGTTTACGGGGTAGGCGGGTCGGGTGTCGCCCAAACATCTGATGACGACGTTCACTCTTCGCCCTCTTTTTCCTCCAACCCCCTTACATGGCTTCCTGTTGGGACTGAAATGGAATCCGGTCCGTTGCGTGCCCGCCTGTCGGTGTTGATGTTCGTGCAATATATGGGCATCGGCGCGTGGGCGGTCCCCGTGGCCACTTTTTTGCTGGCTTCCCCGGCCCAAGGGGGGCTGAACTTTTCCCCCAGCCAAACTTCGTGGATTTACAGCGCCTCGGCCTTTGTTGGCTTGGTCGCGCCGTTGATGCTCGGCTTGCTGGCCGACCGTCTGTTCGCGGCCGAGAAAGTCCTCGGGGTTTTGCAGTTTGGCGGCGCGGCCATCATGTTTTTTGCCGGAGAATATTGCCGGCAACGACAATTGGTGCTGCGAACGGCGGTTGATCTGGCGTTTGAAACGCGGGAAACCTTCAACACGCTTTTTCTGTTCATGCTGGCGAATGCCGTTGTGATGGTTCTCACCATTGCCCTTGGCAACGTCATCAGCTTTCGGAACCTGAAAAACCCGAAGAAATATTTCGGCAGCATCCGCCTCTTCGGCACGGTGTCTTGGATTGTTGTCAACATCGGGCTGGATGTGCTGGGATCGCCCTACTCTGTCCAACCGTTTTATTTGTCGGCCATTTGTTCGCTGATTGCGGGAATCTATGCTTTTACGTTGCCCCATACCCCACCGACCGGGCATGGCAAATCGTTCGGCGAAGCGATGGGGCTGCCCGCCCTCGGCATGTTCCGGCATTCCGGCTTTCGCGTGCTGATTATCTCCGCAATGTGCATGGCGGCCATCCAACAGTTTTACAGCGTCTACACCAACCCTTTCTTGAAGTCCCTCGGAGCCGGGAAACCGACGGCGTTGCAGACAATCTCGCAATTCTCCGAAGTGGCCTGCATGTTGTTGTTTCCGCTCGCCCTGTCTCGTTTCGGAATGAAGTGGACCCTTGGCGTGGGCATTTTCGGCTGGGTGGTTCGCAATGCGATTTTCGCTTCCGGTTCGCTGGGATTCATCAGCGCAATCGGCCTTCCCTTGCATGGCATGTGCTACACATTCTTTTTCATCGTGGCGAATGTTTATGTGGACCGGCAGGCTCCGAGTGATCTTCGGGCCAGTGCCCAGGGAATTTTCACGTTCATTTCCTCGGGCGTCGGCACTCTGATCGGCAATTTCGCCAGTGCTCGCGTGTTGCAAGACATGCGGGACGGGGGCGATGTCGAATGGACGCTGTTCTGGTTGATTCCGTGCGTTTCCGCGTTGATGGTGTTCCTGTTCTTTGTGATCTTTTACACTGAGAAGTCCCCGCTGACGGAACCCGCCCGGCCCATAGAACATCTGGCGCCCAATCCAGTCAGCTAGAGGCGTTTCGTGGCCAGGTTCTTCAAATATAAAACCGTGCCGGACTTGCTTGAGGAGAATGCCCGCCTCGGGATCGACATTCGCCTTTGCGATCAGTTGGAATATTTGGAAGACGGTGCCCGCGTTGGCGGCCGACTAGTCGGCAATCGCTGGTGTGTCCACCCAATGGAAGGCTGCGACGGCGAGCCGGACGGCCGACCGGGGGAACTCACCTATCGCCGTTACAACCGTTTCGGGGCGGGCGGGGCAAAACTCATTTGGGGCGAAGCCTGCGCCGTCAACGAAGAAGGTCGGGCCAATCCCCGGCAAATCGTTTTGAACGAGGCCACCAAAGACTGCTTCGCCAAATTGGTACATGACTGCCGCGAGCATCACCGCCGGGCCTGCGGCCGGGATGACGACTTTCTGTTTGGCCTGCAACTGACCCATTCTGGCCGTTACAGCTATCGTCGGCCGATCATCGCCATCCATGATCCGCTGCTGGACCCGCGGACCTTTGTCGACAAAACAACCGGCCGGAAAGTGGATGAATCTTACCCACTTATCACGGACGACGAATTGAGCCGATTGGTCGATGATTACGTGAAGGCCGCCCGGCTGGCCCGCGAGGTTGGTTTCGACTTCGTGGATGTGAAACAATGCCATCGCTATTTGCTGAACGAACTGCTTGGCGCCCGGCAACGGCCCGGCAAGTATGGCGGTTCTTTGGAAAACCGCACTCGGCTGGCCCGCGAGATTTTCCAAGCCATCCGGGCCGCCGAGCCGGATCTGATTCTGGCCACCCGGATGAATGTCTTCGACGGGATTCCTTTTCGCAAAGCAACTTCCGGGGATGGCGAAGCCGATGTGTTCGCATCGCCGGTGGTGAACGGTTGGGGCATGGCCCCGGAGAATCCACTGGCCGTTGATCTGGCCGAGCCGATCCTGTGGATTGCCGAGATGGAACGGCTGGGGGTGAGCCTCATCAATGTGACGTTGGGAAATCCCTACGCCCAACCGCATTTTGGCCGGCCGTTCGAGTATCCCCCGCCGGACGGATATGAATCACCGGAACATCCGCTTATCGGCGTGGACCGACATTTCCGCGTGACGGCCACCCTGCAACGCCACTTCCCCGCCCTGCCCTTCGTTGGCACAGGATACAGTTATTTGCAAGAATTTCTGCCCCAAGCCGGGGCGGCCAACCTGCGGGACAGCCGGGTGAGTTTCGTCGGCATCGGCCGGGCTTCGCTCGCCCAACCGGATGTTCCTCTCCAAGTAAAAAATCATGGTCGGCTCGACCGTCGCCGGGTGTGCCGCACCTTCAGTTATTGCACGGCCATCATGCGGGCGAAGGACCACCCATTGGGCCAATTCCCCACTGGTTGTCCTCCGTTCGACAAAGAAGCTTATGGCGATATTTGGAAAGATGTCCAACAACTCACAACTCGAACCCCGAAGTGAATCATGCGAGTGAATCCGGTCAAGAAAATGCTGAAGGAAGGCAAACCTGTCGTGGGTACCTGGCTGACGCTGGGGAACATCACGGCCAGCCGTTTTCTGGCCCGCATGGGCTTCGATTACTTGACCGTTGACATCGAACATAACGCGATGGGCATGGAAACCGCCACGCACATGTTCGGAGCCATTGCCGACTCCAAATGCACCGCCCTCGCCCGTGTCCCGGCCGCCAAGCACGACCACATTAAGCGAGTCTTGGACAACGGAGCCCACGGCGTCGTCGTCCCAATGGTGAACACCCGGCAGGAGGCCGAAGAATCGGTCGCTGCTTGCCTGTACCCGCCCAAGGGAACCCGCAGCGTCGGTGGCAGCGCGCATGCCCTGAACTTCGACACGACGGCCGCCGAGTATTTCCAGAAGGCCAACGACGAAATCCTGATCGTGCTCCAGTGTGAACACATCATGGCTGTCCGCAATTTTGAGGAAGTCTACGGTGTCCCTGGAGTGGACGCCGTGTTCGTCGGCCCGAACGACCTCGCCGCCAGCATGCGCACCCCGGACGGCAAGCCTCCCGCCCCGGACGCCTTCAAGGAAGCCCTGAAGACCATCCTCGAAGGCTGCAAAAAACTGAAGATCCCCGCTGGAATTCACACATTCAGCCCGGAAGAGGCAAAAATGCGAATCGCCGAGGGCTGGCAGTTTATCGCCATCAACAGCGAGCTCCGGTTCATGTCCGAAGGGGCCAAAAACGCGCTGGATGCCATCACCGGGAAGACGACAGAGAACGTGATTAAGTATTAAGTCGTGTTGATTCAAGGCTGGCAAAGTTCCGGCTTGCCAGCCTTGAATCAACACGACCTAACAGACAGAGATGATTTTGGGGGAAACCGTCACACTCGGGCCGCGAACGGAACCCTTTCGGTTGGAAACCTCCTCGACTCAAGTCCAATGACATCGCGAAACTTCTTGAAATCAGGCGTTTGCGACGACAAATGCCATTGATTGCCGAGTGTTGGTGTCGATATTGAGTTTGAAAACTGTCTCGTATGAGAACGGAACTGTTCCGCATCGCCTGCAAGATGGCGACCGGCAGCGGCAAAACGGTGGTGATGTCCATGCTCGTCGCCTGGCAGGTTCTCAACAAGAGACGCTACCCCACGACAAGCGATTCACGGATGCTTTCTTGATGGTCGCGCCGGGCATCACCATCCGGGACCGGCTGCGCGTGCTTCTGCCGTCCGATCCCAACAACTATTACAAGGAACTCGACATTGTCCCGGTCGAGCATCGGGCCGATTTGGGCACGGCGAAAATCGTCATCACCAATTTCCACGCCTTCAAATTCCGGGAAAAGGGGGACGCGGGTGGGCTGACCAAGCGCGTGCTGACAGTGAACACGCCGGGAGCCTTCACGGAATCGCCGGAAGAGATGGTCAACCGGGTTTGCAATGATTTGGGCCGGCATCGCGAAATCATGGTCATCAACGACGAGGCCCATCATTGCTATCGGGGCAAGCCTGTCGAGACCAAGGACAAGATGGCGCGGGAAGAGGCCGGCGAAGCAAAAGCCCGCGACGAGGAAGCCCGTTTGTGGATCACCGGATTGGAGGCGGTTCGCCGGAAGATCGGCATCAAGACTGTCTTTGACCTGTCGGCCACGCGTTTTTACTTGAAGGGTTCCGGCTACCCGAAGGGAACGCTGTTTCCGCGGGTCGTTTCCGACTTTTCGCTGATGGACGCCATTGAATATGGCATCGTCAAGATTCCGCGCGTGCCCATCGCCGACAACGCCATGACCGGCGATTATCCGAAGTACCGCAACCTGTGGGTGGACATCCGCGAGGGGTTGAAGGACGTGCGGGGCGGGCCGGAAGACGCCCACAAGCCCCCGCTGTTGCCGGGATTGCTGGAGGGGGCCATCAAAAGCCTGTGCGGGCACTACGCCCATAAGTTCGGCGAATGGGAGGCCGACGAGGAATCACGGGCCAACGGCAGCACCCCTCCCGTGTTCATCGTGGTGTGCAACAACACCAATGTGAGCAAGGCCGTTTTCGATTACGTCGCTGGTTACGAAACTGAGCATCGACACCCGGACGGCGAGCCGGTGGTCGCGCCCGGCGCCATTCTAGCTGTTCAACAACGAGAAGAACCAGCGCTGGCAGCATCGGCCGAACACGATTCTGGTGGACAGCCGGCAACTCGAATCCGGCGAGAGCATGTCCGACGACTTTCGGAAGATCGGCACGCATCAGATTGAAACTTCAAGACAGAATACCGCCGACGCTTCCCCGGACGCGACGCGGAAGACCTGAACGACGAAGACCTGATGCGCGAAGTCTTGAATACGGTTGGCAAGAAAGGGAAGTTCGGCGAACACATCCGCTGCGTCGTCTCCGTGTCCATGCTCACCGAAGGGTGGGACGCTCAGACTGTGAGCCACATTCTCGGAGTGCGGGCGTTCGGCACGCGGTTATTGTGCGAGCAAGTGATGGGTCGCGGGCTGCGACGGCGAAGTTACACCGTCGGCGATGATGGCCTGATGACCCCGGAGTATGCCGACATCTACGCGTGCCCTTCAGCGGTTTTCCGGTGGCGGGATTGCCCGAAGAGCGCACCCCGCCGACGCCGAAGCCGGGCAAGACCGCGCGAGCGGTCGCGGAACGGCTGGTGGAACGCCCGTGGCCGGAAATTCACTCCCGCGCGTCGTCGACTATCGCTTCGCTGTTTCGGCCGAGCGCCTGACGGCCAGATTTGTCAAGGCACACCGGGAAGTCCTCACGACGCAAGACATCCCGACGCATACCCTGAACGCGCCCATCGTGGGGGAGAATACAGAACCCACGATGGAAGAGACGAAGGAACTTCGTCAGCAATCGGTCACGTTCAAGCTGGCCACGCACTTGCAACAACACCATTTCCCGGACAAGACCTGGCTGTTCCCGCAATTGCTCGGCATCGTCCGCGACTGGCTCGGCGATATCGGCTCGTCCGGCGGGGCGTAGCGGTTGCGAGCGGAGATGCCATCGGCCGATTTCCTGGGAACCACGGCGGGCGTGTCGTTTGACACGGTCAAAGGCTGTTGGACCGCCGACGCGGCCAAATGCTATTTCAACCTCGTGCCGCAAGACAGCGATTGGGAAACCATTGTCTGCGAAAAGCTGGAAGGAATGAACGAGGTGCTGGCCTATGCGAAGAATCAGGGCATCGGCTTCCGCATTCCGTACACCATGACGGGCGGGCCGGGAACTATTACCTCGACCTCATCGTAAAGCTCGACGACGGCCACGGGACCGACGACTTGTTAAACCTCGTGCTGGAAGTCTCCGGGCAGAAGAAAAAAGAAAAGGACGCCAAGGTGCAAACCGCCCTGACCATGTGGGTCCCAGGGGTAAACAACTTGCGTACGTTCGGCCGATGGGCGTTCCTGGAGATCGATGGGTCCAATCTGCACAAGAGCAAGCAAGAAATTCGCAAGCTGCTCAAGGATCATTCGGCCTGATTTGCTCCCGTTTTCCAAGTCCCAAAGGTGCCATGATGGCCAAGAAGAAACCCGCGGCGAAGTCTTCGGTTCCGGTTGATGCCCATAAGCATGTCATCGATACCCGGCCGAGCATCCCCACTCGCGAGATGGCGGCCTTTGCCGATGATGACGGGCCGCAAAAATTTGTGGTCAACCGCAACCGCTCGCTTGATCCGCAAATTGTCTGGAAGGGGAAGGACGAACAGGACGCCAAACCGCTGGAAGTCCCGGTCGTGCCCATCCATGTGCAGGAGAAGATTCACCCGCAAGTGATTGTCGAGGATATCAAGCGGCGGGCCGCCAGCAAAGAGCCCGCCGGGTTGCATCAGGGCCGACCGCAAGCGAAAAGCGATGCGGACGCGGCTGGGCGGGCCGCCAGCAAAGAGCCCGCCGGGTTGCATCAGGCCGACTTGTTCGCCGACGATCGCGTTCAAAGCCGTCCTCAACGGCTTGCTTCGGATCGGCTTGGGTGGTGAAACGGCGGACGGGCATCTCGTGGCGCCTG
>NZ_JH636439.1:1809484-1811975 GCF_000255705.1 Zavarzinella formosa DSM 19928
CGGCAGGCAATAGAGACAGATGCCCTGTTTCGCCAGTTCCGGCCGCGCCGCCTTGGTCACCTTGCTCGTGTGGATGCCGACGTTGTCCAAGACCACGACGCGGGGGACGGCGGCGGCCGACAGGTTCCGGAGATATTGGACCAGGTCCCCGGCGGTCCGCGTTCGCTCAAACGGGACGGCCGTGAGCTCCGGGACCGGGGCGAAGGGCTCATAAGTCGCCAGGGCGTTGACCCGCCGGCCTTGCGGATGTTCCTATTTCACCCGTTTTCGCTGTTTGGGAAGTTGCCAGGAGTATCCGGTCGGCCGGGACGGACTGAAGCCGCATTCGTCAAGGTAAAACAGCCTCGGGCGACCAGCGTCCGCTTTTTTTAATCCGTCGAGGACCCGTTCGGCCCGTTCGACCTTCTTCGGGTCTTGTTGGTGGCCGACGGCTTGGGCGGTCCGTCGGTATCCGGCCTTCAACAGGCCCAAGTATCGACGAACCAGACGATGGCCGATGGTTACGCCGTCGGGACGAAGGGCCTCGGCGAGTTGTCGGCTGGTCCAGATACGGTCCTGGCCAAGGAGTTCGGCCAGCCGTCCGGTGACCTGCTCGCGGCGGGCGTGATCCGGTTCGGGGCCGGGCAACCCGGGAGTGAACGCAGCCTCGCCGCGAGCGAGAAAGCCCTTGAGGGATCACCCAATCGCGTCGCCTTGAGCGACCACGGAAAACGCAGCCTCGCCGCGAGCGAGAAAGCCCTTGAGGGCGGCCCGGGTGGCGGGCGGGTGACAGCGGGGGCGTGGCGATCCGGGGAGCCGACCAGCCCAGGTCAAACAACAGGATCATTTCCAGTCGGCTTCGGAACACCGCCGGGAGATTGGTCCGACGCAGGGCTTGCAGTTCAATTCGTTGGGTGTCAGTCAGGTGAAGGTGTAACATGAAACATTATACCCATTCCCGGCTACGTGCTTAGGTCGCAGATATCTTGCACCGAACCCTTGCCAGATGGCGCGAGGATGTGCCGGCTAAAGTCATTGAATCCTTCTGGCACAAATGAAAGTGGACAATTCAAATTTAATTTCCAAGGGAGGGATTACTCTCCTCCTCGGGTGGTTGGGGAACCGATGAGTTAAGCATGACGAATCTGACACGCCTAAATCGGATTCAATCGAAGGGTGAATTGTTAAGTGGTGCATCTGCCAAGTATTAATACACTATTTAGAGCGAACGGAAACAATGAAATAACGGCTATAGAAATCGGAACGCGATCACGGCACACGCCAGTTTCAAGAAGGCTTCATGAGACGGCAGAAGTCGGTCGAGTCGATACCCAAGCCGCCTCATCCGGTGCAACCAACTGAGCGTCCGCTCGACCGGCCATCGGAACACTCCCAAGCCGCTGCCGTGTTCGGTCCGACGTCTCGCCAGACGGGGAATGATCCTGCGGATCTGGCAGGCTCCCCGCAACCCCTCCGAATCATAGGCCCGGTCTCCGAACAGTTGGGCGGGATAACGCCGGGGATGGCCGACCTTCCCCCGGACCCACGGCAGGCGGTTCAACAGGGGCATGAAGCCCCTGGCGTCGTGGCGGTTCGCCCCGGTATCACCGCCAGCGGAATGCCCCGGCCATCAACGAGGATGTGGTGTTTTGACCCTAATTTCCGGCGGTCTGTGGGGTTCGGTCCGGTCGCCTCGCCGCCGCCGGGCGACCGGACCGAACCGCTGTCCACGGCCGCCCGCGACCAGTCGATCTGGTCGGCGGCGTTCAACCGCGACAGGATGGCCGCGCGCAGACGGTCCCAGACGCCAAGTTGCTGCCATTGTCCCAGGCGTTCCCGACAGGTCTTCCCGCAACCCCAGCCGAGTTCGGCGGGCAGGTCGTCCTAGGCGATGCCCGATTTCAGGACGAACAAGATACCGGTCAGAATGGCACGGTCGTCCAGCGGATGGCGTCCGGGATGGTCTTGACGGCATGGCTTGGGCGGGGGGAGCATGGGCTCGACGAAGGCCCAAAATTCATCAGTGACGATGGGTTTCATGGCAAATTCCCTCTCGAAAGGGTACTCTTATTTTAGCCCTTTCTGAACCACCCAAAGTCATTTTTTCCGTTCGCTCTTAGCACTTCATTTTTGGCAGGAAGCTCCGTATGCCACGACGTGTTTGGAAGCCATTACGTCTTCGGGAGATGACGGCCGAAGAACGGGCCGAACTCACCCGCCTAACCCGTTCCCGTAAATCCGAGGCGAGAGTCGTTGAGCGGGCCGCCATCCTTCTGGCCCTGGCCGACGACGAGAAGCCGGCCCACATTGCCCGTCGCCTGGGCGTCACCCGAATCACCGTGTATGGCCGCCTTCGCCGGTTCAACCGGGTCGGCCTGCGGGCGTTGCACGACGACGCCCGGTCCGGCCGGCCCGCCACCTACACGCCGGACGAGAAAGCCGAGGTCATCGCCGCCGCCTTGACGAAGCCGGCCGATCTCGGCCTGCCGTTCGGCTGCTGGACGCTGGACCG
>NZ_JH636439.1:1812013-1849243 GCF_000255705.1 Zavarzinella formosa DSM 19928
CGCCATCAAGCGGTCACGCGTCGATGAACTCCTTCAGGCCGAGGGGCTGCGGTGGCGGACCCAGGAGACGTGGTTCGGCTCCCGGGTCGATCCCGAGTTCGCCAAAAAAAAGCGGCGATCGAAACCCTTTACACCCAGCCGCCCGACGGCACGATCGTAGTCTGCCTGGACGAGATGGGGCCGGAATCGGCCAAGAGCTTCCCCGGCAAAGAAGTCATCGACCCGGCCCCCGCCCCGGACCGCCCGGCGGCCCGGGCAACGCAGGACGCCGACTACGGACGGCGTGGCAAGGGCATGCCTTTCAGGGTGGTCTTGGCAATCTGAGGTAATGTCCTGCCTTCGCTGTTTGCCAGGGAGTCCGGGCGATGTTGTTTGATGCGACGTTTGAAAATTATCTGTCCCGCCGTCCGGCGGCTGTCATGGTCCGGGCCGCCTTCGAGCATGCCTTTGCTCCCGATGACCTGAACGATCTGTTTGAACGCACCTGCCAAACCCAATACACCCGCCAGATCACCTTTGGCACGGTGGTGTCCGTCTTGGAGGCCGTTGCTTTCCGGCGGCACCCTTCGGTCCGTTCTTCCTTTTTTGCACCACCCCGATCCCGTCCCCGCCGCGTTGTCCAGCTTGTATGAGAAACTCAATCATGCCGACCCGGCGGTGGCCGAGGCGCTGGTCCGGGACACCGCCGGACGTCTGCGGGCCGTGGCGGAGTTCCTGCCGGCCTGTCCCGACGTGATTAACGGGTTGCGACTGAAGCAACTCGACGGCAACTATCTGGCCGACACGGACCGCCGCCTTCAAGAACTGCGGGGGCGGGGGACGGCGGCCCTGCCCGGTCTGGCCTTGGTGGTGCGGGACGACCGCACGGGCCTGCTGACGGATCTCGTCGCCTGCGAGGACGCCTACGCCCGGGAGCGCTCGCTGATCGAACGCGCGCTGACACGGGTCGGCTCCGGGGAATTGTGGGTGGCCGACCGGAATTTCGCGGTGGACGCCCTGTTCGCCGGGATCGCGGCGGCCGGATCGTTTTTCGTGGTGCGTTATCACGCGGGCACGATCCTGCATGAATTGACGCCCGGTAGCGGGGGCCGTTCGGCAGCTCCCGCCGACCGTTATCACGCGGGCACGATCCTGCATGAATTGACGCCCCGGCGGCCGGCCGGGGTGACGGACACGGGACTGGTGTTTGAACAACAGGTTCGTGTCGGAAAAACGACCTGTCGAAGCGTTGTGCTGCAACTGTTCCGGCCGACGGAGGACGGGGACACGGACATCCGTCTGCTGACGAACCTGTCAGAGGCGCGGGCGGACGCCGCCCGGGTGGCGGAAACTTACCGTCGGCGATGGCGGATCGAGGGGGCTTTTCTGGAACTGACGACGAGCCTGCGGTGCGAGGTGAACACGCTGGGATACCCCAAGGCGGTGCTGTTGGGCTTCTCGCTGGCCGTGGCCGCCTGCAACGTGCTTCGGGTGGTGAGCGCGGCCTTGGAGGCGGCCGAACAGAAGGGGCCAAACCGGACGGCCAGCCGTGGGAGGCGTCGAGACTCATTCCGGCTGTTGTTTTCCGCGTAGGATTTCTGGGGCCAAACCGGACGGCCAGCCGTGGGAGGCGTCGAGCCATGCGGTGGCCGTGGAGTTGCGGACCACGCATGACGGACTGGAACTGAACGTGGCTCCGGAAATCTGGACGGAGTTCGCCCGTCGGTCTCCGGGGCGAATGGCGGCGTGGTTGTTGCGAGTGGCGGCGAAAGCCGACCGGAGACGCTATCGCAAAATGAAACGGGGACCGAAGAAGCCGGTGGTGAAGATCAAAGCCAGCCGGGAAGACGTCCATCGCTCCACCTTCCGGCTCCTGCAACAACGTGCCAATTCCCCCGCCCCGCCACGATCACCCTGAAAGGCATGCCCGAAAGGGCTATGTCTTCGGGGCCTTCCGGCCCGCCACCGGGAGGCGTTCACTCAGTCGTACTCACGTCGCACCGGCGAGAACTGGATCGGTTTTCTGGAGCGGGTCGAGCGATGGCTGCCGACCGGCGTTAATCGCGTTTATGCCATCCTCGACAACCTGGCCGCCCACGGATCCCGCGACGTGCTGTTGTTCAACGTGGCGTACCCGCGATGGGAGTTTGTCTTCCAGCCGGTCGCGGCGGCCTACTTGAACCTGATCGAGCCGTGGTGGAAGGTCCTGCGGTCCCTGGCGCTCAAGGGCCGACGGTTCGGGACATAGGAGGAGATCGTTGAGGCGGTGAACCGGGCGACGGCTTACTGGAACGCGCACCGACATCCGTCTCACTGGGGTCGGCGGCGACGCCACCGGCCCCGTCGGACGACCGGCGTCGCCACCCCGCCATCTGTGCGTTAACTTGGCGGATGCACCACTAAAGGCGAGGCCAAATTAGCTTCAATTCGGCCACGACGGTGATGTCATGGAACGTCAGCCCACTCGATGACCACGCCGTCCAATTGCTGGCTTCAATTCGGCCACGACGGTGATGTCATGGAATGCAGTGACTCGAAGAAATCCAATGCCGCCGCCGGCGGGCTTCAATTCGGCCACGACGGTGATGTCATGGAATGGCGCCTCCCTGATGGTGGGGGGCAGACGGTGGATCAGGCTTCAATTCGGCCACGACGGTGATGTCATGGAATGCACAGTCACTTACGACCAGTAGACTTCGCGGCACATGTGCTTCAATTCGGCCACGACGGTGATGTCATGGAATGGGCGTCAGCTTCCCGCCAGACAACGCAAGTCGGCAAGCTTCAATTCGGCCACGACGGTGATGTCATGGAATGGTTGTCGTCGGCGTCGAGCGGCCGGGCCGACAGCCGGATGCTTCAATTCGGCCACGACGGTGATGTCATGGAATGATCACACCAGTTGGAGTTCACGACATGGCGAAGAAGCTTCAATTCGGCCACGACGGTGATGTCATGGAATGGAGGGGACGACAGACCAAGTTCACGGCCGAAAAGTGCGCTTCAATTCGGCCACGACGGTGATGTCATGGAATGCTGTCAAACTCCGCTGGTGTGATGGTGGACGGTTCAGCTTCAATTCGGCCACGACGGTGATGTCATGGAATGTTTGAACTGTGCGGACAATTTCGGCCGCGTAGCTCGCTTCAATTCGGCCACGACGGTGATGTCATGGAATGGTTGCGGCCCCCGTTGTGAATGGTGCCCGAAGATCCCGCTTCAATTCGGCCACGACGGTGATGTCATGGAATGGCCGGTCTCTCCCGGCTGCCGCACCACTTGACAAGGTGGCTTCAATTCGGCCACGACGGTGATGTCATGGAATGGAGGCGAACCGGCCCGCAAGCCGGTCACCGATCAGGTTGGCTTCAATTCGGCCACGACGGTGATGTCATGGAATGGTGTCGGGCCGGACGACGGGAACTCATAACTGTTGCTCAGCTTCAATTCGGCCACGACGGTGATGTCATGGAATGGACTTCTTTGGTCCTTTCGTGCGGGGGGCCATGCAGGGCTTCAATTCGGCCACGACGGTGATGTCATGGAATGGACGAGAAGACGGTCACAATCCCCGTGTCGCTTCTCGGCGCTTCAATTCGGCCACGACGGTGATGTCATGGAATGGCACAGCAGCCCGATTCGCCGCAGCCGGACGAATCGCTGCTTCAATTCGGCCACGACGGTGATGTCATGGAATGGGAAACAGTGCCGGGCCGATCACGACCGACTTGGTTGCTTCAATTCGGCCACGACGGTGATGTCATGGAATGGCGATCACCCGTGCGGGCATCGTCAAGATTCTCAAGAAGCTTCAATTCGGCCACGACGGTGATGTCATGGAATGGCCGACGACCCGCTCTTGGACCTGTCCGCCGAGATCCCGGCTTCAATTCGGCCACGACGGTGATGTCATGGAATGGACCCGCCCCGGCTCAGTCCACGATGCGGATGTCTCCCGCGCTTCAATTCGGCCACGACGGTGATGTCATGGAATGGCACCCGCTCCACCGCCGTGTCGACGTTCACAATGCTGCTTCAATTCGGCCACGACGGTGATGTCATGGAATGGCAGGATCGGCGGGTGTGGGACGTGGCCGAGCGGATGGCCGCTTCAATTCGGCCACGACGGTGATGTCATGGAATGGCTTGCGAGCCGCCGAGGTTGTCTCAATAAACTTGCGCAGCTTCAATTCGGCCACGACGGTGATGTCATGGAATGGATGGCACCGTCTGCCAACGGCTCTTGCGTCACGCAAAGCTTCAATTCGGCCACGACGGTGATGTCATGGAATGGATCGACGCCTACTTCGCCCGCAAGGCGAAGGGCGAAGAGCTTCAATTCGGCCACGACGGTGATGTCATGGAATGGGTCGACCATCTTGTGAGGACCGGAAAACTCAGGGTCACGCTTCAATTCGGCCACGACGGTGATGTCATGGAATGGAACATACGCCGGGCGAACGCTCACCGGCACGTCCGGGCTTCAATTCGGCCACGACGGTGATGTCATGGAATGGTTTTCCAATGTGATCGTCAGGTGGAGTTTCGGAGCGCTTCAATTCGGCCACGACGGTGATGTCATGGAATGGGAATAGTCGCACATCACCGACATGCTGCGAACCATCGCTTCAATTCGGCCACGACGGTGATGTCATGGAATGGCGCTCCTGCCGAAAGGTGCGATTCCCCGAATACCGGCTTCAATTCGGCCACGACGGTGATGTCATGGAATGGTTACCTTGGGCTTGACCCCGAGATGATTGCAGGCCGGCTTCAATTCGGCCACGACGGTGATGTCATGGAATGGCGCCTTGCGGTGCGAAGGCGTCTTCAATGTCCCCAAGCTTCAATTCGGCCACGACGGTGATGTCATGGAATGGCGGAATCCAAGGGTTGCTCTTGGATCATCTTTTCCAGCTTCAATTCGGCCACGACGGTGATGTCATGGAATGGAGCCGAGAAGGTTGCCGTGGAGTTCTCGCGGCTCAAAGCTTCAATTCGGCCACGACGGTGATGTCATGGAATGGACCAATTGCCCCGACTTCCAGTGACGGAATTCAAGGGGGGCTTCAATTCGGCCACGACGGTGATGTCATGGAATGGCATCCTCGGACTGGCTCCGTTCGAGGATGCCACACGCGCTTCAATTCGGCCACGACGGTGATGTCATGGAATGGGTGGAAGTGACGCCCCGCGTGTGATCGTGCGGGCGGCGCTTCAATTCGGCCACGACGGTGATGTCATGGAATGGCGGCCACGCCCTTGGTTGACTTCCGGGCCTTGCAACTGCTTCAATTCGGCCACGACGGTGATGTCATGGAATGGGGGCGTTTACTACATTCCTTATTTGAAGTCGTTACCTCCGCTTCAATTCGGCCACGACGGTGATGTCATGGAATGGCTAGACGGCACGCCCTCAAGCATTGCCGGTGATCTGGCTTCAATTCGGCCACGACGGTGATGTCATGGAATGGTTCTGACAGCCCCAATTTTCAGAATCTCCCCATCCGGCTTCAATTCGGCCACGACGGTGATGTCATGGAATGGCCTTAGCGAACGGGTACTGCAACGTGCCGCATCGTGAGCTTCAATTCGGCCACGACGGTGATGTCATGGAATGGTCGACGACATGCCCACGGGTGAATACTACTTCGACGAGCTTCAATTCGGCCACGACGGTGATGTCATGGAATGGTCGATCAGGAAGAACTTGACGGAACGGGTGGATCGAGCTTCAATTCGGCCACGACGGTGATGTCATGGAATGGTTGTCAGCCCTAGATCATCGGAAGAAAGCCCTCGAGCTTCAATTCGGCCACGACGGTGATGTCATGGAATGGGGGGGGATCAGGATTACCGTCCTCGTCAGAGTCTCCGCTTCAATTCGGCCACGACGGTGATGTCATGGAATGGCGGGATTGCCTCGTGTGAAAAAGCAACTTAAACGAATGGCTTCAATTCGGCCACGACGGTGATGTCATGGAATGGAACCTTTCCACGTTCTTCTGGCACCGATACGGGAGGCTTCAATTCGGCCACGACGGTGATGTCATGGAATGGGAGTAACTAACTTCTGCCTTTGTGAATCACAAACGGCTTCAATTCGGCCACGACGGTGATGTCATGGAATGGTTCAAGTTGTTCGTCGGCGATGGCACGACTAACCACGCTTCAATTCGGCCACGACGGTGATGTCATGGAATGGGTTGAAGCCGCTTTCCCCTACCGTCTCTGGTCGGCCGCTTCAATTCGGCCACGACGGTGATGTCATGGAATGGCGCGTGCGGTCGGGGATGGAGCGGGAAAGCTCGCGGAAGCTTCAATTCGGCCACGACGGTGATGTCATGGAATGGGATCAAGATGGCTCGGGTTGATTTTCTCCCTTGCCAGCTTCAATTCGGCCACGACGGTGATGTCATGGAATGGTCAATCAGATGACGAATGGCAGGAATTGACCCCGGAAGCTTCAATTCGGCCACGACGGTGATGTCATGGAATGGCTCCGTCGCCGGTTCTTCCGCTCTCTCTTGACCTGGGGCTTCAATTCGGCCACGACGGTGATGTCATGGAATGGCCAAATGATCGCACATTCGGCGATGGCGGTTTTGCCCGCTTCAATTCGGCCACGACGGTGATGTCATGGAATGGACTTCCCCCGGCCGCTGACATGCATCGTGTTCGGCAGCTTCAATTCGGCCACGACGGTGATGTCATGGAATGGGACCCCGATGCCGCCACCCCGAATGATCCAGTCCAGGCTTCAATTCGGCCACGACGGTGATGTCATGGAATGGCGCGACGGACGGTAGCCAGGTGGCCAAGGGCTTTTTGTCTTCAATTCGGCCACGACGGTGATGTCATGGAATGGACGGACATGACGGTCATCCTGCCCGCCCTTTTTCGGTCTTCAATTCGGCCACGACGGTGATGTCATGGAATGGTTGACGAAGGTATGAAGTATCAACCAATCAGCACGCTTCAATTCGGCCACGACGGTGATGTCATGGAATGGGTCGGACAGGTCCTCGAACGCCTGAACCAGATCGTCCCAGCTTCAATTCGGCCACGACGGTGATGTCATGGAATGGTGACGTCCCCCAACCCGGCCTGCGCGTACTGCATCGAGCTTCAATTCGGCCACGACGGTGATGTCATGGAATGGCCGTTTTCGTGAATCCCATTTCATTACTTCTGGCAAGCTTCAATTCGGCCACGACGGTGATGTCATGGAATGGGTTTTGCCTGAATCAGCGTTCGTCATCGGGGAAGTAGGCTTCAATTCGGCCACGACGGTGATGTCATGGAATGGCGATGAACGCCCGCAATTGGGCTGACGGGCGGGAAGTGCTTCAATTCGGCCACGACGGTGATGTCATGGAATGGCGTCAAGGGGATTGACGACTTCGGTAAATGGAGCGGGCTTCAATTCGGCCACGACGGTGATGTCATGGAATGGGTCGGGCAAGTCGCGGGGTGATGTGCGTTGTAGTCGGCTTCAATTCGGCCACGACGGTGATGTCATGGAATGGGCTCGTTCGCTACTGCACACGACGCGAAGAGGGGGAGCTTCAATTCGGCCACGACGGTGATGTCATGGAATGGCAAACGGGGATCGACACAGGTGTGGATCAGTTCTCGGGCTTCAATTCGGCCACGACGGTGATGTCATGGAATGGGATCGACAGTTGGAACATCCCCGAAACCATTTTTGAGGCTTCAATTCGGCCACGACGGTGATGTCATGGAATGGAGCGTGTCTCGTAAAATGCCCGACTCCCGTTTTCGTGCTTCAATTCGGCCACGACGGTGATGTCATGGAATGGAGGGTAAACGTCGAAAAGACGAGACACCCGAGAAGCGCTTCAATTCGGCCACGACGGTGATGTCATGGAATGGGCCCCATTTTCCGTTCTTCGCAATTCAACACGTCCCGCTTCAATTCGGCCACGACGGTGATGTCATGGAATGGCAACTGATCCGCACGGCGATGGAAACCCTGCAAACGGCTTCAATTCGGCCACGACGGTGATGTCATGGAATGGACGTCGGCCTTGGTCAGCGGTTGGTTCGGCGTGGCCGCTTCAATTCGGCCACGACGGTGATGTCATGGAATGGTCTTCCACTTGGAGCGTCATCGACGCATCCATCACGCTTCAATTCGGCCACGACGGTGATGTCATGGAATGGGCGGCATCAGTGAGCGAAGCCGAATGGGCGATCACGCTTCAATTCGGCCACGACGGTGATGTCATGGAATGGCCTTCGCCGTGTGCTTTTCATCGGTGAACTCGTAGTAGCTTCAATTCGGCCACGACGGTGATGTCATGGAATGGGATTTTAACCCCGTGGAGATTCGCTCATGTCGAAGTGCTTCAATTCGGCCACGACGGTGATGTCATGGAATGGGACGCGAGCCAGAAAACCGGCGGTTCCGGCCGTCGGAGCTTCAATTCGGCTACGACGGTGATGTCATGGAATGGCGTGATGGAGCAATGGGGCATCAAGGCGGCGGCGAGGCTTCAATTCGGCCACGACGGTGATGTCATGGAATGGATCATCCGGGGAGCGGTCCGGGGGATCGTCAGCCTGCGCTTCAATTCGGCCACGACGGTGATGTCATGGAATGGGGCGAAAACAGCCTTCGTTCCACATCCAAGCCCTGAAAGCTTCAATTCGGCCACGACGGTGATGTCATGGAATGGCGGGTAACGCCGGTTGCCACTACCAAGAACATGCGGGGCTTCAATTCGGCCACGACGGTGATGTCATGGAATGGGTACAACCATTTGGTAGAGTTGGGACGGCGGGCGTTGCTTCAATTCGGCCACGACGGTGATGTCATGGAATGGCGGAAGTAGCCAACGATAGCGTTTTGCGTCGTTTGGCTTCAATTCGGCCACGACGGTGATGTCATGGAATGGTTTGACCGACATTGTCGCAATGTGTGAGATAGTACGGCTTCAATTCGGCCACGACGGTGATGTCATGGAATGGGAGATTATCCGTGAAGGCAATATACCCGTATGCCTTGCTTCAATTCGGCCACGACGGTGATGTCATGGAATGGCCCAAAGCGGCGCAGGCCAATAGCCGATGCTCGCCGCTTCAATTCGGCCACGACGGTGATGTCATGGAATGGCGGCGTACCATTTAAGACGCCGACGTATGAGGATAGGCTTCAATTCGGCCACGACGGTGATGTCATGGAATGGATGCGTCGGTCGTTGCGCTTGCTGTTGAGATGCACAGCTTCAATTCGGCCACGACGGTGATGTCATGGAATGGGCGTTACGATACCCTGCATCGTCGCGCCGTTTTGAAAGCTTCAATTCGGCCACGACGGTGATGTCATGGAATGGCGAAGATGCCCAGATGGGTTTCGGTCGTCGGGAGTTGCTTCAATTCGGCCACGACGGTGATGTCATGGAATGGCGTGACTTCTTGCCAGTGTCGCCCCGCTCGACGGGAGCTTCAATTCGGCCACGACGGTGATGTCATGGAATGGCGTACCGGCCCGAACCGACCGGCCGACCGGCTCCCGCTTCAATTCGGCCACGACGGTGATGTCATGGAATGGCAGGGCGGTTGTCGAGGCTCATGCCAGATCGACGCCGGGCTTCAATTCGGCCACGACGGTGATGTCATGGAATGGATGGTTTCCCGCCTTGTAAACGATTCTGGCCCCCGGGCTTCAATTCGGCCACGACGGTGATGTCATGGAATGGACCACCGGCACTGAACCTCGGTGGCACCTATTATCCGCTTCAATTCGGCCACGACGGTGATGTCATGGAATGGGTAAGACAGGACTGGCAGAAGAAGAAAGATAACCACGCTTCAATTCGGCCACGACGGTGATGTCATGGAATGGCCCGCCGCGAGATTGCCGACGGCATTGGGATGCCGTGGCTTCAATTCGGCCACGACGGTGATGTCATGGAATGGGAGGGCGGCAGGGCAACGGCGTCTTCGGGGTGAAAGCTTCAATTCGGCCACGACGGTGATGTCATGGAATGGGGAACGCCCCGGAATGGCTCGGCTCTGCCGACGCCAGGCTTCAATTCGGCCACGACGGTGATGTCATGGAATGGTCGATGTATCCCATTGGATCGAGGCACCAATTGACGCTTCAATTCGGCCACGACGGTGATGTCATGGAATGGTCTTTGCAATAATCCCTACTGTTGTCGATTCGATCGCTTCAATTCGGCCACGACGGTGATGTCATGGAATGGAGCCGGACGTTTAACGGTCTGTGGTCAACAATGGTTGAGCTTCAATTCGGCCACGACGGTGATGTCATGGAATGGCTCCTGCAAACCGGGTGAATTCGGGGAACCCCTAACGTGCTTCAATTCGGCCACGACGGTGATGTCATGGAATGGCGGAGAACAGCGTGGGTGTTTTTGCCCGCGCCCGCAGCTTCAATTCGGCCACGACGGTGATGTCATGGAATGGCCGATCTTTCGGGGCATCGGCAAGCCGCCAGCGTAAAGCTTCAATTCGGCCACGACGGTGATGTCATGGAATGGGGGGAAAGCCGGACGACGACGGCCGAGGGCCGAAGACCGCTTCAATTCGGCCACGACGGTGATGTCATGGAATGGGGCCAAGGAGGGGATTTTCGTCTGCGACGAAAAGGGAAGCTTCAATTCGGCCACGACGGTGATGTCATGGAATGGTTGGTATCCCCGCCCTTGGCCTTGGCGTCGTCGTCGAGCTTCAATTCGGCCACGACGGTGATGTCATGGAATGGTAATCAATCTGGCAGCGGATCAGCCGCGAACGGAAGCTTCAATTCGGCCACGACGGTGATGTCATGGAATGGTCATTATCCTCGAGAACATCGTCATTCGGAGCTAGCGCTTCAATTCGGCCACGACGGTGATGTCATGGAATGGACCACCCGCTCTTGCACCTGCCCGCCAAGATCACGGCTTCAATTCGGCCACGACGGTGATGTCATGGAATGGTATTCCGGCCGGAGACCGTCCCGGCCGGAATCACTCATGCTTCAATTCGGCCACGACGGTGATGTCATGGAATGGATTGCGCGAATCGTAACCACTCTGGAGCGTATGCAAGCTTCAATTCGGCCACGACGGTGATGTCATGGAATGGCCAACGGCCGCACGGTATCGATGAAGAAATTCAACGGGCTTCAATTCGGCCACGACGGTGATGTCATGGAATGGCTGACCCCGATGGGTGTGATTCATCGCCGGATGCTGAGCTTCAATTCGGCCACGACGGTGATGTCATGGAATGGGCGAAGAAAGCCAAGATCATCGGCGGGAAGATCGTCGCGCTTCAATTCGGCCACGACGGTGATGTCATGGAATGGTTGATCGGACATAGCCTCTCCTCGATTTGCCGTGCGTCGCTTCAATTCGGCCACGACGGTGATGTCATGGAATGGGGCACCGAAACGCTCCCGTGTTCTTGCCCGAGGGAGGCTTCAATTCGGCCACGACGGTGATGTCATGGAATGGCGATGAAGACTGAACAACTGATCCGGACGGCGATGGGCTTCAATTCGGCCACGACGGTGATGTCATGGAATGGACATCTGATTCATGACGTGGCCAAAATCCAGATGAAGCTTCAATTCGGCCACGACGGTGATGTCATGGAATGGGATTATGGCTACGTGGTCGTGCCCTCCCACTCCCCGGCTTCAATTCGGCCACGACGGTGATGTCATGGAATGGAACTAATCACAGGTGGCCGCGCGGCCACCTGATACGCTTCAATTCGGCCACGACGGTGATGTCATGGAATGGCGGTTACTTCCGCACTTTGTTCCGCATTTTGCGGAAGGCTTCAATTCGGCCACGACGGTGATGTCATGGAATGGGATA
Organism: Zavarzinella formosa DSM 19928; assembly: GCF_000255705.1. Classification (GTDB taxonomy): domain Bacteria; phylum Planctomycetota; class Planctomycetia; order Gemmatales; family Gemmataceae; genus Zavarzinella; species Zavarzinella formosa. The sequence continues at coordinate 1,823,854 of NZ_JH636439.1, forward strand.
CGTTCGATGTCGAGGCTGAATAGTTCCTCGAATTGCTTCAATTCGGCCACGACGGTGATGTCATGGAATGGCGCGGCCCCGAGATCCGCGTCCCTCTCGTCGCCCGTGCTTCAATTCGGCCACGACGGTGATGTCATGGAATGGCCTGTTTTCAGATCGATCAATTGCGTGGCGCACCCAGCTTCAATTCGGCCACGACGGTGATGTCATGGAATGGCGCCGCCTGAATCTCGTGGCCTTCCACCCACCGGCCGGCTTCAATTCGGCCACGACGGTGATGTCATGGAATGGGAAGCGAGTCAGGCACCGGCTGTTTGGTGAACTCCAGGCTTCAATTCGGCCACGACGGTGATGTCATGGAATGGGGACGAGGTGGCCAAACATGCCGACTGGCCGGTGATGGCTTCAATTCGGCCACGACGGTGATGTCATGGAATGGGATTGTCACCAAGAAAGGCTATGAGGCGCTTCTGGAGCTTCAATTCGGCCACGACGGTGATGTCATGGAATGGTTGGAATTGTGCAAGCTCATACTCAATTCCCTCAGTGGCTTCAATTCGGCCACGACGGTGATGTCATGGAATGGAGCGTCCCCACCTACTACCCTACTCACCGGCAAGGAGCTTCAATTCGGCCACGACGGTGATGTCATGGAATGGCACAACCGCCCGGCCGTGAGCCGGGCTTTCGTCCAAGCTTCAATTCGGCCACGACGGTGATGTCATGGAATGGGCCATCCGCGAAAAGGCCGCGGCACGGGCCGCCAAGCTTCAATTCGGCCACGACGGTGATGTCATGGAATGGGCAAACTCCTTGTATTCAAGGGGTTTTGTCACTGGCGCTTCAATTCGGCCACGACGGTGATGTCATGGAATGGCTTTGTGGCGACCGAAAAGAAACGAACCGTCCGTATCGCTTCAATTCGGCCACGACGGTGATGTCATGGAATGGCGGCAGTTTTGATCGACGCGTGAATTTGCTCAACAAGCTTCAATTCGGCCACGACGGTGATGTCATGGAATGGTTCGTTGGCCGCAACAATAACCGCATCACCGCCGAGCTTCAATTCGGCCACGACGGTGATGTCATGGAATGGCATGAATTGCACGCCGGTGATTCGCTCGCGTGGATGCTTCAATTCGGCCACGACGGTGATGTCATGGAATGGATGACTTGGAGTAACGCCAACTCGACCGAAGGATATCGCTTCAATTCGGCCACGACGGTGATGTCATGGAATGGGGGCGGGTGTTCATGGCCAATATCGCCGGACGCCAAGCTTCAATTCGGCCACGACGGTGATGTCATGGAATGGGCTCCCAATCCGGTGCGTGATGGCTTGCCGTCGAAGCTTCAATTCGGCCACGACGGTGATGTCATGGAATGGCTCGGCGACCGGATCGTCGAGATCATCGACGGGGTGACGAGCTTCAATTCGGCCACGACGGTGATGTCATGGAATGGTGCATGACAGTTCTCTTTGTGGACCGGATCGATCAGCTTCAATTCGGCCACGACGGTGATGTCATGGAATGGCGCCGATCGCCAACGCCCGCCGAAGGGCACGCACCAGCTTCAATTCGGCCACGACGGTGATGTCATGGAATGGCCGGCGGCCGTGCCGGATCTTGGCACGCGGGTCCATGCTTCAATTCGGCCACGACGGTGATGTCATGGAATGGCGCCGACCTCCGTGGCGCCCAAATCCCCGTCGTCCCGCTTCAATTCGGCCACGACGGTGATGTCATGGAATGGCCGATTGCGGATTTGGGCGTGACGCCCGGATGGCGTAGCTTCAATTCGGCCACGACGGTGATGTCATGGAATGGGCGGCACGAAGACGCCCATTCGGAGGGCATTGAATCCCGCTTCAATTCGGCCACGACGGTGATGTCATGGAATGGTTCCCGTGTGGGGTCGCCATCAAAACGGGCCGGGAAGCTTCAATTCGGCCACGACGGTGATGTCATGGAATGGTTCCGGGAAAGTCCCATAGTCGACGATGGCGCCGCCGCTTCAATTCGGCCACGACGGTGATGTCATGGAATGGAAAGGAACGCGACCCACAATGAGCGTCATGGAAAAGCTTCAATTCGGCCACGACGGTGATGTCATGGAATGGGGGATATGCCGGGCGACATGAGTGTAAATCGACACGGAGCTTCAATTCGGCCACGACGGTGATGTCATGGAATGGTTGCACGATTTGCCGCTCATTATTCGCGTCATCGTCGCTTCAATTCGGCCACGACGGTGATGTCATGGAATGGGACTAAGGATCAGCACGCCCGGAAGTAGGTGTGAGAGGCTTCAATTCGGCCACGACGGTGATGTCATGGAATGGGCGAAAGTGGTCGCGTCAGAAGTCGCCACATTGAGTGCTTCAATTCGGCCACGACGGTGATGTCATGGAATGGAACAATCGACGATGTAATGGCGGCAGCAACGGGAGAAGCTTCAATTCGGCCACGACGGTGATGTCATGGAATGGAAGTTGCCCGAGAGAAGGGGTTGCTCGCGGAAGAGCCTAGCTTCAATTCGGCCACGACGGTGATGTCATGGAATGGTGGGTAATGTCGTCTGCGTCCGTGACGAGTAGGATGGCTTCAATTCGGCCACGACGGTGATGTCATGGAATGGGCGAAGACGGCAAATTTGCTGAACGGCGTTTCGGCGGCGCTTCAATTCGGCCACGACGGTGATGTCATGGAATGGCCCCCAAGCCGGGGAATGAAGTCGGAAATATCCTCGCTTCAATTCGGCCACGACGGTGATGTCATGGAATGGCTTTCAAAGTTGTCTCGCTTGATTGGCGGTCATGAGCTTCAATTCGGCCACGACGGTGATGTCATGGAATGGCTGGCGTGTTGGTGCGTCAACTGGACGCCGGAAACGGCTTCAATTCGGCCACGACGGTGATGTCATGGAATGGTTCGGCCTCCAAGAAACGGAATCCAATGGCACAACGGCTTCAATTCGGCCACGACGGTGATGTCATGGAATGGGCGGGCCTCGGTGGCGAACCGGGGAGGAACGAACTTGCTTCAATTCGGCCACGACGGTGATGTCATGGAATGGCTGGCGGGGATCAACTGCAAAATCGGCTTGCCGAAGCTTCAATTCGGCCACGACGGTGATGTCATGGAATGGCTCGCGGCCGACAACAAATCGGCATCGGCGGCGGTGCTTCAATTCGGCCACGACGGTGATGTCATGGAATGGTGTATTCGCTTTGGCAGCAAAACGGCATGAGTGCTTTCAGGCTTCAATTCGGCCACGACGGTGATGTCATGGAATGGATTGCCAAACCAGACACGTTTCCACCACCCGCCGGGGAGGCTTCAATTCGGCCACGACGGTGATGTCATGGAATGGCCGGCGGCGCGGCCACGGGCGCCGCCCCCGGCCATGCGGCTTCAATTCGGCCACGACGGTGATGTCATGGAATGGTAAGCCGGGATGTGTCGCGTGGAATAGGGGACGAAGCTTCAATTCGGCCACGACGGTGATGTCATGGAATGGTCACACGCGCGAGGGTCGCCGCGTGGGAGAAGGCTGCGCTTCAATTCGGCCACGACGGTGATGTCATGGAATGGCTGGAAGGTAATTCTTTACACCTGTCGTAGTGAAATTGGGCTTCAATTCGGCCACGACGGTGATGTCATGGAATGGCGCCGCTTCTCTACCCAAACCCAATTGTTTTAATCTGCTTCAATTCGGCCACGACGGTGATGTCATGGAATGGGGGTTGTTTGGCCTCGGGAAGATTGGCACATTCCCCGCGCTTCAATTCGGCCACGACGGTGATGTCATGGAATGGGTAATCATTGGCAGAGAGCCAGGTCGGGCGTTGACCCGCTTCAATTCGGCCACGACGGTGATGTCATGGAATGGCCGAGATGGTGTGGCCACGTGTCCGCACACCGGAAAGCTTCAATTCGGCCACGACGGTGATGTCATGGAATGGTTGATCTGTTCTTCTGTGGGTTTGTAATGCCAAAGCGCTTCAATTCGGCCACGACGGTGATGTCATGGAATGGTTCATCCCAGCAATTCGGGATGTTCATACAGTGCTTGCTTCAATTCGGCCACGACGGTGATGTCATGGAATGGGCAGATATTTTGACACACAAAGAACCGGCGTCATACTCGCTTCAATTCGGCCACGACGGTGATGTCATGGAATGGAACGCAAGCAGAATGCCCTACGGGTGGGCATCTGTCGGCTTCAATTCGGCCACGACGGTGATGTCATGGAATGGTATCGGGATCAGTCCCGCGAACGATCACGGGACGAATGCGCTTCAATTCGGCCACGACGGTGATGTCATGGAATGGGGGGCGATACGGGCGGTCCCGAGAATGTTTGAACGGGCTTCAATTCGGCCACGACGGTGATGTCATGGAATGGGTTCTGGCCGGAGATCATTGCCGAGAAACTTGTCGAGCTTCAATTCGGCCACGACGGTGATGTCATGGAATGGTTGCTCGACATCCCATTTGCACTTCGCGTGCATTCGGGCTTCAATTCGGCCACGACGGTGATGTCATGGAATGGTGCAATGGCCCTTACAGCACCGAAGCAGAAGCGCTTGCTTCAATTCGGCCACGACGGTGATGTCATGGAATGGGCTGACCGAATGTCAAACTTGGCTTGCGACGGGACTCGCTTCAATTCGGCCACGACGGTGATGTCATGGAATGGCTCGACGTGGAAAACACATCAGGTGAGTGGAACAAGGGCTTCAATTCGGCCACGACGGTGATGTCATGGAATGGTCTGTGCGGCCCGGTTTGACGCCGAGGGACATCATCGCTTCAATTCGGCCACGACGGTGATGTCATGGAATGGTCTGAACAACGCCCGGGCGTTGTTGCTGCTATCTTGAGCTTCAATTCGGCCACGACGGTGATGTCATGGAATGGTTCCCTTAGCCTTGCCTAACTGCATCACATCGACGCTTCAATTCGGCCACGACGGTGATGTCATGGAATGGCTGACAAACGAATCGGGGACGAACACGTCTTTGAGGCTTCAATTCGGCCACGACGGTGATGTCATGGAATGGGCGAACCAGCGGCATCGGACAGCGGGGGCAATGGCGTGCTTCAATTCGGCCACGACGGTGATGTCATGGAATGGGGTCGACATTCCATGAAGCCAAGAATTTTTGCCAAGCTTCAATTCGGCCACGACGGTGATGTCATGGAATGGCAGTCCCCGAAAGATACTCTGTCACGGTCTGCCGGTAGCTTCAATTCGGCCACGACGGTGATGTCATGGAATGGCCTGCTGCGGGACGCCTCCCGCCTGCTGGTCAACTCGCTTCAATTCGGCCACGACGGTGATGTCATGGAATGGATCAGACCGAGCTAACCGCATTGCGGCACGACCGGGGCTTCAATTCGGCCACGACGGTGATGTCATGGAATGGGCTGTTGTTGAGTTTGAAAAAGAGATTTAGTACCTAAGCTTCAATTCGGCCACGACGGTGATGTCATGGAATGGTTCGCCCTTCGTGAACGACGGGGGCTTCACGACCTGCTTCAATTCGGCCACGACGGTGATGTCATGGAATGGGACAAAAAGGCGAAGCTCGACCTCGCCGTGGTGAAGCTTCAATTCGGCCACGACGGTGATGTCATGGAATGGGCAATGAGCCAGAGACCGCCAGATGATTTGTCAGTGCTTCAATTCGGCCACGACGGTGATGTCATGGAATGGTCAACTACGAAGCGTTTCAGGAGAGCCGCAAGCAACGCTTCAATTCGGCCACGACGGTGATGTCATGGAATGGTCCGGCCGACCCGGCGTTGACGGTGAACGACGACGCGACGCTTCAATTCGGCCACGACGGTGATGTCATGGAATGGGACCCCGAGCCCGGAAGCGAAGCCCCAAGAGCCCGCGCTTCAATTCGGCCACGACGGTGATGTCATGGAATGGCGGGCATGGGTGGCGAAAAAGATCGCTCCAAAAGCGCTTCAATTCGGCCACGACGGTGATGTCATGGAATGGACCAAACTCCTCGCCGGCAAAGAGCCGGACAAGGATGCTTCAATTCGGCCACGACGGTGATGTCATGGAATGGACAAGGACCAGATCCGCAATTCGGTCGGCATCAACGGCTTCAATTCGGCCACGACGGTGATGTCATGGAATGGTCCCCTCGCATCCGAGGTAAAGCACTTCCCCCGGATCGCTTCAATTCGGCCACGACGGTGATGTCATGGAATGGGACAGTCCTCAAGAACCCGTGTCCGCCCCATCGAAGGCTTCAATTCGGCCACGACGGTGATGTCATGGAATGGGGCCCAAAGCGGATTGTTTTCCCGGTCGTTTAGCTGGCTTCAATTCGGCCACGACGGTGATGTCATGGAATGGGAGGACATGGGCATGAATTGCTGGCCCGGCCTTCAGGCTTCAATTCGGCCACGACGGTGATGTCATGGAATGGTTCCAGAAGCTTTTGAAACAGCAAGTCATCCTTGAGCTTCAATTCGGCCACGACGGTGATGTCATGGAATGGCCTTCTTGGCGTAAGTGGTGATCTTGTTGGCACTTTAAGTCGGTGTTGCGAGCGGGATGAGGCGTAGGCATTAATATCTTTCTTTTGGAATGGCCCCCGCGTCGCAAGTCTTTTGTCACAAGAGCTTTTGGATTTGCGAGTGGGGGGTGAGGTCGCGAAATCATTGTTAGTCAAAGATGTCAAAGAACTTCGGAACGGGCGGGCTTCCGAGTCGGGTTTCATGACCGGGCGTCTCGCGGAGCGATTTTGGACGCAATGAGGCTCTGGTCGGGGCTTCTCGGGTATCTTAACGGATTTTCGGGGTCGGGGGATATTCAAAAACAGGGCGGAGGCGGATTATTTTTTCTCGGACGGGATGGCGTCGGTTCCTCATTCATCAGGGGAAATCATACGACGGCTCGGGCGGTGGTGAAGTTCGGGGTCTTGCCCACGAGGATGCGCTGCAGACGGAAGGCGGCGGTCACGCCGAGATCGCGGAGGCGGTTGGATTCCGGTTCCTCCTGTTGCAGGCCGGGGAGCGACAGTAGGGAGGCGATGCCGTCCGGCGGGAGCGGGGATGCCCACAACGGCCAGGTCAGCCAGGTGTTGCTCGCCTTGTTCCCCCGAAAGCCTCTTGTGGACAGGCGATCGCCATTCGGGAAGGATGGGAACAGCGTCCAGCCTTCGATCGCGAGCCGGTTGGCCCCCAACATGCCTCCTTGACGATTTCGGGTCGGGTCGCCGGACGGCATGTACCACTGGTAGGCGTGCCGTCGGTCTTCGGTCGGTTCCCAGTGCAGGGATTGGTTGGCCAGCTTGTCTGCGTAATCCCACGGATTAAAGAGGCTTCGGATCAGGTGCTCTGCCCGTGTGTTCTGCATGACGGCCTTCAGATTTCCGATCAGGTAATCCTTGCGAACTGTTTGCAGTTGGCTCGCCACTTCGGGAAGCATTTCCGAGAGTAATGCGACATACCAATCCGAGCGGATTCTGTCTCCGTTCTTTGTGTCGGCGAATACTTTGCGAAGCGAGGAAACCGATGGCATGTCCTTGACCTCCAACAGATCCACGGCCAACGCACAGGCGTGTTCGTTGACGGTTCTTGGAAGCAACTCCACCAAGGTGTCGATGAACTCCTCTTGTTGCACGCTTCCGTTCAAATGAAGAACAGGAATCTGCGACGCTTTTTCCCATCCCCAAGACATGCTAACCTTGCCACGAAGCCATTCGGGTGAAGTCGATGATTCGGCGGCGTTTTGCAACACGTTCAACGCGCCCAACGCGGCGAGGAAAGCGAGCGGATTGGACCCGTCCAAACCCATCAACGGAAGTGGATGTGTTGCAAGAATCTGACGAGGGGGCGAGATCGCCTGAACGGGGATCGTTGGGATTTTTCGCGGAGCATACTCCGGCTCTTGCTCGATCCGGCTGGCAGCTTGATCGGCCAAGCGGAAAATGGTTTCGAGATAAGCCGAACCCCACCAGCCATGTGACCGGACAATTTTCCAGAAGCGTTCAACGACACTCGCATTGGCCACGCGGGGAGACAACTGCGACGGATCAACGGAATACGTTTCCCCGAGAAGTTCGACCGAGAATGTTGGAAGCGATGTGTTGGTGTCTGTCAGCGGGGGTGCGAACGGGCGGGCATGCCCGTGATGACTGGCGATCAGATGCAGCAGAAGCGGATCGTCGGTCTTCTGGCTCATCGCGGCCAGCGAAAGCATTTCGTGACGGCCTCCTTTTGGAAATTGGTGGACCTTGCGAGCCGATTCCATTTCAGCAGCCGTTACGGGTCCGATAGCCGATTTGGCCCAAAGCGGCGGTCGGACCGTGCGAGGTGAGCGACCTTGTAACATCGCCTGAAATCGCGGATCGGCTTTGCCGACATCGTGCGCCCGTGCTGCCGAGACAAACGTGGAAAGCAAATCCGGCAAAACGCATCCTGATAAGAAATACTCGGCATAATGAACCACATTCGCAGTGTGATCCGTAAGGGTGATTGCTTGCCGGGATGGCACATAAGTTGATTCGTCGTCCGAAAACGTCGGGTCGTACTTTCTTAACCGTTGCCGCCCGACAACAACGAAACCCGACATGCCTTTTGGATACCTCATCGACTTTCGCGCAAAGGGCTTTCTAAGTTCTTTCACGGCCAGCAAAAGCCATTCAGGTGAATCCGTCTGGGCATTCTCCTTGATGGCGTCGATTGCTGTTGTGATTTGATCCTCAGCATCCTCAGCATCCAAATCAATCGTGGAATTTGGAAATCTCCAAATGGCACGATCCCGCGACCGTTGAAACGCCGCCTCGGCATCATCCGAAGGGGGAAGTCGCGGAAAGTCACCCAACAGCCCAATGTCTTCGGATGATTGCGAGATTACATAGGTGCGGTTTGGTTGCACGCCACTCGGCGCGTTAACAATTACTGTGTCATCGTTCGTCGGACCAGCCCAACAAAGGGCTTCCCGAACTCCAGCCGACTCGTATTCCTCTTCTGTCTCTTTAGGCCCGCCTTCCATGTCAGCCGATTCGTCCGGTTTGATTTCGCCCGCAAGCCACTTTTGAAACTGACTGATTCGCACAGGCAAAGCTTCCGACGAGCTTGGCGGGCAAAGGCCCGCCACTTCTGCCCACTTGGACGAGTCGTTGCCCAAGTCGCCGCGAATGATCACTTGCACATCCGGTTCGCCCGTTTGTTGGTCGCCATGAAGGAACAAAGCCACTTCAGGATCGGGCGTTGGTATTGGAGAAGTTTGGACCCAACAATCCAAATGTGCGGGAAGCAGGATGGGGGCGTCATTTGTCGGTGCGTTCAGAGATGATAAGTCAGTGGATTCAGTCTGTGTCCGCATGGCGGCGATGCCGAAGTCGATCATGCCATCGGTTGCTTGTTCATTCAGCCATTTCCATGTGTTGGCCAGACTAATGCCATACACTGGATCATCTTCGGTGTCTTCCGTTTGATCTCCACGAACGACGATCGCGCCTTTGGCAGTGTCGCGGGCCGCGATGCGGTTTAGTCGGCCGAACCGTTGACGCAAGGCGTCCAAACTGGCACATTCGGTCACAAGGGCATGAAGATCCAAATCAGCCCCGCACTCCAAGCATTGGGTCGCCACCACGAAGGTCGGCGTCATCACGCCGCCCTTGCCCGAGAAAAGAGAAGTGAGTTCGTTAAGCACTCGGTCACGATCAAGCGGCCGCATCCGGCCTGTTAGCAGAATCACACGAGGGAGAGTTTCTGGCTTGGTCTTCTTGTCTGCCGGTGTCGTCAAGAATTGCTTTAGCTCACGCGCTGTTGCGACTCGGTTAACAATGATTCCGACTGCTTGAAAACCTTCGGCCATTAGTGTCCGGGCTTGTTCGGCAAGCGTTTTCACCAACTCCGGACGATGCTTCTTGCCTTTGGCCTTTTCGGAAATCACCAATTTGCATGGCTTTGCTGCTTTGATACGTTTGCCCAGCACTGGATGCTGCTTGTCTTCCTCGTTATCACGTTCAATCCTCGGCCGGTCTTGGACGGCCGGATGTCCGCCAACCAGATGTTGTTGACCTTCCTCATTATCGCGTTCGATCTGTTCGGGCTCCGGCTCTTCGTCCGGAGTTGCAGTGATGGTGACGAACGTGAACGGGGCGAGTGATTTATTCCAATTCCGGTATTGGGCTACGCTCGCTGTTGTTTGGGAGAACGGCTTCGCACAATGAGCCTCGTCCAGCAAAATCAGCGAATCATTGCCAACCAGTCCCGCGTGAACCGGCTTCATGGAATCTGAAACCCCGTATCCGCGGAATAACAAACGAGAACCCACTTGATCGACGGTCGAACAGATCACCGTGGGTTGAAGCGGCGAGCGAACCCAGACATCTTCTCGGTACATGCCCCCGCGAAGTGTGTACACATCCAAGGGGCGATCATCTCCGCCCAAGTGCCGGAGAGCAGCGGATACTTCTTGGAGAATGGGCCATTCTGCGAACAAGCTTTGATCCAATAGCTTCTTGCTCAATTCTTTCGCGGCTTCGAATGCCTGGTCCACAACGACCCGACGGTCCACCACGAAGAAGATTCGACGGGCCGCCGTGCGATTTTCATGTTTTGCCTGACACGCAAGGGCAAACACTGCGATGTCAATACACGCCGTTTTTCCGGCGGCAGTCGGCAACGCAATCACAGAAGGCCAGTCCCCGGCACAAGCCCGGATTGCCATGCGAGACTGCCAGGGAAACGGTTCATATCCGTGGATGGCCTGGAAGAATTCGTTGAAACGGTCAGGAGTGAGGGAGGGCATGATCGAGTCTCGGTTGAATGGTCATTGAAAATACCGATGTGCCGCCAACAGGGGCGCCTGTCGGCGATACGCCTCACGATTTTGAGTCTATTGGCCGACAGATGCCGAATCCGGTGTACCTTCCTGCTCCAATCAACACAGGTCCGGAGATGGGTTCCGGGAACGTCAGTTGGACATGGTAGATCGGCCGGCGGGGGCGGTTGTCGGGCCAAGCTCGGGCGGCAAACGAGCGGACATGTGGCACGCCAGCCAAAAAGGCCGACCGATTGAAACTCACTTCGCACGGAGCGGGGTAGCCTGCTTGAACGCATGCCTCGGCGATGATCACTTCTTCCGGGCGATTCGCCTTCGGGTATCGCGGCAACATGACCGGCGTGATGCTTGTCCATGTCTGGGAGGACTTTGTCCAAGTGCCGGCTTTTAGGGTCGTTCGCTCCCGCTCCCGGTCCGGGCGTTCGTCCAGCAAGAGATTGCAAGTCCCGGCGGCTTGGCCGGCGCCCGGATCACGGAAATACAGTTGTACGAATCCCTGACCGGCTTCCACATCCAAGGCTTCAATGGTCGGATTGTTCTGGATTAGCGCAAACAATTCGGCCGATTGTTGCGGTGTGAACTCTGTCGGCAGGGCGATGCCGATTCCGAGCAAGTGGCCGTCCGCATGTTCACGACCGACAAAGGCCATCGGGAAGGCGGCCGGGCGATTCGCATGGCTCGGCGCGCCATTCGGCTCGTGTCCCGACAGCCATTCCGGCGGGTTTGGCCCGTGTCGGCTCATCAAGGCGTTTCGCAATGCCTCAATGAGGTTCGGGGCCGATTCCAGCGACCATCGACGACCTTCGGTTTGCCGCAGCGTGATAATGGCTTGGTCATACGGAGGTTTGTGCGAGGTCGCACTTGGGGCTTTCGGTTCGGCGTACCCTTGCCAACCGGAAGGCTGCGGACGCAATCCTGCCCGATGACGATTAAGCAGATAGTCCAGCCTTCCTGGCCCGAAAACTCGCATCCGATGCCTAGCCTGACTGTCCGTGGGGATCAGATTCGGGATTAGTTCTTGCTCGGCAATGCCGATGCGCACGGGCGTTGCCGAATGCCCCAAATAAGTCGCCTTGGCACAGAGGGATTCAACGCCTGCCCGCAGGTTGGCTGGGAGATCGATATCCCATGACATTTGAAACGACATACCGGCTGGGACAATCGCCGGGTAATGCCGGGGTTGTCGGTTTCGGCCGATGGGAATGCTTCCCATCGAGCCAAAAGGCCCCTTTTTGCCAACGGGCGAAGAATCGTCGTTCACCGGCACATAGGTGGTGAACGGCGTGCGCGTGGAAAGCAATTCGGGAATGGTGAGATCGGGCGGGCCGAGACGTTCGATCCACTCCAAGGCAGCCCGCTCCGCCGGATCTTCTCCGGATTCGCCGAATCCCGCCACAAGGGCCATGAACACGCGGTCTGGATGCGGAGGCCATTCCGGTTCTTCGCGGTCGTTCCAACTGGTGACGACGGCCCGGCCCATCAGCCATTCGATGGTCAGGGCGAACATCAGCCTTCCTCCCCGCCACCCTCGACGGCAGCCAATTCCATGCTTCTCTTGACCAGTTTGACCAGATCGGCCGATGGAATTAGAGTCAATTCTTCAAGATCCAATGGCAACTTCGCTTTCAAGACAGCCTCGACTGCCACCGAATAGAGCTTAATGGCTTCTTCCCGCGACAGAGCATATTGCGTGTCCGCTTCGCCGGGACGACCGAGCAGATTCCAAATGATCGGATCTTTGGCCCGAAGAATGCAGCGGCTTCGCAAATCGTAGCCTGCTTCGGCGGCAAGGGTCGCCCCGAGCAATCCCAATGCGGCAAGGTAGGTGCGGGCAATCGTGTTGGCTTCGGGAGTGGAGGGACTTACCTCAGTAGTCGGGAAACGAAGCCGACGTAACGCCGGAAGGGACAACACGGTTGTTTGTTCGGCATAGTCCATCGTGAAGCCACCTGCCGAAAGACTGGGCATTACATTGCCGTGGTTTGCTTCGGAAGGTTTGCCATCAGCTCCGAGTGGGACAGGTTTGCCCTTTTCTTTCAAGGCAATTTTCTCGTCAAGTGTCCACCCTTCGGCAGACTTGAATAGCTTTCCGCTGTTTACCCGAATGTTTAGCGGGTCGATTCGGCTGCTGGATTTGATCCCCGGAACGGCATTAACTCCGATAATTTCCGAAACGATGGCTCGCGCGAACTTGACTCCCAGTCCACCACGAGGCCCGGTACTGTCCCACATGCCGAAAACCAGACTATGAGGGGAATGCTTGAGAAGTGGCGTCGCATACCCGGCGCTGAGTTGGTCGAGTTCTTTGCCAATGGGCGACTTGCGAAAGGCAATTTGTTTCCCGCCTGCCTCCGTGGTGCTATCCCGAAGAATGGCGTCCGCGATTCGGTGCGGGGCCTGCAAACTGGTTATCTTCCGAATGCCTGGATTGTCCACGGCCTTGAAATCCACCGAGACAACCGGGAGTTTCACTTCCCCGCCTTCCCAAGCGTCTTGCAAGGCGAGTTCCATCCGGTTTGCCTGCGATGGGACAGAATCGAGCAGCACGCACGGAATCTGTTGGCCACCGATTATCCGATCTTCAATCGCGTACTTCCCTCCTTCATAGGTGGGCGGGAATACCTTTGGACTGACGGGTTCCAGCCGGAGTGTCAACCGGAAGGCGGCGGCACTCCCGGCCACGGCGGCCTTGAGTGTTTCAAAGGCAAGAGACTTTGCGTTCGACATCTGGACTCCTGGTGGGGGTAGAGTTCGATTAATTTTTGTGGCGTTCAATCCAACGAGTTCGTTATGAACATCTCGGAGGAAAATGGATGATTCTCATGTGTGATGGCGGGCCTTCTGCGAGTGAAGAAAGAGGATTGTGATCGGGTGGTTGGGCATTTGCAATCTCGGATGGGGTCATTTGTTGGAAATTTTTTTCGGGGGCCGGTTTCATTCGTTTTTTCGGTCGGGATGGTCTCACACGACGATCACCACATCCCTGGCATCCGGGGGAGGCGAGGGGCGGCCGATGCTTTCCATACTGTTCACGCAACGGCTGCATAGAGGCATGAAGATCACTTGGTCCGCGTCCAGGCTGATCAGGGCGTAAAGCCGGGAGCGGAGTTTTGCGAACTCCGTGGCCGACAGGCGGCAGAGGAACACACTGTATTGGATGCGCAGCCCGAAATCCTCGCAACAACTGGCCACTTTGCGGAGCCGTTTTGGGTCCGCGATGTCATAAAAGACGGCATAACTATCCATGTTGGCTCATCTCACAATGAAGCCGTGATAGCGGGGGACGTCGCCTCGCACATAAGCGGCCAACATACGGGCCTGCACTTCCAACATGCGCGAATAACTCATGCGATAACCGTATTGCGGGTGGGTCACTTCCGCGGCTTTGCGCTGCTCGTAGGCGGCGAAGAATTTTTTGCGGCCCGCATCGGTAAGCTGGCAGGCATCTTTCCAACGGATGAAATCCCCCGGTGTCAACAGGCGGTTGTTGATCAGGGTGACCACCACGCTGTCAGCAATGATGGTTCGAAATTCCTCCATGATGTCGAGAGCGAGCGATGGCTTGCCGTGTCGGCCGACGTGATAGAAGCCCCGGTAGGGATCGAAGCCGACGGTGCAGACGGCCGAGAACGCATCTTTCGCCAGCATCGCGTAGGCGAACGAAAGCAGGGCGTTCACCGGGTCGCGGGGTGGTCGCCGGTTGCGGGTGGTGAAGTCGAATCGGCCGTCGGGAAGATCCATTCGCAGGAAGCGGCCAAATTCGCCGAAATACAGGGCCGCCCCCTGCCCTTCGAGGCCGAGCAGGCTTTCGAGTTCCGTGGCCCGGTCGAGGCGATTGAGCAAGTCGGAGATGCCTCGAGCGGCCGGTTCGTCCTTGGCGGTGACCCGGCCCTCTTCTTCCGATTGGGCGCGCAGGCAACGCATCAGGAAAACCCGCTGGTTGGTCAGCTTTGCCCGGACCACTTCGCGGGCCAATGAGATGCGAATATCAGGATTGTCGAATTTGCGGAATTGGGCCTCTCGCAGCGACACGTTCTTGGCCGGGGCGCTGACCAGCGTTGCGATGTATTTGCCGTAGCCGGACAGGTACGACACGGGGATTTCATTTGTCGCCAGTGTGGCCAGCGCCTGTGTGCTGACTTGCACGTTGCCGAAGATCACCACCTGCCGGACGGCGTGAATCGGGGCTTTGTTCAACTCCTGACCGTCTTTGCTGATGATCAGATGCTCGCCCCGTTTGCCGACATAGGCGCCGGGTTCTTGCACATACAGCACGGCCCCCGCGTCGGAGTGAGGAATCACCCTCGGAAGGGTGGGCGTGCCTTCCGAGGGGGGTGTTTCAGGCTCGGCGATGCCGAAGAGAGTTTCCTCCGGCAAACAGATGGGGCAGAGCGAACAACCGTGACAGCGGTTCCGCAATTCAGAAGGCAACGGCGGGGGCGGTGTGTCGCGGGCGGCAATCTCCCGGATCTGGTCGATGGCCGCGAGCGTTTGGGTTCGCAACTCCTCGGTGAAGGGAACGGTCAGACGATCCCGGCTGCCGACAGAGAACTGGATGCCGTGCGAAACCGGCCGGCCGAGTTCTTCTTCCAGCAGCATCCCTTGAATGCACAGTTGCACGGCATCATTGTCATACACATACGGTTCGCCGTTCTGGTCGCGCGGGAAGTTGCCATGCTTGGTTTCGACGGGGCACGGCTCGCCATCGCGTTCCTCCAACACGTCGAGCTTGGCCGTCACCCCCAGGCGTTCTGAGGAGACAGTGACGCTGCGAGTGCGGTACACGTCGCCGTCCTTGCGAGTTTTGTTGGCGAGTCCCGGATCGTCGGTGCGCCGATGATCGAACAACCCGCCCTCGACGTGTTCGTTGACGGGCACGACGGCATCGACATATTGCAGGAAATAAAGCCGGGGACAGAAGGTGACTTGATTCAAGGCTCGCGCCGGGATCAGGTCGAGCGGAATGGTGATCGCGGAGGCCATGCGAAATACTCCGGAGAACGAGTCGCGGGTCGGGTGTCCGGAATGTGTTCCCGCGAGCGGGGCAAAGTTCGACGGATATTTCAAAAAACCGATCTGCGGAACGGTGATCAGGATGAACCCCGGAAACCCGACGGTCCGCTTCCGCAGCAACCGGGTTTCCGGTAAACTATCTTGGAGTCAGGCAAGGTTTTGTCCTTGCGACGTGGGAAGGCGACGTCGTTTGCGCAAGTTCAGCAAACGACGCAAGAGTCGTGATTCTGGAACATCATTCCCGAAGAGGTGTTGGCATTCAGAAACGAAAGAGGCCCGCAAGGCGGGTTCGGTCAAAATGTCATCCACTGTTGAATGGTGAGCGGACATCATTTGGCCATACACTTGAATGATCTGCGAATCGTTCACTAAAATTCTCCTTTTAAACCACCAGCTATTTACAAAGTTGGTGTCTAAACAGGTTAGTCTCTTATTCTAAAGAGTTCAATATGTGGCTGTGCGTTTTACTGTCGCTGGCGCGGCTTTTCGTTTATGATTTGTGATTTTCCAAGCTACTTAAATGCTTGGCCGAATTGAAGTTAAATCGCTGGCGGTTCTTATTTGTCTGAGTGAAGATTTTCCACGCGAATTTCTTCGCGTGGCCGAATTATGTTGTTTGCAGAAGCACTAACCTCATTTTTGACTCAAACTGAAGCAAGTGACTTTTGTTTCAGTTTCATAGTTTCAGTCATCTACAATATTCAATCAACCATCCGAAGCTGGCAGGTCGTCGGGTTCATGGCCGTCAACAGCGGGCGGGTCATGTGGCCGAAAGAGACGACGGCCTGGCCGGGGGCGAGAGCCGGGAGTCTGGCCCATAAGCCGGGGTCGATGCCGGGGACGGTCTTGGCCAGCGTGCTGACCACTTGCGGGTCGGTTAGTTTGTGCAGGATGAAGTTGTTGCACAACCCCAAGACTTGCCGGGGCAGGTGTTGCGGCAACTGGGTGACGAACGCCAGCCCGAGCCAGCGTTTTCGGCCCCGTTTGGCGATGCGGGCCACTTGATTGAACAGGTTTGGCGTCTTCTCGATGCGTTCGGCGCTGAGAAATTCGTGGGCCTCTTCGACGATGATCAGCACTCGTGGCGGTTCGGGGCGAGTCTCTTTCTCGAAGGCCGTGTAGGCTTTTTCTTGGGCTTCCTGAATTCCGCGCAACACATCGGCAACGGCGATGTTGTTCAGTTCGCTCATGCCGCTGTCGGACAGGTCGATGACCGACACCCGGCCGGGCGTCAGCAGGTCGGCATAGTTGAGGAATTTCACGCCTTTGTCCGAGTGCTGCCGGTCAAACACTTTCAGACGATTAAGCCGCCGGAGCAGACTGTTGACCTTTCCCCATGACGAGGCAACTCCTGGCATTTCCTTTGACTTGATCAGCTCTTGGAACATCCTCTCGGCTTCCGGCGTCTTGAATTCCTTGTTGAAGCAAGTGAACTCTTCACCCTTGCCGACCGCCGCCCGGCATTTGCCGACGACATCAAGCAGGAAAGAGAGCGTCATGCGGGGATAACCGCGTTCAAACTCATCGAGTCGATTGAAGATGCGCTCCTGCTTGTCGGCCTCGGCGTCGCCGACTTTCTCCTTGGTCTGCGGAAAAATCCCCAGCCGCCGCATCATCGTTTTCGTCACGTCATAGGCGAACAGATAGCGGTCAGATTGAGCCTCGTTCATGCCGAGCATTTCGATCACTACATAGGGCGACAGCCGGGCGAATTGCAGGGAAAACGGCCGAAGGCATGGATGTTTCGGATTGGTCGTGTCCCGGCCGACGAGGTGCAACAAGTGCATGGAATCGGCTGGCAACCCGGCGGGTGTTTTTCCGTTGGCCGCCAGTGTGCTGACCATGCGCGGGTCGGTGGTCGGTTCGTTGAGGCGGGTATATTCACCCTCGACATCCAGCAACACGACGGCCACCCCGGCGGCTTGGGCCTGTTGCACCAGACCGCTCACGGTGGTCGTTTTGCCGGAGCCGGTGGTGCCGAGAATGGCGGTGTGCCGAGGCAGCACGCTTTTCGCGGCTGACGGAATGGCGACTGTCAATTTTTCATGGCCAACGGCCAAACCCACGGCAATGTCTCCCTCGGCCTTCAACGCCTTGGCGGTTTCATTTTCGTTCAATTGAAACACCGGACTGTGCGGCAACGGTCGTAGTCGCGGCGGCGTGAGTGTTCCATCATCGAGTTCCTGGCCCAACAGCGTGACATGGATGCGACCGTGAAACGACGGCAGATAGTCCCCGCCGCGCGTGCCAATGGCGACCATCACCGCCGAGTCGGCCCGCATGGTGTCCGGTTGGGCGAACGGTCCGGCGCTGACCACGCCAAGATAATTTCGGTTGTCTCCCCGGCTTTTGATGCGGACCATCGCCTGGGCCGGCGCCTTTTGCACGTTGTCTCGCGGCAGCAAGACCGTGATCGTGCCGTCCTCGCTGCCGGGGGCGTCGAACATTGTCGAACCGATGGCGTCGGCCGGGAATGTCGCGGCGGGATAGGCCCCGCCGATGTCGGTGATTTCCTCGGCCAGTTCTTTCTGGGCAATGGTCATGGGGAGTCTCTCAAAGGGTGTTCAACGGCGGTCGCGGCTCATGCGTTCGCTGGCATAACGGGTGGCGGCCCCGGCGCGGGCATAGGCGGCATCGGCGAGGTCGCCAAGCGTCGCCCCGCCGTAAAGCGATCGGCATGCTTCATCCGCAAGGTCGATCAGCGTGGGAAAGCCGCGATGCTCTTGAAGAATGCTGTCGGCCATCGCAATCCGCACGGCGATGGCGGCGTGGTCCTCATGGGCGTAAAAAACCTGGGCCGGGGCGAAGGGCGAGGCCCGATACACGCCGCACACGACCCGGGCGGCCACTTGATCGCGGAAGCGGACCAGCCATTGGTCAGTGGCCAGCGGCACGCCATCCCAGCGGTTGTCCACCGTCACCGCCGGATGGAAGCGGGCGTTATCGATGAACTCGGCCAGCCGGTCCCGCAAGGTGTCCACTATGGCGTATTCCAGCGGTCGCAGACTGTGGCCGATGGTCAGCAGCACGCGGTCGGCCGGTTCGCTGGAGACGAACACGAACTTTCGATGCCCTTCCGCCAACTGCCGGATCGCCTTCACCGACTCGATCATCAAGTCGGCGCTCCCCGCCCCGCCCATCAACAGTTCATGGGCCGCCGGGTTGCCGTGCCCCATGCGCCACGGGGCCGTCGATTTGTAAGCGAGAACGGCTCGCTCAGCGTAAGTCATTACTCCCCGCCGGGCAAGTTGCGACAGCGGATCGCCGGAGGAATCATGGTTCTGCGCCCCCCGATATTGTCGGCGAGTGAGAAGATCCAGCACCTCGTTCACCGGGTCTTCGTGGGTTCGCCGAAGGTCACGCCGGAACAAACGGGTTGCCCAACCGCCGCCGTCGCCCTGATACGAAACGAGGCTGACGCCGATCTGATGAATCGTCAGCGGGATGGTGTCGTGACACTGGCTGGTGCCGTCGCACGCCTCGACCGCCCCGCGAAAGAGCAAGCCCCGGTGAATCGCCTTTAACTCATCAATCGTGGTTTTGTGGACGCCGGCATTCTTCGGGGCGCCGTCGATAAACGCCAGTTTCGGGTGAACTTCCTCGCGAATGCGGAGTTCGGCTTCCCCCTCCAGACTCACCGCCTCGGCCACTTCATCCTCGACCCGGCGATATTCGGCATCCAGGTTTTGGCCGGCCCGCCAGGAATCGAGATTCATCACGCTGGCGAGGTCTTCGCCGAAACCATCGCGGAAGGCCTCCGGCGTGCAGCCGTCAATGCCCGTCGCGGCGGGGCGAATCGGCCCGGCGGATCGGCCGGCGAGAAGGGGGATGGTGTCTGGTTTCACGGTATTGTCTCCGGGATATGTTCCCGTGGCTGATCAGGAGTTCGACAAATTCGCGAGATTATTTGTCAGGGACTTTAACCAATGCCCGCCGCCGGGGGCCAGTGGCACAAACTCCCGGGCGTAAATTCTGGCCATTTCCGATGGCAAACCAAAGTTCGTCGTCAGTTCATGTTCGATATCCGCCATGCTGGCGTTAGGCATCAACCTGCTTCGCACCACGGCGGCCGGGGCCAGTAGTTCGCAGGCCAGCCGGTCGGCCTCGGCTTCGACTGAGTTGATGTCCAACGAGGATGCTTTTCCGTCAATCAGTCGAAGATGCGGCCCCAAGGGAACACCGCGCAGGGCGCCATGAATCGCCTCCGTCGGCGTCGGCGGCCGGTCGCCATCCAAAACGGCGAGGATGCCTGTTCCCATCAGGGCGACACACCGTTCGCGAGGCTGACGATAGTGCCGCAGGACATGGGCCATTTCATGGGCGAGCGTATAACGCTGCTCATCTTCCGCATCGTCATTTGAGACAAAGAGAAAAGCCTCCCCGCGCCAGGCGAAGACGCAGCCCTGCAATGGCCGCTCATCGCCCACATTCGCAATTGGAAGTCCGCACCGGCCCAGATACTCACTCACGGAAACCGTCGTCAACCGGGGCAAGTCCGCCACGACGACATTCGCCGGGCCAAACGCCAATTCTTCTCGAAAGTCACGCGGGAAACATGTCGGCGTCGGTAGGACGCGGGCGAGTTCCAAAATCCAGACGGGTGGCGTCATGGCGGGGCCTCCGGCGGCGGGTCAACTTGCCGGGCGGCCATCAGGTGGCCTACATCCGTCGGCCGCCCTTGATCCCGAAGTCGCCAAACCACCCGGCTATGCCGGACCACCTCCGCCAGCCGACCCATGTCGGCCGGGAACCGGGCGACGATGGCCTCTAAATCTTCTCGGAAATCCTCCGCATCTTCCCGTGGCATCCGGCATAATCGCAAGTTTGTCAACATGGCTTCCGGGCAGGCCAGGTGGGATGCCAGTGATAGATCATCCCAGCCTCGCGCCTCGGCGAATGCGGCCAAGGCGGAAGCGAGAAAGAATCGCTCCCGTTTGGCTCGTTCCAAAAAGCGAGGCAATGCGTCGTCAGCCATGAGTTTCCCCCCATCGGATGATCCGCTGATTGTTCCGGTCTTTCACCTGTTTCACCCGTCGCCGCTGCTCATCAGGCGGTAGATCGCCAAAGCCCAAGGCTTGGGCGAAAATTTCGGTGCGCCGTTCGCCGCTCAGTTGCAAGTGAAGGCATTGCCGTTCAGGCTCCGTCCAATCGCGGGTCAATTGGACCATCAACACTCTTCCTTCATTGATGGTCTCTTCCCGCACCAGATTGTCGAGGGCCTCCTCCGACTCTCCATGATTCCCGGCCGCTTCAGCAAGTTCGACAGATTCTTCCCGGTTTCGGTGGTGCCTCGCCTCGCGCGCCATCAGGTTTCTCAAATCACGCCCGGCCGTGAATAACAACCATCCCCCCAAATCCCGTTGAAGCGGATCGAATGACGTGGGGTTATTCAAGTAGCTCATGATTGCATCGCTCACCGCCGTGTGGATCAAATCGGGATCGACATGGCGGCCGGAACGATTGCGGAGAACTGTTGTCAGCCAATTGAGATAGCGGGGAACATAATCATTGGCGGCAGTCGGATCACCGGACACCAACCGGAGGTAGAACGCCATCCCCATTTCACGAGTCGGGAACATGACCACATCCGGGTTGCGACATCACTGAAGATGGTTTGATTAGAACCGATGAACCCACGCATGTCTACGAATGAATCAGTGCGACCACGATCTGCTCGGATGTTTTGTCGAGACATGTCGTTGATTCCGGTCCCGTGCCATCCCGATGTCGTTCGCCGCCTCCCCTCGCGTCAAGCGTCGCAACAAGGCCGCGTTCACCAAACGAATGGCCGCTCCCTGCCGCCCAAATGTTGCATCCACCAAGTATCTCATACACTATTTGGCGCTTCATTTTTGGCAGAAAACTCCGTATGCCACGACGAGTTTGGAAGCCACTACGTCTCCGGGAGATGACAACCGAGGAACGGGCTGAAATCACCCGCCTGACTCGTTCCCGTTAATCCGAGGCCTGGGTCGTTGAACGAGCCGCCATCCTCCTGGTTTTCGCCGACGGCGAGAAGCCGACCCACATTGCCCGTCGGCCGGACGTCACCCAGATCAATGTGTACGGCCGCCTGCGCCGATTCAACCGGGCCGGAATCGGTCAAGGGCTTCCCCGGCCGGGACCGCCCGGCGACTCGGGCGACGCAGGACGCCGACGACGGGCGGCGAGGCACGGGCTATGTCTTCGGGGCCTTTCGGCCAACCACCGGGGAGGCGTTCACCCACTCGTATGCGCGCCGCACCGGGGAGAACTAGATCAATTTTCTGAAGAGGGTCGAGCAATGGCTGACGGCCGACGTTATCTGCGTCTACGCCATCCTCGACAACCTGGCCGCCCACGGGTCGAGGGACATGCTGCTGTTCAACATGGCGTACCTGAGGCGGGAGTTTGTCTTCCAACCGGTCGCGACGGCGTACTTGAACCTGATCGAGCCGTGTTGGAAGGCACTGTGATCCCTGGTGCTTAAGGGCCGCCTGTTCGGAACATGGCATGAAATCGTTGCGGCGATCAACCAGGCGACGACCTACTGGAACTCGCACCGACATCCGTTTCACTTGGGCCGACGACGGCGCCACCGACCGGCCGGCGTCACTACCCCGCCTCTGTACGCTAACTTGGCGGATGCACCACTAAATATCGCAAGGGTACGCATCAGGATACATGGGGCCGCTATTATACTTCACGCGGCCAAGAGTGAGACATCATCAAACTCTTGGAAATTGAATGTCATCAACTTGGAGAACTGGTCGGTGTGAGTCGTCGACACGCCATCCAAAACCTGTTGGACGGCGGCCCGAAAATCGGCGAAAGCCGGGCGGTATCGACTGTGGGCCGCCTTCCGTTTTGTGAACCGCCAGAGCTGTTCAATCAGATTCAAATTTGGCGAATAGAACGGCAGGAACAACAACTCAATGTTCAATTCCCCGGCCAGCGCCTTCACCGTGTTGTTGCGTTGATATCTGGCGTTGTCCAACGCCAAGGTGACCGTCCCGGCCAGCCGGCGGCTGGCGATTGCCTGGAGCGGTTCGCCCATCGTCTCCTTGTTCACCACCGTCGTGTTGGTGATGACGACCAATTCTCGCGTGACCGCATTCCAAGCCCCCAAAACGTTCAATCACTGGCGACCCAAGGCGGCCCGGACGAACACCCGGCGATTGACCACAGACAACAGAGAAACGTGCCAGACACAAAATGAGCGGCGTCCACAAAGAACACATGCCCCCGGCCAGCGACGTTCTCGTCCAGCCGGGGTTTCAGTTGGTTGTCGAGAAACTCCCGCTGCTCCCGGACATGGTCTGGCAGTTTTCTGGGAGCGGCACGGGGATAGCGCGCGTCCGTTGCCAGCGGAAGCCAAGCCAGGCCAGGAATTGACGCACTTGGGTTGGTCCGCGTCGCAAGCCCGTGAGCGTTTCGATCCGTTCGGCGGCCTCGGCCACCGTTCGGACCGGAAAGGCGGTCAGTGAATTCTTGATGATCTCGATATTGTCGGCCAGGTCATTGACCGAACCGGTCACGTCCCATTGCCGCAGGACGTCGAAACCGCCATCACGGTACTCGGCCACCTACCGCTGAACGGTCGCCCGCCCCAACCCGGCGATGACTGCCGCCTTCGCCCGGGTCAACTGGCAATGCGACAGCCACAGGACGAGCATTTTGCGGCGGACATGGCCTCGGGGTGAAACTCCCGTTCGGCGTTCACGATTTGTTGTTCGTCGCCGGTCAGGCTGATGGGAAACCAAACCATCCGTGGCTCCATGTCCGGGAAAACGGCGAGTGCCGTTCACGGTTCCCGAGCATACGCCAGCACAAGCCAAAACGGAATGTTCATCGTAGCCTCGCGAAGTATAAGACTGATGACACGCCGCTCCAGCCACGACGGCCTGTGCGGCGACCCCGTTATACGTCCCGTTGGAAGAAGCCAGACGTCTCCTTGGCGGCATCTCGGAATCAATGGTGTTCAAGCGGGTGAAGCTCAGTGACATCCCGGCTCCGGTTTCCGTCGGCGGTAGCACGATGTGGCAGGTGAAAGACCTGGAGAAATGGGCCGACTCATTGTCTCCGGAGAAGTGACGAGATTAGGCGACTCAGGGAATCGGCCTCGATTATCATCCAGTGCGCTCTTCAAAGCGTTTCAAGAAGGGAGCCTGTCATGAACAGGCCCAGGAAAAAGACCATCATCCACCATGAGTCGCCGAACGGCACCCGTTGCAAGGTCGGCACGCCTGGAGGCGTTTGCGACGGACGGAGTCTAAGAAGTATTACGCCCAAGATCATCATTACTGGCGTCAGGAAGTCCATCCCCCTCTGCGCTCACCACCAAGCCTCCTGCGAGATGCTGAAGCGGCTGCAGATCGAGGCCGCCGCGCGGTGACTGGACATCGCAGACAGGGCCGGAAGGCACAAGGGCAAGACGCTCAAGGTCCCCGCTCGACGAGTGGGAAGAGGACACTATCAACGGCGGGGCCACCGAGGATCACGCCGAACCTCGAGCTGTCCGATGCCGAACGGTCTTCGACATCGCGGAATAGAGGGCTCCTGCCGACGTAGATCTGGTCGAGCTGCGGGAGTCGATCCGGCTGTTGAAAGAAGCCAAGGGGTTGAGCGAGATCAAACCCACGCCCATTACGTGGCCGCGCTTCGCCAGTTCGGAAAGTGGCTCGTGCACAACAATCGGACCAAAAAAAAACCCTTCGAGAGGCTCGACACCGTCAAGGCGATCCGGCAGGCCACGACGCGAGCTTGCCTCCGAGGAACTCGACATCATGCTGACTGCGACACAGAACAGCCGAAGCGGGGGAATCTGTCCGGTCTCCAACGGGCATGGTTGCACATAGTGGCCGCCGAGACGGGCTACCGGGCCTCCGAACTTGCCAGCGTGACACCTTTGAACTTTACTTCGGGAGAACGCCCCTTGCTCTCCGTCGGCGACGACGTCACGAAGAACAACAAGGACGCCGGACAACCGCTGCCGCCCTCCATGGCCGCTCCTCTGGAGAGCTGGGTGAGAACTTTGCCGCCGACCGCTCCGCTCTGGCCGGGCCTTGGGGCAGCCCACAAGCAGGGTGGCAAGATGCTGAAGCAGGATGCGGCGGCGGCAAGATCGGCATGGATCGCAAAAGCTGCAATCCCGGAGGAAAAGGCAATGCGGGAAGCGTCATTCTTCCTGCAGCCCAAGGACGCGAAAGGGCTACTGATCGACTTCCACGCCCTGCGTCACACGTACATCGATCACCCGGTGGTCTGGAGCAACCCCGCGAATCGTGACTGATCGACTTCCACGCCCTGCGTCACACGTACATCACTTTGCTGGCAAGGTCGGGGGATTTCTCCCAAGGCCCTCATGGAATTGGCCCGTCATGGCACTCTGAAACTGTCCATGAGGTATGCCCATGCCGACGAAACCGAGAAACGCAACGCTGTTATCTGGGTGATGGAAGATGGTTTTGGTTGCTCATGGCCGCCGCAATGATACGGACTCCGGTGGAGTTCCGTACAGTAAGGTATCAGCGTTGAAAAAATCTACCGACAAACGGGTTGGATGAT
>NZ_JH636439.1:1849965-1858467 GCF_000255705.1 Zavarzinella formosa DSM 19928
GGATAAAACGCAGACATTGAGTGTAATGACGGAAAAGGCTGAAATTACAGTCCCACGGAGCCTGACGGAGTCCCAACGAGCGGAGGGAGAGGGATTCGAACCCACGGACGGGCAAGCCCGTCTCCGGTTTTCAAGACCGGTGCAACCCGATCAAAAACCTCTGGAAAACACGGCCTTTCCGAAATTCTCGGACATGTGGTTGCCGAATGGTTGCCGGACGACGTTTGGAACCGATCCGGACTTGATCCGGCTGGCCGCCAAGTGGGACGCCCTGCCCCCTCAGATCCGGGCCGCCATCATCGCCTTGTCCGGCGTGTCTGTCCCATTGGAACAACCAAAGCCGGCCACGGCGGACACAGGTGATCTTCCCCCTTGGGAAGCCAGTTGAAGATACTTGGAGCGGTTGGACCTGACGCCGGGAAATGTCTCCGAATGTTGAAATGCCGGACGATCAACTCGCCGGATTGTTCGAGGCCGAACGGCTTCCCTGATCGCGGCCCTGATGGCTGGGAAGCCACTGAAGACGTAAACGCAACTTTGTTCCGTGCAAGTGTCCGGCGCCGGACACTCTCGTTCCGTCAGCCAATGTTTTGAGGAAAGCCCGGAAGGAACAAGAACAAAGGTGTTCCTTCCCGTGCTTTGAGTGTTACTGTTTCATTTGTAATGCCCGGCGGGGGGATACGCCGAGTATACTTGGTTTCACATCGGTCAAAAAAATCGACACACAACATGGCGACCGTGAAAGTATTGCTGGTGATCCCGTCCAAGGTCATCGCTCATGAGGCGCCGGTTGCGTGCGACGGCTTTGTGTTGCCGGGTTTCATCGAGGGACTGTTGGGGAAACGGGGTTGGGTGCTGATCGCGGACCGGACGCTTTCCCCGAGCATCACGGTTTGGAGTGTTGATCCAAAGCAGAACGCCGCCGGCAATGCGATATCTTCCGTCCAGTTGAGACGGAATGCCAAAGCCGAACGAGCCGTCGAGATATTGACGGGCCAAAAGATATTCGTCATCGGAGACCTGCTGATCGTCGGAGCGATTCCCGCTGGCCCAAAGGTCGGTCAGGCGGCCGAGATTCCCGCGGACCAATTCTTAGAGATTCTGCAACTTTGAGGCGAGGGGCATTACCCTGCCGCGATTGGCCACATAACAAACAAGGCCGGTTAAGATGCGGATTCCGAATGGACGGAATTGCAAGGGTGTCCGGCGTCGGACACCCGAGAGGATGAGGGAACCACCGCAATGACGTTAGAGTCGCATAGCCAGACATCGCTGTCTGTTCAGACAACCAGCCGTCAAAGCGGGAAGGACACCGCGAAAGATGCCTGGGCTGACTGGAAACTAATTCGTTTGACGGGAGACTCGCAGATGGTTAGTCTTCAAAAACAAATTCGTGACACACAGACCAACGGCTAAAATTGCATGAAAGTCAAAAAATTGATCGATCTGCTTCAAGAGCTTGACCCCGAGGCGTTCGTGACAATTGGCCTTCCCGAGTCAAACCCAGAGTATTTGTCCCGTTTGAATGACCGGCCGGCTTGCCTGCTCTGGTTTTACGTGTCGCAGGAAAGCAGATGCTCGTATTCAGACTTTCCTCAGATGCCGCTGATGAATCAGGTTACCATTAACGTGAGCCTGGACAAGACGTTCTTTGGAACGGACAACCGGGAGATGCTTGAAGACATCGAAGAGAACGCCATTCGTCCGGACTTTTTTCCAGAAGCAAATTGAGTAACGATGATGGGATGGACTCCCGTCAATCGCATTTACAGAATCAAACCGCATAGGTGAATCGCAGGTGTCCGGCACCGGACACCCAACGTAGTTGCTGACACTGGCCTTGAATGTGAAGCTAACCACGATGCCGGGTTCATATTGAGCAAATCACAACTCAATCACGCGCTTGTTTTCACTAATTCATCAGGATCTGTTAACCGGGGGAATGATGATGCCTACCAGCCGATTCGATGCATCCAAAGCCGATCTGTTACTTCGTAGCATGGCAGCCTACGAGCCTCAAGTCATTAATCCATTGAAGAATGTTTTGAGCGCAATTGGTCTTAGTTTGCCCTCTGTGTTTGAAGATATCAGTGTGAAGTATAACCGAGCCGTATTGCAACTTGGTGAGAGATTCAGAAACACAAACACCAATGTGATGCAATGCAAAGTTGACGATGACCTCCAGCCATTTCTGAAGAGATGCCTTCTCTATTTCCGCCGGAAACATGTCGCAGACATTCAGAAAATTCTGGAGAACACCACTGACTTGGAGATCATTGAGCGATTCGACAAGAGCATGGCATCCGTGGATATCTGCAACGAAGATACGTGGTTCATTGAGACTACGCCGATGAGGATGCCGCGACTTGCTGATTTCTGCACTCTGCGTTTTTCCGAACAAATTATCAAGGAGACTCATAGGAAAGGCAGTTTAGTTCCATTGGAACTGCCTCAAAGGCAATACGACGACAAGTTCGGAGTATTGCAGCCGGCGTCGGCCCTGGCCCCGTCAATGGCTTACTGGAGGCAACAGTGCGAGTTCCGGGACGTCGGACTTGCACTGGCATATTTCGACATCGACAATTTCAAAAGAGACTTCAATTCCCACACGGAAACGGTGGTTGACAGAAATTGTTTGCCTGTCATCTTGAGGTCTATCGAAGCCCACTGTTTCCTTCATGCCGAAGCCTTCCATATCGGCGGTGACGAAGTCATCGTCCTGATTCCGAACATGGACAAGGAAGGGGCCATAGAATTCATGGACCGTCTCCGTCTCAAGCTCCCGACACTCACCTATATCAGCGTGCCATCCAAGGCGAAAATTTCCACCGGGCTTGTCCACGTCACGCCAGATTGTCCCCTTACCGACAAAGAGATTGAGCAGAAGGCCAACGATGCCAAACACTATGCCAAGAGCGAGGGTGGAAAAGACTGCATCGTGACATATAAAGGCGAGCGGTTCACCAAAGATCAACTGATGATTGTCCGGCCCCGGCCAGTCCACGAAGCGACCTAACCGGATTCCCTCGGGTGTCCGGCGCCGGACACCCAAGGAAATGAGAACCCCCCTCACCACATTACCCCGTCAATGATGCCCGAAAGATCGCTGCCGTCAACGCTGGTTACCCCAAAAGTCAGGATGCCGTTGACAAACTGCCCGATTGGAGTGTTCACCACACCGGCGGCGCCATTGTGGAACGTCGGCGTGCCGCCCGGATAGGTGACCGTGCTGAACAAATCACCCTGAATCGTGCCGGTCTTGAAAAAGAACGGGATGTGCGAAGCGGCCCCGTGCGTCAACGAAACGGCGTCGTAGACGGGTATCCCGCCCTCACCCTCCGGATTCGAGCTTTGCGATTGCGAGATGACCAGCCCGGCCCCGTCCGAGCCGGGCGTTCCCGTGTCGTACCAGGATGGCACGCGGTAACTGGCCGAGTAAAGATCTCCGGCGGTCGTCGACGCCCCGCTCAGTCCGGCTTTCTTTCTGGCCGAAAACCGCCGTCCGACCGGAGCCCCGCCGACCAGGTCAAGGATGTCGATGCTTCGCTCGCCACCAGGTGAAGCCTGGTCAATTTGCTTGATCCGGACGGAGCCACCCCCGTTTGTCCCCGTCTCGGACGGGCCGGTTGTCGTCTCGACGGTCACATCCCCGTCGATGTAGGTTTCCGGGTGGAAGGTCGAACTGTGGATCATGTTCGGCAGCACGAGTTGCCGGATCGCCTTGGGACCGTTGCCAAGGTACTGGAGGTTGTCCCCGGTCTTCTGCGTGTTGACGATCCCCGACGTGCCGAACGCGGCCTCTCCGCCGGTCCCGGAGATGAACACCGGCTTGCTGTCCGCCACGGACGGATCGGGCGTCCACAATGGACCGGCCACAGCAAGGTATGTGGCATCAGGTGTCAGTCCGCCTTTCGAGCCGGACACCAGCCACCCGCCGGGCCATGCGCCGACAATGTCGCCAAACGTCCCGTCCGGCCTGATCCATTGCATGACTTCGCAAGCATAGTACGGCGTCGTGCCGTCCGGCAGATTGCCTTGAAGCGTGCCGCATTTCATCATGGCGATCATGGGAGGGGGTGCGGTGATCCGATGGGACTGGCCGGGGACCGCCTCGCCAAGCTTGGCGATCGAGTCCATGACTTTCGCCATCGTCTGTTCTTTGAGGAAAAACAAGTCCGCAATGTCCTTAACCCCTTGGGTGTCCGGCGCCGGACACCCGTGAGTACGTGTCAGGACTTTTAGGTTCATGGCGGGTCGGATTGACCTTGGGTGTCCGGCGCCGGACACCCAAGGGATTGCGAGAGTTCCGATCCGGCCGAAAGTTTGTCACATCCGACATGGCGACACCATCGCTCGCACGTTGAAATCAAACATCCGATATTCAAAGGTAAATAATCATGGACTTGCCCGAAGATCTTGCGGAGGGAACGGCCGACCTGAGCGCGCAGGTGTCCGAACTGGCCGAACGCATTGAAAAGCTGGAGAGCGAACGCACGCAGACAATCAATTACCAGGCGTGCTTTCACATTGTCGGAACGCTCCGACGGGCGGCCGTGGCCGCGGGCGTGGATGTTGAATGGGAAAAACTCGCGGAAGTTCTGGACGATGTGGCTGAGGGGAACGCGACGTTATGCCCGAGCGAGGCTGAAATGTGCCAATGGGACGCGCCGGAAGAGCGTGTCCAAGGCCAGCGGATCGTCAATGAGATGGTGAAAAAGGAACGCGAACTTGCCCCGTGGCTCATTCAGTTGTTGAGGAACGCCGGGTAAATTCACACATGAGTGTCCGGCGCCGGACACCCAACCCATTTGCCGACACTCATCACAGGAACTGCACTTTGATGGCCCGCCCGTCCTGATGGTCGCTGTTCGCCGGTCCCTTCCATTCCTGAACGAATCCGTCCGCGAAGCCGTCGGCGTCCAGCGTGGCCGGGTCGGGGATGCGGGCGATTCTGGCCCCTTCGTCAAACGCGGCAATGAACATCGTCCGGGCCTCCACGGTCGCCGGATCGGGAGACCATGACGGGCCGGCCACGGCCAGAACGGTTTTTCCCGGTATCAGCGACGTTTTGCCGGCCGAGATCAGCCACCCGCCCGGCCAGCCCTCCACAATATCCCCGAACGTCCCGTCGTCCTTTGGCCATTGCAGTTGATCGCAGGCGTGGTAAGGCGTTGTGCCGTCCGGAAGCGTGCCCTGTGGCGGTCCGCAGGTGACAAGGGCGAGCGTCGGGGGCGGTGCGGTGATGCGCCGGGAAGGTTCGGAATAGGCTTCGCCGAGCCTGGCAATCGAATCCATCACCCGCGTCATCGTCGGTTCTTTGAGAAGAAACAGTCCGGCCATTGATTTTCTCCAAGTCGTCCGGCTCCGGACGACTGCGATTGTATGTCAGGACTTTTAGGCTCATGGCGTGCCAGACGGCCCTCGGGTGTCCGGCGCCGGACACCCGCTCGCTTACTGTCCCCAAAACGGGAGACAGCATGCCTACTTATCAAGTCAACGAACGATGGGACGGAAGAACCGGAACTGCGAGCCTCGACAATCCCCGCTCGCTGAAAAGGACGTTCGAGGTTCTGGTTGACGAACAGGGGCTTCACGCCAACCAGATCATTGACGCGGTGGCGTCGGCCGCGGGGTGCCGGTTGGGCGCCCCTCATCCGCTTTATCCGCCGGCCCGGTGCCAGACGCTGAACGCGGACACGGACGACAACCCGCTGATGTGGGTGGCGACCGCCGAATATGCCGAGTCAAGGCAACAGCAGAACGGCGCCGGAACCGACAGCGGGGCGCCCGCCGGAACGGGCGGGGACGACGGCCCGGAGGGGCAGTCTCCGGACGGAAAGCTGACCTACCAGCCGCCGAAGATCAGTTTCCGGCCGACCGAAACCTATCTGCCGCATGACGTGAACGGCAAGCCCTACGCCAACACGGCCGGGGTGCCGGTCGAGAACCCGCCGCCCGGCTTTGTCGTCAACGGAACCCTCAACGTCCCGCGTCGCTATCCGATCAACGGCAGCACGGACGTGGCGTGGTTCATGGCCATCGTCGGCAAGGCGAACCTCAATGATTGGGGCGGGTTTCTCGCGGGGGAATTGCGGGTGGGCGGGGCGGACTTCGAGCCGTCCGGCGGATGGTGGGAGGGGAATTGGACGCTGGAGGTCAAACAGGATCTTTGGCTTCCGACCCGAATGATGAGCGTCGGACGCTGCTATCAAAATGTGATCCTGAACGTGACCAATCATTTGGAGAGAAAGGGATTTGAATATATCCGGGAGGCAAAAACCAGCGCCCCGATTCTGGAGCCGATCTACCTGGATGACATCGGCTTGCCCGCGAATATTCAACTGCCGGTCGGAACGTCTCACGTCGAACACTACAACCTTCCGGTCAGCCCGAACGTCATTGATCCGGGCGGGCCGGCCGTGCTGGAGTTCCGGCAAATGCTCCCCATTGATTTCGCCGCCTTCTTGGGGACGTATCTCTACTGATCCTTCGCGGGTGTCCGGCGCCGGACACCCGCGAACCATGCCCGAGGAAACAAACCATGACTCATGAGGAGTGGTGCCGCTCGCACAAGGGACAGTTGTTGTCCGAATGCGACTGGCCCGAGTTCTATGAGGTAGGTTGGGGCGTTCGCCGGCCGATGATTGACTTTGCCGGAAGAGTCACCGGGGAAATCGGTGACGAGAACAATCAAGAAACCGTGGATGTGCGATGCGACCACGGGGAGCCGATTCTTGGGACCGGGATGCCGGTAGCCGTGGTGTCCGCCGAAACTGCCCGCCTGCTGAGACGACGGGACGACGAACACATACGAACGCTTCACCATGCGGACTGACGGGTGTCCGGCGCCGGACACCCGTTTACTTTTTGGGGACCGGCAGCCGAAACCTCACGACCCCATCGCCGCCGAAGTTCTTGGCGGGAAGGTCCAAGTCCAAATGAGTGGCGCCGGGAATTGGCTTCTCAAACATGATGGCATCTTTGACGGTTTTGCCCGGATGGATGGGTTCCGATTCTGAAGAAACAGAATCGACGGGATGACTCGGAAAAACTTTGATGATTTTATAGCCGTTGCCAAAGTTGTCATGAAGCGATGCGTATTCAGATGGTCTCAATTCGGGAGCATCTGCCCATGATTGATAATCAACTTTCTTGTTTGCTGACAAGTTCTCCAAGTCAAATCTGATGATAAGCACTTCACCTGTCGTCTTTCCATCGTTCTTGTCTTTGTATTGCAGCGGAACTTGTTCCACTTTCGCCGAGTGAACATATACCTGAAGGCCATCGTGCTTTACGGGTGTGTCCAAGCCGGGGCGGGCTGCTTCCAATTTCGGGCTTGAGTTTTTTCCGTCTGACGACTGCGGTGATTTGGTCTTTTCGCATCCGGTCAAGATCCAAAACAGGGAAATCACCGTCAGGCAGATTGAAACGTGGTGCATCGGTTCATCCTCGGGTGTCCGGCGCCGGACACCCGCTTGGTTGGGGGTTGGGGTCAGAATAACCGGTGTTCAAAGTTGTGTCCACTTTGGCATCAGAAGCATTACTTAGAGCGAATGGAGTTGCTGACAAAGTTTCTGAAAGCCGTGAATTCATCCCTGATCTTTCCAAGCTGCTTGGTCGTTTCATCCTGCTTCTCGATTTGCTGGCGAAGCAACTCTTCCTCCTTGAACTTGCGGTCGCTTTTCTCCGTCTCCAGTTGTTTCTTGGTTTCCTCCAGTTCAGCCGTCAGCCTCGCCTTCTCCCGGTCCATCATTTGTTGGGCCAGTTCGTCCCCCTTCTGGCCGATCTGCAAGGATCGCGTCCGGGCGGTCTGCATCATGGACACGTTTTCCTGGGAGCCGTCCAGCACGGACTTGCCTACGAACTGGCCCCGGTCGAAGTGAACCATCACATCCGTCTTGATATTGGACAGGGCGTCTTTGATGCGGCCGATCTTGTCCTCCGTCTCCTTGATCTCCTTGGCGGCCGCGTCCTCGGCGACGGCTTTGCGCAGGGTGTCCTGCAACTTCCAAAGTTTGTGAAGCTCGTCACTGTATTCTTTCTCGATCTTCTGGTTGGCGTCTTCTTGCGCCTTCTTGATGGACTCGGCGGCCTCCTCGATCTTTTTCTTCTCCCTCGCCACGATGGCGTCGTTCTTGTGCGACCACGTTTCCTCGGCCTTCAGCCCGCCAACGTCGCCGGGCGCATTGTGTTCCAACAGCCATTTGCCGAACGTCTCGGCCCACGAATCGTTCATGACCTTGACGGCGGCCGGCCCGACCGCCTTGCCGATGGCCTCCCCGAGTTGGGAGCCAAGCATCGTCCCGGCCGGGCCGCCGAAGAACATCCCCAAGGCGCCGCCCGCCAGTTGCCCGACGATGCCCCCGACCATGTCCGCGCCGATCTTCTCGCCCGAGGCGGCCGCGTTGAAGTCGTTGATGAGTCCGACGCTCACCTGTCCGATGGCCATGTTCCGGGCCACCCTCGCCTGGCTCGCCTGCCGCTCCGCGTCCCTCGCCGCTT
>NZ_JH636439.1:1858477-1914596 GCF_000255705.1 Zavarzinella formosa DSM 19928
GTTCGGCCCGCGAGGCGGTTTGTTCGTAGGACTTGGCCAGATCCGCGTGCGTCTTCATCATCTGGCTGGCGGACGCCTCGGCGGCGTCTTTCGCGGCCTTCGCCGCGGCGCTCATCTGGTCGGCCCATTTGGTCGCCAGTTCCCCGGCCCGCTGGAGCGACGCCAGCAAGCCGGCCAGGTTGGCGTTGACCGAGAACTCCACATCGTCTTCCGAAGCGGCCATGATGTCTGCCCTTCCCCCTAAAAGTCCTGATGGACAGTAAGATCCTCGGGTGTCCGGCGCCGGACACCCGTTCCTTTGATCGGCGAACAACAGGCAATCATGAACTACAAAGACAGAATTCTCGGCGGTGTTCCGTTGGTCAAAAAGATCACCCTGCCGGACGGCGAAATGGGCGGGGAGGTTTGCATCCGCCGGATGTCGATGCAAGACCGGTCGGTTTTCCTGTCGTGGGTGGAGGAGATGCCACAAAAGGGCGCCCCCGGCTTTTGGGACAAACTGTCCGAGATCGGCGCCCGCAAACTCGCGTTGTGCCTGTGTGACGAACAGGGGGTGTTGATTTTCGACCACAACAACAAGGATGACATGGCCTCGCTGGTCAAGTCGGTCAGCGGGATCGCGGGGAAGATTCTCGGCGACGAAATCGACGCCTTGAACACCTTGAGCGGGGAGGCGGCCGCGGCGGGAAAATCGCCGTCCGCGACGACCCAAAACTAAGGCTGGCGTTCCGGCTGGCATTGGCAATGGGTCGGAGCGTGGAGGAGTTGCAACAATACCTGTCCTCGACGGAGTGGGTCGGATGGCAGGCTTTTTACGCCTGCGAGCCGTTCGGGCCGATCCATGATGACGAACGCATGGCGGAACTGACAGCCACCCTCTGGCGGGTCAACGGCGTGAAGACGAAGACGCAAGACTTCACGCGGTCTGAACCACCCCATTCAAAGCGAGCAATCAAATCGGCAAACGACGAACTGTTGTCTTACTTCCGAACCAATTGCCCGGCGTTGGCCGGAACCTGACGGGTGTCCGGCGCCGGACACCCGAGGAAGGAAAAGACGGTTTGAAATTGGTTTTAATGTTCTGGAACAAAAGGCGTGGGTGTCCGGCGCCGGACACCCGAGGGGTGACAACATGGCCGATGTGTACCTGTTGAAAGAACGAACAATCGCCCAAGTGATGGAAACGGTCGCCAAACTTGGCGAGCCTTCGCTTGGCCAGACTCACCGGATCACGCCGACCACGCCGCCGAGGGTGGTGAAGTGCGGGGATTTGCAGGGCACGCTTCCGGACGGGACGACTCCTTACTATGCCTGTTCCGACGTGCAGGGGCTCAATCCTTCCGGTGAATGGGAGAACCTCATCGACGCCACCGGCTGGATGGTTTCGGCCGGCAAGGATGCCTTGCAACCGGGCCGGACATACATGGCGGTCGTCGGTCCGCTTTGGACGCCATACCCGGCCACTGAAACGAAACAGGTGTTCATCGCAGCCGCTGGCGAGACCGGCGACACAGAGATTGTTCACCTTGACCCGTCCGGCGTGGACGATGAGGGGTTGATTGCGGGCAAGATCGTCAATTTCGGGCCGGGACACACGGACATGACCGACGGCGAGGATGTGTTGGTTCTTCTGGTGGGATGATACAAACCTCGCAGGGTGTCCGGCGCCGGACACCCGAGGATTGCACCCGGCCGCTCCTCCGGTTAGATTAAAACAACGGAACACAACTGTCGGTCCTTCTCGGGTGTCCGATTCAGGATGTCCGGGCCGGACGCTTGCTTTTCCTTCTGCCCCCATGGAAGACTTGCCAGAACCATCGTCGTATTCACATCTCTTTTTGCGATACTCTCTGGATGCCCAAGGGAACCCTGTCGGGGTGGGAGACTATCCGTTGGTTCTCAAACTGATGAAACAGCAATGGACTCTGATCGACCTTCGGAAAACACCCAACAATGATGTGTTCGACTACGTTGTGATTTTGCGGCGACCGAAGACGGCTGAAGAAAATGGTGTGGCCTGATTGTAAATTTTCTTGAGTGTCCGGCGCCGGACACTCAAGAAAAATGGCCGGGGCGAGGACTCGCAACTCCCCCGGCCTGACGGACGCGCCCGGCTTTTGGGTCCGGTGTCCGCACGCTCACCATAGCGTATCCGCGGAGCGGTTGCAATGTGAGAGTGAGTGTCCGGCGCCGGACACTCACTCTCATTGACATTCAAAACTTCGAGCAAGCGTTTATCACCTCGGCGGGCTGCCGGTCGGCCTCGATCGCGGTGAGCCAGCCGCGTCCGTGCGACGGATCTTTCCCGTCCAGCAGAGCGCGGGCCGCGTCGGTCAGACCATACTTGGGGCTAAAATTCAGAAGATGCCGACGGCATTCCTCGATGTGCTTTTCACAAACCCCGTACTTGACCGCCGCGCCGCTCTCGCGTTCTTTGAGTCCCGCCACTTGTTTCAGCAAGGCTCTCAATGAGGCGGCAATATCAAGGAACTGCCCATGATCCGTTCGCAGTTCGGCAAAGGGATCGCCGGCTTCCTCCTCCTTGTTCGCCCGCTTTCGCTTCCCGTCGGCCGTGGAAGAAGCCGCCGAGTCAGCCGTTTCTTCCACGTTCTCCGGTTCCGTCTCGGTTCGGTTCTCCTCGGGCGGTGTTAGGGTGTCCGGCGCCGGACACCCGGACGGTTCGGCAGTCTTGGGATTGGCGACGCCGATGATTTTGTGAACCATCCATTTGGAGCAATCAACCAGTTTGGCGATTTCCCGGATGGAAATGCCGGGGTTGTCGGCCCGCACGGCCTCGATGACCCGGCGAAGATCGTTCGGCTTCCGGGGCTGGCCGTGGTCACTGTTCTGGGAGTAGGCCATCTTTTGGGCATCCGCCCACGTTCCGGAACGAATGCGGGCGGCCAGCGACTTCAGTCCGGCCGCCTGGGCGGCGCAATAACGGGTGAAACCGCCGACGAGGAGCAAGGTTTCCGGCCGGTGGTCCTCAAACTGCTCCGAGAGTTCCACGATGAGAATCGGCGGAAAATCTGTCCCCTCCTTCATCTCCATCGCATAACGCTCGATGGTTTCCTGATCGCAGCCGAAAGGACCGCGTCCGGTTCGGAATTGAAGCCGGGTGTCAATGGTGATGTCGTCCAGGCTCAATCCGTCCTCGGTCTGACTTGTGCTGTTCATGATCTTGTGTCCTGCTGTTCCGGGGGGTAAGTGATTCCGTGTCCCGTCATTGGGCGGATGTCTTTCCACCCAGAACATAGGGCAGCCGGTTTTCCGGCCCGGACGCCTTCAGGCAGCGCAACCGGTCTGATTCGGGGGAGACGGGAAACGCAAGAGGGGGGACGGAAACTCCGTACCCCCCCCCCTCTTGAAGCGGAGTGTGAGTGTCCGGCGCCGGACACTCACACAAAACTTGGCCAAAGAGTCCAATTCAAGCGAGCGTCAGTGTGATGGCCATTTGACCTTTGCTCCATGTCCCTGAGTGTCCGGCGCCGGACACCCGAGGATGAAAATCAGAATCCGTCGTCGGGGTTGTCCATCGGGTAATCCGGCTCGAAGGCGGTGTTGTCGTCATGCTCCGGGTTGAGCAGGTAATCGACCCACAGCGGACGAACGCCCGACTTGGCGGCCGGGAAGGCGGACCGGTCGCTCATGTCGTAGATCGTCTGGCGTTGGTGCATTCCCCCCACCGCCCAGACCTGCACGGCGAAGCCGGGCCGGTTCTCCCGCTGGCAGGCCAGGAAGATTCCCTGCTCCTTGCCGATGACGTTGACGCAATGCCAGTCCATCAGAAGCAGCTTTTCCAGACGCTCGAAGAACCGGGTCATCTGGTTGTAAGTGATCCCGTCCCGGATCACGATTGGCTCGCCCGGCGTGTGCGGCGGGCCGATGGAGTTCGTTTTCGGGGTTAACTTGCGCGGCTTTTTGATTTGTTGAGCCGCCGGTTTGGCTTGGGTTTCTGGCTTGGCGGCGGTATGTGGTTTTCCGTTGTTCGTGGCGGTCATGGTGTCTTTCCGGTGTGTTGTGCTGGTCGGGGCCGGGGCGTGACGACGCGCCGGCCGGGTGGTTAGGGAATGGGTGTCCGGCGCCGGACACCCGAGGGGTGTTGCTGCGTGATGGCTGTGGCCGTGAAAGGCGGGATCGGGCCGGGTGTCCGGCGCCGGACACCCGGCTTCACGGTCGGCTGGTTGACCGGGAAATCAGATCAGGGAAACCCCGGCAAAGGGATCTTCGGTTCCCTCGGGAATCGGGGACGGGGTGTTGTGAACCGCCGGAACCATGTCAAGGCCTTGGACGGCCCGGAGGTGTTTGCACAACCCGCCCCCGGCCGCCTTGCGGAAAATGAAGTCCCCGCAGGTGCAATCGGCGGAATGGTCCAGAATCGTGACCGTGTGCCCGTCCGGGTCGGACTTGTCATCGTTCTGCTTGGCCAGCCGGAAGCAGACCACCACTTCCGGAGAGCAGACCGGGACGGCGGAGAACGTGTATTCATCCGAGCCGATCCGGATCAGGCCGGGAACATTCTCCCGCCGGCAGCAATCGCGGACCAGCGCGAACCGGCCGCACTCGGACCGTCGCACGCATGACAGGGTTGCGGGTTGGACCGGCTCCCGGAACGCCGATGACTCTTTGCGGGCCGCCCTCTGACGTGGTGCGATGGCCGCGCGGGTGCTAAACTGTTTCATTGTGAACGCCTTTTACTGAAGGTGTTTGCCACGGCCGGGGAGTGTTCCACCACTCGCCCGGTCTCTTTTTTGACCCGAAGTAAATTCAAACGGGCCTATGGTCGATTGTACAACAACAGTGGCATATGTGCAACAACAGTAGTATTGGATTTTTATGCTTTTCCGAGAACGATTGAAGACACTTCGAGAAGCCAAAAGCATGACGCAGGAATCTTTGGCGTCAGCTTCGGGCGTTTCAACGGGTACAATCAGAGGTTTTGAACAAGGTTTGAGACATCCCACGTTTGCGGTCGTTCAATTGATTACCAAGGCATTGGGCGAGAACATAGGTGTGTGGGACGGTCTTGACATTGAGATGACAAAAAAAATGTTGGCCAATACGCGGAAACCCAAAAAGCCCAAGAAAGATGAATAGTAACGGGCGTCCGGCGCCGGACACCCACGCGAGATGACCAAGACAGTGATGGTCGTGGTCTCAGACAACCACCGCGAAACTTGCGAAAAATTCAAATGGCAAAGAGCAGAACAAACGAGTACCCTTAAAAAACGCACTTGTTTGTTCTGCCACTTTCCCAGGGACATCAATGGATGACAAGACGAAAGAGCAAGTCGCTGATGTTGTGACTGCACAGGCGGCCGGTCTTGCGATGGGGGCCGCGATTGGCGCCGTCACCAACCAAACGTTGCAGATGAACGGAACCATGCCGGCGAGGACGGCGGCCCAAGTCGGGCAGGCCATCGGGAACGCGGCAGCGAACGGGGCCGGAATCCAAGGATCTCTCCTGGCTGGAGCGGCAGTGCTGACCGCGAAAGCATCCGTCATCACTGC
Source organism: Zavarzinella formosa DSM 19928 (assembly GCF_000255705.1). GTDB lineage: Bacteria > Planctomycetota > Planctomycetia > Gemmatales > Gemmataceae > Zavarzinella > Zavarzinella formosa. The sequence continues at coordinate 1,863,989 of NZ_JH636439.1, forward strand.
CGGAGCGGCCGCGGCCGCCCCTGCCGTGGCGGCGGTTGCGGCGGTCGGAGCGGTTGGATGGGGACTTTACAAGGCTTATGAATGGCTGAACCAAGAGCCGGTGGTCCGCATCAACGGACTTGAGTTTGCCGAAGATCACGTCAAGATCTCGGTACGGTATGCGTTGCGGGATTGCAAGGGAGTACTTTGCCGGGCTAGCATGAGATTTGAACACGCCGAATCCGGTAAATTACTGAACGAACCGTTAAATACCGACGGCAAAGACGCCAGCCTGTTTGCACCTGTTTACGATCTGACTCCCGATCACGAAAGAGGCTTTTTCAACTTCGTAAATTTCACCATCCGACATGATTTGCTCAAACACACCTTGGGCGAGGGGGACTTCAAGATCCGGTGCCGGGCGAGCATTGCCAATGTGCCCGCTTGGAAGCATTTGGGTTCGGCTTGGGAATTGTTCACGTTCAAATATTCCATTCCCCGCTCCTGGCAGTTTTGGAGGGGAGGACGGGAAATTTGTCGTTGCAAACTATGTGTGAAGGGTTAGTTTGTCGCAGCCCCATCAAACCCGGCAAACGTGAATCATTTCACGACGGATCAAATCGATGACTCGCAATCTTGGACAACTTCACGAATAAGCAATCAATCCTCGGGTGTCCGGCGGCTTGGAGGTTCGTTGACGGATACTGTGGGACATTCAAGCGTGACGCTATAGACGTGGCCTTCGGGCAAGTTTGCCTCCTTCAGCTTTCGCAAAACCCAACCCTCATTGAGCAACCGGGCCAGTCGTCCATATTCCTGGTCCCGCACGGGCTCCCCGAAGGCATCCAACAAATACGAGATTGTCACTTCATTTGGGGAGGGCGATCCCGAAAGATTGTTCATGAGGATTACCGTTACGGGAGTCCGGCGCCGGACGCTTGGAATCTGAATTTCGGCTCACCATTCAACACAAGTACGAAGGGTTTTCCACCAAGATTCGTCATCATCCACCATCTTTTCAAGCGCGGCCCATTGTTCCGGCGTGAGTGTCTCAAAGGATTTTGCCCTGAGATACGCGACATAATAGCTCAAATTGTTCGCGTCGATGAATTTTTTCATCAGTAACGGCGATTCAAGCACGCATTCTTCAGTGATTGACATGGTGGCGAGTCTCCGTGTTGACACATCGTTTTGAAGTTTTCCTAATCCGGAAAGAGATGACTCGGACACTTTAAAACATGGGTGTTGCTTTTGCCTCATTGAATCGAAAATTTTCCTAGTCGCCGGGGAAAGCTTTGGCCGGGATCTGAATTTCCTCTGGGTGTCCGGCGCCGGACACTTATGAATCCGTTTGATGCCCGGACTGATTGTCGAACCGCTTCTCCTCGCGTTCAAGACATCGGAGTCATTCATGAGCGAAGCAAGCAAAGAACCGGACGCAAATGAATTGGTGATCGTTTATTCCACCGACATCATGGGCGAGCCGGTGCGAAGTTCCGAATATCAACGCCTGTGCGATCTGCTTCGCGACGGCTGGATTCTGATCGACCTGAGCAAAACGTCCGGCAAGGTCGCCGGGGCTATCACCTACGCCGTCAGATTGCGGCCGCCCGGTCCAAATGGACGCTCCGCACGGATGCCCGTTGAACCAAGAAAGATGGTGTGACATGTGCGAAGAGAATTGGAAGAGACTGGAGGCGAAGGGATGGAAGCGGGGAACGGTCGAGGACTTCCTGAACGATGTCTTTGGGCAGGCCCCCGTCCAGACCGGCCGCGCTGTCGCCGTTCCCCGAGTGTCCGGCGCCGGACACTCGCGAAGCTGCCGCAATTGACCGTCCTCAAAAATGACTTGCCGTTGAACAATCGACCGGCGACGCCATTCACGAACGACCCGGCGAAAGCTCGGGCCGCTCCTTTTTTTCATTCCAATCATTCAGCCGGCCCCGTGAGTGTCCGGAGCCGGACAACTGAGAAAGTGATTGCGGTAACCGAACTTGTCAGATATGCTCCTGTGGTGGTTCTTTTTCGGCTTGGGACCACAAGGCCGGGGAATCATATGGGGGTTCGCCCGGCCATTTTATTGCCATTTTACTTTGCGACCCAAAGTGTCCGAATCCGGACACTTTGGGTCGCAAAGTGTTTTCTGCATCTTGGGGGTGTCGTGCCCTGTGTTGCCTCAGATCACGACGCCCCAAGACCGCGTTTGCAAATTTGGCCCACATTTTTCGCGGGTCCGATCCGGACACCCGAGGATAAAAGAACCGTGATCAAAGCCCGTGGGTGGTAGGGAAATTCCCTACCATCCTCCCCCAAACAGGGGGGGGCCGGAAACTCCGTACCCCCCTCGCGTTTTCCCCGAAGCCACTGGCAGGATGACGGGCGGGTTACATGCCTTTTCCATCCTCGGGTGTTTTTCCCATGAGTGTCCGGCGCCGGACACCCGGAACAAAAGTGACCGGGGCAAGGACTCGCAACTCCCCCGGTCTGACGAACGCTCCCGGCTTTTGGGTCCGGTGTCCGTGACGGCAAAGTAACCAGATTCGGATGGTAAGCAAGCCAATTCTGGCATGAATCGACGGATGCCGGCATTCCCTTCGCAATCTCAGGGTGTTCGCCGTCTTGAAAGGACGCGGCGGCCCGCGGGTCATCAGACGGAGCAAGGGCGATGACCGCCATCATTTCGGGCAAGCGTCCGTCGAGAAGAAGAAAGGAATGTTTGTCATTTCAAAATGAAAGAAATTCGGCCGGGCCGTAATTTCGCGTTCGGAATTGCTTTCGGATTGGTTCAGACAAAGGCTGCAAGGCATTAGGGTATTGATGTTGGTTTCTCACCCCGGCGGTTCGCTCTGGAACTTCCATGAACCCTTTGCCCATCCCTTCCGCCCTGACTCTTCGCAATATCGTCGACAGCGGCGAAATCTATTCCGTCCCGTCGACTGTTCTCTCCGATCTGGACGTGAGCGAGGCGATGCTGGCCGCGGTGTTGCGCACCCCTCATGACGAGACTCCCCGAAAAGCTTATGCCGCCTGGCTGGCCGCGAACGGCCGGAACGAACGCGCCGAACTGATTCGTTTGCAATGCCAGCCCGTTCCCGCCTTTGACCGTCACCCTCGGGGAACCCCCGTCTGTGCCTGCGGCGAATGTACCCGACGGGAGCGGGTGCGGGAGTTGTTGTCCCCGGATCGAGCGGACGAGTGGGCGGGCGGTGCGAGGTTGCGAGAGACAACGAAATCTGTTCCCGTGCTGCATCACACCGACGACCGCCACTGCCCCGGCACGCTCGGGCTTGTCTGGAACCGGGGGTTTGTGGAGGAAATTCGCTGTCCGGCCGCCATGTTCGCGGACGTCGCGGAAATAGTGTTCGCGTTGCATCCGGTGCTTCGAGTCGTCTTGGACGACGTCGCGGAATGCTTGTGGACGGAACAAAAATCGGACGGTTCCCAAAGCTTGTATCTGTGGCAGGCCGGCCGCCGGGTCTGGCTGGGTGATCCCTGCCTTGCCGGGTTGTGCCGGGCTGAAAGCCAGGCGGCATTTGTTGTGTGGCTTGCCGAGCGTGTTTCACGCGCCTGCGTCTTGAGAGGACGACGCCTGGCGGGGCTGCCCGTCTGAACAACGAGTTGAATATGTCAGAAGGGTGTGCCGGGGGGATTTGAAAAACGGCGGGTGTTCAATCGCAAGGCTTGCCCGGCCTTCCTGTCAGCCATCTCCTAGCCGGTCGGTCTCACGGCCCGGCCGCCCGTCTCATCAAACGGCGTCCAACCCGAACTATTAAGTCAGGGGTTCTCCGGAAGTTCGCAATCTGCAAATGTCACAGAGCCATTCGGCCATGAACTCCCGCCAACCGTCGCGGCCAAAGTGAGCCGCAATCGCGGCGGCCTGTTCGCAACTGACCGGGGAGCGGCTGATCAAAAGATCCTGAAGCTGATTGGCGTCAAGGCCCAAGAGGCCGGCCAGACCGGCCTGGCTGACCTCTTTCGCCGAAACCCATGTGAGAATCGGGCAGGCCAGATATTTGGGGTTCTTTCTGACCCGGTCGATGAAGGCTTGAATCAGCGGGTCCGACATGGTCAGTCACGCACGATGATGGTTTGCCCAGAATATTAACATATTGTAATAAAACTGTCCTGAGAATGAACAAACAAAAATTGGAATTGAGAAGGTCAGATCGTTTTGGTGATTGATGGGGAACAGGTCGGGAGCAGCGTCCCACCCTGAACGTTCCTTTTAAAATGAAGAAGCCCGCCGAGAATCCGCGACTGTCGCCCACATCAGCCGGAACCCTTCGGCGGGCTCAACTCCACCCTATCCTTTTTGTCACACCGCACAATAGCCGGGTAATTCAAGCGGCCGTCTTTGATTCCCATCACCGTGTGATTTTTCATCTTTGGCAAGAATCATGAGCGTTCGGGCCAGGCAGGTGTCCGGTGCCGGACACTCAACATTAACCCACCACTTCCGTCAGCCCGTCTTCCGGCTGATCCGGTTTCCTCGGGCTGTCCTCGCCTCGCCTCCCTGATCGCATTCGCCAAGTGTCCGAGTCCGGAGAGTGAGGGTGACTATGGTGTCTCATCCCCCAATTGAGGACCATGCCATGAAGTTCACCGAACGACTGAAGACGCTCCGCAAAGAATTCAAGATGAGCCAGCCCAAACTGGCCGAGGCGTCCGGCGTGCCGGTCGGCTCCATTCGCTCGATGGAGCGGGGCAAGCGGCGGCCGAGGCTGACGAACCTGCTCCGGCTCAGCCGGGTATTGGGCGGTTCCATGAGCATCTGGGACGGCTTGGAACTGGAGCCGGACAAACAAGAGGCGAAGGCCGCGGCTCCGGTCGTAGCCGGATTCAAATCGCATTGAATGGGTTCCGAGTGTCCGGCGCCGGACACCCACGCGAAGCCGCCCATGCTTTTAATGCCAAACCTGAATAACCGCCCCCAAAGCAGGTTGGTTGTCCGGCGCCGGACACCCACGCCACCGCAACGCAGTGTCACGACCGTATTCACGCCAAGCCTGAAAAGGCCACGGCTTAACAGTGGGTGTCCGGCGCCGGACACCCAACCCCTGACGATCCAGTTCGATTTCAAACCTGATGACCGGCTTGCGGGCCGGTCCCACACCCGGAGAATCAAATGACGTTCGGACAGAAACTCAGAGAGATGCGGATCAAGGCCGGCTTGAGCCAGGCAAAATTGAGTCTCAAGGCCGGCCTGACGCCAAACACAATCCAATCGCTGGAGCGTGGGAAGAGAATCCCCACCCTTCCGGTCATGCAGCTACTCTCACGGGCTTTGGAATGTTCAATGGGTGTCTGGGACGGGCTGGAGATCGAGGCCACCGCCAACATGCTGGCCGGCCGGCACAGGAAAAAAGGTCTCAATCCGCATGAGTGTCCGGCGCCGGACACTCATGCGGCCGCCTGACGTGTCGGGAAAACGAAGGAACCATCCGAATTCCCTTCACTTCCATCGCCCCAATCTTTTGACGTTCTGACAAATTCTCTGTCCGAATCCGGACAGAGAATTTGTTTGAGCATCGTTGCTTCGCCCCACCAAATCACATCTCCCTTCCCACGCACGGGAATTCCGCGCGTCCGTGCATTTGTCCGGAGACGAGCATGCCTATGGAGTTGTGTGGAGATTCCGCGAGGAGACTGGTTTCCGGACACCCGAGGGAAATGAAACGGGTTGGATTTGCCAGACATTGACCCGAGCCGCCGACAGACGGGCGGTTGAAAATGGAACACCTGGCCGGGTTCTTGAGGGACGCCTCCCATTCAAAAGGCTCCCGGATCGATACGACATTTGGCAATCCCGGCCCAAGCCGGGGGTTGACCGGCATCGAATCAACGAACCGCCTCCGCGAGCCGCGATCACGGCGAACGGCGGCGGGCAACCCTCCCGAACGGGAGATGACGGCCGGCGGGGGCCTTGACAGGTCGGCCCCAAGATGACTTCCTCGAAAGCGATTTCCCGCTCATGGCGGGTTTTTCCGGTGCAACGCGTTGGTAGTAGAGGGCTGCAAGGCGAAAGCGAGTCCACGCACAAGATGATTCGACGGACGGCCCTTGCGTCCGTTGGTGCGGTCCAACAAGGCGGCAGCGTCCCGGTCCAAAGTGATGACCCGCTCAGGCGGGAAAAAATCGTGCCCGGCCCAAGGGGTCGGGATATTGAGGTCATGCGGTTCCCGTCCATCCGGGGCCGATAGTGTCATCCCAGATTAAAGGCCAGTGTCGGAACGGCAAGCGCGCTGATGTGATTCCACCCCGAGGCCCCGCCGTGAAGGCGGGCAAAGGCCGCGGGAAGAATCATCATCAGAGGGATGCCGCCCTGCGCCCGCAGATGACTTTTGAACTCATGATGGAGTGAAATTGCGTGAGTGTCCGGCGCCGGACACTCACGCAATTTCAAAGGAATGTTTCAGTCGTGGCAGTCGGGGTAGCCCCTGGATCTCATGCGGCAGACGTTGAGCGAATACGAAGATTTGTTTTGACCAAAACTCTCATGGCCGCTAGGTTGTGAGTGATTCGTTGATTGGGCAATGCCGGGAAAGTTGCTGACTGCCAAACGACTGGATTGTTTAGCAAGACAATCAGCCAATGTTCGCCGTCAGGCATACTAGCTCATGACAGTTTCGTCAAACAATTCTGGATGGAGACCAAAATGTGGACTCGTGCGATTGTGGTTTGGTGTGTTGGCCTGTTGTTTGTCTCCACGGGTGACGCCGAAGACAAGAGTGTCGTCATTTGGAAGCAGGAAAAAATCAAGACTGGTGGCACGATCCTGTCCGACGGTAATATCTTGGTCACGTTCCCGAAGGGTGTCGAGGTCAAAGTGAGAGGACCAAGGGCGTCAACAGATTCCGACGAAGATTTTGACAAAGGGCTTCAAGGCCTTCTCAGCATCCAACGTTACCCCGTCGTTGCAGAACTGAAGAAAGCAGACGACCCGCAAAAGTGGTTTAAAGAATTTATTAACGCGAAGATTGAAAATGATCGCAAGCAAATCGGAAAGTCGGGACCGGGAATTTTGAGTGTGATTAATGATGTCAAGCTTATCAAAACGAGTGAGATCTCACTCGGCGAAAACAAAGGGTTGAAGTCTGTCGTCTATGAAGAGAATACCGTCGCAAAAACTCGCTTTCGCGAGTTAGCGGAGACTGACCATTATTTGATCGGCGATTACGTCTATTTTTTACGGGCGAGCGGATCGGAAATATTGGGGGTGACGGGATCGGACTCTGCCAAGTTCAAGTTCCATCAATCCGAGATTGCCCAACAGTTCTTTAAGTCAGTCAAACTGCAGAAGTCTTCATCTGTCCAGGAATCCAAGTTCTTCAATGGCAAGGATCTCACCGGTTGGCGTGGTCTTGGCGGCTATTGGAAGGTTGTCGACGGGGCCATTGTCGGCACCCCGCCCCCGAGAAACCAAAAGCACACATTCCTGTGCAGCGAATACTACTACGGCGACTTTGAACTGTCGTTCAAAGTCCGTAGGAAAGGCGGGATTGGCAACACCGGCGTTCAAATTCGGTCTTGGTATCGTGATCCGTCGCAGTTCTCGCTGTTCGGCCCTCAAATTGAAATCGAAGACGCCTCGTTTGCATACCCGCCCGGAAGCGTCCTGCACGAGCCGACGGGCAATCCCTCATACAAAGCGGATGCGGACATCGTCAAGAACGAATGGAAAAATGACGGGTTCAACCACATGAACATTCGTTGTGTCGGCAAGCATGTGACAGTGAAAATCAACGGCAAAACAGTTACGGACACGGATTATCCGGCGATGCCAAAGGAAGGCATCATCGGGTTCCAACTCCATGGCGGATACAAAACCATCCGCGCTCCCGAAGAAGTTGTCTTCAAAGACATACAGTTCACGGAGATCACGCCGCGGCATCCGGTCGGGCCAATTGTGATTCAACGGTCGGGCCAGAGAACCACGCAGCAAGATTTCGCCGCTGCGTTTGTGTTGTTCGGCCTTGGCTACATGGCGGCACAAGAGTATGGCTTGGGGGATCGCGCATGGAATTCGCTAAGGCAGGAGTCGGAGTCTCAGCTTATTAGAGTGATCGCGGCCGCCCTCATCGAGTCGTTGCCAAAATCAAAGAACACGAATTATAACGCCAAGCTCATACAGGCATTGGTGCTTCAGGCAATCGACGGCAGACTTGACATTGCAAATCTCGCACAAGAGGCGGCAAAAGAGTTGATTTTGAAGGAGCTTTACAAGATCGACAAAGATCTTGGGGACGCGGCAGTGATCGCAAACATTATTTACACAGTCTATCAAACAACCAAATCAAATCGCTAAACGGTGTTTGATTGGTTTGGTTGCGATTATCAACTTGGGTGTCCGGTGCCGGACATCCAAGGTTTGTTCCAATGCTGTTTTGACCCGATCAGGCGACCGCCTTTGCCTGAACCTTCCCGATCTGGTCGATGAGCAACGCGAGCAATGGGGAATCATCTCCCTCATTCTTGGGCTTGGTCAGTCCGAGGTGGTCCATCAACTTGAACAGGGCGGCGTTCTTGTCGTGGAAGCGGATCTTGACTACCTCGGCAAACTCCCCGGCCTGACGAATCTCAATGCTGGCGATGGTTCTCCGCGCGTCCTCGCTCATCTCCCCGAGCGGGCGAATCACCGGCCTGCCGTTCTCGAAGGAAATCACCTCGGCAATATCCGCGAAGGCGATTCGGGCCAGTTCCTCCAAGACCCGGTCCGCATAAATCTGTGAACGAGCCGACCGGGCCTGCCTTAACAACTCGAGCGCACGCGAGATTTCCGGTTTCTGGAGCAGGTCATGCGCCCCCTTGGCGGCCACGTCCGGCGTGCGGGCCTTGTATCCGGCCCGGCCATAGGCGGCCGCCCCGTTGCAATCCCTCAGATACTCCTCGACAAACCGCCGCTGTTTTGGGGGCAGCTTGCAAAGGATCTGTTCGGCCTCAAACGAAAGCGTGTTCGGATTCTGACTCACGGCTCACCCCTTGGGTGTCCGGCGCCGGACACCCGTGCAAAATCAACTCGATGGCGTCGCATTCGCAAACCAAGTCCCGCACAGCCTTCCGCCCGATGACCCAGGCGGAATCTTCCATTCGGCGGGATTCCATCCCGGAAATTGAGCGGCGTGGTAACTCATGGTTCGGAATTCCTCGGGTGTCCGGCGCCGGACACTCAACCGACCATAAGGCCCCGGCAGACGCGCGGGGCCGGAATGGAGGCCAGCCTCCCCGGATGTCCCTGAATCAATGGCTTCTGAACCCGGCGTTGCATGTGACGCCGAAGCCGTTTGCGGATGCACAAGCCCGCCCAGATGTTGAAGGGCCGAATGTCCGGCTTGAACCATCGGGCCGCGTCCCACAGGGCGATGAGGGCCTCTTGTTTCAAGTCGTCGAGGTCGTAGCCGCGCTGGAGAAAGTCGCCGGCGATCCGAAAGGCCAGCCGCATGTTTTCAAGGAACAGCCGCCGCGCGGCTTCTTGGCTTTGGGTGTGGTTCTGATTCATGACATCCGGGGGAATGACAGGGTGACATATACAAATGTCCATGTTACCCGAGAGGGATATCCAACACGATGTTAGATGACATGCCCGAGGGAAAAAGAACCGGCCGGATCGGGGGGTTGGATACTGTGACATTCAAACAACCCGGTGTCCGGGGCCGGACAGAGAAGTTGTCCGAGCGTCGGAGGGTTGATTGAAGCGTGGGTGTCCGGCGCCGGACACCCACGGGGTACGCGACCGGGTTTTGCCATCAAACTAACGAAACCTGACCCGGCGTCCCTGCAAGCCTTCCCGGCCGCGTTCGGTGATTGTCCACCGCTCGCCGTCGAAACCGGCCAGGTTGAGATCCCGCAACATGTCCAGCCGGTCCGAAACATAATTCCGAGGCTGGCGAGACTGATCGGCCAGTTCTTTCAAGGAAAGGGAATCGGGGGCGCGGAACAGAGTCCGCAGGATGATCATGTCTCCATACGTGAGGATGATGTTGTCATCACCCCGGCGTGACAGCCAGACCGCCGACCGCTTGACAATGTCGCGACTGGAGCCAATCACATGGGCCATGTGATTGGCGGTCCATTTCCGGGCCGCCGGATCACGGGCATAAAGCTGCATGATTTGTTCGTTCACGGACTTCAGATTGTCGGACATGGAATCACACTTGTGTGAAACGCAGGTTCTTCAGGCTCCCGTCCGAGGGAATGGAGGGGCCAGGCCGTTTAAAAAAGAGTGGAGACAGACAAGCCCGGCGAAAACCGGTTTGTGGTTCGCCGGGAAGACAATGAGGGTGCTGTCGTTAAGCTTAACGTCGGAATTTATCACCTGCCAAAATATTTTTCTTCAACCCCGTCGGCCGCAGGCGTCCAACGGCGAGAGTGTCCGGCGCCGGACACTCTCGCCTCAACAGAGAAATACCCGCCATGCGGGGGACGCGGGGGATGCGGGTGATGTTTTCTTCCGACCCCGCCTCTCTCATTTCGCTTCCGCGTTGAATGAAAAGCATCCCCTGCATCCCCTGCATCTCCTGCACGGAACCCGTGAGTGTCCGGCGCCGGACACTCACGGGTTGCTTGAATGGCTTTTGGCGTCCGTCGTCTCCCGCCTACTGTCGGTTGTCATCAGTGCTGACCGTCATTGTCCCGACTTGGAGAAATCATGACCGCCGCTCCCCCGAAAGAATCGTCCAAGGTGTATGACGCGGACGAACTCGCCGCCCTTTTCAAGGTCTCCCGCAAGACCATTGACCGCTGGACGAAAGTCGGACGGCTGCCCGGCGTTCTGAGGCTCAGCATTCGCCGAACCCGGTACGACCGTGAAAAGATCAACGCATGGATCGCGGACGGATGCCCCGGCAAACCCGACTGCAACGGGAAGTCCGGCCATGACGGCGAATGACTTGTCCGGCCCGGACGCCATCACGAGCATTCTGGAACGCATCGCGGCCGCCGTGGAACGGCCGGTCCTCAAGCCGTTGTTGGTTCCCATCGAGGAGTTGTGCCGGTTGCTCGGGGGAATCTCCGAATCGACCGTCTACAAGCGAGTTCCGCTCGGAGAGATTCCCGCCCCGGTGTCCGTGGGCGGCCGGAGCATGTGGCGCGTGAAGGATATTGAGGCTTGGGCCGAGAAGCTCAGGCCGGTGAGGTGAGTTGGAATGCGGGGAGACGGCAAATCGAAACCGTCGCCCGTTCCGCCGGACGGAAACGTGGAGACAAAAAAGGCCGGCCTGTGACAGAAACAGGCCGGCCCGTCGACACCCCATTTGGCAAGGGTTGACGGAAACACCATAGGCGGGTGTTTTTGACCGAAGATGCATTTCACCAAGTTTTTCAAAAAAAGCCCGTCGAACTGTCCGGGCCGGACAGATGGCCGACGCATCAAAGCCCGCCTGATGTCAGGGGCGGGCGTGTCCGGGGATGCGTCGACCCGGACATCGGAGAGGAAACAAAAAAGGCCGACCCCGTGGCAAGCGGGATCGGCCTCAACAACAACATGTCGAAAGGTTGGACATGAACACCATAGGACAGTCCCCCGGCCGGGGAACGGCGTTTCCCTCGAATTGGTTAGGCAGGACGAAAATAACGTCGCCGAATTCCCCTTCGTCCGCAAATCTCCGAATCGAAGGGGGACAATCTCGTGAGTAATCTTTCCGACCGCACCGGGTCGCGTGTCCGCACACCGGCCGTCCCGAGGGTATGCGCGCCGGCCCGCATCATCATCGACAACGACGAACATCGGATGAATGACGAGGCCATTGCCGCGAAGGCCCTTGATCCGGACTTGTATGTCCGGAGCGGCCATCTTGTCCGCGTGATTCACCCCGAGGAAACAAAAACAGCGGGGATGGCGTCGCCGGTCATTCTTGAAGTGTCCGAGGCGACTTTGCGGGAACGTCTGACCCTTGGAATCAGGTGGCTGCGGAAGGGGAAGAACGGCAAGCTTCGCAGCGTGCCCCCGCCGCAAGCCTCCGTCCGGGCCATCCTTGACCGGGGAACGTGGCCGGGACTCCGGGAGATCACCCAACTGGTGGAGTCGCCGGCATGGCTTGCCGACGGCGAGATTCTGGCGGAGCCGGGTTACCACGCGGGAACCGGATTGTACCTCTGCCCGACGCATCCGGCGCGGCCCGTCGTTCCCCGCAACCCCTCGAAGGAAGAGGCGCGGCGGGCGGCGGGGGTGTTGCTGGACATGACGGCGGACTTTCCGTTTGCCCGTCCCTGCCATGCGTCCGCCTGGCTGGCGGCGTTGCTGACGCCGCTGGCCCGGTTCGCCTTTCACGGGCCTACCCCGATCTTCCTCATGGACGCCAACTCCCCCGGATCGGGCAAGGGCCTCCTGGTCGATCTGATCTCGATCATTTGCCGCGGGCGACGCCAGCCGACGAACGCCATGCCAGACAACGGGGCGGAGTTCCGCAAGCTGGTCACAACGCTTCTTTTTCGGGGAAGCCCGATGGTGTTGTTCGACGACATTGGCGACCGGCTCGGCGGCTGCGAGTTGAACAACCTGCTCTCCACGGCCGAATGGTCGGACCGGTTACTTGGAACTAACCGGGATGTCCGGCTGCCCAACCTGACCACTTGGTTCGCCACCGGAAACAACGTCGGTATTCGGGGCGACACGATGCGGCGGGTGTGCCATGTCCGGCTGGAATCCCCTCACGAGCATCCTGAAAACCGGACGGATCTCCGGGAAGACAACCTGCGCCAATGGGCCTTGGACAACCGCCCCCGCCTGTTGTCGGCGGCCCTGACGATCCTTCAGGGGTATCACGCGGCCGGTCGTCCGGACATGCGGCTTGTCCCTTGGGGCAGTTATGAGGAGTGGTCCGCCGTGGTCCGTTCCGCCATCGTGTGGTGCGGCCTGCCCGATCCGTATGACGGCCGGACAGAGATGCGGGAGACGCAGGGGGATGATCGTCTTCAATCGCTGTCCGGTCTGTTGGAACGATGGCCTGAGATTGACCCTCGCAACAAAGGAATCAGTTGCCGCGAAGTGGTTGCCCGGATCGACGCGATGGAACAGACGGACGACCTGCCGGCGATTCTTCGGACGCTGGCGGGCGAGAAGCCAGGCGACGGCGAGGCTGACAGGCGATCCCACAACCTCGGACTCTTGTTCCGAAAGAATCGCGGTCGCGTCTTCACCGGTGCCCGAGGTCTCCGTCAGACGGCCTTGGACCGGAACGGAATCAGCACATGGGCTGTGGTCCGTGCGGGGGATGCGGGGAATGCGGGGGATACTTTTAACCCCTGCGCGGATGAAAATAAATCGAACCGGAAAACGACTGTAAACACCCCCCGCATTCCCCGCATCCCCCGCACGGATGCTCCGGGTGTCCGGCGCCGGACACCCACGGGCGATGATCCGGAGCCTTCCTTGCAACCACCTCCCCTTGCATCTCGCCACAACGGACACATGGATGAGAGTGTGGAAACTGTGGAAACTGTGGAAACTGTGGAGACTGTGGAGACTGATGCCGGTTTGAAATCTGCCGGGGGTGTTTTCATTGCATCCCGGAACGAAATTAAACTGGACACGGAAACGAGTAGAAACACCCCCGGCAGTCCCGGCACCCCCGGCACTCTGTCCGAACCTTCGCCAGCCGCCTCACTTCCCGCCGGCGATGATGCCAGCCCGTTGGAAGCCGGGAGCGGAATTGCACGGGAAGAAACTGACCCGGACGAGCCTGAAGAGGATGACGGGCCGGTGATCCGAATCACTGGTTACTCGCCGGATCAATTAGACGCTCTACGCTGAAGCGACGCCCGTGAGTGTCCGGCGCCGGACACTCACGCGAAACCTAAGAAAACCTGACATTTGGCAAAAGGTTTGGCCGTCGGAAGGGCCGTTGGTTTTATGTCCCTCGGGAATGAGGGACGGTCACGGACGGGAACTGTCACCATTGCCCGAGGAAAACCGAACCATTCAAAGGTTGACCCACTGCCGCCAAACTTCGATGTGAGATATGCTTGATTACCAGACTCGAAAGGTGAACTCATGTCCAAGCCCAGAAAAAAGATCATCGTCCGTCATCTGTTGCCTGACGGAACCCGTTGCAAGGCGGGCACGCCGGGTTCCAAACCGGTCCGGACTGAATCCGAAAAGTATTACGGGTGTCTCACGATCAACGGACAGGAGAAGACCTTTCCCCTGTGCGCTCATTATCGGGCATCCTGCGAGATGCTGAAGCGGTTGCAAGTCGAGGCCGCCGAGGGTCGGCTGGACATTGCGGACGACAGGCGAAAGCACAATGGGAAGACGCTTCAGTCGATGCTTGCAGAATGGGAGGCCGACACCATCAACGGCGGGGCCTCCAGGGATCACGCCGAACTGCGGGCCGGCCGCTGCAAGATCGTATTCGATGCCTCCGAATGGAAGGTTCCGTCGGACGTGGACATGGTTGTGTTGCGGGAGACGATCCAACTCCTGCGGGAGGCCAAGGGTTTGAGCGACCAGACTCACGCCCATTATGTGGCCGCGCTTCGCCAGTTCGGAAAGTGGCTCGCGGACAACAACCGAACCAAAAAGAACCCGTTCGAGAAACTCGACACAGTCACGACGATCCGGCAAGTCCGGCCGAGACGGGAACTCACCTCCGAGGAGTTGCTCACGTTGCTGGCCGCCACCCGTTCCGGCCGCAAACGGGAAAAACTTTCCGGGGTGCAACGAGGCTGGTTGTATTTGGTGGCCGCCGCCACGGGTTTAAGGGCATCGGAACTCGCCAGCATCAGGCCGCTTAACTTCACTTGGGGGGATCAACCGACAGTAAACGTCGGGGGGGATGTCACGAAAAACGACAAGGACGCCGGGCAACCCATCCCATCGGCACTTGCCGTGCCATTGGAGGCATGGGTGCGAACCCTCCCGCCGGATACCCTGCTCTGGCCCGGCTTGTGGGCTGTCCACAAACGCGGGGGCAAGATGCTGAAGAAGGATGCCATCGAGGCAAGGGAGGCATGGATCGCGGAATCGGCAACGCTGGAAGAGAAGGCAAATCGGGAAGCGTCCGGGTTTTTAATGCCTACGGATGCCAAGGGATTGGTGATCGACTTCCACGCCCTGCGCCACACCTACATCACCTTGCTGGCCCGCTCCGGGATTTCACTGAAGACTCTGATGGAACTGGCGCGACATTCGACTCCGGAATTATCCATGAGATACACCCATACTGCCGACACGGAAAAAAGGGATGCGGTCGGCCGGGTGTGGAACGGGAGCCTTGGTTGCCGGATGGTTGCCGACGAACCCCGCACCGGGACGGAGCCAGGTGAAGTTGTGTACAGTAGATTGCTGGAAATGAAGAAAATGCACCAAGAGACGCAAACGCCGGTAAATCCGGCGTTTAGAAGCGATACGGAGCCATATGTAGCGGAGGGAGAGGGATTCGAACCCACGGACGGGCAAGCCCGTCTCCGGTTTTCAAGACCGGTGCAATAAACCGCTCTGCCATCCCTCCAAGTCGAAATTATTCTACTTCCCTGACCACTCACCGCCCATCCGGGTTCATTTTTTGCCACGGTTTTAATCACAGGGTTCAAGTCTGCCCTCGTCGGCGGACGATACGAGTGTGTGGGGGATCGTTTGATTTGTTCTCGCGACCGCAGGGACGAGGCCGCGCCATGTACGACAGCCAGTTCGGGCTAAGACGGCGGCCATTCCGACCGACACCGGACACCGATGCCTATTACCCGGCCACCGGGCATGAACGGGTGTTAGAACAACTCCGGCACGCCATCGACGACGAGGAAGGGTTGATTCTCCTCACCGCCGAGGCTGGCGTCGGGAAGACCATTATTGCCCGAAGATTGCTCGAAACATTTGAGGAAGAAATACGGCCGGTGCTTCTGACGAATTCGCATTTTGCGGAACGCGTCGATTTGCTCCATGCCGTCCTCTATGATCTCGGCCTGCCCTACCTCGGTCTCGGAGAACAGGATGCTCGGATCGCCGTGACCGAATCGTGTCTGGAATTCTTCGCAGAAGGCGGCAAGACGCTGATTGTGCTGGACGAAGCCCAGCACCTGCCGCCGGAACTGCTGGAGGAGTTGCGGCTTCTGAGCAATCTGGAGGGGAAAGACGGCCGGGCCGTTCAGGTGTTGCTGTTTGCCATGCCGGACTTTGAAAAATGTCTGGACCGGGCGGGAATGGCTTCCTTTCGGCAGCGGTTGTCCATCCGGCTGAAGTTGGAGCCGCTTTCGTTGGAGGAATCGGCCGATTACCTGTTGCATCAGGTCCGTGTGGCCGGCGGCAAACCGGACCGGCTCTTTGGCGAGGATGTGCTGGACATCCTCACTCATGCAGCCAACGGTGTTCCGCGGGTGCTGAACCAGGCGGCCCACTTGGCATTTAATCTGGCGGCCGAGAACGGACTGGATTATGCCGACAGCGAAGCCGCCGTCGAAGCGATCACCCGGTTGGGATTGGATCCGCTGAGCGATAACGGGCCAATGCCTCCGGAGGATGACAGGGCCGAGTTGGTGAGCGTGCCGATGGCCGAGATTATTTCGGTCGAGCCGATGAAACAGAAGCTGGAACTGCGATCAGACTCGCACTCGCGATCAACGATTCCATTCCCGCCGATGATCTTGCCGATTGAAAACGGCCCGCCGACGTTTGTATATGGTGGCGATGACGGGGACGCCGACGGGGCGAAACATAGCGGGACGAACCGTCTGGATGCGGGCAGTTTGCCTTGGGCCAGTCCGTCTGATCGTGTTGGATGATTCGGGTTATCAAAGGTGAGGTCGATGGGACGAACCTACGAAGTGCTTTCGGGCAATCGGTTGCGGAAGGCCTCCGGTGCGGAAAGCCTGCGGTCGATTCCCTTTCCGGGAACCGACCCCGAACCGCTCACCATTCAAGAGACGGAGGAAACTTCACCCGTCAATCTTGTTCCGATGACCGAGGAAGACCTTCCCTCGGATGATAATTCCATTCCTTTTGTCGAAGTTGGCGACAAGAACACGCCGACAGCAGGCCAAGCCACCCAGCCGACCGGGCCGCGATTGCTCAGCCCGCGGGAAATCCCGGAGTTTACAACGCATCAAGTCGGCTTTCAGTTGCTCCGCGAAGTTCATATCGCCCCGGTGTCGCCGCAGGATCTTCCGGCTAAATTTGTCACGTATCATCAGCCCAATCATCCGGTGAGCCGCCAATATCGCGGCTTGGTTGACGGCATCCTTCGGCAACTTCCCGAAGGGGGTTGTCCGGTGCTTTGCTTTACGCCGAGCGTGCCCGGAACGATCACAGCCACCACGCTTATCAATCTGGCAATCACGCGAAGCACGGACGGCGAGGGCCGGATTCTGATTGTGGAACTGGTTCGCGGATCGAATTCGACATCAACGGCGCTCGGACTGCCGAATCAACCGGGCTTGCGCGAAGTGCTGGCCCGGACGACACCGCTGACGCTCGCCGTCAATCGCACGACCATCGACGGCGTGTTTCTGATGCCCGCCGGCAAAGTGGAAATCGGCATGGACGAATCATCCCGTCTTGGCGGGGTGATCGATCAATTGCGGGCCAGATTTGATTGGATCATCGTGGAAGCTCCGGCGTGGGGCACATTCCCGATGAAGGAATGGATGCAATCGAGCGACGGGGTTTATCTGATCACCCGTCCGGAAGAATGGGATTCCCCGCAGACGGAATTCGCCCATCAGGGAATCTTGGACGCAGGCGGCAAACTGCGTGGCTGCGTCACCACCCGCGAATAAGCCCGATTACCAGCCCTTGGCCTTCGTGCGGACGCGGACCAGGCTCTTGTCGGCGGTGATGTACAACGTGGAGCCGTCGTCACCCCAACCGCAATTGGCCGTGGGAACGCCCGTAGCCAGCGTGCCAAGATGCTTTCCCTCGGGGGAGAACACATATACGCCGCCGGGGCCTGTTGCCCAGATATTGCCCTTCGTGTCTGTCTTCAAACCGTCCGGCAAACCTTTCTTGCCTTCCGTGACAGCCTTCGTGGAGTCAAAGAAAACCTTTCCTTCGCCAAGCGTGCCATCTTCCTTCACCGGGAAGGCCATCCAGTTGGCCAGTTTCGGGTCGGAGTTGGCCACATACAGGGTCTTTTCATCCGGCGAAAAGGCGATGCCGTTCGGCCGGGTCATTTGCTTGGTGAGCAGGGTCAGTTCCCCCTTGGTGTTCAGGCGATAAACGCCTTGGAAATCGAGTTCCTTGGCGGGATCTTCATGGATCAACGGCAGGCCATACGGCGGGTCCGTGAAGTAAATCGATCCGTCTGACTTGATGGCGAGATCATTGGGGCTGTTGAGCCGCTTCCCCTCGAACTTGTCGACGAGTGTTTCAAATTTGCCATCCTTCCACTTGGCCACGCGGCGGTCGCCATGCATGCACAACAGCAATTCGCCGGCCTTGTTGAACGCCAGACCGTTTGAACCGGGCTCTTTTCCGGTGAAGGGTGATTTGCCAGTGTAACCACTCGGTTTGATGAATTCCTTCAGGCCGCCGGTCTTCGAGTATTCCCAGACCATGTTTTTGGGTATGTCCGAAAACAGTACCCGCTCGTGAGCCTTGTCCCACACCGGGCCTTCGGACCAGTCGAATTTGTTTTCAACCAGCACTTCGATGGTCCGGTCTTTTTCGACGAGATCATCGAAACTCGGATCAATCCGTTCGATGGTTCCCAACGTGGCCGGTTTGCCAGTTTCCTTGGCGGTTGTCGGCAGGGTGCCGAATACGACGGCCGAGCCGAACCCGATGGCAAGCATCAGGCGGGAGAGATATTTCCGCATAAGACCCAAACTCCTTGCGTGTGACATGTGAAAGCGGCATTATCGTACCCGACCATTCCCGCCGCTCAAGAAAAAAGCGGCCGAAGTTTTAAAGGGACAATCACCCGCCAACAGTGAACTCCCCTTCACGCGGTCCATCGAAACGGCTAAAGTCGGTGGGAGAAGTGTTGTGGGAGACAGGCGGATGCGTCACGCGCGAATCTTGTTGGCATTACTGTTGACGGTGGCCTTGGTGGTGGTTCCGGCTCGCTACGCAGTCGCTCGTTACACGTACTTGCGGAATTTTCGCGTGGTTGAGGATGGCGTCCTTTACCGGAGCGCTCAACTCAGTCCGGATGCGCTGACCCGTGTAATCCACGATTATCAGATTAAAACGGTGGTGAGTTTTCGGTATCCGGAACCGGGGGGAGTGGCTCCTGATCTCTGGGAAGAGGAGTTTTGCGCCAAACTGGGCATCAAGTACGTCCGCATCCAGCCGGATGTCTGGGCATCACTCGACGGAGGGCCGATTCCCGTTCAGAAGGCGGTGGACGAATTTCTGGAAGTGATGAAAGACCCGGCCAATTACCCTGTGCTGGCGCATTGTTTTCGTGGGGTTCATCGCACCGGTGCTTTTTGCTCCATCTATCGGATGGAGTGCCAATGTTGGTCAAACACAGAGGCGATCGATGAGTTGCGATCAAACGGATACGTGAATTTGGACAAGGAAGAGAGTATTCTGGGATACATGGAGCATTATGTTCCCAGTTGGAAAGGAAAAGCGAAGTAAATCCTTGACTGCCCCCCCCAGTCACCGGATGCTAATCAGTCATGGAATGTCATCGTGTCACCCACGAAGGAGAGGTTTAATGCCCTTCTTCACAACGATTGAACATGCGGGGCTATCCGATGTTGGTTCCAAGCGGAGCCATAATCAGGACGCCTTCTTCGTTCAAAAAGCATCTGATCGTGCCCATTGGGAAAAAGTCGGCCACCTATACATCGTGGCCGATGGGATGGGCGGACACGCTGTTGGTGAAAAGGCCGCCGCGAAGGCGGTTCAGGAAATTCCCCTTACCTTTGTGAAGCACGTTCAGGACGGTCCGGTGGCCGCGTTGCGCCGGGCGTTTCAAGAGGCAAACGCCGGGATTCACGCCATCGGAACATCCAACCCGGAGTTCAAGGGGTTGGGGACAACCGCCACGGGGTTGGTGGTGCGCGAGGAAGGCGCTTGGATCGGTCATGTGGGGGACAGCCGGGCCTACCGCATCCGCGACAACCAAATTCAACAACTCACTTACGATCACAGTTACGCTTGGGAAATGGCCAAACGGCTGGGAATCCCGCCCGAAGAACTGGGGGACATCAAGAAAAACGTGATCGTCCGCTCCCTCGGACCGGACCCGTTGGTCCAAGTCGATGTTGAAGGGCCATACCCTTTGATCGAAGGAGACTCGTTTGTTCTTTGCAGCGATGGATTAAGCAATCTGGTCCAGCCGGAGGAAATCGGGGCGGTGATCGGAGTGATGCCCATTGAGGAAGCCGCGAAATTCTTAATCGACTTGGCCAATCTTCGCGGCGGTCCAGACAACATCACTGTGATTATCGTCCGCGTTAGTTCCACCAAAGACTCGATGGTCAATCAATCGGTCAGCGGTCCCACTGTCTTCAGAGGCATTGCCTCCCTGATTGCCAAGTACAATCGCCTCGTCCCTTGGCCCATCACCGTTCTGTCGCTTGGCGTTGTGCTGGCGGTGGGATTCATCGTTTGCATGTTGAACGGAATGCAAAGCATCGGCTATCCATTGTTTGCGGGGGCGGCTCTTTCGATCATTGGCGGGATGATCGGGCTGTTCGTCAACAACCAACGGGAACAAAACCAGCCGCCGACAGTCGAGGAACAACCGACTCGGGCAAGCGTCTATCGGCAGTATCCGATCCGCATCGATGCCGGAGTGGTCGAACGCACCCAGAACCTCGCGAAGCAGTTGAAGGAACACGCCGAGGCCAAAGGGGTACGAGTGGATTGGGCCAATTTCAAAGCTCAACTGGATATGTCCGCCAAGGCGGGATCAGAAGGTGATTTTATCGCGGCCTACCGTTGTGCATGTCGGGGGCTTGGAAAGATCGCGGCCGGTGTGTTGGCCCAGCGGCCGAAGGACGAATCCTTCAAGCCGCGTTGGTGACCGTTTTTTAGCGATTCAAATTGATGCGACGAAGGATGTGCGGAAAACCGGCCACGGAACCGCGATCCACCCGCACGATGCCCTCGCCCATGTTTCGATGAGACATCGAGGGGATGTGACCAGCCGGGAACGCCAAAACAGCGGGTTCCGGGGCATTGGCCTCTTGGTTGGCTCGAACCAGTTCAAAACGCAATCGATCCCAAAGTGATTTCAGGGCCGCGCTGTTCTCCGTTTCCGAACGGGCAATCATCAACAATTTCGTGGCTTCGTGCGGCAATTCCAGTTGCATGAACCCCGTCACCAAGGTTTCCAGAACCGGCACAGAGATCGGATTCAGCCGAGCAACTCGGCGAAAAGTCCTCCGAGCGAGTTTGCGCTTGCCCAATGCCAGGGCCAGCCGGCCGAGGATCGCCCCGAACCGGGGTTCGCGGGGGTCTTTTTTCACGGCCCGGCGAATTGCCTTCAATCCGACAGCTAGTTTGGAGGTTCCGTCGGCTTCAATGTTCAGGGCAAATTGTTCATAGAGAGTCGGATCGCTCGGGGCCAGTTCAATGGCTTGGCGCAGATAATTGCGAGCCCGACGATACCGCCCTGCGTGGAATTCGATTTGGTTCAGTGTCCGCAATGTTTCCAACCGCAGAACATTGTCCAATTCCGGCATTGATGCGAGGTGTTCGAGAATGGTCCTCGCATCGCGGGGTCTGCCCAGATCAAGCATGTGTCGGCCTCGTGCCAGTGTCCGATGTTGAAAAGACAGGATGTTGCTCATGTTGCCGCCTCCTTGCGGTTCCACACGCCAGATTGTCGGGCATCATGCCCGGCACACACTTATAACCGGGCCAATCCCATACGCAAGAGGAAAATTCCGAGAATGCCATTCTACCCTCCCATTCCATCCAGTTTGAACAACCGGCACATCCCGAACCGCCTTGCTTGCCAATATGCCGGTCTTGCCGATTTTTCACGCGATCCACCCATCTTCCAGCCGATGGGGAGAGGGTGAGACTTGCAGCAAATAGATTTGTCGATCCGGCCGGATGAGTCACCGGCGCGGGAAAGGATGGTCGAGGGGACATGCGAACATCGTCAACAATCACCGGCATCGGATGTATGCTGACCATCTGCGGCCTGGCGGGATGCCGACATTCTGACGCAGAATATCACCCCGTCACCCCGCCCGTCGGAGTCATGACGCTTCGTGAAGACCCGAGCGGAAAACCGGGCGTCTTTGTCGCCGTGGACGAGAACGATCCCAAAAACACTTCGCCGTCGAAGACGACGACCAAGCCGGAGATCACGGCATCGCCGACGACCAAGCCGCTGGTTCTTCCTTCCACCCCAATCGGACAAACGTTCACGCCGACAGCCAAACCGGCGGTTCTTCCGGAGAAGGTAATGTCAAAACCTCTTCCGGCAGAGAATATCATTGTTCCCGCGACACCAGTGCCCAAGCCATCAGCGTTGGGACCGAACCCGCTGGGAAAGATTGAAGACAGCAAGGCCCCGCTTTTTGACATCAAAACGGTGTCAGCCACCGAGATCAAGGTGCCTCTGTTGAACGACAGTGCGCCCAAAAAGGCCGAGGTCAAAGCCCCGCCCGCTGTCGCCACTTCGACGAAGAATACCGACGTGATTGCTCCGGTGATCGCCCCAAAGCTGAATTCTGGAGTGACGAAGAATGCCGATGTGATTGTTCCGGCAGTCGCCCCGACGCCGGTTGTGGTCGCAGAACCTGTCACATTGAAAGAAAGCAAGGACTACACGAAAGGGAAGATCCCTTCGTTTGCCGGCAATCCCAAATATGGGCATGCGGATGGTTACGAATGGGTGGTGGGGGAATTATGCCTCTCTGAGGCAAAGAAGTCTTGGCGCATTCGTTATGCGGGTCTTGATTCGGATGACCAATACGGCGGCAGCCTCACGCTAAGCGGGGCTGATATCCTGCTCGAACACATGGTGAATGGCCAATTGGTTCGAGTGGAGGGAGAAGTGTTGGAAAAGAACCGCAATACCGCGCCACGCTATCATGTGGTGGCTCTGAAACCGGTGGACTAAGCCGACGAACGCCGGAAGACTCAGCCCGCCGGATGCTCAAATCTCGCAAATTACGCGAAAGCCGATCGTTTCACTTTTGAATTGCGAGCGATATTTGTTCCGCTTCGCACTTCGGCACAAGTGTCCGCTGTTGTTCCAAGAACCGCCCCGCAGTGCTTTTTGCTCACCTTTGGACGGCCCGGTCGGGTCCTCCGAATCACGGTTCGGATAGCTTGTCTCTCCGTACCAATCCGAACACCATTCCCAGACATTGCCGTGCATGTCGAACAACCCCCACGGGTTGGCTTCAAATTGGCCCACTTTGGCGGTGAGTTCCACCGTTGTTCCGGGGCGGCAACCGCCATACGGCCGACGACCATCGAAATGGGCCATCGTGAAAGATAGCCGGTCGCCATATGAAAAGGCTGACAAGGTTCCCGCCCGACAGGCGTATTCCCATTCTGCCTCCGTCGGCAGGCGATATTGCCGTCCGGCGGCGACTTCCCGCGGCAGCGCCGAAAGCCGACGGCAAAACTCCATCGCGTCCTCCCAACTCACCTGTTCGACCGGATGGCTCGGCCCGCCTCCCTGACGCTTGCCAAAAGCTGACGGGTTCTCGCCCATCACTCGCTCGTATTCGGCTTGTGTGACCGGATAGATGCCAAAGTGAAAGGGTTTGGTAATCGTCACCCGATGACGCGGCCCCTCGTCGTCCGTTCGGGTGTCTTCGTCATCCGGCGATCCCATCAAAAATTTGCCGACGGGGATGAGCGTGAACGACATGCCGACCGTGTTCGACAGCCGTTCCGAAAGAACTTTCACTACCTCGACCTTCGGAGCCGACTTGAGGATGGGAACCGGCTTGGGTTCTTCCAACAGCTTTTCAAGCCGATCAGCCAACTCAGCCGCATCGGCGGGCCGGTCGTTTGGATCTTCCTCCAGACATGAACCAAGAAGATCAATGAGGTCACGAGAAAGCCCCAAATCGACCATCCGATTCGTCCAGCGGGTGCCGCTCGGGCGACCGGCCGTGATGTTGCAGGCGAGCATCTGATACCAGATCACCCCAAGGGCGTGGACATCATCCCGAGGGTCCGGGGCCGAGCCGCGCATCTGCTGCGGCGAAGCATAAAGCGGCGTGTGCGAGCCGCGCATGGCCGTGACCAGAAAATCTCCGGTGGAGGTGCCTGCCCGTGATTTGGCTATCATGTTCCCGGCGGCCAGACCGCCGATGCCGAAGTCCGCGATTCTCAGTTGCTCGGCGCCATCGGCCGCCCGGTTGACAAGGATGTTGGCGGGCTTCAAATCCCGATGCACCACCGGCGGAGAAAGACGATGGGCGAAGCCGACTGTCTTCGCCAACTCCAATACCAACCGAGTGGCGCGGCTCGTCCGATCTTTGGAACCCGGTGAGCGCGTCCAATGAGAGATGATCGTGGTGAGGTCGCCCCCTTCTACGTACTCGTATTCAAGGCATGGCGGGTCGGCCGAGAGATACGTGTGCAACAAGGTGACAATACCAGCGTGCTTGCCGTTTCGCATCACTTGGTTCAACACGGCCGCCTCATGGCGCAGCAGACGATCCTTGGAAGATGGGTCGATGCAAAACTTCAGGGCCACCGGGGGAACACCGTCGAAAAACGGGTTTTTTGCTTTCCAAACTTCGCCGAATCCGCCGCAACCAAGGAGTTCCACCAGTTCCCAGTCGATGCCCGCCAGCGGCCGGTCCCCCGGCTTGAACTTCGGCAACCGGGATGGCAACACAGAAAGCAACACATCCGGGCCGTCGATCACAAAATCCGCAGGCGGGTTTCGCCCGGTCGGATCGGCCGGGCTTTTCAGCGATTGTCGGAGCGAGATCGGGATTTGGGTGAGGTATTGTTCCAACTCAAGCTGAATTTCCAAAGGGCGATCCGGGGCGATTTCTTGAATCACCTTGCGAACCTCGTCCCGGATCTCGGCGGCGGCCATGCGAACGATGGCCTGTACTTCCTCATGCTGTTGCTTCTCGTTGCGGTCGGCCCGCCAGCCTTCCCAAGCGTTTTGAGCAATGGCCGGGAGAGCGCCAACCAGAACATCCCCCATGAAGCCGCCCCCGGCGACATTCAATGCCGCCTTGCCGACTGCTTTCAGGATGCCGAACGCGACTCGCATCGCCATGACATGCCCCCGACCAAACTGATTATCGTGTTGAAAAGGATGTTACCACATGCCAGCCGGGTTCACAGGTCAGTGAGGAAGGATGCCCAGTTCCCGGCCCACGGTTTGGAAAGCGTTGATCGCCTGGTCAATCTGCGGGACCGTATGAGCCGCCGATACCTGCAACCGGATGCGAGCCTGCCCCTGCGGAACCACCGGATAACTGAAGCCGATCACATACACGCCGTGGCCAAGCAATTTATCAGCCATCGCCGAAGCCAGCGACGCATCGCCAAGCATCACAGGAAGAATCGGCGTCGGCCCTTGTTTGACGGTGAAACCGGCCCCCTCCAGACCGGCGCGCATACGCTTGGTGTTGTCTTTCAAGCGAGTTCGCAAATCCCCGGAGCGGGCAATCACTTCCAATGCCTTCATCGCCGCCGTAACCAGCGAGGGGGGCACGGAATTCGAGAACAGGTAAGGCCGGGATCGGTTCTTCAACCAGTCGATCACTTGCTTCTTGCCAGTGGTGAAACCGCCCGAAGCCCCGCCGGCTGTTTTGCCGAGGGTGCTGGTGATGATGTCGATCCGGTCAAGAACGCCCAATTCCTCGGCCGCCCCCCGCCCCCCTGCCCCGAGATGGCCGGTGCCGTGGCAATCATCAATGGCCACCAAAGCGTCGTATTCATCGGCCAAATCGCAAATCGCTGGAAGTTTCGCCAGGTCGCCGTCCATGCTGAAGACGCTGTCGGTGAAGATCATACGGAACCGGCAGCCTTTTGCTTCCTCCAGTTTCGCCTTCAAATCCGCGAGGTCATTGTGCTTGTAGCGGAAGCGCTTCGCCTTGCAGAGTCGCACGCCGTCAATGATGCTGGCGTGGTTCAACTCGTCGCTCAGGATGGCATCTTCCTCGCCGAGCAACGGCTCGAACAACCCGCCGTTGGCATCGAAACAGGAGATGTACAATATCGCGTCTTCCTTGCCGAAGAAGGTGGCGATCTGATGTTCCAATTGTTGATGCAGAGTCTGAGTTCCGCAAATGAATCGCACGGACGAGAGGCCAAAGCCCCATTTGTCCAGCCCTTCACGGGCCGCCCGCACCACCTCGGGGTGATTGGCGAGGCCGAGATAATTGTTCGCGCAGAAATTGATGACTTCCCGGCCGTTGACCGTGATCGCCGCCCCTTGGGGGGACTCGATCAGCCGCTCTTTCTTGTAAAGGCCGGTGGTTTTCAATTTTTCAATTTCGGTCGTCAAATGGGAGTAGAGGCTCTTGCTCATGGCTCTCGGATCCGTTCAAGGAGGCGTTGGGATAAATCTATCGGAAGCCCCGCCGATGCGGCATGGAAAAGCGGTTGTAAGCGATATGGTTGAGAGCCGCACACGGCCGGTTTTCAAGAGGCTTCGTACAATCAGGGCAAACCTTCTCCCGCGGAATGAGGCTCCCGTGCTTGCGGTGATCTTCGGGCTGTTATTCGTCGGTCTGGTGGTGGTGTTGTGGGCGGGTTCGGTTTATTTACAGGGATGGCTCTACAGCGATGTGGCGAGCAAAATGCCGCTTCGGGCCCTTGCCGGGGCGTTGATCATCGCCGGATTTCTCACGGGTTGGTGCATGATTTACAAGGGCGATCCCGGCCGGTTCGACACATTGGTGAACTTTAGCCGGGAGAAGACCGAAGGGGTTTATCACGAAATTGATTCGGTTCGCCGGGTTGGCAAGGAAGAAAAGAAACCGGTGAAGTATGTCCGCAATCCGGGGGGACGGGGAGCCACCACGGAATTCCTCACCACGGACGGCCAAAAGCCGTGGACGCGGTCAGATTCGGATGGAATGGTTGTCGCCATTTTGGTGAAGGAGAAGGATCAACCCGAACCCACCCGGTTCAACGCCAAGCTTGATCCCGGAGACAAATTCCCGGTGAACGGGCTTCGCTACGTGCAACCCAACACCAACCGGTACATGGACGAAGCCTCGCTGGGGACGATTTATCGGGTGCGGTCGTGGTCGATCATCGGCAATTTGTTTGCCAATTTCCTGCATTTGGCCATCTGGTGCGCGGTCTTGTGTTTCATCATGCGATTCGAGTTCGGCAACGCCGTCGCCTTCGGATTGGTGTTGTGGGCGATCACCATGTTCGTCGTTCAACCGGCGTTGTTTGGCTTCATCACCAAATGAGTTTTTTTTGATCAGACGGCCGAATCTGTCGAAGTGCGGTCCCAGTCCTCCACTTCATAGAGGAACTTGGTCGAACCCATCAGCTTGCGGTTCACACTGGTGGATTGCACAAAAACCATGTATTTGTCGAGGTCGGTCGGCTTGATCCGGGCGGTCTCGCCAACGGGCAGCCCGAGCATTTCGCGGGCCTGATCGCCGGAGAAAAAGTCCCCGCTATCCCGGCTCATGAGGATGATTTCTTTCGCCCCTTGGATCGTTTCGGTCTTGGTGAACTCGTAAAAACCACGACCTTTCTTGAAGGCCAGCCCGTTGTCCTCCACGAATTGCTTGATCGGGATTTCGTGATCCACTTCCAACACTTGGAACCGTCCAGGCGGCACGGCCCGGAGATCGGTCGGGGCCATCGCGGTCTTCGGGGCGCGTTTCAACATGGTGTTGAAAATCTTGTTCAGCCCCCGGTTCATCCGGCCCTGCTTCACCACTTCCTGTTCGTAATTCTGAAGCTGCTCGTCCGAAGATTGCTTGTAACAAACAGCCAGCACCATGTCCGTGACGAAAGAAAATTGATCGAGCGGAACGTGATAGCCCCCCGATTTCTCGGCGCACTCTTTGTAGAACTGGGAGGCATAGCCACGATTAAGCGCCTGCACGGCATAGACAGGCACGCCCATCGCCCCAAGGGCCTTGGCTTCCTTGCGCCAGTCGAGTTTGCCGGGGTTCTTGGCAGGGGGATGCGGAACGTCGTCTCCGATCATCACAAACGCTTTGGTGGCGGCCGGTTCCCATTCCATTGACTGCACTTCATGCAGCACTAATTCGTAACACTCCGGGGCATCCCCGCCGCCGGTGGCCTCGACGGTTTCCACAAACTTGCAAATCTTGTCCGCATTGTGTGTCAGGGGAAGTTGCTTGGTGACATACGACGATTTTTGATCGCAATAGTCGCCGTGGGCGATGATGCCGATACGGATTCCCGGAATCTCTTCACAAAGTCGGGTAACGGTGCTTTTGATCTTTCGCCGTACTTGCGTCAGACAGGGATACATGCTCCCCGTGGTGTCGAAACTGAACACGACATCAATGGATTGTGTCTCGGCCATGACCAAACTCTCAATGTTGGTGAATCAGATGGTGATGGAATCATGCCTTGCGAATGACGGGATTCCTAGCTCAGTAGGGATTGGGGAAAGCGTAACATCGCCGTTGGACGAAGGAAAGCGAGAAGTTTTTGATACCCGCAAATTTCACCCGGCCTTTCCTTGACGACTGAGAACGGGGTACAATCTATTTCCACCAGCATCAGAATTGTGAATTCGAGGGGAGCCACGCCATCGCCGCCATGTTCGATCAGACTCGGGAAGGAATGTCCGTCCGCCAGGAAAAGGCGATTCTCGTTTCGATGTCCACCCCCGACCGGCCCTGGCTCTCGGAAACCGATCCCTGCGACGAGATTCGCGGCCTCGCCGAAACGGCCGGGGCGAAGATCGTCGGAATGGTGCTTCAGAAACGCCGGGACATCATCTCCGGCACCTATGTCGGCAAAGGGAAGGTCGAGGAACTCACCGAGAAGGTCCAGGCGACCGATGCGGATGTCGTCGTCTTCGACAACGACCTCAGCCCGGCTCAGGTTCGTAATCTCGAAAAAGCCACCGGCGTGAAGGTGCTGGACCGCAGCGAGTTGATTCTGGACATTTTCGCCACTCGCGCCCGGACACCGGAAGCCCGGTTGCAGGTGGAGTTGGCCCAATTGGAATATTCGCTCCCGCGCCTGAAGCAGATGTGGACCCACTTGTCCCGTTACTCCGGCGGCATCGGCACCCGCGGCCCCGGCGAAACCCAGCTTGAAGAAGACCGCCGGTTGGTCGGCGGTAAAATCCGCGATTTGAAGGAAAAACTCGTCCAAGTGCAGGCCCGCAAGGAGCGCGAAGTCAAGAGCCGGGCCGAGGAACACACCGTCTCGCTGGTGGGATACACCAACGCCGGGAAAAGTCGGCTGATGAACCGGCTGACACATTCGGATGTGTACGTCGAGGACAAGCTCTTTAGCACGCTCGACACCCGCACCCGGCAATGGGTCATCAAAGACTTCGGCAAGGTGTTGCTGAGTGACACCGTTGGGTTCATCCGCGAGTTGCCTCACCATCTTGTGGCTTCGTTCAAAGCCACGCTGGAGGAAGCCCGGCAGGCTCGGTTGCTCTTGCACGTCGTGGACGCCAGCAATCCGCACGCCGAGGAGCAAATCAAAGCGGTTAATGCCGTTCTTGAGGAGTTAGAGTGTTCCAGCAAACCGACCCTGTTGGTGCTGAACAAGATCGACAAGATCGAAGATCGCTCCAACCTGCACATTCTAATGGCCCTGCACCCGAAGGCGGTCGCCATCAGCGGTTCCACCGGCGAGGGGATTGATCAACTCCTCGAAGCGGTAGTGATCGCCCTGACCAAAGACTTTGTCGAAGTGATCGTAACGGCCGACGCCGCCAATGGGAAAGTGCAATCGTACATGGCCGCCCACGCGGAGGTTTACCGGCAGGAATACAAGGACCAACAGGTGGAAATCCGCGGCCGGATTCCTCGCTATCTGATCCGGCACGTCGAGGCCGACGGCGGCATCATTCGCCCGCTGGATCATTGAGCGGTCTTGCATATCCTTTCCGACGGGTGTCAATCTCTCAACCGATTCGGAAAGGATGATTCGATGAAACGGCTGATCCCGGCTCTCGTGTTGGTGTTCGCTGGCGTGGCCCTCGCGGACGACGCCAAGGGAATCGACGGCAAATGGACCATCGAGAGCGTGACCAAGAACGGCAAGGCCGATGCCAACTGGGCGGGCGGTTCGCGGGAAAACACCGGCGACACGTACACAATGGCCAGCAAGGCCGGCAAGTCGTTCACCGGCAAAATGAAGGTGGACGCCGCCAAGAAGACGGTCGATCTGATGCCCTCCGACGGAACCTACAAGGGCAAGACCCTGCTCGGCATTTATTCGCTGGAAGGCGACACGCTGAAGATTTGCTTCGCCGAACCGGGCAAGGACCGGCCGGCGAAACTGGAAAGTGCTGAAGACTCCGGCGTGACGCTGGCGGTGCATAAAAAGGCGAAATAAGCGAAGAGAATTAACCGCAGAGGGCACAGAGGACACGAGAGAAGAAAAGACAGAGAAGAAACTTGGAAAAACATTTTCAAATCTGTCTCTTCTCTGCCTTTTCTTCTCTCGTGTCCTCTGTGCCCTCTGCGGTTAATTCTCTTCGCTTTCCTCAAGAACGCGGCGGCATTCTTCGACGAAGCTCGTCATCGTAAGCGTTCACGATTTCTTGCACCAAAGCGTGACGGACGATGTCCTTCGTGTCCAAATGCACGATGGACAGTCGGGGGATTCCCTTCAACCGTTGCACCGCATCGATCAAACCGCTCTTGGAAGTTGGCGGCAAGTCGATTTGGGTGGTGTCCCCGGTGACGATGATCTTAGAGCCCATCCCCATGCGGGTCAGGAACATTTTCATCTGGGACACGGTCGCGTTTTGACCTTCGTCCAAAATAATCACCGCATTGTTCAACGTCCGGCCGCGCATAAAGGCGAGGGGGACGATTTCCACCACATCGTTTTCCATGTACTTGCGGACCTGCTCGGCATCAATCAAGTCGTTCATGGCGTCGAACAGCGGCCGCAGGTATGGGTTGATCTTGGCCACCAAGTCACCGGGGAGGAAGCCGAGGCGTTCACCCGCTTCCACGGCCGGCCGAACCAGAACGATCTTCTTCACCATCCCCTGCCGCAGCATGGTTACCGCCATGCCGACCGCGAGGAAGGTTTTGCCGGTTCCGGCCGGGCCGATGCACAAGACCACATCGTTTTCGCGCATGGCCTGAACGTATCTCCCCTGCCCGTCCGTGCGTGGCCGGAGGTATTTACCTCCGTCGAGCATCGTGAGATTTTGCGGGGAAACCCGTTCGGAACCGGCTCGAATGACTTCGATGATGGTTTTCACGTCCTCGGGGGTCATCTGACCGTTGTTCCGCAAGACTGAGCGAAGTTGTTGGAAAGCGCGCTCGGCTTGGACGACTCCTTCCTCAGTTCCCTCAATCTGGATGGTGTCCCCTCGAGCGACCACGCGCACGTTGAGGCCATCCCGGATGAGTTTGAGATTTTGGTCGCGCGTGCCGAACAACAGGATCGCTTCTTCGCGGCTGTCGAGGGTCAGGTTTTTGCTAATCTGATCTGGCATTCCGTGATACCGTCCCGAAGAAACTGGCGTCAATGGGCAGATGGACAACGCCGAACAGGAAAAGTTCTCTCAAAAATCTTATCGGATTGTCCAATTGGGCAAAATGACGAATCTTCCATCTTCGGACAAGTTACCGGCGGATTGGTGGCGGGTAAGCCTCCCGGAAAATACATTGCCCATGTGACACCCGGCGAGGAATGGCCGGGTATATCCTGCGATTGACGGGATATTTTCTCCCAGGGAGTTGAAATGCGTTCACGTTTGGCCCGATATTTCGTTGCCGCGGCCGCCTTGTTGCTGCCCGTGGCCGCCATGCCGGCGTTTGCCGAGGACAAGAAGTCGGACGGTCCGTCCCTTCTGGTCCGGGTACAGTCGGTCAATGATCTGATCAAGACGGTCGAATACTTCCTCGCCTTTGCGCCGGAAGACGATGCCGAACCCATCAAGCAGGGTCTCGGCTTGGTGAAGTCGTTGATCGACGACAAGAAGGGCATCGAAGGGATCGACGTCAAGAACCCGATCGGGTTGTACGCAACGATCACCCCGGAAGTCACCAGCAGCCCGGTGGTGGCTCTCGTTCCGGTGGCTGATGAAGCCGCCTTGCTGGCCGCCCTCAAGGATCGGGCGATGCTGGACGTGAAGAAGGGGAAGGATGGCATTTACGAAACCACGCCGCCGAACTCCCCGATGACGGTGTATTTCCGCTTTGCGAACAATTACGCCTACATCACCGCCAACGACCCGGAAAACATCAATCCGAAAACCCTGCCCAAGCCGGCCGACGTGCTGACGGGCAAGGCTTCCGATTTGCTGGCCGCCACCGTGCGGATTGATCGTCTGCCTGACCAGATGAAGAAGCTGGCCATCGGCGCCATCGAAAATCAACTGGCCGCCGGCAAGGAACAACCCGTTCCGAATGAAACCCCGGCCGTGAAGGAATTCAAGGGCAAGATGATTGACGAGGTCGTTGCGACCATCAAGTCGGTCATCACCGACGGCGAACAGGTCGCCATCAAGTTGAACGTGGACCTGCAATCCGGCGAAGCCGCCTTTGAAATCGAAATGGGCGGGTTGAAGGGCAGCAAATTGGCCAAGGATTTTGCCTCCATCCGCGACAACAAGAGTGTGGCGGGCGGGGCCGTTCTCTCCAGCGACACTTGCTTCTCGATGAATCTGAGCGTGGCTCTTGCTTCCAGCCTGAAGAAACTGCTTCCTCCGGTGATCGACGATGCGATCAAGGAAGCCAAGAAGCAAGCCAAGGCTCCCGGCGAAGTGGAAGAAAAGCTGAAGCCTTTGCTCGACGCCCTTCTCCCGACCGCCAAGGCTGGTGAACTCGACGCCGGGTTCTCCGTGGTGGGACCGAACAAGGATGGCAAGCTCACGATGCTTGCCGCCGCCAAGGTGGTCGATGGCAAGAAGATCGAAGCGACCGTCAAGGCGCTCGCCAAGGACGTGCCGCCGGACTTCGCCAATCTGGTTGCCCTTGATGCGGAAAAGCTCGAAGGCGGCTCGATGCTGCACATCCTCAAAGTGGGAGACTTCGTTCCGGCCGACGCTCAAAAAGCCTTCGGCAAGAGCGACGTTTACCTGACCTTCCGCGACGATCTGGCGATCATCGCCTTCGGCCCGGACGGCAAGTCGGCCATTCAAAAGGCCGTCCTGTCCAAGCCGGTCGATGTCGGCGTGTTCAAGTTGGAAGTCGCCTTGGCCCGGTTGGTCCCGGCTGCGGCTGACACGGCCGAAGAAGCCGCCAACGCCAAGAAGATCGCCAAGAAAATCTTTGGCGACTCGACCAAGTCGGACACGGTGAAGTTCAGCATCGAAGGTGGCGACACTTTGAAGATCAAACTGTCTGCCCAAGGAAAAGCCATCCAGTTCTTGGGGGCCTTGGGCGCCGCCAAGAAGAACAAGGACAACTGATCATTTGGTTGCGTCACATCCAAACCCCGGCCGTTCCTCCGCGAACCGCCGGGGTTGTTTCATTCTCTGAGTATCCATGCAAACTTCCGGCTTTCTTGTCGTCAACAAAACTCAAGGCATTACCTCCCGCGATGTGGTCAACCGGGCCATGAACTGGTTTCCCAAGCGGACCCGTCTCGGCCACGGGGGCACGCTCGACCCGCTGGCCACCGGCGTGCTGGTGCTTGCCTTCGGACAGGCCACCCGGTTGCTGGAATACGTCCAGCGAAGCCCGAAAACCTACACCACCAAAATCATCTTCGGCGCGACCAGCGATTCGGACGATGCCGATGGCGTCATCACTCCGCGCGAAGGGGTCAGCCCCGTTGACGAGTCAGCCATCCGCACGGCCATGAACGGGATGATTGGCGACATCAGCCAGATTCCCCCGGCATTTTCCGCGTTGAAAGTGGAAGGGCAGCGGGCCTATGCCCTGGCCCGCAAGGGGGCCGAGGTGGATTTGGAGCCACGAACGATTCGCATCGACCACATCGAATTGTTGGAATACACTTGGCCGACGCTGCGATTGAAAATCGATTGCGGGAAGGGAACCTACATCCGCTCCATCGCCCGCGATCTGGGAAACACGCTCGGCGTCGGCGGGTATGTCGGCGAATTGCTCCGTGACCGGATTGGCGGGTTCGCCTTGGACAAATCCGTCTCGCCCGAGGCAACCCGCGAGGAGGCGTTGCGAGTTTTGTGGCCGATGACAGCCCCGCTGCGGGGGCTTCCGCGTTGCAACATCAGCGCCGAAGAAATTCGCAACATTCGGTTTGGCCGCACGATCAACTTGAAACATGCCGACGCAGAAGAGTTTGTTGTTTTGGATGAGAACGGTGAATTGATTGCGATTGGAAAATTGACCAACGGGAAGTTCCAACCAACGAAGGTGATCCCGTCGGAAGGATGACCTTCCAATTCCCGTTGAGTCTTCGCGGAATTCGGTGTACTCTCCCCGCATGTTCCAGCGCTCGCTCGGGCCGCAAAGCCGCCGCCCGACGCATTCCCGGCCGACCAATCACCGCGCTCCCGGCTTTCGCCCATCGACCGGGAGCGGATCGGACTCCGTCTCGGATCGACTATCCCGCGACCCGGCCTTGGCCCGTTTAGAAGCGGCCTTGTTTCTGGCCCAAGAGCCAATTCCGCTTCGCAAGCTCGTCAATGTGGCCGGGTTGAAGGATTCGGCCGAGGCCCGGCGATTGATTGATCGGTTGCGGGATCTCCACGACGCCGACGGGACCGCCTTTCGTGTGAACGAGATCGCCGGGGGTTATCAACTCTTCACCCGGCCCATGTTTCAACCCTGGCTGGTGCGGGCGAACCGGGTGGGAACAGACCCCAAACTCACCCCTGCCTTATTGGAAACGCTCGCCGTTGTCGCCCATCGCCAGCCGATCATGCGGGCCGATGTCGAAGGCATCCGGGGCGTCGGATGCGGGGAAATGCTCACTCAACTGATGGAACGGGGATTGGTGAAGATCGTCGGTCGGCATGAATCACTTGGCCGGCCGATTCTGTTTGGCACCACGAAACGCTTCTTGCAAGTCTTCGGGTTGAACTCGCTGGAAGATCTCAAAAGGGACAAATCACTTGAATAGCAAACACGCCAGCCCGAAATAGGTCACCAGCGTGACGACATCCGTGAGGGCCAGCGTGATCGGCCCGGCGGCGATCTTCGGGTCCAGTTTGATCGCGTGCAACAAGGCCGGGACGGACAAACCGAAGAAACATGCCCCCAGCAGAGAACCGCAAATTCCCCCGCCGACCACCAGCGAGGCGGTCACATCTCCCCGCCAAAGCATCACAATTCCCGCGACCACTCCACCACAGGCCAACCCGAGCATCAGGGCCGTGGTCATTTCCCGGCTGAGTTCACGGAGATACCACTTCCGAGTGGGCTTGCGAATCTTCAACGTCTGAATCACGACGGACATCGACTGAATGCTCACGCTCTCGCCCAGTCCCAACACCAGCGCCATGAAAAAAGCCAGCACAATGCTTTTGGCCAGCGTGACTTCAAACACGCTGGTCAACACCGCACACATGACACCGCTGCCGATGGAGGCCAGCAACCACGGAAACCGGAAGCGAAACGCCGTGAGCGGCGAGGCCCCGCGCACTTGTGTCAACCGGAAGCCGAGGGCTTCAAAGGCGTTGTCCGTCGCCGCCCCGCTTTGCAGGTCGATCATCTCGTTGGTGAACTGGCTGACATCAATGACGCCAACCACGCCGCGCTGACCATCCACCACGGGCAACGACAATAACCGATACAGGACAAAGAACTCGGCGGCTTCCATCACGGTGGCCGTGTACGGCACGGCCACGATGCGAGAGATCATCACTTGGGCAAGCGTTTTTTCCTGCCCGGAGGTGATTAACCGGCGCAATGGCAAAACGCCGACGAGCTTGTCTTGTTCATCCACGACGTAGAAATATTGGATGGCTTCGCTGGCCACCTTGTTGCGGATGTAATCGGCCGCTTCGCCGACCGTCATCGTGCGGGGGAAGGTGACAAAATCCTTCTTCACATGCGCGACGATGTTCTGGCGAAGTTGCTGGGTTTGCAGTGGGGAAGGCATTCAGTCTGCCAACCGGTTCGCGTACTGCAGGTCGTAATACTTCAGGTATTCGCCCGAGCGGACTTGGTTGACCCACTCCTGATTCGCCTGATACCAGGCAATCGTCTCCCGCAGACCTTCCTCAAACGTGACCGTCGGCTGCCAGCCAAGTTCAGCCTCGGCTTTGGAACAATCAATCGCATAACGCCTGTCATGTCCGGGTCGATCTTGCACGAACTTGATGAGCGATTCCGTTTTGCCGAGGAGTTCCAGCAGTTTCTTGGTGAGGTGGATATTGGCCATTTCGCAACGGCCGCCGAAGTTGTAGACCTCACCCCCCTTCCCTTTCCTCCAAGCCATTTCCACCCCGCGGGCATGGTCACGAACGTGAATCCAGTCGCGGATCTGCATGCCATCCCCGTAAACCGGAACCTGCTGATCCCGCATGATGTTCGTGATGAACAACGGAATCAATTTCTCCGGGAACTGGTACGGCCCATAATTGTTCGAGCAACGGGTGATGACCGCATCCATGCCGAAGGTGTGGACATACGCCCGCACCAGCATATCGGCCGAGGCTTTCGCGGCCGAATAAGGGCTGTTCGGAGCCAGCGGCGTCGATTCGCTGAAGAGACCAGTTTCGCCCAAACTTCCGTACACTTCATCCGTGGAGACTTGAACGAATCTCGGTACCTTCGTTTGACGGGCACAGTCAAGCAAAATCTGCGTGCCGACGACGTTGGTTTTGATGAACGGGCCACTGTCGATGATGCTGCGGTCGACATGGCTCTCGGCCGCGAAATTGATGACGGCCCGCACATCGTTTTTCAGGGCTTTCAACACGACATCCCGATCCGTGATGTCTCCCCGCACAAAACGGTAGCGGGGATGATTGGCCAGATCGGCCAGATTGGCCAGGTTTCCGGCATAAGTGAGGGCGTCGAAATTGATGATGTCCGTGTCGGCATCCGTGGCCAGCACTTCGCGGATGAAGTTGCTGCCAATGAACCCACACCCGCCGGTGACGAGAATCGTGGCCATGTTGAAAATCATCCTCCGTGTCGAATGTCGGGATGATACGGGTTATTCCGGTCGGGAAAAAGGGACACTTTGGAAAACTGGTGCCGGTTTCGCCGATCATCCCGCATCGATCCTCTAGGGAATGAATACTTGCATCCGCAGACACGGCCACGTGAGAGGAACATCCGCGCATGAGAACACGATTTTTCCGACGACTGGCGGCCCTCACCCTCCTCGGGTTTGGTGGTTACGCCTTAGCCCAAGATCCGGCCGAGGCTGAACGGGCGAAACAAATTGTCGAACTCGAAAAGCAAATTGCCGCCATCCAGAAACAAATCACCGACCTGAAGAATCAGCCGGTGCGAAAACCGTTGAGCATCAACGACGCCAGCACTTGGAAGAGTGTCATCGCCCCGACCCTCTCGGACGACGGCGTGTGGTTCGCCTGCCGGATCGGCTCCCCGGAGATCGACTCCGAAGTCATTCTTCAGACGGTGAAGGGGGACAAGCCGCAATTGAAACTCCCCGGCGGGTCGTCCATCGGGCAAATCGCTTTTTCACGCGATTCCAAGTGGTTCGCATTCACAGTCTCCCCAACCCCCTCACGGCCGGGTGGCCCGCCATCGACCGGCAAACGCATTTACAAGGTCGTGCTGGTTAATCTCGCGACGAACGAGAAGACCGAATTTGAAGGACTGCGCTCGTTCGCCTTCAACGGCGAGGCTGCGACGCACATTGCCTTCCGCAAGGCCAACCCAGAACTCACCCAACCCCCGGCCCCGCCGACAAACGCCCCGCCTTCGCCGGTGTCGAACAACGATGTCATTCTCCGAGAACTGGCGACCGGCTCGGAATTGATCCTCGGCAACGTCGGCGAATTTGCCTTTAACAAAAAAGGCACTCATCTGGCGATGACGATTGACGCCCTCGGCCAGATCGGCAACGGCGTGCAACTCCGGGACATGAAGACCGGAAGCCTGCAAACACTCGACACCGGAAAAGCCACTTATCAATCCCTCAATTGGAAGGATACCAGCGATGCCTTTGCCGTTTTGAAAGGCGTTGAAGAAACCGGCGTTGATGGGAAAGTCTTCTCGGTTGTCGGTTTCTCCGATGTGGGAGCGGCCACCAAAAAAGTGGTTTACGAACCGAAAAACGATCCCGCCTTCCCCAAAGATTTTGGCATCAACTCCGGCCGCACCCCGTTTTGGACCGACGACCTGAGTGGCATTTTTCTGGGAATCTCCACGCAAAAACGCCCCGAGCCGAAGAAGGACGATCCAAAGAAAGACGAATCGAAGAAGGATGCCCCCAAAGCGGAGGTCGGCCCGACACCCCGGACATTGCCGAAACCGGACATGGTGATCTGGCACTGGAAAGATGAACGCCTGCAACCCGCCCAACAGGTGCGGGCGGCCGAGGACAAGGCGTTCAACTATCTCGGACTTTACCGAGTAAGCGAGAAGAAATTCCTGCGGCTCGCGGATGACACCGTCAAAAATGTGCGTCCGGCTCCAAAACATCTGTATGCTGTCGGACTTGATTCGACGCCGTACCAACTGATGAGCACGCTGGACGGCAAAGATTTCGAGGACGTCTACGTCACCAACCTGACCACCGGCGAACGCAAGAAAGCCCTGACCAAAACCCGGTTCGTGTTCGGTGTCTCCACCGATGGAACGCATCTCGCCTACAACGAGGACGGCCATTTCAAATCGCTCGAACTGGCCACGTTGAAGTCGTATGTGATGGACGAAAAGGCTCCGAAGCCGTTCGTGAACACGGAAGACGATCATAACGTGGACAAGATGCCGACCCGCTTCATCGGGTGGTCGGCCGACGGCAAATTTGCCCTCGTCTCGGACAACTGGGACATCTGGCAACTAGCCGTCCACGGAGAAACGGCCGTCAACCTGACCGTGGACGGGCAAACCAAAGGCATCCGCTACCGGGACCGCGTCGCTCTCGACCCAGAGGAAAAGGGGATCGACCTCACCAAGCCGCAATTGCTCTCAATGTATGGCGAATGGACAAAGAAATCCGGTTACGGCCGTCTGGAAGCGGGCAAACCCGGCGTCACTCCCCTGCTCTTCGAGGATGCCATGATTCGCGGCGTGTCCAAGGCCCGTTTGGCCGAGGCATATGTTTACCTGCGCGAAACTTCGTTAGAATCCCCCGAAGCCCATATAACAGATGCCACTTTCAAAACACCCCGCAAGGTGACCGACTCCAACCCGCAACAGGCCAATTTCCTGTGGTCATCGGGTGGAAAGTTGATTGATTACGTCGGCGTGAACAACAAGAAACTTCAGGGGGCATTGTTCCTCCCGTGTTCTTACCAGCCCGGCAAAAAATACCCAACCATCGTCTATATTTACGAGCGATTGTCCCAGAACTTTCACTCCTACCAGCCGCCAAGCACGGTCGGCTTCAACAAATCGATTTACACCAGTAACGGTTACGCGGTGCTGATGCCGGACATCACGTATCAGTTGAACGATCCGGGGGTGTCATCGGTGAAGTGCATCCTCCCGGCCCTCGACGCGGCAATTGCCACCGGCGTCGTCGATGGTGACAAAGTGGGCCTGCACGGCCACTCATGGGGCGGCTACCAAACGGCCTTCGCCATCACGCAAACAGATCGCTTCAAGGCCGCCATCGCCGGGGCGCCGTTGACGGACCTGATCAGCATGTATTCGTCGGTGTACTGGAACACAGGCTCGGCGAATCAACCGATCTTTGAATCCAGCCAGGGCCGGTTCACGGGTCCGTATTGGGAACAGCAGGAGGCATATCTCCGCAATTCGCCGGTGTATCATGCCACGAAAGTGAAAACCCCCTTGCTGTTGCTGCACAACGACAAAGACGGGGCGGTCGATTGGATTCAAGGGATTGAATACTTCAACACCCTTCGCCGGATGCAAAAGCCGGTGGTGATGCTCCAGTACAAAGGGGAGAATCACGGCTTGATGAAGCCGGAAAATCGCAAGGATTATGCGATCCGCATGAGGGAGTTCTTCGACCATCTTCTCGTCGGCAAACCCGCCCCCGATTGGTGGACCACCGGCGTTCCCCATTTGAAGTTGGAAGACCACCTGAAAAACCGCAAAGACTGAGCGGGCGGCTTGCCGAAGTCCGGCCGATTCGTTGAACATCAGGACGCACTCGTCCCGGTGTTCGTTTTTCTCATGCGAGTCGGCACATGATCATTCATCATCGCCCCGTCGCCCTCGTCACCGGGGGCAGCCGGGGCATCGGTCGGGGCATCTCCATCGCTCTGGCCAAAAAGGGCTACGCCGTCGCCGTGAATTACGCGGGCAATCGGATCGCCGCCGAGGAAACATGCGCCCTGATCGATGATGAAGAGGCGTTTCCCGTCCACGCGGATGTCGGCAACACGGTGGATCGCATCAACATGGTGCGAACGGTCGTGAGCAAATGGGGCCGGATTGATCTGCTGGTGAACAACGCCGGCATCACCTCTCTCGGCCGGCTGGATATTCTCGAAGCCACCGAGGAAAGTTGGGATACCGTCTTGGGGATCAACCTCAAAGGGCCGTTTTTCCTTTCCAAACTCGTCGCCAACCACATGCTTGAAATCGGCCCCGCCAATCTGGTGCGGCCGGCCATCATCAACATCACCAGCCTGTCGGCGTTTGCCGCCTCCGTGAATCGGGGGGACTATTGTGTTTCCAAAGCTGGAATGTCCATGATGACGCAATTGTTCGCCCTCCGGCTCGCGGACAAGGGCATCCGCGTGTTCGAGGTGCGGCCGGGCATCATCGACACGGATATGACCTCCGGGGCAAGAGAGAAATATGTCGAGGAAATCAAGCACGGTCTGACCCCTATCCCCCGGCTTGGCACTGCCGAGGAGGTGGGCAAGACGGTTGCATCAATCGCCACCGCTGACATGCCGTTTTCCACGGGGGACATTTTCCACGCAGACGGCGGCTTCCACCTGCGAAAACTCTGAACCGATTTTTTAAGAATCCGCTCAAAACTTCATCCCGGACACTCACCGTCTTGCGGTTTGTTGCCTATCCATGACCCGTAGGCAACAGTGTCTTTCAACCCAGGAGAAAATCATGGCTCACACACTGCCGACTTTGCCCTACGCCTTTGCCGCCCTCGAACCCCACATCGACGCCCTCACGATGGAAATCCACTCCCAACGCCACCACAAGGCGTATGTGGACAACCTGAACAAAGCCTTGGAAAGCCACCCCGACCTCGCCTCCAAGTCCATCGAAACACTGCTGCGTGAAATCAAGTCCGTGCCGGAAGGCATCCGTCAGGCCGTCATCAACAACGGCGGCGGCCACCACAACCACAGCCTGTTCTGGACGATCATGGGGCCGGGCGCCGGTGGCGAGCCGACCGGAACAGTGGCCGATGCGATCAAAGCTTCGTTCGGCGACTTCGCCGCGTTCAAGGCCAAGATCAAGGAAAACGCCCTCGGCCAATTCGGCAGCGGTTGGAGCTGGTTGGTGTACAACCCGGCCAGCAGCAAGGTCGAAGCCCTCAAGAAGCCGAACCAAGACAGCCCGTTGATGGACGGTCTGGTCCCCCTCGTCGGCGTGGACGTGTGGGAACACGCCTACTACCTCAAGTATCAAAACAAGCGGGCCGACTACGTTGAAGCTTGGTGGAACACGGTGAACTGGAAGGCCGTGGAAGAAAACCTGGCGAACGCCAAGAAGTAAGTGACAGCGATTTGAACACAAAAACAGGCTGACAACACCAAAAGTTGTCGGCCTGTTTTCGTTGACCGAACCCGCATCAATGTGGCAATCCGAACAAGTAATACCCCAGACAAGCCAGTCCCAGAAGCACCGCTCCCGGACGAATCTCGCGGAATCGGCCGGCAACCACTTTCAGAAGCGGGTGAATGATCAAACCGACCGTCAGCCCGTTGGCGATGTTGTAGGTGAACACAATCATTGTAAATGTGACGAACGCCGGCACTCCCTCGGTGAGATCATCGAAATCAATATTCCGCACCGATCCGATCATGAGAATGCCCACGGCGATCAAAGCCGGGCCATAGGCATATCCCAATTGTTGAAGCGGCTTGACCATCGGAATGAAAAACAAAGTCAGGGCGAACAGCAAAGCGGTTGTCACGGCCGCCAGCCCGGTTCTGGCTCCTTCGCGCACACCAGTGGCCGATTCGATATAGGCTCCGCTGGTGGAACTTCCGGCCAACGCGGCAAACATGCAAGAGCAGGCATCGACGAGCATGGGTCGCTCCATCTGCGGAAAATTGCCGTCAGAATCCAGCATTTTTCCGGCCGCCCCGACACCGGTCAGTGTTCCAAACGTGTCCAGAAAGCTCATCAGGAACAATGTCAGCAGAATGGGCAGGAAACTCAAATGAAACACGCCGGTGATGTCGAGTTGAAACGCCAGCGGGCTGAGGTCATATTCGCCGGTGATGGGAAGGGCCACGATGCCGACGGGAGCCTCCGCTTCTCCCATCAGATAACCAATGATTGCCGTCACGATGATGCCGACGAGAATTGCCCCGCGAATCCGTCGGCACATCAGCGTGATGATGACCATAAGTCCGCCCAAGGCCAATAACACCTTGGGATCACGCCAATTGCCGATCTTGAGCGGCACGGCGGGCCGGGCAAGAAACTCCGTCTTTGGAGCAGGCATGCCTTCGGTAAAACTGGTGACAATCCCGGTTTGGTAAAGACCGATGAAAGCCAGAAACAAGCCGATTCCGGCGGCGAAACTATGCTTCATGCTGGGTGAAATGGAATTGGCCAGCCAAGAGCGAATGCCCGAAAGTGTCAGGAGGAGAAAAATCGCCCCGCTGACAAACACCGCCCCCAGACGCAATTGCCAGCCGATGCCCATCGCGGTCAAGCCGAAGGCCAAAAAGGCATTTTCACCCATGTAGGGAGCCACGGCCAACGGCCTGTTGGCATACAAACCCATGAGTAGCGATCCGAAAACGGCTGTCAGGATGGTTGCCACCGTCGCCGGTCCCAACGGCAGCCCGGCGAACTGGAGAATGGCCGGATTGACCACAATGATGTAGGCCATCGTGGCGAAAGTCGTCGCTCCGCCCAAGACCTCGATCCGGGCTGTGGTGCCGTGTTTGTTCAATCCGAAGAATCGATCTAGCGCCCCAGATAAACCGCTGCCTGTCTTGCTGGTCACCGTTTACCTCCGATCATCTTCGAAGTTTCTTGTGGATTATTGAAATGTAACGGATGAAATAAGATGTCTGTCTCTTATCGCCGTTTTCAAACAACTTTGCCAAGAGACCACCATGACCGAATGGATCGAGCGTTTGCTGGCGAAACTAGAACGTGTTCGTCAGACGGATCATGAGTTCCTCGGCTACGGAGCCTGGCGCCATTGGTATCGCTTTGGCCCGAAGCTGGCGCCGAGTTTGATCGCATGGCTGGAAGCAAAATACGGAATTGAGTTGCCAGAACAATACCGCCAGTTTTTGATCGAAGTCGGGAACGGCGGGGCCGGGCCATACAACGGGCTGCAACGATTCGGTTATCTTGATGTCCCCCAGCGCATCCCCTCTTCGCTCGGCACCGGAATCAGGCGGCATGACACATATCCCTCGGGTCTGAAGCGAGAATGGGAAGAGCGATACATGCCCGACGGTTCATTGACCGATGGGTTTGAGGAGAACTTTTACGATTCCATTTGGATGATGGCAGGCGGCGACACCATTCTTGCCCAACCGTTCCCGTTCATTGAACCGCATAACTCAAACGAACTGGCAGAGGAACTGCTCTCCGGTAGTGCCGGGCAGGTTGAGGGAGGGGCGAACATGCGATGGTGTGTCCCCGGCGCACTCTACATGGCCATGTATGGATGCGGCGCCACGCAAATGCTTGTCTTGAACGGACTGTGGAAAGGCTCGATCTGGATGCAGGATTTGGCGAGCGACAATGGGTACTATGTGGTTGCCAAGAATTTCGAGGAGTGGTACGACCAGTGGTTGGACTCCGTGTTGGTATTCTGCGCCCGGAGCCTGAATTACCGCCGTCTGCTGAGCATGTTTGCGACCAAAGACCCAGCCGAGGCCAAGGATTTGGAAACACTTTTACGAGCGAACGGAATTACCTGCGAGACGGAGGGGACCCCGTCTCGCACGATGATTGTGCTGGTAAATCAAGACCAGAAGGAAGCCGCCCGGCCACTGATTGAAGAGTTCGTTGCCCGGACGAAGCGGTGAACCATCCCGGCCAAATTCCTGTCCGGTACCAGAACCGTATGACAGGAGACCCGATGCGCAAACTCGCCAGTATTCAGACCGTCAACGCCATCGAACCGATTCCGAACGCCGACGTCATCGAAAAGGTTCGTGTTCTCGGTTGGTGGACCGTCGCCAAAAAGGGCGATCACAAGCCTGGCGACAAACTCGCGTATTGCGAGATTGACTCACTCCTGCCAGAACGGCCGGAGTTCGAGTTTCTTCGCCCAAGCAGTTTCAAGCCCGTCCAGACCGACCCGGCTGGCTTTCGGATCAAGACGATCAAACTTCGCGGCCAAGTCTCCCAAGGCATCTGCTTTCCATTGTCCATTCTCCCGCCTGGAACCGAGGTGGAGGAGGGAACCGATGTCACCGATGTGCTTGGCGTCCGCAAGTGGGAACCGCTGCTGCCTAGCAGAGTTCACGCTGTCGCAGCGGCAGCATAGCCACCGTGCCGGAAGTAGTTGAGGCATTCGTTCGGTTGGAAGTGGGGAATGATCTGTCGCGAGGCTTTATAAATGCCTTTGGTGGTCCGGGCG
Organism: Zavarzinella formosa DSM 19928; assembly: GCF_000255705.1. Lineage (GTDB taxonomy): Bacteria > Planctomycetota > Planctomycetia > Gemmatales > Gemmataceae > Zavarzinella > Zavarzinella formosa. The sequence continues at coordinate 1,908,759 of NZ_JH636439.1, forward strand.
GCCCAATCCCGCAAGCCCTGTTTCAACTTCGAGAAGGCGTCTCGATGGGATTGAGGTCCGGACTGGAAGGGGGCAGGTATTCCAACCGGCATCCGGCCGCTTGGATGGCCGCCTCGATCCCGTCGACCTTATGGCAGGGAAGATTGTCCATCACCACCACCATCCCCGGCCGCAACGAGGGGACCAACACCTGCCCCACATACGCCGAGAACAGTTCCCCGTTCATCGCCCCCTCGAACGTCCACCTAGCCGTCGGGCCGCCGCTCGTCAACGCCCCGACAAAGGTCACGTCCCGCCGCCGTTTGAACGGGGCCTCGGCGACCACCCGTTCCCCGGCCGGACCATACCCCTGGGTCCGTTGCATGGCCGTTGTCGCCTCGGTTTCGTCCAGAAACACCAAATCATCCGGAGACACCTCCGCCAGTTTCGACGGCCATTCCCGCCCCGCCTCCGCCACGTCGGGGCGGTCCTGTTCGGAGACCCGGACCGATTTCTTCTTCCGGGTCAGTCGGAACCGCCGCATCGTCCGCCAGACCGTCACGCGCGAGGCGGGCAGCCTCAGACGTTTGCGATGTTCGGCCGGGGTGGCGTCCGGATGTTCGAGCACGGCCTGACGCAGCGCCTCTTTGTGGTCGGCGAGTTGGCGGGCCGGTCCTCTTCCGAAAAGCCGCGGGGCCAGTGAGCCGGTCTCGCGGAACCGCTGGCCCCGCCGACGCACAAAAGCGGCGCATGCCCCAAATCGCTCGGCGACTTCGGCCGTAGTTTTGCCCGACTGACGGGCCTCATATATCCGAACACGCAGGTCGTTGCTGTAGGATCGCATGGTTCTTTCCCCTTGGAACCATTTTTCCCAACGCTACAAATTTCCGAACTCTGCAATAGTTGGTCACTTGTGTTGACCGTGGCCATAATTGCGACGGCCAAATTTTGGAGAGGTTTTTTGGTTTGCGCGCCGGACCCGCCGACGCGATGACGGCGTTCTCGTTGCCGCTTTCGGCGGGCGGCCCGTTTCCCTCCCCGGATAAACGGCGTTGGGTTTCGGTTCCAATGGTCGGCCGCCGCCTCAAACCAGGACATGATTTCTTCAGGATGAGATGGATTCTGTCCGGCGAGCGCCCGGCGTTTGAGAACCCGTTGGATGCTTTCGGCCATATTCAGCCATGAGCCAGACAACGGCGTGTAAAGCGGCATGATGCCATGGGCGAACAACCACAGGACAAACGCCGACGTTTTGTGACCGGCCAGATTGTCCAGGACCAACAGCATTCGCAATGGCGGCAACTGCTCCGGCAGGGTGATCCTGATCTTCAATCCCGCCTGCCAGCGTTCTCAGGCCCGCCGTGACGAGGCCTTTGTCGGAACCGCCTCCGGTTGATTGGCGAGAATCTCCGACAATTCGTGTTGCAGCCACGGATGCAACACGCTGTTCGGGCAGGAAGCCACTCCTTCGAGCCGCACCGCTCCGGTGGCCGGATGAAACAGCGTCATCACTTTGGCCGTGCCGTTGCGGACGTATTCATGGAGCAGCCGGGCCGGTTCTCCCTCCGGTTCCCAACTGGCGCCTTCGTGCGGCATCGTCGAAAAAGGTCCGGCCTGGTCGGCGCACCAGACCGGCAACCCCAAGGACTCGCCAAGGGTATAAGCGTCTTCGATCAGCTTTTTTTCGGCACGGCATCCGGGTCGGTCACGGTCGCCCGACCGGTCTTGCGACGACGTTCGGCCTGTCCGGTCGGACACCAGGTGCGAGTGCATTGAAACGAATAACCGGCGTCGTGAAGGGTTTGCCAGATGGTAAAGGTCGAGACGTTCAGCAGTCCGTCGGCCGCCGCCCTCAACGCGGCCCGCAGCAAGGTCAACGACCAAACGGCCGTTCCGTCTTCCTCGGGGGTGGGAACTCGGGAAACTTCCCGCAGAATCCGTTCTTGGTCCGCGGGCGAATAGGTTTTGGGCTGCCGCCATGACGCGGTTCGAGGGCTTCCACGCCCTCATGGTTGAAACGCGTCACCAGCCGGGAAACCGCGTCGCCGCTGCGTCGGCCTGCCTCCCGGGCCGCCTGCTGATAATCGAGGCCGTCGGACACTGCCAGGATCATGACGGCCCGGGCCACTTGGGCGACCGGGGCGGTGGCCGAACGACGAAGGGACAACAGGGACTGTCGCTCATCGTCGGTCAGCGGACGAAGCGGATCCTTCCGGCGACGGGACATGACTTGACTCCGGGTCACTGGAGAAAGCCAATGTACGGAGCCAAAAATTATGGCCACGCCCAACGCAAGTGACCCACTAATCGGCGAGGAACAGAGGAATCGGGGAGAGACGCCCCTTCGGCTTTTCGGGCCGGAGTTCGTCCAGCACGCCGTCGCAACAGGCGTTGATCCATCAGGTGACGGTCTTGCGATGAACGCCTAGGTCGGTGGTGATGTCCTGGCGGGGCGCCCCCCGATGGCAGGGGAAACGCACTCATTTCCCAAGGAAATCATGTAGAACATGTTCGAGGAAGGAAGTGTCCCAGCCCGCTTTCAGTCGCTTGTTTTTGATGCCGATACAGGTCGTGGCTTTCTTCAACATGGCCAGGGCCATCTTGCGAACCGCCGACATATTCTCGGGGGCGTGTCCTTCCCGAAGTCGGCGATCGTCCTCCCGGAACGCCACATCCAATATCCAATGGCGCTCATACTCGATGCTCCAATGCTTGCGACTGGTGCCCAAGAACATCTTCCCCGATCCGCGACGACTGCTGATGTAATAACGAACCTCGCTGCTCTCCATTTTCCCTTTCGCCCTCCGCCCGCTCGTCACGCACACCACCGACTTCAATCCCTTCCAGAACTCACGGTCGCGGATGCCTTCCAGGTTCGTCAGCACGAAGCAGGACCGAAACTCCTCCCGGCCGCGGGACTTCTCCTGCGTCATCCAATAACTCAACCCCGCCTCATCCGCCTCGTCCACCGCCAGCAATGTCATGATGTCCTCGTACAACCGGGGTTGGTTTTCCTTCACCGCCGACGGGCGGTCGCCTCCGCCCGAGACGATCTGCGAGGCGATGGCCTTCTGGCAACCCGCCGCGTCAATGCCCTCCAGAGCCTTGGAAACGTCGGGCAATTTCAGCAATTCCGGGATGGCCGTGATCTCGTTGGATTTCTCGCCGGTTCGCCCCCGGGCCGGAGTGACACCGTTCGCTGACGCCCATGCGCTGACGATTTGCACGGTCCGGTCACCAGCCGACGTTTTGCGTTTGGAGCCCCGCATGGCCTTCCCGTCAATCGGGATTTGCCGGAGCTTGAGCCGGTCCGACATGGCCTCGGCCCAACCGATGAGGCATCTCTGGAATTGGGCCGGATTGATGAGGGCAAAGACCAGGTTGAGGGGGTCGTGCGAGGGGATGCCGTGGTCGAGTCGGAGCCCGAGTCGATCATGGAACCAAACCTCCCTGGCTCGGGCAAACTCGACCACGCCGGCAAAGTCGTCGGACACGCCGATGGTGGCCACAACGACGATCAGAATAATGTCCATGAACTCGTGGACGCACTTGAGCCGGACTCGCGGGCCGGGGAGTTCGGAAAAGCAATCAGCCAACGGTCGCGGGGTGTCGGCCATGACAAGGCTCCGAGTGGAGGGAGCGGGACATTGTCGGAGGGATTCGAGAAAATATCAGTGGTGGAGCGTGGAAAACAGGTGAGAAACGAGCGGTGTTCCGATCACAATAAAAACGAATGAATGCCCCGAAATCAAGGGCCATCTTATGCAATTGCCCTGAGCGGAACTCCGGGTGGTTGTGTTCGACGACCGGCGTGGAAGCGCTTGTGCCTGCCGGGTGAGATGGCGGAGCGGCGAACTCGATTACCGCTCTAAAAATCAAATCCGATCCGGGTTCCGAAGGCATGAATTGGAACATTGCCGGCACCGCCGCCGTCGAGTTGCGTGAAAACATAATTGGTCATCCAGCGCACATTGGCGTTCAAATACCAATTCACCCCGGCCGACACGGAATCCATGCGTCCCCAGCGAACATTCCCGGTGTTCGCATCAAATCGGTCATAACGAAGGCCGATCTCCCATGCGCCCCAGCCAAAGCCGTTCCCCTTCTCGTGATCGGGACCAACCGGCGAAACCGGCTTCACACGATCAAATCCGCCGTTGATAAGCGAGGCCGGACGGTGATCTCCCGGCGTCAGAAAGCAAAGAGCCTCCAGGTAGAAACCAGAGAAAAAGAGATTGCCGAGCGATTGCGACCCTGGCGTTCCTGGCAATCCGGTGGCATAGGCGTTGTTCTGGAGCGAGGCCAGATATTCGCCGCCGAAAGCCAGGGGTCCTAATGCCGCATAACTGCCGATGCTGGCCAGTTGATTGGCCGAAGAACTGAAGAAATCCCCCGTGTCGATCACATGGGGATTTTGAAACCGCGTGCCGGTGCGGACCAACGGTCGGGTGAAGATTCGGTTTTGGGAGTCCGCCAATGTTCGATACGAACCGGCCACGCCGACATAGAGCCATTGCTGTTCGGCCTCATCGTAAATCGGAAACCCATGCACCCGCCCGGTGAGGGCGTATTCTCCATTGCCCACCCCAAAGCCCCCCAGCCGGGTGCCGGGTTTGAACACGCCGACAAAACCCGTTAATCGGTCGTTCAAGGTTGAATACCGATAGCTCAGACCGGTTTCGTAGCTGAAATCGTCGTTGAGGCCGTCATACACCGCCGGTCTTTCCATGAAGGAGAGGAAATTGTTGCTCCCGGCCGCGCTGAACAACAGCGGTTGGATTTGATGACCTGCCTTGAGGGTTCCGGGAACGAACAAATCCGTGACCGCCAGCCAGGCGTTGGTGATGTAGACGGTCGCATCCGGGTCTTGGCTGGGGGAACGCAAATCGGACGAACGCGACACATCCGCATTGAATGAGTAGTCGAAATACTTCCAAAGCGTGCCGTCCGTCTCCAAGACTGCCCGCCGCAAAACAACGCCGTCAACAAAAGGCGCGCTGAAGCGATCCTGAACCCCGTGAGGCGTCTCGAACCATCCGGCATCCAGTTGAACCCGGCCGCCAAATCGAATCGTGGAATTGCCGTCAAGCGACGTGCGGACAAACCCCTCTTTCGATGAGCGGATCAACTCCTCAAAGCGGGTGTCCCAACTTTGCTCTGCCGCTTGCTTTGTTTCCTGAAGCTGGTTCTCCAGAGACGCTGTCCGTCGTTTCAACTCGTCGATTTCTGACTGCAACGACGCCGGAGCGGTCGGTTCCCGTTCCTGCGCCCCGACCGGCGTGCCCGAGCACACGGCCAAGACCGCCAGCAATAACGAAAGGAACCCTAGTCGGATCATCGTCATTCCACGGAATGCTCCGGATGGATGAACGGGAGATAGACTGATGCCGACGATTTGTCAATTTCAGATCTTAATCAGAGCAGGGCTACTCAGCGGTTGATCTTGGGCAGGATGGCGAAATTGGTTATGGAGGATTTCCTTTTGGAGATCCGTCATGGCCGCGTCGCTGATCGATTTGTTGCGAGAACTCAAAGACCCGCGTGACCCGCGCGGGTTGCAGTATCCGCTGGCGTCCGTTCTGGGACTGTGCCTGGTCGCCATTCTCGCCGGGCACACCAGTCTGGCCGCCATTGCCCACTTCGGCCGTCTGCGCGGCCCGCGACTCGGCCACCCTCTCGGGTTCCCGAGCAAGAAGATGCCTGCGGCCAACACCCTGTCGTTGCTGCTGCGTGATCTGGACGCCGACCACCTGGACCGGATCATCGGGGCGTGGCTGGCCGGGCGGCACGCGGCCGGATGGGACCATGTGGCCATTGACGGCAAAGTTCTGCGCGGATCCCGCGACGGGGAGACGCCCG
>NZ_JH636439.1:1914656-1935301 GCF_000255705.1 Zavarzinella formosa DSM 19928
GTCGCGTGCGGCGCGGAGCTGCCCCGCGGGTGCTGGCCTCGCTGCGAAACGTGGCCGTTCATGTGCTGCGCGGGATGGACACGCCGAGCATGGCCGCCGCCACCCGCGAGTTCGCCGCCGACCCGAGACGTGCACTGGACTTCCTCACTGACCCAAGATCAACCTCTGAGTAGCCCTGTTAATCAGAGGATCAAGCCAAAAACCACCATCTGTTCCATAATCTGACATAACGGGTGACAGGCATGGACGACACCTTTCCAGCCACCCGACAATCTTCTTCGAGTTTTCCCCAATGCCCTCCAAAAAACAAACATCACAACCGGCGATCATTCCGGCGTCTCCGGAAAAAAATTCGCGTCGGCGGGCGGGATTTCTCAAACTCGCGGCCCTGGCCGTGGTGGCTTTTGGTGTTTCGTATGGGATCACCCGCTTGACTGGAAAAGCATCGCCCTCGCCTTCACCGGGGATGGTTCTGATTCCCGGCGGCGAGTTTCAAATGGGGACGGCCGGCGATCAGGCCCTCAAAAATGAACAACCCGCCCACATGGTTCGGGTGGATGCATTCTGGATGGACGAACACGAGGTGACCAACGCCCAATTCCGGAAATTTGTCGCAGCCACTGGATACGTGACGACGGCCGAGAAAGCGCCGGATTGGGAGGAGATGAAGAAAACGCTTCCCCCCAACACACCCAAGCCGGCCCCGGAGACATTGCAACCGGGGTCGATGGTTTTCACTCCCCCCGCGAAGAGCGTGCCGCTGGGCAATGCGGCCGCTTGGTGGCGTTGGGTTCCCGGTGCCTCTTGGAAACACCCCGAAGGACCGGGAAGCAATCTCGACGGGCGAGACAATCACCCGGTCATTCAAGTTTCATGGGATGACGCCGTCGCTTATGCGAAGTGGGCGGGCAAGCGCCTGCCGACGGAAGCCGAATGGGAATTTGCCGCGAGAGGCGGCCTTGGCGGCAAAAGATATTCGTGGGGCGACACCGCGCCAACGGAGGAAAGCAAACTGGCCAACATCTGGCAGGGTGAATTCCCGGTCGCGAACACCAAACAGGATGGCTTTGAACGCACCGCCCCGGTGAAAAGCTACCCGCCGAATGAGTATGGGTTGTATGACATGGCGGGCAATGTTTGGGAATGGTGTTCCGATTGGTATCGGGCCGACGCCTACGCCCGCCGGGCCGGCGCTGGATTGGTTGTCAACCCGGCCGGCCCCGCCGAGGCTTGGGACCCCAGCCACCCGCTGAGTCCCGGACGTGTCACCCGCGGCGGTTCGTTTCTTTGCCATGTCTCCTATTGCGAAAGCTACCGCACCGCCGCCCGCCGGGGGACCGAACCAGACACCGGCATGTCCCATCTGGGTTTCCGCTGTGTGATCTCAGTGAATCCCGAACCGGGCGGGAAATAGTCCTTCCGGGGCTGACAGCCCAGCCTCGTTAAAACACGCTCCGCATTCCCATTTCAAATCCCCAATCCCGGTTGACGTTGTCTTTCAACAATCCCACGCCGGGTTTGATGTAGAACACCGTTCCCCCCTTGAACACCTTGCCGACTTCCGGGGCCACGTAGAAGTCGACGCGGTTGTGGTCGTTGTAGTCAACCACCAACTGAAATTCCGGTTTGAAATAGTAGCCCGACGGGTCTTGGTATTGCACGAACAGACGCAGTTTTCCCTGATTGACCGATTGAAACGCCGGGTCTCCGGCCACGGACATGTCTTGGAAATAAATCGGGATCACCGTCCATCGTTCGGCCGCCTGCCACACAAAACCGACCAACGGGGCCAGCCGATATTTTCCGGTTCCCAAGCTCACGGTCGTCAGCCGGGCGGCAAACGGATTCAGCACCAATTGACTGTCGGCCGTCGGCAGATACACGTCGGTTCCAATGATCGGCAGCACGGTCTTGAACGGCCATTCAAAAACTTCGCGGACATCCTCCCATTTCGTGGGCAGGAAGATAAACCGCGTGTACACATCGCCCAAGCCGAACGGCTTGGCCTTGGGCAAATCCGCATAGGTGAACGGAACATTGATCCCGACGCTGCCGCCGCCGCCGAGGATCGGCAGCGTCGCGGACAAAGTCGTTGTGTTGAAGGACAGCCCGTTTTGGATGCGATAATATTCGTGGTAAAAAGTGAAACGCCGTTTCAACTTGGAGGGGTCTGTCCCAGCGTCCGGTCCACCTTGGCCTTGTTCGGCGCCGGGGGCCGCCCCGCCGGACTTTGCAGCGCCTTCCTCCTCTGCCGGGCGGGTGGCCTGCACCGCCAGCGTTTCGGCCGGAGTGGGAGTATCAACAAACGGGCCGGCCATGGTTTTTTCCGATTCTGGCAGGTCGATCAATGGCGTCTGCGCGGAGGCGAGCGACGCCCAACCCCACATCAGCACAAGACACGCCTGGAGGCAACGGCTGTTCATTCCATGATCCTTATGGCGTGAGGATAATGCCACGGTGGTTTCAGCGGGAAGCGTGTCTGACACCGCATGAGAAATTTCAACAATAATGTCGGTTATCGACCGCATCCGGGAGCGATCATAACGATTGTCCTGATTGTGATGAATTTAAAGGGTTGATTTGGCAGCCCGCCTCACACGGCAGGTTTAAAACAGGCAAGCAGACGCCGACTGCGGAAAATGGCAAAGAGACGGCGGGAAGCCGTCTCTGATTACACCCGACGGGCGGGAACTTGAGATGGAGAAATGTGAAACACCATCGGCCATCGGTTTGGCCCGGCCGACTCAGAAGTCAATCTTCGCCCGAATGCCGAAATTGACGGAGGTGTCAACACGTTCCCGAATCGGATTGATGATCTGAAGGTCGGGAGTGATGTGACACCACGGCGTCACGCCGATGTTGTAAAAGAGTTCCACCCCTTGCTCGTCTCCCAGCCGAAGCAAACGGGGGGCAAGGCTGGTAAGGCTGTTGCTCATGCCGATGTAAAAATAGCCCACTCCGAAACTATCCAACGGCCGGTTGCAAAAAGGACTGGCGCCGCCCAAGCCGATGGAGCCTGACCACTTGATCGGGTTGGCGTCCCCGTCGCTGATCCCGGCGCTGCCGAACATCCCCCAGCTTCGCTTGGGATTTTCGTCGTCCGCCCAAAGCGTCTGGTCGAACAGGTAATACGTTGCCCACGAACCGCTCACCTTCGGCTTCCCGACCACCTCGCCCCGCAGACGCTGGAGGACGAAATACGGCAGACCGTTCAACGATGTGTATTGGGCGCTGCTGTAAACACCCCCGACCGACTGATGTCCCGGCATTCCAAGGAAATTGGTCGGGATGTTCACCTGAGCATTGACGCTGGCACCGTTGTTGAAGAAGGTGTCAAACCCACTGACAGTCGGAGTATTGTTCGTGTCAAACACCCCCAAGGTGAAGATGGGTTGCTTGTCTTTCAACACGGCAAATCCGCCGCCGAATGTCGAATAGGGAATGGTTCGCGCCAGCACCGGCGGCAACACCATCCCGGCGTTCATGAACCCGTTGACCCCACGAGCGCCGCCCGTGAATGGCTGGTTGAAATCGTCGGCCGTGTTCAGTTTGCCGAAATAGGTGATGAAATTTTCCGAGAGAGCCTGCGTGACTTTCACGCCGGAAAGAACGGTGATCCCCCCGTTGGGATCGGTCACCGGCAATGTCTGGGCCAGGCTGGTCGGCAGCAAGGCTCCGGTCAGTGAATTGGCCGACTGGCCGAACAGCGTCTCGCCGTGCAGAGTGACGAACAACCCTTTCCATAAACCGGCTTTTTCGCCATCCACGTTTAACAGATAATCAGCCCGGCCGCCGTAGCGGAAGCCTGTGTCCGCGCCTCCCGAAGCGACGCCTTGGTAGAAGTTGGTCGAACTGATGTTCCAAGTGATGCCATGATCGGCCAGCGTGTCGCGCAGGCCAAACCAATTGCCTGTGAGCTTGGAGCGTTCCAAGAACGCCCCGGCAAACGGGGAAGACATCGGATCGCCACACGGGGCTTCCGTCACTGGCGCGGTCGGCTGCTCCGTGGCGATTTCGATGACCACCGGAGGCGTCGCTGGCGCCGGTTGCTGGGCCACAACTCCGGAGGCTCCTCCCGTGGCGAGGGCGAACAAGGCGGCCAAGGCTCGACGCCGGGCCAGCGCGGTCAGATTTTGGATGGTCATGGCAAAGCCTCCATGCCTTGCAATCAATTGAGGGTGGGAGAGGGGGCCATTCACGCAATACAACTTGAATGTTTGAATCGGACGAGACAACCGGCCACGCCCATGACAAACGGCGCAACCGGTTGGTGAAAATGAATTTTTCGGCATGGTCAAACCGATCATGCCGGTTGTCCGACGCAAAACCAAACTTGGAAAATGTTTACTTTGTCGGCGGGAAAACGACTTTCCAATCGTTCTTCATATCCGCGAGCAGCCAGCCTCGCTTGGCGGCTTCATCCAAGCCGCGTTCGAGTCTGCCAAAATGGGATTTGCGGTCATACGCATACTCGCGTTCTGCGTCCGTGTGATGAACAATCATCCCGAAACGAGGTCCGCTTCCGGCAGCGGTCCATTCGAGCATTTCAAAGTCGCCGTCCGAGTTGCCGAAGGCCATGACGGGTCGGCGACCGATGAACTTGTTGATGGCGACGGGCTTTCCGGCTTTGTCATCCAGAAAATCAAGTTGCGGCTGGATGACAATCGCCGGTTTGCCGTCGCGGAGTTCATACTTCGTCTTGAAAGTGGTCCCGACGACTTGTTCCGGCGGGATGCCGTACACCTTTTCCGCGAACGGGCGCATCAAGTCCACGGTCCCGCCGGAAACAATAAAAGTCTTGAAGCCGTTCGCTCGCAAAAACGCCAGGACTTCGAGCATCGGCTGATAAACACATTCGGTGTATGGTCGCTGAAATTTCGGATGTTTTGCCGTCACCAGCCAGTTCTTCACGGTGGCGGCAAACTCGTCGGTTGTCATGCCGGTGTGCGTGGCCAGCACAATCTCGACGATGCTTTTTTCCCCGGCTTCCGCGAGCGTCTTCAGATCACCCTCGATCACCGCCTTGAACGGTTGCTTGTCCTTCCACTCCGGGTGTTTGTCCGCCATCGCCTTGACGCGATCCAAGGCGAAAGCGAGTTGAACATACATCGGCTGTTCACACCAAAGCGTGCCGTCGTTGTCAAACACTGCGATCCGCTCCGCCACCGGCACGAAATCCGGTGAAACTTCCTTGGTGACTTTGGCCACAAAATCAAGAACTGCCTTTTTGCGCGGTCCCTCGTTCCAAGACGCCAGCGGGTCCGGAGATTGGGCAAACACCGAGGCGGCCACAAGCGCCCAGCAGACAATCGTGATGCGAACAGGCATGGGTGAACCCTTCGTCAAATGGCAGATATTTCAGTTTGGCTTTGAACAAACGGCGATCAAAACGATTTTCAATGACCGATCATTTCGACTTTCCCGGAATGTGGCCGAGAGGCGCCCCCGCCGGGATCAACGATTCCCGTTTCACGCTGTCCGCAAAGTCCTTCAGGATCTTGCCGTGGTGCGCCGCCGTCCAAGTGTGCAGATACGGCAGATCGACCGGCTTTCGCTCTTTGGGATCGACGATCAGATTGACGAGGTGCGGGGTGGCCAGTTTCAACGCCGGTTCGGTCAGCGTCTTCTGGAGGTACATCACGAGTTTGAAGTTCCGCCACTTCACACCGTAGAGTGTGTCCCCCATCCAATATGGGAATCCCTCGCGGGCTGAAATTTCCTGTTTTCCCTCGAAGAACGCCCGCTGGTCCAGTCCGTCGATGACCCGGTCGTTGGGGATTTCGCCACCGCTCCAACGGACGAGCGTGGTGAACATGTCGGTAATGTGAACGATTTCGTTGCTCTGCCTGCCCTCTGGAACCTTGCCGGGATAGCGGATGAGGCACGGGGTGCGCAGCGAACCTTCCATTCCGGTGAAATACGAACCGTCGAAGAACCCCGCGTGGCCCCGCCAAGCCTCGACTTCCTCCGGGCCGTTGTCCCCGCTGAACACGACGACGGTGTTGTCCTCGACACCCAATTCCTTGAGAGTGTCGAGCAGAAAGCCGAAGTCGGCGTCCAGTTGCAACAGGCAGTCGGCCCAGTCGCCATTGCCGGACTTGCCCTTGAACTCCTTTCGCGGAACAGTGGGCATGTGCATCAGGGAATGGTTGAAGTACAAGAAGAACGGTTGCTCGGCGTCCGTGCTTCGTTTCATAAACGCTTTCGCCCGCGTCAGGTATTCCGCGTCAATGTCGCGGCGGGCCTCCAGGTTCAGCGTCTTGACCGGACGCACTTTGCCTCCCTTGGCTCCTTCCAGCACATTGGCGACCGGGTCTCGTTTCGCGTCATACCACGGGTCGTCCGGCCAGAGGCATTCGTCGTAGCTGTGCGGGATGCCATGCCACTCGTCGAATCCGTGATCGGTCGGCCAGCGGCCGTTTGATGCGCCAATATGCCACTTCCCGAGGCAAGCGGTGGCGTAGCCGTTCTTGGAGAAGATGTCACCCATCGTCTGTTCCCAGGCGACCAGTCCTCCCTCGGATCCGGCGAGTGCGACCGTGTGGTTTCCCGAGCGGATGGCGTAGCGGCCCGTCATGAGCGCGGACCGCGAGGGGGTGCATTGAGCCTCCGGGGCGAAGTTGAGCAGTTTCAACCCTTGGGCCGCGAACCGATCAATCCGGCGAGTGTCGGCGCCGCGCAACAGCCCGCCGCCGTAGCAACCGAGTTCTCCGTACCCGAGATTGTCAACCAGAAAGTAAACGACGTTGGGTTTCTTGCCGCTCTTCGCAACCCGTGTCGGCTCCTTGTCACCGTGCTGGGCGGTTTGAACCTGTCGGGAGACGGACTTGACGGGTGCATCCAGTTCTGCCCGGAGCAAAGCGTCCGGCCGATTGCCGCCGACCAGCCACCCGAAGAACGCACCGGCGACGAACAATGCCACGGCGGGCAAGACGAGTCGTGATCTCATGATTCTGGCTCTGAAAGGTCATGGTTTTTCGACTGACTTCACTTCCTCGAAATCACCGGGTCGCCAGGAACCGTCAAACGCTGGTTTTTCCGGGCCGTAGATGCGAAAATAGGTGAACCAACCTTTGCCGGGAATCGTTTTGATCCAACGCCCCTCATGGCCGGTTGGCGCCTTCGGACCAAAATACAAATCGATCGATTTTTCTCCGGCCATGTCTTTTAACTCAAACAACGAGCGCAGAGCTGCTTTCTTTTGATCGGTTTGGATCTGGCTTCGAGAATCGCTGTCGTACACGGTGACGGACCAGAACAACTTGCCTGGCACGGGTTGGGGCACGGTCAACTTGTAGGTCTTTCCACCGTCAAGATAAGTGCCGCCGCCGTCACGAAGGCCAAGCCAGTAAAGCGATCCGGCATTGGTGTCCCGCCGGAACATGGCGGGTGATGCGCCGATTGCCTGATAGAACCATTTTTCTCTCGCCGTCGTGTCAAGACGGCCGGCGGTGTTAAAATCCCCATCCTCGAACCGCAGGCTTGCCCATTCCCACATGCGGTCCCGCCAGACGATTCGTTCCGGCCGACGGTCACCGAAGGATTGCGCCCGCATTTGGGCGATGCCGAGTTTGGATGCTTTTTCCAGAATGGCTTTGAGACGAGCGTCGGGTTGAAACGGCTTTCCTTTCTCGATCCCCAAGGCGGCCAGTTCGCCATAATAGTTGTGATAGCCCTTGTAGGTTGGTTCCGCGTCCACGGTCTGATGGAGCACTTCCCAGAACTTGAAGTTGTCCTCCCACTGACGCGGAGTGGTGTCCTGTGTCTTCCCGGTCACGTCCAGCCACTTCGGTTCCTCCCACTTGGTCGCCGAGTCGAGCGGATAGACTTTGATCGTGGTCAGTCGCTCCTTGGCAACTTTTACATCGCCGTTGACCGGCAATGAACGGGCGCCGACGATCTGCCGGTTGCTGCTCGCTTGGTGAACGAAGTAGCCACTCTCCGGCGGTTTGCCTTTGTATGCCGGAGGCAGAAGCAAATGCTTGCCCCCTTTTCCGGCGTCCGGGCCGGGCAGCCCCATGTCCGCAACCCAACGTTGATTGATATCCATCGAGCAAACAATCAGCGGCCCGGCAGGCAACTCGACAACCAGCGGGCCGACCCCAAGATCAAGCAGCAACGGCCCATAAGGGGTGTCTGAGTTCGCAGTGAAGACCAGTTGTTCCGGCGCGCAATCGAGGATGCCGAACACTTTGTTGGGAACGACGCCGATTTCTTCATTCCCCTTGACGATGGCGGCCCCGGACACGGTCGGGTAGAAAAACTTGTACGCCTGCACGGCACGATTCAAGTCGGCCTCGTCATAGGCGCGTTGCACGTCGTCTGCGGCGGGAAAACCCGTCGGCGGTTTGGAGATACCCGTCTTGTCTTGAGCGAATGTGTTCGGCAAAACAGAAAAGCAAGCGGCGACGAACCACGTCGCGCCAACGAGGACCTGTTTGTTTTGCATGGTTTGAGTTCCTTTTCTGAGTGGTCAGGGTCATTTCACCGGCAGTGCTTCGGGGAGTTTCCAAACGCCGTCCAGAATCTCCTTCCGAGGACGGTACATTCGGAACAAATAGTTCCATCCCGGTGTGATCGGCAGGCAGTTCGGCGTGTCTGCCTCGCAACCGCCGAACTGGATCGTCACCGAACCGTCGGCGTTCGGCTTGGCGGTGACGTTGTTCAGCGTGTAGGCGTTCTTCTCGTTCTTTTCAAAGAAGCCAGCCTTGTTGTAAACGCTCACGGACCAAAACCCGTCTGTCGGCACATCCTTGACCGTCAGCCGATAGACCGTTTTGCCGTCGTTTAATTCGGGACTTGCCCCGGCATAGGTTGCATCAGCCCGTGGGTTCCCGCCCCACCCTACGGCAGTTCCGATGAGGTGCTGGACGGGGTCCACCTCGCCCTTTCGCCCGAACATCCGCGAAGAATCAATGCCGCCATTGGCAGCCGCCAGTTCGTTCAAAGCGTCCCGAATCTTTTTGAGAGAAGCCTGATCCCAATTCGGCGTCTCGAATTTGCCGGAATCTTTTTGCTCAGCCTTGAGTCCATTCTGTAGTTCGTGGACTGCTTTCACATCGGCCGGGTCGTTCGGGTTTACGAATGTCCGGACAAGAGCGAGAACATATCGGGTGCCGGTTTTCTCCTTCGAGAGCATGTGGGAGCCGGGCTTGTAAAGCACTTCGACGGTGTAGTGATCTTCATTGATAATCTGCATGGCCATGAACCGTTTGCCTGCGTCGGGAAACGTGGCCGTCACGGGTCCGGCGTCGAGATCAAACACCCCTTGAGAATAAAGGGTGTCGCGGTTCATGCGAATCACCGCTTGCTTCTCAATCGGCGCGAGTTCCCGCTCGTGATTGAACTTGCCTAACCCGGTCTCTTTGACGAATCGGGCAAAGTAGGTGTCGCTCTCTGCACGGGCGAAGTTGTCCACCGTTACACGAACCGGCTTCGCATCTTCGGCCGTCACCGGGGGCGGAAATCCCCCGGCCACAAGGGCGAACGCAAACAGGGCGAATCGAACTGTCATGATGTTGTTTCTTTGAAGGGTCATTTCACTTCCTCAAAATCCCCCGGCTTCCAAGAACCGTTGAAGGCCGCGTCTTTGGGGCCGTAAATGCGGAAGTAGGAGAACCAGCCTCGGCCGGGAGTGGTTTGAATCCATTGGCCCTCTTTGCCGACCGGAGCCTTCGGGCCAAAGTACAGGTCAATCGTGCCGTCCGCGTTTGGCGTCAGCTTTTCGTAGAGCGACCGCAGGGCCGCCTTGTCTTGCGCTGTCTGCACCTGGCTCCGGGTGGCGGCATCATAGATCGTGACCGACCAGAACAAATTGGCCGGGACGGGGGTGGGGACCGTCAGCTTGTAGGTCTTGCCGCCGTCCACGAACGCGCCGGAAGTGTCCCGGTGGCCCAGCCAGTAGAGCGATCCGGCCCCTTCTTTGCGACGGAACATCGCCGGGGAGGTGACAATTGCCTGGGCAAACCACCGGTCGCGGGCTTCCAAGTCAATTCCGTTTGAAGTCTCGAACTGGGCGCTCTCGGGCACAAGGCCGATCCATTCCCATTTGTGATCTTTCCACGCGAGCTTGTCCGTCCGGGCGGTGTCGAAGGCCGACACGAGCATCTGATCCCGTCCCGCTTTTGCGGCTCGTTCCAAAATGGCTTTCATCCGGGCGTCGGGGGCGAATGGTTTGCCTTTTTCAATGCCGAGGGCCGAGAGCAAGCCGTACATCGGCAGAAACTTTTCCTGAAGCGGCTCGGCGTCGATCACCGCCCGAAGCTTCTCCCAATACAAGATGTTGTCTTCCCAGCGCAGCGGAGTGCTGTCCATCTTCTTCTCAGTCATGTCGATCATCTTCACAAGCTTTGGATCGTCGGCCGTGGACAGGGGATAGATCTTCACGCTTTTCAGGGCGTCAGCCGCTCCCTTTGCGTCTCCTTTGATGGGCAGGGACCGTAGGGCGATCAGAACCTTGTTCGACGACGACGCACCGACGTAATATCCTTCCGGCACCTTGCCGACATACCCCGGCGGCATGATGAGATGCTTTCCCCCTTTTCCCTTGTCCGGGCCGGGCAGGCCGATGTCCAGAATCCATCCTTGGTGGTGATCGTTCGCCAACCCGATGAACGGACCAGGGGGCACCTCAACCACATAGGCGCCGTAAGACAGGTCGATCACGCCGCCGGCGTAAGGAGTGTCCGAGTTGAGCGTGAAGCCGACATGCCTCGGCCCGGCCAACAGAATCGGCATCGCCTCGTTGTCGTTGATCCCCTGTTCCCGGTTGCCGTTAAAGATGCCCTCCAAGGACACGGTCGGATACCAAAACCGATAAGCAGTGACCGCCCGCTCATAATCGGCGGCATCGCGGGCCTTTTGAGCGGCTTCGGGCGAGGGGAATCCTCCCTTGAACGAGGAATCTTGGGCGAGGGCGAACGCCGACGCCAACAGCATAACGGATACAACAAACAGAAATCGCATCATGTTGTCTCTTCAATGGTGCGGTCCAAAAAAGACGGGCCGGGACCACCCCGGCCCGACACAAACGCCGGCGTCACTTCAAATCGACAGTCACTTTCTCAATCTTGCCGGTGAACTTGAACGGCAGTTTATAGGTGAAATCCACCGGGGAGCCGACATCCATGCCGATGTCCAGCCCTTCGCCGAGGGAGATTTGCAGCGGGATTGTGCGGGCCAGTTTTCCCTCGGCGACCTTGGCCCCGTTGACGGACATGGTAACGGTGGCAGACTTGCCGCGTTCCTCGGGCTTGCCTTCGTATTTGAAATCGAGGACAAGTTTCACCTTCCCTTTGGGCAGCGATTCTTTGCCCGTGATCGTCGGGCGGTCGAGGTCGAGGAAGTTGTAAACGAACGACGGCTTGCCATCCTTCACATACAGCCCATAACCGCCGACCAGGCCGCCGTGCGTGACGATCATTCCCTCGGTTGCCCCGTCGGGGAGATTCAAATCGGCCGTCACCGTCCAAGATTTGTTGAGGATGCGTGGCGCCGCCTCGTTGGCCAGACCGATCTGGCCAGGGTAATACGTGAATGTCTTGCGGTCCCCGGCGAGGCTGGGCCGGCCCATCAATTCCGCGTTCAGGCGCTCCGTTGCCCGCCAGTCCAGCGGCAGCACGTTGTATTTGGCCGCCTCCACCCACCATTGATCCTGAAGTTCCCGGAGTTTCTCCGGGTGTTTTGCGGCAAGATCGTTGGCTTGGGTGAAGTCCTCGTCAATGTGGTAAAGCTCCCATTTCTGCTTGTCGATGTCGAAGCCCGTGCGGGTCGGGTTCCAAGGGACGAACGACGTGGCCGAGGCCATCCAGCCGTTGTGGTACAGCCCGCGATTGCAACCCAACTCAAAGTATTGTGTGGTTCGGCGGTCCTTGGCTTTCGCCTCGTCGAACGTGTAGGCGAAACTGGTTCCCTCGATGGGCTTCTGTTTTACGCCGTTCAGGTCGGTCGGCGGGGTGATGCCGCATACTTCGTAAAGCGTGGGAACCACGTCGATGACATGATGAAACTGGCTGCGAACCTCTCCCTTGGTCTTGATGCGGGCGGGCCAGGAGACGATCATCGGATTGCGCATCCCGCCGAAGTGGCTGGCCACCTGCTTGGTCCATTGAAACGGGGTGTCCATTGCGTGTGCCCACGCGGACGGGAAATGGTTGAAGTGCTTGGGACCGCCCAAGTCATCAATCGATTTCAAATTGTCCTGCCACTTTTCCGGGAAACCGTTGAAAAACAGATTCTCGTTGATCGAACCTTCAATGCCCCCTTCCGCGCTGGAGCCGTTGTCTCCGGCGATGTAGATGAACATCGTGTTCTCCGCCCCCGGCATCTGCTTCACCGCTTCCACAATCCGGCCCATCTCGTAATCACAATGAGCACCGTAAGCGGCGAAGACTTCCATCATGCGGGCGTAAAGTTTCTTCTGGTCCGCGTTGAGCGTGTCCCACGCGGGCAATCCGGCGGAACGGGTTGTCAGTTTGGCATCGGCGGGGACCACGCCGAGCTTCTTTTGCCGTTCAATCGTCTCTTCGCGGTATTTGTCCCAACCCATGTCGAACTTGCCTTTGAATTTCTCAATCCACTCCTTCGGGGCGTGGTGCGGGGAATGGGTCGCTCCGGGGGCGACGTACAGAAAGAATGGCTTGTCCGGAGAAATGCTTTTGACCTTTTGCGTCCACGCAATCGCCTTGTCTGCCAGATCCGGTGTCAAGTGATAGTTCGGATCAGCCGAGGCAGGAACAAGATTGCGGTTCTCATACAGGACCGGGTTCCAGTGGTTCATGTCCCCAGCGTTGAAGCCATAGAAGTAGTCAAACCCCAGCCCGTTCGCCCAGCGGTCGAACGGCCCGGCGGCGCTCGTTTCCCACGCCGGGGTGTTGTGGTTCTTGCCGATCCACGCGGTCATGTAGCCGTTTTGCCGCAACACTTCGCCGACCGTTCCGCAGTTTCGCGGAAGCACGCTGGTGTACCCGTCGTAGCCGGTGGCCGTTTCCGCAATGACAGCGAAAGCTGCGGAGTGATGGTTGCGGCCGGTAATGAGGGCAGCCCGCGTCGGACTGCACAGGGCGGTCGTGTGAAAGCGGTTATAGCGAAGCCCCTCGGCCGCAAGTTTATCCATTGTCGGGGACGGAATCCCGCCGCCGAACGTGCTGAACTGGCCGAAGCCTGCGTCATCCAGCAGGATCAGCACAATGTTCGGCGCCCCCTTCGGCGGTTGAACCGGTTGCGGAAACTGCGCCTTGTCCGAGTCCAGATACGTCCGGCCCACCGTGCCTGGGAACCGGAAGTCCGGTCTCGGCAGCACACTTGGAGTGCCGGGCGGCGGCGGCTCTTTTGCGGGTTGTTGCCCGGCCATTTCAGCGAATTGACCGGGTGCGACCAGCCAGCCGAGGACAGAGCCGACCACGATGAGCGCGGCCGGGAGAAGCATTCGTGAACGCATGGTGTCAATCCATTTGGAGTGCGGAGAAAGAAAGCATGGAGGCGAGAACTGCCTCGCCTCGTTAAAAGTCGGTTACTTCAACTCAATCGTGACTTTGTCAATCTTGCCGTTGAATCGGAAGGGCATGCGGTCGGCGTAGTCTTCCATAATTGGCGTGCCGCGGTCTTCGCCCACGTCCAGCGTCTCATCGATCGAGTACAAGAATGGCGTCGTCGCCTCAATGGCGCCCTCGGCGACCTTCTTGCCGTCCACGGCAAGGACGTAGTTACCACCCTTGCCAACTTCTTTCGCCTTGCCCGCATAAGCGAAGTCTAGTGTGATTGTGTGTTTGCCGGGTGTCAGTTTGTCCGGCCCGGTGATTCGGATGCCGTCTTTTTTCTGCTGGGTGCGCTTGTAGGCCCAAATCGGTTTGCCGTCGAGAACGGCCAAGCCCCAGCCGGCGAATCGGCCGCCTTGGGTGACAATCACGCCCTCCACCCCTGTCGTCGGCACGTCGATGTGAGCGGTGATGGCAAACGACGTGTTCTTGAGTGCCGGGGCAGTCCCTTCCGGGATGCGGACCGTGCCCTGATGATACTCGAATTGCTTCCGGCCACGGGTGAGGCTTGGCCGCTCGAAGATGGCTGCCACCGTGGCCTGCGGGCTGAAGTTCATCGGCAGGACGTTGTTGCGGCCTGCCTCCGCCCACCAGAGTTCTTCCAGTTCCTTCAGTTTCTCGGGCTTCTCTTTGGCCAGGTTCTTGGCTTGGGTGAAGTCTTCGTTGATGTGGTAAAGCTCCCATGTGAAGCTCGACGGCGTCAGCCCCTTGGGTTCGGGTTCCCAGGCAAACAACAGTGGCGTGGTTCCCGCGAACCATCCGTCGTGATAGATGCCCCGGTTGCCGAACATCTCGAAGTACTGAGTTATGCGCCGCCCCTTCGCCTTAGCGTCGTCCCAAGTGTAAGCCATGCTCGTTCCGTCAATCGGAGCCTGTTTGACGCCGTTGATGGAAGCCGGGGCTTGCACGCCCGCCGACTCATAGATAGTGGGTGCGATATCAATGATGTGGTGAAACAGGTCACGCAACCCGCCCGCGTTCTTAATCCGCTTCGGCCAACTCATGACCATGCCGTTGCGGATGCCTCCGAAGTGCGAGGCATATCGCTTGGTCCATTGCATCGGGGCGTTCATGGCCCACGTCCAAGGGACCGGGAAGTGGTTGTAATGCAACGGCCCGCCGAGTTCATCCTTGACGGAATACAGGAAATCGAACGTCTCGGTTTCGCCGTTGCCGAGGACGGCCAATTCGTTGGCCGTGCCCTGAAGCGTGCCTTCGGCGCTGCCGCCGTTATCACCCTGAATGTAGATGATGAGCGTGTTGTCCAGTTCGCCGGTCTTCTCGACCGCGTCGATCACCCGGCCGATATTGTGGTCCGTGAAAGCCAGGAATGCGGCGTAGACCTCCATCATCCGGGCGTAGAGTTCCTTGTGCTTCGCGTCGAGAGAATCCCAAGCAGGCAGGTTGTCCGGCCGGGGCGTCAGCACGGCGTTTTGCGGAACCACCCCGAGCTTCTTCTGGCGAGAGAACGTCTCTTCGCGGACCTTGTCCCAGCCTTGATCGAACTGCCCTTTGAACTTGGCGATCCACTCTTTCGGCGCGTGGTGGGGGGCGTGTGTGGCTCCGGGCACATAGTAGGCGAAAAACGGCTTGTCAGGGGCAAGGGAGTGCTGGTCTTGTATCCAGCGGATCGCGTGGTCCGAGAGGTCCGAGTCAAGGTGGTAGTCGGCCTTCGCCTTGCCAGTCAGTCCCCCTTTTGGTTCGACGGGCGAAGTGTTCTCAAATATCGTCGGGTCCCACTGGTTCACATCCCCGCCGATGAAGCCGTAAAAGTACTCAAAGCCGAGGCCGGTGGGCCAGAGGTCGAACGGTCCGGCAGCGCTGGACTGCCAGCCGGGCACGTTATGGTTCTTGCCGAACCACGCGGTGCTGTAGCCGTTTTGTCTGAGCGTTTCGGCGATGGTGCCGCAACTCTTCGGCATCACCGAGTCGTAGCCGGGGTAACCCAAGCTGCGTTCCATAATCATGCCGGTGTGCGAGTTGTGGTGGTTTCGCCCGGAAATCAGGGCAGCGCGAGTGGGTGAACACAGTGCTGTCGTGTGGAAGCGGTTATACTTCAGGCCGCGGGCCGCGAGCTTGTCGAACGTGGGTGTCGGGATCGCCCCGCCGAACGTGCTCGACGCGCCGAACCCGACGTCATCAGTCATAATGAGCAAGACATTCGGCGCCCCTTTGGGCGCGTGAACCGGCTGGGGAAAATCCGATTTGGAGTCCGCCGTCGTGCGGCCAATCGTCCCGTGGAACGGCGGGTCGGGATATGGCAGCGTCGGTGCGGGGGGTGGTTGAATTGCGGGCTTGTTCTCCTGAGCGAAGATGTCGTTCACCCTTCCGGACGCGGCCAGCCAGCCGAGCACGCCGCCAAGCGCGACGAGTGATACGGGAAGTAACAATCGTTTGCGCATGGCACCATCTTTCGGAAAAATGAGTGAACTTGAGCGAGGGCCGGGGAGCATCCCCGGCCAGCCCCAAACAAACGTTACTTCCCTCGTGTGGTCGCTCCGAGCTTTTCGATAACCTGATCGATCGAGAAACTGGCCGGCCGCTGACGCGGTGGAAAATCCTTGTACGTCTTGAGGTACTCTCCGACTCTCGCGACAGTCGGGAGAATCATGTAGGCCCGTTCGATGAACCACTTTTCCCAGTACGCCGAGGCGTCCCACGAATACTCGTAGGGGTCGGACTTCAAATCGATCACGATTGGGGCGCGAAGTTTTGTCGTGGGCATGCGCCACACCGACATTCCCGTCGCCAGTTGCACCTCGAAGTGGTACTTGAACCGGTCGTCGCGGTAGGCGAGCAGGTCGCCGTCGTCACTGAAGTAGAAGTACTCATTGCGAGCGCTCTTCGGGCTCTTGCCTGTGAGGTAGTCGAGTTGGTTGTAGCCGTCGAGGTAGACTTTGAATGTCTTGTCCCCTGCCTTCACGCCCTTGCGGGCGTTCTCGCGGAGGTTCGGATCACCACCGGCGGCGGCGACGAGGGTGACCAGCCAGTCTTCCGCGCTGAACAGTTCGGTGAAATTCGTGCCTGACTTGATCTTGCCCGGCCAGCGGATGAGCGCGGGCACGCGGACGGCCCCTTCCCAGCCGGTATCCTTCTCGGAGCGGAAGGGCGAAGCGCCGCCGTCCGGCCATTGGTTCTTCATTGCGCCGTTGTCGGATGTGTAAATGACGATTGTATTGTCCGCAATCTTCAAGTCGTCCAGTTGCTTGAGCAGTTCGCCGACCATGAGGTCGTGTTCAGTCATCCCGTCGGCTTGGATTCCCAACCCGGTTTTGCCTTTCGACGTCGGCTTGAGATGCGTGAAGACGTGCATTCGGGTGCTGTTGTACCAGCAGAAAAACGGCTTGTCCGCTTTCACTTGGCGGTCGATGAAGTCCTTCGTGGCGGCCAGGAATTCTTCGTCCACCGTCTCCATCCGCTTCTTGTTGAGCGGGCCGGTGTCGGTGATCTTGCCATCAGAGGAGCACTTGAGCACGCCACGAGGGCCGAACTTTTTCTTGAATTCCGGATCTTTCGGATAATCTTCATTCTCGGGTTCTTCTTCCGCATTCAGGTGGTACAGGTTGCCGAAGAATTCATCGAATCCGTGGTTGGTGGGCAGGAACTCGTCACGGTCCCCCAAATGGTTTTTCCCAAATTGGGCTGTCGCGTACCCGAGCGGTTTGAGGAATTCGGCAATCGTCGGGTCTTCCTTCTGGATGCCCACGTTCGCACCTGGCAAGCCGACTTTCGTCAAGCCGGTGCGGAACGGGCACTGTCCGAGGATGAACGCGGCCCGCCCGGCGGTGCAGGATTGTTGCCCGTAATAGGTGACAAACACCCCGCCCTCATTGCCGATACGGTCAATGTTCGGCGTCGTGAAACCCATCAGCCCGCGACTGTAGGCACTCACATTGGACTGTCCGATGTCATCGCCGAAGATGACGAGGATGTTCGGCCTTTTGCCGCTTCCGGTTGACGCGGGGGCCTCTTTCTTCTCAGCCTGAACGAGTTGAACGGGCGATGTTGGCGCCGGTTCGGTTTTCTCAGGGCCGCCTTTGGCGGACAGGACGGCTTCAATCCGTCCGCTCCCGGCAAGCCAGCCGGAGAGGGCGCCTGCCGCCAACAACAATGCCGGCAACAGCTTTCGAGTGGGCATGGTTTTCGACTCCTTTTCACCAATGTCATCAGGTTGGATGGAAAGCGTTCCCCGTAGCGTTGATGACTGTTGGACAGATGATGGGAATGCGGAACAATCGAAACGCACAACCTAACCGTCGTCTCCTTTTGGAGAGGGACGGCGGTTAGGTTGCCGCGGAAACGGCCGTAACTGATGTTCGGCCGACCTTCTTCACCTTCAGTTCAGCGAGGCTTCAAACCTTCCAATTCTTTCAAACGCTTTATCGCATCTTGCTGACGCAACATTCCGTAGCCAATGCCGCTGGCGTTGAGCGAACTGCCCGTCTGATACGGGAATTTGTCGAAGTCCGAGAAGAATTCCTTGATTTTGCCTTGAATGGGCACAAGCAGCCACATGTTTTGCGCGAGGAACTGGACGGCCCCGCCCCCCTCCTCCAATCCGCGTTCATAGGGGTCCATGCGGAGATTGGCGATGAGTGCCCATGCGGATACTTCACGGGTGCCGGTGGCGATGTTGCCTTTGGTCGTGGCGAAGCTCAGCTTCCAATCGTTCCAGCGCACGGCATTGAGATTGCCGCCTTGGTCAAAATAATTGATCGAATCGCGGGGGCCGGTCTTGGTTTCGCCCCGGAAATATGGGCCGAAGTCGTAACCGTCGAGATGGACTTTGAATTTTTTGCCGTTGGCTTCTGTTCCCGCCGCCATCTTGGCCTTGATATCCGGCGCGCCGGCGGCGGCGGCCAGCGTCGGGAACCAGTCGATCAGGGAGATGATTTCGTTGGACACCGTGCCCGGCTTCACCACGCCCGGCCAGCGCACCATCATCGGAATGCGGAATCCACCCTCCCACGTCGTGCCCTTTTCGCCCCGGAACATCGTCATCGCCCCGTCTGGCCACAAGGCGATTTCCGCGCCGTTGTCGGTCGTGTAGACCACGATGGTGTCGTCGGCAATCTTGAGGTCATCCAGTTGCTTGAGCAATTCGCCGACGTGGCCGTCGTGTTCGACCATGCCGTCCGCGTGGATGCCTTTGCCCGTCTTTCCAAGCGATTCTTTTTTGAGGTGGGTGGAAAATGTGCATTCGGGTGGAGTTGAACCAAACGAAGAACGGCTTGTCCGCCTTGTGCTGGCGGTCAATAAAGTCCTTCGCTGCGGCGAGAAATTCCTCGTCTGCCGTCGGCATCCGTTTGACATTCAACGGGCCGGTGTCCGTGATCTTGCCGTCGGCAGACGACTTGATGACGCCGCGGGGGCCGAACTTCTTCTTGAATTCCGGATCTTTCGGGTAGAAGTAGCCTTCGGGTTCTTCCTCGGCATTGAGGTGATAGAGATTGCCGAAGAACTCGTCGAAACCGTGGGCGGTCGGCAGGTGCTTGTCCTGGTCGCCCAAGTGGTTTTTGCCGAACTGGCCGGTGGCGTAGCCTTGAGTCTTCATCACGTCCGCGATGGTCGGCATCCAATCTTGAATACCGTGCGGGTCTCCGGGCATGCCGATGGTCAGCAGGCCGGTGCGGAACGGCTCTTGGCCAAGGATGAAAGACGCCCGGCCGGCGGTGCAACTTTGTTGCCCGTAGGAATCGGTGAAGAGCATCCCTTCCTTGGCGATCCGGTCGATGTTCGGCGTGCGATAACCCATCAACCCTTGGGTGTAAGCGCTAATCTGCGGGATGCCGATGTCGTCGCCAAAGATCACCAGAACGTTCGGCTTTTTACCGCTTTTGCCGGTGGTCGGGGCCGGTTCTTTCTTCTCGGCCTGAACAAGTTGAACGGGCGTCGTTGGCGCCGGTTCGATTTTCTCGGGACCGCCTTTGGCGGACAGGGCGGATTCAATCCGTCCACTCCCGGCGAGCCAGCCGGAGAGCGCGCCTGCCGCCAGCAAAAATGCCGGCAGCATCTTTCGAGTGGGCATGGAATCATCTCCTTGGATATGGGAACACAAAGGACACGCATGACAGCCGAGAACCGGCTTTGTCGAACACGGAGACAGACCGCCTCCGCGCTCGGCCCTTCCTTGGGACGTGATTTCCTGTTGACCGAATGGCAAAAGATCGGCTGGCTTAGTCTTTCTTCGTCGCGGGGTCTTCCAATCGGACAAGAATCATTTGATCGGATCGATCTTTACCATAATGAACGAACACAGTGGTTTCGTTTTTGGTGAGGTTTTCCAATCCCGCTTCGAAGGTGATGTCCTTTTTCTCGCCAATCGACCAAGCCACCCGTTGCGATTTCTTGTCAACGGAGCCGTAAACCGGGAGAGTGTTGTCCGCGACCGCATCGTAATAGTTGCCGCGAAGCACCCCGGCTTTGTTGACCGCCAGTTGGAAGATTCGCTGGGCGACTTTCTCGTCCCCCTGAATCATTCCGAAGACGCCGAGCGGCTGCCATTCATCCGTGTCGGCTGGTTTGGCTTGTCGGCCGGTGTCGGCAATAGCGGCGGCTTGGGTGGAGTAATCAGCGGCGGTGGAGGCTTGGTCGCCGTTCACATAGACGGAATCATCCTGGACCACCACCGTGTCGCCGTAGTCATACGACACCGGCGGGCTGCTGACGCCGACGAAACTGGCCACCGTTCCCCAAACCGGAGGAGCCCAAAAGTTGTACCCCGCCGCCCACCGCGCGGTGGTCCAGGCGGCGGCATGGGCTGAATACCATGTCGGCGTGAAATAGGGGTAATACCCGGCGCGGACACCCACGGCCGCCGCACGCACGTTGACCGGGCTGACATAGCCGGTGTAATGACCGGCCACCCCGCCGCGAACACCTCCGGCCGCGATACCTCCGTTGGGGCCGACGGCAATGCCGCCCCTTGAACCGCCGGCGGCGAAGTTGCCATTGGGGCCGACCGCGAAACCGCCCCGTCCCCCCACGGCAGTCGTCGTGCCCCACGGAGTCGAGATTGTTCCTCCTCGCGATCCTCCGGCGGCGATGCCGCCGTTGGGGCCGACCGCGATGCCGCCCCTTGAACCGCCAGTGGCAATCCCACCATTGGGG
>NZ_JH636439.1:1935311-1944271 GCF_000255705.1 Zavarzinella formosa DSM 19928
CGCGGGCCGATTCCCCCGCCGTGGGCGGCGAATCCCCGGCCGAATCCAAACGCGGGGACCGTCACCCCGCCGACCAACAAACAGACGGCCGCAATCAATGTCGAAAATCTCATGGTGATGCTCCGGTTGTCGTTGGGTTGGTTATTTGGGTTTGGCGACGCGGGTAACTTTCACCGGCGGCGGGGCCGACAGGGAGACGTTGTCAACGGAACGCTCCATCGTTCGCCAAGTGAACGAATCCGGCCCAAGGGGGCTGATGAGGTTCTGCGCGGCCACGGCCGTTCCGTCCGGCAACACGCCGAGTGATTCGATCAGCCAGCGGTTGTCGTCACGGGTCCAGACGCCTTCGCTGGTGGTTCCCGATCCGTCAAACATCCACGATTTCAAGCCTCCGTCGGGGTTCGTGCCAATGATCTGCATCCCGGAAGTGACGGTCTTTCCGTTCTTGGTGATGGCGTATTTGGCTTGAAGAAATGTCTTGTTCTCGTCCCAAGCGTAAGAGATTTTCAGTTCCCCGCCGTCCCCTTTGGCGGTCCAGTCCCCCGCCAGCCAGCCGAGATCGCCAACGGTGACATCCACGGCCGGATCGGGAATCCACTCCCGAAGCGAGGCCACCCGCCACTGACCGTCTTCCAGCACGTGGATGGCCGAATACTTCGATTCGCCGGCCACGTCGCTGCCGGGGATTTTCAACTTGGCAACGCCAACCGCGCGGGCAATGCCCCGTCCCATCGGCCGGATGGTTTCGATCTGGACCTCAACCACACCCTTGGGCGTCGCCTTGAAAGACTCCGCGTAGTCGGCTTCAATGGCTGCCCGGCCGACAAGTTCTTCGCCGTCCGGCCCGATGAAATCGCCGTCGGTTGTGAACAGCCCGGCGATGGCCTTGGCATCTTTGGCGTTGAACGCCTTCACATAGTCATCGGTGATTTTGCGAATCCCCGCCTCGGCAGAGTCTGCCTTGACGGGCGGGGGCTTTTCCGTTGTCTTGCTCGCCCCTGCCTGCCCTTGTGATGGCGGCAGGGCGAACCACCCGGCAATGGCGGTCACGGAGACAACCGACAGGAGAACAACCAACGGCCGACGAAGTCTTTTCATGATGCTTCCTCAGTGAAGTTGCTCGGGCTCATCCGACCGGATTCAGAGGGGGAAGTTTGTGGCCGCCCGCGAGGCGGCCGGACTGCCTCATCAGAAGGCGGGCCGGACGAATCCGCTCGTCAAGCAACCGACCGCTCCAAGGGGGGAGAGGATCGGCGGGTTTCGGGATGTAGACACGCGACCGCAGGTCGTCGATGGCTCGGGACAACTCGGGATCGCCTGTCAGTTTGCTCAATTCGTCGGGTGTTTTCAGATTGAACCAGTCAATCCATGCCAACAAAGACGTGTAAGCGCCGGGGGCATCGCCCACCCGGCATGTCTGACAGAGACGGTTAAAATCCTTTTTCTCCGAGGGGCTTCGGGTCGCCCGGCGACGCGACCAAAGCCATCCTCCCGTAAATACCACCAGACAGAGGATGGTGAGTATAGCCATGCTCGACGGTGAACGCAAAAGATTTCTTGATGAAGATGTTTTCTCAACAGGAGATGTTTCGACATTTGATTGATTTTTTTTGTTCGAGGCCACCTCCAGAGAACGAGCGGGCAACGAGGCCGATTTTAACTTTTTTTCATCGGCATCCCACCACGTCAGTCGCCGGGCCGGGATGTCCACATGACCAGGTTTCTCGCACACATAAGTGATGGTTTCGACACGTTCGCCGGTTAGTTGCCCCCGGTTGGTGTGGTCGTTGATGACGGGTTTCTTGGGATAGGCGGCCAAGCCGTCAATGTCCCCCAGACGCATCGGGGGAAAGATCATGCCGGGCGTGTCGTCGGCGGTGATCGTGACTGTTCGCGTGAACGCATCGCCCGCTTTGGCGTCGGCCGGGTCGGGCTTCCATGATTCGGTCACTTGGAGATTGCGGGCGGCGATCACCGTTCCCAACTTCTCCGCTCCGGGTGGAGATTTGGCTTCATAGCTGACCGGCGATGTTGTCACCCGACGGACGACGACCGGCTTGCCAAACCCGGCATTGGTTTCAAAGCGGACCTTGATTGCGGGAATCTTCACCACGCCCGGCCGCTGGGCATATAGCGAAAACTCATGGCGTTGGGTGGTGAATGATTCACCCCCGACGGTTTCCGAACCAATGGTCGGCGACCCGGACGGCGGCAACACAATCACGCCGGGAACGGGCGGGATGTCGAAGGACGGCGCGCCCGCAAAGAGATCAGGGGCAAACAAGGTGATGATGAGTTGCACCCGTTGACCGACCCACGCCTCGGTTTTCGGCGACAGTTCCACGCGAGAAGAAGCGGGCGGATCAGCGAAGGCCGGATTGGCTATCAACAGTACAATCAGGAGGGTATTTCTCACGGTGTTCCGTCCTTCCCCGCGCGGGCTTGGAACGAGAATTTCGCCCGCAGGAAATCAGCCGGTTTGGTTTGCACCCGGCGCAACCACAAGCCTCGCAATTCCTCGTCTGTCAGTTGTTGGCCGCCCGCTACTTCCGTGTCTTCGCCGGGGTTTGGGTTTTTGCCTTTCTCAAAAATCGCCTCGTCCGGCTTCACTTGCCCGCCGGTTTCGTCCCCGCCCTTGAACGTCATGCGATCCCGCCGAACGCGGGCAATCACCCGGTTCTCCTCCGCATCCGCCCAACCGGGCCGAAGTTCTAGCGCCCGGTCGTAGCTTTTGATGGCGTCCGCGTATTTGCCGAGCATCATCAGCGAATTTCCGCGATTGTAAGCTCCCTCCGCGGTCGGAATGGTGGCGAATGCCGCGGCCGCCGACTTGAACTCTCCGGCCCGAAACTGGGCGGCCGCCTGCCGGGACGGGGCACGGTAGACCTTCGCCGCCTTCGATGGCTGCTGGCGGCGCATCAGTTCGTCCCCATGTTGGTCGGCGGTTCGCCAGTAATCGGCATTGGTCGCGGAACCGATCGCCAGCACGGCGATTCCCGCGATCAGCAAACCGGCGGCGATGAATCGCATCTGCTTCATGGGTCATCTCGCGGAAGCGGCGGCCATCCAACCTCGCCGGAACCAAGCCAGACTGACCAGTCCCAACAACGGAACCAGCCAGTATCCGAAATCCTTCCAAAGTTCCCCGCCGTCTTGTTCGTCGGCGATGGAGAACCGGGCCTGATGGCCGAGGGATTCGACATCGGCACTGTCAGCAGTCACCCGAATCAGCGGGGCGTCCAGTTGTTTGGCGGCGGTTCGCAGTGTGTCCAGTTCCGGCCCGTCGGCGGCGATTCCCAGCACGCTCACCGGCGTCCGGTTCTCTTGCCGATACTTGGCGAGATCGGCCAACTCGGCCGGCGACGCCCCATCGCCAATCCACAAGATCCATCCCGGCTGGCCGGATTTTTTGATGGTTTCATCGGCGGCGACAAGAGCCGGGCCGACCATCGAACCTTCCACCGGCATCACCGATGGCGACAACTCCCCGGCGAACTGTTGCAAAATGTCGGCGTCTGCCGTCAATGGCATGACCCGATGAGCGGACCCGGCATAGGCGAATAGCGCTGTTTTGGCCCCCGGCCGCAACGCGAGCAAGTCCCGGATCTTCTGTTGGGCACGGGCCAGTCGGGACGGTTGGATGTCAGCGGATTCCATCGACGGCGTGACTTTCACCACGATCACAAGAACCGCCGTGTCCTCCGCAAACGGAGCCGGTTCCCGTTGCCAGGCGGGACCGGCGAGAGCCATCACGGCAATCAGCCAGCCGACCGGCAACAGCGTGGCGGGCCGGAGCCAGTGTCGTTCGTTTCGGCCGGTCATCAATTGGGAAAGCAGATGCGGGGCAATGTGCTTCGTCCAAGTCCGGTCGGTCCCGTCGCTCATCAACAATCGCCACGACAGCAACACCGCCGGGATGACGGCCAAGAGCCAATACGGCCGCAGGAAGTGAAAGTCGCTCATTCGGCGGGCCTCCGCGCAGGCCAAAGGGCGACAAGCGACGCCAGAAAACCAACACCCAATCCCGCCGCCAGCGGCCAGTGAAACAAATCCCGCCGGGGCCGTTGCGAGATGACTTGGGCGGGGCGTGTCGGCAAGGAGTCAAGTCGCCGATAGATGGATTCCAGTTCGGCCCGGTTGCCCGCGTGGGAATACAGCCCCCCGGTGACAGAGGCGACGCGGGTGAGGGCTTCCTCGTCCAGTTTGTCCTCACCAGCGGCTTTCGGATCGCCAACCGAGATCGTGTGAATCACAATGCCCTTGTCCTTGGCGACCCCTGCCGCTTGCTCCGGCGGGACTTGGCTGCCCGTGTCGTTGCCGTCCGTCAGGGCGATGACAACTTTTTCCGGTGTGTCCGCTTTTTCCTCCACCGTGATGGCCAGGCCTATCGCATCGCCGAGGGCGGTCTTGGGGCCGGCCATGCCGACGCGGGTTTCGCCCAGCAATTCCCGGCACACTTCCAAATCTTGCGTGAATGGAACCTGCACAAACGCCGCGTTGCCGAAGACAATCAAGCCGACCCGATCACCCTTGCGACGGGACAGAAAATCATCAAGCACTTGTTTTACGGCGGTCAACCGGTCGGCGGTTTTCCCTTCGGCATCGGTGAAATCTTTGGTTTCCATCGACCCGGACAGGTCGATCACCAGCATCATGTCGCGCATCGGAATCGTGCGGTTCACCGGTGGTTCCAGCCATTGCGGGCGAACCAAGGCGGCCACCACGCATAACCAAATGACCGACACCGCCAGCGTGTGCCACCAACGGCCGCGACGCACGACCGCCCCGGTGGCGGGTGTTTGGCCGGAGATTCGCGCCAGCCGGTCCAGAAACGGCACGCGCAACCCCTCCTGCCGATTTCGATACGCGGGCACAAGCCATCGCACGGCCAGTGGCAACGGCAGCACGGCAAGCAACCACGGATAGGCGAGCGTCAACATCGGTGATGGGTGATCCAATCTCGCACGGCCCCGACCATCTGGCGCCGGTCTTCATCAGTCAGTTTCGTTCCCGTCGGCGATTGAAACGCCGATTCTTCCAGCCGTTTCCCCGGCCCGTCCTTGAACAACGGATGACGGCCGGTTTCATCCAAAAAGGTCAGCCATGCCGTGCCCGTGAGCGAAGCCACTTTTTCCCTCGCATAAGCCGCCAGCGCGACCCGCTTGAGCAGTTCGGCCAGCGCCGCCGGGTCGGGTGTTTGCCCGAGACGATCCAATTCGGCCAGTGCCTCCCGGCGGTAACGGTTACGATGCCGTTGAAGAACCAGCATCGCCAGACCGAGAAGCAGCAATGCGAACAGGAACGCCGCCAGCGTGATCCAGCCGGGGGTCGGGGGCCACCACGGAGCGGGGGGCGGCATGGCGATATCGTGCAGCCGATCCAGACTGCCGGGATCTTGGTCAGGCATGGGGAACTCGCGGCCGGGCGCCCAACTGCCGGCGAATCTGGCCGACCACCTCGGAATCGGTTCGCAACGGCATCACCGGAACCTCGCGGGACAACAAAAATCGCCGGGCGGTCTGCCGCCGTTCCTGATGCTCGTCGCGGAAACGGGTTCGCAATGCCGACGCAGTGAAGTCCAGTTCCAGTTCTTGCGTGCCGTCCGTCACCACTCCCCGACGGATGGCGGGAAGATCAGATTCCAGCGGGTCTTCGACGAACATCACCAGCACATCATTATGGTGCGAGATTGCCGTGAGCCATTTCCGTGTGTCCGCATCGGCTCCGGTGGCATCGGAGATCAGCACGATCAAATGGTCGTGCGTGGCGAGCCGGACGGCTCGTTTCAGGACTTCGTTCAACTGGCCGGGATTGGGCGGCGTGTCCGCGTCGGCCCGCAGCGATTGGTTTTGGTCAACGATCAACTGAAGCAGCCGGGTGACGTGCGGCGTGGTTCGTTGCGGGCGAAGATCGGTGATTTGCGTGTCGTTGAAGACAATCGCCCCAACCCGGTCCTTGACCGCGACGGTCCGCCAGGCGGTCAACGCCGCCGCCTGGGCCGCGACGACGGATTTCATCAATAGCACGCTTCCGAAGAACATGCCCAAGCGTTGATCGACAAGAAGCAACACCGGGCGTTCGCGTTCCTCGGTGTAAACCCGCGTGTGCGGTTGCCGGGTGCGGGCGGTCACGCGCCAGTCGATGGCTCGCGGATCATCCCCCGGAACGTATTTGCGGATTTCCTCGAAGTCCAATCCCCGGCCGCGCAGCTTGGACGCATGACCGCCCGCCAGCAAACTCCGCACCGGCTGGCGGGGTAGAAAGACGAACCCGCTTGCCTGATGACGCAGGCCGACCAACTGCTCCAAACTGGTGTACACCTTCGGATCGTGGGAGGGCAGTGTCATGAGACGGCCACCTGTTTGATGATTTCCGCGATGACATGGTCCGGCGTGATCTGGTCGGCGGCGGCCTCATAATTGAGGATGAGGCGATGCCGCAGGCAGTCCGGCATGATCGCCCGCACATCATCCGGGGTGACATGGTCGCGGCCCTGCAACCACGCATACGCCCGCGAGCAACGATCCAGCGCCAGCGTGCCCCGAGGACTGGCCCCGATTTGAATCCATTTCTTCAAATCCGGTGAAAAGTCTCCCGGCCGCCGGGTCGCCGCGATCAGCGAGACGATGTACTTCTCAACCGCCTCGGAGACAAACGTGCCATGCACCTCGGTCCGGGCGTCCATCACCACCTGTCCCGGCAGTTTCTCGCGTTCTTTCGGCTTCTCTTTCGCGGCCGCTTCCTCCCCGCGAACCAGCCGAAGGACCTGCCGTTCCTCGTCGTCCGTGCCGTAGCCGAGAATGACTTTCATCAGAAAGCGATCCGTCTGCGCTTCGGGCAGCGGATAGGTTCCTTCCTGTTCGATGGGGTTTTGCGTGGCCAGCACGAGGAACATCGCCGACAGCGGATGCGTCTTGCCGGAGACGGTGACTTGCCGTTCCTCCATCGCCTCCAGCAACGCCGCCTGCGCCTTGGCGGGCGCGCGATTGATTTCGTCTGCCAGAATGAGATTGCCGAACACCGGGCCGGGCTGGAAATCGAATGTTCCCTGTCCGCCTTTCTCCACATAGGTTTCGGACCCGGTAATGTCGGCGGGGAGCAAGTCCGGCGTGAACTGGATGCGTCGAAACTCGCTCTCCAGATTTTTCGCCAGCGATTTGATGGTTCGCGTCTTGGCCAGCCCCGGCAAGCCTTCCATCAAGACGTGCCCGTCGGCCAGCAAGGCGACCAGCAAGCGGTCAATCACGGTTTGCTGGCCGATGATCGACTCGCCAATGCGTTTCTTCAAATCCAGAATAGAGTCTCGCGCGGGCATGCGAACCTTCCTGCGAAAAACCGATCAGAAGGGTGATTTGTTTCCCCCCCGGTCTTGGAGAAAAGTGTATCAAGCAAGTGCAGAATACCCATATTTATTTATCATGACACGGATTCCAACCAAACGAACAGGCTGATGCACGTCCAGTGACGTTCGAGGCAAGCCCTCTGACAATCGGCGGCAAACATATGGACTTTCCCGACTAGATAATTCCCCAAACCTGCCATGGTGAACTTGATCGACAATGAAGCCGTCGTTGAGTCAATCTCCTCCTGAGTGATTTTCCAAATGAGATCTGGCAGAAGGGAACCTTCCGTGGCCAACAGTCCTCCTTCGGCACAGATCTCACCCGTTCTCGTGTTTCCATTCGGAGCAGAGTCATCGCCGTTTTTGGCCCTCACCCATCAATCGTTGTTGATCCGTTGTCGATGCTGCCGCCGTTTGCGCCGCCCTCGACGATCCGGGATCAAGCCCGCCGCTGATGGTATTCGCGAGCCGTTCCATCCGTCTGATCCGTATCTCCCATTCGCGCGCAATAAAGACAAACACACTCTTGAACCGGCCCAAGCCAATGGCCATAATCAAGTCGGAGATCGCAAGTTCCTTGTTCATTCGGGATTCGGGCAAACATTCTCGTCAATACCGCCAACGAGAACTTGCTTGGATTATTTTTGACAAAAGGTAACCATGATCCCGTCGCTCGAGAAATTAATCACAATCGTTCCGCCTCCAAAGAGACCCAAAGCGGTCGGATCTTTCGCCCGGTGGCGGACGGCCGAGGAGAAACTCGGGCTCAAACTTCCCGAGGATTACCGGCAATTCGTTCACGTTTATGGCGGCGGCCTTTTTGCCGACTTTTACCTTGTCCACACACCGGGGGAAAGAAGCGTCTACGGGAACCTTGTTGACTATCTTGGGCTAATGGCATCACATTTTGCTTGGCGTGACGGGTTGCAATTTAACATACATCCATCTCGGCCCGGACTCCTTGTGTGGGGCCACGACGAGAACGGGAACTACTACTACTGGCTCACCAAAGGCGAGCCCGACCGATGGACGGTTGTGACGGAGGAAACCCGCGGGAACGGCTTCGCCAAGCACAATTGTTCCATGGTTGAATACTTGCTCGGAGTGCAACTACTCAAGATCAAGGCGCTTGCAGGAAGTTATCCGCCGCTGGTCATGCGATGCCCGTCCGAGGAATGTCTGGGCTGGGCTCGTGGCGCGCACGGGGCAGATGATCCTTGGCATTGTGATGCTTGCGAATCGGAGTGGGATGATCGAGAGTCGTTTGATAAAGAAATCATGGCGGTGCTTCAAAAGCATCCCCACCGCCGGGCGAGTTATTTGCGAAAGCGCGGGCACTACTATCCGGCCCCGCGTGAAAGCGAAGATCCGAACTATGCAAAATTGGTTCGCCGGGAGTTGACGATCAATAGGTCAAGGATCGCCGAATAATGTAATGAAGCTGACCGGGGCAGCCTCAAGGTTCAACAGGGACAATGTCATTGGAGTCGATCAGGCAACCTGATCGTTTTCGTGTGGCAAGAGGAAGAGATTTTTAACAAATGCCTGATCCACCATTCCGGTTCGCCATTCCTAAGAGCCTCTAACTTTATGAGATAGTGCGGCACAGCGTTCGCAG
>NZ_JH636439.1:1944564-1951851 GCF_000255705.1 Zavarzinella formosa DSM 19928
CAACCTGCGCAACACCCTCGCCCGGCTGCGAGGACTGATAGGCCAATGGGATGAGGTGGCTCCTGGTGCTGTCACACTGTCGCTTGGCCCACTGGCTGGGGTGCTGACCCCGGACGGGCGAGTGATGGCTTGCGACGCATTCTCCGGCGGTTCATGGTATGAGGTTACCATGGAGAAAGAGGCGTGCTTCTTGATTGCCTGCGGAGCGGACGACCAGGCTGCCCCCGAGTTGCTGAGCCTGCTGCCGCCACGACCGATGAGAGCAGTCGATTGCAAGTCGTGTGCCGGTACTGGTCGAGAGAGAGGCACCGGCTGGCCGTGCCTATTTTGCGGCAGCCTTGGATGGGTGCGTGGAAACGCCGAACCCGGCGGGCGTGTAGATTTTTCGTGATTCATCACACCCCGTCCGTTTTTGGAGATGCGGCAACGATTTGCGGTCACTCATTACCCCAACGGCCGCTGAAATCGCCTGTCAATTTCGACATGTTGCGACGCCAGATTGCCGTGAAAATACTCAAACAGTCAATCTTAAAGGTGGTTTTTCTTCTGGAATGGAAACGTGATGGCTGATCGCCGGTCAATCATCCTGTTCGTTCTCGGACCAGACGGAACGTTCCACGACAATGTTTAAGGCCTTGAGTTTGTTGCGGAGGCTTCCCCGTGTGATCCCGAGAATCCGGGCGGTCTGAACCTGATTGCCGGAAGTGTGCCGCATGACCCGAACCAGCAGTTCCCGCTCCATTATCTCCAGTGTTTGCGCGTAAAGCTCCTCGGAACCAGCCGCCAACTGCTTGGCCACGAACTGATCCCAATCAAAGTGTTCCCCGGCGGCGGCCTCTTCTCCAGCCGGGGCCGTCGTGAGCGATTCGGGCAAATCCCCGGCCAGCAACACTCCGCCTGAAGTATGCAAAATCGCTTGCTTGAGCGAACTTTGTAATTCGCGGATATTCCCCGGCCAGTGGTATCGGCGCAAGGCGTCCAACGCTTGGGGGGAAGTCGTCAGCGCCGGGCGGCCCAAGTCTCGCGCAAACCGCCGCATGTAATAATCAATCAACAGGGACAGGTCATCCCCCCGGTCCCGCAAGGCGGGAAGACGAATGGCAAACACATGGAGGCGGAAGTACAGATCTTTGCGGAACTGCCCCATTGTGGTGAGCTTTTCAAGATCGGCATTCGTGGCCGCGATCACCCGCACATCGGAATGAACCACCTCGTTGCCACCGACTCGCTCGAAGGTCTGGTTTTGTAACAGCCGGAGGATCTTCGCCTGGCTGATCGGCGACAGATCGCCAACCTCGTCGAGAAAAATCGTTCCACCGGAACATTGTTCAAACTTGCCAATGCGACGCCGCTCGGCCCCGGTGAATGCTCCCTTTTCATGCCCGAACAGTTCACTCTCCAAAAGCGTCTCGGGAATCGCGGCGCAATTGATGGCCAGAAACGGCTTCGCGGATCTTTTGGAGTGTTGGTAAATGGCCCGGGCCACCAGTTCCTTGCCGGTGCCGGATTCGCCAAGAATCAGCACAATTTCGTCTGTGGGGGCGACCCGGCCGATGGCTTTGTATACCTCCTGCATCAAGGGGCAACGGCCGACGAGGGCATCCGATTGATCGGCGGCATCCGATTCATCAGCGACCACCGCTGGAACGCTCATGAGGCGGCTGCTCTCGCAAGCCCGGCTCACCAACTCCCGCATCTGGTTCAAATCAAGAGGCTTGAGGAGATATTCAAACGCTCCCCGTTTCATGGCTTCGATGGCCAGATCGGTCGTGCCGTGCCCGGTGATCAGGATGACAGGAATCCGGGCATCAATGGCCCGAATCTGCTCGAACGTCTCCAAGCCCGTGGCATCCGGCAAGTGGACATCCAGCACGACGACATCGGGCCGAAATTCCCTGGCGGCACCCAATCCCTCGGCGGCCGTGCTGGCGACGTGTAACTGCAAGCCGGAATCGCGAAAGCCCCGACGGAAAGCGTGGAGGATGGATGGTTCGTCGTCGATGATTAACAGTGATGCCATGTCGCTTGTCGGGTGATGTCACTCACCCCTCCTCCCGCTTTTGGCCCGGCAGACACAGGGTGCAGGAAGCCCCGCCTTCCACCCGGTTGATGATTTCAAGCCGGCCGCCGTGTTCCTCGGCGATTCGACGGGAGATCACCAAGCCAAGGCCAAGTCCTGTCTTCTTCGTGCTCATAAACGGCTCGAACAGTCGCGGCAACACTTCATGAGCAATTCCGGGGCCAGTGTCGAAAACGGAAACTTCGACCTCCCGCGACAATCGCCGGACGACCACCTCCAGCAATCCTCCGGCGGGCATCGCATCCAGGGCGTTTAGACAAAGATTGACCAAGACTTGACGGATCTGTTCGCCATCGGCCTCAACGTTTTGCGGTCCCGGCAAGCATGTCAATTTCAATTCGACTCGCTGCTTGGCGGCGCGACCGCGAATGAGGTCCAACGTCTGCCTGGAGATTTCCACAAGGTTTTGCTCGCGGCGTTCCGGCTTGGGCAGTCTCGCAAAGTCGATGAAGACTTTCAGGGAACGCTCCATCCGCAAGACTTCTCGCTCGATCACCTCCAAGTCCTCGTCGGGCAGGCCCCCCCGGTCTTCGCGGCCGGATTGGACGAGCATTTTGATGCTCGTAAGCGGATTGCGAATCTCATGTGCGACCCCGGCGGCCAGTTGTCCGACGGCGGCCAGTTGTTCCGCCCGCAACACCTCGGACTCCCGTTGTTGATAATTGCGCACCATCTGCTCGATGCGGCCCATCAACTCTTGGAGTTGACCTTCCAGTTTGCCGAGATCGCCGATGCCTGTCAGCACGATCTCGGTCATCGCCGGGTCCAGTTTTCCGGCGGCGTCATGCAAGCCGACTTGAAGCCGCCGAATGGTCCGGCTCAAGCCGCGGGCCACGCCGAACCCCAGAAGCAACCCGCCGACCGCGCCGGTGCCCCCGACCATTCCCATGCC
This sequence comes from Zavarzinella formosa DSM 19928, assembly GCF_000255705.1. Lineage (GTDB taxonomy): Bacteria > Planctomycetota > Planctomycetia > Gemmatales > Gemmataceae > Zavarzinella > Zavarzinella formosa. Next base: position 1,947,537 of record NZ_JH636439.1, read on the forward strand.
CCATGCCAGCCATCGAATCGATTGTCGGTGTTCTTCATCGGAACGATCAATCAGCAGCGTTTGATAATCCACCAGTTCCTGACAGCGAGGAAGCGTTTCGTGCTCCAAAAGTCGTTGTGTTTCCCGAAGGGCTTGCTCCCGGTCAACCCCCGCTTGATGGCTTCGATTCCAAAGCTCAAAGTAGCGGCGGCAACTCTCCAAGAATCGCTCGGCCGGTCCATGATCGGGCAGGCTTTCCGAATATTCCCGGATTTCCACAAGGTGCTTTTCGATTCGCTCGTGAATCTCCCGGATATGTTCCACATGATTTTTCAGAAGTCCCACCAAGTCGAGCAAGCTCTCCTGCGTGTCGGCGGCTGTCCGCCGATTGATGATATTCTGACGCAGTCCGGAACTGGTGATTTCTTGTTGTCGCAGAAGGAAAACAACGCCGTAGGCGCTTAACCCCAATAGCAACACACTGGTCAAGGCGACCGGCCAGAGGAATCGCATGCGATGATAGGAAACAGCCATTGTTCCAACACAAAATCGGTGAGAACTCTGAAGGCATTATCCGGAGTTGAAAGGATCAAGACGTTATTCCACATTTTCAGAGTTTGAATTGTGTCTCAAGTCGTCCGTGATACTCGCCCAAAGAAGTGCAAAAACAGGACGGCAAATTTGACCGGGTGCTATTCAAAGAATGTCAACGCCGCCTTTCTCACCGGCCTTGGCGTCTCGCAAATCGATTTTGACAACGGATGTCACGCCGGAGTGCGTTTCGAGCCACTGACCGTTCGGGTGGCGCCACAAAGGGAACTTTTCATCCTTGCCGCGCTTGGGTCGTTTCGCCATGATAATCGTCTCGGTTCAAACGGGTTGACGGCCGGAAGTTAGAAAAAACACGTGTTTGCGTGCGTTTCAATGTCTGCTGGTTGTCGTTCGATTGAGACAGGGTGTCCGAAATTGACCTAAGTTCTTACACTGTAAGTACTTGGAGGCGTAGCTCAGTCGGTAGAGCAACGGACTTTTAATCCGTTGGTCCTGGGTTCGAGTCCCAGCGCCTCCATCATTTAAACTCTCGTTTTTTCACAAAACCCCGTAAAAACACGGGGTTTTTTCATGCCCTGACTTTCCATTTTTGGTACAGAAAACCCATTTTGGTACAGAATTGGTACAGAAACCCCTTCCAGACGGGCGGGCAACCTCCTAACCGACACATATCCTCATGAACATTCAATCATCACTCACGAGGATTAAATGGGCAGACCCACAACACTCTCACGAGATGGCGACCGTTTCAAAGTACGCAAAGGTTGGAAAGTCGATGACGACAAGAAAAGCCCCGTAACTTTTTACCTCGGATACGAGGAACCAGATGCACGGTTACGCGCGGCAAGGCTGGAACTTCTTTGGAACTACGCAAGAGACAGGTTTCAGGGTTGGGAGGATGGAACGCTCCAGATTGCAAAGGCAATCGGCAAAGGCGACGAATCCGTGACGATGGTTCCGCCAAAGGATTTTCAGGATGGTGAGGCGCTGGTTCATTGGGTCAAAAGATTCCCCCCGGAAGACTTCGCCAGACTCATCACGGTTGTTCATCCTTCCATTCAACGGCAACTAGCCGAGTACAACGCCCAACGCCAGCAAGCCATCGACGAACAAAAGAAGCAACTCGAACAATTCATCAATGTCGGATATCCCAACCACGGGAACGCACCAGAGAAAACCGGCTACTTACTGGCTGACGCGGTTGCCCGATTCAAGAAAGAAGAAAACGAACGACTCCGGGAAAGCGAATGGAGCAAAACACAGGAACGCCATTTGGACTATGCCCTATCGTTCCTGACCAATGTTGAGGATGTGGGAGACCTGACAGCCGAAGCTATCCGGCAGGTGAACCAAACCATTGCCAGCCGCCCGCTAGCCAAGACCCGTCAAGCAAACCAGTCACCCCGCCCTATCTCGGAAGCATGGGCAAAACACTCTCGAAAGACTTTCAAAGCGTTCATCGAATGGCTGGACACCAGAGAAGACATCCCGTTTCAGAAACCCGTTCAACGCGAGTTTCGACCTGTCCGGGTGGTTAGGACGCAACGAGACCGCGCCAAGTCGATTGCCAGAGGACACATCGACCCTTTCACCACGGACGAACTACGGTTGATTTGGCGGTATGCCCGCCCACGCGAACGGGTTTACATGTTGCTCGCGTTGAACTGCGCCATGAAACACGCCGAAATCGTGAGTCTTCAACGCGAAGAAATCATGTTCCGGCAACATCATCCCCGGAAGCATGTCGTTACGGTCATTTCAGACGCGGGTGATTCATGGCTCATGCGGTTCCGTGGAAAATCAGAGGTGATGGCGGAATGGAAACTCTGGCGGATCACCGTAGAGGCGCTGGAATGGCATTTGAAACAAAACCCGGACAAAGAATCTCACACGGTCATCCAGAACAAAAACGGCTCACAAATGACCCGGAATCAAATCAGCAACAAATGGAACACGCTGATTAAACGCATCAGAAAGGATCATCCGAAGTTCCGTCACCGGAGTTTCAAGCATTTGGAGAAAACGGCGGCGACAGTCATTTTCAGCATGGCGGGCGGCGAGGTTTCATCAATGTTCATCTCTCATGGGGAACCGACGAAAGACCTTCTTTTGAAGCATTACGCCGAACTGCCTTGGGGAACGCTTCATTCAACGCTCTCCAATCTCGAAAAACGATGGACGGAGATTGACCCGGTTTTCACTGGTGTGGAAAACCCGTTTCCTGAAAAGGTCAAACAATCAGGACCAAACATCTCACAGGAACAGATTCGCCAGATCATCGAATTGGCGAAGCAAGGACTCAGCACGGTGAGAATTGCCGCAAGGCTGGGTTTGACTTGGGACACGGTTGACCGATGGCGAAAACGAGGAAACATCTGACCCACGCATAAATATTCTCGCCTCTGACTCTGAGGCGCTTCTTTTCATAGTTCTTCGGGTTACTGAAATTCCCCGATGTTCAATCCTCATACTCGTTGTGTGAGGATTTTTTACGCACACACACTACATAATATTGCCGGTTTACTCCCGGCGGTTTAAACCCACGATGAGAACCTAATCCATTCTCTCGTGGGTTTTTTATTTGCAGGCACACTAATTTAACACATGTGCAAAGCAGAGAAAAAATGTACCCATTGCAAGCGATTGCTGGAATTGAAGGATTTCCATCGTAAATCATCAACGAATGACGGTCACAGGTCTATTTGCAAAGAATGCAGGAAAACAAATCACAAAAATTTGATGGTGGAAAATTCAGAATACCGCAAAGCTCACCTGAAAAGACAGAGCAGATACACAGAGAAAAACAAAGAAATTGTGATGAGCAACTATAGCAATGGTGCGATGTGTTGCTCACATTGCGGATATGACAATATGCTCGCCTTGTCGATTGATCATGTAAATGGTGGTGGCTGCAAGCATCGGCAAGAAATTAATAAAAACTTCTATTCGTGGCTGAGGAAAAACGGCTTTCCTGAAGGCTACCAAGTCCTCTGCATGAACTGCCAGTTTGTGAAGCGGCATAAAAACAACGAATGGCATTGTAACAGATGACCATACACACATACCCAGCCGATGACTATCACCCACACTATCCCGACCTGCGCGGCGATTACATGGCGAGGCTGATGGCTCATTGTGTCCTCATTGCTGACACCAGACGACTAATGTTTGGAGGTGAGTAACTATCAGTATGAACCCATCAGACCCCAACGCACCACCAGCCAAACCCAAACGAACGCTTGGCAATAGCAGTCTTCAGATCATGTTCTCTTACTCAGCCCTTCGCAATGCCATTCAAAAGAAGTTCAATACTACCGATGAGCAAATGGCGGCGGCAGGCTTTGACATGACAGACGCAAGCGACAGGGAAGAGCGTGCCAAGTATCCAGATGCTTACATGATAGAACACCTGACACTCTGACCGAGGCGATAGCGTGACACTCTGAGGATGGCGAGGGCATACCGGTCAAATGTTAACGCGGTGTGGCTTCCGACCCACGGTTCCGCCGACAAAAAATCAAAACGGTTTTTATAGGGTTTATCCCTTCCCCGCCCTTCAATCCACAGCCCAATACAAGCGATTACAGCCCATTACAGCCCCTTTCTCAGATAGTTCAAATCACCCACGATTAAACAGCCTGTCTCTAACGCTAAATAATGCGCAATGAAAACGAAACTGTCTGGAGAGGCTGACGAATTCAATCGAGTCAATGCCCCGCTTTGCAAAGCCAATGGAACGCTAAATAGGTCCCGCCCTGCCCGAAAGTATCGGTGATTTTAGACA
>NZ_JH636439.1:1952373-1958178 GCF_000255705.1 Zavarzinella formosa DSM 19928
CCTGAAACGGAATTCGCTTTCCTTCTGCTTTGCCAACTATGGGCGAGGTACATGGATGCCGAACGCGAGGGCATGGACACCATCAAACTCGTGTGCTTGGCAAAACAGGTTCAAAACCTCTTGAAGAGTTTCGGCATGTTGCCTGATTCACGGAAACGCATGGGGTTAGCGAAGAAAGCAAGCCTTGCGGATGTGTTGGCAACGAGGATGAACGATGCCAAACAAGCCTAAACCTGTTCAAGCCATCAAGCAACACCAGCCGCCAAAGCGGAAACTGACCACGGCAGAGAGAGACTACGGCAGCAATCACGAGCGTTACCGTACCCAGGTCATGCAAGAGCATCCATTGTGCCAGTATCGAGGGACAGACTGCACGGGGTTTAGCGAACATGCTCATCACCTCGTGAGACCGGCGACAGGACCAGAGTCTTACATGGCAGTTTGTGAGAAGTGTCATCAGGAGATTCACAGACGGGAACGGGATGCAATGTAACCGCCCGCCAGAGTGGGCAATTCGCACGCTTGCCGATTCCAGGGCGCTGGAAATGGGCTGTTATTGGCAGCAATCGAAAGGTGATGAAGTCGTTTCCTTTGCCCATGCCTTCTTTCAAAGCCAATTCTCGACAGGCAAATTCACTCTTTACCAGTGGCAAGAGCGTTTCATCAGGTCTGTTTACTCTTGGAGACTGCCTACGGGCAAGCGAAGGTTTCGTTATGCCAATCTGCACATAGCAAAGAAGGCGGGCAAAACGATGCTCACGAGTATCATTTGCGCCTTTGAACTTCTTTGCGGGAAAGAACCCAGCCCGATGGTTTTGGCTGGGGCATGTTCGATTGAGAATGCCGGACAGATTTACAACGAGGTGAAACATTCCTTCAGCCAGTCTGGTTTAGCCGAGTTCTTGGAGTTCACCGACTACAGGAAAACCATCTTCTACGCAGAGAACAACGCCAGATTCAAGGTTGTTTCCAAGTCTGGAGAACAGGGACCAAACGCCACTTGCGTGATTCTGGATGAGGCGGCATTCCACACTTCCGACAAGCTTTTCACCAGTCTTTCACCAGCCGGGAAACATCGTGACGATTCCATTTGCGTTTACATCAGCACAGCCGGGGATGATGTAAGCCATTTTTATTACTCGGATGTTTACCAGAAGAGCAAACGCATCATCGACGGGACCGACACAGATATCCTTTGGTACGCGCAGGTACACGAGGCAGACCCTGAATCAGACCTGTCAGACCCTGTTCAATGGCGTAAAGCCAATCCCAGCCCGTTTGATGAGTACCAATTCGGGTTAGAACTGGCGTCAGCAAAGGACAATTCAGGGGCTTTTTTAAATTTTAAAAGGAAGTTCCTCAACATTTGGACCAAAGCGGAAGAACACGCTTGGTTAGATGTTTCCGATTGGGACAAGCACGCCAATGAGGTGACAGAGGAACGGTTACGGGAATGTTCGGCATGGATCGGCGTAGACCTTTCGACCAGTGGGGCAGACCCTTCCTCTGTTTCCATCGTGTGGCACTTGCGAGAACAGCGTTTTCATGTGCGTTCATGGGCATGGACTACAGAGGATTCAACGAGGGAACGCAACAAATCCAACTTGCCGAAGTACAGTCAATTCATCGATCAGCAAAGTATGGTGATGACAGAGGGCGACAGGATTGATGATGCCCTGATTCTTGACCACATTTTCGCTTTGTGTCGGGATTATCGAGTGATGCAAATCAATTACGACCCGGCTTCAGGCGGTCACATTTTCATGGGACAGGTTGAGCGTGAAGGATGGAAAACAGCCCCGTTTCCTCCGTTTTTTAAATTTTATAACGGTGTGATGAGGGAGTTTGAACGCGCTTACAAGGAAATTCGCATCACTCACGACGGATCAAACACGGCTTGGCTGAAGTATTGCCTGTCAAATGTTCGCTTGGATGTGAACAAAGACGGGATGATTCGCCCATACAAGAAGAAATCGATAGACAAAATTGACGGCGCTGTTTCGTGTCTGGTCGCGTTCATCACGGCTTGTCAAGAGGCTGTGAACGATGATGCTCCAGCATTCCTAATGCTCTGAACTAAATAGGATGTGAAGCCAACAAAGACAAAAGCCAAGGCGAAAGCACAGCCAAGGACTCGAAACACCCATAGCCCCGCTTACCTGTTGTCCGAGGTGCCGGGAGACTATTTCAAAATCTCGAATCACCATGTCAATTCGACACAGGACGCACAGACTTTAAGCCCGTTCTTTGCGGCAATTCGCTTGTATGAACTCAGTTTTGGGAACATTCCCCTCGTGACCTACGAGGAAAAGCCTGACGGTAGCCGTGTGCAGATGAAGGGAACCAAGACCTATTACACCCTTCGGAATCGTCCTAATCCAGCGATGCCCCGCACTGTCTTTCAAAAGCTAATCGCCCGTAGGTTGTTTGAAACGGGAGAGTTTTTCGCCACGATCCAACGCAATATAAACGGGGATTTGTTGGCTCTTTACCCTATTCCTCGCGCCTATGTGTCGATGGTTCTGGTCGATGATTTATGGAACAAAACCTACTTCATTTACGATGGTTCCGGTCAACTGGAGAGCTATGACGACGATGAGATGATTCATCTCATGCTGTTCTCTGAAAACGGGATTCGAGGAAAGAGTATTCTTGACTACGCTTCACAGAGTCTTTCCCTTCATAAACAGGTTTTGGACTCGGCAACCAGCTATTACCAGAATGCCGCAAGACCTTCAGGGTATGTTCGGTTTCCCGGCAGGCTTGACGCAAAGGCACTGGAGAACTTGAAAGCAGGCTTCAAACAGGCATACGCATCCACGAGTAACACGGGGGCTTTGCCAATCCTCACGGATAACGGCGAATGGGTCACATTCCCGACCAGTACGGCGGCGGATGCTCAAATCGTAGAGGCTTTAAACAACTCTGTTGCCGATATTGCCCGATGGTTCAACCTCTCGCCTATGCGACTCGGCGCGCTGGAAAATGCTCATTACAACTCACTTGCAGCCGATCAGGCGAGTTTTTACAGCCAAAGTTTGATGCCGCTTTTGTCGGATATAGAGGACGAGTTCAACCATAAGATTTTCGCCGATCAGGAAGAGGTTTTTTGCGAGTTTGACACATCCAAAATTCTCAGAGGTGACCCGGAATCGGAACAGCAAATTAACTCGGCTTACATTCAGGCAGGGGTTTTACTCAGATCGGAAGTACGCGCATCCCTGAACCTGCCCTATGTGCCAGGACTAGACCAGCCGCTTGCCCCGGTGAACATGGGACAGGTTTCCTTGCCAGCGTTTCAACCAGTCAAACCAACCCCGGAGGATAACAATGGAACACCCCGCCCAACTGCGGACACGAACCCAAACCAGCCCGATTAATATCGCCGATAATCGACGCTTGACCTTTTACGCTTCTGTCTTTGACAGTCCGGCAATGGTTCGGGACATGGCTACGCCTCTGGGAATGGTTGCACGCTATCGAGAAACCATCAAACCCGGAGCGTTCAAGGACGCATTGAGCCAGTCGGGTGAAGTGCTGGCAAACATTGACCACGACGCAAGCCGGACATTTGCCAGGCGAACGACTGGAGAACTTCTGTTACAGGAGGATTCACGAGGTTTGTTTGCCACTTGTGAACTACCCAGAAACGAACTTGGCGACCACATCAGACGAGAGGTAGAGGCAGGACGGTTGCGGGGATGTTCGGTTCAAATGAGGACAGCGCCAGACCATGAGCAATGGACAGGTAGCGCCAATGATTTGAATTGTGACATCGTAGGTTGTTCACTCCAAGATGTTTGCTTGAATGACAACCCGGCATATCAGGCAACGGATGTGAGATTGAGGACGGACAGCGATAGACGATTCCGTGAGTGGTTGACTAGGCTTCGCGTTTTAAAAATTAAATAATGGTCTGGCTAAATATCCGTGAACCTAACTCACGGAGAAATATGGCGGACACTATTGCCATCAGATCGAGCAAAGAAATTGAAAATGAAAAGGCAAAGCTGATTGGCGAAGCGGAAGCCTTGCAAACCCGTAGCCGGACGGAAAACCTTTCACCGGAACAAGAGGCTGAACTTGAAAACTGCCTTAGTCGCGCTGAACAGTGCGATACCGAATTGGTGAAAGCCTATCGAGAGGAAAGGCTTGCTGTCCAGCGTGAACGGATGGCACAGCCTACCAGACCAGCCCCGCAAATTTTCACCCCCCAAAACCTGTTTGTCAGCAACGGCAGCAAAGCCGAGATGCAAGCCGAAGGGATGAGACTTTGGCTTCAGAGTCACACGGGCGAGGCTGACAGAACGAGCGGTGCCATTATGCGGGCGCGTTCTGCCGGGTTTGACCTTGGCGCCCCTACGGCAAAGATCGCTTGCGACTACAACGGCGGTTTCAACCGTAAGCGAACGATCCTTTCCAAAGGTGGTTCCGGTTCTGGTGCGGATTGGGTTCCAAAGACCTACTCTCAAAAAGTCACTGAGTATTTGACCCTTCAAAGCCCGTTGCTTTCGTACCTTCAAAGCGAAGTGACGAGCGACGGGAACGACCGAATTTATTTTAAGGTTGATGATACGGCTATGGTTGCCGACTACATCACAGCCAGTTCCGGCAGTGAAACCAGCCCGACCATTCCCGACACTAATCTTGCCACTTCCAGCGTTACCATCAAGGCTTTTGACCTTACTTCGGGTTTCCAGAAAGTGACTTACCAGAGTCTTCGGGACAGTGCCATTAATGTTGAGGAAAAGATTGCTCTCGCCAATGCAAATTCGTTCGCTCGAAAGATTGAACAGGATGTGATTTTGGGCGCGGCTAACGGTGCAAGTGCCATCGGTGGGATTCTGTTGTCTGGGACTCAATCCGGTTCGGACATTGAAATCTCTGATTTCGCAATCAGCCACGTTGAACAATGTGTGTTTGATGTTCCGCAACAGTACCGGAATAACCTCGTTTGGGTTGTTTCGCCTTCTATGGAAATGAAACTCCGCCAAGTGTTCAAGACGACCACGGGCAAGAGTTTGTTTGAAACGAACGCTTCTGACCCGGTTGGGATTCAGCGTTTGCTTGGTTACCCTGTTGTGGTTTCTCAGTACATGGCTAGTTTTGCGGCTGGGAACAAACCTTTGATGTTGTTCAACCCTGACCATTACATGCTTAGAGTGGTTGAAGGGCAAATCTTCCAAGTGATGCGCGAGCGGTTTGCCCCGCATGTGGCTTACATGGGTATTGCAAGCGTTGGCGGCGGGTGGCTGGGACCGGCGACTAGCAATCGGTGGATTAAGATTGTTGCCGATAGCTGATCTTTTTAAATTTTAAAACTCGCACCCAGCCTTTACCGGATGGGTTTTTTAATTTTTATAAACGCTCACTTTATTACTTGATGAACACAACTGAAGAACCAATCGAGATTGACACATATTCCTTTCGCAGTAGCGTTGAAGAATTTGAATATGCTCTCAAGTATTTTGAGGAAGAATTCATCGGGATTATGGGACATTTTAAAGACAGTTTTGCAAGCGCCAAAGAAAGCCTTGCGAGTGCCAAGAAAGATTTGGCAAATGGTGCAATCACGATCAAGAACGGCAATCGCGTTTTTGTGTATCACCCGTTTGCCAAAGCTGAGTAAAAGCCATCACACGAGGGATTCATACCTATGTGTACGATCTAAAAACCATCACTCCGCCAGTCTCCGAACCGGTCACCGTAGCCGAATTGAAGGCAGAACTACGCTTAAACACCACGGCAGAGGACACGATTCTAAATAGCTCCCACGTCGAACGAAAGTGCGAGTTTGCCGAAAAG
>NZ_JH636439.1:1958546-1998887 GCF_000255705.1 Zavarzinella formosa DSM 19928
TTGGACGACCTGCGGCGGGCGTTCCGACAGTACAAAGTGATTCACGTGATCTGTGACAACGCCGCCAACCACCAATCGGACCGAAGTTTGGTCGTGCGGGCGTATCTGGCTGAACATGGCGGCCGGATTCGGGTTCATTTTTTGCCGAAATACGCCCCGGACACCAACCCGATTGAACGGGTCTGGTGGCGATTGCATGAGGCCGTGACGCGGAACCACCGATGTGATTCCCTGACACATCTGATCGACATGACTTTCGACTGGCTGGAGGAGAGACGGTTTTTCAGAGTTCAAGACGCAACATACAACGCTGTCTAAAATCACCGATACTTTCGGGCAGGGCGGGACCTATTTAGCCGCAAAAATCAGTGCCTCACGCCTGATGTTTGAGAAACTGACTGCCGGGCGGGTTGTGATGCCGACAACCTTTCGCCAGAATGTGAGCCAGTTTCACCAGACGATTTACCTCATGGTTGGCAATGTTTCGAGTGTTTCCAATGTGAAGTATTGGGATACCACGAACACGCAAATCACGGTTGACCTATCCACGGTGACGATTGATTTGGACATCTGTCCAACCCCCGTTTACCTGATGGATGCTTACCCTGCCGTTCATCCCCAACGGCATTATCCCGCAAGCGTGGAGTTCATTGCCGGCTACGCTGATTCGTCCCATGTGCCGGCTGACATTAAAGCCGGAATCATGGCGTATGCGGCACATCTGTACCGGGATCGGGACGGAAGTCTTCCAGTGCCGCAAGGGTTTTTAGACCTTTGCCAGATGAATCACACAGGTATTTCCAACTCGTGGGGGAACTGAACATGAAATCACCGGGAGACTACGATACCTCGTTTGAATGGCTGGTCTGTAGCCAGACGCAAGATTCCACAGGTCAAATGCTTCAGACCTTTTCAAGCAATGGCTTTCTCTGGGGTTCGATGGATAGCGTCAGTTCAAATTTAGCCAGCCAGTTTGGAGCAAGAAAGACGACGCAAAACAGCACAATCAGAATCAGGCAAAAGCCAGGACTGAGCGCAAAAGACCGGCTTACAGACACGCGAGTCAACGAGGTTTGGACGATTGAAAGCCTTTATTACGACTGGCAGGAGGACGCTACGATTTGCGATATGCGGAAGGAAAATGATGATTGAAGCCCGTTTTACTTTGGATTTGACTCCGCTCAAGTCGCTTACTCCGGCAGTGGTCAAGAGAGTTCTGAAGGTTGCTTTGAGCCGAGCGGGAAGAGTACCTAAAGCCGCGACCATTGGAACGGCTGGAGCAATCAAAAGGTTTGGGTATCTGGCGAAAGCGATCCGCATCAAAACCGTGGTTTATCCTTCAGGTTCGGGATGTGTGATTGTCGGACCATCTTCCACATATACCCGCACAAAGGGCAAATACACGAGGGGAGAACACAAGGGGCAGCCGCGAAAGTTCCAGCCAAGCAAATACGCTCACCTCGTGGAACGAGGAACCAAGCGAAGCAAAGCCACTCCATTCCTTCAGCCCGCTCTTGAACAGTCCAAAAATCCTTTCGTTCAAGCCATCACCGACAGCATGAGAACGGAAATCGAGAAAGTTTTAGCCGCGCGTAAATAATCGCATGGTTACAACTGGTTATCTCGGCACTTTTGCCATCGACACGGGAGACGAGGGCGCATTTGAAGTTTTTGGTAACTGCAAATCGATCAAAGTTCCCGAAATTTCGGTGAACATGGTAGAGGTTCTTCCTCTGTCAGAAATCGCAAAACAGTTCATTCCCGGCAGCGTGGATTATGGCACGGTGACTGCCGAATTCTATTGGGACAAAACCGATTTGGTTTCTGCCTACGCTTTGCTCCGCGTTTCGCATTCGTTCAAAGTGACTGCCCCGCCGGGTGGAACTGGCGCCCAAACCTACGCTTTCTCGGGCTTTGTGGAGAAGATCACGGAAAGCGAATTCCAGCACGATAACGCGGCGATGTTCTCGTTAGACGTGCGTGTGTCTGGTGCCATCACTTTGGGAGCCGCTTCCTAATGACACTCAAAGAACGCATTTTCGCCGCTTCCGATATCAAGCTTGCCCCGTTGGTTGTCCCTGAATGGGGGAATGAGACGGTCTACCTCAAAACCCTTACGGCTGGTCAAAGTCTCAGGATTGAGGAAGGCAAATCGAACACGGAACAAGCCTCATTGCTGGTTCAGTATGGATGCGTTGACGAGAACGGAAAACCGTTGTTCACGGCTGACGAGGTGAAACGACTGTTAGAGGAAAAATCGGCTGATGGCTTTGTTCGTGTCGCAAAGGCTTTGCGGGAACACAACGGAGTGAAGACGGTTGAGGACGAGGTAAAAAACTAATCGACGGCAATCAGGACATTTCACTGATTGCCGATATTGCCCGTTCCTATGGTCAACTGCCGAGCGAGTTTTTGGAGCGTGTTTCGTTTCAGGAATTCGCTTTGTTACTGGAGATCTACAGGCGTCAACCGTGGGGAGAACGATTGGCTGACTGGCGTAGTGCGATGCAAGCCCATACCACGGCGCAAAGCATGGGCGGCAAAACCAAGCTAAATGATTTCCTTCCACGCTTTCGACCAGCCGAACAAACACCAGAACAATCGGCGAAGGCATTGGAACGGTGGGCGTTAAAGCACAATTCACTTCTGAAACACCATCGCCCAAAAGTTTAAATTTTAAAAAAAACGGGTCAAGTCTGACCCGTACATATCCCCATCATGGCAGAAAACTCAATTGGAAAAGGCTCGCTCGATTTGTCGGTTTCGGGTGCTGGATTGGCTACCGGTTTAAAAACCGCTACGGAACAAATCTCAGGCTGGGGAGATAAAACCAAATCATTGCTAAAGACCAAAATGGGCGGGTTAATGTCGTCCGTCACTTCGGTATTCAAACCAAATCTTGCTTTGATGGCTGGATCTTTAGGGATTGGCGGGTTGACCTCTGGGCTGGAGGGAACGCTTGAAAAAATCAAGGATCTTGCAAAAGTCGGGAAAAGTGCATCCGCTTTGGGAGTGGATTCGGCGCAATATATGGGTTTGCAACTCGTGTTCGCCAAGGCAGGCGTCTCTTCGGACGAATTCGGCTCACTTCTCGGAAAACTTTCGGGGAAGATCCAGCTTACAGCCGCACAGGGTGGAGAATTAACCACCGTGTTTCGGGCTATCGGTCTGAATGCCCGTGATCTTGCCCTATTGCCAGCCGATGAACAAGTTTTGGCGCTCAGTGATGCGTTGAGCAAACTGCCAAAAGGCGGACAACAAGCCGCCGTAGCAATGAAACTTTTTGAGGAAAAAGGGGTTTCCCTTCTCAGTGTGTTGGGCAAGTCGAAAGACGAGATTCAGGGGATGATTAACGCGCAAACGGAAATGGGAAACGCCATTTCTCAGACTGACATGGACACTGTCACCCGAGCGGCAAAAGCTCTTCCAAAATTGGGGCAGGTCGTTTCAGGATTCCAGACAAAGATGGTCATCGCATTTTCACCAATTGTTGAGATGATCGGCTCGAAATTATCGGCGGCGGTGGGCGTGGCTTCCAGCATTATGAACTGGTGGGCGAGAGGCGCGGCTGAACATTGGTCAATTATCGCCGATGGAATTGGCGACGCCATCAAGTATGTCTGGGAATTTGGCAAGAGTGTTGTCGATGCGGTGAAAGACTTGTTCTCGTTTTCTGATTCCACGATGACGATTCAGGAAGTTGTTGAAACGGCATGGCGGCTGATTGCCAAAGGAGTTTCAACGGTCGGAACGGCAATTTCAATTGCCTTCGGGGCGTTGGTCGGGGGAGCATCGTTTCTCGTTGATGCTTTCTCAGGCGTACTCACTGCCCTGAAGGCGGTTGTGGACATGGGGAAGAGTTTGCCCGATGCAATACGTCCGGCTTGGTTGGATGATTTTTCAAGTGGAATTGATTCGTTCGACAAAAAAGTGCGGTCTGCGGCTGACGGGATGCGTGCCTATGGCTTCCGGCAGTTTAACAAAAAATTCTCTGATGGCTGGCAGGGGGTTGATAATTGGTTCGACAACAGAAAGAACAAACAAGCGGCTGAAGAATTGGGCGAGGATATTGGAAACGGGATTCTTCCGGGCATGAAAGCGAGCAAAGCCAGCAATGAATTCGCCAGTGCTATGAGCAAAGGAAGCGCAGCCGCTTACAGCATCGAAATCAATCGAGACCTTGGCGCCCAACTCTCCGCACAACAAAAGCAAGCCGATGCGCTGCTCCAGATCAAGGCGCTGGGAGACGAACAGAGAAAATTACTTCAAAAGATTGTCGATCAGGGCAAGAATCTTCCCGCCATCGGTGCAATTTAAATTTTAAAAATGCCATGCCGTAAATAACGCATGGCTTTAGTTTCAGTAACAGAGATTCAGGACTCACGAACTTCAAAGGTAGACAACCAGAATAACAGGCAGTATACGCGCGTCTTCGTTGTGGTGTTTGACTCGCCAGAAGACGGACAACTCGCCGCATTAACTGCCACGGATGTTCCCATTAGGGGAAGTACCTATGAGGATGTGGAAACCGGCTTAGCTGACACTGAAGCCACGATGCGGGACAAATCCGCTGAACAGGTCGATTCCACGGTTTGGAAAGTCACTTGCAACTATGACAGCACATTAGAGGCGAGTGAAAAGGACGGCGGCACTTCCGCCAGTGGTTCCAGTGATCCAACCAGTACGCCACCGGGGGGAACTGGCAGCAATTCAGACACAGCGCCAGACAGCAGAACGCCATCAATCACATTCGGAACCAAAACGGTAGAAGAAGTTTTCCGAACCGACTACACCACGCCGACCGCTTTGCCGATTTTGAATTCAGCCTCAATGCCGTATGATCCGCCCGAAATGGTGACACGGTATTTGCCAACTATCACCGTTACCACTTGGAAAAGCTCATGGGGGATTAGCAAGAAACTCACCTATGAAGGAACTACCAATGCGGCGACATACACGATTTTAGGATGGGATTTCCCCGCCAAATCGCTTGTTATCACCAAATACGACGCCAAATCTGCCAAAGACAGTTACGGCTATTACTGGGAAATCACGATTGAATTTCTGTACGATCCGGGCTTACACACCTTGCGTTTGCTCGATGCAGGTAGCTGGGAGGCTGTTGTAGAAGGCGCGGATACTTACTATGTCCGCATTTGCGACAAACTCGGCAACCCGCTTGACAAGCCCGTTCCTTTGGATGGAACCGGATTGAAAGCCGGACCAAACCTCACGGTTTATAACCTCTACCAAAAATATAAAATCACAGATTGGAGCGCAGGTTTAGTATGAGTTCACCTGACGGATATTTGCTTTCGCCATCCACGGCGCAAAAGGTTTCAGACCTCGTTAGCAGAACGGGCAGTTTTTCACCGGGTTACTCTAGTTCAGCTTCCCAACCCCTTATGTGCTGGGTGAAAGTGAACACAGCCGGAACGGTGGCGAGTGGAAACATTCAGAATTACGATTCGGTTGATGGCTGGGTGGATTTTGGCGATGTTTGGGTAATGGCTGAAACCAATCCCGGAACGGACAATGTTGCCACAGGTCGTTACCTTTGCCGGATGTCTGGCGACTATACCCATAGCAGCACAACACGCAGGCTTTGCATCGCCAGAACAGGAACGGGACCAACGGGCGCAACTGGTCCAGCCGCATTTTCGTACAGGACTGGTGGAAGTTCAGCAGTTCCAGGACTTGGAACAGGCAGCGGGATTATTCCCGGTTCGGCACGTTGTTACGGGTACAGAAACTCCGGCATTCTTGAGATTCAAACGGGATTATCTCCGGGCGGTTCAAACTCAATCATTGCAACGGTCACATTCGCACCGGCTTTCGTTTCGTTTCCCTATGTCGTGAGCATCACTCCAGCGAACGCTAACGCCGCCAAACTGACGAGCGCACAGATACCGTATGTTGATAATTGCGTGATGGTTGGCTCTACAGGTTGTGCCACTTCAACCACTTGGAAACTGATGAGCGGAACAACGGCACTTGCGGCAACCAGTGGCGTCATTTTCGGTTGGTATTTCATCGTTTGCGGTGAGTAAGTTTTTAAATTTTAAAAATGGGCATCGGTAAATATCAGATGCTCATTGAACAACAGATTTTTGACCGGCTAAGCACAGATACCACAATCAGCGGCTATGTCGGAAACCGAGTTTTCCCCTCGTTGCCTACTGAGGAAGACCCGCAACTCCCTTTCATTTGGTTCGTGCAAAGTTCTGTTCTTCCCTTTTACAGTCTCGGCGGCACGACTGGAACCACTCGGCAGGAATTTGAGATTCAGGTTTGGGCAGAGACTTTCCAACAGGCTGGGGACATCGCCGACGCTGTACGGGTAAGACTTGACAAGTTCAGCGGGGGAAACATCCAAGAGTGTTTCTTTGCTGGGATGAACTCGGATGAGAGCGAAGATTTGGGATGTTGCAAGGTTCTTGATTTCGTTTTTTTTTTTACAGGATGACAATGTAGTTCCGGTTTCGTCCGGGCTTCCTTCCGTAACCGTAAGGGCTGATGGTTTGTACTTTGGGGATCAACTCATTTCTCAAGAGGGATTGCAAGGCGAGCCAGGACCGGCGGGACCACAGGGATTAAAAGGCGAGCCGGGAGACGATGGTTTGCCGGGGACAGACGGGAACGATGGACAATCAGCCTACCAAATCGCCGTAGCCAATGGATTCGTAGGCAATGAAGCCGCTTGGCTTGCGTCCCTCGTGGGCGAGCCGGGCGGCGATGGGCAAGACGGCTTGGCAGGGACAGACGGGAACGATGGAACTTCCGCCACGATCACCGTAGGCACGGTTACCACTGGTTCGGCTGGATCTTCCGCCAGCGTAACCAATTCAGGCACAACATCGGCGGCGGTGTTCAATTTCACCATTCCACGAGGAAACACAGGAGCGCAGGGCATTCCCGGCAATGATGGCGCAGATGCCCCTTTTCCTTCTCAAACCGGCAACGCCCACAAATTCCTGACCACTGACGGAACCAATCCGGCTTTCGCTTTCGTCTCGTTGACGGATTCGGTGTCGGGGGTTTTGCCTGTTTCAAGTGGGGGGACAGGTGAAACAACTCTCGCCAACGCTTTTTACGCTGGTTCAAACGCCTTTGCCGTGGGTGTCTCCGCCTCACCAAATCAAAGCCTCATGCTCAATCCTGACGGGTTGACCGTGTTCGGGAATCCAAGCGTTGACGCGGGTTTAATCACTTCCATTTTGCCTGTCTCAAGTGGGGGAACAGGAGAGGACACAGCGCCAGCCGCTTTCCAAAGTCTGGCTGATTCTCACGCCAACAACCAGCCAGCAACGGAAAACATGCTTCTGTATGCGGCATCCACGGAAGGCGGGGTTTACACCAATTGGGGGAACCCAGACCTTACAGCGCCGAGTATCACCCTTTCGTCTGATGTGGCGGTTAAAACCCGTTCATCGACTTGGCAACTTTCGAGCGATAAACGCCTCAAAAAAGCCATCCGCAAGTATCGTTCAGGTCTGGCGGAGATTGAGAAGATTCGCACGGTTACCTTTGAGTATCGTCAAGGGGATTCAAAAAGATGCGTTGGTGTCATCGCGCAGGAGATTCAAGAGGTTTTGCCGGACACGGTTTCCACGAGGAAGGGGATGCTGCGGGGCAAAGAAACGGAACTTCTCGACTTTAACCCTCACGAGATCATTTTCACGCTGGTCAATGCCGTTCAAGAACTCAGCAAGGAAGTGAAGGAGTTGAAGGAGTTGAAGGCTAAATAGACCATATGAACAAATTACTGGTTGAATTGATTGAGGACATGGAAAAGGCATACGCCGAGAACAAGGACAAAATCAGTCTTCGTGATCGCGTCAGACGCTTGATTATCATCTCTGAATTGAGGGATTGGAACAGATCGGGCAAGTTTTCCCCATCCCTACAAATGGAATTTACGCAAGCCAAGCCTTGACCTTTCGTTTCAATCATCCTTCGCCTTGCATCAATGCCCTTCGCCTTAGTTTAATGCGAGAATTAGGCTTGCTCTTGCTCAAAGTCGAATCTGGCTGGTTGTCCGGCTTTGTCTTCAAACCTCGTCTTGAGCGATTACATTACATCTGTGACCTACACGAAGACGACCCTGAAGGAATGGCTGATTTGATGAGGGAAATTGAGGATGAGGTGAACGCAAAGCAGGGCATTTACTGGCGAATGGTGAACGGCGAATGTAAATAATCCATGACTCATGTTCAAATTTGCTTGATTGCTGGCGTGTCGATGAAATGGCTGGAACGAATGATCGGCAATAATTACCTGCCCCAAGGTGATTTGTCGCCTCATCTTGACCTGATTAAACAACTGGCGACTGAAGGCGTTCTAAAGCGCCAACCCATATTCATTCCCATTATCACCTACAAAAATAAATTTAGAGGCAGATCCAAGGCTAGCTAAACGACAAAAGCCAACCTTTTGAGGGGCTGGCTTTTGGCGTAAGCAAATCTCCACTTACTTAATATTATTTAGCGTCATTTTTTTAAATTTTAAAATCACAGCATTGCACGCTGTAAAAACTGGTCTGTCTTCATCAGTTTCTTGACAAACTTTGAACGCGCTTCGCTCTCGTCTGGAACGGTATGAATCCATCTGGCGAGCAACATGGGCAATTCCCGGTTTGTTTTCCAATGTTCGTCAAGATAGGCGTAAACGCTGGATGTGAATTGTTCTTTTTTGGTCATTGTTCCACCCACTTTCCCCCATCGAGTACAAATGTCACTCTCTCGCCTGCCCTGATTCGTCGGCAAATCTCAACAAGCTCAACAAGCTCATCAAGCTCATCATCTGTCGGTGTTGTGGGATTGCCCAACGCCTTTTCCTCTTCCATCGTCATTTCAATACCTCTCGTTTGTAAAAATCGTCTCTTTCGCGGGCGATTGCCAGAAACACATATCCAGCCGCCTCAAGATTCTCCGCATATGTCCGATTGGTGTTGTTTAATTCAACCAGACACGCATCAAACCAACGCGATTCCCAATCTATCACACTCTCATTCATTAAATCAATCTCCGGTTTCA
This sequence comes from Zavarzinella formosa DSM 19928, assembly GCF_000255705.1. Taxonomy (GTDB): domain Bacteria; phylum Planctomycetota; class Planctomycetia; order Gemmatales; family Gemmataceae; genus Zavarzinella; species Zavarzinella formosa. Next base: position 1,967,582 of record NZ_JH636439.1, read on the forward strand.
CTAACAAAAATAATTGTTACTATTGTAAAAGAGTGACAGATTTTAATTTTTATTAATCGTCACTCTTTTTAGGAAATTATGATGAATCCGAATATTGATTATGAGACGAAATACACTCTATACGGGCTGTGCAAAGCCTTGGGGCTAAACCCACAGGTAGCTTACGCGGCTGTCAAACGAGGGCATATCCCTGCGGCTGATTTCCCGTTCTGGGCGCCGAAGTATTATTCATATCCGCTGATGTTGGAGATTATTCCGAGACTGGAGATTATGGCTGAATTGCAAGAAAAAAGACAGCCCCGCAAAAGCGGGGCTGTCAAAAACAACACTGACACGAAAGGCACGATTTAATGAAAGAGACGACTAACAATTTACATAGTAAGGATTTTAACAAATCTCAAACGCTATCGCAATACGCACGGAAATATTATGAAAACGGATGGGCGCCAGTCGCCTATGAACAGGGCACAAAAGCGCCCAAAACACAAGGATGGCAGAATCTAAATTTTAAAAACCTTGGTGATGATTACCTGAATGACAAATTCCCAGAGGGGTTTAACAACAATGTCGGGCTGGTTCTGGGGGTGAACTCATCCGGTTTGGTTGATGTGGATTGTGACTGTGAAGAGGCTGTTTTAGTCGCTGAAATGTTTCTGCCAACAACCCGCATGAAGCACGGGAGAGGCGGGAAAACAACACATTACTGGTATCGAGTGACCGACCAGCCGGGCGCATCAAAGAAGTTCACCCTGTCCGGTTCTCTCGTGGAATTGCGATCTACAGGCGGGCAAACGATGGTTCCGCCGAGCGTTCATCCCAACGGCGAGCGCATTGAATGGCACGGGGATTTGAACCCCAAAGAAATTTCATGGGCTGAACTGTCCCGAGCGGTGGCGACATTAGCGAGCGTTTGCGCGTTGACGAGGTTTTGGAGGGCTGGAATCCGGCATGACGCCGCTTTGGCTCTCTCCGGCGGTTTAATGCGGGCTGGTTGGGCGTTGGAGGACATTGAATCATTTGTTCACGGTGTTTGTATCGCTGCGGATGACGGTGATGTGGCGGATCGGCTGGGATGTGTGGCGGCGACATTTAGGGGCGGTGATGGGAAAACGACCGGGTTTCCCCGTTTGGCTGAACTCGTTGGCAATGAGTTTGTTTCCCGGCTGTTGGACTGGCTGGGGATAGGGGCTGAACCCATTGATTACAGCCGGTTGTCGGAGGTGATGGCGAAGCCTGCGCAGGAAAAACCCAAATTCACATGGTCAAATTTCCGTGAGCTACGCCGCATGAGTTTCAAACTCGATTGGTTTATTGAGGATTTGTTCCCGATGGGCAGCATGAACATTTGGGCGGGCGAATCCAAAATCGGCAAAACCACAATCCTAATGCAACTGGCAGAACATACCCGCCGAGAATCAACCATTTGGGGAAAGCGTGTTCACAAAAAGCCGATTTACATTCTCGATTACGAAATGGGTCCGTTCGGCTCATGCCATTTCGCCAATGTCCTGCCGTTCTCGGAAGAGGTGGACGAGGAAATTCATTACGCCAGCAAAATTGACCATGAGGGATATCACGGGCATGTCCTGCCCAAAACCCTTAGCGTCGAATGGCTGGAAGAACAGTTTCGCGGACTGCCCCCGTCTGTCCTCGTGGTTGATTCCATGAGGCGGGCGTTCGGCATGGCTGACAATGCGGTAGAGGATTGGGAGAACAAAGCGTCGTATGTGAACCAACTCCTGACACCGTTGCGGGATTGGGTGGGGAAGAACGGTCATTGCCTGATTATGATCCACCACACGAACAAGATGGGAAAAGTGTCGGGTTCGGGTGACATCGTGACGGCGACGGACAACACATACGAGTTCAGCCGAAACAAACTGACCAATGTTTACGCCATTGAAGGACGCGGGAGGTATGTTCGTCAGTTTTACCAGACCCTACGCAAGCAGGTCATTGGAGGAGTGGAGCAATTGCGGTTTGATTTGGAGTATTCCGAACGGGCACGCAAGGCTGAAGAACTCCGGGGGTATCTCCTGAAAACCATTCTCTTTCTCACAGAGAAAAGGACACGAACGGAGTTACTGGAGCATTTGGACATTACCCTGAAGCAGTTTCAAAGGATTGACCCGATTGGATGGTTGAAACAACGCGGGGCGGTTGCAACTACCCTCGGTTCGAGTGGTGGGTATGAACTGACACCTGTTTTAGAGGGTAAACCGTCAGCCTATGTGAACCTCTGGTTAGACCAGAAAATGACGGTTTAATATTAGTCCCCCTTAAAGAATCAGGAAAAGGATACTATTCAATCTCATCTCTTTACCGGGGTGAGGACAGGGGGGGGGAGAGACTAAGGTCTCTCTCCCCATGTCCCCGCATCCACCAATTTTTAAAAACCATTATTAACAACACATTCAATCGAACTATTGATTCAATCGTTTCGGTTTTGATCGATGCCGGGATGAATTTTTAACCTAGGTCCCTGCGGCGTGAACAACCCACGGTTTACCCCCTAAAAAGATTTTTCCGAAAAAACTCTTTCACCCCTTAAAATCGCTCCGCGATTTTAATAGTTTTAATTTCATAATCAGATTGGAAACTATCTTCATTTCTTCGTTGACATAAAAACCCCATCGGTTACATTACTCGTCTGCAGCCAACGAAAACCATTCGGTAGGTATGGTTGGGATGCGGCAAAAGAGGTTAAACGCCAATGTGGCGTTTAACCTCGCCATGACCTTGGAACGGTCTGATGGCGCGGTTAGACGGTGGCAGGTGCATCACCTGCTATAGCGAGCGAATACCCGCGAGAGTCTCGCGGCACGCTTCCTCTAGCCAAACCGTGAGGATCGTTTCGAGAGGGAGGGCGAATGGGCTGAAGCGTTGGTTTTGTTTGGGGAGTAGGGCTATGAAGGTCGTTTTGAATACCGTTAGTGACCGTCACGCGAAGATCGCCGCCGAGACTGTGAAGCACTTGGAGCGTCTTTATCCCGACGCTTCAGAGGCGACGGTGAAGAGTACGGACAAATTGCGTCTGTCCATCGATTTGGATCGCCCGGCTGGGAGTCTGCATTTTGGAGGTTCAGGGGGCGACATTGAGAAATGGAACAAAAACCTCTCCTTGAGCAACATCCAAAAGGAGAACCTGTTCGACTACGATAAACAGGCATGGATCGAAAAAGTCGTTGAGGGATTGCTCGTCCAGCCGAACGGGGAAACGGAACGAGTCAAAATCCGTCTCGAATCGCTCTCTGACGGTCCTCAATATTTCAAATCCGACTGGAACCACATCGAGGGTATTCTTGGTTCGTATCCCTCGTTTTGCGATGTGCTGAACGAAGGAACAGCTTTCTACTCTCAACACAGAGGAACAGGCGCTCACGATGTGAATCCCTATGCCTATAACCATCTCGGCAAAATCATGGTAAGTCTGGGTTTTGATGTCGCCCCATTGGTTGCGGGTAATGTGTTGTTGCTCAAAATGGATTTGAGACAGGCGTCATACATCAGCCCCAGCCGCCATTGTGGTGTGTTCGTCGATTTTCCTCTACTCGCCAAGAAACGAGTGATTTTCACCTTCAAGAAAACGAAGTAATCGGAATTCACCACGAGGGCAAGGCTAGCCTTGCCCTCGTGTTTTGCTCTTTTAATATTCTCACTGAGGTAAAATTATGGTTCGCTTAAAAGAGACTAATCCTCTTTTTCAGCTTTGTACTCATATCGAAACGCAATTCATGCTCAGAGTGGTGAATCCAATAGCCATTTTGTTTGTTTCCAATCCGAATTATCCTGAGAATGTTGACATTACTTTTGATTTTGGAGTTTCCAGAAATCTTTGCTCTGCAAATTGGGACAGAAGAGCTTTAAGCGGGCTTTTTTATGTTTTGAGTTGCCGAACAAATCGCATTGCTTGTGATGATGTGTTGTGGGAAATGCATAGGAATTTTGCATTCTTGGCTCACCGATTTTCTGGAGAAGGCGTCAACCCTCACAAATACCACCAAGCTCCTCGCAAAAAATAGGTGCGTTCCCGATTGAAAGAATCGGAGCAGGCAGAAGGGAGCCAAACGGCTTCCCTCTGCCATTCAGTTTGCATTAATGCTCAATCAATTGGCGTCACTTCTGTGGGATCGGTAAAAGGTTCTGGTTGGGAATTATCATCCCATTGAACCTTATAGGACACGGCAGGACCAAACATAGCCCCCGGATTTAGATCAACACTCTCAATCGTTCCCGTCAGCCATTTGGTCAGATGCCGGACACGTTGCCCGACCTCCAGTAATACCAACATTTCATCCATGAAAATACTCCGATAGGTGTTTGGAAACGGGAACACTATCCCGTTACCCAACTGAATAGTTCGTTGGTGTACGAATGCCAACCCACGAGAAAATTTTCGCAAACAAGTGACCTGAAGCCCACTATGAAACAAATGTGAATGCGGCAACTTCAATCAATCTCAAATCCGCTTTCCTTTAGCCGTTTCTCCCACGCTTGCACTTCCTCAAAACTCAATTCTTCATCCGGCAATGGCGGCAATGTCCGACCACGAACCACCAACGACCTACGCGGACCAGACGGACGATCACCAAGCGAATCCGGTGACCAGATGCGCCACATCCCCGGTTCTGTTTCGATCACCAACACAATCGTTTCCAACATGGCAAACCTCCTGATGATGGGCGAGCCATGAAGGTACGCCGCCGGGAAACGGCGCACCGCCTCAGTAGGAAAAGTTCTGTACCAGATTTTTCCTCTCGTTCTGGTTTGGAGGCAAGCCGCGAATTCCTCTGCCCTGACCCGTCAATTTTGGTACAGAACCCCCGCTAATGATGGGTTGGAGGCGAGTCAAAAACTGCCCTGCCCTACCCTGTCCAATTGAGACACAATTGAGACAGAACTACCCCGATTTGGTACAGAACTGGCGAAGTGGCGAAACAAAACATGCTTGTTTTTACGGTAAATTTGAAGGTTTTGGAATGGCGACCCTGATTCCCAGCGCCTCCATTCAAACAAGTTACGATGAAGATCGCGCCATGTTTTGATCACAAGTATTTAGGATTTTCAATTGTTCCAGAGGACGTCAAAACATCCAATTTTCATCTCTTCCATATCTAATCATCTAAAAATCATCACATAATCAGATATCTGCTTGCCAAAACCTCTCACTTGTTGATCACAACCCAAAAACTTGGACGACAAACCTGACTGAACGCTCCCGTGAAAAAATCATACGGCCCTACTTTTCCGAGGCCGATCCATATCCCATCCTCGAAAGCATCCCAAGTTGACCGACCCCGGTAATCTCCCAGCCAATACGACGAACCCAAAGCCTGCATAGAGCGGAAAAGATGCTCGCTCAACTAATCGGAGAGGATATCAGGCTGATCTTTTCGATGAATAACTTTGGAAGCCAATGTAAAAAGGCCCCCATTTCTGCGGGCCTTTTTACGGGTTTTACATTTGTTTTCGTCGAAATCGGTTATTTGCCGTGGGCGCCAGCACTGGTCGGCCAAACTTTTGCCAGAGCGACAGCGGCTCCATCTGTTCGCTGGCCATCTTTCACAGCAACGGTTTCTCCGGCCGCCAGATCATTTGTGGGATTGGCAACCAGTTGTTCCTCCCCCGTCAGTCCAGATAGCACTTCTATCACCCGGCCATAGTCACGGCCGAGTTTCACCGGGCGAATCTCGGTCTTGTTCCTGTTCACGATTACCACTTCAACACCCTGCGGGGTATGTCGCAACGCGGAGATTGGAACCAAGGGAATGGCCCGGCCTGCGGCGGCTGAGAGGCGAACTTGGGCGTAGGTCCCGGCGAGGATGGCCCTGTCGGCATTGGGCAGTTCCAGTTCGATGCGTAGCGTCCGAGTGGTCGGGTCGAGGGCGTTGGCCGTTCGGGCCACGTTGGCTTTGAGCGGTTTGTCTGTCAGTTCGGGGATGATGACATAACCGAATTTCGCCATCCGGGATTCGGCCGAGTGTCCTTGGGGGACGTCCACCTGAACCCGGAGAATGGCCGAACTCTGAATGTGGAACAAGGCTTGGGGCGACACAGTCGAAAGCATCGTCCCGGTTTCCGCGTAACGACGGGTGATCGTTCCATCGAATGGAGCGGTGATTCGCTTAAAGTTTTGCATCTCCTTCAACCGTTTGGCCTCGGCTTCCAAGCCTTTGACGGTGGCCAATTGTGTTTCAATCGCGGCCTTGCGGCTGTTGATCATTTTTTCCTTGGAGTTCACCTCGGCCGAGGCAGACAGCACTTGGGCCGAGGTTGTGTCCCGGTTCCGCACGGAAGTTTCGGCCTCCGTCCGACTGGCGGCCAAGCCGGCCCGGCTTAGTCGCTCGGCTTCGCTGGCTGCGAAATCACGATTGGCCTCGGCCACTTTCACCAAGGCTTTGGCGGTGTCCACGTCCGCAATCACTTGTTCCAAATCGGCTCGCAATTGAGCCACCATCGCCCTGCCCTGCTCGACCGCCGCCGTCGCCCGGTTGGCTTGCTGGTCCAATTCCGGCGCATCAATCTCGGCCAGCAAATCACCGGCCTTCACGCGGGCACCACGATCCACATGCCATTTGCCGATGTAACCATCCACACGGGCAAACAAGGTTGTTTGCTCATAGGGAAGCAATTGAGCGGGCAACAGAAGTTCGGTGTTGGCTGACGAGGTGACGGAATTGACCACCGTGACGGTTTTCCCGGCTGGCTCGGAGCGAACGGGTGATGCTTGCGAACTGGCTGTCAGGGGATTCCATTGCGTGGCCGCCGCGCCGAGTGCTGAAAAGGCCACCAGAACGCCGCCGACCAGTCGCCACCGTCGTCGCGGGGCCGATGTGAGGTTGGCTTGAGTCGGAATGAGGGATGTGCTTGTCATGATCGTCTCGCAAATATCGATAATCGGTTATCGCATATGACTTCATACCGCGAATCTGTTTTGCGCTTACAGAAGTTTTTCACGACGGGGAAACTTGAATAACACCGAAGGGCGAGACGATGCTCGTCTCGCCCTTCGGAAAGCACTTCAAAAGCAATGGTTATTGCAACTGCCCATCCCGCTCCTGTCGGCCAGCAGGGGGGCCACTTCGGAAAGCACTTCAAAAGCAATGGTTATTGCAACTCAGGCTCGACCTCAGAACGCGGAGCGGTCTTGGCCCGCATGATGCTGTAGACGACCGGAACAACCAAGAGCGTCGTCAGGGTGGCGACCAACAACCCGCCGATCACCGCCCGAGCCAGCGGGGCGTTTTGCTCTCCCCCTTCGCCCAAGCCCAAGCTCATCGGCAACATCCCCAAAACCATCGCCAGAGCGGTCATCAGCACGGGCCGCATCCGGGTGGCCCCGGCTTCCAAGGCGGCGCTCATCGCATCGACGCCCTCTTTTCTCCGATCATTGGCAAAGGTGACCAGAAGAATGCTGTTGGCCGTCGCCACGCCGATGGCCATGATCGCCCCCATCAGGCCCGGCACGCTGAAGGTTGTCTTGGTGAGCAACAACCCAAGCACCACGCCGGCCAATGCCCCCGGCAGCACGCTGAGAATAATCGCCGGATCGGTCCAGCTTTGGAAGTTCACCACGAGGAGCAGATAAACCAATACGGCCGCGAAGACCAAGCCCATCCCGAGGCGTTGGAAGGCGCTTCTCATGCTCTCGGCCTGGCCGCGAATTTCGATGGTGTTGCCGGGCGATTGCTCGGCCTTTAGCTCGTTCACCACTTTTTGCACATCCCGCACCACGCCGCCCAAATCCCGGCCCTGCACGTTGGCATAGATGTCGAACACTGGCTGTACATTGACGTGGTTCGTCACCTCGGCCGTCGAACGGCGGTCAAGCTTGGCGAGGTTGGTTAGCAATTGCGGTTGATCGGGGCGTTCCTTAGTCGGCACGGGGATCGACTCGATGGCTGAGAGCGAATCCACCGCATGGGTCGGCGTGCGGGTTTCCACGGGGTAAGAAATCCCGGTTTGCGGATCCACCCAGAAGTTCGGTTGCACCTGCTGGCTGCCGGAGAGAGACACAAACACTTGGTTGGCCACATCCTGCTGGGTCAGTCCAAGCTGGCTGGCGCGTGTCTGATCGACTTGCAAGTGCAGCGAGGGAACCGCCGTCACTTGATGAAGATGCACGTCGACCACGCCGGGGATTTCCCGTAACCGGGTAACAATCTTCTGGGAGATGGCAAAATTCTTCTTACCGTCGTACCCGCCGACTTGAACGTCAATCGGGGCCGGGAGACCGAAGTTCAGAATCTGGGACACGATATCCGCCGGTTGAAAGTAGAAGGTGAGTTGCGGGAACTTCTCAGCCAGCCGGACCCGAAGTTCGGCCATGTATTCCGGCGTCGATTTCTTTCGATCTGGCTTGAGGGAGACGAGAATTTCCCCGTCGGATACCCCCGTCGTGGCACTGTCCCCGAAGGCCATCGAATAGCTGCGATTCGGCAGGCCGATGTTATCGATCACCAACCGGACATCGTCGCCCATCGTCGCCCGGATTTCGTCCTCCACTTGGGTGAAGTAGCGTTCCGTCTGTTCAAGACGGGTTCCCGGTTGGGTGCGGACGTGCAACCGGAATTGCCCGGCGTCCACGGTTGGGAAGAAGTCCTCGCCCACTTGGGGAATGAGCAACCCGGCGGCCAATGTTCCTGTCAGAAACAGGCCAAGAACCGTTTTGCGATGTTGCAGGTTCCAGCCCAGCAACCGGGTATAACTGCTGCGGAAAGCTTCAAAGACCATTTCAAACCGGTTGTGCATCCGGCCGAACATCGTATCCGGCGTGTGGTGAGATTCATTGACCAACAAGTATCGGATCATCGTCGGGACAAGCGTTCGGGAGAGCAAGTAACTTGTTCCCAAGGCAAAAACCACGGCGAGGGCCAGCGGCGTGAACAGATATTTGGCGACGCCATCCAGAAACGTGACCGCGACGAACACAATTCCGATGGTCAGCGTTGCCACGAACGTCGGCACGGCAATCTGACTGGCCCCGTCGAGGATGGCGGTTAGCAATGGTTTGTTCAAGCCAAGGTTTCGGTGGACGTTTTCCACTTCCACCGTCGCGTCATCCACCAGAATCCCTACGGCAAGAGCCAGCCCGCCGAGGGTCATCACGTTCAAGGTGTAACCGAGTGCGTACAGGATGGAGATCGATGTCAGAATCGACAGCGGAATGGACACGGCCACGATCAACGTGCTTCGCCACGAACCAAGGAACACCAAAATCATGAAAGCCGTCAACCCGGCCGCGATCACACTTTCGTGTACCACCCCGTCAACGGCCGCCTCCACGAAGAGGGATTGATCGAACAACAAGTCCACATCCAATCCCTCCGGGGCAGCGGCTTGGATGGTCGGCATCACCGCCTTCACCAAGCGAACCAAGTCGAGCGTTGAGGCATCCCCGTTTTTCAGAAGCGTCACCAGCACCCCGCGTGTTCCATCCCGGCGAACGACCGTGGTTTGGGCTTGAAAACCGTCCCGCACTTGGGCCACATCTCGCATGTAGATGGTGGTCCCGTTGACCGTTTTGATGGGAATGGCGTTGAAGGCATCCGCAACCGGCGGGGTATTGTTTAAGGTCACCGGGTATTGCTGGTCGCCGATTTTGGCGGTTCCGGTGGGGGCGGCAAGATTATTCGCGTTGACGGCATCGGACACATCCTTGGCCGAAACGCCGCGTGCCCGCATAAGTTCGGGGTCCAGATCCACTTGAATCTGCCGCTCCACGCCACCGTATGGAGTGGGGAGCGTGATGCCGGGGATGATGGAAAGTTGCTGCCGCAATGTGTAAAGACCATAGTTGTAGACATCCGATTCGCTCATCGTCTTGCTGGAGAGAGCCAGTTGCAACACTGGCACACTGGAGGCATTGAACCGCAAGATAATTGGCGGTTGGATGCCGGGAGGCATGACTTGCCGAATCGATTGGGAGGTGGCCGTCACTTGGGCCAGGGCGGCATTCACATCCGTTCCCGGATGGAAAAAAATCCGAATCACACTGACACCGTTGAGCGTCTGAGACTCCATTCGTTTGATGTTGTTCACGTTGGCGCTGATCGCGTATTCGCTGTACGTTGTCACCCGCTTCTCGAATTCGGTGGTGTCCATGCCGCGATAGGTCCAAATCACGGTGACCACCGGCAAATCGACTTCCGGAAAAATGTCCGTCCGGGCACGGCGGGCCGATAAGATGCCGAGAACCAAAATGAGCAAGGCGACCACCACAAACGTATACGGCCGTCGCAAGGCCAGTTTGACAATCCACATGGGACACCCCCGCTTGACTCTTGATCTGATTGCTAGAATTAATTATCGATAATCGCTTATGATCTTACACGATGGCGTCAGATTCTCTCCTTAAACGGTGATGTCATGGCCAAAACAACCCTGAACCGGACCTGTCTTGCGGAACAAATCCGCGATGTGGTGGCCGACCGGATTGGCCGGGGGGACTACCCGCCCGGCTATCGGTTGGTGGAACTGTGTCTGGCGAAGGAGTTCGGCACCAGCCAAGCCCCCGTGCGGGAAGCGATCCGGATGCTCGGCGGGTTGGGCCTTGTTGATTCGGTTCCGCGAAAAGGGGCGCGTGTCCGCGAGATGACCGACCGTGAGCAACGGGAGATGAACCAAGTCCGGGCGGCCTTGGAGGACATGGCTTGCGTGCTGGCCGCCAGACACTTTCAGACCAATGCGGAAGCCGGTGAAGAACTTCGACGGTTAAACGCCATCGTCACGCGGGCGGCCAAAAAAGGTGACTTTGAGACGCTGGCGGTGTCCAACAATGATTTTCACCGCCTCATTGTCAACGCCTCGGGCAACCAAACACTGATCGAACTTTGGGAATCAACGGCCTTGCGTCCCCGTGGATTGGTCAGCCAAATTCGCAAAGGATTTGATCCCCTGATCGTTGTCGAACATCATATCGGGATCATCGAATCCCTGCTTGCCGGCCGGGGGGATGAGGCCGGCCGACGGATGCGAGATCACGGCCTTCATTTTGCCCGCTTGCATGAGGAACCTGTCCAGAAGTCTCCAGCCTGAAGGAAAAACGGGCCATTTCCCGTCATTCAAAAACGACTCAAGCGGTCATTTTCGGTCAATTTTCGCCCGCTCGTCCGTTCTTCCCGCATAACATCCTCCCATTGAAGACATCACAATGCGGCGACTCGTCATTTCCTTGTTGATGGTGGCGGCCACACATGGCTTAGGCCTCGCCTTCCCGTTGCGAATTGAGCAAAAGCCGGTCGAGGGAACGGTGGCTTCTTGGAAGTCGTCCGGACCGGGAATTCGCTCTCTTTGGTACTCGCGATCCGGGGAGTTGGTTCTCATCGCGGGATCAGATATCACCCGGTGGAAATATGATTCGCCAAGGGGTGAAAGTGCCAGCGGCCGGATTTCCGATGAGTTCACTCAAATCATTCCCAAGGAAGAACGCTTCTTGGTTTTAAGCAAGACCGCCCTTGAACCGTGGGGCATCCAAGACAACAAATTTGCCCGATTGAGCATGGGTTCGGTGAAAAATGACGACCATGCTCGGGCGGCCGTCGCCACGGAAAATTCCAGAAGAGTGTTCTGGTCGCCCGGTGGAAAGGTGGCTTTCTTGGCGGATGACACTTCAAAGCCCGTTGTTCTGAAACTCGATGATGTCAAGCCGACCGGCTTGGCGCTCTCCCCGACCGGGCGATTACTGGCGATTGCTTCCGGAACCGGTTCCGTGCAAATCTGCAATCTGAAAGCGGATGGCTCCCTTGATCGCAAAATCTCGAAGCGATTCCCCCGCCGGGACGAGATCCCCCTAGCCTTCAGTCCCGACGGACGATTGTTGGCGGTGGCCAGCGCGGGCCGATTGGTGTTGTTGGATGTCAACACGAACCAGATTTACCGGGCTTTTGAACGCCGATTTGACGACGGTGATATTTCCACGATGGCGTTTTCCCCCGATGGCGCGTTGGTCGCCATCGGCACCCGCGAGCCATCGCCAGTCGTCCGGGTCTGGCATATCGCTTCCGGAAAATCGCTCGGAGAGTTTTCCTCCCACCGGGCAACCATCACCGGGCTGGCGTTTGACACGAAGCAGTTTCATCTGGCGGCAGGAGACGCCGATGGTCGGGTCTTTGTCTGGAAATTGTCACGGGATATCGAACCCCGACAGCGAATGACAGTCGCGGATGCTTGGGAACAACTCGACTCGATTTACCCGGTTGTCGGCCATCAGGCGATGGCTGATCTTCTCCCGGAGGACGCCGGAGAGCCGGGCAAAAACTTGCAAATCCTCATGACGCGGATCACGGAACTGGACAAGGAGCGGGCACGTTTGAAGAAAGCAATCGCCGATCTGGATCATGATGAATTCCGCGTCCGCGAGGCCGCCCGGAAAACCATTTTGAAAACGAGTTATCGCGGGATGGAGCTGCTACAAGATCCGGGGCGTAAGAAACTCGGGGCCGAGGGAGAAGAACGAGTCCGTTCCATCCTCGCAAGATTTGAGCAGGATGGTCTTTCCAAGCCCGAAAATGACATGTATGGGGATGCGCTACGGCTGATCCGGTTAATTCAGGTTCTTGAAGCCAAGGCACCAAAAGAGGCAAACACCGCCTCTGAATATTTGAAGACTCGCCATCCGGGAACTCGCATCGCCTTGGATTCGGAAGCGATCCTCGGACTACCCGATGCGAAACATTGATTAGGGTTTTGGCTTGCCAAGCACGGCCGCCATTGCCGGGCCGGGATATTTGGGCGCGGGCGTCCACATCGGCCCAGGCTCGATTTTGATGATGTTGCCTTTTGAGTCGTGCAACCGCCAATACGGTTGGGCCGGAACCCAGCGGACGACATCCGGGCTGGCCAGACTCGCCAGTCCCAAAAAGGTTTGAAGAATACAGAAGACCATCATCAGCCCTCCCTGGCTTCCGTGAGTCTTCGGCAATCGATCCCACGGCGCATCTCGAAAAGGGAAGTGAAAACAAAGGAGCGTTTGGTCTCGGCTCGAACATTCGTCAGGGCCGTTGAAGCCGAACCAATGCGGAAGATCTCGTGGCAAATTCCCCGATTTTTCTTGACTCCGCGTGTCATTCCGATTCTCGTGTGTGAGTGATTGAAAAATCACACTCCCACACCCCCACATTTTTTGGAGACTTGTTTTATGCGCCTTGCAAGACTCGGTGCGTTGGCGTTCGTGATGGCCCTCGGATTTCTCGCCAGTTCCGATGGTGTCCAAAGTCAGGACAAGAAGGAAGCAAAGGTAAAAGGACAATTACCGGCTGGCTGGAAGGCCTTGGATTTGACGGCTTCCCAAAAGGAGGAGGTCTACAAAATCCAAACGGAATATCGCGGCAAGGTTGACAAACTGGAAGACGAGATCAAAAAGCTCAAGGCCGAGCAATCCAAGAAGATGTCCGAAGTGCTGACGGCCGAGCAAAAGAAGAAATTGATCGACGCCATTGATGGCGGCAAAAAAGACGAGCCAAAGAAAAAGGAAGAATCGAAAAAGAAGGATGAGCCAAAGAAGGAAGACGCCAAAAAGGAGTGAGTTTTACTCTCCTTGAACAAAGGAACCCGGCGATGAATCGATTCATCGCCGGGTTCCTTTGTTTTCCGCTCATCCAAAATCTTGGGCGTTATTCTTCAGCCTTCGGTTCCGGAAGGAAGCACGAGGCGATCAGACCAATCACACAGACGGAGGCCCCGACGATCCCGGCGGCCATCGACACCTTGGCGAAGTTGTTATCCCCGGCCATCATGGGCGCCACCACCGAAGTCGTGACAAACCCCGCCGATGTTCCAATCATTCGACCGCCGACATTCGTGGCGAAACTTCCCCCGGTCCCGCGAAGATGCGTAGGGAAAACCTTCGGCAGAAACTCACCGAAGTAACTAAGCTGGGCGACCGTGCAAAACCCGGCCAACGCGATTCCCATCGGGAACAGTTCCGGTTGATCGCGGAAGAACAGCATGTAGGTGACGGGAAAAATGATCAAACCGGGGAACTGGAAGATTCGCAGCAACAGACGATGCTTGATGATGACGACCACCAGAATCGCCAAGGCGATCCGCCCAAGCAATCCGCCAAGTTCCTGCCAAAGTTGAACTTCCGAACCCTTTTGCTGCGTTTGTTTTTGGAGCTCTTTCAACTTGCCTTTGTTCGCACCCACTTGTTTGGTGAGATCTTTGACTTCCTCGGGCGGCAACTGGTCCTTGTTCTCCAATTTTGCTTCGAGTTGCTTGCCTTCCTTCATGATCTCCGCACGGGGAGCCGCAAACTCCGGCAAGCCGGGAACGATTTGAGGAGGGGTCAATTGCAAGGCGCCAAACGCCGCTCCGTAAGCACAGGCCGAGAGACAGGCGGTGACAAGGGTTGTTCGTCGCAAATCTTTGGTGAATAATTCGGACAGACGCGGCCGGATCAATGTTCCGTTTCGCTTCCGTTCGGCCCAGATTCGCGATTCCGGCACGAACGGCAGCATCAGGGCAATCATCAAACCGGGAATCATCCCGGTGAGCAGCGTATATCGCCAAGCCGTTTTGGTTCCTTGCTCCCCGCCCATGGGCAACGCGGGGAATTGATCCAAGTGTGTGATGACATAACCGGCAACAGCGGTCACCAATAGCCCGCCGACCGACGCAAACGCCTGGGTCCAGCCAACCGCCAGTTGGCGGGAGCGTTTCTCGGTGAAAAGCTCCGAGAGCCAGGTGATGGCCGCGACGAATTCCACGCACACCCCGATGAAGGTGGTGCAACGGAACACAATGAGCATCCACAAACTGGTTGAAAACGCGGCAAACACCGGCGAGAAGGAGTAGAGCATGATGCTGGCGACCATGATCTTTTTCCGGCCGAAGCGATCAATGAAAAGACCGCCCATCAAACCGAAGATTCCACCGGACAATGCCGTCAGCCAGTTGATGCGGCCGATCCAACCCGGAATCTCGGCTGATTGTTCCGGCAATTGAGCGAGTTCCATGATCGCCGGGCGGGCGATCACCGGGAACATCAGCAGTTCGTAGGTGTCGAAGAGGAAACCGATGGAGGCGACGATCACGACGAGCCACACTTGATATGGCTTCAGCGGTGCGACGGGACTGGACAAGAGAAGACTCCGGGGTCGGTGGCGGGTCGGCGGTAACCGAAGTTATCGTTTTAGGAATCCCAGACGACCCCGCCACTTCGGCAATTCATTGCGTGACGGACAGAGACTTCAACCATTGCTGCTGAAGATCGGCCACATCCTTGAAGCCATAGTGTGATTGCAAGGCTTTGGCGATGCCTCGGCGGGGAGCCTCCCGCAGGAAAGTCGCGAACGCCTTGCACCCTTTCTTCTCAACCAAAAAGCTCACGAGTGAGATGCTTTGGGCATAAAAAGCCGTGGTGGCCTCGGGTTCCGGGAATGTTTGTTGCTCCAACAGAACTGAAAGCATCAGTAGCTTGCGATCTCGCAACAAACCAGGGACGGTTCGCCGATAACGGGCCACCGATTCTGGCGTTTCCGAGAGGGCGGCCATTCCGATCAACGCCCATTTCGGCAGCGGTTGTTCGGCGTACATTTCCAGCAGAATCATCTGCGTGATTTCGTTCGGCAGGGTCACATCCAACAGCGAAAGATCGTCACCACACAAGTCCAGCTTGCGTGTCACCACATCAATTCCACGAACTCCCACGGTGGAATGACCCCAAAGCGATTCGGGCTTGTGGGTCACCTGCCGATAATCTTTTCCGCAAGCGTGCAGGGTGATTTCGCACGGGGTGGCCCAGTCGTTGGCGGTGGTTCCGCTCCAACGTTGATACATCGCCGCGCGAACCGCGTCGGCCACTTGGATGACTTCGCCGGCCTTCACGGGATCGGCCACTCCTTTGATGGCAAAGTTCCGCGAATCCCCGGCAACGGTTGGCGTTGGCGCTGACGCTGTCGCGGGTCGCAGGGAAGCCGTCAGCCGGTCGCAAAAATCATGGAGCCGTTCAGAGCCGGATTGCCGGCAATCGGCCACTTCCCGGAGCAGGACACCTCGCTGGGCTTCGTCGACTGTTCCGCTCTTGAGTTGGGTGGCGACATTGAACAATCGGCAGTAAATCCATTGCTCTTGTTGTTCGGGGGTAAGCTTTAACCCCTGTTTGGCGGCTTGTTGGTAAAGAGTCGCCGCTTGGGCATACTTCTTGGCCGCGAAGGCCGCGTCGGCCTTGGACAAATCATTGCCGGGAAGACGGCCATGAGAAGGGGTTTGCTGAAACGGATCAACATCCGCCTTGGGCGGATTAACGATGATCGGCAGCGGTTTCGGCTCCGGTTCCGGGAATCGTTCCGGCGGCGCAACAGGTTCCTTGACCGTTTCTTCCACGGGTGGCGGCGGGGGAAGCGGCGGGGCCAGCGTGGCTGACGAGACGGGCCGGACTGCCAAGTCGGTTGGCGGCAGTTTCAAAGTCGGGGTCTGTTTATCATCCGGTTCGATGATGTCAGCCGGGTTGCCCGGTTGAGTCTTCGCCAAAGCCTCTTTGGCATCCTTCAACAAGGACGCATAGGCCGTGTTGCCGACGGCATTCGCCTGCTCGGCCTCCAGAATCCGAATCGCCTTGGCGGGGTCATTTAGCCGAAGGGCTTCGCGGGCGGCAACGATGGCGCGTTGCACGGGAATAATTTTGTTCAAATCACGCGGCGGCTCGGCCGACAGTAGCAGAGTGAACCCGAGCCATCCCGCAAGAATCAGTATCCGTGGCCGTTTCATGCTGGCATCCTTGCCGGTTTGCGGACAATCCTTTGTCCGAGGCGAGCCGCACATTAGAGGCGATTGAAGGAATTTGCAAGGGCAGGCTTGAACGAGTGAAACTGGGTCATCAGGGCAAACCGAAGGAAAAAGAAACTTGTCCTTGAAGGAAGCGCATGCCCTCCCCTACAAGGTCATGCGAGTATTTGCTAAGCTGGATATTTGAAGTAAAGAACTTTTTTGGGAGTGCGTGCCGATGGCGGACATTAAGAACATCGACATTCGCAAAGGAATGGTCTACGTTGACGCGGACGGCCAGCTTTTCCAATGTCTGGACCGGGACTTGAACACCCCCGGCAACTGGCGGGCCATTTTGTATTTGAAGGTCCGCAACCTCAAGACGGGTTCCATCACGCAAAACCGCGTGAAGCCGGACGACAAGGTGGCGTTGGCTTACCTCGAAACGAAGAACATGCAGTATTCCTACCGCGAGGGGGATGACTTCATTTTCATGGACCCGGAAACCTTTGAGCAATTGCCGCTGAAGGCCGCGTTTGTTGAAGACCAGATCAAATATCTGCGTGAAAACGACATCGCACAAGTCACGATTTACGAAGGCCGACCTCTGGGTTTCCAGCTTCCGCAAACGGTCGAACTGACCGTCGTGGAAACGGAACCGGGCATCAAGGGGGCGACGGCTGCCGCCCAATACAAGCCCGCCACGATGGAAACCGGCCTGGTCATCAACGTCCCGTCGTTCATCAACGCCGGCGACGTGATTAAAATTGATACGGAAGAAGGCAAGTATCTGGGCCGGTCGGCGCAGAAGTAAATGGCGGTGTGAATCGCGTCTCGGCCGGGCTTTAGGCCCGGCCGTTTTCGTTGGCGATGATCTCAAGGGCAAATTGGGACCATGTTTCAAACTCGTCCAACCGAGTGATGAGTTCCGAGATTTCCGTGAAACGCCCTCCAGCGATGCCCGTCTCGCGAGCAACCACATCCGGCGATTCCAAGTCAATCAAGTGAACGATCCCAAGATGGACTTTGCCCACGGGAATGGTGTCATCGCAAATAAAGCCGAACAACTGTTCAAAAAAAGCCGACCGCAGTTCCACTTCTTCGTGTAGTTCCCGCAGCATTCCGGCCCGGTAAGCGTCGCCGTCGGCACGTCCGTCGTCTGATGAGATATGCCCGCCAATGCCAACGGAACGGTGATGATGCAGTCGACTCTCCCCGCCGGATGATCCCCGGATGTATTCAAAAATTTGACGGCCATGCCGCAAGATGACGTAGGGAATCAGTTGTTTGAAAGCCGGGTCGGTTTCCATGCGGGAACGCGGTTGAAATGAAAGCCCGCCGGGGGCCATCAGCCGGGAGTGATAATCCTCGTCGAACGCCCGGAATCCGTGAAACACCCCGGCCGACTCGAATTGACGACGGGGGATCACCAACACCAGTTCATCAGGTTTGGACATGCGGCCCACGCTTCCTTATCGCGTCAAAATCCGGGCGGCGATGGAAAGGATCGCCATCCCGATCACCAATGAAAACGCCAGTTTCAGGGTCTCGCCGCTGCTTCGCCGATTGAGCAGGGCCTGCAAACTCCGCTCGTCCCCGCTCTCGATGGCGGCTTGCAATTCGCGTTCATACCGGCTTTCGGGATAATCGCGGGCTTGGTCTTCGCTCAAAAACCCCGGATGGGATTCAAGTGTTTCCCGAAGCACGGCCAGATCGAACCCGAGATGATTATCCGGGGCAAAAGCGGTGAAACTTGTCCGGCCTTGGATGCTGAGGGGCAATAGTTGCCAGAGATCCCGGATGGTCTTTTCCTCCGGTTGGTCCCGTTGCAGCAGAATCTTGCCCTGATCGACCAGCGTTTGACATCCCCCGAGGAGAAACGGCCCGTCTCCTTCGGCCAATACTTTTTGAAGCGTCTTTGTGTCGCGTCCGGGAGGGTTGGCTTTTTCCAGAGAGATGTCTTGAGGATTCTTGCCCTCCCAATCCGGCGGGGCGATCTCGATCAGAAAAAACGGGTTGGGAACCCGCTCATAAAACACCCGGCCCAACGCCCTTGCCCAAACTTGCCGACCTTTGACCGTCCCGATCAACACCGTGGCCCGGTTCGCAAACCGGACGAAAGGAAACTCAGTCTCGTCGCCCGGTGGCAGCGCCAAGGTATCTCGAAGTTGAGTCAGTTCATCGTGCAGGACCGGATTAAACGAGGGGGAAGCGAAGATGGTTCCCGATTCGTCGATCCGGGCCTGAGACAAAACAATCGGTGTGCTCATCAAGCCGAGTGTAGGGATTTCCCCGGTGAACTCCTACCGCATAGGCGGCGGGACAACCGGGTTCGCCTTGGTGGTCGCAATCGGTGTGACAATTGGTTCCACCCGAATGTCGTCGAAATACACGGTGCCAAAGCCGGTGAGGGCCATGCGAACGCGAATTTCTCCGTTGGAAGGCACTTTCCGGTAGAAGTGAAACTGCTTCCACTTCTCTTGGTAATTCAATCGAAGAGAGTAGGCCTCCCCGGCAGAGGTGTCGTAAAACATGACGCCATCGGCCGATGCCCGGACGCCGTTCGGAATTTTGATCCAGCCAGTGACCCGAACCCAGCTTCCGGGAGTCAGGCGAACCGGCGGGCTGTTGACCGCCAGAAACACACGCTCCAAGGCTTGGGGTTCCGGGGGGGCCTTTTCATCTTTCTTCAGCGTCACCGGTTTCGGGCTTACCCGTAATCGCAGGATTGTGTTCCCAAGCTTCGGTTTGGGGCCTTGTGGATCGTCAAACTGTTTCAAGATGCTGGTGGGCGTGTACGGTGCTCGTTTTTTCACCGGCAAGATGGGTTCCTCATCCTCTCCCACCTCGGCGGGAACGAATTTGGCATCCATCAACACCTCATCCAACGCCACTTCTTGAACGCTCCAACCGGGCAGATTGCCGATGGGCACGCCGCGTCGATCAGGCACCTGTACCCTTTCAAAATCGCCGTCATTGAGCGCGCTGGCCGCTATCTCGGCTCCTCGCAGCAAATTAGCCAGTTCCCAATGTTTCGGCAGGGTGTAATAACTGGCCGCGTAAATACTGGCTGCCGGATAATCCAAGGCTCGGGTGGCTCGGTCCCATTGGGCGCGCATCAGAATTCGCAACGGCCGAAGTGAACGTAGGGCTTCGTAATAAGCCGATTCGTCATTGTTGGCGACACGATCACGCTTGGCCGCCATCAACCGTTGCTCGGCATTTCGCAACAGCAACCGGGCCTCTTCCAACGGCGGGGCGACTTCACACAACCGGTCATGAACCTTGGAAACCTTGCGAAATTCTTCGTCGGCCATTTCAACCGCCCACGACGCGGCATATCGGCTCACCCGGCGGGTGTGTTTCTGCCACATGGCCACCAAGCCGTCTTTGGAATTGTCGCTCGTGAACACCACGGCTGCCGTTAGGTCAAATTCCGGCAGGGTGATTTGCGTTCCCTCGGGCGTTTGTTTCAACTGATTTTGCAGCGATTGCACCCGAACCGGGCTGATTTCCCACGGTTCGGCCCCGTCCGGCACCAAAGGCACCGTGAACGTCAGATTCTGGATGGCGCCCTGCGGAGGAACATATTGCGCCCCGCCCCCGAGCCAGATCGGCAACGCCAGCACGCCTTTGCCGTTGGTTCGCAGAATCGCCACCAGCACATTTTTGTTGCTTGACGGAACCCATCGGATATCGTCGTTGAGATGCAACAACAGCGGTTCGAGCATCTCGATTTCTTGATTGAGCAAGGCAATCTGCAAAAGTCTGTCCCGGCCTTGATGACT
This sequence comes from Zavarzinella formosa DSM 19928, assembly GCF_000255705.1. Taxonomy (GTDB): domain Bacteria; phylum Planctomycetota; class Planctomycetia; order Gemmatales; family Gemmataceae; genus Zavarzinella; species Zavarzinella formosa. The sequence goes on from NZ_JH636439.1 coordinate 1,988,077, forward strand.
GTCCGCCAGGAACTTGTCCGACCAATAGCCGATCCCCTTGTTTCCCGAGGCCAAGGCCAGATAGGTGAGCAGCCGAATTTGTTCCGGTTGTGGGCCGATGGGTTCGGTGAAACCGTCGGCGAAGGTTTTGTCGTAAAGAAGTTTCGTCTGCCATTCCGGGATATGGGTTTGAATCCACGTCCATTGGAACCGGCTTCCCGACGCAAGAATTTTTCGCTGGGTCAACCATCGGCTGTATTGATCGATTTCCAACGAGGTCATCAGCGGATCGCGATGGGTGCCGATCAATTGCAAGGGGTTGGCATATTTGTCGAATCCATCCCACACATCGGCGCCGACCGGTCGTTTAGGGTCGGCCGCGCGAACGGCTTCCACCGTTCGGGAGACGCGGGGAAAATCCTCGGCCCTCACCGGCCCGAAGTCCCAGAAGAGGACGCCGTCACCCGACTGGAATTTGCGGATGGCGGCCACCAACGTGTCAACATCCTTCGTGACAAGCGGATTCCGCACATCGTCATTGTTCGTTTCTGAGACTGGCGGAATGTACGGGATGATCCAGAATCCGTAATTGTCGATGGCATCCTCGATCACGCTTTGGGGCGTGTCCACCGGCACGTACAAGCCGTTGAATCCGGCTTCCTTGAGCACCTGCAACGGCGTGCCACTGTAACGGATAAACCGGGGAAATATTTGAACGCCGTCCACCGTCAGTTTGTTCCGTTTGAATTCGACGACACGCCCTTCTCGCTCGTTGGCGGGAGGAGTGTTCTTGGGCAGTTCTTTTTCCTTGGAAACCACCTTGCCGGGAGGCATGTCTTTGGGGTTCATCGGCGCGGGCATCGGCGGGGCGGTCCCGGCTTTCACCGGCCCGATTTCCAAGTTGTCGAGATAGAGATCCGTTTCACCTGCGCCGCAATATACGTTGAGAATCAACTGATCGAAATAGGCATCCGTGAAATCGATATCCCGTTTCAACCTGTTGCGCAGGGCCAGCTTTTGAGATTGGATGATTTCGAGGGGACGCTTGAGCACAAGGTTTTGCCAGGAACTGGCCGGGGCCTTGTAAGTGTCCAGCAACACCGTGACTGTCAGTTGCTCGTCGATCTGTTTGGGATTCCGTTCTTTGGGAATCACCAGCCGGGCGAGCAATTGCACACCCGCCCGATTGGAATGAACCCAGAGGCTCACGCTCAGGTCTTCCGTCACCGGGGCGGCGGGCGTGGGATAGTAAAAATAGGCGTAGTTGGTTTCGTTTTTGCCGGGCGTGCAACTAACTTTAATGTGTTCGGACGTGGGAAGACTGCGAGAACGATCGGCGGACAGTTCCTGCACCTTCACCTCGGCCTTGACGTTGTCATCTCCCTTGAGAAAACTCGTCGTCTTGCCCGAGAATGAATTGCGGTGAATCTCATCCGCAAACAATGACTGGCTGCCGAACAAACTCAAGCCCGACAGCATCGCCAGAACGAAACGTGCGGTCATATCGCCGACTCCTCCGGCCAATCGGGCGGAATCCTTTCCACCCGGTCCAACCGGAGTCAATACCCGGAGAAATGACGCTTGCCTAGGTCAAAGTGTCTCACTTCATGATTTCGATCTTCGTGTTCGGGTCAGACTTCATCTTTTCGACGACGGCTTCCTTCAACTTGGAGCCGTAAACTTCGACAACCGCCCCCTTCACCGTCTCAAACTTCGTCGGTTCGCCGGGCTTGCGGCCCGTCACCATGATGAGGTGATAGCCGAACTGTGTGGACACCGGCTCGCTGATTTGGAACGTTTTGAGGGCAAAGGCGGTCTTGGCGAAGGGTTCCACCATGCTGCCCATGCGGGGGAATTCGCCGAGGTCGCCGCCATCCCGCTTGGAGGGGCAGGAGGATTGTTCCTTGGCGGCCGCACTGAAGGCGTCTTCAGTGATCTTGTTCACGGCTTTCTGCTGGGCGAGGTTGTTCCCCAAAGCTGGCAACTTTGCCGTATCCTCCGCGATGGTCTTCTCAACGGCCAATTTGATTTCCTGAATCTTCTTCAGCGCGGCGGCCTTGCCCTTTTCATCCGGAGTTTCCGGCGTGATAAGGATATGTTTGGCCCGGACAGTCGAACCGTCGAAGATTTCCGGGCTGTTCTCGAAGAGTTTTTTTAGTTTCTCATCGGTGGCCTGCATCGCCACGAACTTGTCCCATCGAAGCTGGTTGTGGATTTCCTTCTTGAGATCCGCTTCGGTGATCTCCATCTTCTCCAAAACCTTGGCGTAATCCTGATCCGCTTTCTTCACCTCGCCCTTGAAGGTTTCCAATTGGGCGTCCACGTCCTTCGGATCAACCGAAACCTTCAGTAGTTCCAAGTATTGGTCAACAAGGGCGTTATCGATCAGGAAATTGAGAATGTCCGTTCGGGCCTTATCCTTGTTTTCCTTGGCCACCGGCTTCAACGCCCGTTCGAGGGAGGTTTCGGGAATTTCCCTCCCATTGACCAACGCCGCCGCCCTGGCTTTGCCGGCCGGGGCGGTCGTCGAGACGGGAATGGCGGGGGTGGTTTGGGCAACAAGGGTTTGCGGCGTCAGCCCCAAAGGGAGCGCGCAGAGGAAAAGTTTGGTCAAACGCTTCATGGAAGTCCTTTTCACAATGGCGATTTCCGAATGATCGAATCCGAATCGTGCCGATCTTGGGATGGGGGTATAACCTCGTTGGGTCAATTTGGGAAGTCCAGTTGCCGGGCGAACCCGCCGGGCGGTCCGGCTCTCGAATTGCCATTGCCCATTGCGTAGGTTAGCTTCACAGGCGAATCGCCAACCAAAACCACTTTGTACCGGTTTTGGCCCCGGCGTTCGCCATCACTCACTTGGGAATCCGGCCGTCCACCCGTTGTAGGGGCGAATGGTCGAACCCGTTCTCTTCAGGATGTTCGTCCGATGATTACGCTTCAACTCCCCGATGGTTCTTCCCGTCAAGTGGCTCCCGGAAGCCGCCCCCGCGATGTGGCCGAGGCCATTGGCAAACGGTTGGCCCAGGCCGCCGTAGCCGCCAAGGTCTCCGGCACGGTCGTTGATCTTGACCGGGAATTCCCGGCCGATCCCGCGCAGGTGAGCTTTCAAATTCTCACGGATCGCGATCCGGAATCGCTCGAAGTGTTGCGGCACAGCACGGCCCACATCATGGCTCGGGCGGTGATGCGTCTCTTTCCCGGCACCCAGCTTGCCTTCGGTCCGGCGCTGGCCAACGGGTTTTACTACGACATCGACTCCCCGACCCCGATCACGGAAGCCGACTTCCCCAAGATCGAAGCAGAGATGAAGAAAATTATCACGCTAGCCGAACCGTTTGAACGATTCGAGCGATCCGTGGACGAGGGACGTTCCCTTTGCGGGGACATGAAGCAAAACTACAAGGTCGAACACATCGACGATGAGTTGAAGAAATACCCCAGCCTGAGTTTTTATCGGCAAGGGGAATTCATCGACCTTTGCCGCGGGCCGCACATCCCGAACGCCGGCAAAGTGGGGGCGTTCAAGATCATCTCCATCGCTGGCGCTTACTGGAAGAACGACGCGAACCGGAAGCAACTTCAACGCCTGTACGCCACGGCCTTCTTCAACCAGAAGGATCTGGACACGTACCTGACGCAACTGGAGGAAGCCAAGAAGCGCGACCACCGCGTCCTCGGCAAGCAACTTAAGTTGTTCACGATCAGCCAAGAAGCCGGACAGGGGTTGATCCTCTGGATGCCGAAGGGGGCGATGGTTCGCAACCTGTTGGAAACGTTCATCAAAGATGAACTGCTGATCCGGGGTTATTCTCCCGTCTATACGCCGCATATTGGCCGGTTGGATTTGTACCGCACCAGCGGCCACTTCCCATATTACCGGGATGCGCAATATCCGCCGCTGTACATGAACCCGATCGGACAAACGATCGACACGTGGCTGACGCTGTTGGAAAAGAACCACCTGACGACGGAACGCGAACAGGGATTCCTTGCCCTGCTCGAATCCTTCACCAAGGGAGAAATCCCCAAGGGAGATGACGACAACACGCAGTATTCGTGGGGTCAGATCGTTCTCGACGCTCGAGCCTTGTGGGTTGAATACAAGGAAGCCGCCACGACCGACGATCGCCGCAAGGCTCTGCAAAACTGGCTGCATGGGCAGGAAGGCTATCTGCTGAAGCCGATGAACTGCCCGCACCACATCCAGATCTTCAAGGCCCAGCCGCGAAGCTATCGGGATTTGCCAGTGCGCTTGGCCGAATTTGGCACCGTATACCGCTTCGAGCAATCCGGCGAACTCGGCGGCCTCACGCGGGTGCGCGGGTTCACACAAGACGACGCCCACTTGTTCATGACGCCCGAACAGGTGAAAAGCGAACTCGAAAACAACATCGATCTGGTGTTGATGGTCCTCAAGACCATCGGCCTGAACGATTACCGGGTGCGCGTCAGCGTTCGTGATCCCGAGAGCAAGAAGTACGTCGGGGCGAATGAATTGTGGGAGAACGCCGAGAAGACGCTGCTGGAAGTCGTCGCCGGTCGCGGCATGAACTATTCCATCGGCGTCGGCGAGGCCGCGTTCTACGGGCCGAAGATCGACTTCATCATCAAGGACTGCATTGGCCGCGAATGGCAGCTTGGCACGGTGCAGCTTGATTACAACCTGCCGGAACGCTTCGACCTTGAGTACACCGGGGCCGACAACCAACGGCATCGGCCGGTGATGGTCCACCGGGCGCCATTCGGGTCGATGGAACGGTTCTGCGGCATCCTGATCGAGCATTTCGCGGGCGCTTTCCCGTTGTGGCTCGCCCCGGAACAAGCCCGGATCGTCACGGTCAGCGACCGGTTCAACGAGTACGCCCGACAAGTGGAAACGTCTCTCCGCGAGGCCGGTTTCCGGGTGAGCGGCGACTATCGCCCGGAAAAGATCGGGGCGAAAATCCGGGACGGTTCGCTCGAGAAGATCCCCTACCTCCTCATCATCGGCGAGAAGGAACAAGCGGCCGGCACGGTGGCGTTGCGAGACGAGTCGATCAAGGAAATGAAGGCTCGGGATGTTGGATCGCTGCCGTTGGCCGACGTGATCCAACGATTCCGTCAAGAGGTGCAGGAGAAGCGAATTCGCAACATCAGCACCGCCACGGCCGGACTCTCCGATAGCGGGGCCAAGTACGCCGGCTGAGCGAGTCGTTATTTGTCTTTCAGGCCGCCCATGTTGTTCCAGTCCGGTGTCTCCATGCCGTGGAGATGCCGGACGAAGAAATCCCGCCGACGGCGTTCACCATAAGCGCCGCCGTCCGAATGTCCCATGCCGGGGACCATCAGAAAATCGAAATCCTTCTTCGCCTTGATTAAGGCATCAGCCAGCCGATAGGTCGATTCCGGGGGGACGTTCGTGTCCATCTCGCCGACAATCAGCATCAATTTTCCCTGTAGTTTGTGTGCATTGGTGATGTTCGACTGCGCCTCGTAATGCGGACCAACCGGAACACCCATCCACTGTTCGTTCCAAGAAGATTTGTCCATCCGGTTGTCATGACATCCGCAAGAGGAGACGGCTACCTTGTAAAAATCGCCGTGAAAAAGCAACGCCCCCGTAGAGCTTTGCCCCCCGGCTGACGTTCCGTAGATGCCGACTCGGGAGGCATCTACCTGCGGATGCTTGGCAGCCAACGCCTTGATCCACGCAATGCGATCCGGGAAGCCCGCATCCCCGATGTTTTTCCAGCAAACATCATGAAAAGCCTTGGAACGATTCAGTGTTCCCATGCCATCACACTGCACCACAATGAAACCGAACTCGGCCAGACTCTGCCGGCCGTGAACGGTTCGGAACGCCTTCGGCACAAACGAATCATGCGGCCCTGCGTAAATGTACTCGATGACCGGATATTTCCTCGACGGATCGAAATTCCGGGGCCGGGTCACCATCCCCCAGATATCCGTTTTGTCATCCCGTCCCTTGGCCACGAAGACTTCCGGCATCTTCCAACCAGTGTCCTTGAGGGCCGACACGTCGCCTGTTTCCAGAAGACAAACCATTTCCCCGTCCGCAGCCTTGCGCAGTTCGTGAACAGGAGGCAGATCGATTCTGGACCATGTGTCCACATAGTGTTTGCGATCCGGCGACCATTTCAACGTATGCGTGCCATTCCCCTCGGTTAACGGGATGAGGCCCGTGCCGTCAAAGCTTACCCGATACTGATGGATGAAATACGGGTCTTGGTCGGTGTTTTTTCCACACGCCCGGAAGATGAGGGTGCGTTTGTCGAAGTCGATGTTCTCGATGCCGCGAACGACGAATTCCCCCTTGGTGATCTGGTTTTTGATCGTCCCCGCTTTCGAGTCGATCAGGTAGAGATGGTTCCATCCATCCCGCTCGGAGGAGGCGATGATTTCATCCGTGGCATCCGCATAGACCAACGTGAAGTTCGCGTACTGATTCACAAAGGTCTTGGGATGATCGTCAAACAGTGTTCGTGTCTTGCCGGTGGCGACATCCGTTTCAATGATGCGGAATCGCTGATGCCCGCGGTCGGTCTTCTCATAGATGAATCGTTTGCCATCCCGGCTCCAGCGAGGCCGGGGAGTGTGGAAGTCAATTTTCTCCGCGTCAATTTTGGTGGCTTTCATCGTGGCGGGATCGAACAACCAGCCTTCATAGCTGGTGAACTTGTCCCCCGCGACCGGATAAACGTGGGAATGAAGTTTGGCCCGGCCACCCTCCTTCGGGGATGATTCGACATACCACACTTCCTTGTTTTCACCCAGCTCGATCTTGTATGCGCTGATCGTTTTCGAGTCCGGCGACCAAGCAACGGTGCCGTAAAAAAGCGAGGCCGTGCCGTCGGTCGTCAGTGGTTTCTCGTCGCCATCCTTGGGCTTGAGGAACAGATTGTTTTCCTTCTGGAAGACAGTCCACTTCCCGTCCGGGGAAGGAATGGTGTAAGTTCGCGGCCCTCTTGGCGGTCCCTTGGGGCCGCCCGGTTGCGAGGTAAGATCATCCCCGGCTTCTTCGTCGTCCGTTTCTTGTTTGCTTTGTTTGGCTTTCGGGGCAGACATCGGGCCATCATTGACCGCCTTGCCTGACTCCATATCGAAGGTCCAGACATCGCGGCCAAGTTGAAAGCGGATCTTCTTCAATCCGTCCCGATATTCCAGCGAGTCAAACGGCCATTTCTTGGGAATCAGCTTGGGGCCATTGGCCTCGCTCACCGCTTTCGCCAGTTTCTCGGCATCAAACGCGGGTTGGCGTGTTCCTTTGGCCGCGTCAACAAGAATGAATTCACGCTCCCCTTTGGCAAGATCGTTTCGATACCAAAAGCAATCTGTGCCGGTGATCCAATGAGGGTTCAGTTCGAGTTTGAAGGCTTTCGGGTTCCACTCGGCCGGAAGTCGATCAGCCTCGGCATATGCCTTCCGCAGTTCGTCAGGGGTGGGTTTGTGATTTGGAAGGTCGGCTCCGGTGAGAATGCCCGGCAGAAGGAACGCGAACCAGCAATAGCGCATCATGAACAAGAAATCCGTCACGGTGAGATTGTCTGGTCGGGACGACCATGCGACGGAGAACTAACTGGTTTGGCCGGAATCAGCCAATTTGAGTATGTTCACCGCTCCACGATTGGGAGGCGGCTGGAAGATGGACGGAAGCGGGTTTTTGACCGGGGACCGACAAAAATGTCAGTCGGCGTTCGCAGAGGGTGATTTCATCCCCGTCGTTGAGTTGCGTGGCCCCGGCAATCTTGCGGCCATTCAACAGTGTTCCGTTTTTGGACGCAACGTCGTGCAACTCGAAACTCAGATCACTGTGGATGACAATGGCACAGTGCCGCCGGGAAACGGTCGCATCGTCAATCACCACATCATTGTCCGGCAATCGGCCGACAGAGTTCATGCCGATCTTTAACGGCAGCTTTCGGCCACGGTCAAGAATCCAACAATGAACCGTACCGGGCTTGACGGGTATTTCAGCCGGGATGAGGGTAATCGCTTCAGACGAATTGGTTTTGCGAAGGCGCACTTCACCGGCGATGGTATGACATCCCGCCGCGTTCGCGATCCGATCCCGCACTTGACGGAACATCTCGCGTCTCGGATTCCCTTCCAGATGAATACTCTTCATCAAGTCAGGGTCCATAAATGATTACCTTAAGATAGGTTGCGCACCGACCACAATGACATTTTGGACTAAGAACCAATGGATTGTCAAGAGATTACCAAAATATGCCGACGGGTCAAGCAGAAGATGCGCGGAAAAGTCATGCACATAATGTCCGCAAGTTCACCTATCGGCGATGAACAACTTGTCTCTTCAATCATTCTCACACAGTTTCATCGTGTTTTTCAATATTGCTGTGGATTTAGACAAAAAACGCATCAAAGATGTTGATGTGAAATGTGAAGTTTATGAATTCGGGGAATTCGCCCGAAAATAAATCGAACTCTTGGGATTCCCTCACGCTCCTGACGATGGGTAAAATACCCTCAGTCACTTCCTCCCTGCGATTCAATCCATTTGGGAGTTTGCCAATGTCGCTCTCCGCAACACAACTCGAACAACAAAAACGCCAAGCCGAGGAATTGCTGTTCTCCGGCCCGGAAACAATGGGCTTCGTCAAAGGGTTGTTCTTCGGGCACTTTAATGCCGGGGAACTATTCCCCTATCCACAGTTATCTCCCGCTGCCCAGGCGAAGGCCGATCAATCCGTCACCGAAGTCCGGCAGTTTTGCCGGGAGAAGATCGATGCAGCCGCCATCGACCGGCTTGCGGACATTCCCCGGAGCGTCATCGACGGGCTTGGCGCCCTGGGCGTGCTGGGAATGGCCGCCCATGAGGACATCGGGGGGCGGGGTTTCAGCCAACAGGCCTATTGTCAGGTGATCGAAGTCCTTGGCGGGCATTGTGCCTCTACGACTGTGTTCGTGAACGCCCACCACAGTATCGGCCTGCGGGCCTTGTTGTTGTTTGGCACACCCGAGCAACAAAAACGCTGGTTGCCGGATCTGATTAACGGGCGCAAGATGGCGGCCTTCGCCCTCACCGAACCGCTGGCCGGCTCGGATGCCGCGAATGTGCAGACGATGGCCACCCCCACCGAGGATGGTACCGGTTACATCCTCAACGGGGAAAAACGGTACATCACCAACGGCGGCATCGCCGACGTGTTGACCGTGATGGCCCGCACTCCAGCCCCGAGTTCCGGCAAGCCGAACGACACGCGGGTGACCGCTTTCTTGGTGACGCCGGACATGCCCGGTTTTGAAGTGGTCGAAACTCGGGCCGAGAAGTGCGGCATCCGGGGAACGGCCACGGGCAAACTCCGCTTCACGAACATGCGGGTTCCAAAGGAGAACATCCTTGGCCCTGTCGGCAAGGGATTGAAAGTTGCTCTCACGGTGTTGGATTTCGGCCGCACGACGTTCGGCGCCAGTTGCACCGGGGCGGCCAAGGCGTGCCTGCAAGCGGCCGTCAAACACGCGAAAAGCCGGGTGCAGTTTCAACAACCGCTGGCTGACTTTGAGATGGTGAAGAAGAAAATCGCCTTCATCGCCGCCCATGCCTTTGCGATGGAATCCGCGACGACCCAATGCGCGGCCCTGATTGATCGCGGGGCCGAGGATTACATGCTGGAAACGGCCATCCTCAAGGTCTTCGCCACGGAGCATTTGTGGACTTGCGTTTACGAGACGATGCAAATCTTCGGCGGGCAATCGTATTTCACCAACGAACCCTACGAACGCTGGATGCGTGATGCCCGGATCAACACCATCGGCGAGGGGGCAAACGAAGTCCTCAAGGCGTTTATCGCCGTCGTCGGCTCACGCGGTCCGGGGTTAAAGCTGGATGGATTGCGTCGCGGAATGAAGTCGAAGCCCTTCGGAACGATTCCCAAACTGTTCGACTTTGGCTGGCAAGAAATGGGCCGACGAATGAGCCGCCCAGATGTTCCGGTAAAGCACGCCTTGTTGAAGCCGAATGCCCGGCGATTGGCGAAACGGGTGAAAAAACTGGGGACACTTCTCCCGTGGGTTTTCTTAAAATGCGGGACCGAAGAACGGTTTCTTCAGGCGCAACTTCTGCACGAACGGATCGCGGATATTGTGATGGATCTGTATGTGTCGTCGTGTGTCCTGAGCCGTCTGGACATGATGCTGGCCCGAGGGCGGGATCTCGACGGTCACCCGGAACACCGGGCGCAAATCGACGCCGGAATGTGCTACCTGAAAATGGCCGACCGCCGAATGGCCGAACGATTCACCGGGTTGTTTGACAATGACGATGATTCGACCATTTCGGCGGCCAATTCCGCATTGGGATAACTGGACGAAGGGAATCGGAAGAAGGGATGAAGGATGGAAAAGAAACCCGGCGATTGATCGGTGACGATCATCCTTGTGGGAATCAGGTTTTAAGGTATCAGCGTTGAAAAAATCTACCGACAAACGGGTTGGATGATGAGGCTCCATTTAGGCAGGGTGGCAGAGCGGAGCAGGCGGCGGGCGACTGGGGCAAATTCTTCCCGTGTCAGCCGGACGCCTCGTTGATAAGGCTTGGTGGTTTCCCGCACCAGCGGATGAATCTTCCTCCAAGTCATCGTGGCGGCCCAGAGGAGGACAAGGGCGACGGAACGGAGCAACGCTCCGTTCCAGTGTTGTTCCAAGATGCCCCAACAACGCTCAATGGGATTATATTTGCTGTGATAAGGCGGCAGGTATGCCAGTTCGATTACCAGACGGTGTCGGTCGGCCAGTTCGGTCAGACGTTTCATGAATTGAGTGCGGGAACTGTTGATCTCCGGCCCGTTGTCGAGTTCGATGTGCAAACGCCG
>NZ_JH636439.1:1998968-2048833 GCF_000255705.1 Zavarzinella formosa DSM 19928
CTTGGGGTCGGCCTGGGCCTGCGGATCAACCAGCCGGCGAATGTGGTCTTCCAGTTCCGGACAAAGCTCCTCGGTCTTCTTTCGTCCGCGAAGATGACAGGCGTCCAGACAGCGGATGCCGCTTCGGAGCTCGTTGAGCCCGGTGGCGACGGCGTCGCGTCCCCAGCCGAAAACAACCTCGGCCTGGCGGGCTGAGCTGTCGCAATACTTGATCGCGGTTTCCGCTTGAAACTGTCGTCGCCGATGGCCCGTGAGAAGCCGGGCGGCCGATTGAATGGTCTGAATGACATCGTCCGTCAGTGGCGTCATGCCCGTCTCCTTCCGTGAGATGAGCATATTTATTCGATCAGGCAGGAAAATGGTAGGTCATTACCACGCAAATGCCTAATTTCATCCTTCATCCTTCATCCTTGCTTTTATGTGCCGAGTTTGATCGTCACCGTCTTCATTTCCGTGTAGTGATCGAGAGCGGCTTCGCCGTTTTCTCGACCTTGCCCGGACATTTTGAAACCGCCGAACGGCGTGGTCGTGTCCACGACGTGATAGGTGTTCACCCAAATCGTTCCGGCCTTCACCTTCTTCGCGTACAAGTGGGCCTTGTCGAGATTGGTCGTCCACACGCCTGCCGCGAGGCCGTAGGTCGTGTTGTTCGCCCGCTCCACCACTTCGTCAAACGAATTGAACGGCAACACGCTGACGACCGGCCCGAAGATTTCATCCGTGGCGATGCTCATTTCATCCGTCACGTTGTCGAAAATCGTCGGCGACACGAAGTACCCGCGAGGGCCAACTCGCTCCCCGCCGAGGACCAGTTTCGCCCCGTGCTTTTGCCCGGCGTCCACATAGCCGAGGATTTTGTCGAGTTGTTCTTGGGAGACTTGCGGCCCCTGCTCCGTCGCCTCGTCCATCGGGTCGCCGATTTTGCGTTCCTTTGCTCTCGCCGCCAAACGCTCGACGAATTCTTGCCGGATGGAGTTTTCAACGAACAATCGGCTGCCGGCCGTGCAACATTGGCCGCAATGGAAGTAAATTGCGTGGAACGCCCCCTCGACCGCCTGTTGCATGTTGGCATCCGCGAAGATCACGTTCGGCGATTTGCCACCGAGTTCAAAGGTGCAACGCTTCAGCGAATTGGCGGCGTTTTTCTGGATGATTTTGGCCGTGTCCACATGCCCGGTGAACGCGATCTTGTCGATGTCCGGATGGGTGACCATCGCATGGCCGGTCGTTTCCCCCAATCCGGCCAGCAGATTGATGACGCCCGGCGGGAAGCCCACTTCCACCGCCAGCTCGGCCACTCGCATCGCGGACAACGGCGTCTGCTCGGCCGTCTTCATCACGATGGCGTTGCCACAAGCGAGCGCCGGTCCCCATTTCCACGCAAGCATCAACAGCGGGAAATTCCACGGGATGATTTGGCCGACCACTCCCACAGGTTGCCGAAGGGTATAAGAGAGAAAACTCCCCCGCACGGGAACGGTCTTCCCCTCGATTTTGTCCGCCCAACCGGCGTAATATCGGAGGGTGTTGACCACCCCGGCCACATCCCCGCGAGAATCGCGGATGGTCTTGCCGCAGTTCAGCGATTCGAGCAACGCCAGTTCGCCCGCCTCTTGTTCGATTCGGTCAGCCAACCGATACATCAACCGGCCACGCTCGGCCGCATCCATCCGCGACCACGGGCCCGTCTCGACCGCCCGGCGGGCCACGCGCACGGCCGCGTCCACGTCTTTCGCGGTGGCATGGGCGACTTTGGCAATCGTTTCGCCGGTAGCCGGGTTCAACGTTTCAAAGGTGGCTCCGTCCGAACTGTCCACCCATTCGTTGTTGATGAGCAATCGGGTTTGGCGAATGTTCGGCTTCACGGGTTTCGCGGCAGTCGTGACCATCGGGAGAGTAATGGGGAAGCAGCATCATAACCGAACCCCCCGTCACTGCAACCATTGACCGGAAAAGAGTTTGACCCGCCCTTCGCATGCGTCATAATGGGATCACGGACTTAACGAGCCAGATCATGACACACTTCTCTCGATATTTGATTCTGACAATCTCTTTCTTGTTGTTGCACTCGGCGTCACAAGCCGAAGAGGCGAAGATTGGCGACAAGACCAAAAGCGAATGGCTGCCACTGCTGAAAGACAAGAACCCCCGCAAGCGCGAGGCGGCGGTAATCGCTCTCGGCATCATTGGGGCGAAGGATCGCAATGTGCAGGAATCTTTCCGAGAGTTGATGCTCAACGATACAGTGGAACGAGTTCGATTGAAGGCCGTCTTAATCGTTCAAGACTTTGACAAAGAGAACATCCGCGTGTTGACGCCGACGCTGGCCGATCTCCTGAAAGGGGACAAGTCCCCGATCGTGCGGGCGGCGGCGGCCGTGGCGTTGGGGAAAGTCGGCGAATCGGCAAAGACGGTCATCAAGGTGATTATCGAGGCGTTCAAAGACCCCGACATCGGCGTGCGAACAGCGGCGGCTGATGCGGTGGGCCGAATCGGCTTCGAGGCCAAGGAGGCGGTTCCAAGTCTGGCCGAATTGCTGAAAGATTCCGATAGCGGCGTGCGACTGGCCGCGGTCTTTTCCTTGGGACGTCTCGGAACGGACGGAGCCATGGCGACGACCCAACTCGCCAATCTGTTGGCCACGGACAAAGACCCCAACGTCCGCAAGGAATCGGCCCGCTCCCTTGGATTGTTGGGGTTGGATGCGAAAGCGGCCGTGCCAGTGTTGGCGAAAGCCTTCAAAGAAGACACCGCCACGGAAGTTCGGCAGCAATCGGCCATCGCCCTTGGGAGAATGTCCGGCGAACTCAAGCAAGTGGCCATGATTCTCATCGATGTTCTCCGAGTTGATCCTGACAAAACCATCCGAGTGCTGGCGGTTCAGACATTGGCCATTGGGTTGGGGAACGATCTGAAAAACTACTTGAAAGAACTCGTTGAACAGTTAAGCAAAGATCCCGAAGGCGAAGTCCGGCTGGCGATTGTGCAAGAAGTCGGCAACCTGGGCCCGGACGCGAAGGAAGCCCTGCCCGCCCTCGCCAAAGCGACGACCGATGTGCAAATCACCATCCGCGAGGCCGCGAAAGTGGCCGTCAAAAAAGTGAAGGGATCATGAGAGAATCCGTCCTTCGCGTTGCTCGGTCTTGATCCCCGGCTTAAGATATTTTTAACCTGCCTTGATCCACTTCCCCGGAGCAACCCATGCGGTGGCACCACGCCATCATTCTGATTCCCGCGTTTCTGGCGGGAATCATGTGCGTTTGGCTGATTCGCCATTTCGCTCAACACCGAGCAGTTGCCGCCCCGCCGGAAGTTCCCGCTGTCCAGCCGAAGACGCCCGCCCCTCAGAAACCTGACCCGTTTGACACTCAGGTTCGCCCGCTGCTGGTCAAATATTGCGTCACCTGTCATAGCGACCAAAAGCAATCGGCCGGGTTGAGTCTCGAACCCTACAAGGATTCCCTCTCGGCCCGCAAAGCCCGTGGCGTGTGGGAAAAGGTGCGTGAGGAAGTCGATTCCAAGCAGATGCCGCCGAAGAACAAGCTGATGCCCACGGACGCAGAACGAAAGATCATCACGGCGTGGGCCGAGACGATTTCGGCGAAAGTCGATTGCGGTCTGGTGCGTGATCCGGGCCGACCGACGATCCGACGCCTGAACCGGGTCGAGTATAACAACACCGTCCGCGATCTGCTGGGCGTGGACGTGAAACCGGCCGACGATTTCCCCTCCGATGACGTTGGCTACGGATTCGACAACATCGGCGATGTGCTGTCCATGCCGCCGATTCTTCTTGAGAAGTATCTGACGGCCGCCGAAAAGGTTCTGGATGCGGCCATTGTGATTCCCAAGCCGATTGTCAGCGGCAAAGAGGTCTTCAAACCGCAGAACGTGCGTTCGACTTTGGGAGCTGCCTCCAAACAAAAAAACCGGGTGGCCTTGGTGTCGAACGGTTCGGCCATCGTCAGCTACGATTTCATCCACACCGGGGATTATCTGTTCCGTTGCCGTGCCTACGGCGAACAAGCGGGGACAGAACTGCCGAAACTCTCCATCGACATTGGCAAAAGCAACTCAAAATCATTTGACGTCGATGCTTTGGAAAACAAGGCAAAGACCTACGAATTTCGCACCCGCGTGACGGCCGGCAAGCATGATGTGTCCTTCTCGTTCACCAACGACTTCTTGGACAAGGACAACAAAAAAGATCGTAACCTTTACATCGAACAGATGGAGATCGAAGGGCCGATCAACCCGGTGGCCAAGCCGTTGCCCGATTCACACAAGAAGATCTTTTCCACGTTGCCCAAAACACCGGCCGAACGGGAAACTGTCGCCCGGCAAATTCTCACGGCCTTTACCACCAAAGCTTATCGTCGGCCAGTGAAAGCGGACGAAATCACCCGGTTGATGAAGCTCTTCCAATTCGTCAATTCGCCGGGAGAACCATTTGAACAAGCGGTTCGCCATGCGATGAAGGCCGTGTTGGTCTCACCGCATTTCCTCTTCCGAATTGAGCAAGATTCCCAGCCAAACAACCCCGAGGCAATTCATCCGGTCAGCGATTTCGAGTTCGCCACCCGGTTGTCGTACTTCCTCTGGTCGACGATGCCGGATGACGAACTTTTCGGACTGGCCCGCAGCGGAGAATTACGAAAGCCGGGCGTGACCGAGGCCCAGATCAAGCGAATGCTCAAAGATCCGAAGGCGACCGCCTTGGTGGAGAATTTCGCCGGGCAATGGCTGATGCTTCGCACATTGGCCACGCTCGCCCCCGACCGCAAGACCTATCGCACCTACGACAACGCCCTGCGGGATTCGATGGTGAAGGAAACAGAACTCTATTTCGCCCACATCATGCGAGAGGATCGCAGCGTCTTGGAATTGCTGGACTCCGATTACACGTTCGTCGATGAACGACTGGCGAAGCATTATGGCTTGTCGAACGTCAAAGGTTCTGAGTTTCGGCAAGTGAAACTCACCGACCGCAACCGGGGCGGCGTGCTAACCCAAGCCAGCGTGCTGACGGTGACCTCCAACCCGACGCGGACATCCCCGGTGAAACGCGGAAAGTGGATTCTCGAAAACATTCTCGGCACTCCCCCGCCCCCGCCGCCCCCGGATGTGCCCGAACTGGATGACGCCAAGAAAGGCCCCCTCACCGGCTCTTTGCGGCAACGGATGGAAAAACACCGCGAAAACGCCTCCTGCGCGACCTGCCACGCCAAGATGGACCCGCTGGGATTTGGCTTGGAGAACTTCGACGGCGTCGGAAGTTTCCGCACCTTCGACGGTGACTTCAAAGTAGATCCGAGTGGCGTGTTGCCGGATGGGGCAAAATTCAGCGGCTCGGCCGACCTGAAAAAAGTGCTTCTTGGCAAGAGCGATCAGTTTCGCCGGAATCTCTCGGATCGCATGTTGACCTATGCGATCGGTCGCGGGCTTGAGTATTACGACACTTGCGCGCTGGACGACATCGTGAAAGGCATGAAGGGAAATGGCGACCGTTTCTCCAGCCTCGTCATGGGGGTCGTCAACAGCGATGCCTTCCAAAAACGCCGAGGAAGTTTGCAACCGAACAAATAGTTTGTTACTCTAATTGAAGACAGAACCTGCCGCCTCCCCACCAACCATCTTCGACCCGCCAGGGACACTTATGAGCACGTTGATGAATCGCCGAACCGCACTCAAAGGTCTTGGAACAGCGATTGCACTGCCCTGGCTGGAGGCGATGGCGCCGGTTTCGATGGCGGCAGGAACGGCGGCGGCGGCAAAACCGGTCACTCGGGTTGCCTTCCTTTATGTGCCCAACGGCATGCACATGGAAGATTGGACGCCCAAGGGCGTCGGCACACTGGCTGAATTGCCCTCCTTGCTTCAACCGCTCAAGAACTTCAAAGATTCGATGAACGTCTTCTCCGGGCTGGCACTGGACAAGGCGAAAGCCAACGGCGACGGCCCCGGCGATCATGCCCGCGCCCAAGCGGCCTTTCTCACCGGCCGCCAGCCCCGGAAGACTAACGGAGCCGATATCCGGGCCGGTCAATCGGCCGACCAGCACATTGCCAATCACCTCGGCGAATCCACCAAGTTCGCCTCGCTGGAAATCGGCATCGAACCCGGCCGTCAGGCGGGTAACTGTGATTCCGGATACAGTTGTGCCTACCAATCGAACTTTTCCTGGCGTAATGAAACCGTTCCAAACGCCAAGGAAATCGATCCGCGTCTGGTGTTCGACCGGCTGTTTGGCAACGGTTCCTCCAAGGACAAGGACGAAAACCGCGAGAAGCGCGACCGGCTGAACAAGAGCATCCTCGACTTTGTGAACGAAGAAGCCAAATCGCTGAACAACCAGCTTGGTGCCTCCGATCAACGCAAGATGGACGAATATCTGACGGCCATCCGCGAACTGGAACAACGGATCGACAAGTCCCGCGAAGCCAAGAATGCCAAGCCCACGTTCAAACCGACGATGGCTGCTCCGACGATCATTCCGAAAGACGCCCAAGAACACATTCGGCTGATGTCCGACCTGATGGTTCTGGCTTTCCAAGCCGATCTGACGCGGGTGGTCACATTCCCCTTTGCCAACGACGGCAGCAACCGCTCCTATCCAGTGATCGGCGTGCCGGAAGGGCACCACGAATTGTCGCACCACGGCAAAGACGCGAAGAAACAGGAAAAAATCGCCAAGATTAACCGTTACCACATCGAACAATTGGCCTATTTGATCGGCCGGTTGCAAGCGGTCAAAGAAAACGGAAAGTCACTGCTCGAACAATCAATGGTCGTCTACGGCAGCGGCATCGGCGACGGCGACCGGCACAATCACGACGAACTCCCCGTGGTCATGCTCGGCGGCGGCAACGGCTTGGTGAAGACCGGCCGCCACATGAGGTTCCCGAAAGACACGCCGTTGATGAACCTGTATCTGGCGATGTTCCAACGGTTGGGCTGCCCGGCAAAGACCTTCGGAGACAGCACGGGCGTGCTGTCGATCTGAACTGATCTAACTCCAGTACATCCGCGAATTTTCGTTCGGCAGTACAGCCTTGAAGGTTCGATGGCAAAAAAGACTCCCTCGCCCGACGACCATTTTGAAGTCCTGCCCGCCGGGGAAATGCGTCGCAAGCACGGGCTTTATGGCGAAAACCGTCCGGTAATTAAACTCGACCCCGAGAGAGTTCCCGAACCACTCCGCGTCCTAATTCCGCTGGCAGAGAAATTCGGCATCTCAGACGACCTCATTCGAGAAGATGTCTTTGCAAATACGCCGAACAAAGAATTGACGATACTCAAGCGGGCGTTGGAAAAATTCGATGGCCAATTGGATGAATGGCTCGCCGGGCCAGAAGCCAGCGAAGCAACCAAACCTTCAGCCGAGTACATTGCCTTCAGTGCGATGCGCATGAGCTTGGATTTTTTATGAATGCTGAGCGAACGAAACACAACATCTGACCGTGACAGCACAAGCGTATTGTTGACCTGAGCTGGTTGTTTCCACCTTGTCATCAAGTCTGATGGCAAGGCGTTCGGGTTTTCAGATTTCTCAGGATGATTGAGAGAGATGCCTTTCCTACTTGCACTGATCGCGTTTGTTCTTGTCGTTGGCTTTTTCATCGTTCAAACCCGGAGTGGAAAAAACACGCGGCGACAATACCAAATGCGTTCTCAGAAAAGACGAAACTTATCACGTCCAGCTAAAGAGCCGATCAATCCTGACTTCCAATTCGATAAAATCACAACTGACATTCCGAAAGAAACTCCTGACAACGAAGGACAGACGACCTCGAACGTCAGTTAAGCCAGAGTGTGGGACGGTGCCTTCCTCTTCATCTCCACTGGCACTTCCTTGCCCTCCCGTCTAACAATGGAGTGTCCCCGCATCCGTCTTTGAGGAACACCATTGAGCAACCAACGTCCCCGGACGCTGAAGGAACTCCGCGAGTCCGGCTGGCGGAGCCGATCCGTCAAGGAAGAGATACGCTCCAATTTTTTGCGAATGTTGCAATCGGGAGAGGAAGTTTTCCCCGGCATCGTCGGTTATGAAAACACGGTTCTTCCAGAAATCAACATCGCTCTGCTGGCTGGCCACGACATCCTGTTTCTCGGCGAAAAGGGTCAGGCCAAATCCCGGTTGATGCGGTCGTTGGTTCAGTTTCTTGATGCCGAAATCCCCTACTTGGACATTCCCGGTTGTGCGGTTCACGAAGACCCGTACCATCCGATCACTCGGGCCGGGAAGGATTTGATCGCCGCCAAAACAGAAGATCAAATCCCGGTTGCTTGGTGGCCCCGCAGCGAGCGCTACGCGGAACGCCTGGCCCCCGGCACGAAGTTCGCGGACATCATCGGCGAAATCGACCCGGCAAAGCTCGCCCTCGGGACCAGCCTCTCGGCAGAGGACTCGTTACACTTCGGGCTAATTCCCCGGATGCACCGGGCCATCTTCGCCATGAACGAGATCCCCGAACTTGATGAATTGATTCAAGTCGGGTTGTTCAACATTCTGGAAGAACGCGATGTCCAGATTCGGGGATATCCGATCAAGTTTGACCTCGACGTGTTGATCCTGTTCTCCGCCAACCCCTCGACGTTCAACCGCTCCGGCAAAGTGATTCCGCAGTTGAAGGACCGCATTGGCTCGATGATCCAGACCCACTACCCGCTCGAACGGGAACTGGGGGTTCAGATCATGGAACAAGAGGCCAACCTCGAACTCGGCGGCGAATTCCCGGTGCAAGTGCCGTATTTCATGAAAGAGATCATCGAGCAAATTAGCGTTTGCGCCCGCAAATCCAAGTATGTCGATCACCAATCCGGTGTCAGCGCCCGGTTCAGCATCGCCAATTACCGCACGATGATCTCCAGCGCCCGGCATCGTGGAGTGCGACTCGGGGAGAAACCGGCAGTCCCCCGCATCAGTGATCTGGGCCACCTGCACACCTCCTCCGTCGGCAAACTGGAACTGGACATGATGGGTTCCTCCCAAATGTCTGAGAAACAGGTGTTGGAAGCGATCATTGCCGAGGCCATCGGGAAGGTCTTCCAAGAGTATGTCGCCGTCCACGGGTTGGACGAGATTTCGGAGGTCTTTTCCAAGGGTGTTAAAATTGAAGTGGGGGACATGCTGCCATCCTCTCAATACGCGACTCGTCTGAAGCGGGTGCCAAAGGCTTGGGAAAAGGCGTTCGAGGTCAATGCCGGGGAAAGCGACGCGATGCGGGCCTCCTGTGTCGAGTTTGTCTTGGCGGGTCTGCACGCAACTGATCGCATCTCCCGCTCCGCGAAGCATGGCCGGGTCACCTATGAAACCTAACAACTAAGGACGGTCGGCCACGATGAACACCAAGGATCAACTGGGCGGCGTGGTTCACACATACCTCGGTTACGACGCGATTAACTTTCCGTCCCCGACGGCCGAGCCGCCCGATCTGGCCTCGGCGGCGATGGAACACCTGCTGTATTACGGGAATACCCGCAAGCTTACGGAAGAGGAACTGGCCAACGCCGTGAAGATCGATCCCTCGCAGATTCGCGGCCTCGGGCCGAGTCTGGAGGCCATCGCGG
The DNA here is from genome assembly GCF_000255705.1 of Zavarzinella formosa DSM 19928. Taxonomy (GTDB): domain Bacteria; phylum Planctomycetota; class Planctomycetia; order Gemmatales; family Gemmataceae; genus Zavarzinella; species Zavarzinella formosa. The sequence continues at coordinate 2,008,539 of NZ_JH636439.1, forward strand.
AGATGTTGCGAGAACGCAAACGGAAGATTTTGGCGACCTACGAAACCGACACGGTTCAAAAAGATGCCGGGCGAATTTTCCACGAATCAGCAGGCGGTTACAAGCCGCCCAAAAAACTGGCCGACCGGTTTGACCGGGCGGTGAAGGAAGAACAACTCCGCGACTTGGAAAATTTGTATTACGCCGTCGGGAATGATCGTGATCCGTTCGCCCGATCACTCGTCCCGTTGATTCAAAAACTTGGGGACAAGTATCAAGTTGATGCTCTGGCCTCCAAATACGACTTCACTGGCCGACAATCGATGACAGTGCCGAAGGCACTGGAAATCAAAGAAGAACTGGAGACTATCGACAAACTGTTGGAGCAGATCGAAGAGGCGAAGAAAACAGCCCAAGTCGGCCTGATCGATATGGAGGAGCTTTCCGAATTCATCGACTCCGGCAACATGGATGAATTGCGGGCATTGCAACAACAGATTAACGAGTATCTTCGCGATCAAGCCGAGAAACAGGGAATCACGCCGGATCGTCGCGGGTTCCAACTGAGTCCCAAGGCGTATCGGCTGTTCCAGTCAAAACTTCTGCAAACCATCTTTGCCGATCTGGCGGCCTCCAAAACCGGCCGACACTCCCAAGCGGTGACCGGAGAGGGAGCGGTTGAGTCGCAGCGGACTAAGGATTATGAGTTTGGAGATTCCGTCACCCAGATGGACATCCCCTCCTCCATGATTAACGCGATGTTGAGAAGCGGGGCAAAATTGCCCGTGCGGATGACACCGGACGACATCGTGATCCACCGCACGCAGGTGAACCCCAAGGCGGCGACAACCGTGCTGCTGGACATGTCCGGTTCAATGCGTTACGGCGAGCAATATGTGAATGTCAAGCGAATGGCCCTCGCGCTGGATGGCTTGATCCGCACGGAGTTTCCCGGCGATTTCCTTCAATTCATTGAGATGTTCACGTTCGCCAAACCCCGGACGGTGGCCGAGTTGCCGAGTCTGATGCCCAAGCCGGTGACGCTTTATGATCCGGTCGTACGGCTAAAAGCCGACATGAGCGACCCGGATATGAGCGAACTGCAAATCCCGCCGCACTTCACGAACATCCAGCACGCCATGCAGTTGGGGCGGCGGTTTCTCTCCCGGCAGGACACGCCCAACCGGCAGATGATTATCATCACGGACGGCCTGCCGACGGCTCATTTCGAGGGGAACCACCTGTTTCTCCTCTATCCGCCTGATCCACGCACGGAACAGGCCACCCTGCGGGAAGCCACGTTGTGCGCCCGTGAGCAGATCACGATTAACATCTTCCTGCTGCAAAGCTGGAACCAAACCGAGGAAGATGTTCGATTCGCCTACAAGCTCGCCCAAACCACCAAGGGGCGGGTCATCTTCACCGCCGGGAAAGAACTTGATCGGTTTGTGGTCTGGGATTATGTGAAAAATAAGAAGTCGATCATCGGGTGAACTGGCTTGAATGGGATTTGATTCACGTCTGTCAGGAGAATTATTCCGGGGTTAAAATGCCATCGAAAGACATGAGAAATTACCGGTGGTTTCCAATGACTTCAAGCCACACATCCGCTCAACGTGAACTAAATTCATTTGGGACTCGCACTAAAATTGAAGATCAATGCTCCGGCATCAACCGGAGAAAAATTCGTGGAGCTATTGATGACCGCCATCGATGAATTGTCTTGCAACGATACGGAGGACAGTGATCAGATGGAATTGCCGAGCGTTTTGGTTGTTGATGACTCGCCGGTGTTCCGGTTGATTGTGTCGAATCTTATCCGCACGTCTTGCGGCTACACGACTTTCACCGTTGGAAACGGCCGGGAAGCCGTCGAGTTTCTCAAGGAGCAAACTCCGTCGATGGTGCTGACCGACCTGCACATGCCGGAAATGGACGGCTTGGAACTCGTTGAATATGTGCGGGAAAACCATCAAAGCATCCCGATCGTGCTGATGACCGCCGAGGGTTCCGAGGACACGGCTTTGCGGGCCTTGCAGAGCGGTGCCGCCAGTTATGTTCCGAAGAAACGGCTCAAGAGCGATCTGGGCGAAATCCTCCAGCAGGTTCTTCATGCCTCCCGGACGGATCGCCGGAAGCAACAGCTTCTCCAAAGCCTGAGCCATCGCGATTCCATGTTTGTGTTGGAGAACGACACCAACCTCGTTCCGCTGTTAATCGCCATGTTTCAGGAAGAACTGACCGCCACGGAATTGTGCGGATCAGCCAACCGAACCCGCATCGGCGTGGCGCTCGAAGAGGCGATGCTCAACGGAATCTATCACGGGAACTTGGAAGTCAGCAGCGAATTGAAGCAGCAGGGGAATGCGTTTCACGATCTGGCCGAACGCCGCCGCATACTGGCGCCCTACTCTTCCCGGCGGTTGCATGTCCGGTGTCAGCTCACCCCGGAAAAGGTGATTTACACCATTCGGGATGAGGGGCCGGGATTCGACGTGGCCAACCTGCCCGACCCGACCGACCCGGCGAACCTGGAACGTCCCAGCGGTCGCGGAATGCTGCTGATTCGGATGTTCATGGACGATGTTCGCTACAACGCCACCGGAAATGAAATCACTCTCGAAAAGAAACGAGATGTGGCGAAGTGAGCCGTTTCCCCATCAAGGCAGGGTGATTTCGACCTTGGCCTTTTTGCGGAGTTGAGCCAAAAGAAGTTGCCGGATCTCCGTCTCGTAGCAATCCCGCACTTCGCGGGAAATCTCTTCATACTTGACGGCTTTTCCCGGTTTGCGTTCGGTCACCGTAATCAAGTGGTAACCGAAGTCACTTTCGATCACCTCGCTGACTTGGCCAATCTCCAAGGCAAAAGCGGCTTTGGCGTAAGCCTCGTCCACCTGCCATTTGCGATTGACGAAGCCGATGTCTCCCCCCTTGGGGGCGCTGGGGCATTGGGAATGTTGCCTGGCGGCGTCCGCAAAGGTGAGTTTCTTGGCCAGAATCTCGGCCCGCAATTCCTGTAATTTCGTTTTCGCTTTCTGGCGTTCTTCGGGGGTGGCCTGCTCCCCGGCCCGGATCACCACATGACTGGTTCGCACGGTGGTTTGCTCGAAGAAGTCTCGGTTTTCCGCGTGGTAGGCTTTCAGTTTCTCTTCGGTGATTTGCGTGTCAATGAATTTGGCGAGTTGTAGCATCATGCGGAAATTTTCGCGGATGCGTTCCTCGGTCAGCCCGGCTTCCCGCAGGTATCCGGGCATCGTCTTTCCCTGTTCCTTCAGGGTGGCTTCCAAGGCGGCGAATTGCTTGCTGACCTCGGCCGGTTCGACCGGGATCGCCTGCTGAATCAGAAACTGGCGAATGAGTTTCTCATCCACCAGCACGGCCACGGTTTCTAATTTTTGCCGACGTTTTTGAGCGTTCGTCAACGGCGTAAGCGAGGGGGGAGATTGGGCCAGCACCGCGTCCAGTTCTCGAAGCGTGATTGCATCACCGTTGACCGAAGCCACGGTGATCTCGGCGGACTGACCGTGAACCGCCAGCCCCAAGAGAATGCAAATGGTGGCGATCATCCGATTCATTCGTGCTTCTCCGACAAAAACAAGAACCTTTTCCCCCTTTGGCCCAATACCCGTAACCGGCAAATCGATCAACCTCAAAATTTTTCGCTGTCAACCGCAGTGTTTCCGGCGGTTGACAGCGGTCATCTTCGATCACACTTTGGCCAATGAAATCACCAGCGCCTGACCATCGATTTGCACTTCGGTCTTGGCGGGATGCGCCTCGGCGGCCCAAGACTTCGTCAGCGTTTCCCCGGCGATATAGTCCCGGTGGGTGGTGATCGCCGCGTTTAACTTTTCGGAGGCTGTGCCGAGGTACAGGCTGATGCGGTCTTCCATGTTCAGGCCGCTGTTTTTGCGGTGTTCTTGAATCTGCCGGATGACATCGCGGGCCATTCCTTCGCCGGCCAAGTCGTCCGTGATTCGTCCGTCAATCGCCACTTGCGTTCCACGATCCGCGACGCCGGCCCAACCTGTTTCGGCTTGATACTCGACAATGATGTCAGCCCCTTCCAAAGCCACTCCGGCGATGGTCACCGGTCCCACTTTCGACGCAGCCGCCAGTTCGAGAGCGTTGCGGGTCGCCAGTTCGGCCTCAGCCTCTTTGAGTTTCGCCCCGAGCTTGGCGGCGGCCGTCTTCTTGTTGAGCTTCGCCGTGGCGGCCAACAACGATTTACCTTCGTGCCATGTCACCTTTTTGACGTTAAGTTCTTCACGGATTTGTTCCGCGAAGCGACTCACCGCCCGTTTAACCGATTCGTGTTCGCTTTGGATGCGAAGCTCAGCCAGCGGTTGCCGGACCTTGATCTTTGCCACATTGCGGGCCGCCCCGCCGAGGGAAACGAGCGTGAGCAACGCTTCCATGTCATCGGACAGTTGCTCATCCACACGGACCGGATCAGCCACCGGATAGGCGCACAGATGCACGCTCTCCGGGTCCATCTCATTGCGCAAGTTTTGGTACATCACTTCCGTGAGGAACGGGATGATTGGTGCGCACAATTTGCACAGCGTGGTCATCACGGTGTAAAGCGTCTGGTGGGCGGCGAACTTGTCCCGCTTCCCGGCTTCGTCCAGCGCGGCCACGTTGTCTTGGAAACGCGACCGGTTCCGGCGAATGTACCAGTTACTAAGACGGTCATCGACGAATTTCTCGGTCTCCAGACAGAACGCCATTGTCCCATAGGCCGTGAAAGACGTGTTGGCGGTATCGATGAGCTTTTGAAGATCGGACAAGATCCAACGGTCGATATCCGTCAGGTATTTCTCATGTTCCGCGCCCGGCACGAAGCCATCAAGCCGGGCGTAATCGACCAAGAACGAGTAACAGTTCCATACTTTGAGGATGAACTTGGCGCGTACTTCGTCCGTAGGCTCCGGGCCAAAATTGAGGTTTGACGAGGGGTTTTGCCGGCAATAGAGCCAGCGCATCACATCCGCGCCAATCGGCTTATATTTCGTGAGCAATCGCTTGTAAGGCTGCCCTTTGATCTCAACCGCTTCTTCACGGAAGGATTGATATCCCTTGGGAACCTCCTTGTCGGCCAAGGCACTCTTGGTGTCTTTCTTCGGATCGAAATCCTTGAAAAGTTCGTACCCATCGTCAGCGGCTTTGATGAACTCAATGCTGTTGCCGTCGCTCTTGTGCATCGCACGGCCAAATTGATCCATCACTGTGGCAAAACCCAGCAGGGTTTTGAACGGTGGTTGGCCGTCGCTCATCATTGTGCTGAGCGCAAGCAGGGCGTAGAACCAGTTACGGAACTGGCCCGGAAAACTCTCGGTGATGAAGTCAGCCGGATACCACTTTTCCCAATAGGCCCGGTCGGTGTCGTACTTCATCGTGCTAAACGCGACGATCCCGGCATCCAGCCACGGGTTGCCGACATCTGGCACGCGGTACATCTTGTTGCCAGTCTTCGGATTCCGCAGCACGATCTTGTCAATCCACGGCCGGTGCGGCGTGTGCCCCTCGAATTCCTCCCACCCTTCGATGGCCCGTGCCTTCAATTCCTCCCGGCTGCCGATTACCTCGAATTGCGTCGGGTCTTTCTCATCCACCCACACCGGCAGCGCAAGTCCCCAGAATCGCTTCTTGGAGATCATCCAATCGCCCATGTTCTTCAGCCAGTCACGTTCCCTGGCCCGGCCATTGATGCTTTCGGGCAAGAACGTCACCTGATCGACGACCTTCATGATGTCACCGCGAAAACCCTGATCGGACAAACGCGGCCCCATGTTGATGAACCACTCATCGACTAACCGATACAGCAACTCCGTTTTGCAACGCCAGCAATGCGGGTAACGGTGAACATAGCGTTCAACCGTGAACAACCGGTCTTTCTTTTTGAGTTCCTCGAAGACGACATCGGCCGTCGAAGGATCGACAGCATTCTTGCCGGTCAACGGGCCAAAACCCTCGGGGAAGATCCCGGCATCATCAATGGGAGCGATGGGGGGCAACCCGTTTTCTTTGCCCCATAAATAATCGATTTGGCCGCAACCGGGGGCCGTGTGAACGATCCCGGTGCCGTCCGTTTCGGTGACATCCTTGCCACCGGAAACTACTCGGTGCGACTCGGCCGCCGTCTTCGGGGGACACCATCCCTGTTGCTGGGTGACTTTCGCCACTTCCTCCGGGTAACCGTAGGTATGTTGCTGGGCGGGCAGATCATCGAAGGGGCCGACGTAGGCCCAACCGATCATCTCGGCTCCCTTCACCTCGCCGACAATCTCATAGGCTTCTTTTCCGGCCTTGGATTTGAACATCTGCTGAATGCTGACCAAGTGCGGCACACCGTCAAGCCATTCCCGCTTGGACTTTTTCGCAGTGGCCTCACCCTCTTCGTCGGCGCTGGACTCCATCCGGTTTTGCTCGAAGACTCCCTTCGCCAGATAGTAAATCTCGCCTTTGAGTTTCACCTTGAGGTAAGTGAGTTCGGGATTGACCGCCGCCCCGACATTGCTGGTCAACGTCCAAGGCGTCGTTGTCCAAACCAACAAGTTTTCACCCGGTCTGTCCTTCAATGGCAGTTTGACGAAGGCGGCTCGGTGTTCAACGAGTTTGTACCCTTCCTTCATCTCCTGTTCGGAAATGCCAACGCCGCACCGTCCGCACCACGGCATCACATCGTAGCCACGGTAAACCATCTTTTTGCCGTGGCACTTCTTGAGGAAACTCCAGATGGTGAAGTTGTTCGTCTCGGACATCGTGAAGTAGGACTTGCGTTCATCCGGACTTTTGGCCCACTCATCGTCCGTGCGATCCCAATCCATCCAATAGCCAAGCCGGATCGACTGGTTCGTTTGTACTCTGGCAAACTGGTTGACACGATCCTTGCATGTCTGCACAAAGTAGTCGATGCTCGCATCCCGGTCGCCGGGGACCAAATTTTCGATGTCCCGCTTGGTGTCAAGTTTCTTGCCAAGTTCCTTGAGCGCCTTCTCGACTTCCACTTCCACCCAGAGACCCTGACAATCGAAGCCCTGTTGGTAACGGAGTTCCCGACCGGTCATGGCGTAATAGCGGTTGAACGCATCCTTATAGGTGCGGTTCCAAGCGTGATGCACGCCCATCGGGTTGTTGGCGGTAATGGGGCCGTCAAGGAACGACCACGGCTTCTTGCCCCGGTTCTGTTCCTTCAGTTTTTCAAAGGCTTGGATGCGATCCCAGAACGCGAGGATTTGGCGTTCCATTGCGGGAAAATCGTTCTGCTTGTCGGTCTTCTCAAACTGCGGCATGTCCCCACCCTTTCGATCAACGATGGGGACATTTTATGGAAGCGTCAGAACGGGCGGTAGGGACGGAAGATCATCCCGGAAATGCCACGAGCCGGGACGGAAACCGTCCCGGCTCGCTTTGGTTTTTCAACTCACCGTATTAGCGGCTCACAACCATCACCACGCGGTCATCCGTGTTTTTCACATGGACCGTGCTGTGGTAAACTTTTTGGCCATCGGCTCCCGGAGTGAAGAGGGTGTAATCACCTTCGGGAAGTTCCACGGCAAAGCGTCCGTTGAAGTCGGTTTTGGCGATCACTTCTTTGCCGGCTTCCGTGGAGAACGTCAGCGTGGCGTTCGGTCGCGGAGTAATGCGGTCATCGCGGACGACACTGCCTTGCAACCGGCCGCCGTTCGGGTTCGTGTAGCTGGCCACGCGATCCGGACGGAACTTTTGCGAAGTCGTCGGCGGCTTCGGGTTAGGATTCGATTCAGTGATGCCCGCCCGAGGAATCCGGGGGGGTTCGCCGCTTTGGGCCGCCGGGTTTTCAGTCACACCGGCCGCCGGGGAGCCCCCGCCGCCGGGAACGCCGCAATTACCGCCGGGGCATGACGGACCGGAACAACCACTGTCACAACACGGGGACGAGTTGGTGATGACCGGTTCCATGTAATAGGACCGGCGATATTCGGTCACCGGAACCATCCGGCAGCGTTGAACATAACTTTGAACGGCGTTGCACTTGGTTTTCAGCGAATAGGACGTTGTCGGGGTCGCCACATTTTGGGTGCAACCGGTGCAGGGATCGTAATAGCTCGTGTACTTCATCTTGGTACAGGGTTCCCAATAATACGATGTCCGATAGGACGTGACCGGATCGTAATACGTCTCCGTCTTGTACGATGTCACGGGCTGATAGTAGCACCGCTGGACGTAGGAAACCTGCGGAGCGCAGGCGGGAGCCTCCGGGGCGAAGAAACTGCTTCGGGACGAATTTCCGCAACAAGTCGTCTGAAAGACGTTGTTCCAGGCGGCCGAGGCTTCACTTGCCCCGCAGGCCACGAAGCCGAGGGCAAGCGCGGCCGCCAATCGTGTGGTGCGTGTCATGATGTCACTCCAAATGGTGTAGTTCGCGTGTTGTGTCGGGGGGAAGACGGCACAATACGCATCCGAAGCGTAAACCGGGAAATCGGCAAAATGAAGAGAACCATCGCCTGATTTGCGTTTCCGTTGGAAAGCGCGCCCGCACAGTCGTCAAAGTCAACGCAGATTACCAAATGCAAATTAAAATCAAACAAATATTTGAATAAATTGGAGTTGAGAAAACAGATTTTACGCTCTGAAATCCAGCCCAACATATCAGAACCCGCCTGCCAAACTCCCGCTCCATTGATGATGACTTTCCCTATCCGGCGAGATCTGACGGATGCTCTACTACCCAAAGATTCCAGGTTCGCGAAATGCCCCGGATGGCCAGTGTATCGCTTTCGTCAAATACGATGGAACCAATCTCCATTTCGATTGGGACCGGGACTTCGGCTGGCACGCCTTCGGCACCCGCCGGGACGAATTCAACCTCACAACCGACGGCATTCGGCTCTTTTCCGAACGACATGCCCATCTTCAGGAAAGTGTGGCCATCTTTCAGGAAGATTGGGCCGAATCACTTGAGAGCATCTTCCGCGAACATGCCGCTTACCGGGAGATCCAATCATTTCGGGTGTTCGGAGAGTTCTTCGGGGAAAACTCCTTCGCGGGATTGCATCAAAAAGACGACCCGAAGGAAATCCGGATCTTCGACGTGTTGGCCGAGACATCGGGTTTGATCGGCCCCAAGGAGTTCATCAACAACTTCGGCCATTTGCCCGTCGCCGAGGTTGTCTACGAAGGAAAATTGACCGGCAAATTCGCCGAAGACGTTCGGAATGGCAAATACGAAGTGGCCGAGGGAGTGATCTGTAAAGGAGGAAACGGCGGCGAGGACTTGTGGATGGCAAAAATCAAAACTCATGCATATTTGGAGAAACTACGCCAAGCCTTTGCCGAACGTTGGGAAGAATTTTGGGAGTAACCACGCGAAATCCACGCCTCTTTGTCGAGCCAACCAACCCGTCCAATGCCATTAAAATCTCCCGCCGTATCATCCACATCTGAAGGGAAATAAGGCTCATGACGTCTTGAACCGTGAAGGTTGACAGAATCGTCATGTCGATTCGTTGGCCTTCCGCGAGCAGTCGTCTAGGATATCTGTAGGCCCGCCTCGATCACTCGAAACCCCGGAACCTCCCCGTCTTATGTCTAGTACGGCCCCCACCAAACGCTCCCAACCGACGAACACCCTCCCGTCCGGCAAAGGAGTGTACGATTGGGTAAAACCGTTCCTGACCACCACCGTCGGCATGAAGGTCACCACGGCCATCACCGGAACAGCCCTGACGCTGTTCGTGATCGCCCACCTGATCGGCAACCTGAAAATCTACGACGGCCGGGACTCTCTGAACGCCTATGCCCATTTCCTCAAAAGCCTCGGGCCATGGTTGTGGGTGGCTCGAATTGGTCTGCTGGTGGCGTTCACGCTTCACTTGGTGTTCGCACTGTATTTGAAGAAACGATCATCGGACGCCCGCCCGGTGAAGTATGCCTATAAGCAAACCGTTCAGGCTTCTTGGGCCTCCCGGACGATGCCTTGGACCGGCTTGGTGATCCTCGCTTTTGTGCTATTCCACCTTGCCCACTTCACTCTTGGAATGGTGGGGACAACCGACGCCCGTCAGGAAATGGCGAGAAAAATCGTTCAAGTCGGCTACATGGACCTGATTGATGACAAGGGACGGCCGGACGTTTATTCGATGGTTGTCGCCGGTTTCAGCAACAACATTGTTTGCGTTTGCTACGTGATCGCTCAACTGCTGCTCATGGTTCACCTGTCCCACGGAATCGCCAGCGTTTTTCAAACATTGGGCCTCAACACTCCCCGAATTCAACCGGCGTTGAAGAGACTGGCTTGGGGCATTGCCATTCTGATCGCCATCGGCAATATCGGGATCGTCGCCTCCGTTCGTTTGAGCTGGCTGGGTGATTCCTATGTGCCCATCACCAGGGTGGGCGACGCCCCGCCGGCCCCGGTTTCGCAACCCGTCGGCGAACAAGCAACGCCCCCCAAAAAGAACTGACCATTACCGGCTCACCGAGTATTTTTGAACATTCCCAACCGCCCGTATGCGGAAGAGACTGACCGCCATGATTTCTCTCGACTCCAAGGTCCCCTCCGGTCCGATGGAATACAGATGGACCAAATACAAGTTTGAATCCAAACTCGTGAACCCGGCGAACAAGCGGAAATACTCCGTGATCGTCGTCGGCACGGGCTTAGCCGGGGCCGCCGCATCGGCCACGCTGGCCGAGCTTGGCTATCAGGTTCATTCGTTTTGCTTCCAAGATTCACCCCGACGGGCGCACAGCATCGCCGCCCAAGGGGGGATCAATGCCGCGAAGAACTATCAAAACGACGGCGACAGCATCAAACGCCTCTTTTACGACACGATCAAAGGGGGCGACTTCCGCGCCCGTGAATCAAACGTCCACCGGTTGGCCGAGTGCAGCGTGTCGATCATCGACCAATGCGTGGCCCAAGGCGTTCCATTCGCCCGTGAATACGGAGGATTGCTGGCCAACCGCTCCTTCGGCGGCGCCCAAGTCTCGCGGACGTTCTACTGTCGTGGCCAAACGGGCCAGCAACTGCTGATCGGGGCTTACCAAGCCCTGAGCCGACAGATCGGCTACGGCAAGGTAAAGATGCACCCCCGGACAGAGTTCCTTGACCTCGTGGTGGTCGATGGCCGGGCTCGCGGCATCGTTGTCCGTGATCTCGTGACCGGGAACATTGAATCCTTCTCGGCTGATGCCGTGCTGCTCTGCACCGGGGGTTATTGCAACACCTATTTCCTTTCCACCAACGCGGCTGGTTGCAACGTCAGTGCCACTTATCGTGCTTACAAACGAGGGGCGGCGTTCGCCAATCCTTGCTACACGCAAATTCACCCGACCTGCATTCCCGTGAGCGGCGATCATCAATCGAAACTCACGTTGATGAGCGAATCCCTGCGGAACGACGGCCGGGTGTGGGTTCCCAAGTCGGCCGGCGACGTGGGCAAGCCCGCCTCGCAAATCCCCGAAGATGCCCGCGATTATTACCTCGAACGGATGTACCCGAGTTACGGCAACCTCGCTCCGCGCGACATCGCCAGCCGGGCCGCCAAATATGCTTGCGACGACGGCCGGGGGGTCGGCCACGGCGGTCGCGGGGTGTATCTCGACTTTGCCGTCGCCATCAAGCGAGACGGCCGGGACAAAGTGGCCGAGAAGTATGGCAACCTGTTCGAGATGTACGAACGAATCACCGGGGAAAGCGGCTACGATCAGCCGATGCGGATCTACCCCGCCCTGCACTACACAATGGGCGGGTTGTGGGTCGATTATGGTCTGATGTCGAACATTCAGGGATTGTTCGTCCTCGGCGAAGCCAACTTTAGCGATCACGGCGCCAACCGCCTCGGAGCCTCGGCCCTGATGCAGGGCTTGGCCGATGGATACTTTGTGATTCCGTACACCTTGGCCAATTTCTTCGCCTCGGCCAAGAAGGAAGTCTTGCCGACGGATCACCCGGAGTTCAAGAAAGTCGAATCAGAAGTGAGCGAGAACATCAAAAAAATGCTCTCCATCAACGGCAAGAAAACGGCCGTCGAAATCCACCGGGAACTCGGCAAGATCATGTGGGACAACGTCGGCATGGCCCGCACGAAGAGTTCGCTGGAATCGGCCATTTCCCAGATTCGCAACCTGCGGGAAGAATTCTGGGGCAACGTCACCGTGCCGGGTTCCGGGGCCGACCTTAACCAAGCCCTCGAACGGGCCGGTCGGGTCGCCGACTTCTTGGAGTTCGGCGAACTGCTGGCCCGAGACGCCCTCACGCGGGAAGAATCTTGCGGCGGCCACTTCCGCGAAGAGTATCAAGTGGACGGCGAAGCGGATCGCAACGACGAGAAATTCAGCCACGTGGCCGGTTGGGAATTCACCGGAGCCTTCAGCGAACCCATTCGCAACGTGGAACCGCTGTCATGGGAAGTCGTCCAGCCATCTGTTCGCAGTTACAAGTGAGGCGTCTCTCGGAGCGATTTCGACCCTAACAACCAACGACCCGAACATGAAACTGACTTTGCACGTTTGGCGGCAAAAAGACCAAAAGACGCCCGGCCGGATGGAGACCTATCCCGCCGATCACGTCAGCGAGGACATGTCCTTCCTTGAGATGCTGGACACCGTCAACGAAGGGTTGATCCACTCCGGGAAAGAACCGATTGCCTTCGACCATGATTGCCGAGAGGGCATTTGCGGGTCGTGCGCGATGATGATTAACGGCATGGCACATGGCCCCGAAAAGGGAACGACCGCCTGCCAGTTGCACATGCGGAAATTCCATGACGGCGAACAAATCTACATCGAACCATGGCGGGCGAAAGCCTTCCCCGTGTTGAAAGATTTGGTGACCGACCGCAGCGCGTTTGACCGTGTCATCCAAGCCGGGGGCTTTGTCTCCGTGAACACCGGGGGAACGCCCGATGGCAACGCCCTGCCAATTCCCAAAGAAAATGCCGACACGGCGATGGATGCCGCCTCGTGCATCGGTTGCGGGGCCTGCGTGGCGGCCTGCCCGAACGCCTCGGCAATGCTGTTTGTTTCGGCGAAAGTGACTCATCTCGCCTCGATGCCGCAAGGACAGGCCGAACGCCGGGACCGCGTTCTGAAGATGGTCGATCAGCACGACAAGGAAGGCTTCGGCCATTGCACCAACATTTACGAGTGCGAAGCCGCTTGTCCGAAGGGGATCGGAGTGAAGTTCATCGCCCAATTGAACCGGGACTTTTTGACGAGTTCGATGAAAGTGGTCAACAAACGAGAAGCCACCGGGGCCGATGCGGCCGCCGGTTGATCTGTCTTGCGGAAGTATCGAGGTTTGCTTGCGAAAAGAGGGAGGCCGCAAAAGACCTCCCTCACATTTTCATCTTTTCGGCCCCACAACGGGAATCTTCTCTGTCTTCGGTGTCACGACGGGAACCTTTTCCGCTTTCGGTTCTTCGATTTTCTCCACCTGTCGTTTATAAACCACCACTTGACGATTCGGAGCCGCCCGCAAATCGTCGGGACGATTTCGGCCGGGAACGGGATAGGCGATAGTCAGCACATCGCCGTCTACTTTGAACATGGTCTTTTGTTTTCGGATCAATTTATCCGGGGTGAAATTGGCCCGTTCCAGATCCCAGTCAATGCGATCCGTGATATTAAAATCCATCACGCCGGGATCGCCAAGAAACAAAGCGATCGTGCCGCTTTGCACGTTCTTGCCGCCGTCTAACCGGGCAAATTCTGTTCCTGAAACAATCAACGACCGGCCTTTGACCGGATAGGCTTCCAACCCGTCGCCGGTGATCTGAAACTCAGGAATCCACACGCCTTGCAATCGCTTCATGGTCAGGTCGAATTCGACTCGCGCGATCATTTCCGGTGTTTGGGCCATGCCCGCTGAGACCGTCAATAACAACGCCAAGTAACTGATTCCTGCCAGTCGCATGGAACGCCCTCCTCTAAAGGTGTCAGCTTAGCTCACCGCTGAAACACACTCCAGTCAAAGTGCTGGGGGAACGAGGCAAACCGGGGTGGATTTTTCCAGACCGTGCGGTTATGGCGCATTTTTGAACCGGGCCATCGGCCGGAAAGGCGAGGGGAAGATCATGCGAAATCGAATATTCGTCGCGGCCGGAGTGATCGGCATCATTGGTGTCGCCTGGTATTTCGGCCAACCCAAGAAACTGGGAGTCCCGGTCCCGAAACCCGCTGTCGAAGTGGCCGAAGCCAGTCCGTCCAAGCCCACTGCCCCTGCCGAAACACCCAAACCATTGCCGGAAGGATTGGATCTCTCCCGAGCATTCAACCCGGCAAGTGACGAAGAAATCTCCCCGTTGGTGTTGGCAAGTTTTGAGAACCCGGAACCCAAACCCGCGCCGGTGCCGGTCGCTCGCTACCGTTCCCTGCTAATCGGGTTGGACACGCTGAACCCCATTGGCCTCCGTCTGGGCTGGCTCAGCGTTCCGTTGCCGGAGAATGATGTGTTGGACATTATGCCGCGTGAAGTCGGGAAATGAGCGGCGGGAATTGATTCGCTAATGAGGTCGAATCAGTACAGCAAGCCCCGGAGTTTGTCCCGGTATTCGTCGGCCAGATCGCTTCGCACGCCGATGATCTCGAAAATTTTCACCATCAGTTCCCGCACCGCCCCGCGACCGAGTTCACGGTCAAGTTCGGCGGCCACCAGCAGTTCATCCATCGCCGGTTGATAATCGCCTCGCGTGGCCAACAGGTTGCCGAGTTCCAGCCGCAAGGCCGGGTTTTCCGGGGCGGCGGCGATTTTCTTTCGCAGATCAGTCTCATCCCCGGCCGTGGCGGCGTTCGCTCGCATTTCAATCATGCGGCGAATCTTCACTACATCGGCGCCATGTTCGCCGGTGTCCCCGAGCGGCGCCAGCATTTCCAACGCCTCGGCATCCTTCCCGGCGGCCGCTTGCATCCGGGCCAGACCCACCCTCGCCCGGCCGTTGTTTTCGTCTTCTCCCAGCATCGTCTGGTAAAAAGCCTCGGCCTTCGCCGGTTCGGTTTCTTCCAAGGCCAGCGCGTCCGCATAGGGATCGGCCTTCGGTTCCCCGCCGGTCACACCAAGGCTGCCAAGGAACTCTTCCAATTCCTCCGGCCCGAGCAATCCTTGAAAGCCATTGACCGGCCGTCCCCCTTGAAAGGCAAGAACGGTGGGGATGCTTTCAATGCGAAAATAGGAGGCGAGTTGTTGATTCTCGTCGATGTTGACTTTGACGAGGACAAACCCGCCCTGCTTCTCCTTGGCGGCCGCACAAAGCAACGGGGCCAGTTGCTTGCACGGCCCGCACCATTCGGCCCAGAAATCCACCAGGACCACTGTGTCCTGCGAACGAACAAGCACTTCTTCCTCGAAGTTGCTCTCGTCCACATCAATGATCCAGTTCTTCGCGGCCGCGTCCAGCATGGGAATCCCTTGAGTCGGTGGGTCAGTTCACGATGTTTCGCATGGGCTTGCCAAGGAGGGCGTTCCGCACGGTGGCCGAACCCTTCACCCGCATGTCGAGCAATCCTTCGACGGAATAAAACGCGGAATGCGGATTAACGATCAAGTAATGATGGCACGGATGTTTCGGATCTCGCCACGCCTTGATGAGCGGATTGTCTTCCGTCGGCGGTTCGACGGCCAAAACATCAATGCCCGCCCCGGCCAGATGCCCGCTGGCGATGGCGTCCGGGATGGCCGAAGTGTCCACCACCGCTCCACGGGAAGTGTTCACGAGGTAAGAACCCCGCTTCAATTTCGCGATGGCGGCGGCATCGATGATATGTCGGGTGGTCGGCGTCAATGGCGTGTGACAACTCAAGACATCGCTGGCGGCCAGCAATTCGTCAAGCGATTCCACCCGCGTCACGCCGAGGGCCTTGTCCAAGCCGTCGTTCACGAGGGGATCGTAAAACACCACTCTCATGCCCAAGGCTTTTGCCCGCAAGGCGGCCGCCGTGCCGATCCGGCCGAGGCCGAGGACGCCAAACACCCGTCCGCGCAGACGATACAGCGGGGCCACGGGGAGATACGTCCACGGCGAACCGGGTTTGTCCCGCAGCAACGAATTCAATTGGTGAATGCCCCGCGTGAGCGTGAGCATCAACCCGATGGCGCTGTCCGCAACTTCCTCGGTGCCGTAATCAGGCACGTTGGCAACCGCGATGCCCTTTTTGCGGGCCAGCACGCGATCCACGTTGTCATAGCCGACGCCGCAACGCACGATCAATTTGCATTTTTGCAAACGCTCGATGGTGGCGGCCGTCAGGGCCAGATTGTGGTAAAGCATCACGGCATCGGCATCTTCGATCTTCCCGATCAGATCCGCTTCCGAAAAAGCATCCAGTGCTGTGATGGTGGCAATATCCCCGATGGCCGTTTGCTCGGGGGAGAGATCACCGGTGATAAAGTCGGTGATGACGACCTTGAATGACTGGCTCATGCGTATGATGTACGACCGACTTCACCCATTGGTAACCCGGAATGACCAATGACTGATGAACGATGCCCAAAGTATCCATTCGCATGCATAAACACCTTGGCAACCATTGGACAATTAGGTCGTTTTCGATCCGGATTCGAGAGTTAGCCGGGTGACTGTTCCCGTTGAGCGAACCCTCCCCTAGACTGTGAGTGTCCATGTTCAAAACCGCCCTCGTAGCTCAGGGGATAGAGCACTGGTTTCCTAAACCGGGGGTCGTGCGTTCAATTCGCACCGAGGGCATCCCTGACAGGTTTTTATAAGTTATTATTTTGAATGACTTTACATCGTTACCGATCCTGTGTCTGGATCGCGCGGCCCGAAATCTGAGACCCGGTAATTTACCGGATCTTACCGGATTTTTGGGAGTACCGCATGTCCAGACAGATTCCAAAGTTACGGCTGCATCGCCCCTCAAAACAGGGCGTGGTCACACTCTCGGGGCGAGACGTGTATCCGGGTCATTGGCCGACCGGGAAGAAGACCACCCCCAACGAAGTTCAAATCGCCTACGAGCGAGCCATCGCCGAATGGCTTTCCAGCGGATATTCCCCACCTGGCAACACCAAACCCGCCACGCTAATTCAATCCAGCGTGATCCCGTCCATCGCGGTCAAGGAACTGGCCGCGATGTTTTGGGTGTTTGCCGAGAAGAAATTCATGGGGCCGGACGGCAAGCCGACGGCCGAAACAAACTCCCATCGCGTTACTCTTCGAGTTCTTCGCCGCCTGTATGGTTCTCTTCCCGTAGCCGAATTCGGGCCGCTAAAGCTCCAGGCGGTCAGGGAGGCGTTCATTGCCCAAGGGATGGCGAGAGTAAATGTGAACCATCACGTCAGCCGGGTGAAGCGAATTTTCAGGTGGGGGATCGAACACGAGATCGTTCCCTCGTCTGTCCTGCTCGGTCTCAACGCCGTCGTCGGCCTGTGGCGGGGGCGAATGCCGGAAAGGCCGGACGGTCAAGCCTGTCTCGGACGCAATGGTTGACGCCACCCTGCCCCATCTTCCCGTGCCGATCAAAGACATGGTCCAGCTTCTGAGATTCGCCGGGCACGCGTCGGCGAAATCTGCGGGATGCGACTGGCTGACATCGACCAGTCCGGCGAAATCTGGATCTTCCGGCCGGTCCATCACAATCAGGTGTGGCAGACCACTAGTGGTCTGCCACACCTGATTCGACATCCAGAAGCTCATTGATTCGTATACTTGGCGCCAATTTGATCCGGCCAGATCAGGTGTGGCAGACCACTAGGGCGTCTCGATGTCTCCCCGCCAGTGGATGATCCCCGCCAAGCCACGGGGTGTGAGAACACGTCTCGCCACCCGAAACAATCCGATCCGCAGTCGTCCGCCACGAAATCATGCACGCTCCCCGAGATGTTGTCCAACCCGGTCTCGGCGGCCTGCCGAACCGTGTCAACCACCATGATCAAGAGTTCGGCCCGCTGGACAATTTCCGACCGTCTCCGTGTTCATCGGACTATTTTTTCTTGTCCGCCCCAGTCGCCTCCTCGTCGACGGCTGGCGGCTCTTTGCCGAACTTTGCCACATATTTCGCGGCATACTTGTCCTTCAGGGACGGGTCACAGATGAAGCAGATCGACTTCGCCCGGTTGTGCTTGTCGCACCAGTCGCCCCTGGCCTTTGCCGCCTTTGCCACCTTCGACGAACACAGGCTGCACTCATCCTCGGGGACGCCGTGTTCGTTGCACCACCAACCGTCGTGGTCCTCCTCTTTCGAGTCGGCTTTCTGATCCACCTTAGCGACCGCTTTTTCCTTCTTCTCGCCGTCCATGGTTTGCGAGAGCGGCTTGTCGCAACCGACAACCACTATCAACCCCGCGAGCAGGGCATAGCCCATCAATGTCTTCGTCATCATCAGTCTCCTCAAAACAGGCCCGTCACCGGGCAAGGATCGTCTCCGGGGCCATTTCATGCGGCTGGTCCCCATCCACCGAATTTGACGTTCGCCGTCCCGGCCACCGGAAGACAACGAACAACACGCGCAGCACTAGGAGCGACATGACCATGGCTGAGATCACGCCACCGATCACCACCGTGGCGAGGGGGCGTTGCACCTCGGCCCCCATCCCGGTCGAAAAGGCCATCGGGACAAAGCCGAGGCACGCCACGAGCGTCGTCATGAGCACCGGCCGCAGGCGGGTGATCGCCGCCTCTTCCACGGCCCGTTCCAAGTTGCGCCCCCGTTTTTGGAGTTGCCGGACGTAACTGACCAGGATCATGTCGTCAAGCACGGCCACGCCCGACAAGGCGATGAACCCGATGCCGGCCGAGATGGAAAACGGCATGTCCCGCACCCACAACGCGAAAATACCGCCGACCCACGCGAACGGCACTCCGGTGAACACCCGGAGAGTGTCCAGCACATTGCCGTAGGTGGCGTACAGAAGCAGAAAAATCAAAACCAAGGCAGCGGGGACGACAATCATCAGCCGGGTGCGGGCGTGTTCCAGTTGCTCGAACTGCCCGCCGTAGGTGACGTGGTAACGGCCGGGGGGCATCGTGACATTGGCTTTGATTTCCCGCTCGGCCTCGGCCACGAACGTCCCGAGGTCGCGGCCCCGGACGTTGCAGGTGATCACAATCCGGCGCTGGCCCCACTCGCGGGTGATCGTGGACGGGCCTTCCACGATCCTGATGTCCGCGACCCGGGACAGGGGAACCCGCTCGCCGGTCGCGGCGGGAAGTTGGATCGCTCCGACCGCCTCCGGGCTTGACCGCCATTCGTCGGGAAGCCGGACCACCAGCGGAAAGCGGAACTGTCCGTCGGCCACCGCGCCCATCGGCTTCGATCCGATGCTCTCGATGAGGTCCAGGACAGCCCGGGCGGGAATGCCGTAACGGGCAATCTGATCCTGCCTCACCTTCACTTGCAGCACGGGCTGGCCGGTCACCTGCTCGACGGCCAGGTCGGCCACCCCAGGAATGTTCCGCATGACCTTCTCGATTTCCCCGGCCTTGGCCTTCAACACCTCCAGATCGTCGCCGAACAACTTGACGGCAAGGTCCGACCGGGTGCCAGCCAGCATCTCGTTGATGCGCATTTCGATGGGTTGTGAGAACGCAAACTTCAAACCTTGAATCGACCGCAATTCTTTCTCGACCAGGATGGTCAGGTCGGCCTGGCTCACGGCCTTCGTCCATTCTTTCCGGGGTTTGAGGCTGATGAAGATATCAGTCAGCTCCACACCCATCGGGTCGGTCGCCACCTCGGCGGTCCCGGCCCGGCTCCAGACATGCGCGATCTCGTCGGGGAAAGCGGCCAGCAGTGCTTTTTCCACACGGGTGTTGGTCTCAACGGATTCTTCCAGGCTCGTCCCCGCCAGTCGCACGGTTCCGAGCGTGATCGCCCCCTCCGACAAACGCGGGACGAACTCCGACCCGAGTTGCGGCGCGACCATCCCAAAGGCGACGGCCAGCACGGTCGCCCCGAACAGCATAACCGCCGCCTTGTGCCGCATCGTCCGCGTCAGGACCGGGACGTACGCCGCCTTGATCAGTCGCAGAAGGAACGGCTCTTGTTCCGTGATCCGTTTGGGAAGCAGGAGGCTGGCCAGAGCCGGCATCAGTGTCATGGACAGGATCATGGAACCGGCCAGGGCGAAGATCACAGTGAGGGCCATCGGCCGGAACAATTTCCCCTCAATCCCTTCAAGCGTGAGGACCGGCAGGTAGACGATCAGGATGATCAGTTCGCCGAACAGTGTCGGGCGGCGAACCTCGACGGCCGCGTCGCGGATTACCTCCCGTCGGCTTTTGCCCTCCAAGTTGTGCGCGAGGTGCCGGACGCAGTTTTCGATCATCACGACGCTGCTGTCCACCACCATGCCGAAGTCGAGGGCCCCGAGCGACAGCAGGCTGGCGGCGATCCCAAACCGCAGCATGCCCGAGAAGGCGAGCAACATCGACAGCGGGATGGTCAGGGCGACGATGAAGGCGGCCCGCAGGTTGCCGAGAAACAAAAACAGCACCGTGACGACGAGCAATCCCCCCTCGAACAAGTTGGCGCGAACCGTGTCAATGACGTAGTTGACGAGTTCCGTCCGGTCATACACCGGAACGGCCTTCACCCCCGGCGGAAGAGCGGCCCTGACCTCCTCCAGTTTGTTTTTCAACCCCCAAGTCACTTCGTGGGAGTTCTCGCCCATCGTCATGAAGCCGAGCCCGAGGACGGCTTCGCCTTTGCCATCCGCCGTCACCGCTCCGCGGCGAACCTCGCTTCCGATGCGCACATCGGCCACATCTCCGAGAAGGACGGGGACGCCGTCCTTCACTGATATTTGGATGTGCCTGATCTGCCCGATGGTGGTCGTCCGCCCGACCCCGTGAACGAGCAACGTGTCGCTGCCCCGGTCAATCACCCCCCCGCCGACGTTCTGGTTGTTTTCGCGGATGGCGGCGGTCACGGTGTCGAACGTCAGCCGATATTTGCCCAGTTTGGCCGGGTCAATGCGCACTTGGTACTGCCGCTCGAACCCGCCCCAGGAATTCACCTCGGCCACTCCCTTGACCTGTCGCATTTGGGGCCGGACAACCCAGTCATGGACCGTCCTCAATTGCGTCACATCGTCCCCCTTGCCGGTGATGACGTAATGAAACACCTCCCCCAGCCCCGTGGACACCGGCCCCATCTTGGGACGGTCCAGGCCCTGGGGGAGTTGAACGCCCGCCAGTCGTTCCATGATGAGTTGCCGGGCGAAGTAGATGTCCGTGCCATCCTCGAAGATCACCACGACTTGGGACAGCCCGAACTTTGAGATCGACCGCAGTTGCATGATCTTGGGCAGCCCGCCCAATGCCTGCTCAACCGGGTAGGTGATTTGTTGCTCGACCTCCTCCGGCCCAAGTGCCGGGGCAACCGTGTTGATCTGCACCTGAACCGGCGTGGTGTCGGGAAAGGCGTCAATGTCGAGGTAACGCAACGACACGGCCCCGGCGGCCGCAAAGGCCACGGCTCCGAGGATGACCAGCCAGCGGTGCTTCAACGAAACATCAATGATCGCGTTCAGCACGAAAACTCCCTTTCAGTCATGTCATTTCTCCCGAGGAGAACCTCATTTCACATGGCAGCACGCGCAACCCTCGCCCAAGTCAGCCCGAAGCAGTTCGGTCAACAAGAGGCCGCCGCCTCTGGTTACGATGACTTCGCCAGGCAGCACGCCGGCAATGACCTCCGTGTTCCTGTCGCCCCTGGCCCCGATGCGAATCTTGCGGACGTGAAACACCTTGAACGCATCCGCTTTCAGGTAGTCCTTGTCGCGGACAAACACCACATTACAGCACCCGTCCCAATGCACCGCCTCGTTAGGCACGGACACAGCCTTCGCTTCCTCACGAAGGATCACCCGGCCCGCCCCGAAGGTATTGGCCAGTTGACGGCCCTCGGGGTCCGGCAGGTCGGCACGGACCTTCACTGTGCGAGTCTTCGCGTCAGCCTGGCTGCTCCTCCACGCCACCGTGCCAGTTAGTTCTTCCCGCCCACCATCCGGCAGGAACCGGACCGGCTGGCCGACTTTGACACGCGGGGCATCCTCGGTCTTCAAGTCGAGGGTCAGCCAGAGCGACTTGGTGTCCGCCACCTCGAACAGAATGCGGGCCGCGTCCACGACTTCGCCGGCCACCACGTTCCGGGACACGACCTCGCCGCCCATCGGGGTGACCACCGGCAGCAAGTTCGTGGTCAATGTCTTCGGATCGATCATCACGGCCAGGTCGGCGGGGAGGCCGAGCAGGCGGAGCTTGTCCTTGAGCTGCCCGGCCGTCATCGTCATCGCCTCGGCCTCGGCCAGGGGCAGGCCCAGGTTGGTGAGGGCCTGGCACCCGGCGGCCAGCCGGATCTCCGCTTCGCGAACAGCCGCCTCGACTTCCCTGACGCGGGCACTGGCCACGGCGCCGCCGGACTCCATGATGTCGGCCAATGTCTGTTTCTTCAATTGAAGCACCGCGAACGACTGGAGAACCTCGGCCTTCAATTTTCCAACCTCGCCGGCGTCGATCAGGGCCAGCACGTCACCTGCTTTTACTTTCTGCCCCAGTTGCTTGAACACTTTCCAAACCGTCCCAGGCGACCGGGAAGAAAGACGGGCGACTCGCGTCTGGTCGTAACAGACTTCACCCGGAGCGGAGACAAACTCCACGGCCGGGGCCGTCCATGCCGGCTCGACGGCAATGCCGGCCTTGTCCGCATCCTTCGCGGTGGCGTACTGAATACGTCGGAGGTGAGTCCGGCAATTCACGGTGTTCGCGGGGCGATCGGCGAAGTCCAACGCCCGCCTGGCGCGGTCCAGGTCGGCGGAGGTGACTGTCGGCGTCTTCGGCAATTGGGCCTGTTCCGGGTTGCAAAGCGTGCATTCGGGAACGCCGTGGATCTTGCACCATCCCCGCGGCTCGGGCGCGGGCATCAGCGTCGGATCGCATTCAACACACACGGACTCGGGCACATTGTGGGCCGCGCACCAATCCTCCCGGGATTTTTTGACACCAGTCATTTCTGAAAACTTCGGCAACTTCCAACCCGTGTGGTGTCCCCACCATCCGATGGCGCCCGCGCAAGTCAGCACGAGGAGTGTGGGGATCGATCCTATGATGAAGGGGAATACGCCTCGAGGATTGGATGCCGGAGTTTGTGTTTCAAGTTCCCTGACCGGTTCTTTCAAAACGGCAACGCCGTCTCCCAAATCGCTCATGGAAAAATCTCTGGTTGATTGTTCGGAATATTGACGATGGATTGATGACAGCCACCGCTGATGAGCAGGTAATCACCAAGTGACGTTCAATGCAAACGGATGACTGGACGGGTGTTGGCTCACGACAACGGAGCAGCAACCTCAAGCCAAAGAAAAATGGACGGGAATCAAATGACGAATGAGCAGTGTGTCAAGAAAAGTGGCGGAGTGATCGGATGACAGATCGGGTTGAAAGTCAAGGAACCTGTGAGGCAATTCCACGCAACGAAATCAAAAACCATTGTTTCGGAAGGCAGGCAAGGATCGAACGATTGGGGCGGTTCGATCCATTTCAGTGCATCCGCCCCCGCCGACGCGGGACAGCCAGGCATGTGGGAATCGTCTTTTGGAGTCGGACATTGATGCGGGGTCGGTTCTCCTGATGGAGTTTCGGTCACCGATGAGTGGCACAGGGAGCAACAGCCGATCTTCTGTACTATCGCCGGACGGTGATTCGTTACCCCAACACATTGCACGCTAGAAACGGTGGAGCGATCAAATCCCCCGGCTTTGCAGACGCAAAGACCGGTTGGTTGTAAGAGCGGCCCGCAAGCCACCAACATCAGGATTCGACCCGCAATCAACAACACAAACCCTCGATCAACATCGTTTATCAATCGAAAGCTTATCGTGCCAAACTGGTGTGGTCAATCTGAATAAGGCATTCCCAAAGATCTGAGCAGGACCATATCCCAGTTTGAACTTGTGGATTCGAGCGTGTTTGGGCAATGGAGGGCGTCTTCCAAATTGCCGCAACACTGATTCAAGGTGATCAATCCAAAGTTCTTGTTGAAGTACGATGAGTGAAGGGAGGGGAACGTTTGCCCCTCTCCATTCAAAAAGCGGTTCATCCGCCGATCAAGTCCGGGTCAGCCTTTGCGAGCGCCTTCCGAAGCAAGATTGGGTCTTCGACAGCGGCACGGATCAAGTCAGCCACTTGTTTGATTGCCGCTTGATCTTTGCTCAATGCCGTGAACATGCTGCCTTCCGGATCGTAGTCCAACTTTTGTCGAATCTTTTTGGCCTTCATCCGCACGAGGGCATCGACCACTCCATGCCAGTCGTACCCACCTCCCTCATATCCGAGTTCCTCAAAAATGTCGGCTGTCGGGCCAAAATCGCTGAATCCGAGGACATGGGTTCCATCGTCATTCTTCCAAACCGTGCAAGGAGCATATTCGTTCGCCACCGGAGCAATCGCAACCGTCGCGATTGGCTCCGGTATCGCTGTTTGTGGCATGTAACATTGTCGCCCCAAAGCCGTATCCACCGCCCAGCATCCCCGCGCATGCGGCCCCGGTTCGCGAAGATGCCGCACCACTTCCGGGTTGGCACCGACTCTCTCCAGAGCATCGGCAAGCGACATGAGATTTTCGAGTTTCAGATCGAAGCCGGGCAAAAGGCGCTCGTCATAGGCTGTCCGGGCGAGCGCAATGATGGCGGGGGTCATGAGCGCCGGTTCCAACTCCGCCAGCCGATTAAGGGTTGCCGAAAATACATCGAACAAGCCGGGTCTGGCGTGCCGATGTCACCGCTCGATGGGCTTCCCTGACAGGCGCTTTTTTTGACAACTCCTTGGCCAATGCCCCACTCGCCTTGTCATAAGCGGAACTCAATGCTGATCTGCTGATGCTGCAACTGCAAGCCGCCCAGCCTGCGTCGTTGAATGGATCTTTCCGCTGCGAGCGGGCTACGGCGAACGCTTTTTGATGGATGGAATCCAATTCCGCAAAAGTCGCCTGCTGGTCGGCATACCGCTCTGAAATCTCGACCGCCTCACGGCTGATGGCGTCCGTCAACAAGTGCCAGATTTCACGAGCACAGGCACAATCGAACAATCGCATCCGCCGTTCGTCCGTCTTGCCCGCGACTCTTGCCCGAAGATAATCGAACATGGGATATGGTTGGGCGCAAGTGAGCCATTCGGCCTCGGTAAAATTCAACCCTTTGTCGATCATCATTGTGCCGGTTTGATTGGAGAGGAGTGGCAGATGTGAAAAAGGTAATTCAATGCTGATTGTGAGTCTAGGTCAGCAGTCCACGCTTGGCGGCACAAAGAGAGTTTCCAAGATCATCCGTTCATTCGTCTTTGGCCTTCGTCATCGTGGCCATTCCGCTCATTCGTCTTTGGCCTTCGTCATCGTGACCATTCCGCTGCCTGAAGGCT
Source organism: Zavarzinella formosa DSM 19928 (assembly GCF_000255705.1). Classification (GTDB taxonomy): domain Bacteria; phylum Planctomycetota; class Planctomycetia; order Gemmatales; family Gemmataceae; genus Zavarzinella; species Zavarzinella formosa. The sequence continues at coordinate 2,033,876 of NZ_JH636439.1, forward strand.
CGCTCAAATCCGGGCATTATCCGGGTTCAATGTTGCACCTGACCATAGGGAAGATTAATTTAGCGATAAAACATGGAACTAATGCCCGACTTGATGAGTCGGACCCAATATCCAAAAAGGAGAAACTGATGCGAGTCATCGCCGTTTGTGTGTGTTTGCTGGCGTGTGGGCCGATCTTTGCCCAAGCCCCGAAGAAGGGGCGACCGGTGGAGTTTATCGAGAAGGACATCGCTGACGCCAAGAAAAGGCTGGCCGCGTTGGAAGCCGAACTGGCGGCGGCGAAGCCCAAGATAAAAGGCGCTATCAAACCGCTCGCACTCGATATGCCGGAAGTCGGCATGTCCGGCTTCCTTCAAGAGACTTTCGAGATCCGCGAAATTCTCACCCCCGATTTGATGCTCGTCTCACCGGAAAGCAAACAATCGAGGCGATTCGTCCTCAAGCGGCCGACAAAAAACGAAGCCGACGGGAAGCAATTCACGGTGATGGGCGTTTATGAGTTCACTGGCACCGAAAAAGTCGGAATGCGCACCTATTACGTTCTGGAGTTTGTCACTCCTCCGAAAGTGGTGAAGGACTGACTCTCTGCCGATCCGATCACTTGCTGTTCGGAAGAGGGGCAATTCTCGTGGCGGCCGTGAGCGGCCTCGGATTGTTGAGGCCGCCCCCGATGACCACGATGCGGTCAGAAATGATCGAAGCGGCTGGCGCAAGCACTTTCTCAGGCATGACGCCGACAATACTCCACGTATTCGCCTTCGGGTCATACTCGAGTAAATCGTCCACCACGTTTCTCGGCGGCTTGGAACTATTGCACCGTCCGCCAATGATCAGAATTCGGCCTTTGTGAATAATCGTGCTTGATTCAAAATGACTACGGCCATCCGGAAGGCTGGCAATTTCGGTCCACTTCTTCGTGGCCGGGTCAAACCGGTGGCAGGATGGCACGTCAATCTGGGTGATGTCGTGGCCATGGTCGCCTCCCAACGCATAAATCTTGCCGTCCAGCGTCACCGCGCTGACGTGGCCCCGTGGGTCGGGCAAATCCGCTTCACGCTGCCATTCTTTTCCACCATCAAGCGACAAACTCCAGTGATCGCCCGAGTTTGTGTCCCGATCAGCCTTGTAACCGCCGAAGTAATGCAGTTTGCGATCAAGCGCCGCCAAGCCGCCCCCCGCTCGTCGATCCGGAAGAGGCGGCCCGGCGGTCCATGAATCGGCGACGATATCGTATTTCCACACCTCGGCGGTGACCGGGCCGGGATGTTTCCCCTTGAAGCCCCCTGCAAACCAAATGGTCTTCCCGTCGATGGCCGGATTGAGATGCGTGAGTCGCGTCGGCATGTCCTTTTTTCGCGTCCAAACGTCTTTCGCCAGATCGTAAACGTCAACTTGATTTGAAGCGTCCAGACTGTCAGTGAAGCCGCCAAACAAATACATCTTGCCGTCAACCACCACCATCGGTGACTCAACTCGCGCAAAAGGAGACGGCGAAGCCTTTTTCCAGCCAAGGGCCGGCCACATACCGATTTTGCCATCCGATTTTGAAGCCGGCTCCTCGGCCCAAACCAATGAGGGGATGTTCAACGTGATGATGACGAGAAAAGCACGACCTGTGTTGAACATAATTCCGGACTCCACTGGACAGGCAAGCTGGTCCTGTCAAAGAGATTGTAAACACCTTTGAAATGATGGTCCGGATTTGGCCTCGGCAATCCGCCGGAAAGTAAAATCGCGTGGAGCACTCTTCGCAGATGGTTCTTCTTTTTTCGGATATGCGTCGTCCGGCTGACAGAATCAATGCTCAAAACATGTCCCGCTATCAAGGAAGGCGATGCTCGACGCCGGTTAGGAAATCGCTTCTTTGATCATCGGGGCGTCTTCAGCGATCAGTTTCACCGGACGACTGGCCGGAGTGTGCAACACGGTGTCCGTGTCAACACCGAGCAAGTGATACAGAGTTCGACCGAAGCTTTCGACTTTGTAGAACTTGTCGGTGACTCGCTCGCCGAGTTTGTCGGTGGCTCCGACGACACAACCACGATTGAAGCCCCCGCCAGCCGCGATGACGAATTGGGCGTAATCCCAGTGGTCGCGGCCCGCCCCGGCTGCCTTCGGGTTGTCGATTTTCGGCTTCCTTCCCATTTCGCCCAGCGCGAGAACGATCGTCGAATCAAGAAGACCGCGATCATCCAGATCGTCGAGCAATGCCGCGAGACAGGCGTCGAACATGGGAATTTGTTGTTTGCCGGCGGTGAAATTGTCGCCGTGCCAGTCCCAGTAGCCCAAGTTGAAGTGAACAACCGGAACCCCGGCTTCCACTAATCTCCGGGCCACGAGAAAGTGCAACGGGTCGCCAATGGGATATCGCGCCTTGGCCGGTTTGTTCCGGGTGAAACGATCAACAGACTTGGGGGGTTCTTTTGAGATGTCCAGAGCCTGTCGGAGTTTCGGCGACCGGAGCAGGTTGAACGCCGTTTGTTGATCCTGATCCAACCCCGCGATCAGTTCATCTTGTGAATCATCATGTCGGAGTTTTGTGTCGAGTTTCTTCAGCAGACCCGCGTTTTTGTCGAACGCCGGAAGATCAAGTTGCGGCGTTAGCATTCGTGTCACCGCGTCTTTGTCCTTGAGCGGTTGCATTACGAACGGGGAATGGGCCGAGCCGAGGAAACTGCGGGACAGTGCGTTATGCGTGTGAACATCAATCTCGTCCAGCACGGCGAACGTCGGCAGATCAGACGGTCCGGGGCGAAGTTTGTTCACGACGCTGCCATACATCGGATACTCGTCGGAACCCGTGATGAGACGGGGGTTGCCCGTCAGCCAATAAAGCGGCGCCTGGCTATGGTCGCCGGGTTTGTTCAGTGTGGAAACGGATCGAATGACGGTATACTTGTCGGCCCGTTTGGCCATTTCTGGAAGCAATTCGCCGACTTGCAAGCCGGTCACTTTTGTTTGGATGGGCTTGAAGAGGCCGCGATACTCCTCCGGAGCATCCGGCTTCATGTCGAACATGTCGAGATGCGGAGGCCCGCCGCCGAGCCAGCAGACAATCAGATGTTTCGCCTTCGCCTTGTTCTTCGCCGGGGAGGCCTGGGCGCGAATGAGGTCAAGGGCGCCGACGCCACAGAGGCCAAGGCCTCCGATTCGCAAAAAATCACGACGGTCCATCCGACCCCTCCAATCAATGACAAAGTTGCCGTCGCGGGCAAGGCCGCCGACATTAGTGTTGCACCAGAAATTCACGGGTGTTGATCAGGCTCCATAAGACACCTTGCAAGCCTTTTTCTCGGGTGTCGGCCTCGGTCACGAATTTCAGGCAAGCGTCGCGCTCGATTTCCGTCGGCAATCGGCTCACCGTCGCCAGAAATAGTTCGTCAATCTTTGATCGATCATCACCCGTCGCCTTGAGCATCGTCGCCACTCTCCCCGAAGGCTCCTTGATCTTTTCCCAAACACTCGGGTGATTGGCCAGCGTCAGCACATGGAAGATCGAGCCGCCGCTGTCGCGTTCGCAGTCGCACTGCACCGCCGAGTTTCGCTGAGGCCGGCCATAGGTTTCCATCACATGAGCCACAAACGGATTTTTCGGGATGAACGGCGCCTGCACGGCTGTCATCTTCTCCGGCCAGAAATGAAACTGCATTCCCATGTTTTCACTCGTGCCGGTGGCGAAGTTGAGGGCATCCAGCATGACCTCCGCCGGGAGACGGCGCAACGGGAAGAATGCGTAGTGCGCACGGTCCGCTTCGGCGCCCTTGAAAGGCGAACTGGCTTGTTGATACGTTCTGCTGTTCAAAATCACACGGTGCAGCCAGCGAAGATCGTATTTGTTCCTCACGAAACCATCGCCAAGCTCTTGAAGCAGTTCCGGATGGGTGGGCGGGTTATACGCGGAGAGATTGTCCGGCGGGTCGATGATCCCGCGACCAAAGTAATGCGCCCAAACGCGGTTCACCATCGCACGGGCGAAGTATGGGTTGTTCGGCTTGCGCATCCACTCAATCACTAATTCGCGAGAGTCGCGGTCCGCCGAGAATGTCACCGGGTCTGTCTCGCCCAAGAGGCGAAATTTTTTCGATTCTTGGGTCCCGAGCGTGCTGATCACTTTTGCCGGAACGCCGTTTGATAGCAACCGACACTCGGCCTGCATGATCCGACGAGCCGCCTCGGGCATCATTTTGGCTTTTTTCTCAATCGCCGCCGTTTCCTGTCGATATTTCTCGGCATTCGCCAATAGTTCTTTGGCGGCTTTCAGTTCCTGTTGCTTCCTCGCAAGCTCGGCGGGATTGCCTTTTTCCTTTTCCAGTTTCGAGATCTCCGCCATCAGTTTGTCTGCGTCAGTCTTTGCCTTTTTGGCGTCTGCTTCCAGCTTTTTGCCATCACCCTCTTTGCGTTTTTTGACCTCGGCTTCAAGTGCCTTGCCTTCGTCGTTGAATTTCTTGAAGAAGACGGCGGCATCCGTGAATTTCTTCTCGTTGTCTCCCTGAAAGCCGACCGGGCGAACACGCATGAACAAATTGGCGAAATCGAGCAAATCTTCCTGCTGCCAGTTGTCGTGCGGATGGCGATGGCATTGCGCGCATTCGAGCCGCAAACCGAGAAACGCATGGGCGATTTGCATTGTTCCCTTGACGCCGTCCGATCCGCGACGCTGCCAATAAAGGTCGAGCGTCTTACGTTTCGCGTAGATGTCCAGATCCGGTCGGCCGGGCGCGTACCCGTCGAACAGAGCTTTCACTTCGCCGGCGTATTCCTCCATGCTCCGCCCTTCCCGGCTGGTGGCGAGCAAAATTCGTTCCACGAACACGTCATAGGGCATGTTCTCGGCAAGCCTGGCCCGAATCCACGCCTGCATGCGCGGGGCATCATGTTCTTGGGACATGGCGTCGGCATAGACTCCAAAATCCGCGGCCTTCAAGAGATCACAGAACCTCAACGTCCAAAGATCGACGTGTCCGGGACGGGCGAGAAGTTGATCGATCTTTTTGGCCCGTTTGTCAACCGCCGGGTCTTTCAGGAACGCGCGCACTTCATCGGATGTTGGCAGTTCACCCGTCACGTCGAGATGACAACGACGCAGAAACGTCGCATCATCACAGAGAGCGGCGGCGGGCAAATTCAGTCGCCGAAGTTTGGCCAGAACATGATTGTCGATAAAATTGCTCGGCTTCACCTCAGAGAAATCGCCCGCAACGGGCCTTGGAACGAGCACGCGCGCCGACACGGGTTGGGCGCGATACCGAACCATCAAACAGGCGTCGCCAACGCCCTTGCCGGTCACCAACCCTGTCGCATCAACCACGGCCACGCTCCGGTCGTGGGATTCAAACGAACAGTAAGCCGTCACATCCTCGGCGCTGCCATCGGCAAAGATTGCCTCTGCTTTCAAGCGATATGTCTCGCCTGGTTTGGCAACGTGTTCGTCGGGGAAAACTCGCAATTCTTTGATTCGAGCGGGCGATGCCTCATCCGCCCTCGCCCCGTTGGCAATCCATTGGCGCAGAACCTCGTATTCGGGGCCGCCGACACGGAGCCGGATATCGCCTCCGTGCGATATTTGTCCTGTTCCCTTTTGAAGCAGCAGACTGGCTTCCGGGGCGAGTAAGTTCAGTCTTCGGCCGGCGGATTCGCGAATCAACCGCTCGTGATCACCGGCGGGATCGGCGGCAAACATCGACAAACGAAACCCGTTTTGTCCCTTCACGGCGCCGTGACACGTTCCGCCATTGCAACCAAGTTTGCTGAACAAAGCCGCGACATGACGCTGATAAGAGGGCGAGGACCCATCGGCTGCGAAACCGAAAACCGGCATGGCGAACAGGGCGAAAACGGCGGCAATAGCGATTCGTGTCATGGTTGAGCCTTCGGGAGATTCCAAGAGGACAAGGAACGTTCGCGAAGTGGATAACAAGGGGGGTTGACAGGGAGGGTTCAAGCTTGATTGGGTTAATTTAACAGAATGAAAGAGGCCTGAAAAGCAATTTCTCTTACGGGAGAAGTGATGAACTAAGCCAATAACTCCGCTCGCACCTGTCCGTCGCCGGCGATCGGCAACGGCCGGCCTTGTGTGTCCGGCACGGTGGAATGCGGGTCGTAACCAAGCTGATGAAACGTGGTGGCCAGCACATCTTTCGGAGAAACAGGACAATCCTTGACATCGCCGCCGATCTTGTCGGAGGCCCCGACCACTTTTCCGCGGGCGAATCCTCCCCCGGCGAAAACCGCCGAATACACGCGGGACCAATGGTGTCGGCCGGCTCCTTTGGGCTTCGAGTCGATTTGCGGGGCGCGTCCATGTTCGCTGACGCACAAAACGAGCGTTTCGTCGAGCAAACCCCGCGATTTCAGATCGTCGATCAAGCCGGAATAGGCCAAATCAAATCCGGGTAGCAGGTATTCTTTCAGTCGGGGAAAATGGTTGTTGTGAGTGTCCCAGGCACAATTGCCGAACTGACCATAACCATCCCAAAAGACGGTGATGAATTTTGAACCGGCTTCAACGAGCCGGCGGGCCGCCAGACAACCTTGCCCGAATAACGTCATCCCGTAGGTTTCGCGGACGGCCAACGATTCACGGGTCACATCCAAGGCCGAGCGGATGCGGTCCGAAGTTAGCAGGGCATGGGCTTGCGCCCGTTGCCGGTCAAATGGCGACCGAGACATCGATTGATCATTCTGTCGGCGCGCCTTGTCGAATTGCCCGAGCAGGGAGAGGCGATGATCGAGACGTTCTGGAGAAAGATCGGCGGAAGGGACGGCCGCATCGGAAAGTTGGAAGCGACCGTCGGTCGTGCAACCTCCGAACGGATCGACAAAATCCTTCGTCTGCCCGTCCGTGTATCTGGGAACAGTCCGCACTCCCTTGCCGGTGTAGTCGGTCCAGACAGGGTCATGGTTTTGTCCAAGAAATGCCGCAAAGGGTCCGGCGTTCACCAACAAGTCTGTCTTCGAGTTGAGCATCCACGGCAGGGCGATATTTCGTGGCACACTGGATGACGGAGACGAGCCGGACTTATCCTCCAAGTAATCAACAACCGAGCCAATGAACGGCCAGTGACGCGAATCCCTTGCCTTCGCTTCCAACGACGGATCATAGGTTGGAAGTCCGCTGATGGCATAAGCCACCCCATGCACCGGATAGGGATGCGTCATGGATCGCACCACGGTCAACTCGTTGGCGATCTTCGCAATCTTGGGGAGACCTTCGCAAAAGCGAACACCGGAAACGGATGTGGGGATGGACGACAACTCCCCTTGCACCTCGCGCGGGGCCTCTGGTTTGGGGTCGAATGTTTCGTGTTGCGGAGGCGAGCCATAAAGAAACAAGAGAATGCAAGCCTTGGCCTTGGCCGTCGGAGCAGTCGGGCTTCCGGAAAGAGTACCAACATTCAGCCCCAAGGCGCCAAGGCCGCCGATGTGCAAAAAATCGCGGCGGGTCAGTCCGTGACACAGTCGGCGTGACGTTCCGCTCAATTGAATCATGACCATCCCCCAATCTCTGTGACAAGATCGTACTCGATGGCATTCCTCCGGGGAAGCCACTTCATGGGGAGTGATGGAGAACATCGAGCGGAGACGGAAACCGGATTGAGCCCCCACGTTGCCATCGGGATGCCACAAATTTTGAGAGAAAAGAATATCGTGGACTTCGTTCGCCGGGGGGGTAGAGTTGAAATCTAAGAACAAATCCTTTGTGCCAATTTGGAATCATCCAAGTCAATTGGTCAACCGGAGCGGGGAGATTGAGGAATGGGTCCGGTGATGGCCAGACGAAACCCGGCTCATGTCGTCATTTGGGTGATTCGGGCGGGATTTTCATCGTGGCTGCCCGCTCTGACGGCCGTGATTCTCGTCGGTTTGTTTCCCTCGGCTGATGTTGCCCGTGCTCAGGAACCAAAGGACCAACCCCTCATCCTTCAAGGATTGACGCCGACCGGGGGGCGGGCATCCGTCACGGAAAGTTGTGGAACCCTCCAGTTCACGGTGGTGAATCCGAATGTCACTGGGCGGGATGCGCGGGTTGTGGTTTTCTATCCGGAAAAGCCGGATGTCCAGTATGCCCGCGACGTTTGGATACCGGGCCGGGCCAGTGTCTCAACCTGGCTGACGGTCGGCCCGGCGCCTGGTCAGAAATCGGAGAATTCCCGAGAATTTCAAGCGGTTTTGCACGACCGGACCGGGGGAGTGGATCGCATTGTGCTTCCGCCCGGCGAAGAACGAATACGGTCTCGCGGGGTGCTTTACCGTCGCCGGGAACAAGCGACTGCATTGATGGCTGATGTCGAGGCATTCGAACCGGGCGTTCCTGCCGAGTTGCTTGCACTCGCCCGGCTTCCGCGGGCCGGTTCGCTGTCAGAGCACATTAACATCGTGCACGATGGCCCGCTCCCGTTGTCGGCCGAGGCGCTTGATGGCGTCGATGTGTTTATTCTCGCCGGGAACCGTCTGGCGGCCGACCCGCCCGGCCGGGCCGCTCTGCGGCGATGGGTGGAACAGGGTGGCCGGCTATGGGTGATGTTGGACAAGGTTGATTCAGAAGTGGCGGCCCCAATCCTTGGAGATGACTTTGAGATCGGGGTCGTTGATCGGGTTGGACTGACCACCATCCCGTTGCATGGGCCGCCGGATGGTCCGAAGCCAGATCCGCCCCAAGAAGTCGAACAACCAGTTGCCTTTGTCCGGGTCGTGCCATCAGCATCCGACCGCGTGTTTGCCACCGTGGATGGCTGGCCGGCGGCATTTACCCGTCGTGTGGGCCGGGGCAAGGTGTTGTTCACCACCCTCGGTTCTCGGGGATGGTCGCGCCCGCGCCCCGCGCAAGACAAGAAGTCGCCTTTTTCGGCAATTCCCGAATTTCCCATTCCCCTTGGCCCGGTGACGTTTTTGTCTTTGGAACTTCATCCACCGGCCGAAGCCGATCCGCATCCGCCGGAAATCTTCCAGGCGATGCTGGTGGAGGATATTGGCTATGCGGTCATCGGACGCGGGACGGTTGCGCTGATCCTCGGCGGCTTTGTAATCGCACTCATTGGCTTGACAATCAGTTTGCGTCGGCGCCGACGGTCGGAACTTCTCGGCGGGCTGGCGCCGTTCGCCGCCGGCATCGCGGCAGTCATTTTCGTCGGTTTGTCGGACATTTCGCGTCAGGCGGTGCCGCCAACGGTTGGTCTCGCGGCACTGGTGGATCCGGTGCCCGGCAGCGAAGAGTCTGTCGTGTCCGGGTTGTATGCCGTGTATCACCCGAGTTCCGGACCCATGGCAGTGGGCACCAATCAAGGGGCCATGCTTGGCCTTGATGCCGAGGGGCTTGGCGGGCAAACACGCATGCGGGTGGAAAGCGACACCGATTCCTGGCGGTGGGAAGGTTTGCAGTTGCCGGCCGGAACCCGGACCGGATCGTTTCGGACCACCATCAAAACCGGCCGAATTGCCGCTGCCGCCCGATTTGGGCCAAACGGGGTTGAGGGGAAACTGACTCACGGGCCATTCAGGGACGTGACCGATGCGATCATCCTGCCCCGGATCAGAGAACCGTTGGCCGTCCGGTTCGGAACGGAGGGCCAATTTGCCTCGGGAACTTCCGATGCCCTTCCGGCGAGTCAATATCTGGCCGGGTCGGTGCTGACCGACCGCCAACAACGAAGGCAAGCTGTCTATCGGCGTCTCCTCGACGGGCCGGCCCCGCGTCATCCTGACGGGCGAGATTTTCTTTGGACATGGGCAGACACATCGGAGGTTCCGATCATTCGCGAAGAGGGTGCCAGGATTGTTGGAAGCGTCTTGCTTGTCGTCCCTCTTGAGTATGAACGAACGCCTCCGGAAACCAAGGTGGTCATCCCCCGAGGAATGGTCCCTTACACCCGGCAGACGGAGGATGGAAAACAATTGCCGGTGACGATGAGCGCCCAATTCCCGGCAGACATGCGGTTGCGATTCCAAATTCCGGCCTCTGTTCTCCCGTTCCAAGTGGAACGAGTCACGTTTTTTGCCCAAGCCCGCATTCCCTCACGCCGGTTTTCGGTGACCGGGGGAAAGGGCGCCAAACCGATTCCCTTACTTGAGGCAGATTCTGCAAACGAACCAATCCGGATTGACATCACGGATGCCTCGGTTCTTCGACTGGACGAGCAGGGATGCCTTTATCTGAATTTAGAGATCAGCGCCACCTCGTCCGGAGTTGCCGACAATACGCCTTGGAAGATCGAATCGTTGGCGATTGAAGTGACCGGAAAAACGGGGGCGACTCCGTGACCAAACTGTCTGCGGGTGGGTTGGCGGCTTGTCGAAACTGAGCGAATATTCCAAAACCGGCCATAAATCCGGGGGTGACGACGTGGGAACGGGTACGGATGAGCTGGTGGTTGATATCCGAGAGTTGTCGAAAAAATATGGCAAGTTCACGGCCCTCGACCGCCTGAGCCTCTCGGTTGGGAAAGGTCAGATCCTCGGGTTCATCGGGCCGAACGGCGCTGGCAAGACGACCACCATCAAAATCTTGGTCGGATTGGCGAGACCGACGAGCGGAACAGCCACCGTGGGAGGGATTGATTGTGTCGCCGCGCCGCGCCAACTCAAGCGGTTGATCGGCTATATGCCGGATACCTTCGGTTCTTACGACGGCATGCGTGTCGGCGAATATCTCGATTTCTTCGGGGCCGCATTCCGCATTCCCCGTCGGACGAGGGCCAAACGGATTGACGAGGTTCTTGAACTGGCCCGGTGTCCCAAATTCAAGGATCTGTTCGTCGAGAGCCTGAGCCACGGAATGCGCCAGAAAGTGGCCCTCGCTCGGACGATGCTCCATGATCCGCTTGTTCTTATCTTGGATGAACCCGCCAACGGTCTCGATCCGCCAGCGCGGATCGAGATGCGGCAATTGCTGCTTGACTTGGCCGCGCGTGGCAAAACCTTGATTGTCACCAGTCACATCCTCCCGGAACTGGCGAGGATCTGTGATCGCGTCGCCATCATCACTCGCGGACGGTTGCGGGCGATTGGCACCCTCGACGAGATTGCCCGACAACTTAATCCCCAACGGACGATGGAGGTTCTGCTCACCGAAGAAGGGGCCGTCGATCGGGCGGCCGAAGTGATTCGACGGCACGTGGAAGCGGGCGGAGAAGTGACTCCGTCGCCAACCGAGTCGGCGGTGCGGTTTCGGACGGCGAAGAGCGACGATGCAATCGCCGGACTTCTCGGGGAATTGGTTTCGGCCGGGCTTGGGGTGATCCAGTTCCGCGAAGTGCAGACTGACTTGGAAGAAGCATTCATGACGGCCGCACGGGTGGGAGATGCCGAGGCGGCGGCGGATGCCGCGAAAGCGGGTTTGACATGAACCCGATCATCCGTCGTGAACTGCTCGACCTGCTCCGCACCCGCACGGCAACTGCGGCGATGATCGCGCTGGCCGTCGTTTGCTCGCTCCTTGTGCTGGTGCGTTGGCCAACCGGCGGAGTGAGCGATCTCAACGGAGCCAGATCGCTTCAGGTGCTGAGAGTGTTTGGTTATGGTTTGCTGGCCGGGGTTTTGTTTCTCGTGCCCGCGTTCCCGGCCACATCCATCGTTTGGGAGAAGGTCAACGGAACACTTGCCCTTCTGTTGAATTCGCCAATGTCTCCATGGTCGATTTACATTGGCAAACTTGGCGGAGTGTTGGGGTTTGCCGTTGTGTTGCTCGCGGTGACAACTCCCGCCGCCGCCGCGTGTCACGCCCTTGGCGGCATGTCGGCGAAGGGGGGCGTCGTACTGCTTTACGCTGTCCTCGCGGCGGCCACGATTCAACTGACGACTCTCGGCTTGCTTGTCAGCAGCCGGGAAAACTCGTCGGATGCTGCTCTTCGCACCACTTACGCCCTTGTTCTGGCGGTCGTTGTGTTACCTCTCGCTCCTTATTGGTTCCTTCAAGGAGGTTCGGGGCCGGAAGTTGATCTGGCCTCGCTGGTGCGGTGCCTGTCTCCCGTTCCCGCCGTGATGGAAACGCTCGGCAACACCGGAGTTGGAGATCGTGGCCTTGGTACCGAAGGTGACGTGGTTCCCCGATACCTCGGCCTCTCATTGCTCACGAGCATCGGGTGTGCCCTGATGACCGTTTCCGGGCTTGGCCGTAATCCGCTTGACCGGTCACGACCGGCCGGAGTGATGACTCAGGATCGCTCTCTTTCGGGAAGGGCCGCCCGGCGAATATTCTTTTTGGTTGACCCCCAACGCCGCTCCGGGAGCATCAATCTGTTGTTTAACCCGGTGCTGGTGAAAGAACTAAGAACCCGGCGATTTGGCCGGTCCCATTGGGTTTTGCGACTCATCGCGTTATGCGCGATCCTGTCCCTCGGCCTCAGTTACATCGCGGTCTCCGGCGCGCTGGCGTGGGGTTCTCAGTCGGTCGGCGGGGTAATCATTCTTCTCCAGACATTCCTGTTGATCTTGTTTGTCCCGAGCCTCGCCTCGGGGTTGATTAGCGCCGAGAGAGAGGGGGGCACATGGCGGCTCCTGCGGATGACGCCTCTTTCGGCCGGGGCAATTCTTCGCGGAAAGCTGCTCAGCGTGGCATGGCCGGTCCTCTTGCTGATGTGTGGCACTCTGCCCGGATATATGGTGATGGCAATGGTCGAACCGGACCAATTTGTCCGAATGCAACGACCGCTTGTCTGTTTGGGTGTCACGGCGATTTTCGCCGTATTGGCGAGTGCTGTGGCCAGTAGTTTATTTCGTTCGACGGCCGCCGCCACTGCCGCCGCGTATCTGATCGTCGTGGGGGTGTGTCTGGCGCCTTTCCTAATCTGGCTGGGAAAAGACTCGCCGTTCGGCCATCCGACAGTGGAGGCCGCTCTGGCTTGCAGCCCGATCGCTGCCGCCTTGGGTGCCGCCGACTTTCAGGGGTTCGACGGATATGACCTGCTTCCGCTCAATTGGTGGATCACCGGGGGTGTCAGCATTTTTCTGTTGTTTGTGCTGGCATTGCGAACACGCCAACTTTGCCGTCCGGAGTAAGGAACGAAATGAGTAACAACACATTGACGGCGGGACGGCCTGTCAGATGGCAATTCATGTTTGTGTTGGGCTGTCTGGTTCAAGGCGTTCCGGCGGTTCGCTCTGAAGAATTATTTGACTCGGTCATGCTTCACAGCCCGGAACTCGCCGTTCCCCGCACGGTGCGGACGTTCCCCGACAAATTGCCCGGCCTCTGGATCACGGCATTCGATCGGCCGGAAGCAGACATCCGTTGCCAGGCGGCTTTGACCATCGGACGCGCCCATCAACTTGGAATGGACGGGCTGAGGCAAACCATTCCGGCCCTGACACGCGAACTTGATCGCGAGGGCCAGCACGCATCGGTCCGACTGGCCGCCGCGCGGGCACTGGTGGTGTTGGACGCCAAAGAGTCGGCTCCGAATCTGTTCAAACTGACTTTGTCCGGAGATGCCGACCTTTGTGAAATCATCGAACCAGCCTTGGCTCGTTGGGGATATGACCCCGCAAAGGATGAGTGGCTGAAGCGCCTGAGCCATCCGGCTCCGCATCGACGAGAAACAATCCTCGCAATTCAATCGGTCGCCGTTGCGAAGGAAGAAAAAGCAGTCCCCCGCCTTCGTGAACTTGTTCTGTCACTTGAGTCATCATCGGCCGTTCGCCTGGAGGCCGCCCGCGCGCTGAGCATCCTCCGAAAATCAGGGGCCGAATCGGATGCCGACCGGTTGGGCGCGGACAAGTCCCGTCGAGGCATGATCGGCCGGGTCGCGGGGGCTTGGTTGCTCCGTCAACATTCCGGAGATGAGACGGTTCGTCGGTTACAATCATTTGCTCGCGACACGGAACCATCGGTGGTGACGGTCGCACTCGCCCGGCTCATCGAAATCGATCCCGTTTTGGTCGAGCCATTGCTGGATTCAGTCCTCGCCAGTTCGGACGCCAACGTCCGGGGACAAGGGATCGAGGTGCTGTTCCGACGACCCTCCGACAAACATTTTCGGCTCCTTGGCGACCGGCTTTCCGACGCGCACCCGGATGTCCGTTCCAAAGCCCGCCGTTTTCTCCGGGAACTAGCGGCGGCCCATCACGACAAGGTTATACGCGAAGGCGAGCAGGCGCTGGCCGGAACCGACTGGAGAGGCCGGGAGCAATCGGTGATCTTGCTCGCCGATTTGAAGCATCGGCCCGCCGCCGACCGCCTTGTCAATCTGCTGAATGACGACCGCCCGGAGGTCGCCATCGCCGCGGCTTGGGCGTTGCGAATGTTGGCGGTTCCGGCCACATTGCCGAAGGCCCTCGACCATTTTGAACGATACACAATCAAGAACGTCCCGCCAGATTGGCGGGACCGACAACTCAGCCAGCTTGCTCAATGGTTCGGACAAGCCCGATTTACCCCGGCCGACAAGACCTTGCGAGCCATGATCCCGCCCAAAGCTCTGGCCGGAATCCAAACTCGTTCTGCCGCCTGTTGGGCATTGGGATGGTTGCATGAGGGGAAGCCAAGCCCCGACCTCGCCGGTCTTCTCGAAGGCCGGTTGGCGGCCGTCAATCCGTTTGATGTGGAAGTCGAACTCGTTCGCCGGATGTGTGCATTGTCACTTGGTCGAATGAAAGCCAACGATCATTTGCCGACGTTGCGAAAGTTTTATTTGGAAGGAAAGCCGTCGCCGAGCATGGTGAACAACGCCTGCGGATGGGCCATCGAACAGTTGACCGGGGAAAAGGTGCCGCCGCCTGAAGTGATTGAAACTTCTCAACGGATGTGGTTTCTTTCTCCGTTGGATTGACATCCCTAATCGTTCAGATGATCACCATCAGTGTTGTTTGAGATGCTCAACAAATCACATTGCTCCCGTATGATCGCAGGGGCAATCGGTCTTTCTGCTGGTCTCGAAGAGACCGTGCGGACGTCCGGCATGTTCCGGGGAAAATAGCGCTAAGCATGTGGCCGGTGTTGGTTGTTACTTTCTGCCGCTAACCAAG
>NZ_JH636439.1:2048843-2054599 GCF_000255705.1 Zavarzinella formosa DSM 19928
TTTATTCTGGGACTGCAAACCTGAGTGACTGCTCCTCGAAAATGGTCCTGCGGCTCAACTCTCAGAGGCTGATCCATGCCCTCCCCCACCAACCCGGCACCGCCCACTGTCCCGAATGCGGACACTTTATTGCTCGCCGACGATGACACTTTTCCGTTCCTCACCATCTTGGACGTGGTCATCGGCACGACCATTGAGGATTCGCGGTGTGCCAATGCTGACCGCTTTCACGTTCCTTCTTGTTAGAAGGCAAATGGGAGGGCTTCATTTTTCGGCGAATGACGAGGCTCGCCCACGCATGCTCGTCGTTGAAAAAAATTCCCATCACGAAATGTCCGGGCAAAAGCCGCTTCAGAATCGCAGAACATTGGTCTTTTACCCACAAGTGTAAAAAATCGCGGGTCGGGCCTTCCAATTCACTTGGGAATAGATGCGGGAGAATTCATTCCGGGTTCGTCGCAGAGGACCGTTACTCAAAGCCGATGCCAAAGAGGAAAAAAAGACTTATCAAGGTGTGAAAGATCAAGGAGCAAAACTTCATTGATTTTCAAGTAGGCAAACGGATCTTGTTACATTAGAATTTGATGAGATGATGACATCTTGGTTTATCCAAGATTTATCTCTCTGTCACATCAATCGGAAATTTTCCTTTTTTGATCTTCTCCTTTCCGGGAGTACACCCATGATCCGGCGTCGGAGTGGTTTCACGCTCGTAGAGCTATTGGTGGTGATTGCGATCATCGCCATCCTGATCGGCCTGCTTCTGCCCGCCGTGCAGAAGATCCGGGAGGCTGCCAACCGGATGAAATGTTCCAACAATCTCAAGCAGTTCGGGCTGGCGGCCCACAACTACGAGAGCACGAATGGCACGCTGCCGCCAACGCAGCACACCACCGTGATCGCCGGGGCGACTGTGTCGTCGGGCGCGCCGTTGCAGGCATTGCTCCTCCCCTATTTCGAGCAAGCCAACAAATACAATCAGTTCGACATGAACTACAACGTCAACAGTGATGCCGCCATTGCCGCGAGCATCCCGGCGAAGGCCAATGCCAACGCCGCCGCCCGCGCCGGGGATGTGCCGATTTTCCTCTGTCCGTCCGACCCGTCGCAGATGTTCACCTTCACGAACGCCGGCCGGCAAAACTACTTTGCTTCCCTGGGGGCCTACGCGAATTACCGCGGTGGCGGTGGCTCTCTCGACGGAATCTTCTCGATTCCGTTTCCCTCGGCGGGATCAATCATGAACGGCTTCTCGTTCGGCGCCATCACGGATGGCACAAGCAACACGGCGATGTTCGCGGAAGTCATGCGTTCGCGGGAGACCAACGCGTCCACGGGTTCGGGCATCCGCGACAACATCACGGTCATCATCAATAACTCTAACACGGGTTACAATGAGACCGACGGAACGACCATCTCCATGTGTGTCGACGGGTCGAACTGGGATTCCTCGATTAAGTATGTCGGACAGCAATACTACCGCAACCTGCCAAGCAACTTCGTTTACACACATACCGTGCCGATCAACTACAACCGTAAGGTGGCGTCTGGCGTCCAGCATTACAATTGCGGGAATGCTGCTTTCAGTTCGATGCACATCGGCGCCAGCAGCTATCACACCGGCGGGGCCAACGCCTGCATGGGAGATGGGAGCGTCCGATTCTTCCGCGACACCACCGATATCGCGATCTGGCGCGCCACCGGTACCCGAGCAGGCGGCGAGACTGTAACGGCCAACTAAACCGTGACAGCCAACGAACTCAGAAATCGCTAAATTGTAAGACGGCGGGCAAAAAAGCCGCCGTTTGTTTTTTCAAAACGTTTGAGATTTTATCATGATCCGACAGATCGCCTTTGTGGCTTTCGCGTCAATGTTCGTACTCGGCACGGTTGGTTGTTCCCCGGAGACAAAAAGCACCGCCCCCGTACAAGCCGGAATGACAGACACCCTGATCGAAGTTAGTTCCATGATCCGACTTTATTCCGGGAAGGCCAACAAGGGGCCGACTAAACCGGCCGATCTCGCCGAATTCGAAAGTGGTTGCCCGATCGGATACGCCGCCGTGAAATCCGGTGAAATCATTGTGATATGGGGCAAGAAAATGGGGGGCGAAGGAGTCAAGGGTTCGGACGAGTTAATCGCTTATGAAAAAAAAGCTCCTTCCGAAGGCGGGTATGTCTTGCTCAATGACGGCACGGTCAAAAAAATGGAACCCTCCGACTTGGTTGCCCGCGGAGTGAGCAAGTAATCCGGTCGTCAGGACGTTGTCTTGTCCTGGTGATGCACAACTGACCGACAAAATCTTTTGGGCCGAGCGCGATCAGGGAGTTTTTTCAGATCAGACGCAACAATCTGCAAACCAGACTGCCATGCTTCTGTCCATACATTCAAAGAGTCTTGCAACAAAATCAGCATTATCGGTCATTCGTGCAGCCCGCCTGAACCAGAAACCGGCCCGGATTGTCTTGACGGAGAAAGAACGAATCATAACCTGATGTGACACTAATGCCGAGGTGGCGGAATTGGCAGACGCGCTAGCCTCAGGAGCTAGTACTCGCAAGGGTGTGCAGGTTCAACTCCTGTCCTCGGCACTGCTTACTGGGCAAGCACTTACGGCGAAAGCCGGGGTGCTTGCCCTTTGTCGTTACAATGCCATTGGCAAAGTTTTGGCAAAGTTGTTGCACTGATATGGCACTGACGTTGCACGAGGAGCCGCACCATGGCGTCCCTGCAAGAGCGGAACGGCAGTTACCGCGTCCAGTTTTTTCACCACGGCAAACTCCAGGGCTTCACCATTGGCAAAGTCTCCCAGGAGGAGGCGAACGCCAAGATGGCCCAGGTCGAGTACCTTTTGCTCCGGCTCAAGCAGAAGCTCGTCGCCATCCCGGACGGGGTGGACATCGCCACCTTTCTTGAGCATGACGGCAAGCCGCCGTCAACCATCCCCACCCTGCCCGAAACCAAACGCCAGGCCGTCACCCTCGGCCACCTCCGCGACCGCTACCTCGACGCCCACGGCAACGGCACCGTCGAGGCGAACACCCTCTACACCATCAACATCCACCTGGCCCACGCCTGCCGCGTCATGGGCGAGGAGCTGCCGGTCGGCGAGATCGACCTCGGCAAGCTCCAGGATTACGTCAACAGGCGGGTCAACAAGCCTGGCGAGTCAAAGCCCGGAAAGGTCGGCGTCGTGACCGTCCGCAAGGAGCTGGCCACCCTTCGGGCCGCGTGGAACTGGGGCGAGCTTTCCAAACTCACCTCCGGCAAGTTCCCCAACAAGGGCCTGCGGTTTCCCAAGACCGACGAGAAGCCGCCGTTCATGACCATGGACGAGGTGACGCGAAGAGTCACGGCCGGGGGCGACCCGGAGGTGTTGTGGGAGAGCGTCTACCTGCTCCTGCCCGAGATCGAGGAGATGCTGGCCGTCATCAAGGCAAACGCCCTTCATCCCTTCGTCTACCCGCTGGCCGTCTTCGCCGCCTACACGGGCGCCCGCCGGAGCGAGATCATGCGGGCCCAGATCGGGAATGTGGACTTCGAGGGCCAGGCGGTCGTGATCCACGAGAAGAAGCGAAGCCGCGACAAGCGGACGCACCGCCGGGTTCCCATGACGCCGCAACTCGACGCCGCCCTGCGGGAGTGGCTGGAGATCCATCCCGGCGGCCCGCACCTCTTCTGCCACGGTGCTGTTGTGCCGCGGAGCAAGAAACGAAGCCGGACGACGGGCCACCAGAGCGAGGGGAAGCGACCTTCGGGGCTAAAGGGGAGGATGGCGACGGTGAGGAACCGGGGAAGCGTCGCCCCTGCCCCGTTGTCTCCGAGGGAGGTGTATGACCAGTTGAGGGCGGCGGTGAAAGGAACGAAGTGGGAGGCTCTGCGGGGCATGCACTTTTTAAGACACAGCTTTTGCAGCCACCTTGCCATGAAGGGGGTCGATCAGCGCATGATCGACGAGTTCGTCGGGCACCAGTCGGAGGAGCAGAAGAAGCGTTACCGGCATCTGTCGCCGAACAGCAAGGCCGACGTGATGAAGTCGGCCTTTGCGTGAAGCGGGATTACCGCTTGAGGGGCAACAGACCGTCACGCCTGAACCTCTCAAGCTCCTGGTGGGAGACAACCCATGACTGGTAAGCCCCCCGACCCGATCCCTTCTTCTCCGCGCTGATCCGGCCCATCCTCGCCCAGTTACGCACCGTGAACTCGGCCTTGCCGGCGAGGATGGCAAATTCCTCGATGGTATAGAAATCTTTGACCGTCTGCCGCTGCACCAGCACGGCGAGCATTTGTTCGACACGATCCATCCACGTTTTCAGTTCGGCGTCAATCATGGCTGCTCCTTAAACCGCGTCCGTGCGGGATTGTCCTCCGTGTCGATTCGGGTGTGGTTAGCTGTCGGCGGGGTTGTCTGGCGGGAGCGTGACGCGGAAGACCGTCTTACACGTCTTGCATTGCAGCCGCTTCCCGTCCAGTTCGCGGCCGACGCCGAACGCCGTCTCGCATCCGGGGCACGTCACTTCACTGGCGGCCTCATTCTTCGGGGCCGGCTCGCGTCCTTGCGTTTCCGCCCCCTCGTCCGCAAACTCTTCGTCGGCCAGCCTGAGCAGGAGTTCGCGCTCCGCGTCCAGCTTGAGGACGGCCTCCCGGAACGAATCGACGGTCAGGCCCGCCAGTGGAACGAACGTGGTGATGGCCACGCCGCTGAACCGCGTCAGGCATCAGTGGCCGTCTGCAAGCCGGTCGTTCCGGCGCATCAGGAATTCCAGCGCCTTCCTGGGCGGCACGGCCCACCGGCCCTCCCACGCCGCCAGCACAAGGCGTACGCCCTCGACGCCCGCGCCCCGGATCGCCTCGGCTTTGACGTGAGGGCCTGTTTGGTCGCGGCGGACGGTCACGTCATACGGGTTGGTTTCCAGATCCAACCCCAGTTCCTCGCAAATCTCAACGACACGGCTGTTGACCTTTGCCTCCAGCCACAAGTCTTCCGGCTTTTCCATAGATGCTCCATAAAAATCCGCGTCCGTGCGGAATCCTCTCCTATCGCTTCAATGGTTGCTTGGGCGGGTCATTCGGCGAGGCAACGGTTCTCTCCGGCTTTTCTCGGCCGGAGAAGAACGCCTTGAACGCCTCGGTCAGCACTTTTCTCATCGATGGTGGCAGCGTGTAGCTCATCACTTGTCCTTTCGTTCCTCCTTGGCTGAAGGCAGCGCCAGCAGTCTTCGCCGTTCATGAATCGCATCGGCCTCGTACCCTTGAATGATTTCACTTAAGGAGGAATAAAATGCCTTCCAGGCATCCCCTTGCTCACTTTCCAGAAGACAGTTACTGATGATGTCGAGCAATTTGCCCGCACCATTGTGGGCGTGATGGTTGATGAGGCGGGTCATGCGGCCTTCTCCCCTTGCTTGGCGGCGAGTTCCTTCACCCGAGCCTCAAACTGCTCCCTGGCTTTTTTGTCATGGAACACTGCCAGAGCGTCCCGGTAAGGCAGGCTCAAAAAGGCGGTTCGCTCCAGCCGCCACGACGGGAGGAAGATCGCCATCACGTCAATAAAGAGACAGAACACCTCATACATGAACAGGTTTGTGAGCGGCCGGACGATTGGCCGGACGTACACATAAAAAAACATCATCAAGCCTCCCACAAAAAAAACGGGGATCAGGAAGGCGTACTGTCGGATGAAATCATCGTTCTGTTGCATTGTCTCTCCTAAATAGGTCCCGCCCTGCCCGAAAGTATCGGTGATTTTAGACAG
>NZ_JH636439.1:2055239-2066404 GCF_000255705.1 Zavarzinella formosa DSM 19928
GTTGATTACTTGATGAACATGGGGATGATGGTGCGACGGGCGAGGTAGACGGCCATGTAGACCGCCAGGCCGAAAAAGCCAATCTCGATGCAAGCTTTGATGGCGACCTCGACGAAACCGAGGGCGAAAAACCCCACTGCGTTGAATGGCCTGGGCATCGCCTCGGCCATCTTGTAATACTCTGCGAACATGATTTGCTCCATGTGCTGGTGTGTGGAAAAAAAGGGGCCGGGCGCGCCCCAGGACAATTCAGGAACCGAACCACCTCTGGATGCCGTACCCCACCCCCTTGACGACCGCGCCCCTCGCCATCTTCCCGGCGGGGGTGTCGCTGTTGAAGGTTTTCTTCATGTTGTGCGAGGCGACGGCCATGAAAATCAGGAAGCCGATAAAGCAGCCTCCCAGATCGCTTGAGAAGTCCGCAAAAATAACTGTGTTCATCGAAGCATCCTTGTAAACGGTTAATGGAAAAACGGGCGATTTCGCTGTACGGTTCGTCATTCGTCACACTGCGGCCCGTGAGGACCGTTCAGCTTTCGTTTCTCTTCTTCACGGCGAAAATCGAACAACTCCAGCGCGCAGAGGACAAGCTCCATCACGCGCTGGCCCACTTCTTTTCTGTCCTGGGGCATGGAGTCCATCGCCTCCAGCCCGGCCTGCCACGCCAGGTCTCGCATGAGTCTGGTGGTCATTCGATCCTCCGAGTGATCGGCAGTCCGTAAACGGCGCGGGTGTGTTGTGAAAAGGTCATGTGATCGCAATGCCGTGAGGGCGGGTTGGTTCCCGCCTTTCGAGGCATGCGTCGGGCCAGCATTCCAATGCAGAACGCCAGGCGGACCGCGACAAGTCGGAGGATGGCAAGAGGCTTGGTCATTGAGTTCATCACAGATTCCTTGGTTTTGGTTATGCGCTCACTTCAAAAAAACCGTCACTTTGTCTCCAGACGCTTAAGCAGTTGCTCCAGCAATGTTCGGTCCGTCAATGCCAAAGTTTCCGGCTTGAGCGGCGGTTTATGGTCAGGATTCGAGTTCGGAGGAGGAGGGGATTTCTCATCGCCCGCGGGCGGCTCGGGGGGCGGGGTAAGAGGTCTGCCATTCCACTCATGCCGTAGCGTTGCCACGACGAATGCGACAAGGCCGAGGCGGCGACTCTCTTCCAGTTCAAGGCGCGCCCGCCGCGAAAACCACGCCTGCGCTGGCAGGGTGAAAAAATTGAGGATCGCGCAAGACGCGATGCATGCCAGGTAGGCAATAAACGACACGAACAGGAAAAAACCAATCCGCATAACTATGTCGAGAGGAAACGGCATCCCTCTGCTTAAGCCATCGACGGCTTCAAAAATTTCCATATTCACTCCTCGTCAGGTGTTCACGGGCGAAAAGACCGAAGCCAGCGGCGCAACAGTGCGGCGCGGCGTTTCATCACGGCTCGTTGCAACGGCCCGCCCGCCGCCAACGCGGCAAGCATCATCAGCGGGGGGAGCCACATCATGTCATCGTCCTCGGGAACGGTCGTTTTCCTGCTGCTGCATCGGCACGTTGGGCAGTTCGTACCCCAAGATTGACTTCTGCACTTCGGGGGCTTCCATGGCGGTCACCTCAGGAGCTTGGATCGTCGGCGCCTGGGCCGCCCCCTCCAGTCGCTCAGTGGTGGCCTCGCCCGTCGTGATACTGCCCCAGACTCCGGGGTTGTTGCCAGCCCCCACTTGCGTTGAGAACCCCGGTTGCACGGCCTGCCGAATTTCGTCGAGTCCGTTCGCCAGGAAGGCCGACACCGACGTGTCTTTGGCCATGTTCTCCTTCTGCATGGCGAGCCAGCGCGACAGCAGGGAAGGCTTTTCATCACGACCTGTCATTTCATCACTCATCGAAAAACTCCTTGAAAGGGGTGTTGTGGGTTACTTGGCAACGAGCATTGCGGCGAGTATCGCCGCCATCACGAAGATGGCCGCCCACCGACGCAGCTTCCGTGGTTTTTTCCCTGCGGAAGCCTGTTCCTCGAAATCGTAAATCACACGGCTGATAACCGGGGGCATACCATTGGCGAGGACAATCGCACGTTTCGGCCCGAGGTTGATAACCTCTCCCGAAGTCAGCAACGGGCGAGAAACCTCGGAGATGGTCATCCCCCTGTTCCTGCCAGTGGAGGCGGTGCCGGGGCCGACCGGAGGAGTTGAATAGCCGCTGTTATCTCCGTCGTTGAGGGAGACGGATTGCGCGGTGGTCGTCGAGCAAAACTTGCTGACGTATTCCCCCGTGGAAACGTCATTGACGCCGCAAAAAATCTGGGTGAGATTCGCCATCGCCACCGAGGCCTGGCCGGGGAAGGACTTTTCAAATTGATCTGACGATTGCACATATAACTGAAAGCGGATTCCAAAACCCCGCATCGTGACCAGGCCGCTTTCCACACTCTCCATGTGGCCAAGGCTCGGAAATTCATCTAGCAGCACATGGACCTTTTTCTCCTCCCCCAAGCCGTGTTGAACGCATGCATGGAGCATCATGTTGGTCCACGCTCGAATAAGTTGCACATGCCCTTTAAGCTGAGTTACAGGCAGGATCATATACACGCTTATCAAGCCGGTTTTCAGCTCGCCTGGCGAGAAGGAACTGGTTTTAATCACTGCCGAAACGGCGGGCGTCCCGAAGACCGCGAGCGCCCTGGCTACCGTCGTTAAAACACTGCCACGCTCCTTGTCCTGGAACAAATCCATCTGATGGCCAAGGCGGGCAATGGCGGGATCACTAAACGCCTTCAGCCGCTTGGTCGCCTCGGCCAGCTCTGCCTGACTGGAAAGGATGTGACAGAGCGTGGTGAGGTTTAACTCTTCCGGAGGGGCCTCCATGACCAGAAACACCACGATGCCGATGATGAAAATCCTTGCCGACTGTTCCCAGTGCGCCGAGTCATGCGCTTTTGGATCGGTCGGGATGAGCGTTTCCGCAAATGAGGTGGCATGGTTGATGAGGTTTTTGTCATCTTTCCGAAGCTGGTCAAACGGGTTGAGCGAGTCGGATTTCTGGGTGTGGATGTTGAACGGGTCGAGGAAATAACACTTATGCCCGAACGTCTTTTTTCGGAATTCGGCGGTGAGTTTCGCGCACTCGCCTTTCATGTCAAAAATCAAACAGCTGTCAGAATTAGTCTTTAAGTGACGCAGGACGAATCCTTGAGTTTTTCCGCCGCCCGTCGGACAGATAATCGCGCAGTGGATCGCGTTGGGAATCCTCGCCTCCGCCTCGCCTTTCCCCGCCGAATCCACCACGGACATCGTGGCCACCGAATCGGCCCAGCGGTCCTTTCTCAAGTGCCGCCACGCCTCTTTCCAGCTCGGGGCGGGAACCATGCCAATCAAAAAGCCCTGCGGCCCAAACCAGCCCTTCCGTGCCAGTTGGGATGCGGTGGCGAAGGACGCCGATCCGTGGGTGTCGCTTTGGGCCAGTTTTCGCTTGCCAGGAAGGAGAAAATACGCCCCCACCGGCAGCAGCAGAACAGGAGCTTGGAACGCCGCCGCCACGCCCGCGGTGGCGAGGATGCCCATGCCGACGTTCGCCAGGGATAGAAGGACCGCCCGCCTTGCAATGGCTCTGGCGAGGGTTCGTTTGGGGAGGTTGACGGGACTCATTTGTTCTCCTTCACGTCCTGTGATTTGTGAAAAAGCCCAGACCTTCGGCTGAGGCCGTCGTCTTGAACGGCCGGTTCGTGGACAATGGGTTAAATCGCGTTACTTCTTGGGGGCGGGTTCGCCTTCAATCTTCGTCAAAATCGGTTGCGCGACCGTCCATGGAAGCCCGTCGAGGGCAATCTTCTTGCAGGCAGCGATCAGGGCGTTGAGTTCCGCCACAAGCACGTCCACGCTGGCAGTCGTGAAGGTGTAAACGGAGCCTGCTTTCGTTTTCACCGAGATGGGCTTGGCCTTCGTTTCCCCGCGTTTCCTTCGTTTGATCTCTTGGATTTCCGCGAGCAACACTTCACGAGGGAGGTTCTGGTCAACGACCATTTGAGCCAGCTTGATCTGCGTTGGAACGTCCTTGATCTGGGCGATGAGAGACGCCTTGGACGGCGCGAGTTTGGCGGGAATCAACGCGCGGATTTCCGCCGGAATGCGGTTGTGGATGTCGAGGCTGCGTTGGACTGATGCCGGGGACATGCCCACCTGTTCCGCAATTTGCAAGATCGTGCTGCCCGTGGCCTCCTTGAGTTGGTGCAGCATGATCGCCTGGTCGATGGGCGATGTGCCTTTCCGGTTGCGGTTCAACGAAAGGGTGAGGGTCATCTCTTCGAAGGGAGACAGGTTCTCACCGATCACTTTCACTTCGATCTTTTCCCATCCAAGCTGGATTGCGGCGGCGATGCGATGGGCGCCGTCCACGAGGCGGTACTGGCCGTCCCCGATTTTCACCACGACAACCGGCACTTGCTGTTTGTCACGCACCAGGCTTTTCGCGATGGATGCGACGTTGGGCAGGTCAAGCGTCCGTTCGATCAGCGAAGGCTTGACCGAGGCGATCAGGACGGTGAGGATCACCGCCGTGAAGACCGCCGACTTGTTGGCGGGCGGGGGCAAGGCAGACAATGGACACCTTCTTTCTCAGGGGTAATGGGGCGCACCGCGAGCGTGGACGCTCAATCGGCGTGCCGTCGGGGACCGGAAACGATCCGGTCGTAATCGGTTGTGGAATCAGCTCAACGCGGTATTCCCCTCGACATTTCGGAGGAGGAGCCATAGAACGCCAACCTAACCAAGGCTTTCGTTCAGGTCACTCGCAGGGCCAGGATTTGACCGCAAACACCATTGTGTACCCAAGTTTGCTGCCCACCGGAGCCGTCTGGCGAGTGGACTGAAGGAAATGTACTTTTTGGGCTTTGGTGAGTCTGCGCAGCTTAACGCAGGTAACGCAGGATAAAGAAGATTAACGAACGATCAGGCAGAATATGCGAATCAACAATGATTTCGTTTTGGATTGGGCGAAGGTCAAAAAACTACTGCATGAAAAGCGGTTGGAGCATCGAGACTTGGTCGAGCGATCAGGTCTGTCTGTCCGCTCAATCCAAGACTACAGCAGCGGGAAGTCAAAACCCGGTATTGAGAGCATTCATCTGATTGCCAAAGCACTTGATGTTGAGGTTGCGGATATTTTAGAATCTGGCGGAGCCAATAACATCTGGACTTTGGAAGTTCCGGCGAGCGAATTCTACAAAGATCATTTCATCGAGCAGCTAAACAAATTGACCAACGGCAAGAATAACTACGTTATAAGGATTTTATCCGGAAGCGTGATTATCCGTTGTTTCAGTGGCGAGGGCGAGCTTCTCATGTTGCCGGAAATCTACAAGGCCGGATGGCATAGTATCGATCTCCATATCGAAAGAAATGCAAGCACGAGGTTTCCATTGCGCAATATTCACTTTTGGAATAAATATTTGCCGTGGTCTAGCAAAAATACATATAATTACATGTTTCTGGGAAAGTTAAAGGCGCTGTCATTCTTCATTACTATTGTGCTGCTTGGGAGTTGCGCTGCCGTGCCAATGTGGATGTCAGAAATCAGTTCAATACTATTTTTTCTAATTCAATTATTGCCATATTTTATTATGTCCTTAGCAGTTTTGATCGTGTTATTTAAGATAACAACTAAGAGGTATAGATATTTGCATGGAGACCTTAATATCGAATGGCAGCAAGAGTGTGAGGTATTTGCAAAAATGTATCAAGTTCGCGAATTGGAGATTGTCGATAAAGGTTACTCAATCTTTTTTAGACCTAATGCTGCTCGCTTCCGATCAACTCCTAAGTGATCGAAAGCGAGAGGGCCGCGTTTTCCGATCAAACACCCAAATTTATGAGTCGTTGACAGCCACACCCATTTGTGCTTTCCCTTGCCAGCCTGCTCGTTGGTCCGCTGGGTCCACCGGGCGGGCACAAACCCCAGCACAAGGAGGTAGCCCATGGGCCGCAAGAAAGCACTTCAAACCACACCCACCGAATCCCAAACTGAACCCCATCAAATCGTCGAGCAAGTCGCCGACTCGTTCTCCCTCCCCTCCGACGTTCCCCTAGCCGAGCCGGTTGAACACCACGAACATGCTCACCACACACCGCATCACGAAACCCATCAAGAAGCCCCGCACTCCGTTGTGAACGAACCCGCCGTTGCCGAGGAAAAGAAGGTGTGGGTGGACCGTGCAAACCCTTGGGGCAGTCTTTCGCACCACTGGCCCGATGGTTACAAGGTGTCGCTCGGCGAGGGATCATGGACGAAGGAGAATCAGAAGCCATCAGCCATGTTGATTTCGTTCGGTTCCGGCAGCAAGGACGACCAGCCCAAGGCATTTGACGCGATCAAGCACGTTCTGAAGGATGCTGGCTACCACTGGGACGCCGAGTCGAAGGCTTGGAGCCATTGGCTGAAGTCGAGCATGACCAACGAAGGCAAGGTCCATAACGCCCGATTGCGTGACGATGCCGTAAAACTGGTTGACCAAGTTGTCCGCATGGAAGAAGCCGTCCGTGGTGAGATTCCAGGACGCAGCCAGCAGCAGGCCAAGGACGAGACGATCCCGTTCTAAAGGAGGCTGCACGGGGCGATCAACCCCCGTGGCCCTGGGTCTTCTAGCCCGATGCCTTGCGGTAGAGCGGGATGGTTGCGTTCTGATCGTTTCCGTTACAGGGGAGCCACCAGAGGGCTACTTTCAAGTCGATTACCCCCGCCGACCGCTTCCAATTTCTGGGTAACACACTCTGAAACGAACCGCAAGGAGATTGATGGCGACGTCCGCAGGACTCTCACCCGCCGATCTTTTGCTTCCTCCCATCGTTTTGCCTCCGACGGGCCAGGACGCCATGGTTGGTTGCGGGTCTGGCATTCAGGGTTCGCGTGGTAGCCCACCCCACGGACAACTCTTCGTGCTTTCGCACAGGCTTGGCCCACCATCCAGCTTCACGACTTGCGGGGTTTCATGCCCGCCACCGCAACCGCAGACATGATGCCTGATCCACAATGGCCGCGCAACCAAAAATATCAGTTCAATACCCGGTGATGAGACCGCACCCGTCCGGCGTCTGGCTCGGCCAGTGGAACCAGGCGTAGTATTCCGCGTCCGATACCATCGAACCCAAATAAAGTTCCTCGACTGCTTGTGCCGGGGAGTCCAGCCCGAAGCAGTTGGCCACGATCTCCGCGCAACTGGCAAGTCCGATCCCCTCCCCGCCGGTTGTGATGCCGCCCGCATACAGCCGTTTGGTGTCCTGCTGTGATTCCAGGAAACTGGCTTGGGAAGGGTCCAAGTGGTTAATCACCACCCACCGGACCAGCCCGTTGCGGACCGGGAAGACGCACAACTCCACCCGGTCGTCGGAGGCGAACCGCATCGCGTTGTTGATGTGGTTGTAAAGCACGCGGCCCACCGCCGCGCACTCGCAGGGAGGGAAGGTCGCCGTTGCCCCGCAGGCGTTCCGCACGCTCACTGTCACTGTGCCATGCGGCCCGCGGACCCTGGCTCCGTCCCATTTGTCGAGCAACCGCCCAATTCCACGCTCTCCTCCCTCCCTGTCCCGGTCCCTCGCCGCCGGATCGATGTCCGGAAGGAGGCTGCGCATGATCCTGGCATGGTCGTCGGCCGCGTCTGCGCACCGTTGGAGATAATCCTGGTTCCCCGGCGATTCCCAAAGAAAATAAGCGAGTCCGACGAGCACCGACAGCCCGCCGCCCCGAATGTCATGAACAACCTTTCTCAGAGAGGTTAACTTCAGGCCCGATCCTCCGAGCCGGTGGACATCATTAAGAAAGTCCTCGTCGATTTCTCTCACGAGGTGACGTTCCAGGCAATCTCCGGAGCGAGATCCCAGAAAGGCCGCATCGGAGACGACCTCATACACCCTCCGCAGGATCGCCTGGTCGGCGGCGCCAAACTGCGAAAGCGCGGACTCGAACTCATGGCCGTCCGACGGGATGATCCGGCGGGAAGGAAGGTAACACGGGGCGAGAGAGACGAGGGCATCATTGGTCATCATATGGGATGTCTCGTGGTGACGTTTGGTCTGACACTGATGCATTCGTCGTGCCGTGACGGTGTCGCTGGCCACTCGAACGGTGAGGGAGTTGGGTGCGGAAAGGCATTTGTTTGCCCACGCGCAGACGTGGAAAGTCAAATATTATCGGGTATTGGAAGGTCTTTTTAACCGTTGGGCGGGCACGGGCTGAATGCGGTGATTCGGGCCATCCCTCTCCGTCGGCCGTAAGATGTGGCGATCCGCGTGGACTCCCTTCAGAAGGCGGGCGACGAAAGCCGGAAGTTCTCCTGCTGGCATGCCGCCGGTGTGGGAGTGGTCAAATCAGTCAGCGAAGTCGGCGGCGCGGAACGGGTTCAGGCGCTGAAATCCTTCACGCCGGGGAAGTGACACCGGTTACCGTGTCTCCCCGCTTCCCGCCTGTTTCACCCCGTCAAGCGCGTCCCGGACTTTGCGGGCCAGCAAGGCCGGGGAGAACGGCTTCTGAAGGAAATTCACCTGCTCGTGAAGAATGCCGTGCCGGACCACTGCGTCGTCGGTGTATCCGGACAGATACAATACTTTCAGACCGGGCCGGATCGCCGCCAGCCGCTCGGCCAGCCCCCGCCCGCCTGTTCCCGGCATGACCACGTCGGTGACCAGCAGATGTATCGGCCCGGCGTGTCCGGCGGCGACGTGCAACGCCTGCTCGCCGTCGGCGGCCTCCAGGATCGAATACCCGCATCCCGCCAGGATTCGGCGGGTCAGTGCCCGCAGGCCGTCCTCGTCCTCGGCCAGCAGGACTGTTTCCGTTCCCTCGACAGGGGAAGGAGGCGCGGACACGTTCGCGTCGGCCTTGCCCGACATTTCCTCCTCGGGGAGATACACCCGGAAGGTGGTCCCGATCCCGACCTCGCTGTACGCCGCCACATGACCGCCGGACTGCTTGATCACCCCGAACACCGTGGCCAGCCCCAGTCCGGTCCCCTTGCCCGCCACCTTGGTCGTGAAGAAAGGCTCGAAGATCCTGGACATCACCTCCTGGCTCATCCCGTGTCCCGTGTCGGACACGGCCAGCATGACGTAACGACCGGGACGAACTTCCGGGCGAAGCTCCGCATACCCCGGGTCGAGTTCCACGTTTCGGGTCTCGATGGTGATCTGGCCGCCTGCGGGCATCGCGTCCCGCGCGTTGACGCACAGGTTCAGGATCACCTGTTCGATCTGGCTCGGATCGGCCCGGACGGTCCGCAGTTCGGGATGCGGAACAGTGGTCAGCCGGATATGCTCCCCGATCAGCCGTTGAAGCAGCTTTTCGATATCGGCCACGGCCGCGTTCAGGTCCAGCGCCTTCGGCGCCAGAATCTGCTGGCGGCTGAACGCCAGCAGTTGCCGGGTCAGCCCCGCCGACCGCTCCCCGGCGTTCAGGATTTCTTCCGCCATTTCCCGATTCGGATCCTCCGGCGGGAGACTTTGCATCATGATCTCGCTGTAGCCGTTGATGACGGTCAGCAGATTATTGAAGTCGTGCGCCACCCCGGCCGCGAGCTGGCCGACCGCCTCCATCTTTTGCGACTGCCGGAACTGCTCCTCCAGCTTTCGCCGGTCGCTGATGTCGGCCTGAACCCCGACGAAATGGGTCACCCGCCCGGCCTCGTCCCGGATCGGCGAGACGGAGACTTCGTTCCAGAACGCCTTTCCGTCCTTTCGGTAGTTCAACATTTCGGCGGTGCAAGATTCCCCGTCCCGCACGGCGGTTCGCAGTCGCAGGACCATCCCCGGGTCGGTGTCTTTCCCCTGGAGGAACCGGGCGTTCCGGCCGACCACTTCCGCGGAATCGTAACCCGTGAGCCGCAGGAAGCCGGGACTCGCATAAATGATCGGATTATCCGGCTGGGTCGGGTCGGTGATGAGGATTCCCTGGTTGACCGCCTGGATGGCCCGGTTGCGAAGCCGCAACGTCTCCTCGGCCAGGCGGCGCGCGGTCACGTCGCGATAGTTGGCCGCCACCGCGATCACGGAGCCGTCCGGAGTGCGGACGGGAACAGGAGTCACCTCTACGAGAATCCGGCGGCCGTCCCGTCCCATCCGGAGGGTTTCGTAGGGGCCGACATCCTCGCCGCGGCAAAGCCGGTCCACCTTGCCCCGGGTCACGTCCCGGCCCTCGGGCGGGGTGAGCAGGCTGACCGGGCGGCCGATGATCTCCCCGGCGGGATAACCGAATAATCGCTCGGCGGATTTGTTCCAGCTTAGCACGTTGCCCGCCAGATCGAAACTGACGATGGCGTCCCCGGCCGACTCGACCACGCAGGCCAGCAGCGCCTTGCCCCGCAGGACGGTCTCCCGGGCCCGTTTCAAGTCGTCAATGTCGGTGCTGGTCCCGACCCACCGAAGGATCGCCCCGGCGGCGGTTTGTTCGGCCCGGGCGCGGCTGATGTGCCACCGGTAAGTTCCGTCATGACGCCGGAGCCGCTGCTCGACCTCATATGGTTCGCCGGTGTGAACGGAATGATCCCAGGCGGTCAGGGTGCGAGGGAGGTCATCCGCGTGAAGCATCCGCTCCCAGCCCCGGCCCAGGGGATCACCCGGGGAGAAACCGGAATATTCCAGGCATTTCCGGTTATGGTAGGTGGTTTCGCCATCCGGCCCCGCGAGCCAGATCATGTGCGGAATCTCATCGGTGAGTTGCTCGAAGAAAGGCTCGGACTTCGGAAAATCCGCTCGTCTGGCGCTCATGGGCTTGCTCTCCCGAAAGAAAAGAATCGACGCTTTCCGAATGTGACGGGATCATGGCGGCTCAAGCATACCTCCAATCACGGTGGAAATCCAACCCGATTGCAATTGTGAGAATTTCAGCCAATGGTTGAATTGCGAGGCGAAAAAGGCCTTGGCAAAATTTCGCTTTACCGGACACGCGATCCGCGCTAACGTCATCGCACGCATGGGCAATCAAGCCCGGCGAACGATGGAGCACCACCATGATCACCAACTACACGGAGCAAGGCATACCCGTAAACGTCATCGGGCAGACCGACGAAGGAAAGCTAATCGTCCAGCACATCAACACCGCTTACGATGGTGATGGAGACGAGTACGAGACGGACGGCCAGATCGAAGTCTACAGTGGAAAGCTGTTCACGGATCGGCCCAAACCGAGCGACAACGGGTTGAT
>NZ_JH636439.1:2066414-2066716 GCF_000255705.1 Zavarzinella formosa DSM 19928
CGCCGCGTTGAGTAAAACTCGGGAAGAACTGAATGCAGACATTGCCACACTCCGAAAGGGGAAGGCGTCGCTTGTGAAAGAAAAGGAGGCGATGGCGATTAAGTTGGAGTCCATTAATCCAACCGTGAACCGGGTGCTGAAATTCCTCGAGGGCAAGTTCACGCACACCGTGCGGATCAGCTACGACGGCCCCGAAATCATCGAGGCGACTGACAAGCGTCTGCTTGGCGAGGGGTGTCGGGAAGAAGGCTTCAAGCTCATGACGTTGTTCGGAAACAGCAAAGGGGACCTATCGTTCAAAA
>NZ_JH636439.1:2066726-2070479 GCF_000255705.1 Zavarzinella formosa DSM 19928
TCAACGACTACCGCGATGGGAGCGGAAGCTGGATACGGATCGAACTTTTCGAGTCGCGTGAGGAAGCTCAAGTGTTCGTCGAGAAGTGGTGCGCAGACTACTTCAGTAAATTCGATCCCGCCCGGCCTCATGGACTTGGATACATCCTTGACAAGTGCCAGCAGCACGGGATAGCCGTGCCAGCCGCAATCAGCGCGTTCGACCGCAATCAAAAGCTTGAAGCGGCGAAGAAGCAAGCCGCCGAAGCGGAGAACAATCTCCAGAAGCACCGCACCCTGATCGCCGAACTTGAGCCGGCATGACCCCGGAAGAACTGACCGCCCTCTGCGAAACCATCTATGGGAAAACGGGCTGGCAGACAAAGCTGGCCCGTGACCTCGTGAGGGAGCCGAGGACGATCCGCAGGTGGTTGGCGGGGAAGGCCGAGGTGCCGGTGAAGGTGCGGGAGTGGTTGCGGCAAGGTGCGAAAGCATGATCGCCTCGCCCGAAGTCCCGGCGAATTTGGAAGACGACGCCCTGCGCGCGGCATTGGACAAAATTTGCGAGCAAGCGTCGTGGTGCCCGAAAATTGCAGTCATCCCGCATTACGAACTCCAGACTCTGCTCAGCATCGGAATTCGCGAGTACCTGCTCAAGACTCAAATGCGTGTGGTGCCAGTTCCGGCACGATCCGATCAAAAAGCAGCCAAAAGAGCAAAAGGACCACCTCAACAAGAATCCAAGAGACAGCGGGTTTTGGAACGGGATAAGTTCGTTTGCTACCTGTGCGGCCAGCCGATCCAGCCGGACGACGCCTCCATCGACCATGTGATCCCTAAGTCCAAGGGAGGTAATCATTCGATGGGCAATCTTCGGGCGGCTCACAAGGAATGCAATTTCCGTAAAGGAGACATGACCCTTGAAGAATATCTTGCCTCGGAATCCCATGCCGGAAGACTGAAACCGTCTGTAAAGCTGGTGAAACGGCTCCGCGAAAGAACGGGGACGTGATGGACATCCCCGCCCGCATCCAAGCCATCAAGGACGCCGACCCCAACTGGCGGCGCGACCCGCGAACTCTGGAGATCGCCAAACTGGCTTGGGGAGCCGAGTGCCACGTCAACGCCTCGGGCATCTTCTGCCCTCGTGAGGAGGAGGTTGTCGCCCGTTGCGGGAAAGCGACGGCAACCGTTGGCCTCTGCAAAGTCAGGGAGAATGTGTGGGTCTTCTGCACCCGGCTTGCAACCTGCATATCTGGCTTCAGCTATGCCCCGAGCGTCTGGTCAGCCAAACCTTACGAAACCGAGGCAGACGCCAAGCGGGCGGGCATCCGGGAACTGCTCGACCGAATCGCGGAGAAGAAAGGGCATTCAGAAACCGAGAAAGTTGAACTGTCGGTGATCCGGGCAAAGCTCAGGGAGCAGGCTGCCCAGCCGACGTTGTTTTGAATCAAACAGCGCAGGAATCAATATTCGCAAGTCAAAACGAACCGCAACAGCTTGGCCTTGTCCATCTTGGGATGGGCGTGGACAAAAAAACACCTAAGCTGAATTGAAGGCAACCTCGCAAGAACCACTTTTACGAACACTTGTGCATCCAACAAAAGTGGCCCGAGCTTCAAAACGCCCTGCGGCTCACCGGGCGAGGGAAGAAAATCGCACGCGGAGATTGTTATGGCACGTCGTGGCAATGAACAGGAACATAGCTCCGAACGAGGGAAGGTCCGCTTCATCATTGCGGAGGTGGAAGGAAACAACCAGACTCTCCAAGAGCTGTTGCGCGCGGTCGCGCCGATGTTGGCCAGACCGAGCCAGGTGGCAATAGCGCCAAAGCGAGTCGTGGCTTCGCTGGAAGATGGCGCGGTTAGTGCTCCGGCACCCGAGCGGACTCTTTTCGACGGAATTGACCAAGCGACGGATGCGGAAGAGGGCGAAGTGATTGTTCCACAAGCCGATTCCACTGAGACGCCACGTCGAAAGCGAGGAAATGGGACGAAGTCTGACCGGAATGCAGGAATTAACCAAGTTCCAGACCTCGACTTCATGCCCAAAGGAAAGGCGGCTCTTAAGCTCTTTTTTACGGAAAAGGCACCCTCGACTGACATGGAGCAAATTCTGGTTTTGTCGCACTATTTGCAACATGTGCTGGAACTGTCCGCATATGGGCCGTCACACATTTTGACCGCGTACAAGCACGTCGGCAAACCGCTGCCAGCCGATATTCGAGGCACGATCCGCAACATGAAGACCAAAAAGAATTGGCTAAATTTTTCCGATATTTCAAGCCTGCGAGTAACCACTGAAGGAGATAATCTCGTGGAGCACGAAATGCCTCGAGCAAGCAACGGGAATGGGGCAAAGTAGCCATGCATTTGTCGCTGGAAGATTTTTGTGAAATCGTCATTGGACTTAAAAAAACTAACGCCGAGAAAGCGCTCGCCTTACTTTGGTATCACGATCACAAATCTCCCGACGCCTGCATGTCGTCGGGAGGCTTGGCAAAGATCATGGTTGACCATCACGTTGGCACGCCAAACTCCACTCAGTTGGCCGATGCAATTCAACAAACCAAACTTGCCAACAAATCGAAGAGCGGATTTGTGCTGAAGCCGGGGTCACGCAAGCTCATCCAGGGCTGGCTGCCTGAGAACATTGAAGGCATGCAGCCGGTGATGAATCACGCTGAAGGTTATTTGCCCGAGGCAGTCTGGATCAAGACACGCGGTTACATTGAGGCCGTGTCAAAGCAACTCAATGGTTGTTTTCGTGCGGGGTATTATGACGCGGCTCTGGTAATGCTTCGGCGGCTATTTGAGACGTTGATTATTGAAGTTTACGAACATCTAGGCCGCAAGGATGAGATCGAAGCGGGCGGTGGAAACGTGCATATGCTCGCGGGACTGGTTGACCGGGCGACCGGAAAACAACCTCATAAAGGCATCAATATTGGCAGGAATACGAAAAACGCCCTTGAAGCTGTAAAGGCACTCGGCGACCGTTCCGCTCACGACCGCCGCTTTAATGCGTGCGCCGCCGATCTGACTAAAATCCAGATTGATGCTCGATCCGGAGTGCAGGATTTGATTCAGCTTGGGGCATTGAAGCACAGCTAACTACTCAACAGAAAAGTGCTCCCGCGTACTGTGAAGCACGTCGGGGATGAATGAGTCATCGGAAACTACGAGTACACGAACCGCGGGACACTTCACTGTTCATTTCGTTCGGACACATCGGTAGGACGGTTTGGCCTATTCTAAAACAACGACCGCTGCACCGGCCTCGCCCTGACCTG
Organism: Zavarzinella formosa DSM 19928; assembly: GCF_000255705.1. Lineage (GTDB taxonomy): Bacteria > Planctomycetota > Planctomycetia > Gemmatales > Gemmataceae > Zavarzinella > Zavarzinella formosa. The sequence goes on from NZ_JH636439.1 coordinate 2,069,997, forward strand.
CTCCCGATACGACGACGGAGGCGAATCATCTTCTTCGTCTGGAGGCACTGGCGAGGGCCTGTAATTTCTTTTGTGTCAGGGTTGTAGGGAACGGTAGTTGCAGTCACTGGCCGGTGGCCTTGGGCATCCGGCCTTCAAACATCACGGCGAAGTGGTTCAAGGCTGCCTTCCAGCCAACGATGGGCATCGTCCACTTCTTCGATGCCTCATGGATCGCCAGGTAAACCAGTTTCAGCGCCGACTCCGCGTTCGGGTACTGCTTCCGGTTCCGCGTGAACTTCCGGATCACGCTGTTCACCGACTCAATCGCATTCGTCGTGTAAATCGCCTTGCGGATCGCGGGAGGGAACTCGAACATGGCGATGATGTCGTTCCAGTGCAGCCGCCATTGCCTTCCGATGGTCGGATATTTGCCGCCCCACGTTTGCTCGAACTCATCCAGTGCCTGCTCCGCCTCCGCCGTCGAGGCGGCCTGATAAATCT
>NZ_JH636439.1:2070582-2077353 GCF_000255705.1 Zavarzinella formosa DSM 19928
GGTCACGCGGGGTCTGGAGCGTGAACTCCCCCATATCACCGCCGACCGTCTTGCGGGAATGTCCGTTGCGACGATTTTTGGCCGCCGGTTTGGCATCGTCGGGAACAGCGGCGGGTTCGACGGGACCGGCCGCCAACGCCGGGGTTGGCCGGCGTCCGAGATGAACATCCATCTCGGTGTTGAGCATCCGTTCGAGGGCCGACTTCATCATCGTCCGCATCAGGGCGTTGAGGTCGTCAATCGTCGTGGCCTGCGCGGCCATGTCCCGCGCCAGTTGCTCGGCTTGGGATTTCAAGATCGCGTCCATGCGTAATCTCCGTCAAAGAAAGAGGATGGGTAATACCCGTTCCACTCCCCTGACACAAGATTCCTTACAAGCCCACTGGCGACTCGGGGGCGGGTATGGCAGATTTGTCCTCATTCGGCGCCTCGACCCTTCGACGCAATCGCGGGTTTTCCTGTTTCCTCGCCACTGGCCTGATAGGCGAAGCCTCCGCTTTGTGACTCGCCATCAACTCCCTGATCTTTCCCGCCAGTTCGGCCGATGACGTCCCTTCCTGTTTCTCCAGCTTCTCCGACAGGGACGCCTTCAACTCATCCCGCAGCCGAGTGAGTTCTTCAAGGTGTGATCCGTGGGCGAATTTCTTTCCCAGACGGACTTGGTAGTCGGCCAGTTGGGTGTCCGAGACCTCCCGTTCGCGTCTCAACACCGCGATGTGTTCCTCATATGACTCGGTCAGGTTCTTCAAGGCATTCATGACGGCCCGCGTGCCTTGGTGCTCGCGTGACAGGGCGGTCTTTCGGAATGCCCTCCCCTCCAAATAGACGTCGGCCGCCCCCGTCGGCTGCCGTTCGATCCCAAAGGCAAGACCATGGAAAATCCCAAGCGGAAACCGGCGGGTATTGTCCACAAGTTCCGGCAGGACTTTCAAGGAACGGGCCAGGTCCGTCTCCGAAGCGGGATTGCCGCGGATCAACAGCCCGTCGTTTGACCGGACGGTTTCCATGTCGGTGGTGATGTCCGCGATCCGGTTGTCCAACCGCTGGATGATTTGGGGAAGGTCACGCAGGTTCATGCGGGCCATGTACTGCTCGTCGATGTGGCTTTTCCGCAGCACGGCCAGTCGTTGCAGTTCGGCGTCGGCTTCAGCGAGCACAAGCACGGCAGGATTCCCGGAGGCGATGGCTTTCACTTCGGCGTAGGACAATGCTTGCTCGGCAACGTCATCGGCACGACGGACAGCGGATTCCCCGGTCATCACCTGCGAGATGAACCGAGCCTTGGTTTCCAAGGTCTGCCACATGAACGAATCGAAACTCCCTTCCGTGACATAGCGGTAAACGGCGACCTCGGCATTGGTGTTCCCCTGCCGGAGAATGCGGCCGTCACGTTGCTCGACCTCGGCCGGCTTCCACGGGGCGTCGAGGTGATGCAAGGCCACCAACCGCTTTTGCACGTTCGTCCCGGTTCCCAGTTTGGCCGTGCTTCCGATCAACACGCGAACGGAGCCGTTGCGGACCTTCTCGAAAAGGGATTGCTTCTTGGCGTCGGTATCTGCCTCACCAATGGCGGCGATCTGCTCTCGTGGGATTCCCCGGTCGATTAGCTTGCGGGTGACTTCCTCATAAGCCGAGTATCCCCAAGGCGTGGGGTTGATGCCGATGTCGCTGAACACCATTTGCGTGCCGCGCGTGTCCGTCGTGTTCTTCCAGATGTCGAATACATTTCCAACCAAGGCGTTGACCTTGGATTCGGGGAAGTCACCGGCCGAGGCCGAGAGCATCCGGGCGTCAAGGGCGAGCTTCCGGCCGTCGGTGGTGATCGCCAGCGCGTTGTCCTCCCTCGGGTCCACCTTCATCGTGCGAATGCGGTCGTAGCGTTCCACCAGTTCGTTTTGGAGCCGTTGCTGGATGTCCGACATGGGACAGGCGACGATGATCGGCTTGCCGCCTTTCAGGGCCGGACGGGGAAGGTTCAGCATCTCGGCCGTCTGCACGTCGGCGAAGGAGCGGAACATTTGCTGGAGTTCAGGAAGGTTCACAAATCGGGCGAAGCGGCTCCGGGGCTTTAGGGTTTTGCCATCAGGGGAAATCTCCATCGACTCGACCACCTCGCCGAACGTGGCCGCCCAGGCGTCGAAGTGACCGATGCCACGTGATTCCAACCCTTCAGGATCGAGATACCGCTGGGTGGTGTAGAGTTCCACCATCGAATTGCTGATCGGCGTGCCGTTGGCGAACGTGATGCCGTGGCCGGGATGCTTCTTGTGCAGGTAGCTGGCCTTCATGAGCATGTCGAACGCCCGTTCAGAGCCTCCCGTCTGGATGCCTGCGACGCGATCCATCTTCGATGCCGTCTCTGCATTTTTGACACTCGCGCTTTCATCATAAAAAATGTAATCAATCCCCAACTCGTCAAACACCAAACCGCTATCCTTCTTGTCCTCGGCAATCAAATCTTTCAGCTTGGCTTCTCGTGAGGCTTTCTGCTTTTCGATTGACTTGATGATATTTCGATTGCCATTCCTCCTCGCCGACCGCTCAGTCAGCAGGCCGTCATATTCGGCGATCTGATCCCGCAGGAATTGTTCTTGGAACTCCCTGGACAAGCCGATGCGCTCGAAACTTGAATGAGTCACGATGATGGCATCCCAATCACCCGACGCGATCTTGGCGGTCAGCAGTTTCCGGCGATCCTTTGCAAGATCGTCTTTGGTGGCAACGAGGAGCTTCGCATTTGGGTAGAGGTGTTGAAATTCTCGGGCGTATTGCTCAAGAAGATGGTTTGGGCAAACGCACATGATCTTCTTGGCAAGCCCGGTTTCTCTCATCTTCATCGCGGCCGCCGCCTGCACGGCCGAGTTGTGCGTGACAATGAAATCATCGGTGACATAGAGGTGGGACGGATGCGAGACGGTGATGCACCGGGCATCCTTCATGCCGACTGGCTCGACTGACACGACATAGCGACGGGGGATGTAAGACGATTTCGGCCGGACCAAGTTTGCTTTCCGGCTCAAACGGAAAGGGTTGATCTCAGGCGGCATCGAAATGCAAAGAATAAAACACGGCTGGCCCACCCGCAACTCGCCCTTGTGCCGGTAGGTCGGGCGCTCCTTGATCCGCAATCGAACCAGCCCCCCGAGGGATTGGACAAGGAACGTCACGTCGTCTGCCAGCTTTTGCGAGATGGTGTAGTAATAGGTCGATGCCCCGTTCTTCTGAACAGAGCCGTCCGTGTCGAGCAGCCCTTGCAGAATCGCCAGCCGGACTTCGGCCGAGTTGTGCTTGTAGCATTCGGGAATGAACTTGGTCCCCGACTTCTCCCCGAGCAGTCCCAGATCGTCGAGGATGGCGGTGAGCGGGTTTCTCGCCTTTCCCGCCCCGGTTCCCGTCCGGTCGATCATGGGAAAGCCCCAGGCCGCGCACCTCCCGCCGCCTGTGATGTTGCTCAGTCCGACGTTCTCGGGCAGTTTTACATACTGCAATATCTCCTCGTCAGGGTTGGTCAGCGTCGCCGAACCTCCCGACAGCCCGCCGTCGCCCAGCAGCACGCCCAAAAAATACGGGTCGAGCGGGACTGATTGCGATTCGAGTTGAACGATCCCGACCATCGGAATCGAGTGGTTCTTTGCGCCGAGGTGAGGAGAGACTAACGTGTCACGTATCTCGGCCGTCGTCCTGACCTTTGGAGCGGCGCAGTTCCACACCTTGCCCAGCCGCTTGCCAGATTGCTCTGCGGTTCTTTCGCGGTATGTCTGGGTCAGCCACAAATGCTCCTCACAGCATTCAGTCGAGGTGCCGTCGGAGAACCCGACGCGGACGATCTGCTTCTCACCTTGCGGATGAACACCCGTGATCGTCGTGACCGAGCCATCCCCGGCAATCACCTCATCCCCGACCCGCAAGTGACCCATCCTTGCCCAACCAGTTGGAGTCAACACCCTGGCATCGAGAGGCTGTGCTTTCCCTGCTCCAACCGTGTGTGCCAACAAAGTGTTCCCACCGCTCATGACTCGCCACACCGCGTCACATTGATGCGGCCGGAGTGTGAAGACGTTGCTCATGCCCGGAAAGACCAGGTGAGAGCCGTCGAACTGGCGGGGCCGGAGATTATTAAAAGCGTCGTTATAAAGCCGCACCAACCGCTCCGTTCGGTCGGGATCGGAGAACACCCACGCCCGGAATTGCTCCTTGATTGCCTTCTGCTTTTCCTTCGCCGCGAGCGTCTCTTGCTGATTCACCACTCGTTTGTCGGGGTCTTTCGGGTCGGGGTCGTAAATCGTCGGGGATTTCAGATTCATCGCAAGATCAAGCAGCCATATACCGTTGGCCCGCGACGTTCCGTAATCAGCAGTGACCGCCACGGATCGCTGGGCCGAATAACCGCCCTCGACGTTCCACACGGCATCCTTCGCCAGATGGGACGCCGTGATCGCCTCGGGATCGACGCGGAAGAGCTGGGAGGCAAAGGCTTGGATGTCGCTCGCGGGAATCCAAGGGGCGCCGAGGTTGGCGTCGATGTCGCCTGGCAGCACGTCTTCGGGTTGAACCGCCTTCAATGCCTCAATGTTTTGGGTGACACCGGCCTTCTCCGCCGCGATGAGCTTGGTCCGGACGTTCCCGGAGAGATAGGCATCGGCGGTCTGCCATTTGTTGGATTCGGGATCGCGGTAGATCAGGTCATCCAATTCAGTGATGACCAGTTGTTCGCTTTTGCCGTACAACTGCGCAATGTACGGCAGGTCAACGACGCCCTTGTGGTCGAGGGAGACGAGCAAGCCCTCTTCGGCGGTCGTGACGGAGGTGATTGGAGGAGATTTTCCAACCACATCCTTTCGCATGATCGGGGCTTTCTTCGCCTCGCCCGTCGTTTCGTCGTACTCCTCCAGGGCCATGACCAGCATCGCGTCGGGGTCTTCGCGGAACTTCACGAGGTTGGGCATGCGACGGATCGCGGTTCCATCCTTGGATTCGGAGAAGGTCGTCTTGTTCACGGGACCATACGAGGCCCGGAAACGGTCATAGGAGATGTTCAATTCCCGGCGGGCGTCTTCACGAGCTGTATCAGGCCAGCCCTCGTTCTGGGAGCGGAGGACGTAACGGGCCTTGTCACGCAAGCCGATCAACGCTGTCATGCGTCGTCCGACCAGCCCGCCGTTGTTTACGAGATCGTAGCCCCCGTAGCTGACCGGAACCGATTGACCGTCCACAAGTTGATGGATTTGACCGGCGTGGACAAAGAAGCTACCTTCGGAGACGTGCCGCTCGGGGGGAGGGGGAACGAAGGTTTGCTCGCGTTGACCATGCGGGAGCGCGTCGCTTTGGACGCTCTGACGGCTTTTGAGCGCGTCGCTTTCATGTTTCGGTAACCGTCCCACAGCTTCCTTGAGTTGCTCGGCCAAGTCGCCGGACGATTCGACGCCGTACCCACCCTGATACAGGGCCTTCTTCCCAGTGAACGCCCCCAGCACCATTCCTGGATGCTTCACGAAATAGCGGTTGATCGGGACGGTATTGCCGTCAATCTCCACCGCGTCCGTGGCCAGCCAGTCAGGGTCAACGTGATTGGGAGGTTCGTCGAGCGACCGCTTCCGCATGAACACGATGTCCGTGACGACCGACGTCCCCTCACGTTTGAAGGCGTCGGAAGGCAGACGGATGGCCCCGAGAAAGTCTGCTCGTTCTGCGAGGTACTCGCGGATGGAGGCGTTTTGCTTGTCGAGGGTGTAATGGGTCGTGACGAGCGCCATTACCCCACCGGGCTTGAGTGCGTCGCAGGATTTGGCGAAGAAGTAATCATGCAGGGCGAATTTCTGACCGTTATGTTCCAATCGCACGTCGGCGAAGGGGACATTGCCGATTACCGCATCCACTGGCGGGAGTTTGGTGTCGCGGAAGTTCTCGATGCGGATGTCTTGATCGGGATGAAGCAGTTTGGCTATGCGGCCAGAGATGCCGTCCATCTCGACGCCGAGGTAGCGTTTGCCGGGGCGAAAGAAATTGGCCGTTCCACAACCCGGCTCAAGAACGAGGGCATTGTCGGGAACCCCCAAGCGGTCGAGAGCCGTGTGCATCGCGTCGATGACGAGCGGAGAGGTGTAAAACGCGTTGAAGGTCGTTCGTTTGACGGAGTCGTATTCCACGGGCGAGAGAAGGCCATTCAGTTCATCGCCCAACTTCTTCCACGTTTCATCCTTGTATTCGCCGGTCGCCGGGTTCGGAAAGATGGAAAGAGCGACGGGACCGAAGCCGCAGAAGCGGGATAGTGTGTTGCGTTCCTGGGGCGTGGCCGGGCGGCGATAACTCTCGACAAGCTGAAGTTTGCGAATGGCATTGAGAAGGTCTCGGGCTTTGGACTTCTCACCGCTGGAGAATTCGACTTGTTCGGCGGGGGGTTGGCTCTCCGGGGGCGGCCTTACACGTTCGACAAACGTCGGCGCCGGTTCATGCCGGCCGACCCGGTCAACAAAGGGAAGCGATGAGGGCGGAACCGTCTGATCTCGCTCAAAGTCATCGAACAGGCCGGGAGTCTGTGGGCGTGAGCGCTTCGGGGGCATCGGGAACAGTCATCGGTTGGCACCCGAAATGGGTAACGGAAACGCGGGAATCGCGCAAGGGGAATGCGAATCGAGGGCTTGGTTCTCCAAGTCGTTCCATCTGCGGGGATGATGCAAATTACGCAAATCGCGGGGAAAGATACACCCGCGCAAGGCCATATGGGGCAGTCGTTTGCCTAGTGCGGGAGAGATTAACAAACCATGAGCATCT
>NZ_JH636439.1:2077363-2079429 GCF_000255705.1 Zavarzinella formosa DSM 19928
ATCCGCTCAAGAACCCTGTTCCACCCCTGTCGTGTTCAGCCCCGGCTACACCGTCGTGCAGAGCAGCCCTGTTTGCGTGTCTGCCCCGGTCATCAGCCGCGTTTACTACTCTGCCCCGACTTGCACAACCCAAACTTATTTCGCCCCGACGTGCTCCACCAGTTTCGTCGCCCCGACCTGCTACACCCCGTCACGAGTCTACTGGCACTCTTCCTACGGCTGCCATACCCGTGTGGTCCGGTGGTCGCACTACTGCCGGTGATTCGCCCGCCTTCGATGTGATGTCAAAAACGCTTGGGGGAAATTGCTTTGCCTGGTCTTCTCCCGTCCGGGCACGATTCACTGATGTGGAGAGCAAGTCGAACCCATGAGTTTTGGATTGAAAAAAGCCCGCCGGGGTTGATCCTCGGGGGGCTTTTTCCGTTACGCAAAACACCGGGGACAAAATCCACAACTCACTTAGATGAAACCCGGTACGACGGCGGGACTACGGGATGCTGTCATAAGATGAGGCCCGGAAGTGGCAATGGAAACGGGGGGATCGTGCATGGGAAAGCAGAGACAGTCGATGTCGGGGGGCGAGTCACTTGTTCTCTTTCACGGGTTTTTCTTCGTGGCGAACGACCCGACGCCATCGTGCCAGCACGCCTCCGGAATACTCGACGACGATTCCCGGCCTCGGATACAGTAACTCGACTGTCCCCGTTTCCGTTTCCACGCCATACCGGGCCGGCCCCGCCTCGGCTGCCACCTCGGCGGGCGACATTCCCGTAGTCAACTTGCTGTTCAAATAAACATCCGTGAGGCCTGCGATTGGGTTCGGGCCGCTTACGGTGGTTTCCACCAACGAACACCGGACGACCAAGTTGACGTTCGTGTCAACAGAGAGATTGTCCGGATACCACCACATCATGTATGCGATTGATCCCCCGCCGCTGCTGCCGCACTTTGAGGCGCCAGCGATGTGGTCCACCTCCTCCTGGCGCATTCCCACCCGGACAATCGGGACTCCCGCAAAATCGGGATCGCGTTTTGCGACCGGTGCGGCGTTGCGAATCGGCAGACAACCCACGACCGCCAAAGCGAGGCACAATAGAAAAGCTCGGTTCATATATATTCCCCCTTCCGGCAAATAATCGGAAGATGGGACAAACGCAAGATTGGTTTCGCGGGCGTGTCAGGACGAGCCATGGGACATAGCTTCATCGTCCTTTCATTGGCGGGAGGGTAAGTTACGAGAAATCCATTCTCGCGGAAGCTTCGATGAAACAGCTGTTTGTGCTGATTGCCGGACTATCGCTCGCACACATTGCCTGCGCCGAACTGAAGCACAACCGGGTTGTGATGAAGGCGGCGGGTTTCAAAATTGTGACATGGATGGATGGCAAATCATTCCCGCCCGGTTCCGCGATTGATCTTTATCTGGTTATTGATGCCCCGGCGGGGCTGAAGGATTTCGATGTGATCGTCGAGGTGGAGCTGTTCAAGGCGAACGACAAAACGTCGCTAAGACGGATTACACATAACGTCCGGCTTGCGAAGACCGACAAGGACGGCAAGGCATGGCGGGGGAATGTCAAGAACCTATTCCCTTCTCAGGAATCGCCGGACTCATCGGAACTTCCTTCGGAGGGCGACTACGAGCTTCAAGTCACGTTTCGACGCAAAGGGACTTTTGAGACGACAACCGCCCGGCAACTCATCTGCGTGGCGGATTTTGGGGAGTATTGAGGGGGAAGGAAAAGCCCCAAGGGCGAAACCTTGAAAGGCTTTTCAATCAGGAAAAACAACGGGTGCAAGCACCACAACTGATTTCCTTGTCACTTTCGTTTGGACACAACGGCAGAACGGTTAACCCGATCCGCGGACGAGGCTGCTTACGCAGACGACGGACACGGAATAAAAGATCGGCCGGTTCTGGCGGCGTGTCTTCATCGACTTGGAGGTAAGCCGTTCGGATTCCTTTGGGGATTCGCTCAGGCGTTCCCGTTTCAGAATCAGTGCTGTACCACCCACGGACTTGCTTCAGTGCGGCCATTTTCTCCAACACCTCTGCAATCTCCGCG
>NZ_JH636439.1:2079485-2086588 GCF_000255705.1 Zavarzinella formosa DSM 19928
CTTTCGGCGTACTCGGGACTGAAAAAATCGCCGGAAGAATGTACGCGTAAAACGAGACATCCTTTGCGGCGTATCTCTTTGACCATGCGGTCGCAGAAATCATCACGTTCAGCTTGTTCCAGGTTCCAAGCCAATCTGTCTTTGACTGACTGAAACCTGAATCTTGACCGTAAAGCGTAACAAGCGCCTTGGCAGACAGAAGTCATTCCAGGGCACGTTGTCACAGCCGGTAAACCCCACAAATGAATGGCGTCACCAACTTTTTGATTACCCATTTGGAGCAATCCTCGCACCGTTTCCATCACAATTCCTTTCGGGGAATGAGAAAGGGGACTGGGCGAAAAACGGTGAATTGAAAGCAGGGATTTGAGCTTCGCGCAAGCGCCACAAAAACGGTTGACACGAGCATGTCACCGCTCTAGGGTCTGGTCGCTAATGGCTTAACCAAGGAGGGTGGAATGCGAAAAATTCTGATGATGATGTGTCTGGCAACCTGCTGCTTGTCAGCCAGCAACAGCCTGGCGAGAGGCGGATTTTCAAGCGGTGGTTCACGCGGGGGCTTTAGCTCCGGCCGCTCGTTCAGTTCTCCGAGCAGATCCTTCAGCAGTCCTTCGCGTTCTTACAGTGCCCCGAGCCGCACAACCACGACAACGACCCGAACAATCAACCGCTCGTATGGCGGCGGCATGGGCTACCACCCCATGATGTATCCGGGGTTCGGCATGGGTTACGGCTACAGCAACGGGATGCTCACCGGACTCATCATTGGCAACATGATGCATCCGCAGGGAACGACTGTTTACCAAGGGGGAGGCTACCAGGGCGGATCGGCGCTGCTCTACCCGGACGGGCGAGTCGTTGACCAAAACGGCTACCAAGTGGGCACGTATGCCAACGGTCAGTTCACGCCACAAGCAGGTGGGATGGTTGCGCAGCCAGCACCTTCCGATTTCGTACCGCCGGAAGGAACTCCGGTTGTGGTTGAGCATTCGATTTCCGGCTGGGAAATTGCGGGCGGGATTATTGTGGGGGTATTGGTTCTTGTTTTAATTTTTGCAATGTTCGTGTAGGTGGCCGCATGTCTTCGGGAATGATAATCGCAATCTTATTTTTAGTCCTTTTGTTGGGGCTGGTAATTCTAATCAAAAGGACTCCATCTATGTGCTTTGACGACGATGAAGAAACGGTCACGACGACTACGACCGTTAGCGAAAGCAATCCATCCCTGAACGTGGTGGGGAGCCTTAAACGCTCGACCGACGGTATCCAGTCATTCGTCATTGACCCCGTTGACCGTCAAAAAATCTGGCTGAACAGCAACGACGACATGTACGAGGACGCCGATGGAAAAATTTGGCGGCTTGTGTGACAAATCAATGACCAATCAGCTCAAATGCGGCGATTGCGGAAAGCAGTTCACGCCATCCACATGGTTTCATCGCTATTGTTCTGGCCTCTGTCGCCTTCGGGCCAGCCGCAAGCGGAAGCGTGGGCAATCCAAACCGAAGAAAGGAATGTCCGAATGATCGAAGCCTCGCCCTTATCCTGGCCTCCTGGCAAGCCACGCGTCCAGTACCCAACCCGCAGCCACTTCCGAACGACTCACGGAGCCGCCTGCCAGTTCGTCCTCGGTGAGATACGACGACTTGGCGGGACGCTTCCAATCATCTCCACGAACATACCCCTTCGCAAAGACGGATTGCCCTACGCGACTTACAAGGCGCCGGATGACCGGGGCGTGGCCGTGTACTTCACCTACCGCAAGCAGCAGATGTGCTTTGCCTGTGACAAGTGGGACATCATCCACGACAACATTTACGCCATTGGGAAGACCATTGAGGCGTTAAGGGGGATTGAACGCTGGGGAACAGGAGAAATGGTCCAGCAGGCGTTCAAGGGGTTCATCGCGTTGCCGAGCAATTCGCCGTGGGATGTGCTTGGATTGAAGCCAGGATCATCTTCGTCGGAGATCGAGTTGGCGTTTCGGGACAAAGCGAAGAGGTGCCACCCCGACGTTGGCGGGAGCCATGATCAGATGGCGAGGCTGAACGAGGCTCGAACAGAATTACTTCGGAGGTCGGCTTGAGCAGTCCGGTAACGGACAAAACGGGTTAAACAGTCCAGGGATGGACGGAGAGAGGTGATATGTCTTCGATTTGGGTATTGATTGTCTTTTTCAAGATCGGTTATGCCGGCGGGGCAACGAGCCTTGAAATGCCCTCAAAGGAGGCTTGCGTTGCTGCGCAGCAAGGAATCGCCAAGGACCGCGTTAATTTTCAGGCGACTTACTGCGTCAGCAAGGCCACTGGCGAGACGATCATCGTGAAGTGGTAGCCATGTCCCGCCTCCCCTCCATCTCTCTCGCCGCCATCCCCCTCCTGCTCGAACGATTCTCCTGGATGCCCAAAAGCAACAAGCCCCACTTGGTGGTGTTATACCGTGCTTTGAAACTGTCAGAAGATGAACGGTTGAGGTTGGAGTTGAAGGTTGCTGAGTTGGAAGGGAAAGAGGGGGAAAAGAACTGGAAGGCGAGGGTGAAGAAGTGATGGGCGTTCCCCTTCGGGTCGGGCCTCTCCGGGCTTCGGTCCTTCGGACCAGCTTCGCAGCCCTTCTAGTCCCTAACGCGAAGTAAAAATTAACCAACAAAGGAGGCGATAATGGCATACGACGATGAACTTGTCAGGGCGATACGACGGAAGTTCGCCCCTGATTTGATGACGGCATTACGCGACAGCGATGATCCATTGGGCTTGAGCAGTTCAATGAACTCCGTCAGGGTTCCATTGAGAGCCGACGTGAGGGTCTTGTTTGAAAAAGACCTGGCAGCCTTCGTCGTAAGGGGTAGGGTGCATAACGTCGCAAAGGATGCTTTCGACCATACGGATTGCCTGTTCGCAACGCAGACGCTTGGGAGCGAGAGAGATCGGGCGGCGGCCATCGAATACGTGTTTGAAGAGGCAAAACGAGGCATGCTGAGGTCATTGGCGAGCGGAGAGCTTGACGCGATTCTTGCAGGCAAATGAACTAACGAAGGAGGTGAAGATGCGTAAAGGGCTCATGATTCTGGTGACACTACTGCTGTCAGCCTGCACATCAACCACGGACGTCCAGAAGTACGCCGACATGGAAGGGTGGTAGAGCTTCGAGGTGACCGGCTACCGTTGGTTCGCGTGCGGCGAAGGACGACTGGTTTTCCACGGGTTTCGTGGCCGTCAAGAACGGCAAGCGGGTCAGTGGTGTCGTTTGCAGCGGATTGCTGTTCAAGGGCTCCACTTTACGGCGGGATTGAATGCTTGCTCTGAAAAAGCATGCGCACCAATGTGAAATCATATAAAAGTCTGGTTTTTTGATCTAAATCAGACAAAATTGATTGCGGGGCGTTCGCGCAGCGATTTTCCGTCAGGAACCAAAAATTGAGAGCGATCCGCAGAATTCACTTGCGGCATCGAAACAAAAAATGAATCCAGAAATATCCCTCTGGGCTTTTCAAGGTGAATACCTTGAAGAAGCTCTCAGCCTCATGAATGACGTAATGTCCAGTATTGATAAACAAATTCACGGCAGGCTATTTCTAATCGGAATCAAAATATCAAATGACGACAATTTGCCCAGTGTAATAATTGTTCCGAGAAATGAATATTGTGAAGGCGTTATTCCAGACGACCTTCCTCTACTCGATGCAATAAAACTCACTCATCAACGATCAACATTTCTAATTCCGAGCAAAGACGAGCAAGACCGATTGCTACGTTGGACGCTGATAACAAATACGACTTACGGGATAATTGAATACATTAATAATTGCGAAGCAACTGAGAAATGGAAGTCATTCTACTCTGAACTTGTTCCTGTCAATGATTACGCCGTAATGGTCGTAATTCAGATAGACAGAAAGTCGCATGATGGTCGTATTCCGCACCTTAGAAAGCAGATCAAAGGGAAATGGTTTGGGTGGCCCAGGTCAATTGTCGACTCCGCAGCGAATGAAGTAATTAAAGTATGCCAAAGCAAATTAAGCAAACATGAGCCGGGAATAGATTTTGATCCATGGGAAGACGGCCGAAGCGTTCTGCGGAGGGCGGCATCAACCTTTATGGCCACCCCGGCTGCCGTTGGTGGCCAGCCAATGAGCTTTTATTGGCTGTTTGACTGCTGTAACGCAATCTCAGCTTTGCCGTATGAAGGCCAATCTAGTTACGGGCGAATTCTTGTTGCAAGGAGAGATCATCCAAAAATTGTTGTCACGGTCGCATTGGAAAATCCAGTACGATTCAACGACTATCGTGCAGCAAGAAAATTACTAGAGATATCTTCCGACAATTGTTGGTTACTGTGCGATGCGTTGGAGATTTTTGGAATTGGATACTTGAAAAATGACTATGACTCAGACTCTGAAGAAGTATATGAAATCCAGTTTGTGAAGTTCTTTACTTGGCATCTCAAGCATAAAGATCAACCATTGATGATAGTTGAGAATGGCGACCCCGGCATTCCACGAGACAAATTTAACAGACAAGGCTTCCAACTTCTCCTCGCATCAGTTTTTCACGACATAGTCCCTGGCGACACAGAAGAATTGCTGAAAATAATTGATGCCGCATCGTCTCAAAAGCATGGCACAATGCTGGTCGTTTCCTCGATGGCATCCGAAGAGTCAAAGCGTCTCTCAAAACAATCCACCCTCATTCGCCCAAAAATACTTTCCAAGGAAGAGGTTTCGCGAGTTACGAGCATCGACGGCGCATTGATGCTTGAGCCAAACGGCACATGCCACTCTATTGGAGTCATTCTGGATGGGGTGGCATCGGACGAAGGAAATCCCGCCAGAGGGGCAAGATACAATTCTGCAATCCGGTACGTTTCGACGTATTCCAAAACGAAACCATGCGTAGTCGTTGTTGTTTCTGAAGATGGAATGATCGACTATTTTCCCTAAATCGTAAAATTGGTTGTAGGCGGCCGTCCAGTCACCGTACATTGACGCTTAATCTCAGAGGCGGTCCGGTCACGAAGGGCCGAATCCGACGCGGGATACTATGGAATAATCCATAGGCAATCTCATCGAAAATATTTCCAAATTGCCGCTTGACCATTCGCGCAGCTTGCGCCACCGTCTTCCGAACAGAACGGAAGGCATCATGACCATCGAAATCAACGCATTGGAACGATCACTCATTTGGCGAGGCGGCGAGTATTACCGACCCGTCACGCTTATCCTCGATACGGTCATGAACACATTGACCATCGTGGGGTTGTGGGGCAAGACTTACGCCTTGGTGGAAGTGACCGATGAGGCGGCTGAAAACACGCAGCCTACGAAGGAGGATGAATGACCATCCATACTGAACCACTTTGCTGCCCAGCGCGTCCGGTTGTGGCCACAACGCCAAAGGAGGCGACAATGCGCAAACTTGCCAGCATTCAGACCGTCAATTCGGTCGAACCGATCCTGAACGCCGACGCCATCGAAAAGGTCCGCGTTCTTGGGTGGTGGATCGTCGCGAAAAAGGGCGACCACAAGCCCGGCGACAAGCTCGTTTACTGTGAAATCGACTCCCTCCTGCCCGAACGGCCGGAATTCGAGTTCCTCCGGCCAAGCAGCTTCAAGCCCGCCCAGACGGACGCCACCGGTGCCGAGGTCATCCCGGCCGGGTTCCGCATCAAAACGATTAAGCTGCGGGGCCAGGTCTCCCAAGGCATCTGCTTCCCGCTCTCCATCCTGTCGCCGGGTGCCCCGGATGAGGAAGGGGCTGACGTCACCGACTTAATCGATGTTCGCAAATGGGAACCGCCGCTTCCGGTCGGCATGGGTGGCAAGGTGAAAGGCGGCTTCCCCGGCTTCCTGCCAAAGACTGATGAGACACGGGTGCAGGTTTTAGAAGCAGCCCTTCAGCGACACAAGGGCAAGACCTTCTACGTCACCGAGAAACTGGACGGCACATCGTTCACCGCCTTTATCCGGCAAGGAGAGTTCGGTATTTGCAGCCGAAACTTGTGGATGGATGAGACCGATCAGACGAACGTGCTATCCCGAGTCACCGCCTCCATGAAACTGGAGGAAAAGCTGCGGGCCGTCCGTGAACGGTTGGGCTTTGACCTGGCGATCCAAGCAGAGGTGATCGGGCCGGGCATCCAGAAGAACAAGTACGGGTTGAAGGAAGTCACGTTACGGGTTTTTAACGTCTTCAATGTGGACGCCTACCGTCTCGTCGATCAACCGGCCATGCTGTCGACTCTGACCGATTTGGGGCTGGAAGGTGTGCCACAGTTGGGGACATTGACGCTCGACCACACCGTGGATCAGCTTGTGTCCTTCTCCGAAGGCACGAGTGTACTCAATCCTCAAGTTCAGCGGGAAGGCGTTGTGCTGCGACCGCTGGCGGAAGAGTACGACGAGGACATCGGCGGGCGACTGAGCTTCAAGGCGATCAACCCGAAGTTCTTGCTGAAATACGACGAGTAACAAACAAGGAGGTGAAGATGGCGATCAAGAACATCACGGATGAAATCGAGCAGTTGCGGGGCGAGAAGGTGTTGCATGGCAGGATCGACGGCCTCGGCCAGGAGAAGGCGGCCTTCATCCTGAAGGCGTTGATGCTCGCAGGCCATGTGTCGGAACACGTCATGATTCAATCGCTGGACTTGGCGGATACGATCCGTTGGGCTTGTAAGGAATCTTGTGTCAGGGGAGTGGAACGGGTATTACCCATCCTCTTTCTTTGACGGAGATTACGCATGGACGCGATCTTGAAATCCCAAGCCGAGCAACTGGCGCGGGACATGGCCGCGCAGGCCACGACGATTGACGACCTCAACGCCCTGATGCGGACGATGATGAAGTCGGCCCTCGAACGGATGCTCAACACCGAGATGGATGTTCATCTCGGACGCCGGCCAACCCCGGCGTTGGCGGCCGGTCCCGTCGAACCCGCCGCTGTTCCCGACGATGCCAAACCGGCGGCCAAAAATCGTCGCAACGGACATTCCCGCAAGACGGTCGGCGGTGATATGGGGGAGTTCACGCTCCAGACCCCGCGTGACCGGCGGGGCACCTTCGAGCCGCAGGTGATCGCCAAACACCAACGCCGCCTGGACGGGTTCGA
>NZ_JH636439.1:2086628-2123251 GCF_000255705.1 Zavarzinella formosa DSM 19928
GTTCGAGCAAACGTGGGGCGGCAAATATCCGACCATCGGAAGGCAATGGCGGCTGCACTGGAACGACATCATCGCCATGTTCGAGTTCCCTCCCGCGATCCGCAAGGCGATTTACACGACGAATGCGATTGAGTCGGTGAACAGCGTGATCCGGAAGTTCACGCGGAACCGGAAGCAGTACCCGAACGCGGAGTCGGCGCTGAAACTGGTTTACCTGGCGATCCATGAGGCATCGAAGAAGTGGACGATGCCCATCGTTGGCTGGAAGGCAGCCTTGAACCACTTCGCCGTGATGTTTGAAGGCCGGATGCCCAAGGCCACCGGCCAGTGACTGCAACTACCGTTCCCTACAACCCTGACACAAAAGAAATTACAGGCCCGATCCGTTTTGAGCCATGACTTTTCCCGGCCCCTTCTCTTCACTTTCCGGCCAGAAGATCATCCTCTGCCGGGGCTGCCTGAGACACCCCAGTCGTCGGTTCTACGGTCAGTTTTCACTTCTCATGAGCGTGCCTTCCTGCGGGCACTGAATCTCACTTCTGTTAACCGGTGATTTTCACTTTCTGATCGCCATCCAACAACCTATTCTTTGATACGACATCTGAATTTTTTTCAGGCTCAGCAAAAATTTTTCTCTCTTGTGCAGGTCAAGCCCTCATGCCAGAAGCCCTCAACGAAGCGGATCGAGTCGGTCCATTGGGAGAATTTGCCTCTCCGGAACTGGAGGCGGCTTACCGCGCCAGGCTTGCACCCGACGCCCGTCGGCTGACCCTTTTAATGATCGGTTCCTCGACCGCCGCGGTGCTGGCGATGGGATATCAGGATTACACCCTCTTCCCCGATGGTCCGCAATTGCGGTGGCTGTGGACCGCCCGTGTCGCTTACGCCCTCCTCTCGGTGGCGGCCTTTGTCGTCATCCGGTCGGAACGGGCGGCTTATGACCAGATCTTGGGCTGGTGGCTTCTGACGGGGATCGCGTTGTATGTGTGCGCCGGGGCGGTCTGGCCGGCGGGGAGCATCGAACTCCGAATCGCCGCCGCTCTTTCGGTCCTCATGTGCTACTGCATTCTTCCGCTTCCGTTCCGCTTTCAGGTCGTGGCGGCCGTCCTCCATACCGGAGCGTGGTTCGCCGTGGCTTTGTGGCTGAATCCCCCGTCCGACCACGGCTCCGTCTTGGGGGACATGTGCTGGCTGTTCATCGTGAACGCCCTGGGCGTTGTCTTGTCGCGCAACGGTCACATTCGTCAGCGGATTCTTTTTGTCACCCTGATCCGGCAGTCCGAACTGTCCGCGAAACTGGGCAAGGCGCTGGCCGAGGTCCGCACCCTGCGCGGGTTGATCCAGGTGTGTGCCTGGTGCCACAAGGTTCATGCGGACAATGATCGGTGGCAGCAATTGGAGTCGTATGTCAGGGACCACAGTCATGCCGAGTTCACGCACGGAATCTGTCCGCCATGCCTGGCCGCCGCCACCGGTGACGCGGATAATCTGGCCGAAATGAATGGCGCCTAGGTCGGCTGAGTAACTTTTATTTGGTCAGAGTGATCGTGCGGGTTGAGCTGATGCAAACTTATTTAAGCGGTTGTAGGCCGGTCCTTCGGCCCAAGTCCGAAAACTTCCTGTGTTCCGCAATTATTGTTAATTCGTAAGGGCAGTCGATTCGGCCGGCAATACTTTCACGACTCGGGTGGCGTGCATCCGACGGGCCAGTTCTAGAAGCATCTGTTGTACTGGGCGGGCCGCTGGAACGGTTTTACGAGAGGTTTGGCGGGGCTTGGATTTCGTGATCATGATGAACTTCCTGTGGCTTGTGGGTGGGAATCCTTTCGACAACCAGGACAAAGCAATAGTGATGCCGAAACATTTCGCGTTAAAGAGGGCAAGATTACGAGGCATGGGAAAGACCCCTCCCCGCCCGTCTTGCCCCGGATGCGCACTCCTGTTCCCCATGATTGGAAGTGTTACACGCCTTACAAAACGACACGTTTCATCGTCGGTCTTCCAAAGACAGTTGAACCGACCAGAGACGCGAAGACTGCAAGTGGGACGCGACAATGGGTCTGACTTCCGATGGCGCGTTTCGTGCTTCAACCGGAAGGTAAAGCGTCCCGCCTTCCCGCCCGTTGCGATTACCGGACATCGGCCGCATTCTCCCCGGTGATCTTGTCGGTCAGCCAGCCCCGCTCATTGGCATATCTGACGAGATCCACCCGGCTGCGCATTCGCAATTTTTCCATTGCCCGCGTCTTGTACGTTTCAATCGTCTTCACGCTTAACTTCATCCGGGCGGCGATTTCCTTGTTGCTGTAACCGATGGCAACCATCCGCAACACCTGACCCTCCCGCTCACTTAACATCGCATCAGGAGGCGTGGACGGCGCCACCAAGCCGTCGGCCATCACCGGGTCCAGGTACGACCCGCCGCCAGCCACGGACCTGATCGCATGGAGCAGTTGGTCGGCCGTCGCCCGCTTCAGCACATATCCGACGACCCCGGCGGCCAGGAGGAGTCTCACCGATCCCGTCTCCTCGCATGCCGTCAGGACGACGACTTTTTGGTCCGGCCGGGCCGCCCGGATTTGAGCCGCCACGTCCGGCCCGCTCAGGCCCGGCAGGGACACTTCCAAGATCACCACGTCCGGGTCGGCTTCATTCGCCAGCCGCACGGCCTCCGGCCCGTCGACAGCCTCCGCGACGACCCGCATGTCAGGCTGGGCGTTGAGCAAGGCTTTCACCCCCTCCCGGACGACGGCATGACCGTCGGCAACGAGAACGGTAATTTTGCCGTGATGCAAGGGCATGGGGGCGGGGGTTCCCCCAAGGGGGAGCGGCGTGGTCATGATCGCGCTGGCATTCCATGTAAACGGAGGCTAGTCGCGAGGGACCGGGGGTGCCTGTAACGGGTAGCGTTAGACTATTATACTCGTGAGGTGTTGGAACCCTGTCATGAATTCATCCGCGACGACAGGATTATCCGCAATCCTCCGGTTGAAATCTACACGATCTTTCGCAAGGCTTCTTCGAGGTTAAGATACATGATGGAGAAAGGAGCGGACGATGAACGAAAATCAATTGATCGTGACGGGTCATCGATTGCTGGAGGAGGCGATGGAGTTACGCAGGGTGTATCCCGACAGAGTGGCGATGCGAGAAGTGAACATCAGCGCTATTCCATCGGAGTCATGCAACGGCAATTCGGTCGCATTCCTGTCCGGATTAAGATGTCTCTGGGACGAGATGGTTCTCGTGCGTGATGGAGAGGCTGATTCCCTGATGGTTCTGGACGACGAGATCGCTTGCATGGAGAGTCTTCTGCCCTCCCCTTGAAGTCGCCATTCGCACTTCGTTTTAAGAATTGAAGATCGGGATGGCGTTCTCGACCGCCGCCTCCACTTCCTCCACGTCCGGTAATGAGTCTCCCTCTCGTTGAATTACCCGAGTTCCGTCCACAAACACCGAGAACTCCCCTGACTCGCCGTCTTCAACGTCGGCTTCGACATCCAGATCTCTTTCCAAAAACGAGACAACCAAGTCCGTATGACTGCGGATCGTCGGGCAGACCGGGCAGCGTTTGATGACTGTTTTCATGGTGTTCTCCACACGGGGCGACCTCTGAAAGGGTGCATCTGAGGCGCCATCGAATACAAAACAACTGTTTTAACGTGAGTGGGAGATGTGCTTTTCTGCTCGATCATTTTGATGAGATTGAATCATGCGACCGCGTGCGTTGCCCCCGAAACGGCTTTTTCAATTTCCTCAATATCGGGCAAAGAATTGCTATCGCGACGGAGAACCTCAATGCCGTTCACAAAAATCGCAAACTCGCCCGGATCACCGTTTTGCATGACGGCGTCAATGTGGAGATCCTCAAACAATTCCGCCAGGATTTCCTTCATGTGACTTTTGATGATGGGACAACTCGGACAACGTCTGATGACCGTGAGCATAAACTTCTCCATTCGCAAACGGGCATGATTGAAAGAAGCAACCCTTGGGCCAATGTTTGTGAATAGTTTGAAAGTATTGTTGCCAAGAGGAAGTGAATGCCGATTCAGAGAGAGATGGCGGCGGGAATCAGGCTTTTGCGCCAGACTTTGACAAAGCGGTTGCCCTCAGCAAAAAACACCCATTTTCGAATAACTGAAGTTGATCAAAATGAAGTATCTGCGAAAATTTATCTGAATGTCCGCTTGTCAAATAATCAATTGTTTCCAATGCCCCTCCGTCATTTCAAGTCAGATCGGAGTCTGCAATGACCTCCTTTCCAAACCGCCCGGCCATTCTTGTCGTCGATGACCTGAAAGACACAGCCGATTCGTTTGCCACCGTCCTGGACTTGCTCGGGTATGACACCAGGGTCGCCTACTCTCCTCGTGAGGTTGGCCGGCTCGTCGGGGAGGGGTTTCAACCGGATGCGGTCGTCCTCGACATTGATTTGGGAGTTCAGTCCGGCTTCGACGTGGCCAGGGAGTTGTGCGCTGCCTTGGGCCGCCGCCCCGTGCTCGTGGCGCTGACAGGTCATCAGGGGCTTGAGGCGAGGGCGAAGCGGGAGGGATTCGACCATCACTTTCTCAAGCCTGCCAACCCGAGTGACGTGGCTGGCGTGCTGCCCCATTGAATCACGCCCCGACCAAAAATTCCCGTTGAACCGCCTCCTCCACTTCTTGAATGGATGGCAGGTCGTCCGTGCTTCGTTGAAACAGCGAGGCGCCATTCACGTAGACACCGAATTCTCCCTTCATTCCCTGTTGGATCACCGCGTGTATTTGCAGGTTCCGGCCCAATGCCGTGGCCAAGTCAAGGGCATACCGGCACACCATCGGGCATTCCTGGGAGCTCATAATGACAGTTTCCATCACATTCTCCTGAGTGGAATCACAGGAGGACTGGCAGCATACGCCGGGCCGTTTGACGCAAATTCTTCCATTTATAAGGCTTGCGGAAACATTATCGGACGCGCAGATCGGCGCCAATGATGACGAAAAATGTTTTGGCCTGTTTGATGCTGAGGCGGGGTCATGGCAAAAGATTCATTTTTTCCGGCAAAAAACAGGGAAAATCAAAGTATGGTGATTGTGCCGGAAGGGGAGGTTCTGACGCGCAAGCCACTGGTTGAATCGCATTACCCGCAGACCGGGTGATGGACTCTTGTGATCCGCGCCCCGCACCACGACGACCATCGGGAGCCGACGCATGACCGCCATACAATCCGATCACTTCGAGGACCCCGCGGATGCGGCCGCAAGCGACCCTTCGTTCGACACTCCGATGCCGGGACAGATCGACGGATTGGGCGCCGCCCCTCCCTGGACAACGGAATCACTCAAACATGGGATGACCCCGTCTGGCGCCGGTGAGAGAGAAGACATTGCTCCTAATCTGCGGGCAAGGGGGGATGTCGAGTTGCTCCTGACCAAAAGCGAAGTGGAACGTCTGCTCCGTCAGGCCGTCTTGGCCGCCGAGTCTTCGCCCGGCTGGGGGCCGGGCCGGGAGTTCCTTCATGAGATCACAGACGACGAATATGTGTTCGATGGTTTCGAGAACTCATCCTTCACCATTGTTCATCAGGGGGCGGCCTATGACATCCGCTATTACGACGGGTTCTCGACCGAGTTCATTCAGTAAGCGATTCTCTCCGGCGATCATCGGACTCTCGCAACCGCCGACTCAATAATTCGTCATCAGGGGTGAAGAAACCGCTTGACCGTTCGCGCAACCCGCGCTAGTTTCGGTTTGTCGGGCAATGATGCCCGGCACCACATCGGACGGAGATCCATTCCATGTCAACCACCTATCGCTACCAAGAAGAGTTTTCAGCCGAACTAACCCAAGCCTGGCTTGCCGGGAAGCAGGAACACGTCCGGCTCACCATTCGTCAGTTGAAGAACAAGGCCCAAGCGGCGTACATCGCGGCGATGGTTGCCGTCAATCTTGCCAACGATCAGGCGTTCTTGGCTGATGAGTTCTGCGACTTCATGCACCCCAACTACTGATTCACGGTCCTGGGCAAGACTTGGAAACTGCCCGTCACATCTCAACACAGCAAGGAGGCTTTATGGCCAAAACCCAACTCAACAAAACCAGACGCGAACTCATCTTGGAACACATCGAAAAGGCCGTCATTCCAAACGCCATCGACCGGACGCACGAAAAAGCACTGTACGACGCGATCCTCTCCGGTGCGAATGTGGCAATTCGCTTGAAGTACCCGGAGGCTGACATGGCGATCCTTCGCAAATACCGTTGCACCCGATTCGACCGATGCCTCAAGTTCCAATTCCCGACGGGCCGGGTGGATGGTTTCAGTTTCCCGTATGCGGACGAAGAACGGCTTGCAGACATGCCGAACGGTGGGGGATGCTTCACGAGGGATGTATTCGTGGCCGACGAGGATTTTGAGACAGCGTTTAACGAACATGCCTTGGTCAAGAAAGCCAACGATGCAGCCGTCAGCCGGAAGAACGCCGACTACCACTCTCTCGTCCATACGGCAAAGACGGTTGAGGACATTCTGGCGGTCATGCCGCTTCCCGACGCACTGATCGAACGCCTCTGCGGGCAACGGCAGGCTCTGGTCGCCATCTCGCCCGAGGTGATCGAACGGATCAAAGCCGACTTCGCCACCGCCGCATAACGAAAGGCCTCGCCCATGACCAATACCATCGCCAGTGAGATTACGCGGTTGGAGGATGCAAAAATGATCTATGCCCGTGATTACGACACCATGATGGCCGTCATCCGTGCTCAAGCCAAGCAGCTCGCCGAAGCTCGGGAAGCGTTACAACCGTTTGCCGGATTTGCCGAGGACGTTGACCACTGGCGGCATGAAGACGATTCATTCTGCACGCATCGGATCAAGGCTTCTCATCTGCGGGAGGCACGTAATGCCCTCGCCGCCATTAACCCTATCCAGGAGCTACCCGCATGAAAATCACAACACTGATCGAACTGCTTGGTATGTTCCCCGGCTCGACCGAAGTTTATGTCCAAACTTGCGAAGGCGACCTGCTTTCACCCCTTGAACGCAAGAACCTTTGGCTGACGGAGGCATGGATCGACGAGCGGTCGAAAACACTTGAGGCACCCAAACTGGTCATCACCGCTTTCATCAATGGAAGAGAGCGGATCGAGCACAAGAATCAGCACTCTGGCGTGCTGGTCAAGCATGTGGATAAAGAGACGGCCGCATGACCGATCCCCAACAAACCGAAGTCGAGAACGCCCTTCTCCGCGGCGCACTTTTCCTGACCGCCAACGCCCTGAAAGAATACCACGACGCCCCTCACTTCGAGATTGACGATGACGGGGTGCCGAAGATGGAGGTGATCGTCTCCGAGATGACCCGAGGGAAAGCAGCCGAGGCGTTGTTGCGGGCGAACAAGCTGTTGAGAGGGGTGGCATGACCAAAACATCGAACAACTTTTCCGGCATCCCGTTGGCGTGGCAGGATATTGTCACCGCACCGAAGGACGGGACGACTATCTTTGTTTGGACCGGCAAAGACGAGTTTCCCAATCGCTACGAAGCGTCATGGCGAGAGCCGACGGATAGCGAATATTGGGTGAGCGGGAGCGACGAGCCAAATCCCGAAAACCAAACCTTTGGCCCAGAGGCAGGCTGGTTTTGCGACGAATTTACGACTTGGAAACTCGACGGAATCGCATTTCCCACCCACTGGATGCCTTTGCCTCTCCCCCCATCCGAGCAGCCCGACAGCGAAAGCGCAAGCGAACCCGCTTTTGAATCATTCATGAACGCCGTGCATGAATATGGCCCGACTGGTTTGGGCTATCGTAAGGCGTTGATGAAATACGATGAAGCCAAGAGTCGGGCCAGGCAGACCGACAGGGAGGGATTGGATGAAGAAAAACTGCTTGTCCGTCTCCGTAACGCTGCCTTTGACTGCTATCGGTCAGAAGATCGATGCGGCGAAGACGGGTTGGATTATGAAGCGGCAAGCCGTCAATTCCTTGAGATTATTCGTCCTTGTCTCCGCATCCCCGCATCATCAGTCATGGAGGTATTGGATAACGCAGTGGACGTAATGCGGCAGACTCAAGCAATTTTGGAGCATCTTCACCCGCTGGTTAAAGCGGCTGGTGTTCCTCCAATGGCTCGAAAGATCGGCATAATGTCCAGCATTGCCACGTCCGGCGCACATAAGGTTAAATTCATCCTGCCGCGTATTGAAGCAGCCATCGCAGCAATCGGGAAGCAGATGGAGAGTGCATGACCGACTTATTCCGCTATCCCCTCTCTGCTTCCGATTATCTTGACATCAGTGGTTTTGATGGGCGTGGCAGTGTGGCGGGACTTGTGAGTGATGACGGCAAAATAGTCATGA
Organism: Zavarzinella formosa DSM 19928; assembly: GCF_000255705.1. Lineage (GTDB taxonomy): Bacteria > Planctomycetota > Planctomycetia > Gemmatales > Gemmataceae > Zavarzinella > Zavarzinella formosa. The sequence continues at coordinate 2,094,973 of NZ_JH636439.1, forward strand.
GCTACGAAGCCGGATTCTCCTTTGAGCAGGCCAAGCGTGTTGCCAGTTATTTGAATGGCAAAAGGCCGCCAGCAAGTCAAAACACGGTGGCAGCACTCAAATCGTTCAAAAAGATCCCATGACTCTCTCCCATGTCCAGCCGATTCATCTTTCAAGGAAGAAAACGTGACCCAGTGGAAAATCGAGATTACGTTCGCGGAAGGGCTTGCGAGCTCCGACTGCCCTTGCATCCGAAAATACACGCTCAATGCCACAACGTCGGTGGAGGTAATATCTGACAGGCGAATTCTCTCGGCCAACCTTGTCGAGGAACTTCGCACGACATTGGAGAGGGCGGGATGAGCGTCACCCGATTGATTCGTTGCTGCGGTTGCGGCGAGAAGGTGGAGGCAGGCTGCCCTCCTCGCCGCATGCGTCGAAGCGAAACGGAAGATGCAAGGCGCGCTTGATGCAGCCTGAGCTATTGTTGAGGCAGGTTGGGATCATGAGGCGGGTTGTTCGCTGACGCCTGAGTGGTCGCCAATGCTGCATTGTCTCTGGCAATTTGGTCGGCAAAGTACGAATCAAGCCACTCCTTAAATTGAATGACCTTTTCTTTGAAGTTAGTGATCGTTTCTTGATTTAATCCCAAGCCGACAGAAAACATTGATATAAACATAGTCACCAGCATGACCGTGCACAGCAATTCGGAACAATAAATTATCTGTTCAAATGTCGAGAAGGTTTTTACATCAGGAATTGGAGAGGTAGTGAGTACGCTAAAGCTGTAAAACAATGACCCCAAAAAGCCGCCTCCAAGACCTTCAAATGCGGAACTTTCCACTCTTTTGAAATTCCAATACATTGTTGCGAAATTGAAAATGCTGACTGTCAATAAAACAGCGAACACTGCCAAAAATCCATAAGCAACTGATGAATTTGCATGTCTATACATATAATCAAGCACAGTTGGAAAATATTTTTTTGACAACTCTGAATTTTGCAGTGATTTTTTGATTTCAATATCATTCTTCTTCTTTGCCTCTGCGTCTTTTTTTAATTGCTCGCTAAGCAACTGCTGGGTTTTTACTAATATTATCACTATAAACTTCATGGCACTCACCGGCGAGACCGCCCAGCGAATAGCAGATGCAATGATTAATAAATTAAGCAATATCGCAATTGATGTATGAATCACGACCAAAATAAGTTCTTGGCTGAAAAATACAAAGAAATCATTAAGCATTAGGATAAAAAAACAGATTCCTCCTGAAATCACTCCGCTCAGAGATCGTATCGCTTTCGAAATCCAAAGTATCGGCGAATAAAGAATCTTTAAGCCCCAAATCAAAGCCAGGCATGGAAAGCCCATAGTGTAGCAACCATACCAAAAAAAACGCTTTCCTCCCAGAACTCTGGCGGTTAACACCAAGGACCACGGAACGAAGGCCAACAACAGGTATGGCGAAATAAAATCTGGGGCTTCTAACTTTAAAATCGCAAGTATCGGGAAAGCCCACAGGAACAAAACCGGAATTCTCCAGCACGCCCATTTATCAATTATTGCTCTCACTTTTTGCTTCCTCGTACTCCCGAAAGAGCTATCGATTGCGAAAATCTACCGAGCGGCATTCTATTGACGACAACCTGTTCGATTTTGCAATTTTCGAGCGGACCCATTGGCTATCCGCGTCTCGCCAGAGACAGGCCCGCTCATTTTTTGCTCATTCATAAAAGGAGTGGCGCTGCTCCCGCCGCCCGCAAGCCAAACACCGCTTCCGCTAGGTTCGCACCGCTCGCCATTCGGAAGTTCTTCGCTGGAGATGTGTCGATCTACAATTCAGCCACAGAGATGCTGCCACTCCCCCACCAGCCAGGCGACCACCAAACAGATTCTACAATATCCAAAAGTGCCTGATTCGGGCGCTTCCGACGATCCATCAAGGAGTTTGGACATGAAGACAGTAATCTCGGCGGCTCTTTTATTCGGGCTGTGCAACCTCGCGGCGGCCGACGACAAGGTCGATCCGGCTGGGACATGGAAGTGCTCATACGCCATTGGCGAGATGAAGCGGGAGTCCACCCTGACCATCAAGAAGGACGGGGATAAGCTCGTCGGCACGATGGACTGGCCGGATCAGAAGGGGGCGAAACTCAAGGACGTGACGCTGAAAGACGGGGAGTTGTCGTTCACCGCCGAACGGGAGCTGAAAGATATGAAGCTCGCAGTCACGTACAAACTGAAGGTCGAGAAGGACTCGCTCAAGGGGAAGGGCGAGGTGGACGCCGGGGGCGAGAAGCGGGCGTTCGACATCGAGGGAAAGCGGGAGACGAAGTAATGTCGGGGTGACTGCCTGGCTAAGTCGGGCGTCGCTCTCTCGCCAGTCATAACTTTGGACCGGCCTCACTCGTCTCTCGGAATGAAGCCGGGAATGCCGGTCTTCACAACGCCATTAAACCGGACTCGCGTCTTGACGCCTTCGCTGATCTCCCGGACGGCGTCTTCGGGCAGGGCGGACACTTCAAAGTTCTCCTTGATCCGACCGGGGGTCTTCGAGGTGGTCAGAAGGGCCGTACCACGCTGGATCGCCCAGGCGAGCAACACTTGGGCCGGGGTCTTGCCGACTCGTTTGGCGATGGAGACGACAACAGGATCTTCTAGCAAATTGGGATTGCTGCTGTGCCCCAGCGCCGCGAACGCCTGAAACACGATGCCGTTCTTTTTGCAATAGTCCACAAGCTCCCATTCCGGGAGATACGGATGGGATTCGACGTGAACAACCGCAGGCTTGATCCTCGCCGCCTCAAATATCACTTTTACCTGATCCATATTGACGTCAGATATTCCAATTGCCCTGCACCTGCCCTCGTCCGCCAAACTCTCAAGCGCTCTCCACGTATCCAGCAGCGTCACCCCTTTGTCGTAAATCACGTTGCCGTTCGCATCCCTGGGGTCTTGCTCGTCACCAGGTTGGAAGGCAAAGGGGGTGTGGATGAGATAAAGATCGACGTAGCTGAGCTGGAGTTTCTTGAGACTGGCCTCGAACGCGGGTTTGACGCGCTCAGGACGATGATTGTTATTCCAGAGCTTCGTGGCGACAAACACATCCTCCCGTTTGATCTTCCCCGCCTGGAAGACCTCCCGCATCGCTTCGCCGACCTCTTTTTCATTTCGGTAACGTTCCGAAGCGTCGAGTTGACGAAACCCCGCCTCCAGCGCAGCCTTGGTCGCGGTTCTGGTTGCCACGGGGTCGGGAATCAATGTGCCAAAGCCGAGGGCGGGGATTGCTCCGGAGCCGTTGTTGAGGGTTAGCTTCGCATAACGAAGGTCGTCGGGCTCTGCCATCATTTCGCTCCTTGGATGTTTCTCAAACGGACTTCTGCCCGCGACGGCCGCAAGGAGAGAATCCTCATGTGTGCGGAATCGTTACTTTTTCTCGGGAACTGAAATCTGCTTGGCATCTTTCGGGTGCAAAATCGTCGCCAGCACCCTGGTCTTGACCTTCCCTGGATTCATGGCCACGCGGTGGACGCACCCGGACGGCTCGTAAAAGGTCTCTCCGGCCTTCAGTGTCTTCGCGGGTTCGTCGTTGATGGCATGTTCGTACTCGCCTTCCAGGACGTAGCCGAACACGGGGCCGGGGTGGCGGTGCGGCATGCTCTCCTGCCCCGGTTCCAAGGTCACCTCCACCACCGTCGCCTTCGACTCCTTGCCGTCGATCTTCTCGGCGATGTCCGTTATGGACACGATCTTCCGTTTCACCTCGTTCTTCGCTTCGTCGCAGAGCGCGAGGCTGCCGACGCCAATTCCGAATCCGGTCGCGAGTACCAAAAGCATGCGGGCCATGTCAACTCCTTGATGGGGTAACGTCAGTCGATCTGGAAAACAGCCTTCCCGTGCCGGGGCTTGTGCCCGTAAGCCGCCCGAGGGTCGCCGAGCGTGAAGCGGCCGTCAACGAAGGCGCGGAGCACATTGCGGTCAATCAGTCCCGCGACCTCGATCAATTGCCCGCGATCCGGCTCGACGATGAAGAACTCGGCGTTGCCGGGACGCTCCTCCCCGGCGGCAATGGTCACCAGCCTGCCTTCGGGCTTCAGCACGTCGCGAGACCTGACCAGCGTCTCGCCGCCGACCGTGTCAAAAACAACATCGGCCTTGAGGACCACAAGCTCGAACCTGCTCGCCCGGTAATCCACCACCTCGTCGGCGCCAAGGATGCGAACGAAGTCCAGGTTATGGGCGGATGCCGTCGCGGTCACGCGGGCGCCACGCCATCTGGCTATCTGAACGGCGAACAGGCCGACGCCGCCCGCGGCCCCGTGGATCAACACATGCTGGCCTGCCGAGAGGTTGCAACGCCCGATCAATCCCTGCCAGGCGGTGAGGGCGGAAATGGGAATGACTGCGGCGGTGGCGTGGTCAATCGTGACGGGTTTCGGCGCGATCCAAGCGGCGGGAGCGGTGCAAAACTCGGCCTGCGTCCCCTGGGAGTACCAGTCGTTCATTCCGTACACTTCGTCGCCGGGGGCAACGCCGCTGACATCCTCTCCAACGGAAATGATCTCGCCCGAGAACTCGTGGCCGGGAATCACCGGAAATGGCCGGGGCATGCCTTCGCGACCTTTTGTGGTCGGCGCCCAGAGTAACTCGGTTGGGGTGACGCCCGCTGCCCGGACCCTTATAAGGACTTCACCGCGACGTGGTTCGGGCCGGGAGATGTCCAATGTCCCGAGACCCGCTTCACCAAGAGCCACCGCCTTCATACCCGCCTCCGTTTTGCGTGCGGATGACATTGTAGGTTTGTTCCGTCCGCCTCGCCCGGTTCTGAGTGGTCGGATTCATTACTTTTTCAATGCGGGTCCGGTGTCTTCTCCGGGAGTTGGTCCTGTGCGTTGCCGCTCAATCCACTCATCGCTGGACAGGTTCTCAAACGGCGAACTGTCCGCATCCTCCAGATGCGTCGTCGATGTGACACGGGTGAGGGCCGTAGAGTAGTTGGGCTTCAACTTCCGGCCGGTCATCGTCGGGCTTCATGTTAACTTCCTTTGTTTTGGGCGAGGGAATGCCGGCAAACCGGATGCCGGTCAAAGCTCTGACACGGTCACGCTTCCAAATTCTCCGGCCAGCCAGGCGACCAGTAACCCGAGCAGCGTGCCTGTGCGGGCGTAGTCGCAGAAATACACGCCTAATGGATTAAGGGACAATGAGGCAGACGGCCATCCACTGCCGAATGGGCCGACGTTGAAACCCTCTTCAGTCTCTTGGAGTTCGGGCAGGCGGCGGATGAGAGGAAGGATGCGTGCGGGGTCGGGTGGATCTACCTGGAGGGTGTATTCGATTCCCATTGGCGACTCCTTGATTCTCCGGGTCGTTCTATTTCTATTGCTCGTGCAATTTAGTTGTTGCGGCAGCAAACGGCTTGCGCTACGGTCGCCTGACGCAAGGGCAATGAAGCCCGGCGAACAGACGGAGGAAGGCGATGGCTTTGAAGTGTGGTTGCACGCCAGACGCATCAGGTTTCGGATATTGCGGAGATTGCACTCGAAAGTTGCGAGAGCGAATCTGGCGAGAAATGAGTCCCGACAAAAAGAGGTACGACAGGCTCTTCGACCCTTCCGGCAGCAAAGAACTTGATGACTCAGTTTACGGTGAAAGCTGCTCGTGTCACATCCATCCTCCGTGCGGATATTGCGTCAACAAATCAGTGGAGGAAGCGGATGAAGAGCGAATCTTTGCAGCGAATTACTGACTTCAAACGGCAAATGTTGAGAGACTTTCTTGCTCAATGCACCGAACCCCAAGTCAGCCTGTTCAACCAGATGTACGTCTCCGTTGAGGTGATTCCAGAGTCGAAGATGGACTGGGCGATTCAGCAATGCGAGAGGACTGTCATCAAGAATCAGAAGAAGATGGCCGGAAGCGTATGACCCCCAACCAAATCGAAGATGATCTCATCCGCATCTACGGGGATAGGTTCCGAAGGCGATTTGCTCTTTACCTTGGAAGAAGTCCTGGGACAGTGACAAAGTGGTGGAAAGATAGGGATAAACCGCTTCCGGCAGTGGTGCATTGGCAGGTGAGACGACTGATTGGGGGGAAAGGGTGAGGGCGTTGCCTTCGGCCCGAGCCTCTACAGGGTTCGCTTCGCTACCGTCCCGTTGGGACCGGCTTCGCCGCCATTTCGAGTCTCTAACGCAAGAAGTAGGGGCTTTGCCCCTCCCGTCTCCAAGCCCCTCGCTATGCTCGCCTTCGGTTCCCGGCGGGTGTCCCCGGACTTCCTCCGCTGCACTCCGTGCAGGCCGGGTGATTCCCCTCCCGCCGGTCAGGGCTTTCCGACTCCCCCCCAATCTCGCCGATGGGCAAGAGGTATCCGGCGTTTCACGCTCGATACCTCGCTGATTAACCAAGGAAGGTTCGCCCATGTCAAAACCACTCATCTTCGGCAGCGTCTGCTCAGGGATCGAGGCCGCCAGCGTTGCTTGGCACCCGCTCGGATGGCAAGCCGCATTCTACTCGGAAATCGACCCGTTCCCCCGTGCCGTTCTCCAGCACCACTACCCTTCAACTCCGCTTCACGGCGACTTCACCACCATCAGAAAGGATGAATATGCAGCTATCGATCTTCTCGTCGGAGGAACTCCGTGCCAGGCCTTCTCGGTCGCCGGACTTCGCAAAGGTTTTGCTGACGAGCGAGGCAACCTCACCCTTGAGTTTGTTCGGCTGGCTCAAAGGCTTCGCCCCCGCTGGCTGGTTTGGGAAAATGTCCCCGGTGTCCTGTCCTCTTACTCCGATTCCATGCCGCCGGGTGATTTGGAGGCTGGACAAGAATGGGAAGCCACAGAAGAAAGTGCTTTCGGATGTTTCCTCGCCGGGTTGGCTGAATGCGGGTATGGGTTCGCCTACCGGGTTCTTGACGCTCAGCATTTCGGAGTGCCACAAAGACGCAGGCGTGTGTTCGTTGTCGGATATCTTGGAGACTGGCGACCTCCCGCAGCAGTACTTTTTGAGCGCGAAAGCTTGCTCGGGGATATTACGCCGCGCCGAGCAAAGGGGGAAAAACCTACCGTCTGCCCTACACTCCGCGCTGGAGGCAACCGCACGGGTGGAGATCGACCGCCCGGAACAGACGTTGACACTGCCGACAGCCTGATTGCCACGGCTCTGACAGCCCGTTACCAGAAAGGTGCGGACAGCGAATGCACCACGACCTTTGTTACCCACGCTCTACGGGGAGAAGGGTTCGATGCCAGCGAGGACGGAACGGGTCGAGGAACCCCGCTCGTGCCGGTGACACCATTCACGTTGGCAATTCGCGGTCGCGGAGACGATCACCAACTTGAGTATCGCCAAGACGGCATCGCCAACGCCATCTTGACACCGAACGGCGGCCGAGCGGGAATCGGCGCGGGGGCTGTGGCATTCGCCCAGAACACCCGCGACGAACTCCGGTACATCGGAGGTGACGGACAGATCGTGGGGGCCTTGGCTGCCGAAACGGGCATGAAGCAGCAGAGCTACATTCAGCAACTGATGTCAGTTCGCCGCCTCACACCGAGGGAATGCGAGCGACTCCAAGGATTTCCCGATGACTACACGCTGGTCCCGAATCGTGGGAAGCCTGCCGCCGATGGGCCGAGATACAAATCGCTGGGAAACAGCATGGCCGTCCCTTGCATGCGATTCATCGGGGAGCGGGTGCAGCAAGTAGAAAATCTGCTCGCAATCTGAGCCGGCGGGGCCGTCTTCACGGACGGTCCCCAAGCCACCTCATCCAAGGAAAGACCACCCCATGACCCCAGCCCAACACATCCATGTCCACGCCACGAAACACCTCGGCACACGCGGACGCATCAGAGTCACCGGCGTGAAGCGGGAGGCCAACCTCTACTCCGCAATCGTCGAACTGATCACCCCGCACGCCATTGAGACTTACCGGGCATGGTTCGGAGGCGGGGCCATCGGCATGATCTACACCCGGACGACGATCATTTCTGCCATGCCTTTGTTCGTGTAAAAATCGACATCGACCATTAAAAAACCGCTTGACCGAACGCGCAAATCGCGCTAGCGTCAGCATGCCAACAACGAAAGGACTCGCCCCATGAACGAACAACCCGACACCCACGCCGAAGCCGCACTGGAAACACTCGACACCTTCGACACCATTCTCGAAGACGCCCTCACCTTCATGCTCTCAAAGTTTATTGCCAACGGCATGACACCGAGCCTGCACGACATGGAACGACTGGAGGAAGTCATGGAGGAGTCGTTGCAGCAATTCGACCACCACATGGACGCGGCGAGTGAATCGCGGGGGTTCGAGAGCTTGCGGACACGGAAGAAGGTGGTGGAGATTTACGGGGAGATGGTGGCATGAGCAATCCATCCCCAAGCTGGGTAATCACCGAAAAAGCCACTGGCAAAGCACTTGCGGAAACCTTCCTCCGGCACGTCGCCGAGGCGGTCAATACGGAGAAGTATCAGGCGGTTCCGATTACGGAATACCTGCAAGGGCTGAATCGCAAGATCAAGGAGGCCGCATGACCCCGGAACAGGAAATTACTGGGCTACGAACCCTGCTCGATGCATGGCGTGCCGACAGCCAACGGTACGAGTCGGGATTGCGTGACGTTCGCAAGCTTGCCATGCAGCATTATGATGCATCGGACTTTGAAAGCGACAACTGGCTTGAGCTAATCGCAAAGATCAACGCCGTACTCGCCCATGACAACCAGTGCGGCGTTTGCGGTGACCACCACGAAGGGGATGTGCCGTTCACTTGTGCGAATGGAGATGGAGAATGACTGACGCCGAATGCCGCGAAATGCTTTGGCGGGTCAGTCAATCCGGCAATCCCAACAAGGCATGGATTTGCGATGACACGGGAGCAAGATTGTCGGCCCTGATGACGCTCAAGGCGGCAAGGGAAATTGCTTGCAACCATAACCAGACCGTCAAGTTTTTGATGAACCACATTGAGAAAGGCAGCCAATGACCAACGACAGACAGGTTAAAGCTGCGGCAGAAGCGCTTTGGAATAAGCACAAAGCCGACATGGGGGAAGCATGGTATGCCCCTTCCGAAACGTGGCACGGAGTTCCCGAGTCATCCCGTCAGGATTTCTACGAAGATGCCAAAACTGCCATCGCCGCCAGCGATGCCCAGTTCGTGCCCATGCTGGCGAGTGCGATTAAAGAGAGCATGACCCACCAAAGCGGCATGAGTGCTTATGCGTTTAGTTCGCTGAAATGGGCGTTAGACCAACTGCCGGAGGAGTACCGCTCATGACCAAACTCCAGCACATCGGCCAGTATGTCATCAACCCGGCGAACATCGCGTTCATGGCGGAAAAACGCAGCTACGATGGAAATCTTGGCACAAGGATTCACTTCAACGCTTACGCGGCATGTGCCAACGAGCAGGACAGCCACTTTGAGGCCTTGCATCTGGACATCCCCGACATCCAGCCGCTTACCCTCATGGAGATCATCAATAACGAGCCGGTGTTTTGACGTGACCAAACCCCGCCGCTGCCACAACTGCTTGGAACCGGGAGCGTCATGCCGCTGGCCCCGTCTGCTCTAGGGATACATCTGGCTTTGTACGCAGTGCTGGTTCGCATTCCGTGACGGCGATTGGGGCTTCATCCATCGGCGAAGGGCAGTCTGGGAGGACAAGGCAGAGCGGATGCGGCCAGTCACAAGCCATCCGACTGACTAAAACCCTGGAAAATGCGGCGTGCGCTCCGCTTCGTCTTTGCCCCCAGATTGACCCGATGCTCCCATTGTGTCCAACTGCCCGGCGCGGTAAAGTCTTCAAGGGGCAGCCGACAAGCCATTCTGCAAAACGAATGCGCCAGACGTGGTTGAGGCCGGGCCCAAATGGGCGCAAGGTGCAGTTAGTGTGTTAGATTGCGCGTTTAGCCTTTGCCGGATTGACGCAAGTGGTATCCCGCAACTAACGACTTACGGCGATTATCCACTGACGGGATACGCCGCGATAGCTTGCGCAGGGACGCAAGCTAATAACAAGTTCGGCCGCAGAGGGCGTAGCGGATGAGCAGCTTCCGAACCGATCCCACCAACCCGCACTGCGTCCACCCGGACGACGTGCTGCGGATGGATCGGCTGTTGCTTCTCAACAGCCCGGTCGCGCTGTACGGCCCATCCGAGCGGCTGCGGCGGCACATCGCGGCGTTGGAGTCTTACGGCTACCGCTGCCCCGCGTTCGACTGCGGCGAGTGGGCGTCCGAGGCAGACATGCACCGGGCACTCGCGACTGGGCTAGAGTTCCCCGCCTACTACGGGCACAACCTGGACGCCCTCAACGACTGCCTGGGCGACCTGGATGTCCCGGAGGCGGGCGGCGTGGCTCTGGTGCTGTGGCGGTTCGATCGGTTCGCTCGGCTGCTGGCCGTGCGAACGTGGGACGTGCTGGACGTGATTGCCAGTGCCTCGTGGGTTCACCGGCTGTACGGCCGCCGTCTGCTGGGTCTGATACAGTCCGACGACCCGGACCTGCATTTCCCACCGGTTGGTGCCAGGCCGGTGATGTGGGTGTCCTGGGAGTGCCACAAACAAGCCGAACCCGGCGCTGCAGCAGACTGCGGCAACGGTGATGGTTGGCCAGGGTGTCAAGTTGCATCGGTTGCCGCGGCCGATGAGCTTGGGCGTTCGGCAAGCGGTGAAAGGATGACGACAATGGCAGGTAATCGTCCAGTCCACCAAGCCTCTTTCAAATTCCGGGGCACGCGGTTTCTTCACGACTGGAACGCGTACCGCAAAGCTTTAAAGCTCCGACGTTCTGACCGACCCATGCGTGACACCGACGGCCCGCCATGGGAGCGAATCGATGGACGGGGGTTTACCATCTGGGTGTCAGAGATTTGCTCGGCCAACAGACGGACAGAGTCCCCGGCTTGGGAGATACGGATGGAGTCCTTGGCGCTGCTGAACCCGGAGGGTCAGCAATGCTGGAGTGAAGCGTGCGAGGGCATCGAGCGGTTCATCAGGGCGTCTGGGTTGGAGAGGGTCGAGGACAGCACGGTGACGGTACAGCAAATTGGGACAGAAGGGCCGGACTCCGAACCATCTGCCGTGCCTAACCCCGCTGCTCTACCTCCAACTTCCCAAACGTGATCCCCGTCATCGATTAATTGCTCACTCATCACCTCCCCTGGCCCGAGCAACCCCATTCGTCTATCGTCGTCGCATGTCGCCCTCCCCTCAAGCCGCAGGCAGCGTTGAGACGAACTCCACCGCCTGCCCTATCCAGTCGTCCAACTGCTCGTCGCTTCGACCCCTTCCGGCTCGATCCTGACCAACCCCCAGAACTGCCGCCGCCCATCCCGGACGAGCCGACCCCGATCAAGGAACCGGCCCCGTCGTTCCTACCCCCGCCGATGCCGCACTGCGACACGGAGCGCCCTCACTCCCCGACCGCGGAGCCAAGGCGGGAGCCGGTGACGCTCCCGAACCCGTCCGGGCCGTCAACCTCGCCGATGGAGCCGTTCGGTCATTGCGTTCGGCAGTCGGGCGCGGTACAGTCTTCATTTTGGTGGTCGTGTGACGTAAAGGAAGCTCATGGTTCGTTTCATCAAGCTGGCGGTGTTGCTCCTCACCCTAACCTCGGCTTCGAACGCCCGCGGACAAGATGCGGATGTCACGCAACTCAAGCAGCATATCGAACTTCTGCAAGCCAAGCTGGAGGCTGCAAACCTGAAGATCGAGAAGCTCCAAGAGGAGAATAAACAGCTCAAGGCCGGCGGTGCCAAGCCCGGCGCCCCACTGCTGAAGAAGGATTCGGTGTGGGAGGGGACTTACGTCCGAGAGGAGATCCCGCAGGGGGGGAATAAGGTCGAGAAGTTCAATTCAGACGCCAAGTTCACGATCAAGAAACGAGACGGGGACAAGTACGAAGGTGAATTGTGGGTCGGCAACAATAAGTACGGCCTTCAGGTTGAGGGGACGGTCAATAAAGACGGATGGGTGACGATGAGCTTCCTGAGGGATTTGGCCGTAGATAAGTTTAGAAATGATATCATCGGGACCGGCGTGGGCAAAGGGTGGTTGAGGGACAAGCAACTCGATATGAAAATCACCATCCAGCGCGTGACCTTTGCAGCCGAACTGAAGGTCAAACTCAAGGACTGAGTCGTTTGTCTGCGTGCGCCGCCGAACCAGGCGGCTACTGCTCTTCCTCAGCCTTCGTGAACATGATGGCCGTGATCGCGTCCCCGTCGACCTTCACCAGCTCCCGCTTGCCCGAGCAGACACCCTTGTCTATCGTCCCACCATGACGCCCGGCGCCGGGTTCTTAGTTGCGGCTGGCGGTTCAGTCGGTTAGTCTTACGGCGAAGCGTCACGTTGCCAAACCCTGGCCCGACGCTGCCCAGGTTCTCACACACGAAACGGCCCAATCAACCCCGGCCTGACATGCGTCACACCGTTCAATTCGCCATCATCGCTATCTTGGCCAGTCCGGCGGTTGCCGCCGAGCAGGTACGGCCCGCGGTCAGTTGGTCGGGTGTTGTGGCCGATCCGGCCTTGGAAAATTAGAAACCGATAGGCTCGTTAATCGTGAGCAATCAGGCCTTCAATGGCCTGTGGAAAGCGTGGCGTCCAAAGGAACAGGTGCCGAACATTGACTTCTCGTCGTACTTCGTGGTCATTGTCACCGCCTCTAAGCACACCACCCGCGTTATGCAAATCAATGTCGCGGATGACGGAGACGGGTCATTATTAACAAGCAGACTTAGCGGCGAAAAAGAGATGGACGGGTTCGGATACGGGTTGGCTGTGTTCCAGAGGGCCAAGTTGAAGACGTTCGGCAAAAAAGCTATTCCGGCGAAGTGAAATTGCCCTTAAACAGACAGAGCCATCTTATGAGGCCCGAAACAATCCGAAGCCGGACCCGCCGACTGTTGTGGGTGGTGATGTTGCTCATGATAGCTGCCGCTGTGTGGCTTTCTATTCCTCGCGAGCACCTGACGGAAGCGGATCTCGCGCTCATCGAACCGGGCATGCCCCTAGCCGAGGTGGAAAAGTTGCTTGGTGGTCCGGCTGGACTACGATGGACAGATGCATTGCTTGTTACAGAGAAGAAAAGCTTTGTCAGGTATTCAGACAATGCGGGGAAGAGGGTATGGCATCAAGGGGTCAGGGAGTACCAAATCCACCAATGGACCTTTGGTGACGTCTCTATTGTGGTGGTGGCCGATGTTGATGGATTGGTGGCATGCCGTCATCGATCGGTCTTCCCTCGGCCGCGTTGGGGCCGCCGCCTCCTGCGAATGATGGGATGGTAGGGACTGCCTTGTCATTCCCCGTTTGACAATCTCGGCAAAACGGTTTTCAACCACATGCAGGTGGTGGGTGCAAATGAAAACAGGCCGCGAACCGCGGCATTAACGCCCGACTCGCGGCCTGTTCCGTCATGAAGACGATTTAACGGTTGAACAGACGCAGGGGACGGGGGGACAGGCCGTAATACTTGTACACTTCAGTCCGGTACGTCGGGGTGAAGTACGATGGGTAAGTGGTGGTGGTGTAGGTCGGGATGGCGTTGTACTGCTCGACCGTCAACGGCACCATCGCCGTTCGCTTCTCAATGTCGAACGTGGCGGCCTCGAAGGGGACCGTCACCAGTTTGCCGTTGTTGTCAACGATCAGATACTCCAGGTTCCCGGCGGCATCGAACACAATGTCCTCAACGGTGCCGACTCCGGTGTCGCCTCCCTTAAGGAAAATCTTGGTGCCGATCACTTGCTTTGCCCGGAAATGACCGCCCGCCTTGACGGGTTCGGCGGCCATCGCCGTCGTGGCCATGAGAAATGCGGCCAACAAGCCACTGCGCAAAATTGTGCTCAACATTCGGTGTGCTCCTGTATTGTTCAAGTCGGTCATCCATTGAAAGCGAGCGATACTCGCAAGCATTATGGAACGGGGCGAATCAGGAGCAATTGACGCGCCGTTCCTTCGAGCAATCCAAGATGAAAGGTGAAAACGGTGCCTCATGAGGGTGTTTGCAATCCCCGTTTGACAATTCCGGCAAAGTCTGCCAGAAACGAAGCCGCTGCAGTGTTCTAGCACCGAGCGGCCTCTAACCACAAGCAGATGGACCTGCCTATGCCTAAATGCTCAATAACAGCCATTATTCTTCCTGGCAAGAAGTGCCTTCGATGCGGAACGGAATTTTTCCCGCCTACCCGCACTCTTCAAACACGTCAGAAGTTCTGTTCCGGGCAATGCGAGCGTAAAAGCCGTCCCCGAGCCCCCCGCGCCAGGCTACCCAAACGCCGAATCGAGCCCCCGGCATCTACAGAATCCGAGCAATGGGTGGAGGCTCCAGGCTATCCCGATTACGCCGTTTCCTCACTGGGTAGGATTATGAGACTGGCCAGCGGCATGCACACAAATCCAGGGCGACTTTTGACTCCCGGTCGTTCAAAAAACGGTTACTTGCACGTGAGTTTGGTTCGAGACAAAATTTCAAAGACGATTCAAGTTCACCGCTTGGTCACAACGGCATTTCATGGAATTCCGCCGACACCAAAATCATGTGCCGCCCATTGGGATGACAACAAGGAGAACAATCGGGCGGATAATCTTCGATGGGCGACCTATTTAGATAATCGTCAGGATGCGTTCCGGAACGACCGAGTGAGGGTCGGGGAGACGATGAGCAACTCCAAGCTGACCAATCACATCATTATGGAGAGCAAACGCCGCTTCCGAGGCGGAGAGTCTTTGGCTTCTCTCGCCAGGGAGTTTCAGGTTCACAGGGGAACGCTCGGGCAGGCCGTGCGTGGAACAACATGGAAGCACCTCTGCCATTTGGATCAACCATCCTGAACTACTTTCTCGAATGTGATCGCCGTGATGGTGTCGCCGTTGACTCTCGCCACCTCGCGCTTACCCGAACAGAGGCGATCATAAAGGCGGTCAAGCAACCTACCGGTGATGAGGACGCGTTCTTGACCGTCCTCGCTTTCAAAGACCCATGAGATGCCCTTGCTCGGGTCGTAGTCGATGGTGCTCGTGATCGAGCCATAAAGCACAGCACGGGCGTTCCTTGAGGCTTGGACAAGCTGCACTGCCAAAACCTGATGGCGTGAATCCCTTCCGTCGCCTGCCGGGCTTTCGATGCTGTCGTCATCATTCGGGACGGGAACTTCGTTGACTTCCTTCGCCCCACGGAGGTTCTCAAGAAATTTATTCGTAGCCATGCGAAATCTGATCCTTTCCTCGCCCCATTACCATATTTTTGGCTTTGGAGCCAATTAAAGTTGGAAGTTGCCGAAGGTAGGCGATGTGCCTTTTGAGTTTTTCCCTGATCTTTTTGCGAGGCTTTCGGACCAAATCACTCGCCAGGAGCCGCTTGTCGTCCCGCTTGATGGCCTCCAGCGTGTCGTTCTTCGAGTCCACGTAGATGGAGGCTTGCTTCCTTCCACGGGAGACGGAGACATAAAACTGGGCCTGGGAACTTGCGGGTTGGGACTGGTCGCCCTGCACGACGATAACGCGGTCTACGGTCTTTCCCTGTGCGGCGTAGCTGGTCAGGACCGAGCCGTGGGTGAACATGGCGCTGTCCTTCCCAAGTTTCCAGCCATTGTTCAACTCGATGTCGCCGTCCTTCGTGAATCCCCTCACCTGATACGTCGAGCCGTTGTTCAGCTTGTGGTCGTCCTTGGTTTGTTGGTTGGCGGTGATGCGGAGGGTGTCACCGGCCCGGACGTTGATTGTTTCCCGGCGGTAGACCTGGAAAGCCCCGGCGTCCTTGATCTCCATGCCTTCTTTGAAGTCGAGCTTGGTCCCGCTTCGAACCCCGCCTCCGTTGCGAACGTAGCGGAGGACGTGGCCGTCTTGGTAATTTCTGTGGTCGGAGCGTTCCGCTTCCGTCCAGTTGGTCGGGGTCAGCACTTCAAAGGTTCGCTCTTCCCCGGTGAGCAGTCCGGCGGCGCCCATTTCCTTTCGCACACGCTCTGTCAGGGCGGCCCCTTCCTTATGAGTGGGGCAAACGAGCAGGACGGATTCGTTGGCTTTCGTTGCCTGGACGTATTCTCTCGCGGCATCGCCATACTTGTCTTCGGGGCACATCGGATGCACCCACCCGAGGTCGTCCAGTTGTACGAAGCCCGCGTACATCTCGCCCTTGGCCAGTTTCTCAACAGCTTTGCGGTAGTTGCCACGTTGGCGTTGGATCTCGGAGACGGAAGCGGCGGGGAGTCCGGCCTTCTCTTCCAAGAGGGTAAGGATGTCCCCACGGGCAACGCTCTTGTGCTGACGGGGATCGCCGGAGAGGACGAGTCGGGCATTGAGTGAGTCAACTAACTTAACCAGCCGTGCCATGTCGTGACCGCCAGCCAGCGAGGCTTCGTCGAGCCAGACCAGACCGTTCCGTGCTTGCTCTTGGAACTTGTCATCCACGAGGAACCGGGCCAGCGTGTCGGCACCCTCGAAGCCCTCCCGACGCAGACCACCCCGGCTGGCCTCACTGGACGGCGCTAGCATGATCGTCGGCAGGTCGATCTTGGAGAGGATGGTGGTGGTGAGGAAAGTTTTGCCCGTCCCGGCGAACCCCCGCAGGATGATGATCCGGTCAGGCGAGTTCCACACGTGGATTGCGGCAGAGCGTTGGGTGGGAGAAAGATTTGATTCAGGGGAGGCAAGAGGCGGTGTTGAATCGGCAACACCCTGATCGGCATGGGGGAAATTATTTGATCGGGTTTTGATTGCCGCTTGCTGGGAAGAGGAAAGTGTGACAGTGTCAGGGGATGCTTCGGCGGCGTGGATGGTGACACGCGTGTCGGATAAGGCAGAGCCTCGATCAAGTCCTGCCCCCGGCGTCAAAAGCGAACGCGGCCGGTTCGTAGCGGGTTCGAGTCCCGCCCGAGGCTCCAGAGAAACTGGTTGTGCGAACGGCTGGAGTGTGGCAGGGTGCATTCTGTCAGCTTCGGCAACTATAGCCGTCAAGCCTTTGGGGTGGGGTTGGGTTATTCCACCCACCCCAGACTTGCGGAGGGGCCGGAACTTTCCACGCCCCTCAATGGCGAACCTGACCAACGCATTCTCTTCGTTCAGCACTTCCCGCGAGGAGACCATCAGCCGCCCGTCCACCTCCCTGCGGATCAGGTCGGCTTTGCCGATGGCTTTGAAGACGCCTTCGACTGTCACATCGCCCATGCCATACCGGAGGGCTTCCTTCGCCAACTCCCTTTGTGAAACGGACGAGCTTCGTTCGAGCAGATGTTTGAGGGCGTAGTCCACCGACTGGGCAGAGCGGTCGAGTGTGCGGGCGTGTATAGGGACCGGGTGCAGACGGAGGGCGTCCAGTTCCTGAGCCGACAGCCTCTTCTCCCAACCTTCGAGCAACTTGGCCCAAGGTTGCCCCTCGGCTTTCCGCTCCCGTGTCTTCGCCCCGAGCTTGGCAATGCTCTCCGGGTTGGTGAAACCGTAGTCCTCCACCACCTTCTCAATGAGGGCGCGGCGGCGGGAGAATTCCTTGATCGCCCGCTCCGGGACGGTGGTAATCTCGAAAGCGTCCTTCGTCTTTCTGATCCCATAGCCCATGTCCTGAAGTTTTCCGGCCAGTTTGGATTGGAACACGGCTTGGTAATAAGGAGCGTTCCGTTTCACCTCGCGGAACTGGATGGCCTTCAATTCCCGTTCGACCGGATCATGGGTTAGGTTGAACACGACGGCGTGAATGTGGTACTGCGGATCGACCTCACCCTTGATCGGACGGGTCGTCAGATGAGGGAACATCGCCCAAAGCATCTCCCCGGTTCGACGCTCTTCATGCACGTTGCCCTTTCGGACTCGGGTCATCGTGTCGGCTTCAATGACGCCCATTGCCTCCCGGACGGATTCGTTCACCGCCTCGATCACCCGTTCATCGCCACCGACCAGACCGGCGAGCGTGACGGACTTCGACGGCGACCAAGTGAAATCCCGGCCGATGTCGCGGTCATCCTTCACGGCCCCGGTCAGCGGCTTGCCGGTGTGCGGGTTGAGGTTGTCGCACAGGGCGATGAAGTGGTTGTGGTGGAGTTCCTCGGGCAGGCCCAGCCGGTCCCGGAGCTTGCCGTGCCAGGACGGGGAAACCGCACGGTCCTCGATGTAGTAGTCACCACCTTGGCCGTAGTAGGACTTCGCAGCCGTGGCGCCCTTGATGGTGGTAATGTTGAGCATTCAGGCAGGGGGATTGGAGAGGATTCGGCTGGATAATACGCAGTCGAAACCCATAAGTCAAATTTGATATGGTAATCTATACACCTCTTCCCTTTGTTACCCAAAGGTCGATCATTCCGGACCCGGAATCACCGTGATTTTCCTCCAGTCAGATCACGTTTTTCCATGTTTTTCTGGTGGCGGCGTTCCAAATGGATGAGGGGGTAACCTCGTACAGATCAGCAAGTCTGGAGAGGCATTTTTTATCCAGAGCGTACTCGGAGCGGATCTGACGAACGGCATCATCGGAGAGCATTCGACCAGTGAATCCTCTCTTCTTCTTTGCCATGTCGGCCATGTTTTGCGCATGCGTTCCGAGAAAAAGATGCGCTGGATTTCCACAAGGCGGGCAGTCGCAGCGATGACAGACTTCTTTTCCAACTGGAATTTCACCATTCAGCAAAGAGAACAGCAACCGGTGTGCGGCCCGTCTTCGATTCTTGACGCTGAACACTCCGTACCCTGAATCAGTCCGGCATCCAGTCCAAATCCAGCACCCTGTGGCTTCATCGACACTGTATCGACGCAGCAATCTGTTCAGAAGCGGGTCAGACTCTTTGAGTAGTATCACGGTCCCTCGCCGGTAATGACGCTTGTAATGCGTGTTGCACCATCCCTTGGCCAGGAGCGGAAGTTCGCATCCGTTGATGGTGCAGGCTCGTGAATCTTCCTTGCGCTCCTCGTTCATCGTGCTACATGTGGCGTCAGCCATGGGCGATCCTCCATCTCGTTCTTGGTTAGGCCACCGAGCGTGTTTCTCCCACCTCGGTTGGCCGCCCAAACGTGACGGACTTCCCCCTCGATGTCAACACCCCAAGATCACTCTGCGATGCCGCGCAATTGGCCAACAATATCGCTTGTCAGTACACTAAGGCCTTAGCCCGCCACATGCACACCTTGGACGAACATCACATGGCAAAGACCAACACTTCCGAAAACGGCAAACCTCTGAACAGATCGCAGGCTGTCCGCGATTACTTGAAAGAGAATCCGGGCGCCGACTCAAAGGGCATCATTGATGGCCTGGGCGCGAAGGGCATCAAGGTAACCCCGACGCTCATCTACTTCGTGAAAGGCCAGTTGAACAAGGCGAAGCGACGAGTGAAGCGCGAGAAGGTGGCCGAAGAAGCGAAACTGACGCCGGCCCGCAACCCGATTGAAATTGTTGCTCAAGTAAAAGCCCTGGCGGCAGAGTTGGGCGGGATCAAGAACCTCAAGAAACTTGTGGACCTTCTGGCCGAGTAGTCCCGCTCACCCTGTCTGCCCACGAAAGCCCGTCCCGCAACTCCCGCAGCCTGCTCGCCGATTCGGCCCATTGCTCGTCTCTGGTCATCAAATACAGCCTCATCATGATCCGCTCGATGACCGGGATGTCGGCGGGCCGGCATGAAATGGTGGGATTGCAGATCATGTGCGAGTGATGACTTTCGGATACCGCTCGTCGAACGTCCGCTCCGTCCCGCATTTGTCGCATTTATGCTGGTATTGGGGCGGGTGAGTCATGAACATGATGCCGGTCGGGGTCATTTCACCGATGCCGCAATCGTCGCACCGGATAAGGACTGCCATTGTGTGCAGTAGTTGCATCGGGAACATGGAATCGAGTGTTGTCACTCCGGTGATGACTTGTTCCTCGATCTCGCTCATCCGCTTGCCTTTTCGGTTGGATTCAAATGCTTCAGAACCAATCGCATTACCTCCGCAGCCTCGCCATAATAACAAAACGCCGGTCCTTCTCCGCGAACGCCGTTAATCGTCGCGTTTCGGCCCCAGTCGATGAAGGAGCCGTCTGGTTGTGGGATGAGGCGAATTTGCTTCATGGAACCAGCCAATTCCAAAGGAGCTGACCTGTCAGGCATCCCAGGAGAAAGAAGGCGAATCTCATCATGGAATGCTCCTCTCGTAAAGTGTTTGCTCCCGGTAAACGGACCCGTAGCCGAATGACCAGTTATCCGACATCCGGCTTAGCACAAATGAGGCGTAAAGAATAGCGGCCAGTGCGAGGAGGAAGATGAGGTGGAGCGGCTTCATTCCCCATCACCTTGATCGAACATTTGCTTTACCTTCGCCAGCAGTGCCTCCAGGTCCCCGATCTTGTCGAACGCCCATCGGTCGGTCTTGATGACAAAGAATTTCCCGGCCCCAGCGTCCTCCATGGAGACGTCGAGCGCCTGAATGCCCTCGCCGCATGAATCCGACTCCTGGGTGAAACAGACCGATCCGGTGGCGAGTTCTATTGTCATTCATCCTCGCTTTCAAATAGCGGCAGCATGCCCAGATGCGACATATACAACTCTAGCACCGTCTCTTCCTCTTCCCTCTGTTTGGCGTCCATCTTGCGGAGCTTGAGAATCTTGCGGATGGCCTTCACGTCGAATCCGTTGCCTTTTGATTCGGCAAAAACGTCCCGAATGTCAGCGGCCAGCCCGGCCTTCTCCTCTTCCAACCGCTCCACGCGGTCAATGATGGATCGCAATTGATCAGCGGCGACCCCGCCAGCTTTGTTGTGGCCCAAAAGTTTCGTCATGCAGTGGTTCCTTCCTTGGTTCAAAATGGCACTTCATCCGACAAATCAACAGATTGGCGTTGCTGTTCGACCGGGCGGGAGTCATCCGTCCGTGGCGAGAAAAGGCTAAAATTGAGCCATTCCGGCCCTTGGTTGACCAAATCCTTCAACGCTTGGGTGTTCTTCATGGACACCCGGAAGTTGCCATATTGGTTCTTCTTGCAGTTGCCGTAGGTCTGCCATTTGCCGTTGGCGTCCTTCACTTTCAGCAGGTATTCTTCTTCCATACATCGTCCTTTCAGGTTGTTAAGGCTTCATTGGGCAACGGGATCTCAATCCGGTACTCGGCCGCCCATGCCCGCACCGTCTCCAGGTAAACCTCAAACTCCATCGTGTTGAGTTTGGCCGTCGATCCGGGAGCCGTTTTGACCTCCCCGTCCGGAGTGACCAACACCCGCTTCAGCTTGCCGACCTCGGACTTGAGGAACTCGTGAACGTCTTCCGCGTCGGCATAATTGCCCGCATCGCGGAACATGTCAACGATGGGCGGGATGACGCAACTCCAATAATAAGCGTTCTGATTTTTTGAGCGTGAACGCTTTGCCTCCTTGACCGACACCACAACCCGCTTGCCGTCCAGTTGCCGAAGAACGGCCCCGATCTGTCGAGCCACCTCCTCCGGCAAACGGCCATGAGTGACAATGGCGGGGAAGTCGAGCGAGCGGGTCATGCTGACTTCTTCATCAGGCGGTAGCCCAACTTGGCCGGGGTCCGCTCCAGATTCGCCCAGTTCGGCAACGCTTCGCCGTTTTCCCGCAGTTGCTTCAGATGTGCCAGAAGTTCTTTCTTCTTCAGCGTCCGCTCTGTCTTCACCCATTCGTCGGGGGCGGCCTGCGGATCTCCGGTCACCACCTCCGTCCCTTGGGAATAAGTGATCTTGTAATCGGACGCGGCGCCGGGCAGGAGAATCTCATATTCCCCCGACTCGCGCATGAGTTCGGAGACAGCCTCCCACGCCTTGTCCAGGTCGGCCTCGGCGCGGTTGATGACGGGCCGCAGGCGGTTCACCGCCTCTTCCAGTTCGGCCTTGTGCCGACGCAGCATATCCTCGCACATGAGGACGGAGGCGAAGGCATCCATGACGGCTTGATCGTGTGCTTCGATGGTCATGGTCCACTCCTCAGTACGTCAGTTCATCGGGAGCCTTGCCCATGCGGCTTTCGACCGTCTGTTTCTCCGGTGGCAGTGCCGCTTTGATTCTTCGGTGGGCCGTCGTGTAGGCGTCGGAGCATTTGACGGCGACCTCGCGGTCCTTTTCATCCTCACTCAACCGGGCAAGCACTAGCTTGTCATGATTCAGGGATTCAATGTCCTTCAGGGTCGTCAGGTCTTTGGCATTGGCGAACGCGGAGAGGCAGTTGGACATAAATTGCTCCCGAACGTCGGGGGAGGGGAACGCAGCGGGCTTGCCGCTCTTGAGTTCCGGCTTCTCCTTGTCCGCGTCATCCTCCCCTTCGGTCGGGATGTTGAACGTGTTGATGCAAGCCGTTTTGTATGCCTGGGAGATGGCCTTGTTGGTGGCCTTGTCGCTGTAATCGACCGCCTCGTTCTCCCACTGACTGACGATTTCGGAGCCATCCGTCGTGCTGACGAAGTGCATGTCGATCCTCACGATCACCTGAAGGGCAAACCCGCCGGACTTCGTGGTCCGCTCCTTCTCCTCACGGCCGGTCATCTTGGGATAAATGAGCAACCCGCAGTCGTGCTGAAGCGGGGCAATGGCATTCCGGATGTCATCAATGCCGCGGAAATTGTATTTTTGATCGGCGTTTCGCTTGTCCTTGCCGACACCCGCTTTGGCCAGCTCGGCGGTCATCTGAAGCATCGCGGCGTAAACGTGTGGAACGCGGGAATATTGGGCATTCGATTCAATCTTGGTCATATCACCTCTTTCTCAATTTTAAGTTAAATATCAGTCCTCATGGCCCTCTCGTGCTTCCCGGCAACGAACGCCAGATCACGAAATGCCTTGCTGAGTTCTGTCAGGGCTTCGGATGCCAGCATGGGCTTCCGCTCGTCGTCAGTGATGTCGGCCTTGCATACCTCGTGAATGTCCATGTCCAGGAGGGCATCCACCGCCAAACCCAACTGAAGGAAAGCGATGGTGGATTGCGACCGGCCGGCGAATTGCTTGGTTTTTACCATCACATGATCCTCTCGTAAACGACAGGGTGGGATTCCAATTCCCTGTCTTCGATCAGGTGGCTCAAACACACGCAGATCGTGAGCAGGATCACGAAGACGCCGATTCCTTGAACAACGCCGCTCATTGGCGGGGCTCCGGGCTTTTGACGTTCCGTTCCTGATACTCGCGGATCAGCGTCGCCACGCGGGGCATGTCGGCGGCGAGGGGGTTCGGGGTGCGGAGCAAGCGTTCCGTCCCGGACAGGATGTTATTGTTTTCCATGACGCGACTCCTTTTGGGCTTCGGCAAGCACGCACAGGTAATCCGAGCGATCTGGGCAAGCTTCCTCAAGCGGGATGAAGGCGACGTTTGCCGATTCCTCACGCTTCAGCACGTCAGCCAGTACGACCGACACGCCCAGCGGGAAGACAATTGTCGCCCCGACGGTCAGTGAAATTATTACGGAGTAGGGAGTTTTGATATGCACAGACACCTCCTTGTTAGTTGTTGACAGTCCGTTTGCTTAAGTGCAGAGTAGACCAATCAAAACCTTCGCACAAGCATTATTTTGCATATGTCAGAGACAGTGGTAATACACGATAACAATCAACTGGTTACAATGGCCGGCGCGGCTCGCCTATGCGGGCTGACCCGGCAGACTTTCGCTTATCATGTCTCAAAAGGGGATATTCAGCAAGCTCTTCAGGTCGGTTCTTTCCGGCTGTTCAACCGCGAGCATGTGCTGGCATGGGATGCCAGCCGCCCAAAGAGGACCAAGCCATGAACATCATCGGCCAGCGCACGACGATCCATGACCGGCTGATGATGCAGTTACGACAGAAGGCCCGACCCAACACCCCTGTTTTCGTGGATGACAAAACCGAGACACTCGCCACCATCGTTCAGTATGAATTTGACCGGCTCCAGCAGCAGATCGACGACCTGAAAGCCGGGCGGTGAAGTATCCGCCCCTTCCCCTCAAGGAACTGAAAAAACCCCGCCGGAGCAAATACGGCAATACCCGTGTCGACTGTATGGGGTTCACCTTCGACTCCATCCTGGAACGGGACCATTATCTGTTCCTCCGTTCCTGCGAGGCCGCCGGGAAGATCACTCAGTTGGAACTCCAGCCCCGCATACCCCTTTCCGCTCACGGACGGCACATTTGCGACTACATCGCCGACTTCCGCTACCGGCTGGCCAACGGGCGCGTGGTCTATTCCGACGCCAAAGGCTGCCTGACCGACGTCTTTAGAATCAAATGGCGGCTGTTCGAAGCCCAGACGGGGTACAAGCTTCATCTGGTGGGCCGGAAGAACGTCACCGAACTCGGGACAGGGGACTGATGGGATTTGACCTCTACCTGCTCGCCATTGCAAGTGTTTCCTGCCTTGGCATCGGCTTCCTTTCTGGTTGGCTGGCCTGCTGCGAAATCAAATCACGACAAATCGACCTATTGAACGAACAACTCAAGAGAACCAAGAAAGCGCTAGGGACGGTATGCAAGGAAGTGGCGGACGGAATCGAGAACAGAGAGACATACAAGTGGTGAGCAAGGCGAAAATCCAGTGGAAGCCCTGGCAGGATCGCATTATCAAGGACGGCTTGGAAAACGGCGACACCATCGTTTCCATTAAAAACCGACTTGGACTCGGGTTTAACGCCGTCAAGCACCGGGCCGAGGTGCTTGGCCTGATTCCCTCTGTCCCCGCCCCTTCATATACGGCCGGGAAGTACGACTACGCCTCCGACATGGAGCTATTGCGTCATCACGCGGCGGGGAGATCCCAGGAGGAAACGGCGATGCTCATGAACCGCTCGCCGTCTTCCGTCGCCCACCGGCTGTCCGTGTTGCTCGCCAAGCGGGCCGAGGATGTGTTCACGTACCGGGCCATCGAGCTTCGGGACGAAAACATCTTCGGGCAGGCGAAGCAGATACTCAAGAAGGCGGGTTATTCCGACGCGGAGTTGAAGATCATGTCTTTGGACCGCGTCATGCACGCCGCGAACGCGATCCTGTTCAAGTACCATTACCCGCAGTTGGGGAAGAAGCCGGAGTGGTTGCACAAATGAGTTGACCAATCAAGCAAGTCGCTCTACCGTCCGAGCAACATCAGGGGGCAATATGGACATCTCACCGGCGGTTGACTTGGCTTTGCTGTACAACCCGAAACTGGCGTACAAAGACATCGTGACCATCAAGCTCTGGTTGAACGACGGCGCCGACATGGACAAGGACATCCTGCCCACCATGAAGCAACTGATGGGCAAAAACCCGCACATCGGCACATTCTCCTACTTCACGAACGCCATCTTCGAGGCACGGATAAAACGCGAGTCATTGGAACCGCTGAAGGCTGTGGAGAAAGACCCGGACTTTGACCGCCGGAAGGCCGTTCGCATGGCGTGGGTGCGGGACAGATGCTCGTCGATTCGGATTCCGTCCCATGAGGCGAAGTGGCTGGAAGAGTACGAAGCCGTCCACGGGAAGGTGAAGGCATAAGGAAGCAATTCTTTTCGGTTGCTGACTGTGTAAATTTGTGATAGCCAAAAGAAATGCCCGGCGGGATCATCTCCACACCGGGCTGACTCAAGCGTTGTCTTTGCGGGGCACGCCTAAGTAACTGACCACGTTTCTGCCACATTCGGCTCCTTCGGTCAACCAATTTCCTCATCCCCGCTGCGATAGCTGCCCAATCTCAATTGGGTGTCGGCGCCGGGAACATGACCGGGCAGCACCCCCGCAGCAAAACCTTGAATAAATGTGATGCCGCCCCGGTAGCTGCTTGGTGCTGGGGACGGAACCCCGTGGTGTCGAAAGACAGGTAAACGGAAAAGGTGGACAGGAGTCATCGGAAAACCTGCCTGTCCCGCCATTAGATGGCATGCCTCCGCCAAGCAGCTGCTGACAACGCAACTCAGAACTCAGTTGCACTTGGTGGATTAACCCCTTGTAGGCAAGACAGTCAAGCTGTTCTGCTGTGCAAGGGGTTATTCTGCCTCCCCACAATCTTGAATCTTGTTGCATTCACTCTCCCCACGAACACCTTAAAGGAAGCGAGGAAACATGGCCAAACCGATGAACGGAAAATGGAAGACACAAATTCTTGAACTGCAAGCCGCCGGCGTGAAAACCGGTAACATCTGCAACCCGCAACGCCTGTACCGGGCGATGCTGAAGCTGAAGGGCCACACGCTGCCGAAGTGGGCGAAGATCCACCCGGAGACTGCCGTGAGGCACCTGAAGGAGTACCGTCAGACTGGCATCTTGCAGCCGCCCGAAAACCTCGTCATCTGCAAACCAAAACCCAAGACACCGTATGTTCCCCCCGTCGAAACGGACGAGTTCCTGATCTCCTACGCCTGGCGAAAGTTGCGGTACGAGGCCTTGAAGAAGCATGGGGCTCAGTGCTCTCTTTGCGGCAGGGGCAGGAAGCACGGCGTCGTGGTTCACGTCGATCACATCAAGCCGCGGCGCCTCTACCCCGAACTTGCCTTGGTGCTGGACAACCTCCAGCCGCTTTGTGAGGATTGCAATCATGGAAAGGGGAATTGGGATGAGACGGACTGGCGGTGACAGCCCGTAAAAACCGCTTGACCGAGCCCACCGATTCGCGTACCGGTCAATTCGGGGCAACGATGCCTCTCGCGCTCCTCGGCTCATCAGGGGAATGGACACTTTATGACAATCAAAACCGAACTCATGACCATCACTCCGGCGAAAGCCACGGCCTGGCTGGACAAAAGCAATTTCTCGAGCCGCCGACTCGACGATTCAAACGTGAACAAGATCATCCGCGACATCAAAAACAACAAATGGGTGTTCGACGGCAATCCGATCCGCTTTGACACAAAGGGGAACGTCATCGACGGGCAGCACCGGCTTTGGGCCGTCGTCATGGCGAACAAATCGGTGGAGATGCTGGTCTTGACCGGCCTCGACCACAAGGCGGTTGACACCATCGACAGCGGTAAAAGCCGGAGCATTTCCGATATCTTCCACTTCAACGGCCACACCAACAACACCACGCTTGCCGCTCTCTGCCGCTTGGCGATTGGGTATGAAAAGGCCGACGGGGACATGTGGAAATGGGCGACGTCTGGCGCCAAGGTCCGGCTGACGGCTCAGGAGCTATTGGACAAGGCCAGGAACAACACCCAGGCGTTCGAGTCCACGAGTTTCGTCATCGGTCTGAAGCACGTGAGGAAGATGGCCGGCCCCGGCCTCGCGGCGTTTGTCCACTACATTCTAACCTTGGAAACCAACGAATCTTGGCGAGTGGACAACTTTTTCAACACCTTGAACGACGGCACGAATCTTGAGCCGACCAGCCCCGTTTTGGTGTTGAGGAACAAGCTCTCGATGGGTGACTCGGCAATGACCAGAAACAACAGCGGGGACAAGGCGACGGCGTACAAAATTGCCTTGATTTTCAAGGCATGGAATGCTTACAGGAAAGACAAGCCCGTCGCCCGCCTCCGGTTCGACCAAGGCAACGAAGCGTTCCCAACCCTGACGAAGCAGATGTGACTGATGATGAACCACCCGAACAGACCAGTCGTGAAAGATTGGAGGGCGTACTTGAAGGATTTCCGAAAGAGGAACAGGCTGACACAAAACGCGCTGGCCTCCCGCCTTGGAATCAGTGTGCGGGTGGTGGAGAACTGGGAGGCCGGGATTAACAAACCGGCCCCCTACCTCCGGCGGGCCTTGAAAGACCTGGAAAGGAAGCCCAATGACCCGCCACATCGACTTTGAAACCTTCCGCGACATCCTCCAGGCGGTGATCGACCTCCGAAACGCCACGGAGGAGATGGGCAAGGACATCGGGAAACACTTCGACGGACATCCCGTCTGTCTGTTGGGCGGGAAGCAAGAAGAGGCTATCATCCGGGCCTTGGAACTGGCCGCCACGCCATCGCATGAACTGCCTGCCCATCCGACCATCAAGTGGTGGCTTGAATGGTATCACCACCGCGACGGGCTTTCACAGGCGAAAGTCCGTTTCCCGGACGGACAGACGCATACCATCGACACTGGTCAGAAGCTTTACGACTACATCAGAGACAGGTTGTGACCGACAAAGCCTTTCTCTCATGGATACGCACCCTCCCAAGCTGCCTGAGCGGTCAGTTTTCCGAATGGCCCAACGGCGAACCTCGTAATCCCGCCTGCCACGTCAAACGAGCATCAAACGGCGGCATCGCCCACAAGCCTGAATTCTCAGCTATTCCCCTGACCCACGCAGAACATGCCCTTCAGCACCAGAAGGGGGAACGGGCGTTGCTCCTGTCCGTCGGATGGGACGTGACCGTGGAGGAAGCAAAGGAATGGTTTGGCGAGCAGGTGGAAAAGTACCGCCGCCTGTGGCAGGAAC
>NZ_JH636439.1:2123302-2123503 GCF_000255705.1 Zavarzinella formosa DSM 19928
TCGTCCATCTCTGAAATACCCGCGATTCGCGCCCGGACGGCGCGTTCATTGCTGCCTTCGGGAACGACCGGCGACACTGTCGTCCGTTGGGCCGCCCGCCTGGGATCTGGAATGATCCCCGACGCAGGGCGAGTGATGCCAGTTGTGTCCGGTTAATGACTCCCGTCCTTTGGCGGGGTCGCACACGCTTGCGGCGGGCTG
>NZ_JH636439.1:2123668-2123910 GCF_000255705.1 Zavarzinella formosa DSM 19928
CGGCGGGCGAATGGGAAGTTAGTCGCCTGCAAAGGCATTTCAGACTGCTCAATTCCCATCTGCATCCCCGTTTTCGCCACTAAGCATGGAGATGCGAAGAAACCGCTTGCACGAACGAGCGGCCCGCTCTAAGGTCGGGAGAATAACAGCAAGGAGGCTGAATGAGTACATTTCTTGGAGTGGTAGGATTGCTGGGATCAGTATTTTGGCCAGTTATCGGATGGGAACTTTGGGCTGAATTC
>NZ_JH636439.1:2124043-2124262 GCF_000255705.1 Zavarzinella formosa DSM 19928
TGAACGGGGCGACGGGGGCGTGTCCAAACTGGCCCGCCTAACCCGCATCCACCCCTCGAACATCCGACGCCGTCTCGCCGGAACGGCTTGCACCACTGACCGAGACATGGCCCTCATCGCCCATGAGGTGGAACTGTTCCACGCCGAGCAGGCCGCAAAGCACAAGAACGCGCAGAAACTGGCGAGGAAGCCATGACCGACAAACACGCCCTCCTCGCC
>NZ_JH636439.1:2124319-2130599 GCF_000255705.1 Zavarzinella formosa DSM 19928
GGTGGCCAGCGTCTTTCGGGAAATGACACAGGAGAAGGGGAGAGCATGAGGCACGTTTGCACAAAGAACAACCCGCTCCTCGGTGAGCAGGGGCGTCAGGCAAGACATGTGGACGCCCGCGAACTGTTCCGTGACAGCGGCACCGTGGTGAAGCGATGCCGGAATTGCGGGCGGGTTTGGGATGAGGAGTTACCCCAATGACCAACCAGAAAGGCATCCGATGCGATTAACCCTCATGATTGCCACATTACTGACCCTGACCGCCTGCGGATGGGTCAACAGGCAAATCGGCTACCTCACCGGCTACAGCTTGGTATGCGTGGAAGAAACACACGTTTTGTACGTGCAGTTCCCCACGGGCGCGGCGGTTCTGGTGGATGCGGATGGAAAGCCGAAAGCATGCGGCCAATGACATGCAAACATGCCAAGGCCAAAATCACCGACGCACGCGACCCCGAACACCGCCAAGCCGGAAAATATCGTTTCAAGTATTTCCGTTTCCGTCGCCGCGAGTGCCCCAAATGCGGGGAGCGGTTCGTCACCTACGAGTTTACCATGGAGCAACTGGCCTCAATTTCTGACGTTTTGCGATGACCCATCACCTCCGGTCGTGATAAGCTGAACTGATGGACAATGCTCAGCCTGAGTTGCCTCCCGCACGTCGCGACCCGGTGAAATCGATCATCACGTTCGCCATCGTCCTGACGCTCGTTTTCGGAGCGGTCTTCCTTATCCGGACCGTGTCCCTGCAGTCCGAACAATTTGACCGGGAACTTCTGCAACACGTCGATCATGTCAATCACGTGGCGCCGGTCAAGATTTCCGAGGAATGCAACCTAATCGGATCAACGGCAGGCCCCGGCCGGGTGTTGACAAACATCTACAAGTACGTCGATCTCATCAAGACACCAGACTTCGACTCCGTCGAATTTGCCGAGAAGAACCGACTCGCCTTGGTGGAACGGTATCGGACCGACCCAAGCCTGAAGAAATTCCGGGATAACGGCCTGACAATCCGTGCCCAATACCTGGACAGCAAGGGCGAGTTGCTGGCCGAGATTGAAGTGAAGGCGACCGACTGAATCGTGAGAGCTTGCCATGGCCCGACGCAAGAACAAGCCCGCCCCGCCGTTGGAAAAGCCGCCGATCAAACCGGGCAGGCCGACGGAAGAGCGGAAAAACTATCTCAAATCGGTCGGATGGCTCTGCCTGATCGCGGCCGTGTTGTGGGTGCTCCAGGCGAAACCGTGGTGGGACGACCGGCCTGTTCGGGTCGTGAATCGACCGGAGCCGTCGCTCGAAGAAGAGCTGGTGCGGGCCGCCGAGGAGATCAACAGGCATTTACCCATGATGGTGGACAAGGACACCAGGGCCGATTCAATGGGCGTGCTGCCGTCCCGCCGAATCGTATACAACTTCACCCTCGTCGATTTCAAGCGGGAGGCGGGCTTCGATGCAGAAGCGTTCGCGGCCGCCGCACGACCCGAGTTGCAGAATATGTATCGGACAAACCCAAAATACGCGTACTTTCGGGACAAGGGCGTCAGGATCACTTTTCGATACTCCGACGACAACGGCGTTTTCTTGACTGAGATCGGGATTGATCCGCGATGAGCGGCGAACCTTAAAAATCAATATCTGGTTGCGCCCTCCGTATAAACGCGCTATAAGTGGGCATCTACTTCCTGCATTGTGTTATTCCCCGTCTCCGGGCGGGGCTTTTTCGGGGGCTCATGGTTGACGGAATCGACTCTTCTCAATGGCTGCCCCGCAATTCCTCCGTCATCAACGCCTGCCGCGCCAACAAGGGCGACCTCGACATCACCGTCTCTGACGGCCGCATCTCCAACGCCACGATCAAGGACGGGTCTTTGTTGGGGTGGATGGTGGAACGGGGAATCCTCGACGAGTTGCACCGCAGCTACGCCATGATTCTCATGGACATGCGGATCACCTTTCGTCGCCAGACCGCGTACAAATCGAACAGCATCTACGCCCTGGAGTTCTTCAGCGGGTCCAACAGCCGCATTCTGGAGACTCTCTACCTTCGTGTCTGCCGCCTGATCGCCGGGCTGACCGAGCAGACCGTCATCCATGCCATGAGCCGCAACGCACCGGAAACCCGGCATGACATGATGGCCGTGTGGGACAGCCGCCACACGTATCTGGCGGCGTTCGACCGGCTCATCGGGGCGCTGGATGAGGTACGGGAGGAGGAGAAGAGCATTTTGGAACGGGAGGCCGAGCAGTTGGCCCAAATAAACTCTTGCGCCTGATGGCGAAGTGTGGCATGCTCGTTTTCGGAGCACGCCACCCGTGTCACTTTTTTCAGGGTCACATCGCTCCGGACCATCCCTCGGCAATTACCGCCATGTCGTCCAAAATCATTGGCTCCTCGGCCGCTTCGGGCTTCAAAGGATGCCGCTCGCCAACGGATTCACGCGGCTTTGCGTCGGCGGCCGGTCGGGTCAAGCCCCGGCGTTTCTGGCTCGGTGTGATTTCTTCACGGGCTTTGCGGGAGAGAACAACCATGGGAAGCTCCGAGATGAGGATCAAGGTGTCGTGACAGCCTATCTCAAAGCAAAGACCACGCCAAATCTCCGGGCCATTGAAATTCAGGTCCCGCGTGAGCGGCGGGGTGTCACTGCCCGTTCAACCCATCCATATTCACCCGGATCAGATCCCGACTCAACGATTCGCCCCGTCATTGTGATGACATTTGCTCATCCCTGCGAATCAAGGATTCCAACCAAACGAACTGAACCATGACTGACCTCACACCCAAGCAGGAAGCCTTCTGCCTCAAATACATCGAATTAGGAAACGCAAGCGAGGCGTACCGGCAGAGCTACGACGCCAAGAAGGCGACCGACAAGACGATCTGGGAGGCTGCGTCCCGGTTGTTGACAGACAGCAAGGTGGCGGCAAGGGTCGAGGAACTGAAACTGGCGGCCATCAAACGCCACGAAGTAACCGTCTCTCGTGTGCTTCGGGAGTACGCCAAACTGGCGTTTCTCGACATCCGCAAGGCATACGACAACGAGGGACATTTGAAGCCAATCCATGAATTGGATGACGACACGGCTGCTGCCATTGCCGCAATTGATGTCGTTGAGAACCAAGCCGGTGCGGAGATCGGCTCCAACGGGATTCGCATCATTGACAGTTACACCAAGAAACTGAAGTTCGTGGACAAAAAAGCGGCTCTGGACAGCCTCGCCAAGCACCTCGGCATGTTTGTCGAGAAGCACGAACACACTGGAAAGGACGGCGCCCCCCTGATCCCTGTCACCAAGGAGCAGCGGGACGCCGCCGTCGCGGCCGCCCTTGGCGCCGACTCCTGAAGATTACGCCCACAGCCGCCTGATTGCCTATGCCGCTTACCAGTGGCCGGGGTACAAGGCCGCCGCCCATCATCGCCTGATCGCCAGACATCTGGAGGCAGTGGAGCGGGGAGACATCGAACGCCTGATGATCTCCATGCCTCCCCGGCACGGAAAGTCGATGCTGGCGAGCGAGTTCTTCCCCGCATGGTATCTCGGCCGGAACCCAAGCCACTACGTCATTGCCGCCACCTATGCCCAAGAGTTGGCCGACGACTTCGGCCGCAAGGTGCGCGACCAGATCGCCGACGCGGCATTCCAGCAAATCTTTCCCGGCTGCAAGCTGAAGGGTGACAGCCAGAGCGCCAAACGCTTTCACGTCACCCAGGAACAGCCCGACCCAGAAGTCAGCGACGCGTTCGCCACCAGTCTGGACGGCGCGTACTTCGCCGCCGGGATTGGCGGGCCGCTGACAGGGCGTGGCGCCCATCTGCTCCTGATTGACGATCCAGTGAAGAACCGAGAGGATGCCGACAGCCCGACCATCCGGCAGAAGAACAAGGAATGGTACACCTCCACCGCCTACACCCGCCTCATGCCGAACGGCAAGATCGTCATCATCCAGACTCGCTGGCATGACGATGACCTGACCGGCTGGCAATTGCGCGAACACGAACATGAAGGATGGGTGGTTTTGTCACTCCCGGCGATTGCCGAGACGGATGACGACATCCTCGGTCGCAAGACCGGCGACCCCCTATGGGCCAACTACCCGGTTGACGTGCTTGAGCGAATCAAAAAAGCGGTCGGTTCCCGTGACTGGACGGCTCTTTACCAACAACGACCCGCCCCCGCCGAAGGGGGCATCTTCAAAGCCCACTGGTTCAAGCGATATTCCGAACCGGCCCATGGCGAATACGAGCAGATCGTGCAAAGCTGGGACACGGCGATCAAGGCCTCGCAACTGAACGATCCGAGTTGCTGCACCACCTGGGGCGTCCGAAAAGACGGTTTCGATCTGCTTCAAGTCTTGGTGAAGCGACTGGAATACCCCGACCTCAAGGCCCTTGTGGTCAAACAAGCTGACGCCTTCGGCGCCGATGCCATCCTGATCGAGGACAAGGCCAGCGGGCAGCAATTGCTCCAGGACTTGAAGCGCACAACGACATTACCCCTGATCGGCATCCTGCCGGACCGGGACAAGATAACCCGAGCCAGCGGCGTCTCCGCAATGGTTGAGGCGGGCAAGGTCTCGCTTCCCATGCAAGCCGCCTGGCTCACCGACTTTGAAAGCGAAATGCTCACCTTTCCCAACAGTCCCCATGACGATCAGGTCGATTCGCTGACGCAATATCTGAACTGGGTCCGCACCCGCACGACCGCCACTCCTCGCGTCCGCAGCCTTTGATGTGGCCGTTCCGCAAGGACACACCCGTCCCGTCGCGTAAGAGCGCGTCGTTCTTCGTCTCGCTCATCGGCGGGAAAGGGGCGTTGTCCGGGGCCGCGTTCGACAAGCTGGCGCTGGAGGGTTACGCCGAGTGCGTGGTGGCCTTCGCCTGCATCAATCGCATCGCGGCGGCCGTCTCGTCGGTGGAACCGCACTTGTACCAGAAGAACCGGGCGGGCAAGCTGGCCAAGATCGAGTCCCATCCGCTGCTCGACCTGATTTATGACCCCAATCCCGTCCAGTCATGGCGGGAGTTCTGCGGCGGCCTGACGGCATACCACCAATTGTCGGGCAACGCTTACATTTTCGGGAACGGTCTCGACAAGAGCCAGAAACCGCCCCGTGAATTGCAACTGCTCAGCCCCGGCAAGGTGAGGATCGTTCCGGGCCGCGGCTTGTTTCCCCAAGGCTACGAATACCGGCCCGACGCCAACTCGAAATTCGACTACCCCGTGGACCAGATCACCGGCCAGTCGGCGATCCTTCAAATCCGTTCGTTCAACCCGCTCTCTCCGTGGTACGGCCTGTCCCCCATTGGCCCCGCCGCCCTCGGCGTGGACATCCACACCGGCGGGCAGCGTTGGAACAAGGGGCTGTTGGATAATGGGGCGCGTCCCTCGGGGGCGTTGTCTGTCAAGGGAAGCGACGGCACACCGACCTCGCTCACCGACGACCAATACCTGCGTCTGAAGGAGATGATCGACCGCCAGTTCTCCGGCGGCAACAACTCCGGCAGGCCGCTGTTATTGGAGGGCGGGTTGGAATGGCAGGAAATGGCCCTCAATCCGAAGGACATGGATTTCCTGGAGGGAAAAAACGGCGCCGCCCGCGACATCGCCCTCGCGTTTGGCGTGCCGCCCCAACTGATCGGCCTGCCGGATTCGCAGACCTACGCCAATTACTCGGAAGCCAAGACCGCCTTCTGGACGGACACGATTCTCCCCTTGCTCTCCATGTACATGGATGCCTTCAACCGCTGGCTCACCCCGCTTTACGGAGAAGGGTTGTTCCTCTGGTACGACGAGGCCGGCATCCCGGCGCTGGAGCCGATGCGCAACGAGAAGGCCAACCGCGTCAATGCCGCCTCCTACATGACGATCAACGAAAAACGCCGCGAGATGGGGCTTGATGACATTGACGGCGGGGACGTGGTTCTCGTGCCATTCAATGACATCCCGCTGGAACTGGCCGGAAACTCCGTCCATCTGGCGGAACCGGGCAGCCCCGCCGATCTCAATGCAAAACCATGAGACAGGAAAACAACGTCATCCACGTCGATTTCGGCAACCATCGCCACTCCTCGCTCAACATCGGCATCCGCACGGAAATCCTCTTCCAAGACGAACATGCGTACCTCATTCGGGCGACCATGACGTTTGCCGGGCAGGAATACATCCAGCACATCCTCATGGAAAATGACTGACCGCCGCCTGCTCCTCCGCTCCTGGCTGATGGCCATGACGCGGATGGAACGCGGCCTGCGACTCGATTACGCCCGCGCCCGCTCGGT
>NZ_JH636439.1:2130636-2133845 GCF_000255705.1 Zavarzinella formosa DSM 19928
GCCCATGTGTTCATCGCCCACACCAGGTCTGTTCAGACCCTGCTGACCAACCACTACCGCCGCGTCATCCCGGTGTTCGGGGACATGGCCCTCAAGCAGGTCAAAAGCCGCAACATCCAGAAGAAGTCGGCCACGGACTTGTTCGCCACCCTGGCCGAGGACTGGATCAGGCGGGAATCGACCCGCAAGGCAAAATACATCGCCGACACCGACCGCGACGAGGTGATCGACGCCATCTCTGACGGTCTGCGTGACGGGGACGGTGTGGCCGCCATCGCCAAAAACATCCGCTCAGTCAGCCAACTGACTCCTTACCGCGCCGCCCTCGTCGCCCGCACCGAAACGCACGCCGCCGCCACTTATGGAAGCGTCGAGAGCGTCCGGTCGGCGGAACGCGACTTGGGCGTGACCATGCTCAAGGAATGGCTGCCGACGCTCGACGACCGCACCCGCCCCGCCCACGCGGCGATGGCCGGAAGCGAGCCGATCCCGCTGGATGACAAGTTCATCGTGGACGGGGAGATGATGGACCGCCCCGGCGACCCATCGGCCAGTCCGGCGAATCTCTGTAACTGCCGTTGCGGACTCATTTATTCCGAAGCCAATTAACCGAATCAAGGAAGGTTCGCCCATGAAACTGCAACACAAAACCTTTCTGTTGCGCGACATCGAAGTCAAAGAGGACGGGGAAACCCGCACCATCGAAGGCTACGGCTCGACCTTCGGCAACGAGGACAGTTACGGCGACGTGGTCATGCCCGGCGCCTTCACCAAGTCCCTGCTCGCCCGCAAGCCCGCCATGCTCTGGCAGCACAACAGCGACCAGCCCATCGGCGTCTGGGAC
The DNA here is from genome assembly GCF_000255705.1 of Zavarzinella formosa DSM 19928. Taxonomy (GTDB): domain Bacteria; phylum Planctomycetota; class Planctomycetia; order Gemmatales; family Gemmataceae; genus Zavarzinella; species Zavarzinella formosa. The sequence continues at coordinate 2,131,481 of NZ_JH636439.1, forward strand.
CAAGTGATGGAAACCCCCCAGGGGCTGCTGCTCAAAGGCCGAATCTTCACCACCCAATGCGGCAACGATGCCTACACCCTCGCCAAGGGCGGGGCCATCACGGGTTTGTCCATCGGATTCTCCACCAAGAAATCGGAAATGGACACCCAGCAGAACATCCGGCGTCTGCTGGAGGTTGATCTCTACGAAGTGTCGCTGGTCACATTCCCGGCCAACACCAAGGCCACCGTCACCGGCGTGAAGTCTGCGTCGGATGACATCGACGCCGCCGTCGCTCTGCTCGCCCAAGCCGCCAACGTGTGCCAGACATCGGTTGATGTCGGTGTTCCGGTTGCCCCCGACATGGCGGCGGGCGTCCTGCAAATGCTCCAGGCCGCCGTCGGATTGTTGGACGATCCCGAGGAAACGGAAGACACCCAGGACAAAAGCGCCCTACCGATGACGGAGCGGCAGCTTGAAAAACACTTGCGGGACGCAAGTTTCAGCCAGCGCGAGGCAAAAACCATCGTCGCGGAAGGCTACAAGGCGCTGACGAAACACCGCGACGGTGGGTCCGAATCGCTCAACCAACTCACCCACCTCTTTAACCAATTCAAAGCATAGGCAACTCATATGACCGCAGAACTGACCAAATCCGTTGAAACCGCCCTGTCGGCGTTCAACGAATACAAGGGAATGGTCGAGGGTTTCGACAAGAAGCTCAAAGACATCAGCCCCAAACTCGACGCCTTCGACCAAACCAAGCTCGACAAGCTCGAAAAAGCGATGGGCGACGCCGTGGAAGCCACCCAGAAGGCCGACGCCCGCGTCAAGGCGCTCGAAACCGAGCAGAAAGCGAAGGAAGAGGCATTCGAGGCCGCCCTCAAGGCTGGTGATGTCAAACTGCAAGCGCTGGAGATCGCCTTCAACCGCGCTCCCGCCGCCGGGGCCACCGACGAGAAAGGCCGCGAGGCCGCCCTGCGCAAGAAGGCGTTCAACGACTTCGCCCGCATGCGCAGCGAAAACCGCGAGGGCTTCACCGAGTACCTGGAGAAACGCGGCGAGGACAACGCCGAGATCAAGGCCCTGTCGGTCAACAGCGACTCCTCGGGCGGTTACCTGACCATGCCGGAGATGGGCGGCATCATCCAGACCCGCGTGTTCGAGACCTCGCCCATGCGCCAGCTCGCCACCGTCACCAACATCGGCGGAGACACCTACGAGGTGATCCTCGACAACGACGAGGCGTCCAGCGGTTGGGTCGGTGAAACGGCCCCCCGTCCAAACACAACGACCCCGACGGTCGGCAAGCTGACGATCTACTGCAACGAGATGTACGCCAACCCCAAGGCGACGCAGAAGATCCTCGACGACGCCGGCATCGACATCGAGGCGTGGCTGGCCCAGAAAGTGGCCGACAAGTTCGCCCGCGACGAGGCCACGGCCTTCGTGACCGGCAACGGTGTCAACAAGCCCAAGGGTCTGTTGAGCTACGACGCGGGCACGACGATCACCTCCCAGCAGATCGAGCAGATCGTCACCGGCTCGGCCACCACCTTCACCTACGACGGCTTGGTGGATCTTCAGAACGCCCTGAAGGAGCCGTATCAGTCCAACGCCAGCTTCCTGATCCAGCGGGCCACCAACCGTCACCTGATGAAGATCAAGGACGGCGAGGGCCAGCCGGTGTTCAACATGGCGTTCGACAAGAACGTGGGCCTGCAATCCACCCTGATGACCCGTCCGTACTACTTCGCGGCCGACATGCCCGCCGTGACGACCAACGCCCTGGCGATGGCCTACGGTGACATCCGCACAGCCTACCAGATCGTGGATCGCATGGGCATTCGCGTGCTGCGCGACCCCTACACCGACAAGCCGAACGTGGCCTTCTACACCACGAAAAGGGTCGGGGGCGGCGTGGTCAACTTTGAGGCAGTGAAGCTGTCCAAGGTGAGCACGTAACGGTTTTAACCCGACAGGCCGGGTGGCGACATCCGGCCTCATTTTCTCAACAAAAGGATTCACTTATGACCAACCATACTTCCCTCTACGCCAACATCGCGGTCAGCACGCTTCTCGTGCCGCTGATCCGCACCGCCGACACGGTCCCGGCCGACGGCCAGGGCCTTGACCTCCAGAACTGCGACGACGCGGCCCTGATCTTCGTGATCGGCGCCAACGGCGACACCTATTCCGGCACCGACAAGCTGGAACTGGAGGTGCAGGAGGCCGACACCGACGTCGATGCCAGCTACTCGGCCGTCGCCAACGCCGACCTGACCAACTACGTCACCGGCACCAATGTCGGCACGGTGAAAGCGATCATCGCCAACGCCGACTGCTCGCAGTCCTACTACGTCGGCTATCGCGGCTCCAAGCGGTT
>NZ_JH636439.1:2134087-2139279 GCF_000255705.1 Zavarzinella formosa DSM 19928
CAACCCGACGCTCGGCACCCGCCAGAGTGACGGCATCGTGGTGAGCGAATTGAAGTATGTGGACGTGACCTGCACCGCCACCCTGCTCGACGCCTCGACCGGCACGGGCAAGGTGAACGTGATCGCGGCGGGCGCGGCGACCGACCAGTGGAAAATCCGTAACATCCGTCTCGTCGGCGGCGGGACCAATTTCGGAGCGGGCGGCGACCGCTTGCTGGGCCTCACCGACGGCACGACCGTGTGGACCACGGTGGCCAACGCCGACATCGAAGCCGCCCCCTCCGCGACACTGGACTGGGGCAACTCGAAAGTGCCGTTTCTCACCGGCACTTCGGACACCCCATCCGCTGCGGGCGCCCAGATCTACTTCCAATATTCGGGCGGCACCCCGGCGACTCCGCACACCACGGGTTCGATCAAGTTCTCCGTCTGCCTGGAAAAGGTCGCGTGATGAAGCCGCATCACATCCTGACGGGCTTCAAGGGCAGTCAGGACGGCCACGGCGACGGAGAGGAATTCGTCGCCGGGACAACAGCTCATCTCTCCGACGACCTCGCCCGCATCGCCGTGGGCGAGGGCTGGGCGAAATTGCCGGACGGATTCGGTGTCAAGCCAAGCCCCGTCACGATTCAACCCCCGCTCTCTGTTGTGCCATCGACCACAGAACCGGAAGTGGTCAATGAGCCGAAAATCACCGAGGAACTCGTTAATCCTGTTGAAAGCCGCGAAACCAAGGTGGTCGGACCAGAGGAAACCAAGGTTGCCCAGCCAGAAGAGACCAAGGCCGACACGGGACTTGCGGCGATGAGCTACAAGGATTTGCTCACGCTGGCGAAAGAACGCGGATTGAAAGCCATTGGCTTGAAGAAAGAAGCATTGGTCGCCGCTTTGGACGGGAAGGCATAACCGATGCCCTCAGCCAGCCAGTTCCAATCCCGTCTCTGCCAGACCACCGTCACCATAGCCTCGTCCGGGACCGCCTCGGGCGAGGCCGATCTCGGCGGCACCACGTTGGTGGGTGTCATGCTCCCGGCCGCCCTCACCGGCACGACGCTGACCTTCACGGCCGCCGCCATCGCCGGGGGAACCTCCAACCCCGTCACCGGCTCCAACGGCTCGGCCCTGAGCTTCACCGTCGCGGCCAACAAGTATCTGGCCATCGACCCCGCCTTGTTCCACGGCATCCAGTTCATCAAGGCGGTCAGCGGTTCGGCCGAGGGCGCCTCGCGTGATCTGATCCTGTTCAGCAAGGCCCTGTGAAACCCCGCCGCACCGTCACGGTCGTCACCAATCCCGCCTCCGACCCGGTCACGCTGGCCGAGGCGAAGGCCTGGCTCAGAATCGACACAACCGACGAGGACGCTTTGCTCGCCCAGCTCATCTCGGCGGCCACCGATTCGGCCGAGCAGCACACCCGCCGCTCGCTCATCACCCGCACCCTGCGGCTCACCTTGGACCAGACCTGCAACGACCTCTACCGGGACTTGGGCGAGGGCGTTTATGACCTGCCAAGCACGTTTCTTTACGGCGGGCTCCCACGGGTGATCGAACTTCCCAAGGGGCCGGTTCTGAGCATCACGTCGGTGACCACCTACGACACCGCGAACAACTTCGCCGTCTACTCCTCCTCGAATTACACCCTGAACACCGATGGCACGCGGCTTTCCCTCAATCAGGACGCCGTCTGGCCCGGCCCGCTTCGTCCGGTCGGGGCCTGCGAGATCGTCTATACGGCGGGCTATGGTGATTCTTCCGCCATTCCACCCTCCATCAAAACCGCCATCCTCATGCTCGTCGCCCACCTGTACGAGTCGCGCGGGGCCTGCGACGGCGACATGCCCGCCGGCTGCGCCGCCATGCTGAACAAATACCGAATCATGGACGGCCTGCTGTATGGCTGATTGCGGTGAGTTCACCAAGATGAAGCACCGCATTTCCTTGCAGGCGGTCAGTCAGGTCTCCGATTCCCAAGGGGGCTTCACCGAGTCCTGGGCCACCTTCGCCACGGTCTGGGCTTCCATTCGCCCGGCCAAGGGCTTCGAGAAGTTTCAGGCCGCCCAGCTTCAGACCCCGGTCACCCACAAAATCACCATCCGCTACCGTCCCGATGTGACCACCAAGCACCGCCTTCTCTTCGGAACGCGCGTCTTCGGGATCAAGGAGGCGTTGAACCGGGACGAGGCGAAGCAATACCTCGACATCCAGGCCATCGAACAACAATAGGAGCCACTATGAACACCACCGGAACCGGAGCCGTCCTGCCGCAGGGAAGCCCCGTCGACACGCTGCCCGAAGGCGGCTATGAAGTCACCATCGACGGTCTCGACGATAGCGGCATGCTCCGCTGCGTCTACCCCAATGGCTTTGTGAAGCACCATCAGGTGAACACCGTCGAGGAACTGGCGGTCCGCGTGACCAACCAGCTTCGGGCGCGCTACGGCGCCAATGAGATCGTGTTCGCCCAGGCCCCGGCGTCACTCGACGCCGGTCAATCCTTCGTCGTGGAGGGCTAAGGCATGGCCAGTAATTTGAAGTACGCGGTCACCACCAAGAACGCCAAACTGGACGCCATCACCTCGGCCATCGGCGCATCCGGCCTGCTTCGCATCTACTCAGGCACACAGCCAACCAATCCCGACACCGCCCTGTCCGGTAACACCGTCCTCGCCGAGCTTGCCTTGAGCTCGACCTTTGCGGCAGGCGCGTCCGGGGGTGTCCTGACGGCCAATTCCATCAGTTCGGACACCAGCGCCGACAACACCGGCACCGCCACCTTCTTTTCCTTGCTTACCAGCGGCGGCACGCGCAAAGTGGATGGTTCGGTCGGAACGAGTGGAGCGGATCTGAACCTCAACACCACCAGCATTGTCTCCGGCGCCCAAGTCAGTGTTTCCAGTTTAGCCATCACCAGCGGCAATTAGCCTCCGTGGCCAATCGCTTCTGGGTCGGCTCTACCGGCACTTGGGACACCACCGCCGGGGTCAAGTGGGCGGCCAACTCCGGCGGCACGGGCGGCCAGTCCGTCCCCACCGCCGCCGACGATGTCTTTTTCACCGCCCCCTCCGTTGGCACGATCACCATCGGGACCGGGGCGGTCTGCCGCTCCATTAATTTCACGGGCTTCACCGGCACGCTGACCGGAAGCGGCACCCTGACCGTGGGAACCAGCACGTCGGGTTCGGTCACCTTCTCGTCCGGCATGACCCAAAGCTGGGGCGGAACGCTTTCATTGGTCTCCACGACCACCGGCAACAATATCACCATGGCGGGCAAGGGCATCGCCGCCCTGAGCATCACCGGCGTCGGCGGCGCCTGGACCCTCCTGGACACGCAGTCGGCCACCTCGGTGACCCTCTCCAACGGAACCTACAACGTCAGCAGCCGCACCGTGAGCTGGGGGACGTTCACCTCGACCGGCTCGGCCACGCGGGCGCTCAACCTGACCGGAGCCTCGGTCACCATCACCGGGGCGTCCTGGACGGCCACGTCGACGGGAATGACGCTGACCAACACCTCGTCAACGATCACCATGTCATCGGCCTCGGCCACGTTCACCGGCGGGGGACTGACCTACGGAACCCTGAACATGACCTCGGCGGGGGCGACCATCGCCGGGGCCAACACCTTCTCGACGCTCTCCGTCACCGGCTCCTCGGGGAAAACTAGCGTGTTCCAACTCGCCGCCAACCAGACAACCGCGACGCTCAACATCAACGGCAACAGCATCCTCAACCGCCTGCAAGTGGCGTCCGACACACCCGGAACCGCCCGGACGCTGACGGTCTCGTCCACGGTCTCCGTGAGCAACGTCGATTTCATTGACATCACCGGGGCCGGGGCGGCTTCTTGGAATATCGCCTTGGCCACCGGCGGCTCGGGGGACTGCGGCGGCAACTCCGGCATTACCTTCACCACGCCCGCGAATCAATATTGGGTCTCCGGCACGGGCAACTGGTCGGCCTCCAAATGGTTCACCACCTCCGGCGGCGCCGTCGGCGGGCGGGTGCCCCTTCCGCAGGACACCGCGGTCTTTGACGCCAACTCCTTTACCGCCGGGAGCCAAGTCGTCACGCTGGACATGCCGCGCGTCGGCTCGATGGACTGGACGGGGGCGACGAACACTCCAAACCTGACCATCGGCACGGCCGCGACATCGCTCGGAACCTCCGTGAAATTGATCACGGCGATGACCGTGACGCAAAGCGCCGCCCTCACCTTCGCCTGCCGTGGCTCCTCCACGCTGGTCTCGGCCGGGCAGAACTTCCCCGGCCAGCAGATCATCGACACGCTGACCGGCACGCTGACCACCTCCGATGCCTTCCTCTCCACGGCCGGGACGACGACGCTGCGCTCCGGCACGCTGACGGCCGGGGCCAGTTTTTCCACGACGAAGGTGGTCTACGAAAACAACAACCCGTTCACGCTGAACATGGGTTCGGGGACGTGGACGGTGTCAGGCACCGCGACCGTCTGGGACATGGCGACGAACAACTCCAATCTCACGCTCAACGCCGGAACCTCGACGCTCGTGGTCTCCGACACCTCGGCCATCGTCAAGACCTTGCAGCTCGGCGGGCTGACCTATTCAACCCTCCAGATCACCGGGGGTGGCACCGGCCGCGTCACGCTCCAGTCCAGCCCGACCATCGGCGCCTTGACGCTCGGCTCGCCCAAGTCGGTTCGGTTCACCCAAGGCAAGACCTACACCGTCACCACGTTGAACGCCACCGGCACGTCCGGGAACCTCATCACGATTGACACCAACACCGCCGCCAGCCCCGCGACCATCTCCATCGCCTCCGGGGTCGTCTCCTGTGATTACCTGTCCTTGAAAGACTCCACGGCCACCGGCGGGGCCTCGTTCTACGCCGGGGCCAACTCGACGGACGCGACGGGCAACACCGGCTGGTCCTTCACCGCCGCGCCCATTCTGATCACCGGGACGGCTTCCTCCACGGAAGCGGCCGATTCATTGAACGCCTCCGGCTTGGAACGCATGGTCGGAACCGGCGCCGCCACGGAAGTCGCTGACACCACCGCCGCCACGGGACTGGAACGGGTCACAGGATCGGCCGCGTTGACGGAAACCGCCGATTCCTCGTCCGCAAGCGGTCTGCTCAAGATCACGGGGAGCAGCGCCGCCAACGAAACATCGGACTCCACGGCAACCACCGCCATCGAGATTATCACCG
>NZ_JH636439.1:2139289-2139531 GCF_000255705.1 Zavarzinella formosa DSM 19928
GCCGCCTCGGCCACGGAAGCCAGCGACATCGCCTCGGCCGCCGGGACGGAAAGAATGACCGGCACGGCCGCACCGACCGAAACGAACGACACCACCTCGGCCACGGGAACGCTGACAATCACCGGATCGGGAACCGTCTCCGAAGCGGCGGACTCCGCCATCGTCTCGGTCCTGGAGCAATTCACCGGGACCGCCGCCGCGACGGAAGCGAATGACAGCGACCTTGGCTCGGGCACGCTCAC
>NZ_JH636439.1:2139598-2147400 GCF_000255705.1 Zavarzinella formosa DSM 19928
GCGGCGACAGAAGGCGAGGATTCCGCCTCAGCCACCGCCACCCTGAACCTCATGGGCACGGCTGACATCACAGAAAACCCCGATGCCACCGTGTCTTCCGGTCAGGAAACGGTCACGGGAACAAGCAGCCAGGCCGAAGCGCCCGACACCACCGCCGCCACGGCCAGCGAGAACATCACGGGAGCGGCGCCGGCCACGGAAACCGATGACAGCATCACTGCCACGGCGAGTCTGGCCTTTGTGGGAATGGCCATGCTCGCCGAAGCCGAAGACACGGCCATTGGGTCCGATTCGGGGGCGGTCGGCGGTTCTTTGGCAGTCACGGAAGCCGCCGACGCCGGAACTGGCACGGGAACACTGGAAATCATCGCCGCCGTCACGGCGACCGAATCGAATGACAATGCCGACGCCAGCGGATCGGCCGCCTTCGATGTCACCGGCATGGCCGCGTTCTCTGAGGATGCGGACACCGCCGTTGGCGAGGCGCTCATCCCCACGGGCGCGAACGTCGTCCTCGTGGCCCCCGAATCACGAATCATCACCGTCACGACCGAGTCCCGCCTGACCGTCGTCTGCGGTGAGGTCCGAGTCGTCACCATCACCTCCGAACGCCGCATCATCGACGTTCCCGCCGAACGCCGAATCCTCGCCCCGGCGGCGGAACAACGGATCATCCGGGTCGCCGCGTGACCGAGTCATTCATCAAGGACCCCTCGGCGCGGCTGGACTATCAGATCGACTGGTCGGACTGGCTCGACGACGAGACCATTGCCGTGTCCGTCTGGATCGTCCCGGCCGGGATCACCCAATACGGAGTTGCGACCAGCACCGCCACCTCGGCGACCATCTGGCTGACCGGGGGGACGCCGGGGACCGATTATTCCATCGTCAATCAAATCACCACCACGGAGGCTCGCATCAATCAACAGACTCTCAAGTTGCTGATCCGGGAACGGTGATGGAGTTCTCCGTCAACGTCGAAGGCATCGATCGCATCGACCGGAAATCGAAGGAACTTGTCCTGGCGCTTTCGCTGGAACTGGCCAAAGGCATGTATGCCTCGGCCAAAAAAGTCGAGGCGGAGGCGAAGCAATCCATCGCTCAAGGGAGCAAGACCGGCCGGATTTACAACCGCCGGTCATCCGGCAAGATGATCGGATCGGCGGTGGATTTCAAGGACGGAGGCGCCGTCAGGCAGGGCGGATTTCGTTCGGGCTATCATCGAGCGTCGGCTCCGGGAGAATCGCCGGCCTCGGACACGGGGCGGCTGATCAACTCGATCAATGGCACGGTCGTCGACCGCGGCCTCACCGCCGTCATCCGGGCGGGCGGGGGAATGGTCAATTACGCCAGAAGCCTGGAATTTGGAACGCGAAAAATGGCGGCGAGACCGTTCATGTTCCCGGCCTTTGAACGCTCGAAGCAATTCATCGCCGACCGTCTCAAACAGGCCGTTCAGGCGGCGATCAACAGTGTCGCCAGATGAGCAGCCCCGACAACGCCCTGCAAGCCGGGATTTTCGCCCGGCTCACGGGATACTCGCCACTCGTATCCGCCTTGGGAGCCGCCAAGATTTACGACCACGTTCCGCAGGACATCGACGCCCCCTACGTGGTGATCGGCGACGACACGACGCTTGACTGGGACACCAAGAGCCACGACGGCTGGGAGTTCACCCTCACCCTCCATTGCTGGGATTATCAATCGGCCGGACGCAAGTCGGTCAAGAACCTGCTCTCGTTGATCCATGACGCCCTGCACAACCAACAAGCAAGCGTCACCGTCACCGCGTTCACACTCGTGCTGCTGAGACGGGAGTTTCAGGAGACGTTCCAGGAGACCGGGATCGAGGGGGAGAACGACCATTACTACCACGGCGTGGCCCGATACCGCGCCCTGATTCATTCTTAACCACGGAGGGACATCCACATGACCAATTACGCAGGCTCAGCCTTTCTACTCAAGACCGGAACCTGGTCCGGCGGCACGGCCATCGCCGACTGCAAGACCCACTCGTTCAAGCTCAACAACGAACAGGTGGACATCACCAACAAATCCTCCGGGGGCTACCGCACCCTGCTCGCCGCCGCCGGGACCAAGTCCGTCGAGATCACCTTCGGCGGGATCATGACCAGCGACACGGGCTTTGAAACTGTTCAGGGTTACGCCTTTGCCAACAGCATCAACGCCTTTGCGATCCAGTGGGCCGACGGTGACACGCTCGAATGCAACTTCGCGGTCTCCTCGCTGGAGATCACCGGGGAATACAACGGCGCCCAGGAGTTTTCGATGACCATCATGTCCAGCGGAAGCTGGACCTTCACCGCCGCGTAAGGAGTCCACATGGCCGCCATTTCCGTTCAATCACTCGCCGCGTTCACCGCCCTCAACCACACTTACGGCTCGGTCACCTCGCTCGACACCGTGGCCAACGACGGCAACACCATCCTGCTGTTCAAGAACGGCAACGCCTCGGCCCGCACCCTGACGCTCACGGGTGTTGCCACGACCGTGCCCGGCTTCGGGACGATCAGCTCGGCCGACACCACCGAAACCATCACCATCCCCGGCTCGGGCACAAACGGGGGCGAGTGCGTCGTCGGCCTGATGCCTCCCAACCGCTTCAACAACAACTCCGGCCAGGTCGTGCTCACCATCGACGTGACCACCGGCCTGACCGTCGCCGCCGTGTCCCTGGCGAGGCCCGCATGACGTTTGACCCCGCCCGCCCCCGGCACACCCTGAAACTCGCGGACCGGGAATACGAACTGCTCGGCACCTTTGAGGTGATCGAGGCCGTCGAATGGGCGATGAAAGAGCCGCTCGGCCAGGTTGTCGTCTCCCTTGTCAACGGCCTCGCCTCGGTCCCGCTGGCCCGGTTGCTCTCCGCCGTCCTGACCGCCTGCGGCCATCCGCTGGGCGCGAAGGAGGCCGGGGCGATTCTCTGGAACGACATCGGCCTCTCGGGCGAGGCTTATGACACCCTCCGGCTCAACTTGTACGCCTTTTTGACCGTTTGCCTCGCCCCTCCCGCCGGACGGGAGGCCCGCGCGAACGAGGTGGGGGAGATGCTCGGGAGACTGGCCCGGCCGGTTTCCCGTGGAAAGACCACCAGCGGTTCTGCCTCGGCGTCCTCCGCTGGAGCCCGGACCAGTTCTGGAAAAGCACCGTCTGGGAAGTCGCCGAGGCCCACGAGGGCTGGGCGCTGAGCAAGGGGGTCAAAAAAAACCCCCGGAAGCTGCCCGTGCCAAGCCGGGCCGAACGGGAGGAACTGCACCGCCGCATTCGCGAGCGGGAAAACGCCGCAAGGAAATAACCCATGTCCGAACTTGATGAAATCCTGGTCGTCGTCCGGGCCGAGACGACGGGCTATGAGAAGGACATGCGGCGGCTGCCGGACATCGCCTCGGCGTCGGCGAAGAAGATTCAGTCCAGTGTCGGCGACGCCCAGAAAGAGATCAACAACCTCCAGGCCGAGGGTCAAAAGCTGACCCTCGCCAACCTCAGCGCCTATGAGAAGCTGGCGGTCGGGACGGTCAAGGCCCACCAGCTCATGGCGGCGGGGGTCATCGACCAGACGACCCACCAGCGCGAGCTCAAGCGGTTGCTGGATGACTACAACACCAGCCTGTTGAATTCGATCCCCCTGATCGGAAGGTTTGTCGGGGCGCTCTCGGCCGCCGCCCTGGGCAAATTCGCCCTGGACGCGGTCAGGGCCGTGGGAGCGATGCAGGACCTTGCCGACAAGAGCGGCGTCAGCGCCGGATTCCTCAGCGGCCTCAAGACCGAGTCCGAGAACGCCGGGGGAAGCATCGAGCAACTGGCGCAATCCATCGTCCTGATGAACAGCTTTATCGGGGAGGCCGCCAAGGGCAGCGAGGAAGCCGAGCGGACGCTGAACCAGCTCGGCACCTCGTTCCAGGCGCTGCGAAGCCTTTCGCCCGAGCAGCAATTCCTGGCCATCGCCGACGGCATCTCCAAACTCCCCACCCAGTTTGAGCGGACCGAGGCGGCGCGGGCCGTGTTTGGCCGGGGCATCACCAACCTCATTCCCATCATCTCCCAGGGCCGGGCCAAACTGGAGGAGATGGGCAAGGCGGCGGGCACGCTCAACAACGACCAGATCGCCGCCATCGACGCCATGCAGGATCGCTGGAACAAATACATCAATTACCTGAAAAACACCGTCGCCGGAGCGCTGGCCAGCCTGCTTCCGGCTCCTCCGAAGCCCATGACCCGCGACGAGGAGATCGCCCAGTACGAGTTCTGGCGGAAGAATGCCGAGAAGACCGGCCAGCCCATGCCGCCGCTGCCGTCGGGAGTCAGCGCCGACCGTCCCGCGACCGTCGCGCAGGCGACCCGTGTGTCGGGTTACACCTTTGACGCCAATGGCAATCTGGTCCCTCCCGCGGCTCCCGGCTCGGGGACGGGCGGCGGCTCGAAGCCGCAGGAGGCCCAGGATTACGACACCATCAGCCATTCGCTGGACGATTATCTCGACAAACTCCGCACCGAACACGACCTGCTCGGGATGAACGAACGCGACCGGGCCGGGCAGCAGGCCGTGCTGGAGGCCCAGAACATCGCGATGAAACAGGGGACGCTGCTCACCGAGGACCAGATCACCCAGGTGCGCGACCTCGCCCTGTCCAATTACGACCTGAAGGACTCGATGAAGGAAGTCGGGGACGCCGGGGTCATCTCGGCCAAGATCATCAAGGACAGCTTCGGCGACGCCTTGGAATCGGCCATGTTCGACTTCAAGAACTTCGGGGCCGGGGCCTCGTCCGTGCTGGAGGGGATCGCCAAGGACATCGCCCGCAAGAACATCATCGATCCGTTGTCCTCCGGCGCCTCCGACCTGTTCTCCAAGGCGTTCGGTTCGGGGGGAGGCGGTGTCTTTTCCAGCATCGGCTCCATGCTTGGCTTCGCGGACGGCGGCTCGCCGCCCGTGGGCGTCCCGTCCATCGTCGGCGAACGCGGCCCGGAAATCTTCGTCCCCAAAACCGCCGGAACCATCATCCCCAACAACGCCCTCGGCGGTTCGTCGCCCACGGTGAACATCACCAACGTCTTCCAGTCCGGCGTGACCCGGCAGGAACTCGCCACCCTCATGCCGGTCATGGTGTCCCAGTCTAAACAGGCCGTGTTCGAGGCCATCGAACGGGGCGGCAGCGAGTCGCGCAGCGTGAACCGCCGCTCATGACCATTTCCATGCCCTCCAACAACTTCCGCTCCTCCCGCTTCGGCCTGGAGACCGACACGGCCGTGTTCCGGCCGCCGCAGTCGAAGGGGTCGGCCCAGCGGGCGATCTTCGGCCCGGCGTGCTGGATGCTCACCGTCACCCTGCCCAAGATGAACCGGGCGGCGGCCGCCGACTGGCAGGCCTTCTTCCTTCTCCTGGAGGGGCAGGCCAACACCTTTTACGGCTACGACCCCGACGCCAGAACCGGGCGGGGCGTGCTGACCGGATCGCCGCTGGTGAAGGGGGCCAACCAGAATGGCAGCACGCTCGTGATCGACGGCTGCACGAGCAATGTCACCGGCTGGATCAAGACCGGGGATTACTTCTCCGTCAACGGCGAGTTGAAGATGGCGACCGCCGACGCCAATTCCAACGGCTCGGGCGAGGTGACCGTGTCCTTCAAGCCCGCCCTGCGTTCCTCGCCCGCCGACAACAGCGCCGTGATCGTCGCCAACCCAACCTGCCTGATGGTCCTCACCGACGACAGCCAGGCGGTGTGGGAAACCGACGCCAACGGGATTTACAACGAGATCACCTTCTCGGCCATTGAGGTGTATTCATGAGTCGGGGCGTCTCTGTTGACAACCTCGCCGCAATGGAGGCCGATTGCGTCTGCCCGGTCATCTTCGTCAAGCTGGAACTCGACTCCGGCGACATTCTCGTGCATTCGCGCACGGGGGACATCACCTGGGGCGGCGACACCTATCTGGGCATGGGGCAGTTCGGGGAGATCGGCCTGGTCCGCGAGGACACCGAACTTGGACGCAACCCCGTGGACCTCACCCTCTCCGGCATCGACGAGGCCCTGATCTCCATTCTGCTGGGCGAGTATTACCAGGGGCGTGAAGCCACGGTCTACATCGGCTTTCTCAATCTCGTCACCTTTCAACTGGTGGACACGCCCGAATACCTCTATGGCGGGCTGATTGACAACTCCACGATCACCCGCGACCAGAACGCCACCATCACCCTGCGGGTGGAAAACGAGGAGGCCCGCTGGGACACGCCCAACGTCCGTCGCTTCAACAACGCCGACCAGCAATTGAGATACCCCGGTGACAAGGGTCTTGAATACATGGAGCAGATGGCCGAGAAACAGCTCAACTGGGGGCGGGGGTGAGGATCGAAGGCTGGGAGGGGCGGCTGGCCTCGTATTTGAACGCCTCGAAAGACCTGACCTTTGAATGGGGCAAGACCGACTGCGCCCTGTGGGCCGCCACGTGGGTGCGGAGTTGCACCGGCGAGGATTTTCTCTTCCACTGGACGGGGAAATACAAGACCGAACGCGGGGCGGCGACGCTGATGCGCAAACGGGGCTTTCAATCCGTCGCTGACATCGCCGACGCGGCCCTTCCGGTCATCCCCGTGAGGCTGGCCAAACGCGGCGACCTCGTGTTGCATCCTGTGGACGGCTGTCTCGGCATCGGCAACGGGGTCAAAAGCCATTTTCTGTCGCTCAAGGGCCATACCTTGGTCGACACGCTGGCCTGCTCCAAAGCCTGGAGGGTCTGATGCCTCCGGCCATCCCCCTCATCGCCGCCGTCGCGGGCGCGGCCGCCAGCACGGCCATCGGCGGCATCCTCGGCTCCATCGCCGGGTTTGTCGTCTCCACGGCCATCAACCAGATCGGCGGCCGGGCCGTCTCCAAGAAACCCAAGTCCTCCTCCCTCGCCGATGCCGGACGCGACCTGATGCTCCGCTCCTCGGTGGAGTCGCACAAGATCGTCTACGGACGGGCGAAGGTCTCCGGCCCCTTTTACGCCGAGACCGGCGACACCGGCCCCGATTCCTCGGGCAACGTCATCACCGGCAAGAACACCTTCCTGCACATGGTCATTCCCGTCGCCGGGCATGAGGTGGATGCCTTCGAGACGATTTATCTGAACGACGTGGCCCTGACGCTCGACGCCAACGGCTTTGCCACCAACGCCCCCTACGGCCGCTCCGACACCACCTCGACCAGCACGAGTGTCACGACGACGAACCGTCTGATCCGGCGGGTCAACGGCACGGTCACCGTCACCACCTCGTCGGCCCATGGCTTTTCGACCGGTGACCGCGTCGAGATCAACGAGGTGAACATCGCCGCCCTCAACGGCACCCAGACGATCACCGTCACCTCTTCGACGACTTTCACCTACCCGAGCGACGGCCCCGACACCAGCCCCTCCTCGGCGGGCATCTCCGTCAAAAGCACGACGATCACGACCACGACCCTGCGCAGTTACGTCCGTATCAAGACCCACGTCGGGACGACCAGCCAGGTCGCCGATCCGTTTTTGGTGAACGAGCTGCCGAACTGGACCAGCGACCACCGCCTTCAGGGCATCGCCTACATCTACTGCCGCCTGGAGTGGAACCCCGACGCCTTCCCCTTCGACGCCCCCAACGTCGCCGCCGTGGTCCGGGGCAAGAAGATTTACGATCCCCGGACGACGCTCACCGTCTGGAGTGACAACGCCGCCCTCTGTGTGCGGGATTACCTGACCTCGGACATGGGCTATGACTGTGACGAGTCCAAGATCGACGACGTTTATTTCATCTCCGGCGCCAACAT
>NZ_JH636440.1:0-51894 GCF_000255705.1 Zavarzinella formosa DSM 19928
AGATGCAACGATAGGGGGCCAAAATGGGGGCTAGCGTGGCAAAGCCCACCCCGCCAGTCACCTGCAACGCTTGGTTCGGCGATGATGACTGTTGCATCTCACGCGGCGATTTACTTACGACAGCATGATGCACACATTATTCGCCTTGTGCGGCCAGTTCGCCAGAACGGTCGCAAAGAACAGCACTTCGTCAATGTAAGATTCGTCATCGACGTACTGCTCGCAGCACTCGCACAACGCCTCTTGGAGAGTGTGCTTGGCCACGCGAGTCTTGCCGGGACCGTCCTTCAACCCGAGCAGTTCACTCATCTCGCCTTCGTGCCCATAGTCCATCACGGCCAGCGGCTTTTCGCTCAACCCGCCCTGCCGCTTCCTGTCGTAACTGTACGCCGACAACTCCCAACCCATTTGCGACATCCTCCCGCCGCCGAACAATGAAGCTCAGCAGCGGCCCCCGCCCGTGTGAGCTGTGATTACGGAAAACCTACTGGCGGGGGGCGGCTGCAACGCCGGGTTAGGCATCTTGATTCGCCGGCGACCTCAGCCGCCCATCTGCCCACCGCCTCCCCCCGAGACAACACGCTATCTAGTTCGGACAGTCTGTCACTCGCGGGAGCCGTACCGCACGGGCGGCTCAAAGCTCTCGACGTTACAGAACGCATCACCAAAGGGGTTTGACTTCCGGGCGAGCATCGCCAGGCACTGGACCATGTTGACGCCCTCGGCGGGGATCAGCCGTCCCGACCCGCAGTCGTAAGCAACCACGCACCACGTCTCCGGTTCACCGACGGCCCGCCAGTTCAGGTAGTTGCCGTCATCGGTGCTGCAGAACGGGATCATGCATCCGGGCCGGGGGTACGGCTCGAATGCGATCTGGTATCCGGCCCTACGGTCGTGTTCGTACTCGGAGGTCACTTGGCGGATGGCAGTCTTCAAGTCGGTCCCGTCTGGCACGTCCAGATAGTTCCAGACGTGCATGAATGATTGCAGCGAACCCGTGCCGTAAGTGGCGACGAACTGTTTGTAATCCGGGGGGAGCGCAAACCCAATCTCACGCTCCACCGCAGCCCAGTCGCCACTCGGGCACCGAGGATGTTTCGGTGGTGATACGGTACGTTTCAGGGTTTGGAGGTTCGCAAGCACGCCACACCTCGAACGCAGGCTATCTGCCTTCTACGGCCTAACGCCACAGTTCAGGTGCCGGGGCCGAAGCGGCTGGCACCAATATTACGACGACTGAGGCCCCCGGTCACCTGCAACGCCTTGTTCGGCGTCTTGTGCCCGCCGGACCGCCTCGACCAGCGGCCGCCAGTAGTCCGCCTCCCCGCCGCACAAGCACCAGGAGTTCGGGTCGGCGTCGAAGCTGTGCGGCCCCCACCCCTCCGGCACCTGGGCCGGGCAGGTGAAGTGCTCGAACACCGTCTCCAGCCGGTGCCGCGAACCGGGGTGGGCGCACAAACCCCAGTCCTCGTCGAACGCAGCGAAGAACGAACACCCGCCGCACTGCCGGCCCTCGTGGTACGCCACCTGGCAGACCGGCTCGTCCGGCCACTGGGCCTCGTACAGCATCCGCGACGCAGGATTGGACCAGTCGCCCGTCACGACGATATTCCGGTTGCCGTCCACCGTCGAAGCCCTCTTCCACCAAACAATGATTAGACCAACTCCGTTGGATCTGACGTCTCCACTCGGAGATTGGTCTATTCCGGTTGCCGTCGGGTGGTTTACGCGACGGCTGAACAGCCGTCAGCGTAACGGCCGCATCGGTTCATGTCAAAGACCAACCCGGTAGTTGGCCTATTGGGGTAACATCAAACAGTCGGGCGGGCTTTGTGCTTCACTTCAGAATAGGAGCAACCAACCTCGGCCATGTGGCTGATCAGGAATCGTTGATTCCCCTATTGCCTCACCCGTCCAAAAATGACCGCAGCAACTCATCCGGGGCGGGGGCGTAGGTGTGCGGTTCGAGGGTGGAACTGGCGCGGCCTTGGGAGAGGCTTCGCAGTTCGTCTGCGTAGTTGAACATCGTCACCAGCGGGGCGTAGGCATAGATCGTGCAGACTTTGCCGTTGGAATCTTGATGGTAGATTTCTGCCCGGCGGGCCATCAGATAGGAGAACACGTTGCCGACCGATTCTTCGGCGACGCTGATCGTCAGCTTCATCATCGGCTCAAGCAATTGCATGTTTTCCCGGCTGAACGCCTTGCGAACGGCGTCATCGGCGGCGGCCTCGAAGGCCGGTTCCGTCGAGCGTTCCGGGTCAAAGGTGGCGTCGATCAGCGTTGCGTGAACGTCCGACACCGGGAAGCCCAGGCCGCCGGATTGCAGCGCCGATTTCAGCCCGCGAACGATCACGTCCGGGAACGGGTTCGGGATTTCGTTTGGCTTCAGCTTGTTGATGACGGACACCGGCTGCTCGGCCTTGCGCGGGTCGAATTCCACGCGAACACGGGCGAACACGTTCTTCCCGCCGATCTGCCGGTCGCATTCGCCGGTCGTGGTGATCGCGTTTTTCAGCGTCTCCCGATAGCTCACCTGCGGCTTGCCGACGCGGACTTTGAGCCGATAATCGCGGTCCATCTTGTGCCGCTTCACTTCCAAATGGAGCGTGCCCATGCCGCTCATGAGGAGTTGGCCGGTGTCCTTGTCATGCCGGACGATGAAGGTCGGGTCTTCGCGTTGCAGCTTGTTGAGCGTGTTGAGCAACTTGTCCTTGTCGGCCGTTGATTCCGGTTCGATGCGCTGGCTGACCACCGGCTCGACGAAGGTGATTTTCTCCAGCAAGATCGGCTGTTGCGTTTCGCACAGCGTGTCCCCGGTGACGGAATCCTTGAGGCCGATGACAGCCACAATGTCCCCGGCGTGCGTCTCGGTCAGTTCGTCCCGCTGGGTCGGGTCGGCGTGTATATGGTACAGTTTACCGAGGACTTCCTTGGCGTCCTTGCCGGGGTTGAACACCCGTGTGTTGGACTTCATGATCCCCGAATACACACGCACAAAGAAGATGTCCCCGGAGTCTTGGGCGATCACCTTGAAGACGAGACCGCTGAACGGCTCCTTCACATCCGGCTTGCGTTTCTCTTCCTTCTCCGGTTTCTTCGGGTTCATCCCGACAACCGGCGGGCGGTCGAGCGGGCTGGGCAGGTAGGCGCAAACCGCGTCGAGCAATGGCTGGATGCCCATGTGTTCCCGGCCGGAGCCGCACAGCACGGGTTGAATCGTCCGCTTGATGGTCTGTTCGCGGATCAGTGTTTGGGCGGCGGCGATGGGGACTTCTTTCCCCTCCAGCACCAGCGAGGTGATTTTGTCGTCCGGGTCGTTTTGCGTCAGCACGTCGAACAATTGTTCGCGATACTTGGTGGCTTCTTCGAGGTTCTCCTCGGGGATGTCGGCCTTGCGAACCGTTCGGCCGTTGTCCCCGGCGTCGAAGAAAAGGGCTTTCATTTCCAACAGGTCGATCACGCCCTTGAACGGCGTCTGCGTTTCCTTGATGGAACCGGCCCCAATGGGGATGACCAGCGGCAGCGGATGCCCCTCCAGCCGGTCGCGGACTTGATCGAGGCATTGGGCGTAGTTGGCCCCGACCACGTCCATCTTGTTGACGAACACGATGCGGGGAACGGAATACTTGTTGGCCTGCCGCCAGACGGTTTCGGACTGGGCCTCGACCCCCTTCTGGGCGTCGAACACGCAGACGCAACCGTCCAACACGCGCAACGACCGCTCGACCTCGGCCGTGAAGTCCACGTGGCCGGGGGTGTCGATGAGGTTGACGTTGTGTCCGGCCCACTTGAACGGCACACAGGCCGAGTAGATGGTGATGCCGCGTTCTTGTTCTTCTTGGTCATAATCGGTTTCGGTGGTTCCCTCGTCCACGCCGCCGAGCTTGTGTTTTTCCCCGGCGTAGTAAAGCAGGTGTTCCGTGGTCGTGGTCTTGCCCGCATCGATGTGGGCGATCACCCCGATGTTGCGGATCAGTTTTAAGTCAGCGGTCGCAGCCATGAGACACCGGAAATTCGGAACTATTGGGACTGGGAATGGACGGGTATATCCGGGAGTAGGTGATTCGGGTATCAGGGAAAACCCAAAACAGGGTTTGCCAGTTGGCCAAGGCTGCCATTTATCAAGAAACAAAAAAGAATGAAAACCCGTGGGTGAACAATGGCTTGCGCACAATCAACAAGAGCCCTCCTGCGTAAGCGGGAGGGGTTGATTTCTGTGGGTGAACCCCTCCCGCTTACGCAGGAGGGCTCTTGTCGGCATTGCTGATTGACATACCCATTTGCCGATCACATCCGGAAACACAAAAATGGCCAGCAACCAATGCCGCGTTCGGCACTGACCACTGACCATTGACACTGTTCAAACTCGGCTGGTTACCACGCGAAGTGGGAGAACGCCTTGTTGGCGTCGGCCATCTTGATGGTTTGTTCACGCTTGCTGATGGCTTCCCCTTCGCGACGGGAGGCAGCCATGAGTTCTTCGGCCAGACGGAGGAACATCGGGCGTCCGCTCTTGCTGCGGCAGGCGGCGATGATCCAGCGAATCGACAGCGACAATTGACGCTTCGACTTCACAGGAATCGGCACCTGATAGTTGGCGCCGCCGACCCGGCGGGAGCGGACTTCGACGCTCGGCTTCACATTGTCCACGGCGGCGAGGAACACTTGCAGCGGGTCCGCGTCGGGCATCCGGCCCTTGATGTGGTCCATCGCCTTGTAGAAAATGCGGGTGGAGACGGACTTCTTGCCGTCCACCATCAGGCAGTTGATGAACTTGTTGACCAAATCGGAGTTAAACCGCACGTCCGGCTTTTGGTGGGTGTAACTGGCGGTGAATTTCTTCGACATATCTGGCTCGGGTCGCTCTTGTTCGGGTTGGGGTTCCTACCGTGATTACTTGCCGGACTTCTTGGCCCCGTACTTGGAGCGGGCTTGCTTGCGATCAGGCACGCCCTGGGAGTCCAACACCCCGCGGACGATGTGATAACGAACCCCCGGAAGGTCACGGACGCGACCGCCGCGAACGAGCACGATGGAGTGTTCTTGCAGGTTGTGGCCTTCGCCGGGAATATAGGCCGTCACTTCGGTCCCCGTCGAGAGCCGCACACGGGCGATCTTTCGGAGAGCGGAGTTCGGCTTCTTCGGCGTCATGGTCTTCACTTGAAGACACACGCCGCGCTTTTGCGGGCAGCCGAGCATGGCCGGGTGTTTCGGCTTGGACGTCTGCACCACGCGGGGAGCGCGAATCAACTGGTTAATCGTCGGCATAGAGTCTCGTCCATCGCCCGGTTGCTGGCCGCGAGGCCATTTTTTCGCAATGTCTTCCCAATATGGGAAAGCACTATTTTGAAGCGCACGTGGGAAAGTGGCCAGTGCCGCTTGAAAAATTTTGCCATCCCGGCCACGATACGCCGGCGACGCCCCCCGAGGAATGCCCTGATGCCGGCCGGAAAAAAATACCGCGAAGACCACAAAGAAACGATGGACGACCTGCTTCTCAACCGTCCCGGCGTCCGTCTCGGCCAGATGTTCGGCCACCCGGCGTACTTCCTGCGGGACCACATGTTCGCCTGCGTGGTCGAAGAAGGAGTCTGCTTCAAAGTCCCCGACGACTATGCCGAAAGCCGCGTCGGCGAACCCGGCGTGGAATTCTTCAAACCCGGCGGCCAGCCAATGCGAGGCTGGATTCAAATCGACCGCGAAGAGTCCGACGAATACCGTGAGGAACACCATCTGATTCAAACATCAATGACGTTTGTCGGCTCGCTGCCGCCGAAGAAGCCGAAGGGGAAGAAGTGAGGCGGGGCGACCAATGTTAACTTGCGGATGGTTGCACGGCGTCGCGGAACGGTTCGGGCAACATCTCCCAAGTGGCTTGATAACTTGCCTCAAGCGGGACGAAAATATGTTCTTGTGATCGCAAAAACAGCGGCATGTCAGGCAACACATCCCCAACGGCGAACGGTTCGATATAAGCCGTCACTGGATCAGCGGCCTCGTAACTCACAAGTGTCAGCGGCTTGCCTTCCGGCATGGCCAGCGGCGTGTCTCCAAGAGCCTCGGTGATGACCGCATGAATACCTTGAGGATCACGTATTGACGGAGGAAACAAATCGATCACCAACAGGTGAATGCCTTCTTCCAAGAACTCCACCGTTTTGCCAACAAACGACCGAATGGCCCGCCGGGAATTTTTGTTTCCCGGAGAAACAATCTCAATGATGGCCACAACTTTGCCAAGCGAATGGCGGATCGAAATCCGGTTGGCCCGCCGGGCATCTTTTTCCGCGTTTGATTCGAGTTGCTGGACCAGACGCGTTTTGGGGCGGGCGGCCACCGCCACATCCCCGGTTTCATCGTCTTCCGAATCAAAATCGGTCTTCAGAGCGATCACGTCCGGAGCGGGCGTGCCGGTGTGTTGCTCAACGAGGGCGAAATATCCCTTGGGTTTGAGAATCGCATTGAGGGTGTTTGTCATTTGTGCCGACCACATTTGATGAAAGTGGTGGTACAAATTTGAATCGACGCGGGTCCAGTCATGCGCGGGCATCGTGTCACCTCCGGCGTTATTTTACCGCGATCCGGTCGCCGGAAGAACTCGATTTTGAATGGCTAGCCTTGCTGGCCGCATTCCTTGGCAAACATGGTCTTCAGGCGGGTGAGAAATTCGGGGGGGAGGGGAACATTCGGAAGGGATTTGGTGAGGATGATCGTGTCGTGATAGGTTCTTAGGTAAATCGCGCACGGAACGCATCCGCAGAGGTGGCGTTCGAGCGTGTCGCGTTCTTCCTCCGGCAGGCTGCCGTCCACGAAATCCACGAGGATTTCCGTCACTTTGCGACACGTCAGGTTCATGACAATCGTTCCTCGTAGTGCCGGGAGAGGGCATCCCTCATCATTAATCGGGCGCGGTGCAGGCGGCTTTTCACGGCCGACAGACTCAGGCCCAGCGACTCGGCAATTTCCGCGTTCGGAAGTTGCTGCACATCCGCGAGGACAAACACGTCCCGATACGTCTCGGGAAGTTTGCCAATCGCCTCTTCAATCAATTGATGCTGTTCGGAATCCAGAACCATGTTGTCCGGCAGCTTGGGCCACGGCCGGACGAACCCCGAATGCTGGCCTTCCTCAGTGAAGTTTTCCAGCGGGTCGTGAACGCGATGTTCCTCCCGCCGGTTTCGCTTGCGCCGCACGGCCAGGGCGGCATTCACCGTCACCCGGTGGAGCCAGGTGGTGAATGCCGCGTCGCCGCGAAACGTGTCCAGCTTCCGAACCACCTGAAGCAACACGTCTTGCGTGGCATCCTCGGCGTCCGCGTCGTTGTTCAGCATCCGCCGGGCGAGATTATACACACGCGGCACATAATCCCGGAACACCACTTCGGGTGTCAGCGGCTCGTCGGTGGGAGAAACCATGCCCGCCTCCTCAGCCACTCATCTTAATAGAGTCGCGCGGCGGCGGGTATGATTCAGGGAAAAACCCGGATCGGAAAAATGAGTTTGGCCCGTCCGGGGCTGAAAAAGATTGTTTGTTGCCCGTCGGGAAAGTAATGTCTGTGCATTGGACGTGTCACGCCATTGAGTTTTTGAAGGGAAACGCCATGCCGATCAGCCGTCGTGATTTCCTGCAAACCGCCGCCGGGTCCGCCATCGGGCTGGCCGTTTCGCCCGTGCTGGCGAATCCATTGCCCCAGACGAAGAACTGCATTTTCATCGTGCTGACCGGCGGCCCCGGCCAACTGGACACCTGGGACCCCAAGCCGGAGGCCCCGGCCGAGATCCGCAGTCCGTTTGCCGCCATCCCCACGCGGATTCCGGGGGTTCGCTTCACGGAACTCTTCCCGCACATGGCCGCGAACGCCCATCGGTTTCAGGTGGTGCGGTCGGTCCATCACACCGCCGCCCCGATTCACGAAACCGGCCTGCAACTGCTCCAAACCGGCCAATTAAGCGGCCCCGATGAATCGATTCCGCACCTGCTGACCGGCGGGAAACTCCTGCCCGGCCCCATCGGCTTCACCGGCGTCAATCTGGATCGCGGCCAAACGGGCCTCACCCCCGCCAGTGTCGATGTGGAACAAGATCGTTCCCGCGAAACTTTCGGCCCTTCTTCGTTCGGCGACGATTGTTTGCGGGCCTGTCGGCTGATCGAGCGGGGAACTCGAAATGTCGTGGTGAACATGTTCACCGAAGTGTACGACCGGGTGAGCTGGGATTGCCACGCCGCCGGCGGTTCGCTGGCGACATCCCTTGATGATTACCGGGCCATTGGCCCGATGTTCGACCGGGCCTATGTCGCCCTGCTGACGGAACTGGAACAACGCGGCCTCTTGCAAGACACGCTGGTGGTGGCCGCCGGAGAATTCGGCCGCACCCCCAAGCGAAACCCCCTCGGCGGCCGCGACCATTGGGCGGGCGTCTGGAGCGTTCTGCTGGCCGGGGCCGGGGTTCCCGGCGGAACGGTGGTTGGCTCCAGCGACCGGCTTGGAAGCGAACCGGCGTCGGAGCCGGTCAAATTGGAAATGCTGAATGCGATGATTCGGGAGAAGATCGGACAGACCTCTTCGACCAAGTAGGTCAGGCTTTCTAGCCTGACTGATCAGTCAGGCTAGAAAGCCTGACCTACGGAAATCACACTTGAAACTCGGAACTCCCTGAATGGATGTGGTTACTTTTGGCGAGGCGATGATTCGGCTCACGCCCGCGAATTTTCGGCGGCTGGAACAGGCTTACAGTCTCGATGTCGAGATCGGCGGGGCCGAGTTGAACACGGCCGTCGGACTGGCCCGGCTGGGGCGAACCTCCGCGTGGGCCTCCCGGCTGACGGATAATCCGCTGGGACATCTGATCGCCAACCGGGCAAGAGAAGCCGGGGTTTCGACGGAGCATGTGCTGTTCACCGACCAAGACCGGGTCGGCGTCTACTTCCTCGAACTCGGCGCCTCCCCCCGGCCGAGCGGGTTGGTCTACGACCGGGCCGATTCAGCGATGGCGAAGATCACGCCGGGGATGATCGATTGGGCGGCCGCGTTCAAGGGCGTGAAGTGGTTCTACCTCACCGGCATCACGGCCGCCCTCAGCCCGAGTTCGGCCGAGGCCTCGTTGGAAGCTTTGCAAGCGGCCAAGAAAGCCGGGCTGACGACCTGCCTCGACCCCAACTACCGGGCCAAGCTCTGGACCGTCGAACAGGCGGCCGCGTGGCTGAACAAAGCAATCACATACGTTGATGTGTTGGTGACCAACCCGGAGGATGTCGAACGCTTCTTCGGTGTCCCCGGCAAGGACGTGGAACAGGCGACGGCCGAGGCGGCGAAGAAGTTCAATCTCGGCGCCGTCGCCATGACGATGCGGCAAACGCCGTCCGTCTGGAAGAACACTTTCACGGCCGTCGGCCACGCGAAGGGCCAATTCCTCCGCACGGCCATCCACGAGGTGGAAATCGTGGACCGGCTCGGCGCCGGGGATGCGTTCGTCTCCGGGTTGATTCACGGGCTGATGAACGGCGATTTGCAACAAGGCTTGGATTACGGCGCCGCGATGGGGGCGCTGAAACACACCGTCCCCGGCGATTTCCCGTGGCTGACAAAGGCCGAGGTGGAAGGCGTCGTCAACGGCATGGGCTTGCGAATCCGACGCTGATCTTACTCACAATTTCGCATCGGCAGTTCCAGCCGGCAACAGCCGAGGTTGAGGGCATCCTTCGGGATGCCCGCCTCGACAGCCTCTTCCAGCACGCCGGAACAGAGGCCGTACCACACGAATCGGCCTTTTTTCGTGCCTTCGATCAAATCGGCGTGCTTCAGCATCATCAAATGATGGGACACGTTGACGGGAGGAATCGCCAGCATTTCGGCGATTTCGGTCACGTTATGGGGGCCTTCGGCCAGAAACCGCACGATTTTCAAGCGTTCCGGAGCGGCCAAGGCGGCCAGCACCTGGGCACAGCGTTGCGGTTGGATCGGGTCTTTTTTTGCCACGGTATCATCCCTCAATGTCTCTCATGATCGCATGTTCCCCCCTTTACGGGAAGTTGACAATTGAGAACACCGTCAATTTTTCCGTGGGTGACGTTCGCACAGGCCATCTCATCCCCCGGTCCCTTGATAAACTAATCCATACCCTCCCGACCACACACCAAGAAGCAAACCATGTCTTCAGCCAGCCAAACACTGCTGTTCGCCGCCCTGTTGGCGGTTCCGCTGTCGATCCGTGCCGAGTCGGCTCCGCCCAAGTTGCCGGGCGGTTGGGAGTTGACGGCCCAGCGGGAGGAGATTCGGCCCGAGCTTTCGTTTGACCCGAAAGGAGGGCCGACCGGTTCCGGGGCGATGATTCTCACGGCGGGAGATTCCGTCGCCTATCAGGGGTGGCTGCGAAAGTCCGTCCCCGTCACCGGCGGGAAGTTTTATCTCTTCACGGCCAAACGCAAGACCACGGGGGTGGAGGCACCACGCCGCAGCGCCATCGCTCGGATTGTCTGGCAAAACGCCGGCGGCAAATCGGTTCTGGCTGACGTGCCTCCCGGCCATGAGAAGGAAACCGGCCCCGTGCCGCTGGCCGAGCCGGAACACCCGCTGGACGGCGCCACCGACAAACAAGGCTGGACGGAAGTGACCGCCATCTATCGGGCGCCGACGAAGGCCACGCAGGCGATTTTGGAATTGCACCTGCAATGGGCGCCGAAGGGCCGGGTGGAATGGGCCGACGTGGGCTTCACGGAAACGGCCCCGCCGCCGAGCCGGCCCGTGCGGCTGGCGACCATCCACCACATTCCCTTGGGCAAATCAATGCGGCAAAATTGCGAGGAATACGTCCCGATGATCGCCGAGGCCGGCAAACAGAAGGCCGACTTGGTGGTGCTGGGAGAAACCGTGCCGTACATCAATCTCAACAAGCCGCCGCACGAAACGGCCGAGGCCATCCCCGGCCCGACGACGGACTACTTCGGCGGTCTCGCCAAAAAGCATTCCACCCACATTGTCGTGAGCCTTTACGAACGAGACGGCAAAGCCGTGTTTAACACCGGCGTGCTGCTCGGACCGGATGGCAAACTGATCGGCAAATATCGCAAGGTGTGCCTGCCGCACAGTGAAGTGGAAGCGGGCGTGGCCCCCGGCAACGAGTATCCGGTGTTCGACACCAAGATCGGCAAAATCGGCATCATGATTTGCTACGACGGCTTCTTCCCCGAAGTGGCCCGCGAACTGACCAACCGGGGCGCCGAGGTGATCGCGTGGCCCGTCGCCGGGTGCAACCCGTTGCTGGCGAAGGCCCGAGCCTGCGAGAACCATGTGTATGTGGTGAGCAACACCTATTCGGACCTCAAACGCGACTGGATGATCTCGGCCGTCTATGACCACGCCGGGGCGCCCCTCGCCAAGGCCGCGAAAATCGACGATGTGGTTCTGGCCGAGGTGGATCTCAGCGAACGCTATTTCTGGCGAAACAACCTCGGCGACTTCCGCTCAATGGCCCAACGCCACCGGCCGGATGTGAAGACGGTTGTTGAATCCAAAAAGTAGCCGAAAATGATTTTTCGACCGCTTTGATCGGTGTTGAGAAAAGGAGCCGGAAAGACAAAATTTCCGGCCCGACGAGCCGAACATTTCTCTTCGCATGACTGTCTCATCACGGCGGCTTGTTGTCCCTTGCATTTCAAACAATCGCCCGGACAATAACCGCCTGTGAAATGCCCGTCACACCCTTTCAAGGATTTCCCCACATGCCCAAGCCTATTCGCCTCCGGATGGAGGAACTATGCGCCCGGATCAATCCCGCCGGAGCCCTTGATCCCTCGTTTGGCGACAACGGGATCGTGCTTGACAGCGAGTCCGGCTTTTATGCCGGTGCTGCCGACACCGTTTTGATCCAGCCGGACGGCAAGATTGTCGCCGCCGGGACAGGCTCCGATGGCGTCAACAGCTTCCCGGCGGTGTTCCGGTTCAATTCGGATGGAACACCCGACACCACGTTTAGTCATGATGGCATCGCCACCTTCAATATCCGGCGGGGAAGCAGCCAGGTGTTCTCGGCCGCCTTGCAGCAGGACGGAAAAATCGTCGTTACCGGGACCGTCAGTGTCGACGGCAATTATCAAGTGTTCTTGGCGCGATTCGATGCCGACGGGAGCGCGGATACTTCGTTTGGCGGCGGGGATGGCGTCGTTCTGACCGACGAGTCGCCGGTTGATGACAACGGCTTCGCGGTTGCCATCCAGCCCGATGGCAGGATTGTGGTCGGCGGAAGCACTCAGACCGATCCGAGTTCGATCAACAGTCAGATGATGGCTCTTCGCTACAACACGAATGGCTCGCGCGACAACACGTTCGGCAACCACGGAGTTGTCAAACTGGACTTTGGCCCAAGCAATCCGGGCGCTTTTGACGTGAAGATTCAGGGAGACGGAAAAATTGTCCTCGCGGGGACCAGTTCCACCACCAGCGACAACTTCGGGTTTGCCCTGGCCCGTCTCAACGCCAATGGCTCCCCGGACACGACTTTCGGCGACGATGGCCTCGTCCTGACCGCGCCGTCGGACATGCAGTTTGAAGCCATTGAGGGGATTGCCTTGCTTCCGGACGGAAAGATCCTGGCGGCCGGGGGAGCGGGGATTGGCCCATCCATCACACCCACTCCGGTTCTTCTGCGTTACATGCCCGATGGTTCCTTGGACACGACATTTGACGACGACGGAATCGTGACCACAGATCTGCCGAGCGACGGCGGCGGAATCGCCAATGCCATCGCGGTACAAACCGACGGCGACATTCTCCTCGGTGGTCTCCTCGCCAGCGGGTCCCCGACCCTCACCCGATATTTGCCGGACGGGCAAATCGACACCAACTTCGGGCCGCCCGAAAACAGCATTATTCCGGGCGTGGTCGTGACAAACTTGGTTCCGGGCGCCGTTAACGGATTCCAAAGCGTGGCTATCCAACCGGACGGGAAAATCGTGGCGGCCGGCGCCGGCCAGACACTGGCCATTGCCCGGTTCCAAAA
Source organism: Zavarzinella formosa DSM 19928 (assembly GCF_000255705.1). GTDB lineage: Bacteria > Planctomycetota > Planctomycetia > Gemmatales > Gemmataceae > Zavarzinella > Zavarzinella formosa. The sequence goes on from NZ_JH636440.1 coordinate 12,999, forward strand.
CCGGCCCGGCCCGACCCCGGTGTCGGTGGATGACGAATACACCGTTGATGAAGACTCGGTCCTGACGGTCGATGGCGCCGATGGCCTCCTCGCCAACGACACCGTGACCGACACCCCGCCGACGAGCATCTCCGTGCTTCAACAGCCCGCCCACGGCACTTTGGAATTGAGCCAGACAGGGGCGTTTGTCTACACGCCCGATCCAGACTTCAGCGGAACCGACAGCTTCGTGTACATGCTGGACAACGGGCAGCAAAGTTTTCCGGCCACGGTCAGCCTGAGCGTGACCGCCGTGAACGATGCCCCGGTCGCGGTCGCGGACAATTACGTCATCAATGCCGTTGATGAATTTGACGTGCAGGCTGAGGATGGGTTGCTCGCCAACGACACAGATGCCGACGGCGATCCCCTGACGGTGACTCTCGTGACTCCTCCCGAGGTCGGAGGTCTGCTGCTCAATTCGGATGGATCGTTCGCCCTTTTCCTGCCTGAAGATTTCATCGGCCAGATCACCTTCCAATACCAAGTGAGCGACGGACAGGCCGAGAGCGCCGTTCAGACGGTCACATTGACCCGCGAGGCCATCGCGGTGGTCGATGGGACCCGGTTGTTCGTGTACGGCACCGAGGGAATCGATTCGGTTCAGATTCGCCCGACCGGCGGGCCGGCCTTGGTGGTCGAACTCCAGACACCCAACGGGCTGGTGACGCAAACGTATCGTCCATCCGTGCCCGGACAGTCGTTTGGCGTCATCACGGCGTATCTGGCCGGCGGCAACGACTCGTTTGATTCATCCGGCGTCAGTCGGCCGGTCAGTCTGGTCGGCGGAGACGGAGATGACACTCTGACGACCGGGGCCGGGGCCGACACCATTTTCGGGGACTCGGTTGACGGCGCCGGAACCGGGGCCGACGTGATCGACGCCGGTTCCGGCGTCAATGTGATCCTTGCCGGAGACGGTGACAACCAAATCACCACCGCAGGCGGAAACGACTTCGTCACCGCCGGAAACGGCAATAACACCATCAACACCGGATCGGGAATTGACATCGTCACGGTTGGCAACGGAAGCAACACCATCAACACCGGGGATGGAAGCGATTCCGTGACGGCCGGGAATGGCAACAACACCATCGACGCCGGGAACGGGACCGACTCCGTGACGGTCGGCGATGGAATCAACTCCATCACCGCCGGCGGGGGGAACGACACTGTCATGGCCGGGACTGGCGGGGGCTTCATTGACGGCGGCGACGGCAATGACTTCATCTCGGTCCTCGGCGGGAACAACCATCTCCTCGGCGGCGACGGAAACGACGTCATCCTCGGCGGCGATGGCGCCGACTCCATTGAGGGGGGCGCCGGCAAGGATTTGCTGTCTGGCGGCCTCGGGGCCGACACGCTTGACGGTGGCATCGGAAACGACATGCTCTTTGACGGCGCCGTCATCATGACCGGCCAGGAGCCGGAAGTCTTGGCGGCCATTCTGGCGAGTTACGTCCCTTCCAATCGGGCCACGCTCGTTCAAATCACCCAAGAACTGACCGTCACCCCGGACACGGCCTCGGCCGACAGCCTTGTCGGCGGCGGCGGTACGGACTGGTTCTGGACGACTGATGGAATTGACACCACTGATCGGCTGGCCGCCGAACCGCTGAACAGCGTTTCATAAGCCAGCGTGGCTGGGAAGCGGCCGGAATTTCGGGCATGGACTCGCAAGCCCGATGATTCCGGTCGATGTCAAAATATAATAATCCGGCTGCCAATAACGTTCGATTCCTCGCACTGGAAGATTCCGCGTGTCCAAACTCATTCGCCCCCGGCTGGAAGGACTCCACGACCGCATCACGCCTGTCGCCGGGGCGTTGGACACAACCTTTAACGGCACCGGGATGTTGACCCGTGGCGTGCTGGGGTATTCAAACCAGGGCCTTGGCAAAATCATGGTCCAGCCGGACGGCAAAATCGTTGCCTCCTCGAATCTGGCCACGGCGACCGGCGACTCGCGACCGGCCATCATTCGGTTCAATTCGGACGGCTCGCTGGACAACACCTTCAGCGGCGACGGCGTCGCCCCGCTGGACACCGTGCCGGGCGGGACCGGCGGCTTTTCCACGGCCGCCCTGTTGCCGGACGGCAAGATTCTCGGCGTCGGAACGGCGAGAATCAACAACGCCAATCAGATCATGGTGGTCCGGCTGAACGCCGACGGTACGTTGGACAACACCTTCAGCGGCGACGGGTTCGCCTTCGCCACCTCCACTTCGTCCGATGGAGGCGATGCCGTTGCCGTGCAACCGGACGGCAAAATCGTGGTTGGCGGCGACGGAGGGGCTCCCGCGCCGGGGCAGCCGAATCGAATGCTGGCCGTGCGGTTCAACACGGACGGCTCGCTGGACAACACCTTCGGAACGGCCGGATTTGTCAAAATCCCGTTCGGCCCGGCCGACCCGGCGGCCGACTCCGTCGTGATCCAGCCGGACGGCAACATCATTCTGGCCGGGCACACTTCCTCCAGCGGCGGCAACTTCGGGTTCGCCCTGGCCCGATTGAAGCCCGACGGTTCGCTGGACACAACCTTTGGCACGGGCGGCTTGGTGCAGACCGCGCCAAACGGCATGCAGTTCGAGGGAATCCGGGAAGCCGTCCTGCTGGCCAACGGGAAGATTCTGGCGGCCGGCGGCGCCTACATCGGCACGGGGGAAAAACCGGAACTGGCGCTGTTGCGTTACAACGCCAACGGATCGCTGGACACCACGTTTGCCGGGGGCGGCGTGGTGACCGTCAACATGCCGGAAAACGGCGGCATCGCGGGCGGGATAGCCGTGCAACCAAACGGACGCATCCTTGTGGCCGGGGCGGACGGCATCCCCGGCGGGTCCAAGTCGATTCTCGCTCGCTTCACGCCCGACGGGCAACTGGACACGACCTTCGGCGTGTCCGGACAAACGCTCATGCCGGGCATTGTGCTGACGAACATGTCCCCCGGACAAAACACCAGTTTTGGCTCCATCGCCATCCAGTCCGACCGGAAGATTGTCACGGGCGGCTACGCGGGCGGGGCCTTGTCGCTGGCCCGGTTTAACGTTGCCAGCCCCGCCCCGACGGCGGTCGCCGACAATTACTCCGTCGATGAGGACAACGTCCTGTCGGCGACCGGCGCTGGCGTCCTCGTCAACGACACTGTGCCGGTTGGCACCTCGGCCGTCATCATGGTCACCCGGCAACCGGCCCACGGCGTCTTGCAAATGAACCAAGACGGCTCGTTCACCTACACCCCGGCCCCGAATTACAACGGGCCGGACAGCTTCGACTACAAACTCGACAACGACTTGGAAAGCAACACGGTCACGGTGTCCCTGACGGTGAACCCGGTGCCCGACCCGCCGACCGCCGTCAACGACGCTTACGCCCTCGACGAGGACACGGTTCTCACGGTCAGCGGCCCCGGCATCCGTGCCAACGACTCGCTGCTGCCCGACGGCACGCCGGCGGCCATCGTCGTGACCCGACAACCTGCCCACGGCACGCTCGACCTCAACCAAGACGGCGGCTTCATTTACACGCCCGCCCCGGATTATTTCGGGCAGGACAGTTTCGAGTACAAGCTCGACAACGGCTTGCAAAGCAATCCGGCCACCGTGACGCTGACCGTCAACCCGGTGCCGGACCAGCCGACGGCTGTCGCCGACAGTTACACCCTGAATGAAGACAACGTATTGACGGTGAACAGCCCCGGAGTGCTTGGCAACGACACGCTGCCGGACAACGGAACGGCGGTCATCATCGTGACCCGGCAACCGGATCACGGCCGGTTGAACATGAATCCGAACGGCGGCTTCACCTACACCCCGAACCCGAACTTCAACGGGCCGGATAGCTTCGACTATAAGCTTTACAACGGGCTGGAAAGCAACACAGTCACGGTCTCCCTCTCGGTCAGTTCCGTGATTGACGCGCCGGTGGCCGCCCCCGACTCCTACACCCTGAGCGAGAACAATCCGCTGAACGTGGACAGCCCCGGCGTGCTGGCCAATGACACGATTATCGACGCGAATCCCCTGCTGGTCCTCGTCACCCGGCAGCCCGCCCACGGCACATTGAGCATGAACCAAGACGGCGGCTTCACCTATTCGCCGGACACGGATTACACCGGAGCAGACAGCTTCCAGTACAAACTCGATAACGGTTTGCAAAGCAGTCCGGTGACGGTGAGCCTGACTGTGAATCCCCTGTCCGGCGCCCCGGTCGCCGCGCCGGATTCCTACACCTTGGACGAAGACACCCGCCTGGCCATTGGCAGTCCGGGCGTCTTGGGCAATGACACCTTGACGGACGGCCGTCCGGTGTCCATCATCGTCACCCGACAACCGGATCACGGCACGCTGCAGTTGAACCAAAACGGCGGCTTCACCTATGACCCGGCCCCGAATTACAACGGGCCGGATAGTTTCGACTATAAGCTCGACAACGGCTTGAGAAGCAACACCGTCACCGTCTCGCTGACGGTGAACCCGGTGACCGATCCCCCGGTGGCCGCCCCCGATGCCTACACCACCGACGAGGACACGGTTCTTACCGTCAACAGCCCCGGCGTCCTCGGCAACGACACGTTGTCGGACAATCTTCCGGCCGCCATCATCGTGACCCGGCAACCAGCCCGCGGCGTCTTGCAGATGCGTCAGAACGGCTCGTTCACTTATACCCCGGCCCCGAATTACAACGGGTCCGACAGCTTCGAGTACAAACTTGACAACGGGTTGTCATCCGACCCGGCGACCGTCTCCCTGACGATCAACCCCGAGCCGGACGCCCCGGTGGCGGTCGCCGATTCTTACGCCATCGACGAGGACAATGTCCTCACGGTCGGCAGCCCCGGCGTCCTCGGCAACGACACCTTGTCAGATGGCCTCCCGGCATCGATCATCGTGACCCGGCAACCGGATCACGGCAGCTTGCAGATACGTCAAGACGGCTCGTTCACCTATACCCCGGCCCCGAATTTCCACGGCGCCGACAGCTTTGCCTACAAACTCGACAACGGGCTTCAAAGTTCCCCGGCCACGGTCAGCCTGACCGTGAACTCCGTCAACGATCCCCCGACGGCGGCCGACGACCATTATTCGCTCCCCGACATCGGCTCGCTCGTCGTCCCGGCGGCCGCCGGATTGCTCGCCAATGACAGAGACATCGACAGCGCCGCCCTGTCGGCCATCTTGGTGATCCCGCCCCCTTCCGGGACGCTGAATCTGAATCCGAACGGCTCGTTCACCTTCACACCGGCCGAGGATTTCGCCGGGCAGATCACTTTCCAATACAAGGCGAACGACGGGCAGGCCGACAGCCCCGTCCGCACCGTCACGCTGACCCGCGGCGCGATCACGGTGGTGGACGGGACAAAACTGTTCATCACCGGGACCGACGGGGTCGATTCCATCCGTCTCCGGTCGGGCGGCGGCGCGGCCATCTCCGTTGAACGGGACACCCCGAACGGGGTGTTGAAGCAGACCTATCGCCCGCCGGCGGGAAAGGTGTTTAGCCTGATTGCGGTGAATCTGGCCGGCGGGGACGACACGTTTGACTCATCGGCCATCAGCCGGCCGGTCCGGTTGACGGGCGGGGCCGGGAACGACCTCCTCAAAACCGGCGCCGGGGCCGACACGATTTACGGTGACACATTCGCCGGCCTTGAAACCGGAAATGACACGATCACCTCCGGCGTGGGAGACGATCGGATCATCGCCGGGAACGGCAACAACCGGATTGACGCCGGAACCGGGGTTAACATCGTGACCGCCGGGGATGGCGACAACACAATCACCACCGGCACGGGCAACGACTACATCAGCGTCGGGAACGGGGCCGACATCATCACCGCCGGGGCGGGCAACGATTCCATTCGGGGCGGGAACGGCAACAACCGGATTGACGCCGGAACCGGGAACGACACCGTGGCCGCCGGGAACGGTGACAACACGATCCTCGCCGGGACGGGCAATGATTTCGTGGCTGCCGGCAATGGAGGCAACCAGATCGACGCCGGGGCCGGGAACAATATGGTCAGAGCCGGAACCGGGGCCAATGCCATCACCACCGGCACGGGGAACGACACCGTGACCATCGGAACCGGGGCCGACACGATCAACACCGAGGCCGGGAATGACTCCGTGATCGCCGGAGACGGCATCAACACGATCAACACCGGCGCGGGCAACGACACCATCAAGGCCGGCGCGGGCCAGACCTTCGCCGATGCCGGGACGGGGAACGACCTCATCTCGGTCCTCGGCGGGACGAACCATCTGATCGGCGGGACCGGGAACGATATCATCCTCGGCGGCAGCGGAGCGGACACCATCGAGGGAGGAACCGGCAACGACCTGCTGGCCGGCGGCCTCGGCGCCGATGCGATCGACGGCGGCGCCGGGAACGACATCCTCTTTGACGGCTCGGTCGCGATCAAGAACTCGGTGACGGACACTTTGGCGAAAGTTCTGGCAGGCAATGTCCCCACTCGGCGGGCCACGCTTGTTCAAATTACCGGACGGCTGATTGTCACGCCGGACGCCGCCTCGGCCGATTCCCTGACCGGGGGAACCGGCGTGGATTGGTTTTGGACGACCGACGGCATTGACGCCACCGACCGCCTCGCCACGGAGCCGCTGAACGGAGTGTCGTGAGCAAGTTTCTTTGACCAACTGCCCGTCAATGGCCGGCCGACATTATTCAGGGGGAAGACGGCGGGGATTCTGGGCAAAAGCTGGCGAACTCGATCATTCCGGCTCTTGTCGGGTATAATGATTCGGTTATTAACAACGCCCGGCTCCCCGCATTGGACAATTTTGCGTGCCCAAGCATATTCGCCCCCGTCTGGAAGAACTCCACGCCCGTATCACCCCCGTCGCGGGGGCGCTTGATCCGTCGTTTAACGGCGACGGGCTTTTGTACCAAAACGGCGCCCCCGGTTCCCCGCAGACATCGGCCCACAAAATCCTGGTCCAGCCGGATCGCAAGATTGTTGTCGCCGGGTCGGCCGGGTCGCTGAATACGGGCGCGGGTTCCCCGGCCGTGTTCCGGTATAACCGGGACGGAACCCCCGACACCACGTTCGGCAATGACGGGGTGGCGACCATCAATGTCCCGGCCGGATTCGGCCTGTTGTACTCGGCCGCCCTGCAACCGGACGGGAAGATCGTCGCCACCGGCACGGCCATGTTGTCGGGCAATTATGAAGTGGTGGTGATCCGGCTGAACTCCAACGGGACGCCCGATGGAACATTCGGCGGGGGAGATGGCATCGTCCTGACGGACCTGTCGCCCGCGGATGACAACGGCTTCGCCATCGCCGTCCAGCCGGACGGCAAAATTCTGGTCGGCGGCAGTTCGCAGGTCAGCCCGACTCAATTCACGGGTCAGATGCTGGCCTTGCGGTATGACGCCAACGGGACGCTTGACCCGACGTTTGACCACGACGGGATCGTGAAGCTCACGTTCGGCGTCACCAACCCGACGGCCGAGGCGGTGATGGTTCAGACGAACGGAAAAATCGTTCTCGCGGGATTGAGTTCCACTTCCAGCGGGAACTTCGGGTTCGCCCTGGCCCGGTTAAACACCGATGGCTCTTTGGACACCGCCTTCGGCAATTCCGGGCAGGTTCTGACCTCGCCGGACAACATGCAGTTCGAGGCGATTCATGATGCCGTCCTTCTCCCGGACGGAAAGATTCTGGCGGTGGGCGGCGGCGGCATCGGCCAGTCGATCAAGCCAACCCCGGTTCTTCTTCGCTACACGACCTCCGGGGCCTTGGACCACACCTTTGGGACCAACGGGATCGCCACGATGGACCTGCCGTTCGGCGGCGGGGGAGACCTGAGCGGCGTCGCCCTTCAATCAAACGGAAGAATCCTGGTGGCCGGTCTGGCCGCCATCGAGGGAGGGTCGAAGTCGCTGCTCGCCCGGTACACGGCCAACGGGAAGCTCGACCCCAGTTTCGGGCCGCCCGGCCACATCGCCATGCCGGGCGTTGTCCTCACCGACTTGGTCCCCAATGACAACGACGGATATGCCAGCGTCGCCGTGCAATCGGACGACAAGATTCTGACGGCCGGGGGAGGAAGCTCGAATCTGGTGGTCGCCCGATACCAACCGGCGGCGTTCGTGCCCCCGGAGGCCGAAGACGACTCATACACGACGGACGAGGACAAAGTCCTTATCGTCGACAACCCCGGCGTTCTCGCCAACGACACGACTTCGGATGGATTGACGACCCGAATTTATATCAGCCGCCTCCCGGCCCACGGCACACTGCGACTGAGCCAGAAGGGCGGGTTCAACTACACCCCGAACCCGAATTTCAACGGAACGGACAGTTTTGATTACTATCTGAGCGACCGGCTTCGGGGCGAACCGGCCACGGTGACCCTGACCGTGAATCCCGTGAACGATGCCCCGACGGCTGTCACGGATGACTATGTGATTCCCACGAATGGCGACCTCGTCGTCCCGGCGGATTCCGGCGTTCTCGCCAACGACACCGACCTCGAAGGCGACTCCCTGACCGCCGTTCTGGTGACGCCGCCCCCCTCGGGAACGCTGCACTTGTCGCCGGACGGATCGTTCACGTTCACACCGGCCGTCGGCTTCGTCGGCCGAATCAGCTTCCAATACAAGGCGAACGACGGGAATGCGGACAGCCCCGTTCAGACCGTCACGATGACCCGAGGACCGCTTGCGTTGATTGACGGGACGAGGTTAATCGTGATCGGGACCGACGGGGCCGATTCGGTCCGTCTTCAACCGGTTGGCGCGACATCGATTTATGTGGAGATCCTGACCCCGGACGGATTGTTTCGGCAGACGCTTCATCCGCCGAAAGCGGGCCAGCCGTTTACCCTGATCGACGTGAATCTGGGTGGCGGGAACGACTGGTTCGACGGATCGACCGTCAGCCGGCCGATGCGGTTGATCGGCGGCACCGGAAACGACGTCCTCACGGGCGGTTGCGGGGCCGACACCATTTACGGGGACAATCCGGTCGGCGTCAGCGAGGGAGACGATGTGATCTCCGCCGGCGCCGGGAACGACCGCGTGTTCGTCGGGGACGGCACCAATCGGGTGGATGCCGGGGCCGGAAACGACACGGTGACCGCCGGGAACGGCATCAACGCGATCTATGCCGGGGCGGGGAATGACTCCGTCACGGGTGGCGCGGGCCGAACCTTCGTTGATGGCGGGGCCGGGAACGACTTCATCTCGGTCCTCGGCGGGACGAATCATCTCCTCGGCGGCGACGGAAACGATGTCATCCTCGGCGGCAGCGGCGCCGACTCCATCAAGGGAGGCAATGGCAACGATCTGTTGGCGGGCGGCCTCGGGGCCGATCTAATCGAAGGCGATGCCGGGAACGACATCCTGTTTGACGGGGCCGTCGCCGTCTTCAATCCGACAACGGATACTCTGGCGAATGTTCTGGCCAACTACAATCCGGCCAGCCCGTCAACATACGTTCAACTCAGCCGACGACTGGTCGTCACGCCGGACACCGCCACCATCGACACGCTGACCGGCGGCGTCGGCCGCGACTGGTTTTGGACGAGCGATGGCGTTGACATCACCGATTTGCTCGCCACCGAGAAGTTGAACGGGTGAAGTGAGAAGGCTGTTGGAATCGCTTCCCTTTGACGCATCTTCCCTTGCCGCTTCGGATGAATAGAGCGGATTTCAAATTGGCATAGCGGTCGAAACGGATGGTTTTTCGGTCCAAAGGACCGATTAACATAGCCCAGCCCGAAAGGGCTGGGTCAGAATGCCATCAAAAAACCTCGGTCCAACGGACCGATTATCGACTCAAGGTCCGTCAGGGCCGCGAAGGCTGAAACCCAAAGATAACCGGTCCTTCAGACCGGGGGCATTGGCGGTCGGCCGACCCAGCCCTTTCGGGCTGGGCTATGTTAATCGGTCCGTTGGACCGACAAAGAAGGCACTTTGGTCGCTACGTCAATTTGAAAATCTGCTCTAAAACCTCGGAAAACGGCTTCCCTTTTCCTCAACTCTTGACAACAGCACTAATTTGGTTATGATTCAGTTGAGAACGAGTCTCATCAAGGAATTGGTGCGATGGTTAACGGGTGTCCCCGAGGATCGGATTGCGGCGGCTGCCAAATGTATGGCGGGCCGACGGTTTGTCACTGCATGCAAGTGACCGAAGATCAACTCGTTGAAGCTCTTACGACGATGAACATCCGCAGCGTGCGTGATGTCCGTCGCTTGACCGGCGCCGGGGATGGCTGCAATGCCTGTCACCGGAAGATCCAGTCGTACATTGATTCTCACGCTTCCACTTCGATTTCGTTGACGGTCTGCGCGGCCGAATAACAAAGGTGTTTGAGCGAACAAGGCGGCCTTTGTCGTCCGACTATTTAATAGTCGGACGACAAAGGCCGCCTTGTTTGTTTTAATGATGGTGTCCGGCCGGGGCTTCGCCGATTTGTTCGGCCAGATACTTTTGAATGCCCACCAGTTCAATCAACCCGAGTTGGGTTTCCAGCCAGTCAACGTGTTCCTCGGATTCCACGAGAATGCCTTCCAACAACTCGCGGGTGCCGTTGTCTTTCAACTGGACGGCCAGCGTCACGCCTTCGTTGTAAAGGTGGACCCCTTTCGACTCCAGTTTCAGGTCGTTCTCGAATTGTTCCTTCACGTCCGTGCCGACGCGGATCACGTCGTAACGGGCGATTTCCGGCACGCCTTCGAGGAACAAAATCCGGTCGATCAACCGGTCGGCGTGTTTCATTTCGCCGATCGACTCTTCGTAATGCTTCGCGCCTAACTTGTGCAGGCCCCAGTTCTTGCACATTTTCGCCTGGACGAAATATTGGTTGATGGCCGTCAGTTCGATGGTCAGCGCCTGGTTGAGCGCGTCGATAATCTGGTCGTTGCCCTTCATGTGATCTTTCTGGATGAGGTTGCCGGTTCGTCTCGTCGAACGTCTTCTCGATGTTATATGCCCCGGTTTGCGGGTTCAAACTGGTAAGATGACGGCTTGTCAGGCGAATCATCTTGTGGGAATTCACCGGACGCCCCTCGGAGTTTCGATCATGGCTCAGCTCAAAAACGTGCAAGACCCCTTTGGCGAAGTAAATGTCAAAATCTCCGCCGGGGGAAAAGTGAAGGTTTCAGCCACTATTTTGATGGACCCGCACAAGGAGGGAGCGCAAACCGGCATCGCCCTCGACGGGTCCGGTTCGATGTCCAACCTGTACGGCATCAACAGCGGCGGAGCCCTGTCCAGCGTGTTCGCCGAGAAATCGACGGCCATGAACATCATCACGCCGGTGGCCCAAAAAGTGTGCGCCTATCTCGCCCGCAAGATCGACGCGGACGGCGGGACCACCTGCATCTATTGGGCGACCGGCCCGGCCGGGTCGGAGGTTCAAGTCGTCGGCGACCTCACGGCCGACGAGGCCGAGCGGCATGTCTTCAACGCCCCGACGCGGTTCGGCACCGGCACGCAATTGCTCCCGGCGGTCAAATACTTTGTTGAACGCTTCAAGGATGCCCCGTGGGGCTTTTATGTGTTCGTGACCGACGGGGCGATTCATGATCTCGACGAGGTGAAGGAATACACCGAAGAACTCTCCTCGCAAATCTTCCGCAAGAAGCGCAATCCGGTGAAGTTCGTGCTGATCGGCGTCGGCCGTGAAGCGGACGAACGGCAAATGGAGGAACTGGACGACCTCGACACTGAAGTGGATCTGTGGGACCACAAACTCGCCAGTGAAATGCGGGCACTCGAACAGATCTTCGCGGAAGTGGTGGACAAGAACGCCCGTGTCGCCCCGACCGGCCGGATTCTCGACCCCAAAGGCAATGTGCTAAAGGATTACTCGGATGTCGGCCTGCCGGCCTTCCTGGAGTTCGAGGCCCCGGCCAGTGCCATGTACTTCACCTTGGAAGTGCCCGGTTTCCGGCTTCACCAAGGGCTGATGGACGGAGCCAAGGTTCCCTCGAAGGAAGATTTGAGCAACCCGGCCCCGCAATCCGCGATCCCGACGCCGCCCCCGCCGGTCCCGGCCAAAGAATCGCCGAAGCCGGAGCCGAAGGCCGAAATCCCGGTTCTAACCCCGATTCCAGCCAAACCCGTGCCGAAACCGGAGCCGGTCAACCCGGACAAGGCACTGGAAAACCTCGACGAACTGGAACCAACGATTCCGGGCTTGGACTTCAAACTGGAATTCGACAAAGACCAACCGGGCATCGACTTGGACAAGCGGGATTGATTCGCATTTCGGGAAAGGTGTCCATTCTTCCTTCGAGCTTCCCGCTTGGAGGGAGAATGGCATGTTGTCATCAGAGAACTACTTCCAGACTTCGACTCGCAAGATCTGACCGCCGTGATATGACAGCCGGACATATTCTCCCTCACGGATCGGGCCACCGTTCACGCTCATTTTTTCGAGACCGCCGTGAAAGCTTTCATCCATCCAAAATGACGAGTCTCCGACCGTGAAATACTCGCCGTTCACGCGCCCTTTGGCATCGAGCCGGGTGGAATAATTCCGCACGTTCCCCTCAACAACTTCAAAATCCCCGGTGCGGGCCTGCCGAAGACAGGCACACCGGTCAATGGTGATATGCACCGCTCCGATCCAAGCGACCACCGTAAGGAATAACACCACCACATAGACCATGAAGTGCGGCCGGACGTACTCGCCCATCTGCGGGTGGGCGGCCTTCATTTTTTCCCAACTGGCCGAAGACATCAGCAACGGCCGCCGGTTATGCAGGCGACGATCATTGCCGCTGAACAACAAATACGCGATTCCTGAAAACATCAACACCATGCCCCAAAAGGCAAACCGCATGGCGCCAAACCCTTCCTCCCGGATGTCGTAAGTGGTGATGAACATGCCGCTTATTTTCTTTTGCCCGCCCCGCCCTCGGCCGTTGATTTTTGCCACTCGTGCCAGTCGTGTTCCAACACGGCGACCATTTCGCGGGCGGCTTTCCGGAGCCAGCCTTTCTTGCGGCGGTCCAGGTCTTCCAAGATGGCGGGGATGGAGGCCGGCGTGCCCACATGGATGTTGGCGGCCTCGGCTCCCATCGCGGTGAGGAGGCGTGTTTGGTCCGTGATGTTTCGCAGGTGTTGCAATTCAATGCGGGAGCATCGCGGGGCCAGCCGGCGGATGATCCATGAACCGTGCGGCTTGAAATGCGGGTCCGGGCATCGGCTGGCTTTTTTGATCGCGTCGGCCGCGCGGGAGCGAAAGCCCAAATCCCGGCTGTACGCCCAGTCCGTCGCCGGCGGGGTGACAGCCTTTGCCTCGCGGGCGATCCAGCCTCCGGCCCATTCGGCGAGGCCAAGATATCGCGGTTTTCCGAGGCTTCCCACCCCGACCATCGGCCGCAGGCGGTATTGGGCGTCGAGATGCTTCACCGGCATCTCGGCGATCATCAATTTCTTGACATCCGGCGGCAGATCCACCCCCGGCGTTTGAAGCAGGCGGGAGAGATGGCCCCAGAACTCAATGGGGCTGCGTTCCTTGTGCATCGCCATCGCCCGCAATTCCGGATGCCGTTCTTCCAGCACAAACGGCCCGCCCCTCGCGGCCAACGTATGGTGATACCCCTTGAGAATCACCCGGCAGGCATCCCGGAACGGAATGGTCAACACCCGCGCCCGCCGGGCCAGTCGCACACTCGCGGCCAATCGCACGAGATCTTGCGTGTACGGCAGGTCGTCGGCTTCGTCAAAGTCGTTGATGCCCCACACCAACCGGCCGTCGGTGTCCCGCCAGGTGCCGTAATTCTCGACGTGCAAATCGCCGACCGACAACACCGTCGGCGCCACGATGAGTTCGGCGCACACTCGCGGCCAATGTTGCGCCCACCGATAATACGTCCCGCGAAAGAACGGAAACATCGACTGCGGATTGGCCATCAGCCGATGCTTGTGCCGCAGATCGTCGCTTTGCAACGGAACAAACGACCCGAGCCAGTGTTCGTAGTCGGAGGTGGCGGAGGTGAAATCCATTTGGAGAGTCCCTTCTTCGATCGTCACTATTTGTCGTTCACATCGTGTCTGTCGGAAGTCCCGGCTCATTGGCCGTCGTGATCGGAACGAGGCAACAATTCCAAGACCGTTCGTAATTCGGAAAATATTTCGACGAAAACCCTTTTCACGATTTTGCTTCGCAGATCGCTATTGCAACCGCCTCGCGGACATGGGCGGTGAGTTGTTCCGTAAACTCGGGAGTGAAATACCGGGCAAATCGAGTTTGAATCTTCTGCCGCATTTCTTCTGCCGATGCCGCCTCGGCCAACAAGTTGGCCGAGGCGTGAATTGAGGAATCAATTGTTCCGGCTGCCGTCTCGCTTGTTTCAGAGGATTTCATCGTTGACCGCCTCTAACTGATGTGGCCTTGGCTTTCCGGTCTGAAGGACCGGCTAACATAGCCCGGCCCGTGAGGGCCGGGAACACGGCGCCCGAAAAGGCTTTCCGGTCTGAAGGACCGGTTATCGGCGGGGCTGTTTTCCCGGCCCTCGCGGACCTTTAACAGATAATCGGTCCTTCAGACCGAGGTCGTTCGACGGGTTGCTTACCCGGCCCTCACGGACCGGGCTATGTTAGCCGGTCCTTCAGACCGGAAAACCAACATCCCGCCAGTCATTGGTCATTGGTCATTGGTCATTGCCTCATTCCATCACATACGGCGAATCCTTCACGTCCTCGTGCCGGATTTCGTCGATGGGGTCCTGTCGTTTCCAGCCTTTGTAAAGCCGGTTGGCGCCGTTGAACACCAAACCGTCCGTGTCGCCGACGTTTTTGTAGGCGTGGACGACGCCCGGCGGGATGACGAGGGCGAACGGGTCGCCGTCGCCGACGGTCTTGATGTCCCGGTGGCCGTAAGTCGGGGAGGCCGGGCGGGCGTCCCAGAGGAACACTTTGAATTGGGACGGGCCGATGAAGCAAAAGTAATCTGTCTGGTCGATGTGCTCATGCGGACCGCGGGCGACGCCCGGCTTTGTCTGGGACATATAGGCCATCACCGGGTGATGGGCCGGGTCCAGTTCGTCGTGCCGAAAATACTCGCAGAGCCAGCCCCGGTGATCGTTGAAAAATTTCAGCGGTTTCCAAATGACGCCGTCAATCGGCCCGTCGCGGAAGGTCATGATCCGTTCCATTCAAATCAAGTTCGGAAGAGTTACCCCGGATTATACGGCCCCGGCGTCCGGTGACCGGTCCCCAACTGGCCTGTAAGATGGGCGGGGGCCTGTGGTATTCTCCCGGATGCCCTAACAACCCTGTCTGGAACCGGAATCCATGAAGCCGACCGATCGACCGCGACCCACCATCAGCCGATCCGAATGGGGGCTGTTGATGCTGCTCGCGGCCGTGCAGTTCACGAACATTCTCGACTTCGTGATTGTGATGCCGCTCGCCCCGCTGGCCCGCGAACAATATTCGATCACTCCCAAACAGTTCGGCTATATCGTCGGCTCTTACGGGTTCGCAGCCTGTTTGGGAAGTTTGTTGTCGGCGAAGTTTCTCGACCGGTTTTGCCGCAAGCGAGCGTTGTTGTCGCTGTATCTCGGGTTCACCGTCAGCACATTGTTGTGCGGCCTCGCGCCGACTTATGAATCATTGGTGGTCGCGCGGGCGGTCGCCGGGTTCTTCGGCGGCGTCGTCGGAGCGGCGGTGATGGCGATTGTCGGCGATGTGTTCGCGGACTACCGGCGGGGAACGGCGATGGGCGTCGTGATGTCGGCCTTCGCGGTGGCTTCCGTCATTGGCATCCCCATCGGCATGTTCCTCGCGGAAAACTTCGACGTCGGCGCCCCCTTCACCGCCTTGGCCGGATTGAGCATGATTGTCTGGTTCTTGGGCTTTTTCTTGCTGCCGTCGTTGCGGGGTCACATGCTGGCCGGCCGGAAACACCCCACCATTTTGGAATTGGCCGGTTCGCGGAATCACCTGCTGGCCTACGCCTTCAACCTGACCCTGACGACGAGCGGCTTTCTGGTCGTCCCGTTCATCGCGGACGCGATGGTCACCAACGCCGGGCAGTCGAAGGAAAACGTGAAATACGTTTACTTGGTCGGCGGGATATTCACGCTGGTTTCCACGAACGTGATCGGCCGGCTGGCGGACCGTTTCGGCAAGAAATTCGTGTTCCGGATTGTGGCCATTGCCGCCATCGTCATGGCCCTGATCCTGACGAATCTGCATCCGGTGCCGCTGTGGGTGGTGATTCTCGTTTGCACCGGGTTCATGGTGTGTATGTCCGGCCGGTTCGTGCCCGCGCAGGCCCTCATCACCGGCAGCGCCCGTCCGGAGGTTCGCGGCGGCTTCCTCAGT
Source organism: Zavarzinella formosa DSM 19928 (assembly GCF_000255705.1). Taxonomy (GTDB): domain Bacteria; phylum Planctomycetota; class Planctomycetia; order Gemmatales; family Gemmataceae; genus Zavarzinella; species Zavarzinella formosa. Next base: position 29,356 of record NZ_JH636440.1, read on the forward strand.
TTGAATTCCTCCATCGGCTTTCTGGCGATGGGCCTCGCCAGCACCATCGCCGGAATGCTTGTCGGCTCAAATGAACCTCCGACCACAAAATTCGGGGAAAAATTGCAGGGCCTCATCGCACTCGCCATCATGGCCATCGGGATGCTCGTCGGTCAAAGCCCCGACAGCCGGTTGCCCGGCTACCCGCTGGTGGGAATCATTTCCTCACTCTCGGCCGTGATTAGCCTGGTCTTGGTGGGATTGCTGAAGACAGGCGATGTGCCGAACACGTCTCATGTGTTGCCGACGCCGGAGTTGGTTGAGGAAGTGGTTTGAGAGTTGTGAAGTTTGGAAGAGAAGAGTTCTTCCATGCAACGTTCTTTGCCGGGGTTTGCGGTCCCCCGGCCATTGCAAAAACCCATCAGCAATCGCTGATGGGTTGGGGCGTTTTCGTGAGTAATGTTCGCGGAGAGGGGCGGCGAACACGGCCTCCCTCGAATCGCCGGGTGGTTAATCCCGGCTTTGGGCGAATTCGAGATCGACAATGGCGTCGTCGATGGCCTTCCTGGAATTGGCCCAATGGGCTTCGAGTTCCTTGTCGAGGAATTCCAGATGCTTCAGAAGCTGCTCGCGGCGGCCGCCGTAAGTGTGCTTGCTTTCCTTCACATCGATGATCGCTTCCTTGACGGCCTTGTGGGCGGCCTTGACCTGTTCGTGCTTCGTTTCCCCCTTCAGATGCTCCTTGGCCCTTTCCAGTTCCCGGATGGCTTCCTTGAGCTTCGGATGATCGGCCCGCGCGTCGCCAGCCGCCAGAAACAGCCCCAGACCAAAGGCCATCGTCACAATCGCTCGCATCATCATGAACTCCTGTTCGAGCCATCGAAGCCTGCGGAAAAGAAGGGACAAAACCCCGGACCACCCGGCCCGTTTCCCGCCACTTTGAACCGCTATGTTTGGCGGTTTGCTTCTCTATTCTCCGTCAGTTGCCCCGACGCATTCCATGCCGTCCGGGCCGCCCGACCGGCATCGTCGCCGGTCGAGGCACTGAGATGATAGCCAGCGCTTCAAGCCGCAACCAAATTCTCATTTCTTACCTTTTCTTCAGGGGCCTGCGAAGCGTTTTGTCCCCTTCGTTTGCCTCGAACTACGTTGGCGGCATTCGCTCCAAGAGGGCAATGCCGGGAAAGATTTTTGCCATCCCCCTCCGCGTCGCCCACGCCACTCGCAGCCCGCTTCCCAACACCCGCGTCCGATGGCCGACGCCGTGGTTTCCCCACAATGGCTCGCACGCGGTCAAAGCCATCTCTTGAAATACCCTTCCTCCGCGAGGAGCCACCCTGCCCAGGCGATGACAAAGAGGCTCATGAAGACGCAGACCAGCCGGGCGCCGGGCCGGCCGAATCGTCGGACAAGGGACTGTGTTTTCGGATGCTCAAAGAACCAATCCGCATTGAAGGCGGCGCCGACCAGCCCGAACAATCCCCCGGCGAAAAACCCCGCCGTCCACAAGGCGGTTTGCATCTCGCATCCGTCGTGGATGAGCAGAAACGAGACCACTCCCAAGACGATGAACGCCACAACGACGGCCATCAACCGCTCGTCGCTGATATCCTTGTTTCGTTCCCCCTCGGAGGTGACGGAGTCAGTGATCGAGGCCGACAACGTCTTGTTCTTATCGGCCCACCCCGGCCACGACTGCCAGGCACTGGCCCGGCCACAGGCACAGGGGGCATCCTCCTGTTCGCGGAAGGCATTGCAACGCGGGCATCTCACCGCCATGATGACTCCCGTGGTCCGACTTGTCCGTCAGGGCCGGGCTTTTGATCTTTCCGCATGATCGCCAGAATCGCCGCTCGCGGTCAAAACCATTTCTGGAGATACCCCTCATATTGGAGGAGCCAGCCGCCAAGGCCAATGAAGATGATGCCCAGGAGGATGTGAATTATCCGGAGGCCGGACTTTCCGAACAAATCGACGAGATGCTCTGTTTTCCCCTGATCGAAGAACCAATTCCAATTGAAAACCGCGGCGCAAATCACGGACGAGCCGAAAATGAAGGTGCATGCCGCATACACAGCGGTTCTCACGTCGCACCCGGCGTAGACAAGCAACCCACCGATCAACACCAGCAAGATGACAAAAATAACGGCGGCCTGAAGCCTCGGCCCGCTGAGTCCCGAAATTCCCGAGGAATCGGAACGGGATTCGTGGGAAACGGATTCCGATATCGAAGCCTGAAGCGTCGGCTTCGGCTGCTGCTGCTGCTGGACCGGCGCGACCGGCAACCCCCACGACGACCGCGTGGCGGGCTGGCCGCAAACGCAGGGCGTGTCGTCCCGTTCCCGGAGAGCATTACAACGCGGACATTTCATTGCCATGTTCAAGTCCGATTCAATTGGTTGTCGTTTTCAAATGTGATCGCAGACTTTGACACATCTCCGCCGGCCCAAGGAACTCGATCCGGAACCTTCCTTGATTGTCGTTTTCGATCACGAGAACCCAAGCCCGGCCTTGGTCGGCGACTCCCAGCAGATTGGAGCCCCCTTCATCGGCCGGGGAAGCGCGAAACAGACGCAATCGCCGACCAAAAACCACCCGTTCATACGGATCGAACAAGGCGACCTCCGCCACGATATTGTCATGATGATGAATGTAATAGGTGTGGCCGGATTGATCTGCAAACGGGGTCAGCCAGCCCAGGAGGCCCGACAATTCAACAGTGGCATCGCCGAGTTGCAATGCCTCGGCGTCCCCCGGCCGAACGACCGGCGTCTCCGGCGCCTCGATATCGCAAATCGTGACGGCCTCATCAAAAAGATCACGCCGGATGCGCAACTGGCCGTCAAAGCAGCCGAGAACAGGCCCCGTTTGCGAGGCCGCGCGTTTCGGCCAGTGTTGTTTGCGATGCTCCATCAGCGGCCATTCCATTGTGACCACGGACCCCGAATGACAACAATGATTTGTCAGACCCGCTTTCATTCATTCTCGATGATGACGGGAATGCACGGCATTTGGTTAGCTGTCTGGTTCAATGGGCTAAGCATTACCAGTTTGTTCGTATGCTGCTGCGATTGCCTCAAGCAATGCCAGCGGCATAATGTTGCCCACATGCCAATTCTGGCAAAATGCACATGGATACGGTTCGACATCATGCCGGCGTTTGTCCCAGCGATTGTGTGCCGTCGCCGCTCGCACCGCAAGTTCTTCGGACTGATAAGCCATCTTTTTGCCGCATGTTTTCTCACGTCCGGACACCAAGCCGGCGTGCAGATGCAACTCATGCAATCGTTGATCCACGGAATCTCCGTTTGATTGGGCATCCCCGCCACATGACGCCGCGAAACTCCGGCAGGTTCGGCGCCTACCGGGCCGCCAGCAGTGCGGCGACTTTTTCCCAGCCGAGGGAGCGGGCGAGTTGCAGCGGAGTTTTGCCGTCGTGAGTGGCGGCCTTGGGATCGGCGCCGGCTTCCAGCAGGGTTTTCACGGTGGCGGCGTTGCCGGCCAGAGCCTCTTGATGCAGGAACGTCCAGCCTCGGTCGTCGGTCACTGTCAGCATGGACGGGTCTTCCTTCAGTTGCTTTCTCAGGGTGGCCGCCATGTTTTCGCTCATCGGGTGTTCCTGCGAGTCTGGCTGTTTTTTGCCAAACCAGCCTTTCAACAGCCCGCCTCCCTTGTTTGGTTCGGGGGCGACTCGGATTTTCGCCGGGTCGCCGAAGTTCAGGCCCCACGCGGCATCATGTTCCTGCCGTTCCGCGCGGCCCATCCGGGATCGCAGAAGATTGACCGTATAGGCCCCGAACACCTCGCCACTGATGCCGTACATCCAATCGCTGATCTCCCCAAGCGGCCGCCGCGCGGTGTCCCCGGCCTTGACGGACTTCAGCCAGTTCGGCGAATTCAGCAATACGCCGCTGACGAATTCGCCGTCGAAATCAACATCCCCCAGCCACATCTGCTCGACCTCGGGATTATCCGTTCCGCCCGCTTCCGGTTCGCCATCGGAAAATGCGGTTTTGACGCAAGCCATGTCAAGGGCCGGAATAATCCGCCGACGCTCCCAAGAGACCTCTCGCCAGAAATACCGAAAAGACGCCCGCGCGTTCTCGCAGGCCTGTTGCATCTCGGGATCATTGTTGTCAAACATGAACACTTTGGAAGACGACTTACTCATGGCCGGATGTTTCCCGCTTACACATGTGTCAAAGGAAGAATAATTTGGAAAATGAATATCTCGCACAAAGCCGCTGAACTTCTTTCGGGTTTGAAGAATTGGTTCTGTCACTCGGGGAATTTGGGAAGCCCGCCGATGTGCGCGTCCGGCGGCCCGGATTCTTCGGGGGTCACGTTCGTCTGTCGGCCGGTCAACCGGAATGCCATCACCGCACCCAGCATCGCGCCGCCGAGGGCCGTCCCGTAGATGAATAACAGATTCGACTCGCGGGCCTCAAACAAGACATACGAAACGACAAACCCGATCAAACCCCCGAGGAATTCGCCGCCGAACCACAGCCCGATCAGCAGCAGAACCGCCAATATTGGCTGTCGGCCATGCTGGCTTGCCTTGGCGGCAATGCTCCGCCCGAGCCGGAACAAAACAACAATCTCCATCATCGGTCACCTCGCTCGCCACCCGGCCATGACTTGGCCATGTTTGCGGTGGTTGCAAGCTAACCGACGCTTGATTGTCAGTCAAAGTCATTCGGGGGAAGGTATTATCGACGCAAGAGGCCAGTCATCGCGCAATCGTTGAGCGTGTCGTGCGACCGTATGTTTGACCGGTCAATATGCCTTGAAAACAGCGTTTTTTGCGTGACTGGCGCGTCATATGCACCTTATCTCCCCGGAATATCCGCCCAATTTGAAAGGTGAAGCAACGATGTCACACAAGAAAAAACACAGCGGCTCCGTGCCTGCCGGCAATCGATCCCACATGGGTCCGACGTTTTCCGGCGGCAAACAGGAGGATGTGGAGGCGGCCGAGGTTGGCTCCGCGCAGGAGCAAGATCCCAAGCGGCGACTTGGCGATTTTGAAGGCAAAGGCGAGCATTCGATTCAAGAGCCGGGTGGCAAGAAAGACTCCGACCACTGAGACCCGGCCTTCTCATCGTCATGGAACCATTCCGACCGGGGCGCCCAACAGGGCGTCCCCGCCCATCACAACGGAGCCACCATGAATGTCATTATCAGGCGCTGCCCCGCTTGCCCCGCGATTCGCAGCCATGCGGAAGACATGGTCCTCGCCTTGGAAAAAGACCTGGATGTTCACGCCGGGATTGCGGACGGACTGATCGCCGAATTTACAGTATTCGTTGACGGCATTCCCGTGCTTTGGCGCAGCGGACTCACCCTCCCGTTTGAGGACGAGGTGGTGGCGGCCGTCGAGCATTCCACCCCGGTTTCGCACACTTTGCGGTCCGACCGGGCCGACGAGGGGGTGCTACGGCGTGGCCCGCGCACCAGATCGGACATCTGGCTTCCCGAGGATAGCAGGCCGTGAAAACGGGCCTGCCATCCTCGTCAACCTCCTGGCACCCCCGGAAGCGGCAGCTTGCCCGATCCCGGAAAACCGCCCGGCGCGGGCATTTTTTTATCGGGAGACGGGGGCATCAGCGGGAATTGGCCCGGATTACCCGGCAGAAACCCCGGCGGGGTTTCGGTTTCGAGGCCGGTGATCTCCGGGGGCTTTTTGCCCTTCATATAAGTCATGATCTTTGAGCCACGAGTGAGCGACAATGTTTGTTGATCGGCAAGGGTCATATGCGTGTCGCCAATGGTTGCCGACATGCCGGCGATTGAATATTTCGACGGGATGTCTTTGAGCACGATTTTTGGAACATTCACCGTGGTTGTTATTCCGGCCACCTGCCTTTGCTCCGTTGAATAAACAACTTCGGCTTCGGTGATTCTGATTGTGCCATCGGCAAGAAATGTCATTGACCTTGGGAAGAATCGGGCCTCTTTCCAATCTCCGGAGGCCGCCCCCCATTCTCCCAATAAATACGTTTTATCCAAGTCCGTCCCGTTAATTAGCCAAGGATGTGTCCGCTTCCAGTCTTCAACAGGATCGAGGATGGCAGTCTTGCTTGTGGCGGGGTTCAAGGCGGTTGTCGGGGAACCCAAGCCGAACATTCCAATCATGCTCATGGAAACCGCCCAGATGGCGGCCAGCAACAGCCCCCCGACAATGGTGAATAAAACCAACATTTGCACGGCTTTTCCCGGTTTTTCGGGTTTGGCCTGTCTCTTTGGCTCTGGTCTTTCCGGCGGCCTCTCTTTTCTCGGCTCGGGTTTCTTGGGCCTTTCAGGGGGGGCGGCCACCGGTTCCCCGGCCGGCACGATTCCGGCCAATTGTCTCAACAATTCCCCGGCGTTTTTCGGGCGTTCGGACTCCTTGTCGTCCCAACAGCTTTCCAGCAGGTCGAGCAGGCCGGGCGTCACGCCTTGTTCCCGCAGGGTTCGCCGCCATCCCTTGCCGCCGGGGCGCTCGGCGGTGACATCCGCAATCATGAGTTGATAACCAATCACTCCCAACGCATAGATATCATCACGCGGGTCGGGCGGAAAACCTTTCTTCTGTTGAGGGGAGGCATAGTGAGGCGTATAAGCGCCTCGGGCGGCCAGCGCAATCAACTCCCCCTTGGAAGTTGATGTGGTGTTCATGTTCAATTCTTTTTGAGAGGCGATGCCGCCGATCCCGAAATCGGCCACCATCAATTTTGGCTCGCCGAGACTGGACAGCCCGATCAGCACATTCGCCGGCTTAAGGTCGCGATGCACCACGCCCAGTCGGTGGAAATGGGCGACAGCGGTGATGATCTGCCTGAGCGAGGAAATGGCTTGCGCGTGCCGTTTTGCGGGCGGGGCGCCGGCCCAGCCGGAGGCCACTTTGACCAAGTCGCCGTGGCCGCAGTATTCATACATCAGCCACGGCGTTTCCCCTGCGAGGTCGGCATCGATCAGGGAGACGACATTGGGAACGGCGCCAGCCCCCATCACCCGGTCGATGAGGTCGCCTTCGCGGAGCAAGGCTCGGTCCTTGTCCGTCAGCCCTTTGCAAAATTTCACGGCCCGCCGCAGCGATTTGTAATTGGGGTGTTGGGCCAGCCACACTTCGCCGAACCCGCCGGTGCCCAGCATCTCAAGAAGCGTCCAGCCCTCCCGGTTGGGCAGCGGGTCGCCGGGGCGAAAGGAGCTTACCCGCGTCGGCAACAAGGCCAGCACGTCTTCAACGCGGGAAATCGTAAAACCCGGCGGCGCCGTGTGGCCGCTCGGATCGCTTGGCCGGCGAAGCGACTGCTTGACCACGCCGGGAATTTGCGAGAGATAAAGCTCCAGCTCGATTTCCTTCGCGGGATCGCCAGGCATCGCCTCCTTGGCGACAGCCATCGCCGCTTTCTTTACCTCATCAATTCCGACCCTCGCCATGTTCTCGATTTCGGCGCGGATTTCCTGATGCTGTTTTTGCTCTTTCAACCGCTTGTACACATCCTCGGCGACTTCAAAGAGAAAGGTGCCGAACGGCAATTCTTTCGCCAGCGACCGAAAGCCCTTGGCCGCGAGCGACTCGGCGACACATTGAAAGAACACGATCATTCGCAGGCTCCGATGGGAAACACGGGCAATTGTTCGCCGTGGCGGCCGGCTTGTTAGATGAAGCGAGCGGAACAGACGACAAAGTGATATGCTCCCCGCCCGGCGGGCCGCCGTCAATCCCCTGCCTCGCGGATTTCCATGCGCCGGACAAGGCCGTTTTCGATCTGATAGACATGCCGCACGACGGTGTCCATCAATACCGTTCCCGCAAGATCGCGGACAAACTGCCTCACATCGACCGCGACCTCGCCCCCCTCGTGCGCGTATCGGATCGGATCGACTCGCGGATCAATCAGGCCCCATTGCCGGGTCCAGTAGGCTCGAATTTCGTCATGCCCGCGAACCCAGCCCCCCTCCATGCCGTTGGGCCAGTCCACGTCCGGCCACATGGTCGCCAAGGCCGCATCAATGTCGCGGGCGTTGAACGCGGCATAAGCCCGACGCAGGAGTTGTTCGCGTGTCTCGGTGTCGTCAGCCATTGGGCCCTCGGTGTTTGAGTTGATTCTCACAGGTCAGGCAATCTCATCGGCAAACCATATGACCTGCGGCGGCCCAAGACAGCCCTTGGGGTCTCGAAACCATCCGCGTCTTTAAGCTCCGTTGGGGTTCGACGCCCGATCACTGGCCATCCGGTGTTGTGACGATTTCCGGGGATTTGCCGTTGCTTCGGATTGACTTCCGGAATCGCCCGAGATAAATGTACATGTGTACACTATCACAAAATCACGCCAAGCCCGATGGTTTTTCGTCATGGAACTCAATCCTCTCATCGAGGCGGCCCGGAAAACGGGCGGCCGGTTGTTTGTCACGCTCTCCGTTCCAATGGACGAAGATGGCAAACCTCCGGGGGGCGACGACGAGTCGCCGGGGCCGCCAATGGCCGAGTCGCAAAAGTGTTCGCACTCGCCGAATTTTGAATGCGTGAACTGGTACGGGAAGATTTTCAACTTCACCGGCAAACAATCCCAGATTGTGGCGGCCCTGTGGAGTGCCCGCGAAAACGGGACTCCTTTTCTGCGGCAGGAAGGATTGCTGCTGGAGGCCGACTGCGACTCCGTCCACCTGATGAGCCTGTTCGCCCGGCATCCGGCCTGGGGAACCATGATCCAGCGAGGCAACCGCCACGGCGGCGGCTTCGGCACTTACTGTCTGTTTCCGCTGCTCGACAAGAAATGATGATTGATTAACCGATCAACATATGGAGATACACCGATGGAACTGGTATTCATTCCCTGCACGATGGACGGCACATGGTTCGACGCCCCGGTGATCGTGAAAACGGCCGACGGCGGCGGCCATCGCCTGCTGGCCAACCGGCTGGACATCGTGGACGGAAGGCTCTGCGTGATCGCCCTGCGAATTGAAGAACGCGACGGCCTGCACTTGGTGCGATTCCGCGACGAATCCGAATGCTGGGTGAGGCCAAGCCCCGAATGGGTCCATACTCCCGCCGACGCGGAACCGGTGCGCGTGCCGGAGATCATCCGCCAGATGATGGCGGCCTGACGGCGGCCGATGATGGAATATTCTTCGACTCCGAGGGGCGGCCCACGTTCGCCGGTGGCGCCGCCCCCGCTATTTACACCCCGTAACCGCCGGCGAAGCCGACTCCCTTGCCGCCAATGCCGCCGATCTGGCCCCCAAAGCCACCAATCTGACCGCCGATCTGGCCCCCAAAGCCACCAATCTGGCCTCCAATTTGACCGCCGAAGCCACCAATCTGGCCACCGATCTGGCCGCCGAAACCACCGATCTGACCACCGATTTGGCCTCCGAAGCCGCCGATCTGACCGCCGATCTGACCGCCGAAGCCCCCAATCTGGCCACCGATTTGACCACCGATTTGACCGCCGATCTGGCCCCCTTGAGAGACACCGTTCATTTGCATGTATTGCCAGATCTGGGTGCCGCCGAGTTGGGGCATGGAGGTCACACCCGGAAGATTAAGCGTCGTTTGGCCGCCGCCGAAGCTTTGACCACCTCCGCCGAACTGACCCCCGCCAAATTGCCCGCCGCCAAACTGGCCCCCGCCAAATTGGCCGCCGCCGAACTGACCCCCGAACTGGCCGCCACCGAACTGACCGCCGTTGTTATTGCCGTTGTTGTTGCCGTTGTTGTTCCCGTTGTTGTTGCCGTTGTTGTTCCCGTTGTTCGAGGTTCCCTTGAAGATGTTCTGGTTGTAACCAGGGTTTACCTTCGGGGGGTTCGGTATCCCCGGTCGGGGGCCGCCCGGGAAGAACGGCCGGATTTGGGCCGACAATTCGGTCGGGAAGGGAATCATCGAAACAATTCCCAAGGCCAGGGCTGACAAGCCCAGACCGTGTGTGATTGAAAACCGCATGAAATTGCCGACCTTCTCAGGAGGGTGGTGGGGAAGGAGCTGACCACTCCCCTTGGAAGGGGAATGTCAGCCAGCCAAGCTCGGTGGTTGGTGCAAGTTTCCTGCCATTTTCCCGCCTCTCCGGCCGCCGGGACGTGGCCCGATCAGGAAATCTGGGGAGTTCCGGAAAGTTTCGCGTTCACAAATCCCGATGAAATACGGCAAAAATGATCGTTGATGTGAAATGGAGAGAAAGATAAAGAAAAAGACAGAAAAATTTCCAAGCCGTTTTCGCTGACACTCCTCGCTTCATCCGCGAAGGGTGTCTGACCAATTTCAATACATCCCCGTGGGGAAAAAATCCCCGGCGTGTTGAGATAATACTCGAAAATACGCCAGTATTTACCCGAGTTTGCCGGGTCTATTTCTCCGTGATGAGCCTTTCATTAGCAATCAATTGAAACATTTTTTGAATGTAATCGGGTTAGCGAAAATCGCTTTCTAATCCTCCGGCAACGCCACCCCCATCCAACCAACTCCTTATTTCGCCTTCCGCAACTCGGCCATTATCGGCCTATTTGTTTTCGATCCAAATTCGATTTCCTTCTATTTGCTCAAAACACACTCTCTCCCTTCTGAACGTCAGCCATCAGCCGATGCGCGAGCGAGTTGGAGCGATCCCATACTCTTGCTCGCGCGTCGGCTGATGGCTGACATCGGGCGAGTCATCACCGCGATTGGGAATGATTCGCTCGAAGAATCAATGAGCAGGAGGATCACAACCCATATCCGCCAGCAAAGCCAAGCCCCTTCCCGCCGATGCCGCCAATACCGGCAATCCCACCGATGCCTCCAATGCCACCGAGACCGCCAATCCCACCGATGCCACCGATGCCCCCAATCCCGCCGATGCCTCCAATTCCACCAATGCCCCCGATGCCGCCAATACCCCCGATGCCGCCAATCTGACCGCCGATGCCACCGATGCCACCAATCTGACCGCCGATGCCACCGATCTGGCCACCGAACCCGCCGATCTGGCCACCAATTTGGCCACCAATTTGGCCACCAATCTGACCGCCGATTTGGCCACCAATGCCCCCTTGCTGTCCAAGGCCAGTCATCTGCATGTATTGCCAGATCTGGGTGCCGCCGACTTGAGGCATGGAGGTCACGCCCGGAAGATTAAGCGTCGTTTGGCCGCCGCTGAAACTGCTGCCACCACTAAAGCTGCCACCACTAAAGCTGCCGCCACTAAAGCTGCTGCCACCGCTGAGACTGCCGCCGAACTGGCCGCCGCCGAATTGGCCACCGCCGAATTGACCGCCAAACTGGCCGCTGTTGTTGCCGCTATTGTTGCCGTTGTTATTCCCGTTGTTGTTGCCGTTGTTATTCCCGTTATTTCCGGTGTTGTTGTTTACGGTCCCCTTGAAGATGTTCTGGTTATAACCGGGAGGAACCGCCGGGGGGCCGGGAATCCCCGGGCGCGGGCCGGCCGGGAAGAACGGCCGGAGTTGGGCCGACGCCTCGTTCGGAAAGGGGATCAGCGAGACAATTCCCAAGGCCAGGGCCGACACACCCAGACAACGAGTAACGGAAAGTCGCATTGGATTGGTGTCCTTCAGGAGGATGGCAGGGAGAGCCGACGGCGCCCCCTGATGGACGGCGCCAGTCGCGTATGCTCCCCATTTGCCGCAAATTTCCTGCCGTTTGCCCCTCCCGTCGGCCGCCGACTCTGTCCCCAGCCTGCAAAATGATGGTTCCGGAAGGAATCGCCGGGCGGCGAATGTTCACAAATTCCGACAAAATAAGGAGAAGAAGATCGCCGATCCAAATGAGACAACGATGAGGAGGGAGAACATTAAAAATTCTCAAGCCGCCCCTGGGGTCTTGACCCCCCTTGGCGCAAATGGGCGAACGGTCGATTTTGCCGCATTTGTGTGGGGGAAAGTTCGCCATCGGGCGGGCCAGGCACTCAAAAATACGCCAACGATCCGGCGCTGGCCGAGCCCGTTTCATAAGTATGATAAGCTCATTAATAACTAACAAATACGACAGGTATCTATATCGGAAGACACTCGCCGTCTTGAAGACTCACAGCCCATACCCGCCGGCAAAGCCAATGCCCTTCCCGGCGATGCCTCCGATCTGACCGGCGATTCCCCCGATCCCGCCGATTTGACCGCCAATGCCGCCGATCCCGCCAATGCCGCCCAAGAGGCTGTTGCCGGAGAGCCCGAGGCCGCTGATGCTGCCGGAGAGACTGAGGCCGCTGATGCTGCCGGAAAAGCTCTGGCTGCTTTGGCCGCTCAGACCGGTCATTTGCATGTATTGCCACGTCTGCGTGCCGCCGATCTGGGGTTGGCTTCGCACCCCCGGCAGGTTGATTTGCGTTTGAGTGCCGCTGAAACTTTGACTGCCGCTGAAACTTTGACTGCCACTGAAGGTTTGGCCGCTGAAACTCTGACTGCCACTGAAGGTTTGGCCGCTGTTATTGGTGCCGGTGTTCGTGCCGGTATTTGTGCCGGTGTTCGTGCCCGTGTTCGAGGTGCCTTTGAAGATGTTTTGGTTATAGCCCTGCCCGAGTTTCGGCGGGTTGGAAACCCCCGGCCGGCTGCCGCCGGGGAAGAACGGTCGAACTTGGGCTGACGTCTCGACCGGGAAGGGAATCAACGAAATGACTCCCAGGACCAGAGCCGTCAGGCCCAGGCCATGCGTGAGGGAAATGCGCATGAAATCAGTGTCCTTCAACAGATGGGATGCGGCGTGAATCCGGAACCTCGCCCACCAAGACAAGCCCCGCCAGCCGCGAAATCCCCTGACGCAAACGCCTTGCCACACGCCGTGCCATTGCCCGCGATTGATTCAATTTGCCCCGCAAAAACAAGGGTTTCAAGGCAACAAAACGCATCGGCGAATGTTGATTTGTTCGGCGATTTTCGGCAAAGGCGAACACTCATGAGAAATGAGATGTTGATGAGTGGAAAAACGGAAAAATTGATTGTTCGCCCACGGGTGTTCGAGACCGCCCGACGGGCGCGGATTCACCTTGCGATTTCGATACATGGCCGTGTTTCAAAATCACCCGACCAAGGAGCGGGCCGCCCGTCAACCTTCGGCGTATTGACGCGGCCCCCGGTTGGTCGTGAAATGGGAAGCTCTCTCCCCGAACGGGGCGAATCGATTCAATCGTCTGGCTCGCGGGGCGCATGACATGAGTGATTATCCGGAACAGGTTCAACGGTTGCAGTCGGCGATTCAAGGGCTGGCGGGCGTCCGGGATGTGGAGTTTGACATTCACAGCCTGGAGGGTCTCGGCGAGAAGGAACTGTCCCTGCCGGGGGAGATTGCCGACCTGCCTCATCTGGCGCTTCGGCGCACCAAAGGGGGCCAAAAACACGAATTTCTCGTGGCGGCCGAGATCTGGTTTCTCCAGAATCAAGAGGGCTGGGTTGCCTTGGAATTTCTGGCGTGGTGGGTGCGTGATTTGTCGCGGGGCGGGCACCATGTCCAGATGCGCCCGCTGGCCCTCCCGCCGGTGGCCTACGGGACACAACTCGGCCGGACCCTCAAGTTTGTGATCGAGTTTTTCTTTGTCAACCGAAACAAAAGCGAAGAGCCGATTTTGGAGAAGCTCGGCGAACTGGCCGAATCGCTCGAAGAAAACAAGGTTGATTACGCCAAGGCGCTCAAGCATCCCACGCAGGCCGACTACCCGGATGTCGAATCCCTTCGGCGGTCAGCCGAGAACGAAGATTCGGCCGCCCAACTGGAACTGGCCCGCCGTCTCGAACAGGGCGAGGGAATCGAGCAGGACGAGGCCGAGGCTTACCGCTGGACCAAGAAGGCCGCGAAACACGGCCACCCGGACGCGAAACTCGGGCTGGGGCTGTGCTACTCCAACGGCACCGGCGTGAAGGCCAGTCACCGGAAGGCGTTCGAGTGTTATCAGGAGTCGGCCGAGATGGGGCATCCCCTCGCGATGGGCATGCTCGGGTATAGTTACGAAAACGGCCGGGGCGTCGGTCCGGATCTGGCCAAAGCCGCCGAATGGTATCGTCAGGGCGCCGAGGCCGGCGAGGCAAGCTGTCAGGCCGAATTCGGCGAATGCTGCGAACAGGGCAAGGGGGTTCCCCAAGATTTGGAGGAAGCCCTCAACTGGTATCGGCAGGCGCTGGAGCAGGGTTTTGAGGACGTCGTCCCGGCGATTGAACGAGTGGAAGCCGCGATGCGATCGGAAGCCGCCGCTCGGCCGACCCGCAAGAAGAAGCCGGGCGGCAAATAAATAAGAAGAGGGGATTGCCGTGAGCATGGCGTTGTTGCCTCCGATGATTGTTCCCGTTGACGGCCCGGTGGTCTTTCTGGCCGGCCCGATCAAGGGGGCGCCCGACTGGCAGGCCGAGGCAACCCAATGGTTCGCGGACTCCGCGCCGGGCATCACGGTCGCCTCGCCCCGCCGACCACGCTTGCCGGGGGAGTTCGACTACGCCGGGCAGGTCGATTGGGAAACACACTTCTTGCGCCGGGCGGCGGACAACGGCGTCATCCTGTTTTGGCTGGCCCGCGAAGTGGTGAGCATCCCCGGCCGGGCCTACGCGCAAACCACCCGGTTTGAACTGGCCGAGTGGAAGGTGCGGCACGAACGCGACGGCGTCCGGTTGGTCGTCGGCATCGAAGACGGCTTCACCGGCGAACGCTACATTCGCCACTGTTTCGCCCAAGATTGCCCCCGCGTCCCGCTGGTCACCACTCTCCCGGAAGCCTGCGCCGCGGCAACAATGCTGGCGGGCCTTCCTTCCGGGGCATTCCTGCTATTGCCGGGTGGCGAACCCAAGACTGATTGAAACCCGGCTTCCGGCCAAAGGGATGAATCACCACCATGAAAACTCAGATCGTCAAGCGGGCCTATCTGCTCACGCTTTTGTTCGCATCCGGGGTGGCGATTTTGGCATGGGCGCAAGACCCGCCCGGCCTCAAGCCGGTGGCGAAAGAGGCCGCCCCGGTCTCCGTGGAAAGCTTCAATTCGGGGAATGTGATTGGCTATCTGGGGGCGCCCCTTGGAACCATCGTCCGGGTGACCGGCATCACTGTCGATGGCAAAACCTTGTTGATAAAAGGGGCGGAAGGAAAGACGTTTCTTCGTGTGGAGACAGTGAATGGCAAAGCGTTGAAGAAGCCGGTGGATTTTGAATTTCTGAGGGTCGCCAAGGAAGTGTCAAAACCCAAGCCTGACGAGCGCTTCGATTACTACGTTCACGAGTACGGCGAATTCGACGGGAATGTGGATATGCCAGAGGAATTGATCAACGAACCGAAGAAGCCGGGAAATATGTCCGGGAACGTGATCGGCATCGCGGCCCCCGGCTTTCACTATCAACACCGTGTCACCGTCCATCAGTCCCAACCGGTCAAGAAGTGACATCCCGCAGGGGCGGCAGGCCGGCCAGTTGTCGGCCGTAATCGACACATCGGCGGCTGAGCCAGTCGAAGGCGGCCTCTCGCGTGGCGAAACGGAACCCGGATGGCGGCGGCTCGAAAATCGCCGGGATCACATAGGGGTTGTCTTCAAAGTGATCGGACGGGAAAAATGTGTAGTGGCCGAAGGTGGCGTCCCGGCAGGGGTGCCTTTTTGTCAGCGTCACTCGGGCGATCGGGTGTTTGGCGAACAGGGTGGCCGCGTGCGTCATGAACGCGGCAGAGGGGAGAATGATCTCGGAAACGAATCCGCGGATGAACCAATAATTCCACTCGTCAAGACCAACATTAAAGTCGATCCGCGTGATGTCCCCTTCATACCATCCGACATATTTGGCTTCCCGCCATTCAATCCATTTGACGTGGTTGGCGTATCTCAATAATTCCCGCTCTCGGGCGAGCAACCCATAGATGGGTCCGTGTTTGGTGTCGTCCAAGGGGTTGAAGGGAATCCGGGCGAGAGTCACCCGCTGAATCTGCAAGCGGATGAATTCGGCCCGTTCGTCGTCTCCATGTTTCTCAATCCAATCCGCGAGAATCAACCGAGGGGCGTCGTCATGCGGATACGCCCGCACGGTTTCGAGCAGGGCCAGATACTCCGGGTGCGAATGATATTCGGGGGGCATCGCGGTCACTCGGAACTCGGGGGGCTGATTCCGTCGCCAAGGTCTTTCAAATCGGTCCGGTGCAACATCAATGTGCCATAGAGGGCGACGGCCAACGGCAGGTTATTCTCCAATCCGGGAGGCGGCCCAAACACTTCATACCAGCGCCGGGCCGGCCAATGTTGATGTTGATAAGCGGCCAGCGCTTTTCGGCCTTGGCGTGATAATCGCGATTGAGTGAGCGAGACGGCCGAGACAAGAAAAAACGAATAGAGAAACAGGAGGCTCCCCGGAAAGAAGGCAACATACAGCGGCAGCATTCTGGCGAAATCGTCGTCTGTCATGTCGAGGATCAATTCGCCCGCAATCAGGCCGACGCTAAAAAAAGCCATCGAACAGAGAAATTGAAGGACCGCATAGACGCCGAGGGCGATCCGGCGAGACATGGGAACCACCAGCCCCCGGGTTTCGAGATATTCAAAATGCGATCGATAATCCGAGGCGACCAGTTGGCCGATTTTGTAAAGCGGGGTGTGATCGGAGGCGAACCGGAGATCCTTTTCCAGCATCCGCACAATCGCCGGGGCGTCTTCGGGCAATGGCCGCAGCGGGATCAGTCGTTGCGTCTTGGCGACATACCCGGCGTGGCCGTTCGACACATACCACACGGCCGCCATCTCGAAAACCCGTTGGGGACCATCGGCCAGAAACGCCAGTTCGGCCCCGTCCAACACGGGAAGCTCATCCTCCGGCGATTGATTGAAACGCCCGGCCCGCAGGCGACGGCGAACCGCCCGCAACATGACGATCCAGCCGGCATCAATCACGACCACCGACAACAGATAGAGGATGGCGGCCATGTGTGCTTTGTCTGATGAGTATTGTTTGGAAGTCTCAAAAGTTGCTTGGGCGGCTGTGTTTGTTATAGGGTGAAAACCAATCCGTCCGGCATCCTCTCCTGCGAGTTTTGATGTTGCGTTTTTTTGGCTTTCGCAGAGATATCTTGGTATTGGCGAGCCGAGCAGCGTGAGCTGCCGGGTGGCTTCTGGTAGCCGAGTCGCCTCCCCTTTACTCAGCCGGACTCAGACCCGTGGCTGAAGCGCCTTCCCTGCCGGAAGCCACCCGGCAGCTCACGCTGCTCGGCTCGCCAATACCAAGAACACCATCGAAAACCCAAGCCCCAGCAAATCGCAACTTCAAAACTCACGTCTCAGTCTCGGACAATTCGCCGAAACTCGCTGGCTCTCCTCTCTTTCGACCGTTCGCGTTTGTTCATCTTCCAACAGTCCGTCCGGATATTGCATACAGTGAAGGATGGGTGATCCGGTCTCTCCCGTCGGCCTGTTTGTTTGCTTCCGCATCTTTTGCAAATCGAAGACACAAAAACCGAGGGTGATGTGAATCTCAGTGTGTTTGACCTGTTCAAAATCGGCATTGGTCCGTCGAGTTCGCACACCGTCGGGCCGATGCTGGCGGCCTTTCGGTTTGCGTCCGGTCTTCGGGATCAATCGTTGCTTCCGGGCATCGGCCGTATCGTCACCGATCTGTATGGCTCGCTCGCCCTCACTGGCCGGGGACACGCCACGGACAAGGCGGTGCTGCTCGGGCTTTCCGGGGAACGACCGGATGCCGTCGATCCCGACACGGCGGACGCCTTGGTCGAACTGATCCGGGGAACCGCCAAGTTGCGCGTTGGCGGGAGCCAAGTCATCCCGTTCAGCGAACCGGACGACCTGTTGTTTCACGAAACCGAGTTCCTTCCCTTCCACCCGAACGGCGTGCGGTTCACTGCTTTTTCGCCCGCCGGGGAGGTGATCGCGCAAGAGACGTACTATTCCGTCGGCGGCGGGTTCGTGGTGAAGGAAGGCGAGGGGACGGCCGCCGGGGAAGAGCTTCGGGTGCCGCACGAGTTTACATCCGCGAGGGAACTGCTGGAAATCGGCCGGCGCACCGGGCTGGCCATTGCCGATATCGTTGCCGCGAACGAACTGACCTGGCGGCCAGCCCACGAAACAGACGCCGGGCTTGATCGCATCTGGGCGGTGATGTCACAGTGCATAGAACGGGGCATGGTCACCGGCGGGGTGTTGCCGGGGGGATTGGGTGTCAAACGGCGCGCCCCTGATTTGCACGCCAAATTGACAGCGGCGGGGCCGGTCGATCCGCTGAGCGTATTTGACTGGGTGAGCCTGTTCGCGCTGGCCGTCAACGAGGAAAATGCCGCCGGGGGAAAGGTTGTCACCGCCCCCACGAACGGGGCGGCCGGCGTCATCCCGGCAGTTCTCGGCTACTACTATCGCTTCCTTCCTGGAGCCACGCCGCAAGGGGGCCGAACCTTCCTGCGGACGGCGGCGGCGGTCGGCATGTTGTACAAGCGAAACGCCTCCCTCTCGGCGGCCGAGGTCGGCTGTCAAGGAGAAGTCGGCGTAGCCTGTAGCATGGCCGCCGCCGGCCTCGCGGCCGTGATGGGGGGAACCAACGCCCAGATTGAGAACGCCGCCGAGATCGGCATGGAACACAACCTCGGCCTGACCTGTGACCCTGTCGGCGGGCTGGTTCAGGTGCCGTGCATCGAGCGAAACACGATGGGGGCGATCAAGGCCATCAACGCCGCCCGCCTCGCCGTCCTCCACGGCGACGGCACCCACCGCATCTCCCTCGACCACGTCATCGAAACCATGCGCCGAACCGGCGCGGACATGCAGGTGAAATACAAAGAAACCTCGCTGGGGGGATTGGCCGTCAACCGGGTCGAATGCTGAGGGTGCGGAAAGGGAAACTCACCTTCCGGCCTCTCGCCGAAGTTTTGAAGTTGCGTTTTTGGGGTTTTCCAGTGTGTTCTTGGTCTTGGCGAGCCGAGCAGCGTAAGCTGCCGGGTGGCTTCCGGCAGAGAAGGCGCCTCAGCCACGGGTTTCGGTCAGGCTGATTAAAAGGGAAGCCCGCGCCCGCCGGGAGCCACCCGGCAGCTTACGCTGCTCGGCTCGCCAAGACCAAGAACACACTGGAAAATCCCAAAAACGCAATTTCAAAACCTGAAAGAAAGAGAAGCGAGTTGGCATTGATGTTTTTCCGAGCCTGAAGAGCCAGCGAGGGCCACGCTTGAGCCAGGGAATCGCGTGACACGATGATTTCCACCCCCTTGGTCCCCTCTCTTTCAGGGAAGGCATCCGTGGGGTGAAGTTGCCTTCGATTCCTCATCCCCCGTCCATAAAACAACCCCCGAGATATCTGAACGAAAGGAGTCCGTGGCATGTGGCAGTTTCGATGGATGATTGCGGTGGCCGGCGTGGTGTTGCTCGCGGGGACGAGCCTTTGCCAGACGGGGGCGGCCCCCTTGGGAAGCCCGACCAACAAGACGGTGGAGCATGTCCGACGGGATGAGGAAACCTTGCGAAAGCTCGGGGGCGATTCCATCGACGCCGGGCTGAACAAATACGGCGAACTTGGCTACGAATTGATGCTCGTCACCAGTATTCAGGAAACCGGGGCCGCCGGGTTTCACTATCTGAAACGGCAACCGTGGACGGCCGCGACGCCACGGCCGGTGTTCGAGTACAAACGGCTGGACTCCGGGCAGATTGAAAAGCTTGGCGGGGATAATTTCGACGCCGGCCTCGCCTCGCTTGAGAAGGAAAACTGGGAACTCGTCGCCCTGACCACCAACATCAAAGGTGGCGCCGGCTTCCATTACTTCAAGCGGACGAAAAAATGATCCCCACCACGGCCGACGCCCTCGCGATCTGGCACGCCGGTGTGGAGGCGGTGCGGCCGGAGGTGTTGCTTCCCGGCTTTCTTCAAGGGGATGCCGACTTCCGCGAGAGCCTCGGCCGGGCGAAGCGGATTCTCGTGGTCGGCGGCGGCAAGGCCGGGGCGGCGATGGCGGCGGCGTTTGAAAACGCCCTGCCGGAATTTCATTCCAAAATCACCGGCCTGGTCAACGTTCCCGCCGACGCGGTTCGGCCGCTCCAACGCATCATCACTCACCCCGGCCGACCGGGCGGGAGCAATCACCCAACCATTGAGGGGGTGGCGGGCGCCGAGCGGATGCTGGAACTGCTTCGCGGCGCCGGGCCGGACGACGTGGCCGTCTGCCTCATCTCCGGCGGCGGCTCGGCCCTCTTGCCCGCCCCGGATGGCGTGACTCTCGCGGACAAACAGACCGTCACCAAGTTGCTGCACGGCTGCGGCGCGACCATCAACGAGATGAATTGCGTCCGCAAACATCTCTCCCGCATCAAAGGAGGCCGGCTGGCCCAGGCATTCGCGGGCCGACGGTTGTTCAGCCTCATCATTTCCGATGTCGTCGGCGACCCGCTCGATGTGATCGCCAGCGGGCCGACGGCCGTTGACCCATCAACATTTGCTGATGCGTTATTCGTCATCGGCAAATACGGGCTGACGGAGAAGACTCCCGCCGCCGTGATCGACCATCTGCGGGCCGGGGCGGCGGGCGAAATTCCCGAGACGTTGAAGACGCTCCCGGCCAATGTGCGCAACGTGTTGTTGGGCAACAGCGCCGTGGCATTAAACGCGGCCCAAAAAGAAGCGGAACGCCGGAATTACAGCACGTTCAGTGCCGGTGAGGTGGAGGGGGATACCCGAGAAGTGGCCGGGCAGCTTGCCAACACACTGGGAGTCTTTCAGGTTCTCGCCGAACGAAATTCAAAATTGCCGCCGGACATGCAGGCTCATTCCCCCCCTCATTGCCTACTCATCGGCGGCGAAACAACCGTCAACCTTGGCCCCAATCCCGGCAAAGGGGGGCGTAATCAAGAATTTGTGCTGGCGATGCTGCACGCCCTCGGCGACGATGGCATGAGGAACTTTGTGGTTCTCAGCGGCGGCACCGACGGCGAAGACGGCCCGACCGACGCCGCCGGGGCGGTGGCCGATGCGAGCACGCTCGCGGAGCTTCGCCGCCTGAAGATCGACCTTGGCGAAGCCTTGAACCGGCACTCGGCTTACGATGTTTTCGACCGCGTCAACGCCTTGATGAAAACGGGCCTGACCAACACCAACGTGATGGACCTCCGGGTGATTCTCGTGGGCAACGATTAAATTCTTTCCACAGACGGGGCGGCACATGGCCCAAGGATTTGTCGAGGCGATGCTGGTGTTTCTGGCTTTTCTGCTGGTGTTCTTCATCGTCAGCCACATCGTCCTCGTGCTGTTCCTGCTCACGATGCACCGCACGTTGAAACTAATCCGGCCGCAATACCGGAGCATGCCGCCCGGCTGTGTCTGGCTCTGCCTTATCCCTTATCTCCGCGTCTTCCCGGCCATCTGGATGGTTCACGCGACCTCCGCATCCTTGCGGCGTCAATTTGAAGCCCTCGGCCAATCCGAACAGGGCGACGCCTATGCCTCGGTGAGCGGTATCGTCTGGGTGTATGGTTTTGGCGTCTCGCTGGTGATCGAACTGCTCGGCTACGCATTTGATTCCTCGGAATTGATGGGGGTCACCCTGTTGCCCCTGATGGTCAGTTTCATTGCCTGGATTGTGTATTGGGCGCAAATCGCCGTATATAAGGGCCGGCTCAAGCGCCATTTGACCGCGAGCTATTCGGATGACGAACTGGACTACGGCGATGACATCGGCCGGCGAGACCCGGAAGAGGACGACTCTTATCGTCCCCGGCGCTGACAGCCGCCGGTTTCCCTGATGGTCGGCGCAAGGAACAGCCATGATTTCCAACGACCTCTTGCTTTTCATCATCGTGTTCTTGCTGGTTTTGTGTCTCCTCTGGCATGGCGTGCTGTCGTTGTTCCTGTTCTCGGTTTATCGCACGATGAGGATGGTCCGGCCGGAACATCGGAACATGGCCCCCGGTCTCGTCTGGCTCTGCCTGATCCCGCTGGCGGGGGTGATCGCGGGCATTTGGATGGTTCACTCGGTGGCCTCGTCGCTCCGGAAGCAATTCAAGGCTCTGGGAGAAGCCGACCCCAACGATTCCTACGGCTTGTGGCCCGGCCTGATCTGCCTCTACGGCCTCATCATTTCGACCGGCCTCCGGATGGCCGACGGCATGCTGGACGGTGAAGTATTCACCAAAATGCCAAGCACATTGTTGCGAGGCATCAGTTTCGTGGCGTGGATTGTCTACTGGGTGAAAATCAACGAATGCCGCCTCCGGCTTCAACGCCACTTCACAACACCGGTCCTATCGCCGGAGGAATTCGATTACGCCGACGATATGCGGAAACGGGAATCTGACCGGAATGGCGAAACATAATCATTCAATAAGATCGCCAACACATAAAAGGAAAATCTAGAACTCTGAAAGCTGGCTTCCGTAATCCTATGTAGTTTTATCAAATCAAGATTTTTATTGATTTGACCATTGTGGATGCGCAGAGTTTTTCTCTTGGAGAATTCAAATGCGATTCTATCGCTATGCAAATATCAAACAATCATCCACGTCGCACATAACGAGCGTTGTGTTCTCCATTGACGGATCATTTGTGGCAGCTGGAGGAGATCAAGTTGCACTGTGGGACACGGCAAATGGAGAAAAACGCTCTAAGTGACTATCCGGAAAGTGGCATTGCATGCAAGCCATTGTCCAT
>NZ_JH636440.1:52263-72171 GCF_000255705.1 Zavarzinella formosa DSM 19928
TGAAAGGGCACGAAAGACACGTTACGGCAGTTGCCTTTATGCCTGATGGAAAAGCTCTTGTCTCAGCTGATTGGCATGGAATTCGTTTTTGGAACATTGAAGCTAACAAGCAAGAATCAGAAATACGATTTGGAGGCTGGATTCCGTGTCTATCGATCTCGCCTGATGGAAAGCTACTTGTGGCTGGCATCGCAGCGACTTTGCAAAGATGGGAGATATCAACCTTGCAAGAATTGCCATTTTATGCTTTGGCTGACGAGTGCTGGTCCATTTCCTTTTCCCCATCGGGCAAATCATTGGCATGTTCCAGCGGGCCCAAAATTCAAATTTGGACTGCGGAGCCATTCGCCTTAAAGCATGAATTAGAAAGCCATGAAGGAAGAGTGTGGTCTGTTGCTTATTCTCCAGATGGCAAAATCTTGGCCTCCGGCAGTGAAGATTGCTCAATAAAGCTCTGGAAAGCTAATAATTATTCGGAAACTCGCCATATTGAGTCGGCGCACGAGTTTGGGGTTAATTGCGTTTGCTTTTCACCTGACGGGCGTCTTTTGGCTTCTGGGGGCAATGACGGAACTGCGAAAATATGGGATTGGGAGGATCGCAAAGAGCTGGCGACATTATCAGTCATGCCATCAGCTGGTCGTCCTCGACGCGCCACTGCCCGTGTGAAAAGCATCTCTTTTTCTCCAGACGGGCGCAGCCTCGCAATTGGGGGATCCAACCCAAATCATCTCCAATTGTGGAAACTGGAAAATGACAACGAAAAGTAGTTTATTTAAATATCTTAGAGAATATACACGCTAGTTCACCGCCTCGAAGAGAACGGAATAATCATGGGCGTCTCTGTTCTCTTACTGGCTCTTCTGTTGGCGCTTCCTTTTGCGGTTGCCCTGGCCGTTGTGATCGCCTATTTTTTGATCGCGATTTCCAGCACTCTGAAATTGGTCAGCCCGGAGCATCGGCAACTGCCGCCCAGCTTTGTCTGGCTCTGTCTGATCCCGGGAATCGGGAGCTTCATGGCTGTCTGGATGGTTTACGAGGTAGCCTCGTCGCTGCGGAAACAATTTGAGAGCCTTGGAGATCATCAACCCGGAAATTCCTACGGGCTGGCTTGTGGCCGGGTTTGGGCATTCGGCCTCGCCATGATGACATTTTTACCGTTGATTGCCTTCATCCCCGAATTTGCGCCCATGATAAATTGGGCGTTAAAGGCATATGTTCTTTCACTTCAAATATTTGGCGTGTTGGGTCTCGCCCTCTGGATTGCCTACTGGGCGCAAATCATTGAATACAAAGGCCGGTTGGAAAATCATACCGTCTCCGGCCGCCTCAACAGCCTTTCGCAAGAAGAACTGGATTTCGGTGATGACATCGGAGAGAGGAAACACACAAACAATAGCGGGACGGGAAATGACAACTGAAAATCGACTTTTGGGCGCCATGATCAATAGGGAATTCACATGAATATTATCGCCGTCATCTTTATATTGCTGCTTCTGTTATTCTTGTCTGCATTGGCGTTTATTGTTGCTGTCACCCAATTCTTGCATTGCCTTTGCCAGACGCTGAAGTTGATATGCCCGGAGCATCGGCAGCTATCACCCGTTCTTGTCTGGCTTTGCCTGATCCCCGGCATCGGGAGCATCTTGGGCTTCTGGGTGATTTGGGGAATGGCCGCATCGCTGAGAAAACAATTTGAGAGTTTGGAAGATCATCGGCCTGGCGACAGTTACGGTTTGGCGCCCGGCTTGGTTTGGAAAAGCAGTCTGGCCGCCTTGGCGTTGATTGTGTGTCTTGCCCTGTTTTGTGACCTTTCATTCTTGAAGTCTTTGTCTGTTGATGTGAGGCTCTTGGGAGTTTTCGCTTTGCTTTTCTTGATGACGCCTGCTTGTGCCTTCAGTGGCTACTGGGAGCGAATCATTGAATACAAAGTTCGGTTGGAAAAACATGCCATGTCCGGCCGGATCAGCGGCCTCACCCAAGAGGAATTGGATTACGGAGAGGACATCAGAGAGAGAAAACCGCGAGGCGACATTCGGCCGGGGACAAATGGCTGAAGTCATTGCTTCCCGCTTATGCGGCAGCGAGGCCCGGCCCGCCACATCGTAAGAGAGTTTGTGAACGGCGCCGACCCCGAGGGCTTTCTCGCCCGCCGGAAGTCGCCCGCGTAGAACTATCGGCTGACGCCGTTTGATGGCGTTTTCTCTCCCTGACTGAGAAATTCAGATGAAACTCGCGATCCCGTTCATGATTCTGATTCTCGCATGTGGCTGGCCTCGCCCCGTGGCGGCGGGCAATCCGAACTTGGTTCCCGGAGTTTGGAAGAACGTCACGCCTCCCGATGTCACGACCAGCTTCAAGGATCATGTGTTCTGTCAGGGGGTCACCGTCGACCCCAAGAATCCGGCGACGGTGTATCTGTGCGTTTGCGCGTTCGACGCGGCGAAGGGGGGCCTGTTCAAGACGACCGATTCGGGCGCGACGTGGAAGAAAATTGGCCCGCTTGACGAACCGCTTCATGTCGCAGTCAACCCGAACGACTCGAAGCATCTGTATTGCGTGGACGGCGTTCGCGGCAAAACCCTTGGCTTTTGGGTTTCCAAGGATGGCGGTGGAAGCTGGTCGATGCCGGACGGGTTCAAGAAGGCCACCGAGAAACCCGTCGGCACCCGCGACCTCTATTCGCTCGCGGTCGATCCGGCAGACTTCAAGCACGTACTCGTGTCGTTCCATTCGCCGTGGGCGGACGGGAAGAATTGCGGCGTGTTGGAAAGCAATGACGGCGGCGAATCCTGGACCGCCCACGCCCCGCCGCCCACGCTCAAGGGAGGTTACGGGATGGCGATTTTCTTTCTCTTCGACCCGGTGAAAAAAATCGGCGACAAGAACACCTGGCTGTTCACCGCCCAAGAAGGGGGCTTTTTCAAGACGACCGACGGCGGCAAGACATGGGCCAATGTTTACAAAAACTCGATGACCCACGGCGGCAATCAACTCCATCGGGCAAAAGATGGAACGCTATACTCCGGTGGCTATCAATACCCCGCCCGCAGCACGGACAACGGCTCTTCGTGGGAACAGGTTAAGAAGGGACTGGTTTACAGTTGGTACATGGGCGTCTGCGGGGATGGCGAAAACATCTATATCGCCAGCTCAAGCAAGAGCCAGCCGTTTTTCGTCTCCCCGGAGACAGACGGCCTCAACTGGAAACCGCTCAACGACCAAAAGTTCTCGGCGGTCCCGTTTGAAATGGCCTACGACCCAATCAACAAGATTTTGTACTCGGCCAGTTGGGAAGAGGGATTGCTGGCGATCAAACTCGGGGCGGGGAAGCAATAACGCGGGCATCATCATCCATCAGCGGGTTCGCCAAACCAGCCTGAATTGTTTGGGATCCAGTTGTCTCCCCGCCATTTCCTCGCACAACCGTTTGCCCTCGGTCGGAGAAACGCCGGCCGAGAGGTTGCCGGTGATTCTCTCGCCGGGATACAGGTTGTGCCGTTCGATCAGCGACGTCATCGTGAATTCGCGGGCATCCATCACCGTGCCCAGCCGGATCATTTGCCCTTGATCGTTCTTCACCTGTAGCTGCCTGATCTCCGGAATCTGCTCTCGAATCTTGGGGGCAAGCCGGATATCGATGTGCCACGACCGGCCAGACTGATTGAAACCAGATCCTTCCCGGAGGCCGAGAAAAATTTGCAGGGTGTTGAGGATTTCCTTGATCGGCACATTCAATGCCGCGCACTTGACGCGGTCGATTTCAAGCCGGAGAAACGGCTCGCGACGCTGGCCGGAGCCGGGGACCACGTCCGTAAATTTGCCCCCCTGATTCATCGCCTCCACCATCGCGGCGGTTTTCTCACGCAATGCCTCGCTGCCATGCTGGCCAAGGTCTTCAATGGTGAAATCGACGGGGAAGCCGTACACCGGGAAACCGCCCGAGAGCGACGGGACGCTGATTCGGAATTTGGCCTCGGGAAGCTGATTCAGAAGCCGGCCCCGGATGGTGTCCGCGATCACGTCCCGCTTGCTTTGCGGAGCCAGGCGAACAACGAGGCAAGGGTGATTCCGGGAGGATGAGAACGGCTGTTCGCCCAGCGCCAGCACGTCGCGCGCCTCCGGGACTTGCCGCACCACCTCGACCGCCCGCTTCAGGGCCTCGGCCATGCGTTCCGCCGAGGCGGCCTCCGGCAGTTCCGCGTCGATCACCAAATGTCCGGGTGTCTCGGGATTGTTCGGATCGTCCAGATTCGCCGAGAAGTCGAAGATTGTTTTCAGGGCCAGCCCGTCGGGCAGTCGCTCGGCCAGTTCGGCGATTTTGTCCGCAACGGCCCGGCTTGTCTGGCTCGGCCGGGCGTTCGGCAGGGAATAAACGCACGCCACCACCGCCGGGCTGGCGTTCAGGGCTGCGGTTGAACCAGCGTGTTCGTCCCGCCCCAATTCGACACGGGCCACATCGCGCAGCCGAACGATTTGACCTTCTGGCGTGGCCTTGAGGACGATGGCTTCGAGTTGCTCCGGATCGACCCATCGGCCGACGGCGGCGACAGTCAGCGTGAACGCCTGACTCTGCACCAACGGAAGCTGGCCAAGCGGGAGACCGGCCACCCGGATGTTTTGCGAGTCCAGCCCCTTGGCCACATCCGCCGCGGTGAGTTCGCGCGCGGCAAGCTTGTCGGGATCAAGCGACACCCTCACCCGATATTCCCGTCGGCCAATCAGGCTAACATCGCCAACGCCAGATACGCGGGCCAGTTCGTCTTTGACTTGGATGACCGCATAGTTGGCCAGATAAATCTCGTCGAACCGGCCGACCGGCGAAGTCAGGGCGATGAGCATGAGCGGCTCGGCCGACCGTTTGCGAACAAGAATTCCTTCTTGCTGCACGATGGCCGGGAGAACCGGCATGGCCATGCTGACCCGGTTCTGGACCAGCGTTTGCGCCATGTTGAGATCGGCCCCGGCGGGGAAGGTTATTTGCAGGCGATAATGGCCGTCGCTGGAGGATTGCGACGACATGGACAGCATGTTTTCGACGCCATTGACCTGCTCCTCAATCGGTCCCGCCACCGTGTCGGCCAAAACCCGGGCATCGGCTCCGGGATAAACGGCATGAACAATGACGGTCTGCGGAAGCTGATACGGGGCCAGTTCGACTTGGCTGGCGTGATCGACCTGATCCTTCTCAACGCCTCGATCCGGCCGGGGGCGGGCGATGAAATAAAGGGCGACACCGGCGACACCAAACACAAGCAAGGCGGCCAAAACACTGATTCTTCGTCGGGACATGACGGCGTCTCCTCGTTGTCGGTTCCGGCGGCTGGCCCCACGCTATGGGGCCTTCTTTTCCTTCTCGACGGCGGCCTCGAATTTCTCCTTCGCGGCCGCCACGAACTTCTGGTAACCCTCGGGATCGACCCAAGCGGCCGCCCCTTCCTTCGCCGCTTTCGCCAGTTTGGCGTCGTACCCAATGTTATTGGTGTGTCCGTGAAGCCAAATGTCCGGCTTCAGCCCCTCCAGTGTTCGGAAGGTCCGGCGAAAGTCGTCCTCGATCCCCTTGTAAGACGGGCGATTCGTCACTCGATAGCCGGGGTTTACGCTGGTTCCGTCAGGGAAGACAACCGTGCAGATCTTGCCGTCCACAACGATCTTGGTGACGTAGGTGGTCGAGCCTTTGGTGTGCCCCGGCGTCAACAACGCCTTGATTGTGATGTCGCCGAGTTTGATCTCATCCTCATCGCGGAAGATCGTGTCCGCCTTGGCGGCGTCGAACGCGAACTCTTTGCTGTCGCCGTAGTGAAAGTCGAGTTTGCCGCCGGACTGGAACAGTTCGACTTCCTCTCGCATCATGGCGATTTTCGCGCCTGTGGCCTTTTTGAGATAAACGTGCCCGCCGACATGGTCGCAGTGGGCGTGGCCAGTAAGGATGATCTTCACGTCCGATGGCTTGAACCCAAGCTTGATGATCGACTTCTCGATTATCTCCCCCGATCCCGGCATCCCGGTGAAAATGAGGACATGCCCCTCGGAGCCGGTGATGAGATAAGAGCCAAGCCCTTTGGTGCCAACGAAGTGAACCGGCCCGAAGAGTTTCGCCGGTTCCGCAGGCTCGTCCCACTTCAGCGCCTTCCGGGCCGTGTTCAGAAAGAGAGCCGGATCTTTCGCCAGTTCGTCCAACTTTTCCTTCGGCACAAGTCGCGCGAGGCCGAGGGTGGCCCAAGAACTGGCGGCGCAGGTGATTGGTGTCAGGAGTTTCGCGCCACCGGGATCGCCATTGGGGGTTGATCGAGAAATCATCGGCCAGGCGCCGTCGGGCTTTTGCGTGGCGACCAGAAAGTCAATCCCGCGTTTGATTTCGGGTCGGTCGGCCGTGAAACCCGCGAGCGACAAAGCGTACAAGGTCTGGCCGGTGGCAAAGGCGTCGCTCTTCAATTCCGGCACGGTCTGGCTCCAGCCGCCGTCGGCGCGTTGCAGGGCCAGCAGTTCGTCAATCGTCGGTTGCAGCGTTTTGGGTGGTTTGCCGGAGCGAACCCCCATCAACACCTTCAGGACTTTGTCTTGATGCAGGTCGGAGCGTTTGGCGGCGTCAAGCCAAGTGATCGCTTTCGCCAGAGCCTCACGCTGAGATTTTGGCGAATCAGGCCCCGTTTGCCCCGAAAGCGCCATGATGATCCAGGCGGCGTCAGTGGTCTGGCTTTCGTTAATTGGCGGTCGCCGGAGGGTGGCAAAGAATTCCCATGAGCCGTCGGGCTGTTGCTTCTGGACGATTTCCTCCGCGATCAACTTTAAGCTTTGTTTCTGTCCCTCGCTCATCGCGGGCAACGACTGTGCGGCGACAGCCAGGAACGGCAACCCCATGTTCAGCCCCCGGCCCTGCGGGCGCGGATCGGGCGGGGCGGCCGGATCGGGGAAGATTCTTGAGGCCAGCAACTTGTCCTTGCTCCCCAGCAAGGATTCGACCGTCTCCGCCAAGAATTTCTTGTCAATCACATACCCCTGCCGTTCGGCTTCGCCAAGCGCCCAAAGCGGCATCGGCACATGATGGCAGGCGGCGCATTGGCGAGTGTTCAACCAGGCGGCGCATTCGGTTTGCAGATATTTGATGGCGTGATCGACCGCTTGATGAACCTGCGGCGTTGTGGCGCGGGGAATCGAGGTTGGTTCGGCGGCCAGACCCGGCCGTGAGAGGCAAAGCCCCAAAAGAACCCAGGCCAGCGAGGAGATGCGAATCATGGATCGATTCCGTGTCGGCAGAATGATCGGCGCCAGCCAGGATCTTACCGCATCATCTCCGGGCTTGCCAGCATTTGATCTCGCGATCACATTCATGTCGGAGGCTGGCCCCGGCGGCCTCATTGCCGTGACGACGCGAGCCAGAGACAAACGAATCAAATCGAGCCTGACCGATGCGGAAGATCGTGAATAGGTTAGCAGCCCACGTTCGGGCGCCGTTCAAGCGCCAGGAACTTCCCGCCAATACTGTGAGGGTTTTATGCGCAAACTGTCCGCGTTCGTCTTGATCGCCGCTTTCTCAAGCACCGGCTTGTCGATGGCCCAGCCGGCCCGCAACTACGACGACAAAGGCGCCCCGCCGTTCAAGGTGCTGAAAGAGGGGGAGAATCCCCCGCTCGATGCCAATGACAATTTCGTCATCGGGCCGAAGTATGTGGCGGCCCCGGAACGCAAACCGGTTGAGGGTGTTCCGCAAGGGAAGGTGACGCAATTTGAATTCGACTCGAAGGAAACCAAGCTCTTCAACCCCGGCATCGCCCGCAAGGTGTTCGGCACGGTCGATCCGAAGAACCCGAAGACGCTGATTGTCGAGACGCACACCATCGACTACAAGCGCCGGGTCGGGGTGTACGTCCCCGCCCAATACAAGGAAGGGACGGAGGCGCCGTTCATGGTGGTTCACGACGGCCCCGGCGCCGCCGGCGGCTACAAAACCATCCTCGACAATTTGATCGCCCAAAAGCGGATTCCCCCCATCGTCCTGATCTCCCTCAGCAACGGCGGCGGCGACGCCCAAGGCCACGAACGCGGCAAGGAATACGACAACATGAATGGCGATTTCGCCACGTACATCGAAGACGAAGTGCTGCCGCGCGTGGAGAAAAACTGCAAGGTGAAGCTGACCAAAGACCCCGAAGGCCGCGCGGCGATGGGCAGCAGTTCCGGCGGATCGGCCGCCCTCATCATGGCGTGGTTCCGCAACGACCTGTACCACCGGGTGCTGACGACATCAGGCACCTTCGTGAACCAAGCATGGCCGTTCGATTCCAAGTATCCCGACGGCGCTTGGGGCTTCCACGAAACGCTGATTCCCAAGGAACCGAAAAAGCCGATCCGCATTTTCATCTCGGTCGGCGACAAAGATTTGCTCAACCCCAACGTGATGCGCGACAACATGCACGACTGGGTGGAAGCCAATCACCGAATGGCCAAGGTCCTCAAGGATAAGGGCTACGAATACCAATACCTCTTCTGCCGCAACTCCGGCCACGGCATCGGCAACGCCCAGAACCAGTTCCTCCCCCACGCCTTTGAATGGGTGTGGAAGGGGTATGGGGCAAAGGAAGGGAAGTAGGTTTTGGTGCTTCCCCGGCAGGGCTGGGGACTTGTGGCTCGGTCGGTAGCCCTTCTGCTTCACTCGCTAGGTTCGGACAAATAACCCGATCTGGTTCCCGCCGGGCGAAAAACACTGGCACAGCACCATGCGACCGCAGTTAGGGAAATCGCCCCGGCAAAAAATCACTGAGCCGCCTTCGAGACAAAGATGGCGGGGTGCGTAGCCTTTGCCAACAGTGATTTGAGCACTTCTGCCAGAATAATCAGAAAAAATATCGACAGCCTCCCAAGTGTTCCACACAATATATAGGATAGTTAGCTTGCGCGCTGGGCGAGTGGACCGGAGGAGACGGACGGCATCCCTAGGATAGGGCTTCACGTCGACCATCGCAAGGTTTGCGCGAATACCATGCCGGCCAAATCCGCGAAAAAAATCCGGGATGAACTTCACGGCTACGGAGTGGCAAAAGAGAATGTACGCATATTCGGCGAGGAAAATCCGAAACCTGACCTTCAAGATTACCTCACCCTAAATGCTCTGCGGCGCAAGAATCGCCCCGCTCCGGACGGGGTTGCCGAGTATCAGGGAAGACCACTACTCTACTTTGTCGATGAGCAGCGGCTGACGAAGTCCAAGCCAACGCAATATCTCTTCGATGATGAGCCAGACCAAATCCCCACAATTTTCCGTCAGATTGCCTGTCGGGGTGAGCGGGTATATCTCGCTCGCGTCCAATTTGGGCGACTTCTCGTAACACCAGTATCCCCAAGCGAACAGCGGCCTGAATGGACAGAGTATACCCCAGGCTCGACGGACGGACGGACTCTTTTTTCGCGGCTCGCATTTGGGATCACTGAGGGCGAAGACTTTGCGGCGGGTGACGTCGTTTTCAAGAAACTCTTCGAGCTACTGAAGCATGCCGCGAACAAAATCGCGAATGATGAAGTGCTTCGCCCTGATGCGCTATCACTTGTTGGCCGCGCCCTATTTTTTCGATTTCTTCGGGATCGGGGCGTTCTTGAAAACTACCCAGTCAAGAACATTGCCCCCAAGGCACTAGACTGGACCGATTGCTTTTTAAACCCCAAGAACGCAGCCGACACATGTGCATGGTTAGACAAGACGTTCAACGGCGACTTCCTGCCGTTGTCCGAAAGCGGGAGTGAGGCGTTTTTCAAGCGTATCGACGAGCTTACCGAAGGAGAAATTTTCCGTCACCTCTCGGCTGTCGTGCGTGGACACCAGCCGAGCGGCAACGATTACCAGCCGTTGATTGACTGGAACTGGCAAACTTTCGATTTCGCCCACATCCCCGTGGGTCTGCTCAGCCAAGTCTACGAGGCGTTCTCATGGGAGTGGACGCCGAAGGAGGCGAAGAAGACGAGCCAGTGCTACACGCCCAGAAACATCGCCATCACGCTTCTGGACGAAGCCTTCGATGGGCTGCCAAACATTACCGATTGTCGCGTGCTCGATCCCGCATGCGGCGCGGGGGTTTTCCTCGTTTTGGCGTTCCGGCGCTTGTACTTGGAACTGTGGAAGCAAGGGAATGGAGCAGAAAGGCCCGGAACGGACGCGATCCGAAGAGTTCTGGAAAACCAGCTTGTGGGCTTCGACATCAGCGAGGAAGCCTTGAGGCTGGCTGCGCTCAGCCTGTACCTGACGGCAGTCGAACTCGACCCCGAACCGCAGCCCCCAAACAAGCTCCGTTTCAAGAACCTGCGAGGGCATGTGTTGCACAGTGTCAGGGAGCCAGGTGCAGACAAAAGAGGGACCGCTCTTGGCAGTCTTGGCACCCACTTGGGAAAGCGTTTTGATGGAAAATTTGATGTGGTCCTGAGCAATCCACCGTGGACAAGCGTTGACAACTCCCTTGGAAAGAAGCTCGAAAATGTTTGTAAAGAGGTGATTAAGAAGATCGATGCGCCGAAGGCCAAGGTGTACCGCCTTCCCGACCAAAACCCAGATCTGCCGTTTTTGTGGAAGGCGATGGAGTGGTGCAAAAGCGGTGGTCGAATCGCAATGGCACTCCCGGCACGCATTCTGCTGAAAACCGCTGTGACCCCATCCTCTGCCCGGCTCTCACTTTTCAGCCTCCTTCAGGTGGACGGCATTGTCAACGGCACGAATTTGTCCGACACGCATGTGTGGCCAGACATGAACCAGCCTTGGATTCTGCTTTTTGCCACGAATAAGCGGCCGCCCGAGGGTCACATGACGCGCCTAATAACGCTCCCAATCGAGGTGCAGCTCAACAAAACAGGACAGTTCCGGATCGACTCCGAATCTACCCGGTTAATCGATCCGGTGGCGGCCACCAAAAAGCCTTGGCTATGGAAAACACTGTCCATCGGCACGATGCTGGACGTGGAGGTCATTGAGAAGATTCTGTCTGCTGGCGGGACGCCGCTCAACAAATATTGGAAGAAAGTTGTCGGGAAGCACCGAAACGGAAAAGGGTACACTCGTGGAAAGCCGGAAGAGCGCACCCGAGACGCGAGCCATTTGAAAGGATTGCCAAACCTGAGCGTCAAAGACGCATTCAAGTTTGTGGTCAGCCCGGAGCAACTGCCGACCTTTGGACTGGACAAGGCCCAGTGGCCCCGGCGTTCTACCATCTACGATCCACCGCTCGCGTTGGTAAAGCAGTCGCCCGGCGAAGAGCGAGAGTCAGGCCGGGCCGTGCTTTCTTTCGAGCGAGTTGCGTATCACGAAACATTTAACGGATACTCCGCGTGTGGACATGCCGATGGCGAACTCCTCGCACGCTATCTCCACCTATTTGTTCATAGCAACATTTGGGTGTATTACTTGCTGGCAACAAGCCCTGAGTTTGGAGCAGAACGCCGTCGGTCCCGCAAAGCTGATCTCGAAAACTGCCCGATCATTCCTTTGGAGTCACTGAAGGAAGACCAGCGAAAAGAGCTGACACGGCTTTCTGAATCACTTACCGTAGGAACGGACATTCCTTGGTCAGACATCGACGCTTTCTTTGCCACTTTGTATGGGTTGAAAGCCTACGACCTTCAGGTTGTGCGCGACACGCTTGATGTCGCTCTGCCGTATGATACGGCCCGCGCCAGGGCGTGCCGCGCGCCGACCGAGGCAGAGAAGAAGGCGTTCATTGCGGTGGTGAAGAAGACACTCGTCCCGTTCATCCCTCCAAGAGGCGGCAAATTAACTGTTGAGCGACTAAAACTGCCCTCCACAAACGGCCGGATGGGGGCGCCGTTTGAAGTATTGTCGCTCACGACAAGCAACCACACCCCGGCCAATCCGGATTCGGTCGCCGATGGCGTGCTAGAACTGATCATTCAACTTGCCGCAGAGACGGGGTCTACGCAAATCTTTGTGGAAGAAGATGCCGGACTCGTGGTCGGCATTTACAAGCACTATCGCTACTGGACGGGTTCTCGCGCCCGCCTGCTGTGCGGAGAGATCATACGGAACCGACTCGATAAACTAACCGATTAAACTTCATGCCTAAACTCAGCCACATTTACGGCTCCGCTTCTGTCGTCTTGCCGAACCCGCCTTACCCGAAGGCCACCCTCCGCGTTATCGTCGAAGCCATTACTGAGGCATGGAGGCTGCTCAGGGATGATCCGCAAAACGGGTTTATTCTCGACGGCGCGACCGAAGACGAAATCACCTTGGAACTTCGCAACCGCTTAATGGATGACGTCCTCGACAGCACTGACTTTCCCGCATTCACGTCGGAAAATTTCTGGATAAACCGGGAGTCCAAATTTGAATCCTTTGATCGCAAGCACCTCGACAAAATGCCCGACCTCCACGTCGCTGTCCGCCGGAATTGCAGTCCGGGTCTTCGCTCTGCGGACGGATTATTCGTCGAATGTAAGCCAGTTGGACGCCCGACGCCTGCTGGAGAAGATTATTGCGATAAGGGCATTATCCGGTTTGTATCGGGAGAATACGCATGGGCGATGCCGCATGCGCTGATGGTAGGCTACGCAGCGAGCGGCTACACGATTGTCACTAAGCTCAAGACGGCTCTCGGCAAGCGGAAATTAGAGTTGAAGTTGGACGGCAGCCTCAAGAAGTGCTGTGGTTCTGTCGCAAAAGGGTATGCCCAAGATCTTCACGAAACGACGCACAATCGCGGGTTCACCTACCCGCAGACCAAGACGACGGCACCCGCTATCGTCCTTCAGCACTTATGGTTGGATCGCGAATAGGCCCAGTTACCACTTGTCGGAATATAAGGGATAACCAGCGTAAGCGGCGGCGTGCTTGAATTCTTCCCGAATCTTACCAGCAGTTCCGCCTTTTCAGATGAGTCGTCTTTGAGTCTTTCTCAAACGGAGGCGAAAGGGTACGGTCTCGTTTGAAATAGATAAAGAGAATTCGGCTCGAAACGCCGGAATTTGGCAAAAGGCACCAGCATGTTTTGGCAGCCTCAGACCTGTAAATCGCCATTCCGAATATTTTTCAGGTTTTTTTGCGTCGTTGGTGTGTCGTCCGCTCCGGCCGACAACCCTTATTCTTCACCGGCGGCGGGGTTGGCGACGCTGTGGGAGTGGTCGTTTCTGGGGGCTTGGTTGGCCCGTTTGCGATTGGCCTCCAACGCTTCCTTCGGCGGGTTGGCGGGGATCATCAGGTGACGGTGATTCGTTCCAGTTATTTCCCGCCGTCCTTTTTCTCCGCATCAACTTCGCGGAACACCAGTCGGGCGAAGTGGTGGAGGTCGCTCTTCCACACCTTAAAGTCGTGGCCGCCGCCGGGGATGACGCGGTACTCATGCGGCACCTTTTTCTCGTCCAGCATCTTGTGGACGCCCTCGCTGATCCGGAACAGCCCGTCCTTGTCTCCGCAGGCGACGTACAGCAGCTTCAATTTCTTGGCCGCATCCGCGTGGTCTTTGATGAGGTCGTCCGGCTTCTTCGTGTTCGGGGCGGACGAAAACCCGCCGACCCAGGCGAACGTGTCCAGGTTGCCCAGCCCGAAGTTGAGCGACTGACCGCCGCCCATCGACAGCCCGGCGATGGCGCGTGATTCACGGCCGGCCTTCACCGGGTACGTCTTCTCGACGAACGGGATCAGGTCGGTGAGCAGTTCCTTCTCGAAGACGGCAAACGCGGGGGACTGCTTGGGGATCGGGTCTTTTGCGGTCACGTCCTTCGACGCCCGGCCGTTCGGCAGGACGACGATCATTGGCGCCGCCATCTTGTCGGCATACAGGTTGTCCAGAATCACGTCCGGCGTGCCGCCGCGCGCCCACTCGTTCTCGTCGCCGCCGATGCCGTGGAGAAGGTACAGGACCGGGTACGTCCTGTCCTTGGAGTAGCCCGGCGGGGTGTAGACCCTCGCCTTGCGCTTCCCGCCGACCGTCGTCGAGTCGTACTCGACCGTCTCCAGCTTGCCATGATCGATGCCGTCCCGCCGCTTGTCGAAGCCCGCGGGCGGCGCCGGGTACTTTTCCGTGGGGTCACCCTTCTGGGCAAGGGACGGCATGGCCACGCCCAACAGCACGGCCCACGCGAACACAGACACGATACGTCCGCTCATTTTTGTTCTCGTCAGGGAAAGATAAGTGAAGTTGGAAGGGCGGCGATTGACCTGCGATGGCGGGGCGTCGCCCGTTGCTTGCCTGCCTTTCCGGCTCGACGCTGCTGCGTTTCCCGAATGGAAACCTCGGCGTGTCGGACCAAAGCAGGACAAGCACATCGGTCACCACGCGCATCGTCAGCAATCTATTTGAGCTGCTTGAGCCGAATGTTCTTGAACTCCGCCCACATCGGCGCCCCGGCATGAAGTTGGAGGGCAAAGATGCCTTCCGACAGCGCCAGCTTCGGGTCCTCGTCCGTGAAGTCCAGCACGAGTTGGCCGTTCAAGTAGTGCTTGATGTTTTTGCCCTTGGCGACGATGACCACGTCGTTCCAGTCGTCCAGCTTCATCAGTTTGTCGAAAGCTTCCTGGGTCACGAACGTTTCCTTGACCTCTTTCTTGCCGTCGGCGGTCCAGACAGCCCGTTCGCCGAGCAGGCAGATCCGGCCGCGACGGCCGCCCTCGTCGTAAATAAAGCTCGACGTGTTGGGAAACTTCTTTTCGTTCCGCAACTCGTGCTGGTAGCCGCGCACGACCCAGGCGTTGCTCACCTTGCCTTCGGTGATGTGCTTGGAACGGTATTGAATGCCGGAGTTGTTGGCGGCGTTCATTCGGAAGGAAAGCCGCAGGTCGAAATCCGCTGCGGTCCCGTCCTTCCAGATGAGGAAGGTGTTACCCTTGGCGGGGTTTTCCTTGGTCGTCTCGCCGCGAAGGACGCCATCCTTCACGGCCCACAGCCGCGGGTCGCCGTCCCAGCCGGTGAGGTCCTTGCCGTTGAAGAGGACCTTCATGTCGCTGGCTTCGGGCGGGGGAGTCCGGGCGTTTTCGTCGGCGAAAAGGGTCGTTGAAAAGGTCAAAAAGGCGAGCAGGGTCAGGCAGCGGTTCATCGCGATTCTCCAAGGGGACACGCAACTGCGATCAGCGCGTTTCCGATAGATCTTATCGCGCGCCGGTCGCATGGCCCGCTTGGAACCCGTTCGCCCGACCGGCGATGAACCATCCGTCACGGCTGCGGAGCGTCGCCAGTCCCCGCTCACTTCTTGTCGGCTTCGTAAGTGAACGCCTCCTTGTCCGCCGGGACCACCCACACGTTGCGGAACTTCACCGGGTTGCCGTGGTCCTGGAGGAACACCGGGCCGGTCATTGTCTTCTTTTGCCGGTCGCGGATCTTGTCCAAGTAAGGGGTGTTGCCATATCGGAACGGGTGGAACGTCGATTTCGGTTCGCCGAACTCGGTGTTGTCCTGCACCTGCTTGCCGTTGAACCACACTGTGACGGTTCCCTTTTCGGTGATCTTGCCCGACTCGTCCCGTCGCGGGGCGCGGTAGCGGATGTCGAACACCTGCCACTCCCCCGGTTTGCGGCAGGCGTTTTCCAACGGGGCCGAGAACCCGTACAGCGCGCCGGCATCGTCCTGCGTGACCTTTTCCTTGCCGGCCGAGTTCAGGATCTGGATCTCGTAGTTCCCGTGGATGTAGACCCCGCTGTTCCCCGTCCCCTTCTCCGGCAGCAGGAACTCGACGTGGATGTCGGCGTCCTTGAAGTGCAGCTTCGACACGATGTGATTTTGGTTCTTCTTGTTGGAGGTCGAAGTGATCACCCCGTCCTCGACCGGCCAGTCAATCTTCTCGCCCGCCATGCTCAGGAACGAATGGTTCCCCTTTTCGTCGAGCAACACCGCCGCCCCTTTCGGCGGGGCGACGGGCAGCTTGCCCTGGTCCGGTTTGAAGCTCGGGGCGGCCGACAGATATGCCAGGACGAGCAACACAGCGGGTGTCATCGAGTCTCCTTCTCAGGCGGGTTCGGTTCGACGCGGCGGGTGGTCACTTCGCGCCGGGGTGCCGGGTTATTCCTTCTTGGCCTGGCGGGTGACGATCGGCACGTACCCGATTTCCAGGCCCTTCGGCGGGTTGACAAGAACGGCGGGATCAAGGTCGGCCAGTTTGCCGATGGTCGGCGGGGGGAGGTACTCGCGGTCTTTCGTCCAGCTTTTGTGCAACATCTCCACCCGCTTCTGGAGCGTCTCCCGCTCGTTGGCGGTCAGGTCGGCGTTCAACACGGCCGGTTGGTCGGCGAAGCGATACCAGTGGTACGTCACCACACTGCCGTCGCCGAGCTTCGCCTCGAACGGCCCGGTCGCCGGCCCCGGCTTCTTCCAACTGCTGTTTGCCTCATCGGGAGTGACATATGGTTGCGAAGCGGGACGTTTCTGCGGGAAGGTCACTTTGGCCAAGCCCGTTTCGGCGGGCACTTCGCTGGCGCTCACCACCGCCCACCGGTCTTTGGCCTTCGGGTCTTTTGTCAGGCGGTAGTATTCGGGCAGCGTGATGGTCGCTCCGTCCTTCGCCACCGCCTCCTTTGCCCACTTGTAGCCGTAGGTGGTGTCGTCGAGTGCGGCGGGGGTGGCGAACGAGTTCCACGCCACCGGTGCTTTCTTCTCGCGGGGCGTGTTCGGCGGGTAAATCTGCCACGTCGCCCCGCCGCCTCCCTTGAACATGTGAACCGCCGACGCCTTCGCGTCGATGGTTCCCGACACTTCTTTGCCACCGTTGAACCACCCTTCCACGCCGTCCCACAGGGCCGCCCGGCCATATGCGGTGATGCGATGGATCAGCGGGGCATCGCCGGCCGCCTTCGCCGGGAACAGCGTGGGGGCGACACGAGCGTAGGTGTCGCCCTTCGCGTCGGTGGCGGTGTACGCGGGCACGTGCTGCGTCTCCATCTGCACCGCCTTGTTCGGCTCCGACGGCCGGGTGTCGAGGAACAGCCCGCCCAATTCGGGCTTATCAACAGTCGGCTTGGACCAGAAGTAAGGCAGGAAGAATGTGACCGGCCCCTTGAAGTTGCCGGTGTTCAGGAACAGCGTCCAGCACTGGTTGCCGGTCGGCACGTCTTTTCCGGCGGTCGTCTTCTTGGGCGAAGTGAGCGGCAGCGGCAGGTAACCGTACCCGAACAGTTCGCCGCTCGTGCCTTGTTTCAGGTTCAAGCCGTCCGGCGGCCACAGCACCCACGGGCTGAGTTGGGCGATGGCGTAGTGACCGGCGGGCTTCTTCCAGTCGCGGCCCTTGCCGGCGCCGGGGCCGTTCGCCCACTCGCTGAAGTTCAGGGCCACCCCGCCCATGATGAACTTCGGTGTCTCGGTGGCGAACCGGGTGTCCCGCCACCAGCCGAGGCCCCCCTCGATGTCTGAATATTGATCTTTCGGTTTCTGACCGTCGTGCCGGGCGAACATCCACGTGCCGAACAACCCGCTTTGAAACTCCTGACCCGGGTAGTTCTTCAACAGAGGCCAGGCCGCCACATATGTCGAGAAGCCGGCGTTGTACTTTGCGTCCACCTTCTCATGTGGGACGAGAAGGTAGCCCGCCATCTCCGCCCTCTGCGGTGACGGGTCGGCCGCCCGGACGGCGGAAACGCAAACGGCGAACGCCGCCAAGCCCGCCACGATGCAAGAAAAACGGTTCGGCATCCGACAACCTCCGAGGGCGGGAAACGGCGCTTATTTGGACGATTTCTTCTCACACAACTTCAACATCGCCTGGCCCATCGCCTCGCCGATCAGGTAGTACGTCTCGGCGTTGCTGTTCCAGTGGTAGCCCTGTTTGGTCGGCGACACCTCCTCCGACCGCCAGAACCCTGTCGTTTTCACGAACGCCACGTTCCCCTTGAACTCCTCGTGCCCGGCCACCGCCGCCTGGGCTTTCATCAGTGACAATGCCCTCGGGTGTTTCTCCGCCGGGCCACCTTGGCCGGTTTCGGCGATCACAAACGGCAGGTCCTTCGTACCCAGGTCTTTGCGGATGTCACGGATGAAATGGGCCATGTTCTTCTCGTACTCGTCGTTGAACGCCTGGTTGACGCGGTCGTTCCACCCTTGGTGCCAGCCGAACCCGGTCAACTCGTAGTCGCGGTCGCCGAACTCGGGAAACTCCTTCTTCAGGTCCTTCAGGACCGCTTTCGTACGGTCCACGACCTCCTTGTAGAAGGGGCCGGTTTCCCCGCCCGCGCCCGGCGGGCGGAAGTCTTTCGCCAGGCTCTTCCCACCCCAAGCCAGCTTGACAAGCAGCACTGGTTCCTCAAACGCGTCACCGACCACGCACCCGAACCCGAGTTCCGGCCCGATGCGGTCTTCCTTTGCCCCGAAGCCCGCCGTCAGCTTACCCTTTCGGTCCAGGTAGTGAATCCACACGTCGTCGCGGACGGCCCACTTGCCGTCCTTGTCGAGCAGACGCTTGAACTTGGGGTCGGCGCCCTTGTCCTTGGCGACATGCTCCAGGCTGCCCTTTCCCTCGTTCCGCTTCGGATCGGCCGCGACGAACCCGTGCCCCTCCATGTTCGACTGGCCGGCCAAAACGAACACTTTCACCGGCTTGTCGGCGGCCGTTCCGACGGCCGAGATCGCCCATAGCACGAGACAGGCAAGGGGCCTCAGTCCCGCCATGCGGCAAGCGATTCGTGTCGTCATTTCTTCTCCTCCGGTGGCTTTGTCAGGACGTACTCGTCAAACGTGACGATGTGCCCGGCCGAGGTGTTGTGCGTCGCGGCCGGGCCGATCAGCACGGCGGATCCGAATTTGAACCGGCCTAGGGAGGCAACAGGAGTCCACTTCTTGCCGTCGTGGCTCGACGCGGAGGTGAACTCGCCCCCGCGGCGGGTGAGACGCAGATAGACCGGCCCGCGATCCAACTTCTCGCCGGGCCGCCGAACGCTCTCGAAGACGTCCGTGTTGTAGCGAATGCACGCGAAGAAATCGCTCTTCCAAGTTTCCCCCTCCTTCAAGTGTTGTTGGAGGAAGGTCACCGACTGGGTCGGGTCGGCGGGCGTGTACAGGGCGATGCCGGCCGAAAAAGCAGGTTTGCCATCGCCGACGGCCGACAGGTCTTTGGCGTCCGACGGGACATGGGCGAGGCGAACGGTTACTTGGAAGTCCCCCTCGAATTTCCGGGTGACCAGCGGCCGGGCCGCCCCGTGATCTTCACCTTCGGCGGCAGCCTCCTTTGCCACGCCGACACGCAGTTCGCCCCGCGGGCTCATCTCGCACGTCACGCCCCTGGCTTCGACCGCCGTTCCGAACACGTCCGCGATCTTCTTCGCGGCGGGCTTGGGAGCCGGCGCGGCAACGACCAGCGACGCAATGAGCAGCAAGAGGATGGACGCCCGCATTGTTTCATCTCCGGCGTCGTCGGCTTGGGAAAACACTTGCCCCCGCCCCATGATACGGGTGGCGATTCAAGAGACTGGCCGCGCTTCGCCGACTACAAAGTATTTTGACGGTCGCGAATCACGTTTCACGGAAAAAAAGTAACGAACCCGGGAAAGAGTCGCATGGCCGGACAACCGCCCCGCGTGGCCATCATGCTCGATCTCCAGTGGCCGTACAAGCGGCACTCGGAGATCTTCGCCGGAGTGCAGCGGTTCGCCGAGGAACACGGGTGGGTGTCGATCATTGACGAATTCGCCCACGACACCCTGCGGCGGGCGCGAACCCCGGCCGAGCGGTATGACGGCATCGTGGCGAGGGCGAACCTCCCTCTCGCCCGGCGGGCGGCCAAATTGGGCGTGCCGGTGGTAAACGTGTGGCCGAGTTCGCCCGCCCAGGCCCTGATGCCGGGGGTGTTCCCCGATTCGACCGAATCGGGCCGGCTGGCGGCCGAACACCTGCTCGCCCGCGGGTTCCGCTCGTTCGCCACCCTCACCTCGCCGAAGAACGCGGACAACGAGCTGGAGGTGCGGGAGTTCGCCCGACTGGTCCGCGCGGCCGGATTCGA
>NZ_JH636440.1:72318-99920 GCF_000255705.1 Zavarzinella formosa DSM 19928
GGGCCAAGCGGGAACTGGCCCAGGGCAACCGGGCGCTCGCCGCCATCGCCCGCGATGCCGGCTTCGGCACCATCCAGCGGTTGTACGAGGTGTTCCGTCGCGAACTGGGCGTCACCCCGGGCGAATACCGGTCACAGCGTCAATTGCGAACCGGGGAGTGAGACACGAAGAGTCACGGGCCGGGCTTCTTTTCCCTTTTCATTTTCCGTCGCTGCCGGGTGACTGCTTTTTCCAACAGGGACATCATTACGGTTGCGGATCTGCTCCGCCGTGATTCTTCTTCCGGAGCCGCCGCTTGGCCGACTTTCGGTTTGGCCGATAGCCCTTCGACTTCAGCGGCTCAGCCCCGCGCTCGCCAGCGGCCTCGCCTTTATGGTCTTTCGGTCCAAGCCGAACGAATATTCTGCCATCGAACACCACCCACCTTTTTACAACCCCGTCTATGAACACCCAAGGCTTCCCGACCTCGGCTAGCAAGAACGCTTCGGTGTGTCGGACGAATGGCACTTAGTTAAGGGTGAGACATGAAAAGCTGGTTCACATTGGGTAATTTGGGAAGCAATTCGGCCTTAAAAACAGCCTCCCGGATTACCCAGTGTGAAGGCAATTTCAGCCCTCACCCTTAACTAAGTGCCATTCGTGTGTCGGACCGACGTAGAAACGAGCCCGCGCTGTCCAGGACCTGACCGTTTCGCACGTGGAATGGTTCCAAGCCAACAAAGGCTCAAGAAATTGAGACCCTGCCTGAACGCGGCCCACCTCGAGATGTCGTCTACTGAATGACCACGCATGGGATGGCCGCGATAGGCTTGGTGTTTACGGCCTGTGGAGGTAATCGGTTGCGGTCATACTTCCAAACAATCCCATTTCCTTGAGACGTTGGGCCTCACGACGGTCGTCATCGGTCCAATTGGAGCCATCGAAGACGCGCATGATGACGACATTCTCATTGCCCTTGCCGTTCGGCAGTGCTACCGCGACTACTACGCTGGGTCTGAATTCGCCGCATATGACGAGGGTTTGGTGACGAAGCTGGGCATCAACAAGCCGGACAAAGCTATCTGGATCCATCCCCAGTGGTGGGTCGGGATAAATGAGCCAGAGGTAGCGTAGGCTTGGCTCCCTCGGTGACGGCACGGTTGACGTCCAGGGCACTGATTGATTGTGTTCTTGGAGAATGTCGTACAACGGCGTTACGACCATCCTCCGCGAGAAGCGGCTTTCGGCCGCGAGTAAACGCAAGGCATGCTCGTGTTCTAGAATGCCCGGCGCGCTCTCGTTCACATAAAGCTGCTGCTCGAAAACTTCGTGAAAGTGCTCAATAATTCTGTCAACTGTGCGGCTGTTTGTGTTGAGTGCGGTGCTTCGCCCCGCTCGGCCACTTTTCTGATACTCTGCCCAGCGGCCTTTGACCACGGACGTTAGTGCTGGAACCGCAGGCGATAGCCCGGAGCCAGCAGCCCAGTTTTGGATCGATATGGCGAGGAGATCCTCTTCCACGAAGCGGTAGCTTGCGCTTGTCGCTAAGGCCTCTGCCCGTCCTTCGAGGTAAGCGATGAAGTCCGGCGCAGTGTCCAACATAGTTAGGAGAAGGTCGATAGCTTGGCCGTCGAATACGTGAACCGGCAATTCGCCGATTCGAATAGGCTCGACTTCAAAAGGGATGCCGGAGACCTCGCTCACACAGGTCAAGTGATGCCATTCATGCGGAAGCGTCGCAGGATCCTCGCTGGGGCGAGCGATCGCCACCAAGTGAAAGCGTCGACGT
Source organism: Zavarzinella formosa DSM 19928 (assembly GCF_000255705.1). Lineage (GTDB taxonomy): Bacteria > Planctomycetota > Planctomycetia > Gemmatales > Gemmataceae > Zavarzinella > Zavarzinella formosa. The sequence continues at coordinate 74,087 of NZ_JH636440.1, forward strand.
TCACGCGGCGGCAAGGGATACGGTAGCCGGCTCTCACCCTTCGCATCGAGGAAAATGGTGGCATCACTGCCCGAGAGACGCCGAAAAGCCCCTGAGAGCTGCGCCACACTGCCGTCGATTGCCTCTCGCCGCCACCGCCCCCATGCGGTTTGGAGATCCGACCGGGAGCGGAACTCGCATGCCTTGTCCGAGAAAATCACGATGTCATCTCCGAAGACAATTACGAGATCGGAGATTTCCTTCCCGGCGGTTCGGAACGGATTGGGCACCGACCAAAGCTTCAGGAATGTGCGTTGTGCAAGCGAGTGGAGAAACGATTCAGATGCATTCGCGCCCAATTGGCAATCTCCAAAGCCAGGGATCACACCAGAAGAAGAGGCGAATCCGACGTGATTTCGACAAGCCTGGTTGAAATGTTAGATGTAAAACGCGACGGCGAGGTTCGCATCTGTCACAACGGTTTGTGGACCGCCACCCAAGTCCCAGTTGCCTTGGATGACCGAGAGCTACTCCAACTCGGTGAGGATAGCTGCGATCAAGTGCCGTCGCATTGCATGCGTCGGTTACATCGACCGATGCTGCATTGCGTCCCAAGTTGACGAGCCATTAGTTATCGTTGCTGATCTGCCCCGTCGCCCTTTTTCTTCCCCGGCCGACGCTTCGCCGATTTCCGGTTTGGCCGGTAGCCCTTCGATTTCACTGACTCCGCCCCTCGCTCGCCCGCTGGCTCTCCCTTGGCTGGGTTGGCGACCGTGTGGTAATGGTCCCCTTGGACCGCCCCGTTGGCTTGCCGCCGCCGGGCCTCAATTGCTTCCTTCGGCGGTTGAGCCGGGATGAGGGCGTCACACCCGTTTCCGATGAGGTCAGCCCGGCCTGCCTCAATCAACGCATCACGCACCTCGAAGTAATTCGCGGGTTTGAAGAACTGCATCAACGCCCGTTGGGATTTCCGGTCTCGCATGCCTTTGGCGATGGGGACCGGCTTCCCCGTCATCGGGTCCACGCCGGTGTACCACATGCAGGTGGCGATGTCGAAGGGGGCGGGGATGAAATCTTGGACTTGGTCGGGGCGGTAGCCGTTGCGTTTGAGGTAGACGGCCAGGTCGATCATTTCCGGGAGGCCGCTGCCGGGGTGACTGGCGATGAAGTAGGGCACCAAGAATTGCTTGGGCTTCCCGGCGGCGGTCGAGGCTTCTTTGAATTGTTTGGCGAAGAGGCCGAAGTTGTCGATGCTGGGCTTTTTCATCAGGGCCAGCACGTCCGGCGAGGTGTGTTCCGGGGCCACTTTGAGTCGGCCGCCGACGTGGTGTTCCGCAAGTTCCCGCACGTATTCCGGCGAGAGTTGGGCGAGGTCCATGCGGATGCCGGAGGAGACGAACACCTTGCGGATGCCGTCCTCTTCACGCACCTTTTTCATGAGGTCGATCACCGGGCCGTGATCGGTGCCGAGCAGCTTGCACACCGTCGGGTGAACGCAGGAGAGGCGTTTGCACTTGGCCTCCACGTCCGGCCGGGTGCAGCGCATCTGGTACATGTTCGCCGTCGCGCCGCCGACATCGCTGATGACCCCTTTGAAGTCCGGGTCGGCCGACATCTTGCGGACTTCCTTGACGATCGATTCCGGCGAACGCGACTGGATAATCCGGCCTTGGTGGGCCGTGATGCTGCAAAACGTGCAGCCGCCGAAACAACCCCGCATGATCGTGACGGAGTCCTTGATCATCTCGTGGGCGGGGACGGGTTCCTTGTAACTCGGGTGCGCCCGACGGGTATAGGGGAGGTCGAAAATCTCGTCCATCTCCGGCTCGGAGAGCGGAAACGCCGGAGGATTGACGACGACCGCCTGCTTGTCATGAAACTGCACCAACCGGGCCGCGTTGAACGGATTCGTGTTCTGATGGATCAGCCGCGTGGCCTCGACGAACTTGGCTTTGTCGGCCTTCACTTCCTCATGACTCGGAATCACCACGGTGGGTGTCTGCGTCTCGAACGCCGTTGGCTGGCTTTCCGGGCCGAATTGCTCCTGGCTTTCCCGTCCCCCCAGCGCGTAGGCGACGCCTCGCAGATCGCGGAGGTCTTTGACCGTCTGCCCGGCCTGCAAGCGGCGGGCGATTTCGATGATGTTGGCCTCGCCCATCCCGTAGGCGACGATGTCGGCCTTCGCGTCCATCAGGATCGACCGGCGAACGGTGTCGCTCCAATAGTCGTAATGGGCGAGTCGGCGCAGGCTGGCTTCCACGCCTCCGGCGATCACGGGGACGCCCGGATAAGCTTCGCGGCAGCGCTGGCTGTAGGGGAGGGTCGCCCGGTCGGGGCGCAGGCCGATCTTGCCGCCGGGGGAGTAGGCGTCGTCGTTGCGGACCTTTTTGTTGGCCGTGTAATGATTGATCAGGGAATCCATGTTCCCGGCGCTGACGGCGAAGAACAGCCGGGGCTTGCCGAACTGCCGCCACGGCTCGACGGTCTTCCAATCCGGCTGGCTGAGAATGGCGACGCGGAACCCGGCCTTTTCCAGCACACGGTGCAGGATGGCCATCGCAAAACTGGGGTGATCGACGTAGGCATCCCCGGTGACGAAGACGACATCCACGCAGTCCCAGCCGCGATCCTTCATCTCTTGAAAGGTCGTCGGGGCGAACGGGGCGGCGTACTGCTCGTTCCAGAGCGGCAGCGACAAAGGTTTCCGGTTGCTCATCCGTGCGGTGCGTCTCAGAGGGCAAAAGGGAGATTATAGCGGATACAAGAGTGGAAATGCGGGAATGACCGTCAGATGAGTCGAATCAAGAGCCCCGCTGCGTCAGCGGCGGGGGTAGTTTTCACACACAGGAAGCTACCCCCGTCGCTGACGCAACGGGGCTCTTGATTGGATCGACACGATGGCAACCGGGAGCAAGCAATATTCACTCCCCTGTCTCCCCGCCTGCGCGGGTGGCCAGCGCCTGCCAGACAACCAGCGTGACGCTGTCGCGGACGAAGTTCACGCTGCCGTCGGCTCTCAACATCATCACCCCGCCGGGGTGGCGGCTGCGGGCGGTCATGCGGGCTTTTTGCTGGGTGGCGGTCATGCAGTCGCGTTCCGGGGCGTTGGGCAAAAGAGCATGGTTGTAGAGTGTGTTGCCGTAGTTGCCGAGAATCCATTTTTCACCGCGTTGCAGGTTCCATGTCCCGGTCGTCGTGGCGTTACAGTTGGCGGCCGTCGGGGAAGAGGTGTTGGGAAGTTCCCACACGCCGCGAGGGATATCGCCCTGACCAGACGCGCCGGGGCCGAGAGGGCGTTCGGAGAAGGCGGCGGTTTGGCTCAAGCCGTCCGAGATATCGGCAAAGCGAATTTGGGAGCCAAGGAAGAACAGGCCATCCGCGCCGGTCAGATTGCCATCGGCAAGGCCGCTTCCGGCGTTGCCGGCATAGTTGGCACCTCCATAGGTCGAACCGGGAACGCGTCCGGCCACGCTGTCCGAGGGGCATTGGAAGAGTTTGACCACCCCGGAGGCGGCCGGGAGATTTCTCGTGCCGTCGTACATAGCGGACGGAGGGATGGTGAAATCGGCGGGCGGGGCCGTGAAGTCAATCAGTTTGCCGAGGGGGTCTTGTTCGATGAACGGCAGGAGATACGCCTGCGGGGAGAAAATTTGCGGGGTTGGCGCCCCTCGGCCGGAGGGGAGGGCCGAGTTGGTGTCGTGATAATTATGAAGCGCCAAGCCAAGTTGTTTGAGGTTGTTTGCGCAACTCATCCGGTTGGCGGCCTCGCGGATTTTCTGCACGGCCGGCAACAGCAGCCCGATCAGAATGGCGATAATCGCAATCACCACCAACAATTCAATCAGGGTGAAAGCCAGCCTTCTCTTGTTGTTTGAGGTGATGTCATTTCGCATGAGTTTCTGGTTTCTGGTTTTCGGTTTCTAGCCAATACCGAGCATCAACCGTGCCAAAGCACGCGATTGGTTTTCAACCAGAAACCAAAAACTAGAAATTGTTCACTTCCCGGCTTTTAGCGATCCCGCCAAGTGAACCATCCATTCTTCCACATAACTGCCGTTGCGTTCCAGCACATCCGTTTCGATGCCGACGGTCATGCCTTCCACATTGATCGCCGAGATGATGTACATGTGTCTGTCTTCTTTGTTGAGCGGATCGATGAAGAGAAGGCGGGCCATTTGGGGGCCGCTGTTTGGCAGCGAGATATTCGCCGGGGATTTGGCCAGCGGTTCCAGTTTGATCTCGGGGGGATCATTGGCGTAATCCTTCTTGATACGCTCGATCACATGTTTCTTGATCGTTTCCAACGGGTCGCCCCCCTGCGGCAACTCCACGACCAGCGCCTTGGCCTCGGCCGGGATTTGCCGGGTGTCCCCGCCGACTTTGATTTGGAACTTCGCCCGGAAGGCGAAACTGGCGGCCGGGTCGATTTCCTTCGGATCGACGTTGTAATCTGTCTTCTTTGAAGGCATCCCTTCCTCGACCACGGCAGCCATCTGCCAGGCGGCGTCCATGTCCTCAATGGTGTAGGCCGGTTTTTGATTGGTGTAAACTTTCGTGTTCGACTTCTCCTCCGTCCATTTGTCGCGGTAATTGGCGAGTTTCACCCGGCCCCGCATCTCCAGCAATTCCCCTTTCACGGCTTCCCAGTCGCGGTCCGTCGCCCAGGCGTAAAAGATGTAGCCGATGCCCTTGTGGGAAACGGCCACGCATTCGCCGAGAACGGGGGAGTCGTTGAAATCGCCCTGGAATTGGTAAGCCTGTCCCGGCTGGCCGAGCCACTTGGCATCGGAGAGCTCGACAAAGTTCATGTTTCGGCCGTAGTTTTTCAGCCGGCTCAGCATCCGGTCTTTCATCTCGCCGGCCCGCGGGTTGCGGTCCTTGAAGTCTTCCGCAAACAAGCCGATCCACCCGTCCGGGCTGGACCGCTTGCGGGCGAAGACATTCAACTCCATCCCCTCGCGAGGTTTCATGTCCTCTTCCCAGCCAGGCGGGAACGGGTCCATGCGGATATTCATCCGCTCCAGATTGATCTCTTGGGACCGGCCCCGGTTGGGTTGTTGAGTGCTTAATTTGTGCATCCAGTACAGCACTCCCAGCATCAACAAACCGGATCCGACGATCCACAGCATGGTGATGAGAATGCCGCCGGACTTCGGCTGGCTGCGCACATTGACCACGCGGGATGTCATCGGCGGCGGGGCGTCCCCGCTGGTTTGATCCTCCACGACGGCGGCGGGCACGGGACGCGCCGCCCGATAGGGGAAGCGTGTCCGGCACAGCGGGCAGGTGACCATCGCCGCCGCCGGAAGCATGTCCGCGTCGAACTGGTAGCCGCATTGGGTATTCGGGCAGGGGAACAGATTCGCCATGTCGACCGGGCCTCCTTGGTTCACACAGAAATTATAGCCGGACCCCGCGCGTTTACAGGTACTTGATGCACCCCACCCCCGCGACCACCAGCAAGGCCCCGGCGATTCGCCCCCAAGTGATTGGTTGCTCCGAGAGGCCCATCAGGGCGAAGTGGTCGAGAATCATCGCGCACATTAACTGGCCCCCCACCACGAGGGCGATGAACGCGGCCGCCCCGAGCTTCTCCGTCAGGGCCGCCCCGGCGAGGACGATCATCGCCCCCAGCGGGCCGCCGATCCAGTTCCACCATTGCGTGGACCGCACCGCCTCCATGTCCGGCGGGGACGGGCGAAAGGTCAGCATCAGCACGACAGCCGTGATGAATGTGCCACAGATGGAGAAGAAGGCGGCGTACCACGGTTCCGTGAGCGCCAGATTGCGGCGAAACATGCTGTTGGCCGACGCCTGAAGGGCGATAAACGACCCGGCGGCGGCCGCCATCATGGCGTAGAGAATGTTCCAGTTCATCGGGTTGTTTTAGGGATATGAAAGCGAACAGACTCCTTGCCGGGGTTGGCAACCCGAGCTGGAATGATTGAGAAGACCGATCAGGGAATCCCTCGCACAATCGCCGGGCCGATCATGCGGGTCACCGGTACCGGCAGTCGCTGCCAGAGTTTGATGATTTTGGCATAGGTCGGGTTGTCTGTTCGCAGATTGGCGGCGGCTCCATGCAGGGCGTATTGCCAGACCGCCGGGCTTTCGACGGCTCCCCATTGTTTCTTGAACTTGTAGGTGTTGCCGTCCTTCGTCGCCCGGCCGAAGTCGAAGACGCTCTGGCCGCGCTGGACCGTTCGATCCAACAGATTCCAGTACATCAGCATGTTGGCCGAGAGGTTGTTGGCCGACCGCAGCGTCGAGGCGCTTGGCACTTCGGTGATGCCTTTGCCGTGAACCAGAACGGCCCCGGAGACGGCGATTCCCTCATGTCGCAGGACGCACAGTTCCGCATGGCCCCGGAAGTGGCGAAGCATCGAGCGGAACAGGTTTTGGCTGTATACCGGCGTACCGAGGTCACGCATGTTCGTGCTGAACACTTGGTAAAACTCGGGGAGCAAATCGAATGTGCCCCAATGAGTGGTCAGCCCGCTTTTCTCCCCCTTGCGAACCTGATTGCGGACCTTGGCGGGGAAACTCTCCCACAACGGGCCGGGGAACGACGGCAACTCCAGCCGCATGTGGACCTTACTGCCGCGCGTGCCATTCAAACTGGCGTGCGTGACCGGAACTTCATGCCGAAGTTCCACATGCCGCGTGCGAAGACGGTTGCCCAACTCCACGGCCTGCGAAATCAAATCCGCCTTCGCGTCGTCGGTGTCCGCGATCACGCCGCCGGTGTTCAAATAAGGAAGGCTGACCAAAAAACGGCCGAACAACGTGCTGCGAACAAAAACCAACGGCAGATAGCCAACGGTGCGCCCGCCATCAACGGCCTCCAGCGCATACGGCACATGCCCCAGACCTTCTTTGAGGACATACATCCACATCGGATTCCGCGACGGATGCGACCTCGCTCCCGCGCAGGCATATTTTGTGAGCCGGGGAATCGCATCGGCGAGGGAGGAACCGGAAAGAAGGTTAATGTTCATCGGCGCATATCCGGGGTCAATCAGCGGTGTTCGGTCGTTCGCGGGTGAATTTCGAGTTCCAAGTTTCAAGTTCCAACTTCCATGTTCCAAACATCTGTCTTCTAACTTGGAAGTTGGAACTCGAAACTTGGAACTCGAAATTCACCCGCCGTTCGCCTGCCACTCAAACTGGGCCTTTAGACCCGCGTCGAGCGGCGTTTTTGGTTCCCAATTCAATTCGGTGCGGAGTTTCGTCGTGTCCGCGAGCGTGGATTTTTGATCGCCGGCGCGGGCGGCTTGATGATTCACGGTGAACCGTTTGCCGGAAATGCGTTCGAGCTTGGCCAGCACCTCGCGGATGCTGACGGCCTCGCCGCCGCCGACGTTGTAGATCTCGCCGATCTTCGCCTCGGCGGCCGCCATCACGGCGCTCGCGCAATCCAGCACAAAGGTGTTGCCGCGAACTTGTTCGCCGTCGCCGAAGATGGTGATCGGCTCACCCGTCAGCAAGGCCCGGATGAAGATGTTGTAAGCCATGTCCGGCCGTTGCCGGGGACCATACACGGAGAAGAACCGCAGGGCCACCACGGGGGTGCCGAAGGTGTCCAAGTAAGCTTTGGCGAGATGCTCGCCCGCCAGTTTGGTGACGCCGTAGGGGGAGACAGGCCGAGTCGGCATCGTCTCATCCCCGGAGGCGAATTTGCCGTAAACGGACGATGTGGATCCGTACACGAATCGCTTCAAAGATGGCGATTTGCGCACGGCTTCCAACAGTCGTTGTGTGGCGGTCACGTTGCAGCTTTGGTAGCCGTCGAAATCCGTCCAACTTTTCTCCAGGCCCGGCATGGCGGCGAGGTGATAGATCACCTCGGCCCCGTCGGTCGCCTCGGCCAGCGAATCGGTTCGCAGATCAGCCGACAGGAAACGAAAATGCGGACGGGGCTTCAATCCGGTCAGGTTTCGTTCCTTGAACGGTTTCGGGTAATAGGGCACGAAGCAATCAATGCCCGTGACCTCGTGGCCCGATTCCAACAATCGTTCGCACAAGTGGGAGCCAATGAAGCCGGCCGCCCCGGTGACGACACACTTCATGACCGATCCCCGCGTAAGTTCATCTTGTCGTACATACGGGCTAGCTTACCCATTCGCACGGCAAAACTGTAGCGGGTTTCCACGGTCTTTCGGGCCGCGTCGGCATAATGGTTTCGCAAATGTTCGTCGGCGACCACCCGGTCAAGGCTCGCGGCCAAGGCGGGAACGGACCCGGCTTCCGTCAATTCGCCGGATTCCCCATGAGAGATCAGCCGGGGGATGCCGTTGACGGCCGTGGATATCACGGGCACGCGCATGGCCATCGCCTCCAGCAGCACATTGGGCAGCCCCTCGCGGAAACTGCTCAACGCATAAACATCCATTGTTTCGTAAAGGGCGGTCAAATCGGAACGATAGCCGAGCAACCGGATGCGGTCCCCCTGTCCGAGTTCGCCGACGAGCTTGGACAGGTTGTCCTTCTCCACCCCCTCACCGGCGATGAGCAATTGCACATCCCGGCCGTTTTTGATGAGTTGATCGACGGCCCGGATGAGCAGGTCGAATCCCTTTTCGGCCGACAACCGGCCGGCCGCTCCGATGGTGAGCCGGTTGGGGAAATCCAGCGCTTGCCGGGCGTCGGCCGGAGTCTTTGTGCGGCGATAGTCCCCTAAATCGATGCCGTTTTCGAGCAATTCGCACCGCGAACCGGGAACGCCGGACTTGCGGCAGGCGGCGACAAGATCATCTGACACACAGATAACCTTTTCGTAATGCCGCAGGGTGAGCCGGTCGATCATGTAATACAACGGCGTTCGGCCGGTGTGATGCACCCAACCATGCAACGTGGTGATTAGCCTCATCGGGTGGAAGCGTTTCAACACGAGGCCAAGGGCGTTTGTCTTGTAATCATGCCCGTGCCAGACATCCACGCGAAATTTCCGGCAGACTTCCAACATGCGGGGGACGACTTTCCAATCCAGTGCCCCCCGGTCGGCGACGGAAACAAGCTCGACGTTCTTCTTGAGGGCCTTTTGCCGCAGCGTTTGAAACCCCGCGTCGTCTGGATCATGCAGATAAGCGCAAATCATCCGGTAGCCGACCGGATCGAGATAACGCGGCGAATTGATGAGCGTTTTGTCCGGCCCTCCCCCGGACCCGCTGAGGACGCGGGTGTCCAGGATCACCGGGCTTTTCGTCGTGGTTCGCACGGCGGTCATCACGCATCGTCCAGTTGAAGCAAGTCCGCAAACCGCCGGGCTTTCGCGGCCCAGCTTTCCGAGTTCAAGCGAGTCCGGGCCGCCATTTGTTCGGCGGGCAGGCCGGTTTCCAGACGTCGGCGCACCAAGGCGCTGAACGCCGCTGGCGAGGCCACCAAGTCGAGGGCATCTGCCCATTCTAAGTTCGCCGGCAAATCACGGGCGACGGCCGGTTTGCCGGTGGCGAGGTATTCCTTCAATTTCAGCGGTTGCATCGCCCGCGTCACGGGCTGATCCGCATACGGCATCACCAGCACGGCCGCCTCGCGGGCAAGCGTCGGCAGTTGCCGGAAGGCCAGCGGCCCCAAGATTTTCACACGGGGCAATGTCTTCAACACCGGGTCCGGGTCTTGGTTTGGCCCGGCCAGCACGATGGTTCCGCATGTCAGATCGCGGGACAGTTCCCGCACCCACGCGGTGTCCATCCGGCGATCCACAACGCCCCAAAACACAATCAATGGCCGTTCCAACCCGGCGATTTCCGGCAATAATTCGCCGGTGTTGGCCCAAATTTCCGTGTCCACGCCGTGGGTCAGCAGATCCGAATCCCGGCCCATCGCCCGGAGGCGGGTCCGCAGATTTTCGCTGACGGCCACGATCCGCTCGGCCTTGGCCACCACGGTTTCTTCGAGCCGCCCCATCGTTTTGCGGTCGAGCCCCGGCCATTGGCTGAAGTCGTCCACGCAATAGTAGATCCAGCGGCGAACCGGCAGCGGCCCCATCAGGTCGGCGACCACCGGCAGCGTCGTGATGGCAACCGGCAAATCCGGCATGGCCCGCACAACCGGATTAAGCTGCTGCAAGAGTAGCTTACGATTCAGGGTGCGGTCGATTTTTCGGGTCAGCCACGGCCACATCTTGGGATGGGCGACGCTCAACCCCGGCGGCAAAGCCTCCGCAACCGGCCCATCTTTCCGGTGGAACCAGTGCCGAAACTTCCCGGCCGCCCGGCGAACCGTGTCGAGATCCAACCGGGGCGTGCGGGTTCCGATGGTGTTGACCCAAGTGACAGAATGTCGGGGCAACAACTGCCGGATGAGGTGCTGGCAACTGGAGGGATGCCGCCCCCAATCGTCCGCGAAAACGAGTAACGGAACGCTCATGCCGCTAACGTAGGACACCCGGCGGGGAAAAGCGGGATCAATCAGCCAGCCCAAGTTCTTCGGGCGTGTTGGCGGTCAGGAGTTTTGTCCCGAGTTCGTCGATTTGGGAAAGATTCATTTGCTCCAGTTTTCGCCTCACCTGCTCAGGCGGCAGTTGGGAGAATTTCTTGACACACATCCGAAGAAAGAAATCCCGTTGCCCTCTTTCGACACCCTGCTCGATGCCCCGCTCAAGACCTTCCCTGCGTCCTTCCTCCAATGCTTCTTCTCGAACTTCCTGGCTCCATAACTTTTTCATGGTCAGTGTCCTTTCTCGCTTCGGATCGATCAAGAGTTCGTTCAGATCTCGTTTCTGGTCTTCTTCCAGCGGGGCGTAAGATTGGATGAAATCCAACAGTAAATGTTTCCGTTCAATATCCAGCGGGCTGGCGGCGATCACGTCCATCGCTTCGACGGCCGCCAAGGCCCGGCGGTCCCGCTCCATGTTCATGAGCGTGGACCATGCGGCCGCCAGCGGGTTGGGGTGGTGGGCATAATCCTCGGCCCGCAAGCCCGGCAGGGCGACATAATCATACTCGAAGGTCAGGATGCGGCGTTCCCAGAACCACCGCTCGAACACGTCCGTGTTCCGGCCTTCCATTCGCAGGTTCAGGAAGATGGCAACGGGCAACACATCCAGCCCGAGTTTGTCGCCGGCTCCGGTGGTGTAATCGTACATCCGCTGGCGAAAATCCGCGAGGCGAGTTGAGCCCTCCGTTTCAATCAGGACAAGGGCCACCGACTCGCGGGGTTCGTTTTCCCTCGGCGGGTCGCCGGGGATGACAGGAAGTTTCGCCAGAACATCGACCACGAGTTTTTCGCCGTGTGGCGGGTCGGGGAAGACTTCCTGTTCGAGCCATTCCACTTGGTCAAAGCGAAATCGGCCGACCCATGCGGGAAAGAACACCTCAAAGAAATCCCGCAAGAACAGGCGCATCAGCCTTTTAAAGAATTGATCGTGGTCCACGAGAATCCTCCTCAAGCCGAGATCACTTTCGTCAGTAGCAGCAAGATGATCGCCGAGCCGAACAACAGCCGGTAAACCACGAAGCCCAAGGTGGTGTGCCCTTTCAAATAAGTCATCAGCCAGGCGATGGCGGCGTAGCCCACGATGGCGGCGGTGAGACCGCCGACGATCAAGGGAAGGCGTTGCTCCGGGGAAGCCAGCAGTTCGTCGCGGTCTTTGTAAAGCTCGTACAGGCCGGCCCCGAAGATGGCGGGCAGGGAGAGCAGGAAGGAAAACCGGGCGGCCGTCGGGCGCGCCAGCCCGACCAGCAGCGCGGCCGTGATGGTGCAACCGGAACGGGACGCCCCCGGAATCAGGGCGAGTGATTGGAACAGGCCGATCAAGATCGCGTCCCACCATGTGATTTCTTCCTCGTTCCGGCCCGGATCACCCCGGTTGACGCGAGCGCGAGCGACAACTTCGGCTTCCCACATGAGAAAGGCGAAGACAATCGCCGCCCCACCCATTACGGGCATTGTGTACAAATGTTCTTTGATCTGTCCGCGCAGCGTGAAACCTGCCACCACCACGGGGACGGTTCCCGCGATGATTTTCCAGCCGAGGCGGGAATCGTTGGTGGCTTTTCCGGGAATCAGGCCGAGCAGGAAGGCGAAGAACAATCGGACGATGTCTCGGCGAAAGTACCACAATACGGCGACGAGGGTACCGAGTTGGATCGCCGTGGTGAAGCCATCTTTCGGGTCTTTGTGGCCAAGCAGTTGGCGGGTGACCAACAGGTGGGCGGTGCTGCTGATGGGCAGGAACTCCGTCAACCCCTGCACGATGCCCAGCAAAATGGCTTCCCAAATCGGCATGTCTGGCTCTCCACGAATATTCCGGACGGGCGGTAATATTTTACGGAGAATCGCCGGGTGGTTTTTCCTTGCTGACAGAGGGCTTCCCGCCTAATGTTTGGGAATTCCATTGGAGGGACCGATTCATGGCTCGCGCGGACATTGATGACACGTATGCCGAGGCGTTTCGCAGCCTGTCTGCGGAAGTGCTGATTACCGCCCGTGACCGCCGCTGGCTCGACGAGGCCGTGCGAGCCTGCACCGGAAACGCCTCTTCCACCATCCTTTGTGACTGCGAAGCCGGTCTGGATCGCTACGTCGGGCCGGGAGGCGACGAATCCTTCCCCACTCCGGACGGCCGGCCGGGGGCGATTGTGCAGTTTCACGTTCCCCGTTTCCGCAAGGACCGGGTGGAAGCCCTCGAACGCTCCGTGCTGGTGCGGGTCAGCCAAAATGTGCTGACCTGCCCGACGACCGCGTGTTTCAACGTGCTGACTGAGAGCGAGACGTTCTTCAAGATGGGCCGCAAGGTGGCCTTCTTCGGGGACGGCCACCAGTTCCGGGCCGAACGGCACGGCCGCAAGGTCTGGGTGCTTCCCATACTTTCCGGGGAGTTCACCATTGAACGCCGTGTCGGCTACCGAGACGGCCTGATGGGGGGCAACCTCTGGTTCTTCGGCACGACGGCCGACGGCGCCTTGGAAGCCGCCGACCGAGCCGCAAAGGCCGCCAGTTTGTGCCCCGGCGTGTGCCTCCCCTTCCCCGGCGGGGTGGCCTCCAGCGGGTCAAAGGCGGGGAGCAAATACTCCTTCATGATTGCCAGCACTTACGCGGAATATTGCCCCACATTGCGGGACAAACTCGGCGAAAAATCCAAGCTGCCCGAAGGCGTGGTCTCGGTGCAGGAAATCATCATCAACGGCCGGGATCTGCCCACCATCGTGAAGGCGACACAGGCCGCCATCAACGCCAGCGTCGACACGCCGGGCCTGATGCGTATCTCCGCCGGGAATTACGGCGGAAGATTGGGAAAGAGCTTCGTTTACCTGCACCCGGAAAAACAACCGGGGTGAGTTGGAGATTAGGTTTCAGTGACCAAACAGTTGTCTGCGATTGGTCATATTTTTTGTCGATGATCAAAACCCCAAGAGCCCCACTGCGTCAGCGGTGGGGATGGCAACTGCCCTTTGAAAGCCACCCCCACCGCTGACGCAGTGGGGCTCTTGAAATTCAGCAAATTGTGTGAAGTGGGGTCAAGGAAACCGCAAGTTTAACCCGCCCTTGTGTTGAGGGGCATTCCCCGTTCATCGCGTACTTCCAAGCATGCCCGGATGGCGTCTTGGGCGTTGGCGATCGCCTCGTCCTTGGTGGTGCCCTGGCTGACACAACCGGGGATGGCGGGGCAGTTCACGATCCAGACTCCGTCTTCATCCCGGTCGATGTTCACAACAAATTTCATGTGCTGGTTCTCCTTGAATGTTCATTCTCCACGCCCCGCCAAACCCTGTCAACGAAAAGCGACTTCGCTTTTCTTCCCGGTCTTTTCTTGAACCGGCCGGGCCGACCGGGTAAACTTTCTCCCATTCCCACCCGACGGGCTTGTTGGCCCGTTCTCCCGTTTGTTGGCCGGCTTCCGCGACACTTTTTCCGGGGACATTCATCATGTTGGACCGTCGTCACTTTATGCAACATTCGGCCGCCATCACGGCGGCGATGGCCGCTTTGCGGTCCATGCCTGTCCGTGCCGAGGAACCGGCGCCGGCAACCAAAAAATACGGGGCGAACGACAAAATCCGCGTCGCCGTCGTTGGCGTGCGGGGCCGGGGCATGAGCCATGTCGGCGGGTTCAACGGCGTGAACGGGTGCGAAATCGTCACCGTTTGCGATTGCGACGAGAGCGTGATCGGCAACGCCGTGACGGCCATCACCAAGAAGACCGGCAAGCCGGATTACGTCAAAGACATTCGCAAGGTATTGGAAGACAAATCGATTGACGTGGTCTCTTTCGCCACGCCGAACCACTGGCACGCCCTCGGGGCCATTTGGGCCATGCAGGCGGGCAAGCAAGTCTATGTCGAAAAGCCCGCCAGCCACAACGTCGTCGAAGGCCGGCGAATGGTGCAGGCCGCCCGCAAGCACGACGCCATCTGCCAGGTGGGGACGCAAAGCCGGTCCAACCCCGGAATGCGAGCGGCCGTCGCCGCCATCCACGCCGGAAAGATCGGCGCCGTGAAGACCGCCTATGCCACCTGCTACAAGCGTCGCGGCAGCATCGGCAAAGTGGCAGAACCGACGGCGGTCGCCAAGAGCGTCGATTACGATCTGTGGTCCGGCCCGGCCCCGATTCTGCCGATCCAACGCAAGAGCATGCACTACGACTGGCACTGGATCTGGGCCTACGGCAACGGCGACCTCGGCAACCAAGGCGTCCATGAAATGGACAAGGCCCGTTGGGGACTTCAGGTGAAGGGGATGCCGAAATCGGTGATGAGCGTCGGCGGCCGGTTCGGCTATGTCGATGACGGCGAAACGGCCAACACCCAGCTTTGCGTGTTCGACTACGGCGATTCGGAAATGGTCTTCGAAGTTCGCGGCCTCGCCAGCGAAAGCCCCTATCCGGCCGGTGTCGGCGGGGGAGCCAAGGGAAGCAACTTCGTCGGCAACATCTGGTACGGGGACAAGGGAACCGTCGTGTGCCCCGGTTACAACAACGGCGTCCTCCTCGACCCGGACAACAAGGTTGTTGAAAAGTTCTCCGGCGGCAGCGACGCCGACCACTTCGCCAACTTCGTGAAGGCTGTCCGCAGCCACAAGAAGGAAGAGTTGAACTGCGAAATCGAGGAAGGCCATCTCTCGGCCGCCCTGTGCCATCTGGCCAACGTCAGCTATCGCCTCGGGGAAGAGAAGACGCTCGGCGAACTCAAGGAAATCGGCTCCAGCAAGCAGGCCAACGCGGCCCTCACCCGCATGGTGGCCCACTTGAAGGACAACAACGTCGATCTCATGAAGACGAAGTGTCACTATGGCCCCAGCCTGATGATGGACAACGCCACCGAACGCTTCTCCGGCAACAACCCCAAGGCCAATGAATTGCTCGGCCGGGAATACCGCAAGGGATTCGAGATCACGGAAAAGGTGTGACATTGTGACAATGTTACATGTCACAATGTCACATGTAACATTGTGACGGGGGTCAGGCCCGTGGTATGATCGATCTTGAATAACCAAGTGAGACAGGCCATGAGTCCGACCTTCGGCGAACTTGGAATCAATCAACTCAGCGCGGCGCAGCGGATTGCGTTGGCGCTTGAAATTTGGGAAACACTCGGGGATGAACGTCCCGCCGGACAACTCACCCCTCGTCAACGGGCAGAGTTGAATCGACGGGATGCCGAGTTGGATGTTCATCCCGAGAAAGCCTTGACTTGGGAGCAGATCCGAACGGCGGTGGAGAATCGCCAGTGAGTCTGCCACTGGAGTTTCATCCCGATGTGCAAGATGAGATCGATTCGGCTTATCGCTGGTACGATCAACGACAGATGGGGTTAGGGACGGATTTTCTTGATGCCGTCCAGCTTGTGCTGTCCGAAGTGGCGGTCCATCCGGCGAGATACGGATTTGCCGAGCGAGACATCCGCGAAGGGTTGCTGACTCGCTTTCCCTATGCCGTGTATTATCGAGAACTGGCGGATCGGATTCGAGTGCTTGCCGTCTTCCATACCTCACGCGATCCGTCGCGTTGGCAATCCCGTTCGTAGTGACGCTTGGAAACGGTTCCCGCTGGCGAACCACTTCCCCTATTCTTTTCCCCGCTGGTTTTCCATGATCCGAACCGTTTTCACATTATTGATTCTGGCATCGATCCTTCATGCCGACACTCCAATCCCCAAACCCACCCAGCCCGATGAGCCGATGGCTCCGGCGTTCTCGGCCACGAAGGCGGCCGCTTACATTGATGGCGTTTCGTTGGCGTGGACGCGGGAGCGCAAGTGCATGACTTGTCACACCAATGTGCCGTACATGCTGGCCCGGCCGTTGTTGAAGACGGGGGACGAGTCGGCTGTGAAGGAGATTCGCGGCTTCCTGGAGGCAACGGTCAAGAAATGGGAAACCGGCAAGCCACGCACGGACTATGAGGTGCTGGCCACCGCGTTTGCCCTGGCCGGGAACGACCGGCAGACCTCAGGGAAGCTGCAACCGGCGACCAAGGCGGCCCTTGACAAATCATGGACGCTGCAAAAGGCAGACGGTTCTTGGAATTGGCCCGATTGCGACTGGCCGCCGCTCGAACACGATCAGTTTTACGGCGTCGCCTTCATGGCCGTCGCCGTCGGACTGGCTCCGGACAAGTATGCCGAGACCCCGGCCGCCAAGGCGGGCCTCGAAAAAATGCGAGCCTATCTGAAAAAGAACCCGCCGACCGAAACCCATCACCGGATGACGCTGCTATGGGCCGCCACGCTGGGAATCGATGGCTTTCTGACGGACGAAGAGAAGAAGCAGACGGTGGTTGAACTGCTGAACAAGCAACAAGCCGACGGCGGCTGGAACCTTCCCTCGCTGGGGCCGTACACCAAACGCAAGGACGGAACCGAGAACAAAATGGACGCCCCCAGCGATGGCTACGCGACCGGCTTCACGCTCTACGTGCTGCGACAAGCCGGCATGAAGACCGGCGATCCGTCGATTGAAAAAGGGTTAAAGTGGGTGCTGGAAAACCAACGCGAGTCGGGCCGCTGGTTCACGCGATCCGTCAAGGCGGACAAAGCCCACTACATCACTAACGCCGGTAGCGCGTATTGCGTGCTGGCGTTGGATGCGTGCGGCGTGAAGATGACGGGGCGGAATGACCAATGACCAATGACCAATGTCCAATGAAAATCTGTGAAGCCGCGACGCGGAGTCCTCGGAGCGGAGCGCGAACTGAAACCTGCCAAATGCTCCCACCTAAATCTCCGGTCGTCGTCAGCGGGAAGTCTTTGTTTTCGGCGAAATTGTTTCGTGGGTTCCAGTCCGCGCTCCGCTCCGAAGACTTCGCGTCGCGGCTTCACAGGTTTTCATTGGTCATTCTCCTTTTCCTAACTTCCTTCACCCAAGCCCAACCGCTTGATTTCGACAAGCACATCGCCCCCCTCATCGCCTCCAAATGCCTCGACTGCCACTCCGGCCCCAAGCCCAAAGGTGGGTTGGATCTGTCCCGCAAAGACAAAGCCTTCGCCCGGAAGAACATTGTCGCCGGGAAACCGGACGATAGTCCCTTTTGGCAACGCATCGCGGACGGGGAGATGCCGCCGAAGAAGCCGTTGCCGGAGGCCGAGCGGAAGTTATTGAAAGATTGGATCGCCGCCGGGGCCGCTTGGGGGACCGATCCCATCGATCCGTTCCGGTTCACGTCCGCATCACGGGCGGGATACGATTGGTGGGCGCTCAAGCCGGTCGAACGGCCGGCCGTGCCGGTGAATGACGGATCAACGGTGATTGATCGGTTCTTGATTGAGAAGCTGAACGAGGCGAAGCTGAAACCGTCGCCGATGACGGATAAACGAACATTGATTCGTCGGCTGACTTATGATCTGACCGGGTTGCCACCGGCGCCCGCCGAGGTCGAGGCGTTTCTGAAGGACGAATCTCCGGCCGCTTACGAAAAGCTGGTGGATCGGTTGTTGGCCTCGCCCCACTTTGGGGAACGGCAGGCGCGGGCGTGGATGGATGTGGTTCGCTTCGGCGAGAGCGACGGCTTCGAGCGGAACATGGGCCGCAAGACCGCCTGGCCGTATCGCGATTGGCTGATCCGGTCGTTCAATGCGGATGTGCCTTATGATCGCTTTGTCAGACTGCAACTGGCCGGGGATGTGTTGGAACCGGCCAGCCCGGAGGCCGTTCGGGCGACCGGGTTTCTGGTTGCGGGTGTCCACAACACGGTGCTTGGCTCGGATGAAATGCGGATCATCGCCCGGCAGGATGAGTTGGAGGATCTGGCCGGGGCCGTCGGGCAGACGTTTCTCGGGCTGACCGTCAATTGCGCCCGCTGCCACGATCACAAGTTCGATCCCATCTCGCAGAAGGATTATTACCGCTTCGTCTCGGCCCTCAGCGGCGTCGCCCACGGCGAACGGCCTTTGCCAGATGAAGGAAGAGACCGCAAACTGGCGGACCTGGACAAGTCGGCGACGGAAGTGAAACTCGCGCTGACCGCGATTGAGACCCTGGCCCGGCAGGCCATCCTCGGGCAGGCGGCGGCCGAGCCTGTTCCGACGGCCGTCGCCGCGTGGGACTTCCGCAAGGGGTTGAAGGATCTCATCGGCACACTGGACACCAAACCGCATTTGGAAGTGAAGCTGACCGAAACCGGGGCCATGCTGAACGGCAATATGTTCCTGCGCACGCCGCCGCTGGCGTTCGCCGTGCGGGCGAAAACACTGGAAGCTTGGGTGAAACTCGACAACATCGAACAACGCGGCGGCGGGGTGATGTCGATTGGCACGCTTAACGGCGACGTATTTGATTCCATCGTGTTCGGCGAACAAAACCCGGCCCATTGGATGGCCGGCAGCAACGGTTTCCAACGCACGCAATCATTCAACGGCTCCCCGGAGAAGACGCCCGAACTGGTCCACGTCGCCATCACTTACGCGGCCGACGGAACCATCACCGGCTACCGCGACGGCAAGCCTTACGGCAAACCGTATGTAGCCAAGGAGGTCGTCGAGTTTGCCGCCGCCAAGACGGAGATCCTCTTCGGCTGCCGACATCTTCCCATCGGTGGCAACAAGATGCTATTGGGGACGGTGGCAGCCGCCCGATTATATGACCGGGCGTTGACCCCGGAGGAAGTGGCCGCCTCGCACCGACTGAACGGGCAAATCATCAGCGACGCGGAGATCAACGGCAAACTCAACGAAGCGGATCGCGCGAAGCGAAAGCAACTGCAAGCCAGCCTCGCCACCCTGTACCGTGAACGCGATGCCTTGCGCAAGGTCGCCAGTGAAAAAGCCTATCTGGCGACGACCACCGCCCCCGGCCTCACGCGGGTGCTGCTGCGGGGCCAGGTGACGGACCCGGCCGAGGTGGTGGCCGCTGGGGGGATTTCCTCCGTGATGAAGCCCTCCCCGGAGTTCAACCTGAAACCGGACGCCCCGGAGGCCGACCGGCGCCGCAAGCTCGCCGAGTGGATCACCGGGCCGGAAAACCCGCTGTTTCCGCGAGTGATGGCCAACCGCATCTGGCATTCGCACTTCGGCGTCGGCCTCGTGGAAACACCGAACGATCTCGGCTACAACGGCGGCCGCCCGTCGCATCCGGCCTTGCTGGACTGGCTGGCGGCCGAGTTCCGGGCCGGTGGCTTCTCGATGAAGAAACTGCACAAGACCATCGTGATGTCCGCCGCCTATCGGCAGACTTCCGCGATTCGCCCGGAAGCCCAAGAGAAGGATGCCGACAATCGCCTGTTGTGGCGAAAGAAGCCAAGCCGGCTCGATGCCGAAAGCCTGCGGGACACACTCCTGTCAGTGGCCGGTTTGTTGAACCCCGAGATCGGCGGCCCGAGCTTTAGCGACTATCAAGAAACCTTCCTCAACGGCACCACCTACTTCGAGCCGGCCGATCCCGTCGGCCCGGAGTTCCATCGTCGCAGCGTCTATCGTTTCCGGCCTCGCGGCGCCAACGTTGGCCTGCTCGACACCTTCGACTGCCCCGACCCTGCCTCGGCCGCCCCCCGCCGCGCGATGACCACCACGCCGTTACAAGCGCTGGCTCTCTGGAATAACGGATTCGTCTTGCGCATGGCCGATGCCACCGCCAAACGAATCGAGGCGGAACTGCCCAAGGAAACAGCCGAGGGAAAGATTCGCCGTCTGTGGCAATTGACCCTGCAACGAGAACCATCGGCCGACGAAATCAAACTGGCCGGGCCATTGATGCAAAAACACGGGTTGAAAGCCCTTTGCCGGGCGGTGTTTAATGGGAACGAGTTCATGACGGTGGAGTAGAAATCACTGTTTTGTTGAGAGCTTGGGTCCGGAGGGTGTCTTGAATGCCTGAGTTCACGGAACACGTTAAGTTGCCCATGCTCACTAGGCAAACGACTTTGGCCGAGTACGAGGCATTCTGGTGCATGGATAATTTGGAACGATTTCGTCCGGAGATTAGGGATCGAATATTGAAGAGACGGGTGGAAGTGGCCGAGTTGCTTCTTTTTGGCGGTGAAACTTGGGAGTGGTCTCAAGGACGAGATTTGGCGGCTCATGGCGGACTGGCCATTGTGAATAACGGCGTGATCGTCCGGGCTTGGCAGGATTGGAAATCGTAAACCTTTGTTGATGCGTCAGGTTTGGAAAGAACCCCATGCAAACCCCCGACCGCCGCGAACTCTTCCACTTCGGCCTCTCCGGTCTCGCGGCCACCGCCGCCATGCACTTGCTTTCCGGTGAGGGGCAGGCGAAGGCCGTCACTCATCACCCGGCGAAGGCGAAACGGGTGGTGCAGATTTCGCTGGTTGGCGGGTTGTCCCATGTCGATTCGCTCGATCACAAACCGGCGCTGACCAAACAACACGGCAAAAGCCTGCAAAGCACTTCCAAGCCGGATGTGTTCTTCGGCCAGGTCGGGTTGCTGCGCAAGCCGGATTGGGCATTCACCCGGCGGGGCAAAAGCGGTCTTTGGATGTCCGACCTGTTTCCTGAGATCGCCACTTGTGCGGATGATTTGACGGTCATCAACTCCATGACGGCCGAATCGGCCAATCACACCCCCGCCCTGTTCGTGTTGAACAGCGGCTTCCAGTTTAACGGCTACCCGGCCCTCGGAAGCTGGCTTTCCTATGGCCTTGGTTCCGAAACCAGCGAACTGCCCGCGTTCGTCGTGTTGCCGGATGGCCGGGGGGAAGCCAACGGGGCCGCGTCCAACTGGACCAGCGGCTTCTTGCCGGCCGAGCATCAGGGCGTCGTCTTCCGAGGCGGGGCCAGCCCGGTGCGTGATCTCTTCCCGGAGAAGCCTGTCACCGCTGATGAGGAACGCGACACGCGGGGCGTGCTGGATGAATTGAACAAACGCCACGCCGCCGCCTCGCCGCTTGACACCACACTGGCCGCCCGGATTCGCAGTTATGAACTCGCGGCCAAAATGCAATTGGCTGTGCCGAAGGTGGCGAACATCGACAGCGAACCGGAGAGCATTCGCCGCTTGTACGGCATCGACCAAAAGATCACCGAAGACGCCGGCCGGCGTTGTCTGCTCGCCCGGCGGCTGTTGGAGCAGGGCGTCCGCTTTGTGCAGGTCTATTCCGGCGGGCCGATTGGCGGCTCCCCGCGAACAAGTTGGGACGCCCACGAAAACGTCGGCGAGAATCACGGGTTGGAGGCCCCCCGCATCGACCGGCCGATTGCGGGATTGCTCAAAGATTTGAAACAACGTGGAATGCTCGCGGACACGCTGGTGCTGTTCACCACGGAGTTCGGCCGCACCCCCTTCGCCCAGTCGGCCGCCAACAGCGTCGGCCCCGGCCGGGACCACAACCGTTACGGTTTCTCCTGCTGGCTCGCCGGCGCCGGCCTGAAACCGGGAATGGCTTACGGGTCAACCGACGAAATCGGCTGGAAAGTCGCCGAAAAACCAGTCGCCTGGCACGACTTCCACGCAACGGTCTTGCATCTGTTAGGCTTGGACCACGAACGCCTGACGTTCTACCACAACGGCATCAAACGCCGGTTGACCAATGTTCACGGGGAAGTGGTGAAAGAGATTCTGGCGTGAGGCAAGACAATTGAAATTGTGCGATATTTGCCTTGATCGAGGGATTCCAAATCATGGAAAATTGGACGGCGAGCCCCCTCTGTTCGAGGCGGCGACGTTCCTTGGTTGATCATCACATTCATTGCCGACTTTTGTGGCCGGTGTCCTTCATGCCCCGCCGTCGTTTTGTCGGGAATGGTTTGACAGCCGGGGCCGGGTCGGGTAGCCTTCCCCCCGGCGGTTGATCTCCCCCGGTTTGTATCCTAAATCCGGTCATCCCCGCGAGGATGGTTCATGGAATGGTTTGAGGATGAGGTTCGCGCTCTGGAAGGCTCGTCGTCGGCTCCGGCACCGGGGCAGTTGCCGGTTGCGTTTTATGGCAGTTCGTCGATCCGGCTTTGGGGATCGCTGACGGAGGATTTTCCGGGTCTCCGGGTGGTCAACCTCGGCTTTGGCGGCTCGACCCTTGCGGCCTGCGCCCATTTTTTCCGGCGGATCGTCATTCCCCGGCGGCCGCGCGCGCTGGTGGTCTATGCCGGGGACAACGATCTGGGCGACGGCCACAGCCCGGAGCAGGTGCTGGAATCGCTCCGCGCCCTTCTGCATCAGACAGACCAGTTGCTTGGGCCGATTCCGGTGGCTTTCCTCTCGATCAAGCCCAGCCCGGCCCGCTGGCACCTGAACGACCAGATTCGCCGGGCAAATGATTCCACGCGAGAGGAGATCACCCGGCGGCCGGGGGGGCGGTTCATTGATGTCTACCCGCTGATGCTCGGCCACGACGGCCGGCCCCGGCCGGAACTCTATGAACCGGACGGCCTCCACCTCACCTCGCTCGGCTACCGGCTTTGGGCGAGGGAAATAACGGCGCATGCGGCCGATTTTTTCTGATTCTTCACGGCAATTTCAACCACTCACATGTTGTCCCGGTTTAAAGTCGAAAGAGATGAACCGGGAATACCATCGCTGGCACAGCCCGAATCTCGGGCGGGACATGGAGCTGCTGGTCTTCGGCCACGCCGGGACTCGGGTGGTCTTCTTCCCGCCTCGCCTCGGCCGGTTCTTCGACTACGAAAATTGGGGCGTCGTCCATTCACTTCGGCCGCAGATCGATCGCGGCGAGATTCAACTTTTCTGCATCGACAGCATTGATGCCGAGAGTCTGTATTGCCGGTGCAAGCCCCCGCGAGAACGGAT
This sequence comes from Zavarzinella formosa DSM 19928, assembly GCF_000255705.1. Taxonomy (GTDB): domain Bacteria; phylum Planctomycetota; class Planctomycetia; order Gemmatales; family Gemmataceae; genus Zavarzinella; species Zavarzinella formosa. Next base: position 97,199 of record NZ_JH636440.1, read on the forward strand.
CAACCGCCACGAAAGCTACGAGCGATACGTCCTTGATGAAGTCTTGCCGCTGACGAGTTGCATGAACCCCAATCCCTTCGCCAGCGCGATGGGTTGTAGTTTGGGGGCTTACCATGCCGCCAACATCGCCTTGCGGCATCCCCATCGCTTCGGCAAACTGGTCGCCCTGAGCGGCCGATATGATCTGACACAATCAATCGAACATTTTCACGACCTGTTCGGCGGCTATTACGACGACTCGGTGTACTACCACACCCCCTGCCACTTCCTCCCCAACCTGCGCGACCCTCGTCCGCTGGATGAAATCCGGCGGCTCCAGATCATCCTGGCCGTCGGCGAAGAGGATCCTTTCCGCGACAGTAACCACCGCCTCAGCGACGCGCTCCGCGACAAAGGCGCCCACCCCGCTTTGCACTTCTGGCGAGGCCGCGCCCACCGCCCCGCCGAATGGCGCCAAATGGCCCCGCTGTATGTGTGAGGGGCTTGGGTGGAGAAACGAAAGGCATTAACCACAAAGACGCAAAGGTCACACAAAGTTTCACAAAGAACAAAGCAAAACAACAAGCGAAGTTAAACAAGAAAGACCAACGGGCAAAATCAACAATTACTGTTAATTTGATTTTGCTTTGTAACTTTTTGTCTTTACTTTGCTTGTTGTTTTCACATGGTTTTGGTCTTCTTTGTGAAACTTTGTGTGACTTTTGCGTCTTTGTGGTTAATGCCTTTCGTTTCTCCACAGCGCCTATTCCCGGCTTCGGCCTCATGCCCAAGCATCCCGCACTTGCCCGCCCCGGCATTCCGGGTTAGCATGGTGATCGCTTCACACCCTCTCGTCCGGGGCAAATCGCCATGAACATCCTCATCAGCCTGATCCTCGGCGTTCTGCCAGTGGCGATCCAGGACCCAAAGATGGCGGCGTTGGTCCGGCAACTGGGGCATCAGTCGTTTGCCGTGCGGGAGGCGGCCGCGCGGGAACTGGTGAAGGCCGGCACGGCGGCGGTTCCCGCCCTGACCGCCGGGATAAAGAACGGCGATCCGGAGGTGGCCGGGCGGTGCAAGCAACTCTTGCCGCTCGCGGCCTCCTTCGAGTGGAACCAGAAACTAGCCGCATTCTTGAAGGAACCTTTCGGCCCGTCGCCGAAGGGGCTTGCCGGGGCGGAACGCTTCCTCAAGATCACCGGCGACACCAAAGACACCCGGCGGCTTTACGCAGATATGATGGTTACCCACCATGCCATTATTGAGTCGTTGGAGACCGGCCCGGCGGACGTTCCCCGTCAAATGTTTGAGTTCTGGCGAGAGTCAAGGGACCGGATGCTACGAACAATCGCGGTCGGCGAAGACTCATCTGACTCATTCCTGACGGATCGCGGACAAGTGGCCATGTTCCTGTTTGTCCGAAGTGATCCGCGGTATGACGACTCCTTGTGGGAAAGAAATTCCGCCACGATGTTTCTGTTGAATGCCTCAAGACTGGAAAAATCGCTGGTTGGGCCGGAGGAAGTTCCCGGCATGAAAAAGCTGTTTCTTCACTGGCTGGCGGCCGAGAAGCGGGAGAATGAAATGCTCACGGCCTATCGAATTGCCAAAGAGGGGGAGATGAAGGAAGCCGTGCCGTCGGCGTTGAAGGCGATCAACGACACCAGCTTGAGCACGCTCTACCGCGCCAATCTCATGGTGAATTTCCTGACCGAGATGGGGGACCGCGAACATGTCAAGAATCTGACGCCGTTGCTCGCGGAAGAAAGCGGGAGCCTCGGTTCATTCGATGTCGGCGACGGCGCGACGGTGAGTCCCCTGCTGCGGGACGTGGCTCTGGGCGTCAGTGTCCATCTGGCCGGCCAGAAACCCTCCGAATTTGGCTTGAGCATCGGCGACCATGAGAATGCCATATTCGGAGGAGATTTCCGAAAGTACGGTTTCATCGATCCTGCCTCGCGGGACAAGGCCCAAGCCAAATGGAAGGCGTGGCTGGCCAAGCAGGAACCGGCGCCGAAGAAGTGAGCATTAGCCCACATCCCCGGCCCTCCCTCATAATGGGCCATTTTCAATGACCCAAAATCGCTGCGCATTTGTCCAAAATCATTAAGCGACCCCTTTGTTTTGCCGGGGTTTTTGAAAAATAGTGTTCAGTTGGCCCACTGTTTTTGACCACTTTTTGGGTCTGAAATGGTCTGAAAATGGTCGCCGGAAGCGTGTTTTTCGCCTTTACAAATCACTTTGGGACCGGTTTTTGACCGGTTTGAAAATCCGAAAACCGCAAGGGCTGTAGCGTGTGGGGCCATTTCTCGTGAAGCCACGACACGAAGGTTTGGCGAGGCGGCTCGTTACATGCTTGGCCTTGCGTCCCGTTCGGCGGGAGTTTACGCTGTCTCACGTCCGGTCAATTCACGCAAGGAAGACGACATGAAAACGCGGAATCGAATCGCCTTGATCGCCGGGATGGCGCTGGTGTCGGCCTGCGGGGCGGCCATTGCCCAACTTCCGGCGGGCTTCGTGGAAGCGCCCCCGACCCCGAATATTGTGCCCGGTCCGCCCGGTCATGTTCCGCCGCTGGCGCCGCTCGCCGGTCCGGTGCCTGCCGGCCATTATCCGACGCCCTCCATCGCGCCCGCCGGTTATATTCCGCCGGCGGTGGCACCCGGCCGCGCCGCCCCGGTCAAGCCGGAAGAGATGAACATCGACCAGTTGATTGACGCGGTGAAGTCTCTTCGCGCCGAGA
>NZ_JH636440.1:100111-100542 GCF_000255705.1 Zavarzinella formosa DSM 19928
CCGATGTTCGGCAACCGTGAAGCCAAGCCCGGCCCTGACGGACCGGTCTGGGTTAGCCGGTCTTTCAGACCGGGGTCGTCGGCGGGTGAATGTTTTTCGCCCGCCAACACATCCGGGCCGGCGATGATTCCCATTAAAAACGCCCGGTCTGAAAGACCGGCCAACCCAGACCGGTCCGTCAGGGCCGGGCTTGGCTTCGCATTTCCTCCACCCCGCTTCTGAGTTTTGCTAAAATTCTTTTCATGGAACCCGAACGCATCTGGCAGTTCGTGACGAAACCGGCGTGGAGGCCGATCACCTCCGACGACACGCCGGGTTATATTCTTCTCGGGGCGAGCGCCGTCATTCTCGTCGGCCTGACCGTCTGGACCTATCTTGGTTCCGCGCAGGGGACGCCCAAACGCATCGGCATCCTCATCGGCTTTTTTTTT
>NZ_JH636440.1:100552-120384 GCF_000255705.1 Zavarzinella formosa DSM 19928
TCCTCACGGCCATCCGGCCGGCGGCCGCCATCACGGAAATTCCGAAAGTTCCCAGCACGCTGATTGTGGTCGTCGATTCGTCCGAGAGCATGAGCATCAAGGACGAGGCGAATTACACCCGCTGGGAAACGATTATGCGCGCCCTCGAAAAATCGAGGCCGCTGTTCGACCAGCTTCAGAACGACCAGCAAGTCACCATTTACCAATACCAGTTCTCGAAGGATTTCGACGCCGACCGCGACAAGTTCACCCCGGAGACCAAACCCGAGGGGAAGCGCACCGAGTTCGGCGCCATGCTCTCGAAACTCTACGACCGCCATCAGGGGGAACGCCTCCTTCGCGGTCTCGTCATCCTCAGCGACGGCCGGGACAACGGCACGAAACCCGCCCTTCCGGAGGCGACCCGCTGGCGGGGGCTTGGCTGCCCCATTTACACGTTCGTGGTCGGGCAGTCCTCCACCGTCACCAACGAAAAAGACATCGCCATTACTTCGATCAACCCGGACCCCTCTCCGGCGGCCATCAAGTCCGACATCAAGGTGAAGGCCAAGCTCAACGCCCAAGGGTTCGAGGGGATCAAGATCCGCGTCCGGTTGAAGATCGACGATGTTCAGCAGGCCGAGCAGGAATTTGAACTCGCCAAGTCCATTGACAACGAAATCGAACTCACGACCAAGGCCCCGGACAAACCGGGCGAAGTGCGAGTGTCGCTGGAACTCGTGGACCCGCCGCTCAACCAAGTCACGAAGCTAAACGACAAGATCGAGACGTATCTGACCATCACCAAGGAAGGCGTCCGCGTGCTGGTGTTCGGCAAGGACGGCTGGGAATTAAAACAGATTCGCCGGGCACTGGCGACGGACAAACGCTTCGATTATGTGGAAACTGTGCGGGCCAGCGAAGCCGCCGGGACCGCCGAGGACGCGGCCAAATACGCGATCAAAGACCAGCGGTACGATGTCATCATCATCGGGGACGTCAGTCCCAAGATGCTCACCAGCGTGCGGCCGACGATCCTGCAAGAGATCAAGGAACTGGTTCTTGAAAAAGGCGTCGGCCTCCTGATGACCGGCGGCGCTTATTCCCTTGGTGGCACGGCCGGCGTTCCCGGCGCGGAAGGATGGGCAAAGACTCCGATTGCCGAGGTGCTGCCCGTCAAACTGCCCGTCAACCCGCCCAGCCCGGTGAAGGAACCGACGACGATGGAACCCACCGAGTTGGGGTTGCGCCACTACCTCACCCGACTGACCGCCGACGCCGCCAAGAACCGCGAGGCGTGGACGCTGCTCAACAGCGACTACCGGAAACTCCAAGGGTATTCCCCGCTTGGCGATTTGAAGCCGTTGGCCGAAGTGCTGGCTCGGGCCAACAACGCCATCAACGGACCGCCACTGATGGCGGACATTGATTTCGGCGGCAAGGGAGGGGGCGGCCGGTCAATTGCCTTCGGAGTCGCCGACACCTGGCTATGGACGCAACCTGGGGTCGATCCCACCAACCGCTTCCAAACGCGGGACATGCACACTCGCTTTTGGAAGCAACTGGTTCTCTGGCTCGCCCATCAGGACGAGGTCGAGGGGGCCGTCTACGCCCGGCCGGAATATCGGCGACTGGTGGCCAGCGGCCAGCAGACCATCCGCATGGGCATGAAGGACAAACGGGGCGACGAGGCCCCGGAAAGCGACCTGCGTTATCAAGTCCTCGGGCCGGGGGACACGCCGGACAAATCCAAGGCGAAGAAGGCCGAACGCGACCCCAAAGGCGGGGTGAAGACCAGCTTCGAGGCCAAACAACCCGGCGAATACCGCGTGGTGGTGTGGGGCGAGGGGAAGGATGTGAACGGCGAACCCCTCACCGGCGACGCCATCGCCCGGTATGTCGTCTACCCGGATATCTCCGACGAAATGCTCCGCCCGGCCTCCGACCCGGAGTTTTTGCTGAGCTTGGAAAACACAACCAACGGCACCGCCCTCGACACGGTTCGCCGAGCCGACCGCCTGCCAAGCTTTTTGGAGGACATGCTGGCGAACCCTCCGAAGACCGGCACGCCGAAACCGAAACCCTACCCCGAATGGAAACGGGACCAACAACGCTGGTTCCTGCCGATGATCCTCGTCATCTTCACTGCCATCCTTGGAACCGAATGGGCGCTGCGGCGGACTTGGGGAATGGTCTGACAGAAAAGGTGGAATTGGCTCGCCAGTTTCCCGGCCGATGACTGGTTTCATCGGTCGCTTCGGACCTCGCCAGACAAGTGTGAACCAAAGCGGCTCCATACGTCTCAAACAGCAACCACCTTGGCGATGTGCTTGTTAATGGAAGCCTGAGATGAAAGCAAGAACCCGTTGCGATTGCCATGATGAAGAATCGCCCAAAACCGGCGAGGCTCTTCTCCATGGTGAAATCCAAGACACAACCACGGATGCCTGGAAACGTCTGCTTGATCTTGTGGAGGAAGCGGCCGCCGGGAAAATTGAGAAATTTGCCCCCGGCCGGGCGCTGGGGTGGGAAGATTGGCAAAGCCTTGTGACACTTCCGGCTTCCATCGGAAAACTGAAGCATGTGAGGGAACTGGATCTCTATGGCAGTTCCTTGGTTCGGTTGCCACCTGAGATCGGAGAAATGTCCTCCTTGGAGGATTTCACTCCTTACACCTCATATCGGCTTCATTGGTTTCCCTACGAAATCATCCGATGCGCTCATTTGACTAAAAGTTGCGTGAGCACGCGGGCTCTGTATGGGAACTACAAACTTCGCCATCCCTTCCCAAACTTGCGGTCTTTTGCAAACACAAACGCGCTGGAGTTGGCCCGGCCGCGTGTGTGCGGGGTTTGCCAAGGGCCATTTGCCGAACAGGGCTCTCAACTCCGTCGGATTTCGTTGAGAGTTGCCACGGATATTATTCCCCTGCTTGTTTATGCCTGCTCAGACGCCTGCGTGGCCGCCCTGCCCGCCCCGCCGGAAAACTACGTCGGCCGGCCACACACGGGAGGCCGCTTGCTGGAGCAACCGTCGGCGGCTTACTGATGACCATTTGACGATGTGGCAACCACTATTATTTCGGCAATCGATCCAGAGCGGCCATCGCCTCAAGCGTCACCCGTTCATCGGGAGGGCCGGCGGCGATTTCCGTCAACCGCCGCCGGGCGGCCGGTGTTCCCAATCGTTCCAATAGCCAGACGCCGCGCAAAGCCCGCAGAATGTCGGGCGACAACTGAGTCCGCGAATCCAGTTTTTTCACCAACAAAGTCAGCCGCTCTTGTTGCTCCGTCGAAACGGGTTTCTTCAGGGCGGCCCGCAATTCGTGTTCCACGCAATCGTCCCGTCTGGCCAGTTCGAGGGAGGCGGCTTCACGCACGGCAAACCGGGGGCTGTCGAGCCGGGCGATCAGACCGATGGCGGCTTCCCGGCGGATCACCGGCCGAAGGCGGGCGTTCAAGAGTTCCATTGTCTTGTCCGGGTGATCGAGCAGATGCCAGAGGTTTTTCCAGACCAAGACCATGTCCTCCGCCGCGAGGTCGTTCCAGAGGCGTTCCGCATCGGCCGGAACCCACGGGGCGGGAGTGACGCGCGGAACATCCCAAAGCAAAATGGTCCCGTCGGCATGAGCCGACGCCAGCCGCCGTCCGTCGGGCGAAAAAACCAGCCGACGCAGGCGCGGAACCGCGTGCGTCGCCACCGGGACAGGTTGCGGATAGTTGACAAAGCCGTCACGGACGACAGGCATTTCGCTGTCCAACTTGTGGATATCAATCCCCCAATCCCGTCGGGCATTCCCCGCCACCCAGCGGCCGTCCGGCGAGAGAACGCCGCCAAGTTCTTTCATCAGAACGACGACTCGGCCCGTCGGGGCGTCCCAAACAATTCCGCCTCCCGACGGCCGAATTCCCCAAGCGTATCCATTCGGGTGGAAGCCAATCAGACCGACCCCGCCTTCCAACGGGTCGTCCGTGTCAAGATTTCGGCCAGTCCACGGATTCTCCAGCGGCGGAAGCCATCGGCCGGTCGCCACGTCTGTTCGCGGATATGGCAGGATTTTCGGCGGTTCCTGCGGATTCCCGAAGGCGATGCCGGAAGGCGCCGGCCGTTTTAGCGGCCCCAGCACGATTCCGGGATGGCCGGTCAGATGTGCGTGCAGATATTGTGGCAAACCGTCGGTGACGTTCGGATAAGGGGCTGTCGTCCGGCGCAGATGCCGGCCGGCGGGAGCATATGTGTCAACGGTCATTTCCCCGGTCATGCTCACGGTGACAAGTCGGCCGTCCGGAAAGAAGCCGGCCGAACGGGTGTCCCTGTGAGGCGGCTTGTTCTTCGGCGAAGGCCGCAACTCGATGATGGCTTCCGAGGTCGCCGGGCCGAGGTTCCAGATTCGGAGCCGGTCATCGCGCGTGCAGGCCCGCACGATCTGGCCGGCCGAGTCAAACGCCACGTCCAAGGGAATCGAGGGGATCGGCATTCGCCACGACGGCGACAGGGAAGCCAAATCCATCACCTCCAAAGCATCGTGGGGAGAGACGGTGGTTCCATACCCGGCTGTTGTCCACGCGGCCAACAGCCGGTTTCCGTCCGCAGACCAGCGAAGATGGGAGGCGCTCAAATACGCATGCCCGTTTCTCGGCTCCGGGTATTTCGGCCGACCCGTCGCCAAGTCCCATCGTTGAACCCACAAACCGGCGGTCACCAACGAACGGCCGTCCGGCGAGAAGGAAACCAGCGAGGCGGGGTGCGGAAATCTGTGGAGAATTTTTCCGCCAGCCAGTTCCCGGACGATCACTTCTTTGCCGGTCAGCGCCAACAGCCGGCCATCCGGGCTGAAGGCCATCGACCCGTGGCCGTCCCACGGTTCATATTGGTGCAGCATGTCGAACAGAAGTTTCGGCGTCTCGGCGTCAAACACTTGGAGTTTGCCCTTGCCGGCCACCGCCACGCGCCGGCCATCGCGGGAGACGGCTTGGATGGTCATCGGCCGGTCCAGCGGCAGCGACCACTCCTCCCAGCCCGTCTTCAAGTCCCAGCGGACAAGCATGTCCGCGTCCACCCGTGTGACACCGAAGGCATGCGTGCCGGCCGGAGCCAGCATCACGCTGAACACATCGGTGCGCCCTCCGATTTGAACATGCTTCCCGCTGGCGAGGTCGAGTCGCCAGACCGGGCCGGGCTTGGCATCGAGGCTCCGTATCCGGCTTGGTTCGTAAGTCGAGGCCACCCCGGCCAGAAACCGGCCATCGGCTGACAGCGTCAGGGAATGACTTTGGCACGAAAATGTTTTGTCAAAAGTCGTTGGCACCGGCAGTTGAATTGGCTGAAAATGGTCGCCGGAACATGCCTCGATGAGCGAGCCATCGCCGTTGTCGATCCGGACCAAGAGACGGCCATCATGCGACAACAAACGGGTTGATGCGTTGGGAATCGACCAAGGGCGTTCCTGCGGATCTAACTGGCCGATGATCTTGGTGTCGATCATCCGTCCGGTATCGGCGTCGAACGTGCTGATGAAATTCCAACCGACGAGAACCAGACGCTTGCCATCGTCCGCCCAGGCGATGTCCTCGGGGAAGTCGGCCAGCGGACAAGGCACGCCGATCCGGGCGACCGCGCCGGCCGGGAGGGGATAACCATTGCGGTCGAACCGAACTTCGCGCGGCGGCGGGCCGGGTTCCGCCAGAACGGTGGATGAAAAAAGAAAGACAATAATCAGCGGCACAACGGACGGACGTGCGAGCATGCCGAAACCTCCGTGTCGAGGGAGGCATTGTATGCCCCCTCACGGCGAAGGATCGTTGGCCGTCAGCGTTTCGGCATCATTTTCCGCATCACGCCAGAGAGGACGTAATCGAACTGTTGGCGGCCTGGCTCACGGATTGAACCAGCGAGTTCAGCAAGTCCTGAAAGGACGTGCCGGAGGTGTCGGACGAGGAGGATGTCTGGGAGGTGCTGTTGAGCAATTGCAGCAGGTTGGTTTGCTGGGCGCCCGAGGCTTGTTGAGCGTGGTGGCCGTGGTGCTTGCCCCCCTTGGGAAGCAACTGGCTGACGTCGCCGGTGTCCGCGACATTTTGCAGGGCCGAGGAAATATCCGTCAATATTTTGGATTCGGGCGAGGAACTGTCGCTCGACGACGCGAGGCCGCCGATCTTGTTGGCGATGTCGGAAAGGATGTCCTTGAACTTGGTCGGGTCCGATTGTTGCAAGGCTTGCAAATCGCTGAACAACTGCCCGGCCGGGGAGATGGTTTGGGTGTCCCCGGTCTGGCTGGCGCCGGCGGCGGAAGAGGCGCCCGAGGTCTGGCAGGCGGCGCCCGTTTTGGATGTCGAGACGTTCGAGGTCGCGGTGATGGAGTAATAGGACGAGGTGATGCTCAGGTTGCTCACGGAAACACTCTCCAAACGGAAAAACTCTCCAAGTCGACCGGGTGAGTGAGGGGGGTTCCGGTCGTTGATTAGAATGTTGTCTGCGGTTAAATCATATCTGGGTGATCCGGAAAACTTGCCAGGGAAATTTTGAAGTTTTTGTGTCAGAGTGAAACTAACTATGCCCTGACAGGAAAAATCTGCTCCACACGGCAACCATCAATTGCCACCAGACTTAAATCTCACATTGAACCGATCTTTGCCGCCTTGTTCAACATCCCGGTTTGGTCTTGCGTAAACGCGACGGGCGGTTATTCTGCCCGACACGCAGTCTCATGGATGGGACCGCGCTTACGGGAAGGATCCCACCATGACACGACGCATGCTTTGCGGTTGGACAGTTGCCGGCCTGGTGATGGCTGGCGCGCCCCTGACGGCCAAACCGCCCGAACTCCCGGCCAATCCAATGGTGGATGGCAAGGTTCCCACGCCGCTCGAACAGGAACACTTTCAACGCGGCGCCAAGCCCGGCGAGCCGAAGCCGCTGCCGGCCGCCATTCTCGACGCCAAGCCGGGCCGGCATGAATTGCCGACGGCCGTTGGCAACTTTGCCGCCGCGCTGACCCAAGGGGACAGCCAGATCCGGCAAGTGTCCGGTGTGGCCGCCGAACCGAAACAGCAAATTGAACGGGCCAAGGCCGCGTACAACATGGCCGAGTTGCTGTTCAAATCCTGCGACGCCGCCTCGGCCCGCAAGATGTACCGGACGACCATTGAACTGTCGCCGGGCAGCGAATACGCCCAGAACGCCGAAAAACGGCTGACGCAAACCACCGTCACCCGCTTTGGGGACACCCAAACGGCCGAGCCGCCGTTCGCGGAAAAAGACCCCGTCGCCCCGGATCTGTCGGCGATTCAGTTGAAGGTTCTCTGGGAAGCCGCCCGGCAATACCGCGAAGCCGTCGCCGACGGGAACAAGCCCTTGATCGACGAAACCGCCCGCACATTGGACGCCGTGCTGAAGCAGACGAAGAGCGACAAGTAAAACGAAGCGAAGAGCAACCACAAAGACGCCAAGGTCACGCAACGTTCCACCATTTTCTTTGTGGAACGCTGCGTGACCTTGGCGTCTTTGCGGCGGCTCTTCGCTTCTCCCCGGTTTATTTCACCATCGTCGGGCTGCCCTTGGACACCCATTCCCGCCAGGCGCGTTCCAGGTTGGCGGCATCGTTTTCCTTCATTTCCGTGTCGCTCGGCGGCGGGGTCTTGGCCGATTCTTTGACTTCCTTGAATTCGATGCCCTTGAGGGCGGTCTGGAAGGTGGGCATCCGGACATCTTCGGAGGGGGCCAGTCCTTGCAGCAGGTTCGACAGCTTGGGACCGCCGGCGCCGAAGGTGAAGAACTCCATCAGGCTCATGGCGACGGCATCCCGTTCGATGCTGGGTTCGCCCCACGCTTTTTCGGCGATGGTCTTCGCGTCCCACGGGATCTTGGCTCCCTTGGGGAGCGGCTTGACCATCGACCGCACCTTGGCCTTCTCGGCCGCGCCCACCTTGGTGTCAATGCGGGACATGACGGCCTTTTGGAAGCCGTCGCGCATCCAACTGTCGATCTTCGCGTTGGGATTCCGCTTGGCCAGCAACAACCCGGTGATTTCCCCGGCCACCATGCTGTCGTAGTTGGGGTTCGAGTCGCCGCGCCGGGCCGAGACGGCGATCACGGGGATGTCCCCCTTGTATTCCACGGCCGTCACGTCGTCCTTGTCCGGGGAGCGTTTCAACACGCTGCGGACATAGCCGCGAAACACGTCGATGTCCCCGAAAGCGTAGATCATCATCTTCGGGTCGTCCTTCGTGTTGTCCTCGTATCGCAGCGCCTTGCGGGAAAGGTTGAACACCTTCTCCATGCTGGCGACCAGTTGCTTGGCTTTTGCCTCCGGCAAGCCGGAGGAAAGGATGAGGCTGGGCGACTCGACGACGGTGGCGTTCTCGACCTTCGCCGCCTTCATGGCCTCCTCGGCCGTCTTCTTCTGCATCTCGGGCGTGATTTTTTTGTCTTGCGCGGAAGCGCACAGGGCGGGCATGATTGCCGCGAGAATCGCCCACATCAACACACGAATCATGATTGTTCCCCGGAATTGGCCGGATTTGGGAGGCAGGGTCTATCCAAAGTGTATGACCGGGTGGGGTTTTCCGAAACACCATCCGGCCGCGAAGTGATAGATTGATTGCGGAAACAGTTGGCGGAGGGGGTTGGGAAGACAACCTAACCCCCCGTCCCCCTTCCCTAAGAGGGAAGGGGGAGCAAGAGGGCGAAAGCCGCTATCAAGTAGGCCAGCCTTTCGAGGCTGACAGATCTGTCAGCCTCGAAAGGTTGGCCGACGGGAAGAAGACTCATCCCTTCTTGCTCCCCCTCTCTTTTAGGAGAGGGGGCCGGGGGGTGAGGTTGTTTTCGCATTTGGCAAACCTGCGATCTTTGGAAACCCCGCGATGAATTCTCTCCTCGCCTCCCTGTTCTTTGAAATTGATGCCGCCAGCGGGCGAACGCTGTTGCGGGCCATGCCGGTGATGGTCGGCGTGTTGTGCGTGCTGGCGATCGCTTATCGCTTTTACTCAGCGTTTCTGGCCGCGAAGGTGGCCGTCCTCGACGACCTGCGGGAGACGCCCGCCCACAAGTTCAACGACGGGCAGAACTATCACCCCACCAACAAATGGGTGTTGTTCGGCCACCACTTTGCCGCCATCTCCGGAGCCGGGCCGCTGATCGGTCCGGTGCTGGCCATTCAATATGGTTACGCTCCCGGCCTCATCTGGTTGCTGGTCGGCGTCTGCCTCGCCGGGGCCGTGCAAGACATGCTGGTGATGGCCGCCTCCGTCCGTCGCGGCGGGAAATCGCTGGCGGAACTCGCGAGGGCCGAGTTGGGCAAAGAGGCTTCGTTGATCGCCTCGCTGGCGATTCTGGTGATCGTGGTGGTCGCCCTCGCGGGACTGGCATTTGTGATTGTGAAAGCGCTCGGCGGCGAAGAAGCCAAACTCCCGGCGGCCATGAGCATTCGCAGCCCGGAACCGGCGTCCGTCACCGTCCTGCCGGGGGGCAAGGCCGAGTTGCAATTCCCCGGCGGCTGTCTGGTGCGTTATCAGGCCGGAATGGAAGAATCCAAACGCTCCGAATCATTCCGCGTCCGTGTGCCGGATGAAAAAGCCGCCTCGCCGAACACCCTGCCCGGCGATGGCGGACTCGAATATATCCTCCCCAAAGGCTGCGTGCAGATCGTCCCCGGCAGTTCGTGGGGGACGTTCACCATTGCGGCGACCATTCCCATCGCGTTGTTTGTCGGCTGGTACATGTATCGCTTCCGCAAGGGACGGGTGATCGAGGCATCAATCATCGGCGGGGCGCTGACACTCGGGGCCGTCATCCTCGGGGCGTCGATTCCCGGTTCGCCGCTGGGGCAATATTTCTCCCTTTCGCGGGAAAACACCATCATCGTGTTGTGTGTCTATGGCTTCATCGCGGCCGTGTTGCCGGTGTGGGTGTTGTTGACGCCGCGCGATTACATTTCCAGCTTCATGAAGATCGGCACCATCGCCCTGTTGGTGGTCGGCGTGATCGTCGCCAACCCGTCGCTGTTGCACCCACCGATCAACCAGACTTTCATTGAGGGCGGCCCGACCTTCCGGGGGGGCCTCTTCCCCTTCGTGTTTATCTGCGTGATGTGCGGCGCCATCTCCGGGTTCCATTCGCTGGTGTCTTCCGGAACGACGCCGAAGATGATCGAGAAGGAATCGCATGTACGCATGATCGGCTACGGGGCGATGCTGATGGAGGGTCTGGTCGGCGTGGTCGCCCTGATCGCCGCCGCCGCGATGCCGCCGGAGTTGTATTACGCGATCAATGTGGATGTGGAGAAAGTGCCTGAGTTCCAAGGGAAACTCGACGCGATGTATGCCGACTTGAATGCCGAACCGGCCGCGAAGGACAAGATCCTGAAAGCCGGAACCGGTAACCTGCAACACATGAATTTGGCCGAGGTGGAGGAAAGCGTCGGCGGCGAATCCCTCCGGGGCCGCACCGGCGGGGCGGTGACGCTGGCCGTGAGCATGGCGATGATTCTCACCGATGCGTTCGACTTCGCCGACGGCCAGATGAAGGCGTGGATGAAGTATTGGTATCACTTCGCCATCATGTTCGAGGCCCTGTTCATCCTGACGACTATCGACGCCGGCACCCGCATCGCCCGCTATCTGTGTCAGGAGGCCCTCGGCAAAATCCACCCGAAACTCGGCCAGACGGACTTCCTCCCCGCTGCCATGCTGGCGACCGGCCTCGTGACCTTCGGCTGGGGCGCCCTCGTCTGGAGCGGGCAGATCGGCACCATCTGGCCGATGTTCGGCATTGCCAACCAACTGCTGGCCGTGCTGGCCCTCGCCCTCGTGACCGTGTGGCTCGTCAACTCCGGCCGGGGCCGATACGCCTTCGTGACGGTGCCCCCGATGCTCTTCGTGATGTCCACCACCCTGAGCGCCGGCACGATCATGATCTCGAAAGGACAGCTTACCTCTTACAACCTGATCTTGGTGTTGTTCGTGATCGCCTCGATTGTGACCTTGGTGACGATGTCGATGGTGAAATGCCTGCGGGTGGCCCTCGGGAAATGAACGATGGGCGGCAACGCTCACTGTTCGCCCGCACACAGCATTCTTAATGCAAATTCAACAAGCATCTTGTGTGGGATATTCAAGAGCCCCACTGCGTCAGCGGTGGGGGTGACCGTCACACTCTGGAAGCCACCCCCACCGCTGACGCAGTGGGGCTCTTGGGATTATTTGCAAATGTTGCTGCTTGATTTCGCATTAATCCAAATCCGCCCGGAGCCAGCGGCGATAAGCCATCGCGATTGCGGCCACGCTTGCCGCCATCAGAACCGACGCGGTCGCCACATTGGCTTCGAGGCCGATGCTGCCGTCCATCACCCAGATCATCCATTGCGCCATCACCATGAATGCGCCAAACGCCCATGAGACGCTTGACACGATTCCTTGTTTCAAGGACCAGATTCCCATGGCGTACACACAAAGCTGGCCCGCTCCCGTGCAGAAAACAAACAAGATGAGATTTTTGACTTCCAAGAGTTCCGGAGCCCAGATGGCTGCGGATATTCCCATCAACAGAACGCCTCCGAGCCAGCATTGGATGATGTCTCGCAAGAACGCCAGACCAAGCTCTCGAATGAATTCCGATCGCGTTCGCGGCCGCAAAGACTCATAACCCAGACGACGCCGGCGCATGAACCAGAAAAGCCAAATGCTGAAGGGATTCATCATCACTTGAACTGAAAATATCACCACCATGTTCCTGGCTGGAAGCAATTGCGGATACAGCAATGCCGACATCATGATGAACGTGATTAAAACAAGCCAGCCCACGGACGCGAAAGCATGCGTCGGAGCGGTCCCAAGCCGCCATAACTGTAAACGTTGCCATAGATTTCGCTCACCGTGCCCGGAGAGATTGTCGATTTGTCTCAGGTTGGCAAACGGATTTTTTTGCCAGTCGAAATTCTGAAAAGTGGCTCGTTTGTCACCCGGCAAAGCGGCGAGATAGTCATCGATCCGCCCTTGGAATGACTGGCTTCCCCCGCGGAAAAAATTGCCCCACACGCGAGCGGCCTTATACTCCAACATTTCTTCATTTAACGCCAACAGCCGCCAGACAAAGGCCCCGAGCGCCGCCAGACTCATGATTATCAAAGCGGCGGAGACAATCGGGATTGCGCCCGCGAGGAAGCGCGCGAGGCCGGAGTCTGGGGAAGAGAGCGTCATGACAAAGATCAGAAAGGGGAGAGTCAGAATGCCCATGACCGGATGATGGAATGTCCACAATCCGGCCGCCAGACAAGTCAGGAAGATCACGGCCACGCTCGTCGGCGCGATGTCGCTTGTTCCCACAAACTCCATCGCGAACATCGGGATCGCCAGAAAAAGCAAGGCGATGAGTGCGGCGACCACAAGGTGCTTCTGGCGATAATGCGGCAGCACGGACGCCCACGGGCGGGCGATGTTGTCCCTGAGAAGGACGCCTAACACACAAGCATTGAAGTACGCAAACATGGCCAGATATGATTTTCTCGAAAGGACCCCCGCCAAGAAGCTGCCTTGGCTGCGCACGGGCTCTCCATCGAATGCGGAAACAGCCTCCGCGATGTCGAAGGTCAGGAGGCAGAGGAACATGAAGCCCCACACGGCCGCCGCTGTTCCTCGCAGGTAGGCTCTGGCAATCCGCAGGTAATCATCCATGATGCAGCTCCAGGAAAATGTCCTCAAGATTGAGATCCTGCGCCGTCACGGAAGCCGACCACTGTCGGGCGATTTGTTCGGGCAAATCCGGCGTGAAGTCCCGCACGCTCACCACCGCCTCGTTGCCGGTCACCTTCGCATGCAACAGGCCGGGCATGTGGAACGCATCGTTCGGCAAAGGCAAGGCCGCCCGGACATGCAGCCGCTTCACGCTGTCTTTCAACGCATCCAGTTCTCCGCTGTAGATGATCTTGCCGTCCTTGAGAACCGCGACACGATCGGCGACGCGTTCCAAGTCCGATGTGATGTGCGTTGAGAAAAGCACCGTGCGCTCGCCGACCATGTCGAGCAACGTTTCCAAGAACTGCCGCCTCGCCACGGGGTCCAGACTGGCGGCCGGCTCGTCGAGGACCAGCAGATCCGGCTCATGACCGAGAGCCAGAATGATGGCCAGTTTTTGCGTCTGGCCAACCGACAACGGCCCGACGCGATCTTCCGGGTTCAACTCCCATTCGCGTAACAACCGTTCGACAAGCGTCTTGTTCCACTTGGGATAGAAAGCCCCGGTGTAAGCGGTGATCTGCCGGATCTTCATCCAAGGATAGAGGTCGATTTTCTGCGGCACGTATCCGAGCCGTTCCTTGCCCGTGGCGCTGAGTTCCCAAGCCGGTTCGCCCAAAATGCGGATGTCGCCGTGCTGAGGGCGTTGCAGGCCCAACGCGCATTTGAGCAGCGTCGTCTTGCCGCCGCCGTTCTTGCCAACAAGACCCAAGACCGACCCTGCGGGCAACGTCAGATCGACTTCATTGAGCACAAGTTTTTGCCCGAAGCTTTTTGAAACTCCGCGCAGATCGAGCATCGTTTCACTCATTGCCGCGTTCCTTTAACAGAGGGGCGAGGGCCGCCAGCACTTGTTCCCGCGTCAGCGCCAACTGATACGCTTGGGCGGCCACCTGCTCCAACAGCGGCCGCAACTCGGCCTGTCGCTCTTTGACCGTTCCCTTGGGCGATTGATGGTTGACGCGCATCCCCTGCCCGCGCACTCGCTCGACGACCCCGTCGTGTTCCAGTAGCGAATACGCCTTGGACACAGTCATTTGGTTGACTTGCAGGTCTTGGGCGACCTGCCGCACGGACGGGAGCAAGTCCCCCTCCACCAGCCGCCCGCTGGCGACGAGCGCGCGGACTTGATCCATCAACTGCCGATAGATCGGCACGCCGGAGGAGGGATTGACCTGAAAGTAAGAAGCACCGGGTTGCATTAGTGTATTATTTAAGTAATACACTAATGCTGTCAAGGCCGATGTTTGGATTTTTTGCTTGGCGCCGATTGCGCCGCCAATCATCGGATGCTTGAAATGGTGAAGAATTTTTGGCGACCGGCGCCGGCGTGCGGGAATCGTTTGCGGCGATTGACCGGCCGGCTGCCGGATGGAAAATGACTGTCTTTATCCCAGTTTCGGCAAAGGTCCGGCGACCTTGTAGGAGTTGAGGAGGATGCCCGTCGGCGACGTTTTCGTGCTTTGGAACACAAGGGTGCGAGCCGGGGTTCCCTCCGCGAAAAAGCGTTTCCCGGCGCCCATCAGGACAGGATAGACGAGCAGAAGCGCCTCATCCGCAAGGCCATGCTCAAGCAGTGTTGAAGTCAGCGTCGAACTGCCCGAGAGGATCAGATCCGGGCCGTCTTTCGCCTTGATGGCGCGAACGCCCTCCACAAGATCCGGCCCGACGCCCTCGAACGGCCCCCATTCCAGACTCTCCGGCCGATGGGTGACGACATATTTCGCCGCAGCATTCAGGCGGTCCGCCATCGGACTGCTCGGCGCCTTCGGCCAAAAAACCGACCACAGATCATAGGTCCGCCGGCCAAGCAGCAGATCGTAACGCTCGCCATATTCCGCAAGGACCATCGCCAGCCCGGCCGGAGTCCGATACGGTGCAGTCCAATCGCCATACGGGAAGCCGCCGTCTTTGTCCGAACCCGCCTGGATCACGCCGTCCAGCGAGATATGTTCGATGAGCTTCAGCTTTCTCATTTGAAATCTTTCTTATTTGGCTTGGGAGACGATCTCGCTCACTTCTTCGGGCGAATAAGAGAAAAGGGGGCGAATCTCGATTTCGGAGTCATCGGCCATCGGGCATCGCTTGGCCCAGGCGATGGCCTCTTCCATCGATTTCACCTGCCAAATCGAGTAGCCGGCGATCAGTTCCTTGGTTTCGGCAAACGGGCCGTCCGTGACAATACGGTCCTTGCCGGATTGGCGAATACGAACGCCTTTCGAGCTGGGGAGCAATCCTTCTCCGGCAAGCACGATTCCCGCCTTGGCCAGTTCCTCCTGGTATTTCTCCATCTCCTCCCACGCTTGCGCGGTCGGCATTACCCCGGCTTCGGTGTCCTTGCTGGCCTTGCCGATCACCATGACTCTCATGCTCCGCCCCCACTTGCGCGCAAGACGCGCTTCCCCTTGGAACCCGCCCGGCAAACAGATTCGCCGGGCGCTCCCCCTAGATGTCGAACGGGTCGGGGCAAAATCGACATCCGGAACAAGATTTCTCAAAAAAGGCGGCAAAGAAATCGACGGGCTTTTGATAAGTAAGCCGCTTTTCAAAAGTGAATTCCCTGCGGAAGAGAGTGGAGAGCAAACCGAGGAGAGAGGACGATTGGCAAGTGTTTCTGCTTTTCCCTTTCCCTTCACTATTTGCGTGGCAAATTGGTGCGACACGATGGCAATTGAACTTTTCGCCGCGAGTGTCCGGGGTTGAGAAATTGGGTTGCATCAGGCGATCTCCGAGAAGTCAAGCGGCCGCCATTGACCGCAACTTGTTATTTTATTTTCGGAGAATTCATCCAGCAGAGAGGGCTAATCTGTCTGATTCCGGGCCTTGCTTATGTCAGAAATTCGTACGTATTTTTCTGGCACAAACAAGAAACCCTGTCACCCAAATCGCACACCGAAAAGCCCGCCGGTTTCAGTTGCGTCAGTTAGCCGTGGTTGAATGATATATGGGGTTGGATCGAACTCTGATGGCACAGCGTCCGAGTTCATGGTTACGATGTATTGCCAGCCAATTCTCCTGGCGGTATCCGCTCCGATGGCCAGTGCCTTGGCAACCTGCCGTTCATCGACGCCATCAAATAAGTGGCTGTCATGAACAAGGAAACCCGGTCCGATACCGCGTTCGCCACACAGACGTGCAATCATCATGTCGAAGCAGAAGATCTGCATATTGCCAATTCCCTTGCTCTTGGCGGCATGAATGTTCACGTCGAATTTGGGGCCGTTCGATTCCGGGCTGATCGTCAGACTTCCAGGGCTTTCATACAGGGCTTCGGAGATTTCACCGAAGGCGAGCACCGCTGCTTTAATGCGGTCTTTTTGTTCGTGGTAGTCCTGCCGAAGCCGCACCAGCAAACGACCGCGTTCGAGATCTAGTTCCGTCTTGCCACTCTCCAAATCTTCTGCTGTTTTGAGCCGTTGCCGGAGTCCTTCGACCTCGGCGCCCAAGCGTGTGACTTCATTTTGAAGGAGTGTGAATTGTTCCAACGCTCCGTGTGTCTTGAGTAAGTTAAGGATTTCAGCTCGCCGATTGTCCCGTTCGCCTTTCTCTCGCTCTCGCTCTGCAATTCGGCGCTGGGTGTCTTGCTGTTCCTGCTGCAAATACGAACGACGGTTGGCGATCACGGATTCGTGGAATCGTTGAACCTCATCGTACCGACGCAACGCAACGCCCGGCAGCGAAACGCCCGCCTCTTGGTAAAGTTGGTTCAGATCGGTCAACAGTGGCGGCGTCTCTGATTCGATGGATTTTTCGAGTTCCGCGAGGAGTTGCCGATCAAGAGCATTTTCATTGGCCAAGTCATTGAGACGCCGAGTAAGCTCCGACGCTTCGCGTTCCAAATCCCGATACTGAGGGAGAACACGGAAACTATTCACCCGCTCGATCGCTTGCCGATGACGATCTTCAAGCAGAGTGAGTTGGGTTTGCAATTCAGCGGCCTTGCCTACCAGGTCGCCGAAAACACCTTGTGCCCCGGCTTTGCGAATCGCCTCCAGCCCTTTTTCTTTTTCCCGAACGACTTGCCAACCTTGCGGGATGCTCCAATCCAATCCCAAGAGGTACGAGACAGCGACCTGCTGATCCCACGGCAGTTGTTTCCCCGACTGTTGAAACGCCGATGTGAAGCCCTGTGCCGACTGACGGCGTGCGAAGTACGCAAATAACGAACGGAACGTCGGGGAGAACTTCGTGGAATCCTCATCTTCGTCATCCGCGAGACCGAACATCAACTGAGCAAGAACGGACTTCCAGTTTGTGTTTGAAATCGTCAATCGGCTGGAGCCACGCTCCCGCTTCGGTGCCACGGGCCAATATTCCGTCGCGCCACCGGCAACGATGATTTTACTGGGACTGGTGCCGCTTCGTTCCACGGCGACACGGCGCTCACCGAGGTCAAAATCGAGGCCAAACGATGCGGCAATCAACTCCGGCACACGGAAAATGGAATCGGGGTGACAGTTGCCACCCATCAGGAAATGGAGAAGTTCGACGAAGCTGGATTTTCCCGCCCCGTTGCGTGTTTGTCGATCCGTTGCCCCCGGACTTTTATCCGCGAGCACAAGGTTAAGACCTTCGCGAAAGGTTAACTCCTTGAAACCTCCAAGGTCGCTATAGATTCGGTGAATCATAACGCCGCCTTCTCAAGTCTTCCTCGCTCGTTTCTGATCGCATGTATCAGAAACAACAGATCGAGCGAGAGTACGAACCAATCGTAAGTCAAAGAAGTGAGTTCAGACTGAGCCGACCGCGCGGACTGCAATTCCTGCCAAATCCGGGAAACCGTTTTTGGTTCGTCCAGCAATCGGAGTATTTCCGCTCCAACGTACAAAAGTGATCGATCCTGACTGAGTCGTTTGGTAGGAAGGATCATGGTACAGCCTCCTCGGGAGGCCGCTCAAAGATCTCGCATTCCTCAAACAAATAAGCCAGCACAGTCAGAGTGGCTGCCTGACGCGAAGGCGAGGCGAGAGTTGTTCCGTTCCCGATGAGTTGGAGTCGAACAAAGATGTCATCGGGTGAGAGTCGGGCATTCCGTAACGACTCGTACTCGCCACGGAATGCTTGTGCAACCCGATCGCCGAGTTTCGGATCATAGTACTTGTTGAAATAGTCCCGAACCTTGTTGCTTGAACCCAGCCCGGCTTTCAGAAGCAGTACCACGGCATCGGAAAGCGAATTGGCTTCCAGCTTCCGAGGTGGAACGGGCTGAATTTCGTCGCTCAGCGGTGTAGGCCGATTTTCCAAAGTCCGAAGAACCATCTCCACTTCGGGAAACTGAACATTGACTAGGTCCGTTCGGGATGGGATCGGACCTAGTAGTGAGATTAGTTCCGAGATGCCGAGTTCAAACACAACCCGTCGTAACTCTTCAAAGCCCCAAGATCGCACGCGGATGTTTTGGTTGCCACTGTCTAAATCCAATAGCTTGCGCTCAACGCCAGGGCCAAGGCCAATCGCCGAATTGTGAACAAAAACCCATTGGTCGAAATGCGCCCTCCAGAAGGGGATCGCTCCCTGAAAGTCTTCGTCGATCTTGGCTAACGTGATCGATTCACTGAGTTCATTCGGTGCGTAGACTTGAAATAGCGTCCGCATGGAGCGGACATAGCCGTCGTTCTTCCGATCCCCTTGATTTCCCCAAGGCCGTGTGCGAATGAAATCGCCGGGATACCTATTTTCCATGATCGACGAGAACAAATCTTGGAACGCCTCTCCTCGATTTTCAAGGAAAGCATTGCGAAACTTCAATTCATAGAACGCCCGCGTTAACTGGTCCACCGTTGTTCTCAATCATGGTCGTTTCGGGGTCGGACAACGGGAACCGCCTTGGTTGGCGTTCCCGCCAGAACGTAGCACCAATTACGTCCGTTACGACGGGAACGAATCTCGTAACCGTGTCTGCGTAGCACGGCGAGACACCTCGATATGGTTGGTTCGGAGACACCCAATGCTAAGGCAAGAGTTTTGGTTGAATGCTCTGCCCTCTCGATCAGCCCCAGCAAATTCATCAAGCGCTGACCTATTTGCAGCGAGTAGTCGTACGTTGGGGATTCGATTCCCATCCATCAAGTCTATCAGAAGTTGATTGAATCGGGTATGTCCCAAACATGGGTTTTCCGTATCGCAGCGACAATAACTGAGTCGCCTCGTGGAAATCTCAAAATCCCTGAAAATAAGCCAATTCACAAAATCCAGAAATCAAATCGGGACGCCAATATCTAATCCGCGTCCCGGCGGTGAATCACCCTCACCCCACCAGTTCCGGCACCGCTTTGCCGCCGTCGAGCATGGGGACGGGGCGGCCGGTGGGGTCGGTGTAGTGGAGATCGGCGGGGAGGCCGAGGACGTGGAAGACCGTCGCCATCAGGTCTTGGGGGCCGACGGGTTTGGACTTGGGGACTTCGGCCTTGGCCGTTGATTCGCCGACGGTTTGGCCCATTTTGAGGCCGCCGCCGGAGAGGGCCAGCGTGGAGAGGGGCGCCCAGTGGTCGCGGCCGGCGTTATTGTTGATGCGCGGGGTGCGGCCGAATTCGCCGGTCACCACCAAGAGGATGTTTTCGCTCAGGCCGCGCTCGGCGCAGTCTTGGGCGAAGGCGCTGACGGCGTTGTCCACGACCGGGCCGAGGCGTTTCATCGCGTCGCCGATCTTGCCGTGCATGTCCCAGCCGCCGAAGTTCACGGTCACGAAGCCGACGCCGGATTCGCACAGTCGGCGGGCGAGCAACAGTTGCTCGCCGAGGCCCTTGCCGTAGCGTTCGCGGGTCTTCGGGTCTTCGTTCTTGATGTCGAAGATTTCCTTCGCCTTGCCGACCACGATGTCGAGGGCTTGCGATTCAAAACTGTCCAGCCCGGCGACGAGGCCGGATTTGTCCATGTCGCGGTCGAACGTGTCGAACGAATGGAGAAGCCCCTTGCGGTCTTCCAGTTTGTCGAGGGTGCCGCGAAGCGTCATGTTCTCGCGGGCTTTGCCGGTCACGTCGAAGGGGGCGTAGGATCGGCCGAGCCAGGCCGGGCCGTCGCCGAGGATGCCGTTGCCGCGAACGTAAGTCGGCAGACCGGTCGGGGTGGTCGGGCCGCGATGGCGGGCGAGGATGGCGCCCATGCCGGGCTTGTTCTGGCCGCCGCCGT
>NZ_JH636440.1:120394-141883 GCF_000255705.1 Zavarzinella formosa DSM 19928
CTCGCGGGCGCGGAGCAGGTCCGGCAGGGCCAGCCCGCCGAGGCCGAGCGCCCCGATTTTGAGGAAGTCACGGCGATTGGAACCGTCGCATTGGGTCCCGTTGCGGGACGAGGTGAGAGTCAACATGAGAGGCCTCGGGGTAGGAAGTCCATTACCGGCGGGCGGGGGGAGTGTGCTGGCAAGAGTGTCAGACCATTGGAGGATAACACCCTCCGGACACCGATGTCAACAAAATGCCGAAAGGATAGGCGAGGAAATTGAGAGTTTGGGCGGCCGGAAGTGTAAATCGCGTGCGCCGGGTATTTTCGCATCAATCATGCGTTGAACTATTAGGTCCGCAACATTGCGGATCTGTCTCGCGTGGGTTTTGGTCGCACAAGCCAGCTTCCAAAACCGGCGAGGCCACCCATCATCCCGCCCACAAACAGGCCGAGCCACCAGAAGTAAACGAGAATGATGGCCGCCCCTTCGACGGCCGCCGGGATGCCGGGAACCACGTTCGGCCGGCCCACCCATTCCGAACCGTAGTTGTAGCCGCCCCACGCGCCGACGGAACCAAGGGCCAGCAGGCCGGCCACCGCGCCGATGCCCGCCCCGATCAGTGATCTGTTCATGACATGGCCTCCGGATGATTGATAGCCCCCCGTGGTCTTAACCGTTGGCGAAGATGATGCGCAACCGGGCTGGGGACTCGCCCAATCATCGTGGATTACACCCAAATCCCCGCATCCGCTAAAATACCCCTCATCCTTTGGGTGCCTCGCCATGACCGTTGCCGTGCCGTTTCATCTTCGCCGATTGCCGGATGCGAAACCGGCCGCCGGTTTGTTGTTGGAATCATCGTCCGTTGAAACCCTGTTGACCGCTTGCGCCCCGCTGCGGCATGTCATCATCTTTGCCGTGGATGGCGGTTTTTTGTTGCTGGCCGATGATTTGCCGGAGAGCGTTCTTCAAGGGGTGAAACTTCGACGGCTATCGGAGAATGGTTACCTTCCGGCGGATGCGGAATTGCTTCCCTCGCTCTTGCCGGACGAGGCGGCCGACCTGACCCGGCGGCAGGGGCTGGTCTTTTTGCCGGGGGGCCGGATTCTCTCCTTCGACCCGGCGACAGGAAAGAAGCCGACTGATTTTCTGAGGCTTCCCCCGATTCGGCGGCATCGCTGGCAGGCGTTTCCCGATGTGGAGCAACCCGCCCCGGAACTCCGGTCGATTCAGCGGATCTTGCCGCCTCCGCCGCCGGGGGAATTGATCGCCCAAGACGGGCCGCCCATCGGCGACGAAGACCCGCGACCAGCCGACACATCGTTGAAAAACAAGATGATCGGCAAATCTTCGCATGCCCTCGGCACCGGCCTTGGGGCGTTGGGGAAACTCTTCAACAGCAAGAAACTGAAAGACCTTGCCCAACGATTGAAGGACAAGGGCATCGAGAAGGCCCCCCGGTTGACGGAATCGATCCTCGGCCAGCAAGAAGCCGCATTGCAGGAATTGCTGAAGCGATTCAAAAGCGGCAACATCGACGACGCCCTTCGCCGGGCTGTCCCTTTCGGCGGCGAACCGAGCCGGGGAAGCCGGTCGCATACCGGCACCCAGTTGCCGACCAACAACCTCGGCTTTTCGCTCGGGAACCTGTCCAACGGCGGTGGAAGCGGCGGCATCTGGCAGGGAGGCAGGCCCGAGACGTGGAACAACCTCCTCGTGGAATACCGCCGGGCGGCCCAGGAAGCCGCGCAACGCGGGGACTATCGCCGGACGGCGGTCATCTATGCGAAGCTGTTGGGGGATGTCCGCTCGGCAGCCGAAGTGTTGAGCCAGGGGGGCCTGCACCGGGAATCGGCCGTTCTGTTCCGCGACAAAGTGAAGGATTTCAAACGGGCCGCGCGGGAGTTCGAGAAAGCCGGGGACCACGACGAGGCGTTAAGCCTTTATCGAAAGTTTGCCGAGTTTGAACTCGCCGGGGATTTGCTTCGCCAAATGGGGGAGGAAGAACAGGCCGTCGACGAGTATCACCGGGCGGCCGAGCGGATCACCAAGATTGAAAAGGATTATCTCCGGGCCGGCGAATTGATGCTCCGCAAAACCGGCCGGGCCAGCCTCGCCGGGGCCTATTTTGCCTTGGGCTGGCAGCAGCGGAAACAACTCCCCGCCGCCGGGGTGATGTCCTGCGGCTATCGCCTGCTGGAGATTTATGCCTTTGCCCGGCCCCGCGAGGCGTTTTGGAACCATATCGCCGAGGCCGAGGAATGGCTGTTCGATGAAGGCTGGAACAACCGGACAACCGAGGTGGCGACCTTCTTCAACAAACTGGCCGATCTCGGCGACCTGCCGCACTTGAAGGACGAACGCCCGGCGATCCGCGACAAAGCCCGCGTGATGCTCGGCCTGCAATTGCGCAGCCATGCCGAATATGAACGGACTCCCGGCAACGTCGTCAGCGCCCTGTTCGGCCAAAACAATCAATGGAAACCGGAGATGGTCTCCGACGCCGCCTTCGCCCTCAAGTCATTCTTGAAAGCCGACACCCGGCCGACGAAACCCAAAAAACGGGAACTCCGGAATGTCCGGCTCGGGGAAAGCCCGGTGATGGCGATTGCCCACGCTCCCCAGACCGGGTTGATGTTCATCAGCTTTCAGGATGGATCGCTGATGAAGTATGATCCGAGGGACAGTTCGACACACAAGATATTGAGGCCCGGAGAAACCGATAATTGCATCCATTCGCTGGCGACCGACTTGCCGGGAAACTCACTGGCGGGGATATTCCCGAATTTGGATTCCAGTGGCCACGTTCTTTATTTATGGGACATCGACGCCACGAGCCGTGAAAGATCACGGGCATTCATCGGCAGGCCCGGATGGACGACATTAATTCCGTTGATTGATGTTTGGCTTGATGGCACCGCTGTTGGTGTCAAGAACCAAAGTTCACTTGACTGGCATGAATTCGGCTCGTCGATTCCTCGAATTGAAGCGGGCGCGTCAGAACCGTTTGAACCGTCCGCCTTGCATCTGCGATTGCGCGTTTTGATATCGAGTATCCATTCCACTTGCGACTTTGACCGCAAAACATTGGAATGGGCATCAGGATCGGCGAACCTCGGTTGGGAACCTTTGCCGATCACGAACGGAGCCGGAGAGTTTATAAACCTGAGCTGGCAGATCATCACGACGCAAGAAATATTGCTCGCGGGCATCGACAAACAGGGCGTGCTTCATCGCACTTCCGTCTTGCTGCATGCGGCGACCAAAAAGATATATCCCCAAACATCATCACACACCGTCCCCGGCGGTTATCGTGGCGTGTCTCTGACAAAAGGGGGGCGGGTCGCGGCCGTGACGTTTTCAAACAAAGTAGTGTGGCTGCGGTTTGACACCGCCGCCCAAAAATTGCAAGAGGCCGCCCCGCCGGTGCAGTTGAGTTCGATCTACCGCCCGGCGGGGTGTTATTTCAGCCCGTCCACGGATGAGTTGATCGTGGTGATGGGTTCCGGAGAGGCCTTCCATGTGCCGGTTCCGGTGTGAAGATAACAAGATGAAAAGATGACAAAAAACCTTCATGGGGTCCGTTGTCATCTTCTGATCTTCAAATTTGTCAGTTGCTCGTGACAATATCTTCGCCACTGCGGGTAATCATCTTCACAAACAGCCGGATGTCCATGCTGGCTTTGACGAACCGCACCGAGCCATCCGCGAACACGATGTTGGAACCGCCGAGGTGGAAGCTGTAAACCTCGTTGTTGTTCGTGCAGTTGGTGTGGCAGGGGCCGGGGTCGCCGACGGTGCCGGCGGCGTTGAATCCGTGGGTGATGTATTCGCAGGCGTCGTCGGCCCAACTGCCGTCCGTCTGGCCGTTCGCGGCGTTCAGCTTGCCGGCGCGCCAGCTATCGGGGCGTCCGGCGTCCTCGCAGACCGCCAGTGTGTTCGAGGTGCCGTCCAAGACTTCGGCCACCGTATAGGTGAGGTTTACTCGCAACAAACCGGTTTTATCCACGGCCACGTCCACCAATCCGGCGCTTTCCAGCGTGGCCGAATAGGCGTTGTTCGGGCCATAGTCACTGGGCGCCACCTTGACGCTCACGCCATTGACGGTCTTGGTGGTGAGGCGGCCGGCCGGGTTTCCCGGCGTTGTCGGACAAACGAACACGGGCAACACCGTCTCGCGGGCGGACTGGTTGGCGGCGCTCGCCCAGTGTTGGGTCATGTCGTATTTCTTGAACACATTGTCCTGTTCCAAGAATGACAGGAGAAAGACAGCCCAACTATGGTTGACGCCGTTGGCGGTCACGCCGAACTTGGTGTAAGGCAAGCCGACGGTCCCCGTGGCGGGGGATCGCAGGGCGCCGGGGGGAAAGAAACCGTTCTGCGTTTGATAATTATGGAGGGCCAGCCCGATTTGCTTCAGGTTGTTCTGGCACTTCATCCGGTTGGCGGCCTCGCGGATTTTTTGCACGGCGGGCAGCAACAGGCCGATCAGAATGGCGATGATCGCAATCACCACCAGCAGTTCGATGAGGGTGAACGCCCCTCGGCGGGTGAATCGTTTGGTCATGTGATGACTCGTTGAAATTTCGGGGTGGTTTTGGCGAAACAACGACGGGAACGGCCCGCGTTTGGCGGGTCGTTCCCTCATGGAAAAAATGGGCGGTTTAGAAGTTCGGCAACACCTTGCCGTCATTGATGAGGCAGATGTTCAGCCAGGTGGTCGCGTCGATGGTGTACTTCAGCGAGCGGACGGAGCCATCGGCCATCGCCGCCGTGAAAATGCCGGAGTGGGGGCCGCCAAAGCGGACCGACCAAAAGGTGGCCGCCGAAGAATTCGGGTGCAGGTAATCCGGTTGCGGGACGTTGTCCCCAAATCGCACCTGATCCTGATCCCAGCCGGAGTTGTTCCAGACTTCATTGTCGCCACCGGAGGTTCCGAGCACTGTCTGGTGGCATTGCTTCTCGCCGACCATGATGGTGTTGGTCAGGCCGTCTGTGACTTCGGCGATCCGGCGGGATTGCTCGACGGGAGAAGTGAGGGTGTAAATCGGATTGCCGCCGGAATCCGTCGCGCCGGGGTTCTTCCATTGCGCCATCAACATCCCCTCGGCTCCCTTGTCGTTGAACGTCCGGCCGCCGTTGCCGGCGTAGTCGGAGCGGCCGCCGTTGGAATACAGCGTCGGAGGCCGGCGGGACGGGCAGTAGTAGCTCTTGATGGCCGTCTGGGCCACCACGGTGTCGGACGGATTGTTGAAGACGGCGTCTTGCTCAATGTAAGGCGTGATTTGGTACAGCCAGCTCCAGCCGGCCCGCGTGCTGGCCTTGCAACAATTGATATCCGGCCCGTCCGAGCCGGCGTTCGGGAACTTCTGCATCGAATCGTGGTAATTGTGGAACGCCAGCCCGATTTGCTTCAGGTTGTTCTGGCACGACATCCGGTTGGCGGCCTCGCGGATCTTTTGCACCGCCGGCAGCAACAGGCCAATCAGAATCGCAATGATGGCAATCACCACCAGCAATTCAATCAAGGTGAAGGCGAGACGAAACGGAGCAGGTCTTCGTTGCATCAAATCCTCATACTTAACGAAACACACAGATTAGCACGCTCTCATTTTTAGGATTGAAATGTGTGAATCTCGTTTCGCAATTGGGAAGAAAAGATGAAGAGATAATAAAAAGATCACCAGATCAACACATGCGCAGAAGGGATTTTTTCCGGGAAACAATGTTTTTGCACGGCGTCGAGAATCGGCCGGACACGACTAAAACAGATTTCCGTAAGGTGTGGCGAGTTATAAGTTAAATTCCCGCCGAGGTTGTCAGCCCGTCGGGAAATCGTTGGCCCACCGGGAGTCGCGGTACCCTCGCTGGCGCGTCGGGCTATGGTTGCACAGGCTTTGGACTTGGGAACCCGTCACAACTTTCAAACCGGAACCATCCGCAACCTAATAGCCCGACGCGCCAGCGAGGGTACCGCGATTCCCGGTGGTTCAACGATTCCCCGACGGGCGATGATGGAGACCAAAACCCTCAATGAAAGCACCAACCAACCCCGGCAAAACACAACTCGCGGGTTATTTCCACCCGGACCGGCCAAGTTCCCCAGACTCTCTTGTGTCCGTTGAAGCGTTCGCTTATACTCGCATCGACCCAACCGGGAGTGCGGCATGAGTTTCGGCGATGGAGCGGGACTGGACTACGCGACGGCCCACGGACGGGACTGGCCGAGCGTGCGTCAATTTAATGTGTTTGTGGAGAACCGCCTCGGCGGCCTGATGGATGTGGTCCGGCGGTTTGAGGCCACCGACATCCGCATCGTCTCCTTCACCATCGTGGACTCATCGGACTGCGCGATCATCCGGTTGGTGTTGAGCGACCCCGAACGGGCCACCGAAATCTTCCAACAGGCGAAGATGATGTTCACGGAGAGCGATCTGCTCGTCGTGAAACTCCCGGAGGGGAAGCAACCGCTGGTCACCATCTTCAAGGCGCTGCTCTCGGCCGAGGTGAGCATTCATTATGCCTACCCGCTGATGATCGGCGTCGGCCCGGAGGGGAACACCGCCCTGGCGATTCATGTGGCCGATCACGAAATGGCGATGTCCACCCTGCATGACAAGGGCTTCACGATCTACACCGAGAACGATCTGAACTGGTAATCCGGGAGACTCGCCATGCCGGGATTTGACGACGAGGACCTGAACGACGACCGACCCCGCCGACGCCCGGTGCGAGGGGACGACGATCAGGACGATTACGATGACGACCGACCCCGAGGCGGCCGATACAAACCGCACCGCGGGGCGATGATCCTCGTTTTTGGCATCCTTGCGCTGGTCATGTGCGGAGCCTTCGGTATTGCCGCCTGGTTGATGGGCAAGAACGACTTGAGGGAAATCGAGGACGGCCGGATGGACCCGGAGGGCAAGTCCCTCACGCAAGTGGGTTACATCCTCGGCATCGTCGGCTCGATCATTTTCTGCCTCCAGTTGCTCTTGTTTGTGGGGTACTTTGCTCTGGTTATCATCATCATAGCCACCAAATGATCCCCTCCTGTTGATCGTTGTGTGATCGATTTGACAGGCTTGACGTGATTAGGAAGGTTTGTCATGCCGGGATTTGAAGACGACGACGACCTCCACGACGACCAACCCCGTCGGCCCAAACGGTCGCGACGCGAAAACGACGACGAGGCTGATTACGACGACGACCGGGTCAAACGCGGCCAATACAAGCCGCATCGCGGGATGATGATCCTCGTTTTCGGCATCCTTGGGATGATGATGTGCGGAGGATTCGGCATCGCGGCCTTCCTGATGGGCAAGAGGGACAAGCGGGAGATCGAAATCGGCCAGATGGACCCGGAGGGGCAGTCCCTCACCCAAGTCGGCTACATTCTCGGCATCATCGGCTGCGTGCGGTTCACGTTGGAACTGTTGTACATTGTGTTTTGGGTTTGCTTGACGATCATTATCATCTTGAGCAAATGATCGGACTTCCCCGCCGTGTGTCTCGCGGGCGGCGGACTTGAAATGCATGCGAAGGTTTGTCATGCCCCACAATGACGACGATGATCTGTACGAAGACGAACCTCGCCGCCGGGTCTCTCGTCATGATCAAGAGGAAGATGATTACGACGATGAGCGGGCGGAATACGGCCGCGTCAAACCCCATAACGGGGTGATGATTCTGGTGTTTGGAATCGTCGGCCTTTTGTTTTGCCAAATGTTTGGGATCGTCGCGTTTGTGATGGGCCGGAGCGACCTGAAGGAAATCGACGCCGGCCGGATGGACCATGACGGCCGCGGTTTGGTGTTCGCCGGATATGTCATGGGCATTATTTCCACAATCATCATGGTCCTTTCGTTCTCGATCGTGATCGTCGCCAGCCTCATTGGATAACTCCGCCACGGCCGAACATGAATACTCCCCCTCCCCTGCCGCCGGAAGTTCCTGTTCGCATCGTGCGGCCCCATCGGGCGCATGTCATTCTCATCCTTGGCGGACTGGGTTTTGTGTTCGCGCCGTTCGGGTTCTTCGCCTTGCTGCTTGGCAAGCGCGACCTGCGGGACATGGCCGCCGGGACGATGGACCGCTCCGGCGAGGCGCTCACGAAGACCGGCCGGATGCTGGCCGTCATCGCCAGCATTGTCTGGACGATCAAGTGGATAATCGTCCTTTTCTTCGGACTCATCATTTACTTCAACTGGGCATATTTCAGCAAATGGTTCTGATCGACACGCACGCGCATCTGGATGACGGCCGCTTCGACGGGGATATCGCCGAGGTGGTCGCCCGCGCGGCCGAGGCGGGATTGTCCCACATCATCACCGTGGCCACCGACGGCGCCAGTTGCCGGGCGGCCATCGCTCTTGCAGAACGCTTCCCGATGTTGCGGGTCGGCGTCGGCCTGCACCCCAATTATGTGGCCGAGGCCCCGGCGACGGATTGGGACATTGTGCTGGAACTCGCCGGTCATCCGTCCGTGGTGGCCATCGGCGAAACGGGATTGGACCGCCATTGGGACAAGACGCCGTTCCCGCAACAGGAAGAATCGTTCGCCCGGCATCTCGAACTGGCGCATCGCCTCGACAAGCCGATTGTGATCCACGCCCGCGAAGCGGAAGAAGACGTGGCCCGGATGATTAAACAAGCCTTCGATGCTCGCGGCCCCGTGAAGGGGGTGCTGCACTCATACACCGGCCCGATTGGCCCGGCCCTCGAAGGTGTGCAAGCGGGATTGCATGTGTCCTTCGCCGGGATGCTCACTTACAAAACGGCCGACAACGTGCGCGAGGTGGCGAAACAAATCCCGCTCGACCGGCTCTTGGTGGAAACGGACGCCCCTTATCTCGCCCCCGTCCCGCATCGTGGCCGCCGCAACGAACCGGCCCATGTGATTCACACCGCCAAACAACTCGCCGACGTGCGCGGGATTCCGTGGATCGAAATGGCCGCGATCACGACGGCAAACGCCAAGCGGCT
Organism: Zavarzinella formosa DSM 19928; assembly: GCF_000255705.1. GTDB lineage: Bacteria > Planctomycetota > Planctomycetia > Gemmatales > Gemmataceae > Zavarzinella > Zavarzinella formosa. The sequence goes on from NZ_JH636440.1 coordinate 129,362, forward strand.
GTTTTCGCTGTCGTAAACCCCGGCCACTTGCTTGAACCCGCTGAGGGGTGGCGGTCACTTCTTTGGCGAATCCGCTCGGATGACGGGCCACACCGGTTTGATGGGTTCTTCTTCCAACAATCGCGGGCGTTCCAGAGCCACGGCAGGACGCACCTTCGGCATGGAATCCGATGGCTGATCCGCGGCGAAGCCGGGCGCCATCGCAGTCGGGATCGGCGGAGCCGGGACAAACGGAACTTCAATCACCGAGGCGGGAACAATTGACGAAGGAGCCACGGGAGCCGGAACCACGGCGGCCGGAGCCACGGGTTCGGGTTCCGGGATGGAAGACAATCGCGGACGGCCCATCGTCGCCAGCGTGGGAGCGGCCTTCGCCTCCATCACCGGGGGCCTTGCCTCCGTCAGAAAGAGTTTTGGCTCTGTCGCCGGGAGTTCCGGCCCCTTCAAGTCTTCGGTTGGCAACAACGGCGGCAGCGTGCTGGTTTGCTGAAGCATCGGCGAACGAGCCGGAATTCCGGCGGTTGGAATCACGTTGGTTTTCGCGGGTTGTTGCACGTTCAACGGCAGCGTGTTCGGCGGGGTGTGCCTGAGCAACGGCGGCGGCGTGTCCGGCGAACTGATGTTGGCGGGATACGTCGGCAATGGCTGGCCCGGTTGATACGCCGGCATCGCGGGCGGGCTTGCGGGATAGGGCTGATCCGGGAAAGACCGCCATTGTGTCGGGTAGAATCCGAAGTACGGCGACGGGGTCGTCGGGATGACTGTTTCGCTCGGGATGACGGGGCCGCCATACCCAATGACCGACGATGAGACAGGCGGGCCGGGAATCGAACTCACTTGGGTGCCGGCGGGAATGCCCGCCGAGATCGGCGTGCCGACGGGAACCCCGGTCGGCGGCAGGGCCGAACCTCCGTAGGGGCTTACCGTCACCGTCACCGGTTGGGGGGGGATGGCTTTGGGTGGCATCACCATCGGGGCTTTCGGCCCGATCGGCGGCAACGTCGGCTCTTGGGCGACAACGCCACCGACCCCGAGAAGTCCGGCGATCAATGTGGCGACCGACCGCCGTCGTTGTGGACCATCCATCGTCCCGCCCTCAATCCGTTGAAGAAATCCGTGTCACTTATTTACCGGGGACCGCGAGTCCCGCCCGTTCCACCTGTTCCCGTCGTGCCGAAACTGCCGCTTTGATTGCCGAAGCCGCCCCGCAGGTTGCCATTGCCGAGGCCGCCAAGCGAATTCGCGTTCGGGCGGTTGCTGCTGAGGTTCGCTCCGCCGCTGTTGCCCAACGGAGTGGAGGTCGTCGTCCCGCCGTTGATGTTTTGGAAGTACCCGCTGGTGTTCATAAACCGGACGCGGGTTCCCACCGTGACCCCTTGCGAAAGAGCGTCGTCCGCGTTGTTGTTCTGGGCGCCGGTCACTTGGGACTGAAGGTTCTGCAAAGCCCCGGCAAAGGTTTGCTGCGGTCGCACGATGCCGTAATAATTCTGGGCCGCCGAGTTCCCGCCTCGGGTGATGTTCAAATACGGGCTAAACGAGGGCGACCCCATCGAGTTGCCGATGCCGCCGCCAAGGCCGGGGCTGGAGTTCAGCCCGCCCCCCAGGCCGCCCGGCGTGCCGAACGAGGCCCCCGGCCCTCCCGCCGTCGGCCGATTCGAGCCAAACTGGGCTTGGGCCGCGGAGCCGAGCAAGAGCATTCCGAGTGCGGAGCAAAGAAGCCTGTTCATGGCGTTCCTTTCGGGTCAGCGACTGCCGCCGACCGAGTTCGGATGATTCAAAGCCTGAACGGTTGTCTGGCCGAGGAGTGTCACGCCGAGGAGCCGTTCCACCGGCGAGAGAATCATGGCCATCCAGTTGTCCGTTTCGATCAACGGGTTCGCCTTCACGTAAATCCGGTCGCCGGGCATCAACTGGTAATTCGTGGACGTGTTCGCCGACCGCGTGATGCCGATCCAGTCCACCGGCAGGATCAGCTCCTGACAGTTCGCCGCCGGCGTCGGCCGGGCCAGCCAGATATGATGCTGGCTGCTGACCGGCGAGAGGCCGAACAATTGCGACACGGCATCCAGCACCGTTTCGTTCCCCGTGATCGGCAGACGGGCCACCTGCTGGCCTCGCCCCCCTCCATCATAAATCACGTAGAAGATTTTGCTATTGTAGGCCGCCACATCGACGGAAACTTCCGGGGCGATCAGCTTCTTGCCCAGAAATTCCTCAATGGTGGCCTTGGCCTGCGTGAGTGTCTGCCCCACGAGCCGGACGCCGCCATAGGTTCCCAACCCCACCGTGCCATCCGGCCGGACGAGATATTCCCCGCGAATCTGCGACAGCGACCGCGACATGAGCAGCGACACCTGGGCCTTCGGCGATTTCACATTGGCGGCAATCGCCTGCTTCTCGATGGCGTCGCGGATTTCCGGCACCGTCATCCCGGACACTTTGATGACGCCGCCAAACGTCGTGCCGAGGTTGATCTGGCCGTCCGGGCCGACGAGCGCCTCGATGGCGAACGGCTCGGTCTGGGCCGGGTAGGTGATTTGCACGAACAAGCCGTCTTGCGTTTCCACCTTATAGTTGGCCGTCGGGGCGACGCGCAAGAGTTCGATCCGCAGGATATCCGGCGGCTCGATCACGTATTCGGGCATGGAGACTTTTTGAAGCTCGCGCGGCAGCGTTTGCTCGTAGCGCGGATCGGCGAAGGCAGTTTCAACGGGTTTGTTGGCAGGATGGACATACGGCGCCGGCGGCACGCCGGGATGCACGGACGGCGTCAGACAACCGGCGTTAAGCAGGCACCAACCCGCGACGGCAAAGACGCCGAAACGGGCCGCGCGTTGATGCGTGGCGTACATGAACCGACTCCCCCCAGAGCATGAAGATCGCCCGCTTTCACCGCCGTCCCCGGTGCATTTCCCCCGCACCGGCCGACAGCGCAAACCCCGAGCGCGCGACCATTCGACGGCCGTGAATACCGCAATGATTAAAAAGCACAAGGGGAATTACTTCAGAACCACGTTTGAAAAGGCTGACAGTCGTTGTTTGGAAAGAAAAGCGTGAGGGAAAACGGGGAGAGGTGTTTTGAAGATCAGAAGAGACCGTCGTTTATGACTAGCGTCTGGATTGGTTCCACCCCGGAACTTGCGACAGATATCCCCTCACGGTGGCCGCGTACTCGGCGTTGTCCGCCGCTTCGTCTTCGATTGCCTGCCGGAGAATCTTTTTCGTTTCTCCTTCCGCATGGGCCGACCATTGATCCATGAGAGGCTCCAGACGTTTGATTCTTAAAAATCTCCACTGGAGAAGGTCTGTTCGGTTGAGATTCAGTTGAGAGATCGTCCGAAGCCCTTTGGTGCTGCCAGGGACACGAATAGCAATATCTCCCAAAAGGATCAGATGATCGGACGGCTCCTCCTTGAACGGATTCACAAGTGGTTCGGCTGGCGCATAGTAATCGCTTTTGTGGGTGTTGCATTCCTTGCAAACCAATCCGAGATTGGCCCATTCAACAATTTGCTCGGGACAGCAACTCACGGGATTGATGTGATCGGTTTCCCCGAAGGCAACCGACGATTCGCAATAAATGCACTTATTGAACGATTCTTGCCGAAGGGCAGCTTTGACGTCTGGGTGGCGATAGCGAAACTTGACCGTATCAGTCATTTTGACCGGATCGCCTTTGGCTTCCAGATATTCCTGTGTCCATTCCGCTCCTTTTGACTGCAAGACCTCGGGCAGTGGACCTTTTTGGAGCCGGATCACGGTTGGGACTCCGCAACTTTTGCCAGCACCCCCGGAAAATGCTGGCCCATTCCGAGCTCGGTCATCTTGGCCTTCAAAGAGGTCATGGAATCTTGCGTGAGCGGAATCCGGGTGAATTCCTCAAGGATCAGATCGATTCTCTTTTTCGCCCAAGCGGGCATCGTGTACGGCACGCCCAAAACATCCATCAGGATTTCATCGACGGAGTTGGCCAGATTCAACTTGTCGAGCAGATGGGTTTCCACCTTTTTGTTGGCGTTGTACTTCAAGGCGTAAATGTTCGATTCGGGCACCGACGTAACCATCAACGGATTGTGCGTGGCGATCACGAATTGACATCGCGGGAAGGCTGTCAACAGATCGGGGAGCAACCGCTGTTGAAGCTGCGGATGCAAATGGGCCTCCGGTTCGTCGATCACCACCACAAACTCGTCGTGAAGCTGGGCATACATGTGAATTTGCCAGGCCATGTCCACGATGGCCGCGATGCCGCCAGAAACAGCCTCCAGTGAAAAATCTCCGGTTTCGGTTTCAAGTAACACATCCGGCATCCGTATCCGGATTTTCTTAAATCCAAGCGAGGCCGGAAGCATGATCCGAAGAATATCTTGAAACCCTTCAAAAATACGAACGGCCTCTTCGTTCCGCTCCACGGCTTGGTTGCCATAGCCAAATGTGGCCAGAGACATCAACGAGCGCTTGAGCTCGTAACTTGGTGATTTGCTGTTTGATCTGAGAAGCCCCATTGGGCCGTATCGTTCGCCAGTGTACCTTCCAATCACTTCATTCATATAAGCCGAAAAAATTTGTTCTTTAGCATCCAGCGACACAGGTATTTCATTTATTTTTTGGAATATATAAGGAGAACGATGCGAAGGAACGAAAACGCCATAAATGGTGGCCGTCGGTGCAATGGCCACCTCAAATACCTCAGTGACGGCTTTGGGTACTCGAAGGGCCGCCTGTGCGCCATCGCCGTAAATAATTTTGCCAATCTCGTGTGCGGTGTCCGGGATTATTGGCGTGGAAAAATCTCCGTTTTGTTCGCCTTCCCAAAATCCTGTCCAGTATTTCCCAATTCCTTTGCCCTCCGGAATTGGGCCACTGACGAAATGAAGATTCCAACCCCAATGCCGATTCAACAAATGCAACAGGGTGGTTTTGCCGGTTCCATTGGCTCCGGTCAGGATGGTGAGCTGGGGGTGGAAGTCGATGTCTACGTTCTCGAACTGCCGCCAGTTTCGGATGTTCAGTTTTGCGAACATGACAATCAAGCCTTCGGATAGTTGTCGGCGTCATTGCCCCGGCGGGAGGAAATCCCGCCGATTGGCGACATGCCTCGGAACACGGTCAATCTTACCATCCCGAACGGCAAAGCCAAAGCGGGCAGGTGTCTTCCATTCCGAACTCGGAATTCCGAATTCCGATCCTTCCAAATCCGTCTACACTGTTCTCCTACCGCCCTCCCGCCATTCAACTCAAGGATCTGCCTCATGCGATTTCTCACGCTCGGCTTGTTGTTGCTATCCGTTACCCTGTTGCGGGCCGATGATCCGCCAAAGGGGTTCACGCCGTTGTTCAATGGCAAGGATCTCACAGGGTGGCACGGGATGCCGCATTATGATCCGTATGCCCTAGCCAAGTTGCCGGAAGCCGAACGCACCAAGTTGCTGGCCGGGTGGATGGCTGATGCCGGGAAGCATTGGAAGGCCGATGGCGGGGATTTGGTGAACGATGGCAACGGGGCGTACCTCACCACCGACAAGGATTATGGCGACATCGAGTTTCTGATCGACTACAAGACCGTCGCCAAGGCCGACAGCGGCATCTATCTCCGGTGTGTGCCGCAAGTGCAAATTTGGGACACCACCAAAGAAGGCGGCAAGTGGAATCTGGGGGCCGACAAGGGAAGCGGCAGCCTCTGGAACAACAGTCCCGGCGCCCCCGGCAAGGATGCCCTTGTCCTGGCCGACAAGCCGTTCGGCGAGTGGAACCATTTCCGCATCGTTATGGTCGGCGAATATGTGACCGTTTATCTCAACGAAAAGCTGGTCGTCGATCATGCCCGGTTGGAGAACTTCTGGAATCGCAAGATGCCTTTGATGAAGAAGGGGCCGATCCAGTTGCAAACCCACGGCGGCGAAATTCGCTGGAAGAACCTCTTCATCCGCGAAATCCCCCCGACGGAAGCCAACGAAATCCTGCGGAAGAAAAACTCCGCCGGGTTCGTCGATTTGTTCAACGGCAAGGACTTCGAGGGCTGGGCTGGCGCAGTGGAAGAGTACGAAGTGAAGGACGGGGCGATTGTCTGCAAGCCCAAGAAGGGGGGCAACCTGTTCACGAAGGCCGAGTACGGCGACTTCACCGCCCGTGTTGAGTTCACCCTGCCCCCGGCCGGGAACAACGGGCTGGCCATTCGCTATCCCGGAACGGGCCTCCCTTCCCAAGTCGCCATGTGCGAGGTTCAGGTGCTGGACGACGACGCCAAGGTGTACGAGAAGCTCGACCCCCGGCAATATTGCGGCTCCGTTTACGGCATGATGCCGGCCCAGCGTGGTTACACCCGCACCCCCGGCGAATGGAACCTGATGGAAGTGACCGTGAAAGGTCCGCTGATCCGCGTCGAACTGAACGGCACCCGTATTGTGGACGGCGACGTGAGCAAAGTGAAAGACTACATTCCGGGCCACAAGCATCCCGGCAAAGACCGCTTGAGCGGTCACTTCGGCTTCGCCGGCCACAGCGATCCGGTGGCGTTCAAGAACATCCAGATCAAGACGTTGGACAAGAAGTAAGGCTGCCCGCCACAAGAATTTGAAAGCGTTCCGATGGCGAGGCAAATGAATCGGCCATCGGAACGTCTTCGCATGTTCCCCTCAAAACACGATGGAAATACCGGTCTGTTCGCCCGTCGGTTGCGTCGGTGATTGCCGAATCTTTCGCATGGAAAGGAAGTGCCGGATCGATTCGGAAATCCCGACAAACAGAATGTTTGCCCGTTGACCCGTTGATTTTTTGCCAGTCTCTCATTTCTTGTTAATTATTCTCTCATGTTTTCTCGACCCTATGTGACTTGTCACGGTTTGTCGAAAACGACGACGATGCACTCGCATTCCCTCGCCGGAGTTAGCTGACGGGATCGTCACAAACCGCGATTGTCGATCTGCCGTGAGGTATCCGACGTACAGAAAACGACGGAGTTTTCACATCGGCTGAACGGCAGAAATCATAAGGAGTCGGTTGAAACGCCCGATCATCCGGACGGTTTTTTGAGAACAATGAGCATAACACTCGCGCCTGTGGCTTCTCTCCGAAATCCCGTCTCGGCCGGATTGCTGATTGCCATCGGACAATTATTGTTCGTGCTTTTGATCGGATGGAACGCCCGGCAACAGTTATCCGACCCGGACGCCCGAACCTTGGCGGCGACGTATCGCGCGCTCGCCAACTGGGACAGCGGCTGGTATCAGAGCATCGCGGAAAACGGGTATTCCGTGCCCGAGCGGATGACCAAGGAAAATTTCGGCACGGTCTGTTTCTTTCCCGGTTATCCGTTGCTGGCCTGCGGCGTTCATTGGCTCACCGGGCTGGACTGGCCGTATGCCCTCCTGCTGGTGAGCCAGCTCGCCTGCTGGCCCCTCTGGACATACTTCTTGTTGCTTCTCCGGTCCGTCGGCGTCCCCGGCCGGGGGCAGGCTTTTATTGTCGCCTTGATCCTTTGTCATCCGGCGGCTTACTTCCTTGTGGTCGGCTACTCGGAGTCCCTCTTTCTGGCGGCGTTTCTGGGGATGTGCCATTGGTCATCCCGCCCCGGCGGCATCTGGCTGGCGGCGGCTCATGGAATCGTCATGACCGCCACGCGAATCGTCGGGCTGCCGCTTGTCGCCTTTCCTTTGCTGGCGGCCTGGTCGGCATCGGGCATGACCGCCCGGCCCTTGTGGCGGGGGCTGTTGATCGGCATCGCCGCCACCCTTGGCGGACTCGGCTTTTTCGCCTGGTGCCATTTCCGCTTCGGGCGGTGGGACACTTACTTCCTCACCGAACAGGCCGGCTGGGGCATCAAGCCGAATTACATGGCGCTGTTCCGAAGCACCCTGTATGGCGTCAGCCCCAAACGCTTTGTCATGGCGCTGAAAGACCCGCAGCCGTTTGACCATGCCATGGCGACTTTCACCGTCCTCGGCTTCTATTTGCTGGTTCTTTCCGAAGTTCTCCTCGCCTTGCGGGGTGACCGGGGATTCCGGCGGCGTCTGCCGTGGTATGTGATGACCGCCTTCCTGATTTATGTCCCCTTGGCCGGCCAGTTTGACCGTCAGTTTGCGAGCTTCAACCGATATTCTCTGGTCGCCATGTTCCCGTGCGCGATCTTGTGCGGGGATGCGGCCCGCCACCTTCGCATCCCTTCGTGGGCTTTGATTTTTCCGGCGATCGTCGCCCTCGGCTGTTTGCTCTTTCAGGCGTTTTTCGCCGGAAATTTCCTTTTGGGGCTTTGGACGTTCTAAAGACGAACAGAAATTAATAGAAAATGAAAACGGACGCTCGCCATTCGCCCCATGCTTCCCAATCTGAAAAATCATCGAAAGTTTTCTAAGATCCAAGGAAGGAAGATGCCGATTAATTCTTGGCAAAGTACGGGCTCGATACGAACTCGCAGTTGCACAAGACTCGCTCTACTTGGTCAACCAAGGCTGGTTCAAAGGTTTTCGACGATTTGAATCTCCCTGACGACGTTTGAAAAAACTCACCCTCCGGTTTTTTCAAACTTCCGAGACCATGGACCGTGGACCCTCATGTCGAACTCTGATTGCGTTCCCAAGTTGACGGTGGTCTCCCCCGCCTTCAACGAGAGTGACGTTCTGCCGATCTTCCACGAGCAGTTAAGCCGCGTGCTTGACGGTCTTCAAGACCGGTTTTCGTTGAAGGTTCTCTACGTTGACGATGGCTCCTCGGATGACACCCCGAGAGTGCTGGCGGATCTCGCGCGCCGGGATTCACGGGTCCGTTATCTTCGCCTGAGCCGCAATTTCGGCCATCAAGCCGCCTTGTCGGCCGGTCTCCGGGAGGCCGACGGAGACGTGGTGATCTCCATGGATTCCGACGGCCAGCATCCCCCGGAGCTCATTCCCCAATTGATTGCCCGCTGGGAGGAGGGGCACGACGTGGTTCTCACCCTCCGGACCGATCACGAATCGTTGGGATGGTTCAAAAAGAAAAGCTCCGCCTTCTTTTACTTTTTCATGCGTTATTGCAGCGGCATGGACATTCGCCCGGCGGCCGCCGATTTTCGCCTGCTGAGTCGTCCGGCCCTGGATGCGTTTTTGTCTCTCCCGGAGCGCCATCAATTCATCCGGGGAATGGTTCACTGGATCGGCTTCCGGACGACGGAAATTGATTTCAAGGCCCCGCAACGACTGGCCGGGAAATCCAAATTCACCCTTCTCAAAATGGTTCGGCTCGCCAGGGACGGGTTGCTCTCGTTTTCCCGCGTCCCCCTGCACGCGGCGATCGTCATTTGCGGCTTGCTCACCCTGTTGAGCGCCGCGGGCTGCCTGGGGGCGTGGCTGGTGTTCGCCCCCGCCGATTCCGTGCGCTGGCTCTTGCTGGCGGAATTGATTGGCGGCCATGTGATCGTGGCTGGATTGTTGGGCGTCCTGTTTGCGATCAGCGAATACATCGCCCGAATCCACGAACAAATCTTGGGCCGGCCAATCTATATCATCGAGCATGATTCGGATTCACAAAAACACGCGGCGACCATCGTGCGGGACTCTCTTCACCGACGCGGCGCCGCGTGATTCGGCCGAATTGGCGAAGGACGTGATTTCAGAAGTGATTGACCGCGACAAAAACAAGAGAGGCGGAAGCCGACCGAACGACTCCCGCCTCTCTCGCAAAAAGTCAAAATCCCATCGCTAGAGACAGCTTCCTCACTCCGAAGACAAATTGGCCAGATAGTTGTCGAACTTGGCCTTGGAGGTCGCTTCGTCCGCGTGGAGCTTTTTGAGCTTCACTTGCAGTTCGTCCATTTCCTTTTCTTGGTTTTCCAAGGTCGTCAGGTAACGTTGGAACAGCGGGGATTCCTTGGGCGTTTCCCGCAGATTGTCCCGCAGGCGCTTCTGGTCAACGGTGATCGTCTGGATACGACGGTCGGCGTTGCCGATTTCCTGACGCAGGTTGTCCCAGCCGGATTTCATCTTGAGGGCTTCCTGAAGTTGCGTCTTCAGGGCCTCGGGGGCTTCCTTCAGGTTGATGAAGTAGCGGATCTGGTCGTCGGGCTGGTTCGAGAGCTGGATGCCGGTGGCGATTTCACGTTCTTCCGTCACCGTATAGCTCGTGTCCTTCTTCGAGGCCACTTCCGTCTGGAAGCGATACACATCGGCCGCTTCCTCCGACGGGGTGTTCTTGCCGACGAACTTGAAGCCCTGCCCCTTGCGGTTCGGGTGTTCGATCAACAGCGTCCGGTCGCTCGTGGAGCGGTTGGCGATGTCGTACACCCGTTCCTCGCGGAGCAGCGTGTTCGTGTAGACGATCCCCTTGACGGCCTTCACCTTCGTGATTTGCGCGGTGCTGTTGCCGTTCTTCGTGGACACTTCCGTGCCGAGGTCGATGGCGTAGCTCACCAGACGTTCTTCATCCGGCTGGAGGTCCAGCACGCGGGTGTCTCCGGCGTAGACGGAGCCTTCGATCACCGTGATCGGGCCTTGGGAAAGCGGCATTCCGGTCGTGTTCTTGAACTTCAATCCCAAGAGCGGATGCTTGGACTGCACGGCCGGGTTGTAAATGCTCACCCGCTTGCCTTCGACCTGCTTGTTGACGATGGACAGCAGCGAGGATTTCTGCCGGCCGAGGTTCACGGGCTGGTCGATCACATATTGGTGGTAGTCGCCGAGGGCCGAGGCCGTCGCGGCGGTTTGCACGCTCGCCCCGAGGTCCATGCGGGACCGCAGCCGCCCGTTCACTTCGTCCGTGTATTTGCGGGCTTCTTCCTTGGCCTTGTCCATGCGGGACATGTCACGGTCGGCCAGCGCCGCCCCGCCGCGTCCGCCGCCAAAGCCGCCGCCGGGGCCGGAGACGCCCGGCGCCATTGGGGCCATGCCAGCGGCCTTTTCCTCCATCTGTTCGCCGCCACTGCGTTTCTTGGCCAGCGCGCCGTCATACGTCGGCGGCCGCAGGGAGGCAAAAAGTTCCGGCTCCACCGTCGGCCGACCGACGTAGAGGGGGTTGTACAGGTCCATCTTGAAGGAGATCGGCCGACCGGAGACAAGGGCCATCGTCACGCCGGTCCAGTCTTCGTCCGTCGGGTTTTCGACCACGGCCCAGCCTTGGAGGAAGGGCTTGCCTTCCTTGTCCAGCACCAAGCGGTAACTGGTCTTCCAGATCGGGTTCTCGATCACATAGCCAACTTCAACCTTTCGCTTCCCTTCCCCGGAGAAGTTCAGGCTGACGGCCTTCTTCTGAGAGTCATGAGACAGCGAGAGCGTTTCGAGCGCCCGACGCATTTCGTTTTCGATGATCGGATTCGAGAACCGGAGTTTCTGAAGTTCGTTGAGCCGGACGGCCCGCACGCCCTCGGCGCACCACATGTTCAGGATTTCGACTTCCTGCGTCCCGTCCTTGCCGGTGACCTTTTGCTTTTCGGTGCCGATGATCTTCCCGGTCAGGCTGCCCGGTTGGTTGGCGGTGTTGACGAGCGTGATTTCGACGGCCTCGCCGCGGGCCTGGTTCAAGATGGCCGAGAAGCTCGGGTTGTTGTTGAGGTTGATCGCAAACGAGCGAAGCGTGCGGTCGATCGGGTCGTGCGAATCATAGGTGACGGACGACACGCGGCCGGTCTTGGATTGGTCGATGAGCGTCATCGACTTGATGAGATCGTTGATGTCCTGTTCCGGGAACGTCAGGTCCACGCGGGCATCGCCTTCGACTTCCCCGGAGCGGGTGAAGTGGCCGACGCCGGAGTTGAACAAGATCACCTGCGAAATCGGCAGGGTGACGGCCGGCTTGAGGTCGGTCGGCTTGGCGCCCTTGTCGGCGACCACGGCGGTGGGAGCCGATTCGCCCCGTTGAGTCATCAGGATGGTTCCGGCGGCCAGGGCGCCGAGAACCGGCAGGCCCCAAAGAATTCGTCGCATCGCGCTCATGAGAGTACACCGTGAGAAATTCGGGAGACGGGTCTAACTTCTACAGACGAGACCGGACACCGGGAGTTTGGGAAATTTGCAAGAAGCCTGTGGGGACGGGTTCATTTGTACAGTGGTGGAGGTGCTTGGCTCGCCGGATTATTAGAGTAGAGTTCTGGCCGGTGTGGTGGCCCACAGAGCCGATAACCCTTCCTTTGGCCTTCTCTCACCCGCCACACGCCTCCGAACTCGGCCAATGTCCGCGGAGAACCGTTGGGCCACCGGGAGTCGCGGTCTCCTCGCTGGCGCGTTTTGAAGTTGCGATTTTTGAGGGTTGGGGTTTCGGCGGGTGGTCTTGGTATTGGCGAGCCGAGCAGCGTCAGCTGCCGGGTGGCTCCCGGCGGGGAAGGGGCTTCAGCCACGGGTTTGAGTCCGGTTGAGTAAAAGGGAGGCGGTTCGACCACAGCAAGCCACCCGGCAGCTGACGCTGCTCGGCTCGCCAATACCAAGACCACCCGCCGAAACCCCAACCCTCAAAAATCGCAACTTCACAAATGGCAGCCGAGGCTCCTCACGACTGGTTAAAGTTTAACCGCCGATGGTCATTGGGGCGTTATGCTAGTTGCGGGAAGGCCAGTCGCTTGAT
>NZ_JH636440.1:142134-200298 GCF_000255705.1 Zavarzinella formosa DSM 19928
TCGGTTAAACCGGCTCTGGCCCGGCTGACGCGGAAACAGATGCTTGTAATCCCTCAGGGCGGCGAGCAGTTCCGTTTCGCGATGCCATCCCCGGCATTCGCCGATGACGGCCATGGCGATCAGTTCGGAGTCGGAACATTCCGGCTCGGGGCCGGTTCGTCGCAGCAAGGGAGCCAGCGGCCGGACAAAGTCGTCGACGAGGCAATAGACCCAAGTGCAGAAATCGGTGAAATCGGCTATCATGGCGAATGTCCTTTTCGTTGGGAATCAGGGATGCGACCGCTAATCTCATCCTAGAAAACCAGCGCTAAGGACTTCTTTTTCAGGCCACACAAGTATTCACTGCCGACGAACTAGCATAATGCCCCATTGGTCATTCAGTCATTGGTCATTCTCTCCTCCCTTGCCATGAAACTTCCCCCCCCCCTCTTGCCATCCGGCGGCTGGCTGCGGAAAATTATTCGTGTGGTCGTTTTCAGGTTCACCTTCCCGAGTCCGCACCTTCCGAACAATCTGTCGGCGACTGGCCCGGTCCCTTGGAACCACGGTTTGACATTCCAAGACGCGGTCCGACCACAGGTGGTATTGTCTCATGGAATTGGCCCGCAACCTCCGCAATGATCCCGTGATGCGGCTCGAACCGTCATCCCCGCGGATGGTGGATCGCGCAAGTACCGTGGCCGAGGCCGTTGCCCTCATGCGGCGAGAACACATCGGTTGTGTGCTGGTGTCCGAAAACGGAACCCTCGCCGGAATTTTCACGGAGCGCGACCTGATGGGCCGCGTGCTGGCCGTCGGCAAGAGCTTGGAAACGCCGATCAACGACGTGATGACCCCGCAACCGGAAACCGTCAACCCGCGTGACAGCGTGCGGGCGGCCGTGCGGCGAATGAAGTCCGGCGGGCACCGCCACCTGCCGGTTGTTGATGATGACAACCGGCCCGTTGGCATGGTATCCGCCAAGCGAATCGTCCGGTATCTGGTCGAACATTACCCGGCCGCCGTATATTGCCAACCCCCGGACCCGACGGCCCACCCCGCGTCGGCCGAGGGGGCTTGAACCACCCACCCGAAAAACCGCCCGTGTCCATATTCTCTCCCATTTGTGTTTGACTCAAGGAACTCTCAATGTCCGCGACCGCGACGCCGGATTCGGCGAGTCGGAAAGTGCAAGAAGTCGAGTCGATTACGATCCGGTTTGCCGGCGACTCGGGGGACGGCATGCAGCTCGCCGGAACCCAGTTTACCAACGTCTCGGCCGTTCTCGGGAACGACATTGCGACGTTCCCGGACTTCCCGGCCGAAATTCGGGCGCCCGCCGGAACCCTCGCCGGGGTATCCGGCTTTCAGGTTCACTTCGCCAGTTCGGATATTCACACGCCGGGCGACACGCTGAACTGTCTGGTCGTCATGAACCCGGCCGCCCTGAAGACCAACCTCCGGGACCTGGAACCGGGCGGCATCCTGATCGTCAACTCGGATTCCTTCGGGGCCAACGACCTGAAGAAAGCCAAATACACCGTCAACCCGCTGGAAGACGGCTCGCTCAAGGGTTACCGCGTTGTCCGGGTCGCCATCGACACCCTGAACCGCGAAGCCGTCAAAGAGTGCGGCCTGACGCCGAAAGACTCCGACCGTTGCAAGAACTTCTTCGCGCTCGGCCTCGTGTATTGGATGTTCGAGCGGCCGATGGACGGCACGCTGAAGTACATCAAGGACAAGTTCGGCAAGAAGATCGACGTGCTGGAAGCCAACACGCGGTCCCTCAAAGCCGGTTACAACTACGGGGACACGGTCGAGGTGATGCCGGTGCAATACCGGGTCGCCAAGGCCAAGATGACCCCCGGCGTTTACCGGAAGATCACCGGGAACGAGGCGATGGCGATGGGGCTGGTGACGGCCTCCACGCTGGCCGAGAAGCAACTGGTGTTCTCCGGTTACCCGATCACCCCGGCCTCGGACATTCTTCATCAACTGGCGGACATGAAGAACTTCGGCGTGAAAACGCTGCAAGCCGAGGATGAAATCGCGGCCGTCGGCATCGCCATCGGGGCGGCCTACGGCGGGGCCATCGGCATCACCGCCACCAGCGGGCCGGGCATCTGCCTCAAGGCCGAAGCCATTGGCTTGGCCGTGATGACCGAACTTCCCTTGGTCGTGATCGACGTTCAACGCGGCGGCCCCAGCACCGGCCTGCCGACCAAGACCGAACAGGCTGACTTGCTGCAAGCCATGTTCGGCCGCAACGGCGAATGCCCCGTGGCCATCGTCGCCCCGCGTTCGCCCGGCGACTGCTTCGACATGGCCTTCGAGGCCATCCGCATCGCCACCCAATTCATGGTGCCGACGTTCGTGCTGTCCGATGGCTACATCGCCAACGGGGCCGAACCGTGGCCGATCCCGGATCTTTCCAAACTGCCGTCGATCAAGGTCCAGCACCCGACCGGCCCGAACTCCTCCAACGGCCAGACGCACGAAAACGGCGCCGGCGAACCCGGCACGTTCCTCCCGTACAAGCGGAACGAACTGCTGGTGCGGCCGTGGGCCATCCCCGGCACCCCCGGCCTCGAACACCGCATCGGCGGCATCGAAAAGCAGGACGGCACCGGCAATGTCAACTACGACGGCCACAACCACGAACACATGGTGAAGACGCGGGCCCAAAAGGTCGCCAACATCGCCAAGACCATCCCCGACCTTGAAATCGAAGGAGATCAGGACGGCGACCTGTTGGTGATCGGCTGGGGCGGCACTTACGGCTCCATCGCCACCGCCGTCCAACGGGCCCGCCGCAAGGGTCTCAAGGTCGGCCAGGTGCATTTCCGCCACCTGAACCCTTTCCCGAAGAACACCGCCGAGGTGTTCAAGAAGTTCAAGAAGTTCCTCATCCCCGAACTGAACGCCGGTCAGTTGCTGCTCCTGTTGCGGGCTCAGTTCCTGATCCCGGCCCAAGGGTATAATAAAGTTCAGGGTCGGCCCTTCTTGGTGAGCGAACTGGAAGAGGCGATTGAGGGGATTTTGAAGTCGTAAAGACAACCTCACCCCCTAACCCCCTCTCCTAAAAGAGAGGGGGGACAAGACCGCCCGATGAAGACGGGAAGTTGTTGCAGTGATATTCGCCCTCTTGCTCCCCCTCTCCTAAAAGAGAGGGGGGACAAGACAAGCGGAAGATGGCTGGAAGCAATTGGCAAGCATTCCCTCCCTCTTGCTCCCCCTCTCTTTTAGGAGAGGGGGCCGGGGGGTGAGGTTAAACCTGAAACTCTCCCATAACTGAAAACATACTCATGGCTACCACTGCATTACCGACTCTCAAGCCCCAGGACTTCGCCAGCGATCAGGAAATTCGCTGGTGTCCGGGCTGCGGCGATTACTCCATCCTCGCCCAGATGAAGAAGGCCCTCAGCACGCTGAATTTTCCGCGTGAGAAGATGGCCTTCGTCTCCGGCATCGGCTGTTCCAGCCGGTTCCCGTATTACATGAATACATATGGGTTCCACACCATCCATGGGCGGGCGCCGACGTTCGCCACCGGGTTGAAGCTGGCCCAGCCGGAACTCATGGTGTGGGTCGTCACCGGCGACGGCGACGGCCTCTCCATCGGCGGCAATCACCTGATTCATGCTTTGCGCCGCAACATCGACATCAAGGTGTTGTTGTTCAACAACGAGATTTACGGTCTCACCAAGGGGCAGTACTCCCCGACCTCCCGCGTCGGCACCAAGTCCAAGACGACGCTGCAAGGCTCGGTGGATTCGCCGATCCGGCCGCTGTCGATGGCCATTGCCGCCGAGGCCACTTTCGTCGCCCGCACGATGGACCTTGACCCGAACCACCTGACGATGACCCTGCAACGGGCCGCCGCTCACAAGGGATCGGCCTTCGTCGAGATCTATCAGAACTGCAAGATCTTCAATGACGGCGTGTTTGAATACGTCACCGAAAAGACCACCAAGTCCGACAACGCCATGTTCCTTGAACACGGCAAGCCGATGATCTTCGGCAAGGACCGCAACAAGGGCATCCGCCTCAACGGGCTGACGCCGGAAGTGGTCACCATCGGCAAAGATTGCGCGTTGGATGATGTCGTTGTCCACGACGAAAACGTCGAAAACCCGACGATGGCCTACCTGCTGAGCCGCTTCATGTGCCCGGCCTTCCCGGAAGCCTTCGGCGTCGTGCGGAACGTGTCCAAGCCGAGCTACGACGAACTCCAAGCCAAGCAATCGGCCGACGCCCTCGCCAAGAAGGGCAAAGGCGATCTGATGAAGATGTTCAAGAATGATGATTTGTGGACGGTGGAATAAAGGCGGAGTTTTCAGTTTTCAGTGAAAACAAAGAGCCCCGCTGCGTAAGCGGCGGGGGTGGCTACCACACCATGGAAGCTACCCCCGCCGCTTACGCAGCGGGGCTCTTTGCTGTTGTCTTGAACATGCCGAAGGGCACACGGACTTTCCATTTCAGGCCAATTTCCCAACCAACGATCACCATCCCATACGGCAACATCCCCGCCAATCCCACGCCCATCAGCGTTGCCCACGTCGTCACTTGCGGGGCCAACAGCAGCCAAATCATTACCGGAATCACGCTTGCCATCAGCGGTTTCAGCCAGCTTCCCCAGAGATAGTCTCCCCACGATAATCCCATCGGGCGGCGGGCTTCGTGGATGGTCCACAGATTGATCAACACGTTTGGCAATACGATTCCCCACACCAGACCAATCAGGCCGAATGATTGGCACAAGACGATGCTCAGGGCGAGGTTGACGGCCGCTTCCAGCAGAGACATGCGAGCGAAGGTTTTGAGCCTTCCGGTGCCGTACAGAATGCGGGCGGCGACGGATTGGGCCATCGCCAGCGACAGGGGCAGGCTGAGGATCACGAGGGGGCGATAACAGGTTTCACCGTAAGCCGGGTCTTTCAGCCAGAGGTTGAGGAACACTTCCCCGAAGATCACAAAACCGGCTTGGATCGGCAGGATCAGATACAACACGAAGCGCGTGGCCTTCACGAACATGTCGCGGATTTGATCGTGTTTCCCGGCGGCTTCCAGCGAACTGACGGCCGGGGTCAAGGTGGTGATGGCGGTGCGCAAGAGGGATTTGGCCATCTCGACCAGCCGGCCGATGATGGCGAAGGCCGTCACCGAACCCATGCCGAGAAACGCGGCCACAATCAGCGTGCCGCTCTGCACCGTCACCCGCCCGGCGATCATGGCGAGGAACGCATTCGTGCCGTAGCCCCGGATTTCATGGAACGATTCCCGGTTGACATGCCGCCAGCGGAAGCGAATCTCCGGCAGAAATTTCCGGCACAGCACGGCGAAAATCGCGTGTTCCAACACGTTGCCGACGGTGATGACCAAGCCGACATCCAACAGCGTGCCGCTGGTTTCGAGGACCGCGATCAACACCCCCGTCCGGATTGTCAGCACGATCAACCGGACGACGCTCTTGGAGCCATAACGTTCCAACCCGTCGAGGATGGCCGGGAAGACGCTTAACGGCAGCGTGATCGCCAAGTTCCCGAGCATCAGCAGGCCGAAGGTCATCGCCTCCGTGCGGGGAACGCCGCTGGAAGCCATTCCCGCCACCGACCACGGGATGATCGCCCCGCCGACGAGCAAGGCTCCTCCGGCGAGAGCCGAAAAGAGAAACCACGTCGTGGAAAGCAACCCGCGCAACCGGTCGGCCTCGCCGGTTTGGTGGAACTTCGCCACATAGCGCACCACGCAGGCGGCAATGCCAAGGTCGAATAGTGTCAGATAAGCAAGCAATGATTCGACAAATGCCCACACGCCATAAGGACCGGCCCCGAGCCGCCGGATCATGTACGGGGTGAGGAAGAAACTCACCAGCAGCGTGGCGGCAAACGCCAGCCAATTGCTGACGGCACTGAGCATCAATCGTTTGCGAACGGGCGCGCCCATTAGTGGTCGCCCTCCTGGCGCAAGAGTTCTCGGGTGTTCATCACCCGACAGGATACCATGGAGGGTGTTTTTTCGGCCAGACGAGTTTCACTCGGGCTTGGAAATGGATTGCAACAGCGAATCGGCCATGTCCCCGAGGGTGTGGCAACTCCGGCCGCAGAGGGCCATTGGGGTGGGTTGCGGCCGTTTGTCGTGCCGCAGACTCATCAAGATGGGAATGGCTTCCCGGATATCCGATTTGGTGTTCGACAAGTCTTCGAGGCATTCCTCAATGATGCACGCGGATTCCGACGACCAATCATCGGTGTTGACGGGCTGGCTCGCGGCGATCCGAAGTTTTTCGATCACCCCGGCTGTTTGCTCCGGTGTCATGATTTGCCCGCCGTCAGAAGGGCGATATTCACCAGAAACATGAAAGCCGCCACGGTGGCGAACAGGGTCGCCAGCAACCAGCCTCCCACCTGCATTCGATCAATTTGCCGATAGATGGGCGTCGGCTCGTCTTTCGAGATCGGCCAGAAGACGGCCCAAATGCCTGTCGAGCATAGGGCGGCCTGTCGGCCGGCCTTGCGCCAGAACCTCCCGGCGAGGGCGAATTCCAGCCCGGCCCCTGCGACGCACCATCCCCAGCCGTATTGCTGGCCGAGGAAGTAGCCGCCGGCACCGATGGCCCCGACAACGATCAAACTCATGACCGTCGTGAAGATCGTGACGAACAAGACGAGGACGAAAATCACGGCGGCCCCGCCTGATGAGATTAATCCATCGTAAAGGTTCGTTGGTGATCTGTTGTCGAAGAGGTGAATTTGAGCGATATGTCAAATGCAATCCGGCTGACAAATTTTTGATAGAACCCGGAGATCTGCGAACGGTTTTCCACCTCGATCTCGCGGCCCTTCGGGAATTCGACGTTATAATCCGAGTGGAAGGCGGGGTCTCTCACGCTCTTGGAAAGATCGTAGGCGTTCACGGAAATCGCCGCCCGTCCCTGGAGCCACTGGCCCTGGCTGTTTGGCTTGTAGAGATCCATGTCGATAATCTCGACATCGACGACATAGTCTGCGGAAAAATTCTTGCCGATGTCGTAGGGGTGGGCTGACCGCCAGTTCGGATGTTCGGACTTGTATTCGTCGATCTTCGGCATCTTGAGAACCTGGACTTTTTCCTCGTTCTCCTTCAGCCGGGCGTCCAGCACTTGCATCAGTTCGACGTTCAGCTTGCGATCCGCGCCGGAAAGGTCCGAGGGCAGGCCGGGTTTGCTGGAAACCAGCACGACGACCTTGGCGTCCTCATGCTTTGGCTGCACTTTGAAGGGAAACTCGGCCAGGCTGCGCGCTTCCCGCCCGCCAAAGAGAATCTCGGGAATCAGGAAGGGATTGGTCCCGCACCCGAAATTGACGCTGCTGGCCAGCAGCCCGAGAACGATCGTTCGCCGCGAAATCCGTTTCGACATGGAACCTTCCCCCCGAAGGCTGCGGCCATCCTGACCGCAAGCCGTGAGCCATGAGCCAAACCCCAAATCCCCTGAACAAAGCCGGCCATCGACATTGGCCCAGCTGATGGCCTTTCGGCTCATCGCTCAAAGCTTGTCCCAAACAATCACCCCCACCCATCGCGTCAGCATCAAGACCACATAGACGCCCATGGCGAGAGGCACGAAAATCTCAAACCGTCTCACCCACAAGTACCGGCCCCGCAGGGAGCAATAAATGCTCCACGGAACCGACAGGGCAAGAACCGTGGCCAGCAGGGTGCCGACCCAGTTGGCCCGCAACGAGTTCCACACGTCCCCCCGGACAAGCATGGCAAAACTCGTCGTCATCCCGCAGGACGGGCAGGGAATTCCCACCACCTGCTTGAAGTTGCATGGCGGAAGCCCCAAACTCTCGTGGGAGGCCATCCGCATTGGTTCGCCGTCCGGCCCGTAGGGCCTCACCTGCGTCGCCACGTAAAACACCGTGGCGAACAGGGCCGCCATTAACAGGAGCAACCCGCGAACCCACCACGTCGGGCGTTCCTCCGATGGCTTGGGCGGCCGGGTGGCTGTTCGGATGGGCGGGGGCGGCGGTTGGTCATCCATCGTCTGTTCCGAGTGGGTCAGGGTGTAACGGTCTCTGTTCGGCGGGTCAAGATGGATATTTCGCATTCCCGGTTTTCATTGGAAATTCATGCCTCGTTGTCATCGATTCTCGGCAACGAGCGGGGACCGGGGGTTCTGGCCGTCTCCGGCGGCGCGGACAGTGTGGCGATGCGGCGGGCGTTCCGGGAACTTCCGTGGGCGGGGGGAATCTCCATTGCCCATTTTAACCACCAATTGCGTGAAAAGGAAAGCGACGCGGACGCGGCTTTCGTGAATCAACTCGCCGGGGAGCAGTTTTGCCATCACGGAACCGCCGACGTGCGGGCCATCGCGACCGCCACCGGCGAGAACCTGGAAGCCGCCGCCCGCCGGTTGCGATATGACTTCCTCGCCCAAGTAGCGAAGGAAAACAACGCCCGCTGGGTGGCGACCGCCCACACGGCCGACGATCAGGCCGAAACGGTCCTCCACCGCATGATTCGCGGCAGCGGCATTCGCGGCCTGCGCGGCATCGCCCCGGCCCGGCCGCTCGTGGAGGGTGTTCAACTGGTTCGCCCAATGCTCGGCCTCACACGGGCCGATGTGCTGGATTACCTCCGAACCACCGGCCAATCGTGGCGGGAAGACGCCACCAACCAAGATACCGCCTACACCCGCAACCGCATCCGGCACGAATTGCTTCCCCTGTTGAAGACGTTCAACCCTCACTTGAGCGAAGCCTTGGGCCGACTCGCTTCCCAAGCCCAAGAAGTTTATGCAGAAGTGGACCAACGAATCGGCGAATTGCTGTCCATCGTCGAACGGCCAAAAGCCGGCAGTTTGGTGATCCTCAGCCAGCCCCCGCTGGCCGGCCTCCCGGATCACGACCTGCGGGAACTGTTCCACCGGGTGTGGGAACGCGAAGGCTGGCCCCTCGGCGGCATGACCCGCGACCACTGGCAACGAGCCGCCGCCGTGGCCCACGGAGAAATGACCGCCACCGATATGCCGGACGGCATCAGTATCCGGGGAACCGGCCGCCTGATCCGCGTTGGCCCGAGGTGACACGATCCGTAAAATGCGATCAAAGACGAGCATTTCATGCTCAGGGTTTAGGAAGCAGGGTTTAGGGTCTAGGGTCTAGGGTTTAGCAGACAGGATTAGGAACATGTAAAATGTTCGCATAAACCCTAAACCCTAAACCCTGCTTCCCAAACCCTATCTCCCAAAAACCCTGCCGTTGCCCACGGACTGAGGATGTACATGATTCGGCGTGCGTTGTTGAGTGTTTCGGACAAGACCGGCCTCATGGATCTGGCCCGCGTGCTGGCGGGATTCAACGTGGAGTTGATCTCCACGGGGGGAACCCGCAAGGCGATTGCCGAGGCCGGGATTCCCGTGAAGGATATTTCCGAAGTCACCGGTTTTCCCGAGATGCTCGACGGCCGGGTGAAGACCTTGCACCCGAAGATCCACGGCGGCCTCCTCGCCCGGCGAGATTTGCCGGAACACATGGCGAAGATCGCCGAACACGACATCCATGCCATCGATTTGGTGGTTTGCAATCTCTATCCGTTCGAGCAAACGGTCGCCAAGCCGGGCGTCCACGATGAGGAAGTGATCGAGAACATCGACATCGGCGGGCCGTCCATGCTCCGCTCGGCCGCGAAAAACTTTGCCGCCGTCGCCGTGCTGACTTCGCCAAGCCAATACGCCGAAGTGATTGAAGAACTGCAAAAATCCGGCGGGACACTGACACTGGAAACCCGGCGGCGGCTGGCGAAGGAAGTGTTTGAACGCACCTCCGCTTATGATGCGGCCATCGCCAACTACTTCGGCAAGACCTCGGAAGAAAAAGAACTCCCCGCCCGCTTCAGCGTCACGCTGGCCCGCAAAAGCCCGCTGCGATACGGCGAGAACCCGCACCAACCGGCCGCATTCTACGCGGAGCAACCCCCGCGACCGGACACCGTCGCCGGAGCGGAAGTCCTGCACGGCAAGGAACTGAGCTTCAACAACCTGCTGGACCTCGACAGCGCTCTGAATCTCGTGAAGGAATTCACCGAGCCGGGGGCCGTGGTTGTCAAGCATAACAACCCGTGCGGCGCGGCCATCGCATCAACACTGGCTGATGCGTTTTTGAATGCCTACGCCGGCGACCCCACCAGTGCCTTCGGCGGCATCCTCGCTTTCAACCGCCCGGTGGACGCGGCGACGGCCGAAAAGCTGGCCGAGCCGGGCAAGTTCGTCGAGTGCATCATCGCCCCGGACTTCGACCCGGCCGCGTTTGAAATCCTCACCACCAAGCCAACGTGGAAGAAAAACGTCCGACTGCTCAAAACCGGCCCGTTCACGGTGGCGAGCGGCAAAGCTCTCGACTTCCGCCGGGTGGACGGCGGCTTGCTGGTGCAAGCCCGCGATGCCGGGGCCGATGATCCCTCGAAGTGGGTCGTGAAGACGAAGCGCCAGCCGACGACCGCCGAGCTGGAAGCCCTCTGGTTCGCCTGGCGGGTGTGCAAGCATGTGAAGAGCAATGCGATTGTGCTGGCAAACGGCTCAATGGTTGTCGGTGTCGGCGCCGGGCAAATGAGCCGGGTGGACTCGACGCAAATCTCGATCCGCAAAGCCGGGGAGCGAGTCAAAGGGGCCGTGCTGGCCTCTGATGCGTTCTTCCCCTTCCGGGACAACGTGGACTCGGCCGCCGAAGCCGGTGTGGTGGCGTTCGTTCAACCCGGCGGCTCGCAACGGGATGCCGAATCCATCGCTGCCTGCGACGAACGCGGCCTGACAATGCTCTTCACCGGCGTGCGGCACTTCCGGCACTGATGATTCAGCCGCCAGTCACGCCTTGGCGGCCGAAGTCGTCAACTCGGTTAGCAATTTGGTCAGGTCATCCAGGCTGACCGGCTTGACCAAATGCCCGTCGCATCCGGCCGCTTTGGAACGGGCTTTGTCCCCGTCCTGTCCCCATCCCGTCAGGGCGATCACGGTGACATCGCGCCCCCAAGAATGTTCGCGGATTCGGCGGGTGGCATCGTACCCGTTCAGCCTCGGCATCCCCACATCCATGAGGATGATCTGGGGCCGAAACTCCCCGGCCTTTTCCACCGCCTCGATTCCATCGTGTGCGGCGGTCACGTCGTTGCCGAGAAGTTGAAGCATCATGGCCATCGACTCGGCCGAATCCCGGTTGTCGTCCACCACCAGAATTCGCCGGTTGGGGGCAACCTCCGGGCTGTTTCTCCCGGCTTGGGGACTGTCGGTCGGCAAACCGGCGGCGACGGGCAGACGGATCGTGAACTCGCTTCCCTGCCCCGGCCCCTCGCTGGCCGCCGTCGCGGTCCCTCCGTGCATCTCGACCAGCCCGTGAACGAGCGCCAGACCGATGCCGAGACCGCCGGTGGAGCGCTCGATGCTCCGGTCCACTTGGGAAAACATGTCGAAGATTTTGGGCAGGGCCTCCGGGGGGATGCCGATGCCGGTGTCACGCACGCTGATCTTCACCTGGCCGCCATCGCGTTCGGCCGTCAGTCGGATTCGGCCTCCCGCCGGGGTGTATTTGGCGCTGTTGGTCAGCAGGTTGCCGAACACTTGGGCCAGCCGGGTCAGGTCCGCATCTAGCATCACCGGCCCGGCCGGCAGGGACACCTCTAATTCATGGCCCGCTTTCTCGATGGCCGGGCGGGCGGTCTCAATCGCGTTTTCCACGGCTTCGGCCAAGGAAATCCGGGCAAGACGAAGCTCCATTTTGCCGCGATTGATCCGGGAGATGTCGAGCAAGTCGTCGATCAGACGGACCATGTGCCCGAGTTGCCGCTCCATGATATTCTGCGATTGTTCCCGCACCGCCCGCGTGTCCGCGTAGCGGATCACCTGCAGGCCATTGCGAATCGG
The DNA here is from genome assembly GCF_000255705.1 of Zavarzinella formosa DSM 19928. Classification (GTDB taxonomy): domain Bacteria; phylum Planctomycetota; class Planctomycetia; order Gemmatales; family Gemmataceae; genus Zavarzinella; species Zavarzinella formosa. The sequence goes on from NZ_JH636440.1 coordinate 154,013, forward strand.
GGCGAGCGGGTTCCGCAGTTCATGGGCCAGCAGAGCGAGGAAATCATCCTTCTTCCGGTCGGCGTCCCGCAGGGCGTCCTCGTCTCGCCGCCGGTCGGTCATGTCGAGGGACACGCCGGTCATGCGGGCGGGGGTGCCGTCCGGGCGATAGGTCGCCCGTCCCCGCACCATCACCCAATGAACCGCCCCGTCCGGCCAGATGTTTCGGTACTCGGCATCGTAGTCCGTGCGATTGTCGATTGCCCGCCGGACGGCCTCCCCGACCCGTTCGCGGTCATCCGGGTGCATCGCGTCAAACAGGTCTTGGTAAGAAAACGCTTCTTGTGCCGGGCGGCCGAAATTTTCTTTGCATCGGGGCGAACATTCCATTTGCCCCGTGGCCAGATCGAGAGTCCACGATCCCAGCCGACCGGCCGACAGGGCGAATTGAAGCCGTTCTTCCTGATCCCGGAGAATCGCCGCCTGACGCGCATGTTGAAGAAGGTGATCGCGGACCTCATACTGGCGCCGGCGTGACCGAAGGGCCGACTTCACCATGCTCAGGAGAGACCGGATGCGGATTGGCCGTTCCACCAACGAGATGTTCATGGTCTCGCGGTTGACCTCCGGCCGGTTCTCTGTTCCTTCTCGCGCCAGGACGACGAGGGGAAAATCGGACCACGGAGGTTGCGCGAGAATCGCGTCGGCCATGCGGCCCGCGCGGTCAGCGGTCAGAGCTTCCTCGGTGAGCAGGGCGACGGCGGCCCCCTCGGTCATTCGTCGGCACAAGTCCGCCATGTCCGCGCACACATCGCATTCCAGCCCGGCCGTGGCGAGGGCCGCGCGGGTCCGCTCACCGTCGCGCACGGTGGGCATCAACACAAGAACTCGCTGATCGTGCAAAGTCGCCGGTGTCACGAAGCGGACGCTCCTTCCGCTTTGGGTTGTTCCCGGATTGGCGACGTGAGTCCTTCGTACTGGGGCACCCCCGTCATCACTCCCCGGAACTCCCGGAGCGGTTCGCCGATGGTCACCCCCTTTGACGAGATGGTCATCTGCCGCAAGGTCCGCTCATGCTCGCCGGTACGCTTCTTGAACACACTGATCGCTTGCTTAATCTCCCCGCGCGCCTCAAAGTAGCGGAACAGAAGGACTGTGTCGGCCAGATAGCTGACATCCACATCCCCGGCCATCCCGCCGCCCCCCACGATCATGCCATGCTGGGCCACGACCATCAACGTGGTGACCCCCTTTTGGTTCAGATAACTGAACAGTTCGTGCAGGTGAGTGGTGAGGAACCGCTCCTCCGGCATGGCATTCAGGTATCCGTTCAGGCTGTCGATCACAATGACCTTGGCCCCGGCTTCCACGGCCCGGCGAACCTCGTGGGCGAAGGCGCCGGGCGTCATCTCGGCGGGGTCCACTTGCTGGGCGTGAAGCATGCCTTCGGTCATAAATGCCCGCAAGCCGCCTTCCTTGCCCAGACAGAGTTTCTCGACTCGTTCGACCAAGGTGTCCAGCACCTCGTCGAACATGTACACCGCCACCTTGTCGCCTGCCTGCATCGCCGTCACGCAGAATTGCATGGTGATCGTCGATTTGCCCACGCCCGCCGGCCCGAGCATCAGGGTTGTCGAGCCAGTGGTCAGGCCCCCGAAAAGCATGGTGTCGAGATTCGCCAAGCCGGAGGGTCTGAGTTTGCGAACAAACTTTTCATGGTGTTCGGCGGCGACGAGCCGGGGATGGACCACAACCCCGCCTTGGATGATCTCGTAATCGTGGAACCCTTCCCGGAAGTTCGACCCCCGAACCTTGGTCACATACATCCGGCGCCGGGCCCGGCCGTATTGTGGCAGGGTTCGCTCCAGCACAATGTTCCCGCCGACGAGGCTTTCGGGAAGCACGCTTCCGAACGGCGAGGAGCGATCATCCAGCAGGAGGACGGTGGCGTGCCGGGCGGCGAAGAACTCCTTGAGGGCCAGCAATTGCCGCCGGTAAATGAGGGGGTTGCCGGCGAGCAGCCGCATTTCGGACAAGCCGTCGAAAACAACGTGTTTGGGCTTGGCCTTGTCCACGGCCGCGAAGATGGCCTTGGTCGTCTCCCCGAGTTCGGTTTCGGAGGGATGGAAGACGGAGGATTCCGGCTCCCCCGACAGATTGGCGGCCGAGAGCGTCAGGTCGCAGATTTCGATGCCGTCCAGCGACCATCCATGCGAGGCGCAGGCGTTTTCCAAGTCACGCCGGGATTCGGTGAGGGTGATGTACAGACTGGATTCCCCGGCCGCGAGCCGACCGAGGACATATTGGAGGGCAACGGTTGTCTTCCCCGATCCGGGGTCGCCTTGCACCAGATAGAACCCCTCGGAGACAAAGCCGCCGAGAAGGACATAGTCGAGGCCGGGAACCCCGGTCGGAATCCGTTCGTCGGAGCGGGGGTTCATGTGATCTTTCTGTCGGTTGGCCGGAGCGTCCATCTGTCGAAAGGCCAGCCAACTCAGCACGAGTGGCGGGCGAACTTCCAAAACAGGTCACCCAAAGCGATTGTAGCCATCAATCATTGGGAGAACCAACGAAGGACATCGATCAATTATTGCTTGTTTGGCCCAATAATTCCCGGCAAAAACCGTGCCAATGCTTGGAAAAAGAAGCGTAGCACGGATGATCTTGCCCGTGTCCGTCGAAGCCGCCGAGCTTGGTAACGCCTTCGTATCGGCCAAGACGCCCGCTCTCCCTTGCTCGTAGGATGATGGACGGTCACGCATGACTCGTCGCCAATCAATCCCGAAACGGGGGTTTCACGGTGAAAATTTCAGCCATCGCGGTCCGGGCGGGCACCCTGACCAGCTCCATCCTGCTGATCGCGGGATACATTTCCTTCCGGCTCGGGGCGTTCGACCGGTCTTCCCCGCCGCCTGTTTTCGACGAGGAAGCGATCATCATCAGTCCGGCGGGGGAGGTGGCGCCGGATTTCGACATCCGCATGTATAGTTCCAAATCCATGTCACTGGTGCCGCCCGCCAAACCAATCGTCATCTGGGGAGGCGGGGATCAAGGCATTCACATGGCCGGTTCCAAATCCATGCCCTTGATGAAGCAATCCAAATTGTGGGGCATTCTGTTCATGGAACCGGCGGCGAAACCGCAAGCGGCCGAAACCCCGAAATAACCCATCCGGGGAATCCATCATGGAATTGCTTTCGTTGATTGTGCTGACCGGCCTGAGTTTTGTGTTTCTGGCCTTGGTGTTTCGCCCGCTGGAGTTGGTGTTCCCGGCGAAGCCCGGTCAGCGGTTCTTTCGGCCAGACTGGTTCACGGATCTCTGCTTCTTCGCCGGGCAGTATCTCCTTTGGGGCAGCCTGACTCTTTGGGTTCTGTCGCTGTTCAATCGCTGGCTGGGTGATGTGGTCCCGGCGAATTTTCGGCAAACGGTCGCCTCACAACCGTGGTGGTTGCAAGCCCTTGAAGTGGTGTTGCTCAGCGACGCGTTGATTTACTGGGGCCATCGCCTTCAACATCGCGTCGGCTTTTTGTGGCGTTTCCACTCGGTCCATCACAGTGCCGAGCATCTCGACTGGCTGGCCGCCCACCGCGAACATCCGCTCGACACGATCTACACCCTCGGCCTCATCAACCTGCCGGCGATGCTCCTCGGCTTCCCGCTGGAGACCATCGCGGGCCTGATCCTCTTCCGGGGCATCTGGGCGATTTACATTCACTCCAACGTCCGGCTTCCCCTTGGCCCGCTCAAGATGGTCATCGGCGCCCCGCAACTGCATCACTGGCATCACGACCGTGAGCGCGACGCCGGGAACTACGCCAACATCTCGCCCTTGATGGATCTCCTGTTTGGAACGTATCGCTGCCCCGATCACGAACCCGAACATTTCGGCCTGCGGGAACCTGTTCGGCGAACTTATCCGGGGCATTTGGTGCGGCCACTGTTGCCGTAAGCGCCTTGGCGCCCCTTACTTCTCTTCCTTCTTTTCTTTGGCCCTTTCCTTTTCCAGATATTCACGAAATCCGCTCATCTGATACGAGACGAACATGAACGCATGGTGCAGGGCTTGGTAGGTTTCGTCCTCGGGGTCGTCGGCGTAGTCCTTGCGGAGGGCGTACAGGCGGGCAAGCAGTTGGTCGGCGTTCAACATGATTGATGTTCCGGGTGAGAGTTCAGGAAATCCATTCCAACAGGCCGTCATTCATTTCGGCCCGTTTCGGGAAGGTGGCGGCCAAGTCGGCACTGTGCGTCACGACGATCAGGATGGTCTTCATGGCGTGGTGCAGGGCCATCAGCAGTTCGCCGACATCGCGGGCGGTCTTGCGGTCAAGGTTGCCAGTCGGTTCGTCGGCGAGCAATAGTGGCGGCTTCAAGATCAACGCACGGGCGATGGCCACCCGCTGGCGTTCCCCGCCGGAGAGTTCGGCCGGGCGATGGTCGAGGCGATTCGCCAAGCCGACTTGTTCCAGTAGTTTCTTGGCAGCCTGCTCCGTCTCGGCACGATCCAAGCCGGCCGTCACCAATGTGGGAACCAGCACGTTTTCCAGAACCGTGCATTGCGGCAGCAGATGATGATCTTGAAACACGAAGCCGATCTTGCGGTTACGGAAAGCGGCCAATTCCGTCTCGCGGAGTTGGAAGGGATTGACGCCATCAAGCGTCACCGTGCCGGACGTGGGTTGGTCGAGGGTGCCGATGATCTGGAGCAGCGTGCTTTTCCCGGAACCGGACGGCCCCATCACGGCGACAGACTCCCCGGCGTTCATCGACAGGGCCACTCCCCGCAGGACGTTCAGGGTTCCCCCGCGGGTCGGGAAACTTCGGGTCAGTTGATCGACGACGAGTGACATTCCATTCCTTCGCAACGGAAAACCGAAGACACAGAAATTCACCAAAGCATAAACGAATCAGCAGACTGTCATGCCTTTGTGACTTTTGATTTCTTCGCTTTGCTTCTGATCTGTTTTCAACTTTGTGAAGCTTTGTGTGATCTTTGCGTCTTTGTGGTTAATCTTCTTTTTCTCACTCATCTCTCAAGCGTGCCAAGTGAGGGCGCACACGCCCAGCCCATAAAAGGTGTATTCCACATCGACCTGTGTGTCCCAAAGTCCGCCGCGAAAGCCGCCGGTCGGTGATTCGACGGACTCGGCATATTCCCGCAGGGCCACCAAATCGAGCCGGTCGAGGGCGCCGAGTTCGTTCAGGGTCCATGCCCCGGTGAAACTGGACAACAGATCGGCGGTGGGGATGCGATCATTCGCCCGGATGCCTCCCTCGAAGTCTGATTTCAGAGCCGGGAGATACCCACTCACGCCGAGTTTGGTGGTGTCATCCAGTGTCCCCAATATTTGAAACGTGCCGACGGCCGCCGCCGTGGGATTGGTCCCGGCTCGTTTCATTTGGGGGATTTCCACGAAGCCGCCATCGCGATATCGGGAGTGTAGAAACGCAGTCGTCTTCTCGGGTTGTGGGATGGTTTTGTTCAAAAGTTCCAACGCCAAAGCAACCAAAAAGGTTGTGTACGTGCTGCCGGAGGAGCCGCCGGGAACCTTGGTGTAGCCACCGTCCGCGTGTCGGTAGGTTTCGAGCGTCTCGGCCACCCGGTCTGGCCAATCAGTCGGGGCTTGTGTTAGTATGTCCGGCCCGCCGCCGAGGCGAACCAGGAAAATGCTGACCAGCAGGGAAAAGAAATCGACCACGCCGGTTGATTTGGCGAGTTGACTGCGGAGGAAAGCGGCCGCTTTATCGGCGATTTCCGGGGTCAGCCCCTGAAGGACGGCGAGGGACCGCAGGGCGAACCCGGTGTAATAGAGATCAGAGCCCCCCTCGCGGCCGGAAAAGCCGCCATCGGGGTTCTGTTGCTCCAATAGCCAGCTTAAATGCCGCTGGCGAACAATCATCGGAACGGCTTCGAGTCGTTCGACAAGTTCCCCGGTCAGTCGTTGCAAGTAGCTTTCCGTGGCAGGACTCCCCGACGAGGGCAAATATTCAGAAAGATTTCACGATATACCTGACAAGTTCTGTCGTCTTACAGGTGTTTTTCCACCCGACCAGTCCGAGGTTCCGATGCGACCTTCCAAACCCGGCCAGCCTCCGGCCATTCCGCTCAAACTGACCGTGGTGGCTTTCACGTTTCTGCTGCTCAGCGGGGGCTTGATTATTTGGGGCAACATCCCGGAATCTGCGGAAACCCCCAAATTGCTGGAGCCTCACTTGGTGACAAAGTCACATGAGGTGCTTGTCCCCCAGCCCGATTCCAATTCAATCGGGACGAGCCATTCCCGATTTGGCGGCCATCCGATCACGGCCTTGCATTCATTCAGTTACGGGGAGGAAAACGGCCTGAAAATCGTGCGAATCCGTCTGGTGGCCGACGGAGATGAATTGGTGCTGGATGCCGTGACCGGCCGACTCCTCGAAAGCCGGCCCGCCCGCCCGCAGGTCAAAGTGCCAACGGCCCCGACGGTTCCGCTGCGACCCGCGAGGAACCTGAACACGACGTCGGGGATGGGCTGACAAGAGAGGGATGAAGGATGAGGGATGAGGGATGAAAGGAAAACCAAAGACCATTAGTCTTTGGTTTTCCTTTCATCCCTCATCCCTCATCCTTCATCCCTTCTTTATTTGGCTGCCACCAGTTTCTTGATCTTGATCTTGTCGGCGTTGGCTTTCAAAAATTCGTTCGTCGCTTCTTCCCATTGCTTGTTGAAATCCGGGGCCGGGGCGCCGGGGACGGGTTGCTTGAAGACCGGTTGCTTGAAGCCAAGCTTTTCCGGTTGCAGGAAGTTCCACAAGACGGAGCGGGAGGGTTTCGTGTAATCGTTCCCCTCGGGTGTCCACGGAAGTTCCGCGACCGCATCCACCAGCAACTTGTTTTCCTCGGCCGGAAGGTCTTCCTCAACCACCTTGCCATTGATCGGCCGGCCACGGTAACGGGTCAGGATGGATTGGGCCGCCAACGCCCGGTCGGCCTTGTCTTTTGATTTCAGGGCCAGAATCGGATCGTCGATGGCCCCGGCGATCTTCTTGATCGTTTCCAGTTCCTTGGCGTAATTGTCATCCTTTTTCAGCAGCGGGGCACCGTTGTTGACGGCGACATAGAAGTCCCCGTCGTGATGCGGCGTGAGCAGAAACACCCCTTCCATCCCGGCCGTCAACGCAACCGGGCCGAACCCCGGACGAATGGGCCGTCGCGCGATGGCGATTTGCGGTTGTTGGTTGTTGTTGAGGACCGGGGCGGCGGGGACGGCGGCCTCGGCTTGGAAACCGATGCGGATTTGCGTCAGGCCGCGGGCGCCGATCAGCGGATCTTCGATCTTCAACACGGCGATTTTATAGGCGACTTTTTGTTCCTTCGGGGCGCCCTTGTATGGGGTGGCCTCGACGGTGTCCTTTTCAATTTCCGAGATTTTGCCGAGAACGATCACCTCGGCCTGAACAGCTTGCATCGCCGGTTTGGGGGGCAGGGCGACGCGAAGCGCCTTGGCCTCGGCCTGGCCCACATGGCTCAACGCGACGACCGTGAGGGCAGCCACGGACCAGCGAAGAAAATAACGTTTCATGATCTGTTGAAACTCCGGCATGACATGGCGACGGACTTAAAGATAACATTTTAGACGGGATTGGGGATTGAGCGGATTGCTCTGGAAAAGAGATTCGGGCGGACATCCGCAGGCAAAAGCCCCGGATGCCCGCCCGGAAACGTCGCAAGTTATCTGCCCGCAACGAGTTTCTTGATTTTGATCTTGTCCGCGTTGGCCTTCAAGAATCTGCCGGTCGCTTCCTCCCACAACTTGTTGTAATCCGGGGCCGGGGCACCGGGGGCGGGTTGGTTGATGACGGGCGGCTGGAATCCGAGTTGTTCCGTTTGCAGGAAATGCCACACGGAAGAACGAGAAGGCTTTGCTTGATCGGTTTCCTCGGGGTTCCACGGCATTTCCGCGACCGCCTGAATCAACAACTTGTTTTCCTCGGCCGGAATGTCCGTTTCGACTGCCTTGCCATTAACCGGCCGACCCCGGTAACGGGCGAGGAGAGTCATGGCGGCGAGAGATCGTTCGGATTTGTCCTTCGATTTCAGGGCCGTGATCGGGTCGTCGATGGCCCCGGCGATCTTTTTGATCGTTTCCAATTCTTTGGCGTAGTTCGCGTCCGATTTCAGGAGAGGAATACCCCGCTGACCGGCCACGTGGAAATCCCCGGCATGATGCGGCGAGATCATGAAAACGCCCTCCATGTCGGCCGTCAGGGCGAAGGGCGCCGGGGCATCGGAGAGAAAGCCGACGCGGAGTTGCGTCAGGCCGGTCGCCCCCGCCAGCGGATTTTCAATCTTGATGATGGCGATTTTGAATGACACTCGCTGGTCCGGCGCGGCCCCTTTGAACGGGGCGACTTCGATCGTGTCGTCCTCGATTTCGACGACCTTGCCGAGAACAATCACCTCGGCATGAACAGCCTGCGTCGCCGGCAATGGCGGCCGGGCATCGACCACTTTCCGGGCTTGGGCCGAAGAACTCATCGCCATCGCCAGAAGACCGGCGGCACACCAACGAAGACATCGTTTCATGATTGGAACTCTTTGAATGAAACCGGCACGGATGCAAACGGCGGGAATCACTTCCCGGCCACAATCTTTTTGATCTTGATCTTGTCGGCGTTGGCTTTCAGAAATTTGGTCGTCGCCTCTTCAAATTGTTTGTTCACGGCGTCCGGCGGGTCGCCCACGGTGGGTATTTTCATGACTGGCGGTTGGAATCCGAGTTTGTCCGTTTGAAGCAAATGCCACACGGACGAACGGGAGGGCTTCGTGAAATCGGTTTCCTGGGGATTCCACGGCATTTCTGCGATGGCCTGAATCAACAACTTGCTTTCTTCGGCGGGGATATCTGCTTCGACCATCCGGCCGTTGGTCGCCCGGTTCCGATCCCGGTAGCGGGTGAGGAGAGTAAAAGCGACCAGCGACCGCTCGGCTTTATCTTTCGATTTCAAGGCCGTCACCGGGTCGTCGATGGCGCCGGCAATCTTTTTGACCGTTTCCACTTCTTTGGCGAAAGCTTCGTCTGATTTCAGCAGGGGAAGGCCGTTCTCGGCGGCCACGTGGAAGTCGCCGCTGTAATGGGGGGAAAGCATGAAAGCCCCCTCCATCCCGGCGGTCAGCGCGGCGGGCGGCGGGGCGTCCGAACGAAAGCCGACGCGAAGTTGCGTGAGGCCGACTGCCCCTGCCAGCGGGGTTTCAATCTTGATGATGGCGATTTTGAACGACACACGTTCTTCCGGCGCGGCCCCTTTGTACGGCGATATTTCCACGGTGTCGTTTTCCACTTCAACGACTTTGCCGAGAACAATCACCTCGGCTTGAACCGCTTGCTTCGCCGGGGACAGCGGCTTGGCTTTGACCACTACCAAGGCTTGAGCCGCCGAACCCACGGCGGCCAGCACAAGAATGGCCGCCACCCAACGAAGACATCGTTTCATGATTTGGAATCTCCCGCATGGAATGATGCTGACTTCGACAGCAACGGCACACTGTGAGGCAAGCAATCACTTCCCGGCCACCAACTTCTTGATTTTGATCTTGCCCGCGTTTTCGCTCAAAAAGGTTTTGGTCGCTTCTTCCCATTGCTTGTTGAACTCAGCTTGGTTCTTGCTGTTGAACACTGGCGGCACGAAGCCGAGTTCTTCCGTATGCAGGTATTTCCAAAGTCCCGAGCGGGAGGGCTTCGAGTTGTCACTTCCTTCGGGAGTCCACGGCAGTTCGGCGATGACCTGAAGGATTAATTTGTTTTCTTCGGGAGAGATGTCCTCATCCGTCACCTTGGCGGATAACGGGCGGGTCTGGTGGCGGATCAGAAGGGTCTGCGCGGCCATCGCCCGGTCGTCTTTGTTCTTTGATTTCAGGGCCGTGACCGGATCGTCGATGGCGGCGGCGATTTTCTTGACCGCTTCCGAGTCCTTGGCGTAATTCAAATCCTTTTTGAGCAGCGGATCGCCGTTGATGACGATGACATAGAAGTCCCCCGTCTGGTGCGGCACAAGCATAAACAAGCCGTCCATCTCGGCCGTAAGGGCGACACTCCCGGCCATGTTTCCGCGACGCACTCCGACGGCCGTTCGCGGCAACGCCGGGTCCACATGAGCCGGGGAATCCGCGAGAAAGCCAACGCGGAGTTGGGTGAGGCCGCGGGCGCCGACCAGCGGGTCTTCGATTTTCAGGACGGCAATCTTGTAGGCGACGTTCTGTTCCTTGCCGGCCCCCCGATACGGCGCGACCCAAACGGTGTCTTTCTCGATCTCGGCCACTTTGCCGAGAACAATCACCCCGGCTTGCATGGCTTGCGTGACCGGCTTGGTCGGTACCGGAACCGCGATGATCCGGTCCGCCCGCCCCACTTGTGCCAACACGACCAAGGCGACGACCGCCACCCGGCAATAAAGACGATGGCTCATGATTTTGAAACCCCGGCATGAAAGGCCAACGGACTTGGAGATGACTTGTTTGACGAGCGAGACGGCAAACCAGATTGTCCGGGAGAGGAAATTCATCTCCAGACGCGCCAAGAGCGTTGGCCACCAGAGGATGAATTTTGTCATCTTCCGGTGGCAACGCTCTTGGCGCGTCAAATCACTGAATCAGCGGAAAACCGGCATCAGCCGGCGGCGCCAAAGAAGTTGGTCTTGCCGACGACCGGAATCGGGCTGACCGGCAGGGCCGATTGCAGGGTGAGGTTCTTCGGGAAGGTGTCTTCCGTGGCGCTCTTCATCACCTTGTCCCATTCGAGCGTCTTGCCGGAGTAGGTGGTCATCCGGCCCAGGATGGCCGTCATGGTGCTGGTGGCCACGTTTTCCAGTTCGTTGAGCGGCTTGCCGGCCCGGATGCTCTTGATGAGGTCGATGTGTTCTTGCACATACGGGGCGTTGTCGTTCTTGCCTTCCAGCAAGTACTTGTTGTTGATGACATAGCCGCCGACGTTGCACTTGCCCTTGGTGCCGACCACTGACTCGGAGATATTGTTGGCGCATCCCTCGATTTGGCGGCAATAGCTTTGCACGATCACGCCGTTCGGGTATTCAAATTCGACGGCGAAGTGGTCGAAGATGTGGCCGACTTCGGCCGCCGGGCCGACCTTGCGGTTGCTGCGGCCCCCCATGCCGGTCGCCTTGATCGGGTGGGTGCCCAAGACCCAGTTAATCACGTCCAGATTGTGGACGTGTTGTTCGACGATGTGGTCGCCGCAAAGCCAGTTGAAGTGATACCAGTTGTTCAGTTGGTATTCGGCATCGGTCATGCCCGGCCGGCGGTCGCGGAACCAGATGCCGTTGCCGTTCCAGTAAGCGCGGGCCGAGGTGATTTCACCGATGGCGCCGTCGTGCAGTTGCTTGATCGTTTCGAGGTAGCCGGTTTGGTGGCGGCGTTGCGTGCCGGCGACGACGGCAAGGTTCTTTTCTTTCGCCTTGGCCACCAGGCCCAGCACTTTGCGGATGCCGGTCACATCGACGGCCACCGGCTTTTCGGTGAAGATGTGCTTGCCGGCGTTGATGGCGGCTTCCAAGTGATACGGCCGGAAGCCGGGGGGCGTGGCAAGGATCACGAGTTCGGCATCGCTCTTCAACACTTTTTCAAAAGCGTCGAGACCGTGGAACGCGGTTTCTTCGGTGGCGGTCACTCGCTTGGGGTCTTTGCGCTTCAACCCGGCGAGGGCGCCTTTCACGTTGCCTTCAAACGCATCGCCGAGGGCGACAATCTGCACGTTCGGATCGGCTTCGAGGATGTTCTGGGCGGCGCCGGTTCCCCGGCCCCCGCACCCGATCAGGCCGACTTTCATGGCCTGACTGCCTTGGGCATGAACGCCGCCCGCCGTCATGGAAACCAAAGCGCCGGCGGCCACCGCCCCGGACACCACAAAATCGCGTCGATTCAGTTCGGACATGGAGAGATACCTCAAGAGAGTCAATGATTGGGAAAAAGGCAAAAGAAAAGTACTAACCACAAAGGCACAAAGATCACACAAAGATTCGCAAAGTGAAAACCATTCGTCTTTTCTTCTCTGTGAAACTTTGTGTGATCTTTGCGCCTTTGTGGTTAATCTTGTTTGTCACTTATTTCGCCGGCGTAAACGTCTGATCATTTTCCTTGACGACCTTGGAGGTGATTCCCTTCAATTCGTCGTCTTCCACCGGGCGGACGATGCGGAAGCCGATGATGTCGAAGGTGGTCAGCCACCAGATGCTCTGGGGTTCTTGCGGGTCTTGTCGCATCCACGTCTTGTCCGAACGGACACGAGCGGCGACTCGCAAGTCCTTGGCCTCGCTCTTGAAGTGGCCGCCGCGGGCGACGTGCCACCACTTGTTGGCGGTCGGCTTGAAGACCGGGGACAGGGCGAAGCCGTCTTTCAGGTTCATGGCATAGCGGGAATAGGCGTCGGCCACATAATGGTCGAGACACCATTCCATCACATTGCCCTGCATGTCGTACAAGCCCCAGGCGTTCGGCTTCTTCTGGGCGCCGGCGTTGGTGGTGCCGCGAGGGTGGGTTTCGTCCTTGGAGTTTTCCTTGTACCACGCGTAGTCGCCGAGGTTGGCATCCTTGGGGATGCCATAGGGGGAGGTCGTCCCGGCCCGGCAGGCGTATTCCCATTCGGCTTCTGTCGGCAGGCGGTAGGTCTTGCCGGTTTTCTTGGACATCCACTCGCAATACTTCATGGCCGCGTGCTGGGTCATGCAGATGGCCGGGTGTTTTTCACGTTCGTGGCCGTAGGTTTCGTCCACATACGGCATGGTTGGCTTGGAGACGGCGTCGGCGCTGTCCGGCTTCACTTCCTTCTTCGGTTCCTTGTCGCCACCCTCTTGCAGGGCCGGGTTGTTGAGCCGGAAGTAGAGGTCAAACTCGTCCCAAGAAACTTCGGTCTTGGCCATCCAGAAGGGCTTCAACTTCACTTTGACCTGCGGGCCTTCGTCCGGCTTGCGGTCGGGTTCGTCGGCCGGGCTGCCCATCAGGAACTCGCCGCCTTGGATGGCCACCATGTCGAAACTGACTTTGGAACCATCTGGAGCCGCAAGGGTTTCGGTGTAATTTTGGTGCGTCGGGGTCGGCTTGACCGGGGCCGGATCGCCGACGGCGGCCGCGACCATAAGGCCGCCCAACACAAACGAGGCACAGAGAGGAATTCGATGTCGCATGGGGTGTAAGTTCTCCTGTCGCGGCCGGTCTGTCAAGCTTCGGGCCAAAAAATACGTGACGGGCCATGTAAACTGAAACCTTAAGGAGGATCATTCTATGCGGAACACCGTCATTCTTCTTGTGGGTTTGCTCGGGTTTTCAACGGTTTGTGCCGAAGAACCCGGCCGCTTTGAGTTTGAAGAGCCGCACATGGGGACAAAATTCCGGATTGTGCTGTATGCGAAGGACCGGGCGACGGCCGATGCCGCCGCGAAAGAGTCGTTCGCCCGCGTCGCGGAACTCAACCGCGTGATGAGCGATTACCTGGCCGACAGCGAGCTTTCCAAACTGTGCGCCAAAAGCACCAAGGCTCTGGCCGGACCCGTGAAAGTGTCCGATGACCTTTTCCCCGTGCTGGCGAAGGCCAATGAAGTGTCCGCCCTCTCGGATGGTTCCTTCGATGTGACCATCGGCCCGGTGGTGAAGCTATGGCGACAGGCCCGCAAAGACCGCCGTCTTCCGGACGAGGATGTGTTGAAGGAAGCCCTGAGCCGGGTGGGTTACCGCAAGATGGAGGTTGATCCGAAGGCCAAAACTGTCAATCTGACGGTCGCCGGGATGCAACTCGACCTCGGCGGCATCGCCAAAGGCCACGCGGCCGATGAATGCTTGAAAATCATCGCCAAGCACGGCATCACCCAAGCCCTCGTCGCCGCCAGCGGCGATATCGCCGTCAGCGACGCTCCCCCCGGCAAACCGGGCTGGAAAGTGGCCATCGGCCGGTTGCCGGGTTCGACGGCCGAAACAAAGTATGTGTGGCTGAAAAACGCGGCCATCTCCACCTCCGGCGACGAGGTTCAATTCGTGGAAATCGCGGGGGTACGCTACTCGCACATCGCCGACCCCAAAACCGGTCTCGGCCTCACCGGCCGCCGCAGTGTGACGGTGATTGCCAGGCGAGGAATTGAAGCCGACAGCCTGACCAAAATGGCCAGCATCCTCCCGGCCGACAAGGTTCTCCCGGTCATCGACAAGATCGATGGCGCCGCCACCTTGATTGTGGTGCTTACAGAGAAAGGTGAAGACGTGCGAGAGTCGAAGGGATTTGGGAAGTGGGTTGTAAAGGAGTGATGACATCAAACGATGGCAATCACCGGTTTTCGCCCCAAGGGGGCGCCCGACAATAGCCAGGGGCGGCTTCCGCCCCTGGAAGCGATCCGACCGACAATGACATTCCGCCCCAACGGGGCGGCACAAACTCAACAAGGCTGCCAATCAGTCCCACACATATTGTTCGTCCCATTCAAGTTCGTGACGCCGAAGAATCTCTCGATACTCCTCTTGAAACGTCTGCCTTTGATGATGGACTGCTTGGTTTTGGATGTAATCGCGGACATGCCGGCCATTTGATTGGCTGACCGAAAAAGCGCCATAACCGGCCTGCCAACAGAATGATTGCAAGGCTGGAAATGTTTCATGTATCCATTTGCTCGAACCCGATTTGACATCACGCATCAAATCAGAGATCGATATTTCCCGTCCCTGCGAAACCAACAGATGAACATGATCGGAGATGCCGCCTATTTCCAGCAAAGCGCATTTCCGTTCACGAATAATACCGCCGATCAATGGGTAAAGCCGCTGAACAATTTCATCGCCCAGCCATGATTCTCGCCCTTTGGTGCTGAACACGTAATGCACCATCACATTCGCAAAAGATTGAGGCATGATTTGCTCCATGTGCTGGCCGGCGATCAGGCATGATCGGATGCAAGTGTTTCCGGCAAGAGATTCTCTAATCGTTTTCCTATCAACGGAAAGACGCCGCACGGGGAAGTGCCGCCCCGTTGGGGCGGTATTTCATTGCCGGGCCGGTTTCCAGGGGCGGAAGCCGCCCCTGGCTATTATCGCCCGCCCCGTTGGGGCGAAAACCGGCGAGCATCATCATCTGATGTCATTCTCCTTGGTCCTCGCCGACAACCGCCATAAACTAACGATCCTCCCGCCTTCCAAACTCATCGAGATTCCGTGAGCATTTACACCATCCCGGTGACCACCATCGACGGCCGCGAAACCACTCTGGAGAAATACCGGGGCCGGGTGATGTTGATTGTGAACGTCGCCAGCCGTTGCATGTTCACCGGCCATTATGCGGGGCTTGAGGACCTTTACAAACGGTTCAAAGACCAAGGGTTGGTGGTGCTGGGTTTCCCTTGCCGGCAGTTTCTCTGGCAGGAGAAAAAAGAGGACTCGGCGATCAACAATTTTTGCACGCTGAATTACGGCGTCAGTTTCCCGATGTTTGCCAAAGTGCTTGTGAACGGCGGCAATGCCCATCCGTTGTTCCAACATTTGAAGGCCGAAAAAGCGGGCTTCCTCGGCAGCGGGGCGATCAAGTGGAACTTCACGAAGTTCCTCGTGGATCGATCCGGCCACGTGGTCGGCCGATACTCCCCGATGGCCGGCCTGCCTCCCATTGAAAAAGCTCTCCCGGCCTTGCTGGCCGAACAGCCGACGGCGGCTTCATAACTCCTTCCCCAAACGCATCCTCTTTTTCCGAGATGTTCCATGCTCGATGTCCTCATTCGTGGCGGCACGGTGGTTGACGGGTCCGGTTTGCCGAAGTTTCTGGCCGATGTGGCCATCGAGGGGGATCGCGTTGTCGGCGTCGGCCGATTCCCGCACGCGACCGCGAAGAAGATCATCGACGCGACCGGGCAAGTCGTCGCACCGGGGATGATTGATGCCCACGTTCACGGCGATCTGATCCTCTTGCATGATCCGATTCATGAGCCGGCGATTCGGCAGGGAGTGACGACGTATATTCTCGGTCAGGACGGCGTGGCCTTCGCCCCCGGAACCCCGGAGACGCAGCAATACATGCGGCTCTACACGGCCGGGTTTAACGGAAATTTTCCCACGCCCGGAATCGAATGGCGCACGATGGCCGAATATCTGGATGCGTTCCATCACCGGGTTTCGATGAATGTCGCGTGCCTGATTCCGAACGGCAACGTGCGCATGGATGTGATGGGTCTGGCCGAGCGGCGGGCGACGCCGGAAGAATTCACTCAGATGAAACGGGCCATCCGCGAGGCGATGGAACAAGGGGCCGTCGGCCTGTCCACCGGCTTGGATTACATCCCGAGCTTGTACGCGGACACGGCCGAACTGGTGGAACTGTGCAAGGAGATCACCCCGTTTGGCGGCGTGTATGTCACCCACATGCGGGGCTATGGCCCGCACAATTACATCCCGTCGATGGACGAAGTCGCCACCATTGGCCGGGAAGCCGGATGCGGGGTTCACATCTCGCATTTCAACAGCATTGCCTCCCAAGTGATTCCGCAAATGGACGTGATGGCCACCCAAGGGGCGGAGGTCACGTTTGACCTGTATTGCTACCTGTACGGCTCCACCATCCTCGGGATGATTACCCTGCCGCCGGAGGCGCAGGCCGGGGGCGTCGGCCTCACATTAGAACGGCTACGCGACCCGGCCATTCGGCCGCAAGTGAAAGAATGGGTGAGCAAGCCCCGCTTCGATCTCAACCGCGTGCGGCTTGGCTCCGTGCCGGCGGATGAATACCGGCACTTGGAAGGTAAGACGCTGGCCGAGGCCGTCGATCTGCTGAAACGGCCCCTCGGGGATGTGATTCTCGACCTGTTGCTCGCCACCAACATGGCCGTGAATTCGGTTGTGCCGCACAATGCGTTGCGAACAGAGGCCGACATCACCGCGTTGATGCGCGATCCTCGCATGATGGGGGGCAGCGACGGCATCTACATCGGCGGCAAACCCCACCCGCGCGGCACCGGCTGTTTCGCCAAATACCTCGGGCCGTATGTCCGCTCGGGCGTTTGGACCATTGAGGAAGCCGTGATGAAGTGTTCCCGCCACACGGCCCGTCGTCACGGCCTGCATGATCGCGGCCTGCTCGCCCCCGGCATGGCGGCCGATGTCATCGTCTTCGACCCGCTGACCATCCAAGACCGTTCCACGTTCGACGACGGCAAACTGCTCGCCACCGGCATGCGGGATGTGATTGTGAACGGCGAATTCGTCCTGGAAGCGGGCCATCGAACGAACAGCAGGCCGGGAACGGGGTTGCGGAGAAAATAACCGGAACTGGACACCTTGTCTGGCTGATCGTCCGTTTTTGGACAGTTTTTGGACAGGTATCTGCCCGCTTTTTGCCCTGTCCAAGCCGGTCGTGCCCGCGACTTTTTCGGCTCGAACAGGGCAAGAGTTCTTCGCCGGATGTTCCTGAATTTAAACACGTTGCGACAAATCACGGCAACGCATCTCTTATCGTCGGAGAACAGCCAACCAAGCCCGGCCTCGTGTCTCGCGAGATCCCGGCGCCCTTTTTCTTTTCTTTTAGTGTGTCCAATGTGTTCAGTTTTTCGCCGCTTGTAGCGGTTATCAAAAAGGGCGTCGAGGCTCGGTTCGGAAGGCCGCCGGAGAAGAAATCATCGAGATGATTTTTCGCTCTTCTCTTGGCGACTGGCGACAAACTCCCGGATTTCCCGGCGAATCGTCGCCAGTTTTTGGGCATCCGTGGCGGTCAACGGTTCCGCAGCGGCCTTGTCAACATGGTCAATGGTCCGGGAACAGAGGCTGGCGAGGTTTCTGTCTGTCCCGTTGGACACCGTTCGCAACGCGGGCAGGAGCGGTTTGGCATCCGCCCCGAGTCGATGAGCGGCACGGGCCGCGCTGGTGAGGATCGATTGATGAGTCTCCGTCTTCAACACGTTCTCCAGATCCGGCAGAATCTCCCCGGCCGGGGCTTGCTGGACGCTCAGATAGGTCACCGCCTGACTGCGAATTTCCGGGTCTTTGTTGGCAAGCTCCCGATGGCCTCGCGTCAGCAATCCCTCCAGACCGATCACGGGCACCCCGGCCGGAAATTCAAGCAAGTCAAGCCGAAGGCAGGCGTTCATGCCGGCCAGCAACCGCTCGATTCGTTCGCGGGCTTCCGGGGAGATGTCGTCCGTCAGCGCTTCCCGAAGCGACGCAGCCGCCGGGGGGCCGATGTTGGCCAGTTCTTTGGTGGCCCGTTCGCGGGTTCGGAAGTCGCCGCCCAGATCGGCGATCCACTTCTTGGTCTTCTTCAAATCGCCCGCGATGGCCGGGAGAGGCTCGGAAAGGTGGATGGTGAGCGTGGTCCGGGTGTCGGAAACTTCCGAGAGTTTGGCGAGGAGAATCGGTCTTCCAAGGGGCGTGTGCAAGCGCCAGTCATACGCGATCAACGTGCCGCTATGGTTGATCGGCTTCGCCGGGGCCGGAAGGAGAATGAGTTCTCGCTGTTCGGCCGGGATGGCCGCAAACCGGCGGAGCGTTTCGTTGAGGGCCTTCGATCCGCCCTTGAAGTAGAAGTACATTCCCGACCCCTCGCGGTGTTCGAGATAGACTCGTTCCTCCGTGTTGACGACTGCAAGCAGTTCCTTCCCAAACCGATGCTCCGGCCCAAGCGGTATGTTGCCAGCCAATGCGCTCCCCAACGCGCGGGCCGAGGCGGGAAGAGACAGAAACGACACGAAGCTAAGGAGGATTGCGAGGCGAATCATCGTCATCCTTTCATGGGGGCATCGGGCACCTGTCAGACGATCACACTTTCATCACATCCGGCCGGTTCTTCCACTACATTCGGCAAAATCCACTCAGGTTGTCATTCAGTCCAGACGAAAATGATTTTTACGCTGTAGATGCACGAAAATCACAGAATGGCTGAAATGCGACGCAAGCACTTGTTCATACTGCCGACGATCATCTTGGTGTTGCCCGGCATTGGTTGCGAAACACCCAATCTCCGAACGAATCCCAATTCAAACGATCAAATCTCATCATTGGTCCACGAATCAGAACTCGGCGGGCAACCTCGGGAGCACCGGGATTCCTCAATGGTCGATCAGCCAGAAAATCAGAAGTATGAACGGCTTAACGGCGTCATCGGTCCATGATTTCACGGAGAATGCGAATAACGGCGGGCAACCGGGGTAATACGATCCCGGTTGCCCACCGTTACTTTCACTCCGAATTGAGATTGGCGTTTTCATGGCACATTCCACAAAATCCGTTCAAGTCATTCGTTCGTCTGGTCGAAAATAATTCCATGTGAATGGGCGCGTTCGTTGTCGGCAGGAAGCCGGGACGTTCACGGGATCGGCGGCGAGCCGAAAGGATGGCAGGGATGCGACGCAAAATCTTGCTCGGGTTGGTGGCGGTGGCCGGACTCTTGCCGAGCATTGGCTGCGGCCTCCCCTTTAACCGATACGATTCGGACCCGAATTACCGGATGACTCAACTGCTCAACGAATCGGAAGACTTGCGGCAAGCCCGCGAGGAAGGCCACCGATTCTGGATGAACAATCAGCCCTCGGTGCTGACCTACGAACGCCTCAACGGCGCCATCGGGCCGTGATTCGGGCCGAGAAAACGCTTTCCCAACCAATATCTTCACGCCGAATCTCGTATTGAGTTTTGCGTGATCGCATGCCAATGGAAACTGGCATGTCCGGTTTGAACAAGGCAGATCGTTTACGATTCGCCCATTCAATCCGGACGTGCCTTGCGACTATTTCCGTACCAGTCAAATCCACGCTGGCAGGTCCGTCAGCCTAGAAAGGCTGACCTACATTCCAGAGGCTTCCACCCGCTTGCTTCCCCTTCCTTCTTTAGGGAAGGGGGCCGGGGGATGGACGGAAACCGATGTTCAATGTCCAGCCTGCGCCATCGTGTTACGCTTCTGGCTCGGACAATTCCCGACCAAGAGATAACAACCAACCTCTACCCAATGTTTGTTGATGTCGTTCGTTTTGTGAAACCTTGAACGAATCCTGAGTTTTGCGACCAAAACCCTTCAGATCCCTTTTTCATTCAAATCCGCATAGTCCGCCCATTCTCACAAGGCAAGAATTATTTTTCGGCGTGGCGCAACTCTTGCTTTGTTATTCGTTCGACTGGTGTGAAAGGGGAGGCAAACTGAACTCCCTTGCATCAGAAGAGTTTCCTTTCAAGGAAGAATACGATGATCGACTTCATCCAAACCAATATGACGTGGATCGGCCTGGGTCTTGGAATCGTGTTGCTGTTCGGCATGCTGGAAATGCTGCTCGGCGGACTCACCACGCGGTACGGAACCCGCCTCGCCCGGTAAGACTGGCCGAAAACAATCGTGATTTCATGCAACCGGCGGTGATCCCGCCGGTTTTGTCGTTTTCAGCCAGGCGGTTTTCCTTCCCGCCTGACTGAGTCCCTGTCTGCCTGTTTCGGCTGCCCATCCTTCGCCGACGCACGTTTCTCTGATAATCGCCTCGATGCACTTCCTGCATTGGGCTTGTAAATTCCGGCAGGTGTCGTGCAGAAGTTACCCGATGACTGGCATTAGACTGTCACACCGGGCTGGTTGATTTTTGATCGGCGGGGTGTTCGCTTTCGCCCCCGCGATCCCGGCTGCCCGGTGGCTTGGGAAATCAAATTCCCCACAATCGGCAAAATCTTCCCATCAGTCGCCTTCGCCAATGTCCCTCCAGAGGTCGGCGAGGAGGTCTTCAAATTCATCATCATCCGGCACGGAAGGCATGTCGATCGGTTCGGTCGGGGCGTCTAGATTGCAGACAAAAGAACGCATAACACAACCCTCAAGAGAAATGGTTTTCGGGCAGGGGAAGAAATCCCCCGAAGGATGCCCGAGTCCTGATTGTGTCGCAGGTAAAGCGCCATGTCGATGAAAAAATCTCCATTTTGACTCAACAAGTCGAACAATCTCATGCGAGTAATCGTCGCCACCCTTAAATGGCTGGCCGATTCAGTGTCTTTCCGTTCACCTCAATTTCCCTTGCCCGGCTAACTTTTACGATTCTCCAAATTATCCTGAAAGACGGGCTTGACGCGGCAAAGATCGTATGTGTATTATCCGCTCGCCAACAAGATTCACACCTGGGCCATGAGTCGCGCTCTCCAAGCGATTCAACCCCAACCAGGACGGTTCGGGATCATGTCGATGCAGACCCACGGAGGGGACACTTCTCCCAAGTGCTTCCACCCATGCTGATCAGCCACGACGCGCCTGCGAACAACGCAGAGTCGCCCTCGGAACCCCTTCGCGTGTTCGCCCCCGCCAAGGTGAATCTGTTCTTGGAAATCCTCGGCAAACGAGCCGATGGCTTCCACGAAATCGCCACGCTCATGCTGGCGGTTGATTTGGGCGATGAGCTGACGTTTGAGTCGGCGGAAGCCGGGGTTTTGTCTTTGACAACCGACAAGCCGGAACTGGACACGGGGCCGGGAAACCTTGTGTGCCGGGCGGCCGAACTGCTGCGGAACCACACCGGCTGTCAGGCCGGGGCGAAGATTCATCTGGAGAAGCGGATTCCGTGGGCGGCGGGTTTGGGCGGCGGTTCCAGCGATGCGGCCGCGACATTCACCGGGTTGAACCGTCTGTGGGAGCTCAATCTTCCCGTGGATGAACTGGCCGGATTGGCGGCGAAATTGGGAAGCGACATCCCGTTCTTTTTGAACGGGCCGGCCGGTTGGGCCACGGGTCGTGGCGAAGTGATCGAACCGGCGCCGGTTGGCGGGATCTTCGACTTGGTATTGGTGAAACCCGAACAGGGTTTGGGAACCGCCGATGTGTATCGTCGGCTGAGAATTCCCGAACACCCGGTTGACGGAAGGGCCGCCCGCGAGGCGCTGGCCGCCGGCGACGCGGAAGAATTGGGCCGATGCCTGCACAATCGGTTGCAGGAACCGGCTTTTGAACTCGCCCCGGTGGTGGCCGACTGGCATCGCCGTCTGCGGGGTTATGGAACAGCCGGCACGCTGATGAGCGGGTCGGGCTCGTGTTTGTTTGTCTTGTGTCGAAATGCCGGGGAGGCCCGACAGGTTGCGGATGACCTGTCGAACGGGTTGGCTTCCCAAGGTGATGTCAACACCCGTGTTTTTCGTGTCCGGAGCCGTTCCTGATTCGCACCTGCGCCACAAACGGATAGGAGATCAACTGTGGTTATCACCGAAGTTCGCATCAAGTTGGTCGAGGAAAACAACGAACGTCTGATGGCGTTCTGCTCCATCACGCTGGACAATGCGTTTGTGATCCGCGACCTGAAAATCATCGAAGGAACACGGGGCCTGTTCGTGGCGATGCCGAGCCGCAAGCTCACGGATCGCTGCCCCCGCTGTGGTTCCAAGAATCACCTTCGCAGCCGCTTCTGCAACAATTGCGGCTCGCACCTGGACGAAGGCCGCGCTCCCCGCGACCACGACGGCCGGGCCAAGTTGCACGCGGACATCGCCCACCCGATCAACAGCATGTGCCGGGAGATCATGCAGCAGGCCATCGTGAAATCCTTCCACGAAGAAAAGGACCGGGCCAAACTGCCGGGCTACGTGTGCCGATACGACGACTTCGACGGCGGCGACTTCGATTACGACACCCCGGCGACCACCGCCGCCAGCGCCACGCACGAGACGGCCAAGCCCAACGGCTATCGCGCCCACGCCGGCCACGGCCCCGGCGGCAACTCCCGAGGCACCCACCTTCGCTCCGAACGCGCCACCCCGGCCCGGTTGCCCTCGGACGAAACGGTCTGAACTGCGGATCAAACCGCGCGTGTTTCAACCGGCGCCGGGATCGCCCGGCCCGCTTGTTGAAACACCAATTCCGCCATCTCACAAATGGGGCCGTCCTCCGGCCACCATCCGGATTTGAACGCCCCCATTAATCGCTCGGCATAGAGCATCCGCAACCCCGCATGGCCGCCCAAGGTCATGTCGCCGGTTGGCGGGTCCAATTCCCCGGCCATTGCCCCGGTGAGGGGGCATTCCCGCAAAACTTCCCGAAGGCGAATGGTCAGCGGGTCATCCACATGGAGCGATTCCGCTCGTCGGTGAACGGTGACCAGATACCGGAGTGTCAGGTCCGCCGAAAGATGTTCGGCGGCGGTCCGGGGTTTCGGGGCGTCGGCCAGCAACCGCTTTAATTCACTCTCCGGCTCTTCCCGCGACGTGAGAAACCAGCATCCCAAGGCGGTGAACCGGGCCGCCGACCACGCAGCCGGAAGGTCAAAGTCGATCAACGATCCTGCCAGATCGGCCCGTCTCTGCATGAAGCGGGTCCGCAGCAAATTGGCGGTGTCTTCGTCCGGCACCGGGGACTCATCCGGCCGGTCGTACAGCACGGCCTCGCCCGTTTGGAAAAGATGCCGGTAAAAGTCGGCCCAATTCATGGTGTTCCTGTGCGCCCGTTCAGCGGATTGACAATCACTTTTAAATTCGTCAAACTCTGACGATCGTGCCTCGTCTTTAGGTAGTGTACCCATCTTCCGCGAACCATTCGGTGAGATCTCTCATGAGCGTGATGCGACGAATCCTCTGGGGCCTGCCGGTTCTCGGTGCCCTGGCGACCGGAACCATCGTAATGACCCAGCGGGGCGAATCTGCCCCCACGGCCGTCGTGGCGGACAAGGGCAAGCCGACCGATCTCAAGCCCGCGATCAGCCTGCCGATTTCGCAGGTGATCCTGTTCAACTCCGGCGTCGGCCACTTCACCCGCGCCGGCGAAGTCGAGGGAGATGCTCGCGTTGACCTCACCTTCCCCGAAAACGACATCAACGATCTCATCAAGTCGATGACGCTCATCGACCAATCGAAAACCGGCCGGGTCTCCACGGTCACCTATGATTCGCACGACCCGATTGACCGCACACTCCGCTCGTTTGCGATCAACCTCAACAACAACCCGACGTTCTCGAACATCCTGAACCAAGCCCGTGGCGAGGCCGTCGAAGTCACGCTCGTCAACACCGCCAACCAGCCGGGCAGCCTGACCGGGAAGATCATCGGCACCGAAAAGCAAAAGGTCACCGGCAAGGACGGGACGCAGGAAGTCGAAATCCTCAACATGTGGTGCGCCGAGGGTGTGCGGGCTGTCCGGCTCAACGAACTGCAAAAGCTCCGGTTCTCGAACCCGATCATCGAAAACGAAATGCGGCGGGCGCTTGAAACCTTGTCACTGTCGCACGATTCGGCAAAGAAGGCCGTCAGCCTTTACTTCACCGGCGAAGGCAAGCGCAAAGTCGAAGTTGGCTATGTGATCGAAAACCCGATCTGGAAGACCAGCTATCGGCTGGTCCTTGGCAAGGAGGGGCAACCGTTCCTCCAAGGCTGGGCCGTGGTCGAAAACCCGACGGACGAAGACTGGACCGGCGTGACGATGGCCCTCGTCTCCGGCCGGCCGATCTCCTTCAAGATGGACCTGTACAACCCCCTCTACGTCGGCCGCCCAACGGTGGAACCGGAACTGTTCGCCTCCCTGCGGCCGCCGACCTATGACACGGCCCTGGCCCGCAATGCCGCCCCGGCCGGTGAACCGATGGCGAAAGCCGCCGCCCCCGGCAAGCCGGGAATGGCATTCGGTGGCGCCATGCCGGCCGATGGAATGAAAGCCGACGGCAAAGGCTCCGCCAACCGTCAATTGCAAGAGCAACAGTATCGCCGTGAGTTCGCCAAACAAGTGTCCGAAAGACTGGCGGGCGACATGGACCTCGGGGCCAGTGTGCAAAGCGCCACGACAGCCTCGGCCCTCGGCGACTACCACCAATATGTGGTCGATCAACCCGTGAACCTCGGCCGGCAGAAGTCCGCGTTGCTCCCCATCGTCAACAAGAAGGTGGAAGGCAAGCGAGTCAGCATCTACAACCCGGCCGTGCAGGCCAAGCACCCGCTGTTGGGGTTGAAGTTCAAGAACACATCCGGAATGCCGCTCTCGCAAGGGCCGATCACGATTTTTGAAGGCTCCGTCTACGCCGGCGACACCCGTGTGCTGGACCTCCAACCGGATGAAGAGCGTCTGGTGAGTTATGCCATCGACCTTGGCACGGAAGTCTCCGTGAAGAACGGCAACAACACATCCAAGATCACCAGCGTCAAGGCCGTGAAGGGCGTGGTTTACACGAACACACTGTTCCGCGAAGAGCGGGTGTACGACGTGGCCAACCGTTCCACAACCGACCGCACCCTGTTGATCGAACACCCCAACCGCAAGGGGCAGGGCTTCAAGTTCGTCGGCAAGAACACGCCGATGGAAGAAGCCGCCGGGGTTTATCGCTTCCAGTTGGATGTCGGCTCGAAGAAAGACACGAGCTATTCCATCGTCGAGGAACGCGAAGCCGGCAGCACAATGCAACTGACGAACCAAGCCGACGACACGATCCGCTACTTCATCAATTTGCAAGAAGCCCCGGAAAGCCTGAAGAAGCAACTTCACGAAGCCCTCAAGATGAAGGCCGGATGGGACACGCTTCGGCAGGAAATCCAAAACGCCGACCGCCGCATCCAGACGATCACGGCTGACCAAAAGCGGCTGCGAGACAACCTGCGGGAAACGCCGAAGGAATCCCCGCTGTTCACCCGCTACCTGACCACCTTGGAAAACCAAGAAAAGGAAATGGACGAACTGCAAGTGAAGCTCAAGAAACTCCACGTCGATGAAGCCACCACCCGCGCGGCTTACGACAAGTATCTGGCGAACTTGTCCTCCGAGTGAGTGACCGGCGGCCAGGCAAAATAGAAACGTAACGCGAACCGGCCCGGCATTCTTCAGAATGCCGGGCCGGTTCGTTGAGTCAACCAATTTGGCGATTCATCGGCGACAAGCCATTTCTCATCAGTTATCATAGCGCATCGCCCGTCGAGTGTTCATTTCGCAAACACTCCACAGAGGAGGGACGCGCATGTCCCGTTCAACCAAACGACTTCTCTTCGGCGGCCTGATTTTGTTCGGCTTCCTGGCCATCCTCAACCCCGGCTACAATTCGGTGTATGTGCAGGGGCCAAACGGCGTCATCAAAACGGAAAAGTTCAAGTTCGGGCCGGGGGGACTTCTTGTCTACACCCGCGTCGTCGCGGACGAATCGTCGGTGTTGATCGAACAGCTCTGATGGTCAACGGCGAAGTCTTGCCGGGGATACCGTTCGCGCCGGAATTCGGCTCTCTCACCGGTCAACACCTCCGGATCGCAGGTGTCTGAGCTTGTCGGGGTTTCGCATCACATAGATGGCCGTGATCTTGCCGTTCTCAGTGTCGAGGGCGGTCGTCTGGATCTCACCGTCGGCCTCGCGTGTGATGAAGCCGGGCAGGCCGTTGATGAAGCCGACGCTGATGAACTGAGAGACATTTTCCTTGAACAGCGCCGCCAGCAACTTGTGCGTCTTCATCACACTGTTGAAGCCGACAATCGGCCGCAGGGCCGCGGGGCGTTTGCCGCCGCCGTCCGAATGGATGCTCACATCGGCGGCCAGCATCTCGCCGAGCGCGGTGAGGTCGCCGCTGCGGGAGGCGGCAAAGAAGGCATTGGCAAGCTCAAGGCCCCGATCCTTCTCCACCCGAAAACGCGGACGCGCCTCGCGGACATGGGTGCGCGCGCGGCTGGCAAGCTGACGACAGGCCGAGGCATCGCGCTGGATCGTCGCCGCGATTTCCTCGAAGCCCAGCCCGAACACATCGTGCAGCAGAAAGGCGGCTCGTTCAAGCGGAGAGAGGCGTTCCAGCGCGAGCATCATCGGCAGGGTGATGTCGTCCACATCCGCCTCGTCAATAATCGGCTCGGGAAGCCATGTGCCGACATAAGTTTCCCGCTGATGCCGCGCCGACTTGAGATGATCAAGGCACAGTCTCGTCACCGTGCGGCGCAGGAAAGCCTCGGGCTCGCGCACGTCGGCGCGTTCCGCCCCCATCCAGCGAATGAAGGCTTCCTGCACGACATCCTCCGCGTCGGCAACCGAGCCAAGCATGCGATAGGCGACGCGGGTGAGTTGAGGACGCAGCGGGTTGAAGCTCGCCGCCGCGTCCTCGAACGCAACATCCGGCATCAAGCCACCGCCTTGGCCGCCGCCGCTTTTGCCGCCACGGGGTCCGCCCAAGGGCCGAAGCCAATGGCGATGCGATTCCAGCCATTGATAATGTTGATCATCAGGGTGAGTTTCACCTGTTCCTCCTCCGTGAACCGGGCTTTGAGAGCCGCATAATCGCTTTCATGCGGGTGTTCCTTGGAAATTCGCGTCAATGCCTCGGTCCAGGCAAGCGCGGCCCGTTCACGATCAGTGTAGAGAGGAGCCTCGCGCCAAGCCGAGAGCAGATAGAGGCGTTGCTCCGTCTCGCCTTTTGCCCGTGCCTCCTGCGTGTGCATGTTGATGCAGTTGGCGCAGGCGTTGATCTGCGACGCGCGGATCTTCACCAGTTCAATGAGACTTGGCTCAAGGCTGGTGGCGACCGCCAGGGAAGTGCCCATCCAGTCCTTCATGAGGGCGGGGGCGGCGGCGAAGGGATCAAGTCTGATGCTCATGTTTTCGGTTCCTTTTGTGGGGACACCCAACATGACGAGACAGGATTGGCGCGTGTGACATGCCCGCAAAAATTAATCGGCCGGTCCAAACATGAAGCCATTGCTGGAGGGAGTCTCACAGGCCGAAGCGCATTCCTGACATCCAAAAGCAACAAACCACCCGGCCATGTGCTTTTTGAAGTTGCGACCTTTTCGGGGTTTGGGTTTTCGCTGGTGTTCTTGGTCTTGGCGAGCCGAGCAGCGTAAGCTGCCGGGTGGCTTCCGGCAGGGAAGGCACTGTAGCCACGGGTTTAAGTCAGGCTGAGTAAAGGGAAGCGGGCTCGACCGCAGGAAGCTACCCGGTAGCTTACGCTGCTCGGCTCGCCAAGACCAAAACCAACTTTTGAAACCCCAAAAAAGGCACAACTTCAAAACATGTGTTTGGGGCCAGATCATTTGGTGATGATGACTTTGAATTGAAGAGGATTCTTACCAGTCATTCGGCCGGAAGCGTTCGCCCTGACTGGTTTCTTCCCGGAGTTTCTGGCGTTCGCGTTGCAGGCGGATGGCGGTTCGTTTCAGGATGGCCTCCGCGTCTTCGGTGTTGATTGGCTCGGCGGCGGCGCGGTCGTCCAGCACGGGCATGTTGCCCGATCCCGGCACTTTCCGGGTGGTTTCCTGCGATTCCTTCGGCGATTCAACCTTCTCCTTGGTCGGCTCGCTTTTCTCTTTCTGGTCCGGCTTTGTCTTCGGGCCACCGGGGGCATCCTCTTTGCCTTCTTCTTTCTTCGGCGACGGAGGCGGTCTTTTTTCTTCGGGCTTGTCGGGATTTTCAAACTCCCGGTCTCGATCCTTTGGCGGCTGCCGGGAGATGATGGCCGCCCATAGCAATTTGGCCAGTTCGAGGTTGTGGGCCGTGTCCGTCTTCAAACTGTCGTCCGTCGATTCTCGCAAAACCAATTCGTAACACTCGATGGCCGTTTGGAGCAGCTTTGCGTTGGTGTCCCCGGCTTGTTTCACCAGCGTGTCGCCGAGATTGAACAGGGCTTTTGTCCGGCGTTCCGGCGGGATGGCGGCATCGGCCAGCGCCCGTCTCAGGTGCAGTTCGGCCTGTCGGAAGTTTCCCCGGCGAAATAGAACCACCCCCTTGTTGAAGGCGACCAAGCCGGGATCGGCCGTCAGCGGTTCGGCCTCGGCATACAGACTCTCGGCCGCGTCCAACTCGCCGCGCCCGACAGCCACCTCGGCCTCGCGCATCAACTCCCCGACTGTCCGGGGGGGCTGGCCGCCGGCGACCACGAGGGCGGCCATCATGAACAGGATTCGCCTCATCGTTCCCTCCCCCAGCCGATCATCAAAAAGATCAACCCAATGGCCGCGAACCACGGCATGCGATCCTTCGGTTGCGGAATCAAATCGTCGCTCAAGGTGCGGCTCGGTCGCGGCGCCAGCACGCTGGTGAACCATTCCCCCAACGGCGGCATATCCCGGTGGGCGGGGATGTATTCCCCGTTGGTCCGGCGGGCGATGTCCTTCAACAAGGGTTCCTGTAACTTCGTGCCGACGAAATCTTCCTGGGCCGCACCAAGAACCAGCGATGTCGGCTTGTCCGGGTCGCCCAAGCCAACGACATGCACCGGAATGCCCTGCTCGGCGGCCATCCGGATCGCCGGTTGAACTTCCTCTTCCACACCCGGCCCGTCGCCATCGGTCAGCAGCAGGATATCCCGATGGCCGGGAAATCGCGGGTCTTGTGAATACAGCCCCAAGGCGATCCCCGCCCCAATCGACGTGCCGGAAGAAATCGCCTCGTCGGCCCCCGGCCGGATTTCCAGCGGCGGGGCCTTGGGGCTGAACTCTTCCAGCCGGGCCAGAAAATGCTCCTCGTCGGAGGTCAACGGACAGACGAGCCAAGGCTTCGCCGCAAACACCACCAATCCAAACCGATGCCCGCCCCGCCGTCGCGCGGCCGTCACCAGATCCCGCACCCCGGCTTGGGCGGCCTGCCAGCGTTGATGATGCGTCGGGTCGGCCATGTCTTCGGCCGTCATGCTCCGGCTCAGGTCGAGAACGATGATGAGATCCCGCCCGATCACCACGCCGGTTTCCCCTCCGGCCCCCCATCGCGGCCCCGCCAACGCCAGCAGCAAAAAGCCGGCGCCGAGGGCGATGGAAAAGAAGGCCCGCCATCGGCGAACGTTGGGCACGGTGGAAAGTTGTTGAAGCGAAATACCCTCCGCGAAGATGGCCCACGCTTGGTTTCGCCGGCGTTGGGCCAGCCATTCCATGAACAGGAGGACGGGGAGTAGCCCGAGGAGGGGAAGCCATTGCGGGTGAGAGAAGGACATGGTTTCTAACGCCTGATCTTTGACATCGTTTCAGGCCGAAGACCAAGAGCCCCACTGCGTGAGCGGTGGGGGTGGCCCTCACCCTCGGGAAGCCACCCCCACCGCTCACGCAGTGGGGCTCTTGGCTTCATCATCACTCATTGGATCGGATGAAATGGTGACGAAGTTTGCTCACCCCTTCGCAATCGCCCGCCCAATATGGACCACCAGATTCTTCATCTGAAAACCCTGTTCAGGTTGGATGTCAACGTTCACGCCTTTGTTCCGGAGAGTTTCCGTGACGACCGGACCCACGGAGGCGATTTTCACCCGGTGAAGGCCCTGGCGCCAGACGGCGTCAAGCTGGCGTTCGGCGGCCACTTCGTAAATGCGTTCAATCTGTGGTGAACTGGTAAACACCAACACATCGATTGCCCCGCTGGCGGTTCGATGGATCAGGTCGACGACCCGATCGGCGTCGGCCGAGGGGGCGTAGACGTAAGGTTGAACCGGCCGGACGATGGCCCTGGCTTGGGTGAGAAAATCTTGAAGGGGGACGTTGGCCTCGGAATAGAGTTGCACCCCCACGGTCTTGCCCGCCAAGTCTTCTTCCTGAAGGCAATTGATGACGCCGCTGGTCGTCGGGGCGGTGGCCACGCGGGCCGGCTTCAACCCGACTTCCTTCAACGCCTGCACCGGTTTCGGGCCGCGGGTGATGATTCGCGTCTTGCCCAGCGCCGCGATGACGGCCTCGCGGTTGTCGGCCCGCTGGGCGAAGCCCATCAGGCGCCGCAACCCTTCGCCGGTGAGCAGAATCACCACATCCAGTTTCCCGGCGATCAACTCGTCAATCCACGCGTTGACCGGCTCCGCATCGGGAGAGTCCAGAATGCTCAACAACGGGCAGCAAAAGGGGATGGCCCCCTCTTTTTCCAACAGGGCTTTGAGTTCTTCCAGTTGCCGGCCCTCGGCCAAAGCGACTGTTTTTCCCGCCAACGCTAGGGACATGAGTGTTCCCGTGGAACATGTTCACCGCCGGGAGAGCTTGGTGATGATGAATGTTTCGGATGACAACGAACAACGATGGTTGTGATTTGATTGTGCATGATCGCGTGGCGGGAAGCAAGGGGGAACTTCATTCATTCCTCACGCCGCCGCAAACAGAGCAGTCGGGACGGCGGCGAATGTTCACCGTGCGAAAACGCATGTCGCGGAGGTCAAACGTCAGCAGACGGCCAAACAGCGGCTCGCCAATTCCCGTGAGGATTTTCACCACCTCGGCAGCCGCGAGCATCCCCACCGTCCCGGAGACGGCCCCCAACACCGGGAATTGTCGTTTCCATGTTGGCGGGATCTCCGGAACCCGGCACGCCAGACAGGCCGTGCGGCCGGGGGACATCGTGGAAAGCTGGCCCGTCAGTTCGTGCATCGCCCCGTCGATCATCGGTTTGCCGTGCCGCACGCAGGCGGCATTCATCGCCAGCCGTTCCTCGAAGAGCGGCCCGCAACAGACGGCCACATCCGCCGATTGCACAAGCTGGTCGGCGTTGGTTTCATTGAGGTTCTCCGAGATTCCCTCGATGACCAGCCGGGGGTTGAGTTCTTTCAACCGCCGCACGGCCGAATCAAGGCGGGACGTTCCCAATCCGGCGTGTGTCATCAACAGTTGCCGGTTCAGGTCGCTCCGTTTGATCTTCCCC
Source organism: Zavarzinella formosa DSM 19928 (assembly GCF_000255705.1). GTDB lineage: Bacteria > Planctomycetota > Planctomycetia > Gemmatales > Gemmataceae > Zavarzinella > Zavarzinella formosa. The sequence goes on from NZ_JH636440.1 coordinate 185,496, forward strand.
GCATGGGCCAGAATCATCCGGCCCACCCCGGCCGCCGCCAGCGCATAAGCGGCCGTGCCACCGACACCGCCGAGACGCGAAATCAACACGGTGGCGGCCTTGAGGCGACGCTGCCCCTCTTCGCCGAAGCCGGGAATCCAAGTCTGCCATTCGTAGGTGGCTTGTTCTTCGGGAGTGAGGTCAGGCGTCATGGCCGCCCCTTTCACGCTCGACCCGGCCATTGGCGAGGCGATAACGCACATCGGCCAGTTCACGAGCCTCGGCGCTGCTGTGCGTGATGTGCAACACGGTCACCTCCCGTGTCGCCCGGATGGTGTTCAGCAAGGCGATCAGCGAATCCCGGGTGGTCTCGTCCACGGCGCTCAATGGTTCGTCCAGCAAAAGATATTTCGGGCGAAACGACAACGCGCGGCCCAGCGCCACCCGTTGAATCTCGCCGCCGCTCAACCCGGCCGGCCGGCGGTTCAGCAAATGCCCGATGCGGAATGAATCGGCCAATTCCTCCACCCGTTCCGCAATCTTGTCGGCCGGTTCATCACGGAGTTTCAAGGCGAATGCCAAATGCTGCCGGACGGTCATCGTGCGGAACAACGCCCCGTCTTGCGGAACATAGCCGATACCCCGTTCACCGGGGGGAAGGTTGGTCACGTCGCGGTCGCCGAACAAAACCGTGCCGGTCGTTGCGCCTTGCAATCCGGGGGGAAGGTTGGTTATGGAACGACGGTCGCCGAGCAAAATACTTCCGGCGGTCACACGCCGTAACCCGGCGACCGCTTCGAGCACGCTGGTCTTGCCGCAGCCGGTGGAACCCATCAGCACGCCGTAGGAACCCGTCGGAATCTCCAGGGAAATGCCTTCTAGCCGGAATGTCCCGGCCCGGATCGACACCTCGTCTAACCGGATCATACGGACCCACCCCGCAGGCCGAAGGTCCGCATTAGCAGCAGGGCGAACACCGCCACAATCACCATGAGCAGGGAAACGGCGATGGCTCCTTCCAACCGGCCGACACTGAGTTCAAGGAACACCGTGGTGGACAGCACCTCCGTCCTCATGCGGGTGGCTCCGGAGAAGATCAGGATGGGGCCGAATTCCCCCAAAGCCCGCGCCCAGGCGATGGTGGCGGCGGTCACCAATCCTCGCCACGATTCCGGGATGGCGACCAGCCAAAACGCCTGCGCCCGCGTGCAGCCGAGCGTAAGGGCCACCTGTTCCGTGCGGGGGGAAATCTGGTCAAACGTCACCCGCATCGTGCGGACGGCGAACGCGGCGCTCACCGAAAATTGGGCGAGGATCACACTGGGGATCGCGTAGGTGATTCCGGTGCCGAAGTTTGTCTGGGACCAATGAATCGGGCGGTCGAGTGTTCCCGTCACCATCAGCAGACTGGTGGCGACGGCGACGCCGGAGAGAATGGCCCAATAGGGAACATGCCGACGGGCAAACAACCACGCGACCACGCTCGCGAACAGGGGAAACACCCCGAGGACAAGCATCTTCCCCATGTGGTGGGTGGTTTGATGTTCGATCCACTTGCCGGGAGGCATCTGAAACAGAATCAACAAACTAAGGCCGAGGACCAGCGGCGGCAACACGATGGGGATGTCCAAAATCGTGTCCACAATCGCCTTGCCGGGGAACTGTGTGCGGGCCAAGAGATAACCAAGCGGAACGGCCACCCACAGCGACAACAGCGTGGTGACGAAACACGACACCAGACTAAGCCGGATGGCGTACTGAATCTCCCGGGTTTGCAGGGCGCCCAAGAGATGGTCCGGCGTGGTGAAGAACAAGTCGGCCGCGAGCATGGCGAGAATCAGGCCGACATAGAAGACGCCGATCGACCCCAATCCGAGATAGAACGTCACCGTGGAGCGGGCCGCTCTCATTTCGTCGGCCCTTTCCATTCCCAGCCGAAGCCGAGTTCCAGAAAGCGTTCCTTCGATTCGGCCGTGCGGAGGTATTCAATCAATTTCGCCGCGATGGCCTGCTTGGTGCTGTCTTTGGCGATGGCCACCGGCTGTTGCGGGGCCGCGCAGGGAATGCCGGTGACGGGGACATAATCCAGTTTCGCCTCGTTCGGTTTCACGTTGCTCACATAGCAAACGACGGCATCCAGCGAGCCGGTCATCAATTGGTTCACCAGCAAATCACCGGAGGGGGATTCCACTTTGACATTCCGTTTCACATCCGCGTAGACGCCGCTCTTGAGGAATGTTTCCTTGGTGATGGCGCCAAGGGCGCATTGTTGTTCGTGGCCGACGCCCACCTTGAGGTCCGGCTTGCCGAGGTCTTTCAAGCCCTTGAGTCCGGCCGGGTTTCCCTTGGGAACGGCAATCACCAGCCGGTTGTTGGAAAGGGTTGTCGGCTTCAGGAACAGGTCTTCGACTTCCCCCATGAAGCGGGGATCGCAGGCGATGTACAAATCCGGGTGTCGGCCGGTGCGCATCTGGCCGACCAGAATGCCGCAGCCGTTGTACACCCGGATCACGCGGACGTTTTCGGCCTTCTCGAATTCGTTGATCGTCTTTTCCACCGCCGGGCGGAGCATCGACCCGGCATAGAGCAGAATCTCCACGGTTTCGCCGGTCTTGTTCGATTCGGCCCTCGGTTGTTCAGCCACCGGCGGCGGGGCATAGCCCAACTCGCGGAAGAACACCTGGCCGCCGTCTTCTTTCTCCAAGTATTGGGCGAACCAGCGGGCCTCGGCCCGGCTCTCGGCCCCGTTGCACACGGCCACGGTCACATTGGCTTTGATGCCCTCTAGCCCCGGCAGGGCGACCCGCTTCAACGGGCTGTCCTTGGGGACCAGCGCCTCCCACACAATGGCCACATCCACGCTGCCGAGTTTCACGGCGTTCAGAGCTTCCGTCACGGTGCCGAGCATCACCGGTTGTTTGGCTTCGATTTGCTTCCACCGGTCGGACTTGGAAAGGTGGTCCCGCGTCAGCTTGCCGATGGCGGTGATATCCGGGTTGGCTTGCCCGATCTTCGTGGCCGGTTTGAACACGTCATCCCAAGTGATGTCGGCGGCGGCCTTCGGGTAGTCCTTGCGGAAGATCGCCACGCCGTTCATTTGGGCGAGGTCATATCGCTGTTCGGTGAGATTCGCCTCGCGGGCCTGGTTCACATAACTGTCATCGGCGGGGAGGAACAAATCCCCTTGCTTGGTCAGCTTCAGTGTGTTGAGAAGTTGCTCGGAGGGGCCGAAGCGGAGTTCGACCTTGATGCCGGTGTCCTTCTCAAACGCGGCGGCGGCCTTCTCCATCGGCGGTCGCAGGGCGGCCGCCACATGGACGATAATCACCGATTCCGGCTTGGCCTCCGGCTCATCAGGGGCCGGGACGGGTGGGTTGTTGTTCCACAAGAGGGCGATACCGCCGAGCAATCCGACGGAACCAACCAGGACAAGCCAGGGAAGATAACGCATGGCGGGAATTTACCGAAGGTTTTACGGACGGGGGCGGCGGGATCGCCAAACCCAAACACCGGACAGCAACACAAGAAAAGCCGCCCCGGCGAGCAGATACGGCTTCAGGCGGGAGGGAGAATCATCATCGCGAGTCGTTCGCACTTCGACGGCCTGATAATCGGCGGGCGGCGGGGTGCGATATTCGGGAACGAGCGGTGTTTGGGGAACGGGCCGTTCGCCGCTCTTCGGTTCCGGCGCATCGGCCTTCTTCGGTTGCGGGGCCGGGGTGGTTTCGACGGCCGTTGTGATTCGCGGGGCGGGGCCTTTTTCAACCTCGAAAATCTCCTCCCAATCGCCGTGGATCAGCAGGTCGATGCCGGGGTTCAGTTCCTTCACCTGGCACGAACAGGCCCGGCAGACGAATTCCATCGCTCGTTGCAGTTCGTCCGGCTTTTTCAGGTCGTCGCCGTGCAAACTGCACAACGCCCGGCCCCGGCCGTAGACCGGGAAGGCAATCGGCCCCTTCTCTTCCGGCAAACCGTCTTCGCTGTTGAGCAGCATCGCGGCCACCATCGCCTCGTCGCCGGTGCGGTTTAGCTCCACCACGTTGAAGCGGATGTCCAGCGGCAACAGGGATTTGATCTGCGGCCCCTCCATCGTCTGGATCGGCAGTGTGATCCGCTTCGCGAAATAGGGAACCTCTTTGGCCAGAAACGCCCTCGCTGCCTCATCGGCCTTGGCGTCCCCGCTGAGAAGCAGGATGATGGCGGCGGTGTCCCCCATCGTGAGGCGGCCGAACAATTTGGCCCGGCCGGGGGAAATCAACAACCCGTCCAGTTCCGGGGAGGCCAATGGCCCGGCCCACACATGCGGCGTTTTCTCGCTGGCCTCCGGGTAACGCAACACGCCATAAGGAAGCAGGATGTCCTTCGGCAGACGTTCCCAGATTTTCCGGATGTTCGGTTCGAGATTGGAAGTCAGGTCGATGGTGTTGATGAGCAGGTTAGCGGTGGCCGCGTCGTCCCGAAAGGACTTGATACGTTTCTGTTCTTCCGGCGCCGGCTGCCCCTTGTGGAAGACAACCAGTTCGTACTTCGACGGCGCCCATTTTTCGAGGGCGTAACGGAACACCGGAATGCTACACGCCCGACCTGATTGGGCGACCAGCAGGCCGGACAGAAGCACGAGGCCGAGACGCCCCATCAACTTTTCTCCGCAGAAGATTGTCATGGTCAATCATATCAGCCGGACCATCCACGCGGGCCATAGAATGTTCCTCCCCTTCACAACGGAGCATTCGATGGTTCGTCATTTAGTCGCGGCCGTGTTGGCCATAGGTTCGTTCGTCGGCGCCTCACGGGCGGAAGAACCGGCGATCACGCATTCGTTTCTCGCCACCGGCGGGGCCACCTACATCAAGGGGGGCGACGGCAAGATTCTCTGGGAATATCCCCAAGGCAGCCGCGACGGCTGGGTGTTGCCCGATGGCAGCGTGTTGCTAACGATCACCAAGAACAAGGAATTCCCCGGCGGCGGCGTGGTCCATCTGTCACGGGACAAGAATGTTCTCTTCTCCGCCAAGGGAGCGCAATCCGAGGTGAACACCGCCCAGTTGGTCGGCGACGGACGATACATGATCACCGAGGCCGGGAACGATCCCCGTATTTTGGAATTCAACAAGGACGGCAAGATCGAACTGGAAGTGAAGATCACCGCCCAGACCAAGGACCACCACCTGCAAACCCGCATGACCCGAAAGCTGCCGAACGGCAATTATCTGGTGCCGCAACTGCTGGACAAAGTCGTCCGCGAGTATGACCCCAAGGGCAAGATCGTCTGGGAAGCAAAGACGCCGCACTGGCCTTTCACGGCCATCCGTTTGCCCGACGGCAACACCCTGATCGGCTGCACGCTGGGCAACTTGGTGATCGAAGTGGACCCCAAGGGCAAAGAAGTCTGGCGCGTGACCAACGACGACCTCCCCGGCAAGCCGATCAACGACGCCTGCGGCGTGCAACGCCTGCCGAACGGCAACACCGTCATCACCAGCCACCACGCCGGGGCCAAGGATGTCAAACTGACCGAAATCACCCGCGACAAGAAAATCGTCTGGACCCACAAGGACGAAACCAAGCCGGGGATTCATCACTTCCAGATTTTGGACACAAATGGAAAAGCCTTGGAAAACACGGGGATGCGGTAAGCTGTCGCAATGCCGGTGAGCGGAGAATTTAGACCCGCGATGGCATCCTTCTCTTTTGCCTATGAGGCGGACGACTTGCCGCGAGACGGCCTTAAGTCAGGATGACGGCCGACCGATGATGAACTGCAGTGAAGTCTTTCAACCCTGTTTGATTGAACACGAACTGGCCCGCCTTTGATGTGTCGCCATCGCCTGGCCGGGAGTATCTCCGGGCGATTCGCTGGAGTCCGAGCGACATGCTGTTTTGCTCGCTACAGTACCTCGTGTTTTTCACGGGCGTGTTTGTGATTCACTGGCTTTTGCCGTGGCGGCAGGCTCGCGTCTGGCTGCTGCTCGCCGCCAGCCTGTTCTTCTATGCGAGTTGGAACGAGTGGCTGGCGCTTGTTGTCGGCGTGAGCTCAGTCATTGATTACCTGCTGGCCAGGGGAATGGACCGGTTTTCCTCGCATCGAGTGCGAAAGCTATTGCTCTTCATCAGTCTGGCAAGCAATCTGGGCCTGTTGTGTTATTTCAAGTATGCCAACTTCTTTCTTCAGTCACTGGAGGCAGCTCTGCACCGGGCCGGAGGGACGGCCTCGCTCCCCTTGCTTCGTGTGATCTTGCCAATTGGCATCTCATTTTACACATTTGAGGCCATCAATTACACGGTCGATGTGTATCGTCGGCGTATCCGGGCCGAGCGAAACCTTGCCCATTTCGTGCTTTTTATCACTTTCTTTCCCCATTTGGTCGCCGGGCCAATCGTCCGCGCCAGGGACTTCCTGCCACAAATCGCCCGGCCCAAACGATGGAGCTGGCCACGCGCGAGGCTCGGAGCGGAATACCTGATCCTGGGGTTGGTTAAAAAGCTGGCCGTGGCCGACCGAATGGCCATGATGGCCGATCCTGTTTTTGCCAATCCCGGATCATACGGAACCGCCGCCATCTGGCTTGCGGCGCTGGCCTATGCGTTGCAGATCTACTGTGACTTCTCGGGTTACACCGACATGGCCCTTGGCTCGGCTCATCTGCTCGGTTACAAACTCGCGATCAACTTTGACATGCCATACTCGGCCGCCAACGTGTCAGAGTTCTGGCGGCGGTGGCACATTTCCCTCTCCACATGGTTGCGAGATTATCTGTTCATCCCGTTGGGGGGAAGCCGGGGAAGCGAGTGGCAAACCACGCGAAATCTCATGCTCACCATGATTCTGGGAGGGCTTTGGCATGGCGCCAACTGGACCTTCATCGTCTGGGGCATGGTTCACGGCTCGCTGTTGGTCGGTCATCGTGCGTTCCGCCGATGGTGTGGCCCGAGGCCGGCGCTTCGTTCGGTTCTCGAATCAGTGCCCGGAACGGCGGTCCGGATCGCCGTGACGTTTCTGACAGTGACTTTTTGCTGGGTTCTTTTTCGGGCGACGACCTTCGAGGCGGCGTATGTGATGTTCGGTCGCATGCTGTCGTGGCGGGCCGGATTGCCGGGGCCGCTGGCCGGGGTCAGTCTGTGGTGGACGATGGCCGTCATGGCTGTGTGTCACATGGTCGCCCGTAACGGCGGCTGGCGCCGCGTGGTTTCCCGGACACCCTCCCCTGTTTTGGGATTCGGATACGCAGGTGCCCTGATGATCGCCCTGACCCTCGCGCCCGAAGGAGCCAAGGGCTTCATTTACTTTCAGTTTTAGGACGACAAATCCGTGGAATGCTCCAGGCCGATGACGAAACTCCGTTCTCGCCGACGTGACGAAGCCTCGCGGCGCGCCCGGAAGGTGTTGGGATGGCTCGCCGTCGGATTCTTGCTCGGACAAGCGTCGCTTTTCGCCGTTCTTGAGAGCATTCGCCCGGATTTGCGTGATCCGGAGTATGGAATACGGCTGTACCAACTCCGCGACCGATTGGGCGAGCGTTCAAAATCCGGACCGCTTGTCATCACGCTGGGCAGTTCTCGCACCGGGATGGGCATTCGCCCGGATGCGATGGGGGACTTGCCCGACGGGGCTGTGGTGTTCAATTATGGCATCAATTCTGGCGGGCCGCTGATCGAATTGCTGTGCCTGCGGCGAATCCTCGCCGAAGGCATTACCCCCGATCTCGTGGTGGCGGAAATTTCACCGGTCTCCCTGCGATTGGACGGAGAGGATGCCATCCGGACAGACCGGGCATATTATCTGCGCCGGACAGGTCTGGCTGATGTGGACGCCGTCTCCCGGCAAGCCGGCCGCCCAGACTTTTTCCTTGGTGAATGGACGTGGGACCAACTGACACTGTCATATTCCCAGCGGTCATTCCTCCTGGCGATCGAAGCCCGCCGGTGGCTGCCGCGAGACAGCAAGATCGACGTGCGCTGGCGGGGCGTCGATCCTCATGGTTTCCAACGGCTTCCGAACTTTGAACACCACGATGCGGTTCGTTATCAGGCCATCCTTGCCGCCTCGGAGAAATCAGTCGCCAAACACTATTCGGAGTTCCATGTCAGCCCCACGGCCGAGGCGTGCTTGCGGGAATTATTGGAAACGTGCCGCGACCAGAACATTCGGGTGGTGTTGGTCCTCATGCCCGAATCGCCGTCCCTTCGATCATGGGCCACCACAACCGTTCATGATCGAGTAAACGGCCTGCTGGACGGGTTTAAACGGGATTATCACGCGAGTGTGGTCGATTCACGAGATTGGATCACCGAAGACGGATTTGGCGACACCGAACACATGACGGTCGAAGGGGCGGGGAGATTCTCACAAAGGTTTGCCCGCGATGTTTTGACGCCGTTGCTGCAAAACCCCGCCGGAAAGTAAAAAACAAAGAATTACCGGTCGAGGACCAGGGTACTCCGCACGCTCCGCGTGCGGATAGGACTTCCCGTATGGCAGATGATGAAATGGGTCAAAGCCCCGACCGCACGCGGAGCGTGCGGAGTACTCTGGTCCCCGACAGATGGCAATGTTCGGCTCGCCAAAACATTCACCTGACCGCAATCACTCCTTCGCCTTCTTCTTCGGCTCCTTCTTACCGATGATCGTCTCAGGCGGGTCGGGGTCGGGAACCTTCAGGTCTTTTCGCAAGCGGACCAATTCAGTTTCCAGTTCTTTTTGAACGTCGGCATATTCCGGCTTGTCGAACATGCTGGTGAGTTCCTTTGGGTCCTTTTGCAGGTCGAACAGTTCCGAATAGTTAAACTCCGGGTCGTAAAAGCGAACCAGTTTATAACGATCCGTGACCACCCCGTAATGACGGGCCACATTATGAACGGCCGGGCTGTTTTCGTAATAGTGGTAATAAAAACTGGTCCGCCAGTCTTTCGGCGTCTCCCCGCGAAGCAGCAGCGTCAGGCTCCGGCCCTGCATCTCCTTGGGGATCTCAACCCCGGCGGCCTCCAAGAATGTCTCGGCGAAATCGATGTTGCTGACGATTTTGTTCGTTGTTCCACCAGGTTTGGCTGTCTTGGGCCAGCGGACCAAGAGCGGCGTTCGCAGGGATTCCTCGAAGATCCAGCGCTTATCAAACCAGCCGTGTTCCCCGAGGTAGAACCCCTGATCGGAGGCATACACCACGATGGTGTTCTCGGCGAGATTGTTGTCCTCCAGATACTTCAACACCCGGCCGACGCTTTCATCAACGGCCTTGATGCAGCCGAGATAATCATGCAGATAGCGGTTGTACCGCCATCGCACCAAGTCTTTGCCTTGCGGCTTGTTCTTCTCGAAGGCCGCGTTGCGGGGGGCATAATATTTGTCCCATTCCTTTTTCTGTTCATCGTTCATGCCGGGGGGATAAACAAACTTGGCATCCAGACGGGTGAAGGTTCTCTCCAGCGTCATGTCCTGGCTTTTCTCGGCCTTGCCCCGGCCGGAGTAATCATCAAACAGGGTTTCCGGCTCCGGGTAAACGCGGTCGTTGTCATGCCCGAGATGCCGCAGGGCGGGTGACCATTCCCGGTGCGGGGCCTTGTGCTGGCACATCAACAAGAACGGCTTCGACTTGTCGCGGTTCTTCATCCAATCCAGCGAAAGATCGGTGATGATATCCGTCGTATAGCCGGTATGATTGACTCGTTTGCCGTTGTCAATCATCGGCGGGTTGTAATAGATTCCCTGCCCCGGCAGGATGTGCCAGTAATCAAACCCAGTCGGGTCGCTAATCAAGTGCCACTTGCCGACGACGGCCGTTTGATAACCCGCTTTTTGCAACAACTTGGGAAATGTGACTTGGGCCGGGTCAAACCGGCTGTTGGTGTTGTTGTAAAACCCGTTCAGGTGGTTGTATTTGCCGGTCAGCACGCACGCCCGGCTCGGCCCGCAAATGGAATTGGGAACCAGACAACGATCAAACCGCATCCCCTCCTTCGCCAGCCGATCGATGTTCGGCGTCTCGTTCAACTTCCGGGGATCGCCATAGGCGCTGATTGCCTGATAGGCATGATCGTCCGAAAAGATAAACACAATGTTCGGCTTGTCGGCGGCCTGACCGGTCATCGCAAGGAGCAGCCAGCCGGCCAGCAGGAGGAATCGGCGCATGGAGAGCCTCGTGAAAGAGAATCAGAATCATCGTAGGGGAAACGACCTCGGAGGCGGCCCTCCAAGCCTCGCTCCCGCCGGGCGACGGCTCATTGCCGGTTCGTATTCCGATTCAACCGACTCAGAGACTCTTTGGCCTCTTCCGTGAGGCGGGCTTCCGGGGCGCCTTTGGCCAGACTTTCCAAGAGTCGTTTCGCTTCGGGGGTTGCCACCGCTTCAAGGGCTTCGACGGCCCGGACCTCGCGGAGCTCGTCCCCGGCCAAGTCGGGTCGCCTGATCTTGACGGCCGCCAGCAATTTTTCGATCCGGCCTTGCGCCTCGGCGCCGGGCTTGGCTTTCAATCCGGCCTGCAAGGCGGGGAGAGCCAGGTGCCGAAGCTTCGCCAATTCAACTCCCGCCCGTTCGCGGACGGCAAACCGGTTGTTGTCGAGTTCCGTCACCCAGCGGGCAATCGCCATCGGGTCTGTTGGCGGGGCCGGTCGCATGCGGTCTTTTAGAAAACTCACCGCATCGGTCGGATTGTTGGTCAGGATGCGGATGGCGTGATAGGCCGTCACCGAATCTCCCGCCAAATCATCCCACAAACCCTTGGGGAGAATCGACGCTTTTCTCTCCAACGGGGGCAAGACGGACACGGCCCAGAGTGTGATGGTGGTATCCCTCCCGACAACCGCCAGCGTCCGGCTGTCCGGCGAGAAAGCCATCGTGGGGCGGGCCTCGGCATTCAGCGGCCCCACCAACAGGGAGCCCGATTTTCGGGCTTCGGTCATGTCATGAAACTGGATGAGGCCGCCATTTTCGGCGACCGCCAGCATTTGGCCATCCGGCGAGAAAGCCAGTTCGGTGATTTGGGGCAGCCCGGTCGAGATGGTTCGACGATTCCCCGCGCCGGCCGTTTCCCAAAAATCGATATGTCCGCCCGCTTGCTGCATGGCAATCATCCGGCCGTCCGGCGTCACGGCCATCAAGTGGGGCTGTACGCTCCGGTGCTGACCGCCCGGCAGAGTCCGCCACAGGGCACGGGTTTGCACATCCCACAATTGGATGCCTGGCTCCCCGCCTTCTGTGGCGGCCACGATTCGCCTTCCGGCCGCAAAGCTCAGGCTGTTGACTTCATGCCCAAGAATCCCGAGCGGTCCCCGGTCCGCCCCGGTGGCCCCGTCCCTCAGTTGGATTCGGCCGCCATCGTTGCACGCCAGGATGGTCCCGTCCGGGGATAGGGCCAGAGGATGGCTGATGGACATGACGGATCGTCGGGGAAGGGGAAGGCCGGTCGCCGCCTCCGACCACCGGATGGTTGCGTTTTTGTCGGTGGAGATCAGAAAACGGCCGTCCGGCGTGAAGAACAGTCTGGTGGCGCCGCTATCGTGACCGGAGACTTGGAACAACTCCCGGCTGGTTCGCGTGTCCCACATCCGGATGGTTCGGTCCTCCCCGGCCGATGCGAGGGTCCGCCCGTCCGGAGAGAAGGCGATCGCGCAAACCGGGGCGTTGTGCCCGGCCGTGGGGTTGAGGATTTTTCCCGTGGCCGCGTCCATCAGCCGGATGTTCTGTTCGCGGCCGCCGATGGCGATTGTCTTCCCGTCCGGCGACAAGGCAACAGCGGTCAGGTGATCGGTCGCCGGGTGGGTTTGCAACTTCCGGCCGGTGGCGGTATCCCATAACGCGATGCCATTAATACTGGTCTGAACCGCCGTCTTGCCGTCTGCGGCGAAAGCGATCACGTTCCTAAAATTGCTTTCCGGAAAATTCGCGTTGCATTGATGGCGCAGTTCGCCAGTTCCCGCGTCCCACAGGCAGACAATCTGGTCCAGCCCGATGACCGCCACCATCTTGCCATCGGGGGAGAACGTGAGGCCCATCAGGGCGCCGGGTTTGCGGAGCCGCAGGCCTTCGCGGCCGGTCGCCAGATCAAGCAGGGTGATGTGGTCGTCGTTGCCCGCATACGCCAATCGGCGGCCGTCCGGAGAAAGCGCCAGCAATCGAAGGGCAAAGTTTTCCCCCGGCGAGAAGCGATGGAGTCGCTTGCCCGTCGCAGTCTCCCAGACATCGATTTCGGACCTGCCATCCTCCCCGGCCGCCACCAGCGATCCGTCGGCGGAGAGAGCCGCCACGGCGTATCGCTTTTCCTCTTCCTTGATGGCTGGCAACTCCCGCCCGTTCGCCAAATCCCATCGCCGGATCTGCGTTTTGCCGGTCCCGATCAAAATCCGCTGATCGCCCGAGAGAACAAGCGAAGAAACATCCGCTCCCGTCGACAACCGCCACTTGGCCAACCCGGTCTCCCGGTCCCAGACGATCAACTCCCGCTTGGTGCAAGAAAGAATCGTCTTCCCATCCGGCCCAAATGCGAGAAACCTGACCAACCCGTCAAGCCGCCAGCGGGCGGTCCCGAGCCGGGCGATGGCCCCTTCCGGGAGGCGGTCGCCGTATAGGTCCGTCCGAATCTCGCGTGGGGCGGGGCCGGGTTCGGCGCCGACGTCGAGGGCGATCATCATCAGTGACACAAGCGAGATGCGGAACATCAGGGCGTTCCCCCGGAGAGGCGGGCTTTCGAGTTCAGTCGGCTCAGGGATTCTTTCGCCTCTTGAGTAAGCCGGGCTTCCGGGGTGCCCGAAGCCAAGCTTTCCAAGAGTTGTCTCGCCGCCGGGGTTCCCATCGATTCGAGGATTTCGACTCCCCGGATTTCGCGGAGTTGGTCCCCGGTCGGTTCCAGCCGTCCGGCCTCTGCTTGGGCCAGTAGTTTTTCGATCCGGCTCCGGCTTTCTTCGCCGGGCTTGTTCTTCAGTCCTGCCTTCAACGCCGGAACGACCAGTTGCCGGAGCTTTGCCAGTTCGGCCCCGGCTCGTTCGCGGACGGCAAATCGATCATTGTCGAGGTCCGTCACCCAACGGGTAATCGCTTCCCGGCTTGGCGACAGGAATGGCTTGAAATGGCTTTTCAAAACAATCACCGCATCGGCCGGGCAGGCGGTCAGGGTGCGGATGGCCTGATCGGCGGTCGCCGCATGGTCCGAGGCCAAATCGTTCCACACTTCTCCGGGCCGCTTGGACAGTTTTCCCACGAGAGGCGGCAACGCGGGCGCCGGCCAGAGCATGATGGTGGCGTCGTTCCGGACGGTCGCCAGAAGGCGGCCATCCGGCGAGAAGGCGATGGCCGGGGAGGCGCCACTCTCCAGTGGGCCTGCCGACAAGAGGGGCATTTTCCGGCCCCCGGCCAGATCAAGAAACTGGATGAGGCCATCCGGTCCGGCGACGGCCAGTATTTGGCCGTCCGCCGAGAACGCCAGTTCGGCGATGTCGGCGATCTCGGTCGGGATGGTCCGGCGTTCCCCGGCGGTGGCCGTCTCCCACAGATGGACCTCGCCGCTTTTGTTGTGGGTCGCCAGCATCCGGCCGTCCGGCGTCACCGCGACCGACGACGGGGTGTTTTTCTGTTTGCCCAGATTTTCTTTCTCCAACGCGCGCCATCGGGCGAGTGTTTGCATGTCCCATAGTTGCACGCCTGATTCGGCATAATTGGCGGAGATCAGAATCCGGCCCCCGGCCGCAAAGCTCAGGCTGGTAATCAGCCCCCGGTGATTCCCGAGCAGGCCCCGGTTCTTCCCGCCGGCCCCGTCCCACAGTTGGATTTGGCCGTAATTGCCGCAGACCAGAAGGGCGCCGTCGGGGGAGACGGCCAGCGCATGACTGGCGAACAGGTCGGATTGTTGGCGGACGGGGCGCCCGGTCGCGGCTTCCGACCACTGGATGACTCCCTCGCCGTCGGCCGAGATGAGGGTCCGGCCGTCCGGTGTGAAGACAAGACGGAAGGTGCCGTTCTTGTGATCCGGAATGTGGATCAACTCCCGGCTGGTTCGCGTGTCCCACACTCGAACAGTCCGGTCTTCCCCGGCCGATGCGAGTGTTCGCCCATCCGGGGCGAAGGCGATCCCGCAGACCGGGCCTTCGTGTCCGGCTGTTGTGTTGAGAAGTTTTCCCGTCGCGACATCTGCCAGCCGGATGGTCCGCCCGCCGGCCGCCAGCGTCCGCCCGTCCCGCGAGAAGGCGGCCGTCAGATTGTCGGGGACGGACAGGGTTTTCAACTTCCGGCCGGTGGCGGTCTCGCATAACACAATGGCCGCGTCGCCGATGACGGCCACTATCCGGCCATCCGGGGAAAAGGCGATGTCGTTGCCGGGAAGACGCTGGAGCGCTGTCCGGTCACGCAGTTCGCCGGTCTCGGCATCCCACAAATGAAGCGTGTACCCCGAGCGGAGGGCGGCCACGGTCTTGCCGTCCGGAGAGAACAGGAGGGCCGTCGGCATGCTGGCGTCGGCGAGCGGTTTGCCCGCGCGGCCGGTCGCCAGATCGAACACCGAAATTTTGTTGAGGCTGGTCGCAAACGCCAGTCGTCGGCCGTCCGGGGAGAAGGCCGCCACTCGCTTGCCGACACCGCCGGCCGTGAGGCGATGAATGGCCCTTCCGGTTGCGGCGTCCCAAACGTGAACACTCATGGTGTCTTCTTCAAATGCCACCACCAGTGATCCATCGGAGGAAACCGCTGGCGCCGAATAGTGTTTCCCCTCTTCTCCGAGAGGGGACAGTTCTCGGCCATCCGACACATTCCAGCGTTTGACCCACCTTGGCCCGGTCCCGATGAGCGTTTGTTGGTCGGCCGAGAGTGTGATCGCCGAAATATCCGCGCCCGCCGTCACCCGCC
>NZ_JH636440.1:200308-212453 GCF_000255705.1 Zavarzinella formosa DSM 19928
CGGTCCCATTCGACCAGTTCCCGATTTGTGCAGGAGAAGATCGTCTTGTCGCCCGGCCCGAAGGCGAGAGACCTGGCCGCGCCGTCGGGCCGCCAGCGCACGGTCCCAAGCCGGGCAATGGCCCCGACCGGAAGGCGGTCACCGTGAAGATCGGTTCGGATCTCGCGGGGGGCGGGGCCGGGTTCGGCGCCAGCGCTGAGGGCGATCATGAGAAGCGACACAAACGAGATGCGGAACATCAAGGCGTTCCCCCCGAGAGGCTGGCTTTCGAGTTCAGTCGGGTCAGGGACTCTTTCGCCTCTTGAGTAAGCCGGGCCTCGGGGACGCCTTTGGCGAGGGCTTCCAAAAGCTGTTTGGCCTCCGGGGTTCCCATTCCCTCCAGAATCTCCGTCACGCGGATTTCCCGCACCTCTTCGGCAGTCAAATCCAGGCGGTTCTTTTCCACGGCGGTCAGTAACTTCTCGATTCTGGCTTGGGTTTCCGGGCTTGGTTTGGCCTTCAGCCCGTCCCGCAGGGCCGGGACAGTCAAGTCGCGAAGTTTCGCCAGCCCGGCCGATGCACGCTCGCGGATGGCGAATTGGTCACTATTCAGGTCCGCCATCAGCCGGGCGACCATCGCCGGGTCTGGCGTGACGACCGGCCGAACACGATTTTCCAAGATCTTTAACCCTTCGGCCGGGTGAGATCTGATCGCCCTCATGACTGCGAACGCCTTCTTGGCGTCCGCCGAGGCCAGATCATCCCATGTCGCCTCCGGCAATGACGCTGGTTTTTGTGTCGGCCGGGGTGCTGTGGGCGCGGGCCATAGCAAAATCGTGGTGTCGTCCTTGATCGACGCCAACAACCGGCCATCCGGCGAAAACACCAGCGGGACATGCGCATGATGGCCCAAGCGGCCCATGTTCAAACGGGGAAGTTCCCGATCTTCGACCAGATCCCAAACCAACACATTGCCATCCCGGCTGGCGGCCACCAGCAGCCGACCGTCCGCCGAGAACGCCAGCCCCGCCCTGTGTTCGTCCCATTCGCCGAAATTCCGGCGTTCCTTGACGGTGGCTGTCTCCCACAATCTGACCCTCCCGCTGTCGTCTTGTGACACAAGCGCCCGACCATCCGGTGACACCGCCACCAGCGGCGAGTTGAGAAATGGGTCATCGGGCGACGCAAACGGCAGGGAACGCCACAAAGCCCGCGTTCGCACATCCCAGAACTGGATGGGCGAACGCGGGCCATAAGAACCCGTCAACACGCGGCCGCCGGAAGCAAAGACCGGCCGGGCGATGAGAGCTGGTTTATCCGAGAGCAATCCTTGGTCTTCACCGGTCTTTCCGTCAAACAACCGGATGTGACCTCCTTCGATGAAACATGCCAGCGACGTCCCGTCCGGAGAGAGAGCGGCTTCCAGATGAACGGGGTGGCGTTGATGAGCCTGTTCGCGACCGCCGGGAACTTCCAACCATCGAATCGATCTGTCCGCGCCGACGGAGATCACGGACCGGCCGTCAGGCTTGAAAATGACTTGGTTGACGGCCCCCGTGTGGCCTTCAGCCCGGCCCAGTTCCCGGCCCGTCGTCACGTCCCATGTTCGGACGGTTCCGTCCTCGCCGGCCGACGCCAGTCTCCTCCCGTCCGGGGAGAACGCGACATCAAGGATCAAACCTTCGTGCCCGACGGGAGGATTGAGAAGTTTTTTCGTGGCCACGTCCCATAATCGGATGACCTGCCCTTCCCCGCCGGCCGCCAGCGTCTTGCCGTCCCGCGAAAACGCCAGGCCGCGAATCCGGCCGGGGTCCGACCAGACTTTCAATTCCCGGCCGGTGGCGGTGTCCCAAAGAATCACGTCTCGGTCGGTGGCATGGGCCGCCAACTTCCCGTCCGGCGAAAAAACAACCGTGTCACCGTGAAAAGACTTGACGGAGGAGGTGCACCAGTCGCGCAAACGGCCGGTGGCGGCGTCCCACAAATGGAAATAGCCATTTTCGGTGGTGGCGGACAGAATCCGACCGTCTGGTGAAAACGCGATGGCGGTCACGTGATTGTCGTGCTGAAACACCGGCCCTTCACGATTGGCGGCCAGTTGACGCGAGCGGACCGCCTTGCCACTGCCTCCGTAGGCCAGAGTCTTGCAATCGGGGGAAAACGCCATCACGGACGCCTGGTCCTCTTCGACCGGAAACGCATTCAACCGCTTGCCGGTGGCTGTTTCCCAGACATGAATTTCTGTCTTGTCTTCATATTTGGAAACCGCCGCCAACAGCGAGCCGTCCGTGGAAAGAGTTGGCGGCGAGTATCGCGTGGGCCCGATTTCTTCCCCAATGGCCGACAACGGCTGGTTGGCGGTCAGATCCCAACAGCGAATCTGAGGCGCGCCGAGACTGGCCATTACCCGTCCGTTGGCGGAGATGACGAAATTGGCGCCGGTCAACTCCACGTCCAGTCGGGGCCTGACGAGGCCGGTTTTTCGGTCCGCTTCAAACAGCGAATTGTAACCGCAAGCCAAAATCGTCCGGTCGTCCTCCCCAAACATCAGATGCAGGGCCGGGTGGGCAAGTCTCCAGCGGATGCTTCCCAGACGCATGATCGCCCCATCCGGCAACCGGTCGCCGACGAGGTCGGTTTTGATTTCGCGAGGAGTCGGGCCGGGTTCGGCGCCTGAAGAAGCGAGGGCAACCAAGAGCAATGGAAGAGGCGAAACACGGAACATCAGGGCGCCCCGAACATGCGGAACCAGACGGGTGACGGGAAGCGATGGCCTTCCCTTGAACAATCCTTGCAAGCCGGCGTTGGCGGATTTGAAGACGACGGCCGGATTGATTATGGTCGCGAATCCCGGCCGGTTCAAGTTGATTCGGCCGCGTCATTTCGGGAGGCGAGGTCGCCTTTGCGACGCTCTTTTATTCTTTCGTGTCTTTCTCCATCCTCCTCACCCGCTCCTCCAATAACGCCAGTTGTTGCGTCAGCCGCACGTTCCAGCGGTATTGTTTCGTCAGTGAAACGGAGACGAAGAACGAGTTCAGGTAGATGATCGTCAATGCCACGAACAACACGGCCGCCGGGTAACTCAAGTGAGACCATTCGGCAGCCCGCTCAATCACTTCGGGGAACAAGCCGGTGAAGAGCAACAGCGTGGCGACCAGCAGCCAGGCAATGGCCGAGCGTTCCCGGAGTTCGCGCACACGGACCCAGTGGAGCGTCATCAGGAACGCCCCCACGCCGCCGACGAGCATCAGATTTTCCGCGTTGATGGTCATGGAGCCGCCCCGGCGGGGGATTCCCGGCGTCGCAACCGGTCGAAGATGATGGCCAGCGAAACTTTCACCATGTAATAAAGCGTCCGCAATTGTCGGATGGACGACACGCCCCCCTGCCGCTCGAACATTCGCACCGGCGCCTCGCCGACGTTCAGACGGTTGCGGGCGCACCAGAACAGCGATTCCGGCTCCGGGTAATCTTCCGGGTATGCCTCGGCAAAGCGCTCCCACGCGCGGGGGCCGAGACAACGGAAGCCGCTCGTCGGGTCGGTAACACGGACATTGGACATTAACCCAATCAACCGGGCAAAGAAGCGAATGCCGATTCGCCGGGAGAACGTGGATCGCGAACCGGGGCCAAAGTTTTTGAGAAACCGCGACCCCACGCATAAGTCGAGATGCTGGAACTCGCATTGGGCGACGAGCAGGCCGATGAACTCGGCGTCGTGCTGGCCGTCCGCGTCGAACTGAATGACGTATTTGAACCGGTCCCCGGCCGCCGCCGCAAAACGGTAGCCGGTCTGCACGGCCACGCCGATGCCGCAATTCACCGGCAGCGAGACGACGTGCAATGGCCGGTTGCTTCTGGCCGCCAGTTCCTCGGCCACTCGTTTGGTGCTGTCCCGCGAACCGTCGTTGACGATCAGGATTTCGTATTCCTCGGGGAGTCCCCCCAGGCGCGCGACCGTGCCGGGAAGAGCGGCTTCCTCATTGAACGCGGGGATGACGACCAGATGGCGCATGACGCGGGCATTCTATTCCTTTGTCACGGGATGCTCGACATTTCCCCGCCGGTCGGGTAGACTCCCCCTCACGCTTCTCCGGAGTATTTTCATGCGTCGTCTGGCTCTCCTGTCGCTGGCCGTCCTGGCCGCGACCCTGCATGCGGAACAATTCGACTATCACACCTTTCCGGTGCTCAACAAGGCCGTGATGGATGGCTCCGTGAAGGAAGCCAAGGAACTCACGTCCGACCAACTCGGCGAACTCACCGGCGTTTTGCCGGACACGTCGTCGGCCATGTTGATCGTCGTCACCAATGACAAGCATTTTGCACGCTTGCTGGTCCAACCGGCCCGGCAAAAGCTGGGCATGGACAAGTTCGCCACCATTCTGCTGATCGACAAATACGTCACCTATCGCGGAACCACCGAGCGGGCCGTGCTGGTGCAAGGGGCCAACACCCAGGTTTATCCCGGCCTGCGGATGAGCCTCGACATCGGGCAGGTGGTTCCCGAAGCCATCGGCGGAGACCTGACGGTGGTGGCCAACGAAAAAGACCCGAACCAATTCACGCTGAAACCAATCAAAGACGCCAAAATTTACGTGCTGGCCAAACCCATCGCCGGGGTGGTGCCGAAGAAGGCCCCGAAGTTGGTGGTCGGCGAGGTGTTTGAAACCCGTTTCTTCAATGGAAAATACAAACTCTCCGACGACGGCCGCCGCACAGGCGAACTGCGGTTGGAAGTAACCGACACCGGCGAGATTGGCGGCGTGTTCGTCTCCGACCGCGACGGCCGCGAATACGAGGTTTCCGGCAAAGCCGGGATGCCGAAGCACCAAATCACTTTCACGATCAAGTTTCCCGCGACAACGCAAAGCTTCAGCGGTTACATGTTCACCGGCAACGGCAAAGGCATCGCCGGAACGACCAAAATCGGCGAACGCGAAGCGGGCTTTTACGCAGACCGGGTCGAGGATTAAATAACAGGGAAGAGAAGGAAAGAGAAGACTAACCACAAAGGCGCAAAGATCACACAAAGTTTCACAAAGAAAAAATCAAAACAGAAGCAAAGAGAAGAAGTCAAAAGAGACAAAGCAAAGACAATCTTCCGATAAGTTTTCTCTTTGTTTCCTTGGGGTTTTCTTCGCTTGCTGTTTTCGATCTCGCTGTGTTCTCTTTGTGAAACTTTGTGTGATCTTTGTGCCTTTGTGGTTAATCTTCTCTTTCCTCCTCTTCAGATGATTGACCTCATGAAACGAACAAGAATCGGCAACGGCGGCGGCTTTTGGGGCGACAATCGGGATGCTCCCGTCGATCTCGCCCGGACCGGGCGGCTGGATTATCTCACCATCGAGTATCTGGCCGAACTCACCATGTCCATTCTCGCGTTGCTGCGGCAGCGTGATCCCAAGGCTGGGTATGCCCACGATTTCTTGGAGACCCTCAAACAACTCGGGCCAATTCTGGCGAACCAGCCCGATCTGAAAATCGTCACCAATGCGGGGGGCATGAATTCGCTCTCCTGCGGCGAACGGTCGGCGGCCATTTTGGCCGATGCGGGATTGACGAGTCATCCGGTGGCGATTGTCACCGGGGATGATTTGCTTCCCCGGTTGGATGAATTGCTGGCGGCCGGGCATCCGCTGACCAACCTCGACACCGGCGAGGCATTTGAAACCATTCGGTCGCGGGTGGTAAGCGCGAATGCCTATCTCGGGGCGAAGCCTATCGCGGAGGCGTTGATTGCCGGGGCGAAAGTCATCATCACCGGGCGGGTGGCCGACGCCTCCCTGACGGTCGGCCCGGCGATGGCCGAGCATGGCTGGGCGTGGGACGATTGGGACCGCCTCTCGGCCGCCACCGTGGCCGGGCATCTGATCGAATGCGGGGCGCAAGCGACCGGCGGCCTGTGGACCGACTGGCAGGCCGTGCCGGACTTGGCGAACGTGGGTTATCCGATCGCGGACAT
Source organism: Zavarzinella formosa DSM 19928 (assembly GCF_000255705.1). Classification (GTDB taxonomy): domain Bacteria; phylum Planctomycetota; class Planctomycetia; order Gemmatales; family Gemmataceae; genus Zavarzinella; species Zavarzinella formosa. The sequence goes on from NZ_JH636440.1 coordinate 206,253, forward strand.
CGCCGCCGATGGCGGTTTCCACATTGAGAAACCGCCAAAGACCGGCGGGCGAGGGAACATTGAAACCATTGCCGAGCAACTGCTGTACGAGGTCGGCGATCCGGCCCGTTACCTCACGCCGGATGTCGTGGCCGACTTCACCAGTGTGACACTCGCGGAGCCAGCGCGGAACGTAGTGAGCGTCGCCAGCTTCCGAGGACTCCCGGCGACGGATTCCTATAAAGTTTCCATCGCGTACCGGGACGGATTCGCGGCGAGCGGAATGCTCGTCCTCCTCGGCCCGGATGCCCCGGCGAAAGCCCGTTTCGCCGGGCAAATGATTTTGGACCGACTGGCCCGCGCGGGGGCCGCCTTTGACCATTCATTGATCGAAACCCTCGGAGCCGGGGCCTGCGTGCCCGATGTGGTGAAAGCCGCCGTCGACCCGCCGGAAGTGGTGCTGCGGGTGGCCGTGCGGGACGCGGACAAGGCGAAGGTGGATCGTTTCACCCGCGAGTTCGCCCCGTTGGTCACGTCCGGCCCGCCGGGGGTGACGGGGTATACGACCGGCCGGCCCGTCGTCCGTGATGTGTTCGCCTATTGGCCCGCGTTGATTCGCAAGACCGCCGTCGATTCGGAGGTCAAAATTCACCGGATGTCCTGAACGAGAAAGAATCTCCATGAACCCCTCTTCATTGATTCTCTTCGCCGACGCTTACACAAGCGGATACATCTTCGGTTACGTCGCCGGAAGTAGTTGCTTCTTCTTGATCAGCATTTTTGTTTTGAGGGCCGTCTGGAGGTCCATGTTCGGCGAGCGCAACGCCCGCCGGGTGACCGTCGATCCTGCGGACATTCTCGACGACACCGAGAAAAAGCCCGAGATTTTGTACAAGACCGAGAAAGTGCCCGAATGGAAGGTAGCTCACCGTGAGAAGGCCACCCGGAAACTGCTGAAGTTCATGGCCGCTCGGGACAAATGGCTGGAGCGAAAATACCTCTGCGAGATGTTCGAGGAAGCCTATTTGCTGGTCCGCGAGGCGATGGAACGGCGCTCCGTGGAGCGGATCGAGAAATATCTGACCGAAGAACACGCGGACGAACTGCACGCCAACTTGAAAGCCTTGAAGAAGAAAGGCCGCCGGCGAATCTTCGGCCGGGTGGAAATAACGGACATCGAAATCCTGCAAATCGAAACCGCCGGCCCGAAAAGCAAACAGACGGTGACGGCGATGATTACCGTCAAGTCAAAGGACTACATCGAAAGCGATGAAAGCGGCAAAGTCGTGGAAGGAACGAAAAAGACCTATTACTTCCAAGAATTCTGGACCTTCCGGCGAGGCGAAAAACGCTGGCTCGTGGAACTCATTCGCCCCTCGGCCGATGTGGACAGCGTGATGGAATCCAAGAACGTCATCTCCAAGTCGGATTACGAAGATTTGAAAGCCGAGACCGGGGCCGATGTGTTGGAGCATGTGTCAGGGAGGTAAAAACTCGACTGTTTTCGTGCCAAACGACATTGTTTTCCTTGTGCCAGCCAAGAAGGTCATTTGCGATGAGTTTGAACGACAATGTGTTGCTGGCGGCCATTAACTTCCAAGAAATTCGAGATATCGTCATTGGGGTGATTTGTGCCATCCTGGGCGGCGCCGGGATCTTGTTCATCCGGTTTTACAAGTATCTCGACACGTTTTACACTCCGCCAAATCCCAATTTAAAAAAACAACAAATCGAGGAAGAACTTCGCGGCGAACACAAGCCGGTCGTCGATTTCAAAAACGAGAGGGTTCCCGAGTGGAGCATCATGCCCCGCGACAAGGCCACTCGGGTGTTGTTAAAACTGATGGCCGTCCAAGACAAATGGCTGGAGCGAAAATATCTCTGCGAGATCTTTGAGGAATACTATCTCTTGGTGCGCGAAGCGATGGAACGGCGCTCCGTGGGACAAATTGAGAACCGGCTGACCGAGGATCAGGCTGACGAGTTGCACACGGCCTTGAAAGCCATGAAAAAGAAAGGCCGGCGGCGCATCTTCGGCAAAGTCGAGGTGACGGACATTCACATCCTTCAAATTGAAACGGCCGGGCCAAAGACCAAACAGACGGTGACAGCCATGATTACCGCCAAGTCAAAGGATTTCGTGGAGGATGATGAAACCGGAAAGGTCGTGGAAGGGACCAAGAAGACCTACTATTTCCAAGAATTCTGGACGCTTCGTCGCGGTGAAAAACGCTGGCTGGTGGAACTGATCCGTTCCCCGGCCGACGTGGACAGTGTGATGGAAGCCAAGAATGTCATCTGTAAGTCGGATTATGAAGACTTGGTCGCCGAGGCGGGACCTGACGTGCTGGAGCATGTGACGGCAAAATAAGATCGCTTCCCTTGGAAAACAACCTCTTTTCCCCCCGGCTGGCGACGCCGGATTCGATTCGGCGGCTTACAATTCCCGCATGAGCCAGCCAGCACCCTCCGATCTGATTGTGTCCGTTTCCGGCATTCGCGGCCTCGTCGGCCAGTCGTTGACGCCGGATCGGGTGTCCGTCTTCGCGGCGGCCCTCGGCACGTACCTCAAAGGGGGCCGGGTGGTTGTCTCCCGCGACAGCCGGCCGAGCGGGCGAATGCTGCGGCAGGCCGTCATCGCCGGGCTGACGTCGACGGGTTGTTCCGTGGAAGATATCGGCATCGCCCCGACGCCGACGGTGGGCGTGGCCGTCCGCGAACTCGGGGCGGCCGGGGCCATTCAGATCACCGCCAGCCACAACCCGGCCCCGTGGAACGGCCTCAAGATGTTCGGCGCCGACGGGGCGGTTCTCTCGGCCGAGCGCGGCCTTCATGTCAAACGACTTTTTGAAAGCGGTCCGCTGCATTACGCGACGTGGGACAAGATCGGTGAAACCCGCGTGCCGCCGGATGTGACCGAAGATCACCTGAAACTGGTCTGCGACATCGTCAGCGTGGCGAACCTGTGCGGCTCGGCCTTCCGCGTGTTGCTCGATGGCAACGGTGGCGCGGGTGGCCCCCTCGGAACCTTGCTGCTTCAACAACTTGGCTGCGAAATTATCGAACAAGGGTGCGACTCGGACGGTGTCTTCCTGCACGAGGCCGAGCCGATTCCTGCCCACTTGCAAGACGTGGCCCCGCAAGTCCAACGCTCCGGGGCGGCCGTCGGGTTTGTCCTCGATCCCGATGCCGACCGTCTGGCGTTGATCGATGAAAAAGGCGTGTGTGTCTCGGAGGAATTAACGCTCGCGCTGGCTGTGAAGTATCGTCTTGCACAAAAGCGAGGGCCGGTGGTCATCAACATGTCCACTTCCCGCGTGATTGAAGATCTGGCCCGCGACGCCAACAGCGAATGCTTCCGCACCGCCGTCGGCGAGGCCAACGTGGTGGCCGGAATGAAGGCGTCGCAGGCGGTGATCGGCGGCGAAGGCAACGGGGGCGTGATCGACCCCCGCGTCGGCTGGGTGCGAGATCCCTTCGTGGCGATGCCGATGATCCTCAGCCTGATGGCCGAGACCGGCTTACCCCTCTCGGAACTCATCGCCGGGTTGCCGCAATATTCGATGCTGAAGACGAAATACACGGTGCCGAAGGAAAAGCTGGCCAGTGTGCTAACCGCCATCGAAAGCCGCTGGCCCGAGGCCAAGGTGAACAAGCAAGACGGCCTCCGCCTCGACTGGTCCGACCGTTGGATTCACGTTCGCTCATCCAACACGGAACCCGTGGTGCGAATCATTGCCGAAGCCCCGACCGCCGACGAGGCGAAGACGTTGTGCGACGCGGCGGCGGAGTTTTGCTGAACCGGCCGGCCGCTTGGGGCTTATTCTTTGCCCGATGATCCGACCTGCTTTTTCAAAAACTCCACCAGTGGCTTTCTGACGGCCTCCACGTCGTCAATGAACGGCCAATGACCGAGTCCTTGAAGGACATGAATCTCGGCCATCGGGAAATACTGCTTCTGCTTCTCCGCAAACTTCACATCGATAAACGGATCGCCCGCCCCCCAGATGACGCACACCGGCAGGGTTTTCGCCATCTCGGGCAGCGGCGGGAAGTTTTGCCCGACATGCTTTGAAGCGCGGTATAGCTTCAACACCGCCCGTTTGTGGCCCCAATCCGCATGCTTCATCACCCGGTCGATGAAACTTCGCGGCAGCGGCTTGGGGTTCATGCGGTTGAGCGCCCAATGCGTGCCCCAGGCGGTGGTCGTCAACTGGGCCAATTCCCCAAGAATTGGTGTCTGCCAGATTTTGGCGAACCCGTGCCATTGATACCCCTCCAGCACGCCGCAATTGATGAGCGTGACGCTGGCGACCCGGTCCGGGTGTTCGGCCGCCCATCGCAATCCCCACGGCCCGCCAAAATCATGCAACACCAGATGGGCACGTTCGACGGCCAGTTGATCGAGCAACTCCCCGAGATAACGGGCGTACCCCTCGATGGTGTAATCGAATTTTCTCGGATGCTCGGCCCGCCCATACCCCGGCATGTCCATCACGACGACGCGGGCAAAATCCGCAACCGCCGGAGCCAACTCCTCCCAATCATCCATCGGGCCGGGGTTCCCATGTACAAACACCACGGCCTCCCTCTGACCGGGATCGCTATCGCATACCACACACCGAACCCCGCCGACCATACGCTCCGCAGGTGGCCATCTCATCGTCATTCCCTCTCGAACGAGCCGTCTTCGCACAAGAGACGAAGTGGCCGAGTTTGACCAATTTGGCCGGGATTTCCATCCTATTCAAATCCATGCTAATTCAGGGGCCGTTTAACCGGGCCGCCGCTTTTCGTAGCCCGGCCGCCGGGCCGCTGGTATACTTGGCGAGACAGACTCCCGTCATCATTCTCCAAGGTCCGCTCATGAACCGCTTCACCCTGCTGTTCGCGGCCGTACTGGCGGTCGGCCACGTCAGTTGCGACAAGAAGCAGGAACCGGCCCCGCCTGCCAAGTCGATCACGACCCCGCCCGTCGAACCGACCAAGTCGGCCACGTCTCCGAGCGGCGCCCCGACCGTCGAACCACCCAAATCGGCTACGACCCCGCGTGTCGAACCGGCCAAGTCGGCCGCAGTCCCTGTTGTCATCCGGGATGACTGGCACGCCAAACCGGACCCGTCGGCAGAAAAGCCGGTCGTGTGGCCGGCCGATTGGAAGTTGTCGATCCCGCTGCCCGAAAACATCGAACGGGCTTACGGGCGGCTGGTGTTCGCGGCCGACGGCGGCCCGTATGTCGCCGTCACCGATGGCGTGCCCGATAGCCCGGTCGTCAACGTGTACGACCTGCGGACTGGAAAGACGGCCGGGGCCGTCAAGGAATTGGGGCTGGCCTCCGGCGGTTCCGGCCGACGAGCGGGCGAGTTGACCCTCGTTTGCCTCAGCCGGGACGGGGCCACGCTGGCGGCCGTCGTGTTACCCGGCGGGGGCCTTTCAAAAACCCTCACCACATTCGACGTGGCGACCGGCAAGAAACTAGCCACAGTCGGCGAGGCGTCCACCGGTCTGTTCGTCGGCTCGGACGCCTTGTTCGTTCGCGGCGATGAGCGGCTCCAAGACGCCGGGGCCCGCGTGATCGACCTCAAGACCGGGAAGGAGCGGGTCAAACTGTCGGCGAATACCAACGGGCTGTGGGCCGTCAGTCCCGGCGGGGCTTACGTCGCCCGCGCCGACTACGAAGGCGTGATCACCATCTACGCCACGGCCGATGGAAAAGAAGCCGGGCAACTCAAAAAGCCGGAAAAGTCTTCGGACAAGTTCAAAGGACTGGCCTTCTCGCCGGACGGCTCGGCGTTGGCCACCTACATGCACTCGCCCCTCGCGGGCAGTTGTGTCGTCTGGTCCATGGCGACCGGCCTGGCCGACGCCGTCCCGCCGTCCCGCGCGTCTCCAAGCATTTTAAATGAAGGGTTCGAGTGGCTTCTGGACGGGACCGGCTGGCTCGTTGGCGGGACGCACGTTGTTGACCGGGAGACCGGCCAGATGATCTTGGCTCACCCGCGACAGCGGACCGGGCAGATCGGCAGGCTGGCCGTGAACGCGGGGACAATCATCCAAGCGGCCCCGCCCGCCGACGGCCAGCCGTCGGTGTTGACGGCGACCACGATCCCGACCGAGAAGGTGGCCGCTCTCCGCGCCGCCCTCCGAAAGGGCGGGACGGCATCTGACGCCGAAATGCCGCCGCTGACCGCCGTGGACGCGGACAAGGTTCCGGCCGTCAAA
>NZ_JH636440.1:212463-268490 GCF_000255705.1 Zavarzinella formosa DSM 19928
GGGAAAGTCACGGCCACAGTCAAACTGCCGGCCGGGCTGATGGCCGTTGCCGTGTCCGCCGACGGCACACTGGTGGCGACGTTGGACAGCGCCGAACGCCGACGCGTCGACGTGTGGTCGTTGAAAACGCAGAAGCATGTTGCCGGCTGGCGGCCGCCTGCCAGCCCGCCCCCGGCCTCGTCGGCTGCGTTACCGGGGGGTGCGGTGATCACGTTCGTCGCGTTTGCCGGCCCGATTCTGGTCACGGTTTCATCAACCGGGGACGTGATCGGTTGGGAGCCGACGACGGCGACATTGAAGTACCGAACCGTGCTATACGGCATCCACGCACGGACCGTGTCGCCGGGCGGCCGCCACTTGTTGGGGATGCAATCGGGCGTCATCCGGGCCGTGGACACCGCGACGGGCCAAGTCGTCGGGGACTTGGAGCCGGCGGGCGTCAAATCCACGGTTCACATGGTCATCGCCGTGCGGCCCGACGGGCGGGAAGTGGCGGCATACTTCCAGACTCGGGACAGCCGTAAGGATGAGCGGCCGCAGTTGGTCCGGTGGGGTGCCGACGGCCGGCGGATTGCGGTCGTCGAAGCGGCGTTGGGCCCGGCGACCTTCCTTGGCAAGTACGGCGGACATATTCCGGCCCCGTTCGCTTACGCCGGGCCGGAGTGCTTGCTGGCAAGCCAGTACCTGTTCGATTTGACGCGCAAGGTCATCGTGTGGCAGTATGGCTACGCGGACCACGCGATATACCCGGTCCATTGGCCAGCCGGGCAGGCGTGGGCGGCGACGGCCGCAACGGTCGACGGCCCGGTCGTCCTTGTGGGCACGGTGGTGCCGGACGCCACCGCAGCCAAGTCCATCGCCGCCGTGGCCGGACCGGCCAACTTACTGAAGCCTGGCACGAAAATCGCCGTGCGGGTGACGGCAACCGGCGCGCACGCAGATTTGGCGGCGGCCCCGGTCTTGGCGCGAGTCCAACAGACGCTCAAGGCCCGCAAGTTCGAGTACGCGGCCCGCGCCGAAGACGCAGACCTCCTGCTGACCATCACCCTCACCGAAAAAGCCACCGGCCAGATGCGCGATTTTAGCGTGTTGAAAGACCAGAAGATGACCGTGCCGGAAATTGAGGTGTTCACGGCCACGGACCTGCGAGTCGGCGACACCGTGGTGTGGGCCATGCCCGTCAGGAAGACCCTTTTCGGCTCCATCCCGGAAGAAGCGGTGGTTCCGCGAACGACGGACAAGATGAAGGCAATGATGACCCGCGGTGTGTGGGACTTGGCCATCCAACACGCCGGCTTCGTGCCGCTGCCTCTGGCCGCCGCTAAGACGGCAGACGGCGGGGCGGCCCTGCCCGGCTGGACGACGTTCACCCCAACCGGCCTTACGAACGGCCCGCCGCCCGCGCCGAATAATCGCTGACCGGCGAACCGATAAAGGGGGCAGGCACTTCTTAACCGGGCAAATGACTGTGCCGCCCCTTTTTTGGCTCCCTGTGCGGAAACCAACCGCTCCACGCCCAACGCAAGCAATTCGCCGGGACATTCCTGATTATTCGTGCTCAGCCCACACCGCCAGGCATTTTTTGGACTGCCACCATTCTTCCAAAGTGAGTTTCGAATCGAGAACGCATCGGATGTGAAGCGGACTGAGCCGGACGCTGATGGCATGAGATCGCTCCCCCTGCCAGGTGCCGATATCCACCACTTCACGGCCTTGCAATTCCAAACCGTGTTCGAGCAGATATCGAGTGATCGCCGGAAGTTGGAGATCAACCCCGGTGGTCGCCTCGGCGTGTGGGTTGCGGAGGACTTTGGCCAGTGAAATCAGTTCTTGCAAATCGTCCGGGTGATTGCGGAAGTGGGCTTCGTAGCTGCGGTAATACACCGATTCGAGCGCGTCGTCTTGGAGAACGAATTCCCCGTCGATGACATAACCAACCATCCAAGTGTCTTCGCCATACTGGCGATCCCACTCCCGTTGCCGGGCGGTGCGTTGCTTTTCGCCTCCGGCCCGGCCGAGTTTCCGTTCGACCACCCGCCATGCCATTGGTCGTCCTCTGTCACTGACATTCCTAACGAAGCTGTCCGTTGCGATTTTAGCAATACGAATCCTCATGCCGTTTCAAGATATCTTCGAGTCTGATAGATGAGATGAATTGAGAAAACTCTTTGAGGACATCTCGTCCAGACACTGGATTTTCTGGATCACCGATGAGTAAATCACGGTTTTGATTATCGAAGTCACATGGCGAACGATCTGAGGCGATGGGTGTTTTTTTGCTTCGCACTTCCATTTTTGCAGCCGGCATTCGTGCAGTAGAGAGGCGATTTTTTACTGCAAGCAACTGAGGATGGAGGCGGCAAGAGAAGCACGTCTTGGCTTGATCCATTGTTCGGATCATCTCGTAAGCTCCCAAAGTCCAAAACCAGAGTTGTGATTCTGCTTTCTGAAGGAATTCAACGCACAGGCCTTTTCCTGGCCAAGCTTTGTTCAAATTTTCGATGATCTCAGAACTGAGTTGGTTCAGAACAAAAATTCGACCATTGAGATACCATGAAAAGCGGACGAGCGGATTTTTCTGTTCAAATTCTTCAAAGTTATCGAGCATCTCATTCTCAGGGGAATTGTTGCGAGGCTAGCCGTTGCTCGTGACAGATCTTCTTTCTGATCGACGGCTTGGATGAGAAATAGAGACAATTGGCCTGTCGTGAAGTTCGGCCTTCCGAAAATTTTACTCAGTATTCGTAACTACATCCGACCTCACCAATAAGACACCTGCCCGCTCGGCACATGAATGTTCATGTCCGTGGCGTCCAGTTCCTGCCAGCCGGGGGGAGGGCCTTTTTCGAGGAGTTGGTCGGCGACGGTGTTGAGGGTCTTTTGGCTGTCGAGCATCACCAGGATTTGCTGGACGGCCTTGCCGGTGCGGAGGGCCTTGCAGTACCACGCGGCGTTTTTGCGGAATTGCACGGAGGCCATGTGGTCGCCGCGCCATTCCACCATGCGGCGAAAGTGCGTTCGCATGAATTCCACCCGTTCGACATAGGTGCCGCGCGGGCCGGGGCGGCCGGTGTTGATCCAGTTGGTCAGTTGCCGGAAAATCCACGGGTTGGCCAGCGCCCCGCGGCCGATGGCGATGCCCGAACAGCCAGTGCCCCGCAACATACGGTCGGCGTCCCGCAGGGTTCGCACATCGCCGTTGCCCAGCACGGGGATTTTTTCGACGGCTTCCACCACCGCCCGGATGCCGTCGAGATCCACCGTGCCGCTGAAGCCTTGCGCCCGTGTGCGGCCGTGAATGGTGAGGGCGGCCACGCCTACTTTTTCAAATTCGCGAGCGAAGAACGGGGCCGTTAACTGGTCCGAATCCCAGCCGAGCCGCATCTTCACAGTGACGGGAACCTTGACGGCCTCCACCACCCGGCGAACGAGGTTGATCGTCGCGCCGGTGGTGTCGCACATCATCGCGGAGCCGCCGCCACCCTTCACGACCTTGCGCACGGGGCAACCCATGTTGATGTCGATGATGGTGGCCCCGTAATTCTCCACCCATTTGGCCCCTTCGACCAATTCTTCGACGGTGCCGCCGTAAATCTGGATGCCGAGCGGCCGATCCTCCGGGGAGGTGGCGAGGAGTTCCATCGTCTTCTTGGAACCCATCAGGATCGCGCGGCAATTGATGAGATCCGTCGTGCAGAGGCCGATACCGCCGACATCACGCACCGAGAGGCGAAACGGCAGGTTCGTGTATCCGGCCAGCGGCGCCATCGTGAACCGGGAGGCCAGCGGGACGTTGCCAATTTGGAACGGCTTGTCCCAACCAAGCATGACCGGCGGGGAGGGAATTTCGGGGACGGGTTGCGTGGCAATCATTGGGATATGATAGGTGCCGGTCGGGGGATGTTCACGTTGCCCTTGCTTCCCCTGTTTGCCCGTGGTATGTCGCCAACGAATCGGGACATTCGGCGGAGATTCGCATGCGGGTTCGCGGGGCGGGCGTATTACTGATCGTCGCCATGGCCGGCCGTCTGGCCGCCGGGCGAGAACCGATCCCGCTGCCGGTCCCGGACGGTCCCACGCTGACCATCCTGCCGGTCGGCGACACTTCGCCGATCACGACGCCGAAGGAGCCGCCGCTGCCGCCGGTTCCCAGTGTGATCCCGCCGGTTCAAAGCGTGTTGCCGCCCGCCACCTCCGGGCCGGGGCCGAGTGTTCTCACGGGAAATCCGATGGCCGTCGCGCCTGATGAGAGCATTCCCCTGTTCATGCCCCCGTGGCATCCCGAACCGCCTCCCGCGACGTATTCCACGTCCGGTTGCAATTTCAACGTATGGTGCGGGAACGAGCTGTTTTCACCGGACTTTTCCACGGTGCAGATTCTCGCCGGGGATTACACCACCCGGTCGGGCTTCGGGCCAAAAGTTCCCCGCTTTGAATATCAGGCTATCACCTATCGCGCCGGCTTTATGCTCAATGCGCCGCAAGACACGGACGCTTTTTGGCGTGGCAACATGGAAGTTTTGGGCGATATCACGGCCGGGCGTATCAGCAGCGGGTACGGGAACTACCTTGTCAGCCCGGCACTGATCGGCCGATACAACTTCGTTCAGCCGAATGCCTCGTTGATTCCTTACCTCCAAATCGGCGGGGGCTTCGCCGTAACGGATGCCTCCAAAGACAAATCACAAAACGCCATCGGCCAGCAGTTCAACGCCCGGTTGTTCGCCGGGGCCGGGGTGCATTGTCTGGTTCATGAAAACCTATTTCTCGACATTGAAGGCGGGTATTCCTCCATCTCAAACCTCGGCCTGGCTGATCGCGGCGCCGGGGTGCATACGCTCGGCATCCAAGTCGGGCTGACGTACTTCTTCCGCTCCGGCGGGCGGTAAACGATGCCACTGTTCGGCGCCCATTTGTCATCGGCCGGCGGGATCTGCAATGCGTTGCGGGCCGCCGGGGAACTCGCCTGCGAGACGGTGCAACTCTTCACCAAGAACAACAACCAATGGACCGGCAAGGCCGTCTCCCCGGAGGATGCCGCCGAGTTTCGCCGGCTGACCAAAAGCCACGGCTTGAAGTTCGTCACCTCGCACGATTCCTACCTCATCAATCTGGCCTCGCCCGATGATGTCCTCTGGCAAAAATCCGTGACGGCCTTCGTCGATGAACTGCGCCGGGCCGAACAACTCGGGCTGGCTTATCTCGTCATGCACCCCGGCGCGCATGTCGGCAGCGGAGAAGAGGCCGGTCTCAAGCGAGTCATTCAAGGAATCGACGAAGCGCACCGGCAAACGCCGGATTTCAAGGTGAAGATTCTCGTGGAACTGACGGCCGGACAGGGAAGTTCCCTCGGCCATCGCTTCGAGCATCTGGCCACGATCTTCGACGGCGTCGAAGAATCCAAACGCCTCGGCGTCTGCTTCGACACCTGCCACGTCTTCGCCGCCGGCTACCCCCTCGCCCCGGAGGCCGACTACCAACGGACAATGACCGAGTTCGACAATCTCATCGGCCTCAACCGGCTCAAACTCTTCCATCTCAACGACAGCAAAAAGCCGCAAGGCAGCCGGGTGGACCGCCACGAACACCTCGGGCAAGGCCACTTGGGGGAAGAACCGTTCCGGCTGATCGTGACCGACCCGCGCTTCGCCAAACTCCCGATGATACTCGAAACACCCAAAACCAACGCCGACGACGAACAGATGGACCCGGTGAATCTGGGGGTTCTTCGACGATTGCGAGAGGGATTGGAAGGAAGAAAAGACTAACCACAAAGACGCAAAGATCACACAAAGTTTCACAAAGAAGACAACACATCAGGAAGCAAGAAGAAGCAAAGGAAAAGAAAAGAAGAAGAAAAGAGTAATCACAAAGTTCCACGGAGGATCATCGAGTGGTCTCAATCGAACTTCGTTTTCTTGAAGGTTTTTCCTTTTCATTCTTTTCTCGTTTCCGCCTTCTTTGTGAAACTTTGTGTGATCTTTGCGTCTTTGTGGTTAGTCTTCTCGGACAACCGCTGACCACTTCCACGCCGAGTTGTAAAATCCCCTCCTGTCTCTTCCATCAACAGGAGTTTCCGAAAATGTCCAAGCGTCCCGCCGCCGTCACGTTCAAGGGCAACCCGATGACCCTCGTTGGCCCGGCCCTCAAGCCCGGCGACAAGGTTCCGGATTTCACCACCGCCGACACGGCCGCCAGCACCGTTTCGCTGAAGGACACCCCGGCCAAGGCCCGGTTGTTCAGCGTGGTGCCGTCGATCGACACGCCGGTGTGCAGCATCCAAACCAAGAAATTCTCGGACGCCGTCTCCGCCCTTGGTGATTCGGTCGCCACCTACACCGTCAGCCTGGACACGCCGTTCGCCCAAAAGCGTTTCTGCTCCGATTCCAAGATCGAAAGCATGAAATCGCTGTCGGACACGCACGATCATTCCTTCGGGAACAATTTCGGCGTGCTGCTCGAAGGTCTGGCCGTCCCCCTGCTGGCCCGCTCCGTGTTCGTGGCCGACAAGACCGGCACCCTGACCTATGTGGAATATGTCAGCGAAGTGACCAGCGAACCGAATTACGACGCGGCCTTGGCGGCGCTGAAAGCGGCGGTTTAAGGGAAGGCCAAAGGCAACCTCACCCCCTAACCCCCTCTCCTGACAGAGAGGGGGAACCAAACCGGCCAACGAAGACCGGACGTTATTGATGAAGGCTTTCGCCCTCTTGCTCCCACTCTCTTTTAGGAGAGGGGGCCGGGGGGTGAGGTTGCCTTTAAATATCCCACCCCATTTTCCCAAGAGAAAAATCCCATGTCCAGTCAGTTGGCCCAATGGCGTCACGGGGCAGAGGAAGCCGCGAAGCTCGGGGCGGGTATCCTCGAACACTGGCGGAGCAAGTTCTCCGTGCGCGAGAAGGGGCGGGCTGATCTGGTCACGGAGGCCGATCTTGCCTCCCAGAAGGCCATCCAAGCCTTTTTGAAAGAACAATTTCCGGATCATGACTTTCTCGGCGAGGAAGACCCCGGTGCCAAAGAGGGTCGCGGGCCAAGTGCGGATGCCCCGCCGACGTGGATCGTTGATCCGCTCGACGGCACGGCCAACTATGTGCATGATGTGCCGGCCTATTGCGTGTCCATTGGGCTGATGGTGGCCGGGGAACTGGTTGTCGGGGTGATTTACGATCCGCGGATGAACGAGATGTTCAGCTCCGCGAAGGGACTGGGGGCGACGCTCAACGGCCAGCCGATCCGCGTCAGCGAAACGCATTTGCTGGCCAACGCGATGATGTCCACCGGCTTCCCGCCGGACCCGGACAAGCAGGAACGCAATTTGTTCTGGTGGAAGAAATTCACCTATCAAGCCCAGGCGTTGCGGCGTACCGGATCGACGGCCCTCAACATGGCCTACGTCTCCTGCGGGCGCTTCGATGCGTACTGGGCGTTTGACAATTACGCCTGGGACGTGGCCGCCGGCGTGGTGCTGATCCGCGAAGCGGGCGGCATCGTCACTCGGGTGAGCGGCGAAAAATGTGATCCGTTCCAACAAGACTTGGTGGGCGCCAATCCGGCCATTCACCAACAACTGATCGAAAGCCTTGCCGCCAACCCGGACAAGGTTTGACGAGGCTTTCGCTTTCCAAACCAGTCTGCCTTACTGCCCCGTGTAGGAATAGTTGGTGTCCGAGAGGAATCCAAGGCCCACTTTGGTCTTGTTCGCGTCCCACACCGCCTGCGGGAACGGACTGATCGACGGGACATCGACCGGGCGGCGAGATTCAACGTGCCCGTCCACAAACGCCACGTTCGCCACCCCGGCAAAGCGGAAATGCGTGGCATTCACGCCGTAAGCCGTGTAGGCTTGGGTGCCGCCATAAGGATTAACCTCATAAGGCGAGCCGAAACTGTCATACACTTCTTGCAGCGTCCCGTCCGGATTCAATTGCACCTGTTCCGTGAACATGAACACCTGACTGGTGGGAAGCCAGGAGATTTGCTTCCCGGCAACATGGCGGTTGTACGCATAGCCTTGCGACAATCCGCCCACCGTCGCGGTGATCTTATAGCTGTCGACCATCGGGCATTTCGCCACCTTGACATTGTTCTCGTAATAGCTGGTCAGAATGCCCTGCAATGGGTCGGTCCCCACCACTTGATAAGTCGTGCTGCTGTACGTCACCAAGCCATACCAGAACTGCGTCGTGTACGTCGGACTGCCGGACTTGTAGACGGATGTCACCGGCAAAATCTGGAAGGAAGACTCGTAGTTGTGGGTGGCCAGGGCGAGCTGTTTTAAGTTGTTTTGCCCTTTCATCCGGTTGGCGGCCAAGCGGATCTTCTGGACGGCCGGCAGAAGCAAGCCGATGAGGATGGCGATGATCGCGATGACCACCAGCAATTCGATGAGGGTAAAGGCCTGACGCCGGGCGCGGGATCGGCCCGTGAAAACTGAGGACATTGATTCTCCGTCTGCCGGTTGCCGGGCAGATAGCGCTCCGGAGAACAGACAGACCGGCTTTGCGAACACAATGCTCGCAAAATAACGTGTGCCAGTCGCCTGCCCGGTGCCGGGGCTGCGAACGATGCTCGGCAGGCAGGTCTTCCGGCTTCCGGTTCGTCACGACCCTGATCCCGGACGCCTTCCCGCCTGATGGCAGTGGCTGTGGATGTCCGGGGGTCTGACCGGTTACGGCGGCGGCCCCGCGACGGATTCTCACCGTCTTCCCTCTTCGTCTCCCCTCCGGTGTCGGACGGGAAAACCTGTCGAGTGACTCATTTAGGTACGAATGAACAAGGGATTGTCAACTTGTAAATGAGGAAGGCATTAAAACGAACGGGTGGCCGCCTCACACGCTACTCATGAGAACGCACCCTCCTTTTGCGCTCAAAAACTCAAATGAATCGATCTTTTCCCATTATCCATGAGGCTACAGGACTTGGTGTTTTCCGATTTTTAAACTGGTCAAAATGTGCCCCAAAAGTGACCAAGAACGGTGAAAAACATCCCTTCGACGACCATTTTTGGGCAGTTGGACACCCACCCGGCTGGTCAAAACCCGTGGGCCAACTGAACACAATTTTTCAAAACGCCCGGCAAATCGACATGTCGCCTGATGATTTTGGAGTAATCCTGAGCTTTTTGGGAGGGCTTTTCATGGCCCGTTTCAAACGCTCCAAGTCGATTCCCGGAGGGTTGAAGTGGGCCATGTGGCCTGAATGATGATTTGGCCCAAATGAGTTTAGACAGCACCCAAATTGGCGTGTTGGCGAACGGCGTCCGTTAACACTGTTCGCCAACACGCCAACACATAACCCCTATTCCACTTCGCCGATTCCCGCGTGTCGGATCTTGTTCTTCTCGTCAACCAAGATCACCGTCGGCTCGTATTTGCGGGCCTTTTTGGTCGTCATGGTCGTGTAGGTAGCCACGATCACCAAGTCACCGGGTTTCACGAGATGGGCGCCGGCGCCGTTGACGCAGATAGAGCCGGAACCGCGGACGCCGGCCAAAGCATAGGTCACCAGCCGGGCGCCGTTGGTCACGTCCCAGACGTGGATTTGTTCGTATGGCAGGATGTCCGCGGCTTCCATCAGCGCTTCGTCGATGGTCAGGCTGCCCTCATAATGCAGGTCGGCCTCGGTCACGGTTGCCCGGTGAATCTTGGACTTGAACATCACCCGTTGCATGAATCCCCGCCTTACGCTGGTGCCTTCCATCCTCGTATCGGTTATCTTAGGGCCGGAAGGGCCGTCAGGCACGCCTTGCCGGTCGAGCCCGCGTCGGGGATAATCCGCGGATGGCCGACCTGCCGATCCGCACGATTGCCCTGATTCGCCCCGCCGACGACCGGGGGGTGTTTGTCTTCCGCATCGTCGCGGAACGCCGAACCGCGTTTTATGTGGCGAAGGAAATCCCCTGCCAGATCGGCGGGCGGGGTTTTGCCGTCCACAAACTGGGTTTTGGCGACCTGATGCACGTTCGCGTCGGCCGGGGGGCCGATCAATCGTGCGAATGTCTCGGCTTCCTCCGGTATGGTCGCTGTCGGCATATTCTCGGTCTGGCCGCGTTGATCCGCAAACATCGAATGTGAACGCTTGGGAACAAACAGATGTTGAACACCATTGTGCTGATGCTCGGGTTGTTTGGCGCGGAGCCGCCGCCCGCGATGGATGTCGTGATTCGCGGAGCCACCCTGTATGACGGTTCCGGCAAACCGGGCGTCATCGGGGACATCGCCATCGCCGGGGAGCGCATCGTCGCCATTGGCAAAGTGGAGGTCGTCGGCAAGCCCCGCGAGATCGACGGCAAGAGCCTCGTGGTCGCCCCCGGCTTCATCGACCTGCACACCCATTGCGACACCGGCGCACCGACCATCGCCCAATCCACCGGCAAATTGAACAAGAACTATCTCACGCAAGGCGTGACGACCGTGGTGACCGGCAATTGCGGGTCCGGCCCGGTGAACGCGAAGGACTTTTACGACAAGTTGGACAAGAACGGCATCGGCACCAACGTCGCCCATCTGGCCACGCATAATTCCATCCGAAGCGTGGCGATGGGGAACTCCAACCGGGCGCCGACGGCCGAGGAACTGGCCAAGATGGAACAACTCGTCGATCAGGCGATGAAGGACGGCGTCTGGGGCCTCTCCACCGGCCTCATCTACACACCCGGCACCTACTCGGAGACGACCGAACTGATCGCCCTCGCCAAAGTCGCGGCTAAACACAAGGGCATGTACACGAGCCACATCCGCGACGAGGGAAGCGGCTTGCTCAACGCCATCGGCGAAGCCTTGCGCATCGGCCGGGAAGCCAAACTGCCCGTGCATATCTCGCACATCAAGGCCAGCGGCAAAGGCACCTGGGGCCGCTCCGGGGATGCCGTTTCCCTCATCAAGAAGGCCATCGCCGATGGTCAGGAAGTGACGGCCGACCAATACCCGTATATCGCCTCCAGCACCTCCCTCTCGGCGACGGTGATTCCCAGCCGTTTCCGCGATGGCACCTCCAAGGAATACAAGGACCGTCTGGGCGACCCGGAGAAAGGGGAACAGATTCGCAAAGCGGTTGATGCCGCGATGAAATCCCGCGACGGCGGCAAGACAATCCAAATCGCCCGCTACGGCCCCAACCCGAAATGGCAGGGCAAAAACCTGAAGGAGATCGCCGAGGCCGAGAAGAAATCCAGCACGGACATCGTGATCGAAATCGAAAAGAACGGCGGGGCGGGCGTGGTGAATTTCGGCATGTCCGAGGAGGACGTGCGGGTGTACATGAAGCAGCCGTTCGTGGCGACCGCCAGCGACGGCAGCGTCCACCTGCCGGGGGCCACCGTGCCGCATCCGCGCAGCTACGGCACCTTCCCTCGCAAGATCGGCCGCTACTGCCTCGCCGATGGTCTTCTCCCCCTGGAGCAAGCCATCCGCAGTTCCAGCGGCCTCCCGGCCGATATTCTTCACCTGCCCGAACGCGGCTACCTCAAACCCGGCTACTTCGCCGACGTGGTGGTCTTCGACCCCAAGACCTTCAAAGACACCGCCACTTATGACAAGCCGCACCAATACGCCGAGGGGGTGAAGTATCTGTTCGTCAACGGGAAGATGGTGATCGACGGCGGCGAAGTGAAAGAAGTGTTCGGGGGCAAGGCATTGCGACACGCACCCAAATGAACCGTGAAGCCGCGACGCGGAGTCTTCGGAGCGGAGCGCGGACTTCCTGCGTGAAATCACCGACCATTGGCTCAATCGTTTGACACCGGAAGTCCGCGCTCCGCTCCGAAGACTCCGCGTCGCGGCTTCACGGGTTTTCTCTCTTTTCTTCCTTCCTACTGACATTGCACTCCTTCTCTCATTCCGTGAGTATCCTTCTCATATGCGCATTTTGCACACGGCCGACTGGCACTTGGGGGACCGTCTGGGGCGGATTGACCGGACGGAGGACTTGCGCCGGGCGGTTGAGCGGGTCGGGATGATTTGTGACAATCATTCCGTTGATGTCCTGCTGGTTGCGGGGGATTTGTTCAGCGAACTGGCCCGGCCGGACAATCTGCGGGAGACCATCGAACACTGGCAGCAGGTGTTTGGCGGCTTTTTGAGAGAAGGCGGCACCATCCTCACCCTCACGGGGAATCACGACAACGAGAATTTTTGCCGGACGCTCGGCAACGCGATGAACCTGGCCAGTCCGTCGGTCGGTCACATGGGGGATGTCGTTCCCGGCGGCCGGTTGCATTTGGCCACCGAGCCGACGCTGTTAAAACTGGCCGACCGGCACGGCGGGTACCATGTGCAATTTATCCTCATGCCGTACCCGACCCCCAGCCGGTATTTTCGGGACGACCCGGCCCCGAAATATGCCGGGCCGGACGAGAAAAACGCCCGCCTCATGGACGCCTTCCTTGAGGAGCTGCGTAGAATCCAGCGGCACGAGCGGTTTGACCGCCGGTTGCCGACGGTTCTCGGGGCGCACATCAACGTCCACGGGGCCACGGTCGGGCCGACATTGTTCCGCATCGCCGAGTCGGATGATGTGGTCTTCCGGCCCGAGGATTTGCCGGATGAGTTCGCCTATGTCGCCCTCGGGCATGTCCACAAGGAACAAACCCTCGGCGGCCGGGAGAACCTCCGGTATTCCGGCAGCATCGAGAAAATGGACCTCGGCGAATCCGGGGACCATAAGAGCGTGACGCTGCTGGAGATCAACGAAACCGGCTTGGCGGGATTGCCGCAACTGGTGCCGTTGCCCTCGACGCCGGTCGTGAGCATCGTGCTAGACCACCCGACGGCCAACATGGAGGTATTGCGGGAACGCTACCCGGAGCCGTGCGACGACTTGGTGAATCTCGACATCCGATACACCGCCGGCGTGGACTCGCTGGAGGAAATCCTGATCGAGTTGGACAAGATGTTCCCCCGCTGGTACGCCCGCAACTGGCGGGAAACCGGCGAGTTGACGGACCGGCTGGCCACCGAGGAAAACACCCCGCGGGGGGCGAGCTTCGAGGAAACGGTCCGCGATTATGTGCGGCGTGAATTGCAAAATCATTCGGACGAGGAACGCGAAGAAATCCTCTGGCGACTGGACAAACTTTTCAAAGTTGAGTGAGTTTGAATGTAGGTCAGGCTTTCTAGCCTGACAGACCAGTCAGGCTAGAAAGCCTGACCTACGAGGCCGAAGACCGGCGGCATATCCGCTTCTTTGGCAGTCGGCTTTACCGGGAGGGAATCTCATGATCCCGAAGCGAGTGCGGCTCGGCGGCTTCCTGTGTTACAAGGAAGAACAGGAAATCCGTTTTGACGGGTCAAGCCTGTGGATGCTGGCCGGTCTCAACGGCAGCGGCAAATCGTCGATCTTCGACGCCGTCACTTATGCGCTCTTCAACAGTCATCGCGGCGGCTCCTCCAACGCCATCGACCTCATCAACAAAGATTCCACCACGTTGACCGTGGAATTCGATTTCGAGCTTCAAAAAGCCCTCTATCAGATTCGTCGCACCTACCGCCGGGATAACAAAGGCAGTGGCAAGGGAACGCAGCAAATCAGCGTGTGGCAGTCGGAAACATCCAAATGGGCCGCCATTCCGGACACCAACGGGGCGACCGGCTTCAAGAAATGGATCGACGATCACGTCGGCCTGAATTACGAGATTTTCACGTCCAGCGTCTTGCTGCGGCAGGGGCATGCGGAAAAGCTGCTGGAAGCCACCCCATCCGAACGGGTGAAGGTGCTGTCCGGCATCGTGGACATGGACCGCTTTGTGAAGCTGCACGCCCAGGCCGACGACCTTCGCAAGAAGGCCAAGGCCGAGCAGGAGGCCACCGCCGGGCAGTTGCAGGGCGTGCCCGAAGTGACCGATCTGGAATGGGCCGCCGCCGCCAACCGCATCGACGAGGCCGAGGAGATTTGCAAACAGGCCGAGGCCGTCATCGAGCAACTGCGAAACTTGGAAGTCCGGGCCACGCAATGGACCGAACTTCGCAAGCGTCAGGGCGAATTGGAAAGCCGCTGGAAGAAGTTCCAATTGACCTTGGGGGACGCGGACAAAATCGAAAAAGCGTATCACCGCCTGCGGGAACTCAAGGAGGTGATTCCCCCGGTGATGACCATTCAGGCAAAGCAACGCAACATGGAGGAATCGCACGCCAAGACCGCCCAACTGGAACTCGACAAGACCAAGGCCGACGACAAGCACACCCAACTGCAACGGGACGCGGACCTTGCCCGTAAGAAGCGGGACAACCTGCAAAAGAGCATCGCGGACAACGAAACCCGGCTGACCGCCATCGGCGCCGAACTGCGAACCCTCACCGGGCATCTCGCCCAAGTGCGGGTTTACGAACAACTCACCGTCCGGTTGGAGGAACTTCAAAAAGACATCGGCAAGCTGCCGAAGGTCACGCAGGCGCAGGCCGACCAACTGGAGGCGAAAGCCGAGGCCCTGCAACAACTGGCGATGGGCATTCCGCTGGTGGAGCAATTCGCCCGGCAACGAACGCAATTGCGGGAAGCCATTACCCGCCGGGACGAACTGGCGGCCGCCAACAAAGCGACCACCGAAAAGGGGCAAAAGACCCGCAAAAATTACGACGAAATCAAGCAGAAATTTGACGAGGCCACCGAGGCCAAAACGAAGGCCGACGAACAAGCCACCACTGCCCGCACCCGGCAGGAAGACGCGAAGGCGGCCGCTGACGAGTTTGCCAAGATCGACGGCGCCAAGCTCTGCCGGGCCTGCGGCCAGACACTCACGCCAGCGCATTTCAAATCAGAACAAGACAAGCGTCAAGCCGAACTCAAAGCGGCCGTGAAAACCTTCCGCGAGGCGACCGCCGCCCAGACGGAGGCCAAGAACGCCGAGCAGGAGTTGAAGACTTCGTTCGCCGCGCTGCAGGAAGAATTGACGAAACTGCGTGAAAAGCTCAAAGAGCAGACAGCAGAACTCAAGGCGCAAGAGAAAGCCATCGAGCAACACGGCGGGGAATGTCATTCCGCCTACGGGGCCATGCCCGAGGCCCAACGCAAATTGATCGCCCCCGCCCCGGCGGACGATTGGGCCGCGACCGTATGGCCGACCGACGCCGACCTCAAGAGCCTGAAGCGGGAGGCCAGCGAGGTGGATGGAGTGAAGAACCAACTAAGCCAAACCCGCGCCACCCTCGCCCGGCTGGACAAACTGCACGGCGAAACCGAGTCCGCAAAACAACAAATCGCCCAAGTGAGGGAAACGCTTCCCCCCGGCGATCCGGGCAAGCTCCGTCAACGGGAAGCCACCCTGAAGGCCGAGGAACAGGCCGCCCAATCCGTCATCGCCGGTGGGAAAACGGATGTGAAAAAGGTGGAAGTTGAAATTGAGAAATTCAACAAGGACACGGCCGCCAATCAGGCGAAGCTCGCCGACATCAAGACCGCCCGCACCAGCGAAGAAACCGCCCGCATCGGCTATCAGGACGCCATCGACCGGGCCGTGAACCAGATCCCTGAGGCATGGCGAAATGCGGCCAAACAAGCCGGTTTTGCCGAACAAAGCCGCTGGAAAGGGGAGATGGATCAACTGGTCGCCGACCGTGTGGAAGCCCGTTACGACGAACTCGCCCGCGTCCGGGCCGAGCGGGATAATCTCAAGCGAGAAATCGAAGACGTGACCGCCCAAGCCGGGGCCATCCCCGAGGAAGCCCGCCGCAGCCCCGATGATGTGAAAAAGGACTTGGCCGCCGCGAAAGCCACGTCGAAGGAGAAGGCCGCCGACCTCCAGGAAGCCCGCGAACATCGGGCGATTTTGGAACGGCATCGCGACCAACGGAAACTATTGGGCGAGAACCTCAAGGGCAAAGATCAAGAACTCAAGGTGACGAAACTCCTCGCCGAATTGCTCGGCAAGGACCGTCTGCAACTGCACCTGATGCGGACGGCCGAGAAGCAAATCGTCCAGCACGCCAACTCGATCTTGGACCGGCTTTCCGGCGGGCAACTCTTCTTGAAACTGGCCCCCGGCAAGGACGGCACCGGCGCCGACACCGCCCTCGACATGGAAGCCTTCAACCGCCAGACCGGCGGCGCCCCGATCAACGTGACCTTCCTGAGCGGCAGCCAGCGCTTCCGCATCGCCGTGAGTCTGGCCCTCGCCATCGGCCAATACGCCAGCAAACAACACCGGCCCATTGAGAGCGTCATCATCGACGAGGGCTTCGGCTGTCTGGACCGCAACGGCCGGCAGGTGATGATTCAAGAACTGCAAAACCTCCGTGGCCATCTGGAGTGTATTCTGCTGGTGTCCCACCAAGAAGAATTCTCCGAGGCCTTCCCGGACGGATATAAATTTGAATTGGCCGAGGGATCGGCACGGGTGACAAGGTTTCAACAGTAAGCGGTCGGCAAGGTTTTCCGGTCTAACGGACCGGTTGATCCAGCCCGGTCCGTTAGACCGGGCAAGTGGTTGGGCACGGTGTCTCAACAATCACCACAATCGATACCCGCTTAAACTCCAAAAATTGCATCCAACTATTCAGCCGCAATGAAATGCCAAAGATTTGATCGGCGAAATTATGGTATCAAGGCGACACGGAACCCAAAGAAACTCATTCGTAATGTCGGGGAGAACGCAAAACGAACTCCTGACCGGCAGTAATCGTGATCGTTAACCAAACTGCCGCCGCGCATCGCCCTGTTTTCGCTTCCAACTTTATAAAAGTTATCACACCACTCTGCAACATTCCCGCTCATATCGCATAATCCCCACGGGTGTTTCGCAGTTTTTTCGTAGCTTCCCACAATGGTAGTCTTTGCTTCATTTTTTATCACACGAGTTTTCCCTTTGGGATAGCTCCAACAGTTCGCTTTTTCTTCGCTCAAAACATCTCCCCAGTAGTACGCTTGCTTGTTTCCCTTTCCACCCCGGCACGCATATTCCCATTGGTCTTCGTGCGGCAACTTCACGGCCAGTCCCGACACCGAACATTTCTTGATGAACGATTGGCAGTCTTCCCAACTCACGTTCTCCACCGGCAACCGTTCCCCGATATCCTTGCTCGGATTGCTTCCAATCACCCCTTCGTACTCGGCTTGTGTCACTTCATACTTCGCAAGCCAATACCCCTTCGTTGAAAACTCATGCTCTTTCTCGTCGTCGACTAGTTTTTTCCCATCGGGAACGGAGCCCAACATCGCCTTCCCGGCCGGTATCCAACAAAACCGCATTTTTACGCCCTTGAATATCTCAAAATCCCGTTCCTCTCCGGGCTTGGGTTCGGCCAAAACGACTGAAGGCAATAGCAGGAGCAAAATCAGAGAGCGAAACATGTGATAGCTCGACGGAGTTTGATTGCGGACAAAAGAGATTGATTTAAGCGAACTTATCTACGTAGAAAAAACCGATGAGAACGCTCGTTTTGAAAACGATGCCGGAGAATTCATCGGATTGGTGGCTCTTGCCATAGGCATGTCTTCTTCGCCATCAACCCTGATGCGATTAATCTTCGACCGCTTCCGCAAGCGGCACGGCAGGCTTCTTCTTGGCAGTCTGAATCACGGCAAACAACCCCATCGCGATTAATGCTCCAAAACCACCGAACAACCCGCCGAAGTATATCTCCGGCGATTTGGGCAAGTCGCCCATCACGCCCTCATAGGCCCCCAATGGCCCGGTCGCCATCGCCCCGACAACGCATGTGATCCATAGGGTCCAGCCAATCCGACGATCAGAAAACAACGGACGAAGCAAAGTGGCGAAAAAAGTCAGGCGGAAATAGCTTTCAACCGTCGCGATACGGAGGACGATGACCATCAAAATCAAACTTGTCACGCTTGCGCACGCCAATGCCCCGGCAAACCTCGGCCAAAAACGGAACCCGTCGCCAAAGATGCTTTCCGCAACACAAGCGCCGCCAGATATTGCCGGAATGAGGATGGCAACGGAGATGACGGCCCGCATGAAATGCTGTCGCCGGGAACGGGCAAATCCGCGTTCCCTCTCGCGACGGTCGCTGATCGAATCATCCAGCCCCGAGAATTGAGAATTCATCTGTTCGTCTCTGTTTGCATGGCGGGATCGTCCGAGTAAATTTTACAGAATGCAGTTTCCGGAGGTTGATGATTTCAAATTCTTTTACTGATATCGCGCAAAAATATGATCCTATTCAAGGGTGTCGATTTTTTTGCGCAAACAACAAGACATTGTGGTCAATTGATGCGTTCTAATCTTTGTCAAAAATCGAGTAATCCAACAAATAAAATTGGCGATTGACAACGATCACCAGTTTCTTGTTTAATTCACCGGGCATTGAGTAGTACAAATAAAATGCCGAGCCAGATCTGGGGGATGAAATTTCCACGGCGGTCAGCACCCGCCCCGGCCGGATGGGCAAGTGATCCAAATCTTCCAACTCTTTGACTTCACCATTTTGAATTTTTGCAAGAACAAGCTTTTGATCCTCAGTCAACTGAGAATCAATTGGAGTTCTCAAGACAAAAAACCATAACGCGACAATCGAAAATCCTGCCAGCACAACAATCGAAAATCCCAATGCCACACAATCATATGGGAAATTGAAAGGCATCGTTGAATGCTTTGATTGCATCGAGATCACATTGATTTATCGCCACGGGAATCATGCGTTTGGCCGGAAGCCTTACCGCCGCAACCACTCGGCCGCCGTTTCCGGCAGCATGGGGTTAATCAACACGCCCGTCGAATGCTCCCACCCGGCGGGTGTGACCAGCCGGGGCAATACTTCCAGCCGCCAACGGTAATTAGGCGAATCCCCGGCGAATGGGGCCGAGCGGACCATCACGTTCAAGTCGGGGCTTTTGAAATGGCGGTCTATTCGGTTGAGCAAGTCGTGCAGCGTCTCGGCAACCTCATCGCATAAGTCATTGCTGATATGTTCAAAGCAGGCCGATGGTTGGCGGGGGACGATCCATGTCTCGCCGGGGAAACGCGGGGCCATCGGGGCCAGTTCGGCCAGCGTGTCGGTTTGACGAATCCAGCGGGGGCCGGTTTGTTCGGAGGCGAGCCAGCCGTTCCAGTCGAAGCCGACAATGTGGCTCACCTCGTCGCGGATTCCCTTGGGCACTTCCGTCACGGCAATCAATTGCGAATGGCAATGGCTCAGGGATGCCCCGGCGGTCGGGCCTTGGTTTTTGAAGACTTGGGCGAAGGCAAACCGGCCATCTTCCCGCCAGTGGTTCAGGCGATCCCGCCAGGTGCGGACAATGTGGCGCATCATCTTTGCGGAGTGCCGGTGCAGATGCGTCTCGTGATGCGGCCCCTCGATGAACACCTCGGCCACGCCGGGCGCGGCTTCCAAGCCGGGAGTGTGAGGGGCCGCGTCGGGCCGCACGGCGGCGTAGCGATTCGGAACCACACGAACCTGCCAGCCGGGGCCGTTTGGCTTGGAACCCGGATCGCGGACGGCCAGCGTTTCCAGCGTGGTTTCGTCTTCGTGGTGCTCGCAGAAGGGGCAATGACCGGAGGCATGAAAGGGACGTTCTGCTCGAATTGGTGACAGCAACACCCGTCGCCCGGTGACGGGATCAGTTCGCCATTCGGGAACGGGCTGGGCCATCGTCAGGCGCTCTCGGCGGCGAATCGGTAGCCTTCGCGTTCGATCATCAGGCGGCGATAAATCTTCTCATACTCGACGGCCGCCCGGTCCCACGACCAGTCGGCCAGCATCCCGTTGCGGATGATCCGTTGGAAAACGGACGGCCGGTCGTGGTAAAGATGCGTCGCCCACCGCACCGTCCCGGCGAGGGCTTGCGGGGTGTACGCCTGGAAGCGGAAGCCGGTCGGTTCGCCGGTGAGGAGCGATTCCTCGGTGGTGTCCACGATGGTGTCCGCGAGGCCGCCGGTCGTTCGCACGATGGGGGGCGTGCCGTAGCGTAAGCTGTAGAGTTGGTTCAGCCCGGACGGCTCGAACAGGCTCGGCATCAAATAAAGATCCGAACCGGCTTCGATCTTGTGGGCCAGCGTTTCGTCGAAGCCGATGTACAACCCCACCTGTTTCGGATAACGGTCGCGGATGGCGTAGAGCTTCGAGATATAGGTCGGGTCGCCATCCCCGAGGATCACCAGTTGCACGGGGAGTTTCAGCATGTCGTCGGCGGCCTTGGCCACCAAATCCACGCCCTTTTGCTCCACCAACCGGGCGATCATGCCGATCAGCGGCACGCGGGGTTCCAGCGGCAAATCGAAGTGGTGTTGCAGGTCGGCCTTGCAAGAGGCTTTGCCCGCGTCCACGGAGTCAATCGTGTAATTCTTCGCCAGATGCGGGTCCGTGGAGGCGTCCCAAGAGGCGTAGTCCACGCCGTTGACGATGCCGCTGAGGCGATCCCGGCGTTCGCCGAGAAGCCCCTCCATGCCGCACCCGAAGGTGGGGGTGCGGATTTCGTTCGCATACGTCGGGCTGACCGTGTTCACCCAGTCGGAAAAGACAATCCCCCCCTTGAGGTAATTGAACTGCCCGTAAAACTCAAGCTGGTGGGGGTTGTACAGCCGGAAGTCCAGCCCGGTGAGGTGGAACAGTTCGTGCGGGTACGCCCCCTGATAGGCGATGTTGTGGATGGTGAACAGGCTGCGAATCCGGCGGTATTCGGCTCTCGCCCGGTACGTGTCCCGCAGGTGGACGGGCATCAGGCCGGTTTGCCAGTCGTTGCAATGCAACACGTCCACCGGCGTCGGCATATACGGGATGGCTTCCATCGCCGCCCGGTTGAAGAACGCGAAGCGGGCGCAGTTGTCCGCGTAATCGACCTTGCGGCCGTCCACGGTGGAGCGTTGGTAAATGCTGGTGCCGCGAACCGGGTCGTCGCGTTCAAAAAAGTCCGAGTGTTCGATGAAGAAGATCGGCACGTCGCTGTTGGGGATCGTCCCCCGCCACAGGCGCGTCGGGCAGATGGTCTTGCCGAGGGTGACCGTGAGAACGTGCTCCGTCGGGTAAATGGGAACCCGGCCGAGACGAACGGAACGATACAGCGGCATGATGACCGCCACGGGGTGCCCGCGACGGCGCAAAGCCAGCGGCAGGTAGCCACAAACATCGGCGAGGCCGCCGGTCTTGGCAAACCCGATGACCTCGGACGAGGCGATCAGAATCGAAGGAAGTTCCGCCATGCGCGTGGGACGCTCCATCGGGCGATAATTGGCACGCTACCAAGGGATATGTCTTAGGACATCCGTTGGAATCAGCGAGCCAGGGGGGCGGCCTCCGGCCGTCACCACACTGTCGACAATGGAGAGGTTATCGACGATCCGGGGCAATTGCTTGCCCCGTTCATTTGCCGTCGGGGCGTTGCGTGACCGTGAAGGACCGCACAATCGCCTCAACCTCTTTCATCCTCGCGGCTTTCTCGGCCTCGGGAATCCGGGCGGCGATGGTTGCCCCGCCGAACGGTTGCCGAATCACGAAATAAGCCATCGTGAATTGTTCCTTGCCGGCCTCCACGTCAAATGTGAAGACATCAACACCATCCGCAAGACTTTTGGCGCTGGTGCGGTTCACTAGTTTACCGCCGCGGGTCTGTAACTCTTTCAGGGCTTCCCGCAAATAATCGTTTGTTGTCGGAAGATTCCGGGGGAGTTCGATGGTCATCAACAGCCCGGCCCCGCCAGTTTCGTCCATCGTGATCTGGCGGCCCGTCGCCCGGCCGACATGCCAGCGGCGGGGGTGGATGAACTTGATGCCCTTCGGGTCGCCGTCCACCAACAGAAGGGTGTTTTCTTCCGTGGGGGAGAGTTCCAGCTTGGCGATGGATTCCTCGGCGAGGGCCGGATGCCCCGTCACGCCGGACCGTGTCATCTGGAACGTACCCCGGATCTGTCCGGCCTGCATTCCCTTTTCATCAAGCAGATCCTGTGTTCCGTCAATCTTTAGGTAGCTGATACGCTTGGCCGCCACGTCCACAATCAGTTTGCCAGAAAGCTTTTGCCGCATCGGCCCGTCTTCGTTCACCCCGGATAGCGTGCCGGAAAACGAAACATGCGCCACCCGCCGGGGGCCGACGGTTTCCACCTTTTCCAGTTTGCATTCCAGCTTGCCGCTGTCCACTTTGTCGATGTCCGTCAGTTCCCGCACGGCCGTTTCGCTGGCGGTCCAAGTGTCCCCCTCGTTCACATCCTTGTCGGACAACAAACCGGCGAGGGCGGGAACCACGAAGTCGGTCCGCAGCATCTCGATTTCGCCCCACTTGAGCGGGCCATCCGGGGAAAAGGGAACCTTGGCGTGCCCCCGTTTCATCATCACCAACCGGCGAACCGGGTCTCGCAGGATTCCCTGGTCGGTGCGGTCGCCGGTGGTTTTGCGAAAGTCGAATTTCTCATAAACACGCAACGACTTGTGGTCGGCCTCCTTGGGATCGACCTTCAAAATCCGCTCGGCATAATCGATGGCGCTCCGGCCGGACATTTTCACCCGTTCCGGTGGCTTCCCCTTCTCCAAGGGAAGCGTCAATTCCCCGGTGAAGGTGAATTCCGTGATGACGCGATACTCGGCCCCGACGGGCGCGGACTCCATGAGGCGAACCGCATCGGCCCCCCACGCGGACGATCCGACGAGCGCAACAACGAGGGCAACCATTCGCGGCATAAAACGGCCTCCGAAACCGGGCATTCGATTCTACACCACCAAGTGAAGGGGTGGCCCCGGAACTGGGAACTCAAGGATGAAGTGAAATCCGGACAATCGGAACAATCAGACGACTCATTTGCCGTTTAGATATTCAAGCGTGTCGGCCGCCCGGCCGTGACCGGGTGATGCCTCCAAACACTTCTGATAAGCGGCCTTCGCCCCGGCGATATTGCCAGTCAGACGGTTGGGGAACGGAGCATGAGAGGATGTCTGCCGCGTTCAACTCGACGGGATCGTCGGACGCGGTGACCGCCTTGAGATGGATTGACGAATCGTGTTCGATCCAGACGCGCACATGTCCGGGGCGGTGCGTTTGATGGTCTGCAAAAAGCCGCTGTCATGAAGATTGGAGAGGTGTCGGCATTCAGTCGGTTGGATTGATTGGAATGATGGTGAGCGATAAGCTGGCTCGATTTCCGATCGTTTCCTTGCCGAGGGTGAGTGTTCCAGACGAAAAATTACTCTCATTACCCTTCACGGTTACCTCGAAAACATGTTCTCCAGCCGACACATTGACCAGTTTCAACAGATCGATGGGTGGAGAGTTCTCAGTTACCTCAATCTTCAGCAGAGGCTCGATTTTATTGGAGTTGTTGTCACGAACGGCAAAGACAAATATGCACCGATGCTTGCTTAGTATTGGATATGCCCGCAACCAGATTTGAACTTTAGAATCGTGTTTTAGTATGATTTTCTGCTTCAGACCGTCCACGGGTTTTTCCTTGGAATCCCCCAGAATCTCCCAGAATCCCTTCGATTCCAGCAAATAGGAATTGGCTTCAGACAACCGACTAGTCATGTCGTCTATTTTCTTTTCCAAAGTTTTGAGCTGTTCCCCAAGGATCTTTGACACTTCAAGTTGCTTTTGGATTTCATCTGTTTTCTTCTTGGTTTCCGCCGCCAAGGTCTCGTATTGTTCCCCGGTGTCTTTCACACGCGAATCGAGCTTTTCAAACTTCTTGCCAATCTCATCCACCTTCGCACCCTGATCGGCAAGGTTGCGAAGGATCGTCCAGGAGGCGTAAGCGAATCCGATCAACAAAATGACAGAGATCACGCTGGCGGCATCGAACAGGCCGGTCACCGTCTTGGAACGCCCGTTTTCCGGCAGATCATTCGTCGTCATTTTTTCCCCCGTGGTTCGGCTGGCCGCGAATACCGAGCAGCCTCTCTAATAGAATTTGCAAGTTACCCACGGTGGGCATCGTGCCGATGCACCGCCTGTATCCGGCGAAGCTGGCGTGGTTTGCCACTTTGCACGTTTGGAGTTTCGACAAGTAGCCGAAGTATGGAAAAAAGAGAGAGAGGAAGAAAATCAGGCAGAACAGGGCTGAGATCTGTCTGTTGGGTTCGCTAACGGTCAAAACAACGATGAACGAAATGATGGCGCAAACAAGGGAGAACGCAGACATGAAAATGCAAAGTCGCGACCGATACCGGTGAGTTTCTTCGACCGAATTCCGGTGGGTTTCTCCGACAGGATTCATGAGGCGTCCCTGATGGCAGGTCGAGCAAGGGCGCAGAGGCGGACAGAATTGCTTCCGTCTGTTCTTGGGTGGTTGCGGCCAACTTGGTTATGCGAGCCTACGGCGGCAGGGTAACCGACCTGAAACCGCTTGTCAAAATTTTTTCCAAGATTTTTCCCTCTTCAGCTGCCTGCCGCACCACCGGCAAACTGACCAGTGCCGCGTTCGATTCCGTTTCACCCGAAGAAGGTGAAACCACCGAGAATGTGTTCCTCGAAGACTCTGGGAGCCGTCTGACGATGCCAGATGATCCGTGGCAGAACCGCATCGCAAACCAGCACATCTCGTCGGCCATCTCCGTCCAGATCGGCGATTTGCACAAGGGCAACCATTCGCGGCATAAAACGGCCTCCGAAACCGGGCATTTGATTCCACACTACCAAGTGAAGGGGTGGCCCCGGAACCGGGAACTCGGAGGGGAAGGGGAATCCGGACAATCGGCACAACCAGGCGATTCATTTGCCGTCTAGATATTCAAGCGTGTCGGCCGCCCGGCCGTGACCGGGGGATGTCTCCAAACACTTCTGATAAGCAGCGATGGCCCCGGCGATATTGCCACCCAGACGACGGGCCTCCCCCAATTGAAACCATGCCTCCGCATTGGCGGGTTCCCGTTTCGCCACCTCCTCAAAGGAAGCGGCTGCCTCGCGGAACCGGCTGTCGGTCAGCCGCTTCAACCCGGTGGCGAAGATGACCTCCGTCTCGAACATCCGGGCGGTTTCCCGGTCGCCAAAGGAAACGGCGGTTTCGGCCGCCGCCTGGGCGAGAACGTCCCGGTCGGAGGGGGGAAACATCGGCAGCGCCCGCTTCCAATATGGCATCGCTTTCGCCGGTTGCCCGGCAATCATCCATGTGTACCCCAAGCGGCCAAGCAATTGGCCCGATGGCCCGTTGCGGGCGAGGGCATCTTCCAAAATCCGAATGGCCTCGGCATGGTTGCCCTTTTTCTGTTCCAGTTCGGCCAACAGGTCGGCGCCGTCGAACTGCCATTCGAGTTCCAGCGTTTGCCGGATCAACCGCTCGGCCTCCTCCGTCTTTTCTTCCTGCATCAACTTCGCGGCCGTCTTCCAACGCGCGGTGTCGCCAAGAACAATGGTCCGGTCGGTGACTCGGGTGAAATCATCTTCAAACGGGTTGGGCAACCGCCCCTTGGCATGACGCACGCGATCCGCCCACCGGAACATCTCCCGCTTGTCCCCCCGGTCGGCGGCCATGCGATAACGCAACAAATTCGGCTCGATGAACTGGCCGTGTGTCCTCAGCAAACCATCGAGCAGTTCGTTCGCTTTCGCGAGATCACCGGCCCGGTTAGCGAGGCGGGCGAGTTCATATTGGCAGGCGGGAAGTCCCCGCCCTTCTTCGTAAGCACCCACCGCTTCGGGGACTTTTTCCATGCGTAGGAAGTTCCGGCCGATGTAATACCGGGCCGCATCCGGCTTCGCGTATTTCAGCGAGATCGCCTGACGATATTGTTCGTTCGCCTCGTTCAACAGGGCCAGGCGTTCCAAGGCAAAGGCCCACTGGAAGCGATACGTCGGGTTGGCGGGGGCCATATCGCAGGCCGTGCGATGGGCCATTTCGGATTCGGCGTAATACCCGGCGGCCATGAGCGATTCGCCAAGTGTTCGCCATTCCTCGGGCGTTCGGGCCTTTTCGGCCATTTCCGTCAGATCGGCGGCCGTCACGGGATTGACCATCTCACCGTTGACGGCCACCCCTTTCGGTGCCTGATGCCGCGACCAGAGTTTGAAACCGCCAATCGCCAGTTCCAGCACGATGACGGCCAGCAGAATTCGGCGAAGGTTCATCGCTTCCCCTCCGGTTGACTGAGCCAGAGGGTGACGCGGCCCAAGCGATTAAACGGGCCTTGCAGATGCAAACTCCCGGCGACGATGTCGGCCCGGCCGTCGCCGTTCAAGTCGCCGACCGCCACCGTGGCCAGATGACTTGGCCGGGTGTCGATTTGCCGGGTGGTGAAGTTCTGCTTGCCGTCGTTCTCCAGCCACACGACGCTCGCGGCCGCCGGGTTGTGCCAGTCGTTGAACATGCCGACCAGAACCACATCCAAATCCCCGTCGCCATCCAAATCGCCGACCCCGGCGGCATAGGTTCCCGGCAAATGGCCGATCTGTTTCGGCTCGAACGTGCCATCCCCGCGGTTGCGAAGCCAGACACACCCATGCCACGGCTGCGGGGCCGGGTAGTAAATCTCCAGATTGTCCCCGGTGGTGAGCAACAAATCCGGCTTGCCGTCCTGGTCGAGGTCGGCCACAAACAGGCCGGAACTCCCCAGATCGAAGTTATCCGGCCGATAGAGAGATCGGCGTTTGAATTCGCCATTCCCCTTGTTTTCAAACACCACCACTTCCTCGTCGTCTTGTGAAACGAGGGCGACGATATCCGGCTTGCCATCCCCGTTGAGGTCCAGAATCGGGCAATGGATGCACCCCGGCACGGCCCAAAGCTCATGATCCCGGAACTGGCCGTTGCCTTTGTTTTCGAGCCAGCGAATGCTCCCCTGCAAATAGCCAAACTCCGCGACGACCAGATCCGGCTTGCCGTCCCCGTTCAGGTCGCCGGCCCGCACGTCGGCCACCCGGCGCAGCCCGGTCATCAGCACATGGGTTTTGAAATTTTGTTTGCCGTCGCTCTCCAGCCACACCACCGAACCAACGGCTTCATCGGTGGGAAAAACACTCCCCAGTCCGGCGACGACGATATCTAGGTGGCCGTCCCCGTTCAGGTCGGTCACTTCCACATGGCAGGGGGAGGAAATGTCCGTGTCTCCGAGAATGTGTTCCTCGAAGACTCCCGGCGCCGTCTGACGATGCCAGATGACCCGTTGCAGGACCGCATCGCAGACCAGCACATCCGGCTTGCCATCCCGGTCCAGGTCAAAGATTTGCACATTGGTGATGAGCGGCCGGCCGACGGGGGCTTTGCCAAGGCTGCTTTTCTGAAACGGCAACGTCGACGGCTCAAACGAGACCGTCGCCGGAATGACCGGCGGCGACACTTCCCGGCCGGGCTTGATCCGTCCGAGGACGGCATAAAAGCCAACAGGCAGGAGAACGGCCACCCCCGCAAGAACAGCCGTGAGCCGGGAAAACGCCATCGACACGCACCTCCGGAGGGGGCAGGGATGGTATATGGCTTGGAAACATTCGACGGGCCGGGGAATTTTGAGAGCGTATGCTCACGGAAAG
This sequence comes from Zavarzinella formosa DSM 19928, assembly GCF_000255705.1. Lineage (GTDB taxonomy): Bacteria > Planctomycetota > Planctomycetia > Gemmatales > Gemmataceae > Zavarzinella > Zavarzinella formosa. Next base: position 239,800 of record NZ_JH636440.1, read on the forward strand.
CAGTCTGCGTAATGCAGATGCCTGGCAAGAAATGACAATGCCATCGAGCTTGCAAATGCGAGTTCGAGTTAATTTTTCTGGTTGTCTCACAAAAATCGCTTGATTAAGGAAGAACTCAGGGGAAAATCCACGTCAACTTGCGACCCATCAACTGCCTCGAGTGGCAACAAGCGAGGAACGGACGTGGCATCTTCGGTGAATACCTTCAACCCGGCGATTGATCGACACGATGAACGAAGCGCGGCAACGATTTTTCAATCACTCTGGCCGGAACCCGATGTCTCACAGGCCATTGCCAGAAATTTGGCGGCCTCAATCCAAGCGGCGCACAATGCCGGAGAATCGTGCTGGGAAGTCACGATGAATCCTGACAGTTTGAGACTGAATGTCGGGCAAGTTGAAACATTGACCCTTTCCTCAGAAGGAGTACGTTTTCTGCTAAGTTTGCCGTTGGAGGCAGTTCTAGACAAAGAAATTGAATTCAGTTTTTCAAACCAACCCGTCTATCGGGCGGTGCCGGTACATTCGGGGGTCTGCTTCGTAAGATCGGACAAAATTGCTTCGCTTTCCCCAACCATTCGCCACGCTCATGATGCTTACATCCAAGCGGCCGCATCATTCAAGCGGGTGTCGCCTTTCAGGAAAAGTTTTTCGCCAGCCGCTTTGGAATATATCGAAAGGGTGCTTGGAATTTCGCTTCCACGGCCTGGCTATTTCATTGACGAACTGACAAGCCAACGAGCTAGTCTGCTCGCTGACGAAATAGATTTCAATCGACCGCTTCCAGAAGGCGCCAAGTATCAGATCACGATCAATGCCTACGAACGCAACCCTATTGCCCGGCGACTTTGCATTGCTCGATATGGCACGGCTTGCGTTATTTGCGATTTCTCGTTTGGAGCGGTGTATGGCAAGGTGGCCGAAGGATTTATCCATGTGCATCACTTGAGGCCATTGTCAGAGATTGGCGCCGAGTACGAGGTTGATCCTGTTGAAGACTTACGACCTGTGTGTCCAAATTGTCATGCCGTTCTGCATCAGAGAACTCCGGCATACAGCATAGAGGAAGTCCGCGGATTTCTGAAAACCAAACAATCGCCAGATTTGAGCCCATCTTGATTAAAACCTCTCTTCAACAGTTCAATCTCACCATGCGATTCTTTACCCCAGAACTCTACTTGCGATTCAACTCGCCAGATCCTTCTGTGAGCAACAAGGCAGATGAGGATTGGGAATCGGCCATCCGGGAATATGGCGAGACACTGGATAAAATCCGAAGCCAACTGCCGCCGGAGGCTGGCAAACTGGCCGATCTCTGCCTGCATGATGCAGGGTTGCTTGCGGATGAGCAGGCGAAGGAGTTTCTCAGCCCTTTCCGGTTTTCACCGGCGATGGAGATATTGTCCGTCAATCACCAGGGTGACGTTGTCGTGTTGATTTATCAACTCTGGGATCGCGTTCGCAAGTCGCCTTCCCCAAGCCAATGGCCCTTCTCAAAACATCGCGTGCATTGGCTTTATGACGAAATTGATCTCGCCTCTCCGCACGGGAGCCTGTATTTTCACCGAGTGTTTCTGAGCGATGGCCGGACATTGGAAATTCCCTTTTCATCCGTGTTCATCCATGTGGTGCCCCTCTCCCGATCGGCGAAAACAACCGGAGATTCGTGAATGACCAAGGGACGGCTGGAAGCCTTCAGCGATGGCGTGATCGCCATTTGCATCACCATCATGGTGCTGGAACTCAAGGCCCCCAAGGGGGAGGACTCAACGGCGTTGATTCCGATGCTGCCGACGTTTCTGGCCTATATCCTCAGCTTTGTTCACGTCGGAATTTATTGGAATAATCACCACCATTTGTTTCAAGCGGTCAAACAGGTCAACGGGGCCGTCCTGTGGGCGAACCTGCACCTGCTGTTCTGGCTGTCGCTGGTGTCGTTCGCCACCAACTGGATGGGGGAGAGCCACTTTTCCACCTGGCCGGTGGCTGTCTATGGCGGGGTGCTGCTGATGTCCGGGATGGCTTACTTCATTTTGGTTCGGGCGCTGATCGGCCACCACGGGGAAGATTCCGTGCTGGCGGCCGCCATCGGGAATGACATCAAGGGGAAAATTTCCGTGGTGTTTTACATCATCGGAATCGCGATGGCTTTTTGGAACCCGTGGCTGGCCTGCATCCCTTATTGTCTGGTGGCGGTGATGTGGCTCATCCCCGACCCCCGCATCGGCAAGGCGCTGACCCATCATCAGCCGGGTGAAGAGTAAGCATTAACCACAAAGACGCAAAGGTCACACCAAGATTCACACAGAAGCCAGAAGAGAGATTTCTTCAGTGGCTTTCTTTGTGAATCTTGGTGTGACCTTTGCGTCTTTGCGGTTCGTCTTCGCTTCCTGGCCTACCGGCCTTCGCGGAGGCGGTCGCCGAGGAAATTATCCAAATCGGGGATTTCGTAGATTTTTCGGACGGTCACGTCGAAATCGTAAGCCACCCGGCGGTAGCGGATCGTTTCGCCGTCGTAAAGGACGTAGCACGCGCGGGGATCGAGGTCGCGGGGCTGGCCGACGGAGCCGACATTGCAAAGCGTCTTTTTGCCGTCGAGCTTGTAGGCCATCGACACGTCATCGGGCGTCAGGAACTGCAAGCCCTCGGTGAAGACGCCCGGCACGTGGGTGTGGCCTTGGAAACAATAACGGTCCACCAGCGTGAAGATCTTTTCCATCTTCCGCTGGTTGTAGATGTCCTCGGGGAAGACATATTCGTTGAGCGGGTTGCGGGCCGAGCCGTGAACGTACAGGTTGCCGTTTTCCTTGAAGGATCGCGGCCGGTCGGCGAGGAATTCCCAGCGCTTTTCGCGGATTTGCCGGGCTTCCGTGGGTTGTTCGAGCTGGTCGCGGGTCCACATGATCGCCCGCTCGGCCGCCGGGTTGAACCCGTCCGGGTCGAACAGCGCTCCTTGGTCGTGGTTGCCGAGAAGGACGAGTTTGCAATCCATGACGAGGTCGATGCACTCGCGGGGATTGGGGCCGTACCCGATCACATCCCCGAGGCAATAGATTCCCTCGTCCACGTTCTGCTTGCTGATGTCGTCCATCACCGCGCGGAGGGCTTCAAGATTACCGTGAATATCGCTGATGATCGCCTTCACGCCGGGACATCCTGGGAAAGTGCGGTTGGGGATGGACTTTGACCGCCGGGTTCGAGCAACCCAATGCGGATACGCTTCACCCCATTGTCACAATCTACCGCTTAAAGAGAAGCGCTGTCAAGTGTCCGGTCGGATATTGGCGCCCGATGCCCGGATTCCCGGACAGGTTGTGCCGCCGTTCCCGGCCTATTCAAACCGGTCATCGTCGAACGGCCGGCTCGGTTTCTTCGCCGTTTCGGCTTCCCGTTTGTTCAGGAACATCTCGGCCAGCCTCAAATCGTCGGCCGTCGTGATCTTCAAATTAAACGGCGAACCCGCCACCATTCGCACCGGATGTCCGGCGGCTTCCACCAGTTGGGCATCGTCCGTGATGGCGGCCCCGAGCGAACTTCGTCGGGCGTAGGCGTCCTCCAGCCAGCTTCGGCGAAACACTTGTGGCGTCTGCGCCTGCCAAAGCCCCTGTCGGGGGACGGTCTCCCGCACGGCCATTGTGTCATCAACCCGTTTGAGGGTGTCCGCCACGGCCACCCCCGGCAATGCGGCCCCTTCTTGCTCAGCCATCGCAAACACCGCATCAATGACCGCTGGCGGCGTGCAGGGTCGCACGGCATCATGGACGGCGACCAGATCAATCCCCGGCCGAAGTTTCGCCAGCGCGTTGGCGACCGACTCAAACCGCTCGGCCCCCCCATCGACGAGGGTGATGTCCATGAACATCAGCGTCGCCCCGAAGCGGCTGACCACCATCTCCCGGTCCTCCGGGGAGATGACCAGCAACACCTGTTTGACATCCGGCCGGTTGACAAACAACTCGGCCGTGCGGAGCCAGACCGCCCGGCCGTCCAGCGAAGTGAACGGCTTCTTCTCTCGCCCCCCGAACCGGGACGACTTCCCGGCGGCGGGCAAAATGACGGCCACAGATGCCATGCGGAACCCCTTCCAAAAACAGCGTCCGAATGTCCTACATGATGATTGCGCGGCCGCCAACAGGCTTTTCGGAGTCGGCCTCGTCGGGAAATCCCGAAAAAATCCTCTCGGCGGCGACGATCTTATCGTCTACAAACTATCCTTGACCAGACCACCCTCTCTTAAGACTCTGGCATGACATTCCCGACCGGCCTTGCCATTGGCTTCAATGTCTGGCCGGCCGGGTTTGCATCCTTTCACCCTTTCCGGTTGACATGAGCATTCAGCATCCGTCCGCGGCCCTTTATGTCCGAAACACCCGCACGATGGGGCGGGGGGTCTTCGCCGGGCGGCCTTTCCGCAAGGGAGAAGTGATCGAGGTCTGCCCCGTGCTGACCGTGAATGAAAAAATCGAGGAAGCCACCCGCGACCATGCCCTCGCCCGCTACGTCTTTTACTGGGACGGCAAAGGCGAAGAAATCGTGGCCATCGCCTTCGGATTTGGCTCTCTTTACAACCATTCCCCCGAATGGAACGCGACCTTCAAGGCGAGAAAGAAAACCAAGGACATCGTGTTCAAGGCCGCCCGCGACATCGCCGAGGGGGAGCAAATTTTCATCAACTACGACTGGGGCAAGGAAGACTACGACTTCGCCACCCCGGAGTGACCGCCCCTTCGTTTTCGGGAAAAGCGGCGGTCATTCTTGCTTCTGCGCGCCGGGCGGAGGATAATCGGCCCTTGTCTGACCGCCGTTCCTCGCACCCGGTTTCCCCTCATGCTTGCCCAGCTTCGGTCGTACACGCTCCTCGGCATTGATGCGTTGCCCGTCGAGGTGGAGGTGGACGCCGCTCCGGGGATGCCGAAGACCATCCTTGTCGGCCTGCCGGAGTTGGCGGTGCGCGAGAGCGTCCACCGCATCGAGCGGGCGATGGCCAATCTGCGGTTCGCCCTGCCGACGGGCCGGACCATCATCAATCTGGCGCCCGCCGACCTCCGCAAAGACGCCGGGGCCTTTGACCTTCCCATCGCCCTCGGCATGCTCGCCGGCACCGGCCAGCTTCGCGTCCGGCCGGACGAACTCTCGGAATGGGCCATCGTCGGCGAACTGGCCCTTGATGGCGGCGTGCGGCCGATCAAGGGGGCGTTGTCGGTGGCGATGGCGGCCCGCGATCAGGGGTTGAAGAAGCTCCTGCTACCACGGGCGAACACCCGCGAAGCGGCTGTCGTTTCCGAACTTGAAGTCTTCGGCGTCGAAACGCTCGGCGAAGCCGTCAGCCTGTTATCCGGGCAACTTACCCGCGACCCGGTGACGGTCTCCACGGAGGAACTGGCCTCCCAACTGAACACTTACGAAGTGGACTTCGCCGATGTTCGCGGGCAGGAATACGCCAAACGGGCATTGATCGTCGCCGCCGCCGGTTCGCACAACGTGATTATGATCGGCTCCCCCGGCAGCGGCAAAACCATGCTCGCCCGGCGCATGGCCACGATCTTGCCGCCGTTGACGCCCGAGGAATCGCTGGAGACCACCCGCATCTACAGTTCGCTCGGCTACCTCAAACCCGGCGAATCCCTGCTGGCCACCCGGCCCTTTCGCTCACCCCACCACACGATCAGCGATGCCGGGATGGTGGGTGGAGGCAGCATCCCCCAACCGGGGGAAATCTCTTTGGCGAATCACGGGATTTTGTTCCTTGATGAGTTGCCCGAGTTTAACCGCCGGGCCTTGGAAGTGATGCGGCAACCGCTGGAGGAAGGTTCCGTCACCATCTCGCGGGCCTTGCATACGGTGACATTTCCCGCCCGGTTTGTGTTGATCGCCGCCATGAATCCTTGTCCTTGTGGTTACATGGGTGATGCCAAACACGTTTGCAAATGCGCCCCGATGGCGGTGGAAAAATATATGGGGCGCATCAGTGGTCCGATGTTGGATCGGATCGACCTGCACATCGAAGTCCCGGCGGTGCCGTTCAACGAACTTTCGGCCAACGCCGACGGCACTTCCAGCAAGGTGATGCGAGATAGCGTCAACCAAGCCCGCGAGGCCCAAGCCGGCCGCTTCAAAAGCCGCTCGATGGTCAACAGCCGGATGGGGGCGAAACAGATTCGCCAGTTCTGCCCGCTGGAGGCCGATGGCCGGGAGTTGCTGAAAACCGCGATGGAAGAACTCGGCCTCTCCGCCCGCGCTCACGACCGCATTTTGCGCGTCGCCCGTACCATCGCCGACCTGGCGGGAAGCGAGAAAATCCAAGCCGAACACGTCGGCGAGGCGATTGGCTATCGCAGTCTTGACCGGCGGTTATGGGTGAAGTAAACGTCCGGTTTCTTCGCTTCGGCGTTGGATGCGATGCCCGCTGACAATGGTTTCACCCTCTGTTTGCCTGTCTTGGGAGTGGTTGATGCGCTGGTATCACGTGGTTGCTTATTTCATCGGCGGGGCTTTCCTTGCGAACACGATTCCCCATTTGGTGGCGGGTGTTTCAGGAAGCCCGTTTCAAAGTCCGTTTGCCTCGCCGCCGGGGGAGGGGTTGTCGTCGGCCGTCGTGAACACTCTCTGGGGGCTGGGAAATCTGGCGGTGGCGTATCTGTTGATCGTCCGCGTCGGCCGGTTTGAATTACGGCGATGGGGCCATGTCATTCCCCTGGCGCTCGGCTTCTCGCTGATGTCGTTCCAACTCGCCAGCCATTTCGGGCGGTTTCATGGCGGAGCCCTCTGAAGGCGGCGGTTGTGGGTGAGGTGATTGTGTTTCTGATCCGCCGCCGAACGCGGCCTCTCCCGGAGTGATTCTGATGAAACCGCTAAGCCTGTTGTTCGTCGGCGTGTTATGCGCCGTCACCATCGCCGCCCCGGCCCCCAAGGGGCTGGCCCCGGTGCATGATGATTTCGACGGCAAACTGACGCTGGACTGGAAAGTCATCCGGCCCGACCCGACGCATGTGTCGCTGAAGAAGGTTCCCGGTTCGCTGGTCATCACCACACAGCGAGGCAGCATCCACGGCAAGGAAAAGGAAGATGCCGTCAGCGAGGGAACGCAGGCAAAGAACATCCACTTGATTGAGATTCCGTTCGCCAAGGAGGCCGATTGGGTCACCACCACCTGCGTCAACGGCTTTGAACCGGACACCAGTTATCAACAAGCCGGCCTGATTGTTTACACCGACGACGATAACTATCTGAAATGGAACTACGAATTCGACTGGGCCAAGGGATCGGGCCAGCGCTTCATCGCGGTGGTCGAAACCGCCGGCGAGCCGACGCACATCATCCCGCAGGCCAACGACTCCGGCCTGAAAAAATACTGGCTGCGCCTGACCAAACGCGGCAACAAATACGCCTTCGACTGGAGCCCCGACGGCGACAAATGGACCCCTGGAGGCGAATCCACCTGGGGCGACGGCCACCCCAAACGAGTCGGCCTCATCGCCAAAAACGGCGGCAACAAAGAAGCCCCCGAACGAGACGCCGCCTTTGAGTTTTTTGATTTGAAGGTGGTGAAAGGGGTGAAGAAGTGAGGATTTTCGGGATGGCCGCTTTCCTTAAACAAGACCTAAAAGTTCTCTTGCGTCAAAACCGATAATTCGTATAATTAAAGCAATATTTTAGAATCGATCTTTTGCTAAGGTTGCAAAGAAATTAGAAAATCGTAAATTTTAGTTTAAAAAGGCCTTAATATAAGTTGCATTCCCAATTCATTCGACCACTGACAATTCACGGACGCCCCAAATGGCCATTTACAGACGGATGTTAGTTTTAGCCAATTCAGCAAAGAAAGGAAGCGGCCGGTGTATCGCTGGCCGTGAGATCTTGTCTGTTGACGAAAACACGTACAAATTCGGTTCTTGGCTACGACCTATTAGTACTCACGGCGAGGGAGAACTTTGGCCAAATGAGCGCATTTGCGACAATGGAAATCAAATTAAGGTCATGGATTTTGTCGATGTTCCTTTGATCGATAAATCTATAGATCCCTGTCAGCCCGAGAACTGGAGAATATCCAATACTGACCGGTGGAAAAACGTTAATTCTGAATACAAATTATCATCCCTAAATTTGCTCATAGAATCGCCAGAAAATCTCTGGCTCCAGCCGAAGATGCAGCCCGACCGTGTGTTTCACGAGTATCTCAAGGAAAATCCTCCAGATCAATCGCTGTATATTATCCGTCCACAAAACTTCCTGCTTCGGTTCTGGTCAGATCAGTGGAATGGAATAACAAAACGAAAGCGGCGGTGTCGATTTGATTACAAGGGCGTCACATATGACTTGGGTCTTACCGACCCTGTAATCGGTGAAAGGTATAGAGATCAAATTCCCGGCCTTGGGCAGCCCACATTGGAGGCTCGCCTTCCTTGCTCAAACAATCTGCTAATTTGCTTGAGTTTGGCGGGAAATCTCGACAATTATCACTACAAAGTTGTGGCGACTATATTCGAGGAACAGGAGTGATGAAAATTTCGGGCGAAGCTCGATTGTTTACAATAGGACACTCCACATATTCGTCGGAGAAGTTCCTGTCGCTGATTCAGTCACAAAATATCACTGCTATTGCAGATGTAAGATCCAGGCCCTATAGTCGGTTCAGCCCTCATTTTAATCAAAATAATCTCGCCAAGTCGCTGCGAACAGCACAAATTCATTACGTGTTTCTGGGGCTGGAATTAGGTGCGAGGAGGACTGAGCCCGAATGTTATGTGAATGGAAAAGCCAGATACGACCTGATTGCAAAACTTCCAATGTTCAAACAAGGATTGGATAGAATTCGCCGAGGAATTAAATCTTTTCGAGTGGCACTTCTCTGCGCTGAGAAAGATCCTCTTGCCTGTCACCGCACCATTCTTGTAACACGCCACCTTCGAAATGATGCTGGCCCTGTCATTCATATCTTGGGAGAAGACGAGTTAGAATTCCAAGAAGATGCCGAAACCCGATTGTTGCAACTTTGCGGTATGCAAGCCGAAGATCTTTTCCGGTCCCGTGATGAGCTGATCGAGAACGCCTACGACATCCAAGGGGAACGGATTGCGTTTTCATTGCAACCTGAAGACTCCGTGGAGGACTCCATATGACCGAATCTATCAAACTGTTTACCATTGGATTTACCAAAAAATCAGCCGAGCGATTTTTCACAAAACTCAAGAATGCAGGCGTGTCCCGTGTCCTTGACGTCAGGCTCAATAATAGCTCTCAACTCGCTGGCTTCGCAAAAAAGGACGATCTTGAATTTTTTCTGAAATCCATCGCGGACATTGAGTATATTCATCTCCCCGATCTTGCGCCCACTCAAGACATTCTTACTGCTTATAAAAGGGAAAAAGGTGACTGGGCGGTATACGAACCAAAATTTCTTGATCTTATGAAAAGACGCCAAATCGAAGAATCGACAAGAAAAGAATTATTCGATGGTGCCTGCCTGTTGTGCAGCGAGGACAAGCCCCATCATTGCCACCGTAGGCTAGTTGCGGAATATCTAGCCGAAAAATGGGGAAATGTAGAAGTAGTCCATATTGTCTGACATATTTTCAGCCAGATTCATTGTTGTTGACTAGCAAAAATATATTCCAAAAACAACGAGCAGAGCAGGCAATTAATTTTGAGATATACTTAACAGATCACCGGAGTGCGATCTGTCGAATGACATTTTTTTTGCTTATCTCACTCTAATTGAACATCCGGCTTCTCGCTCACAAACCCAACGTAGATATCCCCTTTGCCGAGTCGTTGTTGAACACGATAGGCCACATCGAGCCGAACAGGGCCGTTGTCCACAACCTGTTCATCGTGGATCGCGACGTATTGCCCTTGGTATGATTCCAATAATTGCGGCAGCAAGCGGAGGAATGCTTGCTGCTCCCGCTCGAATTTGATCCGGGATAGTTCGGGCATCGAGTTCTCCGTTTTGATCGGTGGCGGTTCGGGCTGCCTCACCTCAATCACGGGTGATGTTCCGGGAATACGGATGCTCGGAATGCTTATCACGCCGGGTTTGGGCAGTAGCTCATCGGGCAGATGCACTTCAAACACGGGATCGGTGGCGGCACTCATCACTTCACCTTCCTGATTTCACAATCGTCTGACCATGTTGTCATAATACCCCATTCCCAACCCCGTTCAAACCCGGCTGGCCGTTCCTCGTGGCCGACCCTAGGTTACAGTCACTCCGCAGGTGCGTGGACACTTCTTGCGTCAACGCTGAAAAGGGAAGCCGGTGGGAATCCGGCGCAGGGCCGCTGCTGTGTTCGGTCAGAGTCTCCGGGTTGATGGGCCACTGCGGCGAGAGTCGCGGGAAGGCGGCCGGGGGCTTGTTTGGAACCGTGAGCCAGAAGACCTGCCTGCCGAGTGTTGACGGCGCCTCGAACCCAGGCCGCCGACAGGCAGGCTTGTTGGTTTTCGCGCGTGCGGAGACGCTGTCCGTCGGCCCCTGATGCTTCGCGGCGCCCGTTCGCCCGAACCGGCGAACAGGAGCGCTTGACATGCCAGCCGACCGGCCGATCCCCTCTCCGGGGTGGCGACTCTGTTTCCTGACGCTGACGGTGATCGCCACCGTTCTCCTCCGCGTCATCCCCCACCCGTGGAACTTCACGCCGGTCGGGGCGCTGGCCCTTTTTGGCGGCGCCTGTTTCGCCGACCGGCGACTGGCGTTTCTGCTGCCAATGGGGGCGTTGTTCATCGGCGATCTCTTCATCGGCCTGCACGTCCTGATTCCCGTGGTTTACGCCAGTTTCGCCGTGAATGTCCTGCTCGGGCGCTGGCTGCGGTCGCGCCGGTCGGTCCTTTCGACGGCCGCCGTCACCCTGATCGGGTCGGTTCAATTTTTCATCATCACCAACCTCGGCAGTTGGTGGGTGTTCGACCCGCACACGCTGGAAGGATTGATCGCCTGTTATGTCGCGGCGATTCCGTATTTCAAGTTCACGCTGCTGGGCGACGGGCTGTTCGTCGCGATCCTGTTCGGCGGCTGGGCGCTGCTCGAACGCGGCTTCCCGGCGCTTCGCGAGCCGATCCCCCAACCGGCGGCCGTCTGATATCCGGAGTTCCCGTCCATGCGAATCGTTTCCCTGTTGCCCAGCGCCACCGAGATTGTCTGCGAACTCGGACTGGGCGAACAGCTTGTCGGCGTCACCCATGAATGCGATTATCCGCCGTTCGTCGCCGGGTTGCCGAAGGTGACGCGAACGCTGATTCCGCATGATGCCGCCAGCCGGGAGATTGACGCGCTGGTCCGCGAACGATTGAAGACCCGCAAGGCGTTGTACTCCCTCGACATGCCGGTGTTGGAACGACTCCGGCCGGACTTGCTGGTGACACAAGCCCTGTGCGATGTGTGCGCCGTCGCCGAGGAGGAAGTCAACGCAGCCGCTTGTTCGCTCCCCGGCCGGCCGAAGGTGGTCAACCTGGAGCCGATGCGGCTGGCCGAGGTGTTCGACTGCATCCGGCTAGTGGGCCGGGCGGTCGGCATCGAGCGCAAAGCCGATGAGGTGATCGCCGCGTTGCAAGCCCGCGTCGATGTGGTGACGGAGCGCACACGGGCCGTCACGCATCGGCCGAGGATGGTTCTGCTCGAATGGATCGACCCGCCGTTTTGCTCGGGCCACTGGTCGCCGGAACTGGTGCGGTTGGCCGGTGGCGTCGAAGGCATCGGTCTGGAAGGGCAAGCCTCCCGCACGATTGAGTGGAATGATATTACCGCTTACAACCCCGAGGTGTTGGTCGTCGCCTGTTGCGGATTTTCCACGGAACGAACGCTTCAAGACCTGCCGATCTTGCGAAACCTCCCCGGTTTCGACTCGCTCGCTTGTGTGCGCGAAGGCCGGGTGTTCGTCGTCGATGGCAACGCCTATTTCAGCCGGCCCGGCCCGCGACTGGTGGAAAGCCTGGAAATCCTCGCCCATCTCCTGCACCCGGATATCCACCCGCTGCCGCCGGGGCTGGCACCGGGCCGCCGACTGACGCCGCTGGAAACGGGGGCCGGGGCATGAAGCCGAAAGCCTTGCTTTCTTGGAGTTCCGGCAAGGATTGCGCCTGGGCCGCGCATCTGATTCGCCAGCAAGCGGAATTTGAAATTGTCGGCTTGGTGACGACCTTCAACGAAGCCTTCAACCGGGTGGCAATGCACGGCGTCCGCATGGAGTTGGTCGAGGCGCAGGCCGCCGCACTCGGGGCGCCGTTGTGGGCGGTGCCGCTGCCGTGGCCCTGTTCCAACGAGGTTTACGAACAACGAATGCGGGCCGTTGTTGCGCGGGCGGTGGCCGAAGGCATCGAAGCGATGGTGTTCGGCGACTTGCACCTGACGGAAATCCGGGCTTACCGTGAACGCCAACTCGCCGGGACCGGCCTCACGCCGATCTTTCCCGTCTGGGGCACACCCCGCGACACGTCCACACTGGCCCGCACGATGATCGCCAGCGGCCTGCGGGCAACGATTGTGTGTGTCGATCCCAGACAGCTCGATCCCCGCTTCGTCGGCCGCGAGTTCGAAGAATCCTTGCTGGCCGACCTTCCCCCCGGCGTCGACCCCTGCGGCGAAAACGGCGAGTTCCACACCTTCTGCCACACCGGCCCCATGTTCCGACATCCGATCCCGGTCCGCACGGGCGAGACAGTGGAACGCGACGGATTCTGGTTTGCGGATGTTTGTTCCTCCAAATAATCTTGCCGGGTCATCTTCTTCGCTCGTTTGTTTTGATCACAAACTTCTCTTGACCGAATCCGGCCACTTTGGCATATTTGGCTAATCAAATTTGGTTATTCAAAACACAGGGAGGGGAGGGACGAATGCCACGACCAGCCACCAAAGACCTGACCGAGCGGGAACTGGAAGTCATGCACGTCTTCTGGGCGAGGCAAGAACTGACCGCCCAAGAGGCTCGGGATTTGCTTGCCGAAACCGGGCGGGATCTCACGTATCCCACCGTCGCCAACCTGGTCCGCACGCTGGAGGACAAGGGGTTTTTGAAGCAAGTGAATGACGAACGCCCCTTTCGCTATGTCGCGGCCCGCAGCCATGAAGATGTCTCGGGGCGGCTGCTCACGGACTTGGTCACGCGGGTCTTTGGCGGATCACGGGAGGCGCTGTTTGTCCGCTTGCTCGACGGCCGAAAGCTGACGGCCAAGGAGCGGGAATTGCTGGAATCGCTGTTAAAGGAGCCCGGCCAATGAACGACCTCGGCCAAGCCATCCTTGTGCTGGCGATTCAATTGACCTTCCCGTTGCTCGGCGGGTTGCTCCTGTCTTTTCGACGCTCGCCGGGCGTGGCCTGCAGTGTGTTGATGTGGACCGTCGCCGCCACATGGGGGCTGACGATTCTGGCCTTGCTGCCCTGGCCGGCGTGGCCGGTCGGGGAGGCGCCGTCTTCGCCTGCGTTCGCATCGAGAAATGTGAATGAGTTGATTGATGAAGACGAAGCCGCTCCCGTTGAAAACCCGGCGCCTGCGGGGATTGATATCAGCCGGATCTTGCGCAAGCTGGCCGTCCGGGCGCCGGCCATCGAAGAACCTTCCTTTCGATTGGGCGCGTGGCTGGCGTGGGGCTTTGCGGGGCTGGCAACGCTCGGCCTGATCCGGCTTGTGCGGGAGAGCCGGGAACTGCGGCGAATCATCGCCGACAGCCGGCCGATTGAGGATGAGCTTCCGCTGAGCCTGTTACGGGAGATCCGCGAGCAGATCGGAGCAAGAGTTCCGGTGTCGCTGCGGGAATCCGCCGCGATTGACAGCGCGGCCACGGCGGGCATCCGGCGCCCGTGCGTGTTGTTGTCCCCCCGGTGGCGAATGTGGACCCCGGATGAGTTGCGGGCGGCCTTGCTGCACGAAATGGCCCACATTGTTCGCCGGGATTTTCTGACCCGCTGGCTGGTCCGGCTGACCCTTGCCGTTCACGGCTACCATCCGCTGCTCCGCTGGCTGGGGCGGCGGCAGGAGTTGTGTCAGGAATTGGCGGCCGATGCCTTCGCGGCAAATCATCTGGCCGGCCGGGAGTCGTATTGGCGGTGTCTGGCCTCGCTGGCGTTGAAAGCCGATGCCCGGCCCGTTGGCATGTTGCCAACGCTGTTAGGGCGTCCCAAAACCTTGTTTCGGAGAATTGCGATGTTGCGTGTCATGGATGATCGCCGACAATCGACCCGACGATGGCCCGCCCTGTTGGGCGTCGGTCTGCTCAGTGTCGCAGGCCTGAGCGTGCAAGGGGGCAAACAACCCCTCTTTGCCGATCCGATCACGCCGGTGAAGTTCGCCGAGAAATCACCGGCCACCCTTGATCACACCTATCTGACTGTCGGGGGAAGCCCGGATCATGTCGGCGTGTACGCCGTCAATGTCGCCGACCTGGCCCAATCGCCGGGCCTCAAGAGTCAGATCGCCATGTTGAACACACTGGCGGGAAGCCTGTTGTCCGGGAAGGACAAATCACTGGTCTTCGAGATCGGGGACGTGGAGCAACTCGGCGGCCAAGTCTCGTTCGTTTACGACAAAAGCAAGCCCCGGCCCAACCGCTCGATCATGAATTCGCTCAGCTTTATTCGGATGAAAAAGGCTTACGACTGGCGAAAACTTGTCGAGGCGTTTTCAAAGTCTTTCAAGGTCCATTCCCGTGTCGGCGCTGATTACTTCGAGGCCACCCTGACCGTTCCCGGATTGTCTGATGGCAACAAGCCGCTCTGGCTGTACATGCCGGACGACCGGACGCTGGTGTTGGAATCCGAGGAGAACATCAAGAAGCTCATCGACGCGAAGAAGGTACCCCGGCCGGCCCCGGCTTGGGCGGAGGATTGGAAATCACTCAATCAGGGCCGGAATTTGAACAGTGCCATGTTCGTGATGACGGCCTCCGGCCAACAACTGGCCAAACTGATGGAGCCGACGCCGGACACCAGCGAGGCCCGCGAAAAGGAATTGCTAGCGATCCTCGGCAGAATCGCCGGAAAAATCACCGGCCCCATGACGCTTGGCTTTCAATGGGGCGACCCGATGGAAATGCAAATTCGCATCGCCTCCAAGGCGACGGACGAAGACTACCGCAAACTCACGGATGTGATGTCGGCGTTGTTTAAGGACGACCTGGCAAAATCGAAAGACAAGAAAGAGGAAGACCCGCTGGACCGCCAAATGTCCGTGGTGATGGGCCGCCTGAGCTTCCAACAATCAAGCGTCGAACGCCCCAACGATCGCGTGACGACCATCTCGCTCACGGCCAAAGAAGGTGTCCGGGAACTGCTTCAACTGATCGGGCAATCGAAGTAAACACTCGCTTGCCCCAACTTCCGGCGCCTGCCCTTGCTGGCGATGAAGATTGACAATTTCATGGCCGGCGCCGGTTGTTCAGTGATTTCTCACTTGGGCCTCCTTATGATGGGATTGCACGTCAACGCGCCGTTTGCGGCAATTTTGAAGTCATCACCGTCAGGAGACAACCCGATGAGCGAGACCGTTCAAGAAACCCCTTCTCACTCGCGTCGCAAGACGTTGGCCTTGATCATTGGCGCCACCTTCCTCGGCGTGGCTCTCTACGCCCTCCAATCATCCCGGCCGGAATCAGTGGCTGTCGCCGACGACCCGGCCGGGAAGGCCGTCAACCCCGCCCGCCGGGCGGTGGATGCCGCCAATTCGTTCCTCGACGGGCTGGACCCGAAACTCCGCGAGAAAGCGGTGTTCGAGTTCGACAGCACGAAGAAATCCACTTGGTCGAACTTGCCGGTGACCATCGTTCAGCGCAACGGCATCAAGCTCGGCGACCTCTCCAAGGAGCAGCGGGCCAAGGCGATGGCCGTGGTTGCGGCCGTCCTCAGCAAAGAGGGATACCAAAAAGTGATCGACATCATGGATGGCGATCAGAAATTGACCGAGAGGGGTGGCAAAGACGGCGGCAAGGACAAAGGCGGGAAAGCCGCTCCCAAGGGGCCGATGTTCGGTACCGATCTGTATTTCTTGGCGATCTTCGGCGTCCCGTCGGAAACCAAGCCGTGGATGGTTCAGTTCGGCGGCCATCATCTCGGGGTCAACGTCACCATTGTCGGCAAGAAATTTGTGCTGACCCCGACCCACACCGGGGCGCAACCGGGATTGTTCAAACGCGGCGAAATGGATGTGCGACCGCTCGGCAAAGAGCAGGACACTGCCTTCAAACTGGTGGCCGCCCTGGACGAGAAGCAGCGGCCGCAAGCCGTCATCGGGGAACGCCCGACCGGGGAATTGCTGCTCGGGCCGGGACGAGACGGCAAGACGATTGAGGCGAAAGGGATCAAAGGCTCCGCGCTAACCGCCGAGCAGCAGGCGTTGCTCTTGGAAGTGATCGGGACATGGGTCAACATCGTCGAGGCCGACACGGCCGCCGCCCGGATGACGGCCATCAAGGAGAAGATTGGCGAGACCTATTTCGCCTGGAGCGGGCCGGTCGATCAAGGCAAGGCCGCCTACTTCCGGGTGCAGGGGCCAAACGCGATCATCGAATACGCTCCGCAAGGTGGTAACGACCACATACACACGGTCTATCGCAACCCTGAAGATGAATACGGGGCGGGTTCGATCAAGCCATGACAGCACAATGTGCCGCGACGCGATAAGACGGTGGGCGTTGACGAAATGAATATCCGGATTGCCATTCTGCTTCTCGTCATTCTTCCTTGGCTCGCGTCGCCCGCTTACGCACACCAACTGGATGAATATCTGCAAGCCACGACCGTTGCCGTGAAACGCGACCGCGTCGTTTTGGAAATCCGCATGGTCGCCGGCGCCGAGGTGGCGAAGAAAGTACTGGCCGGCATCGACACCGATGGCGATCAGATGATTTCGGAAGCCGAGCAACATGCCTATGCCGAGCGGGTCCGTCTTGATTTGGCGACGACGATGGACGGTAACCCGCTGACACTTCGACCGATCTCTTTGTCGTTCCCGACGGTTGAAGAGGTGATCAAGGGGCGGGGGGACATTGTCATCGAATTCGAGGCGGACATGCCGCCCGGCGCCTCCGCTCATCGACTGGCTCTTGAGAACCGCCATCACAGTGCCATTGCCGTCTACCTTGTGAATTGCCTGATGCCGCGCGATCCGGGCGTCCGCATCATCGACCAGAATCGGAACCTCAACCAGTCGTCCTATCAACTCGATTTTGCCTTGGATGATGCCGGGTCATCACCGGCCGAATCCAATCAATGGGCGGGCGAGACGGGCGGCTTGGCGGTGATGAAATCTTACTTCATCCACGGCGTTCACCACATCCTCACCGGATACGATCATTTGTTGTTCGTCGCCGCCCTGGCGCTCGCGGCGGCCACTTTTTGGGAATTGGTGAAGGTGGTGACCGCCTTTACGCTCGCGCACTCCCTCACCCTGACGCTGGCGGCCCTCGACCTCGTTCACTTGCCCGAACGGGTTGTCGAGCCTCTGATCGCCGCCAGCATCGTTTTCGTGGCGGTGCAAAACATCCTGGGTTATTCCCAAGGGCGAGGCCGGCTGGCGGCGGCTTTCTTCTTCGGCCTGTTCCACGGCTTGGGTTTTGCCGGCGGCCTGCTTGATCTCATGCACCAGATGCCGCGAGAGACGGTTCTTTCGGCCATCTTCGGTTTCAGCGTCGGCGTCGAGACGGGACACCTGACGGTGCTGTTGCCATTGTTCGTTCTTCTGGCGGCGATACGTCGCTCACAGCGAGAAGTTACCCCGCAAGCGAGTCGTTCAATGGCGATTCAACGCTATGGCTCCACCGGGATTTTGGTGGCGGGCGTGTACTTCCTTTGCATGGCCTTGGCGGGCCAGTCCTGAACTTTGGACGGCATCATTTTCCGATTCGCAAATGACTCGGCTCCGACCGGAGGTTAGAATCGGGTCGCCCCGATCCTCGCCGCTTGCTTCAACTTCCGGGAGACATCACATGGCCGATCCGCTCGACCGTCGGGAGGCGATTCGTTTGGGCGTGGCCGGATTGGTGGCCGGGGCGGCCGTCGAGCGGATTCGGGGGGATGAGATTCCCCGCGCGGCGGCCGGTGAAGTTCCGGCCAGGCCGTTTTTGACGCCGGGCAAAGACTTCACGGATGTCAGCCGGGGAAGTCCGGTGCCGCACACGTTGAAGGGAGAGGCTCTGGCCAAGGCCCGGCTTACCCCGGAAACATGGAAACTGGAAATCGTCGCCGAGGACAAGGCGACCATCGACAAGCCGGTCACCCTTGACTTGCCCGCCTTGCTCAAGCTCGGCGAGACACACGGCGTCCGGTTCTTGAAGGCGATGCAGTGCAACAATATTCCCCGGCCGCTCGGGCAGGGATTGTGGAAGGGCGTTCCCCTCCGCGATGTGTTGAAGCTTTGCGGCAAACTCGCCAACACCCGGCGGCTGTTCTATTGGGGCTTCCACAACGACAAGCCGGAGCAAATCTTCAAGTCGTCGCTGGCGATGAGCCAGGTTCTCGACACGCCGCCGGGGGAGCTGCCACCGTTTCTGGCATACAAGTTGAACGGGTCGCCGATCTCGCTGGAACGCGGCGGCCCGGTGCGGATGGTGGTGCCGTGGGCGCACGGGTTCAAGTCGATCAAGTGGATTCACAAAATCATCCTGACCAACAACCACGAAGCCAACGATACCTATGCCGAGAAGAACAACGACCCCGAATCGTATCTGAAAACGTCCGCCCATCTCGATGACTCGAAGGAACAGACATTTTCGGCCGACAAGCCGGTCATTGTGCGCGGGACCGCGATGGTTGGCTGGCCGGGGCTGGAGCGGGTCGAATATTGGCTTCGCCCCGACACCCGCACGGGGGGCAAACTGGCCGAGGGTGATCCGGCTTGGGCCAAGGCCGAGTGGAAGCCCGGCGCCATCGACCCGTTGCCGGCCGACTGGGGTGGCCTGCCGGAAGGCGTTTCGCCAAAGGATGTGTGGGGCTTCACCAAGGAGGGCAAGCCGAGGGAATGGCCCCTGCGGTTCAGCGTCGCCCACTGGACGCTGACGCTGACCGGGTTGAAACCGGGCAAATACGAATTGCGGGTGCGAACCGTGGACAAAAACGGTTTCGCCCAGCCAGAGCCTCGCCCCAACCAACAGTCGGGCAAGAACATGATTCCATGCAAGTTGTTCACGGTGGCCTGAGACGGGCATCCCTCTTCAACTCGTCTTGCCCAAACTTTGCAAATCGGTTATTCCCATTCCACCACCCAACATCGGGAGACTTTTCGGCTGCGCCGCATGATGTTCAATCACCTGTTACGAAAGGGACGTTCCGTCTCCCATCGGCTCCTGGGCCATCGCCGGATGGCCCGCCGGACGCGGGCTTCCGTGGCCGTGGTGATGTATCACGGCGTCACGCGCGAGCCGTTGCCGTTCTTCAACTGGTGTCAGCTCGACGCCGGTTCTTTTGAACAGCAGATGCGGTTCCTTGCGGATGAATATGCCGTCCTCCCGTTGACGGAGGTGGTGGATCGTCTCACGGCTCACCGGCCTTTGCCGGAACACACGGCCGTCGTGACATTCGACGACGGTTTCCGCAATGTCGCCACGACGGCGTATCCGATCATGGAACGCCATCAGATTCACTCCACGGTCTTCGTGGTGACCGGCCTCGTCGGGACGCATCAGCCCCCGTGGACCGACCGGCTTTTTCAAACGATTGCGAATACCCCGGTCTCTTCTGTCACCTTCGAGGGAACAGACTGGCCGTTGACGACGCCGGAACGCCGATCATCCGCCCACCGGGCGATTTGCAAGCGGTTGAAGCAGATTGACAACGACCGGAAGGAAGAACACCTCCGGGAATTGTTCCGGCAGTTGGGCGGCTGCCCCGAAGTGTCGCCGGATTCGCCGCTGGCGACGATGGGTTGGGATGAGATCGGCCATCTGTCGCGTGGCGGCCTGATAAGCTTCGGCTCCCACACGCACACGCACCCGATTTTGTCGAGATGTTCGCCCGAGGCGCAACGCGAAGAGTTAACCCGCTCGCGGGACATCCTGCGGGACCGGCTCGGGAGCGCCGACTTGTTCGCCTACCCGAACGGCACGCGGGGCGATTTTACAGATGACACGAAGCGGTTGCTGGCCGAGACCGGCTACCGCTGCGGGCTGGCGACCGTGCCCGGTTTGAACGGCGCCAATGCGGACTTGTTTGAACTTCGCCGCGTCAACGTGGGCGCGGACGAGGGCTTTTCCCAGTTTCAACTGAACATGATCGGATGGTGAATATGAACGCGACCGCCACCCCCACTCGCCCGGCTGAACACGTCCATACCCATTTCAGTCGTCTGGCGGAACAGGGAGTTTGGGCAAGCCTGTACGACAACTCCTCTCCCAAGGTCACGGTCGAAACGTGGTCGTTCCTCATCCGCGCCCGTCGGGTGATCGAACTGCTGCGGACGGTCGGCACCGGCCCCGGCGACGTGCTTGATCTGGGTTGCGGCACCGCCCCGATTGCCCGCAGTCTGGTGGCGATGGGGGGCCATTACACCGGGACCGACTTCTCCCCGCAAATGATCGACGCCGCCCGCGCGAACATCGGCGACTTGGTGATCGGCGGCAACGCTGACCTGCAAGTCGGGCTGGCGACCACCCCGGACTTTGCGGACGCCAGTTTCGACACGATCATCGCGATGGGCGTGTTGGAATATCTGACACGAGACCAACTCACGCAAACCTTGCGCGGGGTTAGCCGAATGCTCCGGCCGGGGGGTGTGGCTTTGCTGACAATCCCCAAGCGCCGGAACTGGGGCCGATTGGTTCTTGCGGGTTTGTACCCGTTGCGAAAGGCCATCCAATTCCGGCCGTACCGGAAAAACCTTAAGCTGGAACAACAGGAAGAATTTCGCCGACTGTATCTCACCCCCGGCGAACTGGACCAAGCCTGCGAGGCCGCCGGAATGGAGAAGGCCGATGCGCGGCATTACAACGTGCAGCCCGCCTGCCGCCCGGCCACGCTGGTGGCCCCGCGTCTGTGCCACTTGGTGAACCGCCCCTTCGAGGGATTGGCCCGCGTCCCCGGCGCGAACTTTCTTGCCACTGGTTACATTGGGATGTACCGGAAGGCCAACTGATACCAAATCGCATTGATCGACATGCGGGCCGGACAGGTTCTTCGTGCCATGCCAGTCACGGAATCAGCGCAAGCCGAAAGCCACTTCCCCAAAATCTCCTCGCCGGCTCGAGTGCATTGCGGCAGGCGGCCCGGCATAGCTCGGGATCGTTAAAATAATGCCCGCCTCGCATCGACCGGGTTTGACTTTTTTCGTCGTAAAAATTGTCGCACCATTCAGACACGTTCCCGTGCATGTCGCAAAGGCCCCAAGGGTGCGGAGCGATCTTTTCAAAACTTCCCACCGGCATAACCTTGCCCGGGGACATCCCTTTTGTCTTCGTGCCGTATGGGTGTTCCGCGTTGCAGTTCGCCTTGTCCCCGTTCAACTCGCCGCCCCAATAAAACGCATTCTTGTTGCCCTTCCCTCCCCGACAGGCATATTCCCATTCGTCTTCGTTCGGCAGCCGAACCTTCATGCCCTTCACTCCGCATTTTTCGATGAATTTCTGGCAGTCCTTCCAACTGATTTCGTCTATCGGCAACGCCGGTCCCACGGCGATCTTGGAAGGAAGCTCGATTTTCGGAGGGGCATCCTTGGGTTCGGGCGGCTTGACGGGCGGCTTTGGTTCGCCCATCAAGCCATTCCACTCCCCTTGGGTGACCTCGTATTTTCCGAGCCAGAATCCCTTGGTCTCCAGCACGTGTTCCTTCTCCAAAAAGTGCCGGCCTGCTTCGTCCTCGGGCGATCCCAGTGTCGCCTTGCCGGCCGGTATCCAGCAAAACTTCATCTTCACGCCCTTGGCAATTTCAAACTCGCGTTCCTCACCGGCTTTCGGCTCGGCGATGGCGACGGCGGGGAACAACAAGAGCAACAACAATCGGCTCATCGGCGACTCCATCGTCAAGAATGTTGTGTTCGAATTTCATTGGGAATTGTCGCTGATTCGCATGCCCAAGGCCATCGCAAACTTCAACCATTCCCCGCGCCCCGCCCGGCTCGTCAACAGGCGTGAATCAAAGCGCTTCGTCGCTCTCTTCAATCGCCGATTGACCAAACCGCCGGGCCTCACGATGATGATGGCTGGCCGTTCCCGGACTCCGAACGGCCGTATTTCGGATGCCTGCCGGATGCCGAGGGTGTTTGTCAACTCGACGACTCGCGATCTCAAAAGTTGCCGGGAGTTGATGGCCGACCGGGCCAGAACGCACGGTCACGAAGTCGTTTTCGAGGAAGAATTCGAGTTGTGTGTGGTTGGACTACCCGACCATCTCACAGAGACTTCGGAATTTGCTGGCCCCATGCGACGCCGTGATTCATCTGGCTGGTTTTGTCGATGGGCAAGAGCCGGTGAATCGGCCGAAAAGAAGGCCCGGCGGCCCTGACGGAGGTGCAGGCGCTGGAACGCCGCATCGACGAGGCCTCGGAGTCGTTCAAAAAACTGCTGATGGCCCTATCGGGCGCCAGACCAAAGCCTCCTGCCCGGTGACCATCCCGGCCCTCCTCGTGGGCCTCTGGGTGTTGCAACAATCGGTCGCTTGGCTGCCACGCGACGGCCCTGACAGTCCCAACGCCCTGCTGAAAAAGCACTTCCCTTGTTCGCCAAGCATTCCAAAGAACTAACTTGAGGCGTAGAAACCAATGCTTGCCAAGGGGGGAGTTGGAGGGGAGCCTTCGGGACTTTAACCTCTCGTCAGTGATCAAGGCGATTGGGTATAACCCAAACCTTTCGCGCATATTACGCCAAAAAGAACAAATTACGCCAAGAGACAATGCAAAAGGCGTTCAGTCACCGCAAAGAGATTGATCGCTTTTTTGTTAATATTGGCCGACGTTATTTCTTGTTCGCTCACGGCGAAACATGGCGTTGATTGGTGAAAACAAGGTTGTTTAAAAGAGATGAGGGCACGAGAGTTGGTCTGATCGGGACTCGCAACCGATCAGCTCTCGTGCCCTGTTTGGAGGGAGTAAGATTGGTTTTTTTGACCAACCTTGTGATCCGGGACTCGCATCCGAATCACGCCAGTATTAGGAAGCAACAGGTGTGCCATGTCAAACAAAATCTTTTGCCGCAATGTCCGGCTCTCAAAAAAGCCGTGGTTTTCCGAGCCTGCAATCAAAAATGAGGACATGGCTGAAGGGCATGTGTGCCGCCATCGACCTGTTCTGCCATGCCATGTTGCGAAACGCGACATGAGCCTGTGCGATTTCGCGGCATGTCGCTCATGTTGGTCGGCATTCTTCATCCGGCTCGGTTGCTGAATAAGTCTGTTGGCCGTAATTTGGCCATATGGATATTGATCTCAAGGTCCGATTGGGCCGACTGGACTTTCGCAACCCGGTGTTGGTCGCTTCCGGCACGTTTGGATACGCCCGGGAAATGGCCGATCTGGTAGATTTTCAGCAATTGGGAGGCATCGTTCCCAAGACTGTAACCTCCGCTTCCCGCCCCGGTAATCTGCCTCCCAGAACGGTCGAAACCCCAAGCGGTCTGCTGAACGCCATCGGCCTCGACAACGACGGCATCGATCACTTCCTCGAACACCATCTTCCCTATCTCACGAGTCTGCCGACGGCCATCATCGGCAATGTGGCCGGCAAGACAGAGGACGACTTTGTCGAACTCGCTCAGAAGATGGGACAAGCAAAAGGCATGGCAGGCGTTGAATTAAATCTTTCCTGCCCGAATGTCAGCGGCGGGACCGACTTCGCCACCGACCCCGCGATCACCAAACGAATCGTTGACCGCTGCCGGGCGGTATGCCCGCATCCGCTGATTGCCAAGTTGACGCCGAACATTGCCAACATCGTCCCCATCGCCAAGGCGGCGGCCGATGGCGGGGCCGATGCCGTGTCGCTGGCGAACACCTTCCTCGGCATGGCCGTCGACTGGCGGCGGCAAAAGCCCGTCTTGGGGAACATCACCGGCGGCCTGAGCGGCCCGGCCATCAAGCCGCTGGTGTTGCGGATCGTCTGGCAGGTTGCCAAGGCGAACATCCTGCCGATCATCGCGGTCGGCGGCATCGCCACCCTGGACGACGTGATGGAGTTCCTCGTCACCGGGGCCTCGGCCATCCAGATCGGCACCGCCAACTTCTACGACCCGACCGCCAGCGTTCGCATCGTCGACGGGCTGCCGGCGGCCGTTGCCAGCCTCGGGGCCGGTTCCGTGCGGGAGATCGTGGGCACCCTGAAGAGGCAAGCCTGATGGCCCGAGAGCTGGATACGGCTTGGAAGGAAGCCCTCGACATTTTCCTGTCGCGGTTTCTGGAGTATTTTTGCCCGGAGGTCCACGCCCTGATCGACTGGTCCGTCCCGCCCGAGAACTTGGAGACGGAACTTCAGAAGATCATCCGTGAAGCGGAAAAAGGCAGGAAGGTCGCCGACCGGCTCTACCGTGTCAAACGCCGGGACATGCCGGGCGACCTGTGGTTGTACATCCACATTGAGGTGCAAAACCAACCGGACAATTCCCTCCCCGAGCGAATGCTGACATACCACTACCGGATAAGGGATCTCCACGGCCAATCCCCGGTGGCCATCGCCATCCTCGGGGACTCCTCGCCGGACTGGCGGCCAACCGGCTACCGATGGCAAATGGCCACCACCCGACTGTTCTACGACTTCCAGACAGTGAAACTCTGGGACTGGCGGGACCGTCTCGCGGAACTGGAGGCGATGGACAACCCCATCGGCTTGGTGGTTCTCGCTCATTTGCAATGCCTGCTCACCGACAAGCACGACGACGAACGCTATGATTGGAAATGGCGGCTTATCCGGCTGCTGTATGATAAGGGTTACGAGCGTGAGGAATGCCGGCAACTCGTCAACCTGATCGACTGGCTCTTGGAATTGCCGGAAGAGTTGGAGAGACGGCTCGAAACCAATATTGCAGTTTTGGAAAAGGAGAGAACAGTGCCATTGATCTCCCGATATGAACGCAATGCCATGGAAAGGGGAATGCAAGCGGGCTTGCAGCAAGGCTTGCAACAGGGCTTGCAGGAAGGACGGCAGGAATCCCTGCGATTGGTTTCTATGCTTCTGACAAAGACGTTCGGGGAAGCCGGAAAGCAATTCACCGAGAATGAATTGGCCAATGCCGACGCCTCCGTCTTGGAAAAAGTGACCTCCGCCGTGCTGGACGGAGCCACCCTTGACGAACTCCGGGCCATCGTTGCCGTTCCGTCTTGAGAGATGGTTGGATTTTCCCGCCCCGCTCGTTTCTTTGTTTCCATCAACCAAAGGTAGTTTTATCGTGAAGTTTCTGCTTCCCCTGGTCATCACCGCCATCATCGCCCCGTTCGGGCTGACCGACGAAAAGCTGAAGGGCATCGCCTGCCGGTCGGTTCACCTCGGCTACCCGGCCCCGGCGGGGACGGAGTTTTATAACGAAGTCACCGTCGACAAGTCGGCCGAGGGGACGTACTTCATGGTCTGCGGCTGGTCGAAGGGATACTTCGGCATCCAAGAACAGGGCAAGGAAAAAAAAGTCGTCATCTTCTCCGTGTGGGACCCGACGGCCGGGAACGACCCCGCCACGGTGAAGGACGAAGACCGGGTGAAGATGCTCCACAAGGATGACGCCGTCCGGGTGAAGCGATTCGGCGGCGAGGGGACCGGCGGGCAATCCTTCTACGACTACGACTGGAAGGTGGGCGAAACCTACAAGTTCCTCGTCCGGGCGACCAAGGAGAGCGACACCCGCACGGCCTACGCGGGCTACTTCTTCAACCCGGAGAAGAAGGAGTGGATTCACCTCGTCACGTTTTCGACCATCACGAAGGGAGCCCTCCTTCAGGGTTATTACTCTTTTGTGGAAGACTTCAAGCGAAACAAAATCTCGACGACGCACGAACGGATGGCCCGGTTTAACAACGGCTGGATCAAGGATAAAGACGGCAAATGGGTGTCGCTGGCCAAGGCCAAATTCACGGCCGACGCCAACCCGGTGTTGAACATCAACGCCGGGGTGAAGGACAATGTCTTCTTCCTCGGCACCGGCGGCGACTTGGAAAACAAGGACACGCCGCTCGGCAAGACGATGGAGCGCCCGGCCGGCAAGGAACCGCCGGCGATGCCGAAGTAAGGGCCGATTCATGGCACGCGTCGCGGGGTGTGATCCGGGGACGAGCAGCCTGGATATGCTGGTCCTCGACGACGGCCAAGTCGCGGAACAAATTCGCTTTTCGCCCGCCGAACTCCGGGCCAGCCCCTCGGCCCCCGTCGATTGGTTGCGGGAACGCGGCCCGTTCGACCTGATCGCGGGGCCATCCGGCTACGGCGTCCCGTTGGTCCGGAACGCCGATCTCACCGACGACCATCTCAACCAAATGACACTGGTGCGGCCGGATGAACGGGGCACGTCGCAAGGCGTCCTTGGGTTCTCGGCGATGTTGCGGGCCTTCCGCGATTCCGCGTTGCCGGTCGTCTTTCTCCCCGGCGTCATCCACCTTCCCACGGTGCCGGATCATCGCAAGTTCAACCGCATCGATCTGGGAACCGCCGACAAACTCGCCGTCGCCTCGCTGGCCATCCGGCAAATCGGTGGCAGCGGCCGTTTTCTGCTGCTGGAACTCGGTTCGGCCTTCACCGCCCTGATCGTGGTGCATGACGGCCAGATCATCCACGGCATCGGCGGCAGCGCCGGACCCATCGGCGGTCAAAGCGGCGGAGCCTGGGACGGCGAGGCCGCCTACTGGCTCTCTCCGCTGCGCAAACAAGACCTCTTCACCGGTGGCGTGCGGGACACCAATTCCACCATCGCGGAGGATGAATCCCTTCGCCAATCGCTGATGGGGCTTTATGCCGTGACCCCGTTCGAGACGGTTGTGGTTTCCGGCAAACGGGCCGACGACCCGGCGATGCTTCCACGCCTGCGAAAACTCTTCCCGGAGTTTCCCGCGATCATCCCGCTCCCCTCTCTGCCGGGCGCGTGGGTAAAAACCGCTGCCCAGGGCGCCGCGATCATCGCCGAGGGACTGGCGACCGATTCCCCGCTGATGGAACGTCTTCAACTTCGCCACGCCACCGGCAGTGTGCTGGACTGGCTTCGATATCGCCCAACTTGAAACTTGAAACTTGTAACTTGAAACTCCTGCTTAAAACTGAAAATACACAAACGGCTTCGACGTTTCCGGCGCCAGCATTTGGGCCAGGATAAACGCTACAGAACAGGCCGTGCCGATGATGACCGGGGGCATTCGGCCGACGGCCCGTTTCCACAAACCCCACGCCGTCGCCATATGGGCGATCACCAACAGGCCCACCGTCACCCAGAGCCGCAACGGCTCAAGCGGCAGGGCGCTTCCCGCCACCGGGACAAACATCTTGCGAAGCACCAGCATCGCCCGGCTGAGCGAGTCTTGAAAGAACACCCACGAAATCAACACGCAAAAGAGCGTCAGCCCCATGCGGACGAAATACCCGGCCGATGTGCGCAACAAGGCGTCCAGCCGGGGCTTGTCCGATATCCAATCGCGGAAGACCCGGTGGACGATCAGGAAGATTCCGTGCAACAATCCCCAGATGATGAACGAGAAACAGGCCCCGTGCCACAGCCCGCCGAGCGTCATGGTGATGAGCAAATTGCGGGCGGTTTGCCAGCGAGTGCCGCGACTGCCGCCGAGCGGGATGAACAGATAATCGCGCAGCCACGAGGACAGCGAGATATGCCAGCGGCGCCAGAACTCGGAGACATTCGCCGACAGATACGGCATGCGAAAATTGACCGTGAGCTTGTACCCGAGCAGGTGGGCCGAGCCTAGGGCCATGTCCGAATAGCCGGAGAAGTCGCAGTAAATGCGGATGGCAAACGCGATCACCCCGAGCCAGACCGACCCGCTGCTTAGCGCGTCGATGTTCTGTTTCGGGTCGAAAACCGGGTCGCTGTAAATGGCCATGCAATCGGCGATGGCCAGCTTCTTGAACAGCCCCAGCACGATGAGTTGCAGCCCGACAAACGCCCGCGGCCAACTCCACCGTTTCGGCCGTTTCACTTGCGTCAAAAAGTCTTTCGCCCGCACGATCGGCCCGGCGACCAAGTGGGGGAAGAACAAAATAAACAGCAAAAAATTCGGCAGGTTCCGCTCGGCCCGGACCCGGCCGGCGTACACGTCGATGGTGTAGCTGATGGCCTCGAACGTGTAAAACGAGATGCCGAAGGGAACGAGCATTTCCAGATGCGGGATGGACGTGGTGACGCCGACGGCCGCCAGCCCTTCCCGCAGAGAATCGAGGAAGAACCCCCGGTATTTGAAGTAACACAGCACCCCGAGATTGACGGCCAGACTCACCCCCACCAACGCCCGCCCGCGCCGCCGAGAACCGGCCCGCTCGATGCCGAGGGCCAGCAGATAATCAATGGTGGCCGTGCCAAAGACGAGGAGGGCCAGCCACTTGTTCCAGGTGGCGTAGAAGTAGATGCTGGCGCCGAGCAACCAGTACACCCGCCCCCCCTTCCACGGACTGAACCAATAAACGGCCCAGACAATCAGGAAGAATATCAGATACGCCTGCGTGTGAAACAGCATCGCCGTCGCCCATGACCTCCCGGAAACCGGCGATTGTGCGGCAAATGCGAAACTTGGTCAAGGGCAAGCGGGGAACCCGGCGGGGGCGATCAGGGCCATTCCGTTATTCAACGTGGGGGATGCCGATAAGCTCCCG
>NZ_JH636440.1:269242-271305 GCF_000255705.1 Zavarzinella formosa DSM 19928
GGGCGATCTGTTGGCGGCAGTGTCGCCGTTTGCCAGTGGGATGTTGTAAAATAGCCAAGCATCGCGGAGGCAAGCATGACGGAAGAACAGCAAAAGGAGCAATTCAGCATTGCCTACGTCCGAGCCGTGGCGGCGGCCGCGCGTGTCAACATTTACAGAATGGATGTTGATGCCGACAGCATCGACATTGGCTTTTCGGTGAAGAGTGTCGCGGGCCGTCCCCAATCGCCCAAGCTCGACGCCCAACTCAAGTGCGTGACCGAACTGGCGGGCAACGACACCATGTTTCGTTACGTCCTCAAAGCCAAAAACTACAACGAACTCGTCGGCGATCACTACACGCCGAAAATCCTTGTTGTTGTTCTTGTCCCACCGTCACCCGCCGACTGGCTGATCCAATCCCCGGATTGTCTTTCGCTGCATCGGTGCGGGTATTGGACATCGCTTCAATCATGGCCGCCGTCCGACAACACGGCCAGCGTGACCATCGACTTGCCCAGAACACAAATCTTTTCGCCCGCAGCCTTGCGGACCCTGTTGCCGGTCGGAGGCGCCATATGAACGTCAGCATCCGCGACCGGGCCGTTTATGAAACATTGAACCCGACGGACCTCGCTGCTTATTTGCGTTCGGCCAACTGGACGGCGGGCGACAACCGCCCCGGACATTCCTCGACTTGGCGCACCACGTTTGATGGCCAGATGGTCGAACTGATGGTCCCGCTCAACCGGCAGTACAAAGACTACGTTGACCGGATGGCCGAGACGGTTCCTCTTATCGCCGCCGTCGAGAAGCGTTCCGAACTGGAAGTCCTCGGCGACATCCAAACCGCCAGCAGCGATGTCGTCCGGGTGCGTTATCGCTATGCCTCAGCCCACGACGGATCGATCCCGCTGGATCGCGGCGAGGCTCTGGTCGAAAACACCCGCGAGCTCTTCCTCGCCGGAGCCTGCGCTGCCGTGGCCAAGCGGCCCTACTTTGGAAACTTCAAGGCCCAGCAGGCGCGGGATTACGTCCAAACGCTTCGCCTCGGCCAGAGCGAACGCGGAAGCTATGTCATCACCGTGTTGTCCCCGGTGCCGCCCCAATTGAACCCGAAACAAGTTGACCTGTTCGGGGCGGATGTCGAGCAACCATATGAACGGCTGGCCGTGACCCAGATGAGCAAGGCGCTCGTCGCCCTCCGGGCCGCCGCTGATGAGGCGATGACATCCTTTCAGACGGACGGATTCGACCGGGCCGTCCAAGACGGTGTCAGCGCCAATCTCTGTTCGGCGCTGGTGGGCATTGGCGGCCCCTCCGCGCAGCCCAACGACGAACTCGTCGTTTCGTTCACCTGGGCACGCTCCCGCCCGGCCGACGCCGGGATTGCCCGCGAGATCGTCTTCCCCGGCGACCGTTTCCCGGTAATCTCCGAGGCCGCCCGGTTGTACCGGAGAACGGCGCCCGCTGAAGAGACGGAGATTCGCGGCGTGATCGTCGCCCTCAAAGCCGACCACGCCCACGGCCCGCTGGTCGGCCCGGTCACCGTGCGGGACATCCTCTCGGGCCGTCCCCGGAAAGTGCAAATCAACCTCGACGAACCCTCGCACCGCCTGGCTTGGGAAGCCTACGAAAGCCGGGCCGAGGTAACTTGCCGCGGAATTCTAACCCGCTCGGGAACGAACTTGGCTATTCAGACGCCGAGAGACTTTGCGATTGTGAGCGACGAGTGAGCGGATATTTCTCGGTGTGACCATCTTTCCGTCTTCAATATATTGATAACGACAAAATGAAGAATCTGCCCTTTATCGCCGATGTGAATAAGATTGCTTCCATAGTTTGATGAACTCGCCCCAATCTAACCATCAGTTGTCTGAATGTGATCTTTCCAAATCATTAAGATGGCCGACGACTCTGATTGGCACGCTTGTACTGCTGGTAAAAATCCAATCGAATTCGGCCGCTTAAGAAGTATATATACTTGTAAAACGGGCTATTTCCCGAACGATAGGTAGTATCATTCGGAAAATTTTGGAACTAAATAGCTCCCACGTCGAACGAAAGTGCGAGTTTGCCGAAAA
>NZ_JH636440.1:271887-304372 GCF_000255705.1 Zavarzinella formosa DSM 19928
AATATAACAGCAATATAACGGCAGGCCCTTACAGTTAAGGTAAGGTGGATACATCTTGATCTTCTGGCGGTTCCTTGGGAAGCAGTACCCAATTCCATACCTTAATTCTAAATTCATCGCATCTACGGTCGGCCCACGCGTCCGTGGCAAATTCCTCCCAAGGCATGCCCGCGTCTTGAGCTTGCTTTAGAACCATAGCTACGGCCCCGTCAATTGGATCTTCCGGTCGGTCGAACGCGATGAGGCATATCACCCTAAAATCACGTGTAGGCCAATCGCCGAGACCCAGTTTGTCAAAATCCTGACGAAGCGAATGCTTCTTTCCTCTGCCAGTCAGGTACGTAAGGTAGCCTGAATACTTGTAGACAGGAGGCTCGTTACAGTTGAACCAAGCTTTTGACGCCAGTTTCAACTCCCACCAAAGCTTCCTGTCATTCGAAAAATGAAAGACCAAATCACAGCTTCTTCCGCTTCCATTTCTTTCCGGGTAGGGAAATTCCCGTTCAACCTTCCACCCAACTGCCAAATATTTTTTCTGGATCAGCCATGCAAGAATGGTTTCTGCAGTGAGCTTCTTGCCGGTTTCTTGCAAAGCACGCTCGCAAAACTCGAACTTGACATTAGCCAAGCCAAGTTCAATATCGTTGTCCAAGGTATTGCATTCAACATCGATGTCTCTGATGCACGTCTGTACCCCTTCAAGAACCTCTCGGACTTGCTCGGCGATAGAATTGGGTTCGGAGTCGGTCATAAAGTCTCTCAGGAGAAGCCAGAGAACGTCCTGATATTCTAGCACTCCTCGATCTTCGCCGATGATACACGCCACAAAGTGGGCCAACGGTGTTAGGCTCACCTAACTGCTTTTCAGTTTTGCCAAAATCATTTGGAGAGGTTTTTCGGGAATTTATCTTTGATTCCCGGTTCTTGGCCGAAGGTAATTGGTCGTAAATTCAATTGATAGAAAGGTTTGCGTCATCGGTCTTTCCAGCCGTCTCATCGGTTTTGGCCGGTTGGGCGAGGTTTTCTTCGCGGGTCGGGGTGTTCAGTTTTGACCCTTAAAAGGGGCGTTTTGAGGCTGTTTTTGGTCGAAACCGCGTCAAAAATGGCGTTATTTTGTTCAAAATAAGGGTTTTTGACCTCTGTTTTGACCTGATTTTGCCTCGAAAAGAGGGTTTTTGAACGTGTTTTGGCTTCAAAATGGGATCGGAAACGGACTTGTAAACGGTTGCAAGAGGATGAACTAAAGCGGCCGGGAAACTCTTTGCACCTTGCCTCCGCTCCTGATATTCTGATCCTCACCCCCGCGACTCGATCCAAGACGAGTCCCCGACAATTTTGTGCCGAGAGGCCAGTTCACATGGCGATGTTTCGTGACCATCACACCAGCCGTCGGGAGTTTCTGCGGCTCGGGGCCTTGGGCGTCGGCGGGTTGACGTTGGCCGATGTGCTGCGGTTGCGGGCGCAGGGGCCGACGACGAAGAAGACGCGGGCGGTCATCATGGTTTGTCTGGCCGGGGGGCCGAGCCATCTGGACATGTATGACTTGAAACCGGGGGCGCCGGACGAGATTCGCGGGGAGTTCAAGCCGGTCAGGACCGTCACGCCGGGGTTTGATATTTGCGAACATTTTCCCTTGCAAGCCAAGATCACGGACAAGCTGGCGCTGGTGCGGTCGCTTCAGTTTGTGGAGCCGATGCAGCATGAATTGGAGGAGGTTTACACCGGGTTTCCCAAGTCGATGAAACGGCCTTCGTTCGGGGCGGTGGTCAGCCGGTTCAAGGGGGCGGGCGTTCGGGTTCCGTCGTAT
This sequence comes from Zavarzinella formosa DSM 19928, assembly GCF_000255705.1. Taxonomy (GTDB): domain Bacteria; phylum Planctomycetota; class Planctomycetia; order Gemmatales; family Gemmataceae; genus Zavarzinella; species Zavarzinella formosa. Next base: position 273,695 of record NZ_JH636440.1, read on the forward strand.
GTCAGCCTGGAGTACAGCACCGGCACGTCGAGCTATGAAAGCCCGCAATACGCCGGGGCGGCCCACCGGGCGTTGCACATTTCCGGCGGGGACGGCGTGCGAAATCTCGGGTTGCTCAACGGCATCTCGCGCGCCCGGCTGGACGACCGGCGCGGCCTGTTGCACGACTTCGACACCTATCGCCGGGAGCAGGACGCCCGCCGTGAAAGTCAGGACATGGACGCCCACACGGCCAAGGCGCTGGACATCATCACGGCTCCCCGTGTCCGCGATGCCTTTGACCTGAGCCGCGAACCGGAGAAGGTGAAAGCCCGCTACGGGGACAAGGACGCCAAGTTCATCTACGCCGGCAAAGACGCCGACTCGTTCTGGTACGGGCACAACTTCCTGCTGGCCCGCCGACTGGTGGAGGCCGGTGTCCCCGTGGTGACGCTGCGGGCCGGGTTGTGGGACCATCACGGCAACGTCATCCAGCAAGTCGGCGGAAAAAGCATCTGGCACAGTCTCAAGAGCGCCCTGCCGTTGCTCGACCAGTCAGTTCACGCCTTGGTGACCGACCTGCATGATCGCGGCCTGAGCGACGAAGTGCTGGTGCTGATCTGGGGGGAGTTTGGCCGCACGCCGAAGATCTCGCAGACGGGCCGCGACCACTGGCCGGACGCCAGCTTCGCCCTCTTCGCCGGAGCCGGTTGCCACGGCCAGGTGATCGGCGAGACCGACAGCCGGGGCGAACGCCCGAAGAGCCGTCCCCTCGGCCCGCAAAACGTGTTGGGGACAATCTACCACACCCTCGGCATCGACTACCGCCAAACCCTGACCGATTTCTCCGGCCGCCCGATCCAATTGCTGGACGACGGAGAGCCGATTGCGGAATTGGTCGGGTGACAGTTCCGGTTTTCGCCTCCAAGGGGGCGAAAACAATCAACGTGGTTTAAGGCGAACGAAGGGTGAGGAATGGCGTGCCAGGAAGATTGGCCGCCGTCCGTCAGCCCGCCTGAACGAGGCCCTTGGTCGCGGAAACACTTGCCCCGCCGTGGGTGACCCGGTTCCGGCCGGATTCCTTGGAGCGGTACAGAGCCGCGTCCGCTTTCTGAAGCAATTGGTTGGGGTCCCACATCTCCTGCGTCACGGACGCGGCGCCGATGCTCAGCGTCACGGGGCGTTGCGGCCAGTCCCCCCCGGCGACGGCCCGGCGGAAGCGTTCGGCCAGCACCATCGCCCCGCCCTGGTCCGTGTCCGGCAGCAGCACCACGAATTCCTCGCCGCCGTAACGGGCCAGAATGTCTGTCCCGCGACAGGTCGCGGCCAGAAGTTTCGCCACCGATTTCAACACTTCGTCCCCGGCCGGGTGGCCGAAGGAGTCGTTGAACTTTTTGAAGTGGTCCACGTCCATGATTAACAAGGACAACGCCCGGCCATAGCGGACGGCCCGCTCAAATTCCTCGGCAAAGCGATTTTGGAACAACGCCCGGTTGTTAATGCCTGTCAGGCCGTCCGTCGTGGCCAGCGCGCGAAGCCGGGTGTTAGCCGCCTCCAGTTCGCGTTGATACTCCGTCATCAGGTTTTCGAGGTTTTTCTTCTCGGTCACATCCCGGAAAATGGTCCGCGAGGCAAACGGCTGGCCATCCTTGAAGATGAAGTGAAAATCCACCTCGACCGACAGCGTCGCACCGGTTTTGGTGATGAGCTTCCCGTCGACGTTTCGGAATTTTTCCCCCGTGATCGCCCGCTGAAACATCTGCTTCGCACGCGGCTGTTCGTCCGGGTGGACAATCTGCGACAGGTTCAGCGCCGCGGCTTCCTCTTGGGTATAGCCGAGCTTTTCCCGCCATGAGCGGTTGGCATAAATCAGTTTGCCATTCACATCGACGCTTTGCACCAGTTCCTGCATGCTGTCGAACAAGTCGCGGTAACGTCCCTCGCTCTCCCGGATGGCCTCGTCGGCGGCCTGTCGGGCGGCGGACGCGGCCTTGAGTTCGGCCACCTGTCGGCGCAAAACAAACTGAGCCATCACCTGCCGGGCGAGGGCCTCCAAGTCGGCCTTTTGTTCGGGCGTGAATTCACGCGGAATCATGTCAACCACGCAAAGCGTGCCGAGGTTGAAACCGTCCGGCGTCGTCAGTTGCGCGCCGGCATAAAACCGGATGTCCGGCGCGCCGGTGACAAGCGGATTGTCGCAAAAGCGGGGGTCTTTGGTCGCGTCCGGCACGATCACCGTTTCGTGTTCCAAAATGGTGTGCGTGCAAAACGCCACGTCGAGGGGCGTTTCGGAGGCATCAAGGCCCACTTTGGATTTGAACCATTGCCGGTGGCCGTCAATCAGACTTACCACCGTGATCGGGGTGTTGCACAACCGGGCCGCCAGACGGGTGATGTCGTCGTAGGCCTGCTCAGCTTCGGAATCCAAGATGTCGAAGCTATAGAGGGCTTGCAGGCGGGCGGCTTCGTTGGGAGGGACCGGCGCGACCATCCAATGTCTCCGAATCGATCTCTGTCGGGGATTTGTTCTCCCGCAAGCCTTCGGGTGCGGCCTGTGAACTCAGGGAAAACCATGACAAGACTAGCTCATGGCTGACGGGATGCAATTGGGAACAGATGAATCAACAAGTGATTGAAAAGAAGAATTCAGGCGGGCGCAATATCCCATCAACATCAGCCGATCCGTTTTCGCACCGCCATAATTTCACCGGCGAGATGTTGGCGGGCGGCCTCGTCGGTCACCCAAACAAGCCGGTCGTGCAAGCGGTTCAACTGCTCGCGAAGGCGGGCCAGTTCGGCAAGGCTGGCGTTCGGGGCGGCCCGTCCGCCGAGTTCGGCCAGTTCTTTCGCCAGCGCCTCCGGGTCAACCCGTTCGGGCACCACCGCCTGGACGTGGGGTTTGTCGGCCGGGTTTTCCCGCAAGGCTCCCAGCACCAGCGAGTGCAACGGGGCGATTTGTTCCTCGCGGTCCCAGACATGGCGAAACACCCACAAATCCGAGGCATTCGCGGCGGCCCGGCCGCTCAACACCGCCGAGGCGGCCACCAGCTTCAGCGCCTTCACCGCCCGGCGATCCGAGAAGCCGACGCCGAGATCGCGCACGCGAAACACCATCTCCGCATATTGCTCCCGAACATCGTCCAAATCCACGTCCATCACCCGGATTGACAACCGGCGAAGATCCTCGGCCGTCAGCCGGACTTCGTTCATGGTCGCGGCCACATGATGTTCCAACGCCCACCCGGCCTCCAGCAACCGGGGCATCGACTCGCGGGGCAGGGCATCCACCTTGCAGCGCAACAGGAAACGATCAAACAGGGCGCCGAGGGCGTCGTCCTCGGGCAAATGGTTCGACGCGGAAAAGAGCGAGAGCAACGGCAGCCGCAGCGTTTCCCGCCCCCGGCGAAAGAGGCGTTCGTTCAGCACCGTGAGCAGGTTGTTCAGAATGGCTGAATTGGCGTTGAAGAGTTCATCCAAAAACGCAAACTCGGCCTCCGGGAGCATCCCGTCGGTCACGGTGGCGACCAACCCCTCCCGCAACTTGATGAGGTCGATGGGGCCGAACACTTCGTTGGGTTCGGAAAACCGCGTGAGCAGATACTCGAAATACCGCCCGTCCACAGCTTGCGCAAACGCCCGGATCACCGCCGACTTGGCCGTCCCCGGCGGGCCGTACAAGAACAAATGTTCACCGGCGACAATGGCCAGCGCGATCAGGTCGATGACCTCCGCCCGCCCGACAAACCGGGCCTTGAGTGGGTCGGTGACCTGCTTGCGAAGCATCGAGGCTGTTTGATCGGGATGCAAGGGAGGCACCTTGGGTGAATGGGCCAAAGTCAACCTCACCCCCCGACCCCCTCTCCTAAAAGAGAGGGGGAGCAAGAGGGCGCATATCCTCATTCAATAACGTCCGGTCTTCGATGGCCGGTTTGGTTCCCCCTCTCTTTTAGGAGAGGGGGTTAGGGGGTGAGGTTGTCTTTGGCCCATTCATTTCCGTTCATACGCCGCCCGGTAAATCGGGCGGCCTTCGATGCGGAATTTTCGCTCGAAGTTGGTCAGGTAGTCCATGTGGTGTTGCGGTTCGTTCGGGGCGGGGGGCGGGAGTTCGGTGTATAGCTCCGGCAGGGACCGCATCAATTCCATCATCACGCCGAAATATTCCTCCACATCCGTGACGATGTGAAAGCGACCCCCCACGCGGAGAACTTTGGCCACGGAGCGGGTGAATTCTTCGTTAAACACCCGGCGCTTTTTGTGCTTGGCTTTCCACCACGGGTCCGGGAAATAGATGTGGACGGCCGCGACGGAACCGGGGGTGATGCGGTCCCGCAGGATCGCGCCGCCGTCGCCGCAGGCGACCCGGACGTTCATGATGCCGGCTTCCCGCAGGCGAATGGCCGCGAAAAGCTGATACTTGCGGATGATCTCGACGCCGAAGAAATTCGTGTCTGGCCGGGCGGCGCCGCTGGTGCGCAAGAACAAGCCCTTGCCGAAACCAATCTCCACCTCGACGGGTTGATCATTGCCGAAAAGCTCGTTCCAGACAATGGGCGGGCCGGTTTGGCCTCGAGGCACATCCGGGAGGACATGTGGGGCCAGCAATTCAAGAGGGACAATTCGGGTGCGTGCCACGGAGCATCTTCTTCAGGCGTTGTTGGCTTCGGTCATCACGTTGCGGCCGGGGATCGGCACGCCGATCACCTCGCAATTGAATGCCAAGTTTCCGTTCACGAAACCTTGGGACTCGAAGATGGTCTGACGACGATCCACGCGAATCCCCTTGGCGGCGATCACCAACCGGTCCCCCGGCCGGACCGCACCGCGAAAGCGGGCTTTGTCGATGCCGCCCAAGCCAAGGAGGCTGCCGAGCATGACTTTGTTCACGACCGCGTAATAACATAACAACTGCGCGGCCGCCTCGCACATGATGACGCCGGGCAGAATTGGGTAATTCGGGAAGTGGCCGCGCACCCAGAATTCATCCTCGCGCACGTCCTTGAAGCCGACGATCAATTGCTGGCTGTTGTCGATACTCAGCACGCCGTTGAGATGCAGCATCTCAAAGCGGTGCGGGATGATCCGGCGAACTTCGTCTTCGTCCGCCATCACGGGAATGTTGTCGTATTTGGCGGGGTCGATCAACAGCGGGGGAGGCATTCAATCCATCCGAAGGTTCAGGAAATCATGTCCAACAACTGGCTCAGTTCGGTGAGCATCGCGTCCGGGCGGTATTGCGGATCTTTCAATTGCTCCCCGGTGGCCGAGAGGGAGGCCCGGTCTCCGGCGAAGAGAGCCGTTTTCATACCCCATTTCTTAGCAGGTCCGATGTCCCTCGTCAGGCTGGAACCAACATGAAGTGTTTCGGAAGCTTCGATTCCGGCCTCCCCAAGCGTTTCGAGCGCCGCCTGAAACATCGTGTCCGACGGCTTGCGGGCGTTCAGGGAATGGGACAACAACCGCCGCGAGGCCGGGACGAGATGGTCAAGCACGGTGCCTTCCCGCTGCTTCGCCAGCCCGCGGGCCAATTGCGTGGGAGTGAAACACTGGCCGTCCCCGAGCAGGCCGAGGCTGATGTGCCGCCCGGCCAGTTCGGCCATCGTCTCGGCCGCGCAGGGGTAACAGCCGGTCCCCTGCAAACTGGCGTGGAAGAAATACGCCACCTTCTTGGAATAATCGTTGAGAGAGCCGTAAAAGGTGGCGTCGAACTTGTAATCCTTTTGGAAGAGTTTCTTGATGATCGATTCCCAAACCTTCTCGGCGAGAATCTCCGGATACTTTTCCCCGGCCGACGGCATCAGGCGAAGTTCGGCGACCACCTTGCGGTAGACTTCCTTCATGTATTCCGAGGGCTGGCCGGGTTTCCGGCTCATGGAGGCCCACATCTTAAATTCGTGGATGGTCTTTTCCAGCGCCACCCCGACGATGAACTCGTTCTCCAGATCAAACTTTAACTCCCCCTCGGGAATGGCCATCAACGTGCCGTAGACATTGAAAAGCACGGCCCGGACGCCCGACAGGTCCGGCAGGTGGGGTCTCACCTTCGGTGCGTCGACCATCGGCATGGCGGGCCACGGCAGGCCACGGCCATCCAGATGAGTCGCGTATTGATCGAGCGTCAGCGGCATCGGCCGGTTCCGTTCCCGAATAGTGAAGGCGGAGTGAAGTAGTGTAACGTACCAATCACTCGCGCCCGGCGTCAAGGGTTGGTCGTTCAAAAGAAGGATGGGGCGTGGGCGGCCCGGCTTTGTTATCTTCCCCCGTTGTTCGCCAGAACGTCATCGGATAGGATAATTACCTTCCTTCACACATTGGGCCGAGACCATGAATCCGCTTTCCAGCCTAATCCTCGCGGCCGGCTTGCTTGGGGCTCCGGCGGAAGCACCGCAGTCGCCCGATCCCAAACTGCTGGATCTCGTCCGGCAGCTCGGCCACAAATCATACAAGGTGAGGGAAACGGCCGCTCGCGATTTGTTGAAGCGGGGTTCCGAGGCCGTCGTCGCGCTGAACGTCGGGACCAAGGACACCGACCCGGAAGTGGCCGAGCGCTGCAAGCAACTGCTGCCGGTGGCGGCCGCCACGGAGCGGAATGAAAAGTTGTCCCGGTTGCTCAAAGATCCCGCCGGGCCGCTTCCCAAGGGACTCGCCGGGCTGGAAGAGTTCATCAAAATCGCCGGGGACGACAAGACCAACCGCGAAATCTACGCGGAGATGATGGGCGTGCACTATCAACTCATCGAAGCGCTGGAGAAAGACCCCAAAACCGCCGCCCGGTTGATGAATGATTTCACCAACGAAGCCTACGACCGCTGGCAGCAAGGCGCCCGCACCGGTCGATATTCCTACGACAATATCCTCGCGGACCGCGGTCAGGTGGCCATGTTTTTGTTTGCCCGCGGAGACAAGCGGTTTGCGGACGACGCCCAGCAAAACGGCCGGGCCGGCATGTTGGTGAATTCCACCAAATTGAAGAACTTCGTGACCGGGCCGGAGGAACTTCCCGGCATGAAAAAGCTCTTCCTGCACTGGATGGAACACGAAAAGCAACCCTACATCACCACGCGGGCCTTCCAGATTGCCGCCGACGCGAAGATGAAGGAAGCCCTGCCGGTGGTGATGAAGGTGATCGCGGACAAGAACCAGCCCGTCCACAACCGGGCGCAGGTGATGCTGACCCTCGCCAAGCTCGGCACGAAGGAAAACCTCAAGGACATCGAACCGTTTCTGGCGGACAAGACAAACATCGGCACGATCAATTTCGGCAATGGCCAGCCACTGACCGCCCAACTCCAGGATGTGGCGATGGGTGTTTGCGTTCAACTGTGCGGCCAGAAGCTCGCCGACTTCGGTTTTGAAACCGGCCGATTCGGTGGGGGAATCCCGAACTCTTACTACTACTACGGCTTCCCCGATGACAAAACGCGGGATGCCGCCCACGCCAAGTGGAAGGAATTCGCCGCCAAACCGATGACGCCTGAAAAGAAGGAAACGCCGACGGAGAAGAAAGAAGAGACGCCTCAGAAGAAGGCAGTGCCGCAGAATCAGTGAGCCGGAACGGCGGCGCCGCCGGGCATATGACCGGGGTTGGTTGTTGGTTTCATTGAGTGTTTTTGCCCCCGCCGAAGAGACCCCCTTCAACTCCCCCTTGCCAAGGGGGAGAGGAAATCCGGTCGCCGCCAATACAGCCAGCCTTGGAAGAGAGACCGGTTTTGCTCTCCCCCTTGGCAAGGGGGAGCTGGAGGGGGTCTCTTCCGCAATGACTGCCTCCATGGCCAAAAGTTAACAACCAATCCAAGCTATGTGCTTGGGCTTTTGCCGAACGGATTCCCCCTCTCATCAAGAGGCAAGCCCGATGAACACGGCCATCCTCTTCCTCTCGCTGATCCTGCTTGCCCCGCCCGAACCCCCGTCAACGCCTGCCCCCCGCCTCACGGAACTGGTCCGGCAACTCGGCCATCGGGATTTCAAAACCCGCGAAACCGCCGCCCGCGATTTGCTCAAGGCCGGGGATGACGCCATCACCGTCTTGAACGCGGGCGTGAAGAACACCGACCCGGAAATCGCCCAACGGTGCCGACAACTTCTGCCGGTCATCTTCGCCGCCGGCCGCCAGGAAAAACTGACACGACTACTCAAAGAACCACTCGGCCCGCTTCCGAAAGGGCTGGCCGGACTGGAGCGGTTTATCGACATCACCGGAGACGGCAGGGAAACCCGAAAGCTCTACGCGGAGATGATGACGGAACATCATGCCATCATTGAGGCGTTTGAAACGGACCCGGAGACGGCCGCCCGGTTGATGGACGAGTTTTACCAGAAGGAATTTGAGCGATGGCAGGCGGCGGCCGAGGTGAGTCTGGCCGATGTGGCAAAGCTTCCGTCCGTCCCCGGCCGGGCGGCTCTGTTCCTGTTTGTTCGCGGTGACAGTCGGCATGTTGATCGTCGCAAGGGGGCCTTGAAGGGTTATCAACTGTTGAAAGCCATCAAATTGAGATCGGCCGTCACCGGGCCGGAGGAAATTCCCGGAATCAAAAAGCTCTTCCTTCGCTGGATGCAGAATGAGAAGCGAAGCGAGTTCGTCTATCAGTCCTTCGTGGTGGTCCGGGACGCGAAACTGAAGGAAGCCGCGCCCGAAGTCATCATGTTTGCCGCCCGGCGGGAGTGGCCGGAAGAATCACGGGCCGATGTGCTGGACATTCTGGCGAAAATCGGGTCAAAGGAGCATGTGAGGGATCTAAAGCCGTTGTTGACCGACACAACTTCCATCGGGACATGCACCGCCGAGGATGGCCGGGAGCTGGAGGTTCAATTCCGGGATGTGGCCTTGGGCGTCTCCCTGCTGCTCGCCGGTGAGAAACTCACAGACTACGAGTACGCCAACTTCGGCCTGCGAAACGGATTGCCCGTCTCCTCCCTTGGCTATTGCTTCCCGGACGACAAGGCGAGACAATCGGCGTTTGCCAAGTGGAAGGACTTCACCTCGAAACCCGTGAACAAGAGCCAGGCCCCATGAACACGGCTGTTCTTCTTCTGGCGCTGGCGCCTCTTATCCAGCCATCGCCGCCCGATCCCCGCCTCACGGAATTAGTCCGGCAACTCGGCCACCGGGATTTCAAAACCCGCGAGGCCGCCGCGAGTGAACTGGTCAAGGTCGGTGCCGGAGCTATTCCGGCTTTGAACATGGGGCTGAAAGACATCGACCCGGAGATTGCCGGAAGATGTGGCCGAATATTGCCCAAGGTTCTTTCCGAAAATCGAAACAGGCTCTTGAGGCAATTGACCGACAATCCCGGCAATCCATTGCCCGAAGGGCTGGCCGGCTTGAAGCGATTCATTGCCATCACCGGGGACAACAAAGGAAGCCGTCAGTTATATGCGGCAATGATGACAGAACACCACGCGATCATCGAAGCGATGGAGGCCGATCCCAAATCTGCCGGTCGACTGTGGGTTCAATTTTGCCAAAGCACGAATGATCGATGGTGGAGCGAAAAACTCAGCGGTCGTGACGGGTTGAACGCTTCGACTCCCGTGCCCTTGGCGCTGTTGTTCTTCCTTCGCGGAGACAAGCGATTCACGGATGATCCCGAGAGCCAAATCTCAAGTTTTGATAAGAATCGACTATTTGAGATTTTTGACTTTCATGGCTGGCTTAAAAAAGCGGACGTGCTGCCAGAAATCAAAAAGCTATTTCTGGCATGGATGGAAGGCGAACGACAAACAGGCTTCCTTTGGCGGGGATTCTTGACCATTGATGTGCAAAAAATGAAGGAAGCCGTTCCCTCTCTTCTTAAAATCGCCGCCGAGAAAGACCGGAAGGAAGCGTCCTCAAGGGCTTGGGCGTTATGCCTGTTGGTGAAACTTAGCGACAAACAGCACCTCAAGGACGTGGAGTCGTATCTGACTGACGAGTCAGTTGTTTCCCAAACCCTTGGATCGAACGGTAAAACGCTGACGCTTCAATTCCGGGATGTGGCTTTGGGAATGGCCATCCAGCTTCACGGGTTTGAACAAAATGCCTTTGGCCACGGGCCGCCCGGCTACTCGTCTGGAATAACTATTTCGCCAGTATCCAATTACTACTTCCAAAACGACAAGGCGAGAGACGCCGCTTTCGCCAAGTGGAAAGAATTCATCTCGAAACCCGAGAACAAGAGGCAAGAACCATGAACACGGCCATCCTGTTTCTGGCGTTGGTTCCGCTTGCCCCGGACCCGGATATTCGGGTTAAAAAAGAGATTGACGAGCTGATTGCGAAGCTCGGCCACCCGGATTATAAACTCCGGGAACAGGCCGCAAAACGGCTCATGGAGATCGGGCCGGTGGCCTCGGAGGCGATCAAGGCCGGGCAGATGTCGTCCGATATCGAGATCGGCGAGCGTTGCAAAAAACTGTATCCGCTACTATGGACGCTGGGGTTGGAGAAGCGGCTTCAGAAATTTGTCAACGCCGAGGGGAACAAGGATTCCGAAGAATTGCCGTTGGTGAAAAAATGGCTGGACATCGTCGGCGGCACAAAGGCCAGCCGGGAATTGTACGCCAACATGGTCCGCGCCCATTCGGACAAACTCAAGACCGTGGAGGAGCAACCGGACCGGGGGCCGACCGTGCTCGCGGAGTTCGCCAAGTTGGTGTATGTGCGCAGCACCGGAGCGTCGGCCGTCAAAGCCACCTCGTTGCTTGGCGAACAGGATGTCTCCTTGTTCATGTTCTTGGGGGCCGTCGGCGAGGTTCGCCGGACCACCCTACCGGGGATGAGCTCCACGTATTACTACCAGTTCCTGAATTCCGAATGGCTGACCAAATCCCTCGACGCAGAAACGCCCTCCAAAGAAGTTCGCACCCTGTTTGCCCGCTGGCTGGAAAAAGAACGCTACAGCATTGTGATCCGGCGTTCCATCGAACTGGCCGGCCAGCATAAGGTGACGGAGTGCATCCCCGTCGTGCTGAAGATCGCGGGGGACACCAACACGACGCCGTTCGTGCGGGCCGCCGCTTTGCTCGGCTTTTCCAAACTTGGCACGAAGGACAATCTGAAGGATCTGGAGCCGTTCTTAAACGACACGCTTCATCTGGCCAACGTGACTGTCAACGGCGTCAGCACCAAAGTGCAAATGGGAGATGTCGCCTTGGGCACGGCCCTGCTTCTCACCGGCCAATCCCCCAAGGAATTCGGCTTCGAGCGGGAACCCCCCACCATTGGCACGCTCACCTCCTACACCTATTACGGCTTCTCCAGCGACGAAAAACGAGAAGCCGCCCACCAGAAGTGGAAGGACTGGGCGAAGGTGAATTTGAAGAAGTAGGGTTTAGGGTTTAGGGTTTGGCAGAAACGCAAGGGGTCTGTCCCATCGTTAGACAAGACAGACCCCTTACGTTTTGGACTTTCCAAACCCTAAACCCTAAACCCTAAACCCTAACTTCGCACAGGCAGCGGGTAGCTCAGGATTTCCATGAGCAAATCCGTTTGCGACGCTTGGGACAGCAGCGGAATCACGTTCGGCAACGAGTAGTAGTCCCCGCGGAACTCGAACACGTTGTACGGCACGTTCATCTGCTTGCACGCCGCTTCCAGTTGCTCCGTCGCCTGGCCGACTTTCACAATCGTGACCGTTGGCTTCAGGCCCGTGGCCGCGACGTAGTTCTGGTAGGCGGCCGAGAACAACGGCGAGCCGTTTTCCCCTTCGTCCGTGACGAACAGGAACTGCTCGACGCGCTGCTTCTGCTTCGCCATCCATTCGATGGCGACCCCGCAGGACGTGCCGCCGCCGGCCTTGATCCCGAGGAGAGCCTTCTCCCAATCGGTCACCATCTTGCCTTTCGGCTCAATCGGGTACGCGATGTTGTCGAAGGCATACGCAAACAGCTCCGCCTCGCACACGGCCGAGACAAGAGCCCCAAGCTGCTTGCCGACTTCCAGGGCCACTTCCATGCTCCCGGACTTGTCGAGCAGCAACGCCGTGGACCGCGTGATCTTGCCTTTCGACTTGATCTGGCTGTCCGTGACGTCCGTGAGGCTTTTCGCCAGTTCCGGCGACACATCGGCCGCCTTCGCGGCGACGCTCGCCTTGTACGCGGACACCCGGCCGTCCGTCTTGGCCTCGCCAAGCTTTCGCTCGATCAGGGCCTTCAGGTCGGCGTTGTCCGTCGCCCCCCGGCGGCGCAGGGAGCCGACATTGTTAATCAACTCCTGCGGCGTCATCCGGTCGATCAGGGCCGCCAGAACCGTCGGCGTGACCTGCTTCAACACGGAGACGGCGACGCGATACGGAATCCCGTGTTCGACGATGGCCTTCGCTTGCGCCGTCGGGTTCTCGGCCTTCGCCAGGATTTTCAACGCAAACAACCGGCTGTCCGACGGCGGCTCCTCGTTGAAGAGAACCTTCTGCGCCCGCTCGCCCGGCTTGACGTGCAGCAGAGCGTACAACCGCTTGACGGCCTTGCGAGCCGTCAGCACCGTGCTGTCGAACCATTCGGCGTCGGCCTCCCGCTCCCGCAGGTAGCGCGCCACTTCCGTGCGCAGCGATCGCGGGACGTTGCGGAACAAGCCGAATTCCTCCACGACCGGTGACGGCGCTTCCCCGGCCATGACGACCGCCTTGCGGCTCTTCTTGCGCCCGCTGATGAAGTCGACGACCCGGCCGACCTGATACGGCGGCAGATCGCGCAACAGCGCCAGCCCGACATCCCGGTGCCCCGGAAACTCGCTCGTCGCCAGCGAAACAACAAACATCTCGCGGTGGTCGCGCACGTCCCCCTTGTCCGCGTACCACGCGGCCAGCCGGACATAGAACCGCGGGTCTTGGCGGCTCAGTTCGTCGTGAATGCCCCACAGGGCTTCCAGCTTGCGGTGCGGCGTCGTCAACAACGTGTTGAGCATGGCCAGCCGCAGGTCTCGTTCATTGTTCGTCATTGTCATGCTCCTTTCCTTGAGCAGATTGTTGCCTTTGGCAACGAGGGTTTAGGGTCTAGGGTTTAGGGTTTAGCAGCAAGAGCCCCACTGCGTGAGCGGTGGGGGTTGCTTCCCGAGTGTGACGGCCACCCCCACTGCTCACGCAGTGGGGCTCTTGGGTTCATTGGCGCGTGTTGCTGTCGGATTGCAAATTAACAATCCGCTCGAGACAATAAAAAACGCGGGATGCAATCCCGCGTAATAACACCTTGTCAATTCAGAGAATAAGAGAAGCGAGTTGGTTTTTCTAAACCCCAAACCCTAATTAAAAACATTGTCTTCCGCACAAGTCACACGAGCGGGTCTTTAATGCCAGTTCCAAGACTGGTGCCTTTAGCCGCTCGGCCAAACCTGTTTTTCAACAGGCTACAGGATTCGAACCTGTGATTGTGTGTACGCTCATGCCGTTGGGTGCGGAAGACAAATTTCCTCATTCAGACGGCGGGATTCGGAATGCCGGCTCCGGAGACAAATCACCCGCTGTTACCGGGGATTATCAGCCAGATCCGATGGCAAACATTCCGAATCCGGCCATCCGAATTCAATATTAATCCGTCCAAGTCGCGAGAGCTATTTAAAACTTTTCGTTGCTCTGCCAACTGAGCTACCGCCAGGTCTAATCTGGCGGGAAGGACTCGAACCTTCGACCTACGCCTTATGGAGGGTTGTTTGTAAGCTCTCGCTGTTGGGGACGGATGTTTCTTTGGGGAAGTAGTTCGGGAACGTAGGTCAGGCTTTCTAGCCTGACAGGTCTGTCAGGCTAGAAAGTTTGACCTACGTTCGGCCAATCACTTCTAAATGACAAACCCATCCGAGTTTGCCGGGCTTTTTTGGTTAACAATATCGGAATCGCACCGATAACTTTCAGTTCCAAGACTGACGCTCTCCTATTGAGCTAATTGTTTGTAAGCCCGACGGGTTGGGGATGGATTGTTCCCGTTGTTCTCCTGTTTTGTTGTTTCGTGTTGGGTGGTGTACACGAAAGAGGAGAGGGAAGAGCCTGCGTGGTTCGCGGAGAATTGTCAAAAAAATTCGGTCAGGCGATTGGCTGCATCATGGACTTCGTGAGCAAAGCCAGCCGGTCGGAGACTTCGTGCATCACCGGGCGGTCGCCGGGGTGAAGGGCGGTCATGCCGTCCAGCAGGGGGACCAGCTCCCCCGGCCATTCGCCGGTCCATTCACCCAAGGAGGCGGCCGGTTCGTCGCGGTGGCGAATCATCGTTTCTTCCGATGATCCCTCGCGGTAAGGGAGTTCCCCGGTGAGCAATTCATAGAGGGTGACGCCCAAGCCGTACACATCGGCGGCGAAGTCGTCCGTCGGCGGGCCGGCGCACAACTCCGGGGCGATGTAGTTGGCCGTTCCCAACACACAGCCCTCTTCCAGCAGGGCCGTGTTTTCGCCGGGGCGGTGGGCGAAGCCGAAGTCGAGCAGTTTCGCCCGTCTTCCGGCGACGAGATGGACGTTCTCCGGTTTCACATCCCCGTGAACGAAGCCGTGCCGGTGCATATGCCCGAGGGCCTCGGCCACCTGATGGGCGAAGCAAAGCGTCGTGGGGACGGGCAACAGCCGCCGCCGGATGGCTTGCCGAAGGGAAACGCCGGTGAGTTGCTCCATCACCAGATGGCGACTCCCGGCCCGGTCGGTTTTGGCGGCGACGATTCGCACCAGATGCGGGTGGCACAACGCCAGTCCGATCAGGGCCTCGCGTTCAAACAACCGGCGGTTGGTCGCGTCGAGTTCGGCTTCCCGCTTCAAAACCTTCACGGCCCACGCCTGCCGAAGCGATTCGTCCGTCGCGGCGTAGACATCGCTGGTGGGGCCGCCGCCGAGGCGTTGATGCAGGACATAACCGGGCAAACGGAGTCGCGGTCCGTGCATGTGAACTGGCCTTCCGGGAGGTTGCGAACGAAAACCTCCCAACCGTACCGCGCCCCGGCGGGCTGACCAATCAACCACTTCCGGAATGGCGGTCCCATGAGGATATGGCGGCCGCGCAACCGGCGCAAGCGGAATTTTCCGCGCTTTTGTCCGGTCAAAAACTCTGACATTTTGACGTATGATGAGAGAGTGCCCGATTGTAACAAGACGGTTGAACATGAATCATCGGATGGGTCGGGGCGTCGAACACCACGGAGGAAATTTCATGCGAACCATTCTCGCTCTCTCGTTTTCACTTGCGCTCGCCCCCCTCGGCCTCGCCGGGGACTGGCCGTTGCATCGCGGCAACGCGACCCAAACCGGCGTTTCCACCGAGAAACTGCCGGTCAAGCTCTCCGTCCTGTGGGAATACAAAACCAAGGACGTGATGGAATCGACGCCGATCATCGTTGACGGAATCGTCTACGTCGGCGGGTATGATTCCAACCTGTGCGCCATCGACCTGAAATCGGGCGTGTTGAAGTGGAAGTCGAAGCTCGGCCTCATCAAGGCCCCGGCGGCCTATTCCAAGGGGAAGGTGTATGTCGGCGACGCGGACGGCAAGTTCTATTGCGTGGACGCATCCAACGGGGCCGTTCTCTGGAAGTTCGAGGCTGACGGGGAAATCACCGCCGCCCCGAATTTCGCCGGGGACACCGTGCTAATCCCCTCCCACGACGCCAGCCTGTATTGCCTGGACATGGCGACCGGCAAAAAAATGTGGGAGTTCAAAACGGAAGGGCCGATCTATGGCGGCGTCGCCGTGGCCGACGGCAAAACCTATGTCGCCGGATGCGACAGCCAGATGCACTCTATCGACGTAAAAACCGGCAAGCCCCTCGGCAGCATCGACCTCAAAGGCCAGTCCGGCTCGGCGGCGACCGTGGACGGGGACACGCTCTATCTCGGCACGATGTCCAACCAAGTGCTGGCCATCGACTTGAAGAAATTGAAGATCATTTGGGAGTTCGAGGCCCCGAAGCGACGGCAGGGCTTTTACGGCTCGGCCGCCCTCACGGATAATCTGGTGCTGATCGGCAGCCGGGATTCCAAGATGTGGGCCATCGACCGCAAGACCGGCAAATCAAGCTGGGACTTCCTGACGGAAAACCGCGTGGACTCCTCGGCCGTCGTCGTCAACGGCATCGCCTATTTCGGCTCGTTCGACAAGAAGTTTTACAGCGTCGAAGTGGCGACCGGCAAAAAGCTGGATGATATCGACGTGGACGGGGCGATCATCGGCTCCCCGGCCGTGGCCGATGGTTGCATCGTCATCACCACGGAAAAGGGAACAGTGTATTGCCTTGGGGCGAAGAAATAATCAGCGGAACGAACGTGAAAAAGGCGTGAGCCGGCCGGACCTGTCATCGGTCCGGCCGGCTCACGCCTTTTTCACGTTGTCAAACAAATCACTCCGGGTCGTTCGAGTAACCATCGGCGCGAGACGCCAGTTTCATCAGGGCGGTCAGGCTGATGGAACTCTTCAGGGTGCGAACCGAACCATCCCCCAGGCCCACGTTGCAGACACCCGTGTGGAAAGAATACAATTCCCCCTGATTCCACACATTGACGGTGACAACACCCGCCGTCACATGGGCGGCTGTGGACACTTTCCCGGCGGGCTTAACCCCTGCGGTCACGGGCGATTGAACGCCGCTGCACACAATGTTGTTACTCCCTTGGGCCCACGGTCCCCCGAGAAAACCCAACGACGGCGAATCGGAATACCGTTTGCCCATCGACCAGCCCTCCTGCCGGGCCGAACATTCGCCGGTCATCAACGTGTTACTCAATCCATCGGTGATGGCTGAAAAAGCCGTGCGTTGGTTGACCGTCAGAACCGAGTTGATCCCGTCCGTGCCGGGGTAGTTAAGCGACAAGGCCGTCCAGACGGCCGCGTTGTTGTTGGCCCGCGTGACCGCCATATAGTCCCCGACGGCCGGGAAGAAAGTGCCGCCGGCGGTATAGGAGTTGGGATTGACGGTTCGGGGGGCGGGATTCGACGGGCATTCGTAGGTGGGGATGCGAACGCTGGAAGAGGGTTGGTTGGCGGGATCATCCCAGTTCAAATGGAAGTTATACCCGCCCGCCGAGGCCGTCAGCACGTTGGCCTGTTCGATGTACGGCAGCATGATGGAGAGAAAGCTGTGATTGGAGTATTTGCCGCCGCCGCCGGTGAGAAGGAAGTCGTCCAACCCCGGCAGATAGGTGGTGCTACTGGTGTTCATCGCCGCCGGGGGGAGCGAGCCGAACGTCCCTTCGTAATTGTGGGCGGCCAGCCCGATTTGTTTCAGGTTGTTGGAGCATTTCATCCGGTTGGCAGCCTCCCGGATCTTCTGCACGGCCGGCAGAAGCAGGCCGATGAGGATGGCGATGATGGCAATTACCACCAACAATTCGATCAGCGTAAACGCGCGACGACCCAAACTCTTCATGGAGAGTCTCCTGGGAAGAAAAAAATAAGATCAAGATTGACGATCGGGGGAGAAACCGACGTTTAAAGAGCGAATGGGCCTAAAATCAGATGTCTATATTGTTAGCAAGAGATGAAGAATAGGGGAAGGGATTTCAGACATTCTTCGCATAGTCTGACGAAATAAACCTCGTTTCGATCCTTGAAATTCGGCCGGAACAACGTTCAGCGTTGAAGTTCCAGCTTGTATTCGGCCTGCCCCTTTTTGATTTCCAATTCCAGTTTGCCCTGAACCAGATTGCCGTACTTCGGGGGAATCGGCCGGTTCGGCTGGCTGGCGATCGCTTTCGACGCCTTCGCTTGAAGTTGGGGATCGTCTCCGCGCAACTCGTCGGCGACCGGAGCCTCGGCAATCGTCACGCGGTTGAGGCCGACACAGGCTCCCGGCTTCCCCCCGCAGGTGAGCTTGACGACACCGCTGGCATCCGTGATTCCCGTGGAGGTGGCGCTCGGGCCGTAAGCCGTGTCAGCCGGGGTGAACGTCACTTGGGCGTTTGGCAATGGCTTGCCGCCGAGTGTGACCGTCACGTTCGCCTCGGTGACTTCCGGGGAGCGGTGGCCCGAACCGTCACCGCATCCGGTCATCATCCCGGAGGCAACCAGCATGGCCAGCAAGAGATTGCGCGACATGGAAAAACACCATGAGGGAGAGTGTGAGGGATGCCGCCGGGGGGTGACCAAAGATCAACGATTTAATTGAAGGTTGTACTCTTTGCGATCCGGGGTGACCGTCATGGTCAGCGGTGATTGGGCGAGATTGCCGTAGGCCGGCGGGATCGGCCGGTTCTTCAACCCGGCCATGAATTTGTTCGCCTTCATCTGGGCGGCGGCAGACATCCCCCGCGCGTCGTCGGGCATCGGCCCTTCGCTGACCGTGATCTTGTTTTCGACGGCGCATGCGCCCGACTGGCCAAGCACCTTCAACTCAAAATGGCCGCTTTCGTCGGTGATGGCCGAGGCGATGTATTCGCCGCCGAATCCCTGAATCATGGGGACGAAGCGAACTTCGGCCCCGGCGAGGGGTTTGCCATTGAGGGTGACCGTCCCCTCGGCGGGGACGATGGCCGGGGGGGAGTTGGAACACCCCCCCACCAGCGTCAGCAGGGCCAGAAGACTTGTCGGCATCAACGCCAGTCGCGTCATGAGCGTTCTCCGGACGGGCCACCAGAAGGAGCAATTCCGCAGGGAAAACATCAAGGCGTCGTGACCACCTGGCCGTCGTTCGGCCGGGCCAGCAGTTGCAGCATCGGCAGGTCGCCGGCGCTGGTCAGCTTGACGAACCGCACCGAGCCGTCGCAGAAGACCATGTTGGCGCCGCCGGTGTGGCCGCTGCCGAAGGTGTTGGTGCGATCGTCCGTGATGGATTGGGTGACGGTCGTGCCGGGGGGAATCGTGTAGTTAATCGGCGTGACCGTTCCGCCGAGGCAGTCCTGGCCGGAGCTATAGTTCGACCAAGCCCAGCCGCGAAGGTTCGTCAGGCCGGCATAGAGATTGTCCTTGGCGTACCGTTCCCCGAGCATGAAGGTGTTGGAGGTGCCGTCTGTGATCGACGCGATGCTGGACTTGCTGTTCACCTGAAACACCCCGTCAAACGTGGCGCTGGTGATGTACCAGGCGCGGGTTCCGGCGTTGGCGACATAGCTGTTCACGCCAAAGTAATAGGTGTTGCCGCCGGTCGTGTAAGTGATGACGGTGGCCGGCACATAGTCGGACGGGCAGATGAGCGTGTTGATCACTTGGGCGCCGATGGCCGTCTGGCTGCCGGCGTTGCCGTATTGATTCACGGAGAAATTGTAGTTCTTTTGGACGTTGTCCTGCTCGATGTACGGCAGGATGTAGGCAATCCACGAACCCCATTGGTTCGGGAACGGCGGGTCGGTGATTTTGCCGGAGGTGTACAGGGCGTTGGAGGTGAACACCATCCCGGTGCCGCTGCCGACGGGCACGTTCAGGCCGGGGGCGAAGAAGCTGTTCGTTCCCTCGAAGTTGTGCATGGCCAACCCGAGTTGCTTCAGGTTGTTCGAGCACTTCATCCGATTGGCCGCTTCGCGGATCTTTTGCACGGCGGGCAACAACAATCCGATCAGAATGGCGATGATCGCAATCACCACCAGCAACTCGATGAGCGTGAACCCACGCCGATTGAAATTCTTCACGGAACATCTCCGGGGTAAGGATGAAGATCGCAATTTCAATTTGAAAAATGACTGCGGTCAAAAATCATTGGCGTGATTTCTGACAACCCTCTCATGAATAGCAGAGCAGGAGGAGAGGGAGAAGTGGTCCGTCAAATCTACATCAGAACTTCGCAAACCCTTGAGAATCGGCGGCAAAAACTTATTCGTCGAACAGAAAGGACTCGAAGCCGTGGAAGAGTTTCAGGTGATCATCCACGGAGAGCATTTCGGCCCGAATGCCGCCATCGAAGCCGAGTTCGGCCAGTTTGGCGTCGATCACTTTCTTGTCTTTGCGGCCGCTTGGCCAGCCGGCGATGGCGGATCGCAGGTTCTTCCGGCGATGGGTGTAGAGATCGCGCAGGAAGGCCCGCCAGCGCTTCATGGCGGGGAGTTTGGCGATTTTCTCCGGGTCCGGCTTGATCATCACGACGGCCGAATCGACGGCCGGTTGCGGCCAGAAGTTCGTCGGGGCGATCGTCCGCACGATCTCGGCGCTTCCCAAAGATTGCACCAGCACGGCCAGCGAGTTGTAATCCTTCGTCCCCGGCAGGGCGATCATCCGCTCGGCCACTTCAAGCTGCACCATCGCGACGAACCGCTCGATGGGCAGGCCGCTAATCATCAGGTTGGCGATCAATGGCGTGGCGATGGCGTAGGGAAGGTTGGCCACCAGTTTCATCTTGGTGAGCTTCATCTCATCCCGCATGGCGATCCAGCCGTCGATCATGTCCGGGTTGAGTTCGTTTTTCCCGGCCAGACAATCGCCGTGCAATTGCCGGACGTTCGGCTGATGGAACAGGATGCCCCGCGCCAGATTGAAGAAATCCGGGTCGAGTTCGACCGTGAAGACGCCCCCGGCATCAAAGGCCATCCGGGCGGTCAGCCCGCCGGTGCCGGTGCCGACTTCGAGGACGCAATCTTCCTTCGTCAGTTCGCCGGTGCGGGCGACGAGATCAACCAAGTTCAGGTCAATGAGGAAGTTTTGCCCCATCTTGTTCTTGGGGATCAGGCGGCGTGATTGAAGCAACCCTTTGATGTAGTTGAGAGACTGACGCTGTGTCGGGGGAATTTGATCCATTAGTGAAGTCTATGAAATCGTGGAAGAAGAGTTTCACGCAAAGTTCGCCAAGAGGCAAAGTTCGCCAAGGATCGTTGGATTTGCGGGCCAATTCCCCGCCGATATTTGCCGCTATTTTATTCGATGATTCTTGGCGAACTTTGCCTCTTGGCGAACTTCGCGTGAAATTCTTATTTATTTGGGCTCAATTAATTTCGCCACATGCTTCGCCAGCATGTCGGCTTCCAAGTTGACCGGGTCGTCGGCCACTTTCAGGCCGAGTGTGGTGATGGCTTGTGTGTGCGGAATCAGCATGACGCTGAACCGCTCGGCCTCGACGTTTACCAGTGTCAGGCTCACGCCATCCACGGCGATGCTTCCCTTGGGGACCATCAACTTCGTGAGGCTCGCCGGGCAGCGGAACCAGACATCTTCCCAATCGCCGTTGCGTTCTCGCCGGTCGATTGTCCCCACGGCATCCACATGCCCTTGGACAAAGTGCCCGCCGAGGCGGTCCCCCACGCGCAGGGAACGCTCCAGGTTCACCGAATCGCCGGGTTTTAGGTGGCCGAGGTTGGTTTTGAGAAGGGTTTCCGGCCCCACGTCGAAGTCGAAGGTGTCTGCCGAGAAGGCCACGACGGTGAGACATGCCCCGTTGACGGCGACACTCTCGCCAAGAACCAAATCACCGGCCATGCCGTGTCGAATGACCAGTTTCTTGCCGCCGGGCGTGGCTTCGATGCGTTCGACAGTGGCGAGGGTTTCGACGAGGCCGGTGAACACAATCATCCTTTGGGTCAGTTTGGTGGCACACTTCAAAATGACCAATGACCAATGGCCAATGACCAAATCAACAGGGTCATCGGTCATTGGTCATTGGGTCATTCCCGCAACGCGGGCTCACGTCCCGTGTTCCCAAGCGGTCGAGTACTTCTCTTGCTCGGCGCTCATGGTGTCGATCTTGATGCCCATGCTCAGGAGCTTTTCGCGGGCCACGTAGTTTTCGATCTCGACCGGCACGCCGTGGACGGCGGGCTTCAGCTTGCCCTTGTTCAGCACACAGTATTCCGTGGCGAGGGCTTGGGTGGCGAAGCTCATGTCCATCACGGACGGCGGGTGGCCTTCGGCCATCGCCAGATTCACCAGCCGGCCGGAGCCGAGGACGAAAATCTTCTTGCCGCCCTTGATCTTGTATTCGTCCACTTGCGGGCGGACATCGGCGGTCTTCGTGGTCGTCAGCGATTCCAAAGCCGGGAGGTCCAGTTCCACGTCGAAGTGGCCGCTGTTGCAGACGATCGCGCCGTCCTTCATCGAGGCGAAGTGCGACTTGCCGATGATGTGCTTGTTGCCGGTGACGGTGATGAAGATGTCACCGACCTTGGCGGCTTCGGTCATGCTCATGACGGCGAACCCGTCCATCGCGGCTTCGAGGGCCGAGACGGGATCGATTTCCGTGATGATGACTTGGGCGCCCAGGCCGCGGGCGCGGCTGGCGACGCCCTTGCCGCACCAGCCGTAACCGGCGACGACCACCTTGCGGCCGGCGATCAAGCCGTTGGTCGCGCGGATGATGCCGTCGAGGGTGGACTGGCCGGTGCCGTAACGGTTGTCGAACATGTGCTTGGTCTTGGCGTCGTTCACGGCGATCACCGGGAACTTCAAGACTTTGTCCTTCTCCATCGCCTTGAGCCGGATGACGCCCGTGGTCGTCTCTTCCATGCTGCCGACGATCTTCTTGAACAGGTTCTTCAGCTTGGCTTCCGGGAACTGGCTGGCCCACTTCTTGACTTGCGGGTGGACTTCCTTCAACCGGCCCAAGGTGACGAACACCATCGCGGAGACGAGGTCGGCCCCGTCGTCCATCGTCACGTTCGGTTCAAACTCAAGGGCGGCCACGAGGTGCTTGTAGTAGGTGTCCGTGTCTTCGCCGTGGATGGCGTTGACATGCACGCCGAAGTCGGCCACGAGGCTGGCGGCCACGTCGTCTTGCGTGGACAGGGGATTGGAGGCGATCAGCATCACCTCGGCCCCGCCGGCTTGCAGCGTCCGCACGAGGTTGGCCGTCTCGGCGGTCACGTGGAGGCACGCGGCCATCCGCATCCCGGCCAACGGCTTTTCCTTGGCGAAGCGCTCCCGCACGCGGGTCAGGACCGGCATGTCCTGATCGGCCCAGAGGATTCGTTTCTTGCCAGCGGGGGCGAGTTCGGGTTTTGCGACATCGGACGTGGCCATCGGGACAAATACCTTCCTGAAGGATTTTCAAAGCATTATGGGCGAACATTTGATATAGAGACGACCGTGATCGGGCCAAGGGGACAACACCGCCGCAAACGGAGCCTCCGGCCCCGGAAACGCGGAACTCCTGCCGAACGTGGCACTTGGAATGGCGTGATGGACAACGAACAGAAGAAATTCCTCAGGGACTTGTTGAATCAAGTCCTGCAAATGGCCCTCGGCGCCACCATTTGACTCCCCTGTTCTGCCAGCGGGCAAACGAGCGAACGATCAATGCCTCGGCGCAGCGATAACATTGTTGGTTCGTTCGCTATCCCAATCCGAACTTGGGGGATTGCTCCTGCAGGTTGCGGGCCAAGCGAACGAACAAAGCGGCTTGGACGGCGACTGCTTTGCTTGTTTGTTGCATCGCTCAACCCTGGTGAAACGGCTTGATGGCGACATCCGACTTTGTCAGTCGGTTCCCGCGCTGGCACAGCTTCAAGGACTGGCACCGGGCCACGTCATGCGCCAGCGTCACCCGCCGGTCCATCTGTTTGATCGACCCCAAGTCCTGACCCAGCGAGTCCGCCAAGAACGTGGTCAGTGTCCAACGAAACCAAATCATTAGTTCTGCAAATGCCCTAATGATTGTTGCGATGAAGGGTTTGCGTCGTGGAATCCGACATGATTTTTACGAGACACACAGATCCTGCGGGATGTGGCGAACACATCAATCCAATATCCTCCTGCGTGACCAATGCCGCACACCATTTGCCCGATTGTGAAATTTTGCGATAAGGAGAGACACTTGGAAATCCAGAGCTTTGGGATATTATCCTAAGATTATCTGCCGAAACGAACCATATCCTATCCACCTTGGCATGTGATTGATTTTGTGAGATGGCAAACACGTTACTGCTGTCATTCATCGTGACCAAGGGAGGAACTTCGCCCAAGGGCCAAGAAAACAAAGAATTCCGGCTTGGATTATGAATCGCGACGCGATAATTTCGATATGGAGGAAGATCAAACTCTATATCAAATATCTGCGATATGGAAAATGCCAGCCCACCCAGAGCACAGCCAAACATTTCAATGCTATCTTTTGAAATCCGGCTTCCCTGAAGTTGATCACAATCAATTATCCAATATCTGTCTAACGCGTCAATTCCGCGAAAAAGACAATAACGATTGCGACTTGAAAATATTGCAGCCAAATCATCTGAGATGTCAATCGATATAATGGGCATATCGATCAATGGATCAATTAGCTCGTATTTACAGAATTCAGTCCCGTAACTGACTGTGTGAGCAAGAAGTTGTCCGGTCGATCGCCCATATGATGCCACTATTCGTCTTTCAGCATAATGGCGTTTGGCCACAGATCGGCATCTCTGTATATCCCAGATTTCAATTGCCGATTCGGTAACACATGCAATTAATGTGGAATTCAAAAACCGAACTGTGCATTCAGATCCCGCAATCGTCACGGGCAACTGCGTGACAATCAGCCCAGTCCCGCAGTCTCGTAGTGATATTTGCCCCAGTTCAATTGCAGCTAAGAGGTTCCCATCTGGACTTAAATCAACCTCGCCAACTTTTTTGAGTTCGCAGGCAATTTTCTTGGTTAGAGATCCAGTTTCAAGGTTCCAGAGCGAAACAGACTTCATGTCCGCACTCACATATACTAACAAACTCTCGTCACTGGAAAAGAAAAATCTCGCCCATTCATCATCGCCAACTTCAATCACTTTGCAAGTGACATATGGGGCCGGTTGATTTTCTGAATATTCGTGTACGGTCAAATTGTTCATCATGCCAACTACCCTGAATGGAGCGTTCAAAACAATGAGACAACACTCCTTGTGCTTTTACGAACATTGCTCATTGTGTTCAAAAGTCCTTCTTGCTGAACTGCCGAGCGTCGGCGAGTTAAGAGCCACCGAAAAAACGAGTTCGGTGGTGAAGCGATGCCATTTGAACAGGACGCGGCCTGAGATTTATTATTGTCCGGGTTCAAAGACCAGATCAACACCCTCTGCGTTCTCGTATCCAGGAACTCCACTTCCATGACATATGTCATGGATCAAGCTCGAAAAATCTTCTGATATTCTTTTCACTTCCCAGCTTCGATAAATGACAAAAATCCCGTATTCATGATTTTTACTATCGATTACCTCGTGAGGATCCCAAAAAAAATGAGAAGTACCGATATCTGAGGCAAAGAATACAGCACGCCTGAATTGATCAACATCAGAAACATAGTCTTCTGGCATGCCCTTTTTGTTCTTATTTAAGATGTCAATGTCAAACGCTGCCGAACTGGCCGTTGGAACACAGACACGAAAACAATAGGGTAGGGTGAGAAAGCCGGGGCCGAAAACTTGGCAATAATCGCAATAACTTTTCGGCAGCATGAATCCCGTGTTTTTTTGATATTGAGCAAGAATTTTTCTCTGCACAGGATTGACTGAACCACCTTGAATCTCAAACTTCGCCAAGAGAGATACCCAGTCGGATTTCGATTTCTTCATTCAGTGATCTCCTTGCTACCCGTCATGAACATCAACCATAACCTCTTGACCGAGCATCGCTTTTCCTAACCAACGACGCCCTACGCCGCCGCTTTCTTCTCCCGTCGCGGCTTCGGTTGATGTTTCCAGCGCCGATGCAGCCAGAAGTATTGCTCCGGGTGTTCGAGGATCATTTTCTCGAAGCCTTTGGTGAAGCGTTCCGTCATCAGGCGCACGGCATCTCCCCGGCCGGTCACGGGGTAGTCTCTCGGGTCGATCACGTCGGTGATGGTGTAGGCGAAGCGCATCGGATGGCCGATCCGGGAGACGGAGACCAGCACCATCGGCACGTCGTGTTGCAGGGCCAGCAGGGCGACGGCTTTGTGGGTGGAGGCGGGGCGGTTGAAGAAATCGACAAACAGCCCGCGTTCGCCGGCGTCTTGGTCGCCGAGGGTGCCAAGGATGCCTTTGTTTTCCAGCACGGCGTTGATCCTGTCAAAGTCGCCGTTCTTGTCGAGGATCGTCTGGCCGGTTTTTTGCCGGAAGCGTTTGAGGAAGCGATCGAGATGCGGATTGTCCAGCGTCCGGGCGATCCCGCTCATTTTGAAGCCGGTCAGCCCGGTGATGTAGCTGGCCACTTCCCAGTTGCCGAAGTGACAGGTCACCGTCATCAGGCCCCGATCAACCATCAGATGCGGAATCAGCATTTTGATCCCGTGATCGTCCACATATTTGCGCCAATTGTGGAGATGCAGCCGCCGGGGCAGCACCATGATCTCGACGAGCATCGTGCAGAAATGCAGATAACACGCCCGCACCAGCCGATCACACTCGACGGGGTCCGCGCAGCGTTCCGGGAAGGCAATCCGCAAGTTCTCGCGGGCCACCTCCCGATGGCGCTTGTCCACCGTGTACGCAAACCAAGCCATCAAATCGGCCATTCGCAACGCGACCGTCAACGGCAGAATGTGCAGAAAGCACACGCCCAGCCGAAGCACGATGTAAACAAGCAAGTCAATCGTCGGGTTGGAAGGCTTCTTCGCCATTGATTAGGGCACTCCCATTGCCACGGAGAAGAGAAAGGCAATTTTTAGCCACGGATCGAACACGGATGAAACACGGATTCGGACAAAAGACAAGAATGATTAAAACCGGATAAGACAAATAAAGATTGATTTGTCTTATCCGGTTTTCAATATCGTTTTGGTTTTATCACGATTTGGTTTTTGTCCGAATCCGTGTTTCATCCGTGTTCGATCCGTGGCTAAAAAAATTCTTCTCTTTAACTTAATCTGATCACTCGGCCGGTTTTCATTGATTCATAAATCGCGCAGATCAACGCGACCGCTTTGCGGCCTTCGCGGCCGTCCACCTTGGGGGCGGTTTTCGTTTGGATGGCGTTCACAAAGTCAGTCAGTTGGCGGGCGTGGCCTTGGAAGGAGATGGCTTTGGGGTCGCTGGCGCCGCCGGAAACGCCGATCTTTTGGGCGAAGCGGGCTTTCACCGCGTCGTCGCCGGCGGTGGGCGGCTGGAACTCCCACCGCAGGATGTCTTCCTGTTCGATGACGGCCGAGCCGCGGTCGCCGTGGATGGCGATGGTCTTCGGCAAGCCGGGGTGAACGCTGGTGGTCGCCTGAATGACGCCCAAGGCCCCGCTCTTGAACGTGAGGGCGGCGACGGCCGTGTCTTCCACCTCGATACGCTCGTGGGCCAGCATCGCGGTGAATCCGGCCACTTGGGCGACATCCCCCATCATCCACAACAACAAATCGACGTTGTGAATGGCTTGGTTCATCAGTGCCCCGCCGCCGTCAAGGGCTTGGGTGCCTTTCCAACCCCCTTCGTCGTAATAGGCTTGGGACCGCCACCATTTGCAGGTGGTTTCCCCGAGGGTGAGACGGCCGAACCGCCCGGCCGCCACGGCATCGTGCAGGACCATGTTGGCATCATGAAACCGCGACGGGAAGATGGTGCAAAGCTGCACGCCGTGCTTGGCACAAGCGTCAATGATGGCGTCGCAGCGTTCCGGCGTGATTTCCAAGGGCTTTTCCACGACGACGTGTTTCCCGGCTTTGGCTGCCTCAACCGCCGGTTCGAGATGCGCCCCGCTGGGGGTGGTGATGATGACGACATCCACGCCGGGATGCTTCAACGCCTCGGCCAGACTCGTGAACACCGGCACGGCGGGAATCCCGGTCTCGGCGATCAGCTTTTCGGCGCTGGCCAGATTTCGCGTCACCAAGGCGGCGATTGTGGCCCCCGGAACTTCCGCGAGAGCCTTCACATGGAACCGGGCGATCATCCCACAACCAACGATGGCAAAACCAAGAGCGCCAGCCATTTAATATGCTCCGATTAACCGGGCCGCCTTCGTGATGTATTGAAGGCCGCTCAACACCGTGGCGGCGATCATCGCGTATATCAGGCCGAATTGCAAGGTGCCGAGAAGGTTTCCGAAGCTGTCAAACGCCGGGACTTCCCGGAGCCAGAGGGTGAGCAGCACGGCGATCAGCGTCACGCACTGGAGGATGGTTTTCAGTTTGCCGAACCAGTCGGCCCCGAATTTCTTGCCGAGGGTTTCCACATAGCCACGCAGGCCGGTGACAAGCAGTTCCCGGCCGATGACCACCGCCGTCATCCACGGCTCAAAACCAGAGGCCGGAACGGCCAGCAGGAAGATGAACGCGCTGCCGAGAAGCACTTTGTCCGTCAGCGGGTCAAACGTGCGGCCGAACATGGAAAGCTGGCCGAAGGTGCGCGCCCACCAACCGTCGATCCAGTCCGTGATGGCGGCAATCACGAACGTGAACAATGCGGCCGGCCACCAATTGAGATGGATGAACAGGCACAGCAAAACGGTCAGCGGCAGCCGGCTGATCGTCAGCCAATTGGGGGTCGTCCAGAGGTTGGGCTCGGCGGCCATTAGCTGGTCACCTCGGGTCGCCGATGGCCCGACCGGTGAGGTCGTAGATGTCGGCCCCGGTCACTTTAACGGTGACAATGTCCCCCGGTTTGAGGTTTTTGCCCTTCACGCGAACGGTGCCGTCAATCTCCGGGGCGTCCGCGTGGCCGCGAGCCGCGTAATGGTTCGCAAACTCCGGGTGTGGACCGTCGATGATGACATCGATTTCCCGGCCGACTTGCTTGCGGGACCACTCGAAGGCCACTTCCTGCTGGATGCCCATCAGGCGGTCCTGCCGTTCCTTCTTCACTTCGGTCGGCAGATGCCCGTCGAGCTTGGCGGCGGGGGTGTCCCCTTCCAGCGAGTAGGTGAAGGCCCCGGCCCGCTCGAATTTCGTTTGTTCGACGAAATCACACAACTCTTCAAATTCGGCATCCGTCTCGCCGGGGAAGCCGACGATAAAGGTCGTGCGGAACGTCAGCCCCGGCACGGCCTCGCGCCAACGGCTGATGAGCTTTTCAGTCTTCGCCCGGTCCACCCGGCGTTGCATCCGCTTCAACACGCGGTCGTTGATGTGCTGCAACGGCATGTCCACATATG
The DNA here is from genome assembly GCF_000255705.1 of Zavarzinella formosa DSM 19928. Taxonomy (GTDB): domain Bacteria; phylum Planctomycetota; class Planctomycetia; order Gemmatales; family Gemmataceae; genus Zavarzinella; species Zavarzinella formosa. The sequence continues at coordinate 302,480 of NZ_JH636440.1, forward strand.
GAATGACCTTTTTGGCGTTCGCCAGCGTTTCCAACAGTTCGTCCGTCACATGCTCCGGGTAAGCATACAACAGACGAATCCATTCGATCCCGTCCACTTTTTCCAGTTCGCGGAGCAGTTCGGCGAGGCGAACCCGGCCGTACAGGTCCATGCCGTAATAGGTGCTGTCCTGGGCGACGATGATGAGTTCCCGCACATCGTCGGAGGCCAGTTCGTTGGCCTCGCGGATGATCTCTTCCATCGGCTTGGTGGCATGTTTGCCGCGCATCTTGGGGATGGCGCAAAACGTGCAAAGCCGGTCGCACCCTTCGGAAATCTTCATGTAGGAATAATGCCGCGGCGTGATGCGAAGCCGGGCCGTGTCCTCCAGCGCCCGCACCGGGGCCGGACGGAAGATGCTGCGTTGTTCCTGTTGCTGGGTGGTGGCCCGGTCCAGCGCTTGCACGATCTCTTCCCGGCCGAACACGCCGACGATCTGATCGACCCCCGGCACTTCGGTGAGGAGCAAGTCTTTCTGCCGCTCGGCCAGACACCCGGCGACGACCACCGACCCGACCCGGCCCTGCTTCTTGAGTTCCAGCATCTCGCGGATGACGCTCAGGGACTCATCGCGGGCCGACTCGATAAAGGCGCATGTGTTGATGACGACAGTGCCCGCCCCGTCGGCTTCCGGCACGAGGCCGTAGCCATCCTGGGCGAGTTTCCCGAGCATGCGCTCGGAATCCACGGTGTTTTTGGGGCATCCGAGACTCACGAAGGCAAATGTGCCTTTCGAGGTTCGGGGTTCGGCTTCCATCGGCAAACTCAGCGTGGACACGGTGATCCTCACGGGGACATCGGCAAGCTGTTTAGAATATGGATTCCCCTTGGGTCACGCGAGGGGAATCGACCAATGACTGGCCGGTGGTGGCTGATACCCATTAACCAATGACCAATCGGGATTTGTTCAACGACCCAAAGATGAACTAAACGCAATCTTCTTGGTTGCGGGTGATTCCGCAAAGGCGGGCCGGCGAAGGAAGGGATGAATTCAATCAATGTTGGCGGCGACAACAGGCTGTCACCCGGGGCAACTCGGCCATTAGTTTCGCTCGGCTTGTCAATCCACCACTTCAAACTGGCTGAGGTCATTGATGACGACCTCAGCCACCGGGGGAGTGCCGTAGCCGCTATAGTGCGCCCACAAAATCTTTCCGGTGACACGCACGGTCTTTGACTTGAGGTGTTTCGCCACGTCCGTGATTCCGGCTCGTTTCAATTGCTTGATCGCATGATCGGTCAGGATCGCCTCGAAAACGGCCGTCTTCTTCTCCTGGGGGGCCTTCGGGCGAAGGCGTAAATCATCGGGGCCGTGGCCGATGTCCCAAGCCGCATCCTCGCCGCCAGCCATCTTGACCAAGATCGACTTCGACACATATTCGACCTTGAACTCGACAGTCGCCTTGTTCATATCCATTTTTTGCCGCACAACATCTTCTGGTGTCAGCACGTTTTTCTTGTCCGGTGCGGGCGGCGGCTCATCCTTTGGCTTGCCCTTTTCCGCAGGTTTCTCCGTGGGCTTCGTGCCATTCTGCTCCGCGGCCGTGCCGCTGGCAAGAAAGGTTACCCCCGTCGTCATGAAGCTGAGGAACAGCACGATGGTCATTGCCGCTTTCAGTTTGTTGAACAACATGGCTTTCATCACTCCATCTGTTAGAGCGGCGACGTTGGCCGAGATAGCTCCCGCGCCCGTCGCTTGTCCTGCCGCAAAGATGCTTGCGGCTTTGATTGTGTTCGACACCAACAACACCGGCACGCCCGCCGATGCGACGTTCGGCGACAGGACTACCGCCAACGCCCCGCCCGTGATTGTGACGCCCCGCCGGGCGAGCCGCTTCGCCAGCATTGCCCTCG
>NZ_JH636440.1:304382-323903 GCF_000255705.1 Zavarzinella formosa DSM 19928
GCCAGTTGGCGACGGCCGGCCCCGGCACGGCTGCCGCCTTGCGGACAAGGACGAGGAACGTGGCCTGAAACGCATCCTCGGCATCATGGGGATTGTGCAACGTGCGGCGGCAGACGCCCCATACCATCGGGGCGTGCCGCCGTACCAAAATGGCAAGAGCATCCTCGTCCCGGCTTCTCAGGAAGCGGGCGAGGAGTTCCCCGTCGGTCAGTCCGTCCCCGTCCGGTCTGAGATCGGTCAGAAGACGCTGGATGACCACGCTCAACGAACTCGTCGGCATCGATTCAACCTCGTTGTCCTCGTCGCCTCTACCTCATTATCCTCGTAGCGGGCCGTTTTGATCCACCAGTTTGACAACCGCCACGGATTTGCCCAAGCCGCCGTCCGGCCATGCCAATTAGCATCCAGACCGTTTTGGGCCGTTGGTCTCGCATTTCCCACACACTTCTCGACCCCCGCAATCGTGCGGATAAGATCATCGATTCCCCTTCGGCCACGCGAGGGGAACCGACCAGTGTCCAATCGGAATTTGTTCAACGCCCCGAAGACAAACCAAACGCAATTTTTTTGGTTGTGGGTGATTCCGCAAAGACAAGCCAGCGAAGGAACAGACATCATGGCCGAGCTGTCCATGCGGGAATTCAAAAAGATCGTCCGGCAAACGATGGAGACGTTGCCGGAGGATTTGCGTCCGTATCTGGACAATCTCGTCGTCGACGTGGCCGACGAACCGGATCATGATTTGTTGCTCGCCGCCGGGTTGACCGAAGAGGAAATCAAAGCGGGGGAATCATTGCTCGGGTTGTTCGAGCCGGTGGAGTTGGGCGGGATGATGACCGACGGGTTGCTGGAGAGCGAGCTACAACACCGGCTTTGGATTTTCAAAAAGCCGCACGAAGAAGAATTCAAGGACCCGGTTCAACTCCGCACGGAAGTCCGCAAGACGGTGATCCACGAACTGGCCCATCATTTCGGCTGGTCCGACCGTGACTTGGAACGCTTCGACGCCACCCCGGACCCGTTCGCGGATGGAAACACCTTCCCGCCGCGAACCGGCCTCGATTGACCGGCCGAACTCAAAACCGGAAGCCGGTGTAGATGCCGATGGTGCCGCTGGTCACTTTGCCGCTCACCTTGCAGCCGCACGATTCCCGGCCCGAGAGGCCAACCAACGCGCCGAAGTTCAGGCCGATTTCCCATCCCACGGACGGGGACAATTCATGTAGCCAGCCGATGTTGGCGTCAAAGAGCAAATAGGTTTGGTCCGTCTCGCGGCTGCGGTAGCCCCAATAGTCCCAATGATGCGATTCCGCCTGCCAATAGCTGAAGCTAATGCCGGGGCCGAACATCAGGGCGTTCTTTTCGCCGTCTGAGACAATCGTGAACAATGACCGGGCACCGAGGCCGTATACGCCCTCGTCCCCCCACAAGGCCGTCCGGGCGCCGGCAAAGGCTTCCAGCAAAATGGAGGTCTGTTCATACCGGATCGCGGTGTATTGCAATCGCAAACCGCTCGGATAACCGAACTGGACTTGCGCCCCGAAGGTATGTTGTTGCCCCACATCCAAGTTCCGGGGCACTTGGGCCAGAATCACCTCGGCCTCCGTCGGCAGCGGGTCGGCCGGAATGTTCGTCGGCGGGATGAGCGGAACAAGGGGCTGCGCCGGCGGAATTTGAGCGGCGGCCGTCCCGACGGCGCCCATCACGGCGAGGAGAGCTAGAAGTCGCATCGTGGTCATCCGCGGGCGGGTTCCTTCACAACGTCATCCCGACCGTTGACCGCATAACCAACCTCGGCGTTTGGGGAAATGCCAATCGTTTGCCTCATTGCGTTTTCGACATCATTCAAATTGGCGCCAATCGGGGCTTCATTGCGCATTTGACATCATTCAGACTCTTGTCAGAAAGGAGGATTTGTGATATCCAAACCTCAAAGAAAGTCCGTCTTCACATTTTGGGAGCCTTCGCCGGATGCCCGTCGTTCATCACTGGCGTCAGGCCAACAATCCCGAAGAGATCGCCCGTCTGGCGGCCGAATATCTGATGGCCGGCCGCATGGTCGTGCTGCCCACGGAAGCCGGGCCGATGATCGCGGTCAGGGCGGGCGCGCCATCGTTGCAAACATTGGCTGAATCTCCGCGACTGTCGGTGTTCGCCGATCCCTCCCGCGTCATCGATTTTGGGGATGTGACCCCGGACGAGGCCGCTTGGTGCGGCCGGATCTGGCCGTCCGGCGTGGCGTGGCGACGGGATGACGGCTCAGCCCTCTGGGTTCCGGCCCACCCGCTGACCAATGCCATCCTGACACTGGCGGGGCCGCTGGAGTTTTACCCCGTGACCGGGGAACCCGCCTGGGGCGACGAGATCGCCTTGGTGATTGCGGACGATCAACCGGCGGCGGGCGCCCTCACCGTCGTGCGGCTGGCGGACCGGAACTGGTCCGTGCTTCAACCGGGAATGGTTTCCGGGGAATCGATTCGGGAAAAACTAGCCCGACAGATATTGTTCATCTGCACCGGGAACACTTGCCGAAGCCCGATGGCCGAGGCCCTTTTCAAGCAGGAACTCTCCCTCCGGCTTGGGTGTTCCGTTGGCGAATTACCTGCCCGCGGGTATCGGGTCCGGTCGGCGGGAACGTCGGCGGCTCCGAATGACAGACCCACCCCCGAAGCCGTGGAGGTTCTGCTAGAATGGAATGTTGACCATTCCGCTCACCGAAGCACCCCCGCCGGAGCCGAACTTGTGGCCTCGGCGGACGACTTGATCGGGATGACACGGAACCACCTGCTCACCGTGTTGAGCCGGTATCCGGTCGTCCGGGGTTCCTTGAGACTGCTTTGCGGGGCGGAGGGGGACTTGGATGATCCGATCGGCGGAAGCCCCGAAGTGTATCGGGCCTGCGCGGAAACGATCCGACGGCATGTGAATCGATTGATCACCGAAATGGGACTGACATGAAAATCGCGTTGGGGAGCGATCACCGGGGATACACCGTCAAACAGCGCCTGATAGACGTGCTGACGAAGGCCGGCCATGAGATTCACGACCTTGGCACCACCTGCGGAGAAGCGGGCGTCGATTACCCCGACTACGCGATTCCGGTCTCCCAAGAGGTCGCCGGCCACGCGGCCGACCGCGGCATCCTGGTCTGCGGCACCGGTTTCGGCATGTGCATCGTCGCGAACAAAGTCCACGGCGTCCGGGCCGTCACCTGCCGAAATGACATCGAAGCCGAAATGAGCCGCCGCCACAACGACGCCAACGTCCTGTGCATGTCGGCCGACTTCCTCGGCCAGGAACAAATCGACCGCATGGTCAACATCTGGCTGGCCACCGAATTCGACGCCGGCCGCCACCTCCGCCGCGTGGAAAAAATCACCAAATACGAAGAGGACCACCCCGGCGAATGAGCCATCGGAATGACCGGTGACAAACCCCCTCGGATTTCCAACCGGAAATCCGAGGGGGTTTTCTTTTTGAAGCCAGTCGCTTGTCGGATGACTTGTGGCATCGACCACATTCAAGATGATGGCTCTTTTCCAATCCGGTGATCTTGGATTCACCAGAAACGAATCATGCCACCGGGTCAGGCGCGGCGCCAACCCCGGCCGGCTTTTGCTCAGATGGCGTCAGTGCCGAAACCATCGAACCCACACAGTTTGCCGTGAGCGGGTATGAACAGCTCGTCGCACTTGCCGCACAACACCAAACCGTACTTGGGATAATGCGTAATGGTCGTCCCGCAAACCGAACAATCTCCCGACCCGTTGCGGCGATCCTCGATGATTTGTCCGCCACCCAACCCTGCCAATGCACGCAAGCCAGCCTCCAACTCATCAACTGCGGCGACAATGAAAACCGCCCGCGACGGGAACTGGGCCAGAGCCAGTTCCCGCAATTCGTCGAGACGGGACAGGCACTTGCCGAGCAACTCAGCGCGATCAGGTGACGGCGACACGCTCATTCGCTGACCGGCCATCAGCAATCCATCCAACAGGCCGGACGCGCGGAAAATGTGCTTCGACATCGGGTGATTCAGGTCAAGCATCCCATGCCTCCGCTCTCCTTCGCCGAAAGTAGCTATGCAAGTTGTCATTTTTGGCGAAGTGGGACAAGAGCCGTCCCACTCCCGAAAGACCAATGAACTTGCGATGTCCGATCTGATTATGGCCGTTACCATGTGGCGGTTTAATCGCGTCGTCTGTTTTTGTCGGCATTCGGTGAGGCAGCATCAGCAACCGATCAACAACGGTTGATGGATGAAGACGGCAAAGTGGCGATGACTCCGCTTCGGAAGGAAACGCGAGGGCGGGTGAGATATGAATGAAAGAAGGCCTGTTGGCCACTGAAGGCCCTTCCGCACATATCTCCCCGGGCTAAATCAACCAAAACGGGCTTGATTCATTGACGGCCTCATAGTCGACATAGCTCACCAGACCGGCAGCATGTAGCTATTAACTCCTAAAAACTCGTCATGCTGCCGTATCAGGTGTAGTGCTTGGTTTGGCCACTGTTACAGTTTCTCATTCGCCAAGTAGTGCGAGATCGTTTCCATCAAAGCTGCCCAACGGTCTTTTGCCTCTTGCTCATCCCATCCCAGAGTGTCACAGGTCAGTGCGAGGATAAATCCCTTGTCCTCGCCGTTCATGCGTAGCGTTTCGAGTCCAATTTCTAGATTAAAGTATTCGTTCTCGTCTTCAGACTCGGCGAAGTCCGGTTGCCCGTGCAGATGTTTACACAGTCTGCCGGCCAAGCGATAGTAATCGTCCAAGTTTGTGCAACGATTTAGATCTGCAAACCCGACATGGACATATGAATTCGCAACCTCTGCCTGTCGTTGTTTCTGTGGTTCTTTACTGGGCGGGATAGGTGGCCCAATTACCTCTTCTTCGCCTGGAAAAAATGAGAAATTGCAGCCGAAACTCTGGAAGATGGTATCAGCACCGTTGATCTGGAGCAGGTAGTCTTTGAATCGTGGCTCCTTCGCTAATTCCGGCAGTTCATCTATACCAGCCGGGTTCGTGCGTAGATCAACGTACTCGTGCCGTTCGGCTGGGTCGAACTCGGTTGGGTCGAAATAGGGAATGTCCGTTCCACAGGGTGGAAACGACAGCGTTGTTTTCATGTCAGTTGTTATACCTCAGTGTTTTTGTAGCGACGCGACAGTCACATGTCGCCAATGCTCGCTTTGGCCGAACGTGGATCATCAGCAGTGGGGCCGCTGAGTGAGCCACAACGCTGAAATCGCTGATGCCGCCCCGATCAGGTACGGGGCCCAGCTCGGCTTGCCTTGGTTAACATACCGCGACTGTTCCGCTGATTTTCTTGCTTACGGCTTCACTGCCCAGAGAAACGCGATCCGGATGTTTGGCCCACCGAAGTCAGTCACAGTGACATTTGTGCCCCAGCCGAGGGCTGCACGGAGTTGGTCTGCCTTGGCGTTTAGGCTGTGCTGATACGCTTGGTACACCAAGAGCGTGTCACCGGCCTTCATCGCGTCCCACACCTGACGGATATGCTCAGGCCGAACGTGGTTGGGCCCGGCATTGGCGCCAGCTATCCCGGAGTCCGGATCGAGGAGAACCACGTCTCGTCTTTCATGCTCTCGACTCAGTAGTTGCCTCACGGTCTGGTTGAAATAGTCGTCGCGAGCGGAACTCCGGTTCCGATAAGGCGCGTCGATTACCTCGATCTGCCGACCAACAAGCGGACCGAGTGTGAGGATCCGGGTGATCAAGCGGTGTTCTCCACGGGCGAAGGCCAAGTGCTCGCCTCTGAAAAAACGACTGATCGTAGGGTCAGCACGCGGATCAACGTCGTCCTCCGGAGGGTGCCCCGCATCCTCAAGCAGCATGGCTACCTGAAGAATGCCAACGGCTGATGTGGTCTGCGCTGTACGGCACGCAACGGTCCACTTCAGGCCATCGTGAGGATTGGCGTACAATTCGTGTCGCACTGGATATCTCGCCGAACTTGTTAGTAGCTTGCAGCTCTGCACAATCAATCACGGCTGGTTTTCAAGCCGTTTTTCGACTCCGAAAACGATTCAGAATCGACAGAACTGTCAGTCTTTCAAAAACTTGGCTAACTCTCGCCGCGTTAGCCAAAGCGGCGAATTGGCGCAATCGATCAAACGAATGACACTTTGCGGCGATTGAGGTTCGGCCTTCATTGGTCTGGCGAGCTTTCGTTTTGGAGGCCCTGCGGCTGGCCAAGAATTCGGGCCTCATGCTCTTACATCAACAGATTACCCGAGCCAGCCGCGTGAAAGCAAGGATTTGTGAGAAAACCGGAGAAAGACTGCTCAAGAATGTTTTGGTTCGCCAACACAGATCATTCAACTTGCGGTCGGCGAGGTGCTTCCCTCAAAATGGGCCATTTTCAATTGGTCAAAATCGCTGCGCATTTGCCCAAAATCATCAGGCGACCCCTCTGTTTTTCCGGGGATTTTGAAAAATAGTGTTCAGTTGGCCCACTGTTTTTGACCACTTTTGGGGTGTGAGACTGTTCAAAAATGGTCGCCGGAGGAGGTTTTTTGACGTTTTTCGGGTGCTTTTTGGTCGGATTTTGACCGGTTTGAAAATCCGGGAAGACCAAGGGCTGTAGCGTGTTGGCCGGTTTCAGATCGGGTTCAAGTGACCGATGATGGGCGGCCGCCGGGTCTGCCTTGCCCGGTCACTGCCTCACTTCACGACCGCCCAGATGTTGTTGAACACCACGGGGTCGCCGAGGTATTGGAGATATAGCGAGCCGGATTCGGTCAGATACTTGTTGAAGTTGCCGCCGCCGGGGGAATTCCATTTCAACTCGTGTCCGTCGTAGATGACGACGCCGTTTTGTTTGATCGTGGCCTTCGCGGATTTTGTCTTCAAACCCTCGGAATCAAGTTCGGCGGCGGTGAAATCGATGTCATAAGTCTGCCAAGCCAAGGGCGGATAACACATGTTGACTTTGGGCGCATATTGCTTCATCTCGATTTTCATGAACGAAGAATAAGCAACCATTTCCCCGCGGCCGTTCTTGATGAACAGGTTCTCCAGATCCGCCGGGAGTTGTCGAAATTTTGGTGATGATGCCTGAACAGCTATTTTTTGGGTTTGGTTAAAGCGAATGAAGCCTTGTTCGTAAGTTCCGCCGACAAGGAGGTCGAGGTTTTCAATGGCCTTCGCGGCCGACACATCCTTCTTGATGAGCGCATCGCCATTGAAGGTGATTTCGCATTCCTCACAGATGGCGCCCTGTTCTTTGTCCTCACTCTTGAGCCCGAAGTTGTCGAGAACTTGGAGTTTGTAACGGTCTTGGAGGAAGACGCCGCTGCTGGCACGCGGCTGGCCGGGCATCCAAGGGGTGCGGTATTCCAAGTGAAGCCGGAAGCTCTGGAACTTTTGTTTGCTGCGAACGCCGGAGGCGGCGAGAAACTTGCCGTCGGAAAGATCGGCGATCACGGCCTTGTCCCACTTGTCCGCATCCGCCGGGCCGGAAAACAGCACGACCGCCCCCTTGGGCGGCTTTTCGCCAAGTGCGGGAGACTTGCGTTCGACTTTGCCCAAGACGGCCGCCTCCTTGCCGGCGATGGTGAAGACACGATTCTTCGGGCCGGCGCCAGCCTCCAAAACCCCAAGCGTTTCCTCTGGCTTCCCGGCCGACTTCACCACCACACGATTGCGATCAAGAACGCCCTTCCCCGCAACCGGGGGCTTGCCGTCCCACCCGGCACCCGGCAAGCCCCCGGCGAACAGCTTCACCTCAAACTTGCCCTCACCCAGAGCAATCACTTGGGCGCCCAACGGGTCGCCGTCGCGCTTGCCGAGGTATTCTCCCTGAATGGCAAAGTCGAGGTCACCCGCCAGTTTGGCCGGATCGCTCACCACAACCCCCGGCGGCTTCTCCTTGTTCTCTTTGGGTTCTTGGGCGACGACAGGACAACCAACGATGACAGCCAACAACCCGGCAAGAAGACGGGACATGCGAACCTCCCGGAAGAGACAGGGTGTGACGCTATTGTTGGGCGAGAGGGATCGGCGTCAATGGGTGGATGAACGCATCAATACTCGCCGATACAAACGGATCAAGGAGTCCGGCCATACATCATAAAAAGTTGAAATGCCGTTCGGTCAGACATGGCGATTGGTTCGGCGGCACCACTCATTCCACGCAGATTCTTCCCGCGTGGGTTGATTGCCGGGGTGCCTCCAGCACGCCTCGCCCTCCGTGAATCCTGGCCCCTCGATCATCAACAGCATGTCGCCATCGGGGAACCGTACCCGCCACAGGCCGGAGCACAACACGTCCTTGAAGTGATCGAACTGGCTCGGATCGGGGTCTTGGCCTTGTTTGAGCTGTTTATGCCACCTCTCGTCAAATGTGATGTAGTCACACAACCGTATCGCTTGCTTGCCTTGCTCTTGGTTGACTACCTGTCGGTAGTTTCCGAACCATGTCCCTTGATGGACGATGACGTTCGACACCTCCGCGACGAGGAGATCGCCATGCCAAAGTTGAGCATTCAGGGTCGAGGGGGTTGCGGCATCCATAAGCGACGGCCTTTTTCACAAAACAATAATCTCAGCAGTTGTGTGGCCACCGGCAGACGGCTGCCCGGATTCAAACCACTGAAGCACAGCGACCAAGTTCTCGTCCGGAATTTGTGTCACTTGGCCACCGGCGAAAGACCGCCCCCCGCCCCTCTCCCGGTAAGCAGGGATGTCAGCCGCGAATGCCGCGAGCCGTGACCGCCACTCCTCTGGCAAGATTTCAATGACTCGCGTGATGCAACCGGGCTTCATTGCGAGCAACAATGCGAAGAGCACCTCACTCTCCGTGCAAACGCCCACGTTGTAATTGAACAAAACCCACCGCAGCCCGCTCACCACAAGATCCTCGACAGTCTGTCCACTCGGCTCCTCGCCCTTGAGGCCCCCGGCCCGCTCGTCTGCAAGCAAATAGTGCGAACCCGTTCCAAGAGCAATTAACTGGTTATGGCTGATGCCCTTGAAGCTGCCGCCGGGGAAGATTCGGCTGAGATAACCGCCATTGTTTGGTCCGGCCTCGGGTGGCATGTAGTGGGCAAACACAACATTACCATCGACTTGAAGTTCGAGTGTTCCCATTCGCCGAAACCTCCCGCGTCAGGTGCCCCTGAGGTTCACTTTATCGTAATGCGGCCCAGTCTGCGGAAGCGTTGGGTTCAGCCTCGCCGCCTACGGCCTCATCCAGCACCGTGGATGATTGGACCATGCCCGCATCGCCACCGCGTCCAATACCGTATCTTCCCGCATATCACCGTTCCCGGTCCGAACCAAAGCCGCTCGACCGGGCAATTCGGCCGCCTCAAGGAGCGCGTGGAAGAGATTGACCACCCCGCCGGTTTGCTCCGCCAAGCGGGCGGCCACCACCGCCAAGGTCCGCTCGGCGTCGGCCCCATCAACATGGGATCCGATCGCAAACGCCCCCCGCTCCGGCTGGATCCCGAACACCCGTTCGACCTCCGGCCCGTCGACGTCGTCCCACAGGGCGAGATCCCAAGCACAATACAAATGCGCGGCACGGTCGTTTAGCCACCCGCCAATCGTCCGGGTGTCAGCGACAAAGAATGACTCCGGATCGCAACTGGTCGTTAGGTATGCATCGGCGACAGTCCGCCGAAGATCGGCAACCACATCGTGGCTCCGGGCCAAGGCCCCGGTCGGTATCCATAGTCCGACGGCCATCGCCAAACTCCCTGTGGCCGAATATGAAGCGGACAGAATTGGTTCTGTCTCTTTCCGGCGGCCGTAACCATCTTAGCCTCGCCAGCAGATGGCAGCAGGCTAATTGACCTGAAACCGCCTGTCAAAGTCTTTACCACAATAGCTTCTCATCTCCGCCCGGCAAACCGGTCGCTTTTTCGCTTTTTTGTTCGCTTCATTCGAGGTAGCATGAACTGACTCACTCCTGTTGTGATCCGTCAGCGATCCAACAATCTCTTCCGGGAGACATTTCATGAGTCAGCGATTTGGCATTTTTTTGTCAATGATCGTCACCTTGGGCGGATCGGCTTCGGCATTCGCGGAAGACGAGAAGATCATCATTGAGCGGCTTGAGAGTCGCGGCCTGCAAGTGGTTCGCGAAGGCCAGACGGTCGTGGCGGTGAAAGGCTTTCGCGCCCGCGACGGCGACCTGAAGGACATCAGGCAATTTCCGGCGCTGCGCCGGTTGGAACTGACCAATTCCGACATCACCGACGCGGGCCTTGCCGAGCTTGCGGAACTGAAAAACCTTGAGGAAATCCAGCTCTATTCCTCGATGAACATCAAGGGGGACGGCCTCGGGCACCTGACCGGCAACAAGAATTTGAAGATCCTCCATCTCAGCGTCGGGCAGATCAACAACAAAGCCCTGCGCGATCTCCGAAAAGCCGGGTTGCTGCACACGCTGTACCAATCATTCAAAGACAATCAGCAGCCGGAGCGGGACGACAAGATTCGCTCGCTGACGCTCGCCGACGGCGTGACGGACACCGGGCTTGTGGAACTGACCGCCCTGCCCGCCCTTCAGGTGTTGCAACTTTCCGGACGCAACGTTTCGGATGTCAGCATGGCCATCCTCGGCAAAATGACAACGCTGCGTGAACTGGCGATGCGCGGCGCCCGCGTCACCGACGCGGGCCTTCGGGAGATTGCCGGCCTGAAGGATCTGGAGGTCCTGATGATCGACGATGCCCCGATCACGGACGAGGGTTTGAAAGTGATCGGCGGCTTCAAGTCGCTGCGCACGCTGTATCTGAACACCCCCACCATCAAAGGGGAAGGCTTCCGGCACCTCGCCGGGCTTCCCTTGGTGGATCTGTTCCTTTGCGGAAGCATCACGGACAACTATTTGCGAGTGTTGCGGGAGGCCGGCCTGTTGCACATCCTTTACAACGCAAGGACCATCGACCGACAGCCGCCCCGCTCCGAGAAAGACATCTATTCGCTTGGCTTGGATTACCAAAAGATCACCGCCGCGGGTTTGAAAGAACTCAAAGATCTTCCGGGCTTGCGAATCCTTTGGCTGGCCGGCCTCGGGATCAAGGCGGAGGAATTCGTCAACCTGTCAGGCGTGCCGGCGCTGGAGATCGCGACGTTCGATCAGGGCACGGTGAGTGACGAGGCCCTGAGAACGCTGGCCCGGCACGATGTCCTTCACCTTCTGGCGACAGAAGCACGAGGAAGAGACCAGCCGTTGAAAGCCTTCACGGCCATGAACCTGTCGAAACAGCCGATCACCGACGACGGGCTAAAGACGCTCCGCAACGTGGCCACGCTGACGGACCTGAACCTGAGTGAAACATCGGTGAGCGACGCCGGCGCCAACGAACTCAAGGCGATGCAGGCGCTGACAAACCTCAACCTGCGCGACTCCCGCGTCACCAACAAGGGCCTGAAAACCCTCCTTGAAAGCAAAACGCTCAAGCGGATTGATCTTGGCCCGAAGCAAGTCGATGACGAGACACTAAGTCTCCTTCACGAACACGACCGGCTGACGTTGCTAAGCTTCACCCGCTGCAAATACGGCGAACCGCGTTTGGCGGCCAATGTCAACGGGATCGTTCTGGTTGGCACGCCGGTGACAGACGCGGGATTGAAGCTGCTCGCCGCCTATCCGAAGCTGGAGTTCATCAATGTCCGCAACTCCCGCGTGACGGATGCCGGTGTCGCGGAACTATTGAAAACCTTCCCGAAGCTGAAGGTTTATCGATGACTTCCGGACGCGGCTCTGGTGGGTTGTCCGCCGTTCGGCACGATCAGGTTCGCCCAAACCGGATCTCAACGGACTCAGGGGACAAGTCGCTGACGGCCTTGAACGCCGCCGACTTGGTCACAAACCGGCGAAATTTGGCGAGTTGGTCCGGCGATTCACACCACCGATTCCCTTCGCCCGCCGATTTTCCCGACGCCGGGCCGAACCGGAATCGGAGATTGAGCTGTCGCGGTTCCTCGTCTTCATCGTCGTCCACAATCAGTTGCCGCACGATGCTGACCTCGAACGCCGGGCCATCGCCCCAATCATCGGTGCCCCACTGAAACAGAAGCATGTCCCCGTCCTCGTCGGGCGGGCACCCGTCGACCCGTTCTTCCGCATAATACGCGAGCAGCGCCTCGACGCCGACGGCCGGGGTCAGGGTGTCAACCGAGTGCCCGGCCGCTTCCAGCCGCTTGAGGAACCGTGTCTTAACCATGCGAGGTTTCATCGCTCAATCACCCTCTGTCGCCGAACGACACAACTCAGCAGACCCACCGTTGAAACAATTACGCCCATATGAAGTCGTCATACGGCAGAGTCTGCCGGATCGCATTTTTCGGCGATATCGCTGTCACTCGCACCCGGCACTCCGACCACCGTAGCAGTTTTCTGCGTCGACGGTCATTGCCCGCGTACTCGTGTCTAACTACCTTTGCGGCCTACCAACCCCATTTGGGTGGGTCATTCTCATCGAACCCCCAAATCTCGTAGGTAGTCAACTCTGGCTCGAACTGGTAGATCCAAGTCGTGTCTGGTACCTGTGCCTCGCGAAGTGCGTGCCGCAGAACTCGAACGCCGGCCTCCAAGTCCGAGACGAGGATTTGGATCATAGCTAGCATGCCCCATTCATTCGGCTCATCCGTCATGCTGGCTCTGGCACCGACGGAGCCAGCACCTGCTGCCGTCAGCGCGTTACTGACAGCCGCAGCGAAGTGCTCAAGGTCATCGGACAGGATCGCCTCCTCGAAGCCGATGACCAAGTTGTGTGACCGCAAATCCACTCGGGTAAGACCTCCGTGCCGAACGCCAAAACTCAGCAACCGGGACCGAAGCGACTTCAGCCACTAACGACGACTGAGGGCCCGGTCAGGCACGACGCCATTATTCGGCCGTGTTATTACCAATCACGCCAGCGGTCCGCCCAATCATCATAGTCCTTCAAGCCGGCCACTCGCAGTGCTTCATCGATCTGCTCGATGATATCTTCGCGCTCGATGGTCGTGATGAATTCATGCTTCTCGTCCAGCCCGTTGAAACCTTCGACGCATCGTCGCACGATCGCCTGCGACAGCTTCTTCGTCGGTTTCGGGCCGAGGGCAATCAGGGCTTCGACGGCTTCACGGATGAGCTTCCGGGATTCACGAATGGCCGCGGCGGGAACCGCGCCGTTCCAGTTGCTGAAGAACGTTGCCTTCTTCAGTTTTTCCAGAGTCATTTGTTTTTGCTTCGTTCTCGTCTCGAAAAACCGCTGCCAGGCACCAGGTCCGTTGTTTCTGTCAAATTCCGCCACCAATGCCGGCCGGTCATAACGCCAGCGCCACTCGGCCAAAATACCGTCGGGCCAGTGATCCCAGAACTTGCTGAAGCTCTCAAGGTTGATTCGGGCCTCGGCCGCGCTCGGCTCAACCACGCCGACATACTTGAAAGTTCTCGGCGGCGGTTCAATCCAATGCTGCCACTTCACACATCGGCCAAGGGAGATCAAATAGTATGTGCCGTTCGCGGTTAATATCGTTCTCAGCAACGGGTTCGTGATGTCCGGTGGCCGCGAATCGACGTACTCCGTGGCCGCGAACAAAGACATCTCCCGATCCGAATCGGCCCGCAGGACACGGCAAGCGCCGAATCGTCCGTCGGCCAGGGGCACTGCGAACGTGCTTCCGGCCTTCTTAAAATGAACGGAATGGTTCGCCAAGAATGCCTCCTCTCAGACGTTCGCCCGCGTGGTCATGTTTATGACCGCCCGTCGCGCCGAAGCTGGATTCGATCAAAGCGGCCGAACATAAAGTTCGCCTGCCGCAGCGGAGTGCGCCACGGTCACGAACTGCGGCGGCCGTAGTCAGGCGCCGCGCGGGAGTCGGCGTGCTTGGCGCCCGCGACGGGGCCGGGGTGAATGCCCTACTTGATCGGTAAGTGACCGAACAACCCGGCAAAGCCGCTCACCATGCCCGCGCCGCCAAAGAAAAAACAGGCCGACGGAAAAAGCCATGACTGGACGAACGTCAAACCGATTAGGTTCGACGTATTTTCCGCGTCGTAGGCAACCGTCATTACTGTCCCGCGCCGCTCGGCGCCCCCGGAAACGGATAGCTTCGCGCAGCGCACGGCGCCCGACTGATCGACGAACTGGACAACCGGATAGATCGCCCCCCGGAAACCAGGCGCCAAATCGACGACGGTCGCCTTTGCCCGGATGCCCCGGCGCAGCAAAACGATCGTTTCTCGGGCCATAAAGAGCCCGAGGAGCAGGAAGGATCCGCCTGCCCCGATCAAGACGAAACCGGCACAAGCGCTTAGCATCGAAACTCCCGATCTTGGGAGGCAAAAAATGTTGGAGCGGGGATACGCCGGGCGGGGCGTTCGCCTGGGCGATCCGGTTGCCAACGCCGGCTCGATCATGGCGGCTTCCACCCGTTGGCCCTCTCTTCGCCGAACGACCAAGTCCAGTTGCCGACGCCGGAAACCCCCAGGCCATTTCACCACGATGGAGGTCGCCGGTCAACTGCAACGGCTGGTTCGGCCTGAAACCCCGTTCTCTCGCCCGGCGACCGTCACCGGGCGAAGTATTTTGTCTTTCCACCCTTCTCAACCCACGTTCGCCATCGGCACGGACGACTTTAACCACTGCCCGACCATAAAGCTCGCACTTCCCGAACCCGTGTCCATGCCGCCGAACGGTTGAGCTGAGCGCCGCGCACGTTGCTGTATGAGCTTGGCGTTTTATCTTCCACGCGTGCGCTCCAGCGATTTGTCAGACGGCGCCCAGGCATTTGGCCGGTGTTGGTTGTTGCTTTCATTGAGGGTTTTGGTCATTGCGGAAGAGCCCCCCTCCAACTCCCCCTTGGCAAGTTATGCATTACGGACATGTTGGCAGAGAAGGCATGGGGTGTAGGTTGTGGGAGTGGTGAACGGAACCGAAGGAAGGCGAAAGAGTGGCCGTGCAAACGTATGCCCGGCTGGATGGGGCCAGGGTGTTGCCGGACGCCCGGTTGCGGCGGCGGTTGGGGATCATGCCGGACCAGTTCACGGCCCAACCGGACCGTTCGATTCCTCTGGCATCGGAGGGATGCAACGACATGGACGCGGCGTATCAGTTTTTGGTCAATCCCCGGGTCGACCCGGACTCGATCCTCGTCACCCGCCGACCGGAGACGGTGGCCTGTCTGGGGGGTTGCCGGCTTCCGAATCGCCCAACAACTCCCAAAAGATGTCCGTAATGAGTAGCTTGCCAAAGGGGAGTTGGAGGGGGTCTCTTCAACGGAGACTGTCTCCAACAACCAAAAGCGAATAATCGATTCTTGACCAATGCCTTAAAGCGAATTCTTCCTCAATCTCGAATAAAACACCACTATCCTGATGATCTTTGTCCGATATAAACATTCGTGAAAGGCTTTCTCTCGCCCCGCATGGAGCCGCATGAGCATCACGGCCAAAAACATCACGAAGAGTTTCGGCAAAAAAGTCGTCCTCGACAACGTCTCGCTGGAGGCTCCGGCCGGTTCGCTGGTCGCGCTGTTGGGGCCGTCCGGTTCCGGGAAGACGACGCTGCTGCGCATCATCGCCGGGTTGGAAATCCCCGATTCCGGATCGGTGCTGCATTCGGACGACGACGTGACCAACCACGCTGTCCGTGATCGAAACGTCGGCTTCGTGTTCCAGCATTATGCTCTCTTCCGGCACATGACCGTCTTCGAAAACGTGGCCTTCGGCCTGCGGGTGCGGAAGTGGCCCGAGGACAGGGTCCGCGACCGGGTGAACGAGTTGTTGAAACTCGTCCGTCTGGAGGAACAAGCCCGGCGATACCCGGCGACGCTCTCCGGCGGCCAGAAGCAACGCATCGCCTTGATCCGGGCGCTGGCCCCGGAACCCCGGCTCTTGTTGCTCGACGAACCGTTCGGCGCCCTCGACGCCAAGGTGCGGACGGAACTGCGGCACTGGCTCCGCCGGTTTCACGATGATTTCCATGTGACCAGCGTGTTCGTGACACACGATCAAGAGGAAGCCTTCGAGGTCGCGGACAAGATCGTGTTGATGAACCAAGGCCGCATCGAACAGACCGGCACCCCGGAAGAGGTGTTCGAGCATCCGGCCAATGCCTTCGTGATGGACTTTCTGGGCAACGTGAACATCTTTCCCGTGACGATGCGGGACGGCCGGGCGATGCTGGGCAATGTGCAGATGCCCCTGCCGCACGGAGCGGCCAAAGGCAGCGACAACGGCCCCGGTTCGGGAAGCCGGGTGTTCATCCGCCCGCATGAACTGGAGTTGCATCGCACCCGCACGGCCGAGAGCGCGATGGAGGCCAAGATCACCCACATCAACCCGGCCGGGTCCGTGGTGAAAGTCCGGCTGATCGCCGAAGAATTCGGCTTGATGGTGAACGTGGACCTGATCCCGGAACATTACAGCCGCTTGGGACTCCGGGCGGGAGAAATGGTGTTCGTCTCCCCAAAACGGGTGCGCATGTTTGCCGAGGATTATGTGATTTGAGGTTTATTCCGCCGGATGAAGTGATGGAAGCCGCGAGATGCCCGTGCTCAACGGGCAACCGGTTTGACGTGATCGGGAAAGTTCAAATCAGCCGCAAACCTCTCCCTCAATCCGGATGGCCTCCTGCTCCATCGGGGCTTCCGGGTAGCCGATAGAGAGGCATTCACCCAAATACTGCCGCAAGAATGGCTCGAAACCGCCGAGCCGTTCATATTGCATCGTGTGCGCCAGTTCATGCGCGACCAGTCGCCGCTGGCTCCAACAAGAGGCATGAATGAAAATGCCGTATTGAAGCGTGAGGCCAACCGTGAACGGCGTGATAAGACTGCTTGCCTTGGCCGCGAACGCCAGGGTCGGATGTTCCGGCATCGGAATCTCCGGCACACCCAGCAATCGCACCCGCTCCGGGCGGGCGACGCCAACCCGGCGGGCATCGGCCATCTCTGCCTCGGTGAGGGGGACGCCGGTCCGCAAGATGGCGAGTTCTTGCTCCGACGCCCACGCACAGGCCAGCGGCAACAGCGTTTCAAATTGTTGAAGTGTGAACATGCTTTTGGGGACGATCCTCGCCAATTCTCGGCGCAGGCTAACCGACCGTCGCCCGCCTGTCAAAATCATTCCGGGGGGAAACTTCGCCTGAGCCGTGAGACCATTGACAACCAAATAGCACAACATCGCGCAGATGAATTCCCACACCCGGATCAACATGCGAATTCGTTTCAGGCAGGGGTTGAGAATGGGATGGTGGAAAGTCGACTAAAAAGATTCATCTCGCCCGTTTTAACGAAAACGTTGATTTTACCGGCAATTTCGATGGTACATGCCATTTGGTGCGACCTTTGCGTTGAGAAACGTCGGATAAAACCGATCTCCCTGCCACATCGGAGCCCGACATGCTTGTTCTCACCCGCAAACCTGGTGAAGAAATCGTCTTCAACCACAATATCCGTCTTCTCATCGTCTCCACACCCGGCGGTTTTGTCCGCGTGGGCATCGACAGTCCGGAAGTCCTTGATGACGATAGCCGCGTGAACACGCTGCACGGCAACCACATTGACTTGGACGAATCCCCCGAAGATTACGTTAACCTGTTCCCCGAGCAGCCGGACACGGAAGAAAAAACGGCCGTCTTGCAAAATGTTGATATTTTGACAGCAAAAGAATGTGTTTGATTGTTTTAGTTGGTTAAACGAAAACAAGTCCGGCCCGCCGCCCGCTGGCGGTGGGACCGGACTTGTTTATTTTTCCCGCAATGACGAACTGGTCAGGTTAATCGTTCTTTCAGACCAGAAAACCAAAGCAAAAATGGAAGCCATTAATTAGATTTTGTTTTGAAACAGCAAACTTTCGGAGTGTGCTTCGAGTTGCATTATCGAAACGCCAATCCGCTGAAAACTCCCAGAATCCAACCCAAAAAAGTAAGCCCGGCACGCACCACATACTCTTTTAGGCGATTCCCGTCAGCTATCCGCTTCTCGGCGTGTTCTTTGGGCGTGAATCCGGCTCGCCATTTGATGAACTGGTCGCAAGTGCGATTCGCATTAATGACTGCCAGCGCATTTTCGGGAAGGCACTCTCCAACATCAGCGCCGAGATCCCATGAGTTGCAGAAACATCTTGGACTCCATTGAAATATGGGTACGGGCAGATTCGACCCGCTTACAGGCATTGTCGGGATATTCCATGTTTTCCTGACGTTTAGCTCTACCTCGACGAATTTGGGCTGATCGCCGTTGTAATGAGTACGTTGGGTGAGAAATCCACAATCAACGCATTTTCTGGTGTTTTCCATGTTTTGCCTCTTCGGGTTAAAAATCCCGAGCATCCTACCACGAGATTTTGGGCAAACTTCGACAGCATAGTTTTGTGGCTGATGGGTTCACAATTCCATGTCAGTGGAGTATCGCCTTGCCCTACGCCCCCCGGTAGCCCCTCGCCCGCAAGGCCGTCGCCACTCCTGTTCCTCCGCCAATCGAAGGGCGGGGTCGGACCTCGACGCATGTCAGCCCGGAGGCATCTTCGCCGTATGGCCCTTGAGCAAGGATTTCGCCACCCGGTCCCATCGCCAGCGAACAACCGATGCACTTTCTGCCCTGCCAGGGACCGCCGGTGATGGGGCCTACGTTGCTGACGCCGATCACGGTCAGGTCGTAGAGGCGGGCCAGTTCGGTGTACGAATCGCGCCAGAGTTGCCCGTAGGGTTCACGCTCATTGTCGTAATCGGCATCGACGGCCCACGCGGATGGCGAAAGGATGACCTGCGCCCCCATGCGAGCAAGAACATGGCCGATGGCCAGCGAGTCGCCGAAATTGTCCGCGCAGATGTTCAGGCCCAGCGTGCCGAGTTCGGTCTCGACGACGCCGAGCCGGTTGCCGACCGTGTAAAGATCGAGTGCGATATCCAGTTCGTTGATCTTGCGGTGATGCAGAAGCAGTTCGCCGCCGGGGCCGATCAGCACGGCCGCGTTATAGATCCGGTCGCCGGACCGTTCGACCAAACCGGCGGCGACGTAAATCTGATGCTCTCTGGCGGCTCGGGCCAGACGCTCAACGTGCGGGCCGGGGATTGGCTGGGCCAGATCACGGGCCGAGGGATCGGTCCAGCCCAAGTCGAGGCACTCCGGCAGCACAACCAACCGACACCCCTGCCCGGCGGCTTGTTGAATGGCCTCCGCCGCCCGATCCAAGTTCGCCTGTGGTTGGCCCCCTTCAACCAGAACTTGCGCCATGCCGACTTTGTGACCCGCGATGTTCAAGAGAGTCCTCGTTTCAATGACCATTCTTGGTCAAGTGGAGTATAAGCCGCTCATGGAACTTCGCTCGTCGGCGCTGGCTCGTTTTCAGGCTTGTCGGCTTCTTTTTCCACGAGTTGTTCCATCTTCAAAATCGCCTCGCGGATGAACTCGCGCACATCCGGGTCGGTCTCGCTCTCCAGCCGGGTTCGCACGGCTTCGAGGATGGCTGCTGCGACCGGGCTGCCGACGGTGGCCGCGAGATCGGCGGCGGCGTTGCGAATCGCCGGGCCGGGAACCGTCAGCGCGTCGGCGA
>NZ_JH636440.1:325226-362937 GCF_000255705.1 Zavarzinella formosa DSM 19928
CTCGCCCAAGGCCTCGGCGAGACTCAGCCGCACCAGATCGCTCGGGTCCGTCGCCAGCCGGGCCAGCCGATGCAGGGCCATCGTCGCCCGCAACCGGCCAAGGGCGGCGACGGCCACCGACCGGACATGCTCGTTCGGATCGTTGAGATGGTACATCAAATCTGGAATGGCGGCCGGGCCGATGGCCGCGAGAACGACGGGAAGTTGATCCCGCTGTTCCCGCGTGAGGGTTTCGCCGACCCGGAGGGAAAAGAGCAGCGGCCCAAGGGCGCCCGCCCCGAATTGAGGCAAGGCGCTGCGAGCACGCTCGTGAATCGGTTCGTGCGGACTCCAGAAGTCGGCGATGGTTTCGGAAAGAAGTTTCCCCTTCCGCACCGAGGCGAAAATCTGCTGAAGCAGGACCAGCGTGAAGAACGACTTGAACACGGCCATGAGGGCGGACGCCACGCCCGCCACCGGCCGGGCCACCGTGATGCGGGCCAAATGTTGCGTGTCGGCCAGGTTCAGCAAATCGACCACGCTCAACAGATGGACCAGAGCCGAGGTCACAAAATCGACGAAGGTCGCGTCAGTGTCCGGCGGCGCATACCAAGCCGGGCCAAACAAATGGAAAAGGGCGAAATTAAACAGGGCGAACCCGCCGATCATCCCCCCCGCCGCCGATGCGAGCAGTGGAACGCCGACGAGGTGGCCATGTTGGATGAGTTCGGTCGCCAACCGCTGCCCCTTCATCGGGGCGTGGAGCGTCTTGTATCCGCGAGCCACTTCATACCGTTCGACATCAATGAACATATACGCCAGACAGGCGGCCAACCCCATTGCCAGCGGGCCGAGCGAGCAGACGACCGCCAGCGGCGGCAGAGACCCGGCGACAAGAATGCCGATCACGAGAAGGCCAAACTGAATGCCAAGGAAAACCGGCCAGGTGGCCCAGGCAAGGCATCGCTCCCACACCCGGAACCCGGCCCGGATGCCGCCGCGAATCACGGCCCCGGCCACGCTCACGCCAAAGTCGATGGTGCCGAGCCAGTAGAGCGCGCCGGCCAGCAAAATGATGACGGCAAAGGTTAGCAGGATAATGGTGGAGGACCGGACCCCGCCGGTGTCAATCATCCACCCCGCCGGATCGGCGGCGAGAAGCCCAAACAATGGCGAGTCCATCTGACCCCTTGGCAGGCAATGCCTGAACGATCACGGCTTTCCCGACGCTGAAAATGTATGGTTTCCCGCACAGCCGGGCATATCCACACCGCGAGGGTCTTCACGGCTCATGGATAGGAGGACATGAGTTGCGGCGACAAACGGGAATGGGAAATCAGAAATCCATCGGCCAAGATATTCTCACAGCAATTCAGCCACCTTGTCCCGCTCGTCAAGAAGATACATGGGCCGGCCGGTCGGGCTGGGGAGGGTTTGGGCGGTGTCGATGCCCATCGCGTGGTAGAGGGTGCTGAGGACATTGGGGACTTTGTAACGCCGGGAGGTGGCCCGTTCGCCTTTGGCGTCCGTGGTTCCGATGGCCTGCC
The DNA here is from genome assembly GCF_000255705.1 of Zavarzinella formosa DSM 19928. Classification (GTDB taxonomy): domain Bacteria; phylum Planctomycetota; class Planctomycetia; order Gemmatales; family Gemmataceae; genus Zavarzinella; species Zavarzinella formosa. Next base: position 326,753 of record NZ_JH636440.1, read on the forward strand.
CCATCTTCAGCCCGCCGCCGGCCACCAAGGCCGACATGACCGGCCCCCAATGGTCCCGGCCGGCGGTCTTGTTGATGACCGGAGACCGGCCAAACTCTCCCCACACCACCACCACCACATCCTTGGCCATGCCCCGGTCGTGCAAATCCCCGACCAAGGACGACACGGCGCTGTCGAGCGGCGGCAACTGGCGGCGCAGGTGCCGGAAGTTGTTTTCGTGAGTGTCCCAATTGTTGAAGCCGATGGTCACGCATCCGGCCCCGGCTTCCACGAGCCGACGGGCCGCCAGGGCCTGCGCCCCGTAATTCACCTCCCACTGGCGGCCGGGGAAGTCGTAATAAAAATTTCGGCCGTAGCGGTCGCGGACCGCCTGGCTTTCCTTGTCCAAGTCGAGGGCGTTCCTCAAGACATCGGAAGTGATGATCTCGAAGGCCCGGCTGGTGATGGCGTCCATCCCGCTGGTGTCCGCATCCCGGCGCATGTTGTCGAAGGCGGTCAACATTGTCCGGCGATCCGCGATGCGGTCCAGACTGACTCCCTCGGGCGGTCGCAAGGCGACCCGGTTTTGAACGCTTTTGGGAAATTCATTCGTGATCGCGGTCCCCGGCCCGTCGGGGGTGAAGGCCCGATGGGCTGAGCCGAGATAGCCGGGTTCGTTGCCAAAATCGAACGCAGGATTTCCCGCCCACAGTTTGGGCCGCAGGCTGACGAAGGGGGGAACTCCATTTCGGCCGGGGCCGTTCAATTTGGACACCACCGCCCCGAACGACGGATAACCCACCGCGCGGGCCTTGGTCTCGTTGTAACCGGTCGAGATTTCCGCGTCGTCATGGCCAGATGTGGACGAGATGGAACGGATGACGGCCAGTTTGTCCCACATGCGGGCCAGTTTCGGCATCAGTTCGCAGATTTGCACACCGGGCACGTTCGTCGGAATCGGCTTGAACTCGCCGCGAATTTCGGCGGGCGCGTCCGGCTTCATGTCCCACATGTCCAGATGCGGCGGCCCGCCCCCGAGAACGATATGGATGGCGGCCTTGCGCGGTTTGGATGCCGCCGGACTTTCGCCTCGAAGGAGATCAGTCAGATTGAACGCCCCGCCAAACGCTCCGATTTTGAGAAATTCCCGCCGCCCGATGCCATCGCAAAATCGCCGGGAACGACCCGAGATCGTCAACATGAGTTGACCTCCATGACGGGCGAAACGGCGTCACCATTCAAGTCGAATCCCAGACTAAACGCCCTGTTCTCGCATTGCAAGCAAGAACGCGCGGCAATCGATTTTCAAGAAGAGAATTCGGTCAGAGTTGGGCACGGCACGATCAGAGAAGGGATTTTTTCAATGACATGCAATCGATTCCGGTTTTTGGTGAGACAACCGGATCGCAGACCCTGTCATTGGGTGGAAAATGAATCGCGCAAACCCCTTCAAATAGAAGGGTTGGAAGGAACTAGCTGCGACTGGACTTGAACCAGTGACACCTCGCTTATGAAGCGAGTGCTCTAACCACTGAGCTACGCAGCCTTGAATCGAAAAATATACATCCCGGCCAATCAAGCGACAAGTCCCCGCCGGGTTTGGTTCAGACTTCGCCGTACAATCATTTTCATGTGGCGATTCCTCCTCATTTTCGCACTGCTCCTTTTGCCCCCCCTCCCCTCGACTCGGGGAGACGAGGCCCGGCGGCGGGATGGCACGACCGTCGCCGGAAATCTTGCCTTCGACGGGGACTCGTTTCGGTTTGGCGACGAACCCGTCGGGCGGCTCGAATATGTTCGCCGGGGCAAACCGGCGCCGCCGGTTCGGGATTGTGGCTGGATGCTTCACCTCGTCGGCGGGGACTCGTTTCCCGTTCATCCAATGGAACTCACCGAGAAGGAATTGCGGGTGCAGACGCCGTGGGCGGACGAGCTTCGGCTTCCCCGGTCGGCCGTTGAACAGATCGGCCAGTGGCCCGGCCGGCAGGTGGTCGCGGTCTCCGGGGAGACAACATCGCTGAAGGCCGGCCTGCCTGATGTGTCGAAGGGTTGGTTGGTGTTGCGGGCGCCGTTCGTGAAAACGGCCGCCCGGCGTTTGACGCTGGAACTCGGTTTCGTGCGAGAGGGGAAGCCGACTCCGGTGAACGTTGATTTGTCGGCCCCGGAGGTTCGCATCGGCGTCTCGGCTCCGGAACCTGCCGGCATCGCCGGGAAACTTAACCGGGATGACCAGTCGCACCGGTTGGGCGTCGCGTTTGACACGGACATGCTGCACATCACCGTCGATGGCTATGTGTTGTGGTCGCGCGAACACGGGCCGGGGATATTGAGGGAGGCGAGATTGATCTCCTCTGGCGAAGGGAATGAAACCGTCCGCGTCGAACAGATGGTGATCTGGCGGCACGAGCCGCCGGTGAAGACGCCCCCCTCCGTGCGTCCTTCACGGGATCGACTGGTCACCACGGAAAACACCGAGATTTACGGGGTGTTCCCCCGGTTTGATTCCGCCGGGCCGGTGATTGATGTGCGGGAAAAAGTCGTGTCACCACCGTGGGCGATGGTGCGGGAACAAACCTTCGGCGATCTCGGCGGCGATGAAAAATCAACCACCGGCGAACATGCGGAACTCACATTGCAGACGACGGACCAACCGGCGGCCCGGATCACCGGCCGGGTGAAGGGATGGAACGACAGGCAGGTGAAGCTCGAACATTCCCGGCTGGGATTGCTGACGATTCCCATGCCGCTGGTGACGGAAATCCGGCCAATCTTCCACGGCCGGCGATTGGTCGTGGCGGCCGGTTCGCATCATCTCGGCGTTCGGGAAGTCGCCGGGTTTCGGCCATTGAAACCGGAAGGGCTGGCGGTGCGCCAAGTCGTGGAACTCGAAGACTCGCTGGTCGACACCGACCTCGTCTTCGCGGCCCGGACAACCCACAGCCCGACAGCACTGACCATCACCCTCAACGGGGAAAAACTCGGATCCATCCGCATCCACGGCGACGACCCGACCACCTACCGATTCCGACTGCCCATGACCGGCCGGCGCGGCCGCAACGAACTGGAAATCCGCCTCGACACCGAACCCCGGCCGGGCGAAGTGGAACTGCGCGGACTGCGGTTGGAGATTCCGCTGGCCCGATCGGGCGAAGCGGCGAAAAATCCGTGACAAGTAACCGGATGAAAATCTGGCGCTCGCAGAATCGTCCAGTCAGGTTTGCCGTCCTGGAAAAAAAGAGGGCAACCAGTTGGTTGCCCTCTTCCACACGACCTTCTTTCAATCCTTACTCCCAATGCTCTTCCTTAATGCGTTTGGCGTGGCCGTTGTGGCCGTGACCCGCCATTTCCGGAAGAGAATCGGAGATTTTGGTGACGGCTCCCTCAACCATCTTCGGGATGTTGTCATTGACGCTCTTCTTCACCGATTCGGACAGCGTACTAATAGCCGTTTCGGCCACCTTCCGCACTTCCTGGCTGACCCGGCTGAAGAGTTCATCCAAGAGCCCCGGCGCCCGCGATCCCGGCGGCAGCATGGTCGGCGTGGAGGCGATTGGCTGGGGAGCGGGCAACGGCTGATAAGACGGTGCGGGGATGTGGTGCGTCGCCGATGCAGTCCCCGATTTTCGGAACAACATCAACCCCGCGAACAGCCCGGCGGCAGCCGCCCCGCCGACCATCAGCCACGGGTTGTCCCGCACATGTTTGGTCACGTCCACAACATCCTTCACGTTGTCCGTGGCGGTATTCATGACGGACTGGACATCGGCCGTCACCGTGTCCACGGTTCCCTTGACGCTGTCCACCGTCTCCGTGACGGCCGACCGCAGGGAGTTCACAGTGTCGTTGACGGCGGCCGTCGTGCTTTGGAGCGTGCCCACGACTTGTTCCTCCAAGGCGGCCACCTTTTCCGTCAGCGATTGCCGGGTAGAGGCCATTTCAAGTTCGATTAGTTCGGGTGATTTGTCAGACACGCGATGTTCTCCTGAAGGGCTTGATAGGTTTTTTCCGGCAGCGGGTTGAAGTTCTTCAACCGACGATAGCCAAGGAAGGAAGAGAGGCCGCCAACCAGAAACATGGTCCCGCCAACAATGCCCCAGCAGGCCCACTCCGGCAGGCTCGGGACCAGCCAGCCCAGCAACGGCACGAGACCGAGCAGAAGGAAAAAGCTGCCAAGGGCCGTCAGGAAGGCTCCCGCCATGATGAATTTGGCCGCCGAAACCGACCTGATGACGTCTTGTTTGATCTCGGCCCGAAGCATCGTCATTTGTTGTTTGAAGAGCGTCGAGACATCATCCAAAATGCCGGACATCAGCTTGGTGATGTTGACCCGCTCCCCCGCCGCGGGCTCCGGTTCCGGGGCGAAACCTGTGCCCCCAAACCGGCTTCCGTCCGGCGTATGCGACCCGTTATGATCCATTGGGATGCTCCCGTTGTTTGCGTTGAGTGAATCAATCAAAGCAAAGGGGATGCCAACGGATGAATCGCTGGAATTTGAGGGAATTTGCAGAAGAACCGTGAAGAACCATGCCGAACGGCATGTGGCAGGCTGCTCAAAAGACCAAAAGAGAAGAGTTTCACGCAAAGATCGCAAAGAAGCAACGTTCGCCAAGAGTCGTTGAAATAATGATTGGTCATCGCTTGGTGATGACTTCCATTCGCTCAACAAGCCTTGGCGCACTTTGCTTCTTCGCGATCTTTGCGTGAAACTCTTCTCTTTCCGAGCTTAATTTCCTTGAGCCGGGCGGCCGTAGATCAGGGCCGTGTAGGGGCCGATGGTCACAGTGCCGCTGGCGGGGAGGCTATCGTATTCGTCGGGTGTGGCCGTCACGTTGCCGCTTTGGGTGTTGTGGAAATGCTCGCTGTAGACTTTCCGGTCGGAGTTCAGCAAGAGAGTCCACTCACCCGCCTCGGGGAAGCCGATCTTGTAATCAGCGCGGGCCTCGTGGCTGAAGTTGGCGACAACCACCACATCATCGCCGGGGCCCCCCTTGTCCCAACGCCGGAACACGATCATGTTCCGTGAATCATTGACATGGGACACATGAACATTGTGGTTGCACAGGCCGCGTGTGTGCCCAGCGTTGTTGAGCCGCAGGCCGATCAAATCACGGTAAAGCCGGACGATTCCCTTGAACTCTTCTTGCTTGTGCCAGTCCACCGGAACGGTGTCCCGGAACCAGCCTCCTTCAAGGAACTCCTGCCCTTGGAAGATCATCGGGATGCCGGGAGAGGTGAACACCAACGCGGCCGCGAGGCAGGATCGCTTTTGGGCGAACCAGTTATGAACGTCGTCCCCCGCGATCTCGGTGGGGACGCGGGCGTGGCCGTTGGCCACCTCGTCATGGCTTTCGGAATAGATCACCCGTTGGAAGGCATCGCCGCTGTATTTGAACTGGATGGCGTCAGCGAGGGAGGCCATCGACCGGTGCTGGTCCTCCGGTGTGATGACGGCTTCCCGCACCGGATGCACGAAACGGGCATCCCACTGGGAGGCGAATCCGGCCCCGCCAACGCCAGGTTCCTTCGTGAGCCATTCGCTGTTTTGCAGATCCTCGGCAATGGTGATTGCGTTCGGAAAATTATTGCGAATTTCCCCGTTGATCCATTGCAGCAGGCTCCAGCCATCGGGAAGATTCGGCTCGCCATCGGCCCGAACCGAGCGGATATAGAGCGTCATGTCCATCCGCAGACCGTCCACATGGTAGTCTTCGAGCCACATCAGGGCGTTGTCGCGGATGAACTGCCGGACTTCCTTGCGGCCGTAGTCCGGCCGGGTTTCCCCCCACGGGGTTTCCTTCTTCCAGTCTTGGTAGAAGTAAATCCCGCCGCCGTCGTTTTCGCTCCAACCATCGAAACGCCAGAGATCGAGGTCGCTCGGGCCAAAATGGTTGTACACCACATCGAGAATCACGGCGAAGCCATTGCGATGGGCTTCCTTGACGAACTGCTTGAACGCCCGCGGCCCGCCGTAAGCGCTTTCCACGGCGAAGATATGAGCGGGGTTGTACCCCCACGAACGATCCCCGGCGAACTCGGCGATTGGCATGACTTGAATTGTGTTCACGCCCAACTTCTTCAAATGATCGAACTTGCGGACGATCGAGTCGAGGCGGGCGGGCTTGTCGATGTCCGGGTATTCGTCGTTGAACGTGCCGACGTGCAATTCGTAGATCACCATCTCATTCCAATTCGGGGACTTGAAATCGTCGTCCTCCCAATCGAAATTCGGATCGTGAACCACCCCGTTGCCGATGGAATTGGTCACTTCACGGGCATAAGGATCAATGCGGGAAAGCTCGCCGTTCGGCGTCGTGAGCAAATAACGATACTCGGCGCCGGGTTTGACCTTGGCGATGTCCGCGTACCAATACCCCTCTTCTTCTTTCTTCATGGGATGCGTCTTCGGGTTCCACTCGTTGAACGAGCCGATGACGGAAACGGCCTCGGCATGGGGAGCCCACACGCGAAACGCAACGCCGGTCTTATGCGGGATGGCGCCCATTCCGGCACGAGTTTTGGTCTTCATAGCGAGCATGATATCTCTCCGATGGATCACATCAGGGTTGGAGGGTTGGTGGAAAAACAAAGTCAGACGGCCAGCGGAACAGACGTTCCCACCGGCGGCCGGAAGGCTTGGGTCGATTTGGAGCCGTGCATCTTCGCGAAAATCTGCGTGAACTCGGCTCCGAACAGCAGGATTTGCGTGGAGAAATAAATCCACATCAGCAACACGACAAACGATCCGGCCGCCCCGAACGGGGAGCCAACGGCCGCCATGCCCATGTACAGGCTGATGAGATATTTGCCGAGGTTGAACAATAGGGCGGTGACGGCCGCGCCGATCCACACATCGCCCCAGTCGAGCTTGGTTTTCGGGAGCAGTTTGAAGATCATGGCGAACATCGCCGTCGTGAGCAGGAAAGAAACGACCATGTTCAACAGGCCCATCCAGACGGTGCCGTAAGGGATCAACCGGTTGATCCCGCCGGCCAGGCCCGTGAGGAAGGCACTGAACACCAGCGACACCAGCAGCAAGAAAGCCATCGTGCAAATCATCGTGAACGAGAGCAGGCGGTTTTTCAGTTCGGTGAGAATGCCCAAGCCCGTCGTCTCGACCTTCACGCCCCAAACGGTGTTGATGGCATCCTGAAGCTGGATGAACACTCCGGTCGCCCCGACGATCAGACTGCCAACGCCGAGAATCGTTGACCAAATACTGCCGCTTTTGGAGCGACTGGCGGCCATCATGTCTTCGATGGTTTTGGCGTTGTCCGCGCCCACGAGATCATTGAGTTGCCCGGAGATCTGCCCTTGGGCGGCTTGTTCCCCGAAGACGAGACCCGCAATTCCCAACACCACGAGCAGCATGGGAGCCAGCGACAGAGCCGTGTAAAACGCGAGAGCCGCCCCGAGGCGGGGACAGTTGTCCTCGGAGAATTCCTTCACCGTGTCTTTGATGAGTTGATAAGATTTGGCGACAATCGGTTTCATGACTCAGCGAGCGGTATTAAGGTATCCGATCTGCTTAACGCAATCGGCGTGCCGATTTGGAAATTGCGATGTTCAAACGCAACATCCCCGCTATAAACGCAACAAGCCGACCCGGATGGGTCGGCTTGGCGGCTGGCTCTTGGGAAGTCAGCAAACTACACAATTTCGCGGGTATTGCGGCTCCCAAACAACAGAGTGGCCACAAAGAGAACCAGAAACACGAAAAAGAGAATCTTGGCGGCCACATAGGCGGTCCCGGCCACTTCAGTGAAGCCAAACAGACCGGCCAACAGGGCCACGACAAGGAAAACAAGGGAGTAACGGAGCATTGCTTTTCTCGCTCAAGACCCCGGTGGACGCAGGGTCGGGTTTCGGATTTTTCAGATCTATGTCAACCGGCCGCGAGAGTATCGGGGCCGGGCTAAACGAGAGTCAGGTTATTTCATCCGACGGCATTCACCAGAATGAATCCGGCCCGCCGGTTTGGGTCATTTATCGAGGAGTCATTTTTCGATTCCTCGTTTCATGACGGATTAATTAAGCACGAAGCGTGCCAATGAGGCAAACAACGGTTTTTGAGCCAAAAAGGCTTCAGAAGCGGCCATTTGATGTGTTGGCCGACGGGAAGATGAGAAGCGGTTTGCTCATCAGGATGATTTCAGTTCTTGTTCTCACTGTCTTCTCGGCGAACTTGATTTTTGTGGCTGTTCAAGAGCCGGATTTGAGCGACCGCTTCCAAAGAGGCGAGATGTCTTCACGAAAAAAAGCGAGCTGATTCCCGCGAAGGAATCAACTCGCTTGAACGATTTGAATGAGCCGGACACTCGCTCAGAATCTCGTGCAGCCCCCCCACAATAGCGCGATGATAATCACCGGCAGGGGCAGGCCGAGCAACCAGGCGGCCGCCGCATAACTGACGCGGCCGGCCCGGACGAGGGTATCTTGAATTCGCATGGGAATATTCCTTGTTGATTAATGAAACTTAACTAGCGGAGATGATTGCCGACAGTTTTTCCAAAGCAGTCACATGTTCCTTGCAGCGGGGCAGCAGGGTGATCTTGATGAGCATCCGGCATTCCTCTGCAATGGCCATGTTTTCCAAGGCCGACTGGTAGTCGTTGACACCATGTTCCTCTCCCTGCCGCAGGGCGGCCAGGGCGGTTTCCGGCCCGAGGATCTTGGCGGCCCCGGTCACGGCGTGGGCAAACGTTCCCCAAGCGCCGGAGCCTTCGGACGGTTTCCCGCCGAAAGAGGCGATCTGGGATCGGAGAGTCGTGGCCGAGTTCCGGTGTTGGTCCCGGATCTTGATGAGTTCCAACGACGCCACCTGCCCCTTGAATTTCTCAAGAGCCTGATCGTAAGTCTCGATGGCCGAAAGCTCGCCGCGAAGCAGGGAGTTCATGGCCTCGGTGTCGCAAATCTTGGCGGTGCGATTGGTTTCCACAACGTTTTCCATGTTCTTCTCCGATTGTTGTGTTTGTCTGGATGAGAAGAAGTGCATGTGGCGTGCCGAAAATAATTTCCGACGGACTGTTCCCGGATTCCGAGCCGGATTCGGAAACTACCAGCCAGAAACCGCATTCTTTTGATTTTGAATGGAAAATCCCTGCTCCTGCGAGGGAAGCCGGTCGCGCCCCTGGAACAATCGGGGAATGCGACGGCAAGCATGCAACACTCCCGCGAGACCTTTGAAAACACCACGCCCGAGGTGTTGTGCCCAACGAAGACGCCGGGCCGGGCCATGATACTCCGGGCCGACGAACACGCGTAAAGCCCGGTGTTTCGCCCGGAACACGAACCGCTTCCCCGTAATTTGGTCGCCGTCCATGCTGAAGGGAACCGGGTTCAGGCAGCTCACCTCCAGCCGGCGGCACCTGCGCAGAAACACGTTTTCATCCGTCAGGTAATCCCCGGCCATCAATCGGGCCAAAATCACCGAAACGTCCAAGGCTTCTGCGTTCCGGACGATCACCACGTCCATCAGGCCGTCTTCGAGGTCGGCGCCCGGAGCGGCCATCACTCCCCCGGCGGCCGTCCGGCCGTTGGCGATCACGATGTTCAAGGCCATGATGGTTTCCATCGGCCCCTCATCGAAACGCAAGGCGAGCCGGTAACTTCGGCGTTCCACCATCGGCCCGGCCACGCCGAGCAGATAGGCCAGCGGCCCAAAGGTTCCCTTGCGATCCCCGGAGGTTTCCTCCGCGACCCGTCCGCTGAATCCCCCGGTGGCCGCGTTGACAAGAAACCCTTTGAAATCACCATCGACCTCAATCAAATCGATATCCCGCTTCCGGGCATTCTGAAGCAACGGCACCGCCGCGAGGGGATCGAGCGGCATCCCGAGCGAACGGCATAAATCGTTCCCCGTGCCGAGCGGCAACACTCCGAATGTCACCGGCAACCCCTGCAACCAGTTCACCGCCCGGTGGACGCTGCCATCACCGCCCGCGACGATCACACGGGTGAATCGTTCCGTAACAATCCAATCACGAAGGCTTTGCGCATTCGTAGACTCATCGGCTATGTGAAAGATGATGCCGGGGTCTTCCCGAAGAAGTTCCCGAACAGCTTCTCCCAAATGGGCCGAGCCGGATTTATCGTTGAACAGTACGCATGTTCTCGTCATGATCGAACTACCGAGGGTGGTTTCGGGGTGACCTGGTGCACATCCGATGCCCAAACCCGAAAGAAAAGGATGAGGGATGAAGGATGAGGGATGAAAAGAAAACCTGATACCCGTCACGATGGCATCTACCGATAAGCGGCCGGTTTTCCTTTCATCCCTCATCCTTCATCCCTCATCCTTGGTTTTTGATTGTCCGCTGCCCTTTGGTGAATCGGATTACAATAATGCCGGGGTCAATTACGCCCGGACCCCGTTGAGGTTTGAAGGAGTTCTCCCATGACGTTCTCGCGATTTGCCTGGCTGGCCTTCCCGGTTGCGTTGTTTTCCGGGGCGGTTCAGGCTCAAGATTCGTTGGATCTGGCTTTTCGGGAGGCAGCCCCAAAGATTCTCGCCAAACTCAAGGCCGACGGGGACACCAGCGCCGGGGTGCTCAAGTTCATGGTGAAAGTCGGCGACAAACCCGCTTCCGACATGGTCGGCGAGCTGAACATGAGCCTCGCGGACCGGTTGGAGGCCGCTTTGATCCTCGCTTCTGACTCGGAAAAATTTGGCTTCGTTCGCCGCGCGAGTCTGACGGTCGTCGGCAACCAAGACCCTCGGGCCTCTCACCTGACCGTTTCCGGCCGGATGGCTTTTTTCGATGAAAAATATCCGCACGCATGGAAGGCCGAAAAGATTGTCCCCTCGTCGTTCGTCACCGGTCTGGCCTTGCTCGACCCCAAAACACGGAAGATGAAACTGGAGTTTCAGGTGTTCCGCAAGGATGGCGAAATCCATCCGTTGCTGGAACCCCTCGATGTGGCTCTTTCCCGCCGCACGATGGTGGAAGCCGGTTTCAGCTATGCGCTGACCGCCGAGAATTCGCCGAAGTTATTTGGCGAGATCCGCGAACGCGGCACGAAGGCCAAGGGGGCCGTGAAACTGAAAGAGGAAGAAGAAATCGTGGTGCGGGCCGACGAGATTGCCAATCAGGGGGAAAGGCCGAAACCCGGTTCGCTGTCCGCCGAACCGACCGCCGAAACGGCCCTGAATCTCAGCCCGGTCAAGTGGCGTATCCTTTATGATGACAAGCCTCAAACCATCGTCGCCGGGAGCGTGCCCGAACCGACCGCCTCCCAGACGGTGAAATTCGAGATTGAAAACACCGACCCGAAGACGACCCATGCCGTGGTGTTGAAGGTCAACGGCATCAACACTCTCTTTTCGCAGGAAATCGATTCGGACCAGTGTTCCAAATGGGTTCTTGCCCCGAACACGAAGGTGACCATCGCCGGGTTTCAACGAGAAGGTTCGCTGGCCGATCCGTTCAAGGTGCTGCCGCCGGAAGAATCGAAGGCCGAGTTTGTCCGCTATGGGCCGCTGGCCGGAACCTTCCGGATGACCGTGTTCACCGGCGAGGAAGCGGCGGCTGACCCCTATGCGGCCGACAAACTGGAATATCGCAAGCAGCCGGAATACCTGACCAGTGTGGCGATTGCCCGAGGAGTGTCCAATGGCGTGACGCGACAAAATCCCGGCTCGCTGAAACGCCTCCAGGCGAATTTGCTGGACGTCTTCGAGGAATCCGGCAAACTGGACCCCACCGGCGCCCGTGGCTTGGTGGTCAAAGGAACCGATCCGACCGCCAGCCCGGTCAACGCGGTGTTCTTCAAGCCGACTCCGACCGTGCCGACAGCCGACATCACGGTGCGGTATTATCAGCCGAAGTAAGGGCAACCCATCCATGACTCCCGTGCGTCTCGCCCTGCTGGCGATGTTTCTCCCGGCGATCACCCAGGCGGCCGATGATTTTCGGGCCGCCGACCGCATCATCCGCGTCCGGGGCATCTTGCAAAAGCATTGCGCGGCCTGTCATGGAGAGAACCCCGGCGAAGGGCGGTTGTCGGTTGTCGATCATCCCAGCCTGTTGAAAATGCGACCCGTCCCCACGGTTCAACCCCGCGAGGTGGCCGTCTCTCAGTTAGTCACGCTCATCGAAGAAGGCTCAATGCCACCGGGGAACCGGCCGAAACTCTCGGCCGAGGAGACCGGTGTCATCCGGGAGTGGATTACCGACGGGGCCGGGGCTTATCCCGCGAGCTTTCGGGATGAATTCGCTTGGAACGTGATCGCGGACGACGCCAAACGACTTTCCCCGGCCGAGATTCCGGTCACCCGCTATCTGACGATGCACCATCTGGTCGGCGACAACGGAACCGGGGACTTTGCCGCCACACGGACGGAACTATTGAGGCAGGTTCGCCGGCTCATCCGGTCCAACGAGAAAAGTCTGCAACCCGTCGATCCCACGGGTGCTGTGTTTCGCCTGAATCTCCGGGACGCCGGTTGGAGCCAGCAACCATTCGTGGAACTCGACTCCAAACTAATGAAAACGAACACATCAGTAAACGCCGATGTGTTCGATGCTTTCCTGCTGGACTATCCCCTCGGCCGGTTCCCGGCCGGCACGCCCGCCGGGGATTCGCTGGCTGGTTCCTACCTCTCCAAAGCCAAGATGGCGAGGCCGGTTCCTTTTGTTTATGCGGATTGGTTTGCATACTTGCTGACCGGCACGCCGCTAGGCAAGGAAGTGGCGACATTGCTGAAACCCACCGAGATCACCCTCCCGGCAGGCTTGACGGACAAACGACTCCCTGTCCCGGCTGATCGTGTCGGAACCGGCACGGACATTCCCGCCGTGGATGCTTGGACCGTGACCGATCCGTCTGGCAAACCATCAGCCATCGGAGGATTGGAGTTTTATTTGATGAACTCCAAAACAGGCCAAAAGACCACAGATTTCAAACCGGGCGATCAGGTAAAGATTCATCTGAAAGCCGATGTGTCGATTTATTTTGAAGTGGTTTGGGAAGACCACAACGGGGATTTGAACACATGGTCGGACAAAGTGTCTTCTCTGTTGGGGGGCAAAGTTTTTGAGGGGAATTTCCCCGAGAAAGACGGGGAGTTGTCCGACGAGGAAGGAATTGAACGCCTGACGTTGTTTGTCTCGACCCGCGAATTCAGCAAAGGACAGGCATGGCGAAGCCGGAATGCCGAGCCAAAGGGAGTTGACCGGTTCGTGCATCCGTTTTTCTTGTTCGATGTCAAAGACGGGAAATATTCCTTCCAGCAATCGTCCGTCGGCATCGAGCGCCGGACGATCCAAATCAAGATCAAGAAGTGAAAACACGGGGGTTTGAAGACACCCACAGTGCCATGTCGGGCCTTCGCGGGTTTTCCCGGTGTCACGAGGTCGCTTTCATTCCTAAACTTCTTGGATGCGTCGTGCCGCTCAATTGTTTTGGAAGGTCATCCTGCCCGCCCTGATTCTCGGGGCCATCAGTTGGTATTTCTACGACAAACTCCGCAAGCCGGAATTGTGGGCCGGGTCCATCCATCTGCGGTTTGAATGGCTCATTCCATCGGCCATTCTTTACGTCATCTCCCAAGCCGTTTGGGGGGTGTTTTCCATCATGCTGCTCCACGATCAAGGAGCCAGGATTTCCTGGGCCGCCGGGATGCGGGCGTATTTCGTCAGTCAGTTTGGCAAGTATTTGCCGGGCAAGGTCTGGGTGCTGGTTCTGCGGGTGCGGATGCTCGGAAACATCGGCATTAGCAAGACGGCCGTGGGCATCACCGCGACTTACGAGGCGCTGACCTCAATGGCGGCCGGGGTGTTGATCGGCGTGTTGTTATTGCCATTTCTGGCCGCCGAGCAAATGAATGTGCGGGGCACAAGCGTCTACTGGGTGGCCCCCTTTGCCCTGATGCCGGTGGCGATGGTCGGGCTGAACCGCTTTGTCAACCGGGTGAACCGCTGGCGGAAAGGGCCGGGCGCCGCCCAACTGCCCCGCGTGAAACTGCACATGGTTTTGTTCGGCTTGCTGCAAGCCTCGGTTGGCTGGGTCTTGCTGGGTCTGAGCCTCTGGATGTGCGTCAACGGTTTGCATGACGAGAATTGGGCCTTCACGGGCGAGCGCGTGGTTCATCTGGTGGCCATCAATGCGATTGCCTATGTGATCGGGTTTTTGGCCGTGATGATGCCGGCCGGCGGGGGCATCCGGGAAATCGCCTTGCAATCGCTGCTGACGCTGGAACTGGCGCTGACGATGCCGCGGGAATCAGCCGAGCCTCTCGCCGCCGTGACGGCCATCGTGTTACGATTACTCTGGACGGTCGCCGAACTCCTGACGGCCGGCGCCCTCTACCATCTGGCCCCGTCCGCTGATGTCGGCGATCTCCCCCCGGTCGTCGTCGAGATTCCGAATGAATGAAGCATTTCCGACGCGGCCTGCGGTGTCGCTGGTCATCCCCGTTCTCAATGAGCGGGAGAGCCTGCCTGAATTGCACCGGCAAATCTCCATGATGGCGGCGGGCAGCCAGCTCGAAATCGAAATCCTGTTTATCGACGATGGCAGCCGGGACGGTTCGTGGGAGGTGGTCAAGAAACTGGCCGCCGAAGACCCGCGTGTCCGGGGGGTTCGGTTTCGCCGCAACTTCGCCAAGGCCGCCGCGTTGCAAGCCGGTTTCCAGCGGGTGCGGGGCAAGTTCGTCGTCACACTGGACGCGGACTTGCAGGACGACCCGGCCGAGATCCCAAACTTCCTGAAACTACTGGAAACAGAATACGATCTCGTCAGCGGTTGGAAAAAAATCCGGCACGACCCGTTTCACAAGGTCATCCCGAGCCGGGTGTTCAACGGCCTCGTCAGTTGGCTGACCGGCGTGAAACTGCACGATCACAATTGCGGCATGAAGGGCTACCGGGCCGAGGTCTGCCAGGAGATCCGGCTTTACGGAGAATTGCACCGTTTTGTGCCGGTGCTGGCCAACGCCCGTGGCTTCCGCGTCGGCGAGCTAGTCATCCACCATCGGCCCCGCCAGTTCGGCCGCTCCAAGTACGGCCTGCGCCGTTTCCTCCGGGGTTTGTTTGATCTGCTGGCCGTCCGTTACATCGTGACCTATGGCCGCCGCCCGATGCACTGGTACGGCAGTTGGGCCTTGCTCTTGCTCATCCCCGCCACCGCCGGAATCTTCTGGGAGATTCCCTATTTGGGCCCGCTGACTTATTTTTCGTTGCTGCTCGCCGCCTTGGTTTATCTGATGGGACTCCAAGCCGAGACACTGGCGGCCTTGCGAACGGACGAGCCGTATTCGATTTCGGAAGAGATTGGATTCGGATAAGAAAAGACCATTTTTAGCCACGGATCGAACACGGATGAAACACGGATTCGGACAAAACCCAAATCCATATTCCATCGGATGTGGCAAATTTAGCGCAGCCTCGAACGACTGGTTTTCGCCCCAAGGGGGCGCTCGAAAATAGCCAGGGGCGCAAGCCCCTGGTCAACGACAGCCAAAAATTGAATCCACCCCAACGGGGTGGCACAACGAACATGTGCTGCCCCGTTGGGGCAGAAAACCTTCAAATGGAGGGATTCCAGGGGCTTCCACCCCTGGCTATTTTCGAGCGCCCCCTTGGGGCGAAAACTAACCAATCGAAATTCACTCACTTCTTCAACGGCTTCCCCTCCGCGTCCACGGCACCCACGGCGATCAGGGTTAGCTTCTCCGGGTTCAAATACTTCGTGGCCACGGCCCGCACGTCTTCCGGCGTCACGGCCTCCACGGCTTTGCGATAATCTTCCAGATAGTCGGCCCCGAGTTTGTAGCGGTCAATCGCGTGCAACATGCTGGCGGCCTGGTCGCAGGTGGTCAGGCTGAAGGCGAGGCTGCCGGTCAGGTATTTCTTGGCGTCTTCCACCTCTTCCTTGCCGGGGAGTTCCTCGCGGATCTTTTTGATTTCCTTCATGAAGCCATCTTTCACCTCGGCGAATTTGTCCGGGAAGGTGCCGATGTAGCCGGTGAAGGTGCCGGGTTCTTCGCCGGCGTTGTTGGTGATCGTCGCCCGCACGGTGTAGGCCAATCCCTGCCGATCACGGAGATTGGCGCTGAGGCGATCCGTGAAGCCGGGGCCGGTGCCGAGGACGTTGTCCATCACCAAGAGCTTGTAGAAGTCCGGGTCGTTGCGCTTCACGCCAAGCTGGCCGATGAAGACGTGCAGTTGGGCCGCCCCGGCGTCGCTGATGATGGTTTGCGTGAACTTCTCCGGCGTCGGCAACGGGTGCTGTTCGATCTTCGGCAGTTTGCCGGTTTTCCAGCCCTCGGTCTGCTTCTTGATGAAGGACAGCACCTTCTCGGTGTCGAAATCGCCGACGACGGCCACGACGGTGTTGTTCGGCACAAACACCTTGCGATGAAACTGCCGCAAGTCCTTGCGGGTCAGGCTTTGAATCACCTTCTTGTCGGCCGACGGCCGGCCGAAGGGGTGTTTGCCGTAAATGGAGGTTTTGAACGCCTGCATCCCCCGCTCTTCCGGCTTGTTGTTCTCCTCGGCCAAAACGGTCAGCAGTTGTTCTTGCTTGGAGGCAAGAGAATCTTTCGGGAATTCGGCGTTCATCAAACAATCAAACAAGACATCCAGTCCGAGTTCGGTGTCGTCGGCCAGCACCTTCACCGTGCCGCCGGACCCGCCGACGCTGAAACTTCCCCCGACATCGGCCATCAGGGTGGTGATCTTGTCCGCGTCGCGGGTCTTGGTTCCCTCTTCCATCATTTCGCCCATCAATTGGGCCAGCCCGTTCTTGTCGGCCGGTTCGTACATCCGCACCCGGCCCACCTTGGCATCGATGTAAACCATCGGCAGCCGGTGATTTTCCAACAGCATGACCTTCATCCCGTTGGGCAGGGTAACGGTCTTGGCGGCCTTGAGGTCGAATTGTCCGGCCGCGTTGGCCGGGGCCTTTTGCTGATATTGGCGGCTTGTCTTCGCCTTGGCTTTTTCCTTCTTGGGCTCGGCCTTTGGTTCTTCTTTCACCATCAGCGGAATCGAATCCACCACGGCGGGCTTGGCGTCCACCAGATATTGTTTGGCGACCCGTTTCACGTCGGCCGTGCTAACTTTCAGAATCAGCGGCAGATACTCATGCACGAACTTCATGTCGTTCGTCAGCACGCCGCGGGCGATGGTGTCCCCGAGTTCGTGAATGCTTTCGTGGGCGAAGATATGCTTGGCCAAGATGCTTCGCTTGACGCGGTTGAGTTCGGCGTCCGTTGGTCCCTCGTCGGCGAGTTTCTTCAATTCTTCCAGGATGGCCGTTTCCACGGGCCGCATGTCGCTCTTGAAGAGTTCAATCTGAAAGCTCATCCAACCGGGGTAGCGCCCGGAGACATGCGACACGTCCACGCCGTTACAGGTGCCGTCGGTTTCGATGAGACGCTTTTGCAATCGGCAGATCTTCCCTTCGCCGAGGATCAGAGTGATGACATCCAGCACCGGGGAATCGTCGTGTGTTTCCGTCACGGTGTTGAAGCCCATCAACATCCGGGGGGTCTCGAACCGGCTGGTCATCTTTTCGCGGGCGACTTCTTTGCGGGGCTCCGTCTTGGGGATCGGCTTGCGGGGGGGAAGGTCCCCCTTGGGGATCGGGCCAAACTTCGCCCGGATCAAATCCATTGCCTCTTTTTCGTCAAAGCCACCGGCGATGATGAGAACAGCGTTATTCGGGTGATACCAACGGTCATAATGCTTTTTGATCACATCGGCGGTCGCCGCCCGCACGTGGGCCTTGTCCCCGATCACCGGGTGGCCGTAGGGTGTCTTGTCCCCGTACAAGGGTCTTAGCATTAGTTTGTTTTCGAGCTCCCAGGGCTGGTCTTCGTTGCCGTCGAGTTCGGAGATGACGGCCCCTTTTTCCTGCTCGAATTCGTGCTTTTCGTCGATGCGAAGATTGCGCATGCGATCCGCTTCGATGTCAAGCGCCCCCTTCCAGCGGTCGGCGGCGAAATCGAAGTGGAACATGGTCATGTCTTCGCTGGTCCACGCATTGTTTCTGCCGCCGTTGCGCTGCGTGACCCGGTCAATGTCCCCCGGCTTCAGTTTGTCGGTTCCCTTGAACATGAGGTGTTCGAGGTAGTGGGAAAGGCCGGTCTGGGTGAGTTCCTCATCGGCCGAGCCGACCAAATAGCCCACCATCGTGGTGACCACCGGCGAACCGGGCACCGGCTTGAGATAGACGCGCAGGCCGTTGGGAAGTGTTTCCTGTTTCACGCCCTCATAGAGCGACTGGGCTGTTTTGAGGATACGTTGATCGTCGGCCTGGGCCGTCCCGATGAACGCCAGACACGCAACCAACACGAACCGGATGGACATGTGGAAAATCCTTCCCGCGAGAACATGTGCACGGTCGGCCCGTGGAGAGGGCGGGCCATGAAAAAGTCTTCGTTAGTGTACGCCGGAGATTGGTCGGCGGGGAAGGGGAAATACATCGGCCGATCCGCAGTCCGGACGCTTCCACTAAGGGAGGCATCCCGAGGCGAACCGGCCGAGGGGGGAAGGAAGGATAACAGGGCCATCCCTGTCATGATTGTTCATCGGTCAACGCGAGACGAAACCATCCACGCCAAATGTGATTTTCCGCAGGCATTTCACAATCAAAGGACGGACTTGCCGGATATGCGGGATGTCCCGTGGCGCCCGATTTTCGCTCGATCAATCCGGGGTAAGGATATTTCACCGTTTCTTCGAGAGATTCTTCCGGGTAGAATAACGGAACCTGCCCCAACCTCTTCTGTCGGCGGAGCCTTACCAAATGACTTTGCGGACCCGCCTCCTCGCGGCGGTCGTCGGCCTCATGGCCACGACAACCCACGCCGGGGAGGGCAAGCCCCTCGCCTACGGCCGGGATATCCGGCCAATTCTCTCGGAAAACTGTTTCTTCTGTCACGGCCAAGATCCCAACCAACGCAAGGGGGACGTGCGCCTCGACACCGCCGAGGGACAGAAGGCTGTTCTCAAAGCCGGGAAGCCTGCCGAGAGCGAATTGGTAAAGCGTATCCTCTCCGAAAAGCCCGGCGAACAGATGCCACCGCCGAAATCGAACCGGCACCTGTCGGCCGAGCAGAAGGAAACGCTGCGCCGCTGGGTGGCCGAGGGGGCGAAGTTCGAGGGGCATTGGGCCTATCAGCCGATCCAACGCCCGGCCGTGCCGGCGATGGACGGGATCAAGAATCCGATTGACGCTTTCATCCGGGCCAAGCTCAAAGAGCGCAACATCCCCCCCGCCCCGGAGGCTGACCGGATTACGCTGATTCGCCGGATCACCTATGATCTGACTGGCCTGCCCCCCACTCCGGCCGAGGCTGATGCCTTCGCCGCCGATCAATCGCTGGATGCCTACGAAAAGCTCGTGGACCGGCTGATGAAGTCGCCGCAATATGGGGAGCGGATGGCCTTGCCGTGGCTGGATGCCGCCCGCTATGCGGATTCCAACGGCTTCCAGCAGGACGGCGATACCTTCCAATGGGTCTGGCGCGATTGGGTGGTGAAAGCCCTCAACGACAACAAACCATTCAATGAATTTACAATTGAACAACTGGCCGGGGATCTGCTTCCGAACGCCACCCGCGAGCAGAAAATCGCCACCGCCTTCAACCGCAATCACTTGGTCAACGGCGAAGGAGGCGCCATCCCAGAGGAACAACGCTTCAACATCCTCTTTGATCGCGTGGATGTGACCGCCACCAACTGGCTCGGCCTCACGATGGCCTGCGCCCAATGCCACGACCACAAATACGACCCGCTGACCCAGAAGGATTATTACAGCCTGCTCGCCGCCTTCAACAATGTCAGCGAGAGCGGCACCGCCGGCCGGCAATCTTCCCACAAGCGAGTCAGCCCGCCGTTCATCGACGCCGGTTCCCCCGAGGAAACCGCCAAACTAGCCGAACTGGAGAAGAAGACCGCCAACTTGAAGGCCAAGCATGCCGAGGCCCAAAAGACTTGGGAAGCGGCCGTCGCCAAGGATGAAAAGTTCGACAAGACGATCCGCGATCTGGTGTTAAACAAAGACCCGAAGGCCAAAGCCGACCGGGACGCGAAGTTGAAGAAACACTTCGACGAAAAGATTGAGCCGAAAAAGGTGGCCGAGATCGCCGCCGCCGACAAGGCCGCGAACGATTATCGCAGCGAGGAACTGCCGAAGGTCATGGTGATGGCCGACGACCGGCCGCGAGAATCGAACATCTTGGATCGCGGCGAATACCTCAAGAAGAAAGAGAAGGTGACGACCGATGTCCCCGCCTTCTTGCCGCCGTTGCCGAAGGATGCTCCCAAGAACCGGCTTGGGCTTGCCAAGTGGCTCGTCTCTCCGGAGAACCCGCTGACGGCCCGCGTCGCCGCCAACCGTTACTGGCAAACATTCTTCGGCCAGGGCTTGGTGAAGACCGTCGAAGACCTCGGCGTGCAAAGCGAATTGCCGGAACATCAAGCCCTGCTCGACTGGCTCGCGGCCGAGTTCCGCGAGAGAGGCTGGGACATGAAGGCGATGGTTCGCCTGATCGTCACCAGCGCCACTTACAAGCAATCGAGCAAGATCACGCCGGACCAAATGAAAGCCGACCCGGAGAACAAGCTGTTCTCCCGCGGGGCGCGTTTCCGCCTCCCCTCCATGTTCCTCCGGGACACGGTGTTGGCCGCCAGCGGGTTGCTCGATCACCGGGTTGGCGGCAAGCCGGTTTATCCCTACCAACCCGATGGCATCTGGGAAACGCTCGCCATCACCAAAGAACGGGACTTCACCTATCCGATGTCCAAAGGGAGCGATCTCTATCGGCGTAGCCTGTACACTTTCTGGCGCCGAACGGTCGGCCCGGCGAACATGTTCGACGCCTCCAGCCGGCAGGCGTGCAAGGTGCGCCCGAATCTGACCAACACCCCGTTGCACGCGCTGACCACGCTCAACGACATCACTTGGACGGAAGCCGCCCGCGTACTGGCCGAGAAGACGTTGAAACAACCCGGAGATGTGGACCAACGCCTGATCTCCGCATTCCGGTCGTTGCTCATTCGCCAGCCCCGCCCGGCCGAACTATCGGTGCTGAAGCGGGTGCTGGAGCAACAACGGGACCACTTCAAGAAAGACCCGGCGGCCGCCGCCAAAGTGGTGTCAATCGGGCAGGCTCCCCGCGACGCCAAACTGGATGTCGCGGATCATGCCGCTTGGTCGGCCGTTTGTCTGGCGTTGTTCAACCTTGATGAAACCCTGACGCGGGAGTGACCCCATGTTCAACGATCTGATTCGGGCGAATGCGGAGCGCGTCACCCGCCGACAAATGTTCGGAAAGACGGCCTCCGGCCTCGGCGTCGCCGCGTTGGCCTCCATGCTCGGCGAGGAAGCACGGGCGGCCGAGAAGACGGCGAAACCCCTCGGGCAACCGGGGCTGCCGGGGCTGCCACACTTTGCCCCGAAGGCGAAGCGGGTGGTCTATCTCTGGCAGGGGGGAGCGCCGTCGCACGTCGATCTATACGACCCCAAGCCGGTGATGGAAAAGCACAAGATGCAGGATCTCCCCGAGAGTATCCGGGGGACGACGCGGCTTTCCACCATGACCGCCGGTTACAAAAAATGGCCGGTGGTGCCCGCCATCAAGCCGCACAAGAAATACGGCAAATCGGGCCTCGAATTCAGTTCGATGCTCCCGTTCACCGGCGAAATTGCCGATGAGATTTGTCTCGTCCGGTCAATGCACACCGAGGCGGTGAACCATGCCCCCGGCGTGACCTTCTTCCTCACCGGGGCGCAAGTGCCCGGTCGGCCGAGCATGGGGGCATGGACGACTTACGGCCTCGGCAACGAAGCCAGCGATCTCCCCGCCTTCGTGGTGATGACCTCCTCCGACCGTGGCAAAACCTGCGGCCAGTTGTTCTTCGATTACTACTGGGGCAGCGGCTTCCTGCCGAGCAAATACCAAGGCGTGCGCTTCCGGGCCAGCGGCGACCCGGTGCCGTACCTGAACAACCCCGAGGGAGTGAGCCGGGATGCCCGCCGCAACCTGCTCGACGGCATCCAAGAACTGAACCGCCAACACTTGGCCGAATATGGCGACCCGGAGACGGATACCCGCATCTCGCAATATGAGATGGCTTTCAAGATGCAAATGAGCGTGCCGGGCCTGCTGGATTTCTCCAACGAAACCAAGCAAGCCATCGACGCCTACGGCCCCCAAGTGAACACCCCCGGCAGTTTCGCCCGCAACTGCCTGATCGCCCGCCGCCTCCTCGAACGCGGTGTGCGCTTCGTGCAACTGATGCACAGCGGTTGGGACCAGCACTCCAACCTGTTCACCCAGTTGGAGGAACAGTGCAAGGACACTGACCAACCCTCGGCCGCCTTGGTGAAAGACCTGAAACGCCTCGGCCTGCTCGATGACACGCTGGTGATCTGGGGCGGCGAGTTCGGCCGCACGCCCTTCGGCCAAGGCCCCGCCGAAAAACCCATCGGCCGCGACCACTTCGGCCGGGCCTTTAGCCTCTGGATGGCCGGCGGCGGCGTCAAAGGGGGCCACGTTGTCGGCGAGACGGACGACTTCGCCTGGAACATCACCAAAGACCCAGTGCATGTCCACGATCATCAGGCGACCATTATGCACCTGCTCGGCATCGACCACGAAAAACTAACCTTCCGCTATCAAGGCCGCCAATTCCGGCTGACGGATGTTCACGGCAAAGTGGTGAAAGGTGTTTTGGCGTAGAGACAAACCGGGCTGGCCGTCTGCGAATCCTCAATGCTCGCACAACTGATTCTGCTTTACTTCAGACGGTCAGACTGTTAGTCATATGTGAGGAACAGACTTGACCCGCCATCCCATTTCATCGGGATATTGCCATGCCCATTGAATTTCGCTGCCCGAATTGCGAAACCGCGTACCGGATCAACGCCGCAAGCGCGGGCAAAGAGATTATGTGCAAGAAGTGTCCGACGTTTGTGAATGTGCCGCTACGCTCTGATCCGGTGGCGGCCCAGAAACTCGGGCCGTTCATCCCATCCGGCCGGCAGACGCCTGCATCGCCCGAACCTTCGGTTGCTCATCAAGAGCCGCCTCGCCGCGGGACAATCATTGCGGAACTGCTTCCGGAGCCTCGGCAAGCATCATCTCCGGCGGCCCGGGCCGCGCCGCCGCAACACATTCGGTCTGAAGGACTTTCATCTCCGCCGCCTGTTCGGAAAAATTCACGCCTCATCCCCGTCACGGTTGCCGCCATGATTCTCGTCACGGCCAGCGGGGGCGGCCTTGCCTACTGGCTTGTCACACGCCCCAAACCGGGCGGGGACACGGCCGTGGCTGATCGCGGCAAGCCAAGCGAAGACGGGCGAAAGCGAATCGAGATCATCGATCCGGACGAACCCAAACCGGCCGTCAAAGATGAGCCAGTCACCAAGCCGGCACAACCGACGGAAGCGGCCACTCTCCCCAAAATGGCGCATCGGCCTTTGGGCAAAGACAAGCCAGCCAACCCGGTTGAGAATAACGACGCCCGGCCGGAAACACCCGTGGCCAAAAAGCCCAAGCCAGACATGCCGCTACCCGCCGAACTCGCCGGCTTGGCTGAAAAGCTTCGCCACAAGGACGCCAAGGTAAAAATCGCCGCGTTGGAAGCCTTGGCCCAAAAGGGCGAAGCGGCCGAACCTGCCGCGACCGCCGTTTGCAATTGCCTGATCGAAGATTCAGAAGAGATCACCAAGGCCGCCTTGAGAGCCATTGAAAAGATTCATCCAAAGATCTATCCGCTGGTGGCTTCAATGGTCCTCGACCCCACAGTGAGAGATCGCAGCAATTCGGTTAAGAAACTCGGTCTACTTGGCAAGGAAGCAAAGTGTGTGCAAAATTTCCTCATTCACCGAATGTCTCATGAAATCAAGGACTTCATCGCCAACTATATGAGCGAAGGCGCTTCGTTCAGATTGGACCCTGATAGGGCCAAAAACTATCTATTTTCCATTGAAGTTTTCGCGGCGATCCAGATGATTGATGAGTCAAATGAAGCGGCGTTTGATTGCCTCATCAAATATCTTGAATTGGAACAATTGGCAAAGGTGGAATATCCGGAGGCCGCTCCGTGGCGTGGCATTTTGCAATGGGAACCCGCAACAAAACTTGCCGATGATTGGGCTGGTCAACGCAAAGAGCGAGTCAAAAAATTAATCGCCGCGATTGAATCTGAAATCAAAACGGGTCCTTATGTTCTCGTTTCCCTGGCCTTGGTCAAGAGGCACCCACAAGAATCAAAACACTTGGCCGAACGTATCAAAGATCTCAAGCTATCCACGTATCCGCAGATCCGGGACGCCGCCAAACAGGCTCTCGATGCCATCGAAGCCGACATGTGATTCTTTTGCTTTTTCCGCGCCCGCGTGAGATGTTCTCATGGTTGTCCGCATTCGTTGCCCCCATTGTCAGTCGGTGTTTTCGAGCAAGAAGCCGATCCCGATGGCGAAGCGAGTGCCGTGCCTCAAGTGCGGACAATCTCTGATGACGCCGGCCACCTCCATGTGGGTCGAGGAATCGGAACCGGCCGCCGACCGGAGCCGGCCTTTGCCGGTCGCCCAATTGCTCCCGGATGAGAAAGACTCAGCGGCGACTCTTCTGCCACCATCACGGAACGCTGGCGAACCGAGGCCGATGGGCTATGTGCCCCCGGTTGCCCGCCGACGGAAATGGCTGCCGTTGCTCAGCATCGCCATTGGATTGATTGGCTTGACAGTCGGAGCCTTCTTCGTTGTTCGGGCAGTGAAGCACGTTGATCTTGACTATGAGCTTGGTTTGTCAACCCCGAGCCAGCAAAACGACCTGCTTCTGTGGGCACCCGCCGACACGGATGCCGTGATGGGGGCCGACATGACGGCGCTGGCCTCCAACAATTTCATCGAAAGCATTGTGGCGAAGGAGAACAACAGCGATTACCGCGACGCCGGGTTTGACTTGGGCGACGTGGAAACAATCGTTGCCGCCATCCGACAGGAAGCGGACGACAAGATAACCCCCCTCCTGGTCATGCGGCTGAAAACCCTTTACGATCCGAACCCGGCCATCCGCTCCGGCAAGGCAAAGGTCCAGAAGTCGGGTAGCATCAAATACATGTCCTTGAATGACCGGATGTGGCTCTATAATCCGACGGACAAGATTGTGCTCGTCTCGTCGAACCAGCAATTCTTGCTCGACGCCATCCAGAGAAAATCGGCCAACATCCGGTTCAGCCAGGAACTGCTGAAATCCGTCAAATCCACGACTGGACCGTTTTGGGTGGCCGCCGTCGGCCCGGCCGCCCAGCCGGAATCGCCGTGGGACTTCCATCAGCCTCTGGAGTTCGGCCGGCCGGCCGAGCCGTATCCTCTGGTGAAGGCCGCGCGTCTGTCCACCAAGGTCTCCGCCAATTCCATCGAAATGACCTGCGAGGGTGATTTCTCAACTCCGGAGAAAGCCAAACTCGCCAGCGAGTTGGACCAGACCTGCCGCGACAAGTTTATGCGAGAAAAACTGTCCAAGCGAAACGCTCGTGATCCGGAAACGTATCTGCTCCGAATCATTTTCGACTCGTATGCCACCGGCATCGATGGCAGCAAACTCATCTCCACATTCAGCATTCCCACTGCCGAACTGGAACGATTTGCCAGACGCATCCGTCGCGGCCTTTGACCACGAAAGTTTGCCATGCTTCCGTCGGAGCCGGCAATCTCGTATGAAAGATGTCCACGGCAAAGTGGTGAAGGGTGTGCTGGCGTGAGTGTTTCCCAACTGGATGATTTGCTTCGGCGAACCGTGGCCGACGGTCAGCTTCAAACAGCCGAACGGAAGGTTCTGGCCGATTGGGCCGTGCTTCATGCCGAAGATGACCATGAACGGTCGCTGGCCCGGAGCCGGTGTTTTGCGCTGGCCCGCGAAGTCATGGCGAATGGCAATCCGGCCACCGTGCTGAACTGGCTGGAGGAAGTCAACAAGATCTTTGCCCGGCCCCCGGAAGCGAAAACACACGCGACCGTTCAACTCTCTTCACGAGCTTTCTTCAGCCCCGGATTGACCTGCGTGCAGGAAGTCCTTCATGAATTCCAGATGGCGAAGCAAACCGCCGACGTCTGTGTGTTCACGATCACGGATGACCGCATCACGCGGGCAATCATCCAGACTCATCAACGGGGCGTCAAAGTCCGGGTGCTGACGGACGACGAAAAATCCCGCGATCTCGGCTCGGACATCGGCCGTCTGGTTGACGCGGGCATTCCATGCAAAATGGACATCGGCAACCCGGCCCACATGCACCACAAATACGCCATCTTCGACAATCGGCTGCTGCTCAACGGCAGTTTCAACTGGACCCGCAGCGCCAGCGAGAACAACGAAGAGAACTTGATTGTCACCCCGGACCCGGCGCTGGTGAAAGCCTTCGCCGATCGGTTTGAGCTATTATGGGAGAAACTGCGGGAGGCTTGAGTGAGATGAATGCGCTCGCGGAAATCATCGAAGGTAGAAACGATGCCTAAAAGCGTCCACATCGATTTCCAAGCCTATACGGATGTTCTTCGGTATTTGAACACCGCCCGGCTTCCCTGTTCAGTGGATGATTGGGTTAGATCGCAGGCAAAAGCCCTCGTGAAGAAATTTATCCACGAAGGACATCAAAGCGGGACAACATACTCGCTCAGCCTGCCTTCAGATCAGTCATTGCGAGTGGAAGTGTGTCCGACAGCGAGGGGATATCAAGTTTTGTTCGTGGCCATTGAGACAGCTTGAATTTGGCCGCATCAATCTATTTCGATCGTGCATTCGCCCAGTTTGACAAACTCGCTCGGAGTAGCCAGTCGCCGACGATATTCGACCCAGTCCACTCCCGGAGCATCCGGTGGCAGATGTTTCCAATCGGTGGACATTGGCACAAAAAACAAATCTTCCTCGGCGGGGCCATCCCCCTTCACGCCGATCATTCGACCGGGGGCTGTTACTGTCAGTCGCTTCAAAAGGCGGTGCAATACCTGCCGCTCTTCGGCTGAGAGCAATTCCATGTCTGAAACTATTGAGCCTTCTTGAATGAGACCTGTTGGCATTGTTTGTTCTCCGACACCGGGCGTTCCATTTCGATCATATCATTTTTCCAAGCCGGGCAACATCGGCGTTTCCCTCGGTTGAGCATATCGACCTGCCCGAACCCCCTTTCCCGTTGCTCTCTCTCGATAAACTATCTCCCTTGATCGAGAAACCTGAAACTAGCAACGAGAAACGTTGATCTGATGCCGAATTACAATCCGCGGGCCGTTGAACCGAAGTGGCAACAGTATTGGGAAACCCGCAAGACGTTTCGATGTCCCGATCCGGATGCCCCGGAAGTGGCGGGGAAGCCCAAGATCTACATCCTTGACATGTTTCCGTATCCCAGCGGCGCCGGGTTGCATGTCGGCCATCCGGAGGGGTACACGGCCACGGATATTCTCGCCCGCTTTCGGCGGATGCGCGGTTACCATGTGATGCACCCCATCGGGTGGGATGCCTTCGGGTTGCCGGCCGAGCAGTATGCGATCAAGAACAATGTCCACCCGCGTATCACGACGCAGGCCAACATCACCAACTTTCGCCGACAAATCAAATCCCTCGGCTTCAGCTACGATTGGGATCGGGAGGTGGACACCACCGACCCGGAATACGTGAAGTGGACCCAGTGGATCTTCCTGGAACTCTACGACACCTGGTATGACCACGCCGCCAAGAAGGGGCGGTCCATTTCCGAGTTGCCGATCCCCGCAGAAGTGGCTTCGCAAGGGGAAGCCGCCGTTGCCAAGTACCGCGATTCCAAGCGGCTCGCGTTTCAGGCGAACAACCCGGTGAACTGGTGTCCCGGCTTGGGGACGGTGCTGGCGAACGAAGAAGTCATCGACGGCAAGTCGGAAGTCGGCGGGTTCCCCGTGGAACGTCGGCCACTGCGGCAATGGATTCTGCGCATCACCGAATATGCCGAGCGGTTGCTCGACGATCTGGAACCGCTCGACTGGTCCGAAAGCATCAAGACGATGCAAAAGAACTGGATCGGCAAATCCATCGGGGCCGAGGTTGAGTTTCGCATTTCCGGCCGCGATGCTTGTGTGATGGTCTTCACCACCCGGCCGGACACGCTGTACGGGGCAACCTACATGGTGCTTTCCCCGGAGCATCCGCTGTTGGAGGGCATCACCACGCCGGAACAGAAAGCCGCCGTTACCGCCTATCAGGAAGCGGCCAGTCGCAAGAGCGACTTTGAACGCACCGAAATGGCAAAGACCAAAACCGGCGTGTTCACCGGGGCGTTCGCCGTCAACCCGGTGAACGGCAAGGACATTCCGATCTGGATCGCCGATTATGTGCTGGCCGGGTACGGCACCGGGGCGATCATGGCCGTCCCCGGTCACGATGAGCGGGACTTCGAGTTCGCCAAACAATTCGGCCTGCCGATTCAGGTGGTCGTGACGCCGACGCCGGAGTGGCTGAAGAAAACCAAATCAACGACTGATGATTTGAAGGTGGCCTATTGCGAAGAGGGCGTCGCCTGCAACTCCGGCCCGCTCGATGGATTGCCGACCGCCGAGGCGAAGGAAAAGATCATCGCCGATCTGCAAGCGAAGGGGCTCGGCACTCGGAAGGTGAATTACAAACTCCGCGACTGGCTGTTCAGTCGGCAGCGCTATTGGGGCGAGCCGTTCCCGATTCTGCATGAAGTGGATGCCGAGGGGAACCGCACCGGAGTCATCGAACCCCTGACGGCCGCCGATCTGCCATTGCGCCTGCCGGAACTGGAAGACTTCAAGCCGACCGGCAGCCCGGAGGGGCCGTTGGTGAAGGCTCAAGATTGGGTGAAGGTCACCCGCAATGGCAAAACCTACCAGCGCGAAACGAACACGATGCCACAATGGGCCGGTTCGTGCTGGTATTACCTGCGCTACCTCGACCCGAAGAACCCGAACGCCTTCTGCGATCCCGCCAAGGTGAAGCATTGGCTCCCCGTGGATCTGTACGTCGGCGGGGCCGAGCATGCCGTGTTGCATTTGCTCTACTCCCGCTTCTGGCACAAAGTCTTGTTTGATCGCGGACATGTGCCATGCCCGGAACCGTTCCACCGGCTGGTAAATCAAGGGCTGATCTTGGGTGAAACGGAATGGACCGGCTTTGCCCGAACTCAGACAACAGAAGCGGCCGCCCGGAACTTTGTCGATGTCACCGGTGATGAATGGTTGAGCGCCAAGGATGTTTCCTTTGACGGCAGTTCCGCCACAACCAAGGGGAAAAATCCGGCGGCTTTGTCGCTTGTCAAACTCCCCGAAGATCAAGTGGAGAAACAGGGCGAGAGCTTTGTGTTGAAGGCGAAGCCGGACATTCGCGTGGACGCTCGCGCGTTCAAGATGTCTAAGAGCCGTGGCAACGTGGTCAACCCGGACACTGTTGTAAACCAATACGGGGCCGATTCGTTGCGGCTCTATGAAATGTTCATGGGTCCGTTGGAGGCGATGAAGCCGTGGAACATGCGCGGGGTCGAAGGGGTGTACCGCTTCCTCAGCCGGGTGTGGCGGTTGATCATTGACGACACGGCCGAGACGCCGACATTGCACCCGAGCGTGCAGGATGTGCCGCCGGATGCCGAGACGCTCAAATTGTTGCACAAGGCCATCAAGAAAGTCACCGAAGACACCGAGGGTTTGCGTTTCAACACCGGCATTGCGGCGATGATGGAGTTCACCAACCATCTGACCGCCAAAGTCGAAGTGCGGCCGCTGTCCACGCTAAAGACGTTCGTGTTGCTCCTGGCCCCGTATGCCCCGCATGTGGCCGAGGAATTCTGGGAAGTATTGGGCAACTCGAACACGCTGGCGTATGAACCGTGGCCGGTATATGACGAATCGCTGGTGCGGGAGGATGAAATCGAATTGCCAGTGCAGATCAACGGCAAGGTGAAGGCCAAGCTGCTCGTCCCGGCCGACGCGGATGCCGCCACGCTGGAAAAGATGGCCCTGGCCGATCCGAAGGTGCTGGAACAACTAGCCGGGAAGCCCGTGCGAAAAGTGATCGCCAAACCGCGTCAGATGGTCAGCATTGTGATCTGACCATCCGGCCGGTGTCAGTTCATTTTTGTTTCCAACTCCCGGATCTTTTCCGGGAGGTCTTCCATCGTGTCAATCGTGTCGTGGGCGCCGGCGGCCATCATCTTTTCGCGGGCCGTCTTCAACCAAGTTTCTCGCTGAGCGGCGGAGGCATTCTGCCATTCCGGCTTGGTCACGCCCACTTCGCTGCCCGTCGCCAGCACGCCGATAGCCCAGCATCCGGCGTTTCTGGCCTCGGCCATGTCGGATGGGGTATCACCCACTTTGACAACGGCCGTCGGCGGGAAGACATTGAGTGTCTCCATGTTCCGGAAAATCATCCACGGCGCCGGGCGGGCCTGCGGCACATCATCGGGAAGAATGTTACAGTCGGGCACATATCCCTGCTTCTTCGCGGAGGCAAACACCACCAAGGCCGCTTCCCGGAAGTAGCCGGTGGAGGTGCCGATCTTGATTCCCCGTGTGCGGAGTGTTTCCACTGTGTCCAAAACGTGGGGAAGCAATTCCGAATGCCCCTCCAGAGCGGCCATTTGAATGGGGATCAAATCTTGCTGGTAAATCTTTTCGACATCGGCTTCGATCCAATCCCGGCCGTGTTGATGGTGGAATGCCTTCTTGGAAGCAGGCAGTTGCATCAACAGCCGAAGGTGATCCCGCTTGTGCAACCCCATCGGCCCGCGCACCTCGGCCGGCGTGACGGTCATCCCGTGTTTCGCCATCGCCTGGGTGAACGGAACCACCGGGGCATACGACCCGAAATCAACGGTCGTCCCCGCCCAATCGAACACCACCAGTTTGATGAGAGATGACACGACTGCCTCAACCTCAGAGAGTGTGAAAGTAATTTTAGGCAAGGACTTGTTGGAATTCCCAGCAAGCCAAAGACGAGCCAAGTCGCGCGAGCCCCAGAGGAAGTCTCACTTCAATTGCCCAAGCTTTTCTACATGTGACGAACTCCGCGCACGCATGAGACTTGGATCGTCTTTGGGCATTTCCGTTGGTCTTTGATCTGCATTCACCCGCAAGAAGATCCTCGGCATTCAGACTTCGACCACATTCTGTGCTATACAATTTTGGCAATTTTCATTTCTGAAATAATATGGCAATCGACCAAAGGTTCAACATTGGTCTTTATGAAGAACTGTTGAATTTCGTTGGTTTGAAGCAAAATTGATATGTAAGATCGGTATAAATTAGTTCAAGAAGATGACCAAGGGTTATCAAAAGGGCAGAATGGCTTCGCACCATTCTGTATAGTACAGAAATTAAAACAACCTTCGTCTCATTTGTTTGATCTCATGAATCAGCGGTCTTATAGTAAACAGAAGGCCTCCAACCAGACTCGTCATCGCATGACACCCGACACGCGGCCGAAATATCTGCTCATTGCCGAAACCATTGAATCCCGCATCAAACGCGGGGAATGGGTGTCCGGCCGGTTTCCATCGGTGCGGGATGTGGCTGAGGAGCATGCCGTCTCCATCGTCACCGCCTCGCGGGCGCTTCAAGTGCTGCGAGACAAGGGCATCATCCGCACGGTCGAGCGCTCCGGCTGTTTTGTCGAAGCCAGCGCCAACGGTGTCACCACTCAGTTTGCGTTGTGCCAGCGTATTAGCCCCGGCCCGTGGCACAACGCCACGGCAGCCATCATGCTCGGAGGTTTCGCCGCCGCCGCCGAGCATGTTGGTTCGACATTGGACACGGAACATTATTGCTTCGGCCCAGATGCCTCTCCGAGGGAAGTCGAACGACTGGCCAAACAAGCCCGCGTCCAGAAAATCGCCGGAGTGTTCATGCTTCCCTCGCGGGTGAGCGAGGCGACGGCCTCCCAAGACGAAACCTTTGTCGCCGCGTGCCGCAAGGAATCCATTCCGGTCGTCCTGCTCGAACGCAACTTGCGGGGGCATTCCCGTCTGTTGCAACACGACTTGGTCTCCGGGGACGATCTCGCCGGCGGCCTCGCCATGACGGACCATCTCGTGAAACAAGGCTGTCATCGGATCGCCTTTGTGACCGGTTCCCCCACCAGCAGCCACGACGCCCGGCTGGCCGGTTATCTGTTGGGGATGCACCAGGCCGGG
Organism: Zavarzinella formosa DSM 19928; assembly: GCF_000255705.1. Taxonomy (GTDB): domain Bacteria; phylum Planctomycetota; class Planctomycetia; order Gemmatales; family Gemmataceae; genus Zavarzinella; species Zavarzinella formosa. The sequence continues at coordinate 358,864 of NZ_JH636440.1, forward strand.
ATGCCGTCGTATGTCCTCACGCAAAACTCGGAACTCCCCGCCCGGCAGGCTTACCATCAACTCGTCGAGCAAATCCTGCGGCTCCGGGCCGACGGCGTCATCTGCTATCAGGACTACACGGCCATCGGCGTCATCATGGAACTGATGTCCCGCGGGCTGACTGTTCCCGGAGACGTGGCCGTCGCCGGGTTCGACGACCTTCCCATTGGCGATGCCTTTGCGATCGGCGTGACGACCTACAAACTACCGGCCGAAGGCATTGCCCGCGAAGCATTCAAACTGATTGAACGTCGAATCGAACTCCCCCACGCCCCGGTGATTCAAGTCACCACTCCGGGCCGGCTGATCGTGCGGGAAAGCACCTCACGCATCAAGTTGTGAAAATAGCTTTTCATCTATGTTCGTGACACGTTGACACAAATGGCCGGTTGACCCGGTGAGCATGCAACAGCCAAGTTCGCTCGTTGCTTTCTCGCCAAATCACCCGGTCATCGTGTCATTTTCATTTACCGACACGGAATTCAAAAACATGCAACAAGCGGACGTGGCCATCATCGGGGCGGGAATTGTCGGACTGGCCCAGGCGTGGGCGGCCGCGCGGGGAGGCAACTCGGTCGTCCTCTTCGAGCGGGACAACCGGGCACAAGGAGCGTCGATCCGGAACTTCGGCATGGTCTGGCCAATCGGGCAACCCGGCGGGGAGATGAACGCCCGCGCCATGCGGAGCCGGGAACGATGGCTTGAGGCTTCGGCAAAGGCGGGCATTTGGCATGACCCGTGTGGTTCGTTGCATGTTGTTCATCGACCAGACGAGCTGGCCGTCTTGGAGGAATTTGCCGCCGTCGCCCCGGCAATGGGTTTCGAGGCCAAGCTGCTGACTCCGGCTGAAACGCTGAAAAAATCACCGGATACTAATCCAAAGGGATTGCTCGGCGGATTGTGGAGTCCCACCGAAGTGTGCGTGGACCCCCGGCAGGCTGTCGCCCGGATGCCCGCGTTTCTCCAAGAAACATACGGCGTGAAGCTGCGGTTCGGAACCACCATCCAAGCCATCAATTTGCCAGAGGTAGCCACCACCACCGGAGAACGGTGGCAGGTTCGCCGGGCGGTTGTTTGCTCCGGGACGGACTTCCAAACGCTCTACCCCGAAACACTGGCCGCGTCCGACATCCGGCGTTGCAAACTTCAAATGATGCGAACCGCCCCGCAACCGGGCGGCCACCGCATCGGGCCGATGCTGGCGGGGGGATTGACGCTCACTCACTACGCCGCTTTCGCCAACTGCCTTTCGCTTCCCGTCCTCAAGAAGCGGATCGCGGAGGAGATGCCGGAGATTGTGAAGCACGGCATCCACGTGATGGCCTCGCAAAATGCCCTCGGCGAAGTGGTGATTGGCGATTCCCATGAATATGAGCAGGACATCGAAATCTTCGACAAGGCCCGGATCGACGAGTTGATCCTCGACTACTTCGCCACGATGGCCCGGCTGCCGGACATGCAACCCGCTCAACATTGGAACGGCATCTACGGCAAGCATCCCTCCAAGCCGATCTTCACGGCCGAGCCATCTCCGAATGTCCATATTGTTGCCGGCACCGGCGGCGCGGGGATGACCTTGAGTTTTGCATATGCTGACGAGCTGTGGGCGGCGTGGGGGAAGTGTTGATCTGAAAAGTGAACTGGATTAGCAGCGCGGCACTTCTTGTTGTTCGATTCACCAAAACATCCTGTCCCTCAAAACGACAACACCCTGCGGTTGCGTCCGCAGGGTGTCGAGTGTTCGGAAGTTACCTGAACGCTGAAACCCCGCGGTTGCGTCCGCAGGGTTTCAAGAGTTCAGATTACTTAGATCCGAGAGACATCACTTCTTAGTTGCAGCCGCCGCAGCTCGGGGCGGGGGAGCAGCTAGGAGCACAGCTCAACTTCGGCAGGCAGAAGCTCGGGCAGTGCAGCTTCGGCAGGCTGATGGTCGGGCAGCTCAGCTTCGGCAGGCACAGGCTGGGCATCTTGAAGCAGCTGCTGTGGGACCCGCAAGAAGGGGTGCCGCAGGAAGGCGTGCCACAAGAAGGAGCTCCGCAGGAAGGCGTGCTGCAAGCCGTGGCCGGGGCGCCACAAGCCGGGGCGCCGCAAGCGTTGGCCGGAGCCCCGCAAGCCGGAGCGCCGCAGGCCGGAGCACCGCAAGCCGGGGCCGGAGCCGCTTCTTCAACAATCGTCGGGACCATCTTGCAAACCATCACCTTTTCGCAGACGGCTTCGCAGGTGGTCACGTTACGGGTGGCCGTGTAAGGCACGCACACCTTCTTGCATTCGACGATTTCTTTCTTCTCGACGCAAGGCACGCACTTCGTCTTGCACACCGGAACCATCGTGGTGCATGTTTCGGTCTTGTACGAACAGACCTTCTTCATGACCTGGACTTGTTCCGTCACGCACTTCGGACGGCACACCTGAACGGTGTCCTTCACGATCGTCGGCTTGCAGACGCTGAAGCTCAGGCTGTGGCCGGGTTTGGCACAAGGATCACAAGGGTCCGAACAACCGCTGCCGCAGCTGATCGTCTTGCATTCTTTGACGAAGGCCAGTTTGCAAGTTTCCTTGCATTCCGTGACCCACTCGATCTTCTTGCGACATTCCGTCACACACTTTTCTTCCCACACCGGAACCTTGGTGCAGGTCGTCCGGGGTTCCATCACCGTTTCGGTGACAGTCTTGTAGGTCGTCACGTCGACCCACTTCTTTTCCTGCACGGTTTCGGTCTTGTAGGCCGTGTAGGTTTCCGTCTTCGTGACCGGCTTCATCACCGTCCGGGTTTCTTCAACCTGGGTCGGCACCATCACGGTCTTCTTGATCGTGGCCGGGGCACAAGCCGGGGCCGGAGCCGGGGTGGCACAGGCACCTGTGCTGCTGGACACAACCGCCGGGGCCGGAGCCGGGGTGGCTGGCACGGCCGGCATGACCTTGGGTTCAGCCGCCTTGGTTTCGACCTTGACCGCCGCCTTCGGCTCTTCGGCCGAAATCGCGAACGGGGCCACTGCCAAGAGCGCACCCGCAAACACGAGCTTACGCAAACTCAACATGGAATCTCTCCGTTTCCTTAGTGGTCGTCCGCGGTCGTCGTCCGCAGTCTTACTCCCGACGCGACACCCGACACCGTCGTTCGACTTACACCGTGAATATGACCCATGTACGCGGGATGTGAAAGCAAAGTAGACTAGTTTGCGCACGAAAAAGAGGCAAGCTACGTGCGCGTTTGCTGGTTTGTGCGCGCCGAGAGGTCGTAACAATGTGAGCGCATGTCACGATTGCGCGTTGGGGTGGCGCGGGTTACGCCATGCGGAGGGCCATTTTTGGGTGTCAAACCCTGCCGATCAGGGTCTTTTTGGGGGTCGCGGAACAAGGTCGTCGTGGGCAACTTTTTTTGACTGGGAAGCGAGATTCTTGTGGGAAGAGGTGTCCGGGGGCGGGGAATGATGGGATCAGGGCGTCTTGAATGCCCAACTCGTAATGTCTCCAATGACCAATGACCAATGACCAATGACCAATGACCAAACCATTCGTTGAATGGGCGGCTAGTTTGAAAGGAGGAGTGCATGAGGAGAAGGGCTATGAGCGGGATCGACGCCAAATGGCGGCAAAGATGCGATGGAGGGCGTGGGCTTTCGTCGACAGTTCACGGGCTTGGGCTTTGATGCTATCCTCGGCGGCTCCATCATCCTCAGCCAATGTTTTGTTTCTCTCGCTTCCTTCGTGCAGTAGCCAATCTTTTGACGAAACTCTTTCTTCGACACCGATTCATCCGCTTCACAATAGTTCGCGCCAACACTTGTGGCAGAACGGACCAATTGCCCGATCAACGGAAGAGTAATGACATTCTTGGGAACAGATTTGCAAAATGAGATGACGCACTCACCAAACTTTGCAGTGCGTTCTTCGAGATCATAACGAGGCTTCAATACCCTTGGCTTTCGATCTTCACTGCTCTGGCTCTTTCAGCGGTTCATCATCCATTCCAATTCCCCTGCTTCCAATTGGTCATTGGTCATTGGGGCATTATGCTAGTTCGTCGGCAGTGAA
>NZ_JH636440.1:362947-363512 GCF_000255705.1 Zavarzinella formosa DSM 19928
AAAGAAGTCCTTAGCGCTGGTTTTCTAGGATGAGATTAGCGGTCGCATCCCTGATTCCCAACGAAAAGGACATTCGCCATGATAGCCGATTTCACCGATTTCTGCACTTGGGTCTATTGCCTCGTCGACGACTTTGTCCGGCCGCTGGCTCCCTTGCTGCGACGAACCGGCCCCGAGCCGGAATGTTCCGACTCCGAACTGATCGCCATGGCCGTCATCGGCGAATGCCGGGGATGGCATCGCGAAACGGAACTGCTCGCCGCCCTGAGGGATTACAAGCATCTGTTTCCGCGTCAGCCGGGCCAGAGCCGGTTTAACCGACGGCGACGGGCATTGGGGGGCGTGCTGGCCATGATCCATCAGGCGGTCGTCGCGGCCCTCGACTGGTCAGGCCAGCAATTGTGCCTGATCGACAGTATGCCGGTGACGGTTGTGCAGTTCCACAACCGGGGCAAGGCCAGCCGGGTCGCATGGGAGCCGGCCGGGGCGTCGATCGGCTTCAACAGCACGAAACGCCGCTGGTTTTTCGGGTACAAACTGCATGTGCTGGCGACGGCCGACGGGG
>NZ_JH636440.1:363522-376262 GCF_000255705.1 Zavarzinella formosa DSM 19928
AGTGTCACTTCTGTCCGTTCCATTCCCTCGCCGACCCTTCGCGGCCAACAGTCAGCAAAGAGAAATCGGTGCGGAAGGCAGTCAACAAGATACTGTCGGCGTGACCGGGCAAAGCGGCTCGTTCCTGGCCGGTCTCGGGATCCCAGAGCCGGACAACGCGGTCGGCCCCGCCGCTGGCGAGCGTGCGGCCGTCGCGGGTGAAGGCCAGGCTTCGCACGGGATCATTGATGATGTTCATCGAGGTACGGAGCGTCAGCTTTTGGGTTGCGAGGATGCGATCCGGATTTTCGTCCGGCCCCTCCGTTCGCGGAGCCACGTCCCATACTTTGATTTCGCCGCGAAAATCGGCTGTCGCCATTGTCCATTTGTTAGTCGTGTCGCCGGGAGCGATGGTCACGGCCGTCACCGGGCTGAAGTGAACCATCGGCACCGTGGCCATCCATGTTCCGGTCTCGGCATCCCAAACCTGAAGAAAACGTCCCCCGGCCGAGACGAGTTTCTTGCCGTCGTGGCTGAAGGCGAAGTGATTGGGCCGGGCGGTGACCGCGACCACCCCGGCTGAAAGTTTGTTGGTGCGGAAATCAAACCACTTCATTTGCCCCGTCTCGGTGGCGACGGCCATGCGATGTCCGTGGATGGCCAGCGCGACGGCGGCAGTGCCAAGCAATCGCACCGGCTTCGGTTCGGGGTCGCGCAGCCGCCAAAATAGCACGATATCATCTTCTCCGCCGACGGCGATGGTCTCGCCATCCTCGCTGACGGCCAGGCATCGGGCGGGCTTTTCCAAGCCCCGTAACAGGCGGTCAGGCTGGGCCTTTACCGGCATGTTCGCCGGGCCGAGCTTCCACACTTTCACAAGGTTTTGCTTGCCCACCACCGCCAGCGTGGTGCCGTTCTCGCTCACCACGGCGCCGACCAGCGGGGCTTTCACGTCTAGGTCCGTGCTTTCTTCCCGCTGGCTTGCAAAGTCCCATTGACGGATCATGCCGTCCAGCCCGCCGCTCAGGACGGAATTGCCATCGGGGGCGAAGGTCACGCTCGCCACCTGTTTCTCCGGGTCGGTTCGCCGGTCGTCGGCGCCGGGAATCGGCAACATGTCCCGTCGCGTTCGCGGCCGGAAGACCGCCCGTTCCCGGAGTTCGGCGATGTCCCAAAGCCGCACCGTGCCGTCGCGGCCGCAACTGGCCAGTCGTTTGCCATCGGGGGCAAAGGAGAGCCCGTTTATGTCCCCGGTATGTCCGCGAAGTCGGCCGGCGTCTTTCATGATGAGCGGCCGATACACCTGAACAACCGGGTCGTCCTCCGAGTCACCCGCCGCCGCGATCAATTCGCCGTCGGAAGAGGCCGCCAGCGATTTCGCCGCCTTGGGCAATCGGAACAGTACGGGGGCGGCTTTCTTCTCCTCGTCCGGATCCCAATGCCGGACGGTGCCATCTTGTCCGCCGCTGAAAAGGCCCGCCACGGACCATGCCAGAGACCACACCGGGCCGTTATGCCCCGGCAACGACCGCCAGAGTTTTGGCTCGGCTCGCGGCTTCCCCGGCGTCGGCGAGGGAACATCCCAGATGCGAATGATGCCATCAGCCCCGGCCGAAGCGAGGCGATCACCGGAGGGATCAAAGACAACTGCCTTCACGGAATCGGTGTGGGCGGTGAGCGTGGCGAACGGTTTCAACACCTCGGCTTTGTCCGGATGTTTCACCGGGATTTCCCATAGCCGCACGGTGTTGTCATCCCCGCAGGTGGCGACGAGCCGGCCGTCCGGGGAGAAGGCCGCCCCGCAAACGGTGTGGCGATGTCCCGCCAGCGTCCAGAGCAGCTTGCGGCCGCTCACATCCCAGACGCGCGCCGTCTCATCCCAACTAGCCGACACAACCAGAGATCCGTCGGGAGAATGACTGACCCGTGTGACGGGATATTCGCGGTCCGCGGCCCGGTGAACGCCGATGATGTGTTCCACCACCCGGCACTGAGCCTTGAGCAAACGCCAGGTGAAGTCCCGCAATTCCTCCGGGCAACGGCGGACATCCTCGATCATGCGAAGCGCTCGTTGCGGATCACGATCCGCAAGCGCGGCTGCTTTGAAGAGCTGCAAGGCATACACACCCCGCTCGGCCTCTCGTCGCTTCTTCTCGGCATCATGCCGGGCTTCGTCGGCCAGTGCTTTTTGCTTCTGCGCCTCCACCCGCTCCGCATCCGCGTTGGCCTTCTGAACGATGGCCTGATGTTCGGCCGCGCGGGCGTTCTTTGCGTTCTCTTCCTCTCGATCAGCGACGTTCTGCAATTGGAAATTGAACCAGATGCTGACGGCAAACAGCCCGATCAGCGCCAGCGAACTGGTGACCCCCAAAACGGTCCCGGCCGGATGGCGCTTCATCCATTTGAAAAGACGCTCACGACGGCCGACGGGCCGGGCGGTGATCGCCTCGCCGCTCAGGTAACATCGCAAATCACCGGCAAGCGCGGCGGAGGAGGTGTAACGCTTGCGGGGATCTTTTTGCAGACACTTCAGACAAATCGTTTCGAGGTCGCGGGGACATTTGGCCCGCAGCTTGGACGGGGGAACGGGATCATCGGCCATCACCTGTAGCACGGTATCCAGCGCGGTTTCGCCGCGAAACGGCGGGCGGCCGGTGAGGAATTCATAGAGAATCGCGCCAAGGGCGTAGGTGTCCACCGCGGGGCCGATGTCCCGGTTCTTGCCGGCCGCCTGTTCCGGGGCGATGTAACTCGGCGTGCCGATCACCGCCCCCGTTCGGGTGGGGCCGTCGACCGGCGTGTAGCCTCCGTCGCCGGACCATGTTGATTCACGCTCCAGCCGTTTGGCAAGTCCGAAATCGGTCAGCTTCAGCATGTGCGCGTCGGCATCGCTTGCCTTGGGCAGTTTCTCCGTCAGCAGGATATTGGCGGGCTTCAAATCTCTGTGAACGATCCCCTTGGTATGCGCGAAGTGAACCGTCCGGGCCAAAGCTTCCACAACGCGGGCCGCTGGCTTCGCCGGCCAGGGAAGCCCGTCGAGGACCGCTCCCAGAGTGCCGCCGCCGATGTACTCGAACGCCAGATACGGCCGGCCATCGACTTCGCCGATCTCAAAGATTTGGACGATGTTCGGATGCTGCAACGCCGCGACGGCCTTTGCCTCCGTGATGAACCGATCCCGCTCGGACGCGCTGGCATGTTCCCCGCTGAGGATCATCTTGAGGGCAACCTGCCGGTTCAAATCCGTCTGCCGGGCGAGGTAAACCACCCCCATCCCGCCACGGCCAAGTTCCCGTTCGATCTCGTAACCCGGCACGGCCTCCCGCACCACATCAGTAACGGGAATATGTTCGGTGCGTCCGTTCGCAATGTCCCCGGTGAGCGTGAGTCTTCCATGCAGATCAAGATCGGGAACAAACTCGTGAGTCGCGTCTTGGGGCGGGCTGTGGAATTCCCGGACCAAGCCATCGGCGGATGGCTCGGGGATCGGCGGTCGGATGTCGATGGTCTTCTCGTCGGGTTCGGCCATCCGGTTATTGTCCCAAATGAGGGAGAGGAAGGGAAGACAGCAGACACGGTAACACGACTTCGTGGTGATGAAAGGTCATTCGCCGTTCCCGCTAAAATATCCCGATGACACAACAGATAGATACGCTCGTCATTGGAGCTGGACTGGCGGGTTGCACACTGGCCCGCCAATTAGACGAGGCCGGGAAAGCCGTGATTTTGGCGGACCGTGAAGAAACGGTCACTTCCTCGAAAGTCGCCGCGGGACTGATCGCCCCGTTGAGCGGCCCCCGTTTGCTGCCCAGTTGGCGGTTCGCCCCGGCGTGGGATGCGGCCATCCGGTATTACACGGAGCTAGAACGCCAATTTCAAATTCGCTTGTATCACCCGCGCAACAAACTTCATTTGTTTTCCTCCGAGGGTGAGCGGGAGATATTTCACCGTGAACGACTCGTCCAACACTCCCAATACATTTTCACCCCCTCCCCCGCAATCGATTCGGAGATTTTTCACGCCCCGCTGGGTGGCTTCGAGATGACTCACGCCGGATGGCTGGATGTGCCCGCCTTTCTGAAAGTCATCAAAAAGGACTTCGCTGATCGCGGGATTTTGCGAACAACGAACATCAACGCGATCACGGATCTTTACTGGGACGGCCCCCGTGTCGAGATTCCCCGCTTGGGGCTTTCGGCCAGCATGGTGATTTGGTGCGAGGGGCCGACCGCCACCGCCAACCCCTTCCTTCCGGGCATTCGTTTCAACCCGGCCAAAGGGGAAGTGCTGACGCTCCGCATTCCCGACCTTCGCGATGATCGCATCCTGTATCGGGGTGTCTGGCTCGTCCAACTGGAGGGGGAGATCTTCCGGTGCGGCTCTACTTACGATTGGGTTGATCTTCAAAGCGAACCCAGTACGGCCGGCCGCGAACAGATTCTTGGCCGGCTCCGCGAGTTCCTGAAATTGCCTGTCGAAGTGATCGGCCACGCGGCGGCCGTGCGCCCGGTGATCGAAGACGTGCGGCCAATGTTCGGCATTCACCCTCATTGTCGCCGATTGGGATTCTTCAACGGCCTTGGCTCCAAAGGGGCTTTGCTCGCCCCGTTGATGGCCAAAGAGTTTGCGAGTCAAATGGAAACTGGAAAGCAGAACTCGGACCCTGAAACATCATTGACGCGCAAAGCCGGAATTCAGCTTCCCCCAAGGCTGACGGAAATGGCCCAGAGCATTCTCGAACCGCTGATCGCCGCTCGTGATGTTGTGATTGACGCGACCGCCGGAAACGGCCACGACACGATGTTCCTCGCCAAGCGAGTACGCAACCGGGGGCTCGTCTTCGCCATTGATCGGCAACCGGCCGCCATCAACCGGCTCAATCAATCGCTGGCCGAGAATCCGTTTCGGCAAGTAAAGCCGATCCTCGGCAACCACGCCGAACTTGCCGCATTGATCCCGCCCGAACATCACGGCCTGATCTCCGCGATCATGTTCAACCTTGGCTATCTCCCGCGCGGAGACAAAGAGATCAAAACCTCGGCCGAGACCACCCGCCCGGCGATTCAACAAGCAGTCTGCCTGTTGCGGCCCGGCGGGACGATGACCATCATGGCCTACACCGGCCACCCCGGCGGCCCGGAGGAAGCAGCCGCCGTGATCGAAGCATTGCGGGAGTTGGAAGACATGATCGAATGGAAAGAACACTTCGGCGAACCGTGGATGAAGAACCCGCCAAGGTTGTTGGTGGTGCGGAAGAAGTGAAACTGACAAGACCGGAATGAAGTGCCAAATCTTTGAAATCACAGCGAGCCGAATGGCTCGTCTTGGTTTTGGCGAGCCGAATGGTTCGTCTTGGTGTTGGCGAGCCGAGCAGCGTAAACTGCCGGGTGGCTCCCAGCGGAGAAGGTATCTGAGCCACGGGTTTGAGTCTAGCTGAGTAAAGAGAAAGCGGTTCGCCACTGGGAGCCACCCGGCAGCTTACGCTGCTCGGCTCGCCAACACCAAGACGAACCATTCGGCTCGCCAAGCCAGATTTGATGATTGAGATTGCTTTGGCTTTTTTAGATGTGAAGTGAACAAGAAACAAACAAAACTTAATCGGGGTGGCCGGATTTGAACCGACGACCTCTTGCTCCCAAGGCAAGCGCTCTAGCCAAGCTGAGCTACACCCCGATGTTCGACCCATCTCATCTTAGGTGCCGAACAGACAACGCACACCCCATCCGGGTTCGCACAATTCATTTCCTTAGCGATTCGACCAACCGCTCGAACTCGTCGTTCGTGTCGAACGAGATCATGATCGAGCCTTTGTCCTTGTCGCTGATGCGGATTTCGACCCGGGTGGCCAGCCGCTGTCGGAGTTCCGTTTCGAGGCTTTGCACATGGGCCGTCCGGTGAGAGGCGACCGGGCTGACCTCCTCAAGTTCCTTCTGGGTGGCCTTCGCATCGGCGGCTGACTTCTGCTGCTTGATCGTCAGTTCGAGGGCCTTCACCGACAGCCCCTTCATCACGACTTCCTTGCACAACTCCACCTGACGCTTCTGGCTGCTGATCCCCTTGAGCAGCTTGGCGTGGCCGAGCGAGATCTGATTGAGCCGCAGGGCTTCCTGTACCTCAAGAGGCAATTGCAGCAGATTCACGAGGTTGGTCAGCGTGGATCGCTCCATGCCGAGCCGGGTCGCCAGTTGTTCCTGAGTGGCCCCGAAGCGGTCAAGATAGTCCTTGAACCCTTGGGCCTTTTCAATCGGGTTCAGGTCGGTCCGCTGAATGTTCTCAACGAGCGACGCCTCGAAGACCTGCTGGTCGTCGAAGTTCACAATCGTCACCGGCACCTCGGCCAGCCCGGCCGCCGTCGCGGCTCGCAGACGACGCTCCCCGGCGATCAGTTGAAACGACTCTCCGCTCGCCCGGACAACCAGCGGCTGAAGGATGCCGTGGTTACGAATACTCTCGGAGAGGTGGTTGATCTCGTCTTCGTCGAAGACCTTCCGGGCCTGATACGGGTTGGCGAGGATCTGCTCCAGCCGGACAGTCGCCCGCTGGCCCCCCGGTTCCTGAGCCCCGTCCGTCCCGGCCGGGGCATCCCCCAGCAGCGAACTCAATCCCCGACCCAGTCGCGGTTTTACGTCCACGGTGTAACCCCCTTGACTTGCCATACCGCCCAAAGCGGTTCAAACCCACTCAATGTTCCACATGGAACAATCCCCATTCCCGAGGCTTATACCGGCGGGTGTTTTGAGAGCAAGAGCAACCCGACGGAAGATGACAAGGAGACAAGGTGACAGGGAGACAAGGTGACCAAAACCAGATCAACTGAATGCGATGACTGACGTTCCCTAAGTGGTTTTTTGTCACCTTGTCTCCCTGTCACCTTGTCTCCCTGTCACAATCAACACCCAAAACCCGCCTCGACACCTGCCCAGCTTACCCCGGCGCGTAACTCGGAATCTTGCGGAAAAGTCGCCTTCACAGAGTGATGAGTTTTGAGTTACCATCCGAATCGTCGATGCCGGAACCATCGACAACCAGGGGTCAGGATGACCCCGTGAGAAGTGGCAGCCGATGAACGGATTCATCCGTTGGCAACCTGGCCGGACCGGAACCCGGCCTCTTGTTTCGATCTGACACCCCGACCCCCCTTTGGTCTGGTGTCACCGACATTTTGGCGATCAACTCATCCCACCCGCCGCCACGGCGTCCCGTCATGAAGACGGGCACCGCGAGCGGCACACCGAAATCGTTCCGACGCGGATCCCCCCCGTCATGGATCGTTCACCGATTTTGTTTCGCGTTGATGCCTCGCCCGAACAAGGCTGGGAACCCTACTACCAATGCCTCACCTATGCCGCCGCGTTACAGCGTCGTCGTCGGCCGGCTTACTTCCTTGGCCGCATCAAGCCGTTCCCGCTCATCTCCCAGATCGTGCGGGGTGGAAACGATTTCCTCACCGCCGAACACGAGATCGGGACTGCCGAGGATTGCGACGAAACCATCCGCGAGGTTCGCCGCCTGGGCGCCGCCGCCGTGATCGTCAACGCCCCCGGCTTGCAGGAAGAATACCTCCGGGAACTCTCCTCCACCGGCACGACGGTCGTGGTGATCGACAGTGAAGCCAGTGTTCGCTTCCCCAACCGGCTGGTCATCAACCCCTACCTTGGCCGGTCGCTCAATGCCTACGAATGGGAACCGGGCGCCCAATTGCTGCTTGGCCGAAAGTACGCCATCGTGCGGTCAGTGTTTCGCCGCCAACGGGCCGTTCGTTCGGCCGACCCGCAAGGGAGCTTCCGCGGGATCATCGCCCTCGGCGAAGATGACTTCGCCGGCCAATCGCTGGTCCGCGCCCAAGAATTGCTCGGGGCCACCCGCGTGGACAAACTGACCGTGCTGGTTCGCAGTCACCATCACCAACTGGAAGAATTGAAGACCCTTGCCGAGAAGCACAAGAGCCGGATGGAAGTGCTGACGGAACCCTCCGAGATCGGCACCCGCCTGCCTCGCGCCCACTTCGCCCTGACCTGCGGCGACGGTCTCTCTCTCGAAATGGCATGCGTCGGCGTGCCGCAACTCATCATCACGCAGACCGCCCGGCATCAGGTCAACGCGAAGAAGATGGACGAAGAAGGGGCCGCGACCTACCTCGGCAACACAGAACAAGCCACCCCTGGTGTCCTGCGTGATGCCGTGAACTATGTGCTGGACGACCAACTGGAACGCATGGGCATGGCCCGATGCGCCCGTCACCTGATCGACGGCAAGGGACCGGACCGGATCGTCAACGGGTTGGAGATCCTCATCCACACCCCTTCCGAACCGCAACGCCTCCGCATCGCTGCGTGAGCCAGCCGGGTTGCTTTGAAAATAAGAGAGCCCCGTCGTTCATGCGACGGGGCTCTTTCTTTGACACAACCTGACCGACACTGCCACAGAAACTCTGCCACTCACATCCCGTTCCCACACCGAACTGGCTAAAATCTGATTTTCCCCGTCCCGCTATCGGAGCGTCCACCATGACGAAAGATGAGATCGCCGCCGCCTTGGAGGAAATCGGAACGCTGTTGGAACTCAAGGGCGAAAGCTCCTTCCGCACACTGGCGTATCACAACGGGGCGCGGGCATTGAGCCAATACGAGGGGGACTTTCAAGAACTCGTCTCCACCGGGAAGATCGGCGAGATCCGGGGAGTGGGAGCGTCGCTAGCGGAGAAGATCCAGCAATTGGCCGAGACCGGCGAGCTACCGCAACTCACGGAACTCCGGGCGGCCATCCCACCAGGGGTGATCGCCATGCTGAAGATCCCCGGCGTAGGACCGAAGAAGGTGAAGGCCCTTTCGGAAGACCTGAAGCTAACCACCATCGACGAGTTGAAAGCCGCCTGTGAGGCGGGGACCGTCGCCAAGCTCAAGGGGTTCGGAGCGAAGACCCAGGCGAAGATTCTGGAGGGCATCCAGTTCCTTGGCACGGTCGGCCAGCGGGTCCGGCTTGATCTTGCCCTGCCGCTCGGGGAGGCATTGCTCGAACAACTCAAAAAACTCCCCGGCGTGATCCGGGCCGAGTTGTGCGGCAGCCTCCGTCGTCGCCGGGAGACCACCAAGGACATTGACATTCTCCTTAGCTCCGACAACCCGAAGCCAATCATGGATGCCTTCGTGACCCTGCCGGAAGTGATGCAGGTCGTCGCCAACGGGGAAACCAAATCAAGCATCGTCGCCGCGATGGTGGTGGACCGGGAGAAAATCGTTTTGAACGCCGACCTGCGAGTCGTGGGCGACGAGCATTTCCCCTTCGCGTTGCATTACTTCACTGGCTCCAAAGATCACAACGTCCGCTTGCGACAGCGAGCCATCGACCAAGGTCTGTCCCTGAACGAATACGGTCTGAAAGGAGAAGGTCGGGATGTGAAGTGCAAGACCGAGGCCGACATCTTCGCCGCCTTGGGTCTCGATTACATCCCGCCGGAACTACGAGAGGACACTGGCGAGATCGAGGCGGCCGAGAAGAAAAAACTGCCCAAGCTCATCACGGTCAAAAACCTTCGCGGCGTGTTCCACAACCACTCAACCTACAGCGACGGCAACGCCAGCCTCGAGGAAATGGCCTTGGCGGCGAAGAAGCTTGGGTTCGAGTATTTTGGCATTGGCGACCATTCGCAATCCCTCAAGATCGCCGGCGGCCTTAGCCCGGCGGATGTCAAGAAACAGCACCGCGAGATTGACGAACTGAACGCTCGGCTGGATGGCATCCAAATCCTGAAAGGGATCGAGTCCGACATTCTCGATGACGGCTCACTGGACTACGACGACGACATCCTCCGCAGTTTTGATTACGTGGTGGCGAGCGTCCACACCGGCTTCAACATGTCCTCCGAGGAGATGACCGCCCGTATCTGCAAAGCCCTCGCCCACCAGGCGACAACAATGCTCGGCCACGCCACCGGCCGGTTGTTGCTCCGACGTGAGGGATACAAAGTGGACCTCGACCAAGTGCTAAAAGCGGCCGCGAAGCACGGCAAGATGATCGAGATCAACGCCCACCCGATCCGGCTGGATCTCGACTGGATTCACGTGAAGCGGGCCAAAGCGATGGGCATCCCCATCGTCATCAACCCGGACGCCCACTCCCCCGGCGAACTGGCACTGGTGGAGTTCGGCATCGATGTCGCCCGCCGCGGCTGGCTGGAGGCCGACAATGTGTTTAACACGAAATCGCTGGCCGAGGTGTTGAAGGAACTGAATCGCCGAAAGGCGGCGTGGTGAACGGGTGATGGCCTGAAGCGCATATTATCTTGGCGAGCCGCGCGACGCGAGTGGTTTTGGCGAGCCGAGCAGCGTAAGCTGCCGGGTAGCTCCCGGCGGTAAAGGCACCTGAGCAACGGGTATGAATCAGGCTGAGTAAAAAGGAAGCGGTTTGACTACTGGAAGCACCCGACAGCTTACGCTGCTCGGCTCGCCAAGACACTCGCGTTGCTCGGCTCGCCAAGACATTTCCAACTCCGACATTGAATTTAGGCCAAACGATATTCCGGATGGGCTTCAAGGTACGTGTTCACCCGGTTGGTCTTCGTGATCGCCTCCGCAAAGAATGTGACAGCCTGCACCAATCGGTCATCAGGTTCCGCGCAGCTGAAGCGGAGGAAGCCCTTCCCGGCGGCTCCGAAACATTCGCCGCCCAGACAGGCGACGCCCTTGGCCGGGTCGGCACCTTCCAGCAGATACATGGCCAGACCGTGGGAGCGGATGCCGAGTTTTTGGCAGATCTTCGAGACATTCGGGAACACGTAAAACGTCCCCGCCGGGTTGAGGACGGTGACGCCTTCGACTTTGCGAAGCTCTCCCACCAACAAATCCACTTTCACCTTGAACTTAGCCATCGTCTCGTCTCGCTCGGCGGCATCAAATTGCAAGGCGGCCATCCCGGCGAGTTGATTGATCGGCGGCACACAGGACAGCGTGGTGTTAATCATCTTGCCGATTAGCTCAATGTTCCGCGCGGAACCTATCGCGTAACCCAGCCGCCAGCCGCTCATCGAGTACGACTTACTGAAGGTATAGGCCCCGATGCAATGATCCAACATTCCGGGTTCGGCGAGAATCGATCGGTGCCGGTCACCCCAAACCATATGGCAATATGGCTCGTCGCTGAACACGGCGATATCCCGACCGCGCACCAGATCAGCGATGCCTTTCAAATCCTCTTTGGTGGCAATTCCACCTGTGGGGTTATGCGGCGAATTGAGGAAAATCGCCTTCGGCTTCTTGGCTGTTTTCAGGAAGTCGGCGATGTCATTGAGATCAGGCCGGAATGCGTTTTCCTGACGAAGCGGATAGCTCACGGGCACCCCGCCGCGACGACGGACGTTGGGTTCAAAGGTTGGAAACTGCGGGGAGAAAAGTAGAACTTCGTCACCCGGCTCGATGAAGAGTTCGCAGAAGTATGTCTCAAAGACTTTTGCGCCGGGGCCGACGACAATGTTCTCCGGGCCGGCGGGAATGTCGAATTCCTTCCGCACGGTCTCGGCGATCACCTCCCGGAATTGCGGCAAGCCGAGTGACGCGCAGTAGTGGGTGTGTCCGTCCGCAATGGCTTTTGTCCCGGCGGCTAGCGCGTTTTTGGTGCTTGGGAACGGGCTGTCGCCGAGTTGCAATTCGATGACATCTTTTCCCGCCGCCTTCAATTTCTTGGCGACCACCAACACATCGAAGGCGATTTCGCTGGTCAGGCCACTGGCAAACGCGGAATAGCTGGGAGTCGCCGACATGAATCACGCGGGGGTTGGCACTGGAAAGAAATTATCACAGGCTTTTTGTACGGCGACGGAAATGAAGAACCAAAAAATGCGGCGAGCCCGCCCGAAAGGGGCAAGGCTCGAAAAAGGGCGAACGAAAACTTCGGGCTTACGCGGCGACTTTGAAAAGCTTCGGCGTGGCCCGGGGGATCTTCAATTCGGAGAGTTCTTCCCACGAACCGGCGTCCGGGGCGCCGTGCCATCGTTCCAAGGTGATCTTGGAGACGAGGGAGCGTTCTTCTTCATCGAGCAAGTCGGTGAAAGATTCGAGGTAGCCGCTGCGGACGGCCGACGACGAGCGGGCGAGGAACAAGAACGCCTCGGAGCCGTCGGCGAATTTCGCCATCGCGCGCCAGCCTTGAGCCTTGGATTCGGTTTGGTACTGCATGATCGACCCTCCTTGGTCTGTCAGTGAAGTTGGTTCGTGTTGTCAACGAGGGTTAAGTTCGCAAATCAGGTCGGTCTTGTCAAGCAGATAATTGTAAATCTTACCTCCGCGACGGCCGCCGCCGGTGATCAGCGGGCGCGATAAACGATGCGTCCACGGGTGAGATCGTAGGGGGAAATTTCAACCTTGACGCGATCCCCCGGAATGATGCGGATGAAATTCTTCCGCATCCGGCCGGCCACGTGGGCGATGACTTCGCCACCGATGTCCAGTTCGACCCGGAATTGTGTGTTGGCCAGGGCCTCTTTCACCCGGCCTTCGACCTCAATGGACTCTTCTTTCGCCATGGGAAACGCAAACCTCCTGACTGGTGTGCCGGCCAATACGGGGAAGAAATTTTTTGCCGCGAGTGATCGTTCGATCTGAGTTCGCTTGAAAACAACAAAACAACCCGGCCAATTTCGTTGGCCGGGTTGCGTGAGTTA
This sequence comes from Zavarzinella formosa DSM 19928, assembly GCF_000255705.1. Taxonomy (GTDB): domain Bacteria; phylum Planctomycetota; class Planctomycetia; order Gemmatales; family Gemmataceae; genus Zavarzinella; species Zavarzinella formosa. Next base: position 376,157 of record NZ_JH636440.1, read on the forward strand.
CTGCTGGTAATCAATCTGGAATGGGGTGAGATTAGTAGCGATCGCCACGCCCGCCGCGACCCCCGCCGCCGCCACCGTAACCCCCACCGCCGCCACCACCGCCGTA
>NZ_JH636440.1:376272-385444 GCF_000255705.1 Zavarzinella formosa DSM 19928
ACGGGGTTCGCGGGGGCGGGCTTCGTTGACCGTCAGCGGCCGGCCCATGAATTCGGAGGTGTTCAGCGCGGCCACCGCCGCCGCCGCTTCCGATTCGGTCGGCATTTCGACGAAACCGAAACCGCGGGAGCGGCCGGTTTCACGGTCGAAGATCACCTGCGCCCGGGCGACCGTGCCGTGCTGGCTGAAGAGTTGCACCAGGTCCTCGTTGGTGCATGTCCAACTGAGGTTGCCCACATAAATGTTCACCATCGTCACACCTTCTCCGGGTGGTCCCGCAGAGACCATCCCCTGTGCCTCCGCCGACTTCTTTAATGTCAGGCGGCAGGCTCCGTCCAGAAATCAGAAAATAACACAAACCGGTTGGCAGACCGCACCGGCGGGGGCGTTGGTCGTTCGCGGCGATTGCTCGCGCGAAATCGAGTCTGCAATAGGGAGGGAGATAACAAGATCACCAAAATGGGAAACCGTCGTCTCAACCTGACCAAAGTGTGCCGATTCAAGAATCATCAACCACTCGTACCAGGAACCTAACCCTTTCACGAAAAATCATACCGCAGGTAAATTTCACTGCAAGCGGTTTTTTCCGGTCATTAACAGAATTTTTAGAAACTTCGTTTTTCAGTCTGGCCGCCTCTAAAATCATCGAAATGACGAACTGGATCCTCCTTGTTGTCGCTGGCTTGCTTGAAGTCGGCTGGGCCATCGGCCTCCACTATACAGAAGGCTTTACGAAGCCCTGGCCGACCGTGCTGACGGTCATCGGCATGATCGCCAGCGTGTTCTGTCTGGCCCTCGCCGTCCGCACGATCCCGCTCGGCACCGGCTATGCCATCTGGACCGGAATCGGCGCCGTCGGGGCGGTGTCTCTTTCCATCTATCTGTTCAACGAATCGGCCTCCCCTTCCAAACTGATTTTCATGGCGATCATCATGCTGGGAATTCTGGGCCTGAAGATGTCTTCCGATCATTGAGCTGAGAAGAGAGAAGACAGAAGAAGTATCTCTCGCAAAGCCGCAAAGACACAAAGAAGACAAATGAAAAATGTCTTGTTCTCTCTCTTCTTCGTGTCTTTGCGGCTTTGCGAGAGATACTTCTTCTGTCTTCTCTGCAACTTGGCGAGAAGTCTTCTTCAATAAAAAAGAAACCATGTCTGAAACTGAACGACCGATTTTGAACCGCAGCGAACCCCGGCCACGCGGGCCGCGCCGGTTTCGGCCCACGTACATTTCGTTCGCGGGAACCTTCCAGTGCAACCTCACCTGTCCGCATTGTTGCGTCCCCATTGAATGGGAAGACTACCTCGACATCCCCACGGCCATCCGGTTTCTCGAACAGGCGCATGAGGCAGGCATCCGCACCCTCGGCTTCACCGGGGGCGAGCCGTTTGTCTACCCGGAGTTTGTGATTGCCGTCTCCAAGCGGGCGGCCGAACTGGGGATGCGCTTCGACAAAGTGCAGACCAACGGAGTCTGGTTCACGGACGAGAAGCAGCTTTACAAAGTTCTTCGCGGTCTGAAACGCGCGGGCTTCAACGGCAAACTCGGCCTGAGCGTGGACAAGTTTCACGGCATCAAGACCGCGAAGCTCGCCGAGTTCTGCCGGGCGGGCCGGAAGATCTTCGACCGCGATAATGTGATCTCGCTTTCCTATGCGAGCCGGTCTCCCGAAGAGGGTCTGGACCCCATCCGCAAACTGGCGACGGAACTGGATGCGGTCATCGACTGGTCGCCGCTGTTGCATCGCTACCTGCTGGTCGCCCCCGACTTCACGATGACGCTCAACTGGAACCATCTGGCCGCCGTCGAACGGGCCGAGAAACTACCCGGCGATTCTTGGGATGGCGAATGGTTCAAAGAAGATTACTGCGAAGGCCCCGGCCAAGCCCTCATTGTGAACCCGAAGGGAGACGTGAAACCCTGCTGCGGCTTCGCCAGCGATCTCGACCAACTGACCATCGGCAACATCTATACGGACAGCGTCGAGCAGGTCATCAAGCAAGGCCGCGCCCACCCGGTGGTGGGGAAGATTTTCAGCAAAGGTCTCTCGGCCATCCGCGATGAGATTCTGGAACGCGACCCCGAAGCCCTGCCGGGGAAGACGAGCAACCATTGTTTCTTCTGCTGGTTCATGCTGACCCGCGGACTCGCCAACGGCGTCAACGGCGGCGGCGGCCAAGTCGGCGCCTGGACGGGAGAGCGGCCGAATCACTCGGGGACTCTTTTGGAATTGGGTGTGAAGGCCCGGAAGAAAACCGTTTAAGATTTGGGATCGCCTGCCTCGAATCGATTTCCGTCAGAGGTAGTTGCGTAAGCGACGCCCTAACTTCCCGAGTCGTGTCGCTTCTCTTGAAATCTGCTCATTTTCCAGCCCAAGTTTGGGTGTAACTTGCGCAGCCGCCTTTGACTGACTTGGGTTGCAAAGCCAAATATGTCGATCCCCCCAATCTACCCATCTTCAATGCCGGGGGCCAAAGCGGCGGGCTCCTCGGAATGATCGAATCACATCCTTGAGACGAGTCGGTGTGCCATCATCCCCGATGGATGGATCAGAGAGACCTCCGAAAATCGGGCCGACTTGGGCGTGGCCTGAACTGGTATTTTGAATTTGCACGATCGCCAGGCCCTGAGCGTGGGCGTTGGCCGGAACGTCCGCCGGAGAGAAGATGACCGGGGCCAGCGGTTCGCTGACAGTGCCGTCGCGGGCGATTCGCAGCGTATGGAGTTGATTGCCTTGCGGAAACGCCGGGTCGGTCGATTGAGTAATGGCAAACAAGTATCGCCCGGTAGGGTCGAGGGCGATTTCAAAGGAGTTTGTTCGCGGGCCGCCTGCTGTGCCGCGCGGGCCGCCGAGGGGAAGCTCTTGAATTTGAACCGGGTTCAGCGGGTCGGCCAGGGAGAACACCGTCACGGAATCGGTTGCCGTGTTGGAGACATACAATGTTCGCCCGTCTTTGCTCACCACACACCAGCAAGGGGCGGCCCCTGTGTCGGCGACCGGCGCGACGTAGTTCGTCCCGCCGGTTTCGTCATAGGAAAAGACACCCACTTGGGAGGAAGATGCAAACCCGGTGTAAATGATGTTCAACGTCGGGTGACTCGCCGCCCCCAACAACACGGGAGCCTTGTCCCCGGCGCTGGCCGGACCGCCCGGAGCGGCGGTCAGCGTGCCATCGGGGTGAATCCGAAAGGTACTCACCGTGTTTCCGCCGGGAACCCCGGCCAGAGTCGCGGCTTCGACAAACAGGAATCGCTTGTCCGGCGAGACGAGGGTTTGCGTCACAAATGTGCCCACAGGGAAATTGACCGCCGAGCCGGGAATCAGGGTGATTGTCCCGTCCCGATTGATGTTGAACGCAGTCACGTTGGGAGTGGTCGTTCCCGGATGGCCCTGGCTGGCGTCGCCGCGATTGGCGACATAGAGGATGTTGCCGGCCAAGCCGATGCTGTCCGGTTGATCTCCTCCTGAGGAGAACGTGCCAATAAGTTGCAGCGATCCTTTCCCCAAAATTCGGAATGCAGAAATATTGTCGCTGCCTTCGTTCACCGCATAAACGAACTTGCCATCGGCGCTCGCCTGCACTTCTTGGTCCCCGTCATCTGGGCCGACGATTTTGGGCACGTTGATCTGGCCGGTGCCGCCGGTGGCATAGGAACCGAGGCGGGTAAGATCTCCGGTGGCGGCATCACGCCGAAAGGCCAGCACCGCATTCAGGCCGTCTTGGGGGTTGTTCGTTTCGGTGTAGACAATCGCCGTGTCGTTCGCGCCGGGAGCACAAGGCCCGCATGAATTCAGAGCGGCGGGCATCGCCCGTTCGTCAAGTGATTGCACGTTAAGCAGGGTGCGTTTTGATCGGGAAGTTTGCGAGGCTGATCGCATCCATGTCATGAGAGTGTCTCCTTGATTGCGGTTGGTACTCGACCGGGGGTCCGTCCCTTGGGTCGTTTGCCGTTGGTCGCTCTCATTCGACCAACCTTACACGCCGCCAATAAAATCGTTTCAGCCGAAGCAGTCCGCCACAACGACAGGCAAATCCCGAATGCAAAAATCAGGAAAATGATGAGGGTTTTGTAAGGTGGCTTCCTTGGTTTCGACCAATAAGCGTTCCTGAAATCACGTCCTGGAAACACCGCCGGACCTTGAGGACAAATGATGACCGGACCGGAGACGACAGGGAGCGACCCCGTTCAAGAACTGATCGATCCGCAACAGTGGGTCGATCAGCATGGCGACTACCTGTTTCGGTACGCGCTTCATTTGGTGCGACGGGCCGACGTGGCCGAAGATCTGGTGCAGGACACCTTGCTCGCCGCCTGGCGCGGCCGGGAGCGTTATGCCGGAGCGGCGAAGGAACGTAGCTGGCTCACGGCCATCCTGAAGCGAAAAGTCATTGACTGGCTGCGCCAGACCGTGCGCGAGCGAAATCATCTGGCCGAGATTGGCGCCGACGAACCGACCGACGACATGTTCAACGGGGCGGGCAAATGGCGGAACAAACTAAAACGCTGGATGTCCGGCAGTCCCGCCGAGGATGTCGAGCGGATAGAATTTTGGACCGTGATCCAAGGATGCGCGAACAAACTCCCCTCGCGTCTTCGTGAGGTGTTCGTGCTGTGGCATCTTGAAGAACAGACTGGCAAAGAAATTTGTTAGATCGTGGATATTACCCAAGCGAACCTCTGGGTGTTGCTGCACCGCGCCCGACTGCGCATGTGGCAATGCCTGACAATCAACTGGTATGGCCTGGAAGCTCCCGGCACGAAGGGCGGATAAGAACATGATTCTCTTTTCCTGTCGGCGGGCGGCCGAACTCACCTCCAAAGAACTCGACACCCCGCTCCGCGTGGACGAACGAGTCGCCTTGGCCGCCCATCGTCTGATGTGCGCCGCCTGCTGCCGGTTCCGGTCACAACTGGGGGAAATCAACCAAGTGTTGGACAAATTTGTGACGATGCCGCCAAAAATTGATTCGGATTCGACCGGCATGGCTGACGAATCGAAAATACGAATCAAAGATTCACTCCGGGCGGCCCTGGCCGGAGAGGCCGACACGCAACCGGACGGCGGATGATTCAACCCTTCTTGAACCACGACCAAATTGATCGTTTGACGCGGGCGAATTTTTCCATCTTTAGTTCCCACGCGTCAAATTGATCAAATCGCTTTCCCAAAAATCTTCGCGACAGTTCAAAGACGAATTCTTCCCCGACACAATCTTCCGAGAACTCTTCCACTTCGCCGTTGATCTCGGTGGGATAAACTCGCTGCCCATCTTTCATGATGCTTTTGGCAAACAACATCTGTTCCTCGGGCAAGGGTTCGCCTTTGTCGAGAAACACACCGGCGTCTGAGCTGCCGGCCCGGACCCGGAGAAGTTTTCCATTCTCGTAGATGGCATAGCCATACAGGTTGACGACGCTGTGCAAGACCATCGCCATCATCCGGGCGTTTGGCAGGCAGTCAGCGAGATGGAGAATGAGTGAGGGTGTCTTTTCGGAAATGCAAACGGCGGCCACTTCTTCCGATCCCAAAACAATCGCCCCGTCGTAGGCTCCGACATAGAGGCTATCGTCTTGCGGATAGATTCCTTCGTCGAAGGTTGACGGCCCGACTCGCTCAAAAGCCCCCATGCCCAATTGCCGGATGATCTCATCAGCCCGTTGGGGATCATGTGCCGGCAGAGCGCCGAGGTAACCATCCTCGCGGTTGCTGGCGAGAATGCAGGATGCCTTCCAGCCCATGATTGTCTCCGATGCTTCACTTCGACAAATGACAAGAGCCTCGTTGTTTTCGCAACGAGGCTCTTTTTGGTTATCTCATCAGTTGATGACTCACGAGATCTTACTTAATCAACTGCCGCAACACATACGGCAAGATGCCGCCGTGTTCGTAGTAAAGCACTTCTTGCGGCGTATCGACCCGCATCAATGCCTCGAAACTCTTGTCCCCGGCTTTCACAGTGATGTGAACTTTGCCGGAACCGACTTTGCCGAGGGCGGCTTTGATGCCAGTGATCTCGTACACTTCTTCGCCGGTGAGGCCAAGAGATTGGGCATTTTCGCCGGCCTTGAATTGCAACGGCAGAACACCCATGCCGACGAGGTTGCTGCGGTGAATTCGCTCGTAACTCTCGGCCACGACTGCCCGCACGCCCAGAAGTTTGGTTCCCTTCGCGGCCCAGTCACGGGACGAACCGGAGCCGTATTCCTTGCCGGCCAGGATCACCAGCGGGGTGCCTTCCTTCTGGTATTGCATGGAGGCATCGAAGATGGACATGTCGGCCCCGTCCGGCAGGTGACGGGTGACGCCCCCTTCGACACCGGGGACCAGCAGGTTCTTCAAGCGGACGTTGGCGAAGGTGCCGCGCATCATCACGTCGTGGTGGCCGCGACGGGCCCCGTACTGGTTGAAGTCCTTCTGAAGCACCCCGTTGCCGATCAAATACTTCCCGGCCGGGCTATCCTTCTTGATGTTCCCGGCGGGGGAGATATGGTCCGTCGTGATGCTGTCGCCGAGCAAGGCCAGCACGCGGGCGGCGGTGATGTCCGTCACGGCGGCGGGCGTCTTGGCCATTCCCTTGAAGTACGGCGGGTTGGCGATGTAGGTGCTCTTCGCCTCCCACTGATAGAGATTGCCGGTGGGAACCTTGAGGGCCTGCCAGTGTTCGTCCCCCTCGTAGACCTTGCCGTAAATCTTCTCGAACTGCTCGCGGCGAAGATGCTGGTGAACCGTGTCGGACACTTCCTTTTGGCTCGGCCAAATGTCTTTCAGGAAGACCGCCTTGCCGTCGCGCGTGGTGCCAACAGGTTCGACATCCCAATCGATGTCCACCCGGCCGGCGAGGGCATAGGCCACGACGAGCGGCGGGCTGGCAAGGTAGTTCGCCCGCACTTCCGCATGAACCCGGCCCTCGAAGTTCCGGTTCCCGGACAGCACCGAGGCGACCACCAAACTGTTGTCCGTCACTTGCTTGGAAACGGACTCCGGCAAGGGGCCGCTGTTGCCGATGCAGGTCGTGCAGCCATAACCGACGACGTGGAATTTCAGGTCTTCCAGCGGCTTGAGCAAACCGGCTTCCGTCAGATAATCGGTGACGACTTTGGAGCCGGGGGCCAGCGAGGTCTTCACCCACGGCTTGCTGTGCAACCCTTTGGCAACGGCGTTGCGGGCCAACAATCCGGCGGCGACCAGCACATATGGGTTCGAGGTGTTCGTACAGCTTGTGATGGCCGCGATCACCACGGAACCGTCCACCAAGGTGTTCGGCGCCAGTTGAACGGCGGTGACGGCCGAACCGGCTCCGAGTTCCAGCGGAATCATCGACGGCGGCGTGACGTTCAACGGCTTCTTTGCGGCGACGGCGGCGGCCTTCATCTTCGGCAACACTTCGCCGAACGACTTTTTCATGTCCTTGAGCGTCACGCGATCTTGCGGCCGGGCCGGGCCGGCGAGGCTCGGCACCACGGTCGAGAGGTCGAGTTCCAAGGTGTCCGTGTAGGTGGCCGCCGGGGTGTCCTTGGTATGGAAGAGGCCCTGTTCCTTGTAATAGGCTTCGACGAGTTGAACCAACTCCTCGGGCCGACCGGTGGACCGCAGGAATTTGAGCGTCTCGGCATCCACCGGGAAGATGCCGCAAGTGGCGCCGTATTCAGGGGCCATGTTGGCGATCGTCGCCCGATCGGCCAGCGGCAGTTCCGCGAGACCTTCGCCGAAGAATTCGACAAACTTCCCGACGACGCCCTTCTTGCGGAGCATTTGGGTGACGGTCAGCACTAAGTCGGTGGCCGTCGTCCCTTGCGGCAGTTTGCCGCTCAGGCGGAAACCGACGACCTGCGGAATCAACATGGTAACCGGCTGGCCGAGCATGGCGGCCTCGGCCTCAATGCCGCCAACGCCCCAGCCCAGCACCCCGACACCGTTGATCATGGTCGTGTGCGAATCGGTGCCCACCAACGTGTCGGGATAGGCGACCTTTTGGTCATCCACGAAGACCACGCGGGCCAGGTATTCCAGGTTGACTTGGTGGACAATACCGGTTTCCGGGGGAACCACTTTGAAGTTGCGGAACGCGGTCTGCCCCCATCGGAGGAAGACGTAACGCTCGTGGTTTCGCTCGTATTCGAGTTTGGTGTTGTTTTCGAAGGCCGAGGGAGTGCCGAAATCGTCCACTTGAACTGAATGGTCGATGACAAGTTCGCAAGGAATTAACGGATTGATCTTCGCCGGGTCGCCGCCGAGGGCGTTCATCGCGTCGCGCATGGCCGCCAGGTCAACGATGGCGGGGACGCCGGTGAAATCCTGAAGCAACACACGGGCGGGGCTGAAGCCGATTTCCGCGTCCGGCTCGGCTTTGGGGTCCCATTTGGCGATCGCCTCGATGTCCTTGGGAAACACGGACAATCCGTTTTCCGTGCGAAGCAGGTTTTCGAGAAGGATTTTGAGCGAATAGGGAAGCTTCGCCGCCTGCGGAAACTTCTGTTCGACCGCCGACAGGCGATAGATGGTGTATGGTGTGCCGCCGACGGTCAGCGTGGCACGACTGCCGAAGCTGTTGCCCATTGCGAACGATCCTTTGCTGCGGGAACTCGAATTGAAACCTTCTTTCTATTGTGCGAGCCGGACCCGCTTAGGAAAGGACTTCACCAAGGATGGGGGTGAAGGATGAAGAGCAAAGGGAAAACCGATGAGCAAATGTCAGAGTCAATCTGGCGAAACTGATCCGATTTCCGGGCTTGTAAGGAATCTTGTGTCAGGGGAGTGGAACGGGTATTACCCATCCTCTTTCTTTGACGGAGATTACGCATGGACGCGATCTTGAAATCCCAAGCCGAGCAACTGGCGCGGGACATGGCCGCGCAGGCCACGACGATTGACGACCTCAACGCCCTGATGCGGACGATGATGAAGTCGGCCCTCGAACGGATGCTCAACACCGAGATGGATGTTCATCTCGGACGCCGGCCAACCCCGGCGTTGGCGGCCGGTCCCGTCGAACCCGCCGCTGTTCCCGACGATGCCAAACCGGCGGCCAAAAATCGTCGCAACGGACATTCCCGCAAGACGGTCGGCGGTGATATGGGGGAGTTCACGCTCCAGACCCCGCGTGACCGGCGGGGCACCTTCGAGCCGCAGGTGATCGCCAAACACCAACGCCGCCTGGACGGGTTCGACG
>NZ_JH636440.1:385457-395789 GCF_000255705.1 Zavarzinella formosa DSM 19928
AGTTCGAGCAAACGTGGGGCGGCAAATATCCGACCATCGGAAGGCAATGGCGGCTGCACTGGAACGACATCATCGCCATGTTCGAGTTCCCTCCCGCGATCCGCAAGGCGATTTACACGACGAATGCGATTGAGTCGGTGAACAGCGTGATCCGGAAGTTCACGCGGAACCGGAAGCAGTACCCGAACGCGGAGTCGGCGCTGAAACTGGTTTACCTGGCGATCCATGAGGCATCGAAGAAGTGGACGATGCCCATCGTTGGCTGGAAGGCAGCCTTGAACCACTTCGCCGTGATGTTTGAAGGCCGGATGCCCAAGGCCACCGGCCAGTGACTGCAACTACCGTTCCCTACAACCCTGACACAAAAGAAATTACAGGCCCGATTTCCTTTTATCTTTCATCTTAATGTTTGATGAAGTCCTTGTATCGAGTCCTTGTCAATCAAAGCGTCCGCCCCCTAGAATGGCCTCGGTTGTTTCCCCCCACGAGGTCTCCTCTCCTTGGAGTATGCGGGCATGTTGCGTTACGCTGCCATGATGATGATTGCCGGGCTGTTGATGGTCTCCGTTTTGCCGGGCACGGCGAATGCCGAAAACGACATCGAAGGTTTGATGAAGACGATCGCCGGGGGCAAGGGCGGAGCCCACAAGGTGCTGAAGAAGCTGCTCGCCACTCCGGAAACGGATTGGGAAAAGGTTTCCGCCGAAACCAAGAAGTATGCGGAAGCGACCGGCAAGCTCGGCGCCACCAAGCCGGAAAAGGGCGACTCCAAGAGCTGGGAAAAGCTCTGCAAGGAATTTGACGCCGCCGCCAAGGAACTGAACGCCGCCGCCACCAAGAAGGACAAGAAGGCCGCCGACACCGCTTACGGCAAGCTGTCGGAATCCTGCGAAGTGTGCCACGAAGCCCACCGATAAGTAACGTTTTTCCGCTTTCGGAACATGACACCCGTCCCGGTTTTGCACACGCAATCCGGGGCGGGTGTTTTTGTTCGCATGTCACTTCAAACTCGTTTACAATCCCGCTTCCGCATTCCGAAATTGGAGAATCTCCCATGCGTTCTTTGGCGTCTCTCATGTTCCTCGGCGGCTTGTTCAGCCTCGCCCTCCTTTGCCGGCCAGGCGCCGGATTGGCTGAGGACAAACCTTCTACTGAAGGATTTGTCTCAATCTTCGACGGCAAAACGCTCACGGGTTGGAAGGTAAGCGCCAAGACCGGGCACAGCGGAACCACCAAAAACAAGTCCGGTGGCAAATGGATTGTGGAAGACGGAGCCATCGTCGGTTCGCAGGACGTGCCCGGCAACGGCGGGATCATCATCACCGAGAAGGAATACGGGGACTTTGAGGTTGTTCTGGAAATGAAGAACGACTTCGGCCCGGATAGCGGCCTGTTCCTCCGCAGCACGGACACCGGAAAGTGCTATCAGGCGATGATCGATTACCACGCCAACGGAAATCTGATGGGCGTTTATGGCGAGGGCATCGGCGGCAAACCACACGTCCGCAACTTTGATTTCGGGGCAAAGGTGACCGAGATCAAGCCGAAAGAAGCTCCCTTCAAACTGCCAGTGGCCCCGGAAAAGTGGCCTGAATTCTGGAAGCACGGCGAATGGAACGAATTGCGGGCACGCATCGAAGGCAACCCGCCGAAGATCACCACTTGGATCAAGGGAGTGAAATTCATGGAATTTCAGGACACAGAAAAGCGTCTGGCCGACAAGGGTGGCATCGCCCTTCAAGTCCACGGCGGCGGCGACTACACCAAGGAATTCGTCCGATACCGCAACATTCGCGTGAAGGAACTTGGAAAATAGGCGTCGTTCCCCGGCCGCCCCTCGCCTTCCAAATTGACCAACACAACCCGATGAATCGGGTTGTATAATGTGGTAACATCGTCAACAACAGTTCTTTCGTTTCTAACCCCCCGGATCGGGGAGGATTCAACACATGCTCTCTCTTCGACGCCGATTCGCTTTTGGCGTGCTCGCTCTGGCGGGAATGGCCGGGCTGGCCAGTTCCGGGAAAATCATTGCCCAAGACAAAGACAAAAAAGACGACGTTCCCGACACCGTTCTGAGTTTTCCGACCAGCGACGGCCTGGCCATCGGGGCCATGTGGTATCCCGCGAAGGACAAACAAAGCGCGGATGCCGTGATGATGTTCCCTCGGCCGGGTGGGGTCGTCAACAAGCAAATGATCGAACTGGCCGAGGCCTTGCAGGCCAAAGGTTTTGCGGTGCTGCTGTTCGATTTTCGCGGGTGCGGCATGAACGGCCCGGCCCCCAAAGGCAAAGAGCCCCTTCCGGACCCCTTCTACCTGAAGGGTCGCGGCGAGCGGATTCTTGCGGACGGCAGCCAGTTCTTTGCGGACCAGTTCAACAAAGGCTCGTTTCAAAGGGCCACCGTCGAAAAAGTCGGGCTGAACTACAAAACATTTGGGGATCGCCAAAAGGACGCCATCTACAACGATTTGCAGGCCGCCCGCTTTTTCCTGGATCGCAAGAACGACTCCAGGGTCTGCAACACCAACCGCATCTGGATTGTGACGGAAAAAGAGGGCTACCAAACGGCTCTCGGCTTCATCGCCATTGAAGCGCACCGCAACACGATTTTCCCCGAACAAAACGTGGCCGCCGTCATCGATCCGACCAAGGCCGCCAAGGATTACGCGGGCATCGTTGCTTTTTCTCCGAACGAAAACTCAGTGGTCGCCGGCATCCAAATCAACCGGGGATTGAAGAACCTGATTGATCCGGACACGAAATCAGCCGTGGAGCATATTGATCGCCGGATGGCCATCGTATCCGTTTACGGCAAGACTGAAGGCCCTGGAAAATCCAAAGCGATCGTCAACCGATGGGTGACCGGCTCGGACGATGAATTGAAACGGAAGTTCAAATACTTCGTCGAAGTTGACAATTCCAAGATGAAGGGAACCCCGACCGGCTTTGACATGATGGACGCCGCCGACAGCGCGGGCATCAAAACGAAACTGGTCGATCAACTCACCAACATTGCCAAGGTCGGCCAGGACTTCGGCAAAGACGACACCAAGCGCAATGCTTCCGAAACCAAACTCATCCCCCGGTCGCCGGTCATGACCAGTCGATGAAGTAATTAGGGTTTAAGGGATAGGGTTTAGGGTTTAGGAAACAGAGTTTGGGGTGGGAACAAACTTCCAATTAAACGACAAAGGGCCGGTTCCACCATGAAATGGAACCGGCCCTTTGTCGTTTTCTGCTAAACCCTAAACCCTAAACCCTAAACCCTAAACCCTAAACCCTATTTCAAGAGATCAGCCAGCGGTTCCTTGATCGCGTCAGCCCAGATTTGGTAGCCCTTTTCGGAGAGATGCAGCATATCCGGCATGACGGCCTTTTCCAAGCCGCCATCGGCGTTGAGGAACTTCGGCCCGATGTCGAGATACTTCACCATCTTGCCGTCATCCAGTTTCGAGATGATCTTGTTGATTTCGCCGATCTTCGGGTTCTGTTTTTCCTTGGGAGCCACTTCTTCCTTAAACCCGCTTGCCCTCGGGAACACGGCCAGCAAAAGAATCTTCATTTCCGGGCGTTGCTTGCGAAGTTCGGCCACGTCAGCCTTCACGCCTTCGGCAATTTGTTCGGCTGTGTTCGATGCGGCGTTGTTCGTGCCGATCATCAGCACGCAGACCTTTGGGGTGATCCCCTCCAGTTCCTTGCCTTCGGTGAGCCGCCAGAGAACGTCCTGGGTTTTGTCCCCGCCAATGCCGAAGTTGGCCACCTTCATTGATTCGTAGGTGCTTGCCCACACCTTCTTGCCGCTGTTACCCCAGCCTTCGGTAATCGAATCACCGAGAAACAACACTTGAACATCCCCCTTTTTCGCCCTCTCCACAAAGCTCAAATGCAATTTGACGGACCTGGCATCCTTCCGTTCGTTGGGAACGATGGCGCTATTCTTGGGGGTGTCCTTCTTGGCGGGATCTTTGGGTTCGGTCTTGGCTTCCTGCTTGGTTTCGGTCTTGATGTCCTTCTTAGGCTCCTCGGCGACGCCGACGAGGGTGATGGCGGTCGCGAAGGCGAACACGCCTGCCAGCAAACGAAACTTGGTCATCTGAAAAACTCCCGGTGTTGGATTGGAGGGATTATTCAACCACGCGGGTTAGACGAATGCAACAAAGCAGTTCATCACTTTTGCAAAATGAGTTTGTTCCGGCGGGTGATGCGGAGACGGTAGCGCACGCCATCGAGTTCCAGGCAGATCTCCCGCCGTTCGCCGAAAAGCTGCGAGACATCAATCACCGGGGCGTCGCCGCTCTGCGGTTCGTTGGTTTGATCCTCGTCGGATTCGTGATGGTCGGTCATCGGGTTTGACTCGGTCCTTGGATATCGCACCGAACTAGTTCTAACTCTGTTGAGACACAGTGTCAACAAGGAAAATTTGCCAACAATTAGTCAAATGATCATTGATTTCGCGAAAACCAAATCTCAATCAAGAGAATTTGCCTTGGCTGAATTGAGTCCGGAAGTTTATGCACAACAAAGACTTAATCATCAAATGTTCTTCCCCGTTCTGGTCAATTTTTCGCTGGTTACTTGCCGTCCCAAAAGCGTACTGTTATTGTTTCATTACTGCTGAGACATTGTCTCAGTGAAAATTTGACAACTTGAGATTGCTCAGCTCCCGCCGCGGGTTCTTCCGCTTCCGTTCGCCATGCACCTCACCATCCCAAAAGGAGTGTCGCGCATGCGAACGTCTCGTCGAGCCTTTACCCTTATCGAACTCTTGGTGGTGATTGCGATCATTGCCATTCTCATTGGCCTGCTCCTGCCGGCCGTGCAGAAAATCCGCGAAGCCGCGAATCGCATGAAGTGTTCCAACAACCTCAAGCAGATCGCCCTCGCCTCTCACGGATACCACGACACCTACGAAAAATTCCCGTATGCGGTCATGTACTTCCAGACGGGCGAATCAACCGCGAGTTACGTCACCGGCTGGATTCAATTGATGCCGTTCCTCGAACAGGACAACGTGGCCAAAAAGTGGAACCCGAAACTCCCCCGCAACAGCACTGATGACTCCGATGGTGACGGCTACACCAACGACATGCTTCAGCGGATGCCGATCAAGACCTACACCTGCCCCTCCATGTCTCAGCCCTCAGCCGCCAACGGCGGATCACTTGGAACCGCCCCCGAGACCCGCGCCCCGTCGAGTTATGTCTTCTCGGCCGGCACACCGACGTGTTACGAAGCCACTTACGGATCATGGGCGAGTTTGGCGTGTGACGGGGTGATTGTCCCGATTCGTAACAAGGCCTACTCGGCGGATCCCACCCAGCGCGACCAATGGGGCAATTCGCAAGTAAACATCGCGGGCATCACGGACGGGACTTCCAACACCTTCCTCGTCGGCGAATGCGACTTCAAACCGGCCGGGGTTTCTTCGGCTTACGGGCCTGTCTGGGCATACGGCTATCTGTACAACTGGACCGGCACTTTCGCCCCGCTCAACAAACACGACGGTGTTTACTCGGGGGCGAACTACGGGACCTTCCGCAGCGAACACACCGGCGGGGTGAATTTCGCCTTGGGTGACGGCTCCGTGCGGTTCGTCCGCGATTCGATCAACGCCACGACCTACGCCTCCCTCGGAACGCGGGCCGGTGGCGAAGTCCTCACCGATTTCTAATCCTCGAAACCACGGAAAGCGGCGGGGATAAACCGCCGGATCACGAGGTCCGTTTTCTCGTCGCTTTCCGTTTCTTTGTCGAAGACAATATTCACCAGACTGTACTTCAAAGGATGATTTCAATGAATCGACTGTTTGCCATCACCCTGCTGGCCGCGATTCCCTTCGCGGCCAGCGCTGAATCCCCGGCGGCCGCCACCGCCGCCCTGCCGGAACTTCCCCGAGGCGTCTCTAGCTTCGGGGCCGTCACCGTCGGCGATTATCTGTACGCCTACGGTGGTCACGCGGGCAAGGCTCACACCTACTCGTCGGACACCACCTCCGGCGACTTCCACCGGCTGAACCTGCTGAAACCCGAAAAATGGGAAAAGCTTGACGGCGGCGTCGCCGTGCAGGGAACCGCCCTTGTGGCTCACGGCGACAAGATTTACCGCGTCGGCGGCTTGCAGCCCATGAACAAGAAAGAAGAAAAGACGGACATCCGCTCGCTGGCGAGCGTCTCGGTGTACGACACGAAGGCCGGCAAATGGGCCGAAGCGGAACCGCTGCCGGAAGCCCGGTCGTCCCATGACGCCATCGTCGTCGGCGACACCCTGTTCGTCTTTGGCGGCTGGCAACTCAACGGCAGTTCCGCCGCCGGCAAGTCTGTGTGGCTCAATCACGGCTTGTCCCTCGACCTGTCCAAGACCGGGGCCAAGTGGGAGATCGTCAAGCAACCGTTCCAACGCCGCGCCCTGACGATGGCCGCCTTCGACGGCAAGGTGTGCGTGATCGGCGGCTTGGGCGAAAAGTCCACGGACGCCGGGATCAACATTTATGATCCGAAGTCGGCCACCTGGTCCACCGGCCCGGCCATCCCCGGCGACAAGATGAACGCCTTCTCCCCGTCAGCCGCCACGCTCGACGGCAAGCTCTACCTGACCCCGAAAGACGGCAAAGTTTACCGGATGACGGAAAAGAAAGACGCTTGGGAAACCGTTGGCGAATTCAAGCAAGGCCGTTTCGTGGCCCGCATGGTCGGCCACGGCAAGAACCTGATCGTGGTGGCCGGCGCCTCCCCCGCCGGGATGCTGGCTTCCTTGGAAGCGATCGTCCCCGCAACCGTTGGCAAAGTTTCCGCGCCGGCAACGGCTGAAAAAGTTCAGTAAGCCCATCCGCTTTGGTTTTGCCTCACGCAAGTTGTTAAACCCAAGAGCCCCACTGCGTCAGCGGTGGGGGTAACTGTCATACGCAGAAAACAACCCCCATCGCTAACGCAATGGGGCTCTTGGGAACTTGGCCAGTGATCAAAACCACAGCCACATATTTGCCCAGCCTGTGCCTCAGCCCCGATTCTTACCACCCTTGATAATCAGGAGATCTTCTGATGTTCCGAGCTCTATCCGTCTCCGCGCTGGCCCTATCCATCGTGGCCGTCGCCCAAGGCCATTTTGCGTTCATCGTCCCCGAGAAGAGCGGCGGCACCGCTCAAGTCGTCTTCAGCGATGATCTGGGTCCGGATGAAAACGTCCCGATTGAAAAACTCAACGGCATGAAACTTCACCTTCGGGCCGATGGCAAGCTCACCCCGCTGACGTGGAAGGCTGAGAAGCACTCCCTCGTGGCGACAGTTTCCGGCAGCGGCAACCGCGTGTTGGTCGGGCATGTGGACTACGGCGTGATGCAAAAAGGGGACGCCAAGCCCTACCTGCTCCGATACGAGCCGAAGGCCGTCATTGGCGATCCGTTCGCGGGCAAGGCAGACGAAAAGGCCACTCTTGAAGTCGCCGCCACCGGCAAGGCGGGCGAGTTGAAGTTCGTCGTCACCGCCGCCGGGAAGCCGGTGGCCGAGGCCGAGGTGAATGTGATGTTGCCCGACGGCACGAAGCAAAAGGTGAAGACCAACAAGGAAGGCACGACCCCCGCATTCGCCGCCGCCGGCCGGTATGGTTTGTGGACCAAGATTTCCGAGCAAACCGCCGGAGAACTGGGCGGCAAGAAATACGAGGAAGTCCGCACCTACGCCACCTTGGTCATCGACGCCCCGGCGTCAGGAAAGTAAAACCCATGCCGTCTCCCGATGAGTTCGTTCACGCCGCGTTGGAATGCTTCCACGAGGACGACTTTCCGGAAACCATCCGGGTCTGTCACCGGGGGCTGGACCAACATCCGGACACCGGCCGCCTGTGGGAAATCCTCGGGCTGGCCCACTGGATGCGCGGCGAGATCCAAGCCGCCCTCTCGCCGCTGGAGACGGCCAGCCTTTATGTCCCCTTGCAACCACTGGCCCAACTGGCCCTCGCGGCCGCTTATGCTTGGGCCAATAAACCAGATTTGGCCCGCACGGTCTATAAGCATCTGGCCGACTGCCCCGGTTTCCCGGTTCCGCTCATGCCCCGCCTCGCGGCCGGATTGGGCCGGATCGGGGAAAACGAGGCCGCCTTGCTGGTCTGCGAAAAGCTCGTCGAACTACGGCCGGACTACCATCCGGCTTGGTTCGGAATCGCCTTCTATCGCCGACGATTGGGCCGGCCGGTCCACGAAGCCACCGACCCGCTCACCTGAGCAATGAGACTGGCCCCGGACGTGGAGATGTATCGCCTCAATCTCTCGGCCTGCCTCGCCCAAGCCGGAGACTTCTCGGCCGCCTACCGCGTGGCCGAAAGCATCCAAGTGGCTGGCATCGACTGTCCGCACTGGCTTCAACTAATGCTCCCCGTCTTCGCTTGGGCCGGCGACGACCACCGAGAACGCGAATGCCGAATCGCCCTCGACTATCTCCGGGAAGACCCGGACCACGACGGCCCTTGTTCCCGCTGCGAATGACCATTGCCAAACGCCCGACATATTTTGGAATTCACATGAAGAACCACCCTCGAATCCTGTCTCCCATTGCGTTGATCGTCCTTGTGTCTTCCGTGTCGGCTGAGTCATCGCCGGGGGCAAACTGGCCCGCCTTCCGAGGCGCCGGAGACGGAGTCACCCCGGCGAAAAACCTCCCGGCCGAATGGGCGCCGGACAAGAACATCGGCTGGAAGATCGACCTGCCGGGTTACGGCCAGTCCGCCCCGGTGGTTTGGGGGAATCATGTGTACGTCACGGCGGTCAGTGGTGACAACCGAGAAAAAGGCTTCGTCCTGGCATATGACGCCACCACCGGCAAAGAACTCTGGCGGCATGAATTCGAGACCACCCAAAAAGCCAAGTGGGGCTACACGATCAGTCGCGGAGCACCGACGCCCTGCGCGGACGCCAATGGCTTGTACGCCTTCTTCGAGGGGGGCAATCTGATCGCCTTCACCCATGAGGGCAAGGTTCGTTGGGAGCGTTCGCTGGTGACCGATCATGGCGAGTTCAAGGGAGGCCACGGCGTCGGCTCCTCCCCGGCCCAGACGGCCGACACGCTTTTCTTGCTAATCGATCATGCCGGCCCCTGTTACTTGCTGGCCGTGGAAAAGGCGACCGGCAAGACGAAATGGAAGACCGATCGCACCGGGAAAATGTCGTGGACATCGCCGGTGATCGCCATGACCGGCGGGCATCCGGTGGTGGTGGCCAGCAGCAACGGAAGCGTGGCCGGTTATGCCGCCGACACGGGCAAAGAAGTCTGGCGTGTCGATGATGTCACGGGGAACACTATTCCATCGGCCTCCGTTCTGGGAGACGTGGTGTTGGTGGGCGCCGGGGCCAATCGAGGCGGCAAAGAATCGGCCAAGGAAACGAAATCAAACTGCTGCCTGAGCCTGACCTCCGCCGACGGCAAGCCCGGCATCACCGTCAAATGGACGGCCAAGCCCGGACTGGCCAGTTATGCCACGCCGCTGGCCCATCAAGGGGTTGCGTATTTTGTCAACGAAGTGGGCGTCATCTCCGGACATGATCTGCAAACCGGCAAATCGCTGTTCTCCGAACGCACCGCCGGACCATGCTGGGCTTCTCCGATCGCCGCCGGTGATCGCGTATATTTCTTCGGCAAAAACGGCACAACCACTGTGTTGAAAGCCGGGAAATCTTTTGAAGTGATCGCCACCAACAAACTGTGGACAGACACGCCGAAGCCGAAATCAAAGACCGAAGAAAAAGAAGGCTCCCGGTCCTCCGGCGGCGATTACGCCGACCCAGTCCTGTATGGAGTGGCCGCTGCCGACAGTGCTTTCTTCGTCCGCACCGGGACTTCGTTGTATCGGATTGGGAAGTAAGGATAGTCCCGGCGATGGGTGATGAATTTCAAACGGCCATCGCCCGTCGGGTAATCGTTGAATCACTGGAAGTCGCGGTACCCTCGCTGGCGCGTTTTGAAGTTGCGCTTTTTGCTGAGGAGAGTGGGCCGGGATAGAAAAACGAGACTCCCCCGGCCGGATCGGTTGGGCCGTGAGGCCGGGTGATCACCAACCGGAAGGAGTCTCGGTCATGATTGTGCAAGAAGGACTCCCCGGAATCAAACAGTTTCTTCGTCCGGCCGGCCTGAGTCCCCGGGCGCTCGGCCTGGTGATTCGTTGCGTGGCGGCGTTTTGTTTGCATTGGGGGCGCATGAGCGCCTCGCAAGCCTCGGGGTCGGTGGCCTCGGAGCCGCGTCATCGCGCCCAGATCAGCCGGTTTCTCGGCCGCAAGGGCCTTCGCCAACGGCCGCCGCTGGCTCTGGTGCGGGACCGGATGCTGGCGTTGGAGCCGGCGGGGGG
>NZ_JH636440.1:395962-430020 GCF_000255705.1 Zavarzinella formosa DSM 19928
TGGCAGATCGAACTGTTCTTCAAGGAGTTGAAAAGCACATTGGGCTTCGCCCAATGCCGCCTGCGCCGGTTCGAGGCGACGGAGGGATGGCTGGAGCTGGTCCTGGTGACGTTCCTGTGGCTGGAGTGGCATCGGGCGAGGCAACTGGCCAAGTCCGGCCTGACGACGAAGCAGAAAGAGCGCTGGCGACACCAGCGAACCCACGGCCTCTGCCTGGCGGTCCGCCGCCACAGCGAACAGGCCGACTTGGAATACCTGGCCCGCGCCATGCAAACACCCGGCGGAATCCGGCGTTTGCGACGAAAACTCCGGCAGGCCATCCCGGCCGAGTTTCGCACCGCCGGATAAAAAGCGCAACTTCAAAACGCGCCAGCGAGGGTACCGCGACTTCCAGTGGTTCAACGATTACCTGACGGGCGTTGTTGATCGCAAGGACTCAACATTTACGGAGGTTGGCCCCTCATTCCTCCTCAACGCATTTTGGGGTTTTTCTAAAGCCCATTTCAGACCTGATTTCGACTCAAAATATCACGACTTTTGGCGAAAAACCGATCCAAAATGTGTTCAAAATGGTCTCCAAACCACCCTTTTCGACCACTATTTTCTCGTTTTCAGCCCAAAACTGGTCATTTTCCGGCCCAAAACTGGACACCACCCACGCGAATTCCCCGGTGATTACACCCAGGCGCCCAAATGATTTTGGCATAATCCGGCCTGTCTTCGCGGAATCCGGACTTTGTTGGCCCATTTTCAAAAAAGATAAATTCACTATAATTTGCCTTGTCAAGAATAAACGGATACGTCGTTTCCAGAAAATCAACGTACCTGAATTATGTAACTGCGAAACTGTCACCAACGCCGCGAGAGATGAGCAATGAAACTAATAATCGGGCAACTTTTGATGACAGCATATTTGTGCGGCGCCTGCCTGTCGTCATTGTCGGGCCAAGAACCCCGATTGCGCGACACCCTCAAGGATCACACCAACGAGGTTTCGTCCTTGGTGTTTAGCCCGGATGGCAAAACATTGGCCTCGGCCAGTTTCGATCAGACGCTCAAGTTATGGGACGCGCAAACCGGCAAGGTACGGACCACGCTCCGAGGCCACACCAGCTACGCTTACTCCGTGGCTTTCAGCCCGGATGGCCGGACACTCGCCTCGGGCGGTGAAAAAATCAGGCTATGGGATGTCCAGACAGGCAAGATGCGGATCGTTCTCGCGGGCCACGCTTTGCAAGCAAACTCCGTGGCCTATAGCCCGGACGGCAAAACACTCGCTTCCGGAAGCGGCGACCGATCAATCAAACTATGGGACATCCCGACGGGCAAAGAACTGGCCACGCTGAGGCACCGAGATTGGGTGTGGTTCGTGGTCTTCAGCCCGGACGGCAAGACGCTCGCTTCGGGAAGTTCGGACAAAAGTATCAAGCTTTGGGACACGGCCACCGGCAAAGAACTGGCCACCCTCAACGACCAAACCGACACCGTATTCTTTGTGGCCTACAGCCCGGACGGCAAGACCATCGCCTCGGCAAGCGGCGACAAGACCATCAGGCTGCACGACGCGCAAACCGGCAAACTGCGAGGCATCCTGACGGGCCATAAAGAATGGGTGCGTTCCGTGGCTTATAGTCCCGATGGCAAGACACTCGCCTCGGCAAGCAATGACAAGAGCATCAAGCTATGGGATGTGGCCACCGGCAAGGAACGAGCCACCCTCAACGGCCACACCGAGGGGGTGGCCGTCATCGCTTACAGCCCGGACGGCAAAACGCTGGCCTCGGGCAGCAAAGACAAAACCATCATTTTGTGGGATCTGACCGATGACAAAAAAACGGACAATAAGTGACCGGAAAAGATGAATTCGCCATCCAGTCCGACTTGTTTCTGCTCATACCATTCCGCGGCAAGAGCAAGTTCTTCTTCGGCGACTGGACGCAGGTTCAGCGTCAGACTCATGATTTCAACCGGGCCAGGATCCGAAGCTTGGCCTCCTCCCAAGAAACGACGTCGTCGGGATTTGCATCATCCTCCGCGATTCGTTTGTCCAGTTCGGCCCGTTGAGTATCAGTCAGCAGCGATTCGCTGGCGTCCGTGGCAATGCTGTCCCAAATGGCTTGGACCGGCGACACCCGTTCGTCGCGACTCATTCGGGTAATTCCCAATGATTCCAATGTTGGCGGCATCATACCTCCTTGATCGCTTTCAGTTCATTCAAATAACCACAACCAAGCCCGTTGTCAGTCCTTGCTCATTTCCACCTGCCATGCCGACAACAATTCATCCCACGAGTCGGCCAAGAACAACAGAGACAACAGACGCTCAACAAACCTCGGCTCCAAAATCGTGGACAATGTGACGACGATCTCCGGATCCGGCGGACCAAATCGCCCTGTTGCCCGTCGCATGAGCCTCCGCATTAATCGATCTGCCTGTATCCGAGGCTCCCGCAACTTCGGTGGGTTCTGAACACGTTTGGGACGGTTATCTGGTGTCGCATTTCGAGGCCGTCTGGCGATTGAAGCATCGGCTGATGTGAACCAAAGCAAATGGCCGCAACTCGGACACGGGGCGTCGGGAGTCAGGCAGGACGGTTCGATCCGACATTGATGGCCACACAGCGGGCAGCGATTGGGATCGCCTTCGGGTGTGCGAGAGGAGATAATCATTCATACCTCTCCTCATGACCAGCCCCACGGCATTTCTGACCTCTTGGTCAACGTTCCTGAATGGACATCCATTTCCGCCCTTTTCGCTTGCCACCATCCGGACGCGGGGACATAATCGCCCCGTCACCATGCTCGCGTGAACGAGGTAACCAAGCCTCTTCATTTGTCCAAAAGAGAAAGACAATCCATGAAGCGTTATTGTGCGGTGGTCATCGTGTGTTTGATTGGCGGCCTGAACGTTCGGGCGGATGAGGCCCCGAAGTCGGCCGAGGTGAAAAAACTGGCCGCCGCCATGATTGAGGCCACCAAGAAAGGCGACTATGCCAAGGTGATTGACCACACCTATCCGGCGGTCGTTGAAATGCTCGGGGGGCGCCAAAAGGCGATCAACAACACTGAAACGGCAATGAAGACAATCAAAGCGCAAGGGTTGGAAATCAAAAACGCGTCATCCGGCGATCCGGGGGAGTTTTACACCGAAGGCAAAAACACCTTCGTCATCATCCCGACGAAAATGGAACTGACGTTTCCCATGGGAATCATCCGGACGAAATCATACCTTCTCGGCATTTCGCCCGACGATGGCAAAACTTGGACATTCTTGGACGGTTCCGGCTTGCAAAATCTGGCTATTCGGGACAAGGTTCTCCCGAAAATGCCCGAGAAACTCAAACTGCCTGAGAACGAAAAACCGGAAATTGTGAAGGATTAATCCGGTTCGCACACATCCGCTCTTTCGGCTTGTCACAATCGGAACACCCGGTCATAATCGCCCCCCTCACCTATCCCTCGCAGGTGCCGTTGTTGACCGGGAATTAATGGGAAGACAATCCATGATCCGCTATTGTGTCGTGGCCATCGTGTGCGTCATCGGGAGTTTGAATCTTCGGGCCGACGAAACCTCGAACGCGGCCGAAGCGAAAAAACTCGCCTCGCTCCTGGCGGAAGCCACCAAAGCCGGCGACTACGCCAAAGTGATCGACCACACCTACCCGGCGGCCGTCGAATTCGCCGGCGGGCGGGAAAAGGCGATCAGCCTCATTGAGGCCGCCATGAAGAAAGTGAAAGAGGACGGGATTGTCATCAAAGAAATCTCCGTCGGCGAACCGGGAGAATTCTTTACCGAAGGCAAAAACACGTTCTTCGTGATCCCGCTGAAAACGGTGATGACCGTTCCGGCCGGAACAGTCCGATCCAAATCTTATCTTCTCGGCATCTCCCCCGACGATGGCAAAACTTGGACATTCATGGATGGCGTCGGCTTGCAGAACCCGCTCATTTGGGACAAGGTTCTCCCGAAAATGCCCGAAAAACTCCAACTGCCGGTGAGAGAGAAACCGGAGTTTACGAAGGATAAATGACGGCTCACTTCTATTCAGTCTTCGTTCGCGCGGATGCCTGACTCTTCCTGATAAAATGCCCCGGTGATCTACCTCGATTCCCACGCGACGACACCGATGCTTCCCGAAGTGTGGGAGGCGATGCGGCCTTTTGCCTTGGAGCAATTCGGCAATCCTTCCAGTGTCCACGGAGTCGGCCGCAAAGCGCGGGCGGCCTTGGGGGATGCGCGGGAACAAATCGCCAGCTTGCTTTCGGCTCACCCCGATGAAGTGATCTTCACCAGCGGGGCCACGGAGGCGAACAACCTCGCCGTCTTCGGGCTGGCCGGATCGCCGCCGGGGCATGTGGTTTCCAGCCCGATTGAACATCCGTGCGTCGCCGAGCCGGTGCGGCAACTCGCGGCCCGTGGATTCACGGTGGAATATGTCTCTGTTGATTCCCGCGGGGTGGTGAGAATCGACCGTTACCGAGAGTTATTACGGCCGGACACCCGGCTGGCCGTTGTGATGCTGGTCAACCATGAGACGGGTTCCGTACAGCCCGTGCGAGAATTGGCCGGATTGGGTAACGTCCCCTTTCATTGCGATGCGGCCCAAGCGGTTGGGAAGTTTCCCGTGGACTTCCGCAACCTCGGCGTCACCACGCTCAGTTTCAGCGCCCATAAGTTCGGCGGGCCAAAGGGCATCGGCGGCCTGATTGTGAAGCGAGCCGGGAAACTGGTTCCGCAACTCTTCGGGGGCCATCAACAAAACAACCGCCGACCGGGAACTGAAAGCGTCATGCTGGCCGTCGGAATGGCCACCGCTTTGAAACTGGCCACGGAGAGAATGGCCGTCAACCGGGAACACGTCGGCCGATTGCGAACGCTCTTTCGGGAACGATTGCAAACACTCGCTTCGCCGGTCGTTATCAACAGCCCGGAGGACGGGTCGCCGTTTGTGTTGAACGTCGCTTTTCCGGGGTGCCGGGCCGAGTTGCTTCTGATGATGCTGGATCTCGCGGGCATCGCTTGCTCCACCGGCTCGGCCTGTTCCAGCGGGTCGTTGCTCCCCTCCCCCGTTTTGAGCGCGATGGGTGTTCCCGCGACAGTGCTGGATAGCGCGATGCGGTTCAGTTTTGGCCCGAGTTTGACAGAGGAGGACATCCGCGCGGCGGCCGAGAAAATCGCCACGGCGGCCACCCGTTCGCGATAATCGGCACACTCGACCCAAAACCCGGATCTTTCCAGGTTCCGATAACATCTTGCAAAAGCAGATGTTGCGCCTGAGATTTAGAATCAACGGCATGGAAGCCGCCGCTGACATGCTGCCGGAACATCGCCCTGCGTGGCATGCGCTACGGCGGCTGACGGCCGGCATCCAGCGAGGTTCCGGACATGTGCCGATCGTGCTTCACGGGGCCACCGGCACGGGCAAAACGCACCTGTTGAACCGCCTTGTTGATCGACTGACCGCGAAAAGCGGAAAGTCAGCCGTCACGGAA
Source organism: Zavarzinella formosa DSM 19928 (assembly GCF_000255705.1). Lineage (GTDB taxonomy): Bacteria > Planctomycetota > Planctomycetia > Gemmatales > Gemmataceae > Zavarzinella > Zavarzinella formosa. The sequence goes on from NZ_JH636440.1 coordinate 401,455, forward strand.
GCAGCCGCTGAACTGGGACGCGAATTGTTGCTGCCCACGGTCGAACGCCGGGCGCAAGTGCGGGAACTGCTGCACGCCGATCTGCTGATCGTCGAAGACTTGCAACATTTCCCCCCGGCCGCGTCGGATGAACTAGCCTATATCGTCGATCATCGGCAGGCCCGGCGAAAGGCGAACATCATCACATCCAACGCCGGCCCGGCCGAGTGGAAGGTGTCGCCCCGGTTGGGCAGTCGTCTGGTCGGCGGACTGGTGGTCGGTATCCCGGCCCTCAGCGTGGACAGTCGCCGGGGAGTGGCGACGGCGATATGCAACGAGCGGAAGCTCCATGTCGCCCCCGAAGTCCTTGACTGGCTAACCCGGCACGGCGGCGGCCTCCGGCCAATGCTCGGGGACATTACCCGGCTGGAAGCACTGGCTAGAATTACCCCCGGAACACTGACCTTGCCGGTGGTGCTGGATGCGCTGACGGAACCCGTGGCCGACGAACCCGTCTTGCTCGACCGGCTGACAGCCAAAATCGAGCAAAAGTTCAGCGTCTCGCGGAAGATGCTTTTGGGGCCGTCCCGCCTTAAAAACGTGGCTTGGCCCCGGCAACTGGCGATGTATCTGGCACGCGAAGCCGGGCTATCCCTCGCGGACATCGGGGCGTATTTCGGCAACCGGGACCATACCACCGTCCGGCATGGCGTCGAAAAGGTTCGCAATGAGCTGGCGAACGACGGGGGCTTGCGGGAATGGCTGGCGGCGGCGGGGAAGGCTGTTTAGCCAAAGGCAACCTAACCCCCCGTCCCCCTTCCCTAAGAAGGAAGGGGGAGCAAGAGAGTGACAGTCACCGCCCGAAATGACGGTAACAAAGGGCTTCGATATTTGCCCACTTGCTCCCCCTTCCTTCTTAGGGAAGGGGGACGGGGGGTTAGGTTACCTTTGGCCTGAGCGCACGGTACTTCGGGCAAGACATCTTACTTCTGGGGATAACTTGGCGCGCACTTGGCGCGCGAGTGTCGTTCGGGTGGCGCGCAACGGTCGATTTGGGTAACCGCGAAAAAGGACCATCAAGTGCGCGTCAAAGAGAAACAACGGCGCGCCAAGTGCGCGTCAAGTTATCCCCATCGGTTAAATTGATCGTAAGTGCCTGATATTACTGGGGATCGGCTGCCGAAGCATTGAGAATTGAGCGGAAAAGGCCGACACTAAACTACTTCAACTTTGGATATGTAAAGATGTTGTTCTTCTTTAAAGAAGAGGGAAACCCAAAACCCCTTCGAGGAAGAAAACAACACATGCAATGGAGAACGGTGACATGATCGTGACTTGCCAGCGGGACAGCCTGTTAAATGCCTGTCAGATCGTCAGTGCGGCCGTTCCCTCCCGGACGCCGATGCCGGTGTATCAGAGCATCAAGGCCATCGCCGAGGCCGATAGCCTCACTCTGTTGGCCACCGACCTCGATGTGGGCATCCGGTACGAATTAAGGGGCTTGCTGATCGAAGAACCGGGTCAGGCCATCTGGCCGGTCTCCCGGCTCATCTCCATCCTCCGGGAAACGTCCGACAGCGAAGTGCGACTGGATTCCGATTCCCGACGCACGCACGTTCATACGTCGGCCAGCGATTACGAGATGCCGGTGGAAGACCCGGCGTCTTTTGCCGATTTTGCCGAAAAGACCGACGACCAGTATTTCGAGATGGCCGCCGGGGATCTCCAGCGAATGATTCGCCGCACGGTGTTTGCCGCCGCCCGCGACGAGGGCAAATACGCCATGCGCGGCGTTCTGTGGGACATGGAGGAGAAACTGACCCGTCTGGTCGCCACCGACGGCAAGCGGCTGGCTGTCGCCACCCTGCCATCCGTTGCCCAGAACATGACGGAGTTGAAGGCCCAATCGCACAACGTCTCTATTAAGGCCATGCAATTGTTGGAGCGAATTTTGGCCGACGGCGATGCCGGGCAACCCGTGCAAGTGACGCTGCGAACCAACGATGCCATCTTCCGCACCGACAAAGCGGTGATCTACAGCCGCCTCGTCGAGGGGAACTTCCCCCCCTATCGCACGGTGATCCCCAAAAAGCACAACGCCCGCATCCCGGTAATCACCGGCGAATTCCTCTCGGCCGTCCGTCAGGCCGCGATCATGACAGACGATGAGAGCAAGCGCATCACCTTCGCCTTCACCCCCGGCAAAGTGACCTTGGAAGCCCAAGGCTCCACCACCGGAAAATCCAAAGTGGTGATGAAGCTTCCCGACTTCCCCGGCCCGGCCATCACCATCAGCTTCGACCCCGCCTATCTGACCGAATACCTCCGCGTCCTCGACGGCGCCGAAGTGATCCAACTGGATTTGGTGGACGGCCAAAAATCAGCCGTGTTCCGCAACGGGGAAGACTACTTGTATCTGGTGGTGCCGTTGGTATAAGCGATTGACGCAAGCGAACAGGATTTCGGATAGAATTTGGTCATGGATGCCGAATCAAATTCCTTCGCAGTCTGCATACAAGCTTCCGAGAAAGAAGACTTGGAAGCTTGGAAAGTGTATCGCGTGATTCCAGATGCGAAGGCCGACGAAGCCAAATGCCTTCGGGTGGTTGATGAATCCGGGGAAGATTACCTGTATCCTGCCGCCCGGTTTTTGGTTCTTCCCCTGCCGGATGCGATGAAGGAACAATTGCTTGCCATTGCTGGCGGGCGTTGATACGAGAGGAATCCGCTTGCCACCCAAAAACACCAGTGAGAAGAAAGGGCCGGAGCTGATCGGCGAAGTCGTCAGTCGGCTCTTTGCCGCCCGGGGTTGGGGGCGGCAGCAGGATCGCATTCGGCTGGAACAGGCGTGGGAACAGGTCGTTGGCCCGCAACATGCCCCGCACACCCGTCTTGGCGGCCTCAAGCGGAAGATTCTCGAAGTCGATGTCAAAGGGGCCGTGCTTCTTCAAGAACTGACTCAATTCCACAAAAAGCGCATCCTCGAACAACTCCGCAAGATCCTGACCGGTGTTCCCATCACTGACATCCGGTTTCGGGCGGGGACTTGGTGAGTCGAATTAGCGATCACCCGAGCCGCCAGTCAATCTCCGGTTGTCCCCATGCCGTCAGTTGGGCGTTGATCTTGGAATAGGGCTTGCTGCCGAAGAAGCCGTTTTTGGCGGAGAGGGGCGAGGGGTGGGCTGATTGGATTACCGCGTGGCGGGTGGTGTCGATCAGCTTGGTCTTCTTTTGGGCGTAGGCCCCCCACAGCACGAAGATCACCGGGTCGGTTTTCTCGCTCAGCGCGTGGATGACCGTGTCCGTAAACACTTCCCAGCCTTGGCTTTTGTGCGAGTTGGCTTCCCCGGCCCGCACCGTCAGGACGGCGTTGAGCATCATCACCCCCTGTTTGGCCCACGGAACCAGATAACCCGTCTTCGCCGGGGGGATGCCGAGATCGTCGTTAAGTTCTTTGTACATGTTTCTCAGCGATCCGGGGATCGCCACACCCGGCTTGACGGAGAAACTCAGCCCGTGGCCCTGCCCTTTGTTGGGATACGGGTCTTGCCCCAAGATCAGTACGCGCACTTTTTCCGGCGGGGTCAGCTCAAAAGCCGTGAACACTTCGTCGTTCGGCGGGTAGATTTCATGCTCATTCCGCTCGGCGGCAACGAAGTCTTGCAGCGTCTTCCAATAGGGCTTTTTGAGTTCGTCCGCGAGGACGGTTTGCCAGGCGTCGGGCAACATGGGTGAGTCATCCGGGGGAGAAAGTGTGCGTGGAATAGTTTATCAAAGGGTTTCATCGTGTAACCGGAGATATTCCCAAACCAACAAGAGCCCTGCTGCGTGAGCGGCGGGGGTTTCACCCGTTTGAAACAACCCTCACCGCTCACGCAGTGAGGCTCTTGAGATTTTTGACGAAGGCTTTGATGGTTTCGGGGATTGTTCGCTTGTTCCATTCCGAATTCCTCATTCCAACTTCCTCATTTCTTGACATCCCCTGTCCGGTGGGTAAACCCTTACCGAAGGCCGAACCGGAACTCTTCCATACCACGGGGGCGTCATGTCCGAACTGGATACCGTCGAACTGCTTGGCTTCAACATGAAGCTGATCGGCAAGAAGTCCAAAAAGACCGTGCTGGTCTCCGCCGGGAAACTTGCGGACAAGGACCGCATGTTCCCGGCCCTCCAGCGTCTCGCCAAGCTCAACGTGGATCTGTTCGCCACGCCGGGCACCTATCGCTATCTCGCCCAAAAAGGGATCGGCAACCACGAACTCTACAAGATCACGGACAAGCGCGAACCGAACATCAAGACGTTCCTCGGCGAGAATCGGCTTGATCTCATCATCAACGTGCTGACCGGGGATAACAGTTACGATGAGTCTTCGGACAGCAATCTGATTCGCTCGCTGGCCATCGAGAACGGCATCCCGCTCATCACGGATGTGGATGTCGCCATCCAGACCATCGAACAGATCGTGAAGAAGGATGCCGAGGGCTTTTACAAGTACAAGGTGTCCGAGACGAAACGCCCGTGGGACATGCAGGCCGAGTTTCAACGCCTGGTCGCCGAGAACGGCGGCTATGCCAACTACCATGCCCACTTCGACAAGGCGTACCTGATCTCCTTGGAAAACCTTCGCCTCAGCATGGTGGACATGCAGAAGAAGTGGGCGTTGTATAAGCACTTAAAAGAAAACTACACGAAGGAAGACCTGATTGAGCGGATCGGCCGCGGCGTGCAGAAGATGATCGACCAGAAGGTGACTTACTGCCGCACGCTGGTGGACGCGGACAGCACCATTCGCACGCTGGCCGTCGAGGCCGCGCTGGAAGTGAAGAAGAAGTTCAAAAGCCAGATCCACTTCGAGATCGGCGTGCAACCGTTGCAAGGCGTGTTGGACGAGGAATCCCGCGAGCAGTTCGAGAAAGCCTGTTCGATGGCCGACCTCGTTGGCGGGCTTCCCTCCAAAGATCGCCCCACGCCGGAAAAGCACATCGACATCATCATGAGGATTGCCAAGGAGCAGAACAAACGGCTCGATGTCCACGTGGACCAAGAGAACAACCCGTTCGAGAGCGAAACGGAAATGTTGGCCCGCAAAACCATCGAACACGGCATGGAAGGCCGCGTCTCGGCGGTGCATGCCATCTCATTGGCCGCCAAACCGGCGATGGAGCAGGACCGGATTATCAAACTGTTGAAAGATGCCGGGGTGAGCGTGATCTGCTGCCCCTCGGCCGCCATCAGCATGAGGCAACTGGACATGCAGGCCCCGCTGCACAATTCCATCGCCCCGGTCCCCAAACTGCTCGATGCCGGTGTTCCGGTCTATCTCGGCGTGGACAATGTGTATGACTTGTTTATGCCGCTGGTGGATGCGGATATGTGGTTCGAGAGCCGCCTGCTGATGGAAGCCACCCGTTTCTACGACATCGACCGTGTGGCCAAACTGGCCTCGGACAAGAGCGGCATCGGTGTGCTGGCGAAGGGGTGATGTTTCGCCGAATCACTCCAACGGTCAAGGATCCGGTTTCATCAACCGGGCTTTGGCCGGGTCGTTTTTCCAGCCAAACTTCTTGGCGAACTCCTCCGGTGTGAAAATCTGGTTGCTGCCGTCTTCCAGTTGGGCCACATAGATGATCTGTGACTCAACTCCCTTGGACCCGCGATAGTGCCCGTCCGGGCCGACGCAAAGCCAGTGGTTGTCGGTGAGATGCGGCCAGAGGGTGCCGAGACGATGGTTCCGACGGGTGTCGAAGGCATTGACTCTCGAATAGAAAGAGCCAATAAATCGTCGGGCGTCTGGATGCCATATCGGAGTTTCGCTCAAGTGTTGACCGAGCAATCGGTGTTTCCCGTCTTGAGACGCCAGAAAGTTCCATGAAAACTCTTCCGCACTAAGCAATTGCTCGCCGTCTGGAGCGGCCGCGAGCGAGCGGACTAAATTGCCGTTGGAGAGGTTAATAGGCTTTGAAAGACGGCCGGTTTCGGTGTCGAATTTAGCCGCATAATTGCCGAGTGGGACCCACATATCTCGGTCATCTGCCTGCCATGATGGCGGCGCCCGAAAAGATCCGAAGATTGGCCGGGGAAATTGATCGTAAGATCGTAGCTTTTTTCCCGTTTGCGCATCCCATAAATGCACGGCATCTCCAATAGTTGAGGCAATTTTCTTGCCGTCTGGAGCCCATGTGAATCCTAGCCTTGTTTCAGTGATATTTGCCGGGATGGCATGTTCCAAAGTGAACGCTAATTTTCCGTTATTGACATTCCAACCAATTATCTTCTGGCCGGATAATGCCGCCAAATTTTGGCCGGTCGGATCGGCTTGCCAACTATGCGTTTGAGACGGCAGGGTCAATTGGATGTTCTTGCCGTTGTCATGGATGATCGTCGCCGTATTCTCGCCGGTGGCATAGGCTAGCCATTGACCTCGCGGATCAGAGGCGATCAATTTTCCGACAGGAGCCTTGGGTTCGGCCAACAAATCGCCTGTGTTACCATCAAAAATTCGGTTGAAATCCCAATCGGATGATTTTGAAATCCACCTATTCGAAACCTGCGAAAAATAACCTTCTGGCGAGCCAAAGTGCCCTTTGTCGGGTCCCAGTCGCATCGGTTTTCCAGTTCCGATATCAAAGAGGTGCGTTCCCCATCCATATAAAACGCCCGCCAAGTGCTTTCCATTCGGTGACCATGCGAGGCCCGCTATCCCTTGGGGGTCGGTTCGGAGAATTGCCTTGCCTGTTTCGATGTCTAGGACTTCAATCCGCTGTCCGGGGTTGTAAATAGCGATCTTCTTGCTATCTGGATGCCAGACAAGATAAAAGGCCGATGCTGATTCGATCGCTTTTACGTGCGCGAGGCTTTTTGCATTCCAGATATGTAATTTGGCATTTGAGGTGGCGGCCAACCAGAGGCCGTCGGGAGAATATGCAACCGTTTTGCTGTTATTGTAACTGTCGAATATTTCAGACAACCCTTTGTCTTCAATCTCTTTCGGAACAACTAATGGCTCACTTCGTGTCCTTGTTTTCAGATTATGAACAATGATTTTATTCTGACTGCGGACGCAGATCAGATCACCATTGGCTGACCAATCCATACGGGCATCCGACCCATCGTAAGACAGTCGACGCATCGCTCCGGTTTGGTAGTCGATCAACTCGACAAAGCCATTCACACCAAGGAGAGCAATTTCCGGCTTTACAGGGGAAAAAACGACAGTGTGCACCCAAGCCATCGCCGGTGTCGCCAGACACATTCGACATGTGTAGTTGGTTGTCTCGAAGAGCCGAACTGTCCCCGCAAATTTGCCACCGGCCACGCGATCACAGACTGCAAGCCACTTGCCATCTGGCGAAAATCCGATCGAACAGATATTTCCTTCAATACCGATAGCCGCTTGTTTGAAATTACCTTGTCGATCCACAAGGAAAACACCGCCACCGCCCCCCGCAATAGCGATCAAATCCTCTTTGGGGTGCCACGTTATGGGGCCTGATGACCATAAACCGGCGAGTTCAATCGACCAGCTTCGCACGCTTGGAACGGTTGCCGGGCGGCTGACCATGGATCGTGGCCCGAGCGGTTGCCCTTTGCGAACCATGATCGGTGTGTCGGATACCTTGTAAGGGTTTCGAATAACCAGCGGTTCCTTCGTCGTCTGCCGCAGGACACGGAAACCGACATGCTGCCAAACCGAGGCATCATCTTCCCACCAATTGGTCAAGCCATATCGAAATGACTCAAGATATCCCAATCCCTTTATGACCTGGCCTCCCAAAACTGGGTTGACGGCTCCGGTCATTTGATCGCGTCCTGATCGAATGCACTGCTCGTGAACGTTTCCGATCACATCATGCAATCCAAAGTCATTGGGCCGTTTCGTTCTCACATTCTGAGGAGATTTGGTGTTTGTCGGCAAAGTCTCTTTGAGCCAAGCGTATGGTTCTATTTCTTCTTTCGATTTTCCGAACGCCCACGCTCCTTCCCTCCCGGCTCTCGCCGCGTATTCCCATTCGGTTTCTGTGGGCAGCCGATAGATTGTCCCCGGTTCCTGGCTGTTGAGCCAATCACAATAAGCTTGGCAATCGGCCAGGCTTAGCATGGCGACGGGAAATTCAGGGCGAGTGGCGTAGCCGGGTTGACGCCACGTCTGCCCGCCTCCATCAAGGATCGCGATGCCTCGTTCGATATCCGTTTTGTAGTTTGTCGCGTCCGCAAATTTTTGGAATTGAGCGAATGTGACTTCGGTTGAACCAAGATAAAAAGGGTTGGTAATTCGGATTTGGGCTTTGGGCCCGCTTGCTGAATCTTCGGTTCCTCTGATGAGCGGAAAGTTTGTCTCAAACTCCCCCGGCGGGATCAGCCGAAACTTCATGCCGATTTTGTTCTCCACTTCAACAGGCTGCCCGATGTGTTTGGCCCATGCTTCCTGATGCTTCTTTGCCTCCTCGGCTGTGAAGGGAACAATGGCCGGGGGCGGGGAGTCTTTTGGCAAGTTCCACGGCATGATCCTGCCGTCTCCTTCGCTTTTGCCCGGCCAGTTGGCCAGCGCGGGATACTCTCGGGCTTTGCCATTCATCAGCACGGAAAAATTGACATCGGGCCGGCGGTTGCGAAACGCACTGGCGCCGGCCGGGGTGATCTTGGAATGGGCCGGCTCCACAAGTTCGAGGTTGAGCGATTTCAGCCGGGGCAGTTTGGCCAACCGGGTGAGCGAGTCATCATCGACGTCTGATGACCCCGTAATGGTGAGTTCTTCCAGTTCCGTCAGGCGAAACACGGGTTCCCATGTGGCGGTTGTTCCCTCGCCGGCCTGGCGATGGCGGATTCGCAGGGAGCGAAGCCGGTCGTTCAGCGGCGACAATTCTCCCAGAAATGCCGCCGAAGGATCGGTGACCGTCAGGCCGGCCAAGTAAGGTTGTTTCAGCAGGGCCCGTGCGTCGGCCGGATCGTTGCGGTTGCCAAGACAATCCACGGTGCTAAGTCTTGGAAGTTTCTCCAAAGGCGACAGCGAACACTTGGGGCATTCCACGGCGCTCAGTTGTCGAAGTTCGTGGCAGTTGTTCACGACCTCGGCCAACCCGGTGGTCGTCATGTCGCCGGGAGCCGTGAGACGCCGCAGCGTCGGGCAATGCCGGGTGTGTTTCAGTCCCTCGTCGGTCACGCCGGTGAAAACCAAGTCGAGTTCCCGCAAGTTTGGACAGGCGGCCAGCGCCTCCAAACCCGTGTCGCCGATCTGGCGACATTCCCGCAGGGACAGAGTTTCCAGTCGGGCGAGGCCGCGCAAGCCTTTCAGGCCCGCATCCGTGATCTTTGTGTTCGCGTCACAAGTCAGCGTGTCGAGACGCGGGCGGTCCCGGAGGAGGGCCAGCGCTTCGTCTCCCGAATCGGTCAGCAAGGCCTTGGTGATGTAAAACGGCTTGTCTGGCAGCTTGGCGCCGGGATAGACCGCGCCGACTTGGGCGAAGACCCCTTCAGGGCCTTCTAAAGTGATTCCGCGCACATTTAAGGCCAGCAATTGCTCGGCCGCCTTCCGTTCGGCGGCATGATCGATCTTGTCCTTGTCGGCGACGGGCGCCGGGGTCTTGGATTCCTCTTTTGGCAGTGGCATGACAGCCACCGTTTTGCCTTTGTCGTCCACCAACTCGATTTTGGCCGGGTCGGGAACTTTTAATTCCGTGGTCGTGCCGTCTTTGTTTGTCACCCGGATGATGACGTAGCCGCCGCCCGCAAGCAGCAGGAGCAATGGCAGGAAGATCAGCCATGATTTTCGATTTGCCGTCCTCGGCGGGGAAGCATCGGCCTTTCGCGAAGGCCGGGCGGCGATTGTTGACTTGGAAGACGCCAGGGGTTCGCCGTCAATGCTTGCCCACGGATCGGCGACGGGCATAAGTTCAACCATTGGCGCGGGAGCGTCCAGCGTGAGGGAGCCATCCCGTTCCAGTTTCAACAACTCATCGGCGACAGCCTTGGCGGTCGGGGGCCGATGGTCGCGCTGTTTGGCCAGCAGGCGATGAATCAGATCGGCCAGACTGGCCGGGCAGTCGGGACGAAGCTTGGTGATGGGAGTTGGTTCTTTTGTGGCGAGGTTGGTCAGCGTGGCCATCACCGTCGGGCCAATGAACGGGGACTTGCCCGTGATCAGTCGATAAAGCAATACGCCAAGGGAGAACAAATCGCATCGGTGGTCGATGGTTTCGCCGTTGGCCTGTTCCGGGGCCATGTAGGCGGGTGTGCCCAGGAGCGCGCCGCTGCCGGTCACTTCCGCATCAGCCTCCACTTGGCGGGCCAGGCCGAAATCCAGCAATTTGACTTTGTCCTCCGGGGCCTCCAGCCAGATGTTGGCCGGCTTAATGTCGCGGTGGATCAGCTTTTTCGCATGGGCCGCCGACAAGCCCAACGCGATCTCCCGGCCGATGCGCTCGACCGACTTCCAATCAAAGGTCCGGCTCGCCTTGATCGCGTCATCCAAGGTTTCGCCTTCCAGCAGTTCCATCGCCAGCCAGGTCGTTCCGTCGGGTTCCTCGCTGGCGGCGAAAATGGTGGCGACATGCTCATGTTTGACGGCCGCCATCGCCTTGGCTTCACGCAAAAAGCGGGCGCGGGCCAGCGGTTGGGCGGCAATCTCGGGCCGCATCACCTTGACCGCCACCGCGCGGTCAAGTCGGGGGTCCGTCCCCAGATAAACGGTCCCCATTCCCCCTTCGCCAAGTTGTTTTTGAATCACATATGCCCCCAGCTTCACGGGAATCGGGGCGGGTGTTGCGTTCGCGGAAACCGGCATGAATGTGGCGGTTCCATCCCGGCTGAGAGTGATGGCCTGCAAGACTTGCATCAGCCCCGGCAATAATTGCGGGGCGTCGTGGCAAAAGTCTTCCGGTGTCAGTTTGGGATCGGCCGTGCGCGCGGTCAGAAATTTTTGCACGGCCTGTTCGAGGGTGTCACTGGGCTTCATGGATCGAGTCTCCCCGGTCGAGACATGCTACCAAAGAGATTTGGCAAAAGGGAGTCAAAAAGAGGAGGTTGCGACAGAGGTGGTCAAACAAAAACACCCACCAAGGATGTCCTTGATGGGTGTCGCATTTCATGGCGGCGGACGAGTAAATTTACTCGGCCTTCTTCTTCTTGCCTTCGCCCTTCACGCCGACGACCTTTTCGCCTTCGACGGTCAGGGTGACTTTGTCGCCTTCCTTGCGGCGCTTCAGGGTGTCGACGACCGACACTTCCTTTTCTTCGTCTTTGATCTTGATCTTGATCTTCTTGGCGGTGTCGATCTTGTAGGTCTTTTCCTTGTCGTCGATCTTGACGGTGATCGAGTCCGCGTCGGACTTGACGAACACGGCCTTGATTTCTTCGGCGAAGATCGAGCCGACGGCCAACACCACGGCCAGGGAGGCCGCCATGAACTTACGAATCATCTGTGCAAACTCCTGTTTCGTTGATGCAACATTGCCCGGTAACCGGAGAGGTGAACCCGGGGTAAGTGGGTCCGTTCCCCAAGGCGAAACCAATCGCCATCGGGCCGGGTCATGTTATAATCAACACACGCGGGGCCAATAAGTCTCGTTCATGAATTATTTCTCACATCTCACGCGGACCCTGCGGAGGAACCGATGGCCGCACGCTTTTTGAGTCTCGGTTTGCTCGCCTTTTCGCTGGTTTCCCTTGGTTTGGCGGTCGCGCAGCCTCCCCGCAAAGAGGAAGAAGAGGAACCCGCCGCCAAGGCCCGGCCGGTGGTGCCCGTTCCCGTTGTGGAACCGGCGAAAAAGGACGTTCCCCCGCCGGCCGACGGGCCGGATCTGGATGTGGAAAGCCTCGCAAAAGAGGCTGTAAAAGCCCCTTTTGTGGCCGCAAAAGACTTTTTGAAGGGCATCGCCATCCCTTATGACCGGCTCGTCGGCGAGTTCGCCGGGGGCACGGTTTGGAAGATCGAATTGCTGCCAAATCGGGAATTTCCCGAGAGTGAAATAACGGTGAAGATTCTGGACCGGTCGCTTTCCGTGGGCACCGAGAAGAAACTTGCCACGGGATCGGGCTTCAAGTACACACCCTACGAGCTGATTATTTTGGAGCGGGCGGACGACTTCGTCAAATCCGAGCCGGTCGGGAAGATGACCAAGGCCGACCAGTTCGACTACGCGGCCAAGGCGGCCGCCTGCGGATTGCGGTTCCATATTCTCGCGGTGAACAACAACAAGCGGGTTGGCAAGGAATGGGGAGAGGTCGAAAAGAAACTGCGGGACCGCTTGCTGAAATACCAACGGGACCGCTTTCAGGCGCTCATCAAGCAGGAAGAATTCGACAAGGCCGATGAACTGGGCCTGAGACTCCTGAACAAAAACCCGGAGAACAACGATGTTTTGCGAGATGTGTATCGGCTGCAATTGCTGCGAACCGAGCGAGGCATCAAATCCCCGACCGACGCGGACTTGCTTCGACTCCGCGAATCCTTGCTGGCCTATGAACGTTTGCCGGGGTTGAAGGATCAGGATCTCGTCACCGTCTCGAAACGTCGTTTGCGGGACCGGGCGACGATGTTGGTGAACCAGGCCAAAGACCTCGACAACGGCAAACAGTCGGCGGCCGCCTTGGGAAAACTCCGGCAGGCCGAGACGTTTGACCCGGATTTGCCCGGCATTGCGGAAGTGCGTAATCGATTGCGGGGAAAGGTGTTATATGTCGGGGTTGCCCGGTTGCCGGAGCGGATGTCCCCGGCGGCGGCCACGCTCGACAGCGAGAAATGGGCCGTCGAATTGATGTTCGAGAGTTTGGTGCAGGCCATCCCGGATCCGGAGATGATTCGCTATCGCCCGCAATTGGCCGAGGCTCTGCCGATGGTGACGCCGCTGGCCCGGTCGTTTGTGCTTCCCAAAAATGTCCGATTCGGGAACGATGGCGGCGAAGTTCTTGATGCCACCGATGTCCGGGCGACGCTGATGCTCAATCGCAAGCCCGCCCGCGAGGGAGAGGCCGGTTATCGCCATCGTTGGGGGGCGGACGGCTTGGAAATCTTCCGCGAGATTGACCGCATCGACGACCCCTTCCGGCTCCGGCTGACTTACGAACAAGGTGTGCTGGAACCCCTGAGCCGGGCGACGTTTAAGATCATCCCCGCCCGGTATCTTCAAGAACTCGGCAAGAACGCGGACGACGACGGTTTCGCCCGCAAGCCCTTCGGCACGGGGCCGTACCGCTATGAGGGCCGCGAACGCGAGGCCGGAACCGACCGGGAATGCGCGGTCTTTCGCGTGAACCCGTATTACAGCCAGCGGGAGGGGAAGTTCGGCCTGCCATCGATTCGGGAGATTCGCTTTTTCGTCCCCAATCAATCGACGGTCACCACGGACGTGACGGCCGGGCAACTGCACCTTTACCCCGACCTGCCGCTGGACATGGTGAGCCGATTCCGCACCGAGGAGGCCATCAAGGACACCGTGCGGGTGTATCCGATGCCGAACAACCGACGCATCCATTTGCTGGCGATTAATCACCGTCAGCCGACGCTTCAGAACGAGAAATTCCGACAGGGCCTCTCGGCGGCCATCAACCGGGACGCCATCCTGCGGGATCTGTTCCGCATCGCCGACGACAAGTCGCATCAACCCCTCGCCGGCCCGTTCCCGGTGAAAAGCTGGGCCACCCCGTTGAGCGCGAGAGAGGTTCCATTGTTCAAGCCGGGAGCCGGCGGCCTGCTTGCAGAGGGGCAATTGAAACAGCGGGTAAATTCGCTGCGCCTCTGCTTCGTGAACGATGACCCGAAAAACGGCCAAGTGTGCCAGATCATCAAAGGCCAGATTGAGAAAGCCGCCGGCGGTGACCGCCCTGCCCTGACCATTGACGTGATTCCGATGACGCCGGAGCGTTTCCGCGAAAAGGTGATGCTTGAACACGATTACGATCTGGCCCTGACCACCTTCGACTACCGCGACGAGCTATACTCCCTTTCCGGCCTGCTCGACCCGGACGCGGCCGGCCGCAATGGCCGCAACTACCTCGGCTATCTGGCCAGCGGCACCTATCCGACGGAGGCCGACCGCCGCCTGAAGAAGTGCCTCGACGATATCCGCTCTTACCGCGATTTCAACAACCACGTGCGGGAACTAACGTGGGACGCGCACACCCAAGTGAACCAGCGGGTTCCGTTCATTCCCCTCTGGCAGTTAGACCGCTTCGTGGGCGTGCATCGGGAATTGGAACTGGCGTTTGAAAGCCCGCGCGAGACACTGACGCCGGATCATCTGGACCCGAATGTGATCTTCACGGGGGCCGAGTTTTGGAGGTTGAAGTAGTTTTCAGTGTTGATCAGGCGGCGGTTTGGGCCGTGTCGGCGATGTCTCCTTCCATGTCCATCGCCGACACGGCCACACGGTAATCTGGAAAATTCACAAGCTCAACGGGGCGAAATTGGTCATTCCATCAATCCGTCACTTCGTCCCGTAACAAAACAGATGCTTGTCCCCGCGGATGAACAAATGGCCGTTGGCCACGGCCGGGGAGGCCAGCACTTCTTCGCCGAGGTCGTTCTTGGAGATCAGGTCGAACTTCCCGGCCGCCTTGAACACGAACACCATGCCGTTTTCATTCACCGAGTAAATTGTGTCCCCCACCATCAACGGGGAGGCATACACCTGTCCGCTGCCGCCGAGGCGTTCGCTCCACACTTCCCGGCCGGTCTTGGCTTCCACGCACACGGCGACGTTTTCCTTGTCCGTGATCCAAAATAGCCAGTCTCCCTTGGCAAGCATCATCGGCACATAGGGCGTCCCCTTTTTCTTTTCCCATACCGGCTTTTGGGAGGTGCCGTCGGCCTTCACGGCGACCATGTGCCGGTCCCCGCCGCCGTCCCCGGTGACGGCGAAGATCATGCCGTTGTGCAGCAGCGACCCGCCGACGTTTCGCAATGGCATCTTCGAGGTGAACACCCATTTCCAGTTCCAGTTGGCGTTCCCGTTCTTCGGGTCGTAACTGGTGATTCCGGCCGTGCTGGAGACGATCAATTCTGTCTTCGATTTGGTTTCTGTCAGGAACGGGGTCGCATAACTGGCCCGGAAGGGTGTCCGGCTTTTCTGCCATTTCACATCGCCGGTTTTGACATCATAAGCCACCAGCTCGGCCTGCCCGTCCTGGTCGATATTGAGGATCACGAGATTGCCGTACACCATCGGGGAAAGTCCCGGCCCGTGCTGGCTTTCATATTTGCCGAGATCCTTCGACCAGAGCGGTTTGCCCGTGTAGTCCCACGCCCCGAGGCTGATCTTGCCGCCGTCCCAGAATACCGCATACACCCGTTCGCCATCGGCGGCGGGAGTGGAGGAAGCCAGGCTGTTCTTGGCGTGTGTCTTGGCCGTGTGGCCAGTGATGTCTTGTTTCCACTTCACGGCCCCGGTCTTTTCGTCAAGGGCAATGAGCGACCGCTGGCCGCCGTCGTCGGAGGCGGTTTGCAGGAAGATCAGCCCCTTGGAAATCACCGGGGAGGAAATGCCCCGGCCGGGAATCTCGACCTTCCACGCGAGACTCTTCGCGTCGAGGGCGGTGGGGATGCCGGTTTCGTCCGCGATGCCGAAACCATTCGGCCCCCGGAATCGGGTCCAGTCGGCGGCCGACACGGAAACGGCGGAGATTAGCAGGGTGAAAAGTGCGATCCGGCGGGTTGTCATGTGATTCACGGGAGTGTTGGTCGCGGGCGATCCATGTGAGGCGATTATCGCAGATGGGGCGAAGATGTCACGCGAAAAGATGACGGAGTGGGATGAAGCGATCTCTCGGCGAACCAAAGGCCGCAAGGGCATCGGTTCGCCAAGAAGATAACGAGGATGCTTTTCAAATCGTCGTCGTCACTTCGCCAGTCACCGGGTCTTTCAAGATGTCCGGGATGCTGAGGATGAACCAGTCTTGCCCGGCGCCGCCGGTGAGGGAGTCCTTGGCGCCGGTATCGTTGAACACATTCCCGGTTAGGAACGTTGTCCCGTTCAAGCCGCCGGTCGGGCCGTTCAAGTGGCTGATTCGGGTGGCGTAGTCGCTTGTCGGGCTTGACCATTCCGTGCGGATGTCCGAAATCGAGGCCGGGGCCGAATCGAAACTGGTGAAGCCGGCGACGGCGAGGAGAGCGTCAACGGTGCCGCCGGTCCATATGTCTTTGCCGGAAAGGTTATCAAATGGTCGGCTTCATCTTGCCCAACAAAAACTTTGCGGGACGGTCGATGTCAAAGTTGTCTAGGCCCTCTGGCGTCGTTGCATTCAGTGTCTACACTGGCACTCTGACCGCGAAAAATTCAAAACGGATGAAGAGAATGCCATTTGATGCCGTAAAATCCGGCACACGATCATTCTTTGCATACTCGCAAAATTGTGCTGACCACAGCGTATTATGTCAACCCGAGCGTCTTTGCCATACGGTGCCTGATGGAACTCAGCGAGGCCGACTACAAATCAAGACTGCGGGAATTTCAAGCTGATTTTGATCGCCCGTCGGAGGAAATAGTCCACAAGCACATCCTGACTGGATCGCCTGCCGCACTCACGACCAAGGAATATTTTGATCTCCGCCACATGGTCGCAGTGCATTTCGGTGTGCAACCAGTTGAGGTTGTGCTGGTTGGTTCGTGCCGAATAGGATTTAGTTTGAAGGACAAACCCGAGAAGTCCCGTCCCCGATATAGCATTGTCCGTGCTGATTCAGACCTCGATATTGCTGTTGTTTCAACCGAGTTGTTCGATCAACTTTGGGATGACGTTTTTGCACATTCTCGTGGCAATTCGGCTTTTCGAGCGTCTCCCGAAGCCGAGAGCTTTCGGTCGATGTTGTTTCGAGGCTGGGTAGATCCTCGGGGGATGCCGAGAAGCAGGCGGTTTGAGCGGACTGATGCATGGGTACAGTTCTTTGACCGGTTGAGCAGAGATCGGCGATACGGTAATCGTCGGGCCTCGGCTCGTGTTTACAAAAATTGGTTGCGATTGGCGGCTTATCAGCAAATTGCAGTCGATGAGTGCGTACGATCCAGAAGGAATTAACCCAAATGATACCCCCAATCACGACTTCCAAACATGTCAACGACCTCGTCCGCGATATTGAAGAGGGAAGATTGATTTTGAGACCTCCCTTCCAGCGACGCACCGTGTGGACTCCCGCCGTCAAAGATCATTTCTTGGAAACCGTGTCCCTTGGCCTGCCTTTCCCAGAAATCTTTATTGTCACGGGACATACCGATCCGGCGACGCGGAAGCGAGTGGACCATTTAGTGGATGGTCAGCAACGTCTTTCGACTCTGCGGGAATATCTCGATGGTTCCGATGACATCACCTACGAGAAAGTAAAGCCATACGCAGAACTGGGGCCAGACGAGCAAAAGCGTTTTCTCAGTTATCCGGTGGCGGTCCGTGATTTGCGTGACGTGGACGCCAAAACGGTGGCTGATATTTTCAACCGGATCAACTCTACAGATTACGCCCTAAAAGCCACTGAACGGTTCAATGCTCTTTTCACGGGGGAATTTCGGTCATTCTGCGAAGAATTGGCCGGACACCAGTTTTTCAAAACGCACCGGATATTTTCAGCAACCGACTGGAAGCGAATGGGCGATCTTACTTTCTGCCTCACGCTGGTCACAACTCTTTTGGCTGGCTATTTTCGTCGCGAAGAACTACTTGTCGATTACCTTGGCCGTTTTAACGACAGCTTTCCCGAAAACGAAGATGTACGAAGCCAGCTTGAGACGGCCTTCAGATTTGTTGATGATTGCAAGTTTCCTCCCAAATGTAGGGTGTGGAAGAAAACAGACTTGTTTACATTGCTCGTTGAAGTCTGTTACGTGGTTCGCATGGGCAAGGTAAAATTGGATCCGACGAACGCCGGAATGCGACTCAACGAGTTTTACGCTGCTGTCGACCAACTCTACCAAACCAACCACGATGAAGAAGTTGGCGGGGCACGAAATGTCCCAGCTGAAGTCCTTCGGTACATGAAGGCGGCGACCAAAGCAACCAATGATAAGTACGCGAGGGTGGACCGTGCTGATGTGATTGCACCGCTTCTCATTGGCGAACCAGAACAGCCAAAAGCCCGACGAAGCAAAAAGAAGCCATAAGTCATTCTGAATCCATCAACTCGTTCACCATCTGGCGGCAAAACGGTTCACTAAGATCGATTCCATCGGCCGCCAATCCCCGAGCCGTCGCCACTCTCAAGACTGTGCCGCTGCCTGCAAACGGATCAAGAACGACCTGCTTCTTTTTCACCCCTGATACATCTAGGCATCTCTCCACCAATTCTGGTGGAAACACCGCCGGATGATGCCGGCCGGAACGGGAATGTGACGGGATACACCAAACATCCTCCTCGCCTGCCTTTCGCAACGGTCGGCGATCAAAATTGTAGACGCGGCTTTTGGCGAATATAAAAACTTGCTCATGTGTTCGCCACGGTCGGTCTTTGGCACTCGGTTCAGGGGTGGCATATGTTCGCCGCCAAATCACCGCTGAGCGGAGGATCCACCCTCGGTCGATCATTGCCAAAGCCACGCGCCAAGGCATGCCGAGAAGGGTCTTTTTGGGCACACCCAAGCCACTGGCATCCACTGCCCGAAGTTCATGGTGTCGCCGGCCCGGATGTTTTCGGTCACGGCCTTGGGGACGCCCCTTCCCTGAATAATAAGTGTCACCCAAGTTAAGGAATAATAATCCGCTCGGGCGAAGAACTCGCTTCACCTCGTCCATCACATCAGCAATATTCCGCACATACAGATCAATCTTCGGTTCTCGACCAAGTTGCCCGACCACGCCATAATCGCGAAGCCAAAAATATGGAGGTGAGGTAATGACTGCCGCGTATCGATTCCGGCCCATTTCCTTTAGTGCCAATACGGCATCACCGCAAAAGATCCGCCAAGGGGCGTCGGAGATCGGATGGCGTCCTGTCATAAAGGGAGGGAACAGTCCAGTCTTGACCGTTACCGAATTCGATGGCGTCATATCCTCCCCGCAACGCATTACCACACCACTACTCTAACTGCAATTTGAGGTCGGCGCGATGCACATCTTGAAGCGGGAGTCCACGCGGCACATCTTCTGAATGGCACAACTGACACCATCGATCCCGCTTGTGTTGTCAATCTGCTTGCCCAAATCATCGCTAGACGAGTAATAGCTACAATAGAGGCGAAATTCGGCAAATGTCGCCCCAAGCCCTGAAAGCTGACGCTGAGCTTGTTTTTGGAAGAAAAAAGTATGATTTTTTTGAGGCCACGCAACACAAAATTGGCCTGAAATCCTAGAGTTGGGCATAAGGCACATTCGTGCTTTGGCGGTCTTGGAACCCGTGAGAACTATTCCCAAGATTATCGTTCCTTTTTTCGGCTCAACGCCCGGTCCAAGTACCGCCCTAACATCTCCCGGCGCAAAGCAAACTGGCGGGCGAGTGTCTCCACCTCTGACTCATCCAGTTTCCGGAAGCGGATCACATCACCCGGTCGTAATCGTCCCAACGCCGGAAGCTCATCCGTCAGAACGTGGGCGACTTTGGGGTAGCCGCCGATGGTTTGGCCGTCCATGCCCAGCACGACGGGGAGGCCGTCGTTGGTGATTTGCACGGCGCCGGGGGCGACCGCTTCGGAGACGAGTTCGCCGGGTCTTCGCGTCAGCGGTTCGCCGAGCAGGCGCAAGCCCATGCGGTTTCCGGCGGGGGAGGCTTTGTATTCGCGTTCCCAAAACGAGCCGTCGAACCAATCGGCTTGCGGGCCCGGCAGACTGCGCAGCACGCCGGGGGTTTCCAAGGCAGGTTGTTCCAGCAGGATCGCCGCCAATTCGGGAAACGTGGTGGCGGGAAGCGTGCGGCCGGGAATGGTTGAGGGTTCGCAGGGCAATTCCGCGTTGGCCGGCAGCGGGGCGAAGCCAGTGCGGCTTCCCAAGATCTCGGGGACTTGAAACCCGCCGACGACCGCCAGATATGCCCGGCAGCCGGACGGGGTGCCGCCGATATCGAGTGTTTGACCCGGCTTCAAAGTGAAGGAGGAACCGGCGGGGATCTCCTCGCCATCCCGCCTGATCGTGAACGGGGCGCCGAACAATGCCAGCCCGACCGGGTGATCGGTAACCACGCACGGGCCGGCGAGGGTGATTTCCAAGGCGGGGCAATCAGCCGGGTTGCCGACGAGGCGATTGGCCACGGCCATCGACGGGCCATCGGCGGGGCCGCCAATGGGGACGCCCAATGATCGCGTGCGGGGTCGGCCGCCATCAACGACGAGCGTGTGCAAACCGGGACGGGTAAGGCGAATGCTCACACGAAGGATTTCAGTTCCACGTTTTGACGAACCAACTCGGTCCGCACCGCCCGCGCGAATTCGACGGCCTGCGGATGATCGCCGTGAACGCACACGGTGTCGATGACTCCATGAGTCAACAGATTCAACACTTGGCTCACGGCTTCCTCGGGCGTTTCGATGCTCGCACCCGGCTGGCCACGGGGAACGAGCCGGCCATCGGGCAAATAACGGCGATCCGCGAAGCCTTCTGCAACGAATCGCACCCGACCCTTGGCCCGTTCTTGTAACCGCGACCCCGGCATCCCGACCACCGGCAGACCGGCCATCGCGGCGGCGCAGATCACGGCCTCCGCATATTGATCGTCCCCGTGGGCCTGATGATACAACGCCCCGTGCGGCTTGACGTAGCGCACTTCCACGCCAAGCAACTTGCCCCAGACCCGCAGTTGTTGGATTTGCTCGAAGGTTTGTTCCAGCACATCGCGGGATGGGATCAGCAACTCGCGCCGACCAAAGTGTTCCCGGTCCGCATGGCCGGGATGCGCTCCGACAACGACGTTATGCTGCCGGCAAAGTTTCAACGTGTTAAGGATGTCCTCCGGCGTGCCGGCATGCCAGCCGCACGACACATTGGCTGACGTGATGAGCGGAATCACCTCCGCATCAGCGCCGATGCCCTCGCCGAGATCGCAATTAAGATCGAGAATCATGGCATTTCGGGAGGAATAAGTTTTCCCGCATCATACAGGATTGATCAAGGAGACGCTTTTTCCGAATCAGAGCGACGAGTTCTCCAAACCACGATTTGTGAAGCCGCGACGCGAAGTCTTCGGAGCGGAGCGCGGACTTGCCGCATCATGCGATTGCCACCGCTGTCAGCGATTGTTTGCCGGAAGTCCGCGCTCCGCTCCGAAGACTCCGCGTCGCGGCTTCACGGGATTATTCACCCCAACTCGCAATTTCGCATGTGTTCCAAACTCTTCGTGGCAATCGTCTCCGGGTCCGGGGAGTAGTCGAACACTTCGACGGATACCCAGCCCTGATAATTCACATCCCGCAAGGCCCGGAAGATGGGGATGAAGTCGGTTTCCCCGAAGCCGGGACCGCGGCGGTTGGCGTCGTTGGCGTGGAAGTGCTTCATCGCCGGGGCGAATTGCCGGATCACGTCCGGCACGGGGATGGCCTCGGAGGACATCGCCTTCACGTCGAGGTGGAGCTTCACAAACGGGTGGGCGATGCGGTTCATCATCGCCAACCCCTCGGCGGCGGTTTGCATGAAATCCGTCTCCGAGGGCGCCAGCGGTTCGAGGGCCAGCGTCACCCCCTGGCGTTCCAGTTCCGGGAGGGCGTGGCTGATCGCGTCGATGGCGAGATCCTCGGCCGTTTGCTTGGTGCCCCCCGGCGGGATCTTGCGTTGCATCGGCGAACCCAGCACCAGAATATCTCCGCCGAGATCGCGGCAGGCCTTCGCCAGTTCCGCGAGATAGAGGCCGGTCCGTTTGCGAATCTCCGCATCCGGCGAGGTGAGCATGAAGCCTTCGGTCTTGGCGAGGAGCCAGTGCAGGCCGATAAGGGTCAGCCCCCGTGATTCGGCTTGTTGGCGAAGCTCGGCCCGGCGGGACGCGGACACGTCCGTGATGAGCGGAGCCAGCGTGAACGGCGCCATCTCCAGCCCGGTGTAACCGGCGGCGGCCGTGAATTCGCAGACTTTTTCGTGGGGCCAGTCCACAAAGGTTTCGTTGCAGATTGCGTAACGGAAACTCACGGCAGCGTCACTTTCTCTCGGGGGGTTGCGGAATCGCGGTCCGTGTCGGCCACGTCGAGGGTCAGCCGGGATTTGCCCTGCGCGGCCCGGTAAAACTCGGCTGGCGTGTTGACGGCGATGCCATCGACGGAAACGACCACCAGACGGGTATTCGCCGCTTTCTTGCCCATTTTGCGGTCGGCGTCGCTACCCGGCACAATTTCGCGGATCAGCACGCCGGACTCAATCGCCCCGTCGCCGGGGATGGTGCTGAGGTAGTCAACCGTGATCCCATGCACCGGCCGGGGCCGGTTGGCCGCGATGAACGGCTCCGAATGAGAGGCCTTCACCAATCGCACGGAGACCGTGCGGCCGCCGCGCAGAGTGATCTTCGACTCGTTGCCCGCAAGGGCGGTGGCGATGTGCAGGAACAAATCGTCGTGTTCCCTCATCGGGGCGCCGTCGATGGCGGTGATGTAATCGCCGCCGCGAATCCCGGCCCGCGCGGCGGGGGTGCCAGGGGAGACATCGCGGACGAGAATGCCGCCGCCAACCGGCTTGTCGTCCGGCTGGACGGATACGCCGAGAAAGCCGTATTCCACTTCCTGCCCCTGCTTCAACACATCGATGATTTTTCGGGTGTTTGGAGACATCGGGATGGCGTATCCCCCCGCCGTCTCGCCGCCGGTGAGGGCGGCGAGCGAAGTGGAGAGGCCGATCAGTTCGCCGTTGAGATTCAGGATGGCGCCGCCGGAACAGCCGAAGTTTAGCCGGGCGTCCGTCTGGAGCAGGGTGGCATATTGGGTCAGCGGTTTGGTGCGTTTGACCTCGTCCGTCGGGCCGGGGCCGCGTCGGCGGATGTTGGAGATGATGCCCCACGAAGCGCTCGGGCTGCCGTCCCGGAACCCCGTGCCGAGGAGGTTCGCCAGCGAGACAATCCAATCCCCCTTGCGAACCCGCGTGCCGTCGCCAAAGGTGATTGGTTTCAAGGTGAGCGGCGTGATGACTCTCAACACCGCCAAGTCGGCCCGCGAATCGGCCCCGATGATGTCCGCGTAGCTTCCCTTGGAATCGCCCGGCAGCCGGACGTAGATTTTCGTCGCCTTCTCGATCACATGGTAATTCGTCAGGATCAGGCCGGTGGCATCCAGCACGACGCCGGAGCCGAAGCTGTCCGGCACGGCCTCGGGGTCGGCCAAGTCAAGCCGTTTCACCAAGGCAAGCTGGACGCCGTCCGCAAGGCGCATATGCCGGATCGGGTTGAACCCGCCGAGTTTGCCGGGAATGGCGGGGGAAGGCACTTCGTTCAATTCGGCATACTTGCCCGAACGGGAGACCAGCACGCAGGCGACGGAAGGCTCGGCCTTCTCAATCACCTGATGGATGGTTTGCTGCAATTCAAGGGCGCCGGGGGGAATCTCGGCCCATGCCGTCGCCGGCAGCAGAAGCCAGACGCACCAAAGAACTCGTCTCATCAGGCGGCTCCGCCACGGGGATCAATCGGGGCGTACCATAACCCCACGGTTGGATTCTATTCCGTTGTCCAGCGAGAAAACCATGAGCCGATACTTTCCCTCTCCCGCCGAGTGTGGTCATCATGTGATTTTCGGATGCGTCGCCATCCGCACCTATGCCGGAGACCATCTGCAACTCTCCCTTGTGGACATCCCGGCCGAGGGGGTCGTTGACTGGCACAGCCACGTCAACGAGCAAATGGGGATGATGATTTCCGGCCGGGCGACCTTTCACATCGGCGAAGAGGAGCGAGAACTCGGGCCGGGTGATTTCTATTGCATCCCCGGCGGCGTGCGCCACAAAGTCGTCCCGGTCGGCGGCGCCGGCCAGGCGCTGGACATCTTTTACCCGGTGCGGGAAGAATACAAATAAACCGCAGTGATTCTTGTGTGTTGTTTGGAAAGTACTCCGCACGCTCCGCGTGCGGTTTTTGGATTTTAGCCTGCCCAAGAGACTGATTGTGGGGGAAGATTCTGGCCGCACGCGGAGCGTGCGGAGCACTTTGATCTCCGACCGCTTTGTTCTTTCTGCTTGCTCTAAAAGTATGAAACGCCGGATTACTTCTTTTCCGGCGGCGGCGGGGGGTTCAGGGCCTTCTGAATGTCGGCCCCTTTCACCGAGCCGGTGACCACGACGGTCTTTTCTTTCGGGTTCACCCGCACCGTGCGGAGCAATTCCACCACCGGGCGCATTTCCGGCTGGTCCTCGGCGGCGGCGACCGCTTGAAGTTTCAACAGCAAGACCACCCCGCCGAGCAGGTTGCTCAATTGCTGCGCGGCCATCGGGTTCGGGGTGTTGATGACGGAGTTCAGCGCCACATCCTTGGTGATGTTCACGGAGGCGGTCACCCAGTCCACGCCCTGAAGGTTCTGTTTCAATTGCTCGTTTGGCACATTGATGGTGGCGAATTTCCCCTTCACCCACGCCTGCACAAAGATGGGAGCCGTGGATTTGGTCACGGCGATCACCCCGGCCAGTTCCTTCGAGATCACCGGCTTGCGGTCGCCGCCCGCCGCTGTGAACGCCCCGGCGAGGGCTTCCTCGGACGGGGCGATGACCATCAGGCTTTCGCTGATGATGGCCGTGTACATCGTCTCGCCCTCGTTGCTTCCCGCCACTTTGTAAGCGGGTTTGTCAGCCACCTTCACGGCGGTGATGCGGCCGGGGTTCTTGGCCATGAACGCCTCGGCCGAGGCGGTGACTTTCTTCGGATCGAACTTGCCTTCCATCAACACGAATGGCTTCAACGGATTGGTTTTGTCCGCGTCCACGCCGATGACGACGCGGTCGAAATCCTTCATCAAATCAACGCCCGAAGCCTCGACGGCATCGGAGGCTTGTTTGCTGGCTTTCAGCAAAAGCTTCATCAGATCGCCGCCGATGTTCTTGAGCAGTTCGCTCTCCGTCACCTGTTTCGACTGGATGGTGATGACCACATCCGTCTCGGCCGGCAGAAACGGAATGGGATCGACGCACCGGCCGACCGAGACGGCGGCCAGCAACATGAGGACGGACAGGGAACGGTGTGGCATCTTCCTGATCTCAGTGAGAGGGGACGGGCAAGGCAGCCCGCGTTCGGTTGGGCACGATGTTACCCGAAAGACGCCGAATCGGCAACCGACTTGCGAAGGCGGGACGATGGATTTTGCCAGGAGCGATTTGCCGGATGGTGCAAACAACAAGACGCCATCGACGCCATCGGCATGACTATCAATGAGGCAAAAGGGAGCCTCTCATGCGTCATCCGCTTCTCATCATGTTTCTGCTTGCCGGGAGCGTCGGCATCGTCCAGGCCGATGAAAAGCCCCCGGAACTCAAAATCTCGGATGAGGAACAAGCTATCGTTGACGCCACCAACGCGGAGCGGAAGAAGGCCGAATTGCCGTTGCTGAAACCCAACGCGAAGCTCTTCGCCGCCGCCCGAAGTCATGCGGCCAACATGGCGAAACAGGACATGCTTGAACACACTCTCGACGAGAAATCCACCGGAGATCGTGTGAAGGCGTTGGGTTACAAATTCGCCCGGATCGGGGAAAACATTGCTCGAAATCAGAATACGCCGAAGGAAGTGTTGGAAGGCTGGATGAACTCCGAAGACCACAAAGAAAACATTCTCACGAAGGAATACACCGAGATCGGCGTGGCCATTGCCAAAAACGAGAAGGAGGAGTGCTATTGGATACAAGTCTTCGGCACACCCCGATAATCGCCGGATTTTCGGGATATTGCAAAGCGATCTGATTCAACAGGTTGCGTCGTGTCATGCATGTCTCATGCCGGTTGTTTTTCACGAACCGGCGAACCTGATCGCGTGTCTGTTGTCGCAAATCTCCCCAACGCATCGATCAATCGATGCAGGCGATTAGTAACCATGTTGAACGTCATCAGGCATTGCCTCGGTGGGGTTCTTCGATTCCCGCCTGGCCGCCTGGTGTTCGTTCAACGGAACGGACGAGGATCATGGACATCTGGCATGAGGTGGGCAGCCGAGGCGTGGGCGTGTGTCTGGGGCTGGTGGCCGGGACGGCCATCACGGCCATCGTCACCCGGTGGAAGCGGCACTGCGAACGCCGGAGCATCATGCGGGGCGACGCCCGCGACACCATTGTCATCAACCATCATGTGATTGAAACACACGATGAACCGCTGATCGAAGGGGAACCCCCGATCAAGCGGCCCAAGACGCTGCGGCTTCGCACGCTGGGCCAGGCCGAGGTGAGCCGGGTGGTGCCGAACGGGCACCTCGCCGACGTGCTGATGAAGCGAGCTTTCGCCGTGACCCACCGGCACACACTGATCTCGATGGACGGCGCCGAGGGTTCATACCTCTTGGAAACGCTGACGAACTTTGTGTGCGACCGCGTGGCGAACGGCCCGTTCCCGCACGGCCTTTATGTGATGGCCCCGTGCTGCGAACCGGCGGGGTTGGCCGAGCATCAGCCGATCACGATTCTGTTGATCTCCGTGGATGACCTCGCCCTGTTCGAGGATTGGTGGACCTGCCGGGATGTTCACGTGGAACACAACTCGGACGGCGCCCGCGTGCTGACGCTGATGGAAATGGCCCGCCGGTACAAGTCCGAACACACCGAGTTGAAACGCCTGCGGGCCGAGGGCAAACGAACCCGCTATGTGGAAACGATGTACGTTCTCGACCTGGCCCTGGACAAAGAAACCGCCGACATCCCGGTGAAACCCATCCCGTGGTCACGGTTTGAGGGGTTGTTGAAAGAGATGGATTTGCAAGGGTAAGGGGTCAACGATCCGCACAACTGTCACGAAGTATGTGCGGGAGATCACCGAGGGCGAATAGTCAGACTGACGGCCCCATTATTGAACCTTTTGTTTGGCGCCATTGCCCGTTCTCGATCACCAGGTGGCATGAAATGGCCGTGGCGAACAACTACCGAATGCGCGAGGGATGGTAATTCGCAGGATTCAATAATTCTGGGGCGATTTTGGAGTTATCCCGAAACGGTGGAGACAAAAAAAGCCACAAGTCCTTAAGACTTGTGGCTTTTTAAACTGCCTTCGCACGGGCTCGAACCGTGGACCCGCTGATTAAGAGTCAGCTGCTCTACCAACTGAGCTACGAAGGCTTTGGACACACTTAATTTAAGTACGAACCGGGCGGGCTTCAAGGGGCGCGCCTGAAAATCTCGCGTCGGCCGTCTGCGTGGTTAGGGAGTCTGGAACCCCCCGGTTGGGTTCGCGGCGTTTTCTTGGATTCCGCGTTTTCGTTGCCGGTAATACTTCAAACCGGGCACAAAGAAACTCACGGCCATTGTCAGGCCGAGCAGGATGATCCGCCAGTCGGGGATCAGGGGCATCACCATCGCCGTCACGAACATCATCAGGGCCAGCAGGTAAAAGCGCCCCGACAAAATGCCCGCCTTGAAGACAAACACCATCCCGGCCGACACCGCGATCGCGGGGGAAAGCGTCAGCACCCGGAAGTCCATGATCACTTCGATCAGGAAGAACATGATCGAGGAAATCACCCCGGCGGCCCAGGCATGGGCGATCTGGCGCTCCACAAACAACACCGGCCCCGCCCGGCGGCGCAGGCGCCAGAGGATCATCCCCCACGCGACCAGCCCGACGCTCCACAGGGCCAGATAGGCCCCGTGATTGCGGATGCCCACCCATTCCATCACCTGCGTGAGCAAACACAACAAGAGCGTGGCGAGGCTATGCCACATCCATAACAGGCCCCAGTTTTCCAGCACGCCGATGTGGTGCGTCTCTCGCATCAACCGGGCGAACAGATAGCCAAACCCGCTCGGGCGGGACGACATTGCCTCCCCGGCGAGGTGGGCCTCCAGGTCGTCGGCGAGTTCGGCGGCCGTGTCGTAGCGAAGATGCACTGGCTTTTGCAGGCACTTCAGGCAGATCATTTCCAAATCGCGGTCCAACCCCGGTGTCAAAAGCCGGGGAGAGACGGGTTCTTGTTCGACCACCATGAATAACGCATCCACGGCGTTCGACGCTTGGAACGGCGGCCGGCCGGTGAGCAGTTCATACAAGATGGCCCCGAGGGCATAAACATCGGCGGCGGCGGTCAGTTCCCGGCGGCCGGTCGCCTGCTCGGGGGACATATAACCGGGCGTGCCGACGATGGCCCCGGTTTGTGTCCGCCAATCGGGAATGCTGCCGGGCGCCGAATGGAGTCGGCGGGCGAGGCCGAAGTCGGTCACCTTGGGGGAATACTCGGGAATCGGCGCCCGCGATTCAGAACCGGCGTCTTTCGCCGCTTGCTTGTCATCCTTGGGATTGGTTTTCGGCTCCGGACTCCGCGTTTCGGGTTCCGGATGCGACAAGAGGATGTTGGCCGGTTTCAAATCACGGTGGAGGATGTTGCGTTCGTGGGCCTGATGCACCGCCCGCGCGACATCGGCGAGCAGACGGGCGGCCACGCGCGGGGGCACCGGCCCCTCGGCGAGTTGTTGCGAGAGCGTGCGGCCGGCCACATACTCCATCACGATATACGGCAAGCCGTTTTGATGCCCCACTTCGTAAACGGTGACGATGTTCGGGTGCTTCAACTTGGCGGCGGCGGCGGCTTCGGCGAGG
>NZ_JH636440.1:430030-457092 GCF_000255705.1 Zavarzinella formosa DSM 19928
AAAGGCGGCCGCGAATTGGGCGGTTGCCCAGAGGGAGCGGATTTCGTCCGCAAGGTCCGGATGGTCGAGGGCGGCTTGGTCAATGTCGGCGTGCTGGCCGAGGCGTTGCCGGTCGCCAAGCTCGGCCAGCACCGCCGCGAGCCGGTCGTCGGCCGAGAGAATGGGATCAACAGCGTTCATGGCGGTGATTATATCGCGTCAGGCGATCCCGCAAACCGGGCGGGGATGTCGGTGTTCCCGGTCGGTGTGGAAGTTTCCGAAACAGGTCGGAGGCGGTTTCCGCGTGCGTCATCGCTGACTTTTTGATACCTTCAGCGGCAGGAGATCAACATGAAACACACCCTTCCCGCCTTTGTTGTCCTGCTGATATCGCTGGCGCCGTCATGGGGGGCTGAGCCGCCGCCGAAGCCGGTGCCGACATATGCGGATGTTTCTTATGGGCCGAGTCCGCATCAGATCATGGATGTGTATCTGCCGAAGGAAGTCGGCGGACCGTCGGCGGTGTTGATCTGGTACGGCGGCATCTGGGAGCCGAGCAAGCATGTGCCGGATGTCAAGCGGTTCCTGCCCGTGAACATCGCCGTGATCGGCGTCGAGACACGCACCCTCAACGACGGCATGAAGGAGAAGGCCAGCCCGCCGGTGGCGTATCTGATGAACGATGCCTGCCGGGCGGTGCAGTTTGTGAAACTTCAGGCGGAGAAGTGGCACATCGACCCCAAGCGAATCGCCGTCGGCGGCGGCTCTCAGGGGGCGTTGCCCGCCCTCTATGTCGGCTGCGTTCCCGACCGAGCCGACCCCAAGGCGGCCGATCCCATCGAGCGGGTTTCCACGAAAGTGACTTGCGTGGCCGCCTATCGCAGCCAGCCGAGCATTGATCCGCAGCGCATGCAGGAATGGGTTCCCGGTGTGAAATGGGGAGCCCCGGCGCTTGGCTACTCATTCGAGGAATCGCTGAAACGCCGCGAGGAACTGAAGCCCGTCCTTGAAAAATGGTCCCCCGAGAACTTGCTGCACAAAGGATCGTCGCCGGTCTATTTCGAGAACAACTGGGGCCTGACCCAGCCGGCGACCGTCACCGAGATGGATTACAAAGTCCACTCCCCCGCCTGGGGCCTCGGCTTCCAAAAACTCGCCAGTCAGGCGGGCGCCACCTGTCATGTCAAATACCCCGACCACCCGACCGACGGATACAAGGACATCTGGGACTTCATCGTCAAGGAATTGAATCACCCGAAACCGAAGTGAGGAGGTTTGTCATCCGCCAAGGCGGATCACCATCATGAGCAGCCCGCAAGACATCTTGGGCGCGCCGCGCCCGCCATCCAACGGCGGTGCCGGGGTGTTCATGGCTTGGCCTCTCGTTGACACTCTTTACGATTACCTTCCGCTGTTGGGGCCGGAGCCCATCGCCCGTTTCCCGGAGGGCGCCCCGCCACCCGGTTCTGTGGCCATCATCGGGGCCGGTCCGGCCGGGATGGTTGCCGCTTATGAGTTGCTGCGTGCGGGGATCGTTCCCTGTGTGTTTGAGGCCACCAACCGCATCGGCGGCCGCAATTGCACGCGCTGCTTCACGGACGGAGGCCAACCCGTCAATGTCATCGCGGAAATGGGGGCGATGCGGGTGCCCGTTTCCAACAAGGTCTTTTGGAGTTACGCGAACCGATTCCAAATGAAGGCCAGCCTGTTTCCCGATCCGGGCCGGGTGCCGACCACGCTCTCCTACAAGAACACCCCCCACGAGTGGGCGCCGGGAAGCCCGCCGCCGGAGCCGTTCGCCCGAATCCAAACTGAACTCGGCCGGTTTGTCGATCCGCTGGTGGAGAAGATTTGGGAACCCTGGCGGCGGCGGGACTGGGAAGGCGTGCGGGGCGTGTGGCAGGGGTACGTCAATCAATACGCGAACCTCAGCTTTTATGAGGCATTGAAAGCGGGCATCCCCCAATGGAAGGCGGACGACTTCGTGGCCTTCGGTGCGTTGGGGATCGGCTCGGGCGGCTTCGCCCCTCTTTATGAAATCAACTTCCTTGAAATGCTCCGCATTCTCGTCAACCAATGGGAGAATGACCAGCAAATGCTGCTCGAAGGAGTCGGCCGGTTTATCGAACAGTTTCACACGCAGCAGGTCACCATGCCTGATGGAAAGCGGGCGTCGCTTCAGGAGCGGAACGCCGTCTCCCTGAACACTCCCGTCACCGGGTTGGAATCAGGCGTGAATCGCAAGCCCAAACTCAGCTACCGGAACCCGGCCACCGGAGAGATGGTCACTCGCGAGTTTTCGGCAATCATCGTCGCGACCACCACCCGTTCGATGCAGATCACGCTCGGCCTCACGCAACCGGCCGCCGCCATTGCCTCGGCCGATGTGAAGAATGCCCTGCGTGAACTGCACATGATTCAATCGTCCAAGATGTTCATCCGCACCCGGACCAAGTTCTGGCTCGACGCGGCCGGAAACCCGATCCCCGGCATGCCCCAGAACATCCAGACCGACGAATTGCCGAGGGGGGTGTACTGCCTCGATTATCCCCAAACCGAAAACGGCGTTGTCCTCGTCAGTTACACTTGGGGAGACGATTCGAGCAAGTTGCTTGGCCTGGATATCCCGACTCGCTTCGAGCAGTTCAAGCAAGTTCTTCGCAACATCAACCCGCAGTTCGCCGACCATCTCGTGCCCGTTGGCGGCGAAATCCTGAATGTCGACTGGGAAGCCGAGCCGTATTTCTACGGGGCGTTCAAGCTCCACCACCCCGGCCAGGAACCGGCGGCCCGCGCCGCTTATCATCAATTCTTGAGCGTGCTTGACCCGTTGACCGACACCGGCGTCTATCTGGCCGGCGACGGCGTCTCATGGTCCGGCGGCTGGACGGAGGGTGCTTTGCACACCGGACTAAACGCCGCCTGCGCCGCCGCCCGCCGCCTCGGGGGCCTGTTGCCTCCTGACTCGCCGCTCACCCAAAATCCGGATCTTTACGATTACGGTTCGTGACTGGAATAGCCGGGGTCGATTGTTATTTTCTGCCGCTGCCCAAGAGCCCCACTGCGTGAGCGGTGGGGGTGGCCCTCGCACTCAGAAAACCACCCCCACCGCTCACGCAGTGGGGCTCTTGAGGTTCAACAACCGGCGTGAATAGGAATCAAGGAAATCTCACATCCAATCTCGGCCGCCTGCTTGGGATTCCCACAACCGGCATAAGTCCAAGCTAATGCCACGCGCGTTGAAAATCGGCAGCCGAATTGGAAACGCCCCATCACCCGTTGGTCGCCGGGACCAGTTCCGGCGCGGGATCAACCGGGGTCGCCGGGGAACCGGCGGCCAGCGTAAAGCGGGCTTCGTAGTCGCGGTGGTTGGTTCCCATCAGGCGGTCCCAGATGTTGAAGTAGAGGCCGTAGCTGCCGATGAACTTTTCGTGATGCAGGGCATGATGCGTCGGCGTGTTCAACAGCCGGCCGGCCCAGGTTCCCAGGAACCAGCGGGGGAAGATTTCGTAGCCGCCGTGGCCGAGGACGTTGAAGGCGATTTGCCAGCCCATGAAAGCCGTGAAGGCCACGCCGTGCATTGGGATCGTGCAAACCACCAGCGGCCCGATCCCGGCTTGGACGAACGCCTCCGGCACGCTGAAGGCATAGGCCGCCCACGGGGTCGGGTTGGTGGAAAGGTGATGCGTGCGGTGGAAGATTCGGTAGAGTCGCCGGTGGTGCATCAGGCGATGGGTCCAGTAGAAATAGGTGTCGTGCATCATGACGGCGATCAGGATGCTGGCGAAGAACCATTCCCACCCGTGGTCGTCCACATGGCGATAGAGACGGGTGTGCCCGCCGAGGGCGGCGAACACGACAATCCCGGTCACTGTGGCGAACACCAAGATGCTGCGAAGCGAGTGAATCAACTCCCGGGTGATTTGCTTGCGGGTCGGCGGGCGCTGGACGATCTTCCGCGAGGCCAGCCGACGCCGGAACAGGGTGTAGAACACCAGCCAGATGGCGGCCGCCCCGCCGGCATACCAAAGGCCATCCGAGACGGCCGCCGCGCCACCCGCCGCGAGGGCCGCCACCGTGCGGTCAACAATGTTCAAATCATGTCCTCAAAAACCGGCGTTCATTTCTTCAGCGAATAGAGCAGGGCCGCCGTGGCCAGTTTCATGGCGCTGTCGGGGTCATAGCCTTTGCAGGCGCTGGACTTGTTCTTTTCCAACGCGCAACCGATGTCGTACTTGCTATAGATCACCACCCAGCGGTCGTCGATCTTGATGCCCTCCAGCAGGGGCTTCGTGTCGCGGAAGTTGGCTTCCGCAGTGCCGTCGGCCTTCTCCGTCCGGCAGCGCACATTGGTGATCCACTCGCCGTTGAGTTCCGAACTGTACAAGAAGTCCGTCTCGGGGATCACTTGCAGCTTTTGGTTTGGGAACGTCTTCTTCATGAAATCGCGGAAGGCGGCATCAAACTTTTCACTGCCGCAACAGGCGTCGGCCAGCAGTGTGCCCCCGACTTCGAGGTGGGCCTTCATGTTTTCGATCTCGGCCTCGTCGGTCGTGAACGCGGCTTTGCCGTGCATGTACACGAACTTGTACTGCCAGAGGCGCTTTTGCGTCATCGGCACATCTTGTTTGGCGAGCGACACATCCAGCAAATATTTGTCGCGGGCGTTCAGGGCGAGCGAACGCAGGGCGTTTTTGGCGGGCTGCCAGTCACCGCCGTCGTGCCGGATTTGGGCTAGTTCCACCAAATATCTGGCTCCGGCCACCGGTTGGTCGTCTTTCGGGTCGCGCACTTTCGGCTTGTCGAGTCGTGGCTTGGGAGGCTCGAACCCGGTGGCATAAGCCACGATGTTTCCGGCCAGACGGTATGACAGTTTGCCCCGCATGGTGTCCCCGACGATTTCGCCGACCTTGGGGGAATAGCGGCCATCCTCCCAATATCCGGCCAGCGGTTGCGGGATCAGCACCACCACGGTCTTGCAACCCCGTTCGATCGCGTGAATTCGCTTTGTCTCGGGGATGGACGCGCCCTGAAATGTCTCGGCCGGAACCAACGCGTGGGCCGACCAAATGGGGTGGTTGGCCGACAGGGGCGTGAGCGGCGATTCCAGTCCGAACATCTCGCGATCTTCCATCAGCGCCTTGAACCCTTGGGCGAATTCTTCCGACCCGCAGCACGCCTCGGCGAGAATAAAGCCCCCTTCGTCCACATAGCGTTTCAGCACCTTCTTCTGGGCCGACGTGAGTTTCGGGGCCTCGTGGCCGTTGATGTACAAGATCGGCGATTGCAACAGATTGGAAACTTCCTCGTTGATCTTGGCCTCGGAACTCAAATCGGTCAGGCGGGGGTCGAAAACCTGCCAGGCCAGCGGCATCTTCTTGAAGAGTTCCCGCGAGGAATATTCGACGATATGCCGGGTGTCGTGGTGCTTGCGGTTCCAGCCGGCGCCCTGACCGGGGCGGTCGGCGGCCGAGTCCCACGCCATCTTGCTCACCAGAATCGGTGTGCGCCCCTTGGCCATGAACAGCAGGGCGAAACTGGTGGAAATCACCGGGTAATTGTCGAGGGCCGAGCCTTGGATGCGATATTCGCCTCCCGGTTTCTGGGCCAGCCCGGCGGTGTCCGGGGCCACGCCGGTCAGGATTTCGCAGCCCTCCCGATACCAGTCGTGATCGCCAACGAAACGCTGGCCGGACAATCGGCCGACACGCTCGACGCCGTACACGTTGTAAAAGGTGTGCGGCGGGTTGGTAAACCGGAACTCTTTGGACAGCCAGCGCAGCCCCTTGGCAACCGCGTCGTCATCCGGGTAGAAACCGCATTTCTTGGCGATGCCGGTTCGTTCGTCGAATTCTTGGAAGTTGTCGTTCTCTTCCAGCGAGGCGATCAGCAGGCCGCACACCCCGGCGGCGGTCATCGTCAGCGTGCCCTTGCCGGTTTTCTCGCCGGAGGAATAGTTCCACCCGGCGATTGGCTTGCCGTCCGGGCCGGGGATCGCCTTGCATTGGTTTTCGACGTAGTAGCGGTGAATTTCCTTCCACACGGCCGGATCGATCTTCGCCCCCGCCGCCCGCCCGGACATCAGGCCGAGAAGGGCGTATTGCACGTTGGAATTGTCCGGCGGATTGCTGGAATTCATCGTGTAAGTCCAGCCTTCGAGCTTGCCCCCCTTGCCGAGTTTTCCCCCGCGCGTGGTGGCGGCATCGATCAGCCAGTCCACATTGGCCTGGATGCGGTTCAAATCTCTGGTGTCGCCCAATTCGGCCAGCACCATTGTGTGCAGCCCGACCACATAGGTGTGCCGATTGTCCATGCCCCGGACATACGGCAGGCAGCGCTTGATGACGGGGTCATCTTGGGAGACGCCGGCCGTGAGCAGGGCCAGCATCACCAAGTTGGTGGTCCCGCCGGGGAGGAACATGGTGAGGGAGTCGTTCTCCCAATTCCAAGTGTTGGCCCCCTGATTCTTCTGCTGGGTTTTCAGGTAGTCGATGGCCTTGTTCATCGACCCGCGAACTTTTTGCACCAACGGATCATCCGCCGCCCGGCTGCTGGCGGGAAAGAAGAAGAGCGGAACCAACAAAAGTATCAGGCGGCGCATGCGGGTTTCTCCCGGAAGACGGGGGTCCATCATTCTTATGGTAGCCGACGCGGAAAGCAGACGCGATGGAGAAATGACCGGGCGTTACCTCCCGCCTTTTCAGAACACAGTGGCATCCAGGATCGTTTGCGGGTTAAATGGATGATGGCATGATTTTCGAAGGATCTCTCCATGACCTCGCTTCTGTTGCTGATCGCGCTGTCCGCCGGAGCCGATCCGGCCGGGACGACGCCCGCCCCGGCCGAGGCCCGCGCGGCGGCCGAGCGAAGCCTGCCCTATCTGATGAAAAGTTCGGCCGCGTGGCGGGAGGATCGCAAGTGCGTGACCTGTCATCAGGTGCCGTTCGCCCTCTGGCCTCTCAACGACGCACGGACACGGGGTATCCGGGTCGATGAGAAATTCACCGACGATCTGACCGCGTGGTCCCTGAATTTTTGCACGACGAACAAGAACGACAACGAATTCACCGGCGGCTTCCTCTCGACGATGGTGAAACTGATCCTCGCCTTGGAGGGGTCAACGAAGAAGGAAGATGTTGCCAAGGCATATGAATTCTTCGTGCCGATCATCGCCAAGAGGCAGCGGCCCGACGGCTCCTGGAAGGAAGGGAACTTCATCGAAATCCGAGGAGCCCGGCGAGAAGGAATCGAGACGGACACGATGTGGACCCTCATCGGACTGAATGCCTTGGAGAAGCAAGCCGGAGAAGTCCTGACCCCGCTTGCGCGGGACAGCATCAAAAAGATGCGGGAGTTGGGGCTGGCCTCGCTCAAGGACGCGACGCCAGAGACGCGAACAGACTGGCTGGCCTTGCGGATGCTCGTCGAGCATCAAAACGGCGATCCCAAGCAGGCCGAAAAATGGCGAAAAGAACTGCTGAAGCGGCAAAACGCGGACGGCGGCTGGCCGTTTGTGAAAGACGGCGCCAGCCATCCGCTGGTCACCGGGGAATGCCTGTATCTGCTGAGCGTGGGCGGGTTAAAGGGAGACGAGCCCGAAGTCCGGCGGGCTTGGAAGTTCTTGGTGTCCGCCCAAGAAAAAGACGGGTCGTGGAAGACGACCAGCCGACAGGAATTTGGCAAGAGCGGCAAGACCAAGATCAACGATGTCAACACTCATTGGGGAACAGGCTGGGCCGCCGTGGGATTGCTCCGCACTTTGCCGGGCAAACCATGAGGGCTCATGGTTTCTTCCCGGCCAGTTCTTTTTTGAGTCGTTCGATTTCGTCCAACAATTCCTGACGAGTCGGTTCGGGTTTCGGCTCCTCGGCCGGGGGAATCATGGCCGGGGGCATTTCGTGCAATTCGTTGAAGCGGGCCGGGGTGACGAACAGCACCACGTTGCCGTTCTTGGCGGCCTGCAAGCCGCTCAACTCGCCGATGGTTTGCAGGGCCGCTTCAACGGGAACATTCAAGAACGATGCGCTGATCTTGGCGTCCCCCGATTCCTTGGCGTCCCCCGCCAGCAAGATCGTCCGGCCGGAGCGCTGTTGGAACTTCTCCAAGACCTCTTTCAGCGGAACCTCATCCAGTTTGCAAGTGATGGTCGGCAGGAGCTTATAAAGCTGCTGATGCGCGTTCGGCGGCGGCATGTTTTCCCGAGGCGCCAACGTCAATCGCTTGGGGGTGTTGCGATAGAGATTGGGAATCTCCCGCGTCTCCCCTTGCAGCAATTGCGCCGCCTCCGCGCTCACCAACCGGATGCGGTCCTTTTCGATGAGATAACCAAACTTGGCCTGTTCGCAGACATCGGCCAGGATGTGTTCCAGTGAAAACCGATGATCTCGCACGGAGAGTTCGAGATCGCGGAGGGTATCCTCTGCTTCCTGTCGCTCGGTGAAAGATCGCAAATCAACCTGAACGGGAACGCCGACCGCGTCTTGGAAAATCTCGATGAACAAATGTAGTTTGATCGCGGGCAGAAAGGTCGAATCTTTGGGCCGCTTTTGCAGACGCTCGGCGATTTCAAACGGATCGGCCGGTTTGAATTTCTTCGCCACCGGCTCGACCGCTGCCGCCGGATGAATCAGGCCGTCATGGGCGCATGCCGCCAGAACCAACGCGACCCAAAGGTGATGTCTCATGCGAGTTCCCCGGCGGTGATGGCCGCAACCGTTGCCAAATGAATCGGTTGCGTCAATTCTAACGACTACGGCGCCGGGGAGACAGGGCGAAATCCGGCTCCGCTCAGAAGTTATTCCGCGTCTCGCCGTCGACGCTCAAATCCAACACCTTGTCCGTCGTGCCGGTGGCGAACCAATCCAGATCGGCCTCGCCGCTCAACGAATCAATGGAGACCGGCGTCTCCGAGATTGTGGTTCCGTTCAACAGGAAACCGTTGACTCCGGTGTCGCGGACGAGGGCCACATGATCCGCATAGGTGGCCGCCGAGAGGTTGGTTGTCCAGCCGAACCGCAGACCGTCGAGGGCGACGGCGTTGGTCTGGAACGACACCGCCCCTGCCACAAGGATGTCGA
This sequence comes from Zavarzinella formosa DSM 19928, assembly GCF_000255705.1. Taxonomy (GTDB): domain Bacteria; phylum Planctomycetota; class Planctomycetia; order Gemmatales; family Gemmataceae; genus Zavarzinella; species Zavarzinella formosa. The sequence goes on from NZ_JH636440.1 coordinate 439,087, forward strand.
AGCCGTTGCCGCCGTGAATGTTGTCGATGCCGAGGCCGCCGATCAACAGATCGTTGCCATCACCGCCGGTGAGGGTGTCATTGCCGTTGCCGCCGACGAGGATGTCATCCCCCGCCCCGCCGGTGAGGGAGTCGGCCCCCTTGCCGCCGAGGACCACGGAGATGCCGCTGATGCCCAAGACGGCGCTGGTGGAGGTTCCGGTCGCCAGGTTTACTTTCACGGCCGCCACGCGGGCGCTGTAATCCAAGGTGTTGAGTCCGCCGTTGCCGATGATCTTGCCGGCGACGGAACCAACCGTTCCCATCACAAAACGGTCGGCGGCGTCGCTTCCGTCCAGTTCTTCCATCCCGGCAAATTTCACGGCGTTGAGGTTCCCGGCCCCGGCTCCGGTCATCGTCCATGTGCCGTCAGCGGTGAGTTGATTCACCACCTTGTCCGTCACCCCGGCGTAGGTGCCGCCGGTCATCGTCCCCTTGAGGGTGGCGCCATCGCCCACTTGGAAGGTGTCCGGCGATCGGGCGCCGCCGGTCAGGGCTTCAAAGCCGTTGAAGGCGGTCCCGGCCACCGACCCGGACCCGGCGCCGGTGAGCGACCATGTCACCGGCGTGGTGATGACTGTCGGCAGGCTGATGAGGGTGTCGTTGTAATTGGTCAGCGAGCTGCCGATCAGCGTTTCGATGTCGCTGAACTTGGATGTGGTGATCGAGTTCAGGCTGCCTTGTTTTGGCCCGGTCACATACCAACTGTTGTTGCCTGCGGTGCCCCGTGTCAGGCTGTCGTTGCCTGCCCCGCCCAGCAGCGAACCAGAGAAGATCGGCGTGTTCATGGTGAACGTGTCGGCCCCGGCCCCGCCGGCGAGGGTTTCGACGCCCACCAGCGAAATGCCGTTGAGCGTGGCTGTTGTGGAGGTGTTTACAGTCCACGAGTTGTCGGTGTCTTGGGCGTTCAAGCGGTCGATGCCGACGCCGCCGTCGATCTTGGTGATGGCCCCGCCGCCGAGGGTGATGGTGTCGTTCCCGCCGAGCGCCAGTATTTGCCAAGAGGCGAAGCCTGGTCCGGTGATCGAGCGGCCGTTGAGTTGAACCATGTCCGGGCCGGTGGTGATGGTGTCGCTCCCGGCGGTGCCGTTCACGGTCACGGCGTCGGTTCCGCCGTTGCCGAGGAGTTGGATGCCGCCGGGGATGACAAATGTCCCCGCCGCGACGTTGTTCAACTTCACGGCAAACGTGTTGGCCGCCGTTTGCGGGGTGAGGACGATCAGATCATTGCCTGTGCTGCCGCCAACGAGCAAATCGGACCCGCGAATCACCGCCAGTTTGACGGCCACCCCCAACGTGCTGGTCGCCTGCCGGGACTTGCTATCGCGGACGGAAACCGTCACGGTGTCGCTTCCCGTGTTGGCATAGGCATGATGGCTGACCAAACTGTCAGCGCCGGTCACGGGGGTCCAATCGGAGACGGTGCCGTCCCCGTAATCCCAGCGAATTTCCTGGGTGGCCGAGGTGTCGAGATCGATGATGTTGGCGGTGAACGTCTGGTCCAATCCGCGAACGGCATCACCCGGCCCGGCGAGGGATACCGTCAGGGTCGGCGGGGGCGTGGTGAATGTGAACTTGTCGGCCGCAACGACCGACGATTTGCCGGGGCCGAAGAAGACCGGATCGCCGTCCTTGTCTGTCTGCTGGCTTCCTGATTGCACAAAAACATCCGTCGCCCCCAAGGCATGGGCCGGGGTGGTGGCGATGATCTGCGTGTTCGACACCACCGTGACCGATGCCGCCGGGGTGGTGCCGAAGAACACTTGAAGCTGGCCGTTCAATCCCTCGGTGAAGTTGTTGCCGGTGATGGTGACGGAGGTGCCGCCGTCGGCCGATCCGCTCTTGACACTCAACCCGGTGACGACGGGGGTGAGGTCAATCACCTCGAAATCCGTCGCCTTGATGGCGTTGATTTGCAACACCGAATCCATGTTCCATTCGTCCGAGGGCGTGCCGGAGAAATACATGTCCGACCCGTTGTCCGCGACGATCATGCCGTAGGTCTTCATCGCTTGGGCGATGGCCTTGGTCTCCGGCGACCAGTTGGACGGGATCACAAAACTGGCTTTCAGCCGAAACCGTTCCCCCATCCGCGGCAGATCGCTGTCATCCGACGAACTGGCGGCATGGGACGCCGGATACACAAACATGTCGCGGGTTTGCTGCACCGTCATCCGAATCGCGTGGTCAATGACCCCCTGTCCCCCTTCGGAAACGGGCAGCGCCTCGTCCGGCCGGACCAGACCCGGCATGATCGGCAGCCCGGCCGCGTCCGCCGAGGTGTCGCCGATGGTTCGGAAGGTGTTCGCGTTCAAATCCCAAACGGAGATTTGATACGCTCCCCATTCGTTGACAGATTTCGTGGCCCCCTCGGGGAATTTCGTTTCGCTCGGCCGGATGGCTTGGTAAAGCTCGTAAAGAATGTTGGCCGATTTGTCGTAAATGAGAAGATGGGAGTCACCGCGATTCTTGGACGGCGCCGGCCCGGTCGGCCCGTCCCCCTCAATCACCACGGACGAGGCATCGGCCGGGATGGGGACATTCACCAAATCGCTTTCGTCCGCATAGCCAGCCGAGGGGATGAACACCGGCACTTTGGCGACGGTCGAATCAACCACGTTGATCGGGATGCCGTACAACGCCTCGTCGGTGACGGGGTTGCCGAAGTCCGGGTGGAGTCCGGGGGCGGTTCCTTTGTGCTCGGCCACGATGTGGTCGATGATCGCCTTGGAATTGGCCGAGACCGGCGCCCCGGAGACAACTTGGTTCCACGGGTTGTCGAGCGGGAAGATTTGATTCCCTTGAAAAGTCGGGACCACACGGGATTCCAGCGTTTCCAATCGTTGACTGATCAGTCGGCGTGTCGAAATCATGTTCTCAAATCCTTTTTGAGAGACCAAGACGCGGAGAGATGGCCGAAACATCGCGTGAAGAAATCACGACGGCCAACATTCCCAAACCGGGAAAGGACGGGGATCAACAAGCACTGGCTGAAGCAGTCGGTTCGGCGAAAATGTTCCAGTCACAATCAAGAGGGGAAGACCAAGACCCGACCAATCGGTCATGGGGAACACTTCCGGGGCACGCGTCTTCGATCTTTCAGGGATGAAAGCGGTAACACCTTGATGGCGTTCACCCGAAGACACTGAACCGAAGATACTACAAGTCGGAAAATAGAACAATATTGATGTTTCAGTGGCAAAACGAACACGCGAGAGCGGTCAAAAAATGGAGAGAATTCAACAGATGGATGAATTTCGTGGCCGGGGCAAATAAACCGCCCGCCGGGAAGACACTGGGCAAGATGCGGTCGTTTTCAATTCTTTCCCCATCTGACGCCTTCAAGGATCGGTCCTCAAAAGTGTCGAGAGATCAAAGTTCGTTCTGTCATTCAACGATTGCCCGGCGCGGGGAAATGCGGTAATCTACACTTCCCCGCGACCGCATTTCCCGGAGAGGCGTTTCATGTTGAATCTGGAGAACGGAGCCGTCTCCCGCTCGCAGTTCCATTCTCGCCGGGAATTGCTCCGCATCGGCTTCCTTGGCCTCGGCGGGCTGACGCTGGCCGACCTGTGCCGGTTGCAAGCCCGCGAATCGGTCAAAGACACGGCCGTGATTCTGTTGTTCGTTCACGGCGGGCCGAGCCATCTCGAAACCTACGACATGAAGCCGGAGGCATCGAGCGAGATTCGCGGCCCGTTTCGGCCAATCAAAACCAACGTCTCCGGGATTGATGTCTGCGAACATCTGCCGCGACACGCCAAAACCGCCCATCGCTTTTCGTTGATCCGTTCCTGCACGCACGACGAGGCTGACCACTTCGCCGGTCATCGCCGCTTCCTCAGCGGTTACGGGCAACTCAAGGCGGGAACTTCTTACGAATCGCATTACCCGCAAGTTGGCGCCGTCATCAATCGGCATTTCGACGGGACGCGCAAGGGGATGCCCCCGGCCTTGTCGGTGGGCGGGGTGATCGCCAACGGGCCGGATTATGCGGCCGGGATTTCCGAGGGCTATTTGCCGGGGCAATACCGGGTGCCGATTGTCAGCGGCGGCATCCGCGATGCCTCGCTTACCGTGGATGGCAAACGGCTGGATGACCGCCTCGCGTTGCAAAAGAGTTTCGACGGCCTGCGACGGGACATTGATGTCACCGGCACGATGAACAACATCGACGCCTGCAATCGGCAGGCCCTCGAAATTCTCACCACCGGCCGGGTTCAACAAGCCTTCGATCTTCAACGCGAACCGGCCCGCATCCGCGAACGCTATGGGGACGGTTACGGCCAGGAAGTGCTGACGGCCCGGCGGTTGGTTGAGGCTGGCGTTCGCTTCGTGACCGTTCGCGCCCCCGGCGGCGGGGTTGGCACCAAGGCGTATGACTGGGACGATCACGCCGTCAATTGGGACATGAAAGCCGCCATGCTGGCTCGCCTGCCCAAATACGATCAAATCGTGACGACCCTGATCGACGACTTGTTCGATCGCGGCCTCGACCAACGGGTGTTGCTGGTGGTCACCGGGGAATTTGGCCGGACGCCGCGACTGGAAAACAAAGACGGCGTCATCGGCCGCGACCACTGGCCCTCGGCCATGTCCATCCTGATTTCAGGCGGCGGCATGCCGATGGGCCAAGTCATCGGCTCCACCACCAGCACCGGCGAACGGCCAAAAGAACGGGCCTTGGACCCGCATGACGTGCTGGCGACTGTTTACCACCACCTCGGAATCGATCACGCCCAAATGCTGGCCGACGCCGGAGGGAGAATTGCGCCGCTGACGCGGGGCGAGCCGATTCGGGAATTGTTTTGATCTGATTTTATTTGAGCAGGCGTATTTGTAGCGGATCATGCCGGATCACTCTCCGGCGGGCCGGACGATTCGGAAGTGGGGTATCCGCACCAACGGACGAACTGGTTCGACCAAAGCGACGTGGATGGGAACATAGCCGACCTTCGCGTGGACCCTGCGGACCAAGGCAATGTCGTCGGCGTCGCTGTCCGCCACCTTTTCATCGTGGATGGCCACATACTGTCCCAAATGAGTGGCCAGCAGTTCGGGCAGCAGCCGGAAAAACGCATTACGTTCGCGTTCTCCCTTGGAAAGCGGGAGCGGTTCGGGCAGGCTCGCTTCAAACACGGGTTCGGTGGCGGCGACGCTCATCACTTCCCCTATCCAATTTTGACACATGCCGGGCGTATTGTCATGATACCCAATGGGTCGGGCCTTGCGGCCAGGATTGTTTTAATCACTCACCGCTGACGGTGGTCTTCATCAGTTTCGGAATCCTCGCGAGCCATTTGCCATCTTGATAGACAAATTCTCCCCGCCACATGGTCCGGGTGGATTTGGGCGGTTCGTCTCGCGTTTCGGAGAACTGGTACTTCTTGCTCTCCAAGTTGATTTCGTACTTTCCCCAGAAAAGCCACGGGCTGCCGGGTTCCGGCTTCATCGGCATCGCCTTGTATTTGGCGATGGGGAACTCTTTGAGGTTTTCGAGGTTTTCCGCGTAGATGAGATCCAAAATGGCGGCTTTCGCATCCTCGGCCGTTAACGCGGGTGGTGGCAACTCAACAGGGACCGTTGGCTCTGTCTTCTGGCGACAGCCAGCGGGTAAGATGGTGACAAGCAGAAGAAGTCGAAAGACAAAAGGCATTTTTTAGCCACGGATCGAACACGGATGAAACACCGATTCGGACAAAAACCAAAACCGATCAAAACCTGATGAAAGACCAGACCAAACAATTTGGGATCAATCCCCATCCTTCTGATCGTGCTTTTATCTCTGTTTTTGTTTTATCCGAATCCGTGTTTCATCCGTGTTCGATCCGTGGCTAAAAATGCCTTTTGTTTTTATCTGAGTCCGTGTTCGATCCGTGGCCAAAAAATTCTTCTCTTCATCCGTAGGCTTCCAGCCACTTTCGCAACAGCCCCGCGAGGTCTTTCATTTCCTGTTTGCTCAGCGGCGGCAAAGAGTTTTTCGCCTCGTCGAAGCGGGTTTCCGTGGCTTTGTCAATGAATTGAATGCCCTTGCGGGTCAGCCGGATCACCACGCCGCGGCGGTCGCCGGGGTCCGGTTCGCGGGCGATGTATCCGGCTTGCTCGAGCCGGTCGAGGCGGTTGGTCATCCCGCCGGAGGAGAGCATCACGCTCTTCATCAACTGCTTCGGTGTCAGGCCGTTGTTATCTTCTTCCCGACGCAGAGTGGCCAAAATATCGAACTGCCCGAGCGAAAGATCCTCGTGGACCGACAACGCCTCGTTGACGCTCTTGTCCAGTTTTTGGGCCAGCACCAGCACCCGGCCGACCACGTCGAGCGGGGCCGGGTCGAGGTCCGGCCTCACCCGTTTCCATTGCTCGTTCATGCGGTCAATCAGGTCCATACATTCAGGCTACCGTCAGATATCTTCATGTCAAGATACTTGACACGAAGATTCTTCCGGTTAAGCTAATCGGGAACAACATCGTCGCCCTCTCTCCCCAAGGAAAGAAGACATGAAGGAAATTTCGATCGCCGGCGTGGTGGAACACTGCGTGGAACGCTCCGACTATCCGCCGGAGAAGATCAAGCAAATCCTGAAGGACGAAGTGATCGCCGTCCTCGGCTACGGCGTGCAAGGCCGTGGCCAGTCCCTCAACATGCGGGACAACGGGCTGAACGTCATCATCGGCCTCCGCGAAGGCTCGGCCGGTTGGAAGCTCGCCCAAGAGGACGGCTACGTCCCCGGCAAGACCCTCTTCTCCCTCGAAGAAGCCGCCGCCAAGGGCACGGTCATCCAATACTTGCTGTCCGACGCCGGGCAGAAGGACTTCTGGCCGAAGCTCAAGCCGCTGCTGACCAAGGGCAAGGCCCTCTACTTCTCGCACGGCTTCAGCATCGTGTTTGCCGACCAGACGGGCGTCGTCCCGCCGGCCGATGTGGACGTGATTTTGTGCGCCCCGAAGGGTTCGGGCACGACGGTTCGCCGCCACTTCCTCGAAGGCCGGGGGATCAACTCCAGCTTCGCCATCCACCAAGACGCGACCGGCCGGGCCAAGGACCGCTGCCTCGCCCTCGGCATCGCCATCGGCTCCGGCTACCTGTTTGAAACGACCTTCAAGAAGGAAGTGGTCAGCGACCTGACCGGCGAACGCGGCGTGCTGATGGGCGCCATCTACGGCCTGTGGCTCGCCCAATACGAAGTGTTGCGGGAACACGGCCACAGCGCCTCGGAAGCCTTCAACGAAACCGTCGAAGAAGCCACGCAATCCCTGTACCCGCTGATCGCGGAAAAGGGGATGGACTGGATGTACGCCAACTGCTCCACGACCGCCCAACGCGGCGCGCTGGACTGGTTCAAGAAATTCCGGGACGCCAGCAAGCCGGTGTTCGAGACGCTGTACCAGTCGGTTGCCAGCGGCGAAGAAACCCGTCGGACGCTCGAAGTGAACAGCCGCCCGGATTACCGGCAGTCCTTGGAAAAGGAACTCAAGGAAATCGCCGACAGCGAAATGTGGCAGGCCGGCCAGCAGGTGCGAAGCCTGCGTCCGGAACGTCAGGGACAGTGATTGAAGGTCGGAATGCGGGATTCGGAATAAAATCAAAACCAAGACCCCGATGAGGTTTTTGGATTTGGTTGTCAAATCCGGATTCCGCATGTGACCGAGGAATGATGGCCACCACTCTCTATTTGATCCGTCATGCCGCGACGCCCGCGAATTTGATGAAGCCCGCCAAGTTGCAAGGCCGCCGGACGGACCCCTCGCTAGCCCCCGTGGGCTTGCGGCAGGCCGAGGCCACGCGGGACTTTCTCGCGGTCCGGCCGATGGACGTGATTTACACTTCTCCGCTGCGCCGGGCGACGCAGACCGCCAATATTCTGGCCAAGCCGCACGGACTGACGCCGATCACGGTGGACCTGCTCACCGAATGCGATGTCGGGAAATGGGAAGGCAAAAGCTGGGAAGACATCCGGGAAGAGAATCCCGCCGAGTACGCGAAATACCACGCCGACCCGGCCAAGAACGGCTATCTCGGCGGAGAGAATTTCGCACAGGTTTATGAACGCGCGACGGAGGCAATGGACGAGATTTTGCGGAAGCATGAAGGGCTTACCGTCGTCGTTGTCTCGCACCACATTGTGAACCGGACTTATCTGGCCGGGGTGTTGGGCCTCGGCCCGGCGAAGGCGCGGGCGGTGTCGCTGGACAATTGCGGCATCTCAGTGGTTTCGCGCGACCAAGGGAAGACAACCGTGGTCACGCTGAACGCCGCGTTCCATCTTCAAGGCGTGACGGCCTGACCGGTCCCGCCGGGGTTTTGGGTTTCCGACTTCGTGATGATGAGCGTCACCAAGTCGGCGATGGTCTCCACGCTTTGCAAATCCTGATGCGTCAAACGGATCTTGTACGCGCCCTCGATCCGCATCACCACGTCAACGAGATCGACGGAATCCAAGCCAAGTTCTTCACGAATCTTGCTGGCCTCCGTCAGTTTCGAGACATCCACTTCCGTGTTTTCCGTCAGGATGTCGCCGAGTCTTTTGACTACTTCTCCACGGTCAATCACCAAAAATCTCCCTGCCATTGGTTCGGCGAATTTATCTTATCGGACACCCGCCGGACGAACAGTTTGAGGGGTATTGCGACTTTCCGGGGCGCCGGAATGCGCCGAAAACCGAAAGCCAAAAGCCCCGTCCGGTTCCTCAATGAAAACCGATGAGGCTACAGCCATCGGCGTTTCCCGATTTCCAAACAGGTCAAAATCCGACCCAAAAGCACCCTGAAATGATGAAAAACACCCCTCCGGCGACCATTTTTGAACAGTTTCACACCCCAAAAGTGGTCAAAAACAGTGGGCCAACTGAACACTATTTTTCAAAATCCCCGGTAAAACAAAGGGGTCGCCTAATGATTTTGGGCAAATGCGCAGCGATTTTGACCAATTGAAAATGGCCCAAAATGGCGGAGGCGACCTTTCGCCGGACTGCCACGCTTTCTCCTGCGCCAGCCGCGCACCGGGGAGCTTTTACGTTCGATAACGGAAGTTGGAGGACGTTCATTGCCTGAACACGAGCCTTTCGCCGATCCCAACGTTGGCACGGTGAGATGGGATAGCGACCGTGGCGACTGGTTGTTCATCGTTACCTTCCCGTCGGGGCGGACTGCCGAGGGCAGCGTTCGGCCGGAAGACAACAGTCTTCACCTGTCGTCGCCAGAGATGGAGGAGAGCAGGGCTTGCATCCACTGGGTTCAGTCCAACGAGCCAGCCCTGAGACAGTATGTTGCAGACAAGATGTACCGGTTGTATCTCGACAGCTGGCACGATCCAGAGCACGGGCCGGCGCTTACCCAAGAAGAGTTCCGCGACAAACTCTCGCTGGTCGGTGTGCAGGTATTGGAGGATCACCGGGCCTTCTTGGTGTTCAGCGATGCGGAGTGCTTCGGAGGTCATGCCATCGTGTTCTCGGTCGGAGCGGACGGAATATTGGACGAGGAGCCCGATCTCTGGGGATAGCGCCCGAGACCGAATCAGACCCTGCTGTAGCCTGCCGCTTCAACGGTTGTTTCCAAGGTTCCGCTCACCGTGTCTGCTGAGCAAAACCATTCGGTTGTAGAAAAAACTCCCCTCAACCACCGCACATCGGAGGTTCACATGAAGCGAGTCACTGGCATCGGCGGCATCTTTTTCAAGGCAAAGGACGCGCCTGCGTTGCAGGCTTGGTACAAGCATCATCTCGGCATTGATGTCCAGGCGTGGGGCGGCGCCGCGTTCGATTGGGTCGGTTCGGATGGCAAGCCCGCGGGCGGAACGACCGCTTGGTTGATTAGTCCGGAGGAAAGCGATCAGTTTGCTCCGAGCAAAGCCTCGTTCATGGTCAATTACCGCGTTGATGACCTTCACGCTCTGGTCGCGGTGCTCAAAGCGGAAGGCTGCAACGTCCTCGACAAGATCGATGACTCCGAGTACGGCAAGTTCGGTTGGGTCATCGATCCCGAGGGAAACAAGGTCGAGTTGTGGGAGCCACCCGCCGGTCAATAAAACGCCCCCGCCTGATACTTTTGAAGTTGCGATTTTTGGGTTTCAGTAAGGGTGTTCTTGGTATTGGCGAGCCGAGCAGTGTCGTCAGACTGCACACACACAACCGAGGAACGCTGTGGCGCAAATCAAGATCTACGGAATTCGAGAGCATCTTGATCCCATCAAGAAAACTCTCTCCGACGTTATCCACTCGTGCGTCGTTGACGCATTGCAATTTCCCGCCGACAAGCGTGCCCATCGGTTCTTTCCATTGGAAAGTGCCGACTTCTTCTATCCGGGTTCCGCTTCACCGCGGTACACAATAATCGAAATCAGCATGTTCGAAGGCCGTTCCGTGGAAACAAAGAAATCTCTGATTCGGCTTCTCTTCGAAAGAATAGGGAGCCAGGGCGGGCGCCTGCCGAACGAAATCGAGGTTACGATTACGGAAACTCCGAAGCACAACTGGGGTTTTCGGGGTCTGCCTGGGGACGAAGTGGGTCTTTCGTACAAGGTCGAGATATAGCACCTGTCATGAGTGTGCCCAAGCATGTGGCCGGGGGTTAATTGTTGGCTTTTGGCTGCCGCAATGACCAATCCGGCATGTGCTCACTCCCCCATTCTTTCGGAGAAGTTACACAAATTCAGATTGTTTTATGTTTGCGAAACAATGTCGCGTGACGGTATAAATTGTCCCAGACCACCCAAAACAGTCGGTCAAACGGCCGGGGGACCGCAGCCCGACAGTTCTTGATCATTCTCTCCCGTTTTAAGGAACAAGGACATGCAAGCGTTGCGTTGGGCCATTGCGTCCCTTTTGGGCGTGGTCATCGTTTTGTCGGTCGGGGATTCCTCCGTCACCGGCCAGACCAAGAAAGACGCCAAGGACAAAAAGGAAGAGGCCAAAAAGGGCGACTGGAAGCTGACGATTTACGACGACGAGAATTTCAAAGGCCGGAACATCATTCTGCGCAACACATTCCCGGATTTGCAAGCGTCGCACAAGTTCGGCAGCAGCGCCGAGTCGATCAAGTGGAGTGTGCCGCCGGGCAAGGCGATGGTGCTGTGTGAAGACAAGGGCTATGTGAGGCCGGTGCTTGTCCTCGTCGGCGACGGCGAAGAAAAGGACTTGGGCAAGAACCAGCGGAACGCCCTGCACCGGATTCGATCCGTGATCTATCTCCCCTGCAAAAAGGGCGAATGGCCGGCGAAGATATCCAAGGATGTCCCGAAGATTGGCGAAGAATCCGACGAGTAACCTTCCGGCTTATTTCTTCAACGGCACCGGCACCACCTCCGAAATCATCTTTCCAGTCGCGGCATCATTGAATCGAATGATGCCGTCGAATCCGCCGGTCACCACCGTTTTGCCATCGGGCGAGAACGTCACCGCGTAAACCGGCGTCTTCACGCCTTCGCATGTGGCGACTCGCTTGCCGCTTTCCGTCTCATAAACGCGGGCTTCGCCCACACCGTCGAGGCTGCTGCCAACGACGAAAGCCGAGCCGGTTTTGTTGAAGGCGACCCCATAGATTCGGCCGGGCAGTTTTTCGTAATCACGGACCTTGTTCGAGTCGTCGCCGATCACCCGCTTCACTTCCCGGTGCATCTTGTACAAGCGGGGCTGACCGTCGGCGCCCGCCACCAGCAGTTCGTCGTACAACTTGGCGGGAACGCCGGGCGTGTCCTTCGGCACGACGGCCATCTTCGGCTTCGCGTCCTTGGCGAGCGGCGGCACCGGGCGGACTTCCACGGCCAGCAGGCCCCCCTTCAACGCGCCGGGGGTGATGCTGGTCACGTTGTCCACGAAGCGGTTCGTCGGCACTTCCGTCAGCTTCACTGATCGGTCCCGGCTGACGGTCACCAAGTGCTGGCCGTCTTGCGAAAACGAGGTGCCCATCACCCAATCCGCGTGGGCGCCTTGGAACAAGATTTGTTTGCCGCTCAACGCTTCAAAAGCCCGGATGGTGTTGTCCGCGCAACCGCAGGCCACCAGTTTGCTGTCCGGCGACCAGCTTACGCCGTACACGGTGTCGTAAGAGACCGGAATGGAAATCTTCAGCGCCGTCTTTTCCACATCCCAGATTTGCACTTCGCCAAACCGGCCGGGATCGCCGCCGGAGACGGCCAGCCATTTGCCATCCGGGGAGAAGGCCAGCGATTGCACCCGTTCCGAGAGGCCGACCAACCGGGCGACGAGCTTGGAACCGTCGGCCGAGCGCAAAATGACCTCGTGATAACCGGACACCGCCAGCAGTTGCCCGTTCGGGGAAAAGGCGAGAGCCGACACCACCGGCAGGGCCTCATAAACCGGGGGATGGGCGGCGTCCACCAGCGGGGCTTTGGCCGAAGCGGGCGTGTCGTCGATGGCCCCCTCTTCCACCCACTTCGTGATCAGTTTGACCTGCGGTTCGGGCAGCGGTTCCTTCCCCTTGGGCATTCTGGCCCGGCCCTGCACTTCGCCGAGGAGTTTCACCAGCAGACTGTCGGCCGGCTTGGAGGCCACCACGCCGGGCTGTTCGCTGTCCCCTTTTTTGAAGAGGTCCGGATAGGCGGTCATCACATAGCCGCCGAGGGATTTGGCCGGTTGATGGCACCCCTGGCAATGCTGTTGGAAGATCGGCCGGACATCCTTGTAGTAACTCACCTTCACGGGTTCGGCGGCGAACACCGGCAGGGACAACAAGGCCAAGGCAAGGGAGAGCAATATTCGGTTCATACGTGCGTGCGGGAAGGCGGGAAACGGGCGATGCGGCAGGTGAGAATTGTTATAACACGCCGCGACCGAAGATACCCGCGTAAATTCGCAAAGTGAGTAACGAAAATCAGCCAACGTCTGGCGGGTGCATTCCGCCCCGGTTGATTCACGTATTCACCGGCGGCGGCCAATGGTTTTCGCCCCAGCACGCTCTTGTCGGATGATCCCAAAAACAGTTTCAGAACACTCTCGCAAACACCGCCTTCAAATACCTTCCCTCCGCACAGTGGGACATAAACGGATGGTCCCCCCCTGCCCCGGTGACCTTGAAGATTTGCGCCGTTCGGCCCGCCTGCCAAGCTGACTTGCGCAAGGTGTCGAGGAAGATTTCTTCGCCCACCAACCCGGTGCAGGAGCACGTTAAGAAGATCCCGCCGGGGGCGACGGTTTGCAGCGCCAGGCGGTTCATGTCGAGGTATTTTTTCAGCGCCAGATCAATGGCTTCGCGGTCGCGGGTCATCTTGGCGGGGTCGAGGATCACCACATCGAAGCGGTTCCCGGTTGGCAGCAGGTCGCGAATCCACGGGAAGATGTCGGCCTGTGTGAACTTGATCTGCACTTGGTTCAAATTCGCGTTCTGCTTGGCGAGGGCGATCACCTCTTCGTCGAGGTCCACGCCAACCACCTCGGCGGCCTTGCCCAGCGTTTTGGCGTAGACCGCGAAGCCGCCGGTGTTGCAGCACAGGTCAAGCACCTTTTTCCCGGCGCAGAAACTGGCCAGCGTTCGCCGGTTGTCGCGTTGATCGACGAAAAACCCGGTCTTGTGCTTCGTGCCGGGGGCGACGCGGAAGCGCACGCCGTGTTCCGTGATGACGCCCGGTGTCGGCGGTTCCGGCGACCGGCAGTTGAATGATTCCTGCTTGCAGATGTGTTCTTCGGCGAACCAATAAAACGTCGAATCGGGGAAGTGTTTCAGCAGGCAATCCTGAATCACGTTCCGCCATTTGAACATCCCCGCCGCGAAGAACTCCAGCACGATCATCTTGCCGAAGCGGTCCACGACGAGGCCGCTCAGGTTGTCGGCCTCCGAATGGATCAACCGATAAGCGTCCGTTGATTCGTCTAGTTTCAGGATGTCCCGGCGAAGACGGACGGCCTCGCCGATCTGCCGGTCGAACCATTCGGCGTTGATCTCCTCTTCCTGCTTGGAGGAAAGCACCCGGAGCGTGATGCGGGAATGGCTGTTGTAAAGCCCCCGGCCCGCCCACGAACCATCGCGGTCGAGGATCTCGACGACGGAGCCGTTGGGGATTTTGTCTGATGGTTTTTCGACCATCTTTTGAAAGATCCACGGGTGATTCGACCGCCGCTCAATCTTGAGCCGGACGGTGTGTTTGAGGGCAACGACAGGTTTTTCTTCGGGGTTCATGGGGTTATTATTCGTTTTCGGCCGGTGGTTTCTAGTTTCTGGTTTCTAGTTTCTAGTTTGAAGAGACGGTCGGAATGGACAGAATTGCCCCGCACGAGAGGCTGTTTGGACCAGAAACCAGAAACCAGAAACCAGAAACAATTTGATTACACTCGACTCTCTCTCGAAAACCTTTGGCCGAACGCCGGTCCTTGAGCCGACGACGCTCAACATCGCGGCCGGGGAGTTGTTTGTCCTTCTCGGGCCGAGCGGGTCGGGGAAGTCCACGCTTTTGCGGCTAATCGCCGGGTTGGAAACGCCAACGAGCGGGAAGATTTTTCTGGACGGCCGGGAGGTCACCCAGACGCCGCCGCATGAGCGGAATATCGCCTTGGTGTCCCAACGCCCGGCGTTGGCTCCCGCGTTGAATGTCGGGGACAATCTGGCGCAGGGGTTAAGGTTTGCCCAAAGCCGGGTGTCGCGGCGGGAGCGGCTTTCAGAGGGCGAGATCGCCGCGCGGGTGCGCGAGGCGGCCGAGTTGCTGGAACTCACTCCCCTGCTGAACCGGCCGGCGGATGATCTCTCTGGCGGGGAGCAACAGCGGGTGTCGCTTGGCCGGGCGATGGTTCGCCGGGCGTCGATCTGGCTGCTGGACGAGCCGTTCGGTTCGCTCGACACGCTGCTCGCTGAAAAATTATCTCTCGGGTTGCACTTGCTCCGGGAGCGTCTCCGTCTCACAATAATCTTTGTTACCCACAACCCGAACGAAGCGATGTCGCTGGCCGACCGCGTCGGGGTGCTCGGTGGGGGTCGTCTCCTGCAAGCCGGTTTTCCGGCGGAGACGTATGATCGACCGGGCCACCGCGCGGTCGCTTGTCTTTTTGGCCAGCCAACCATCAACTTCATTGACGGGTCCGTGGACGGCGGAATCTTCTCGACCGTGTCGGGAAGCCTTCGGCTGTCGGCCCCTTTCCCGGCCGGGAACATGTCTTTGGGCGTTCGCCCGGAAGACCTGTCCCTGACTCCGGGAAACGGCCGGCTTTCCCTCGGGGAATTCACCCTCAAGGAACGTCGCCGTCGGGGATCGGGCTGGCTGGCGGCCGTGGAACGGGGGGATGTTTCCCTTCAAGTTCTTTCGGCCGACGACCCGCCCGGCGTGGGCGATCCCGTGGTGGTTTGGATGGCGCCCGGCAAAACCCACTGGTTTGACGGCGACACGGGATGGCGTCGAGAGACCTGAAGAACACTGATTGCCCGAGAGCTTGCACCGATGGCCAAAGCACCCGCGAAAAAGACCCGAAAAGACATCAACGCCGAGAAGGATGCCGCCCGCGCCGCCCAACGGCAGGCCATCCTCACGCTCGTGGACACGATGCATCGGGAAAAGGGCATCCCGAAGGACATCATCTTCGGCGGCATCGAATCGGCCATCCAACTGGCCATCGAGCGCAACTCCCTTGAATCCGACGAGGATGAAACCGAAGTGGATGTTCTGGTCCACATCGACCGGGCGACCGGCGACATCCTCGCCCAGAAGAACGACCAAGCCATCGAACCGGAAGTGCTGGGCCGCATCGCCGCCCAAGCCGCCCGGCAGGTGATGACTCAGAAGATCCGGGAAGCGGAGTCCGAAGGGGTGTTCACCGAATTCCAAGCCCGTCGCGGCGAACTGGTGACGGCAACCGTGCAGCGGGTGGACAACGGCACGTCCATCGTCACGCTGTCCAAGGACGGCAAGAACACGGTTGGCACCGTCGAGGCCATTCTGCCCCGCAGCGAGCAGATTCCCGGCGAAACCCATCAGGTGAATGACCGCATCAAGGCGGTCGTGATGGATGTCCGCAAGCAGGGGCATCGCGTCAAGATCGTGCTGTCCCGGTGCCATCCGGACTTTGTTCGCGGCCTGTTCGAGCAGGAAATTCCGGAAATCCAAGACCGCACCATCGAAATCAAGACGGTCTCCCGCGAGGCGGGGTATCGGTCCAAGGTGGCCGTGTCGTCCATCGACATGAAGGTCGATTGCGTCGGGGCCTGTGTCGGCGTCCGGGGGAGCCGGATCAAGAATGTGATCGACGAAATCAACGGGGAGCGGATCGACATCGTACGCTGGAACGATTCGATGCAGGTGATGATTCCCAATGCTCTGCAACCGGCCGAGATCAGCGAAGTCCAGCTTTATCCCCGGCTTGGACGGGCGATTGTGCTGGTGGCTGAGGATCAACTGTCGCTGGCCATCGGCCGTCGCGGACAAAACGTCCGGCTGGCGAGCAAATTGGTGGGGTGGGACATCGACATTATGACGGTCGATGAACTGGCCCGCGATCTGGAAAAGGCCGAACGCTGGTTCAGCGCCGTGCCGGGGATGGCTTCGGAAATGATCGAAGTTCTCATCACCGAGGGATTTTTCACCTACACGGATCTGACCTTCCTCGAACCGGAGCAACTCGCCGAAATGACCGGCGTGACCCCGGAAGAGGCGGACGAAATGATTATGTTCGCCGAAGAAATGGCCGAACGGATCGAACGGGAGGGCGAACCGGAGTACGAGGCCGCCCAAGAAGCCGCCGCGGCGGCCGAAGAGCAAACGGCGACGGAAGATACGGAAACCGCGACGGATGGCGAAGCGGCGGCGGAGGGGACGGCCACGGAAGAAACCGTTGAAGCCCCGGCCGAAAAATCCGAGACACCCGCCGGAAGTTTCGATAGCCTGTTCCAAGCCGATGCCGCATCCACGGAAGAACCGGAGGCGTCGGCCAAAACGGAAGAGACTCCCCCAACGGAGTAGCCCCGTCGGTGTAGAATGGATAATGAGCGGGGGTCGCGTGGCCGGGTTTGTCGCCCGATCCGTGAACCCCTTGTGCGGGTCGGGTGTCTTTGTGGACCACTCCACTGATGCCCGATCGTCAAACATCAGCGAAGAGTTCCCCAACCGGCCTTGAGGATTTGACCGACAAAACGCCACGCCAGTGAATAAACAGCCTGCAAGGACCGGACAACCGAGTCCTTTTAACGTGTGCCCCGTCCCTTGTGGGATGGAATGGGAAGGATCATCTTCCCCGTCGGTCATGCCGGTTACAATACGGGAGAACATGCTCCCCCGTATGATAAACTGAATTTCTCTACCTTCAGTCGGGGCGTGGGGAACGTCCCGGAGGATTCCCGCTTGGCTCAGGCTTCCAAGAAAGTCCGTGTTTTTGAATTGGCAAAGACCCTCGACATCGAGTCCAAGAACCTCTTGGATTACTGTCGGGAGCTTGGTTACGATGTCAAAAATCAACTAAGCAGTCTCGAAACCGATCAGGTCGAGGCGGTCAAACAACGCATTAGCAAGGGGGGACGCTCCGCGCCCGTGGCGAACAACACGCCATCCCCCCGGGCGGTTGCGCAGGCAATTCCCACCGCGAAGATCGAGAAAAAGATCGTCGCCCTTCCCGTTCCCAAAGCCAAGGTCGAGGCCCCGGTTGCAGAACCGGAGGAAGTCCGTCCCGAGCCAGAACCGGAATACATTCCTGAACCGGTCGTGGAGCACGTTCCGGAACCGGAACCCGAGCCTGAACCGGTCAAGCCAGCGCCCCGGCCCTTGATGGCCGACATGGGGGGTCGCGTTCCCACCCTGTCGAAGCCGAAACCCGTCGTTGTTCCGGAACCGGCCCCGGCTCCCGAACACGCCCCGGCCCCGGCTCCCGAGCCTGTCGCCGAGACGAAACCAGAACCCGTCGCGGAACCTGTTCGCGAACCCGTCCGGGTTGTCGAACAGGCCCCCGAACCGGTGGTTGTCCCGGCTCCGGCCGTGACCGTACCGGAACCCGCCCCCGCGCCTCAACCGGCCCCGGTTCCCGTGGCTGAGGCCCCGGCGGCCGTC
>NZ_JH636440.1:457114-586956 GCF_000255705.1 Zavarzinella formosa DSM 19928
CCCCGGCCCGCCAACCAGCAACCGCTTCGCCCCGGTCAACAGGGAACCGGCCCGGCCGGTCATCGGCCCCCCGGCCCCGGCGGCCTTCGCCCCGGTCAGATTCCTCCGACGCCGCCAGCGCCCCGCAAGTTCACCCCGGAGGAACTGGCCAAGCTCCGCGATGGCAAAACCGTCGCCGACATCAAGCGGGAAGCCGAACAGGTCAATGTCGTCAAGCCCGGCTTCACTCCCGCCGAAGAGGGAGACGAGGAAGGCGAAAAGAAGAAGGGCCCCGGCGGCGTCAAGGGCCCCGGCGGTCCCCCCGGCGCCGGTGGCAAGGATCAGCGGGCCAAGGAACGCCAGATCCGCACCGAACAGCGGAAGGTGAAGACCAAGGACGTCGTGATCGGCCAGGACGGTCAGGTCGATCTGGAACTCGAAACCTTCGGGCCGAAGCACGGCCGCCGTGCCGCCCTGCTGAAGAAGCAGAAGATGCGGCAACTCAAGGGAACCCTTGAGCGCAAGGGCAAGGTTCCCATCACGCTGCCGATCACCGTTCGTTCGTTGTGCGAAGCGATCGGGATGAAGGCCGTCGAGTTGCTCTTCAAGTTGAAAGACCTGACGAACTCGTTGTTCACGATCAACAGCACCGTGGAAGTGGATGTCGCCGAATTGATCGCCGGGGAAAAGGGTGTCGAACTCGACATCCAAAAGCCCAAGAGCGTCGAAGACGACTTGTTCGAGGAACACAAGGAAGCCGCCGAGGACGAAAGCAAGCTCGAACCGCGGGCGCCGGTGGTCACCATCATGGGCCACGTCGACCACGGCAAAACGTCGCTGCTCGACCGGATTCGCAAGAATTACGGGCTGGAATCCAACGTGGTCGCCTCCGAACACGGCGGCATCACGCAGGTCATCCGGGCCTGGCGCGTGGAGAAGGACGGCAAGCCGATCACCTTCCTCGACACGCCCGGCCACGAAGCCTTCACCAAGATGCGGGCTCGCGGGGCGAACGTGACGGACATCGCCGTGATCGTGGTGGCCGCCGACTCCGGTGTGCAACCGCAAACGGAAGAAGCCGTCGCCCACGCCAAGGCCGCCGGGGTCAACATCGTCGTGGCCATCAACAAGATGGACATGCCGGGCGCCGACCCGACCAAGGTGGAGCGACAGCTTTACAACCTGAACCTGCTGCCGGACACGATGGGCGGGGACGTGCAATTCGTCCGCACCAGCGCCGTCAAGGGAACGGGGATCGACGAATTGCTGGAAACGCTGGCTCTCGTCGCCGAAATCAAGGACTTGAAGGCCAACCCGCACAAGACCGGTCAGGGGACCTGTCTGGAAGCCTACATGTCCGGGGACGAAGGCGTGATGGCCACGTTCCTTGTGCAACAGGGAACGCTCAAGAAGGGCGACGTGCTGGTTTGCGGGGCGGCCTATGGCCGGGTCCGCGCTATGTACGACGACCTTGGCCGGCCGATCAACTCGGCCGGTCCGTCCGTGCCGGTGCGGATCACCGGGCTGGATCAGGTGCCGAACGCGGACGATCATTTCCACGTCGTGGCCGACCTGGCCCGGGCGCGTGAAATCTCCGAAAGCCGCAAGATTCGGGAAGCCGAGGCCGGCTACAACGTGCGGCAGGCCGTGAAGCTCGATTCGCTGGCCGAGGCCAAGACCAAGGTCACCGAGTTGAAGGTGATCCTGAAGGCCGAGGCCCGCGGCTCGGTGGAAGCCATCCGCAAGGAACTCGAAAAGCTGGTTCACGACGAAGTGCGGGTCCGGGTGCTCCACGCGGGCATCGGGGCCATCACCGAAAGTGACATCCAGCTGGCCCTCGCGTCCCCGCAGGACACGCTGGTCGTCGGGTTCAACGTGGTGCCGGACAACGAGGCCATCAAGCTGGCCGATTCGCGGGAAATTCCGATCCGCGAATACCAGATCATTTACAAGCTCACGGAAGACATCAAGGCGGCGATGGAAGGCAAGCTCAAGCCCGAAGAGCGCGTCATCCACCTTGGCCGGGCCTTGGTCCGCGAGACGTTCAAGATCAGCAAGGTCGGCGTCATCGCCGGTTGTTACGTCACGCAGGGAACGATCGAGCGTTCCGCGAAGATCCGGCTCATCCGCGAGGGGATCGTGGTGTTCCCGCAGGGCGAACGCACCGCCGGCCTCGATTCGTTGAAGCGGTTCAAGGACGACGTCCGCGAAGTGAAGGAAGGCTACGACTGCGGTATCAAGCTCGCCGGCTACGATGACATCAAGGTCGGCGACGTGATCGAAGCCTACCGCATCGAGCAGGTGAAGCGAACGCTGTGATCCGAGCCGTGAGCCATGAGCTATGAGCCGTGGGCAAAACCAAGAATGTCATGAGACGTTTTTTGGCTTTGCTCATGGCTCATAGCTCATGGCTCATGACCGGGCGGTTTCCCGCCCATCGCCATTGAAATGAACAGACAACTATGAAAAATCACCGACTGGCAAGAGTCTCCGAGGCGATCCGCGAGGTCGCCAGCGAGGCCATTCTGTTTGAACTGCGGGATCCCCGCATCAAGTTCACCACCGTGACGCGCGCCGAGGTCTCCGCCGATCTTCAAAAGGCCAAGGTGTACGTCTCCGTGATGGGCTCCGAGAAAGATTGCAAGACCACCCTCACCGGACTGAACAATGCCGCCGGTTTTGTGCAGTCGCGCCTTGCGGACCGCATGAAAACCCGTTTCATCCCCGTGCTGGAATTCATCCTCGACGAGGGAATGAAAAACAGCATGGAGGTGAGCCGCCTTCTCAGCCTCGAAAAGCCCCACGGGGAAGGCGAGATTCCTCCCGAGGAGGAAGACGAAATCGACGAGGATGACGACGAAGGCGATGCTGAAGACGACGAAGAGGGTGACGACACGGAGGACGATGACGAGAACGAGGAAGCGGTAGACTCGACGAAGCCGGTCAAATGATCTCTCCCGCCTGACCGGATTTGCGATTCCGGGTTCCGAGTTCCGAATTTCGAGTTCCAATTGGGGGGAGGATCCTGATGGCCGCCGCCGCGAACAAACAAAAGATTCTCGAACACGTCCTGACGGCGCTCAAGAAAAAGTACGAGGTCGCCGAGCAACCCAGCCGTTCCGTCATGGAGCATCTGCTCTATGCCGTCGTGCGCGAGGGAACGACGACGGAACTGGCCGACAAGGCGTTTCGCGGCATCCAGGACCGATTCGTTGACCTGAACGAAATCCGCGTCTCGACCGTGCAGGAATTGTGCGACGCGATGGGGCCGCTCCCCGATGTCGCCACGCGGGCCACGCGGCTCATCGGCATCCTGCAAGAGTGGTTCGAGATGACGTATAGCTTCGAGATGGAGGAGATTGCCAAAAAGGGCATGAAGGAAGGCGCGAAGAAAATCTCCCGCCTCAACGACGCGAACGACTTCTCCGTCGCCTGGGTGATGCAGCACGGCCTCAACGGCCACGCCATCCCGCTGGACCCCCCGAGCATCCGCGTCCTGCGCCGCCTCGGCATCCTCGACGGCGAATCCGAAAGCCTCGAAAGCCTGCGGGGAACCATCGAACACTTCGTCCCCAAGGCAAAAGGGGGCACACTGGTGGAACTCCTCAGCCAGCACGCCGCAACGCTTTGCACCGAAGAAAACCCCAAATGCGGCAAATGCCCGCTGTTGCCGGACTGCCCCGCCGGGCAGGAATTAAAGGGAACTGAGGCGAAGCCGAGGAAATCGCGGTAACGATTTTGATCGTTGAGATTTTCCTCATCCGCCACGATTGAATCTCCAACGAGACTCAAGACATGGTTTCGTTTGGCTTCTGGAATGTCGACTCGCTCCGGAACACTTCAAAAGACGAGCGAGAAATTGCCCGTTTGGCGGCCGAACTGGCTGTTGAACGATCACTTGATATTCTTTTTTTGATTGAATGTGGGATACCTGTTCCCGCTTTGCTTGCGGCCTTTGACCAAGGGCCGGAATATCATGCAATTTCTTGCGGAAATCGCTTCAAGGTAGTTGCTCGATTTAATCCCAAATGCCTTGCCCGCCTGTCTTTGCCAGTTTCAAATGATCGCTTCGATGTTTGGCAATTACAATTGCCTCTTCAACAAGAGATTCTTGTCAGTGTGGTTCACGGACTCGACAAGCGTAACAATTCGCCGGAGAAACAAGGGCTGTTTTTGCAACAAGTGGCAGCAACGATCGCCTATTTTGAAACGCAGATTGGACATGATCGCAGTATTGTGCTTGGTGACTTCAACGCCAATCCGTTTGAATCATCAGTGGCGAGTGTTCTTGGCATGAATGCGGTGGCCTCACGCTCAATTGCCAGCGACGAGCCTCGTCAAATGTTCGGTCGAAGTTATCCGTATTTTTACAATCCGATGTGGAATTTGTTTGGTGACGAGCCTCGCGGAACCTCCCCGGGAACTTACTACTATCGTGGTTCCAATCCGCATGAGTTATACATGGCATATGTTAGACCAAGTGGTGATTCGTCCGTCTTTGCTCAACAACTTTTCTTTCGGCGAATTTGAGATTGTGACAGCCTTACGAGGGGTTCCCCTCCTCAGTGAGAGAGGGATTCCAGACCGAAGGCGTTGTTCAGACCATTTGCCGGTTGTTTTTGCGATGAATTTGTCTGTCGGCAAAGATGATGGGGAAAAGAAATGACCAAGAACCTCTGGCCGGATTTTGATATTGGGCAGATGCCTCTTTCTCCCAAACAAATCATTGAAGAAGCTGGTGCGGGGTTAGAGGAGAAGACCAACGGCTTGGTTAGGTTTTCTTATGAGGGTGTCGTAGTTCAAGTTAATACTGTGGAATTAACTTACGCTCTCTATTCCCGAAAATTACAATTTCATTTTCCATTTTTGCAGGTCAAATTTGGAATCACATCGCATTACCCCGTTACCATTGTCGCTGACAAATTGCCTGACATGGAGGCGGCAGACGAAGACAACCTGATTGAGTCGCTTGCCAAGATTTTTAACGCTCCCTCGACGATCAAAACAGTGCAACAATTAATGGCCCTTTCAAAACAATAGGGCGAGCCCGTTTCGATCACCGGCAAATGCCCGCTGCCAACAGACGGGGGGCGATTTTCCAAGATGCCGTCGCTGTTCCCTATTCCCCATCATTCCCGGTCTCGTCAGATACGGCATATTCATCGCATTCGTCAGATTATGCTCATTTGGATTGTCCGGGCGGCCGATTGCTAAATGGCATGATCCTTTGGCCGCCATTGATGAATGTTCGCCGCTTCTTGCTGCTGGCTTTTTGCCTCGGCATCGGTTTCCTGCCGAACAATGTTCGTGCCGAGGAGCCGTTTGTTGTCGCGGCCGACGACCGGGAATCATGGCGGGAGTTGATTCCCCTTGAACCAATCCAACCGGAACGGGTCTGGCTGCGCGGCGAATATTTGCTGTGGCTGACCGTTTCGGGCAAGCTGCTGAAACTAGCCCAGGCTTTCAACTTCGAGTTGCCGCCGGTGGCCTCGCGGCTGGTCTCCGGGGAAAGTGTCGGCCCTGTCAGTCTGCACCAACCCTTCGGGTCGGATCGGCAGGGCTATCGTCTGACGGCCGGAGCGTGGCTCGACAATGAGCAGACCATCGGCGTGGAAGGCTCGCTCACTTACCTGACCCGATCCCCCGGCCGGTTGATATTCCAGCCGGGGGATCGGGCTGTTTTGGGGGACACACTGGGCCTGTCCGTTGGCGTGCCGGCCATTCAGGGACGTCCCCCGAAAATCGTGGTGGTTCCCGTGCAGGTTCCTGATCTCGTCAAAGGGGGCCTCAGCCTGGAACTTGGCGCCAAGACGCTGTTTGGCGGGGAACTGGCCGGGCGATTTGGGCTGGTCGAGGGGGATGGCTGGCGGATCGACGGGCTGGCCGGTTATCGGTATTTGGATTACCGCGAATCGCTGCGGGCCGTGGCGGGGGTGGTCACCGTCGCCAAATTCCTCAATCCGGGGACGGCTATCGTCTCGCGCGACGAGATCACGACGAAAAACTCATACAACGGGTTCCTGCTCGGTTTCCAGGCTGACGCGACTTGGAACGATTGGACCCTCACCATCCGTCCGCGAGTCAGCATCGCCGTGGCTGATCGAGAAGTCACCCGCGAAGGGTTGACACAAATCATCCTTCCGGGCGGCGGCCGGCTTGTGAAACAGGAGGGAACCTACCTGTTGAAGCAGGACATGGGAGACTTTCGCGCCAACGAAGTGACCGCCCTTCCGGAACTTGATCTCGGCCTCTCCTATGCCGTCACTTCAAACCTGCGTCTTTTCGCCGGAACATCGGCCCTGTTTCTGCCGGTCGTCGCCAAGGCCAACAACCAACTCCAACTGGGCATCCGGCCTGACCGCCTTCCGGCGGGTATGGCCACAAAACTGGATTCTCTCCCGCCGCTGAATTCCGGCGAGCCGCCGATCCGAAACAACCTGCTGTTGATCTCCATGTCCTTGGGAATGGAGTTCCGATTTTAAGTCGGACGAATGAACCGGTTATTTTCCAATCTCCACAATCGGCTCCTCTCGCGGGGCGCCATCGAAGATCACCGGCGACTGGCCTTGCGGGGTGGCGGCGAGGCGGTGGCCGTCGGGAGTGAATTGGAGGCGGAGGATTGGCTTGGATTGTTTGGGTTCCAGGCCGATGGCTTCCTGACCGGTGCGGGTGTCCCAAAGTTTGACGGCGCCGTCCTCGGCTCCGGTGGCGAGGCGGCGGCCGTCCGGGCCGAACGCGAGGCTTCGCACCACGTTGGTGTGGCCGACAAACCGCATGTCGGGTGTCGTGTGCGGTTCGCCGGTCTGGCTGAGCGGGTATCTCAGCACGCTCCAGGTTTTTGTGCCAGCCATCAGGGCTTGTGAATCCGGGGTGAATCCCAAGGCCGTGATCTTGGGGGGAACGATCAGTTCGTGTTTGGCGGAATGAGTCAGATCAACCACCCAAACCATTTGGCTGGAGCCGAACGCCACGCGGCGGCCGTCCGGGCTGAGGGCGACATGTTCCGCGCCGGCGTGGTCGAACACCCTGCTCCGGGTCGTGGTCTCCCACACGGAAAGGCGAAGCGTGCTGGCCACCAACACCCGGCGGCCATCGGCGGAGAATTGCAGCGATGTGATGGCCGAGTCGCTCATCTCTTGCTGGTTTCCCTTGAGGCTTCCGAGTGACACCGGGCCTTTTTCCAACATGTCCCACAATTCCACGTCTCCGTTGGGGGCGCCGAGCGCAAACATTCGGCCGTTCGGGTGAAATGCGGACGCCGTGACCGCCTGATTCTTTGGCCCTTGAACGAACGCCCGCTCCCGTTTGGCAATGTTCCATAACATGCCCCCCTTCGGACTTTCGCGGACAAACGCCCGGCCGAGGTCGGGGCTGACCGTCACCATGCCGGCCGGATCGGGAGGGATGTTCATGGTCGTGACGGGCGAAGAGGGCTTGTTCATTGACCAGACCCGCCAATTCCCGCTGTCGTCCGACGACACGAGTTGATCCCCCGCCCGGTTGAAATTGAGGCCGAGAATGCGGCCGCGATGGCCGTGAAACGTCCGCATGGAGGCGCTGTCCCACCGGCGAACAGCCCCGTCCTCGCCGCCGGTGACCACTGTCTTGCCGTCCGGGCTGACGGCCATCGCCGTTACTTCTCCCATGTGGGCCTTGATTTTTTCGAGTATCCGACCGGTCGGCCGTTCATGGACATGCAGGATCCCCGTGATGGTGGCGATGATGAGAACCCGGCCATCCTGGGTTCCGGCCGTGGCGGCGGCCCGTGCGGAGTCGGGGGTCGTGAACCGGCGTTCGATTTTGCCGCTGCCCGCGTCAATGATCACATAGTCCTCGCCGGAATCGACTAACAACCAGAAGGTCGCCCCGAGGAATCGTGGCCGTTGCGAAGGGGCCGCCGGTTGCGCACTGACGTGTCGCGGCTGGGCGGAGGATATTTCGTATCCGAACAATTGACCGTCTCCGAAGGCGGCGGCCACCCGTTCGCCATCGTCCGAAATGGTCAGAAACCGGATGTCCTGTTTGCCCCCGTCCCAATCGGCCAGGCGTCGGCCGGTGTCCGCGTCCCGGATCTCGACGCGCCAAGGCCCCTCCCGCTTTAATGAGGAGGCGACAGCCATTCGCCGGCCGTCGGCCGAAAGGCGGACCAGGTTCAAGCCACTTGTTTGCGGGGCGGGGAGAGTCGCCGTTCGCCGGTCGTCGAAACCGAATCGTGTCAGATCGCCGCTTGGGTTCGCCATTCGCACCCCCCGGCCATCGGGAAGAAACACCGCGTCAACCGGTGATCGACGGCAGAGGCCGGAGTGAATTTCCTCATGGATCAGCCGGTCCGCGTGATGCCATTCCCATCCCCGCCATTCGGGCGCGCACTCGTCAAGCAACCGGGCGGCGCGGAGAAAATTGCCGTTGAGCTTTTCGAGGGCGGCCAATCCGACGTTGTGAAGACAGGCGATTTGCTCCAGACATTCGTGGTCCTCGCCGCCATTCCCGGCTTGCTGTTGGAGTCTGGCCTCCCGAAGCAGGATTTGCTCGGCGTCTTGTCTGGCCTGCTGCCACAGGGCGACGGCCACGCCGGCCGTCGTCATCAGGATCAGCACGAAAGCGGCCAGCCCGTAAACGGCCGTGACGGCGGGACGGCGCCTGGCCCATTTCATGAATCGCCCGCCGAGTCCGAGGGGGCGGGCGGCCACCGGCTCGCCTGTCAGAAAGCGGCGCAGATCATCGGCCAAATCAGAGGCCCGCGCGTAGCGGTTCTCGGGCTTCTTTTCCAGGCATTTCATGCAGACGGTCGCCAGATCACGGGGGATGCCCGCAAGCGGAGGCGGGTCCTCGTGCAGCGTCTTCATCATGGTTCGCAGCGTACTGTCGGCCGCGAAGGGCGCATGGCCCGCGAGCAGTTCATAGAGGATCGCGCCAAGGGAATAAATGTCCGTCGCCGGGCCGATGTGATCGGCCGAGAAATCCGCCTGTTCGGGGGCCATGTAGGCCGGCGTGCCCATCGGCGAACCGGATTCGGAAATCGGACCGGGAAGCGTGTCCGTCTGGCTGAAAACTTTGGCGAGGCCGAAGTCGGCGATCTTCGGGGACCAGCGTTCAATCAAGGACACTTGGGGCGAGTCAATGCGCGCTGGTGAAATTTCCTCCAACAGGATGTTCGCGGGTTTCAGGTCGCGGTGCAGGATGCCGTTGCGATGGGCGTAATCAACGGCCATCGCCGTCGTGGCGAGCAGTTCGGCGGCCTGCGCGGGAGGCAGCGGCTTCCCGCCGATCAGCCGGGCGAGGGTGGTTCCCTCGACGAATTCCAGCGAGAAAAACGGGTGCCCGCCGTGTTCCACGATGTCATACACCCGGACGATGTTTGGGTGTTCCAGCCGGGCAAGGGTTCTGGCTTCGTGGCGAAGTTGTTCCCGCAGGTTTTCGAGCCGGTGCATGCCGCCGTGAAGCATTTTCAAGGCGACAATCCGGTTCAAGCGGAGATGGCGCGCCTTGTACACGATCCCCATCCCGCCGTCGCCGAGTTCGCCGAGGATTTCATAGTCCTCCAAAACGGGCCAATTCGGGGGCGCATGAGACGCGATTTCTTTGGGCACGGGCGGCCGGTTGGCGAGCGAGGAGAGGAACGGCGGCAGAACCGGTTCGTCGGAGATCACCGGCCGGCCGTCGGGGAGCGGTTCCTCGCGGGAGAGGATGTCCAGCGTGAGCTGACAGGCGGAACACTCCTCGACATGCGCCGTCAGTTCGGCCAGCAACCGGTCGGGCAGCCGGCCGCGGAGAAAATCCTCCAGCGCCGCCGGATCGGGACAAGATCGCATCGTCGGACTTTCAATTCTAACCGGCGCTGGCGGGAACCGGGTTTTCCAAACGTCCGAGCTCGTCCCGGAGCATTCGTTGAACCCGGCTTCGGGATAAAAACACGCCGGCGACGGTCATCCCGAGCCGGTCGGCTGTCTCCCGGCCGGTGCATCCTACGAACGCGAGCAAGCGAAAAGCCTCCCATGTTTGCGGTTCCACCCGGAGCCGGACCCGGGTCATGGCCGTCTCCAATAATTCCTCGTCGAACGCATCCGACAACGCATCGGCCAGCGATTCACGGGCTTGGGCTTGTTCCAATAACGCCGCCCGATCCGTCCGGTTTTCAAACCGCGCTTGATGTTTGGCAAAATCGCGCCAGACGTGATGCGTGACGGTTTTCAGCCATGCGCGAAAACTTTTCCGAGGGTCATATTCAAATTCCCGCAGGACGAAAACGAGTTTCATCAACACGGCCTGCGTGACATCCTCCGCGTCCGCCTCCTGAAGTTTCCAGGCGCGACACCACGCATAAATCTTCGGGCCGTAGAGCGTCACGAACCGGCTCCAGGCCACCGGATCATGCGGATTTTTGTGGAATAAGCCGAGGAGTGTTGGCGAAGTGCGGACATCCGGCTGGTCTTCAACCCAATCTTGCATGTGCCTTCCCGCGAACCGCCGCGCTTGGATGAGGGAACATCCGAGAGCGACGCCGAACAAAAAAAATCCGAGGGCGATGATAGGTTCCGGTTGGTCGGGTCGTAACCGTACCGAAGACCTCTCCACCGAGAGGACATTGCATGAATAGGAAAAGCCGAACATGATTTTCGAGTTTTATTTTTTGAAGAGATGGCGGATTTGCCTTCAACGCATGAAGTCCGGGTGATTCCCATGAAGCATGTTGCACCCCGGACACTGGAACCCGCCCAGGCTTCGTTGAATCGAGCGATGATGACGGATTCCCTGGAACGTTTCACAGCCGGAACCTCGCATGTCATCAACAATTTGATGACATGCGTGCTGGGCTATTCCGAACTCATCATGCTGAAATTGCCGGAGGATTCTCCGTGCGTGGAGTATCTGCGGAACATCGAACAGGCGGCCGGACAGGCGGCCGATCTTTGCCAGCGAATGGCCACCTATGCGGGGAAAGGCCGGTATGTGATTGTCCCGCACGACATCAACGTGTTGACGGGCGATTTCTTTTTGTTGCTCCAGTCGATGTTCCGGGACAAGGCCGATATGTATTGGCGAAGCACGTGGGATCTTCCCAAGGTCGGCCTCGATGCGACTCGTTACCGCCAGGCTCTGATGGAAGTCGTCCTCAATGCCGTTGAGGCGGGCGGGGCAAGACGAAACCGAATCTGGATTTCCGCCAGAATGACGCACCTTGACCGCGCAAAGCTGGACTCCCTGATCGGAGGCCGGGGCTTGTGCGAGGGGATGTATGTCGCCGTGGAAGTGCGGGACACGGGAACGGGGATGGATGCCGCGACGAAAGACCGGATGTTTGATCCGTTTTTCTCGACGAAATCCGCCAGCCAGGGCATGGGTCTGTCGATGGTTCAGGGCATCATGCGCCGCATGGCCGGGGCC
The DNA here is from genome assembly GCF_000255705.1 of Zavarzinella formosa DSM 19928. Taxonomy (GTDB): domain Bacteria; phylum Planctomycetota; class Planctomycetia; order Gemmatales; family Gemmataceae; genus Zavarzinella; species Zavarzinella formosa. The sequence continues at coordinate 468,479 of NZ_JH636440.1, forward strand.
GTCGCGGTTCGCAGCGAGCCGGGGAAGGGAACGGCTGTTGAGATGTTCTTCCCGCCGGCGCCGGTTTGAAACGCGCGGGATCAATGGCTCACGGAACGTCGATCACCCACACTTCCGACGCGCCGCCGCGGTCGCTGACAAAGGCGATGCGCTTGCCGTCCGGACTCCATGTTGGCGAAGTGTCCGTGCCGGGATGGTTGGTGAGGTTTTTGAGATCCTTCCCGTTGGCGGACATCAACCAAATGTCGTAATTGCCCGTGCGGTTGCTGACAAAAGCGATGCGTTTGCCGTCCGGACTCCACGCGGGCCATGATTCGAGGCCGTCGCCATCGGTGAGTTTTTTCACGTCCGTGCCGTCGGCGCTCATGGTGAAAATTTTCTGCCGTCCGGTTCGGCCGCTGCTGAAGGCGATGCGTTTGCCGTCCGGACTCCAGGCAGGGTGCAGGTCGAAGGCAACTTCGCTGGTCAGGCGTTTGATGTTCTTGCCGTCCTCGTCGGCCGAGTAAAGTTCCGGGTTGCCGTCGCGGGTGCTGACCCACAGAAGTTTCTTGCCATCCGGACTCGGCCGGGGGGATTCGTCAAAAGCCTTGTGCGGGATGATGTTTTTGTGATCCGTGCCGTCGGCGTTCACCCGGTCGATTTGCAATTTGCCGTCGGTCCCCTGCAAGATGTCCAGCACGAAGAAAATCTTTTTGCCGTCCGGGGACCATTGGCCGTCGAAGTGCGGCGTGTCTTTCTCGATGAGTCGCTTGAAATCTTTCCCTTGGGCGGTCATTGTCCAGAGGGCCATCTTCCCCTCATGAATGCGAGTCAGAAGAATCCGCGAACCATCCGGCGACCACTGGAGATGCTGTTTGTGGGAACCATCGCCGGTGAGACGGACAGGCTCGCCTGCCGATGATGCGGCGATTGCCGACAACCAAAGAATGATGGCCCGCATGGGAGGCCCTCTGGGAGAGAGAATCAGCGGGGCGAATCGACGGCCCGGACATGGTAACATATTCCCAAGGTATCCGCCCGGAGGAGTTGCACGGCGGTCTGTCTTCGCCCCAAGGGGGCGCTCGAAAATAGCCAGGGGCAGAAGCCCCTGGAATCCCGTTATTTGAAGGGTTTTCTGCCCCAACGGGGCAGCGCTTGCGAGTTGTGCCACCCCGTTGGGGTGGATTTCTTTTGGCGGTCGTTGACCAAGGGCTTCCGCCCCTGGCTATTTTCGAGCGCCCCCTTGGGGCGAAAACCAATCGGGCATGACAGAAAGATTTGTCAGAGCCATCAATCAAAATCAATTCTTCCCAATCATCTCGCGCAAATAGGCCGCCAGTCGTTTGCCCCCTTTGTAGACCTGATAACGGGCCACTTCCCCGGCGTTTTTGGCATAATTTTCCGGGGCATCCGGCGTTCCTTCGCCGGCTTTTTCGTTGTACTTCTTCACCTTCAGTTCGCCGTTCAGGTACGCGATTTTGAAGCCGAGGTCGTGGGCTTCTTCGCTCCAGGATCGCGGCGTGGTGTGCTTTTCCAGTTCTTCGGCGGTGTTCTTTGGCTTGTCCTTGATGGTTTCTTCGATTTCCAGCACGGATTTGCTGATGGAGGCAAGGGACACTTCCGTGCCGAGCAAATTGTCCCACATCGTATGCAGACGGACTTGCTTGCCGTTGAGCATCACGGCCGATTCGTTGCCGCCCCGGTCGCCGTCCGGCAGATCGTCGGAAAAGCGGGTGATGTTGTGCAGCGGTTGTTGAATGTCGCCGATCAAGTGGAAGACCCACGTGACATGGACGGCCCGGTCCTCACGGCTGGTTGCGGTCATGACGGCCTTTTTGGAGAGGTCGATTTGCTTGATGATGTTCTCATCCCCCTCCCCCGGCGGCTTCACCTTGGAACCGGCGGCGACGAACGGCACATTCACATAGTGCCACGGCCCTTGATGGTATGCCTTGCGGGCCGGGGGGCCTCCGCGAATCCAGTCGGCCCAGGTGGCCGCCCGCATAAAGGCCCATTCGTCTTCGGGGATGTTGTCTGGCCGGTTCGCGGTCAAAAATTCCTGGTAGTGCGGATGCGATTTCAGCATCTCGATCACCTTCGCCCGCTCCTCCGGCTTGAGTTCCTTCCACGCCAGCCGGGCCACCACCATGTGCCCCTTGTCGTTCCATGCCGCCGCCGGGGCGGCGAGCAAGAGGATGGTTAGAAATGTCAGGAATCGGGTCATGGAGTTCTCGAAAAAGAGTTTTCAGTTTTCAGTTTTCAGTGAAAACACTGAGACTGCGAACATCAAGCACTGTGTGGATTGTCTTAACTGAAAACTGAAAACTGAAAACTGAAAACTCGCCCATCTCCATTTCTTCATCGTTGACAGTTGGAGCAGAAATGAGTTGACCGTCCGGCCAGCCGGACGCATTCGATGGGCTGGCCGCAGGTGTGGCACGGTTCGCCGGTTCGGCCGTAGGCTTGGAACTCGTCCTGAAAGCCCCCTTCAAGGCCGGACCCGCCGACATAATTCCGAATGCTTGACCCGCGGGATTCGATGGCCTTTGTCAGCACGGCCCGGACTTTTTCCAACAGTCGGTTGGCCTCGGCGGTGGTCAGGCTTTTGCCCGCGCGGCGCGGGTTGAGCCGGGCGGCGTGGCATGATTCATCCGCGTAAATGTTACCCACCCCGGCGATGAGTGTCTGATCGAGGAGGATGGCCTTCAGGTTCCGCGAAGTGTCTTTCAGGATGGCCCGCCAAACCTTCGGTTCCATGTCCCAAGGTTCGGGACCAAGTTTGTCCGCAAGGAAAGTTTCCCATGTCGGCCGGTCGGGCAAATAGGTCACGCTGCCGAATCGCCGGATGTCGCGGAACCGTAATTCGGTTCCATTGTCGAGCGGAAAAACAAGATGCGTGTGCGAAGGAATCGGCGTCTCGGCGGTCATGACGGTGAATTGCCCGGTCATCCCGAGATGGACCATCATGAAGGCACCGCCGCCGAGTTCCACGAGAATCCATTTACCCCGGCGATGAATGGCCGCCACTGTTTGCCCGGCCAGCAAATCATCCCACTCCGGGGACCAAGTTCGCCGCAATCCGCTGGAACTCCGGCGAACTTCGCCAAGCGTCCGGCCAACCAAGAGAGGGCGAAGATCACGGACAACAGTTTCAACTTCGGGAAGCTCAGGCATTTTTTTGAAGGATGAGGGATGAGGGATGAGGGATGAGTTATTTGGCTTGGGATTTCACTTTTTTGGCAATGGTGGTTAGGATGGCGATAAGTTGGTTGCACTCGTCCTGCAAAGGCGTCAGTAGGCCCGCAGGGACAATTTTTCCTTCGACCAACAGCTCCAACCAGTAAATCGTTTCCTCCAATTCCTTGAGGCAATCGCCAAGTTTGGAGACAAACTCGGCATCTGACCTCGACCGGTGAGCTTCCCGGAAATTGGCGCCCACGGATGTCCCCGACCGTAACGCTTGTTTGCCGATCACTTCGGCTTCGGTTCGCTTAGGCAAAGCCGAATACAGTCGGATGATCCGTAGTGCGAACTGTTTGGTCCGCACCCGCAAATCTATTCGTTCTCCGCTTTCTTCATCCCTCATCCCTCATCCCTCATCCCTCTCTTCTCAGCCGCCTTCAATAATCTCCGCCAACACCTCTTCCGCCACCCAGATCGGAACTTTCGCGGTCACGGCCACGGCGATGGCGTCGCTCGGGCGGCAGTCGATTTCGACGAGTTCGCCGTCCTTGCGGATGCGCAGGCGGGCGAAATAAGTGTGGTCTTGCAGGTCGTTGATCAGAATGTCTTGGATTTCGCCGCCGAGCTGCTCGACCACGTTCACAATCATGTCGTGCGTGAGCGGTCTTGGCGGGACGATACTTTTCACACGCCGGTCGATGCTCGTGGCCTCGAAGATGCCGATGACGATGGGAAAACTACGTGTCCCTTCGACTTCCCGGAGTACGATGATCTGCTGTTCATGGACCTCGGAGATGATGATCCGCTTCAATTCCATTTGCACGGGCACGGCAATCCCCCCTTGGCCCACGGAAGACAGATATGCGTCGATTATACCAGTCGTTTCCCCGGCGGCCCAATCTGACGTAGAATCAGGGAATCAATCGGGAGTCTGAAGAGCCATGAGCACACCTCTGTCGCGGATTTTACTGGTGGGCGAATCGCCCTCGGCCGAGTTGCGGACGGCCCTCGAAGGGGCCGGGTTTGCGGTCACGGTCGCGGGATTCTCCGGAATCGATCCCGTCGAGGTGGGGCGCTCCCAGGCCACCGTGCTGGACGTGCCGGCCAAAAATCTGAACACCGCCCAGGCCTTGTGCCGCCGCTGGCGGATTGAGCTTGGCGAACATTATGTCCCGATGATCTGGCTGATTGGCGAGGATGTCGCCACCGTGGCGGGGCTGGACTCCGGGGCCGACGTGGCCTTGCGGCAGCCGGTTCCGGCCGATCATCTGGTCGCCCAGTTGAAGGCCCTGTTGCGGGTGCAACACCTGCATTCCCGGCTTTCCAGCCGGGCGGTTGAATCGCAACATCTCAACCAGCGGCTGCAACAGGCATTCCAGCAAATCGACGGCGATTTGGAACTCACCCGGCGAATTCACCGGGGCTTCCTCCCGAAGACAATGCCCGAGATCGGGCAGGCCCGTTTTGGCGTCTGTTACCGCCCCCGCAGCCGGATCGGCGGGGATTTTTACGATGTGGTACGGCTGGACGAGGAACACGTCTGCGTCTATGTGGCCGACGCGATGGGCCGCGGCCTCCCCGCCAGCAGTCTGTTGAGCATCTTCGTGAAGAAGAGCATGGTGTCCAAGGAGATCCTCGGCCGGTCATACCGGCTGGTGCCGCCGGGCGAAGTGCTGGACCGGCTCAACCGCGAACTGGTGAACCTGAGCCTGCCGGAACCGCCGTTCGTGACCATGATCTACATGCAGCTAAACTGCCGCGATGGCAACCTGACCTTCGCTCGCGCCGCCCATCCGCATCCGCTGTATGTTCCGACGGATGCCGATCCGGAATACTGGCACTCCTCCGGTACGCTGCTCGGCGTCTTCGAAGCCGAATACCCCGTGCAGCAACATCAGTTGCGCCTCGGCGACAAAGTCCTCCTCTACTCCGACGGCGTCCACCCCCCCAGCACCGGCCCCGGCGGCCCGAATGACCCGCTGATCGAATCGGTGAAGAAACACCGGCACTTGGCCGTGCAGCCGTTCGTCGATCAAGTGGCAAGGGATTTGCTGGAAGACTCCCAGCATCCGGAAGATTTCACGCTGTTGTGCGTGGAGTTTAAGTGAGGGTTGAAGGTCAGGTCAGGCTCTCTCAGGTTTTGATGTCGCGCATTTTGGGTTTGGATGGTCTTGGTATTGGCGAGCCGAGCAGCGTAAGCTGCCGGGTGGCTTCCGGCAGGGAAATCGCTTTAGCCACGGGTTTGAATCAGGCTGAATAAAGGGGAGACGGCTCAACCACTGGAAGCCACCCGGCTCCTGACGGAGCTCGGCTCGCCAAGACCAAGAACAACCTTGAAAACCCAAAAAGCGCGACTTCAAAACGGACGTTTCAGGCTCGGAATACTCTCTCGTCACCGTTTGGCCGTGAATTTCGTCACGAACTTTCGCACTTCCTCCACGTCGATGTTACCGCTTACCTGTCTCTGGTTGGCCAGTCCGTGGGAGACGACGGCCACCAGTTCGCCCCGGTCGTTCATCACCGGGCCGCCGCTGTCGCCGTGGTTGAGCGGGGCGTCGGTTTCGAGAATCATGCAATCGACCGTGCCGAATTCGGCTTTTTGCCGGCGTTGAACCCGGCCGCGAACGGTTCCCTTGGTCAGTCGCCAGAGCAGGTTTTCCTCGATCCCGGAACCGCCGACGGAGAACAACGTCGAACCCGTCGCGGCCGGGCGAATGGCCAGCGAGACGGCGGTTGCCTTCTCTTGAATCTTTTCCACTTCGATCATGGCCAAATCGCGCGTCACATCCTTTTCGACCACCGTGCCCGGCACGGCAATCCCCCGGCCCTGTTTGCGGTAAAAGCTGGCATCCGTGATGAGTTCGCCGGCCTTGTCGTACAGCGGGTATAAGACCAACACTTCGGTTTCCCGGCCGACGACGTGAAAATTCGTGACCAGCAACCGTTTGCCCTTGCTCACGATGAAGCCGGTTCCCGCGCCGGTGGGGGTGATGATAAACACCGAACTGCGAACCAGCCTCTCGTAAACCTGTTCCCCGGTCAATGGTTGCGTGAGCACCACCACCGGGGGAGGATCGTCCGGTTCCGCGGCAGGCGTTTTGGTGTTTTCTTCTTGCGGGATCACAGGGGCAGAAGTTGTTTTGGGGGCGGATGCGGGTTCCGGTTTGGTCGCCGTCGTGGCAACGGCCGGCGCCGGTCCCTTGCGAACCATCCAAGAGACCACCGCCACGCCGATGCCGATCAAGCCAAATAACGTGACGGCAACCACCATGATTGGCCCGGCTCGCAGGCGGGTGTTTTTGTTGACCGCCAGGTAGGACGGCATGGGAACCGGATCAGGACGTGACGCGGGCGTCGGCGGGGGAGGCGTCTGGCGGGGAGGTCGCGGCGCCGGCTTCGGGCGCGGTTCCGAGGACACGGTCTCGCCCAAGATTGTTCTCATCTGTGGCGGCGAGGCCGCCGGAACCTGCAGGCGTTGGCCGCATTTTTGACAGTTGGATTTTTTGCCGGCCTCCCAGTCGTCGACCACATGACTCGTCTTGCAAACGGGGCAGGCATAGTGAATGGCCACGGGGTGATTCCTTGCCGCACAGGAAGCGGACGCGAGGTCTCCGATACGGTTCCACTGTAATCCAAAAACGGGCCGTCAACAACGATATGTTCGCGGAAGAAACCGGGTGACGGTCAGGCGAACAATTTTTGGATCATGAACGCTTCGGCAAAAAAATAACCCGCCTCGGATCCCCGGACTTTGGCCAAGGCCCGGAGCACTTCCGGAGAGCGGGGATGAGGGTCCGGGCGGGCTTCCTCCTTGTAGGTTTGCATGGCCCGGATTTTGGCTTCCACGTCGGCCGCCTCGACGTTTACAAAGAAGTTTGGATCCCAATGAGTGGGCTTCAGATATCCCGTGCTGGAAGGAATTTCCCCGCAAAACACCGGGATGTGTGAGTTCACACTGGGCCGGGTCGCCACCACCGCCGCCTCGTGGCAATACTGGTGGTCGATGTTCGTGCAATAGCGATGATGGGTGAAAATAGCGTCCGGCCGAACCTTCGCGAGGATCTCCTCCAGCCAGTGGATGAGTTCCAACAACGTATGGCGATCCATCTCGTTGTCTGAAAATTCACCCAGATAGACATTGGGGGGAAGCACTCCGATCATTCCCAATGCCTTGACACAATCCGCTCGTAACAACGGCAGTGTCTGATCCCGGGTGGCCTGGTCGATCACATTCCGGCGACTGTGAATGCCCGTGCTTGAAATAGCCACGTGGACGGTCGCCCCCTCACGGGACAAGCGATTCATGGTCGCCCCGGCCGCCAGCGTCTCGTCATCCGGGTGGGCAAAGAACGCGAGGACATTTTTGAAACCAAAACTCATGACAAGCCTGCCTGCTTGGGAAGAATGCTAATCTTGACATCCGCCTCGATGCGGCCCGTGCGCAACGCCGGGCGGGAGAATTCCAACCTGATATTGCCGTATTCCAAAAACGCCGGGGGATAACCGGCCACGTCGAGCATGCGAAGATGGTCGAACAATTTTTCCAGTGAGATCGTTTCGGGCGGGATCTGGCTTTGGGCGGGGGTCCGCCTTTTGAAGACCGTCGCCTCGCCCGATTGCGGAACCGGCTCGGGATGATTGGCAATGATTTCTGCAATCATTGTCGTCACGGTTCGGGCCACGCGAAGAAAAATCTCCTCGCCGAGGCCGTGGAGCGACATGGGACGCTTGAGATACACCGGCCCGGCGTCAAATTCCTCCGTCATTCGCAAGGCGGTCAGCATAGTGTGTTCGTGGCCGCGTTCGATCAGGTTTTGCATCGGACTGCCGCCACGGCCATATGGCAGGTCCGTTTGGTGAAAACAAACACACTCGAACCGGCGGATGATCTCCGGGGGAATCTTGTGGCTCCAATGGGGAAAAAAGACATATCGCGGCCGCAGGGAGTCTAGGTATTCCACCGTCAACTCCCGGGGTTCGGTGATTAGCGTCCACCGTCCCGGCAGTTTGGAAATGTTGTTTTCGTATTCGGCCAGATTCCAGGGCCGGATCGTGGCCACGGCGTATGATTCGGGTTCCGAAGATTGTTGAAGTTCCAAACGAAACGTCCCTTTGCTCGGGTGACCATGCGAGGCTCGCGGCCGCAGGGTTATGACAAGATCAGGTCGAGACGAAGCGCGGTTCCCTTGGGCAGGTCCGTGGCCGCGCGCCGGCCCAATACCTCCCGGATCATTTTGGGCGGCAGGCCATGACCCGGCCGGATGCTTCGCACGTTGGCCTCGGTGAAAGGCTCCCCGGATTTGATATCCGCGACGACATACAGCGAACGGCGAAACACGCGGCTTTTGGCGTCGTCCGCCGTGACTCCGTAATGCACGCTCCCCACGGCTTTCTCGGCTGCCCGCACCGCCTCGACCATTCGCCGAAACTCGGCGGGTTCGAGGGAGAAAGCGCTGTCCGGTCCCGGCACGGATCGTGACATGGTGAGATGTTTTTCAATCACACACGCTCCGAGAACAACGGCCGCCACCGGCACGGCAATGTCCAGGGTGTGGTCGCTCAGACCCGCCGGCACGCCGAACGCCTCGGCCAGATGCGGGATGGTCCGCAGGTTCATCGTGTCAGGCGCGGCCGGATAGGCGCTGGTGCACTTCAACAACACCAACTGCCTGTTGCCGGCGCCAAAGATTGTGTCCACGGCCTCGGTGATTTCCGCGAGCGTGGCCATCCCCGTGGACATGATGATCGGTTTGCCTGTCGCGGCGATTTTCTCGATGAGCGGAAGGTCGACAACTTCAAAAGAGGCAATTTTGTGGGCGGGGACGTGCATCGACTCCAAAAAGTCCACGGCCGTCGGATCGAACGGCGTGCTGAACAAATCCATCCCGAGGCTCTCGGCCACCTGTTTTAGCTTGGGCTGCCATTCCCAAGGAGTGTAAGCGTCTTGATATAGTTCGTGCAGATTCCGGCCGTCCCAAATCGTTCCTCCGCGGATTTGAAAATCCGGGCCGTTTGAGGGAATGGTCATTGTGTCCGCAGTGTACGTCTGAAGTTTCACGGCATCCGCGCCAGACTCCTTTGCCGCCCGCACAAGCCGGACAGCCTCCTCAAAATTCTGGCCGTGATTCGCCGACAATTCGGCAATAATGTAAGCCGGATGCCCCGGACCCACCTCGGCCCGGCCAAGGCGAAAAGATCTCGCGATCATCAGTTTCCCTCCTCAAAAACCATCAGATGGGCCCGGATGCCTTGATGCTCCCTCGTTCCCATGTCACGATAGCCCGCCCTTGCAAACGTCCGCAGAGATGCCGGATTATCGGGCAGGATCCACGCGCTGACACGAGACTCTTGAAAATGCCGCAACGCCCGCTTGGTCCCGCGACGAATCAACACCATGCCATAACCCTTTCCACGAGATTCGGCAGTCAGGTACACGGAAACAACGACCCCCTCCGGTGACCGATCAAAACGAATCATGCCAGTCAGACAACCGTCGGCGTCCTGTCCGATCAGGAACAGACACGCGGGATCCGTCAGGCGTTTCCGAAACCAGACTGTGTGAGTTTCCCAAGGAATAGGATCGGGGGAGAACGAGACGCTTCTCAAACTCGAATCGTTGGCCCACTCCCAGACAATCCGGCAATCGCCCTCGTTCGCCGACCGAAGGGAGATCACCGGCGTTGATTGCAATGTCTGGACCACGCGGGTGACCCCCCAACCGTCCACCGTGCGCCGGCCGGCCTCGCTCATGGCCTGTCGCCGGGTGGCATCGCCAATCATCCGGTGGATCACGTCATGCTTCTGTTCGGGCGAGGTGGAATCCGGCCAGCCAAGATTGACGGCCAGCCCGGCCTCATGGATGGCTTTCGCCAAATTTTCCTGATTGTCCGCCACAGTGACGACGATCATCGGCACGCCATACGCGGCCAGTTCCCAAGTGGTGGTTCCCCCGGCCGTGACCGCCAGATCGGCCTGCCGCATGATGTCGGGCATGTCCGTCACATCACGCCGCACGGTCACCCGATGCGGAAACGCGGTGGTTTGTTGTTCGATGGCGGCTGCATGCGGATTGCTGCCGCCGATCACTACGAGGAGTTCCAATCCGTCGGCCGGGATTGATTCAAAGGTTTTCAACATGAGCCCGGTGATGTTGTCCGGGTCGGCTCCGCCCATCGTGATCAGGATTTTTCGAGCAACATCGGCCGCCGGACGCGGCAGCGGTTTCGACTCAAGAAATTCCCGGCGAAGCATCGCATAGCGTGACCCGAGCAGCAACCGGGCGGGTGTGTTGTAGAGGGATTCGGACGCGCCGAGGTTTTGATTCAGCACCCACGTCGCATGGGTGTGGGCGGTGTGGCCGTAATCGTCCATCGCCAGCACGGGAAAACCCGCCTCGCGAACAGCCCGTTCGTCTTCGGTGGTGAAGTGGTATCCGTCGAGGACGACGACCGCCGCCGACAATTCGCGGGCAAGCCTCACGATATCCGCACGTTGGTCCGAGACGGTTCGCACGCTGACACCCTCGGCGATCAGGCGGTCTCGCAGGCCCGCGGGCAGGCGGGCGGCCGCCAGGGTGACCGGGCCGACGTGATCGAGCCAGCATTGCGCCAGGGCCAGACAGCGCATCACATGCCCGGTTCCCATGCGGGGGTCGGCATCGGCCCGGATCAAGAGCGTCGGGGCTTCACTGGACACGATGGCTCACGATCTTCTGATGAACGTGCCGGTTCAAGTCCCGCCATTCGGGGTGGTTGCGGATGGCTTGTGCCGCCTCCTGCCAGGTGAACTGGTCATGGCCGAAGTGGTCGAAGATTTCGCGGGCGAGGCGAAGATCGTCCTCGGTGTCCACGGTGAGGCGAAGGTCTGAGTTATTCTCGGCTGATTCATGCCAGCACACACGGAACCGATCCGGCCGGCGATAGAGGAACGGCGTCACATGCTCCCGTTCCTCGGGGTGAGTCGCTTCTTTCCACATGGTTTCGAGACAGGCGAACGGAAATATTTCAGCCGAGACGCCGTGCGGATGCGTCTGGAAACTCGGGGCGAAATAGTCCCACTTCCCGGCGAGGGCTTGTTCGATTAAGAAGTCCATCCATTCGCCGTTCATGCACGGATTGTCGGCCGTGAGGCGAACGATGATGTCCGGCTTCCCCAGCCGGGCCGCCTGATAAAAGCGATCCAGCACATCATCCTCGGAACCGCGAAAACAACGCACGCCCGCCTTCGCGGCCAAGTCTTCGACCACTTGGTTTGCCGGGCGTTCGGAACTGGCGATCACCAGTTCATCCATCAGTTTGGAGCGGCCCAGCCGGTCGATGATGACATTTAACATCGGCCGCCCGGCGATCTCCGCGATGATCTTGCCGGGCAAGCGACTCGATCCCATGCGGGCCTGCATGATGGCCATGATGCGAGGCTTGGCGGTCATCGGTTGTCCCCCGCATTGATGCACTCGGCCAGCGTGTCAATCGTGCGGGCCACGTCGCCGTCGGTCATCTTCGGATACATCGGAATGCTCAGGCACGAGGCGTAATATTCTCGCGAACCGTCATCAAGCCGGCCGAGTTTGTCGCGGTAATATGGCTGCATCGGCACGGGGATGTAATGCACCTGCGGGATGATGCCCCGCTCGCGGAGGTTGAGAAACAGCGCCTTGCGCCGGGCCGCGACGGCGTCGAGCGTTTCGCCGGGCTGTCGCATCAAGCGAATCACATATAAGTGATAAGCGTTACGATTCAGATGCTCCGTTTTCTTCAGCGGAACAATCTTCCCGGCGAAGGGAGCCTTGGCGAAGGCGTCATCGTAACGGGCGGCGATCTCGTTGCGGCGAACGACAAACGCCTCCAGCTTTTTCATCTGGGAAATGCCGAGCGCGCACTGCATGTCCGACAGGCGGTAGTGAAAGCCGAGCGATGCCTGTTCGTAATACCACGGGCCTTCGTCGGGCCGTGTGAGGCGTTTCGGGTCTCGGTGGATGCCGTGCGTTCGCAGGTCGCGGAGTTTCGTCGCCAGTTCCGGGTTGTTGGTCAGCACGGCCCCCCCTTCGGCGGTCGTGACGTGTTTCACCGGGTGGAAACTGAGGATGGCGAAATCGGTGTGTTCGCACGACCCGGCCCGAAAGGTCGTGTTGTTGTGCGTGTAACGGGCGCCGAGGGAATGGGCCGCGTCTTCGATGACCAATGCCCCGACAGTGTCTGCGATCCGGCGAACGGCGGGCAGGTCGGCGGGTTGTCCCGCGAGGTCCACCGGGACGATCACCTTCGGCGGCGTTCCCTTGTTCGCCAATTCCCGCACGCGGGCTTCGAGCAAGGAGATATCCATCAACCCGGTGGCCGGGTCAATGCCGATGAAATGCGGATCGCCGCCGCAATAGGCGACGCAATTGGCGCTGGCGGTGAAGGTGATGGCTGAGGTCAGGCCGATATCGCCGGGGCCAACCCCGGCCGCGAGGGCCGCGAGATGAAGGGCGGCTGTCCCGCTGGCGACGGCCACCGCATGTCTGGCTCCGGTGGCGTCCCGCAGCGATTGCTCGAAGCGTTCGACCGCCGGGCCTTGCGTCAGCCAGTCGCCCCGCAGACATTCGACCACGGCCGCGATGTCGTCGTCGTCAATCCACTGCCGGCCGTAGGGAATCGGCGAAGCCATTTTGCTCCCGGTCCTTGGAGTGTCCGAAATTAAGAGTGAGCGGAAAGAATGAATGGCCGGTGACCAGAGTACTCCGCACGCTCCGCGTGCGGATGGGACTTCCTCCGAGGCCAGACGATGAAACGGGTCAAAGTCCCGCCCGCACGCGGAGCGTGCGGAGTACTCTCATCGCCGACTGTTTCATTCTTTCCGTTTGCTCCAAATCAGCAAGAGAAGACTAACCACAAAGGCGCAAAGATCACACAAAGTTTCACCAAGAACTTCGCATACAAATGCCGTTCTTTTCATCTCTTTGTGGAACTTTGTGTGATCTTTGTGCCTTTGTGGTTAGTCTTCTCTTCTTTCCTATTTCTGATGTCAACTTATTCGCCGACGACGCGAAGTTGCAGGGTTTCCTTCCCCAGCGCCTTTTGCATTTCGAGCGGCCACGCCCATGCCTCGCGGGCGGCGTCATCCTTCACATACAGTTTAACATTCTTCGGGTGCGCGAGGGCCAGAGCTTGAGGAATGTCCAGATGCCGCCAGGCGTTCAGCATCGGCGGGGCGGTTTTGTAAGTCGGGGCAAGCTGCCAAAGATCTAGTCGGGCCACGGTCGGCTCGAAAATCCCCGCGAATAGCGCAACCGTGGCCATGTCCCCCTTGCCCTGCAACCATAACGGGGCTTCCTTCGCTTCGCCGAGTTTACCCAATGTTTGAAAGGCCCGGCGAACGTCCCAAACTTGCTGGCCTTCCCAAGTTTGCCCGATGAGGGCGAAGCGTCGGCGATATTGAATCTCATCCCGGTTGCCGGCTTCCGCGAATCGTGTCGGCCCGATGCCTCGGGGGCACACGGCCGCGAACGACCATTTCATCTTCTCCATCACCGCTTTGTTCTGTTTGAATTTGGCCTCGTCCCGTTTGATGGGCGTCGAAACCTTCAGCACATCGGTGAATTCCGATCCCAAGTCGGCGCACCATGTTTTCCAATCGGCTTCGCCAAGCGCGTTCAAAACCACCAGCGAAGGTTTGTCGGTCGTGGCGGCGGTCATCAGCCACAGTCGCAGTTCCACGCCGGTTTCGCTGGTGAAGTCCCACGCCCGCAAGCGGATGCCATCGTGCGTCTTGTCCCCGGCGGGTTTGAGGGCCAAATCAGTTTCCTTCGGCCAGTTGCGGAAGGTGTGTTCCTTCAACTCTTTCAACATCTCTTCCCGCTTGGCGGGCCACCATTGGCGAATCACCTCCGGCGATTTCGGCAACTCAATGCTCGATGTGGCGACGAAGGTTTCCTGAATCGTCGTGTTGCGTTGGTCCTCCGGGATTTTCGCAAACACTTTGAGTTGGGCCGGCTCGAATTTCGGGGTTGCCGGGTTGGGGTCCGTCACTTCGGCGTTGTCGTTCTTCAGCCAGCGGTTGAGCCAGCGAAACGCCCCGGCCCGTAGTTCCGGCGTGTCCGTGTGCGGACCTTTGGTTTCCAACAGGGCGAATTTCTCCCCGGCTCCGTAAAGTTCGTAGATTTTGCGAGTCTTCTCGGCCAGCCGACGATAACCGGCCACGGGGAAGATATCATCCGCGTCGCTGTTGCCGAGCAGCACCGGCCGGGGGGCGATCATCGCGGCCAGCGTGGCGAAGTCCCATCGGTAAGTGTTCACCATGAACATGCAGTCGCAATGCCCGGCGATCACCCCTTTTTCCAACCGGCCGGGGTAACCCTCCAACAGATGGGCCTGCAAGTCCGCGATGCCCGCGACCGGGATGGCGCAGGCCACCCGTTCGTCTGTCGCGGCGATCCACCATGAATAAGCCCCGCCGCCGGATCGGCCGGTGACGCCGATTCGCTTCGTGTCCACTTCCGGGCGGGTTTCAAGATAGTCGAGCGCCCGCATCGCGTTCCAGCACTCGACCCCAGCGGGCGTGTGGCCCAAGCCCTGCCACCACCATTGGCCGAGTTGATGCGTCCCGTGGTGGAACCCCTGAATCTCCGCGAGTTGTAGTGTGTCAATTACCATGCACACATAACCATGCTCGGCCAGCCAGGTCGGATGATGCTGGTAAAAGACCTTGCTGCCGAAACTGACGCCGTCTTTGACGACGTTGCCATGTCCGCACACATACAGCACCGTCGGGGCCTTTTGCGGCGCGGGCTTGGGAAGGTACAGATTGGCCATCACATACAGGCCGGGCTTCGACTGGAAATATAGTTTCTCCACCGTGAATTTGGGCGAATCAATCTTCCCGGTGATGACGGGTTTCAATTCTGTCCGGGGCGGCAATGGCCACAGCCCGAGCATGTCAAGCAATTGCCGCTTGTGTTCCGGCCGGGCCTTCTCCCATTCCTCTTTGGTCTTGTAGCCCGTCAGGGTTGTGTCTTGGATTTCCTTCACTTGCTGTCGGAAGTAACCCCGAATGGTCGCTTCGCCGGGGAACACGGCGGGTTCCTTTTTGGGTTCGACCTTGGGCGTTTCTTTCTTGGGTTCAGTCTTCGGCGGCTCGGCCTTGGGCGCCTCTTTCTTGGGTTCAATCTTCGGCGGCTCGGCTTTTGGCAGTTCTTTCTTGGGTTCGGCCTTCGGCGGCTCAGCTTTCGGTGCTTCCTTTTTTGGCTCGGTCTTCGGCGGGTCGGCCGCGAGGGCCAGGAACGGAATCAAGATGGTAAACGCCAGCACGACACGCATGAGAACTCCCTGATGAAATGCACGCAAGCGGAGAAAAAGTTGTACCACGGCGAGGCCGGGAGGCGGAGAGAAAAATGAGGGAAGCAAATGCGCAAACGCCAAAACCGCCGGAGGTCCGGCGGTGGCGTGGAAGATGCGAATGTAGTCCGTTGAAATCAGGCGCTGAACTCGGGCCGGCGGCGGTTGAGTTGCGCTTGCAGGCGGGCGACGATGCTGGAGTGCATCTGGCTGACGCGGGATTCGCTCAGGTCGAGCGTGGCCCCGATCTCTTTCATCGTCATGTCCTCATAGTAGTAGAGGATGATGATGAGGCGTTCGTTGCGGTTGAGGCCCTTGGTCACCAGGCGCATCAGGTCGCCGTTTTGGATGCGGTGGGTCGGGTCTTCGGACTTTTTGTCCTCGAGGATGTCGATCTCGCGAACATCCTTGTAACTGTCCGTTTCGTACCACTTCTTGTTCAGGCTCACGAGGCCGACGGCCGTGGCCTCGCCGACGTGGGTGCCCAGCTGCTCAATGGGGACTCCCAGAACCTCGGACAGTTCATCCGGGCGAGGCGGCCGACCGAGCTTGGCTTCGAGGGCCTTGCGGGCCGCTTCCATTTTGGAGGCCTTCGCCCGGACAAGCCGGGGAACCCAGTCCATTGTGCGCAGTTCGTCGAGCATGGCCCCGCGAATACGCGGGACGCAATAGGTCTCGAACTTCACGCCGCGGTTCAAGTCGAAGGCGTCGATGGCGTCCAGCAGCCCGAACGTGCCGGAGCTGATGAGATCGTCCAGTTCCACGCCATCGGGCAATCGGGCCCAGATGCGTTCGGCGTTGTACTTCACCAGCGACAGGTAACGCTCAACCAGCCGGTTGCGATACTCGACGTTCCCGGTTTCCCGGTACAACTGCCAAACCTGCGGAATATCCAAGTTTACCTGCGTCACCATTCGGATCCCTCCCTGTTGATTGGAAGTGACCCGCCGAGACCAAGTCGTCCGTGCTGAATGCCAGCCCGGCTCCCCCGACTTGATGCGACCCGCAAGTGAACTGACTGAGTCAATTCGAGACGATTCGATGCGAAGTACCCGTCAACCCGCGCGGCCATTCGTCTCCCCCGACGAATCGGCCCCGTGGCGCGTCCATGCGTGTGTTGCGGAAATCCCCCGTGTTCACCGAGTCGCCCATGCGGGCGGCGTGTCAACCCTCCAAACTCCGATGGCACAAGGCGAAGTGTGCCGTACATCCCCACATCGACTTGCCACTACTGAGGTCTGAAACGAAATTTTTTCAAAAATCGTCTCGCGTCTCCCGGTCCTGACAGGCACAACCCGGATCGCCGGATCGTGTCTGTGTGGCAGACCGGTCGGCATCGGCAAGAACCACTTCCCCAAGCGGTTTTCGCCGACACATCAACTGACAACCTCGCAACGGCCTTCCGATGCAGGAATGTGAGCGGGGGAATAACTCGCCCCGTGATGCTTGTCGAGGGAAATAAGTTCAAATCGTGAGAAACAGTCGGCCAATTAATTTGACTGGCCGGGGAATTGTGAAGACGGGCAAAGATAGCCAAAAAGGATTCGACGGTTCGGCGAACCACCTAATACCCGATCTTCACAGGCTCCGCTAAGATACCCCGATGCAACCACGCAACCGTTTCGCCTTCGTTTACCTCATCATCGGCGCCGCCGTTTTGATTGGCTGGCCGTTCATCCAGAACGCCATCTGGCCTCCTCCCCCGAAAAAACCGGCCGAGCGTGAGCTGGCCGCATTTGCCGGGGGCGGGCTGATTGACACGGCCATCCGCATCGAGGCGCCTGCTTTGGAGCAACAAGAGCAGGAGCGGAAATACATCATGCGAGGCCGCCAGGAGGCGGTCATGTCGGTCGTCGGCGGGATGGCGGCCCCCACATCACCCGTCGTCAATCTGCCGCGCGTTCCGTTGTTTGAATACCGTGAGACGGTCTTGTTCGTCACCGGCGGGTTGCTGGCCGCGATGCCTGCCGATGATCGGCCGCTGTCTCAAATGCCCGTCGCCAACCGTTTCCAACTGCACGCGCCCAAGCCGGCCGACCAGCCGGAATTGGTTCCCTTGGGGCACTCCGAGAACACCTATCATCTGCGGGTGATGCTCAACACGAAGGGGGCCTCCATCCAGCAAGTGGTGCTGGCCCGCTTCCAACATGCCGACCGGGAAGGATTGCCTGTCACGGAGGCCGACGGTTCCAAGAAGCCGTTGCACCTGATCCCCGGCGTGCGCGTTCCCCGGATGCCCACCATCCGCGAGCAACGGCAGGTTCCCGTGCCGGAACTGGTGCCCGGCAAGATTCCCCGGTTCACGGATTATCTGGAACATCCCTCCTATGTGATGTACCACTACGAAAAAGCTTCTGACGACCACCCGGTGAACACCCTCGGGGAACGCAACTGGAAGATTGTTGACAATACCACGTCCTCCGATGGCTCCGTGCAAACTGTTTCCTTCGAGACGGAACTGGGCGAGCCGCACTATGTGAAGATCACCAAGACTTACACGTTGAAGCGGGATGAATATCACGTTGGTCTCAACGTAACACTGACGCCCTCCGGACGCCCCGAGGGCGTTCGCTCGGAAGGTTTCCGTTATCAGATCGACGGACCCAAGGGGATTCCCCTCGAAGGCGAATGGTACGCGACCACCCATCGTCAGGGCGTCGTCGGTTGGGTGGACACGAGGGATAACGCGACGCGGTCTCTGGAAGACATCCGGGAAGTTCGCCTCACCGAGGGAAGCGACCGGCTGGTGGGCAAGGACACCAAGCCGATCCGCTATGCCGGGTTGATGGTGCAGTATTTCGCCTCCGTGCTGGCCCTGGACAATGTCCAACCCGCCGGACAGAAGCCGGATTACATCGAATACATTCGCTTCACTCCCCAAGGGCCGACGAACAAGGGCAAGGAATTTCTCGACGACATGACCTTCCGGGCCATCAGCAAGGCCGTTGACGCGGCGGTTCCGGTCAGCCACTCCTATGTGCTGTATCAAGGGCCGGTGAAGGTTCGGTTGTTGAAGCAACTCAAGGGTGCGGAAGCCGTCCCCGAGGAGACGGTGGAGCGTTACAAGGACGCCCTGCACCTCAGCACGCTGACCGACGCCCCGATGCCGAACTTCTTGGGCCGCTTCGCCAACGCGATTTTCTGGACTGACTTGGTGATCGTGTTCACGAACATCGTGCATTCGCTGCTCGGCGTTCTCACGGGCATCATCCCGAGTCTTGGCATTTGCATCATCGTCATCACCGTCTTCGTCCGGGGGATGTTGCACCCGTTCAGCCGGCGGCAATCGATCAATGCCAAGATCATGCAAGAGAAACAGGCCAAAGTGGCTCCGGAGATGAAGAAGCTCACGGAGAAGTACGGCAACGATTACAACCGCCTCAATGTCGAGAAGATGAAGCTCTACCGCGAGCATGGCATCAATCCGGCGGCAGCCTTCGGCGGCTGTTTCTTGCTGCTGGCCCAAATGCCGATTTTCATGGGGCTGTATTATGCCCTCCAAGAGAGCGTGTTCTTCCGGTTGGAGCCCTTCCTCTGGCTGCCCAACCTCGCGGCCCCGGACATGCTGATTTGGTGGACGGAGAAGATCCCGTTCATCAGTTCGCCGGAAGACTTGGGTTCGACGTTCTACCTCGGGCCGTATTTCAACCTGCTGCCGATGGTGGCCGTCGGGCTGATGATGTACACGCAGTCGAAGATGATGCCGAAGACGGACGATCCGCAGATGCAAATGCAGCAGAAGACCATGAAGTTCATGATGGTCTTCATGGCGTTCTTCTTCTACAAGGTGGCGGCCGGGTTGTGCATCTACTTCATCATGTCCAGCGTGTGGGGGATGATCGAACGGCGGCTCATCAAAAATGTCAAACTGCCAACCTCGGAACCCAAGGGAACCAGCCCGGCCGACAAGCCGAAACCGGAGGCCCCCAAGGGCTGGCTTGGTCGCAAAAAGGCCGAGTTGAAGACCCGCTGGGAACAATTGCTGGAGGAAGCCCAAAAGCAACAACAGGTGACCAAGGAACCACAGAAGCCTGCCGGGAATCCGCGGAAAAAGAAAAAGTAAGCGTCAGGGAATGACTAATACCGAATCGCTTTGATCACTGACGAAAGGTTAAAGTCAAGACCCCCTCCGGCTCCCCCTTGCCAAGGGGGAGAGCAAAACCGGCCTCTCTTCCGAGGCTGATGGTTTTGGCAGAGACCGGATTTCCTCTCCCCCTTGGCAAGGGGGAGCCGGAGGGGGTCTCCGAGGCTTCACCTTGGATGTTAATCAATGTGATTCGGTATAACTCGTGAATGACCAGTGACCACTGACCGGCGTCAAAGCGGAGTTTAATTAGTGGTTTCGGCCATTCATGAAGGTTTGGGGAAGGGGCCTCGTGGCCATCGCAATTTCATTGTGTCGATTGGGAATGCTCGATAGCTTTGGGGATAGTTCTCGCCACCGGCAGCCTTCCGGTCTGATCTGACCGGTCGCCTGATGGCGATGCCCGTCACCCCCGGAGCAGCCATGTTAAAACCCTTTTGCAACGCTCTGCTGTCATTGGCCCTTTTCGCCGCCCAAGGGGCGGCCCTCCCCCGTCTGCCGGAGGCAAAACCGGCCGGCCCGACGGAACTGCATGTGGTGGCCGTCAACGAAGTTGATCGCAAGGCCGCCAATCCGACGGCGAGCGTCAAGGTGGACCGGCCGGGTGTCGAGGTCACGCTCGTCCTCAGCGGTTATAACCCGGTCACTTGGGATGTGACCGCCACTCCCAAAACCATCATCAAAAAAGTCATTCTTGCCGGGTATCACGGCCAGGCGGCCAATGTGCCGAACGGGACCGAAGTGGTCAAGTATTTCCACGAGGGCCGGGATGAAAAGCCGTATTTGTATCTGCACTATAAGCTGGACTCCCCGCGATTTCGCCCGTCCGTCCAGGCGATTCATGAGCTGACCGGCCAGGAAATCAGGAGTTTTCAAGGGGTTTACAGCTTCAAACCTGCTTTCCCTTTTTTGGTGGACGCCATCCAGGATGAACCAAGGCTGTCCTCCGTCTATCCCACACTGTCGCGGGCGGCCGAGATTCCGAAGGTCAAATTTCAAGCTGTTCATCTCGTCGCAACGGGCGGCCATGAGACAGCCGGATCGTTGGGGGATTTCACCCAAGACGGCCCGGTTCGAGCCACGTTCAAGCCGCTCCCCGGCAGGCTTGTCCGGCTGGTTTTCGACCCCAAGGGGAAGAAGCATTACGGGATGACCGCGCACGACATCCATGAGGCGGACTTGGAGAAGCGAACAAGCGTCAAACTGACGCCTACTCCGGGGACGGTGAACATTGGCTCGCTCCGCGCAATGGCCTTTGACACCAAGCGGGAGCGGCTGTTGGTGGTCGCCAACAGAACCATTTGCGAGTATGTTCCAGCCACCGGGAAGTGGGGGGCGGTGGCCGAATTGCCCCGGTTGACCGAACTGACCGGACTGGCCTACCACCCGAAGGATGACATGCTGTATGGTCTCGGGCAAGAATTTGCCGGATCGGATGACGGAGGACGCCCGGTCTTGTACCAAATGAGCGCCCAAGGGGCGATTTTGAAATCAACGCGGATGCCCGCGCCAATGTTTCCCGGAGTAATCGGCCGTATCGGGTTCGAGAACCGCGCTCAACTGATCAGCGCCGGCGACCATCTGGCGGTGTTAATCGGCGGGGCGCCTTCGCGAGATGAAAACGGCCGGCCGGGGAAAGCCGAATCGTTCCTGTTCTTGATTGACCCGGCGACGGAGAAGGTCACGCTCGCGTGGAAGCAATAGATTTGTTGAGCGATTCGGCGGGCCTGTTACGGGCCGGGCGAACGATATCGAGTGTGTGAGGATGAGCCGCATGGTTCGTGTTCTTCATGTTGATGCTTTTTCGACGACACCGCGCATGGGGAATCCGGCCGGGGTGGTCTTGGATGCCTCCGGGCTTGATGACGAGGCGATGCAACATGTCGCGCGGGAGGTTGGGTTCAACGAGACGGCGTTTGTCCTTCCCTCGGCTCGCGGGGATCTTCGCCTCCGGTATTTCACTCCCGGCCATGAAGTCAATTTGTGCGGTCACGCCACGGTGGCCAGTTTTGTCGCCCTGCACCATCACGGGCTGTTGCCCCGGCCGGTTCCGTGCCGGCTCATGCTGGAAACGCTGGCCGGGATGCTTCCCATTGTTCTTGAAATCGACCCGGTCGGCCAGTTGATGGTGACGATGACACAGGCCCCGGCGCAATTCGTCGAATTTCAAGGAAACCGGGCGAAATTGGCCCGATCCCTTGGCGTGGAGGAGGCCGATTTCGACCCGGAGTTGCCGGTCGTTTACGGCAGCACCGGTCTTTGGACGCTGGTGGTCCCGGTGCGAACGCTCGCGGCGATTCGGCGGATGATCCCGCGAAACGCCGAGTTCCCCGATGTGCTGGCCGAGATGCCGACGGCCTCGGTCCACCCCTTCTGCCGCGAGGTCATCGACCCGCAATCCCATCTTCATGCCCGGCATTTCTCGTCTCCCCGTTCGGGAACGACGGAAGACCCCGTGACCGGGACGGCCTCCGGGGTGCTGGGGGCTTACTACCGAAAGTTCATCGGTTCGCCGCCGTCGCCGCTGGTGGTGGAGCAAGGGCAAGAAGTCGGCCGCGATGGCCGGGTGTTGGTGTGGACAGACCAGCGCGGCGAAATGTGTGAAGTGCGAATCGCCGGAG
This sequence comes from Zavarzinella formosa DSM 19928, assembly GCF_000255705.1. Taxonomy (GTDB): domain Bacteria; phylum Planctomycetota; class Planctomycetia; order Gemmatales; family Gemmataceae; genus Zavarzinella; species Zavarzinella formosa. Next base: position 490,657 of record NZ_JH636440.1, read on the forward strand.
CGGGCTGTCTTGTGGGTGAGCAGATAGTTGATTGAGAGGAGAAGAGAAGAGGAATGAAGAGAAGAGTTCTCGCAAAGTACGCAAAGGGGACGCAAAGTTCGCCAAGAGTCGACGAAATAAATGATGACTCCGGGGCCGGATGATTCGAGAACCATTTTTCATTGACTCTGGCGAACTTTGCGTCCCCTTTGCGTACTTTGCGAGAACTCTTCTCTTCATTCCTCTTCTCTTCATTCCTTCGAGAACAATGACGCCTTGGGTGGTTGATACCGGATCGCCAAGTGTGGGGTTTCCAGTCGCTTTTGGTCTTTGCCGAGCGATTGCATTCCCGCCTCGACCAGTCCCCCGGTGAGGAGTGTCCGCTCGATGGGATACGGGGCCTGGCCGGTCATGAACAGTTCCTCGGCCTTCGACATCAGGGCGGCCGAGTAGGCGACGTTCGGGTTTGGTGGCAGGTAGAACAGCGTCGAGAGGGGTTCAGCCTCTCCCTTGAGGCGGGCGGCGAAGGTGAAGTCGGTGACAAGGCCGTTCACCAAGAGCATGGTGGCCTTCAGGCCATCGGCATATTCAATGCGATAAGCCACTGGTGATTTGACCCACTCGCGCATCTGGTTGAGCGTCGGGTGGCGATGGCTGTTCGTCGGGGCCTGCGCCAAAGTCTGGCTGCGGCAGAGACACGCTTCAAACAATTTGGGGTCCCACCCGCCGACATTCCATGTTCCCGTTTCCATCGCCTTCCAAACGGAGTCGCCGCGAAGGGCTTGCAGCGCGACCACACCTGTTTCGCCTCCCTTGCGCCGTTCGGCCATGCACTGAATGACTTCCAAGGCATGGAAGTCGTAGCTGTCCACTGATCCGTGCGCCAAGCTCATGACTTCTTCAATCTCGGCTCCAAGCGGCATCTCAACGGCCGGCAGCCGCCACGTCAGCGGCAAGGACGATCCGGCCAAAAACGGGATCTTCATTTCCTTGGCGGTGTCCACCATTTCCTTCGCCCAATCCCATTTCCAAGAGAGGTGTTTGTCGTTAAAGATGGGCGCCACGCGGCCGTCTTTCTTGAAGACTTCCGCGGCTTGCTTGAAGAACTCGTAGCGGGGATACTTCTTTTGGCCGAACTCGTTGTTCGGGTAGTCACCGTGTTCGCCGATAATCAGCACGGCATCGACGGCGAGCTTGTTCGTGCCGCAGCGCAGGGCTTCGGCAACCGATTTATAGATGGTGAAACCGGATTCGCGGGCACGGTCCCGGCTCAGGTCGTTTTTGGGAAATTGATCCACATATGCGGAAACCACGTCAATCGCCGGGCGGTGCCAGCGCCCTTTGATCGGGTAACCGGCCAGAAAACGCTCTCCCATGTGCCAGGCGTGCGAAAGATATCGCCACTCCGTGGTCACGATGGCCAGTTTCTTGCGCGGCTGTTTGCCGGGTTCTTCGGCTGATAATCCGGTTCCGATCACGGCCGCCCCGGCCGCGCTCAAAAAAGTGCGTCTGGAAATCATGGATGCCTTTGCGATTTTGACTCGGGCCGGGTGTCTGACCCGGTTGCCGAAAACCATCCAGATTCCTTAGACGCCCGTTCAGCCCTTGTTCTTCGTAATCATCACTTCCACGATGGTTAAGGCGGTGTCGCCGTCGATGCCGAGGGCTTTTTGCAGGTGGTCGAGGAATTCTTTTTCCTCATCTTCGACGACGCCATCGGCGAGAACCATGTCGCAGGCGTTGGCGAAGGCCGTGTCCGCCAGTCCCTCGGGCAGCGCGCGGGCGCAACGGTCCACCAAGCCTGTCGGGCCTTCTTTCTTGAGGATCTTGACCAATGAATCCATCATGGAATTCCATTTGGCGGGGACCATGTTTTCATACAGTTTCATCCGCTCTGTCGTCGTGAAGAGGCTTTGAACCTCCTCGTCGGAAATGTGGCCGTCGCAGGCGCTGGCCCCGAGCAAAATGCCCGCAAAGGCTTCTTGTTTGCTGAGTTCGCGGTTGCTGGTTGATTTGTCGCCGAAGAGATTGTCGAACAGGCCCATGAGTCACCTTGCGAAAAAGACGTGATGGAATTGCACGCCCCAATTTAATCGATGCGGGGGGAGAGTCAAGGAAAAGTGACCGGCGGCGAAAATCCTGTCTGGAAAGAGTTTTGCGCCGATTGTCGGGATTTTTGGATTGACGCCCGGCGGTTCGTCGTCATGTTAGGGATACTCCCGGACCAGCGTTTGAGGACGACGATCATGCTTCAGCCGTGGCATCGCAGCCCGGATTTTTTGGCGAGTCTGATCCTGATGATCGCCGGAATTGTCGGGGCGTCCGTTTATGCGAATCTCAGCCACGATGTGGAAGATCCCAATGAATATGCCTGGTTTCCCCCGTTCAAAGTTGGCGTGAACGCGAACGACAACAAGCACCTCGGGGCCGAATACCTCAACATCGCCGAAGCCCTCGTCTCCGGCCGGGGCTATGCCGATCCGTTCAAGACGCCCACCGGCCCGACCGCGTGGATGCCGCCGGTGCTGACCTTGTACGAGGCCGGGTTGCTGTGGATGTTCGACAAGGACAAAACCGCCGTCATGAATGTGATTATTATCTCGCAAGTGTTTTCACTTTGCGTCACCGGGCTGCTGACGCTTGTCGTGGCGCGCCGGACCGCCCCGAAGGTCCCGAGTTTGGTGGTGGTCGGCTTGACGGTCCTGGCGTTGGTCACGCGGTTTCACACGGCGTTTCAAGTCACCCATGATTCGTGGCTGGTGCTTCTGGCCGTCGATTTTCTGGTCGCCGGCATTGTGTGGGGGCGAATCACGGAGTCTTCCCGGCGGGCCGTCGTTTGGGGCTTCGGCGGCGGGCTTGTCATGCTGATTAGCCCGATCACCGGATTGTGCTGGGGAGTGATGACGGCGGCCGAGGCGATCAGGCATCGGCAGTGGCGCAAACCATTGCTGGCGATCGGGGTTGCGACCTTGGTGATGATGCCGTGGGTGGTCCGCAACGCCATCGTTTTCAAGCGGTTTATCCCGGTCAAATCGAATCTGGCTTACGAATTGTACCAGTCGCAATTACTCAACGACGAGGGCCGATTGAAGACGAAGGTTTTCGGCACCCATCCCTACGCCCAGAACGGGACGGAGCGGGCCGAGTGCGCGGAGAAGGGAGAGATGGCCTTCCTCGACGCCAAGCGGGCCGCCTTCTGGCACGCGGTGCGGCAGAACCCCATGCTGTTTGTCCGCAAAGCGCAAGATCGCCTGTTGGCGGCCACGGTTGATTACAGCCCGATGGATGAGCAAGAATATCAGCGGCCGACCGTGGTGACGATTTGTTACCTGTTGCATCCGCTGCCGATTTTTGCGGCCATTTCACTTTTGTTGATGGCCCCGTTGGTGAGGCATCCGTCCGCCGTCTGGGCGGGGCTTGGATTGCTGGTGGTTTATCTATTGCCTTATGTGGTGGTGAGTTATTACGACCGTTATGAATTCCCTCTGTGGGGGCTGAAAGTCTTGTTGCTCGCCTGGTGGCTGGACACCGTTTGCCGGGGGGTGGGAAAATTTTTCGGATTTCCGCGTGAAGAAATTCCGTCGGCGGACACTACTCTCCCAAAGGGTTCATTGAATTCCCGGACGTAGGCGTGTCGCATGGGATGGTTTCCCGAACGAATGCGGGGGTTGATTCCGGGGCTTTCCCCAGCCAAACGCCCCGACGATGGCGACGACGCCCTCCTGACGCGCTTTGCGGCGGATTCCAACGCGGCGGCTTTTACGAAGCTGGTCGAACGGCATTCCCCGATGGTTTATCGCGTTTGCCGAAGCGTTCTTGGCAACGAACATGACGCCGAGGATGCGACACAGGCGACGTTTCTGGTGTTGGCGAAGCGGGCCAGGTCGATTCGCCAGCGGGGATCGGTGGCGAGCTGGCTGCACGGGGTGTCGCTGAAAACCGCAAGGAATTATCAGCAGCGATTGATTCGGGATCGTCAGCGGGCGCAATCGCGGCCGACGAACCCGGCCGTTGGCGACGCTCTGGACGAACTCACTTTCCGCGAAGCCCGTGAGATTTTGCACGCCGAACTCGACAAATTGCCGGAGAAGCACAAGGCTCCCCTCGTGCTGGTTTATCTGGAGGAGAAAAGCCACGAAGAGGCCGCCAAGGCGTTGGGCCTGACGCCGAACGTCTTTCGCGGCCGTCTTGAACGGGCGCGTGATCGGCTGGCCGAGCAACTGGCCGGGCACAAACTCGCGTTTGCCTCGACGATGAGCGCCGCCATGCTGCTGGTCCAGGTTCCCCAATCGCTGGCGGCGACGGTGGGGGGGAATGTTCTCGGCCATGCGGCCGGTTCCGTCACGGCAGGCGTTTCGCCCTTGGTCGCGGATGTGGCCGGGAAGATGACCTCGACGGTGGTGACGAAAGTATCGGCGGTCGCCGCCGGGATCGCCGCGACCTCGACGGTGGCGGCAACAGTGGCGGTTTCGGTAATTTCGCCGCGCCACACACCGATTCCGTCGGCTCCTACTCCCGTGGTCTCACAAGAGAGCGGGCCTGTCTGGAGATATCATGCCGGGCATATCGTGATGGCGTCCGAGCGCGCGTTTTACCTGCTGAACCCCGACGGAGGCGATCCCACCGCCATCAGCCCTCCCCTGCCGCACGGGGCGATTGGCCGCTTTCGTCTGGCGCCGGACAGGCAATCGCTGTTTTTTGAACACCTGACGCCAGAGGGGCATTTCTTGTGTCTCTGGCGGTTCGCCGATCCTTTTCCCGGAACACGGGTTGGAAGGGACGCGCGGACGTTCTTCTATTCCCCGGACAGTCGGCCGATGCTGACGACGACCTTCGAGCCGCTGACGCTGCGATCACTGGAAATGAAAGCGGGGGCGGCGGGGATCCTCCTGCCGGAAACCCACACGGCGATTGACCTCCGGCCGGACGGGACGATGATTCTGGCGGTGATCCGGCCCGCCGACGGCGGGGAGGCCCAACTGGCGTTGGTTGATGCGAAAAACACCCGGCGGACCATTATGACGTTGAACGTCGGGCCGGCGGAACTGGCCATGCAGTGGCGATTCTCGCCAGATGGGCGATCCGCGGCGGGGGTGAAACAATCCGCGGCGAATGTAATCCGGCCGGCCGTCTTCGACTTGGAGGCGGGGATACTGCGCGAGTTCACGGGCGAACCGTCCGACCGGTTCTATGGCTGGTCCCCGGATGGCCGGGATTTGTTGTGCGGATCAACGGGGCCGGGTTCGCGGCTGGAGAGCATTGTCATCCGGCGGGCGAGCGGCGAGGCTGGTCCGAAAATTCTTCCGGTGAGGGTCATGACCGGGGAGACAACCGGCGTCAACCGTTTGTACGGCCGTCCCTTCTGGATTGACTGGCAACGGTGAGATGACCGGATATCCGGCCGTGCGGGGGGAGAAATCATCTTGGACCGGTTGCGAATCATCAGTGTGCTGCTTCTCGCCGGCCTGCCGTGCCTCAAGGTCGGCGGGCAGGAGCCGTCGTGGCCCCATGAATTGAAATTTGCGAACGCCCCGGTTTGGATGAACGAGATGTTTGAGTTCGTTGGAAAAGACAAGCCCAACGCCTTGGTTCGCCGGGGGGCCGGTGTGCAAATCAACCTGCCGCCGACGATGACCGCGCCGAATTCGCAGTTGAGCATCAATTCCCGGTTTTTAATCTCCGGGGATTTTCAGGTGAAGACGGATTACGAAGTGTTGCGTCTTCCTCATCCGAAAGAGGGTTATGGAATGGCCGGCGGGATCGCCATTGATGGCGCGGAGGAATCGGTCATGACACTTCGCGGCCGGGAGGTGACGGGCGTGCAAACGTATGTGGTGGTTTACCGTCACCGCGAGAACGGCAAAAACCAGTACGATCTTCGCAAATATCAGGCGGCCAGCGATGGCGGCCGCCTGATGATTCGCCGGATCGACGGTTTGGCCGAGTGTTTCGTCTCCGATGCCGCCGACGCCCCGTGGAAATTGCTGGACAGAATCTCCTTCCGGGAAACGACCCGGCTCCGGGTTCGCGTTTATGGCGATTCGGGCGGGGAAACGCAATCATTGTCGATGCGGTTCTCCAATCTGGAGATCGGTTACACGGGCATCGATGATGACGGCCGGCCGGGCAAGGCACCGCTGTTCGTGGGCTTTCCGGCGGAGACCGCCATCCCGCTTCCCCCGATCCCCAACATCCCGGCAACCAACAACGAACCGGTGAAGGAAGAGAAAGACCCCGCCAAACGCCCGCCGGTTGGCTGGGTGTGGCTGATCGCCGTGTTGTTCCTGGGGGTCTCGATGGTTGCGGTTCTTGGCAATCTCCGTCAGCGTCCGAAGCCCGCTGCCCGGCGGCCGGGGTTTTCGCTGGTCGAACTGTTGGTGGTGATCGCCCTCATCGGCATCCTGATTTCGCTGCTGCTTCCGGCCGTGCAGAGCGTCCGCCGAACGGCGGCTCAGGCGAGTTGCACCAACAACCTCAAGCAAATCGGCCTCGCCATGCATAATTTTCACGACATCAACCAATGCTTTCCGAGCAACGGCGGATGGGACGGAGCGCAAAAAATCAAAGACTCGACCGGCGCGCTGTTCACGCCGGAAACTTACGACAAGGAAGTGAGTCAGTTGTACCGGTGGGGCGTCGGCGCCCCGAATCTGGCCCCCGCCGCCCAGACCGGAAGCTGGGCCTATTCGATTCTTCCGCAGGTGGAGCAGGACAACGCCTTCCGGCTGGCGGCGCAAAACCAAGTGGTCCCGCCGTATCTCTGCCCGATGCGCGGGCGAGCCAAAGCGCAAACGCCGGATGCGGAGGACATCCACGGAAAATACCTTAGCGGTGGGCTGGCGTGGGCCAAAATCGATTACGCGGTGAACTTGCAGGCCTTCGCCAACCGGCCCGTCGTCTATTCGATGAACCGCTTCACGGACGGGCTTTCCAACACGGCCCTGATCGGCGAGAAGGCGGTTGACCCGACGATCCAGATACCCACGAGTTGGTACTGGGACGAGCCTTATTTCATCGGCGGATCGAAGGGAGGGTCGCGGGGCGGGCTGGCGCTGTATCAGGACGCGCCCGGCATCCCTTACAAGGATAGCTGGGGTTCAAAACATGTCGGAGGCGTGCCATTTGCCTTCGGCGACGGAAGCGTGCGAATCCTCAATTACCAGACGCCGTGGGATGTTCTGCTGGGTTTGCTCACCCCGTCCGGCGGAGAGGTGGTGAGCGCGCCATGAGATTCCTCAATGCCTTGTTATTCGCCATCATGATCTCCCTGTCGGCAATCTCTTCGGGATTCGCCGGGGACATGAAGCAGGAGATTCAAAGCGAGCGGGTTGATTACATCCTCAACGCGGCCTTCGCCCGATACGGCTACGATCCCTACCGGACCATCGGCCTTGACCGCAACAGCGTCCGCTTGAAGATCAAGAAAGCCCCCAAGGACTCCACGCAGGCGGGGATCTATTCCCATTTCACGCTTGCCGGGGACTTCGAGTTGCTGGCCGATTACGATGCCATCGATCTGGCGAAACCGGCCACGGGATACGGCATGTCCCTCGGCATCGCCGTCCACACCAATGGCCCGTTGGGCGCCGTGTTCCTCTCTCGCTCCCATCACGCGGACTGGAGTTCGTGCCTGATTGTCACGCGGGAGTTGCCGGGGGAGCCTGAGAAGAAATACGAGGCCGAACCGTTTTCCACCAGCGCCAAAAAGGGCCGGCTTGGCATCCGGCGAACGGGCAAAGAACTGATCTTGCTGGCCGCCGAGAATAAAGGCGAATTGAAGGAATTGAAGCGAATTCCCTTTGGCGCCGACCCGATCAACCAGATTCGGTTTTACTGCGACACCGGCGGGGCCGAACTGCCCATCGACGGCCGGTTTTCGTCCATCGTCGTGCGGGCCGATGCCATCAACGGGGCGGCCTTTCCGCCGGACACCCGCTGGCCCTGGACCAAATGGCTTCTGGTGTTTTCGCTGCCTGTTTTTCTGGCCGGGCTTGTGTTGCTGATTCTCAAAAGAAGGAGAAATCGCCATGAAAACAGCTAATCGCCCGGCGATGCTGCCTCTGGTGTTCGTGTTGTTATTCGCCGGTTCCGGGTGTACCCAGGAGACGGCCGAGAAACTGCTGGATGAGTTCACCGACTCCACGGACACCGACAAAACCGTTTTCACCCGCGAGGGGAACGGTTTGCTCATCAATGCCAAAAGCCCGTTGCTGCCTTTTTTGCCCGGCCAGCGGACGCAGAGTTTCACGCAGTTGCTTTCAACCTTTGCGGTGGGCGGGGATTTTGAATTCTTCGTCGATTTCGACGTGAGGCAACTGGCGAAAGACCCGAAGAAAATCACCGCCGAGGCGAATGCCGAAATCGCGATGACGGGGCGGGGTTATCACAACGGCATCGGCATCAATGTGACTTCCATCCCTGATTCGGGAACATGCTTCCGGGTGGTCCGCACCAACCCGAAACGCGACGGGGGCAAGCATTACAATATCGTGGCCTTTCCCCGGAAGTTCCAGACGGGCCGGATCGGCATACGCCGCCAGGGGGCGGACGTGATCCTGCTGGCGGCCGACGGACCGGATGCCCAACCGGTCGAACTGGTGCGCTATCCGTGGAATCCGTTGGTTTCCCCGAATCTGCGCGTCTCAGCCTTTCAAGGAAACGGGCCCGACATGCAACCGGTGCATGTTCTCTTCTCGAATTTTGCCATCAAGGCCGACCGCATCATTCGCGGCCCGGAGGCGAGGCAGGTGACGCCGCCGGCCGTGCCCGCCGGGACATACGGGCTTCATCTCGACTATTCAAAAACGCCGGGGAGAATCCTCACGGACTTCAACCGGAGCAACGATCAGATGAGCGTCTACCGGGCCGAAGGCAAGGGAATTCGGATCGTGCCGCCCGAGCAACCGGTGTACAAGAAAGATGCCGCCACGTATTGGTTCCATGATTCCAAGTTCGCCTTGGAGGGTGATTTCGAGGTGTCGATGCGATACCAGATCAACCGGATCAATCTCATCGGCGCCGAGGGATACGGCTCTGCGTCCTTCAGTTTGCATTTTGAAACCGAAAGCCCCATTGGCTCCATTTCCTTTAGCCGCGGGTTGTCCCGCGATTTCGGGCATCGCTACGGGATCACGCGACACAGCCCCACGAAGGCCGGCCCCCGATACGACACGCAATCCGCCCGCGCCAATGCCCTGAGCGGCCGGTTGATTGTTCAACGAGTCGGCGCGGAGATGATCTTTTCCGCGCAGGAGGGGGAAAACCCGCTCCTCATGGAAATCGGCCGGCTTCCGTTCGCCACCGGCCCGATCACGCGGTTTCGCCTGGCGACGGACATGGGCGGCAGTTGCACAAACGCGATTGATATGTTCATCAGCGATCTGAGCGTGAAATCCGGCAAGCTGGTCGATCCCGAAAGCGGAGCGCCGTTGGTGACCGCCCCGGTCGGCGCCGATCCGGCCACCGGGGACACGCAGACCATCACGCTCGATTCGGTTCCGCAACCCGCCTCACGGAAGTGGCTTTTCCTCGGTGTCGGCGTGGCGGTTGTCGGCGTTCTTCTCTTGGGCGTCTTCATCGTCATGATCCGGGGAGGGTTTTCCTCGAATCGCTGATGGTTGAGGCGATGCCCGGCCACTGACGCGAAGTGATTTTTTCCGAGCCGGAAGCGTCCGCGAAGGCCACGCTTGGGCCGGGGAGGCGCTGATTCGACGGACATTTTGTGTGAGATCCCAAGAGCCCCACTGCGTGAGCGGTGGGGGTGGATTTCTGTGTGTGACAGTCACCCCCACCGCTCACGCAGTGGGGCTCTTGGGATCAGGTGCAAATGTTGCTGTTTGAATTTTGCATTAGCGTCCTTTTCACGGGAAAATCTGACCGCCGGTTCCGTCCAATTGCCTGCCTTGCTCGTCATACTTGATCCATGCCGGGTTTGAGTTGCTGATTCGCCAGCAAAAGGGAAATCACCATGAAACTGATTGACCGCCGGACGGGGTTGCCCCTGTTGTTCCTGATGCTCTCGGCCGGGGTTGGTTTTGCCCAGGACACGCCCGAGAAATTGTTGGAGGAATTCCCCATCGTGGGCGCCACGAACAAAGCGGTGTTCCGGCGCGAGGGGAACAGCATGTTGATTAATGTCGATCCCCCGGAGCCGGCCAAACTGCCGGGCCAGCGCGGGATAAATCTCTGGCAAACCTCTTCGGCGTTCGCCTTGGGCGGGGATTTTGAGTTCATCGCCAACTACGACGTGAGAAAGCTCGGGCGAGATCCGCAGAAAGTCACCAACGAGGTCAATGCGGAACTCTCTCTCTCCGGCCGCGGCCAGCACGGCATCATGGGAATCAACGTGAACTCCCACCCGGAGTCACCCTCCTGTTTCCGGGTGCTTCGCGTCAATTCCAAAGGGGACGGCGGTTTGCATTTCAACATGCTGACGTTTCCGCGTGTTTCAACGACCGGCCGGATCGGCATGAAACGGCAGGGAGACGAAGTGGTGTTTCTGGCGGCCGACGGGCCGGACGCCCCGCTGGTCGAACTGGTGCGCTATCCGTCGAATCCGTTGGTCTCCCCAAATTTGCGGATCTCGGCCTATCAGGGAAACGGGGCCGACTTGCAACCGTTGAATGTTTTGTTCTCGAACTTTGTCATCAAGGCGGCCCGGATTATTCGCGGCCCGGAGGCGACCCAAGCCGTCCCCCCGGCGATCCCGGTTGGAAAGTATGCCCTCCAGCTTGACTACTCCAAAAACGCGGCCCGGATTCTCACAGACTTTGGCAACACCAACGATAACGCCGGCGTGTTCAAGGTCGAGGGGGACGGATTGCGGGTTGTGCCCCCCACCCTGCCCGCTTACAGCAAGGAGGCCACGGGATATTGGTTCCGTGATTCCCGGTTTGCCCTCGAAGGTGATTTCGAGGTGTCAATGAAGTATCGGGTGAACAAGGCTAGTTTCGGCAGCCGGGAGGGATATGGCTCCGTCTCTTTGAACATCAACTTTGAAACCGAAAGCCCCATCGGCTCTATTTCGTTTGGCCGGAGTTTTTCCAAGGATGTCGGGCATCGCTATGGAATCACCCGATACAGCCCGCACAAAGTCGGCCACAATTACGACACGATGTCGGTTCGCACCACCGCCATGAGCGGCCGGTTGATTGTTCAACGGGTCGGCGCGGAAATGATCTTCTCGGCCCAGGAGGGGGACAATCCGGGCATCCGGGAAATCGCCCGGATGCCATATGTGACCGCGCCGATCCGGCGGCTTCGCCTGGCGACGGACATGGGGGGCAACTGCACCAACGTCATCGACACAAACATCAGCGACCTGACCGTGAAATCCGGCAAACTCGTCGATCCCGAAAGCGGCCGGTCCTTGGTGACCGCCCCGGCCCCCGGCAACGGGGACACGCAGACCATCATGCTTGATTCGGTCCCGCAGCCGAAATCCCGGAAATGGTTGTACATCGGCATCAGCGGGGGGATTTTCGCCCTGCTTTTGCTGGGCGCCGCCGTCATTCTGGTCCGGCGCGGGCTTTCCCCGCAGCGCTGACGCTTGCCGCGGTATTGATTGCGTAACACAAACAAAGTTTTCACTTGATTGAGTTGGCCGGACATGCCAACATCACAAACCTTGAATTTCTTCATCGCTCAGTTGATGGAAATCAGGCACTCTCCCTCCGACCCAAGGAGCCTTTGATGGTCCGTCTTGTTTTGAACAGACGACGCGGGTTTACGCTGATTGAATTGTTGGTGGTGATTGCGATCATCGCCATTCTCATCGGCCTGCTGTTGCCGGCCGTGCAAAAGATCCGGGAAGCCGCCAACCGGATGAAATGCACGAACAATCTCAAACAATTGGGTTTGGGGCTCCACAACTATCACGACACGATGTCCCAATTCCCCTCGGATTGGGCGGCGGGCACTTCGTATTACGGCGTCTTGCTGCCATACCTCGAACAAACCGCCCTCGCGACCACGAACTGGGCCACGACGCCACAACCCGTGAGCATTTTCTTCTGCCCCAGCCGCCGAAGCACGACAGCCGGCGCGCGGCATGATTACGCCGCCTCGCATCACCCCAGTTCGTGGCTCAGCCCGACCGGCTCGTCGATCCTGTATGGCTATAGTCAGGCTCCCCAGACGTTCGCCAGCATCACCGACGGCATGTCAAACACGCTGTTTTTGGCCGAAAAAGGCATGGACCCCTCCACCTACACCGCCACGGCCAGCCCTTACGACAACACTTGGTCCTCGACGACCGACTGTACCTCTGGCGGCACCAATCAAGGGGCGTGTCTGGAGCGGTTCCGCTGCCCCTTCGGCTTCCGGCAGGACAAGAATGGCGGCTACTCGGCCACGGACATCCCCTATTGCTCCTCCTTCCGGGGAAGCTCCGGGATGCAGGCGCTTTTTGGCTCCGCCCATATCGGGGCGCTGAACGGCCTGCTGGCGGACGGTTCGGTGCGCGGCATTTCATACACCGCCAACTCGACCATCTCCTGGCAAATGTGGGTCTATTCCGACGGCAATGTTGTCACTTTCCCCTAATCAGCAATGAAACGGAATTTCATGATGTTTCGGAAGATCGTCCTCGTCGGAAGTCTCGCCGGTGTGATGCTGACGGGTTGTTCAAAATCGGACCCAAAACCAGTCAATCCACCCGACACGCCGGGCATGAATCAAACGGTTGATCCCTATGCCAGCCCCAAGAAGAAGTGATTTGTTGAGGTGATGATTGCCGGAAGAGGAGGCCCCGTCCGGGGCCTCCTCTTTTTCGATTCCGCTGCTTTCAGGCTCGTTTCCGCAGCAAATCCATGTGTTCGAACTTCTCGCCCAGCACGGTCTTACTGTCCACATTCAGCCATTGATCGAGGATGGTGGCATATACCCGGCGGAAGTCGGTGTGATACTTCAAGTCGCCGTCGGTCAGGTCCGTCAGGCTCGGATGGGTGCCGACCGGGCCGCCCCGCGCGCCGGGGCCGACGAGGAACATGCTCGAACCGCTGCCGTGATCTGTCCCCTTGCTGCCGTTCTCGGCTGCCCGGCGGCCGAATTCGCTGAAGGTCATCACCAGTGTTCGCTTGTCATCCCCATTGCCGCGCAAACGGTTGAAGAGGACGGCCACCGCTTGGTCGATCTGTTGCATCAACCCGGCGTGCGTTTGGGATTGATTGCTGTGCGTGTCGAAACCGTCGATGGCGAGGTAAAACACCCGTGTGCCGAAGCCTTGCGAAATTAGTCGGCCCACCAAGTCGGCCTTGGCATAAAGCGTGTTCGCTGCCATGCCGCCGCGCAGGCGTTCGGTTTCGCTTTCCTTCATTACCTTTTGCAGTTTGTCGAAAGCCGAGTAAGTTTGCAGATGTCGGCGTTGCACGAACGGCAGCAATTCCTGTGAGTCATTGACTCCCAAACCGGCCACCTCTTTGAGCAGCTTCTTCCGGGTGTCCTCTTCCTCCGAACCGGGCAGGCCGAGCTTCAACTCGAAGGGCTGTTCTTGGTTCAGGGTGAAGACCCCCTGCGTGGTTCCCCGGCAGGCCATCGGCAGCTTCTCGGTGCCGACATGCACGACCGGCACGCCGCCCCCTTTGCTCTTGGCGAGGTCCGGCACGCTCTTGGCAAGCCAGCCGTTGCCGGAAACCTTGGCCGCGATTTCGCCGCAGTGCCAGCGGTCCATGCTCTCAAAGTGAGAACGGTCCGGGTTCGGATAGCCGACCCCTTGCACGACGGTCAGCGCCCCTTGATCGTGCATTTGCTTCAGGGTATTTAGCGACGGGTGAATGCCGATGCTGTCGTTAAGTTTCAACACCGTGTTAACCGGGTGGCCGATGGTTGGCCGCATTTTGTAGTAGTTATCATCCCGGAAGGGGATGACGGTGTTCAGCCCGTCGTTCCCGCCGGTCATTTCGATGACCACGAGAACGGTGTCCTTCTCCGGCTCGGCCGCCCTCGCCGTGCGCTCGATAAACGCGGGGATAAGCGGAGTCGTCGCCAGCAGTGTGGAACGCCGGAGAAAGTCACGTCGGTTCATCGTTTGCCCCTCATGGAGAAAATCAGGGAAGAGAAAGCAAAGCACTAACCACAAAGGCACAAAGATCACACAAAGTTTCACAAAGAACAAAACAGATCAGAAGCAAAGGAAAAAACACAAGCAAACCAAGTAAAATCAAAAGCAAACTTCCAAACTGCTTTCCTCAATGTTCTTTTTTCATCTCTTTGCTTTTCCTTTTTTCATCCCTTTGCTTTCTTCTTTGTGAAGCTTTGTGTGATCTTTGCGTCTTTGTGGTTAGTCTTCTGTCTTTTGTTTTCTGTTTTTTGCCTTCAGTCTTTCCACAGTTAATTCAACTGATATTCCGGCAACGTCAGCATCACAAACACCGCGTCGCGGCACTTTTGCAAATACCCCTCGGTGGATGGGTCGGTTTTGCCGATGTGGGTGACGAGTTTTTGTTTCACCTCGTCCCGGCAATCGTCCGGCAGAAGCACGTTGGCGAAGAACTTCACGATGGCCTCCGGCCCGGCCTGGCCGGAGCGCAGGGCGAGGGCGAGCGGGTTGGCCACCGGGTAGAAGCCTCGGGGGTTGTATTTCTTCGCGTATTCGTTCAGGTCGCCACCGCCGTTGACGAGGGCGTTGGAGAAGTTGTGCCGGGCCAGCACCGTGGCCGTGCTGAGCCAGGCCGCCCCGCCTTCCCATCCCTTCACGTTCGGCGGGGCGTAGAGGCTTTGCCCCATCAGTTCCAAGGCGCCGAGCAGCGAGTAGGGGCTGATAATCACCTTCCCGGTGACACCGACGCCGATGAGGCGACTCGTTCCCAATACGTACTCGATCGGGGATTTGATCTTCTGCCGATAGGCGTGGGCCGAGTAAAAATGCCTCGACCGGGCGATCATCATGGCCGGGACGCGGATGTCGTAATCGCTCTTGCGGAAGGCGTCGGCCAACGGTTTCAAGAAGGCGTCCGGCGGGGCTTGGTTCTCGCTCACGAATTCGCGGTACATCTTGCGAACGAGAAACTGAGCGCAGACCGGGCGTTCGAGCAGGAACCGGAGAATGTCCCCGCCGTCCCAATTGCCCTTCTGGCCGAAGATGCTTTTCTCGCCGGTGTCATGCTGGGCGGCATCCAGAACAAATTTGCCCTGCGATGTGTGCCAGCCGGTGAAGGCGCGAGCGGCCGCCCGCACGTCTTCCTCGGTGTAGTTTCCCACGCCGAGGGTGAAAAGCTCCATCACTTCGCGGGCGTAATTTTCGTTCGGCTTCCCTTTGACATTCTGGTTGGAATCCAGCCAGACGAGCATCGCCGGATCCTGGCTGATCTCCCGCAGCATCGCCGGGAAGGAACCAAGGGCGTGCCTGAAAAGAAGTTCGCCCTGCCGTTCCATCAGGGCGCCGTCGGCCACCTTGCGGACACTGGTGGCAAAGTGATTGTGCCAGAAGAGGGCCAATTTTTCGCGGGCGGGTTGGACGCCGCCTAGCATCCGCTGAACCCACGCGGCCCGCAAGGCGGCGGCTTGGTAGCTCGCATCCGGCATGTTGGTGGCCGGGTTGATCGGCGGCGCCCCGCTGATGATCTCCGGCCGCGGAGCAGGCTCTTTCGGGTCGGCGAACATCCGGTCCACGGTGGCCGCCAGCCCGGTGTCAACAGCGGCTTTCAACTCTTCCCGCGTGTGGCCAAAACCAAACCGGCGATACAAATGGGCGGCCCACCGGGCATCCCAAGGACTGGCGGGAGTCGGTTCCCACGAAGCCCATTCCGTGGCCGGGTCCAGGGTGTCAAGCGGTGGAAGAGTCGTCTTCGCCATGACGAACGCCCTTGAGAGTTGAGGCGGTGCTGATGTTCAGACGAACGACGGGTCTAAGACAAACGAGAAAGTTGGAGACATCGAAAGGCAAGGGATGAGGGATGAGGGATGAGGGATGAAAGGAAAACCCCTGAACATACACACCATTGAGACCTTACGACTCCTGATTGGTTTTCCTTTCATCCCTCATCCTTCATCCCTTCTTCGAGACTCTCACCCGCTAATCACATCCGGGCCGCTGCCGGCTTTCTTCTCGTAGTGGCCGTCGCCAGCTTTTTGGTACTTGGTGAAGCCGAGGCGGCTGAGGTTGGAGTCGCTCATGTTGGCCGGGCCGAATTTCCGCATCGTGTTCGGGGCCGACAGGATGCGCTTCACCGGCTTGCCGTTCTCCGGGTGAACGGTCAGCGGGTCTTCGCTCATGCGCTGCATGATCTCGAAGACCTCTCCGTCGCTCCCGTCGGTTTCAATCACTTGATAGACATACATCGGCATGGGATTCACCCTTTGAAATTCGGAATCGGGATATCCTTCATCATACCCCGCCGGACGAGGACCAACAGACGGTTACTTTTTCACCGGAATCCACATCACCGCATCCACAACAACGTATCCGTCCGCGTCCTTGTTGGTGATTTTCACCCCGATTGGTTTGCCCTTCTCGAATGTCACGGTTCCCAGCGAAATCCACGTTCCGTTGATCGGCGGGGCTTTTTGCTCGTTGACTGTCTTCGTCGTCGCACCGGCCACGTCCATGATCGTCACCGGCACATTGGTCGCCCGGTTGGCGTTTTGGGAATAGCTCATCCGCACTTCGTATTGCCCGTCGGCCGGGAGTTTCGGCGTATAAGTGATCGATTGTTTGCCGCGATCCGTGTTGCCGTCGTGACGGTAGCCGGTGCCTACGAACGGCGGGTTGGCCGAGCTGATGGTGCCGAAACCTTCCCTCTCGGCTTGCTCATCGTCCACCACGATTCCCGGCAGGGTCTTCGGGTCGATGGCTCCCTTGGCGGCGGGTTGCGATGGGATGTCCAACACCTGGCCGTCTTTCAACAGGATGGTTTTCAGCTTGTCGTAACTCACTTCCTGCACGGGCACGCCGTCCTCCATCGCGATGACGGCGGCTGTCGCGGCACTTTGGCCGAGGAGCATGAACACCGGCTCCATGCGGATCGAGCCGTAGGCAATGTGCGAACTCGCCAGACACACCGGCACCACCAGGTTCGGGCATTCCCCTTTTTTGGGAACCAGCGATAGATACGAAATCTGATACGCCCCGCCGGGGGAGACCTGAACGTCCCCTTCGTTTTGCACAAATCCCTCGGACGTCACATAGCGGGCGCAGTTGTGCGAATCCATGTTGTAAGAGCCGAGGCCGACGGGTTGCGGCGTCTTTACTTTGCGGCGGCAATCGGCCTCCGTGGCGACATAATCACTCACCAACCGCCGGGCTTCCCGCACATAAATCTGATGCGGCCAATTGCCGTTGTCGGTGAATTCGTCTTTCGGCAAGCCCCACTTGGCCATCTCCGTGCGAATCTTCTCCGGCACGCGAGGATGATTGGCGAGCGTCCACATCAATCCTTGTTGATATGTCCGGTGGGCGGCGATGATCTTTTCACGCTCGGCATCCGTCGCATCCGGGTAGGCGTGATTTTGGCCGATGAAATCCGTGCTGAACGCGCAGTTGTTGTTAGTGTCCGTTTTGCCGTTCGGCATCATGTCCGGCTTCATGGGGAACCGCAGATCCCCGGCGGCGAAGTTGCGAAACAACAGTTCATACATCTTCTCGTCGTAATCGGCCGGCTTCGGGAACGGTATCCGGTTGGCCGGGGCGTTGGACATGCACATGCGGAAGCAAAACGCCTGAAGCCGATGATCGCCGTCGCCATCTTTGGGAAGTTCCTTGTCGATGCCGAAGAGCAGGCCGCTTTTCGGATCGCCGGGCGTGACATACGGGTCAACCTTCACGACAAAGCGGTGCATGTGAATGTTTTGCGCCCGTTGCACCCCGTTGAGCGTTTCGCCGTATTTGCTATTTGGCTCCCGGCCAACGGTGTACGACACCCCGGCGGCGGCCATCAAATCCCCCTCGTAGGTGGCATCAATGAACATCTTGGCCGAATAGGTTTCCCCGGAGGTGGTGCGAAACGAGGTGATCCGTTTGCCGTCGAGGGCGACGCCCTTTGGCCCGCGATCTAACCGTTGCCCGGTGACGACAGTGATCTTGTGTTCCTTCAACATCTCCCGCAGGATGCGTTCAGCCACCTTCGGCTCGAACGTCCACATGGTGTCTTCCTTCGTCCGGTAGAGTTTATAATTCTCCGGTTTCTCCTGAGTCCACGAAGCGGGTTGGTCATAGTGGGTTTTCACCCGCTGATAAAACTCGCGAGAAAGCCCGCCGACGCCCCGCTTGTCCCCGGAGTCGGTGTAGCCCAAGCCACCGGAGGTCAGGCCGCCGATATGCGTCGTCGGTTCGATGAGGACGACGGTTTTCCCCATCTTGGCCGCCTGAATGGAAGCTGTCACCCCGGCCGCCGTGCCGCCATAGACACACACATCCGTCTCGATGGCCTGACTGTTTCCGGCAAAAACCAAGAAAGCGACGAGTGGAAGAAAGCGGGCTGTCATGTTGGTTCTCGAAGGAGGAGAGATTGGGGATAGAATAGTGACACGGGAGAACATTCATGACCACCCTCAGCGTTCAAGAATTCCAAGCCCTGATGCCGACTGTGTTGGATGACTTGAAACCCGGCGAAGAAATCGTCATCACTCGCGACGAAAAGCCGCTGGCCCGCGTGTTGGGCGGGCCGAAGCCGACCCGCCAGCCCCGCCGGCCGGGCAATTGTGCGGGGATGATGGTGGTTGTCTCGGATGATGACGAGTATCTAAAAGATTTCGCCGAACACCTCAACTGAAAATCTTCCCTGTCCTGAACGACTTTGGTGAGCATGTCCACAACCCGCCAGCACATCGGCAAGCAGCACCTTCATCTTCCCGAAACCGACAGCACTAACAACCGGGCGGCCGAACTGGCCAAAAATCCGGCCAATGCCGGGGCGGTTGTCACGGCCGGGGTGCAGACGCGCGGGCGGGGACAGTATGGGCGGGTTTGGCAAAGCCAGCCGGACACCAACGTGTTGATGTCCGTGTTGCTCTTTCCCCCGCCGGAGTTACGGCATCCGGCCATTCTCACCGCCTTTGCGGCTGTCGTCGTAGGGGAGATGGTGCTTCAAATCACCGGGCAGCAAACGAGCATCAAGTGGCCTAATGATGTGCTATTCAAGGGCAAGAAAATCTGCGGCATCCTGATCGAGTCCGGCGTTCACCGGCACGGGGCCGATTCTCCGCAACATTTTATTGTGGGAATTGGCCTGAATGTGAACCAGACGGCCGAAGACTTCGCCGCCCAAGAGTTGCCGGACGCTTGCTCGCTGGCCATGATGGTCGGACGACGGTTGACCGTTTCCGCGATCACCGAGGCATTGCTCGACAACCTCGACAGCGAGTATGGCCGGTTGCTGGCCGGGGAGATTGCCCCCCTCGAAGCTTGCTGGAAATGGCGAATGGGCCTGCTTGGCAAACCTGTGACCGTGGAATTGATGGACGGCACAGAACACGGGGGCCGTTTGCGGGACATGGGCTTCGAGACGGTGGAACTGGAAGACCGGAGTTTCAAATCCGTGGAAGTCCGGCATGTTCGTTCGCATGGCTGAATGATGGCAAGTTCTGGATGAGGAAGGGTCTGTCTCATTCATGTCCGTGTTTCTATAATGCCCGCTTGCGAGAGAAACACCATCCCGTGCTCGCCCGCGGGGCTGAACGAATTGAGACGTGACGATGCCGTTGAACGTAACCATCACCGAAGACATGATTAAGGGGCTTTCCCCGAACGATTTGATCTGGCAAAAAGCGGTCGAAATCGCCGAGTCTGACCGCCTGCTGAATCCGGGCGTGTCCGCGGACGGTTCGTGGCTGCTTGCCGACGCCAAGGGATCGGCCAAGCTCCCCTACTCTGTCTCGGCCGATTTCGTGGATGTCAACCAACCCGCCCTGCGTTCCACCAGCCCGGAACGCGCCTCGCCGGACAAATATTCGCTGGCTTTGCTCCTCTCCTATGCCCGGAAGCCCGAGAGCTTCGGCACTCGGGAACCTTCGGACGAATTAATTCTGAAGCGTGAAAAGAAGGTGGCCGCCGACGAACGCAAGAAGTTCGGCCCGGCCGCCCCGAAGCGCTCCAGCCTGGCGAAGACGGACAAGAAGACGGCCGCCGCCAATGATGCCGTCGAACAACTGGACCGGTTGTTGTTTGAACTCGTTGCCGCCGGGGACTGGTATTCCGAACCCCACCATGAAAAGATGGAACGGGTCGGCAAGGCCCTTGCCGACGCCGGGGTGCCCGCCGCGTCGTATGCGGTTCGCCGATTGATGCTTCTGGAAAAGCAGAAGATTTCCGAAGACGACAAGAATTTGCTCGGCGGCGAACTGCTCGGCCAACTATGGGCGATCAGCGACCGCGTGAAGTCTTTCTTGCACAATACCCCCATTGAAGGGGAACCGGCGAATGTCACCGAATATCTCGGGGCCGAATTGCTCGGCCGTTCCCCGGCCAACCCGGTGACGGTGAACGGGCTTTCCTTGTTGGAATTGGCCTATGAGCGCACGGACGACGACGCCCGGCAACAACGGGCCGAAATCAGCAGCCTGATTGATCTGAACACCGGCAAAATTTACCAGTCGGTTTCGCACCGCCCCTTCAAGGGGGTGAACCAGATTCCGCAACAGCCGAGTTACGAAGCTCCGGTGACCGTTCGGGAAGCCATCCTTCACGCCGGTTTCATCAACAGCCGCCTCGAATGGGACAAAACGGCCGAGGTGATTGGCGGGAACGTTTCTGACGCCCTCGCCACCGCTTATGGACTGGCAAAGCCGCTCTTCTCCGAAGTGTTGGAGGAGTTCAAACAACAACTGAAAACGCCGCTTGCCCCGCGCGAAGCCGTGGTGTTGCTGCATCCGGCCCTGATCGGCAAGATCGGCGAGAAGTTCACCGTTTTGGAAGACGTGGACGGTTCCCGCATCGAAGCCGGGGACATGCGGAAGGATTATTCCAATGTCGCCAACCTCGCTCGGGGGACGGCGATGCTCGGCAAGGACCAGCCCGCCGTACTGGTGCGGTTGTTTGTGCGGATGACGATGAACACCATCGCCGCCCAACCCCTCGCCCTGATTACTCCGAAGGTTCACCTGCGGCTGGGTTTGTAGGCCGCGACTTGACCGCGTGGCCCCGCGAATTTCGGCGGGGTCTTTCACCCGAATATCTCCCAGCGAACACCGACTCATCATGGCCAGCAAAGATATCAGCCTTCTCACCAGCTCCCTCATCAACGCGGCCCACACGGGTGTTGACCGGGGGGCGATGAAAAATGTCCGCGGCCGGGCCGACGACGCCCCGTCGCATCTGTCGGAAATCGGCGCCCGCCTGAAGGACGCGGACGACGACGAGGCTCCCGCCCCGATTCTGGAACTCATGAGCGGCTTGTTCCAAGACCGCTTGAACAATGCCGAGGCCGGTGTTCGCGGGAATGTCGAGGAGATTCCCGAGGGGGGCCACTGGTCCACGCCGATGGCCGCCGAGAGCTTGTATCTGCTTGTGCCGGAAACCCGGCCGTTCGCCAAGAAGGTGAAGCCCGAAGTGCAGGTGGAGGCCATCGAGACGGCCACCCGTCTCGGCACCGTGACCGATCTGCGCTTGTTGCAAATTTACCTGAAACACCTGGAAGAAAAGAAGGATCTCGCCCCGGTGGCCGACGCGGTCGCCAAGGAAGCGATTCCCGCTTATGGCCCGCAGATTCTCCCGGAACTCTGGCCGACGCTCGGGCCGGACAACCGCACGTTCTCCGCGTCGTCCAAGATCGACATTCAGGCGACGCTCAAACGGCTGACGGAAAAGAGTCCGGACAAGAAGGCCAAGGGTCAGGACAAGCAAAGTCAGGTGACCAAGGCCGTCGAAAAGATTCTGGAAGACGCTGCCGAGGGGGGCCGCGTGGGCGCCGAGTCCCTGCCGATTCTGAAACTGGCCCTCAAGTACGCCCCGGAACCGGCCTTCCGCCGCAAGGTGGCCGAGACGCTCGCCGGGATGGGCGAGGCCGCAAAGGAAGCCCTGCCGGACTTGGTGGACGCCTTCGAACGCACCGGCTTCACCCGCGACTACAACCTGATCCGGCCGATGGTGGTGCTGGGCAAGGAGTCGGAGGAAGTGGGCGACTCCCTGATCCGCGCCTTGGAAGACCGCGACAGCGTGGTTCGCCTGATGGCCGCCTTCAACCTCGGCCAGATGAAAAAGCCGGCGATGAAGGGCCTCGACATGCTCGAAAACCTCAGCGAACGCGATCCCGAAGCCAAGGTCCGCGACCAAGCCGCCAAAACGCTGAACAAACTCCGCCTCCGTCTCGAACCCGTCGGCCTGCCGATCGACGTGGAAGTCAGCGAATCCGCCAACGCCGGTTGATCGATTCGTCAACACGGCACGCCTCGGCGGCCGGAGACAATCACCCTTCCAACGCCCCGGCGATTGGCGGGTGATTGCCTCCGGCCGCCGGCGTTTCCTGGCACGTCTTTTCTTCCCTTGCCCGCGTTTGGCGGGTAGAATTTCAACATGAACGCATCCGATACGATCAACACAGTTCTCGGCGAGCCGTCGGACGTTGCTTGTGGAAGATGAAAGTTGCTTGATGTGCCAAGGAGTAATTCATGGCTGAGCCAACACTGGAATCGCTGGCCAAACGGATCGAAGAAATCGAACGCAAGCTGGCTGGCAATGATCGGCCTGTGAAACCAGACTGGCGAAGTGTCATCGGAATTTTTGGCGATAGCGAATTAGCCAGGCAAGTAACTGCAGAGATTCTGGCAACTCGCGAGGCCGAACGAGAAACGGCCCGCCGGGAATGGGCCTTGGAAGACGCCAAAGCGGTGGAAGCCGGGAAATGATCCTCTTCGACACCGACCATCTGACGGTGCTTCAATTTCACTCGAATGAGCGTCGATTAAGGATCATTGAAAAAATGGCGGCGGACCCCGCTTTGCAATTTGCGACAACCATCATCTCTGCGGAGGAACAACTGCGAGGGTGGCTTGCCTCTATCGCCAAAGAGCGGGACATTTTTCGACAGGTCGATTCTTATCAAAAATTTGGCGATGCAATGAGGTTTCTGCAGTCGTTTGAGATTGTTTCATTTGATGAGACAGCCGCAGGTCATTTTCAGCGATTGCGATCCGCCAAGTCGCGAGTTTCGACGATGGATCTTAAAATCGCCTCCATTGCCCTCGCGCAAGATGCGCTGTTGCTGACGGCCAATCGCCGGGATTTTGAACAAGCGCCGGGGCTTCGCTTCGAGAATTGGATGGACCCGCCGAAAGTTTCCTGATCCCCTCAAAACCTTCCCGCCTGGTATGGCGTCATGTTCAAATGGGGTGTTTCCCCGGTCAGCAATTCACTCACCAATTTGCCGGTGGCCGGGGCCATCGAGAGGCCGAGCATGTTGTGGCCGGCGGCGATGGCCACGTTTGGGAGGGCCGGGCTTCGGTCGATGATCGGGCGGCTGTCGGTCGTCATCGGGCGCCAGCCGTACCAGGTTTCTTGCACCGGGTCGCACGCCGGTTCGTGCAGGTAGTGGCCGGCTGATTGGGCCAGCCATTCCAGTCGTTTGGGGTTGATCGTTTCGTCGTAGCCCACAAATTCCATCATTGAGCCGAGCCGGTAGCCGGTTTGCATCGGGGTGACGGCCACCCGGTGTTCCTCGAAGATCATCGGGATGGCGGGACATCTCGACGGGCGCGGCATCGTCACCGAATAGCCCTTTCCCGGTTGGATTGGAATGCGACAGCCGAGATGATCGTTCAGAAACGGCGTCAACGCCCCGGCCGCCAGCACGAACTCGTCTCCGGCGATTTCGCCCTGATCGGTGGTCACCGCCTTGGCTCGGCCGTTTTCGCGGACGAAGCCCTTCACCTCGCAGTTTTCCCGCACAACCGCCCCGCCCTCCTCCAGTCGCCTTCGCCAGGAGGTCATCAGCCGGTCGGGGCGGAGGTGGGCATCCCCCTCGTATAGCCAGCCGCCGCCGAGGCCGGGTTTCAATGCCGGTTCCAGTTCACTCAGGGCGTCGCCGAAGAATGGCTTCGCCGGGGCGGCGAATTCGTTTGTGAGCAGTTGGTTCGTTTCGCCGTAATGCTCCATTCCGTGTTTGGAGTGGAAGACGAACAATAACCCCCGAGTTTCCCACTCGCACTCGATGCCCTCGATGTCCACCAACTCCGCGTAGAGTTTCCGCGAGGATTGCAGGATGGCGTCAATGCCGACGCCGGAAGCCATCATGTCCCGCTTGTTGCATCGTTTCGCAAAGCCGAGCAGCCAGCGCCAGAGCGTGAGATTGATTCGCGGCTTGATGTAAAAGGGAGAATTTTTCGTCATCATGGCTTTCACGGCGAAACCGAACGCTCCCGGCGTCGCCATCGGCAGCACATGGCTCGGGCACACCAGTCCGCAATTGCCGTGCGAGCATTGCCGACCAAACTGGCCCTTTTCTAATATGGTGACGCGGCGGCCGGCCTTCGCCAGATAATGGGCGCAGGCCGTGCCGATGACGCCTCCTCCGATAATCACCGCATGCGGCCGTTCGCTCATGAATGAATGCCCGTCCGAAAAGGGTCTGCCGAATCAAGGATCAATGTCGCCTCGGCGGTGATGAAAGCGGTGCCGGAGATGCGGGGAATCACTTGGCCATTGACGACACGGACGGAACCGGTGAACACGCTGCCGAGAATGCTTTCCTGCCGCCACTCTTCTCCCGGTTTTAACAGCCCGTCCGCATGGAGGCAGGCGAGTTTTGCGCTGGTGCCGGTGCCGCAGGGGGAGCGATCAAATGCCTTGCCGGGGCACAGCACGAAGTTCCGCGAGTGGTTCGCCGGGTCGCCGGGGGGGCCGAAGAGTTCGACATGGTCGATCTCGGCGCCGTCGGCACCGGTGATGCCGTGGGTGTTGAGTTCCAGCCGGACTTTCCAGGCGAAATCGGTGAGTTGTTCCGTGTTTCGCAAATTGAGAAGGAACGGATGTTTCTTGATGAGGAAAAACCAGTTGCCCCCCCACGCGACATCCCCGGTGACGGCGCCAAACCCGGGAACCTCGACGGTGACCGCCTGACGAAGCCGATACGAAGGGACATTCTCCAGCGAGACGCCGTTGGTCCCGTCGTATTCAAATTCGATGACGCCCACGGGTGTTTCCAGCCGGTGCCGCCCGGCCGAGATGCGCCCCATCCGGCCAAGCGTCACACCCAGCCCGATGGTTCCATGCCCGCACATGCCGAGATAGCCGACATTGTTGAAAAAAATCACCCCCGCGCAACACGATGGATCAACGGGTTCGCAAAGCAACGCCCCGACCAGCACATCCGAGCCACGCGGCTCGTTGACGACGGCCGAGCGAAAGGCGTCGAATTTCTCCCGGAAAATCGTGCGGCGTTCGACGAGGGAACCCAAGCCAAGATCGGGGGCGCCGCCGATGACGACACGGGTTGGCTCCCCGCCGGTGTGGGAGTCGATGACGGAGACGCGAGTTTCGGAATTCGGAACTCGGAGCTGATTGGAATAAGGCATGGAACCGGCAACGGAGGTTGATTCGTTCATCTTATGCCGCCGTCAATCCACGTCCCAAATGACGATCTGACCGTCGGCGCTGCCGGCCGCCCCCAACAGGCCGTCGGGGCTGAAGGTCACCGCGCCGAGCGGGCCGAGTTTCCATTTGTATACGAGCGTTTGTTTCAGCGTCGCCACATCGTAAATCTTGACCAGTGTTGGCCCGCCGTGGATGACGGCCATTGTGCCGTTGGCGGGGTGGAA
The DNA here is from genome assembly GCF_000255705.1 of Zavarzinella formosa DSM 19928. Lineage (GTDB taxonomy): Bacteria > Planctomycetota > Planctomycetia > Gemmatales > Gemmataceae > Zavarzinella > Zavarzinella formosa. Next base: position 516,319 of record NZ_JH636440.1, read on the forward strand.
CGCGAAGGAGATGAAATTGTTGTTGTTGGATGACCCGGAGATAAGCCGGGGTTTGGCGAGCGGTTCCAGATCGGTCACATACATGCTGTGACGGCCAAGCGTGCCGACATGCCGGCCGTCTGGCGACAATTGCGCCCAGTCGCCTCCGTGAATCTTGTGCTTTCCGGAGGCCAGTTCACGGCCGTCTGAAAGATCCCGAATACGGATTTTCATGTCCTCCAACGTGACAAACCGCTTCCCGTCGGGAAGGATTCCAACGAGTCGTTGATACTCCGGGGGAAGAGGCATATCGAACCGTGCCTGATCTCCTGTCGGGCTTGTGTCGATCGCGCAAAGCCTCATGGGCTTCCAAGGAATATTACCGGAATAAGTGCCGGGCACGACTGCCAACACCCGATCTGCCGATGCTGAAACGGCCACATGTCGAAAGTTGTTGTGGATTTCCGGCACAGGACGCGGAGAACAATCTTTGAGCAAAAAGGAACGCAGATATCCGTCCCCGATTACGTAAAACCAATCGCCCGCGCTCGGAACGGCCACCTCGTGGGACTGGCGGAAATTCCAATCCGCAGGCAAGACTTTCTTCGACGAACTCAAGGGAATCGATTCGCCGGTTTCAATTGTCAGCACATGGAACCATGCGTTGGCCTCCACGATCAGCCGTTGTCCGTCCGGCAAAAACCGCAACTGAGTCACTCCGCCTGGAGCGTTCAGAACTTTCATCGCCAATATTTCCAAAGATTTGAAGACAGTCAGTATATCGCCAGCAGATGCGGGCCAAAGATCAGTAATCCGATGACAACAGCCCCGGCCGCCGCGAGCAGCACGGCCCCGGCGGCGACATCTTTGGAATGCTTCACCAACGGGTGAAACTCCGGACACACGGCATCGGCCAGAAACTCCAGACTGGTATTCAACGCCTCGGCAACCCAGACGGCGGCGGTCGCCAGCACGATCCAACACCACTCAGGCGAAGTCAATTTGAACACAATCCCGGCGATGACGACGGCCAGCGTGATGATCGCATGAATCCGGGCATTGGGCTGTGTTTTCAGAAGGGTCGCCAGACCGGCGAAGGCGAAGCGAAAACTGCGAAGTCGGGAGGTGCGGCGGTTCATGGGGTGGCCATTGGAGAAACATCGTGAAGCCGCGACGCGGAGTCTTCGGAGCGGAGCGCGGACTGCCACCCATCAAGCGTTTGCCATTGGTGTTGTCGATTGAATGCGGGAAGTTCGCGCTCCGCTCCGAAGACTCCGCGTCGCGGCTTCACAGTCACATTTAAGCCCCGTAGTCGATCGCGTCCTTCACATTGATGCCCTTGTCGAAGATGAAGTTGCGGCGGTCTTCCACTTCCTCGCCCATCAGGGTGCGGAAGAGGTCGTTGGCGGTCAGGGCGTCCACCAGGGTCACCTTCAGGAGTTGGCGGACTTTCGGGTCGAGTGTTGTCGCCCAGAGTTCGTCGGGGTCCATTTCGCCCAACCCCTTGAAGCGGGTGATCGTCAGGCCCTTTTCGCCGAAGTGCCGGATCTCGGAGACGACATCCCGCAGGCTGATGAGGGTGTGCCGGGTGTCGTCGTGGACCATCGTGTAGCGGATCGGCGGCTCGCGGCCTGCGATGCGCGGAGCGGGGATCAAATCGGCGACGGTGAAGCCGAGGTCGCGGAGTTTTGCCAGTGCCCGGTTGATCGCCCGGACTTCGTGATATTCGTCGGCCACGAATTGGGACAACGCCCCGGCCACTTCTTCTTCGGTGTCCTCCACCATCAGGTCGCGGCCCAGCCGGGTCGATTCCGTCATGCGGAAGGCGTTTACTTCCTCCGAGGTGAAGAACCACGATTCCTTGCTTTCCAGTCGGACGTGCCAAGTCGGCAGATCCCCGGCGGCGTTGGCGAAGCTGACGAAGTGCGTCAGGCTCACGCCCCGGCGTTCGAGAATGGCCAGCGAGCTTTCGAGCCGGTCCATCGTTTCCAACAATGTGGCCAGCGAATCTCCCTCGAAGTTGCCGACTAGCGTTTCGAGCCGGGAGCCGTTGAGGCCGCGTTTGTTGAGTTCGGTGAACATCTCTTCGTTGGTCTGCACGAAGCGGACGTTCTTTTTCTGCGTGACCTTGAAGAGCGGCGGCCGGGCGACGTACAAATGGCCGTCTTCAATCAGTTTGCGCATTTGCCGGAAGAAGAAGGTCAGCAGCAGCGTGCGGATGTGCTGGCCGTCGACGTCGGCGTCGGTCAGGATCACGATCTTGCCGTAGCGGAGCTTCGAGATGTCCTCCGGGTTGCCGATGTCCACGCCAATGGCGCCGATGAGGCTGGCGATTTCCTTGTTTTGCAGCAACTTTTCGAGTCGGGCCTTTTCGACGTTCAGCACCTTCCCCCGCAGCGGCAACACGGCCTGATAATGGCGGTCCCGCCCGCTCTCGGCCGACCCGCCAGCGGAGTCCCCTTCGACGAGGAACAACTCGCTGATTTCCCGGTCGCGGGTCGTGCAGTCCATCAACTTGCCGGGCAGGCCGCCGCCGCCGATGATCTTCTTGCGGTCGATCATTGACTTGCGGAGTTTGGCCTGGGCCTCGCGCATTTCGGCGGAGAGAGAAACCTTTTGGATGATGAGCTTCGACTCTTTCGGGTTCTCTTCCAGATATTTGGCAAGCACTTCGCTGACGGCATTGTTGACGGCCCCGTCCACTTCCGGGTTGTTCAGCCGGATCTTGGTCTGGGCCTCGAAGTGCGGCTTGCTGAGGGTAACGTTCACGACGGCCGTCAGGCCCTCGCTAAAGTCTTTCCCTTCGGGCTTGGTGTCGTCCTTGTAGAGCTTTTCCTTTTCGGCGTAGGCGTTCACCACGCGGGTCAGCGCTCGGCGAAAACCGGTTTGGTGGGTGCCGCCGTTCGGGTTGTACTGGTTGTTGGCGTAACAGCGCACCCGCTCTTCGTCGCCGGTGGAATACTGTAGAGCCACTTCCACTTTGATCGGGTCGTTGTTGCCGTCGCCGTCTGTCCAGTCAACCGTTTTCAGAATGTAGATCGGCGGGTGCAGGACCTGCTCGTTGCGGTTCAACCAGGCGACGTATTCCGAGACACCCCCCTCGTAGATGAAGTGGGTTTCTTTGTCGGTTCGCTCATCCTTGATGGTGATGGACAGCCCGCGATTAAGAAACGCCAGTTCCCGCAGGCGGTTCTCCAAGGTGTCGAACTCGAAGGTCGCGTCGTTGAAGATTTCCACGTCGGGCCAGAAGGTGATCTTGGTGCCGGTGCGGTCGGCCGGGCCGATCTCCTTCAACGCGCCGCTGATGACGCCGCGGTCGAACTCCATCATGTATACCCGGCCGTTGCGGCGGACTTCGGCCCGCGTCAATTCGCTCAGGGCGGTGACGGCCTTCGAGCCCATGCCGTGCAACCCGGCCGACGATTTGTACGCGGCGTTGTCGAACTTCCCCCCGGCCCCGACGATGGTCATGACCACTTCGAGATTGGATTTGTGTTCCGTCGGGTGCATGTCCACGGGGATGCCGCGGCCGTCGTCGCTCACGGAGAGCGATCCGTCCACATGGATCGAGACTTGGATCGTTTTGCAATGGCCCGCGAGGTGTTCGTCGACGGCGTTGTACACCAATTCGTAGACGAGGTGATGCAGTCCGCGCGTGCCGGTGTCGGGGATGTAGTTGTCGGGCCGTTTGCGAATGTGATCCCGGTTTCGCAAAACTTGGGTGTTTTTCGCCGTGTAATCACTGTCCCCGACCGCGACCGCAACGTCCGCCGAAACTAAGTCCGTGCTCATTGGCTGCCGACCCTTTCGCAGGAAAGACGAATGACAAATCCCGGCTGACGAGACGTGAAGATGGGAGAACGCAAGTCATTCACGAATAATGGTTTGCACACGGATTTTTTCATCCCGGCGCGCCATGGTCGTCCGTCTCTTCATTTTACCGTTTCGGGGGGGTAAGTCCATGCGCGAAGGGGGGATTGCGAAAGGGAGTTTTGACTGGAAAAAAGGCGAGCCGGGTGGCGTGATCGTCCGGAGTCTGGCTTATCCAGACTCCGGACGATCACGCCACCCGGCTCACCGGATTTGTTGTCACTTAAACGCCGTCGGCTTGTCGCGCATCCAGCCGAATTTGTCGGCCATCAGATAGACATCGCCGGGGGCCAGGCTTGAGGTGACGAACACTTTCAGCATGGCATCCGGAGGGCTGATTTGGATGGTCACCTTGCCGGTGCCCTCCACGTCCATTTCCACATCAAGGGCGTTCTTGGCGGGGTCGAAGTTGTGTTCCGGCTTGGCTCCGGTCTTCAACACCACGGCCTTTTCGGATTGCGGCGTCGCCAGATCGCCGATGAACTGGTCAACCTTCTTCGGATCGATCTCGAACATGCCGCCGGATTTCAGGGTCCATTTGCCCTCTTTGCGCTCGAACTCCAGCGTCTTCAGTTCGCCAACGGTCGCCTGCCAGCCTTTGATCTTCAACGATTTGACCTTTGCCTGATCGATCCGGTGGATCACCGTGTCCTGAATGTCGCCCTTTTGCAGTTTGTCGTAAACGCCACGATCAACCTCGTAGATGATGTTTTCCACGCCGGTTTTGAGGTACACGTTTCGCTTGTCCGTCCCGGCGTCGGCTCCGAAATCGTACACGATGTTGCCGAGGTCTTTGTGGCTGACGGTCGCCTTGGCCCGAGGGGACTTGGGATCGAGTTGCAGGCGGTTCAACACATCATCCTTCGGCCGGTCGGCGGCGATCTTCAAAGGCCGGGTCAGCGCCACGGACATGATGAGATCGGCCACCTTGCCGGCATCCACGGGCCGCCCCTTGAGACTGTCCGGCCCGGTGATCTTCCAGGCGGCTTCGCGGGCCGGTTTGCCGTCGGCCGGGCGTTCGAGTTCGACCAAATCTTTCCCGGAGGTGAAGGAAAACTTCAACACGGGTTCAATGTCAAAAGATTTGAACGAGGTGTCGATGTAATCCAGCCGGGGGCGTTCAACGACCGTCAGCGCGGTGAGCGGCACATAAAAATCGGCCTTCGCCTCCCCGACCAGCCGGCGCAGGAACACCACATCTCCCACGTCCTTGTTGCCGAACTGAAACCGTATTGTCGGCGGGGCAGTCACTTTTGGCTTGGCGTTGGGGTCTTGCTTGTCGTCTTTAACGATGCCGCTTTCCCAGACTTTGATCTCGACCACGGGCTTCACGAAGCCTCGGCGATCCTCCGGGATGTCCGCGTTGGGGAAACCGGTCGCCAGCGATTTCTTCGCCAGCGCGCTCATTAATTCTTCGATCAGGAAACGCTTCGCCGGACGGGACAGGCCTTCCGAATCGAAGACTTTCCATTGTCCGGCGATTTGCCGGAGCTCAAACTTCTCGCCGTTGGTTTCCACGTCGATGGCGTCCACTCGCGGCGCCAAGAACTTGCCCACGGTGCGGTCCCGGAGCAGGTATTTGGCTTTCATGGCCTCCCGGACGGTCCGCACGGCGGTGGCGTTCACCTCGGCCACCATGTTGTCTCCCTGATGCCGGGCGTAGTAGCGGTCGGTGTTTTCAACCTTCACCACATCGCCGACGAAGAGGGTTTCCTGAATGCCGTCGTCTCGTGAAAAGTCGATCTGCATGGGCTTCGACTTGGCCGGGTCGAGGCCGTATTTGGCGAGGTCGCCCGGCTTTTCAAGCACTTGCTTGGCGTCGCCCGGCCGGATGTTCATGATTTCGTTGAGCAGTTGCCGGACATTGGTGACTTGCACTTTGTTATCCTTGGCGACCGGGGCGTCGCTGTCGGCCTCGGCGTCGCCGAAATCGGCGGGGAGCCGGAACTTCCACACGTTGTCGGTGGTGCGGAAGATGGCCATCTCATCCTTGCCGTCGATGATGCGGAACGAGCGGACTTGATTGCCGGCATCCATGATGCCGTCGCCGAGCAACCGCAACGGCCGGAAATCGGACAGGCTCTTCACAAATTGAGAGGCCGGTCCCCCCTTGGAAATCTCCCCTTTGAAGAGGGCTTGGAAATCGTTCCGCTTGGCGGCTTGCGCCTTGCCCGGCCGGTCGGTGGTCATCACATAAACGACAGCCCGGTCCCCGCCGATCAGCACGTCCCCGAAGGACACCGTCTCGGAAAGCGTGCCCGATTTCAGGGTGATCTTCACGCCCGGATTTTCCAATCCCTGGGCGGCGAGGTTCGGGGAGATGTCGGCCGTCTTGTCCGTCTTGGCGTTCAGCAGGGCATTGACGATTCCCTCCAGCGTGGCGGCATCGGCCCGTCCGGGGGTGGGGTGGGTCATTTTCCAACCGCCCCCCTTCTCTTCCCGCACAAACGTGATGAGTTCCGGCGTCTGGCCGGGATACTCAATCTCCACGGCCGAGACTTTCTCGGCCGTGACATTGGCCGCCTTGAACGGCCGGAGCAAATACCCCTCCGTCAACGGACTGGGAGCGTCATCCCCCGTCCGAAGCACATAGATGCCGAGGACGACCAAGGCGAGAAACACTGTTCCCAACAGGATGTAAGTCGAGCGGAAATTCATGGAAGCAACCCTGCTGATGAAATGACCAAAGACCAAAGACCAATGACCAACCGTGAAGCCGCGACGCGGAGTCTTCGGAGCGGATCGCGGACTTTCCGTGCCAAGCGACTGCCCAAACATCCGGCGATTTTACGCAGAGAGTCCGCGCTCCGCTCCGAAGACTCCGCGTCGCGGCTTCACAGAGAGTTCACTACCGCCGTCGCGAATACCACACCATGACGCCCATTGCCGTCAAACCCAGCGTGACCATGGCCAACAGCGTCAGTTTGCTGGACACTTCGATTGGTTTCGGCAGCCTGTACCATGGCACGAGGCGAGGCCTGATGCCGATGCTCTGCTCGCGTTCCCGCAGCCAGTCCACACTATCACTGACGATTTGCTGGTGGATGGCCGGCGGCATCAGTGGAAAAGCGGGGCGATCAAGCAACAAGCTGTCGGTGGTGAAGATCACGGCCCGGGGTTTTTCCTTGGGCTGTTCTCCCGGTGAAGTCGGGGGGGAGACGGCTCCGACGCTGAGAATCAACGGTTGCGGGACGTTCGTGAGCTTCCGGGCGGCCGCCTCCGGGCCGGCCGGGTTTCTGCGAATGGCCTCCCAAGACAGAACCGCGTCCCCGGCCTCTTTCTCCTCGATCCAGACGGCTCGTCCTTCTTGTGTTTCGACCAAGGCCGTCACCCGCATGGCCGGGTTGGGCCGGGCGGCCGGCCGGATTGGCCGGCAATCGTTCAAAATCAATGCCTTGGAAAACGTGTTTATCAGCGGGTGGTCAACATCAGCCGGAAGGCCCGGCAGGTAGTCCGGCGGGATCACCCGCCCCTGAACGGACCCGACAGTCCGCGGGATGGTGACCATCACGCCCTCCCCCGACTCAACACCCAAACCGGCCAGCAATCCCTCCAGTCCGGTGGGAGCGATTTTGCCGGTGACGCCCCGGAACGGCGGCAAAAAGGCCAGAAGTTTGCCGGGGGACACATCGGGAGTCTTGGGATTCATGTATTCGGCCAGGGCGGTCAACAATGGATCATCGGCCGGAATAGTCATCTGCGGGCCGGCGATCACCACCAAGGCCGCGTCGTCCGGGATCTTTGGGGCCGCCGGGTCGAGCTTCAAAATTTCCGGACGCAACCGGCGGTCGCGCAAGAAATTAATGACACCGGACATGGATCGGTCCTGCCTGGCCGACGGATCAAAGGAAAGTTCCCCGTGTCCGCTGGTGAAGTAAACGGCCAGTTTGGCCTTGTTGTCCGTGAGGTAGGCGAGTTCGCTCATCAGCTTGCTCTCGCCTTGGTAAATAACCTGCGGCCGGTTGTCGTCGGTGGGGACAATTTCCAAAAGGTCGCGGGCCTCCAAGAAGCCGGTGACGGGCTTGTCCCCGTCGCCGACCACAAGCAGGATGCCGTACCGGTCCCCGTCGCCGCCTTTCATCCCGAGCCGGTCGTACAACGCGGTGATCTTGTCCTTGTCCAGCAGCGGAGACAGGAAGGTCGCCTTGAAGAACTTGCTTTGGTCCTCCGCCTGGCCGAGCAATCCCCGGCTGTCGGTGTACAGGTGGGTGTAAAGGGTCTCGTTATTATTCTTCGCCTTGCCCGTCGGGGCGAATTTCTCCGGCATGATGAGATAGGCATGGACCGGTTGATCCAACGACCGGAGCAGTTTTTTTGATTCGTCCGCCAGTGTGGTGAAGGCCGAATCATTGGTGATGAGCGTGCCGGGCACATTGAAGAACACGACGATGTTCAGGGCGACCAGCACATAGACAATCAGGATGCCTTGAAAGGCCGCGTTAAATCCATGCATCAATCGCCGCAGCAAAACATTGTTCCGCTGCTCGGCCCGGCCGAGTTGCGTGCTGACGAACATCAGCGTCAGCCCGATGAAGAAAATTCCTTGGGAAATCAGCACCCATTTGGCCTCGCCTTGCTCCTCTTTGTTCAGCCATAGAGCGAGGCTCTCGGACCATCTGAAGGCCAGGGTAAAGCCGAGCAAGGCCGTTAACAATCCGGCGACCGCCCCGAAGACCAGCATCTCCGTCCGGGAGCTGACAACATCCTCCCCTTCCACGGCGGGCCTGCTCAGCCAAAATGCCCCGCCGCCGCACAACAGGGCCATGAATCCGGCCCAAAAGGCGGCCGGCCCGTAGTCTTTGCTGGGGGCTTTGCCGGCGCCTTCGGCTTGATCGTCCTTCTTCTCTTCGGGCAATTTGAACTCGTCCGGCAACTGCTTCGCTTTGGCGGCGTTTTTCGCCGGATCGGCATCCGCCTTGCTCCGTTGGGCGCTCGATGCCCGCATGCCCCACCAGATGGCCGTGATGGCAAACAACACGGCCAGCACACCGAGGAAGACAGCCGTGGGCTTGCGGCTGGTCACCAGAAAGGGGAACGGGTCGCTTGGCGTCTGTTCAGTGGTCATTGGTGATCCGTCCACGCTCATGATCGTCAGCTTTGATGTTGGTCGCCTGTGTCCGAATTCGTTTGGTTCCGATGCGAAAACTTCCGGGGAACATCACAGGCGTCAGGCGATTGTTCGGACGGGTCGCCTGACGCTTGCGGTTTTTATCCCCATCGCCTTGCTTGCAGCACCTTCAGCGACAGGAAGAACCAGAAGAACGTAATTGAGAATTGCAGAACCATGTCCCGCAGATTGATCCGTCCCTCGATTGACTCAAACCACAAGCTGAAGAATGTCAGGTGCTTGAAGATTGCTTGCGCCGGAGATTCTGGCGTCGCCTCTTTGGCGGCGAACAGCAGACCGACATAAAACAACATGCCAAAGAAGGTTAGCCCGGCGGCAATGATTTGGTTTTTGGTCAGGCAAGAAAAGAAGAGGCCCATCGAGATCAGGGTAAATCCGCTGATGGTCAGGGCCAGCACGAAACTGAGGATTGGCCGATATTCAAAGGCCATTCCGCTCTCGGCCCGCAGGGCCAACAGGAAAATACCCCACACCCCCCATGTCATCAGGTAGAAGATCACGCCGCTCAATAATTTGGAGAGCAGCACGGTGATTTCGGACACCGGGGCGCACATGAGAACTTCGTAGGTGCCGCTGCGTTTTTCTTCGCTGATCATTCGCATCGTCAGCGCCGGGACCATGAACACCACCACGAACGCCCAAAAGATGCTGCTGAACATGAACGGCCCGAGGATCGGCTCCAACATTGGCTGCCGATTCAGTTGTTCCGTGAAATAGTGGTAGTTGATGCCCGCGACCACCACGTTGATGATCAACACCAGATACGCAATCGGTGAATAGAAGTAGGCGGCCAGTTCCCGGCGGGTCAGGACGATCAGTTGCCAGTCGGAGACCATGAACAGGGAGACGGCCGCGTAGCCGGCGCCGAGGGTCATCAGGAGCAGGCCGCCGGGGATGAAGTACGGGGTTTCGTGCGGAATCAGCGTCCGGGCGAGGGCGACGAGGAACACCAATCCGCCGAGCAGGCCGATGCCGATGGCTGGTTTATAGCCCTCCAGATCGGCGCCGCCGACCTGGCTCACATAGGCGCTCAGGTAGACGAGGCCGAGCAACACTAGCACCGAGCCGTAGGTGAGAATGAAGCCGTTGATGATGTTGCCGAGAACAAAGCCGGTCAGGGCGAAGGCGATCCCGAAACCAGCGAGGGCGTAGAGGCCCGTTTTGCGGCTTCCTTCTTCCGTTTCGTTCTTGCAGAAGATAATCAGGAAGAACAAGCCGGAGAAGAAACAGGTCCAGCCGAACGGGAAGAAGAGCGACACGATCTTGCGTGTCTCCCCTTCCGAGAGGGCCTTTGTGGCCGAGATAATTACCGGCATCACCGAGAGGATGATCCCGGCGAGCGGCAGGCCAAGGCCGCCGACGGTTCCGTAGAGCCGCCGGATCAACTGGTCCGTGTCGCGGGCGGCGTGGAAGAGCATGAAGACCATGCCCAACACGATGGCGGCGAAGCCGACGTTGTTGCCGAACTGCATGGCCAGCTTGGAATCCACCCCGTTGAGAATGAGGATGAGGACGCCAAGCGCCACGGCCATGAAGCCGGTGAGGCCGACGGTTCGCGGCCACGAGGCTTGGTCGTCCGTCATTTCGGACGGGGCGAGTTCCGGCGGTGTTTGGTATGTTGCGGAGGACATGGGTGTCTTGGGTCGGTTCGGTGGTTGCCCGAGGAAATTCAAGAGGCCGAGCGACGAAGCACGACTTCGGAATACAGGGTGTCAAGGTTCTTCCGGCGGATGTCAAGCCGCCGCAGGCCAAAACCGCGTTCGACGGCTTGCTTCGCCAGCGTTTCCCGCAGGTCGTCCCCGGCGGATTGCTCCACTTCGCAGCGAACGATCCCCTCCTCGCCGGGGATGATGTTGGCCGGCCGTGTTCCCGCGACTTTCTTGAACCAGTCGCTGATGGCCGGTTCCGGCCCGGTCAGGTCCATCACCAGCGTGGGGATTTCGCTGGCCAGCGAGGAGAGCCTGCCGTCCCACCAAATGCTGCCGCGATTGATGATGATGACGCGATCGCAAATCGCTTCCACTTCCGACAAAATGTGCGTGGAAAGCAGAACAGTGTGCGAACCGGCGAAGCTCTTGATGGCGGCCAGCGTTTCGCGGATTTGGATGGGGTCGAGGCCGGAGGTCGGTTCGTCGAGAATCAGCACTTTCGGGTCGGCCAGCATGGCATCAGCCAGCCCGATCCGCTGTCGGTAGCCCTTGGAGAGCGTCCCGAGCAGCCGACGGCGAACTTCCTTCACCCGGCATTTTTCGAGGGATTCTTCCAATCGCTTGCGGCGATTGGTGCGGTCCACGCCCTTGAGCTTTGCCCGGTAAAGCAAATACTCCTCGACCCGCATTTCCGGGTAGAGAGGGACGCTTTCCGGCAGATAGCCGATGTTTTGCCGCACGGCCATCGGGTTTTCCATCACGTCGTGCCCGCAAACTTGGGCGATGCCGCTGGTGGCGGGCATGAACGTGGTGAGAATCCGCATGGTCGTTGACTTGCCCGCCCCGTTCGGCCCGAGAAAGCCGACCAGCTCGCCGGGAGCCACGGAGAAGTTAATGCGGTCAACGGCCACGACGGGGCCGTATTTCTTGACGAGTTCGTCCACCCGAATTGCGTGGTCGCTCATGGTGCTTCCGTCACGGTCGCCCGGACTGTCTTCCTTGGGAGTTTCGGTATCGTATGATCCGGGGCCAATTGGGGAAGTGTCCGTTGGCAAAGTGATCCGTGATTGGATCCCGCCAATGTAACAAGCAACCCCGGCTCCAGCTTTAGAATTGAACGATTAGCCAGTAAGCCAGCGCCCCCAGGATGGCCCCGCAGGGGACCGTGCTTCCCCACGCGAGCAGAATTTCGGCCGCCTTACGCCACTTCGCTTGCCGGGTGACGACGCCCATTCCCAGCAGTGATCCCACGCTCACATGAGTAGTGCTGACCGGCAAGGCGCCCAAGCTCGCCGCGGTCACCAATCCGGCCGTCACCAAACTGGCAGCAAACCCCTGGCCGGGGTTCATCCCGGTGATTTTTTTGCCGAGCGTCTCCGCAACCCGGTCAATATCCAGCAAGCCGCCGAGGGCGATAATCACCGCGACGATCAAAATCGCCCAGTAAACCTCCAGGTTTGGCACGGCCAGCATCAACGCGGCCATCTTCGGCGTGTCGTTGAGGCCGCGGGCGAAACTGGCGGCCCCGGCGCTCAGGAAGTGTAGCGTGTCTAATGTCGGTGTCCGGTGGTCCGGGGCCAGACGAAGTGACTTGAGCAGCAGATAGACCACGCCCCCGGCGATGGCCGCGACCACCGGACTGAAAAACAAGGGGTAAATGAAGTTCGCCCCCAGCGCCGCGAACCGCACTTCGCCGCTGCCAGCCAACCCGGCTCCCAGCAAGGCGCCGACCAAGGCGTGGGTGGTGGAGACGGGGAAACCGAAGCGGGTGGCCAGAAAACTCGTCAACGCCGCTCCGATGGCCACCGCGCAGACAAATTCCCGCGAGGCGACCAGTTCATCCGGGACGATTCCCCGGCCCCGGAAGACGAGGATCATTCCTCCCGCCAGAAACAGGGCGGTGATCGAGCCGGCGAAGGTGGTGGCCGTCCCCCACAAGGCCGCTGTGCGGAGCGTGGTTGTGCCGCTGCCGTACAGGGAGGCCACGCCTTTGAAATTGGCGTTGGCCCCGTTGGTGAAAGCCACGAAGCCAACGGCGAGAAAGAGGATGACGAGCAGCATTCGGGGAGCTTACTTCGCTTTGTTTTCCGTCTTTTCGGTCTCATATTGCTTGAGCGAAGCATATTCCTTCCACGATCCTTCGTAGAGCCGCACGTTCGGGTATTTCGCCACGTGCTTGAGGTAGAACCGCAGCAGGCTTCCTTCGCGGGAGGTGCCGCAATAGACGAGGATTTCCTTGTCCCCGGTCAGTCCGGCGGCTTCGAGTTCGGCCTTGGTTTTCTCGAACGACAGAAACTGGTGGGTGTTGTCCTTTTCCATCAACCGGGCCCAGTGGAAGCTGATGGCGCCGGGGATGTGGCCTTTCCGCAGCCAGATTTCGTCGTCGCCCATGTATTCGTTGTGCGGCCGGGCGTCCACGAGAACCACGCCGGGCTGGCCTTTGCGCTTCAGCACGTCATCCACCGTCAGGGCGATTTCCGGAAGTCCCTTTTCCGGAAGCGTCCCCTTCGGGTTGCCGAAGTATTCCTGTGTGACCGGCAGTTTGGCCTTGTTCCAGCCCGGCAGACCGCCGTCCACGATGCGAATGTCTTTCACGCCGTATTTTTCCAAGACAAACGCCACCATGCTGGCGCTCAGAATCTCGTCGTTCGGCAGCTTGTCGCCGGTGGCATAGATCAGGTGCAGCCGGTCGCGGTCCACGCCGGCGCGGACCAGCAAGGCTTTGGTCAGGTCTTCCGGGAGGTATTGCACGGGAACGCCGTGATCTGTTCCCCGCAGGGTGTCGAAGTTGATGTGGTGGGCGGTCGGCAGGTGGCCCCGGAAATAATCCTTGTACCCGCCGCGGGTGTCGAACACGAGCGGCCGTTTGGCGGCGTCGGGATTCTCGATCAGCTTGTTGGCCTCGGCCGGAGAGATGATTTCGATGTCGGCTTGGGCGACTCCCCCAAGCAGCGAAACACCGAAGACGGCGGCCGCAGCTTTCGCCGGGAGATTCGAGGCGGCCGCGCGAAGGGTGCGGAACATGGCGCTAATCAATCGCATGTGAAACAAACTCCTTGGCCAATGTCGTCAACAAAAGAGATGGGAAGTTATCGTACTATCGAGCGGGCAGGCGTCATCGTTTGACGGCGGGGGCGATGCCGGAATTCAACCCGGCCGGTTTAGAACTCCAGTTGCAACCGGGCGAATGCCTCCCAGAGGGTGTTGGCCTTGGCCGCCCCCGGTGCCGGGCGGTAGTAATCGCCGGTAAACAACACGGCCGAGCCGGTGTCGAGCTTAAGGCCGCCACCGAAATCGTAAGTGAACATTTCGCCGACTTCCGTGCCGATGCCCTTCGATCCGTTCAATGGATTCCGGGCGGCTGTTTGCAGCCAGCCGGCCGTCGTCGAACTGGTGAGCCGGGCCGTCAGCGGGTATTCCAGTTTGCCTTGCGCGGTGAACAGACCCAAGCCGCGATTCTGGAGGCCGACGCCCAAGTCGGCCAAGTCGCCGGGACCGTTCGGGCTGGTGAGTTGCATGTAGCTCCAGTAGCCCTGCGATCCGAAACCATCCCGATAAGACTGGGCGACGGTGCGGAATTCATTGGAACGGCCGTCCCCGGAGCCATTGCCGCCGGTGGCGTACAAAATCTGGCTGCTCAGCTTGGCGTCGCCGATTTTGAGGGCGCCGGCTTCCAGCTAGGTGGCAAAGCCCGTGTGACGGAAACCGATGGCGTCCACATCCTCCCGGCGACCGGAGTTCGTGATGAAGAACGCGGCCAGTGGCAGCACGTCGTTGGTCCATTTGGCCCGCACGCCCAACCAAGTGTCGAGGGCGTAGCGATAGGCGGCGGATGTGGTGTAAGAGTAACCGCCCCGGTCATACAGAACGTAGGCGCTTCCCCCCACCGAGAATTGCTCGGCCAGCGGTTGGTCGGCGTCGAAGGCGAACAAGGTGGCCGTGTGCGTCCCCGGCGCGTTCGCCGGGTCCGAAGTGGCGAACGCCTGGTCGGCCAACAGCAACATCGCGGCCGACAACCGGAGGTTGTTCATGCCAGTGACGGTCTTTGTCCAGTCAATACCGGCTTGGTTGAAGTCGTAGTTGGAGCTGGCCAGCGTGTCGTTGAATGAATCGTGCCAGTCCAGAAACCCGACACGCACCTTGCCAACATCTTCTTCCTTGTAGGCCAGCCAGGCGCGACGCAGTTCAATTCCCACGCGGTCGCCGACGATTGGCGAGTAGTTGGCGTTGAAGTTCTTGTTGAAGTCGTAGTTCGTGCCCCAGTGAATCCCGCCAACCTGCATCTGGATGTAACCCTCGACGTTGTCGTTCGGGGTGTAGGTCAACCAGAGACGATAACGCTGGGTCACCAGTCCTTGATCCGTCTGCCCCGGAGGCAGCGAGATCGGGTGGAACGGAAAGTTGTTGCCGTCCCCTTCGATCCGGAACTGGCCGCCGACGCGGAAATGATTCCAGTCAAACGGCGCCGGCCCCGACAATGGCTGCCCTTGGGAGGCGGCGGGGGGCGGTTGCAGGAAGGACGAGGGAAACTGAACCGACGGATCGGCATCCGTCCGGGCTGGTTGTTGTCCCTCGGACAACGGCGGGACGGCCGGCCCTGTCGGCGTCATCGGGTTTGCGGGCTGAAGGATCGGATCGACCTTCGGCGCTATTGTCACCGGCCCGGCCGGCTTGGCCTCCGCCGGTGGAAACTGAGCGTTTGCAGGTGTCAGGCCCGTGCCAATCACCCCAATGATGGAAACAGCCCACAAAGACGCTCGCATTCCCTGCCCCCCGGCTGGAATAGTGATTTCAGATTTCCCCCAATCGCGGGCCATAACCGGATTGACAAGATAACGCAATAGACACCTTGAAAGACGGGCAGGAGTCAGACGTTCTTTTGAGGATGAATTGTGTCCGGGCCGTCCGGGAATTGGTTGACGTTTGCTTGGTTTTTTTAATGTGCCAGTTCCGCCAGCGAACGGACCGTCCGAATCCCCGGTTCTGCTCCCTCCGGGGCGAACAATACCGCTTCCAAGCCGGCGGCCATCGCGCCGTCGTAGTCGTTTCGGCGATCATCGCCGACGTACAAAATCTCGGCGGGGGCGCATCCGGCTTGGCGAATCACTTCCTCGAAGAACGGCCGACCAGGTTTGCGATGGCCAACCAGTGAGCTGATGACCAGTCGGTTCCAAACGGGTTCCAATTCGAGAAACCCGGCGGCAAGGGGTTTGAGCCGGGCGTCGAAGTTGGAGGCGAGGCCAAGGGTCAGCCCCCGGCCCTTCAAATTGGCCAGCGCCGGGCCAACCTCGCCGGGGACGCTCCAGGCGGCCGGAGTGGTGTAATGAGCCCACAGGTCGCGGAAACAGGCTTCCAAGTCCGCCTCCGGCATGACCTCGGCCATGATGTCCCGCCAGCGAAGGGCTTCGCGCTCCTCGCTGGTGGTCCAGCCGTTTTGGCCGTCAATTTTTTCCTGTTTGATAAACGCGGGCATCAGCCGGGCGCGCACGGTTTCTTCCGTGAGGGCCGCGCCGTGCTGGTTGGCCAACCGGGCGTAAGTGGCGCTGACGCCGGGATACGGGAACAACACCGTGCCGACGGCGTCGAAAAACACGGCCCTGATGTGACTTGCAATCATACGAATCCCCCGGACTTCCTTGACCGGACGACGCCCAGCCATAGGTCCATCTGTCCGGGGTTAATGGTACGTAATTGATGAGTCCGATGTCTTCACCTTCCAAACCGAAGCCCAAACGCCGTCGTCCGCATGATCGCAGCGAGATCCGCGTCTCTTTCCTGCCGGAAGGAAACCGTGCCGCCAAATGGGCTTACGTCTGCATGCTGGCCGGGCTTGTCCCCGGCGTCGGCGTGCTCACCGGCTTCGCGGCCATTATTTTGGGATTTTTCGGCCGCCGCATCGCCAAAAAAGACGAACACGAGCGGGGGCTTGGTCACGCCTGCATGAGCATGATTTTGGGGGCTGTTGAAGTGGTTTGTCAGGGAATCGGCTGGTGGTTGTTGCTGGACTGAAAAAGCTCGAAGATTAACCACAAAGACGCAAAGGTCACACAAAGTTTCACAAAGAAGACAAAAGAGATAGCTATTTCTTCTCTGTGAAACTTTGTGTGACCTTTGCGTCTTTGTGGTTAATCTTTGCCGAGCCTTTTCAGTCCGTCTTCAACAACGCCGGGTTGGCGAAGACCATTTTCCAAGGTCGGATGCTCCATTTCAGAAACACCCCGGCGGCGTGGAACGGGTCGTTCTTCATGATGGCCTCGACACCTTCGACCGTGTCGGCTTCGTAAATGATCAGCGCCCCGCTGGCATCGGCGAACGGGCCGGAGGCGACGAGCTTGCCCTGTTCGATCAGGCTCGACAAATAGGCCCGGTGGGCGGGGCGGATGGCCCCGACTTTTTCCGCGTCTTGCAAATACTCAATCGTCGCGGCAAACTTCATCGCGCCGTCTCCGGTTGAACCACTTCGGCGGGGAACCATCGCTTCGCCAGCACGGCATGTCCCCCGAACACCAAGGCCGCCATCACATATTGGCCGAAAACCTGCATCGGCTGGGCACGGACAAATTCCAGCCCTTTGCCATACGCCAGCATCAGCGTGTCAAAAGACTTCACCCGATATTCCGGCATGGAGTTTTCCAGCCACGCGATGGCGTTTGTGATCAGGAAGAACAGGGTGTAACTGATGGTCGTTCCCGCAAACAGGCGGGCGGGGGAATTGGAGTTGGCCAACAACATCCGGCCGAGCAACACGAACAGGGCG
Organism: Zavarzinella formosa DSM 19928; assembly: GCF_000255705.1. Taxonomy (GTDB): domain Bacteria; phylum Planctomycetota; class Planctomycetia; order Gemmatales; family Gemmataceae; genus Zavarzinella; species Zavarzinella formosa. Next base: position 533,702 of record NZ_JH636440.1, read on the forward strand.
AAACTCGGATAGGCCCCGTAAGAAACCGGCCATTGATGGATGGCGAACAAGAGCGCATCCGTCGCGGCCTGAACGCCCAGAACCAGCATCAACGATTGCCACCAACGCAACCGGGCGCCGGCGTACAATCCGAACGCCGTGAACGGCCAAAGCATCCAAGCCGTGGTTTCGTAGGGAAGCAGGCGAAACGCCACCACATAGAGAGCCGTCAGCGTCGCCAGAAGCCACGCGAGGGGTTTCGGTGATTCGGTCATTGGTCTCATGATTCAGATTCAAGATGACACGGTGACAAACGTAGTGCTCATCCCGTCTTGTCGCAAACATTCAGGATATGGTCACCTTGTCACCTTGTCACCTTGTCGCCTTGTCACAAACCGCGATCAGAACATTGTTTGACGTTTATGGCCGTTTCTCAAGCGGGATGTACGCCACATCCGTCTTGCCGGTGTAGGTCTGTTCCGGGCGGTAAATCCGGTTGCCCTGGAGTTGTTCCAGCCAGTGGGCCAGCCAACCGGCGACGCGGGCGATGGCGAAGACGGGGGTGAAGATGTCCGTCGGGATGCCGAGCGAGGAATAGACCACGCCGGAGAAGAAATCGACGTTCGGGTACACACCCTTCGGCCCGTAGATCGGGACGCAAATCTTTTCGAGTTCGAGGGCCACCTCGTACATCGCCGGGCGGGTGGTTTCCGCAAACACGTGTTCCGCAAGTTCTTGCAGCACGGTGGCGCGGGGGTCTTTCACCTTGTAGACCCGGTGGCCCATGCCCATGACCTTGAAGGACGGATCGGCGGCCTTCTTGGCGTCCATCCATGCTTTCGCGTTTTCAGCTTTGCCAATTTCGGAAAGTTGTTCCAGCACTTCCTCGTTCGCCCCGCCGTGCAGCGGACCCGACAGGGAGCCGATGGCGGCCGCGATGGTCGCATAGGGGTTCGCCAGCGAGGAACCGGTCACGCGGGCCGTGAACGTCGAGGCGTTCATGTTGTGTTCGGCGTGCAGAATCAGACAGGCGTCGACCACCTTGCGGACGGACGGCGAGGGTTCCCGGCCGAAGAGCATGTAATAAAAGTTTCCGGCATGATCGAGATCCGGGTGCGGTTCGATCGGCTCGTCCCCTTTGCGGAGCCGGGCAAACGCGGTCACCACGGTCGGCATGGCGGCGATCAGTCGCAGCGTGGCTTCCCAATTCGAGGCGGCGTTTTTGACGTCGCGGGCCGGGTAGAACATGCCCAGCGCGGCAATGGACGCCTGAAGGGCGTCCATCGGGTGGCCGTCGGCCGGGAAATTCTTGATGACGTCGATGAGTTTGTAGTGGACCTTGCGGCGCTGGCGAAGTTCGTGGTGAAAATCGGCCAGTTCCCGTTGGGTCGGCAATTGTCCCTTCAGAAGCAACCAGGCGGTTTCTTCAAAAGAACTTTCCTTCGCCAGCGTTTCGACGGCAATTCCCCGGTAGGACAGCATCGCTCGCTTGCCGTCGATGATGCTGATGGCTGACTTCGTCACCGGAACGTCGGCCAACCCTGCGGGTATTTCCATCGCACTCATCGGGGATCTCGGGGGGAAACGTCTGTTGGCGGGGGGTGGTCGCGGTCGGCGACCCGCTTCATGTCAGTTATAGCACGTTTTGCGGGTTGGCCAGAGAGAAGGTCCGCTATCCGGCGAAGCCCCGGCGGCTTACAATCTAGGACTGGCCTATATCCGGTTGGGAGAAAAGTGATGTCCGAGGAAGCAGAAGAGTTCGACGAATTCGATTCCCTCGATCCGCTGGACGTGATCCGGACGATGATCGCCTCGGCGATTTCGCTCGGCGCCCCGGTGTACAACACGGGCGATTACCGGGGTTGTTACGAAATTTACGCCGCCACCGCCCGGATGCTCAACCACATCGTGGACGGCGCCGAGGAAGAACGGGAACTCCTCCGGGGCGCCTTGGAATTGACGGCCCTGGAAGTGGATGTCAACGAACAAGCCTGGGTGATGCGCCGGGCGTTCGACACGATTCTCGGCGAGGAAACGGTCGAAGAGGAAGTTGAAGAACCCACGCCGCCGACGGAATAAGGGGAAGACAACACGTGAGAGCCCGGAAGACAAGGAGACCAGGAAACCAAGAAATGAACACATTTCACCGTCATGATCGCCGCATCATGCCTGAAATGTTTTTGTCACCTTGTCACCTTGTCACCTTGTCACCTTGTCTCTCTCCCGAGGACAAACCTTGCCAGCAGTAACCAAACTTTGGCGGTTGCTGCCGCATGACCGGACGGCCATCGAGCATCTCGCCCGCCAGCTTGGTGTTTCTCCCATCATTGCCCAACTGTTGTTAAATCGGGATATCGGCAAACCCGAGGCGGCCAAACGATTTTTGGAAGCATCCCTCGCCGGAATGCACCCCCCGGCCTCGCTGCCCGGCGTGCCGGAGGCCGTCGAACGGTTGTATCGGGCGGTCGAGCAAAAGAAAAAAATTTGCGTTTATGGCGATTACGACGTGGATGGCACCACCGGCACCGCCATTCTCGTCGGTTTGTTTCAACAACTCGGTTCGCCGGTCGAGTTTTATGTTCCCCATCGCTTGGAAGAGGGCTACGGGGTCAATTCGGAAGCCCTGACGCAACTCGCCGAGAGCGGGGTGAAGGTCGTCGTCACGGTCGATTGCGGCATCGCCAGCCTGGCCGAGGCCGACGTGGCGAAAAAACTCGGGCTGGAACTGATCGTCACCGACCACCACGAAATGAAAGCCACGCTACCCAAGGCGGCGGTGTGTGTCCATCCCCGGTTACCGGGCACGAATTATCCCTTCGGCGGCCTCTCCGGGGCCGGGGTGGCGTTCAAGCTGGCGTGGGCGCTGGCCGTCAAACATTGCGGCAGCGAGAAGGTTACCCCCGCCCTGCGGGATTACCTGCTGGACGCCCTTTGTCTCGCCACGCTCGGCCTCGTCGCGGATGTGGTGCCGTTGCACGACGAGAACCGCATCCTCGTCAAGCACGGGCTGAACCGGCTGAACACCAAGCCGCCGCTCGGCATCAAAGCCCTGATCGAATCGGCAAAATTGCCGGCCGACAAGCTGATCAAGGCCGAGGATATCGGCTACAAACTCGGGCCGCGCATCAACGCCGCCGGCCGGCTTGGATGCGCCCGTTTGGTGGTTGAAATGTTCACGACGGCCAACCCGGCGAAAGCCCGCGAGGTGGCCGATTTTCTGGACAACCAGAACAGCCAGCGTCAGACGATCGAACGCAAAATGACTGCCCAGGCCAAAGAAATGGCCGACGCGATGATGACGGAAGACTTGTCCGGTATCGTGTTGGCCCATGCCGAATGGCATCCGGGGGTGGTCGGGATCGTCGCGAGCCGGATCGTCGAATACACCGGCTGCCCGGCCGTGCTGTTTGCCATCGTGCCGGACGCGGAGGTCGTCACCGGCTCCGGCCGGTCAATCCACGGCTTCGAGTTGCACGAAGCCCTAAACGCCTGCGACGACGTATTGGCCGGCCACGGCGGCCACGCGATGGCGGCCGGTGCCAAGATTCGCCCGCTGATGATCCCGGTGTTCCGGGAACGCTTCGCCCAATATGCCGCCGAGCATTTCCCGACCGGCGTCGCCCCGGCCCCCCAAGTGCGAATCGACGCCGAGGTTCCGCTGAGTTCGCTGACGCTCGGCCTGCTGAATGACCTCAACAAACTGGAACCCTACGGGGCCGACAATCCCAAACCCCGATTCTTGGCCGGGAATCTGCAAATCGTCGGCGAACCGAAAAAGATCGGCGCCGGGGAACGCCATCTGAGCTTCAAGGTGAAACAGGGATCGACCAGCATGAGGGCTGTTGCCTTCGGCATGGGCGACCGCGTCGTGGAATTGATGTCCGACGGGGGAAGATGTTGCCTGACGTTCACGCCGACAATCAACGAATGGAACGGCATGCGTTCGGTGGAACTGATGGTGGACGACTTCCAGACGGGACCAACGGCCACATTGGGATGAGGAGAAGAGTTTCACGCAAAGGCCGCCAAGAAGCAAAGATCGCCAAGGGCCAATGAAATGAGGAACGATCACCGTTTGTAATCGTGTCCATTTTTTCAATGATCCTTGGCGATCTTTGCGTGAAACTTTTTTCTTTTTAATTCTTCGTTTTGGCTGGTTCGTTGCCGAAGCTCGCCCAAAATCCCAGCGGGATCATTCCCAAGATCATGACCAAACTATTCGCGATCCAGAAGATGGCGCAACTGTCGGCCAGAGTTTTGTTGAACCCGTAAGCATGGAGGCCGATGCCAAGCTGGTTGGTGCCGAACCAAGACCACGCGGTCACAATGTTGCCGAACACCGTCAGGACGGCAAAGCCGCGAGCCTTCACCAAACCGGCCCAGCGGGCATGCAGGGCGAGGGCGTTCCAGATCACGATCAACACGGCCCCGTTTTCCTTGGGGTCCCAACCCCAGAACCGGCCCCACGATTGATCGGCCCAGATGCCGCCCAACACGGTGCCCACGAAACTCAGCAACGTGGCGAAACAGATCGTGCCGTAGGTCATTTGGTAAACCGCCCGGCCGCTGTCTTTTCGCAGGGCGTTGGTGAACATCCCGGCGAAGATATAGGCTGCCCCGAGGAAGCCCCCCACGAAGGTGGCGGTATAACCGAGCGTCACGATGGTGACGTGCGTCGCCAGCCAGAAGTTGGTGTCCAGCACGGCCACCAGCATCTCCATCGTGTCACCTCCCTGTGACAGAAGTTGGGCAATCTGCATGGTGGCAAAACCCAAGAGGCTGCCGACAAATGTTCCGAGGCTGTTCTTGTAAATCACCTCCATGATCAGGCATAAAACCAGACAACCCCAGCCGATGAACACCGCCGAGGAATAGAGGTTTGTGACAGGAGGGCGGGAGCCAATGAACATTCGCAAGATCAACGCCAGCGTGTGGACGCCAAGGGTGAGGCAGGTGAGATAAAACGCAGAACGCCCCAATGGCACCTCGGGCGGGACAAGCCACGACAGGCACGCCAGGACCATCACCATGATGTAAAGAACTTTGCAGAGGAAGAATGGTTCAAAGTGGTTCATCCATGCCTCCGACCGGGCCTTGCTCACATCGGAAGGGTCCATCTTCGAAACGTAATCCGCATAGTACTTCGCCAGATCTTGGTTGAATTTCTCCACGTTGTCGGCGTCGTAGGCTTTCAGGATTTCCAGAAGCAGGGCGGCCTGTGGGAAATGTTCAGACCGGCCTGTTTCCGTCAAACGGCGGAAGGCTTCCATCATTAGATCCTTGCGCTCGTTCTCATACCAAGCTCGGAACGAATCCGGTGTGCGATTTTTGCGGGCCTCGTCATATTTGGCCGGGTTTTCTTTAATGTCACGCTGGAATTCGATTTCGCCTTCCGCCTTGGCTTGCTCGACTGAGGCAGCGCCGATCTGCCGATTAATCTCGAACAGGGTCATCCATTTTCCGGTCGGAGAATCGGGATTTGGGACGAGGCCGGGCACAACAAAGTTGCCGACTTGGTCTTGCATGTCAATCTGATGAATCAGCGTGACAAGGCTTTCTTCAAACTGATTGCGCTCTTCTGCTTTTTTGGCGCCCAAAACGGCTCTTTTTGCATCCAGTTCCTGCAATTTCTTGCCGCCAATTTCCGCTTTTGAGTATCTGTATGACCCCGGTTTGTTGCGCAGGTTGAGCCAGGTGCGGACATCCGGATCGTCAATACGGAAGACCTCGCAAGAGTCATCACGGCTGTTGGAAGCCGTCACGTCCAACAGCCAGCGGATGGCCGGGCGGGTCTCCTCGCGGCCGTCGATTTTAACGACGTATTCTTGTCGTCCGCCGGTGAGAATCATCAGCGTGTTGCGGGACAGGGAATCCAGAGGCTGGATGCGCCCGCTGTGTTGCACCGGAATCGCGCCGAAAGCGTACAGGTCCATTTCCTTCGTTTTGGTTCCCGGCGGGACCGCCTTCATGGCGATGTACAACCCCATTACGGCGACGATGACCCACGGCAGAAATTTCATGTATTTCATGGCTTGATGCCTTTTTGCTTTCCGTCCATTTTTACCGAATACCATCGCGGGAAGAAAAACGGTCGCCGTCCGGAATGGTGTTGCCTAGTCGCAATGATCCGCGTTGCCCCTTGGATATCCCGGTCACACTCTTGTCGCATTCAAGGCCGCCCGCCTGTCGGCAGCGGCTTTCTTCTTCAGGAATTCGCCGAACTTGATGCCAAAGTGAATCAGCATCCCAAGTCCGACCATCACACAGGAGACATAGGGCAAGTGTCTGCCGGGATTGCGAACAACCTGCAAGCCTGTGCGTTTTTGCTCTCCCTCCGAGGCCTCCATCGACGATTGGTAAAAAGTCGCCCCGTCATACCGCAGCGGATGGTTCATCCAGATGGTGACTGTCCGGTCCTCGCCCGTGCGGGGGTCTTGGAGCCGAATGGTGCTGGCAAAATTGCGGGTGACTTTTGTGCCCGGATAATAATCGTTTTCAATCTTCTCGGCCGTGATTTTATAAGGCAGGTAGGCTCGTTTTCTGCGAAAATTGATCATGTAGTTCTTGTCTCCCGCCACGAGTTTTTGCGGTTGCTCGGACACATAAATTCCGACCAGATATGTTCCGAGAGACTCGCCCGTGTCGTTTTGAAAAAACTCCACCAAGGCCGCGGGCAGATTCGGCCGACCCCCTGTTTCAGTCCCGGCAACCTCCTTGATGGCCTTGAGGGTGACCGCCCGGCCCACCCCTTTGTTCGCTTGGGGTTCTTCATCGGCCGTCCGTGTCTTCGGTTCCGAAGTGTTCACCATGTATTCATGCACCCGCAGGTGGAAAGGCAGGTCTGGCAAGCTGACACGGTTGGCTGGTTTGTTTCGTTTTTCGTCCCCGGCGGCCTTTGACAGGATTTCTCCGGGAATGTTCACGACCTCGGTCGTGTCTCCGTCCGATGGCTTGGAAATGGTCAGTTCGAACCGGTTGAGATCCGACATGTAATCGGATGTTTCGCCTTCAAAAAGCATCATCTGGTCTTCGTTTGCCCGCTCGGCGCGAATAAACTCCCCGGCCAGCAACACCATCATCCCGGCGTGCAGGATCCAGATGCCGGAGCGTTTCCAAGTCATCTTGAAGCGGACGACATGGGCGGCGATGAGGTTGAAGGCCATCGCCCAGCCGATCACATATCCGCCGGGGAACGGAATGAGGAATCTCCCGGGATTTTCCGGCGTTCCGTAGATACGGGTGTGAAAAAACACTTCGGTAAAATCCGAGATCAGGTTGAGATCGACCCACGCGAGCCAGCAGTAAAAATATTGCGTCAGCACTCGCTCGATACCCGCGTGTTTCTGGGCGAGCGTGCCCATGAAAACGAGAAACAGCGAGAGGGAAAACAAAACCATCGTCACCCGGAGGGATGCGACCGGTTTTAAGATCGCCCACAGCGGGTTTGGTCTTTTATTCAAGACGGGTTTGCTGTCGCCAACGTAGTCGTGGGTTTGGGAGGTGTTCGCCATGATGAGGGTCGCTCCTGCGGTTGATCGGTCGTCAGCTCTTGGCGAAGGGGGGCTTCATCATCTGATTTTGCTTGCCGCCCGGACCCTTCAAATCCAGCCGGTAAATTGTCACGCCGTCGGCGGTTTTCATCTCCCGCCAAAGTTTGGGCAGGTCGGCCTCGGCCGTTGGTGGCAATCCGACTTGGCCTTCCCAACGGTTGATATTTTCAAGCAATGTTCCACCCACATCGCTCATAGTCATGTAAGTGGGTGTCAAACGGTGGCCGGTGCGGATGTTTAACTTCGAGATGCCATCCGTCGCCGAGGAGGTTTTCCAATGGTCGGGCAGTTGGAATCCGGGATCTTCCCCGTTGGCGACCGGAAGGCGAATGCTTGCCAGAAAGCGGTCAAAATCGGCCTGCCGTTTGCCGATTGTCTCCGGCCCGCCACGCATCTTGAACACCCACCAGCGTTGCATTCCGTCGGCCACCGGGCCGGGGATGTAGGCCCCGAGAATGCGATTGCCGTTGGAGGTTGGCTCCGGCATGTCCGGTTCCATTGTCTCCTCGTTGGCATGGGCGGCCGTCTTTTCGGTGGTGACCGAAATCGTCGGCGCGGGCCGACAACCGGCGGCCATCAGCACGCCCAAAAAGAGGAGAACGGACAAGCGCCCTCGTGTGCGACGATTCAAACCAGTGTTCATGAGGGGCATCAACAAAACTCGGAGAGAACCGGAGGGCGAACCGGTGCGGAGGCGGGCCAACATCCTCTATGCTTACAGGAGCATGGCCATCGGTCAAGCGGAAACGGCTCCGCTTGTGACCAAGAGGAGCCGACAATATGAGGTGGATAGCCGCCGATCAATCGGCCAGTCCGAAGGTTTTTCACTCATCAAAACCAATTTCGGCGGCGGTGGTCGCCGAGAGGATTCGCACAGTCAACTGTTCGAGTTCCTCCCCGGACAAACGCCCCAGACGATTCTGAAGTTTGTCATCCGGCAACTCCGGGAACTTCGTTCGGCATAATCGCTCGGCGATTCGCCGTTGTGTCAAAAGAGTGCCTTGTTGCATGCCTTGTTGCATGCCTTGTTGCACACCCTCTTCTTTCATTTCCTCAGACCATAGTCTTTTCATGGCTAGTGTCCTTTCTCGCTTCGGGTCGATCAAGAGTTCGTTCAAATCCCGCTTCTGGGTTTCTTCCAACGGGGCGTAGGATTGGATGAAATCCAGCAGCAAATGCTTCCGTTCGATATCCAGCGGGCTGGCGGCGATCACGTCCATCGCCTCGACAGCCGCCAAGGCCCGGCGGTCCCGCTCCATGTTCATGAGCGTGGACCACGCGGCCGCCAGAGGGTTGGGGTGATGGGCATAGTCTTCGGCCCGCAGACCCGGCAGGGCGACGTAATCATACTCGAAGGTCAGGATGCGGCGTTCCCAGAACCACCGCTCGAACACGTCCGTGTTCCGGCCTTCCATCCGCAGGTTCAGGAAGATGGCAACGGGCAGCACATCCAGCCCGAGTTTGTCGCCGGCTCCGGTGGTGTAATCGTACATCCGCTGGCGAAAATCCGCGAGGCGAGTTGAGCCTTCCGTTTCAATCAGGACGAGGGCCACCGACTCGCGAGGTTCGTTTTCCCGTGGCGGATCGGCGGGAATGACGGGAAGTTTTGCCAGAACATCGACCACCAATTTTTCGCCGCGTGGCGGGTCGGGGAAGATTTCCTGCTCCACCCACTCCACTTGGTCGAAGCGGAAGCGATTCACCCAGGCGGGAAAGAATATCTCGAAGAAGTCCCGCAGAAACAAGTGCATCAATTTCTTGAAGAATTGATCGTGATCCACAGGGCGGCTCCTTCGTGAACATCAATCCGGCTTCAACCGGGCCAGCGATTCCACCAAGCCGGTCACGCTCGGTTCCATCCAACTCAACAGCAATGTTTGCGGCAGCACGCCGAGGGCGATGGAAAGCACCACGAACGTCAGCAACACGGCGGCTTCGCGGGCGGTGATTTCGGTGTAATGGCCATGATGGTTCACGCCGAGATAGACCCGCTGCCATGTCCACAGCAGATAGGCGGCCGTCACCACCGTGGCCCCGATGGCGGCAAGCGAGAGGCCGGGATGGTAGTTCCAGCTTCCCAACACCACGAACAGTTCTCCCACGAAACCGCACAAGCCCGGCAGGCCCATCGAGGCGAAGAACAGGATGGCGCTCAACCCGGCGAACAGCGGCATGGAGGTCATCACCCCGCCGAGTTGCCGGATTTCGCGGGTGTGCGACCGGTCGTAGAGGACGCCGACGACGAAGAACATCGCCGAGGCCGTGATGCCGTGGGCGACCATCTGATACATCGCCCCGTTCATGCCCCACGCCCAATATTGGGACTTCGCCCCGCCTCCCCACGCGGCGAGGCCGAGAATCACATACCCCATGTGGCTGATTGAGGAATACGCGAGCAACCGCTTGAAGTCTGTCTGCCCGAGGGCCACAAAGGCTCCGTAAACGATGCCAAAGGCTCCGAGGCCGGCGATTACAAGCGACAGTTGATCGGCCGCCCACGGGCAGATCGGGTATGCCAGCCGGAGGAGGCCGTAACCCCCGAGTTTCAGGAGAATGCCCGCCAGAATCATGCTGACGGGCGTGGGGGCCTCGACGTGGGCGTCCGGCAGCCATGAATGGAACGGCACCACCGGCACCTTCACCGCGAAGCCGACAAACAGCAACACGAAGAACAAGTACTGATAGGTCGGCTGGAAGAAGGCTTGTTGAAACCGGCCCCGCGCGCTCTCGATGTGGACGCCGCGACCGAGCAACGGCACTTTCCCTTCGCCGGGTTCGTCGCGGGCGGTCAGGCGGTTTTGCTGGCCCGTCAGCACGAGCATGGCCCCCTGCCCCGCCCGTTGCAGCGTCGGGATGTGGAACGTGTGATATTCCCGGATTTCGTCCTGGGTCAGCCGGGGGCTTTCCTTCCGGCGTTCCTCGGCCCGCGCATCCACGGCGGTCTTGTCCACGAAGTCGCGCACATCCGTGAAGTACAGTCCGATGATCGCCACCAATAGGAACACGCTCCCGAGCAGCGTGTAAATCACAAACTTAAACGCGGCATACTTCCGGCGGGCGCCTCCCCAGACGCCGATCAGGAAGTACATGGGAATGAGCATCACCTCGTAAAAGACATACAGCAAGAACAGATCGAGGGCGAAGAATGTCCCCAGCACCCCCGTCTGAAGCGTGAGCAACAGGAAGAAATAAGCGCGCACATTCGTCTCGATCTTCCACGACGCGATCACGGCGAAGAACATGACGAGCGATGTGAGGACGATGAGCGGCAGGGAGATGCCATCGATCCCGATGCAATATTGGATGTCAAACCGGTCGATCCACGGCACGGTTCCGACCCAGTCATACGCCTGCCTCGGCTCCGGGGCGGGCATGCTGGCCCGGCGAAGGGCCTCGTCCGCGCGGGCGTCGAGCAGCGTCTTCGGGTGATGCAGCGAGCGCAACCCGCGATCCGACCGGGAATCGAGCAGGAAGTAATATTCCACCAGCAGGCACAGGCTCAGGCAAAGCGTCACCGCCGTGCCGAGCAACGCCCACCAGCGGACGGCCTCCTTGAACTTCGCCGGGAAGATCAGACAGAGCAGCCCGAATGCCGCCGGGACAAAGATCACCAGCGACATCATAATCAGGTCGTATTCAATCATGTCGGGTCCATGCTTCCAAAAACCGGGTCGTCATTCCCTTGCCGATCACATCCACAGCACGCTCAACACTCCCAGCAGGACGACGGCGGCGAGCATCACCGCCGTCACGTATTGCCGGATTTGTCCGGTCTGCCGGCGTCGCACCCGCCGGCCGAACAGGATGGTTCCCTGCCCGATGGCGCTCATCACTCCGTCCAGACTCGTCAGGTTGATGCTCTTGTCCACCGCGTGGGCCTGTTCGCCCGGCAGCGTTTTCTTGTCGAACCGGGCGGCCACGAATCCCAGGCCCATCACCGGAAGAACGAACAGGGCATGGTACAACTCGTCGAAACCCCACTTCCGCATCAGGAACTGGTGAACACCGGCCATTTTCGCCTTTACATTGGCCGGGTTGATGGCCTGCGTCACATACATCAGCACGGCGACTGTAACGCCTAGAATGGCCACGCCGAGGGCCAGCCACCCGGCGAGATGGTCTTTCTTCGCCAGTCCGTGGGCCATTCCCGGTTGCGATTGTTCAAGCAAATGGCCGAGGTAGCTCGCATGTGGCTCCCATGCCGGCCAGCCCCAGGCGATGCCCACGCTGCAAGCCGCCAGCAGCATCAACGGCACGGTCATCAAAAACGGTGATTCGTGGGCGTGCTCGGCCACATGATGGTCGCGGGGCGTCCCGGCAAATGTCAGGAACCAGAGCCGGAACATGTAGAAGGCGGTTAGCCCGGCCGTGAACAGCGGCAACACAAACAGGGCGATGTGATTTGGCTCCGCGAGGGCGAAACCCATCGCGTTCGAGAGGATCATGTCCTTGCTGTACCACCCGCTGAAGAAGGGCGTGCCGACAATGGCCAGCACGCCGATCAACATGGTGTAAGCGGTGATCGGCATCTTGCGCCGGAGGCCGCCCATTTTCATCATGTCTTGTTCGTGGTGGCAGCCATAAATCACGCTGCCAGACCCGAGGAACAAGAGGGCTTTGAAGAAGGCGTGGGTCAGCAAGTGCAACAGTCCGGCGACCCATCCGCCGACGCCGAGGGCGAGCATCATGTAGCCAAGCTGGCTGACAGTGGAATAGGCCAACACCCGCTTGATGTCCGTTTGTACCAAGGCAATCGTCGCCCCGAGGAACAACGTGATGGCACCGGTGTAAGCGATCACTAACCGCACTTCGGCCGTGAACAGCGGATAGGCCCGGCCGACAAGGTAGACCCCGGCCGCGACCATCGTGGCCGCGTGGATGAGGGCTGAAACGGGTGTCGGGCCTTCCATCGCGTCCGGCAGCCAGGTGTGCAGCGGGAACTGAGCCGACTTGCCGACGCAACCGAGGAAGATTCCCAAGCCCATGACCGTGAACAAATACGCGGGCATCGGGTTTTGCCCGTTGGCGATATCGCGGGCAATGTCTTGCACGTTGAAGGTGCCGAAATAGACCCACGCGAGGGCGAGGCCGATCAGGAACCCGGCGTCACCGACGCGGTTCATCAGGAATGCTTTGTTCGCGGCTGTGCTGGCCGACTTGCGCTCAAAGTAAAACCCGATGAGGAAGAACGAGCAAACGCCGACGAGTTCCCATGAGACGAAAATCTGAAACAGATTGTCCGCGATAAGCAGGTTTAGCATCGAGAAGCAGAACAGCGACAGAAACAGGAAGAACCGGCCGAACCGGCCCGGCCGGGTGACGTGGGCGGTGTGGTCTTCGTGTTCAATCTCCCGCTCGTCGCTCATGTAGCCGAGGGAGAAGACGAAAATGCACGTCCCGACGAAGGTGACCATCGCAAAAAGAATCGCCGAGAGATGGTCGATGCGGTAGCCAAGTTCGATGACCGCCGCCGGTTTGTCCGTGTCCGGCAATCGCTCGCCGACGGAGGCCCAGGTGGTGCGCTCGGCCCAGCGTTGTTCCACTTCCAACGGGGATCGGTGTTCGCTGTCGTGCAAATAAGTGGCAAGGCCAATGAAGGCGAAGACGGCGCTGCCACCCATCGCCAGCGTGGCGAAAAACGCCCCGAGACGAATCGGCCGGTGGCCGCCGAGCAAAAAGTACCAGAACCGGGCGGTGGCGCTGATCTCGCGGGCGGGCCGGCACAGCGCGCGGACACCTCCGGCGATCAACAGGAGAGCGAAGGCCGCCAACGGCAGGAACATCGCCACGACATACATCCGGCCCGGCGATGCAAGCAGCCAACTTACCATGTATCCCGCCCCGCCCGTGGGAGTGTGCGAACGGCCCGTGCCCACTGGTATATGGCCCCCGGCCATCATCGGGGATTGCGGGAGAATGGGCGGAGGTTGTTGGCGGGGAAATGTCAAACCGTCCAATTCTCGACAGTCAGGCCGGGAATCGCCAAAAGGTCGCTGTCCGTGGAGACCACCGTGCATTTCCCCAAGGTCAAAGCAATCGCGGCAATCATGATGTCGATGACTTGCATCGGACGACCTGTCCGGCGTAGTTCGGCGTGCAAACGGCCGTACTCAAAAGCAGCATCTTTGTCAAAAGGCCAGACAGTGATGGAAGGCAAGACGGAATGCAAGCTTCGCATATTCCGGTCCCGGTTCTCCCCGTATTCGATGCCGTAAACCAACTCGGCCAAAACGGGAACACCAATGCCAATAATATTTCCTTTGCGTGTTTCCAACTGGCAGCGTTCGCGGATGCCTTGTCGGCGGTTCACCAAATGGCCGAGGATCCCCGAATCAAGAAGATAACGGGTCATTCAAAGATCCTGTCGATTTTTTTCGCGTGTTCAAAGAAGTGGGCTTTTTCCCATTCCTTGCGCGCGAGCCGGTCGGCTTCCAGTCTCGCCTCTTCTTCGGGGCTTCGATCAAATGGAATGATCTGATCCATTGCCGTGACGATCCGTTCGATCTCCTTCGGGGACATCAGATCGTCGTCATCGGCGACGGAGATTTTGACACTCGTGCCGTCGGGCAGGTCGAGTGGTTCGTCGGGTTCGATGCGGCCGTTGCGAATGGTGGCGTTGATGGTCGGCATGATGAATAAACTCCCTTCCCGGATGATTTTACCCGATGAGAGGGAGCTTGTCACGCCGTCCGGAGCGTCGGAGAACCCGACACTCCAAAACCGGAGTTGTCTTACTTCGTCTCGGCGACGTATTCGCCTTCGATGGCTTTCTTGGCGGCTTCGTCCACGTCGTCGCCATCGAAGTTGCTCAGCACGATGGCCGTTTTCTTGGTTTCCATCTTGAAGCTGAACTTGTAGCCCTTTTCCTTGGTCACGGGGAAGTCGCCCTTCTTGATGAAGTTTTCGACTTCGCACTTGACGGCGCCTTCCTTGTCCATCGTGTATTTGCATTCCAGGGTGCCGCTGGCTTCCCCGGCCACCACGATGAAGTCGAGCTTGTGATCCTTCTTGAGGGTGATGGTGAGGGCAAGGTCGCCGGCCGATCGCTTGAACGTCCCGACGGGGGATTTTTCGGCCGGTTCTTTCTTGTCTTCGGCGAAGCCGAACGAGCCAAGAGCCAAGGTCGCCAACACCAGCGTGCCAATCAATCGCATGACGTGTCCTCTGGAAAAAGAGATGTGGTTGGGCACGATTGATGTATGTCGGCGATGGCCGGACGGCGATGGGTTCACCAAGACTTCACGAGGTCCCCAAGGTGAGGGCCTCTTTCTGGCGGTTGCTCGTTCGGAAGATTCGCAAACCAAAAACGACAGCCAATAATATCGCCGCCACCGCCAGGCATCCCCGAATGCGGAGCCGGGCGGTTTGGGACTCGGCCGCCATGTCCTGATCCGCGAGGGCGATGTCGAGATAGCCGTTGAACATTTCATCAGTGCTTTCCCAGCCGGTTCGCACCAGAGCGTCCGGGTCCGGGTTGGCCGGGTTGTTCTTTGAATTGTCGTAAACCGCCACACATCGCACGATGGTCCCGGCGGGGAGGCGTTTGGGTTCGGCCAGTTCGTATCGGTGCTGCCAGTTGAAGTCGTAAGCCGGGACATCCAGAAGAGTTTCGCGGCTTCCGTCCGGGTAGTCGGCTTCGTAGCGGAACGACTTTCCTCGCAGGTGCATGTGAGGAAACATGGCCAGCAGCAACACATCCCGCTCGGCTGTCCATGTTTTCTCCACGGCATGCCGTGGAGCGTGCGGCGGGATGGCCAAATGATCATCGCCCAACAGTTTGGTCGCCACTTCTTTCCGAACAGTGTCCGGGTCTTCAAAGATCACCCCGACTTCGGTGCGATCCTCCTGCGGGGTGCCGACAATCGTGTAATGGACCACAATCTCCAACACCCAACCGGCGGGAATCCGCTTGGCCATGCCGGGCGGGAACACGGTCGGCCCCATGCCGGGCGTCCACGCCACCAGATTGAACGAACGAAGGGTTCCGACCTCGTAGTTTTCGCCGATCAACTCGGCGGTGCTCGGCGGTTTGAGGAACACCGAACAGTGATGAACGACCCGTCGGTTGCCCGGTCGGACCTCGATGGCCCGCACCCAAGCTTCCTTGGTCAGCCCCGGATCGACCCGGAAATGCTGATATTCGACCAATCCACTGGCCGGGACGAGAAAGGGGGTCGGCATCGGATAGACGGCGTCCGGTGTGCCGATCTTCCATCCGGTCGGATATTCAACCGGCGGCGGCAAGTCAGCCGGGTCACCCTCGGCGCATCCCTGCCGCACCCATTCCAGAATCGTCTTCCGGGCCATGTCGGGCAAACGCCGGTCATTGCCCAGCCGGAGATGACCGGGGGCGGCATGCCAGGGGGGCATCCGGCCGTCTGACACCACCTCGGCGATGGTTCCCGCCCGGCGTTTGGCATCCGCGAAACTCAACAGGGAAAACGGCGCGGCTTCCCCCGGCCGATGGCAGACGGCACAATGCTTTTGCAGCAGGGGCGCCACATCTTTCGAGAATGTAATCCGGGAAGTGGTTTGGTGTTTTTGTTCCGGCGGGTCGATCACGCACCCGGTCGCCGGAGTCAGGGGAATGCTCACCGGCCGGCCAGCCGCCACTTCTCGGGCGGCTTCGAGCAAATCGTTCCGCGTCGGCTGAGAACGAGCCAATCCGCCGGCCTCATATTGATCGTCGATCCGGCCCCGGTAGCGCACACGACGGCCGGCATCAAGCACAAACGCTTGCGGGCTGCGACTGGCTCCCAACGCCGAAACCATCGCCCCGTCCGGGTCCATGTAAACGGGGAATGGCCATTGGTGGGATTGGATGAATGCGTCTGTCGGCCCCGTCTCGGCCAGCGGGTCGGCGTTCACCACGATCAAAGCGACGCGGTCCTTTGCCAAAAGGCCGGCAAGCTCCCGTAACCGGGGGCCATACCGGCCCGCCAGCGGGCAATCGACGCGCAATAGCACAACGACGACGGGTCGGCCGGCGGCCTCCGTGGATAGCCGGATTTTCTTCCCGGACGTTTCGGATAATTCGACATCAATGGGGGCGGCGGGCCAGAACACCGGCGTCAGCGCCACCACCAAGGCGACAGCAATCGACATTGACAACCCCGTCAGGGCGGTTCATCAGACACCAAAGAGTAGGACACGGCTGGCCGAGATTGCCGAAGTTTCCGAAACCACCCGTTCGCATGATCATTCGTCAATGATCGGACTATCTCATTCACAGACAGGAATATTCATTTCCCGGTCTCAACAACCTTCCCGCCGAAGCGGTCCCGGCGGGGGAGAGTCGCTTGACCGGATTCAGCCCGTGGCACAAACTTGCCGAGAACCCCCACCGACGTTTGCCGTGCCCCATGAGGGGGCCATTTCGGGAACGCCGACGCGCAAGACGCCCCTTGGAAGATGAGCCGGACATGAATTTTCGTCTATCTCTGTCGTCGCAGAAAACAATGGTTCCCCCACAATCCAGACCCGTTTCCAACTCCGACGCGCTGCTGGACAAAATCCTGAGCGACCCCAAACTCCCCTCCGCGCCGTCCGTGGCGTTGAGAATCGTGGAGTTGGTGAGCGATCCGGAATGTGAAATCGACAAAGTCATCCAGTTGCTGAGCACCGACGCGGCCATTTGTGCCCAGTTGTTGAAGACATTGAATTCCAGCTTGTACGCCCTGTCTCGGCCGGTCACCTCGGTGAAGCGGGCCGTGGCGATTCTGGGGCTGCATCCCTTGCGGTCGATCGTGTTGGGGCTGGCGCTTCCGGCGTTGCAAACCCGTGTCAAGAAGGATGACGGGTTGCGGCGGTTTTGGAGGTCGTCCGTGGCGGCGGCGATCATCGCCCGCGAACTGGCCATCACCCAACGTGATCCCCTGTACGAAGAGGCCTTCATCGCCTGCCTCCTGTGCGATCTTGGGACCGTGATCCTCTACCAGACGATTCCCAAGTCTTACGAGCCGGCTTGGAGCGGCCGGGAGCGAGTGTTTGGGGAAGCTTTGTGCGCTTGGGAGATGCGGCATCTGGGGATCGAACACCCCACCGTGAGCGCCGGGTTGTTGAAACGATGGCGGCTCCCCCCGGAGATTGTGGAACCGGTCCGGTATCATCATTGCGTGGATGATGCCGAGGATCAGCCGCCCCATATCCGGCAACGGACTGCCTTGTTGTCGTTCAGCCATCAGGTGGCGAGCATCGACGAGGTCAAGCCAAAGGATGTCCTGCCGGGGCTGATCGAGGAAGCCGGCACGACGTTCGGCATGAACAAGCAGGAATTCATGAACTTCCTGAAGGATGTCCGGCCGAAAATCGAAGCCTTCGCCGAACTGTTGCAAGTGGACATCGGCCAGTGCCCGAACTACGCCGAGGTGGTGTCGCTGGGTTGCAACGAACTCCTCCGGCTGTCATTGGAAATCGAGAAACCCCCTTCGATGTCGGGGGCGAAGACCAAGCCGGATCAGAGGCCAAACTAATCTGTCGGGCCAAGAAACGACCGTGTGTTTGGTTCACCTTTTTGACGCCGCCATGACGAATGAGACTCCCCGCCCTTTGGCCAACCCCCAACGTCTGATAAACTGACCGGGGGGGGCTGGCAATGATTCGCCGATGGGGATGGCGTCATGGCGGACACTTATCGCTTGCTGCGGGTGCGGGCCATCGGGGATGAGTTGCTGGCCGTCGCGCCGGTGACCAATCTCCACGGCAATCCGGACGCGGATTCTTTCCGGGCCGACCTGCGAATCCTCGAAAACTGTCTGGCCAAACGGGTGCGGCTGGATGTCGGTGAAGTGACGATCATCGACGGGTCGTTCATGGCCGCCGTCGTGAAACTCTGGAAAATCCTGCACGCCCGCGCGGTTGAATTCACGGTGACCGCCTCGACGCCGCTCGCCGAGATCATGGCCATCACAAAACTGGACAAACTCTTTCCTGTGATCGTCGTCCCGGTCGCCGATTCCCCGCTGATCGTCTATGCCCCGGTTGGGGATTGATGGAAGAGAAGAGTTCACGCAAAGATCGCCAAGGGGAACTTTGCATCTCCTTGGCGATCTTTGCGTGAACTCTTCTCTTCTTTTCTCAGTCCTACCAACCCAATTTGGATCGCAGTTCGTCCAAGCCGCCCCGGAGGGCGTTTTCGAGGGAGGGGTATTCCACCCCGCCGTCGAGGCGTTTGCCGTTGTTCGTCTGCGTCAGGACGCAGGTGAACTTGCCTCGGGCCGGCGTGGCCACGAGACGGTATTGCGGGTGGCCGTTCAGGGTCACCAAGAAGGTCCGGTCGTTCAGGCCGGCCGCGAGGCCGCCGTTGCGGGTGGTCAGCCAGTCGGGAGGGGTCATCGTTGTTCAATTACTCCGGCAGGGGTTTGCCCTTTGTTTCGGGAAGGAACGGCAGCGCCAGCAATCCGAGCAGGAAGACCGAACACATCACCAGCCCCGCGTATCGTTGCGGCTCGGGGGCTTCGCCATACCCATTAGCCGTACTGAACACTTGGGCGGTGAGCAAGCCCAGCGCGGCCGGACCGGACGCGGCGACCAAACGGCCGACGTTGTAACAGAACGAGATGCCCGTGCTGCGGAGCCGTGTGGGGAACAGTTCCGGGAAGTAAATCGCGTACCCGCCGAACAGGGCGAGCTGGCAGAAGCCCATGAGCGGGACCATCCAGAAGATGTCCGGAAATGCCTTCAGGTTCCAGAACACGTTTGCCGTGGCCAGCGCCGCCGCCACGAACGTGATGGCAAACGCCGCCTTCCGGCCCACCCTGGCTGTCAGCAGCACGAAGGCGTAAATGCCGAAGAACGACCCGAGGTTCTGCACCAGCGACGTGATCCCGGACCACTTGGCCGTCTGGCCGGCCACGAACGGCCCCACCTTGTCCCCGCCCAGCCCTTGGGCGGCCGCGTCGGCCATGAAGGTGGCCTTGAAAATACTCGACTGCAAATCGACCGTGAAGAAACCGATCCCCCACAACCCGACGACGCCGGCGAACGCCAGCAACAGCCCGAACAGGGCGTGTTTGCGCCAATGCGGTTCCCCGAGCAATTCACCGAACCGGCCAGACTTCACGCCGGCCGCCTTGGCCTGCTTCCATTTTTCCGGTTCCTTGAGCCGTCCTTGGATGATGACCACCAAGATGGCGGGGATGATGCCAACCACGAACATGATGCGCCACGGCGTCACCGCGAAGCCGAGGAATTCAATCCCTTTGAACGTCCCGGTCTGCGCCAGACTGCCCAGCCACATCGACAGGCCGGCGGCGGCGCAGTTCCCCATGACGGAGGACGCTTGCAACAGCCCGAGCATGTATGGCCGGGAGGCCGTCGGCACGCTTTCCGCGACCAGCGACACGGCCACCGCGAACACCCCGCCGACGCCGAGGCCGGTCAGGAAGCGGTAGGCCATGAAATCCGTCACGCCCACTGACAGGGAACTCAATCCCGTGAACAGCGAGTAGACGAGGATCGTGGTCATCAGGGTTTTCACGCGGCCGGCCCGGTCCCCCATCATGCCGAAGCCGATGCCGCCGATGGCCCAGCCGATCAGGAAGACGGACGTGGCGTATCCGGCGAACTTGTTGATGTCGGAATCGTTCAGGCCGCCGGTCACGCGATCATCCGACGGCTGCACGTCGATCTTCTCCGCGTCTTCCGCAGCCGTCCCTTTCTTTAGGGCTTCCTTCCGAAGATCGGCCGTCAGTTTGGCGGCGTATTCCGGCCGGCGCGCGTCGTCCGCGGCTGGTTTGGCCAGCAATTCCGTGACCGCCGGTTTCCGGGCTAGCACAAACAATTGCTGGTCCATGCAGTCCAAATCCCACGCCAGACAAGCGACGATGAACACGAACCAGTGATAAGCGGATAGTTTGGTGAGACTTCGCCAGCCGGTGGGGTCGGTGTTTGGAGTTGCGTCGGAAGGGGAAGACATCGGTGATCCAAAGGAAGGTTAGATTCGCTGTGGTGCGAGTCTAAGGCATCGGCGGGAGGGATTCAATGCTCAAGTCGGGGAGACGGGCTTTCGTCTTTGACAGAAAGGATGAGGGATAAAGGATGAGGGATGAAAGGAAAACCAAGAACCCGGATCGATTGGTTTTCCTTTCATCCCTCATCCTTCATCCCTCATCCTTGGTTTTCGCTATCGCACCAAATACCCGCCATCGACCACCAGCGTGTGGCCGGTGACATAGCTGCCGGCGTCGCTGGCGAGCATGAGCATCGGGCCGACGAGTTCGGCGGGGTCGCCCCAGCGGTCGAGGGCGGTCATCGCGGCGAAGGCCCGTTTTTCCTCGGGGGAAAGCAGCTTGCCCGGCATGTCCGTCAGGAAGGGGCCGGGGGCGATGCAATTTACCGTCACGCCGTCGCCGCCGAGGTCGAGGGCGCTGGCCCTGGCGAGGCCGATCAATGCGGTCTTTGTCGTCGAGTAGGCGTTTCGCTTTTCCTTGGAGACAAACCCCATGATTGACGAGATGTGAATCACCCGGCCCCATTTCCGACTGCGCATCTGCGGCACGACGGCCCGCGTCAGGGCCATGATGGAATTCAGGTTGGTTTCCATCACGGTGTCCCACACGTCGTCCGTGATGGTGTCGATGGCCTGCGGGGCGTTCATGCCCGCGTTGTTCACGAGGATGTCAATCCGGCCCATTTGCTCGATGGCTGTCTTCGCCAGTTGGTTGACGGATTCTCGTTTGGACACATCGACAATGGCATGTTTCACGACACGCCCGGTCGCGGCGGCAATCTCCTCGGCGGCGGCCCCGAGTTCGGCCTCGTTCCGGCTGGCAATAAAGACGTCGGCCCCGGCCTCGGCCAGCCCGCGGGCCATCGCCTTGCCAAGCCCCTTGTTGCCGCCGGTGACGAGCGCCACCCGGCCGGTGAGATCAAACAGTTTTTGGGTTGTGTTCATGGTGGGAGATTTCGGGAGGTGGTGTCGCTCGATCTGGGTTCATGTGGAATGAAACACCGATCCGTCATGGATCGCCGGTGTTTCATCCCGCGTTCCGCATCATCTGCGGATTAAAACCACTGCTTTTTGTCGATGATGTATGTCTTTTCAAACACATCGTCGGGCTTGGTGAGATACATGATCCCTTCGATGAGCGCGATGATGGCGCCCGCGCCACAAGCGATGTTCGAGACGAGTTGAATGATGCCGGTGGTTGTGTTGCCGAGGTAGAATTTGTGCGCGCCCGTCCAGCCGATGAGGATGGCGAGGAGGCCGGCGACCATTTTCTTCTGAGCCACTTCTGATTGAGCCACGATCCAACTCCTTGTGAAAAAAATTGAGGGTGAAAGTCGAATAAAAAACCCCGTCGCGATAACGACGGGGATAAAGCCGAATCAGAACCAGCCCTTTTTGTCGAGGACATACATCTGGTAGAATTCCTCATCAGATTTCGTCAGATACATGATCCCTTCAACAATGGCGATGATCGACATGATTGGCGCGGCTGCCGTGCAGCTCAGAACAGAGACCAGCATCATTATCACGCCAGGGGTGGTCATGCCCAAGTAAAACTTGTGAATTCCGAGCCAGCCAATGAGGATGGCGAGAATCCCGGCCGTCATTTTCTTGCTGCCCACATCATCCGGGACATTGCCACTCCGGCGGCGTTTTTTGGGCCGGGGTTCGTCTTCTTCGTCTTCATCCTCGTCCCGGCGACGCTTTTTGGGCCGGGGCTCGTCTTCCTCTTCGTCCTCGTCCCGTTTGGCGACTTCGCGGCGCTTTTTGGGCCGCTCTTCCTCTTCGTCCTCGTCAACCGGAGCCGGCTTTTCGGCCGTCTTGGTCGGGGCGGATGCCGGGGCGGGCGTGCCGGCCGAGGAGGCTCCGGCGGCGAACAAGCCCTTGATGGTTTTGGCGGGAACCCAGTCCGCCATGCCATCTTTCCAGACGAGGTCGGTCGCCTTGAGCGTGCCGGCCTCGACCAGTTTCTTCAATTCCTGCGCGCTGACCGGTCCCTGCCGGTCCCCCTCAACGCTGTAATACCATTCCTGACTCACGCCAACCCCCCTCAAGAAACGTCGGTTTTCGGTCTCTTGCTCTAGTGCTATCCGGATTCCATCACGGTTGCGGCCGAAGCCGGAAGAAAATCTTTCAGTTGTTTTGTTCAACAATCGAAACGCGGACCCGCCATCGAAGCGATTCAAAAACCTTTACGTCTGTAATATTGTTTGGCCTCGTCACTGCCCAACATCACAAGGGCAATGATTCCAAGCGTCAAGTTGACCGGGTCGCCATTCAAGATAAAGCATATCTGGCAAATCGCCAGTCCCGTCGGGGGGCCGTGATCATCTTGGTTCATCATGTTGATGGCCCGGACAATCAACAAAATGCCGACGACAAACTCGAAATAAATGCCGGGCCACACGCAACAGAAGATGGTTGTCCCGGCCGCGATCGCGCCGAGGATTCCCAAGATGCCCCCCACCAGCATCATCACGGCCACCGATGTGATCTGATCTGGCTTCGGGACTTTCCTCCGGGAACCGCTTCGCCGGTTGTCGTCGAAATCATCCCGGTCGTCCCCGTAGCGATCATCGTTCCGTCTGGATCGGGGGCGGCGGTCGCGGCGATCATCATCGTCGTCGTCCGCATACCGGCTGCGTCGGGGGCGGTCATCGACCACTTCCGCATCGTCAATTCTCTGGGGCTTGCTCTTTCGCAGTTCGTCCCGCTCGGGGAAGAAGCCGGGAATTGTCCGGGCTTCCACCCAGTCCGGCATGCCGTCCTTCCAGACCAAGTCGGTCGGTTTCAGGCTTCCCTCGGCCGCGAGTTGTCGCAGTTGCTCCTCGGTGACCGGTCCCTGTCGGGTGTCGCCGACGCTGTAAAACCATTCTTGATTCACGGCTTGCCCCACGGAGCATTGATTGGGTTATTTTCGGGATCGTTCCGCACGATCCTGAAGTAGTTCGCCCCGTCGGTGGGCTGATTTTTGGCGATTGTTCTTCGCCAGTCAAGCAAAGAAACAGCAAAATTAGTGTTTGACATGCGGAAAACACCAAAATTAGGGTCGGGCGGGCAAAAAACCGGCTATTCTGCTTCGCGAGCGGGTGTCTTTCAATCATCGGCAACAGGCCGGTCGCAATCTTTTCTTCCCTGCCATTCCGACAGTCTCACCCGGTGGCCATCCGTCCAAGTTGGCAGCAGCGGCCACGGGCCGGTCGGAATCTCAAATCGCAAACACTTGGATGAAAACAGGTTGCGACGTTGATGTGATCGTTTGGCGCACGAATTGCTTGTTTGGGGGATCACTTGAAGGATTCCGCAACTTCGGAGCGATACGCGTATGGCGATTCAACCCTTGGATGACCGCATCCTCGTGCAACGGCTGGCTCAGGAAGAGAAGACGCTCGGCGGGATTCTCCTGCCGGACAACGCCCGCGAAAAGCCCCAAAAGGGCAAGGTCGTGGCGATTGGCGTTGGCAAGTTGAAGAAGGACGGCGGCCGGGCGGCCATGCAAGTGAAGGTCGGCGACTTGGTGATCTTCACCTCATGGGCCGGCGACGAAGTGAAACAACAATACAAGACCGCCGACGACCTGCTGATCATGCGGGAAGAAGACGTTCTCGCGGTCATCGACTAAGGGCGATCCCCCGGCAAAAGGCAACCTCACCCCCCTGGCCCCCTCTCCTGGCAGAGAAGGGGAGCAAGAGGGGGAAAGCCTTCTTGTTCGGGTTCCCCCTCTCTGTCAGGAGAGGGGGTTAGGGGGTGAGGTCTCTTGGGCAAATAACCGTCACCAGTAACCAACCAACATTCATCACATAGGAATCGGTAACACATGAGCGCCAAACAAATCGCGTTCGATCAGGAAGCCCGCGAAGCCATGAAGCGGGGCGTGTCCAAGCTGGCCCGCGCCGTCAAGGTCACCCTCGGGCCGAAGGGCCGCAACGTCGTCATCCAGAAGTCCTTCGGCTCGCCGACGGTGACCAAGGACGGCGTGACGGTCGCCCGCGAAATCGAACTGGAAGACAAGTTCGAGAACATGGGCGCCCGCATGGTGCGGGAAGTCGCCAGCAAGACCAGCGACGTGGCCGGCGACGGCACCACCACCGCGACCGTGCTGGCCGAGGCCATTTACAACGAAGGCCTCCGGGCCGTTGTCTCCGGCTGCAATCCGATGCTCATGAAGCGCGGGATTGAAAAGGCCGTCGAAGACATCGTTGCCAAGCTCAAGACCATGTCCATTCCGATCAAGGTCGAGAAGGATTTGGAAAACGTGGCGACCATCGCCGCCAACAACGACAACGTGATCGGCAAGATCATCGCCCAGGCGATGACCAAGGTCGGCAAGGACGGCGTGCTGACGGTTGAAGAAGGCAAGACCCTCGAAACCGGCCACGAATTCGTCGAAGGGATGCAGTTCGACCGCGGCTACGTGTCGCCGTACTTCATCACCAGCGCCGAGACGATGGAAGCCGAATACGAAGACGCCTACGTCCTCGTGTACGAAAAGAAGATCAGCTCCATCCGCGACCTCGCCCCGATCCTTGAGGAAGTCCTCAAGCAAGGCAAGCCCCTCCTCATCATCTGTGAAGACATCGACGGCGACGCCCTTGCGGCCCTCGTGGTCAACAAGATCCGTCAGCCCGGCGTGTTCAAGGTCGTGGCCGTGAAGGCTCCCGGCTACGGCGACCGTCGCAAGGCCATGCTCGAAGACATCGCCATCCTCAGCGGCGGCAAGGCCGTGTTTGAAGACCTCGGCGTGAAGCTCGACAACGTCAAGATCACGGATCTCGGCAAGGTCAAGAAGATCAAGGTCGACAAGGACAACACGACCCTGATCGAAGGTCAGGGCAAGAAGGAAGCGATCAAGGCCCGCATCGGCATGATCCAACGGGAGCTCGACAAGTCCACCAGCGACTACGACAAGGAAAAGCTGAGCGAGCGGATCGCCAAGCTTTCCGGCGGCGTCGCCAAGATCAACGTTGGCGGGGCGACCGAGAGCGAAGTGAAGGAAAAGAAGATGCGGGTTGAGGACGCGATGCACGCGACGCGGGCCGCCAACCTCGAAGGCATCCTCCCCGGCGGGGGCGTGGCCCTGTTGCGATCCAGCAACGGTCTCAAGCCGACCGGCCTGACCCACGACGAAGAAGTGGGCTATAACATCGTGGTTCGCGCCTGCCGCGCCCCGATCAAGCAGATCTCGGAAAACGCCGGCACGGACGGCAACATCGTCGCCGAAAAGGTGCTGGCCAACAGCTCCGCGAACTTCGGCTACGACGCCCGCGGCGACCAGTACGTGGACATGGTGGCCGCCGGGATCATCGACCCGGCCAAGGTGGTCCGCAGCGCCCTGCAAAACGCCGCCAGCGTCTCCACCCTGCTCCTCACCTCCGACGCCTTGGTGGCCGACGCCCCCAAGGAAGGCGAAAAGAAGAGCGGCGGCGGTTACGACGACATGGAATAAGTGATTGTTGAAAGCTGTCATGCGAAGCGAACCGGCTTGCCGGTTCGCTTTTTGTGTTTTAAAGCGCTCGCAAAATCATGATTGCGGATGTCCCGCGAGAACAGTCATGCTGCCGATGAATATGGCCGTCATTGCCGGATTAATGACCATCTTGGGTCTGATTCTTCACTTCGGTGTTCACCGGGTAAGTTGGCAAAAAATCACATGGAAGTGGATTGAGTGGGTTGTAAAGGGCATCCCCGATGTTTTGACATTGGGAATTTTGACGGCGACCGCAATTGCCAAACTCAATTTGGAAACTGATTCAAGTTTGTGGGCTGTCGCCACAAGCCTGGCAGGCGTCATGTTTGTAACGTGGAAGATTCTCCAATATCGTGTGGAATCTTGTTTGAAGGCAGCCGACAAGGAAATCAAAAATCGATTGGAACGCGCCAAATCTGAAAGCCGCTTTCGCACCGAGTTGCTGGCCGCTTTCCATGTGTTTGTGAAAAGAAAATTGGACAGAACCCTCGCGGTCGTCGTTTCACGGCAGAATTCTGATCGGAGCGCAAGCATTTCCAACGCCCGCGAGGCATTGACCCCGACTCCCCAACTACGGCAGATTTTGGAAACCCTTGGCACACTTCTTCAAGCAAGAGGCAATGATAAATTGGGGCGCCGGCCAAATGTACGATTGGGTGTGTACGTGGAGGGAGCTGATGGCGCGATGAAGCCTCTTCATGCCATCAGCATGAACCAAGGGCATACGGAGCCATTCTCTTCTTACCGGGATCATCAAGAGGGGTTTCAAGTTGGCGCCACTGACCGGCAATCGCAAATTGTGCGATGTGTTCGAGAAAAAACACCGATTATGATCGTGGCTGATTGCGAGAATGCGGCCGAAAAGGGCGATTTTTTCTTCTTCAGTGAAGTGCAGCGAAACTATCTGAAGTCCCTTTGCGTACACTATCTGGAGGAAGTTTGCGACGGAACGGGCAGGATGGTTGAAGGTGTCCTTTCCATTGACGCTGATTTGTCGAATGTGTTTGAAGAAACAGAACGAGAAGATTTGCTACTGTGTTTGCAAGAGTTTGGCCTGCGGATTAAGTTTGAAATGCTTTTGAAATCTTTGCTTGGTGAGAAATCATGATGCCAGCAGAAACGCCAACAATCTCAACTGAAATTCCAACCCGGCAGGATGAGGAAGAACGCCAAATTCTTCGAGAACGAGAGGAGCTTCGTGATCGGTTTTTGGAAATCCGACAGCGCGAATTTGAACGACTGGAACGAATCATTGAAGGCGGGGTTTCGCAGAAACGCTAATTCACTACGACAAATTTGCCATTAACATCAAAAAGCCCCCGCATGATCATGCGGGGGCTTTTTTCGTTTCACTGTCCTTCAAAAACAGACTTTACCAATCGTTCGCCAGCACTTCGCCGCCGCTCGGGGTGCAGGCGGCCCACCAGGTGGCGTCGGTGATGCTGGGGCGGACCATGCGGACGCTGCCGTCGATCAGGCCGGTGAGGATGCCGTCCGTCTTGACCGTCGTGGCCCGGACGCGGTTGCAATTGGCGGTGGAACCGCTGGGGATGGCGCCGAACTGCGGGGCTTTCTTGTGGTCGGTGCCGTTGGCGCTGTAGAAGGCGAACAGCGGTGGGTATTCCCACGACGAATCGTAGCGAGGGTAAGACCATTCATTGGTGTAGAAGGTCGAGCAGACGGCGATGCGTTCGGTGATGGCGATGGTGTTGGAGGTGCCGTCCGTCACGGCGGCAATCGGCAGAATGTTGGTCGTGCCGGCGGCGGTTCCGCTTCGCAGCACATAGCCCAGGCCGGTGTAGTTGGCGGCATAGCCGGTCATGTAGTGGCCGTAGGCATCCAGCGCGTTCGGGGGAAGCGTGGGGTCGCGCGGGTTGACGTAGGGTTTCACCATGTAGTTGTTGGTGTTGTAAAGGATGTCCCAGTTGCCCGTGTTGCGGATGTTGCTGATGGAATCCTGCTCCACATAGGAGAGAATGTACGTGAACAGGGTGCCGTAGGGGTACTTCGGGTCGGCGTTCGCGGTGTAGGTGTAGAGGCTGCCGGTGTTGGAGCTCAAGGCGGGGGGCAGGTAGCCGTTCGTGTTTTCAAAGTTGTTGATGCACAGGCAGAGTTGCTTGATGTTGTTCGTGCTGGAAATCCGGTTGGCGGCGTCGCGGATCTTTTGCACCGCCGGCAGCAGCAAGCCGATGAGGATGGCGATGATGGCAATCACCACCAGCAGTTCAATCAACGTGAATCCGGTTCGACGATTCTGACTCATGGGAACCTCGGGTTGGAACACCTCTCTCACCGGACAACTTGCAGATTATGTTCGACGAGAGAAAATACAGATCAAATACAGATACAAACAGAAGAGAGCGATGAAATACAGAATAGGTCCGTCGTTTGTGCTTTCAACCAAACAATTGTTTAGGTTGTGAGAAGATTCTCACCCGGACTTATGGTAATTTCAAGCTCAAAATTGAAATAAAATGCACGAAAAGCGGCGAGTTTTTGGGATGAAATCTGTACGTACAGATTGTTAAGGTGTATGATAATATCTCGATCACTTTTCGGAGCGGCCGTGAATTCAACATCCAAGATGGCGTCGGAGGACGGGCCGGGCTACTTCGCGCTCTTTGAAAAACTGGCCGGCCGGATTCGGACGGGAGAATGGGGCGACGGCCGGTTGCCAACGGTTCGCGCCCTCGCGGCCGAATACGGCGTGTCCGCTTACACTGCCCAGAAAGCGATGCAAATCCTGCAACATGAGGGGTTGATCGTCGCCAAGGACCGGTCGGGGACGTTCGTCGCCCCGGCTCCCAAGCCGGCGGCCGTGAAACCCGTGACCAGCCCGTGGGCGCTTGTCCTGCGCGTGTCGCCGGGGCCGAGCCGGCAGGCGTCCGAGGCGGCCTCGCGGGTCGGGTTTGATCGGGTGGCCGTCGAAAGCGGGATGCCGTTTGTGCCGGTGGTGTTTGAAATCGATCCGCGAGACGGGAACGCCAACCCGGATGTTGCCGTCCGCGCCGCCGTGGCGGGAGGGGCGAAAGGGGTGATTTTTCTGCCGTCACGGGTGAGCGAGGCCGGACGCCAGCAGGATGAGGAGTTTTTGGCCGGGTGCCGGTCGGCCGGCCTGCCGGTGGTTTTGGTGGATCGAAACATCCGCGGTCCGGCCCGGTCGTTGACGCATGACCTCGTCGCCTCCGACCACTTTGAGGGGGGCCGGACCTGCACCGAGCATTTGATCTCGACGGGGCGAAAACGGATCGCCTGCGTCCTCGCGTCCCCGACCAGCAGCCACTCGGACCGGCTCGCCGGTTATCTGTATGCCATCGGCGCCAACCCCGGCGGCCTCGCGCCACTGGTGCTGTACCCGCCGGAGGGAATGGACCAAACGGCCGTGTTCGGCTGGCTCGCGGACCAAGTGTTGGCCGAGCGGGCGGACGCCGTTTTGTGCTATCAAGACTACACGGCGGTGGGATTGATTCTCGAATTGCTGCTGCGAGGCACGACCGTGCCGGCCGATGTGGCCGTGGTCGGATGCGATGATCTCCCCATCGGAAACAGTTTCACCCTCGGCGTGACAACCTATTCCTATCCGTCAACGGAGATCGCCCGCTGGGCGGTCCGGTTGCTGGAGAACCGGCTCGCCCATCCGACGGACCCGCCCGCGAAGATGGTTCTTCCGGGGAGGCTCATTGTGAGGAACAGTTCAGTTCCTTCTTCGCGAACACCTGCGGTCCGATCAACCCGGCCGTTGCCAGAGTGAAGACGATCCCGGCGACTGATACCGCGTATGACAGCGGGACGAAGAACTCCAGCCGGTTCGTCCCGGAGAAGGCGACATCCCGGAACAACTGGATCAGAACCGAGCCGGAATACCCCACGCCGTCCGCCAACTGGACCGCAAACACCGACGTTCCGGGAAAGCGGGCGGCCGCCACCAGTCGCTCGAACAGCACCACGCCGAACGGCACATATGCCAGATAAAGCCCCACGCCGACCGCCGCCACCCACTCCAGCCCGTCAATCCGGCCCGCGCGAAAACCGAGGGTTGAGAGGCCGATGACCGCGAACCCCGCCAGCACGAACCCGCACACGACCGCCAGCGCCCGCCGATGGTCGTGGACCAGATTCAGACAGGCCAAAGCAACCAGCGCGCCGCCGACCGCCCAGATATCCACGCTCATGAACAGGCCGGGATGCCCCGGATATCCCAATTCAAGTAGCAATTCCCGCCCGTACAGATCGCGGAAGTCGCGGTAGGCCGTCAGGAGAAAATAGGCCCCGAACAGCGGAATCAGACCCAGCCCGAAATGCCGCAAGAACACCCGGCGAAGGGGTCGGCCCACGTTTGCCCGAACCGACCGGGCGGTTTCATCCGCGAGCGTCGGCGCCGGCAGGTGGTCCAGCAACGCCACGCCGATGGCGTATGGAACCAAGAACACAAACCCCGCGACGGCCGGCATCCATTCCCGTGGCACATCATGAGCCAAGATCCATAACGCCACATCCTTTGTCGCCGCCCCGGCCATCAGGAACGCCGTGCTGACGCCGACCAAAAGCATGTCGCTGATGCGCCGGCCTTCCAAATAACGGACCACCAACCCCCAAACAATCCCGAGTGGCAGGCCATTCCCGAACAAGGCCAGCGGCCACAGGGCCGGGGGAAGAACCGTGATGGCCAGCAACATCAACTCGGCCCACCCGGCCACCCCCAGCAACAGGGCGGCCCGCCAGCGGCGGGGAGTCTCGGCGCAAGCCCAGGCTCCGGCGTATTTGGACAGCATGTAGCCGATGATCTGCCCGAGAACACAAGCCGTCTTCAAATCGATTCGGGTGCCGAGATACTTTTCCCCCGGAAACGCGAGGGCGTCAAATGGCTTCCGCAGGCCGTAGATGCAGAAGTAGGTGATGAAAGAGGCGGTGAGGGCATAGGCGACAAACACCCACGACGGGGCGACCGCGAGACGATCGGAAATGGTCCGGCGATGCGGAGTGTTGATGTCACGACTCGGGTAGATAAGGCGGGTTCGCCGGAGGAATCTCGGGTTCGCCGATTAGTTTGGCAATGAATTGATGTGTATGAATGTTTGCCCCGCCCGGCAGGAGGATGCCGGGGGGCAACGGTCCGACAGCGCCGACTTCCTCAATTCTTCTTTTTCCCCATGCCCGTGATCGTCTGCATGGCGGCTTGGATTTTCTTTTGTTCTGCTTTGTCCGTCGAGTTCTTGCGGGCTTCTTTGAGGGAGTCGAGACAGAGTTTTTTGAGGTCTTCCTCCTTGGTCATCGCCCCCAGGTCGCCGATGCCCATTTCCATGTTTCCACGGGCGTTGAGGTCTTTCTCGTCTTTGAGGGCTTTCGTCAGGGCTTCGATGGCGGCCTTCTTGTCCGGCGGGTCGATGGCGCCGAGCGTCCGGCCGGCTTCGCCGCGAACTTTGGCGTCTTTGTCTTTGATCGTTTCCGTGATCTGGTCGATGTACGGCGTGACAAACTTGAGCGAGGCCGACCCAAGCTTGGCGAGTTCCGTGAGGGCCTGAAGCCGGAGCTTGACATCCTTGCTCTTGAGGTTGTCGGCATACTTCTTGGCTTCCTCTTCTTTGGAAGCCGCCGAAAGAGTCAGCCCCCCAAACAGGAGCAAGATGCCGGCGAGGGCAAACGGACGACGAACGAACATGATGACGTTCCTTCTGGAAGAGAATTGGGTGATCGGCTACTTCATGAAACCCGCCGGAGGGGGAGGGGTTTCGGGGACGGTTGTTCCGGGAATCTTCCGGGGCATTCAAGAGCCGGGGGACGTGAGTCCTCCGGGTGTTGTCCTTGGTCGTCAGTCAAAAGGTCGGTGATTTTGCTTGCGAAGGCCACCCGAGGGACTCACGTCCCCCGGCTCTTGAATACCTTGGCGCAAAGTTTCAGGGGCACAAAACCCCTTCTTAATTCCTCAACTCATCCGCCCGGTCCACGTCTACGGTGGCGCTGTTGTTGTAAAAATTCAGGATGATCGCCAGGGCGATGGCGGCCTCCCCGGCGGCCAGAACGATCACCAGCAGGGCGAAGATCTGGCCCTCCATCGCAAAGCCGGGCACATAGCGGGCGCAGGCGACGAAGTTCACATTGGCGGCGTTTAACACCAGTTCCACGCCCATCAGGATGCCGATGGCATTTCGCTTGGTGACAATGCACAACAGCCCGCAGGAGAACAGGAACGCCGCGAGAATCAGGTAGGGCGTCAGGCCGAGTTCCATTATGACCGCCCTTCTTCCTTGGACCGCCGCTTCGCCCGTGCGAGGTAGGCCGCCCCGATGAGGACGACCAGCAAATGCACCGAGACGATTTCAAACGGCAGCAGATAATTGCCCAAAAAAGCCGTTCCGAGGGGACCGGCCGAGGGAAGCGTGTTCGTCGCCGGTTTCGGGTGGTTTTCCCCAAACCCCAGTGACACATGCACCAGCACGGCGAACAAGGCGATGGCCAGAATGCCCCCCACCAGCCATTCCGGCCCGGCGGTTTTGATTTTCAAAAACTGTTGTTGGGCGGTCAGCATCACCCCGAACACCACCAGCACCATCGTCCCGCCGACGTAGACGATCAATTGCGTGGCCCCGACGAATTCCGCGCCCAGCAGGAAATACAGGGTGGAAACGCCGATGAGTGTGAACAGCAACCACACGGCGCTGCGGACGATGTCCCGCGTGAGCGCGACCGACAGGGCCGACAGGGCCGTGGCCCCGGCGATCACGGCGAACAGGATGACATCCAAATTCACACGGTCTCCCGGTTGGTCACGGCGGGGTGATGGCGGTCGGCCGGCCGGCCCACACGCCGGGAAGTTCCCGGTTCGGCGTCGTCAGCGGGCCGGTGAACAGTTTCACCACCAGCAAGATGCTCGCCAGCAGCGTGCCGACACCGGCCACGATCTTCCAGCTATTTTCGACGAGATTGGGCACGTAGAGTTCCCAAACACAGACGCCGAGCAGCAATCCGCACGAAATCGGCAGGAAGTATTTCAGGCAGGTCATCATCACTTGGTCGATTCGCAGGCGGGGAAGCGACCAGCGCATCCACATCATCACGAACACCAAAAAGAAGCCCTTGAAGATGAACACCGCCAGATTGAGCAGATGACCGGCCCAGCCGAATTTCTCGCTTGGCTCGAATGGCAACAAGCCGGTGTGCCAGCCGCCGAGGAACAACAGGGTGGCCGCCCCGCTGACGGCGAACATGCTGGCGTACTCGGCCATGAAGAACACGCTCCAGCGCAGACCGCTGTATTCGGTGTGGAAACCGGCCACCAGTTCGCTCTCGGCCTCGGCCAAATCGAACGGGGCGCGTTTGCAACTCGCGGTTGCCACGATGAAGAAAATGACAAAGGCCACCAGCGTGAAGGGGTCGTGGAACACATTCCACTGCCAGAAGAACCCTTGTTGTTGATGGCCGATGGTGTTCAGGTTCAACGTTCCCGCCACGATGACGGGAACCAGCACGCACAGCGAACGCGGCACCTCATAACTGACAACTTGGGCCGCTTCCCGGATGCCGCCAAAGAGGGACCACTTGCTTCCGGAGGAATACCCGGCGAGGATCACCCCGAAGATTTCGCTGGAAAGAACCGCGAGAACAAAGAAAGCCGCGACGTTGAGCGGATAGGCCACGATGCCGTTGCCGAACGGCAGGGAAATGAACGCCACAAACGACGCACAGAAGGCCACATACGGGGCCATGTTGAACAACAGTTTGTCCGCCACATCCGGCGAAACATCTTCCTTGGTGAGCAGCTTGAGGCCGTCGGCCAGTGTTTGCAGCAACCCATACGGCCCGACGCGGGTGGGGCCGAGCCGGTCTTGCATCCGGGCGGAAACTTTGCGTTCCAGCCAGATGAAAAACAACGCGCTGGTGGCCACAAAGGTGACGAGCAACCCGGCGGCAACAACGGCGCCCGCGATCATGTCAAACGGCGTCGGTAGGAAGGAGAAGAGATCCTTCACGGGGAGAGCCACTTCCTGAGAGTCGGTTCCGAAAAGACCGTAGGAAGAGTTT
Source organism: Zavarzinella formosa DSM 19928 (assembly GCF_000255705.1). Lineage (GTDB taxonomy): Bacteria > Planctomycetota > Planctomycetia > Gemmatales > Gemmataceae > Zavarzinella > Zavarzinella formosa. The sequence goes on from NZ_JH636440.1 coordinate 567,666, forward strand.
AGGCGGGAAGTGGGGAGATTCTAGGTTTCATTTCCGGGCGAGCCGGATCATTGGCCATCCCCGGTATCTTCCCTTCAATGACGCCATCGGAATCTTCGCTCACCGAAAGGATTCGATGTCCCGTGGCGTGATTGTCTGGCTGTTGGCCATCGGTTCGGTCGCGGCCGGTGTCTGGGTGATGAATCTGAGATCAGGCGACGGGCTTCCTGTTTGGGCGAGGGTGGAGTTGCTTCCCCCGGCCGAACAAGAGTTGATTGAGTTTTTGTTGTTGCTCCCGGCGGCCGCGTTGTTGTGCGCCATCGTGCGGAACGTGTTGGGGTTCGCCACGTTTGGAACCTTTGCCCCCGCGCTGTTAGGGCTGGCGTTTCGGGAGACGGATTCCCCGGTCGGGCTGTTTGTGTTGATGATTGTTCTCACCTTTGGCTGGGCGTTGCGGCGAGGCGTCGCCGGGTTGAATTTGCTGCAAGTGCCCCGTTCTTCCGTGATGCTGTCGCTGGTTTCCGCGTTGTTGGTGTTGTTCGTGTTCTGGTCAAACTCGCAGGGAAGACCGCTGGCCAGCGCGCTGCCGTTCCTGCCGCTGGTGATCGTCACCGGATTGGTGGAACGCTTCTGGGCGATGGAAGAGGAAGACGGTACCGGCCCGGCCGTGAATGTCATGCTGACGACTCTGGCGACGGCCGGGGTGATCTTCCTGTTGGCCCGGTGGGGTGTCGTGCGGGATTTGTTTCGCCATCACCCGGAGGCGCTGATGTTTGTCTTGGCCGGGCAATTGCTCTTGGGCCGCTACACAGGCTATCGGCTGACGGAACTCTATCGTTTCAGAAACATGACGAATTGAGAGGCGCGAGGAAAGAGAAGAAGCCGGGTGAGACGAATCAAGCCCCCCGGCGTTGCCAGAGGAACTCCTTGACGTACAGCCGGCTGGTGATTTTGCCGTTCCATTTCACCTTCAGCCCTTCTTGCTCCAAGGCGGCGCGCACCATTCGGCCCACTTCGACGCCCTTCGAGTCGTTCCCGGAGAGATGGCCGAATCCAATGTGCAGGCCGCCCCCGCTCAGTGCGCCCTCCTGATCCTGTTCGGTGAAGAAGCAGTGGCCGGCGTATCCTGATTTCTTTCCTCCGGCATCGCGGTAAGCGTCCTCGACTTCCTCCAATCCGTCTGACTGGGTGAACCCGGCCGTTTGGAGGGTGATTATCCCTTGCTGTTCAAGAGTCTCGAAGGCCCGGTCGAGGCGGTCGCAATCGGTCACTTTCGGCCAGGTCTTTTCCGCCTTCCGCTTGGCCGCGAACTCACGGCGGATCTCCTTGTCAAGCCACTTCGGGTCTATCTCATCTCCCTCGCCAAGTTGCTCCTCGATCATGATGGCGATTTCTTCCCGGTCGTGCTCCCCTCTCCAGACAAAGCCCCGAACCCAGTGCAGGATATCCTCCCGTGTGACGCCGCCCGAATCCTCGTCATCCGGTGGCGTTTCGCGTGCTTTGCCCATGAATCACCTCTCGATTCTCGCCGGTTTTCTCAGCTCGCTTTGAGCCACGGCTCGCAAAGTCCGCGAAGGCGATCAGCGTCACGCCGAGGAAATAATAGCCGATATTGATCGGGGAAAAGGTCATGCCCAGAAACCACCGGACCAAGAACATGTGGTGATATTCGGCCGGAATGCCCGTCAATTTGAAAAACTCGACCGCCAGACAACAAGCAAACGCCATCGTGGCGATGAACAGCGGCCGTTTGCGAACCAAGAGCATGGCCAGGGCGAGGTAGGCGGCCACCGCATAAAGGATTTCTCCCAGAACCTTGTCCCAGAGATACCAACCCGCCGGACACAACCGGGACGCGAGACCGAGCGCCACCGTGACAGCAAGGGCCAAGAGCAAACGAAACATGGGCGTCCCCTCTCTATCGGCATAACGCCCGCCATCCGTGTTTCCGTGGCCGGACGAATCTGGCTGGTGTCTTTGTCTTTCGTTCTTGCGATTCTCCTTATTTCTCCGGCTTCGCCTTCTGGCTCAGCAAGAAGGCCAGCAGGTTTTGGAAGTCTTCTTCTTTCATCGTGTCGAGGAAGTTGGCGGGCATCGGGGAGAGGTTGGTCTGGCGTTTGTTGTCCACGTCCTTGGCGGGGACGCGGATTTCTTTGCCGAGGTTGTCCACCAGCACCAGAATGCCCCCTTCTTCGCGGGCGAGGAGGCCGGTCAGGGTTCGGCCGTTGGACAGTTCCAGTGTTGTCGCCCGGAAGGCTTGGTCAACGTTTCGGGACGGGTCCAGCACGTCTTCCAGCAAGCGTTCGATGCCGCGGATGCCGATGCCGTCGAGTTGTGGGCCGAATTTGGCTCCCTCTTGGGCGATCTGATGGCAAACCGCGCAGGATGTCTTGAACAACGCCGCCCCGAGTTTGGCGTCCGGTTTGGCTTTCTCGAAGTTTGCTTTTCGCTGGGCCAGCGTGGCAAGCATCTTCTGGTCGGCGCTCGGCAGCCCCTTGGTCAGTTCGGCGATGCGTTCGTTCACCTTGGGAAGTTTGCTGTCCGTCAATTTCGCCTGCACCGGGCGTTCCTGCAACAACCGGGCCGAGGCTTTGCCTGCCTTCACGGCGGTCAGCAGTTGCTCGGCACCCTCCGGTCGGCCGGCCATCGCGGTGGCGATGCCGGTTTGCAACCGGGCCGGGGCTTGGGCGATTCCCTTCAACAGTTGGGCATAAGCCTCGGGCGTGCCGACTGTGCCCAGCACGCCGGCCACTTTCTCGCGGGCCGCCACGCTTTCATCCGCTTGGTTCAGCAAGTTGCCGAGTTGCGTCACGGCCGAAGTGGCATCAAGATTCAACATCGCGCCGAAGGCGGCAGCCCGCAGGTTCACATCGCGGTCCTTGCGGGCGGCGAACGCGGCCACCGGCTCGTAGGAGGTTTTCAGCTTGAGGGCCGAGGCCACGTCGAAACAGGTTTGCACCGTCTTCGGGTCAGTGTCGGCCAATCCCTCGGTGATGAGTTGGTGGGCCATTTCAAGGTCACCCTTGTCGAAGCGGGTGCCGCGTTGTTGCAGGCCGCGTTGGTAGCCTTGGAACATGGCCAGCGTTAGGCGGGTGTTCTTGGGAGCGTGGGTTTTCACGAACTCGAACAGAGCCGGGGCTTCGTCCCCGTAACGGCTCGCGTGTTCCACAAAAGCGGCCAATTGCGGCGAGCCGCCGAGCGATTTGAGATTGGCGGTGACGAACTCGGCCGATTGCATGTTGCCGATGCCGAGGGCAATCTCGGCGACCGTGCGGATCGCCGCTTCGTCGAGTTTCTCCCCCTTCAAGGCGGTCCAGGCGCCGGGTTGCCGAAGCGTTTCTCGCAGGGCGATGCGGGTAGAATGCCGCAGGGCCACGTCGTTGGTGATCTTCGGCAGGCCGTTGAGCAGAAGGGAGAGATTCTTGACGTTCGGCACGGCCGTCATGTTGTCCGTCAGCGCCCGGTCAACTTGGGGTTGGTCGCTGGGGAATTTGCTGGTCTCTTGTTCCAGCCGTTGAGCTTTGTCCCGGTGTTCCCGGTCGCGTTCCCATTCTTTGATGGCCGTTCGCAGTCGCAACCGATGAGTTTCCGTCACCGGCATCTCCGGGCTGGCGGCCTCATGTTTTCGCATTTCTCGTTGCATATAACTGAACAGGCTCTCGGCTTCGTCAGCCCACAGACGATGCGCCCGGCGAATGTCCTCCGCCTCCGGAGTCGCTTCGATGATTTCTTTGGCATTTAACTCAGCTTGTTCTGATCGATAGTTGATGATCGCATGAGTGGCCTGCATCCGGACGGTGATGTTCGGATGGCCGAGCAGCAGTTCCAGTTTTTCGCGGTTGAGTTTCAACAGGTTGCCGACGGGCTTCGGAGCCGGCGCCTTGCCGTCCAGTCCCTTCCAGACAATACGCCAGATGCGGCCCTTGGTGCGGTCGCGGCCCGGATGTTTCAGGTCCACTTCATAGTGCCCGATGATCTTGTTGTAAAAGTCGGTGATGTAGAGCGCGCCGTCCGGCCCGAGCTTGATGTCCGTCGGCCGGAACCACGGGTCGCCGCTGTTCAGGAAGTTCGGCTGCAACACCGCCTTGGGAGTGGAGCCGGTGAACTCGATCTTGTCCAGGTTGATCTTGTTGGTGACGACATTCCCGAGGAACATCATCCCCTTGTATTCCTTGGGGAAATGATCGGCCTCGTACCATTGCAAGCCGCACAGGCCGGTGGAGTCGTGGTCGTGGCCGATCATGTCCGGCCCGTAGCCGAGACCGTCGTGCGGCTTGCCGAAACTTTGATAAACGGCGCCGCGAATCAGTTGCGTCATCGGCCGGGAATGGCAGTCGGCGTTGTAGAGGTTAAAGTAGGTGTCGTAAGTCATCCCGAACGGGTTGACCTGGCCCCGCGTGAAGACTTCAATGCGCGAGCCGTCCGGTCGGAAGCGGATGGTGTTTCCGCTGTTCAGCGTGATCTCGTGGCCGTCCTTGCCTTTCGCCTTGGAATCGTTCGAGAAACCGTGGCAGGCATAGACCCAACCGTCCGGCATCAGGGTGAACGAGTTGACCATCCCGTGTGTGTCGCGGATGCCAAAGAATCCGAAAAGTTTCACCCGTTCGTCGGCCTTGCCGTCGCCGTCCGTATCGGTCAGCTTCCAGATGAAACAACCGGGCGGGTTCACGGTTGTGTCGATGCTCGACACAATCACGCTCTTGCAATCCGGCAGCGGCAGCACGCCGATGGGGATGTTCAGATCATCGGCGAACACCGTCACCTTGCGAGCCTTGCCGTCTTCCCCGAAGTCGTCGAGGACGACGACCTTGTCCCGCCCCGGCTTGCCCATCGCCGCGAACGGGTATTCTTGGGAGCAGGTCACCCACATCCGGCCCATCAGGTCAAAGGCCACTTGCATGGGCTTGAGGATGTCCGGCTCGGCGACGACAAGTTGAGCCTCGAAGCCCGGCGGCAGTTTGAACGTCTTGCGTTCCTCCTCCGGCGTCAGGGCGTCCGTCGGGGCGATGGTGGGCTGGGCCAGTGCCGGCCAGGAAAGAAGAAGCAACAAGGCCAGCGAGTGAAACGGCCGCATGATGGATTCACCGACGAAGGTAGGGAGAGGGCGGTTGGGGAAGGAGATTGTAACCCGCCGGGGCGAACGAGGAAAGAGTGAAGCCGGTCAGACGCGGCGAAACACCGCGCAGGAATTGCTTCCGCCGAAGCCGAATGAGTTGGAAATGGCCACGTCCACCCGGCCTTCGCGGGCGGTCAGCGGCACATGGCACAGGTCACATTCCGGGTCGATCTCGCGCAGGTTGATCGTCGGCGGGATGGCCTGCCGCTCGAAGGTAATCAGGCAGGCTAGCGCCTCAAACGCGGAGGCGGCGGTGATCAAATGCCCGGACATGCTCTTGGTGGAACTCACCGGGATGTTGCGATAGTTCTCGCCGAAGATCTCGCGCAGCCCCTTCGCCTCAGCCGTGTCCCCCACGGGGGTGGCGGTGCCGTGGGCGTTGACGTAATGAACCGCCGACGCATCCAACCGGGCTTCGGTCAGAGCTTTTTGCACAGCGGCAATCGCCTGCACCGGGTTTGGCGCGGGGATCACGGGGTGGTAGGCATCGCTGCTCAGGCCGACGCTCATCAGTTCCCCGAGGGGGACGGCCGAACGGGCTTTCGCCTTCGAGGCGGGTTCCAACACAAAGGCGGTTCCCCCCTCGCCCATCACAAAACCGTCCCGGTTCTTGTCGAATGGCCGGGAGGCTCCCTGCGGATCGTCGTTCAACCGGGAGAGCGCCCGGAGATTGCCGAAGCCTGCCAGCACCAGCGGCGTCAGCGTGAGATCGGCGGCCCCGGCCACGACGGCATCGCACCAGCCAAGTTCCAGCCAGCGTTTGGCTTGGGCGAGGGCGTAGTTCCCGCTGGAGCAGGCCGTCGACAGCGTGGCCGACGGGCCGGTGAGGCCAAGGTTTTGTTTCAAGAAAGCGATGAGCGGCCGCTGATCGTAAGCCAGTTCGCACGCCGGGATGTCGGGGTTCATGTGCCCCATGCGTTCCCAGTGCAACCCGAATTCGCCGGCGCTGCTGAAAGCGAGGCCGATTCGGAGGTTGTGGCGAGATTCCCAAAGTCCGGCATTTTTCAACGCCGAGACGATGCACCAAATGGCCACCTGTTCGACGGGAATCAGCGAGGCGAAATCCCCTTCCCAACCGTCCGGTTTCGGGAAGGTGGTCAGCCTGGACCCGATTTGGCACGGGTGATTGGACACATCGAAATGATCGATGCGATGGATGGCGGACCGTCCCGCCAGCAAGCCGTCGGCCACTTCCGCGACCGTCACGCCGTGCGGCACGTTCACCCCGGCCCCGGTGATCCAGATGGGTTCCTTCGTCATGGGGTGGCCGCCTCCGGAATCAGCCGGGAGATCGCTTTCCAACCGGTTTCGCCCGGCGAGGATCGTTCGTTTGCCGACTCCACGCCGACGACAAACGCCTCCCCGATGGCGTTTGGCCCGGTGGAAATGTCATCCCGCCAGTTGGCCCACACCATCCAACCGCCGGTGACATCTCCCCCGGCGATCCAGCTTGCCATGCCGAGGCAGACATCTTCTTGGGTTCCCGGCACGCCGCCGATTCCCATGTTCGGGCCGTTAATGCCCAAGGCTTGGCTCAACAAACCGGAAAGCGAATGAAGCAGGCAATGAGGGATATAGTGCGGCGAGACGGACCAAGCCCCTTGGGCGTGATACTTCTCCAGGGAATCCTTCATGCGGTTTCGGCCCGGCAGACACGGATTGGCCGCGACGCCCCAGCCGGCCTGTTGTTCCTTGGTGATGCCGTATTGGATGATGGCCGAGCGAAGAGCCGCCAAAGAGAACAGTGTCAACTCGTCGGCTTGCTTGAGGATGCTCACGGAGATCTTGTCCCCGAAGAACTGTTGAAGCGGGGCGCGCAGCGAGGGAATTTCCGACACGGGACAGATGACCCGGCCGACAGCCGCCACCCGGACTGGCACGCCGGGAGCCAAATTCACCACGGTCGGCAAGCTTGCTGGAGCTTCCATAAGGTCGTGTATAGGGAGATTGGGCGAAGACGGTAACCGGGGCAGGGCATTCCGCAAACACAAAAGCCCCGCCGCTGGCACGGCGAGGCTGACAATCAACTGAATTTTCCGGTCATTTGCCCGGCAGGAAAATCGGGGCGGACGGAATGTCGTCTTCCGATGAAGCGCCCCCCGGACTAGCCGGGGCAACCGGAGCCGTCAACGGGGCGGGCAACCGCACGGGCGGGGCCACCTGTTGATGTCCGACGGGCACGGCTGGATATCCGCCGAGGCCGGCGGGCGGGTTCAAGCCGGGGAGGGACGGACCGTTCGGTCCCTTGCCCAAGGAGTTCGGCAGCGGTTCCGGGGCGTGGCTGATCGGCGGCAACGCCGGGGCCTCGGGCATGGGAACCGTGTACGGCGCGGGCGGGTTGAAGGTCGGATTCGCCGGTTGGGCGGCCAAGCCACTCGGGCTACCACCCGGCGAAGCGGGCGGTGGTTGATCGAAGATTTCCGTGGTCACCGTGATCGGCCCGTTCGGGCCTTGCGTCACCGTGACTCCCGGTTGCGGCAGTCCCGGTCCTTGCGGGATGCCGCCGGTTTGCGGGGCCGGGACAACCGGCGGGGCCTGCATCACCGGGGCCGCCGGGGTGTACAACGTCGCCGGGCCGGGAGGCGGGGCATAGCCCATTCCCGGCGGTTGCATTTGCATTTGTTGCGGCTGCATTTGCATTTGCGGCTGCATCTGCGGGGCCATCATGGGCTGCCCCGGCTGTTGATAGCTAACCGGATAGACCATGCCGCCGGAACCCATGATCGGCTGTTGTTGGGCCATCATTTGTTGCGGCATCATCTGCTGCTGGGGATATCCCTGATTTTGCGGATACCCTTGGTTCATCATCATTTGCTGCTGGGGCATCATGCCCGGCTGCATCATGGGAAGGTTCTGCCCGGCCTGAACCCGGCCAAACGCCGGAGAAGCGGGCATCATCCCCGCGACGGCGTTGGGCATGTCCGGCTGACGGGCCGCCCACGGGCTGGGGATTTGAGTTCCCGGCGTCTGACATCCGGTCAACGCGCCCAGACAAAGCCCCGCCCCGGCGAGGATCATCCGGCCGCTTCGTCGGATTAGTTGCTTCTTCATGGCATGCCCCCCCGGCGCCGAGTCTCAAGTTTCAACTTCCAAGTTGAAAACCAGCCGATTTGAGGCGTTTGGTTTTCAACTTGAAACTTGGAAGTTGAAACTTGAAACTTCTTCTTCAAAACTCGAAACCAACATCAGCCAATACGTTCGTTAGTTGCCCGGCTTCGGCGGCGGCGGGGCCGCGCCCGGAACGCCGGGGACCGGGTTCGGGTTCTTGGCCCGGTCGCGGTCCTTCGGGTTAAGCAGGCCGGCCGCTTCTTCCTGATAGGAGAGTTCCCGCGTCAGGGGGAAGTCCGGCTCCTCGGGGAAGTATTGCGGCGGATGGTTTTCCAAATAATGGCCGGAGGGAAGCGTCATGCCGCCCATCCATGTCTGGCAGCCGGTCGCGCCGACAACCGAAAGGCTCAGAGCCGCGAAGCCCCACATCCGCAGTCCGCGAATCGTCATGTTCAATGCCCCCACGGAACCATACGGTCGGTCCGTCGCCCGGAATCACATGGTCTCTCTTTCGGTTTGTTCACCGGCCCAATTGAATGGATTTGTCGGAAACTCTCAAAAAACAGAATGGGCGGCCGCGGCGGCCTTTGCCGATTTTTCCCGGCGTGACCCGGTTGCCCCGTCGGGTCGGTTACCCGATGATCCCGAAATTGCGTACAATGCCCGCATCGCTAGGGGTGTCCGCTTGAGGAACAACCGGACTGAGAACACACCCTTGGAACCCGATCCGGGTCATGCCGGCGTGGGAAAGCGACCTTCGGACAGGGATGAGGGATGAGGGATGAGGGATGAGGGAAAACCCGGCTCTCGGCGTGTCTGCACTCGCCGATGAAGCGACTGGTTTTCTTTCATCCCTCATCCCTCATCCCTCATCCCTTCCAAAAGTCTCCCGCCCGTGGCCATTCCGCTACAGGTTAAAAAATGACACAACTTGAATCTGCCCGACAAGGGATCATCACCCCCGAAATGCAATACGTCGCCAAACGGGAAGACTTGGAGCCGGAGTTGATCCGGGCCGAAGTTGCCCGCGGGCGCATGGTCATTCCGGCGAATGTGGTCCACTTGAAGAAGAGCCTGGAGCCGATGGCCATCGGCATCGCCTCCAAGTGCAAGATCAACGCCAACATCGGCAACTCGGCGGTGACGGGCAAGGCCGAGGACGAGTTGGAAAAGCTGCACACGGCCGTGCATCTCGGGTCGGACACCGTGATGGATCTTTCTACCGGCGGCAACATCGACGGCATTCGGCAGGCGATCATCGAAGCCTCCCCCGTGCCCATCGGGACGGTGCCGATTTACCAAGTGATCCAGAACGTCAAGGAAGTGGCCGACATCACGCCGAAGATGATGCTCGACATGGTCGAGCATCAGGCCAAACAGGGCGTGGACTACATGACTATCCACGCCGGGGTTTTGTTGGAATACGTTCCGCTGACCCGTGACCGGGTAACGGGTATTGTCAGCCGGGGCGGCTCTCTGATGGCCCAATGGATGATCGCCCACCACAAGGAAAACCCGTGGTACACGCACTTCGGCGAACTGTGCGAAATCATGAAGCAATACGACGTGACGTTCTCGTTGGGTGATGGCCTGCGGCCCGGCTCCCTCGCGGACGCCAACGACAAGGCCCAATTCGCCGAACTCAAGACGCTCGGCGACCTGACGCTCAAAGCTTGGGAACACGGCTGTCAGGTGATGATCGAAGGGCCGGGGCACATCCCGATGCACCTCGTGAAGATGAACGTCGAAAAGCAACGGGCCGAATGCCACGAAGCCCCGTTCTATGTGCTCGGGCCGCTCGTGACGGACATCGCCCCCGGTTATGACCACATCACCAGCGCCATCGGCGCCGCCATCGCGGCCGAAGCCGGGGCGGCGATGCTGTGCTACGTGACGCCGAAGGAACACCTCGGCTTGCCGAACAAGGACGACGTGCGACAGGGGGTGATCGCCTACAAGATCGCCGCCCACGCCGGGGACATCGCCCGCGGTCGCAAAAACGCCCGCGACCGGGACGACGCCCTGAGCAAAGCCCGCTTTGAGTTCGACTGGAACAAGCAATTTGAACTCTCCCTCGACCCGGAAACCGCCCGCCGGATGCACGACGAGACGCTGCCGAACGACGTGTTCAAAAGTTCCAAGTTCTGCTCGATGTGCGGTCCGAAGTTCTGCTCGATGCGGATCACCCAAGACGTGCGGAAGCTGGCCGATGAAGCCGAAAAGATTTCGTTGTCGCTGACCTTGGCGAAGAGCTAAGGGATAGGGTTTAGGGTTTAGGGTTTAGGGTTTAGGGTTTAGGAATTTGGCAAACAGGGTTGCGGCTTGGTTCGTTATTAAGACTCTGGTTAGAGTTTTCTGGCAAACTCTACATCCTGCATCTCAAATCTTAGACTCTTCGCCCCATCATCAAAACGTTCGCTCAAGCCTCTCTGCTAAACCCTAACCCCTACACCCTAAACCCTAATACGCCGATTTTTCCAATTCTCCGGTCGCGCCTCAAAGCCGTCAGGCGCGTGCGCGTCGGTCCAGCTTGTCTCACTTGACCAGTTTAGGCATATTCCCCATACGAAATTGCTTCTCAATGCTCGGCGCAGGCCCTCGGCGCGGCGATAGTGATTGTGCTTCCCCGGCACGGACGTGAATGTCGTTTCTCAGAAATGGGTTTCGGCAGGAGCGACGGGGAAGAATGAGATTTTCTTCAGGAGGCTGTTCGTGCGATGGTGCGTCGGGTGGGATGCGGAGTACCAGCCAGCATTCTAACCACCTCTCTGCTCTTGAGGGACGCAACCGGTCAACCCCATCACCCAAGTGTTGACCTCCGAACGTGAGAATCCCGGCCTGCAAAATCAAACTTGATTGGTGGCAAACAAATCAAGAGAGGTCTGCTCGGAAAAGGCCGACGATCCACACGACCGGATATCTGTCATCTGGCCTGGGAACCGGATGACAACTCACCAAAGCCGGGCGATTCTCCACGACTCCGGAGGATCGGCCGGCTTGATGTGTTTTTGGGCGAAGCAGTTCAGACAATTCAGAGAAGACCTCTCGCAAAGCTCGCAAAGGGGACGCAAAACTCGCCAAGAGCCGACGAAAAATGGTTCTCGAATCATCCGGCCCCGGAGTCATCATTTATTTCATCGACTCTTGGCGAGCTTTGCGTCCCCTTTGCGAGCTTTGCGTGAACTCTTCCCATATTCAGATTTGCCCTTCGCGCCCCACGTCCGCCTTGGTAGGTTAGCCCGGTCAGGCAAATCCCGAGGAGTGGGCATGGGCGAGCTGTTTGAGCAGATGAAGCAGGTGTTTTTGAATCTTCTCAACCCCACGGAGTTGATGAAGGTGCTGGAGCAACCGGAGATCATGATGGCCGCGTTTATCGCGGTGACCATGGTGATCTTCACGGAAACCGGGCTGCTCATCGGCTTCTTCCTGCCCGGTGATTCGCTGCTCGTGAGCGTTGGCATCGTCGCCTGGAACTCGGATTGGCCGATCGTTCTTTTGATGGGCATCTTGAGCGTGGCGGCCATCGTGGGTGATAGCGTTGGTTACTGGATCGGGCTGAAATCCGGGCCGCGCATTTTTAACCGGGAGAAATCATTCTTCTTCCGCAAAGACCATTTGTTGATGGCTCAAGCCTTCTACGAAAAGCACGGCGGCAAGACGATCATCCTCGCCCGGTTCATGCCGATCATCCGCACGTTTGCCCCGGTGGTGGCCGGCGTGGGCAAGATGGACTATCGCCGGTTCTTGATGTTCAACATCGTTGGCGGCGTGGCGTGGATTGTCAGCATGTTGTTGCTCGGCTACGCCATCACGCCGATGCTGGACCCGCCGCTCAAGGGCCTCTTCGGGCCGGAGTTTCAGACGGCGAAGCACATTGAAAAGGTCATCATTCTGGTGGTGCTGATTTCGATCTCCCCCGGCATCTACGCGGGCTTGAAAGGCTGGATGGCCAAACGCAAGGCCGCCGGCGCGGCGCTGGCAACGGCCAATGCGGTGACGACCCCGCCGTTGTGATGATTGGGGGAAAGTCGCGGGCGGGTAACCTAACCCCCCGACCCCCTTCCCTAAGAAGGAAGGGGGAGCAAGAGGGTAAAAATCTTCTTTCCGATCTTGAAGCGTCAGCGAGAGCCACGCCTGGGCCGGAGAAATATCTTCTCCCGATGGGCGGTGTCAGTGCCGGGGAAATTTGGCCCTCGTTAACGCTTCAGGCTCGGACAAAATACCAAAACCCTCTTGCTCCCCCTTCCTTTTTAGGGAAGGGGGGACGGGGGGTTAGGTTACCCGCCTGTGACCACCCATTTTGTTGAAAACACCAAAGAACCAACACCGGAGAGCCAGCCCATGTCGCCGGAGGAAACCGAGTTGCACGCGTGGGTGACGCTCACGCTGGTGCCGGGGTTGGGGCCAAAGCTCACACAAGCACTGCTGACTCATTTTGGCTCGGCGACCGCCGCCGTTTCCGCGACGGAAGCACAACTTTTGCAAGTCCCGCACATCGGCGAGAAGACCGCCCGACAGTTTGCGGAAACCCTGCGAACCGTGGATGCGGCCGCCGAGATCCGGCGGGTAACCGAGGCCGGGGTGGCGGTCATTCCCCGCGTTTTCGATGCTTATCCCAAATCATTGCGAACTCTCCCGGACGCCCCGCCGGTGTTGTATATGGCCGGGGATTATCTCCCGGCGGACGAGAAAGCGGTGGCCATTGTCGGGTCGCGGAGTTGCACGGGCTATGGCCGTCGCATGGCCCGGCAAATCGCCGGGGGGCTGGCTCGGGCCGGTTACACGGTCGTCAGCGGGCTGGCGTTGGGGATCGACGGCGAGGCCCATCAGGGGGCGTTGGAGGCGGGCGGGCGGACACTGGCTGTTTTGGCGGGGGGCCTCTCCAAAATTTACCCGCCGGAGCATGTGGAACTGGCGGCGGCGGTTCGTGGTCGCGGGGCGTTGCTCACCGAGGCCCCGATGACACTGGCGCCGCAACGTGGCATGTTTCACAGCCGCAACCGACTCATCAGCGGACTGGCGACGGCCGTGGTCATCATCGAAGCCAACACCCAAAGCGGCTCCCTCATCACCGCCCGTCATGCGGCCGAGCAATCGCGGGAGTTGTTCGTCCTCCCCGCCAACGTAGACAGTCCGGCGAGCGCCGGTTCCCTGAAACTCTTGCGCGACGGCGCCCGATTAATCCGCGACGCGGACGATCTGCTCGAAGACCTGAACGGCTTGCGCCCGCCCGTTGTCCCTATTGCTGGCCGCCAGCCAAGTTTGTTCACAGAGGCCCCGCCCCCGCCTCCTCCGCCGCCGAAGGAAGCCCCGGTTTTGGAGGGAACCGCCAAACTCGTGTGGGAATTGTTGACGGAGCCTTTGCACACGGACGAGATTTGCCGCCGGTTGGGCAAGGGGGCGGCCGAACTCAGCGGGGTGTTCCTGCAGCTGGAGATGAAAAAGGTGATCCGCCGATTGCCGGGGAATATGTACGAACGGCGGTGACGCCGTTGGTCGTGCCCGCAGGTTCGCGGACTACAATATCCCGCATGAGTTCAGCACCCATCCTTGATCGGGAAGAATATGTCGAGCAGGCGTACTTCTTCCGGCTGTTTCGGGAACGTCTGGCCGAGGGGACGCCCGCCCAGGATATTCTCGCGCGGGTTCATGAGGAAATCCTGACCACCACCCGGCTGCCGATGGCCATTGAGTTTCTGGCCACCGAGATCAAACACGCGGGGTTGCTGGCCAGCGGGTTTGAGCGGCTCACGCACTATTTCTCGCCGTTTCAAGCGTTCGTGATGAAACAGGCCGAGGACGAGAAGGTCCGCGTTCCGATGGAAACGGCCGTCCTCATTCTGGAACGCGAGGCGGTTTATCGGTCCGGCGATCCGACGAAACCGGGTCTGTTCGTCTATCAGTTCGAGTCGATCTGCCGTAACCGGATGGGATACTTCGATGGCCTCACGGCGATGAGCAACGAGTCGTTTTTCGACGATGATTGGAAGGCGTATCTGCAAACCATCCGCAAGAGCATCGGCGTGGTCGATTTCGCCGATTTGATCTTTTACCGCTCCGACACGGCCGTGAATGAGATTCGCCGCCGCAACCCGTCCTTCGAGCCAAATCTGCCGCCGTTGTTCGGGGACAAAGAGGGAAGAATCGCCAGGGCCAGCCGGGGCCGCGACCCCCTGTACTTCTTCGCGGCCATGCAACGACAACTGAATTACCCGGAAGTCCCCCGGACGAAGGCCCGCGACGAGACGGCGACCAAGATGGAAATGTTGCAGACCAAAATCCGCGAAATGGATGCCCGCCTCCGCCTGTTGGAAAGCGAAACCCGAGGCGGCCCGATTGATTTCAGCCAGTTCGGAAAACCGGATATTTTCAAGGATGACGACGAGTGATGCGATCAGCCCTCAACCGGCCATGTCCGCGCCCTGTTGAACGGCGGGAGCCAGATCATTCTGTTCTTCGATTCGGAGCATGCGAATGTCCCGGACCGAAATGGCAAACCACGGCAATGATCGGGACAAGTCGATCGAGGCCAGCACACAGGTCACCGCATTGACTTGAGGGCCGCCAAAATAAACGCTTCCTTGCTGGCGGGTGAATCCATGTCTGGCAAGCACCTTCTGGATTTCAGCATATGCGTTGTTCCAAGACGGTCCGGGATAAGCGCGTTGAAGTATTTCCGGGTCCAAGTCGAACATGATGGCATACATTCGCAAGTCTTCCTGCCAAAGAAAATTCCCTTCCGTCTCACATATCTCGTTCATCTTCATCAGCCTGAAGCGGGGCAATCAGCAAAGGGTAACATACATACGGATGGGGAATAGCGCGCCGAGGAGGCGTCTCGGCGCGTGACAAGAAAGGGTTTGAGACAGGCAATCGTTCTCAGCCGCCGAGGACCTGAAGAAGTTTCGCCCCGTTGGGCGAGCCCCAGCCGGTGCAGGGGTCCCAGCCGGGTTTGGCGGTGTATTTGCCGTTGTTGCCCGAGGTGATGTCGTGGAAGGAGCCGGTCCCGACGACGGAGCCGTAGAGGAGCGGGTTGAGGAAGCCGACCGGGTGGCCGAGTTTTTGGTTCATCAGGGCGATCAGGCCGGCCCACAACGGGGCCACCGCGCTGGTTCCGCCGATCACGGATTCCTGCCCGTCAACGCGGACAAAATAGCCCGTGTTCGGGTCCGCGTCACCGGCGACATCGGGGACGCCCCGGCCCTTATGGCCGCCGGGGTTTGCCGAGACCGGGACGCCGGCGTTGGCCTGATAGGCCGGCACGGGGAAGAAATCGCTGACACCGCCGCCCGTGGCGCTGCTGGTCGGATTCTCATTCCAGACAGTTTCACTGGTGATGGATGTGCCCGAGGCCACCAGTTTCGTGCCGCCGCAACCCAAGGCAAACGGACTGGATGCGGGGAAATCCACATGTGATTTGCCATCCGCCACGCTGTCCGCCGACCCGCTGTCGCCCGAGGCGCAGCAGACGGTCACGCCCAAGGCCGCCGCCGTCTGCAAGGCTTGGTCGAAGGAAGTCTTCGCCTGCGCGGACCAGAGTGACTCGGCCGAACCCCAACTGATGGAAATCACCGATGGCTTGTTGGTCTTGTCGTGAGTCGCCAGGGTGATGGCGTCCAAGAAGCCCTTGTCCGTGTTGGGGGCGAAATAGACAGCAATCACGGCTTTCGGGGCGATGGCGGCGGCCACTTCAATGTCGAGCATCACCTCGCCGTCGGCGCCATCGGGATTATCGGGGCTGTTGTTTCCGCCATCGACTCGCACGGTTTTGACGTGAGGCACGGGCAGGCCAAGCTTCTGAAAATAAGCCTTGATGTCGGCGGTACGATAGCCGCCCCCCAGTTCGATGATGCCGATGCACTGTCCCGTGCCGTCCAGCCCGGCCGGAAAATTATAGAGTTTGGCCAGTTGGGGCGGGGTGAAGGTTCCGTTGCTCGCGTGGGGCTGGACTCCGGCCGCCGACTTTTGCCGTTGGAAGTGCGGCTTGGCGACGGGCCGGTTGTCGATGCCGAAAACACCTTCGACGAGATCTGCCAGTTCGGCGGGAACGGTGAGGGCGCCGGTCCGGCCGCGGTAGGTGCCGCCGTCATGCTCCATTTGTTCAATGGTCGTGCCAAACGCCGCCTCGAAGTCGGCGGCCGTTCCGGAAAGAAAGACGCTCCGTCGGGGCACGCTGCTTGGGCCTCTCGGCGGCCAGCCAGTCTTCGATGGCGAGTCGAATTGCCGGGGGGGACGGCAATGCTTTCATCATGGCGTGAAACTCGTTGTTAAATTTCGCCCTCCCGGTCAACGACCGCCGAGCACATCGCCAGTCGTTGACCAAGAGTCAGACCTTGAAGCCGTTTCTTGCATATCCGTTACAACCTCCCCGGTTTAAACTGGCGAGCAGTCAGGGAAGAAATCTCTGCATTGTTTCCAAGAAACAATGGGGCAGTTCGACCATTGATTGGACAATGGCGAAACGATCAGACTTTGAGTTTGTGCGTAAACTCACCGTCTTGATTTGTTGAATGTTTGGCGATGACAGAGATTGATGGTTGCGGACGAATTCGCTCCATCCACTGGCCGCGAGTCTGGCCAGGGATGAAGCGGGGGCGACGGTTTTGGTCGCAGAATTTTCACTTGCGACCAGCAAGAAACGGCCCAAGGCCGTTTTGAATCATCAGGGGGAAAACCAACCCCCTAACAGATAAAGCGTAAACCCGCGGCTTGACCGGACAACAATCTTCGATTTATTTTGATTTCATTCAAAATCCCTTGTATCGTGGGCATTCTTGCCGACGCCGGACCTTGATTTTCATATTTCGGAAGACAATTGTTCGTTTTTTGGAGCATCTGAATGAAGCGATTTCTCTCCCTGATTCTCTTAATGTCGGCTGTCCCCCTGTTTGCGGAGGACAAGCCGTTTTTCTTCCAAAAAGGGGACCGGGTGACCTTCCTCGGGGACAGCATCACGGCCCAATATCAGTATTCCAGCGACATCGAACTCTATCTGACCACCCGTTTCCCCGATTGGAAGTTGAGCTTCCTCAACGCGGGCATCGGCGGGGACACCGCCAACGGCGGGGCCGGGCGGTTTCAGAACAGCGTGTTGGACGACAAGCCGACGGCCATCACCATCAATTTTGGAATGAACGACGCGGGCTACGGCAAATTCAACCCGGCCGGCAACAAGTTATACGTGGAAAAAACCGAGGCAATGGTGCGAATGGCCAAGAAGGCCGGCGCGCGAGTGGCGTTGGTTTCCCCGAACGCCGTGGACCGTCGGAAGAACAAGAACTTTGATTTGTACTTGGAAACCCAAAAGCAGTTTTACGCCCCGTTAAAGGACATCGCCACCAAAGAGGGCGTCTCCTTCGCGGATCAATACTCCACCACGCGGACTGCCGTTGAGAAGATGGAGACCGACAAGGCCGAGAAGGTCGTGCCGTACTACGACGGGTTCCACACCGCCTCCCCCGGCGGCTTGCTGATGGCCCACGCCATCCTGACCGGCCTGAACGCCCCGGCAAAAGTCACCTCGGCCAGCATCGACGCCGCCGGGAAGAAGAGCGTCACCGAACGTTGCAAAATTGAAAACCTCGCCGTCACCGCCGAATCGGTCACCTTCGACCGGACGGACGAAGCGATCCCCTTCCCGGTTCAGCCGGACTGGGTGACGATTCTTCCCTACGTGAACAATCTCAAGGATCTGAACGATTACAACCTGACGGTGACCGGTCTGGCCGCCGGAAAGTGGTCGATCCTGATCGACGGCAAACCCGTGACGACGGCCACCGCCGAGGAACTGGCCGCCGGGGTGAACCTGGGCTTGGCCACCAGCGGCCCGATGTTCGATCAAGGGAAAAAAGTGTTGGACGCGATCAACGCCAAGAACAAATTGGTCGCCGATCGCTTCTTCAACGTGATTCTCTACAACCCGCCGCAATGGCTGGCCGGGGCCACGAAGGAACTCCGGCCGGGCGAATTGCAAAAACGACTGGGACTGATCGCCGAACAACAGGACAAGATTTACGAGATGTTGAAGCCGATGCCGCACAAGTTTGAAGTGAAGATCGTGAAGTGAGTTGACCGGCGGAATGATGGTTCAATATTGTCGGCGGAGCAGAGTGGCCAATATGGGATTACTCGACTTGTTTCGCTCACCCTCCACATGTCCGGTCGAGGACGAGACGAGGAAGTGGATCGATCAGCGATGGCAATGGCTGGAGGAACAATTCGGGCGGGAGATGGTCCGGCGGGCGACGGTGGTTCTTCCCCGTCCGGAATTTTTCCCCGATCCGTATGACGGAACTCAAGCCAGCGTGCGGATCATGCTTGACCGTGTTTGCGGGCATATGGGAGTCGATCCCGCCATCATTCGGATGTTCCTCTACAACAACAGCGATCGTGATGTGAAGGATCCTCCCTTTAGTGGCCAATTGGCGGGTTCGGTCGGGACTTATGCCCCGGAGAACGGCATCCATCGAATCGGCATTGAGATCTCGAATCTGGGCAATCCGTTGGGGTTGGTGGCGACCATCGCCCATGAGCTTGGGCATGTGTTGCTTTTGGGTTCCGGGCGAATCACGGAAGAAGAGGCCGATCACGAACCACTGACCGACTTGTTGACTGTCTACTTTGGCATGGGCGTGATCACATCCAACGCCGTGGTGTTGGAGACCAATTGGCGGGCAGGCAATATCTCGGGTTGGAGCATGTCACGCCAGGGTTATCTGGCGATGCCGGATTTCGGCTATGCTCTCGCCAAGTACGCCCGGTTACGGGATGAGGACGGGCCGGCGTGGTCCGGGGAATTGCGGCCGGATGTGCGATCACCGTTCAAACAGGCAATACGTTTCTTGAGTCTTGAAGAGTCCCGCAGTTGACACCAACAAAGGGTAAATTTCGGATCGAGCCAGACATGATCAAAAAGAGCCGGACGGCCAAAACCGTCCGGCTCTTTTCATTCTCAGCTACAACCGGAAGTTGTGCCGCAAGAATCGCACTTCGCACAGGCTCCGCTTCGCACCAGCGTCAATTGGCCGCATTCGGAACACGGGTCTCCTTCGTATCCCTTCAGGCGGGCTTGCTTCACCCGGTCGGCCAGCAACACCCCGGCCGCCGTCGCCGTGGCCGCCGCCGGTTTGGCCACGGGGATCGCCGCGT
>NZ_JH636440.1:586966-596783 GCF_000255705.1 Zavarzinella formosa DSM 19928
GGCACGGCCAGCCGGCGCGATCCGCGTGATTCGACGATGCGCTCGGCGACGACTTCTTCACTGTCGTAGTCCGGTTCGTCCCGGTGGAGGCCGTCGGCCCGCAGGCTTTCCGGGTCCACGTGGGCCAGGTCGTACCGGCCCATGTAGGTGACGGCCAGTTCGCGGAAGATGTAGTCGATGATCGACGTCGCCATCTTGATGTGCGGGTTCCCCCCGACAATGCCGTTCGGCTCAAACCGCGTGAACACGAAAGCGTCCACGAATTCTTCCAGCGGCACGCCGTGCTGCAACCCGAGGGACACCGCGATGGCGAAGCAGTTCGTCATGCTGCGGAAGGCAGCCCCTTCCTTGTGCATGTCGATGAAGATTTCACCCAGCGCCCCGTCTTCGTATTCGCCGGTCCGCAGATAAACCTTGTGGTTCCCGATGCGGGCCTTTTGCGTGTAACCGGCCCGGCGATCCGGCAACCGGCGGCGGCGGGCGATGTACCGGTGAACGATCTTCTCGGCGATCCGCACGGCCTCCGGCTTTTGCGGAACCGGGGTGACGACCTCGGCCGCCGCCGCCGTTTCCAAGGCTTCGAGTTCCGGGGCGTCGGCCACCGAGTTCAACGGCTGGCTGAGCTTGGAACCATCGCGATAGAGGGCGTTGGCCTTGAGCATCAGGCCCCAACTCAGTTCATAAGCCTTCTTCACGTCCTCGACGGTTGCCTCGTGCGGCATGTTGATCGTCTTGGAAATGGCCCCGCTGATGAACGGCTGGGCGGCGGCCATCATGCGGATGTGCGACTCGGCCGAGAGGAATCGTTTCCCCTTCTTGCCGCACTTGTTCGCACAGTCGAAGACTGCGAGATGTTCCGGCCGCAGGAGCGGAGCCCCTTCGATGGTCATCGTCCCGCAGACATACTCGCTGGCCTCGGCCACCTGTTCGCGGGTGAAGCCGACATGGGCGAGCAGGTCAAACGAGTGGGCTTCGTAGACTTCCGGCTTGATGCCGAGGGTGTTGCGGAGGAAGTCTTCCCCGAGCGTCCAGCGGTTGAAGACGAACGGCAACTCGAACGCCCCGGCCATCGCCGCTTCGAGCTTCACCAAGATTTCGTCCGTGAAACCCTTGAGCCGCAAAGAGGCCGGGTTGATGTGCGGGCAGCCAATCAATGTGCCCGTGCCCCGGCAATACTTCACGATGGCGTCGATTTCCGCGGGCGTGTACCCAAGCCGGGCCAGCGCCGGGGGAACCGACTGGTTGATGATCTTGAAATACCCGCCCCCGGCGAGCTTCTTGAACTTCACCAGCGAGAAGTCCGGCTCGATGCCGGTCGTGTCGCAATCCATGACCAAGCCGATGGTGCCGGTCGGCGCCAAAACGGTCGTCTGGGCGTTGCGGAAGCCATGCTTCTCGCCAAGCTCCAACATGCGGTCCGCTTCGCGACGGGCTGCTTGAAGCAGATAATGCGGGCAATACAGGGGGGCAATGCCCACGGGGGTGACGGTCAGCCCCTCATACTCATGCGGCGGGGCGTTGTAAGCCGCCCGGCGGTGATTGCGAATCACCTTGAGCATCGCCTCCCGGTTCCCGGCATACAGCGGGAACGTGCCGAGTTCCCCGGCCATTTCCGCCGAGGTCGCATACGAGACATTGTGCATGATCGCCGTGATGGCCCCGGCCTGCGCCCGGCCCTCGTGCGAATCATACGGGATGCCCTGCACCATGAGCAGCGCGCCAAGATTGGCGTAACCGAGGCCCAGCGTGCGGAAGTCATAAGACTTCCGGGCCACCGGATGACTTGGGAACTGCGCCATGTACACGCTGACTTCGAGGATCACCGTCCAGATGCGATTCGCATGAACATAATTCTCGACCTCGAACTGCCCGCTGGCGGTGTCGTAGAATCGTAACAGGTTAAGCGAAGCGAGGTTACATGCCGTGTCGTCCAGGAACATGTATTCCGAACACGGGTTGCTTGCATTGATCCGGCCATCGGCGGGGCAAGTGTGCCATTCGTTGATGGTCGTGTCGAATTGCAGGCCGGGGTCGGCGCAGCTCCAAGCGGCGTAGGTGATTTCGTCCCACAGTTCGCGAGCCTTGAGTGTTTTGCACGGCTTGGGGTCGCGGTTTTGCTTCGCGGCCTTGTCCTTTTCCGTGCGGAAGTACAGATTCCACGGACCATCGTCCTGCACAGCCTTCATGAAATCGTTGGCGATCCGCACGGAGTTGTTGCTGTTTTGCCCGGAGACGGTGGCGTAGGCTTTCGAGTTCCAGTCCGTGTCGTATTCTTCGACTTCGATGCCGGTGAAGCCTTGTTGGGCCAGTTGAATCACGCGGGCGATGTAGTTTTCCGGCACGAGGGCGGCGCGGGCCTCAATGATCGCCTTGCGGAGGTCGCCGTTTTGCCGGGGATTGAGCTTGTCCCCGTCTTTGGTGTATGACGAGATGCCCTTGAAGATGGCGTTCAGATGGCGGTTCAGGAGTTTCGATCCCTGCACCAAGGCCGCGACCTTTTGCTCTTCGGCGACCTTCCAGTTGATGAACTCTTCGATGTCCGGGTGGTCGAGATCCAGCACGACCATCTTGGCCGCCCGCCGGGTTGTCCCGCCCGATTTGATGGCTCCGGCCGCCCGGTCGCCGATGCGGAGGAAGCTCATCAAGCCGGACGACTTGCCGCCGCCGGAGAGGGGTTCGCCTTCGCCGCGAATCTGGGAGAAGTTCGAGCCGGTGCCGCTGCCGTATTTGAAAATGCGGGCTTCGCGGACCCACAGGTCCATGATGCCGCCATCATTCACAAGGTCATCGCTGACGGATTGAATGAAACAGGCGTGCGGGGCCGGCCGTTCGTAGGCGCTGGAGGAGCGTTCGACTTCGTTCGTCAACGGGTTGACGAAGAGGTGCCCTTGGGGCGGCCCTTCGATGCCGTAGGCCCAATGCAGCCCGGTGTTAAACCATTGCGGGCTATTCGGGGCTGCCATCTGGCCGGCGAGCATGAAGCAGATTTCATCGTAAAACGCGCGGGCGTCCGGTTCGGAGGTGAAATAGCCCCCCTTCCAGCCCCAATACGTCCAGCACCCAGCCAGACGGCGAAACACCTGCCGCGAGTCGGTCTCGCCGATCAGCGTGGCCCCCTCGGCCGGCTGGCCGCGCTGCAACCATTCGGGCATTCCCTCCTCGGCCACCTTCGCCAGCCGGGTCGGCACCCCGGCCCGGCGGAAGTATTTCTGCGCGAGGATATCCACGGCCACCTGGGACCACCCCTCGGGGACCATCACGTCCTTCATCTCAAAAACAACGGAGCCGTTCGGATTGACAATCCGCGAAGTCCGGGGGGTAAACGTAATTCCGGCAAAGGCGTCCTTACCTTCGCGCGTGAACTGACGAGGGATGCGCATCGGGGTATTCCATCCGTCTTGGATTGGGGAACAAAGTCGGTAAGTAGATTTTTAATTCACAAACCGCCGGGAAACCCGATTTGCTGGGTGGTTCCCGTGAAGTTGTGAGAGGAGACGCGCGCAAAAATAGCCACCACTTGGCGCGTCCGTCAGAATCGGCATAATCGGTGCCGAAGACAAAAGTATACTGGTGAACAGATGTCCGTCAAGAGAAACAGTTTTTCGCGCCCGACACTAGAGATTTGTTGAAGACACCCCGGCGAGTCACAAAAGGCCAAGGGCCGAATTGGGGACGGTGGAAAAACAGATTCAATCCGACGTCGGCTCGGCGACCAATTCACGCAGATGCTCCACGGAAGGAGCCTTCCAAATCACATCCTTCAGTCGGCGCAACGCCTTGAGATTAAGATTCGGCAGAGTCTCTTCGGCAAAAATCCGGCCGGCATCGTCAAATCTGGCGGCCAAAGTTGGTTCCAGTACTTCACGCAACCCCTTTGATTCGCCTTGATCCATGCAAAATTGTTCGGTGGATGTCAGATATGGCATTCTTTTCTCCTGCTGGATGACATCAACGCCTTCGCGGAATCGCTGGGTCAACTCCGATGGCAAATCCAAAAACCAGTCAACCAAACGATACATCTGCCGGATATCCTCAGGACTGGCTCCTCGATCCGTCAGTCGCCGCACAAGCCGGAGCTTGGCTGTCAGCCGTTGTTCCGGATCGTTGCCGGTCAGCAGGCTTTCCAAATGGGCGGCGACCATCAGCCCGATTGGATTGGGGTGTTGCTCCAGTTCGCCGATTCGGTCAGCCAGATCAAGCAGTTTGGCGGTGAGAAACGGCAATCGGATGGTCTGCCCCAGATGGGGGATATTATACTCGCTTGGCCGCCAGGCTGGCGAGTCGTCGCCCAAGATCACGAGGTTGACCGGGTGTCGGCCGTACAAGTCGAACAGACGGATGTGATAGATGAAAATTCGCTCGGCCAGTCTGGCGTCGTGCTGGCTTTGAACCTCCACATGGATGTAAAGCCAGGCAAAGTCCCCGGTCTTCAGACGAACCCGTGTGAGGTTGTCCACCCTCGCCTCGCCGATTTCCGCCTCCCGCATGATCGATTGCAATTCCTTGTCCAAACTCACCGGCGGCTCGGCCCAGTCAATCTGGTCGTGAAGTTCCGGGAAGAAAAACGAGACGAATCGCTCGAAAAAGATGGCGAGCGTTTCCTTCCACGGTGAGTCAAATTCACGGGCCAAGTTTCTCTCCTTGTTCGGAAGCCTCATTCAAGGCAACTCAATCCCCTTGAGTTCAAATGGCACCCGGAGTTCCCGCATCGGCCCCGGCGTTTGATATTCCAGTTTCCAATCGGCCCCCACTTTTCCGGCGCGGTTTTTGAAGAGGTAGCGGATGGAGCGGTCGCCGTATTCTGCGTCGTCGGATTTGATGGGTTCGCCGGTTGGCGGCGCCAGTCGCAGGCGGTTGTTACGGATCCAGTAAATTTCGTGGCTCTCCCACACGGCGCTGGTGGGGGGATAACTCAATTCCACATCGACGTACCAGTTGGCCCCGGCGTTGCCGACTTTGCTGATGGCCGCGCTGACTCCCTGTTGGTTCGGGGCGGCAGCCGGTTTCAAAGCGTTGAACGAAAATGCCAGCATCTCATCCGCGATGGTCAATTGCACCGACCCGGCGACGTTCAGACTCTTGCTGGTTCGCTTGAGTCCGAGGGGCCGGGTGACCAATGGGGAGGTTATCCCGCTGGTGAAGGTTCTGGCTCCGCCGGAACCGACGGCGTATTTCATTCCGGTTTCATCCGTCACGGAGGTAATCAACGGGGAGGCATCAATGCGATAGGCATGAACCGTCGGGAGCCAGGCGATTTCCAAATGCAAGTCACAGATGGTTTGCCTGGTG
Source organism: Zavarzinella formosa DSM 19928 (assembly GCF_000255705.1). Lineage (GTDB taxonomy): Bacteria > Planctomycetota > Planctomycetia > Gemmatales > Gemmataceae > Zavarzinella > Zavarzinella formosa. The sequence goes on from NZ_JH636440.1 coordinate 592,256, forward strand.
ATTAAATCTTTGCGAAGAGCCACGTCATGGACGGCAAATCGGAAGGGGCCGTGAAGGTCGGGGATCACCGTTTCGGCGCCGGACTTGAGGGCGATCTTGCCGCCGACGAGGGACAGATGGCTTTCGGTGTGTTTGGCCAGATGTTCGAGCGCCGCCCAATAACTCGTTTCTTTGAGGGGGCCGGGAACCTTGGCCGAGGCGTCGATGGCCGAAATGTCGATCTTCAGGCCGCTGTTCGTCTCCAGCATGGCCACGAATTCTTTGGCGGTGACCTGACCGTCAGCCAGCGTAAATTTCCCGGCGGGGGGAAGTTCGTCCCCGGCCAGAAGAAAATTCACATTTGCAAAGACCAACCCGAGTAAAATAGCATAACGGCTCATGCGAAGGCTCCGGGGATGCGGAATTTGCCGATGACGAAGAGTCGGCAACCGGGGAGAAGGGTTGCGTTTGTAGACGGGACGATTCCCCCTCGATATCTTATCTGGGAATTCGAGCGGCACTCAAACGGATTCTCCCGCCGATGACAGACGTGCCATCGCCCGTCGCCAGTCGGCTCACCCCGCCGCCCGACGATGACCGCCGCCAAACCGTCAGATTTCCATGGAGACCGTGCGCGATGATCGTCCGAACTGAAGACTTGGTTCGTCGCTCGGCACTTTCGTCGGAACTCGTGGACATTGACCCGCTGGAAACAGCCGAATGGCTGGATTCCGTCGAGGCTGTCCTGCGAATTCAAGGACCGGAACGAGCCGCGTTTATTCTCGAAGCCCTGCAAAACAAAATCCGCGCCGCCGGCGTGTCAACAGGCGGGACCATCCAATCCCCCTATTTGAACACCATCCCGCTGGATCAAGAAGTTCCCTACCCTGGCGACCGGGCGATGGAACGGAAGATCAAGAGCATCATCCGCTGGAACGCGATGGCGATGGTGGCCAAGGCCAACAAAACCACGAACGTCGGCGGTCACATCGCCACCTATCAATCGGCCGCCACGCTGTATGAAGTCGGCTTCAACCACTTCTTCCGCGGCCGCACCGAAGACAGCCACGGCGACATCATCTATTTCCAAGGCCACGCCTCCCCCGGCCCCTACGCCCGAGCGTTCGTGGAAGGCCGGTTGCCGGAACAAAAGCTCATCAACTTCCGGCAGGAACTCCAACCCGGCGGCGGTCTGTCCAGTTATCCGCACCCGTGGCTGATGCCGGACTTCTGGCAATACCCGACCGTGAGCATGGGCATCGGCCCGATCATGGCCATCTATCAGGCCCGTTATGCCCGCTACTTGGAAAACCGGGGCCTCGCGGAAACACGCGGCACGCACATTTGGGCCTACCTCGGCGACGGCGAATGTGACGAACCCGAAACCCTCGGCTGCCTCAGCATCGCGGCCCGCGAAAAGCTCGACAACCTGATCTTCGTCATCAACTGCAACCTCCAGCGGCTTGACGGCCCGGTGCGTGGCAGCGGCAAGATCATTCAAGAATTGGAAGGCATCTTCAAGGGCGCCGGCTGGAACGTTGTGAAGTGCATGTGGGGTTCCGATTGGGACGAACTCCTTGCCCGCGACGCCAGCGGGGCTTTGTCCCGTCGGATGCTCGAAGTGCCGGACGGCGAATATCAGGAATATGCCTACGCTGCCAAAAAAGGCAACTATGGCATCATCCGTGAGAAGTTCTTCAATACGGCAGAATTGAAGGCCCTCGTCGCTCACTTGTCGGACGAACAACTGGCCAATCTGAAACGCGGCGGGCACGACCCGGCGAAAGTGTACAACGCCTACCGGGCGGCCATGAACCATCGGGGCGGCCCGACGGTGATCTTGGCTCACACCATCAAGGGTTATGGCACTGCTTCCGAGGCCAACAACACGGCCCACCAAGAAAAGAAGCTGGAAATCTCCCTGACGGACGAGGAAAAAGCCGCTTTGGAGGCCGATGGCTACAAAAAGGCTCAGGAACTCAAGGGATTGAAGAGTTTCCGCGACCGTTTCCAAATCCCGCTGACAGACGCTGATCTTGCCGAATACAAGTTCTACCGTCCGTCCGAGACGTCGCCGGAAATGCTTTATTTGCGGGAACGCCGCAAGGCCCTCGGCGGCTATCAACCCTCGCGGAACAATGAATTTGTGCCGTGCCAGCCGCCTCGGCCGGAAGTCTTCCAACGGTCTCATCAGGGGACGGTCGCCAAGGGACAATCCACGACACTGGCGTGGGTGATCCTCATGGGCCAGTTGATGAAAGATCCGAACGTCGGCAAGTTGATCGTTCCCATCGTCCCGGACGAAGGGCAGACGTTCGGTCTGCCGCCGCTGTACAACCAGTTTGGTTTGTACAACTCGCTCGGTCAGAAATACATCCCCGTGGACTCGGGGTCGGCCAGTTCTTACCGCGAGGCGACCAACGGCCAGATCTTCCAAGAGGGGATCAACGAAGCCGGGAGCATGGCGACGTTCATCGCCGCCGGGACGGCGTACAGCACGTTCTCGATCAACACGATCCCGTTCTACGTCTACTATTCGATGTTCGGTTTCCAGCGGGTTGGCGACCTGATCTGGGCGGCGGCCGACAGCCGGTGCCGTGGCTTCCTCATGGGGGCCACCGCCGGACGAACCACGCTTAACGGCGAAGGCTTGCAACACGAAGACGGGCACAGCCATCTGGCCGCCCTCACCGTGCCGACCTGTCGGGCCTACGATCCCGCTTGGGGTTATGAACTGGCCGTGATTGTCGAGGAAGGCATCAACCGGATGTATGTGAAGGGGGAAGACCTCTTCTATTACCTCACGATCTACAACGAAGCCTATGACATGCCCGCCATGCCCGAGGGCGTGAAGGATGGTATCCTCAAGGGCCTGTATGCCTTCAAGACCGTCAAGCCCGAAGGGGCGAAGCAGACGGTGCAACTGCTCGGCAGCGGCGTCATCTTGCGGGAAGTGCTGCGGGCGCAAGAGATTTTGGCCACCAAGTACAAAGTGGCCAGCACGGTCTACAGCGCCACCAGTTACCAAGAATTGCGGCGGGATTGCATCGAAGTCGAGCGATTCAACCGTCTCCACCCGGATCAGCCGAAGAAGAAGAGCCACGTGGAAACAGTGCTGGGAAGCACGCCCGGCCCGGTGGTCGCGTCGAGCGATTACATGCGGACGTTGCAGGAACAAATCTCCCCGTACCTCGGCGGCCGATTGCTGGCCCTCGGCACGGATGGTTTCGGCCGATCCGAAACCCGGCAGAACCTGCGCCGGTTCTTCGAGGTGGATGCCGAGCATGTGACCATCGCCGCGTTGTACGCCTTGGCCGAACGGGGCGAATTGGATCGCAAGGTGGTGGCTCAGGCGATCAAGGATTTGGGCATCGACCCGAACAAGCCGCACCCGTGGACGGTTTGAAGATGACAAGGCGGCTGTCAGAAAACTGACACCGCCTATGTTGATTTGGTCGTCCTGACTTTTTCCAAAAAGCGGGAGTGGTCGGATGAATTTCTGCCTGCCGAACATGGGCGAGGGAATCACGGATGCCACCGTGATTGCCGTCTGTGTGAAACCGGGTCAGAGTGTCAAAGTCGGGGATGAATTGTTTGTCGTGGAGACGGACAAGGCTTCCATGCCCGTTGGGGCAACTTCAAGCGGTGTGGTCACCGAGTTGAAAGTCAGACCGGGAGACAAGATCAAGGTCGGGGTGGTCATGGCCATTTTCGGCGGAAGCGGCTCCTCGGCTCCCGCTGATCCAAACCGTCCGCGAGGTTGGAAGAGATGACACACCACTGACGACTTGCTTGGCCGTGTCGCTGCTCATACAGTCGTGAAAACAAACGTTGAATCACATCCCGCAAGGTTGGGGCTCTCATGGATTTTCGTCTGCCGGAGTTGGGTGAGGGAATTGCGGATGCCACCGTCGTCAACGTCGCGGTGAAGCCGGGCCAGGCGGTGAAGGCGGGCGACACGCTCATTGAAGTGGAGACGGACAAAGCCTCCATGCCGATCACCGCCACCTCGGACGGCACCGTCACCGAATTGAAGGTCAAGCAAGGGGACAAGGTCAAGGTCGGGGCCGTGGTCGCCATCTTCGGCGGCGGCTCCTCTGCCCCAGCCACTCCGACGGCGGCTCCCGCTAAACCAGCCGCTGCCCCGGCTCCGGCTGCCAAGGAAGCCGAGGCTCCGAAAGCTGCTCCGGCCGCTGCGGCTCCCGCCGGGGACTTTCAGCAGAAGCTTCCGAATCTGGGCGAAGGAATCGAGAACGGCACCATCGTCGCCGTGTCCGTGAAGGCTGGCGACACGGTGAAAGCCGGGCAGGAAATCTTTGTCATCGAGACGGACAAGGCTTCCATGCCAGTTCCGTCTGATGTCGATGGCACGGTGAAAGAGATCAAAGTCAAAGTGGGGGACAAAGTCTCCATCGGGGCCGTGATCGCGGTGATTGCCTCCTCCGGGGCGGCATCCACAAAGGCCGCTCCCACCCCCGCGCCGACCGGCGAAAAGGCTGCCCCGGCCAAGGCGCAATCGGCGCCGACAGCCCCGGCGTCCGAAAACGGC
>NZ_JH636440.1:596793-601190 GCF_000255705.1 Zavarzinella formosa DSM 19928
CCGGCGATATGCCCGCGAACATGCGGTGCCGCTGACCGAAGTGCCCGGCACCGCCCGAGGCGGTCGCGTCACCGTGGACGACGTGAAATCCCACATTCGCAAACGGATGGCCCAGCCTGCCGGCACCGGCGGGGGAGGCATCACCGCCCCGCCGATGCCGGACTTTTCCAAGTACGGGCCAATTGAAAAGAAACCTCTCAGCAATCTCCGCAAGAAGATCGCCGAGAACCTGACCATCGCCGCGAACGTCATCCCGGCCGTCACCCAGCACGATCTCGCGGACATCACCGACTTGGAAGCCGGCCGGAAGCGGATCACCGAGAACCTGCCGAAGGGTTCGCCGAAGGTGACGATGACGGTGCTGGCGATCAAGGCCGTCGTCGCCGCCCTGAAAGAGTTCCCGCACTTCAACGGAGCCTTCGATCTGGCGAACAATGAAATTGTCCTGAAGCAGTATTACCACATCGGCATTGCCGTTGACACCGAACGCGGTTTGGTGGTTCCCGTGATCCGCGACGCGGACAAAAAGAGCATCCGCGATCTGGCCTCCGAAGTGGCGACGCTGGCCGAGAAGGCCCGCGGCGGCAAACTGACCATCGATGAAATGCGCGGCGGGACATTCACCATCACCAACCTCGGCGGCATCGGCGGCACCGCCTTCGCCCCGATCATCAACTACCCCGAAGTGGCCATTCTCGGCCTGTCCCGGTCGGCCCTCCAGCCGGTCTATAAAGACAACCAGTTCGTCCCCCGCCTCATGATGCCGCTGTCGCTGACTTACGATCACCGCATCATCGACGGCGCCGACGGCGCCCGCTTCACCACCCGGCTTGTGCAACTGTTCAGCGACCCCATCCGGTTGTTGATGGAGAGTTGAAAAGAGATTTAACCGCCGAGGGCACAGAGGACACGGAGAAGACAAACAAAGATTTCTCTCTTCTTGTTTTCTCCGTGCCCTCTGTGCCCTCGGCGGTTAAATCTCCTCTGTCTTTTGTGTCTCTTCCCCTCCGCTGTTTCTGGGCAAACCCCGATGAGTGACCTAAACAAAGAAATCCAACTTCTCGTCGTTGGCGGCGGCCCCGGCGGTTACCCGGCGGCCCTGCATGCGGCCGATCATGGCGTGAAGGTCATCCTCGTCGATTCGGACCCACGGCTTGGCGGCGTGTGCCTTAACCGAGGCTGTATCCCGTCCAAAGCGTTGTTGCATCTCGCCAAACTGATCGAAGAAACGAAGGAATCGGCCGAGCATGGCATCTCCTTCGGCGAGCCGAAGATCGACCTGCCCAAGCTACAAAACTTCGTCCAGCAAAAAGTCGTCGGCAAGCTGACCGGCGGCATCGGCATGCTCTGCAAGGGCCGAGGCGTCGAAGCCCTGACCGGCACGAAAGCCGTCTTCACCGGGCCGAACACCGTGAAGTTGGAAGGGGCCAACACCGGCACGATTACGTTTGAACACGCGATCATCGCCACTGGCAGCCTGCCCGCGATGCCGAAGGCGTTTGCCCTTGGCGACCCGCGCATCATGGATTCCACTGGGGCCTTGCTCCTGCCGGACGTCCCCAAGAAACTGCTCATCATCGGCGGCGGCTACATCGGCCTCGAAATCGGCACCGTGTACGCGGCCCTCGGCTCCAAGGTGACGGTCGTTGAATTCACGGATGGCCTGCTCCCCACCGCCGACCGCGACTTGGTGAAGCCCGTCGAAGACCGGCTTCGCAAGCGGTTTGAGGCGATCTATCTCAATACGAAAGTGGCCTCCCTGCAACCGACACCGCAAGGCATCGTCGCCACGCTCGAAGGCAAGGACGTTCCCGCCCAAGTCACGTTCGACCGCGTGCTGGTGTCGGTCGGCCGCCGCCCCAATAGCGCCGGGCTGGGTCTGGAGGCCGCCGGGGTGGAGATGAACGAACGCGGCCACATCAAGATCGACAAACAACGCCGCACCAACGTGCCGCAAATCCTCGCCATCGGGGACGTGGCCGAGGAACCGGGGCTGGCCCACAAGGCGACGGCCGAGGCCCGCACCGCCGTGGAAACCATCCTGAATCAGCCCGCCGCTTTCGAGCCGCGGGCGATCCCGGCCGTGGTCTTCACCGACCCGGAAATCGCCTGGGCGGGCATCACGGAAAAGGAAGCCCAGGACAAGGGTATCCGCTACGAAAAGCTGGCATTTCCCTGGGCCGCCTCCGGCCGCGCGGTGACGCTGGCCCGAACCGAAGGGTTGACGAAAATCCTCGTCGATCCCGGCACGCAACGGGTTCTCGGCGTCGGCATCGTCGGCGTCGGCGCCGGTGAAATGATCGCCGAGGCTGTGCTGGCCATTGAAATGGGCGCCGTCGCCCGCGACTTGGCCGAGAGCATCCACGCCCACCCGACCCTCTCCGAAACCGTGATGGAAGGGGCCGAACTGGCCTTGGGTGGCGCGACTCACTTGGCGAAGCCGAAGAAGCGATAACGCCTTGTGAGGCCGCAACGCCGTTTATGTGTTGCGGCCTCACGGGTTCCATGCCGTCTTTTCAGCCTTTCGATTTTGATGGCATCAATGGAACTCGCTTGATCAATCACCATTTCAACAGCCCGTCGGCACGCTTGGATGAATCTCCCAATTCGATAAGTTGATAAGTATTCGACGACATCGCACTCGCACTTTGCCGATGACCATTTTTTGAGGCTGCCCATGTTGCTTGATTCCGCACGGGGTTTGAAACAACAACTGAGGGATACTGTTCTCGCCCCTTTTTCCGATGAGGGGTATTTGGCGAAGTCGTATACACAGGCGCTCGAGCAGATGGGTCCGGGTTTGGGCTCGACAGCGGCGGCGCAGCCATCGATTGCCCTCGGCATTGCGAGGGCATCGGCGGCCGATTTTCAACTGGCCGTTCGGATTCAGCGGTCGGAATTGATTGACGGCAACGAGGTCAAGGAGATTCGCAAGCGGTCGATGGGTGAAGTCGATGTCCGGTTCATTGGCCGCGTCACCGGGCAGGCGACGCGATGGGGCCAACAGCGACACCGGCCATTGCAGATCGGCATCTCGGTCGGGAATGCCAAGGCCGCCGCAGCCGGCACCCTCGGGGCGTTTGTCCGGAAACGCGACACCAAGGCGGTCTGCATCCTCTCGAACAATCATGTGCTGGCCAATGAAAACCAAGCGAGAATCGGCGATGCCATCCTTCAGCCGGGTGGAAAGAAAGGGGAGGAAGAGGGAGACATCGACCCAGCCGATCTCATCGCGACACTGGCCAAAACTGTGCGGTTGAGGAAAGAAGGCGTGAATCTCGTCGATGCCGCAATGGCTGAATTGGCGGCCGGGCAGGAATTCGACCCAGGCACAATCCGGGGACTTGGCAATCTGGCCGGGTTGGGCGCCGAATTTGTGGATGTGGGCACGAAACTGGCCAAACTTGGCCGGATGTCGGGCCTGACGCACGGCCGGGTGACGGTGTTTGAACTTGACACCCTCATTATCGATTATGGGATCGGGAAGCTCCGTTTCGACCAACAATTGGAAATCGAAGGGGCGGGCGACGACCCGTTTAGCCAGACAGGCGACAGCGGGTCTCTGATCGTCGAGGCCGACACCCGGCTGGCGGTGGCCCTGCTTTTTGCGTGCAGTTCTCTTGGCGGGGCAAACAACAAAGGGCTGACTTACGCCAGCCCGCTCCGGTTTGCGCTTGATGCCCTCAAGGCTGACTTGGTCGTCAAGTGAGTTTCATTTAGGATGAATGACATGGCCATTTCGCAACCGATCACGCTGGAGCAAGCCCGTGCGGCCAAACCACTGGCCGCGATGGCGTTCGCGCCGCTGGCCACGGTTGTCGGCCTCGGCATCACCCGCATCGGAACCGGCTACGGAATCAAAGTGAATTTGCAGAGCCAGCCATCCGGAAAAACAACCCTGCCGACAGAAATCGACGGCGTCCCGGTGCAAGTCGAAGTCACCGGCCAACCCCGCAAACAAGGGCCTCATTGATCGCCGCCGAAGGCATCGGCCAGAAGGCGTTTGCCTCTGTCTTGTTGATGCGAGGCTTGGGTTGATTTCAGCAATTCCAGAACTTGCTCGAGTTGGTAGCCCAGTTCCTCGCACATCCACAGAAGAATTTTTTGGGCCATCTCTGTGTTGCAATGACCGATGGCTTGATTGATCAAAAAGCCAATCGCAACGAGATAAACGCCACCAGATTTTTTGTCTGATTCCCAAGCCACAAAACCCAACTGGTGCCAAGTGGCGGCCTCCCCGGCTCGGTCGCCAATCTCTTGCCGCATGGCGAGGGCCTTGGCGAACCCGGCCCTTGCCTCCGCGTATTTCGCCTCTCTCAGGTCGATGGTCGCCAAGTTGTGCCAGGTGTTGGCCTCCCCGGCTCGGTCGCCAATCTCTTGCCGCATGGCGAGGGCCT
>NZ_JH636440.1:601497-601720 GCF_000255705.1 Zavarzinella formosa DSM 19928
ATGCCAGGTGGCGGCCTCCCCCGCCCGGTTGCCGACCGCCTGGTTGGTGACGAGGGCTTTGGCGAACCCGGCCCTCGCCTCCGCGTACTTCCCCTCACTCAGGTCGATGGTCGCCAACTGGTGCCAGGCGACGGCCTCCCCAACCCGGTCGCCGATCGCCTGCCGAATGGCGAGGGCCTTGGCGAATCCGGCCCTCGCCTCCGCGTACTTCCCCTCGTTCACG
>NZ_JH636440.1:601760-603828 GCF_000255705.1 Zavarzinella formosa DSM 19928
TTCCCCGGCCCAGTCGCTGACCGCCTGTTTGATGGCGAGGGCCTTGGCGAACCCGGCCCTCGCCTCCGCGTATTTCCCCTCGTTCACGTCGATGCTCGCCAAGTTGTGCCAGGTGGCGGCCTCTCCGGCCCGGTCGCCGATCGCCTGGTTGATGGCGAGGGCCTTGGCGAACCCGGCCCTCGCCTCTGCGTACTTCCCCTCGTTCACGTCGATGCTCGCCAACTGGTGCCACGCGGCGGCCTCTCCGGCCCGGTCGCCGATCGCCTGCCGAATGGCGAAAGCCTTGGCGAACCCGGCCCTCGCCTCCGCGTACTTCCCCTCTCTCAGGTCGATGCTCGCCAACTGGTGCCAGGCTTGACCATCTCGTTCAGACTCGGGAATTTCCATCAATAGTTTTCGTGCTTCTCTCCATTCGGCAATCCGTTCAAGCCTGCGAGATAAATGATACGTTGCCCACTGGAACTCTTCGCTCTGTTCAGCCCGTTTGGCATGGGCGCGACAGACAAGCAGTTCCACATCGACCGCGACTTGGAGTTCTTTCTCGCGGTCTTCTTCGTAACACTTTTTCCAAAACTTGGCCAACTTCCCATTGGCGGTTTTTCGATCTGGCGGTGACAATCGGGATTCCCCCGAGAGCCAGTCGCGAATCAGTCCCGGTGTTTGATATCTTGTCGGCAGATCCACATCGGTGAAGCGTTGCACCAAACCATAATTGGCGGCCTCGTCCGCTGCTTCTTGCGCGTCATCGGGCGATTGTCCGGCGAGTTGCGCCAGCCCGTCGGTTGGTAATGGGAGTTCGCTCACGGCCAGCAGGCTGGCCATGCGCTGGCTTGGCTCTGATAGCAGGGCGAACAACTTCGGCAGCATGATCTTTTCGCAATATGCTTGCCGTACATCCTCTAAGGGGGTGTCAGCCGGGATTTTGTCTTCCCAATCGGAGATGTCTCCCTTGGAGAGCCACGCCCGGACGGAAACCAAGAAGCCGGGCGTGCCGCCGAAGAGGGCGTGGAGTCGGTGAATCAAATCATCCTTGATCTCCCCGGATCGCATCCGGGCTTCGACTTTTGGCTCTCGCCGCAGGAACTTGCGGAGTTCAAATTCCCGCATCTCCGGGACGCCGTGGACGCACACATGCGGCAGGTCGTCCGGGGTGTCGTCTGGCCGGTATCGACAGGTGACGAGGAGGCGAGAACCGCCCGTCAGATTGCGGGTGAGAATGTGAAACGCAGTCCGAAGATCGGGGTCGGCGATGGTGTTGTCCGGGTTGAGGACGTCTTCAAAGTTGTCCATCACCAGCAACAGTTTCCGCTTTGACCATTCTTCCACGGCCAAGTTGACACGATCACTGACCGGGTGTTTGCCGTTGCAAATGGCCTCATAAGTGGTCGGTTCCTCTTTCATGAACGGACGGGCGAGCGCTGGCAACAACTTCTCCAAGAGGAACCATCGGCCGGCCTCGGCGGGCGTGGCGTGCTGGCCGGCCTTGATGGCATGGATGCCGAACCCGTCTGTTTTCAGGCGATTGGCCGTGCGGGTGGCGAGGGTGCTTTTCCCCATGCCGCCCATGCCCGTCAGCACGAGGACGCTGAACGCCCCTTCGCGGAACGGGGGAATCAATTGTTGCTGCTCGCGGCGACGGCCGACGAAGCCTTCCCGCAAGCCCTTGATTTCATCACCCAGCAGCATCGGTTCCGTCTTTGGGCCCTCATACTTGCGAGACGGGGCGGAACGGTCGATCAAGTCGGCGTCCGGCCCGGTCGCGTACAGCCGCGCGAGGGCAAAGGTGGCGTCCCACGGGGCATTTTTCCCGGCGGCGCGCTGGCCCGCCCGCCAGATGTCCTGCCGGGCTTTCGCGGTCGCCGCCGGGACGCGGTCCCCGGCGGCCAGATATTTGTAAAACGCTTCAGCAAACTGCGTGGCCATGTCGTCGGCGACGGATGCCCCCCAACCGAGGACGATGGGGACGCCGTTCGTCACGAAATGCCCGGCCAATCCCGTCGTGGCGGCCAGACCCGTTTTGCAGGCGTTCAAGAAAACGCAGCGCACCCCGTTGTTGAGGAAGGCACGA
>NZ_JH636440.1:603923-623278 GCF_000255705.1 Zavarzinella formosa DSM 19928
TGAACCACATGCGGGCGATGTTCGGCGACCAGTTTGGCGAGTTCATCAAGCCCGCCGGTCTCGGCAAACGGCAGGACGATGATGTTTTCCTTGAGCCGTTGCGTGGCCCGCAACATCGCGTCTTCTTCCTTCTCGAAATCCAGCGGGACTCCCCCGCTCGGCGCCGCCGCCAGGAACAACAACCGCACCGGCCCTGGATCGGGCGCCGCCGCCGGACACGGCGCCCCCGGCACGCGAAGGACCGCCCATGTCGGATCACACCCGATCGGCAGGTCTTTCCCCGGCAGCCAAACCAACTCCCAAGGGAGATTGAACATCGCCGGATCGGCACTTCGGATGAACAGCGTGCGCGAACCGCCCGCCGACGGCGACGGGAGATCGGATTCAACTGATTTGAAGAACGTGTCGTAGAGAATCCGGCCAAGCGACCGAAGCATTTCCGGATCAACGACGGGACGCCCCGGCCTGTCGAAAATGGCCTGAAACGCCAGCCGGATTTCGCCAAGCGACTTGGCCGTCACTCCGGAAACAGAGATCTCGGAGCCGACCGGTCGGCCATCATGAAGCCATGAGGCCGTGTTGTTCGGGTGAAAGACGAGTTCAAACGTGGAGGCGGGCATTGAGTGAGAGGACCCCAAAGGCGGTTATTTTCCAATCGAGTGTGATTTGGAAAAGCGAGTGCTTTTGATGTCTTGACTATACCCGACCTGATTGGCCGAGACAAAAGGTTTGCGCGACGTTGAAGAAGTGAACGACCGTGAAGCCGCGACGCGGAGTCTTCGGAGCGGAGCGCGGGCTTGCCGGGTCGGGCGATTGCCCAAACAGTCGGCGATTACACGCCGGGAGTCCGCGCTCCGCTCCGAAGACTCCGCGTCGCGGCTTCACATTATTCACTCGGCGGTCGGTGGCGGTTCCACCGGCGGGGCGTCCACGATGGCCGGGGCGGGCGTTTCTGTGTCCGTGGACACTTCTTCACGGGCCAGTTTGGCGACGGAGGCGAGTTTGTCCCCTTCGGAGGGGGTGATGACGCGGACGCCTTGAGTGTTGCGGCCAACGATGCGGATTTCACTCACCTTGATCCGGGTCACCATGCCTTGGAGGGTGATGAGCATCACGTCGTCCGTGTCGCCACGCACGGGGACGACGCCGACCACGCTGCCGTTGCGGTCGCTCGTCTTGATGTCCTTCACACCCTTGCCGCCGCGGCGTTGGCGGCGGTAACGCATCCCGGAGACGGGGACGGCGGCCGTTTCTTCACCGTCGCCGGTTCCGGCTCCGGCGATCACCTCGGTCACTTCCGGTTCGTCGGCGGTTTCGTCGCCGGCGGCTTCCACGCTTTCGGTGTTCGGGCCGAACGGGGTTCGTTTGCCGTAGCCGTTTTCGCAGACGGTCAGGAGCGCCCCGTCCGGGTCGGCGACCACCATGCCGATGAGTTCGTCCCCGGCTCGCAGGCTGATGCCCTTCACGCCCATCGTGTTGCGGCCCATCGGCCGGGCGTCGCTTTCGCTGAAGCGGATCGCCATGCCGAGCTTGGTGGAGAGGACCACTTCGTCCCCCGGCCGCACGAGGGCCACGTCGATCAGCGAATCACCTTCCTCCAAGTTGATGCCGATGACGCCTCCTTGACGCGGGCGACTGTATTCGGTCAACTCGGTCTTCTTCACAAGACCATTCTTGGTGGCCATCATGAGGAAGGTGTTTTCCTCGAAATGCCGGACGGGAATCAGGCTTTCCAGTTTTTCATCCGGCCGGAAGGTCAGCACGTTGGCGATGGACCGGCCGCCGGAGGTGCGGGCCGCCTCGGGGATGTCATACACCTTCAGCCAATGACACTGGCCGCGATTCGTGAACACCAACAGATACGCATGGGTGGAAGCGACGAAGAAATGCTCGATGAAGTCTTCTTCCCGCGCCCCACCGCTCACGCCCTTGCCGCCGCGATGCTGCGTGCGGAAGGTGTTTTGGTTCATCCGCTTGACATAACCGCCGTGCGAAATGCTGACGACAACATCCTCTTCTTTGATGAGGTCTTCAAGGTTGACGCTGCCGCCTTCGTTGGAGATTTCGGTCTTCCGGGCATCGCCGTACTTCTTGCGAACGTCTTCCAAATCCTGCCGCACTTCGGCGAGGATGGTCGCCTCGGAGGTCAGCAGGGCTTCGTAGGTCTGGATCTCGCCCCGCAGGCCGGCGTATTCGCGGAAGATTTCATCCCGTTCGAGGTTCGCCAACTGGCCGATCTGCAGGCGGACGATGGCCTCGGCCTGCTGCTCGGTCATGTGGTATTCGTCCAGCACGCCGATTTCGCGTTGCAGGGCGGTGAAGGCTTCTTCACCCAACGCCCGGCCCAGCACAGTGGCGGCGACGGTCATCACCATCAATTGCTGCTTGGCGACATTCCGATCCGGGGCGGCCCGACAGATGCGAATGATCTCATCAATGGATGAGAAAGCGATCAATTGCCCTTCCAGGAAGTGCCCGCGTCGCTTGGCTTCGCGGAGCATGTACTCCGTCCGGCGCCGGATCACCTGAATGCGGTGCTTCAGGAATTCCTGCATCATCTCCTTGAGCGTCAGCACCTTCGGCCGACCGTCGGCCAGCGCCAGCAGGATAATGCTCACGGTCTTCTGAAGCGGGGAATATTCGTAAAGCTGATTGAGGACGAGATGCGGATCGACGTCTTTCTTCAGGTACACGACGAGACGGACGGGTTCGCCAAGGCGCGGGGCGCTTTCGTCCCGCACTTCGTCGATGCCCTTGATGCGCTCGTCCTTCACCAACTCGCCGATTTGCTCCGCAAGCCGGTTCCGTGTTTGTTGATACGGAACTTCCTTGATGACGATTTGGGCCTTCTTGCCCTCAATGATTTCACAGCGGGCGCGAAGCGTGATGCGGCCCCGGCCTGTTTTGTAGCCGTCGATGATGCCCTGTCGGCCGCGAATGATGCCGCCGGTCGGGAAGTCCGGCCCGTGGACGTGCTGCTGGATCAACTCCGGGAGGGTAATCTCCGGGTTGTCGATCATGGCGATGAGGCCGCCGCAAATTTCCTTCACGTTGTGCGGCGGGATTTCCGTCGCCATGCCGACGGCGATGCCGTCCGACCCGTTGATAAGCAGGTTCGGCACCCGGCACGGCAGCACCAGCGGTTCGCGGTATTTGCCGTCATAGTTCGGGATAAAATCGACGGTTTCCCGGTCGAGATCAGCCAGCAAATCGGCGGCCAGCGGCATCAGCCGGGCTTCCGTGTAACGCGGGGCGGCGGCCGGCAGACCGGCGACGGAGCCAAAGTTCCCCTGCCCGTGGACGAGTTTGTAACGCAACACCCAATCTTGCGCCAAACGCACAAGCGTGTCGTAGATACTCATGTCGCCGTGCGGGTGATACCGTTCCATCGTCCGGCCGACGATGGCGGCGCACTTCGTGGTCGGCGAACCGGGCGAGAGGTTCATGTCGTGCATGGCGACCAAAACGCGGCGCTGCACCGGCTTGAGGCCGTCGCGAACGTCCGGCAGGGCGCGGCTGACGATGACGCTCATCGCGTAAGTCAGATAGCTGTCCCGCAGCTCGTGTTCGATGTCGAGGGCCGGGATCGGGGCATCGGGGGCGCCGTTGGAAATGGGTGGCCCGCCGGCCGGGGGAGTCGCGTCCGCCAAGGTGTCCCTCGCTTTTGATAGAAAAGAACCTCCTCCCCACAAACATCGCACCCGCCAGAAACAGCGTTTGGAACGCCGGTTTCGACGGGTGTGGAAATGGGATATGGAAGTCTGGCCAATCCGTGTTATTCTACAAGGAACGACCGTCTGTTCCTAGGTTGGGAGACGCGCGGGAAACGAACTATTTTCCGCGGTTTTCACCCCGCCAGACAGCCTTCCCGCCCGCTCTTGCTCCCGCCTTTTTTGGAGGATCTCCCGTGCGTCGGACTCTCATCGGTTGCGGCCTGTTCGCGGCCGCCTGTCTCCTCGTGATCCAAGCCCCGCAGGCGGCCGAAGTGGCCGACAGTGCCGGGGCGAAAATGACCCGCGAGAAGCGCCTTCCGGTCAAGATGAAGCTGGACATCGAAAAGAAGATGCTCCGGGCGATCATCAACGACGATCTCCCCGCCGCCTTCAAGGAAGCCGCCGGGCTTCCCCTCAAGATCGACGTGTTCCCCGGCACCGGGGTGACCCTCACGTCCTCTTTTGAACTCAAGGGGGAAATGACGCTGGCCGAGGCTCTCGACAAGCTGTGCGCGGACAAGAACTGGGGCTGGTTTGTCCACAGCGCCAAGCCGGGCGACCAGAAGGACGGCATGATCTACCTGACCACCAACGGCAAAGAACACGGCTACAAAGACGGCACCGCGCCGGGCGGCAAGGACACCAAGGAAGCCAAGAAAGAGACGGGCAAGAAAGAGGAGATGAAGAAGGAAGAAGTCAAGAAGGACGCCCCCCCGGCGAACGACACGGACAAAGCCGCCGCCGCCCTCTACGACAAGGCGAAGCTCGCCTCGGCGACGGGAAAGAAGGATATGGCCCGAAAATTGCTGACAGAATTGCTGGAAAAGTACCCTGATTCGGCCGTGGCGGCCGATGCCAAGAAGTCGCTGGAGAAGCTTGGCAAGTGAGCGAAAAGCCCTGGGAAGACTGCCGAGAGGTGCCGTGGGTGTCCCCCCGGCTGCCCGACGCCCCTCCATTGGTCGGCGTGGGGGGGAATCTGCAACCCCCCATGCTTCTCCGGGCCTACACCGAGGGCATTTTCCCGTGGTTTAGCGAGGGAGACCCGCTTTACTGGTGGTCCCCCGAGCCTCGCGCGATCTTCGATCTGCACGCGGGCATGTACATCTCCAAACGACTGGCCCGGACAATCCGCTCGGGCAAGTTTCAAACCACCGTCAACCGCGAATTTGAAACCGTCATGCGGTCCTGCGGTGAAAACCGCGACGAAGGCACGTGGGTGACCGCCGAGATGCTGCGGGCCTACGCCACCCTGCACCGCCTTGGCTTCGCCCACAGCGTCGAAGCCTGGCAGGACGGCGAACTGGCCGGCGGCGTTTACGGCGTCGCCATCAACGGCTTCTTCGCCGCCGAGTCGATGTTCTTCCGCCGCACGGACGGCTCCAAGGTGGCCCTCGCCGCCCTGTTTGAGCATCTCCGCGAACGCGGCTATCTGCTGCTCGACACGCAAATGCTCACCGAACACACCGAAAGCCTTGGCGGCTTCAACATCCACCGCAAAACCTATCTCGACTTGCTCGACCACGCGCTGGAATACGACGATGTGACATTTGTGTGAGAAGATGATCGATTTCTGAAAGGCGAAAGCCATGCCTCTGCGAGACCACTTCCGGCCGCCGCTGCTTGACCTGACCACATGGGAAAGTGTCCATGCGGGCTGGCCGATGATGATGATTTTGTCGCTCGTTGAAAAGCTGCCTTCCCAATATGTTGCCGCTTTGCGTGCCCACCAAGGCACTCGCATCGAAGTTGATCTGGCCGCTTACGAACAGGACGAGATCGAATCGTTTTTGCCGGTTGAGAATGATGGAGGCGTGGCAACGGCGGTCTGGGCTCCCTCACGTCCGACTCTTTCCTTTGAAACGGATCTGCCCGATGCCGACGAATTTGAAGTCCGTGTGTACGACGCGGAACGCGGCCGTCAATTGGTGGCGGCCGTCGAAATCGTCAGCCCGTCGAACAAAGACCGTCCGGAACATCGCCGGGCCTTTGTGTCAAAGTGTGTCGCGTTGTTGCAAGCTCGCGTGTCTGTGACAATCATCGATCTGGTGACGACTCGTCAAACGAATCTGTATCGGGAACTGTTGACAGAGATTGGGCATCCAGTCACAGATGCCGCGCCGCCCCTTTACGCCGCCGCCTGCCGGACGGTCTCCCTCGCCAATCGACCATCCCGGCTGGAGACGTGGGAATTTCCACTTGAGATTGGGCAACCGTTGCCAACCGTTCCGCTATGGCTTGACGATGACTTGGCGGTGCCTTTGGATTTGGAGGCGAGTTACGAAGCGACTTGCCGTCCGTTCCGCATCC
The DNA here is from genome assembly GCF_000255705.1 of Zavarzinella formosa DSM 19928. Classification (GTDB taxonomy): domain Bacteria; phylum Planctomycetota; class Planctomycetia; order Gemmatales; family Gemmataceae; genus Zavarzinella; species Zavarzinella formosa. The sequence goes on from NZ_JH636440.1 coordinate 609,944, forward strand.
CGTGAGCAAACCCGATCACCCCCGGCGTTCCAGCACCTCGAAAATGTCCCGCACGGGCATACTGAAACCGGGCAACACCGTACCGCCGTCCAGTTGGTCTTCGACAGTGAGCAACCTCGGTTCTTTGACACTTGCATACACCCGAACCGTCCGGTTCGGCAAGCTGATCTCCCAAACGAGCCTCGTTCCCGAGGCGAAATAATCCTTTCGTCTTAAACGCATTTCTCCCGGTGTGTTGCCGGTTCCCGACACATCAACCACCAAAAACGGGGACGAGTGGAAAACGGGTTCATCCGGGATTTCGTCTCCGGGCAACTGGTCCCATGAGATGAATGAAATGTCTGGAATGCGAATGTTCCCGTTGGACATCCGGAGCGGGCACCCCGCGCCGACCACGACTCCCAACTGATGAAGTTGCACAAATCTCAGAAGTACGCAGGCCAGTTCGACTGACAAAATCGATTTGCGAATCTCCAGAGATTTCTCCGTCAGCGTGCCATCAATCAATTCGCAAATCCTGTCCCGTCGGGAGTTTATCCGCAACAGATCCGCTTCTGTGGCCGTTCTCGGAGGCGGTTCCGTCAGCACACGAGTGGCCGCAATGCCTCCAAGCCGGTCAAGCAAATCGGCATCGATCATGCGGCTTTCTTTCCAAAGAGGGGATCTCAATGACCAAGAGCCTCGCCGCTCACGCGGCAAGGCTCTTGGTTGTCATCGTTTAACAGGCGGTTTTCGGTTCTCTGTCAGTCCTTGACCACCTTTGGCGGGGCCGGAGCCACCGGGACCTCAATCACCGGGGCGACGTTGATGCGGACCGGGGCGGCGTTGAGCCGTTGGATTCGGATGGCCGGGACCGGGACGCCGGGAACGGTCCGGTCTTCCGTCGAGTACATCGACGTCTTCGGGGTGGCCGAACTCATGTCCTTGCCGTCGTCCGGGCTGAAACGGATTCGCTGGTTGCTGTGGTTCAGCACTTCGATGGTGCCGGCCTTCGCGTCGGTCAGGATGGCGTAGTACTGGCCTTGGGCCAGTCCTTGCTTGGCGAATCGCAGTTTGCCGGTTTCCTTGTCGATGGCCACGAACTTCATGAACTGGCCCTCGAAGTTGCCGTTGGCGTTGATCTTCTGGAACTGGTTCGCGGCCATGATGATCGGCAACTCGCCGAACTGCTCCAAGACGATGTTCTGGTCTTCCAGTTGTTCTTCCGTGTGCCAGAGCTTCTTGCTCGTGGCGCGAGAGAAAGCGTACATCGTGCCGTTTACCTTGGCAGAGGTGATCGACTGCGTGAACACCGGGTTGAAGAACCGGCCGTTTTCCGTGGGCTTGTTCAGCATCACGAAGAACCGACTTTCATCCCCGAAGAGCATCACTTCGTTTACCTTCTCCAAGTGCTGGGCCTTCAGCGATTCGTCCAGCTTGGCCTTGAAGATGTCCTTGCCGTCCGTCGTGGACATCACGACCACATCACCGGCGGCGGTCACGTAGCCGGTGTGCCCTTCCATTTGGGTATGGATCATCCAGCCGTCGCCGGGGATGTCCCGTTTCCAGATGTCCTTGCCGGTCAGCAGGTCGTACAACCGGACGCACTTCTTGCCCGCCGTCTCGTCGCCGGTCAACACGCGGCGGCCGTACACTTTGGTCCGCTTGATGTTGGTGAAGGCTTGCGACGAATCGGGAATCTGCACTTCCACCCCGTCGGCGGCCCGATAGCAGCGGACCATCGAAACCGCCCCGTCCGGGTTGGCTTCGTAGGTGAAGACGTGTTCGCTATCCCCCAGCAGGTGCGTGCGGGACGACACGCCGGACTTGGTCCAGAGGACGGTGCCTCGGGCGTTGTCCTTGGCGACCAGCCCGTCGCGGGTCAGCACCACGGAGTAAGCGGCCTCGACCACCCATTGCTGGCCCACCTTCATCGACCAGCCGTCCTGATAGGTGACGCGGATGCCGTCGGCCTCGACTTGCTGGTTGACGGCCCCTTGTTGCAGGACAATCGGGTTCGGGTTGGTCCCGAAGAGATCGACTTCCCACAGTTTCTTCTTGTCCGCGAGGTCGAAGGCATGGACCTTCGCCATTTGCTGGCCGGTCTGCGGATGGTTGCCGTGCATCGAGATGACGGCGATGTGCCCCTTGATCTGCACCATCTTGTAAGGGATGTTGTTCTGCTGGAAGAGGTATTGCCATTGCGGGTAACCGATGCCGGGCGACGTGAACACGTCGGTTCCGGTCACGCGGTCGGTGAGTTTCAGACCCCAGCCCTGGCCGCTGCGGTTTTGCATGTCGATCACCAGCCGGTTCCGCGTGTAGAACGGCAGGGCGTCCGGCGGCAGGGTGACGCTGATCGTGTTGGCGCGGGCGTCATAGCCGCCGACGCTGGCAATTTCCGTCCCCTTGAGTTTGTTGTGAGTCCAGGTCACGGTCGGCGGTTCCAAGTACGGCAGGAACCGCTTGTCCGTTTGAAGATCGGTCAGGAACTCGGCGCCGGTCTTGCCGTCTTTGATTACTTCCTTGGGGAAGCGTTGGCCCAGTTCGTTGATCATGCCGACGGCGTCGTCCAGCAGACCCTTGCGGATGTACAACCGGGCCAGCGCCTCGGTGGCCTTGGCGGCCGAGGCCGTGTCTTCCCCGGTTCGCAGGGCGAAGAGCATGTACTCGGCTTCCCGCGTGTCTTCCTCGTTGCTGGTGGCCGCGAGCTTGTCGGCCAGCGTGATGCGGGCCTCGGTCCCGGCGTCGAACATGCCGCCGAACACCTTCACGAAGCCGCGAAGTTTTTCCACGTCGTTCGTGTCGCGGACCTTGTTCCATTCCTCGACCACCTTGTCCTCCAGCGGCTTCCGCTGCTCGGGGGTGGCCTTCTTGATCATGTTCTGGATGCGGCCACGCGCCCACACATCCGGCCGGGCGTTGGTGTTCGGTTCGTCGATCACCGTCACCATTTCCTTGTTGCCGACGAGTGTGCCGAAGGACATGTAGTTCTCGAAGGCATCAAGCAGCTTGCCTTGGTTTTCCTTCCCCTTGGCGACGAGGCAGAAGAAGTTTGATTTCCGGCGAAGCTCTTCCTCGGCCAGGATCTTTCGCTGGGCCTCGGTGGCCGCCTCGGGGATTTCGACTTCGCAAAGTTTCTTGTACTCGTCGAGCATCTTCTCGCCGGAGTTGAAGTCGCTCTGCAACAGTTCGGTGATGGCTTCAAACAGCTTTTCGCGGCCCTTGGCCCGCGTTTCCTCGGCCGGTTTGCTGGCGAGGCACTTGCGGTAGTTTTCGATGGCCGAGGTTAGCCGGCCGTCATCGTGTTCCAGCATGGCGAGGTCAAGCAGCCCCACAGGATCGGCGGCGTTCTTGGCCAGCCGTTCCTGCGTTTCGCGGATCTTGAGGTCAAGTTGCGGGAACGAGGCCAGGTTGTTCGCGTTCAGCGAATACACGTCGTTGTCGTAGAAGAGAAGGTTCCCGGCGCTCTCCTTCTTGCGGGAGCGGGAAGTTCCCTTCACCAGCATGTTCTTGGTGTCCACGGCGACGATGCCCGGTTCGGTGCTCTTGTCCTTGGAGGCTTTCACCGGGATATAGTAAAGGTTCGTGTCCTTGGTCGCCGCGCCGATGCCGGTCGGGATGCCGGTGACGAGCGGTTCCTTCAGTTGCACCCCGGTGGCGAGGCTGTGGAAGCGGACATAGCCCTTGCCCGCGATCATCACCTTGTCGCCGAACACACCGGCCACATAAAGGTCGGTGTCCAGCCGGGAAATGGGAGACTTCCAGACGGATCGGCCGTCCTGCAAATCCACACATTCCACGGTGTCCGAATCAAAGGCGGTGATGATGACCTTGCCGTTGGCGATGATCGGGGCGCTGGCGTGCCAGCGTTCCCGCCCGGTGTCAAAGGAGGCGTTGCCTCCCATGCCGCCCGGAAACGGTTGCGGCCGGCGGAAGCCCTTGCCCTCAAACTCTTGGGGCTGTTGTTGAAGGGTCTTGTTGCTCTTGTAGTTGGCGGCCCACACAAGGCTGTGCGAGAACAGGTCCACGCCCAGCACGGCCCCGGCGTTCGTGGGGACGACGAGCATGCCGTCCGCGTAAGCCAGGTGAACGCCCTGATGGCGGCGAAGCGAATCGTTCGGCAACCGGCCGTTCGGCTGGCCGAGGGCTTGCGACCACACCAGCGACGGCACCGGCGTGGGTTGCCGGCTGGAGGGTTCCAGCTTGGTCGGGTCGAGGCAGACGAGCCGGAGGTCGCCGTCCTTTTCAACCACCACATAGAGCTTGCCCCCGAGCGGCAGCGGCGGTCCGAGGAACAGGCAGTCGGCCAGCAGAGTTTCGGTGGTTTCCTTCAGCGGGGCGTTTCCGGCGGCAGGGGTGTTCCCGGCGTTCGGGGTCCGCTCGCCGATCTTCCACACCACCTTGCCGGTTTCCATGTTCACGGCCTTCAGTTTGCTGAAGAACACCGGGTCTTGGAACACGCCGAAAGTCACGGTCCGGCCGTCGAAGTTGACGTTTTGCATGAACTGTTGCGGGTGCGGCGGCACGGCCATGTCGTCGATGAAATACAGGTTGGTCCCGTCGTGGCTCATCGTGCCAAGCAGGGAGTTTTCAAAGATGATCGAGTGCGGCCCGCTGTTCATGTAGAAGTTTAGGAACTGGTCCGTCATCGTGCGCGGCCCGAGGTCGCGGACCATTTGCAAGAGGCCCATGTCCGTCTCGGACTTCCACAACAATTCCCCGGCCTTCATCGGCGGGTCGAGCTTGTCGTTGTCTTTCGTGGCGAGACAGTACACGCCATCGTAGCCGCGGAAGACGATCTTGCCGGTGGCGGCCAGCGGGAACGAACCGGGGATGGCGGCCTGCCCCTTGTTGTCCATCTGCTTGAGGGCCTTGTCCATCCGGTCCTTGATGACTTCAAAACCGGATTTCTTGGTTTCGTAGTTCAGGTCGTCAATCGGGTTGATAATGCTGTAGGTGAAGCGGGGTTCGAGGAAGGGCGTGCCCCCCTTGCCAACGCCATTGTTGGTCGGGTCGCCCCGGAAGACGCCCCATTCGCCGGTGAACATCGGCGGGCCGGAAACCACGACTTTTTCGTATTCGGTCTTGAGCTTCTCGTAGGGAACGGGCACGGGATTGGCGGCCGTGCCGAACATCACCTTGTCCTTGTTGCTTACCTTCTCAAACATGTCCCAATATTTCTCGGCCGCCTTGGCGAATTCCGGGTCTTTGCCCTGTCGCTTGTAGGCGAGGGCGGCCTTGAACAGCAGCGGGGCCGGAAGTTCGTCTTTGTGGTTGCGTTGCAGCAAGTCTTTGAAAGTGCGGGCGGCTTGTTGGTATCGGCCCCGGTCCAGGTGCCAGGTGCCGAGCCGGATGGTCGCCTCGGCGCCGGCCTTGGAGTGCAGATAGCGTTGGGACAGTTCGGCCATCAGGCCCATGTCCCCTTCTTCGATGGCCCGTTTCAGTTTGTCGTCGGCGTCCGGTCCGACGATGCGCTGGTAGTCTTTTCGGCCGTCATCGTTGAAGGTGCCGATGATGCGGTTGACCTCGATCTTGACGCTGACCTTGGACGGCTTGCCCGCCCCGTCGTTTACTTCGACGAACTTGTCGGTCGGGTCGTCGAGCATCCCTTGAAGGACGGAGATGATGTCTCCCCAGAGTTTCGGGGTGATCGTCTCCTTGCCGGTGAGATATTTCTGCACCGCCTCGATCTTGTTGTGGGCCTCCCGCTCGACGGGGAGCGTGATGGATTCGTTCCAATCACGGTCGTCCTTCTTGCTCTTCTTGTCATCGATCTTGGCGCCCGGCGGGAGCGGGGCGACGGCGATGCCGACGGGTTGCCCTTGCGCGGAGATGGTCAGGGCCATCGTGGCGCCGAACAGGGTGAGGCCGAGCAGCACGCGGGAGCGGCGAAGAGGAGTCATCATTCGCATCCTCGATCAGCGGCCGTAATGGCCGGGAAATAACATCCGTTGATTATGCGACGGGCAGCAGGCAACGGACAAGCAAAAACTTGTAACCGTTACACGTCGGGACATTGTAGCGACGCGGACGATGGAACGCCATCAAACAGGAATGACGATTGGAACGGAGGAGGTTAACGGGAAGGAAAAGGGGCTGCCGGGGAGGCGAGACGGGGTCTTAAATGAAAAAAACGATTCCCCCGATTTATGCTTTCATTGGGCGCCGGCGGTTCTCATGGAAATCTGTTGACAACGCCACCCGCTTCGATTCTATTTCCATCAACATTCCCGCCCACCGAATCACGACCTTGCCAACGACCACGCCGACCAAACTCGTGGACAAGCGGACGAGCCCGCCGTCGCTCGTCGACGCCGAGATGGTCGGCGACGCGCCGCTGACCACGCTGGCGATCGTCGAGCGCAAATGGAACCTCTAGAGGATGACGGGGGAGCACAGTCATTGGGATTGGAGAGACAAAGCCGGTTCGGTCGGGGCCGGGGCACAAATGTTGACGGCCGTCTGGTGTGAAGGGCAGCCGCAAGGGCTGATGGCCGTCAAAACGTTCCCGGAGCCATCAAAAATCGGTGCCTCGGGTGTCCTCTACGTCGATTATCTGGAAACCGCGCCTTGGAACCTTGGCGCGTCGGCGCGTTTTGCGGGCATAGGCACTTTGCTAATTGCCGAGGCCGTTTTTATCAGCCTCGGGCGGGGATTGGGTGGACGGGTCGGCCTCCACTCTCTGCCCCAAGCGGAACCCTTTTACACCAACCGCTGCCGGATGACGTCGCTCGGGCCGGATCCGGGCTATTATGACTTGGCGTATTTCGAGTACACTGAACAACAGGCGGCTGATTTCCTGTCGAGAATTGGGATGGCGCCATGATCACCGACCACGACCGTTTTATGGCGGCGGCCTTGGAGGAGGACGGGATGCCGGTCTCCGTCGGCGTGCCTGCGGCCAAAAAGAAACGTGCCGACCTGATGGCCGAGATCGAGAAAACGAGACAGTATTTGGAGCTTGACGAGTCCAAAAGGGAGATAGGTTCGGCGGCTCACGCCCGCATTGCGGCAAGACTGGAGCGTCTGATTGAGAGGACGGAGAACCCGGGAATTCCCACGGCGGATTTGTTGGCGGATTTTGCGGGCATCACAAATTTGATCAGCGCGATTCGCTCCCAATCGTCGGGTGGATTTCCCGGCACCAGCAACGACGGCGGCAGCGGCGTTTTCACCTGACAACCCCGTCCGTGAAGTAGTCCGGCTTGGTGTCCACCCTTGCCTCGCCGTACATGGGGTCGGTCAGATCGACCGGCGGCGGGGCATTCGGGGCTTTTCCGGCCGCCGAGTCGAGCATCAGATCCAACACACCCACCATCGCGGCCATTTGGGCGATGATCGGGATCACGACCAGTAACCTCAAAATTACGATGAAATAACAGTCGGTCCCCATATGGTCCCCTCGGTCATGTCCGACGGCATTTTCTGGCCGTGGGACGATTCGAGGGGCACGGCCCCCTCGGGGTCGTCGTAAACAACGATTGCGAGATTGCGAGTGATTTGCATTAATCTGATTGACCGCGATCATTTAAATGAGTTAAATATGAAACTTCCATTCAATTTCAGGAAAATTTCGTGCCCTCTCCCGCTCGAATGATCCGATTCATCTTGATGTTGACCACCCTCGGATTGCTGACAAATCTGCCCGCGTGCGCGCCGGAACCCAAAGCCGCCTCCCCCACGGAAAAGAACCTCAAAGCCCTTACCGTGTTTTTCGGTCGCTACCTGAGCAAACACAAAGGGCAGGGACCGGCGGACGAGGCGGAGTTCCGCAAATTCATCAGCGCCATGTCCCCGGCTGATTTCACGACCTTCGGGGTGGACCCGGCGAAATTGGATCAGTTGTTTGTCTCGCCTCGGGACAACGAACCCTACGGGATTGTTTGGAAAGCCCGGCTCGGGGCGCCGGGGCCGGATGGCGCCCAGATGGTGGTCTGGGAGCAAAAAGGCGTCAACGGCAAAAGGTTCGTTTCCGATGCCGTCGGCAAAATCGAGGAAGTCGACGACGAAACGTTCAACAAACGCTTCGCGGCGATCAAACAACCCAAGTGACTCTTTTCCGGCGTTCGCCGGTTTTTGATTGTTTTATTTTTCCATTACCGGAGGTTCTTGTGTCCCATTCTCTCCGCGACCGTCGATCAGGCTTCACGCTGATCGAACTGCTGGTCGTCATCGCAATTATCGCCATTCTGATCGGGCTGTTGCTTCCGGCCGTGCAGAAGATCCGGGAGGCCGCCAACCGGATGAAATGCACCAACCATCTGAAGCAGATCGGTCTGGCCATGCACAATTTCCACGACACGACGGGCGCCCTTCCGCACGGCGGCACCATCCCCTGGTCCGGCGGCAGCAATCTGGATGATTCTGGCTGGGCCTGGCACATTTTGCCCTTCATCGAACAGGACAATTTGGGCAAGCAGACGTATGGCGTCGCCGAAACCATGTTTGTCAAAACCTACAACTGCCCCTCCCGCCGTGGCGACACCCGCAACCCCTCGACGGGATGCGCCTTGATGGATTACGCCTCGGCCACCCCCGCCGACTCGCCGAACAGTTGGGACCAATACTGGTATGGAAACACGTGGGGGGTTCCGACCGGCGTGGCGTACAACGGGATGATCGTGCGGAAGGGCATTGACGGCAACGGCAGCCTCGGCATTCCGCTGTCCTCCGTCACCGACGGACTCTCGAACACCTTGATGGTGAGCGAGAAACGCCTCAATTCGCTGAACTATGCGACCGGCGACTGGAACGACGACCAAGGCTGGATTGATGGCTGGGATCCGGACGTGGTGCGCTACACCGGCTATGTGCCGCAGCGGGACGCCCCCGTGTCGATGAATGGCTACGAATTCGGCTCCGCCCACATTGCCGGCGTCAACGGCCTGTTCGGCGACGGTTCCGTTCGCCTCATCCGCTATTCGGTGGACGCCACTCTCTTCAACAACATCGGCAACCGCTCCGACGGCCGGGCTGTTGATCTCGGCGGACTGTAAAGAGTTGTTGGTGATTTGACAACGAGCCGCCCCGGTCATTTGGACCGGGGCGGTTTTGTTTGTGGAGAGAGGTTGAAACTCTCCGCTTCGTCACCCGTAAACACGGCAACCGGCGGATGCGAAATCATGTTCCGTCAGGTGGCCAGCAATTCCGCAAGTGACAGCTTGGGCAGTTTTCGGCGGCCGCCTTGAATTGACTGAATGCCCGAGTCTTGGAGTGTCAGGCCGATCACATCCCGCGCGTCCTTGCCGGCAAGTCGTTTGCCCTTGCCGTGCAGATCCCGAATGTGCTTCGCCGCTTCTTCGACGGAGTACATTCCATTTTGCCCGGCGAGCAGCAAGTTGATGTACTGCCGGAAGCAATTCTCGGCTGATTCCCGGTTGTCCAAGTGTTGAAAACAAACGCCAACCCGAAAGACACAATCTGTTTTCAGTGCGTCCGCCCATTCTTGGCTTTCCCAACAAGAGTCGTCGGCCGCTGTTTTTTTGCTTCTCAAAAGCCAGGTGTAAATCTCAATCGCTTTCTCAGATTTTCCAAGGGCATCCAGCGCGCCCGCCAGATTCCAGAGTGTCAGCGGACAATCAGGCACGATTTCAAGCGATTCCAAAAGCGGGCGCAATGATTCCCGGTATCGGCCTTGTTCATAGAAGGTGACTCCCAGTTGAGTCAGGAGCCAATGGTTGTCCGGCTCCCGCAAAAGCTCTTGTTCGATGAGCTTTCGAGCCTCTTCCCACGCGCCTTGTTCAATGAGCGTTTCGACGGTCTGGTTATTAATCGCGGAAGCAACCATGTCCATTGCGCCTTTCTATTCTTGCGGAGGGCGTTTGCGTTTTCGCTGCTGTTTTTTGCGCCGCTTGTCACCCTTCTCACCGCCTGCGTCCCTTTGCTTGCGGGTTTGTCCTTTTTCGTGCTTTCCACGGGAGGATGGACGGGCGTTTTTCTTGTGTTCTTCACCCATCACAATCCCGTTCGGCTGGCGAGCACAATCGTTGCTTATCTTACTTCAAAACCGAATACAGATGCAACCTTTCGGATCTCCGCAGCATCACCGGGTGTCTTCGCAATTTGATTGACCGCATCGCAGGAAGATGCAAAGCATCCCATCACCAAGTCAACGCCAGCCGAATGATTCCCTCGGCGTCCGGCGTGGCCGACACTCCGGCGAGGTCGCGCACCACATGAGGGGTCGCCAAGGCGGTCGGGGCGTGGGTGGTGGTCACCGCGACCACCGCCATTCCGGCCCGCTTGCCCGCCTCCACACCGGCCGGCGCGTCCTCTACCACGACGCATTCGCCGGGTTGCACACCCAAGGCGCGGGCGGCCGCCAGATAGCCCTCCGGTGATGGTTTTCCCTCGGCCACATCGTCCGCGCCGATCAGCAATACCCCTCGCCACAGTCCGACGGCCCGGAGACGGCTTTCGGCCAGCGCCCGCGATGCCGATGTCACCACCGCCCACGGCCGGTCGGCCAGCGAATCCAAAAGTTCGGCCGCGCCGACGACCGGTTTCAGGCCGTCGATCACGCCAATCTGGTGTTGTTGAATCCAACCGGCTGCCTCGGCGGTCGCGTGTTCCGGATAGGTCAGCCGCAGGGTTTCTTCGGGGCGCCGGCCGTGATGAATGGCCAGAATCGGGGCGGGATCAACTCCGGCTCGCGCCGCCCATTCCCTCCACAGTGTTTCGCATGCGAGCGTCGAATCGACCAATGTGCCGTCCATGTCGAAGAGAATCGCCCGGCAGTCGATTCCAATCTGTTTGGTGACGGTCGCTTTTGGACGCCGCCGAAGGGCGACCGCTCCGAGCGATAGCAACACCCCGCTGACGACAACGAGAAGCATCGCGCGGGGCAGGCCGACGGCGGCGGCGGTGAAGCCCACCAGCGGCGGCCCCACCAAGAAACCGGCGTATCCGATTCCCGTCACCAAGGCCAGTCCGCGCCCGGCCGGGTCTGTTCCCGCCGCCGCCCGGAAGAGAACCGGGACCGCGTTCGCCAGCCCAAGCCCGGTGATCGCGCAACCGACGGCCACGCCAACGGGCGAGCCGATGAGGAGAGCGAAACCAACACCTGCCGCCGCCAGCAGGCCCCCGGCCCGGACAATCATCATGTCTCCGACCGAAGCTGTCAGCCGATCCCCGAGGAAGCGGCCGCCGGCCCAGGCGACGGTAAAAGCCGCATATGCGAGCGGCGCGACAGATGGCCCCGCCCCGAACGTGACCGCCAGCAAGCCGGCCCAATCTGCCATCGCCCCTTCGAGGAACAGGCAGACAAATGCGATGGCCGCCAGCGCATAGGCCCGATGATTCACGCTGTCATGATGTTCCACACGGGTAACGACCGGTGCGTCGGACTTCGAGGACGCTGCCGGCCGACACATCATCATCAGGGTTACACCAAGCCCGGCCACCACGGCCGCATGACCGGCGGGAGCCAGTCCGACGGCCAGTGCGGCCGAACCGGCCGTCACCCCCGCCACCATGCCGAGGCTGAACCAACCGTGAAACGCCGACATCACCGGCCGGCCGAGATGACGTTCGCAGATTGCGGCGGCGGCATTCATGGTCACGTCCAAAAAGCCGTGCAGAATGCCCAGCAAGACGAGGGAAAGGCCAAGGGCGACCACCGATCCGGCCAGCAACGGAAGCGGAATCAGCAGCGCGAAAACCACCCCCGCCACCCATGCAGCCCGGCCGGGGCCGAAGCGTCGGATGGCCGCCGGGGCGGCGGTCATTCCCAAAATCGATCCTACCGCCATCCCGAGTAAAACCAGCCCAAGCGTGTCCGGCGGGATCTCCAATGCGGTTGCCTGACGCGGAATATGAGCCACCCATGAGGCGACGACGAAGCCGTTTAACAAGAACCACCCCGATATCGCCAGCCTTGACGACACGCCCAATCCGCGTTCCGTGTTCACAATTTTTATCCCATTTCGGCATTTGTGGTGCCCGTATGGATTATTAGACTGCCGATATCGACAATTCAAGCTATTATCTTGGTTGTGTCACCAGCGGGAGGTCGAATTCATGAGTCCCAACGAACGCCGTGTCCAGATCGTTGCCTTGGTTGATGGTGGCGAGCCTTCCACTCCGGCCGAACTGGCGGCCCGTTTCGGCGTGTCCGAAGACAGCATCCGCCGGGACCTTCGGGCGCTGGCCGACCAAGGGTTGGTTCGCCGAGTTCATGGCGGCGCGCTGCCCCGTTCGCCGGCGGCGATTCCTTATGGCGAGCGGCTTGAACAACAACCGCTTGTCAAGCAACGGATTGCCGCGAGAACCGCCGGGCGCCTCGCCTCCTTGCGGGCGGTGTGTCTGGACGGCGGCACGACGGTTCTGGAGGTCGCCCGCTTGCTTCCCCCGGAATTTCAGGGGACAGTGGTCACCGTGAGCCTGCCGGTGGCCACCGAACTGGCGGCCCGCACGGGCGTCGAGGTGATTCAACTCGGGGGGAAGGTAAGCGGCTTCTCCCATACGGTGATCGGGCCGGACGTGGTTGAGGCGTTGCGCCGATACCGGTTTGACGTGTGTGTTCTCGGAGTCTGCAGTCTTGACCCGCAAGCCGGGCTGACGGTGCCCGACCGGGACGAGGCGTTCGTCAAAGCGATGATGGTCGAGCAATCCGAGAGCGTGGTGGCGGTTGCCTCCCGAACGAAACTGGGAACCGCCGAACCGTTCCTGGTCGCCCCGGCCAACTCCGTCAACACACTGGTCACGGACGCCGACCCGACCGAACCGCTGGTGGGTGCGCTGATGGAGACGGGAATTGAAGTGGTGTGTGTGCCTGCCGTTTGAAGCCAGCCAGCCGAAGCGTTGACGCAAAAGCAGCAAACATTCGATGTGAAATCCCGAAACATTTGATGTGAGATCCCCAAGAGCCCCACTGCGTGAGCGGTGGGGGTGGCTTTCAGAGTGTGACGGCCACCCCCACCGCTGACGCAGCAGTCGTGTGAAGATCTTTCAAGGAGTTCTCCGCAAGACCCGGAAGACAGAATCGTGAGGTTTTTCCTGCCGGAGTTTCTTGGTTTTTGGCTTCGGGGGACCGGAGGGCCGGGGGCGGGCGGACTTGGTCCATTTGCGATGCCACGTTCCCTGAAGCAACTTCAGTAACCACGCCTGAAGTTGCTCCGGCCCGAGAGGGACCAGCAGGAGTTCCAGATGGGCGGGGGTGAGCAACCTCGCCACGGTCGTCAGTTCGGACCGCACGTCGCGGAACAACATCTCCCCCGAGACCTTCTCCGGCGGCCTGTCGTTGGCGACGGCCGCATATTGATGAACCATCCGGATCAGATTGTAAACCACCAGGCACAGCGACATTTGCAACAGCGTCGCCTCCGGAGTCGAGCCGATCAGCCGCTTCAAATC
>NZ_JH636440.1:623914-669958 GCF_000255705.1 Zavarzinella formosa DSM 19928
ATTCATTTGCAAATGCTGCTGCTTGATTTTGCATCAAGCCATCACCCAATCAACCGCCACGCCAACCGGCGGAAGTCGCCGGAAGCTCACCCGCCCGCCCGGCGGCGTTCGTCACGGCCGGAGAGAATCTGGTGGACTCGTTGCCGGGAGAGGCCGTGCTTGGCGGCGATCTGCGGGTAGGTCCAGCCGGCTTTGCGGAGTTTTTTGAACTCGGCCAGCCGGGCCGCGTCGCCGTCGCGGGGGCGGTGTTTGCGGAACGGGGGGATGCCGAGTTGCCGCCGCCAGGTGGTGATGCGGTCCCGGCTGATGCGGAGCTTGTCCGCCAGCGCCGGGTCCGAGGCGGTTCCCAGCAACTTGCGGACCTTCTCCGGAGGCGGGGGCGCCGGGGCCTTGTAAACGGCGATGCCGATCGACCGGCGTTTCTCGCGCACCACCGACTTGCAACGGTCGATTTTGGCGGCGATTGACTCGTCGGTGGCCTTGCCCAACAGGGCAAGCTCCGCCGAGGTCCAGGCTTTGCGGGGACGGTACTTCATCGGGAGAGTAGGGAGAGAGAGAGAAATCGGGAGAGTAAAAAAAAGAAGGTCCCGGCAGGAGACTCGCATTCCCACCGGGACCGGAGAAGTGCGTGGGATTAAATTAGCATGTCCTCCCCGACAGGATCAAGAAAAATCCGCTCCGTTTTCTTCAGATTGGTTGCAAGGTTGCGGAAAAGAAATGTCCGCGAACAGAAGTGGCCCGCCGCGTTCGCCAACCCTCGCCCAAAAGGTCAACTCCCGACAGCGGGCCGATGGTCAGATTAACATTCGTCCAATTGCCCCGCAACAAGATTCTCGGAGAATCTGACGAACGACAAAACCGGCCGGATCAGACCACATACTCGACCACATGGGCTTCCGTGCGGTCGGGGACTTCCCAGCGGTCCAGCATTCGCTCGATCACTTTTTCCGGAACCTTGCGACGGCGGGAGCGGTTCTGCTGGAACAGCCGATCCGGCGGCGCCTCCACATACACCAGCCGGACGTGGGCATGGTAATCGTGAAACAGCCGCAAGCAATCGGACCGGACCTGTCGGCTGAGATTCTGGGCGTTCCACACAAAGTCCCGGCCGGCCCGCAGGAAATCGCGGGCAATTTCCCGGGCGCGGTTGACCACATCCCCTTGGGCGTCCTGTGGCGGGATGCCCATTTCCTGCCGGATCACGTCCAGACTGATGACCGGCCAGTCGGGGAGATGCTGTTCGGCCCAATAATCCTTCCCTGCCCCCGGCAGGCCGCTCATGACCACCACGCGGGTGCGAAAATCCTCCGGCGGTGTCGTGGCGCCGTTATGACGGTGCGGTTCCCGGAAGAACAGATAACGTTGATGGTCGCTCGGAAATTGGTACGGCCGGTCCAGGCAGCCAAGTTCTTCGGCCTTTTCCCGGAAATGCCGGACTTGTGAGAGAAGCTGATCCGGGTCGGGGCAGATGCGGCCGCGGGCATCGGACTCGGCCATGATCGCCAGCCAGTCACACCGGGCAGTCTGGCTGACTTCGATGGCCATTCGCTCCGGGTTTTCGCTGTCCGTCAGGAAGAACGGCACCAAGTGATGCCGGACGATGGCGCACACGGCCTCCCGGTCGTGAAACGGCACGCCCAGCCGCCAGAGAATATGCCGGGCGCGGATCGCCCCCCGCCACGAATGCCCGCGCGAGGACCAGCGGCCGTCGGCCTCCCGGCGCGTGCAGGCGGGTTTGGCCACGTCGTGCAACAGGGCGGCTTGAAACATTGTCTGGCGGTCATGCTCGGGCAGGGCGCGCCAGGCGGGCAGCGCGGCCATCGCCTCGCACACCATATGCACATGAATCCACACATCCCCCTCCGCGTGGCGGTCGGGGTTCTGCGGGCAGCCCTTCAAATCCTGCATCCACGGGAACGGGTCCAAGTCCGCCCACGGGACGGCCCAGTCCGGTTCCGACGGATATGTCAATTTCCCCATGAAGGTCTCGATTCCCAACCCGTCTCATTACCCATTGAAATCATTTTACACGACTCAGGAACCGAAGGAGAACCTCGCTTCCCAAGTTTCGGATTTCCCGACCGCCCGCCGAGCCGCCTTAAACGCGAGATTATCGGGAATCAAAGATGAGAACGCCGGAGGTTTCTTTCTTTTTAGGCTGTCCAATGTGTTCACTTTTGTGGGTGACTTAGGCGGCCCGAAGGGCGGTCTTGGCCCCCGAAAAACGTCCGGCGGGCGTCTTGTGCGGGTCGTATCGCGCCCGGATGGCGAAAAATCCCCATCATGTTCCCGATGAACCCGTTGCGGCACAAGAGTCGTCCACTACAATTCCCAAACGAAAACCCATCCGATAATTCCCGGCGGGAAACCCCCGTTTGTCTGCGAGGCCGATGATGCAGAAGTGGATGTGTCTCGGAGCCATGATCGTCGCCGGCCTGACGCTAATCCTGTGCCTCATGGACCTGATTATCGGCAAGCCTTTCGGTGGCGGGCCGTATATGGTCGCCGACATCGGGGCCATTCTGGCCGCCGGCACCACCGCGTATTTGGGGTTCAACGCCTGGCAGGATGTGAAATAAGTTTCTCCCGTCAGGTTTCATTTCGCCACCGACCGTCTCACGGTCGATTGTTTGTCTCAATTCTCCGAAAAGTCAAATTGATTCGCGGACCACAAGGCTTCTTGGTTTTCGGGATTTGATGCTGCCAATGTCGTTGGGTCTCGCCGCGCATCAGCAAACAACTCCCGGCCGTCAGGTCGATGGCCGTTTTCTCGGTTCGGCGAACGCGATGCCGGAATTGGAACCGCCGGACGGCCCCAAAACTCACGGAGGCAATCACCGGCGCCGGGCCGAGTTCCGGTTCGTCGTCGCTGTGCCAGCTCACGCCGTCCGATCCGTCGCGGTAGTAATTCAGCAACACGCTGTTGAACGGCAGGCCGTCCGGCGCCAGCAATCGTTCGCGGATCTCCGACAGGGCCGGGGTCCACGGTTCGGGAATCAGTTCGACATGGGAATAGGCGTAACCGGTTCCCGCATCGCCATGCCACGACGTGAGACGGGGAACTGGAATCGTCTTGCCGTAAAGCCGGATGGAAACCTGCCGCCACGGAATCTCGGCGGTCAACCGGCGGAGGAAATCTTCGGATTCGACGGCATTGAAGAATGCCGGGAAAAAGGTCACGTCCGCGTCCGGCATGGGAAGCCGGACGGGCATATCGGGAAAGAGTGGCGGCATCATGGGGCTGGCCGCGACAACCGGCCTTACTTGGTCAGGTCGAAATTTATTTCGCCGCCCCCCTTGGGCACTTCCTTGGTCAGGGTGGTTTGGGAATTGTATTTCGCGGGAATGTACATTTCCTCGACTTCGTTTTTTCCCTCGACCGTGTTGGTGAACTTGCCCGTCTTGCGGGAGGCCATGATTTCCACCTTGTAGGAACCCGCCTCGCAGTCGGCCGTGTATTTCCCACCGGTGATCGCCCCGGAATAAGTGGCGCCTTTGCCGTCGGCCGCCCGGAAGTTAATTCGTCCCTCCGCAACCGGCTCGTTTTCAAACTTGACGTGTCCGGTCACCTTGTTGAGTTTGGGACCGCTGCCCCCGTCGCAACCCGGCAGGAAGATTCCGACCGCCAGCAACAACCCCATCACCGGGCGCGACATCGTCCGGCCAATCGAAACATGCGTCATCAAAAAGATCCTTGGAAATAGAACCGCCTCACCTCCGTCTGATGACGGGGATGAGGCGGGGTCATTGTGAAATCGAAACCGATCAGTTGACGGAAGACACCAAGCCATCCGCGCGGGTTCCGAGCGTCTGCCAGGTGTAGCGGTCCATCGTGTTCTTGAAGAACCGGATGGAGCCGTCGCCCATTGCCGCGTTCACGCCGCCGGTGTGCTTGCTGCGGGCAAAGTTCCACCGGGTGGCCGTTCCGTTGAGGCTCACGCAGGGAGCGCCCGGCCAGGTGGTCGATTTGCAGGAATACACCTGGTCGGCCACCGTGGTGTTCGGCAGTTCAAAACTTGAGAATCCATAGGCCCCGTGCGGGGCGCCGCCCCAGACGCCGCCCAGTTCGCCCCAACAGGCGGAGGTGCTGGTCCGGATGATGCTTTCGGAAGCCATCAGGGTGTTGGAGGCGCCGTCCGTGATGGCGCCAAAGGTGGTGGTCGAGTCCAGATAAAACATGCCGCCCGGATCACCGGCGCCAATGTCCTTTTGGGTGGGGGTGGAACCAGACCACGTCATCCCGCCGGCGCTCAGGCCGTAGTTTGTTTGAAAGCCGGTCGTGGTGCCATTGGCCCCCTTGCCCGGACCATTGGGATCGGACGGGCAAACCAACGTGGGGACGATCACCGCGGTGATGGTCGTGGGGATGTAGAAGACATAATCCGTGGTGTCCGCTTGATAGAGCTTGAACAGATTGTCCTGCTCCATGTACGGCAGAATGAGTTGGAACCAGCACTCGCGGCGGTGAGGCACGCCCGCCACTTCGGTCTTGTGCCCCATCGGGAAGCAACCGTAGGAACTCTCGTAGTTGTGCAGGGCCAGTCCGAGCTGCTTGAGGTTGTTGGAACACTTCATCCGGTTGGCGGCTTCGCGAATCTTTTGGACGGCCGGAAGCAGCAGCCCGATCAAAATCGCGATGATGGCGATCACCACCAACAGTTCAATCAACGTGAAGCCGCGACGCTTGCGGCCGGGGGGGAAAGTCATGAAGTCTCCGGGCACCAAATGAAGATGAGAAAAAGCATCCCGAACAAAGGGACACGGTGGGTGTGACCCCTTACGCACCCCGGATGCCATCATTGGTCCGAACACGAGATGTCGCCATCAGTGTTGACGTAAATGGCTATTTTCAAATGTGTTGTGTAACGATTAAAAATATCTAACAGGTAATGGCTTCCCAAGATGACGCCTTCGACAGGCGCATCGATGCCTGTTTTTGAAGCAATCGATTTGATGGTTGAAAAATTGTTCGTTGAGCAGAGGATTCAAGCGTTCGTTGGCGGCATTGAATCAACGAATTAACAAGCTTTGTTTTGCTGATGCGTCTGTTTCATATGTTATTGTACTGATGCGTTGTTGACCACCAAAATTGTTGGCGAATAGACGTTTGTGCCTCCGGTGATTGCAATTCATGCCCTTGGTTCGGGCGAAAAAAGCCGCTCGTGGAACAAAACACATGGTTTCCAAAAATTGGCGGCCTTTCCCTCTGGGCGAATGCGTATGTTCTGTTAGGATCGCATGATTGCCTCATAATGATCCGAGCCGTTTCCTCTCCAAAAACCGGCGTCTTCCACCCCCGCCTGACGTCGCTCTCCCCGGCCTGATGTGCCTGCATTCCATCCATCTGGTTCCCTTTCTCGGGAGATTGTCTGATGAATTGTCGTTTTGATTCACGTCGTCGGGGTTTCACGCTCATCGAACTGCTGGTGGTGATGGCGATCATCGCCATCCTGATTGGCCTGTTGTTGCCGGCCGTGCAGAAAATCCGCGAGGCCGCCAACCGGATGAAATGCACGAACAACCTCAAACAACTCGGTCTGGCTTTGCAGAATTATCATGGAGCCAACGAGAAGTTTCCCATCGGGGCGACCGCCGCCGCTTATGTGGGGCCGAATGTTTTCTTGCTGCCATACCTGGAGCAGGACAATATTTATTCCCAAGTCGGCAACCCCAACACGGCCGCCGCCTGGACCACTTACACCGCCAACAAACCGGCCGCCTTCCTTTGCCCTTCGGACACTGAAAAAGGCGCGGCGACGGATTACGGGTATTCCAATTACCGCTACAACGGCGGCAGTTGGGACCGGATCAACAATTGGGATGGCGTGTTTGGCATGGCCGTGTCGTCCGAGAGTTCGCCGACGGCCGTGGCGACGGAAACCCGCATCGCCGACATCACGGACGGCACCTCGAACACCGCCGCCATTTCGGAAGGATGTAATTATCAGGCCAGCGGCACGGACAAATTGTCCGACTGTTTCGAGACCCCCGCGTCGGTGACCGCCACCACCATTCCGACGGCCCGCGCCGCGTTCCAGGCGATGGACTGGAAAACCGCCGGTCTTGCCGGAGGGGGTTGGAAAGGTCGCGGCTACCCGTGGAGCGAAGGCTCGATGTGGCGCGGCCTGTATAACCACATCCTCCCGCCTAACACCCCCTGCTGGCGTCCCGGAGCCTACGGCCAATACGCCGCCGCCCCGACTAGCCGCCACACCGGCGGCGTCAACGTTTGCCTCGTCGACGGCTCGGTGCGCTTTGTCCGAGAGTCGGTGAACGTGGATGCGTGGACGGCGTTCGGAACCCGTTCCACGGGAGAATCGCTTCCGCTTGATTGAGACGGGTTTGGGGGCCGAATCGGCTCCCATAAAAAATGCTTACGTCAGCAATCCCAACCGCCGACGGACTTTCTCCCAAGCGACGCCACGGGATGGATCGGCATCCGACAAGGCGGCCCGTCGCTCCAACTCTGCTTGAACCTCCGGGGTGATTGATTCTTGTTCCAGTGAATCATGGACACTGTCCCACAGAGCCTGAGCCAGCGCAAAACGGTCTTCGGGGCTGAGGGCATCAAGACCAAGTTCTCGAAGTGTTGGCGGCACGGCGAACCTCGGTGGAAGATGAGGTGTAGTATACCCGAGTCCAAAATCGCTCGCCATCCCGGCTGAACCGGCGCCGTCAATCGCCAGGAACTACCGAATCAGTCCCCGACATCACGTCGCAATTTCAATTCCCGCAGTTTGGCCATCAGTCCGGCGTTGGTGGGATCGCTGGTCACTTCGGCCGGGAAATTCTGCTCGGCGAGCCATTGCTTTAGGCGAAGGCTGTTGGCCACCAGCGTGATTTGGCCGCGTTGGAAGCGGCCGCGAATGGTGTTGTCGCACGCGGCGAGAAAGGCCTTGGCGATGTTCGGGCTGGTCAGGGTGACGACATGGATTTCGCCGCGACGAAGCCGGTCGAACACGTCCCGGTTCTCGATGATTGCGGGGGTTTGCCGGTAGGCTTCCACGGTTTCCACCATCGCCACGGCGGAGAGTTGTTGCCGCAGCAATTCCCTTGCCTCGGCCGCCTGGGCGAGCAAGACCCGCTGGCCGCGAACTCGCTCGGCCAGTTCGGCGGCCAGTGTTTCCGAATTCATCCCGGCTGACGGAATCAAATCGGCGACAAGGTGGTATTCCGCGAGGGCCTCGGCCGTGGAGGGGCCGATCACGGCGATCTTTGTCCCGCCCAGCACGCGGGCGTCCTTTCCCACTTCCTTCAACCGCTGAAAGAAGAACTGGACTCCGTTGGCGCTGGTGAACACGATCCACGAAAACCGACCGGCCTCCAGTTGCGAGACGGCGACATCAACGCCCGACCAGTCGGCGGGGGCCTCGGCCTCGATCACCGGGAGCGAGTAAGGCACCGCCCCGTCCAGTTCCAATTGCCGGGTGAGGGTTTTGGCCTGTTTTGACGGCCGGGTGACCAACACCCGCAAGCCCAACAGCGGCCGGGCCTCGAACCACGAGACCGCCGGTTTGAGATCGACCACCTGGCCGATGATGACCAGCGAGGGGCTGGTCATCCCCGCGAGGCGAATCTGATCGTCGATGGTGCCGAGGGTTCCCATGAGAATCTGTTGTTCCCCGGTGCTGGCCCGGTGAACGAGGGCCACGGACGTGTCGGCGGGCTTGCCTTGGTTGATGAGTTCGCGGGCGATCAACCCGAGCCGGCCGACGGCCATGTAGACCGCCAGCGTGCCGGGAAACTTCGAGAGGGCGGCCCAATCGATCCGCGTGCTGGTCTTCCCCGGATGCTCGTGCCCGGTGACGATGGCGATGGCGCTGGCATAAGCCCGGTGTGTCAGCGGGATTTCCGAGTAGGCCCCGGCCGCGAAGGCGGCCGTCACGCCCGGCACAATTTCGTAGGGGATGCCCGCCTCGCGCAATCCGGCGGCTTCCTCGCCCCCCCGGCCGAAGATGAGCGGATCGCCCCCCTTTAGGTGGACGACGCAACGGCCTTTGCTGGCTTCCTCGATGATTCGTTGATGAATGTGCGGCCAGCGCTGCGGATGTTCGCCGGGAAGCTCGTCCACGCACAGCCGTTCGGCATGGGCGGGGGCGTAATCAAGGATGCGCGTGGAGGTGAGATAATCGTAGAGAACGAAGTCGGCCTGTTGCAGACACTCGACCGCCCGGAGGGTGAGTAACCCCGGATCGCCCGGCCCGGCCCCGACCAAAAACACCTTCGCCCGTGTGGACTTCGCAATCATCGATTCATTTTAGCAAGTCGGGGAGGGTAAAACCAAAAGGCATCAACCACAAAGGCACAAAGATCACACAAAGTTTCGCAGAGAAAACCAAGAAAAAGAAATCTCTTTGGTCTTCTTTGTGAATCTTCGCGTGATCTTTGTGCCTTTGTGGTTGATGCCTTTTGGTCTTCGATCAGCTTTCTTCGTATTGGGCGGCGATGCGGTTCGGCGCGGTGTCGTCGTCGTCATCGTCAACCAGATCGTCGAGGCGGAAGTTCATCAAGTAGGCATCTTCGCCGGAGTCTTCGTAGTAACTTCGCAGAACTTTCGTAGCGTTGAACGCCTGCGAGCGGAAGAACTGCTGGGCCGGAAGATTGGACTCCCGCACCGCCAGCGTGATTTTGGTGCGACGATGGCTGGAGAGCTTTCCGACCAGTTTCATCGCCATTTGCGTGCCGATGCCGAGGCGGCGATGAGCCGGGTCCACCGCAAAGTTCAGCACATGCAGCTTCGACTTGTGGAGTTCGTAAATCATAAACCCGACCACGCGATCGTTATGCTCGGCCACCATGCCGATGCAGTTTCGCTGACGCAGACAGCGGAGGAAATCATCCTCCGTCCACGAAAAATCGAAACTGGTGCGTTCGATCTCCAAGACTTCGGCCATGTCCCGCCGGATCATCCAGCGGATGTGAACGCGAAGCCGGTCCTTGATTGGCAAGCGAACCGTATTGTTCATTCGACGGACTCCTCCCACTGATCGGCACGCCATCCCTGGACAAGGCCTCGTGGCCCCCGTGCCGTCCGTTTTTCCGTGATATTTCAGCCACTTCGATCGGTTCGTCCGCCAGTCGGCCGGAGTATCCGGTTCCACGGAGGACGAATCATACCAGCAGATTTCCCCGCGCTCAAGAGCAACGATCATTACAATTCAGAACGCGAGCAGGCGAATCAAAATCCAAAACATTTCCACCGCGTTTCGCGGCCCCCGCCGGATGGTTTTTCGGCCAAAAAGGCCGGAAATCGGCGGGTTTTCGTTCGCCCGGCCCTCGCGACCGGGCCGGATTCACCGGCCCTTCGGACCGGCAAATCGACCGTCTTCGACTCCGCATTTCCATTCCGAACACCGAGAAAAACTCAGAGCAAGTGAAAAGAATGAATCGGTCTGGGACCAGAGTACTCCGCACGCTCCGCGTGCGGACGGGACTTTGACCCGTTTCATCGTCCGGCCACAGGGCAAGCCCCGACCGCACGCGGAGCGTGCGGAGTACTCTGGTCCTCGACCGTTCATTCTTTCCGCCCGTTCTTAGTTCGAGTAAAACACGGTGCTTTCTTCCTTCACCACCGGCTGCTTGAGCTGGTCGCAGGAGAGTTGCACTTTGCAACGCAGATCCCCTTGCGTCAGACCCTTCGCCTTGATCCGCAACACCACGTCGGCCTTCACGGCCAGCCGCGGGATGGCCTCAAACGTGACCGTCTGGCCGGCCGAACTGTGCTTCACCGGGCCGGTCACCGAAGTGATGGCCAGGCCCTCGGAGAACGCGGACGCCAGCCGGATGTTCGTCAGCGGACAAGTCCCCTGATTGAAGATCCGAATCTCGTAGGTCACTTCCTTGTTCACCTCGGCCGGGTTGTCGAGGTTCACCACTTCAAAGTTCAGCGCCGGGACGCCCTCCACCTGCACCACGGACTCCCCTTCGGCCTTCAACGACTTCATGATGGTCGATTGGGCAATTGCCCGCACCGCCAGTCTCCCGGCGACGGAAGCCCGCAGTTTAAGCGTTACAAGCTTCTTGCCTCCGGCGGCCAGCGGCCCAAAGTTCCAAGTCACCGTCCGCGTGCCCGGTTCGTAGTTGCCGGCGTCGCTGGCGGAGACAAATTCCAATCCTTCCGGGAAGGAGGCGGCGGCCAGCGTGCCCGGCGTGATCGCATTGCCGGGATTGGTGATCTCCAGCGTGAAGGTCGGTTCGCCCCGCACCATCGCCCGGCCGGGGTTGACCACTCTCAACTCCAGCAGCGGTTGTTGCACCATCACATTGCACTTGGTCACGCTTGCTTTGCACGATTCCCCGGCGACCATCAGCTCGCAAGTTTGCATCCCCGGTTTCACGGCTATTGTGTGCAGTTCCACAGATCGCGTCTCCCCGGCGGCAAGGCTGGGCAATTCCGCCTCGACGGCCGTTCCCATTTTCTGGGCGGCATGTTGCAACCCGGCGGGCAGCAAAATGTGAATCTTCACCTTGCTGGCGGCGCCGGTTCCCTCGTTCTTCACCTGAATGTTGAAGGAGACTTTGTCGCCGAACAGCACCGCCTCCGGGCCGGTGATGCTCGCGGCCAGTTTCGGCCGGGTGATCTTGATGACGTTGTTCGTCGCTGCGGTGTGGGTGACTTTGGGAGAAGTTTTGAAATCGTCTTCCCCCGTCGGCTTCACATTTACCCTGAGGCGCTTCTCGCCGTTGACAGCCAGATCGCCCAGGGAATAGCGCAGTGTGTTGAGGGAAACATCGGCCATCGGCTCGCCGCCGAGATAACGAGTGCCAACCGGAAGTTCTTCCTCGACACGCACCCCCGTGACGGGCACCGGGCCGTTGTTCTTCACCACAATTTCGTAGCTGGTATCCTTGCCTAATCCGGCCGATTCCGGCGTGACGGTTTCGATGCTCACACCGGCCATGATGCGATTGCCCGGCAGCCCTTGCGGTGAAGAATTCGGCGCCGGATTGACGGGGCCAGCCGGTTCGACGGGCGGTTCAGTCCTCACCGGCGTCGGCGGCTTCGCGGGAACCACGGGCCGGAGTTCAAAGGGCGCCGGTTCCGACACGGCGGGTTTCACCTCGGGCGGCTTCGGGGCGGGCGGCGTTAATTCGGGAGCCTTGATCGGGGCCGGAACCGGCAGCGAGGCGGGTTCCGGTTTCGGCGGCGTGTCGAGGCCGGGCGGCTTGGGGATGGCGGGTTTGATTTCCGGCATCGGAAGCTCAAGCAAGGAGGGGTCGATTTTGGTGGGCGCCCCTTCGAGCGGCGGCGGGGGCGGCACCACGGGATCGAGGTCGCCCATGAGAAGTTCCGGGCCGGGCTTCGCGGGCACCCCCACGGCGCTCGGACGGCTCGGCGTGGATTGCGCCTTGCTAAACGTCATCGGCAGGATGTCCGGACCCTGCGGGGCGGCGGCCTTCCCGCCATACGGCGATGGCGCCGGTTGGGCCGTCACACTGACGAGACTGATCCCCAGCACGGCAATCACGCCCGCGGCCAGCGTGGCCAGGTGAAGTCGTCGCATGGTCCCCTTCCCCCTTCATCCTTGAATCCGAACGCGACCCGCCGTGCTTCCCCCCGGAAGCGAAATGCGTCGTTGCACTCCGTGGCGAGTCGTCCCCCTTGTACCCCTGCTGTTCAACCGGCGGGCGGCGGGTATTTCACCGCGTTCTTCACCAGCTTGCGGGCAACCGCGTCGCTGATGTCGATGCCCGAATGCACGCCGAACAGCATCACCAAGTTGCAGACATCCGCCAGTTCATCCGCGATGGCCTCCCGGCTCTCCGGGCTCTGGCACACGGCATACGACTCCTCGGCGGTGAGCCAGCGGAAATGATCGCACAACTCGCCGACTTCGCTGGCGATGGCCATGCAAAGATTCTTCGGCGAGTGGTACGGTTCCCAGTGGCGTTGGGTCGCGAAGGAGCGAATTGCTTCCTTCAACGACTCCACCGTGGTGGTCGCGTCCGGCATGTCTGGTCAACTTTGGTGTTTCATCCCGACCAAGCGCCCGTGCGATGTTTCCCCCATGCACAGACATTCCGTCGAGACTCGCGAGGCTTATAACCGTCCTTCATAATTTGTCAATCGAGAAATGGGCGTCTGATTGATGAATTCATGAAGATTGGGCGGGGAAATTTCGCATGTTGGGAAGTGAGCTGTGAAGCCGCGACGCGAAGGCTTTGCACGACGGAGCGAGTCTGGAGATTGTTGCCGAAGAGAGTGAGTTAAGGACTTGGGTAAGATCGCACAAAGCCTTCGTGTCGCGGCTTCACAGCGAGTTCGTCCCAAAAGTTGATTAATGCAAAATCAACAGATATTTTGTGTGAGATCATCAAGAGCCCCACTGCGTGAGCGGTGGGGGTGTTTTCAGTGTGTGACGGCCACCCCCACCGCTGACGCAGTGGGGCTCTTGAATTCATTTGCAAATGTTGTTGCTTGATTTTGCATTAATTAGAGTGTGAGAAACGGGCCATTGGCCCAATTTGAATGGCAGGCTGACGGGGAAGCGAGGCGTTCTTTTTCGGTCACTTCTTCCATTTGCCGGAGGAAATAATCAGAACCCCGACGATGCCGAGGATGATGACCGTCATCACGACGCCGTCTTGGTCGGCAAGGAATCCCGCCCAGTATTTTTTGAAGCCGTACCAGAATCCCGACGCGTAAGACGGCGTGGGAAGGAGAAGCCAGAGAAAAGCCGTGAACAAACTCAGGTAGCGAAACATGATGCACCACGTTGCCCGTCAAGGGTGTCAGCCAAACCAAGGGAAACGGGGGGACAGCCAAACGGCGCCCCTCGCTTCCCCATTTCAATCACATGCCAGGAGCCGAGGAACCACCGGCGCCGGGAGTGCCCGTCGGCGCCCCGCCCGGACCCGATGAAGGGATCGGGGCGCCATACGCTCCGACTCCCGCTCCCGAGCCGCCCGGAGTGGAAACCGGCCCGCCCACGGCGCCAATCGAGATCCGCTGCTTCGGCGAGGGCACGACCAGTCGCGGGGCGGCGCCATTGATGCCCGGATAAGCCGGGTCGTGAATCTCGACGTTGATCGTGGACGGCGACCGGCCGCTCAGGGTCGAGGACATATATTTCTGGATGGCGACCACCCGCTTGGAATCCAGGTCGCCCCGCTTGGTCACATAGTCCGAGGGCTTCTCGGCGTCATACGGGATGTCCCGCGTGGTTTGCAGATAAATCACCGGGTCCGGGGCCGGCCGTCGTCGGGCCAGTTGATCCAGCTTGTCCATCCCGGCGGCGTTGATCCGGTCCGATCCCGCGTCGAAATGCATGTTCCAGATCGTCTGATCCAGAATATGCCCGTTCATCACCTGGGGTTCAAACTGGGCCACCTGCCGCTCCCGAGCCTGGGAGGCGTAGCGGTCCGGCCAGCACGGGTCGGCCACGCATTCATACACGCTTCCCTTGTCCCCTCCGTGCATGCATCCCGAGGAGGCAGCCGCGCCGAGACCCATCACCCCGCACAACATTCCCTTGATCATCCGGTTCATCGTTCCCTCCTTGGAACTGAGACCACTGGTTTCTGGTCTTCGGCCAAAGATCCGTCGGTTCTTCAGCTTGAAACCAGCGGATTATCCGCCTTTCAGCAGACCCTTCGAGATTTGAATCGACGCGGGGCCCACCAAAACCACGAAGATTGCGGGGAAAATAAACAAGACGAGGGGAAAAATCAGTTGCACAGCCGTTTTTGCCGCCTTCTCTTCCGCAATTTGCCGCCGCCGCGTCCGCATGGAGTCGGATTGAACCCGGAGAGCCTGGGCAATGCTGGAGCCGAACCGGTCGGCTTGGATCAGGATCGCGGCCAGCGCCTTCATGTCGTCCACGCCGGTTCGCACGCCGAGTTCGTGCAACACTTCCCGGCGCGGCCGGCCCATTTGCAATTGCATGTTGGCCAGTTCAAACTCTTCCGAGATTGTTTTCGCATGTTCCCCCATTTCCTCCGTGATTTTTCTCATGGCGGCGTCAAGACCCAGCCCGGATTCGACGCAGACCACCAGCAAGTCCAGCGCGTCCGGCATTGACAGGAAGATTTTCTTCTGCCGTCCGGAGACGATCAGGTGCAGGGTAACCTGAGGCAGATAGAAGCCGAGCGATCCGCAGATCACGATGTAAATCAGGGCTTTTTGGGTAAAGCCGGATGTGTACAGCATCACCCCGGCCGACGGGATCAGGAAGATGGCGAGGCTCAGCACCCGCAACCCCTGATAGATCATCGGGGCGTTGTCGCTTCGGAACCCGCCGTTCACCAGCTTGAGTTTAAGTTTGTTCTTTTCAAGATCGGACTGGCCTTCCATTGCCCCGCCAATCTGGGCGATGGCGTCCTTCAGCCCGCTGAAGCGCTGCCGACGGTCATCCATGTCATCCATGTTTCCGGCCGACTGGGGCCGGCTGAGCCGGTCGAGCCGGTCCACGGCGATGTTGGACCGCTTGGAAAGGACAGTCATCAACGCCCACGCCCCGACGACAATCGCCCCGAAGACGATGATCGGAGTCAGTTCCGTGATGGAGAAGGCAAACAGGGGAATCATGGTGAGGTCTCGGAGGCCCTTGCGGGCCGGCTATGAGCTATGAGCCGTGAGCCGTGAGCAAATCACGTCACCGCCCGGCAATTTACGTCACTGATCGACTGGCGCCGTCCGTCTTTGTTTTTCCGGCTCATGGCTCAAAGCCCTTAAACCTTGATGTCCACAATCTTCTTGATCGCATAAGAGCCGATAAGCATGAGGATGATGGCCCCGCCGCTCATCTGCTGGCCCAGTTTGTCCGTCCACAGCAACTCGATGTAGTCGGGCTTCATGTGGAGCATCATCAGGAACAGGCCGATCGGCATGGCGATCAGCACGATCCCGGAGAGCCGGCCTTCCGCCGTCAGGGCCTTCACCTGGCCGAGAATCTTGAAGCGCTCCCGGATGATGTGGCCGATCCGGTCGAGGATTTCGGCCAGGTCACCCCCGGTTTGCCGTTGGATGTTCACGCTGGTGACGAAGAACCGAAGGTCCAGGTTCGGCACGCGGTCGCACAGGTTTTGCAGGGAGTCTTCCATCGTCATCCCGAGGTTTTGTTCCTCATAGACGCGGGCAAACTCCTTGCTGATCGGCTCGGGCATTTCGTGGGCCACCACATGGAAACCCGAGGCCAGCGAGTGACCGGCCCGCAAGGCGCGGGCGACGAGTTCCATCGCCTCCGGCAGTTGGGCGGCGAATTTCTTGAGCCGCGAGGCCCGCTTAAACCACAGCCACATGAACGGCAGGCCGAACATGATGAGGCCGCCGATCGGGGAGGCGTAGATGTTCACCATCACGGTGCTGATCATCGCCCCGACGAAGCCGAAGGCCATGGCGATGCCGAACAGGACGCTGGGCTGCATCTTGAGGTCGGCCTGCTCGAACATCTTGGACACCTTGAAAAATTCCGGTGTCAATTTTTCGAGCAGATTGGCCTTGCCCACTTCTTGAAGAGCCTGTTTGATCATGAGATCCGTGGACGAATCGGCCTTGCGATTCGACCGGCCGACGATGGCTTCCAAGCGTTCGCTCGCGGCCCCGTCGCCGCCATAAAACTTGGACAGCACAAAGCCGACGATCGCGACCACGCTGGTCACGCCGACAAAGGCCAGAAAGCCCAACATGTACGGATTCATGATGCAACTCTTGAGGGCCCTGCGGGCCGGCTATGAGCCATGAGCCGTGAGCCAAACCAGCCACGGCGTGTTTTTGTCACTGTTCAATGCCCGTCCTGGCTTTGCTCATGGCTCACGGCTCATGGCTCAAAGCCCTTCAATCAATCCCGCAGCAGCACTCGTTCGGTGAACATGTTCGCGGGCAGCTTGACGCCCTTGGTTTCCAGCCGGTTCACGAAGGTCGGCCGGACGCCGGTGGCCTCGAACTGGCCGTAGGCCCGGCCGTTTTGATCCACGCCCAATTGCTTGAAGCGGAAGATTTCCTGCATGATGATGACGTCTTGTTCCATGTTCATCACTTCCGTGATGCTGGTGATTTTCCGGGGGCCGCCCTGAAGGCGGTTCGCCTGGATCACCAAGTCCACGGCCGAGGCGATCTGTTGCCGCATGGCCTTCATGGGAAGTTCAAAGCCGGCCATCATGATCATGGTTTCGAGGCGGGACATGCCGTCCCGCACACTGTTGGCGTGCAGCGTGGTCATCGAGCCGCCGTGGCCGGTGTTCATGGCCTGGAGCATGTCGAGCGTTTCGCCGCCGCGACACTCTCCGATGATGATTCGTTCGGGCCGCATCCGCAGGGCGTTCTTCACCAAGTCGCGGGTCAGCACGGCGCCCTTGCCTTCAATGTTCGGCGGCCGGGTTTCCAACCGCACGACGTGGTCTTGTTGAAGCTGAAGTTCGGCCGCGTCTTCGATGGTCACGACCCGTTCGTCGTGCGGGATGAAGCTGGAAAGCGTGTTGAGCAGCGTCGTTTTTCCGCAACCCGTCCCGCCGGAGATGATGACGTTCAGCCGGGCCTTGATGCAGGCCTCCAGCAGCATCGCCATCTCGGGGCTGAACGCCTTGTAGTTCAACAAGTCTTCGAGCTTCAGCGGCGTGGCGCCGAAACGCCGGATGCTCAAGGAAGCCCCGTCGAGGGCGATGGGGGGGATGACCGCGTTCACACGGGAGCCGTCCGGCAACCGGGCGTCGCACAACGGGCTGGTTTCATCCACCCGCCGGCCGATCTTGGAGACGATGCGGTCGATGATCTGGAGAAGATGGTCGTTGTCGCGGAAGACCACTTCGGTCTTTTCGAGCTTCCCGCGACGCTCAACGTAAATTTTCTTGGGGCCGTTCACGAGGATGTCCGAGATGGTCGGGTCCTTCAGGAGCGGTTCGAGGGGGCCGAAGCCGAGTGTTTCGTCGAGGATTTCCTCGATGAGTTTTTCCCGCTCCATCCGGTTGAGCAGCGGGTTTTCGGTGTCGCAAAGATGTTCGATGACGCGACGGATGTCTCGCCGCAGTGCCTCGGAGGTCAGGTCCTTCACGCGGGAGAAGTCGAGCCGTTCGACGAGCTTCGCGTGGATCTGCTTTTTCAGTTCCTCGAAGTTCTTCGTGCCGGCCGCCGATTGTCCGTTGTTGCTGACGCTCAGCCCCCGGACGCTCGACCCGTTCATGTTGTTGAGCTTGGAAAGCCCTTGTTGCAAACGCGACATCGTTGAAACTCTTGGTGAAGGTCTGGCCCTTGCGGGCTGGCTCCGGGCTTTGGGCCGCGAGCCATGAGCTAAACCGGGTTCAGCCCGGCGATTCGTCACTGTTCAAACGCACAGTCGTCCTGGCTTGATGTCTGGCTCAACGCTCAGCTTCCAAACCATCCCCGCTTCTTCGCGGCCTCGGCGACGGGGGTTCGTCCCGTCAACGCCTGCGCCAAGCCTAGCACACTTTGGTGAGCGCGGGATTTTGGAGAATGTTTGATGAGAGGCATGCCGGCCACGCGGGAGCCGATCATCGCCTTGGAGTCGTTCGGAATCTGCCAGAAGATCGGCTTGCCGATGACCTCCTCGGCTTTCTTCACGGTGATGCCGTCCTCCATGTGCTCGGAGCCGGTGCGGTTCACCACCACGCGGATGCGGTCGCCCAGATCCCCTTCCATGCTCAGGGAGTGGATCAATCGGACGACGTTGCGCAGGCTGCTGAGTTCCAACTGGCAGACGAGCAGGATGGTGCTTGACATCCGCAGGGACATCAGGTCCGTGGGGAGCAGGCCCTTGCTCAAGTCCGCGATCAGGTGGGTGTAGCTCATCTTCACCAAGTTGAGGATGCGCTCGATGTGTCCCTCATGGATGCCGGAAATTTCGTGCAATTCAAGCGGATGGCGAAGGATGGACAATCCGGTGTCGGGGTGTTTGACCAGTGCCCGCCGGAGGTAGTTCATGTCCAGTCGTTCAATGTTTCGGGCCAGGTCGCCCATGCTGATGTTGTCGTTGCCCGGCAGTTCCACCGCGATGTCCGCGTCCCCCATCGCCAGGTCAAGGTCGATCAGGGCGACGTTGTTTTCCGGCCAGGAGGCGAGGGCGGCCGCCAGGTTCACCGCAATGCTGGTGCAACCGATGCCGCCGCGCGAGCCGAGCACGCTGATAATCTGGCCGTTGGCCTTCTGGGCATTGGGCAGGCCGGGCCGTTCGGCTGTTCCCGGCACTTCGTGGAGGGCTTTGCGGAGGGTGGTGACCATCGCCTCCAGCGAAGGCGGATCGGTGAGGAAGTGTTTCGCCCCGAGCTGGAGCGACTGGAGGAGGACCGTGCTGTCCGAGCTGATGGTGATGATCGACAGCTTGGGGTATTCCGCCCCGAGCTGGCCGATCATGGCCAGAGCCTTGGGTTTGTCGCCGTCCAGGGCCACGATGGCGAGATCCGGCGTGGACTGCTGAACCACGTCAAAAAAGTATTCGTACCGGGCGCATTCCGCCTCAAGCCAGACGAAATCAACCCCCAGCAACATGGTGCGGAGGGATTCACGGCTGGCCTCGTTCGGATCAACAATCGCGATGCGATGCATGGTGTCACCAAAAGGCTTTCAAAACGTGGCCGCCCGGCGGGTTTGGGCCAAACCCGCCGGGAAACCCGATCAATCATCACTTCACCGGCGAACTGACCATTGCCCGTCCGGGGGCGGAAATCGTCGGTTCGGCCAGAGTCACCTTCCCGGCCGGCGGGATCGGGATGTCCGCCGGGGAGGTCAGATCCGACAAGGGCGGCAGGCTCGCGGGCGTCGTCTTCAACATCGGCACCGGAGCCGGATTGCTCGGCGGGATGACATTCACCGGCGTTCCGGGGTCCAGCGTCGGCAGAGTTCGCACCGGGGCGGGGCTGACAACCGTTCCCGTCACCGGGGCGGCACAATTTCCGGTGGCACAGTTGCCCGCCGGGGTGCCGCAATTCCCGCCAATGCACGGGTAGGTCGAGGACGTCGGCGAACTCTTCCACGCCGCCTTGTAATGAACACCGTCCCAAATCTGTCGTTGTCCGCGGGGAGCTTCCAGAATGGTTTCAAGATAGAACTCAAAATCATCCGGCTTCCGCGTTTCCGAACCCGGCAGGGGCTTCGGCATCTGGCTTGAATCGGACGGGTCGATCAACCGGGGCGTCACCAAGATCACCAGTTCGATTTCCTCGTCGGTCTGTGTCGCATAGCTGAAGGCCCAGCCCAAGTATGGGATGTCGCCCAGCCCCGGAATCTTGGTCACCGTTCCCTGACTGTTCGTCTGGATCAATCCGCCGATGGCGATCGTCTGCCCCGGCTCGCAGACAACAGAGGTCGTCATGCGTTGTTCGTCGAAGGCGGGCGAGGTGCCGAAGCTTGTCGTCAGCGCCTGGGTGTTGTTCACCGAGGTCACGCGGGGTTCCACCGTCAGGTGAATCTTCCCGTTGCCATAAACAATAGGCGTGAACCGGAGTTCGGTTCCAACGGGCCGGTAGGTCACGCCGGGGCCGGTGATGCCGGCGGCAGCGCCGATCACGGGAACCTGCCCGCCGACCAGCAATTGAGCCTCTTCCCCGCTGCGGGCCACCACCGTCGGGGCGGCCACCAATTTGGCCAGGCCCTCGGTCTTCAGGGCCGCGAGCAGCAATTGAATGTTGCTCGGGATGATCCCGCCGATCAGGTTGGCGCTCGATGTCGCCGCCGCCGTGGCCGGGGAGGCCAGCACGCCGACACCGGCGGTCATCGCCGAGGCTGTCGAACTGGAGCCCCCTTGAAGGGAGGTCAGCCCGCCGAGCAAACTTCCTGCGGAAAAGGTGCTTCCGCTGAAAATCAAGTTGGCGCCGCGGCTTCTCGCCCGCGTCCGGTCCACCTTGGCGAGCGTGAGATCAAGCTGCACGTGCGGGACATTGCCGCCGCCGCCGACCGTCACATTGTTCACCGCGACCGTCAGGCCCACGGCACTCGCCAGATTTTGAATCGTATCCCGGTCGCCTTCTTGGGCCGCGTATCCGGAGATCACGATCGTCCCGAGGCTACGATTTTGGCCTTGGCGATTGCCCTGAGTGTTCTGATCGTCCGGGGCCGTCGATCCCGTCGCCCGAGCGGCGGGCCTCAAGATCGGCGTGATTTCCACCGAAGCGGTCGGAACCGTCTTTCGGATGAGTTCTCGAAGCTCGTCGATCGCCTTCTTCCGAAGAGCCTCGTCTTCGGAATCGACGACGATCAGGTAACTTTCCTTGCCGCCGTTCCCGTCCGTCAGGTCCAGCCGGCTGGTGCCGGGCACCCGCCCGATCAAGATCAGCGTGGACGGGTCGCTGGCGTCCGCGAGCACTTGAACGATTTTGTCGTTCTCGTTAAACGCTTCCTTGATCGGCCTTTTTGTCCTCATCTGGAAGCGGGACTGCCCGCCGATGGAGATGATGACGGATCCGTTTTTGTCGAAAATCGCCATGGGAGCCGGTTGAGCGGGTCGCTCTTGGGCCTGCGCCGGGAAGGCGATTCCCGCCCCCCCCAGGGCGATCACGGCCATGACGGTCCGCGCTCGCTTCAAAATCATCGTCGGGTGCATCCGTTCACCTCGTTAGCCAGGACTGTCATGGGTCGGATTTCGCTGGCTGCGAAACCCGTCCCTTTTACCGATCCGTCTCACTCACGACCCAACCGGCTTGGCGTCCCCGGCCGGCTTGTTCTCTTCGGTCGAATTCGCTTCGGGCTTCGCCGGGGTTTCCGGCGTGTAGTCGTCCGCATCCTTGTCGCTTTCAAACCGTCTCCACTTGCCGGGGGCCGTCTCCAGCCACACGACTCGCTTCGACTGCCCGCCCGCCTGGATCACCTGGTCGAACCGGGGCAGCTTGATCTTTTCCGGAACCTTCACGACCGGCGGGGCGCCGGGCGTTTCAATGATCTCCGCCGGCTCCTTGGAGATGGCGGCCTTCAACAGGTTTTGGCCCGGTTCGAGCGCGCGCACCACATACAGACCCTTGAGATCCTCGGCCGACTTGTAAGCCCCTTCCGGCACCACCTTCACTTCCAGCGTTCCAAAGTATTCGCCAATGTTGTCGGCGTTAATCAGTGTGTTGACCGGCACGGCCTTGCGGGCGAAAACAATGCTTTCGCCTTTTTCAATGGCCACGGTCGGCACCGGCGACAGGCCCACGTCCCCGGCGAAGGGGTCGTCCAGCCATTCAATCTTCTCGCTGCCATCCTTCGTCTTTTCGATCTGACCGCTGCCGCGGAGAACCATCTTCAACCGGCCGCGTTCTTCGGCGAGGGCCAGCAGGTTGGCCTGCTTGTCGGTCACGGCCAGGGAAACCGATTCCACTTGGGTGATGGCCCGGCCGGTCCCTTCCTTCAGTTGGTCAACGGTGTTCACCGCGAGGATCAGCATGTCCCGCAGGATCACGGCCGACCGGGACTTTCCGGAGGGCAGCCGTTCCACATACATCACGTCCACCTTGGACCCCGGCCGGGCGAAGCCGGCCACGGCGTCCACCTGGGATGACTTGATGGTGATTTGCTTGCAACCGTCCGGCAGGGCGATCCCGGCCGAGACGCCCAAGTCCGTGACCGTGACGACGTTTCCAGCCTTCAGCGTCCGGTTCACTTCCTTGTTCTTCAGGGCCTCGATGTCAACCACCGCGTCCGGCGGGATCATCGTCTTGGGCATCTCCGCCCAGGCAATCCAGTTGTCCAGTTCCTTCTCATCCAGCTTTGTGTTGAGCGGAATGTCTTTCTTGGCGACCAGCGCCTTGCCGGTCTCGGGCCCCTTGCCGGAACCCGCGGACAATTGGGCGACGGCAATGGCGGCGATGAGGCCGCAGGCCATCGCGACGCCGAGCATAATCAAGTTTTTCTGTTTCATGGCTGCCTTCTCTGGATGCAAAACTCTGGTTGTTTGGTCCGTCCCTCTCGGCCGCCATCCGGGGTCGAGGATCGGAACCGTGCGACACACGATCCCGCTGATTCACGATTTGGCCCGTCGATCCCGAATGCCGTTCCCGAGGAGGGGTCGAAGACGGCTTCGCGTGGCTTTTCACCCGGCCAGACACATCGCGACGAATTCGCCGGTTGTGCCTGATCGATCAATCACACGCCTTCCAACGGAACTTAGCACTCTTCCGGGGATGCCGGAGATTCTTTTGCCAACGTTTTTTTCGACATTGGCATAACGGACTCTTCAATTTTTCCGGCAATGAGGAGAATGCCAAAGAAAGAGAATTCGTCGATTATGCCGTCAGCGACGCGGTTTGGGCAAACCGCGTCGGATGCGGAACCATTCCAATGCGGAATTCAGATAATTGTGAATGAAAGTCCGAAGACAAAGATCCGGCCGTTTGACTTGGTTTTCAATTCCGCATTCCGCCGTTTCACATCCACATGCCGGGGAGTGTGCCCTGCATGTACAGGTAGGCCAGATACCCGAGGAAGCCGACGCACAGCGGAATGCCGTACGGAAGCCGGTCCCAACCGGGGCGCCGGGCGGAAGAACGGCTGGCCGCCGCGTTCGGCCCGACGGTGGCCAGCACTTTGAGATCGACGGCGATCTCGCGGAAATTGCTGAGGTTCTTTTTGAACTTGCGCCGGGTCGCCATCATCACCAGGCCGCAAAGACCGCCGGTGATGGCTCCGAGGGCGAACGCCCAGATGAGAATTTCCACTCCGTTCGCGCCGCCGAAGAAGGCGCCGATCCAGGAGCCGAATCCCATGAGCATCTTCACGTCTCCCTGTCCCATGCCCACGATGGCGAGCAACGGGAAGAGAAGGAAGAAGCCGACCATGGTGCACAGCAGGGAGTTTCCGATGCCGCCGGTTCCCGCGTCCACCGGGATGCCGGCCGTGTGCAGGCCGCCCAAGGCCCAACCGCTGACCACCAGTGAAAGAGTGAGCCAGTTGGGAACCTTGAAGGCCCAGCCGTCGATCACGGCGGCCAGCACCATGCCGAAGCACAGGACGACCAACGGACCATAATTGCTTGTCGGCAGGGCGTCGGCCGGGGCGAAAGCCGCCCAGACCAAATGGCTCGCATAGGCGGCCATCGTCCAAATAACCGCGATGAACGGGATCCGGGCCATTGACATCACAAAGGCGCGGTCGATCCCCAGATCATCCGGGTTCGTGTTCGGGGCGGGCGCGGAGTTTTGGCCCGTGTGGGATTCCATCATCGTTGTCATGAGAGCGTAACCTCGCCTGTAGGGGGTTGACCGCGATTGCGCGCAGTTCGGGTTAATGTTCGCTCCCCGCGGATCTCCTGGTTGCCGGATCGGATTGGCGGTGTTGACGCACCGCCCGGAAAGCCATCTTTCCGGTTTCCGAGCCGACACTTCGCTCGTCAGCTCGCCGCCGTGTTGAGAGCGACGTTGGCAAACGTCTTGCTGGCGCTTTGGCCGAGCGTGGTGATCGCGGCGATGCACACCACCACGATCAGGGCCAGCATCACTGCATATTCAACAGCCGTCGGGCCGTCTTCTTTTTTCAAAAACCGAACCGTCCGGACCATCAATTGTCGGCACATTCCGTTTCTCCTTATAACGTTCGGATGACAACCATGACCGGAGAGCGGGCATGGGGGTGAGCATCTACATCCTGCGAACGGGAGGCCGCGAACACACGTCCACAAGACGGGCATTCCCGGTTTGGCGGATGAACCAAAAACAGTCACCAAGTCGGGGGAGACGAAGGGGACCGTCGACTGATCTGGCGAATCATCTCCGGATCAGTCATGCCGCAAACGTAGTTCGTCTCTTTCGTCAGTCAACCGCTGTCACGCGAGTTTCGCAGGAATCATTGCAAATTCCGTGAAATCGGCACAATCGTCAGAATCGGCAAATTGCGCGGGGCCATGAAATTAGGACAGGAGTGGAAGCGGGCAAGATTTTTCAGCCACGGATCGAACACGGATTCGGACAAAAACCAAAACGGATCAAAACTTGATGAAGGGACGGGCAAGACAAACGAATCTTTCTTCCTCTTATCTGATTTTCATTTTTGCCTTTTGCCCGAATCTCTGTTCGATCTGCGGCTAAAAAATGCCTTTTCCGTTCGTTCATTCAAATCATGAGTGTTCTATGCTACCCGGTTGTCCCAAATCCCCCCTGGCGGTGGAGTGGCCATGATGCTCAAGTCCGGGTCGCCTTTTGACGTGGAAGATAATTCGCCGGAAGCCCCCTCCCCGCCGGAGTCACTCAAGGAGGCGGGGTTGTCGCTCACTTTTGTGGCCGACTTGATCCTCAAGACGGTCTATCTGCGCGGCACGATCATCGGTCGTGATCTGGCTCAGTTCATCTGCCTTCCCTTTAAGGTGGTGCGGGAGGGGCTCAAGTATCTGAAGGAAGAGAAGCAACTTGAGGTGATGGGGGGCGACCTCGTCGGCGAGGTGAGCTATCGCTTCTCGCTGACGGACCTTGGCCGGGACCGGGCCAAGGAGGCGATGATCCAGTGCGCCTACGTCGGCCCGGCCCCGGTTCCCATTGAAGATTATGTCGAACAGTGTTATCGGCAGGCCGTCACCGGCATCCGCTGCACGCCGGAGACGCTGGCCGCCCCGTTTTCGCATCTGGTGTTGCGAGACGAGATGTTCAACGCCATCGGCCCGGCCATCGTGTCCGGCCGCAGCGTGTTCATCTACGGCCCCCCCGGCAACGGGAAAACCGCGATGGCCCGCGCCATCGGCGAGTTCATGAATCAAGCCGGCGGGGCGATCTTCGTCCCCCATGCGTTCATCGCCGAGGGAAGCATCATCACGGTGTACGATCCCTCGTTGCACCAAGTGGAAGAGAATGCCGAGAACAGCTTCCTCGACGCAGAATCCAGCGTGCGACGGTTGCTGAACACCGGCTCGATTGACCCGCGTTGGGTGAAGATCCGTCGGCCCGTCATCGTGACCGGCGGCGAATTGACCTTGGAAATGATGGACTTGCGTTACAATGCCGAGTCCAAGTTCTATCAGGCCCCGATTCACTTCAAGGCCAACGGCGGCATCTTCCTCATCGACGACTTCGGCCGGCAGATTGTCTCGCCGAAGGAACTTCTCAACCGCTGGATTTTGCCGCTCGAAGACCGGCACGACTTCCTCACCGTGGCCAACGGCAAGAAGTTCCAGGTGCCCTTCGAGCAACTCATCATCTTCTCGACCAACCTCGACCCGAAGGATCTGGTGGACGACGCCTTCCTTCGCCGTATCCGGCACAAAGTGGGCATCAGCGCCCCGACGCGGGATGTGTACGAAAAGATCTTCAACGGCAACGCCCGCCGGCTCGGGATGCAGGCCTGCCCGGAAGCGGTCGATTATTTGTATGAGCGTTACTACTCCCGCGGTCGGACACCCCGTGCGTCAGACTGCAGAGATTTACTGGAAATTGTGCAGTCGATCTGCCGATACAGACGGCATCCCGTGCATTTGTCGCGCGATCTGATGGTGGAAGCTTCGGCCAGCTTTATTGCCGAGTTTGACTGACCGGCGGATCTTCCCCGGTTTCACCTCGGCAACACGGGAACACTGCCTGGGCCGACGTAAAAGGGGTTGAGCATGACCGGATGGAATCGGTGCAAAATCGCCCTCGCCGGCGGCGTTCTTGCCGCGACGGTGGGGTGCAACACAACGCCGAAACAACCGGCCATGCCTGCGGCCCCGTCGCCGCTCACTTCCGCGCCGTCTTCGTCATCTTCCAAAACTGTCTTTGTTCCCGAACCGGCCGACGACCCGAAAGTCGAGAAAAAGGGACCGCTGGCCCCGAGCACGCTGCTTGTGTTTGCGGACACATGGGTGGAGGCCGTCCGGAACGATCCGGCCAAGGCGCCGCCGGAGCGGGAACGCCTTCTGACGCAAGCCCGCCAGTTTTACAACGAAGTGCTGGCACGCGACCCCAAGAACCTGGATGCCTTGCTCGGATTGGGCAAGATGTATCAGGTCACCGGGGAATATGAAAAGCTGGCCGAGACCGAAAAGCGGATTCGCGATGTCCATCCGAACAACGCCAAGGCTTGGGCGTGGATCGCCGTCCGGCAGGCCCAATCGAAGGAATGGGACAACTCGGCGGACAGTTTCCACAAGGCCGTGAAACTCGACCCGGACAACCGGGAGTATCGCATTAAACTTGGATTCACGCTGGCCCGCGGCGGACGCTATGAAGAGGGCTATGCCTGGCTGAGCCGGTCGAAGCGCGAGTCCGAGGCCCGGTACAATCTCGCGATGATGATGATTCACAACAACAAGCCGGATCTGGCCAGACAACAACTGGAGTTTGCCCTCCAGGTTGAGCCGAACTTTAAGCAGGCGACGGAACAACTGGCGATGCTGAACAGCGGCGAACCGGCCCAAGACACTCCGGCGCCCAAGGTGGAAACCACGGTTCGCACCGCCAAGCCGGAAAATATCATCCGCACGGTCAATTACGAGGAACCGCCGCCGGCACCGGCGCCAACACCGGCCACGAGGCCGATGCCATTGCGTCCGCTGGAACCGCAACCGATCCCGACGGCTCCGCAAGGTCTGCCGCCGGAACCGTTGCCCGTGGGCATTTCCCAAAACTCATCTCCGCGCGGCCCGCTTCCGCCCGCCTACACCGCCACCACCGGCTGGGACACGACCATTCCGCCGCGTAGATGACACGGCTTGGAAGATGACACGGAGACAAGGTGAGAAGATGACCTTGGAGTGGGTGCCGCCTTATTCTGTTTGAATAGAATTTATGTCACCTTGTCTCCGTGTCACCTTGTCTCCTTGTCATCTTCCGACATGATCTCTCCCGAAAAACTCGAAGCATTGCAAACCGGCTGGGTCCGGTTTGTCGCCCGTTTCTCCGTGTCGCCCGTTGAGGCTTATCCCGTCTTTGATCGTCTGGTGGCCGCTCATTCCGAGCCGTGGCGCCATTACCACACCTTGGAACACATTGCCGAAATGCTCAAGGTTGTCGGCCGTCTGGCGGATTCGTCAAACGACCTCGACGCCATCCAACTGGCCGTGTGGTTTCACGACTCGGTATACGACCCGAAGGCCAAAGACAACGAAGCCCGCTCGGCCGATCTGATGGTCGAAGCCCTCTCGCCATACTTGTTGAGGGAGGGACTGATCCCGCACATCCGGGACATGATTCTGGCGACCGCCCACACCGGGAACGCATCAACCGATCCTGATACGATGGTGTTGCTGGACGCAGACCTCGGCATCCTGGCCTCCGATGAGTGGCGCTACCTGAAATACGCCGAGGCCATCCGGCGGGAATATGACTGGGTGCCCGACGACGCTTACCGCGCCGGCCGCACGGCCGTGTTGCAAGCCTTCCTGAACCGGGAGCGAATCTACCAAACCGAACGCTTCCACGCCGTGGCCGAGGAACCCGCCAGACGAAATCTGGCGGCGGAGATTGAACGACTGGCGACGGGGAAGGTGACGTGAGGACTGGCAAGAACTTCGCCATTGTGAAGCCGCGACGCGAAGGCTTTGCGCAGCGGAGCGCGGACTTGCCGCGTCATGTGATTGCCATTTCTATCGGCGATTTCACGCCGGAAGTCCGCGCTCCGCTCCGAAGACTCCGCGTCGCGGCTTCACAATGGCGGATCGTCGGTGTTGGCTTGTTTGGGCTATTTGAAGCGGCCGTTTACTGGTCCTTCTCTTTCTTCTTGTCCACGCTCACCCGCCAGACCGTGTTGCCCATTTCGTCAGCGATCAGTAGCGAACCGTCGCTGGCGAAGGCAACGCCCACCGGGCGGCCGTAGGCTTCCAGTTCATTCGCCAGAAACCCGGTGACGAAGTCTTCCGGCGGGCCGGCGGCTTTGCCATCCTTGAAGGGCACAAACGCGATCCGGTAGCCGACGAAGGAAGACCGGTTCCAAGAGCCTCGCTGGCCGATGAACGCACCGCCTTGATACTTTGCCGGGAACATTTTCCCGGTGTAGAACGCCAGCCCCAGCGAGGCGGTGTGTGATCCCAAGGGCACGTCCGGCACGATGGCTTTTTCCACCAAGTCCGGGCGTTCTCCTTTGCGGCGGGGGTCTTCGTGCTTGCCGAAGTAGGAGAAGGGCCAGCCGTAGAAGCCTCCTTCTTGAACGCTGGTCATGAAGTCGGGGACCAAGTCGTCGCCGAGGTTGTCCCGCTCGTTCACGGCCGTCCAGAGTTTCCCGGTGGTCGGCTCCCACGCCATGCCCACGGGGTTCCGCAGGCCGGAGGCGAAGATACGCATTCCCGAACCGTCCGGAGAGACCTCGAGGATATTCGCCCGAAGCTTTTCATTGTCCATGCCATGCTCGGCCACATTGCTGCCCGAACCGACTGAGACATACAGTTTCGTGCCGTCTTTATTGGCCAGCACGTTCCGCGTCCAGTGGTTGTTGTAACCGCCGCCCGGCAGGTCGAGGATCTTCTTGCCCGGCCCTTCAATCTTTTGCTGGTCGGCCTTGTACGGATAGGCCATCAGGGCGTCTGTGTTGCCGACGAAAAAGGTGTCTTTCACCAGCACCATGCCCAAGGGTTGTTTGAGACCTTCCAGAAAGATCGTGCGGATGTCGGGAAGGCCGTCCCCGTTCGTGTCCCGCAGCAGGGTGATGATGTTGGGCGACACTGGCGGCGGCGGGGTCTTCGGCTCTTTTTCTTTGGGGAACGGCTTGGGGGGTTCTTCCTTCGCCCCTTTTGGCAGCGTGGTCGATTGGGCGACCAGCACATCCCCGTTTGGCAGCACATAGATCCAGCGCGGGCTGGCGATGTCGTGGGCGAACACCTCCACCTTGAAGCCCGGCGGGGCGGTCGGCGTTTTGTCTTTTGGCCAGCCGATAATCACCGCCCGTTTCTCCACGGACGGTGTGGCAAACGGTTCCGGCAATTTCAGCGGCGGTGTTTCTTGGGCCATCGCCCCGATGGTTGGGCCGCAACCAATCAGAACAAGCAACAAGCGACTTGGTGACATCATTTTTCAAACCCTCCCGTGGGTGATTGGGAAGCATCGCCGTCAAAAACGGGCAAACGGCTTCCTGTCCCGGATGATCGAAGACGATTCGCCGATCAGCGGGGATCAACGGGGGAGGGAAAGGCACGTTCCGTGCCGAAAGAATTGGCGAAGAGTGGTGGAATCAAACGAGGGAGCGGGCCATCGAGTGCGAAGGGAGGGAGGCGGGGGGCGGGCCGGGCATGGCCTGGCCGGTGGCTTCGGCATCGGCGTAACTCACGTGCATCGTCGTGCCGCGATTGGATTTGATCCACTCAAGGACCTTTTCCTTTACAGCCAGGAAGGCTTGGGCGCAACGCGGGTCGAATTGGGTGCCGGCACAGCGGCCCACTTCGACAAAGGCTTCTTCCGGCGTCTTGATGTGGTTCGTGTTGTATGGCCGGCGGGTCGTCATCGCGTCGAAGGAATCGGCGACGGCCACCACGCGGGCCAGCAACGGGATCGCTTCCCCGGCGAGCTTGTCCGGGTAACCGCGGCCGTCCCAGCGTTCGTGGTGGGAGCGGACGATCGGCCGGATGTCGCGCATTTCCGGGATGGTCTTCAAAATCTCGTCCCCGCGGGTCGTGTGGGACTTCATGATCTCGAATTCTTCGTCCGTCAGGCGGCTCGGCTTGCGAAGCACCGCGTCGTCGATGCCGATCTTGCCGATGTCGTGCAGCGGGCCGCCGGTGCGCAGGTCGTCGATTTCATTCGGGGAGAGCTTGAGCTGCTCGCCGATCATGATCGAGTAAGCCGTCACACGGGCCGTGTGGCCGCCGGTGTAGGCATCCCGCATTTCGATGGCGGAGGCGAGGGCCGAGATGGTTTGCAGGAACAATTCCCGCTGTCGGCGAATAAGCTGGGCGCATTCGATCCCGGCGGAGACTTGCGCGGCCAGAGCATCGGCCAGGTGCAGGTCGTCTTCGGTGAAGGGCTTTTGCCAGTAGCTGCGGTCGAGGTGAATCACCCCGAGGTGTTTGCGGGGCGTTCGGAGAAGCACGCACAACACGGAGGCCATCGAGCCGTCCGTGATGCTGACGTTGTTGCGAACTTCCTCGTCTTCTTCGATGGAGCAGCAGAGGATTGACCGGCCGAGGCTAAAGCAGCGCTTGGCGAGGCCCTGGCTGTAATAGGTGCGTGAATTGCTCTCGCCACGCCCGGTGGCGAGAGCCTTCAGCTTGAGTTCGTTGGTCGATCCCTCGGCGAGAACAATGGCCCCTCGCTGGGCGTCCAGCACGCCGACGGCATCGTTCAAAATCGCCTGGAGAAGAGTTTCCTCGCTCTCGGCGCTGACCAGGTGATGGCTGGCCCGCAGAAGCGTGAGCAGTTGGTCGCCGGGGCGGGGGGCATGATTGCGGTCAAGCAAGAGACGATCAACGCCTTCCTGCCAGGAGGAAGCCAGTTCGCCTTCGACAATGATCTGATCGGAGGAGGAAGAAAGCGGCTCGGCGGGTCCGTTTTCGGACATTTCCACCATCATGGCGACTTTGCCAAACTGGACAATGTCGCGGGGATGGATTTGCCGCTCGGCGGCCCCGAGCCGGATGCCGTTGACGTAGGTGCCGTTGGTGCTGCCGAGATCCTTCACCCACCAGCCGGTTTCGGCGAGGCGAAGGTCGGCATGGCGTCGGCTGACCGAGGTGTCATCAAGCACGATCTCCATCGTGCCGATCCGGCCAACGTGCATGACGTTGACGGACTCCCAGGTCTTGCCCTTGACCTCGCCGCTGATGCCCCGGAGACGAATCATCATGCCCATCGAGCCGGTCTCCCTACTCCCCGGCATCCCGTTGAAACCGGGGGAAACGCTCCCCCGACGGTGCCGATGATTCCAGTCCGCCGCTTCCGGGCAGATTTTGCAATTCCACAACAGTAGATCACAGATCGGACCGATTCAAAGCGAATCACGAGAATGATCGATCTTTTTCACCCAATCAGAATGATAGCCTTAGCCGTCAAGTCAGTCAGAAACTCGGGAGAGGAGATTATGATCTTACCACGGAATCATTGAGACAACGACCGAATCCAACGGAAAACAATGCGATTTTCTCAAGCTTCCCGGACAAAATTTTTCGGTTTTCACCCGCTTTCCGGAAGTGGCCTTGTTGTAACTCTCGTGAAGTGGACTGGCGTTTCCGGCGTCTCCCCCCAAAATAGCCATCGCGAGAGCGTGTCTCCCCATTCCCGGCCAGACCGGATGAAAGGATTTTTCCATGTGGACCAGCGTGGCCCTGTTGGCAACCGCCCTGAGCCTGACCCCCGGACAAGCCCCCGAAACCCTGACCCTCGGCAATCCCCGCGCCACCTACGGCGAACTCGGCCCGGCGCGGACCGAAATGAAGTTGTTGCCGGGTGACATCTTCTTCCTGGCTTTCGACATCGAGGGCATCAAGGTCACCAACACCGGGCGAGTTCGCTACGGCATGGTGATGGAAGTGATTGACTCGGGCGGCAAGTCGATCTTCAAGCAACAGCCGGTCGAACGGGACGATTTCCTCCCCCTCGGCGGCACCAAACTCCCGGCTCGCGCCTTCGTGAGCATCGGCATCGACCAGCCGGCGGGCATTTACACCTGCAAGGTGACTGTCTCCGACCTCGCCAACAAGGAAAAGCCGGTGGTCAAGTCGCTCGAACAAAAGTTCGAGGTGGCCCCCCGGTCCTTCGGCATGGTGCAAGTGTATACGGCCGCCGACATCGAGGGCAAGGTTCCGGCTTCGCTCTACGGCGTGGCCGGTCAGTTTGTGT
This sequence comes from Zavarzinella formosa DSM 19928, assembly GCF_000255705.1. Lineage (GTDB taxonomy): Bacteria > Planctomycetota > Planctomycetia > Gemmatales > Gemmataceae > Zavarzinella > Zavarzinella formosa. Next base: position 655,496 of record NZ_JH636440.1, read on the forward strand.
TCGTGCATTTCGCCCTGATCGATTTTCAACGCGATCCCAAGACGAAACAGCCCGACATCACCGTGGAAATGACCGTGTACGACAAGGACAGCAAGCCGACGCTGGAAAAATCCACCGTGAAGCAAATCCCTGACAAGGATGACGGCAACGTGGATGAAAAGCTGGTGGGGGTGCCGATGCGGTTCTTGGTGCCGATGAACCGGGAAGGCGGCTTTGTGATCCGCCTGACGGCCACCGACAACATTTCCAAGAAGACGACCAAGGTTGATCTCCCCTTGCGGGTCTTCCCGGCAGGGAACTGAGAAGAAGCAGAGAGGAAAGGCCGTCGCCGGGAATGATACGCCGGCGACGGCCTTTGTTTTTTGGTGCAAAAATCAAACGAACAGATTTGCAAATGCTCCCAAGAGCCTCACTGCGTCAGCGGTGAGGGTGGCTTCCTGTGTGTGACGGCCACCCCCACCGCTGACGCAGTGAGGCTCTTGAATCTCTCACACAAAATACTTGTTGAATTTGAAGTAGCCGCTGCCTTGAGGTGTATTTTCAGGTTAAGAACTGGTGAAAAACAATAAGCCATCTGGCGATGAGAGTACTCCGCACGCTCCGCGTGCGGGCGGGACTTTGGCCCGTTTCATCGTCTGGCCATGGGGGAAGTCCCATCCGCACGCGGAGCGTGCGGAGTACTCTCATCGCCGGATGGCTTATTGTTTCTGCCCGCTTTAAATGCGAACGGCCTCGGCCGGCCTTTTCCACCAACGGCGTTGATTTCCAATTCTCAAATCCTTTGCCCATCATCCCTTGCGTCGTTCAAATCCGTCTGTTAGCGTAACCAACTAATAAAACTCGCCCGATTTTGGCGAAACAATCGCTCGACCCGGCGAATAACCCTCCGACTGGACTCGCCATCTGGAGGAGACTTTGATGAACACGGTCTTCCTGATCTGTGCCGGTATCGGTGTCACCCTGATCGTCTGCCAGTTCCTCATGAGCCTGCTCGGCTTCGGAGCCGACCATCATGGCCTCGGAGACCAAACGAGTCTTCATGATTCCAGCCACGGCGATCATGACGCCGCCCATGACAACAATTGGTTCATCGGCCTGCTGACTTTCAAGACCGTCAGCACCGCCATCACCTTCTTCGGCCTCGGCGGCCTCAGTGCCCAATACTACGATCTCCCGACCGCCAGCATCATTATCACGGCCATCCTCTCCGGCCTCTCGGCTTTCTACGTCGTGGCCATGCTGATGCGGAGCCTCTCAAAACTGAAATCCGCCGGCAACGTGAATGTGGATTCCTCCCTCGGCCAGCCGGGCACGGTCTATCTCCGCATCCCCGGCTTCAAGGAAGGGGCGGGCAAGGTGACGCTCAACTTGCAAAACCGAACCGTCGAACTGGAAGCCATCACCTTCGGCCCGGAGCTTCCCACCGGATCGCCGATCACGGTGAGGGAAGTGATGGAGAGCGGCGTGGTGGAGGTGGCGGCGAGGGGGACGTGAAAGACAACCTCACCCCCTAACCCCCTCTCCTGACAGAGAGGGGGAACCAAACCGGCCGACGAAGACCGAAGGTGATTGACGGTGACATTTGCCCTCTTGCTCCCCCTCTCTTTTAGGAGAGGGGGCCGGGGGGGTGAGGTTGCCTTTCATCATGCGACAACACACAAGTCTTTCCGAGGACATATGCGATGACTCGATTTCTCTTCGCTCAAAGCTCCAACGACTCTCTTCCGTGGCCGCTCATCATGGCGATCGTGGCCGGGTTGGTGCTGTTCAGCTTTGTGATGATGCTGTTGAACCGGTACAAGCGTTGCCCGAGCAACCGGGTGTTGGTGATCTTTGGCAAAACATCAGATGGGAATGCCGCCCGGTGCGTTCACGGCGGGGCGGCGTTTGTCGTGCCGTTGATTCAGGATTTTGCGTATCTAAGCCTTGAGCCGATCCAGATTGAAGTTCCCCTCAAGGGGGCGCTATCCATCGAGAACATCCGGGTGAACGTCCCCAGCGTGTTCACGGTGGCCATCGGCACCGACGCCGAGACGATGCAAAACGCGGCCATTCGCCTTCTCGGGTTGGATACGCTCCACCAGAAGCAACAAGCCGCCGACATCATCTTCGGGCAACTGCGGCAGGTGATCGCCTCCATGCGAATCGAGGACATCAACCGAGACCGCGACAAGTTCCTCGAAAGCATCCTCAAATCGCTCGAACCGGAATTGAAGAAGATCGGCCTCGTCCTCATCAACGTGAACATCACGGATATCACGGACGAATCCGGCTACATCGAGGCCATCGGGCGCAAGGCGGCGGCTCAAGCGGTGCAACAAGCCCTCATCGACGTGGCCGAGCAGGAAAAGAAGGGGCAAATCGGCGTCGCCGAGGCCGAGCGGGAACGGTCGATCCAAGTGGCGACCGCCACCAAGTTGCGGGAGATCGGCACCCGCGAATCGGTCCGCGATCAATCGGTTCGGCTGGCGCAGATGGAGAAAGAACGGGTTGTCGGCGAGCAAACCGCCCTCCTTGAACAGCAAACGCTCATCAAGGAATCGCAACGATTGCAGGCCATCAAGATGGCCGAACTGGACCGCGATCAAAAAATCGGCGAGCAGAAAGCCGGCTTCGAGCGCGAGGCGGCGGTGGCCGAGGCCGACCGGGAAAAGCGGATTCGGCAGGCCGACGCCAACGCGAAGGCGACCGCCGGAGAAGCGCAATCGCAGGCGATCATCGCCTCCGCGCAAGCCGAATTGGCGGTGAAGAAGGCCGAGGCGTATCAGTTCTCCGAAACCAAAAAACGGGAAGCCGAGGCCGCCGTGCTGGAGGCCCAAAACCGGGCGATGGCCAAGGCGGCCGTGGCCGATGCGGAGAAGGTGGAGGCCGAGCAACGGGCCATCCTCGAAGCCCCGGCGAAAGCGGAGAAGGCCAAGCTGATCGTCGAGGCCGAGGCCCAGGCCGAGAAAACTCGCATCGACGCCCAAGCACAGGCGGCCGCCGTCTATGCCCGGTTGGAGGCCGAGGCCCGCGGGCAATATGAGATCCTCGCCAAGAAGGGGGAGGGCTTGAAGAAGATCATCGAAGCCTGCGGTTCCTCGCAAGCGGCCTTCCAGATGTTGATGCTCGAACATATGGACCAACTGGCCCAAGCCTCGGCCACCGCGATCTCGAACATCAAGTTCGACAAAGTGGTCGTCTGGGAAAACGGCGGCAATGGCTCCGGCGGTTCCAACACCACGGATTTCCTGCAAAGCATGGCCCGCTCGATGCCCCCGATGCTGCAAGTAATGCGAGACATCGGCGGCATCGAAATGCCCGAGTTTCTGGCCAAGTTACAACCGGATGACAAAAAGCCGCACAAGAATGGCGAAGTGATTGGCTGACGGAAGAGAAGCCATCGGTTTGAAATCACAACGGTCATCCAATGGGTGTGGCAAATCTTTCTGGTATGCCTGTCCGGTCGGTTTTCGCCTCTTGGTTTTCGCCCCAAGGGGGCGCTCGATAATAGCCAGGGGCGGAAGCCCCTGGGCAACAATCGCCAAAAGGAATCCACCCCAACGGGGTGGCACAACTCGCAAGTGCTGCCCCGTTGGGGCAGAAAACCCTTAAAATAACGGGATTCCAGGGGCTTCCGCCCCTGGCTATTATCGAGCGCCCCCTTGGGGCGAATACAAGCCGCTGACGTGTGCCAGAAAGATTTGCCACCCCCCATCCAACGCTTCTCCGGGAAGATGTTGGGTGACCGTTCTGCTTTTCTACAATGAGCGGCTGTTCTCAAGCCATCGGCGCAAGAAAGAATGGGACGGATGGACGCTCGGTTGTTGGACTATCTGCAACGAATCTTGACCGCCCGTGTTTACGATGTGGCGATTGAATCGCCGCTGGAGATAGCCGGAAAACTGTCGACGCGGCTCGGCAATCAAGTGTTGCTCAAGCGGGAAGACACTCAACCCGTGTTCAGTTTCAAGCTGCGCGGGGCTTACAACAAGATGGTCCGGCTTTCGGCCGACCAGTTGAAACGCGGGGTGATTTGCGCCTCGGCCGGGAACCACGCGCAAGGGGTTGCCCTCAGCGCCCGGCGGTTGGGCTGTCGGGCGGTCGTCGTCATGCCGGTGACCACTCCGAAACTCAAGGCTGATGCCGTGCGGACGCTCGGTGGCGAAGTTGTGTTGCACGGGGACAGCTACTCCGATGCCTACCTCCATGCGGCCGCTTGGGGCGAGCGAGAAGGATTTACGTCTGTTCATCCTTTTGATGACCCGGATGTGATCGCCGGTCAGGGCACCATCGGCATGGAGATTCTGCGGCAGCGGCAGGGGCCGTTGCATGCCATTTTCGTCGCTATCGGCGGGGGCGGCCTCATCGCCGGTGTCGCGGCCTATGTCAAGGCGGTGCGACCCGAGGTGAAAATTATCGGCGTGCAGATGGCCGACTCGAATGCGATGATCCGTTCCGTCGATGCGGGCCAGCGTATCCAACTGAATGATGTCGGCCTGTTCTCGGATGGCACTGCCGTCAAACTAGTGGGCGAAGAAACCTTCCGCATGACGCGGACCTTGGTTGATGAGTTTGTCATCGTCAACACGGACGCCGTGTGCGCCGCCATCAAGGATGTGTTCGAGGACACGCGAAGCATTCTGGAACCGGCCGGGGCGATGGGGGTGGCCGCGTTGAAGCAATACGTCGCCCGGCACGGCCTGCGCAACCAGTCACTGGCGGCCATCACTTGTGGCGCCAACATGAACTTCGACCGGCTTCGGTTTGTCGCGGAACGAGCAGAAGTCGGGGAGGAGCGGGAAGCCCTGTTCGCGGTCACCATCCCCGAGGATCGCGGCAGTTTTCGACGGTTGTGCGAGGCGGTCGGCCCGCGCAACGTGACCGAGTTCAATTATCGCGTTTCCGATGAGCAGGAGGCCCACGTCTTCGTCGGCGTGGCCACCGGCAACCGAAATGAGGCGGCGGAAATTGCCGAGGCGTTCGCCCGACAGGGATTTGTGGCGCTGGATTTGGTCGGCGACGATCTTTCCAAAGACCACATCCGGCACATGGTCGGGGGCCGAAGCCGCTTGGCCAGCGACGAGCGATTATGCCGGTTTCAGTTCCCGGAGCGGCCCGGCGCGCTGATGCGTTTTCTGGCGACGATGCACCCAAGCTGGAACATCACCTTGTTTCACTATCGCAATCAAGGAGCCGACTACGGCCGCATCCTTGTCGGTCTCCAAATCCCGGAAGCCGACCGGGCATCCTTCCAAGAGTTCGTCGATGCCTTGGGCTACCCGTATGTGGATGAAACGGACAACCCGGTTTATCGGCTGTTTCTGCGATGAGCAGGCGACGCGGCTTCACACATCCATTTTGCCAGCGCCTGTCGGCTGGCTTTCCGCTTCGTTGATGTAATCAATCATGTGCCGCAGGCGGGCGTGGCCGTGGCGGTCGAACTTGAAGCGCAGGCGGAACAGGCTGGCCAGATGAGGTTCGTTGGCCTCCATCGGGTCGGCCTCGGAACGGGCGATGTCGCCTTCCCAGATGATGTCTTTGTAATTCAAGTTCACATAGGCCAGGGTCGTGTCGCTGATGGGCTTGATGAATCGCATCATCAAATCCTTGCGAACATACCGCATCGAATGGTAGACCCGGTAGAAGTTCGTCACCTCCTGCACGGCCTCCTCGACGCTGAGGCACACCTTGTAAAGCCCCATGTCGGCCGGGGAGATCAGCTTGTTCCCCAACAGTTCATGTTCGATGAAATCGTTGAACCGTTTCCAGTAAGTCCCTCCCGGCTGATCTACCATCACAACGGGGAAAATGTGGCTCTTGCCGGTCTGGATGAGCGTGAGGGCCTCGAAGCCCTCGTCGTGCGTGCCGAACCCGCCGGGGAACAGGACGACGGCGTCCGTCTCCTTCACGAACATGAGTTTGCGCGTGAAGAAGTAACGCATCGTCATCAGCCGGTCGCTGCCGGTCATCACTGGGTTCGCGGATTGCTCGAAGGGAAGCAGGATGTTCAGGCCGAGGCTCATGTCCCGCCCGGCCCCGACGTGGCCGGCTTCCATGATGCCGCCCCCCGCCCCGGTGACGGTGATGTAATCCAACGCGGCCATTTGCCGGGAGAATTCCACCGCCAATTGATACGTCGGGTGGTCCGGCTTGGTGCGGGCCGAGCCGAAGACAGTCACCTTGCGCTTGCCGCGATATTGGGAAAACACCTTGAAGGCATACCGCAACTCCCGCAACGCGGTGCTGAGCAGCTTGGCCTCCCCCCGGCCGATGCCATCGGCCTCCAACCGGTCGGCCGTTTCCTTGATGTCGCGGACAAACTCGGAAACTGTTTGGGAACGCGGTCGTCGCGGCGTCGATTCATCAGGCATGAGAGATGTTCCGGGGGATTCCGTTCAATTAACAAGGATGAAGGATGAAGGATGAAGGATGAAAGGAAAACCAGATCGCACAACTGTCTCTTGGCTTTCCTTTCATCCCTCATCCTTCATCCTTCATCCTTGTTTTCGTCAGTCCGATCCGCTCAACGCATTGAGGGCTTCGGCCTTGTTGTCGTAGATCGCCCAGAGGGTGTCGAGGGCGGTTTGGCGGAGGAGTTCGCGGATGCGGTCGGTCACGCCGGCCAGAACTAGTTCGCCGGCGTGTTTCTTCACGATCACATGGCAACGCAGTAGGAAAGAGATGAACTCCGAGGTGAAGTAGTTGACCCGTTCCAGATCGACAATCACGTTCGTCGGCGGGTTCTCCTTTAGCGGAGACAACACAAACTGGGCCGCCGCCTCAATGACGTTGGACGGCAGGTGTTCGATCTCCCCCGACACGGTGACGACCATGTTCTCGCCGTGGCGACGGATGGAGAAAAATTGTTCGGCGTTCTCCGTACTGGCTTCGGCACTCATGGAAACCCCCATTTCAACGCAGAACTGATCACTCAAAAACAGAAAGACATGTCGAATGAAAAGCGGCCTGTTCGGCTGCCGCACGGTGTTACGATCAAGAACTTCATCGCATCAGCGTCAACGCAAAGCCAAGATTAAGAGCCCCACTGCGTAAGCGGTGGGGGTTTTGCCCGTGGAAAGCGTCAACCCCCACCGCTTACGCAGTGGGGCTCTTGGCTCTCACGTGAAGGCGTTGGTTTTTGTCCTCGCTCAATCACTCCAGCCGGAACATCCTCTTCAACGCTTCCAGCAAATTCTTCTGGCTGCCGTCTCTCGCCGCTTCATTCAACGCACTAATGGGACCATGAAGCAGGCGATTCTTGTATAACCGAAAGCCGCCGATCATGTAATTTAATTCGGCCTCGGTCAGTTTGCCTTTGAACCGTTCCACCAACGGGTTGACGATCTCGGCCATTTGCTTGTCGAAATCTTCGGTCAGCCGGGCGATGACTTGGCCGTTTTTACGCCGGCCGTGATCTTCCTCATATTTCCGGCGTTCCTCCTCGATCATCGCTTCCGCTTTGTCTACATGACTACGCCGCCGGGCGATGGTTTGTTCGCGGATGTTCTTCAGATCGTCGATGTTAAAGAGAAACACCGATTCGCCGTCGTGGATGGCCGGGTCGAAGTCGCGCGGCACCGCAATGTCCAAGATCACCGTCGTCCGGCGGGGGCGTTTGGCCAGCGCCTTCGCATACCGGGCCTTGGTCATGATCGGTTCCGGGGCGCCGGTGGTGCTGAGGATCACGTCAGCTTGAATCAACGCCGCGTCCAGTTGCTCCCACGGGATGGCCCGCCCGCCGCAATCGGCGGCCATCGTCGTCGCTTTTTCCGGGCTGCGGTTGGTCACCAAAATTTGTTTCGGCTGAAGCTCGTGAAGATGTTTCAGCGTCAGCCGGCCCATCTTCCCGGCGCCGATCACCAGCACCGTCTTGTCGTCGAAGTGATCGAACACTTGTTTGACGTAATCGACGGCCACGCTGGATACCGACACATGCCCCTCGGTGATGCCCGTCTCCGTGCGGACCCGTTTGGCCGCCCGTTGGGCCGATTGGAACAGCGTGTTCAACAGCGGCCCAGTGGTGCCGATTCGCAACCCGGCGTCGAACGCCTCCTTCACCTGCCCGGCAATTTGTCCCTCGCCGACAATCAGACTGTCCAGGCTGGCCGTCACGCGGAAGAGATGCCGCACGGCCTCGACGTTGTGGCGTTCCACCAAGTGCGGATCAATCATCTTCGCCGGCACTTTGTGGCATTCTTCCAGAAACTCGGCCAGCAACTCGCGAGAGGGAAGATGGTCCCCGTCGTTCTTGGCGAGGTAAAGCTCCACGCGATTGCACGTGCTGAGAATGGTTGTCTCGCAACCGTAGCGCGAAGCCAGTTCGGCGATGGCCCAATCTCGCTTCGCAGTGTCGAAGACCAGCTTTTCCCGAAGGTCCACGGTTGCCGAGCGAAAACTCAACCCCAGCGTGAGGAGGTTCATTTGGCGACCTCTCCCGCCGCCGCGAACGGGTGCGAGGTCATCAGCGTGACCAGCATCAGGGCAAAGGCGAACATCGTCAGATAAGCCAGCCGCCGGGCGGCGAGGCCGGTTCCATAACGCAGATAAAGCAACACCAAGGCGACCGCCCAGAGGCCGACCGAGCCGAGGATTTTCGCCGCCGTCCACGAACCGGGGGCGACGACCATCTCGGATCCCGGCCAGCGAATCCAGCCGAGCAACAACCCGACCGTGAGGAACGGAAAGGCCCAGTTGATCGCCCGGCGGTTCATCGTCTCCAGCCGTTCGAGACTGAGCATTCGGAAGCCGCCGAGCAGGCTTTGCTTTTTCTTCAAGCGTCGCAATTGAATCAGATACATGACACTGCCAAGAAACCCCAAGGTGATGCCGACACAGGCCGCGAGCAACAGCAGGCCGTGCAACGTGCCCCAAAAATGCTCGGCATTGAACCAGACGTTCACGTCGGGATCGTCGCCGAGATACGCATACGACAGAAAACTCATGCCAATCACCAGCGGCAGCACAAACAGCGTCAACGGCCGCCCGGTGCGGTGCAGCGCCCCGTACAGATAGAACACGGCCAGCACCCATCCGAGGATGAGCAGCGAGCCGGAACCGGAGGCGGGGCTGGGATGGTGGTAAAGCAGGTAAAACGTGTGGGCGACCAGCCCGGCGAGGCCGAAGCCCGTGCCAATCCACCGCACCACCTCAGACGGGCGATACTGATGGGCGATCTCCAGGACAAACGCCGTGAGATAGCTAAGGCCGAAACAAAGGTGCGTGATCCCCATCGGGGTAGGGTGGATTCCTCGGGCGGTGCGTCGTCTCGTTATTCTACGGAATACCCCCCCGATTCCCCAAGAGAAAGGCGTGCGGGAACGGGGGCGAGACAGCCTTTTACTTCACTTGCCCAGTCACCGCATAGGCCGCCCAATAATACGGGTGGGCGGCGCCGTATCGGGTGCGGCGTTCCTTGATCCGTTCGATTTGGGAATTCCGCAAGGCTTCGTCGCGGGCCTGACCTTTGGAGAGGTTGTCAAAGAAGCCGACCATTAGTTGGGCTGACTCCAAGTCGGGCACCTGCCAGAGTGTGGCGACGACGCTTTCGGCCCCGGCCAGTTGGAATGCCTGCCGCAGACCGGCGACGCCTTCGCCGTTTTTGACATCTCCCAAGCCGGTTTCACACGCGGAGAGAACCACCACCTTGGTGCCGCGAAGATCGCAGCCGACAACCTCCAGGCCGGTGAGGATGCCGTCGTCCCCGTCGGCGTCGGCCGAGTTGCAGGCGGCGAACAGCAACCCGCAGCGGCGAAGCGGGTCTTCCAGCGGCTTTGAGTCTTTGGTGCGGGCGGCCGAGCGGGATTGGGTGGGGTCAAGGTTTTCCCGTAGTTCGGCTTCTTGATCCGGCTTGAAGAATCCGTGCGTGCAGAGGATCAGGGCTTCCGGATTGCGGAAACTGGTGACCACGCTCTTGAGGGCCTGCCGCTCCGTCAACACGCGCGGCTTGCCGCTGAGCCACTTTTCGACGTGCGGCGTGATTTCGCGGGCCTCAATGGCCGTGCCCGGCAGCGAGGGGACGCGGCCGATCTTCAGGGCCAGCCGCCGGGAATCCAACCCGCGCGAGGGGGCTTCCTTCAGAAGCAACTTCGCCTCCTCGGCGGCCGACTTCGCATCCAGATCGAAATCCGGGTTCGCCACGATGACGGCCGGGGAGGGGGTGATCTTTTCCTTCACGGCGACGAGATCCCGGCCGCTGACCACGTTCCGGATGACAAACCGCTCGATCGCATATTTGCCATCGGGCAACGGCATCGCCGCCCACGGCAACAGCCAGAGCGAGCCATCCGGGCTGATGACCAGCGTTTCGGCATCGCCGATTTCCTTCAGCACCGGATGAAGAACCCGCTTGGCCAGCGGAACCAGCGCCTCCAGCAGCTTCTTCTCGGCATCCGGATTGCCGACTTCGGGGATCAGCTTTGGCGCCCCGGTCAGTTCCTTGCGGGCCGCCGCCACGAGTTCTTCAATCTCCTTGGCCGAGCCGAGATCAACCACGCGAACCGGGCCGGTTTTCGGGGTGATCCACGCGACATAGCACGCCTCGCCGTATAGTTTTTCACCCACTTTGGGGATGAGATTGGCCCGTTCAAAGCGGGCAAAGTCGATGAACACCGCGTTTTTGGGAAGTTCTTTCCGCACGGCATCCAGTTCCACATACGGAAGAGGCTGGCCGAGATGACTGCCGGCGCCTTGAAGAGTGACGGCCAGTTCTTTTTCACGATCCAAGAGGACGGCCCGCCGGGCGGCCGTGAGCAGATCCGCGACTTTGCGAACCTTGGATGAAAGATCGGCCAGTTCGGCCCGGATCTTCCGCAACTCTTTCGCCGCCGGGGAATCTCCGGCGTTGGCTAGCTGCGCCGTCCGCGCCTGCGTTTCCTGCAAGGAGCCTTTGCCGTTGAGGAGCCACGCTGCCGAGGCTTCGGCAAACTTGGCTTCGTCGGCGTTTGCCGCCCCCATCGTCAGGGCCAGATATTGGGCGTACAAATCGGTTTCTTTCAAGAATGTTTTCTGGTCGTCGGCCGACTGTCCGGGGAGAACGCTCGTTACGAAGGTCCTCGTGTGCCGACGGGACGCATCCATGAACGGCAGGGCTTCCGTCCGATTGCCCAAGGCATAAAGCGTCCGGCCCAACAATTGTTCCTCGATGATCATTTGGGGATGGGCCTCCCCCAAGGTGGCCCGCAATTGCCGCAGGCTCTGGCGAAGCGGCTCCTCGGCCTTCGCATAGGCCAGGGCCGAGAAGTAACCAAAACCGATGTTATACCGCAGCCGAACGGTCTCCGGGTGGTCCGGCCCGAGTTGCTTCACATGGATTTGATAAGCCCGGTCAAGGATGTCGAGCCGGGCTTGTTTGTCGGTGACAATTTTTAACCGATAGATATTGTTCAACACGACGGCCGTCTGGAGGCTTTCTTTGCCCTCACCCACGTCGATGATATCAAGCGCCTTTTCGTATAATTCGCCGGCTTTTTCATATTCACCGCGATTCTGACAGATCGTGCCGATGTTGGCATACGATTGCGCGGTGGCCGAATGCCGGGGGCCAAACACCACCAGGCGAATTTCCAGCGCCTTGCGATAAGCGGCCTCGGCTTTGTCATTAAGCTCCAAGGCGCCATAAACCTGGCCGAGGCTGTTATAAACATAAGCCGTCTGCGGATGGTTGGGCGGCAGATTTTCGTTGCAGAGTTTGAGGCTGGCGTTGAGATCTGTTTCCGCTTGATTGAGCGACCCGGCTTCAAAGTGGATGTTGCCGAGCCGGAAGTAATTTGCCGCGATGGCCAGATTGTCCCGCTTTGGCTGCTTCAAGTTGATGGCCAGCGCCCGGCTGGCAAAAGTCTCGGCCTTGGAGAGCTTCCCTTGGCGGCCGTAGAGTTCCGCGAGGTTGTTGAGGGCCGTCGCCGTGGCCGGGTCGTCTTTCCCCTTGTGGCGTTCGATGATTTCCAAGGCTCTGTTGTACAGCGTCTCGGCTTCCGCAAGCCGCCCCGTCGCCATGTGGACGGCCGCCAGGTTGCCTGCCGGAACGTCGACGGCATAACCATCCTTTCCATAGGCGATTTCGGCGACTTCGAGGCTTTGCTCCAAAGTCGTCCGGGCATCCTTCCAGTTTCCCTGCCTTGCCTGAATTTGACCAAGGACGTTCAGGCTGATGGCCAGCGTCTTGGAATCTTTGCCGTAAACCCGCCCGGCAAACTCAGCCCCCCGCCGGGCAAACGGCTCCGCCTTTTTGTAGGCGCCGGACCCGGCGTACATTTCGGAAAGATTGTCGAAGGAGATTTTCAGGAAGGCGTTGTTCGCCTCGACGAGCTTTTCGCGGGCGCGCAGGGCTTCGAGCAACAGCGGTTCGGCCTTGTCGTATTGCCGCAACCGGGCAAGTGTGATGCCGAGTTTGTCGGAGGCGTTGGCCGTGCTGAGATGGTCGTTGCCAAGGTGCTTTTGCCGGATGGTGAGCGTTGCCGAGTAATGCTCGGCCGCCTTGCGGAGGTTGCCCCGCTGCGTCTCGATTTCGCCGAGTTCAAAGTACATGTCCGACCCGTTCGGGTGGTCCATCGTGAAGTGTTTTTCCGCAAGGGCGATAGCCTCTTTGACCTGCCGCTCTGCCTCGTCCAGTTTGCCGGCCTTGAGCGACGCCCGGCCGTCCTGAAGAAGAGTGCGAATCTCGTTTGCCTGCCCAAAACCATTCCCGGCCATCAACACGAGGCAGAACAGAGGCAACCCGTATCGGAACATCGGAAACTCCAGGGAGAGAATTCTGGCCGGCATCCTGTGGCGGCGTGCAATGCCCCGTACATGCTAACATCGCGGCTGTGACAGGGGAAAATCGGATTTTTGCGAAAATGCGCATGGTCCGGCGCTCAATCAGTCTTGTGTTTACTCACGTCGATCATGCTTTTTCGCCCCAAGGGGGCGCTCGAAAATAGCCAAGGGCGGTTGCCGCCCTTGGAAAATGGCCGTTCCCCCGATCTCCGCCCCAACGGGGCGGCACATCGAATATGTGTCGCCCCGTTGGGGCGAAAACGCATTAATTGCCGATGTTTCCAGGGGCGGCAACCGCCCCTGGCTATTATCGAGCACCCCCTTGGGGCAAAAACCATCAACACGGTTTGATGCGAACGAAGGGATTAAAAGTGCCCGAAAGATTGGTCATATCCAAGCAAGTGAAAATACCGTCGGCCCGACCTCCGCCCGTTTTGAGGAAGGAGGCCGGAGCCGACGGGCGGGCTTTCATCCGCCGGGTTTCGGCTTGTCCGTCGAGGGGAGCGGTTCCTTCGGGGGATTCTTCAGATAATCGAGCATCTTTTTGGAAAGCTCGTCTCCGGGAATCAGCTTCAGCGTGGCCTCCAGTTTGGCGATGGCGGCCTCCTTTTCACCAAGCGTGAGATAGTGGTAGGCCAGCAAGAAGGCATCTTCCCCGGCGGTTGGGTTGTCCTTGAAATGGGTTTCCAAGGCCCGCAGTTGGGAAGTGTAATCCTTGACATCTCCGTAGAGGGCGCTCATGGTTTCCCAGTTCCAGCCCGGCCCGCTCGCCAGCACGGAATAGATGGCCGCCGAGGCGTTCTTGTAATCATCTTTCCGGACATCCCCGCGGGCGAAGAGGAACAAAGCCCGCAACTCGTGCAGGGCGGGATCGTTCGGAAGTTTGGCGATGGCCTCCTCGATCTTTTCCAAGGCGACGGTGTACGCCCTCAGTTTAAACGCCTTCCGGGCGTCGCCGACGATGTTCTCCACTTGTTGCTGGAGATTTTTCGCCTCGTCGTCGGAAAGTTTCGACACATCCGGCGCCGCCTCTTCTTGTGGCGAACGGACGACGGTTGGATCGGAGGCAAGCGGCTGGGGGATGGGGATGTCTGTCGGCACATCCGTCGCCGCCGGGGCCACGGGGGAGAGCGCCGGGGCCGTGATAATCGGCTGGGAGTAATTGTAAATCACCGTCGTGGGCACGGCCGGGGCGACATAGAACGGGTTCACATAAGTATAAGTGGCCACGCGCGGGGACAGCAGCCAGCCGGTGGCCAGCCCGGCCGTGAACCAGGCGGCGTTGTTGCCCCAATAGCCGGAATGCCAGCCGGAGTGCCAGCCGCCGTAATAGCCGGACCAACTGCCGCCGTAATAACCGCCCCACGGACGGTTGTACGCCGGGCGATAGTTGTTGAAGTGATTGTTGTTGATGTTGTTATTGATGATCGTGTTGCCGCCGTTGTTAATCACCGGGCGGTTGTTGATCCAGGTCGGCCGGTTGATGTTATTGTTGCCGCCGTTGTTGATAATCGGCCGGCTCGGATTGACCGGCGGCCGAACCGGAACCACCGGCCGAGGCGGGAGCGGCCGAACCGGCTCCACTGGCCGGGGCGGGAGCGGCCGAATTGGTTCCACCGGCCGCGGGGGCATTGGCCGGATCGGATTCACCGGTTGCGGAAGAGGCTTCGGCAATGGCTTGGGGTTAATTGGCAGTGGAAGAGGCTTCGGCATTGGTCGGGGGTTAAT
>NZ_JH636440.1:669968-682540 GCF_000255705.1 Zavarzinella formosa DSM 19928
CCACGCCGAGCATCAACACGCCCGCCCAAAACAGGGAAGTCGGTTTCATGGTGATTGTCTCGGTGGGTGGTTATTTGGCGGCCGGGGTTTTGCGATACGTCAGCTTGATGTCCGGCCGGGGCTGGCCGTCCACCTGTCGGTTGGTGGACGACCATTCAAACGTGTTTTCGTCCACGAACTTCCAGGCGGGATTGGAAGAGGCTTCCAAACCATCGGCCGTCATGCCGACCGCCTCGATGTTCCATGTGTTGCCTTCGCGGGTCCAGTCGGCTTCCCCCCGGCCTCCTTGCGTGTCAAATACCCATGAGTGAATTTGTTCGGAAGCCGGGTCGTAACCGATCATCATCGTGATGCCGAGAACCTCGCTCTCTTTTGTCTTGATTGATTGTTCAACAATCAGATAGCCCCGGTTTCGCATCCATTTGACGTTCATCGTCAGGGTTTGCTCGCCTTCCTTGCTGGTCCATTCGCCGAGCAGCCATTCCAGTGATTTCAAATGGGCATAGGCCGGGGCGTATCCGGTGTTCTCTTCGCCCGGCAAATCGCGCATCCGGCTGAACTGCCACTTCTTGGTGGCCGCGTTGAGAACCATCACCCCCTCGAAGGGGTTGCCTTCCGTCCCCTCGGCGGTGGTGAGTTCCACGGTGCCGTCGATGAGGGCGACCGTCCCGCCAATGAGCTTCACGTTCTTGATGGTTCCGGCCAGCTTGTTGCCGCCGTCCGGTTTGCAAATGGCCCGAAGTGATTCGGAGAGGGCCGTCTTGTTTTGAACCTTCCCGTCATCATCAATCGACTCGGCATCATCAGCCCAAAAACCGAGGACCGTTTCGATGTCCCCCTTGTTGAACGCCTCGACATAACTTTTCACCGATTCCCGGACCGGGGCGTCTTCCTTGGGTTTCGGGGTGGTTTGTGTGAGGGCATAGCCCCCGCCCAACAAAATGCTGACAACGCCGACAAACGCGGCCAATCGACGATTCATGAGGGTGACTCCGCGAGAAAGGAAGGAACGGAGTTATTGATACTTATTTGAGTGGCGATGCGCCATGCGGCGGGGAAGGACGAGTCTTCAAAAGAATAAAGAACCCCCCGTGCCTTCCGGAGAAGCACAAGCCAGTTGATCTGTGGCTGAGACCAAAATAAGAGCCCCACTGCGTGAGCGGTGGGGGTGGCTTCCTGTGTGTGTTGGCCACCCCCACCGCTCACGCGGTGGGGCTCTTATGATGTGTTATCGTTGCCGATGTGTTGACAGTCTTTGCCCCCAATCAATCCTTCAGCCGAATGCTGATGTGCTTCGTTTCCAAATACCCGTCCAATCCCTCGCGTGACAGTTCGCGGCCCATGCCGCTTTCCTTCATGCCGCCGAAGGGGGCTTGGACCGTGGCGGGGACCGGGTCGTTGACGCCGATCATGCCGGCTTCGATGCCTTCGGCCATCTTGAACGTGGTCGTCAGGTCGTTGGTGAACACGTAGGCGGCGAGGCCGTAGGCGGTGTTGTTGGCCTTGGCGATGGCTTCGTCAATCGTGGAAAATTCCATGATCGGCATCACCGGGGCGAAGGGTTCGTCCGTCAGCACGCGGGCGTCGTCGGTCAGGCCGGTGAGGATGGTCGGCTCAAAGAAGTAACCCTTGGCGAAGCGGTCGCAACGCTTGCCGCCGGTGAGGAGCGTGGCGCCCTTGCCGGAGGCATCTTCCACCAGTTTGATGGTGTTTTCCATCGCCTTTTTCTCGAACATTGGCCCGATTTCGGTGCCGGCGTCGAGACCGTTGCCGAGCTTCAAATTCTTCGCGGCGGCGACGGCCACTTCGATGAACTTCTTGGAAATGTCCTTGTGGACGAAGAACCGCGACGGCGAGATGCACACTTGGCCGTTGTTGCGGAACTTGCCCATCACCGCCGCCTTGGCGACGGCTTCTGGGTCGGCATCCGGGAAGACGATGAACGGGGCGTGACCGCCGAGTTCGAGACTCAGGCGCTTCACATGTCCGGCCGCTCCGCGCATGAGCATCTTGCCCACTTCGGTTGACCCGGTGAAGCTGATCTTGCGGACAATCGGGTTCTCGATGAACTCGTCGCCGATGTCCTTCGCCGGGCCGATCACAAAGTTGGCCACCCCGGCGGGGAGCCCGGCTTCGATCAGACAATCAAAGATGTTGATGAGCGACAGCGGCGTTTGCGTGGCGGGCTTGCACACGATGGTGCAACCGACGGCCAGTGCCGGAGCCATCTTGCGGGACAGCAAGGCGACCGGGAAGTTCCACGGGCCGATGGCGCCGACCACGCCGACCGGGTGCCGGAAGGTCAGATGGCGCTTGCCCGGCACGCTGTTCGGGATGATGTCCCCGTAGGCCCGCTTGCCTTCCTCGGCGAACCATTCAAACGTGTCGGCCGTTTGCAGAATCTCCCCCTTGGCCTCGGGGAGCGGCTTGCCCTGTTCCATCGTCAGTGTGCGGGCGATGCCGTCGGCCCTTTCGCGGATCAGTTCGGCCGCCTTCTTGAGGATCTTCGCCCGGTCCCACGCCGTCAACTTGGCCCAACCCGGCATCGCGTTCTTGGCGGCTTCGATGGCCTTTTTGCAATCCTCACGGGTGCCGAAGGCCACTTCGGAAATGGGTTCCTCAGTCGCCGGGTTGTTGACCGGGTTCCGCTTCCCGGAGGAGGAATCGACCCACTGGCCGTTGATGTAAAGCTGGCGATATGTGCCCGTGGAAAGGGCGGCGGGTGCGGCGGACATGCGGAAGGCTCCTGGGGAGAACTCGGAATCCAAGGCAAAGGGTTATGCTACGGCAGGAGCGAGGGGAAGTCACCGCATGGATTAACCCACGCCCACAATGAAGTCGAACAGTTCGCCGTGCCGCACGCCGTCCCGTGTGATGTCGAACGCGGCCAGATGCGTTCCGGCTTTCGCATCCCCGGCGGCTTTCACTTTGACGGTGTGGGTGAAGGTTCCCTCGTCGTTAATCTTGCCTTCCAGCACGGCCGGTTCGCAGGAGAGGCCGGGCGGGGTGTGGATCTCGATCTTGTGGGTCTGCTCCTTCTTGCGGAAATTGCGGACGATCACCTTCAACTCGGCCGTGCCGCCCGGCTTGAGGTTCACGCGATAGGGCAACGGTTGCACCCAATACGGGTCGAACATGTAGCGGTAATCGTCCTCCACGCTCAACGCCCGGAATTCTTCCCGCAGGGCTTCCATGCGCACTCGCAAGCGTTCGATGAGTTTCCTTGGCTCGGCCATCGCCCAACAGTGGCCGCCGAGCAGCAGGTCCGGGGCGATGTTGTGCAGATAACTGGCGGCGTAGAGGTAGCCTTCCTCCAAGATGCAGAAGTTGCGGGCGACCACCGCCTCGTTGCCCCCTTGCTTCGGGTCGGTCGGGCTGGCGAAGATGTTGTCGCCGGTGAAGGCCACCCGCTGGTCGTCGATCACGCCGTGCAGGCAGGAAGCGAACTTGGTCTGGCCGGGCATCCAGTCACAGGTGAGGGCGTAGCCGTTCCAGTGGATCGTTTCGCCATCCCGGATGGTGCGGTCGAACTTCAATGGTTCGAGAATATCCGGCCGGTTCTTGGTGTCGTAGGCGGGCAGGACCGCGCAGAGATCGTGGTCCCACGGTTTTTCAAACTTGTCCACGACGCCTTGCATCGCCCAGAGTTTCGCCCCGTGTTTGGCCCGCACATGCCAGGCGTCGAGGGCATGGTCTCCGTGGTAATGCGTCACAAACACGGCATCAATGGCCTTGAGACCGAGGCGTTCTTTCATCAGGGCGATGGTTTGGTCCAAAAACGTCCGGTCGAACAGGCCGCAATCGATGAACAGGGCATGGCCGTTGTCCGCGAGCAGCATGTGGAAATTAGGCCAGTATTCCGGCCCGCGAAACTTGTAGAGATGCTTGGAAACCTGCCACAAATGCGGCACCGGACTCGGTCGGCTCACGGTGTCCTGATCGCATGAGGCAAACCGGCTCACGTCCCAGCCGCGAACATACAACTCGGCGAACTTCTGCAACCGGGCGACATACGCCAGCAGTTGCTTCTTCGCGTTCTTAACCTCCGGCCCGTGGGACGGCAACAACACCGCCGGATCATACCCGGCCAGTTGCCCGGCGCTGCCGCCGAGTTCGTAAATCCCCTTGGCGAAGCCGTAATCCCACTCGGTGTCGTACCAAGTGTGCATCTTGCCGCCGTCGAGCATCAGGTCGCCGCTGAAGGCGACAAACGGCCCGCCGAGCTTCAGCAGATATGTCATGTGGCCGGGGCTGTTCCCGCCGGTCTGAACGCACCAGAATTCTTTCCCCTTCCAAGTGAAGTCATCCATCTTGGCAAAAGTGCGATCCACGGGAATCGGCTGAATCGGTGGCCGAACATAACTTGCCCCGTGAACCGTGTGGGCATCCCCCAAGGTCGGCTTCAACTTGCGAAACGAAACCGGATTCTCGAAAAACGCCTTCTCATTCGCCGGCACGGCCACCTTCGCCCCGGTCCCCTTGAGCTTGCCCGCCCCCTGACACTGCTCCCGGTGATGGTGGGTGAACAATACCCACTCGACCGATTTCACGCCGATCTCACCGAGAGCGTCCAGTACGCTGCCATCCCCTAAATCAATGAGGAGGGCCGTGTCCCCCGAACGGACAACATACACGTTACAGGTGTCCGTCCAGCGATAGAGATCGTCGGCGAGCTTGGTGAACTTGGCCATGAGAGGTGTCCTTGCAAAATAGCGGGAGGCGATTAAGTCTCCATGATTCAATTTCAAGGGTCAATAGGTTTCCGGCAGTTCGCCACGCTGGGTCTGGCAAATCTTACTGGCATGCCCGTCCGGTCGGTTTTCGCCTCTTGGTTTTTGCCCCAAGGGGGCGCTCGAGAATAGCCAGGGGCGGAAGCCCCTGGGCAACGATCGCCAGAAGGAATCCACCCCAACGGGGTGGCACAACTCGCCAGTGCTGCCCCGTTGGGGCAGAAAACCCTTCAAATGACGGGATTCCAAGGGCTTCCACCCCTGGCTATTCTCGAGCGCCCCCTTGGGGCGAATACAAGCCGCTGACGTGTGCCAGAAATATTTGCCACACCCGCCGCGCTGACGCCAGGCCTAATTCAGCCGAAGTTCCGGTGACAAACTGACGGGCGAGAGATGATCGATCTCAAAAATCCCCGGATCGGGTTCCCAGCGTTCGCGTCGGAGGCAGTAGACGCATCGGAAAGCATCAAACGGAATCATCCGACCGCCTTTGCCTCCAATTCCTCAAGCATTCGCCTCGTTTCACCAAGCGGCAGAGGGGCGATCAAACGGCGATGCCGACGCAGGCTGTCTTGCAAATCTTCCAGTTCGATGGCTTCGCCTGTGGTGATCGAACCCTGAATGTCTTTTTCAATGAGCAAGCATCGTCGGGCATTCGCCTCCGAAGACCACTCTTCGATCTTGTCGGGAATCGGGGCCGACGAGACGGGGACAACGCGGAAGCGGGTTTTCCCATTCACTCGCAACCCGGTCCCCTCGGGATCTTGCGGCAAAGACAGCAAGAATTGGAGAACCGATTCGTTGTGTGACTCGACATCTATTTCGGTCATCTCTGAATCTCGTTCAAGGAGGCGCTTGCCACTTTCGATTGTAACTAGTCTGGCCATACTAATCGACAACGATCATTCACGCCCTTACTTTGGCCCGGTCACGCCGCCATCGTGGGTGATGCGGCACTGAGGCAGTTTCGTGGCCAATTGTTTGACACCGGCGACCGACAGCCTGGCCTTCGTCACATTCAGCGACTCCAGCGAAGTCAGGCTGGCAATGGTTGTCAGGCTGCCGTCGCCGACCGTCGTGCCGCTCACGTCGAGGTGTCGCATCCGGTCGAATCCCTTGAAGTTCGCCAGCCCGGTGTCGCCGGTTTTTGTTCCGGCGAGATCGAGAAACTCCAAGCCTTTTGAGGCTTTGAAGAGGGCCGCCGTGTCATCCGTCGCCGGAGTGCCGGCCAGACGGACACGGCGAAGATTCTTGCAATCCCTGAACGCCGCCAGACGGGCCGACGATAATTGCATGTTGTCGCTGAGATCGATGTCCGTCAGCCGAAATGGCTTCGGCGACAGGTCGGCGACGGACTTGATCCGGCGATCGCTCAAATTGATCCGCACGGCCCCGCCCACCTGCACCACATAATCGGCCGCCCTCCGGTCGCTTTCGGCCTCGGCCGCCGGGACATTGTCGCCGTCATGCTCGATTTTGCAATTCGGCAATTTAGCGGCCAGCCTCGCAATCTGCTCGGGCGTCAGCCGGGTTCCCCGCACGTTCAGTGTGGCCAGTTCAGCGAAGCCCTCAATGGTTGGCAGACATGACTCGCCGGCGAAAGATCCTTGCAAGTCGAGATCTCGCAATTTGGAGGCCTTGTTTTTCCGGAGCATGCCAAGCCAAGGCTCCGCGTATTGGTTGCCCGAAACATCGAGAACCCTCAGATGCTGGCAACCTCGGTAGTACCGCATCAACGCCTCAAGGGGAAATATTGGCATCCCGGCCGCGCTGGAGCCGGTCAAGCGAAATGGCGGCGGAGGCAGTTCTGTGGCCGACTTGATCCATCGCGGTTCGCCGTTGACTTGGACAGCGCCGCCGAAGGAGAGCGTGTACAAGGCGGCCCCCCGGTCCGGGTCGCTTCCCGCCAATTCTCCGAAGGGTTGCCGATCAATTTCGACGGTGCAGTCCGGCAGTTTGGCCTCCAGTCGGGCGACTCCGGCGGGCGTGATCGCGCACCCGGCGCCATAGATGTGGATCAGCGACGACAGGCCCTGGAGAACTGGCAGGCTGTCATCGCTGATTTTCGTGCCGGCGATGTTAAACGAGGCCAGGTGCTTCCAGTCTTTGATGTGGGTCAGCCCGGCGTCCGTTATCGCCGTGTTCGTGATCATCAACCGTTCCACGTCTTTGCAGTCTTTGAGGCGGGCCAGTCCGGCGTCCGTCACCGCCGTGTTGCTCAACGAGATCGACGCCAGCCGGGGGCAGCCTCGCAACAGTTCCAGTCCCGCATCGGTGATGGAACTGTTGGACAGGCCGATCTCGGTCAGATTTTTGCAATGCCGGAAGATGCCCAGCATGGCATCCGTGACGCGATGGGCCGAGAGGGATTCAAACTCGCACCCCGTCAGGATAAACGGCCTTTTCGGCAACGATCCCTTGCCACGATATGAGTGCGGTTCGTCATCAAGGCGAACGAACCCGCCGTTGGACAGCACATGCTCGGCGGCGAGGCGGTCCGGGTCGGCCGGCGATGACGGCTCGATGACCCCGCCGTCATGAAAGATCTGGCATTGCGGCAACCGTTCAGCCAGCTTTGTGATAGCCGGTGATTTCAAATTAGTCTTGCGCACATCAAGGATGGTGAGTTTGCTTAACGTGGGAATCATCGCTGCCGCGCCATCACCGATACGGACGCCGTTCAACCAGAGGGCCGCCAGATTCGGATGGGCTTGCAACCGGACCACCCCGGCGTCGGTCACGGACGTGCCCGAGACGTCCAACTCCCGTAGATTCGCGCAATCTTGGAACCCGGCCAATCCTTCATCCGTGACGGCTGTGTTGGCCAGCGAAAGTAGCAGCAGGTCTCGGCGGCCCTTGAAATGAGCCGTTCCCACATCCGTCACCGCCGTGTTGGCGAGGTACAAACCAAACAGACCCCGGCAGTTTTTGAGGAGGGCCAGTCCGTCGTCCGTCACTTTCGAGTCGGACAAATTAATCCGGCCCATGTGGAACGAGCCGCCCGGCAATTTGGCCGCCGTCGTGACTTCCGGCATGTCGTAATTGGTGCGGATGCGGCCGCCGACGGATAGCACATATTCAGCCGCCCGGCGTTCGATGGCCTCGGGAGTCAATTTCGGCGGGTTGGGATCGGCCGGCGTTTTTGGGGTTGAAGTTGTCTTCGGAGGAACTGGCTCAGCCGGCGGCGTCTTCGGGGGATCTTTGCGGGTCGCCACCGCCGGGCGTTCGGCTGACAGGCGGATGGTGGCTTTGCCGCCGCCTTTCATGGTGACGGAATCCGTCTCCAGTTTCACTCCGTCCCCGCCGACCATGCGGACTTGATAGTTTCCGGAGGCGACCGGCTTGACCCGCTCGCCCGGTTCCAGCGTGTATTTCAATCGGCCGTCGTCGTACAGTTCGAGTTTGCCGTTTTTGAAACGGGACTCGGCTTCGCCATCCGCCTCGACCATCAACGTGCCATCCTTGCCGCCGGACGACAGCAGGAAGATGGCGATGGCGGCGATCAGTGTGAAAACCGCCCCGCCGCCGATGGCCAGCGGCAACAGAAGGCTTCGCGGCTTGCCGGGTTGTTTCAGCGCCTTGGTTTGCTTGGTCGAGGTCGACGCCGACGAGGAGGAATCGACTACTTCGGTCGATCCGCTCAAGCCGCCCCACGGGTCCGGGCCGGTGGCCGCCGGGACGGGAATGCTTGGGAGCGTGGCGCTCCCTTGAATTTGGGCCAATTCATCGGCGACAACATGGCCGTTGGCCGGGCGGGCGTCGGCGTTTTTCGCCAGCAGCCGCATGATGAGGTCGGACAGCGGTTGCGGCACGCCGGGATTGGCTTCGTGCGGTGGTGTCGGGTTGTCCAGGGCCAGACTGGCGAGAATGGCGATGGTGTCCTCGCCGGTGAACGGTTTCGCCCCGACGGTCATCTCGTAGAGGATGACGCCGAGGCTCCACAGGTCGGCCCGGCCGTCTACTTTCTTTCCGCGTGCCTGTTCCGGAGCCATGTACGAGGGCGTGCCGACGACCGTTCCGGCGGCCGTCAATTCGTTGTCTTGTCCGAGTCCGCGAGCCAAACCGAAGTCGAGAATGCGAACTCGCGGGAACTGGCCCCGGCCGGATTCCAGCCAGACGTTCGCCGGTTTGATGTCCCGGTGGATCAGTCCGGCCTCGTGAGCGGCCGCCAGCCCGAGGGCGATCTCCCGGCCGATTCGGATGGCGTCGGCGATCGGCAACCGCTTTTCCCGCTTCATCCGCACATCAAGCGGTTCCCCCTTGAGGAACGGCATGGCGATGAACGGGATGCCCCCCTCTTCGCCGGTTTGATAGATGGGGCAAATGTGATCGTGTTCGATTTTGGCGGCGGTTTTGGCCTCCAGCAAAAATCTCGCGACGGCGCCCGGCTTTTCGGCGAACTCCCGTTTCAATGTCTTGATGGCGACTTGTCGGCCGAGGCGTGGGTCTTCGGCCAGATAGACCGTTCCCATGCCTCCCTGACCGAGAACCTTCCGGATCTCGAAGGACGTGAGTTGCGGCAGTTTCGCCAGCTTGGAACGCGATCCTGCGGAACCGGCTTCCGTGTCGTCGCCGTCCGTGGAACCGGCGTCGCCCAACTTGCCCAAGAGCATGTCGGCCAGCGCGTCCTCGGCCGGGTTCTTGTCGCGAGGTCGCTTTCGCAGCGCCGTCGCCAGCGTTCCCGCCTGCCGCCCGATGGCGACGATCACGTCATCCAAGATACCCGGTTCGGTGAGTCGGGCCGTTAACAGGCGAATCCCCTCGGGCGGGAGCTTTCCTTTGACAAATAATTTGAGACCTTCGAGTTCCGATGCGAGCGGGTGCGGCACAGGGCGTTGCCTCCATGACGAGTGTTGGGCCGGCAGTGTGGTAGTATATCCGGCCGGCGTCCGTCATGCGACCGCCCGATGGTAACGGGCGTTCCCGGCCGGTCAGCCTCGGGCCAGTTCCGTCCAGAGCGCCTTGTAATAACGCAGCATGTCCTCGCCGCTGGCCGGGTCGGTCGGGGTGCGGCCGACTTCAATCATCGTGTAGCGGTTGTAGCCGATGCTTCGCAACAGGGAGAAGAGTTCCCGATAGGGATAGATCTTGGCCGCGTCTTTGTAAATCTCGTTGATGTGGCAGGACTTGATCCATGGCTTCAGCATGTCGAAGGATTCCTTCACGGAACCGGCCTTCACATCCGTCGGGTTCGAGTTCCAAGTGAGGCCGACGCTCTTGTGGGCGGTCTCTTCCATGATGGTCTTCGCGTTGGCCGGTTCTTGGGTGCCCGGCCCGTGGACTTCGACGCAGATTTCGATCCCGGCGCTCTCGGCGGCCGTCCCGCATTCCTTGAGGGCTTTCCCAATCTGGGCCAGCGTCTTCTCGACAGGCACGCCCTTCGGCAACCCGTTGGGCCGGACCTTCACCCCTTTGCCGCCGATCTCGGCGACGAGATCAATGAAAGTCTTGCACAGTTCGATGTTTTTCTTCACCACGGTTTCGTCGGGCGCGTGGAATTCACACGTGCTGCCGGCACCCCAGAACGCGACGCCGCTGTCGGCGAATTGCTTCTTCACGTCGGCACGCTGGTCTTTTGTGAGCGAGGGTTCGACGCCATGCTTGTGCGTCGTCCGGCATTCGACGGCCGCGATGCCGACGCTCTTGCAAATCTTCAGTGTGGTGGCGAGATCCCATTGGGCGGCCACATTGTAAGTGACCATCCCGAGTTGAAAGGGAATGCCGGCGGCAGAGGAAGCGGCGGGCTTCGCCGGTTCGGCCCCGGTGACGGAACCGACGGCCACGACACCGGCCGACGCCCCGGCCACGACAAATTCCCGACGGTTCGGACGCATGGAAGAATACTCCGGCGGATTGATGGTGAGCGCCCATCATGACGCCACGCCGCCGCTGGGGCAAGAGGCTGGTTGGGGAAAATTGGCCAGCCTGTCCGATGCCGCGCAAACCTTACTTGTCTTTCATAGGCGCCGGGGCCTCTTTCGCGGGCGCCACCGGAACGGGGACTGCCTGGGCGGGCAGGAGAATCGGAGCGGGAACCGCTTGGGCGGGCAGGAGAATCGGAGCAGGCGCGATGGCCGGGGCCGGCATCGCCACCCCGCCGACGGCGGTGAAGCCGACGGAGCTCTTCGCGAGGGTGGTCACCAATTCCGGGGATGTCAGCACCAACAAATTGTCTTTGAACAACGCCAGATAGCCCGGATCAACCGGCTTGCCGTCCCCCGAGACGGCGACCACGCCGCCGGCCGCCAGTCGTTTGATCGCGTCTTCTTTGGACACGGTCTTCCCGCCCGCCGTGGTGATGGTCAGATCCTTGACATCGCCAAGCTCGACTTCAGCCCGCACGGTGACGTTGATCGTTTGCTGACGCGGAGCGCCGCCACCCCCGCCGATCACGACGTTGACGCCCTTTTGTTCCGTGCGGAGCACTTGGACGCGCACCTTCCCGTCGGCTCCGGGCCGCAGAGCCAGCAGTCGCGGAACGGCGCCCGCCGGGGCCGGGGCTTCGGTTGTCTTGGGCGCCGGCGGCAGGGCCGGGGCGGCGGTCAGGAACGATCCGCTCGAAACGGTCAACAATCCTGCCGTCAATGTTGCAAGGATTCTCATGAGGATGCTCGGTTTGTTGGAAAAAGGCGGCCTCTTTTGGGGCCGATACGATCAACCTGGCTTTTGGCGGACGAAACTCCGTCAACGGTCAGGTTGTGGGGGAATTATGGCCACGGACGGCATCCGGATCAAGTACATTTGTCTGACGCCGGGCGAAATACGCGGCCTTGGGCGCCGCCCGTTTTTCGGGAAGATGAATCATCAAGCCGGGCGGTTTGACTTCCGAACGGTCAACAATAATCTAAAGAGCTTACCGACATACGGGCCGATTCAAGGAGAACGATCATGGGCAACCCCGCCGCCATGCGAATGAAGAAGAAGGAAAAGCGTCGAAAGAAGCACGAACTCCGGCTGGCCACCAAAGCTGCCGCTCCGGCCGCGACGGGCGAGAAGAAGTAACGGAATGTCCCGGCTTGTTTCCGCTGATTCCGTTCTGTTGATCGTGGACGTGCAGGACAAACTGCTGGCCGCGATGCGGGACTCGGGCGCGCTCATCCGGGACATCGCCTTTCTGGCCAGCACCGCGAAACTGCTCAACGTCCCCGTGATTGCCACAGAGCAGTATCCCAAGGGGCTTGGCCCCACCTCCGCCGACCTGCTTCCGCTGCTCGGCCATCCCCCGGTTTCCAAACTGGCGTTTAGCTGCCTCGGCGCGGAGCCGTTCCGGGAATTGCTGGCCCCGATGGGCCGTCGTCAAATCGTCGTCACCGGGATCGAGGGGCATGTTTGCGTGATGCAAACGGTCCTTGATCTGCTGGAGGCGGGGAACGAAGTCTTCCTGCCCGTGGACGCCATCCAATCCCGCCGCGACTCCGACAAACAAGTCGCCCTGAGCCGGTGCGAACGGGCCGGGGCCATCCTCACGACCGTCGAAGCCACTGCCTTCGAGTGGCTTCGCGGCGCCGATCATCCCGTCTTCAAGGCCGTCAGCCAGTTGGTGAAAGACCGCCCGATCAGCGGGTGAGCTGGCGCTCGGATCAATCCTTTGCGAACACCGTGAAACCGTGGCGTGGGGGCACGAAAAGCATTAACCACAAAGACGCAAAGATCACACAAAGTTTCACAAAGAAGATCAAAGCAATGTGAAAACAGAAACAGCAAGCAAAGTGAAAACAAAAGACCACCGAGCCAAATCAAGGCAACAATGCTTTTTGATTTATGCTTGGTGGTCTTTCTTCTTTAACTTTGCTTGTCGTCTTCTTTGTGAAACTTTGTGTGATCTTTGCGTCTTTGTGGTTA
>NZ_JH636440.1:682736-748630 GCF_000255705.1 Zavarzinella formosa DSM 19928
GATGTTGTCTTGATTTGGATCGGTGGTTTTTTGTTTTCACTTTGCTTGCTGTTTCTGTTTTGTTCTTTGTGAAACTTTGTGTGATCTTTGCGTCTTTGTGGTTAATGCCTTTTTCGCCCCCATGTCACCGTTTCACAATGGGGATCGTCGCTGTGAAAATGAGCGGGTTTTTTCACTCTTTTGAAACCGGGCCAAAAAGTCGCGGATTCCCAAAGTGGCGCCGGATTATGCCAAAATCATTTGGGCAGGTGGGTGTAATCGCCGAGGAATTCGCATGGGTGGTGTTCAGTTTTTGGCCGGAAAATGACCGGTTTTGAGCTGAAAACGAGAAAAAAGTGGTCCCAGAGGGCGTTCTGGAAGCCGATTTGAACACATTTTTGACCGGTTTTTTGCTTTTTTCAGCTCAAAAATGTTTTGAAAATGATCGTTTTCGCGGCGTGTTTTTGGGTGTATGCCATTGGTTCCCGAAACGGGTGGTTTCATCTCGCTCTTGCCCCGCGAGGCGTATTCTTTCCCTCATGAACCGCGCGTCCGCCATCGTCCTGTTGATCGCCTTGGGGTTAATCGCTTACGCCAATTGTTATTCCAAGGCGTTTGTGTTTGATGACGTGGGCTGGATTCTCGAAAGCCCGCATTTCGGCGATGTGCGGGAATATGTCGCCTCGTACCCCACCCGTCCGCTGTTGATGCTTTCCAATTGGGTGATCCAACACATCGGGGCGTATAACCCGGCGCCGCATCATGTGTTGAATGTCGCCATCCATCTGGGGTCGGCGCTCACGCTTTTTGGACTCGTCTGGCGAACCCTTCGGCTTCCGCGATTTCATGGCCGGTACCGCCAGTCGGCCGTTTGCTTCGGCTTTGCCGTCGCCTTGCTATGGATGGCTCACCCGATCCAGACGCAATCGGTGACGTACATCATCCAACGCGGCGAATCGATGGCCGGGCTGTTTTACTTGCTGATTCTGTACGGGTTGTTGCGGGCCGAAACCTCCTGGCATCATCGCCGGGCGTGGCTGGCGGTTTCGCTCGTCAGTCTCTTCCTGGGCTTTTGTTCCAAGGAAATCTTGATGACCGCCCCCGGCGCCGTGATGTTGTTCGACCGCGTGTTTCTGGCGACATCCGTGCGGGAGATGATCCGGCGGCGCCGGGGCTATTACTCGCTGTTTCTCGTCATCTGGGGAAGTTTTGTCTCGTGGCACTTCATGCGGGCCTTGGCTGTGGACAAGGGAATCGGCTTCGGCATGGAGGCGGTGACGCCGAGGCAATATGCCCTCACGCAATGCGGCGTGATCCTGCATTACCTGCGGTTAAGTGTCTGGCCCGTCGGGCAGTCCATTGATTACGATGGCTGGCCGTGGTGTCGCACGGTCGGCGAGGCCATGCCGGAACTGGCGATCATCATCGGGTTGCTGGTCATCACGGTGGTTCTTCTGTGGAAACGCCCCGCCGCCGGGTTTGTTGCCGCTTGGTTCTTCCTGATCCTCATTCCCACATCGAGCTTCCTGCCCATCGTGGACCCGGTGTTCGAGCATCGGCTGTATCTGTCGCTTGCCAGCGTCGCTGTTGGCGTCGTGTGGGCCGGTGATTGGCTTCTGAGGAATCGGCCGCGAATAAAGATATTGGTGTTATTCGTGATCGCCGGTAGCCTGATCGCCCTCACCCTGCGGCGAAACGAGGATTACCGCTCCGGCGTCACTCTTTGGCAAAGCGCCCTTGAGCAACGCCCGGACAACATGCGGGCGAAAATCAGCCTTTCGCACGCCTACATCACCGAAGGCCGGGGGACTGAGGCCATCGCCTTGCTGACTCCGCTGATCGAATGCGACCCGGCCAATTATCTGGCGAGGCACAATCTGGTCGTGGCTCTGGAAATGAACGGTCGGCTGGCCGAGGCCGAACACCATGCCCGCGTGCTGACAGAGCAATGGCCTTCGGACATCGGCTATCAACGGATGCTTGCGCAAGTGCGGGCAAAGATGACTGCCAATCCATAAACGGTCACGCCCCGGCGAGGGCAACCGCCAGCCGGCAGCCTTCGAGAAACTCCGGCACATCCACCCATTCCTTGACGGTGTGAATGTCATTCTGCCCGGCCCCGAGGGTCACCGTCGGGATGCCGTGCTTGAACATCCAGTTCGCGTCCAGCCCGCCGTTGGTCACGCGGCAAACCGGCTCGCGGCCGATCTTCTTCACCGCCTCGACGGCATGTTGAACCACGGCGCTGTCTTCCTTCAGCCGGAACGGGAAGTAATCCGTGCGGGCGGTGAATTTCACCTTCCCGGTCTTCCCCTCGTGATCCGTCACTTTGGCGACGGCATTCAGAAACGCCTGCTTGTAAGCGGCCGTGATCTCGCGGAAGAACTTCGTGTCGTGGCTGCGGGACTCCCCCTTGATGTGGACGAAATCCGTCACGACGTTGGTCGCCTCCCCGGCCGATTTGCCGTCGGCATCGCCAACCGAGCCGATGTTGCTGGTCCCTTCCTTGCCGTCTTTCTTCACCAAGCCGAACCAACCCCCGGCATGCACTTCGGCCAACGCCAGCGCAAAGATCAAGGTCGCCGAGATGCCGCGATCCGGGTGAACGCCCGCATGGGAAGCCTTGCCGTGGATGTCCACTTCCCATCGGTCGGCCCCGACGGCCCCGATGTTCAAATCAGACACCGAACGGCCGTCAAAGTTAAACGCCTTCGCCGGGGATTGCAGAATCGCGGGATCGACATGCCTCGCCCCGAACAACCCGGACTCTTCCCGCACGGTGAACAACAGCGTGATCGGCGGGTGCGGGATGTTGTTCTTCAATAAGGTGGAAACCAGATTCACCAACGCCGCGCACCCGGTGCGGTTGTCTCCGCCGAGGGCCGTCACCCCTTGCGGCACGATCTTGTTCCCCTTCTTGACCGGGACGGCCTTGGCGCACAACGGCACGGTGTCCATGTGCGTCATGAACAATAGCCGCGGCCCGGCGATGGTTCCCGGCAGATAGACGATGAGGTTGCCCGTTTGCGTCGGCAGTGGAATACGAGTGTTGGCATCGTCGAACTTGATGTTCTTGGGGGCGACGCCCAGCTCCTTGAGGGCCGCGACAATCTCCTTGCCGATGTTCTTCTCCTGCCCGGTGACGCCCTCGACGGCAAGGAAACGCATTAGCGTGTTCACGGCAAATTCGGTGTCAATCTTCATGAGTGTGGTCTCGTGTTTCATGGTGTTGAGGCAACCAGCGTGAGGTTCACGATACGAAGCGTGTGGTTGTGTGGAATCGGACCTTGGGGTAAACTGAAAATCCACTCATCAGGGAGAACTCCAATGGCCGTCACAATCACGGACCCGGAATTGCTGGCCCAATTGGAGAGCGAACAAATCGTGAATTTCAAAGATTCATGCGGCCGGATCATCGGCCGATTTTTGCGACTCCGGGGCCGAAATCAGCAACGATTCGTGGTGTCGTTCACGGCTGACGAAGTCGCCGAGTTGCTCAGGAACAGGCTGGAAGGCGAATCACCCGCCGACGTCCTTCTTCATCTGGAGGCCATGAGCTAATCTCGCATTTTGACACGAACACAAACCAATTCTTGCGGAATCATCCGATGGCAATCTCTGTCACAATCACCGATCCCGAGTTACTGGCCGAATTGACCGCCACCGATTGGACGGAAGTGAAAGACCCCTCGGGCAGGATCATTGGTGTGTTTCAAGCGGAGCCGCACGCCCGCGAAGACAACCTCACCCCCAAGCCTCATGTCCAAAACGGAGAGGGGGAGCAAGCGGGTTGAAGCCCCTTTTCGTAATACAGGCTTGTTTCGGAGCGTTAACGAGCCGAGCAGCGTAAGCTGCCGGGTAAAACATGTGAGCGGAAAAACGCTTCGGCCAATTCCGGAGATGCGCAACACTTTTGAGTGTACGTTTCTTCCCGCATGAAGCGCAATACCCGGCAGCTTACGCTGCTCGGCTCGTTGATACTCCACTCTGCCTCGCTCCGAAACAAAACACACTTGCTTTTTCCATCCCCTCCCTTCGTAAAACATCCCCATTGCAGCAACGTCTCAAAGGAGTGTCCCCCGTGGCCGAACCCGCCGCCGACCGTGTGCCGACCCGTTCCGAAGTCCGTCCCGAGGACACTTGGGATCTCTCCAGCCTGTTCGCCAGCGATGTCGCTTGGGAAACCACGTTTGCCGATTACGAATCGAAGATCGGGGGTTACTCGAAGTTCGCCGGGAAACTCGGCAACGGCCCGGCCGTCCTCGCGGAGTGCCTGGCCTTCGACACCGAGATGGACCGGTTGGCGGATCGCATCGGAACCTATGCGTTTTTGAAGACGACCGAGGACGTGGCCAACTCCGCTTATCAGGGGTTGAAGGCCCGCTACATTGGAGTGGCCAGCCGGGCCGGGGAACTGGCGAGCTATATTCGGCCGGAGTTGCTGTCCCTGCCGACGGAGAAGCTCAACGCCTATGTGAACGCACCGGAGATGGCGGCGTACAAGCTCACCCTTGAACGGGTGATGCGTTATCAAAAGCACACGCTGACGCAGGCCGAGGAACGCCTCCTCGCCATGCAGGCCGAGGTGACGCAGACGGCCCACAATGTCTTCGACCAATTGCTCAACGCCGACCTGAAGTTCGGCACCATCGAACTGGCCGAAGGGAAACTCCTCGAACTCAGCCACGGCTCCTACGCGGCCTGCTTGGAAAACCCCGACCGCGAAATTCGCCGCAAAGCGTTCACGCAGTATTACCGGGAATACGAGGACCACGCGAACACCTTCGCGGCCACCCTCGCCGGATCCGTCAAGCAGGACGTTTACCACGCCCGCGTGCGGAATTATCCGAGCGCCCGCGAAGCGGCCCTGTTCCCCGACAATGTGCCGGTGAGCGTGTACGACAATCTCATCGCCGCCGTCCGGGCCAATTTGCCAGTGGTGCATCGTTACTATCAGCTTCGCCGAAAGTTGATGAATCTGCCGGACATTCACTTTTACGACACCTACGCCCCGATCATTCCGGATGTGTCCGGCCATCAGCCGTGGGATTCGGCCGTCGATGTGGTGATTGAATCGTTGAAGCCGCTCGGCTCAACTTATGTTGACGCGCTGGTCAAGGGATTGCGCGGCCGCTGGTGCGACCGCTACGAGAACAAAGGCAAACACAGCGGGGCGTTCTCCAGCGGTTGCTACGACAGCGAGCCATACATCCTGATGAACTACCGGGCCGACGTGCCGGATCATGTGTTCACGCTGGCCCACGAAGCCGGGCACTCGATGCACTCGCAGTTTTCCAAAAAGACGCAACCGCCGCAATACGCGAATTACACGATCTTCGTCGCCGAGGTCGCCAGCACGTTCAACGAGCAATTTCTCGGCCGATACCTGATGAAACACGTGACGGACAACCGCACGCGGGCCTATTACCTGAACCGGGAAATCGACGACCTGCGCCGCACCATCGTCCGGCAGACGATGTTCGCGGAATACGAAAAGATCACCCATGAACTGGCCGAGAAAAACGAACCGCTGACGCTCGAATCGTTCCGCGAAGAGTATCAAAAACTGCTGGACGCCTACTTCGGCCCCGACTTCACACTGGACGAGCAACTCTCTTTGGAAGGTTTGCGCATCCCGCACTTCTACCGGGCGTTTTACGTGTACAAGTACGCCACCGGCCTCTCGGCCGCCATC
The DNA here is from genome assembly GCF_000255705.1 of Zavarzinella formosa DSM 19928. Taxonomy (GTDB): domain Bacteria; phylum Planctomycetota; class Planctomycetia; order Gemmatales; family Gemmataceae; genus Zavarzinella; species Zavarzinella formosa. The sequence continues at coordinate 688,411 of NZ_JH636440.1, forward strand.
GCCCTTGCGGAACGAGTCGCCAACGGCGGCAAGGCCGAACTCGATGCGTATCTCGGCTTCCTCAAGGGGGGCTGCTCCAAAGACCCCCTCGACTTGTTGCGAGATGCCGGCGTGGACATGGAACAACCCGAGCCGGTCAACCAGGCTTTTGAGCGTTTCGGGCGATTGGTGGATGAACTGGAAAAGACGATGAGCGAGGTGTAAGGCAAATTCAATCCGGCGAGCCGGGCCGCGTGAGTGCCCGGAAACCGTCGCCGACAAGTCAATCTTCAAGCCGGGGTTGTCTCAACGTCAGCACCGGCTTGGTTTGCAAATGATCTTGATCCATCTCACGGAGCGGTGACGGATTCGCCTCCGGATCGTGTTCCAAGGCCGAGCCAGACGGCCGGGGTCACGGTGTTTTGAATAAACTTGACCGATCCGTCGCCCATGCCGCAGTTGACGCCGCCCGTGTGCTTGCTTCTCGCCGAATTGATCGAGTTGGCGCCCCCCCCGATGGCCGAGCAAGGAAGATACGTCGGCAAACCGCTTCCACAACTGAACTGCGCGTCCGCGACGGTGTTGTTCGGAATATTCAACGTGCTGAAAAAGGTTTCGCCCTGATAAGAGTTGTGCATCCGGCCACGGCGATCATCCCCCTGATCCCACACCAGAAGTTCGCTCAACATCAGCGTGTTGCTCAGGCCATCGGTGACATCGGAAAACCGGCATTGCGCTCCCGTCAAAACGATCCCGGTGTCGGCTTTGCCGCCCGTCTTGGGATAGGTCGCGCTGCCGTCCCAGAACACCGTGCTTCCGTTGCAACCCGCATAATTCCCCTGAAAACCCTCGCCGATCCCGGAGAGGCTGCCGCCCTTGGGATCGGTCGGGCAAATGTAACCCTTGAATTTGATGTCTTTGATGGGATTGGCGGCATTATATGTCGGTGTTCCCGTGTTCGCCGCGCACCACGTGTTAATTGACGTCAGGGCGCTTTGCTGCTCGACATAGGCCAGGATGCCAATGGGCCAGGAGTAGCACGAAGTGGCGCTGACGGCCGGCGGCACGGTGAAGCCGCTGTTCTGCGCAAACTGGCCAAACTGGCCGTAGGGCAGGGCTGATTCCGTGTCGTGGTAATTGTGAAAAGCCAGCCCGATCTGTTTCAGGTTGTTGGTGCATTTCATGCGATTGGCCGCTTCGCGAATCTTCTGAACGGCCGGCAACAGCAAGCCGATGAGGATGGCGATAATCGCAATCACCACCAGAAGCTCAATCAGGGTAAACCCACGACGCCGTTTCCCAAAATCACCCGATGCCATTCTGACTCTCCCTTGGAAAAAAAATTAAAAAGCACATGTCCGTCATGCCATCCGGGCCGCCGGAAATGATGCGACAAGAATGAAAAATGAGACGTTCGTCCGTCAAGCGAGCATCGACAATGTGCTTGCTGGCAGCCACACAACCAGGACTGTTGTTTAGCCGGCCCGTGATTGATGATATCGATATGTGACAATCGGATATATAAACCTTTGCGAATGCGTTTTCTTATACCCTTCGTCCTGAATCAGTGTCAAGAAAATTGTCATGAACTTTGCCAGGGGTTCGGGAATGCTTCCGCAAATCATCGATGACCACCAATGTGCGCAATGATTTGCGGAGGCAGGCGATCGAAGGGCTGATTCACTGCTTTCGCCGGATCATTCCATCTCATTCCGGCCCGTGATTGAAGCATGACTTTTGTGTGAAATTTGTCTTGCTTGGCTTCCGATGATCTCTGACAATCAAATTTCTATTCTCTCATCTCTTCCAGGAGAACAGATGTTTTCATCTTTGAAAAAATGTCGGTCAGGTTTCACGTTGATTGAACTCTTGGTGGTGATTGCGATCATCGCCATTCTCATCGGGCTGCTGTTGCCGGCCGTGCAAAAGATTCGCGAAGCGGCGAATCGCATGAAATGCACCAACAATCTCAAGCAACTCGGACTGGCCGTCCACAACTGTCATGACACCTGCGGGGTGATGCCTCCCGCCGGGGCCGGAGCCGCCAGCGGGTCGGGTTGGAACTCCGTGGTCTCCACGGACGGGCCGTTCAAGAACCAGACGCCGGGCTTTTTCCAACTTTTCCCGTACATCGAGCAAAATCCGGTGTACGCCCTTGTGGTGGCCCAGGGCGGCAACGTCTCCACCCCCACCGCCTATCAAGGCACGAAAATCACCATGTTCCGCTGTCCCTCCGACGCCTCCGGCGGCGGCAGCGGCCTCGGTAACCCCGCCGGGCCGGACGGCACCTTTGCCATCTCCAATTATGCCTGGAACTACTTGGTCTTCGGGAACCCGGCTGCCAACAGTCAGGAAGGGGCGGGCCGCATTCCCGCGACCTTCCAAGATGGCATGTCCCAAACCGTGATGTTCGGCGAACGCTATGCTTGGTATGGCAGCGGCAACACCGGCGGCGGCCCGCTTTCCAGCCTGTGGTTCAACTCTGAAAACCGCTGGATGGCGCAGATTTGCAGCGCCCCCTACGCCGGCGGCACCGGTTACGCCCCCTGCCCGATGTTCCAGATCAAGCCGTTGGTGGCCAACGCCTCAAACGCGAGCGGCGGCGGCAACTCTCCGCACACCAGCGTGATCTCCGTGGGCATGGGCGACGGGTCTGTCCGGGGCGTTTCCGGGAGTGTTTCACCGACCGTCTGGGCCAACGCCTGCGACCCCCGCGACGGCAATTCCCAAGGCAATTTCTAAGCCTTTGCCGGGGATGATTGTTAACTTGTAAATATCGGTTTCGGTCTCTGGTGAAGAGACCCCCTCCAGCTCCCCCCTTGCCAAGGGAGAGAGCAAAACCGGCTTTTTTTCCAAGACTGATTGTTTTGGCGACGACCGGGTTTCCTCTCCCCCTTGGCAAGGGGGAAATGTAACAGCCAACCCCGGCTAGCTGCTTAAGCCCCTGCCCCAAAGCCCTCTCCATCTACTTGAGGATTCAAGACGTGTTTCAAATTGCCTCTGTGCGATCATTCGCCCTGATCGCCCTGACGTGTGTTTTTGCCGGTTGCGGCGACAACAAAGGCGGGGACAAGGCCGTCGTCCACGGGACGATCAAACTGGACGGCGTCCCCCTGGCGGATGCCGAGGTCCGGTTCGTCCCGAAGGGAAACAACCCGGACCTCGGGACCGCGCAGGCCAAGACGGATGCCAACGGCGCCTTCACCATCCAGCCGGATGCCAACAACAACAACCGGCTTCGCCCCGGCAAGTTCATGGTGCTGGTCACCAAGTCAGTGCCCGCCAAGGCCGACGGCGGCATGGGGACGCCAATGTTGAATCTGGTGCCGCCGATTTATGGTCTTCAGGATAAAACGCCGCTCGACATCGAACTGAAAACAGGCGACAACAAGCCGGAGCCGTTTGAACTGGTCAGCGGGAAGAAGTGACACATCAACCGCCGGGAGATGCTCCCGGCGGTCCCGGTTTATTTCTTGTTGACCGGATCTTTGGACGATTCGTCCTGGCTCTTCTCCTGCGGCTTCACTGTGCTGCGGAGAATCATGAATCGGTTCAAGATGTCGAACCAGAACGGCGCCCCGAGCGAGACGGCCAGTATGGTCATCAACAGGCCAAAGATTTTCATCACCCATGCGGAGATGACATATCCCGTGCTCTTCTTGGGATATCCGGCCGGCAGATTATCGCACGTCGGGAATGACCGGAAGTCGTCGAAGTCCCACCCCATCGGCAGGCCGGTCGCCGACAGGGCGGCATTCGTTTGCTTCAAGTCCTGCCAGGCATCGGACGGCGTTTTGGAATCGCCATTCTTGCTTGGCGGCGCCTCTTGGATCTTTTTCTCCGCCGCCGCCACCACTTCTTGACGCAATTTGTCGTTTTGCAGCGCGCGGGCAATGGCGATCGTGTCCACGTTCAGCGCCACCGTGACAACGGCGGCGATTCCCAGCAACCAATACTGCGTGTGCCGCTTGTACCACCCGGACACGCGGTCCATCGAACTGTTAAACCATGCCTCCAGGTTCTGCCGAAGCTGGTTAATGTCCCCGTTGGCGGCATCGATCATCGCCAAGAGGGCCTTCTTGACTTGCTCATTCTCAATCGTTCCCACGGTGTCCCGGAAATCCTTTAAGGGATCGGGGGTGGCTGCCGCGGGCGGGGCGGGAACCACCGGGACTGCGGAGATGGTCGCGGGCTGGCCGTCGGCGGCCTGTGTCATGATAAGCGGCATGACCACGGGCGGAGTTACGGCGACCGGCGGGGAAGCCGGCGGCGTTGCCCCCGAGGCCCCGGACCTTTCCGCCGGCTGGCCCAAAGCCTGCTTTGCAGGTTTGATCACGTCCAGCAGCGCCAGGGCAAAACTCTTGGCCGGAATATAAGCCGGGAGTTGCTTAAGGTTGGCCGGGTCGTATTTGCCGCGAAAGAGACAGCAAATGAGCGGATGGTTGTACAACTTCTCCACCAGATTCTGTTGCGCCGGTAGTGCGGGAGCCCCTTCCGTGTTCGGCGCGGCGGCGATTCCCTTGCTTTGCTTCCACTTGTCGTTGGCGTAATCGGTGAGCATTTCTTGGAGGCCGAGTTCCAGCGAGCGGGCGCGCATGCGCAACCAACTCTCCAGTACCTCCTTCGCGGCCGTGCAGACCAGACTGAGCAGCAGGAAGACAAAGATCAGCCCGATCCCTGTCTCCAGCATCACGGAATTGAACATGCGAGTCTCTCAATGCGTATGCTGGTCATTACGCCAGCTAGGTTTAGGTGTGCAAGTGTCAGCCCCACAGGGCAGTCGAGTACAGGTCAGCTGCTTTAAAAACGAAATGGTCGTCTTTGCGATGTCTGGCAAAACAGCAATTTGAAAATTAGGATGGCAAACAGAAAAATCAAGACGTGGATGAGAATACGATCTCTTTGAAGAACACATTTGAAACGAAGATGACCGTGCATTGTTTGGAAAATCGCCCCGGTCATCCTTCCTTAACAAGACTAATCACTACTTCCCGATTAATTCGCGGGCACGCTTGATTTCTTTCTCCAGATTGTCAAGCGTCTCCTTGCTGACCGGAGGGCAATCGGCGGCCGCAGGCAGTCCGGCTTTCATTGGTTGGGGCTGGGGAGGAATGCCAGCCACCATGGGTTGTTGCGGTTGTTGCTGGATCATTGGCATTCCGGCGAACTGCGGTTGTTGTTGGATCATCGGCATTCCGGCGAACTGCGGCTGAACCATTGGCATTCCGGCGAACTGTGGTTGTTGCTGGATCATTGGCATTCCCACAAATTGCTGCTGCTGGGGAATCATCTGAAAGCCAGCCACCTGTTGAACCATCGGCATTCCCGCAAACTGTTGCACAGGCAATACATTTTGCTGTTGCAATTGAATTTGCTGGGGAGGGGGCGTTGGGATTGTTGTCGTTGTTGTCACTTCGCCGGGGACAGGCACGTCGAATAATTTGAGCGTGGGAAAGGGAATGTTGATTGTTGTCAGGCCCAACGCCCACCGGGTGCGGGGAGCGCGAATGGTCTGTTCAGTGTTGGCCACGGCAACACTTTGCGGGGCTGAAAATCCCGCCACTCCCGGCGAAGCCATGACCATCGGGGCTCCGGCCATCATTGATGGCTGGGCCTGAATCACCGTCGGCATTGGTTGGGTCGGCGCGGGAAGTCCGGCCCGAGGAGCCGGTTTCGGGGCCGGAAGGCCGGCCGTGGGCGGCGTTTCACACTCCTCGCCGGGGCAATCCTCCGGTGTTTCCACAATGATTTTTTGGCGGGGCGCCTTCACCCGAATGATTTCCGGGGCTCCGTTGCAGTCTTCGCCGGAGAAGCAATGCTTGCACCCGGATGAAAGCAACATCAAAAACAACAATGTGGCACGCATGATAATCCTTTTGGGGCGCTATTTGTCGAGTCAGCCCGCAAGATCACAAAGAATCCTCACGTTCGGTATCGGCGGCGCAAACGGCACAATTGATCCAAAGTGTCTTGATTTGTCCAAGATTGATCAAAGTTTGAAAATGAAAGCAGACAAGGCCGCCTGAATCAGGCGGCCTTGTCTGTTGGAAAAGCGAGCTTGAAAGATTTTGCTAAAAAATTGTGGCGTTGGCCCCCGCGTGCCTTAATTCTTCGGCGTCTTTTTGAGCGCCTCAATCACCTGCTCCGCTTGCTCAAGCTTGGCTTTCATCGCATTCAGCGCGGTATTGGCATCTTTAAGGGCTTGGACTGTTTCGTTGCGCAAGGTGTCCAATTCCGCATTTGCCTTGCTGGAAGAATTGTCCGGCTTTGAAGAAGAATCACGACTCAGCCGGTCGTTGACCGACTTCAGTTGTTTGGTCAGCTCGCGAAACGCATCATCGGGGCAAACTTGGGAGGCGTCAATTTTTCGCAAGACGGTCTGTTCCACACGACTGGCCAATTGGCTGCGAAGAAGCTGTTCCAAGAGCGTGAGGCCAATTTCGGTGCCGATGCCGATGCCAAAACCTGCCGTCTGTGTTTGGGGAGGATTCTGCAATGCGAAACCGGCCATTTGAGGCTGCACCGGAGGAGCTTGCAGCGCGAAACCGGCCGTTTGAGCCTGAACCGGGGAAACTTGCAACGCCAAACCTGCCGATTGCTGTTGGACAGGCACCATCTGATATTGGTAACCCATCGTCGGCACCATTTGCATCTGGTAGCCCATGACGGGAACGGCCGCAATGGTCATGGCAGGAGCCGACGCGGGCGCGCCGGCCAAAAACTGAGGAGTTCCAGCCGGTTGATTGGGAAGGCCAGCCGTGGGGGAGGGGGCGGGCAATCCGGCCCGGTTCAGACATTCCGGCTTGGTGCAACCCGTGTAAGGGGCGCGAACATTGATCGCTGGCACACTCTGGAAAACAACTTCTGGTTGTTGCTGTTCGATAATGATCTTGGGCCGCAGAGGGCGATTCGGCAAAACACAGGATTTGCCGGGCGCGCACTCGGCCGGGCACGGTAGTTCACATTCGGCGGGGTTGGGGGCGGGAATCGAGACCGGCGGGGGACAATCTTCCCCTTGGGTTGTCGGTTGTCGATGCAAGTGGTTAGCCGGAACGATTTTTTGCTCCGGTGGTCTGACGGTTTGGGCATGGACCCCTCCGATGGGGCACATGCCGAGAATTGAACCGCCAACGATGACCATTCGGCCAATACGAGTCAACATGAATCGATTCCTTTCGATCCTGCATGGAATGCCCTTGATGCCAAGCACCACGAATGCAAAGGGCCTGCTGAGTCGATTCGACCCGGCAGGCCCCATAGGATGAGCAAGATCGGCAAAGGAATGATCGATATCCGGCCTTCGGCCGGAAGAATCGTCACAAGCGGATGTTATTTCGGCGCGGTTGGCATGGGCATGGGCACAGGCTGACCAGGGGGAATAATGCTGCCGGGGGGAACAGCAAGCGGAATCGGTCGTTTCAATGCGTCATTAAGTGTGTCAATTTTACCCCCCAACTGGCTCATGGCATCAATGAGCGCTTTGTTCGGATCCACCTTCGGTTCAGCCTTGGGTTTTGGTGTCTTGGAGTCGATTGATTTCAAAGTTTTGTTCATCTCTACCAAGAGAGCTTTGATTTCATCGTTCGATCCGGATGGTGTAGATGTTGAAGTGTTGGGATCCTTCTTTTTTACTGTGAAATTTCCGGGAGTTCCAGCGGTTCCATCACCTTGATCATTCGCAAAACCAGCCGACTGCTGCGGGACCAGCGTAAAGCCAGCCGACTGCTGCGGGACCAGCGTAAAGCCAGCCGACTGTTGCTGGGCATAATATTTATGACAGTGAATCCAGCCGGCTTGGGACGTCGAATAAACTCCGAGGCCAATCAAAGCTGAAAGACAAAAGCGAATCCAATGCTGATGCATGGCATGACCCTCTCTAACTAAAACGATTGGTTATTCATTCTTAAAACAAGATTACCCAAACCGCCGACATTCACAAGGCGATTGTCGGCCGAAATTTAAAAAAAGTCAGCCGAACGCACGGACCTGTCGGCCGTCTGCCGTAGGTATGCGGGCGCAATTTTCAATTGTTGCCTACGCTTCCTGAACTTGCGTAATCGTCCAGATATCGAACTGGTTTTGCAGCAAATAGGCATATGACATGAACACAAACCCTTGGTTTCCGAAATCCTCTCCAAATGAGTTTTGGCACATGAAAATTTGGTCGGCGTCGTCATAGCCAAGCACTAACATGCAATGGCCGCCGATCGGAGCTCCGGACGCTGGTGGAATCATGCCGTCACTGCCAATGTTTCTAAAACCGCTGAACGCCGTAAACGCAAGAATAAATGGAAATCCTTGTGCGATGCAACTTTTCAGACTGGTTAAGTCTGGCGGCACTCTCAGATATGTGACCACTTTGTTATCGCGGCCAAACAAAAAGCAATTCTGGGGCGGTGGAACGCTGAATTTGCTTTCATCATAGGGGAAGTCCTCCTCCTTACAGGAGCCATCGCTCGCCACGGCCTTGATGGCATCACGGGGCGCGACGGCAACATTCAGGCTTTGATGCCCCTCAATGGAACGTGTGTTAAAGAAGACATACAGCGGGCTTGGCTCAAAATCCTCTAATCCCTGCTTGATCTGCGCAAACCGGACGGCCGCCGCCACCGCAAAGGAGGTGCATGCCTGCAAGCTCCCTTGGTTTCGGACTTCCATCGGCGAGTCTAATTGCATATGGTCCGGCAAATCCGTTATCGTATTGGCAAAACCCGCATCCCGAGGGTCGGGAAGGTCGGGGGTGCATCCGAAAATATCCTGACGGACGGTGCCGGAAAAGCCGGCCAGCTCTATCTTCTTTGGCTTTGCCTTCGGTTTTGGTTGAAGCCTCTGTTTCGGTTTCGGATTTTGAGGGTTTTGGTTGTCAAACTTGGCCATGAACAAATCTCCTTGCGTAAATGGTGTGACGAACAGATTAGCGCGCAGCCTCCTCGGGCAGCATCAACTCTTGCTTTGTTGACATGATCAAAATAACTGCTGAATAATCACATGATTGAATTTCAATTTTGCGGCAAATTGAAATTCAATTCTTGATGGCGGGAGGACGCTTGGACAGTTCTTCGAGCTTTTCGATTATCTTTTGATTCTGTTTGGAGAGTTCAATGAGCGTTTTGAGAAGTTGTTCATTGGTGTCCCCGGCTTTTTTCGGTATCGTGAGATCTTCTTGGGAGGGAGAGCCGGCTGTCATTTTTTCGGAATTTTTTGACGGCACAAGCGCGAATCCGGCAGATTGTGGAAAAGCTTGGCCGAACGGAAATCCCGAGTATGGCGGGCAAACCAGAATGATCGTGACGCCCGTGGATGGCGATGCCGGCTGTGACAATTGAAAGCCGGTCGTGTGCGGCGCAATTGTGAAACCAGCAGTCGGCATGCCAGGATAGCCAAACGGCAGACCCGCTATTTGCGGAACACCCATCAGGCTCCCAAACCCGACCTGGGCCGGTTGCTGGATCGGAGGCGCCACCGTAAATCCAGCGGTCGGTTGCTGGATCGGAGGCGCCATCGTGAATCCAGCGGCCGGCAGGGGTTGCTGAATCGCCTGCAAACTCTGAGCCGGTACGGAAACCGCAAGGGGTTCGCAAGAGGTGGTGGAAACTGCCGGAGCGCATGCCACGGGCTGCTTATGCCAGAAAAAGGCATGGGATGATGAAACACATCCGAGGCTAATGAGCGCAGATAGCCAGAAACAGGGGTATTGCAGAGACATGAGAGACTCTTTCCAGCATGTGGAATGATTGGTTTGCCGACTTACGAGTTAGACGGCATGCGTATTAGAGCAAATGTGGGCAAGATAGGCAATACAAAAACAATTCATTTTTGACGACAAAGCTGAATTTTTCGCTCCACATTTTGACAAAATGAGCGAAATGCATGTTTCAGCCTTCAAATATTCTTTACGATCCGGTCTTGGTGTGATAGCGGAATGAGTGCTAAAATGCCCGATGCAGGTGGGTGAAAACTTAAAAAGCAAATGTCCCCCCGCTCAATGATGGTTTTCAGTCTGAAAACCATCATTTTTGACCCGATTTTTTGCAATTTTGATGAGTTTGTCTCTCACGGCAGTTTCTTGCCGCTGAACTTTGCCCACAGCCACGGGCCAATGCCGCCGGCGTCTTTGGCCAGTTTGACGACCCAACGCTGGTAGCTGGCCTTCAGGTCCGCTTCCGGGGCTTCGGCCTTGAATTCATCGATGGCTTCTTTGGCCCGTTGTTTTGCTTGTTCAAAGGAGGCACGGCCCCCTTCGCGGACGAGAAGCAAGCCCTCGGCCAGCGTGTACAAGATACGGGGGAGACCGTCGAGAGTGTCAAAGTCGGCGGCTTGGAAGAGTGCCCGCGCCTTCTCGGTGTTGCCGAGCAGGGCTTCCTCGAAGGAAAGCCAGGCGGCGAAGTCGCCACTGGTGGCGTCCTCGTCGGGGATTTTCAGGGCGGCTTCGCAGATGAGCCTTGCCTCGGAGTATTGGCCGAGTTGCCGGTGGCAGACCACCAGCGGGTGCAGCATCCACGGTTCGTCCACGTTGCGGGTTTTCCAGTCGGCGCCCCATGTCACGGCCGTTTGGTAATCGTTCACGCTCATCAGGGCGGCAGTCACCTTGGCCCAGCCGCGATTCGAGGAACGAAGTTCGTCCCCGAATTTTTGAATCACCTCATGAAGCCGAAGGCGATGGGGCAGTTCGCCGAGGGCGTCCACCGTGGCGTAGAGGGCTTCGCGGCCGTCTTCCCCGGTTTTGATGAACGCGGGCAGGCGATCCAAAAAGGCCCAGTCGCCGCGAACCACGGAGCGTTCGACCCACAGGCGGATCGTCGTCGGGCCGGGTTCCTCGGCTGCCAGCAATTGATCCAGTGCCCGGTCGGCGACATCAGCCATCCCGGCGTTGACGAGGGTTTCCACTCCCCGCGCGATCATGAAGTACGGCACGTCCTCCATTTCCAACACTTGAATCAGCGACAACCGGGCAGCCTCGGCATCCGAACGCCGGGCGTGCAACCGGAGGGCGGCGAGGGCCACTTGCGGCCCCCCCGCGTGTTCCTCCAGCACGGCCAGCGTGCGCTGGGCGGCGTCGAGTTCGTTGTCCCCAAGTTCCAGTTCAAACAGGTGCAACCCGGCGAGACCGTAGGCGGGGTCCATCCGCAGGGCTTCCTGATAATCGGACTTGGCGCCCCGGCGGTCGTCGGAGGCTTCGCGGGCGTCGCCACGGGCCACATAGGCCGACGGGTCGGTCGGGCTGAGGCGCACGAGGTTCTCGGCGGCCTCCAGAAATTCGGCCGGTGATTCCTCTTGATCGTGCCACTCGGCCAGTTGCCGCCAGCCCCAAGAATACTCCGGATCGGCTTTCAACAAGGCCCGCATGGCGGCGATGGCGGCGGTCCGGTCGCCCCGCTGGGCAGTGATCCACGCGAGCCGGCCCCGGAGGATTTGCGGCGGACTGTCCCCCCATGCCTTCGGGTGGCAGGTCTGCACGGCCTCGTCGTATCGCCCCATCCGGGTGAGGATTTCGGCCTTCACGTCATAAGCCAGCGGATAACGCGGGTGCGTCTCGATCACCCGGTTGACGATCCGCAGTTTGTCCTCGGGGTCGGCATCGTGGCTGTCCTCGGTGTCCAGCCAGGTCATCAATACCCACGGGTGGTAGTCGTCCGATTCCTCCAGGGTTTCCCGAAGGATCTCGTCGGCCATTTCGCCCCAGCCGACCTGCCGCAATTCGTTGGCCGCCGAGCCGATGAGCCACGGCGTGTCCGAGGGAAGCGTGAGCAGTTCGCGGAAGGCGTCGGCGGCGGCCTCTTCGTCCTTTGTTCGCGTGGCCAGTTGAATGTACCGGCTCAACAAGTGCGCCCGGCCGCCATCGGAAACGTGTTCCTCCAGCACGGCCAGCGCCGCGCGGGCTTGCGGATATTCGGCATCATGCAAGTGGGCGTCGAACAGGAGCATCCCGGCGTAGAAGTAGCCCGGCTCGTTCTGTTGGGCTTCCTTGAGATCGGCCTTCGCCCCCTCGCGGTCGTCGTTTTGCAGCTTGGCCTCGCCACGCATGGCGAGGGCCATCGGATTGTCCGGCCGCAGTTCCACCAGTTTGTCGGCGGCGTCCAGAAACTCTTCCTTGCGGCCCGTCTCGTTGTACCACTCGGCCAGTTGTTGCCAGCCCCAATAGTAAGTCGGCTCGATGGTGACGAGGGCTTGCATTTCTCGGCAGGCGAGCGGGTGATTGCCGCGTTTGGCCTCCACCCATGCGGCCCGGCCTTGGAGAATCAGCGGTGGGTCGAGTTCAAACACCTCCGGCGTGGCGGCGGCCTTGGCCTCGTCGAACCGGCCCATCTCGGCCAGTCGTTCGGCCTTCAAATCGTAGGCTTCCAATCCCCGCGGGTGCGATTCGATGGCCTTGTCCAAAGCGGAAAGAACTTCTTCATTGTTGGCCGGTCCTTGCAACAACCGGGCAAGGGCGAGCCAGCCTCGCGGATCACCGGGGCGAAGCCGGCAGACGTCGCGGGCGACTTCGGCGGCTTTGTCCCCCTCGTCCTGCCGTTCGCTCCAGACGGCGAGATGCCGCCAGGCCCAGTCGTAACCGGGGTCGATTCGCAGGGCGATGCCGAGCCGGCGCAGCGCCTCGGCGGGTTCCTCGGCATTCCACAAATTGTCGGCGAGATAGCCGTGGTTCACCGGGTCGAGCGGCGCGCGGGCGACCGCCTGCTCCAGCACCACACGGGCTTCCTCGGGCTGGTCGTTGGCCTCCAGCGCGTCCGCCAGTTCGCGGGCGGGATAACTCCAGCCGGGGGACATTTCCACGGCATGCCGCAGGGCGTCAATCTGGGCGTCCCGCTCCTCTTGGGCGTGGGCCACCTCCGCGAGATCGACCCACAGGCGGGCAAGCAGCGGGTAACGCTCGACGGCGTCCTTCGCCAGTTCGCGGGCTTCCTCGATCCGGCCGCAAACCGTCAATTGCTGGATGAGCATGGACGATGCCTGCCAAATATCCGGGTGCTCGTCCGAGATGTCCTGCAAGATGCGAAGCAGATCATCCGGTTCGATGGCGTCGTGGGCTGACATCGCCTGTTCGCGGAACACCAGTAGGCCGTCCCCGATGAGACGTTGTCGGCGGAATTCGTCCGCGAGGAAGTCGATGGCTTCCTTCTTGTCTTCCTCCGACTTGGCGAGGTTCATCAACTCGGAGATGGCCCCCTCGTTGTCGGCCGACCGGCGAATGGCCTCTTCGTAGGCTTCGCGGGCCTGCTCCGGCTTGTCGGCCCGACGATAGGCATGGCCTAATGTGAAGAAATACGAGGGGTGATCCGGTTCCAGCGCCTTGGCGGTCTTCAACTCGGCGAGGGCCTCGTCCGCGTGGCCGTGGTTGGCCAGGTGCATCGCCAGTTCGCGGTGCGCGGACGCATCATCCGGGCAGAGTTCGAGAAGATGTCTCAAGACCGGTTCGGCCGGAGGGCGCTGGCCATCGGGAACCTGTTCCGAGCGGAGCCAGTCGATGAGCAATTGCCAGAGCGGGTAATGGTGCGAGAAACGGTCGCACAGGGCACGCACCCACTTGATGGCGGCGGACCGTCCCTCCAGATCGGCGACGGCCCGCGAGATGTTCCGGTGCAGGTCCGCCGAGAGGGGTTCTTCGGCCAGGAGGGTTTCCCAGTTCTTCCGGGCTTCGCGCAGGTCGGCCCGCACGAGCGAGATACGCGCGGAGGCCCGTGCCCAACTGGATTTGTTCGCCAGCGGTTTCGCCTGTTCCAACAGTTGTTGGCCCGGTTCCGGCTCGTCGTAATTGGTCCGCATCTCGGCGGCAAAGAGCATCACATCAGCCCGCTCGCTCGGGACGCTGCCGGGAGTATCCTTGGCGGCGACCTCCAGCAAGTCAAACGCGGCATCCATCTCTTCCTGATCGCTCAGGACGTAGAACATCGCGCGGGCGGGACCGGCGGCCTTGCCCTTGAGTCGTTCAAAGCGGGTTTTCAGAAACCGCATCGCCTCGGGGGTTTGTTCAAGGGCGCGGGCCGCCCGGAAGTACGCCTCGGCGAATTGCTCGTCCCGGTCCTCCAGCGCGGCGGCGAACCGATAGGCATCGGTCGCCTCTTGGAACAATCGCATTTCCCAGAGGACGCTGCCGAGGATGTAATACCCGCCGGGGGCATACGGCCGCTGCCGGATGGCGTTGCGGATCACCCGCCGGGCTTCTTCGAGCCGGTCGGGGTCTTGCAGCAGGTTTTGTGCGTGGTGATGCGCAAACAACGGGTCTGCTTCCTTGCGCAGCGATTGTCGGCGGGCCAGTTCGTTTCGCTCGTCGCGGCGGTTGAGTTCCCGCAGGACGTTGAGTTTCGCAAGCAGGGCGGTGTTGTCTTCTGGGGCAAGCGCCAACAGGGAATCAATGGCGTGGAGCAACAACGTCGGGTTCGCGTCGTATCGGGCGATGGCGAAGCGGGCGGTTCGCGTCAGCCGATGTAACGGTTCGTCGGCCCGCATCGTTTCGTAGACGGACTGGGCCAGTGCCCGGTCGTGTCTCACAATGGCCGACTGCACTTTGTGCAACCGGTCATACCGGGCGGTGTCCGGCAAGGCGAGGGCTTCGAGTTCGACGGCCCGGTCCTTCGGGACCATCAGAAAGCCACGCGGGCCGTAAGTGCCGTAACGTTCGAGGATCACCTTCAGCGGCGCTTCGTTCACACGGGGTTCGGAAAGGTCCGCGAGCCATAGGGTCTTTCGCTGAAAGTCCCCGCCGCAGACGACCTGGGAATGGCCGTACCCGGCGTCCACCATGGTGACCACGCACGGCCAGCCGCGGGCCAGAATCTTCTCGCAAGCCTCTTGGGTGTAGGTGAATTCCGCGACCGCAAAGCCGTTTTGCTCGGCCCACTGGCGTTCGCGGGCCTCCGGCAAACCATCCCCCGGTTGCGTGTCGGCCACATAGGGGGGCGTGGTGATCTTCCACCACCCGGCCATCCACTCGAAGATGGATTTGAGCTCCTTCTTCGGCGGCATCTCGATCCGCACCGTCGGAATCGGCTCGGGCGTTTGTTCGAGCTTGTCCGCGAAGGCGGTGTAAAACTCATCCAACGCCTTGCGGGAATGTTCCTTTGCCGCCGTAAAATCGCCGACGTAATAGGCGGTGTCAGCCCGGCGGGCCTCCAGCCATTTCGTGGTTTCCTTGTCCATCAACGGGGAGAGTTCGGCATACCGCTCGTAGGTCTTGCGGGCGTCCGAGTACATCCGCAGGTCCATCTGCACCGCCGCGAGATGGGCGGCGATGATACCGCTTTCGAGGTGGTCGCACCCGGCGATCAGGCAATCGAGGGCCTCGCGTTCCCGGCCAAGGATTTGCAGGATGTGAGCCTTCGCCTGCACCCCCGGTCGGAAGTGCGGCACCAATTCGATGGACCGGTTCGCGGAGGCGAGGGCCTCCTCCAGCCGGTCGGCAAACTCATGGACGGCTGCTTTTTCGACGCATAACCATGCCCGGTCGTGGGAAAGGCTTTCGGCCTTGGCCAGCCAGCGTTCGGCCCGGTCGATGTCCCGCATCCGTCCGCAGACGAAGGCGTGCAGGCCGTACCAGTCGGCCCGGATTTCGGGGGCGGCGTCGTTCCAGTCTTGGTCGGGGTGGCTTCGCAGAAACCGCCAGGCGGCGTGCGGGCCAAACTTCTCCAGCCGGTAACGGGCGTGGTAGTAGATGGCCTCCGGGTGGGCCGGGGTATCTCGATAGGCACGCAGGTGCATGAACCGGCCGAGCCGGGCCGAGCCAAGCTGGATGGCCAGCCGACCGCCGAGCAACCGGGCGGGGGTATTGGACCATTCGGTGAGGGGGCCGAACCGCTCCGCAAGTCTGAGGGCCTGGACGTAGAACCCGCGGCCGTACAGTTCCCGGATCGGGGCCAGATCCGCCGTGGCTATTTCCATGCGTCAACCAGCGAGAGATAAAGGAAGGCAATCACGGGGTTCCGTCACCCATCTGGCGGGAGGCATCCGCAATGGGGCCGAGCGTGTTCAGCAGCGTGCCAAGCTGGCCGAGCCGCATCCCGTAACGGTCCAAAAATTCAGAGAGCGAAAATTCATCATCAATGCCGCCGGAATCTTCATCCGTCAGCCGCCGGGTGATTTCATCCAACAATCGGAGAAACGCCCGCTCCACCAGCGGCATGGATTTCTGACAGAAACCGCCGACCTCCGGGAACTCCTCCGCCCAGCGGCCGAGGAACGCCTGCCACCGGGCATTATTGTTGGCGGATTCGTGGGCCGCCCGCAGATACGCCAGTTGTTCCCGCGAAACATCGATCAATTCCCGAAGCAATTCGGCCGAATGGTCGGCCGCCGGCAGCGGCGGCGGCGCCGGAAAGGCCATGCTTGGCGGTGCGACGACGTATTGAAAATGCATGCCAGCCTCTGGGCCCGAAAGTTCTCTTCGCTTCACCTTCATCATTATAGTGATCGAACCAACCCAAGGTACGGTTGCCCGAACCGGGGAAAAATCGGCCGGTCACAACTGTGCGATGAAAGACTCAAGATCAGGGCAGGAGGCAGATATCTTGATGAGATCGTTCAACTGGTCTTTGTTGGCGACTTGCTCAAGCCTTTTGACGAGATCAACCGGCAAATTGCCAAATCGAGCCGTCAAGACACTGATCAAAGACTCTCTCTTCGCCACGATGGTCGCCGCATCGGCGACCATTTTTCGGCCGCGTTCCAAAAGGGGTGATTCAAACACGTTGGGTTCTCCCGTCAGAAGGTCCAAGAGGACCGGGTTATTATAACGGATGGCCGCGAAGATGCCGGTGACGATCCGCAACTCCTCCCGTTCGGCGGGCGGAGCCTGTTGGTCGATCATCTCCCGGCAGCGACTCAAAAACACATCGGCGGGCTGGGTCGTGTGCATCAGGGTGATCCACGGAACCAGTCCGGCATCCCCCAAAGCGAAGGCCGCTTCCGCGTCTTGCTCCCACAGTTTGATGACCCGCCATTTCAACGAACCTTCGACGGTGTCCCCGGCCGAGGCAAGTTTCGCCTCTCCGGCCACGTCCGCGTTGCCTCGCGGTTGCAGCAATACCAGCACGGCATCCGGGATCACGCCGGCATCCAGCCGCACCAACATGATGGCTTCGAGCATTTGCCGGTCGGCGTCGGCCGAGGGGGTGTTTTCCACTTCAAAGACCAGCGGCGTCGGAAGGGGCCGGTCGCGGAACTTCACCTCAAACAGCGCATCCGGAATTCGTCGTGGGACAACACGATCTGTCGGCATTGCCCGCCACGATTCCACGGGCGGCATGTTGATGAGTTTCAACACGACATCGGCATGTCGTTCGAGAATCCATTTTCCGGCAAGGTCTTTTTCCTGTCGCATGACCGCGAGTTCCCGGCATTGAGATGGGCATCTTTGTTACAGTGTACGGGCGTTTTTCCTTTCCTCGGCCGGTCATTGTGTTACCATGTCCCGCAGTCACTTCTCCCGGAGATTGGATGCCATGCGAACAATCATTGCGGCCGGTTTGCTGCTGGCGGGCCTGAGTATTTCCCCCAAGGTCTCGCGGGCTGATATTCCCCCGCCGGTTCCCGAACCGAAGAGCATTCCCGTCAAGATTTATCTGGACGAGAAGGCGAAGGAATCCCGCATCTTGGTCCCGCAGAACCTCACGACCGTGCGGTTCCGGCCCGTGCGGCCCGGTCTGCCGCCGAACGCTGGAAACGTCCCGCCGCCGACCTCTCCATTGCCGACTTCCCCGGCTCCTGGCTCGGCGCCTCCCAAGGCTGACATCGACACCGATACGCCCGTAAGCCAAATCGAAGCCGATGTCGAGTATGCCGCCGAACCCATCAAGAACCCGAATCACCTGATGATCGCCGGGGTGGCCCTCACGATGGGCCTCGGTTGCGGCGGCGTCTGGCTCTTGCGACGGCCTGATGCCTCCACTCTGCGGGGCGTGGTGTTGCTGGTGGCCTCGGGCGTCGTCCTGTGCGGTAGCACCTTGCTTTGGGCCAACGCCCCGCCGCCGGTCCGGCCCCCGGTCGTTGGCAAGATCGACTTGCCGATCCTGTCCGATGGCAAGATGAAACTGGAGGTTTTGCAGGGAGGAGACACGATCAGCATTATTTTGGACAAGGAAACCTACGCGAAACTTCAGAAGGAAGCGAAGTGAGGAAGTTTTCAGTTTTAAAACGTGAGGATGTCACGCTCGTCGTCCAACTAACCATCTTTTCTGAAAACTGAAAACTGAAAACTCATGTCAACCCTCCCCCTCTCAAAGCCCGACCAAGGCCGGTTATTTGCCGGGGGGTTCGCCTTCATTGCCGTGCTGGCGGCGATGCTGGCGGGGTGGATTCCGATTGCGTTTTCCATCGCCACGGTGTTTCTGTTTGCCGGGCCGCACAACTGGCTGGAGGCCCGGTACATCCTCGGGCGTCTCCCGGCCCGCACCGGGAAGTTGTGGCCGTTTTTCGCAGTGTCGTTTCTCGGCATCGTCGGCCTCACGGCCGGTTTTGCTCTCATCCCCTCTTATTTGCGAAACAGTTCGGCCATGTTGGAGGCCGAATCACTGTACGGAATCTGGGACAGTGTATTTCTCGTGTGGCTGGCAACGCTCGTCACCATGCGCTCGCGGACGAATCCCCGTTTTGAGGCCGGCTGGGTCTGGCCGCTGATGTTCATGCTGGTCGCGGGCGTCTGGCTGGAACCGTTCGCCTTCGGCTTCGCACTGGTATATCTGCATCCGCTGATGGCTCTCTGGCTGCTTGACCGCGAGTTGCGGCGATCCCACCGCGAATGGCTCCCGGCGTATCGTCGCGGGTTGCTGGTGATGCCGATGCTGTTGCTGGCCCTCGTCGCCCGGTTGCATTCCTCCCCGAACCTGCCGGGGGACGATCCCGTGAGCCGGGCAATCACTGGGCACGCGGGGGATTGGTTTCTCGCCGGGGTGTCCAGCCACTTGTTGGTCGCCCTGCATACGTTTTTGGAAATGGTGCATTACGGCGTCTGGGTGGTCCTGATTCCGCTGGTGGGTTATCGCTCGCGGGCGTGGGAACTGGAAACCATCCCCGTCGCCCGTCGCGGCGGCGTCTGGCGAAAGGCGGTCGTGGTCTTGCTGCTCTTTGGCCTGCTGCTCGTGCTGACGCTCTGGAGTTGCTTCCTGCTCGACTACGGGACGACCCGCTCCGTGTACTTCACCGTGGCCATGCTGCATGTCCTTGCGGAAATTCCCTTCCTGTTGCGGATGATCTGAACCATGCCGACGAGCCAACTGTTGAAGATGATGGCCGTCGGCTACTTGCTGACGGTGTCGGTGGAACTGCCGGTCCTGCTGGCGGGCCTGTCGCGCCGACATCCGTTCCCCCATCGCCTCTTCGCGGGCTTCTGGCTGACGGCCTGCACCTACCCGGTCGTCTGGCTGGTGTTGCCGCCGCTGATCGAGAACCGCATTTGGTATCTGGTCGTCGCGGAAACCTTCGCCCCCGCCGGGGAATGCCTCCTCTTCTGGATTGCCTTCGGCAAAGCCGAACCCCGCACCCGACGAAACACTCTCCAAGACATAGTGACCATCACGGTGGCCAATCTGATCTCCTTCGGCATCGGCGTGCTGTTCAATGAACAAGTGGGCTGGAAATGGCTGGGATGATTGTTCGATTGATGGGGAATCGATGGGTTGGGTGAACGATGCGCGAAAGGAACTTGCAAACGGCCGGGAAGTTCAAATCCGGCCGTTTGGCGGCTCCATGCGAGGCCGAATTGAAAGCGGCCAACTCGTCACGCTGGAGCCCGTTGACCCGGCGGCCGTCCAAGTCGATGATGTGGTGCTGGTCGAATGGCATGGCAACTTCCTGCTACATTTGGTGAAGGAAATTCGGGACGGCCAGGCGCTTATTGGCAACAACATTGGCAAAACCAACGGATGGGTTTCCATCGAAGCCATCGTCGGGCGAGTGATTGCTGTCGGTGGCTGATTGCCCTGATGGTTTAGGCGAAATTTTCACGAGGCGAACATTCGCTTCGCCCACACATAAAGCCCCATTCGCTTCGCGTAAAATCAGACATTGAAACGGCCTGACAAATCTGAAAGATCGCTTCATGCAAACCGATGCCATCGCCGGGGCCATTCTCGGGTGCGCCATCGGCGACGCGGACACGATGGCCGCCATCGTGGGAACCATCATCGGCAGCGGCGTCGGCCGACAGGGCCTGCCGGCGGACTGGCTCGCGGGCATCCGCGAATGGCCCCGCTCGGTCCCGTGGATGGAACGACTTGCCGAGACCGCGATGACCGCCATCCGCGAATCCCGGCTGGTTCGCCCCCCGGAGGCATGGCTGCCCGTCACACTCCCGCGAAATCTGCTTTTCCTCGGCCTCGTGCTGGCGCATGGGTTCGGTCGAATGCTGCCGCCTTATTGACCAGGCTCCGTGATGTTCCCAAGCCCGGATCAAGCCCCCTCAAGTTCCTCGGACAATTCCACCCAGCGTTCCTCGGCCTCGGCGAGCGGCTTGGTGATCGCGGCGAGTTCGTTGTGGAGTTTGAGGGCTTCCTTGGCGTCGCTGGTGTTCATCATCTTCGCGTTCAAGTCGCGGCGCTGGCCGTCGAGTTGGGCGATTGTCTTTTCCACCGACTTGATTTCCTTGCGGATGTCCTTTTCGCCTCGCTTCACGGCCTTGGGCGCGGCTTTGACGGGCTTGGCCACCCCTTCCGGGAGTTTCGGCTTTTTGTCGGCGAGTTCGCGTTCGCCGGCCTCGATCTCACTGTTGACTTTTTCCACATAAGCGTCGTATTGGCCGCTGTAATTGACCACGCGGCCGTCCCGCACTTCGATGATGCAGGTGGCGACCCGTTTCGTGAAGTGCCGGTCGTGGCTGGTGAAGATGACGGTGCCGGGGTAGTCCACGAGGGCGTCCACGAGGGCGTCCACGGTGTCCACATCCAAGTGGTTACCCGGTTCGTCGAGGATCAGGATATTGTAATCGCTGAGCATCAGGCCCGCGAGACAGAGACGCGCCCGCTCGCCCCCGGACAGAACCGAGATCGGCTTTTTCGTGTGCTGGCCCCGGAAGAGGAAGGAACCGGCCACGTCGAGGATTTCCTGCTCCCGGCGTTTGCCGGCCGAGGCAGATCGCAGATAGTCGAGGACGGTTTGCTTGTCCGGCAGGCTGTGGTAGACGTGCTGGGCGTAAACACCGACCTTGCAGCCGAAGCCCCAGCGGACTTCCCCGGAGATTGGCTTGAGCGAATCGACCACCGTTCGCAAGAAGGTGGTTTTTCCCTGGCCGTTGTCCCCGACGATGGCCGCCCGCGAGCCGTGGTCGATTTCCAACTGGACGTCCGAGGCGATTTGCCGTTCCGGGTAGCCGATGGCCAGGTCTTTGCAACGCAGGGCGATGCCCTTGCGGGGTTCGATCTGCGGCGCGCGAATCCGGGCGGTCGGCTCGTCGCTCAGGATCACGGTCGTTTCCAGCTTTTCGAGGGCTTTGCTCTTGGACTGGGCGAGGGCGGCTGTGCTGGCCCGCGCCCGGTTCCGGGCGATGAACTCTTCCAAGTGTTTCTTCTTGGCGAGGATGGCCGCGTTTGAGCGTTCGTCGTGGGCGCGTTTTTCCTTTTGATATTCGAGGAACGCCTCCACTTTGCCGGGGAACGTCGTCAGTTTGCCACGAGACAAGTCCATCGTGTGGGTGCAGGTGGCTTCGAGGAAGGCCCGGTCGTGGGAGACGATCAGGCAACCCGCCCGGTAACCCTTGAGGAAGTGTTCCAGAAGAATCTGCGTCCGCAAGTCGAGGAAGTTCGTCGGTTCGTCGAGCAGCAGGAGGTTTGGCTCGTGCAGAAGCAGGGCCGCGAGTTTCACGCGGGTTTGCCAGCCACCGGAGAGCTTGTCGATGGGGCCTTCGAGATACGATCCCTTCAACTCAAACTGGCCGGCGACTTCACCGCATTTCCAGTCCGGCTGGCCACTGTCTCGCATGAGGAATTCGAGGGAGGTTTCCCCCGGCAGGAACGGGTCGTGCTGCCGCAGGTAGCCGAGTTTCAGTGTCGGATGCCGGATGACATCGCCGCCATCGAGTTCCTCTTCACCGAGCAGCACGCGCAACAAGGTGCTTTTCCCGGCGCCGTTCTTGCCGATGAAGCCCATTTTGACGTTGTCGCTGATGCTGGCCTCGGCCTCGTCGAGGAGAATCTGTTCGCCGTAACTTTTCGAGGCTTTCGTGATCTGAAGCAGGATGGCCATCGGGAATAAAACTCATTGGGGCAAAAGGTATATTGTACGAATTTGAGTGTTTGCCGGATGGCGGACTTCACCAAAACTTCTCGGCCGATGCGGAGAAAAATATCCGCCGGTCACGCCGATGAATTTTGAGTGATCGTCAAACCAATCAACCGGCTTTGGAGAGGATTCGTTCCCGCACGGCGGCGGTCAGGGCAGGCAGGTCGTCGACCATCGGCAAGCCAAAACGGGCGCACACGATTTCGACATTGCCGCGTCGCCAATAGCGCGATGGACAGCACACAATCACCTTGCCGGAACGGGCGAAGAGACCGAGTTCCAGAAGAGAGATCGGGGCCTGTGTGTCGGGGGCAAAGTAGATGGCGATGATGGTCGCCCGTTCCAAGGCGTCCAGTTCCCACTCAACTTGACCGCGAAACGGCGGGTGATGAACAGATTGTTCCCATGACGAATCCCATTGATCCCGGCGGGGATTGAGAACCGCCACGGGAAGATCGTCGAGGGCGGCCGCCATCGACGCCTGCCAGTCGATGGCCTGGCCCATTTCGATGGACCCGGCGAGAAACACACTTTGTTCGCCGGACAACAGGTCCAACGGCGTCGGCGGTTTCAACAATCGGGCCACGGGGGGCTTCCCCTAAGTGTCAGGCGCCAGCGGGTTTGGCTTCATCCGGAATGGTCAACACGTCTCCCCACGGCTCGAAGGTTGTCGGCATGATGTCCGACAGGCCGACTTCGTTCTCGAATCGTTCGATGCGGCCAAAGAGATTCTGCACGGCCGATTCCACGATGCCGAGGTTGCAACCGGTGAACGCCTTGTCCGGCCGGAACATGCCGCCGGCGTCGGGCGTTTCCCGCGAGCGGATAATGCCCGCCTCGACGGCCCGGATGGTGTCAACGCCCAAGGCAGCCATTGCCGGCTTGGCCACGTCGCGGGCGAAGAGGCGGGGGCTGAAGATTTGGGCTTCGTACAGCACGGTGATGAAGGCGTCGTAATTCGGATACAGTTTGGTGGCGGGCATCACGAAGTTCTTCATGACCGTCACCAGCGCCCGCAACGCCTCGTCCGGGAAGTAATAAATGTGCAGCCGGGCGACTTCCAGGAAGAAGTCGTAGTGGGCCGCCTCGTCGATGGCGATGGCCGAGATGACCTTGGCCAGCACGGGGTCGGCTTCGCCGGGGAAACTCGGGTTTTCGCCGCGGGCGATGGCGCCGGTCTTCAAATAGATCAGTTGGGTGGCCCGCTCTTGAAACACTGTGTAAAAGAGCATTTCCAGCGGTGACTGGAAGGGGGCTTCCCAGGCGTTTTCCCGGAGATCCCGTGTGTAGTCTTCGAGTTGCTTCGGTGTGCGCGCCCGGCTGAACAACAGAGTGTTCCGCCAAAGGTCGGAGTGTTTTTCTTCCTCGGAACCCCAGCGGATTTGAAACTGAGCGCGGCCGTAGCTCTTGCGGGCAAGCGTGATGAGTTGGGCCGTGTAGTCCGGGGCGTATTGCTCGACGGCGTAAAAGCCCTCAAGGATCTGCGTCAATCGTTCGGAGGGATTCTGCCGTAATGCCCGCCAGTCGAATCCGCGATCGGGGTTCCAATTGCGGGTCTGTTGGGACCGGGCGACATACCACCGGTACAGGGCATGAGTGTATCGGGCGACGAGATTCGTCCGGTACTCATGGCTGTGCAGGGGTGAGAAGCTGGTTTTGTCCAGAGTTGAGGTAAATTGACGGGCTGACGGAATCGACACGCAATCCCCGTTCTGTGCAGGAGGTCACTTTGATTCGCCGACTATTCCTCAAGCGATTAAGTGACCCGTCGAAGGGAAAAACACCCCTTCATGTCGGGCATTAATAGAGACATTATCTTGCCTGCCCAAACGGTGGGCAAGGATGCGAACGAGAAATATCAGATCTTCTCAATGCCGGACTTTGCCCCAAGCGGGCCAACTCCCGGCCGGTCAACGGGATGGGGCTGTCGGCCGGACGCTGGCCGGACTTGAATATTTGTCAAAAATAAACAGACGCCACACCTGCGTCACTTCAAGCGAGCAGTTGTCCGTCAATCATCCGTGTGGTCAGCCGTTTGAGCACCATTGTCGCATACGCCCCGCGTGGAAGTTCAAACGCCAGCGTGGCTTTGCGACGGTTGGGGTGTTTGTCGTCGGGGGCGTCTTCGCCGGTCAGTTGGCTTACAATGAGTTTCGCCGCCCGGTCCCCCTTGGAAAAGAATGGCTTTCGCATTCCCGGAACTTTCATTTCCTCCAGCGGGATGCCCTCCTCCTTCATGGTGGCGCTCACACACCCCGCCCACGGGGCCTCCGGGTCGAGTTTCAGGCGGGCCGAGGGATAGGGGAGGCGAAACTCGGCCCATTCTCGCGCCGCCGCATCATCGAAGCGAATCGGCATGTGAACGGTGGCTGTCTTCAGGGCAACGGGAATCACCTCTTGGGTGTGGTCCGTGATCCACCGGTCCAGCATCCGGTTCCATAGGTGGCTTTGCCACGCGGACAGGTGCAACCCCTGATCGTCCGGCCAGAGTCGGCCGCACGCGGCGGCAAAATCCGGCTTGCGGGCGAGGCCCTCCACGATGTCGCGGGCATCGCCCCTCGGCAGTTTGGACGCCAGCAGGGGCCACTTGCCCCAATGTTCCCGCAGGACGGCCTTCCGGCGTTTGACCGACGAACGATCGTGTTCGATCTCCCCCGCGAGGGCCATCTTGAGGGCTTCCTCAAAGTTCCCCTTCACCATCTCGCGGGCCACAAACCGGCCGTCCGGACCGACGCCGCCGAAACGCTGGTCGTCAAAGTAGTTCGGCACCCCGATGGTGGCGAGTTCCGGGATGGCCTGCCACAAGCCGGACACCTCGGCCGAGTTCGCGTCGCGGATGGTGATGGCAAAGGCGTTCGCCCGGACATCATCCGATGAATAGGGCTTGGAAACCGCCCCGAGATGGGTGACGGTCAGCCCGTTGTCGGAGAGGTCTTTCGGCGGGCCATCGTAAACGGTGAAGTATTGGATGGTGCGGGCATGACGGTCCTTCAGCCCGCCAAATCCGATGGAATGCGGATGCAGTTTCCAGCGTTTGCGAACAAGAGTGAGGGCGTCCGGCGTGGTCCAATCCCGTTTGTCGAGCCGATAGAGGGCGAACTTGCCAGGCGCCCCGCGAACCGATTCGGGATCGAAGGCAGGCATTTCTTCGACACGAAAGTCATCCGGGACTTGTTTGATCTTCATTTGAGTAGATTACGAAGACCGGGGCACAAGACGTAATTAGGCCGGACTTCATCCCTCATCCCTCATCCCTGTTCACGGCGCCTTCACGACCACGATTTGACCAATGGTGTTGCTGGCGATCGCGGTCCCGGAGCGGCGTTCGGGGGTGGCGAAGGTGACGAGTTCGACGAAGACGGGCAGGGGGCCTTTGTGGGTGCGTTTGTCTGTGAAGACAGGCAGGAACTCAAACGCGATCTCCCCTTCGCTCTTTATCAGATATTCCCCCATTTGGTGGTAATTTGTGACGAGCGAGCCGTTGACGATGTATTCGATCTTGAGGGCGTAATAGGCCGGCTCGGCGTCGAGACGGTTGTATTGAACGGTCCCGGTGATCTTTTGCGTGCCGTCCAGCCCGTCGGACTTGGCGATCTTCAGGCCGCTCAATTGGGCCTTCGGCTCGGACAAGCGCCAGCCGGCTTTGTTGGCGGGTTGTTTGACGAGGGTCAGCTTCGGGAAGTCGTATGTCTTGTCCTGCGCGGCTGTCAGAGGCAGGGGGATGAACACGCCGTTCCAAATGCACATGTGGGTGCTCAAGCCGGACTTCATCAGGCTTCGGCCGAAGATCATGTGAACGTTTCGGCCGGCGGCGATTTCTTTGTCGATCACGTCCAACTGGTCGGTGACGATCTTGTGGTCCGGGCCGAACACGTTGTTGAGCTTGAGCCAGTCGGCCGCCTTGTCGCGGGCGGCCTGGACCGGGTCGAGTTTCTGGTCGATCTCCCGGCGGGCACGCTGCATCGCCGCCTTCACTTTGGCCGAATTGTCGGCGACGGGTCCGGTCCCCTTGCCCGCGAGGGTGGCCTCTGCCGGGGAGAGCTTGAGGGGCAGGCTCCGCAGCGCCCGGACGCCGTCCAGTTCCCCGTCCAGCACCACGTTTTTGCCGTCCGGCGAGAACCACACGCGATGCACCTTGGTGAACTTGACCGGCTTGTCCAGCCGTTCTTCAACCGTCCCCTTTTCCTGATGGAAGAACACTGCCGAGCCTTGGCCGGGGCTGGCGCACAACGGCAGCGACGGGTGATAAGCCAGGTCTTCCGTGGAAGCCCGATCCTTGGTCGCATAAGTGACCGGCAGTTTCTGGAGATCAAGCGGATCAAAGCCGCCGAGGTTCCCGGAGAACATCGGGGTGCCGACGACCGACAGATAGCTGACCCGTTCGCCATTGGCCGACATGCGAATCCCGGACCCGTTGCCGCCCGCCTTGCTCTTGAGGTCCATGAAAGTCGGCATGCCCTTGTCGTCCAGCGCGTAGGTAATCAGCAGGTCGATGTTGCCGTATTCGGGCATGGAGTGCAGTTTCCAGTCCGGATTGATGAAAAAGTTGGTGCCGCGTTGGTAAATGTCCTTGTGCCCGGTGACGAGATACGTCCCGGTCGGGTGGACGCAAACCCAAGTGCCGAAAAACCCGCGAGGCTCGCGCGCCTCGCCGGATTCCTCGTCAAACACAATTACGCGGAAAGAGGGCGCCTTGATGTCGAACTTCACCGCGACATAGCTCACCGGCAGCTTGGGGTGAAGGGTGAGATCCATCAGGCGGGGATAAGTCAGCGCCTGCTCGCGGATCGGCTTCAGTGTCTTCTTGTCCAGCGTCACCACGGCCTTGGGTGAATCAGACAGGGCGACGAAATACTTGGCCCGCTCGGCAATACGCACATATTTGGCCCCCAGTTGGCGGCGTTCTTTCTCGGTGACGCCGTCGGCCCCGAGCCGAATCAGCACATCCCCTTGAAGAAACAACATCGTGTTGTCCAAGCCGGGCGAATACTGATACTCTCCCTTCACCTTCGGCCCCTCGGCCGCCCCCGCCGACGCAGTCAGGACCAAGAGACAAAACCCCGCCAACAATGAGCGATGCCGAATGTTCATGAGAGCTTCCTTTGAGAGCAAAATAGCATTCGCGTTCGGAGGGATTGCGGACGGGCCGATGCCGGGAGATTTTTCCATGATCTTACGGACATTGGACGGAATCGCCCGCCAGTTTTCCCAGCCGTGACGGACCGGTTTGGATTAATCGGTTTTCCAGGCCGGGGCTTTTGATGGGGCAATCGCCAAGCCGGTTGTTGGGGGCGAAAACCCTCACGCCCGCCAACGGCCTCGGTTTGGATGCTTGACTAACCAAGACCGGTCCGTCAGGGCCGGGAGAACTCGCCTGTCGGCTTGTATCGAACGATGACGACTGTGCCGTCGAACTCAATGGACTGCAATTCTCCCCGCATCCACTCCAGAACCTGATCGGCCTTGCCGCCGCCGGACCCGGCACCGATGAGCGGGAAGGCAATAGACCGATACCCGCGCCGCCGGGTGATGTCCATCGCGTTGCGAACCGACTCCCGGACTGACCACTCCGACGATCGCCACAACAGGCTGATGCCGGCCACATGGATGATGCCCTTGAACGGCAGCCGCCCTGCACTGGTCTCGACCGCGCCACCCAGCGGGATCATTCCACGCCGACCGACCTCCCGAAACGGTTCCTTTCCACCTCGCCGCTTGATGGCCCGCGACACCCCTTGCGGAAGCAACAGCCACCACGGAATCAGATTGCGATTCCACGCATTGACGATGACTTCCACGTCCTGATCGAGCAAATTCCCGTCAACCACGCGAGGTTCCATGAAATGCCCTCTGGCCTCTGGCGGTCAATTTTGGCGGTCTTTTTCTGTTCTGGCGTACCGCATGGCTCGCCAAGACAAAACACATGGTCCCCGCCTCAACCGGTTCAAATCCGCGTTTGCAGCCATTGCGAAACGAGCGGTTTTGGCCAGAAACGCGAAGGCAGCAGCATCACGGCCTCGGTTTCCTTGTAATTGACGAGCATGGGAAAGGCCGATTGGAGCAGGCAGTTGCCCGGCAGGTGGCCGGGCTGGATGAAGCAACTGGTGAAGTAGACGGAGTGGCCGCCGCAGTATGTTCGCGGCAGTTCTCGCCGCATGATTCGCTCGCGTTCGTCAGTGATGACGCGGACGAACTCCCGCAGTTCCCGCTCGCCGGGGACGGACCCTTTCCGGGCGAACAGCCCCCTCGCAATCGTCGCCAGTTGGGCGACCCGGCCGTCGAAATACGGGTCTAGACTGTAAACCACGTTGGCGGGAAGCGTGAGGGTGTTGTCCGGCTCGAACAGGATTTTGTTGGCCTGCACGAGATGCCCCCACACGACCTGCCCCCGGTCCCGCAGCGCCTTTTGATCGGCGATGATGCGAAGCAACTGGTCCTTTGATTGCGTCAACAACGCCGCCAAATCGGGCGACAATTCCAGCCGGCAGGCATCGGCCTCCCTCCCGTCCAGCGACCTCGGCGTCGGCCCGATCAACTCCCGGCACCCGCCAATCAACCCGCTTTCCGCCTCGTTCTCCGGCGTGGCAACTGATTCCGCGCCCTTGTCCCGCCGACGAAAGAAACCGAACATGCGACCGTCTCCGAAGAAATTTTCAATTAATGACTGATCCCCGTTGTCGAGGCTGGAAAATCTGAAGCCAGTTCCGCGATGATTCCGGTTCCCCAGTCGCCCCGTCTCATAACGCCTCGCCAGCCTAAACGAGCCCGGCCGGATTGTCAAACGCATCAGTTTTTGTTGATTTGTTCGTCATCATTCCTTGTCAGGCTGGCTTGTCTTTCGCAGATAGTTTGGCCACCAGTTCATCGGCGATTTCTCGGCCGGCCTGCTCGCAGATGCCGGGGGTGGTATCAGTCGGGTGGACACGGATTTTGTCAAGCGTCAGCCGAAGACCGGTCAGACAGATTCCTCGCGTTTCGGCCCACCACTGGACTCGCTCGGTCACGCCGTTCCGGATGCCTTCAACCAACGGCCAGGCGTCCGGGACCAATGGACGCCCTGCCGGCAACCGCCACTCGTATGGCAGTTGGTCGAACTGTTGAAGCCTCTCCCATTCGGCCGGCGGGACGGTCCACATCACCGCCCCTTCCGGGGATACGACTTGCAAGCCGTTCGCGGAATCAACAGGCGTGGCCGTGTAACGCACCGCGACGAAATGCCCGCCAAAACGGCGAACACTGAAGATGGCCCGGCAATCCCCGCTGATGGATTCCGTGCCAATCGATAATGTCCGCATGACTGCCTTTCTTCGCCGAAGGCTTCAAACCAAACGGTGACGCCTTGTATTGAAAATCATTCTCGGTACGCCGGGCATGTCCGAGCCTGAAGAGTAGGCGAGGGCCACGCTTGCCGGGTTGTTGGTCGCCAATTTGGGGTTCGGTTGTTCCCCTGCCCAAGCGTGGCTCTCGCCTACATTTCAGGCTCGGACAAGGCGCCAAATTCGACGAACAACTCTCGATCAAAAAAATCATCATCAACACCAGTCACATGCCGGACATGTTTGACCGCTTCTTGGTTCAAACCGACCCCGAAGCGACAAGCCGCACGCCGTCCGAAAAATCAAACGCATGTGAATTTCCCGCGAGTCGATTGATGAATTGCCTGAACGCCCTCCGGGCATTTCCCGAAGGCGTGCCCGAGTGTACGACTCGCTTCCGGACCCCGCAAGCGCGAACCGGTGACAAGAGAGGATTTTGAGAGAGGCCGTTTCTCACGGCCCGGTTCCGCAATGTCGTGGATCTAGGGTTTCACGAAAGACGAGATGATCGTCTCTGCATCGCCGCGATGCGGCAATTTTCCGGTCGATGGACACTTTCTTTTGCCAGTTTTTTGGGAAAAGTCCACTCAGGTGATAGACGGCGACGTTAAACTTGTGGGGATATCCGAATTGTCAGATGATTTTTTACCGAATTGTCGCCCAACTAGATTTGATTTTGGGATCCCTTTTTGGCCGACAACATGTGATTGCCTCGCACCCGTTTTCTCACCAAACGGGCCCCGAGAGGGGGCTGCGCCGCTCGGCGCGCAATCGTATGTTCGGCAATTTAAAGACAGTGAACACGATAGATCGGGCTATTTGATACCGTGATCCGGGCGGGCATTTTTCGGGATCGCCGGTTTGCGGACAAACATGACGAACATTCGGCAGACGGGACCGGATACGGGGGCGGGGATGCTTTAGGGGGCGTCCCCGACCCATGTTTTTCCGGTTCTTCAGACGGCCCGGTCATTTCGGATCAAATTCGCCGGTCAACCCATGTGACGCGCGGCCTGAAAAAATCCCACAATTCCCAAGATGACCAGCAAGGCGACCACCACCGCAAGAGTCACCATGTTGGCGAGCAACACCGCCCAGAACACCCCCGACCAGCTCAGGGGGCGAGGCTGATACTGTCGTTGTCCGTCGTCTCTGCTGTCGCGCATGGCATCACTCCCCGATAACCGGTTCCGGCCATCTGGTTAAATCATTCACTCTTTTTCGGCGCGGACTTTTCCGCGACGGACGTGTGGTCGTGGACAACCCGCCAACCGTCGGCAAACTTGCGGAACAGGAGCGTGAACCGGCCAACATCTGTCTGGCCGCTGCGGGTGAGCTTGAACACCCCGCGCACCATCGCCGCGTCGGCGCCGAGGAGTTCGACGTGCAGTTCGTCGAACAACAATTTCCCCATCTTGTCCTTGCCGTCGGCCGCGTACCGCTTCACATATCGCTCGCGCGTCGGCTCCCATCCTTGTGTGATCGAACCGCCCGAAATGAACGTCAGTTTTTCACTCTTCCAGTAACCCTTCATGAACCCGTCGATGTCGCCGTTGTTCCACGCGGCCACCTGCTCGTCCAGCACCGCCCGGACGGCCTTCTCTCCCGGCATCATCGCCGGGGCTTCCCGCTTGGGTTCTTCGGCTTGGGAGACAGAAGCGACTGTCAACGAGAACATCATCACGGCAACAATCGAACGCATGACGAATCTCCAATTGATTGCGGGTCTTGATCGCTGGCGGCTTCACCGGGGCGTCATGCCAGGGGTTGACTCAACCGGTTAGTGAATGCTTCGGATCGCTATTTCTTGAGAAGTTCTTCGAAGTCTTTCGTCACCACGAGGGGCGGCAGATCGACTTGCTCGCCGCCGCTGCGCGTGATCCACGCCCGGATGGTCTTCTCCGGCGTGTCGCGCGCGATGAACCGGACCTTGTCGTCCCCGAACATGGCATAAAACCCGTCGTCGAACTGGCCGAGTTTGGGCAGCGGCTTGGCCGGGTCGTAAGCCAGTTCCTCCGGCTTCGGCCACGGCACGCTGTCCGCCGCCTCGACAACCAGAATGGTGTTCGCCACTCCGTCGCCGAAATTCTTCCACATGAAATCCTGCTTCTCGGACACACCCTTGTCGAACGCCGCCCCGTTGCCCACGAACACGCGGTAGCAGGTGTTCCACGGTGGCGTTGCCTTGTCCGGCACGGAGCAGACCAGCGGATCCAGGCGGATGGCCGCGAGTTCGGGGACGTTCCATTTCGCCGCCGGGTCGGGTGACTTGTATCCGCCGGACGCCCATTTCTGCACCGTCTCGACATCCGCCCGTTTGTTTTTGTCGCTCTCCATCTTGCCGATGAGGTAGGCCCGCCAGCTCAAGCCCTCAAGTTCCGGGAACGAGGACATTTTGGACCCGTCAACGGCGGGGTAATAGCCTTTGTCCATGTGAAACATGTCGAGGGTCATGCCGATTTGCTTCAAGTTGTTCACCGACCGAAGACGGGCTAGCGCCTCCTCCGGCGGATACGCCTTCGACGGGTGCGTGTTTCCTCCCGTCGGAGCCGCCTCCGTGGACGGCTTCTTGTCACAACCGGTCAGCGAGGCAAGCAGAATCATCACGGCAACCAGACGTTTCATGGCGAGCTTTCCGAAGGAGGCGGGAAGGGTATGCTACCCCGCCGCCCGGAACCGGCCATCGCAAAGCCCTGCAAGCTGGTGCACTCACAAATGACGTCAGACGGGAGACCGCTCTGGCCAAACGGAAGGCATGGGCCGCCAAACGGAGCACCCCGGCGATGAAATCACGGGCGGGCGTTTGCCTCATTCGCGGCCAGTGGCAATTCGCTTGCGTCCGTCATGCAGGGTCGGTAACGTGACCTCGGGAAAATCAAGGCGACCATTTAACCGGGGCTTCCGGCGGGGATCGGCGAATCATGAAAAAGGGCTGGATGATCGGTCCGAGCCATCCCAGGTGCGATTCGGAATGAAGTTCGTCAACGAACACGGTGGCTGGAAACTAATCAGCCTTTCGGTGAACGTGGGCGAGAAGGACATGCCAGAGTAGAGACAGGGCAGCCTCGGACGGAAAAAAGCTATTCAGGAAAGTATTGCCAGCGGAGTCCCGATCTGCGGGAGAATGATCGGGATCAGGTGACACCGACGCCGAAAAAACAAGCGATCCCGCCTGTGAAGCCTTCGGATTGCGGTTTCACAAGCGGGCACGCCAAGGTTGACTCAAGCGTCGTCATTTGGCGGGGCGTTTGCCTCTTATGTCACGATTCGCGTTCCCAAGTAGATATTGGTGAACGGGCCGAAGTTGTCCGTCAGCGATTCACCAAGAATACCCGAGTAGAGCACGTTGCCGGAGACGCGAATGTTGGAGGTGGCGCCAATGAACAACTGGTCGGCACCCATCGCCGTGGTAATGTGTTGACTCTTCTCTCGAAACGCACCAAACCCACCGACAACCTCTGAACGAGTTCGATGGGTTTATTGCCAGCACTCCCGAGGGAGTGGGTATGGGCCTGCCGGGAAGCGGTGGCTTCATCTCGGAAAATCAAATTCCTCACATCGCCGCTTTCACTCCGAATATCCCGCCAATCGTTTGATAAGCGTTCGGCCGTTAGCACGCGAAATCGTTCCGGTGTGATTCTGTTTTGGCGGCATTCTGACAGGCCGGGATTTTGATTCAGGCGGCGTCTGAAGAGTGCGAAAACTTCTTGAAACTTGATTTGCCAGACGGTTTCTTGATGCTACAGTTCCCGGCGTTGCCTTGGACGCCAACCCATTCAGGAATTCAACGGCTCCAAGCGCAACCCGGCCGTCATGGAGGCGGCTCCGGAACACCAAATCCCCTCGGTTGGTTCTGTCGGCGAAACGATTCTCTCCCGTCACGATGACGCATTTGGGCAATTCATCCCCCACGATGAAGCTGGTGCGTCACTTCCATGTGATCGCCCGTTTCACTTCTCGATAGGGGTTCTTCATGTCTCGTTTGCGCAATGGTTTTTTCATGTCTCGTTTGCGTCCGAATCTTGAATTACTGGGGGACCGGGAGGTTCCGGCGGTGCTGTCATCGGCCTCCGCCGGCGTGCTGTTTGTGAAGGGGGACGCGCACGCCAACCAAATCTTGGTCGCGGCCGATTCGACCGGGCAAATCACGGTCAACGGGGTGGCCGTCGCCGGGGCCACGCGCGACAGTATCGGCCTGATTAACATTCAGGCCGGCGCGGGTGACGATTCCATCACGCTGGATCGCAGCCTGAACACGGTGGACGCCAACGGCGTCTTGCTTCGCTCGCCGGATTCCAAGGTGTACGGCGGGGCGGGCAACGATTACATCAACATCCAGAATGGCGGCATCGTCGGCGGTCTGGCCGGGGTCATCAATGGCGTCGTGGTGGGGCCGGTCGTCGGCAACAACCTCACGGAAGGGGGCGCCGGAAATGACACCTTCATCTCTGGCTTCGGCAAGGACACCTTCCTCGGCCAGGCCGGGAATGACACTTATGTTTGGAATCCCGGCACGATTGACGATCACTTCGACGGCGGCGCCGGTTGCGACACGGCCACCATCATCGGCAACAGCAACGCCAGCGACGCTTTCGCGTTGAACGTCATCAACAAGCATCTGGTGTTCCAGCGAACCAATCTGGTGAACTTCACCGTGGTGATGGACCATGTCGAGCAGGTCAATCTTAATCCCGCCAGCGGCGCGGACACCGTGGCCATCGGCGACCTTCGCGGCGTCGGCCTCAAGAAAGTGCAAGTCTCCGTCGATGACCCCGGCGACAAAGTGACCGTCGCCCCCCAAGTTCGCGGCATCACCGTTGACATTGTTTCCGGTCAATAAGAGACGCCGGCCCGGTTTCATTTTTTGGAGCCGGGCTTTCGATGTGTTGGTTCCAACCGTATTTTCAATGAGGAAGTGTCTGGCGTGCTGACGCGCAAAGGCGGGGCCGGTGAACATCTATTTTCTCTACGACTTCGAGATTCCCGCAAGCCTCAATCCGGCTGGCACATTGGATCGGATTCGCGAAGACTTGCGGGCGTACTTTGAAAGCCGCGGATGGGACAATTATGGGATGGGCGCGCTGGGCGGCAGTCTGCATCTTTACGGAGATGTCAGCCGGAAGAACCGCCCGGTGACCGAGCAAGACCGGCTGGCCTTGGGGGAGTGGGCGCGAAATCAGCGGTTCCGCGGCACGGTGCGGCTGGGGGCGGTTGAATCCGGAGACAGCCATCTTCGGAAGATCACCGAATGGGTGTTCGAGGTGGACAATCTCTCCGAGGCCGAACGGGCCGAGGCCGACGCCCGTGATGCCGAACTCCGTCAACGGGTCGAGGCCGCGAGGCGAAAACCGGCTTCTCCGTGAATTTCATTGAAGCAAGACAAGGACAGGAGGCGCGGCGTGGACCTTTTCATGGCGGCGGCGATCGCGGAAGCGGAGGCGGGACTTGCCGAGGGGGGCATCCCAATCGGTTCGGCGCTCGTGCATCAGGGAAAGATCGTGGGACGCGGGCACAATCGCCGTGTTCAACGCGGGAGCGCCATCCTTCACGGAGAGATGGACGCCCTTGAGAATGGCGGGAGACTGCCGGCGTCCGTCTACGGAGAGAGCGTGCTTTACACCACGCTCTCTCCGTGCGCCATGTGTTCGGGCGCGATTTTGCTCTACCGTATTCCTCGGGTTATTGTCGGCGAGAACGTGACGTTCATGGGCGAGGAAGAATTGTTGCGGAGCCGGGGTGTGATCGTCGAGGTGCTTCAAGATCCTCGCTGCATCGAGATGATGCGGCAATTTATTCTTGAGAACCCCACACTCTGGAACGAAGACATTGGGGTGTGATTCCGAACGGACGGCATCCATCTGACAACCCGAAGATTGAAACCGCCTTGCCGGTGAAAGCGAGTGTCACCCGTGGAGCGGTCGGTCGAGTGGTTTGTGGCGATCACGGCGTTTGTCATTGGCTTGTCCCACTTGTTGCGGCCGAAGGATTGGGCCGGAGCGTTTCGGCAGTTGCACGCCTGCGGCCGGGCGGGGGCGTTTGTCAACGGCGGGGTGAGTCTGGCTTGCGGCGCGGCCATCGTGGCCGGGCATGGTTCCTGGGCGTGGCCGGGGGCGGTGCTGACCGGGTTTGGGTGGTTGCTGGCGGCCAAGGGGCTTATCTGTTTTCTCGCCCCGGACAAGGCGCTCCGGTCGATGGCACGAGGCGGCGATTCACCTCGCGGTTTTGTCATCGGAGGGGCGTTGCTGCTGGCAATCGGCGGGGGGGCTTGTTACTGTCTTTGATCGGGCTTCCGAAACCCGTGGGAATGGGGAAGTTTCATGTCGATTCGTGTGCCAACATCCTTGATGCTTGCCGGGTTTGTCGTGACGCTGTTTGCCTCGCGCGCCGAAGGGTACATTCACTTCCCGCCCATGACCATGCAGAAGATGTGCAAGGATTCGTTTCAAATCCGATTGTTGAAGATCGTGAAGCACGACAAGGAAAAGGGAATTATCGTCTTCGAGTCGGCGGAGACGTTCAAGGACAGGCCGTCGCCCATCACATCGTTCAAGCACGTCATTCGCCCGGAGGCCAAAGACGTGAAGCCGATCTTTGACTGGATGGGGAACGGAAAAACAGCGGTGGCGTTTACCCTGGAGGGCATGAACCGCGAAACCCCGGTCGGATTCGGGTATGTCTTCATCGACCGATATTGTTATTCGGTCGATTACAACAGCGAAGGAAAGTATTGGCTCCTGATCCGCGCGGAACCCGGTATGTCGGCCTGCTTCCACGGCGCTGTCAAGGAACTGCAAGAAACCATCAAGGCCGTCTTGGAGGGAAAAGAGATCAAGGTTCCGGTGAAGGAACCACTTGAGAAAGAAGATGCCGACAAACGCCGGAAGGAGATCAACGACATTTTGAAGATCAACCGGAAAGATTAATCCGGGGTGACCACGGCGCTGCTTAATATCGCGAACCGGTCGGCCTTGGTTTCCCGGCGAATTGACTCATGGCCGGGGCGCCGCCTTCGGGGCGGTGATCTCGTTCACCACAAAGTTGGCCCAAGACCGGACTTCGCGGTCGTCATCCTTTTGGGCGGCGAGGAGTTCCGGCGGGGCCGATTTCAATTTGAGGAAGCGGAACGCCACCACGCCGGACACCCGCTCCGGGGCTTCCCGGCTTTTTAACCGTTCATAGAAGGGTTTGAGGAGCTTCTCATCCCGAGTGATCTGGTACAACGCCTGAAGCCGGGCGTCGGCCAGCGATTCGGAATCTTTTGTGTCGGCGGCCGGAGACAAGGCTCGCAGGATGACCGCGGCATCATCGGCCGATTTGGGGAAGCGGGCCGCCAGTTCGGCGATGGCGAATGTGGCTGGCCGTCTCGCGCTGGACCGCCCTCCGATATCGCCCATCAAGATGTCCGTCGTCTTGTCCGATTTGGCGGCGGCGCCGAGCGCCGCCAACGTCTTCTCGGAGCCGAGATGCCCGAGGGCGACGGCCGCCTGGCTGCGAATGCCGGCATCCGAATCCCCGGTCAACACGTCCGTGAGGAACTTGTCGAGTTCGGCGCCGGACAGCGGCCCGATGGCGTCCAAAACGACCCGCCGCACGTTGGGGTTGGGTTCGTCCTTCATTGCCTTGGCCAGAACGGCCGCCTTGCCCGCATCGGTGGTTTCGGCAGCCAGCGACTTCTTCAACGTATCGACAAGTTTCTGCCGCCGCTCCCCTTCCTCCCGAATGGGAGGGCCACCCCGCACCTGCCCGGCAACCGGAGTGAAGAGGAACAACGCCGCCGAGACGATCACCAGACATGCTTTCATTGAAGTTCTCCCGGACGGCCCCTCCGTCTCTCGCATGACAGGATGCCAGACACTCATTCGACGAGAGAACGACCCGTTTGGTTTGATACCGCCCTTGCGAAACCACGAGTGCCGGGCATCAAACTCTCCGGCCGTCCTCACGGCGGTCGGGATCATTGATCGACAGTCCTGCCGTAATATGATCGCACTTCAACTTCTACGAAAGCCCGGAGTTGTTCGGGGGTGAAGCCCGCCTCGGTCGCGGCCCGGCAAGCTGTTGTCAAAGCCCAGCCTGCTTCGTGATTGCCGACGGAACTTGTCGCCGTTCGGAGCGCCCACCCGAGCACCCCGTGCGGATCAAATTCCGGCGGTTCGTCGCAAAAGATCAGGGCACAGAGATGTTCAAATCGTTCGATGGTCGGGTCGTCAATCCATCGACAAAGTAATTTCAAGGCGTCTGATGCTTGATCGCTGACACGGGGAGTCACCTGTAATACCGCCCGAGCGACGGCGGCCGCCGCGCATACGCACAACACTTTGCCGAGGATTGCATTCCCGGCCGCCGATTCCAGCCGCCCGCACCACCCGAGATCGATCGCCGGGGCGGTGAAAACAGCAGCGACGTTTGATGGAGTCCATTCGGCTTTCATCATTGTCGCGACTCACGATGCCCCCGCCGTCGTTCACCGGAATGAGGCGACGAAGCAGTCACACGAGACCTTTTGCCCGCAAGATCGCCTGTTTCGCCTGTTCGCTCCGTGCCACTGCCTTGGCGAAAAATTTTTGCTGTCGTCGCCGTTGGCCCTGTGTTTCGTGTGGTTTTCCCGGCCACCATCGGCGTCGGATTCTGTCATCGATGCAATCCCGACGGATGTGATTCTGCAACCGTTGGAGCGCTTCCGCCATCGGCTCGCCCTCGCGGACGACAATCTTTTTTCCCACTGCAATGCGTCTTATACGGCTGACGCGACACCGGTTGAAAAATCTGCGTTCACTGACGAATTCATTCTAAGCGATTGAGCGGGGGCAATGCTTGCTTTTTGGATTACGAATCATCCCGATGAGTTGTGCCATGTCCGAGCTTGAAGCGTCAGCGAGGGTCGTGCTTCCCGAATTCATGCGTCGCGGATGGAGAGGACAGGTGGCCGCACCGGCCCAAGTTTGGCCCCTGTTGACGCTTCAAACTCGGATATGAGACGATACCCGGCCGGGGCCGATGACCCGGTCAAAAGATAATATCCGACCCAAACAATACACCCGGCCTGCGTTGGAAGAAGTCGTTCATTTGTTGAACTTGATTTGACAGCCCGGCAATTCCCTTTGAAGTTCCCTCACCCCGGTGTCTGTCACCGAACTGCGGATAATCACCAGTGTTTTCAGGTCTTTCAGGGGAGCCAGCGCTTTCAAGCCTTTGTCCGTCACCTTGGTGTGGATGAGCGCCAGCCATTCCAGGTTTTTCAGTCCGGTCACTCCCGTCAGGCCCGCGTCGGTCGCTTTCGGGCCGCTGAGGCCCAAGCTTTTCAAGTCTTTCAACGCGGCCAGATGCTTCAAGCCCTCATCGGTTAACTGGAGGCCGCCCAGTTGCAGCGAATCCAATTTTTTCAGCCCGGCCAGTTCATCAAGGCCAATGCCGGTCACCTTCGTGTCGCCGAGCCAAAGTGATTTCAGGCTTTCCAGTCCGGTCAGATCCTTCAGGCCGACGTCCGACACTTTGGTGTCGCGAAGGTACAGGTATTGCAGACTTTTTAGCCGCGTCAGTTCCTTCAACCCCGCGTCTGTCACCTTTGTGTGGTCCAAATCCAGTGATTGGAGGTCTTTCAACGCGGCCAGATCCTTCAGGCCGGCGTCCGACACTTGGGTGCTGCTCAAGTGCAATTTTTGGAGCGTTTTCAATCCCGCCAGTTCCTTCAAGCCCGCATCGGTCACCTGCGTCGAGCCAAAGTTCAATGATTGGATTTTATCCAACGCGGCGAGATCCTTCAGGCCCGCATCGGTCACTTGCGTGTTGAAAAAATTCAACGACCGCAGGTTTTTGAACCGGACCAGTTCTTTGAGGTGGGCGTCTTTCACCGGCGAGTGGGTCAGGTCCAGCCCGAACGGCCCGGCCGGGTCTGGCAGTCTCGACAGAATGTCTTCTTTGAGGGCCACCATCCGGAAGCACGGCAGATCACCCGGCTTGGCATTCTCCTTTTCAACAAACCAGCCCATGTCGGGCGCGCTGGCGCGCATCACGCCGAACTCAAACCCGGCGTCTTTCCAAGCCGCCACGACTTCCGGCGTCAATTTCGGCGGCCCGTCGATTTTTTCCTGTCCGCGGATGGCGGCCGGCCAAACAGAGGCCATCACCATCACCACCCAGACCAACGCTCCCGCCCGAGTCCTGCCAACTTGTACGTTGGATTGCATCGCTGCCTCGTTCGGTCAAAAATGAGGGGCGCTCAGAGAAGATATTTTTGGCGGGGGGGTGCCGGCCATTCTCCCGGCCCTCACGGACCGATGATGATAAATCGGCCTTTGAAAT
The DNA here is from genome assembly GCF_000255705.1 of Zavarzinella formosa DSM 19928. Lineage (GTDB taxonomy): Bacteria > Planctomycetota > Planctomycetia > Gemmatales > Gemmataceae > Zavarzinella > Zavarzinella formosa. Next base: position 728,211 of record NZ_JH636440.1, read on the forward strand.
CGGAATCACAGAAACGCGCCGGGTTTTGCCGCCAAAAACACCCGGAACCGGCGTTGAATGTGCCGATGACGTTGAGCAGGAAGATTGGGCAAGAAGACTTGGCGGCCGACCGCGACTTTGTCAGGGATGAGCGAACTCACAAAGACGGCCCGAGCGGCAGGCTTGACCATTCCGCGTGATGCCAACGCCGTTCGGCGGCCGAGCGGGCGAAAATCCATGCGCAGAACACAGAGGCGGCCGCCCAACCGCCCGTGAACGGGGCGACGGCGAGGCTCATGGCCAGATAGTCCCGGCCTGTGGGCTGGGCGGGCCAATTGGCGCTGATGTGCAACAGAGTGAACAACGCGAACAGGCACAAACCGCCGCCGGTCATTGCCACCCGTGTCGCCGGTTCGGCCCAAGCCGAGGCAAACGACCGAATCAAGCCCGTTCGCCGCCGGTCACCGAGCGGGGGGCCGCCCCGGAGCGATCTCTCCATCCAACACATCACCAAGGTGAAGCCAGCCAGGACAAAGGGCATTTGAAACACCCACAGGGGCAAGAAATCCCGGCCGGAACTGACGGCGAGCAGTTCCTCGCGCGACCACGCGCGCACCAAGCCCGCCGCGAACAAGGCGATGCCGAGCAGTGCCAGGCAGACTGCTGCCCCCACCCAGATGAACCGGAAGGCTCCCCGCCACTTCGACTCTCCCGGCCGGCCTTCCCAGAACTGCAAGAGGCCGTCGCCGACCGGAACCGATTCCTCCAATTGGTTGGTCACCTCGGCGGGGTTCCCGAACCGCAACGCCGTGCGTTCCAAGGCGGCTTGGTCGCCACCGGGCTTGGCCGATTCTTCTTCGTAGACACCGCTGACATGGGCCAGCAGTTCCTCTCGCATCTTTTGCTTGCGGGAAGAACTCGCCCGAACGGGCCGCACGGCGCGTTCGACGATGGTTTTCAATTGAATCCGTGTGGTGTCGTTCATGCCGACGCCCCCAGAATGCCCCCGAGAACTTTGACGAATTGCCGCCACTCCACCCGTCCGGCGTCGAGCTTGCGCTGTCCCTTGGCGGTCAGCGTGTAAATGCGTCGACGGGCGCCTTTCCGGCCGTGCGTTTCCGTCTCCCAAACCGCCTTGACCTCGTCGGCCGCCTCCAACCGATATAGGGCCGGATAGAGCGATCCTTCCTTGAGCCGCAGCAACCCGCACCCGGCCTCCTCCAACCGGTGCAAGATCTCCAGCCCATGCGCCCCGCCCCGCTCCAGCGTGGAAAGGAGCATCGCCTCCAGATGCCCGCGCAGTTTGTCGCCGTTGATGGGTTCCATGCCTTAATACTAGACAGGCTATAAATAAAAGCAAGAAGACTTTTTCGAGGTTCCGGCGAGGGCCGCCGGATAACAAAATTGGTGTCTGGCGAAGGAAGGTTTTTACATGATTTGAATGAAGGAGGATCAGCCGCCAAGTTTGGTCAGTCTCTTTCCGATACCATTCGCCGCAACTCTTCGACAATTCCGGTTTGATGGGATCGCCAGTAAACTTCTTCGATTGGCGGGGAAACCGCCAGAGAGACGGCGTACGGATCGGCTGCTTCTCCGATTAACAGATCCACTTCATCCATGAACTGCTTCAGTCTCGGCAAGTTCTGGCTCTCGGCGGCCGTCCGCAGGCTCCGCCATTGTTCGATTCCTCGATTCCCGAAATACTGGCTCACTCCTCCGTTGCGCGTCTCCGTGTCGAAGAGCCAAACTTCATAGATCAACTGCTCTTCCGGAGTAAGTGTCTTGTGACCGCAATCAGCCATCTTTTGCACCACGCGGCCGCCAGCTTCGGTGAGCCAATCCTCCAAATCCCACGGCATGAACATTGTTTCTTTTCCTCTATCTGCCCAACTCATGTCCTCACGGGTTTAACCATCTTCCCGCCAGCCAGTCTCTATCGCATCGCTTGGAGTTTCGGCCGTCGGCCAGCAGTCGCGAGGAACACTCCATACGCGAACCACAATGACCTCGGCTTCATGGAGGATTCTCTGGCGTGTGACGGCACACTCAACTTCGATAGGCGGGACGGCGTTGACCAGTTCTCAATCCGGCCAGATGCTTTTGAACAAATCATCCGGCGGGAGCAATAGTTTCGTTTCGCTCTTTTTCGCGGCATCGACCCAGCTTTGCGGAAACTCCGGGTATTTGTCGGGCTTTTGCCCGAACAGGTTGATCTCCATCGCGAAGCCCGCCGGGCTTTTCACGAGATCGAGGGCCTCGATCATGGCGAGTTCCTTCTCGATCAGCCGCAGAAGTTCGTCCGGGGCCTCGCCCCCGATGGCCTCGCACCAAATGCGGGTTTTCTTCTTCGACTTGATGCCGACGGCGATCAACAACCCCTTTGCCTTCGGCTGCTTCTCCTTGGCCAGAATCTCCCCCAGACGTTTCTCCAACGCCTTGATGTACGCCACCAGAGGCATCACATCTTTTCCAAATCGACTCTCCAGTTGAGGGATCGGCACATACAGCCGCAGTTGGTTCAAGGCCGCCGGTTTGGCTTCTTCGGCCGCAGCCACCGAAGTCAGGCACAGCATCATTCCCGCAAGCAATCCGAATCGAAACGCCATCAGTGTCCCCCGTTTTACCGCCATCGACTAGGCGGCCAAATTGTCGCTCACCATTAATCGTGTTGGATTGAATCCCAATCCTTTTCAACGCGGGACTTCAAACTTCTGAATCCGGTGGTTGAACGAGTCAACAACGTACAGGCTTCCCGTGCTGTCGAGTGCGAGGCCGTGCGGGGCGAAGAACTGGCCCGGTTTGGTTCCCTGTCCCTCGGCGAGGCCGCGCAGGTATTTCCCCTCCGGGCTGAATTGCTGGACGCGGCCGCTCACAGCGGCGACCCAGAGGCTTCCGTTTTTGTCGAAGCCCAGCGAAACCGGCCCCTGCATTTTCACCGGTTGGCCGAACCCCTCGAAGCCCCCGCCGAAACTGCCCACCTTCTTCTCGTTGTCGCCCCAAGCCAGCAACGGTTTCCCCAGCGGAGAGAATTTCTGCACGCGGCCATTGGCGGCCTCCGTGGTCCACACATCACCGGCGGTGTCAATCGCCACAAACTGCGGGCCGCCGACGCGGGAGATTTTGCCGGCCTGGCCGCCGAATTGGCCCGGTTCGTTTCCGTGCTCGCCCCACTTGCGCAGGAACTTCCCGGATCGATCAAACACCTGCACCCGCTGGTTCGTCTGGTCGGCAACATAGACTTGGCCTTCCTTGTCCACGGCGAGACCGCCGGGGCAATCAAACTCGCCATCGCCAGTCCCGGTTTTACCCCATTGGGCCAGCAGCTTGCCATCGGGGCCGTGTTTCGTCACGCAATCTTTTGCCAGATCTTTGTTCTTGATGGAGGCGGGGAAATGACTGATGTAAAAATTCCCGTCACGGTCAACGGCCAGCCCGCCGGGGTTTGACGGCACCGCGAACTGGCCGAGAAATCTACCCTGCCGGTCGAATTTCTGAACGCGACTGTTGTAGTGGTCCGTGACCAGCAACTCGTCGGCCGCGTTGACGGCGATGCCGATGGGAAAATTAAACTCGCCCGGCTTGTCCCCCAACTTGCCCCACTCTGCCAGAAACCGAACCGGCTTGGGTTCCTCCGCAATGCCCGAGGGCACGAAACCCAAGATCAAGCAGAAGATGATGATGGGCCGACGGCCGGACAAAAATGAGAGCATGTGTCCGATCTCCGGGTTTCGCAAAGGCGGCCTCATCTTCTAACCCCTTCCTCACTCCGCCGCCTTCCTTCTTCGGCGGCCGCTCAGCAGATAGATGTCGGAGCGGATGTCGGTCAGCGGATCGCCGGCGGAGTCGATTCCGTCCACACGGGGGACGGGATCGAAGATCAGTTTGCGGTGATCGGGGGCCAGTTCGTCCACCCGTTCGGTGAGCGTGATGGTTCCGAATTCGACTTCGCTTCGGGTGGCGGGCCAGCTCTTGGTCGAGTCAGCCACTTCGTCACTGGCTTCGGCCAATTGCACGAACACCTTGAACTCGGCCGGTCCGTTGGCCAGCCGCGCGGACATCTCGGCATCAAGGAAGTCGGCCGTCTTTTTCGCGGCTTCTTCCGGGGTGAGGAATTCGGTTCCGGCGGTCGGACGGATGCGGAAGCGGCCGAACCGGCTCTCGCCGGCGGCGTTGATGAACTTGAAGGCGTTCACGGCGAAATACGCCTGCCGGGCGAAACTTGAGGGAATTGGCTTGGGGGCTTCGACAAAGGCTTTCGCCGACGGGTGGGCGCCGAGGAAGGCCACGATGGGGGGCGGCGTCGGGGCCGTCGGGCCGCTGGCGAGCGCGGCCTTGAGGAATTCAAGAAACTCCTCCCCTGTGCGGACCGGGAAGCCATCGTGCGAGTGGGCGACGATGTCCGTGTGGGTGTGTTCGGCCAGATGAAACCGGACGGCCATCCCCTGCGGCCCGGCCCCCGCCGGATCGTTCTCGGCGAACGAGGGAATGCCCGAGGCAATCGAAAACCTCACGGTCACCGGGACTGACGCCCGGTTCGCATGCGGCGCCTTCGTGAGACCGGCGGCCGAGGGCGCCGGCACAAACGTCCCCCCGATCATCACGCCCCGCGCATGAACCGGCCGAAACCCCGGGTGGATTCCCCCGCCCAAGGCGTCGAGGGCATCGAGCAAATCGGCGACGACTTCCTTCGACATGTCATTTTCTCCGCATTTTTTGCAAGTGAAGGGAACAAGAGGGCAACTCCGGAGGTGGCGCCGCCCCGAATGCCGGCTATGAGTTTTGTACGTCCGGATGTCGCCGAATGGTGATAATTATCGGACGAATGCGACTTGGGGAAACTGGCGAAGGATGATGTCCCGAGCAGCGGTGGCGATTTGTCAGTCGTCCCAAAATGACCGGTCGTGCCACGATTGGATCAGAAACCACGGAAGGCCCCCGGTGTCAAGTTCTCAACGACTGGTCTCGCCTTTACACACCAAATCCTTGCGTAAAACCCTTCGACCATTTCCGGCCGCCGCACATCGGGCAGCGTTTCCGGCTGACGATCAGATACTCTATTCGCTCCAGCAAGAAGCCGAAGAACCACATACCGCCGAACATGAGAACCGGCGTCAGAATCAAGGCGACTCCGAATACCGGCCAGTTAAAGCCGACTGGTTCAGCGGGCGCCGGCGGAGGCCCGATCAACATCCGAATGACCCGTGTGACCGCCCCCAAACAACAGATGGGAAGAGCCATCAGAAATAAGAAATACAATCCGCACGACGCCGTCGGCAGACACCCGCGGGCCTCGACATGCTGACATAGCTGGCAACGATACATCATTCCGGCGCCCTCTCGCAAAATCTTGCCGGCGAAATGCCCCTCACGCCGACACCGGCTCCGTCAAAACCAGCCACGGACCCAGTCAGCCAGTCTGGTCAGGATTTCTTCGGGGAAAGGTTGGGAATTTTATGCGGCCGGAAGAGTAATCCATCTTGTCTGGCGACGCCCCGCGAAGATTAATTTCACCAACGCCGGACGGTGGAGTCAATCATATCCCAAAGGAAAAACCCATCAGCAATTGCTGATGGGTTTGGGGGATTTGTCCCGGTGCGGATCACAGAAGGGTGCAATTCAAGGCGGACAGCACGGCCTGAATCGGGCAGGCATAGGTCTGGGTGCCGTTTCCGGCGTAGAGCAGGCCGACCACTTCCCCGGTTGTGCTGAGAATCGCCGAGCCAGAGTCGCCGTGATCCGAGAACATGGTGCCGTTGTCCCCGACGATTTCAAATTGCTGGTTGAACCAGCAGTTGCCCGGATCATACGGGATCGGGCCGACCACGGTGCCGATGGCGGTGATGGTGCCGTGCGTCAGCCCGGTTGTCCGGCCGATCTTGAACACCTTGTCGCCGACTTTCGGGGTGCCCGTCCCGTGCGGAGCCACTTGATGACGGGACGGCAGATAAGTTTGCGAGAACGCCACGCTGGCGGTCAGCGCGGCCACCGCCGCGTCCACGGCGTTGAAAACGACATTGCCTTTCGCCGGGCGGGCATTGTTCGGGCTGGGCTTGAGGGCGACAAAGTCGGTGAGCGTGGCGGCTTGCTGGGCGGAGGAAAATGTCAGACTGCCGGGATGGAGAATCCGGTCCTTCCCCTTGATGCCGCGATTTTCCCCGGCCAGCACATGGTTGTTCGAGAGGATGGCGTTCGATCCGTCGGCGAGTTTGACGAAGCAGCCGAGGGTGCCGATGATAATCAGCCCCTGCCCAAGCGCGCCGGCTTTGCGCTGCCGGTCGTCGTCGTCCACATTCTGAATTTGGAGGCCGCACACGAGCGGGGTGGTCTGGCTTCGCTCGGGAATGAAGCTGGCCGCTTGAATGTGCGGAACCTGGAAATGGGCCTCGATGTCGCTGGAGACGGTGTCGATGGTGACCGGCACCTTTTTGATCGCCTTCAGCGGCTTCTTGGCCGCCCCCGCCATCGCGGACGCGGGCACGATCTTGGCCGCGTTTTTGACGGCCTTGAACCCGAACGCCTGTTGATGCCGCGCGATCCCGACCGCCTGAATCTGCGGATCCGAATCGAACAATTCATTGACGGCGGTATCGAGCACGTCTTCACACGATTGATACGACACACCCATGCCACGAACTCCCCTGATAGAAGAGTGCGGGCGTTGTCAGTCGGGAGAAATTGCCTGCGTCCCCCGGTCGATCGGCACGGGCCGGACGAAGCTTCCCTTGACAACGACCGGCACCTTGACTCCGTGAATGTCCACCGCCGTCGGAAAATGACTCACATCTTCCGGCTCGACCCGCAGCAGAAACGCGGGCGGGTTTTCGGTGACCCCCAGCGCGTAACCGCCGTCGTAGTCGCCCACGATCTTCTGGTGGGTTTCCGGCTGGTCGACATAGCTCATCAATTGTTTGGCGTTCATCGGTCACTCCTTCAGCAAGGACGGGCAACCATTCATTATAGCGTCCGGCGGACGAGGAATTCTCTTGTCCGCTACTGGCCGGGCCATGCGGAGACGGATTGTTGACTGGTTGAAATCCACACCGACGATGAACATGTTTCGATTGTTGGTTTCGCCGCCCGAGGATTGCGAGTCCGTTGGCGGCGGCTGCCTGTTTCCATCGAAGATTACCGGCCGTCAACCGCCAACGCAAGAACTAAATTTTCGGATTTCAAGGGCCAAACAATCATGACTTTTGGCCGGAACAACCCGCATGAGGACATGACCGGGGGAAGACGAACGATCTCGCGATTAATCAGCCTCCTCGGTGATCCTCACGGCCGACAACTCGAACGGGCAGCCTTCGCAGTAGCCCGCGGCCACCATCTTCCCGCCGGCCTGCCACAGCAGCTTTGTTGCTTCTTCCAGAGTCGGTTCTTTGTCAAACTCTTCGATGACTTCCACTTCGCTGTTCATTCGGAGGTCATGGCACAGAACCATTCCCGTCAGCCGGTATCGCCGTTTGGCCGGGGGAGTTTGGCTGCTTCGAGATTTGCCACCCATATGACTGTCTCCCTTCGGCCGGTGATGATGTTTGGTCAGGACCGTCGTTGTTCTTGCTCCGCCCAGTACATCTGTTTGTGGCCGCGAGCTGTAAACTTTTGGACGAGTTTCTCCGCCTCGACCAAGGTCAGGTGTTCCTGGACGATGAACGTGTTGCCGGTGTCGTCAATACGCCATACCGCCCATTTCGGCGATTCGGTGTGGCTTTCGGATTCAATAGCCGGTTCGCTCATCGTCTCCATGCCTTGGAATCAGTGCGAGTGTTCCCACTCCAGGAGAAGTTGTAAGAACGCCGGGTGCGGACGGACGCCCGGCCGGCGTGACCGGAGGAATTCCAGCGTTTTGTCGCGGGGCCAATGCTCCCGCTTCATCAGATACGCGGCCATGACCATGCCGCTGCGGCTCACCCCGTTGCGGCAATGAACAAACACCACACGCCCGGCCGACCGTTCCGACTCGATGAACGCGACCTGTTCCCGCAGCCAGTCCAAATCCGGCGCCGGTTCGGCATCCCGGATCGGCGCCCATTTGTACGATCCGACGTGGTATGGGTCTTCTGATTCGCACAAGTTGAGAACCGCCCCGCAACCGGGCGGCGGCTCCGGCACAAACCCGCCAAGCCACAGCCCGTCCTCAATCAACGAATAATTTGGCGCCTCACGGGTGATGCGGTCTGCGGCCACATGAACAACGACGACGACAATGGCCGCCACGGTGATCGCGGCCACGGGCCAAAACCGCCGCCAATTCTTTGGCACGATCATCTCCGGGACCTGACGGCCGAGTTCGGTTATCGGGCCATCATATCACGGGATCGCCGAGCCGGAACTTAGTTTCAGGGACTTGGACTTCGCGTCGTATCCCTCGAACAGGCCGCCGGCGGTGATTGTCTTCCCGACTTCGGGGGGCTTGGTGTATTCGGTGACTCGCATGGTCACCAAGACAGAGGCCCCTTCCGAGCCGGCCAGCCGGAACGTGCCGGTGTCCCCGTTCTTGGCGCTTTCGGTCACCTTGCCTTTGAGAAGCAAAACCGCCGGTTTTTTACCCGACAGGCCGTGCTTGGCGAGGGCGGCCGTCTCGTCTTTGACGAACTCGGCCGTCACGTCCGCCGCCGACCGCACGGGAGTCGGCTCCGAACCGGCCCCCAAGTCGGTCACGGTGCAGTTCGTAATCCCGACCACATCGTTCGTCATGTTGGTCACATATCCGATCACGCGAACCTTGCGGCCAAGGGGCAGCGCCTTGGCCTGCTCCTCCCCGCCCGGCGCGGGGACGCAGGCCACCGCACATGGATCCGTCGAGTAAGGCCGTGGCACGCCCGACAATGCGAACTTCACCGGCGTGGTCGGGAACTTGTCCTTGGGCACGGGCACGGTCACCCCCTCAACCTGGACCACCTTGTGGAAATACCTCTCGCCGGTCCCGGCGACGGCTTCTTGGGCAATGACCTCGGCAATCACCGTGAGTTCCGGCGGGGTTCCGGGGGGCGGTTCGGGCCGGGACGCTTTGGCTCCGGGAGGCAGCGGCTGGCCGACTTGCCACGACTCGACCTTTTTCCAAGTTTTGGTGTCGGCGGCGGGAGTCGATGCCGACTTCTCCCCGCACCCGGCGGCAAGAAGGCCGAACAAGCACACACAACGGCCGATGGTCGTCAAGGGGATGCGCATCGTCATACCTTGCATGAAAGGGGGCAAAAACCAGAATGTTTGTGTTTGCAGTCGCGCCGATCAAACAACGGGCGAGTACCCGAGGCCGGAACAACCCGCCTAATCTAGGGGGGCCAAGGGGGCGGACAACTTTACGCATGAAAACTTCACACGGCCCTGATACTGGCGTGTGGGAGCGTATGAAAACAGATGGCGAGGCTGAATCTGGTCGAAATGACTTCGGCCATTTCACGACGACGGCGAACGCCGGTCAATGACTTTGATTTGTTCTGGCGACCGGCCGTGATCCGCCGGCGAGCCGCACGATCAACATCAACGGGACAGACAGCAATAGGCCGGCCGTCACCCCGATGGCCGCGCCTCCGGCAATCCACCAGCCGACCCAGCCCGCCGGTTGGGGGTCCACGCCAGCCTGCGGGCCAAACGGACCGTTCACGAAATCATATCCGATGCAGAAAACATCGCCGAGCCATGCCCCCAGCGTTCCCCCCGCCGCCATTCCGACCCACACAAGCACGGGAATCTTTTGCCATCGGGAGTCTTGCTTTGCCACAAATCATCTCCTTGCCTGACGATCAAGATCACCGGCAATTTTATCAGGCTTGGTTACCGCCCAGCCATCGACGCAGCCTCACCCAACGATATCGCCAGCCGACCGGCGAAGCCCCGACTTCGCGGGCGATGGCCTCGAAAGCGGGCAAGTCCGTCTGATGTTTGCCATCGAGCGAGATTCCCCCCGGGCAAAAACATCGCATCAACAACCAGTCCGATTCACCGACCCGAAGCGTCCAATATTCCTTGCTTTCCGCTTCTTCTCCGCCATAACGGTCAATCACTTCGGCCCGAAACCTCTGACACAGCCACCCGGCCAGCCGAAGAAACTCGGCCCGATCACGATCGCGGGTGAAGAAAATGCTTGGCGCCCATTCGCGGCCAAAACGGACCAAGCCAACATACGGAGAATCGACCTTCGCCATCGACCTGCCTCCCGTCGCCGGTCAGGCGGCCGGAACAATTTCCTTTCATCTTCACCGTCTCAAACCTGTCTGTCAAAAGCATTTATTGGAGATGAAGCTTGAACGGCTGTGAAGCCGCGACGCGGAGTCTTCGGAGCGGAGCGCGGACTGGAACGCCAAGTTGACAAGGAGCGATTTCCAATGGGTTCCAATCCGCGCTCCGCTCCGAGGACTCCGCGTCGCGGCTTCACGGACTTTGTTCATCCAGATGTCGGTCAAAAGAAGCTCTGCCCCAATCCTCACTTCCCGTCTTTTTCAACAACAAGCACCCGGATTTTTCGTTTCTCGATGGTGAACGTCAGGCCGGTTTGCTTGGCGACGTTGTCCAGCACGGTTTTGTACTCGTGGTCCTCGGCATCTCTGGCTTGGTCTTCGCCCAAAGTCGGCACGAGCGGCGGCGTGGTGCGGACGTGCATGGCATAGCTCACGGTCTCGTTCGGGGCATGAGTGGCCTCGGACACAATGCGGCGGCGAACGAAGCCGCCGAGGTCGCTGAAAAACCTTCCCATGTCGCCGCTGCCGCCGCCTCCGCTGTAGCTCCCCTTGATTGCTTCCTTGGCGTAGACCTCGATGTGATTTGCGGCCCGCCCTTCCAGCGGCTTGATCTTGAGTGTTCCTTTCGCCACCACCACTTCGCGCTCGACCTCTTTGAACGCCAGCCGCACGGGGAGTGTGCATTCTTCGCGGAGGATGCCTTCCAAGGCGGACATCAGTTTCTCCATCGGGGCGTCCTGGCGAAACACAAAGTCCCCGGTGATTCGTGTGTCAAGCAGTTGTTTGTTCGCCTCCACTTCTCCCATCGGGATGCCAATCTGCCACATCACGCCAAAAAGCGACCCGTCGCCTTGGTTGAAGCCCCACATATGAAGCTCCCCGTTTGTTTCCTTTTGATGGACGCGGAGAGCCATGCTGATGGGAATCTCTGAGTTGACCGACACCAGTCTCGGCGAGTTCTTGATGTACTCCGCTCGGCATTCGGGGAATTTGGAAACTCGCTTCAAGACTTCGCCATCCGCCAGACTATAAGCCTTCACGAATTCCTTCATCCACGGCGACGTTTCATCCTTCGGCTGTTCCGGGGGCGGCGCGACCGGCTTGCCCTTGTCGGCTGGCGATTTCGGTTGTCGCGCGACCGGCGGCCGATCCCCCTCCTGACCCGTGGCGGCTCGAAACGTCATCAGGGCGGCGCCGCCGATCATCAGGCAAGCCAGCAGCACGGCCGACATACTCTTCAGTTTGCTCAAAAACATGGCCTTCAACGCTCCTTCCGTGAGGGCGGCGACCTTGGACGAGATTACTCCCGCCGTCATCGGCCCGGCCGCAACGTGGGTTGCGGCGCTGATCGTGGAAATCATCACCGAGTTCGGCAACCCTGCCAACGTTATGTTCTGCGACAGCCCGGCCAACGCAACGGCCGACAGGGCGACGCCCCGCCGGGTGAGCCGTTTCGCCAGCATCTCCCTTGCCCGCGCCAGCCGCCCGGCCACCGTTCCCTCCGGTGCCCCAAGCTGGCGGGCGACCTCCTTCCGGGTCCGTCCCTCCAGATCGCACAGGACGATAAGCGCCCGGTATTTCTCCGGCAAACGGCTCAACTCCTGATCCAGCAGAAACGGCTCGTCGGACCAAGGCTCCGGCGGTTCGGCCCCGACATCGGGCATCTCGCTCACCGTGGCCTCCCGCGCCCGCCGTCTGGCGGCCGTCCGTTGCGATTGCAACGCCGTTTGCCGGGCGACCCCGTGGAGCCAGTTGCCCACCATCTCCCGTGGCACAATGGAAGTTGCCTTGCGAACGAGAACAAGGAAGGTGGCTTGGAAGGCATCCTCCGCGTCGTGATGCGGAAGCCGACGACGGCACACGCCCCACACCATCGGGCCATGCCGCCGGACAAGGGCGTCGAATGTCACCCCGTCCCGGCGTTCGATGAAGCACCCGAGCAAATCCCCGTCGGTCGCCGTGGCCGCCTCGTCGTGTGACAGTGCGGCCCGGCGAAGCGAGAGAACCAATTCGCTCATCCGGCTGTTCGCCATACCCATCCCTCGGCGGGCGACATCAATCGCCCTTTGCCTCTGATCCGCCGCCGGGCATGGATTTGATACGCGATTTTTTGGAGAAAGATGGATTGAGGGTCTGAGGCCCGGAAGCGGGCAGACAACAATGGCGCTGGCCGCGTGTTTATTCGTCAAACGCTTTTTGGGCGTTCTCCAGCCGGTCAAAGGGCGCCCAGTTTCCGTTGTAGATGGCCCAGCTTTCTTTCATCGGGAAACCTTTCGGATAGGCGTAGACGCCTCGCTTCGGGTCTCGCCCCCAGCGGACGATCAGATCGCCCTTTTCAAGCAGGCGAAGAACCTCCGTGTGCCAGTAATTCCGCACCATGTGTTTCGCGATTTCGTCGGCGTTGGCGGGTTTGCTCGTCAACAGCGGAGTCAGATTGCCGGCGGTAAAAAATCCCTGCGCCGAGACACCGACGGCCTTCTTGTCATGGGCGGCGAAGGTTTTTGGCTCGCCGGGGTCGGGCTTGCTCTGCTCGATGAGGTCAGCGGGGATCGTTGCGGCGGTCAGAACGATCGCCTCCAGTCGGGCGAACTCCGGCGGGCCGGCGTAGTGAAACCCCTTGCCATCGAAGCGGACATATGGCCCGCCGATTTGCGGTGTTTCTTTCCAGTGCGCCCAGACCAGGCGGTTGGCCGATTTTCCCCAAGGAAGGACCACTTCACCGCGTTTCAACGCATCCATCATTTCGGGATGCCCCTTGAGCGGGGCCAAGTCCAGTTCATCCATTTTCGCCGGGAAACGGTTGCCGTTCTTCAGGACATAGTCGCGTACCGGAGTCATGATGGCGGCCGCGGCTTGATAAGCGACGTTTCGTCTGGCTCGCTCCTCGGCCTGTCCGGGGTAAAAACTCGAAATCACTTTGCCATCTTTGACAAACACCGTCAATTTTGTCTTGCCGCTGATCCAGACATATTTTTTGGTATCCTTCGATTCGGACGACACTTCTTGCGGCGGTCCGAAGACATTCGCCAGCTCGGACTCGGCAAAATCTGGCTGCTCCAACCGGACGTAACCCGCCCGGCTCAGGGCCTCCGGTTTGGTGTTCGCCTTCGAGGGCGCCGGCACGGCCATCTCCGGGGAAGACGTCGATCGCGAATTCCGGCCGCCGCAGCCACAAGCCAGCAAGAAAAACGCCGATAGCGCAAGTGTCAGAAAGGAGCGACTGAATCGCCTCATGGATCTCTTTCCCCAATTGGTGATTGCTTTCCCGTTTCAATCAGCGCCGAGATCTTCAATGAAAGAACTGGATGGATAGATTCGCCCGTATTCCACCGCGAGATGATCGGCGATGATTCTTCTTATCTTCAAGGCCACCGCCGGGTTGGTTCCGGGGCGGCATCGCGCCATGAACTCTTCGTCCGAGATGGGGGGAAACCGTTGTTCAAAAGCTTGGTCGCGTTTGACGGCCATGATGACGACGATGATGGCAAGCAAAGCAAGAGCCGACACGCAAATTATCAACGGGGCCATCGAATCTTCCTTCCAAGTGTGTCAGCCTGTCTTCATTCTTGCGTTGGGTCAACGAACTGCCATCGGTCTGTTCACGGTTTTTCGCGGATGTAGGTCACGAGAAAGAGTTTCGTTCCGGCCTTCGTCTTGAATTCCTCGGGCCGGGCTTTGCCTTCGAGGTCGTAGCAGATCTTGAGCGAATCGCCGGACATCTCGTAGATGGCGAGGAACATCTTGCCTTTGTTTGGTCCCTCGGTCCCTTTCACATCAATGGCTTTCGGGGTTTTCGCCGGGAATAAGGTGATGGAGCCGCGATCTTCGGGACTGTTGGATTTCAGCGTGTATTTGCCATCGGCGAGGATGAGCTTGAAGTTTTTAATAATCTCCTCGGGCAATTTCTGCCCCGCCAGTTCGGCGGTCGTCATCAACCAAGCGCCTTCGATTAATTGTGCGTCTTCCTTTTTAGGCTCGGCCGCCCGGCCGGAGTTTGCCGCGAACACCATCAGCGTTGTCAGGGCCGTTAAAAGCAATTTCATGGAGGAGCCTCCTGCGAGAAAAGATGTCGGGGGTATTTTGCGGGCGAATTTGCGGCCAACGGGAAATATCTATCAGCCATCGCCGATGGGTTTGGGCTTCCGCCATCGGTCTATTTCCATGTCATTCGGAAGGGCTTTTTGTCTTTGAATTCCTCAAGACGGGTTTGCATCGCGGCCTTGGATTGGGCCGCCTTGGTTAGTTCGATAGCCTTGGCCTGCCATTTGACGGCCGATGGGAAATCGCCCGCCTCGGCGTTGGCGGTGGCCAGGCCGGCCAGATACAGCGGGTTTTCGTAGCCGGTCAATTCACAAGCCTTTGTGGCGTCGGCGACAGCCTGTTTCCCGTCCCGGTATTTCGCCTCGGTGCAGGCGGCCAGCAGGTTCACCCGGTGGTGCAGGGCGTCCGGGTTTCCTGCGTCCACTCGAATGGCCTCGGTGTAGTCGGCCATTGCCTTGCCGTAATCGGCCTTGGCGGCCCAAGTCGCCCCCCGGACCCGCCAAGCCAACCCGTTCTTCGGATCAAGCCGGATCGCCTCGTCGAAGTCGGCCATTGCCTTCTCCTTGTCGCCTTTTCGCTTCCATGCGAACCCCCGGACGGAGCGGGCCTCGCTGTTTGCCGCCAGTTTCAGGTTCTCGTCGAGATCGGCGATGGCTTTGTCGAGGAGATTTTGATGGAACGCGATCTTGCCCTTGGCGAGCCATGCGGCCGCGTCTTTCGGGTCGGCGTCAATCTGTTTGGTGAGATGAGCGATGGCTTCCGTCAACGGCATGACCGCCGCCGGGTCGATCTTGCCGACCCGGCCGGTTGCGACAGTCAGCCCGTCGTTTGTGGACAGAACCGTGAGGCAGGCGCCGGGAGTCAGCCGGGCCGGTTCCCCCTTTGTCGGTTTGAGTTCGGCCGGGATCACCGTCACGACCACGTCGCCGACTTTGGGAGCGGCAAAGACACCCGTTCCCGTCATGAAAAGAAGAGAGGAGACGGACACGAGGAAAGGTTTCATCGGGGGTTGTCTCAAGCGGGATGATGGCCGGGCGACATTGTACCCTCGCAGGCGCTTGGCCCGCAAGAAAAAGCCCGCTTGTTCAGGGCCAATGGGCCGACGAGCAGGCATGTTGCCTTTTTGCGATTGCCTCGCTTTGACCGACGAGGGACAATAAAAGCAGGCGGATTAAGCGCGCCTTCCGCGTTTGGAATCCACCGAAGCCTTCCGCGCCTCCAATGAAGAGGCATCACCTCTTCGGTGGGGCCAATGGATTCCCCCCATCGGAGCATTCCCATGAAAGCGAAAAGCATCCAAGCCAGCGGCGTCATGACCAGTCCGGCGAGCGGGGCGACGCTGAATTACATCCTGAAGAAAAACGGCCGAGTGCTGGCGTCGGAAACCGGCCTCAAGGCACTCCCCGGCCGGCTCTTCGACATCCCGGCTCCGGCCATTGATTCGGGCGGTTCCTACACGATCACCCTCACCGGGGACAACGGCCCGGTGCAAGTGGGCCGCATCGGCGTCCGCGTCATCAACGCCGACGGCAGCGAAACCGTCATTGACTACCAGGATTCCCCGGCCGCCGTCCTCGACGCCGCCGACGGGTTCACCGAAGTGTCTTTCACCTTGGACACGCCGACTGCGGCGTAATGCCGGGGCCGGCCGGGTTTGCTTCCGGCCGGCCCCAATGGTGATGAATAGTGATGGTGATGAATATTGGCGGTTGCGGACGAAGTGAAAAAGCTTGGAGGCTGCCAGACATGATTTGTCCGGTTTCCAAACAGGCGGGCGAGTCTGCTTGTGTGATGGCCGGCATGATCGCCATGCCGACCTGTCCGTCACGATAAGACTACCCTCGCAATCGGTTGCGGACGCCACCGATCGTCCTCCACAGGGGGCAAGGAGGAATCAATTTCAAATACGTTGGAGCGGGAGTGAAGCTCTTGCCTGTCGGATCACGATGGGGTGATGGCGGCATTGACACTGGAGAATGTGCTGCTGGCGTTTTGGCCGAGTGTCGTGATGGCGGCGATGCACACCACAATAATCAGGGCCAACATCACGGCATACTCAACCGCCGTCGGGCCGTCTTCCTTCTTCATGAACGAAACAAATTTCTTGGTCAACTGACGCATGGGACACTCCAGAGAGGTGCCGATCAGCGGCTTGAGGATATGACGCCGGCCTTCGTCTGAACAGCCAACTGTCGCCGCCTTCGATTCCGATGTTAATCCAGTCAACGACCGAACGGAATACTTGTGAAGATGAATCGCTTCGATGAACCTGTCAAAATTTGCGAAAGGCCCGCAATTTCCCTGTTTTGCGCGAACGCTTTCAGATGATCCCATGATTATTTGCCCTGATCGAAAGCGGCGTTGGCCGCTTGGCGGCGAGCATGCCCTCTTGGTTTGGGGCTTTGGCTGCCGTGACTTCGCCCGGATCTCAGATTCCTTTCACATCCTCATTAAGAGCCGAGGCGAGTTTTTGGTCGAATTTGCCATCTGGGTAATTTCGTCATAGGGTCTGGCACGAGCTTTTTCGTTTCGACTCGCCCGCCATCATGCCGTCCGCATTCTTCGGAGAGTCGGGTTATGTTTCGTTTCGCACGCGCCAAGGCGCTCTCTCGGCGAACGCTTCGTATTGAAGAATTGGATGATCGCTCGCTTCCGAGTTTTGTGGCCGCCCCGAGTTATCCGGCCGGCCCGGCGGGCGGGGTCAGGAGCAACCCGGAGGCCATTGTTTCCGGTGACTTTAATCACGACGGCAAGATGGATGTCGCCACCGCCAACGAGGGGGCGGATGGAATCAGTGTCCTGCTCGGCTTGGGCAACGGCGCCTTCAGGCCGTCCGCGAACTTCCCAACCGGCAAACCCCCGACCAGCCTCATCATGGCTGATCTCAACGGAGACGGAACGCTTGACCTTGTCACCGTTAACAAGTCGGATGATTCCGTCACGGTTCTGCTCGGCAGCGGCACGGGTTCCTTCAAAGTGTCCGGCACATTTGCGGCCGGCAGTGGTGCGATGGCCGTGGCCGCCGGGGATCTCAACGGCGACGGGCACGTCGATCTGGCCGTCGCCGACAACAAGACCAACACGGTCACCGTGCTTTTGGGCGATGGCAAGGGGAAGTTTACCTCCGGCGGCACGATCACGGTCGGCAACAATCCAACATCGGTCGTGGTGGATGATTTCAACGGTGATCATCATCCGGACATCGCCACCGTCAGCGGCAGTTACGGCTATCTGGACATCAACCTGAACAACGGCGACGGCACGTTTGCCGCGGCGGTAAACCACACCACCGGTTTCAACGCCGGCACGGTCATCGTGGGGGATTTCAACGGTGACCATCAGCCGGACCTCGCCGTGGCCTGCGCGTACCCGTCGAACGATGGCGTGAGCATCCTGCTTGGCAACGGGGATGGCACATTTCAGACGTTCCATAAGTATGATGTCGGCGGCCAAACCCCGGCCGCCATCGTCGTGGCGGACCTCAACGGCGACGGGTTCCAAGACATCGTGACCGCCAATTCCCAGTTCGCCAACAACAGCGTCAGCTTCCTGCCGGGTGTCGGGGACGGCACCTTTGGAACCGCCTCTGTTTACACGGCCGGAGAAAGTCCGGAAGGGGTCGCGGTTGGCGATTTCAACGGCGACGGCGTGACGGACGTGGTGACCGCCGACAAAGGCACCCCGGTCGGGTCTGGCGCCCCCATCGGAACCGTGACCATGCTGCTCGGCAACGGCGACGGCACGCTGGTGGCCACCCCGGATCTGGTGTCGGACAGCCCCGGTCCGATCATCGCCACCGACCTGACCGGCGACGGCATCCCCGACCTGGCCGTTGTGACCACAAGCGTTTCGTTCGGCGGCATCACCTTGTTCCCGGGCCTCGGGGATGGAACATTCGGTCCCAAGTTACTGTCCCCGACCATTCACCAAGCCAACGATGTGGTGGTCGGCAAATTCGACACCGACATGTACAAGGATCTGGCGGTCGCCACGGCGGCTGGCGTCACCATCCTGCCCGGCGGCGCTGGCGGCGTTTTCGGAACCCCGGTCAACTACGCCATCTCGGGCATCGGGAAATGGGTCGCCGTGGACGACTTCAACGGCGACCACATATCCGATCTTGTTGTCGCCACCAACAACGGCGTGAGCATTCTGATTGGTGTCGGCGATGGCACCTTCGGCGCCCCGACAGCGGTGGCCGCGGGCGGGGTCGCCAGTTATGTGACGACCGGCGATTTCAACGGCGACGGCAAAAAGGATCTCGCCGTGGTCAACAGCGCCAGCACGGTCAGCATCCTGTTCGGGGCTGGCGACGGCACCTTCGGCGCCCCCGCTTCCTATCCCACCCGCACCGGTCCCGGTTTGGTCAGCACGGGCGATTTCAACCACGATGGCAAGACGGATCTGGCCGTGCCGACATTCTTCGGCGTCGGGGGCAATTCGGCGCTGGCGATCCTGATCAACGGGCTGGCCGGCAAGTTCACGCAGAAGGTGGAATACGCGACCGACTCCAAACCAACGGGCAGCCTGGTCGGCGATTGGAACGGCGACAACAAGGCCGACATCGCACTGGTCAACAACTTCGCGGACAACCTGTTCGTGTTCGGCGGCACCGGCGTTGGCACTTTTGGGGCGCCGACCAAATATGTGGTCGGGGACCGGCCGACCTGGCTGGCCAGCGCCGATTTCAACGGCGACGGCAAGCCGGACATGGCCGTGGTGAACAGCAATTCGGGAACCATCACCCTGCTGGAAACGCCGACGCCCGCCACGCATTTCCGCGTGAACGTCGTCCCCGGAAGCGTCACTGCCGGGAAGACCGTCCAAGTGGAAGTTTCAGCCCTCGACGCGGCCGGCCACCTGCTGCCCGCCTTCACCGGAATCGTCAACCTGACCAGCACGGACACAACGGCCACGCTTCCCGCCAAGTATGCCTTCACGGCGGCCGATCACGGCATCCACCGCTTCACGATGACACTCCGCAAGGCCGGTTCGCA
Source organism: Zavarzinella formosa DSM 19928 (assembly GCF_000255705.1). Taxonomy (GTDB): domain Bacteria; phylum Planctomycetota; class Planctomycetia; order Gemmatales; family Gemmataceae; genus Zavarzinella; species Zavarzinella formosa. The sequence continues at coordinate 747,406 of NZ_JH636440.1, forward strand.
GGACATCATCGCCCACTTCGGGGCTGTGACCGGCACGGGGACGGTTCAGGTCAATGCGACCGTGGCGACTCACCTGCAAATCGTCGCCCCCGTCAATCCGGTGGCCGGCACGCCATTCGACCTGACGGTGAAAGCCCTTGATGTGTTCGGCAACCCGGACCCCAGCTACGTCGGAACAATCCATCTCGTCACCACCGACAAGGCGGCCGGCATCACCCTGCCGACCGATTACACCTTCACCAGCGCCGACGCGGGCATCCACACCTTCACCGGCGAAGTCGCCCTGCTGACGGCCGGCCTCAAGACCATCACGGCCACCACCATTGGGGCGCTGACGGTCAAGGGCATCGCCTCGGTCACCGTCGTCCCCGGAGCGCTGCACGGATTCCTCTTGAGCGGCTTCCCCCTCACGGTGACCGCCAACTCGGCCCACACGTTCACGGTCACCGCCCAAGACGCCTACGGCAACACCATCACGAACTACCTCGGCGCCGTCCAATTCACCAACACCACCGGCGCCGCCTTGCTGCCCGCTCCCTACACCTTTACGGCCGCCAACAAAGGGAAGCGCCTTTTCACCGCCACTTTCCAAACCAAAGGCCCCGGCCAGTCGCTGACGGTGACAGACACGGGAGATTCGGGAATCACCGGCACGGAAACGGGGATCACGGTGACTTGATTGGTGAGTTTGGGACGAGTCATGGAGATTGGAAGAAGCCCCACACGCTACTCGCAAGAACGCGAGTTTCCTTTGCGATCAAACGACTCAAACCGGCCGGAGCTTTTTCGCGAGCAATGAGGTTACAGGGCATCGTGTTTCACGATTTGAAATCCGGTCAAAATGCGACCGAAAAGTGGCCTGAAAATGGTGGAAACTGCCCTCTGATCGACCATTTTTGGACAGTTGGACACCCACCCGACTGGTCAAAAACAGCGGGCCAACTGAACACCATTTTTCAAAACCCCCGGCAAATCGACACATCGCCTGATGATTTTGGAGTAATCCGGGGTCTTTTGGGGGCTTTTCTCATGGCCCATTTCAAACGCTCAAGGTTGATTCCAAGCCGGTTGAATTAGGCCAGGTGGCCCAATTGGTGATTTGGCCCAAATTTGGAAAGCGGGCCGGGTTGCTTCTCGATTTCACAGGAAGGATGCAAAGACCCAAACGAAGGATAACAAGAATCCGTGAAGCCGCGACGCGGAGTCTTCGCAGCGGAGCGCGGAC
>NZ_JH636440.1:748640-794518 GCF_000255705.1 Zavarzinella formosa DSM 19928
GAGGCGGCGAAGCGTTTCCATCGCCCACTGGCGAGGCCCGTCGCGGCCGGTTTCAAGCGTGTCGAGCGCGGCCTCCATCACGGCGGCGCGATCTTGTTTCAACAGGGCATTTGCCCCGTGGACATAGAGGGCGAAACCATCCCCGTAGCCGAAGGCGTCGAGCAGCGGACGAATGTAAGCGGCATCGGGCGGGGCGCGATCAATGGCGGCGATGATGTCGCCGAATTCGTCAAGTTGGTCTTGCGTGATCGTCGCATCGTCCGGCAGGGGGCCAAGACGGGCCAACCGGGCGAGGATGTCGTGTGTCGAGTGATCGTTCATTTCTCAATCCACTGGAGGCTGAAAAAACACGATTTGTCTTCGTGTCCTTGCCAATCCTACGCCCAAGAAACTTCGGGATGCGGTCGGCCGGTCTCGGCGAAATATCGGGCGATGGACACGACAAATTCCAAATCCCGGCACACCATGTCGGAGAAAACCCGCACGTCTCGATCTCGCCGCATGAGGACGACCATCTCCTGTTCATCGACAGGCTTGGGATCGATGTAACTGACGGTCAATCCGTCCCCGGCCGAATATCCGACAAGATACCGGCCCTGGCCGCCGAAGATGTGAAGAGAGGGCTGGCCGCCGCCATTGTCAAACGTGTTTTCTCTCGCCAGACAGGCTCCGGCGTGTTCGACGCCATCCAATCGACGGATGGCCGCCTCGATCTCAGGCCACGACGGGTTCGTCAGCGACTTCTTCCACTCTTGGTCCGGCGGACCTTGGTAACCGCCGATATCAAGCAGTCCCACTCGCATCGACTTTCCTCTCAGCCCCCCTTGTCGTCCAGCGCTTCGCGGACTTTTCCGGAGAGGCCGGCGGGGGAGAAGGGTTTGTGGAGGAAGAACATCTCCGATTCGACGATGCCGTGACGGACGACGGCGTCGTCCGTGTAGCCGGAGACGAACAGCACCTTCAGGCCGGGGCGGGAGGCAGACAGGCGCTCGGCCAGCAGGCGGCCGCCCATTTCGGGCATTACCACGTCCGAGACGAGCAGGTGGATTGGTCCCTTGTGGGCCTCGGCCAGTCGCACGGCCTCGCCGCCGTGGCTGGCTTCCAGCACCGTGTAGCCGGCATTCCGGAGCGCCATCTTGGCGAGCCGGCGCACCGCTTCTTCGTCTTCTACAAGCAGGATTGTCTCGGCTCCCCTTGGCACGTCGGCGCCCGCGTGGGATTTTCCGGTAGCGCGAAGCCCCTCGACGGCCGGGAGATAGATGTTGAAGGTGGTGCCGCGGCCCGGTTCGCTGTCCACGACGATGTGGCCGCCGGATTGCTTGATGATGCCGTGAACCATCGCCAGTCCGAGGCCCGTTCCCTTGCCGACTTCCTTGGTCGTGAAGAACGGCTCGAAGATGCGAGCTTTGGTTTCCTCGTCCATGCCCGTGCCGGTGTCGCTCACCGAGAGCAAGGCATACCGGCCCGGCCAGATCTCCGCGCGTGTTTTGGCGTGTTCTTCGTCCACGTTCACGTCGGCCGTCTCGATTGTCACGCGGCCGCCGTCGAGCATGGCGTCGCGAGCGTTGACCGCCAGATTCATGATGACCTGTTCCATCTGGCCGGGGTCCACCTTCACATGTCCGAGGCGGGTGGCCAGCGTCGTGGTCAGCCGGACGTCCTCTCCGATCAGACGGCGAAGCATCTTCTCGCTGGTCCGGACCGTGTCGTTCAGGTCCACCACCTTCGGTTGCAACACTTGTTTGCGGCTGAAGGCCAATAGCTGACTCGTCAGCGACGCGGCCCGCCTCCCGGCCTCGGAGATTTGCTCCAGCATCTGGTATCCGGGGCTGTCCGGTTCCTGCTCGCCAAGGAGCATTTCGGAGTATCCGTTGATGACAGTCAGGATGTTGTTGAAGTCGTGGGCCACGCCCCCCGCAAGCTGGCCGACCGCCTCCATCTTTTGCGCCTGCCGCAACTGCGCCTCCAGTTGCCGGGCGTTGGTCAGATCCCGGCTGATCGAGGCCAGGCCGACGATTCGTCCGTTCTCCCGGATCGGCGACATGCGGACTGATACCGGAACCTCGACGCCGTCTTTCCGCAATCGCACCGACTCGTAAGCGAGAACCTCTTCGCCCCGGCAAACCCGTTTCGTGACGCGAGCCGCCTCCTCGCGGCGGTCGGGAGGAATGAGCATCGTGACCGGCCGGCCGATGGTTTCGGCCGACGTGTAGCCGAACAGATGTTCGGCCCCGGTGTTCCAGTCCGTAATGAGGTCATCAAGGTCTTTGCCGACGATGGCATCCTCGGACGAGGCGACGATGGCCGCCAGCCGGCGCTCCCGCGTCTCCGCCGCCCGCCGCGCGGCCCCCTCGTCCTGGAGTTGGCCGGTGGCGAGGGAAAGCTCGACCGTGCTTTGCTCCACGCGCCGTTCCAACTGATCTGTGGCCAGCCGTAATTGTTCCTGCGTCCGCTCATGCTCGGCAATCTCGGCCTGCAACATGGCCGCCTGGATGTCGCGACGCCGCATCGACCGGCTCAGGCTCTCGGCCATCACGACGCTGATGACGCCGACGACGACAAACACCGCCAGGGCAAACTGGTCGGCGAAGCCCGTCCAAAAGCGATTCCATCGCAAGGGGATGAACAACGAAAGCACCGCCGCCAGGCCCAATGCCAGGGCCAGCATTCCCGATTTCCAGCCATAACGCCAAGAGGACAGCAAAGCGGGGGCGAGAAACAAAAGGAAGGGATAACGATCACCAAGGATTGGGTCGAGGAGAAAACGAATGACAATTGTGAGGGCAACCAGCACAACGGGCGCGGCCACGGGCGCCAGCCATCCCCTCCCTCTGGTTTTCCGTTCCCAAACCGGCCGGCCGGCCGGCCGGACCCGAATGTCGATCAATGTGCTTTGCACGATGACGCCTCCTGACTTTCCCATCAGCCAGCCGTGAATCGATGGGCGATGTCAGCCGCCATGCGGGGATGGCTCGGGCAAACCGCGAATGCGAAACAAGATCAGGGTTTGCCTGCGACCGTGTCAGCCAGCGGCGAACGGATATCCCCTTGGGTGATCTGTCGGAACCATTCAAACTTGCGTGGTTCCGGTGATGGGGATTGCGAGTCCGTCGGAGGCCTTTCAATTTCCATACCAGCTTACCACTCAAAAACTCCCTATCAACACCGGAATTACCCGTTTCCGGTGTTTCTTTAGAAACAAATGAGCGAGTTATTTTCAAGCGAATGTCTTTGTCTTGGTGGGTCGTCAGGCGAACCGCGCGGGCGGCGGGGTGTCCTCTGTGGGTTGGCTCGCGGGGCGCCTGACGGCAAGGGCATCCCCCCAAAGCCGGTGTCGCCGAATGATCCGGGCCGCGAGGAGACCGACCATGCGTGAATTCACCCGGAGAGACTCGCCGGCGTTCGCCAAGTTCAAGGAACGAGTCAAAACCCTTTTGGCCGAGCGCACGGATCTTGTTCGCCTCGATTGCCTGAACCCGGTCAAGGCGGTGCGGCATGAGTTCCCGGCGTCGCGCCCGCCCGAACTCACCTTGGAGGAAGCATGGCGGCGGGCCCTCGCCGTCCGGTTTTCCCGGTGTGCCCATTCAATCGGCGTCCGGCATTCGCTGCACGATGTCCTCAAGGCCATCAATGGAATGATCGCTCTGCCATCGGATGTGTATCCGGTGTATCGCACCATCGCGGAGACCGCCGGGCGCGAGCATGTCTGTTATCCCACTCTGCCGCAATTCCAGATTGAAACTGCCCTGATCGCCGACACCGTGGTTCTGACGGCCCCGCTGACGCCGGCCGGCCGCGACCTGACGAACGCTGAGGTGGCGCTGTTGGCCGAATGGGTCCAAGCCAAGCCGGGGCGTCTTCTGGTGATCGACCGCGTGTATGATTACGACAACAGTGCCGTCGTCCAGCCTCTTATCGACACCGACCGGGCGATTGTTCTCTATTCACTATCGAAGACCCACCTTTCCCCGCTGGTGGCCGGGCTGGCGGTGACGCCGACATGGCTGAACCTGCCATCCATCCCGACGGACGAACAAGACCGAGCCAAAATCTTGCTGACGGCCCGCCGGGATTTTCCGGGTCATCAACAATCTCTCTTCCGGCATCGCTGGGAACGGCTCGCCCCCGTGCTGGAGGCGGCCGATCCGACGTGGAAACCGCCGGAGACCGGCTACCTCTCCGTCATTCGCGGCCAAAGCGAAGACCTCTTGGGGCGCGGCCTGCTCGTCGTTCCCAACGATGTGTATGACGCGGCCGATGGTCTATCCATCGTCAGTTGCCTGCACGAGACAAACGCGGGCGATGAGATGGAAGAAGTTGACCGGCTTCACGTCACCGTCCTGTCGAACTTCGCGCGAGGCTACGACAAGTACGGCCGCCGTTACGACAAGACCGGCATCCCGGAGTCCACGTTCAAGGATCGTTTCTTCCTGCTGCCGCCCGAACAGATCGACATCGGGAGCCGAAAGGTGTCGCACCTGCTCAAAGCCGGGGAACGGTTGATCGTCCTGCATACACGGGTTCGCAATCACGAACTGCGGGCCAATCGGCGAACCGGCCTCGGCCAGTACGTTGAACGGTCGTGGATCAAAATCGAATCAGTGTCGATCATCGAAGACGGCCTCCTCCGGCCGACGACGGTGGAGGAAATGTTTGCCGAGTCGCTGAAGCTGAACGGTGGCCTCAAAGAATGGAAAGATGTTCGGCCTCGGTCGCTTTCGGTGTTGCCAATCGCGCAGGCCTGTCAGGCGCGTTGTGCCTTCTGTTTCTCGCACTCCTCCGTCTCCGAAGATCAACGACAAGGGCGAATCATCCTCGACCGGTTGGAAGCCGCCTGCAAAGCCGCCGTCCGGGCCGGGGCCGGCCGCCTTGTCATCACCGGTGGCGGGGAGCCAACCCTGCTCGCCCCCGCCAAGATGCTCGATCTGATTCGCACCGGAGCGAGACACTTCCGCAAGATTGTGTTAATCACCAACGGCCTGACGCTGGGCCGGATGGAGGCCGATGAGCGACTGGCCGCGCTGCGCGCCTACCGGGACGCCGGACTGACGGTTCTGGCGATCTCCCGGCACAGCCCCGACGCCAACGAACGGATCATGAAGACCGACACCCGCTCCGAACGGGTGGCTGAAACATGGGCCGCCAACCGGGAAGCCCTGAGCGGGTTGGAACTTCGCTGGATCTGTGTTCTCCAGCGGGAAGGCGTTTACGACGAAGACACTCTGCGAACCTATCTTGATTGGGCGGCCAACACCGGCGTCGGCGAGGTGTGTTTCAAGGAACTCTACGTCGCGGCCACCAGCGAATCGGCCTACGTTGACACCGGCTACAACGAATGGTGCCGCCGCAATCAGGTGCCGCTCGCCCTCGTCACCGAGTTCATGCGCCAACACGGAGCGACCAAGGAAAGCGAACTGCCGTGGGGATCGCCGGTCTATTCCCTGAGCTGGAACGGCCGCCCCCTCCGTGTGGCCGCCTACACCGAGCCCAGTGTCTTCTGGGAACGCTTCCATGCCCTTTGCCGAAGCTGGAACCTCATGGCCGACGGCGCCTGTTACGCCAACTTGGAAACGAAGGACAGTTTGATTTCCATTGGGGATTGATCGGGAGTTGCAAGGAAAAGATCGGCCGCAAATGGTTTTGACAGTTTGGGCGGGCGAACACGCGAGACGCCAATGAATGAACTTGCCTGGCTTGTCGGACATCGGTTTCAATCGCTCACACGACGTGAATATGACTGGCTTGTCGTGTTCGACAAGGATGCCAGCATGACGGTCGCTTGCTTGTGGCGCATGGTCGAATCAGATCGCATACGATTCACGAGCGAAGATAACGGCCATCAATTCGGCCTTTCGACGCTTGTGGACTCGGCCGCCGAAATCAACCGCCGTCTGGAAGGGGCAACGGTGGAACGGGTGGATCTGCGACAAAACCTGCTCGATGTGGAACTCCGGTTCGACACCGGACACAATTTTCAAATCATTCTGACTTCGTCCGGGTATGAGGCTTGGAGCGCGTCCGACGGGAACCGACGGCTCATCGCCGTCGGCGGTGGTGAATTGGCAATCATCGGCGGCGACTAACCAGTAGCCGAAGCTGGCCGGGCTGACAGCCCGGCTTTTCAAGGCTTCAAGATGTCGTAGTCAAGCCACATCGACAGATGACCGGGAGTGAATCCGATGGCGAAGATCGACGCGAAACTGGTGATGGCGCTTCGTCGGATCACGGATATGCCAGTATCCAAAGTTCAGGGGGCGAAACCGTGACAGAAACAGAATGGCTGTTATGCGCCAATCCGCCAGCCATGCTTGAATTCCACCGTGACGCGGCCTCTGACCGCCAATTACGGCTATATGCTTGTGCTTGCGTGCGGTTGCTCAGCCAGGCTTGTTCTGAATTGGTGACCCTCGAAGAATTGCAGATTGTTGAAATCACCGAACGTTTTGTTGATGGCCAGACAACGAATGAGGAAGGAATACTATTCCTGAACGAAGTCTATTACAAAGGCGCGAATGCCTACATCGCTATTGATTCTCGCCCGATGCACACAGCTTTCATCTGGGGAGTGGCGACGGCAATCAAAAAGGCCTCTCTCACATGCCAAAACGAGATGAGCGAACGTGTGAAAGAGGAGATGTTTGATCGCGATTTTCACGCCGCATTATCGGATCATTGCGAATTGCTTCGTGAGGTCTTTGGAAACCCCTTCCGTCCTTCTCTCATCAATCCGGCTTGGCTGACATGGGACGGTGGAACCATCCCCGCCCTTGCCCAAGGCATTTATGAGGAATCAGCTTTCCACCGCCTCCCGATCCTCGCTGACGCCCTCGAAGACGCCGGGTGTGAAGACGCTGACATCTTGGCTCACTGCCGGGGACCGGGGCTTCATGTCCGGGGGTGTTGGGTTGTAGATTTGTTGTTGGGCAAGAAATAACCTTCAAATCCAAACAACAGGGAAGGCCACCGATGGTTTCGCAATCACTTCTTGAGGCCGTGGTCGCGGACGTGCGGCGTCATTGCGAGGCGAAGGGTTATCGCGAGGGGCCGGGCGTTAATAACTTTGTTCCGCATGATGCGGTCGATGCTTTTGGAATGGCCGGGCAACTCGCCTCGGCCGGGTTCGATCATTTTCTGGCCATCGCGCCGGAAGGGCACATATACGGCTACTTTCTTGAACGGTTGGGCGTCCCGGTGCTGTCGGTTTTCACGGATTATCCGCCCACCCGGTGCGATGCCGAGGATGACCTGCGGGTAGTCGAAGGCGGGCGGGTTTTGCTGATTGAAGACGACGTCATCGGGGGCCGGACATTGCGGTTGGTCGTCGAACACCTGCGGCAATTCGCCCCCGCTTCGCTGGCGCTCTATCTTGGGCACACCAAGGGGATCCAACATTTGCGAAACGTGCCCGCCGAAGTGGCCAAAGTATATGTGGCGGAGGACTTCTTAAAACCGGGTGATCGCGAGGGACTGGAACGAAGATTTGAAGCGTTCTTCGGAAACCTTCTTGCCGGGGAATCAAGCCCGGCCTCGACCTCAACGGCATCCGCTTCTGCTTCTCGCCCGAACCTCGGGTGAGGGACTCGCACGAATTGTCCGGCGGAGGCGGGCCGGGCCAGCGAACCTCCTCAGGCGGTCGATGTCCTTGGGGTTCGCGGAGAAGGGGCTTGCGGGGCGGTATTCCCCGCGTTACGCTCATGTCGGGCGGCCCGTGGCTTCGACGGAGAAGGTTTATTCACACGAAAAGCAGCACAATTGCAACCAAGCCGGTTTCATCCGTCACGTTTGCCGTGGATGAGGTGGTGCCAGTCGATTCGCCATTGGAAACCTGCAAGGCGCCGGAGGCGGTCCGGGATTTGTTGAACGCGCCGCCCAATTCGTTCGCGGCCGACGAGTCGTCGCAGGGGAATCCCACGCATGGCCGGGTGGAGGCGTGCTGGAGTTACTCGGCCGATTGCGTTGCCGGGATCGGTCACCATCCGCTCATTGCCGCCGCCCATCTTGCTTTCAGCGAACATCGTCCGTTGACGCTGTCACCCGATGTGATCTGGGTGACCATCATCCAAGGACTGGCCCAGCATATCCAGCTTGACCCAGAGGCTTATCGATCTCTCCTCGTCCACCATGAGGGCAAGCGCCAACTGACTGTTGAACGCGATGACATGTTTCGCGGCTCGCCGGAAAACCCGTGGCCCGAGGTGGTCGCCGATTTGGCCGGTCTGGTGCGTCAGGAAATCGGGGAACTCGCCGGGCGGTTCGCCTGCGACTTCAGCACCACCGGGCCGGTCGAGCGCATGGTGAGCGAAGTGGTGTTGCTCGACATACTCCAGCCTTATTTCAGTTACAACATGGTGGCGGCCTGCGGCATCCCCGCCGTCACGCTGGAGGGGACGCCGGCCGACTGGCGACGCCTGCGCGAGAAGGTCGAATGGCTGGAACCAATCCAGCCCGATTGGTGGTTATGCGAACTGAGGCCGATCTGCGACCAGTTCGTCCGGGCCGCCGACGGTGATGTTGACGGCGAACACTGGCGCCGACTGTACAAGATTCGCCGTGTGTACGCGGCCACCAAGATCAGCGGCTGGCTGGGCAAACTGTTTCCTTACATCAAGAGCTACGAGACCGGAGCCTATTCCCGCCGCAACGATTTGCTCGATCCGGCGGTGGAGGAAGAGATTCGCCAAGAAGAAACCAAAAAGCCGGGGAATGAATTGTTTTTCCTCAATCGCTTCGATGCTCCGGGAATCACGGCCGACGAATTGCCACGCGGCCTCAGCCAGGTGCCGTTCACCTGGAAAGACGCGAACGGCCAGCGGGCGATGGACTTGCTGGCGGGTCCGATGGTCGTCACCCAAGACGCCGAAACTGGCTCGCTTCGGCCAACATTAGGCTGGGCCGTGCGCGAGTCGGCCCCGATTGAACAGGCGATGATCCGGCTTGCCGGCCACACGCTCGAACCGGCAAAAAACGGGCTGCCAGAAGAGGCGATGGATTCGCTCCGTTCCCGGCATGTGTCTTACATTCCGTCGGATGTGCTGCGATTCTTCCATGAGGTGGAATCGGCCGTTATCCGTGGAAAGAACGGCGCCCCGCTCTATCGAATCTTGCCGATGGCCGAGTGGGTCACGCCCGAATGGGCGGTCACTTGGAAAGTGCGATCCAACGGCGAGAAATGCCGGGGATTTGATGACTTGTTCCGCTTCGCCGAGTCGGCCGACGGCACGGATTTTCTGATCCAACTCTATTGCCCCGAACATAAAAACGATGGCGCGGTGTTCGTCGGCCGACGCGGCGACGAACCCGTGGCCGAGACCGGCCGAAAAGTGGCCAAATCATTCACCGAATTCCTGCTCCGGGCGCTCGACGAAAACGGCGAACCGTTCTTCCGGGGCAAGGAGTTTGCGTCACACGATTGACTCCGGGATGTTTTCAGTCAAGCGAAGAAGATGACGATGAACTTCCGAGGACTCAAACTCGCCGGCATTCAAGACACCAGCGCGGCACGCATCACCCGCTTTGCCATCCCGGCCGGTCGGGAGCGGGAGGCGGGGCAGGACATTCTCGCATGCCTCGCGGACGGGGCAACACTATGCCTGCGGAACGAATCGGACGAGGGCAACGAGGGAGTTACCTTCATTTGCCCAACACGTTCAGGCATGGTCACAAAGGAAAGCGGCCACGGCTGGCAGGGGGATTGGGAGCCGACCGACGCGGCGGGCGTGATGGCCTTGGTGGCGAAACTGGCGCCGCGCAATCGTGGCGGTTCGGGCGGTCACGGTTCAATTATCCGGGCCAAATAACGCCGTTGGCAAATGTGGCATCGTACACATCCCCGGTTGTTCGGATTGTGTCAAAGTCCGTCCCGGCGATACATCGGAGGCATATGCCTCATGGGCGAGATTCTGACGGTCGCCGTGATTGGCTGATTGTTCTTGATCGCCTGTTTGCTCCACCGGCGGTTCCGGCGTTGGCGGTGTCCTTCTTGCGGCATGCGATCTTTTCGACTCATCGGCATGGCGAGTCATTGGTCGGGCGGGTGGGGCGAGTCACGATATTGGGAGGGCCAATGCGGCCGGTGCGGACAATATGCCTGGCGCCGTCTAAGACGGCGCCAGGCATGGGCGACTCAAAGGCCCGTCTGACATCTTTTCAAGAAGAGCGTTTTAAGCACAAACATGGCCCGCCCGGTGGTGTGCTAACACCGGGCAAAGACAAACAACCCTCTTGAACCGGCCACAATCCCGGCCATAATCGATTCGGACTTCGCAAACTCTTCAACGAATGTTGGGACTCGGGCAACCAATGTCTTTGATTCTCCCCAACGATGACTGGCAAAGATTATTCAGGCTATGGAGGGATACCAGTGGCGGATGAGTTGCCGATGTGCGAGGTCCACGGGTGCCCGATGCCGGGCCGCAAGGTGTGCGTGGCGCATGGACTTCGGCGCGGGCTGAAGCAATCTCCGGCTTATCTCGCCGCCCGTCGCGAGGCTTTTCCTCATTGTGATGACCATGCCAACGGCGGGTGCGTCATGCGGAAGTCACGGCCACGGACCATGCCGGTTTGCCCGGAATGTGTGATCGTTCGTGACGCCTATTTATGGGAGCACCATCCGACATGGGCCGCTTCGCATGAGGCGAGTAGCGGGTAGGATCGAATCAAGGGTCGCCGTTGAAATCCTGTGAAATGCCTCCAACACAGTGGAACGAAAATGTGTCGTTCGGCAAAAGAAAAGACTCGCGGAAGGGTACGGATGCGATGCAATCAGCCAATCATTCTCGGCTCACGGAAGAACGGTTCCCGCATATCCGGCGGTTGGTGCCCGTCTTGGCGATGCTCTCCCTGATGATTGTCCCCGAAATCGCCGGGGCGCAAATCATCAAAGTGCCTCGCTTCGACATCAACGGCGGCCTGCTACCCGTTGGGGCCATCGCGAGATTGGGGAACACGCGATTTCAAATTTCGGATTGTGATATTAGAGATCGTGAAATTCAATCCATCGCCATCGCACCGGACGGATCGATGGTGGCGATTGCGTCCCGGAACAACGGACAACGCTCGCTGATTCGGTTTTTAGACACCACAACCGGAAAGATTGCCCGACAGATTGAGCCGCCCGAGATTTATGGCAATCAGATGCAGTTTAGCCCCGATGGCAAAGACTTGGTGTTTCGCACTGAAGCTGGCATCACACGGGTGAACGCGACAACTGGCGGCGACCCCCGGACGCTCAAATTAGACAAGGAGAGGATTTACAGATTTGCACTCAGTCCCGATGGCAACAAGCTGGCCGCGCAACCGTATGACAAAGAATTGATCGACGCCCCCGTCTTTGTGTGGGATATCAAAACCGGCAAAGAACTGGCCGCCTTGCCCGGCCGGGGCAATTCATGCAAAGAGCTGGCCTTCAGTTCTAACGGCAAACGATTGCTCCTGTGGTCGGGCTTGCCCGTCATCGACGCGGATAGCAAGAAGCGAACTGGCTCAAAAGAGGTGTTGGCATGCATCGACATCACCACACGCAAAATCACTGGCGAAATTGAATTTGATCGTTTTCATCAAGTCGCCCTGAATTCGGATGGCGAGACAGTCGCGTTTGCGACATACGATGGCCAATATGTCCTAGCACGGCATCTTCCGACGGGCGACGATCATATTGTCATTCCGGCGAAGGGAGCGTCGTCTCTTTTTACCCCGGACGGCAAGGCCATTTTCACAGCGGATGAAAATGGCCACTGCACTCTTTGGAACGCGCTCACGGGAGGCAAAATTCGTGACATGGAAGGGGGGTTGTACGGCAAGGTCTTCCGCATGGCGGGCATCTCGAAAGACGGCCGCACAATTGCGGTCTCCGATGGCAATTGGAAGTCTGTGCAATCACTCGTAACTTGGGACGCCGCGACGGGCCGGCGCGCCGTTCGGCCGCCGGGCCATCATGCCACGGTCACTTGTGTTGCTTATTCACCCGACGGCCGGTTGCTCGCTTCCGGCAGCCTCGACAAGACCGTGAGGCTGTGGAATCCCGCCACCAGCGAGCATCTTCGCTTGCTGGCCACCCATCAGGATGCCGTCAGGGCCGTTGCAATTTCCCCGGATGGCCGGCTTCTGGCATCGGCCGGCGAATCGGGCCAGATTTTCGTGCTCAATTTGGCCGATGGCAAAATCGTCGCCAAGATTGCCGGCCCCGACAGAATGGCGGCGCTGGCTTTCTCGCCCGATGGCAAGATTCTGTACGCCGGCGGCGAATCATCCGTGGCGCTGGGTTGGAATCTCTCGGAAGCCAAAGTAATCATTCGGCTCAAGACAGGCGACGATGGAGCCGTGAAGGCATTCGGGGCCGATGGTTTCTTGCGGACAAATTACACGGTTGACAAAGGCAACCTGAACGCCAGTCATGTGGAGATGAAGTTCCAGGCATGGGAATCGACAGACAAACGACCGACCGCCACCATGTCGCTCCGTGACGAGAAGAAAGGCGGTATCCGGTGCGACGGGGCGGCATTCTCGGTGGAAGGCCGGCTGCTCGCCACCAGCCAGGTTTCGGAATATCCAGGCTTTCGCACGTACTATGGGGCCTACAATTTGCGTTTGTGGGAACCGGCCAGCGGGCAGCCGATCCGAAGCTTGGCGCCGACGGTCACCTCTTCGCTGGCCTTTTCTCCCGGCGCTCGGTTGCTGGCTTCCGGCGCGACCGGGCATAGCGGCCAACAGATCATCAGTTATGGCGAGGGCATTGATATCTGGGATACCGTCACCGGAGAAAAAGCCGGGCAATTCCCGGTGAAGCCCGAATGCCTCGCCTTCAGCCCGGACGGCCGATATCTGGCCTCCGGCGGCCAGGATCATTGTGTCCTCATCTGGAACACACCCAAAATCCCGACAGCGAAACCGACGACACCACCAGCCGCCCAGATTGACGGATGGTGGGCCGCCCTCAACGGGGAGGCCGAGAGTGCTTACAAAGCCATCGCCCAAATGGTCGCCGCCCCAGAACCGGCGGTGGCGCTGTTGCGAGAACGAGTTCGCCCGGTTCCCTTCGGCGACCCGGAGACGGTGGCCAAATTGATTGCCCGGCTCGACAGCCAACGATATGCCGAGCGAGAAGAGGCCCAGAAAACATTGCAGCAAATGGAGGAAGGCGTCACGCATCTCCTCGCCAAGGCGCTCAACGACAAACCGGGTGTGGAATTGCAAGCCCGACTGGAACGCCTGTTGGTCCAAAGCGAGGCCGTCCTCGCCCGTGTCAACCGAAACCAACGAGCCGTCGCCACATTGGAATGGATCGGCACCCCGGCCGCCATCGACCACCTGCAAAAGCTGGCCGCCGGCGCCCCCGCCGCCCGCCTGACCATCGAAGCCCGCGCCGCGTTGAAACGGCTGCCCCCGTATCTGAAGTGATGATTCGCCCTTCCCGGCTTGTCTTTCCAATCCGTCAGGCCGGAAAGACAGGTGGTCGGGATACAATTGCCTTCGACTCGGAGGCCCGTCATGTCTGCTCGCACGGTTGTTCTTGCTCTTTCCCTCATCATTCTTGCCACGGATTCGGCCGCGTCAGAGCCCGGGCCGGCGCCGCGTGAGATTCGATTCGACCAGAATGGTTATCCGTTGCCGGCGGGGGCTGTCGCCCGGCTGGGGGAGCCTTGGCCCTTGGGCGAGAATGCCACGGACATGGCTTGGATGGCCGATGGTAAACGAATTGTCGTCGTCGGCTGGGGGACGATCGCCACCATCGACGCGGACACCGGAAGAGTGGTTGGACGCGAAAACATCGACAAAGTGGAGCCGCGAGGGACCGCGTTGTTGTCCCGTGACGGACGGATTCTGGTCCGGGCGAACGATCGTCAGGGCTGGCTCAATGAGATCAGTTCCGGCGAACTCTTTCAGACGATCCGGCTGCCCCAACTGCCGGGCGATGCCGGAACACCCCGCCCTTTCAATCGCGTCATGAGCCTGACGGCCGATGGCCGATTTCTGGCCGGGGTGACAGTCCCGCGCGACACATCCGGATCAGCGTGGCGGTTCGACCTCGCCAAGGGAACGCCTCTCCGGCTCGGGGAGCGGACGGATGTGTGCGATGTGTTGCTGGCCCCGGACGGTCGGCGTGCGTTTGGTTCCGCCCGTGGCACCGAGGACGCCTTGATTTGTTGGGATTTGCCAGCCGGTCGGGAGCGATGGTCCGTTCCGCTGGCCGGCGAGATGTCGCTTCGGGCGGTCTCCGGGGATGGTCGGCGGGTGGCCGTTATCGGTGAAAAGAAGGTTCAGGTGTTCGATGTCGACGGGCCAAAGCTCTTGTTGACCGCCCCGCATGATCCGAAGTGGCAGGACCATCTTGGATCGGTGGCCCTCAGCCCGGATGGGCGGCTTCTGGCCCTCGTCGATCCGAAAGAGGTGGTCGTCCGAGAGGTGACCGGCGGGAAGATCCGGTTCCAGTTTCCGCACCCGGCCGACTTGGTTTCCTTCGCCCCGGACGGCCAGTCGTTGGTGACCGTCTCGCGGAGCATCCAGCGTTGGGACCTCACCACCGGTTTGCCGAAATACCCGGAGCCGCGCAACGGGCACGCCGACTTGCGGGCGGATTTTCTGCGATGGTCCGGCGACGGATCTCGGCTGCTAGCCGGTTGGGTGACCGACGACCAGTTTTCCTCAAAACGATCTACCCAAACCACACTGGAAGTTTGGGACACCAGCGCCAAGTCGCTTCGGTGGCGGCAGCCGATTCCGTCTTCCCCGCTGGACGTAGCCTTCGACAAGACGGGGAAAACGGTGCGGGCCTGTCTCCCCGATGATCGCCTGCGGATGTGGACGATCAATGAGACAAAGACAACGGAAACCAACATCGAACTGCGGCGGCGACCGGCGGAGAAGGGGATTTTCACGGCCCAATTCGATCCGGCTGACCGGCTTGTCACGGTGAATCTGGCCGAGCGCGAGATGATCGGCGACACATATGATCCCGCCGGCAAACACCTGCGGCAGACAACGGCTCCGTATCGGGATTTGATTCCTCAACTTGATCCGTGGCATCAATATTCCCATATTCCCGGCCAGCCCGGAGTGGTTTTTGGCCCGCTGGTTCGACGTGATGAACCGCCGCCGCCAGCCCGGCCGGACTCGCCGCCAGCCCGGCCGGACTCGCCGCCAACCCGGCCGAACCCGTTCGCGAAGAAACCGTGGGATGGTTTGCGGCTAGTGATGGAATTCCCCCGGACGGACTTGGGAGACGGCCGCTTGCTTCCGCCGTTGCAGGATACGAATGTCCTCCAGATGCTGCTCCGGGATTCCCCGGTGACGGGCGGCGCCGGCCTGGTCGGAGTCCGCTTGAGGCCCTCCACGCATGAGCAAACGGGCGACATCAGCGGGATCGTGTGGGATGTGTTGACCGGCCGGACCGTCTGCTCGATGCCGCGCGCCGCCGATTCCCTGTCCGGCCTCGTCCTCTCGCCGGATGGACGCTGGGTGGCCGGCCATGAAAAGGGGAGCATTGTCATCTATGAATTGCGGAGGGAGATGAAAACGCCCGATCCGGGCCATATGGTGACGACCTTCGCGGCCCCGGCTCCGAGCAAACTCGCGTTCTCGCCGGACGGGCGCCAACTGGCCTCGGCCCACCCGGACGGTTCCATCCTGATTTGGGAAGTCCCGCGCCGAACGCCCGCTCCGTGGGTTGCGGCCGAGGCGGACCGTCTTTGGCCCGACTTGGCCACGACCGACGCGCCTCACGCCTGGCGAACCCTCTGGCGTCTGCTCGATCATCCGGATCAAGCCGCCGAGTTGCTGAAAACCCGTCTCCGGCTAACGCTTGACCGGGGGAACACCCTCCGTCAGATCACCCGGCTGGACCATCCGGAGTTCGCCGTGCGAGAGGCGGCCGCCCGCGAACTGGCCGCCTGCGGGGACGCCGTGGGAGAGGAACTGCGGACCGCTTTCCGCAAGCCCGTCTCGGTCGAGCAAAAGGAACGACTGGCCCAACTCGTGAGCAAACTGGACGTAACGCCGCCGCCGACCAGCCTCGCCCTCCGGGGATTGCGAAGCGTGTGGCTGTTGGAGCGCCTCGGAACACCGGCCGCCCGCCGGCATCTGGCCGAGATCGCGGCCGGTGCTCCCGACTCGCCATTGACGGCCGAGGCGACCGCCGCGTTGGCGCGAATGTCGAAGTGAGGTTTTTCCCGGTTCACGATACGATGCATGGCGGGGATTGTTCAAAGATCGCCGGTCTTCGGTAATCTTTTGGTTTCAAGTTTCATCTGAAGGTGGTGGACGCGGCGATCAAGGAGCCGCTGTCTGCCCGAGATGACCTTGGCCGATTGTGAGGCTGAAACATCACGGAATGCCCGATGGTATCGCCGGAACATATCAACAATGATTGATGTTGTGTTGGTCGAGCGGCCGTGAGTGCGGGCGGGGTTCGCCATGAGTTGGCGAACCGTTGTTGGTGCTTTTCAAATGGCGCTTGCGGACTTTTTGGGCAAGACTGGCCGGAGGTTGCAATGATCCGGATGACACGGGAATACGTCGGGGGCGTTTTGGCGGGCAGCGGAGGGGGCCTGATGACGGCCGTGATGCTGTTCCGATCGCTGTCGGCCGATGAGATGGTCATTGTCAGTCTGCTGGCTGGCCCGATCCTTGTGCTCATTGGCGGGAGTCTGGCGCAAGTGGCTCAACGACGGGATCGGAACACCTGACCGATCATTATGACGCGGCCACGGGTGACAGGATGCTTCCTCGCCAGACCGAGCGTGGGCGTTCACGGAGGCTCAAAAAATGCCAATTCTGACAAACACGTTGTAGCCGCCCAATTCTTCCGAAAGGACAATCAAGATGTCCGGTTTGTTCAAGTCGGGGAGCCGGTCATGGAGCCGATGTGGGAGCTTGGCCTTCCGGTGCGCAGGTGCGATGTCAATTTGACGGGCCACGATCCCGCCGTGGGCCGAAACCGCTACCGCCTCGGTGCCCGCCACGACCGCTGCGAAGGACTCTTCTACGGCAACGAACGCGAGGTGTGCATTATCGCCGACGAGGCCGCCAAGAGAATCCTTGAAGGGGCGGTCGGCGAGTGGGCGTCGTTCATTCCCTTGGATAAATAGGGATGGCTGAACCGGGCATGCGGGATTGGAATTTGGTGTTTGACAATCCGATCGGGCAGGTTTGCGATTATGCTGATTTGCTTGAGGCGGGGCGGTGATTTTTTCTGGAGAAATTTTATTTTGGGAACAATATTTAACGTATCCACGTCTGAAACACTGTCCAAGACAAATCAACATACCCGGAGGGTAACAATTCCACTCAACATGACAAACCAGCAATCATCCCGCATTATCTAATTCTGCCCCCGTGACGTGTCGTGCGCTCCCGCCTTCCAAGCTCTCCTTGTTAATTTATTCCATCCTCCCTTGTGTGTTCCCAATCATTTGATGGGCGAGGACTTATTTGTCAAAACCACTTTCAGAGAAACATCATGATTAAGGAATTGATCGCGCTTTATCGAAAATTTCGCCTTGTGTTGCTCTATGTGATCACGGGCCTTATTTGCCTTTGTCCGATTGCGGATCTTGTCTTTGGCGTCCGGGAATTCAGATTTATCCTTCTCAGCATGTGTCCGATCATTGCTTTGTTTGTGCTTCATGACGCATGGACTCGTCTGGAGGGCAAGCTGGGTGACATTGAGCGGACGCTTCACGATCCGAACCCGCCGAGCTATGCCAGTTTCGAGCAGATGCAGCCCGACTTGCGGGCCGCCATCAACGACTATGTCTTGATCGGCAAGCCTTTGCGGATTGACGTCATCGCGGTCTCGGCCAAATTTAGCTGGCCGTTTTTCAATAACATTTTGACCGATTTTATGCGGCACAGCCGTGAAAATGGAACACCCGATCCCCGCATCGAATTGAACCTTTGCATTGCCGCGGAAAGCACATTGTCGAATTGGAATTTGGTGCCTTGGCTTCGTGATCTGAAACATGCTTGCGTCTGCATCAAGGACTTCAGGAAGGTCAATGAATCGCGTCTGAGCGACTCCGGCATCAAGGTCAACGTATTTCATTTTGACAATCTGCCCCAATTGCACGGCGTGCTGATTGACGGTCAAAAGCTATTTCTTGGTCGGTGTGAATGGGAGTCAAACTCAGATGAAGCGTGGACTCTGCGGGTCGGAGAAGTCGAGTACCGGCGGTTTGAATTGACCGATAGTTTTGGGGGGGCCCGTCAGATCAACGGTTTCTCGAATTGGGCCAGACGCTATATGGCTCGCGATCAAGAAATTAAGGCAGTTTTCTCAACGGCCGACCTGGCGTCAACGGCGCCTGCCTTCGGCAAAGCCGTCTGAATGGCGACCGGCCGGTTCCGGCGTTGGCGTTTGACAGCCCGGCCGGGCCGGTTTTGCGCTGGTGACGGATCGCCTGAAAAGAGAATATCCCCTGGAAGAAATTCCCGGCGCCCCCGAACGCATCCCCTCCTTCGGGCTAATCGACACCCGGCGCCGATAAGGCGGGAAGCCGGACACTTCGCCCCGAGAAACCTGCCCGCCCCGAACCCATCAGCGAGCGCTGATGGGTTTTTCTTTTTGGTCTCGCCCCCCTCAACACAATCCGGCCAACACCCGGCGGATTGTGAACATTTTCATTTTTTTGGTTGACACTCAAATCACCGGCGGCCATCATCGTCAGTGACTCGATTTGACAGACTCCATCGGCTCGCAACCACCGGATATTTCATGGATCCGCAAGAACGCCTCGGGGCATGGCTCACCCCGCTTGGCTGCTATTTTCGCGTTTGGGCACCCCATGCGGCGGCCGTGACCGTGCTGGTTCAGGACGGTCCTTATTGGGAAATCACGGACACCATCCTCCGGGGAACTCTTCAAAAGGATGGTGAATACTGGACGGCGACCGTGCCGGGTGTCCAGGCGTGGCAGCTTTATCGGTTTGAACTCACCCTCCAGGACGGAAGCATTCTCGAACGACTCGACCCGGCCGCCCGCGATGTGCTGAGTTCCGAGCTGACTCGGCACGACCCGAGCAGCCGCAATGGTTCTGTCGTGCAGGGAACCGACCCGTTCCCGTGGGCGCCCTTCGACACCCCCCGATTCGAGAACTTCCTGATCTATCAGGCCCACGTCGGCAGTTTCGCCGGCCGGGGCGATGAGTTCGACAAACTCATCTCCACCTTCGAGGACATCGAGAGCAAGCTTTCGTATGTCCGGGAGATGGGGTTCAATTGCATCCAGTTGCTGCCTGTCCATGAGTTCGCGATGGACCGCTCGTGGGGCTATAATCCAGCCTCGTTCTTCGCCCCCGAATCGGCCTATGGTTCGCCGTACAATCTGAGGCATTTTGTTGATGCCGCTCATCGTCAGGGGCTGGCGGTGATCTTCGACGTGGTTTACAACCACGCCGGTCCCGGCGACAACGTGCTTTACGAGTACGACGGCTATGCGAACGACAACGGCGGCATCTACTTTGAAGGAGGCCAGGATACTTGGTGGGGTCGCGGCCCCGCGTGGTGGAAGAGGGATGTGCAGGAGTTCTTCTATCAGAACGCCCGCATGTTCCTCGACGAATACCACGGCGACGGGCTGCGATTCGATGTGACGACGCAGATCAACGGCGATCATCTGAAACTCGTCATGGCCCGGTTGCGGCAGGACTTCCCCGGAAAGTACTTCGTCGCCGAACATCTGCCGTCCAATCCGTGGATTGTCAACACGGGCCATTTCTGCGCCACCTGGCATGCCGATTCACATCACGAATGCCAGCGGGCGCTCGCCGGACAAGACCCGATGAACAAGGTGCGGGGTTTCCTTGGCTGGGACGGTTACGATCATCCGTGGAACTTGGTGAAATACACACTGGGTTCGCACGACGATATCGGCGACCAGGAAAACGGCAACGCGGAACACGGCCTCACCGATTGGGACAAGCGACACCGCTACTTCGTCGATCAAGTCGGCGGCCGGCAAGACTGGTCCGCGCGGGCCAAATGCCGGCTGGCGTGGGCGCTCAACATTGCGATGCCCGGCACGCCGCTGATGTTCATGGGATCGGAATGCCTCATGGCCTCGCCGGATGTCTCCTGGGGATATTGGCACGACGGCCCGGACGCCAACGGTGACCACCGCTTCAACTGGCACATCGCCGGGGATGATTTGGGGATGGAGATGCGCCGGCTGGTGGCCGCGAGCAATGCCGTCCGCTGGCAAAATCCCGCGCTGCGAGCCGACTCGCTGACCATTCCCCACGAGGACGCCACCAATCAGGTGCTTGGCTTCGTCCGGCAAGCGGGCGGCAATCTTGTCCTGACGGTCGTCAACCTTGGCGACCAGAATTTCTCCGGCAACAGTTATGGGGTGGCCACCGGCGGCCAGTTTGGCCAATGGACGCAAATCCTCTGCACCCAAGACGCCGCCTTCGGCGGTTGGGGCGGCGCGGGCAACGCCTTCAGCGAACCGTGGACCCAAGCCGACGGCCGTGTTTACATCAACCTCCCGAAATGGAGCGTTGTCATGTTTCGGCGAAAATGAGGGACACGGATTGTTGAGCCAATTTCGATTGGCATCCCGCCGGACCGCGAAGCGATCGGATGAAACCGCCCTCGTTGCCGGAACCGCCAAGGAGCCGACCGGCCTTTCGATTCCCCCCGAAATTTTCTGTTGCATTCCCTCGCCCGCTCGTTTAAGTTGGTCGATAGAAGATCGGACAATTGCCCGATCATCGGTCATTCCCGCCTAGACGCCGTTTTCGCTTCATTCAATACCCGAGGGCTTCCCGCCATGTTGGTCATTCCCGGTTTTACAGGCAAGGACACCTGCGACGGAACGACCCGCCGCGATTTCATGCGTGTCGGCGGATCGGCCGTTCTCGGCCTGAGCGTTCTTGATTTGTTCAAGGCCTCGGCCCGTGCGGAATCCTCGGCCGTCGCCCGCGGGGACCAAGGCGGCCCCGGTTTTGGCAAGGCGAAGAGCGTCATCCTGATTTATCTGCAAGGCGGCCCGAGCCATCTCGACTTGTGGGACCCCAAGGACCAGGCCCCCGAGAAGAACAAGAGCGTCTTCAAGGCCATCGAAACCAAGACGACCGGCCTCAAGTTCACCGAACTGTTGCCGAAGCTCTCGACCGTCACCGACAAATGCACGATGATCCGGTCGATGAGTTACACGCCGGTCGGGTTGTTCAACCACACGGCCGCCATCTACCAAATGCTGACCGGCTACACGACGGACAAAGTTTCCCCCTCCGGGCAACTTGAGCCGCCGACGCCGAAGGACTTCCCGAACTTCGGGAGCAATATCATCCGCCTCAAGCCGCCGACCGAGCCGGTGTTGCCGTTCGTGATGATGCCCCGGCCGCTTCAAGAATCCAACGTCGTCGGCAAGGGGGGCACCGCCGGCTTCCTCGGCAAAGCCTACGACCCGTACACGCTGTACCCGGCTGGCGACGACATGGACATGGACAAGATGTCCCGCGTGAAGACCGAAGACCTGCAACTCCGGTCGGACGTGAACGAAGTCCGCCTCACCCGCCGGGCCAGCCTGCGGGAGACGGTTTCCCAAGGGATGCCGGAACTGGAGAAGGCGACCTCGAAGTTTGAATTGAACGGCTACTACGGCAAGGCCCTCGGCCTTGTGTTGTCCGGCAAGACCCGCGATGCGTTTGATCTCACGAAGGAAAAAGCCGAGATCCGGGAACGCTACGGCAAGAATACCTTCGGCCAATCCTGCCTGCTGGCCCGCCGTCTGATTGAAGCCGGCACGCGGGTGGTGGAAATCAACTGGCCCAAGGTGGCGAACTCGGACAATCATTCGTGGGATGTTCACAGCGGCCTCTCGGCCCGCATGAAGAACCAATCAGCCCCGATGCTGGACAGCGGCCTTTCGACGCTGCTAGCCGACATGGACGAACGCGGCTTGCTGAAGGACACGCTGGTGATCGCCGTCGGCGAGTTCGGCCGCAGCCCGCAACGAGGCGTCAGCACTTCCGGCAATGAAAACTCGGACGACGGCCGCGACCACTGGCCCTACTGCTACACCGCCTGCATCGCCGGCGCCGGCATCAAACGGGGCTACGTCCACGGCAAGTCAGACAAGACAGGCAGTGCCCCCCTGGAAAACCCGGTCCACCCGACGGATCTCTTGGCCACCGTCTACCACAGCGTCGGCATCGCCCCCGACACGATCGTCTACAACCATCTGAACCAGCCCCGCGAACTGGTGAAGGGCAACGTGATCGGCGGCATCATCGGCTGATTCGCCAGCGTCCAAAATAGCAAATCTCAAATGAGCCGACCGCCGTGAGGCGGCGGGTGGTTTTCGAGATCCGAAGCCACCCGCCGCCTCACGGCGGTCGGCTCGTTGGGTGGGTGTTTTCTTCAATGATGTGTGTTTCCAAATGACTAAAGATCCTTTTGCCTCGATCTTGAAGCGGATGCAACGATCAGGAGTGGCAGAACCATCGGGCCTGCTCGGCTGCACGCCCGCGCAGATCCAACGATTGGAAACTCGGTACGGCGTGACCCTACCGGCCACCTATCGGCGGTTCTTGGAACTCATGGGCCGAAAATCGGGCCGTCTGGTCACTCATGATCACCTTGACATTCAGTACGACTACGTCGTGAAGGCGACCGCCGGATTTCCCAAGCTTCTCGATGAGTCCAGCTCGTTCACGCTCCCGGCCGACGCCCTGATTATCCTCGGGCGAGACGGGGATCAATTCCATTACATCCGGTGCGACCACCCGGAAGATTCGGCCGTTTGGTATGTCAACTTGGACGACCTCAAACCAAGACAAGTGCGAAAATCTGTTGTCGGATGGGTTCGATCTTGGTGTCAGGAAGCCGAGCAAGCCATCGCGGACGGATATTACTGACCCGTTCGCGGAACTCAAAAAGCTCCTCCCGATGGCCGGCTCGTTGAGTTCATGGACTCTCTCTCATTCCCGTTGGTGATTGGCCCATGCTTCCCCCCTGCGCCCGCGACCCGGAGGGCCTTGCCCTCCTTCAAACCTGCAAGGACAATCCTCTTGATGTGGCCCCTCGCCTGATCCTCACGGATTGGCTCGAAGACCACGGCGAGGAGGAACTGGCGAAGTGTTTGCGCAAGAGTATCGGAGTGGACGAAGCAGTTCGGTTGGACGGACTGGTCGGGGAACGCTGGGCGCCGCTGACGCATTGTTCCAATGGCTGGATCAGGTGGCATGGAAAATATGACGAGCAAACGCTGGCCATCCTGCCGGACAGTCCGTGGTTGTCCGGCTTGGATTTCCATCGAGATTCGAGTGGTGGCGATTTTACCGCCAAGATGATTGAAGGACTTTCTCGCCGACCGATGATGAAACACATTGTTCGGCTTCATTTGGATCTGCGGGACAAATCCGCCGCGAAGGCGCTCGGGACCGTTCTGGCGCGCGATCCGGTCTCGCGGCAAATCAGTGACTTGAGCGTCCAGTTGGCGGACCCGGACATATCCTTTGATCCGTTGCTTCACGGGATCGCGACATCTCGCGTGTTGAAAAATTTGGATACTTTGCTGGTGGGTCAGGGCAAAATTAGCCGGCGATCCTTTCGGACATTGCTGAATTCACCTGTCCTGTCCGGCCTGCGAACTCTCAGTTTGTACTGCCGGGATTTCGGTGACGACGGGGCGACTGCCTTGGCCAGGTCTCCGTGTCTGGGCAATGTGGTTGAATTGCAGTTGTTTGGAACGGGAATTGGCGAACTTGGTGTGAGGGAATTGGCCCGGTCCGTCAATCTCAGGAATGTGATTTATCTCGGCCTGCCGTTTAATCAACTCGGCCCGGCCGACATCGGCATTCTCGGCGGCTCTCCGAACATTGGCCGGTTGGAGCAACTGAACCTGATCCACAATCGAATGACGGATTCGGGCCTGCTGGCGCTGGCAAACAACCCCCGCCTGACCCGGCTTTCCAGATTGATCATCGGAAACAACCTTGTCGGCGATGCCGGGTGCGCTCATGTCGCCCGGTTTGAGAACTTTTGCAACTTGAAATGGCTGAACCTTCAAGCCAATCAAATTGGCCCGGACGGCATCGCCGCGCTGGCTCGGTCCGAACATCACGCCACTCTGGAATTCTTGATCATTGGCGACAATTCAATTGGGAAAGCGCTCTCGCAAATTGGCCGGTCGGCGCGTTTTCGGAATCTGAAATATTTGGACGCTTCCCGGATTAATGAGCAAGGTGATGACTTGGGCGGCACAGTGCGGGAATTCGCTCAGCTCTCTTTGGAACAATTGAGATTTTGTGACAATCAAATGACGGATCAGGGATTGTTCGCCATTGCGGGACTGCCTCTGTTGGCCAAACTCAAAGATCTGTCCCTTTGGAACAATGATGTCGGCGATGAAGGTGTCATCTCGCTGGCGCAAACCCCGGCGGCCGGTGGTTTGAAAAAGCTTGAGCTGGCGCAAAACCGCATCGGGAACCAAGGGATGGTCGGGCTGGCGAATTCACCCCATTTGAATCAATTGGAAGAGCTGGTGTTGAACGCAAATCACATTGCCGATGAGGGGGCCATTGCCTTGGCAAACATCAAAGGCTTGCCGAACCTCCGCACCATTGATTTGTCCGAAAACCCGATTGGCGAAGCCGGCCGCCAGGCTCTCGCCACGTCGGAGCGGTTGAAAAACGTGCGGGTCACGGTGTGAGCATCATCTCGGAACCCGGCCTCCGGTCGGTTGGAAGATCGTGAACTTGCCTTCATTGCGTCAAGTCTTTCAAATAAGACCACCAGCCCGTTTTCGGTGTCTGCCCCATGCTTCCCCCCTGCGCCCGCGACCCGGAGGGCCTTGCCCTCCTGCAAACCTGCAAGGACAACCCTCTTGACGTGGCCCCGCGTTTGATCCTCACCGATTGGCTGGAAGATCAAGGCGAGGAGGAATTGGCGAAGTGTTTGCGGGAGAGTTTGAAGCCTCCGCATCGGACTCTTTTGTCCGGCTTGGCCAAGGAACGGTGGGCGCCGTTGACTCATTGCTTCAATGGCTGGCTGGGCTGGGAAGGGGAGTTCCATGCCGAAACGTTGAACACGCTTTCTGATAATCTTTGGCTGGCCGGGTTGGAATTTGGCTATCCGATGTTACAGGCTGAAGAGGCTGCTTTTCTCGCCAAGAAACTTGTGCCCAAAGGGCTGACCCGGCTTCATTTGAGCTTGGAAGATGCGGCCGCCACCAGCGCCGTTGTTCCCGTGCTGGCTGACAAATCGGTATCGCCTCAACTCAATGATCTGGTAATTTTTCAATTTGAAACCGGCCGCATAGATGCGATAGTCTTGGCCATCGCCACATCAAAGGTATTGCGGTTGGACTGTCTGTCGCTGAGAGGCCAGATCAGCGATCGTCGCATTCGGATGCTGACGAGATTTCCCGTCTTGGCCGCCGCGAAATCTCTTTGTCTGTCTGAAATCCGTAATGGCGACAACACGGCAATTGCCTTGGCCCGGTCCCGACAATTAAGCAACCTTGTCGAATTGGGGTTGACCAATTGCGGGATTGGTGTTCGCGGAATCCAAGCACTGGCTGGTTCACCGAATCTTGGGAAAATTGTCCGTCTCGACCTCAGTTCCAATCCAATAGGGACTGTCGGCGCCGAATCCTTGGCGGCTTCTCCCCACATTGGGCAGGTGGAACAACTAAACCTCCGCGTCAATCAGATTGACGCGCCGGGCGTCCGGGCACTGGGCAAATCACCCCTCCTGTCTCGGTTGACCGACTTGGACTTATGCCACAACACGATTGGGGACACTGGTTGCCGGCATCTTGCCTGCTTGGAAAACTTTCAACGCCTCCGAAAGCTGAATGTGAGCTCGAATCAAATCGGGTCAACCGGCATGGTGGCACTGGCCGAGTCGGCCCATCTGGCCAACTTGGAAACATTGGACATTGGCGGCAATCCGATTGGAAAGGCCGTCGAATTGGTTGGCCGGTTCCCTCATCTCAGGCAACTAAGGGGGTTGGACGCCTCCGATATCAACGAGAATGGCGACGACTTGGCCGGTGCCATTCCTTCGCTTGACGAACTCGACCTGGAACGACTGGATCTCAGCTTAAACCAGATGAACGATCAAGGGTTGTTGGCAATCTTGGAATCGCGGGTGATGGCGAATCTCAAACACCTGTCGTTTTGCGAAAACGATGTCGGCGACGAAGGCATTATGGCGCTGGCCCGCAGTCCGGCCGTCCGCAATCTGGAAACCCTCGATTTGATGTACAACCAAATCGGAGATCAAGGTTTTAGAGGACTGGTGAACTCGCCGCATCTGGAAAAACTCGTCCATTTGAATTTGTGTCAAAATCAGATCGGCGATGCTGGAGCCATCGCGTTGGCAAACGCGAAAGACTTGCCGAACCTCTGCACCATTAGTTTGGATGGCAACCCGATTGGCGAAGAAGGCCGCCAAGCTCTTGCCACGTCGGAGCGGTTGAAGAATGTGCGGATCACGTTGTGATAACCCATCAATAGTCGTTGATCCGTAACAGTGACTCATCACCACCGGCGAGCCGGGTCGCGTCAGCGCCCGGAGTTCGTCGCACACCAAACGCTTGAGCAATCGACGGGTGACAATCTCCGGGCGCTGACGCGGCCCGGCTCGCCATTGGCTGGCATGGTCGCAACCAACCTCCTTGAACCATGCGTCCCGGCGGGCTAAACTTCTCGAACCTCTCCCGCGTCATCACCCGAGGGATCACGATGCGACGCCTCTTGTTGTTCATCCTTTTGTTTGCCCCCGCGCCGGTCTTCGCCCAGGAAGGCGGCGACAAGTTGCCGGCCATTTCGACGGAACGCATCCGGGCGGATGTCAAATATCTGGCGAGCGAGCCACTGCAGGGGCGCGGCGTTGGCACACGGGGGGAGGAGTTGACGACCGATCATATTGCGGCCGAGTTCAAGAAGGCGGGGCTGAAGCCGGGCGGGGACCGGGGGACTTATTTTCAGGGGGTGCCGCTGGTCACGGTGAAGACCGGGCCGGAGTTGTCGCTGGAACTCATCAAGGGGAAGGAAGGCATCCCCCTCAAGGCCGAGGAGGAGTTTGTCGGCGTCAGTCATACACAGGTTTCCGAGGATTTTGATGCCGAGGCCATCTTTGTCGGCCACGGCATCTCGGCGCCCGAATTCGGGTGGGATGATTACAAGGATACCGACGTGAAGGGGAAGGTCGTCGTCCTGTTCACGAACGAACCGCCGTCGGACGATCCCAAGTTCTTCAACGGAAAATCCCTAACCTACTATGGCCGATGGACTTACAAGTACGAGGAAGCCACCCGGCGCGGGGCGAAGGCGGTGTTTATCATCCACACGCCGGAAACGGCCGGGTATCCCTATTCGGTCGTGAAGTCGGTGAAAGGCGTGCAACTCCAGCGAGAACCCAACGCCCCGGCACTGGCCTTCGCCGGCTGGCTCTCCGCCAAGGGGGGCGACAAGGTGCTTTACGCCATCGGCCTGACCGTCGATGAAGCCTTGAAGAAGGCTGATACCAAGGGCTTCAAGCCGATTCCGCTCGACACCCGGTTCAAGGTGTACGCGCCGACGACCACGCAAAAGATCATCTCCAAAAATGTGATCGGCGTGGTCGAGGGAAGCGACCCGGCGCTCAAATCCGAATACGTGCTGTTCTCCGCCCATTGGGATCATCTGGGCGTCCGCAAATCCACGACCGGCGGCGAAGAGGTCTACCACGGCGCGCTGGACAACGCCAGTGGCAGCGCCATCCTGTTGGAACTGGCCCGCGCCTGGGCGGCGATGGACCCGAAGCCGAAACGGTCGGCCTTGTTTCTGGCCACGACTGCCGAGGAAAGCGGCCTGCTCGGGGCGCACTATTACGCGGCTCATCCCGCCGTGCCGCTTGGCAAGACGGCCATGAACTTCAACTTCGATTGCATCTATCCGGTTGGCGAACCGGAATCCATCGTGTTGAGCGGGGCCGAGCGCACGACCGCGTGGAAGGCCCTGCAAGCCACCGCCGCCAAACACGGGCTGGTGGTTGAGCCGGACCAACGCAGCCACCTCGGCTTCTATTATCGCTCCGATCACTTCGCCCTTGGCCGGGGCGGCGTCCCCGCGTTTTCGGTGGGCCGGGGGGAAAAGGTCAAAGGCAAGCCAGCCGACTTCATGAAGAAAGTCACCGAGGATTTTATCGCCAACATTTACCACACGCCGAACGACAAATACCGCGAGGAATGGGATTTCGCCGCCTATCCTCCGTTGATGCGATTCACGTTGGATGCCGCCCGCGAAACCGCCAACACCCCGACGCTGCCAACGTGGTTGCCGGGCGACGAGTTCCGGGCGGCCCGCGAAAAGAGCGGCGTGAAGTGAGAACGAGCAGAAACAATAAACGGTCGGTGAGCAGAGTACTCCGCACGCTCCGCGTGCGGATGGGATTTCCTCCAAGGCCGGATGATGAAACGGGCCAACGTCCCGCCCGCACGCGGAGCGTGCGGAGTACTTTGGCCACCGATTGCAAAGGCTATTCGGCCGTTTGTTCCTGAAACAGCCGGACGAATTCATCGAGTTCCTGGTCGTTCAAATCGGAGACGGTCCAATAGGTCATCCCGAATCGTTGCCAGTGGCGAAGGTGAAAGCCCTGCCGGTCGGACGCCCTCGCCGGAGTGGCCGTTTTGTCGGCGGCCGGCCAGGTGAACACGTTGATGGCGTGTAACCGGCGATGATACACAAGAGCGGCCACCGGCCGGTCGGTCAGGTAATCCAGCCGGCCGCCGGTCAGGGGGTATCCCTGCTGAGCCAGATCGGGGACTTGGGGCGAGAAGTCAATCTTGCCCCGGAACCACGGCTTCACGGTATGCCGGTCGCTTGACGGCACATCCATCAGATGTTCGGCCTGAAGCGAACGAACATGCCCCGCGACGACCCGTTCCGCAAAGCGGTCATCGGCGCCGGTTCCCGAACGAGGCACCAGCATTCCAATCGTCGCGGCCGCGCCGACCACCAACATGATTCCCGCCGCAATGGACAACTGTTGGCCCGATGGCCGCCAACGTCGGCGCGTCACGGTCGGCGAAGGGGGCGGGGCAAGTTGTAACTTTGCCCGCAACGAATCCGGCGCCGGGTAATACGGCATGGCGGCCGCAAGGCCGGTTCGCATGGACCGGAGGTTTCTCTCTTGCTCTTCGCAGTCGAGGCACCCGGCGAGGTGTTCTTCCATCTCCAGTTGGCGAACCAAGTCGAGTTCGCCGTCGGAATACGGTTGCAGTAGTTGTTGAAAGTCCCGGCAGTTCATGTTGTCCCCGCTCCTTCCGGGGGGGAGGCCAGCCGTTGTTGAAGTTGTTGGCGTCCCCTCGAAAGCCGGGACATGACCGTCCCGATCGGAACCTCAATCACTTTGGCGATCTCCTGATAACTCAGCCCCTCAAGCTCCCGAAGCACAATCACCTCTCGCAATGGCGGCGATAGTTCTTCCACCGCCTGCCGCACGCTTTCTTGGTCGCATTTTTGAATGGCCCGAAATTCCGGGTTTGACGACTCATCCCCCCGATCGTGGAACTCTTCGTTGAAGACGGCGGCCGATTGCGCCCGCTGTTTGGCGAGCCAGTCGAACGCCACCCGGCGAACCACACTCAGGAGCCAGACCCGCCCCTCGTCCCCCCGAAAACTGTTGAAATAGCGCGCGGCCCGATAGTACGCCTCCTGGACAACGTCCTCGGCCGCGTGATCGTCCCGCGTCAGCCAGCGGGCCAGATTGTGGGCGGCATTGAGATGAGGCAGCGTCGCCCGCTCAAACCGCATCCGCTCATGAGGGTCCAAATCCCAAGCCTTTCGGGAAGAAGAGACTCCCTCCAACTCTCCCCGTCAAGCGGGAGAGGAAGAGACCCCCTCCAACTCCCCCTTGCCAAGGGGGAGAGGAAATCCGGTCGTCGCAAGAACAGCCAGCTTCGGAAGAGAGGCCGGTTTTGCTCTCCCCCTTGGCAAGGGGGAGTTGGAGGGGGTCTCTTCCGTCAGCGATCAAAGCCATCAACGAAATCAGCAATCAACCCCAACCTCGCCCATTAGTCTACCGCCTCCAGACCGGGATTATTCCCAAAACGCTCCCGATTTTTTCGTCGGGAATATTCCGGCGAAACGGCCGGTAGTGATGGGCGACGCGAGTTGCCCCGGCAACCGGCGGTCGTTTCAAAACCCCCGATCACGAGGACAGAAGAATGAAAATCGAACACAAGACACGGCGGACGGAACCATCGAGCGCGGACGGCGTTGACCGCCGGGGAATGCTCAAGTGCATGGCATGGGCCGGCACGGGGATGGTCTGGGGCGTGTCCGGGGGGCTGGCCACGTCGAGCGTCTTCGGCCAAGCCCCGGCGACGAAGCCGACGTTCACATTCGTGCAGATCAGCGACAGTCACCTCGGCTTTGCCCGCGATCCCAACAAGGATGTCGCCGCCACGCTTCGGCAGACCGTCACCCGGATCAACGCGATGCCCGAGCCCCCCGCGTTTGTCCTGCACACGGGGGACATCACCCACCTCGCCAAGCCGGGGGAATTCGACGCGGCCAATGAAATTCTCAAGGAGGCGAAGACCGGCGGCGTCCTCTATGTCCCCGGCGAACACGACTTCGACGGCGACGGCAACGCGGAATATTTGAAGCGATACGGCCGAGGGACGCAAGGCGCCGGCTGGCGAAGTTTCGATTACAAGGGCGTCCGCTTCATCGGCTTGGTGAACGTGGCCAGCGCCAAATCCGGCAGCGGCGACGGCGGCCTCGGCGTGATCGGAAAAGATCAACTGGAGTGGCTGGAAAAGGATGTCGCCGGTCTTCGGGACAGCACGCCGGTCGTCGTCTATGCCCACGTTCCCCTGTGGATGGTTCACGAGAAATGGGGCTGGGGCACGCGAGATTCCGAACAGGCCCTCAAGATCCTGAAACGGTTCGGCTCGCTCACGGTGCTGAACGGCCACATCCATCAAATCCTGCAAAAGGTGGAGGGCAAGGCAACCTTCCACACCGCCCGCTCCACGGCCTTCCCGCAATCGGAACCCGGCAAGGGGACGCCGGGGCCAATGCGCGATCTCCCGGCCGAAAAGCTCAAATCGGCCTTGGGATTGTCCACGGTTTCCTACGTCGAAAACAGCGGCGAACTGGCGATTGTGGACTCGACGCTTGCGTGATGGAAACGCCAGGCGACAACTTGATTTTTTTTCTTTGCCCGAACCGGCGGCGCATGTTTCTGTCGCCGGTTCCGCCTTCTTGACATGTCCAGAAAGGACGGTGCCCGATGTTGAACTGGTGGCTATCAACAGCCGTGTCTTCCGCTGTGTTGGTGGGATTTCAACCGGCGATTGTCCATGCCCAATCGGATTCTCCGGGGCGCGATCTCGGCGCCGAGGTTCGCAGCCTCTTCGCGGTGAAATGTGCCGGATGCCACGGCCCCGATTTGGCGAAGCCCAAGGGTCGGTTCGGCGACGTTCTTGACCTGCGGAAAATGGCCGCGAACCCGGAGATGGTGATTCCCTACCAGCCGGATCAATCGGAGTTGTGGGCGCTTGTCTATCACAACGAAATGCCCCCGGCCGATTCGCCGCAGGGTGAACTGACGACCTCGCAAAAAGAGGTTGTCCGCAGTTGGATCGCCGCCGGGGCCCCGGACGTGTTCGCTCACACGTTCGAGACCCCGGAAGGGCCGGAACCAATCAGCCGCGAGATTCCCCGGATAACGGCGGCCCAACGGATGATCCGCTGGCTGGGCAAGTTTCACCTGCTCATGCTGCACTTTCCCGTCGCCCTCATTCTCGCGGCCGCCTTTGCCGAAGCATGGGCAATGTGGCGGCGAAATCCAATCCCGTCGGACACGGTCCGGTTCTGTCTGGCGCTGGGGGCGATCACGGCCATCCCGACGGCCGGGTTGGGCTGGCTCTTCGCCGCCTCCGGAAACGGAATCGGCTCCCCCCAACTCCTGAACGCCCACCGCTGGCTGGGGACAACCACCGCCCTTTGCCTCGTCCTCGCAGCCATCGCCTCCGAACACGACGCCCGCCAAAAACAGCGCCACCCGGTCACCCGCCTCCTGCTGGCGGTCGGCGTCGCCTTCCTCTCCCTGACCGCCCACCTCGGCGGCTTGCTCAGTAGGGGCGAAGACTTTTTTGCGTATTAGAAAATGGCAAGATCGCCTCATACATGCTGTCGAGGGCGATTGCCCGATTCGGGAGATGTTGAGGGCCGAGGCAATGCCGATTTCCACAGGTTTGCCTCCGGTAGTCATGGATTCGCCGGCCCGACGAACGAAGCGTTCCGGCGAGAATAAATTTGACGGATGGTGTTTCACTAAATAATCTGCCGTCGTCACGCGGTTGGTCTCGCAAAGACGGCGTGGGTGGAAGGTTGTCGCCATTGCACTCGGCCAAAGCCGACCGGTTCTGTGCCGCTCGATTTCTAATTCGTTCACTTGAATGGAAATGACAATGTCACGGTTGATGATGTGTGGGATTGGTGTGTGGCTGGCGCTGTGTTCACCCGCAACTTCGCGGGCTGACGAGGCCGAGGACAAGGCCGAGGCGTTTGTGAAGCAGCTAAGGGGTGGAGTGTCCCGCGATCAGTCACTCCCCGGCAAGCCCGTCATTACGGTCTTTCTTGCCTTCACAAAAGTGGCCGACGCGGATCTCAAGGAACTCTTTGCATTCAAAAAGCTCAAAAGTCTCTACCTGACCCGGACTCAGGTGACGGACGCGGGACTCAAGGGGTTTTCCACGTTCGCGAATCTCGAATTTCTCAACCTGTCCGAAACTCAAGTGACGGGTGTTGGATTGAGGGAACTGTCCGGCCTGAAATCCCTCACCCGAATCGAGATGAAACACGCAAAGTTGTCGGATGATGGTTTCAAGGAACTTGGCGCCCTCCCAAATCTCGAATTCCTTGAATTGAACGACACGCCGGTCTCGGACGCCGGCGCCAAAAAACTGGCCGCGATCAAGGGCCTCACGACCCTCTACCTGACCCGCACGAAATTAACCGATGCCGGCGCGACGGAACTGGCGGCGCTCACGAAACTCAAGCTGCTCGTTCTGGCCGAAACGCAAGTGACGGACGCCGGCCTTAAAGAATTCGGAAAACTTCAAAATCTGACCACCTTGAATCTCGGTGGCACCCGGGTGACGGACGCGGGGTTAAAGGAACTCGCTCCGCTGAAGAACCTAGCCGAATTGGCGCTGTACAAAACGCCGGTGACGGACGCGGGATTGAAATCGCTTGCGGTGATGTCCGGCCTCACCGAACTCACTCTGCTCGACACCCAAGTCACCGGCGCGGGCCTCAAGGAATTGGCGGCTCTCAAGAAACTCAAGGCGATTGCCATTGGCAACGAAGTGACGGACACGGCGGCGAAGGAACTGGCCACGATCACGAGCCTCGAAAAACTCATGCTGGGCGGGGAAAAATTTACGGACGCGGGGGTGAGGGACCTCGCGCCACTCACGAACCTCCGCTTCCTTGATGTGAGGAAGACCAGTGCCACCGACGCCGGACTGAAGGAACTCAAGAAGGCGCTGCCCAAATGCAATATCATCGAGTGAGTTGACCATGCCCGATCTTGGTGTTGCCGCATGGCCCGGCGCGCCGACGGTCAACCCGGACAGTATCGAGAAGCAGCGTAGTCGACGGGAGTCGTGAAAAGCGGCACATCACCGATGTGTCGGCGAGTTCATTTTCCGAGGAATTGCACGACGCGAAGCAGTTAAAGAGATTGAAGGACGAAGCCAGTCTCACCGACTGCTCACCAGCGACCAGATGACGAGGGTGATAACCGTCATAACGGCGAAAAACACCCAGCCCGCCACCTTCCACCACTGTGCGGACGCATAACAGGTTTTGCATCGCAATTCGTAAGCCCCGCCGTCATCGTGCGCCATATAGATGCTTTGGAGGTGCGTCATGCAACTCAACGCGCCGCAACCCTGGCACAGGGTTGTCGCCGCCGCCTCACAGGCGTGGCAACGGGGGCTTGCCGGTCTGGTCGCCGGCGGTTCGGCGGCGCGAACGGGCGGATTCTTCAGGAGCGCCGCCTTCGCCTCGGTGAACTCCGCATCGGTCAGCGTGCCGGCATCCCGCAGTTTTTGCAGTTTCTGGAACTCATCCGCAAGGCCCGATGTCCCTCCAAGTTCGGGGGCATGGGTCGCTCGAACCGACAGAATTCGCCGAAACTCATCGACCAGCCGCCACCCGGTCACCCGGACCGTTTCCCCGGCGGGAATCAACGGCCCGACGGTGATCGCGTCGAATGATTTGCCCGCCACTTGAATCCGACCGGTTGCCGACACCTCGGTCAGGGTGCGACCGTATTGGCCGACACAGTCTTCCGCTCGCATCCGGTCTCCTTTCCCAAAGAATCAGGCAAGCCGCCGTCCGAAGGAGAGGGCAGCCATGAGTTGCCCGGTTCTGATTATCTTCGAGGGAGCTTGCGATGCCCGACCTGATTATGGCCGTTGATTTGGGACGGTTCAAGAGTGTTGCTTGTCTTTGTCAGCGATCCTGATCTCGGATGAGCGGCGATGCTTCCCGCCGTCGGCGAGATTGGGGCCGGCGGTTCTTTTTGGATCGCTCCGGAATAAACAAGGATCATGCCCGCCTCTGTCCCGGCAGGACAGGGAATCGACGGCGACTTTTCGAGAGGCAATCATGTCTGCAATTCAATCTCTGTGCACAAATCGTTCGGCGATCATCTTGGCGGGCCTGCTGCTGGCGGGCACGGCGGCCCCGGCGCAACAGTTCGTGCTTTTCGACGCCACGTTCACCTTCACCAAGGAAGATGCGGACAACTCCAAGCCGAGCAAGTCGCACTTTTACGTTCTCGGCAAGATGCTCAACGCAGAGCGCCCCAAGGACTGGACGAGTCCGGTGGACTACCGGAACGGCACCGTCCACATCCGGGCCGAGGTGATCGAGAAACCGGCGGGGGGCGCGCCCACCACTTGGAC
Source organism: Zavarzinella formosa DSM 19928 (assembly GCF_000255705.1). Taxonomy (GTDB): domain Bacteria; phylum Planctomycetota; class Planctomycetia; order Gemmatales; family Gemmataceae; genus Zavarzinella; species Zavarzinella formosa. The sequence continues at coordinate 783,559 of NZ_JH636440.1, forward strand.
ACTCTGCTATATCCCAAACAAGGGCGAGAAGGCCGGGTACGGTTGCACCGGCACCGAGGTTTACAAAGAGAAGGGCGTCTACGAACGGGATGTGAAGATGACCTCGTTCTGGCAGAACGACAACATCGTCTGGGAGCAGGGAATCAAGGAAATGCACTTGGTGATGAAGGACGACAGCGGCGGCAGCGGCCACGCCCACAAACGGACCGACCCGGAGAAATTCTTCCCGACCAAGATGCGGATCACCATGATCCAGGTGGCGAAAGGGTCCAAATACGATCCGAAACTGGTGCCGAACCTGCCCGAGAAAAAGTGATCTCTTCTGACACAACCGCTCCGCAAGGAAGCAGTCAATGAACGTTGAATTAGGCCGGGCCGTGGAAGTCTTGGAGCGGACGCCTGCCGTTCTGCGATCCCTGCTCGGCGGCCTGGGCGATTTCTGGATTTTGGGCAATTACGGCGAGAACACCTTCAGCCCGTTCGATGTCGTGGGCCATCTCATCGAAGCCGACCAAACCAATTGGATGACCCGCCTCCGGGTGATCCTTGAGCATGGCGAAACAAAACCATTTCCGGCATTCGACCGATACGGCATGTACGAGACCAGCAAGGGCAGGACGATGGACGATCTGCTGGAATCGTTCGCCTCGCTTCGGGCGAGAAGCCTCGACGATTTGAAAGCCCTCAACCTGACACCCAAGCAACTGGACATTCGCGGCGCCCATCCGGCGTTTGGCGAGGTCACGATCCGGCAACTGATCGCCGCGTGGGTCGTTCATGATCTCGGCCACCTGCATCAGGTCGCCAAGGCAATGGCGTTCCAATGCCGCGACGCCGTGGGACCGTGGCGGGAATACCTCACCATCCTGCCGCGAACTTAAATTTTTGCCGACAAATTAGAATGTGCCTGGTCTTGCCATGACATTTCCAAGAGATTGGAACCGGCCGTCAGTTCAAAATTTTGCCGCCGATCATGTCTATCGAGATGTCCGGGCCGACTTGGGGAATCCCCGATTCCTTGGGAGGGCGGGTTTGTTCTTGTTGAAGATGAATGTGAAGATGAGGACGCGCACGCTGCTGATTCCCGTGGCGGCCTTGATAACGTCCTTGCGGATCTCCCCGCGCCTGATTAGTTGGATGGCATGCTGCCGTTGGCCAGCACATAATCGGCTTTCAAGTTGGCCATTTTGAAAAAGCTGCTTTACGGGCTGCAAAATCTGGTGAAGCAGAAAGATGAATTAGAATGTCTGAATATGATTGGCTTGACGGAAAGTTTTGCAAAGTGATGGTATGGGCGTTGCTGGATACGAACTAAATGACGTAACATCCAATTCCACAAATGAGTTAGAGAAAACGCCACTTCCACGCGCTGCAAAATCCGGTGCAGTTTCAGCAAATGCCCCTTCACTGGCTGAACTGATGGTAATGATGGCCAGCCTTTCCCCGGCAGACCGGCAACGATTGGCCTCTCTACTGAGCGGAGAGATTACTCTAAACCAGCAGAATACGCCTGGATTGTCTTGCGTTCCCGAACACCCACCTCAATAAATCATAACTCGGCTTTTGAAAATCAGCATTCCCGACTCACTGACCGAGGAGGCGACGGATGGCGGCGAGCAGGTTAGATGACTTGAACGGTTTCTGCAGAAATTCCGTCAGGATTTCACCCTCGGATTTCAGGGCGATTTCGTCGGCCCCATACCCGCTGATAAGTAATACGGGGAGTTTTTTCCGCATCAGACGCAGTTCGCGGGCGGTTTCCTGTCCGCCCAAGCCCGGCATGGTCATATCCAGGACAACGGCATCAATTTCATCCGGTCTCTCGCGGAACACGTTCAGTCCTTCCAGGCCATCCTTGGCCGACAGCACTTTGAGACCCGCTTTTTTGAGCGTTATTGTCACGATGTCTCGCACCGCTCGTTCGTCGTCGATCACCAGGATCGTGCCGGTTCCCTGCCAGCGCTCGCGCGAGCTTGGCGCGATGACAACACTTTTGGAGCCTTCCAGGGCGGGAAGCGTCAAACGGAATGTGCTTCCCTTGCCGGGAACGCTGTGAATTTGAAGTTCACCGCGATGACCCCGGACGATTCCCTGAACCACGGCCAGTCCCAGTCCCCGGCCAGTAAATTTGGTGGTGAAGAAGGGATCGAGAATTTTGCCCATCAGTTCTTCGCTCATGCCACATCCCGAATCCGCCACCTCCAAGAACACGCGCGGCCCTGATGCGGCGACCGTTTGGGGAGGATTCGCTTGCGAGCCGGCGGCCGCTTCCGGAACCAGTCCGGTGCGGATCTTGATTTCCCCGCCTTGGTCGCCGCCCGCCTCCGAAGCGTTGATGACCAGATTTAAAACAACCTGCCGGAGTTGGGTGGCGTCGGCCTCGACGCGAGGCAGATCCGAAGCCAGATCGAACACCAGCCGGGAATTGACCGAGATCGACGACCTCACCAATTTCCCCGTTTCATCGATTAGTCGGGAAAGATCCACCGGCCCGACGACAAACCGTCCTTTGCCCGCGTAGGCGAGGATTTGCATCACCAAGTCGGCCGCCAGCCGGGCATTTTTTCCGACCTCCTCAAGCATCGCGATGGCCGGCGAGTTCTTTGGCAAAATTTCAGAGGCCAGTTCGGCAAATCCGATCACAGGCGTCAGCATGTTGTTCAGGTCGTGGGCCAGTCCCCCCGCGAGGACGCCCAGGCTCTCCATTTTCTGGGACTGAAACATTCGGACCTGCAACTCATGCCGTTCCTGCTCTCCCCGCCGAATCGCGTCGATCAATTCGTGCTGTCGGACAGAGGAGACCATCAGGGCCTCGTTCATGCCCGCGACCCGCCGACGGAACAGGGCGATTTCTGTCGCATCGGTGATTTGCATCATCACCCCGACGGGACGACCATCCTCCCCCAAAATTGCCCACATGGCGTAAGACCAGTATTTAAGAGGAACATGAGCGTGTTCCTGTTCCTCCAAGCTTTCCGAAATCCCGGTTTGAAGGACGCGATCAAGAAGTTCTCCGCACCCGTTCCCGGCCAGTTCGGGGACGGCTTTTACGAATTCGCGGCCAATGATTTCTTGGCAAGTGATTTCCGCGAGACGTGAAAACGCGGGGTTTGAGTATCGGACGATGTGCGTCGCCCCTTCGACCGCCACCATTGGCCGGGAAGAGTATCGGGAAAAATAGGCGCAGAGACGAGACGGGTCGAAGGGATCGGTTATCGGTCTTGATGCGGTTTCCGCGTCCATCACCCACCCCCCTTGGCCCAAATGCCAACACCTCCGTCGTTCTTGACGATGAACCTTCATGGCGCCATCACATCGACAAAACATTCCGCGGATGTGAAAGACCTTCCGTTGGTTTCATTTCTGCGATTTCACGGTCGCGGCCGAATTGAATCTGTCGGCAACTTGGCAATGAGTTCGGCCAGAGTCCCCGGTTCCGCTGGTTTGGTCAAATGGCGGTCAAAACCGGCCTCTTGAGACTTTCGCCGGTCTTCTTCGGCTCCCCAACCGCTCAGGGCGATGAGAAACATGGGCTTTCCCCACGATTCGGCCCGAATACGCCGGGCGGCTTCGTAGCCATCCATCTGCGGCATGCCGATATCCATCAAGATCACATCCGGCCGAAACTCATCCGCCGCCGCCACTCCTCCCGCACCATCCCAAGCAGTGCAAATCTCATGCCCGAGGATTCCCAGCATCATTCCGAGCGACTCGGCGGCGTCCCGGTTGTCATCGACAATCAGTACGCGCCGAGGCGAAGCGGAGAGCGTCGAGCCGGGCCTCGTGTTCAATTCAAGGGCCGGGGAAACGGCCATCGGCAGACGGACGATGAACTCGCTGCCATAACCGATTCCGTCGCTGATCGCTTCGACCCGACCGCCATGCAATTCGACGAATTCCTTCACCAGCGACAATCCAATTCCCATGCCCCCCTGCGCCCGTTGCCAAGAGGTGTCCACTTGGACGAACACATCAAAGATGCGCGGCAGGTCTTCGGCGGAGATGCCGATTCCGCTGTCCCGGATGCCGGTCACCAATTCGTCGCCGTCCCGCCGGACGGAAAGCCGTATGTCGCCGCCCGGTTCCGCGTACTTGGCGGCGTTGTTCAGCAGATTTTGGAACACCTGCGCGAGCCTCGCCGGGTCGGCGTCCAGCGGGAGCGGTTCGTCCGGGATGGTCACGGTAATCCGATGGTCGCCGAGCGCGATCAAGGGTCGGCTGGCCTCCACAGCATCCCGAAGGATCACGGCGAGGTCTACCCGTTCCTTGCGGAGACTCGACTTGCCGGACATGATGCGGCTGACATCCAGCAGGTCGTCCACCAGCCGCACCATCTGCCGCAACTGCCGTTCCATCATCGCCCGTGAATTCTGATCCTTCACCGGATCCCGGTTGGCCAGCTTGATAAATTCCATCCCGGCGCAGATCGCGGCCAGGGGATTGCGGAGTTCATGACTTAGCACCGCCAGAAATCGGTCTCTCGACTGCACAGCCGCCCGCAGGCGCGTGCTCAGTGACTCCGCCGCCGCCGCCAGTTCGTGTTGCCTGTTCGCGGAGACGAGCAACGCCTCGTTCATGGCCACGACTTGTTGACGGAAAGAAGCGGTCTCCGTGGCATCTGTCACCTGAATCATGACCCCGACCGGCTGTTCGTCAGCCCCCAGGATCGCCCAAACCGCATAGGACCAATAAACGGGCGCCGGGCTGACGGACGGCACTGATTGATGTTCCTGCTCGGCCAGATTTTCCGGCGCCCCGGAATGGAACACCCGGTCGAGGAGCGCCAGACAGCCATTTCCAACCCCCTCCGGCACGGCCAGGGCGAAGGGGCGGTCGAGGAGGTCTTTGCTTTCTTTTCCCGCCAGCCGCGCAAACGCGGGATTGAGATAAGTCACGACATGCGTCGATCCCTCGACGGCGACGATCGGCTGGGGCGAAAGTTCGGAGAGGCATCGGCCAAGGCCGGGAGGCATCAGGAGGGCATGCCCGGCTGCCTCGAAATCGAGTTCCGCAGCCATGATTTCACCTTACTCTTTTGCCGTCGGCGCGTCGGTGGTATCCGTGCCGGGAATCGGTTCGGGAATGCCGGTGATCAGTCCTTGATAGCCCGTCAGCCGTTTGCCGACTTTCAGGCCGTCGGAGGTGATTTCGTATTCGCAAATGTCGTTGCTATGGGCGCCCGCCCGCATTTTGACCACCATGAGGAGTTTGCGAAGCTGGCCTGCGATCTCCACGTAGCGAAGACGAATGATGTCGTCGCTCAGAAAGGAAATGGAGTACGGACTCAACGCCAGTTCGGTGAAGGACTCGGCCACTTCGACGGTGCTTACGATCGTGACGCCGACACGTGTCAACGCCCCGATCATCCGGTAGAGCGATTCGCGGAAGTCGATGCGGAATCCGGGCGCAAGGGCCATTTCAAATCCCGCCAGCGAATCGATCACCACCCGTTTCGCGCCGATTCGCTTGACCGCCTCGATGACCTCGCACATTGTCTCATCGACGGACAGGTCCAGGGGACGAAGATAAATGATGTCCAGTTTGCCATCGCGTTGGGGTGTCTCAAAATCCATGCCGAGTTTGGCGGCCCGCCCCGCGTACTCCTCCGGACGCTCCTCGAAAATGGCGACAATTCCCGGCTCTCCCTGCCGAATCCCCTCCGAGATGAACTGGGTGGCCAAGACCGATTTTCCCGTCCCCGACGGCCCCGCGACCAGCAGACTGTCCCCCTCGGGAATACCGCCTCCCAGCATCGTATCCAGTTCGGAGATTCCCGTGGAAAGACGGCGGCGGTCGGGGGACTTGTCCTTCCGGCCGGTGAGACCGAAGGTGCGGGGAAAGGCTTGCAAGCCCCCCTCGGTGATCCGGAACGTGTGCAAGCCGGGAACAGATGCCTGGCCCCGAAGCTTCATGACTTGCAACTTCCGCACGATGGAATTCCGCTCGACCTGCTGATAGAGCCAGTAAAGACCGTCGGCGACGGTGAACACCGGGTTGTCGCGGATTTCCCCTTCGGTGTATTCGCCGATCAGAAAGGTGGTCGCCTGCCAGCTTGTCAGGTGAAGCGCCAGCCGTTGGACGAATCCCTGAAGCTCCAGTTCGGGCGTGCCCGCCGTGGCTTTCCGCACCACAGTTCGGAACGAGTCCACCACCACGACGCCGGGGCTGGCCGCCTCGACCTCTTTGATGATCTCCTCCATGACGGCGTTCAGATCCCGTTCCAGAACGACCTGGCTCAGGTTGATGAACCGCACGGAGCCGTTAAGCTTGGCCGAATCAAAAAACCGGAATTGCTGCTGATACCGGAGCATCTTGATGGCCGGTTCGCCCAGCACGGTGAAATACAGGGCCGGCCGTTCCGGCGTGGCGTTGGCGAAGACCACCTGATGGGCGAGCGTGGTCTTCCCGCAACCGGGCGAGCCGGCGATGATGTTGAAAGAATATTCGGGCAGGCCGCCGCCAAGAATTTCGTCCAGGCCGGGCACTCCGGTGGGTATTTTCCGGATCGTCACCCTGTTTTCCCCGTTCATCGTTCCTCCGCGCTTCCGGCATCCATGCCGGTGATGGATGCGTTCGGCCAGGCGTCACGCACGATGCCCAGCGTGAGCGGTTCGCCAATGAAAGTCACGAGCAGCCCGAGCAATTGGGCCACGACCACAAACCCGGCCTGCCCGCCGTCCTGATGATCTTTGAGGTGTTGAAGTCCGTCCAGAGACCCGTCGGCTTTGACCTGAACGATGGCCAGCGCGGGCGATTCGACGATGGCGAGGGCAAGAGCCCGGGCCATGAGGGAACGGAATCCGGCTGCCCCCGCCAGTTTGGTCAACGGCACACGCAGCCTTTCACAAGTCCGCGCGGCCGCCACGCCAACCGCCTCGGCGACGGCTGGACCAACCGCCTCGGCGGCAAGCAATTGCCTTGCGAGGTGTTGAATCACGGTGGTGGTGGAATTCGTCAAGCGAGTCATTCACCTCGGTTCGGGGGCGAGTATCCCGACACACCCGGCCGGTCCGAATCACAAGGTTCAGATGTTCTGGTGTTCCCGCCTTGTTCGGCGAACAACGACTGAACCGGGCAGAAATCTTCACGGCCAAAGATCAGTCCCGTCAGTTAATGTACCAGTATGTCGGAAAGACTGCTCATTTACTTGGAAATATTCCGCAGTGTTTGATCAACAGGGAAGTGAGCGCTCGGGAGTTGATGAAAAGGCGGGAGCATGCTGTTTCCGCAAGCCACCCTTCGCTGGCTGACGTGATGGCGATGGTGGCCGGTCTTTCACTTTAAGAGCGGCCACGACTGCCGCTTTCCCAGGAGGGAAAATATGGAGTTAATGGAAAGACCTTATCTTTGACATCGTGACGAGCCGTGTTGGCCTTGCCTTCAATAATGAGGACAAGGCCGTTATCTCTGGTCCTCTTTGTAAGCTGCCGTTATGAGAGACTTGGCTGACCCATATTCATTGTCCTGAACAGTTTCGGTCAGAGCAGTCTGGTCATCCTCCGGCGGCGCCGTGATAACCATAAAAGGCGCCGGCTTGCGAGAAAATGATACTCGCTTTTCCACCAGGACGAACAGGGTTGTAGAGGCCGCGATGGCTCCGAGGTAGCATAACGGCAGTGCGGCCCAGAACACCCATGAGCCGCGCGAGGCGGCGGGCAAAAGCAGGGCGATCATCAACGCCAGTGTCTTCAAGACCAAACCGTGGGTCAGATAGAACGAGTAACTCATATTCCCGATCCAGCGCAGCGGTGACAGAGAAAGAATTCTCGCAAATACGCCTTCGCCGCCAAAACAGTACCAAGCCACCGCGAACATGCCCAAACCCTTGGCGATTGCCCGGATGATGATCGCATACCCTGGCGCCCCATCCGGGAACATCACTGATCCCGCCCGAAGCAGGACGACCAACCCGGCTCCCAATGCGGCGACAAACACCACGATTCCCTCTCTCGCGGACGCAAAATGGTTTCGCCGGGCGGTGACGGCCTCGTGGGCCAGAAACCCGGCAAAATAGACAGCCAGCCGGACGTGGCTTGGGGACATGACGCCGCAATACAGCAGGTAGGCAGCCCAGACACCGATGAGGAGGGCGACTCGCCGGGCCACCGACCAGTCCCGCATCCCGGAGAATCGCACGAACAATGGCAGAGTCACATAGAGAACCATTTCATAACCAAGCGTCCAGGTCACCACGATCAATGAGGGGGCGCCGGTCAAGCCGGTCAGCAAAAACAAGTTCTCCAGCAAATAGATCGTTGCCGCCAGCGGGTCCGAGGGGATCTTGGACTCGGACGGGAAGATAACCGACAGCAATATGTATAGCCCGAACATGCACAGGAAGGCCGGGTAGATTCGCCATGCTCGATTCCGAAGGAACCGACCGTATTGGAACGGCCGGCGAACGCACATTCCGTAGATCAGAAACCCGCTGATCAGCAGAAAGATGTCAGTCCCGTTTCGGGCAATAGTGTCCAGCACCCGGGCGACGAACACGCTCTCCGCCCCGCCCAGGTAGATCCCGAACAGGGTCAGGAAATGCGCCAAGAACACCAGCGAGGCGGCGACGCCGCGAAGTCCTTGCACGGCGACGATCCGATCCGTCTTTTCAGGAATCTCGTAAATCCCCGCAAATCTCTCTCGAAAACTCTTCTTTGGGTGATCCGGTGCAGGCATTGGTTCGGCGGCCGCCCCGAGCGCCCGGCGACGCCATGACATCGGGAAATGGAGCAGGTAGAAGAGCGTGGCAATCAAAATGCGAAGGTCCAGCCAGGGCCGGACGAAGCGGATGTAATGAAGGTCGGCCACCAGTTTCCGGCAGACGGACCCGAGGTTGGTATCGGCCGGAAACTGGACTTGGGCGAGGCCGGTCACACCGGGGCGGATGGCGAGACGGTCGCGATACGCCGGGATATCTTCCTGTAATTCGGCCGCGATCTTCGGCCGCTCGGGTCGCGGACCAATGAGGGACATGTCGCCCCGGATGACATTGAACAATTGTGGCAGTTCGTCGATGTGAAGTTTTCGCAGAATCCGGCCGACGAGGAATACGCGAGGATCGTTGCGGACAGCCCAAACCGCTCCGGACTGGCGCTCACAATTATGAGTCATGGTGCGGATTTTGTAAATCCAGAACGGCACGCCGTTTCGTCCGAGACGCTCTTGAGAGTAAAAGGGCGGTCCTCGTGAAGTGATCTTGACCAAGATCACGGCAAGAAGCGCCAGCGGGGCAACGAGCACCATCAATACCGCCGCAAGCACGACATATCCCGCCTGCTTGAGGACGGCGGAGACCCCCTCCGGCCGGGGAGTCTCGTCTTCCCATGCCACCGGAGGAACGGAACATACGACCAACGGGTATTTGCCTTGCATGATCATGTCATGCCTCCATCGATATTTGAGGTTGAGTGACGATATCTAGAAAGGGGTTGGCGTCAAAACCCGAGGATTTTGACGGCCGCATGTCCTCTCGCATCACCATCAAATGAGCCGAATCGACATTTCCCCAGACCCTGGACATGAATGAAGGATAGGCCGGGCATGATCCAGAACCGGCAATGTGAATTAAACAGCATTAATTTAATATGTGTTTATTGCTGCCAGGATGGACGGTTGTTTGCCATGACAGGAAATGACAACAAGACCAACAGGAAGTGATAATAATGGATTTTAGACATCATTTGCCGCCGGAGAGAAGGCTGGGGTAACGATGTGAAATCCATTCCCCGCTGAATCGTAAAGTTCATGTGACGGATTGCAAAATGAATGAATCACAATCCGAAAGACCTCGATGGAGAGGGGGAGCCGAACTTTTCCCAACGCCTTGGCTAAAGTTTCCAGAAACGGAAACTTCTAATGAATGACAGTTTTGTCTCGATGTCGAAACCGATTAAGCCAGAGAGAATTTGCGTTCCATGCCATGAGCAGCATCATTTGTCAGGCCGGATTCCCGTCAACTCTCATTACCTTTCCGGAAGATTGCTTTCGACCTTTTCAATTTGGTTCTTGCTTTTTCCTCTCTAACAGGTGAAGTTGATGAGTGGTGATGACAGGAATGTCTGTCACTTCCACGGGAGATTGTCTCGCACAATCTCCAACGTCCCGGGATGAATCGAGGAAAACACGCACAATTCATCAGCTTTGCTAGTCACGTCGACTCCCCTCTCCGCCGATCCGTTTCGACTACTCGTGGAATCAGTGACTGATTTCGGCATGTTCATGCTCGACCCGGCGGGGAACGTCTCCAGTTGGAATCCCGGCGCCGGGAAAATCTTGGGATATCAGTCCGAAGAGATCGTCGGTCGTTCCGTCAGTTGCTTCCACACTCCAAGGGACACGGCGGCGGGCAAGCCTTGGCGGGGATTGCAGATTGCCCTCGAAGAAGGCCGCCTTGAGGAGGAAGGGCTGTGGCTTCGGAATGGCGGCTTGCCTTTTTGGGCCGTCGTCACCATCAACGCCCTTCATGATCCTCTTGGGATTCACATTGGTTTCGCGGTTGTCTGCCGGGACAGCACCGAGCGCAAGTTTTGAAGTTGCGCTTTTTATCCGGCGGTGCGAAACTCGGCCGGGATGGCCTGCCGGAGTTTTCGTCGCAAACGCCGGATTCCGCCGGGTGTTTGCATGGCGCGGGCCAGGTATTCCAAGTCGGCCTGTTCGCTGTGGCGGCGGACCGCCAGGCAGAGGCCGTGGGTTCGCTGGTGTCGCCAGCGCTCTTTCTGCTTCGTCGTCAGGCCGGACTTGGCCAGTTGCCTCGCCCGATGCCACTCCAGCCACAGGAACGTCACCAGGACCAGCTCCAGCCATCCCTCCGTCGCCTCGAACCGGCGCAGGCGGCATTGGGCGAAGCCCAATGTGCTTTTCAACTCCTTGAAGAACAGTTCGATCTGCCAGCGCAAATCATAAAGTTCGACCAGTTCGGCCGTCCGGAAATCCGTGCGGTTGGACATCAGGATTTTCTGGATCT
>NZ_JH636440.1:794646-808037 GCF_000255705.1 Zavarzinella formosa DSM 19928
AGCATCCGGTCCCGCACCAGAGCCAGCGGCGGCCGTTGGCGAAGGCCCTTGCGGCCGAGAAACCGGCTGATCTGGGCGCGATGACGCGGCTCCGAGGCCACCGACCCCGAGGCTTGCGAGGCGCTCATGCGCCCCCAATGCAAACAAAACGCCGCCACGCAACGAATCACCAGGCCGAGCGCCCGGGGACTCAGGCCGGCCGGACGAAGAAACTGTTTGATTCCGGGGAGTCCTTCTTGCACAATCATGACCGAGACTCCTTCCGGTTGGTGATCACCCGGCCTCACGGCCCAACCGATCCGGCCGGGGGAGTCTCGTTTTTCTATCCCGGCCCACTCTCCTCAGCAAAAAGCGCAACTTCAAAACGCGCCAGCGGGCTGAGGAGGAATTGCGGAAAGCCGAGGTGCGGATGCGCTCCATCGTCGATCATTTGATCGACGGGATTATCACCATTGATGAAAATGGGGTCGTCGAATCCTACAACCCGGCGGCCGAGAAGATTTTCGGATACTCGGCCGCCGAGGTTGTGGGCAACAACGTCAAGACGTTGATGCCTGACTCCGATCACAGCGAGCATGACGGGGATTTGGCCACGTATTTGCGTTCCGGCGTGGGCATCGGACGGGAACTCGTCATGCGTCGCAAGGACGGTTCGACGTTTCCGATGGATTTGGCCGTCAGCGCCTTTCTTCTGGGACATCGCCGCTATTTCACCGGCCTGGTCCGGGACATCTCCGAGCGCAAGCGGGCCGAGGAAGCCTTGCGCACCAGCGAATCCCGGTTTCGACTGCTGGTCGAGGGCATCAAGGATTATGCCGTGGTCATGCTGGACCGCACCGGCAACATCCAGACATGGAACGGCGGGGCGGAACTCCTCTTTGGCTACAAAGCCGAGGAAATCATCGGCCAGCCGCTGCGTCGCTTCCTCCCCCCCCAGGATGTGGAACGAAACACGCAGGAGGAAGAACTCCGCAAGGCCCTCGTCCTTGGCAAAGTGGGGGCGGAAGACTGGAGAGTCCGCAAGGACGGAACGCAGTTCTGGGCCAATTATGCCACGACTCCCTTGTACGATTCGCACGGCGAATTGCAGGGCTTCGCTTACATCACCCGTGACCTGACCGAACGCAAGCAAGCCGAAACCGATTTGCGAAACGTGGTCGAGGAATTATCCCGCTCGAACCTCGACCTGGAGCAATTCGCGTATGTCGCCTCCCACGATTTGCAAGAACCGCTTCGGGCCGTGGCGGGCTGCGTTCAGGTTCTCAAAAAACGCTACCAAGGCAAGCTGGATGACCGGGCCGACGAACTGATCGTTCACACGGTCGATGGCGTCAGCCGAATGCAAACGCTCATTGACGACTTGCTGACATTCTCGCGGGTGGGGACAGGAGGCAAGGCGTTCGAGCCGGCCGACTGCAATCGAATCTTGGACAAGGCACTGGCCAACCTTGAGGCCGCCATCGCGGAGGCGGGGGTGGTTGTCACTCGCGATCAGCTTCCGGTTGCCAAGGCGGACGCCGTCCAGATGACGCAGTTGTTTCAAAATCTAGTCGGCAACGCCATCAAATTCCGGGGAAAGGAATTGCCCCGAATCCATGTCGGCGTCCGGAGGGAGCATGCCCATTGGGTGTTCTTTGTGAGGGACAATGGCATTGGCATGGAACCCGAGTACTTCGAGCGGATTTTTGTCATCTTTCAACGTCTTCACACTCGGGCCGAATACACCGGCACTGGCATTGGTCTGGCGATTTGCAAGAAAATCGTCGAGCGTCACGGCGGCCGGATCACGGTGGAGTCCAAGCCCGGTCTGGGTTCCACCTTCTCGTTTACCATCCCCGAGAAGGGATCGCTCTCGTGACGCCCAAGGGACTCCAGCCGGTTGATATTCTTTTGGTCGAGGACAATCCCGCCGATGTGTTGCTGGCAAAGGAGACACTCGAAGGATCGGTGATAGTCAGCAATCTGCATGCCGTCTCTGACGGAATGGAGGCGATGGAATTTTTGCGACGAGAGAACAAACATCGAGAGGCCCCTCGCCCCGGGCTGATTTTGCTTGATCTCAACATCCCTTTGAAAGACGGTTGGGAACTGCTCTCGGAAATCAAAAATGACGACAGGCTCAAACGAATTCCCGTCGTCGTGCTGGCCGCCTCGAAGATCGAGGCCGACATTCAGCGCGCCTATGGACTCCACGCCAACTGTTACATTGTGAAACCAGTCGATTTCGCGAAATATGCAGCCGTGCTTAGGACCATCGAGCATTTCTGGTTCGCCGTTGCGAGACTGCCGATGAGGGTTTGAGGCGAATACTGCGGACGTGATTTCATGTCGGCCGGGGAGAACCATAGATGTGGCGCGGGCAGCTGGCTCTGCGAAAACCAAGTGCGAAACCGGATCGTGCGTTCAACAAGGGAATGCTGGCCGGCAGCGTCGCGCTCCTGGCCTTGCTCGTGGTCAACACCGGACTTGCTTGCTGGAATACCCGGCAAATGCACGAGGATGCTGGCCGGGTGGCGCACTCTCATGAGGTATTGGGCCTGACCGGAGATGTCCTGCTCGCAATGGTGGACGCCGAAACCGGGCAAAGGGGCTTCGTAATCACCGGCGAGGATGAGTATTTGCAACCTTACTCCGCCGCCGTGCGCCGGCTTGGCCGTCTGATGGAATTATTAAAGGGCAAGACAAAGGATGATGACCGGCAGCAAGCCCAAATCAAGAGTCTTGAGGGACTCAGTCTGGAGCAAATGGGCTTGCTTGAAGAGGGCATCGCCCGGCGAAGAATCAGTGGGAACGAGGCCCGGGCATATTTGCTGACTGGCAAAGGCAAGCAACGGATGGACGCTCTGCGGGACTTGGTGGCTGACATGGAGCAAAAAGAATTCACCTTGCTTCATGAAGGAGAACGGAGGTCCCACAGGGCTTATGGCATCGCCATGATGACCGGCCTCTTTGGGGCTATCCTGGCCCTCATCTTGACTGGAATCCTGGCCAGGTTTCTCCAACGTGCCTTTCTGGCCCGGCGGGCGGCTGAGGAAGCGATTCGGCAGGCAAACACCGGCTTGGAGGATCGGGTCAAGGAACGAACGATGGAACTGAGGAAAACGACCGATGAGTTATCCCGCTCCAACCTCGATCTAGAGCAATTCGCCTATAGCGCCTCCCATGACCTTCAGGAACCATTGCGGGCTGTTTCCGGCTGTGTGCAGATCCTCAGAAGACGGTATCAGGGCAAACTGGATGACCGGGCTGACGAGTTGATCACCCATGCGGTTGGCGGTGTCAGTCGGATGCAGACACTCATTGACGATCTTCTGTCCTATTCGCGGGTGGGAACCGGGGGCAAGGTATTGGAGTCGGCTGACTGCGATCAAATCTTGGGCAAGGCCCTGGCCAACCTGGAAATCGCCATCGTGGAAGCTGGTGTGGTCGTCACTCATGACCAACTTCCGGTCGCCAGGGCGGATGCCGTTCAGATGACGCAGTTGTTTCAAAACCTGGTTGGCAACGCCATCAAATTCCGGGGTCCATTGGCGCCGAAAATCCATATTGGCGTTCGCCGAGACCAGGCGAATTGGGTTTTCACCGTGCGGGACAACGGCATCGGAATTCAGCCCGAATATTTCGAGCAAATTTTCATCATCTTCGAGCGGCTTCACACGCGGGCCGAGTATTCCGGCACGGGCATTGGACTGGCCATCTGCAAGAAAATCGTCGAGCGGCACGGCGGCCGCATCTCCGTCATCTCCGAACCCGGGCGGGGTTCCGCCTTTTCGTTTACCATCCCCTTCAACGAAGTGAGCCCATGAATTCCCCAGGATCGCAGCCGGTCGAGATTCTGCTGGTGGAAGACAGTCCCACGGATGTTCTCCTCGCGCAGGAAGCGCTCGACGGATCGACGATTGTCAACAACTTGCACACCGTGCCGGACGGCGTGGCGGCGATGGCCTTCCTCCGTGGGGAGGGCAAATACAAGGATTCGCCCCGGCCCAGTCTGATCCTGCTCGATCTGAATTTGCCCCGCAAGGACGGGCGGGAGGTTCTCGCGGAAATCAAAAGCGACGAAAACCTCAAGCGAATCCCGGTCGTGGTGCTGACCACCTCAAAGAGCGAAAATGATGTGATGAAAGCATATGGCCTGCACGCCAATTGCTACGTCGTGAAGCCGGTGAATTACGAGCAGTTTGCCGAAGTGGTGAAGAACATCGAAAATTTCTGGTTCTCCATTGTGACGTTAGCCCCGGTGCAGTGAAATGAAAAGTGACATTCACATTCTTTTGGTGGAAGACAGTCCGACCGACGTGTTGCTCACGAAGGAAGCGCTGTCAACCAGCCACTTCCACGTCAGCAACAGCCAGCGCTTGGGAGACGCGATCAATCTCCTGTTGGTTAATCGCTTTGACGTTGTTCTTCTCGATTTGGGTTTGCCGGACAGCCAGGGCATAGACACTCTTCGCATGCTCCGCGAAAAGAATGCCCAGGTGGCCATTGTCGTGCTGACGGGCAAGGACGACGAACAATTAGCGTTGCAAGCGCTCAAGGAAGGGGCGCAGGATTATTTGGTGAAGGGTGACATCCAAGAAGCATCGCTTCAGCGAGCCATTCGGCATGCCGTGGAGCGAAGCAATGTGGAAAAATTGTTCCGGCAAAGCGAAGAGCGATATCGGACGTTGATCACGGCGACCTCTGCGATTGTCTGGAGTTCCCCGGCCTCAGGCGAGTTTGATTCAGAGCAGCCAAGTTGGACAGCCTTCACCGGACAAACGGTCGAACAGCACCGTGGCTTGGGGTGGCTGAACGCCATCCATCCCGACGACCGGGAACACAGTGCTCGGGCTTGGAAGACGGCGTGGATGACGGGCACCGAGTATCGTGTCGAACACCGCCTTCGCCGGGCAGACGGAGAGTATCGACAAATGTCCGCTCGCGGAGTCCCGATCTTGGAAACCAAGGGGTCAATCCGCGAATGGATCGGTGTCCATACGGATGTCACCGAGCAGAAATCGCTCGAATCGCAAATGCTACAGGCGCAGAAGATGGAGGCGTTCGGGCAACTGGCCGGCGGTGTCGCCCACGATTTCAACAACTTGCTGACCATCATCTCGGGATACAGTGAGATCATGTTGGGCGAATTGGATGCGGACAATCCGATGCGAGAGTCCGTCACGGCTATTTGCGAAGCCGGGGAACAGGCGGCCGGGCTGACACGTCAATTGCTGGCCTTCAGCCGCAAAACGGTTTTGGAACCGAAAGTGTTGAATCCGAACGATGTGGTGCGAGAAACCCAAAAACTACTGCGGCGGTTAATCGGCGAGGACATACTGCTCACCGCCGTTCTTGACCCGAATGTCAGCAAAGTAAAAATCGATCCCGGTCTCTTGGCCCAAGTCTTGATGAACCTGGCCGTCAATGCCCGCGATGCGATGCCAATGGGAGGAAAGCTCACCATTGAAACGTCCAATGTTTTTTTGAACGAAGATTATGCCGCCCGCCATGTGGATTGCGTGCCGGGTTCGCATGTCCGGCTGGCGGTCAGCGACAACGGTTGCGGCATGCCCCCGGCCATTCGGGCGCGCATTTTCGAGCCATTTTTCACAACCAAGGAACTGGGAAAGGGCACAGGGCTGGGATTGGCGACGGTCTTCGGCATCGTCAAACAGAGCGGCGGCAACATCAATCTCTACACCGAACCCGGTCACGGATCAACTTTCAAGATCTACCTTCCGGCCTTCGACGAGCAACCAAATTCCCAGTCATCCGGCCCGACTTCCCGGAAGGTCTTGGGGGGGACGGAAACCATTTTGGTGGTCGAGGACGAGGATGCCGTGCGGACCATCGCCGTGCTCGCCTTGCAGACTCGGGGCTACAAAGTGTTACAGGCCGAAAACGGCAAAAAGGCATTGCGACTCGTCGAGACTCATCAGGGACTTATCGATTTGCTGGTGACGGATGTGGTGATGCCGGGCATGAGCGGCCGAGAGCTGGCCGAGGCCCTAATTGGCCAAACCCCAACCCTCAAAGTGCTGTTTCAAAGCGGCTACACCGATGATGCCGTCATCCGTCACGGTATTCTTCAGGCAGACGTCGCTTTTCTCCAAAAGCCCTACACGCCGTTGTCACTGTCGCGGAAAGTCCGGGAGGTTCTTGATGAACAATGAATTCGCAATGAGTCCCCCGTATCAACCAATCCGTGAGCGTTTGAAAAAAACGGAATTCACACCGATCTTCGCGTCGAATTCTCGCCTGTTTCGATTTGAATCTATTGTTTTGTGCACTGCAAAATCCGGTGCAGTCCTCTGCCTTTGCGGGCCGAACTGGAATCGGAAAAAATCAAAAACAGGCTGTGGACACCATCAAGGAGCCATTCCCCAACTTTCCGGATCTAAAGACTGAACTGATGAATGCCATCATCGGAGTATTGGGCCCGCACGGCCATGAGTACGCAAGCCTTGGATTCCGAGAAAGTCTGGGAAGCCCTCAAGAAAGTGTTGCTCGGTTCAACTCAACTTTATGAAAGCCGGCGGAAGTGGCATCCGCCATTCGCCAACATGAAAAGCTTGCGCGGCTTGCCTCTATGTCGGACTTCGACATCAAAAAAGGCGAGGCAGGCAATTTGCCGATGCGCGATTCCCGCCCCCGAGTGGATGCCGAATCTCGGCACCAAAAAACGTAGTTGTTCTCATCTTGTCCGGTCGCTCTGCTCGCGGACAAGGATTGACATCCCGACTCTCTCGAATACCCCTTGAGATGGTTTAGCCACCCAATCCATCCAATGCCGGACATCTTCCCAAAACACGTTTGAAACGAAGCGGATGATGTGCCCGTTTTGAGGGGAAGTTACGTTGTCCGACCCAATCCAAACCTCCTTGGAAATCATTCCAGCCATTGCCAACAAAGAAGAAGAAAACCCCGTCAGACGAGATCCGTTCGGGATTCTTCCAGACACAATCCCGGGAAGGATTCTTTGGGCCGTTTTTCTCAAGACCATTGCGTTGGGCGCCGGTCCCAAAGCGAGCAACATCAATGATTTGCCCGGTCTGGTCACAAAATTTGGCCAATTGCCCGACGATTTGATCAAGGCAACTTATGTTGCAAACCACCTCGCCCTTGTCGGGGGAGCTATCGCCAATGCCCTCAAATTCTGTTCGTTTGACTGGAAAAACGATTTGGAACGGCGATTTGTCAGCGCCAGATTTGGCCAATGGATTCAAGAAATTCGAGCCGAGCTTTCTTATCGCGGCATGGTCAATTCTCTGCGTGGCGAGTTGATTTTAGCCTCGGAACCCGACTGCCGGCATGGGTTTGCCTGCGCTCATGAGGCCGCCATCGACCTTGGTGTGGAAATTTACAGACAGTTTTGGTCGCGCATCGATCCTGTTCATTCTTGTGACATCGACGGCGATCCCAATGTAAAACTCGACATTCCGATCATTTGCAAAGTCTTGCCTGAAGTGCAACAAATCTTCCGCCAACGCACATGGCCGGACGGCAATGCAATCGGGCGATCCTGTCAAATTGAGGCGCACAGAGCCGCGAGGCGACGAGAGGAAGTTCTGGGGGCGACTTCTCAGAATATCAAAGGAACCGTTCGGCCAAGTGGTGGCAAAAAAAAACCGGGCCGACCAATGCAAACCGATCCCCAATCGGACAAGCGGATTGCCGAAGCGTGGAAAACGAAGCATTACAGAACTTATGCCGACCTAGGCCGGGAACTTGGCATGTCAGTGGCTGACGTGGCGAACGCCTTGGAACGTCATCGACATCGAACAGGGCGCAAATGACTCCGGAATAATTTACCCGCCAAGCAAATTTATTATTCCGGAGGTACTGTCATTACGCGATAACGCCGGTCTGTTTCAAACACTTCCCCACAATTCGCCGGAATAAAACGAGGCCGAATTTTTCCTTCCGGACTTGCCCTGACAATTCAAATGCCGTGAACAGTGGTCCACACAACGCGGACCAACGCGGCCTTTGGAACTATCTCATGTCCGCCGTCACTCAGGGGCAACCGACGTCCCAACATCAGCCCGGTTCGCCGTGGTCCGTCCGCGACGCCGCCAAGTATCTTGGCATCTCCGAACGTCATCTCATCCGGCTGATTGATGACTCGAAGGTGTCTTCGTTCATGCTCGGCCGCCGAAGGCTCATCGCCGACGCCGAATTGCACCGCGTCGCCGAAGGGGGTGTGTCTTGAACAACACCAACAAGCCGCCTGTCTGGATTCGCCGAATGATCCACGCCCGGAAAACGGGCGACCGATCCCGCGAGCATCAGGCCCGGCAACGGCTGGCGACGCTTGGTTGTTTCTCATTGAAGTTCGGGAACGAACTGCCGGGACCGATTGGCGGGCCGGATTCTCCCAAGAAGTGACTAACGAACAGGCTGCGGATCGTCTCACCGATCCGCAGCCTTCCCGAACAAAACCTCAAAAGGACAAACTCCATGTTATCGCATCGTCTTCGATGCCCGCAAGAAGATCCGTCGGGGGGTGACGCATTGCGCCACCATAAAAAGAGCCTCCCGCCGATTACATCACCGGATGTCATCAAAAGCACGACGGGGGGTCGACGATGAACCCCAAAGTCGAATTGAAAAGCCCGCCCCGAACCAACGAAGCACGCCCGGACAACGAAAGCAAACAACCGCCCGCCGGTGGATTGTTTACCCGCAACCTCGGAGACATTCCCATGAAGCCGGTCAAATGGATAGTTGAGAATTTCGTTCCCAAGGGAATGCTGACCCTTGTGGCCGGTCATGGCGGAGACGGCAAATCGTCCCTGCTGGCTCATGTCGCCGGATGCGTGACCCAAGGCCGGCCCGCCTTCGGGCTGGAGTACGAATGCCCGCCCCCGGCCGACGTTCTGATTTACAATTGCGAGGATGCCCCGTCCGAGGTCATGGTTCCCCGGTTCATTGCTGCCGGGGCCGATGTCGGACGAATCAGGCTCATCGACGGGGCGACCGGGCCGGAGGGGAAACGTATCGCCTTTTCCCTGTTGAACGTCGATCAACTGGCCGGGGAGTTTCAGCGAAAGCCGTTTGGCGTGCTGATCATCGATCCGATTTCATCCACGGTCGGGAACGCCGGAGGCAACGACAATTCAGAGACGGACATCCGGCCCTTGCTGGAGAGCCTTTCACAATTCGCCGAATCAAACGGCGTCGCGGTGATCGGCGTGAAGCATCTGGGCAAGGGGGACCGGGAAAACGCCACCATGCGAACTCAGGGTAGCGTTGCTTACACCAGCGTTCCCCGGATGGTGTTGACTCTTGCCAAGAATCCCGACGATCCCGCCCGTCGCATCCTGGCCCGTTCCAAGACTAATCTGCCGATCACCGGCCAAGTCGGACGTGACGGACTCTCTTTCGCCACGGAACCGCCTCCCGGCGCCCTTGAACTGGTTCTCCGTCACTCACCCGGACTTCCAGCCAACGAGGCCGCGACCGTCGCCGCTCAAATGTACCGATGCTGTGATTTCCAACCGTGGGAAGGGGACATTCACGAACTAGCGAGCGGACGACAAAACCGGGAGACTCAGAAAGAAGACCGATCCCTCGCCAAAAGCCGGGCGGCCGACTGGCTTCGCTCCTTTCTGGCCGACGGGCCAAGGCATTCCACCGATTGCGTCTCGCGCGGGAACGCCGGGATTGGCAAAGCCCATCGTTTGGATTGGTGGCGTGATGACATTTTGAAAGGCATTCTCGGAGGATCGGCGTTCAAAAACGGGAAAGAATGGTCTTGGCGACTGGGGGCCGATCAAGGGCACATCGAACCGGCAAGGAAGGAAGACAGCCACGACACACATACGCCTTCTCTGTTTCTTCCTTCGTTGGATGCCCTCAAGGGATGATGAACCGGAACACAGCCGAATCCCCGGTGTGTGTTGGCTGTGTTCCTTCCTTCTTTGCCCGGCCGGTCTGACATTGAACGACGTGGCGCGACCTGACCTGACTGTGTTACAATCTCAAAACTTACCCGGTCGAGATGAACGCAAACTACCATCCCGGCCGGCCGATCCTTGCGGAAGGTGAAATCAATGGCGAGCATTTCCCATGACCGAAAGACCGGGCTGAAGACCCTTCAATTCATCAGTACAGACGGCAAACGCCGAAGCATTCGACTCGGAACCGTGCCGATGAAAACGGCCAACGAGGTGAAGATTCGCGTTGAACAACTTCTGGCGTGTCTCAACAACCATACGGCGAATGATGCCGACCTGTCCCGGTGGTTGGCGAACATTGGTGATGAACTTCATATCCGACTGGCCGCCGTTGGCTTGGTTACCACAAGGGAATCACTTCGCATTCCAACGCTCCGGGAAGTCGGCAACGCCTTCGTGGACTCTCTTCCTCATGTCCGGGACACCACAAACGCACTCATGCGAAGCACCATTAACCGGATTGCGGAACGGTTGGGGGCTGGTACGCCAATCAACCAGATTACCGAACAGGAAGCCGCCGGAATGGTCAAGGCGATGAAAGCGGAGAAGGCCGCGACCGCGACCATATCAAAGCATGTTCAGATTTGCCGACGATTGTTCGCCTTTGCGTTGCGAAAAAAGCACATCACAGAAAATCCGTTTGCGTTCATCAAGGGAGGAACTCAAGTGAACCGTGACCGGCTTCAATTCGTGGAGGCTGCCACGGTCCAAGTGTTGCTGGACAGCCTTGTTGACCCGGAATGGCGGTTGTGTATCGCTTTGGCCCGTTGGGGCGGGTTGCGGGTTCCGAGCGAAATTCGAGATTTGAAATGGGGAGACATCGTTTGGGACCGGAATCGGTTCGTGGTGTCCTGCGTGAAGACTTCCGGCCATGAAGGGAAGGGAACCCGGATCGTCCCCATCTTCCCGGAGATCAAACCCTATTTGGAAGACCTCTATGAACGAGCCGAACCGGGCTTGTATGTGTTTCCGAAACTTCGGATGTTTCGCGGGATGCCAAAGTTGCTGGTGGATCGAATCTTGGCGGCCGGAATTTTGCCGTGGATCAAACCTTGGCAAAATCTGAGATCAACGCGGGCGACGGAATTGGCAGACTTATTTCCTTCCCACGTCGCCGCCGCTTGGTTGGGGCATAGCGTTGCGGTGAGTGATCGGCACTATCGGCAGGTGACTGACGACCACTTTGAAAAGGCCGTTTTGCGCGCTGCAAAATCCGGTGCAGTCACCTTGCAAAATCCGGTGCAGTCAGCAAATGTGTCAGAATGTCCTGATTTGACAAGATTGACGCAAGATCTTAAGGAATGTGATGTTAGTCAATCCAAGACAGACAATGTCATATATGTACAAACGAGCAGGCTGGGCGTTACTGGATTCGAACCAGTGACTTCCACCGTGTGAGGATGGCACTCTACCGCTGAGTTAAACGCCCGTGTTTTACAGGAGACGTATTTCATACACGGGTTCGCGGAAAATGGAAAGGGGGCCGAGTGGCTGGCCCCCGATTTTCGCGCGAAAATTTTGGCGGACCGATCACACCTTCGGCGGCGGGGAGTCTTCAAACTTCGGGGCGGTCGAGGTCACTCGTTGCGGGGGGCGGACGGGTTCCGGTTCGATGGTCCGGCTGGTGGTCGGCTCCATGTCGTCTTCAAGGCCCTTGACGCCCTTCTTGAACTCCGTCACCGTTTTGCCGAGCGAACGGCCCAGCGACGGGAGATTGCGGCCGAACAACAGCACGCCCAAGACCAGCAACAGCATGATTTCTTGGGTGCCGAGACCGAAAAACGCGAACAACGGTTGAAATGCCAAAGTACTCATGTGGATTACCTTCCTCGTTTATTGGGGTTGGGTTGGAACAGAATGTCTTCCTAAACGGCCAGAACGGCACGTCCGGAAGCTGAGGAGGTCGAAGGTAACCTCGTCGGCAGGTCGTTTGCAAACTTCCCTTAATATACCAGCGCGTCTTGCCGGATGGCAACAGGCAAATTGCAAAAATACGGCACGACAGACCCGTTGAAGTTTCCATATTGGCGGGAAACGGGCTGAAAACGAACAGTTTCTTGGAATACAATCGCCGATAACGCCGGAATGAACCTGCGGGGATCACCCCCCGGTCGTCCGGCGAAACCGACACCCGCCGACGGATCTCATGAACCAGTTTAATCGCTTTTATCGCAAAGCCGCCGAGGATTTTGCCTATCCCACCACGGCCGCCGAGGCCGTCGCCATCCTGACGGAAGGCAATCAGCGGTTTGTCGAGGTCCGGGAACAACTCTCCCAACTGGAACCGGGAGGGGATATCCGCACCTGTCAGGCAAGCTTCATCACCGAATCCGTGGCGCCGAGCGGGCAGGTTGAAAATCAGGCGCCCTTCGCGGCGATTTTTGGTTGTTCGGATGCTCGGGTTCCCTCTGAAATCATTTTCGACACGGGACCAAACCGGCTTTTCGTCGTGCGGGTGGCGGGCAATGTGCCGGGGGATGAATGCCTCGGGAGCATCGAGTATGCCATCAAGAGTTTCCCCGGCACGATGAAGCTCATCACCGTGGTGGGCCACACCGGTTGCGGGGCGGTGAATGCCGCCGTCTCCACGTATCTCAATCCAAAGGCCCATGCGGATATTGCGTTCTCACGTTCATTGCGATCGGTGGTCAATCACATCCTCGTGGCCGTGCGAAGCGCCGCCCTGTCGCTGGAACAAGTGTACGGCAACGACATCACGTATCACGCCAACTACGCGAAGGCGCTGGAAACGGTCGCTGTGTACATGAACACGGCCATCGTGGCCCTGCAATTGAAGCAGGAATTGAAAGCGGACGGCCCGGCGGTGGTCTTTGGGGTGTACAATCTCGCCACTTCCAAAGTGGGCTTCCCGCACGATCACATCGAAAACGATGTTTCGCTCACCCCGGCCCCGACCGACCCGCAGGAACTCGTTGGCTTGGGGTTGCAACTGGCCGACACGGAAAGCATCAGGCAATTGCTAGTTAGTTGAGAGGCGGGGAAAGAGGCAGTAAAACGAAGAGAAGGAAAGGCACTAACCACAAAGACTCAAAGGTCACACAAAGTTTCACAAAGAAGACAAACAGATCGGAAGCAAAAAGAAAGATAGCAGAGAGAGAAAGGAAGCATTTTTCTCGACTTTTCCCGACATGCTTTTTTCGGCTCATCCGAGAAGTTCGTACTCAGGGGTTGCCAAAAAAGAGGAGCATGCCGTTTCATGAAAGGTAACCACACCATCTTCAGGAAGCCGGCATGTCCTCCACGCTACTGTATCGTGTTTTCGGTGTTCGGGACTATCAAGTCGTTCGGACCTCCTCCGCCGAGGGCGGCCTGACCCTTCATCTCCGGCAGGATCCCGCCCATGACCGCTGTTCGTCCTGTCAGTCCGCCAACGTCATCCGACGCGGGGTCGTGGAACGCACCGTCCGCACCCTCCCGGTTGGCGGCAAG
>NZ_JH636440.1:808141-843687 GCF_000255705.1 Zavarzinella formosa DSM 19928
AAGGGGAACGCGCCCGGCTGGAAGAAGCCCTGCGGATCAACCAACCGCTGGCGACGGCGTATTACATGAAAGAAGAGTTTCGCCACTTCTGGGAGCAGGGGAGCCCGAAAGACGCCGCCCGGTTTCTGGACGACTGGTGTCGGCGGGCCGAGGCGTCCAAGCTGTCGGTGTTGCAGAAGATGGCGAGTTCTTTCCAGATGCACCGGACCGGCCTGCTGAACTACCATCGCTGTCCGATTTCGACCGGCCCCCTCGAAGGGGTGAACAACAAAATCAAGACCCTGCAACGACAGGCCTATGGCTACCGTGACCAAGAATTCTTCCACCTTCGCATTTACTCAATCCATCGAGCCAAGTACGAACTTCTCGGATGAGCCCTTTTTTCTTTCCTTTGCTTGCTGCTTCCGATCTGTTTGTCTTCTTTGTGAAACTTTGTGTGATCTTTGAGTCTTTGTGGTTAGTGTCTTTCCTTCTCTTTGCTTTTCTGCCTCTTTCCTTCTCCTTTTACTTCTTGTCCCCTTGGGCAATCACAAATCGTGGCAGGTCCAGCGGGAATGACCTTGGTTGTTGCCGGGTGGGGACGGTGTTGATTTCCACCAGCATGCTGCGGATGCGGGCGCCGAGGTAGTCGTACAGTTCTTGCGGGTCGAGGCGGTTGTCTTTGGTCTTGCCGGTGTCGGCCAAGTCGAAGTTTTTCGTCAGGGCTTCGATCACGGCCGCCGTGAAGAGGCCGTGGCCGAACTTGTCGTGTTCCAGCGAGCTTTCCTGCTGGTCGCAGGCGGCGATGATCGCCGGGCCCTGGCCGTCGGGGATCAGGTGCCGGATCACGCTGTCAGTGGCTGTCTGGCCGGAGTGGCAGGCGTCCAGTAGCAACAGTTTGCGGGCGGGGCACTCGGCGAGGGCGAGAATCAATTCCTCGTCCGTGATGCCGGTTTCCAGCGGTTTGTTCACATCGAAGCCGCGGCAGCAAAAAATGAACATCTTCGGCGGCTTGCGGCGGTTTTTTCCCGTTGCGTCCGGCCGGTCGATCCAGTGGCCGTGCCCGGCGAAGAAGATTACGGCCACGTCGTCGCTGGTGGTCCGTGTTTTCAATTGGGCGAGCTGGCTCAGGATTTCCTTCCGCGTGGCCTCCATTTCGGATAGCACGATGACGCCCTGCTTGCCGTAATACCGCCCTTCCCCGGCTTGGATGAGCCAGGACTCCCGCAGTTGATTGGCGTCGTCCTTGGCGTAAAGAAGATCGCCGAATTCTTCCCCGCGCGCGCCGGCCGCCAGGCGGGTGCCTTTGTAGTCGTTGATGCCCGTCAGCAGGCCCGCGATGTTCGGCCGGTTTGGTTTGCGGTCGTTCATCACCGTGGTTCGCTCGATGGCCCGGCCCCCGGCTTCGTTCACGGAGACGACGGTGATTTGATTTTCCCCGCTTCGGAAATCGGCGGCCGGAATTTCAATCTCGGTCGTGTAAACTCGCTTGTCCTGCGGCCAGTCCAGCGTTTTCACGCGATGATCGTTCACCCACAGTTCCACGTTTTGCGGCATCAGATCCGGGTTGCTGGAGAACATCTCGATGGAGACGGTCGCCTTGATCCCTTCGTGAGTTACCTTTTCGTCGGAGAGTTTCAGGCTGATCGGCATCGGCTGCCGGTCGCCGATGGCGGGAGGCATCGGGTTTTCGCCGTATTCATCGACGAGCATCTTCGCCACGTCGCGTTGCTGCATCAACTTGAGGACCGCCCGCGGTTGGTGCAACGTCTGCCGGAATAGGTTAGCCTCGTAATACCGGGGTCGGCCGCCGACGATGCTGAACGGGTCGTTTAGTTGGAAGCCGACCAGCCAGTCTCCGCTCGGGGAGGTGACATATTTGGAACCCCGCCATGTCCACGCGACCCATTCAGTCCAGTTGTTGTTGGCATCATAGGCCGGGAAGAACCGCCAGAGAGGTCGGTGCCGCACGGTGGAAAGCCCTTGCCGGATTTGCTTCTCGCCCGGTCGTTGCCAGGCGAGCGTATGCTCGATTCCCGGCGTCGGGTTGTTCAAAGCCTTGATCGTTTCCTCCGGAGAATTGATCAATTGATCCGGGTTGAGCTTCATTGAAAGATGGCGGCCAAGGCGATCCAACAGGAATGTCGGCCGGTTGTTGGCGAAACGCACGGCCATTTTGATCGTGTCGTTTTCCCGCAATCCCATTTCCCACGCCGGGCCGCCGAGATCGATTTTGCTCACGATGAGTTCACCGCCTCGGACAATCAACTCGGCCCCGAACCGGCCAGAGGGCCACGGTTTCAGACTCCAACCGGAGACGGTCTGGTCCCGACCGCCGGTCACGGCCCATGTGCCGTCCTGACTGATGGCGATGGACCGCACTTCCCCGGCGTGCCCGGTGGCCAACAACACTCGCTTGGCCTTGGTCTCGCTGAGTTCAAACACGCTGAAGCCGTACAAATGCCCGATGGCGACTCGCACCGGCTGCCCGGCTTTCTCCGGGAAGAAGCAGTAACATTGCGGCGATTGGTCGCGGTCCGGGTCGAGGGCCAGTTCCAGTTCCTTCTGCTCGTTTCCGATTGTTCGGACGGCGAGCCAGATGAAGCGGGACTTCTTGGAGGGGACAATTTTCCAACCGCCGGCCTCCGTGATGATTTCGTTGAGAGGCGTCGCCGTGGCCGGTTTGCCGAGGTTCATGTCGAACGTGTGCCACGATCCTTTGCCGAGGGTGTTGATATCTGTCGTTTCGTTGTTCCGCTGGGATTGCCACGCGAAGGATGTGCCGCTTTTGGTGATTCGCACTCCCCACACGCTGCGGCCGTGGCCCAAGATGCCGCGCTGCCGTTCTGGCTTCTTAATGTCCGCCAGATCCCACACGCCGAGTTCATGATTGTCCCCCCCGGCGACGATCAACCGGCCATCGCCCGGATGGAAAGTCATCACCTCGGCATCAACCGTGTGTGGCAGCGTGGCCGCCACCTTGCCAGGGCCGCCGAAAGCATCGGCGAGAATCTGAACCCCGAGATCGCGGGGCACCAAGAACTCCCCTGGCTTCGGATTGACGGCCACCGCCAAAGCGAGGCGATGATGCGCCGGGTCCGCCGCCGCCGAGCGGTAAAACCGCCCTTCCCCGGCGTCGAGATGGAGCATCGACTTCCCTTCCATCGAACAGACGACGGCATATCGTTGCACCATCAGCCCGACGACCCATTGGCCATCGGCCGTGATCTCGGCCCGCGCCAGCCGGGTGTCCCGTGTGGCGGGTACGTCCGCCGGCAAAGCGGCTTTCGCGTTATAGACGATACTCGCCGAAGGTGTGGCCGATTCCGGGTTGTCGATGAGCATCACGTCCCCGCTCTCGGCGACGGCGGTGAGTTTTGTCTTGCCTGTGAAGCGCAGGGCCAGCACGCGGTTGAACTCGCGGCCGGGAATGGATGGAAACTTTGTCAACAGGGTGGCCGGTCCCTGCAAATCCCACCACCAGATATTTCCCTCGGAATCACCGAACACAGCCGCTTTTTCCGAGGGCGTGAACGCAGAGGAGAAAATGGCCGTTCGTGGCATTTCCGGCAACGACCCGGCGACGTTGTTGGTTCCCGCGACTTCGCCGTCTTTGTCCAACAGCATCACGAGGCCGATTTTCATGCCGAACCCGCCGACCAGAATCCGGCCGTCGGAGGCAAGGGAAAGCGTCTTGATGCCGCCGCGCTGTTCGCGCCAGCCGGGCCACCGGTAGGTCTTGGTGCGGTCGGTCAGTCCCTGTTCGCCGATCTGCCACGCCCGGATCACCTTGTCGTCCCCGGCGGCGAACAGCCATTTGTGGGAGGCATCAAACACCAGCACATCGCAAATGCCGGTGCGGCCCCCGGCGTTGACCATCATTTCCGGCTCATCCCGACTGCGCCGGTCTTGGGACGTGATCGGCGTGACGGTGTTCAACAGGGCGAGAAGCGTGGGGAGAAGCAGGGACATGAGATACCCCGGACAAAAATCAGAGCAAGTTCCCAATTAACGTGGCGGCCAAATCGCCTTGCTTTTCCGGTCCAACGGACCGGTTAACATAGCCCAGCCCGTCAGGGCTGGGTGAACGACCCGCCAACGACCCCGGTCTGAAGGACCGGTTATCTTTGGGTTTTCAGACTTCGCGGCCCTGACGGGCCTTGAACCAATAATCGGTCCTTCAGACGAATGGCGCTTAGTTAAGGGTGTGGGCTGAAATTGTCTTCAAACTGGGTAATCTGGGAGGGTGTTTTTAGGGCCAAATTGCTTCTCAAATTACCCAATGTGAACCAGTTTTTCATGTCTCACCCTTAACTAAGCGCCATTCGTCCTTCAGACCGAGGTTTTCTGATGGCTTGTTCACCCAGCCCTGACAGGCTGGGCTATGTTAATCGGTCCGTTGGACCGACAAAATCAACCGCCTCGACCACGATGCCAATTTGAAATCTGCTGTGGCAAGCCGATGCCAACCGATTTGAAAAGCGTGGTGAACCGGTGCCAGACACAGACGGCTCATTCTGAAATGCGTTTGCCGACGCCATCCCGGACATTCTACTCGAAGGATTCCAGAGTCTCTTGCTCCGAAACGATCACCGACCGGACCCGTTCCAGCACCCGGCGGATCTTGCGGTCGTAGGTTCCGAGGGCGGTGGCGATTTCCTCGGTGCTTTGTCCCTGGAGCCGCATGGCGAGAATTTCACGATCCTCGGGGTCCAGTTTGTTCAGGAAATGATCCAGTTGATCGACAAATGTCAGAACGGTGACGGGGCTAGGTTCCCGGCTCATCACATCGAGAATCTGGTCCCGCGTCGCCGGGGTGGGGGTGGCCTCCATCGAGGGAGTTCGCCGCCCGGCCCGGTGGTAGGCCACTTGCCGAAGCGTTTTGTGCAGGGTGATACGCACGAGGAGCTTGGAGAGATCATCGCCGTCGTTGATCTCAAACTGATCCTTTTTCAGCCGGTCAAAAAAGGTGCGGAAGACCGATTGAACCACGTCTTCCGCGTCGAACCGGCTTTTCATCCGTTCGCCGATCCGCTGGCGGGCGACGCCGAGCAACCGACCGACGTAACGGTCGAACAACAACCGCGAGGCGGCGTTGTCGCCCGTGCGGCAGCGTTCCACCAGTTGTTCGTCCGTCTCGATTTCGTCCGATTCGTCGGCGGGCACGCGAGACCCTCCACGACACGCGAATGATTGGGTTATCTTAAAGTGGTTCGCCGGGAAACGTCTATGATTTGTTTGCGGTTTTCGGCAAAGGGGCCGGTTTCGCGTCGCGCGGGCGGGTTCGCGCCCCTCGAAATCGGAAACCCGTAAAATGCCACACAAGCCATCGCCCGGAAGCAGAACCTCATGCAACCATCCCGCACGCTCGGCCGACTCACCGATGAGGAATGGCGCGAATTGAACGAGCGGGCCGATCGGTTCGCGGCCACCGTTCCCGATCATCCCGACACCGATTGGGAGGAGTTGCTCGCCGGCCTCTCGCCGGGGTTGCGATATGCCGTCATCATCGAATTCATCAAGATCGACATTCAGGAAGGCTGGAACCGGGGACGCAAGCCCGTCCTCACGGATTACCTGTTCCGTTTCCGGGAATTCGACGATCCCAGGCGAATTCCCGCCCACCTGATTGCCGAGGAAATCCGCATCCGGCGGGCGCATGGCGATGATTTCGATCTTGAGGAATACCTGCAAAAATACCCCGATCACGCCTCCGAGGTCCGGCAATCGTTGCCTTCGGCTTCGACGCCGCCTGCCTCCGGGACGCTTGTCCAAACATCGTTTCCCGTCATTTCGGCCGCCAACATGAGCCTGCCGAAAATCCTCGGCAGTGCCACGGAACTGACGGCCTCCGGCAACTACATGATGGCCGAGGAACTCGGGCGGGGGCAGTTCGGCAAGGTCTACAAAGCGGTGGCCCCCGGCGGGGTGGATGTGGCGATCAAGGTCATTCCTCGCGCGACCGACGGCAACGAGGCCCGCAAGGAGCGCGGGGCCTTGGAACTGGTGAAAAACCTGCGGCATCCGCATTTGCTGCCCGTGCTGGCCTATTGGGAAAAGGACAACAACCTTTACATCGTGATGGAACTCGCCGACGGCACCCTCGGCGACCGGCTGAAATCGGCCACCCCCGGCAAGAAGACGCCGATGGCCAAGCCCATCTTGGTGAAGTTCATCACGGAGTCAGCCGAGGCCCTTGACTTTTTGCACTCGAAAAAGCTCCTGCACCGGGACATCAAGCCCGCCAACATCCTGCTGGTGAACGACTTTGCCAAACTCGGAGACTTCGGCCTCGCCCGGCAGCAAAATCTGGTGGCGGCCACCGCCGGGACTTTTGCCGGAACCCCCGCGTACATGGCCCCGGAATCATGGGCCGGACGCTTCTGTCCGGCCAGCGACCAGTACAGCCTCGCCCTCACCTATGCCGAATTGCGGTTAGGCAAGCGACTGGTGGACGGGGAAGATTTTCTGGCCGTGATGACACAACACCTCGAACAAATCCCGGAGATCCCCGACCTGCCGCCGCGAGAACAAGCGGCCCTGAAACGCGCCCTCGCCAAGAAGCCGGAGGAACGCTTTCCCACTTGCGTCGATTTTGCAAAAGCCTTGGAGGATGTGGCCGATGTCGTGGTTTCCCCGCATCCGAAACCGCGGCCGGTGCTGATGGGATTGGCGGTCGCGGCCGTGATCGTCGCCGGGTATTTCAGTTGGCCTTTGATCAACGGCAAAACGCCGGAAACTTCCTCGTCATCCGGCCAAAGCGCCCCCACCACACCGGCGACCATCCCGGAGGAGAAAGACCCGGTGGTCCCCGTCATCGAGAAGAAAAACCCGAAAGTCGAACCGATGTGGATTATCCCGACCAATTTCACAGCCGTCGGGATGGACAAGGCGCGCATCGGCGACAAAGAGTATCCGAAAATCATCCAACACGAATTTGAGGACGGGGACGCCGTGCAGTTCCTGCTGATCCAGCCACCGCCGGGAAGCAAAGCCGGCAAGCCATTTTACGTCATGGAACACAAGGCAAGCAATGCCCTGGCGGCCCAATTCAAAAAGGCCCGGCCGGCAGAGATGACGAACACGCAATGGGCGGCCGTGAGCAATCCCGGCCCCGCGATGAATCTGCGGATCACCGAGGCGATGGCGCTCGCCAAATGGCTCGGCGGCCGACTCCCGACGCCGGAAGAATGGGATACTTTCGCGGGGTTTTACGAGCCCAACCGCCCCAACGAGATTTCGGAGAAGGGCAAGCCAGCCATCGGTCTGGCCAACCCCCGCTCGGTCTTCGGCAACGAGGCCGACCGCAATGCCTTGGGAGTCTGTGACATCGCCGGGAACGGCCGGGAATTCACCAACGGCGTCTTGATGCCGAATGGTTCAAACAGGCCGATTGGCGAGAAGGAAGAAGAGAAGGCCCTCGTGATCCTTCGCGGCCGGATGCACACCTTGGCGACCCCCCTCACGATGAAGATTCTGGAAGACGAACAGAAAACCCCGCAAACGCTCTACTTCGGCAAAGCAAGCCCCTTCACGACCTTCCGGGTGATCGTGGATTTGCCTTGAATTGCGAGAACTCTTCTCTTTTGCCTTTCAATCCTCGCTTCCTCGTCTCAGCACATCCATTAAATTTGTCCGGCGATCCGTCCATGCTCGCGCCTTGGTGACCGGAGCGGGGGTCCAGCCACTGATCGGCTTTTGCAACGGGCCGAAATCCGCGTCCGTGCGGGCGACGATCACCCAGACCGAGGCGAATTTGCCATCTTCCTTGTCGCGATCTTTCAAGCCCGAATCATCATCCAGCCGCACCACCATCGGCGGGGAGAGTGTTGCCCCGATCTTGGCGACCATTGGCGGCAGATCCAGATAGCGATTGGACAGGTGCATCAAAATTATCCCGTTGGGGGCGAGCTTCCGCTCGTATAGCTCGAAGGCCTCCATCGTTAGCAGGTGCAGCGGAATCGAATCCGAAGAGAAGGCATCCAGCACTAGCAGGTCGAACGAACCGTCCGGTTCGTCCATGAGTTTCAACCGGGCATCCCCCAGGACCACATCTTGTTTGGCCGCCTTGGAGTTTTTCAGATAGGTGAAATACCGCTCGTCGCGGGCCAGCTTTTCCACCGCCGGGTCGAGTTCAAAGAAGGTCCATGTTTCGTTGGCTCGCGCATAACTCGCCAAGGCTCCGGTGCCGAGGCCGACGGCCCCGATGCGTCGCGGTCTCTTCCAACCGGAGACAAGTTGCCGGAACACGCTTCCGACCGGGCCGTTCGGGTGGTAATACGTCAACGGCTGGTGTCGGTCGTCCCAGCGGTCTTCCAAAAGGGCCACCGTCGTCGCCTCATGCATCGGGCTTGGGGACGCGACAGGCAACAGATAACTGGCGATCCACTTGGGCCGGGCGGCGTTTCGTTGCTGGCCGTGGACGGTGTTGCCGTGAACCATCTTGGTGAATTCGCCATCGGTCGAGGTCGTGATTTTTACCACGCCGAGGAAGTTCCGTTCGATCAACATGGCCTTCCCCTGCGCCCCGTCGTGGAAGGCCCCCGCCAGCATCACGGCGCCGATGCCCAACGCAAACCGCACCGGCCGGTCCACGAAGAAATAACAGATGATGAGGGGCAATCCAAACAACGCCCCGGTTTTCAACATTTCGCCGGGGATGCCGGTGCTTTCTCCGAAAGATTGAAACTGGCTGGTGACCGCCGCCGTCTGGCCGAGCAGGACAGCGCCCGCGACGATCACGCCGAGAATCAGCGGCGCCAACAGGTCGTTCCAACGCCATTGGAGATGCTTCCACTCCGCCGGCCGGACCAGACAGGCGGCGACGATCATCAGGGGATATTCCGCAACCCCGAGCCGGTGGAACAGCACCGGGGCCACCAAGGCGTTGAACGCCCCGCCGAGAACCCCGCCGAGGGACATCAGCAAATAGTACCGGGTGAGATCATCGGCCGCCGGACGCTCCAGCGACAGCCGGGCATGGCAGAGCATCGCCATTGAAAAGAAGCCGCCGAGATGAATGGCCAGCACGAGGCCAAGCGGTTCGGTCGCCCCGGCGAGGAGGGCCAGCGACAGCGTGATCGTCCCCAACACCGCCAGTCGGCCGAAGAACTTCATCGGCAGCCGGATCGGGGCGAACGCGATGATGAACGTGAGCAGATACAAGGCCAGCGGAACCACCCACAAGAGCGGAATCGGGGCCACGTCCGTCGTGATCGAATTGGTGACTCCCGAAAGAAGGCTGGACGGGATAAACGCCAGCGCCACCCAACGCCACGCCGGTCCCCCCGTTTGCGGGGTTTCGGTGGCCGGCGTCGGGTTCGGCTCCACGGGGGGGCCGCTTCGCACCATCGACACGCACAAGCCCGCGAGGATGACGAAGCCCAGATAGCCCCATCGCCACAGATCGGCCTGTTCCGGCAAATCGAACTGCGGCTCGATCAACAACGGGTACGCCAGCAACAGGGCAAGGCTTCCCGCATTGCTGGCCACGGAAAGGAAATACGGATCACGCCCGCGCCGGACGGCATACCACTTCTGAAGCAACGGGCTGGTGGTGGCAAGGGCGAAGAACGGCAACCCCACCGAGATCACCAGCGCGCCAAGCAGCCACAACGCCGGGCTTTCATCCGGGGGATCCCCCCCGCGCAGGACGGTGGGCAGCGTGAAAAACACCCCGGCGAGCAACAGAAAATGGACAACGGCATGACGCCGCACCCCGAGCCATTTTGGCATCACATGGCCGTAGAGGTAGCCGAGCAGCAACATCCCCTGAAAGAAGACGAGGCAGGTGTTCCAAACGGCCGGCGACCCGCCGAGCTTGGGGAGCAGCAACCGCCCGACCATCGGCTGGATGCCAAACAGCAACCAAGCCGCCACAAACAGGGTGATGACATAAATTCCGGCCACGGAATCTCCGGGTGGAGGATGCGGAAAGGTTCGCCCCAAAGAGGTTATACCTTACGCGGCGAAGAATGCGGCCGAAATGAATGGGCGGATTGCCGGAGTTGGTTGTTATCTTTTGACCGGGTAAATGACTCACCCTGGTGCGTGGTGGTTTTTTCAAGGTTGGTTTTGGTATTGGCGAGCCGAGCTCCGTAAGGAGCCGGGTGGCTTCCGGCAGGGAAGGTGCCCGAGCCACGGGTTTGAGTCCGGCTGAGTAAAGGGGAGGCGGTTCGACCACCGGAAGCCACCCGGCAGCTTACGCTGCTCGGCTCGCCAATACCAAAACCAACCTTGAAAAACCCCAAGCCTCAACAAATCGCAGCTTCAAAAAGCGTCAGCATTGATCCTTGGGATTTGCCAGTTTTTCGTTCCCCGAGATGTGCGGCGGCTCGTAGGGACAGTGGCGGCAGCCGTTGCCGCAGCAGTGGCCTCGACGGGCGTGGTAAAAGGCGGTGAAGACCCACCGGCCGTTCTCGATATAGTAATCCCGACCTTCGACCGGAAGCGGAACCGGCCGGCCATCGCCCGGCATTGCCATCCCCGGACCTCCCTTTCGCCACGAAGCAACACTCATCCTACGTCTTGCGGCGCCGCGGCCGCCATCGAACGAGGCTGGAATGTCCGAACGGTTTACCCGCAGCTCCGGTGTGTTGCTCCATGTCACCAGTCTGCCCGGCCCGTATGGCATCGGCGATCTTGGCCCGGAAGCGTATGCGTGGGTCGAACAACTGGTCCAGGCCCGGCAGACATGGTGGCAGATGCTCCCCCTTGGGCCGACAGGGGCCGGCAATTCGCCGTACCAGTCGTTTTGCTCCTTCGCCGGCAACCCGAACCTCGTCAGCCCGGAGATGTTGCTGCGGGAAGGATTGCTCCATCCGGACAACGTGACGGGCTTCGATTTCCCGGCCGACCGTGTTGATTATGGGGCCGTTGCCCCCTTTAAGAAAGCGGTTCTCCGGCGGGCTTGGGAAAACTTCCGGGACGGGCACGCCACCCATCTGCGGGATGCCTACGACACCTTCCGCTTCGAGAAGCGGGAATGGTTGGATGATTATGCCCTGTTCACGGCCATCAAGGAAGCCCGCATGGGCGAGGCATGGCAGAACTGGCCGACTGAATTCATGCGGCGCGATCAAACCAGCGCCGTGCTGGAGTTCGCCCGGCAGGAAATGGCCGACGAAATCCAATCGCATCAGTTCACGCAGTTTCTGTTCTTCCGGCAATGGGCGGCTTTGCGGCGGTTCGCCAATTCCAAGGGCGTCCGGCTGATCGGGGACATCCCGATTTTCGTCTCCCCCGATTCGTCGGACGTGTGGGGGAATCCGAAACTCTTCCAACTCGACGGCGCCCTGCGGCCCAAAGTGGTGGCCGGGGTGCCGCCGGATTATTTCAGCCCGACCGGCCAGCTTTGGGGCAACCCGGTTTATGACTGGGACGCCCACCGGGAGACCGGGTTTGCGTGGTGGGTGGCCCGGTTGCGTTGCACGCTGGAATTGGTGGACGTGATCCGCCTCGACCACTTCCGGGGATTCGCCGCCGGCTGGCAGGTGCGGGCGGGCGAAACCACGGCCATGCACGGCGAATGGTCGCCGGGGCCGGGGGCCGATTTGTTCACGAAACTCCGGGCCGAACTCGGCGATTTGCCGCTGATTGCCGAGGATTTGGGCGAAATCACGCCGGATGTGTACGCCCTGCGGGACAATTTCAAGTTGCCGGGCATGAAGGTGCTGCAATTCGCCTTCGACGACCCGCGAAACGCCTTCCTGCCGCACAACTACAACACCTCCTGCGTGGCCTACACCGGCACGCACGACAACGACACGACCAAGGGTTGGTTCTCCACACTGCCGGAATATCAAAACATCCTGCTGAACCGCTATGTGAAAACCTCCGAGGATACGGTGGCCGGGGATCTCGTCACGATGGCGTGGGGAAGTGTCGCGGAAATTGCCATCACCCCGTTACAAGACTTGCTGAATCTTGGCTCGGAAGCTCGAATGAACATCCCCGGCATCGCCACCGGCAATTGGGAATGGCGCGTCCGAAACGGGGCATTCACCGGGGAGATGATCGCCAGCCTGCGGGCGAAGACCGAACTGTATCACCGGGCGGCGAATTAATTCGACAGTCGGAGTTTGAAAACCGGAATGGAATCCAACATCAACGAAACGCCGGTGTTGTCACCGTGCCACCGTGCCACCGTGTCACCGTGCCATTTCCCGGATGAACCCCGTCATCTTCTGGCCAAAGACTATCTCGCGCTCATCGCCGTTTGTCTCCTATGGGGCGGGGTGTCGCTGGTCGATGGCCGGACGCTCACATCGCATGAAACCACGCATTGCCAGAATGTCCGTGAGATGTTCGAGGACCGACAATTCCTTATTCCCACTTACGGCCGACGCCCGTGGCTGGAGCGGCCGTCCGTTCCGCATTTGATGACGGGCATTCCCGCCAGCATTGTCGCCGATTGCCGGACGCCGTGGGCCATGCGGGTCGGTTCGATCCTCGCCGGGATGGCGGCCGTGCTGGTGTTTGCGTGGGCGATGGCCGGGGCGATGGGCCGGACGGCCGGGTTACTCTCGGGCATTATTCTTGCCACCATGCGGGAGTTTGCCGCTTATTCCATCGGTCCGGAGGCGGACATCTTTCTGGCGAGCGTCGTCACCATCGCGGGAAGTCTGTTCATTCGCGGAGAATTCGGGCCGGACGGGGCGAAACCGGAACGGGCGACGTTCTTCGGCCGCCGCCCGTGGGTGATTTTGCTGATGTACGCGGTGATCGGTTTTACCAACGCCATGAAGGGGCCGTTGTTCGGCACCGCCTTCCTCGGGCTGGCAATGGCCGCGTATTGCTTCCTCGGCCGACATTGGGGCGCCTTGGGGCGATATGTCACCTTCTGGGGCTGGCTGGCCTACTTCGCGGTCGGGTGTTTTTGGCCCGTTCTGTCGGCATCGTTCTACCCGGATGTGCCCGAGGTTTGGAAAAGCGATTATGTCAAACGCTGGGACAGCAATTATGTTGGCGAAAAACCTTGGTATTACCTGATTCATGTGCCGTGGAATCTCTTCCCGTGGACGGTGCCCGCGCTGGTCGGCTTGGGGGTGACAGCCCGCCGGGTTTTCCGGGAGCGGGATCGCGTCTGGCAGTTCATCTGGGCGTGGGCGTTGGTCCCCCCGGTGGTGTTCAGCCTGTTTCAAGGGAAGCATCATCACTACATGCTGAATTGCATCGCCCCGTGGGCGCCGATCTCGCTGGCCGGGGCAATTGCCTTGTGGAAATGGATTTGCCGTCTGCCCGCGTGGCGGCAAAGTCTGTGGTTCAATGTGTTGGTGTTCGGCGTGCCGGGCGCCGTGGTGATTTTGGTGTTTGCCGCCAAGATTCCCGGCCCGCCGTGGCTGGCTTGG
Organism: Zavarzinella formosa DSM 19928; assembly: GCF_000255705.1. Classification (GTDB taxonomy): domain Bacteria; phylum Planctomycetota; class Planctomycetia; order Gemmatales; family Gemmataceae; genus Zavarzinella; species Zavarzinella formosa. Next base: position 821,470 of record NZ_JH636440.1, read on the forward strand.
GTGGTGGCGGGCGGATGGATGGCCTTGGTCGCGGGGATCACCCACTTCGTCACCCGACCCAATGGCCGCACGGCCTTCATCGGCCTGCTGGCTCTCATGGCCGGAGTGAATCTGGCGGCGTATCTGCAACGGACGTTTTATTTCGATGTGTATGAGGACGATTTAATATTCTTGCGTGAATTGCCATCGCTCGTTCCGGCTGACAAGCCGCTATATGTCCTCAACGAATCCCATGTGTTAAACGCCTCCTGGCTGCTCTATTATGAGCCGCACCCGACGACGTTATTGCACAACGCCTCTTATCTGGCCAGCGACAATATCACCGATCCGGCCGTGTATGTGTTGGCCCGTCGATTTGAGGAACCCAAGCTCATCCCCTTCGGCCAAGTCCGGGCGCTGCTCTCCAGCTCACATACCCGCGCCGAGTCATCCCCGATGGACCGTTACACTCTTTTTGAAATCACTTTCAAGCCAGACCTGAAACGCCACCCGCTGCCCCCGATGAGCGCGCTTCAAGCCTTGGGCCGGGATGTGGGGCCGGAATTGCCGAAGCCTTGAAGAATAAACAATCTTGGCCACGGATCGAACACGGATTCGACAAAATCAAAACATGCTGAGAACATGATTAGAAAGACGGATGATAACCAGCCGATTAGATCAGCCTGATGTTAATCTGTCTTTCATTTGATTTGATTTTTGTCCACGTCCGAGTTCAATCTGTGGCCAAGATTGGTTTTTTCTTCGCAAGTTTTTTCGGAAAACGCGTCTCTCATGTAATATTCAGATCCCGCCGTCAGAATAAAGAGACGACAGGTTGATTTGCCCAAGGCAGGTAGTAGTCGTGTTAGAGAAATTTGTAATCGTAGGAATAGTTTCATTCGTGATCGTTGGAATGGCCTTTGTGGCCGCCACACTTCACCACCAAATTCGGATGAAACGACATCTGAGCCGCCTCAAGAAAATTCCGCTGGAAAAGTGGAATGACTGAGGCCGGACACCGCGCCCGAAGATGATCTGTGAACAATTTGAGGCTCGTGTGATCCGACCGGATCACACGGGCCTCTTGCGTTTGGCAAACGTTGATTTCTAAAAAATCACATCGGCGGGGTGAACGGCTTCACCGTGACCGGCGGCAATTCGGACGGCTCGACCACTTTCGGCGCCGACACCTTCGGAACCTCAATGCCATCTGCCGCTTCGCTGGCCCCGGTTTTGACAGCCGGGGGAGGAACCACCACGACGGGCACATCCACATCCATCGGCTTGAGCTGGGACATGGCCTTCGGTTCCGGCACGGCCCCCTTCGGGTCGGCCTTGGGTTCCGGCATCGGCATCGGTGGCATCGGGTCAGCCTTGGGTTCCGGAGCCTTGGGCTCCGGGTTCGGGGTGGTGTCCACCTTGTTGGTGTCGGTCCGTTTAAAGCTCTCGCCGGATTTGCCCGGCGTGCTGCCGGGCGCGTCCACCTTGAACGGCGCGGGTGGCGTGCCCAAGTCGCTGGCGTCCATCGCCATCAGGACCGTCGCCCCGACCAGCGAGAGGAAGGAGATCGCCAACAGCCCCGTATAGGCGTCGTTTCGCGGCTTCGGACCGCTGTCTTTTGTTTTTGCCATGATGAAGTCTCCGGTTCCTCGGACTCTGGATTACTGAGAAACGCTGGAAAAGCTGGTGATCACCGAATCATCGACTTGGATGGCCAGGGTTCGCTTCGCGGGGACGAACTTGCCAACGGCGATCTTGGGTTCCGTGCCGGTGATGGTGAGATCGCCGACATAAGTGTCCCCCCGGAAGACGGTCAGCACGTTTCCGGATGTCACTCCGGAATCGCTGCCGACGTTGATCTGGGCGAGGAACGTTCCCTCCCGGCCCACGGCCGTGACGCGGCCGCGAACCCCCGGCGGGGCGGCCTTCGGCGGCGGGTTCAACACGGAGTTTGAATTGGACGATCCGCCGACCAGCACCGTGTTGCCTTGCTCCACATCCCGCAGTTTCACGGTCAGTTCTTCAAGCTGCCGAAGCAGGTTGGTGTTTTTGCTTTGAAGGGCCTTGGCCATCAAATCCGCGTTGACGTATTTGACTCGCTGATCGTCCACTTCCTGCTGGACCTTCACCAAGGCAACCCGCTGCGCCTGTTTCTCATCAATGAGTCTCTGGCGTTCCTCGCGGACCTGGGCCATTTCAGCCTGAATCTTCTGGGAATCAACAAGATATGTGGATGCCAGTTTTTCTTGTTCCTGGGCCTTCTTCAGATTGGCCTCCGAATCGGCTTGGGAGGACGACAGCCTGTCTTTGAGGGAGGCCACTTCGACCACTAAGCTGGAGGACGAGGAGTCTTTTTGCTTCAAGTCGTTGTCGTGCGACATCTTCTCGGCCTTGTACGACAGTTCCGCAGCCTCGGCCCGGCGTTCCATCTTGTCGTACTTGGTTTTCCAGTCGGTTCGCTTGTCGAACACCATGATGATCAGGAATCCTGTCACCACGCTGAACAGGAGGTTCATGAATACCAGGATTTTGCCGAACGCGGTCATTGGTTCATTCCCCCCGAATGTCTGTCCGTGATGAAACTACCCGTTCCAAGTCAACGAACGCGGATCCCCCGATCCACGTGCCGTATAACTTTAATCAATTTTTGGTCAAGACCAACTGTCAAATCATCCCGCCTCTGACCGGAGAAGGGAAAATCCAACATCATTCTCCGGCACCCCTCTCCTTGAAAGAGCGGGGGAGCAAATGAGTGAATTTCGCTGCCAGCTACTTTCTGTCTTCGCCGGCTGCTCTGGCTCCCCGTCTCATTTGGGACAGGGGATGGCCGGGCGTGAGGTTGTCTTTATTTATTAATCTGCTTCAACTCATTTTCCCGATTGCTCAGCGCGTCACGGCGTTTCTTCAGCAGGCCGAACTCGGCCTCTCGGATCGTTGTAAATCCTTTGACATAAGCGACTTCCGAGACGGCCTCGTCTTCAATCAGTTTTTGTTCATTGATCTGCTGGCGAAGCCCTTTCACCAGCATCGGTTTGGTGACGCCGGTGATTTCATTGTTCACCAAGTCGCGGTCGGCCAGCAATTTGGTGTTCTTGGCTTGGGAAGCGGCGATGTCTTTGTAAGCCTGATTCATGGCCGCCTCATAGCCGACAATGCTCCTGACATTGCCGCCGTTCGGGGCCGGGATTGGCTTGCGGCCGGTCACTTTGGTCACATCCAAAAAGCCTGTCCGGGGATCGAGCACCAGTTCTTGCACAGCGGGCACGGCGGGTTCGTCGCTTTTGCCACCCTTGACGGTCGAGCCGTACTGCAGGAGGTTCATTTGGCTGGTGTAAAACACCCGCCGGGGGAACCGCTCGACCTCGAACTGGAGGACATTGCCGTAATTGGCCGTCCACCGATAATACGACCGGTTCATGGCATCTTTGAGGTCTTCCGTCTTCGCCTTCTGACGGTCAAAGACACCGGGGGCGTCCTTGCTCGGCGAATTCCAGTTGATCCGCTGCGTGTACACGCCGACGGCCCATGTCAGCATCCCGAGGCTGAGCACGGTGTGGAACATCACGAGAATTTTGCCGAACATGCCCATGTCGATGTCCCCCCGGATGGCCGAGGCCGTCTTGGTGAGTGAGCCGGGCATTTTGGCCCGGCAAAGTCTGTCAGGCAAAAATGCCCGACCCGTTCTTGGTCAAATGGCCGACAACACCGCCGATTCAACGGCCCAGTTCCAGTTGCCGCAGTTCTTTTTCCATTCTCAACAAGGCTTCCTGGGCATCCCGCAGTTCTTTTTGAATTTTGAACAAATCAGCCTGGGCCTTTTTGAGACTGGCGAGCGATTCCTTGGAGTCTTCCCGCGCCTTGTCCAGTTCTTCCTTCAGTTTGTCCCGCTCGGTGACCCGCTCGTTGTAAAGCCGCTCGTTTTCGGCGGTGACGGCCACTTGTTGTTTCAGTTGGGCATCAAGGGAGATCAACTGGGAATTCAGGAACAAGCAGCGTTGCACGCGGGCCTGATACTCACTCTCGAAGACGCTTTGCTCTTCGGTGATGACAGCCAGCAAGCGGTTGGCGGCCTCGGTGTATTCGGTCGCCTGAACTTCGGCCGTCCGCACATATTCCGTCAGGCCGACGATCATGGTCACTCGGGTGTGCCACTGGTTGCGGGCTTCCTTGGCGGTCGCATCGAAGGCCCGGTGGGCGTCGATGTGGTAAAGCACATGGGCGATCCGGCGGGCTTTTTCCCCCATCGGGGTATTGGCGACGATGCTCGTCGCGGACTTCCCGGCGGCGGCCGGAGCCTCGGCTTCCTCAAATTTCTGGTCCAGCAGGGCGGTCGCCGCTTTTTCGACGCTTTCCGGCGTAACCGGCCCGGCCGGGGCGATCAGACTCACAATTTCCGTGAGGGCTGTCTTCTCGGCGGCGGTGATGGTTTTACCCAAGACGAATTCTTGCACGCTGGCTCGGGCGGCTTCCACATCGGCCTTGGTCTTCAGCGGGTTCACCGCGAGATCGGCCAGATGTTTAAAACCTTCCGCATCCCCGGTGGCGGCGGCGGCCAAGTTCTGCTTCGCCGCGTCCCCGGCGCCGTCCTTCAAGGCATCGACGACAGAGTTGGTCAGTTTGCGGGCGTTTTCCTCGGCATCGGCCCCGGAGCCACCGGCCCCGTGACTGATTTCACCGCGAATCAACAGGGCCACGTTGTCACGAGCACCCTTGATGCGGGAAGCTTGAGTGTCAGCCGGCGTGATGGTGGCCGGATCGCCCAACCCGCCGATTTCGACGAGGGCCTTTAACGCCGCCACTTGGGAGGAGGTGCGGGCCACATATGGCAGATCCGCGCGGGCAAAAGATGCCTTGGCCGGGTCAAGCATGTCGAACACCGCGATCACGCCGTCCCGTTCGGCCCCGGTGCGGGTGAGGTTCAACGTGTGTATTCTCAGTTGTTTCGCTTTGTCCGCAGGGTTGGCGGCAATGAGGGCCGCCACCTTGGCGTGAAGCCGCTTCACCTCGGCCGTCTGGTCGGCGACTGCTTCGCCGCCGTAAGTCTCGTCTCCCTTGGGAATCAGCTTGTTCAGCGTTTCCTTGGAAAGAGAGTCAAGACTGGTGTTTGGATTTACCCCAAAAATAAACACCACGCGGTCGGCGTCAAGTTCCCCGGGCGAATCAGGCGGGGCGACGGGAATGCCGCGGATCTGGACTTCATTGCGGAAATCAGTGTACGTCAGCTCCTGCCGGATCTTCCAGTTCTCCATGGAGAAGTACATGAAGCCTCCGGCCGCCAGGAGATTCAGCACGATCAAAATCTTGCCCAGACCACTCATTGCCGATCCTCCCCCCGACTCCGGCCGACGTGATTCCCCAAGGTATATTCTGGCGGATGCGTCAACTTCCCCAAGACGGGAATGCTCGCGGTCGCCGCAATCAGCCAGATTTCCCTATCTTGTGATCTTGACCAATACCGGACGATCTGACAAGCAAAATCATGCCCGATCCGTGACGACATCCGTGATGACGATTGATGATGGCGCGCCTGCGGATTTGGCCAACCCGGCCGATTGTGTGCTATGTAAGGGATGTGCCGTGTTTGGGCGGGGTCGTCCCGGACAGGCTTTTGCGCCCGACATGAATCGCGAATGCTCGCGACCGTCTCGGATTTCGCAAACGGTCAATAAAACGATGGGAATAAGTAGTCTCGCCGGGTTATGATAACCCTTGTGCCCGTCGTCCCCCAAAGGGGCGTTCCCTCCGCCGAGTCGGGGGGGCAGGAGAACGTGCCGGATGTCTCTCGACACCAATCTCGACCCCAAAGCCGGGATTCCCCAGCAATTCGGCGCTTACGATGTCTTGGCGAAAATCGCCGAGGGGGGGATGGGGGCCGTCTACAAGGGCCGGCACCGTCTCACCGGCGAACTCGTGGCCATCAAGGTGCTGCCGGCCAGCACGGCCAAAAATCCCGTCCTTATCAAGCGGTTTGAGCAAGAATTCCGGGCCGCCGCCGCCATCAATCATCCAAATGTCGTTCGCGGGATTGAATATTGCGGCACCGGCTCCAATCCGTTCCTCGTGATGGAATTTGTGGATGGCGAATCGCTTGGCAGTCGCATTGACCGCGACGGGGCGATGAGCGAGGAACTGGCGATTCGTATTATCGCCCAAGTGTGCCAGGGTTTGCATCGTGCCCACAAACAGAAGATGATCCACCGGGACGTAAAACCGGACAACATCATGCTGACGGTGGATGGCGTTGCCAAACTGACCGATCTCGGCCTCGTCAAAGACGAGGAAAACGAGATGAACCTGACCAAAACCGGCCGGGGACTCGGCACGCCGAACTTCATGGCTCCGGAACAATTCCGCAACGCGAAGAACGTGGATGTCCGGTCGGACATTTACAGTCTCGGGGCGACCCTCTACACGATGCTCACCGGCGAAGTTCCCTTCGGCCGGGTGGGGCCGCTGGATTGCTGGATGCGGAAGGTTCGCAACGAACTGACCTCCCCCCGTGAATTGAACCCGGCCATCAGTGAGCGAGTGGATTGGGCCATCCGCCGATCCATGAGCGGCGACCCGGACAAGCGACCGGGCACCTGCAAGGAATTCGTTGAGGATCTCACCGGGGTGAGCATCCGCCCCTCGCAAGCCAACGGCGAAGCGCAACCGGCCACGGAACTTTGGTACCTCGTCTATTTGGACGACGAGGGCGTCAAGCACACCGTAAAAGGGAGCGTGGACGGCATCCGCCGGGCGTTGAAGGAAGGATTGCTCGGAGACACCTCGAACATCCGGGCCGCCCGCAGCAAGACCTCGCCATTTGTGGGCTTGCACCACTACCCGGAATTCCGCGACCTCATCATCGAACCGGCCCCGCTCCCTTCGCCCGCCCCGACCGGGAACTCGGCCAACCATCAGGCCATGCGGCAAACCGTCGGCACCAGCACGCCGACCCCCGCGACGGCCTCCCGCCCCGATCCGGAAGCTGTGGACTATGCCGCGAAGGCCCGCATGGCCCACGACCCCAACGCCCCGACGGCGGCCTACCAATCTGCGACTGACTCATCAGCCACTCGTCCGCACCTCCGCATGGGGGGAAACCGACCCGCCCCCAGGCAGCAAGAACCCCCCAAGAAGGGTTTCGACTGGATGATGTGGCTCGTCGTCCTCGTTGTCGCCCTCGGCACCTCGGCGGCGGCGGTCGTGATGTTTGGCAAGCTGAAGATGTGAATTTCAGTTTTCAGTGAAGACATTTACCTTGGCTGACTCGCCACACAAGCAACTGTCTTTGCTGAAAACTGAAAACTCAAATCCAAGATCTCCCCCCAATTCTCCTCGTCGAAGTCCTCTTGCGTGATTTCCCATGCCGGGGTAATATCCCCCCCGCCTGTGATGCTTTCCCAATCCCACGATGGGAATGAATCAGCCGCGATGGAATGAGTCCGTCGCCTCTCAACCGGGATGGAACCCATGAGTCAGTCCGCGTGGCCGACGCCGAAGGCGATCTTGCTGCTCGCCGTTCTTGGCTGGGTTTATTGGCCCACATTGGCCGACCTGTACGATGTCTGGACCACCTCCCCCGACTATTCCCACGGTTTGCTGGTTCCGTTGTTCTCCCTCTGGCTGTTGTTCCGCAAGCCGGCGAATCCCAACATCATTTACAAGCCTTGGCCCCTGCTTGGGTTCGCCGGGCTGACGGTTTCCGTGTTTTGCCGACTCTTCGGGGCGGGGACGAGTTTCCTGCCGCTGGAGGGCTTGTCGCTCATCATGGCCCTCGCCTCGGCCGTGATGTTGTCCGGCGGTTGGGGCGGTGTCCGGCGGTTCTGGCAACCGCTGTTGTTCCTCGTGTTCATGGTCCCGTTGCCGTATGAGTTCTCGCGGGCGATGGGGGCCGAGCTTCAGCGCATCGCCACGATGTGCAGCACGTTTCTCCTGCGATGTTGCGGTCAGCCCGCCATCGCCGAGGGGAATCGCATCCTCATCGAAAATATCACGCTTAACGTCGTGGAGGCATGTAGCGGCCTCCGGATGCTGATGACGTTCATCGCCTTTTCCATCGCGGCCGTGTTCATGATGGAACGACACTGGATGGTCCGCGGGATCGTTCTTCTCAGCGCCGTGCCGATCGCTTTGGCCACCAACATCCTGCGAATCTCGGCCACCGGCCTCGCCCATGTCTGGCTGCACGACAGCGATCAAAAAGCCAAAGTGATGGACTTCATCCATGATTTCAACGGCTGGATGATGATGCCCGTCGGCCTGGCCATGCTGCTCGCCGAACTGTGGGTGTTGAAAAATCTCCTGATCGAAACCGCCAAACGCGCCGCCCCAAGTTTCACCCCGAGGCCGCCCAACAGCCCGCCGGTGGTGAAGCCCGCCAACGGAAAGCCGAAGTTCGTGAGCGTGATCCGGATGCCGCAGACGGGGTCTTGAGGGGAATTGCAAAAGGCAACCTCACCCCCTAACCCCCTCTCCTGAAAGAGAGGGGGAACAAAACCGGTCAGAGAAGACGGGAAGTTATTGATGGAGACTTTCGCCCTCTTGCTCCCCCTCTCTTTCAGGAGAGGGGGCCGGGGGGTGAGGTTGCCTTTCTCCCCCTCTCTTTTAGGAGAGGGGGCCGGGGGGTGAGGTTGCCTTTGTGAAATTGCAACAGGGGAGAATCAAGAGATGACACCGACGACATTGCCAGCCACCCGGTTGCCCGACTTTATCCCCGATGCGATCCCCGTGGAGGCTGATTCGCCGCGCGTGTACAGCGTGCCGTCGCGGATGCCGGAGGCACCTCCCGCCGAGCCAGCGGGGGGCGGCGGGATGAAGCCGCTGGAGTATCTCCGCTACCGTTGGATGACCGTGCTGTTCCTCGGCGGTCTTCTGGGAGGCGGGCTGGGGATGGCGGCTTACTCAACGATTCCCGCCAAATACACGACGTATTCCATCATCCGCGTGTCTCCGCAAGATCCCCGGATTTATTACAACGAAGACCCGCAGGGGCGCAGCGATTTTGCCAGTTATCTGAAAACGCAGGCGGGCATGTTGCGCAGCCATTTTGTGTTGAACGCCGCCATCCGCGACCCGGAGATTGCCGCGTTGCCGATGCTCCGCGAACAACCGGATCCGGTGCGGTTTCTGGAAGAAGAGCTCGTCATCGACCTGCAGGACGGCGGCGAACTCATCAAGCCGAAGCTCTCCGGGGATGATCCGAAGGCCATCACGATGGTGGTGAACTCCATTCACGACGCCTTCTTCCGCGAGATTGTCGAGGCCGAGCGAACCCGCAAACAGGCCCGGCTGACCTCGATGGAAACGGCCATCGGAAAAATGCAAACCGACTTGGAAAAGCAATCGGCCAACCCCAAGGACCAGGCGGGCGATCCCAAGCCGGCCGAATCCCTCCCCGGCGTCGGCCCCACGCTGGCGGCCAGCCAACTCACCCGATTGCGGGAGAAACTGGACAGCGTCGATATTCGCCGCAAGCAAATCGAAGCGGAGAAGATTCGGCTCGCCAAGCGCCTCGAAAACGTGGATGCGGAAATCCCCGCCCCCGGCCCCGGTTATGTCGCCTCGCTGGACAACGACATGGCCATTGCCAGCATCACCCGGCAACTCACTCAATGGCAGAAGCAACTCAACTTCCAACTGGAATTGAACTCGGACCCGAACAACAAGGGCATTGCCGAGCTTCGTCAGAAGATCGCTGACCAGACGGCCGAGCGGGAGAAGATGAAGAAGGCCCGCGTTGAGGAATACCGCGAATCGATGCGGGATGACACCGTCCGGCGTCTCAATTCCGAAGGCGAAAAGATGGATGCCGAGTTGGTGGGCGCCAAGATCGTGCATGAGAAGACCACCGCCGAGATCAGCGAATACGAGGCGAAACTGGCCTCCATCCTGCCGCTGGGCGAGGGAGGCGTGAAAGACTTCACGAAGGTCGATTCCACCAGCCGGGCGGCAATCATCAGCGGCATGATGGAGAAGACCAACCTGCTGCGGTTGGAACTCGCGGCCCCGTCCCGCGTGCAGAGCTTCCAAAAGGCCGCCGCCCCGATGAAGAAGGACATCAAGAAGCAACTCATCGGCACCGCCGGGGGCGTGCTGGCCGGGTTCCTGCTCGTTGGCTTCGGGGTGGTGGCTTATGAATCTCGCGTCAAACGAGCGATGAGCCTGGCCGATGTGCAAAAGGCCACGCTTGGCCCGATCCTCGGGGCCATCCCGACCGTGAACCCAACCGCCGACCAGCCGACGCCTGAACTGGCCTTGGCCGAAGAAGCCATCGAAAAAGCCAGAGCGAACCTGATGCACCAATTTGGCCGTGGCGGCGGCAAAGTGATTCTCGTCACCAGCGCCGTGACGGACGACGGGCATTCCTTCATGTCCCGCGAACTGGCCCTCTCCTTCGCGCGAGCCGGGGCGAGGACGATCCTTGTTGATTTCGACCTCCGTTCGCCGACGCTGCATGATCTCTTTGAAGTGTCGAACGAATCAGGCTTCACCGAATTTCTGGCCGGAACCGCCGACCTCCCAACAGCGGCGAAAGTTACCCCGTATGGCATGGCCATTCTTCCGGCGGGACCGTGGACGGATCACGTTCGGCAACATCTCTCGGCGGACAAGCTGGCGATGCGCCTCGGCCAACTCCGCGACCAGTTTGATGCGGTGATCGTCAACGCCCACCCGGTGTTGTCCGTCGCCGAGACGGCCCTCGCCGGCCGCAGCGCGGATGCGGTGGTCCTCACGGTGGAACGATACGAGAGCCGTCTGGCTCATGTGTCGCGGGCGCAGGAAAAGATCGCCAGCCTGATGCCGGATGCCTTCGGCGTTGTCTTCCTCGGGGCGACACGGGACGAATGTTTGCAGTGACGTTTTCGTCTCTCGCCGATCAGGAGAATTCAACATGACGTTGCGAATGCCTCATTTTCTCGGAGCCATTGTTCTCCTCGCCGTTGGCGGTGTGGTTCATGGGAAGTGGACGCACCGTTGGTCTGAGACGACGCTGGCCCAAGGGGGCGAAGACCTGCTTTCAAAGGTCACGGAACCGGTTGGCGATTGGAAGCCAGGGGCGTTTTTTCACATCAATGCCAACGATGTGCCGAAGAAGACGCAGACCATGTCCCGGCAGTTTGCCCATCAGCGGACGAACCGCACGCTGGTTGTCTCGCTGACATCCGGCGTTCCGGGGATCGTCGCGGCCCACACGCCGGATGTTTGTTATCTCGGCAGCGGTTACAAACTCAAATCGGCCGTCACCAAGGAAAACATCCCCCTGCCCGACGGACGGTCCGTGGCTTTCTATGTCGCGGATTTCCAGAAAACGACGGCCACCGTGTCGGAAACCGTCCGGGTGCGGTGGGCATGGTCTGCCGACGGCCAATGGGAGGCGCCCGATTATCCCAGACTGTTCTTTGCCCGCCGTCAGCTTCAATTGCCCGTCCTCTACAAGCTCTATGTGGTCAACGTCGTGGACGAGACGGACTTGACCAAAACCGACCCATATCGTACTTTCGCGGCCGAACTGGCCTCTCGTTTGGGGAATGAGATGGCCGGAGGCCCTCGGAATTAACGGATTGACCGAGGGGATGATGAATGACCAATGACCAATGACCAATGACCAAACAACGGACAAGTAGAAGCGGCCGGCAAACCGTTTTCAAAATCGATTGTCGAAGTTTGGTCATTGGTCACTGGTCGCTGGTCATTAGTCGTTCCCGACGACAGTCGGAGCATGATGCACGCCACTGAGACAACCACCGAAGTTCCCGTCCTGCGGATCACGCCGCACGTTCTCCCGCCGGAGCCGGCGGAGGCGTTGCCGGCCCGGAACGCGCGGAGGTCGCGCTGGCATCTGCGGGGCAAGCGCGCCTTGGATGTCTCCCTCTCGCTGCCATTGTTGATTGGCACCGCCCCGTTGGTGGCGTTGTGCGCGGCCGTCACCCGGATCACCTCACGCGGCCCGGCATTCTACTCGCAACAACGAGTGGGCCAATTTGGCCGAGTGTTCACGATCCACAAACTTCGCACGATGTACCACGATTGCGACCGGCTCACCGGGCCGAAGTGGTGCGTGCCGGGCGATCCCCGCGTGACGCCGTTCGGCCGGTTTTTGCGGGCCGCCCATATTGACGAACTGCCGCAATTGGTGAATGTCCTGCGCGGGCAGATGAGCCTCGTCGGCCCCCGGCCGGAACGCCCGGAGATTGCCGCGACGCTCGCCACCCAAGTGGATGAGTACGACATTCGCTCGGCCGTGCTGCCGGGGATCACCGGCCACGCGCAGGTTCATTTGCCGCCGGATGTCACCGTCTCCGATGTGCGGGACAAGGTTCGGCTGGACCGTGATTACATGCGAACGTGGACCGTCTGGTCCGACGTGGTCGCTCTTTGGCGAACAGCCCGGAAACTCGTCGGTTTGCACCCACGGAGGGCCAACACATGATCCTCGGACGGAACGCTTTCCCGCCCCGCGTGTCCGTGATTGTGCCGGTTCGCAACGAGGCGGCTCATCTGCGGCGCACGCTCGACGGCCTGACCAATCAACGCTTCCCGGCGGAGGATGTTGAAATCCTCGTTGTCGATGGTGATTCCGAAGACGGCACGCCGGACTTGGTCCGTGAGTATCAGTCACACCACGACAACGTGCGTCTTTTTTTCAACTCCCGCCGCCTGTCCAGCGCGGCCCGCAACATTGCGGTTCTACAATCACGCGGGGATTTTCTGGTCCTCATCGACGGGCATTGCGAAATCCAGAACCCCGATTATCTGGCCAACTTGGTGGAAGCCTTCGACACCAGCGAGGCCGACACGCTCGGCCGGCCGCAACCCTTGAAAGCCGGGAAGCTGACGCCGTTTCAACGCGCCGTCTCGGCCGCCCGAATGTCGTGGCTCGGGCACAATCCCGATTCGGCGATCTTCGACAACCAACCCCGCTTCGTCCCGGCGGACAATGTCGCCGTTGCCTATCGACGGGAAGTGTTCGACCGCGTCGGGCTATTCGATGAATCGTTCGATGCCTGCGAGGACGTGGACTTCAACACCCGTGTGCGGCAGGCCGGGTTCAATTGCTACTTCACGCCGACGATCTCCGTCGATTATCAACCCCGGCGGTCGTTGCGAGCGCTCGGCTATCAAATGATGCGCTACGGTCAGGGCCGGGCGCGGCTGGCCCGCAAAGACCGCTCGTCGATCACGCTGCCAAGCCTCGCCCTGCCTATGGCTCTCGTTGGTTTGATCGTCGGCAGTATCGCGGGAATCATCTGGTGGCCGGTCGGGCTGCTCGTTCTGGCGGGAATCGCCGGATATGTTCTGCTCGTCACCGGCGAATCGTTGCGGCTGGCCACGCACGTCCCGCCGACAGTGGCCACCGGCAAACTGATTGACCGGGAAGAAATGCTCGTCCCGGATGTTCGCCTTGAGACGCCACCCAAGAAAACGAAAAACGCCGGTTTGCTGCTGCGGCTACCGTTGGTGTTCCCGGCGATCCATCTCGGCTTCGCGTGGGGCTATCTCCGGGAAATCGTCTGGGGCCGCCCGCTGAAACCCGCCCCGCTCATGGTTTCCCGAATGGAGACGGTACCCCCTTCGGACTCACAAACACATCAGACTCCTTCAGTCGCGGCGTAGCCTTGAACGGGTTGTACAACGGGTCGCCGATCAGCGTTCCCATCCAGCTTGTGAAATACACCGTCTTCCCGTAACTCTCCGCGAGCGTGAATTGTCCCGTCGCCAGGAAACCGAAGAACTCGGCCGGTTTCGGGAAGCCGATGGTGTACGGCTCCGACACCGGGCCGAGGGTGGCGCACACTCCCTTGGCCAGCAAGTTGGGGCACCAAAACGTCGTCCCGGATCGCAGAGAGACGGCCTCCGAACTGGCGAGATGCCATGCGACGGCCCCCTTGGCGAAGGTCGCGCTGTCCACGAATTTCGCGTGTGAATACCATCCGCAATACAGGGCCGTGTCCGGGCAGGTGTTTGGCTGGAACACCGGGTCTTTGTCGTCGAGGATCACGTCCATTTTCCCGGCGTCCTTTAACAAGGCCGCCATGTCCCGCATCGACTGGTCGTAGCCGCCGTAGCCGGTTCCTCGCGGGTCGCCTTTCAAGTCGAGGGCGATGCCGCGCGCGTCCACATAGACCTTGCCCTTCAAGCCCGCCTTCTCGGTTTCGATGGCGTCGTCGATCATTCGGCGCACAATCTTGGGGTCCGGGCCGTCGAGCCGGCAGGCGAGCAGAACCGGCGGCTTCCCCTCCCGCTCTTTCGCGGGGACCTGCCAGTGGTTCAGGTTGAGCTGCCAGCGGCGAAGCTCGTACTTCTCGAACCACAGCATCATCAGTTCGCTATCGACGGCGGCCGTGCTTTCCGCATGGGAAAGGTTGCTTCGCTGCCGGTTCAGGCGGTTTTGTTTGCCGTTGAGCGTGTTGAGTTCCTGTTCGCGCTCCTTCTTCAACAGGGCATCTTTGCCGGTGGTGTCGTCCTTCGCGGTCTTTTCCAACGCGGCGATTTCCTCGCGGCACTTTTTGATCGCCTCTTCCACTTCCTTGATTTGCGGGGCCAGTTTCGCCAGTTCTTCCTTCTCGCCGGGGCTGGGGTCTTCGTTGCCGACTCGCAGCGGCGTGCCATACATGCACACCAAACAGCGGACTTTCTCTTTGCGGTCCTTCAACTCCATCCGCAGCGGGATCAGCAACTTCTTGTCATAATCGCTACGCGAGATGCTTTCGCCCTTGGGCAGATCCAGCGTCACGATGTTCCCGGCCGGCACGTTTCGGACCTTGGCGTAATACTCCGCCAGTTCCGCCGATGCCGGTTCGTTCTTGTTGACGATGAGAATCAATTCCCCCGGATCAAGGGCAAACACCGGCGACGTGACGAGTAGCAACAACAAGTTCGCGCGAATCGGCATGGGTAGAGTCTCCGGTCGTTGAAAGAAGAAGAGAAAACCTTTTTAGCCATCGAACACGGATTCGGACAAAAACCTCATCCTTCTGATCTGGTCTTTTTCTTATCCGAATCCGTGTTGCATCCGTGGCTAAGAGCGAGCGAAAAGAATGAGGCAGTCGGCGATGAGAGTACTCCGCACGCTCCGAGTTTGTGAAAAAATCGACGGCTCGTTCCGAGCCGTCAGGATGGCTGAAAAATCATCGCATAGGATCGCGCAGGATCGATGATCGCACCGTTCCCTGGATGATTTGACTCCGGAAAAAATCCGGGCGGCCAATTTTTTCACAAGCTCTCCGCGTGCGGGCGGGGCTTTGGCCCGTTTCCATCGTCTGGCCACCGGGCAAGCCCATCCGCACGCGGAGCGTGCGGAGTACTCTCATCGCCGACCGCTTCATTCTTTCCGCTCGCTCTCAAAAGTTCTTCTCATTTCGGCTCGTGGCCCGGTCCCCGTCCTGATTTCTTTCCCGCCTGAAAAATTATCCTGTGGGAGGAGCAATCGCCGGTCACTCGCGCCGGAGAATGAAATATGCGCCCGAAGGTGACAAAAGCAGAAGCTAGATAATTTCAGCGGTGAATTACGGCAAAATTTCCGAAAGCGGGTTCGATAACTGCTTTGAGAACAAAGGGATGCCAGTCGCAACCCTGAAAAAACAAACCAACACAGTGGAGAATTGAGTCATGGGTCTGTCTCTTGTCAACAACACCGCCTCGCTGACCGCTCAGAACAACCTCAACAAGACCGCCGCCAGCCTGAACACCTCGCTCGAACGGCTCTCGACCGGCTTGAAGATCAACAAGGGCGCCGACGGCCCCGCGGCCTTGGTCATCAGCGAACAACAACGGGCCCAGATCACCGGCCTCCAAGCGGCGACTGACAACACGAACAAGGCCGTTGCCGTCGTTCAAACCGGCGAAGGCGCCCTGAACGAAATGAACAGCCTGCTCAACAAAGTGCGTTCGCTGGCCGTCGACTCCGCCAACACCGGTGTGAACGACGCCAACGCCCAAGCCGCCAACCAGGCTGAAATCACGAACATCCTTTCCTCGGTGGACCGGATTTCCAGCACCACGCAGTTCGGGTCCAAGAAACTGCTCGACGGCTCGGCCGGCGTGAGCGGAACGGCCACGGTTCCCTCGACCGTCACCGTGCAAAAAGCCACGACCGACACCCAAGCCGGTAGCTATGCGATCGCCGTGACGGCGGCCGCCACCAAGGCCCACACCAGCGCCGCCGCCCAGACGCTCCCTCTGGCTGCGGACGAAAACCTCACGGTCAACGGTGTCCAGATTCAACTGAAGGCCGGGTCGAGCCAGCAACAAGTTGTGGACAAGATCAACTCCTACAAGGACCAGACGGGCGTCTCGGCCGACATCGACACCGTCAACGGGAACAAAACCCGCCTGATCAGCAACCAGTTCGGCACGGCCGCCAAGATTTCGGTGGTTTCCGACACCGCCGTCGCCGCCGGCTCCACCGGGTTTGGCACCTCGGTCACCAGCGCGGCCGGGACCGACGTGGTCGGCACGATCAACGGAACCGCCGCCACCGGCGTCGGCAACACGCTGACCGCGACCTCCGGCGTCGCCCAAGGCCTCAGCGTCTCCGTGGGGCTTGATGCCACATTGAGCGCCACCGGGGCCGACAAGTACACTTCGGCCAGCACGGCCAGCGCCAGTTTGGGCAACGTCAACGTGGTGGACAACTCCCTGAAGTTCCAAATCGGCGCCAACGCCGGCCAGAGCGTCAGCTTCTCGTTCGACAAAGTGGACACCTCCTCCCTCGGGACCGGGGCCAGCAGCCTGTACTCGAACCTCAGCCAGATCAGCACCGCCAACGGGACCGAATCCCTGAAGGTGATCGACCAGGCCATCAGCGACGTGAGCAACCTGCGGGGCCGGATCGGCGCCTTCCAGTCCAACACGCTGGAATCGAACGCCAACAACCTGCAAACGAGCCTCCAGAACACGACGGCCAGCGAGTCGGTTGTGCGGGACACGGACTTCGCCTCCGAAATCGCCAACTTCACCAAGGCCCAAACGCAACTGCAAGCCGGCACGACCGTGCTCGGCAACGCCAACCAGCTCACGAGCTTGGTGGCCAGCTTGCTGCGGGGTTAAAAAATCCGGGGGATCAGGTCGCCCGACCGTGACCTCCCGATATTTTTCAGCCCGCCGGGGAATTGAGTTTTCGATGTCTCCGCCAGACGATATTCTCGCAAATTGATGATCTTCCGATCATCCGGAAGCCAACGGGCGGGGCGCCTCGGGAAACCGACGCCCCGCCTTTCTGGCGTTTCCGGGCAAGTTTCTTGCCGGATCAACGATTATTGGTCTAACACCATCCTCCGGGCGGCGCACCGATGTCTTCCATTTCGAGCAGCACCAGTAGCAGCACCAGTGGCAGCAGCGCCGCCTCGGGCCTCAATTTCACGGGTCTGGCCAGCGGCATCGACACCAGCACGATCATCACCGGCCTGACCGCCCTCAAC
The DNA here is from genome assembly GCF_000255705.1 of Zavarzinella formosa DSM 19928. Classification (GTDB taxonomy): domain Bacteria; phylum Planctomycetota; class Planctomycetia; order Gemmatales; family Gemmataceae; genus Zavarzinella; species Zavarzinella formosa. Next base: position 838,857 of record NZ_JH636440.1, read on the forward strand.
CAGCAGCGGATCGACAATTACAAGTCCCAAGAATCGACCATTACTTCCAAGCAAACGATCTTTGCCGCCCTGAACAGTTCGCTGGTCAACATTCAATCGTCGATTGGCTCGCTGGCCCGCTCCATCGGCGGAGCTTTCGAGGGGCGCACGATCACCTCGTCGGACGACACCAGCGTCACCGGGGTCGGTTCCAGTTCGGCGGTGGCCGGTTCTTACAACATCACCGTCAATCAACTAGCCCAGGCCAACCAAGTCGCTTCTTCGCAGTTAAGCGACCAAAGCACGAATATTCAAACGGGCACGGTGACCATTCAGTCCGGGGCCGGCACCCCCATCACCGTCACGGTTGACTCGAAGAACAACACGCTGCAAGGGCTGGCGAATTCCATCAACGACGCCGCCGGGGATGTGCGGGCTTCGGTGGTCGGCGACAGTTCCGGCTACCGGCTGCTTCTGACGGGCACGAAGACGGGGGCCGCCAACACCATCTCCGTGACCAACAATCTCACCGGCGGGACCGGCGCGAGCCTGAACCTGACCGAACGGCAGGTGCAGAACGCGGCGGATGCCCAAGTCACGCTCGGCACCGGGAGCGGGGCGATCACCGTGGGCAGCGCGATCAATCGCGTCGACAACCTGATCGCCGGCGTTTCGTTGAATCTGGCCAAGGCCGACCCGACGAAAACGCTCACGGTCAACGTGGCGCCCGACAGCGACACCGCCTCGAAGGCCATCGGCGATTTCGTGACGGCCTACAACACGACCATTGACTTTATCAACGACCGGTCCTCCTACGACACCACGACACAGACCGCCGGCGTGTTCTTGGGCGACCGCGACATCACCAATTTGAAGAACGATCTGGCGTCGGCGGTCGGGTCCGCGATCAACGGGGCCAATCCGAAGCTCAACCGGATGTCCGCCATCGGCCTGACGTTCAACGACAACGGCGAACTCGCCTTCGATTCCAGCAAACTCACGGCCGCCATCAACGGACAGGTGGACGGCGTGTCGGCCGCCGACGTGAAAAGTCTCTTCGCGTTCAACGGAACCGCCAGCAACTCGGGGACGAACTTCCTGCTCGGCGGAACGAAAACCAAGCCCACCCCGGCCGGACAGCCATATCAGGTGAACATCACCCAGGCGGCCTCGCGGGCCAGCATTCTCGGCAGCACGGCCCTGCCGGCGTCCATGACCCTTGATTCATCCAACAACACGTTCAACATCCAGGTCAACAATCTTTCGCCGGCCACCCTGACCCTCGCTCCGGGGAGCTACACCCCGGCCTCGCTCGCCTCGGCTCTTCAAACTCAACTGAACGGCCGCTACGGGACGAACACGGTCACCGCGGATCTCGACTCGGGTCGGCTGCGGTTGATGTCCACGCTTTACGGCAGCACCTCCCAAGTGGGAATCACCGGCGGCAGCGGCCTCTCCCTGCTGGGGTTCACCGGCGCGATCTCCGGCGTGGGCACGAACGTGGCCGGATCGTACACGGTCGCGGGGAAAACAGAAGCCGCCAGCGGAAGCGGGCAAGTTTTGACGGGGAACCCCGATAATGCCAATACCGCCGGGTTGCAAATTCGGGCCAGTTACACCGAAGACCAAGTGAGCGCCGGCACGGCAACGTCCGATCTGACCGTCACCCAGGGGCTGGCGTCCCGGCTGAGTCAGGTTCTCGACAAGTACACGGACCCGATCAGCGGGCGGTTCAAGACAATCGACGATGGCTTCAACCAGAGTGTGGCCACGATTGAAACGACCATCACCAAAGAGAACCAGACGATGAGCGACAAGAAAGCCGCCCTCGTCCAGCAGTTCGCCGGTTTGGAAACAAGTGTCAGCACATTGAAAAACGTGGGCAGCCAGATCGCGGCCTCGTTCGGTGTGCTCTCGTACAAATAAAGACAGGATGCCATGAACCCTTACCAAACATCAAAAAAAGCGGCCGTCGCGGCCACCCGGATCGATCTTCTGCTGGCTCTCTACGACGGCGCCATCTCCCGGTTGCAACAGGCCATCCCGTTGATCCGCGAGGGTGATTACACCAGCGCGATCCCTCTGATGTCCAAGTCCCAATTGATGGTCACGGCCCTGGCGGCCGGCGTCAAGACTGAAGTGAACGAAGAGATGGGGACGAACTATCTCCGGCTGTACGAGTTCATCGTCAACCGCCTGACCCGGCCGGAAATTCCCCGGATTCAGGATGCCCTGAAGATTCTGAAAACGCTGCGGGAAGGCTTCGACGGCATCCGCGACGAAGCGGTGGCGATGGAACGCCGCGGCGATTTCGTCGCCACGGATCGCCTGAAAGCCCTGTACGCGACTGCTTGATTTCCGTTTTCAGCAAAGCATTGTCGGTTCGTTGCGCCGAAAAACACCACATTTGTCCGCCTCGACGGTTTGAACTTTGCTCAAACCACCCGAAAGGGGGCTAACAAATCATTCGGGCGCTCATCAATTCTCGCGTTTACTCTCGCCGGGCAATGGTTTTTGCCCCAACGAGCTTGTGAAATTATTCCAAGATCGTGAGGCGGTTTTGATTTCGCCGGGGCGATCTTTTCGCCCCCGGCCGATCATTCGTTGGTCAGGCGCCGGTTCGGCGCGCAATGTCTCCCGCCATGTCCAGCCCGGCTTTCGGGCCTTTGGCAACCGGATGGTTTGCCAAAGGTTGTGGACCAGCGCCTGCCACAACACCATGGCTCTCGCTAATCTGGAAAATTCACAAGCTCCTTGGGGTGAATACCGGCCAATCGCGCCGGCCAGAAAAATTTGCGAGACCTTTGTCTTCTTGTCATCTCCATTTCATGGGTCCAACTTGCCGGTTGCGCCTAAAATACCCACATGCTACCCATCAACCCCTTCCGGAACAGTCTGTACGTTTCGCTGACCCTCGCCATTTTGTGCGTGGGGGTGGCCGGGTACGACTTGCTGCCGGAGTTTCCGTTTATCACGGTGTTCAGCCTCTTGTTGCTGGGCGCGGCCTACGTCATGGAGGGACGGTTTGAGCTCAACCTGCGGGACGCCAATCTCGTCGGGTTGTTTCTCTCCGTGACCCTCGGGCTGTGGGGGCTTTTTCAATTCGTGCGGCCCCCCACGGGGCTGACGGACATGCTGCCGTGGCCCGCGAGCGCGTTGCCATACTTGGCCCCCGTCGTGTTGGTGTTGATTCCCGCCAAACTCTTTCGGCCCAAGCACACCGGAGATTATTGGACGATGCACGGCCTCGGCCTTGTCTCGGTGTCGCTGGCGTGTGCGATGGCCTCGGACGGCGTGTTTGTGGTGTTCTTCATCGGCTACGCCATCAGCTTCGTCTGGGGGCTGGCCATGTTTCAAATTTACCGGGAGGTTGGCTCGGAGCTTTCCCTGCGGGTTTCCGTGGTGCGGTCTCGCGGGCGGGAACTGTGGCCGGCGATTGTCCGGGCCGCGCTGGTCGGGTTGCTGGCGGTCCCCCTGTTCTGGATGACGCCCCGGTCCGGCCAGAACTGGCAGTTGGGATTCAACAACCGGATGAAATCAACCGGCCTCGGCGAGGGGGCGGTGGACATGAACAGTTCCGGCCCCCTTGAGGTCAACCGGGAAAAAGTCTTTGAGGTGAAGGCGGAGAACCGCCAGGGAGAACCGATCCTCGACCTGCCCGGCGACCTGCGCTGGCGGGTGGCCCACCTGCAAAACTACAATCAGGGGCGCTGGCAGCGGGACACGAACATGCGTTTCCAGCTGGTCGAGCGGGTGAAGGCGCCCGAATTCGTCACGAACAACCCCTATCAACGCCTGCCGGACTTCGGGCCGGAGACCATTTATCTCACCTTTATGACCGGCTCCAAAATGGGGCGAAACCAGCCGCTCGCCGACCCGATCGCCTGGCGGGGGGGCGAATTCAGCCCGGTGGTGAGCCGGCCGCAGCGGGAAGCCTCTTCCCAAAGCTGGAACCAGCGGCCGGACGGCTCGTTCGACGGCCTGAGCGTGACCAGGCAATACCTCCAGGCCTGGGTGGCGCCGGAAGATTTCAACCACACGCCGGTGATGCGAATCATCGGCCCCCCGAACGGCCTCGCCCAAGTTCCCGTCGCCCTTTGGCGGCTGAAGGAATACGCGGAAAAGCTGCTCCGCACGCTGGTGGAAAAGGGAAAAATCCCCGCCGAGGCGCTCAAGAACCGCGACCCGGTGAGCAACGAACTGGACCCGAAATACCACGAGATTGTGTCTCGGGAGATCAGTGATCATTTCGCCCATTCCGGGGAGTTTCGATACACGCTGGATCTGGTCCGGCTGGACAAAACCATCGATCCGGTGGAAGACTTCATTCTCAATGTGAAGGCGGGCCACTGCCAGCGATTCGCCAGCGCCCTGGCGCTGGTGCTTCGCGCGATTGGCGTTCCCGCCCAACTGGTGCTCGGCTATCGCGGTTTGGAGAGCCGGGAGGACGGCTGGTACGACATTCGGGAAGACCATGCCCATGCCTGGGTCGAGGCGCTGGTCCCGGCGTCCGACGCGGGGTTGCCGTTGCCGGAACGCCTCCCGCCCGGCCTGCTGCCGAGGGATATCCAGGCTTATCGGTGGAGCATCCTCGACCCGACGCCCTCCGGCGTGGAGGCGATCACCACCGGCCCGGTGAGTTTCCTGGACCGGGCGAAGGAGCGATGGGAAACCGTCGTCAAGGCGTTGCTGCTGGCTTATAACGCGGATTCGCGGGAGCAAAGCGCCCGGGCGGTTCGTGAATGGCTCGTCAACGATCACGGCTGGCTGACGCTGCTCGGGATCTTCGGCGGCGGTTATGTGCTTCGCAAAGTCTGGCGCCGCTGGCGGGTTCGGCGGGAGGGGACACGGG
>NZ_JH636440.1:843697-893612 GCF_000255705.1 Zavarzinella formosa DSM 19928
ATTTGCTGGCCATCCATCAGATGGAGCGAAACCCCTCCGAAACCCCGATGGAATTCGCCCTGACCGTCTCCGACCGGCTTCAACGGAACTCCGCAACCGCGTCCGCCGCCGATGTGCCGGTCGTGTTGGTGGAGGCTTATTATGAAGAACGCTTTGGCTTCCAAAAGCGGACCGGCCCCGAGTTGCAAACCCTTCTGGCCACGCTTCATCGATTGGAACTCGCTTTGAAACCGACGGGGTGAGGATTGAGAGGCGAAAGACACCAACCACAAAGACGCAAAGATCACACAAAGTTTCACAGGGAAAGCCCCTGAACAATGTGAAAACAGAAGGACATCAAGCAAAAAAAGAAAACAATTCTTTTTGGTTTTACTCGACAGGTTTGCTCTTTACTTTGCTTCTGATCTGCTTTGTTCTTTGTGAAACTTTGTGTGATCTTTGCGTCTTTGTGGTTGGTGTCTTTCGTGTCTCCATCCGCCGTTCACGGGGCTGATTCCGCATTCCGAATGCGTCCGCTTGCCCGAGCGTCTAAAATCCCGGTGTGCCCTCCGGCCGCCCGCCGACTATACATAAACCGTGTCGCCTGCGTTTACGCCGAACCGTAACTTACCTCATCGAAATCATGCTGCACATTCCCGCGTTGCGTCTGGGCAAGCCTTACGTCAGTTTTGAGAAGACCACACTGGTCCACCATGCGACGGGGGAACCGATTGCCGAGGTGAGCCAGTTGAGCAGCATCGCCATCAACCGCGATCTCTCGACGATGGCCCGCGCCAAAAAGGAACTGGCGAAGATTCCCATCCGGGATTTGATCGCCATGTACGCCAAGGCGGCCGACTACTTCGCCAACGACACGCTGCCGATCGGCGACCAACAACAAACGTATGATGATTACATCCGCTGTTTGTCGTCCACGACCGGTTCGCCGATGGTGTTTTGCCGTCGCAACGCGGCCAAAGTGGAATACGTGTTGCGGAATGTCGAAGAGGTTCTCGGCGGGCTGACTCGCGGGCTGGACCTCTCGATTATTGACAACGGTTTCGGGATGCAAGGGGGCCGGATGGCCGCTTTCTACCCGACGACCGACTCCTTCGGGGCCATCCTGCCGAGCAATTCCCCAGGCGTGCATTCGCTGTGGGTTCCCGCCATCGCCCTCAAAACGCCGCTGGTGTTGAAGCCGGGCCGGGAAGAACCGTGGACGCCGCACCGGGTGTTGCAAGCCTTCCTCAAGGCCGGGGTGCCCGCCAGCGCCATCAACTTCCTGCCGACCGATCACGCCGGAGCCGGCGACATTCTCCGGGCCACGGGCCGCTCGATGCTCTTCGGGGACGCCCGGACGACGGACAGTTACAAGAACGATCACCGCGTCGAATTGCACGGGCCGGGCTACAGCAAAATCCTCATTGGCGAGGACATGGCCGACAATTACGCGGACTACATCGACGAAATGGTCGAATGCGTCTCCGCGAACGGCGGGCGTTCCTGCATCAACATCTCCGCGATCTGGACCCCCCGGCACGGCAAGGCGATTGCCGAGGCCGTCGCCGCCCGGTTGGCGAAGGTCGAGGCTCGTGCGTGGGACGACCCCAAGGCGGAAATCGCCGCCTTCGGCAATCCGGACGTGGGCGTGGCCCTTTCCGGCATGGTGGACGAAGGGTTGAAAACGCCGGGCGCCGAGGACGTGACCGAGCGGATTCGCGGCACGCCCCGGCTGGTGCGGGAAGGGCGTTGCGCCTGGGTGCTGCCGACGATTGTTCACACGCAAAGCGTCGATCACCCGCTGACGAACAAAGAGTTTCTTTTCCCCTACGCCAGCGTGGTGGAATGTCCGCAGGCCGATATGCTAAAACGAGTCGGGTACTCCCTCGCGGTCATGGCCCTGACCGAGGACCCGGTCTTCATTCGTAGTCTTTTGGATTGCCCGTTGATCGAGCGGCTGAACATCGGCCCCGCTCCGACAACACGGCTGACTTGGGATCAACCGCATGAAGGGAACCTCTTCACACATCTTTACCGCCAGCGGGCATTCCAACAGGCCGGCCGTCGTGCCTCCTCCGTTTGATTTTCAACCACTGAACCGGGCCGTCTTCGGCCCCGGAACCATCACTCGCCTTGGGGAACTGACCCGCGAGCATGGCGGCCGCCGGATCATGCTTGTCACCGATCCGGGGCTGGCAAAAGCCGGTCATCCGCAGCGGGCCGAGCAACTGCTCCGGGAAGCCGGGCTGGAAGTCTTCCTGTTCGACGCGGTGAAGGAAAATCCGACCACGAAGGACGTGGCCGTCGGCGTGGAGTTCGCCCGCAAACACCAGGTCGATTTTCTCGTCGCCATCGGCGGCGGCAGTTCGATGGACTGCGCCAAAGGTGTGAATTTCATTTACACCAACGGCGGCCGGATGGCCGACTACAAAGGGCACGGCAAGGCCACCAAGCCGATGCTCCCCTCCATCGGCGTCCCCACGACCTCCGGGACGGGGAGCGAAGCCCAGAGCTTCGCCCTCATCACCGATGAATCCTCGCACATGAAGATGGCCTGCGGGGACAAGAAAGCCGCCTTCCGGGTGGCCATCCTCGACCCGGAATTGACGCTTTCCCAGCCAAGGGGCGTGACGGCCGTCACCGGCATCGACGCCATCGCCCACGCGGTGGAATCGTATGTCTGCACCCGGCGGAACCCGATTTCGCAACTTTATTCGCTGGCGGCCTGGCAATACCTCGAACCCAACCTGGAGACGGTCCTCCGGGAGCCGCACAACCTCACCGCCCGCGGGGCGATGCAGGTGGGGGCGCACTTCGCCGGGGTGGCCATCGAGAACGCCATGCTGGGCATCGCCCATTCCTGCGCCAACCCGCTGACCGCCCATTACGGCGTCATCCACGGCACGGCCATCGGCATGTTGCTGCCGCATGTGGTTCGCTTCAACGCGATGGCCGTGGATCACCTGTACCAAGAACTGCCGCCGGTCGGGGTGACGCTCAACGGCGAGCCTGTTTCCGAGATGGTGGCCCGGCGGATTCAAGAACTGGTGCAACTGGCCGGCCTCCCCACCCGGCTGCGGGACGTGGGGGTGAGCGACACGATTTTGCCGCTGCTGGCCCTTGAAGCCAACGAGCAATGGACGGCCCGGTTCAATCCCCGCACCGTCGGCGAACCGGAATTACAGGGCGTTTACGAAAAGGCGTGGTGAGAACCAGTCACCGCACAATCCATGCGATTTTTCCTCGTTCCCGCGTTTTTCATCACTCTGGTCGGTCTGGCGAGCATTCTGGCTTTCCAGAGCATGAACAAGCAAGAAATCCTCGACCAAACCCGCTTTGACAACGCCATTCGCCCGGCCAATCTGGGCAACCTCGCGTTCTATGCGTCGCCGCTGATCGCCAATTTCCTGCTGGGCATTGTCTGGAGAAACCGCCATCCGTTCGCGGGCTTCATGATGTCGGTCATCCTCGCATTCATCACCGCCTGGGGGAATCTGGCCGACTGGCTGATCTTCAAAGACCGCCTCCCGCAACCAGACCAGACCGCTTATGTGGCCGGTTTCTACGCCGCATGTGTGGCGTGGGGCGTCGAATTCATTTATTGGGCGGCGGCGATGTTGATGAGGCGCCCGAATGGAGGGGTGCGGGAGATCAAGCCGGGAACATCAGCCGAAACATCAATCACTTGAATCTCGGATCATTTCCATTGGTGTGAGCCGCGAATACTCCATGTCGCGGCATTTTTCACCGTCACCACTTGATCGTTCTCCTTGAACCTTCTTCGCCGATCCGTGTCTTCCCCGGTTGATTCGTCGCCGTTGCGGGGGAGGCTTTTCCATGAAACCGATTCGCAAGTATCCCCGGACCCGGCATCTTGTTGGTTCGCGGCTTCAAGCCGGGGACGAGGATTTGGAAGCCGTGGCCATGTCCGAACTGGCGGGGCGGCATGTCGTCATTGAGGAGAAGATGGACGGAGCCAACTCCGGTCTTTCCTTTGACGACACCGGGCGGGTATGGCTGCAAAGCCGGGGACATTATCTCACCGGCGGGCCGAGGGAACGGCAGTTCAACCTCTTCAAGCAATGGGCGGCCGTCCGGAGCGAGCCGCTTTTTGAACGGCTCGGCACAAGACACATCGCCTACGGCGAATGGCTCTACGCCAAGCATACCGTCTGGTACGATGCCCTGCCCCATTACTGGATGGAGTTCGACATCCTCGACACCGAGACGGGCGAATTTCTCGACACTCCCCGGCGGGCCGAGTTGCTGGATGGCTTGGCCGTCGTCCCCGTGCGGGTTCTTTACTCCGGCGAATTTCCAGGGGAAGAGGCCCTGATCGAGATGGTCGCCGAATCCGCGTTTCGCACCGCCCACGCCCGCGAACGCCTCATCGAAGATGTACAAGCGGCCGGGTGGGATGTCGAAACCGCCCTCCGGCAAACCGACCCGACGGATCTGATGGAAGGCTTGTACATCAAGATCGAAGAAGACGGCATCGTGCGGGACCGCTTCAAATGGGTCCGACGAGACTTCATCCAAAAGCTGACGGAAGAAGGCCACTGGCAGGATCGCCCGTTGATCCCCAACCGGCTGGCCGATGATGTGGATTTGTTCGGGTGAAAAAGGCAACCTCACTCCCGGCCCCTCTCCTAAAAGAGAGGGGAGCAAGAGGGCGGAAATCTCTGTCAAAGGTTTCCAGTCTTCGCTAGCCGGTTTGGTTCCCCCTCTCTTTCAGGAGAGGGGGTTAGGGGGTGAGGTTGCCTTTTAAGGAGATCAGTCGTGGACGGCGTGTGGAAATGCCCCGGATGCCCGGCAGGGCCGGACTGGAAGTTTGACATGGCCGCTCTGGTTGCGGAGTTGCCGTGGCTTGAGCCGCTGGCCGAGTGCCCGCAGGACAGCATCTTCCATGCGGAGGGGGATGTGCTGACGCACCTGGGCATGGTCCTTGGGGAACTCGCCCAATTGCCCGCGTTCCGGGAATTGCCGGAGCAAGATCGGCACATCGTGTTCGCCGGGACGATCCTGCACGACATCGCCAAGCCGGAATGCACCTTCATCGAAGATGGCCGGGTGCGGTCACCGGGACATTCAGTAAAGGGGGTTCACAAGGCCCGGCGGTTGCTGGTTGATGATCCGGCTTTCCATTCGCCGTCGTTTGCGATCCGGGAACAGATCCTGGCCCAAGTGCGTTATCATGGTCTCCCGGCCAATTTCCTCAATCATCCCCGGCCGGAACGCAAAGTCATTCAAGGCGGGATGACCGCCCGGCTCGACCTGCTGGCCATCCTTGCGGAAGCCGATCACCGGGGCCGGATTTGTCTGACCCCCAACGACGACACGATGACCCGCATCGGCCTCTTCCCCGATTTTTGCCGGGAGACCGGATGTTGGGATGGCCCGTATCCGTTTGCGAACGATCACAGCCGGTTCATGTATTTCCGCAACGAGAACAACTCGCCGATGGCCGAGTTGTACGACGACACCGCCGGCGAAGTAACCCTGCTGGCCGGCCTACCGGGCAGCGGCAAAAGCACATGGCTGACAACCACCGGCAAAGGCTTGGATGCCATTTCGTTGGACGAGATCCGCGAAGAACTGGATGTTGATCCACGGGACGACCAAAGCGCGGTGATCGCGAAGGCTTACGATCTTGCCCGGCAACACCTCCGCAAGAAACAACCATTCGTGTGGAACGCGACCAACATCACCCGGCGAATGCGGAACCGGTTGATTGATCTGTGTGCCGACTATAAGGCGCGCACGCGAATCATCTATGTCGAGCCCCCCATCCCGGTGATCCGGCGGCAGAATCGCGAACGGGAAAAAACCGTCCCCGTGGGAGTATGGGAACGGTTGTTCGACAAGCTGGAAGTGCCAACGCTCGCGGAGGCGCATCAGGTGGAATATGTGTTGGATGATCCGACGGATGGCCGCTGAGGCTGAAATCCTTTCAGAAGTTTGTCGAGAGTTCCACAACAAAATCCGGTGATCCAACGGCAAGCCCGTGGGTAGCGGGACGAAAAGTGCTCACGATTGACCTCAAAAGCGGGCAAACAACAAATCAAAACATTCCAATGCCTGATAAAGTCTGCCGTCGTTGAAGTCGATACAAGCCACAGGACCAGCGATTATCAGTCGCTTTCATCACTCGCAAGTTATTCTGACAAATTACTGTAGAATCATGAGGGCACAGGCTTATGTCGCTTGCCACACGAATTTTCACCGTTTTGATGGCGATTGTCTCTTCGTTTGGGAGCGGTTGCCTGAGTCGACAAGTTGCCCAAGACGGGAATAACTTGCGGCAAGCGGTTGATGAAATGTACACCGAGCAGATCATGGAAAATTTGATCCGTGCTCATGACAAATTACCGTTCGTCCAAGTCGCCTACGCCGACATCACCGTGCAAGACAATGATCAACTCGGGGCTACTCTTGGCGGCAGCCAATCACTGACCGAGCAATTGTTTGATCCAATCCAGAGAACATATGCCACCATGTTCTCGCCGGGAGGAAGTGCCACACGATCACGGACCATGAGCTTTGTCGCCAATCCGGTGACTGACCAGAATGACGTCTATGAGGCCTACATTAAATTCGCCTGTGATCCGACTCTCTTTATGGTTTCGGATGACGATCCGGGATGCGCCGCTCATATTGTTCGCAAGCAATGTAAAAAATATTATTGGGTGCCCAAGGAGGCATCGCAAGAATTTTTTAACCTAGCCATGACAACAACCTTTCTTCGAGGGCCGGAGGCAGCTCCGCCTGGCGCTTACGAAGGAACAATCCTGTCCGTCACCTCGGTTGTGAAAACGAATCTCAAAGATGGCATGCCAATCATTCCGACATTACCGGGGGACCTGACAACCGCCCAACTCAACTTGTCCATGCCCGTGCCAAGTGGTGATGCGACAATGGTGGCGAAGCTTACGGATGGCAGGACAATTCGCGTCTTTCTCAAACGGATCCCCACCCGGATTGATGAAGACGGGAAGAAAGTCAATGTGCCTGACGGGGAACCGACAACTGCCTTCAGCACTCGCCCGTGGAGTCCGGCGGCGACGGGTTACACCGAACTTGATTTGGTCGGGGCCAAGGTTCGGCTCTACTCAAACGATTTTCCACCTGACGCTCCGGTGCCCGCGCCAAAAACGCTTCACCGCATCAAGGCCGACTTGAACTATCTGCGTAACCTGCCGAATCCGATCCGTCGATAACTTTTTCAGGAGATCATGAAAATGGCCAAGAGAAGACAGGCGGCCGGTGATTCATCCATCACATGCGCCGGCTATAGACTCACTGTCATCAACAATTCGGACAGCGGGACAGATTTTGACATTTTGGTGAATGGTGATGACGGAAAGGAGTATAACCTCCAAGTGTCGATTTTGTCTGATCGGACCGCGCTCGTTCAGATGTTGTTCAATCGAGTCGGCATCCTTTGGCCGGCATTTGATTTTGAGTTTCGCGCGGACTCGGCGAACCAAATCACCCAGATTCTCTAACCAAATTATCCTTGCAAGGATGTCTTGATGGAATTGACCTGTTACCGGATACTTGATTTCAAAACATCGGGAGCCGGTTTGACAATCACAATTCCAACGTGGAACAAGACACTTCTCGTTATTCTTGGAATTGCCCGGTCAAAATCCTTTGACCGGCAACGGCTTTGAAGCCGGCATGAAGACAGATTACACTGTTCGGCTCGCCGGCCCCCTAAAATACCCCGCATCCTCCGGGCATTTCATCATGCCCGTTACCCTGCCGTCTCATCTTCGCCGATTGCCGGATGCGAAACCCGCGGCCGGTTTGTTGTCGGAATCATCGTCCGTTGAAACCCTGTCAATCCGGGCACGGATGAGCCGAGCGGGGTATCTTTATCAACCATCCGACATCCTCGCGGATTTTTTGTCCTTGCGGGCTGCGGGCAGGGAAGGTTCTTATTCATGACACTGATTAAATGCCCGGAATGCGGACACAAAGTACCGGAACATGCGATCTCGTGCCCGAAGTGCGGTTGTCTCCTTGCCCGAGAACGACGGGGCGACGACGAACCCCCCGAAGCCAAAGATCCCGGCTTGAGGGGCCTTTCCCTGTTCCTGTGGTTCTTGCTTTTTCTGGCCATTCCTTTTGCCGCAGTGATCCTCAGTTCATCGCTCTACTATGCTTGGCGCGAGAAGTACCCCAAATGTGCGGGACAGATTAATATGTTGGGCTTTGTTGTCTTTGGCATCCACTGTGTCGCGGCCTTCGCTTTGTGATCCGCCGATGAAGGCCGGCTTCGTCTAACCGGCGCCCATCACCCTGTCGCCAATTCTGTATTTTCCAATCATTTGTATTCCGCCGGTTGCGCAGGCGACGCCGCGTGAGGGTTCGATGGCATGTGGCGGTTAAAAGGATAGCGGCGGCGGGTAGTTACCCGCCGGATTCCTTCGGCCGTCAATGTCCCGTCGGCTTCACACGATAGATTCACAACCCTCCCGCTCACGGGGATTTCGCAACAAATGGAAACAAGGAAGCTTCCATGTTCAAACGGTCCTTCGCATCCGCCTGTGTGATGCTGTCTCTGGCCAACGCCGGGAAAGCCCAGTCCGGGCCTTCATTGGGTGATTCGCCGCCTTCGGAATCCGCTCCGGCCCGGTCGGTTCAGCCCGTCTCTTCGACGGTTGATTCCCCGGCTCCCGAGACAGTTCCGGCCAAGACTCCCGAGGTTGTTTCGACCAAGGTCGGGGCTTGCGAGGAACCGGCGGCGGATTGGTCCGCATTGGGGGCGGGCGGAGGGGCTTGCGACTTCGATCAAATCTGGGTCGGCGCGGATTACCTGCACTGGTGGATGAAGGGCCAGCAGACCAATGTTCCGGTGGTGGCGACCGCGAACGGGGTCGGAACGTTTAACGACGACTTCGTGCCCTCCTCCTCGGTGCGGACGATTCCGGGTTCGGGATCGTCGGGCATTACCGGGGTGTCCGGCCTCCGGTTGACGGCAGGCGCCTGGCTGGACCGTGACCGGACCTTCGGCGTGGAAGTCTCCGCCTTTCTGTTCGACACCGCCACGCGGTCGCAAAATTACTCCAGCAATTCGGCCGGCTCCCCCCTTCTGGGCATCCCGTTCATTGATGGCACGGGCGCCCGGCAGTTGGCCGTGATCGCCATTCCCACGGGTATCCCCGGAGGTCCGGTCACCGGGGGCGAAACCGGCTCCATTCACATGAGGTTCGCCAGCCAGTTGTGGGGCGCGGAGAGCAACGCCGTGGCCAGCCTCTTGCGCGAGGACAATTTTCGCCTGGAGGCTCTCGCGGGCTTCCGCTACCTCGATCTGCGGGACACTTTTGATCTGACCACGTCCTCGACGGGATTTGGCGCCGTTGGTCCGTTCTTCCCATCCAGCTTGGGATTCACGGCCACGGACCGGCTCACCACCACGGACAGTTTCACCGCTCGCAACCAGTTTTACGGCGGCCAGGCCGGTTTGCGCGGACAATATGTGTCCGGCGACTGGAGTTTGGCGCTGTCCGGGAAACTGGCGATGGGCGACATGCACCAACGTGTCGAGAGCAGCGGCTTCAGCAACTTCGACCGGGCGGTCCTGCCGGATTCCTCCCTGTCCCGCGGGTATTTCGCAGGGCCGACCAACAGCGGCGTCCGCTCCCAGGACAAGTTTTGCGTGATCCCCGATGTCGAGATCAAGGCGGGCTACAACGTCACCAGATGGATGCGAGCCACGGTGGGATATAATTACCTCTACGTCAGCTCGGTGGCTCGCGCCGCCAGCCAGCTCGACAATCGCCTCCCCGCCGCGCAGAGTTTCCGCGATATCACCTTCTCTCCGGGCGCCAACAGCGGCGTGCCTCGCGCCGACATCCAAACCACCTCGTTCTGGGCACATGGCATCAACGCGGGCCTGGAGTTTCGCTGGTGAGGTTTTCGAGTCCGTGCTTTCAGTGACCCCCTCGCTTTCACACCGATGATCCCCTGCGGCGCAAGTTTTGAAGTTGCGCCGCAGGGGATTGAGTTTTCAAGGATTGTCAAAAGCGGGTGGTTTGAGAGCGGAGTTTGGAATGGGATGGCGTGCGTGGGGTGCCCGTCGTAAACCTCACCCCCTAACCCCCTCTCCGGCGCGGAGAGGGGGAACCAAACCGGCCGGGGAAGACCGGAAGCCTTTGACAGAAATTTCCACCCTCTTGCTCCCCCTCTCTGTCAGGAGCTGAGGACCCGACACTTTTTCGGTGTCTAGGTGGGATAGAGGAAGAGCCGGTCCAGTCGGAGTTCATGATAGCGTGCCTGGGCGAGGGCGCCCCGGAGCATCATGAGGCCGAGTTGGAAGAAACTGAGTCGTCGCCGACGGTGGGGATCGAATCGTCGCCGCTCCCCGGCCCGTGTCAGGCGTGCGCCGAGCATGAAAACCGGGCAGCAGCCCGCTCCCGACACATCGCCGCCAATCCTGCAAAACGTCGAAGGCACTCATGAGATCCTCGCGGACAGACTTGTGGCAAAGCCGGTCTACAAACTCATGAGTGCCCCTTCGTTTCCTCTCCTCAAAAAAGTGTCGGGTCGTCAGCTGTCAGGAGAGGGGGGTGAGGTTGCCTTTCAAGAGAGCAGGTCATCTTTCGCCCGGTTGTTCCCCGTGCGTCTTCAAAAGATACAATCAATAAATTACCGGTTACAGCCGGAGAGGACGAGAGTTTCGCACGATGCACCTGGAATTGCCGATTGGATCGAATCATTGGAATGTCGAAGTCCGCGAGCCGGATTTCGTCACCCGCCCCGGCCCAACGGCCGCTCCCCTGAATGATGCGGAGGCGGCTGTTTATCGGGCGATGGATCACCCCATCAAGTTTGAGCCGCTGCGGCGCGCGATGACGCCGGACGACAAGATCGCCCTCGTCGTTGACGAACGGCTTCCCGATCTGGCGAAGTTGATTCAGGGGACGCTTAAATACCTGGCCTCGGCCGGGATTCCCCCGGAAGCGGTCACTGTCATTTCCCCGGCCGGGTCCGCCCAAGATTGGGTCGATCATCTGGGGGATGAATTCGCCGATCTGCAAGCGGAAATCCATCAACCGGACGACCGGAAAAAGCTCAGCTACCTCGCCACATCCGAAAACGGCCGGCGGTTATACATGAACCGCACGCTGGTGGATGCCGATCAGGTGATCGTCCTCTCGGCCCGCCGGGAACATCCGCTGTTGGGCATCACCGGGGCCGAGGGATTGGTGTATCCCGCCCTGTCCGACGATGACAATCAGAAAGCCAGCCGAGGGGCCGTCAGCGCCGCCGCCCTTCAAGGAGAATACGTCGGGGACAAGACCGCCACGGAAGTGATTTGGCTGCTCGGCTTGCCATTGTTTATTCATGTGTTCGAGGGGCCGGGCGAATGCCTGCTGGAAGTGTCGGCCGGCTTGCCAAATTCGATGGTGGAATGCGGCCAACGGGTGGAATCGCTCTGGCGAAGTGAAATCCCCGAACGGGCCGACACGGTGATCGCCACCCTGAGCGGCGACCCGCTGAAGCACACCTTCGAGGATCTGGCCCGCGCCGCGATGGCCGGGGCCAGAGTGGCAAAACCCGGCGGCCGGGTGGTGATTCTCAGCGATGCCGACCCGGAACTCGGGCCGGGTTTCCTCCTGTTGCGGGAAAGCGATCACTCTGTGGACGCCATCAAACGGCTGACCAAAGAAAAGCCCGCTGACATGCAGGCCGCCCTTGGCTGGGCGATGGCCGCGAGCCGGGCGAAGTTGTTTCTCGCCTCCGAAATCCGGCCGGATACCGTCAGCCAGGTTTTTGCCACGCCGTTGCCCGGCCCGAAGGAACTTCAAGCATTGCTCGATCAACCGGGCAAGATCGTTCACCTGCCGGACGCCCAGCTTAATTGGGTCACGATTCCCAAGACGGAAGAAAGCCAGTCATGACCAAGTTTGCCGCCGAATACGAAACCGCCCTCGCGGCCGCCGTGCTGTTTGATCGCTCCACGCAGGGCAAGATCGAACTGACCGGGAAGGATGCCCCGAGTTTCCTCCACAACCTGTCCACCAACGACATCAAAAATCTTCCCCTCGGCGGTGGTTGCGAAGCCTATTTCTGCTCGGCCACTGCCAAGGTGCTCGCCCACGCTTTCATCTATCATGTGCTGGTGAACGGCAAACATGCCTTCTGGCTGGACGTGACGGCCGGGTTCAACCGCAAGCTGTTCGAGCATCTCGACAAGCACCTGATTTCCGAGGCCGTCGAACTGATGGACCACACGGAAAACTTCGCCCAGTTCCATCTCGCCGGGCCAACCGCTGCCGCCGTGCTGGGGAAAGCCCTCGGCTCCCCGGTGCCGGACATTGGGGAATTCATGCACATGGAGCGCACGTTCCCCAATGGCGTGACTGCCCAAATCCGCCGTCACGACCCGCTTGGCCTGCCGGGCTTCGACATCGTGCTTCCATTGGAAAAGGCCGAAGAGATGAAGACGTTGCTTCTTCACTCGGGGGCCGCCGCCGCGAGCGACGAGGCTTACGAAATCCTCCGCGTGGAAGCCGGCACGCCGGTTTACGGCATCGACATCGGCGAAGACCGCTTCGTGATGGAAGTCCCCCGCCCTCTGCGGGCCGTCAGCTATGAGAAGGGTTGCTATCTCGGCCAAGAACCAATCGTGATGGCCCGCGACCGCGCCGGCTTCGTGAACCGCAGTTTCTTCGGCGTGAAAACCGACGGCGTCCACCCCCTCCCCGCCGGAACCAAGCTCTACCGCGACACGCAGGAAGTCGGCTTGGTCACCAGTTCGGTGATCTCCCCCCGATTGAAAGCCCCCGTGGCCATCGGCTATTTGCGCCGGGGCCATCAAGACACCGGCCTAAAACTCACCGCCGGAACCGGCGACGACGCGGTGGAGGCGGAGGTGTTGGGATACCCGCCAGTGGCCGGATTTTGAAGGCAAAGGCCGCCAACACTCCCTAATGCAAAATCAACGAGCAACTTGTGTGAGATCATCAAGAGCCCCACTGCGTCAGCGGTGGGGGTTGTTTTCCGAGTGTGACGGCCACCCCCACTGCTGACGCAGTGGGGCTCTTGAAATCATTTGCAAATGTTGCTGTTTGATTTTTGCATTAATCACGCCTCTTCTTCAATCTCCAATTGAGCAATCTGGGGCGTGTCGCCGTTCAGCCGCGTGGCCAACCAGTGGCCGATGGCGACAGCCCCCAGACAGAGGACGACGGAAAGAACCGCGTTCAGTATCGCCTTTACAGGAGAGCCGCCGCGCAGCAAATCGAGGGTTTGCAGGCTGAACGAGGAGAAGGTGGTGAAGCCGCCGCAAATCCCCACCATGACGAACAGGCGGGTGTTTTCCGAGACCGGGAACTTGCCGACAGCCAGCGTCAGGGTTCCGAAAAACCCGATGATGAAAGAACCGGCGACATTGATAATCAGGGTTCCGAACGGAAACTCTTTGCTGACGGGCAAGGCCCACGACGCCACGCCATATCGGGCCAATGTCCCGATTGCCCCGCCCAGCGCCACCAGCAAGCAAGTTGTGAAATTCACGGCAAGCTCCCCCATTGGCCGACGCCTTCGCGGCGACGACTTGTGAATGGTAGGAGTCATCAGCTTCAAAAAGCGGTTATCGGGGGAACCCCATCCCCATCATTGATGAGTTTAAGAACGGGGAAGCATTTATCAAGCGATCAGCGGATGGCTGAATCAGGGCACTGTTCATCCGAGAAACCACCTTTGCCCGCCCGGATTGTGAATAAAAAGACATCGTCGGCCATCTGGCCCGCCGTGAAAACGCCCAAACGAGGCTTTCTTTTTCTTTTAGTGTGTCCAATGTGTCCAATTTTGCCCGGCCTTTTTGCCATGAAATTTCGGCAAACATAAGAACTTTTCGATCAATGAATTTGATATTTTCTTCTCTCTAACTCATGCCGAAAATTCTGTTTGTCACCGGCAAACTTGCGGAAGCCTCTTTGCGGAAGGTGCTGGCTGATCTCGCCCCGGCGGTTGGTTTTGAGGCCGAAGTGGCGGTGATGCCAATCACGGTGGCGGCATTGCTGACGACCGATTGGGTCGGCCGCCGTCTGCATGTGGCCGACAACACCAACCGCGTGATTCTGCCGGGCTATTGCCGGGGAGAGTTGGGGAAGATATCTCTCCCCGCCGAGACGAGCATCGAACGGGGGCCGCGCGACCTGCGGGACTTGCCGGAGTTCTTTGGCAAACGCCGAAAACGCCCGGCCGACTACGGGAAACACAACATCGACATCCTTGCCGAAATCAACCACGCCCCGACACTCTCCCCGGAAAAGCTGCTCGCCATCGCCGCCGACTATCGTCGGGACGGGGCCGACCTCATTGACCTCGGCTGCGATCCCGGAACCACTTGGACGGACATCGGCCACGCCGTCGCCAAACTACGGGAAGCCGGTCATCGCGTCTCGGTGGACAGTTTCAACCCGGTGGAAGTGGAAGCCGCCCTCGCCGCCGGGGCCGAGTTGGTGTTGAGCGTGAACAGTTCCAACCGGGAACTGGCCATCGGCTGGCACGAACGCCACGGGTCCGAAGTGGTGGCCATCCCCGACCAGCCGACGGACACCGAATCTCTCGCGGAAACCGTGAGCTTCCTGAAATCGCACGGCCTGCCTCACCGCATCGACCCCATCCTCGAACCGATCGGCCACGGCTTCGCCGCCTCGCTAGGCCGCTATCTTGAGGCGAGAAAACGCTGGCCGGACACGGAAATCATGATGGGCGTCGGCAACCTGACGGAACTGACCGAAGTCGATTCGGCCGGGATCAACACCCTCCTCGCCGGCTTCTGTCAGGAGACCGGCATCCGCAGCATCCTGACGACGCAAGTGATTAATTGGTGCCGCACGGCTGTGCGCGAATTCGATTTGGCCCGCCGATTGATGCACCACGCCGTGACCGAAAAGACGCTCCCGAAACACGTGGACGCCGGCCTGACCATCCTGCGTGAAGCCAAGCTAACCGAGCAAGGCGAGGAAACCCTGACGCATTTGGCCAGCACGATCAAGGACCGCAACTACCGCCTCTTCGCCGAGCGGGGCGAACTGCACGTCATGAACGGCGACATCTACGTTCGCGGCGCCGACCCCTTCGAGTTGTTCGAGAAGATGCTGGCGGCCGACTCCAAGCTCGACCCCGCTCACTCCTTCTACCTCGGCTACGAACTCTGCAAGGCCGTGACCGCATTGACTCTCGGCAAGAACTACACGCAAGACCAAGAACTCAAATGGGGCTTTTTGACCGTCCCGGAGATCAGCCACCGAAACGCGGGGGTGTGATCTCGCATGCGTTTGCCGGCCCGCCGGGGTATGATGACGTCATCCAATTCTTGGGAGACACCATGCGCCACACCATGCTCGTTCTGTTGCTGGCGACCGTCAGCGTCGCCGCGCCGCCGCCAAAAGACAAGCCAGCCCCTTATTTCCCCACCGTCGTCGGGGACAAACTTGTTTACGAGAGGCTGACCGACGGCAAAGAGGAATATGGCGACGTCACAGATCGCGTGATGGACGTGGAAAAGAAAGACGGTGTCATCTATGTCACCATCCAACGCATTTATCCAGAAACGGAAGGATTTAGGAGAACGATCGCCGTGGCGGACTCCGGCCTGTTCCAAGTTGTTTCCCGCGAGAATTCGCTGACCAGTGCGTCGCCCATCCTGAAACTGCCGCCCAAGGAAGGAACGACTTGGGAATGGAAGACCGAAACCACCAAGATAACATTCACCGTTATCCGGGAAGAGGAGGTGACGGTTCCCGCAGGCAAATTCAAGGCGATCCGGGTGGAAATGGTGACAGAGCGGGACGACCCCTCAACGTTTTGGTTCGCCCCGGCGGTGGGGATGGTGAAAATGTCCGCCTTAAAAGGGTCGCACACGTTGGCGCTCAAGGAGTTCAAGGCGGGAAAGTGACCTCAATGTTTTTGTTATCAATCGTCCGTCTGATTCGCGCAGATCAAGCCACTTCATGAACCAATCGATACCCGGACACTCCTGCCACCGTCCGCAAAACGATTCGGTATCTTGATCCGGCGGGCTCCCCCGGCAGCGTTTCAATCAGCGGCCACAAATCGGCAATGACAATCCGCTTGGTCATCCCCGATTGATGATGCAGTTTCGGTCCGAGAATGATGTGCGTGATGGAGTGATTTCGGCAAAGATCGGGAAGTTTCTTTCCCTTGCCCGAGTGTTTGCCCGAATCGCCGGTGACCACAATCCAATTCCCGCCGGCCGCCTGGGGAATCCATTCGTTGTCGGGGATGCCTGCCCGAAAATAATCGCAGAGATGAACGAACTCGAATTGACTGCCAACCTCCCGTTCCAACGCGAGCATCAGTGGCTTGCCGACGCACTCGTCAAACAGGAAGCGAGGCGGAGCGTTCACGCAATCGCCCCGAGTCGTTGCGAGAAGAATTTGTAAGCCGCCAGCGCCTCGGCGGCGGGAATCCCGTATTCCCGCGCCGCTTCGTTGATGCCCCCCTCGGCCTTGATCGAATCCCAAATTGTCCGGGCGGAATATCCGCTCGGAAGCAAGGGTTCGCCGAACCGGACCTCCGGGGCCATCACGATCTTCACGCCATTGCTTTCGTGAATCATGAATTTGTTGGCCAGCCCGTCCGGCCCGAAACTCAGGTCGTGCATGTAGGCTTCAACAAACGTCAACATTCTCTGGCCGGATGCTTCGATGATCCCGTCATTCGGGAACTTGAGCAACAGATCATCCCCAAACAGATAGGTAAAGTGCTTTCGGGCGAACGGATATTCAACCCCCCGGCTCGCGGCCAGTTCGATGGCCTGCCGAAACTTGCGAGGATGGATCTTTCGCTGAAGCCGGATCTCCTTGATGGCCAGCGCCTGGATGAAATCGAGAAAGCTGACATACTTTTGTTTGCCATCGAATTGCGGGCGAAGGATGGCCTCGCTCTGGCCGTCCCCGAAGATCCAGCGATTCAAATGGCGCGTGCGGACACCAGCATACAACGCCGCTTCCGCGACGGTATACATTCCGTTGCCGATGAACTGGTCCGTTCCCGTGTTCACAGTGGGTCTCGCCCCAAGTTGTCTGTTGAAATTGTATCTGACCAACGACGTCATGTCGTGGCCGGGCGATCCGCTCTTGTTCTGTTCAATTTGCCGGAGCAGGTCGCATGTCTCCTCTCACTCGGGTATGATGATCCCCGCCCTTTCCCTCGGGAGCCATCATGCGCCTCACCATGTTTGTTCTGCTGCTGGCGACCACCGGTTATGCCGCGCCGGCGCCCAAAAACAACCCGGCGGTTTACTTTCCCACGGTCATGGGGGACACCCGCGTTTACGAGACGCAGGTTGACGGGAAGGCGACCAATGAATTCACGGATCGCGTGACGAAAGTGGAGAAGAAGGAGAGGGCTACGCTGGTCACCGTTGAACGCCACCACGAATCATCGGAACCGTTCGTGACCACCATTGCCGTGAGGGAAGACGGCCTGTTCCGGGTCGCCCTCGGACCGGAGACATTGGCCGAACCCGTGTTGCTGTTGAAACTGCCGGCCAAGGCCGGGGTGACGTGGGACGTGATGTCCGGTAACGGCAAGACTTCCCACACCATCGTCAAGGAAGAGGAAGTGACAGTTCCGGCGGGAAAGTTCAAGACGATCCGCGTGGAAATCGGGGCGGACAAAGACAGCCTCACCACGCTCTGGTTCGCCCCGACGGCGGGCTTGGTGAAGATGTCCTCCGGCAACGGAACGCGCGTGATGGTTCTCAAGCAATTCAAGGCCGGGAATTGACAGAGCATCCCGGCCAATCTTCGACATTAATCTTCGGTCACGGCCCGCTGCCCTGATTTGTTCTCTTTCTTCGCTTCTTCTCAAAAATAATCTTTTTTCAGGGCTTCCGCTTCCTTCAAAACAGGCACGGAGGTGTCGCCGAGGATCTCGGTGACGACCGAGGAAGGGGTTCGTTTTCTCAGGCGGCTTTCGGGCTTGAGGATCACGCGGTGGGCCAGCACCGGTTGGGCCATCCGTTTCACATCGTCCGGCAGGACGAAATCACGGCCGCCGATGGCCGCCATCGCCTGGGCGGTGCGGTACAGGGCGATTGACGCCCGCGGGCTGCCGCCGAGCAGCACATCTTCATGCGAACGGGTCGCGTGAACCACTTGCAGGATGTAGTTTCGCACTTTGTCATCAACATGAATCTCGCGGATGGCCGATTGGGCCGCGAGGATGTCTTCGGCCTTCACCACGGCTTGCAGGTCGTCGATGGGATGGCCGGTCCGCATTCGGGTGAGCATCTTCGCCTCTTCTTCCAAGGTCGGATAGCCAAGACTGAGCCGCACCAGAAAACGGTCCAACTGGGCCTCGGGAAGCGGGAAGGTGCCCTCCTGATCGACGGGGTTTTGCGTGGCAATCACCATGAACGGGGCTTTGAGGGTGTAGGTCTTTCCGTCAACGCTCACCCGGCGTTCGGCCATCGCCTCCAGCAAGGCCGATTGGGTGCGGGGGGTGGCCCGGTTGATTTCGTCCGTGAGGATGGTCTGGGCAAAGAGAGGGCCGGGCCGGAACTCGAACTCGGTGGTCTTCTGGTTGAAGATGGAAACGCCGGTGATGTCCGTCGGCAGCAAGTCCGGCGTGCATTGCAACCGCTTGAAGGTGCAGCCGACCGTGACGGCCAGCGCCCGCGCAAACATCGTCTTGGCCACACCGGGCACGTCTTCGAGGAGGATGTGCCCCTCGCAGAGATACGCCGCCAAGGCGAGCGTCAACTGCGGCCGCTTGCCGATGATGACCTTCTCGATGTTCGAGATGATTTTGCCGGCCAGGGCCGCCACGTCGGACATGGGATACTCGCAAACCGTCGGGGATGTTGGCTGAAATCAGCTTACTAACTTGGTGATCCGATGTGCGTAACGACTACAGTTCGGTTCCGGGCAATTTCCCGTTTCCGCATTTTCGGCTCACCATCTCTCGAATTATGAGTCTTGACAAACAAATCAATTAGCTTAACCTAATAAAACTATTGCCGATAACTAACCACATGGTTCACTATGCCGAAGCGTAACGGATTTACCCTCATTGAACTCTTGGTGGTGATCGCGATCATCGCCATTCTCATCGGCCTGCTTCTCCCCGCCGTGCAAAAAATCCGGGAGTCGGCCAACCGGATGAAGTGCTCCAACAATCTCAAGCAACTCGGGCTGGCCCTTCACAATTACGAGGGAATCAACGGCCAATTCCCCCCCGCGTACCAGACCACGGACACGAGGGCCGTCGGATCAGCGTTTGGCGTCTCTTACCCGGACGACAACGGTAACGGCCTCCCCGGTTGGGGGTGGGGCACGCTGTTGTTGCCGCATCTGGAACAGGACAATCTCTTTCGCCGTTTCGACATGAACGCCGGGTGCTGGGCGCCGCAAAATGCCGATGCCGTGAAGACCAAGGTGGCCGCGTTCCTCTGCCCCTCCGCGACCGGCGGCAGCGACGGTTTTGAAGTCCAGAAAGAAGGGGCCGACGTTCGACACGGTGTGCCGATTACCCTCTCGAATGGAAACCGGGTGGTGTTTGCCCACAGCCACTATGTCACCAACGCCGGGGTGCATCAGCCGTGGGGGCGGCAACCGGCTTACTCGTTCGATTTCGACATCCCGGAACCGATTCCCGAGAACGGCAACAAACTCGCCCGGATCGACGGCCCTTTTTACCGCAACTCCAAGACCTCCGTGGCTGCCGTGACGGACGGGCTTTCCAACACCGTCTTTCTTGGCGAACACAGTTCAATCCTGAGCAACAAAACATGGGTGGGTGTGGTTCCCGGAGCGGTCACCCCGCCGAGGCTCGATCTGCGGCCGTGGCCCTCCGAAAACAACGCGGCCGGTTGCCTCGTCGGCGTCCACAGCGGGCCGGACACCCACGACCACCCGGAGGTCATCATCCATGCCCCGAACGACCCGTTCGGCCACACCGATGAAATGTGGGGCGAACACGGCAACGGCTGCAACATCCTCATGGGGGACGGTTCCGTCCGGTTTGCCTCGACGTTCACCAAACCGCTGACATGGGTGGCCCTCTCCACCCGCGACGGAGGGGAAACCAATGGCAACTGACACCCAAGCCAATCCCCGCGACCGGATCGCTTGGCTGGCGCTGGCCGGGTTGGCCGGGCTTGTCATCATTGTGTTGCTGGTGTCGTGGTGGCGCCGACCGCCGCAAATGGGCGTGGACGACAAGGTGTTCCAGACAGTGGACGCCCTGTACACGGCCGTGCGAAGCGAGAACCCGTCACGGGTCACCCAATGCGAGGAACGGCTGAAGGGCTATTTTGAAAAGGGGCTGCTGCCGAAACCAGCGTTTGTATTCCTGATGGATGTGATCGCCAGAACCAAACGGGGAGAATGGGAGCCAGCCACGAAACGGTTGTATGACTTTATGCTGGCTCAACGTCGGGAAGGGAAAAAGCCGGAGGCTTGAAACGTTAGGCGGTCGTTTACATTATCTGCGTTTCCCAAACGTATCATCAAGAGGTTTGGCGACCTCTCGAACGGCGAATTCAGGATCGTATCTGCCAGACACCGGCTCATACCGCCCGTCTTTCTGCCGACGAAGGAACAATAGATATTCCGGTGGCGGCAGATAAAGGGTATCTTTGTTTTCTTGCACCGTCAGGCCCTTGAGACGGATTGCCACGAACATTGGGCCGTCTTCTATGACGACGATTTCATTCTTTTCTGGCTTGGCGAACTGGAAATGCAACATTTTGATATGCTTTCCGTCTGCCTTTCCTTTGAGGATGTGCCGGACCTCAAACTTTGTTTGAACTCCTTCGACTTTCAATTGAAGGTGTTCTTCCTGTGGTTCGCCAAACCGATCATTCGTTTTCTTTTCGCTTACCGGGACTGCAATGACAACCAGATCGGCTTCCTTGAATAGCCTTTCGTAAGGCCAGCCTGGAATCAATCGACCGGAGGCCGTGCTGGCGAAAATACCGATCAATAGCATCGGCACACATCGGATCATCATTTGTATTCTCATTGAACACCCTCCTGGATCGCCGAGAAATCAACGGTAAAATCGCGACGCCATCCACGTGTGATGAGCATAGTTATCGTGCAAATCTCGGCCATGACACCAAAACACGCGAAGCCTGACTGCGTTTGGTTGGTCGAGAATTTTAATTGTGAAGAGTTGCAAACCGCCAAGATTCGGATGAGGCTCACACTTCTGAGCCCCGTCCGAATCTTGTCACAATAGATTCATCAAGGAAACACTCAATCCGGGGCGTACTTCCCCAACCGTGGCAGAACCCAATCGGCGAACGGTTGCATCATCTTGTAGCCGGTTTCCCGGTTGTGGCGGCCGCCTTTGACTTCGTAGGTGGTCACGTCGATGCCGCGCTGTTTGGCCAGATAGGCGAAGCTTTGCACGCCGGCGTCGAAGTTGAATTCATCGTCGGAGCCGTATCCGGCGAACATTTGGAATTCGCCCGGTTTGATGTCGTGGGTGAAGAGCATTTCGGCCGGGTTCTCGGCCGACACTTTCTTGATGGTGTCCGGTCCTTCGCCAAACACCGGGGCAATCACCTGCTGTTGCTTGACCTTGATTAACCCGCCCGCGAAATTGGCGATCGTGTCTCGGGGGCGGTATTCGGTGGCGAAGCCCATGCAGTTGGGATCGAAGTTCCGGTCGGTCCGGCCGTGACAGTCGGCGTAGCGGATGTTCAGGGCGGGCATGATGCCGATCAACACGCCGAATTGCTCCCGGTGCTTGAAGCCGAGGTTATACGCCCCGAAGCCCCCCATCGAACCGCCGGCCAGCACATGGGCCTCGCGTTCAACCCGGATGCTGTATCGCGTCACAACGAAGTTCCAGATGTCATTCACCATGTAATCTTCATACCTGCCCAGCGGGGAGTTCAGGTAGAAGGTTCCCACATCGAAGTACGAGGCCCGCCCCTTGGAACTGCCATCGGCGGAGACCAGCACGCATTTGGGGAACCTGCCCTTCCAAATCATGCAATCAAACGTCTCGATCAGATCCAGAAAAGTCTTTTCGTCCTGCGCGAAGCCATGCAGCCAATAGACGATGGGGTAGCGTTTTTCCGGATCATAGCCAGGGGGAACATAGACGTACAAATCCCGCTTCTCGCCCAGAGCCTTCGAGCAAATCCGGTTGTCGCGCCCGTGATTGTGGGTGTATTCGTCCACCCGGCCGTGCAGCGAACGGTTCAGGCGGTCCAGATCGACAAAGGGACCGTCAAACAGCGTCGGCCGGGCCAAGGCGGAACCGCCCAAGCAGGCCGACACGATCAGGGCGAAAGCGATTCGATAGGCGGTCACAGAACATCCCTCGTTCGAGAACCATCAACGGTTCCATGTCGACAATCGTCATCAATAGCATCTGGTTGAAGCGAAAAACAAACGTCCGATGACGGTCAACATGCGTTCATCTCCAAGAACTTACGTTGGATTTTCGGCCGCGCCAACGGCCGGATCCCCATATCTTCCGGGAAACCTGACAGCCGGGATTACCCACGCAGATCAGTCTTCCTCATCCGAATAATTTGCACATCTGGCATAAATAATCCATGATTCAATGCCCGTTTCACCCGTCGGGTATTGTTTGGAGCGAGGCAATGGATGATATTGTGGCCCTGCCGGGCCGGGCTTTTCGGTATGTTGACGCCCAATACGGCACGATCGGATTGATGGTGGTTGGGTTGATGATCGTTGTCGCCGTCATTGGGATATTCATCTGGCTCGACCGGCGAAAGTAGGATTCGAGAAATCATTCGATGAACTCCCCGGCGGGCAGTCTGATTGCCCGCCATGTCTGATACTCCGTCGCGGAATAAGATGATTGTTCACCCAATCATCCCCAAGTCGTTCCGCGAGTCGCACTCATGCCATGTCGCCGTCTGTTCTTGTGCCTGCTGTTGCTGGCTGCTCCGGGGTTTGCCGAGGAACCCAAGAAGGAAGCCCCCAAGAAGGAATCGACTAATCCAATCATCGGGAACTGGCTGGGAACCGTGAAATTCGGCCCCATCGAGCTTCGGCTCGGGTTCCGCATCACCAGCGACAAAGACGGCAAGTTGACGGCCAAGATGGATAGTTTCGACCAAGGGGCGATGAATCTGCCGGTCGAAACGGTCACGTTCGAGAAGAACGTCCTCACATTGAAACTGCCTCCCTTCAAGATCGGTTACACCGGCGAATTGCAACCGGACAACGAGACCATCAAAGGGGATTTCGAGCAGGGGCTGAAGATACCGATGGAACTCAAGCGGGTGGAGAAAATGCCCTCCCTTCTCCGGCCGCAGAACCCGAAGAAGCCCTACCCGTATGACGAAACCGAAGTAGCCTTCGACAGCAAGGCCGCCGGGGTGAAACTCGGGGGTACCCTGACCACCCCAAAGGGAGACGGCCCTTTCCCCGCCGTGGTGATGATCACCGGGTCCGGCCCGCAGGACCGGGATGAAACCCTGATGGGGCACAAGCCGTTTTTGGTGATCGCCGACCACCTCACCCGCAAGGGCATCGCCGTGCTGCGGTTCGACGACCGGGGCGTCGGCAAATCCACCGGCGACCACTCCAAGGCCACCAGCATGGACTTCGCCGAGGATGCCGCCGGGGCGGTCGCCTTCCTCAAAACCCGCAAAGAAATTGGCAAGATCGGCCTGATGGGTCACAGCGAAGGGGGCCTGATTGCCCCAATTGTGGCGGCCAAAAATCCCGAGATCGGCTTCATCATTATGATGGCCGGGCCGGGTCTGCCGGGGGATGAAATACTCATTGCGCAAAGCGCCGCCATTTTGAAGGGAGCCAAAATGGAGAAGGCCGGCCCCCAAACAAAGGAATTGCAAACCAAAATGTTTGCGATGATCAAAAAGGACGCCGAGGAGAAAGAAGTGCTGGCGGTGGTCGATGAATACGTTAAATCCCTCCCGGAGAAGGAACAAAAGGAATTCAAAAACATCGGTGGTGTCGCCCGGATGAACCAGGTGACGACCCCGTGGTTCCGGGCGTTCATCAAATACGATCCCCGGCCGACGCTGCAACAGGTGAAGTGCCCGGTGCTGGCCTTCAACGGCGAACTGGATATTCAGGTGATCCCCAAGGAAAACCTCACCGAGATCGAAAAAGCCCTGAAAGCCGGCAACAATCCGGACGTGACGATCAAGGAACTCCCGAAACTGAACCACCTGTTCCAGACCGCCAAAACCGGCATGGTCAACGAATACGGCCAGATCGAGGAAACCATCGCCCCGGTGGTGCTGGACATGGTGACGGAGTGGATTTTGAAACGGAAGTGACGGTCAATCTTCCGGTCTTCGTCTCTCGCAAACACTCAACCGCCAAATGACCATGAAACTCATCGACCTCTCCCAACCCGTTTATCATGACGCCCCGAATTGTCCGGTGCATCCGCCGGTGTCGTCGGTTCTGCTCCGCGATCACCCGGAGGCCGGCTGGCGGGTGGAACTCCTCACGCTCTCGAACCACACTGGTTCGCATGTGGACGCCCCGTTGCACAAGATCGCCAGCGGCGCCAGTCTGGACGACATTCCGCTGAGCCGCTTCACCGGCATGGCGAGAATCGCCGATCTGCGGGGCATCGCCGCCAACACCGGCATCACCCCGGACATGCTGGAGGAGAAACTGCCGGAATTGGAGCGGGACGAAATCGTGCTCCTCTGCACCGGCTGGGGAGAGAAGCGGGCCAAAACCCAAGAATGGCTTTACGAATCTCCGTACCTCACACCTGACGGGGCCAAGTGGCTGGCGGAAGCCGAGGTTCGCGGCGTGGGCATCGACCACTATTCCATCGGCGGCATCACCGACCCGGTGAACCCGGCCACCCACACCGCCCTGCTCGCGGCCGGCATCTGGATCGTCGAAGAACTCCGCTTCCCCCCGGAAGCCTTTGCCGCCCCCAACCCCTGCCAGCTCATGTGCCTGCCGATCAATCTAAAGGGGCACACGGGAGCCTTCTGCCGCCCGGTGTTGGTGTTGCCTTCTGGAAGATGACGGGGAGACAGGGAGACAAGGAGATAGGGGAACGAGATTCCATTCAAAGGATTTTGTCCCCTTTTCCCCTTGTCCCCTTGTCCCCTTGTCCTCTTACAAGTCCGTGTTACCATAAACATGTCTCTCCCGCCGTAACCGCCCGCCACACGTTGCCACCCGCCGAACCTTAACCTCCCGCACGGAGGCGATTCTTCCCATGAATCCCCGCTTGGCCCTCTGTTGTCTCGGTCTGTTTCCGTTCGCCGGACTGGCCGCCGATCCGAATGTCGAGTTCTTCGAGAACAAGATTCGGCCCGTGCTGGTCGAGCAATGCCTCTCCTGCCACGGAGAGAAAAAGCAAGCCGGCGGTTTGCGGCTCGACACCAAGCAAGCCGTGCTGAAGGGGGGCGACACCGGCCCGGCTCTGATCGCAGGGAAACCGACTGAGAGCCTGATGATCAAGGCCATCAAGCAAGATGGCGAATTGAAGATGCCGCCCAAGGGGAAGCTCCCCGCGAGCGTGGTGGCCGACCTCACAAAATGGGTGGAAACCGGGGCCGTTGATCCGCGGGACGGGACCGCCCAAGCGGCGAGCAGCATCGACTGGGCCAAGGGCCGGAAGTTTTGGTCGTTTCAGCCGGTGGTGAAACCGGCCGTTCCCGCCGTCGCCGGAGCGACGCCGATTGATCGATTCATCAATGCGAAACTGGCCGCGCAAGGGTTGAAGCCCGTGGCGATTGCCGACAAGCGGATGCTGATCCGCCGGATCACCTTCGACCTCACCGGCCTGCCGCCGACCCCGGAGGAAGTGGCCGCTTATCTGGCCGATTCTTCCCCGGATGCGGATGCGAAACTGATTGACCGGCTGTTGAACTCTCCGGCCTATGGCGAAACCCAAGCCCGGCACTGGCTGGACGTGGCCCGCTATGCCGAGGACCAAGCCCACACCTTCGGCGTCGCCCCCAGCACGGATGCCTGGCGCTATCGTGATTGGGTGATTGACGCTTTCAACGAAGACATGCGGTTTGACCGCTTCGCCAAATTGCAGATCGCCGCCGACTTCCTGACCGGGGACACGCCGGACGAAATTAAGCACCGGGCCGCCCTCGGCTTCTTCGGCCTCGGCGCTGTGTATTACAAGAACTCGGATGCCGCCAAGGCCGCCGCCGATGAACTCGACGACCGTGTGGACACGCTGACCCGCGGCTTTCTCGGCCTCACCGTCAGTTGCGCCCGCTGCCACGACCACAAGTTCGATCCGATCCCGACGCAGGATTACTATTCCCTCGCCGGCATCTTCACCAGCACCAAGCTGGACAAGGTTCCGCTTGCCCCGAAGGCCGAGATGGAGAAGATCGCCGCCTCCCAGAAGAAGATCCAGGAAGCGGACAAACTGGTGAAGGCTCTGCTTCAAACGGCGAAGGACAAACTGGCCGTGAAGAAGGCCGAGGAACTCTCGGCCTATCTGCTGGCCGCGTGGAAGCTCGAAGCCCGTCGCATGGAGAAAAACGACGCCCCGGCCAACGAGATCGCCAAGGCCGAGAAACTCGACGGCCCGACGCTCGACCGGATGAGCAAGATGTTGAAGAACAAAGGCGCCAACATGCCCGGCCTCGCCGACTGGGCCAAGAACCTCCCCAAAAAGGGAGACAAAAATGTGCCCGACACCGTGCAAGCGCTAGCGGCCGCCTGGCGGGACACGGTGAAAACCGTGATGGCCGATGCCAAACACAAGAACCGCAACGAAGTGATGAATGCCCTCTTCGGCGACAAGGGGGTCTTCATCCTCGCCGAAGGGGACGCGGTGAGCATCATGCCGCCAGAGGAAAAGACCAAATACGACGGGCTGAAAACCGAACACGCCAAACTGGTGAAGGAAGCCCCGCCGACGCCGTCGATGGTTCACGGCATCAGCGAAACCAACCCGGTTGACCTCAAAGTTTACATTCGCGGCAACCCGGCCAAGCAAGGCGAACTGGCCCCGCGCCGCTTCCTGAAGATCATCGCCGGGGACGACCCGGTGAAGTTCAAGCAAGGCAGCGGCCGCAAGGAACTGGCTGATGCGGTCGCCGACCCGAAGAATCCGCTGACGGCCCGCGTGTTCGTCAATCGCGTCTGGCAGCAACACTTCGGCCGGGGCATCGTCGGCACGCCGAGCAATTTTGGCTCGATGGGTGAACGGCCGACGCACCCGGAACTGCTCGATTATCTGGCCGCAAGTTTCATCGAAAACGGCTGGAGCGTGAAGAAACTGCACCGCGAAATCTTGCTCTCCGAAACCTATCGCCGGGCCAGCGTGCCGGACGAGGCGAACATGCAAAAGGACGCGGACAACCGTTTCCTCTGGCGGTCCAACCGTCGTCGCCTCACGGTGGAATCATGGCGGGACGCCCTCCTCGCCGCCTCCGGCAAACTCGATCCGAAACTTGGCGGCCCGACCACCAACCTCGACACGCCCGAGAACGCCCGCCGCACGGTGTACGCCCGCATCAGCCGCCATGAACTCAACGGCCTGCTTCGGTTGTTCGACTTCCCGGATGCCAACATCACCAGCGAACGCCGCGTGGAAACAACGGTGCCGCAACAACAACTGTTCGTGATGAACAGCCCGTTCATGGTGAACCAGGCCCGCGCTCTCTCCGGCCGACTGGAGAAGGAAGCCCCGACCGAAGACGCCCGCATTCGCCGGGCCTATGAGATCCTCTTCGGCCGCCCCGCCCTGCCGGAAGAAGTGGATATTGGCCTAAAATACCTGACGATGACCGAATCCAAGGAAGAAGCGGGCAAGAACAAGCTCAGCCGCAAGGATCGTTACTATCAGGCGTTGCTGGCGAGCAACGAGTTCTTGTACGTGGATTGAACCCGGAAAGAGTTTCACGCAAAGTACGCAAAGAAGCAAAGTTCGCCAAGGGCCGTTGAACAACGGGATTGATCGCCTCGGGTGATTGATGCTCCTGTTCAACGATCCTTGGCGAACTTTGCTTCTTTGCGTACTTTGCGTGAAACTCTTTCTTCTGTTCGAGTTCCACCATGAACCTTCTCCGTCTCGCCCTCCGGGGATTGCTGGGCAAACGGTTGCCGGCCACTTCCGGGGAACTCACCGTACCCGGCCTTGATGCCCCAGTCACCATCCGGCGGGACAAGCACGGCATCCCCGTCATCACGGCCCGCACCGATCACGACGCTTGGTTCGCCCTCGGCTTTTGCCACGCCCAAGACCGGCCGGCCCAGCTTGAAATTCTGCTGCGCATCGGCCGAGGAGCACTGTGCGAAATCGTCGGCCCGATGGCGTTGCCGGTGGACCGGCTTTGCCGCAAAGTCGGCTTTCGCCGGGCGGCCGAGCAGCAAGTGGATGTCGTGTCAGCCGAGGGGAAACTGCTTCTGAAAGCTTACACCGCCGGGATCAACGCCGGGTACGCCCACGGGCTGGCAAAGCGGCCGCATGAGTTTGTCGCCCTCGGGACAGCGCCGACCCCGTGGGAACCGGCCGATGTGCTGGCGTATCTGAAACTGCAACCTTGGTTCATGTCCTCGAATTGGGATTCGGAATTGGCCCGTTTGCGGGTGTTGCTGGCCGACGGCCCGGAGGCGTTGCTGGCGCTTGATCCGGCTCTTGCGGAGGTGACGGGCGAAACCATCCCCAATCTGGGCACGCCATCCCCCGGCTCGGTCTCCATGCTGGACCGTCTGAAGGAAGACATGGCGGCGCTGAACGGGCTGATGCCCCCGGCGGGCGGGTCCAACAATTGGGTGGTGTCCCCGTCGCACTCGGAGACGGGCCGGCCGATTCTCTGCAACGACCCGCACCTCGGGGCGACCATTCCGGCCCCGTGGTATTTCGCCACCCTCCGCACCCCGACGCTGACGATCACCGGGGCCTCGTTCGTCGGTTCGCCGTCCTTCCCGTGCGGGCACAACGGCCATTCGGCTTGGGGCGTGACGGCCGGTCTCTCGGACAACGCGGATTTGTTCCTCGAACAGATTCGCCAGACCAACGGCGTCTGGGAATATCGCCAAGGCGATTCATGGCTTCCGTGCGAGGTGCGAAAAGAAACCATCCGCGTGAAGAAAGCCGTCGACGTGATCGAGGAAGTGGTCGCCACCCCGCGCGGGCCGGTCATCAGTTCCATCTTAAAGGACACGCCGGAAGCCCTGAGCCTGCGGGCCATCTGGCTTGACCCCGCCCCGGTCAACGGCTGGCTCGGGGCCACCAAGGTGAAATCGTTCGCCGAGTTCCGGGAAGCCTTCCGACACTGGCCCGGCTTCCCGATGAACCTCGTCTACGCGGACATCGGCGGCGCCACTGGCTGGCAGTTCACCGGCAATTTGCCCGTCCGTTCCAAGGGTCACGGCCTCCTTCCGAAACCCGGCTGGGAAGCCGGAACCGACTGGAAACCGGACCGCCTGCCATATGAAGACCTGCCGTGGGTGGAGAACCCATCGCAAGGATTCGTGGCGACGGCCAACAACCGCCCGCGAGCCGAAGCGAACGGGGCCTTCCTCGGCGCCGACTGGCTCGACCGCTATCGGCACGATGTCATCACCGAAGACTTGGCCGCGAAGCCGAAGATCAACCTCGCCGATTGCGGCCTGATTCAACTCAGCGTCCGCTCAATCCCGTGGCGGGAACTGCGGGAAACCATTCTCAAGGTGACAACAACTGAACCGGCCGTGAAAACCGCCCTCGACATCTTGGGGAAGTGGGACGGAAACCTCACCGCCGATTCCCCGGCCGCGACCATCCTCCAGCTTTTCATGGCTGAGGCCGCCGGCCGAATCGCCAAAGAGAAGGCCCCCAAGTCCTGGAAGTGGGCGCTGGGTGAAGGCCCGGCGGTCCTGAACCCGTACAACTTTTTCGGCTTCCGCCGTTGGGGCCACGCAATCAAGTTGATGAAGGAGCAACCCGCCGGATGGTTCGGCGGCGACTGGCCGAAGATGATCGCGGATACGTTGACGGCAACCATCATCAACCATCAAGCCGCCCTCGGACCGGACCTTTACGAATGGAAATGGGGCACGGTCCGGCCGCTGACGCTCAGCCACACCATGATGGGCCGGGGGCCGCTGCGAAAGGCGTTCGACGTTGGCCCGGTCCCCGTCGGCGGGGACGAACATACGCCCAACCACGCCTCCGCAATGCCCCTCGACCCGCTCGGCCCGGTGAAAAGCCTGCCCAACCTCCGGGCCATCATCGACGTCGGCAACTGGTCTGCCAGCCGCTGGCAGCTCGCCGGCGGCCAATCCGGCAACCCGTTTTCGCCCCACTACACGGATTTGTTTGAGAAATGGCAAATCGGCGAAGGCATCGCTATTCCGTTCACGGTTGAAGAGATTGAAACAGCGGGGGTGGAGACGCTGACGTTGAAATGAATTCACGGCTGATGGGCGGGGCATATGCGAAATTCGCACGCCCGTCAGCCGTGAATTCACTTTCGAGGAGGCTGCTCTTTCGAGCGTGGTTCTTCCAGACGGTTTAAGGATGCCTTCGATTCGTCCGCAAGAGGACTGTTGGCATCACGCCCGGCCCATGTCTTCAATAACTGACGCGATTCGACCGAGTTGATGAGTTCAAGAACCTGTGTTACCCGCGAGGCCAGTTCTTTTGACGCCGACTCAGGCTTGATATTTTCAGACAGCAATTTGATCGCGCTGGCTGGTTCGTCAATCAACCGCCAAATCGCGCGGTACGAACTGGATTCGGTCCCATTTAAGTCCTTCCATATTGCTTGGGAATCAAACTTGTCTCCCTTTGACACAGGCTTCAGGCTCCATATTCCGGCGATTCCCTGACCGGAGAGGAAAACATGTTGTCCGTCCGGCAGGACATGCACATCCTTGATTGAGTGTCGGCCCAGAAAGAATCGGTGCATCGACGTACCGGAAGAGGCGTCGTAAATTCGCAAGTCCTCCATGTCCGGGCTAATGATCCATTTGCCGTCCGGAGAAACATCATAACCAAAAGAGATGATTCGGTGCTGGGCCAGAACTTTATTCATCAGGCCATCGAGCACAGACATTTCATCGCCCAGTTCCTCGATAATTAATCGTTTGCCATCCCGACTGACACGGGAGGTCTGAAGCATCTGCAGATTGCCCTGAGAATTGGTCTTGATGCTGGATTTGTCAATCATCTTGCCATTTCTTGCATCCAAGCGAGCAACCGCCAAAGGGCTTTGATCTTCGGAGTCAGGTTCGCCTTCAATTCCCCAAATGCCGAGAGAAATCGTCTTGCCGCCCGGTGAAAACACCGGCGGGGAGCATAATGCGCCTTTCGGGAGATCGGTGGTCTTCCAAATTTCCTTGCCCTCCGTCGCATCAACCAGCGCCATTCCCCGAGCACCGTTGCGATTAACAAGGAAAGAGCACCCGTCTTTGGCGGGCAGGCAACTTAGCAACTGAAATCCCCTCATGTCAGAATAGTTCTTCAATTCAATTGTGGATGAGATGGCGCCGGATGTGGCGTCGAAGATCGTGATGCGTCCGCGCAGTTCGGCTAGATAAAGATTTTTCCCGCCCGGCATAAAGCCAAAGAAGGGATAACTAAGATGTGATTCACCACTGGCCCGGTCGGGAATCAAATTTCTTGCTTTGATTTTCCCCGAGGCAAGATCCCAGACATCGATCTTGCCAACAGAATCGAGAATCGCAACGGATTTGCCGTCGTCGGAGACGGAAGAAATCACCGGTCCGGTGTAATGGTTCAGCGGCTCAATTTCTTTGCCCGTCAAGGTATCCCAGCGGCAAATCACTCCATCAAGACAAGTAGAAACAAGTTGCCTGCCCTTCAAACGAAGGTTTAATGAACTAACGGGAAGTTTGTGGCCGCGCAACGGCTCAAGTTCCTTCCCCGATTCGATTGCCCAACGCCGGATTGTCCCTCCGTATGTTCCGGCGAACAACTGATTGCCGTCATCAGAAAAGCGAAGAATCGAAAAATACTCTTCGGGCAGTTTGAGTTTCTTCACCCCTGATTCAAGGTCTTTGCTTTCTTTCGCGGCGTTGATGTCCCAGAGACGAATGCCCCCCTTCTCGGTTGGGATGGCAAGCAATTTTCCATCGGGCGAGAAACCGGCGATAACCATCGCCATGTCATTCGGAGATGGCCCGACCGTTCTCGGCCCCGCTTTCAAAGTCCCCCGTACTTTAAATGATTCGGCATCATAAATAACGAACTCTTTCTTGCCTTCTTCATCAACAAGGGTGATGAACCACCTGCGATCAGGCGAGAACACCGGATTGGTAAATCTTGCCGTTTTGCCAATGCTCACCGGATCTTTTTCTCGGCCAAGGTGCGTGATTTCGCCATTTCCAAAAATGATGATTCCGGAGCCGTTCGCATTAAACCCGGCAAAGCCGGTCAAGTAAGTGTCCTCATAACGCCGAACTTCTTTGCCTGTCTTCGCATCCCAACAGGCGACCTCATCCTTTGAAATCGAAAGCAGGTGCTTGCCATCGGGCGAAAGACTCAGGGAATTGCGAATTCGGCCATCAGTGAACAAAAATTGCGATTCGCCAGTGTCCAAATTCCAAGAATATACCCCGGCACTCGAAAGAGTGTGGAAGGTTGTTCCGTCCGCTGACATGGCGGCATAATTGATTGCGGAAGAATGCCGGAATAAAGAACTTCCAAACGAAAGAACCGGAGCGGTCGGCTTCTCTCGAGGAGCAGCATGAATGTTTGCCGGCCAAATAAGAGCGATTGGCAGGAGAGCCAGCACAGAATACTGACAGCGGCGAGTCATCGTTGATTCCAAATTCTTGTTGCTGAATAGAGGATCAGGATAGAAAAACCATCATTTCTCGGGGGGGGTGATGCTCATCGCTTTCTCCTTCGGGGTCTCGTCATCATACCCGGCGGATGTTGGGGATGCCATTCGGGCTGACTTGGCGCGGCGCAAGACTTTATTTGGTTGACGGCCTATCATTTCTCGGATGTCTTGTGGCCGTCAACCAAGGGATGGGGTTTCGCATGAACGCGCGTCTGGCTCTGTTTGCCGTGATGTTTTCGGTCGGCGTCGCCGGGGCCGGGGACTGGCCGCAGTTTCGCGGGCCGAACGCCTCCGGCGTTTCCGATGAAAAAGGGCTTCCGACCACTTGGGGGCCGACCGAGAACGTGAAGTGGAAGATTGAAACGCCTGGCCGCAGCGTGGCTTCGCCGGTCGTGTTTGGCAAGAAGGTGTTTGTCACGTCGTCGTCTGGCGTTCGCAACGACCGGCTTCATGTGCAGTGCATTGACGCCGACACCGGCAAGCTGCTCTGGCACCGCCAGCTCGCGGCCACCGGCAACACGGGGCATCATCCCAAGTCGTCGATGGCCGCCCCCAGCCCGTGCGTGAACGCAGAGGGGGTTTATTGTCTGTTCGCCACCGCCGATCTCGTCGCTTACGACCTCGACGGGAACCTCAAGTGGTATCGGTCGCTGGCAGAGGATTACCCGAACATCGCCAATCAGGTGGGCATGGCCTCTTCGCCCGTGTTGTACAAGGACTTTCTGATTGTGCCGATGGACACCGCCGGGGATTCGTTCCTCGCGGCCGTGGACACGACCTATGGCAAGAACGTCTGGAAGATTGATCGGCCGAAGGATATCAACTGGGTGACGCCAACCTTGCGAGTCGTTGGCAAGGTGGCCGAACTGATCTTCGCCACGCCGAAGGAAACCATCGCCTATACCGTGACCGACGGCAAGAAATCATGG
Source organism: Zavarzinella formosa DSM 19928 (assembly GCF_000255705.1). Taxonomy (GTDB): domain Bacteria; phylum Planctomycetota; class Planctomycetia; order Gemmatales; family Gemmataceae; genus Zavarzinella; species Zavarzinella formosa. The sequence continues at coordinate 877,361 of NZ_JH636440.1, forward strand.
AGCGTCGCCGGTGAAAGCGGCGGCATCCCGACGGCCGTCACTTCGGGGGAAAAGGTGTTGCTTCCCTCCCGTGGCAACCTTGTCTGTCTGCAACCCGGCGAACAGGGGGCGATGAAGGAACTCTGGAAATCCCAGAAGCTTTCTCCCGGCAATGCCTCGCCATTGGTGTACGACGGCAAAGTCTACAGCGTCGGCCGCGCCGGCACGCTGCTGGCCGCCAACATGTCCGACGGCAAGGAACTTTGGAGCGAACGGGTGAGCAAGGGGAAGGGAACTTTCTGGGCCTCCCCCATCGCCGGGGACGGCAAGATTTATACCTTCGATGACGCGGGGATTTGCACCGTGTTAAAAGCCGGCGACACAGCCCGCGTGCTGGCCACCAACGATTTGAAGGAAGAAATCATGGGCACCCCGGCGCTGGCCAACGGCTGCATCTACATCCGCACCGTGTCGGGGGTTTATTGCATTTCCGAGAAGAAGTAAGCGGGTTGAAGTAACCAAGGTTTTCCGGCCGCCGTTTGCCCGACGGACCGGAAAACCTCGCGGGGTTTCACTTCCCGAACTTCCCCACCACATCCAGAAAGCGTTCCAGCTTTCGATACACGTCGTCCACCGCTTCGACAGCCTCGGCCGGTGGTTCCTTGTCTCCGGGGAGAAGCATCTTTTTCTCTCCGTCGATGGCGGTTTGGGCCGTCTTGCGATACGGGTCCAAGCCGACGGGGATGGCGGGCAATTCCCCCTTCACGTAGGCGTTTGAGAACTTCGCGACCGGGAACGCCGCCTTGGCGCGGGCGCCGTTGAAGTAGACTTTCAATTGGGCCAGCAACTCGGCATCGGCGGAGGCGAACGCCGGGATCAGCGGGTTTTTCCGCAGAGCCGGATGCTTGGAAAACGGCATGAACTCGTATCCCTCGCGGAGCATGTCCAGCATCGGCATGGCCACTTTTTCCTCGCCGGTCACCTCGACACTCCAGTCCGGCTTTTGGCGAAGCACCTCAAACTCGGCGGCCAGTTCCGCCAGTGATTTGCGGAGCCTCAGCACACTCGTCGCGGAGGGATTTTCCCCGGCGTAGACTTCCAGTATCGCCCGCTCTTCAGCGGTCACGAAGGCATAGGCCCTCGCTTTCCCGTTGGCAGCCGTCTTGACGAAATTCGCCACATGGCCGATGGCCAGCAAGGTGTTGGCATCGTCACAAGTGAACGTGAGCTTGCCGACGCGGGCGCTGTCGGGTTCGTCCAATTTGATCTTGGCGCCGGCGATCAGGTCGTTCAATTCGGCGCGGATTTCCTTTTCATCGACCTTGAGCGAGGCCGCCCAAAGATCGTATTCAGACCGCACGTCTGTGGAAACCGGAGTGGTTGGCACGGACGAGGGCTTGGCCAGAATCAACTGGCTGGCGAACCAACCGGTCACCCCGAGCATGGCAAGCGCGGCGGCGGTCATCAACACATATGCTTTGTTCACGGTCCCACCTTTGGCAGCGAAACAGGCGTGGCGGGAACAGCCCCGCCCCACGCCGGGAGGGTCGGGCGTTCAACAAGCCCCCGGACTTCCACCAGCACCGTCGTGCCGCTCTCCGGTTCGGAGGCGACCACCAGCGGTTTTGATTGTCCGCGTTCCCAGACGAACAAGTCGCTCTTGACGCGGATTGATTCGGCCAGTTCTTCCACCGGGGAGGTTTCCCGCGTGGTCTTGATGCGGTACGGCAGCGCGAGGCCGGGGGCGAGGTCGGCGACGGTGATGGCGAAACTCTCCGTCCACGTCTGGCCGGGCCGGGCGGGAACGGTGGTCTTGTGCTTGATGGAATCCGGGCCGGGCCGCTGGCCAAGGGTCATTTCTACTTCGTGATCCTTCGCGGGGGTGCGATCCCCCCAACGCACGCTGACGACGGCCTTGGCCGGGGAACCTTCCCGCACCCATCGGCGGTATTCCGCGAGTTGGTGAACTTCCCTGGCCATCTTGCCCGGCGGTTCGTTGAGGGACAGATACGCGGCGATATGCCGGTCGATCACTTCCGGCGGGGTCGTCGATGTGGCGACGGCATCCCGCAGACGGGCGTATCGGAATTCATCCTCGGCCTGCCGAACATCTTGGCGGTTCTTCGCCGTCAGTTGTTCCGGCGTGGCCGGGGCAAGCAGGGCCTTCGCCGGGGCCGAGTTGCCGAATTGGGTCAGACCGTCTTCCGCCTGGGTGAAGCGGCGTTCCCCGATCCGGGCGAGGGTCCATTCCCGCAGCTTCGGCTCGGCATTCTTGCGAAAGTCAGCCCGCAGTTCGGCAAGGCCCGGCGGTTCGGCGGGGTTCCAAGCCTTGAGTTGGTTCGACCAGCCTTGCAGCCAATCCCCGGCGGCGCCGACATCGGCCCGGCCCATGCGGGCGCGATATTCGGCGGCGAACGACGTCCATTGATCGGCCTTCGAGGTGTCGCCGGCGACAGCCACCGGCTTTTCAACCACCTTCTCGACGATCTTCTCCACCGGCTTTTCGACAATTTTCTCAACGATCTTTTCGACCGGCTTGTCCACGTAGACAATCTTTTCGACCGGCTTTTCGACGATCTTTTCGACCACCTTCTCGACGGGAACCTCAAGGATCTTTTCAACAATCTGCGGGGTGTCGTCACCGGCCGGGCGGGCGGTGTAAACTTCCCGCACATGCTGATCCCACGTCGTGTCCACTTGCGTGTGATACCAAAGGCGGGCGGCAACCATCAGGCAAATGATGACCCACGGAAAATACGACCGATGCCGACGCGGCGGGGCCATCGGCACGGGGACGTTTTCCGAAGGAGTAATGAGGCTGTTGACCGGAACTTCCGTGAGGGACCGGCCCTGATCGACAGAAGCGGTCACTTTCACCGGGTCGAGTTTCACCGACTCGACTTTCACCGAAGCCGGTTCCGTTTTGGCAGGTTCGACCTTCGCCGCCGGTTCGGTTTTCACCACCGGGGCCAGCGCGGCGGCCGGTTCGACGACGATCTTTTCGACCGGCTTGATGACCACCTTCGGCTCGGGTTTCGGCTCCGGCTTCTTGGCGACGGGCTTCGGCTCCGGTTTGGGTTCCGGCTTCGGCTCGGGCGCTTTTGGCTTGTTGATTTCCAACACGACAGACGGCGTGGGATTTGAAGCCGTCGCCTTCAAATCGATCTTCACCGGCTCGGGCGTCGGCTCATGCTTGATGGTGATCGTCACCGGTTCCGGCTTGGGTTCCGGTTCGTGTTTGATGGTGATGACAATCGGCTCGAGCTTCGGCTCCGGTTTCGGTTCGTGCTTGACCGTGACGACGATTGGTTCCGGCTTCGGCTCGGGTTTCGGCTCCGGCTTGGCAACAACGACGGGTTCTGGCTTCGGCTCGGGTTTTGGTTCCGGCTTTGGTTCTGGTTTGATGGCGACCGGTTCGGGTTCCGGCGCGGGCGTTTCCTCAGCCGGGGTTTTGACGATGGCGCCGATCCCGCGCGGGAGGGTGGCCCACATGCCCATGCGGGGAAGGGTGTCCCAACTGGCTTCGTGCCATTCGTCGAGTTCCGCGATTTCCGTCAGGGACTCGGAGCTTTTCGCCTCCCAATCCACGGCGGCCACCGCATCGGGAAGCACTTCCAGGCGTTCCCGCAATTGCAGAATGATTTCATCCCGTTCCTCGTCGCCGAGTTGATCGACATCAATCCCGGCCAGCACCAGCGTTTCGACGCCTTGCTCGTGGGTGTGTTCGTCCGTCCGGGTCTGGCGAACGGCGAGGAAGTCTTCCCCCTCGATCTCGTTGAACTCCGGTTCTTCGTCGCGGGTATGGTCCAGGTAATGTTGGGCGATGGCGGCGTTCATCTCGCGGCCCGGAGGCGCGAGGAACCGCGGCCCGTGGCCTCCCGAGAATGGTGTTTCGGCAATCAGCACCGGGCTTCGCATGGCGAATCCTTTCCCCACGGCGATCACGGGAATGTCTCAGCTTCTTACATCGGCTTTCGCAGACATCAGACTTGAGGATTGCGCCGATTATTCCGATTGGGATGATTTGAAAACCATGTGATGATTTGTCCGAAATGGGGAAGACGGGAGCAGATCCGCAATGTTGTGAATCCAGAGCAAACTCAAGTGGCAATAAGCGCGTTTGTCAATCGCTTGGGCAAGGATCGCGCGAACCTTGCCGCCGTTTGAAACGTCACCCCATGACAAAATCCCGGAGCCAACTTTGCAGACCGACTCGCGACTGACCCGACTTGACGAAACCCGTGTGCGGATCAACAACCCGCACGGCATTGAGACCACGTTGTTTGCCAGCGAACAGGTGCCGGTGGAATCAGTCGCCGTGACGGAATTGATTGAATTGCTTGATCTGCAAACCACGGCCCGGCAATTCGCCGAGGCGGCCCCTGACAGCTTCGACCGTCCGCCCGAGATCAGCCGGGTGGCGGTGACCCCGGACTTTCACAAAGCCCGTGGCATCCCCGTCGGAACGGTGCTGGCCACTCGCGGATTCATGGTCCCGCAGGCCATCGGCAGTGACATCAACTGCGGCATGCGGCTGCACACCACGACTCTCAAGCCGGAGGAAGTGGCCTCGCGCGTCGATGACCTTGACACCGCGTTCCGTCGCATATTCTTCGAGGGGGGCCGGGACATCCCCATGACCCGTGGCCAGCGGCACGCGATGTTCACCGCCGGCTTGGAGGGAATGCTCGATGCGACGGCCGACTTGAACGAGGGGTTATGGCCCCTTGTGCGGGAACTGGGGGTCGCGGACCAACTGGACCGCGTGGAACGGCGGGGCAGCCTCCCCGCGGGCCGTGTCTTCGGGCTGTCTGACTTCATGGGAGAAGAAGGGCGGCTTAGCCGCGACGGGCAGATTGGCAGCATCGGCGGGGGAAATCACTTCGTTGAAATTCAGCGGGTGGAAAAGGTCTTCGACGGGGCCGTGGCGCATGCCTGGGGGCTGAAGCCCGGAGTAGTCACCGTCATGGTGCATACCGGCTCGGTGGGTATCGGGCACCTGTGCGGCAGCCACTACCGGGACGTGGTGCGCAAGATCCACCCGGACAAACTCAAGCACCCGGCGAACGGCGTTTTTGTTTTGCCCGAGGGTGACCGCCACCGATCTCATGCCGAGTCATTTTGGGACGCGCTGCACAATGCCGCGAACTTTGCCTACGCCAACCGCATGTTTTTGGCGGTGATGGCGGTGGCCGGGATGCGGCGGGTGTTCGGCGACCACGTCGGCTGCGATCTCGTCTACGATGCCCCGCACAATTTTATGTGGCGGGACGAAGTGGATGGCGAAGAGGTGATTCTCCATCGCAAGGGGGCGACCCCGGCACGCGGGTTTGAAGCGATGGCCGGAACGCCGTTCGCCTATTACGGCGAGCCGGTGTTGGTGCCCGGTTCGATGGGGGCCAGCAGCTTTGTGATGGTCGGTCAGGGCAACGCCGAGTCGATGGCCAGCGCCAGCCACGGCGCCGGCCGTCTTTTGAGCCGGGGCGAGTCCATGCGCGGCTTCGACGACGAGTTTCGCAAATTCATGGAGGAATTCCGGGTCGTGACCCCGACTGATTTGCGAAGGCCCGATGTTCGTCAACGCCCGGACATCTTGGAAAAGAAACTGGAAGAAATCAAACAGGAAGCCCCGTTTGCCTACAAGGGCATCGGCCCGGTGGTGAACACGCTGGCCGACGCGGGCATTGCGAGGCCGGTCGCCGAACTCACCCCGCTGATGACCATCAAGGGATAAGCGGCGACTCCCCGCCATTAAACAGATCGGCCCGCATGTCGAAGGAGTGGCCGCCAACTCACTTTCCAAACAAGCCGCCAATTTTGCTTTTGAGATCGTCAAGAGTACCGTTTCCTCCGCTCAGGAATTGGTCAATCTGCCCGCCGACGGCCGGAGGAAGTTTTCCTTTGACGTAGCCCAGCACTGTTTCGACAGCGGCCTTGGCTTGCTCCGGCGGGATGCCGGTTTTCTGGGCCACCATCGTGATGAGTTCTTCCATTGCTGTCTCCCGGAGATGAAATTGAGAAAGGGAACTCGCCCAATTTATAGCCCGACTCATCAACACCAACATTGAAAACCCAAAAACGCCACTTCAAAACGTCGATGGAGGCGACTTTGAACCTGATGTCGCGTCAGGGCGATCACGGCAATCCGGGCGGCCAATCAACGATACGATCACTCCTCAATCTCCTCAATCTCCACTCGGGGTTCCGCGCCGGACAGTCGCAGGCGCCGGTCGGACCATAGGATGAGGGCTCCTCCCAAAAACGAGAAGAACAAGCCCGTCAGGGCGCCCGCCACCGAAACGATCAGGTCCGTTTTCCGTTCAGATTCGGTCACCAAGACGAGGTTGCGTTCTTCGGAGAGATTGGCCGTGTGGTATTCAAAAAAATTCCGTTCCGTCGATTTCGGATAGGTCAACGTCAAGTCTGTTCGCAGCCGAAGTGTCTTTCCGGCGAGGGCGGGGTCGTCGGGCAGGGTGATGGCCACATGGGTGTCCGGCGTTTTGTGGCCCTCGTCTTTTTTCAAATAAATCTCGTCCGTCTTCGTCAGAGTCGGCGTCTCCACGGGCAGTTCCGGGGGAATCCCCAACTCATCGGCATTGAGGGCAACCGCCCGGCCGGTTCCGCCCCATTCGCCCTTGATGGCCTGCAGATCGTTGGCCAGATAGACCCGGACTTTCAGGCCGGGCGACACCACCGCGTATTCGCATTCCTCATTCAGCGGAGTTTGCAAGACCATCCGGCGAACCGGGGGTGCGAGCAGGGCCAGAAGCGCCACGGCCGCAAACGCATAACCCCATCGCCGCGACGGGGCCGGATCGGCCAAAGCCGGCTCGCCGTCCGGCCCGCGCCACCCGGCCGACGATGGCACCCGCCGGCCGACCCGACAGAACCACCACAGTTGCGCTGTCACGATCACCGGGCCGATCATGATGAGCAGCCAATAAGCCCACGGCTGTCTGACCCCATAGGCCGCCCCCGAGGCAAACGCCACAACGAACGGGGGGAAGATGGCCGCCCACTGATCCCACCAATGCCGGGTCTGGCCGATGGCTCGCGGGAGCCTCGCCCCGCACCGGGGACAGGGGGAAACGGGCGGAACGCCCGCCGGGCCAGCGAGGGCGTATTTGGCCACGTAGTCGTCCGTCATGTCAACGCCGGGCTGAAGGCGAATGTTCCGCTCGAACTCGATTCCCCGCCTCGCGCCGCACCCCGGACACCCGTAAACGACCCGGCCGCGAACATAGACATGGGTTTGGTGGCGCCATTGATCGGGCATTGAATGGTCTCAATTCTGGTGTGGCTTCCGGCGTTTGCGAGATCGAATGTGATTATGATCATCGACCGGAAATGGTTCAAGAGGGGTGTTTGCCCTTGTCCGTCTTGGTCTTTGGCAAGCCTTCTTCGACGGGTTGATCTCTCCGGCCGCCTCACGCGAAATCAGTCAGATAGCGGGACCGGATCACCAGTTCGACGACGGACTCATCCGGGCATATCTCGCAGTAGCTATCCGACATCGGGCTGGAATCAACGCTTGCCCGCCAGCCGGCCATCATTTCCAGCAAACTGGTATAGCATTCGTTGGCCAGATGCGGCGGGTAGACTTTCAGCAGGCGGGGACCGTCCGATCGGATGAGATACCAGAACGCCAGCCCGTCCCCGGCCCGCCCGTAATGGATATAGGCGCGTTTGCGGCCAGTGTACCGAACCACCGCCATTGTCTCGTCGATCCGCCCCGGCAAGCCAATAAACTCCCGTTCGGCATCCTCATCGTTGTAAGCCACGGGTGCGGCTTCCTTGGGCGGGGGCGCCTCCGGCGTGGCCTCTTTCTTCGTGGCTCGTTTTCCCGTCCCCTTCGACTTGGCCATGTGATCTCCCTCGCCGAATGCTTACGAGTCTCATCACCCGCCGGCCGGGGGCGGGCTCGCCGCCTTAATCTTCTCCATCAATTCCGGCGAGATCGGTTTCGTTCCCTTGCACTTCGTCTCGGCCCAAGCCGAGCAGCCGAGGAAGTAGCGGCCTCTTGCTTCGCAGAGCTTCAAGGGGGAGCCGCATTCGGGGCATTCTTCCTTGATTTCCACCGCCGGAAGTTGCTTCTTCGCGGGCGGCGGCGGGAGGATGTCCTTGAATTTTTCCTTCAATTCCTTCGTCAGCGGCTTCGCGTTGCGACACTTCGGATAGCCGACGCACGAAAGGAACGGACCGCGCCAGCCTTTCTTGATGACCATCGCGGAGCCGCACTTGTCGCACACCACTCCCGTCTCAATCGGGGGTTGCGGGGCGAGGCCGGTTTTGTCGGCTTCCAAGGTCGTCTTGCAAGTGGAGTCGCTACAGGTGAAGTACGGGGCGCTCTTCCCCTTGCGCCACAGCAACGGCTTGCCGCACTTCGGGCAGGGGAATTCCGTCTTCTTGCAGGTGATAATCACCTCGTTGTTTTCGCCGAGATTGCAGATCGTGTTGCAGCCCGTGCCGTCGGCTTTGTAGCCGGTACAACTGAGGAACGCACCCCATCGGCTGGAGCGTTGCACCATCGGCAGGCCGCAGGTCGGGCAATTGACTTTGATGTCAACAGGCTCCGGCTCGCCTTCCTTGGGCTTGATGTAGCTGCATGGCTCTTCCTTCGCGTTCCAGCCGGAACAGCCAACGAAGCTTCCCTTCAGCTTGGCGCTGTACATCTCCACCAGCGGCCGGCCGCAACGGGGGCAGGGTTCGCCGGTTTCGCGGCCCTTGGCCTTGGGCAATGCCGTGTCCGCGTGGGAGAGGGCTTCCTTGAAGGGAACCCAAAACTCGTTCAGCACGGCATCGGACTTCATCTTGCCGTTGGCGATTTCGTCCAGTTCCTCCTCGAAGTGCGAGGTGAACTTCACATCCAGCACGCTCGGGAAGCCTTTCACCAGCAAATCGGTGACGGTCTTGCCCAACTCGGTCGCCTTGAATCGGCGATTGTCCGAATCGACGTATCCCTTTTTGGTGATCGTCGAGATGATCGTCGCATACGTGGACGGCCGGCCGATGCCTTCTTTTTCGAGCATCTTCACCAGCGAGGCTTCGTTGTACCGGCTCGGCGGCTGCGTGAAGTGCTGGCTCGCGGAGAGGCCAAGTTTCGTGAGCAGCATCTTTTCCGCGAGGATCGGCAACATCACGTCTTCTTGCTTGCCGGCGGCCCACACTTTGCGGTAACCGTCGAACTTTTCAATCGACCCCTTGGCCTTGAACAAGCCCTCCCCGGCCTGAATTTCCACGGAGGTGACGGCCACGATGGCGGGCTTCATCTGGCTGGCAACAAACCGGTTGTAAATCAGCGTGTACAAGCGAAGTTGGTCGGTGTCGAGATAGCTGGCCACCCGTTGCGGGGTGAACGTCAGATCCGTCGGCCGAACCGCTTCGTGGGCTTCTTGGGCGCTCTTGCCGGACTTGAAGAAGTTCGGCTTTTCCGGCAAATACTTCGTTCCGTGGACGTCATCAATGTGCGTCCGCACCATCTTCAAGGCGTCGTCCGACACACGGGTGCTGTCGGTACGCATGTAAGTGATGAGGGCGGTGATGCCGTCCGCGCCGAGGGTCACCCCTTCGTAAAGTTTCTGGGCCGTTTGCATCGTCCGCTGGGCCGACATCCGCAGGCGGATGCTGGCTTGTTGTTGCAGGCTGGACGTGGTGAACGGCGGCGGGGCGTGGTCGTTCCGGTCCTTCTGCTCGACCTTCGTGATCGTGTACGAAGCCTTGTCGAGATCGGCATACACGGCATCGGTCGCCGCTTCCGTGGCGGCGTTGAATTCCTTCCCCTGCCATTGGGCCAATTCGGCGACAAAACTTCCAGTCGGGATCTTCGGGGCGGCGGTTTTCTCCGCTTTTTCAGCGGCTTCCGGGGTTTCCCCCTCGGCTGGTTCGCTGGTGTCGGCACCTTCCGGGTCGTCCGCTTGTTGCTCGTCGGTCAGCTTTTTGGCATTCGCGGTGGGCGCCCCTTTTTTCTTGGCCAATACCTTGGTCGGGAACACAAATCCAGCGAGGGATTTTGGCCCGGTCGGCACGGCCAGCAGGGCGGTGATGCGCCAGTATTCCTCGGTCTTGAACGCCTCGATTTCGCGTTCGCGGTCCACCACCACACGCACAGCCACCGATTGCACCCGGCCGGCGCTCAGGCCGCGGGTGATCTTCTTGCTCAACAGGTTGCTGAGGGGATAACCGACGATCCGGTCCATCGCCCGGCGGGCTTCCTGGGCGTCCACCAAATGCTGGTCGATGGAGCGGGCGCCGCGAATGGCGTCTTGCACCGCTTTTTTCGTGATTTCGTTGAACGTGATCCGCCGGGTGCGTTCCGGTTCGAGTTGAAGTTCTTCCTCAATGTGCCAGGCGATGGACTCCCCTTCACGGTCGGGGTCAGTCGCCAGATAGATCATCTCGGCCTTGTCCGATTCGCGGCGAAGTTCGTCGATGATGTCCTGTGTGGACCGGCGGCCTTTGCCCCCTTTGTCCGTGCGTTCGATCACCTGATAACGCATCCGCCAGTCGTCGCCAATGGTGATGCCGACAACTTCTTCGCCGCGCAACTTGCCGCTGACGGGGAGATCGCGGACGTGGCCGTAGCTCGCCCGAACCCGATACCCGCCACCGAGATACTTCTCGATGGTCTTGGCCTTCGCGGGGGATTCCACAATGACGAGCGTCCCCGAACGCGGCCCGGTGTACGGCTCGCGCATTGGCTTGGCGGTGACCGCCGTGGTCTCGGCCGCCTTGGGCTTCCGCAGGGCGGCCGGCTTCTTCGGCGCGGCCGCCTTCTTCGGAGCCGCCGGCTTTTTGGCCGCAGGCTTTTTCGGAGAGGACGATTCTGGCTTCTTGCTCGGCATAACTGTTTCCGTGGAAGATCTTCACTCACCAACCGATTGTTACCACCTTATCGAACCCGGCAAGGTCGGTAGGGGGCGGAGAACGAACAACCGATCACAACTCGCAACTCGCAATCGCCAACATTAATAAGGAGGGCGCGGGGTCGGCAAACGATTCAAGGGGGTTTTGAACTTGCTCACGCGAGGCCAATGCTTTTCCACCAGAACTCGCCTTGTTTCTCAAGAGCCCCACTGCGTCAGCGGTGGGGGTTTCTTGTTGTGTTGGGCAACCCCCACCGCTGACGCAGTGGGGCTCTTGTTTGAGTGAACACCGGCGGTCATTTGCCGGATGTTACTTGAAAAAACCCCTGATAACCCCAGTTCTTCTTGTGACACCGCGCCACTCTGTCCGTTCCGGACACACCCGATAGAATCTGTCATTCGGGAGAACCGTCATCCCCTTCCAAATAGTACACCGCGTCGTCCGGCGTCAAGGGTCGGTAAACGGATTCCGGCGGCGATCATCGCCATAAACCGAGGAGCGGCAATGGCTTTCAACCCATTTGAATCATTCCGAAAACGTAGCAAGAGCATCTTCGCCGTTCTCGGAATCGTGGTCATGTTGACCTTTGTTCTCTCCGCCGGCACCGGCGGGGCCACCGACTTTTTCGGTCAGGTGGGTAATATGTTCGGCCGGGCGCAGCGGGGAACTGTCGTCGCCGAGGCATACGGCGACAACATTAGCACAACCGAATTGGACGAGCTTCGCCGCGAGCGTCTCGCCGCCAATAGTTTCATGTCGATGGCCGAAGAGGCCTCGTTCATGAACCTCGCCAAGGACTTGAAGAAAGACCTGCAAGGCAATCGGCTGACCAAGGACACCAAGGACGCGATCGACCGCTTCATCGGCCTCAAGGTCGATTCCATCAGGAGCGGCGAAGACTTTAACGCCTACATGACCTACACGCAACAGATGTTCGGCGGCCCGCCGGCTCAGTTGATCCAAAAGGCCCGCGCCTCGGCCAAACCGGATTCGGACGATGTCAAGGCGCTCGACAACGTGCAGGACATTCTCTTCCACGACCTGATCAACGCCCGGATGCCGTCCCCGTTCTTCCGCACGGTGATGGGCGACACGACCAAGGATTTGCTTGATTACGACCTGTTGTTGAAGAAGGCCGACAAACTCGGCATCGCCTATTCTCCGGCCGCCATCAAGGAGTTGGTCACCAAGGACACCGGCGGTCGGCTCACCTCGGCAGACAACGGGAAAATCGAACAGACGCTCCGCAAGAGCGGCCGATTCCCGAACTTCTCCGGCGACTGGCTGATGAAGGCCGTGACCAACGAATACCGCGCCCGCGCGGTGATGGTCACTCTTCAAGGGAATATGTCCTCCGGCGGCGGCCGGTTCGCCAAGGGAGAATCGGCCACGCTGAGCAGCGGCCCCGGTGCCGTCACGCCTTACGAATTTTACAAGTTCTATCAGGATCGCTGCCGGGAGTTGAATTACACCCTGTTTGAAATTCCCACCGCCTCGCTGGTGTCGCAGGTGAAGGAAGAACCGACCGCGAAAGACCGCAATCTCCTGTTCATGAAGTATCGCAACGAGGAAGCGGACCCGAACCGGGACACGCCCGGTTTCAAGGAATCCCGCAAGGTGAAGATTGAATTTGTGACGGTGGATGCCAAAGCCAAGCGCGTTGCCGACGCCGTCAAGCCGGTCACGGCCGCGAGCGTGTTCCTCAGCGGCATCGCCGGCCCGATGTCGGTCGGTGGCAACGGCATCGCCGCCCTGACGCAAGCCGCCCAACCGCACCTTGCGGAAACGCTGCCCGTGAAGAGAGACTTGGACGACCGTCGCGCGCTGGCGAACAACCGCATCGCCCCCGGCGAGCAATTCTTCTTCCGGCCTCGCGACACGAGCATCTTCCGCCCCGAGCCGATTGCCAGCCTGCTTGGCTCGCTTTCCGGCCACCCGGACTTCGCCAAATTCCACGCCGCCCAAACGCTGGCCGTGCGGAACATCGAAATCGAACACTTGAAGACGATGGCGCCCGTGGTGCTGCAATCGTGGCTGGCTCCGTTCAATCTGTCGGCCGCGAACGCTTTCGGCTGGCCGGCCCTGGCTTATGCTCACAACCCGAAGCCGATTCACGATGCCTTGTATTTGAAGGACATCGTCGCCCAACTCAAGAAAGACCAGATTCATTCGCTGTTCAAAAAGGACACCGATGAATTCCAGAACAAGATGCTGGAAGCCGCACGCGACATGTTCGGGCCCGCCCCGGACAAGGCGAAGTCGGAGGCCGCTCAGAAGGCCGCCAACAAGTTCGCCGCCGATTGGGCGGCCGCCCGCGGCCTGACCATCGGCGGGAACAAGGAAGCCGTCACCAAGACGACCATCCTGACCGACCCGGCGTTGAAGCCGCTGGTGGAAGCCGCCGAGAAGGACCTCGCCAAAGATCCCGCCGAACCGGCCAGTTCTTTGGTGAAGAAGTTCTTTGACATGTTCCCGCAGCAAGATCCGCGCATGCCACCGATGATGCAAACGATGAAATTCGACCCGGAGTTCTTCCCGAACGCCCGCGCGAGCGGCGAAGACCTCGACAAGCCGACCCTGATGGTGTGGCTGACCGACGAGTTGCCCCCGGTGGCCTACAACAGTTTCGACATCGCCAACAAGGAAACCAAAGGCGAGATGACCAAGCTGGTGGACGCCGCCTGGAAGCTGGACAAGGCAAAGGCCCTGGCCCAAAAGGAAGCGGACAAAGTGGCCGAACAGGTGAAGACCATCGCCAAGGCCATTGAGTCGAACAAGCCGGGTGTTGAAAAGCAATTCACCGAACTCCCGTACAAACAGTTCCCGGTGGAGGGCCTCGCCAAACTGAAGTTCCAGCACGGCGCCACGCAGGCCAGCATGAACTACGAAACGCCGAAACTGACCAAGGAGCAAGTCGCCAACCCGACGCCGGACTTCGTGGAAAAGCTCATCGACCAGCGGAACAAACCGCTCGGCACGACAATCGTCCTGCATGACGCGCCGCGGTCAAAATATTACGTGGCCGTCCTGATGTCGAAAAACGAACGCACGGTGGATCAGTTCCGGGATGTGTTCAACAAGAGCAACGCCACCGGGGCCTCGCAAAACCCGCTTTACAGTCAATACGCCCTGAGCGACGAACGCCAGAAGGAAGTGCGGGACGCCATTCTCCGTCTGCGGGCCGAGGCCAAGCTGACGGAGAACGAGGAGTTCATCAAGAACCAGAAGAGAGAAGCCGAGACGGAGTAAGCGAAACACCCGACGGGCCGGCGCCCGGCTTCGCGAGTGTTTTCATTGATGGTTTTGGCCGCCAAGGGGTTCGTCCCGCCGGTGGCCAAAACCATCATTTCGTTGATGGCCAACCCCGGCCGCCGTCGGCAAATAAGTCGGCGTCGTGAACCAACAATGCGAAGCCTTCGCCTGACTCGCGGTTTTGATGTTGCGATTTCTTGAGGCTTGGTTTCAAGTTTTGTTCTTGGTCTTGGCGAGCCGAGCTCCGTCAGGAGCCGGGTGGCTTCCGGTGGTCGAGCCGCCTCCCCTTTACTCAGCCGGACTTTAAACCCGTGGCTGAAGCCCCTTCCCTGCCGGAAGCCACCCGGCTCCTCACGGAGCTCGGCTCGTCAAGATCAAGACAAACCTTGAGAACCCAAACGACTCATCCGGCCGCTGATTTTTCTTGCTTCCCCCCGAACCGGCCATTACCGTGGGATGGTGGCAGGCTCGTTGTCACTGGCGGTGTCGCCCGTGAATCCACTCGTCAAAACAAATATTCCGCCAACGAAACCGGGGGCAACAGCGTTTGTCCTTGACGGGCGCGGTCGGCGGCGTCGATGAGGATCGCCGAAGGACAATGGGCCATGAACAGGCGTTTCGGGTTCTCTCTGCTCGAACAACTGGTGGTCATCGCCATCATCGCCATCCTGATCGGGATGTTGCTGCCGGCCGTGCAAAAGGTGCGCGAGGCCGCCCATCGGATGAAGTGCCAGAACAACCTCAAGCAAATCGGCCTGGCCCTGCACCATTACCACGACACCAACGACCGCTTTCCCCCCGCCATCGACGGCAGCCACTCCCCCGCCATCCATTCGTGGGCGATTTTTGTGCTGCCGTATCTGGAACAAGGGCCGCTCGCCGACCGGTATGTCTGGAGCAAGTCGTGGGATGATCCGGCCAACCAACCGGTGGTGTCGGTCAATGTTCCGGTGTTCATTTGCCCCTCGACGCCGTCAAGCCGGACCGGCGTTTCCGGGGTCCAGTTTTACGGGGCCAGCGACTACACCCCGATCACCGGTGTCGACACCAACCTGATCGCCACCGGCCTGCTGGCGCCGTGGCAGGGGAACCCCTCCGGCGTGCTGGCTGACGGCGTGGGGTATCGCATCGCGGACATCACCGACGGCACCTCCCAAACCCTTCTCATCACCGAAGACGCCGGCCGGCCCGAACTGTGGCGCAAGGGCGTGAAAATCGGAACCACCGACGAGGCCGGTTGGGCCAGCGTCAATAACCGGACGCCGATCAATCTGGATGGTTACAGCCCCGACGGTGTTGATGAATTCGGCCCCTGCGCGATCAATTGCAACAACGGCCACGAGGTCTACGCCTTCCACACCGGCGGGGCCAACGCCGTCTTCGCGGACGGCCGGGTGAAGTTCCTCCGCGAAACCATCTCCATCAACGTCATGGCGGCAATTGTCACCCTCGCCGGTGGTGAAACGCTGTCCGGCGAGCCGTAAACAGCGGCAATGCTTCGCAATTGCGGCAAGCTGATGCGCCAAACA
This sequence comes from Zavarzinella formosa DSM 19928, assembly GCF_000255705.1. GTDB lineage: Bacteria > Planctomycetota > Planctomycetia > Gemmatales > Gemmataceae > Zavarzinella > Zavarzinella formosa. Next base: position 892,984 of record NZ_JH636440.1, read on the forward strand.
AAGGGAAGTTTTCCAATGGTCACACGTCGTTGGGCGCTTGCGACGGGCATCGCATACGTCGTGACATCGATAACCGTCGGCGTGATGCTCCTGCCTGATAACCGGCAGCGGGCGGCGGCCGAGCCTGACGATCACTGCCCGCGATGTGGTGAGCGGGAGAAAATCGGATTAATCTTCTACGGACTATACAAAGTGAACCCGCCCCCTAGCCCGTTGGGTGGTTGCGTCATCACTGAAGACAGCCCCAAGTGGCATTGTTACAAATGCGGGCGGCGATGGGGCCGAATTTGGAACAGTCGACAGGGCCATTCCCAGTTTGAGGTTGTGGATTTGGGCTTGCTTGGGTAGAGGAGGTGATCTTCCAAATTACCCGGTCGGTGGCCATGAGTTCTTGCACGCTGTTGGAAGCCCTCTCGGAATTGCCCGATCCTCGCAGTCCTCGCGGACAGATTCATCCGCTGCCCGCGGTGATCGGACTGGTCGCCCTGGCCATGCTGATGGGCCGCACCAGCCTGATTGGCATCGCCCGTTTCGGCCGGCAGCACGGCGTGCCCCTGGCCCATGCCTTGGGTTTCAAACGTGGCAAGACCCCGGCCGTGTCCACCCTGTCCCGCACCCTCCGACGATTT
>NZ_JH636440.1:895241-899927 GCF_000255705.1 Zavarzinella formosa DSM 19928
CGCAATGCCATCATCCATTTGCTGGCCGACAGTGGCGCCGACAACCACCGCGAAGCCATCGAATTGCTCCAAATCCACCCCGAAAAAGCCCGGGAGCTTATCGGCATCCCCCACGTTGAATAACGGAATGGCCCTGAACAGTCGATTGGTAAGGTCGGATTGATTTTGACAACGGACGCCTGTGAGGTTATTCACGCCGCTTGGGACGTTTCGTCCGCCGGGCAGGAGGCCCCTGTTGATGACAACGCTCGGCCGATTTTGCCGGGGATTATGTTCGGTGGCCACTGGCTTCACCTTCCCCTTGGGCGGGTGGTGGCTGGACCGGCGCCGACGGCTCTACGATCCGGCCCGGCGGGAACACGGGCTGGCGATCATTCTTCCGGGGACCGAGGGCCGGGGGCCGCTCAATTGGAGCGTCGCCCGTGGTCTTCAAGACGGCGGCTTTCCCGGCGCGACGTTGGTCCACGACTGGACAACCGGCCTGTGGCCTCTGTTTGCCTTTCACTTGCGGGCCGAGAATCGCGCCCGTCGCCGTGCGGCGACGCTGGCCCGGCTCATCACCGATTACCAAGACAAATATCCGGGCCGCCCCGTTCATTTGCTGGCCCACTCCGGCGGCGCGGCCATCGCCATTTGGGCGTTGGAAACCCTCCCGGCGGGGCGCATGGTCAATTCCGTGGTGTTGTTCGGACCGTCGCTGTCCCAGGCCTACAATCTAGCCCCGGCCCTTCGCCGGACGGAACAGGGAATTCGGCACTTCTGGTCCCCGCTGGACATGGTCTTTCTGGCGGCCGGAACCCTCGTGGCCGGCACCTCCGATGGCCGCCACTCGGTGTCCGCCGGCTTCTGTGGCTTCTCGCTCCCGCCGGGGGCCGGCCAAGAGGATGAGGAGTTGTATCGGGACCGTTTATGGCAACGCCGCTACCACCCCCGGATGCTCGGCCAGTTCCACTGGGGCGGCCACTTGGGCTGGGCCAACCGCGTGTTCATCGCCGAATCGGTGGCACCGATGCTGTGTGACGGAAATCACGCCGATTTGTTCCAATCATCGTGAACTGGCGAAATAAACTGATTGGGCCGGGGTGGCGTATGAGCCAACCGAACCGGCCGGGATGATTTGAGCGGCCGGAGTCCCGGATAAACGGAGGATGTTGACGCCATGCCGTTCGTCGGCTAGCCTGCAATTCTGTCCAATCCACACAGGCGATGGAAGGAGCATATGATGCGCGAGGCCCTGACGCAGCGGGTCGGCGGGTTGGCCGAGGCCGTGATCGCCGATTCACGATGGGAACAGGATGATTTGAGCGTCTCCGTGCTGGGGATGCTTCTTTATGGCTTTGCATTGGCCACCGGGCGGATCGCCATGTTTCTTGACATTGAGGACATCAACGCGGTCGTCTTCGAGTGTGTCACCCAAAAAACCGGAGCCGCCGAGTCTTGGACAAAAGGCTTGGTCGCGGAAGCGGCCGCCTCGGCGTTCGACAAGGCGCATCATTCCGGCCAGTACGAGTTGATCGGCGTCGGACACTCCTATTTCACCGTCGAAGATCAGGCTACGGTGGTGGACAATGTGTTCGCCAACATCGCCAATGTCCGCCTCGCGGCGAACAGGGCCTGAGCAAGAACTATAACCGGGGATCACAAGCAATCCCCACCGCGCACACAGTGAGGCTCTTGGATATCAACGAACCGCATTCTGTTTGAAACGGGTTTGCGCAAGACCGGTTCACCAGTGTGACGGCGGTTTCTCGGCAATCTCGGGGGTCATAATCACCTCGGTGGGGCTTAGGGTGTCGCGGGCGGTCTGCGGGAACAGGTTGACCGTCTCGTCAGAGGTTTTGTCCAGGTAGAAGATGCCGAACGTGCCTTGGTGCGGGATGGTGATCTCGCCATCGCTGGCGAGCTTGGAGCGGGCATTGTCAATGCGAAATCGCACCAAGCCGCCATGGGCCGACACGATCGTGAGCCGGGTGTCATCGCTAAGCAGGAAATCTTCGCCCGGCTTCCGGGTGATCAGAAACATCGTCGATCCTTCAGTGAGCGATCTGAATGCGTGAAGATTACCTCACGAACCTCGTCATTCGCGCATGACATGTCAAATTAGGGCCATTCCTTACAATCGGAAAAACCCCGCATCCGCAATACCCGCAGAAAATACCCAGATTGCCAAGATTGAAATACTGGCGAGTGACCGGACAATTTTGCGGGGTGTGTTGTCAAATTTTAAGGAACCGGCCCAACCGAACCATCAATTGTCCGGGAGATCGTGTCATGGAATGTCCCAAATGCGGGTCGTCGCAAGTGAAGCGGTTGCCGCCGAGTCAGATCAGCCCCCATCCGGGTTATCAGTGCGGCGAGTGCGGCATCAAGATGCGATCCTCCGGGATGCTGTTTGTGTATTTGCTCACGCTGTTGATCGGCATCGCCATTGGCGCCGTCATGGTTTACATGTTGATTGAAGAGGACGGAGGCAACCGGCCATTTCAAGCGGCTTGGCTCGGAGCAGCCGGATTGATTGTGGCCGGGTACTCGGTGATGCAAATTGCCCGGCCGGTTCCGCGACCTCAGCCGAAAACGGATGAGGTCGAGTAGTCTGTTCTGATATGCAAATGATCTGAGTCACTCATACAAGCCGCACACATCCCAAGTCGAATCGCTCGCCACGTAGTGTTGAACCTCATGATCCCCGGCGGCGGCAAGCCGGTTACACACCCGTTCTTTTGGAGGTGTCGAATGAGGTCCTGCCTCTTCACGCCACAAGCTCCACTTCTTCAAATGATCCCGCTCCGGTGGCGGCGATTTTGGCTTCTTCCCGGTTCATTTCAATCGCTTCGGTCAGAGCCTCTCGCAGATTCTCCAACAACTCTTCCCGGCTCTCGCCCTGCGAGTTGATCCCGGACATTTCTTGCACCCAACCGATCCACCAATCGCCTTCTTGCCGGATCACAGCGGTGTATGTCATTGGCGTTGGGATTCCTCCGAGTGTGTCTGGGACGAGATCATTTTACCAGACAGGCTTTTTCCGATATGTGTCACTTCGACCCGCCATACTTCTCCGCCAGCGCATCGGCCTCGGCGGTGGCTTTGGCGTCGGGCCAGGTCTTTTTCATTTGGGCGACTTTGCTTTCGAGTTGCTTAATCGTTGCGGCGTTGGCTTTGCGGAATTCGGGCTTCGAGGGGTCGCCGCCGGTTCCCAGACGGGCCGAGAGTTGGGAGGCCAGTTGTTTGGCGGCCTCCAGCGACGGCCGGGCGGCGAGTTCGGCGGTGACGGCTTTTTCCTTCTTCAACTTGGTGATCAACTCCGTCGCCTGTTTGGCGACCGGCGAACCCTTGTAAGTGGTCGGCAGGTTTTCGACCAGCAAGAACGCCTCGGCCGGGGCGTCGCTTGCTTTTTCCGTGGCGGCATCAAGCTTCTTCCGGCCTTGGGCGGTGATGGTGTCCATCAGGGCGGTAGCTTGCTCGGCCGTGTCCTTGTTCGTGGAGCCAACCAAGGGGGCGAGCCGGGAAACCATGCTGACGGGGGACTTGCCCTTCTTCAAATCGGCAATGACCGGGGCCACCGACGCGGTGGGTTTGGCGGCCGTCACCGAGGCGGCGATCATTTCGCCGACAAGGACGCGAATCCGGTTCTCGACCTCATCCGGGAGGCCGCGAAACACGCATTTCCCGGTGTGATCGAACAAGAAGACGTGCGGCAGGCCGCCGGCATTGTCCGTTTCCCCGGCGCCCGATCCGCTCAAGATGGGGAAGGTGGCCCCGCGTGCCGAGGAGAAACTCAGGATCTCCGCAGGCGTACCCCCTTGGTAATGGGCTCCCAACACCACCAAGCCGAAATCGCCAAGTTCCTTGTAGAGTGATGCCGTCGCCGGCATGGCCGCGAGGCACGGAGGGCAATTGATCCCCCATTCGTCGTACATCACGACCTTCCCGGCCAGATCTTCCTTCGTCACCTTGGGACCGGACAGTTGCGTTCCCAACGAAAGGTCGGTGACCTTGGCGGTCAGGGCAAACTTTGATTTTTCATCATCCTTTGCATTGGCTTTTGCCTTGGGATCAACCTTGGCTTTCGGATCGGTCTTCGCCTTTGGATCAGCTTTGTCCTTGACGGGAGCCTGGCCCATGAGGCCCGCCGTTATGCCAATGAGGGCGGCCAAAGCCACGGCCGGGCGACGAAAACGCATGGGGAAACCTCTACAAAAGGTGATTGCGAGCAGAGACAGACGTGCGATTGTTATAGTGGTTTTGATTGAAGAACGTCTTCGTTCTTCGTTCGCCACGGCGATTGGGTCTGGGAAATCATTCTGGCACTCATCACTTCTCGCGTATACTCGCGCCGACCAATGGTATTCGCCCCAAGGGGGTGCTCGAAAATAGCCAAGGGCGGTTTCCGCCCTTGGAAAAAGACCGTTCCCCCCGTTTCCACCCCAACGGGGTGGCACAACGGACACGTGCCGCCCCCTTGAGCTTGTGAAGTTTTAGCCAACCCGTCCCGTTTCATTGAGCGGGGAGTCGTTCAATTTTTTCGGCCGCCGGTCGGCCGGGGGCCAACCGGCCGTTTCAGGCCGCCTCGGCGCGCAGGATCTCCATCCAATTCCGGCCGTCATTTTTCGCGGTGAGCAAGCGGATGGTTTGCCACAGATTGTGGACCAACGCCTGCCACAACACCACGGCTCGCGCCTTCGCCCG
>NZ_JH636440.1:900581-908076 GCF_000255705.1 Zavarzinella formosa DSM 19928
TGCCCTCCGGCTCGACTCATCGCTTCTCATTCCAAACGGTAATGTAGAAAATTCACAAGCTCCTTGGGGCGAAAACCATCAACGCGGCTGGGGCGAATCCCCCTCGCCCGTCATTTTCAAAAACTTTGATTTTTCGCTTAAGTTTTGACCCAACTTGGCCGACTTGCCCTTGATTCGGGTTTGCCCGGACGGTATCAACCTCCCACTTGATCGAAATTGCGGAGGATGATCCGTGTGGAAGAAGTTGTTGGGATATGCCGCGATGACGGTCGTGCTGCTGTCGTGCGGGACCGGTTGCCGGCTCTGGTGTGACGGGTATTGTGATCGCCGGGACCGGGATTGCGACCGGCGTGACCGATGCAACGACCGGGCGCCGCCGATGGCGGGGGTCAACGATTGCCGATAAGTCAGACGGCCGCCGTCTGTGTTCCCTGATTGCGGTCGAACCAGCGGCGCAAATCGCCCTCGCATCGCTCGCGCACCCGCCGGGCCAGCCAGATTGTTCCGGCCCCGACGGCCATCGGCCCCAAAAACCATGTCCATGTCAGCGGCTCGGCGACAGCCACATAAACGGCGCCGGACGGTATCCACGCGGCCAGCATCGGCAGATTCATCCGGATCAACAACACGGCGATCAACGGCAGGCCGAGCGTGAGCATCGAGCCAAGCCCGTTCGCCTGCATGCCGCTGCCAAACGCCGCAAACCCGACCACGAACGACATTCCCCACAACAAGCCGATGGCGGCCACGCATGCCGCCGCCTGCGGCCACGCGACCCGGCCGCCGAGCAACATCGCCGCGACCAGCATTAGGGCCACGCCCATGTATCCCCGGCCCCGGCGCCAAGCGGCCGCGAGGGCGGCGTTCCAGTAATCATGGCCGTCCAACTCGGTGAGCAACAGCAATTCCAACCGTCGGCATCGGTCTTGCGTCGAGGAGTCCCATAGCCCGTATTGGAACGCGGCCGGGACTGCCGCCAGTACCGACAGGCCGGTGATGAGCGCCGGCGCCCCGCCCATGCGGTCAAAGATGGCGAACACCGCGTGCCCCATCCACGCCGGCCACGCATCCCCGGCGAGCAAATAAGCGGCGTAAAGGATGCCGAACCCGCCCGCGAGCCAGATGTTCACCCGGCCGGAAAACTCCATCACCCGTTTCACCGCCCACCACGACAGCGGCCGGTCGCCGATATGCTCCGTCTGAGCGACGCGGGAACTATCAATGGGGCGATAATGCCGGTCGTGGAAATGCCCGCGCAGCCGGAACATGCCCCGGACATAGAGCGCCCCGCCCGCGACCAAGCCGACGACGGCCACGATGATTGCCCGTTCCAAGGCGATGAGCGGAACCCCGTTGATCGGGTCGAACCAGAATTGCATGATGCCGAACGGGTTGTATTCGTGCAACCCGCGAAACCCGAGGAAGAACGTCTCGGCCATCGTCTCCGGCAACGCCTGCAACCAATCCCGCAACCGCTCCCCGGCCAGCACACCGACCGTGAGATAAACCAAGATGCCGAGGCCCGAGAAGATCTCGCCGATCCGCTTCACGAGAATGGTTTCATACGCCCAGACCGTCAGCCCCACCCCGGCGACGATGCCCCAGATCATCGGGTAGACCACGAACAATATCAGATCGAACCAATGAATCCGCCCGGCGAAGACCATCAGCCCCAAGGGAATGGCCCCGGTGAGTTGCACCAGCAAAAATCGGGCGATGCCGACCAGCGACTCGGCGATGAAAACCCGTTTTGGCTGGATCGGAGACGTGAGCAGAAATTCGAGCGCCTGGCTCTTGGGAATTTGCGTGAGCCGCCAGCCAATCAGCACGGCCCCCTGCACAATCCCAGCCCCGAGGAGGGCGTAACCGGCCAACTCCAGAATGTTGGCTCTGGGGGTGGAGATCACCCACCACGCCACGGCCGCGCAGAACAACACATGCGCCACTGCCGCCCGGCGAAAAGCCGCTTGCCGGGCCGGGGCGATCATCGCCAGTCGGAAAAACGGTCCCAGCATGACGGGCCTGTTCCTGAGTGGGGATTGAGAGGGTGTTGATTGGGGTTTTCGGTCTGAAAGACCGATTAACCCAGCCCGGTCCGTGAGGGCCGGGAAGTCTGCCGCCGGGGTTTTTCGACCGGAACGAGGGTGGTTGTCGCCGAATTCCCGGCCCTCACGGACCGGGCTGGATTAATCGGTCCTTCAGACCGAAAACCCAATAATCACACCATGACCGCGCCGTATTTCGAGCTTGGCACCGGCGTTTGGTGATTGGTTCCGCAGGCTTCGTTCATCGCCGCCATCATCGCGCGGCAATTGGGCCAGCGGCGGCTTGGTTCGAGGTCCAGGGCCCGTTCCAGCACGCGGGCTTCCTCCCGGCTGACACCGGCGAGGTTGGGCGCCGGGCGTTGATAGCTGTGTTCCCGCTTGAACCCGGAGGTAATCGCCGGGAAGGGGAATTGGGCGGTGCGAAGGTGGAAATAGGTGACGGCCAGACTGTATTGGTCGCTGGAGTCGGCCAGGATGCCGCGATGGACCTCCGGGGCGGCGAAGTCCAGCGTGCCGGATTTTTCCTGTTGTTGGCTCAGCATGGAGGTCGGCCGACATAGCCCGAAATCGGCGAGCTTGGCGGTGTCTCCCACCAGCAGCAGATTGCTCGGCTTCACATCCGCATGTTGGAAGCCGACCGTACGGCCTTCAAAGGGATGTTGATGGGCGTTGAGATAATCCAGCCCGTCGGCCACCGACACCAAATAATGCAGGACGACATCCGGCGTCATGGCTGTGCTGTATTCGTTCTGGTAGGCTTCGAGCAAATCAAACAGACTGCCGTCGGCGAGTTCCATCGCAATCACGATGTATTCGGGAATGCTCCAGATCCGCTCCATGCGCAACAAGCTGGAATGCTTGAGCTTCTGGATCGCCTGAATGATCTTCATTTCTTTGATGCTGGACGCAGAATTGCGACTGGCCATGAATTTGATGGCGCATCGCTGCCCGTCCGGGCTGACGGCCTCCCAAACCTCGGCAAAGCCCCCTTTGCCGCGAAGTTCCGTGAGTTTCCATCCGGGGATGGGCTGAGAGCCGGATTCTAGTCGGATTCGATTCACGATATAACCAGCACAATCGTTACGACCGGACCTGTTCACTTAATCGAACCATAGAACGGGAATCGACAAAAGCCGGGAATTTATGAGGAGCCGGGGAAGGAGATCAGGGTGACGGATGAAGGTTAAAGGATGGAAGGAAAACCGGGAACAGAAGAGCAGAGCAGTTATTCGACCGGCCGTCTGTCGCCCCGCATGAGGAAATTGCATGGAGTTTCGGCCAACGTCAGGTGGTATAACAGGCCCTGAGCCACACTCGGAGATTTCATCATGCGCGTATTGGTATTCGCATTGGCGCTGATCGCCGGTCAATTCGGCTTCGCCGGGGAGCCCGACAAGAAAGACCTTCCCAAGCCACTGCCTGACGACATTATCAAGGCGTGGAAAGACGCCGGAGCGACTGTCGGGTGGATGAAGCTGGAGACGACCGGCGGCCTGATTTTTATTGAGAAGCCCGAAGCAGGCGCCATCCCGGCATTCCGTTTCCCCAATTGGAAGGATGGTGTGGTGGCGAAATTGCCAGTCCCCGATACTTCCTTCGGCCTCGATTTGTCCAAGACCGAGTTGACGGACACGGGACTCAAAGAACTGGCCGGCCTCAAAAAGCTTGCCTCGCTCTCTCTGTGCGAAACCAAGGTAACGGACGCCGCCGTGGAGGCATTGCAAAAAGCCCTGCCGAAGTGCCTCATCTTCCATTGCTGACGGCGTTCCTTTTTCTCTGGAAACTTCACGCAAGCCAAAAACTGTCACTTGATGATGGTCACCCGCGAGGCCCAGCGGATGGTGGCGGCGCCTTTTGATAGTTGGGGGGCTTCGGTGAGGTCGAGTTTTTGGAGGTTGGGGAGGTCTCTCAGGGTGTCGATGTTGGGCAGGCTTTCGCAGCGGGAAAGATCGAGTTCCTGGAGGTGGGAGAGGCCCCGCAATCCTTGAACGTCTCTCAGGCCGACGCAGCCGTGAAGATTGAGGGCGCGGAGGTTGCCGAGCGTTTTCAGCCCGTCCACATTCAACAGATGGACGCAGTTTTGGAGGCCGAGGATTTGGAGGCTGGCGAGTGTTTTCAATCCGTCCAGCGTCTTCAAGTTGTTGGAGGACCGGAGATCAAGCACCCGGAGGTTGACGAGGTCTTTCAGGGCATCCACATTCGTCAGGTTGGGGCAGAGGCCGAGGTCGAGCGATTGAAGACCGGTCAGCCCCTTCAAGCCGTCCACGTTCGTCAGGCCGGCGCAGGAGCGAAGATTCAATTGCCGGAGGGCGGCCAGATTCTTCAGAGCGTCCACGTTGGTCAGCCCCGGACATTTGTGGAGGATCAGTTTCTCCAGACCGGTCAGGCCGGCCAGCGCATCCACATCTTTCAAGAGGGGGCAGTTGCCGAGATCGAGCGAGCGGAGGGTCTTCAAGTTTTTCAGCCCGTTGATGTTTGACAATTGAAGGGCGCCATCGAGATTCAGGCTGGCGAGCCGGTTCAGGTTCTTCAGCGCGTCCGTGTCGGTCAGTTGCTCGCACCCGGCGAGATTGAGTTCTTCCAGCGAGGTCAGGTTTTTTAACCCGTCGATATTGGCCAGCCGGGCGCATCCGGCGAGATCGAGCCGGCGAAGATCGGTCATGTTTTTCAGGCCGTCCGCGTTCGTCAGCACGGCGCATTTGCGGAGGAACAGTTGTTGCAGGCCGGTCAGGTTCGCCAGCGCGTCGATGTTGGCCAGTTGCTCGCAATGACCGAGAAACAGCGATTCCATCGCGGTCAGTTCTTTCAGGCCGTCCGCGTTCGTCAGGCTGGCGCAACCATCGGCCAGCAGACACATGAGGGCGGGCGCCCCCTTGAGACCGTCGAGATCGGCGAGCTTTCCGCATCGAACAAGGCTGACATACCAGAGGCCGGGCATGTCGGTCAGTTCAAGACGAGTCAGCCCGACGCACCCGGTGAGATCCAATTCCCGGAGGCCGGACAGCCCGCGAAGTTCGACCGTGTTGAGATTTTTGCATTCACTCAAATCAAGTTTGCGAACAGCCCCCAGTTTGTTGAACAACGGAGAAATCCCGGCCGTCGATTCCAGCGGGTGGTCCGGCGCAAGCTTGAAACTCAACTCCCCGTCCGGTTCTCTCTTGGTCACGCGCAGGCCAAACTCGGCTTCCAGCGTCGTCTCGATGCGGGTTCGCTCCCTCGATTCCAAATACGGTACGCCCCGCAAGGCCACGAACAGGCTGAGCAAGAGCAGAACGGCGACAACCCCCGTGGCGATGGCACTCACCCGCGAGGACGGCGGCTGATGCCGCGTTCGCCAGAGGAAAAACATTTGCCCCAGCAATGCGACAACCGGAAGGCCGGCCACAAGCCAATAGGGCCAGTCGCGAGGGCCAAAAATCCTGTTGCCCGGCTGCTGCATTTTCCAAAGCCCCGCCGTCATCGTGCCGACGAGGGCCACGCCCAGTGCCAGATGACACAACTCCCAACGACGATCACTGACAAAACGCCACAGCGTCGTCGTTGTCGGGTCCGGATGGCGGGCGGGCGCGGGATGGGGCATGATGGAGAGATGGTTGAGGGCCGACGATGTTGGCCAGATTGTACCACGCCGGGTCAATGAATGTCCGGTGGAAGAAAAGAAGCGAAGAATATCTCACGCCAATGACTGGCATAGCAGCACGATTCCCGCCGCGATCAGGCCCAAGTGGACATAGCGGAGAAAGGCGTTTCCGTTCAGGCGGTTGTTGACGACCCGGCCCAGGAAGATGGCCGCGAGGACCGCCGGGAGCGAGGTCAGGTAATGATGGGTCACTTCGGCCGTCCAGAGGCCCGCCAGCCAGTAGCCGATCAGGCCCGCGAGGCTGGCGGGGAGAAAGTATCCTTGCAGCGTCGCCCGGAAATGCTTGGGGGACCAGCCGCGAAGGGTGCCATAAATCACGAGCGGCGGGCCGTTCATGCCATAGGCGCCCCCCAAGACCCCGGCGCCGAATCCGAACAACCACGCCAGCCGGTCATTCTGGAGGGCCGCCCGTTTCCGGCCGAGCAGGATGTAAGCGGAGAATGCCGCGATGACGGTGCCCAAGATGGCCTTCACGGCCCGCTCGCTCACTTCGGTCAACAGGAACAACCCGATCGGTGTGCCCGCCAGCGTCGGGATGAGCAGCCACAACGCGCTGCGAAAGTGAACATGCCGCCAGTCCTGCGCGACGACAATGGCCGCGACGGTGATGGAGACCAGCACCGCCACCGGCGCGGCCGCCGCGACCGGCATCACCAAGGCGAGCAGGGGAACCGCCACGAGGGCTTCGCCAAACCCAAACGCCGAGCGGATGAGGGTGGCGAGAAAAAGCGCCGACAGCACATGAATCAACGTCCAGTCCACGATCACCACACTTCAGGGATTGATCTGAATGGCGGGGGAGAGATGAAAAGAATATCTCGCCCAGAGGCGGGAAGACAGGCGAGGAAACAAAAATCCATTCTCAGCCCGCATAACAGTTCGGCGGCACGGCGCCTCATCTGATGGTGACCACCAGCGAAAGCCGGTCCTTCGCGGCCTGACGGATGAACTCCTTCAATTCTTGGAAGTACCCGCCGTACTCTTCCAGCAATTCCTCCAATGGCTCGTCCCAAATCTGGGGATAGATATTCGCGGCCTCCAAGGCCGGGGTGTTGAATCGCCGTTGGAATGACTCGTCGTCAACCGCGGCCAAAGCTTGGTTGAGACGGGCCACGCCGTCCGTGAACAACACACGGGCGGGGCCGTAACCGACATCTTCGTTGCCGATCGGTTCGCCGCCGGAGACGAGAAAGTTCAGCGATTCATCCCCCTTATAGGCAGAACCGGTCAGGGCGAAGTGCAGGCCGTGCCAGCTTTTTTCGAGGGACAATCGCCGGCCGGGGTCTGTCCGGGCGGCGAGGAGGGCGCGGATGCCCGCCGGATTTGCCATGACCTCCCGCGCCGTCGGCTCGGGGATCGCCAAAAGCGAGCAGATCATGCCCATGCGGGATCTCACATTTGCGTGACATGAATCGGAAAGAATCAAACCGCTTTTAATCCGCCATCCGGTGGCAGGCTACCCGACCGGTGAACGCCTGTCAAAAACCATTTGCCGATTGGCCGTCTCATCAGATCCGCGAACCTCGCCTTCCCGCCCTGTCAGGGAAAGTCGCCAATCGGGCCAAAATCATCACCGTGGCATATTGATTGCAACCTTTTCAATAGTCGTCCACGGATGATTTTGTCCTACTTTTAGGAGTTTCCTCTCATGCGTGCTCTCTATCTCGGTCTGGCCTGCGGCCTTGCCTTGACCGCTTCGATTTCCGCCCAAACGTCTCCCCGCCCGGCCGCCCCGGCCCAACCAGCCACCCCGGCCGCTCCGGCGCAACCGGGGCAAGTTCAGCCCCCTCCGGCCCCTCCGACCAGCCCC
>NZ_JH636440.1:908086-910539 GCF_000255705.1 Zavarzinella formosa DSM 19928
GATGAACCCGGCTCAACCGGGGCAGCAAACGCCCGGCAGCCCAGCCACTCCGCCGACGACCCCCGGAACGACCACGCCGGGAACTCCGGCGCCCGGAACGACAACACCCGGAACGGCCACACCGGGAACTCCAGCACCCGGAACGACAACACCCGGAACAACCACGCCGGGAACTCCAGCACCCGGAACGACAACACCCGGAACGACAACGCCGGGAACTCCAGCACCCGGAACGACGACACCCGGCACAACCACGCCCGGTACGGCAGCGCAACCAGGCATGGCGAACACATACCCCAATTCGCTGTATCGCATGAATGATGTGAACAAGGCGCTGAACTTCACGCCGGAACAGATGAATCGGCTCAACACACTGACCCAGCAAATGCAAACCCAATATCGCGACAATTACACCAATCTTGGCAATGTCACGCCCGCCGAGCGATTCGCGAGGGCGCAGGCGTTGAACCAGCAGTATTCCAATGACTGGAACAAGGCGGCCGGCAACATCCTCACCGACAGCCAGCGGGGCCGTTATCAACAACTCAACTATCAATATGGAGGCTTCAACACCCTATATGACCCGGCCGTCCAGAAGCAATTGAACCTGACTCCGGCCCAAATCACGGACCTGCGGTCGCAATCGGAATGGAACAATCAGCAAATGCAAGACGTGTACCGCCTCGGGGCCACCGACCCCGCCCGCGGAACGCAGGCTTATAAGGATTACTGGACCCAGCGCCAGGAACGCCTCAACAAGTTTCTGACCCCGGACCAACAAAAAGTGTGGCTCCAAATGACCGGCGACCCTTACACCTTCCAGCCGACATTCACGACCCCCAGCCCATGATGACAGAAAAGACAGACGCATTCGGAACAAGAGGGCCTCGCCGCTGAAACGGCGAGGCCCTCTGTTGCTCAACCGATTGCGGGAAGATGCGTTAAATTTCCCTTGGACGCTTGCGAAACATCCGCCATCCGGACCAAATCGTGTCGGTGAGCCAGACGAGAAGAATCACCTCGCACAAAGCCACAAAGAGAAATGAAGAGTTTGTCAAAATTCTCCGGCCCGGTTCAGAAAATGAACTCTCACTTGCCGGGCTGGCGGGATTGGCCCAAGGGAGATCAAATCCTCATTTTCCGCAACCTGTCGCCAAAAATCTTCCTCAGAGTCGGCTACTCCCAACACAATCCAATGGCTTCCATATTTCGTTGATGCAACCCAGATGTCCAGTACCGGATGATCCCCTCCTTCGTAAAAGACATCTCCGAGCGGGTAATCTTGAAATTCACCAACGATCTCGGCGTGATGGGCATGCGGACACGTTTGAGGAAGCATTTGCGAACGGAAGCTTTCGATCAATTGATCTCGTCTCCGAGTCATCTCGTCATGAACGATCGCGCTCTTTGTTTCGTTCCAGTTGGGGTATTCGGCTTGGGTCACCTTGAGAAGCAAATGATGAACGCAACCGGCCGCCTCGTTCGCAAATCGCACCAGATCGTAAATATCAATCGGCCCGGCCATTGCTGCCTCTGTCTGCGGTGAGGAAGGATAAACACTCGGTTTGGGCGAGAAAGAGTCTCCCTGTCGCGGGAGTCGTTTCGGCCTAGCATTCAAGATTTTCCAAGAATCAAATCCAATGCCCAACAACCGCGAACATGCGGGCTGTCACCACGAAGATGGCTCAGGATGTTTTCGTTGTCACAACCGGCGTCTTGCAGTGCATCCGCAAGGATCGGCAGACGGTTGAATGCCCGGTCCTCGTAAGCCCCGGCGGCGATCATTTGCACATCGAACGTCAGCCAGGCGGAGTTGATGATGGTAAGTCGAAAGATATTTCCAAACATACATCGAAGAAGATCGGCCTGCCCCCGCTCTTCGGATCTTTGACTGGCGGAGTATTTGAGACTGTGATTTGACGCTCCAGGGTTGGCAATGGCGGCGAAGTCCAAGTAGGCATTTGAAGAGGCGTAATAAGCGGCCTTTTGGGCCTCTTTCCAAAGAATCACAAGGTCCAAAGAAAGAGCCGCATGCAAGGGGTGGATTTCAATGCGTTCCATCCCTTGAGAAGCCCGCCACCGCTCCTCCAAAATGCCAATCGGAACTCTAATGATGGCCTCGGCCCGCCGAAGTTCCTCCGCCGGTATGATGCCATCAGCGACCTGTTCGGCCACATCAATCGCTGCTTTGACACACAGGTCCGGCAACACATGCCGAATGCGGTGATAGCACGCACAAGCAAATAACCTCAATTTGCGGTCGCTGCTTCGACACGCGGGAAATGACACAATGTCCTGAACCCGTCCTTCGTCTGGCCGCAATCCCAACAAATAACGAAGCATTGGCTTTGGGTCGGCACACGCCAGCCATTCGGCTTCCGTCATCGAATTCCCTCGTGCTGGCGTTCAAGGCATTTGCGCGGTAATGACCTACCATTTTTCCGCCTGATCGA
>NZ_JH636440.1:911307-921005 GCF_000255705.1 Zavarzinella formosa DSM 19928
GACTTCCCAAGGATCAAATCGAGTGCCCAGCACCCACGAACATGCGGCCCTTCGGCGCGAAGGTGGCTCAAGATGTCTTCGTTGTCGCAACCGGCGTCTTGGAGGGCGTCTGCCAGAATCGGCAGACGGTTGAACGCCTGATCCTCGTAGGCCCCGGCGGCGATCATCCTCACATCAAATGTCAACCAAGCAGGTTCGAGAATCACCAAGTGGGAGGAGGGATCGCCGAATATCTCTCGGATCAGTCGGCAACTGTCTGTCAACTCGGCTTGTGACAGGAGGCGAACAGGTTGATCGCCGGGCGGATCGCCAAACGGGTGAGGAAATACCAGCGTTCTTGCGGCACTGCCGGGTTCCTTGAATAACAGAGTCAAGACTTTCACCAACCGGGCCAATTGCCAGTTACCTGTCGGAATCGCCTCTTCATAATAAATCCGCCGTAGCTCTTCCAATTGCCGGGCGACTTCCTCGTTTGACGCCCCATGCTCGGCACGCCTCCAAGCAAGTCCGACCGCCGGGCGAAGGATATCGAAACCTGCATCCGTCCACAATCTTTTGCCCGCCATCAGGACAAACAGGATAAAGCTTCGGTCGCTGATGATCTTGTCTGTTCGTGACCGATGCTCATCGAGCCGCTGCAAACTGCCAACCTTCCATAAATCATCGATCATTCGCTCAGGATCAGAGCAACGAATCCACTCGCGTTTCCGCATGTTCATCCTTTGTCTGTCGGTCTGTCCGTAAACTTCAAGATTTCCCAAGGATCAAATCCAGCACCCAACACCCTCGAACATGCGGCCCGTCGCCGCGAAGGTGGCTCAGGATATCCTCGTTTTCGCAACCCGCGTCTTGCAGGGCATCAGCCAGAATCGGCAGGCGGTTGAATGCCCGGTCTTCATAGGCCCCGGCCGCGATCATCCGCACATCGAACGTGAGCCAAGAGGGATCGATGACGATGGGACGGAACGGATTGCCGAAGATTTCTCGCATCAACCGGCAACAAGCATTTAACTCGGTTTGAGATAGGAGACGGACAGGCTGTTTGTCTCGCGTATCATAATACGGGTGAGGAAATACCATCGTTTTCGCGGCATGATCAGGCTCAGTGAATAGAAGAGCCAAGACATTCGCCAATCGGGCCAGATGCCTGTTGGCTGTCGCAAACGCCTCATCAATAATCTTCTGCAAATCTTCCCTCTGTTGTGCAACTTCTTCGCCTGGCACCATGTGCTCGGCCTGTTTCCAAGCGAGTTCAATCGCCGGGCGAAGGATATCACTTCCTTCCTCGGTCCACAATCGTTCGCCCGCCGTCAAGACAAACAGAAAAAAGCGCCTGTCGCTGATGATCTCGCCTGTTCGCAACTGATGATCGTTCAATCGTAACAAGCCACTGCGAAGCCTCCACAGTTCATTCATCATTCGTTTGGGATCAGAACACTGAGCCCATTCTCGCTTCTGCACATTTGCCTCCTCAGTGCTTCTGCATCTGTTTTGGTTGTCGAGCCAGTCGCCAAGACAAACATCTGAATATGCATGTTCATCCCTGCTTCCTGCTTGCCAGTCCAACTTCAAGACTTCCCAAGGATCAAATCCAGCGCCCAACATCCGCGCACATGCATGCCATCGTCGCGAAGATGGCTCAGGATATCATCGTTGTCGCATCCGGCGTCTTGAAGGGCATCAGCCAAGATCGGCAGGCGGTTGAACGCCCGGTCCTCGTAAGAACCGGCGGCGATCATCCGCACGTCAAACGTCAGCCAAGCGGGATCGATAGTTACGAGGTGGAAGGGGTTGCCAAAGATGCAACGAGTGATTGGCTCCGAAAGCATCTCGGGATTGGCATGGGTCAGAAACTCGTTGAAACTTGAAGTGGCGAATTCTGCGGCATTTGCCGCAATCCTTGCTGCGTGATACGAAATTCTCATTCCGTTCGCACAAACAATTTCTTCATCTTCAACCCTGTCTTCTTCCAAAAGCCAGCCTATGTCGATTCCGCGTTGTTCCCACCGATATTTTTGCTCTTTTTCGTCAATCGCGAAGACAGCGCCCTCCGCCCTAAAGTTGTAAGTGTGCAAATCCTCATCCGAACAGAGTCCGTCGGCGTAAGCCTCGCTGGCAAGCACCGCTTCTTGACTCCGGGGTGACACAAGCCAATCCCACACAACACGACAACATCCACATGCAAACAGCCGCAACTTCCGGTCGCTTGCTTTGCCTCGGATAAAGTTCAGCATCGGCTTTGGATCGGCACACGCCAGCCATTCGGCTTCGGTCATCGAATGCCCTCCGAATCCCTTCTCCGTTCACATCGACCGCAACGCAATGATCGGCTCCAGCCGAGCTGCGCGTCTAGCGGGCAACAAGGCGGCCAAGGTGGTGACGCCGGTGGCGAAGAAGATGGTGGTGAGCGGGAGCCAGAAAGGGAACTCGAAGACGGTTGACACGGTGAAGTGGCCGTGGCTTTGTTCGTTGATGAGGTGGGCGACGAAGCGGTCCGCAGGGAAGGTCAGGCCCCAGGCGGCGGCGAGGCCGAGGGCGCCGCCGAGGAGGCCGATGACCGTGCCCTCGGCCAGAAACAGCGCCAGCACCTGCGTCCGGGTGGCGCCGACGGCCTTGAGGACGCCAATCTCGCGGGTGCGTTCCACGACGCTCGTGGCCAGCGTGTTCGCAATCCCGAGGGCGGCGACCGCCACCGAGATCATGGCGAACAGGTTTAGCCCGGCCGCGATCAGCGTCACCTCCATTTTCTCCGAATCGTATTGCGGCAGCATTGAGTGCGTCCGAAACCCGGCCCCCTCGATGCGGGCGACCACGGCCCGGAGATCGCCGCCGGGTTGCAAATAGACGGTGCAGCCCGCGTAGCCCGCCCCCTGATTGCCCGGCGCCCGCTCCCATAGCCGCTTGCCGGCACCGACGGGGAGAAACACATCCGCCTGATTCAACGGATACCACGAACGGCCGAGCGTGGCTTGTTCCTCGTTGGTCATCGCCCGGAACACAGCGGCAAGGCGATATGTCCCGCTTGCCCGTGGCATGAACGGCCCCAGCCGACGGCCGACGGAGATTCCCACCGGCTGGCCGATGGCGGCCGCCAATTCGGCATCCGTCCGCACGCCGAGATTGAACAGAAAATGTTCGCTGACGATGATCCCTTCGTCGTTGTCGTCGGCCGGCAGTTCCCCGGCGACGAGGCGGGAGGCGAGGTTCATTCGGCGAACCGGGAACGCCACGACCATCTGGTCCTGTGATTGATCCCGCCAGCGAAGGGTGGAGTAAATTTGAATTCCCGCGACCACGTCGGCCACATCGGGGATGGCCGACAGTTCTGCGAGACGGGCATCTGTCAACAAGTTGGCCGGCCGGCGGGGATGAAGTTGTTGATATTCCCGCACCAGCATTTCCCGCACACGATCCCGCCTCGGCCCGTTGATGCCGGCCGGAACGGCGATCATCTCCGGGGGAATGTCCTTCTCCGGGACAAGGTCGTATTCCGGCGCCCGCACCTCGACCTGCCAATACTCCGCCCGCAGCTTGAGTTGACTGTCCACCATGTGGCGCAGGCCGATGCCAAGCGAGATGGTGAAGGCTAGCGCGCACGCCCCGACCGCGACGCCAACCACCGTCAGGGCGGATCGCAGTTTTTGTCGCCACAGGCCCCGCACGGCCAAAACAAAATGGTCGGTGAATCGCAAGACTACTCTCCCGCCAATAACGGCCGTTTCAATATCCGGCTAATCACGATGGCCAAGGCCAGAATCCCGGCCGAGATGTAAAAGGAGAGTTCAAGCGATCCCCTCTGATCCTTGATGTATCCGGCCACTTGGGGCATAAAGAACCCAATGCCCCAGCCGAGGAACACCAAGCCGTAATTCGTGCCGAGGTTCCTCGCCCCGAAATAGTCGGCCGTGAAGGCGGGCAACAGGGCCAGGCTGCCGCCGTATTGCCAGTAGATCACGCCGACGACGATGAAGAGAAGCACCACTTGCCCCGACTCCATGATCATCGGCAACAGGGCCAGGCACACCACCGAGACCAACCCGTTGATGAGATAGGCATTCGCCCGGCCGATGCGGTCGGAATACAAGCCCGTCCCCACGCGGCCCGAGGCGTTGACGAGGCCGCCATACGAGGAGAGCAACCATGAGTAGGTGACGAAGAATGCGGCCGAGCCGCTGACGGTGGCCGTCTCGTTGAGAATCGTCTTCGCGTTGCCGATCACCAGCAAGCCTGATTGGGCGGCGCCGAAGAACATGAACACCAAGCCATAGAACTGGATTGTTTTCAACATCTGCGAGGCCGACCAGTTCGCCGAGGTCATCGCCTTGGGCTTGAACGTCGCGGGGGGAGCTGGGGGAATGTAACCCACCCACGGAACCTTCAAAAATTGGGCGGCCGTGATGATGACCACCCCGAACAAACAACCGAGGCCGATGAAACTGCCGGTGAGGCCAAATTCCTTCAGCAGATGCTCGGCCAGCGGCGAAATATAGATGGCCGCCCCGCCGAAGCCGCCGACGACCAAGCCGACGATCAACCCGCGTTGGTGCGGGCCAAACCACTTCACCGCCGCCGGGGTGGCCGCCGCGTAGCCGAGGCCCATGCCGATTCCACCGAGCAGGCCGAAGCCGATCAGCAAACCTTCATAGCTCTTCGTCAGTCCGGCGACGATGCACCCGGCCGCGAGGAACAAACCGGAAAGCGTCCCCCCGACACGCGGGCCATATTTGTCCTGTATCCGGCCGCCGGGGATCATGCACAGCGCGAACACGAAGCCGCAGATCACATAGGCCCAAGTGGCTTGGGCATTGGTGAGATAGACCCAGCCTTCGTTCAGACCGGTCATCGCCTCCCCGGCCGGATGGTCCTTCTGCACCAAGGCCGCCCGCCAGACGCTCCACGCATAGAGGATGCCCAGACACAGGTTGATGGCCGTGCCCGCCAGCGTGACGACCCACGCCCGCAGGGGAGGTTTGCCCGAAGGATACATCAGTCGGTTACTCAGAGAGGGAGTGCGAAAAACGGCCCGTCACACCGTTTTAGCCATGAATTGAACACTGAGAAGAAGTGAGAGGCAACAAAAGACTCCCGGCCGCTTGGTTGGGGCGGATTGTCGCCGAATTTCCAAGCCTCTTCGCCAAGACACTTGAAATAACATCAGAACCCGATTCCAAAATTCAGCCCGATAAACGCCCCGGAGGCGACGTTCACGCGGTTGAAGGCACTGCCGCCGCCGGTGCCGATCAGGTTTTGCCCCTCGCCGTAATAGCGGTCGAACGCATAACCCGCCTGCAAATCCAGCGTGGCATGGTTAAACACATTCCATCTCACGCCGCCGACCAATCGCTTTTCGTAACTCAGAAAGCGGTCCTTTTGCACCACGCGGTCGGCGAGATAATAAGCCTCATTGAGCCACTCGAAGCCGCCGTAAACTTGCAGAGGCTGCGCCACACGATAACTGATGCGGGCGTTGACGTTGGTCACCGGCATGTACGAGAGGCTGACCGACAGGTCGTCAATCGGTTTCCAAGTCACCGAAAAGGGGATGCCGATGTTCACATGCCATTGCTCGTTCGGGTTCCAGGAATAGGCCACCCCCGGAATCGGGAAGTTCACATTCCCGACGGGCGAGTACATGAGAAAGAACATCCAGGAATCGCCATCCCGCATGGCCGGAACCCGCAAGAACCCGCCGCCGCCGACGTTTAATTCCTGACTGCTGTGAAACGGCTTGTCGCTGGCCGAGCCGAAATTGGCCATTAGCCCGCCGGACCAGCCATTTTCAAACTGGTGCATGTAGTTCATGCCGAAATTGACGTTCCACAACTCAGCCGGGAAAGGCTGGCCGGTGTCCGGTAGAGTGGCTTTGGTGAAAAATAGCGTGTTCCGAATGTTGGTGTTGAAAATGACCGCATCGCCATCTTCTTTCCAAACCGGCAACGCGGCCGAGAGGCGCTGACGCACGAAGCCGAGATCTTCGCCAGTCGAGGTGGTCCGCCCCGGATACCAAGTCACCCCATAACCGGGCATCCCCATTCCGCCGCCGCCCATTCCCATGCCGTTCATTCCACCCATGCCACCCATGCCCATGCCGGTGGCATCGAACCCGGCAGCCTTGGCTGGCGGCGCCGGGACAGGCTCGGCCACCGGTGGCGGGGCCGATTGGTCTTGCGCAAACGCCGGGGCGGCCCCCAAAAGGGCCGCAAGAAAAGCCAGTCGGATAGATCCCTGATCCCTCAAGATGAATCCTCCACAGAATGACGCGGAGATACACCGGAAGGCCAAAATCAACAACCGCATTCTCACGCGCGGCCGGGCAAATGATGAAGGGCCAGGTCGGAGAAAAATGGGCCGACAGATGATAAATTAATGAGCGCCGGCCTCATCAATCAAGCGGGATCGTTTCGTTGCCATCTTTGGTGATCCAAGCCCGCAGGCGGTCTTCCGGCGTGTTGCCCCGGATGAAGCGGACGGAGGTGTCGCCCAACAGGGCGTTAAAGCCGCCACGAAAATGGCCGCCGAGTTTCGGCAACGGAAGATCCGGGCCATATTCCAACGCCTCGGGCATCGTCCACGGGACCGACTCGGCGGCTTCCACCACCAAGAGGGTATTCGAGGTGCCGTCGCTCATCGACAGCATCGTCGGCCCCTCCTGGCCATCCACGAACATCGCGGAGGGAGTCACGCCGGGGCGGCTGGCAAACACGCGATAATAAGTGTGGCCAATCGGCGTTTTCTTCGGTTTGGATTTGAGCGGCGGTATCTCATAGACCCTGGGCATCATTGAAAGCAATTTGATGTTGTTCGGCCCGTCCCAAGGCTCGTCAAAGCGATACATTCGATACAGTTGCTCGTATTCCAAATAAGGCAACAAAAGCACCCGCCAGCTTACCGGATGTTGAAACGGCGGCATCGGACGATTAACGCCGGGGAAACGGCCGTTCGCGTCGTTGAAATTATGCATTTCCAAGCCGATTTGCTTCAGATTATTGCTGCTCTTCATCCGGGCGGCCGCCGCGTGAACGGCTTCGACGCTTGGCATCAATAAGGCCACCATCAACGCAATCACACCGCTGACATATCCCAAAAACACCGCCGGCCGGATTGTCCGGGCGGCGATCTTGAGGCGGGAAGGCGAGCCGCAATTTCGCCGGAAGGATCGATATTGGCTCCCCAAATATAGGTAAAAGAAAAACAACAAGAGATAGCTGGCGTATTGGCCGATGAGCATATCGATTAACACGCCAGCTATTATTCCGATGGAAACGCCCGCGATGATCTCGAAGATCAGCCAGGTGTTTGTTTCCTTGAATCGCTCCTCCGGCATTTGCTCCGCGAGGACGCGGGCGCTCAAGTCCAAACCGGCGGGATCGCGCGGCAACCGGTTTCGGAATGCTTCCGCTTGCTTTTCAAACTCCTGACGGGCTTTTTTGCCGTCGCCCCAGGCGGCCACGGAGATATCGTCAAGAGCCGCCGGGCTGTCCGTTAGTTGTCGAATTTGTTCGAGCCAAGCCTCCGGTTCCTCGCTGTCGCGCACGACAAACAAGATGCGTTTCATCCCGACACATTTCACACACAGCCGGATCTCGGCCACAATCGCGGGCGTCATCTCGGCAATGTCGATGATGACTCCCCGGACCTCGGACAACGATCGCCAGAGCCGCCCCTTCCACTCCCGGCCGGCCTCCAAGTTTAAATATTGCGGATTGGCATACTTCAACATGAAGACCAGATAAGACATGAACCGCACCACCCGCAGCATTCGCCGCCTCGGCTCGCGGATGCCGGACACGCGATAGAGCGGATCAAACACCCGCTCGATTGAGGTGCGGATGCCGCCAGTCTGGCGGTCGCTGCGGAAGGACCGCAAATAGATGATGTCCGTCGGCCCGGTCGGCAGCAATTTGGCGACGCCGTGCATCCAGACGACATTGATGAACCCGGACAGGAACACCACCATCGCCATCACATAGCTTTCCTCCAACACGCACATGACCGTCAACGCCGGCAGGAACGTGGCCAACGCCCAATTGAGGCCGATCACCACCTTCCGCAACACCCGCAACGGGTCGGCCAGCGGTTCAGGCAGGTTTGGCGAAGGGAAGAGTTCTTGCGAAGACGAACCTCGCGGGGGATCACGATCCGAAGGCGGTGACGGCATCGAAGAAGCCTCTGCCTCCGGCACGTTTCGAGGTTCATCCCCGGTGAATTGATACCCGCATTCGCAATGAGTGGCCGTGCGGGGAGATGTCTTCATGCACTTGAGGCAGAGCAATTCCATCGTTCACCGAGCATGTGAAGAAGGGGGATGAAATTGACTTATCTATAATTTCCATAAATTCAATAAATTATAATTAATTTCCATTACCCCTCTGCTGCCTGTCGAACCAGTTCCCGCATTTGTTCGCGAGCGATTTCCAATCCCTCGGATTCGATCATCCCCAGCCATTTTGGGTCGCATAGCTCGGCGAGGAGGTCATTCCGGCGTTCAGGGGCGGGCACGCCCGCCCGGATTTCGGGCCGGAATTCGGCGAGGAGTTCCACCCAGGTCACCCATGATTCATCCACCAGTTCGCCGATCATCCCCGCAATCCGGCGGGCCAGAATCGGCGAAGCTCCTGAGGTGGAGACGGCCACTTGAATCTGGCCATGCGTGGAGACGGCGGGCAACACAAAATCCCCCGTTTCCGGATCGGTCGCGGAGTTGACCCACACCCGCGCCGCCCGTCCGTCGGCCACCACCCGCGCGTTCACCTCGGGCGTGGCGGCCGCGAAAACGAGTTCGGCCTCCTCCAAATGGCCCGGCTGATATTCCGCGTGAACCCAATCCACCGGCCCGGCCACGTCGCTCCACGGCGTCATCGGACTGACCACCCGCACCACCGCCCCGGCTTGCAACAACGCATGAGCCTTCCGCCGCCCGACCGGTCCAGAACCAATCACCACACAACGGCGGCCTGTGAGTCTCGCAAACAGAGGGAAATCCATGAGTCAGGTTCCTGGAGAGATTAATGGTGTCGAGAACGGCCTCATCCTCGCCCTTGAAAGGCAACTTCACCCCCCTAACCCCCTCTCCTAAAAGAGAGGGGGAGCAAGAGTGTGCAACTCTCTGTCAAAGGCTTCCGGTCTTCGTCGGCCGGTTTGGTTCCCCCTCTCCGCTTCGGAGAGGGGGTTAGGGGGCTTACAAGGGTAGGTTTCCGGCGGGTGTGTGAGCCGTGTTCGCTAGAGGCAAGAAATGGCGTGGCTGGCGGGGTCGGTTAGACTGAAGTTACCACACAGCAGTCTGCGGACATTCCGTCATGCCACGCCATTCGCCAGTGTATCAATGGACCGAACGCGTTTCCGCCGGTTTTCCCGAACTTCCCCGGCCGACGGCGGCCGTGCTGGCGTTGTGGGCCTACGGCCTTGTCCTGGCCCACGGTTGCGGGCTGAACGCGGTCGTCGTTCACCTCGCCCCCGTCCTTGGCCGGGCCGCCAACACCGTGCGGCAGCGACTGCGGGAGTTTAAACCGGCCGCCCGCAAGAAGGGCCGGAACCGGACCGAACTCGACCCGGCCGCCTGTGCCGGACCGCTGTTGCGCTGGATCACCCAAGGCTGGCCCGAACGACGGCTGGCCCTGGCTTTGGACGTGACCAACGTGGGGACGCGGTTCCACCTCCTGACGGCGGCGGTTTGCTATCGCGGCTGCGCCGTCCCGGTG
>NZ_JH636440.1:921028-921266 GCF_000255705.1 Zavarzinella formosa DSM 19928
CTGACCGACCGGGGCTTGGAGTCGCCGCGATTGTTCCGGGAAATCACGGCCAACGGCTGGCATCCGGTGATGCGGGTGAAGGCCGGCGGCTCGTTCCGGCCCCGCGGCTGGAGTCGGTTCCGGCCGATGAAATGGTTCGCCGCGAACGAGGGGGACCGGTTTGCGGCCGCCGGGCTGGCTTATGCCGGAGAGCAACTGCCGTGTTCGCTGATGGCCTGCCGCCAGCCGGGATGCGCCG
>NZ_JH636440.1:921276-946343 GCF_000255705.1 Zavarzinella formosa DSM 19928
TCGAGACGGGGGGACTGGCGGAGGGAGAGCCCCGTCCCGAGACCGTCCCGCCCCTGCCGGGACGGCCCGCCCCGCCGAACGGCCGTCCTCGGGAGCATCGCTTGTTTCGGGTCGGCCTGGGATTGATTATCGCGGGACTGATGGCGGGGGTTGTACTGGCCGGACGGCTGATTCAAGAAGCCTGGCCCGTCCCCCAACCCGTCCCGGAATTCTCCGAGGCTGAATTTATCGCCCGGCATGACCTACCCTTGTAAGGGGCCGGGGGGGGTGAGGTCCGCGACTGACACTCCGGAAAAACCTCACCCGCTTTTATCACCATCGAAAACCCAATCCCCAAAAAAGCGCAACATCAAAACTCGCCAGCCGCGACGCGGGGGAACACTCCGTTTGCGGGTTACGGAAACGCCTTCCCTTCCTTCAGCCATTCCTCGTTAAACTTGACGGCGCTCATCCGGGAACCCACGGCAAAGATGTCCCCGCCGGGGGATTGGGCGGCGGCCATGTAGCCGGTGACGCCGTCGAGTTTTCGCAGGTGCGGCCACGTCAAGCCGTCGTCCGTTGAGAGGGCGGCGAAGGTGCCGCCGCCGTCGACCACTTTTTTGGAGTTGTCGATGCTGATGAGCAGCAGGTTCCCGCTGTTCAATCGCAGGGCGACGGCTTTCTGGCCGGAGTGGATGCCCGGAAACGGGGTGTCTTTTTGCGTCCAGGTGTCTCCGTCGTCCTTGGAGAACTGCACCGGCATCGGGTCCGGGCCGCGCAGGAAGTTAATGATGCGGCCATCCTTGGCGGGGGCGACCGCCGGGTGGATCGCGTATTTCCCGGCGGCGGCCCGCATGTCCCCGGCGGCCACTTTCCAAGTCTTGCCGTTGTCGCCGCTGACGATCAGGCGTTCATCCTTGTGGTTGTCGCCATCGCAGGCCAGCACGATTTTGCCATCACGACCGACGAACGCGGAACAGGGCTGGCTGAGATGTTTCGGGTCGTCCCGGCTCAGGATGATCGTCGGCTGGCTCCAGGTGGCGCCGCTGTCATCTGAATAACGGGCGATGTTGCTGGCGTTGTCCCAACCTCGCAGCGATTGGGTGCAGAAGTGCCAGATCCGTTTGCCGTCGCGCAGCAACACCGGGGCGTGGTCATTCACGTCCGGCACGTCGAAGAACGCGGAGGCCGGTTCCCATTGGTCGGACCCGGCCCGGAGGCGGGTGGCCGCTTGGGCGAGTTCGCGGCCCTGTTCGCTGACGGTTGAATACCAGCACGCCAGCACATCACCGTTCGGACAGACACACACGGCCGCGAAGTGATTATGGTTGGCGAAAATTGGCCCGAACGCATCCTTCGGCATGGCGGCGTTCTTCCCGTTGGCCGCGTAGTTGACATAAAACGGCTTCGCGTCTTTCTCCGGGGTGGCCGCCTCCGCTGTTTGTTTGACATCCCGCCGGTTCAGGGGAATCACCTCCGGCAACGGCTTCGTCGCCGGAAGTTCGGCCTGCACGATCCGGAAGCCGGTCAGCCGGTTGGCGTCAATCGGCAGGAAGCCGGAGCGGTTGGAACTGCGCCAGTACTTCAACCCAAAACCCAACACCTTCTCCGGCTTGTGGAAGCACCACCCTCGGGCGATTCTCGCATATCCGGCGGCCCGGCTCATCGGGTCGGTTTGTTCCCCCGCTTCGTAAGGCCCGTGCCAGTCGAGGCACCATTCCATCACGTTGCCGTGCATATCGTGCAGGCCCCACGGATTGGCGGGGTAGCTGCCGACCGGCGTTGTCAAGCTCGCGGCTGGCTTCCCGTCGGACAATGGGCCAATATTGGCTTGGGCATCGGTGATTTTGTCCCCGGTCGAGAACGGCGTGGTTGTCCCGGCCCGGCAGGCGTATTCCCATTCGGCCTCGGTTGGCAGGCGATAGGGCTTCCCTTCCTTCTTGGACAGCCAGTCGCAAAACGCGACGGCCTCGTTCCAAGTGACAAACGTGACGGGTTCGCTGTCCGATTTGCTG
Source organism: Zavarzinella formosa DSM 19928 (assembly GCF_000255705.1). Lineage (GTDB taxonomy): Bacteria > Planctomycetota > Planctomycetia > Gemmatales > Gemmataceae > Zavarzinella > Zavarzinella formosa. Next base: position 923,271 of record NZ_JH636440.1, read on the forward strand.
ACGCCGTCCCGGCCGCGAAGTTTCTGATGTTCGGGGTCGAATTGTTCGTATTGGGCGTTGGTCACCTCATGAATGCCCATCAGGAAAGGCTTCGAGATTTTCACCGGATGGGCGGGGGCTTCGTCGTAATCCCGTTTGGCATACTCGGCCATTGTCTTCGGCGGCGCGTCCCCCGAACCCATTTCAAACGACCCCGCCGGGATGGTGATGAGTTTCATGCCGAGGGTGTTTTGGATCGTCTTCGGCTCGCCGGCCGCCAGCGTCCACGCCATGCAGCCGATCCCAAGGGAGAGGAGAAATCTCACGTTTGTCGGTTCCGTTCCATAGGTGTAGGTCGGGACAGTGTAACGCATGGCCGGTGGTCCGTAAAACAATTACGTCCGGGATGCGATTGGCGGCCAGGAGAATGGACACATGGGAAAGCCTGACAAATCCGGTTCATTGCCCGAGGTGGCCGGGAAACTCGGCATCGGCTCCTATCACCGGCATGTGTTCCTGTGCGTGGGGGAAGAGTGCTGTTCCGCGGAAGCCGGCCAGGCCGCGTGGGATGCCCTCAAAAAAGAACTGAAGGACAAGAACCTTTCCCTGAGCGCCGGCCCCAACGCCTGCTACCGGACCAAAGCCGGCTGCCTGCGGGTCTGCCAGCAGGGCCCGATTGCCGTGGTGTATCCGGAGGGAACTTGGTACGCCAACCTCACGGCCGACCGCATTCCGCTGTTCGTGCAGGAACACCTGATCGAAGGCCGCCCGGTGGAGGCGTGGACCTTCGCGGCGAACCCGTTGCCCAACGAGTCGGATTGACCAAAAGCCGCCTCACCCCTCGGGAAGCCGGATGATGAAATGGCTTCTCGTCAACGCACCTTGCTAAACGCCCCGTCTTGGCCCACAATCCCCCCATCACTTGTGCGGGGAAATCTCTCATGGATCTGGCCAGACGCGCTGCCGAATTGCGAGACATGCTCAACCGGGCCAACCACCTTTATTACGTGGACGCCGCCCCCGAAATGTCCGACCGGGAGTTTGACCGGCTTCTTGACGAACTCAAGGAGATCGAAAAGAAAAACCCGGCGTTGCTGACACCGGACAGCCCGACGCAGCGAGTCGGCGGGGCGCCGATCGAGGGGTTTGAGAAGGTCACCCATCGCGTGCCGATGCTCTCCATTGATAACAGTTACAATGCGGACGACCTGCGAAAATTCGACCTCGACGTTCGCAAGTCCCTCGGCCGGGGGGAGAAGATCAGCTACACCGTCGAACTCAAAATCGATGGCGTCTCCATGTCGATCACTTACGAAAACGGCATGATGAAAGTCGGCGCCACGCGCGGCAGCGGCGACGTGGGGGACGACGTGACCCACAACCTGCGGACCATCGGCGAGATTCCGCTCAAGCTCAACACCGACACTCCCCCGGCCACATTCGAGATTCGTGGCGAAGTATACATGACACGGGCCGAACTGGTCCGCATCAATCGGGAGCGCACGGCCGGGGGGAAGGAAAAGCCCTACGAGAACACCCGCAACCTCTCGGCCGGGACACTCAAATTGCTTGACCCGAAGCAATCGGCCAAACGAAAACTCCGGCTGTTCGCCTATTCGGCGGGCGTTGTCGAAGGGCTGACCATCGCCACGCAATTGGAACTCTTCGATCACCTGCGGAAGTTTGGTTTCCCGGTGAATCCGCACACGGCCCACTTCGAGACGATGGAAGAAGTGATCGCCCATTGCAATTCGTGGAATGAGAAACGGCACGACCTGCCCTATGACACAGACGGCATGGTCATCAAGGTGAACGACTTCGCCCAGCGACAGCGGCTCGGCTATACCTCGAAATCCCCCAAGTGGGCCAGGGCGTACAAATTCGAGGCCGAGCAGGCGATGACCAAACTGGGGAGCATTGAACTCTCCGTCGGCAAGTTCGGCGAACTCACCCCCGTGGCCCTGTTCGACCCGCCGGTGCGTCTTGCGGGAACAACCGTCAGCCGGGCGAGCATGCACAACGCCTCGGTTGTCGATCAACTTGACGCCCGCATCGGGGACACCGTCGTGGTGGAGAAGGCCGGGGAAATCATCCCGCAGGTCGTGAAAGTCGTTGTCGAGGCGAGGACCGGCAAAGAGAAGAAACTCGTCTGGCCGAAGACCTGTCCGGTGTGCGGCGGCCCGGTCGAGAAGTACGAATCGGCCAGCAGTTATGGCTACCAGTGCATGGACGTCGGCCGTTGTCCGGCCCAATCGGCCCAGCGGCTCATCTCGTTCGCCCGCCGGGAACGGATGGATATCGAAGGTCTTGGCGAGGAAGTCGCCAAACAGTTGGTGGAATCGGAACTCGTCAAATCCGTCAGCGATTTGTATCGGCTGGAAAAGAAACAACTGCTCACGCTGGAAGGATTCGCCAACTCGAAAGCCCAGAACCTGCTTGATGGAATCGCCGCTAGCAAGGATCGCGGGCTGGCCCGGTTACTCTCGGCCCTGAGCATCTATTCGGTCGGCGAGAGCATGGCCGAACTCCTCACGGACACCTTCTCCTCGATGGACGATCTCTTCGCGGCCAGCGCGGACGAACTCGCCAAGGTGAAAGGCTTCGGCCCCAAACGGGCCGAGAGCGTTCACCAGTTCCTGCATCGCCCCGAGGGGGAAAAACTCATCACCGAGTTGAAATCATTCGGCCTGAAGATGACCCAAGACAAGCGGGCCGTCCCGGCCGGGGGAACGGCGCTGACGGGCAAAACCTTCGTCGTCACCGGCACGCTGTCGGGCTACGGCCGCAAGGAAATCGAAGATCTCATCAAAAACCTCGGCGGCAAACCGACGGGAAGCGTCTCGAAGAAAACAGACTATCTGGTGGCCGGCGAAGAGGCCGGGAGCAAACTGGAAAAGGCCCGCGAGCTCGGCGTGACCGTGCTGACCGAGGCGGAATTCAACAAGCTCATCGGGAAATAATCGGCGGCCGGTCATCATCACCCAAAAAAGAAAGGCCGCCCGTTGGGGCGGCCTTTCTCGTGTTCACTTCGTTCAATCTCAACCGACGATTTCAAAGAAATCGCGGCTGAGCATGATGTCCGCCTGGAGGTATTCCCAGCGGTTGGTCTTCAAGAAAGTCAGGGCCTTGCCGGCTTCCGAGGTCGGAGAGGGAACATGCCCGGCCACCAGACCCACCACGTTCCGGCCCAGAGTGGCGTTGTAGTATTGATTGATCAACACTTCCCGATAAGTGCCGCCCGGACCAACGGTCGGCTTGAACTTCGACGCCGTGGCCAAGGTGTCCGCCGCTCCGTCCACTGCGTTCAACACGGCGAGCGCTGCGGATGCCCGGCCGTAAGTGACGGAGTACTTCGCCAAGTAATCCAGTTGCGTGCCGGTGTTGTCGTTCAGAATCGGCAAATCAACATTAAACAGCAGCTTGTAGGTCGCCTTGGCCCAGACGATGGCCAGATTGTATTTGATCTGCGCCGCCGTGCCGCTTGTCAGGATTGACGAGTTGGGATCGACACCGGTGATCGAATACATCGTCTGGAAACCGGGGCCGGCCGGAGGAGTGGTGGAGGCGAACTCGGCCGACGCCAGTTGGGTCGCGATCAGGTTCGGGATCGTGGCATACTTCGCCCCGGTGGTCAGTTCCGTCGCCGTGGGAACGCGGCTGGCGCCGTAAACAAACGCATAGTAAGTGGTGACTTGCTTTTGCTTGTATTCCGGCAGAGCCGTGATGGCCCGCACGAAGGTTTGCCGGGCCGTCTTGAAGGTGTCCAGCACCTTCTGGCTGTACCGGTCTCGCTCGGCCATCGTGGAGAACAGGCCGTCGGCATCCGGAGTGCGGCCGAAGTAACGATCCTTGATGACCCCTTCAACCCACGAGCGGTCGGTGTGCAAACCGTTGTCCGCCGGATCCCCGGCCGGAGAGGCCGGTTCGTTCTGGGTTTGCAGATCGAAGTATTCCTTGCTGGCAAAGATCAAGGCGTACACATTTTCCGAACCGGCCAGCGTGTTCTTGGCCAGGGCCTTGGCCATCGCCGTCTTGGCCGCCGCCAGCTCCGTCGCCGTGACCACCCGTCCCGGACCGAACACCTGCTGGTAGGCCAGCGTGATGAAGTTGTTCCGGTAGTTGGTTGTCAGCTTGGCCCCGTTGTGGGTGTATGACACGACCGCCCCGTTGACCAAACTGGTGACGAGAGCATTGCGACCCGTGGGCGTGAGCGCTTGCTTCTCTTGGGCGGCCCGCACCGCCGGAGTGAGATCCGTGAGCGGATTGATGGCCACGCCCTTGAACAGATCGGCGTACAGCTTGGTCAGATACTCGTCCGCATTCGGATTATTAATATTCGACTGCGTGGAGGCGAAATAATCCAAACCGGAGGTGATTAGGATGACCACCTTCTCGGGGCTCATCGTGCCGTTCTTGATGGCGGTGACATACGTGGCCACCTGGGTGTCGATGTCGGCCCCGTTCAAGTTCGGCAGGAAGTTGCCGATTTCGTTCGGCCCGGCGCCCACGAACAACCGTTTGATCTCCTGAATGCGGGCGGTCTCGTCCCCATAGGAGGCGGCGATCGCCGGACTGGTCGGGGTGGCCGCGACGGCCGGGGAATAGCCGCTCAACAACTCCTTGACGACGACACCCAAGCCGGTGAGGCGGGCTTTTTCAAGAGCCGGGTCGGCCTTGACGTATTCCGCATTGGTGACCGGACGACCCAGAAGTTGCTGGTACGAATCATTGATGAAGTCCGCAATGTCGTTGTTGCCCAGCACCACGGTGAAGCGATAAGCGTCGCCGACCGAGGTCTTGGTGACCGCCTCGCCGTTGATCGCGTCGCCGTCCTGGTTCATCGGCGTGCCGCCGCCGTCCGTGATGTTCGGCCCGATGGTGATCGTGTAGGATCCGTCGTCCGTCAGCGGATTCAGCAGGTCGATTTCAAACTGGTTGTGCAAATTCGACCCGGTGGGGGAGGGCACGGTGACGTCCGTCACCGTGAACTCGCTGGAGGGGATGATGTTCCCCTTTGGCCCGACAATCGTGACATCGTCGCTCGTGAACGAGGTCGGCGTCATGAAGCTGTCAAATTCCACGGTGAACGAGGAGAAGCTTCCGGTGATCGGCGCGCTGGGGGTCGTGTTTTCCGGAATGATCTTCGGACCGGACGATCCCGCCGGCTTGCCAAGGGCGATGGTCCACATGCCGCGACCGAGCGTCGTGGCCAGCAGAAGGTCGGGCGAACCGGACGGATCGGTGCGGCCCGTGGTCTGGATGGTGTTGCCCAAGGCAAGCTCCAGATCGGACACCTTGACCAGCGGCAGACCGCCGCCGTTGGCCCCGGTCCCGAACCGCGCCCAAGTGACGCCGCCATCGATGCTGCGGAAGACGCCGGAGTCCCCGGAGACATAAAGCACCGGGCTGGCCGCCGACGACGAGTAAGTCGGCCTCCAGTCCACCGCCAGCGAGGTGATGTGCTCCAAAACAGACGTGCTATAGTCGGCCCCGAGGCTGAAGGCGGACTGCTTGAGCGCGAACAGGTTGCCGCTGACGTTCTTCCAAGTGCTCGCCGGCTTCGTCCAGTCGGACATGTAATACACGCCGTCTTGCGTGACCGCGTAAAGCGAGTTGTTTCCGCGGACCGTGCTCGGGACGATCTTCACGATGGGCGAGCCGTCCAGCCCGGCGGCTCCCGAGATGTTCGTCCAGTTTTGCGCCTGCACCCCGTTGCGGACATAGATGTGTCCGTTGTTCGTGCCGACGTAAACATAATCATCCAAGGCAGGGGCCGCCTGACCGGCAACCGCCACTTGGGGCGGCCCGTAGGCAATGGCCGGGGCATAGGATCCGTCCAAATCGGACGGATTGGCGATCACGTTCCAGTCCAGCCCGAGGTTGGTCGTGGCAAAGACCCGGCCGACGCTGGAACTGATGGCGATGGCGTTGCCGTCAATCGGATTGACGGCAAACTGGCGAACCACGGTGTTCCACTGGGCGGCCCCGCCGGACCCCGCGTCAAACAGCCCGCGCGTGCGGCTGATCGGGGTCGAGCCGTTGAGTTGAATCTGGAAGAAATCCGTCGGAACGCTGATGGATGTGGGATCCCGCAGAATATAGACGTTTCCGGAGCCGGTCTTGTCCGTGGCCACGTAGCTTGCGATGTCGCCGCGGCCGTCGTTGCTGAAGGTCGTGTCACCCGTGCCGAGGATCCCCGCGTCGGACTCGAACACGTCGTCCGTGCGGCGGGCGGCCGCCGCCAACAGCGATTGCGAAATACTGGCCGCAAGCAAACTGGGCTGGACATCGCCGGAGTAAAGCCGGGCGATTGAAATGTCCCCGTTCCGCGAACCGTTGACTTGCAGGTCCGTGTCGTTCGGCAACCCCGCGGCCGGTTGATTAAACCCGTTGACGGTCTGGATCGATCCGTCCGTGTTGGAAACGAAGGTTCCGATGCCCTGGTCATGGCCCCAGATCACCCGGGTGGTTCCGGTGAGCGGATCCACAATGGTCAGCAGGCTGGACACGCTGTCGAAGTCGGCCCCCGGTTCGACCAACCCGACGACCTTACCGGCGAGCGTTGTGAAGTTTTCCACGGCGGGCTGCAGCCAAGTGACCTCGGTCCCGTTGTTTTGGAAAGCCGCCAGGTTCTTGGTGCTGAGCGTCGTGTCGGTCTGGAACGGCTGATAAGGATCCCGAACCATGTTCAAGAAGTTCCAGTTGCGTCGCGGATCAGCCCCGAGGGCGAGATCATAGGCGTTGTCAATCGGAGTGAGGCTGCTCAATCCAAGCGGGGCATCCGGGTTGGTGAAATCGGTGGAGATCAAACCGCCGCCGGCGTTGGAGGTGTCGGAGACAGAACCCGTCGTCTGATCGTACAGAGTCCCGGTCGTATCCGAATGGGAGTACATCTGCAGCTTGTACGGATCATTGACCAGCGTCATGTCAATCTTGATCAGGCGGTCCGAACCCAAGTAAAGGATGTTCGGATTTTGCGGATCCATCGCCAGCGACAGGGTGACATCCGCGTCGCTGCCGGAGAAGAAGTTGTTGAACGGCGCCCCGTTGAGGGTTTCGATGTCCGGGCTGGTGTCGTTAAATCCTTGGGTGGTGTTCAGGTTGAGCTTGGTCCAGTTCGCGCCCTTGTCCTTGGACACGTACACGCCATCCAGTTTGCCGGCCGTGGTCGAGACGGCCGCGACCACCCAGTCCTTGTAGTACAGGTTCGCCAGGGGATTGCCGTTGATGAACTGCGGAGTCACCAAGACAATGCGGCCCTTGGCCCCGTTGGGCGTGTCCACGGGAGCCTGAACCGGCACGGCAACGGAAAAACCGTTGGTGTCAAGTTGCCGGACATCCGGGCGACCCGACAGCCCGTTCGTCAGGGCCCAATTCGGGACGTTGGCCGTCAAATTGGTGGTGAACAACACGCCCGTGCCGCGAACACCGATAAAGGCGTTGGTCGGCCGGTTGGAGGTGTTGGGCTGGGCGCTTCCTTCACTGATGGTGAAGTCGGTCGCGTCTCCTTGGTAAATCTGCGTCCAAGTCTGGCCGCCGTTGAGGCTGCGCCACACGCCCGCCGTCTTGTCGGCGGCCGGCGTATCGCCTTGGCCCACGACCGCATACATGATCGGCGCGGTGCCGTCGTTGACGAGTTTCTTTTCAAACATCACTTTCAGGACGACGGAGCCAACGAACTGATGGTTACGCTGGGTATCCGTGACCGGAAGGAACTTCGCGGCGGTGCCGGCCTTCGATCCCACGGGAACGCCGTAGTTGGTCTTGCTGTCCAGCACCTGCCAGGTTTTCCCGGCGTCCGGAGAATACAGGAAACCGACGCCGTTGTAGTTGTTGCCGCTCACCCCGCCGTTTTGCATGTTCAAGGCTTCGGACCCGGTGCCCACCAGAATCGCGGTCTTGGAGGGATCGCTGGTGTTGTTGAACACCGCGATGGACCCGACGTTGATGGACTGGCCGTCGCGCACCTGGCCGGTGGCCGGGTCCGTGGTGGTTTGATTGGCCCCGAAGTCCGTGAGGGGAACCCAAGACGGTCCCGCCGGATCCCGCGTCAGGAAGTTGGTCGTCCGCCACACACCGCCCGAGGCACCGGCCGCGTAAACGGTGTTTCCGGACGGATCGGAGGGATCGACTTGCAGGCTGCTCACCCGCCCGCTGGTGGTCGTGCTGAGGCCGCCAGTCGTCTGTCCGTCCGGGCCGACCGGATTCCAGTTCGCCTTGGCGGTGGCCGTCGAGGCGTCCGCCTGGAAGATGCGGAAATTCAGGGACGTCTGGTCCGCCACCGCGTCACCCACGCCCGTTCCCAAGAGGGGTTGGGTGAACGTGAGGCCAAACTGCGTGACGTTGGCGGCCACGGCCCCCTTGTTGTTGATGACAAGTTGCCAAATCCCCTTGGCCAGCATGCCATTCAACTGGGCCAGCGGCGAGATCGGATTGTTGAACCCGCCGTTTCTGAACCCGGCCTGCACGGGGACGGCCGAGATGGTCGGGGTGATTATTGAATCGTCCGTGAACGTCACGTTGCTGATGGCGGTGTTCGGGCCAATGATGTTGGTGAACAATTGAACGGAAACGCTGCCGTCCGGCGAAACCAGCCGGGCTTCGATGTTTCGCAGGTCGCCGCCGGGAACGGTCATCGACAGGGCGGCCGTCAGTTTTTGCACCAAATAGCCATCGGTCGTTCCGTTGATGTTGATGGAGGCCGTCGCGCTGCTATGGGCTGGAACACTCACGGACGTTGTCCCGCCGTAAGACCGGGGGATTGTGGCCGCGGCATTCGCCGATGATCCGAGCAGGATGTTGACTCCGGCGTTGGAGTCCTTGTCCATTTGGTTGCCGGTGAGCGGGGTGGCGCCGCTCGCGTCCCGAATGTCGCTTGACAACTGGATTTGATATTGCCCCGCCAGCGACTGCGTCGGGATGGTGATCCGGTAGAACCTGGAATTGCCGGTGGTCACCGTGCCGCCGAGGGCGGTGATCGGGGTGACGGTGATGCCGGTCAGAGGCAAGTCGCCAGCCGGCCCGATCAGACGGAGGATGTCCGCGGATGTGAACGTCGGCGTGCTCATCGTGCGGTCGAACTGAACGTCCAAACCGGAACCGGTCGCGTTGACGACGACGTTGTCGGCCGCGTTCGGCTGGCCAATTGGCTGGGATTCCACGATGCGAGGACCGGGAACCGTGACCGGCAGGGACACGGGGACATACGGGAGGACAAAGGGTGTGCCGTTCTGCGACTCCGGCACCGAGAAGGCATCCGTGGCGCCTTCGTTTTGGATCGAGTTGCCATTCTGGTCCATCTGGTTGCCGGACTTGGTGCCCGAAACCACGTTGGCCTTGGTGATATTCAAGCTCCAACTGTCCAGCGTTCCTTCGTCGCCGGTCACCGAGTCCTGGCAGAACAGCGTCCAGTCCCCGTCGACCCGCGTGCCCAAGAACGCGCTCAGCGAGGTCAGCGGCTTGTAATTGCCGGTGTATGGGGCAATATCGAACGTACTGGCAATCGTGTCAGTGGCGGCGTCGTCGAACGTCGTCAGGGTCAGGTTTGAGCCGAACCCGTCGCCGTTGTTCATCAACAGGACGCTTTGCCCGGTCGGCGATTGCAAAATGAACCGCAATTGGCTGACGTCCGTATGGGTGACATTGACTGTCACCGTGAGCTTGCCGACCACCTCGCCATTCGGCGTGGCGGGAAGAGTCATCGTGCTCGATTCGGTCGTGATGACCCCGCCAAACGGATCGGAAATCTGCAACGGAAGCGAACCGGGGGCGGCAAACTGGCTGCTGTCGTAAACGTCGTTGGCGGGATCGGCAGGCAACACACTCAGCACATTCGAGGCGCTGGGGATGCGATCACTGATCCCGTTGATGTCCGTGGTGCCAAACCGGCCCCCGTCGTAAACGCCCAAGTTGCCAATCGCATAACTGTATGTCCCGACAGCCGTCTGCGGAGTGGCCAGGGTGATAAGAAACCGCTTGGAGCCATAGGAATTGCCGGAGACCGGATCAAGAATATCGTCGAGCGGAACCACGTTTCCGGCCGCAATCTGGGTGCCGTTGCTGGTCGGGTCCGCGCCGGGGGCGCGGTAAATGATCTTCACGTCGTCCTTGGTGAACGTGGAGGGATCGATCACGCGGTCGAATTCGACGTAAAACTTCTCGAACTGGGCCTGGCCGCTGGCGGCGGGGCCGTTGTAGTCGATGATGCTGGGGAAACCGCTGCTGTCATCCTCGATCTCAGCCCCGCCGAGGATGGAGCCCGTGTCGGCCGCGATAATGCGGGGACCACTGGAGATGGTGATGTTCTGGGTGCGAATCTGGGATGTCGTGCCGTCCCTGGTGAAGGTCCGGTCGACGTTGCCGGTGTAGAGCAGGGTGACTTTGCCGCCGTGGACCGTCAGGCCGGTCTGGTTGCCGTAAGCCTCCGGCCCGAGGTTGGCCGGATTGCTCGGCACACTTTCGATCGTCACGTCTTTGCTGGTGATCTGATCGTAAGCGGTGTCCGTGGGATTGACCGCGACCGCCTTGGAAAACACCAGCGCCTGGTTGGGGAGGCCGCCGTTGATGGTCAGGTCAGGCCCGTCAATGCTGGTGGCCATCATCATCAGGGAGCGCTTGCCGCTCGGGTCTTGGGCTGATGAATAGTAGGAAACCACCACCGTGCCGGTGGCGTTGTCCACGGCGATTTCCGGATTGAAGCCCGGCCCCATCACCGTGGGCTTGGAGGACCAGCGAACACCGCCGTCGTCGCTGTAATTGACCGTCACATTGCCGCCGCTGACATACGCGGCATACAACCGGTTCTGATACGGGCTGAAGCTGCCGGCCGTGTTGTCAATCGCAAGGGACACGCCGGATCCCACGCCCGCCGGATTGGCGGGCGTGACCGTCGGGTTGTTGAGGCCGGTGATGCTGTTGCCATTGACGGCAATGCCCGAAGCGTGGTCCGTGCCAAGGTCGTCGTTGAAATTCTGCGACATCTGGATGGATGCCCGCAAAATCTTGGGAAGATCCTGGAACTGTGTTTGGGAGAGATCCGTCGCCACATAATCGGTGAATTCCAGGGTCCAGTCGCCCTCCAGCTCGGCCGCCGTCATTCCCCCAAAGACGTTGTCCAGGCTGCCGCCTTCCGGACGAAAATCACCGGCGAACGGGGAGGCCGCCGTGGCGTCGCGGATGCTTCGGCCGGCGTCGTCCGTGAAGGTCGTGCCAACGGCGAAGTCATCGTTGCCCGACGTGTTGTCCGTGAGGCCCAACAAGGTTCCCGTGATGCCGGTGCCCGTGCCGGATTGCTTCGTGCTGCGGAGCAGGGTAATCTGTCGCGGCGCGGGGGCCTGGGGATCGGTGAGACGCTGGTCCGGGGCGATCAAGACAATCTTAAGCTCGGACAGGTCGTTGTGCTGAAGAGCCAGTTTGACGGACAGATTCTGAAGATCTGTGATGCCCGAGCCGGACGGGACGTTGATGGTGTAATCCAATACCCCCGGAACGGTCACGGCACTGCCGCCCGGCGGGGTGAACGTGGACGCATTCGGGAGGATCGCGTTCACACTGGAACTTCCCTCCCAAGATTTGGGCTCGTTGTCGAGCGCCGGATTGACATTGGCGGCGCCGAAGGAGGCCACGTCCGTCACGATGGTCGGAGCGGTGGTGTCAGACTTGGCGGTGAACGCCGTGATCATCTGGCCGCCGGACCCCGCCTGGTCGGCCCGGCCGGGAGTGAACGTGATCTTGGGCGCGGTGTACTGCGTGTTGGTGGTGCCGGTGAAATGGCCGGTGTCGTTCACGATCACCGAGGGGCTGAAACTCACCCCTCCGTCGCTGGACAACACCATCCGGACCGTGCTGTTCACATAGTTGGCGGTGGCGCCCGTCGGCGCCTTGTCCGCCGAGTTCCAGGCGACGAACACCTTGACGTGATCTTCGTCGGTCTGCGTCTCGGCCAGCGGGTCAACTTGGTTGTCGCTCGCCGTCGGCCCGCCCGGCTGGCCGATCAGGGCGTTCGCGTCAACGCCCACGGTTGGGTTGTAGGCCGGGTCGGTGCCGGCCCATTGATAGACGGTCGCCTCGGGATCACTGGTGCTGCCGAAGCGGTTGATCTGAACCGCGGAAGGCGTGCCGCTGAAGTTGTACTTGCGGAGCACCAGGCGGCCGCTGTCCCCGGCGACGTTGTGCTCGGTGTATGTCAGATAAAAGTTGTGGAACCGGTCGAAGGCCAGCGACGGATTGCTGACATTTGAATAGGTGACAAAGGTTGAGAAATCGGCGGTGGTCGGGATCGGATCGGTGCCGTTGGGCAGCACCCCGCCGTTCACCCAAGAAGAGCCTCCGTTGCTGGAGTAGGTCAGGGCCACTTCCGTGTTCGTCGTCAGGTTTCCGTTGTTATCCCGCAACCGGCGGACCGACGCCGCCACCAGATAGCTGGAATTCAACGGATCCTGGACGACGGTCACCGCCGTGTCGTTGTTCGGGAAGGCGGGGTTTGGGGTCGCGGGGTTGTCCGGGATGTTCCGGATCGTCGTGGCGTCGATGATCGGGTCCGGGAGGACGGCCGGGACTTCCCGGGATTCCAGTGTTTGAACATTGAGACGTGTGCGGGAGCGGGCGCTCCGGGATTGACTGGCGGCCTTGTTCATGTATTTGCGGCGAAGGCTGCCAAACACGGACTCGAGATTCATGGAAAACTCACTCTCGTACAGGACCGGCCGACAAGGGTTGTCGGAGAAAGCCCTGCGAACCCACGGAAGATAGAGAAATATAACCAGCCAACCAAACCGTCGCGGATTCCCATGCCCCCGGAATCCGCGTTTAACCTGTCTCCAAAAACCGGCCGTCTGGCGAACCAGAAAAATCAAAAAAATAAGCAGCGAGTGAGTCTGCGGATGGGTGGTTCAACACCGGATGCAACCGACGGCAAGGCGATTCGTGATGTCAGATGGTTTGGAGACCCGGTCCCATCCGGATCGGTCGATAGTTTTCGATTAGCAACATACTACGTTGAGTAGTCAAGGGGGCACAATTCCACTCGCCCGGCAATCTGTCCAAAATGTCCCGAAAGGGTCGGGCGGTGAGGAAGGGAGAAAAGGTAAGGGAGCGGAAAATTTCCCCCAACCCTCGCCGGCCGGACACTTGGTGTCATCGGAACAAAAACAGACGGCCGGACTCGCCTCCCGAACGGAGGCAAACAATCCGGCACGACCCTTAACACCGGGTGGAAACAAACGGACCGCAAAAACTATTTTCTTCGGAAAAATCCGGCAAATTTGCGCAAACCGATTGAAGGGAGGCACGGGGCTTCGCGGGCGCGGACGATCCCCTGACCTTACTGACGAGGACCGCCGCCAAAACGATTGCAAGAAGAATTAAAAACACCAATCTCAGGATCTTGAACCAACTCCACGGCCGATCCCCGGCGACCTTGCCAGACTCGCCGTTGACGAGCACTTGGAACAGTTTTTCCCGGTAGCGATAGTTGGCGATCCACACCGGCAGCAGCGTGTGCTTGAACGTGACGGCGTTGTGCTGCGTCTGGCGCCAGTGGATGCGCTGATGATCCCCGCCAATGTCGCGGTTAATCAGCCCGGTGATGTGATCGCGCATCACCTGTTTGGCCTCGCCGTATCCGTCGGTGAGACTCACCGAATAACGCTCGGCCTGATGGCCCGAGAGGTATTCGTCCTTGTAAGGCTCCAAGGAAGGCAACGCCCACGGGTTCAACTTGTCCGCCAGATGTTGGGGAAGGGTTTTCGCGGCCCGGATCAGGACATCGTCAAAGAAGTGTCGCACCTCGCCGGAGACCCGGCGCCAACTGGTGTGCGTCACGGTGCGGGTTTGTTGTTTGCCGTCCGAATCGGTGTAGGTTTCCGTGGTGGTGTAGTCGTCGCCGCGTTCGCCGTTGTAGCTGGTGTACGTCATGGCGTCGTAGGTCCAGTACGGGCAATACATGCTGGAGAACTGGCCGAGGTTGGCGAGTTGCTTCAACTCACTCGGGGCGAACCACAGGCCCGACAGCCATTTGTTGAAGGAGTCTCTTGCCTGCCGGTCCGACAGGGCGAACGGCAGCACAGACTCCGGGGCGATCAGATTTTTCACTTCCTCCGGTTTGTTTTCCAAGTGGGTGTTGCAATAGGGGCATTTGTCCGTCGCCACCTTGTCCTGAAGCAGGATGACCGCCCCGCACCCGGCGCAGGTCACCTGACTGGAGTGCCCGCCAATGGTGGCATGGGCGGCCTCTTCCTGCGTGGCGAGGAACTCTTCGAGATCATGTTCCTTGATTTCCTCGGCCCGCGTGTTCTCGTCGGCCGGGGCGATGACTTCCGTGAAGCCGCAATACGGGCACTTCAGCCCTCGGGCCTCCGGATCGTAATCGAGCTTCGCCCCGCACTGTTTGCACGGAAACTTGCGCCCCGGCGGCGGGGCCTTGCGCTCGGCCTGTGGAATCGGCGGCGGCCCGTCGGATCCGGCGGGCATCGGCGGCGGCAGGGATGGCATGCGAGAGTTTCCGATTGAATGACCAATGAAGGCGTCGACAGTTGTTCGCCGGGAGGCCCCGACCCTTGCTGTTTTTTTCCTGAAAGCGACGGGGCCAAACACGCGGAAGTCGAATCCGGCGGCAATGACGGTCTTTTTCCGAAAATGAAGAGGCTTTTGGCCTTTTTCCAGCCCGCTCACTTCACCTCGGCGAGTTCCGGAAACACATCTCCCGGCAGGCCGGCTTCGCGGACATGTTCGCTCAATTTCTTCATGGCCGCGAAGCGATAATTGGCCACCTGCTGCTCGGTGATGCTTAAAAACTTGGCCACTTCCTTGTTGGCCCATCCTTTGACGAAAATCAGTTCCAACACCTGAATGCGGGCAAACTCCTCTTTGTCCCGCCAGGCGTCGATCATTTGTTTCAGGCTGCGGGCGATGATGGCCGATTCCAAATCGACCCGTTCCCGGCTGCGGGCCATGCTGGAGGCGGCCCGTTGCTTGTCGTCGGATTCGTCGGCCATCCGCTCGGCCGCCTCCTCGCCGGTCTGGGCGGGCCGGCGGCCGGTTCGGCGCAGGTGGTCGGTGATCTTGTATGAGGTGATCGTGAACAGATAGGTTTGCAGTTCCCGCTTTTCATCGAAGTTATGGACGGAGTTCAGAAACCCGATGAAGGCTTCCTGCACGATATCCTCGGCCGACGCCCGGTCCCGCACCCGCCGGACGGCGAAGGCCAGCAACCGGCCTTCATAGAGATTAATCAGGCGCTCCCACGCCCGTTCGTCCCCGGCTCGGATCTGTTGGATCAGGAGTTTTTCGGCTTCAGTACTCATGAACGCGCACCCGTGAGATGCGGGATATTGTACCGATTAGGGTTTGGGGTTTAGGGTTTAGGGTTTAGAAAAATGAGGTTTGGAGATGATTGAACTGGATGCTGGTGTTTGATCGAATCGACGCAGTTGTCTGTCTTTCAAACCCTAAACCCCAAACCCTAAACCCTCATGACGACCCTGAAACTTCTCTCCGCAGGAACCCACCGCATTCCCCTGCCACATGGCGGTCATCGGCGGTCATATCTCCTGCACATCCCGCCGGGAGCCGGGCCGTGGTCGGTGGTGATGATGTTGCACGGCGCCGGGGGGACGGCCGAGTTTGCGGCCGAGGAAACCGGGTGGTCGTCCTTTGCGGATGCCAATGGCTTCGTGGTTGTTTATCCCGAGGGAGTGGCGGCCGATCCGGCCAAGGAACCGAAGTTTCTCACCAATCCGCAGGAATGGAGCGACGGGTCCGGCCGGGGAAAGGCCGACGATGTTTCGTTCTTGAATGAAGTCCTCGGTGACCTGCCGACTTGGACGGAGATCGACCCGAAACGATTGTTTCTCACCGGATTTTCCAACGGGGCTGGGATGGCCTTTCGTTACGCGGCCAGCGACCCCAAGCGCTTCCGGGCCATCGCCCCGGTCGCCGGGCATTGCTGGATCACGCCGCCGGTGTTGGGGCCGATTCCCACCATCTACATGATTGGCAAAGACGATCCGATCCTTCCTTTCCAAGGAGGAACCGCCAAAACGCCGTGGGGGAAACTGCCGGACCGCCCGCCGGTGGCCGAGACGCTTCGCCGGTGGTCCGAGGCCATCCAAACGCCCGTCAATGCCGAGAACTTCCCGGTGTTGTATCTCGCCAATCACGGACATCACTGGCCGGGGGGGCAGGCCAAACTCGGCGAAAAACTCGGCGGCCCCATCTCAACCGAGGCTGACGCCAACCGGCTGATCTGGGACTTCTTTGTGAAGTCTGGAAAAGAAGACCTCTCGCAAAGTTCGCAGAGATAGCAAAGTTCGCAAAGGACCAATGAAAAAATCGCCGATCCATATCGGGTGAAAAAACATCCTTCGTTCCATCGACTTTTTGCGAACTTTGCGAGAAGTCTTTTTCTTCATCCAAAAGGAGCGCAAATGGCCCTCTGGCTTTGCAAACAAGAACCCGATTGCTACGGGCTGGCCGACTTGGAGCGGGACGGCTCGACCACTTGGGACGGCGTCGCCAATCCGGTGGCCCGCAAAAACCTTCGGCAGATGAAACCCGGTGACCGCGTGCTGTTCTACCACACGGGCAAGGAAAAGTCCGTCGTGGGGGAGATGGAGGTCGCCGCCGATCCGACAACTCCGGAGGGAGACGAGAAGGCGGTGGTTGTGGAAATGAAATTTATACGCCGGTTGGAACATCCGGTGACGCTGGCCGAGATCAAAGCCGACAAGTCGCTGGAAACGTGGGACTTGGTCCGGTTGTCACGATTGTCTGTGATGGGTGTTTCAGAACAACAATGGAAGCGGGTGATGCAACTGTCGAAGGATAAGGCAGTTGCGAAGAAAAAATGACCTTTGGCCGCCGGGCGGGGGCAAGTTAACCGTTTCTTCGCTTGGCGGGAGGGCTGCGAGCGGGTAAAACAGAGGTCGATTCACTGGGTCGGTATACTGGATATAGGTACACTGTCGGCGGGAGTCTCGCCGGCGCCCATGTGAACGAAGGATTACGAACCATGGCGCGACGCTGCGCCGATCCGGAGCCGGTCACGAGCGGGAAACCCTCGGGCTTGCGAAGGTCGGACCGCTTTCTCGCGGGTCTCAAGGATGTCTCCCGCGTTACTTTTGTCTCTCACGTGCAACCCGACCCTGACAGCCTGGGCAGCATGCTTGGGCTGGCCCACCTCGTGGAACACGAGCTGGGCATCCCCACCCGGATGAGCCGCGACGGCCTCATCAATCGGGCCGAGAACAAGGAAATGGTCGAACTGCTCGACCTTGACCTGATTCCGGTGGATGAACTCGAATTCCAGCCGGGGGAAGTGGTTGTCATGGTGGACAGCCAGCCGAACACCGGCCGGCACACCCTCTGCTGTGATGTGCTGCTTTACGCGGTGATCGACCATCACACGACTCCCGGCGATTTGGAAGGCGTCCCGTTTGTGGACGTTCGCCCCTCGTTGGGGGCCACCTGCACGCTGGTTACCCGCTATTTGATTGAACAGGAAGTTCCGATCCCCGCCCGTGTGGCCACCGCCTTGACCTACGGCATCGAAACGGAAGTTTCCGGCTTTCCCCGCGAAGCGACCGAAGTGGACGACGGGGCCTTGCAATTCTTGTTTCCCCTCGCGGACAAGAACATTGTCGCCCAGATCCGCAACGCCCGCTTGCCGCACCATCACTTTGAAGTGCTGCTCCAGGCGTTGCAAAGCTCGTTCATTTACGACCGGCTCATCATCAGTTGGGTGAATAACCTGCCGCAACCGGAGCAGGCCGCCGAGATCGTGGACTTCATGGTCCGTTTCGACAAAGTGGACTGGGCCTTGTGCGGCGGCGTCTGCGGGGACAAACTGGTGCTTTCCCTGCGAACCTCCCTGCACGGCGTGCAGGCGGGTGATTTGTTGCGCCGGGTGGTCGGCAAACTCGGCAAAGCCGGTGGCCACGATCGCCGGGCCGGTGGCTGCATCCCGCTGACCAGCACGACGGTTTCGGCCGTGGAAGACTTGCAGGCCGAGCTTCGCCGCCGGTTTCTGAAGGCCCTTTTGAACGAAGATTGCCGGGGCCAGCGCTTGGTGCCGTTGCGGGAAATGTTGCAGAACTTGCAGTGATCGGGGTGTGCGGCCGACCCCGGAAAACAAAAGAACCCCGCCGGTTAACGGCGGGGTTCTTCTGTTTTGATGATCTCGGTCGCCGGGTTACATCGGCGTTTCGACGCCCTTGCGGATCGCCCGTTGCTTGCGCAGTTGGGCCCGTCGGCGAAGCTCACAGGGCTTCTCGTAGTACTCGTGCTTGCGGAGTTCCTTCTTCAGGCCGCTTCGTTCCAAGAGTTTCTTGAACCGCCGAAGCGCCGCGCCAATGGGTTCGCGGTCGTGCACACGCATCCGAATGGACATAACACCTTCTCTGTTCCGGTCAGGCGGTCAGTGACCGCGACCACGCATGGCCTTGTTTATCGGAAAGATAATGTAGCAGACATGTCAACGACGGCAAGAAGATTTTTGTTTCGACAGATGAAGTAAGGACTGACAAGTTATTTTGAAGTTTATTGATCTATTTGAATGTTTTCGCAAATGAGAGCCTCTCGCGGGCCAAAAGTAAGGCAATTTCAATTCTAAAAAACGAACGGCTTTTGACGTGTCGCGTCTCGCCTGATCGGGTTTTGGGGCACAAAATGGGCTTTTCATTGCAAATCTGACAGGGGTGGATGAGAATAACCCCGCAACCTCGCAACATTCTCAATGGCGGAGATCGGTCATGGGTCTGCTCGACAAGTTACGCGGCGAATTCATCGACATCATCGAGTGGACGGAGCCCTCGAACAACGACATCCTCTGCTACCGATTCCCACGCTACAACAACGAAATCAAGAACGGGGCCAAGCTCATCGTCCGCGAGGGGCAGGCGGCCGTCTTCGTCAAGGAAGGGCAACTGGCCGACGTCAAGACGCCCGGCATGTACACGCTCGACACGCGGAACATGCCCATCCTGTCCACCATCCTCGGCTGGAAATACGGCTTCGAGTCGCCGTTCAAGTGTGAGGTTTACTTCGTCTCCACCAAGCAGTGGACCGACAAAAAATGGGGCACGCAAAATCCCTTCATGGTCCGCGATCCCGAGTTCGGCCCGGTGCGGGTGCGGGCCTTCGGGACTTACGCTTTTCGCGTGTCCGATCCCGGCACGTTTTTGAAACAACTCGTCGCCACGGACCCGAGTTTTGAGACTTACGAGATCGCCAATCAACTGCGGAACGCCATCGTGTCGCGGTTCGTGGACGTGCTGGGGCAGTCCAAGATCGCCATGTTGGATCTCGCCGGGAATTACGAGAAAATCGGCACGCTGGCCCGCGAGCGGATCGCCCCGGAAATGCAGGGCATGGGACTGTCGATCACGCAGTTCTTCGTCGAGAATATCTCGCTTCCCCCCGAGGTGGAGCAGGCTCTCGACAAGCGGTCGCAAATTTCCGTGCTGGGGAACCTCGATCAATACACGAAGTTCCAAACCGCCAACGCCATCGAGGAGGCCGCCAAGAATCCCGGCGGCAACGCGGGCATCGGCGCCGGTCTCGGGGCCGGGGTGGCGATGGGCGGGGCGATGATGGACGCCCTCCGGCCGGGGCAATCCCCCGTCGGAGCCGGGGCGATGCCACCGCCGCTGCCGCAAGCGGCGACGTTTTTCGCCGGGATCAACGGCCAGCAAGTCGGCCCGCTGGACCTGAACACCATCGCTGCCAAACTGCGCGGCGGCGAAATGAGCCGGTCAACTTTGGTGTGGAAAGCCGGCATGGCCGGATGGGCCGCCGCCGAGAGCGTGCCGGAATTGCAATCACTCTTCGCCAACGTGCCGCCGCCACTGCCGCCGGGGTGAGGAGAGTTCGTATGCCCCCGGAGTTTGAGCTTCTCGTTGGCCGGGTGGCTCGGGGATAGAATACTTAACTGACGAGGATCGTTTCACGTACCCTCCGAGGCCAGATCCAGAGGAAATATCCGCATGCAAACCGTCAAATACGTTTATTGGCAGGAAGATGATGCCTGGCTCGGATACTTCACCGAGTATCCTGATTACTGGACCCAAGGCGACACGGTGGATGATTTGCTTGAGCATCTGAAGGATTTGCACGCAGACCTCACCAGCGGACAGATACCGGGAGTCCGCAAGGTCGGTGAGTTGGTGGTCGGATGAAACGAGTCGATCTCATCAAAATCATCACCGGCTTCGGATGTGAATTGATTCGTCATGGCGCCAAACACGATTGGTATCAGAATCCAAACACGGGTGTTTCCCAAGCAGTTCCCTGACATCGTGAGGTCAACGACCATCTGGCCCGCCAGATTATCCGCATGTTGAGCAACCCGGATGACGACTGAATCGAACCCCTCCTTCGCCGGGCGCCTCTGGAATAGAATGCCCGGACAACCGACGAGGATGGTTCAACATGGTGCAAGGGAAAACCCGGCCGGAAGACGCCACGCTGGCCGATTTGCAAGGGGAGGCCGACGCCCTGCGGACGCGGATCAACCGGTTCCGCACATCGCTGGGGCGGTTCTTTGTCCGCAAGCAGGAAGTCATCGACCTGATGGTGGTCGCGGCCATCGCCCAAGAGCCGCTGTTGCTCGTCGGGCCGCCCGGCACGGCCAAGTCGGACTTGGTGCTGAAGTTCAAGGACGCCCTCGGCCTCAACGAGGAAGACTACTTCGAGTACATGCTGACCCGGTTCACGGAACCGTCCGAGATCATCGGGGCCATTGATATCGCCAAGCTCCGCGATGGCTCTTACATCCGCCGCAAGCAGGGGAAACTCCCCACGGCGAAACTGGCGTTCCTTGATGAAATCTTCAAGTCGAACAGCGCCATCCTGAACATCCTGCTGACCATCATCAACGAGAAAAAGTTTTATCAGGACGGCCAGCCGGAACCGGTGCCGTTGCGAATCCTCTTCGCGGCCACCAATGAAATCCCCGAACAGGGGGAACTCTCTGCCCTGAAAGACCGCTTCGTGTTGAAGATCCAAAGCCGCAGCGTGGCCGAGGACCATTTCCAAGAACTCATCGACGCCGGGTTGCAAAACGAGGCATACAAGAACCTGAACCAGAAGCCGTGGGTGGAAGGCCATTGCTCCCTCGACGATCTGTTGAAAGCGAACCGCTATCTGACATTGATGTTCGCCCGCAAGCAGGGGGATGGCCGGGGCGAGGAGCAAAACGACCGCAACGTTTACTTCCCCGATGATGTCTTCCGCGAGTTCCAACGATTGGTGAAAACACTGGTGCGCGAGGACAAGGTGTTCATCAGCGACCGGAAACTGGTGAAGCTGTACAAACTTTTCCGCGTGCGGGCGTGGCTCCTCTCCGGCGGCACTGTGAGCCGGGATGACCTTCGGCTGCTCGCCTACCTTGGCGAAACGATCCCGGAGATCGACCACCTGCGGGAGAAGGTGCCTGCATTGCTGGGGGATAGTTAAACGGGGCAAGTTCCAAGTTTGAACTTCCAACTTCCGACTTGAAAACAGTTTTGGAATTCCGGCCGGGAAGGCGACAAACTGGAAACTAGAAACTAGAAACTAGAAACCCTCAAGGGTAGGATACCTTCCGTTCCGTTCGGTTCGGGGTCTCTTGCCCCTTGAAACGCACCAACGACTAACACTCTCATTTCACGGAGACGGACAGATGCGGCACACATGGAGCCGGGCATTGCTCGGCGCGGCCCTGATCGTGGCCATCACGGGTTTGAGCCACGCGGCTGACGTGACGGACGACGAGTTCAAGGTTCTGATTGACGCCGACACCAAGCTCATCGCCAAGGCGGCCGAAGCCGGGGACAAGGGCGCCAAGCCGGTGAAGAACAACGCCGCCAACGGCATCCGCTCGACGGCCCTGTATGTCGCCGGTTACGCCAACTCCCGCATCGGCGGCAAAGACGACGCCAAGATGGCCGCCATCCGCGATCAAGCTCTCCTGATCGCCAAGGCCGCCAAGGATCAGGACTTCAAAAAGATTGGCGAACTGACGAAAGACCTGTCCGCCCCGAAAGCCGCCGCCACCAAGAAAGAAAAGATCGACGTGGCGAAGGCCGCCGGCGTGGAAGAAGGCGACGTGGAACTGGTGATGCACCACTTCAAGAAGCCGGTCGCCTATGCCTCTGGCGCCGAGGAAGAAATCAAGAAGTACGGCAAGAAGGGCGCCACCGCCCCCAAGCCGGAAGTGGCGATTGCCCTGGCCAACCGCGTGCTTGTCCTCGCTGAATTCAGCAAGACGGCCATCAAGGCCGACAACGCCGCCGCCAAGAAAGACTGGGCGACCTACAACGACAAGATGGCCAAGGCAGCCGAGGATCTGCTGACCGCCGCCCACGCCAAGAAGTCGTCCCCGGCCGACCTCGCCAAGGCTTTCACCGCCATCGACGGCGCCTGCACCGCCTGCCACAGCAAGTTCAAATAATCAGGCCGACCAACCTGAAATTCGGAATGCGGAATTGAGAATCAATTCCGCATTTTTTTGTGAACTCGCGGTCAATTCCCTTGTCTGATCGCCGGATGCCGCTGTTGTGTCGAAACGACCCCAAGGCTACACTGCATCTCAAAGGACATTCGTTCTTTGCCTGTTTCCAAGGAGTTTGCCACATGACAACGATCACGATCCCGGTGTCGGGCGATCATCTGGCTCAACTGCGCCAACGGGCCGAACAATCCAGGCAGACACCGGAAGAGTTTTTGCGTCAACGAGTCGAACAATTTCTGGACCAGCCCGACGAGCAATTCCGGCAAGCGGCGGCTTATGTCCTGCGCAAGAACGCGGAACTCTATCGGCGGCTGGCATGATCTTGCCGCTGGCTGCGAGCAATCTCAAACGAGATGAGTTTACGGTTTGGATTGAGTCAAATCTCCGACGACTGACATGTTGAATTGTCTGTCTTCAATCGCCGTGGTGTGGCAAATCTTTCGGGTACGCTCCGCTCCTTTCGTTCGCATCAAACCGAGTTGATGGTATTCGCCCCAAGGAGCTTGTGAATTTTCTACATTACCGTTTGGAATGGGAAGCGATGAGTCGAGCCGGAGGCCTGTCATGGAAGAACTCCCGAAGCCGCGGTTGCGTCAGGCGGACCGGAC
>NZ_JH636440.1:947065-950843 GCF_000255705.1 Zavarzinella formosa DSM 19928
CCTGTGGCAAACCATCCGCTTGCTCGCCGCGAAAAAAGACGGCCGGAATTGGGCGGAGATCCTGCGCGCCGAGGCGGCCTGAAACGGCCGGTTGGCCTCCGGCCGACCGGCGGTCGAGAAAATTGAACGGCTCCCCGCTCAATGAAACGGGACGGGTTGGCTAAAACTTCACAAGCTCCTTGGGGCGGAGTTCAGGGAAGCGGTCTTTTTCCAAGGGCGGAAGCCGCCCTTGGCTATTTTCGAGCGCCCCTTTGGGGCGAAAACCATCAACGCACATGGCCCGACAGCAACAGAAAAAACAAAGCAATCAACTCGTTCCGATCATCCCTTGGGCGGCGTTCATCGACTCGTCGAACGTCCCCGATTCCGACTTGGATCTCAGGGTTCGTTCGTTTCGCCAAGCCGAGACGGTGGCCCGGAGGATCAAATCGGCGAACACGCCGGTGACCACCAGCAACTTCGCCAGGAAGTCAACCACGAACCGCCATGACGACAGGTCGAAGGCGTAGATGAATGATTTGGATTCGGCGACGGCCATTTGGACTTCTTCAATGTTCACTTCGTCGTCGGCCGAGAAGGCGTCGTCCAGTTTCGTGCTGACGGCGGCGTTTTTGTCGAAGCCGACGATGTTCAGGCCGACCACTTTGGTTTTCATCACAAACGCCAGCAGGAACGCCAGGCCGATCAGGGTCGTGACAAGCACGCGGAGTTTGATTCGGCCAATCTGACCGGCTTCGTTCTCGGTGATCTGTGAACTGATAAACACCTTTCCGCAGATGGAATACCAAATCGGGGCGCCAGCCCAGAGCAACACCCCGAAGACCAAAAACGGACTTCGGGCCGCATGGTTGGCGATCACCAGAATCACCGTCCAAAAGAGCAGAAATGCCGGGGCCGCGCAGACCAGAAACCAGCCGGGGAGTTGCGAGGCCGGGAGCAGCGACTTGATCCGCAGGCACCCGTTGACCGCGCCGGGGATGATCGACAGCACGGCCGGCAACAGCAGCAAATACGCGCTGCCGGACAGGGCAAACTCGACGACCACCTCCTCAATCTCTTGAATCTTTTCGAGCGTCGCCGGGCTGACATCGGGGTCGTGCCCGGCGGTCTTGTCGTCTTCCTCCTCGTCTGCGTCGGCATCGGGGGCGGGCTTGGGCTTGGCGGGCGTTTTTGATTTGTCCGGCTTCGTCGCGTTGATCGACTTGCCAATCTTCTCCGCCTGGGCGGCGCTGATGTCCTGCACATGGTACAACGCCCCGGCCGGCAACAGCGCGCTGATGAACGGCAACAGAAACGCGGTCAGCCACCCGGCCGCCAGCACCCCGGCGGCCCGCCCCGGCTTCTTCCAGGAGAAGATGCCGATGACGCAAGACAGCGCCAGCCCGGCGAGGGCGGCCACCCACGCGAGTTCAAAGATTTTGCCGAGCAGGGTGAATTCGCCGAATCCGGTTTGAATCGTGTCGATGATCCCCAGAATCAGGGAAAGCGTCGTCGGAGCCAGCGCGACCAGCAACAAACTCCGGCGCCAGACGGCATAACGCCGCACGGTGGGATCGGTGATGCCGGCCGAATTCAGATCGGCCGTCTCGGCGTCCGACGGCAGGACTTTCGCAAGGTTCCAGGCGAACGCCCGTTTCAAATGCACCATCGGCGAGGCGGAGGAAGATGACATGGCTGGCTCGTGGGTTGATTATGAAGACGCTACCTCATGAATCTCTCCGCGTCCATTGCCGGAGTCCATAAGCAAGCAAATATAGATTGCAATTGGCAGAAAAGTCTTTGTTGCCACCAGAGGAAATTCAGGCGGGGCGGCATTTTCTTTGAATCAGGCCACAGGTTTGAGAGATCAATCCCGCCCTCCGCGTTGTCAACTTCGCCAAATAATCGCAAAAACACCAAAAAACGACAAAAACGCCGGGAAATCATGTGGGTTTCGCATGATTTCCCGGCTTCAAAACTGGACACATTGGACACACTAAAAGAAAAGAAAAGCCGGCTTGGGGAATTTTTTCGCCGCAAAAGGGGCGTTGGCTCAGGGTTGTGTGGCGTCGTCGTAGTCGGCCGACTGGTCCGGGCGGGGGAGGCTTCGGCGAAAGGAACTGGTGGTCGCCGCCACTTGGGCCGCCCAGCCGAGCGGCAGGGCGAGGGCCGCCACCCGGAGGGTTTCGTAGCAGAAGTAGATCAAGTCCCAGAGGTCCGGCGCTTCGATCATTTTCAGGAATGAGTTCCGGAACTGAGGATCTTCATCGCCGGGGACGCCCAGTCCGATGATTAAGCCAGTGGCCGCTGCTGTCGTGGCTACTTGTCGCCAGCGATCACTTGGCCGCGAGGGCCTCACGCGAGCCGGAAGGTATCGCCCGATCATTCCCCCGGCCAGGCCGCCCAAAACAATCAGGCCGCCATAGACCGAACAGTTCCAGATTCTTGCGAGCAGGAACGCGCGACGGCCCGGCTGATGATTATCGATCACGTCCGTTCCGAATAGATGAACGTCAAGGGATGAGTGTTCTTCATGCCGATAGGGGCAGGTGTCGGGGCGGCCTCCGTATCTGATACCGCCACCGGTGCCCTGCTGAAGTTTAATGTCTGGCGGCGACGCCGGAACTGTCCCGCTCGAAGCAAAGAAGACCCAATACGAATACAGCGGACAGATCGCGACAAAGGCCCCGAGAATGGCCCACGCGAGAACAACCCTTGGGGGCATGAATCGGCCAAGATCCGGATTTGCTTTCATGGTCATCGTTTCCGCTTGGTGATGCGATTCCGGAACTGGATCAAGTTTCGAGCGTCTGAAACAATGAATTTGTAGCGATTCTAATTCATGGATTCGGAGGCTTGGGGCGCCAGCCGGTCGGCGAGGTGAATCGCTGTCGTAAAGTTCGCCCGCCGAAAAACAGTGCCGCCGCAGGCAATTGGCCGGTAAAGTTCACGGAGATGAAAAGCGGCGATTGACAGACGCAAGAAGGAAGCCAATTGTTCGGCCGCCTCCGTTTCTCCTAAAATTCAACCTGGCGTCCGATGCTCCGGCACGGCGCCCGACGACATTCGCCAGCGCCCGCCCCGGATCGGATTTGGCAAAATTTTTCATGGTCGACAATATGTTTCCACAAGACAGTCCCGAGATTCAAGAATACGTCCCCCGCGTTTCCCCGCCGAGGTATGGGAAACTGGTCATTTTGGTCAGCGTGTTTCTGCTGCCCTTGTGCGTGGGGCTTGGGTTTTTGATTGGCTACAAAGCGGAATCCACCCGAAAATCGACCGGCCGGGAAACCAGCGTCGCATCCAAGACCGCCAAGCCCGAACGGACGGTGACACCCGCCCCGGCGACTCCCCCCTCCCCGACGCCCGAACCGGAACCGGCCAAGAAGTCGGCCACTCCGCCGAAACCACCCGCGAAGAAGACGGAGAAAGTGGAGCCGAAATCGCTGGAGTCACCGGAGCCGGAGGAGCCAAAGGAGATGGCCTCGAAACCGCCGGAGAAGAAGGGGGACGAGGCCGCCATGTCGGAACCGAAGCCCAAGGAACCGGCCAAGATGGAGCCGAAACCGGAACCCAAGCCCAAAGAGCCTGCCAAGCCGGAACCGAAACCGGAACCCAAGCCCAAAGAGCCTGCCAAGCCAAAGACGGCCGCCCCGACGTTTGTCACCAGCATCATGCCGATCTTCCAGAACAAATGCGTTTCCTGCCACGGCCCCGCGTCCAAAAAGGGGGGGTTGGACGTCGCCACTCTTGCGGCTCTGATGAAGGGGAGCAACAACGGGAAACAGTTGACGGCGGG
>NZ_JH636440.1:950853-956544 GCF_000255705.1 Zavarzinella formosa DSM 19928
GCCGCCGGACGGCAAGATGAAACTCACGGAGGCCGAGAAGAAGAAGATTCAAGAATGGATTCTTGCCGGGGCGAAATAATCTCCGGCCGATCCCCCGAGCCGGAAATGAGTCTTATTCTCTGGCGTTTGTTGTTTTCTTCGGGTGGCCAACCGCTGGCCGGGTTTCTACACTCTCACTTCCGATAATTTTCACACGCACGCATTGAACCGGCTGGATGGCATCGCATGATCCGGAAGAAACTGGGACGGAACAAGAAGAACCGCTGTCGCTTTTGCACCAAGGAAGGCTGTCCCCGGCCGGCCTTCGTGGACTACAAGGATGTTGGCAGCATCAAGAAAATGTGCACGAATCAAGGCAAGTTGTACAGCCGCAAGCGGACGGGCACCTGCTCCACCTACCAACGGGCGCTTGGCGTTGCCATCAAGCGGGCCCGCTTCATGGGCCTTCTGGCCTACGTCGGCGAGTAAGCTGACAAGCAGCATTCCAATTCACGCATCCCGGCCGGACTTGCCTCGTCGCATGTTCTTGCCGGGATTGGTGTTTTTCCCCCCGAGGTTCTGATGACCGCGAACGACCTGCTCGTGAACGCTTATCAGACGGCCGGCAAACTGATCCACGTTTCCGTGGACGACCTGACGCCGGAGGAGTTTGCCGCCCAGCCCGTCGCCGGGGCAAATTCCGTGGCGTGGATCGTCGGCCACTTGGCGAAAGCCCTCTCGGGTAGCGTGACCAAACTCGGCGGCGAGGCCCCGGCCATCTCCCCCGAACTCGCGGCCAAGGTCCGCGTCACCGGGCAAAAAGCCGACGCGCAAACGGATGTCGGTGACCCGAAGGAATTGTTGCGATTGTTTGACGAAGCGCTGGCCGGCCTGCTTCCGCTGCTGCGGGCGTTGACGCCGGAAAAAATGGCCGAACCCCGCACCGGCCCGATGTTCGCCACCAACCAAGGCGAAGCCATCCTCTTCGGGGCCACCCACATCGTGATCCATGCGGGCCAAATCTCCCTGCTTCGCCGGGCCTTGGGCAAACCGCCTCGGGTTTAGGGTTTAGGGTTTAGGGTTTAGGGTTTAGGGTTTAGTCCGAGCCTGAAGCGTCAGCGAGGGCCACGCTTCTTGTGTTGTGAGTCGTCGACTGAGGTATGATGCCTCCCCGTTGAAACCTTTAAAGTTGAGTTTTTGGTTTTCAAAGGTGGTATTGGCGAGCCGAGCTCCGTAAGGAGCCGGGTGGCTTGCTGTGGTTGAACCGCCTCCCCTTCACTCAGCCAGACTCAAACCCGTGGCTAAGGCACCTTCCCTGCCGGAAGCCACCCGGCTCCTGACGGAGCTCGGCTCGCCAATACCAAGAACACCCTTTTGAAATCAAAAATCGCAACATTAAAAGTTGAAGCGTAGCCCTCGCTGACGCTTCAGGCTCGGAAAGAATCACAACGTGCGCTTGTGGTCCCGGATTCAAATAACCGCCACATGCTTCATGCGAAAAAGACGCAAGGGGTTGCCTCGTCGAATGATGAGGCAACCCCTTGCGTCTTTTCCTAAACCCTAAACCCTATCTCCCAAACCCTAAACCCTAATTACCGATACGGCACGGCTTCTGGCGGCAGCAAGATCGCGGCCGGGGTGTAGACCTTGGACGGGGCGGCGGGGGCCGGTCCCAGGTTGCTGTCTGGTTTGGCGACGGGTTCGGCCGTCTTGGCTCGGGGACGGTTCCAGCCGATTTCCGTGGTGGCCGGGCGGTCGTAATCACCCGAGGGGGAGGCACCGCGAGACACGGGAATCGGGTCAAAGGAGGGCCGAACTGGAGGGGCGGTGTCGAACATCACCAGCTTGGTGTCCTTGTCCCGGTTGCTGCCGCCAAGGGAAGGAGCGGGAGGCGTGCGAACCACGGCCTCGCCACGGGCCACTTTCCGCAGGTGATCGAGCCACGCTTGTTCGAGTGTGTCCACGTTGCGGAAGTTGTAAACTTCTTTGGCCGCCTTGTCCCAGCCGTCATGCAGGCCCATGCCGATGAACGTGAGGAAGGTCTGACGGTCGCTTTGTTCGACAAGGAACTTCGTCACCGAGTAGCCTTGGGCGTACAGCGTCATCACTTGCCGGGGGTATTCCTTCATCTGGAACAGGGCCTTGAGCTGGATGCCTTCGCCCGAGTTCAGAATCTGCTTGCAAAGCTTGTCGTGCCGGGTCCGTTCGAGGTCGTCCTCGGAGTAGACCGAGCCCCCTTCGTCCGCCCAGCGGGGGACGGGCTGACGGAAGTGATGGGCGAAAACCGTATGGGTGATTTCGTGGGGGAGAACGCTGTTCTTCAGGCGTTCCCGAGCCCCTTCGATTTGCATTTCTTGGCTGACCTGACCGTTGTTGAAGTCGAAGGTCGTCGCGCCGCCGGCGCCGTTGTTGGTCACGGTCACCCGCAGCCGACAGGGGGAACGCCAGTTCGGCATCTCCTTGCCGAGCCATTCCATCGCCTTGGTCTTGCGGTAATGCTCCGCAAGCCGGGCGAATTCCTCGGCATCGTCCGTGCGAGCCGTTTCCACAATGAAGTTGGTCGTCTTCACGACCGCCGCGTTGGCTCCCGCCGTCATGGCGAGGACCGCAACCAGAGCGCCGATGTATCGTCGGGTGGCCATCCTTAGGTACTCCCGTTGCCGCCATGATGTCGGGGGGGTTGGAACCACGACGGCGAAACTCTAACCGCAAAGCCCGCGCCGTGACGGGAGTGCAAAAAGAATCTCCGTGGAAAGACAGGCGCAACCTGCCGATCCTGCGAGTGTTGCGGAAACAACATGTCATTCCATGCGTGCCGTGGCCGGTTCGGAATTGTAAGTTTTTCATCGACAAAATATGCAATCGTTCCAAGTCTTACAATTCGCATAAACAACCCAATCGTCTGGTCTGGACTTTTCGTCATAATCGGTCGATAATCCTCCCGCCTACGCCCAAAAACCCTCCCGGAGAAATCACCCGTGCGACACGGATTATCCACGATACTAACGGTCGGACTCCTCGCGTTCCTTCAACCGGCCCTTCAAGCGGCCGACCCGGTTTTCGGCGGCCAGATTTTTGGCGACCTGTCTTCCGCCGACCCCTCCAAAGATGGCTCGGCCGCGAATTTCACGGCCGCCGGTTCCTTCTCAACCAGCAGCCAGCCGTTCATCCTCGGCCAAGTCAGCTTCCTGGCCGGCGGCGAGAGCAAGGCGTATGTGTTCACCGCCGGTCTCCAAGTGACCGGCTCGGACGGGATCGATTACGCCGCGTTCTTCTCCACTCCAGTTCCGGTGGTTGACGCCTCTTCGGGAACCCACTTTGCTGAAGCACTGGTCTTCCAAGGCCACCCCTCGGACACGGCCAGCATCAACGGGAAAACCTACCAGCTCGAACTCGAAGGCGTCACCCAAGGCAACACCTACACCAACCCGCAAAGCATGTTGATCTCCTCCGGCGGCGACAATCAGGCCACCGGCACCCTCTGGGGCAAAGTGATCGACGTGACCCCGCAGGACACCGACTGCTGCACCACCCACCAGCACTGCCACGAAACCCCGGAGCCGGCGACGTGGCTTTTGGCCGCCGTCGGCGTGATCGGCGGGTTGGGCTATCAGTGGCGGCGCCGGATGGTTGGGGCGAGTGCGTAAGCAACATCAGTCAGAATTGGCAAGCCGGGTCGCGTGAGCGCCCGGAGACTGTCACACTTCATTCGCTCAAAGCCACTAACCAGAACCGGCGAGCCGGGTCGCGTGAGCGCCCGGAGACTGCCACACTTCATTCGCTCAAAGCCATTGAAGTGTGACGATCTCCGGGCGCTCACGCGACCCGGCTCGCCGGTCTTCATTTGCGGAGAGTTGTTTCCTGCTGGCCTTCCTTTTCCCCGCCGGGTATCCTGCCCGTAGCCTCTCCCGACTCTTGACATCGGATACCCATGCGACAATTTCCCCGCCGTGGCCCGGCCGGATGGCTTCTGGCCGTGGCGCTGCTTCTCAATGCCTCTTCCTTGCGGGCAGATGAACCGGCGAAGAGCCTGTTTGCGGAGGCGGTTGACCGCTATTACAGCGCGCTCTTTATGTGGGACCCCACCCAGGCGACTTATGCCGGGATTCATGACTTCGATCACCTGTTGCCGGCGCTGGATGCCAAGTCCGTCGCCAACCGGGTGACTACCCTCAAAATCGGCGAGGCGATTTTCAAGCAGCTCCGCGACGGCAAGCTCACCGAGGCCGAGGAGATTGACGCGGAGATTTTGGCCAACACGATCAAGGCCGAACTGCTGGAGCTTGAGACCGTCCGCGACTGGAAGCGGAACCCGGTGATATATCTCGGCAAACCGGCGGAGTCGATGGACCTGCTGATGAAGCGGACCTATGCCCCGCCGGAAGTTCGGCTGAAATCTGTCATCGGTCGGTTGAAGGCCACCCCGGCGTTGTTCAAGGCGATGAAGGAAAACATCGAGAACCCGCCGAAGGAATTCGCTGATCTCGGGTTGATCGTCGCCAAGGGGTCCGTCTCGTTCTTCAAGACCGATTTACCCCTTTGGGCCAAAACAGCCGCCGGGAAAGATGAAAAATTGCTGGCCGAATTCACGGCCGCCAATGCCGCCGTCCTCAAGGAGTTTGAAGAGGCCGCCGTGTGGGTGGAAAAGGATTTACTGCCAAGGGCAAAGGGAAGTTACGCCATCGGGGCCGATGCCTTCATGAAGAAGCTGGCCTATGAAGAGATGCTGGACATCCCGCTCAAGAAGCTGCTGGCCATCGGCGAAGCCAACTTGAAGAAAGATCGCGAAGCCTTCATCGCCACCGCCAAGCTGATCGACCCGAAACTGACCCCGGCCGAAGTGTTGACCCGTCTGGGGGACGATCACCCGAAGCCGGATGATCTAGTGGCCGCCACGCGCGGCACCATCGAACGCACCAAGCGGTTTCTGGTTGACAAGAAAATCATCTCCATCCCCTCCGAAGTGCTTCCCACGATCGCGGAGACTCCCCCCTTTGCCCGCACCGGCGGCTTTGCCTCGATGGACACGCCCGGTGCCTACGAAACCAAGGCGACCGAGGCGTTCTACTATGTCACCCCGCCGGAAAAGGATTGGGAGCAAAAGCGCCAGACCGAACACATGCGGCAGTTCAACCGTTTGGGGATGGACATCATCACCATCCACGAGGCCTACCCCGGCCACTACATGCAGTTCCTTTACTCGAAGCAATTCCCCACCAAAGTGCGCAAGCTGTACACTTGCGGCACCAATGTCGAAGGCTGGGCGCATTACACCGAGCAAATGATCGTGGACGAAGGCTACGGCAACAACGACCCGAAGATCCGGCTCTCCCAACTCAGCGAGGCTTTGTTGCGAGATTGCCGTTACGTCGTCGGCATCAAGTTGCACACGGAAGGCTGGACGGTGGAGCAGGGGAAGAAGTTCTTCATCGAAGAGGGTTTGATCGAACCGGAAGTCGCCTTCCAAGAAACCCGCCGGGGAACCTACAACCCGACCTACCTCTACTACACCCTCGGCAAGCTCCAAATCCTGAAGCTCCGCGACGATTACAAAAAGGCCAAGGGGGAAAAATTCAGCCTGCAAACCTTCCACGACGAATTCGTGAAACAAGGCGGCACCCCGATCAAGCTCATCCGCAAACTGATGCTGCCGGGCGACACAGGGCCGACATTGCCGGTGGAATGACCAAGCGAAACCCGCCAGTCCCTTCT
>NZ_JH636440.1:956554-993964 GCF_000255705.1 Zavarzinella formosa DSM 19928
GAGCCACCCGGCAGCTGACGCTGCTCGGCTCGCCAAAACCAAAACCAAAACCAAAACCAAAACGAAAGCGGCGTCACAGTCTTCCATCTTTTGTTTCTTCTCACTTTCTCCGGTCACAGATCAAATCTCTTTGCGTCCGGGTTGGCGACGGATCGGATGAACGCGGGGTGTTCTCGCGGGTCGGTCCGATCCCATCATCCAAATCCGGAGAACTCTCATGTCCTTCTTCTCAAAAAGCCGGCGGCCGGCCCCGAAGCGTCAACTCTTTCTGCAATCGCTGGAGGCCCGCGAGGTGCCGTCCGGCAATCCTGCGCCGCCGACCGGTGTTTCGGTCGATCAGTACGGCACCCTGAACATCGTCGGCAAGGAAACCGATGATGTCGCCAGTGTCTCGATCAATGCCGACGGGCAGGTTCATGCCGTCTTGGGCCACAAGCTCACGATTGAAGGCGGGGGCGTCGTCGGAAGAATCACCCTCAACGACGCGGACAAAACTTATTCGGCCGATCAGGTGAAACGCATCGTCTTCTACGGGAAAGACGGACAGGACACCTTCACGAACGACACGTCGCTCCCCTCCACGGCCTACGGGGACGGGGGTGGCGACGAACTCACCGGCGGGTCCGGCAAGGACATCCTGATCGGCGGCGCCGGGGAGGACATTCTCGAAGGCCGGGGCGGGGACGACGACCTGCGGGGTGGCGCCGACGATGATGCCTATGTGTTCAGCCCCGAGGCCAATCCGGGCGGCCCCGGCTTGGGGACGGACAAGATCACCGAGGCCGCGAATGCGGACACGGACACGCTGTTCTTCGACAGCCTCTCCACGTCGATCACGGTCAACTTGGGTTCGACGGCTGTGCAGACGGTTCATCCCAACTTTTTGAAGCTTCAGTTCACCAGCGGCTCGGGGATTGAAAATGTCTGGGGGTCGTCGGCCTCGGACACCATCACCGGCAACTCGCGGGCGAATTTCATTTATGCCGCCAACGGCAACGACACGGTGACCGGTGGAATCGGCGACGACACCATCGACGGCGGATCGGGCAACGACTCCCTCGACGGCGGGATTGGCAACGACAGCATCACGGGCGGCATCGGCAACGACTCCCTCACCGGGGCCACTGGCAACGACTCCCTGAGCGGCGGGGACGGCAAGGACACCATCGACGGCGGGGCGGGCAACGATCTCATCGACGGCGGCAACGACAACGACCATCTGACCGGCGGCGCCGACAAGGACACGATCACCGGCGGCTACGGCGACGACTATCTCGGCGGCGGCACGGGCAACGACCATCTCTCGGGCAACGCCGGCAACGATGTTCTCGATGGCGGCGACAACGACGATGTCCTTGACGGCGGCGACAACGACGACTCCCTGAGCGGCGGCAGCGGCAAAGACTCCCTCCTTGGCGGGGACGGCAACGATATTCTCGACGGCGGGACCGGCAAAGACTCCCTCGACGGCGGTGCCGGCACGGGAGACGTGTTGTATGCGGACCAAGGCAACGAGACGCTTTCGCACGGCGAGCATGTCGAGATTGTCGTGCCCGGCGACGCCCCGCAAAACAACGCCTGGAGTTGCGGGCCAAACTCCGCTTCGCGGCTGTTGCGATCCTATGGTTACACCACGGCCACCTATGCCGCGTTAAAGGTCGCGGCCCAGCAGTCGAACATTCTCACGCAATACGATTTGGGAACGCCCTCGCCCTCCCTGTTGAAGGTGATGCAAAAATACAAGCCAGACACCCAGCTCGAATCCGGCGCCCAGTTTCAGGATATTTTGGACCGGCTCGGCGAAGGCCGCCCGGTGGTGGCGCTGATCGGCTGGGGTTCGGTGCCGGTTCCGTCCCCGAATCCCGGCAAACCGTGGGACATCGCCCCGTCCAAACTGCATTACGTTTGCATGACCGGCTTCGACATGGACAAGGGCGAAGTGTACTTCACGGACACCAACGGCCAGGCCAAGTCCATGACCTTCGATCAGTTCCAAGGCTACTGGAACTGGCCGGGCGACGGCCTCGTCTACGCGGCCCTAAGCGGCCTCGGCGTCAAGAAGCAAACAATCCTCTGGTGACGAATGAACCGGGCCGGGGTTCGGATGGCGGAACGCCCGGCCCGGTTCATGAGCCATGTTTGGTCGCATGATGATCGGGCGGCCGGGGGCGCCAGTCGCCGGTGCCCCACGGGCGGGAGTCAAAGCGGGACCAAAATGCCTCGGCCACCCGTCGTTGAATCTCCAACTCCACATCAGGAAGGCCGAGATCGCGGTCAACGTGATTGCGCAGGCCGTCCGTTCCGACCTCCAGCACAATCCACTCTCCGGTTGGCCGACGGAGCAAATCGACACACCCGAACGACGCCAGCAATCCGGTGGCTTCCAGCGCCAGCCGTGCTGCCGACAACGCGGCCGGGGGAATCTCGCCGGCCGATTCGTATCGGGCGCCGCGGGCATGGGTGACCCACGGCGACGGCCGGGCACCCGCCGGGAAGCGACGAACCACCCAACCGAACAACTTCCCTCCGGCGGCATAAGTCCGATACACTTCGGGCCAGTCAAGCCGGATGAATTCTTGAACAACCAGCGGCAACGGCCAGCTTCCGGGCAGGCTCATCCCGGCGACCAGCCGGCGATGCCCCGCCGCCCCGCACCCGGTCGGGAACTTGAGGCACCATTCCCGGCCCGGTTCTTCGGCCAGAACACCCTCGGCCTTCTCCAACGACTCGACCAACCGCGTTTCCGGCGTCGGCACCCCGCCCTTGGCAAACACCTCCGCCAACAACCGTTTGTCGGCCGCCAGCGTCATGCCCCGAAGCGGCACAAACACCTCGCCCCCGCCAGCCGGATCAGGACCGTCGGCCGCCAGCAGATAGTTAAACTCTCGGGGAGTCTCGGTGACATCCACCCACAACGCGGCGCTCAATTGAGCCGCCAACCCCGAGAACGCCCACGCCCCGCCGCCGCTGTTCAGAATGCCGCACGCTTCCGGCCTCATCATGCCCCGCCATCTTTTACAACGTTTTCACCCGGTCTGTATTGGACAAGAGGAGTTGCGGCGGGTTCGGCTGGCCGGCCCGGAATAAGTTGTTCGCGATCATAAGCATCTGCCTATGGCAGATTTCAAATTGGCGTGGCGACCAAAGCGCTTTGTCTTGCCGGTCCAACGGACCGATTAACATAGCCCAGCCCGAAAGGGCTGGGTCAACCATCTGGCAACGACCCCGGTCTGAAGGACCGGTTATCTTTGGGCTTTCGGCCTTCGCGGCCCTGACGGACCTTGAGCCGATAATCGGTCCGTTGGACCGAGATTTTTTGATGGCATTCTGACCCAGCCCTTTCGGGCTGGGCTATGTTAATCGGTCCGTTGGACCGACAAAAATGCCCTCGCCGGACTCCTCGAACACAATTACCCCGTCGGCCGGTTCGGAGACGACGACCGTGCCGTGGCCGACGCCGGTCCACCCGGTTCCGGCGTCGCTGCGGGCATCGAAGCGAAGCGACCGCACGTCTCGCAGCAGCGACCATACTTCGGCGAATGATGCCAATGAATCTCCTCGTCAATGGCTTAATTTTGATCGCCTCTTTCCGATCAACCTAGAATACGCGCATCTTCGCGAACAAACCCTCTGTTTGCGGAGAACCGGTTCCTCCATGCCGGGGGGCCGACAGGATGTGTCTCTCTCAACTGGAGGATTGTCATGGGTCGGTTATTGTCTTTGGCGGCCATCGCGGCCTTGATCGGTCTGTTTTCGCCGGGGCGGGCCTCGGCCGATCCGGTTCATCACAAGCTTCACGCCGCCCTCCACGACATCAAGGAATCCATCTCGGAACTTGAGGGGGCCAAGCACAACTTTGGCGGCCACAAGGAACAAGCCCTCAAGGATTTGAAGTTCGCGGCCATTCAGGTGGAAAAGGCGCTGGCGGCCGTCCACGATCCGTTCCCGGTCGGCTACAAGCCGAACCCCGATCATTACAAGGACTTCCGGGACCACAAGCACCTGCGGCACGCCGAACACTCGATCACGGCCGCCATCATCGAATTGAAGGAATCGAAGGCCAACTTCGGCGATCACAAGGAACATGCCATCAAGGCGCTTGAAGTCGCCCATATTCAAGTGAAGAAGTGCATTCAGCACATCATTTTCTAAGCCCCGGCAACGGGACCGGTGGCGCCGATTCGCCGGTCCCTGCTTTCAGCCGATGCCGCAACCTGTCAAAACATCTTCTCATCGCCCGCAATCGCATCGACGCAATCCCTCTTCGTTTCAAACAAATCCCGCCGGGTATTCATGCAATTTGCACATGGCCACCATGCGTCTTGAAGCCGGGCGAATAATGGGTTGTGTCCCCCTTCCATCCCAACGGAGAGCCAAACGCCCGATGATCGAACACCAAGCCCATGAGTTGCTACAGGCCGCCTATGAGACCGGCGAGACTTCTCCCTACGATCTGGCCGTCGAGCGTTGGGGCAACGATTCGCTGGCCGACGCCAAGGCGGCCTCGGATTTGTTGGTGTCGCTTCGGCTGGCCAAATACGGGGACGAGGGCCGCACATTGCTGGCGCCGACGAACGCCGGACGATACTGGTCGTTGAACGGCGGCTTCATGGCTTTCCTCAAGGAAGAGCCGGAGAAGGTGGCGGGCAAGAGCCGCAATTCCGAGGTCGAAACACTGCGGGCCAATTACATGGCTCTGCGGCTGAAAACATTCTGGTGGAGTTTCGGCATGTCGGCCACCGGGTTTGTGATCGCCATTGTTTCGCTGATCGTGTCGCTGGCCTGCGGGGAAATTCCGCGCCGCTGGCATTGAAGTGAAGATAACCGATTCGTCAGTTTTGCCGTCGTTCGGCATGGCATGTGCGGGTAAATACGCCCGTCAAATTACCTTTAACGGAGCCTGCCATGAATACGGTTATCAAGCGTTGCCCAAGCTGCCCGACGATTCGGGCACGCGCGGAAGAGATTGTTTCCTCCCTCGAAAAAGACTTGGACATTGATGTGGCGACTCAAGACGGGGCGAAAGGGGAATTCACCGTCCTCGTGGACGGCGTTCCATTGCTCCAACGGGACGGCGAAACCCTTCCTTCGGTGGAGGAAGTCGAAGCCGCCGTTCAGGGAGCGGCTCCGGTGGGCGTTTGAGAAGGGTCACGCCGCCCGCGAGGCCCGGATGCTGGGGAGGATCTTGGCGTTGAACGTCGCCCACATGACATCGGCGCCGAGAAATCGGCCGATGTCCCGGTCTGAATCCCCGGAGTGCTTCTCGCACCAATCCCGGTGAATCCGCAATTCCTGAACGCCTTCCTCTGCCTCTCCGTCCCATGCCCCGACCCGCGCGATGACTGCCGGGAGAGTCTCAAGGGTGGTCGCCAGAGTGGCCGGTTCTTCCAATCGGCGCGAGGCCAGTTCTCGCCGAAGCGATTCCAAGGATGTTTGGAGTTTTTGCAGCTCGTCGATCACCTGATTCATAACGAATGCTCCTCCGAAGGGCGAGGCGACGAGGGATGTCGTCCCAAAGGTATCGTCCGCCCATGTACCTCAACTTAACTTCGGAGGCAAGCGATCTTGCGCGCTGATCTTATCGACGCGCGGTATTGATGTTAGCGACGGCATAGCCGAGCAATGCCCGGCGACCCCTCCGGCCCGGCATTAGAGGCAATTCAAAACGGGATGTCGCCATTGTCCGCGAAGTCTTCGCCCGTTTCGGATGAGTCTGGCTCGTAGTCATTCAGGCGGTGGATCTCGGTGAATCCGGCGTTGGGGCGGATCGCGTCCGTCAGAGTAGTCTCGCGGTATTCCCAGCGGATTTGAAGCAGGTCGGCTCGGGCGAATTCCGATGCCTCCGGGGCGCCGAGGCGGACGCCCGTTCCGCCGGCGTAGAAGCCGGAGAGATAGAGGCCCAGCGAACGGAACAGTTCATCCGGGAAATCACGCGGGGCTGTTGTCCAAGGGAGCGGGCGGCGTTTCGAGGCGAAGGTGGCTTCGCCCGGAGCGTCTTGGGCAAATTCGATCAACTCGCCGCACTCGAACAGGTGGTAGCCGGTTGCCGAGGAGGTGTCCTCGGCCGAGTATTCGAGGGCGAGCGTCCCGAGCCGGTCCGAGAGTTCGCGGGCGTCGTCTTGGGCGGCCTGATAGGTCGTCATCGAGAGATGAAACGTGTCGTACATGACAACCGTCCAGGCGTGCCCCGTCAACTGGACGAACGGGGTGGCGGGGGAAACCTGCTCGTATTCCTCGCCTCGTTGAATCAAAACCCC
Source organism: Zavarzinella formosa DSM 19928 (assembly GCF_000255705.1). Taxonomy (GTDB): domain Bacteria; phylum Planctomycetota; class Planctomycetia; order Gemmatales; family Gemmataceae; genus Zavarzinella; species Zavarzinella formosa. The sequence goes on from NZ_JH636440.1 coordinate 962,812, forward strand.
TTTCCTCCACAAACCCGAGGCCAACGCCCCCTCCGGATCGGCACCGGTGCGAAGTTTGATCACCGCCCGGATGACCGCCTCGATCGGCGCCATCACCGCCAGAACCACCCACTCATAATGGCTTTGTCTGGCCCATTCCAGCCAGTCGTTTATCCCGTTCCGCGAAGGCCGAAGCGCCTCCGCCGGAACCCACGCGGGAACTGGCGCCCGAGGCTCCGCGCGCGCCAGCCAAGCCGGGTCCAGCGAAGCCCGCGTCTCCCGCCACGCCCGGCCCAACGCCTGCCGGGACGGATCGCCGGGAGGGGCCGAACGAAGCCGTTGCTCGGCGCGGAAGTAGTCGGCGCGGGGGTCGCCCCGTTGCTCCAGCCAGTCGGCATAGGCCGCCCGTGACGCGGGGTCGTCCGGGGTTTCGTTCAATGTGGCGATCAGGGTTTCTTCGTCCATCGTTGACCGTTACTCTTTGGTGCCCGAGGCGATTCTTCGGCAAATGCCGAGAGCCTTGGCCCAGATGATTTCCGGGACGAAGGAAATGCGAGATGCAGCCAACAGATGAGCCGCGTCGTTGTACGGCACCCGGCAGACCGCCTTGTGCTCGTCTTTGGAAACGCAAAACTCCGTCCTCGCCCACGTCGGAGGGCCGGTCCGGCCGGGGGCGTCGGACTCGAAGCGGGCTTCGAGGGTGATTTCGCGGGGGCCGGGATCGACGATCAAATACCACACCTCATCCGAATAGAGAGTGTGCCAGCCGTTCCCGAGGAGAATCTCGCCTGGCTGTTCCATGTCGAATCTCGCGGCATCGGAAGTTCGGTCGGTTACGAGGAGGCTTGCGCCATCCGCCTCGATGATGGCCGCAGACGCTCGCCGGTTCAAGGATGTTGTAACGTAACATAAGCCAAGGAGAAAAACCATGAAACTGACAATCGACGTGACTTCCGATGTCATCTGCCCGTGGTGCTATGTCGGCAAACGGCGGCTGGAAAAAGCCCTCGCGCTGGCTGGCCGGGATGATGTGCGGGTGCGGTGGCATCCGTTTCAACTAAATCCCCGGATGCCGAAAGAGGGCATGAGCCGCCGGGACTACCGGACCGCAAAATTCGGAAGCTGGGAACGCTCGCTCGCCTTGGAGGCCCAAGTGGCGGCGGCCGCTCGCGGCGAAGGCTTGCCGTTCGCCTTCGACAAGATGGAGCGGACGCCGAACACCCTCGACGCCCACCGGCTGATCTGGCTGGCCGACAAAGAGGGCGTTCAGGATGCTGTGGTTGAGGCGCTGTTCCGGGCTTACTTCATCGACGGTCGGGACATTGGCGACGGGCCGACGCTGCTCGACATCGTCGCCGACGCCGGGCTGGACCGGAGCCGGGCCGCCGCCTTCTTGAGCGGCGACGAAGGATTGTCGGAAATCCGGGCGGCGGAAGAGCAAGCCCGCCGGGCCGGGGTGCAAGGGGTGCCGTTCTTCATCATCAACAACGCGGTCGCCCTGTCCGGGGCGATGGACCCATCAGCTTTCGTTGATGCGTTTCAACAGGCCGGCGCCGGGAACCCGGCGGTCGAAAAGGGGAGTGCCTGCGAGATCGGCGAGGGTGGAAAGCCGTCATGCTAAACCGGTGGAAAGAATGAAACAGTCGTTCACCAAGGTACTCCGCACGCTCCGCGTGCGGATGGACTTGCCCTGTGGCCGGACAATGAAACGGGTCAACGTCTCGCCCGCACGCGGAGCGTGCGGAGTACTTTTGACGACCGGTCAGCCCTTGGGCCGGATGAGGGCTGATTTGAAGAACGCGCTCAGGCTGGGGGCGACGAGCTTTCGGCCGTCGCGGAGGATGTCCTCGGCCTCGGAGCCGACATCATGATAGATCTGATAAAGAGCCGGGTCCGGCCCTTCGTGAACAGAGATGAAAAAAGGGTCGCTCCCGCCCCCCGCATCGGCGGCGACATTGACATACCCGGCGGGGAGAATGGCCAGCCCCGGATAGAACTCGACCGATTCGCTTTTGGCCGCGTTCGCGTCGGCCCACTCCAGCCATTGCGGCTCGCCAAGTTCCGGCTCCGGCCAGCCCAATTCCAACCCGCACAGCGGAACTTGGGCCAGCAACTCCGCAAGCCAGCCGGGATACCCGGTGACTTCATCCGTCAGCATGCTCGCCTCGTCACTGGTCAACACCCGCCCGCGCCGCCCGGCGGCCGCCGCACGGGTCACCAGTTCTTCAGCCGCTTCTCGAACAGACATGTTTGCTCCTTGTGTCGAATGGATCCATCGTTCGGTTCAGTTGCCCGCGATTGGGCCAAATGCCTCGCGATCCTCGCGGAAATCCTTCAGCGCCCGCTCGACGATTCGGCGGATCTGTGTTTCGACCTCTTCCGTCGAACGACGCTCTTTCGGCAATCCCATCCAGCAGAACTGGATGGCCTGACGGACCATGTGGTCAATCTGTCCGGGGCCAAACATCTCCGCCATCCGTTCGGCCGCCTCATCACCTTCGCCAGCAGGAAACATCGCCACACCGCACCTCCTGACATCCGGTTCTCACAAGCCCAACGGCCAATGTCTGGCCCGGTAGAAGTCGCTGACCATTATCGTGAATTCTCGCTGATTGCGGAGATTCTCGAACAGACTCGCCACGGGTTCTGTCCGAACCGCCTCCCGGATCTGATCAAGGCACCGGCCCTCCAGCGTCTGGTATTCCGACTCGGCCCGAGGGTCGCCCGGTTCGCGTTCGGGCAGTTCGTAACACTCGGCTTTCAGCGATTCCGAACTGAACTTGAACACCGGCGGCTCATCCCGGTTGAGGTCACGTTTGGTAAACACGCAAGTGAAACCGCCGCCGAGCAGATTCATTTGAAAAAGCAACACGTTCCAATTGTCCGAACACGTCTCCGGCCCCTCGGTCAACACACGGCGCCAGAACTCGATGAATGCGGCGGGAAGCGAGTCTGCGGCTGGCACCCGCAGGATGCAGACGCGGTAAAGCGGGGAATCATCCGGAACACCGGCCGCCGCCCCCCAGTTGATCGCCCGCCGGGGCGCGGTGTCTTCCCAGCGCATTTGTGTCTCCTTCGTCTCGTCCTTAATAACGTTCTGACATCGTTCGGCGATGTTTTACGGCCCGATCAGCCCCATGCTGGTGTCGGACGGGTCTTTGAAGTAACCGAAACAGCCAAAGCCGGGCATTCGCATTGGCCCGCCTGTTCGCTTGCCGCCGGCCGCCTCGATCTCGGCCAGCTTCGCATCGACATCGGTCGTGTAGACATAGGCCAGCGCCGGGGTGGTCGGCGTGTGCGATTGGAAGATTCCGGCCACGCCCGCCCCGGTGTCGAAGGCCATGTACTGCGGCATGGTCGGGAGCGTGCCCCAGCCGAACAACTCGCCGAAGAACCGGGCGGCGGCGGCCCCGTCGGCCGCGTGCATTTCAAGATGGCAGATCGCGCCCGCCGGGGGCTTGGGGTTGGGGCCGACTGGCATGGGAATGCGCGGCAGGCCGCCGGGCGAAACGGCATCCGTCAATCCGTAAATGGTCCCGGACGGATCTTTGAATCTTGCGAGTTTGCCGACTCCCGGCAGGCTCCACGGTGCTTGTTCAATCGTGCCCCCCGCCGTCACGACCCGGTCGAGCATTGCTTCCACATCGGAGACGCGGACATACGGCACCATCGCCGGGAACCCATCGGGAATGTTGGATCGCAACGCTCCGATTGGCCCCGCCGGAGCGACAACGCCCGTCAACGAGGCCGACATCGGTTGCAACTGCCAGCCAAACAACCGGGAATAAAACTCCCCCGACGCGGCGAGGTTGTTCGCCGAAATCACCACGAGGGAGACGGGATGTTCCCCATTCCCCTCCGGTACTTTTGGCATCTCAAAACCCATCGTTTGGTCTCTCAAATGTTGCCGGGCGTGATTTGATTTCGCAACGGCTGAAATCAGTCTGCCGGATTTATGTGTCAGGCTTCCGGCGCTCGACTTTGAGCCGGGATCGTCTCACAAGAACAGCGTAAATCACACCGGCCGCGAACCCGGCAATCATGCCCGCGACGATGCCCCAAATGGTGCCGCCGTAGAACGCCATCGTTTGTTCGCGCACCGAGCCTTGGCCCGGCGGCAGGGAAGGAAACAGCCAATGATTGAGGAATGTCCCGATCAATGAGCCGACGCCGCTGCCGGCGGCGCAAAAGCCGAGCGCGCATCCGGGAATACTCGGGAGGTGTTTGCCTTCGGCCATTCGCGAGTCCTCTCCTTGGCGGCCGTCCAAGTTCGGCAAATGCATTGTTTTGGGATTATCGTCCTTCGGGTGAAAGGCGCGTAGTCAGAGATCGCGGATTTTCATTTTTCAGCGATGCCTTTTGGCGTTTGACACGCCGGCCGGGCGGGTTTACGCTGGCGATGATGGCCGGGCGGGGACGGCGAACCTGATCCCGTCTTCGGTTCTCATTCACATTCCGGAACAAGCCGGACTTCTGGCGGGCGGGTTCCGGGGTTCGACCATTCATTTCCTGTCACCAATCGCGAGGTTCCTCATGCTTCAAGTCACCGTCGAGGATGGAAGCCTGTTGCAGTTCACCGATCCGAAGTCGCGAACCAGCGTGGCCGTCACGTTTCAGCGGACCTTGCGAATTCCGGACGACGGCAAAATTTATCCCCTGCCGCCGGGGTTGGGCGCCTTCCCCGTTCGGCGCGTGCATGCTTACAAAGATCGTGTCCCGGCCAGTTGGGTGAAGACCTCGGGCGTGTTCATTCCGATGTACCAGCGCGAAGCCTTGTGGATTTCCGTGCGGGCCAGACACTGGCGGCCCAACGCCGTGAAGATCGCGGCCGGGAAGGTGAATGCCGTGTCGGGCAAGCCGTGGGATCAGGCGCTTCACGCCCCCGAAAAGCCCGGCCTGATCGGACGGGTGAAGGGCGACCCGGAACTGCAAGACTATCTCACCTGCCCGCCGCAACCGTGGCTGGACGGCTTCAACACGGGCGAGGGCAACGTGCGGCAATTCGTCGCCATGCCCCTCGGCATGGGCTACACCGTCGAAGCCCAAGTCACCGGCAAAGAGGAACACGGCGGCCTTCAACTCATCGTTTACGAACCCAAGCCCGGCCGATTTCCCGAGACGCCCCCGCAAAAGAGATACGTGGACTCAATGTGTTTGTCGGCCCCCCGTCCCTCAGCGATGCCTCGGTCAAAAGAGAAGGCCGGCCGCGAAATGGGGTTGGCGGCCGGGGGCGCGATCACCCAAAAGATTTACCCCGATCCGCACGGCGTCGACACTTGGGATGAAACCAATTTTGGCCGGGTGTTCGTCCACATTGTGAACAGCATGATGTGGCGGGAAATCACCGGCGAGGAACCGCCCCCCACGCCGGTCACCGCGCAAAGTTACACCCAAGCCGGATATCCGTGGTTCAAACTTTATGACGAATCATCCGGTGACGTGGCCCCCTCTCCGACGCTGAGCGGCGTCAAGTCCGTCGCCCAGATGGACGCCCAACACGGCTTCGTCGGCGTCGATGATGATTCAACCGTGGAAGTCCCGGATAAACAAATAAAGGGCCTGCCCGTCGGAGCCGAACTCCCCGACGGAGAATGGTAAGAATCGCCGCAAAACCCACAACCTCTCGGTCATTGGTGCAAAATCAACAGACATATTGTGTGAAATCCCAAGAGCCCCACTGCGTCAGCGGTGGGGGTGTTTTCAGAGTGTGACAGTGACCCCCGCCGCTCACGCAGCGGGGCTCTTGAAGATCATTTGCAAATGCTGCCAATGATCGAGTTTGCATTGGTCATTGGTCATTCGGGAATTGGCCATTTCCCCAAGAGGTCGCCCAAAATCTCCGACATTCGCTCGGCCGGGCGGGTGGCGTTGGCCAGAACCTCCTCATGGTTCAGCGGGCCGTCGCTCAGGCCGGCGGCTTTGTTGGTGATGGAGGAGATGGCCAGCACGCGCATTCCCAAGCGGCGAGCCGTGAGGGCCTCGAAAGCGGTGGACATGCCGACGGCATCGAAACCGCATTGCTGCAAGGCCCGGATCTCGGCCGGGGTTTCGTAACAGGGGCCGGTCAGGGCGGTGTAAATGCCCGCCAGCAGTTTTCGGCCGCGCCGGGCTTCGTTGGCCACGACGGTTTGGATCAATTCAGGATCGTAGGGGCTTGGGGGCGGGGTTTCTTTCCAAGAATCGATTCGCTGCCAGAAGCGATGATCGGAAAGAACCATCAAATCGCCGGGGTTAAGTTCCGGGTGGATGCCGCCGGCCGCGTTGGTGAGGATCAGCGTGCGGATGCCCCATCCGGCCGCGAGTTCGACGGGCTTGGCCACCTGTTCCCAAGCGTGCCCCTCGTAAAAATGCAACCGGCCCCGGAAGACGAGCAGCGGCGTGCCGTTGAGAGCGCCGACCCGGATGGTCCCCGAGTGACCGGCGACTGTGGGCGCGACCATCCCCGGCACGTCGCCGAACTCGACGGCGGCCGCCTCCGCGAAGCCGTGCGGCACCGCCCCGAGGCCGGAGCCAAGGACGACGGCGACAGTTGGTTGCAACCGTCGCACGGCCTCTTCAAATTCGCCAAATCGGGATTCGCTCACGGCTTGTCCGCCGATTTTGCCACCAGTTCTTCGATGCGAATATTCTTGTACATGGCCTTGGCCTTGGCCCCGCCGTGTATTTGCAAAGCGATGATGCCGGTTCGCTCGATCTTGTCGTCGGCCTCGGTGTAGTCCACGGTCAGGGTGCCGTTGAGCCAGAGGCGAATCCGGGGGCCTTCGCAGCGGATCGTATATTCGTTCCAATCTTCGTGTTTGATGAGTTTTTCCAGCACCTTGGCATCCGGTTTCACCAACACTTTGTTCCGGCGGGATTCGTCGTACAACGCCCCCCAATAATCCTGCCCCACGTCGGCCTGATAGCCGCTGACTTCGTGATGGTTCGGGATGCGCTTCGTGCGGAACTGAATGCCCGCGTTCATCTTGGCCTTGTCCCCGATCAGCTTGAACTCGGCCTTCAACTCAAAGTCCCCGTAGGACTTCTTGGTCGAAAGGAACTCATTCCGGGGCACGACGGCATCCAATGTCCCCCCGACAATCGCCCCGTCCTCGACCCGCCACGTTTTGGCGGTGTCGCCTTCCCAACCATCAAGAGTTTTGCCGTCAAAGAGCTTGACGGGTTCGGCAGCCGCGAATGTCGCGGAGAGTAAAACGAACAACATGGAAGCGGACGCACGCATGGGAGAGACCTCCGGGGATTGGCGATGAGCCATGAGCTTTGAGCTATGAGCCGGAGTAAAACAGGCAACAGGCTGTTGCGGCGAGCCGGGTCGCGTCAGCGCCCGGAGGTTGTCCGTTGGCAAATGCCCGAGTCAATGCTTGGCGGCTGTCTCCGGGCGCTGACGCGACCCGGCTCGCCGCAACGGCCTGTTGCCTGTTTTACTCCGGCTCATAGCTCATCATCAATGGCCGCCAATTCTTACCATTTCGTGACACACTGGCGCGTGGAAGCCACGCCGGCCGAGGTGTTTGCCATCATTGATGCCGCCACGGATCTCCCCCGGTGGTGGCCGGCGGTTTATCTGAAGGTGGCCGAGGAGGAACCGGGGGACGCCAATGGCATTGGCAAAGTGGTTCGTCTGTTGACGAAGGGTTGGCTGCCGTACACGCTGGAATGGCGGTTTCGCTCCACGGATAAAGTCCCGCCCGAGCGTCTGGCTCTCGTCGCCTTTGGGGACTTCATCGGCCGGGGTGTCTGGACATTCACGGCCGACGGCCCATTCACCAACATCACCTATGATTGGGAAATCGCCGCCGAGAAACCACTGTTGAAGAAACTCTCGTTCCTGCTGAAACCCGTCTTCACGGCCAATCATCTCTGGGCGATGAAAACCGGCGAGACCAGCCTGAAACGAGAGTTGGCCCGTCGCCGGGCAATCACCGACGAGGAACGCCGACGAATCCCGCCGCCGCCGGAGCCGACAACCATCGCCACCCCATTGCTGTGGCTCGGGGGCCTCTCGCTGTTGGCGAGCCTGGTGGTGATGGGGGCGGTTCTGATCCTTTGGCCATTTTTCAAGTGACGCGCCAACGATGTGGAAGCTCTTGTTGTTCTGGATGAGTGACCAAAAAAGCGTGGTGGCGATCACCGCCTCAATGGTGGTGTTCGGCATCGTGCTGCTGATTCGTCACCAACACGGCACCGTTTGGGTGTGGGGGGTCATTCTCTCATTCCTGCTGGGCGTCATTGGTCTCATCAATGTGCGGAATTGAATCGGCGATTTCTTGCTCCACCACCGGCCTTGGAAGATGATGTTCAGGAAACAAACCTGACAATGTCCGCATCCAAAGACATATCCGCAAGATGGCTGGCTCAATCGTCCAGAATCGATTGATGTGATGGCTCTTCTCCATATCTCGCCCCATCAAGCAAATGGACTCGCCATCGTCCATCTCGAAATTATCCGGCCGGGGAATATCGCTCGGCAGTTCCCAGAAACCCGCCTGAACAATCAGGTTCAAAAATGTCCGCCATTGCCCTTTTGTCATGGGCTGAAGACCGCTGGTTTGTGCTCCCCGATTGGCCACAAACCACCCTTTGCGACCGTGACCGTGGACATTGATCGCATACCGTTCGGCAAATGCGTTCCTGTACTCAAGCCGAAAGACGGCTTCCATGTCATCAGGCAGTTTCAAATTGGACATGGGAAACCAGATGATGAGGAATAATTCACAAGTTTGCGTAAGGGCGAATTTTGGCCAATGACAGTCAAAATTTGCCAAGGTTCGCGAAGCAATCAAGTGTATGCGGGGCCACTTTTCACGAATCAGAAACGTCCGAAACTTTTTTCTCCCTGGCCTCGTCGTATGAATCAGATGCCTGTTGGACGCCGACGAAAGCCACCGGAACTTTTCGGCTTGCCTGCGGTTCCATAATGATGTGTCTTCGCCCCGACCCACACGCCCGTTTTGGGCCTTGATTTGGAATTTGACTCATGCGATTTCTCACCGCTCTTCTGTTGTCTTTCGCCATGATGGCGACGGTTCGCTCGGCGGACAAGCCCGTTGATCCGGTGAAGCTCGTCGCCGCCATCGAAAAGACCGGGGCCAAGGTCACGATGGTTGATGCCGCGCCCGGCGAAACCCGGTTGAAACTGAGCTTCCGCAAATGGGATCCGACGAAGATGACCGCCTTCAAGGGGTCGCCGCACATCGTGGAAATCGTCATTGAGGATGCGGGCAAGGTGAGCGATCAGTCGATGGCCCTTTTCGCCTCGCTGCCGAACTTGGAACGGCTGGAACTTTACAAGCCCGCCCTCACGGCCGCCAGCCTCAATCCCTTCAAAGCCAACAAGAGCCTGAAGTATCTGACACTCTTCGGCGCCAAAATCGGGGACGGAGCCGTCGCCGCCCTGAAGGAAGTGGAAACACTGGAAGAACTGGATCTCACCGGCAGCCTCATCACCAATGCCTCGGCCGAGATCTTCAAGGATCTGCCGAACCTCAAAATTCTGGCCGTGGCCAACACCAAATTCAACGGCAAAGGGGCGCTTCAACTCAAGGAAATGCCCAAGTTGAAAGAACTCAACGCGATGAACTGCGATGTCTCCGTCATGGAGGCCAAGGAACTGGAAGCGGCCATCAAGGGGATCAAGGTCAAGCGATAGGAAGAGAATGACGGAGAGAAGTAGAAAGACATTGGGGGCGAGAAAGGGCGGATCAACACTTCCTATCTGTCCCCCAATCGCGTGAACACCATGTCCGATTCTTTGCCGAGCGGTTGATAGATTTTGCCGTCCTTCAGGGATAGATTCTTCCAGTCTTGCAATATTTTGCCGTCGTTGGTCAGCGTCAGCGTGGTGCCCTTGAGAAAGTAAGAGCCTTTGAACTCGGTCGGGCCGTTCTTCCAGAAATAGGTTCCGTCGTCCTTGAACTCAATTGTGCCGCTGCTGACGTTGTTAAACGCCGTCTTGTTCTTCGGCGGGGCTTTGAGCACGCTCGCCATCGACCACTTGCCAACCAAGAACTTGGCATCCAGTTTGTCAGCGGCGTTCGCCAATCCGGCCGTCAGCCCGACGAACACCATTCCGGCCAAAATCATGCGCATGGATTATCCCCTCGTTGAAACCGTTTGGGTGGTCGGGCACGGTGAGAATACTTTAGCGATTGGAATCGCCCCCGCCAGTTTGGAGGGCAGGGGCCGCAAAGACACAAAGTTTCACGAAGAAGATTTTTGAAGAACCAATTCTTCATTCTTCTCTGTGAAACTTTGTGTGACCTTCGCGACTTTGTGGTTGGTCTTCCGTCTTTTGATTTCTTAATCGAACTTTGCTTGTCGTTTTGGTTTTCTTTGTGAAACTTTGTGTGACCTTCGCGTCTTTGTGGTTAGTGCCTTTCTCTTTCTCACCAAATCAAGGCTGCACATTGACCGTCGCGCCCAAAACTTTGGCGATTTGTTCCTTGGCCTCTTCCCAGTGGGCGCGGGTGGTGGGGTCTTTCTCAGCGGCGATGGCCAGGTTCATCCGGGCGGTGATCTCTCGCAGGTGCATCCGGGCGAGACTTTTCGCGTCCGGAACGCTTCCCCGCAGCGTCAGGCGGGTGAGTTCGGCCAGATAAGCCCGTTGCAAGTTGCGGCGGATCACCGAGGATTTTTCCGTCGCCGGTTTGTCCCCGTTGGGGAGGTCGGCGAAGGTTGCGTCCGTCAATGATTGCAGCACTTCCGCGATGGTAAGCGGCGGCTCGGATTTGTCCGACTTGTTGGCCAGGTCCTGAATCCGCGCCAAGTTGCCGTCGTTGGTCAGTTCCCGCACGGCGACTCGCTGGATGCCGAGGATGCGGTCGTTCAGGGGGAAGTTGACCCCCATCATGAAAATTTGCTCGTTGCCCCAATGGAGCCATCGGTCGGCGGCCAGTTTCCGCAGGAGTTCCGGCGGGAAGTTGAACGGCTTGTCCGTGAACACCTTTTCCTGAAGGAACTTCAACGCCTCCCGCTGCTTGGCCGCCTTCACCGGAATGAACGGGTCGCGGGCGTTGTTGTCTCCCTTGTGGTCGCGGTAAGTGTGTTCGCCGCCGACAAATTGCGAGGCGAGGAACGAGGCGTTGCCGTATTGTTGCAAGAGGGTTGAGAAAGCCACGCGGGCGCGTTGATAGCCTTCCCCCTTGTCCACCACCCGCTCGGCCAGCCCTTTCATGAGCTCTTCGCTCAGGGCCATGCGGTCTTGGGCGAACTTCAGAGGATCGGCCCCGAGATCCCATTGGTTGATGTGCGGGTCGGCAGTGATGAGGTCTTCATCCGTCCCGTAGTCGAGCCCCGGCTCGGCCGAGCGGCTGGCGATCTTGCCGAGGTCGTCGCGTTCGCCATCGGTCCCGCCGCCGAGGGGCTTGTAGCCGTATTCGATGGCCCAATAGTCATACGGCCCGATGGTGGAAGTGAAGAAGTCTCCTTGCTTCACTCCCTTGGGGGCGAGGTTCACCGGGGTGTAATCCATCACGCTGCCGGTGAGGCCCTGCTTGCGGGTCACGTCCAGATTGTTGAGTTGATCGTTCTTCAACATCGTGGAAGCCTTGAAATTGTGCCGCAGGCCGAGCGTGTGGCCGACTTCGTGCATCACGGTTTCCTTGATGGCCTGCTGCACCAGTTCATCCGGCAGCTTGTCCCCCGGCTTCAAATCCACGCGGGCGGCGACAGCGGCGAGGGCCAGCCCCAGTTCGCTTTGCTTGTGCGAGGCACACTGACACAACCCGGAGCGATATGCCTTGAACTGGTTCCGCAACATGGCATACGGATCGGGCGTGGCGGTTTTGTCCGTGCTTCCTCCGGCGACGAGGGCCGAGGTTCGCGGCACATTCCAGCCCCGCTTGGAGGCTTGGATCGGGCTGTCCGGCTCCATCGTGTAACCGGCGTCGTTCTTGAAAATCTGCTGGTCGCGTTTGTAGAAGCGGACCATGCTGGCGTCGAAGATAATGTCCGCGTCGATGATTTCCCCGGTGAACGGGTTGGCTCGCGATGGCCCCATTGCGTAACTCAGGTCGGTCGTGATCCAGCGGAAGGTGCTGTAATTCACGTCCTCCGCGTCGAACTCTTCGTTCTCCTGCTGCCGGACTTCGATGGCGTCGCGGAAGCCGATCTTTTCAAATGCCTTGTTCCATTCGAGAATCCCCTCCCGCACGGAGGCCCGGTATTCGTCCGGCACGGATTTCTCGATCCAGAAGACAATCTTCTTCTTGGGGGGAACCAGCTTGGCCCCCTCCTTCCACGGCGAATTGTCCACCCGCTCCAATCGCCAGCGGTTGATGTAACGGACAAACGATGTGTCCCGGCTGTCCGAGGAGAAATCCTTGACGGCCGAGACGAAGTAGCCCACGCGGTCGTCGGCCTGCCGGGAGTTGTAGCCGTGGTCCGGCAGTTCCACGATGCCGTATTGCAGGATGACGGTGTTGCCACGACGATCAATCACGGAATCATCGGCCGGCCCGCCGGTGAAGACGGCCGACACTTGCAACTCGACATTGCGGGGGAAAGCCTTGATCTTGTTCCACGTCGTCCGGTTGGCGTCGAGGTTTCCGAACGACACGTCGGCGATGTTGCTGAAGAAAATGTCGTTGAAATCCAGCAGCACCGATTGCCGGCCCGGATGGACGGATTTGATGCGCAGGGCCATCAGCACGGAATCGGTGTAGGTCGTCTCGACGGCCCGCGCCACCGGCCCGGCCCCGCTGCGGTAACGCACGTTTCGGCGAATGAGATGAATCTTGTCTCCCACGCGCTTGAAGGCGATCACCCATTGTTCGTCGTTATTGAGGATGTGCCCGGCCTGATCCATGCCCCCCCGCGCCAGTGAGATAGCGAGCAGAAAATTCCGGTCCAGTTGGAACGGCATGATCTCCGCGTATAGCCGGTCTTCTTTTTGATAAAGCTTGAACAGCCCCTCCGAAACCTTCGCCCCGGCGACCACCTTGTCGAAGTCCTCAAACTTGGGATGTTCATCGGCAACGGCAAGAAAAGGCAGAGCCAAAAGGGCGAAAAGGGAGGAAAAACCAGCCAGACGAATCATGAAGCGAATCTCCGATGGGCGACACCTGTAAGGTATCGACAAATCCGGTTATTCCGCAAGGGCAGGATGGGGAGTTTTGGAAAGGTGGGTTATTCGTCATCTGGCGAGCCGGGCGGCGTCAGCCCCCGGAGACAATCACTCACCAAAGGCTCAGGCAATTGAACGGTGACTGTTTCATGGCGAGCCGGGTGGCGTCAGCCCCCGGAGGTGGCCACCGTTTGATCGCTCAAGCCTTTGGTGAGTGACTGCCTCCGGGGGCTGACGCCACCCGGCTCGCCGGTCCTTGAGTGGCTTCAAACACCATCACTCATCGCCATTTTTGTGGTGACGGAAATCAGGGCCGTCAGAAACAAAATCAAGAAATCAAACGCCCATCCCAGCCACCAATAACGCCCCCATACCCAAGGAGAGGCCACCATCACCACCGCCGATAGTCCAAGATGGACAAGGAGCAAGATGTCCACTGCCTGAGCATGCCAAGGATAAGGATTCAGAAGGACCTGACGTTGAGGCGGATACCCAAAGACGATCCCCAAAAAGAATATTTGAACGGGGCAAATCGCCAAGGCTGTGAACCAAGCCAACCGGCAACGACTGCTTTGCATCCACAACAAAGCCGATTTGTCCTGGGGCGAATCCGAATAGTCCTCAATGAGTTGTTTGGTGTCGTTTGTCATGCGGTGATCTCCTTGCCCAAAAACGTGCTCAAGGATACAGGCCGGTCGTGGCCATCGTCGCTCCAAGGGCTATCCCGGTTGAGCCTTTGTTTCTGATATGCAAATGATCTGAGTCACTCATACAAACCGTACACATCCCAAGTCGGATCGCTCGCCACGTAGTGTTGAACCTCATGATCCCCGGCGGCGGCCTCCGCAGCCTTCACCGCCCCGGCGGCGTCGGCTTCCGACCGGATGTAGAAGACAAACTCCCTCATTCCGTTCGTGGTAATCGCCAAGACCAGCACGCCCCGGCGCGACGGCGTCAATGCCCCGCGCAGGGCGTCCTCGATCTGGTCGAGTTCCTCAATCTCATCCGGTTCCGGAAGTCCCTCTGGGGAAGGCCGCAACAGGGGAATCGCGATCCCCAGTCGGAACGACAACTCCGGGTGCCCCTTGAACGGGGCCGCCCCGGTGTGACGCCGGATAAACATCGGCGCCCCTTCGCTTTCGCCCCGCAGGATGGCCCAATTGTCATCCGAAAACGAGGAGAGAGGAAGATGCTTCTTCTTTCCAAACGGCCACATGGCAGCCCTTTCTTTTGCCTCATGACTAACCGGAGTTGATTGGACACCCATGACGAGGCCCCGGAAACGCCGAACGACCTGACCCGCTTGCCAGGGCCGAAAAACGCCTTGCTCATTTCACCGCCGCCAAGATCGCCGGTCAACGAGAATGTTGGGTTTGGCGCATGGTTGTCGCCAATTGGCCCAAACAAGGGAGAACGATTCGCTGTCGGCCGGGCGGGCATAAGACATTCAATGGGTTCTGATTCGCCGGGTCGCTTTCGCAAGGGAATCTTTCCATGAACATTCGCTGGCTGTTGTGTTGCTGGCTTCTCGCAGCGGGCGTTCTTCCGGCGGCGGACCGGCCGAATGTGTTGTTCATCCTTGCGGACGACCAGCGGTGGGACACCATCCGGGCCTTGGGCAATCCGGAGATCCAAACCCCAAACCTCGATCAATTGGCGGAGCGGGGATTCGTCTTTCGCAATGCGTATTGCCAGGGAGGAATGGTCCCGGCCGTGTGCGTGCCCAGCCGGACCATGTTGATGACGGGCCGGTCCCTGTTTCACATTCCCGCCGGTAATGCGAAGACTTATGACAAGCCAACTTTGGGCGGGGTATTTCGGCAGGCCGGTTATGCCACGTTGTTTGTCGGAAAGCGGGACAACAGTTTTCTGGCGGGAAACGAGGCGTTTGAGAAGGTGATTTATCACACCGCCCCGATGACCGAGCGGGCGGGGCAAAGTCGCTTCATGGCCGAATCGGCCATCAAATGGCTGAAGGAACAGCCAGCGGGGAAAAAGCCTTTTTTCATCTATCTCGGGCCGCCCGTGCCGCATGATCCCCGGCTGGCTCCGGAGGAATTTGTCAAACTCTACGACCCGGAGAAATTGACCCTCTCGCCGAATTTCATGCCACAACATCCGTTCGACAATGGCGAATTGAAAGTGCGCGACGAGTTATTGGCCCCGATCCCGCGAACGCCCGCTGACATGAAAAAACATCTCGCGGACTATTACGCGACCATTAGTAACCTCGATCATCATGTCGGCCGGATTATCGTCCAACTGAAGGAGTCCGGCGAACTGGACAAGACCATCGTGGTCTTCACCAGCGATCAGGGGCTGGCCGTCGGCGGTCGGCACGGGCTGATGGGGAAACAGAACCTATACGAACATTTCAAATCCCCGCTCATCATCGCCGGGCCGGGCATCCCGAAGGGAAAAAGCGACGCCCTTGCGTATCTCTTTGACCTTTTCCCCACGTTATGCGACGCGACCGGGACGGAGATTCCCAAAGTGTGCGAGGGAAGCAGCCTGATGCCGGTGGTCACCGGAAAGAAAGCGGCCGTGCGGGAAACCCTCTTCGGGGCGTATCGAAACTGTCAGCGGATGGTGCGGGATGAGCGTTGGAAGTTGATCGCCTACAACGCGGGCGGCGACAAGCACACCCAATTGTTCGATCTGAACGCGGACCCTGACGAATTGAAAAATCTTGCCGATGAACCCGCGCACAAGACCACTCGTGAACGGATGGAAAAACTGCTGGCGGCCGAGCGGAAAAAGTTCGGAGACCCGGTTGATTTCGATTCGCAGAAAAAATGAGTTTTTCAGTTTGCCAGATCACGGTCTTCGTTCATGCCAAACGGTATTGATGCTTTTCGCCTCAATCGCTCCCTTGAGGCGAAAACTGTTGGCCGACGCGAATGAATCCGAGATTAATCCCCCAAGTTCACGCCCATCTTCTCCCGCAACTCCCGGCGTTTGGCCGCGTCGCCGGCGGCCCGGATGAAATGCACCAAGTCCCAGAGGCGGGATTGGCCCGCTTCCTTTTCGGCCTCGGTCGGCTTCAGGTGCTTGTGGCTTGGCATCCCGACACCGGGGATGCCACAATAGAGCCGGGCGTACAAGTCTTGCGGGTCTTTGCTGACTCGGTAAGTCCCCTGCAGCAGATTACGCGGCCGGGTCATGCCGCCCCAAGCGTCGAATTGGTAGAGGGCGTTTCGGCCGTAATTCAGGTGGCAGGCGGTGCAGCCCCCTTGGGTGGCGTCGAGGAAGATCCGGTGCCCTCGGGCGGCCGCCTCCAGCCGTTGGGCGGGGGTGGCATACGGGTCCGGTTGCATGTCGAGCGGCTGTTCGTTGCTTCTTGCCCAGATTTTCAGAATATTGTCCAACGAAGAGAACAACATCTTCTCGGATTCGGCCGGGGCATAGTCATCGGCCTTGCGTTTGTCGGCGGCGGTCTTCATCAATTGAAATTCGCTCTCGCCCCGGATGCTTAGGAACATCACATAGCTGACCAGTTCTTCAATTTGGTTGGGCCGCAATCCGGCGAAGGAGGGCATCGCGGAGCCATCCAGCCCGTTGCGGATGGTGCGGGCCAGATCCGACCGGCGCGGTTTGGTCCCGGCGTCGTTCGGCTCGGCGGTGATGAACTTGAAGATCCCGCTGCGATAATCGCGGGGGAGCGGAATCAGGAACTTGCCTCCGGGACCGTTCCCGTCGCCGGTCGCCCCGTGGCATTGCTGGCAGTAGTTGCGAAACAGGTCGCCCCCTTTTTTCAGCATCTCCGGCTCCAGCCACAAATCGGTGACGGCCTTCTCGATGCCGGCCGAGGCTTTTTGCCAGCCCTCGATCACCTTCAAGTCTTCCTTGAGGCTAGCTTTCTCGTCAGCGTCTTTGGTCTTGTCAATGGTCTCTTTCATCCGCTTCAGACGGTCGGCGATGGCCGCTTCGCCCATGCCGACATGCGGTTCGGCCGGGGTGCCGAAGAGATTGTCCAAGCCGGTTTGGATTAGCGGTCGCGGATCGGTTTCGAGATGTTTGAAGACTTTGGTGGTGAGGATCGCCGAGCTTTTCACTTCGGGAATGAGCAACGCCGCGTCCCCCTGAAGCGAATCGAGCGGCTGATCCAGAAAACTCAACGGCGGCTGCCCCGGAAGATACCAGCCCGTTGGCGTTCCCTTCGGGGCGCTCAACACCATCCAATCGCTTCGCACGGGGAAGTTTGCTTCCACGGGCGTCTGGCGAATCGGGTCCGGCGATGGCTTGATGCAACCGACGACCAACAGCGCCGCGACGGGGGTGATGAGGGAGAGCGAAATCGCCGACAGGCGCGAAAGCATGGGGGATACCTGAATTCTCCGGAAACCTCTTGGCGACTTCCCAAACAGTTTTCCAAAGAAAATTCTTGTCCGGACGGACGAATCGTCAAGAATGAAGATCGCATGACCAACAATGCCATTTTGCCGAACCCCGACCTTTCCCCCGCGACCAGCAAGCGGGGACGCCGTGTTGTCGGCCTTTTTCTTCAGGCAACCATCGTTGCCTTCTGCTTCCTGATCGCCCCCCGCGACATCTCCTCCCAGCCGAAGGAACGGCCCGTCGTCGATAACCCGACGGCCAATCAGATCGCCGAGGCCGTCGAGAAGGGCAAGGCCGAGAAGTGGCTGGATGCCATCGAACAATTGCAACGAGTGATGGACACCGCCGGGGATGAGCTGGTCCCGGCCGACAAGCACCGGCAGATTCCGGCCCGGTGGGTGGCGCAGGGGCATTTGTCCCGGTTGCCGCCGATGGCGTTGAAACTGTACCGGCAACGGGTGGACGGCCAGGCCGCCCGACGGGTGGTCGAGGCGAAGAAGGCGCCGTCGTCGGCCGGATTGCACCTGATCCTTGCGGAGATGTTCAACAGCGCCGCCTCCGAGGAGGCGATTTTGGAACTGGCCCGGCGGGCCTTCGCGGCCGGGAATCTTGAAGAGGCGGCTCATTACTGGCGAATGCTGCTGCCCGGTTCGCCGGACGACGGCGAGCTTCATTTTCCGCAACCACAGACAACCGCCGCCGCCATCAAGGCCCGGCTGATTTTGGTTCAACTCTATCGCGGGGAGCGTGACGAAGCGGCCGTCGCCATCGAAGCGTTGAAGAAGGAATCTCCGGACGCGGGCGGCCTGCTGGCTGGCAAGACGGCCAAGTACGTTGATACGCTGTCGGCCCTGCTGGCCAAACCCGAACAAAGCACGTTGCCGCATTCGACGCCGGAACCGGGGTGGAACACCTTCGCCGGGCAGCCAAGCCGCGACGGCAATATCCACGCCCCGCTGCCGTACTTCTGGCCGGACCAGCCGACTTGGAAGAGTCCGCTGCCGTTCCCCCGGCCCGGCCGGCTGGAGGAATCGCCGGTGAACCCGTTCCACCGGAACGCGCTGGCGTTTTACCCGGTGGTCGGCCCTTCGGAGGCGTTGGTCGCCGATGGAAAGAATGTCTGGTCTGTGAATTTGAAGCACGGGGCCACGACGCCGATTTACGCCTTCCTTGGCGGCACGAACACAATCATCCCGAGCGCCCGCGATGTGCGGCACTCGATGACCATCCACGGCCGCAAGGTTTACGCCCGGTTGGGCGACCAAGCCTTGAAGCCGCCGTTGGGCGAGGATGCCCCCAAACCCAAAAGCGAGATTGTCGCTCTCGGGCCGCGAACCGCCGAATCCCCGAATCGCAAGCCGCTGTGGAAACTTTCCCCGCCGACGGTCCCGGAATCGTGGACCATCTGGGAAGGCTGCCCGATTGTGACGAATGAACACATCGTTGCCATGTTCTGGCGGCAGGCCGGGGGCGAAACCGTCGCCGGAGTGGTGTGCTATCGGCAGGCCGAGGCGGGCGAGGTTCCCGAACTGCTCTGGCAGCGAATCGTCGGCAAGTCCGGCGGGGAACCGAACTCCGAATACCGCTCGCGACACGAACTGCTGACGCTGGCGAATGGAACCATCCTCGTCTCTCCGCAAGCCGGAAGCGTGATGGCCCTTGATCTCCGCACCGGGCAACCGGCGTGGGAGTTCCGCTATCAAAGCGACGACCGGGCGGCGTTGCCGCGTTACCGCGACTTGTGCCCGCCGTTGGCTTCCGAGGGGAAAATCTTCGTCGCCCCGGCCGACAGCGATCATCTGTTCTGTCTGGACGCGTTCACCGGCCGGTTGATCTGGGAACGCGAAAACGTGGAGGTTTGTCATCTGCTCGGCGTCGCCAGGGGGCGGTTGATCGCCACCTTCGGCGGGGCGTTGAAAGGTCTGCGCGGCTTGAACACCCGCACCGGGGCCGACAGCGGGACGGATGGATGGACCCTGCACGATCAAACCGGAGAAATCACCTTCGGCCGGGGACTGGTCACCGATGAGGCCGTCGTCTGGCCCACCCGGAATGGCTTGCTGTTTGTCAGCCCCGAGGACGGCCGGCCGCTGCGGTTGCCGGTTTCGGGAAGTTTCGGGAATCTGGTCTTCGCCGAGGGTTGTCTGCTGGTGGCGACTGGCACGGAACTATGGTGTTACGCGGCCGAGGAAAAAGCCCCGGCCAAGAAAGCCGACATCGACGCCCTGCCCCCCGACAAGATGCTTTGGAACGCGGAAGGCCGGCCGATCCGGGCCGGGCAGCTTCGCCCGAATGAAGGCCCGATGCCCAAGCCGGACGATATGAACGACGCCCCGGCGACGATCCCCCCAAGTTTGCTGGAAGCCCCGCTTGATCGCCGACTGGTCTCCCGAATCAATGATCCGGCGTTGCGAATCCTCGCGGAATCTCCCCGCCTTATCGCCATCGGGGAACAACTTCACATCGGAACCCAATCAATCCCGAACCCCGTCCGGCACGAAATCACCTTCGCCGGTGAAACCGCGAAGGCCATCATCCTCGCCGGGCCTGCCGGGTTCACCGCCCTGCACCCGAACCGGCTCACGGTGATGTGGGAGTTGCTTCTCGACGCCAACGCCCCCCGGCTGACATTGCCCGGTCGGCCGCTATTGCCGCTGGCTTCCGGCGCGGAACCATCAACAACCTTTGATGCGTTCACGCTGACGGAAGAAGGTTTGTTTGTTGTCCATGATTCCCATGATCTGCTTTGTTATTCGCCGGTCACCGGGAATTTAAAATGGGGCCGCCGGACGGAGGAATTGCATCCTCGTGTGTCGTTCACGGCTTCTTGGAACCCGCATGTCGCCCGTTCGGGCAAACACTTGGCGGCCCAATCCTCCACCGGCGTGGTCGGCCTGTTGGACGCGGAAACGGGCGATGTTCGCCATGTGATGAAAGCCCCGGCCAAGCCGTGGATCGAACCGCCCGTCTCCCCCGAGGCAGGCCGATTCATCTGGCCGATGGAAGACAGCTTGTTGCTGTTCGATGCGATCCGCAACGAACCGGTTGCCAAATACGAAATCCCGAACCCGGTCAGCCTGAGCGGCCAGCCTCCCCGGTTGCGAATGCACCACAACGAGCTTCTGGTGTTGATCGATCGCAACGCCCGGACGGAACTGGATGTCCTGCAGGCTGAGAATCTCCGGCGCAAGTGGAGCCAGCCCCCCGTTTACCTCGGCCGTCGCTTCGAGGCCATCACCGCCGTGGACGAACGCTTTCTCGTGATCGCGGACGACCGGTTGTCGGCCTATTCATGGAACGAGGCCGAACCGCTTTGGTCGAAGCCATTGCCCCCGAGCGACACGCCCCGCCGGATGACGACCACCCCCGCCGGATTGTGGGTCGCCCCGCAAGAACCGGCGATGACCCGCCGGACGTTTGACCCCCTCGCCGCCTTCCGGCAAGCCGGTTGGGACACGGAACGATTGGTTCGGGCCGTCGCGGATTCCTATGATGTGTGGACACAACGGGAGTGGCCCCTGCTGTTGGTCAGCCCGGCCGACGGGGAGACGATCCAACGGTGGAACCTCCCGGCCCTCGGCCCGGCGGGCGGCCTCGACATCGGCCGCACGCGGGCCAGCCTCCTCACCGGGCACGGCCTTTGGCGGTTGCTCCCCCTCGCGGAGAAAGCGGAACCTTGAATCCTCCCCCCCTTCCCGGTCATGAATCGGACGCCCTTGAGGGCGCGGAAAACCTTCGCAAATCAGCCCAGCGCATCCTCGCCGAATGCGGCAAGGTGATCGTCGGCCAGAAGGATGTCCTTGAACAACTGCTGATCGCCCTGTTCGCCCAGGGGCATTGCCTCCTTGTCGGCGTGCCGGGCCTCGCCAAGACCTTGATGATCCGTTCGCTTTCGGAATCGATGGATCTGACTTTCAAGCGAATCCAGTTCACCCCCGACCTGATGCCTTCGGACATCACCGGCACGGACATCCTCCAGGATGACCGGGCGACCGGGCAGCGCAGTTTCAAGTTCATCCCCGGCCCGCTGTTCGCCAATGTCGTTCTCGCGGACGAAATCAACCGGACGCCGCCGAAGACCCAGGCCGCCTTGCTGGAGGCCATGCAGGAACGCCAGGTGACCGTCGGCGGCCAGCGCTTTGTCTTGCCGGACCCGTTCTTCGTGCTGGCGACGCAAAACCCGATTGAGCAGGAAGGGACATACCCGCTGCCGGAAGCCCAACAAGACCGGTTCATGTTCAACATCAAGGTGGAGTACCCCACCGAAGACGAGGAATATCGAATCGTCGAGGCCACGACGCGGCGATCCCACACGAAAATCGAACACGCGGTGACCGGACCGGATTTGAAGGCTATGCAATCGCTGGTGATGGATGTGCCGGTGGCCGACCATGTGATCAAATACGCGATGAAACTGGTCCGCCGATCCCGCATCGACGCCCCGGACGCCCCGGATTTCGTCCGGAAGTTCGTGACCTGGGGGGCCGGGCCCCGCGCCAGCCAATACCTCGTCTGGGCCGGCAAATCACGGGCGCTCTTGTACGGCCGCCCTTATGTGGCAACGGAAGACATCCGGGCGATGGCCTACCCCGTGCTGCGGCACCGGATCATCACCAATTACAACGCCGAGGCCGAAGGCATCCGCACGGATGACATCATTCGACGACTGATTGAATCGACGGAAAGTTGAGTTTGCCGGGAAGCATCTCTCTGCCCCGGAGAGATGTGAACGTATTTTGGCCGGGGAATCATCCGTGCCCGAATGCCCCAGGCCGGACCGGCATTATTCCCCATCTCCGGGGCGGAGAGATGTGAACGTATTTTGGCCGGGGAATCATCCGTGCCCGAATGCCCCAGGCCGGACCGGCATTATTCCCCACTTCGGCCGGTTCATCGGCGAGTCATGAACCCCAGAAGCGCCACCATCTCCGTCGGCCGGGCGCGGCACTTGGTTCGGCACCTTCACGCGGCTCCGAACCGCCCTGCTTGGGTGACCGCCGCCAAAGGATGACGGCCGCGGCCGCCAGAGCCACGCCGCCGAACACCACCCCGCCCACCACATCCGGGCCGCCGGTGGCGAACCCGCCAACGAAGGCGAGCACGCCCACCGAACCGATGAGAACCCCCGGCATCCACCACAGCCCGGCATCGCTTCCCATTGAACCGCCTCCCGCCGTCGAACGGCCTGACTCAGCGGCGACGGGGCCGCAAAGCCGTCAACGTATGGAAAACCAGCGCTTTGGCTGGGCGAACCGGCGGCATCGATCACCTCCAATATTTGTCGGCGAATTGGTCTGATCTCTGTTCGGCGGAAAAAAATGTGCGTCAGGATTGGCCCGGTGTCGTCTTAGTTGTGGTTCGCTTCGCGCGGCGCTGTGCCGCTCGGCGAACTTCCGAAACACGAAACGGAGTCCGTCACATGAGGATAATCCTTCACGTCCTGACTTTGACCGCTCTGCTGGCGACTGCACCGAACCGGAGCTTCGCCTTGGAGAGTTTCTCTCCCGTCACCTGCAAAGAAGCCAAGGCTCTGGGCATGACGTTCCGCGCCCAAAAAGCCGGTGGCCCCAACGCCGTGCGGGTCGAAGTGACCTTCGAGGCCAAGGGGAAGTTGGAAGGGGTCAAGAAGGTCACCCTGCGCATGTATGATGGGGAGAAGCTACTCGTCTTCACCACCTTGAGCAACGAAGCGGAGGCCGCCGGTCGGTTCAAGGCGAGCTTTATGATCGATCGCGACCTGCTGGACAAGTCCAAGCTTTGGATTAGTTCATCCCTCGGCGGGGCCTCTGTGGGTGGGGCCTATGTCCTGAACGTGTCTGACATCGATGAGGTCAAGGGGCTTCGCTGAGGCACCGCCATCACCCTCCGGCGGCTTTCGAGCCAGCCGCCGGAGGGTGATGACAACGACGACAACCAATGAGACACTGACAGCCGAATGCTCAAGCTCGGCGGACCACCCCGCCCGAGCGACCTTTGATCGTGGCACATGTCGCCGTAGCGGGGCGGGTCTGCCGCGGCGAAAGGTTAGGCGGCGCCCCGCCGATGGGAGCGGATGATTGTTAGCACGTCGCAGAAGAGTCTGCGCGTCGCCAGAGGCCGCCGCCAGTAACGAAGCGGGCCGCAATAGAGGGTGACATTCCCCGTGGCCTTGGTCCTGTCGATGCCCAGCCCGATGCCGGCCTGCCCCCGGCGGCAGGAGCACCAGTGCAGCCCATCCCGCTCGCCCGTCTCGTCGATCTTGATGCCAGTCGCGACGATCCCGGCAAGGATACCGGGCCAGTGTTCGGCCGAAGCGGACTCGAACTCGGCGATCACACCCATCTGCGATGCTCCAAGCCGCCTGATGCTTGAGTTCGGCTTCCTCGTTCCCGCGACATCAGGATCGTCACGCCGGGGCAAGGACTCCGAGGGGCGTCGGCCAGGCGCGGTCCCCGGCCATCTCTCGATTAGATTACCCGGTCCTGATGTTCAATCTGGAGGTCTTTCTCCAGCCGTGATTCCAAGAATTCGACAAGCGGGGGCAAACTCTCAAGCCAGTTCATCGGCGCCCGGCGCCGATACGACCGCACCTGAACGCCGTCGCCGGTTTCGATGGGTCCGGTGCGACGAAGGTCGATGTGTTCGTCAATTCGTGGCTGTCCGTCCGGAACCGGACCATCCAGGCGGATGTGACAATACCCCTTTGGTTGTGTCGAAATGATTCCCGATCTCCCGTGAATCCGGATTGACTGGGCGCCGCCATGCTTCGCGGGATTCCCGGAGAACCCGTAAGAATAATCGTATCGCAGAGCCTCGGCGTCGCGTTCAATTGCGGAGAGAAGCGCGCGGGCCGCGTCACACAAGACTCCTCCCCGGCGAATGACGCGCGACCCGGGCGCGATGCCGCCGGCGACCGTGAAGTTCTCGTGGACGCCGAATGCGCCGCTGAATGCCGACCCTTCGGGGAACTGCGGCCCCCAGAGCAATCCCCAATCGCGGTGCGTCACCAGCAAGCGATGACTATCCTCGCCGTCATGAACAATGATCGCGGAAGCGGACATGTTCCCCCTCATGGCCAAACGGAACTTTGCTCTGGGGAGCCTCCGCCGTCGGACGCCCCGGTTCAACCGCCGACGCCGGGGCGGCTGGAACCCGCCATCCTCGCCCCAAGCCCCCGGTCACCCGCAATGTTTTGTTCGGCCTGTTTGATGCGCCGGAAGGTAAGGCTGATTCGCCCGTCCGACACGCCCTCGGCCCTCAATACCGCGTGTCGCCATGCCGCCTGCATGGCGGACGTCATGTGCAAGAGCGACCCGCCGACCAGAACCAGTTCGTGGATCTCGGAGCGGTCGGCCTCCCGCCGGAACGACATCGAGCGAGCCGTCCCAAGCGACACGATGCTGATGCCCGTGCCCGGCTCCAACTCATCCACGGAGTCTGAATGATATCCCATCGTGGAATCGCCAGTCGGGTAATAGTTGGCCAGGCAGTTGTTCGGCTCATACCCAACTGCCTCAGCCACCGCCGCGACGACCGGCGCCAGCGCCTCCGGCATCGGCGCCTCGGGCCAGATGTTGCCGGAGTAGTTGTATGGAACGCCAAAACTGGCCACCCGGCGGGCGCGGATGCGGTCGTCCCACGCGACACCGGACGCCAGCAGGGCAAAAAGTTCCGCGCCAACGGCTAAGAAGCCGGGCCAGAAAAACGCGACGCCCTCCTCAATCGGCGATTGCACTTTGGAAAGCCCTTTTCTTGCTGAACGCGCCAAAGTTCACCTGCTGCGGTGGTTGGCGAGACGTTTAACCTCGATTTTACTCGATGCCGCCGCAGTCAGGTGCGACGTCTTGTTCGGCAGGCTTTAGGTGCCGCTCAAGCAACGCCACAGCCCTCTGATTCCGGTATCGCCGGGCAACCGCAAACGCCTCGCCCGTCGGCGCCGCCCCGGCTGCCAAGAGCAACTCTGTAAGTTCGGTGGACTCGCGATCCGGTTTGTGGTGTCGCTGCCACGCGGCGTCACTTTCCAAGTCGATGGCGTGGACCAACGGCGTCCAACCCCCGCCCAAGTCACAGTTGACATCTTCGCCGTCCGCGATAAGCCGGCGAACTTCCTCGATTCGCCCGTGCTCGACGGCCGAGAACAGCAGCGGGCAAGGCAGATCAGGGGGGGCGTCCAAGTCGGCCAAGATTCGTCCGGCCAGAGTTTCGGCCTCCACGTTCCCAGCCACAAGCTCTTGACCATGCCCCATCGTTTGCCCTCCGCCGCCGAACAGATAATAGACCGACTCGCCAGTTGGCCTATTTCGGTCGTTGCGTTTGGTTTACTTGATCGCTGAACAACGTGTTAGCGTAACCGCCATATCGGCGGGTGTCAAATCCCAGTTCGCCAGTTGCCAATCCGGTGGCAGAAGACGGCTTCCTATCTGTTTTGAGTCAGCTTGATTCAGTTCCTTGGATGTGGCCCAAAGTGTTAAAGCGTGCGGTTGATGGCCCATTCCGAATCGTGGAGCCGGTGACGGCAATTGTCCGCCCGGCCCTGATGCCCCGCGCTCCGCTGCGAAGACTCCGCGTCGCGGCTTCACGGATTTTGAATCGGGCTTGATGATTTGAAGTGACCTCGCCCGCAACAGTTCGGCGTCGGTCTGTCAGAGGCGGCGGCGTTAGCGACGCCCAAGCTTGGGCCAGAAAAGCGGGCGAAGCATTTGAGAAGCGTATTTGCTCAGGAAGTTTGGGCGTCGCTGACGCCGCCGCCTCTGAAAAACCAACACCGGGCTGTTTGAGCTTGGGTGTCGTTGACGCGACCACCCAAACAACAAGAGCCCCGTCGCATGAAGCGACGGGGCTCTTGTTGTTTGTTATGACCGTTGGATTACAGCCGGTTGCTATACTTCCTGCCGGCTCGCCCGTAGACCGGGAGGCTTTGCTTCGGCGGTTCGTCGCTCTTGGGCGGGGCCTTGGGACGGAACGCCTCGAAACCTTCCACAATCCGGGCCGGGATGATCTTGTTGATCGTCATCTCGATCTCGGTCAGCACTTCCCCTTCGTCGGGCATCACGAAGGTGATCGCCTTGCCGTCGGCGCCCATCCGGCCGGTGCGGCCGATGCGGTGGACGTAGTTTTCGTTGTCATTCGGCAGGTCGTAGTTCACGATGTGCGAAATGCCCGAGACGTCGATGCCCCGGCTCATCACGTCCGTGGCGATCAGCACCGAGATGCGGCCGTCGCGGAAGGCGGCCATGATGCGTTCCCGCATGTTCTGTTGCAGGTCGCCGTGAATGGCGGCGCAGCGGATCTTGTGCCGCTTCAGTTGCCGGGCGAGGTTGTCGCAACCCCGCTTGCGTTCCACGAAGATGATGCACTGCCGGGGATTGTCGGTCGCCAGCAGTTTCAGCAACAGTTCCGTCTTCCGGTCTTCGTCCACGGTGATGTATGACTGGTCGATCCGGTCCACCGTCACCACTTCCGGGGAAACGTTCACATGCACCGGGTTGCGCATGTAGCGCTCGGTGAGCTTCAGCACGTCGGCCGGGAGCGTGGCGGACATCAGCAGTGTCTGCCGGTCCCGCGTGATCGTTTTCAAAATGCGTTCGATCTGGGGGCGAAAACCGATGTCGAGCATCCGGTCCGCCTCGTCGAGGACGAGGTATTTCACCTTGTCCAGTTGCAGCGTGCCCCGGCCGATATGGTCCAGCACCCGGCCGGGCGTGCCGACGATCAGGGTGCGGCCCTCGGCCAGTTGCTGGTTCTGCAAGCCGAAACCGGCCCCGCCGTAAATGACGGCCGAGCGGAAATGCTTGCTGGGGGAAAGCTTCACGGCCTCTTCGCCCACCTGGATGGCGAGTTCCCGCGTGGGGGCCAGCACAATGGCTTGCGGCTTCTTGAGGTCGCCCCCCCGCCAGGCGTTCATGAAGGGGATCAGGTACGCGGCCGTCTTGCCGGTGCCGGTTTGCGCCTGCCCGATCACGTCCGCGCCGGTGGCGGCCACGGGGATCAATTGGGCTTGGATGGGGGAAGCGACTTTGTAGCCCACCCGCTTCACGGCTTGGAGAAGGGGGGGAATGAGATTGAGGTCTTCAAACTTGGTCGGGATGTTTTCTTCGGTCGTCACGGGACTCTTGGACATGAGAAAGGCGGTTGAGGTTACAAACTAAGTTGAATGTCATGATACAAGGTTTTTGAAAAAAGAGGCAAGACGGGTTCTTTGTTCCGAAAACGAGGGTGAGCCGGTTGGATCGCATCGAAACCGGCGTTGTTCTCCCCTTGTTGAAAACGGGCCAACAAAGTCCGGATTCCGCCAAACGCCACGGATTATGACAAAATCATCTGGGTGCCTGGGTGTAATGCCCGAGGAATTTGCGAGGGTGGTGTTCAGTTTTGGGCCGGAAAATGACCAGTAATGACCGGTTTTAGGCTGAAAACGGCAAAAAACTGGTCAAAAAGTGGGTTCTGGAAGCCGTTTTGAACACCTTTTGGACCGGTTTTGCACCGAATTTTCGGTGCAAAATTGCCGGAACCCATCGTTTGGGCCACAAGGTTACAACCATTTCAGCGGCCGTTCTCTCGACCTCGTTGATGCGATTATTTTCCTGGCGAAGGCGGTTTCAAACTTGGCGCTTTCCGCCATTGTCTCTCTGCCGGAAAGTTGGCGCGGCCGTCATTTTTTGAAGATTTTGTGCCGAAATGGCGGGTTTTAACGGCATTTGGCCTCGCGCGTCCGGAAAAACCCGGTATGTTTGAATCAACCATCTCACTTACGGATCGCCGTGCGAGCATTAGGCATCGTCACGGCTGACCCGTCTGATTTCTCCGAAAGGGAACCATGGCCGACTATCGGAAACTTGCCATTGATCTGATCGCCGCCGGCGGCAAATTCGACGCCGTCGAAAGCCGCCTTCTCAAGAAGGCCCTGTATGCGGACGGCAAAATCTCCCACGAAGAAGTCCTCTTCGTCGGCGAATTGCGGACCTCAATGGTGAAGCGAGCCAAGGGCGAACAGACCGACGCGATCGACCGATTCTTCCTCGCCTGCCTGCATGATGGCATCATCGGCAACGGCATCATCAGCGCCGAGGAAGTCGGGATCATCAAGAAGCTGCTGGTCGCCGACAAGCGCCTCGCCCCGTCGGCCAAGAAGTTCCTCGAAAACCTCAAGAAGAAAGCCACCAGCGTGGCCCCGGAATTCGACGCCCTGCTCGCCAGCGTGTCGAAGAAGTAAGCAAGCGAAGACTAGCCACAAAGTCACAAAGGTCACACAAAGTTTCACAGAGAAGACTGAAGAGATATTTCTTCAAGAGTCTTCTTTGTGAAACTTTGTGTGACCTTTGTGACTTTGTGGTCAGTCTTCGCTTCTTTTCTCTTCTCCTGCTTATTCCCAGTTCTCACCCCGATACCACTTCGTCGTTTTCGCCAAGCCTTCCTCAAAAGTCACGGCCGGCTCGTAGCCAAGCAACGCTCGGGTGCGGGAGATGTCGGCCTTGGAGTAACGCACATCCCCGGCTCGTGCGGGGCCGAGTTCCGGTTTGATGTTGGTTCCGAGCGTTTTGTTCAATTCTTCCACCAGACGCAGCACCGTGACGCTGTTGCCGGTGCCGACGTTGAAGACCTGGCCGGAAACGCCGGGAGAACTGGCGGCTTTCATCAGGGCTTGCACGGCATTGCCGACGTAGGTGAAGTCCCGCGATTGCAAGCCGTCACCGTGAACCACGGGCGTTTTCCCCTGGCTCAGCAGCGATGTGAAAATGGCGATCACCCCGGAGTAGGGCGAATCGGGCCGCTGGCGGGGGCCGAAGATGTTGAAGAACCGCACGCGGACGGTTTCGATGCCGTAAGTCGCGGCAAACGCCTGCATGTAGTATTCCCCGGCGAGTTTGGCGGCCGCGTAGGGGGAGAGGGCGCAGGGCGTTTGGTCTTCCTTTTGGCCGTCGTCGGTCGTGGCCCCGCCGTACATGCTGGAACTGGCGGCAAACACCACCCGTTTGACCCCTGCCTTGCGGGCTTCATCCAGCACTTGCAAGGTGCCGGTCGCACAGGCGGCATGGCTGATGAGCGGGGTTTCCACGCTTCGGGCGACGGAGGCGAGCGCCCCGAGATGGTAAACGGTCTTCGCCCCGGCGACGGCTTTCGCCACGACGGGCTGATCCAAAATCGAGCCGGTGATTAATTCCACACGGTCGCCGTGGCGTTCGATGTTGGCCGCCTGCCCGGTGCTGAGATCATCCAGCACGCGGACCCGATCCCCCCGCTTCACCAAGGCGTCCACCAAATGGGAGCCGATGAACCCGGCTCCGCCCGTCACCAACGACAAGTCGCTCATGAGAGTCCTTCGATTTGATATCGTCAGGGTTGATTCAATGGCCGACGACGGGACGCGGCAACCCGCCGGGCGTACATCAACGGGGGATCAACGCGGAACCAACGGAACCATCGCGCATGCCGGCACAGAAAATCGACGGACAGGAACTCAGCAAGGCCATCCGGGCCGAAGTGGCCGCCGGGGTGGCCGCCCATGTCGCCGCCGGGGGCCGCCCGCCGGGGCTGGCCGCCGTGCTGGTGGGGGACAATCCCGCGAGCGAAGTCTACGTCCGCAGCAAGCGCAAAGCCTGCGAGGACGCAGGGATGAATAGCTGGCTGCACCGTCTCCCCGCGACCGCCAGCGAAGAAGACTTGTTGAAACTGGTCGCCGATCTCAACGCCGACCCGGCGGTTCACGGCATCTTGGTTCAATTGCCGCTGCCGAAGCAAATCCGGGAGGAGGCGATCATCAACGCCATCAGCCCGGCGAAGGATGTCGATGCCTTCCACCCGCAAAACGTCGGCCTGCTGGCGGCCGGGCATCCCCGCTATCTCCCCTGCACGCCGTTCGGCGTTCAGCAAATGCTGGCCCGGTCCGGCATTCCAACCATTGGGAAGAATGTTGTGGTGATCGGCCGCAGCAACATCGTCGGCAAGCCGATGGCCCTGATTCTGATGCAAAAGCCGACCAAAGACTTCCCCGAGGCGGGAGACGCCACCGTCACCGTGGTTCACCGGGGAACGAAAGACCTGCCGGCCGTGTGCCGCACCGCTGACATCCTGATTGCCGCCGTGGGGGTGGCGAAGTTTGTCACCGCCGATTTTGTGAAACCCGGCGCGGCCGTGATCGACGTGGGGATCAATTCCGTGGATGGAAAACTGGTCGGGGATGTGGATGCCGAATCGGTCTCCCCGGTGGCCGGCTGGCTTTCTCCGGTTCCGAAAGGCGTCGGCCCGATGACCATCACCATGTTGCTGCAAAACACGCTGAAATCGGCCGTTGCCGCGAAGTAATTCCAAGGAGTGCATCAAAATGATGACCGACAACATCTTCTTGAAGATCATCGAGAAGAAGATTCCCGCGAAGATCATTTACGAGGACGATCTTTGCCTCGCGTTCAACGACATCAACCCACAGGCCCCGACGCACGTCGTTCTGATTCCCAAAAAAGTGATTCCCACCCATGATGAGGTCACGAAAGAGGACAAAGAACTGCTGGGCCACCTGCATGTGGTCGCCGCACAACTCGCCGGGCAACTCGGTTTGACGGATGGCTATCGCCTCGTCATCAACTGCAAAGAACACGGCGGCCAAACCGTCCCCCACTTGCACATGCACTTGCTCGGGGGGCGGGGTTTGGGCTGGCCGCCGGGGTGAGAGACAAATTAGTCTTGGCGAGCCGAGCAGCGTAAGCTGCCGGGTGGCTTCCCGCAGGGAAGGTACTTCAGCCACGGGTTTAAGTCCGGCTGAGTAAAGGGGAGGCGGCTCGACCACCGGAAGCCACC
>NZ_JH636440.1:993974-1000712 GCF_000255705.1 Zavarzinella formosa DSM 19928
ACAACCTTGAAAACCAAAACCCCAACAAAGCGCAACATCAAAACTGGCGAGTCGGGCTATGGATGCGGGTGGTTCTGGTTGGAAAGGCGTGGCGGGTTCTCCCGTCACGCCGGGGCGCCCATCAACAGCAGTGATGCGGAAACGGCGTTGAACATCGCGTGGACGACCACGGGGCCGATCAGGCTTTGCGTGCGCACGGAGAGGTAGCCGATGCCGACCGCCAACACAAGAAGCGGCACCGGGGAAGGCCAGACGGACGCATGGAAGGCGGCGAACAAGGCCGAGCTGGCGAGGATGGCCTGCGAATGCTGGGGGGAACGAACCCGCAGGTGTCGATGCAGTCGCCGGAAGCGGGGCAGGATCAGATAGATCGGGATCAGCGAGACGAAGAACGCCCCCGGAATCAGGTGGGCGACAAGCTCGCCACGATCCCGGTCCTCAATGGCTTTTTGCACGCCATCCACATGAAAAAGCAGGGCCACGGCCACGGCCAGGCCCAAAATGAGCGGGCTGCGATGCCGGGGGATCACCACAAACGGCGACTCCGGAACGGCCGCCCGCTTCTGACACAACCACGGCAACAAAATCCCGCGAAACACCAATTCTTCCAGCATCGGCGCGATAATCACCGTCTGCATCACGAACAGGGCCCATTCCACATTCCCGGCGCCGTCCCCCAGCACGGTGAGCGGGTGCCGGTCCGGCGGCCGGTGGGTCAGGCTCGAATGGGCGATGTTGGCGATCGCAAACACACTGAAGGCCGCCGGGGTGACGAGCAGCCACGTGAGATAGCCGCTCACGATGTTGGGGGCCACCGTTCCCAGCGCCAGTGGATTGGGACCGCCCCGCCATTTGGCGATGGCCGAGATCGACCACAGTTGAAAGGGAAACGTGAAAACGGCTGCCCACAAATGCCGGATCGTCGCGGCCGCATGATCGGCGGGTGTCGCGTCCGGGCCGAGTTCAATCGGGAAGTTCGGCCCGTAAATGCGGCCAAAGAATCCCACGGCAACCAGCAAAAGCTGGACAAAATGGGCCGAGAGGACGAAAATCACAAAGGTGAGCGAGACGGCCGCGCCATCCCACTTGGCGATCGGGCAGTGATTCGCCGGGATCAGACGCTGCTTTCGGCGCCGGGCGACGAAATACATGATGAGGGCGACAATCCCCCCCCCCATCGCGACGGACAGGCCCGCGATCAACAGCAGCCGAAGGAAAATCGCCCCGTCCAGCGGTCAACTCCCCTCTGGGAATCAGGTGTCGCCAAGAGTATGCTATCAAAGCGATTGCGGAAAAGACCCGCATTTCATGCCTGAATTCATCGCATTTCCGAGATAAGCCTTGACCATCCTTGACACGATTGTCGCCCGCAAGCGAATTGAGATCGAAACCGCCCGTTCCGAGCGTCCCCGCCAGACCTTGGAGGGTCGCCTGCCGGAAGCCCCGCCCATCCGGGACTTCACGGCCGCCCTGCGCCAACCCGGCCTGCGGATGATCGCGGAGGTGAAAAAAGCCTCCCCCTCGGCCGGGATCATCCGGGCCGACTTTGACCCCGTGCGGATTGCCCAAACCTATGAGCAACACGGCGCGGCCTGCCTCAGCGTGTTGACGGACGAGCATTTCTTCCAGGGCCATCTCGACTATCTGACGGCCATCCGGCGGCAGGCGGGCATCCCGGTCCTCCGCAAAGAATTCATCTTGGACGAATACCAACTGATCGAAGCCCGTGTCGCCGGGGCCGATGCCGTCCTGTTGATCGCCGAGATTTTGCCGGGGGATGAACTCAAGACATTGCACCGACAGGCTACCGCCCTCGGACTGCATGTGTTGGTGGAACTGCACGACGCGGATCAACTTTCCCGCGTGATCGACTCAGGGGCCATTCTGGTCGGCATCAACAACCGCGACTTGCGAACCTTCAAAACCACGCTCGACCACACGCTGGATTTGCTGTCGGCCGTGCCGTCGGGTTGTGTGGTCATCAGCGAGAGCGGCATCAAAACCAACGCCGACATGAAGAAACTGGAAGCCGCCGGGGTGAAGGCCGTGCTGGTGGGCGAATCCCTGATGCGCTCCCCGGACATCGGGGCCGCCCTGGAAGACCTGCGGGGCGTTCTGCGATGAGATAAGAGTCGAAGATTAACCACAAAGACGCAAAGGTCACACCAAGTTCCACGAAGAAGACTTCTGAAGAAATATCTCTTCGGTCTTCTCTGTGAAACTTGGTGTGACCTTTGCGTCTTTGTGGTTAATCTTCGACTCTTCCGATTTCACGCCTTTTTGCGGCGTTCGCGGAAGTCATCGCCCGAGGTTCCCCTCGCGAGCTTTTCCGCTTCTTCTTCCGATGTGATCCCCGCTTTCACGAGGGTATGAAAACCGGGATTGGACCGCTCCATCGCGTCCCACTCCCCCTGTTCGCAGACGGCATTGCCGCCGGGGGCTCCGGTGATCGTCATCCGGTACACCACCCACGCTTCCGCTCGTTTCCGCATCTGGTTCCTCCCTGCCCCGGCCGGGCGTCATGTTCGGCCAATCATAAATTCTATCAAAAGGGAAAGAGAATCACCAACAATCGAACCCAAGCCGCGACGAGTTGAAGGAGCCGGCAGCCCGTTGAACCGGGCTGTTCGGAAGAACAAGGCGCCAGCCGGCAAGCCGACGCCTCGAAAATGTCTCTCCAAATGAGAATTTTCCTTGCTTGTGAGATTTCCCTTGGGCGCAAAATCATCACTTCCGGGGCGAACAAACACACGACCGGAAGATTCGGAATGACATGTCACCGGCGCCACATTCGCGACGACATATGCCGCTCATTCGCATGAGTCCGGCGAACCGAAAGATCGGTTTCCGTCAACAAAGACGCAGGAGATCGGTGGTCGGGCGACATGCCCGGGCAAGCATCGGATTTCGATGATTTCCCGATGAATGCCAGTCAACCTTGCCGTCTCGGAGACATGAGATGATGATCCAGAACAGCCCCTTGGTGATGACACCTCCCCCAGAAAAGATCGCGAAAACCGCCAACTCTCCCGGCCCTGTCCACGCCGCCCTGAAGCGGGGGGTTCATTTCGTGCTGGCGGCGGTGTTTCTGCTGATCTCCTCCCCGGTGATCCTCCTCGCCATGATTCTGGTCAAACTGACGTCGCCGGGACCGGCTTTCTACTCTCAAGAACGGCTCGGCCGAAATGGCGCGCCATTCCGAATTTACAAGATCCGGACCATGCGCCATCATTGCGAGCAAAACTCCGGAGCGGTCTGGGCCACCCGCAACGACCCGCGGGTATTCCTCGTCGGCCGGATTCTGCGCAAGCTCCACATCGACGAACTGCCGCAACTGTACAACGTCCTTCGGGGCGACATGGCCCTCGTCGGCCCGCGGCCCGAGCGCCCGGCAATCGCCGCCGGGTTGCAGGAGGAAATCCCCGCTTATCGGGATCGTCTTTCGCTCCGTCCCGGCCTGACCGGCCTGGCCCAAGTCCAGTTCCCGGCTGACAAAGATCTCGGGTGTGTCTGCCGAAAGCTGGTGGCCGATCTTCATTACGCCCGACTGGTCCGGCCCTGTCTGGACTTCCGCATTCTCATTGCCACGGGCCTTTACCTTCTTCACCTCCCGCTGTCCTGGCGCCGCCGCGTGCTCGGATCGGCCGCCGAAGCCGTCCCCGCCCCGGACAAGCCGAAGAAGAGCCTGCGGGAACGGCTCGCGGCGATCTACGAGCTTCCGCAAAAAACCGAGCGAATTGTCGCCGTGCAAGGGCTTCGCGGCGTCGCCGCCTCCCTGGTGTTCATGGCCCATTTCCTGACGCTGTTCGGGATCTACCTGGGCGGGGCCGCGGACGGGTTTGCGGCCCGCGTCATGGACACCATCGCCCGAAACGGGACCGACATCTTTTTGTTGATCAGCGGATTTTTGATTTACGGGATGTGCATTCGCCGGCCGGTCCATTATGGCCGCTTCCTGCGGGACCGCATGTGGCGGATTTACCCGGCCTTCCTCTTCATGTTCGTGCTGTATTTGGCGCTGTCGGTGATCATTCCATCCGAATCCAAGATCCCGCGGGACCCGGCCACGGCCGCCCTTTGGCTTTTGGAGAATCTTGCCTTGCTGCCCGGCCTGACCGGTTCCCCGTCGCTCATCGTGGTGACATGGACGCTCGGTTATGAATTGCTTCTCTATGTGACCCTGCCGCTGGCGGTGCGTTTCTCCGGGATGCGGAACTGGCCGACCCCCTGGCGGATCGCCGCCCTTGTCTCGGTTTGGGCCGCCTATCTGGCATACTGCGGGCTGATGTCCCCGACGCATGTCCGGTTGGGCGTCTACTTCACGGGGTTCCTGGCCTACGAGGCGGTCAGCGCCCGGCGGCATCAACTGACGACCGTCCGGGAAGGGATCGTGGTGTTTGCCGCCGCGGCGGCCGCCGGACTGGTCGTCCTTCTGCGGGCGGGATCGGTGTCTTTCCCGGATTTGAATCCGGGGCCTGTGGTTGTCATCCGGGCGATCGCCAAGGCGCTGGGCATGTTCGCGGTGGCGTGGTATTGTTTCGGCGGCAACGGCGTGTGCGGCCGGATTCTCAGCCGGACGCCGCTGCGCTGGACGGGGAACATGAGTTACTCGTTCTATCTGACGCACGGCCTGGCCCTGAAGGCGGCCGCCCTGGCCGTCGTCGTTTTGCTGCCCGTCGAGGCGCGCGGTCCCTGGCTGTTCTGGGTCGCCCTCCCGCTGTGTTATCTCGGAGCCCTCGCGGCCTCGACCGCGTTGTTCGTCATGGTGGAAAAACCAGTGTCCTTCTCCCGCAAGCCAGCAACCACGACGAGCGGGGACACCGTTTGTGAGGAACCGGCTGCCTTGGGCGAAACCGTGATCGACCTCAACACAGGGCGAGAAATACCAGAGGCGTCTTGTTCAGGGACGCCTCTCAAACAGGAAACCGGCGTGTCGGTTGACTCATGGAAATGAACGACGCGAGGCCCAACTTGCCGCAGAACTGCGAACCCGCTGACAATGAACCCAACCACCCGGTTGTTTGAGGAAACTCTCGCGACATGGCATCAGTCACTCAATGACGACCGGCGCGAACCATACGCAATGCGCGCCGCCATGTTCCCGAGGGCAATGGACTCGCAGGGTCAGCGTCTTGGCTTTGTCGATTTTCATTGTTTTTTCGACTTTCACAACGCATGTCTGGAAAGTATCAAGCTTGCTGACGGGTTCGGATTTCCAGACAGATTTGCCATCCAGCAACACCTCGAAGACCAAAGGCGTCGCCGGATTGCCTTGGTCGTCGCTGTGCTTGGGAACGCCAATGAAGACCCGGAAGGCGGTCGCTTTGATTGGGAGCGTATAACTGACGTTCGCCACTCCGAAGTATTCCGCGTGCATGAAAAGGCTGTGCGGAATCGCCCGGCCATCCATCTTGTACTTGTTGGTGTCTTTGTCAAACCGATTGTCCGAGACTTTGACATCGAAAGGTTTCAGGGTGCTCACATAAGTTTGCTTCCCTGACATAAAGGCGGAAGCCAGTATGAATTGTTCGTATTCCTTTTCGGTCTTTTCCGCGGCGTCGTCGAGTTTGAGTTTGATGTATTCCTTGATGGCTGATTGATATGCTTTGTCCAGTGTCGTGCGCGCGGTCGTCAGTTCACTTTTGACTGACATGGGAAGAGTGGCCGGCGATTCACCCAATTCATCAAATGCTTTCCGCTGTGCCTTGAGATCATCCAAGGCTTTTTTGTCACCCGCCTTGCGGACGGTGTCCTCTTTTTTGTCGAACAGGTCAGTCACCGCCTTTTTGAAGTCTTTCAGTTGGCCGTCATAGACCCGTTTCGCCCGTTCCAGTTTTTCTTTCACATCCTCGGCCTCATCTGATCGGGCGGCTTGGCCGAACACCAGCAGAAGGGCGATGGCAGGGAAAAGCAGACGAAGTTGATTAGGCATTCGACACCCCAAAATAAGAAGGCGAGGACTCCCGGTGCAAGCACACAGCAACGAGTCCGGGAGTATTGGCGGGAACACGTTCCCGAAGTCCGGGATCGGTCGGGGACGCGTCGTTGTCAGAATGAGATTATCACCGGCCGCTGGTGAATGGTCAACCGCCGGAGTCGGAGAGGGGTGTCTTCTCAAACCACTCCCGGTAGGGCGTGTTCACCGCCATATGACGATTGTAATCCGGCGAGCCGTCTGTCCACCACGGTTTTCCTCGTTCGCCCAAGGCAATCTTGGCCCGGTCGATGGCTTGTCGCGCCGCCAATCGGCCAGCATCATCGCCCGCCCGGCGAGCGCGTCCCAAGTTGGAACGAGCCAGCATCAGTTCCCGTTGGAGTTGTCGGCGTTCATCCGGAGGAATCGCGGGGTTGGTCGTTCGCCAGAGTCGGCCGCGAACGACGAAATACCGGCCGTCCGGCGTTACCGGATAGGGAGGTTTTTGCCCGCTTATGTCGGTCTGCCTCGCGTGTTGTCGGACAGATCGACGGCGGGCGGGAATTACTTTTTTCCCTTGGCGACCACCTTGGCGGCCACCTTGGGCTTGGCCGCCGGTTTCTTGGCGACGGCTTTGGCAACCGCTTTTTTCACCGGGGCGGCCACCTTGGCGACCGCCTTTTTCACCGGGGCCACCGCCGACTTGGCCTTGCCTTTGGAACCGGACTGGAGAGACGAGACTTCCTCGACAATCTTTTCCGCGTTGGCCCCCGCCAGACCGCCGGCGACGGCGCCGATGGCCGCGCCGAGCGGACCCATGAGCG
>NZ_JH636440.1:1000722-1041987 GCF_000255705.1 Zavarzinella formosa DSM 19928
AAGTCCGCCGTGGCGGTGTCGGGTTTCGTCGTTGTCTTCTTGGACTTCGCCATGATTTGTTTCTCTGTTTGGAGTTTCATGAACTCTTCTCAATGCGAATCGCGTGCCTAATTGCCGCTTCGGGTGATTCACGCGGGCCAACTTGATGGCGGCGAGTCAAATAGTTCAAGTTAACGGGTTTGTAAGATGAGCCGGAGCAAAACTCCGAAGGGCTTTCCATCATGGACTTGTTTCCCGAATCGCTCTTTTTGCTGCCGATCGTTGTGATTGGGTATTATTTGGGCTTTCCCCTGCTCATTTATGCGAACCAGAAATTCCCCGCCCGTCCGAAGATGACGGAACTGGACATGGAGGGCCTCGACCCGGACCATGCGGAGTTTTTCATGAGGCAGACACGCGCGGTCATCAAGCTGGGATTTGACGAGCCGACCCTTGTTCAAATGGACAACGCCGCCCCGCTGGTCAGCACGTATTTAATCATGCTGGTCAATCGCCCGACCGGCGACAAGGCGATGGTGACCGTGATCGTGGGTCGCGGGGACACGCCCGAGCAAACCGCCTATCTGGAGTTCAGCACCCGCTTCGACAGCGGCGAGGTGTTCGACACGCACAACTCCGCGACCCTCAGTGCGTTCCCGCCGGGGCCGCAGACGGTCCGCACGCAGGTTCCGATGGTGACCGATCCGAGGGAGCTTTTTGAGCTACACACTTATGTCATGGGCAAACACCTCATTGCCTCCAAAAAATTCGTGTACGAGCCGGGGCAGGCGCTCGAATACCTGATCCGCTACGCCTTCATCAAGACGTATGACATTCAAGTCAGCCGGGGCTGGTTGTGGCTCGACCCAAACACGGATGCCTACCGCCTGACGCTCAGGGGCGCCTTCCTGATTGTCTGGGGACTCCAGCAACCGTTCAAAACCTTCCGAAAAATGATCCTGAACCGACGAGCCACGCGAACGCTCCAAGAGTTCCGGCAGGCCCGCGATGTTTAAGAGCGAACCGGCGAATTCTGGTCGGATTACCCAAGATTTTCACCGGCCCGGCGAAGCCAATCTTTCATGAAGGGAGAAAACAAATCCGGGAATAAACGGGTAGTTTTCGCGTCATTCCCATAGAGACGCCCTGTGAGGAGGAACATCGCCATGTACGGTTTTCTGGCTGATTTGATGGTAGCCATCCATGTGGGATACGTGGGCTATGTCGTTCTCGGGCAGCTTGTGATCTGGCTGGGTTGGGCGCTCGGCTGGGGCGGGATTCGCAATGTGTGGTTTCGGCTTTCCCATCTGGCGGCCATTGGCTTTGTCGCCTTTGAGGAAGCCATCCAGATGCGCTGTCCGCTCACGGATTGGGAAGAACACTTCCGAGAACTGGCCGGCCAGCCGGTCTCGGGCGAAACATTTGTCGGCCGATTGATGCACTCGCTGATCTTTGTTCAATTTGAGGAATCGTGGCCCTACACCGTCATTCATCTTGGCTTCGCGGCCTTGGTATTCGGCACATTCATCCTGTGCCCGCCCCGGTTCCGGCGGTGTCCTTCGGCCAGCCAAGCTAGCCCCGCAGTCGGGTGATGACTTTGCCAATCGGCGTCTCACCCTTCGCTTCCGCAAGGGCTTCCATTTCTTGCAGTGCCTCCGGCGGCACAAACCAAGCGGCCGGGGCTTCGACGGTGTTGGTGAATTCGACCATCTGAAAGTAATCCGGCCCGGCGGCGTCCAGAAAGCCTCGGGCGATTCCAGCAAGCACAGGCGAAAAGTCTGGCGACATCGGCGAATCGCCAATCCGCACCAGCAGAATCTTCGGGGCCACTTGTTTCAACAAATCGGGATGCCTCAACGCTTCCTCCAGCCACGCAATGGCAAGAACCAAGCCGCCGTCATCGCGGGTTTCGTTCACCACCTTCCGGGTGGGAACCGTTGGCAGTTCCGCCGTCGGCGACAACACCGGCAACCCGCTCGCCATCCGGACGGCGGTGGCCAGCGGCAGCGTTCCCTGATTGCCGAACACGCGGAAGAGTTCCCATCCGATGGCCGACTGGCCCAGATAAGTCAGAGGCCCGAGGTCGCGGTTGGACATCAACACCCGTTGGCCGTCGTCCGTTCGCGGCGAGAACACCAGCGAGGGGCGCCAGCCATCCCGCTCCCCTTTTGAGAGAGAGCCGAAGGTTTGTTCCAGTTGCTCGTTGAGCAGAACTTTCCAGGCGTCTTCCAGCGCATCGCCACGATCCCGCGAGACCGACAACGGCAGCAGGCATCGAACGGCATCATCAAGCAAGCCCGCGCGAATCACCGGCGAAAAGGCATCTCCGGCCAGAAGGCGGGCGAGGTCTTTGGGGCAAAGGTGGCGGCCATGCAGCGAGAACTTGGCCACCCCACCCAACTGGCTCGGTTCCTGCAACGCGGCCACATGACAGGCCGCCCCGAGCATTGCCCCGCCGGACCCGGTGATGAGATGAACGCGATGCGTGAAGCCGGGAAACTCCCGGTTGAGCCGGTCCAGCGCCAGATTGACCCACACGGCGCCGGCCGATCCCGGCCCGGAGACGCAGAGCAACACCAACGGCCCATTCGCCGGGCGCGGGGCGTCGAACCACGGCATCGGCGCCAGTTCCGGCGGCAACGCGGGTCTCGGCGGATCGTTCAAATTCACCGGCTTGTCGTAAGCGTTGCCGAAGCCGCGCAACCGATGAGGCCGGACCCGTGTTCGCAAAAACACCAGCGCCAGCACCAGCATCGTGAGCGGCCAGAGCGAACCATGCCAGAAAGTGACGAAACCATAGGCATGGATGGCGAGAATCAGCCAAATGCTGACGACCATCGCCGGGGTGGCAAAAGTGTCTCGACGATCCGCCGAGCAGGCGATGCCGACCACAACCGCCAGCACGACATGGATGAACAGCAGAACGTGCAACCCGGCTTCGTTCGGCGAGGCATCCGCGAGATCGACCTTCCAGCCGAGCAATTGATAAAAGGTCGCCGGGTGATACCAGCGGATGAATTCAATCCCGGCGACGTACATGGCGACGCAACCCAACATCCCCGCGAGCATCGGCCCCGCCTTCGGGAACAGTCCAAGGCTTCGCCGCCGGTTCGCGGCCCCCAACCCGGCGTAAACGCCCAGCAGGAAGCTGCCGATCACAATGACACTCACCGTCGAGGCAAACAGATACCAATACAGCGGCCGGGTATGCAACGGGCCCAGATCGGTCCCGACGCGGAAACTGGCGGGCGGCCCGACCCACTCCCGCAGGGACTCCGGGCTTGTGCGCTGGCGAACAGCGTCATCCAGCATGAAGGCGACGATGAGAAGCAACAACAACGGATGAGCCAGCGCCAGCCCGTTCCGCAATCGCCGCCGGGGATCGGGGTGCCACAGCAATTGCGGCACGCCGACTGATTTTCCCACCCGGCCGAACAGAGCCAGCAGGATCACGACCCCGACCAGGACGAGCGGGAAATGCCGCCACAGGCCGAAGAGAAATTGATGCCCGGCAAACTCGATCAATTGTTGCAACACGAGGAGGGGTTCCCGGAAGAAGAGAGGGGGTTATTTATGCAAAATCAGTCAGCATCGTTTATCAATGATCCCAAGAGCCCGCTGCGTGAATCCTCAAGAGCCCCACTGCGTCAGCGGTGGGGGTTGTTTTTTAAATGTGACAGCTACCCCCACCGCTGACGCAGTGGGGCTCTTGAGGATTCACGCAGTGGGGCTCTTGGGGATTTCGCACAACATGCCGGCTGGGTTTGCATTCATGCGAAAATCACTTCCGGCCCTTGCCCTCGTAAACCGCCATTTCCGTGATGATTTTGTCCATGTGGATGTCGTGCGGCGCCATCGGGATTTCCGGGAAAAGCTGGCACTCGAAGGCGAGGGCCACCAGCGGCGTGTCCGGCCGGGAGTGCTGGAGGAGCTTGTCGTAATAGCCCTTGCCGTGGCCCATGCGGGCGCCGTGGCGGTCGAAGGCCACGCCAGGGACCATCACGAGATCAAGGTCTTCCGGCTTGCATTGCTTCTCGGGGAGGCCGCGCAGTTCGGGCTTGGGTTCGAGAATCTTGTACATCCCGACCGCGAGCTCATCCATGTTTTCGAGATGGAAGAGTTCCAGTTCTCCCGCCTCGTTGCACCACGGAACGATGATCTTCTTGCCATACGCCAGCGCGTCCGGCAGAGATTGACGAGTACGAACCTCGGAGCGCACATCGATGTAAAACATCACGGTCTTCGCCGCCGTGTAGGCGGGGAGGGCCATGAACTTCGCGCAGATGTTGGCGCTCAGTTCATCCTTGTTCGTCTGGGCGTTCCGGTTCGCGTGGGCCTGCTCCCGGAGTTTCTTCTTCAATTCGGCAATGTCTTCGGTCATCGGTCTTTTTCCGCTCGTTACTTGGACCGCATCTCAAACTTGAAATCGTTCGGACCCGAGGTCTTCACGTCGGCGGTCAACTCTGTCTTGGAGTTATATCGAGCGGGAATGTAATTCTCGACGGGAACCCCCATGCCCGTGTCCTTCCCCCCGACGACCGGCCGGGAGGCGGAGATTTCCACCTTGTAGGCGCCGGGGGAAACCTCCAGTTCAAACTTGCCCCCCTTGATGGTCGCCCCCTCCGGCCGACCCTCGGCACTGGTGGGCCGGAAGGTGATCGACCCCTCGGCCAGCGGCGATTCGTCAAAGGTGGCCGTGCCGGTGACCTTCATCATTTTCGGCCCGCTGCCGCCGCAACCGGCCAGCGCGGCCATCGACAGAAACAGAACCAACACACGGACTTTCAAAACGACATTCATCGATTAACCTTGTGGGTGAGGAATCATTGCATTCGGCAAATTCAACGGACATCTTGTGTGAGATGCTCAAGAGCCCCACTGCGTCAGCGGTGGGGGTGGCCGTCACACTCTGGAAGTTACCCCCACCGCTGACGCAGTGGGGCTCTTGACATTATTGGCACATGGATCGTTGGCACATGCTGCTTGATTTGGAAATAACACACGGTCACCATCAGTTCCCGGCCGGTTCGCCCCCGGCCCGTGTGCCGAGATTCAGCCAGGTGGCCGGGGTGATCGAGTTGGAGACGAATCGGCTGGAACCGTCCGCCTGTCCCACCAGCACGCCGTTCGTGTGATAGCTGCGGGCCGACATCACCATGTTGTCCGAGGCTTGGTCGCACGGGGCCATCGTGATGCTCTGGCAGTACGAAAGCCGGTCATGCACGGTGGAATTCGGGGGGTTCAGGGTGCTGAAGATCACCGAACCGCAGTGGGCGTTGTTCCAATAGCGACCTCGGGTGTCGTGGCCGGTGATGTCCTTGGAGATGATAATTTCACCCGTCATGGCGGTGTTGCTGGTGCCGTCCGTGACATCGGCCATCCGGACGACGGAGGCGGCAAAAAACATCCCGTTCAGGTTCGTCCCGCCGGTCGGG
Source organism: Zavarzinella formosa DSM 19928 (assembly GCF_000255705.1). Classification (GTDB taxonomy): domain Bacteria; phylum Planctomycetota; class Planctomycetia; order Gemmatales; family Gemmataceae; genus Zavarzinella; species Zavarzinella formosa. Next base: position 1,006,137 of record NZ_JH636440.1, read on the forward strand.
GATGCGGTGGTGTTGATGGTCGTGGACCCGGAGCAACCGGCGTAGTTACCGTGCGCCCCTTGGTCGGGCGAAGAAGACCATGTTGTGTTTTTGGGGTTGGCCGGGTCGGACGGACACATCAAGGTGGAGATGGGAATCCGGTAGGCGTTGCCGGTGATGGAAGCGGTGCCGTACAGAACATTCATGGCCCCGCCGCCCTGCCGATAGGCTTCGAGGGCGTTCCAAGTGTTTGTCTGTTCCAGATACGGCAGGCACATCAGCATCCACGTCCGCCGGTCGGCCGTCGTGGAGTTGTCCGTCCCGAAGGGATTGCCCACGGTGCCGGGGGGAAAGGTCGAGTTTGTGTCGTGATAGTTGTGGACGGCCAGCCCGATTTGCTTGAGGTTGTTGGAACACTTCATCCGGTTGGCGGCCTCCCGGATCTTCTGCACGGCCGGGAGCAACAACCCGATCAGGATGGCGATGATGGCGATCACCACCAATAACTCAATCAGCGTGAAACCCCGGTGCTTTTGTTGGATACGAATCATCGGCGATCATCTCCCGGACAAGGGAAGGCGTAAGAAAAATGGCGGGTGTTGACGGCGATGGACGAAACCACCGTTCAACAGTTGGATAGACCAGTCTTGTAACCGGAAAATTTGGCGAATGCCATTAGAAAATGATGAGGCGCGAACATTAATTCAAAGGAACGGGTGTCTCAATCACACCCGTTCCCTCACGGCACGATCACTTCAACGAACTGAGATACTCGATCACATCCAAAAACTCGCTCGGGGCCATCACGGCGGCCTGGCCCTCGGGCATGCTGCTCTGCTTCAGGACGGTCTTCGTCTCGATGTCTTCGACCTTCACCGTCTTCTTGTCCTTGCCGTCGAACAGGACGATTTCCTTCGGCGTCTCGCTCACCACAAGGCCGGTGATCGATTTGCCGTCGGCGGTTTGGATGCGGGTGGAAAGATACTTCTTGTCCACGTCCGCGTTCGGGTCGATGATCGATTCGACGATTTTGAAGCGGGTCAGCCGGGTGCCGACTTTGTCCATGTTCGGGCCGTAATCCTGGCCCTCGCCGTTGCCGAGGCGGTGGCAAGCGGTGCAGTTACGCACGAACACCGCCCGGCCGTTGCTCGGGTTACCCTTGAGGCCCGCCAAGGCGGTCATCGCTTTGTTGCGTTCCTCGGCCGGTTTGGGTTCTGTGCTGAGAAGCGTTTGCAGGAACGGCAAGGCGGCCCCGCCGGTCTTGTTCGAGGCGACGATGTCGCCGAGCATCTTGTGACCGACCGGGTTGTCCTTCTGAATCTTCCCGGTCAGATAGGTTTGCCGCCACGCCGGTTCGTTGGCCCCGAGGGCGGCGTCCACGGTGTACGTCAGCCAGTAGTCCATCGGTTTCTTGGCGACTTCCAGCACGGCATCCATTGCATCTGGCGTCGGATGAAAACTCAGCCCGCGGACGGCTTCTGTTTTGACGCGAAGATTAATACTCTTTGCCGCAGCCTTGAGCATCTCCAAAGAGCCGGGGATGCGGTCACGTTCCTCAGTCAGGATGCGCACGGCAGCAGCTTCCGATCGAGACAAATCAGCAAGCGATGCGGTATACGATTTCCCCGGCTCCCGCACCGGCGGCAACACTTTCTTGAGCAAGTCCACATCGATGGCATGGTGACTCTGTTGAATCCACAACGCTTCACACCGAAGGCGTGCGTAGAGAAGATCTCGATCAACATGGTCCGAGACCGTATTTACCGGATGTTGCTTCTCTTGCTCATCCAACTTTGCGAGCCATGTTTTGATCGCGGCCAGCACTTCTTCCACCGGCCGGTCTCGCAGTTCGCGGCGGGCACGATAGCGGGTTCGCCATTCGTATTCGCGGAATTGTTCCAAGATTTCGGGGATCGACTTTCCGAACTGCGTCACTGGCTTCACCAAGGGTTTGTCCTTGCCGACGAGACGATAGACCCGGCCGCGAACGTGGTCGCGGTTCGGGTCTCGCTGGCTGTATTGCATGTGGCCGATCAGGGCGTTGGCCCAGTCGCCGAACCACAGGGCGCCATCCGGCCCGATTTGCGGGTCGGCCGGGCGGAAGTGTTTGTCCGTCGAGCGGATCAGGTCATCCGGCGTCTTCGCATCTTTCTTGATGCGGTCCCCGTGGAACCCGGCGCCGTCGTCCTTGATTTTGAAGCGGGGTAGCCCGTTCATGTTGATGACGCAAGCGTAGGTGAACTGCTTTTGAACCTCATCCGGCAGATTGCGGCTCACCAGCCATTCGCAGCCGAGGGCCGGCCGCATGCCTTCTTGATTGAAGACGAACTGCATCCCCTTGCGCCCGCCATATTGGGCGCCGGAAAGGGGCGTGTCCCAGGCATGGTTCGCGGTGGTGCCGTCGCCGACGATGCCCTGGCCCCATTCGTCGAACACATAACACCACATGTTGTACATCCCCGGCAGGGTGAATTGCCGGACCTTCTCCGAACGCGGATCAATCACATAAGCCCCGCCCGCCCCCTGGCTGCGGTGCGGCCCCCACGGGGTTTCGAGCGTGGTGCTGGTGGCGATCCCTTCGAGCAAATGCAACTGGCCGCCGTGGCCCCATTCCCAGCCCCCTCGGTGGTGGGTGTCGTCGGTGGCCCAGCCGTCGAAGAGGTAAGTCACTTCGTCGGCCTTGTCGTCGCCGTTGGTGTCCTTGAGGAACAGGATGCGCGGTTGATCCATCACCAAGACGCCGCCGTTCCAGAATTCAAAGCCGGTGGGGCAGTGCAGTTTGTCGTAGAAGACTGTGCATTTGTCGGCTTTGCCGTCGCCGTTGGTGTCTTCGAGGATCAGCAAACGGTCATTCGGTTTCGGGTCGCCCGGCTTCCATTGCGGGTAGTTCGGCATACAAGCCACCCACAAGCGGCCCTTGTTGTCGAAGTTCATTTGCACGGGCTTGGCGAGTTCCGGGAACATCGTCTCATCCGCGAACAACTTGATTTCCATGCCCGGCGGGACAGTGCAACTCTTGATGAAGTCGTCCGGCGTCAGGTAGCGAAGTTCTTCGGCTTCGGAATACTTTTGGCCGGGAGCGCCGAACCGCGTTTGCGGCACGAAGAGATCGCCGGTCTTGCTGTCATCCGGCTTGTCGGCCACTTGTTTGCCACCGGCCATGTCCCAGATGTACTGGTCGCGGACGGCCGCCATTTTGCGGAGCTTCTGATATTCGAGCGGGAAGGTTTCCGTGTCGAAGGTGCGGCGGCCGCCGTAGACGTACCAGCCGTTGACCATCCGGTAATCTTGCTCATGCGTCCAGGCTTTGTCGTTGACGGCCGCCCGGAGTTTTTCAAAGGCGACGGTGTCCGTCACCGGCTTGGCGGCGCCGAAGAGGCCTTCGTCCAACAACTTGCCGAGTTCGCGGTCACCGGCTTCGTTCATGTGAACGCCGTTGATCGTGAACTGCATTCCCGGTGTCTTGGTGAACAGGGCCAGCGTCGGCGTGAACACGTCGAGGAAGGCAATGTCCCGCTTCTTGGCAACGGCGGCGACCGCCTCCGCATAGAGTTTGAGGTTGGTGTTTTCCTTCACGCCATCCGGAAGGAACTTGTCGCCGGTCGGCTCAAAGGCAATGGGGGACACCAGCACAAACCGGGGCTTGGACTTCGCGTCGTCCCGCGGATATTTGTTCGCCACTTCGTCCAGGTATCGCTCATAATCGGCTTTGAATTTCTCCACGCCCGCCGGGCCGGCGAAGGATTCGTTCCAGCCGAAGAAGAGGAAGTAAGTGTCCGCGCCGAAGGCGGTCATCGGGTCGTCGATCTTCGTGTAATCGGCCGACCGTTGATGGATGGAGACTTCCTCGGCCGGGCGGGCGAAGTTGCGCGCGGCGAGGTTCTTGCCCGCGAACCGCAGTTGCAGGAGCGTTTCAAAATGCCCGTAAAGATTCATCCGCTCGGCGGTCGAATTGCCAAGCAGGGCAATCCGTTCGCCGGTGATGAACTCCAACGGCAGTTTGCTCGGCGGCAGATCGGGCTTCTTCGGCCGGGCTTCTGCCGGAATGGAAGTGATCGGCTTGGGTTTGGGATCTTTTTTGCCGGTCTGGGCCGTCAGGCTGACGGCCAGAATACCGGTGACGGCCAGGGCCGTCAAAAGTCGTCTGTTCCAACGCATGGTGAGAGGATTCCTACAGGCGGGCGGTATCAGGTTTGCTTATTGTCACAAAACAGAGACGATTGGCCAAGGAACCCGATTCGGAAGGGTCGGACATGATCGAACAGCATTTGCAGGCAGCCCGAGAGTTAATCACCGAAACCGCCTTATGGGCCGGCGGACGGCCGCATCGCATCAACGAAGTCGAGGTCTATCACAATTCCGAGGAACACCCGGACCCGTTTTGCCATCGCAACGAATTGCAATCCACCTGGCATCGCTGGTGTTTCCATCGGCAGGGAACGAACTATCGTGGCGGCAGTTTCAAGGGGCTGGACCTGACCTTCGGCCAACCCGGTTCCTTCTGCGGCGTGTTGATCCGGACGCTGGAATTGTGGGATGGCTCCCCCATCGAAGGGCCGTCGTTGGTGGTCGATTTTCTGTTGCGAATGACGAGGTTTCCCCATGTCCGCGATCTGGATGCCGCCATTGGCAAGCGGACGGGCTGGGATGACACCTCGCCGATTCATTTGAAGAAGATCAAGCCACGCGAACAACCCATCTTCACCTCGGCAAGAGTGGGATTATCGTCGAAGCATACGGATGAATACCGCCATCGCCCGTACCGGCTGTTTGTGTTGCCGAACCGGATGAGGAAAGGCCGGCCTCTCATCGTCCAACAAATGATTCTGGAGGGCCGGACGGACGATGAGATTCACCGGCTAACCGGGATGCGGTTAAACGATGTCAGGCGTCACCGCGAATCGGCATTGTCCTGAACGCGCCCCCCCTCTTCAATCGACATGCTCCGACCACCTTGGAACGAGCAACCGGCGGGCGAGCCAGCGAGAGAAGACGATGCTCCCCTCGGGGGTGGTGTGGTGAAAATCGACGAAGAGGTGGTCGGGAATCACCGCGTGCGCGTCGACAAATTCGACCCCGTGCTTCTCCTGAATTCGCTTCAGAATCTCATGGTAGGTTTCGTTGATCGGTTGCGTTTTTTCACGAAAAACGCTGCTGAGCGGGGCGCCGACCAGCACGACCGGGATGTTGAGTTCGCGGCAGCGGGTCAACATCCGGTCGAGGGCGTCGAGGGCATTGCTGTTTGGCCCGAAGGCTCTCAATTCCCGCCAGCCAATATCAACGCCCTTGCGGGCCAGTTCCGCTTCGCCGGGAGTGAGGGGACGCGGGCTAAGTTCCTTGTTCCAATCCGCCTCAGAAAGAAGCGGTCTCGGCAAGTCGGCCGACGACACCTGCGATTCTTGCGGTGGTGGAAAAACACCGGTTGAAGCCCGAATGGATTTGCGAATTTCGTAGCGATGCCGGTACAACGGCACCAACCGGGCTTGGATGAACCGGCCCAGTTGCCCCGACACGGTGAGTTCGCCCAAATGAGTCGGCGTGTTGTCCCAGCGAATCTGCCGGGCGACGTGCCAGTTGTACCAAGGGGTGTTCCGGGTGATCGTTGTCGGCGTCATCTCGACAATCACCAGCCCCGGCCGGTAACCGGCATCCAGAATGTTGTTCAGGGCCAGTTCCATGGCGATGGCATCCGAACCGCCGACGGCGGCATGGAAGGCCCGAAAGTCACTTTTTCCGGTGGCGGCGCGGACCTCATGAGTCAGTTCGGTGGCGTTGACACATGCTTGAAAGCGGGAACTGCCGAGGACAATGACATCAGGCGAACGGGGCTCCATCGCCAGACTGTCCAGCATGGACCGCATCATGGGAAAGCGGATGCCCGGCCGGGCGTAATCAAGGACCAGACCGCCAGCGAACTGGATCAAGAAAAATCCGGCCAGCGCCCAGGACAAGACGCGCCGACTGCGACGGATATCCGGTCGAACGTGTCTCATGGCCGGCCTTCCAAGGTTGGTCCCCTCAAAACTGGAAGTAAATAAATCCCTTGCCGTCCTCGGGCATCAGCAGAAACACCATCACCGCCGCGGCGCCATACGCCAGCCCCGCCACCGGGGCGGGCAGGCGGGCGAACACCCGGTCCGCCCAGCGTCGGTCACGCAGCAAGTGTTCGAGGGCGACGGCGACGATGAGGACGAGCATCAGAGTGGAAGTCTCGGCATTCAGGTGATTGGCCGCCGTCGGCCAGAAGACCCGTTGCAGGATCGCCCCCGCCGCCGACAACGAGGTTGCCCGGAAAAACACCCAGCCGACACAGACGCACAGGAACGTGATGGCGATGCTCGCGACCGCGGGAATTTGCCGGGTCAACGCCCGGCCCGAAATCTGTCGGTGCAGAACCAGCAGGGCGCCGTGCAATGCCCCCCAAAGCACGAAGTTCCAACTCGCCCCGTGCCACAGGCCGCCGAGAACCATCGTCAGCAACAGATTGCGGTTGGTGTTCCAAGCGCCGTGGCGGCTGCCGCCAAGGGGGATGTAAAGGTAATCCCGCAACCAACTGGAGAGCGAGATATGCCAGCGATGCCAGAACTCGGCGATGCTGGCCGCCAGATACGGCAGGTTGAAGTTTCGCCGAAGTTTGAAGCCGAACAAATGGGCGAGGCCAATCGCCATGTCCGAATAGCCGGAGAAGTCGCAATAGATCTGGCACGCATAGCCAACCATCCCAAGCCAGCAGGCCGCCGAATCGTAATCCCAAGGGCTGGCGAATATTGGATCGACGACGACGGCCAGATGATCGGCCACCACCGCCTTCTTGGCGATGCCGATGAGGATTAGCCGCATCCCGAGGGCGGCCCGGTTCCAGTTCCGCCGTTTTGGCTGCCGGGTTTGCGGCAGAAAATCAGCGGGCCGCACAATCGGGCCGGCGATCAGGTGTGGAAAGAACAGGATGAACAGGGCATAGTTCAACAGGTTGCGTTCGGCCTTCACTCGCCGCCGATAAACATCGACGATATAGCTGATGGTCTCGAAGGTGTAGAACGAGATGCCCAGCGGCAGGATGATGTTCAGCGTCCGGGCGTCTCCGCCGAAGCCGAGCCAGTTGCCCAGCCCGTGCAGATTGTCGAGGAAGAAATTCGCATATTTGAAGAAGGCCAGCAGCCCCAGATTAATGCTGATGCTGCCGACCAGAATCAACCGGCGAACGCCCTGGCCGGTTTGCTTCTCCAACGCCAAGGCGGCGAGAAAATCAACCGACGCGGAGAAGAGAATCAGGAGGATGAGCCAGGGATTCCAGCTCATGTAGAAGACGACGCTGGCCCCGAGCAACCACGCCATCCGCGCGCGATGCGGCTTGATGGCCCAATAGACGAGAAACACCACCGCGAAAAAATTCAGAAACTGCTGTGAGACGAAAAGCATCGGAGATCGACATCCTGATCAAAATCATCCAACAGTCGTCAAAGGCGCGACGCCGTTGCTCGTCGTCGGTGGTGTTGGGCGAGTTGACGGTAACATTCAAGCCGCCATCATGCCGGACCGACTCATGGACTCATATCCAAGATCACGGCCGGGTGTCAACAGGAATTGTCCAACCTAAAAATGATCCGACGGGCGTTTGCGAGTCACCCGTCTTTTCCAGTGAACGGAACCGGCCTCACAGCGTGGCGTGATCCATTTCATCATCGTCCTGCGCGTCGTAAGCGTTGTCGGCGTTGATGTTGCGGATCATCCAGCGGTTGACATCCCGGAGGGTGTCCGCGTGGAGGCGGTGCGTCGTCGGGTAGGTGTTCAGCGTCACATCGGCCCCGGCGGTGTGCAGGGCGAGGAAGTCGCGGCGGGCCATTTCCAGCGGGATCATTTCGTTGGCGGCTCCGTGGGCGATCAGCACCCGCATGTCCCCCATGTTGTCCTTGGGGAACAACGGCCCCTCGGCCGGGCGGGGAATCATGCCGTTGATGGCGATCACCCCGGCGAACAGTTCCGGCTTGGTCATCGCCAGACGGTAGGCCACGGACGCCCCTTCGTGAACGCCCATCAGATAGATGCGTTCCGTGTGGACATGGTAAAGCCGGCGGGTTTCCTGGATCGCCTTCACCGTGTATTCGGCGAGCCATTGATCGGAGGGCTGGCCCCAGCCGAAGGACTTCAGGCCGTCGTCGTCGCGGGTATTGAGGATTTCCGGCCCGCGAAGGCTGATGGCGATGTGGTTTCGCCGGCTGATGCGCGGGGCGTACCGCAACACTTGTTCGTCGCTGCCGCCGTTGGCGTGAAACATCACGATCAACGGGTAGGCGTAATTGTGTTCGTACCCTGTCGGCAGGAACGTCCGAACCGGGCGTTCTTCCAATTGAGGGAGGGGAGTCTCGTAGAAACCCTCGCTCGGCATCAACAATGACCCGATCAGACTGCGCGGCATGGTGGCAACACCCTGGGTGATCCGGACGCCCGCGTGATCTCTGGGAAGATCGTGCAAGGCGTCACATCTGGCGCCGTCGTTCCGCTGCTCATTTCGGAACGTGTTGGTTTCCCAACCCGGCGCTACTTGTAAACTTCCGTCGAGGGGATTCCTCGATTCCGGGCAAGTCTACGTTGGCCAAAAACAGCAGTCAACGAATCCGATTCCCATTCTTGAGGGAAACTTCCTTGTTTGAGTTGCTTTTCGACCATGCGTGCCGGTCGGGACAGATGGGGCGCAAAATCACATTATGGGAATTGGCGCAAAGTTTAGCGACAGGATAAGAGAACCGGCCGCGAACGGCGAGCTTTGCGCCCGCTCAATCGCCATAATCGGAATTTTCGGAACCTGGCTTATCCAACAAGGCCTTGGCGCTTCAAATAGTTCAGAACCAGCGCCACCCCTTCTTGTGTCGTCACCTTTCCGGTGTCGATGGTCAGTTCTGGATGATCGGGAGTTTCGTAAGGATCGTCAATTCCGGTAAAACCAGCGCCCTTGCCGGAGGCGATGGTCGCGCGGGCCTGCTTGTACAATCCCTTCGGGTCTCGCGATTCGCAAACATCGATTGCCGTGCATACGTGGATTTCAATGAACGGAATCGCCCCGGCCTTGTTCTTCTCGTGGATGGCGCGGGCGGCCTCGCGGTCCTTGCGGTACGGGCTGATAAAACTGGTGATGGCGATTAATCCGGCATCCGCGAACAGCCTCACGACTTCACCAATGCGGCGGATGTTTTCCACGCGGTCCTCGGCCGAGAAGGTCAACCCGAAACGATTGGCGGTCGTTTCCGAATAGCCGCGTGTTTCGACAAGCGTCTTCGGACTGGCGTTCAGCCCAAAACGGACATTGTCCCCGTCAAGCACATAGCTGGCGTGCCCAAGCTGAAACAACACTTGCTCCAAGGCGACCGCCAGCGTGCTCTTGCCGGACCCGGACAACCCGGTGAACCAAAGAGTGCAACCCTTCTGCTTGAGCAACCTGGCCCGCTCCCCGGCCGTGACGGCCCCCTCATGCCAGGTGATCTGCGTGGCCTTGATTTCGGCGCCCATGTCGTTTCGTTCTCTCGGAAGAGGCCCGCTGTTCGGAAACCAGTATTATCGCCAACGAATCGGATAATGGAAGGCGACCCGGAAACGGCGGGAAAATCGCGTGAAGACGTGATGCCCGGAGAATGTTTCCGGCCGACTAATCAGCCGGAGAACACCTGAGAAAGCTTGCTTATACTCATGAAAGGGGTCTTGGCTGTTGCCGTCGGACTCATGGTGGAGATGATGGTTGGACTGATTTTGACAGACGGCTAATAGCACCATGCTGAACCGCACTTTCTTCAAAGTGCTTTGATTGAAATTGATTGGATGGAATTCATAATGGAAAATCAATCGATACATTCACTGACAGGCATCGTTTGTGAAGGGGATATGGATGTCCGAGTAGCTTCCATTGATAAATTGGCTGAAATTGAATCGCCTATTATCTCTGAATTTTTCTACGAATTATTGAATGATCCGGATCCATATATTCAAGAAAGAACCAGTCTTGCTCTTTCAAAATTCCCTTCAACCACAACGGTCGGGCATCTGCTCAATCTTTTTGAGGCGATATCACAGAAAGGCGCCAGGACACACTATGAGGGGAGAGTCGTCACCGCAATAGTAACAACCCTTCAAGTTATTACTCTTCAAAACTATGGCTATGACGTGGAGCTTTGGAGAGAATGGGCCAAACGGACGCACAATGGCGAGATCGATTCAAAGTCTGCAAACTCCTAATCCGGCTGGTCGGCGGTCGTCGACCAGCCGGGGCAAATCGTCATTCGTCGCATAAACAAAGGGTTGTTTTTCAGCAATTGGGTATTCGGCAGAAGAGGGCTTCAGAGATGGTGGCGCTTTTCACGGTGGATAACCCCCTTGAGTTGAACGTTCTTTTGCGGGCGCTCTTCTCGGCCAAATTTTACGACCACGCCGATGGCCCCGAGTTGGCAGGCAGTCCGTTCATGTCCCGCTTGTGCGAACGGGCGATGGAATCGTTCGCGAACGCCCAAGATGCCGGACTTCTGCCGGGGAATTCCGAACGGATGCGCTCAAAGCATCCGGACGCACGGGTGGTTGCGTGTGTCCGCAGTCATGTGGCGGCAATCGCGGCCGGTGAAGGGAACTGGCCGCAGTGGTCCGCCGACGAGCGGGCCAACTGTGTCCGTGAGCTTTTCCGGCCGTATGTGGCCGATGAATCACTCGTCCGAGAGCTGGCTGATTGCGTGCCCGACTCCGAACCGCGTCCCGTGGCGGATGGCGGAGCCTGAATGGTTTTCCGGAAACGCAAGTTTGTCGGCCTCGTCACGGTAGTGTCAGGCGCCGAACCATCTGCCTCGGCGGCCCGTCATTAGTTTTTGGCCCGTTTTGCGTTCCCCTGCGGGCCTCCGTCGATGTCGTCAGGGAGATTCGCAAAGATGTCATCCGAGTCAGATCCCCCGCTGTTCGAAAATCGGTGGGCCAAGGAGGCGGCCGCGAACACGGTCCTGCGACCGTTTTGCCAATGCCTCGACCCGCAATACGACGGAGACCCGGCGTGGCTCGACGATCCGGACGACAACGACTTGGCCGACGACGAACAAGTTGGCAACAGCCGGTGGAATGAATTAACGCTGCACACGGAGGTTCAAGACACCTCCCGCCCCGGTTGGGTGCGTCTTCTGGAACTCATCGAACAAGCCGCGAGCGACCAACGGGAAGAATTTTCGCCGGGGCGGGAGATGACCCCGGAACAATGGACTCAAATTGTGACGCTACCCCCAAGCATCGCCAAACTCAAATCGGTCAAGCATCTGATTCTGTACGGGAGCAGCCTAGTCCGCATTCCCCCGGAAATCGGCGAAATGACCAGCCTCGAACAATTTACCCCTTATACCTCGTATCGCCTTCATTGGTTTCCCTACCAGATCACCCGATGCGCCAATCTCCGACGTAGCACGGTCAGCACTCGGGCTCTGTACGGCAACTATAAATACCGCCCGCCCTTTCCAAAGCTGCCGCAACTTCATGAGGCGAATACGCCAGCCAGATGCAGCCTCTGCGACGCCCCTTTTGGGGAGTCGGCGCCGATGCAATATTGGGTGTCGTTGGGCGTGGGCACGGATGTGCTGCCGTTGCTGGTTCATGCGTGTTCTCAACGGTGTTTGTCGATGATTCGCACGCCGCCCAAAGATTACGTCCAATTCCCACATCAGGGCGGGCTTGAGCTGGCCCAGCCGGCTCCTTGGTGATGAGCCGGAATATCGGGCTGATGCAAAGCGTTTTGGACGGTTCGTGTCGGCCGCCATCGGAAACCCGTATTCTTGCCAACCAATTCCATCAATTATCCCCGCCGGAGTCCCTTCCTCGCGGCAATGGCGACGAGCGGCGGGGCTTTTGGCCTCTTCCTCGTTGGACGAGCCAGAGGATCAGGATGATCGGGAGCAATATGCCGAGGACTTGCCCCATCATCCGCGGGATGTTCGCAACCTCATCGGGGGCTGACGTGTCAACATTGGAAGCAAGGATTTTGAACGAGGAGATGAACTTGGCGGCGTCGGGATGCTCGCGGGGATCTGTTCCGAGGCCCACCGCCAGGATCTTGTACACCTTTGAATTGACGAGGCTCACGCGGAACACCATCTGGCAATGGCTGTCCTCATTTTCCCCCTCGAAGACCAAGGCGAATACCTGACGGTCCCCTTGGTCTTCGACAGAGGAATCAATCAGTCGGACATTTTTTTGGATTTCAGACAGTTCCGCGAGGACGACTTGCTCAAGGGCCGTCTTGTCGATTCGTTGCGCGCCGGGTGGCGCCGGGACCACCGACACCAGCAGCCTGATTTTTCCATCTTTCGAGTTCCATTCCCCCACGACATCCGCGTCCGGTGGAGCCGGATCGAACCGGGCCAAGTCGGGCCGGGCGACGGAGATCGCCCTGTCCGGCGTATGCCAGTCGACGGCCTTGGAAGTCACGGGACCGGCCAACAGAAGGCCGATGCTCGCCAACACTTGGGCGACGACGATTTTCATTCAAAATCTCCGGGTGACCGGCATCAGACGACGACGAGAGACAATACAACGCCGGAAGCCGCCCAAAACGGTGTTGGATAATGCCAAAAGCATCAAACACCCCGGAGAGATCCGGGGTGTTTGATGCAAGTCGTCTAATTTGGCGTAACGGATAAGCTTTTGGCGAGTCGATGCGAGAAACTTTTCATTATTGGACTTCCCAGCCACTTACGGTTTCGGCGCCGGCGGCGGGGTCAGAAATCGATTCGGGTCTTCCGACGGGACAACCTTGAGGGTGGCCTGGCCGGCGAATTCAAACGGTTCCGGGATGGTCAGTTTCACGAAGGGAACCGTCGTCTCACGGAGGGGCAACAGCAGTGAGATGACGCTTTGGGCGGTGAATTCAACCGTGGGGTCGGCCAGCGAGGCCCGTTCGGGGACGGGCTTGTTGCTCAAGATGGGGAGTTCGGCCGGCTGGGTCGGGTCGCGCATGGGCTGGATGTGCAGCGCGCCCACTTCCGGGACGATCATCGCGGGCAACGACGGAACGGCCGGGGCGAAATCGGGGGCGACCTTTTCCGGCAGCGACATCGGCTGAATCTCCCGGCGGTTCGGCAATCGCAGGGTTTGCGGGTTGCTGGCCGCATCCGGAAGCAGCACGCTGGCGTTGTCCAAGAACGCGGGCAAGACTCGCTCGCGGGGGGACATCACCGTGCGCCCGGGCATCGTTGCCGGAGCCTTGGGCGTCAGCATGTCGCCCAGCAATTTGCCGCCAGTGTCGCCGGGAAAGGCGAACGACTTGGCCGCCTCCACGGGTTCGGCGGGCGTCTTCGGAGCTTCGGTCTTTGGTTCGGCTTTCGCCACCGCTTTCGGCTCTGGCGGCGTTTCGGCCTTGGGCGAAGCCGTTTTCGGCTCGTCGATCTTGGCCGTCACCGCCGGGGTTTCCGGCTTGGGCGTGTCGGTCTTGGGGGCTTCGCCTTTGGAGGGTTCGCTCTTTGCCTCGACCACTGCCGTTTCCACCTTCTGTTGGGCGGGTGTGTTGCCGCAGCCGGCAAGGAGGCCGAAACCGAGGAGGAGGAAAGCCAGCCCGGCGCGTTGTCGAAGCGTGCGGGCGGTCATTGTCGTCTTCATGGGGACAGATCCTTACTTGGCGGCAATGGCTTCGATGATGATCTTCACAGGGGTGCCTTCCTTCGGCAGCAACGTCGGGTCCACTTCCAGCTTGATGTATTCGGAGTCCTTCATCGTCAGCGAGGTTTGGCAGACGGTTTCATCGGTCACCGGGTAAACGGCGATCAGGGTGCCGGTCAGGTCGGCCCCGTAGGTTTCGTCGGGCTTTGTCGGGTCCGGCTTGCTCATCACGGAGCCGGTGAAGCGGAACTTCACATCCTTGGGGAAGGGCTGCTTGGTCTTCGGGTCCAACAGGAAGCGGTGGATGCTCAGTTTCTTGGTGCCGCCGCCGTCCGGGATTTCCAGCATCACTTTGACTTCCGGCCCGGCCGCCTCGGCCTTGTCCCCCCGCGCCGGTTTGCCTGGCTTGAGGCCGAGCCCTTCGAGCGCCTTGTGAACATCGCTCGGCTTCACGTCGATAGTGACAACCGTTTCATGGGCCTTCTTCCCCTTGGGGTCCGGCCAGCAAGCGATGACTTCAATCGGGTAAATCTGGTCGTACTTGGCGAGCTTGCGCGGGGCCACCTTGGCCTCAATGCTCACGGACTTCTTCACCGGGTCCACCACGAGGCCGGGCGTATCCGCTTGGAGCAACGCGGCGGCCAGCATCATCGCCGGGAGGGAGAGCAGGTATTTCATGACAAACGTCCTTTTATGAGAACCTTGATGTTTTATTTCCGGCCAATAGCCAAGGCTTCGGCCAACCAGTCCTTGTTGATTCACTGCTTGGTCGTGATGGTCAACGTCCGAAGATATTTGCCAGTCACCCACGCTGAACGGTCCTGCTTGGAAAGTTCCTTGCCACCAGTCTTCTCGCGAAGCTCCTTCATCATCTGGTCAGTTTTTTTCTCGATCAAAAAATGTTCGGCCAGAGCCTTCCTGGCCTCATCCTCTGACTTGAAAACGGACACTTTATACGTCTCGGACCCGGTCCCCAGCCCGCGATTCCCGACGGCTTGGAATTTCGGAAGAATGCTCGCGATGATATCCCCCGATTTAACCGGCCCGGCGGTGAAATTGTCGTAGCCGGATACTTCTTGCATGAGTTCCCATTGCTCATCAGGAAGGGAAAAATCAACCTCGGTCCGCTTCATGATCGTCTCGGCCAGTTTCCAGAGAGGTTCCGAGGTGGTCGGCTCAGTCACGGTCACCAGTATCTTCGGAGCAGGCTGGAATGCAACCATGCCCTTGGATTTTTGAGAATACGCGGTTCTGTCACCAATTTGTTTGATGAGCCATTCTGGCTGGCCTTTCGCCAGAGCCGAGAGGTCGAATGGCTCCCGGAGAAAGTACGTGACAATACTGGTCAGACCGGGCGGGCCGGTATGGGTCACCCGGCACTCCACGTCGGAGACTTTAAGGGCATTCACCCCCAAAATCGGCACGGGAGTTGAAGTTTCACCGGGCGATTGCGGGCCATAATCGACCAAATGCACGGAGCCAGCCGTGCCGGGCATGAACGCGAATCGGCTTTTCGGCAGGTCACGGGTGGCGACAGGATTGCCGACCTTTGCTCCGCCGCCGGAGAAGAACAGCAGCCAGGCGCCAACGCCAACACCTGCGAGCAAGACCAGCCCGACGCCCCCGACGACGAAAACGATGACGGCGTTGGGGCCTTTTTTCCCGGCCCGCTTGGCGGCGGACTTTTTGCCTGTGTCTTCGCGGCCGCCGACCCCGGACTCTGTTGTTTTTGCCCGTTTAGGGGCGGGGCGTTCCTCCCTCTCATCATTACGAGGCCGCCGAGAGTGGGGCGCTGCGTCGTCCAAATCATCGTCCTTCATCGGGCACTCCGCTCAAATGATTCTGCAAGGTTTTTTGTTTTCCAGACTACTTCCCGCCCAGACACATCGCCGCCGTCGGCTGGCGGGCGAAATCACCTTCCAGATTGCACGTGCCCAGATAAATCTTGCCGCCGTGGACGGTGACGCCGCCGTAGTTCATGCCGGGGAGTTTTACCGGGTCTTTGCCCAAATCCAACGTCCAGACAGCGAGGCCGGTTTTGGTGTCCACGGCATGGAGGACGCCCTTGAGGTCCGGCACATAGGCGATGGTTCCAACCACGGCGGGCGGGGCGAAGACCGGGGCCTTGCAGTCATAGATGGAGACGCGGGCACCGTCCGTCAGCGAGAAGGTGCGGAGCTTGCCGTCGGTGGCGGTGAAGATGGCCGCGTCTTTCGTGAGGCAGGCACACCCGAGGACGCCGCCGGGGATGTTCTTCTTCCACTTCTCTTTGCCGGTCTTGAGGTCAATGGCGATCACCTCGCCCTTGGCGCCGTCAAGCAGTTTCGGATCGTATGAAATGCTGGAGGTGGTGACGATCACCGTGTCCCCCATCACGGACGGGCCGCCCCAAGGGTTCAAGGTCAGCGGGGCTTTCCACACTTCTTTGCCGGTGGCGGCATCAAGGCAGAACAAGGCCCGTTCGCCGAGTTTTTCTTTGTCGAGATAGGCGCTGGCGGCCAGCACTTTGTCCCCGGCGACGAGGATCGGGGCGTCAATGTGCCATTTGGTTTTGCCCTGAGTCCACACGACTTTCGGGGCCGGTTTTAGCAGTTGGTCTTCGGTCGGCGGGATGGCGAAATCGGGGTCTTTCTTCTTGTCGGCCTCGTACTTCACTTGAAGCGATTTCCAATGATCGGCCTGCAACGCGGGAATGTCCTTGATGCCGAGTTCCTTGCCGTTGAGCGTCAAGGTATTGAGATCGACACACATCACGCCAGCCGAGCCGCCGCCGACGTAGACCTTGCCTTCCGAGATGGCCGGGGAACCTTCCATGTGAACCAGTTCGCCGGGGACATTGAGCGCCCACAACAGGAAGCCGCCATCGGCCGGGAGACAGTACAACACGGCTCCGTCCGTCTGGTGCATCCCCTCGCCAAAGATGATCTTGTCGCCGATCACCGCCGGGGAACTCACGGTCGGCAGCCGTAGAAACGGGGCAGTCTTGTTCCAAGTCGGCTTGACGGCCTTCGCATCCTTCGGCGAAGCGGCCAGTGCCAGCACGTTCGGCCGGTTAAACGCCCCGATGGCCGAGAACAACACGGAATCGCCCGACGGCACCGGCGAGGCGACGAAATGCTCGTCGCTCTTCATGGCCCATTCCAATTGCGGAACGGCCGACGGCCCCGCCTTGCCATCGGTGTTGCCGGTGCGTTGAGCGTTGCCCCGGAAGGTGGCCCAAGGGGCATCCTCGGCCACCGCGACGGTGGCGAGGGAAAGAAGCAGGAGAGGGAGATATCGGAACATATCACTCGTTGATGATGGTCTGTTGGAAGGTCCGGCATATGCCGGGAGCCGGTAACCTCACCCCCCCACCCCCTTCCCTAAGAAGGAAGGGGGAGCAAGAAGGTGAAAGCCGTTTCTATGTAGGTCAGGCTTTCTAGCCTGACAGATCTGTCAGGCTAGAAAGCCTGACCTACGTCGCCGAAACTTCTGCCCTCTTGCTCCCCCTCTCCGTTTCGGAGAGGGGGCCGGGGGGTGAGGTTGCCTCTCACTTCTTCATCGGCGGCATCGGAGTCGTCGCTTCCGGCTTGGCATTCCAGCGCACCCTCGCCGGGGCGTCGGTCACGATCAGTTCGCGGGCTTGGGTTTTGTTGCCGTCCTTCAATTCCATTTGATACTTGCCCGGCGGGAGGACCAGACGTTGGTTCACCCCCGGCTGGCCACGGGAGTCGGCCATCACCAGTGAGCGGGAGAAGTTCACGCCGTTACCGGAGACTTTCAGGAGGGCGTTGGTGCCGAACATCTCGGCGGGCAGGTCGAGGTTCACGGCCGTCGCCTTGGCGGGGAGTTCTTTGTTGCCGAGCAATACCAATGAATCCTGGCCTTCATTGGCGAGGACCAAGTCGATCTTCCCGTCGTTGTTCAAGTCAACGAGGGCGAGGGCTTGGGTGTTGGTCACTTTGCCAGTCAGGCCCACTTCGGCGGTCATGTCCTTGAAGACACCGTTGCCGACATTTTGCAGATAGCGATTCGAGCCGCGAAGCACGCCGATCATCACGTCCGGCAGGCCGTCGTTGTTGAAGTCGCCCCAAGCGGCCGAGGTGGCGCCGGGGATCGGCTTGGCGAGGTCGCCCGATTGGGCGGTCACGTCCGTGAATTTGGCGGTGCCGTCGTTGCGGAAGAGTTTCAGCTTGCCCGATTCCACGGCGAAGACATCCGGGAGGCCGTCGGCGTTGAAGTCAATGACATTCAACACCGCTTTTGATCCGTCGAGCTTCAGGCCGGTGTCCGGTCGAACGAAGAAGCTGGCGCCGTTGTTGATGAGCAACACCCCGGAGCCGACGCCGAGCAGAACGTCCGGCTTGCCGTCGCCGTTCATCACGGCAAGGCTTTCGATGCGGTCGAGGCGAAGCTCTTCCAGCCCCCATCTTGCAGAAACGTCGTCAAAAATCGCGTCCTTGGCCGGTTGCTTGAGATCGGCCGGTCGCTTGTTCAGATACAATCGCAAGCCGTTGAAGGCGGTCGCCACCATTACGTCCGGCTTGCCGTCGCCGTCGGCATCAAGGAAGGCGGCGGCCGTCGCCCCGGCGACATCGCGGGGGAGATAAGCGGTGTCATCGCGGAAGATCCCGCCACCCATGTTGGTGAAGAGTTTCGCCCCCATCGCGGTCGCCAGCAGCAAATCGGGCTGGCCATCGCCGTTGTAGTCGCCCCAACTTGCGGAACGAGCGCCCCCCCGGTAGCCCGGCAACGCGACTTCGCCGAAGGCATCCCCTTGGTTCTGGTAAAGCTTCACCACACTGGTGGAAACCACGCACAAATCCGGCTTGCCGTCACCGTCAAAGTCCACGCTGGAAACGGCTCGGGCGTCGGCATCCACCTTGCCCAAGGCGCCGATGTGGCTGAAGCCGGTGCCGCCTTGGATGCGGCGAATGTCCTCGGCGCCCCACCCGGCGAAGTCTCGCTTGGGGTCATAGGAGATGTTCTTGAGGCTGGTCTTGAGCCGCATGATGCGGCCGGCCCGTTTGTGTAGCAGGTCTTTGTTGTCCTCCATCGCGGGGACGATGGCCTCTTTGTTGTCCATGATCGTCCGCACATAAGGCAGCAACCGCTCAGCCTTCCCGGCGTAGCTTCGCAGCAGGAACGGCTCCCCGTGGGACATGCCGTAGAGATCGTCCCCGTTCTTGTAAATCTGATACCAGTACAAGTCGATGCAGGTCTCGCACTGGCCGTCCTTCATGAAGAAGATGGCAATTTTCCCCGGTTCGGCCCAATCCAGCACCGTCTTGGTTTCGCCTTCCTTGAGTTGCCCGGTGATGACGTGCCGGACGGTGGGGGTGGTCATCTTCCCCTTCACATCTTCGACCTTCTCGTAGACGATCAGGCTCTTGGCCTTTTCCACGCGAGTCACCCGCAGGATAGTAATCATCTGCGACTGGTTAATCACGTCCGCAAGCGTCATCGGCGCTTCGATGTACGCCCGGACGGGGGCGGCCGTCGTGGCGAGGAGAAGAGCCGCCGCCAGCAGAGAGCGTTGGTATTTGAACATTGGAAAGACCCTCCCGTAAGCAAAGGCATTTCACGCAAAGTGGCAAAGAAGCAAAGCTCGCCAAGGATCGACGAACCAATGAGCAAGATCGCCTGTGATGATAGATCATTGATTCGTTGATCCTTGGCGAACTTTGCTTCTTTGCCACTTTGCGTGAAATGCCTTTGTTGCTTCAATTCTTCGGCAACTTCTCCAACCGTTCTTGCGCCACCTTCGCCCACGGACTGGCCGGGTGGTCCTTGATGACCTTCTTCAACAGTTTCTCGGCCTGCTCCGGCTTTTTGTCCTCGACCAACGCCCGGGCGGCTTCGCACAAGGCGGTGGCGCTCAGTTCCGGGTAGTCGAAGGTGTAGGGGACGATGAGCAAAGAACTCACGGCATCGCCGTATTTCTTCTGTTCCATCCGGCAGAGGCCGATTTGCAGGTGGGCCTTGGCCCCGAGTTCGCTGCCGGTGGAGTTGGCGACCTGGGCATACCAGTTCACCGCCGGGTCGAACTGGCCGACGTTTTGCAACGCCCAGCCCAAGCCGTAACGAGCTTCGTGGATGAACGGGCTGCCACCGAAGCGGGCGACCACGGCGTCGTAGCTCACCCGTGAAGGCTCCCACTGCTTCAGCAAGCCGTAAGCGTAACCGAGCCGGATCAGCGCCCGGTCGGTGACGTTCGGCACGTTTTGGAATTCGCCCTTGTCCTTGAACACCAGCAGCTTTTCGATGGCTTTGGCCGGTTCGTTCTTGGCGAGCAACACTTCCCCGGCCCGGTACATGCCTTGGGCCACCAACGGGGACTTCGGGTTCCCGGCCACCGCCTCGAAGTAGGCGAGGGCGGCATCATAATCTTTCTTGGCGGCCAGACAGGTTCCCACACGGATGCGGATGCGGTCCATCAGTTCGGCCGTCGGCAGCTTGTCGCCGCGCGGTTCGACATCGTTGGCATCCTTCAGCAGTTTGATGGCCGGATCATACTCGTCCCGGTCGGCGAAGAGTTCGGCCAATTCATAACGTGAATCAATCGAAAGCAGCGAATCACTGAAACCGGCGATGTGGGCCTGATACAACGCCCGGGCTTTTTGCTCGGCCGGTTGAAGCGGGATTTCTTTGCGGTCCACTTCCGGCAGTGGCGCCGTTGCCGGCTTGGCGCCCGGCGGGGTTTTCTTGTTGATCTCGTCCTGCAATTTGGCCTGCCGCTCCTGCCGGAGCTTGAGCGTGGCGTTGGCCACTTCGTTTTCCGCGAGGTAACGGGCGGCCCAGGCGGCCTCGTAGAACATCCGCTCGCGGGCATCAAGGCCCGGCATCGTCGCCCGCAGTTCCTCGGCCCGGCGTTCCAGTGTGCCGATCGATTCGGCCAGGGCCGCGTAGCCTTGTTGAAGCATCGTGTTGGCGGCGTTCAACTGTTCCGGCTTGAGGCCTTGATTGGCGAGTTGCTGCCGGGCGGTTTCGATCAACTTGCGTCCCTCGGCGATGCGACTCTGACCGGCTCGCAGACCGGCCTCGGCATGGATCGGCTTGTTCGCCGCCACCTGGCCGACGCTGTCCAACGCGGTGCGGGCTTCGGCAAACTTACCGGCTTCCTGCAAGCAAACCCCGTGGTGATACCGCAGCAGGCCGATCCGCTCCGGTTCTTTCGCCAGCATCGGCTCCAGCTTTTGCCGGGCGGCGCCCAGGATGGTGGCGGCCTCGTCGGCCTTGTTTTGCTCCCGCAACAGGGTCGCCAGCATCGTCAGAGCGAACGGGGCGGCCGGGGCGTTTTGCCACGGGTCTTGGGTGAACTGCCGCAGTTCGTTCATGGCCCCGCCTTTGTCCCCTTGCAGGTTCATCACCTTGGCCCGTTCCAATTTGGCTTGGGCGGCCTGCGGTTCCTTGGGGAATTGCTGCATCAGCTTTTCAAAGGTTTGCCGGGCGTTTTGCAGGATCACATTGCGTTCTTGCTGCACGGCCAGCATGGACCCGTTGCGGGCCTGGCTGGTGCCAAGTTTCAGCATGGCGTCCGGCACTTCGGGGGCCTTCGGGTTGGCGTTGATGAAGCCATCCAGATTGCCGATGGCGGCGTCGAGGGATTCCAACACCTTGCGAGTTTCGGCCGCTCCGCTGACGTTGGCGGGTGTCTGCCGCAGCAGGCAATCAGCCAGCAAGTAAGGCGTGTACGCCAGTTCATTGCTGCGTTCGCCGTTCGGGATTTGTTCGAGCAACGCCTTCGCCTTGTCAAACTCCCCCTTTTTGAAGTGGCACATGGCCAGCCCGTATTTGGCGAGGCTGAGGCGTTCAAACTCGCCCCCCTTGTCCAGGACGGCCTGATAGCGTTTCCCGGCTTCGTCGTAGAGTTTCGGCAGTTCCATTTGCCGGCTGGGGAAATCCGGCTTCTTCTCGGCGGCCAGGGCGTTGAAGTAAGCGTTTTCCGCGTAGCGGAACATCACCGGCACCCGCAGCGGGCTTTCCGGGTATTTCTCCAAGAACTCCCGGGCGATCTGGTCGGCGCGGGGATAGTCGCCCGCGAGGTGCATGGCGACGATCAGCCGTTGGGTGGTTTCCTCCATCCGGCCCGGCAGAGTCTTTTCGTTCAGGATGGTTTCATAGGCTTGGGCGGCTTCTCGTGGGGCGCCCGCGAGTTGCAGGGTGTCGGCGATTTCCAGCATCATTTCGCCCCGGCGGGTTTTCGCTTCGGGGTCGTTGTTGGAGAGTTGGTTCGCCTTGTCGGCGGCGGCCCGCATGGTGGCGACGGCGGTTTTCAAGCCATTCGCCCGGTCGGCGGCCTTCGCCGGGTCCGTGTTCATCGCGGCCACGCCGGCTTGTCCCTTGCCGATCCAGAATTGAATCTGGTCGGCGAGTTTCGGCTGTTTGTCCATCAATGGTTGCAGCGTCGCCAGCCCTTCCGGGAACTGCTTCATCTGAATCTGACAATAGCCGATGCGAAGTTGCACGTCCGGCAGCAATTCCGACTTGGGAAAGTCTTTGGCGAACTGCGTGAACTTGCCGAGGGCGTCGCTGAATTTGCCGGCCTCATAGCCGAGGCACGCGGCATGGAACGTGGCCCCGGCCACATAATCCGGCAACGGCGCCCGGAGGAGGTTTTCGAGCCGGGCCTTCTCGGCCGGATTGTCTTTGAATTGTTCCGGCTTCTTGAGGGCTTCCGTCGCATCAACCTTGGATTTTTCGTACCCGGTGACGACGGCGTCATAAGCTTGGGCGGCCTCGGCCTTTTGGTCCGTCACTTGGAATACCCGACCCAACAGATAGCGAGCGTGCAGCCCGAAGAAGGGATCGTCAAACGGATTTAGCTGCGACAGCGACCGGCCAGCGACAAGATAATCAGTGTTCTGGAAGGCCGCGTAGCCGTGATAATACAACCCGAGTTTTGCGTATTTGGTCTTGGAAAGCGTGGCATCCTTGGTGATCGGCTCGGCCGTCGCCTTGGCTTCCTTGTATTTGCCGAGCCGCAGCTCCATCTCGGCCTGATCGCAGCGGGCGCGGGCAGCCCAATCGGCCTCCGGGGTGACTTTGCCATCCGCTTCCTTGGGCAGTTTGGCGGTGAAAGCAGCCGTCGCCTGGGTGAACCGGTTGACGGCCTCATTGAAGCGTTGGTCTGCTCTTTGCTTGAGTTGTTGGGCTTCGTTCGGCTTGGCGGCCATCTGGGCCACCTCGTTCAAGCCCAACCCCCGGTACGCCTGCCCGGCAAAATAAACCGTCAGCGGGTATTCCGGCAGCCCTTGGTTCCCGACGATGGGTCCGAAGGATTCGAGGGCTTTGTCGTAGTTCTTTTCCGGGGCTTGCAGATAGCTCATCCCGAGGTGATAGCGGGCGTTGTTCGCCTGCGGGTGGCCGCCGAACTTTTGCACAAACTCCGTAAAGCGTTGGATGGCAAACGGATAGTTTTGCTCGGAATACGCCTTGCGGGCCGAGGTCAGAATCATCTCGGCTTGTTGTTCCGGCGTTTGGGCGTGGCCAAAATTGGCGACGACCAGGAAGGCCGATAAGAACAAGACCACACGAGAGCGGGGAGAACGCATCGGTGCTGACTCCGGTTGTGGCGAAACGCCGCGGGTGGGATGGCAGGGCGGCAACGATCAACGACTGACGTGGGTATTCGCCGGTCGAGGGCAAACGATTACCAGACGTGGACACCATTTTGCCCTCCCAACCCTCCCGCGTCAACTCTTCGCCGCGCCGAATTTTCGGATTGTGATGAATTTCACGAACACTCGGAGCGTCGTCCGATGATTGAGATCAACCCCCATTCCGAAGGCTGCGTCCTGCCCGTTCGCGCCCAACCGGGGGCAAGAAAAAACGCCGTCACCGGGGAACAAGCCGGAGCGTTGAAGGTATCCGTCACCGCCCCGCCCGAAGACGGCCGGGCCAACGCCGCCATCACCGATTTACTGCGAGACTGGCTCAGCTTGAAACGCTCCCAAGTGGAATTGCTGACCGGCCCGACCAATCGCAACAAAGCGTTTCTGATCCGGGGAGTGGGAGTGGAAGACTTGCGGGGGATGATTGGGGAGAGGATATAAGGAGAAGCTGCCAAAGTGAGAACCTGCCATTTCCGCTTGGTTCTTCACGCATGCCCCCCAAAACAAGCGGGCAAGATGTTGCCGTGTTGAACGCATGTGCGGTAAACTAAATTGATCGTCACCAAACCCGAGATATTCCATGTCCCTTCCAATTGAACTTGAGCAGGAAGAAGACGGTCGTTGGATTGCCGAGGTGCCCGCCCTGCCCGGCGTGATGGCCTACGGGATGACGAAAGACGAGGCAACAGACGCGGTTCGGGCGCTTGCTTTGCGAACACTGGCCGACCGGGTTGAGCATGGCGAAGAGGTACCGGACGAAGTAACGGACTTTTTCACGGTGGCGGCATGAGCAATTGGCCGTCGGCAAAAGCCAAGCGAGTGCTGGCCGCCTTGCTCCGAATTGGCTGGCAAGTGAAACGACAGAATGGTTCTCACCGAATTCTAACCCGGTCGGGATGGACGGATTATGTGTTTGCTTTTCACGACGACGAGGAAATTGGTCCACGGATGCTGGCCCGGATAGGCAAGAAAACTGGATTGCAACCGGGCGATCTGTGAACGGTTGTGAGAGACGTTCGGCGCCAAGCATCAGTTGAAGCAATCATCGCTCCAACTTCACAACTGTCACTCTGCGGCTTTTCCCCCTTGCTTTTCCCACCCTCAGGACGCCACAATACCATTCCCACCAATCGGGCACTTTTTTCCGCGGGATGTGGATGTTCATGAAACTCTTCGCACCGGCCGTCACTTTGTTGATGACGGCATACGCGGGCATGGCGGCCGAACCGCCCAAGGCTCCGGAGTCGTTGCCGCCCGAACATGCCGCCAACATGGCCGCCAGCCGGGAGTTGTTCAAACAGAAAGTTGGCCCGTTCCTCATGGCGCAGTGCGTCGAGTGCCACGGGGCCGGGAAGGTCAAGGCGGGCTTCAATCTCGGCTCGCGGGAAACGATGCTCAAGGGGGGCGACAAGGGGCCGGCCGTGATCCTCGGCAAAGGGCGAACCAGCCCGCTGGTGAAATACGTCGCCCACGAGGAAGAGTCGTTCATGCCGCCGAAGAAACCGGCGTTCAAGGACATGGTCGATGTGCTGGCCAAGTGGATCGACCTCGGCGCCGCTTACGACAAACCGCTGGTCGAAGGGGCGGCCGTCGGCAAGCAACCGATGACCGTGACCGACAAGGACAAACAGTATTGGGCTTACAAACCCCTCGGCGAGATCAAGCCGCCAATCGTGAAAGACGCTGCGTGGGGCAAAACGCCCGTCGATTCGTTCATCCGGGCCAAATGGGAAGAAAAGGGAATCACGCCCGCCCCCCAAGCCGATCCGCGCACGCTGATTCGCCGGGCTTATTTCGACCTGATCGGCCTGCCGCCGACGCCGGAGGAAGTGAAGGCGTTTCTGGATGACAAATCCCCGGATGCTTTTGAGAAGGTGATCGACCACCTGTTGAGCCTGCCGCAGTTCGGCGAACGCTGGGCCAGACATTGGATGGACCCGGCCCGCTATGCCGAGAGCCACGGCTTTGAACACGATTACTTCCGGCCGAACGCCTATCACTACCGCGATTTTCTCATCAAGGCCATCAACGCGAACATGCCGTACAAGCAGTTCGTGGAATGGCAGATCGCCGGGGACGAACTAGCCCCCGAAGACCCGCTCGCCTTGATGGCCACCGGCTTCCTCGGGGCCGGCGTCTTCCCCACGCAGATCACCAACGCCGAGGCCGAGCGCATCCGCTACGACGCGATGGACGACATGCTCGCCACCACCGGCCACGCCATGCTGGCCCTGACCGTCAGCTGCGCCCGCTGCCACGATCACAAGTTCGACCCGATCCCCACCAAAGACTATTACCGGATGCTCTCGGCGTTCACGACGACCACGCGAACCGAAATCGACGTGGACTTGGGCACCCCGGAAGAGAAGGCCGCCACCAAGGCGTTTGAAACCAAGTTAAAGCCGCTGACGGACGCCCACAAGCAGTACGAAGACACGGAATTGCCGAAGAAACTGTCGGCGTGGATCGCGGAGCAACAAGCGAAGAAATCTCCGTTGCCGAAGATCGCCGACGCCAAGGTTTCCAAAACCTTGCAAGGTTTGTTGGATGGCAAACAACCGCTCGACAAACTGGCCAAGCCAGAACGGGATGCCTTGTTGAAGTGGTTCGCCACGCAAGACGACACTTGGAAAAAGCAGTCGGCCGAGATCGCCGAGTTGAACAAACAACGGCCCAAATCCACGGTGGTCAAAGTTCAGGCGTGTTCTGAAGGCTTGAAGCCGATGCGGCACCACACCGCCGACGGCAGCATCCCGGACTTTTACCCGGAGACGTTCTTCCTGAATCGCGGGGATGTGGCCCAAAAGAACGGCAAAGCCGATCCGGGCTTTTTGCAAGTGCTGTCTCGCTCGGCTGAGGGGGACAAACATTGGATGATCCCCAAGCCGAAAGAGGCCCGCACGTCGTTCAAGCGAGCCGGACTGGCCAAATGGATCACCGACACCGACACCGGCGCTGGTTCGCTCGCCGCCCGCGTGATGGTCAACCGGCTCTGGCACCACCACTTCGGCCGGGGAATTGTTTCCACCGTCAACGACTTCGGCTTCCAAGGCGACCCGCCGACTCACCCGGAATTGCTGGAATGGCTGGCCCGTGATTTTGTAGCCAATGGCTGGAACGTCAAACGTCTTCACAAGCAACTGATGATGAGCCGGGTCTATCAACTCTCCGGCACGCCGACCGCCACCGGCAAGGAACAAGACCCGGACAACCGCCTCTGGCACTATCGGCCCAAACGCCGCATGGAAGCCGAGACGATCCGTGACAATCTGCTGGCCGTCAGCGGCACCCTCGACAAGACGATGTACGGCGCCGGCACGCTCGACCAAGGCATGAGACGCCGCAGCATCTACTTCTCCGTGCAGCGGAGCCAGTTGATCCCGATGCTCCAAGTGTTCGACTGGCCCGACACGCTGACCAGCGCCTCGGCCCGGCCGACCACCGTGGTCGCCCCGCAAGCGTTGCTGTTCTTGAACAACCCGCATGTGCGCAACATGGCCAAAGCCTTCGCGGCCAAACTTGCCCCGGCGAAAACCCCCGAGGCCACCGTGGCGCTGGCCTACGAAACCGCCTACGGCCGCCCGCCGACCAGCGAAGAAGCGGCCGACGGCGTCAACTACCTGAAAGCCGCCCAAGCAAGCCACCCGGCAACGGCGCTGGCCGATTATGCGCTGGTGCTGATGAGTCTGAATGAGTTTATTTACGTGGAGTGAGAGGTTGATTGTGAATGCAACCTCACCCCCAGTTCCCCTTCCCTAAGAAGGAAGGGGAACTGGGGGCCGCAAAAATCATCAAGCATCTTGTGTGAGATCATCAAGAGCCCCACTGCGTCAGCGGTGGGGGTTGTTTTTCGAGTGTGACGGCCACCCCCACCGCTGACGCAGTGGGGCTCTTGAAATCATTTGCAAATGTTGCTGCTTGATTTTGCATTAGGTCGCCGGGCAACAGGCTTCCCTCGGTTCAAGGATTTTTCCATGACTGTTCCAATGAATCGTCGTCAACTCTTGGCCCGGTGTGGCGGCGGCTTGGGGAGCATCGCTCTCACGACCATGCTGGCTGAGCAGGGGCTTCTCGCGGCCGACACGAAGGCCATCAGCCCGCTGGCCCCGAAGAAATCGCATTTCCCGGCGAAGGCCAAGGCCGTTGTCTGGATATTCGTCAACGGCGGGCACAGCCATGTGGACACTTGGGATTACAAACCGGAACTCATCAAACTGGACGGCAAGCCGCTGCCGTCCATCGACAAGAATTCCGGCTTTTTTACCAACGATGTTGGCCCGTTGATGAAGTCCCCGTTCGAGTGGAAACAACACGGCCAGTCCGGCAAGTGGGTGACTTCGCTGTTCCCGCATCTGTCGAAGCATGTGGACCAAATGGCGTTCATTCATTCGCTCTGGAGCGAATCGAACAACCACAGCCCCGCCTTGTTCATGATGAACACCGGCCTCCCCCGGATGGGCAATCCTTCCGTCGGCTCGTGGGTCACTTATGGCCTCGGCAGCGAGAATGAAAACCTGCCCGGCTTCGTGGTGATGTCCGATCCCAAAGGCCGCGGCCTGCCGAAAGGTCACACGCTGAACTGGACCAGCGGCTTCCTGCCCGGCGCCTATCAGGGCACTTGGCTGAAGCCCTCCGGCGATCCCATCGACAACCTGAAACGCCCCGCCGACATGGCCGACCCGACCCAGCAGGCTTCCATCGACCTGATGACGAAGCTCAACAAACGTCGCGTGGCCGACACCCCGGCCGACCGCGAGTTAGAAGCGCGCATCAAGAGCTTTGAACTCGCGTATCGGATGCAATCGGCCGCCCCGGAGGCGATGGACATTGCCCGCGAAACCAAGGAAACGCACGAACTCTACGGCGTCGGCCGCCCCGAGTGCGACCACTTCGCCAAACAATGCCTGACGGCCCGGCGCATGGTCGAACGGGGTGTCCGCTTCGTGCAAATCTACTCCGGCGGGATGGACAACCAACTCAGTTGGGACGGCCACATCGACATCAAGGGGAACCACCAAGGCTTCGCCGACGAGACGGATCGCCCGGTAGCCGCGCTGCTGACGGACCTCAAGCAAAAGGGCCTGCTGGATTCGACGCTGGTGGTCTGGGCCGGCGAGTTCGGCCGCCTGCCGGTCTCCCAAAAAGGGGCCAAACCCGGCCGCGACCACAACCCCCACGCCAACACCGCCTGGATGGCCGGCGGCGGTATCAAGGGCGGCACGACCTACGGTGAAACCGACGAAGTCGGCTACCGAGCCGCCGTCAACCGCGCCGACACCCACGACTTCCATGCCACGATCTTACACCTCTTGGGCATGGACCACGAAAAGCTAACCTACATGCACAACGGTCGCCGATATCGGCTGACGGATGTGGCGGGGAAGGTGATTAAAGAGGTGGTGGCGTAGAGATTGAAGGTTGAAAAGACCAAAGGCACTAACCACAAAGACGCAAAGATCACACAAAGTTTCACAAAGAAAATCTAAAACAGAATAAGCAAAGGAAAGACAAAAGCACACTGAGAGAAACACTGAAAAAGAATGTTTAATTGGTTTTCCTCGGCGATCTTCTGTCTTTCCTTTGCTTCTGTTTTTGCTCATGTCGTGTTTTCTTTGTGAAACTTTGTGTGATCTTTGCGTCTTTGTGGTTAGTGCTTTTTCCAAGAGTGCTATTCATGCTCCCTTCCGAGCAAGCCAAGCAAGTTCGCCGGATTCGTCTGCTCGCCCGGCGGGCGGTGCAAACCCTTTTGGGCGGCGAGTATCAATCCGTCTTCAAGGGAAGCGGGCTGTCGTTCGATGAGGTCCGTGAGTATCAACCCGGCGATGACATCCGCACGATTGACTGGAATGTGACGGCCCGCATGGCGGCTCCGTTTGTCAAACGGTATGTCGAGGAACGGGAACTCACGGTTGTTATTGCCGCCGACATCAGCCACAGCCTGAGCTTCGGCACGGCAGGGATGGACAAGCGAATGGCGATGGCCGAGATCGCTGCCTTGGTCGCTTTCAGCGCGCTGGCCAACCGCGACCGGGTGGGGTTGCTGGCGTTTGCCGGGGATGTCGAGTTATATCTCCCCGCAACCCACGGAACGCGACATGCGTTGCGAATCATCCGCGAAGTGCTGGACCGCCCGCCCGAACACCGGGGCACATCCATTGGCAAAGCCTGCGACTATCTGAGCGAAGTGCTGCCTCGCCGGTCGATTGTTTTCTTCCTCGGCGACTGGCAGGACACCGGCTACGAGGCATCGTTCCGGCTGCTGAGCCGCAAGCACGACCTGATTGCCGTGCGCGTGACCGACCCCCGCGAGTTGACGCTGCCGAACGTCGGGCTGGTCCGCTTCCAAGATGCCGAGACAGATCGGCCAGTGTTAATCGACACCCGCCGGGCCGATGTGCGGGAGGGCTTCGCCAAACAGGTGCAAGATCGGCGAAACGAATTCGACTTGCTGGCCAGATCCACGCAAACGGACGTGATTGACGTGGGCACCGGCGGCGACCATCTCGACGAACTGGTGCGATTCTTCCGGGCCAGGAACGCCCGCCGGAGACAGCGCCGATGACCACTCTCTTGTGCCTTGCGGCCATCATCGGGACCTCGCCCGCCTCGCTCCTCGAAACCCGGCGAACCGGCAACTTGGAAATCCGGGCGACGGCCGACATCGACACCGCCGAAATTCGACTCTCCGGTGAAGTGCGTTTGCGCCTCATCGTCGAAGGGCCGACGCCGCTGGAAGTCACCCGGCCAAAACCGCTCCTGACGACCACCGGAACATGGCGGGTGCGCGAAGAGGGGTTGCCCCTGCGGGAGATCCTGCCGAACCAACGACAACGCTGGGTGATGGAATACCGCCTCTCCCCGCTCGTTCCCGGCGAGGCGACACCCATTTCCCTGAGCCCCCTGATTGTGCAAAGCGGCCCGCCGGACGACATCCAAATCGCTTGGAAGGAGTCGCTTCACATAAAAGTGACGACCACCATCAAAAAGCCAAATGCCGAAGATTTACGCCCCGTGACCGGCATCGAACAAACGCCCGACGACCCGACACCGCCCGCCTTGTTCGACCGCCGGTGGTGGCTCTTCGCCGCCGGTTTGCTGGCCTTGCTGATCGTGGGAATCGACCAATACCGCCGTCGATCTCGGGATGTAATCGAGATTCTTGATGCCGCGTGGGCCGAGCGGCAAATGGCCGGAACCGCCGACCCGGATCGGCTTGTTATCATCCTGCGGCAATTTTTAGAACACCGCTTGAACCAACCGTTCGCCGCCCGGACCTCGGCCGAACTTGCTGATGAGCTTCGGGGCATTCCTGAATGCCCGGTTGTGGAAGTCGAGGCTTTTTTGGAGATGTGCGACACCGCCCGCTTTTCGGGAACGACGGGTGATTCGATGGCGTTGCGCGAACAGTTGCGGGCAATTATTTTGGCGCTCACTCCCGTCGAATGAGACTGTCACATCAGGGGTTAGTGCAAATTCAACAGATATTTTGCATGGAGACATTCAAGAGCCCCACTGCGTCAGCGGTGGGGGTGGCCGTCACACTTTGAAAACAACCCCCACCGCTGACGCAGTGAGGCTCTTGGGATCATTGGCAAATGGTGCTGCTTGATTGTGCATTAAGAGCTGTTACGCCCAAGTTACAAGACCGCTCTCGCCTCCCGCTCGTCTTCAAGGGTAGGATAGCAATCAGTTTCAATTCCCAAGCGGGGGTTTCTCATGTCAATGAAACGCATGTTCGGCGGCGCGCTGGCGGCCGTTCTGTTTACGGCGGCCATCAGCCCGGCGGCTCCGGTGGATATCAAGGGCAAGAAGCCGCAGGTGGAGGTGGTGTTCTGTCTGGACACCACCGGCAGCATGTCCGGCCTCATCGAGGGGGCCAAGCAAAAAATCTGGTCGATTGTCAATCAAATCGCCAGCGGCCGACCCAACCCGGAAGTGAAGGTCGGGCTTGTCGCTTACCGGGATCGCGGGGATGCCTATGTCACGCAGGTGTATGACCTCACCACGGACCTTGATGAAGTCCACAAGAACCTCAAAACCTTTGTCGCGGCCGGCGGGGGGGACACGCCGGAGAGCGTGAACCAAGCGTTGAACGATTCCGTGATGCGGATCAAATGGTCCGACGAGAAGAACACCCTGCGGATCGTCTTCCTCGTCGGCGACGCCCCGCCGCACATGGATTACGCGGACGATGTGAAGTACCCGGACACCTGCAAGCTGGCGGTCGAAAAGGCCATCATCATCAACACCGTGCAATGCGGCGGCGACCGCGAATGCACCAAAATCTGGCAGGACATTTGCGCCAAGGGGGGCGGTTCTTACGCCCAGATCGCCCAGAACGGCGGCGTGAAGGCCGTTGATACCCCGTATGACAAAGACTTGGCGGCGCTCAACACGAAGTTGCTGAAAACCAACGTGTGTTACGGAACCGAAAAGGCCCAAGCCGATGGTTTGTTTAAGAACGCCAGCGCCTCCGCCCTCCCGGCCTCCGGGGGAGCCGCCGCCGACAGCGCCGGGTTCCGGGCCAAGCAAAGCCGCGTGGCCGCCAACGATCTGCTGGACGACCTGAAGGAAGGCAAGAAGAAACTCGACGAGATCAAAGACGCGGAACTCCCCGAAGAACTCAAAAAGTTGAACAAGGACGAACTCGCCAAACATGTGGTGAAACTTCAAACCGAGCGAGACGACCTGAAGAAACAGGCCCTCGACCTCGACAAGAAGCGGATGGATTTCATCAACAAGAAACTGGCCGAGGAAAAGGAAAAAGGCGACCAGAAAGACGGCTTCGACGGCCAGGTACTCGACATGCTCCGCAAACAGGCCGAGAAGGTAAACATCAAGTATTGAACAAGTGACAAGTGTGATTCGTCAGGCAAGGACACGGTCAATCCGTGTCCTTGTTTGTTTTTCGGAATCGTATCATCGAAGTTCTTTCAAACGACCTTCGGATGCGGTACGCTGGTCGGCGGTCACACACCGTTGAGGGACACATCATGGCGACCCCGAATCGTCGGGAACTGCTGGCCACTGTGGCCGGGGCGGCGACGTTGCCCTTGTTTGCCGACGACAAACCCAAGGACAATCCGATCATTGCCGAGAACAAGCGGGAGGGCACGCTTGACTGGCAGCTTACCTATACGCGGGTTGATCCCAAGGCGCCGTTTCGCTCACGGATGATCGAGGGGTATGTTTCCAAGCAAAGCGTGTCGGCCGGGGAGGCGTTTGATTTCTTTGTCAGCGTCGATCCCGCCGGGCCGTTTCAAATCGACTTCTACCGGCTCGGCTATTACGGCGGCAAAGGGGGCCGGCATGTCGCCACGCTTGGACCATTTGATGGCATCGTCCAGCCGACGCCGGAAGTGGGGCCGGCCCGGCTCCGGGAGTGTCAGTGGAAGAAATGCACGACGCTGGAAATCCCGAAGGACTGGCTCAGCGGTGTCTATGTGGGCAAGCTCTCGGCAACGAAGCACCGTTACCAAAGTTATGTGATCTTCATCGTCCGGGATGATCGCAAAGCCGATTTGGTGTTCCAATGCAGCGACACCACCTGGCAGGCATACAACAAGTGGCCGGACAACCACTCGCTGTACACCAACGACCGCAAGGACGGCAAAGTCCTCTGTTCCGGCGTGAAAGCCAGCTTTGACCGGCCGTATGGCAAGTATGTGCAGATTTTCGACAACCCGCTATCGCAAGGAAGCGGCGAGTTTCTGCTGTGGGAATTCCCGTTCGCCTATTGGCTGGAAATGCACGGGTACGACATCTCATACATCTCCAATCTCGACGTGGCGACAACGCCGGCCACGCTGGCACGAGCGAAGGGCTTCCTCTCCGTCGGACACGACGAATACTGGAGCCGGCCGCAATACGATCATCTGCAATCGGCGATCAAGAACGGGTTAAATGCCTGCTTCTTCTCGGGCAATTCGGTCTGCTTTATCACCCCGTTCACGCCGGGCACGGATGGCAAACCCAACCGGGTGATCGAACGCGCCGGACGATATGGCGGCGTGCGCGAACGGGAAAAACCTTTCATGGTCGATCTCCCCGCCGAGGCGCCGAGCGAAGCCCTGTTGATCGGCGCCCAGACGGTGACCCCCTTCAATGGTTCCGGCGATTGGATCGTCACCAAGCCGGAGCATTGGATTTTTGAGGGGACCAAGATGAAAAAAGGGGATCGCGTCAAGGGACTCGTCGGCTGGGAGTTCCACGGCGAACCGGCCGACATCCCCGGCTTGGAAGTGCTGGCCGAGGGGCCGACCTTCACCGGCGACGACCGGGAATCGCACTACACCACCACCATCTACCCCGGCCCGAAGGGGAATTTCGTCTTCAACGCTTCGACGATTTTCTGGGCGCAGGGCCTCTCCTCCCCGCCGGGCCACATGCCCCCCATCTCGCACCACGGCCGCCCGCAGGGCCCGGATGAGCGGGTGCAGCGGATCACCGCCAATGTGTTGAACAAGATTGTTCGCGGATAAACCGAAGAGAAGAGGATTCACCGCGGACGAACCGAAGAGAAGAGGATTCACCGCAGAGGGCACAGAGGGCACGGAGATGAAAGACAGAGAAAAGAATTTGAGGTTTGCCTCTGTTTTTCTTCTCCGTGCCCTCTATGCCCTCTGCGGTGAATCCTCTTCTCTTTATTGTGCGGTGAATCCTCTTCTCTTTATTGCAAGGAACTTTCCATATGCGTCTTGCCGCAGGTTTGCTGATGATGCTCACCTCCATTGTTTCAGCCCAAGAAAAGCCCGCATTCAAGGCCGGGCGGTCGGTCGTCATGGCGCCGCATGGCATGGTGGCGACCAGTCATCCGTTGGCGGCCCAAGTGGGGGTGGATATCCTGCGCAACGGCGGCAACGCCTTTGACGCAGCCATTGCCACCAGCGCCGCGATGGGGTTGATGGAACCGATGTCCTGCGGCATCGGCGGCGACCTGTTCGCCATCGTCTGGGACGCGAAGACCCAAAAACTATACGGGTTACAGGCCAACGGCCGGGCGCCGATGGCCGCCACGCGGAAGTTGTTCGCGGATCGCGGACTGGACGAAATCCCGGCGACCGGCCCGCTGAGTTGGTCCGTGCCCGGTTGTGTCGATGGCTGGGACGAATTGCGAAAACGCTTCGGCACGATGAATTTCGACAAGTTGCTCGCCCCGAGTATCGCTTATGCGGAAAAGGGTTTCCCCGTGCCGGAAGTGATCGCCGGGTATTGGAAGGGGGCCGAAGGCAGGCACCTGAAGGTTTATCTGCCCGACGGCCAGCACGCTCCGAAGGCCGGGGACATGTTCAAGAACCCCGTGCTGGCGGCCACTTATCGGGAGATCGCCACGAAAGGGCGGGAT
Source organism: Zavarzinella formosa DSM 19928 (assembly GCF_000255705.1). GTDB lineage: Bacteria > Planctomycetota > Planctomycetia > Gemmatales > Gemmataceae > Zavarzinella > Zavarzinella formosa. The sequence goes on from NZ_JH636440.1 coordinate 1,040,658, forward strand.
GCGTTTTACAAGGGAGATATCGCCGCCAAACTTGATGCCTTCTCCAAGAAACATGGCGGTTTGTTGACGGCCGACGATTTGGCGAAACACACCTCCACTTGGACGGAGCCGGTGAAGACCAGTTATCACGGTTACGACGTGTGGGAATTGCCGCCTCCCGGTCAGGGGATTGCGGCCTTGCAGATGCTCAACATTCTGGAGCCGTTCGACCTCAAAAAACTCGGCCCGGCATCGCCGGATTACTGGCATCTGCTCACAGAAGCGAAAAAGCTCGCCTATGCCGACCGGGCGAAATATTACACCGACCCGGAGTTTGCCAAAGTTCCCACGACCGAATTGATCGGCAAACCCTACGCGGACGAACGCCGCAAGTTGATTGACACCAAACACGCGATGAAACAAGTCCCCGCCGGGGATGCGAAGGTGGGCAAGGCCGACACGATCTATTTGTGCGTGGTGGACGACCAGCGCAATTGCGTCTCGCTGATCCAAAGCAATTACTTCGGCTTCGGCTCTGGTTACGCCCCGGAAGCCCTCGGCTTCGCCCTGCAAAACCGCGGCACCCTTTTCTCGCTGGACGAAAATCATGCCAACCGGCTCGAACCGGGCAAGCGGCCGTTCCACACGATCATCCCGGCGATGGTCACCAAGGAAGGCAAACCCGCATTCGTCTTCGGCGTGATGGGGGGCGACATGCAACCGCAGGGGCATGTTCAGGTGCTAATCAACATGCTGGACTTCGGCATGAATGTTCAAGAAGCCGGCGAGTTCCCCCGAGTGGAACACACCGGCTCCGCCACCCCGACCGGCCACCCCGGCGCCCCGACCGGCGGGACCATCCACGCCGAATACGGCATCCCCGAAAGCGTGGTGGCCGAGCTGTGCAAACGGGGCCACATCGTGGACCGCGTGAGAAAAAACGGCGGTGGCTATCAGGGCATCTGGATCGACCCGAAAACAGGCGTCCTGCAAGGCGGCAGTGAGGCAAGGAAGGATGGAATGGCGGTGGGGTATTAGAGCGGATTATCAAAGCGGGTGTTTTTTTGTCGGTCCAACGGACCGATTAACATAGCCCAGCCCGAAAGGGCTGGGTCAACGAACCATCAAAACCGGCGGTCTGAAGGACCGATTATCAGTTCAAGGTCCGTCAGGGCCGCGAAGGGCCGAAAGCCCAAAGGTAACCGGTCCTTCAGACGAATGGCGCTTAGTTAAGGGCGAGACATGAAAAACTGGTTCACATTGGGTAATTTGGGAAGAAATTCGGCCTTAAAAACAGCCTCCCAGATTACCCAGTGTGAAGGCAATTTCAGCCCTCACCCTTAACTAAGTG
>NZ_JH636440.1:1042182-1057158 GCF_000255705.1 Zavarzinella formosa DSM 19928
CCTTCAGACCGGGGTCGTTGGCGGGCGGCTGACCCAGCCCTTTCGGGCTGGGCTATGTTAATCGGTCCGTTGGACCGACAAAACAAGGTGCTTTGGTCGCCGCGTCTCTGATTTTCTTGAGAAAGTGATTACTCGTCTATTGCTTTGACGACGCCCAATGTTGATATCTGCCGTTTAGTAAGTTTCTGATAGTTCGCCGTGAAGTTTTTTCGCCCGTTCCATCGGCAACGGGGCAACGAGATCGAGCCAGCGGCCCATTTGTGATTGGAGTTGATCGAGTTCAACCGTTTCTTCCAGAGAGATGGTTGAATCGATGGATTTGTCAATGAGAAGATAACGCCGGGCATTCTTGGCGCTGTTCCATTCGCCTTGTTCTCCGAATTCTGACTGTTGAGGGATCATCATTTTTCTTCAAACCAAAATCGGATTAATGACTCCGCCCCCGTGGGAGATGTGCGTCGGCCGGCCGGTGTGGTCTGGGACGGTGCTTTCCGGGTCCACGCCCAAGAGGTGATAGATGGTCGCGCACATGTCGCCGGGGCTGACCGGGTGGTCCTTCGGGAAGGCGGCCTGCGAGTCGGTGGAGCCGAACACCGTTCCCGGTCGGATGCCGGCGCCGAACAACAGGGCGAAGCCGGCTTTCGTCCAGTGGTCCCGGCCGGCTCGGGCGTTTACCTTTGGCATCCGGCCCATGTCGCCCATCACCACCACCAGCGTGCTGTCCATCATTCCGCGGGCTTCCAAGTCATCCAGCAACGCGGAGACGGCCCGGTCCAGATATGGCAGGAGCCAATGCTTCAGCATGTTGAAGTTGTTGTCGTGCGTGTCCCAGTGGCCGTTGCCTTTGGCCTCGGTGTGAACCATCACGAATGTGGAACCCGCCTCGACGAGTCGCCGGGCCATCAACGTGCTGGAGCCAAACAAGTCCCGGCCGTAGCGGTCTCGCAGCACATGAGATTCGCGGTCCATGTCGAAGGCCGTGCGGGCCGCCGGGGAGAGCAGCAAATCAAACGCCTGTTCTCGCTGTTTCTGAAAGGTCGTTCCACGGGCGAGTTGGTCGATTTGGGTCAGCAATGAACGGCGGGAATCGAGGGCGTTGATCGTCAGGTCGCCGGTGAGTTTCGGCAATTGGGGCACGCCGATTGGCTTCACCAAGTGATTGTAAAAATCCTTGTTGGCATCGATCTCTCGATCCCATTTCGGATCGCAGGTGCTAAACATCGGGTTGAACTGCGAACCCAGATAACCGCCGAAAGGGCCGGCCCGGCGCAAGCCTTGACTGTAACCGGGGTAGGCCGGGAGGCACACATAGCCGGGCAATCCCTTGTGTTGTCCGACGCCGAAGTATTGGCACACCGCCCCCATGCCGGGATGGTCGGTCGGCTTGGCGTAATAGTTCTCGCGGTCGTTCCCGCCGGTGAAACCGGTCATCACCGCGTAGGGATTGTGGCTGTTGTAAACGTGCGACAACGTGCGGATGAGGCAGAAGCGATCCAGTCGTTTCGCCAGCATCGGAACGTGTTCGGTGAAGCGCACGCCGGGAATCGCCGTGGGAATCGTGCCAAACTCCCCGCGAATCTCGGCCGGGGCATCGGGCTTCGGGTCAAAAGTGTCGATATGGCTCGGCCCGCCGAACAGATCCAGCAGGATGACCGACTTCGCCTGCCCGAACGTGCCGCCGGGCTTGGCGGGAGAAGCCACGCCCGGAACCAACCCGGCCATCGCCATCGTCCCGGCCGTGAGCAGTTCGCGGCGGGTAAGGCCGTCGCAGGCGCGTGTCGCATGACCAAGAACGCGGAGCATTAGAAGAGGCTCCAAGGAGGGTGGGAAAATCAAGTTGGCGTGTGTCAACGGTGAAAGTGGAATTTACCACGGGACGACAGGGGACGAAAGGAAAAAATGTTGACGGTCGAACCGAAAGGAACTTCAACCTGCCTGATGGAAACGGCACCCTTTGACCGTTCTTCGCCTCCGGCATAAGATCGGCTTCCGTTACTCCTTCGGAAACTCCACATGCACTCTCCGCGTTTGCTCGTCTGTTGTATTCTGTTCGCCGGCACGATTCGGGCGGCCGAACCGCCGGGCGGCGGCCGGGAGTCCGTCATCAAGATGTTGCCGGAACTTCACTTGCTTGAACCGGCTTGGGTCTCGCCGGTGGTTTATCGTGAGAGCAGCATACTGTTTCAGAAGGACGAGAAGGCCCCCGTCGTCGCCCGGCTGGCGTTCCCGGCGACGGAGATTCTGAGCGTCAAATCGGCGGCCGGGGAGAAGACCTACGAGGCCGGGAAGGATTTCCAACTCGGCGAAGGAGGGCTGACGCTGGTGTTCAAGCCGGAGGCCAAGGCACCCGTGTTGACGGAGGCCGCTTTGTATCCGCCGGAAGGGGCGCCGATGAGCTACCGCCATCGGGCAAGCAATCCCAAGCAAAACATGCTGTACGGACCGGGGCGCTGGTTCCATGACCGGCAAATCGAGATCACCTACCGGACCAAGCCAGCATCCGGAACACTCCCGGCGATCACCCTTGCGGACAAGCAATTGCCGAAGACGTTCGCCCGGTTGCGGGAAGGCAAACCGCTCGTGATCGGCATCAGCGGCGACAGCATCTCGACCGGTCTGGATGCCTCGGCGCTCGTCAAAGCCCCCCCGCAACAACCCGGTTACCCCGATCTGGTGGCGGCTCAATTACAACATGCTTACAAGAGCGAAATCACCTTGAAGAACCGGGCCGTCTCCGGTTGGAGCATCGCCAACGGAGTGGCCGATCACGACAAATTGCTCGTCTCGAAACCGAATCTGGTCATCATCGCTTATGGCATGAACGACGTGGGCCGACGCGATCCGAAGTGGTACAAGGAACAAACCCAGAAGTTAATCGAGCAAATTCACGCGGCCGACAAGTACACGGAAATCATCCTTGTGTCCACAATGACTGGCAACCCCGAATGGGTCCACACGCCGAAGGAGATGTTCCCCAAATACCAAGAAGCGCTCGCCTCCCTCGCCGGGCCGGGCATTGCCTTGGCGGACGTGACAGCCGCGTGGGAAACGATGTTGAAGAACAAACACTATCTCGACCTGACCGGCAATGGCCTGAACCACCCGAACGACTTCGGCCACCGGTTATACGCCCAGACGATCCTGTCCCTGCTGGTCGCCAAGCCGTGAGCGAAAAGCCCGCCGCGACAACTTGGGTCGTCTACATCTTGCGTTGTCGCGGCGGGACGCTGTACACCGGCATCACCACCGACCCCGCCCGGCGATTGAAGCAACACAACGCCGGAACCGCCGCCCGCTACACCCGCAGCCATCGGCCGGTGAAGATGGTTTACCAAGAGGATCAACCCGGCCGCAGCGAAGCCCTCAAACGCGAGGCGGCCATCAAACGGCTGACGCGGGCGGCGAAGTTGAAGTTGATTGCCGGTTAGCAATGTCTTTCTCTCTTCATCAAATCTCTTCTGATTCCCCGAAAAACTGATGCGACCTTGCCGATTATTCCGATGATGACGTTGAATGTCCGCCGAACACCCCCGGATCGGACCGCGCATGGAGTTGATTGAGCTGCGAGACCTGAGCAAGACCTACGACCTCGGCGAGGTGCAGGTCCGTGCGCTGCGCGGTGTGAACATCACCATCAAACACGGGGAGTTTTTGGCCCTCATTGGTCCGTCCGGTTCCGGGAAATCGACCCTCATGAACACGCTCGGTTGTCTCGACCGGCCGACCGGCGGCAGCTACCATCTCGACGGCATCAGCGTCGGCTCGATGAGCAAAGACGCCCTCGCCGGGTTGCGAAACAAACGCATCGGCTTCGTCTTCCAAAACTTCAATCTGCTCTCGCGGACCACGGCCTTGGACAACGTGGAGATGCCGATGCTTTACGATCCGAGCGCCAGCCGCCGGCACCGCCGCAAACGGGCGACGGAACTGCTCCAGCGAGTCGGCCTCGGGGACCGGCTGGACCACACGCCCAATCAGCTTTCCGGCGGGCAACAACAACGGGTGGCCATCGCCCGGTCGCTGGTCAACAGCCCCGCGATATTGCTGTGTGACGAGCCGACGGGCAATCTCGACACACGAACGAGCCGGGAAATCATGGCGTTTTTCCGCGAATTGAACAAGACCGAGGGACTGACGATCATTCTGGTGACGCACGATCTGGAAGTCGCCCGGCAGGCCGACCGGGCCATTGTGCTGGTGGACGGCGAAGTGATCGCGGACACGTCGGACATCGAAAAAGCCGCCCAAGCGCTGCAACGCCGGACCCGCGAAGGGATGGAAGAATGACTTCCCCCCGGCGGTTTGCCCGCCCCATGTTCCTCGCCGCCGCGATGGCGTCGGTCGGTTGCACGCCCGGTTTCGTGCGGGTGATCGACGACGGCTGGCGGCACGAGCAACGGCAACTCGACGTGCAAGACCCGGCCGCCCTGCCATCGGCGCCGGTCCCCAACATCCTGCCGCCCGTCACCGTGAGCGACGTGAACCCCGACCGCAAGGAAATCCCGCTCTCGCTGAACGAGGCGTTGCGGATCACGCTTGAAAACGCCAATGTGGTGCGAACCCTCGCGGGCATATCGGCCGTCAACAGCGGCCAAACCATCTACGATCCGGCGATCACGAACACGAGCATCGACCAGCAGCAAGCCCGCTTCGACCCGGCGTTTACCCAAGGTAACGTCTACACCCGCACGGAAACACCCGTCTTCGGATTCGATCCCGGCACCAAGGGGGGCCTGGGTTTCACCGGCCCGCGTTCGGATGATTACCGGGCAAGTATCGGCCTGACCAAAATCAACACCCTCGGCGGCACAACCGCCTTGAACCTCGTGCAGAACCCCGGCCAGGTGTACGGCATGGGGACGCCGTTGCTCAACCCGAGCAACCGCAGCGCGACGGAACTCTCCTATACGCAACCGCTGCTTCGAGGGGGCGGGTTTTATGTCAACACCGCCCCGATTGTGCTGGCCCGCATCGACACGCAACGCTCGTATTTCCAGTTCAAGGATTCGATGCAAGAATTGGTGCGGGGCACCATCGAAGCCTATTGGTCGCTGGTGTTCGCCCGGTTGGATGTGTGGGCGCGGCAAATTCAGTTCGAGCAGGCCGACGAGGCTTACAAACGGGAGGCCGCCCGCAAGGAATTCGGCCTCGGCGACCTGCGAAACGTAGCCCAGGCGAAGGTGACGCTCAACCAGTTTCGGGCCACCCTGATCGGCGCCAAGGCGGCCGTGCTAGACCGGGAGGCCGCCTTGCGGAACATCATGGGGATGTCCCCAAGCGACGGCCGGCAGATCATCCCCGTCTCAGCCCCGGCGACCACCCGTTACAAACAGGATTGGGACCGGCTGTTGAAACTGTCCGAACAACGCCGACCGGACATTGTGGAATTGAAGTTGGTGCTGGAGGCCGACCGGCAACGATTGTTGCAGGCCCAAAACATCGCCCTGCCTTCGCTGGACGCCAACGCCCTCTATCGCTGGAACGGCCTCTCCGGGGAGATCGCTGGCGTCAAACCGGCGTCAACCGCCCCCGGCCAATACACGGACTGGACGCTCGGCATCACCTTCTCCGTGCCGCTCGGCCTGCGGGAAGGCCGGGCGCGCATCCGGGAGCAAGACCTCATCATCCTGCGCGACCGGGCCAATCTCGATCAGGGATTGCACGCCGCCGGGCATCAACTGGCGATTAGCGTCCGGGGCTTGGAGAGCAATTACGAGCAATATCTGGCCTTCCGCCAGACCCGCACGGCCGCCCTCGACAACCTGATGATTCAAATCGAAGAACTCCGGGCCGGCCGGGGCATTTATCTGAGCGTACTGCAAGCCCTCAACGACTGGGGCAACGCGATCACTTCCGAGGCCCGGTCGCTGGTCGATTACAACATTGCCCTCTCTACCCTCGAACGCCAGACCGGCACGATCCTCGAAACCCACGGCATCGTCCTCGCCGAAGAGCGCTTCCGGGCCGCCGGGCCGTTCATCCACGAGAAAGATTACCCGCAAGACGTGAAACCACTGGGCGAGCCGACACGCTATCCCAACACCGGCGAACCGGGGGAAAATGCCTTCGAGTTGAAGAAGCCGCCGCTGAAAGGACCGGAGATGTTGCCGAAACCGATGGAGCCGATGATGAAAGTGAAATTTGCGGAAGAGAAATAAGAGAAGGCAATCGCATCGACGGGCGGAAGAGAGGCTCTTTGGGCGAACGTCCCCTCATATCATTCGATCATCAAGGCTATTCAATTGTCATGGCCGGAAGGGCGCTCCCCCGCCTGCTCTGCGGCCTTTTGCAGGGGAAAAGACCGATGGTTAATCGACGGTTGCCGCTGATCGTCTGCCTGTTCGCGGCCTGGTTGACACAAGGGATCGTTCTGGCCGAGGACAAATCGCCGCCGTTGAAAGGGGCGGTCATCGTTGTTGATCCCGGACACGGGGGGCAGGGCTATTCCAAGAGCTATACCGGGGGAACTCGCGGCGTCGTCTCCCGGTTGACGGAGGGCGAACTCAATCTTCAAGTGGCCTTGGAGCTTGTGAAACTGTTGAAGGAGGATGGCGCGACGGTTTACCTGACAAGGGAATCCGACCGTCGGCTCAGCCCCGAGGGGTCGAGCAATCAAGCCGAACTCCACGCCCGCATTGATTATTTCGAGCATCACAACGCCCATTTCTTCCTCTCGGTCCATCACAACGCCGGTCCCGCCAATGCCACCGGGCACACGGCCCTGTACAAGCACAACGCCAAGGAAGATCTCCTGTATGAGTCGCTGGCCCGCGAGGTGAACAACGCTTTGGAAGGAGCCGTTCCCGGAGCGAAACGGGCCTTGGTCAAGGGGAGCTACCATATCCTTCGGGAAACCCGCATTCCGGGGACCATCGCCGAATCCGGCTTCATGACCAACAAGGAGTTCGACGAAATCTCCACCCGACCGGGCTATCCGAAGAAGGAAGCCGAGGCGATCCGCAAGGGGGCGGTCAAATACTGGGCCGCGCACAAAGACGCGATCATCTCGCTGCGGGAAGATCTGTCAAAAGAGCGGACCGCGCATCCCCGTGACCCGAAGACATACACGGCGACCGAGTTGAACCCCGAGTTCCGGGAGAAGATGAAGAAGCTCCTTGGCCAAGTCGCGCCGGGGGACAAATACGACCCGGCCAAGATCGGCGAATATGTCGAGGGCTTCCGAAAGGCCGTCGTTACCGACCCGAAAGCAACGTTCAAAGTGACGGGTGAATTTGACGGCAAGCGAATCAAACTTAGCGGCGAAGCATCCGACCGAAAGTATCACGACCAGTTGATCGACCTGCTGGTGGCGATGAGGCTGTTCGACCTGTCCAACGAGATCCGTCTACCGAAGACCCCCTGATCCGGACCGGGCCGGGGCCGAGGCAATTGCCGTGCAGGGGCCGTCATAATATCCGGTGATTTTTTCAAGGAACCTCCAATCTTCCCCTGATATTCTGTTGGGAGAGGAGATTCGCTCGATGCAACCCAATGACACGCTCGAACAAGCGGTTCAAGATTTTTTGAAGGCTCTCGCCGACAATCCGCAACTGACCCCCGAACAATTCTGCGAAGGCAGGCCGCATTTGCTTGGCGGCTTGCTGCAAGTGTTGGAAGCCATCACGGCCAGCAAGGATGGCTCCGGCACGTTCACGCAGCCAAAAAGCGGATCTGCTTCCTCATTCCGGATTGGACAAGCCGGAATGCCGGGAATGCTCGGAGTTTATACCATCCAGCGGAAGCTCGGCGAAGGAGGAATGGGAGCCGTTTATCTGGCGATAGACACCCGGTTGAAGCGAGAGGCCGCCATCAAGGTGATGCGGCCTGAAATCGCCTCCCATCCGCTTGCTCGCGCCCGGTTTTTGCGGGAAGCCCAAGCAATGGCGGCCGTCAAGCATGAGAATGTGGCGACCATTCACGCCGCTAACGAGGAGGCCGACGGGACCACTTGGCTGGCAATGGAATTGCTGGAGGGGGAATCGCTTGATGATGCCGTCAAACGAGGCAAATGGTTCGACTGGAAGACGATTTTTCGGCTAGGTCGTGAGGTGGCGCTGGGCTTGCAAGCCGCCCACGCCAAGAGACTGATCCACCGAGACATCAAGCCTGCCAACATCTGGTTGGAAGCGCCGGATGGCAAGGTAAAACTCCTTGACTTCGGCCTCGCCCGCCAAGTTGAAACGGAAGGGCATCTGACCGGCAGCGGCGCGATGCTGGGGACACCGAGTTACATGTCCCCAGAACAGGCGAACGGCGACCCGTTGGACGGACGCTGCGACTTGTTCTCCCTTGGCGTGCTGCTCTATCGCCTTGTGACCGGGAAACTTCCGTTCACCGGCCCCACGGTGATGGCGACCGTCGCCGCTTTGGCCTCCAAAGATCCGACGCCGGTTCTCACCCTGCGCCCCGACTGCCCGACCGGCCTCGCCGCCCTCATTCACCTTCTGCTGGCGAAAAACCGCAATCAACGCCCGGCCACCGCCAAGGCCGTGGCCGATGAACTCCTGAAAATCGAACGCGACGGCTCGCAAACGCAAGTCGTCGTCCCCCCTGTTCCTGAAGACAAACCAAAGCCAGGGCAGGAGATCCCCGAACCCCGGACAGATCCGGCCGCGGAGATTGATGATTCTCTGAAATCCTTCCCTGTCGAAAAACCAACAACCTTCCCGCCGGTTCTTGAAGAGACTTCGCAGCCGGACGAAGAGTTTGTCGTCACTGAGTCGGCTCCTGAAGATGGAGCTGTGGATTTGCCGAAGCAACGTCGGCGCAAACGATGGTTAATTTCTGCCGCGATAACGATGTTATTAATGATCATTGGCTTTCTGATTACGCAAGCGACAGATGACCAGATCATTGCAATGCTAGGCCGTCGAAAACACGATAAGCCAATAGAGACTCGGCCACTCCCTCAACAGATAATCCCGATCTCTGATCGTGAGACTGCGGAATATTTGAAATCAGTCGGCGGAACTTGGTATTACCCGTTCACCGCTTCTAATGTGTCTCGTACAGACGAACCGGTGACTATGTTTTATACCAAAAATACGCATATTGATTTTTCTCGATTTAAAGATCATGCAAATATTGTCTATCTTACACTAGCTTGTTCAAGTGTGACGGACGATGATCTGGCTAATTTTAAAAATTGCAAGAACCTCAAAACTCTTCACTTACAGTCTTTTACCGGATCTTGTAGCCAGGTAACTGATGCCGGACTTGCGCACTTCAATGGCTGCGACCAATTGAATGAATTACACTTGGAGGAAACCCAGGCGGGAGCCGCCGGGCTTGAGTTTTTGTTAAATCACAGCAATCTCTCGACATTGTCATTGTCGCGGACGAAAATCACAGACAAGGGCTTGCTGCGTCTTCAAAACCTTAAAAAATTGCGCCGCCTCGATATAAGTTGGACGAAAGTGGGTGACTCCGGATTGGCGACGATCCAGAATCTTCCAAGTTTGGAGTCAATAAACATGAGCTACACACAAATCACTGATATCGGACTGGCTTGCCTTGGGAATTTTCAAAATTTGCAAACAATCTCTCTGGATGGAATGAAAATTAGTAATGCCGGACTGGCATCTCTCAAGAATTGCCCCAAACTGAGCGCATTTTATCTCAGCTCTATGAAGATCAACGACGAGGGCTTGGCCCATCTCGTCAATTGCAAGCTCTTAAGCGATCTTTATTTGGGTTATTCAGATATTAACGACGCCGGATTGTCCCGAATCAAAGAAATTCGGAATTTGAAAACTCTAAACCTCCGATTTACAAAGGTGACCGCCGCCGGTGTCGCCGATCTCGGCAAGGCATTGCCAAAGTGCAAGATCGAGTGGGACGGCGGCATCCGAGAGCCGACGGAAAAGTAGCAATTCTGATGGCGAAACTTCATTCGCAAATCTTTGGCTTGGGCTTTTTTACCGTCGATTCGTCATTGTGGTCTTCACTTCAACCATCACCACCAACCGCGTTGATTGTCTTCAAACCGGCGGGCGCAGCCCTTCCAAGGCCCGGTGCAGGCAGGCGAAGATGGCGAGGCCGATGGTCATGACGATGCCGACGGCGATGGTTTGGGAGTTGAGCATTCGCACGACCAGATCGACGCCGTAAGGGTTGTCCGGCTCGGACTGGCGGTGTTTCATGTAGAGGGCGATTTCCCGTTCGGGCGGGGCCTCCAGCATTCGACGCAGCGCGGAGCGGGGAACCGTTGGCTCGTTGCGGTCGTCCTCGGCATTCAGGGGGATCGGGGAGGCGTCTTCCTCGCCGTCGAAGGTGTGGACTTTCCCGCGCGGCTTGGGTGCCTCTTCAACAACCGGGGCGCCGGAGAAGTCCACGTTGTAGCCGGTCAGCGCCTCGTCGTCCGGGGTGACGATGGGGGGCAGGTCCGCCGGTTGGGCGTTGACGGGGTGTTGGTCGTGTTCCTCGGTGGGGTTGGACCACTGCGTCATCCGGTCCGGCTCCGGGGCGGGTTTTGGCTTGCGCTTGCGCGGCTTCCGCTCGGGTTCCGGCTCTGGTTCCTTGTAAAGCTCGCTTCGGGCGCAGTTCAGCACGAAGGCATACCGGCCCAACAGGCGGGCGTACAGGAAGAAGGCCACCGTCGTTACCGGGCTGAGGAGCAGCACCCACATGAACGCGAGTTTGGAGGCGTTCACGAACAACAGGTTGAACGTGGTCCCCATGAGGGCGACCAGCGGCAATGTGAAGAGATAAAACGCGAACGTGGCGACCGGCCGATGAACCATCAGCCGGACCAGCGGCAGCCAGAAGGGGTTCCACCGGGAACTGGAGGCCAGCGACGACGTGACCCCGAACGGGAAACTCAGCCAGAACAGGATGGCGGCCACCGCCACCCGCCACCACGGGTCATCCGAGACAGCCCGGCCGATCATCACGCTCGGCGCAAACCAAATGCCGGCGATGTAGGCCAGGTAAAAGAACTTCCACAGCCAGTCGGTGTACACATCTTCCGACCAGCCGAATCCGTCGTTCACATACGATTTGAACGTGCGGTATTCCCGCATGACGGGTTGATCGCTCCCGTTGCCGGTGTCCTCCACAATGGTCAGGAAGATGTGGGAAATGTAACTGAACAACGCCAGCCCGAACATCCAGGTTGCCGCGATCAACGGAACGAACAGGATCGGGGTGGCATCCATCTTTTGACACGAGGGTTTAGGGTTTGGCGGGCAGAAGCATGGAGACATGGCCAATCTGTTTAACACACGCCGGCGATTGGTTTTCGCCCCAAGGGGGCGCTCGAAAATAGCCAGGGGCGGTCGCCGCCCCTGGAATCCATTACCAACCAATGAATGGTTTTCTGCCCCAACGGGGCAGCACAACAAACAAGTGCCGCCCCGTTGGGGCGGAAAACCTTTAAATGGCAACGGGTTCCAGGGGCGGCGACCGCCCCTGGCTATTTTCGAGCGCCCCCTTGGGGCGAAAACCAATCGCGGGTTTGTGCCAGCGAGGGCTTATGCCAGACAGATTGGCCATGTCCCCATGCCTCTGTCTGCCAAACCCCAAACCCTAAACCCTATCTCCCAAACGCCGGCCCCACCTCTTCATTTCACAGATTCACAATCACCCGATCCGCGAAGCCGCTCGCCGAGGCGCCGTCTTTGTCGGTGTAGCCGGGGAACTGGCGGGCGATGTCGTAGGTCACGAACAGCTTTTTGCCGGAGCCGCTCTTGGCGATTTCTTCGCTTTCGGCGAAGGTCTTTTCAACGGCCTTGTTCACGGCGTCGGCCGCCTCGAACCATTGCAGGTATTCCAGCAGCAGCACGCCGGACAGGAGAACCGCGCCGGGGTTGGCCATGTTCTTGCCGGTGTATTTCGGGGCGGTGCCGTGGGTGGCCTCGAACATCGCGGCCTTGTCGCCGATGTTGGCGCCGGCGGCGAGGCCGATGCCCCCGGTGAGGGCGGCGACGGCGTCGGAAAGATAATCGCCGTTGAGGTTCGGGGTCGCCACCACGGAGTATTCATCCGGCCGCAGTTGGATCTGCTGGAACATGCTGTCCGCGATGCGGTCCTTCACCACGATCTTGCCGGCCGGGGCCTTGCCGCCGAAGTCCTTGTACACTTCGTCCTCGGTCACGATGTGATCGCGGAATTCGGTCTTGGCGATTTCGTAGCCCCAATCCTTGAAGGCCCCTTCGGTGAACTTCATGATGTTCCCCTTGTGACAGAGCGTCACACTGGGGCACTTCTTGTCCACGGCATATTGCAGGGCCATGCGAACCAGTCGCTTGGTGCGTTCCGGGCTGATTGGCTTGATGCCGATGCCGGCCGAATCCAGCAGCACGTCCGGCCCGTAGCCCATGTCCCGCAGGAAAGCGATGACTTTCTTGGCCCGGTCGCTGCCGCTCTTGAACTCGATGCCGCAATACACGTCTTCCGTGTTCTCGCGGAAGATGCACATGTCCACTTTGCTGGCGTTGCGGTTCGGGGCGTCCACGCCCTTGTAATACTTCACCGGGCGGACGCAGGAATACAGGTCGAACCGGAACCGCAGGAACACGTTGATGGAGCGGAAGCCGCCGCCGATCGGCGTGGTCAGCGGCCCCTTGAGGCCGAGGCCGTAATATTCAAACGCCTTGAGGGTGTCGTCCGGGATGTAGAGCTTGCGTTGTTCTTCTTCGCTGAGCTTGCCGACCTGTTCGTCCTTCACTTCCGGGTAATACATGGAGCGGGCCACGTCCCCGGCGTGAACGTCGAACCAGTTGATCTTGCGCTTGCCGCCGTAGGCTTTTTGCACGGCCGCGTCCAGCACCCGGACGGCGCTGGTGGTGATGCCGGGCACGCCGTCGACGTCCTGGCCAATCCCGTCGCCGCGAAGGAGGCAGACGATGGGATCGTCCGGGAACTTCGAGGTCGGAAGCACCACGCGGGTTCCGGTGGTCGGGGCGGTCAGTTTGTCGTAGGTCGGTGCGCTCATGATGGTTTGTTTCAACTCGGTTTGCAGGTCACTTGGCGGGCCATTTCGATTGCAAGAGAGTTTATGCCGGGAGCGGGGGAAAACAACGATGGAATTGGCGAGCCGGGCCGCGTGAGCGCCCGGAGGCGGTTGCGTGTCAATGGCTTGGGCGTTTGACGAGTGACTGTCTCCGGGCGCTCACGCGGCCCGGCTCGCCAATTCCATCGGCCTTGACGACACGATTACACAATATAGTGTAATCGTGTCGTCTTTCCGAAAGCGTTCGCCGCCATGTCAAAAACCAAACCCACGCCCGGATTGCGGGAACGGCCGTTGCTCTCCCCGATTCAGGCCGGGGGGTTGGCGGCCGTGTTCAAGGTGCTGGCCAACGACACCCGGTTGCGGTTGCTTCATGCCCTGGTCCGGGCCGGGGAATTGTGCGTGTCGGACCTCGCGGCCACGCTGGCGATGAAGCCGCAGGCGGTTTCCAACCAGTTGCAACGCCTGCTGGATCTTGGCATTCTGGCCTGTCGGCGGGACGGCAACAACATGCACTACCAAGTGGTGGATTGCTGCGTGAAGGGCTTGCTGGAACAGGGCTGGTGCCTCATGGAATCGGCCGACGGGCGGGGCGGTTGCTCCCCGCGATTCGGGGATTGCGAATGACTTCCCCGATGGTCCGGCCGTTGCTCGCGGAATTGTTCGGCACGTTTGCCCTTGTGTTCGCGGGAACCGGGGCCATCGTGGTGAACGACACGCATGGCGGGGCCATCACGCATGTCGGCATCGCCATCACCTTTGGCCTGATTGTGCTGGCGATGATTTACACCATTGGGGATGTCTCCGGTTGTCATCTGAATCCGGCCGTAAGCGTCGGGTTGTGGCTGTCCGGGCGGTTTCCGGGGCGGGGCGTGTTGCCTTATGCCGTCTGTCAGATGGCGGGGGCCTTGCTGGCGAGCGGCCTGCTGCGCGGCATGTTCCCCGATCATCCCACGCTCGGCACCACCCGGCCGGCCGGGGGAGATGCCGGCAATGGCTTCGTGATGGAAACGGTTCTCACGTTCATTTTGATGACGGCCATTCTCGGATCAACGACGGGCAACCGTTACAAAACGCCGCTGGCCGGGTTGGTCATCGGCAGCGTGATTGTGCTGGAGGCGATGGTCGGCGGCCCCGTGTCGGGGGCCTCGATGAACCCGGCCCGGTCGTTTGGCCCGGCGGCCGTCTCGCTGCGTTGGGACTTTCTTTGGATCTATCTGACGGCCCCGTTCGCCGGATCATTGGCGGGGGTGGTGTTCTGGAAAATCATCGGGGCTTCCCAATCGCTTCCCACGGAGAATCACGCGTGAGCCAGCCATTGAAGCTTGTGTTTGTCTGCGTCGAAAATTCCAACCGCAGCCAAATGGCCCAGGCGTTCGCCCGCATTCACGGCGGGGATTCGGTGGAAGCCCACAGCGCCGGTTCCCGCCCGTCGGGCAAGGTGAACCCGAAGGCCGTCGCCGCGATGCGGGAACTCGGTTACGACCTGACGACCCATCATTCCAAAGGGCTCAAGGAATTCGAGGACGGCACCCTCTTCGATGCCGCGATCACGATGGGCTGCGGCGACGAGTGCCCGCTCGTTATGGCCAAACACCGCATCGACTGGCAAATCCCCGACCCACGCGACATGACGCCGGAACAATTCAACGAAGTCCGGGATCTGATCGGCGGCAAAGTGCGGGATTTGATCGCCAGTCTTAGTGGTGCATCCGCCAAATATCAATACACTATTTGGCACTTCATTTTTGGCAGGAATCTCCGCATGCCACGACGTGTTTGGAAGCCACTACGTCTCCGGGAGATGACGGCTGAGGAACGGGCCGAACTCACCCGGCTGACTCGTTCTCGTAAATCCGAAGCCCGCGTCGTCGAACGGGCCGCCATCCTCCTGGCCCTGGCCGATGGCGAGAAGCCAGCCCACATTGCCCGCCGGCTGGGCGTCACACGGATCACCGTGTATGGCCGCTTGCGCCGGTTCAACCGGGTCGGCCTGCGGGCGTTGCACGACGCCGCCCGGTCCG
>NZ_JH636440.1:1057170-1067796 GCF_000255705.1 Zavarzinella formosa DSM 19928
GGCGAGAACTGGATCGATTTTCTGGAGCGGGTCGAGCGATGGCTCCCGGCTGGCATCACCCGCGTCTACGCCGTCCTCGACAACCTGGCCGCCCACGGATCCCGCGACGTGCTGTTGTTCAACGTGGCATGCCCGCGATGGGAGTTTGTCTTCCAGCCGGTCGCGGCGGCGTACTTGAACCTGATCGAGCCGTGGTGGAAGATCCTGCGGTCCCTGGCGCTCAAGGGCCGACGATTCGGGACATGGGAGGAGATCGTTGAGGCGGTGAACCGGGCGACGGCTTACTGGAACTCGCACCGACATCCATTTCACTGGGGCCGACGACGGCGTCACCGGCCCCGTCGGCCGGCCGGCGTCGCCACCCCGCCATCTGTGCGATAACTTGGCGGATGCACCACTTAGGGTTTAGGGTTTAGGGTTTAGGGTTTGGTTAAACTCGTAATGGGCTGGCTTGGTTCCCCATATTCCGGCTACGCTTTTGACCCTAAACCCTAAACCCTAAACCCTAAACCCTCACTCCGCGAACCACAACAACACATGCCTTGCCGCCGTCGCCTGAAAACCCATCCGGGCGTACATCCGTTTGGCGGGGGTGTTTCGCTCATCCACGATCAATCGGCAGGGGCTGCCCATGCGGTCAAGGATTTGGCGCAGGAAGACGCTTCCCAATCCCTGGCCGCGAACCTCGGGAATGAGGCCGATAAAGGAAAGTTCTCCCGGCGAGGTGATGGCGATGCCGACTGGCGCCCCGTGCCAGACGGCCATTCGCCAGCCATCCCGTTCGGGGGCGATGTCCTGATAGCCCGTGAGAAGGTCGTCGACCGTCCGGTGCCGGTTCAATTCCGGGCAGTCGAGCGAATCATCGTGGCAACGCATCACCAGTCGGCGATATTCCGGCGATTTGACATCGGGTGATGAAACAATTTCCAAATGTTCAAGCGGCGGGGCGATCAGGCCGCCCGGATGCTCCAGATGGATCACGTCGGTCACATGGGTGAAACCGTGTCGCAGCAGCGGCCCGGCCAGTTCGTGTTGCTCCGGGGGAAGGAAGGTTTGCAGCAACTTGGCCCGGTTCAGATGAGAGAGGGCGGCCTCCATCAATTCGTCTTCCACATCCTGCCGATGCGGTGGTGCGGTTCGCGGCGGCCAGACAATGCCGGCGGCCCCGGCCAGTTCCCGCAGGGCCATCACGCCGATCAGATGCCCGGCATCGCGGGCCAGCCAGAAATCGGCCGGGTCGAGTTCGCCTCGCGCCATGAGCCGAAACGCATGGGCCAGATACGCGGGCCGGTCCTCGGGAGCCACGTCGTACAGGAGCGTCAGGGCTTCCGGCAGTTCTTCGCGGGTGGCGGGTTGGATCGTCATGGGATTGCTGGCTCGTGCATCCAGAAATGATACATGAAGACGGCAACCGAGGTTGAATTATGAATGTATACAAATGTACACTAAACCAATCAAAACACCCCTTATGCGGGAACATGCGATGAGTGCCACAATCCTGACCGACGAGGGCCGGGCGATCACCCTGGCCCTGGCCCTTCCGTTTGAAGAATCGGAAGTGAAATTCAAACCGCAGGTCGTCAAAAACAACCGGGCGCTGGCCCTCGCCTACGTGGATGCGCGGGTCATCATGGATCGGCTGGACGATGTGCTGGGCGTGGCTTGCTGGCAGGACACATACGACATTCTCGCGGATGGCTCCGTGCAATGCCGGTTGCGGATTCGCGTGAATGATCGCTGGATCACCAAAACGGATGTCGGTTCCCCCAGCGAACAACCCGACGGCGGCGACCGGCTCAAGGCGGCGTTTTCCGACGCGCTCAAACGGGCGGCGGTGAAGTATGGCGTGGGCCGGTATCTCTACCGCATGCCGCAACAATGGGCCGATTATGATTCGGTGAAGAAGCAGTTTGTCAGTCCGCCGAAGATTCCCGCGTGGGCCTTGCCGGAAAAGGCGCCGACCGCCCCGGCGCAAGCGTCTCCCGCCCCGGTGGTGGCAACGCCGCCGGAAAAGAAAGCGACTGAGAAGAAGACGGCCGAGAAGAAAACATCGACGGACATCAGCGGGCCGGAGTTTCACCGTCGTTTGCGGGAAGCGGACGCCGAGTTGGCCCAAAAGGGGGCATGTCCGCTCGGCTCGCTGCTCGCCCATATTACGCAGGCGGGTCTGAAGGCAGGTTTCGGCCCCAACTTGGATGAGTGGACAAAACCGGCCATCGAACTGGCGGTGACGGAAACACGAACGTTTAAGGCGAGACTGGCAAATCGCTCGGCGGAGTCTAAGACGGCGGCGTGAGCAGTCGGTGTTTTCTGTCTTGGCGAGCCGAGCTCCGTGAGGAGCCGGGTGGCTTCCGGCGGGCGAACCGCCTCCCCTTCACTCAGCCTGATTCTCGCCCGTGGCAAATGCGCTTTCTCCGGAGGGAGCCACCCGGCTCCTCACGGAGCTCGGCTCGCCAAAACCAAGACGAGCCGTTCGGCTCGCCAAGACACAATCACTATGCTCGGTCATTTCGGCTGTTCATGTTTCAACAGCCATTCTTTCGTCGGCAAGCCCCCGCCGTAGCCGGTGAGCTTGCCGTTGGAGCCGATCACCCGATGGCAGGGAACGATGATTGACACCGGGTTTCGGCCGTTAGCCAGCCCCACGGCCCGGAAAGCGTTTGAGTTGCCGACGCGGCGGGCCAGTTCGGCATAGCTGATCGTTTCGCCGAACGGAATTCGAGTGAGTTCTTCCCACACTTTTTGTTGAAAAGGAGTTCCCGCCAAGGACAACGGCAGGTCAAATTCGCGGAGTTTTCCGGCGAAATAGGCCGTCAATTGCCGGGCGGTTTCTTGGAGAACGTCGTCCGCATCCTCGATGTCGGTCGCCTCGGTTCGCCCGTGGCCCGGCAAATACAAGCTGGTGAGAGCCACGCCGTCGGAGGTGATTCGGACATCCCCAAGCGGGGAGGGAACAAACATCAATCGGGTGGTTTGCGGTTCAAGAAGGGCCGGCATCGGGAAGTCCTCCGAGGTTGAAACGATCAAACCCCCGGCATTGGGATGCCGGGGGTTGCAACGTGTACATTAGTATACAGCATCGTTTCGGAGTCATCACCCCCGATTTTTAGACTTACTTCTTTTCTTCCTTCTTGGACTCTTCCTTCTTCGGTTCGTCTTTCTTCTTTTCTTCCTTCTTGGGGGCATCCTTTTTGGGAGCGTCCTTCTTCGGCTCGTCGCTCTTCTTTTCCGGCACAATCCACATGTGCAGGGTGTAATCGTCGCCATCGGCCCCGACGACCTTGATCGTCTTGTTCGGCTTCCAGTCGCCGAGGGTGAAGCGGTGGGACACCACGCGGGCGCCCGGCTTCAGGGCTTTTTGCAGCACGGGGCTGAGGCGGGCGCCGAGATCGTCGCCGATGTACAGCAGCACCACGGTGGCTTCTTCGCAATCCTTTTCGGTCAGGGCCAGGATGTCCCCCTTGCGAACTTCGACTTTGTCTTCCACGCCCGACGCCTTGATGAGCGGCTTGGCTTTTTCGTCGATGATGTTCTGGAACAACTCGACGCCGAGCCCCTTCTTCGCCTTGAATTGCTTGACGGCCCGGATGAGCATTACGCAGTCGCCGGCGCCGTAGTCGTGAACCACGTCCTTCTCGGTCACCTTGGCCATTTCACACATCTTGTCCACGATGTCTTCCGGCGTGGGCACCCAGCGGACTTCGATCTTGTCAACCTTCTTGTCCTCGACCCGCATGTCCACGGTCACGGTTTCGCCGGCCTTGAACGTCACTTCGCGGGTGCGGAAGATCTTCGTGTAATTGTTGGGGATGATGACCACTTCGATCTTGTAGGCATACGACTTGTCGGCCTCCAGATCTGTCGTGGTGAACACGCGGACGGAGTCCTTCACGGTGGCCGGTTCGTCGATCTTCTTGCCTTCGATGGTGATCTCGGTCCGGGTCGGCTTGTCCGGCACTTGAACCTTGATGGTGGCCGGCTTCTTGCCTTGGGCCGCCGCCAGCATGGGCAGCGTCCCGATCATGAGGGCCACGACAAACAAACGCCTGAGCATGGGGTAAATCTCCGGGGAAAGAGGTCGATGGTTGGGAGGGGAAAAAGAGAAGACTAACCACAAAGTCGCGAAGATCACACAAAGTTTCACAAAGAAAAACAGATCGAAAGCCAAGGAAAGACATCAAAGGCAACAAAGGGAAAAGACCATCCGCCGATCATTTCGCGACTTTGTTTCTTTCTGCTTTTCCTTTGCTGATTGTCTTTTGCTTTTGAATCCGGCTTTTCATCTTTGTGAAACTTTGTGTGATCTTCGCGTCTTTGTGGTTAGTCTTCTCCGGCGTGTCTTACTTCTTCTTTTCGTATTCGCCGGCGGCTTCTTTGCCGGTGATCTTCCACACGTGCAACTCGAAGTCTTCCACGCCGTAGTCCCCTTCGCGGGTGACGGTGATGGTCTTGGTCGGCTTCCAGTCGCCCATGATGAACCGGTGGGACACCACGCGGGAACCCGGCTTCAGGTATTTCCACAGCGTCGGCCGCAGGCGGATGTTCAGTTCGTCGCCCATGTACAGCATCACCACGGTGACGCCCTCGAAGTCCTTTTCCGTCAGTTGAAGGGCGTTGCCTTCCTTGATCGTGATCTTGTCGTCCAGCTTGGCGGTCTTCACGGCTTCCTTGGATTCCTCGACCTTTTTCGGGTCAAGGTCGATGCCAAGGCCGGCCTTGGCTTTGAATTCCTTGACGGCGGTGATAATCATCACGGCGTCGCCGCAACCCGGGTCCATCACCTTGTCGTCTTTGCCGATTTCGGCCAGTTTGGCCATGTCTTCGACGACGACCTTCGGCGTGGGAACCCAGCGGATCACCACGTTGTCCTTGATCGCGTCGTCCTTCTTGCGGATGTCCAGCGTGACTTCGTCCCCGGCCTTGAAGGTGATTTCACGGGTGCGGACGATCTTCGTGTAGTTGTTCGGCTCGATGGTCGCTTCGATCTTGTAGGTGTACGTCTTGCCCGGTTCGAGTTCCGGCGTGACCAGCACCCGTTGGCCGTCCTTCACCTTGTCATTCGATTCCAGATCCTTGCCCTCGACCTTCAACGAGATCTTGCCGGGTTCCGGCAGCAGGATCTTGATGGTGGCGGGTTTCTTGTCGGCGGCGAACGAAACGCCGGCGAACACCAACGCCAAGAGGGCCGCCCAACGTCGCGGGTTCCCGATCATCATGTGGACTCTCCCAGGAGAATAATTGTGGGTACGCGGGCACTCATGTTACAAGACACCGGCGGGATGGCAGCGATCAGGCCGACCGTCCGGCGTCGCGGAGGGGGTGCCGTGGAATTGTTCTATCAACCGAAAGCGACGCGAAACTCACGAACCGTTGAGAATCGGTCCGACGGCTTCTTGGCGAGGCATTTCAGGCATGCGGCCTCTGCCTGGGGCGAGACCGCCGGGTTCAATTGGCCGGGGGGCGTCACGGCCTCCTCCCGCACCAAACGCAACACCTCCAAGGGGTGTTCCCCGAGGAACGGCGGCCGCCCGGTGAGCAGTTCGTACAGGACGGCCCCGAGGCCGTAAACATCCGTTCGCTCATCGGCCTCGCGGGCCGTCTCGGCCAGTTCCGGGGCCATGTAACTCGGTGTGCCCAGGGCCTCCTGTGTGGCCGTGATGGCCCCGATGATATCTCCCTGCAACTTGGCCAGACCAAAATCGGCCAGCTTCACCCGGTCAAATCCCGAACTAGCCCGGCCCGCATCGGCGCCGCCCAGAAGAACATTGGAGGGCTTCAAATCCCGGTGGATAATCCCATGCCGGTGGGCTTCTTCCAAGGCGTCGGCCAGTTGGTTGATGATGTCGCGGGTCTCCTCGGCGGGCAACGGCTGGCGGTTGAGTTTCCGGCCCAAGGTTCCCCCGGCGCAACATTCCATCACCAAAAACGGCCGGGCGCGGACTTCCCCCATGCGGAAGCCTTGCACAATGTTCGGGTGGTTGAGCTTCAACAACATTTCGCATTCCCGGCGAAAACGGGCAAGCCGTTGAATGTCCTCGCGGTATTCGGCATCAATGATTTTCACGGCCACGGTGGTCCCGTGGTCTTCGTCAGTCGCCCGGTACACCGAGGACATGCCCCCCTGACCAAGCAATTCGTGCAACGTCAGGCCGGGAATCTTGGGCATCCCCCGGTGGGCGGTTTCCTCCGGGGCGCCGAGGTCGATGGCTTCGTGCCACATCACTTGATCGCGGATTCGCCGGGCGAAGCGGGGAAACCGGGAGATGTATTCCGTCAGAGAGGGGTTTTCGCCTATTTCCTGCCGGAGATAGTATTCCCCGTAGATGATGACGAGGGCCGATTCCGTGTGATTGAGGATGGGTGGAAACGCCTTGAGATAGGTTTCGGCCCGGACCCGCTCGCCGCGATGCCAGCGCTCGGAGCGGTCGATTTCCAGCACGTCCAGCAAGATGTCCGTTTCGATGATCTTCCGTCGGGCGACGAACAGTTCCACGTCCGGCGTTTCCGGTTTTAGCCAGAGATCGGAGAACTCTTCCAACAATTCGCGGCGCCGGCGGGATCGTTCAGACATGGGGGCCGACCTCCAGGCCAAGACTGGCGGCCACTCGCTCCAAGGCCCGGTTCAATTGCATCCGGTGCTTGTCCGCCCGGCCGCCAAGTTCAGTGGCGATTTCCTCCCAAGTGCGGCCATCGCGGCGACGCTCGGCGAGGGCTTGTTCCTCTGGGGAAAGCATCTCCCGGCCGCGAGCCAGCAATTCCTGCCATTCCACCTCGGCCATCGGGTCGGTCTCGTCCGGCACGGAAGCGGCCTCATCCCCCAAGGGAAACGACCGCCGCACGTCCCGCCGCTGGGCGTATTCCCGGCGGACATGCTCCAGCGATTTGTTGCAGGCCATTTGCACCAGCAACCGGCGAAGATCCTCCGGCCGGTCAATGGAAAACTGCCCGGCCGCCGCCCGTTGAAAAAAGCTTTTCAGGACGGACTGGCAAATGTCCATCGAATCCAGAATGGTCCGCAATCGCGGAGAACGAAGCCTCATCCGGGCTTCCAGCCGAATCACCGGCTCATACCGGGAGACCAGTTCCTCCAGCGCCGCCTCTTCCCCGGCCCGCACCCGCAGGATGTAACCAAGGAACGGGTTTTCTTCCACGGGGAAGGCTCCTTTGTTTGGAACAGGGTTTAGGGTTTAGGGTTTAGGGTTTAGGGTTTGGGAAAAAACTCATTTGGGATCTGTCGAATGATGTGAAACTGTTCAAATCACATAAACACCTGTCAATCGGGCATGCGCATGAAGATCGGCCAACCCCTAAACCCTAAACCCTAAACCCTAAACCTGCTTGATATCCACTCCCTGACAATCCTCATGTTTGCCGAGTTCGGCCAGGAGTCGCAGTGGCGTCACACCGGATTTAAGGACGACCTTGTAACGGTATTCCATCAAGGTTTCCTTCTTCAAGGTGGATCCGCTCACAAAATCGCAGCGTTCCATCAGGCTGGCCACGCCGTTTTCGAGTATCCGCTCGACCGGCTTGCCGACCGCCACGCGGATGTCCAGGCACCAAACCCCGGCGGACGGGGTGATGTTCCGCAGCCGGAATCCCAAGGATGTCAGTCCCCCCGCAGCCAGGCCGGCGATCCCGACTTCGAAATAGCCGACGCCGGCCGCCATGCCCAGGATGACGGAGAACAGCACAAAAGCGGTGTCGCGTGTATCTTCCAGGGGCGTGCGGAAGCGGATGACGGACACCGCCCCGACCAGACTAAACGCCCTGGCCGCGTTGTTGCCGACGACCTGCGAAACAACGGCGATCAGCACGCACAACATGACCAGCGACGAACCGAGCCGGGGGCTTTCCGGCCTCTGCGGCGGCCGGGTCCACACATGCAAGCCGGCGATCGCCAGCCCGAACACGAAGGAGGACGACAATCGCACGACGATGTCGCTCAACTGCAGCCCGGTCGGCTCGGTGAACGCGGTCTTGAGCCATTCCATTGACATTCGGAAAAACCTCTCGGACGGGACGCGACAGGGCGGAGGGCGGGAAGAGTCGCCGGGCCATCCGTCCATTATGTGACGACCGGCCCCAAAAAGACAGACGAGAATCGGAACGTGGGAACCGGAAGGCGGCCGGAAAATGAATCGTCAAAATAAATTAAGCAATCGGCTGCAATTGTACCGATGAAGAAAATTTCATAATATCAAGGTGCCCTTTGATCCCGAATCTCCCATCAATCGGGTTATTTTTCTCTCCCTCATGAGGTGTCGGATGTCTCTCTCCAAACTTCGGCGTGGTTTCACGCTGATCGAACTATTGGTGGTGATTGCGATCATCGCCATTCTCATCGGGCTGCTCCTGCCCGCCGTCCAGAAGATCCGCGAAGCCGCCAACCGGATGAAATGCACGAACAACCTGAAGCAACTCGGGCTGGCGATGCACAATTACCACGACGTGAACAACGTGTTCCCCCGCAACTACAAGCAAGTCGGCGGGAATGCTTGGGAAGCGACGAGCTTGAACGTGTCCATCCTGCCTTTCATTGAGCAGGACAACTTGTACAAGCAATTCGACGCCAACACGACGAATTGGGGCAACACCTACAACTTGATGAACACGAAGCTCAACGCTTTCTTGTGCCCCTCCGCCCAGGCCGCCCCGGCCCGCGGCACCAACCCCAGCGGATGGGACGGCCCCGGCACCAACTATGCGTGGTGTACCGGCAGTTCGATTGAAACCGTCTGGGCCGGCAGCCGGTTCAACGGGATGATTTCGTATCAGACAGACACCCGGATGGCCGACGTGAGCGACGGATTGTCCAACACGCTGATGGGTTCCGAAATTCTGTCCGGCTCCAACGCGAGCGGATCGACGGGAAAATATCCCTTTGATGTCTTCTACACCAGCAACGGCGCCTTTAGCGGCGGTTTCGCCGATCCGAATTTTCCGACCCTGACTGAACTCAACGTCATCGGCAACTCGGCGAAAACGAGTCCTTCCGGCATGCGGTCCAACAACGGCACGATGTGGGGTTGGTATGCCGCCGGACAATCGACCTTCACCGCCGCCGCCCCGCCGAACTGGCAATACCCGACGACCGGGGGCGACTGCTGCCCCGGCGGCGCGCACGACTGGGGCTACGGCCTGTTCCCGCCTCGCAGCCTGCACACCGGCGGCGTGAACGGCGTCCTCGGGGACGGCAGTGTCCGCTTCCTCCGCAACACGATTGATCTTCCCACCTTCCAACGGCTCGGCAACCGCAGCGACGGTCAGGTCTTGGGCAATTTCTAAGGGAGTTTGTCCATGCGACGTTCGCAAATGGCCGCCGGAATTGTCCTCGCGGGCTTGCTGGGATTGGCGGCGGGATGTTCCCCGCCGGTGAAGACGGAAACCATCGAGGTCAAGCCGGCCGACCCGCTGGCCCAGGTGAAAACCACGCTGGCCAATTACGTCAAGGGCCAGCCGCTTGGCAGCGAAGTGACCGCTTTTCCAACGATGGTGGAAACCGTGAAAAAGGCGAACCCTGAAAAGGGCGCCCTCGTGGAAAAGGGTTTTGCCGATCTGCAAAAGCCCGGCGCGAACACCAAGGCCATCGCCAAGGATTTGCTCGCCAAATTGCAGTGACGGTTTCGGATGGGGCGGGGTGAGGAGTCATCTGATGGCAAGGGCAAAACAGGTGTTGTTTGTCTGCGAAGGCAACCTGCACCGAAGCCCGACGGCCGAGAGACTCTACTCGACTTCGCCCGGCCTCAAAACCCGCTCGGCGGGTTTGTCCGAGATGGCTCGGATTCAAATCACCCCCGAATTGCTCGACTGGGCTGATGTCGTGTTTGTGATGGAGCAAACGCTCCTCAAAATGATTCGTCGGCGATTCCCGGACTCACTGATTGACAAAGAATTGGTGTGCCTGCGAATCCCCGACGATTATCAATTCATGCAGCCTGAACTGCTTGCCATTTTGACAGAACGGTTGATGTCTTATCTGGGCCAGCCCACCGACTAATGCGGAGTTCTGCTTGGGGTGGCGGCCTGTGAAACCGAAAACCCTCTCCTCTCACACGCCATTGAACTCGGCTATCGCCCGTCGGGGAATCGCCGAACCACGGGGAATCGCGGTTCCCTCGCTGGCGCGTCGGGCTATGGTTGCGAGGTAGTTCCGGGTTGAAAAGTGTGACAGGTTTCCAAGCCCAAGGCCCGTTGCAATCATAGCCCGACGCGCCAGTTTTGAAGTTGCGCTTTTTATCCGGCGGTGCGAAACTCGGCCGGGATGGCCTGCCGGAGTTTTCGTCGCAAACGCCGGATTCCGCCGGGTGTTTGCATGGCGCGGGCCAGGTATTCCAAGTCGGCCTGTTCGCTGTGGCGGCGGACCGCCAGGCAGAGGCCGTGGGTTCGCTGGTGTCGCCAGCGCTCTTTCTGCTTCGTCGTCAGGCCGGACTTGGCCAGTTGCCTCGCCCGATGCCACTCCAGCCACAGGAACGTCACCAGGACCAGCTCCAGCCATCCCTCCGTCGCCTCGAACCGGCGCAGGCGGCATTGGGCGAAGCCCAATGTGCTTTTCAACTCCTTGAAGAACAGTTCGATCTGCCAGCGCAAATCATAAAGTTCGACCAGTTCGGCCGTCCGGAAATC
>NZ_JH636440.1:1067993-1075182 GCF_000255705.1 Zavarzinella formosa DSM 19928
ATCCGGTCCCGCACCAGAGCCAGCGGCGGCCGTTGGCGAAGGCCCTTGCGGCCGAGAAACCGGCTGATCTGGGCGCGATGACGCGGCTCCGAGGCCACCGACCCCGAGGCTTGCGAGGCGCTCATGCGCCCCCAATGCAAACAAAACGCCGCCACTCAACGAATCACCAGGCCGAGCGCCCGGGGACTCAGGCCGGCCGGACGAAGAAACTGTTTGATTCCGGGGAGTCCTTCTTGCACAATCATGACCGAGACTCCTTCCGGTTGGTGATCACCCGGCCTCACGGCCCAACCGATCCGGCCGGGGGAGTCTCGTTTTTCTATCCCGGCCCACTCTCCTCAGCAAAAAGCGCAACTTCAAAACGCGCCAGCGAGGGTACGGTGATCTCCTGTGGTTCAGCGACTTCCCGACGGGCGAACGACTCAAATTCAATGGTCCGGCACCTCAATACCTTCGTCCCTTTCAAACGCTCCACAAAGTCAGGTTCGCTGCGGCATGCACTAATACGGTGAGACGATCGCGTCTCGCTCAATCGCCGCTTCCACTTCGGGAAATGAATCGAGTTCGGCCACGCCGTGCTCCACACCCGATTCCAGCAATTTGAACACCGACTGCTCCAATCCGGCATCATACCCCTTGGCCGCCTGCCACTCGCGCGAGAACCGGGCGTACCAATAGTACCTGCTCCAAAATTGCTCGTCGTTTGTCAGCTTCAACTTGGCGGCCAATTCGGGGCAATCGGTCAAGACAACATAGTTTCGCAATGAACGTCCGGCTGTCGGATGGGTTAGCATTGGAGTCCAGTATCCAGTCAGTGGCGGTTCACCATCCACAAGCCGGGCGGCCAAAGGGCTGAGGTCGTCGTCTGAAGCAAGTCGCATCACCACGCCCTCCGCTCGCCGAACGACGAAACTCACCTGCACCGGCCGCTCAGGGAGTAATGAGGTCCAGAAAGCCTACAAGCGGCCGGTGTCTGGTTCGGCGTCTGGTTCGGCGTCAGGTGCGCCACTCCGACCCGCGACGGACTCGGCACGCGGCAGACGCGCCCAGTCCGCCGGCGGTGAGTCGGGGGCGTCCGGGTAGTGCGCCGACCACCAGTCGTAGAAGCAGTGGAGGCACACACCCATCGGGTCCGGGATAGCAGACGCCGGACCACAGGACGGCATCCTCGGGGCATCGGCGCACGTCGGGCAGGCACACCACCGGAACTTCTTGCGCGGGCCATACAGCACGCCCGCAAACGTGTGGCCGCCGTCGATGGCCGCCGAGACGTGTCGGCAGCACGTCACCCAACCCCCGTAGCAACCGGGGTAGTCGTGCTTCGGGCGCACAAGCATACCCATCGGTGCGTCCTCCTTCGCTGAACGGTGATTAGGCCAACTCCGTCGGATCTCGTTTCACAACTTGGAGACCAGCTCATTGGAATCGCTGTCGAGCGATTTTTTCGCAACGGTCAAACATCCCTCAACGCAGCCGCTGGCTCATCGCCTGTCAGACAACAACTTGGCCGTTGGCCTGTTCGAGCAACACCCATACGGCTGCATTACTTCAACACCGGCAACGATCGCAATTCCCTCGGCAGGGGGAAACTCACATGCTCTTCTCGCACGACGCGGCTTTCCACGGTGGCGTTGAAGCGGGTCTTCAAGTACTCAACGCACTCCTGCACGTTTTCCTCCGGGGCGCTGGCGCCGGCGGTAATCATGACGGTGTCGTCCGGTTGGAACCATTCGTCCCGGATTTCGGCGGCCGTGTCGATCAGGCGGGCGGCCTTGCCCCGGTGGAGGGCGATTTCCTCCAGCCGCTTGCTGTTGGAACTGTTCTGGCTTCCCAACACCAGCACCACGCGGGCTTCCACGGAGAGTTCCCGCACGGCCTCCTGGCGGTTTTGGGTCGCGTAGCAAATGTCCGACTTGGCCGGGCTGACGATTTGCGGATACTTCACCCGCAATGCTTTGATGATGCCTTCCGTCTCGTAAACGCTCAGGGTGGTTTGCGTCAGAAAAGCGATCTTGGCATCTGCCGGGATGGTCAGGGCGGCCACGTCTTCTTCGTCCTCGACGAGAACCATCGCGTGCGGCACTTCGCCGATGGTGCCGATCACTTCGTCATGGCCTTCGTGGCCGATCAGCACGATGGTGTATCCGTCTTTGGCGTACTTGATCGCCTCCATGTGAACCTTGGTGACGAGCGGACACGTCGCGTCGATGGCCCGGAGATTGCGGCTCGCGGAAGCCTCGCGGATGGCCGGGGAAACCCCGTGCGCGCTGTACATCACGGTGCCCCCGTTCGGCACCTCGTCGATGCCGTCCACGAAGACCACGCCGCGCGACCGGAATTTCTCGACGACCGGCCGGTTGTGGACAATCTCGTGATAAACGTACAACGGCGTGCCGAACGCGGTGATCGCGGTTTCCAAGGCTTCGATGGCCATGTTCACCCCGGCGCAAAAGCCGCGGGGATTCGCCAGTATCACGTGCATGTCATTTCTCCCGGAAAGACAACCGCCAACGCCCGCCAAAACTCACCCATGAAACGAAGGAAACACAACCCCCGGCCGACGGTTGCCCGTCCGACGAAAGCTGTGTTTCCGCGATGGCCGCGAACGACCCACTTAACTTACTTCTTGAGTTCGACCTTGGACACGGTGACGGTCAGCTTGTCGCCGTCCTTGCCGGTGACGCCCGTGACGGTGCCTTCTTTGCCCTTGCCGCAAACCGGCTTGTGGTTGGCTTCGTGGCCCTTTTCATCGAACCAGTAAACCTTTTCGCCGACCTTGATGACGGTGGCGCAATCTTCCTGGCCCTTGATCTTCAGGCCGCACTTGGCGCAGGTCACCGTGCCGACAAGCTTTTCTTCCTTCTTGTCGTCGGCGGACACGGTCGAAGCAACGGTCATGCCCAGCACGCCAAAACCCAACACAAATGCGGTCAGCATTCGCAACATCTGAGGAACCTCCACTTGACAATAATTTTACACCCGGCCGACCAACGTAGTCGTCCGGCACCTGATAGTCGGCAAGGGAAACTATACCCGCGTGTCTTGCGGGAAGCAACGAAGATTCCGGCAAGGCACGAACTTGAGAGTTGAATCGACGGCTCGCATACATACGGCGTTTGCCCGGAGGAGGCGATCAACGGCCGTCGTCATACGGGAGTTTGGAGAATGTCCGAAAGAACGTCCAACCCCAAGTCACTAGCACCAAAGGGCTTGCGATGGTTGACACCAGCAACGCGGGCAGCAAACTCACGAGGATCTTGCGCCGCATGCAGCGAGGACACCGCACGTAGGTTTCGGAATACTTGGTCGCGAAGAAGATCAGGAAGATGATGATGTCGAGCGTATACGGCCGGACATATCGCGAGGGGCGAAGGCAACTCGGGCACTCATACTCTTCGTAAATCTCCGGCCGGGGCTGCCAGACCGGCAACCCGGCAAAAGAATCGGCCGGAGGCTTGGCCTTGTCGGAGTCCGGCTGTTGCTCGCTGTTCTCCGACATGATCCGATCCTCTTCCGATATCAATGCGTCTTCAACGAGTTGAACACCAGCCCCGTGAGAATCTTCGGGTAGAAGTAAGTGGACTT
Organism: Zavarzinella formosa DSM 19928; assembly: GCF_000255705.1. Classification (GTDB taxonomy): domain Bacteria; phylum Planctomycetota; class Planctomycetia; order Gemmatales; family Gemmataceae; genus Zavarzinella; species Zavarzinella formosa. The sequence goes on from NZ_JH636440.1 coordinate 1,071,579, forward strand.
CGGCGGCATCTTCTCGCGTTGCCCGGCGATGCGTTCCACATGGCCCATCGTGGCGGGGGGCACCAAGGCGGCGAGGTCGCAGCTTCCGGCCTTGATGGCGTCTTCCACTTCACTCAACAAATGCACGTATTTGCACGCCGGGGTGCCGCCGACCTTGGCCGGGATCAGTTTGTTCAGGGCGGCGACGTGCAGAATGCTCACGCCGAGTTCCTGCCAGTCTTCGGAATGGTCCTTCGCCAGTTCGGCCATCAGTTCCGGGTTCTGGAAGCGAGCCGTCACCCAAGTGTTGTCGGCCTTGGTGTGGAAGGCGAGCAGCGATTGGGAACCGTCCATCTCGATGGCTTCCCAGGCCTCGGTTCCGTTGGCCACTTTCGTGATCTCGAAGTGCGGTTCGAGGGCGGCCTTGAGTTGTTCCGAGGTCAGGCCGGGGAAACCGCTGACCAACCGGTGCGTCGGCAGGATGATGAGGCCCGGATCGCCCATCGAAACGAGCATCATCATGCAGAAATTGGCCGGGGCGTCGTCTCCGGAGACCATGCCGTTGGCGAGGGCTTCGTCCCGGTATTTGAGGCCGGTTTCATAGCGGTGGTGACCGTCGGCGATGAACACCGGCTTCTCGGCCATGCCGCTGACGACGGAGCCGATCAGGTGTTCGTCCGTGATCGTCCACAACCGGGTGATGACGCCGAGATGATCCTTCGCCTCCGTCGGCAATTGCTTGTACAGCAGCGATTCGATGCGATTGAACACATCGTTGGTGTCATCCGGGTAGAGGCCGAACACCGGGCTGATGTTCATGTTGGTGGCCCGGTAGAGTTTCAGCCGGTCTTCCTTCGGGCCGGACATCGTTTCCTCATGCGGGAAGATGCGGCCGGTGCCGAAGGGTTCCAGCAGCACGCGGGCCATGAAGCCGCGTCGCTTGTGCGTTTTGCCTTCGACGGTGAATTCCTGCTCAAGCACATAGAGCGTGCGCAGCGTGTCTTGCCGGAGGGCGTGGTCGTTCTGCCAGCCGCTGAGGGTTTGCGAAGCCCGCGTGTAGCGGTTGTTTAACGGCGTGTCGCCCGGTTCCTCTTTGGTGAGTTCGAGCCGGATGGCGTTGTACGGGCTGGCGTCGTAAAGTTTTTGCTGAAGGGCGGCATCCACCACATCGTAAGGGGGGGCCACCAAATCGGTCAAAGCTCCGGCCCGGCCGAGATCATACCGAAAACCACGAAACGCCCGAATATCCGCCATGATGAACCCTTTGGATGGAAAACGTCGCCGGGTGTGCCCGGAAATCGAAACGCTTATCTTACGGATGCCCCGCCGGATGGAATCACGATGACCGACGATGATTTGAAGAAGACCCTCGCCGACCGCCTGACGACCGTCGAAGCCCGCCTTCTGGCCGCCTGCCAGCGGGCGAGCCGACCCCGCGAGAGTGTGACCTTGATTGCCGTCACCAAAACCGTGTCCCCCCGCGTGGCTGGGTTATTGCCGGGACTGGGCGTGTTCGACCTCGGCGAGAGTCGCCCACAGGAGCTTCGCCGCAAGGCCGCTGCAATCCCGGACCAAATTCGCTGGCACATGATCGGCCATCTTCAGCGGAACAAAGTGGAAGAAGTGTTGCCGTTGGCGCAATTGACCCACAGTGTCGATTCCCCCCGGTTGCTCGAAACGGTGGCGGCCGCCGGGAAGAAATTGAATGTTCGCCCGCGAATTCTCCTGCAAGTCAACGCCAGCCGGGAAGATCAAAAACACGGTTTTACGTTTGAAGAATTGCCGATGCTTCGGGATGCGATTCTTGCCTTTCCGGGAGAAGTCGCCGGTCTGATGGGGATGGCCGCGTATGCGGACGATCCGGAGGCCGCCCGACCCGCCTTCCGCGAACTGCGTGAACTGCGCGATCAGCTTCAATTATCTTGGGGCCGTGAACTCCCCGAACTCTCGATGGGCATGTCGGGCGACTTCGAGGTGGCTGTCGAAGAGGGAAGCACGATGGTCCGCATCGGTTCCACGCTGTTCGAGGGATTGGAGGAATCAGATGGATGACGTCATTGCCGAGCAACGGTTGCGGGTGCGATACCCGGACGGAGAACTGGCGCCGGTCGTCCTTCGGATCGGCGTTCCGAAGCCGCATCCCGCCGGGGATCATATATGCTCGGTGCAAGCCGAGGGCTTGCGCATCTGGCAGGGGCCAAAGGCTCTCTACGGGGTCGGCACGTTTCACGCCTTGATGATCGGCATCCGGTTTCTGCAAAAAGTACTCGCCATCGAAGTCGAACGCGGGGCTGTCCTGTACGACGAGGAAAGCGACGAGCGAGTTGACATCGCGGACTTGTTTGTGCTGGACAAGAACGAATGATCCGGTCGTTCGGCGGATTTGCTCAAGATCGGGCATGCTTACTCAGACTTGAATATTTCCCCTTGCATTTTTGGAACTTCACAGGTATCGCCCCCTTCACGTTGTGACAAGATTTTTGTCGGCCGCCGGCCGCGCCATCGGGGGATGTTGCGCGGGATATTGGCGGCTGATCGTGAGGGGGATTCCAATGGGCTTCGGCACAATCGCATTGCTCGGCTTGCTTGCCACGCCCGGCCAGGTTCCGGCGGACGTAACCCCGTGGAACTCGCCGAGCATGAAAATTCCAATCGAATACCACCCCAGCAAGAAGGGTGATATTCGGGACTTGCTCTTGTATGTCTCCGCCGACCAAGGGGTGAGCTGGCAGCAGCAGGCCGTGGCCGCGCCGGACAAGGACACGAACTTCAACTTCACCGCCCCGGCCGACGGCGTCTACTGGTTCTGCATGGTCGTTGTGGACAAGTCCGGAAAGCGCGACCCGGTTGATGTTTACAAGGCCCCGTCCGGCCAGATCTTCAAGGCTCTCTTCGACACCAAGCGGCCGGTGGTGACCATCACCTCGGCCACGCGTAACGGCGATGATGTGTTCGTCTCGTGGAAGATCATCGAGAAAAACCCGGACTGGTCGAAGTTCAAGCTGGAATACAGCGTCGCGGGAACTTCCTGGACGCCGATTTCCACCCGGCCGGAGGCCGACGGATCGGCCCAATTCCGCGTCGGCGGCCCCGGCGCCGTGATGGTGCGACTGTCCGTCACGGACTACGGCGGGCTGGCCGGGGAAGGGACCAAGGACGTTCCCCCCCTGCCGGCAAATGTCGCCGCCAAACCAGCGGCGCCGACGGACTTGGTTCCCGCCGCCGGAACAGGCGACCTGCCGCATCCTTCCCAATTGATGGTTGGCGCCCCCGACCGGGCGAAGGACCTCGTCCACACGCCGCCTGACAAGAACAACGGACAGGACACGCCCCCCGCTCCGGGCATCGTCTCGCCGACCGGGCCGTCGCCGATGTTGACCACCCCTCTGGCCGCGCCCGGCGCCGATCCGCTGGCGCTGGCCTCCAAGACCGATTCGCTGACCGTGCCGCCGGCCGCCGTGAATGTCAACCTGCCGCCGGCTCAGGTGATTAACGTGACGAGCTTCAAAATGGCTTATGAAGTGGAAGAACGCGGCGCCTCGGGCGTCGGCAAGGCCGAACTGTGGCTGACGCGGGACGAAGGCCGGACGTGGCGGCAATGGCAGACCTACGAAAAGCCGGAAAC
>NZ_JH636440.1:1075192-1077728 GCF_000255705.1 Zavarzinella formosa DSM 19928
CCCGACATGCGGGTGGACGTGGACGTGACGCCGCCGATCGTCAAGATTTACGAACCGCTGGCGGATTCGACCTCGAAGGACACGATGGTGTTGCGATGGCAGGCCGTGGACCGCAACCTCGCCACGGATCCGATCACGCTGGAATGGTCGGACGGCCCCCGCGGCCCGTGGGTTCCGCTGGCCGTCTCGGACTCGCTCGGCGCCAGCCCCGGCCAGCCGAAGCGCCTGCCGAACACCGGCAGCTACGCCTGGAAGCTCCCCGCGAACTTCCCGACCCACAAGGTCTTCCTGAAAGTCTCGGCCCGCGACCTCGCCGGCAACCTCGCCGAAGCGACAACGGCCAACCCGATCTTGGTTGACCTCAACAAGCCCGGCGCCGTGAAACTCAACATCGTCGGCGGCATCTCCAAGTGATTTGTCGGCCTTGCGGGGCGGCGGGATTCCACCGCCCCGCACGCCGTTTGTTCACATTCTTCCGATCCTTCCGAACCGAAACGATTCCATCTGGGGAAATTCTGCGGCCTTCTTTGGGAGGGATCTCATTTGTCGGCAATTAATTACGGTTCTGACATCCTCGCTCGAACAACGTGATTGGCGCCGGAGATTGACCGATGAAGTCCAAGCCTGTTTGCTGGCTGGCCGGAGCCATTCTGTTGATGTTGACGCCCGGCTTCGTCCGGGCTGATTCCTTTTATGTGGTGGTCTTCGGCTACCAACGACCCGTCATCAACAATGCCCGCTTCAGCCATACGTTCGCCACATTCATCCGAACCACGGCGGACGGAAAGGCCGAGCATTTTACCATCAGTTGGTTGCCGACATCGACTGAAGTGCGGCCGGCCCGGCTAAAGTCGGAAGAGGGGAAAAACTTCACCCTTCAGGAAACCCTGGCGATTGCCAAGGAGAACCGCACGGTGGTCGGCCGGTGGGGGCCGTATGAGATCAAGCCGGAACTGTGGAATCTGGCCGTCGAGCAAAAAGCCTGGCTGGAAAGCGGCAAGGTGCGATACAAGGCGTTCGACGACGGCTCGCCGGACGGAACCGTGTCAAATTGCGTCCATGCGGTGACCTACATGGCAAGACCGGAGGGCCAACGGAACCCGATGGTCTACGTGTTGCCGGGAGCTTGGGGAGAATCCGGAAGCTACTGGGCCGCCCTGACGCTCCGGCCTTGGTACGTGGAGCCGTGTAATGTCCGCCACGATTTGATGGCCTCCATTGGCCTGAACGACAAAGACTTCGAGCATTACGGCCTCGACCGCCATCCCTCCAAAAACCCGGTGGCGGTTCTGGTTCAGAATGGTTTTCAGGCGAGGTTGCTCCCGAATCGCGTCAATTGCAGCCGTTGAGCCTGTTGAAAAGATGTTCGTCTCACCAAGATAACACCATCATCTTGCTCTCCGAGACTTCTCTTCATGACTGATGTTCTTCAACAAATCGCGGCGGTTCGGGTGGTGGCCATCGCCACCGGGGTGACGGCCGAAAACGCGGAGCCATTGGCCGACGCACTGGTGGCCGGGGGGCTGCCGGTTCTTGAACTGCCGCTACGGGAGGCCGGTTCAGTAAAAGCGGTGGCGGCGTTGCGGGATCGCCGGGATTTGGTCCTCGGGGCGGGGACGATTCTCACGCTCGATCAAGCAAAGGCGGCCGTGGACGCCGGGGCGACATATCTCGTCGCTCCGGGGCTGGACATGAAAATCGTCGAGTGGGCGGTGGCCGCGAACGTGCTGTTCTTTCCGGGCGTGTTCACCGGCACGGAAATCACCCATGCCTACAACGCCGGACTGCGAGTGGCCAAATTCTTCCCGGCCGAACCGGGCGGCGGGATCACGACCATCAAGATGCTGGCCGCCCCGTTTCCGGGGATGAAATTCCTCCCCACCGGCGGCATCACCCCCGAGGTCATGCACCGTTATCTCGAAAGCGACCTCATTGTGGCCGTGGGCCAAGGCGCGATGGTTAAGAAAGAGTGGATCATCGAGAAACGGTGGAACGATGTCACCGAGACGACCCGGCGGGTGATGGAGATTGTGAAAGCGACGCCAAAACCAGCCCGGCCCTGACAACTTCCCAAACGTCACACTCCCCGCGTTTATAGCCCGACGCGCGAGTTTTGAAGTTGCGCTTTTTATCCGGCGGTGCGAAACTCGGCCGGGATGGCCTGCCGGAGTTTTCGTCGCAAACGCCGGATTCCGCCGGGTGTTTGCATGGCGCGGGCCAGGTATTCCAAGTCGGCCTGTTCGCTGTGGCGGCGGACCGCCAGGCAGAGGCCGTGGGTTCGCTGGTGTCGCCAGCGCTCTTTCTGCTTCGTCGTCAGGCCGGACTTGGCCAGTTGCCTCGCCCGATGCCACTCCAGCCACAGGAACGTCACCAGGACCAGCTCCAGCCATCCCTCCGTCGCCTCGAACCGGCGCAGGCGGCATTGGGCGAAGCCCAATGTGCTTTTCAACTCCTTGAAGAACAGTTCGATCTGCCAGCGCAAATCATAAAGTTCGACCAGTTCGGCCGTCCGGAAATCCGTGCGGTTGGACATCAG
>NZ_JH636440.1:1078027-1113369 GCF_000255705.1 Zavarzinella formosa DSM 19928
GCATCCGGTCCCGCACCAGAGCCAGCGGCGGCCGTTGGCGAAGGCCCTTGCGGCCGAGAAACCGGCTGATCTGGGCGCGATGACGCGGCTCCGAGGCCACCGACCCCGAGGCTTGCGAGGCGCTCATGCGCCCCCAATGCAAACAAAACGCCGCCACGCAACGAATCACCAGGCCGAGCGCCCGGGGACTCAGGCCGGCCGGACGAAGAAACTGTTTGATTCCGGGGAGTCCTTCTTGCACAATCATGACCGAGACTCCTTCCGGTTGGTGATCACCCGGCCTCACGGCCCAACCGATCCGGCCGGGGGAGTCTCGTTTTTCTATCCCGGCCCACTCTCCTCAGCAAAAAGCGCAACTTCAAAACGCGCGCGTCGGGCTATAAACGCGAGGGGACTGTGGTCTCATTGTCCGTTATCAACAACTTCCCGTTGTTCCTCAACATATCTGACAGCCTCTCGCAAATAGTCGTCGTGTTCGATTTGACGGACATAGGCGCCTTCCGTGAACCAGCGGCGTCGGCCGGATTTTCTGGTCGATGCGGCCAGTCCGGCGAGATCGGACAACCGGCGCGAGCACCAAGCCTTGAGTTGATCGCGGACCTCGTTGCCATCTCGGTCGGACTCGACCACGACATGGATGTGATTCGTCTTGGCCGCCACGGCCAGCAAAATCCATCCCCGGATCTGACAATGGGCCATGATTGTTTCTGTGACCACGCGAATTTGACGATCATCCAGCAGGACCATTTCTTCTCTCATCAAACCGTGACAGGCCGCCCGAGTTGCCGGATCCGGCGGTTGAACGGCGGGTACGCCGGAACGCAGCCACCCGCGTTCATCGCCCGGCAGCCATGTGCCGTAGGTTGTCCAAATGAGATGGTGGTGCATCGATGCCATGCCCCCAAGCGTTTTTGCAATACCATCCGCATTACAAAGTTATCCCCGCCACCACCCGGCCGGCCCGGAGGAGGCCCACGAGCGTTTCCTCGGCTGCTTCGTTCAGGCGGTGCGGCTTGTGGAAGCGGGAAATCACCTCGTCCCGAATTGCCGCGAACTTTTGCGCCAAGCCACCGGAGAACACGAGTCGCGAACTTTTGCCGGCCGGATCGACCCAGCGGGCCGCCTCTTGGTAGTTGTCGGCCATGCTGGCGAAGGCGGCCCGGAACAACGCTCCCACCCGGAGGTTGTCGATGCTGATGTTGGAAATCTCGCCTCGTGATCCCATCGGGCCGGGGAAAAACGTGATCTTTGTTCGCAGGTCGGCGGCCTCGGATGATTCCACCAGCGAGGCGATCCACTTCCACGGATCATCAATCACGACACCGGCCGCCCTCGGAATCTCCGTGAGCAGATCAACCAGCGAGTTCAAGGCTCGGCCGGCGGGGAGATAAGTCACGGTGTTGAGCAGATGGCCGTCAAAATAGCAGCGTGTCTGATATTTGGGCGATAATTCCGGCGTTTGCGTCAGCAATGACACCTGTGACCCGGTGGAGACATTGACCGACAGTTCTCCGGCCTCCAACCCAGCCCCCAGCAACGCGCATTGATGATCGCCCAGCACCGGGAACATAACGGTGCATCGATACGTCCCCGCCCGCTCGCGGTATGTTTTGATCGCGGGCCAGCGCACCCCGCCAAGGCCCAATTGTTCGTACACGCGCCGGGGCTGTCCCATTGTGGAAAAATCAATCATGCCAATGGCGCAGGTGGGTTCGATCACCGGTTCGCCGCCGCCAAGTTTCAGCAGCACATACTCGGCAATCCCCAACGGCGTCACATTCTCGGGGAGCAAACCGCGCGACTTCATCCAATAGAGAAGGGCCACCGTGCCGCCCGGCGCGAGTTCGTTGCCGACTGTTTGCAGGAGCTCTTCGCCGAGTTCGGCGCGAGCCATCTGCAACACACTCGGCGATCCTTCGCCTCCGGACGGTTCGGCCGTCCGCAAATCCCGCCACGAGACATACGGGCTGACGCGGTTCAACTCTTGATCGACGAGAACGAAGCCGCCGTGCTGGCCGCAGAAGAGAATCGCCTCGGGGGAGGAGATCGCCATCAATCCGTCGATCAACCGGCGGCATTCCTCGACGACCACGTCGGCATCGACCTCAAAATGCCCGGCGGGCCGCCCCGGCATCGGTGCCGGGAATGGCGTCTGGACCACATCGCGGATCGTGCCCGATTCCAAATCGAGAATCGCCGCCTTGATCGACGACGAGCCGACATCGACACCCAACGCTTGCATATGCGTCCTTTCGCGGATGATGTTTCAATCAAGCCGCCCGATCACCTTCCACTGGTTGGCCACAGGATCATTCGCAAGATCATGCAAAACCCAAGGACATATATTCCGCTGATCCAACCGGCGACCCATGCCTTGGTCCGATAGTGGCCCCGCAATTCTTGATTTGAGAAGTAGACCCGGACCACCAAAGCAAACACCCAAAATTGCAGCGGACTGAAGATCAGCCCCAAGATGCCGCCCCGAAAAGCCCGGTCGGCGACCTTTTCCCGTTCCGTCGGCAGCAACTCCGGTTCTCGCCGGTCGTCGTCATCCCGGTCGAAGGCCGGGTCGTCCCGGTCAATGACGACCAATTCTTCGCTCACGGGTTCCCCGTCCTCCGGTTCGGAAGGCGACTGAAGAATGCGGACGGCCCGCTCGGCATCCCCGGCGGCTGTTTGCAGCCTGACCCCGCCGACCGCGTTGCCCAGATTGATGCCGGTCACTTCTTCATCAGACAAGAACGCCCGCACCCCTTCGGCCTCCAAACGGTTTTTGGCCATGTTCGCCGCGATCGGGTTTTCAAACATCTGGATGGTGACAAATCGCTCGGCCATCAGGTTCTCTCCGTCCGCCCCCGCGAACCTCGCTCACCGGCGGGCGGGGCCGGGAGTCGTCGAACTGCGGGAGTCATTGTCGGATTTGGGGGGCCAAAGAGAAACAAAAAAAGCGAACCCGGCCAATGGGGCCGGGTTCGCCAGAATGGGACATCCCTTGGCGGCCGGGATGGTCCTCACTTCATGTCGAGCTTGAAACTGACCTCGTTTCCGGGTTCCGGTTTCACGGTGGCCTTCAACTCGCTCGTCGAGTTGTACTTGGCCGGGAGGAAGTTAATCATCTTGTCGTGCGGCGGCCCCGGATACGGGATGCGTTCCTTGAACGAACGAATCTCCACCCGGTATTCGCCGGGCGTCGCCTTCAACTGATATCGGCCCTCCTCAATCGGGGAGGTCACCGGCGGGCCGCCGTCCGATGGTTGGAAGTAAATCATTCCTGTCGGCAGGGCTTTTCCATCCAATTGAACTTCCCCGGTGACGGGTTGCGGAACCTTGGCCTTGTCTTCGCATCCGGAGACGAGGAATGACGCCAGCAACAGCCATCCCGTTCGTGTCAACAACGGCTTCATCGCTTCCTCCGGTTACGGGGTGTTGGTGACCTGGCCGTCGTCGCGGGTCGCCAGTTGGCCGAGAACGTCCAGCGAGGCAGAATCCTTGAGGAACCGGACCGAGCCATCCGCGAACACCGCGTTCACCCCGCCGGTGTGGGCCGAGTTCAACGGCGTGTTCTGGGCGGCCCGGTCGCAAACGCCGGTGTTGCAGTCGTTGGCCCAGCCAGTTTTCTTGTTGATCGCGTAGCGGATCGTGGTCGTGTTGTAAGCCCGGCCGGTGAAGCCGGCGCCCGGCACGACGGTCATGTCCGTTCCCATCGTGAAACCGTGGTCTTGGGCGGAGCGGTAATCGACCTTCGCCCCGGTCGTCAGCGTCAGAAAGTCGCCCTGCTCGCTGACAAGCATGGTGTTGCTGGTGCCGTCCGCGATGCCGGACAATTTGATCTGGCTGTTGGCGAACAGGGCGCCGCCGGCGCTGTGGATGCCGCCGTTGCAGCAGCCAGTCGTGCCGGTGAGGTTCACCAGCCGGGTTTCCGTGTACGTGGACCAGCTGTTGGAACCGGCGATGGCGATGTACGAGGAAATCATCTTCGGATAAGCCGGCGCCCACGGCAGCGAGCACATGAGCGGCAGAGGCGACGACGGGCACTGATACATCGACACCTTGATGTTGGCGACCGATGCCTCGTTGGAGGTGATGCCTCGCCCCGAATAGCCGGTGTACTGCCAGTTGTTCCCGATGGCTCCCTGTTCGAGATACGACATGATGTACGAACCCCACGCGCTGCCGAACTTGCCGCCGGTCGGGCCGCTGGTGTCCGTGCCGAAGGGGGGTTGGTCGTCCGCGCAGCCGGGGGGCAGCCGGTCATTCGTGTCGTTGAAGTTGTGAATCGCCAGCCCGAGTTGCTTGAGGTTGTTGGAGCACTTCATCCGGTTGGCGGCCTCCCGGATCTTCTGCACGGCCGGGAGCAACAGGCCGATCAGGATCGCGATGATGGCGATCACCACCAACAGTTCAATGAGGGTAAAACCCCGACGCCGACGTGCCATGTGGGCAGTCCTTTTGAGAAAGGAACATGTGGAGGGAAGCCGATGTTGTCTGGCAGGGATGGCAGGTAGGATGATGCCTTGGGCCGGACAATCATTACGAAAAGGAGAGAACTTCCGCGTAGGTTGGTTAGTATGGCAACCATCCCGGCAATCCGCAAGCCGGGTTTGGAAGATCAACACGGAATGATTTGCCTGCGTCAGGGCAATTTTTATCCATCAAATTATCTGTATTTTTCGCAAGGTTGAGCATTTGATAACCATCAATTGCCAGTAATTTTCCACTTTTTAACGAATCAAAACAATTTTGGTGCGAGATCTCTTGTCGCCTGATGAAGGGAATACTAATTTATTAGCGAAGCAATTGAGACTGAGTCTCATTAGCAGTAGGTTTGAGTTCGCTCCGCTTCCGCACGAACCGGATTTGTCCCGGTTCTCCCGTATGCAACGCGGCTCACGAAACGGGTTGATCGCCAGGAAGATCGACCCACCCGCCTTCGTGTCCCATTCCATGCGGAGATTTCATGCGTTCGCTCCCGAAACGTCGTGGCTTTACGCTCATTGAACTGCTGGTGGTGATTGCGATCATCGCTATCTTGATTGGCCTGCTTCTCCCGGCCGTCCAGAAGATCCGGGCCGCCGCCAATCGGCTCAAGTGTTCCAACAATCTGAAGCAAGCCGGGCTGGCCATGCACAACTACATGGACACCAACGACGGCCTCCCGCCGAACGGCGTGTACACGTATAACAGCGGCGCCGTGACGGCGACCGTGGCCTGGTCGGCGATTTCCCGCATCCTGCCGTTCATCGAACAGGAAAACCTCTTCCGCACGATGGACCTGACGACCGATTACAGCACCCAACCCGGTGTCACCTCCAAGCGCGTCGGCACCTACATCTGCCCGGCCGAGATCAACGACAAGGGCAGCGGCACCGACCCGACGTATGGCAACAAGAACTACACCCTCAACTATGCCGTCAACCTCGGAAGCTGGGGCATCCTGATGAACAAAGCCACCGCCATGCAAACCGGCGACGGCGCCTTCGCCCCGATCCGCTCGTTCCGCTCGGGCGACTTCACGGACGGCATGAGCAACACCCTCGGCATGTCCGAGGTCAAGAGCTACACCGTCCGTGTCGGCGGCGCCACCACCACGACCGTCTACGGCACCCCCCCGGCCACCCCGAGCACCCCGGCCGATATCTCCGGCCTGTCGCTGGCCACCTTTGACGCCACCAAGAACACCCACGTCGAATGGGTGGACGGCAAGGTCCACGAAACGGGCTTCACCACGGTGTTCGCCCCGAACACCAATGTGGCGTATGTGAGCGGCGGGGTCAGCTACGATGTGGACTATGTTGCCGCCACGGAAAAGAACCTCGGCGACACCTACGCGGCCGTCACCTCCCGTAGCTACCACACCGGCGGCGTGAACTCCATGATGATGGACGGCTCGGTGCGCTTCGTGCGAAGCAGCATCTCTCTGACGAGCTGGCGGGCGATGGGCACCCGCAACGGCGGCGAAGTGTTTACGGACAATTAAGAAGGGATGAGGGATGAAGGATGAGGGATGAAAGGAAAACAAAATCGCCATGATTGACTTGGTTTCCCTTTTATCCCTCATCCTGTCTTCTTCACCCGTTCTTCAATCTCGCAACCTATCATCTTCCTCGCCCAATTTTCATTTTCCCAAGGCGAGATCGTTGATGAACTCTTCTGTCGTTCGTGTCATGTCTTTGGTATTCCTTTCATCCTTCGCCCTTCATCCTTCATCCTTTGCTGAAGGAGTTGCCATGCCGGAAATGGTCGCGCATCGCGGGGCTTCTTACGACGCCCCGGAAAACACTGTCGCCGCCATCAAACTGGCGTGGGAACAGAAGGCCGATGGCTCCGAGTTTGACATCTACCTGACCAAAGACGGCAAGATCGTCGTCATTCATGACGCCGACACCAAGCGGACGGCCGGCGTGGCGATGCCGGTGGCGAAGAGCCAGTTCGACGAACTGCGGAAGCTCGACATCGGAACTTGGAAGAACGCGAAATACGCCGGGGAAAAGATCCCGACGCTGGCCGAGATGTTCGCCACCGTCAGCCCCGGCAAAAAGGTGTTTGTCGAGGTGAAATGCGGGCCGGAGATCGTCCCCGAGATGGTGAAGGTGATGGCCGATTCCAAGCTGAAGCCGGAACAGATGCCGGTGATTAGCTTCAACGCGGATGTGATCGCCGCCACCAAGAAAGCCCGTCCGGATGTGCCTGCTTACTGGCTGGTCACGCTGAACAAGAAGACCCAAACCGTCGAATCACTGATCGCCAAAGCGAAGGAAATCCACGCCGACGGGCTGGATCTCTCCGCGTCAGCGTTGCTGGACAAGCCTTTTGCGGATGCGATCAAGAAAGCCGGCTTGAAACTGTACGTCTGGACGGTGGATGACCCGAAAGTGGCCAAGCGGATGGCCGAGATCGGCGTGGACGGCATCACCACCAACCGGCCGCAATGGCTGCGGGAACAGTTGGCGAAGTAACGCCGAGTCCGGTCAGTTCTTCTTCACCGCGTCCCGAATCTCCGCCGGGATTTCGCCGGAATAGCTCGCCCACAGGGCGTCAATCGTGTGGGCGACCCAGACGTTCGGGTCCACCTTCTTCATGTGCCGGGCGACTTGCATCAGGCAGCCGACGTTGCCCATGAAGACGGCTTGGGCTTTCGTCTGGTGAATGCGGTCAGCCTTGCGGTCGCCGAGTTGGCCGGCCATTTCCGGTTGCGTCAGGTTGTAACTTCCGGCAGCGCCGCAGCAGATTTCGCTTTCGGGCAGCGCCACCAGTTCCAAGCCGGGGATCATCTCCAACAGTTTTCGCGGCGGGCTGGCGATTTGCTGGGCGTGGCGCAGGTGGCAGGCGTCGTGGTAAGTGGCCCGGATCTTCAACGGGTGGGTGGGCTTCACCGGGCCGAGTTGGACGAGAAACTCGGTGATGTCCCTGGCCTTGGCGACGAACTGTTTGGCGGCGGCCGCGAGTTCGGTGTGATGCATCAGGTGTTCGTAATCTTTCAGCATCGCCCCGCAACCGGCGGCGTTGATGATGACGGCGTCCAGCTCCTCAAGCTTTGGGCCGCTGAAACCAAAAGCGGCCAAATTCCCGGCCGCAATCGTGCGGGCATGGGCTTCGTTCCCGCCGTGGTAGTGCAAGGCCCCGCAACATTGTTGAGAGCGAGGCACCCACACTTCGCAGCCGTTCTTTTGCAGCACCTTGATCGTGGCGATTTGCGTTTCCGGGTAAATGGCGTCGGCCACGCATCCCAGGAACATGGCCACTCGCGCCCGGCGTTTCCCCTCGGCCGGGAAGACCTCTGGCACGGAGCCGTAATGCCGGTGCAGGCCGGGAAGCATCCCGTGCATCTCGCGCAACCGGCGGGGCATCAGCTTCAACAAACCGCTCTTGCGAAGCAGCCAGTCGGCCCCGGTCCATTGCGACAACCGGGCGGGGGCAAGGGCCAGCCGGGTTAGTTTCCGGGACGGGAAGATGTTGAAGAGCATCCACCGCTGCCACCAACTCAGGGTGCGCAAACCCCGGCCCGGCTCCGCTTCCTCCATGTGCGCCCGGAACGGTTCGATCAATTTGCCGTACTGCACGCCGGAAGGGCAGGCCGTTTCGCAGGCCCGGCAGTTGAGGCACAAATCGAGATGCCCCTTCACTGTGTCGTCGAGGGCCAGCTTGCCGTCGATCACGTTCCGCATCAGGTAGATGCGGCCTCGCGGGCTGTCGGCCTCGTTGCCATTCTCCACATAAGTCGGGCAGGCGGAAGTGCATAGGCCGCAATGCACGCAGTCCAGCACCAGTTCGTAATCAATGTCCGGCTTTTTGGCGGAAAGCATCGGCAACGGCTGGCGTTGATCGGTGGCGACGGTCATTCGATTCCAAAATCTGGGGGGAACAAGGGAGGTTCTTCCATCTTATCGGGGGGATGCGGAACGACGAATGGGGAACTGCGAGCCGGAAAAAGACCCAATTCCGATGAAATTTCCCCGATGGGCAAGAAAGGGCTTGATCTGTTTGCCGAAGATATCTTATAAGTAGCAGAGGAGATTAAGATTTCGTTATGTTAAACTTGGTGCCACAATCGATTCAGCGTTACCTGCACATTTACGTGCTGGCCCTGTTCGCGTGCGCCACGTTTGGCTCCCTGAACGGGCTGGCCGGGCCGTTTAGTTTGTTCGTGAATCCGCCGGTTTCGACCGACTCCGAAGAGGAGAAGGACGAAAACGAACGCGAAGGCGTGGAGCAGGCCGAAGCCCTGTATCCGCCGGGAAGTTCCCAACGCCGCAATTTCTCCCGCTATGTGGTGTCTCCGTCAGGATGCCTCCCGGCCTCGCTTCCCCGCCGCCAAGCTCCTCGTCAATCACGTTTCTCCGCCGATCCGGCCCGCGATCTAATCGCATCCGGTTCCGGTCTTTTCCAGCGCTGCTGACTTCTTCCCTCGATCGTTTTTTTTCAATCCATCGAGTCACCGGGCCACGGCTAACGGCGGGACGCTTTTGATCGTCCCCCGTCGAGTCGTCCCGGAAGAGGAAGCCATCCTGTGGAAAAACTCATTCAGGGAATTCACCGGTTCCGCGAGACCTATTTTCGCTCCAACACGGAGCTGTTCTCCCGGCTGTCCAAGGGGCAGAACCCGGAAGCCTTGTTCATCACCTGTTCCGATTCGCGGGTGGTTCCCGATCTGATCACCCAGACAAACCCCGGCGATCTGTTCGTCATCCGCAATGCGGGCAATCTGATTCCGAGCCACCTCTCGGCCCCGGATTCGGGCGAGGCGGCCACGATTGAATATGCCGTCGGCGTGTTAAAGGTGAGGGACATCATCGTCTGCGGCCACACCGGCTGCGGGGCGATGCACGCCTTGATGAACCCGGAGAACCTGGAACATCTCCCCCGTGTGAAGGACTGGCTCGGCCATGCCTGGACCACGCGGGAAATCGTCAGCAAGCGTTACCGCTGCGAAACGCCGGAGGCGATGTCCCGCGTGACGGCCGAGGAAAACGTGCTGGTGCAACTCACCCATCTGCGTTCCCACCCGAGCGTGTCTGCCGCCCTCGAACGCGGGGATGTGAAACTGCACGGCTGGATGTTCAAGATCGAAACCGGCCAGGTATTCGCCTACGACCCGGTCGCCGGCCAGTTTCTATCGACCGAACAACCGGCCCCCTATCAAGACCCCGCCGCCGTGGTCAAGCCACGCCAGTCTTTGCCGGGGCCGGAACCGGAGCCGTATTGGACGGCTTCGATGGACCAATGACCGTGAAGCCGCGACGCGGAGTCCTCGGAGCGGAGCGCGGACTCCCGGCGTCAAATGATTGCCCGGCCGTTCGGCGGTTTTATGCAGGAAGCCCGCGCTCCGCTCCGAAGACTCCGCGTCGCGGCTTCACAGTGATCACGGGCACACAACCATCAAGGAACCGATGACTGATCGCAAAACCTGGCCCCGTGATTTATTGGCGTCGCTGGTCGTCTTCATGGTGGCCTTGCCGCTTTGCATTGCCATTGCGAAGGCGTGCGGGTTGCCGGCCGAGGCGGGGATTGTCACGGGGATTATTGGCGGGATGATTGTCGGGCCGCTCGCGGGGAGTCCGCTGCAAGTCAGCGGGCCGGCGGCCGGGTTGATTGTGCTGGTCCTCGAATTTGTGAACCATCATCGGGGTGAGTTAGGCCGCGGGGAAACCCTCGTACCTGTCGCCGCTGCCCTGGGGATGGCGGTGTTGCTCGCCGGGCTTCTCCAGATCATCATGGCGGCGTTGAGGCTCGGACAATGGTTCCGGGCCGTCTCGCCGGCCGTGGTACTGGGGATGCTCGGCGGCATTGGGGTGGTCATCATCGCCAAGCAGATTCATGAATTGATTGACGATCACCCCTCCGCGTCCATTGCCGACAATCTCCGCTCAATTCCGGGGGCTTTTGAGAAAGCCTTCACGGATCCGGTTCACCGGGCGGCCGCCACCGCCGGGCTGGTCACGCTGGCGGTGTTGATCTTGTGGAACACGGTGATCCCCAAAAAGTGGCGGGTGTTGCCGGGGGCGTTGCTGGCCGTCGTCGCCGGGACGCTGGTGGCCGAGGGCTTGGGGCTGACCACCGAGCGGATCGATGTGAAATCGAACTTGCTCGAAGGACTGACGCCGTTTCAATTCAACTGGGCGATGGAACTGCTCACGAACGCCGCCGTCTGGAAGATGGCCGTTGCCATTGCGGTGATCGCCAGCGCCGAGACGCTGCTGTGCGCCGTGGCCGTCGATCAGCTTCACAACGGCCCGCGAACGAAATTCAACAAGGAACTTTTTTCGCAAGGAGTGGGCAACAGCCTGTGCGGCCTGCTGGGCGCGCTGCCGATGACCGGCGTGATTGTCCGCAGTTCCACGAACGTGGCGGCCGGGGCCAAAACCCGGTTGTCAAGCACCCTTCACGGGCTTTGGCTGCTGGGGTTTGTGGTGTTGCTCCCCGGTGTTTTGCAATTGATTCCCGAGGCTTGTCTGGCAGGGGTGCTGGTGTACACCGGCTTCAAGTTGTTGGAAATCAAGGCGATCAAAAAACTTTGTTCGGAAAGCCCCGGCGAGGCAATGATCTTCTTGGCGACGCTCGTAGGCGTGGTCTTCACGGATTTGCTGGTCGGCGTGTCGGTTGGCGTTGGTCTTACCATCGTCAAATTGCTCATTTCGATGTCACACATTGACATCGAAACGAACATTGATTCAACCAACCGGGTGATCCGCATCACCGTTCGCGGGGCGGCGACCTTTGTGAGCCTGCCTCGACTGGCGGCCGTGCTGGACATGGTTCCCAAAAACTGGTCCTCCTCGGTCCGGTTGGAGGACATGACCTTTGTCGATCATTCGTGCTGGCGTCTGTTGCGTGATTGGGAGAGGCAGCACGGGGGTGACGGGTTGATCGAATGGATCGCCCCCGGCGTCATCGAAAAGGTCCCCGAACCGGAGTCGGAACACCTTCCGCCGATTAGGCTTCTACAATGATGAGAACTCCCTTGGTGCGTGGACCTGTCGTCGATGGATGAAGCCGCCTTGTTGCGCGCGATTTTGGATGATCCCGAATCGGACTCGGCGCGACTGACTTACGCCAACTTTCTCAACCAATCAAAACGCCCCGGCGATTACGACCGGGGCGAGTTCATCCGGTTGCAAATCAACCTGGCCCGCGTGACCAACAACGATTCCCGCTGGCCCGCGATGGTCGGCCGGGAACGGGAACTGATCGAACATTATCGCGCCTCGTGGGAACGCCCCCTGCGCCGATTGTTTGCCCCGAAGTTCGGCTCTCCTGTCCAATGGATGAAATCCCGCCTGTTCGGCTTGGGCGGGGCTTGGGGGTTCCGCCGGGGATTTGTCGAAAACGTTCTGGCCCCGGCGCCCCGATTTTTGGAGGAAGACGCCGCCCTGTTCGCCGTGACCCCCCTTCGCCGGGTGGCGCTGACCCGCGCCAGTTCCCATGTGCGCTCGCTGCTGGCCGACCCCCGGCTGGGCGGTCTCGCCAGCCTGCACCTGATCGCGGACATGGAACTGGATGACGAACTGACCGTGATCGGCAGCGCTGCCCGCGCCGCCGGTCTGCTCGTCACCGAGTTTCGATTTCCGCGGCTCGGCCGGCAGGCGGAGGAGCTTTTCAGCCTCCTGCGGCACAACGTGGACAAGCCGGACGAACTCAATGCCCACACCGCCTGGACCAACGCGGATGAGCCTTCCCGCCAGCGGTTGAAAGAACTCGCGGTCAATCCCCGCTTCCGAATGCTGCTGACGGAGCCAGACCCCGCCAACGAAGGGGAACTCCTGGCCCTGAACGAATGGGCCTACCTCGGCGACCTTTTCAAGCGAACCGGCGTCTGGGCGGTGGCCAAAAGCCACAACGACCTCGAAAACTCCCAAGGCCGCTGCCGCCGCGTGGTCCTGAGCCGTCCAATGCCCGGCGACGAACTGTCGCAGGCTCCCTACTATCACGGAAAACCGGGATCGTTTGTGGAGTGAGCAATCATGGGAACAGAGACTGGCGAGCCGGGTGGCGTCAGTCCCCGGAGGCAGCCATTCATCAAACGTTCGAGCGTTGGAAGTGTGACGGTCTCCGGGGGCTGACGCCACCCGGCTTGCCGGTCTCTGCAACTTGTCATTCCTCTTTCTGACAAATCCTCAATCCCATGACCAAAAACATCTTGCTGTTTCCGATGGGTTCCTCCGGGGATGTCCACCCGTTTATCGGGCTGGGGCGGGCTCTCCGCAAACGCGGGCATCGGGTCACGTTGTTTTCCTGTGAATATTTCGGGGAGACGGCCGCCAAGTCGGGGTTGGAGTTCGAGGAGACCTATTCCACCGAGGAATATCACCAGATCCAAGAAGACCCGGATTTGTGGCATCCTCGCCGGGGGATGAAGGCCGTGCTGGACCGCACGCAGACGGTGGATGGTTACGGGAAATGCCTGGAGCGAATCAAAGAAAAGAACATTCCCGGCGAGACCGTTCTTGTCGGCGGGTCGCTGGCGCTGGGGCCGCGAATCGCCCGCGATCATTTGAAGATTCCGCTGGTCACGCTTCATCTTCAGCCTTCCGTGATTGTCAGCCCGATCAGTCCCCCTCGCATGGCGGCCGGGAAAGTTCCCCGCTGGTGGCCCCTGTGGATGCGCCGGCTGGCCTACCGGTTCGGCGAAAAATACATGGTTGATCCGATGCTTGCCCCCAAGGTGAACGAGTTTCGCCGGGGACTCGGGCTGCCGCCGGTGCGGAACATCATCTCGCAATACTGGCATTCGCCGGACGCGGTCGTCGGCTTGTTTCCCGAGTGGTACGCCAACCCGGCGGCCGACTGGCCGGCAAACCTTCGCCTGGCCAGTTTTCCGCTGTACGACGAGGCCAATGTTCGCGGGCTGACGGACGAGCAACAACGGTTCTTCGATGCCGGTGATCCGCCGATCATCGTCACCTTCGGAACCGCCATGCGACACGCGAAGCCATATTTCACGGCCGCCGCCGAGGCGATTTCCAAGCTTGGCCGCCGGGGCGTGTTGCTGACGCCCTACCGCGAACAAATCCCCGATCCGCTGCCTCGTGGCGTCATCCACGCGGATTACATCCCCCTGAGCCAGATTCTGCCCCGGTCGGCGGTGATGATTCACCACGGCGGCATCGGCACGGCCGCCCAGACCCTCAAGGCGGGCATCCCGCATCTGGTGATGCCGATGACCCACGACCAACCGGACAACGCCGTCCGACTCCAGAATCTTGGTCTCGGGACATGGCTGTCCCCGAAGCAATTCAAGCCCGTCAACGTGGCCCGCGAACTGGCGTGGCTGTTGACGAAGGATTCGGTGAAAACCGCCGCCAAACAAGCGGCCGAGCGGCTGGCCAAGGAAGACGGGCTGACGACGGCGGCCGAGATTGTGGAACAAGTCGTTTGGAAATGAGTTTGCCGTTTTCAGTTTTCAGTGAAGAGAGCATGCGGATGGCGAAGACCCCGTTCTACAATGGGAACGAAACCCGTTTGTTGTTTTCACTGAAAACTGACAACTGAAAACCAAAGCCGAAACCGATGAACGAAGCCCCACTCAATTTGCCCGCCCCGATCCCAACTTCTTCCCGTCGCACCGGGTTCGGCGCTTGGATGGCGTTTGCGTGGTGCCTCGCTTACATGTTCGTGATGCAGATCCTCGCCGGGCTGGCGTGCGGCGGGCCGCTCATCATCGGGGCCGCCTTGCTTGACAAGCGAAATTTCAACGGCGACGCCAAAGAATTGATGTCGAGTTCGCTTGCCCAAATCGCCATCATGCTCACATTGATTTGCTCGCATCTCGTCGGGCTGGCTTTCGGCTGGTTCATTCTGCGGTGGCGGGTCGGCAAATCATGGAAACGTCGCATTGCCTGGAGTCGCGGGCCGGCGGGATTGCATATCGCACTCGTCTTGATTGGCTTTCCGGCCTTGATGGCTCTGGCCTCGTTCGTGGACCCGCTGGTCAGCCGTTGGGTGCCAAGTCTGGACGACATTTTCAAGAGCATCGGCTTCGACTTCAAGTTTGGCGGGCTTGACGAGATGTTGACGCTCTTCAAGGCCACCCCTCTGCCTCTCGCCCTGCTGGCCGTCGCCGTGTTGCCGGCGCTTAACGAAGAACTTTGGTGTCGCGGGTTTCTGGGGCAGGGATTGTCCGCCCGGTATGCCGTCTGGCCGACGGTGCTGGTCACGTCATTCCTGTTCGGCTTCCTGCATATGGAACCACGGCAGGGAACCGGGGCGGCCATGCTCGGGGTGGCGATTCATTTTGCTTATCTGGCGACGCGGTCGTGGTGGGTGGCTGTCGCACTGCACTTTGCCAACAATGGCCTTGCCGTTATTCACCTGAATGAGAAATTGAACTTTCCGATCCTGAAACCCTTTGAGGAAATGGCGGAGCGGTCGCTTGCCGCCATCAGCGAAGGAAGCGTCCCCTACTTCCTGCTCGGCTCCCTCGCCTTGTTCGGGTCGGTGGCTTTCGCCCTCTGGCAAACGCGGTGCAAACTGGAAACCATCGATCCGACCGCCGTGCCGTGGAAGCCGAAAACCAAAAGCGGCGTCGATCTCCCCCCGGCCGACAGCGGCGTGGCTGTCACCCACGAGTCACTCTCGCCGATCAGCATTTCCCTCGTCTTGGCCGGAGCGGTGATCTTTGGGCTGACGACTTTGGTTTGAGCCAAGAAGCAAAGACGAACCACAAAGGCACAAAGATCACACAAAGTTTCACAAAGAAGAAAAACCGAGTTCAAAACAGAAGAATTTAAGCGAAGGGAAGCCAGAAAGAAACAAAGTTACGGAATGATCGGCGGCTGGTTTTTCCCTTTGTTGCTTTGATGTCTTTCCTTTGCCGATGTTTTGATTTTCTTTGCGAAACTTTGTGTGATCTTTGTGCCTTTGTGGTTAATCTTCGCTTTTCTTCCAAACGATCAGATGATTCAAACCTTGATATCGCGGATCACTCGCTTCAAGTCGGCGAGGAAGCCGGCGGCGGTTTCGACCCAGGGGCGGGCCGCTTTGGAACAGGAGAAGTGTTCGGTGAAGGCGATGAAGTATTGCAGGGTGGCCTCGTTCACCGATTCGAGGCAGCGGGCGTATTGTTCCTGCCGGCCGTCGGTCTTCGGAAGTTTTCGGCCCAGGCCGCCGAGGCCGAAGAATTTCCGGAAGCCGCCTTCTTGAAACTGATCGCGGACCGGGGCCAGGATCTCGTAAAAACGACCGACTTGAGCGGTGGCTTCCCTGATCGAGGCCGATATTTGCGGCAGCTTTTGCTCGTCGGCAAACTTGACCAGATCTTCCAGCATTTCCTCGGCCTTGGCGAGGGCCTTGGTCGGCTGATGTTGCTCGCTGTTGTGTTCCATTTCTTGCCGGAGATATTCGAGATTGGCCAGCAGCGTCATCAGGGCCAGTTCAAACGAATCGTTGACGAGCGTGTCTTCGGGCTGTTTCGCCGGATTGACGACGGGCGGTAGTTGGAGAGTGGGGGTTGAGTTTCCCATGCGTCGATCTCGTTGCGTCGAGCCGGGGTGGGTTGGGGAGATCGTGGTCAGTCGGTCGTCGCCGGGGACTCCGTTTCCACGGGACAATACTTTTGTACGATCCGCACCAAAGCTTCCGGTTGAAATGGTTTGGTCAGGCATATCGTTGCTCCACCCATCTTACCACGAATCTTGTCGAAAAAACCATCTTTCCCGGAAAGCATGACGATGGGAATCTTTGAAAGTTCTTTGTTTTTGCGAATCAATTTGCAAAGGGCGTGGCCATCCATGTCCGGCAGGGTGGCATCCAGAACCACCATGTCGGGGTTCCCCCCGGCTTGGATGCGGTCCACGGCCTCGCTTCCGTCTCCGGCTTCGATCGCCCGGTAGCCATGTCGGTTCAGGGTGAGGGCGATCAGTTTGCGGATGGTCGGGCTGTCATCGACCACCAACACGCACTTTCGGGGTTTGGCCTCGGGTTCCGGGGCGGGCGGAACCGCCACCGCCGGGATCGGCGTGGGGGCCAGGCCGTTGAGCGTTCCCGGATCAGTTCGCCGGGGTTCCTTCGGCGTGGCGGACCGCTGCTCCAGCACCGCGAGATGCTGGGCGAAGGCCTCGTTGTCCGGGTTGAGTTTTTTGGCCTCCCGGAAGTAATTGATCCCCTCGGCCATGCGCTGGAGGTTCAGCATCGCCATGCCGAGGTAGTAGTAAGTGGTGAAATCCGGCTTCGTGCGGAGGTTGTTTTCCAGCCGGTCCATTCCCTCTCGCAGTTTCTTCTCGTCCGATTTGAAGTTGGTGATCGCCTCCCCGGCGTTCGCCAGACTCAGCACGGAATGGCAGTTCGGGCAGACGATGAATCGCGTCTCGGATTTGGCCAGACAGATCGGGCAATACCACAGCGGCGGGGCGGCCTTCAGTTTCTCGCGGTAGTATTCCGCCCCGGTTTTGGCCTGTTCGCTGTTCGGGTTGATTCGCAGGGCCTTTTCCACATGCGAGAGGGCCTCGGCCGGGGATTCCGTCACTCCCGCCAGCCACATCCAGGCGATGTCGTTGCCGGGATCGGCCTCGCAGGATTGCCGGAGCAGCCGTCGGGCCGTTTCCCGGTCCCCGGCTTGGGCGGCGGCCACCCCGGCGTTGAGCCGGGCCGACTTCATGGCCTGCATGGCGAGATTGTTGGCCGGGTTGAGGGCCAGCACGGTTTCGAGGTGGCGAAGGCTTTCCGCCGGGTCTTCACACAGGCTGGCCCGCCACATCCAGGCGAGGTCGTTGCGGGGATCGGTTTCGGTGGCTTGGATCAACAGCAGGCGCGCGCGGGGCCGGTCGCCCCCCTTGGCGGCGGCAATGGCTTCCCGCAGGACTTCAATCGCCCGCGACTTGGACATGCTGCCTTTCTTCGCCGACGGCCCGTTGCCGTTGGTCTCGTTCCCGGCGGGCCGGATCACTTCCTCATGAACTGATCGATGCCCTCCGCCTTCCAAACCTTCAACGTGAAGCGGTCCTTCGGATCGATCCGAACGCCGATCGCGTTGACTGGCACCGAATGTCGTTTCTGAATTTCGATCCACGTTAGTTTAATGCTCGGATTCAACGGCATGACA
The DNA here is from genome assembly GCF_000255705.1 of Zavarzinella formosa DSM 19928. Lineage (GTDB taxonomy): Bacteria > Planctomycetota > Planctomycetia > Gemmatales > Gemmataceae > Zavarzinella > Zavarzinella formosa. Next base: position 1,095,561 of record NZ_JH636440.1, read on the forward strand.
CAACTTTATGGGAGAGAGAAAGTCGTCACCGTTTGTTACGGGAATGTCAGAACATAGAGGATGTCCGACCGCCCCGCCAGCGAAAAGACTTCAATCTCATTCACGAGAATAAACGCCCGATACGCCCGCTCCTTCATCGTTTGAGTTGTCCGCACGAGTCATTAAATCTTTTGCAGAGCAACCCTGACCCGCAATATAGAATACAAAATGCTCGCGTGTGTTTGATGAACCGAAGTAATTTGAAAAAACGGCCGTTTCGGGCAAACGCCCTCGGCGCCTGCTTCTGATGTTTGCGGGCCGTTTTTGCCCCATTCTTCGCGGTAATCATGAACAAACTTTCCGTGGCGTGCGTTCTGGCGTTGCTCTGGTTGATCCTGCCTCAACCATCAGCCAACGCCCAATTTGAGCAAGAGAGAGCCAGCGCCAAAGACGAATTACCACGTCCGGATGAAGTTCCCACGGAGGAAATTGCCTGGAAGAAGTTTCTGGAACATTTGGGAAAAGGGCCGGTGTGTCAGGTGGAGATTCTCACTCGTGAACGACCGGAAGGAGGGCTCTTTTACTTTCGAGTTTTGGTTAGCCGAGCCTGTCCGTTCCCGATCATGAGGGGGTTTGGAATCGACCGCGACGACAAGTGCATTCCCCCGCCCGATCCCAGGCATAACCAATTCCAAGACCTGAAGCGATTGGTCGTTCAGAACAGGAACCCGGCAAGCCCGCCACTGGCTTTTCACAACCACTCAACGGGGGTGTGGTTTCAAGAACCTGTCACTCCCGGCAAGGAGTTGACGCTGTTGACGGACTGCGTGGGCGAAAGCGGCCGCTTGCCGGAGAAGCCGGGGCAAATCGAAATGGTGTATCACAAGGCACTGTTTCGGATCGAACACCTCACCGCCGCCCAGGTCGAAAAGGCCGAACCGCTTCGGCAGAACGCGGCTTTCTTTCGGGATCGCGTCGCCGCCATTCAGAAGGAAGCCATCGCGGCGCATCGTGTCAAACCAATCACGGATGAACGTCTGTTAATCCAAGCCTCCCAGCTCTTTCAAGACCCGGTTTTCAACGATGAACTCCGGGCCAAACTCAGCAAATGGATTGATCGCCCCACGAAAGAACTTGCCCACAAAGACGATGATCGGTTTCTTGCCATCATTCCAAATCTTCTCACCTACGCGCTCGCGAGGTCCGGGGAGCCGAAGGATTTTGAGCTTTTCCATCGTTTGGCGCGCCGACACCCACAGTTGGCCGGGGCCATTAAGCACCAAACACTCATCTTGCTGGATCACGCCGGGGGCGCCCAGGCTCGCGATCTGGCGAGCGATCTCATGAAAAATCCCGCTCCGGCCGATAGCCACCATCTGCCGGAATACGAACTGCTTCGGAAACTCGATCCCGACATCCCTGAACACACGGAGGGAGATCGGTTTTTGCTCATGATGACGCATTTGTTCAAATTAAAGCCCGCCGACTTCGGATTGCGAATGGCCGAGTCTCGCTGGCTTGAACTGGCGGACCGGCGTGAATTTTCTCCGGGGGAACTGCAAGACATGCGTGAGAAAGTCAAAAATGAGAGCGGCCCTTGGATGATGATGAGGGAGTCGGATCGAAAATCGGGCCAGGAAGCCGCGTTAAAGTGGATTGCCGGACGAAAGCCGTGATCCCAATTCAATTGAGACCCGATCCGGCCTTGACGGGGATTCCGGAAGAAGGGGTTTCCAAATTCTTCTGAAAACAAATCCCCTTCATTGGATTGACACGCCGCCCATGAGTAATTTATAATCCGGCTAGTTTGCGGAAGCTGCGCGCTGCACGGCTTCCGGGTGGACAAGGACTGTCCGAGTCCTTTCATGACGTCGTGGAGTCGGGTGTCGCGGGATAATCTATCCCCCCGAATCACGGCAGGTATCGAATTTGGCTCGTGTCGCTTCCGGCCTTCTCCAAGCCGGACGGGGCGGGCGGTGATGGGCCGTCAATGGCTGCACCCCTGACACCGGATCCCTCGGGCCGCTCGGCCGGACCTCCTTTTTTCGGGGGAGGGACGCCCGTCCGCGCTGATGGTTCGTCCGCACGAACTCGACTTTCCAAAACCGGCTCCTCGGCCAATCAACCCGTTGGCCCGGAGGAACCAACCTCCCCGACCACCCCGTTGGCCGAATCCCGGTCGGATGAAAGTCCGACCATTCTGTCGTCCATGCGACCTCGCAATGCCTTCGACGCAATGCTGACCGGCACGTTCGCCGGCCGGACGCTCGGGCATTTTGAAATGCTGGAGATTGTCGGCAGCGGCGGGATGGCAGCCGTCCTCAAGGCTCGCGACCTCGATCTCGGCCGGTTTGTCGCCCTGAAGATTTTGCCGCCGGAAATGGCGGTTGACACTGAGAATGTCAACCGCTTCAAGCAGGAGGCCCGCGCCGCCGCCAAACTGGATGATGATCACATCGCCCGTGTTTACCACTGCGGCGAAGATCAGGGGCTGAACTTCATCGCCTTCGAGTTTGTCGAGGGGGAAAATCTCCGGCAGCGGATGGAGGCTTGTGGCGGGAAGATTCCCGTGCGGGATTCCATCCGGCTCATGTATCAGGTGGCCAAGGGGCTGGCCCACGCCTCCGAACGCGGCGTCGTCCACCGGGACATCAAGCCATCCAACATCATCGTCACGCCGGACGGCAACGCGAAGATCGTGGACATGGGGTTGGCCCGCAGCTTGCTGGATGTGCGGGCCAGCGGCCAGCTCACCCACTCCGGCGTCACGCTCGGCACATTCGATTACATCTCCCCGGAACAAGCCATCGAGCCGCGACTGGCTGATGTGCGGAGCGATATTTACAGCCTCGGTTGCACGTTCTACCATCTGCTCACCGGCCATGTTCCGGTGCCCGAGGGGACCGTCGCCCGCAAGCTGGATGCCCACAAGAACCTGATCCCGACGGACCTTCGCCAATACAACCCGGAGGTTCCCGCCGAACTGGCGAACATCATCAACCGGATGATGGCCAAGGAACCGGATCAACGCTATCAGCACCCGGACGTGCTGGCCGGGCAGCTTCGCGATCTGGCCCGCAAGATGGACGTGGTGTTGGAGCCGACGGCCGACGCCTCCCGCTTGCGGGAACCGACGGCGGCGAAGTGGCTGACCTTTGGCCGGGTGATGGGCACGCTGGCCGTTGTGTTGCTCGCAGTGTTGGTCGGGTTGAACATCAACGAACGGATGAGCCGGAAGAAAGACCCGGTCATCGTCGAAGGGGTGGTCAGTAACCCGACGACCCACGGTGTCGAACCGCTCGACAAATCAAAAGACCACAAAGACCCGGAGCCGCCCAAGAAAGAGCCGGAAAAGAAGGATCTCCCCCCGAGCGGCCCCCGCGAGGCCAACAACCTCGGCGACTTGCTGAGCCTTCTGAAACTGGGGGCCAAACACATCCGGCTCACCGGGTCCGATTATGATCTGGCCCGCTATCTGGACAAGGACAATCAGCCGGTCGAAGCGCTCTTCAACGGAGAGGATCTTCGCATCGAGGGGGTCGGCCAGCCGACCGTGCGGCTCGGCTTCACCCCGCCCGGCAAAACCCGCCCGAAGGCGATGACCCTGAAAGGCCCCGGCGACGGCCGGGGATCGCTGACCATTCGCGGCGTGCGGTTTCAATTCCCCTCGGCCGAAGGCGATTCGGAAAACGCCGGGCTGCTCATCAGCCAGTTCGGCCGGGTTACCGTGGAAGCCTGTACATTTACGTCATCGTTTAAGGGAGGCCGCGACGGCCGGGATGGCCCGGCGGAACTGGCCGTCGATTCGGTCGGTTGCAACCTCACGCTGACGCAGTGCTATTTCGCCCCCGGTTACGTGGGGGTCCGGCTGGACGCCCCGACCCATCTCTCGGCTACGGAATGCGCCTTCGCCCCGCACCACGCCGCCATCCGGGTGATGAAGGACGACGACACAAGCGATTCCGAACTGGTCTTCAAGCAATGTTCCGCGTTGCTCACCTCGGGCACCTTGGTGGAAATCGGGGATAACGTCGGTTGTGCCGTGCAAGCCGGCCACTGCATCTTCGGCGGGATGGATCGCTATGGCCCGTTCTCGCCCGTCTCCACCGTGATCCGGCAGCGGGGAAGCCGGGCTTCCGGCACCCGCTTCGAGTCCGCCAAGCAGGACGAAGACGGCCCGGTGATGCCGAACGTCTATCACAATGTGGTTCCGTATGAAGAAGGCGAAGTTTATTACACATTCGCCGATTGTGCCCGCGAACGTATCCCCGTCCGCGATTCGGACAAGCAATTGCTCAAGGCCCCGTGGCTGGAAAAAGACCCTCTCTCCTTCCTCGTCGGCAGCACGGCCGACGCGAAGCGGGCCTTCTCCCCGAACGTGAAACTGGCGGCCCTGCGGGTGCCAAGCAATCCGAATTGGGAAATGCTCGGCGCCCGGTATCTCGGCACGGTTCCGCTCTACGGCCTGCCACTGTCCCCGCCCGATTCCGAGCCTCGCGACCCGACCATCAAGATCTGGGATCCCAGCCTCCCGGAGTTCTCGCAGACACCCGCTCCGCAAGGGGTTTATCGCAAACTGAAGGTGGCTCTGGATGCGATGAAGAAGGGCGACACGCTCTTGATCCGGCATACGGGGAAGCTGGAAGTTGATCCGTGCGAGTTTGAAAAGGCGGAAACGGACATCACCATCAAGCCGGAAGCGAATCACAAACCGATCTTGGTTCCCGCCCCGTCCACGCTGAAGCGTTCGCCGGCCATGTTCAAGCTGTTCGGCGGCCGGCTGGCGCTGGACGGCCTGCACATCCATTTGTTGCATGATCGCGTGCCTGCCCTCGCCGTGCTGGCGGGCGGGGGACAGTTTGAGTTCCGCAACGGCCTGCTGACCTTTGAGGAAGGGGAGGATTTTTCCGCCGTTACCCTCGCGGACCCGCGAGGCGAAATGATGATGATGGGAGCCGTTCCCGCCGACCGCTGGCCGATTCCGAAGATCGTGATTGAAAATTCCGTCATCCGCGGCCACGGCCGGGTGTTCAACGTGCAGGGAAGCCGGCCGTTCGAGGCGGAAGTGAAGAACACGCTGGTGGTCGTGGACGGTTTGTTTCTGGACATCCACCCCTCGAACGGCGATCCCTCCGGGGCGGGCAGCGGCCTCGTGAAACTTCATTGCCTCACCTATTGCGGCACCGGCCCCCTTGTCCATCTGCGGGCAACGGACAAGAAAAACGACGTCGGCGCCGCCGGCCTGACCAAGACGGAAATCACCGCTTCCAACTGCGTGATCCTGCCTCCGGCCGACTCCCACGATCCGATTATTCTGGCCGAACGGATCGACAGCAAAGATCAACTGGCCATGTGGGTGTCGTGGAAGGGCAAGAACAACATCTTTGCGATGGCCAAGGGCCGCCCCGTGATCGAGATGCGCCCGGTCGATCTGGCGGCCAACCCGCCGAAGGTGATCGACGCCGAACACTGGGCCGACCTGGCCGGGGAAGACACCGAACCGCTGGGCAACGTGAAAATCGACGGCAACCTCCCCGCCCTGAGCCGCCCCGGCGCTTTCGTCGCCGCCCGCCCGGCCGACTTCCGCATCAAATCCATCTCCCCGAAGATGCCCGACCGCCCCGCCGATACCGGCGCCCAGGCCGAGGGCTTGCCGAAGCAGTATCAGGAAGAATAACCGGCGGGGCTTTGGCCGCTTCTTTGCCGACAAGACAAGCAACAGATCACATTGATCCTCGCATTTTCACATTTGGCAAAGGCAATCCCAAACCATGAATGTCGTGCATCTGACACCGATTCTCAATGTCTCCAGTCTGGACGAGAGCTTCGGCTGGTTCGAGAAACTTGGCTGGAAAAGAGGCTGGGCTTATGGCGAGCCGCCGACATTCGGAATGGTGAGTTGCGGGAAGTGCCAGATCTTCCTGTGCAAAGGCGCCCAAGGATCGCGGGGCGGCCCGGCGCCCCAACACGCCGGGGACGAGGACACCGGCGGCGTTTGGATGAGCTGGTGGGTGGGATCGCCGGCCGAAGTGGATGAGGCCCACGCGCTGGCATTGCGGCACGGCCTGACAGTGACGTGGCCGCCGACCGACGAACCTTGGGGCGTCCGCGAATGTCACATCCGACACCCGGACGGCCACACCTTTCGGATCAGCGCGGGGAACGAGAAAGAATAACAAACACGGTGGTTTCATCGTGCTATTGTCAGTGGCCGTCGAGGACTTCCCGCACCTTGGCGGCCAGCGACATCGGAGTGAACGGCTTCTGAAGGAACGCCACGTCGGCTTCCAAGATTCCATGACGGACGACGGCATCGTCCGTGTATCCGGACAGGAACAAAACCTTGATCGTGGGATGCAAGGCCGCCGTTCGCTCGGCAACCTCGCGGCCGCCAATCCGGGGCATCACCACATCCGTCACCAACAGATCGATCCGATTCTTGTGTTCGGCGACAAGTTTCACCGCCTCATCCCCGTCTCGGGCCTCCAAAACAGTGTATCCGCAGCCTCCCAAGACCCGTTTGGCAAACGCCCGGACGGCTTCCTCGTCCTCCACCAAGAGAATGGTCTCTCTTCCCTTCGGCATGGCGGCCCGGAACTGACCCGATTTGGAGGCGGCCGGATGGACATCGATCTGGGGGAAGTAAACCTTGAACGTGGTTCCGCGTCCCAACTCGCTGTAGACCCCCACATGGCCGCCGGCTTGCCTCACAATCCCGTGCAGCGTGGCCAGCCCGATTCCGGTGCCCCGGTCCCCCTTGGTGCTGAAGAATGGCTCGAAGATCCGGGCGACCGTCGCGGCGCTCATTCCCGAACCGGTGTCGGTGACGGCCAGCAAGACATGCGGCCCCGGCCGGGCGTCCGGATGGGTGCGGGTGTAATTCTCGTCCAGTTCGACGTTCCGCACCTCGATCATGAGCCGACCGCCCCGCGGCATGGCATCACGGGCGTTCACCACCAAATTCAGGATCACTTGTTCCATCTGGCTGGGGTCGGCCATCACGGCGCCGACACGCGGGTCGGATGTGACGGTCAGTTGAATATCCTCGCCAACGATCCGGCGAAGCATTCGCCCGACATCAGCCACGACCTCTTTCAGATCCAGCGACTTCGGCTCGATGATGGCCTTGCGGCTGAAGGTCAGCAGTTGCCGGGTCAGCCCGCTGGCCCGTTCCCCGGCATCGACGATTTCGCGAACCAATTCCCGCATCGGATCATCGGCCGACACGCTCCCGAGGATCATCTCGCCGTATCCGTTGATGACAGTAAGCAGATTGTTGAAGTCGTGGGCCACCCCGCCCGCCAGCCGGCCGACGGCCTCCATCTTCTGCGATTGCCGGAACTGGTCCTCAAGATGTTTTCGCTCGGTGATGTCCGACCACGCGCCGACCGCTTCCGTCGGCGCGCCCGAAGCGTCACGAATCAGGCGGATTTCGCCTCGGGTCCACCGGTAGTTTCCGTCCGCATGGCGGAAACGGTATTCATGGGCGACATGTCCCTGGCCGAAGAGGCCCGCCACATTCCGGGCGACCACCGCCTCCCGCTCCTCCGGGTGGAGGTTGTCCGGCCACCAGTTTCTGGCGTAGGCATCGGCGGGGGCATAGCCGAGCATCTCGCGAAGATTATCGCTGATCCAGCTCATTCCCCGGATCTGGTTGTCTGAAACGATCAACGTGAAAAGAACCGCCGGGCTGGAGGCGAGCACATGGGTCAGTCGTTGCTGAACCTGCCGTAACTCCGCCTCGGCCTGTTTGCGTTCGGTGATGTCCCGAACCGCCGCGACCACATATTCACGATCCGCGAGAATGAAGTTCAGGTTGATTTCGACCGGAAAAGTCGAACCATCTTTCCGCCGATGGATGCTCTCGAATGACCGAGTTTCGTTTTGGCGGCGTGAATGAATCACCCTGGCCCATGAGGCGGTGGAAACAAGGGGATCAATATCGGGGACGCCCAGTTCCAGCATTTCCTCGCGGGTGTAGCCGTGGGCGACACAGGTTCGCTCGTTTACGTCGAGATACCGGCCCGTCAGCGGGTCAACCACTTCGATCCCGTCCGTGGCCTGATCGATCAGGGAGCGGAACAGCCGAAGCCCCTCCTCGACCCGTTTCCGTTCGATGAACTGGCCGACCTGACTGCCGAGACTGTCAAACATGCGAAGCAATTCGTCATCGGGCCGGCGGCTCTCCCGGCTGAAAAACTCCGCGACCCCCAAGACTTCGTGTCCGAATTCGATGGGGAAACCAAAACCGCTTCGCAGCCCGGCTTTCGTCGCCGACGCGACTCGGGGAAAATTCATCTCCTTCGCAAAATCAGCGATCCACAGTGACCGCCCGGAAGCCCAGACCCGGCCCGGCAAACCCACCCACGGGGCAAAGGTGATTCGCCGCGACAGATCATGGAATTCATGAGCATCCAGATCCTCGGCATGCCAGAGATCGAGGTGGGTCATGGCTTTTGCCTGATGATCCAACACCCAAAAACCGCCGATGTCCCACCCGGTGTACTCACAGACGGCCCGCAAGAGTTTCGGCGCCGCCTCCCGCAAGTCGGCCGCCTGCGCGAGAATGCTGACGACGGCATGCTGCGTCATCAGGCGTTGCTCTCCTCCCTTCCGGTCGGTGATGTTCTGAAAAGTTCCCTGCGCCCCTTTGATAGCGCCGTGGGCATCCCGGACAGCCTCGCCGATAACCCTCACCCAAAGACGTTCCCCCCGAAGGGTGTCTGTCTGCACTTCCAAATCGAACGGGATTCCTCCTCGCACGCAAGCGTCAAAAGCCTCCCGCACAGTGTCTCGATATTCGGGTGTGTAGTAATGCAGCCCTTCCTCGACCCCCGGACTTTGATTCGGCGCCAATCCATAGATGGCTCGCAATTCCTCGGACCAAATCACGTTGAGATCCGGCAGTTCCACCGCCCAGGCCCCCATGCGTCCCACCCGGCTGGCCATGCTGAGAATCGCCTGGCTTCGCCGCAGGTCATCCTCGGTGCGTTTGCGGTCGGTGATGTCCCGCGAGATGCCGATGGTGCCGATGATGTCGCCCCGCGCACCCCGATACGGCCCCTTGGTCGCCAGATAGATGCGGGTCTCGCCGGCTGCGGTGAGCGTTTCCTCCTCGGTTTCGACTTGCCCCGTGGCCGCGACCCGGCGGTCTCTCGCCATCACCAGCGCCGCCCCGGCCGGGTCGAACAATTCCGTGTCGTCACGACCGAGGACGTGGGACGCTGGCATTCCGACGAACCGGGCGGCCGCCTCGTTGAACAAAAGATACTTGCCTTCCCGGTCCTTTACAAACACGGCGTCGGTGGTTCCGTCTGCCACCGCCCGAAGCAATTCGGCGGAACGCCTGCTGTCAGCCTCGGCGTTTTTCCGGTCGGTGATATCCCAGGCCATTCCCCCGAGCAGCCGTTTCTGGCCGCCATCAAGGAGCGGAAATTTCATCACCAGCCAGGTTGATTCGTCGCCAAGCAACCGGACGGTCTCCTCCCTTTGGATGCTCGCGTTCAGGGCGAGACATTGCAAATCACCGACCCGGAGCGTGTCGGCCGTCTCGCGCGGCCACAACTCATGGTCATTCTTTCCCCGCCAGTCGGGAACCTTCCCGTCGAATCGCCGAATCCATGTTGCGTTGACATAGACATAACGACCGTCTTCATCCTTGATAAACGCGACCGCCGGGGCGTTGTCCATGAACGCCCGGAAGCGCTCCTCGCTCGCCGAGACGGCCTCCTCGGCCCGCTTCCGGTCGGTGATGTCCTGAACCTGCGCGACGTACTGGAGCGGCCAGCCGTCCGGCCCGCGAATCAGGGAGATGTTCGTCAGGCCCCAAAAGACGCGGCCATCCCGATGGAGGTATCGCTTCTCCATTTGGAAAAATTGCCCGGTCCCGGTGAGCAATTCATTCCGGCGGGCCAGGCTCTCGGCCAGATCATCCGGATGCGTGACGTCGGCCACCGTCAGCCCGATCATCTCGGCCGGGGCATAGCCAAACAACCGGGCAAACGCGGCGTTCACCCGGATGGCCCGGTTGTCGAGATCGGTGATGACCGTGGCGACGCCCGTGTGCTCGAACGCCCCGCGAAAGCGCTCCTCGCTCTCCCGTAGCGCCTCCTCGCCGCGTTTCCGCTCGGAGGCTTCTTCGGCCAGTTTCGAGGCATGTTGAAGAAGATCCCGGTACAGACTGCCGTTCTCGTAGATTCGGCCGACCTGGCCCCCGAGCATCATGACAAGCCGCTCATCTTCCTCCGTGAAGGCATCGGCGCCGACTTTGTCGAGCAGACACACCCAGCCGTAGACTTTGGAAGGGGAGGCGAGGGGAGCCGCGAGAATCGCCCCGGCGGCGGGAAACCCCGGCGGAAGGCCGATTGCCTCCAGACTGTGGCGATTGGCGGCGCGGAAACTGCGCCCGGCCGCGAGGACACTGCCAAGGACGCCCGTGAGAGGAGCGGGACGGCCGATCCGGGCGGACATGGCGACATCCATCCCGCTGGTGATGACAAAGCGGTACGCGCCGCCGCCGTTCAAGACACCGACCACGGCGTATCGGGCGCCGACAATTTCCCGGGCGGCGGAGCCAAACGCCTCGATGATCTTGGCCGGATCACGTTCCGAACCGAGCCGCTGGCCCAATTCAACCAAGACAGTCAGCCGCTCATTGGTCCGGCGGAGTTCGTCGGCTTTTTCAGAAAGTTTGTCCGTCAATAACCGCATGTGTTCATGATCGAATTTCGTTTCGTCCGCGACGGGGGGGGCCGGCGCGACGAGGCCAAGGGCGGCCTCCACGGTCCGCAGAACCAATTCCGGTTCGCAAGGCTTGGTCAGGACAGCGGCGGCGCCACAAGCGGCGGCCAGTTTCCGGGCCTCGGGTTCGTGATAGTGGGCGGTGCAGAAAATGACCGGTGTGTCCGCGAGGCGGGGATCTGCCCGCATCAGCCGGACGAACTCATACCCGTCCATCGTCGGCATCAGGATGTCGGTGATCACCAAGTCCGGCCGCTCGGTTCGGGCAAGCTCAAGACCTTCGGCTCCGTCCGCCGCCTCCAGCAACCGATGGCCGCCGTAGCCGAGCAGGGCGACGAGAAACTCGCGGTTCACAGGCCGGTCATCAACAAGCAAAATGGTGGCCATGACTGCTACTTTCCCGCCTCAAGGAGACAGGCTTCGATTTCGGCGAGAAAAACGTCCGGCTCGATGGGTCGAAAGAGGAACCTTGCCGCTCCGAGGGCCAGTCCCCCGGCCCGGTCTTTTTCGTTCGTCATCGTTGAGGTCAGAAAAACAAACGGGATCTTCGCGAGTCGAGGGTCGGCCTTGACTGCCTTGATGAAATCATAGCCGCTTTCCCCGGACATGCAAACATCGGAAATGATCAGATCAAATGGCTGGCTCCGGGCGAGAGCCAGCCCTTGTTCAATCCCCTCGGCGGTCATCACCAAGTGGCCGTGTGGTTCGAGGATGCACCGGGCCAGATCAAGATTGACCGGCAGGTTGTCCACCACCAGTATCTTGTGCCGCATCGACACTCCGGGCGGGACGACGGCCAGAATTGATTGCGAGCCGGCGCCGGAAGATCGCTTTTCCATCCGGAGGAACGTCTCCACTTGGGGCACGAACATTTCCGGATCAATGGGCTTGGCGAGATAGCCGTCGAACCCGGCGGCCAGCAATCTTTCACGGTCGCCGACCATCGCCAGGGCCGTCACCGCAATGAGCGGAACTTTCCGCCTCGCCGGGTTCGCCTTGAGTCGGCGGGCCACTTCATAACCGCCGATGACCGGCAAATGAACGTCACAGATGATGAGATCAAACTCCTCGCCGGACGCGGCATCCAACCCCGCCCCGCCATCCGTGGCCGTGCGAGGTTCGTACCCGAACGCCCGGAGCAGGTAGCTCATCAGTTCCAGATTCGCCAGATTGTCCTCGATCACGAGGATGCGCGCCGACATGGATTCATCTCCCGGCCAGTTGAAGCGAAAACTTGCTGCCGCGACCAAGCTCGCTTTGCAGGATGATCTGGCCGCCGAGCAACTCGGCCAGTTTTCCACTGAGATGCAACCCCAGACCGGTTCCGTCCTGGCGACGTTTCACCGAGGAGTCAACTTGGGTGAACGCCTGAAACAATTTCGCCTGATCCTCGGGGCGGATGCCGATCCCCGTGTCTGTCACGATGAATTCGGTCACCATCCGCCCCTCGGTCTCCCGCCGAATGACTTCGAGGGAGACGCCGCCGGTCTCCGTGAACTTGATCGCATTGTTGACCAGATTAAGCAGAATCTGGCTTAGCGCCCGCCGGTCGGACTTGATGGCCAGATCGACCGGCGAAACCCGTGACTCAAACCGCAGCCCCTTCTTCTCGGCCAGCGGCCGCAGGGCTGTGACGACTTCTTGAATCACCGTCTGGCAGACAATCGATTCGGATTGCAGTTCCACCTTGCCGGACTCAATCTTGGCCAGGTCGAGCAGATCATTAATCAGCGAGAGCAAATGCCGGGCACTGGTCTGGACGGTCCGGAGTTGCTTCTCTTGGTCGGTCGTCAAGGGGCCGGGAAGCCTCATCAACAAGGTGCCAGTGAAGCCAAGGATGGCGTTCAGGGGTGTGCGCAACTCATGGCTCATCGTCGCCAGAAAGTTGTCCTTCGCCCGGCTGGCCTTCTCCAGTTCAATGTTCTTTTCCTGAAGCGTTCGCTCCACCTGCTTCCGGTCGGTGATGTCCCGGATCGAACTGCTGACAAGCATCCCCTCCTCGGTCTCCAACGGGCTGAGGCTGATCTCGACCGGGAATTCACTGCCATCTTTGCGAAGACCGTACAGATCGACGCCCGCGCCCATCGGCCGGACTCGCGGGGAGCGAAAAAAAACATTGCGGTATTCCGGATGGGCGGCCCGGAGCCTCGTGGGAACCAAAGTCTCGATCATCTGCCCGAGCAATTCGTCCCGCGTGTATCCGAACAACCGTTCGGTCTGCGAATTGATGAGAACAATCTCGCCGGTCCGGTTGACAATGACCATCGCATCCGGGGCGGACTCCAGCAGGCCGCGAAACTTGGTCTCGGCCTTCTTTCGCTGGGTGACATCGCGGACCGCGCTGATGACGTATTTCCCGGAGCCAGTGTCGAGCGGGCTGAGACTGATCTCGACCGGGAATTCGGTTCCGTCCTTGCGCAGCCCGTAGAGTTCGCGGCCTTCGCCCATCGACCGGACCCGAGGCTCGCGGGCGTAGTTGATGCGATGGGCCGGATGGTTGCCCCGGAACCGTTCGGGGACAAGCATCTCGACCATCTGTCCGACCAGTTCGTCCCGGTGGAAACCGAACACCCGTTCGACTTGAGAATTGACCAACGCGATCTGACCCGCCTCGTCGACCAGTAGCATGGCATCCGGGGCCGACTCCAGCAACCCTCGAAACTTCTCCTCCGCCAGCGCCCGGTCGGGTATGGAACGAACATCATTTTGCTCGGCGGGGACGCCGGGAGGGTTCGGAGTCATGTTCGTTTCAGTCCATGGATTTGAACCACGAATTATTCGGCGTCATCCCGTCGTTGCGGGGGTGGCGTTATTTCAAATCAAGCGAGTATCGCCGCGACCGCTCTGATGGGATTGAAAGCGAGTGAAATTTCCTCGCAACTCATCCCAAAACAGAGCGAAACGTCAAGGTGGGTGATGAAATCGGCTTGCGATAGGGATACCCTATCCGACCTGACAAAGCCGAACAAGCAAATTCGGGCCAAGATTGGCGAGCCGAACGGTCGTTATTCGGCGAATGATCGACCTGACTCATTCTGATTATTCTTTTGCTTAAGCTGTTTTTCCTGCCGCAATATTTTACAGCCCTCCGATTTTTGCATGTTTGCCCGGATGCCAAAGTGACGCCTTCCGCCGTGGAAAGCATCAGATTTTCGGCTTGGTTGCCGACAAAAAACGCACTCGCCAAAAGAATCTTCCCAATTTCATCCCGTGAGAGAATTTTCACTGGCTGGAAACGTCTCGCTTGTTAGGATCGAACACAACTCTCCCGAAAGGGCAGGCCCGCTCTCCCGTCTGCCTGCCGTCACTCTCCTGTTCGGACTGCTGTTTTTCCCTCCTTACCTTTCATTTTTGCGAGAGCCTGACTCATGTTGCGCCTGCTTCCCAAACGCCGGGGTTTTACCCTGATTGAACTGTTGGTGGTGATTGCGATCATCGCCATCCTCATCGGCCTGCTGTTGCCGGCCGTGCAGAAGATTCGCGAAGCCGCGAATCGGATGAAGTGCCAGAACAACCTGAAACAGATTGGTCTCGGCCTCCACAATTACGAATCAGCCAACGGCGAGTTTCCGGCCGGGTGCCTGCATTCGGTCACCTCGCTGAACTGGCGGGGGCTTTTGCTGCCGCACCTTGAGCAAAACAATCTCTTCAGCCAGCTTTCGCTGACCACCAACAACGCCGCCTGGGGCGACCTCAATGCCGCCCTTCGGCGAACGCCGATGAGTGTTTACCAATGCCCCTCCAGTTCGTTGGACCCGTTTTCCACGGTCAGCGGCAACGGCGACATGGCCCTGATTCACTCGTACATCGGCATCTCCGGGGCCACCCCGGACCCGGCGGGGCGCGTCGCCGGATGCACTTGCACCAGCACCTTGTATGGCAACATGGTTTTGTCCCAGACCGGCGTGCTGACGTTCAATCGCGGCATCAAACTGGCTGAAATCACCGACGGCACCTCCAGCACAATCGCGGTCGGCGAGCAGTCCGGCAAAGTCGGCACATCTGAAATCCGGGCCTCGTATCGCGGTGGTTGGGCCGGGGCGGCGATGGACGGCGGCCCCTATGCGGGCGACGTGCAGGGGCCGCACACCGGGCCGATGAGTTCTTGGTGCCCGACCGGCACCGGGATCATCAACGACTACACGGGCGGCATCACCACCGTGGCTTATGCAAACAACAGCAAAACCGCCCCCGGCCCGGCGTCGTTCAGCTACAGCGCCAACACCATTCTGAACTCATTCCACACCGGCGGCATCACCGCCCTGCTGTCCGATGGCTCCGTGCGTTTCGTGACCGACTCGGTGAACTTCGCCAACTTCCAGAAGATGTGCGTGCGGGATGATGGATTGACCACGACGGATTCATAAGGGTGTGTTTTTCGAGGAAACTGTCCGGTTTTCTAGCCTGGCGCGAGTGTCAGCCAAAGCCCGTCGAAAACGTTCTCGCAAGACGTTTGGCGGCGGCAACTCGGTCAGATATTCGGCAACGTGAATTCCGCGTGGGCCGAGATCAAGGTATTCGACGGTTTCCTTTTTCTTCCCGGCGCACAAAATGATCGCCAGCGGGGCTTCCTCACCCGCCTGGCGTTCGTGCCGGTCCAGCCAGCGCAGATAAAGATCGACCTGCCCGGAATCGGCCGGTTTGAAATCGTTGAGTTTTAATTCGATGACAATCAATCGCCGCAACCGGCGATGGTAAAATAGCAGGTCGATGTAATAGTCGTCGCCATCCAATGTGATCCTTTTTTGTCGCTCGACAAAAGCGAACCCCGTGCCAAGTTCGAGCAAAAATCGCTCCACTTCCCGCAGCAATGCCGTCTCCAAGTCTTGTTCGGAGAACGAATCTTTCAACCCAAGAAAATCCAAGACATAAGGATCACGAAAAACCAAATCAGGCGTCAGTTGATCTTGATTCCGCAAGGCATTTAATTCGTTGCGGATTGTCTCCTCGGGCTTCTGAGAAATGGCCGTCCTCTCGTAGAGCATTGACCGGATGCGTTCCTCCAGCGTGCGAGTGCTCCATTGCTCGATCCGGCACATCTCCGCATAAAACTCACGTTGAAGCGGTTCTTTCAAATAAATGATGGCTTTGAAATGACTCCAGCCCAATTGTCTCCGCAGTGCGGAGACAATTGCCTCATCAGGGAATGCTTCGGCAAACCGGATCATATGCCGAAGCGATTTTGCTGAAAATCCCCGCCCGAATTCGGCCTCCAGTTGTGTCGCCAGACCGGTGACAATTTCTTCCCCATACCCGGCGCGATTTTCTTGGAGAATCTCCCTACGGATGTGATCGCCGACCCGCCAATAGGTTGTCGTCAGGGCGGCGTTGACCACTTGGGCGACTTGCTGCCGGGCATTGAGGATCAGCTCCCGTACTTCACCGAAGAGGTTGGGCGTCGCGGCAGCCTTCTTCGCAGAGGCTTTCTTTGGCGTGTTGCGTTTCGCGGGCATGATCGATCGAACCGGATGACGGGCTAGGGTTTCTCTGCCCCATCATCAGTCCAAACCCGCCGCCGTTCAACTTTTTTTCATTCAATGCTTGCGGCGAGCCATCACGATATGTTAAATATGATTGCCTGCCGTTGGGCGTTCTCCCGCCCGACATACCCTGCCATGCCTGTCGTCTGACGCAAAAGACGATCCCGCCTGAGAGAGAGAATTGCCATGTTGACGATTTTCGGCCGACCCAGCGAGAGCGGCGGCTTCTGTGACGGAAACTCCCGCCGGGATTTTCTCACCGTTGGCGGGGCCATCGTCGGCGGGGCGCTGGCATTGCCGAACATCCTCTCGGCCGAAACGCAATCTGGAATTCGTTCTTCGCACAAAGCCATCATCAACATTTACCTGCCCGGCGGGCCACCGCATCAGGACATGTGGGATCTCAAGCCGGACGCCCCGGTTGATATTCGCGGCGAGTTCAAGCCGATCAAGACCAACGTGCCGGGCATCGACATTTGCGAACACTTCCCCCGCATGGCCAAGATGATGGACAAGTTCGCCATCATCCGCTCCATCACCGGCTCAGCCGGCGACCACGACGCCTTCCAGTGCATGACTGGTCGCAAGCGGGACTTGAAAAAGCCCGGTTACTGGCCCGCGATGGGCGCTTGGGTGTCCAAGGCCCTCGGGCCGGTCAACCAAGCCATCCCGCCGCACCTGACGCTGATGTACCGCACCGGCGAAGCCCGCTGGGGCTATCCCGGCGACGGCGGCTTCATCGGCATGGCCCACGCCCCCTTCCGCCTCGTCGGGGACAAGGCCACCGGCATGCAATCCGAGACGATGACACTCAAGGGCATCACGCTGGAACACCTGCAAGATCGCGTCTCCCTCGGCAAAGCCTTTGACACGCTGGATCGCAAGATGGACCAGCAGGGAGTGATGAACGGGATTGATTCCTTCAGCCAGCAGGCGATGGGGATTCTCACTTCCAACAAGTTGAAGGACGCCCTCGACCTCTCGAAGGAAAAGCCGGAAATCGTCGCCCGTTACGGCGTGGACGACCCGGCCTTCGAGCGGGACGGCGCCCCCCGGATGGTCCGCAATTTCTGCATCGCCCGCCGACTGGTCGAAGCTGGTGCCCGCGTGGTGACGCTGAACTTCACCCGGTGGGACTGGCACGGGCCGGACGGGAAGAACTTCGTCCAGGGCCGCAAGGACATGCCGCTGCTGGACCAAGGCATCACCGCCCTCATCTCCGACCTGCACGAACGCGGCCTGAGCGACGATGTTTCCGTCGTGGTCTGGGGTGAATTCGGCCGGACCCCGCGCATCAACAAGGACGCCAGCCGCGACCACTGGCCGCAAGTCAGTTGCGCCCTGATGGCTGGCGGCGGCATGAAAATGGGTCAGGTCATCGGTGCCACCAACCGCCTCGGCGAATACGCCGTCGCCCGCCCGGTGACGCATCAAGAAGTCTTCGCCACCCTCTATTCCCGCTTGGGCTTGGATCTCAGCAAAGTGACGATTCAAGACGCCACCGGCCGTCCGCAATTCTTGGTTGAAGACGACACGGCGCCGATCAAGGAATTGATGTGATGGAATGACCAATGGGGCGTTATGCTAGTTGCGGGAAGGCCAGTCGCTTG
>NZ_JH636440.1:1113882-1122334 GCF_000255705.1 Zavarzinella formosa DSM 19928
ACCGATTGCGTTACGGCCTCATCGGGGTTAGTGAACAAATCCTGATTGGTCATTGGTCATTGGTCATTTCACGTTACATGTTCCAAGTTTCTTGAATCTCTCCCCCGCAATCCTTACTCTCACCTCAAGTGTTCAAACACCGGAATCCACCCCGGAAACATCGCATTTGGAGCAAGGACTCATGGCAGCGTTTGTAACCAAAGAAGCCCCGGATTTCACCGCCAAGGCCGTCATCGGCGAGGAATTCTCCACCATCAAGCTTTCCGATTATCGCGGCAAGTATGTGGTGCTGTTCTTCTACCCGCTCGACTTCACTTTTGTCTGCCCGACGGAAATCATCGCCTTCTCGGAAAAGATCTCCGAATTCCACAAACGCGGCGCGGAAGTCATCGGCGTCTCCGTGGACAGCGAATTCAGCCACCTTGCTTGGATTCGCACGCCGCGCGCCGAAGGGGGCCTTGGCGGGCTTAAGTACCCGCTGGTCACCGACATGAACAAGAAGATCAGCGCAAACTACGGGGTGCTGCTGGAAGAGGAAGGCGTCGCTCTGCGGGGGACCTTCCTCATCGACAAGAAGGGCATCCTCCGTCACGCCCTCATCAACGACCTGCCGCTCGGCCGCAACATCGACGAGGCCGTTCGCATGATCGACGCCCTCACGTTCTTTGAACAACACGGCGAAGTTTGCCCCGCGAACTGGAAGCCGGGAGCCCTGACCATGAAGCCGGATGTCGGCCAGTCGAAGGATTACTTCCGGAAAGCCAACGCGTAAGAAACGCGCAAAAGTGAAGACCAACCACAAAGACGCGAAGATCACACAAAGTTTCACAAAGAATCAAACAGATTTGAAGCAAAGAGAAACAACACAGAGCAAAGACAAGACGAAAATCATTTCGTGATCCCTTTGCTCTGTGTTCTCTTGTCTGATCTTTGCTTGCCTTCAATTTCATCTGTTTTCTTTGTGAAACTTTGTGTGATCTTCGCGTCTTTGTGGTTGGTGCATTTTCCTGCCTCTCTTCCTTGGCCGCTTTCACATATTAACATTCATCTCTGGCTCGTCTCACCTGCAA
Organism: Zavarzinella formosa DSM 19928; assembly: GCF_000255705.1. Lineage (GTDB taxonomy): Bacteria > Planctomycetota > Planctomycetia > Gemmatales > Gemmataceae > Zavarzinella > Zavarzinella formosa. The sequence continues at coordinate 1,114,953 of NZ_JH636440.1, forward strand.
GCGATCCTCCCCGCGCAAGGCAAGGTACGGATGACCGATGCCGAGTTGGTAGCCGCCAGTCTGAACGGATCTGTCGATGCGTATGCCCAGCTTGCGCGCCGATGGGGCCACCGGATCGCGGCCATTTGCCATTCCAAGGTGCGCCGGGCCGACGTGGCCGACGATCTCACGCAGGAAACCCTCTTTCGCGGGTATCGCTCCCTGAACACGCTGACGGACCGCGACCGGTTCGGCACGTGGTTGATGGGCATTGCCGTGCGGGCTTCCCTGGACTGGCTCAAGGCGTCGGAACGCAAGACAGTGGTGTTCACCGCCCTGTCACCAGACAAGAATGTTGACGGCGTCTCTCGTTCGGATCACGTGGCCGAATTGGAACACCGCGACGAATGCCGCCGGTTGATGCGCGAGGTGGAATGCCTGCCGGAAGACCTGCGGCAGGCGCTGATGCTCTATTACTACGAAGACATGACGTACCGCCAGCTTGGCGAGTTGCTGGGCATCTCGGCCGCCACCGTGAACGCCCGGCTGACGAAGGCCCGGCTGATTTTGAGAGAACGATTGTCGCCCTCCATGCTTGAGCCGGAACTGACCACGGAATGAATGATGTGAAGCCGCGACGCGGAGTCTTCGGAGCGGAGCGCGGGCCGGATCCTGCCAGACACGTTCCCCATCCGTGTCGATGATCGCCTGTCGGATGTCCTCGCTCCGCTGCGAAGACTCCGCGTCGCGGCTTCACAAGGGTCATTGAGACAAACAAGAAACAGAAATCCCCGCTCCCCACGGAGTAGCCAGATATGACCACCGAACAAGCCATCGAATTGCTTTCCGCGTCGATCGACCGGGCGTTGACGCCGGCCGAGCAGACGGCGCTCGAAAGCTGGCTGGCCGCCGACCCGGAACACCGGGCCTTGGCGGATGGCCTGCGGCAACAGCACACCGACCTGAAGACCACCTTTGAACCACGTCGCGAAGCCGTGGCCCAAGTGATCTCTCAAGTCACGCAAACGCTGCCGGTCACCACGCCGCCGCCGTCGCCGCCCGCCCGGCCGGACAAGCCTCGCTGGCAGCGACTGGCCAATCCGTTCACGGGAGCCGTTGCCGCCGCATTGGTGGTCGGTCTTGGGTTGTATGTCTTCAAGGCTCGTAATCCGAGCCAAAATCTCATCCCGAACGCGGACAGAGCACCCACGGAAGTCGCCCTTAACATCGGCATGAAGCCTCGGGCAAAACCCGCCGGGCCGGAAGCCAAAAAGCTTGTTGTCGGGGACAAGGTTGTCACCGTCGCCGGGGAGAAACGCCGGGTGACGCTGCCGGATGATTCCATTGTCTATGTGAATCAAGGCACCACGGTCGAACTCACCTCGGACCGGCATCTCAAGCTGACCGCCGGGGATGTGTTCATCGAGGCCGTCCCCACCGAAGTGGCGAAGACCAAGTTTGTCGTGGAAACCCCGGCTCGCTCGGTCACGGCCTTGGGAACGAAGTTCGCCGTCACGGCCGCCAATGCCGGGACGGGCGTGATCGTCACGCAGGGGAAGGTCGAAGTCAGCGACATCGCGGAGCCGGTGGCCTCGGGGCAGCAACTTCAACCCAATGATTTGAAGCCGACGCAGGCCCCTCGGGGAGCGTGTGCCGTCGAGTGGACACGGGAACTGATTGTCGCCGCCGAGGCTCCCTTGGTCCCGGCCGGGAAGCATAGCGGCGGGTCGCTGGTCGCCGTCGATCCCTACGGACAAGAAGCCAAGCTTAGCCTCGTGAAGTTTCACATTGACGTGCATGTGGAAGATGGCTTCGCCCGCACGACCATTGACCAGACCTTCTTCAACAACGAAAACCAGCAACTCGAAGGGACGTTCTACTTCCCCCTGCCGCCGGATGCCTCGCTGAACCGGCTGGCGATGTATGTCGATGGCAACCGCATGGAAGGGGGCATGGCCGAGCGCGACCACGCCCGCAATGTGTACGAAACGATTCGGCATCAACGCCGCGACCCGGCCCTCTTGGAATGGATTGATGGCAGCGTCTTCAAGATGCGTGTCTTCCCGTTGCCGGCCCGCGAAGAAAAGCGGATCGTCCTCAGTTACACGCAGAAACTTAACGCCACCTATGGCCGCAGCACGTATCGGTTCCCGAGCGGGCATTCGCTTTCGCATGTGGAGCAATGGTCGTTCAACGCCACGCTGAAGAACGCCGAGGATTGGTCGGTCGCCTCGCCCAGCCATCCCGCGATGAAAGTGACCCCGCAGGGCAAGGACATCCTCCTCACGGACAAGGCCGCCAACATTCGCATCGACCGCGATGTGGTGCTGGAAATGGCCGACCATCAGGAGGCCGCGAAACAACCGGGAACGACGCAGTGGTCCCAGTTTACACAAGACGGCCAACGCTACATGATGCTGCGATACAAACCCGACTTGCCGCAGGCCCAGCGCCGGGAACGCCGGGATTGGGTCTTCCTGTTTGAATCGTCCGGCGCCCGCGACCCGCTGGTGGCCCGCACGCAGGTGGAAGTGATCCGGACCTTGCTAAACCACGCGGAACACGAGGACACGTTCACCATCCTGACCGTCGGCACGCGGGTGCGGGCTTTCACGCCGCCCCCCGGATTGCCGCAAGGGGAGAATGAACCGCACAATTATTACTTCCGAAATCCTTATGGCTCGCTCGTCCCGGCCACCGGGGAGAATGCCGCCAAGGCGATCCAATGGCTGGAGCAAGCCCACCTGATCGGCGCCCTCAATTTGGAGGAAGCCTTCACCCAGGCCGGGCGGTATCTGAAAGATGCCCGCAACCCGCACATCGTGCATGTCGGCGGCGGCATCGCCTCCTATGGCGAGCAACGTCCCGAACCGCTGATGAAATTGTTGCCGGCGGGAAGCCGTTATGTTGGCGTGGCCGTCGGCAAGCGATTTTCGACGACGCTCATGAAGACCGCCGCCGAGAAGACCGGTGGAGTCTTCACCCAGATCAACCCGGACGAACCGGTCGCCTGGCGCGGTTTTGAACTCGCCAGCGTGTTGAACGCCCCGCGCCTGCTGAACGTGAAGCTGGACGTGCCGGGCCAGGGCGAGGTGCGGTTCCTGCCCTTCACCGGGAGCGTCGCCCACGGGGAAGAATTGGTGGCCGTCGCCCGCGCCACCAATGTCCAGCCGGCCTTGGTGAAGATCACCGGCTCGTTGGATGGCGTCACTTACGAAAAGAACCTCGTGCCGGGGAACTTCACCGAGGGGGCCGGGCATTTGCCGCGAAGTTGGGCGAAATTGGAAATTGACCGGTTGCTGGCCGAGAACAACGGCCAGCACCAGCACACGATCACCGAGCTTTCCAAGGCCATGTATGTGATGACGCCGTACACCTCGCTGCTGGTGCTTGAAAACGAGCAGATGTACAAGGATTTCAACGTGGATCGCGGCCGGAAAGACCATTGGGCGATGTATCCCGCCCCGGACAAGATCCCCGTGGTTTACATCCCGGACCCGAACAACCCTTGGGCCACTCGCGGTTCCATCATCGGCCAAAAGCCGCATGAAAACCAAGTGCTGACGAGCATCTTCTGCCGCCAGCCGGCGATGGTGTTGCAGGGGCCAAACCTGCCGGGCCATCAGCCTGTGGTTCAGAACGCCGCCCAACGCTACGGCGCGGCCGTCGCCATCCCGGACGAAGTCTTGACGAATCTCGGGGATATGAACGAGGTTAATGATCTCTTCTTTGATTTGCCAAATGAAGACACCGGCCTCGACTCGATGGTTCGTTCACATCTTGAGTTTGAAACTCTTGGAGAACTCGAAAGGCAAAAAGTCCGGCTGCTTTCCTTGGCGACTGATGGCGCCAAGGAAATGGACGACAAGAAAAAACGTTATCGGCTCCCCGGCGTTCTTCGATCGTCGGATCGGTATGTGAACCAAGGCTTGTCATTCTCGGCGCAACCGAACAACGGGCCCAAACAGTTGGAACAAATCACTCGGTTGAGGATGGAAAAACAAGTGACGTTCAACTGGAGCGACATGGACGGTGAAGGACTCCGGTCGCAAAACAGCCGACGGCACTTCTATGGCAATTATCAACCGTTCAGAATCAGCGGACACGGAAATCAATCGCAGGCAATGTTCGATGATCTCATCAGCATTGATGGCAAAGAGAACCTTCAACGAAGACCGCAAGAACTCCGCGAATTGAGCAAGAACCTGAAAGATCTGCAAGTCGATTTTTCCGCACGGTCCGCCTTGGGCCGGTCTGGCATGGGGTGGGATGCCTTGCCCCGGCCCGCGGGGCTGGACGGGACAAATTTGTTCAACGGGAGAATGCTCGAACTATCCGGAGACATGGATCAGCCGGTGCCGAATTGGCATTTTTCTTCCCGGAGTGAGTTGGCAGCCGTTAAACTCCCGGAACCGATCCCGTCGCCGGAGTATCGGAAGAGGGAGCAAGCCGCGAGGTTTGACGGGTTCCAGAATGCCCGCTTTGGGTTCAACGTGTCGGCTCCGGCGTATTATCAACGGCCGGGCTTTGTCTTCACCGAACGGCTGTTCCGCGATCTGCCGAGCTTCGCTCCTGGCCTGAGTTCGCTCCCGGCCGATGTGAAAGCCGTCGTGGAAGCGGAGGCCGCCCCGCGATTTGGCCTCAAACGGGGGACGGTTGATCCCGGCGCCAAGAAGTTGTTCGATGCCGCCCGCGCCAACATGGGCTGGCGAACCACGCTGGTGCCGCAACCAGACGGGACCAAGCTCCGCGTCACCCACGATGGCCTCGGCCGGTATGCCTACGAGCGAACCGTCTCCTTCGGCCTCAAGGAATATGTGCTGTGCGACGGCAAAACCCTGTGGCACTCCTATCCGGAGATTGGCCTCGGGGCCAAGCGAACCGTCTCCCGTTTCCACCGGGCCGCGTTCCTGGAGTTGATCCCCGAGGCCCTGCCCCCGGCCGATGATCTGAACTACGGCGCGGATGTGAAACTGGTGGCCCCGAACAAGGTCGCCGTGATTCCGCACCATCAGCCGGACGAAGACGGCAACGTGCCGCCGTGGGCGGAGGCGCATTATGTGTTCGCCGACGGACGACTGGTCGAAACCTTTGCCATGCGACAGCCGGAGGCCAAGTCCTCGGCCAGACTGGTTTTCGACGCCAAAGGCTCGCTGGTGATTATCGGAACCGATGCCAAAATGCTCGCTTCCGCAAAGGTGGAACGCGAGCCGGCGAAGGAGCCGAGCCTGACGCCGGACAACAAGGCGCTGGTGGTGCTGCCGTTGCCGCTGCGGTCACGGGACATTGTGTTCCCGCAGATCGGCCTCGACGCCAACCATTCTCCGCAGGAATCCCGCGCCTGCCTGAGCGACGACGCCATGCTGGAACTGCTCGCCTGCGAATGGGGCATGGGCTCCGGCGAGATTGCGAACATTGTCCACCTGATGAAGCATGATCGCGGCGACCGCCGGCCGGGGCTGGATGTGCTGCTCGCCACGCTAAACTATTCGCCGCAACTCGAAAACCGCGATTCGGATGAGGCGGAAGCCCTGATTCAACGCGACCCGCTGACCCGCTATCTGTACCGCGAGTTCGACAATGACATGCGGGAATGGAACAAGAAATTCGGCTTCGGCCTGCCCGCCGAACAGAAGACAGACTTCCTCAGCCGCCTCGGACTTCTGCGAGTGATGTACGACCGCTTCACCGGGCCATACGTCAGCCATCCGTGGTGGGGCATCCGCGACACGGAGGTGAAACGGGCGTTGAAGTATGTCGGCCAGCATGCCGATTCCGTCTTGGGCTGGGCGGCCCTCGGCATCATCAGCGATGTCGGCTCGCCGCTGGAACTGCAAGGTTTGAAGGCCGACGCCTGGGGGGTGATGGCGGAAAAATCCCGCTTCCCCTACGCGGCCCGTTACGAACAAGCCCGCCTGCTCGACTCGGCCGGCCGGGGCAAGGAGGCGATGAAGAAGTTTCAGGATCTCTTCCGCGAGGCCCTGTCGGTCGGCGTCCTGCCGACCGTAGACGACCGCTTCCGCACGGTGTTGAGTTCTTACGACCAAGGCGACTGGCCGGGGTTGATGAAGGAAATGGCCGCGAAGTGTGTCGGGATCAAAGCCCGCCCGGTGGTGGTGCTGCTGGCGTGGCAATGCTGGCAGTTGGGTGATGTGGCCCTGTCAGACACGATTCTGGATGCGGCCTTGAAGGGGGCTTCCGAAGAGGAGACACCCGTCGCCAACCTGTGGGCCGTGCAGTTTCTCACCGCCACCAACCGGCACGACCGGGCTGACGCCCTGCTGCAACCGCTGCTGACGAACAAGCGGACGATAAAGGCACCCCCTGTCTGGCGGCTGGCCTCACAAGTGGCCGCCAGCCGGGGGGATCAGGTGCGGAGCATTGAGTATCTGGAAGCAGCCCTCGACATCGAGTTCACCCGTTTGCCGGATTCGTTCGACGTCAACCCGATCCGGCAGGATTACAGCCAACTATTGGCCCATTATGAATGGCTGGCTGATGCCGCGACGAAGTTGAACGTGCCGACGCCGAAGAACCTGCCGACCCGGCTGGTGAAAGCCGTTGATCGCTGGCGGCAAATGGACCCGGAGGCCGAGAGTATCTGTCAGCGCTCCGGCGTGGTGCTGCGAAAGATCGGCAGCGAAGAGGCCACCGCATTGGCATGGGACTACGAAACCACTCCGCTGGCATTGAAGCCGAACGAGTCCGGCCCGTGGGAATCATTGGCCCACCGCCTGCGGATGGAGGGTGATTGGAAACTCGCCGACCGGGCTTACGAGATGGCTTATCTTGCCGAGCCGACCAACGCCCAATTGCTTTGGAACCGCGCCCAGCACCTGAAGGACAAAGGCCAGATCGCCGAAAGCCGGGCGGTGTTCAAGAAACTGGCGGACGGCAACTGGCAGGAAAGATTCCGGGGGCTGGCGATGATGGCCAAGGCGGCGTCGATGGGACAGTGAGGGTGAGGCATTTTCATAGCCCGACGCGCCAGTTTTGAAGTTGCGCTTTTTGCTGAGGAGAGTGGGCCGGGATAGAAAAACGAGACTCCCCCGGCCGGATCGGTTGGGCCGTGAGGCCGGGTGATCACCAACCGGAAGGAGTCTCGGTCATGATTGTGCAAGAAGGACTCCCCGGAATCAAACAGTTTCTTCGTCCGGCCGGCCTGAGTCCCCGGGCGCTCGGCCTGGTGATTCGTTGCGTGGCGGCGTTTTGTTTGCATTGGGGGCGCATGAGCGCCTCGCAAGCCTCGGGGTCGGTGGCCTCGGAGCCGCGTCATCGCGCCCAGATCAGCCGGTTTCTCGGCCGCAAGGGCCTTCGCCAACGGCCGCCGCTGGCTCTGGTGCGGGACCGGATGCTGGCGTTGGAGCCGGCGGGGGGCCGCTTCGTGTTCATCATCGACCAGA
>NZ_JH636440.1:1122503-1135396 GCF_000255705.1 Zavarzinella formosa DSM 19928
TTTATGATTTGCGCTGGCAGATCGAACTGTTCTTCAAGGAGTTGAAAAGCACATTGGGCTTCGCCCAATGCCGCCTGCGCCGGTTCGAGGCGACGGAGGGATGGCTGGAGCTGGTCCTGGTGACGTTCCTGTGGCTGGAGTGGCATCGGGCGAGGCAACTGGCCAAGTCCGGCCTGACGACGAAGCAGAAAGAGCGCTGGCGACACCAGCGAACCCACGGCCTCTGCCTGGCGGTCCGCCGCCACAGCGAACAGGCCGACTTGGAATACCTGGCCCGCGCCATGCAAACACCCGGCGGAATCCGGCGTTTGCGACGAAAACTCCGGCAGGCCATCCCGGCCGAGTTTCGCACCGCCGGATAAAAAGCGCAACTTCAAAACTGGCGCGTCGGGCTATGGGAATACAGCAGGGTTATTGCGCCGTCTTTGGTGTTTCAAACGTCACCGGCACCACCCAGTTGGCTTCCCGCAGGTAGCGGTACAGGTGGTTGATCGGCGGCTTCGGGTTCAGGCCGTCGGCCTCCACGTCGCCGTTTTCGGAGGCCACGATGTCAAAATGCTCGGCGCGGGATTCGAGCGAGGCGAGGATTTCTTCGCGGGGCATCGGGTAAACGTAGATTTTCACATTGGCCGCGAACAACTTCCCCAACCCCTCCAGCAAACGGCCGGGGAGCTTGGGGTAAAACTCATCGTCCAGCACGCGGGCCAAAAGCGAGATGCCCATCGTGAACCGCACCGGTTCGGAACTGAACCGGCGCAGATGATCCACCAGCAAATAACCTTGGGGCAGCGAACTCACCAGCACCACGCCGAGGCCGGACAGCAGGCCGATACGCTCCAGCACTTCGTCGTCGCTCGGGCCGTCCCCGCCGACAGGATTTAACGTCATTTCCAACACACGGACGGGTTCCCGGCCCAAGGGGATGCCTTCCGCGCACAGATGATGCTCGGCAGCGTCGAGCATTTTGCCGTGGAACGGCTCCAGCGTGGCAAACCGGCCTCGCTCCAGGATCATCGGCCGCTTCCGCAGGACGCTCGAAGGGTCAATGAGGTTTCCCGTCGCGTCAAAGGTCATCACTTTTGACATCCCGTGGCGCAACATGTACAGAGCGCACCGACGGGCATCGAAACACGCCATCGCGGGACCGGAGAATTCCAGAGTGTCGACTTCCAACCGGCTGAGGGACAGGTCGTCCCAAATGGCGGCCAGCAATTCTTCCATCGAATTGCGATGATGATGGACGGCGTGAATCAGGTTCACGCCGAGAATCCCGAGGGCTTCCTGCTGCCGTTCGTTGGTGCGGTCAATCAGCGCCACATGCAGGATGATCTCGTTGGGTTCGCCGTGCGGCTCGCTGAGAAACCGCAGGCCGACCCACGCATGTTGCTCGTTGTCCCCGGCATAATTCCGGGCCGAGGCGGTGTCCCCGAACACGAAGAATTTTTTCACGTCCCCGCAGGAAGGCTCCAACCGGCCGGTGAGTTTCTTGAACTCATAATCCAGCATTTTCAGCAGGCGTTCCTTGGAGACATACCGCGTCCCGGCGCCGTAGATGGCGTCGCTAACCGTCTTGTCGTAGGCAGAGATTGTCTTCGCCACCGTCCCGGAGGCCGCCCCCACTTTGAGGAACCAGCGGGCGACTTCCTGCCCGGCCCCGATTTCGGCGATGGTTCCGTAAATGTCCGCGTCAAGGTTGATGGCCAACGCCTTGGAATGGGTGTCGGCCTTGAACTGAGGAGTAATGTTTGCGCTCATGACGACCATTGTAGAATGGCCGGGGCGAAGGGGGACAGGGGCGAAGATGACAAGATGACAAGGTGACAAGATGACAAGGTGACACGGAGACGCGTCACCTGGAAAAGAAAACAGGGAGCCGAGGCTCCCCGTGTTCCGGTTGTTGATTCGCAAACCTGGTTCAGGATTTGCCTTGCACGGCGGTGAAGAGTTCGGCCATGTTCATGCCGAGGGCGAGGCAGATGCGATAGAGGGTTTCGATCGAGGCCGAGTTTTTGCCAAGTTCGATCTGGGACAGATAGCCCAGCGAAACGCCCGTGCGGTTGGACATTTGCTGAAGGGTCATCTTCAGCCCCTTGCGGCGGTCGCGGATCACCGAGCCGAGCGTTTCCCGCAGGGCTTCTTCGGTCATCCGCAGGAGGCCCTTGGATTCGAGGCAGCGAACCACGAGGTTCCGCATCTGGTCCGGCTGGAAGGGCTTGGTCAGGTAGTCATAGGTCCGGGCGCGGAGACAGCTCAGGGCGCTTTCGACGGACGGATAGGCCGTCACCACGATCACGCTGGCTTCCGGCTGATGGTCGCGAACCCAGGCGAAAATCTGCTCGGCGTTCAAGCCCGGCAGGATGTAATCCATAATGATCAGATGGTACGACTGGCCCTTGAGCCAGCCTTCCACCTGACTGGGATCCGACAGGGTGTCGATCATGAAGCCTTCGTTCCCCAGCAGCGTGCGGATGAACGTACAGACCGACGCGTCGTCGTCGAGAATCAGGATGCGAATCTCGCCGGAGGCTTGAAAGTCGGCGAGACCGCCCGTCGGGGACAGGCGCTGAACCGGCGGCGGCGGCGTGACGGAATCAAACGGCGCGGGTGGCATGCGAAGACTACTCATGTTGCGGAACCTCCGGAAGAACGGCTGTTGCTCACGGCGGGAGCGGGAGATCCGGCCAGCGGCAGCACCACTTTGACAGTGGTCCCCCGGCCCGGTTGCCCGTCCACCTGAACGCCGCCGCGGTGTGCGTAAAGCATTCGATAAACCACCGAGAGACTCAGCCCGCGGTGGCGAAACTTAGTGGTGAAAAACGGCTCGACAAACATCCGGCGTCGGGCGTCGTCTGTCAGTCCGGGGCCGGAATCCCGGATGACAATCTCCACATTTGGTCCGGGCGTGGGCTGCCCCAGAAATCCGTCAAAATCCTCGGCGGCCAGTTCGACCAGCCGGGCGGTCACCGTCACGGTCCCCCCCTTGGGGGAAACCTCGGCGGCGTTGTCCAATAAGTGGCCGACCACCAGTTGCACCGCCCCGGATTCCATCGCCACCGGAGGCAGCGTGGCGGGGACGAACACATCAATCTTCAACGAATGATGCGTCTTGTTCACCCGCGTCACCTCGCGGGTGATGGCGGGGGGCACGGCGGCGGGGAACGGCTGGGCCTTCCCCCCCCGGCTCAATTGGTGCAACTGCACGTTGAATTTCATGCCGTGTTGCGCGGCCACCTGAACTTCATTCACATTCTGACCGGCGGCCGAATTTGGCGACAGCGTTTCCAAGGCCAGCGAGGCGAAGCCGGTCACCCCTTGGAACACGTTGTCGAAATCATGGGCCACGCGGCCGGCCACGCGGCCGGCGTCTTCCAGTCGTTGGGCGATGCGGGCCTGGTCGGCAAACGGGGCGAACAGCCGGCCGAACATCCCGGACACTCCCAGGGAGTGCGAGAGTAATTTCAACCAATCCACATCGGTCGCCGTGCCGGCCACCGTGAGCAATCCCGGTGTTTTGCCGGGAATGTTCACGGGATATTGCATCGCCGGGCGGGTTGTGTCGCCGGAGGCGCCCGAAAACACCGCGTACCCTTCGGAGGGCCACCGAAAAGCGACCCCGTCAAGCTGGAATGACGTTCGCACATCCGACAAAAGATCCACAAGGGAAGTCCATTTGCCGGTGTCTCCCAGCAAATGATTCATCAACCCGAGTTGAGTGTGCTTGCCGATTTCCGCCACTGGGGTGCTCACGTTGGTTTCGCTCTTGCCCGCAAGACTGTTATATTCCGTTCGCACCAAACACTTTGAACATGCCAGTATCTAGTTCATGCCACACAAGAGTCAAATCGTGTTGTAGCGAATAGTACGAATGTTCCGGCGTGTGTGTAAATGGGATGACTGGGGAATTCAACATAAACCAGCAAAATTGTTCCGGTTGAGGTAAATTGACCGTCTGGATAAGATAAATCATTCCGTTCGAGAATGGTTTACAATGGTTAAATTCCGCATCCTTCCCATTTTGACGGATAAAACTTCTTCCCAAGCAAAACCTGTCTTCAATTGGGTGGCAGTTTTTTTCCGGCGCGGCCAAAAACACCGGCTTCATTCAGAGCTGACGCCCGCCAACGAGCACTGACGGCCGTTTTTATTGCCCCGCAAAACCAAGCCGCTCCCAATAGGCCCGCATCCCCTCCAAGTCCGGTCCCTGATGGGTGTGGCCGATGTGACCATCTGGTCGCACCAGCCACACGGTGTCTTTCTCCAACCCGGCGTGTTTGGTGGCTTCGTTCCAAGGCCATTCATGGATCGGCAGTTTCATCTTCGCCGCGAATTCGCGGAGTTCAGCGGTCGGCGTTCCGTAAACGTGAATTTGCCAGTCGAGGGATTCCAACGGCTTGAAGTTGTCGATTCCCTCGACCCATGGCAGGCGGTCGCCGGCATGGACTCCGCCGACAGTGCCATCGCTCAACGGGCTTTCGCGGTAAGCGATTCGGGTTTGCGAAACGAGTCGAAACTGCGCCCGCCGGACGGCTTGGAACCCGAGGGCAAACGGAAGAACATAAGGGGCGACGACCGTCCGTATCATCCGGGCCATGAAACCGCGTCCGACGATGGCCTCGAAAACCCGGTCCGTCGTGGCGACCAACGACCGGGCGAACGGAAGCCGCTCGGCCTCATAAGAGTCCAGCAGACTGGCGGCCGCCTTCCCTCCAAGAACGGCGGCGAGTTTCCAAGCCAGATTCACCGCATCGCCGATGCCGGTGTTCATTCCCTGCCCACCCGCCGGACTGTGAACGTGCCCGGCGTCCCCGACGAGGAATACGCGCCCCTCCCGGAAGTGATCGGCCACCCGGTGATGGATGCGATAAGTGGCGAACCAATTGACACGGGTGACCTGCGTTCCCGTCACCTTTTCGACGCCCGCCCGAAGATCGTCAAATCCAATGTCTTCGCGGTCCCCAAGGGCCTCGGGCACCAGGCCGATGAACCGGAACTGGCCTTCCGTCCGCACCGGGAAAACAAGACAAAAACTCTTCTCGGCCAGGTGGGCGTTGATGTCGTGGGTGGTCCAGTTGCCTTTGGCCTCGGCATCCGCGACGTAGAAACGCTGGTCATACGTTCCGCCCGGAAAGCCGATATTCGCAGCATGCCGCACAACACTATGCGCGCCGTCGCAGCCACAGAGATACGACCCGGCCCAAGTTTCCTCGCCGCCGGCTTTGCGAAGGACGGCCCGCACGCCCTCGGCGTTTTGCGTGAAGCCAGTCAGTTCCGTGTTCCATTCAATCGTGTGACCGGCCGCGCGGAGGTGATCGGTCAGGAAGCGTTCGTGATCGTCTTGCGGGAAGCTGAGGACAAACGGGTACGGGCTTTCCCCTTTGCCCACTTCCCCCAAGGGGACGGTCACTAACTCGCCCGATTCATTGCGGAGGTGAAGATGATCCATCCGGAAACCGGCGGCAATCACCTCGTCGGCCAGGCCGAGTTGCCGGTAAAATTCGAGAGTCCGTGCCTGCACGGCCATCGCCCGCGACGCCTCGCCGGGCCTGGCCTTCCGATCAATCAACCGGAAGGGCGTTCCGGTCTTGGACAGCCAGAGGGCCAAAACCAACCCGGTCGGGCCGGCTCCGACGATCAGCACTTGGGGTTCGCCCATCGCACGCCTCCCGAATCGTCCATGATGTTTCCCTGATTAATAGTCGGCGATCATGACCGCCAACAATTCTCAGGCTCGATGCTTTTGCCCTCCGCCTGGCCGCTCTCCTACACTGGATGAATGAGTGAATTCGCCATCCAGACGCGCGACCTGACCCGCACCTACACCAAAAAACGCCGGGGTTGGTTTCGCCGCAAGCCCGCCGTTCCGGCCGACACCTTCACCGCCCTCGCCGGGGTTTCCCTCGAAGTCCGGCCGGGTGAACTCTTCGGCCTGCTCGGTCCCAACGGGGCGGGCAAGACGACCCTCATCAAGATTCTCACCACCTTACTGTCCCCCACGACCGGACAGGCGTTCGTGGACGGCCTCGACGTGGTGACGCAGGCGAACGAACTGCGGCCCCTCATTAACATGGTCTCCGGCGGGGAATCGAGCGGCTACGGCATCCTGACCGTGCGGGAAAATCTCTGGCTGTTCTCGCGGATTTACGGCGTCGCCAACGATCTGATCCGCTCCCGGATGGAGCGTCTGCTCAAGGTGGTCGATCTCACGGAAAAAGCCGGGAGCCGGGTGAGCCACCTCTCCACGGGCCAGCGCCAGAAGATGAACTTTTGCCGGGGCTTCATCACCGACCCGAAGATCCTGTTCCTCGACGAACCGACCCTCGGACTGGACGTGACCGCCGCGCGGGCCATCCGCGATTTCATCCGCGAATGGATGGGCGAGGACCCCCGGCGAACTCTGTTGCTGACGACGCACTACATGGCCGAGGCCGATGAATTGTGCGACCGCCTGGCGATCATCGACCGGGGCAAAGTGCTGGCCTGCGACACCCCGGCGAACCTCAAGAAAAAGGTTCAGGAATACCCGCTCTTCACCCTCACGCTCTCGCCGGGACCCAAGCCCCTCACCGGCGTGAACACCCTGCCGGGCGTGCATCAGGCCACGCAAACCGAAACGCCGACGACCGTGGTGTTAAAGGTTTCTCTTCGGGAAGAATCCGCCATCGGCACGGTGGTGCAACATATTGTCTCCTCGGGCTGCCTGATCCAGTCGTTGGAGAAATCCCAGCCGACGCTGGAGGATGTGTTCATCGAATTGGTGGGGCGAAAACTGGAAGATGAGTGAGGGGTGGCCGTCGACTGACGTTTCTTGGATTTGTCCGGTTCCGTGCTTGGAAGTGACGATCACGGGACGCGCTTCTCTCCGCAAACCCTCTGAGTCGCGGCTGACACCGAGGGGGATTATCGCTGCGAACGTCAGATTGTCCCCTGTTTAAAACAGCGGTTCGCCCCGGTCGCGGTCGAGGATGCCTCGCTGGCGGAGGTCGGCGACGATGCGTTCGGCGGCGGTTTCGTGGGACATCGTGGTGGTGTCGATGTGGATGTCCGGTTCTTCGGGCTTTTCGTAGGGGGAGTCGATGCCGGTGAAGTTTTCGAGTTCGCCGGAGCGGGCCTTGCGGTAAAGGCCCTTTTCGTCGCGGCTCTCGGCCACTTCCATCGGCGTGTCGATGAACACTTCGATGAATTCACCCGGCGGCATCATGGCCCGCGCGGCCCGGCGTTCGCTGCGGAACGGCGAGATGAAGACCGCCAGCACAATCAAGCCGGCGTCCGTCATCAACTTGGCCACCTCGGCGGAACGGCGGATGTTTTCAACAACGCCCACATCATCAAAGCCGAGGTCTTTGTTCAACCCGTGGCGGACGATGTTGCTTTCCAGCAGGAATGTGTGCCGGCCTTCCGCAAACAACTTTTTCTGGACAAGCTTGGCAATCGGCAGTTTGCCCGCCCCCGAGATGCCGGTGAACCAGACAATCGCGGGCGTTTGTCCCTTGAGCAAGGCTTGGGCCTGCTTGTTGACCTCAATCGCCTGCCAGTCCACCTTGGTCGAACGCTTCAAGGAAGCGCGGATCATCCCGGCGCCGACTGTGTTGTTCGTGATGCGGTCAACGAGGATGAAGCCGCCGGTGTCGCGGTTCTCCGTGTAAGGATCGAACGGCACGGGCCGGTCGAGTTCGAGTTCGCAGACGCCGATCTCGTTGAGTTCCAGTTTCTCGGCCGGCGTTTGTTCGAGCGTGTTGACGTTGACCTTGTGCCGCAACGGCATCACCGTCGCGGTGACGGTTTTCGGGCCAATTTTCAGGAAATAACTTCGCCCGCGAAGCATCGGCTGCTCGGCCATCCAAACAACGGTCGCCTCGACGGCATCCGCCACTTGGGAGGGGGCATTGGGCGGGCAGAGCAAATCGCCTCGCGAGATGTCCACCTCGTCGGCGAGCGTCAGCGTGATGGACTGGTTGGCCACCGCGTGATCAAGATCGCCGGTCGCGGTGACGATCCGCGTGACGGTCGTTTCCCGACCGGAGGGCATCACCCGGATGCGTTCGCCGGGCCGGATGACCCCGCCGGTGATGGTGCCGGCGAAACCGCGAAAATCGAGGTTCGGCCGGTTCACCCATTGCACCGGCAACCGGAAAGGCTGCATTTGCAGGCGTTCTTCGTCGATGGCCACCGTTTCGAGGAGGTGCATCAACGTCGGGCCGGAATACCACGGCGTGTTCGGGCTCTTGTCCACAATGTTGTCGCCATGCACGCCGGAGATGGGCATGGCGTGGATGTTTTGGAGGCCGATCTTCTCGGCGAAACCACGGTATTCGGCGACGATCTTGTCGAACGTCTCTTGGGAATAGTCAACCAAGTCCATCTTGTTGATGGCGAGGACGACGTGCCGGATGCCGATGAGCGACACGAGATAACTGTGCCGCCGGGTCTGGACCAGCACGCCTTTGCGGGCGTCGATCAGAATGATGGCGAGGTCGGCGGTCGAGGCGCCCGTCACCATGTTCCGAGTGTATTGTTCGTGCCCCGGCGTGTCGGCCACAATGAACTTGCGGCGATCCGTGGAGAAGAAACGATAAGCGACATCAATGGTGATGCCCTGTTCCCGCTCGGCCGCCAGACCGTCGAGCAACAAGGCGTAATCGATCTCGCCGCCGCGCGTGCCGACCTTTTTGGAGTCGGCCACCAGTGAGGCCAGTTGATCCTCGAAGAGCATCTTCGATTCGTACAACAACCGGCCGATCAGCGTGCTTTTGCCGTCGTCCACGCTGCCGCAGGTGATGAATCGAAGGAGGCTCTTGGTTTCGTGCTGTTTCAGGTAGGCGTCGATGTCGGTGGCGATCAGGTCCGAGACGTGAGCCATTAAAAATACCCCTGTTGCTTCTTCTTTTCCATCGACGCGGCCGAATCGTGATCGATCATCCGTCCCTGTCGTTCGGAGGTGGTGGTGAGCAGCATTTCCTGAATGATCTGCGGCAGCGTCGTCGCGTTGGATTCGACGGCCCCGGAAAGGGGATAGCAGCCGAGCGTCCGGAACCGCACGTTCTTCATCATCGGCTTCTCGCCCGGCGCGAGCTTCATCCGCTCGTCGTCCACCATGATGAGGGTGCCGTCCCGGTTGACGACAGGCCGTTCGGCCGCGAAATAGAGCGGCACAATCGGGATGTTCTCAAGCTGGATGTACTGCCACACATCCAGTTCGGTCCAGTTGGAAATCGGGAAGACGCGGATGCTCTCCCCCTTGTTTTTGCGGGCGTTGTAGAGCCGCCAGAGTTCCGGGCGCTGGTTCTTCGGGTCCCAATGGTGGGTGGTGGTGCGAAATGAGAAAACCCGCTCCTTGGCGCGGGACTTTTCCTCGTCCCGCCGGCCGCCGCCGAAGGCTGCGTCGAAGCCGTATTTGTCGAGGGCCTGCTTCAATCCCTGCGTCTTCCACATATCCGTGTGGACTTGCGAACCGTGGTCGAATGGGTTGATGCCGAGCGCCTGGGCTTCCGGGTTTTGGTACACCAGAAGATCTATCTTCATCTCGGCGGCCATACGTTCCCGCAGCGCGTACATGTCCCGGAATTTCCAGGTCGTGTCCACATGCAAGAGCGGGAACGGCGGCGGCGCCGGATAAAATGCTTTGGCGGCGAGGTGCAACATGCACGCGCTGTCTTTGCCAATGGAATACAACATCACCGGCTTGTCCGCCTCGGCCACCACCTCACGCATGATGTGGATGGCCTCCGCCTCAAGCCGCTGCAAATGGGTCAGCACACTCATCATTTCTCGACATGTGGCAGGACGGAACATTAGCCGGGAAAGCTCCCGTCTGGTTTCGTCCGACAATCCTTGCTACCTACGAAGCGATTTTTATAGCGATCCGATACCCCAACCCCAACGTCTTTCGCCGGACGCCAGCCAATCGCTTGCTTGGCTGGCAATGCCGTCTGGCAGGACCACCCCTGACAAAGCCGATCACCTAATCCTGGATTTGACACACCAGAGCAAATTCCCTTTGAGAACAGCCAACCATGCCCGCAAGATCACAGGTCATCATCGGTCAATCCGGCGTCCCGCATGATGCTCCGTTGAGTGCCGGGCTTCAAGTCATCGTTGCCATGTACAGGCACCGTGGTCCGTCGCCCGGTGGATGAATGCCGGTAAATGTGGTGGCTTCCGCTTACGCGAGCCAGTGTCCAGCCACGCTGTTCCAAAATACGGCACATGCGTTTGCCGGAAATGGTTTTCACGGCTGTCCCAGCCCCGCATCCTCATGAGCGACGGCCAGCCAACCCTCGGCAGCCTCGCGCAGATTGGCCCGCACCTCGTCCAGCGTCTCGCCTTGGGTGTGGCAGCCGGGCAAGGCGGGGATGGATGCCGAATACCCGCCGACTTCCGGTTCGGGCCGGACAATGGCGATGAGTGTGACCGGCACATCAATGATGACTGGCGGCGGAGTGGCGACGACGTGGTTCATGGTTGGAATCTTCCAATCTGTGCAGGACACAGATATTTCAGCGGGCCGTCGATCACAGCCTTTGAGCATATGCCGATCAGGGGCAAACCGTGCCCAATGCAGATCATTCTACCCAATCCCCAACTCTTAAATCTGGTACATCAAATCCGATTCCCCCTGCGACCGGGCGACCATGTCCGCGAGGGTGGTGGTTTCGAGGATCTTGCGCTGGGCTTGCTGCACGTCGGCCCAGAGGCCGTGGACGGCGCGAATCAACGCGCTGGAGTTGCTGTCGTCGCCGCCGCGGATCGGGTCGGCCGGGTCGATCACCTGCACGATGTCCGCGATGGTGATTTGTTCTGGCGACCGGGCCAGGTGATAGCCGCCGGCGGCTCCGCGAATGCTTTCCACCAGCCCGGCTGCCTTTAGTTGCAACAGGATTTGCACAAGGAAGCGGTGGGAGATATTGTGCTTCTCCGCGATCGTCTTGAGGCGCAACGGGTTGGGATCGCCGTGATGGGAGGCCAGTTCCAGCAGGGAGACACAGGCATACTCCGTCTTCGCGGAGAAGAGCGAACTCCGGGAAGTCTTGGGGATCGCTTCGTCGTTGTCAGCCGCCATATGCCTTTTACCTCTTCATCACCGAGGAGTCGTCGCTAACAAGCGAGCCGGGTCGCGTCAGCCAACCATCACCTATGTCCCCGACCCCTGCTCCTGCTCGATCACATGCAGGCCGCATTCTTTCTTCTTCGAGCCGGCCCAGCGGCCGGAGCGTTCGTCAGCGCCGTCTTCCACCGGGGCGGTGCAGGGCTGGCAGCCGATGCTCGGGTAGCCGTGGTCGTGCAGCGGGTTGTACGGGACGTCGTTGTTCATGATGAACTTCCAAACGTCCTTTTTGTTCCAGCGGAGCAACGGGTTGTATTTCACCACGTTGAATTTCGCGTCCCATTGCACCACGCCCGCCGCCTTGCGGTGTTCGGTCTGGTCGCCTCGGATGGCGCTGATCCAAGCGGCATAGCCCTTCACCGACCGCTTCAAGGGGATGATCTTGCGATCAAGACAGCATTGGTCCGGCCGGGAGATGTACAGCGGGCCGCCGTGGAGTTTTTCGTATTCCTCGACGGTCGTGTCCGGCTTCACCATCTCCACGGCGATGCCGTACTTTTGGAGGATGTGCTCCCGCAGTTCAAGCGTTTCCTTGAATTGATAGCCCGTGTCCAGATTGATAATCCGCACGTTCTTTTCAATGTCGGCCAGCATGTGCATCAAACAGCAACCCTCGGCTCCGAAGGCCGTGGCCATCATGAGCTTGGGGTGAAAACGCCGGACGGCATCCGCGAGGATTTCTTGCGGCGTCTTGCCGTCCAACTCTTGATTGATGGCGGCAATTTCCTCGTCGGATGGTCGTGTGTTTTCCTGCATGGAGTCACTTATTCCCTTTGGCGACAACTATCATCATCGGCATTATGATGATTAGAGGCAACTCCTGCTTTGAGGTTTCACAGAAAGTCCGGAAGGGCCGGAGCTTTTTTCGTGGTGTCATTGTTCGGGCTGTGGTAATTTTCAGTTTTCACTCCAAGCCGGCCTCCCGATATCGCTCCGGCGCATAGCGGCCGGCGAGCAACCCGGTGGCTTCCCCGGTGTTGATCGACTGCACCAAGACGCCTTCCTCTCCATACGGCAGATACGCCTGGCACAAGCCGGACGGGGCGATGAGGGTGGTGGCCGATTCTTGGAAACGCAAGGCGTAATTGACGCTGGCAAAGTAGATGGTGTTTTCCCGGCTGCGCATCATCATCGCCTTTTCGTAATAAGGCGAGTCGGCCGCTCCCCATTGCGTGAGGAGGGCGCCTTGATGGTCGCTGCCCGTGTGATGGGGATGAAAGACGATCTTGGCGCCCCGCACGGCCGACCAGCGCACCGTTTCGGGATAGCGCCAGCCCTCATGGCAGATCGAGATGCCGAACTTCACGCCGTTGATCTCAAAGAGCCGCCGGGTGTTGCCGGGCACGTAAAACGGGTCTTCGCTTGGGTCGATTTGGTTCTTGGTTTGCCACCCCAGAATCCGGCCTTGCGCATCCATCACGACGGAGGCAATTTGCCGGCCGACCTCCGTGAGTTTTTCCGTCCCCAAGATTGCGGCCACCGAATATGCTCGCGTCCATTCGGCCACGGCCCGGAGCATCTTGTCCTGCTGCGACTGATCGAAGGGCAACACGTCAAAATCCTGCCCGCGCAAACCGGGGAGATAAGCTTCCGGGAAACAAACAATCTCCGCGCCTTGGGCCGAGGCTTCGGAGAGGAGGTGTTTGATTTTGTCCAAGCCCTCATCAAGAGAGGAGGCGACCCGAGGCGTCGCCAAGGCGATCATCATGGGAAAAGACTCCATGAAGGACTGTTTCACTCGCACAAAAGAGAAGAGAAGCAGACATCTCGCACAAAGCCGCAAAGGACGCGA
>NZ_JH636440.1:1135406-1140294 GCF_000255705.1 Zavarzinella formosa DSM 19928
CTTCATTCCTCAAATCACCCGTGCTCAGTCTGGAAGATTGGCCGGAAGGTTGGCCGGAAGTTGCACAGGGACGTCGTGCTTTTCGAATTGATCGCGAATGTCCGGCAGGGCTTGTTTCATGAGGTCGCCGAGGGGAATTCGTTCTTGCGGGGCATTTTTGAACGAGCAATCGAAGTAGTAACTGTAACTCTTGCCCCGGCGGGTGGTTTTTTCCTCGACGACCACCACGACCTGCCTCAAGTCGTCGTAGCGGACATTGTGA
This sequence comes from Zavarzinella formosa DSM 19928, assembly GCF_000255705.1. Lineage (GTDB taxonomy): Bacteria > Planctomycetota > Planctomycetia > Gemmatales > Gemmataceae > Zavarzinella > Zavarzinella formosa. Next base: position 1,135,669 of record NZ_JH636440.1, read on the forward strand.
ACGATCTTGTCCCACCAGAACCCGTGGGTGGATTGAAACCCGTCATCGTTTACAATGACGCGGTCCATGAACATGCCGGGCGCGACGGCTCCGGCCAACAGCGGTCCGACAATCATCGTGAGAACGCCCCAGAATCGCTTCTCTTTGCGGAACAACACAAGCCCCGCCGGAATTGCCGCCAACCCGGCGACAATCAGGAGCGCCGGCCCCCAAGATTGGAACGAATAGACAATGCCGTCTTGTTCCACGGCCCGTTGATAACACCCGCCGAGAAGGACGCAACACATCCCGACGGCGACGCAGGCCAGACGATGCCTCATGAGACAGCCTTTTCAAATGATGTGATCTGATGAACACTGACATCAGAATATCTCGCCCAAAGGCGCCGGGAAAGCCGGGTGAAAAGGCGAGAAAGAAAAGCGAAGAGAAAAGGTGAAGACAATCTCGCACAAAGCCTCAAAGAACGCAAAGAAGACAAAGGCATTGGGAATCAATTCGCTATTTCTCTCCTTTGCGGATTTGGGAGAGAGTCTTCTTCAACTCGATGCAAGATCGCCTTCCATCCCCCGGATGGCTTGGGCGAAGGCCACATAAGCGACAAGGTCGCTGGGGTCGCCGCCCATGGCGTGATTGATCACTTTCTCAAACGGGAAAACATCGGAGAAACCATCCTTCAAGCTGATTCGCATGGTCGGCGCTTCGTCGGGTTGTTTGATCCACTCGTGCGCGGCATGACGCCGGAGGAGTTCGCCAAGGCAGGCGCCGACCGGCTTGACGAAGTGCCAGTAAAAATCGTCCTGCGCAAATGCCCCCTTCAGTTTGAAAATATCCCGAAAGGCATCGTCGAGTTTTTGCGCCGTGTCATCACAATCATTCAGATCAAGCCGGACATTCAGTTTGCGTTGAAACACATCGACGCATTCATTGGCCAATGCCTCTATCTCGGCCAATTCGATCCGCCGAACCTCGTTCAACGCCTAGCGCTTGCTATGGCGCGCATGGAGAAGCCCGGTGAGGATGAACAACACAAACAAGCCGGCCATCCCGCCGCCAATGGACCATACCCACACCATAAGCGAGCCACTCCACACGAGCCATCAGTTTGACAAGCCGGTTTCATTATCGGGGCCGAACGGGGTGTGGCAAATCTTTCTGGCACACGTCAGCAGCTTGTATTCGCCCCAAGGGGGCGCTCGAGAATAGCCAGGGGCGCAAGCCCCTGGAATCACGTCATTTTAAGGGTTTTTTGCCCCAACGGGGCAGCACATGTTAGTTGTGCCACCCCGTTGGGGCGGATTCCTTTTGGCGATCGTTGCCCAGGGGCTTCCGCCCCTGGCTATTATCGAGCGCCCCCTTGGGGCGAAAACCAACTGGCGAAAACCGACCGGACAGGCATGCCAGAAAGATTTGCCAGACCCGGCCAAGGGAATATCCGTCCAGGCTTGCGGGCGATTGTGGTCGCCGCCTGTCCGGGACATGAAGACGGAAGCAAAGTCTTTTGAGACATCGAAACAGAGAAGTGTTTGAAAGCGAGACTATTCGTCGTGATGACACGCTTTTCACGTGTCATCACGAGATTTTTCCCTGCGATTACTGGCCGAACATGCCGACCCAGAAGCTGAAGACCTGGCGTTTGTCGCCGGGGCCTTGGGTGAGCGGGAAGCCGAAGTCGATGGCCAGCGGAACCGGGCCGAGCAACTGCGGCATCGAGATTCGCAACCCGACCCCGGCGGTCACCCGGTAATCTCTCAAACTCACGCTCGTGTTGACGGTCCCGGAGTCCACGAAGCCGACGACGTACAAACTGTCGCTCGGCACCACCGGGATCTGATACTCAATGCTGTTGAGGAACGCGAAATCACCCCCGGTGTTCAAGTCCGCATAGTGCGGGCCGACGCCGCGAAACTGGAAGCCACGCATGCTGCGGAAACCCCCGGCGTAAAACCGTTCGTACACCGGCGCGTCCGAAGTCGTGAACGATGCTTGCGACCGCATGGCCAGCACGTGCTTGCCGCTGCCGTCGAGCCGCGAGTAAGTGTTGAAGAAGTTCGTGTATTCCACCGTGCCGATCGGATATTGATAATCACCCAGCACTTGTTCGACGTTCACGTCAAACACGCTGCCGGAGGTGGGTCGCAGGTAATTGTCCCGCGAATCGCGCCGCAGGCCGATGCCGGTGCCGACGAGGAAGCTCTGGCCTTGATACTTCGTGATCGCGGGCGGGGCGTAATACGGAATCCCGGTGACGTCCACCCCTTCGACCCGCACCGAGGCGTTCGTGCTCCAATATTGGCTCAGCCGCCGGCCGACCGTGACCCGGCCGCCGAACCGGCCTTCGGTGTATTCGTTGAAACCGCGGGTGTAGTAGTAACCGCTGACGCTCAACGAATAGAGGCTGTCAAACAATCGCGGGTTACGCCAGCTCGCCGTGTACCGCTGGTAAATGTTCCCCGGCACGGCTTCCAATCGCAGTTCTTCACCGCCGCCGCGGAAAGCCCGGCCGTCGAGGACTTCCTCAAAACTCGTCGGAAACTTCAGGATGTCGAAGTTGCGTTCGTTCAGCACGATGCTCCCGGTCACCCCGGCGTCCGAGTTGATCCCGGCCCCGAGGAGGAAGCTCCCGGTCTGGGCCTCCTGCACGGTGACGAGCAAATCCTTGAACGGCGAATCCCCCTGCGGATCGACCACCTCAATGGTCGGCTTGATGCCGTTCTGCGGTTCGTTCTTGAAGATGCCGAGCCGGTTCAGGTTGTCCTCGGCCGTCTGGATCATCGGGTATTCGAGAATCTGCCCCGGATAGAGGGGGATTTCCCGGCGGATAATGTTGTCCCGCGTGATCGGATTGCCGATGATCCGCACTTCGCCGACGCGCACCTGCGGCGCTTCGATCACCTGATAATGCACGTGAACGACGCCCTTGCCAGGCTCCGGCTCCGGGTGTTCTTCCTTCACGCCGACGGGGCGGCCCGAGTATCCATAGAGGTCGCGGATGCGGCGAAGGTCGGCCGTGATCGTCGTCTTGTCGTAGAAGTTGTTCTCCCGGAGATCGGTGAACTCCAGCAGTTTGTTCTCGTTGTAAACGGTGTTGCCGGAGATTTGCAGCCGGCCGACCTTGTAGCGGATTCCCTCGGCCACGAAGAAGGTGACCGTCACATAGCGATGGTCCGCCGAGTAGGTCAGTTCCCGGCTCACCCGCGTGTCGAGGAAGCCGAGGCCGTGATAATATTCGGTGAGTTTCACCACGTCGAAATCAATCTGGCCGGGGTTGTAGTCCCCGCCGATCAATCCGGCGATCTTGGCCCGCGAAATGGTCAGTTGCTCCCGCAGGCGGCCGGCCGTGATGCCGGATTCATGCACGCCGACGAACTTGAAGTCAATGTCCTCAATCTTGACCACCGGGCCTTCGACGATGTCGAAGATCACCCGGCGGTCGTCCAGCTTGGTCCCTTCGCGGATGGTGACGCTGGCATGAACGCGGCCGGATTCCTGGTATTTGCGCAGGATGTTCAGCCGGGCTTGCTGGTTCATGTGCGGGGACATGGCCATCCCCCGGCGCAAACCGGTGAGGATGTCCAGTTCGGTGCGGCCAATGTGGTCGGCCCCGAGGTATTGAATGTCCGAGATGAAACTGGTGAGTTCCGTCACGTACAGCATGACGGTCACGCGACCATCGGGCTTCTCAATCGTCCTCAACTCAATCCCGTTGGAGGTAAACCATCCTTTGGAATAGAGTTTGTCAATCGAGGCGCGGATGGTCTCCTCGACATAAGTCTGTCCGGGCCGGACTCCGAAGACAGCCAGAATATCCGGGCTGCTGCGCAGACTGTTTCCCGAGACGACAACGTCCGAGATTTCCTTGCCGCCAGGCGCGTCGGCCTTGGCAACGGAAATCCCGAGGACGAGCGTTGCCATCACGAGCGTTGCCGTGCGGATCCAACCGATCATGGTCCACTCCTGGACGTGTAGACACTTCCTGCGCGAAGATGTGCCATACGCGACTGGGAAAAACCTGTCAAGTCAGCCCGCTGGTTTGCCGACAACGCCTTTTGGGGATTTGGCGAAGCACGGGATTTCCCCAGAACCCCCGGCTTGCCGGAACGAGCCAAACAACGGGCGACTTGCCAAACTAAGCATTCGTCCGGGGTTGATTGTGAGATTTTCTTGATTTCTCTTCACGCTGGTTGTTGAACCCAAGAGCCCCACTGCGTGAGCGGCAGTCGTGTGAAGATCTTTGGAAATCGTAACGTCTGATGAGAGCGGGAGTTATTATTCGCGTTGAGGCGGTTTTGAGCAGGAGACGGGGATGGAAACCCAAGAGATGCCGTTTGAGGCGAGTGTTTTAATGCGTCTCCCGCTGGCGGAGGCGACGCTTCGGTTGATGCGGCATGTGCTCGATCCGGCCGAACTGGACCGGTTGTACGACGAGTTTCGGGGAGGGTGTTACCAACGTCAACTGACGTTTTCCCAAATGGTTCAACTCATCGCCGATTGCCTGCTCGGGCCGGCGGAAAGCGCCCGGGAGCGGCTGTTGGAGGCGGACGAACAGGACGAACTCCCGGCCACGACCCGGGCTTTTTACGACAAGCTGTCCCGGTCTCCCATTGAGGTATCCGCCCGGCTGGTCGG
>NZ_JH636440.1:1141025-1141424 GCF_000255705.1 Zavarzinella formosa DSM 19928
GAGCGGTGGGGGTGGCTCTCACACTCGGGAAGTCACCCCCACCGCTCACGCAGTGGGGCTCTTGGCCAGCGTAGAGAAAGGAGCATTCAACCCCGGTTGAATGCGTGATCCGCTCGCATCTTCCTTAAATCCCTCTCACGCCCTCCATTCATTCCAATTGTTCACCAACCTTTAACCATGCGAAGAGCATACTGTGGTGGTCGGCCGGACAGATTGGCGCCGGAGTGTGCCGGCAATGTCTGACTCTCCCCGACTCATAGGAGACCACCATGCGACGATTGATGTGTTTGATGAGCCTCGGCCTGGCGATGAGCGTCGCCACCACCGGGATGGCCCAGTTCCCCGGCGGCCTCGGCGGCCCCCGTGGTCCCGGCGGCCCTGGTGGCCCGCCGTCCTCCC
>NZ_JH636440.1:1141434-1189025 GCF_000255705.1 Zavarzinella formosa DSM 19928
CGCACCGGTCGGATTTCGGCCCCGGCCCCCGTCGCGGGCCGCAACCGCCGCGGGGCTTCGGTCCGGGCGGCGGGGATCACCAAGGATCGGTTGCGGGCGGCTTGCGTGATTTCGAGCGTCGGCTCGACCGGATCATCGGCGAATTGGAACAACTTCGCCGGGATGTTCAACATCAACGGCGTTAAACGAGAATCGCCATCCTCTCGCCTCGCGAGAGGATGACTCTCAAGGTCATGTCGGGAAACAGTCTCGTTAATCCAGAACGCGAACGGTGGTCAGCGATTTGATGAGGGCGTGGTCCTCCCATTTCCAGACCACCTTTTTCTCGCGGGTCACTTCAAAGACGTGAGCCCCTTTGCCTTCCTGGTTGCGAAGAAAATTGCCGACGATGATGTTCCCGTTCGCCAGCGGTTGAATGCTGGACACCCAAGTCAGGTTGAGTTCGGGCGCGTCTTTGGCGTTGAATTCCCAGACGATTTTCTTCTCCGGCGTGACTTCAATCACCCGCTTCTGGGTGCCGCAAGAAATCAGGGTGTTGCCGTTGGCCAACCGGCGGGCATCGCCGGCGTTTTCGACACCGGTGTACTCCCAGACGATTTTGCCCTTCTCGTCCACTTCCCGGACGGCCCCTTCTCCCTCATGGGCGGCGAGGATGTTGCCGTTGTCCAGTTTGTGGATGTTGCGGACTTGCAGATGATATTCTTTGATCGTGGTGGTCAGGGGGGTTACCCGGACCACTTCGCCCTTGGGACTCACTTCCACGGCCTGGCACGGACCCTGTTCCGCGACCAGCGTGTTGCCGTTGGCCAGCCGACGGCATCCGAGAACCTGCGGGCACTTGCTGACATAGTTCCAGACTTCCTCGCCTTTGCGGTTCACTTCCCGGACGCCGGTGGGGTTGCCGCCGTAGGCGTACAGCACATTGCCGGTCGGCAATACCTCGAAGATCACCGCGATGCTTGGCGGCTTGTGTTCCCAAACCATTTTGCCATTGGCATCCAACTCCAGCAGCCGGTTTGGCCCCTTGCCGTACTCGAAGAACATGATGCGGTGCTTGGGAACCGGGTCAGCCGCGACTGCCGGGCTGGTGGCCAGCGTGGCGGCCGAGAGGAGGAAGAGCATCGGGAGAAGACGCTGTTTCATGATCTGTTTCCATTGGGAGAGATTGGACCGGATCCGCAACCCGCCGGGGGTTCGTCCGAGCCTGACAGCTTAACGGGCCGGTCTCCGCGAAAAAACAAGAAACCGGCGAGGCCCGGAAACTTTCGGGTGTTTTCTTGCGTGGGGTTGGCGGCCACGTTACGCTGGCTTCGTTGTCGAACGTGATCTTTCACGAGCATCCCATGCAAACAACTTCTCCCTTTATTCGACGTGAAATCTCCGACGTGGAACCGTGGGCCGAGACCTGCGGCCAGATCCGGCCGCTTCTTGAGGAGAACGATCAGGCGGCCGCCGAAGTGCATCATCTGGAGATCACCGACGCCCGATTGCACTATCACGAACGAACTGACGAGGTCTATTACATCCTCGGCGGGAAAGGCCGGATGACGCTGGATGACTCGGAAATCGAGGTTCACGAAGGTGTCGTCGTTTACGTGCCTCGCGGCATGAAACACCGGGCGTGGGGAGATTTGAAAGTGCTTGTCGTGTGCATTCCCCCCGGCGTGCTGCACGATGTTCATGAAGTGTGAACAGGCGGGGAAGCAATCCCCCGCCATGAATCTCCAACAAAGACGGCTTACGGCTTTCCGCCCAGTTTCTGGATGGCCCCGCGCATCTCTCCCTTGGCGGCATCATCGGTTTCGGCCTTGAGGGCCTTCATCAGCACGGGCAGCGAGTTCGGGTCGCCGGTGTTGCCGAGGGAGCGGGCAATGTAGCCGCGACGATGGCCGTCCGTTTCCTTCGGCAAAATCTCCGCGATTTCCGGGGCGGCGGACTTGGCGGGGAGGCCGATCATCCCCAAGGCGTGGGCGGCTTTCATGCGCACCAACATTTCATCATGATGGAGGTATTTTCGCAGGGCAATGATCTGGCCGGGAACGTCCTTGTTCAGCATCGCCAGCGCTCCGAGGGCCACGGTGCGCGTGACCGGGTCTTCGTCGTTGGCCGCCGCCTTGCGAAGCGGTTCCTCGGCGTCATGGTTTTCCGGCAACGCCTTGCCGATGCGGCCCAAGGCGCGGGCCGCTGTTTCTCTTGCCTCTTTGAACTTGTCGTGACCCAACTGGGCGACCAAGGCCGGAATGGCTCCTTCGGCCTTCGCCCCGAGATTGCCAACGGCCGTCGCGGCGACGGAGCGGACATCACCATCCGTGTCTTTGAAGCACGCCTGCATTTCCGCGTTCAGGTGATCCGAAAGATCGGAGTGGATCAGTTGCTTGATCGCGGCCAGCCGGACCTCGACCTTGGGGCTTTTCAATTCCTCGCGGACCTTGGCCAACTGCTCGGGCTTGGGTTCGGCCCCGATGGTCAGGGCCAGCGAGGCCATGAGAACAACAGACACGTTCATCGCGATTCTTCCGGGAAAAGGAACGGGAGAGAAACCATCACAATTATCAGAGGTCGGAGCCGGGCACTTCGCCATTGGAAATCGTTCCGAGCGCCTGCCAGGTTGACTGGCTGACCCGGTTGGTGACGAAACGCACGCTGCCGTCGCACAAAACCACGTTGACACCACCGGTGTGGTTGCTGCGGGCCGACATAATCACGGCCCGGTTGTTGTAGGCGGTATAGGCGCCATAGCAGGGAACCTGTGGGGTCGAGATGCACGACCCGGCCCGAAAATCGTCCGGAGTGGACGTGTTGGGCGTGCGGTTGTGTTGGTAAATCGGCCCCTCGGGGTAGTGCATGACGCCCCGAAAATCATCTCCGTTTACCTTGCGGAGTTCCGAAGCCATCGCGGTGTTGGTCGTGCCGTCCGTGATGTCCGTGAGGCTGATCTGCGTGTTGATGGTGAAGACGCCGGGCGTGGTGATGGAGGCCGCCGCGTTGGTGAAGTTTGAGGTCATCGGGCCGATGCCACCGTTCGCCGCGTAATTTCCCTTGCCGTAATAACCCAAGGCCAGATTGCCGGGGATGTCCGACGGGCAACTGTAGCCCGGCAGCATGGCGGCTGAGATCGTGCTGTTCTGGTTGGGAAGGGAACCGAAATTCTGGGCGAGGTTGCCCGTCTTGTAAAGGTTGTCCTGCTCGACGTATGGCAACAAGAAATAAAGCCAGGTCGCCTCGGAAATGTCGGTCGTGCCGTTGTAGTTATAGGCCGGGGGAAGTTTGCCTTGGGTGTCGTGGAAGTTTTGCAACCCGAGACCGGCTTGTTTGAGGTTGTTGGAACACTTCATTCGATTCGCCGCTTCGCGAATCTTTTGCACGGCGGGCAACAAAAGCCCGATGAGGATGGCGATGATCGCAATCACCACCAATAATTCGATGAGCGTGAACGCGTGCCGGGACCGACGGTTCATGGGAACCTCATTGGTCAAAAGTTGGGTACGTGCTTTCGCCCGGTTGTTTAGAGGGAAGGCACGGCAGGTAAGGATGAGAGGAGTTTGGATCGTAACCCGGATGATCCGGCGAGTCAATCAGTAATTTGCATCAACAAACGCATATCGGGATTTGGCCAAAATCCGGCGGCCGGACGGGCCGAACCTTCGGGGAATTGTGACAATATCCATTGGCGCGGGGCCGCCCTCCGGCGGTCGGCGTGCCGAGGGAGCACCATGTATGACTGAGAAAAAGAGCAAGGTTCAGAAGGCGAAAGCCGCCGTCCCCGAGACGCCGCCCGCCGAGGCCAAGCCGGTTGTCCAACCCGTGAGCGAAGCCCCGAAGGCGGTTGCGAAACCGGCGAAAAAAGAGCCGAAGATCGCCGCGAAATCGGTGAAAGAAGAGCTGGCGCCGGTTGTCGCCGAGGCCAAGCCGGTGGTTGCGGAAACGAAGCCTGTTCCCGTCGTTGTGGAAGCCAAGCCGAAACCGGTCGTTGAAGTGAAACCGGCGCCCGCTGTCGCCGAGGTCAAGCCGACGCCGATCGCCGCCGAGGCGAAACCGACGCCGGTTGTTGCGGCGCCGAAACCAGCTGAAGTTGTTGTCGAGAAGTCATCCACGATGAAATCGGCCGCCGCTCGGATGTTCACGCAGTCCATCGCCCTGCCGAAGTCGTCTTCTTCCAAGGGGATGGCGCATCGGGTCGAGGATGCCGCCGCCAAGCCTTCGCAAAAGCCGATGGGTGGCGGCGGGGGCGGGGCGCCGCGGCGGGGAGCATCGAAGGGACGATAGGCTTCCTCACTTGGCCGGCAGCCACCGCTCGTCGAAGAAACCAGCCCGGATCACTTCTTCGTCGAGCGGTTGCGACGGATTCGCCGGGATCTTGTCGCCGACTTTCATCACGGCCCAATCGCCGAGCCTTGGGAACAACAGATAATTCAACAGGGCCAGTTCCTTTTCATGGAAGGTGTGCCCGCTGTTGATGACCACATATTTCCCGTCGGCCAACGGATTGGGTTGGATGAACGACGGCGCATGTTCGGCGGCGGCATATCGTTCGGCCCCGACCTTCAATTCCTCGGCCGTCCATTGCACCGGCAATTTGGGCATCACCCGCTTCATTAGGCTGTTGCTTCCCGGATCGCCGAAGAGGATCAGGTTGAACTGTCGGATGTCCGCATCGGTCACGGCCGTGTCATCCTTCACCCGCACGTCGCCGCGAAAGTAGCGATGCCATTCGTACTCGAACCGCTTCAGGTTCGCCTCGGACCACGCCTGCACTTTCGGGTTCCATGCCTTGCCGGTGCCGCGAACGCACAAGAACGGGGCGGTGAAGGCGTCGTCAATCGGCCCCTGAAGTCCCGGCCGTTTGCCGGGCAGGGGAGTGATGTCCAATTCGCCGAGACAAACCCATTTCCCGTCTTGGCGGCCGATCACCGCCTTCTTGATGTTGGCCGGTAACGCGATGTCGGCGCCGCCAACGCGCAACTTGGGCTTCGGCCCTTGCAACACCGGCGGCAACAGGGCGAAACGGGTGATGTTTTTTGGCTCTTTCATATCGACCGAGCCGTCTTCCGCAATCGAGGCCTCCAACTCGGCCCGGCGATAATGCTCTTCCAGCCCCAACACGCGAAGCCAATGACAATCGGCGTATTTCAACGTCCAGGTGACAAAGCGGATGTGCTTCGGAGCATGGTCCAGTCCCTTGTTTGCATACTCGCCGATTTGCCGCATCTGCTCGGCAAATGTCTTTGGGTCGATGACATGCCCGGTCCCCGGCGAAATCAGGTTGACCATTTTCAGGCCCTCCTTTTCCATCGCTTTGCCCATCAGCACGTGGGCTTGGAAGAACACATCCTTCTCCCCCATGCAGGCAATCGCCGGGACCACGCCCGCGTTGGCGGCGTAGTCGATGGAGTCGAGCATGTGCAGGGCTTGTTCCTGATGAGCCGGCAATGGGCCAACTTTGACGAAATTTGCGAGAGGAGTTCGTGAAAATTCAAAGGTGTCCACATAGCCGCAATACGGCCCGATCGCGACAAAGCGATCCGGGTGCTTCAGCCCGAGATGCCATGTGCCTGAGGCGCCCATCGACATGCCGCGAAGAACGATCCGGTCACGGTCGATCTTGTATTGTCGGCACACCGCTTCGATGGCCTCGAAGACATCCGTTTCGCCGGACCAGCGATAACAATTCTCCACCCGGCCGAGCGGGTGAAGTTCGATGTGGTTCGCCTCTGGCGCGTTCGGCGACGGGCCGTCCCCCTCGTCGAAACGATTCATAAAGCGCAGTTCACTCAAACCGACGGGCTTGCTGCTGCCGTGCAATACGACATCAAGCCGGATCGGTTTGGCAGGATCGTACCCGCGAGGCACGATCACCCCGTATGGCTGGACGGAACCATCCACGGCCGAGACATAACCCCGGACGAGTTTCCCTTTGCGTTCGCCCCAAGATTGTTTGCCCGCCGCCAGCATCTCCGTGCGCGCGAGGCCACGTTGCAAGGCTTTTTTGACGATGGCCACATCGGCCGGTTCCAGCTTCGGTTCGTATCGCAACGCCCACAAGACACCCTTGTGGAAAATCTCCGCGTCGGCCAAAAGGTCTTGTTGTTCCGGAGAGCGCGCCGGGCCGGACCGGAGCTTTTGAATCTGGTTCCCCAGCTCGGCGGTGTTGTGGGTGATTTGTTCGTTGTCCGTTGGCTCAGCCGCCGGGACGGACAACACCGGAACCATAAACCCCGCAAAGATTGTCAGGTTTCGCAGAAATCGATCCATTTTCGGGATGTCTCCGGGTTGAGTCTCGCAGGCAGTGTAACATTCCCGAAACATCAAGGCGAGAACGCTTCCTCCTTGCGTGGCGGATCATCCGGCAATATCGTTTCCATCTGCCCCCTTTGCCTGCGCCGACCGTGGAGATTCCGATGCTCCGTCTTGCAAACCAAGTGTCTGTTGTGTTCGCCGTTGTTTTCATTTTTCATCCGGCAACCCGCGTCATGGCCGAAGACTCCCCGTTGAAACTCACGCTTCGTTCACGGGCCGCGTTGCCCGGTCAATTGCCTGCGGCTGCCGAGGAGAAAAAAGCGGCATGGGATCCGAAGAAAACGGCGATCATCGTGTGCGACATGTGGGACGATCACTGGTGCAAGTCGGCCGCGAGCCGGGTCGGCGAACTGGCCGGGCCGATGAACGAGATGTTGGAAACCGCCCGTTCCCACGGCGTTTTGATCATTCACTCCCCAAGCACTTGCACGAATTTTTACAAGGACACGCCGCAACGAAAACGGGCGAAAGAAGCCCCGTTTGCCGCGACGCCGATTCCGTTGGCAAACAGCCCCCGCTGGGGCACGGCTTGGAACTGGCCTGATGTGAAGCGCGAGGGCGTGCTGCCAATCGACGACTCGGACATGGGTTGCGATTGCAAGGACAAATGCGAAATCCGCTCGCCGTGGACCCGGCAAACGGCGGCCATCAAGATCGCCGACGCGGACGCGATCACGGACGACGGCCAGGAAACATGGAATCTTCTGGCGGCCCGCAAAATTGACAACGTGATTCTGTGTGGCGTCCACCTGAATATGTGCGTGTTGGGTAGGCCGTTTGCCATCCGTCAGATGGTGAGGCTTGGCAAGAACGTGGCCCTCATTCGCGACATGACGGACACCATGTATAACCCGGAACGCCCGCCGGGCGGGACACACTTCGACGGCACCGACCGCGTTGTTGAGCATGTCGAACGGTACTGGTGTCCGAGCTTCGCCAGTACGGACATCACCGGCAAACCCGCCTTTCGATTTGCCAAAGATTCTCGCCGATCCGACAGTCGGTGAAGCGGACACTTGGTCGGACAAAGGAAGCGATTCCGCCAGCCAGATCGAAGAATCTGATTTTTCTGGTTATTGTCAGGAAACTGATTGGCCGCTTGCCTCGTCTCTCTCGATACGGGGCCACCAATTCCCACTTCAAAAGGCGTGATATCCCATGCGGGTAGCCGCGCGCCCGCATTCGCGCCCCCCATGAATCCGGCTCAAACCAATCACTCGTACCTTTGGAATCAGCCTTGGTTGATTTGGGAGGGAAAATTGGCCGGGTGAACTTGACGAGGTCGCGTAAGATGCCCTTTAATTGACATCGGCCGTCCCGGAAGGGGCGAATTATCCACCCCGTTTGACACCCTGTATCTCTCTACCGTATTGAGTGTTTCTGGGGGTTTTCATCTCTCGGACTCATTGCTCCACAGTGCCCCTGTCCGCACTCAATCGGTAAGGCGAATAACAAGGCCGTTAATTCTGACAGGCGCGCAGAAATTGGGTTGGCCGGTGCTTCAGCCATTATCTTTTGTACCCCGGCCGGGAGCCCCAAACTCCCGGTGAAGTGTCCCCCCGCCTGGGCCGCTCGCAACGTCACAGAGTGAGATCGACATGAATTTCGAGTCCATCACCCGTCGGCTGCGTCGTCAGTATTTTCAACAGGCCGGGAATTCACCCCGTCGATCATCCGTCCGCACCCAATCGCTCATTCTGGAAACGCTCGAAAACCGGGAAGTCCCCGCCACCCTCATCGGGCCGGTGATTGATTACACAACGACTACCTCCGTCGGCACCACCGGCATCGCCATCACCGGTTTCACCGCCACGGGGACAATCGCCCCGACGATCGTCGCCGACCCCACCAATCCAAATCAATTGTTCGGCGCCGTCCAATACATGGACAACAGCGGCAATTCCCGGATTGGCTTTATTTATTCGGGCAATGCCGGCCAAACTTGGACCAGCAACAGCGGTCCCATCCAAAACGGCAACGACGAGAACGCCGCCTCTCCCAGCGGCGGATTCATTCCGTTCTCCAACGTCAGCAATCCGGCGGTCGCCTACGACAACTTCCACAATGTGTACCTGACGTATGTGGAACACAACGTCGGCTCGACCGCCGGCCGGTTGGTGTTGCGGAAGTACAGTTTCGTCGGCACGCCGATCGAACAGAACATCAACAACCCCGACGGGACCATTCACGGCAGTTCCACCGTCCAGGCCCAAGGCACCTCGGGCAACGAAAAGACGTTGTACAAGTGGCTCGGGACGGACGCGGTCTTCAACCCGACCGTGGCCATCGACACCAACCTGGCGAGCTTCACCGATAACTCGGCGGACGCCATTGCCGACAAACCCAACGTGGCGGACCGCACCCAGACCGATCCTTTCGCGGCCACGCAGACCACTGCGGACAAAGTGAAGGTTTTCGTCGCCTGGAACACGTTTGATGTTGTGCCGAGCGGAAATGATGCGACGTTTGTTCGCAGCAAAATTCGGATGACGGTCTCCCAGGATGGCGGCAAAAATTTCGGCCCGCAGGTCTTGGTGAACAACCAGGATAACAGGACGAATCTGATCACCGGCGGCAATTACCAAGGCAACGGGGAGGAATACACCGCCCCCAAGATTGTGTTCACCCAAGGCCGGGCTGGCCTCGCGGATTCCGGCGGCAAGATGATCACCATGTTCAGCGGCACGGTGCTGAACAACCTTTACGCCGATTCTTATAATTTCAGCACGAACACCGCCAACGACGTCCCCGGCCAGGATGTCACCTTGGAGACTCCCGAATCGGTCGAGTATTGGACCAACAATTTCCAGCCGTTGAACGACGCCTTCAACGGCTCGCCGATTCACATCACCAACATCACGACGTATGACCTGACCGTGCCGACGGACCCGCTCATCACCCGTCTGGACAAGTTGTCGGTCACGCTGGCTCTGTATTCGAACTCCCTGGACGAACTCAAAATTGACTTGGTGGCCCCCCCGGATCCGGCTCTCGGCGCGGCGGCCGTCCCCGTGACGACGGGCGGGCCCGGCACATACGCCATCAACCCCCTTCGCAAATCCATCACCTTGGTGCGAAACAAACTCGACGCCGGGGGAAACAACACCGGCAACGGGATCAGCGGAACCGATTTGGGACGCCTCAAGACCGACGGCAACGGCAACGCCTTTAATTTCGGCACCACGTTTGAGGACAACGCCGCCCGACGGATCAACGACCCCACCGCCGTGAACGGCTTCGCCGGCTCGTTCAAGCCGGAAGGGGGCTCGCTTGACACGGTTTTCGGCGGCATGACGGCGGCCCAATTGGCGGGCGGCGGGGGAGTCTGGACGATCGTTGTGACTGACTTCCGATACAGCGGCAGCCCGGCGCCAAACTTCCGGCAGATTGCCCGGGCCGGCATCAAAATCTCCCAAGATTTCAAGGATGACCTCACGGACAGTTCGGTCAGCCCGGGCGCTGAAACGGCCACCGGGGCGGGCGTTGCGGCGAACAACTTCTCCGGGACGGGCAACCCGACCGCCAGCGTCGCCAATCCGGCCGGTCTCGGCGCCAGCGTCTCCGTGGCAACGGACAACACGCTCGGGCTTTACAGCCCCTATCAGAACCGGATTTACGCGGCTTATTTCAACGGCGGCGGCACCCAGGTGATTTACAGCGATGACGACGGCCTGCTCTGGAGTTCGACGGCCTCCGACGTGAGCGGCCCGGTGCTGCCCTCCACCATTTTGGGACCCGTCACCGCGGACACGAACACCGGTTTGTTCAATCCCAAGATCACCGTCGATCCAACCACCGGGACGGTGCTGGTGAGTTCGTACTCGAACGCGCAGGATCCGACCGGCAAACGATCGCTGACGATGCTGTCCACGTCCATAAACGGCGCCGCCTTCGAGCCTGATCCGACCCGGACTCCCTTGGGAACCATCGAGTTTTCCAAGGCGTCTCCCGTCAATCCTTTCGACACGACTTACGATCAGATCAACACCAAGTCCGACACCGTGCAATACGTCCCCTCCAACGGTCCGGCAATGGCATCGATCACGGGCAACGAAGTCTTCGGCAACAACATGGGGCTGGTGTCCTACGGCGGCGTGGTCAAGCTTCTTTACACCGGAAACGTCGATCAGAAAATCGCCCAAGTCCGCACCCAACAATTGAAGATCGCCTCCGGTCCCCGGATTGTCGGGTCGGATTCCGGCGTGGTTCTCGGCGCGGCGCAGATTGATGATTTGCATGACAACACCATCGACGTGGATTTGGGTGTGGTCGCCAAATCCTCGACGTTCGACTTCAACGCCATTCGACAACTCTTCGATCCGAATGGAAAGCTATTCTCCATCACGCAGGCCGTGACCGTCAATCCGATCAACGCGATCGGCGGTTCCGTGACCCCCGGCGTCGACTCCCGGTTTTTCCGCATCGGCTTGCCGACCTCGGCCATTGCGGGAACTTACAAGCTGAACCTTCGCAACGGCTTCCTCACCACGCCGGGCGGGGTCGCCCTGAACAACTTCCCGACCATCAACAGTTTGGTGACGACGCGGACGATTTCTTACAACGTCCCGACCGCGAACGGCCAGGTCTTTGACGCCTTCTACGTGGAATTCGACCGGGTCATTGATCCCAGCACGTTCACCCCGGCCGACATCGATCTTCGATACCGGGCTTCAAACGAAGATTCGACCGTCGGCGGCCGTCGAATCACGGGCCTGACGATCCAGCCACTGGACACCTACATCGACCCGGTGCTTGGGACGCATTACGGTTCCAAGCGATTCCTCGTCCGTCTCACCAATCCGGAACCGGCGGCCAACGCGGGACAGGCCGGCACCTACAGCTACACGATCGGGCGGCTCAACACCGATCCGCTCAAACCATACGAATCCGGCAAATACGGCGCCACGGATTCGAGCAGCATTTCGGATCGCATCCGGTCGTTCCAGATTCCCAGCAGTCTGGGGGCGACGACCACCCGAAACGCCACGACCATCCTTGGCGTGCCCCAGGCTCCGGTGACGCTCACCGACCAGTTGGGCTCCGTGCAAACGACGGTCACCTCCACAATCCAAATGCCGAACCCGGTTCCGCCGGCGGGCTTCACTTCGGCCGTGGTGGGTGTGGTGACTCTTCAAATCAACGTCACGCACACGCGCCTGTCCGACTTGGAATTCAAGTTGCGCGCTCCCAACGGTCAGATCATCCAGCTCTTCAATGCGGGTGATCTGTCCGGCGGCAACATGATCAACACTGTTTTCGATGATGCCGCGCCAACCGCCATCACGGATGTGCTTTCGGTCGCCCCCTACACCGGGACTTTCCAGGCCGTCGGTTCGCTGGCCACTTTCAAGTCCAGCGTTCAGGGGGGCAATTGGACCCTGATTATGACAGACCGGGCGGCCGGCGTGCAGGGCCAACTGGACAGTTGGTCTCTGAGTGTCACTCAGTTGAATGTTGGCACCCCCGTGCTGACCGGCGGGAACCTGATGGACCAGAACGGCAATTCGTTGCAAAACGAAGACGTTCAGGATGTGTATGCCGTCCCGACGCCGCAACCGAACTCAAACGGTCTGATCAGGCCGTTCGTGGCTCCGTTCGCCGATCAGGCCATGCCCATCGTCGTTCCGGGGCCGCGGGTCGTCAACACGGAGATCATGGTCCAAAACCCCGACTACTTCGATGTGGATTTGGGGCAGGTCGTCGATACCTCGTCGTTCACCTGGCAGGACATTACCAGCATCACCGGCCCGTCGGGCGCCCTCACGATTTCCCCGGCTCTCACCATCGAGCCCGTCACGGGCTTCGGGGGCAATCCGCTTCTCCCGGCCACCACGAATTCCCGGTACTTCCGCATCCACTACACGAGCCAGTTGGGCGCGGGCCAGTATCAGGTCAAACTTGGAAATCCCGCCGGAACCTCGATCACCACTCCGACGGCCACCCCCATTCCGTTCCCCAACCTGCTGGTCGGACAGACCACGCAGACCCCCTCGGCCGACTTCATCGACGTGGACATCGGGCAGGTCGTCGATGCCTCGACTTTCACCAGCGCCGATCTGGTCCAGATCACCGGTCCGGCGGGCGACATCCCGGTCGCCGATCCCAACAACCCGATCAGCGTTTTGCCGATCACGGACATTGGCGGCACCCGGTCGTCCGTCAATTCCCGGTATTTCCGCATTTACTTCACGAACCTGGAACCCTCCGGCAAGTACGACATCGTCCTGAAGGATGGCGATGTCGCCACAAACACCGGGATCTTCATGCCCCGGGCGCCGGTTGACCCGACGAAAGTCGAGCCGCCGTATCTTCCGCTCACGCCCGCCGTGTTCCCCGCGTCGGTGACCGGGCACACCACGTCGCCGGAAAACGTTGTTTACAATTCGGCGGCCACCTACATCGACGTGAAGTTCGACCGGGTCATGAACTCCTCGACCTTCACTCGCGGCAATCCGCTTGACTTGGTCAACGATCCGGATGATATCCTGCGCATCATCGGGCCGAACGGAGACATCCCGCTGACCGGGGTGACGATCAATCCGATCGACACGTTTGGCGGAACGATCATCACCGGGAATTCGCAGTATTTCCGGATCGCATTCCCCGGACAGCCGTTGCCGGGCGATTACCAGATCCAGATTGGCAGCAACATCTCGGACGTGTCCGGCAACCAGATGGACAAGGACACCAACGCCGGGGTCAGCGTGCTGGACGGTTCGCCGGCGGTGTTCCCGCTGCCTCCGGGCGCGACCGTGATTCCGCAGTCCTACTCCGCCTCGCCCACGCCATCGGTTCCGACCATCATTCCCGCGCTGAGCACGGTCAGCATCCCGTTGACCATCAACGGGCTGACTGACGGGTATCAAATCCAAAAGATCACGGCCAATCTGTCCGCGAATGTGGCCGCCGGCCGGACCATGCGGGATCTCGAAGCCCGTTTGGTCTCCCCGGACGGGACCATCAAGGTTCTCCTGTTCCAAAACGCCCCGCGCACCGGCAGCACGTCCTCGATCACCGACGTGACCTTCGACGACTCCGCGACGGCGCCGGTGCAGAACGGTTTCGCGGGGGCGGGCGGGTCGAACAACCCCACCCAACCCCTGGCCCAGCTCAACGGCATTCTGGCGAGCGGCACTTGGAATCTGGAGATCAAAAACACCGGACCCAGCGTCGCCAACGTCTCCAAGTTTGCCCTCACGATCAACAAGTATGTCATCGGCGATGGCTTGGGCGACCCCATCGCGGACCAAACGTCCCTCGGCTACCGGGTCACGTTCTCGAACGAACTGACGACCACCGGGAACAAATCCTGGAATCCCGTCGGCCCCGATGGCAACACCTCCGGGGGCGACACCTTTAACCCGATCTCCGGGGCCAGCATCAACGGCGGGCATACGCCGATCGACCCGGTGACCGGACTGCCGATCACCCCGACGACCAACGTCTCCCAGGAACCTTCCGACCCGTCGCGGACGACCGCCGGCCGGGTGAGCAATATCGCCGTCGATCCCTCCGATCCGTCGGGCAACACCGTCTATGCCTCCGGGGCCTCGGGCGGCGTGTGGCGGACGACGAACTTCCTGACCCGCGATCCGGCGGGACCGAATTGGGTTCCGCTGACGGACTTCGGGCCGAACCAGGTCATTCGCGACGCCAACGGGAACATCACTCGCTACGGGTCGGCCATCAACGTCGGCTCGCTGACGGTGGTCAACGAAACCGGCGACCCGCTCCAGACCAAGATCATCGTCGGCACCGGTTCGTCGGCGTTGAACCTCATCGATCAGGCGGATCAGGTCAATCCGAGCACCTCCCGGTACGATGGCGTCGGCTTCCTCATCTCCAACGATGCCGGCAAGACGTGGAACATCCTCGACAGCGTGAAGAATTTTGACGTTCCGACGAACGCGCCCGCCAACACCCCGGCCCAGTATCTGGATGTCACGGACCCCAAGCGGAATCACCTGTTTGTCGGCGCCGTCATCAACAAGGTCGTTGTCGAGAAGAAACTCACCCCCAACTCCAACCCCTTGATCATGTACGCGGCGGTGGGACGTGGCTCGACCCCGGCGACGGACAATGTGGCCGGCCTCTGGCGAACCTTTGACGGCGGCAACACCTGGACGCAGATTTACCGCGATCCCGCCGGCAATGACGTGACGGATTTCGCCATTGGCGAGGGGAGCGCCCAGCCCAACACCCTGAACCGGCCGACCATCGGGTATGTCGGGGTTCAAGGTGTCGGGATTTTGATCACCACTAATCTGAACGTCGCCAATGGTGTGAGTTTCACCCTGTTGAACGGCGGTCTCGGACGGCCGACCGTCAATCAGAACGGCGTCTCGGGTTCGGTCCCCGTGGGCAACTCCGGCACGCCCAACGGCGCCAAGGGGCGAATCGTCCTGGCCACCCCGCTGTACCAGCCCAACAATCCGCTGGCCAATAATTATTACAAGGGCTGGCTCGTGGCGGCGGTCGCCACGCCGGACGGCCGACTGGACGGGATTTATGTCACCAAGGATGCCGGTGTTTCAACCGGCGCCACCGGTTTGAACAACTGGACGAAGCTGAAGCTCACCGACACCGGCGGGTATTCGCAGGGCGGCAATGACATCGAGATCGAGTTTCCGGGCCTCTTCACCACCAATAA
Source organism: Zavarzinella formosa DSM 19928 (assembly GCF_000255705.1). Taxonomy (GTDB): domain Bacteria; phylum Planctomycetota; class Planctomycetia; order Gemmatales; family Gemmataceae; genus Zavarzinella; species Zavarzinella formosa. The sequence goes on from NZ_JH636440.1 coordinate 1,156,382, forward strand.
CTATTTCTCCGGGGCGAGCGTCAACGGCGTGGCTCAAAACGCGGCCAATCACTCGCTCACGCTCGCGTTGGATCCGACCGACCCGAACATCCTGTACGTCGGCTCCGACCGGATCATTCGCATCGACATGACGCAGGTGAATGATCCGTACAAGCTCCAGCTGTATTCACACACGGACACCACCGGAAATGAATATTCCAGCACGAGTGACGCCAACACCTCGGGAACCGGCGGCGGTGGTTTGGTGCGCAACGACACCACGCGGGGAACGCCGGTTCTGGACAGCAACACGCCCGTTGGCGGCGGCTATGACACCGCCCTATCGGCGACCCGGCGAAAATCGTGGAACTTCCTGAACCTGAAGTACAACCCGTACGAACCGTTCCTGCAAGACACCACGATTTTCAGCAGCGCCTTGGGCAGCTTCACCAATGACGGGGGAGACATCACCTGGACGGAAGTTCAGATCGACCGTCGGCCGACGGAGACCGACGCCGCCACAAATGCGATCGTGGAGGGCGGCAACGACTACGACTGGGTTTCCAACATCGTGACCTATGTTGACCCGCTCACCGGCAAGGCCCGCGTGATCTACGGGCATGACGAGGGGATCGGCACGTTTGTCTCCAACGACGACGGCACGCTCAACCGGCAGGACGGGATCAACCAGGCAAACCAGTTGCTCGGGAACCGCACCAACCTGTCCAACGACCTGACCAACACAGACCGCGTCAATCTGCCGATCAACGGCTCTCGCAACGCCGTCGGCACGTACAACACCGACCTGCCGATGACCGATTACACGGACCTTCAGGTCAACGGCAATCGCAACGGAAACATTCAGGTGGCCCGCCTGTACTCCGGGGACGTCCAGCCCAGCTATCTGGCCGCCGGCATTTCCAATTCGCTGATCCTCGGGGCGGCCCGGCGGTTGGGCGATGTTTATGCCTCCCAAAACGATCTCAATTCCACGGGCACCAAGACGTGGGATGATGTCAACCGGGACGGCCGGGCGAATTACGTCGCCACCGACCCCACCGGGTCGGGGACGGTTTACATTCTTCGCCGGATCAACGACATTCAGGTCGCGGGGGATCCGACGACTGACTTCTTCCAGATCCAGCAGCAGGGCGGCGTGCCGATCAGCCGCACGAACGGTCTGTTCCAGAACTCCGGGTCGGATCCCCAGGGATTCGGCCAGTGGACCAACGCGGTCAAGAAATTCACCGTCAACACCATCGACGGCAACGGCATCAGCATGAGCTCCAACGTGGGCCGTCTGTTCAGCACGGTGGACCAGGGCCTGAACTGGTTCGTCAGTGCCGAGCCGAGCGACCTGGACTTCACCTATGCGGGCGCGGTGGCCTATGGCGCCCCGGTCATCCCGCAGGCGGGCGACCCGCCGCCGACCCTGAATGACTATCTGTATGCCGGAACCAACGGGGGACACATCTTCGTCAAGACCGGGAACGTGCTGGCTCCGACGTGGAAGAGCATTTCCACCGGCCTGGACGGCTCGCCGGTCCTGAAGATCATCGCGAACCCCGTCCGGGGCAGCAACTCGGCCTATGCCGTGACGGACAAGGGGGTCTATTTCATGCAAGACTGGACCTCGACCGATCCGCAAGTCAACAAATGGCAGAACATCACCGGCAATCTGTTCTCGATCACCGGACAAGCCTATCAACTGGGGGCGGCCTACCAGACGACCCTGTTGCAGAAGCTCACGACGATCGCGGTCGACTGGCGGCCGCTCACGTTTGCCACGCCGGGCACGCCGGTCCTGTACGCCGGGGGCGACGGCGGGGTCTTCCGCAGCTTGGACAATGGTCTCTCGTGGATTCGCTTCACCGACAACACCACGAACGCCGTCGATCAGGGCGGCGGGCTTCCGAACGTCAAGATCACCGACTTGGATCTGGCCGTCGGCAATGTCGTCTCGGCGACCGGCCGCAACGACACGACGATCACCGATCAAACCGGCCAGCAAGTTCTACCAAACCTCCTCGTCGCCACGACCCTCGGTCGCGGAACTTGGGAGATCGGCCTGGTCACGCCGAACGACACGCCAACGCTCGACCCGATCGCGGACCAGACAATCAACGAAGACCAGTTGCCGGCGCCCCAGGTGATCAATCTCACCGGAATCACGGCCGGTTCTGGCGAACTGACGCAAAACCTGACGGTGACGGCCATCTCGTCCGATCCGTCGATCATCCCGGACCCGACGATCACGTACACGTCGGCGAATTCGTTCGGCACGCTGTCTTACCAGCCGTTGCCGAACCAGTTCACCACGCCCGGCAACCCGGTCACCATCACCGTCATCGTGAAAGACGACGGCGGCACGCTCGGCGGCGGCCATGACACCTACACCGTGACATTCAAGGTCACGGTGCGGCCCGTCAACGACGCGCCGACGCTCGACCCGATCACCCCGTCGGCCATCACGGTCAACGAGGACTCCGGGGCGACGAGCGTCCCACTGACCGGCATCGCCGACGGCGACGGCGGCGGACAAGTGCTGACCATCACCGCGGTCTCCAGCAATCCGCTCGTGATCCCGACGCCGGTGATCACGTACACCAGCGCCAACCCGACGGGCACCCTGACGTTCACGCCATTGCCCAATCAGTTCAGCGTCAGCCCGATCACGATCACCGTCCGGGTGTTCGACAACGGGGGAACGTCCTTTGGCGGGCATAACAACACCTTCCAGACGTTCACGGTGGTCGTGAACCCGGTGAACGACCCGCCGACGTTCACCAAGGGGCCTGATATTTACACGCCCAAGAACGCCGGTCCCCAGACCTTCCCCGGATGGGCGACGAACTTGAGCGCCGGTCCGGCGAACGAGTCGAACCAGTTCCCGTCGCTGGCGTTCAGCACGTCGAACAGCAATCCCGCGTTGTTCTCGCAACAACCGGCGATTGATGCGAACGGCCAGTTGACGTACACGCCGGCCACGAACGCGACCGGCACGGTCCAGGTCACGGTCACCCTGAGCGACAACGGCGGCATCGCCAACGGCGGCGTGGACAATTCCTCGCAGACGTTCTTCATCCTCATCGGGGTGAACCGGGCGCCGGTGCTCACCGATCCGCATAATCTGGAACTGCTCCCGGTCGGGGTGGACACCACCACCTCGGCGGGGACGCTGGTCTCCGATCTCATTGCGAATTCCATCACCGACCAGGATCTCACGGATCCCCGTGGAATCGCCGTCACCGGCGTGACCGGCTCGCAGACCGGCTCGTGGCAGTATTCGATCAACAACGGCGGCACCTGGCTCGACTTGTCAACGGTGACGTCGGCGACCGCCCGCCTGCTCCGGCCCGAGGATCGTGTCCGGTACATCCCGAACACGGGTTTCCGGGGCCAGACAACCCTCACGTTCCAGGCGTGGGATCAATCGGATGTGCCGACGCACGTCGCCGGCGGCACGGCCGACCTGACGCTGGTGAACGCCACCGGCGGATCGACGGCCTTCAGCGTGGATTCCGCCACCGCCACGGCCCGCGTGGTCACCATCCTGAACACCATCCAGGAGGATCAGACCACCAACACCGGGTCCAACCTGAAGCCGATCACCGCCAATCTCGTCACGGACGGTGACGGTCCTTCCGCGAAGAAGGGGCTGGCCATCGTCGGGACCGGCGGCGAGATCGACGGCACATGGCAGTATTCGATCAACAACGGAACGACATGGCTGAACTTCGGGACCGTCGGCCTTACCTCGGCCCGGTTGCTGCGGGACGTTGACAAGGTTCGCTTTGTCCCCGCCCCCAATCAATACGGGGAAGTTTACCTGAAGTTCTATGCGTGGGATCAGAGCGTCGGCACCTTCGGACAGACGGCGAACCTGACGGTTCCGGGCGTCTTGGGCGGCAACGGTGCCTTTAGCCTCAACAGCGACTTCCTCGCCGTCCGGGTGTTGCCGGTCAACGACCGGCCGATCCTCGACACGGCGGCGCCCAGCAACCTGACGACGATCGACATGAACAATGTCGATCCGCCCGGCCCGGTTGGCGACACGGTGGCCTCCGTCATCGGCGCCACCGTCACCGACTATGATGTCGGCACGGTTCCGGGGATCGCCGTCACGGCGGTCAGCACGGTCGGCGGCCAGTGGCAGTACAAGGCTCCGCTCGATCCGAACTGGACGCCCATTTTCGGGGTCACCGCCACCAAGGTTCTGCTGCTGGACCCGGATTATTTGATCCGGTTCTCGCCCAGCGGGATCTTCACCGGGACGGCGACCATCTCCTACAAGGCGTGGGATCGCTCCCCCGGCGGCGGCACCGCCGGCCAGTTCTTCGTCGGTGCTTCGACGGCCCTGAGCACCGGCATCAAAGTCGGCAAGTTGCAAGTGGTGGCCCCGCCGTTGCCGGCTCCCGCGCCGAACGCGGCCCCGATCCTCGACACCGCCCCCGTGGTCACGCTTCCCACGATCCCGGAGGACAGCAAGCCGGTGTCGCCGCTGGCCCCGCTGGTGTCCGCGATTCTTGGCGGAGCGGTGACCGACGACGTGGGCGCCCTCCAGGGGATCGCCGTCACCGGGTTGACGGGAACGGCCACCGGCGTGTGGCAATACCTGCCGACCGGAACGACCGTTTGGAAGCCGATGGGCAACGTGGCCCTGGAGACCGCCCTGCTCCTGAAGGACACGGACCGGATTCGTTACCTGCCGAACTTGAATTACAACGGAACCGCCACCATCAGCTACCGGGCGTGGGACCGCACGCAGGGAACAGCGGGCCAACTGGCCAATCTCTCCCTGCCGGGCACGACGGGCGGAACCTCGTCCGTTAGTTCGGCGACGGAAACCGCCACCGTCACCGTCTCGCCGGTCAACGACGTGCCGGTGCTGAGCATCACCCCAACTCCGGCGCTGAGTTCGCTGCTCGCCGGCACGGACCAATCTTTGATCGCCGGCAACACCGTGGCCAGCCTGCTGGGCACGGCTGTCACCGACGTGGATGCCGGGGCGTTGCAGGGCATCGCCCTCACCAAGGCCCTCACCACCCACGGACAATGGCAGTACCAGTTGAACGGTTCGGGCATCTGGGTGAACGTGCCGACGGTAAGCACCGTCAACGCACTGTTCCTCCAGCCGCTTGACCTCCTCCGGTTTGTGCCCAACCCGACGTTTGTGGGGGTCGAGCCGATCACTTACAGGGCTTGGGACCAGACGCCCGGCACGAATTTGTTGGTGCCCGCCTCGGGAACGGTGGCCTCCACCACCGTCAACAAGGGGGCTCTGAGTTTGGCGACGGAAACCGCGACGATCACCATCGTGAATCCGGCGGTCAACACCCGGCCGGTGCTGGACATCACGCCGAACGTGCAACTGCCCAACGTGGCCGTCGGCGACAGCAACCCTGTCGGCATCACCCCGGACACGCTGCTGGGAACAGCCGTGACCGATCCGGATATCGGAGTGGTCGCGGGTCAGGGACACGGAATCGCCGTGACGTTTGTGGACAACACAAACGGGACGTGGCAGTATTTCGACGGGACCTCCTGGCAGTCGCTTGGCGGAGTCACCGCGGCCAACGCCATTCTGTTGTCCTCGACCGATCTTGTGCGGTTCTTGCCCAACGCGAATTTCCGCGGGACAACGACGTTCAAGTACAAGGCGTGGGATCAGTCGGTGGGGTCGCACTTCACGACCTTCAACACCGCCCAGACGACCGCCTTCAGCGCGGCCATCGAAACGGCTTCCCTCACGGTGAACACCGCCCCCGTGGTGTCGTAGGGATCAGTTGGCGACCCCCTCTTCGTGATGGCGAGGGGGTTCGCGGGATGAGTCCGTCTTTTGGGGACAGACATCGCAAAGCCGGATTTGACCCGTTGATTCGCCCTTTTCATTGCGGAACAGGAAAAAACCGAGGGCAAAGTCATCCGTTTGCGGTGACTTTGCCGAATCCTTGTTAAGAATCCGTTACAAGGCCGGCTTAAACCGAGATAGAATTCGATCCCCCGATTTGATACGATTTGCGCTTGTTTTGTGTCAAAAGCGTTGTCTTGACTCGTTTGTTATTGATCGCCTGACTCCCCTAAAAAGTTGATGAATCTCATGGCTGCCACCAAACTCCGTCCGCGGTTGAAGATCGAAACCTTGGAATCCCGCGAAGTGCCGTCGGCCACGCCGTTTCCGACGGAGTTGTTCAACACAGTCACCACTCCGACCGGGATCAATCCGGCCGGGGATTCCAATCCGGCGGGGTTCACCGAAGTCGGGGGCGGGGTTGTCTTCACGGCCAACGACGGCACCAACGGCACTCGTTTGTATTACTCTGCCCGCAACGGCGCCAACCCGACCTTGGTCAACGTCGTCCCGAACAGCAGCGTCGCGCCGACGTTGTTTGCCGGGGACGCTTATTTCGCCGGGGTTTCCGGCACGGACGGCGTTGAATTGTTCCGGACGAGCGGCGGCGGGACGGCCACGGAGATCAAGGACGTCAACACCAACGCGGGGGCGAGTTCCTTCCCCCAGAATCTTACCGCTTACAAACACCCGACGGACCCCACCTTTAACGCCATGTACTTCACGGCGGATGACGGCACGAACGGCCGGGAACTTTTTCGGTACATCCCCACTCCCACGGCGAGCAACGGGACCATCACCAGACTCGACCTGACCCCCGGCAACGGCAGCACCGTCTTCGACTCCATGCACGAAGTCAACGGAGTGATGTATGTCATCGCCAAGGCGAACGGAGCCACTGGCTGGTCGGTCTACCAGATCAATCCCACGGGAACAGCCATCACGCCCGTCAGCGGCTCCGGCGCCACGCCGCTTCCCTCCGGCGTGGATCCGATTCCCGATTCGTTCGTCATCGGGGGGGCCAGCGGGACCGATCTGTATTTCGCCGCCAAGAACACTCTCGGCACCGATCATCGCCTGTATCGCCTGAACACCGTCACCGGCGCGGTGACGCAAATCTTTCAATCCATCGTCACGGACACGTTCAAAGGCCCCCATCCGCTGGCGTACATGGGGGGCTATGTCTATTTCTCTGCCACTGTCAGTGGCAAGCGGCAATTGTGGCGGAGCGACGGCAGCACAACCCCCCCGACAGTGGCGTTCGACAACGTCGACGGCGGCGCTGGCAATCCGGATGTCCAGGAATTCCAGACGATCAACAAGAAGGTGTATTTTATCGCGACCGTCGGCGGCAACCGTGAACTGTACGTCACCGACGGCCTGACCGTCACCGCCGCGCCCAACATCACTCCCGCCAACAGCCACAACCTTTCAAACCTCCAGGGGTTCGGCGGCCAACTGGTGTTTCAGGGCAAGGACAACTCCAACGCGGACACGTTGTTCCAGTACGACCCGGTGAACCAAACGGCGCCGACGGCGATCACGTCGGGGACCTATTCGTTCGGCTCGTTCTCCACGTTGGGTGAATCGCTGTACATGTCGATGGGAACCCCCGGCGAGGGATTGGAACCCTATTACTACAACCCCAAGCCGGATTCCCCGAAGTTCGACCCGGACTTTACCCTCGACAGCAACTTCCCCGCCAGTGTCGATCCGACTCTGCACACCGTCACCCTGCATGATCACATCACGAACAACAACACCCTGACGTTCACCGGCACGGCCGACGCGCCCGGGCACACCATCCAGCTTTATTACACGCTGCACGGATCCGGAAACCCGGCGACCCCATTCCCCACCACCACCCAGGTCGCGGCCGACGGGACCTGGACCTGGGCGACCCCGGTGAACACGTTCACATTCCCCCCCGATGTGGTGGGCGGCTCGTTCACCAACGGGACGTTTGACGTGACGGTCACGGACACGGACCTGACCAACGACTCGTCCGATCCTTCCGCGGTCTATTCGCCGTTGGTGACCATTGACCAGACTCCGCCCCCCGCTCCGACGATCGACAACAGCAACGTGAACGCCGGCCCCAACCAGATCGACGCGACTTCGACCAACAACCAAATCCACATCTCCGGGACCGGCGAGAAGGGTTCTTATGTGAACCTGTATGTCGGAAGCGACCATACCAATCCGATCCTCCCTCCGATTCTGGTGGACCCGGTGACCGGCCTTTGGTCCGCGACGACCCCGGCGCAACCCGACGGATTCCTTGACTTCGTCGCCGACAGCCAGGACGCCGCTACCAACCGGTCAAACGCCCCCCAGTTTAGCGGGACTTACCGGGTGTCCCTCGACTCCACCGGCGCCGCCCCGCCGAACATTGACAACTTCACCCCCAACACGGCCAACGCGGGGGACAATATCACGTCCGCCACGCTGATCACGCTGACCGGGACCGCCGAGGCAAACGCCACGGTGGACATTTACATGGGGACGACGCTGCCGTACACCCATTTGGGAAGCACGACGGCTGGCGCCCTTGGCGACTGGACCTTTGATGTCTCCGGGTCACCGGCCGGCGCGCTGACGCCGGACGGAACTTACACCTTCTGGGCGACCGCCACCGATGCGGCGGGCAATCCCCCGTCGACCTATGGCAATCAGCCCGGCGGATTCCCGATCGTCGTTGACACCACCAAACCGGCGAAGGCGACCATCACCTCGTTCACGCCTGACTCGGCCAACCCCTCGATTCCGGGCACCGCGACGGACGGAATCACCAACGCCGCGTCGATCACCCTGAGCGGCACGGCCGAGTCGGGGAGCATCGTGACCATCAAGGACTCCCTGACCGGCACCACCTTCACCCCATTCACGACTCTCGGCACGACTTGGACCTTCACCGTGGGATCGGTCGGCAATCCCCTGGCGGCCGGTGTGCATACGTTCACGGCGAACTCTGCCGATCTGGCCGGGAACACTCTCGGGGACAGCGACCCGCTCAGTGTCACCGTTGACAATACCTGCCTGCCCCCGGTCATCACGGGCATTTCGGCTGGTTCTGATTCGGGAGCGCTCGGGGACGGCATCACCAACATGACGACGATCACGCTGAACGGCACGGCCGAGCCGAGGTCCGTGGTGACGGTCAAGGACGGCTCAACGGTCCTCAGTTCGACGATCATGACCGACATCAACGGAAACTGGACCCTTCCGAACGTCTCGGCGACGGCCGGTTCGCACACCTACACGGCCACCGCCAAAGACATCGCCAACAACCCTTCGGGAGTAAGTTCGTCCTTCGCCCTCACGGTTGACACCACCCGTCCGGGCACGCCGACGTTCTCCGGATTCACGCCGGATTCCGGCGTGGCGGGCGATTTTCTCACCAACAGCAAGACGCTCACCTTGGGCGGCACCGCCGAGAATGGCTCGACCGTCACGATCCGCGAGGCGGGCAACGTGGTGGTGACCTCTCTCCAAGTCCCGAGCACCGGAGTGAACGCCGGGAAATGGAGCGTCACCACGCCGATTCTTTCGGATGGCCCGCACGCCTTCACCGCCGAGGCGGTCGACGCGGCCGGCAACGTCACGCTGACCCCGCTGACCCTGCCGACGATCACGGTGGACAGCACCGCCCCGACGGCCCCGGTGATCACCCCGCAGATCACGACGGACTCGAACATTCCGGGGGATCTCATCACCAATGACAACACGCTGACCCTGACCGGGACATTTACCGCCAGCCAGGGGGTCGTCGGCGTGAACGTGTTTAACGGCGCCACGCTTCTTGGCGCGGCCTCCGTGAACACCGCCAACAGCACATGGTCATTTAACACCGCCAGTCTGGCGAATGGCGTTTACAATTTCATCGCCTATGCCACGGATGCCGCCCCGAACACCTCGTCGGGCAGCACGCCGCTGGTCGTCACCGTGGACACGGTTGTCCCGGCCACCCCGACATTCACCGGATTCTCGACTGATTCCGGCGCGCAGGGCGACTTCCTCACCAACGACAACACCCTGACGCTCAGCGGCACCATGCCCGCCGGGGAGACGGGCACGGTCGTGACCATCCGTGAAACGAACCAATCCGGTTCAGCCCTTGTCGGCACGGCGACGGTGGCGGGCAATGCGTGGAGCCTCACCACCGGCGTGCTGCCGGACGGCCCGCACAACTTCACGATGTCCGCGATGGATTTGGCCGGTAACACCTCACTCATCACCGGAACCATTCCGACGATCACCGTCGACACCACCGTCCTCGCGCCGGTCATCACCGGCATCAGCCACGACACCGGGGCTTCCACGACGGACGGCTACACCAGCGACCCGGTGCAGACGATCTCCGGCACGGCCGAGGCCGGCACGACGGTCCAGGTTTACGACAACGGGAATCCCGTCGGCACGGCCATCCTGACCGGGACCACCTGGACATACAACGCGGGCACGCTGACCGAGGGACCGCATTCCTTCACGGCGACGGCGACGGACCTGGCCCCGAACACATCGGTTCCAAGCGCTCCGTTCGTTGTCCATGTGGACCTCACGCCCCCGGCGAACCCGGGCTTCACGGACTTCACCAATGATTCCGGCATCCTTGGCGACAACCTGACCAACGACAACACCCCGACCTTTAACGGCACCGGGGAAGACGGCACGGTGGTCACCATCATGGAAGGAGCAACCACCATTGGGTCTGACCTCGTGGCCGGGGGAACGTGGTCCATCACCGCCCCCGCGTTGGCGGATGGCCCGCATACCTTCACGGTCACCGCCAAGGATCTTGCCGGAAACCCCGCCACCACCCCGCCGACGATTCCGACGATCACGATTGACACGATCGCCCCGACGACGCCGACCGTCAACGGGTTTGTCGGCGTCTCGCCGGTTGGTTTCAACACCTTTGGCTCGACCACTTCGGCGACCGTCATCACCCTCAGCGGCAGCTCCGGCGAAGCCGGCCTGAGCATTGACGTGTTCGACGGTGGCAACTTGCTGACAACCGTGACACCTGTGACGACCGGCGTGGGCGGGGTGTGGAGCTACACCACCGCGACGCTGACGCCCGGCCTCCACACCTTCACGGCCAAATCGACGGACGACGCCGGAAACTTCTCCCCGGCCGGCACCGCCTTGAATGTCACAGTGCAAACGCCGTTGGTGACCAACACCACCATCTTTGAAGACTCGGGGGCAAGAACTTTCAAAGCAAGCGAACTGCTGGCGGCTTTCTCGAATTCGTTGCACTTCAACGGTTCTCTCAAGGGCGTCGCCATCTCCTCGCTCGTCGGCAACGGCACATGGAGTTACTCGACAAAGGGAACGACCTTCGTCGCCCTGCCGGCCGCGAGCGTTAGTTCAACTCATGCCTTGCTGCTGCGGGACACGGACTCCCTGAAGTTCACCCCGGCGGCGAACTTCACCGGCGTGGCCGGGATCACCATCAACGCGTGGGACCAAACCGGCGGCCTCCCCGGCGAGTTCGGCAACCTGACGACAACAGGCGGCTCGACGCCGTATAGCTCCAATTCGCAGACCTACGTCATCGGCGTGAACAACACGAACGACGCGCCGACGTTGTTGACCGGCAATTCGACGTTCTTGCCGTCGATTTCGCCCTTGAACACCAATCCGGCGGGAACCGGCGTGGGCGCGCTGTTGATCGGCCGCTTCCAGGACATCGATGCCTTCTCGAAGCCCGGCATTGCCATCGTCGGGGCAACGGGTGCCGGCAAATGGCAGTTCCAACTGTCGGGCGCCGGTTCATGGACGGATATCGTCGCCCCCTCGGTCACGAAAGCGGTGCTGCTTGACGAAACGTACCTTGTCCGCTTTCTCCCCACTTTGGGCGTCAAGGGCATTGCCAAACTGACCTTCAAGGCGTGGGACGGCACCTCGGGAACCCCCGGCCAAGTCGGGGTGAAACTCACCACGGCCAACGGCGTCAGCACGCTGACGGCAACGACCACGGTGAATGTCGGCAATGCCTCGCCAGTCTTCCTGCCGAACGTCTCGCCTCCCTCGCCGTCGTTCCCGTCGCTCCTTGAAAATCCGAAAACGAACACAGGCACCACAGTCTCGGTCCTGCTCAGCAAACGGGTCGGGGACGCCGACAATGCCAGCGTGGGCCTGGCTGTCACGGGCGTGGACGAATCTTTTGGTCAGTGGCAATACTCCACCGGCGGCACGACGTGGAAGTCCCTCACCGGCGCGAACGACCTGCACGTGTTGCTGCTGTCCCCGGTGGACAAGATTCGCTTTGTGCCCAATCCCAATCAATCGGGCACGACGAGCATCACCATCCGGGCGTGGGACGGCACCGCCGGCCTTCACGGAGAATGGGCCGATCCGACCGGAAACTCGGCCTTCAGCACGGCGTCCAAGGTGGCAACCCTGGTCGTCGGCCCCGTCAACCAATCGCCTGTTTTGGTGACCACCGGCACGCCGATGCTGCCGTCGCTGCCGGTGGGGGCCGGTGCCACGGCGGGCACGCTGGTTTCCAGCCTGATCGGCAACAGCCTGACGGACGTGGAAACGGCGACGGGAAGCAACGGCATCGCCGTCACCGGCACGACCGGAACAGGCAGCTGGCAGTTCAACAAGACCAGCGGCGCGGCCAACGATCCCGGTTGGACCCCCGTCGGAACGGTGAAAACAACCGCCGCCTTGTTGCTGTTGCCAACGTATTTTGTCCGCTTCGTGCCGGCGGCGGGCTCTCCCGCCCAACTGGCCGGTCTGACCTTTAAAGGCTGGGACACGAGCTTCGGCCTCGCGGCGGCCGGATCGGTCTCTGGCAGGCCCTCCACGACCGATCCGAAGAACGGAGCGTCGTCGTTCAGCACGGCGTCGGAAACCGCGTATGTTTCCGTCGGGAACTCTGTCCCGCATCTGACCCAAGGGGCGGCTTTCCCCTCGCTCACCGAAGATCCGAAGACAAACGCCGGCACGGGCATCAAGACCTTGCTGACGGGCCATTTCACCCCCACCCCTCCCGCGATCAAGGGCGAGGGACAGGGCATCGCCATCACCGCCGTGAACAACACGGGCGGAACCTGGCAGTATGCCTTGGGCGCCGTCTTCACGAACATCCCGGCGAGCGTCAGCCCGGCCAACGCCCTGTTGTTGCCGGACACCGCGAAGCTGAAGTTCGTGCCGAACCCCGACTTCAACGGGTCGGCCGGAACGGTGACTTACAAGGCGTGGGATCGCTCGGCGGGCGTGGCCGGCGAATTCGCGGACACCACCACGGGCGTGAACGCCTTTAGCTCAGAAACCGCCAGCCCGGCCCTGACCGTCACGCCCGTGAACGACCGGCCGGTGGTGGCGGTCGGATCGGCTATCGTGCTTACCCCGCTGGCATTGAACGACAGTCTCCCGGTCGGTGATGTTGTCAGTACGCTGGTTCCCGTGAGCGTGGTGTCCGAACCGGCCGACGAACTGGCCCTGACGCCTGATCGCGGCATCGCCGTGACCGGCCTCACCGGGGCGGGCACGTGGCAATTCTCCTCCGATGGCGGTTCGACGTGGACTGACATTGTGAAGCCGACCGTCGCCAAGGCGTGGCTCTTGCAAGCGGATTGGAAACTGCGGTTCAAGGCGACGGATGCAAGCACGGCCCAGACGGCCAGCATCACCTACCGTGCTTGGGACATGAGCAAGAATGTCGGGCCGGTGACGGCCAACGCCGGGTTGGCCACGGATTTGTCCTTCAGCACCGGTTCGCTGACGGCCAGCGTGAGCATCGGCAACACGGCCCCGACGATCTGACCGTCGGTGTTTCTTTGGCAAGCCGGGCGGCGTCAGTCCCCGGAGACTTTCACACACCAATTGTTCAAACATTGGAATTGTGACGGTTTCCAAGGGGTGATGCCGCCCGCTTTGCGGTTTTTCCTTTCTTCACGAACCCCGCTCCCCCATAAAATGAGGCGATGAACATTCGTGAAATGGTCGCCTACATCGTCCGCATTCCGCTGAAAAAACGCATCACCCACGCCTCTCATACCCGCACGGAAACGGATAATATCCTCGTTCGCGTCACCCTTGGGGACGGAACCGTCGGCTGGGGGGAGGGCGTCCCCCGCGAGTATGTCACCGGGGAATCAGCCGAATCCGGGATTCAGATTCTGCAAGCCGGCGACCTCAAAAGCCAGTTTCACGCCTGCCGGGATTTCTCGCAGGCCCTCGCCATGATCGAACGCTTTCGCCCGGCCGACCAGCCCGGCGATGAGCGAAAAATCACCGGCAACGCCGCCCGTTGCGCCGTGGAACTGGCCTTGCTTGATGCTTACGGCCGGGTCTTCGGCGAACCGTTGTGCAACATCCCCAAATATCTGGCCCCGGAGTTGTTCGAGTTCCGGGACCGCGTGAGCTACAGCGGCGTCATCACCTCCGCGAAGGGGGAGATGAAACTCCGGCTGGCCGCGTGGCGCTGGAAAATCTTCGGCACGAAGCAGGTGAAGGTGAAGGTGGGCATCGAGGGATACGACGACGTGAACCGCCTCCGGAAGATTCGCGGCCGCCTCGGCAAAAACCGGGACATTCGCATCGACGCGAACGAGGCGTGGACGCCGGAGAACGCCGCCGGGAAGATCCGCGAACTGGAACCCTTCGGTATCACCTCCATGGAACAGCCGTTGCCGCATGCCAGGGATGCGTTTCTCCCGGCCCTGCGGAAAGAAATCAACACCCCCGTGATGCTGGACGAATCCCTGTGCGGAATGGTTGACGCGGAAAGGGCCGTCGCGGACGGCTGGTGCGACCTGTTCAACCTGCGGCTCTCCAAATGCGGCGGGTTCATCCCGACGCTGCGGCTCGCCGAGTTCGCCCGGAAACACGGCCTTGGCTATCAACTCGGCTGCCAGGTGGGGGAAACGGCCATCCTCTCGGCCGCCGGCCGGCATTTCGCCACCAGCGTGAAAGACATCCGCTATCTGGAAGGCTCTTACGACCGACATTTGGTTCATTACATGCTGGGCGAAGAGGACATCACTTTCGGCTGGGGCGGCATCGCCCCGGCGATCATCCGCACCGGGTTGGGCATCAAATTTCAGGGTGATTTCATCGAAAGCCGGGCGATTCGCCGAGAGGTGTTGATTGGTTGATCCGCTCCATCCGTTCACCGTGTCGGACGGTTACACGGTTCACTATCGCCACTACGAACCGGCCGGTTCCCCAACGGGGCGGGTGGTGTTTCTGCACGGCATCCAGAGCCACGGCGGCTGGTACGGCCGGTCGTGCGCCGAGATCGCCGCCGCCGGGTTTGACGTGTTTTTCATGGACCGGCGTGGTTGCGGCCGCAATCAGGAAATGCGGGGAGACTCCGGCCGGTTTCGCCGCTGGCTTGATGACATCGCCGAGTTCGTGAAAACGCTGCCGACCGACCGGCCGATCACTCTCGCCGGCATCTCATGGGGGGGCAAACTGGCGGCGGCCTTTCCCTATCGGCATCCGGGGTTGGTGCAAAAGCTCGCCCTGCTGTGTCCGGGGTTCTTCCCGAAGGTCACTCCCGGCCTGCTCTCCAAATTGCGGATCGGCCGTTGTGCCTTTCGCCGGCCGACGCAAAAGTTCCCGATCCCCCTGAACGACCCGGAGTTGTTCACGGCTTCCCCCGCCGGGCAGGAGATGATCCGAAACGACCCGCTCGCCCTGCGGGAAGCAACGGCCCGGATGATGTTCCAGAGTGTCGCTCTCGACATTTATTTGAAACGAGCGTGGAAGCGCATCACCATCCCGACGCTGCTGATGCTGGCCGAACACGACCGCATCATTGACAACGCGAAGACCCGCCGATTCGTCGAGAAATTCCAAGGCAGCCATACCATCATCACATACCCGGACAGCCACCACACGCTGGAACTGGAGGCCCCCGGCCACCCGTTTGTGCGGGACTTCATCGAGTGGGTGAAACAATGAGGTGGCTCCCGGTTGCCGGTTTTGGTTTAATTGGTCACAAATCTTGGAGGCACGGAAAGGGCGAGAGATGATTGCCGAGACGGAGATGATGCCGTTGAAAACGATCACCCAAGCGGGGTTCCGGCGGTTTACGGTGGTCGAATACCACCGCCTGATCGCCAGCGGCCACCTCACGCCCGAAGATCGCATTGAATTGCTCGAAGGGCATTTGGTGAACAAGATGGCCCGAAACCCTCCCCACGATGCCGCCATCAACATGCTGATGCGGGCTTTGCTGAGTGTCATCGGCCCGGACTGGGACTTGCGGATGCAATGTGCCGTCAGCCTGGGCGCCAGCGAACCGGAACCGGATGCGGCCATCGTCCGAATGCGGCCAAACCAATACGCCGACCGCCACCCGGAACCGGCTGACCTCGGCTTGGTGGTTGAGGTGGCCGAATCATCGCTGGCGCTCGACCGGATCGACAAACTTCGCATTTATGCCCGCCACGCGATACCGACATATTGGATCGTGAATCTGGTGGATCGCCAAATAGAGGTGTACGACCGGCCGACCGGCCCGTCGGCGAACCCGGAATACGCCACCCGGCAAACGTATGTCGCCGGAGATTCCGTCCCCGTGATTCTCGACGGCCAGCCAATCGGCCAGATCCCGGTGAATTCGCTGCTCCCGCTTGTGTGAGCGGCATCATGGTTTTTCTTTCATCCCTTCGGAAAAGCCCCCGCGCTCCGCTCCGAGGACTCCGCATCGCAGCTTCACGGGCTTCCTTTCATCCTTGATGCTTTCAACTCATACAATTCCGCTTTCCGAAAATTCCCAATGACCGAGCAGGAATTGTCCTCATGGCTGATGACAAGAAGATCACGACGCGGGCCGCGAACTACGGCGAATGGTATCTGGACATCGTCAACCGGGCCGGGCTGGCCGAGAACTCCGATGTACGCGGCTGCATGGTCATCAAGCCCAACGGCTACGCCATCTGGGAAAAGATGCAACGCGGGCTGGACGGCCTCTTCAAGGACACCGGGCACGTCAACGCTTACTTCCCGCTGTTCATCCCCAAGAGCTTCTTCCAGAAGGAAGAGGCGATGGCCGAGGGCTTCGCCAAGGAATGCGCCGTCGTCACGCACTATCGTCTCCGTTCCGTGAACGGCAAGATCGAGGTGGACCCGGAGGCGAAGCTGGAGGAAGAGCTGATTATCCGGCCGACCTCCGAAACGATCATCTGGAACACTTACAAGAGTTGGATTCAAAGCTACCGCGATTTGCCGTTGCTCATCAACCAATGGGCGAACGTCGTCCGCTGGGAAATGCGGACCCGGCTGTTCCTGCGGACGGCCGAGTTTCTCTGGCAGGAAGGGCACACTGCTCACGCCACCGGGAAGGAAGCCGAGGAAGAAACGCTCCGGATGGTGCGCGTCTACCAAAAGTTCGCCGAGGAATGGATGGCGATGCCCGTCCTCGTCGGCCCGAAGAGCGAAGGCCAGAAGTTCCCCGGCGCCGTGTATACGTTGTGCATCGAAGCCATGATGCAGGACGGCCGGGCGTTGCAGGCGGGGACGAGCCACTTCCTCGGCCAGAACTTCGCCAAGGCGTTCGACGTGGAGTTCACCACCGAAGAAGGCAAGCGGGAACATGCCTGGGCCACCAGTTGGGGCGTCTCCACCCGGCTCATCGGCGGCCTCATCATGACGCATTCGGACGACAACGGCCTTGTCGTGCCGCCCCGTTTGGCGCCGATTCATGTGGTCATCTGCCCGCTGGGCAAGAGCGAGGCCGAACGCAAGCCTTGCGTCGAGGCGGCTGAAAAGCTGGCCCAAGCCATCCGCGAATTGCCGCGTGATGATTTCTATGGCTATCAACCCATCGTCGTGAAAATCGACAACGACACGAAGAACATGCCCGGCCACCGTTTCGCGGAATGGGAGCTTCGCGGCGTGCCGGTGCGGGTGGAACTTGGCCCGAAGGACATGGAAAAGAACGCCTGCGTGCTGGCCCGCCGGGACATCCCCGGCAAGGAAGGCAAGACGATGGGCGTGCCGATGGCCGAGGCCCCGGCCAAGATTGATGCCCTGTTGCGAGATATCCAAAAGAACCTCTTCGAGCGGGCGAAGAAGTTCCGCGATGGCGCGATGCGAACGGCCAACAGTTACGACGAGTTCAAGAAGTTGATCGAAGAACCCGGCTTTATCTGGGCGCACTGGGACGGCACCCGCGAGACCGAAGACAAGATTCAGGAAGAGACCAAGGCGACCATCCGCTGCATCCCGTTTGACGGGCCGACGGAATCGGGGACGTGCATGGTGACCGGGAAACCGTCCGCCAAGCGAGTGGTGTTTGCGCGGGCGTATTAACCCGCTTTTTTGCGTTCCATTTCCGATTGTCCCGGCTCGCGCCCCGTCGGCTTTTCGGTGATATTGCACACGGACAACGGCGGCCGTTCACCCGGACGGCCCAACCGCAGTCGTTGGAAGCGGCCAAGCGGTCGGGGCTGGTTGGCAGGATTTTTGCAGGGATTGAATTCGGTGGCCATCATCGGTTCGATCACCCGGCGGGTTGAATCGGATCTCGCGAAGAATCTTAAGCCGGTTTCTCTGACGGTTATCCCGAATCGCCCGGTCACGGGGAGTTTTCAGCATGTCGAAAACGCTGATCTTTACGAATGGGACGATTATAACGCCTGATGCGACCGTCGTCGGCGATGTGGTGGTCACCGGGGAGAAGATCCGGGCCGTCGGCCGGGATCTGACCATTCCCATCGGCTCCGAGATGATCGACTTGGAAAATGGCTACCTCCTGCCGGGGTTTGTGGATCTGCATCTCCACGGGGCCGGCGGGGCCGATTTCATGGACGGGACGACCGAGGCTTTTCGCACCGTGCTGGAATGCCACGCCCGGCACGGGACCACCAGTTGCACGCCGACGACCACCGTCGCCAGCCACGCGCGGCACATGGCGTTCTTCGAGCAGGTGAAGAAATTCCAGGATGCCGATCCGGTCGGCTCACGGGTGTTGGGGGCGCATCTCTACGGGCCATACTTTGCGAAGGAAGCCCGAGGCTGCCACCCGGCCGCCGATGTGCGGCCTCCCACTTTTGAGGATTACGCCCCGTATCTGGAGATGTCGAAGTATCTCCGTACCGCCACCGTGGCCCCGGAACTGCCCGGCGCCGCCGAGTTTGTGAAGGCCTGTCGCCAGAAGGGAGTCCGCTGCAACGCGGGGCATTCCCACGCAACCTTTGAGCAGGTGGAGGAAGCCATCGGCTGGGGCATCCAGCACGTCGATCACTTGTTTTGCGCGATGTCCGACCGGGCGAGATTGCGGCAAACGCAAACTTACCCGATGCGCGCCGGATTGATGGAGGCCACGCTCTACTTTGAAGAACTGACCACGGAAATCATCGCCGACGGAAAGCATCTCAACCCCGCCTTGATGAAACTCGCCTACAAGATCAAGGGTCCAAACCGGCTCGCCATTGTCAGCGATGCGATGCGGGGCATGGACATGCCGGACGGCCAATATGTGTTTGGCCCGCCGGACAGCGAGGCGATTGTGTGGAAAAAAGACGGCGTCGGCATCACGCCGGACGGCAAGGCCCTGGCTTCCAGTGTCACCGCCATTGATCACGGCCTGCGGACGTTCGTTGCCACAACCCCCGTGCCGCTGGTCAGCGCCGTGCGGATGGTCAGCCTCACCCCGGCCCGCATCGCCGGCGTCGAGGACAAAGTGGGAAGCATCGAACCGGGCAAGTATGCCGACTTGGTGTGGACAGACAAAAACCTGGAGATTCGCGGCGTCTGGATCGGCGGCCGGGCCGTCAGCCGGTGACCGGCCGGGCTTTCGCGGCGAGGGTCGGGCGGAAGACAAATCAATCCCTTGTCCCCTCCGCGTTGGCGTGCTAAGATTTCATCTCTTGTCGGGAATGACGGCCGGGCACCCTCGCCCGGAGGTTTGTTCCCCTCACCAACCCGCCCCAACACGCGGCATCTCCGCCCGCCGTTGTTCACCTGCTTTTCGCAGGAAACTCCCATGTTTGGTTCAAGACCCCGCCATGGCAAAGACTATGGCGACGATTTCTTCAAGGAAAGCCGCATGTCGTTCGGGGATCACCTCGACGAACTGCGCACCCGCATGTGGCGGGCCATCAAGGGCCTCGCCTTCTGCCTCGTCATCGGCTTCGCCCTTGACGCCCTGGGCGACGCGCTGGGCCAGAAGTGGCTCGGCGTGGGCAAGCCGATGCTGAAAATCATCACCGACCCGGTGGAAAGCCAGGTGAAGGAGTTCTACCACGAGCGAACCGAACGGGTTCGCAAATCGACCGAAGAAGCCCGCAAAAACGAAGACCAGGGAAAGATCAGCCAGTTTAACGAAGTTCGGGCGCGCATCCCGGTCAAAGCGCTCGCGGACACCTTTGACCTGAAACCCGTCAATCCAGAACAGACACACGTTGAATGCACATTGGAGCTGCATGCGGCAGGCGTGTACCTCGCCAACAATGACGGCGAATACGTTACTGATTCCCGGCAATACCTGACGGGTCTCGGCGTGATGGAAGCTTTCTGGGTGTACATGAAGGTGTCGCTGTTGTGCGGCGTGATTCTGGCCTGCCCGTGGATCTTCGGGCAGATGTGGGCCTTCATCGGGGCGGGGTTGTATCCGCACGAGAAGAAACTCGTGCATGTCTACATGCCGTTCTCGATCTTCCTGTTCCTCGGCGGCTGTCTTCTCTGCCAGTTCATGGTGCTGCCTCGGGCCGTCGAGGCGATGTTGAGCTTTTACCGCTGGATCAACGTGGATCCGGACCTTCGGCTTAACGAATGGCTGGGCTTCGCGCTGGTGATGCCGCTGGTGTTCGGCGTGGCCTTCCAGACTCCGCTGGTCATGTTGTTCTTCAACCGAATCGGCATCTTCACCTGGCAGGTTTACCTGCAAAAGTGGCGTTATGCGATCTTCACGCTGGCCGTCCTTGCCGCCGT
The DNA here is from genome assembly GCF_000255705.1 of Zavarzinella formosa DSM 19928. Taxonomy (GTDB): domain Bacteria; phylum Planctomycetota; class Planctomycetia; order Gemmatales; family Gemmataceae; genus Zavarzinella; species Zavarzinella formosa. The sequence goes on from NZ_JH636440.1 coordinate 1,177,116, forward strand.
GCTGACGCCGTCCACGGACGTGATCTCCATGCTCTGGCTGTTCGTGCCGACGATGGCCCTCTACATGCTCGGCATCCTGATCTGTTACATGCTGCCGCCGCCGAAGAACCTATTCGGGGATTTGATGGGCGCCCCAGAAGAGGAAGAAGTGGCGGTGTGATCGGGCAAGTCGTGAGCCACGAGCTTTGAGCCGTGAGCCAAACCAAATGCCCCGTTGGCGGTCTTGGTTTGGCTCACGGCTTTTTCTTTGCCCGACCGGCCAACACGTTACAGCCCTCGGGCTTTTCGGATTTGCAGACCGGTCAAAACCCGGCCCAAAATTGCCCTGAAAAAGTGAAAAACACCCCTCCGGCGACCATTTTTGGACAGTTGGACACCCACCCAAGTGGTCAAAACCAGTGGGCCAACTGAACACTATTTTTCAAAACTCCCGGTAAAACGAGCATCATCCCTGATGATTTTGGGCAAATACGCAGCCTTTTCGGGTCATGGAAAATGGCCCAAAATGAGGGAAGTTGCTCACCGGCGGCAAGCTGAACGATCCGTCTTGGCGAGCCAGACAGCGTTCGGCCCGCTCGAATATCAATGGAAAGGTGCTCTCCTTGGTTTTCGTCGGAAGTCCTTGCATTCTCGCGGATGATTCGGGTAATCTGTTGGCGGAAGGAAGCCCATGAGACTCGACCGCCCGGTCATCAAAAATCACGACATTGTCGGCGAGGTGGACAGGAAACAAGGATCGCTGGCCGGATGCCATCGGTGCCCGTCAGTTATAACCGGATGGAGTCTTGGTGACGGGGACCGAACTTCAGGACATGGATTGGCGTCCGGGATTGGTGGATTTCCTCATGAATGACCCCATCCCTTGGAAACGAAAAGCCTGCCCGACTGTTTATGACCGGGCCGCAATCGGCGCAAAGTGTCGTTATTGTGATGGATTGCGATCTTTTTTGTCCCAACGAACGCGGTGTGAGGCAAGCAAGCCTTTGCCAAATTGACGGTTACGCCGATTCTGAATCGTGTTCGAAATCGAAAAACGGCTTGAAAACCAACTGTGATAACTTGCGCCGGGGCGCAACTATCACAAGTTCGGCGAACGGAGGGTTTCAGGGTGGCAGATGTGCCGGCGCTGGTTGACGGCTTCCTACGCAGCCTGTGTGGGATTGCCGACGGCATGTATTCCGAGGGTGGCATGTCCTGTACATATCAACAGGAAGTACCGCCACCGCCTGACCTGTCGGCCAGCGGTCCGAGTGAGGATGCGCTTTTATGCCGGTTCTTCGACGTGGCGCTGGGAAACTATGGCACGCCCGCGCCGTCCACGCGAGGCCATCTGGTGTGGGAACTACGACGGGTGGTGCGGGAGGCGTCCGGGGCGGACTTGGTGGCCGCTCGCGTAGACAAGACTCCGGGCGAGGGGTACAGTTGCACGCTTACCTTGTGGTGGCGATCGGCGAGAGGCGGTCTGGATTCAGTGGAGCTTTTCTGGAGCTTGGACTGACGCCGAACAAAACTCTGCACCAGACCCAGCCGCATAAATTGGTTCCGGGGGCTGATCAGTCGCTGACTGAGGCCGGCTTGTCGGGCTTAAGCAGATGGCCGGGGTTGAATGTGAGGTTTTCTTGATTCCCATTCACGCTGGTTGCCGAACCTCAAGAGCCCCACTGCGTCAGCGGTGGGGGTGGATTTTACTCTCAGGAAGCCACCCCCACCGCTGACGCAGTGGGGCTCTTGGCCAACGGTGAAACGTGACAACCCACCCCGGCTCGTCGAGTTTGGTCGTTCGGCATTCGGCGGATGAAAGGCTGTGACAGAGTCATGATGATCCGCCTGATTCCGAAGGTGTTTTTCAATCACCTGAGTGAAGGCCTCGACCTGTTTGTGGGGTGCCTGGGTTTCGAGGCGCTCTATCAGGATGAGTCGCTTGCTGTCGTGGCCAGGGACGGGGCAAAGGCATATGTCGTCGAGAGTCCGGAATTCGCGGCGAAGGACCGTCCCGAGATCACCATCGAGACGGACTCCATCGAAGCCCTGTACGCCGAGATTGCGGCCAAGCGTCCATTACTGCTCCATCCGAACGCGAAGTTTGTCGAAACAAAGCCGTGGGGCGCGAAAGAGTTTGCTGTTCTTGACACGACGAATGTGTGCATTGTTTTTCGCCAATGGTGACAATACCCGGCCACGCGCGGGCGGCCCCATCCGCCAAGTTCGCCGGGGGGCTCCGACGCCGGCCGCTGAAGACAGTCATTCGGCCACAGAGCAACCGTAACCCGATCTGGCACATACCATCGCGGAGGATATCCCCATGTTTGCTGGTCTGATTTTTGCGTCGCTGGCCCTTGGTGGCGGCACGGAAGCCAAGGCTGCCGAACCGGTTTACGAATTCAAGCTCGACAAGCCGGAGGACAGCGCCACCGTTGTCAAAGAAGCGAAGCGAACCGTGTTCGTCGTCACCAGTCCAAACGGCATCGGTCAGGGAACCATCATCCTGAAGGCGGGCCAATGGCCCGAAAACGTCACCCTTCGGTTTCAGCGAGCGCGTGGCAAGGGCATCAGCAAGTTTGAGCATTTCTCGCTGACGACGGATCGTGTCAGCGCGCAAGGCGAGTTGAAATTGTCGGACAAGCTCGACTTCGACTTCTTGGACGCAAAGGGGAAGTCAGGCGCCGATCGGCGTTCCGCAGGCGTTTTGAATGTGGTTGTGGAGTCGCGAGACGACGCGCTGGATGTCACCTTGCCGACTTGCTTGCTGATCGGCTCGCCCCGGCTCGAATTGTCTTGGATTGATGTGCTTCGACGGTGAACGGGCGTGGTGGCCGTGCCGAACCCGGCGAGGCGCCTGACCCGGCGGGAGCATGACGGTTTTCCCCGGCATATGGCACACTCGGCCCCCGCCACTGCCGAGTCGTTCGGCGAGCGAAGGACACGAATGGCTGCAACCGATTTCATCGAACGGTACGCGGGCGGCGAATACCAGCAGGTATGGCAGGAACTGATCGCCCTCGGCGACCGGGTTCGGGAAGAGCCTTATTGGAGCGAGGCCAGGGCGGTAGCCAACGAGACGATGAGGCGGGTGCGAGAAAACGTGGGGCGGCTGATCCCGCGGCTTGAGCACATCGGGTATCGTTTCGCCCGCGACAGGCCGGGATTAATCGGCGACTCGCAGCCCCCGCACGTGCCGCCGGATGGCAACGAGCCAGAGTTGATCGATGACTACGAGCGGCGGTTCGGGGTCACAGTCCCATTGTCCCTGCGGGCGTTTTACGAGGTCGTCGGAGCGGTGGATTTGCGCGGCCGCCACCCCGACTGGCGCGGGCAGCAAGACCCGCTCCAAATATACGGACTAGACATGACACGCAACGACGCGAGCGGTTGGGACGGGCCGGTCGAGAAAATCTTTCTTTGCCCATGCCCGCTCATGAAGGACGGGTACAGCGGGGTGGGGCCGCTGTACTTGGAGCCAGGCCGGGCGGCCGACGGTCCCGTCGGGTTCGAGGGCGGGTCGATGTCGTTTACGTTTGTGGAGTACCTGCGAAACGCCTTCCGGTGGGGCGGGTTCGCGGGATGCGTGCAGACGGAGGACGAGTTCGCCAGCGATTGGTTGGAACTGCCCTCGACCGCCCGGAGTCAACTGGCGGCGGACCTCATGCCGCTGTGAGCGGGAATGGCCCGGACGCCGAATCAGACGCCGTCGCCGACACCGCCGCAGTGTTCGGTTCTGGGATGGCTCGGCGCACAGGGCGGCTGAGTTTAGTCATTCGTTCGGCGGAGGGCGTCGAGGTGGCAAAGCGGCGGCTGGTCTGGATCGGCACCACCGGCGGGCCGCATCTCGTGGTGCCGGAGAAGCACGCCCCGCATTGGGAGGGCGTGGGCGAGCCGAGCCACGGCCGGGTCGTCCAAGCCCGATTCCGCTCCGATCCCGCCGAACCGGCCACCGATTATGACCGGGCCTGCGATGTCAACGATTGGATGGGGGTGATCCGCGTCGGCCGTGGCCGGGGGGTGGTGCTGGGCGATGTGCCTTTGCTGGCCGCCTGCCACGAGTGGCAGGGGCGGCATTACATTCTCCGGTGGGACTACGCCCCGTCGGAAGCCGCCCTGCTCAAGTTCTTCCGGTCAGTCGTCGGAAGCTTGTCACCGGAGGCCGAGGTGGCGTTCCGTCATCCGGGCGGGCGGTTGCTCCTGCTCGACTCGTCGGACACCCCGCGGAACTGGCTCTTTGAACACTCGGCGTTCGAGCTGCCCGCCGGGTCGTACCGGGTGATGATGTCGCGTGCCGCGGCCGGCGAGTGTGGTGTGATCGTTTACGAGTGGCGGCGCTCAAACGCCAAACCGGGCGCTGTGCCTGACCCGGCCGCCCGCCGGTTTTCCCCGATTTGTAACTCAAGGATCAACTTGAGTTACCCCTGACGATCCGGCCGGACGATCCGGCCGGGGTTGGGCGCTGGTGCGTTTGGGGTCGTACTTGGCTTTGGCGGGGTAGTCGGCGGGGAAATCGCTTTCATCACGGGTATTTGTCTCGCCGAGTCGGGGGGAAGCCGTTGCCCGCCGGGAGTCACCCGGCAGCACATGCTGTTCGGCTCGCCAAGACATCAGTGGTAAGGCGGTGTTTGGCGCGGCGTCAATAAATGGTTACGCTGATGGTTAATCAACCGCCGGAGGGCTTCGTGAGTGATTGACGATGATGATCGTTGGTTCGGCGTTTTTCAGGGCTACCGGCCGCATGGCGACGGTGTTGACGAGGTATTCGCCAGTCTTGAGGATTCGCCAAATTATGCCGCCCGTGTGCGGTCCGTCTGCCAGGCCGCGTTTCATCCTGACTGGGCGCGAGATGCGTACTTCGTCGTTCGCACACCCCCGCTTTCAAATGACACGGAGTTGATCGATTTCGGGAAGGATTTGCTCGCCGGCTTGCGGCTGATAGCTGTGCTGGCGACATTATCAGGTCACCGGGAACTCCACGAGTATATCGGCGCTGTTGATGGGGTTGTGGTTGTCCCGTCGGGAGAGTGCGACCGCAGAAACGACGATCACGCATTGGTTCAGGATTCGCTCGGTGACATCCTTCGGGGTTTCTACGACTACGGGCACCGAACCGTCCATCTGCGAGAAGGCTTCTACAGCGTGGCGTGCGATTATTGGCTTGCATGGTATCTTCAGTGGCCATACTTTCAGAAATGGATTCCACGAGACGTATTCCGCCCGTATTTTGAGTTGTGGTCGCGGGGCTGCGAGGTTGTCTTTCAAGGCAAATCTCTGTGCATCGCAAGACAGGCCGAGACACAGATCACAAAGGACGCACAGGATGGGGGCCAGTTTTGAGACAGTGTTTGAGGCCAAAGCCCAGCCGTATTCCGAATGCGGAACGGACCATACGGCGCTGGCCAAAGTGCGGGAACAATTGGATTTTTTTGCCAAAGAGAATGGGCTTGTCTCGCTCTTGGCATTCGAGAGTTACGCGCCCGAAGATATCGCCGCACCAATGAGTGACGAGACACGGGCCGAATTAGCGCCCGCCGAATGGTTCTCGCCATCGCACGGACTGGCAACCGTCAAGGCATTGCAAACGTATCTAATTTCATGTCCGAATGTTTTGGCTCGGCAATCACTCGTGATCGAGGAGTTGTCACAAATAGCAACGGAGTTAGAGGCGGCGAAGCGAGCCGGTGTGCGGTTCCGATTCGCAATCATTATTTGAGGCAGATATTGTCCTCATCTGTTCCAAGTTGGTGGCTGTCTTCTGATGGAGGGCGGCTGAACTTGGATTTTGACATCGAAAAGAGCATCTGAAGTGGGTGACGATCTAATCTCGGTGATTGACATCGCCCGCCAGCATGGCAAGCGTAAATCGACCGTGTTTAAGGTGCTGAAAAAGCTCGGCATCACCCCGGCGAAACATCGAAACTTGTCGAGCAAAAACCAGTTGGTTGCATACATCACGCAAGAAGAATTCCGGCTTGTTACGGTCGAGATGCAAGCCATCATTGAACGTGATGACGCCGAAGCGAACGGCGATGAGTCCGAGGATTTTGTGTCTGCCGAAGTCGGCGTTTTCTACCTTATTCAGCTTGAGCCAAAATTTGACCCCGGACGGTTCAAATTAGGTTTTGCCACCGGCATGTCGGAGCGGTTGAGGCATCTGCGTTGTTCTGCTCCGTTCGCCACGGTCTTGCAGTCTTGGCCATGCCGACGATTATGGGAGAAGACAGCAATCGAATCCGTGTCCGCCAACTGTGAAAAGTTGCACACGGAGATCTTTCGCACCACCTCTCTGGAAGAGGTAATGGTCCGTTGCGAGCGATTTTTCGCTATCATGCCGCCCTCGCAGTCAAGCGCATATGATCAAGCGGTCGGCCAAGGTTAATTCTTGTTTTTTGAGGATCGTTCCATCATTTCGGGCGAACCACCGAAAATCAGCCGCAATGGACCATTGAGGCCAAAATAGGCCAATTATTCCCGGATTGGACGAGATTGTTCTCTCACCCCTGCCGGTCCGGCCTCGCTTGGGCGCTGGTGCGTTTGGGGTCGTATTTGGTTTTGGCGGGGTCGTCGGCGGGGACGAGGGTGAGGTATTCTTCCGAGGCGGGGAGGTCGTACCAGGCGCCGTCGGCGAAGTCGATGATGGCCTTGCCGGACCAGTTGACGGTCACCACGCGGCCGACGCGGCCTTCAAAGCGTTTGTGTTCCGGTTTGTCGGGGTTGGCCCGGACGAACTGGTCGGTCCATTTGTCCCGCAGGTCTTCGAGCGTCGTCGGATCGGGGTTTCGCATCGGTCACCGGAAGGCTTGCGAGCCGGGCGGGGTCGCGGGTTCAAAATCGAGTCGCTTCACGAACTCGCAGGCTTCCCGAAGGCCGGCCTCGCGGTTCATGCCCCGGTCATGATAGTCCACGGCGAGCGGACCGGCATAGCCGATCTCGTTTAACGCCCGGATGATGCTCTCCCAATCAATCCCCCCCCGGCCCGGCGTGCGGAACTGAACCCCCCGGCGCGGGTCGCCGCTCGGCAGGTAACTGTTCAGGATGCCTGAACGGCCGTTCAGGGTCAGGACGGCATCCTTCACATGCACATGATAAATGTGATCCGGGAACCGCCGGATGAACTCCACCGGGTCCACCCCCTGCCAGTGCAGATGCGCCGGGTCAAAGGTGAAGCCGAACTCCGGTCGGCCGTTGAGGGCGTCGAGGGCCATTTCGGCCGAATAAAGATCGAAGGCGATTTGCCCCGGATGAACCTCGAAGGCGAAGCGCACCCCCTCGTCGCGGGCGACATCTAAAATCGGATTCCACAGGCGGACAAAATCCTTGAAACCGGCTTCGATAATCTCCGGGGACGGGGCCGGATAGCCGCCGACGTGGGACCACAGCGGGGAACCGGTGAACCCGCCGACGATGTTCGCCCCGAGTTTCTGGGCGGCCCGGAATGTCCCGGCCATTTCCTCGGAGGCGCGCTGGCGGACGCCGGTGGGCTTGCCGTCGCCCCACACATAATCGGGAAGAATTCCCTTGTGCCGAATGTCGATGGGGTCGCCAACCGCCTGCCCGGTGCGGTGGTTGCTCAACACGGGGACTTGAAGGTCGAAGCGGGAAAGAATTTCCAGGCGGGTCGGGCAATAATCCTTCTCGCTCAAGGCCCGCTGGACCTCGAAGTGATCGCCCCAGCAACAGAGTTCAAACCCGGCGAAGCCCCATTCCTCGGCCTTGCCGGCGAGTTCCTCGAACGGAATGTCGGTCACCGCGTTGGTGAACAGAATCACGGGCCGTGGCATTGGAACCTCCCGCCGTCAACAAAAAAGCCCCACACCGAAAGGGTATGGGGCTTTTGAGAATCACTGTCAACCGGAGTTCTCAGGTCGTCGGCTTGTCCGTCGCGGGCTTTGTCGGCTCGGTGGCCGCCGGGGCCGGGGTCACCGTGACCGGAGCCGGGGTGGTCACGACTGCCGGGGCGGGCGTCGGAGCCGGGGTCGGTGTCGGGCTCGGCGAGGGAGTCGGCGTCGGGGTGACCGTCACCGGCGATTGCGGGGGCAGGTCTTCCTCGACGTACACCTCGTCGTAATCGGTTTCATCCACCCGTTTCCGCATCAGCAGGTAAACCTGCGTGGCGGCGGTCCAGAAGTAACTGTAGCCGAAGCCGATCACCAGCATGAACACCAGCGTGATCCAGAAACTGGTCATCGCGGCGCCCGCGTGGTTGTACCACGAGTAGTTGTCCATGAAGACCGTGTTGGCGGCCGGGTTCAGCACTTCGCCTTCATCATTGATGGCGGCCGGGCTTCCTTGAAGCATCAATTCCCGCCAGCCCAACGACTGGGGCGAATAGATGAACAAATATTCCGGCGAGCGGTCGGCCCCGAAGGTGGGCCACTTGGAAACGCCCCACTTGGACAGGTAAGCGGCGGCCGAGCCAACCGTCACCACAAACAACACCAGCACCGCCCCGTACACGACGGCCACAAGTGAGTACCAGATGTAATGCCACGGGGATTCGTACACATAGTTGTATGATCGACTCATTGCGTCGAAAGTGTCGCTCCCCTCGGCGCTGAGGGTGGGGTACATCAGCGGATAGCCAACCATGCCGAGCAGCATCAGGGACATCACCAGCCCGGCCAGAAGTGGCAGGAACCAGAAGATGCCGTCCACAAAGTCCCCAAGCAGGGGAATCCAGTGGATGATGCCGAAGAGGATGCAGCAAAGGACCATGAATCCGATGAGCAACAGCGGCACCATCGGTGACAGCAAATACGAGAGGTACCGGTTTTTCACAAAGCCAAAAGCCTCGCGGATGCCGCCCCCCTCTTTGCCGGTGAGTTGCAACACGGCCATGCGGGTGATGACGCCGCCGAAGAAGCCCCAGACCACGAGCAGCCAGAAGATGAGCAACAGCAGGTAGATGTACACCCAGAAACTGGCGCGGGCGTCAAACAGGTAATAGACCGGCGTGAGGAACTTCAGCAGGGGTTCCACGAGGTTCGGCAGTTGATTGCTAAAGAACCAGCCGATGAACTCCCGACGTTCCCCGGAACTGCCGCTGATGACCGACTTGGTGAGCAAAAACGGATTCGGGCCGCGATCTTCGTTCCACGGCATCGTGCGGTATTTGCCGCCGTGGCCGTTGGCGAGATGCACATTCCGAAGAGCCTTGTCCGGGTGGGTTTCCTGATACCACTTGGCGTAAATCGCCGTCACGTCCTTGTTGGAACGGTCGGACGGCCCGCCGAGTTCGTACATCAACGCCCACGTCGCCATGTCCTTGCGGAAGGCGTCGTCCTTGAGCTGGGCACGCTGTTCCTCGGTGGTTCCCTCGGGGAACTTCTTCGAGTCATAGTCGCTTTGCTTCGGAATCGACCAACTGTAATAGAAGATGATCGAGATCAGCCACCATCCGAGCGCGGTCGCCAAAATGCCGGCGGCGGCGACGAGCAGCTTGAACGGATCGAGGGCGACCAGAAAGGTGCCGAATAGTTTGGTCCACGATGTCGGCTTGGATTTCCAAGCGGGGTAATCGCGGGCAGCCCCACGCTCCTCGGCCATGCTCTGTCCCCAGATGAATTGGTGAGTTCCACTCGACGGGCGGCGGTCGTTCCCCGCACGGTGGCGATAAGATAGGAGACAGGGGACCGCCCGGCAATCAGCCGATGGAAACGAACAACCGGCCGACGGTTTCCCCGGACATGGGAAACCGCCGCCCGGTTGATGGGATCGGGGAACGGGGAGATCCCCGATCGGCCGGTCACCAGGTATAGGCAAGACCGACGTTCAACCCGTGCATGAGCCGGTAGATCTGGGTCCCGTAGGTCGGATCCAAGGCTCCCATGTTAAAGCCCACCGGCCGTTCCATGTAGTAGGTGTTGAAGAAGTTGTAGGCGTTCCATCCGGCCCGCAACGTCATCCCTTCAAACGGCTGCCAGGTCAGGTTGATGGCGAAGTTCAAGTTCAGGGTGATCGTGTTGTCGATCCAACCACGCTTGGCCTGCGTGGTTTCGTCCACGCGGATATACTTCACCCGTTCCTTGGCGATGTCCAGCAACGGGGCGAACGAGGTTTCACACCCCAGCCCGAACCCGCTCCCGAGATACACCTCATGCCCGGCCCCGATCATGGGACCATACATCCGTTGGGAGAGGGTGTTGTCGTAACGGGCGGCGTATTGCCCGTCGTAACTGGCCGTGAAGCCCGTCGTGTCGTCCCCCGTGTAGTTCAAGTCCGTGGTCACCCACTGGAAGCGTTCCCAAATCCAGGCGAACCGGGCCCCGGCGATGGCATAGGACCGGGCGTTTTCGCTTTGGAAAACCGGAAAACGGCCGGCGATGTCCCAGTTGTCGAACCGCTGACTGAACAGCATGGACATGTCCGACGCCCCGTTCCAGATCCCGTTGAGCAACCCGGAGACCGGCGCGGTGCCGACACCGGGAACGGTGGCGATCACGCGGTTGGGCGCCCCGGAAAACAGCGGGGAGAAGTTGAACACCGGGGCGAAGAGGAACGTGTTGTCCCCCCCGTCCACCTGGGCGAAGTTCGGCCCCTGCGAGCCGGCGCCGCCGCTGTATTTCACGTCCTGAAGGTGCGCCCAGCTCACGGAGAAGCTGGTGCCGTCCTCCATCCGGTAGCCGGCGGTGATCCGCCAGCCCGGAGCCCAACTGGTGTTCCCGAGTTGATCGCTGGCGAGCGCTGTCGCCCCCGATCCGCGAGGCACCCCGCCGACGAATCCCGGGCTTGGAGACCCGCCCGGATTGGGAAAGTCAAACGAGGGCACATAGCCTCGGGAGGCAATGACCTGCCTGCCGATCGCCCGTGTCTCGTGCATCATCAGGAATTCGATTCCCGTGTAAAATCCCGATCCGTCGTGTTGATACGGACCAATCGGCACCGGAAGAGTCGGGAGAGAATTCCCGCTGACATCCCACGGTTCCGCCCGGACCTGGCCGGGCGTGAACCCAATGGCGAGCCCCAGAGCGATCATCAGCATATAGCCGAGCCAGCGGTTGCACATTTCCAACATCCCCCTTGACGCCGTGCGGCCATCCCTTGCCGGTTTCCCCAAACCGAAAAGAAGATTCCCCGTCCGCCGGGTCATTCACTTGTTTGGGCATTCGCGCAGAGCGAACACCTTCGATTGAATGGCGACAGACATAACTTCTATCGGCGGGCGGTCAATGCCAGATGTGCCGAAAATGCGGATTATCCGGCGCAAACCTTGGGCAAACTGGCGTTATCCCGGCAAGTTTCATGAGAGAAGCGGGGCGGCGTTGCATTCAGCAACAGGGGTGTTTGACGAAATTCGGAATTTTGGGCAATTAATTCCCGAAAAATAAATCAGCCGGACACCCGCTTCGCTAGGATTGACATGGACCGGACGCTCTTTTTTGGTACGGACCCCGTCGGTTGTTCCAAATCAACGTGTCTTATCACAGCATGACTCTCGAAGGCCTCGACGATTGACAGAGCCGGTCTGTCGAGGCCGATTCCTTCCGTTCTTCTCACCGTTTTTGCAAGGGATCCGAACTAAATGCGCTTTTCAATCACACACGGCCTAGCCGCGTCGGCCATGGTCTTGGGAGTCGTCTCGATGATTCCCTTCCCGACCGAGATGTCGGCCCAACTCCGGCCGTTCTTCCCGGCCGGTCCCCGCCCCGGAATTCCCAACCCGCCCGCCGTTCCTCCTGGCTACAACCAGAACATCTTCAAGGGAACATCGAACAGCAACAACGGGAACAACAACAACGGCAATAACAACGGGAACAACAACGGCAATAACGGCGGAAACAATGGCGGTCAGTTCGGCGGTCAGTTCGGCGGCGGTCAGTTCGGCGGTCAACAGGGCGGTCAGTTCGGCGGCGGCCAGTTTGGCGGCGGCGGTCAACAGAGCGGCCAAACCCAACTGAATCTTCCGGGGGTGACCACCCAACCCCAGCT
>NZ_JH636440.1:1189035-1190196 GCF_000255705.1 Zavarzinella formosa DSM 19928
TTCCCAAGGCGGCGGTCAACAGGGCGGCCAGATCGGTGGCCAGATTGGCGGTCAGATCGGTGGCCAAATTGGTGGTCAGATTGGTGGCTTTGGCGGTCAAATCGGCGGCCAGATTGGTGGCTTTGGCGGTCAGATCGGTGGCCAGATTGGTGGCTTTGGCGGTCAGATCGGCGGCCAGATTGGTGGCTTTGGCGGTCAGATCGGTGGCATTGGCGGCCAGATTGGTGGCATTGGCGGCCAGATTGGTGGCTTTGGCGGTCAGATTGGCGGCTTTGGCGGCAAGGGAGTCGGATTTGCCGGCGGCTATGGGGTGTGATTTTTCCCGCCTCCCCATCTCATGATGCTTTCGCAGGCCGACTCGTTCACCGAGTCGGCCTGTTTTTCGTTTCCCGCCGCACTCCCGGCTTTCACTGTTTCTCCCCATCCGACGCACCCAATCTATTTGTGGTTTCTGCGGACAACTTTGATTGTCACAATTGATCAATCGCCGGATGGAATTTGCGTGTCGAGATGCGCCACTTTCCGTCCGGAAGTTCGGGATGATTTTTTGCGAAACTCAATTGACCGCATGATCATTGCGCGAGAGAATAAATCTGAAAGAAAAGTTATTTTCCGGTTGAATTATCCAACAACGGATATGCGACCGGCGTTTAGCTTAAGCATGTGATTGTTCGGTAACCTTGCTCGCAAGAAGACATCCGATCATTCTAAAACCCGTTGTTTTTTGTCCGGTCACTGTTCAGTGAAGGGAGCTCCTGTTTTGTCATATTCCATCAGAAATTGGTTGATCGCCACGGCGCTCGCCTTGGGAGTCGTTTCGATGATTCCCTTCCCGACCGAGATGTCGGCCCAAATCCGGCCGTTCTTCCCGGCTGGCCCCCGCCCTGGAATTCCCAACCCGCCCGCCGTTCCCCCTGGCTACAACCAGAACATCTTCAAGGGAACCGCGAACAATAACAACGGGAACAACAACGGGAATAACAACGGCAACAACAACGGGAATAACAACGGCAACAACAACGGCGGGCAGTTTGGCGGGGGCCAGTTCGGCGGGCAGTTTGGCGGCGGGCAGTTTGGCGGCGGTCAATTTGGCGGCGGTCAATTCGGCGGCGGTGGCCAAACCCAACTGAATCTTCCGGGGGTGACCACCCAACCCCAGCT
>NZ_JH636440.1:1190235-1204002 GCF_000255705.1 Zavarzinella formosa DSM 19928
CTCCCAAGGGGGCGGCGGTCAGATCGGCGGCCAAATCGGTGGCCAAATTGGTGGTCAGATTGGTGGCTTTGGCGGTCAGATCGGCGGTCAGATTGGTGGCTTCGGCGGTCAGATTGGCGGCCAAATTGGTGGCTTCGGCGGTCAGATCGGCGGTCAGATTGGTGGCTTCGGCGGCCAAATCGGTGGCATTGGCGGTGGTTTCGGCGGCCAAATCGGTGGCATTGGCGGTGGTTTCGGTGGCGGTTTCGGCGGCAAGGGGGTCGGCTTTGCCGGCGGCTACGGGGTGTGATTCTCCCTGTTTCTTTGTTTCGGCCATTTTTCACAGGTCGGCTCGTTCATCGAGTCGGCCTGTTTTTCGTCACACGCGTCTCCGCCAACAGCTCCTCCGCATTAGCGCCCTTTTCTGGTTCTCCCGGATAGCCCTCGCTTTTTCGCCAACCACTTTGAATGGTTGAAACGATCACGCGCCTCTTGACCTGATTATTGGGAAATCCGGCCGCTCTTCTCCTCCGTCTTAACAGTATCGGGGCGACCGTCGGACGCAATTCTTTTGCGGAAGCGGCGGGTTTTCCCGTGTGGATGGCGAAGTGTTTTTGGCAAACCACGATTGACCTCGTAAGAGTCGCGTGGAAGAATGGTATCTTCCAAGATCTGATTTTTGATTGGATTTTTCCAACGAGAATTTCCAATCAACGTTTATCAAACAGACGGGATTGATTGCGAACCCTGCGCACAGGGGCATCCGGTCACTCCAACACCCTCAAGCAGATGTCTGGAAATGCCTATTTGAAGGGAGCTCTCAATCATGTCCGTTTCGATCAAAAATATTTTGGGTGCCACGGCGCTCGTTTTGGGAGGCATCTCGCTGATGCCGATGCCCAACGAGGCATCGGCCCAAATCCGACCGTTCTTCCCGGGCGGTCCCCGCCCTGGAATTCCCAACCCGCCCGCCGTTCCCCCTGGCTACAACCAGAACATCTTCAAGGGAACCGTGAACAATAACAACGGCAACAATAACGGGAATAATAACGGCAACAACAACGGGAACAATAACGGCAACAACAGCGGCAACAACAGCGGCCAATTCGGTGGCCAGTTCGGCGGCGGTCAGTTTGGCGGTGGCCAATTCGGTGGCCAGAGCTTCAGTGGCGGTCAAAGCTTCAGCGGCGGTGGTCAAAGCTTCAGCGGCGGCCAAACCCAACTGAATCTTCCGGGGGTAACCACCCAACCCCAGCTCGGCGGCACCCAGATTTGGCAATACATGCAGATGACTGGCGTCTCCCAAGGCGGCCTGCAGGGTGGTCAAATCGGCGGTCAGATCGGTGGCCAAATCGGCGGCCAGATTGGCGGATTCGGCGGTCAGATCGGCGGCCAGATTGGCGGATTCGGTGGCCAGATTGGCGGTCAGATCGGTGGTTTTGGCGGTCAGATCGGTGGCATTGGCGGGATCGGTGGCATCGGCGGGATTGGTGGCATCGGTGGAATTGGAGGCATCGGCGGGATTGGTGGCATCGGCGGCCTTGGAGGTCTTGGAGGCATCGGTGGGATTGGTGGCATCGGCGGGATTGGTGGTATCGGTGGCAAGGGCCTCGGATTTGCCGGTGGCTACGGGGTGTGATTCTTCCCGGTTTGCCTGATTCAATCAACGTTCGCAGGTCGGCTCGTTCATCGGGTCGGCCTGTTTTTATTGACACTCATGAACCAACTTTGCCGATTGCTTTTCGCCCTGTTCATCTCCCTCGGGCCGGTGGTCCTGCCGCTGCCGGCCCAGGAGGCCCGGTTGCGGGAGATCATTGCGACGAATCGCAAGGCTTGGGATGTGCCGGGCGTGAATGTCGTCGCCGTTGACCGGACTTCGACGATTGCCATCGTTTCAGACGGCGTTCGAGAAATCGGCGGCAAGCCAATCACGCCGGGGGTCGTCTTCCCGCTGGCCTCCTGCACCAAGCAATTCACCACCGCCATCATGGCCAGTCTGGTGGACGAGGGGGTGCTGGCATGGAACGATCCGGTTCGCAAGTATCTCCCGTGGTTCAAACTGGCCGACCCGGCGGCCAGCGAACTGGTCTTGGTCCGCGATCTCCTCTGCCATCGAACCGGCCTGCCCGCCCATGATTTGCTTTGGTATCACACCCCCTGGCCGACCGAGGAAGTTGTCCGGCGATGTAATCTGATGCCGGCGACCGCCCCGTTCCGCATGGAACTGCAATATCAGAGCATCATGTACATGGCGGCCGGGTTGGTTTGCGAAAAAGCCTCCGGGAAGCCGTGGGGGGAGTTGGTCGAAAGCCGGATCTTCCGTCCATTGGGAATGAAGACGGCCGGCGTGACCCAACCCGATCCGGCCAAGGCGGAAACCATCATCGGCCACCGCGCCAACCCGGAGGGAAAGCTGGCGGCCGTTCCCCTCTATGAGATGAAGACCCCCAACAGCGCCGGTTCCATCCATGCCTCGGCCGAGGATCTGGCCCCGTGGTTGAAGTTCCTCCTCAATGAGGGAACCGTCGGGGAGCGACCGCTCATCTCTGCGAAAAACCTTCGGGAAACCTGGACCCCGCAAACGATCATCCGCCGGGAAGGGCTGACCGCCCGGATGAACCCGCACACCGAGCAACTTTCCTACGGCCTTGGCTGGGTCGTACAGGACTACCGCGGCCACCTGCTCTGCCAGCACGCCGGTTTCATTGACGGCCTTCGCGTTCACATCACGATGATGCCAAAGGATGGCATCGCCTTCGCCATTTTCGCCAACCGCGAAGGAACACGAATGAACGCCGCCCTGAGCAACCAACTCGTCGATCACTTCTTGAAACTTCCCCCGTTGACCGACTGGAGCAAATTGTTCCAAGAGATCGCCGCCGACGAGGAATCTGCCGCCCGGCGCGAGCAAAAACAACTGGAAGTGGCCCGCCGCGCGAGTACGCCGCCATCGCTGCCGCTCGCCCGATACGCCGGGAAGTATGAACACCCGGCGTATGGTGTGATGGAGATCATCGCCGGGAAGAAGGGCTTGGAATGGAAATGGAACGGGTGGAACCTCTCCCTGAGTCATTGGGAGGTGAATACGTTCAAGATTGACACGGACAACCCGCAATTACTCGGGATGTTTATTTCGTTCGTTGTTGCCGATGGAAACGTCCGGCTGGTTCGTTTCACCGGGCTGGAATTCACCCCGAAAACGGGGGAGTGACAGGCCGGGTTTCGCCAGTCAGCATCACACCCGCACGGTCTTCCACCGGCCGCTGGTGAACCGCCAGACAAACAACGCTCCGCGCACCATCAGGTCGGCGAACATGGCGAGCCAGGCGCCGAAGAGTCCGAGGTTCCAGCCGGGGATGATGATTCCGGCCCCCAAATCCAGTTGATCCCGCGTGAGCAAGTAAGCAATCGGCAACCGGATGGCGAGGAAGCCGATCCAACTCAGCAGAATGGGAAACCGGGTGTCGCCCGCCCCGCGCAAAACGCCCGTCAGCACGATGATTGCCGAGAGCGGCGGCATGGCGAAGGCCACCAGCCGCAGAATGGGAACCCCGGCATCCACCACGGGTTGTTGATGGGCATGAGGGCTGAAAAAATGGAACATGGCCGGGGCGAACGTGAAGAACAGCACCCCCATGAGGGACATCGTCACGCAGCCGAACAACAGGGCGACACGGGCCGACCGGGCGGCTTCGTGCGGCCGCTTCGCCCCGAGGTTCTGCCCGACGAGGGCCGACGCCGCCGTAGCGAACGCCTGGCCGGACATATAGCCCAACCCCTCGCAACGGATGGCCGTGCCGTGGGCCGTCGCCGCCACATTCCCGAGGGCGTTGACGAGCGACAGAAACCAAAGCTGGCACAAGCCGATGGACAAGGTGTCCACGCTGGCCGGCAAGCTGATCCGCAGGATGCGATAAATCAACGGAAAATCGGGCCACAAGTCGGCGCCCCGTAATCTCAGCCCGTGCCGGCCGACCAATAACACGCCCAATACGGTCAGGGAGCCGCACGCATGGCTGAGGGCCGTTCCCATGCCGATGCCGTAAAAGCCCATTCCGGGAATTGGCCCGAAACCGTGGAAACAGGTCCACGCCATCGGAATGTTCAGCAGGGCGACCCCTCCCAGCACAAACGGCCCCGTGCGGGTGTCCCCCGCCCCCACCAGACAGGCGATGGCCGATTGTTCCAGCAATTGGAACGTCACCAGAAAGAAAATCGGCTGAAGGAACTGCACGGCGCTCCAGGCCGTTTCGTCCCGCAGGCCGAGGGCATGAACAGCCCACGGCAGGGCGAACAGGGCCAGAGGCGTGCCGATGATCCCGAAGACAAAGGCCAGCGCCAGCGATTGATTGGCCACCCGGTTGGCCCGGTCCCGCTCCCCGGCCCCGACGAAACGGGCGACGAGGGCCGTCCCCCCGACGGAAACGAGGGCCGAGGCGGAGGAAATAAACCACGAAATGTAATTGGCGGTCGTCTGGGCGGCTTGGTGGCCGATATGCAGCGTCGGGTCTTCCGGCGGGTTGTTTCCGGCCAGAAACTGGTCGTACAGGGCGACGCTGAGGATCAAAAATTGCTGAACCAGAACCGGCCACGCCAGCCCGATCACCAGCCAGCCCAAGGGTTTGCGGACAGTCACCAACGACGGTTCGGGCGGGGTCGTTGTTTCGGAGTTCGACATGAGGCCCAATCGTGTTCTATGCTTCCCGTCGGACATTCCCATGATAGCCAAACACCGCTGAGTTTTCCCGATGCGCACCGTCATTCTCACCGCACTCATCGGTTTGATCGCCTCGCTGGTCTTTTCGTTTCCCGCGAAATCGGAAGGCGAACCCGTCGGGGTTCCTCTGATTCGCAAACAAATGAAAGAATGGTCCCGAAGCGGATCGGGCAAAAATCCCTGGCAACTGACCACGGCTGACACGCTTGTTTGCGAGGCCGCCAAGGAGTCTTACTCCTTCGAGGAATTGTTTGGGGACGGGACATTCCATGTCGAATGGCGGTTCACCCCGACCGCGTCCAACGCGAAAAAAGCGGTGGCCGCCTCCGTCACCGTGCGGGGCAATGGCGAGCAGAATTGCAAGATCGCCTTGGGAACGGATTGCGGCAAGATGACCACGTCAATCGTCGCCAGCAACGACCATCTCAAGGCATTCGAGACGATCCCCGCCGGGGTCAAGCCCAAGGCCATCGGCGACTGGAACAGCATGACCATCAAACTGGAAGGCCGGTCGGCGGCCGTCATCATCAACGGGGTGACTGTTGCTTCCGTGGTGAACGCCCCCGCGACCGGCACATTTTCCGTGAACGCCGAGGGCGACCCGGTGGAGTTCCGCAACATCCGCTGGCAGGCCGCCCGCTGAGTTAGCGCAAGGCCACCCGCAACGGGCAATCGACCTCCGCGATCACATCCCCCCGGCGATAGCGTTCCAGCATCGCCTTCGATTGTTGAGCCAGCTTTCGCCGAACTTCCCGGCGGTCTCCCCGGCCGCGTGAAATTTCCATCATGTCGTATTCGGTGGTCTGATGCCGCAGCCAGGCGATGACGGCCGCCGCCGCCCGGTCGCCGATGGGGATGCGCTTCGTCCGGGCCACCGTGCCACTACCGACCGGCGTGGCGTGGGTGGTGACGGCCTTCGCCACCAATTCAGCCAATTCCGCATGATTTGGGTGGAAGTGCAGGTAGGCCAGCACGGCCCCGTGAAAGTCGTCTGTGTACTCGGCCTGAACCTTCTCCCGCCGTTTGGCCGCCGACCGCTGCTTGGCCGCGTAACTTTCGGTGGACCGCTCGGCCTCCAGATCGGCCTTTGCCTTGGTGATATGTTCGCCCGGCGCCCAAACGCCCCGCGACATGATCCGCCGACCCTTCTTCTCCAACATCGTCCACGTCGGCCCGGCCGCCTTGACCCGCCGGGTCAACCCCGCGTCACCGGGAGGCAGCAGAACCCACCCGGCGGGAATCTCCAGAATCGCCCCGCCGTCCGCGATCACCGTCTTGGGCCGCGGCCCCGGCCAGACATCAATAGTGGCGTTCTCATGCCCGATCATTCACTTGCCCATTTTGACTCGTTTGAAAGTCGTTAGTATCGTCAGCGGAGTGACCTTGGCTTTAAACTCCTTTGGTCGGATGGGACCAAAGCGGGAGGATCAAGACTGTCTGACTTCAAAATCAGAGGGTTTTGCTGGTGGAAGACAAGGAAAACAGATTGGTTTTCGCCCCAAGGGGGCGCTTGAGAATAGCCAGGGGTGGAAGCCCCTGGTCAACGACGGCCAAAAGGAATCCACCCCAACGGGGTGGCACAACCAGCAAGCGCCGCCCCGTTGGGGCGGAAAACCTCAAATGGCGGGATTCCAGGGGCGGCGGCCGCCCCTGGCTATTTTCGAGCGCCCCCTTGGGGCGAAAACCAACCGCCAACGCATGCCAGAAAAATTGGCTGCATCCGGCGGAGGTGAACTGGCCCATTATCAGAAGAAATAATGGGCCTACTTAAAATCTGCCTTGCTCAGTTCAGCGGGTGCGGTCGGCTCGGTTCCAAAATACAGGACAAAACAGAGGCATTGGTTGAGATCCACACCTTGAGTGTGCAGCCTGTTTAAGTCCGGCCATTGGCGTGCCTCTTTAGTGAAGTCCGTCTGTTTCCACATTGCGACGAACTTGGCCAGAACTTCAGCAGCACTGCGAGCGACGTAATCATCCCACCCCTCGTCAGGAAGTCGTTTGTCACTGTCTGCCGAGAGCCAGTACAGTTCGCAAGTGCCTTCAGGGATGCGGAACTGAGCCTGCCCGCCGAATGTGGCAAGTCGGCTTGCTACGGCGGCGGTAACCGCCTCCTCTACGGCAGGGAATGGCCAGGCGTACTCCTTTCCTCGAAGCGTGGCTTTACTCAGGACGGAGTACGGTAGAAATTTATCGCACATAGCGTCCAGTATGGCGTTCGAGAGGTGACGGGAGAAGTGCAAACCGGAAGTGACAATCCAGAAGTGAATTGGCCTGTTGCCGGAACAGGTTCGCTTGGAGCATTCAAGATTTTCCAAGGATCAAATCAAGTCCCCAACAGCCCATTACGGAGTAACCGTACCACGGTGATGACATCAGACAGAGAAAACCGGAAGATGACAGCCGGGGGAAAAGAAAGTTGAAGTCGTTGCTTGCCGTCCCGGCGATAAGGAATCCGCATGGAACTTCTCTGCCTCGGTTTTTTTCTTCTGTCTTTCGCGGTGTCTGTTGTTTTTCTGGTGGTGATGGCCGGCCGTTTTCTGTCCTCCATTCACCGGACGGTGAAACTGGTCAGTCCCGAGCATCGGCAACTTTCGCCCGGTTTTGTCTGGTATCTGCTGATTCCCGGCGTCGGATTCTTTCTGGCCGTTTGGATGGTCTGCGCCGTGGCCGCGTCGCTTCGATATCAATTTGAATCGATCAAAGAACAGCAACCCGAAGATTCTTACGGCTTGGTGGCCGGCCTGATCTGGGCCTACAGCCTGCTGGCGTTTGTGCTGGTCACGGGGCTGGCTCTCTCCATCAACCTGTCGTCCTTGTCGACTCTGCCGATCAACGCCCTCTGCCTGACGATCTACGCCTTTTTCGTGTCGGCCTTCATCGGCTGGATCGCCTATCGCGAGCAGATCAGAGAATACAAAAGCCGACTGGAGAAACATTCCGCAACCGGCCGGATCATTGTCCGCACCCAAGAGGAACTGGATTACGGGGACGACATCGGGGAGAGAAAGCCCGAGGACGACGGTCGGTCGTGAACAACAGGTTGAGACCGCGGCTTCCCGTCTCTGCAAATAGAAAACTCACATGGAAATCCTCTGCTTCGGCCTTTTTTTGTTGGTGTTACCAGTCCTTGGATTCGTAGCCGTCATCGGATTCCTCGTTGCCATTCACCGGACGGTCAAACTGGTCAGTCCCGAGCATCGGCAACTTTCGCCCGGTTTTGTCTGGTGCTTGCTGATCCCCGGTGTCGGATTCTTTCTGGCCGTTTGGATGGTTTGGGCGGTGTCGGAGTCGCTTCGCCGTCAATTCGAGGCGCTCGGCGAACCCCGAAACGGAGGTTTCCACGGGTTGGTGTCCGGCATGATTTGGTCGTGCGGCCAACTGACGCTGATCTGTGCTTTGAGCCTCGCTCCCTTCGTCAGCATTTCATCTCTGAAACCGCTGGTCGCCCAGATAATCATTATCGCGATCATGTTCGCTATTGTGGCGCCCATCATCGGCTGGCCTATTTATTGGCAGGAAATCACCGAATTCAAAACCATGCTGGAGAAGCATGTCGCGTCTGGCCGCCTCGACAGTCTTTCGCAAGAAGAACAAGACTACGGGGATGACATCGGAGAGCGAAAACCGGAAAGCGACGATCGGTCGGGAACAGAGGGCTGAAGTCATTGCTTCCCGTTACCGCAAAAGGAACTCACATGGACGCCTTGGGCCTCGGCTTGTTGCTTTTGTCTTTGGTGGTGTTGGCCGTGGTTGTGGTGGCGACAATCAGCCGTTTTTTGTTCGCTATTTCCCGGACGGTGGAATTAATCAGCCCCGAGTATCGGCAGCAATTTTTCCCCGGCTTTGTCTGGTGTTTGCTGATCCCCGTCGTCGGGGCTTTGATGGCTGTTTGGATGGTTTGGGCGCTGACATCATCGCTTCGCCGTCAATTCGAGGCGCTCGGCGAAGGCCAGGCCGCGGGTTCTTTTGGCCTGATTTCCGGCATGGGTTGGGCGTGTGGCCAACTGACGCTGACGTTGGTTTTGTGCCTTGATGCGTTCTTTAATCTTTCATCCTTGGACGATCCGGTCCCCCAGACGATTACTTTGACGATCTTTGCCATCTTCACGGTGGCCGCCATTGACTGGTTCATTTATTGGGGAATCATTGTTGAACTAAAAACCCTGCTGGAGAGCCATTCCGCGTCCGGCCGCATCAGCGGTCTCAGCCAAGAAGAACAAGACTACGGGGATGGCACCGGAGAGAGAGAACCCGAGAACGACAGCCCGGCGGGGACAGATAACTGAAATCGCCGCTTCCGGCCTGCGCAACAAGGAAATCGCATGGAACTGCTTTGTTTCGGCGTTTTTATTTTGCTTCTGCTGACACTGGTCATTTTTGGACTTGTTGTCATTGTCAATTTCCTGCTCACCATGCACCGGACCATGAAGACGATCAGTCCCGAGCATCGGCGATTTCCACCCGGTGTTGTCTGGTTTTGTTTGATCCCCGGCGCGGGGATCTTTTGGGCCATGTGGATGGTGTGGGCCTTGTCATGGTCGCTTCGGAGTCAATTTGAAGCCCTCGAAGAACACAAGGCCGGAGACTTTTATGGGTTAACCGCCGGGTTGGTTTGGACAGGCAGTCTGGTGGTCTTTGGGGGCGTTTTGTGGTTTTGGCCCGTCTTGTTCTTGCCCGCATGTGTGTTTGTCTTCACGGTTCGATGCGTTTATTGGGTGGAGATCAGCGAACATAAAGCCCGGCTTGAGAAGTTTGCCGCAACCGGTCGCATCAACGGCCTCAGCCAGGAGGAACTGGATTACGGAGAAGACATCAACGAGCGCTCCCCCGGCGATGATCGCCCGGTCTAAAATGGGGGTGAGGCAGTCGCCCCCCCCCAAGAAGGCGGCGCTTCGCGGCCTTTGAGCAAAGGGCTTTCATGAATATTGAGGCCATGCTGTTTCTGTGCATTGCCGGGTTGCTGGCGTTGCTGTTTGTTTGCGCCATCCTGGCTTATGTCCTATTTCATCTCTCGGTTTATCGCACGCTGAAGCTCGTCCGGGTCGAACATCGGCAATTGTTGCCCGCCTTGGTTTGGTTCGGGTTGGTTCCGGTCGCGGGGTTGTTCGTGTCGATCGGGATGATTCTCGGGGTGTCGTATTCTCTGCGCCGGCAATTCGTGGCGCTTGGCGAACACGAACCGGGCGATTCGTATGGCTTGTCGCCCGGCCAGTTTTGGTTTTGCGGGCTGGCCCTCGCCGCCGAGGCCGCGCTGGCCGGAAACATGCCGGCGTTTTCGGAAACCGCCGGGCCGGTGATGGTTCTGGGAATGACGGGAAGCATGGCGGCTTGGATTGTCTACTGGATCCAAATCGACGACTACAAGGAACGCCTTCAAAGGCACTTCACCACCGATTCACACACGCCGGAAGAACAAGACTACGGGGACGGCTTGCAAAAGGGCCACCCCGACGAAGAGGACCGGCCGTAAATTAACGTCAGGCGAAATTCCCCTTGAAGCCGCCAAGATTCGCCGCCGTGGCCTTCAGAGAATTCGTATGGAATTTGAGATTTTGATCGGTTCCATTCTGTTTGCTCTGATCGTCGGGATGGGAAGCGTTTTCTTGGCGTTCCTGTGGACCGCTTTCCGCGTGACAAGACTCATCCGGCCGGAGCATCGGCAGCTTGACCCCGCATCCGTGTTCCTCTGCCTGATTCCCTTCGCGGGATATCCCGTGGCCGTCTGGATGGTGCAATCATTGGCGATCTCACTCCGGAAACAATTCGAGGCGCTTGGCGAGCCGGATCCCGCAGATTCATATGGGCTGGATGCCGGGCAAACCTGGCCGGTTGGCATTCTCGGCATTGGCTTCTTTTTGACATTCGGCTGCTTGTCAAAACTGCACACGATGACGGTATTCATGATCGGTGTGTTTATCGTGGTTGGTTTCAACGGTTGGGTAAACTATTGGTGGCAACTCGGGAAATATAAAGCCCGTCTCAAGAAGCATTTTGATAATCTTCCGCTCACTCAGGAAGAACTGGACTACGCGGACGATATCCGGGAAGGCCGCCCTGATGAACAGGACCGTTGGTAATTGCATTTGAGGCAATGAGCACTCATGGGCTGGTTCTTCTTGTTTTTGATTGTCCCGCTGTTCTTATTGATTGCCATCGTCTGCGGAATATTCGCGTTGTTCCTTGGCTCGATAGGCGATTTATTGAAAACAATCCGGCCGGAACATCGGCGGATGGCGCCCGGCCTTGTCTGGTATTGCCTGATTCCAGGGGCGGGGGCCGTCATGGCCGTCTGGATGGTTCACCAAGTGGCCGCTTCGCTTCGGAGGCAATTCACCGCCTTGGGGAAGCCCGAACCAACCAACACCTATTCGCTGGTGACCGGCCAAATATGGACCGGCGGTGCCGTTCTGGCCATCGTGTCTTGTGTGGTCGGTTATCAGATGGGTGACTTCGACATCGCCGGTCCGGTTGTCTCGATGTTGTTCATCGCGGCCTTTCTGGGTTGGATCACCTATTGGGTGCGAATGACCCGATATAAAAACCGCCTCCGGCAATATTTGCCAGTCGATTACTTGTCCCGATTGTCGCCCGAGGAACTGGATTACGGGGATGATTTGCCGCATCAAGCCGGGCATTGATCTTTGCCGACAAATGATCTGCGGCGGATGCAATCGGGAAGTTTCAATGGGCTTGGATCATCTGTTGTTGTTGCCCTGAGCTTCGCCTCCATTGGATCGTGGTCGCCATCCCCATTTATCGTCTGGTGTTCATCATGCCTTCCGAACAATTAATAATACTTCTCGTCATTCTGGGTTTGGTTGCTGTCGGATACGCTCTTCGGGTTGTGATCGCCATCACCACCCATCGTCTGGCGCTCGTCATGCGTCCCGAGTTTCGGCAAATCTCACCCGGCGAGGCTTGGTATGGACTGATTCCGGTGATCGGATTCATATTTATCCTGTATACGGCTCGGCAGCTGGCAATCTCGCTGCAAAAGCAATTCGAGGCGATTGGCGAACAGCACGGCGATGATGTGCATGAGATTCCACCCTTTCGTACCAAGTTCATCCGTTATTTGGTTTATGCTTGGTTGATTTTTATCCTGTTAATTATTGGGGTGAATTCTCATCCGTTGATGGGTCCCGTCTTCTTGGTTATGCAATTTTTCGGAATTCCGCTTGTTTTGATGTCTTATTGTTTGATAAAAATTGGCGGCTACAAAAGGCGGCTGGAACAGCATTTTTCCGACACATCGCTCAGCCAGGATGAGAGGGATTTCGACGAAGACATCCCGCCTCGCCAAGAGGAATCGCCGCCGCAATAAGAGTGGGCGGAGTACTCTGGTCTCCCCGCCGTTTCAGGAAAAGCATTGATCTTTGTCGATAAATGAATCGAGGAGCTTCAATGGGTTTCGATCATCCGCTGCTGACACTCATCATCGTCGCCTCGGGCTTCTTCCTTGTCGGATACGGTCTTTGGATTATGATCGCCATCACCATGTATCGCACGGCGCTCGTCATACGTCCCGAACATCGGCAAATCCGTCCCGGCGAGGTGTGGTACAGCCTGATTCCCGGAATGGGAATCATCTTTGCCATCTGGGCAATCCATCAATTGGCAATTTCATTGTGCGAACAATTCAATGCGATTGGCGAACGCTCCAATGATGAGGCGTATGGCATGCGGGGTTATCAGCATGACAATCTGCTCCGCGTTGGTTGTGTGATTTGTATCTTGGCGATATTGACGGGCAACAATCACTTATTGTTGACGACGGCTATTTTTGCCTTGCAATCAGTCGTTCCCTTCGTCGTATTGATTGGCTATTGGAGGCGAATTGGCAATTTCAAAAGGCGGCTGGAACAGCATTTTTCCGGCACATCGCTCAGCCAGGATGAGAGGGATTTCGACGAAGACATCTCGCCCCGCCAAGAAGAATCGTCGCCGCAATAAATCATTCCCGGACCACGCCAAGGAGTTGGTCGAGTTCGTCGTTGGCGCCGCTGTTTTGCCGGATGATTTCTCGCATCAGTTCGGGGAATGAGAGGCCACCGAGCCGCACGGCCCGGCGGATCATCAGCGGGATCGGGCTGTGGGGTTCCAGCGCTTGCAGGGCGTCAGCGATCTGGCTGAGCTGGCGGTACAGGTCGTCGCGGGACATCCCCGCCGGTTGGGCGTGGAACACCGGGGCAGGGGCCGTTCCGCCGGCGGAGGCCGTCGCTGTCGGCGCGGCCGGGGCATGGGTTTCCTCGGCCAGCGGGATGTTGAGCTTTTTGCTGATGCCCTCCATCATCGTTTTGCATTCGGCGACGGCCGCCCCGAGGGTGGAACCGCCGGCCAGAAGGCTGAGGTCGGCTTGGGCGATCTTTTCGTCCACGGCCTTTGAGAGTTCCACCAGTTCCCGCTCGGCCTCCAGCAAGTCCGCGTAATTCTGGCGAAAATCGTCAATCTCCACATCCCGGCGATTGGCCCCCTCGATGGCGAGGCGGGAGGCCGTTTCGGCGTCCTGCCAGTCGTGTAGCGAATAGGCTGTTTTCTTGATGCGAATCATCGGCAGCCTGCCCAGGCTCGCCGGGAAACGGGCGGCCCGTGTGGCGTCGTTCATCCAGTTAAGCGGGCCGGTTCGCAGGTCGAGATCTTCCGGCGTTTCGGGCACGGGGTGGAAGGTGTCCCACCATTCGTTCCAGAATCGCCGCAACAGGGTCAGCCCTTCACGCAGGCCGCCGAACCCATGCAGGCGGGTGGCCGCTTCCGCGAGCCGGGTGGCGACGAGCAAATCCTTGCCGGTGTTTTGCAGCGCCTCCTCGGCCAGTCGTCGCACCATCGGCCAGTCGGCTTTCACGCTCGGGTCGAAAGGGTCTTCCTTGCGGGCGATGTCAAGTTGCTGCCGAAGCACCACCGACGCCGGTTGGCCGGCCGGTTCCCCGCCGGGGATGGGTTGCAGGAGGGCGTCGATCTCGAGGTATGGTTCGCGGGGCATGAGTGTTGATTTCCGGGGGAGGCTTGTTTGATGATAGGGAATGAACCAATGGGGCGTTATGCTAGTTGCGGGAAGGCCAGTCGCTTGATTT
>NZ_JH636441.1:0-956 GCF_000255705.1 Zavarzinella formosa DSM 19928
CGCCTTCCGCGGCTGAAATGATGTCAAACGGGCACTGCTGCCCTTGGGCACTTTGCAATCTCCCCAGAGTGCCCGGCTCGACGGTCATGACTGTGTAGTGGTGTTCGTCGTTGTCGCGGATGTCGTAGATGGGCAACAGCCCCGGGTCGGCCGGCGGCCTGGACGCCCGGAGGACCAGCGCGCTCAGCCGGCGTTGGTGGGTGATCTCGTAGCGGACCTGCCACGCCGGGACTTCGTCGGCCGGGGTGCGGTCCCTGAGGTCGCCGCGGAGCTTGAGGTTGGCCAGTTCGCGCATGACGAAGCGCCCGACCATCACGCCGTTGTTGTCGCCGTCGTCCCGGTAAATCTGCTCCTCGCGGCCTGGGGTCACGAACCCCTTGGAGCGAATCAGGCCCAGCGGCTTCGGCCCGTGCTGCCTGAACTCGGAGTGGCGGGTGAAGATCCAGTCCCCCATCCGGTTTTCACCCGTGCCGAGGCGGTACGACGTCGGCAGGAAGAAGAACAGGTTCTGGACTTCAATGTCCATTTCGCACTTCCCGTTCAGTTCCGCGGGCCTGCCGACGCGTTCCTTGCCCGTGAGGTAGCGGTGCATCCCGCGCCAAGCCCCGATAGCGGTCGCCGACTTGGCGTACTCCGAGCGGAACAGGATGCGGTCCGGGCTGATCCCCAGCGTGGGGCCCTGCAACTTGTCGCGAAACTGCGCGATGACCTCGGGCAGAGCACTGGCCCGCCCCGAAAGGACCAGACTTTGCAGCGTAAGCCGGGGCGGGGCGGCTTCGGCATGCAGCGAGAGTTGGGACTGGCGAATTTTCTCGGCGTAGTTGTCCAGGCCCGACTGGGCCAGCGCCACGGCGAGGGCGACCGACTGCTCCACGGTGATGCGCGACAGGTTTTGAAACTGGGACACCAAAACGTCCGGGCCGCGCCGGGCCGCGCCGCCCGGACGTTCGGCGGCG
>NZ_JH636441.1:4560-6267 GCF_000255705.1 Zavarzinella formosa DSM 19928
CCGCGTCGGCCGGGTTCGGGGCGTAGTGCAACTGGTTCGCGTAGAAATCCGGCGTGCCCCGCGCCGGCTCGCGCTCGTTGAGCAGGCGCTCGGTCAGGTAGGCCAGCGTGCTGACCAGGCAGACGCGGGCCGGGTTCTTGTCCAGCACGGTGTCCTTCGCGGCCTCGTAGACCGTTTCGAAGTTGACGACGGCGGCCCGGAGGTCCTTGGCCGTCAGCGGCCCCGTGCCCGCGGCCAGCGCGTCCAAATCCTGCGGGCGTGTCACCGGCAGTTGGTCGAACCGGCTGACCACGGCAAGGATCCGGCTTTTGGCCTGGTTGCCCCAGATGCGCAACAAGTCGTCCAAGAACGCCCGTTTTTGGCCCGGCTGCCGGCCGTTGAGCAGGACCAGGACCGTGTCAACGTCCTGCAACTCCTCGGCGCAAATCACCGAGTCGCGGAAGTTCGACTCGTCGGCGTCCGCGCCGGGACAATCGACGATTCGCATGTGGTCCCCCCCGAGCGACTCCGCGACCAAGGGGGAGAGGGTTGCCCGGACGTGAATTTTGTGGACGACGGGGAACAACGCTTTCAATTGTTCGGGCGACAGGGTGGGCAGTGGCGACGGGGCGGCCGGCGGCGCGGGCGGGAATTCGACCTTCCACTTGTCCAAGGGGATGCCGTAATGGCTGCGGTCCGTGCTGAGGGCCATCAGGGCGTGCGCCTGCGCCTCGTCGCCGATCAGGAACTCCCGGCCGAGCCAGTCCCCGGCGTAGGCGACCGTCCGGGTCAGACGAAACACTTCAAACGCGATCGTCTTGAGTTGCCGGCCCATGGCCTCCGCGTGGGCCGCTTGCGCCCATTCCTGAGCTTTGATCCAGCTCAGCGTGTTGTCAATACCAAACTCGGCCGCATCCAGCAGGACATTAAGCCGGTCGAGCCGGTCGCGGGTTTGCTCGCTGCGCGCCTCGGTCAGCAGACGCCGAAGGATTTGCGCGGCGTCCGTGTCTCTCGACATGAACGCGACTTTCCATCCGCCCAACTCGGTGCGGGCCTGGGTTCCCGCCACGAGTTCAAATTCGACGATGTTGCCGCTGGTCGGCCGCTCATCGACAAGGTCTTTGAGCCGGCCCGCACACCCGAGCAGTGTTTCCAGCAGCCGGGTTTTGCCCGCGCTGAAGGCCCCGACGAGGCCGAGCCGGGAGGGCTGCCGGGATTCACCCGCCAGTTTCTTGGCTTCTTGGATGGCGATTTTTAGAAGCTGGCGCACTTTCTCCGCGGCGGCCCCGAACAGGACGCTCCGCTCGAGCAGCGCCTCCAGCCGGGCTATGCACGCGTCAATGTCTTTCTGGATCAGGGACAGAATCATGGCGGGACATCTCCTGGTGCGGACGAGTCAAGGGGAGCCGGGGCTCCGGGTTGCTATTCGCGGCGGCGGCATTTGGGAAACGGGCCGCCGGCCACGATAGGGTTCACAAAATCTGTGCGTTGCTTTGATGGTTGCGACCGAGTCTGGCGGGGAGGAACCCGCGCAAACACAGTTCTAACGAAACACCGGAACACATACAATCATCTTGCTTGTGGAATCCGAAATTAAACAACTCTGCGGCCGGGTTGCCGGAGTTCCCGCTCACGGCCCGGCGCCGAGGCGAGAGTCCAGCGGGATCACCGTGGCGAGGTGCGGCGCCGGCTCCCTGATGACCGCGCGGTCCCGCAGGTTGGCGGCGG
>NZ_JH636441.1:6277-6497 GCF_000255705.1 Zavarzinella formosa DSM 19928
GTCGGCGGCCGACGCCGGGGAATTCAGGAACCGGACATCGGTGCGCTGGCCAATCTCGTTCTCCAGCCGCACGACCAGGCCGGGCAGAAAGGAGGCGTCGTGCGTCACCATCACGACGTCCGGCCAGTCGCCGAACTTCCCGTTCGTGAACAACCCGATAATTTCCCCGACCGCCTGCCGGGCCTGTGGCTCGCAGATCGCGTCAAACTCCGCCGGTGTG
>NZ_JH636441.1:6604-6860 GCF_000255705.1 Zavarzinella formosa DSM 19928
GGGGTCGTGCCGGCAGTGCAGCACGAAGCGGCGGGCGAGCCCGTCCATCAACCGCTCCTGCCAGACTTGACTCCCCAGCGCGGGGACGGCGGTCGTCCCCGCCAGTCTCACCTCATCCCGGGCGATCCGAACCATGCTGGCGGTGAGCGCGTGGTCGTCCGCGTCGACGAACAGGACCCGGGTGGAATCCTTGCCGGGCCACAGGTGGGCCAGTCCTTCGACCGCCAGGGCCAGGGGCGCGCTGACCGTGCCGCCG
>NZ_JH636441.1:7414-7659 GCF_000255705.1 Zavarzinella formosa DSM 19928
TGTGCGTTTGCGAGTCGATGTTCAGTTGGACGACCCGCCCGAGCAGCGCCAGATGGCCCCTGCTCATCGTGTGCGGCAGCTTTCGGCTCACCGCCAGGGCGGCCCGGCCGACGACCGGGCCGCGATTCCCGACGCTGATGGCGAGCGACAAGTCCTCGTGCGGGCCGTCCAGCGGGAAAGACGTGTCCGGGAAGGCCCGGCCGCCGGCCGCCCGGACGCGCGTGGCGTTGATGTCCGCCCCCAAC
>NZ_JH636441.1:8610-11558 GCF_000255705.1 Zavarzinella formosa DSM 19928
CTTTCGGCAGGGACGCCAGCAATTTCGAGGGGCTCGCGCCGGCCGCGTCGTCCCGCGTCGCGGCCCCCCCGAACTTGTCCGCGAGGGACCGCTCCAGTTCCTCTCGCCGCCGGGCCAGCTTGCCGACCTCCTCCGCCTGTTGGTCGAGGTCGCCGGTCGGTTCCTGCGCGAACAGCCCGAGTTGCCGCCGGACGGCGATCAGCTTCTCCCAGTCCGCGCGGGCCTGTTTGTCGTCCGAAAGACGCACCGCCCCGGCGATTTGCCGCGCCCGCACGACCCGCGTCACCTGACTCTTCGCCTGCCAGACGACCTCGTACGCCTCCCCGGCCGAGTCCGGGACGTGTTCGAGCGAGGAAAGGAGCTGGTCGCGGATGGTCGGGAGCGTACCCAGATACGCGAGCGCCTCGCTCTCGGACATGGCGGCGGCGTAGGCCGTGAGGAGTTTTTGGTTGTAATCGAACGACCGCCGGAGCGCCTGCGCGGCCTCCTTGTGCCGACCGTCCGCCAGGAGGACTCGGCCGACGGCTTCCTCGTGCTCGGCCAGCGCCGGGTGTCCGTCCGGGAACGCCTTGGGCGGGTAACTCTTGGCGAGCATGTCTCCGGTGTCGCGGTAAATCTTCAAGGCGGCCGGCCGGTCGCGCCTGGCGACTGAGCTCGCCCAGATTTGCCGGGCGTAGACCAGCCCCGGGTGGTCGTCGGGGTAGTCGTCTTTGTAAATCTGAATGGCTTTTTGGATTGCCCGCCCGGCCTCTTCGTCGCGGTCGGCCGCCTCCAACGCCATGCTCAAGTGAAGGTACGTCGAGGCCAGTTCCCGGCCGCACCCGGCGAGTTCGTTCAGGAGCGGGTCCCTCTTGGGCTTGCCGATTGCTTTTTCCCGCGCCTTCTGGTCGGCGTATTGCGGCTCGTACATTTCCACGGCGCGCTTGAGGTGCGGCAGCGCGTCCTTGGGCTTGCCGAGGCTGATGAGCGCGACGCCGAGGGCTTCCAAGCGGCCCGGCAGTTGGAAGTCCGGGTAATCCTTGCCGTTGGTCTTCGTTTTCTTGGTGTAATCGTAGGCCGCGCTCTCCGCGGTCACGACGCGCTGGATGTACGCGACGCCTTTTTCGGGTTCGCCGAGGCGCAGGCTCATCATTCCGAATTGCTGGAGGAAATTATGGTGGTGGGGGTTGGTGTACACTTTCCTCATGTCGTCCGGAAGCGTCTCGTTCCCGATCTGGCCGTCCCTGATCAGCCCGTCCCACAAGGCTTCCGCCCGCAGCAGGGACCGGACCGCCTCCCCGGGCTTGCCGAACTGCTCGTGGATCGCGCCCAGAAGCGCCCAAGAGACCGCCAGCTCCACACGCGAGCGGCGGTCTTTCAGGTGGATTTCCACCTTGAGCATCCGGTCTGCCGCCTCGTTGACGAGCGGTGGCAGCTCGACAAACTTCCGCCCGGCGTAGAGCCGTTCGATCTCCCCGATCCGCTGTAGATATTCGCGCTTCCAACCTTCGACCTGCCCGGCCGACGGCGCGGGCGGGGAGCCGGGTTGCGCGACCGCCGGGAGGCAGACGACCGAGGCGAGCAGGACGACCAAGAGGCGGGTTTGCGTGATCATGGCATGCCTTTGCGAGTTTTGTCGGGGCGCCGGTCCGGCCCCGAGCATTTGATCGGTGTCGAGGGTCACTGTTCAGGAGGGGGAGCCACCGGCGGTCTGCTGCCTCGCTGCTCGCCTGGCGATGAGGCGAGCGGCGCCGGTTGGACAGCGTCCGGCTCCTTCCCCGGCCACCTAATCCCCCGTCCCCCTTTTTTAAAAAGGAGGGAGGACGGGGGTGGGAGTCATTTGTCCGTCGTCACACGTTTGGGTTGCTTCAATCGCCGTCTCAGGCTGGAAAGCCTGACTCACGAAAGATGACTCTCCCCCACTTGCTCCCCCTTCCTTCTTAAGGAAGGGGGATGGGGGGTTAGGTGGCCGGGGGAGAGATCACTCCTTTTTCTCGGACGACTCGGCGCCGTCGTATTAGGCGAGCGGCGAGGCGTTAGCCCACCGGTGGACGACTTCTCGCCGCTCGCCGCTCACGCGGCGGGGGCCCGGGGTGATCGCACACGATTTCAGTCGAGGTTGCATAGGTCTATTCGCGCGGGAAGGACAACCCAACGGTATCGGGGAACAGTTTCTTGATTCGTTCGCTCCGCAGGAGTTCGCGGGCTGCGGGGAGGAGGTCGTCGACCGGCTTGCTGTTGGCGAGCAGGATCGGCCCGCGATCCTGTCCCGAATGGTCGGGCGTGTTTCGGATGATTTCACCATTCCGGAACCAGGCGACACACCGAAAATTGCCCGTGGCCTCTTTGGGCAGTTCCGTGAACGACCGGCGCAACACGTCCTCGTCCTCGGGGCTCAGCGCCTCGTCCCGGACCAACAGGAGGAGCGTTTCCAGTCCCGCCGGCCCGTCCGTGATCGGCGCTTCCTGGGAGAGACCGCCGAATTTTTGAGGGACTTCCAGCCAGCGCCGCTTTTCTTCTTTCTCGCGGGCTTCGAACTTCGGGCCGCCCCACGGGTAGAGCGACCAGAGATTTCCCTCCGTGTCCACTTGGAGAAGGTAAAAATACGCATCCCGGTTGGCGGTCGCCTCGAGACGGAACAGGTCGCCCGGCTTGACCGGAAGGACAACGCGGCGGTCCCGGATGTCGTGTGAAAGCGACGCTTTCGGGGCGTCCTTCGATTTCACAAAAACCATCAGGTCGGACGCGAGGGGCGGAAGAAATCGCGGGCCGGAACCGTCGTCCCCGACCCGCCGCGGATCGCCTTCGGGCCGGTCGCCCCCGGAGGCGACCCCGTTCGCCACGGACACCCCGTTTCCGGCCGGGGAAGGCATCCCGGTCCACCAACAAAAAAGGCCGACACCGCCCAGGGCCAACACCCCCGCGACGCAGGCCGCCGGGAGCCGCCAACGGCGACGGCGAACGGGGGC
>NZ_JH636441.1:13537-14904 GCF_000255705.1 Zavarzinella formosa DSM 19928
CCGCGAAGTCGTTTTTGACCTCTTTCTCGTACGCCTCCCGGACTCTCGTCAGAAGTGCGATCACGTCGGGATCGGCGGCGAAGCCCGCCCGGCGGAGGAAGGTGGCGGGGTCCGGGGGCGGGCCGGCCTCGGCAATTTTCGCGACGTAGGCCTCGATCACAACGTCCCGGCGCCGGGCCGGCGGGGCCAGAACCCGGCTGGGGGGGCGCTCCCGGCTCATCGGTCACCCCACTCCCATCCCTTTTGCCTCATGAGTTCGGCGACGTGACTTCTGAGGCGGTGCAACTCCACTTTCACCGCGCCGACATTTTTACCGACCACTTCGGCGATCTGCCTCAGCGTCAACTTTTGGACAAACCACATGTCAAACAACGCTTGCTTGTCGGGTGGCAGGGTCTTCAGAATGTCCTTGAGAATGCCAATCGCCTCCACCGTCTCGACCTCCCGGCCGACGCCGGGGGCGTCCTCCGGGGCGGGCCGGGAGGACGCGGCCTTCGCGCCCGACTGAAGTTTTCGGAGCGTATCAATCGCCCGGTTTCTCGCCCAGCGGAACATGCCGCGGGTGGACTTCCCGTCCCGTCGGCGCTCCAAGGCCTTGACCAAAACGCCGCCGGCCACGTCCGTGGGGCCGACCTCCGGCCCGAACCGCCTCGCCACCCATCGGCGAAGTTGCTCGCGCACCTCAAGCTGTTTTTTGGGATCGACCGGGAGACTGCCGGGAAGGCTGGGAGTTGAGCTGTCAGGGTCGGGAGTTGACATGGCTGGCGCCCTCGTGAAAAAAGTCCGGTTACCTCGGCCGGGTTGGTGCGTCCTCAGGGAGTCCCCGCCGGACTTCCCCCCCGGCAAATCTGTTCGCCAAGTAAGAGGACGTGTCGCGGGGGCGCGGGTTACACACCTCTGCGGATTTTTTTTTACAGTCCCGCTAGACCGCCCTTTTGAGAGAACTTTGTTGTGCGCAACCTGCAGATCGAGTGCCGGATTCAGGACACCCTCTGCCGACACGCGGAGGGTGTCGTCACATCGTCGTTGGCGGCATGGCAACTGGCCGCCCCGGACCAGCCTTGCCAGATTCAAATCGCGAGTCAATTGCGATTGTACCGCCGCGCCGCAGGCCGGGCAATACCGCCCGGGTTGCTCGCCTGCCGGGTCCGCAGGGACGAGGACCAAGTCCTCGCCCGGCTGGCCGACACGGACCGCCCGGCAATCAAGGGTGCGGAGGTGTTGGGCCTGAGCGCCCACACGGCGGTGTTTCTAGTCCCCGGCATGCTGCGCGTGGGTCTGCTCGAACCGGCGTTTCAGGCCGTCCGCCTGTTTCTCGACCGCTTCGCCGGCCAGGCCGGACTCCTGCCGCTGTGGTCGGCCCTCGC
>NZ_JH636441.1:16761-17912 GCF_000255705.1 Zavarzinella formosa DSM 19928
CGGCGTCACAACACATGGATCCGAGAGTGAAACTCATGCCCACAACCCGTGCCAGCCTCGCTGTGCTCTTCCTCGTGACCGCGCTGGGCGGTTTCGCGCCGGCCGCCGAGCCGGCGCCCGACGACCCGTATCACAAGGGACTCGCCGACCCGGTCAGGAAACTGTCCGTCCTTCTCAAGGACGAAAACGGCGCGGACGAGGTGGCGATCAAAATCGAGCCGGGACAGGGGGGCGCGGCCCCCGGCGGCGAAGGCAAGCTTCGCCACCGCATCAGCGAGTTGCTCGAACTGAACAAAATCAAAGTCGAGCTCGACACGTCGAAAGGATCGATGTGGTTCGTCGCCGTGACTTACGAAGAAGCCTTCATTCCCGTCGGCAACGGCGAGACGAAACGACCCGGGTTGAAGATCGTCCTGACCGTCCAGCACGGGAAAAAAATCAAGGGAGCCTTTGAGGGCGAGGTGGCGGGAGTGGAGCCAGCCGTCAGCGTCTTGGGGCGGTCGTTCGACGTCGTCGGCGCGCCGACGACCGACAAGGCGGCCGAGAAGGTCATCGAAATCATCCAAAAGAAGGAGGCGGTCGTCATCAGCGGCGACGGAAAGGTCCGGGCCAAACGCGACAACCCGAAAGAGGCGAGCCCGTACGCGGTCGAGATCCTCGTCGACGACAAACCGGTCACGCCCCGGACCAACAGCGGGTTCGCCGTGGTCGCGCTGCCCAAGGAGAAAGACTTCTGGATCCGCCTCACCAACGACACGGACTTCGCGGCCGCCGCGAGCGTCACGGTCGACGGCATCAGCGTGTTCCAGCCGGGGGCCGACGCCGACGGACCGGACAAGGGCAAGCCGAAGTACACGCACTTTGTCGTGCCGGCCAAACAATCGCTCACCGTCGGCTGGCACGTGGCGGCCGACCGGATCGACGCGATGAAGGTCACGTCGTTCCACGACTCGGTCGCCGCCATGTTCAATCCGGCGCGGTCCTCGCCGCGGACCGTGACGGCCGTGTTCGCGGCGGCGTGGGAGAAGGGGCAGGACCCGGCCCCGGACGAGCCGGTCCGGTCCCGCGGCGGGGACGACAGCATCGGCATCGGCCGGGGAGCCCCGGTCAAGGTGGAAACCAAGGTCAGGGACATGATCATCGGAGTGCCG
>NZ_JH636441.1:22126-23090 GCF_000255705.1 Zavarzinella formosa DSM 19928
CTGCTCGCTGTCGCCGTCTCCCCGGACGGGAAGACGGCCGCCGTCGGCGGCGCCGGTTACTACTTCGGCCGCCAGCCGCTTTCGCCTGTCTTCCTGATCAACCTGCGGACCGGCGCCCTGGCCCGCTCCCTGACCGACGCCGTCGGGTCCGTCATGGCCCTGAGCTACTCGCGGGACGGCGCCCTTCTGGGGGCGGCCACCACAAGCGGCGAGATCGTCGTTTGGAACCCGCGGACCGGGGACGCCGTGCTCAAACTGAAGACTAGCCCCGACCCGAAAACGAAGAAGCGCGACACGGTCACGGACATCGCCTTCTCTCCCGCGGACGCGAACGTGTTTGCCACCGTCAGCGGCAACGGCGACCTGCATGTGTTCACCGTCAATCCGGCGAAGGAGACGTGGGAGTACCTCGGCAAGGCGCTGGCCGCCCACTCGAAGGGCGGCGACACCCGGGTCGCCTGGCACCCGGACGGGGATGTCCTCGTAACGGGCGGCGGCGACGAGTGCCTCGGCGTCTGGAAACTCGACGGCGCCAGGAAGGCGGGGGACCAGTTGTCGCGGCTCTCTAAAATCTCGAAGCTGGGGGGCCAGGCGTTCGCGATCCGGTACCGGCCCGACGGGAACGGGGTGGTCGTCGCCTTCGCCTTCGGGTCGACGCGGACGCGGGTGAACCCGATCCTGGTCCAAATCGACAAGAAGGGAGTCCAGAACGACCTGCTGGAGTTCACCGAACTCCCGGACCGGCAGGGCCAGATCGTTCAGATTCCCGCCGCCGCGGCGGTCCACATCAGCCCGGACAAGAGCCGGCGCACGTACGCCTTCACCGGCTACGACGACCACTCGATCCGCCTGCTCGTGGCGGGGGAGGAAAAGGGGAAGACCGTCCGCCGCGCGCTCGGCGGGCTGTCGGCCGGGGCATGGGCGGTGGGGTTTGACGCCGACGGCACGGCGGTCGGGTGGAGCC
>NZ_JH636441.1:23122-28304 GCF_000255705.1 Zavarzinella formosa DSM 19928
ACCGGCACGGGCATCGTGCTCGGGCCGGCGAACCCGGCCGGCATCTTTGTGGACGGGACCCACCCCGGCAGCGGGTCGGCGGACGCCGGGCTCGAGAAGGGGGACATCGTCATCGCCATCGCGGAGGAGGGCAAGCCGTTTACCGACCTGTCCCGGCCCGGCGCCAGCTCGGAACTGCTCCGCGGGCCGCTCAAATCGGTCGCCGTGTTGAAGGTCCTCAAGGGCGGAAAGGCCCCGGCGCGGGAGGTGGAGGTGGTCCGAAGGCAACTCGAGCGGGAGTTCCCGCGGACGGACCCGCTCCTGTCCCTGTACGTCACGCCGGGCGGCGAGTGGATCGCCTGGACCCCCGAGGGTTACTACGCGTGTTCGCCCGGCGGCGAACGGCTCATGGGCTGGCGCGTGGACCGCGAGATCAACGAGTTCGCCGAATACCACCCGGCCGAGCGGTTCCGCGCGTCGTTGTACCGGCCCGACGTCATCATGCTGCTCGCCAAGACCGGGGACGTCGCGAAGGCGGTGGCGCTGGCGAACAAGGAGGCGAACCGGCAGGACGTCGGGGTGATCGCGGCCAAGGACGCGATCCCGCCCCGGGTCCGGATCACCGCTCCCGAGCCGGGCCCCGTCGGGGACGCCGTGAAGGTCAAGGCGTCGGTCGAGTGGGAGCCCGGAAACCGCGTGAAGGAGGTGCGGCTGTTCGTGGACGGCACGCACAAGGAGACCGAAAAAGTCTTCGCCGGGAAGGGCGAGACGAAGACGACCGTGCAGTGGACCGTTTCGGACATCAGCCCCGGCGACCACACGTTCAAAGTCGTCGCGGTCACCGACAAGAGCGACCAGGCGGCCGATCCGGTGCAGGTCACCCGCGCCGGCAAGGCCGCCGGGAACCAGAAACTGTTCGTCCTGAGCGTCGGGGTGGACGACCTCGCTGCGCCGAACAACGGCAAGGCCTACGCCCTGGCCAAGCCGGAAAAGAACGCGGACGACGTGGCCAAGGCGCTGAAAGGGTGCTGCGGGAAGACGTACGCCGTCGTGCCGGTGGTGTTGACGGGGGCGCAGGCGACGCGGCCGAACGTAATCAACGAGATCGGCAAGATTCAGGCCGCCATCACCCGCGACGACATGTTCGTGTTCTACTTCGCGGGGCACGGGCAGGTCCACCGCAACACCTACTACCTGCTGACGCACGACGCCGACCCGAACAAGATCCCCGCCACCGCCCTGTCGGCCGACGAACTCGGGGGGTTGCTGTCCCGCACGAACGGCATCCGCGTGTGCTTCCTGGACTCGTGCAACGCCGGGGAGTTTAAGAAGCTCGGGACGCAAAACCTGACCCGGTCCATCTCCCCGACCGGGAGCGGCGTGTACCTGTGCGGGTCGAGCGCGGCCGGCGAAGAAGCCCACGACGGACTGTTCGCCCAGCACCTGATCGAGGAGCTGCCGCCGAAAGGGCGGGTCCAGCTGGCGAAGCTGCACGCGAACACGCAGGACAAGGTGATGACCGAGTCCGAGGTGAAGCTCCGCCGGAAACAGACGCCGTGGCTTCACTCGCCGGACGGGCGCGACGCCGACGCGGCCGAAGTGATCTTTCGGAAGTAAGAACGCAGGCGTTAACTGAAGAAACCTTCCCGGGGCGCGCTTCTCGCGACCCCGGGCGATGTCGTTTACCCCCTTCGGGACAAAGAAGGGGCTTGATTCGTTGCGTCAACGCTGATGGACTGGCTTCCGACGTTTTCGTGGCGCCGACCCGGAGTTAAGCAGTGAGTGTTGTACCGGACTGGTCCGAATTGCGCCCGCCGAACGGGAGCGACCCGGCGTGGCGGCGCCGCCTCGTCCACCATCTTCGCGAGAACTGGCTGGCTGGCCGGCCGCTGCTCGTGGAAGCGTACCTAGAGGGCGTCCCGGAGCTTCACCGCCGCGACTTCGCCGAGGCCCTCGGCGACTTGATCGCGGCCGAAATCCACATGTGGGCGGTGACCTGCGCCGACCCCGCGCGCTCGCCACCAGTGCAGGACGGCATCTACCGCGCGAGATTCCACGGAATTCAGGGGCTTGAGCCGGTCTTCTCGGACGCGGACGCGGCCCTGAGGTACGACAGCCCCTTGTCGCAGATCGACGAGTTCGGCCGCTACATCCGCCGCCTGGTGCTCGGCAGCGGCGGGATGGGCAGCGTGTACCTGGCGTGGGATGAAGCGGTCCACCGGTACGTAGCCCTGAAAGTGATCCACCCGGGCCGCGGCGCGTCGGCCCCGGGCGAAGGGCCGAGTTTCCGGGAGAGATTCGACCGGGAGGCCAGGGCCGCGGCCGGTTGCGACCATCCGAATCTGATCCGCCTTCTGAACTACGGGGTTGCCGCGCCTTCCGACCAGCCGAACGAAACCGACCCGTACCTCGACCTCGCGTTCCTCCCCGGGCCGTCCCTGGAGATTTACACACGGTCATGGCCGCCGTCGGAACTCCTCCTGCTCGGGCCGGGTTCGCGGACGGGGTCCACCGTCCAGTACCTCAAGACGGGCGTCCCCGCCGGACACCTTCTGCCCGCGCGCCGGTGCGCCGGGATCGTGGCCATCGTGGCCCGGGCCGTCGATTACGTGCACCGCCGGGGCATGATCCACCGCGACCTGAAGCCCTCCAACATCCGGTTCAACCGGTACGGCGAGCCGGTCGTGGTGGATTTCGGGCTCGTGAAACTGCCGCCGGGGAGCGTGGGAGAAGTATCGATCGGGCCCGCCGGGGGAACTTCGCGGTACATGGCGCCAGAGGCGTTCAACAAGGTCGCCACCGAGGCTTCCGACATCTATTCCCTCGGTCTGGTCTTGTACGAACTGCTGACCGGAGTGGTCCCGCTGGTCGGGGGGGGCTCTTACATCGATATATTCAAGGCGAGGGAGACCACTGACGGCGTGTTCGACCGACAGAACGGGCCGGAAATCGCAGAGGGGCTTCGGATCGCCGTCGAAAAGGCCCTTCGGTGGGACCCCAAGGAGCGCTACTGCACTGCGGCCGAATTCGCCGAGGCGCTGGAGGCGTTCGCCGTCCCGGAAGCCGTCCCGAAACCCGTTCCGAAAAACTCCCCGGAAGCCACCCCGCCGGCGCGAGCCCGGCGCTGGCCCGCCGCCGTTCTCTCGGGGTTTTTCGGCATCGGCCTCGGCGGGACGGTCGCCCTGTCCCTCGCCCCCCGGAAGGAAAACGAACTTCACGCCAATCTCCCGCACAAGCCCGGCGCCGACCAGTCGCCGGAGTTGGCGCAGCCGCAGCCGAAGGACCAACCGCAGCCGAGGGAGCCGGCGCGCCTCCCGAACGTCGTCATGCTGGCCAGGCAGCACTTGGAAGCCGTGCCGGCGGCCGCCAGGCCGGACGTGCGGTTTCTCACCCTTCACCACCGGCACAACAACCCGAAGATCACCCCCGAGCAATTGCGCGACGACCACAAAGCAATGCGTGACTTCCTGAACGCCCTGGCCGCTCCCGGACCCGGCGGCACACTCACGCCGGTTCACGGAACCTCGGGCGCGGTCGTGGCGATCCGCCTCCCGGACTACGGTTGGACGCCAGCGGCCTGGGACATGATCACGACGCTCGGCGACTACCCCTACGAAGTCAAATACGCGGGCGGGGAGTTCAGTCGGGCCCTTGTGGCGGCCGACGAAGAGTTGCGGGTCGTCGCCCCGCGGGTTCCGATCATGAGGGCCGACTGGCTCATCAATCGCTTCGTCAACGGCCCGCCGCCAGTCCGGGGCGGGCGGGAAGTGAAATGGCCGGACTCCGTTCATTCCTTGGCGAAGCAATACTTGGCGGAACGACTGGACGCGGACGCCGTCGCCGCGGAAGTAGACCTCGATTCCCCCGCGACCGTCGTTGCGGCGGTCGAGAGTGATGCGTTGGACAAAAAATTGTTCGGAGAGCTCTTGCCGGGCAGACTGGGGGTACCGCGCAAGGATTGGGAATCATCCCCGGCCGAGTACGGCAGCTTCCTGTTCCACCGCGCCGTCCAAGCGATCGGCTCCGGGGTGCCCTGCCGGTTGCCGGCGACGCCCAAACCTGCGCCGCCCTAACCGGCATTGAAACAATGAACGGACCTGCGGAAGAGACGCCGGGAGACGGTTCCGGTCGTCCGGTCAAGGGAGTTCACCCCCCGGCCCCCTTCCCTCTGACGACTCCGCGCGGTCGTATTAGAGAAGGGGGGGGTGAGGTCTCTCAGCCCACGCCCCAATCACATCCCTGGTGGAAATTCGAAAAAAAACTGTTACCTGTCCCGGTCGGCCGCGTTAGTAAGGCGTTCCCAACGACGTTACCCCAAGACGCCCGGAGAGCGCCTCCCATGTCATCCCGCCAATCACTGTGCGTTTTTGCCGCCGTCGGCCTGGCCCTTTTGACCGCCGGGTGCGGGTCGAAAAAAGTCGTCGGGTCGTTGAAGCCCCAGCGCCCGGGGCAGGTCACTTACACCAGCTCCAACAGCGAGCCGGTGATCATGGCGGCCGGCTCGGCCTCGACGACGGGGCACGGGCCGGTCAAGCACTCGTTCGAACGCAAGCCCCACTTTACGTACATCGTGTTTCGCGATGAAAAAGGCGGGCGGGATCACGTCGTCACCATGGAGGCCGCCGGCGAACTGACCGTTTCCCAGGAGGAAGTGGACGTGCAGCCCGAGGAGTCGTTGTTCCGGGTCATTAACGTCAAGCCCAATCAGTCGCCCGTCTCCGTGTCCCTCAAAGTCAAGCCCATTGAGGTTTGCGACCTCGCATCGAACAAAGAAGAGCCGCGAATCATCATCACGTCCGACGGGAAAGTTCGACTAAAGATGCCGTCGATGTGGCACCTGGACGACGTGTTCGGCCTCGACGAAGTGAAGTCGATCACACACACCAAGGGGACAGTCGGGTCGGAAACGATCACGTTCGCGCTGGCCGAAAAAGAATACCCCCTCGACTTCGCGAGCCGGGAAACGGCCGCCCAACTGCACGCCGACCTGGAGCGAGTCGTGAAGCCGATGGCGCCCCACGTTCAGTTTTCAAGCGGGCGCTCCTACTTGGGGGTCGTCATCCTTGTTGGGATTGTTCTGGTCGGCATTCTGGCCGCCGCCGGAAAGGCCTCCAAAGGGTAAACGCCCGCCCCGGCCACGGGCCCCGCGCCGACCGGGCGGCGGCCCGCGAAATCTGAGAAGCCGTCCCCCCGACACACGCTC
>NZ_JH636441.1:28516-29312 GCF_000255705.1 Zavarzinella formosa DSM 19928
GACCGCCGGCCTGGACCCGCCGCATCGCAAGGTGCTGCTGGACGCCATCGGCCACACGCTCGGGGCCGGCAGGACGGCCGTGCTCTGGGTGACGCACGACCACAACGAACTGCTGGCGCTCGGCCTGCGGAAGATCGTTCAAGTCGCGCGGGGCCGGCTGGAGTCCGCGCAAATAACCGGCTGGAATTGCGAGTTGTCGGCCAACGGCGGCGAGCCGCGCCGGCTGGCCCTGACACTCGACGCCGTCTTCAAGTGGTTCGGCGAGACGGCCGTGAGCCCCGAGACCCTCAACCTCGAATTGAAAATGACCCGCAACCGGGAGCAGACGGAGGCCTCGCAATGACCGGCAAGTTCCGAATTTTGTTCAGGCTGTCCGGGCGCGGGGTCGTCCGCAAGGCGGTCATTACGCTGGTGACGCTCGCCGTCCTCGCGGTGCCGATGTTCGCCGTGCAGCGGAAGGGGTCGACGCTCGAGCTGTGGGGCGTGGAACTCCCGAAGAGCACGACGATCTACATTTCCGACGACGAGTCCGTTGCCGAATCGGAGGCGGCCAAAGCCCTCGACGACGCCACGGAGGACTACCTCCGCGAGTTGTTTTCGTGGTGGTGGATGATCGCCGGGCTTGCGTACGTGCTTCCCGTCATGCTCATGCCGTCGTCCGCGAGTTTCGCGCGGGACCAAGTGTTGTGGCTTCGGATGACCCCGTGTTCGGCCCGCGACCTCGCGTTGGCCCGGCTCTGGCGGGTCGGCGTGGCGCTCGCCGTCGTGGGGGCTCCGGGGATCGTGGTGGCCGTCG
>NZ_JH636441.1:29322-48174 GCF_000255705.1 Zavarzinella formosa DSM 19928
CCTGCTGGCCGTCGGCCCGCTCCTGCGGTCGCCCGTGGCCCGCGCCCTGGGTTCCTTCTCCGCGTTTTTGACGCCTGTGATTGCCTTCGTGGTGTTCGTCGCCGTCGAGTTTAAACTTCCGAGGCACGCGCAAGAGTGGTGGCCGTACGTGATTCCGTTCGTCAAGCTGCCGGCCGCCCCCGGGCCTCACATTCTGTCTTCGGCGGCATTGGGTGTCGCCGGTCTGGTTCTGTCACTCCTCGTTCAGCCCGGCCGTCCACGACCGACGGGCGCTTCTACAGAAAGGGTTTGATTATGAGTCGGCTGCGTTCCATGTCCGCGGGGTGTCTCCTGTCGGTCGCGCTTTTGACCAGCGCGC
Source organism: Zavarzinella formosa DSM 19928 (assembly GCF_000255705.1). Lineage (GTDB taxonomy): Bacteria > Planctomycetota > Planctomycetia > Gemmatales > Gemmataceae > Zavarzinella > Zavarzinella formosa. The sequence continues at coordinate 29,681 of NZ_JH636441.1, forward strand.
CCGGGTGCCAGGGGATCGCCAATTTTTTACTGAAACTCCTCGTCCAAGTGGGCCAGGAAGTCGCCCGGAGTTACATCGGAAAGGTGATTGAAGACAAACTTGATTCTTGGTTCTTCAACAAGGGTTCGTCCGAAAACAACGGCGGCGACGTGATCGCGACGTCGGGGGATGGCCTCAAGGGAAAGTACAACGGGATGATGGAAATTACCATCGCCCGGGACGGCGCGAACAAGCCCACCGTCGTGAAGGTGAACAGTCCGCGCATGGTGAGGGATTCGACCTCGTCGGCCTGGAAGCTCGACCCGGCCGTTATCCAGACGGCCAAGGATCGAACTGAAGAGAGTTTTGAGAAGTAACACCAACCTTAAATACAGGAGATGTTGAAATGTGGAAATTACTGCAAATGTTGGGCGCCGTCGGGTTTGTCGTCGGCGTTGTCTTCGCGCTCTACGGTCTCGTGAAACTGGGGCGCGCCGAAGAGGCCTCCGCCTCCAAACCGAAAATCGAATCGGGCGTCCCGGGGGTGGAGATTACGCGCGTCGAATCGTCCGGCGCGGCCGAATCGCACTCCCAAGGGATGACAACCTTGGTGTTGTCCGGCATGGTGCTCGCCGGGAGTGTGGGTTTGTTTGGTTACGCCACGTTGAAGGGCCGGACGCGGGTGGCTGTGTGAACCGGCCGGGCGCCGGGCGGGAAATCGGCCGGTTGTCTCCGCTCGGTTGACGGGCATTCGCCTGGGCCGTGCCCCGGCCGTTCTCAACGGCCGGAAGCTCCGGAATGAAGAAGCGCCCGGTGACTCCGCACCAGGGCATAAGCGTTAACTTAAGGCGGCCGGTTTGGTCTTTACCCCGGAGGGGCAAGGCTTCCAAGTGTGTGTTATCGCCCTCCTTTGTGTTGTGCAATGAGTCGCTGCGCGGCGACATGTCCGCCGTTGTGGCAGGTTCCCCTGTCCGGAGGTGGTTTATTCGGCCCGCGGTTGCACTTGCGGTAATCAGCCGACCTCACCCGGCCGGCCAGTTCTTTCAGCAACTCCGCCCATTGGCCGACGATCAGTTCCCGGAACGGATGCCATATTTCTGGTCGTCCCGGCCGCCGTCCGGTCCGTCGATGAGCGGCAAAAGGACGAGTCCGCGACCGGGATCTTCCGGGAATGGCTGGCCCGGCTGCTTGACGACCCCAACTGCTCCCGCCGGGCCGACTGGCTTAACGAGAAGGGTGTTCCACCCGCCCCGTGCTCCCGGAACAAGGCTTGGGACGGCCGGAGTCGGTCCAGTTCGTCCAGGTCGTCCTGGGCGTGCCGCACGGATTCGGCGTCGTGCGGTGGGACATGGACGTCCATTATGAGCTATCCCAGAAGTCGTCGGCCTTGGAGGGGCCGATGAACGGGGAACTATTCTCGGCCTATGTGGGGCAGGTGTTGGTCCCCTCGTTGCGGCCGGGAATGGTGGTGATGGACAACCTTCCCGTCCGCAAGGTCAGCGGGATCGAGGCGGCCATCCGCTCCGCGGGATGCCGGCTGGAATACCTGCCGCCGCACAGTCCGGACCTCAATCCCATCGAGAACGCCTTCTCGAAGTTGAAACGGGGCTTGCGGGATTGGGCCGCCCGGACCACCAAAGGCATTTGCAAAGCCCTGCGCCAGATCATTCCCCGCCTCCAACCGAACGAATGTCTCAACCACTTCCGGCACGGTGGCTATGCCACCGCTACGACAGCGTGAACTCCGCCATGGCAAAGCGGCCGCTGCTCGGGGATGCTTGCGCGCTTGGGCATCAGCAGGCTCTTGAGGATTGATCGCGGATATCCATAAACAAGGGCCGGACAGGCTCAGCGGTTGCGGTGGTCTTGCCGGCCGTCGGGGTCGTATTTTCGGGCCGCTTGATAGTCGGCCTCGGCCCATTTGGTCTTGCCGAGAGTCTCTCGCGCCAAGCCCCGTGTGTAGTGGAATTCAGCGAGAATATCCGGGGGCAGATCCGTCCCGAGCCTGATCGCGTTGGTCATGTCGCTGACCGTGCCGGGGTAGTCGTTCATGGCAAACCGGATTGCGGCTCTGAGACCGTGGTGACGGGCATTGTCGGGAGACAGCCGAATGGCGGCGGAGGCATCTTCAATCGCCTGATCGAATTTCTTCCACTTCAAGTAGGAGAGCGCGCGGGCATGGTGAATCCGGTCCGCACCGGGGCTGTGGCTGAGCGCCCTTGTGTACAATTTGACCGCCAGCGCGTAGTCCCCCTCTTGGTCTGATTCCATCCCTTCGCGAACCAGATCCGTGACGGGATCACGCTCCGCGTCAGCCTCCGACCGGCCTTTCGCCGGCCGTTGACAGGCGAGGGCGCCCGCGACCAGCAGGACCGCGAATGCGAACAACACGTCCTTCACAACGCCACCTCCCGGAGGGCCGGTCATTCAAAAATCCAATTCCGCAACATTGCGGATTAGGAAGCCCCCGGCGTCCCTTTCCCGGCCTTGAAAGTATTGTAATGGGCCGCACCAGCCAGATTGGCATCGCCGTTTCGGCCGGCACGGAACAAATTGTCGCAACGGCGTCGCCAGCATCAGCCGCATCACCTCGACTTAAGGACATGGCCCCGCCGGGTGAGCGGTCCAAGAACGGCATGGCGTCACGGTCAATCACATCAGGGGTTCGCCCCCCAATTGAATACGGCGCCAACGTCAGCGTTCTGTCGGGAACCGGAACCGGCTCATTTCTTGACCCGGTTGACGTCGCGGCCGACGGAGGGACATACTGGGTGGCGGCCGGGGACATGAACGGGGACGGCCGGCCCGACTTTGTCGCCGCCGAAGCCGGAGACAAGATCGGTGTCCTGATCACCTTCGGGTGTCAAATTCACCTCAAATTGACTCCGCCGGGTGGTATGTTTCGGCTGGCGAACGAATGACCGGATGATGAAGACTGTGTGTTTTCACCTGCCTCCGTCGTTCGCAGCCGTTACAATTATTCACCATGTCTCCTGTGACTCTGCTTCTGAATGCGGCGGCCGGTGGCGACCGCCTCGCCGCCGCCGACCTGCTTCCGCTCGTGTACGAAGAATTGCGAAAACTGGCGGCCAACCGGCTGGCGGACGAATCTCCGAATCAAACACTTCAACCCACCGCCTTGGTTCACGAGGCGTACTTGCGGTTGGTCGGGCCCTCCGACGAAGCCCGTTGGGAAAACCGGGGGCACTTTTTCGCCGCCGCCGCCGAGGCCATGCGCCGGCTGCTCGTGGAGAACGCCCGCCACAAGAGCCGGCTCAAGCGTGGCGGCGAATGGCAGCGCGTTGATTTGGAGGCGGCCGAGTCGATGGCGATGGCGCCGGCCGAGGATCTGTTGTCGATCAACGACGCGCTGACCCGTCTGGAGGGTCGCGACCCGGTCAAGGCCGAACTGGTCAAACTCCGCTTTTTCGCCGGGCTGAGCATGCCGGAAATCGCCCGGTCGCTGGGTCTCTCCCTGGCCACCACGGAAAGACACTGGCATTTCGCCCGCGCGTGGCTGTATTCTGAACTGGGCGACGAAGACACGGAACAAAATTCCGGAAATACGCCCGAGTCTTGAGGGGAATCCGGACCGTTTGTCGCATTGGCGGATAGCGAACCCTTTTCCGAGCAACCGGGTGACAAACGACGCTTCCTCCGTGGAGTCCCTGTTTTTCGGCGCCCTCAAACAGGCGACCGAGGCCGGACGGGCCGCTTATCTGGACTCGGCTTGCGCCAGCAAGTCGAAAAGCTGCTGAAAGCCGATTTTCGGATGGGGGAGTTCCTCCAGAAGCCCGCCGCCAATCTCCTGCCGCCGAAACCGGATCATACCGTCGAAACGAACGGCCCCGAAACCCCCGCCGTACTTCAATCCGGCGGCGGCCCCCATACCCAAGTTGAAGAAAACGATGAGGCGGGCGAGGCGGGATTTGATTTCCTTCAACCGTCGCTCCGGCCCGGCTCGCTGGGCCGCCTCGGGCACTATGAGGCGCTGCAAGTGCTTGGCAAAGGCGGGTTTGGAATTGTCTTTCGCGCCTTCGACGAGATGCTGCGCCGCGTGGTCGCCGTCAAGGCGCTGGCCCCGGCCCTCGCCGCCACCTCTCCCGCCCGCAAGCGATTTCTTCGCGAAGCCCGCGCCACGGCCGGAGTCCGGCACGACAACGTTGTGCAGGTGTACGCGGTCGAGGAGAAACCGCTGCCGTACCTCGTGATGGAGTTCATCCCCGGCGAAACGCTCCAACAACACATCGCCCGCACGGGACCGCTGGATCCGGGGGAGGTGGCGTCGATTGGGCGGCAAATCGCGGCTGGGCTGGCGGCCGCCCATGCCAACGGCCTGATCCACCGGGACATCAAGCCCGAAAACATCCTGATCGAAACCGGGCCTCGTGCCCATGTCAAGATCTCGGACTTCGGTTTGGCCCGGGCGGTCGACGACGCCAGCCTGACCCAGTCGGGAATGATCGCCGGGACGCCCATGTACATGTCCCCGGAGCAGGCGTTGGGCGAAACGCTCGACCACCGGGCGGACCTGTTTAGCCTGGGCAGCGTGCTGTACGCGATGACGGCCGGCCGGCCGCCGTTCCGGGCGAACGGCACGCACGCGGTTCTCAAGCGGGTGATCGAGGACTCGCCGCGGCCGATCCCGGAAATTATTCCCGAAGCCCCGGCGTGGCTCTGCGACATCATCTCCCGGTTGCACGCCAAAAAACCGGATGATCGGATCGCCACGGCCAGGGAAGTCGAGGCCTTGCTGGCGCGGGGGGCCGGGCCGGAGCCGGCCGCCCCGGCCCCGTCGCCCCGGAATACCACGGGGGTTGCCCCGGCGCGAGAGCCACGCTCTCGCCCCCGTCGGCGGTTCGCCGTCGTCGCCGCGATTTTGTCGCTTGTCCTCGGGATCGGTTTCGCGGAGGCGGCCGGGGTTTCCAACATTCGCGGCACGGTCATTCGACTGGCTTTTCCGGAAGGGACTCTGGTCATTGAGGCGGATGACACCGAGGTCGGCGTGAGGATCGACGGGGACGATCTCGTCATTACCGGCGCCGGGATCAAGGAACTCCGGCTGAAGGCCGGCAGCCACGCCGTCGAAACCACCAAGGATGGCGAAGTCGTGCGGCGGGAGTTGGTCAACGTCACCAAGGACGGCCGGCAGGTCGTGAAGATCAGCCGGGAAGCGCCGACGAAAGAAACGCCCGCCAGACAACCGACGAAAGAAACGCCCGCCAGACAACCGGCCGACGCGGAGACGTGGGAGCGTTCCGTGGCCCCCTTGCTCGCCGTCAAGCGGTCAAAGGCGATCAGCGCCCGCCTCAAGGAACTCAACCCGGAGTTCGACGGCCAGATCACCTTTTCCGGCATCGGCGACACCACTCTGTTTGTGATCGGAGGGGAATTGTCGGACATCTCTCCGCTCCGGGCGATGAGTCAGGCCAAGGTTGTTCATCTGGACGTGAAGAAACTGGCCGACATTTCGCCTGTCCGGGGGTTAAACCTGACGCAATTGGATTTGTTCAGAACGGCCGTCACCGACCTCTCCCCGTTGCGGGACATGAAAACGCTTGTCAATCTGGACCTGAGCGGATCAAGCCAGTTGACGGACATCTCCCCGGTCAAAAGCATGTCCTTGCAGTTGCTCACGACCGCCTTCACCGGCGTCCGGGATCTGACTCCGCTGAAGGACACGAAATTGATGTTGCTGAATTGCGGGTCGACCAAAGTGACGGACTTTTCCCCGCTCAAGGGGGTGCCCCTTCAGACGCTTCTCTGCGAAAACTCGTTGATGGACGACGCCGGACTGGAGTTCTTGAAGGACTCCAAGACTCTGAAGCATATCAACCTGAAGGGCACCAAGGTGACGGCGGCGGGGATCGACGGGCTGCGACGGGCGTTGCCGAAGTGCAAGATCGTCTGGAACGGCGGCGTGTCCGAGCCGGCCAACGCGGTAGCATGGGAACTGTCCGTGGCCGGCCTGCCCGCGGACAAACTGATGAAGGCCGTCGACGCCCGGCTGGCGGAACTCAATCCCGGCTATGCCGGCAAGGCGCAACCCAAGATCGAACAGGGAGTCGTGACCGGACTGGCGCTCCCGCCCGGCGAACTGACCGACATCTCGCCGGTGCGGGTGTTGACGGGACTTGTCGCGTTCAAGTTCGTGGGAACCAAGGTGAAGGATCTGTCCCCGCTGAAAGGTCTGAAAATTCGTGTGCTGGAGGCGATGGTCATTCCCGCGACGGACCTGAGTCCGCTGCAAGGGATGCCCCTGGTGTCGCTGGACCTGTACCATTCCCCGGGAATCACCGACCTCACGCCGCTGAAGGGCATGCCGCTCCAATATTTGAATCTCACCGGCCTGCCCATCACGGATATTTCGGTCCTCAAGGACATCAAGTCGTTGCAGCGACTTGTTATGAGCGAGATGCCGGTCACCGACCTGAGCCCGCTTCGCAACAAGAATATTTTTGAACTAATCATGATCGATTGCAAGGCGACGGATTTGGATGTGTTGAAAACCCTGCCGCTCACCCACTTGGGGATTAACGACCGTCCCGGCCTCCGGGAGTTCGTGAAATCCCTGAAGGGGTTGGAGCGGATCAACGACAAACCGGCGGCCGAGTTCTGGAAGAAAACGGACGCGAAGCCATAAGGCGGACAAGCTCGTTCGACCGCCTTTTATGGCCGAATTTTGACCGGATAACGACGGCGGCCCGCCGGGGTCGGATGATTTGCCTGGCTTCGCGATCGCGTCGGCCTCATCTGTTTGCCGGCGTGCGAATTGGAATCCTTCATCTTCCCGGGTCAAGGATGTTGTCACCGGAAAATCCCGCCATCCGACTGATGGTTCATGATACCATCAAGGCCGTCATTCTCCGCGTGAATGCATCCGGCGAACGGGGTGGCGAGCCACTTGCGAACCTTGGGATTGGTTCCGCCGGCCGGACAACAAACGGGCCGCTTCAAACCCAAGGGATCAACGGCCAACTGTGTCAAATGCCGCCACCGTTTCTTGGCTCGGCTCTGCGCCAGTCCGGAACGATTCCGAGGCAAATCCCGACCCCCGTGCAACAGGCGAGGTGCAGACGTGCGAGGCGTAACACTCCGGGATGGCCGCGACATCGCGAACTGCAGGGACACGACCAACTACATCGTGCGGCTGCTCATCCTATGGTGCCTCCGGGATCGTGTCGACAGCATCCACATCAGCCAAGAGGGAGAGTCCGCCGAGCTATTGTTTCGGCGGGACGATCAGTTCGAGGAAGGGGTGCCGCCACCGCCGCACATGATCGGGGAGTTAATCCGCGTACTTGCGGGACTGCGGCCTGCCCGTGAGCGGTGGGCGGGCTGGTGGCGGCGCAAGCATCGGACGGCCGTTCCGCAGGCTTTCGAGGGGGCGTGCCCGTTGGTTGTCGGGTCGGCCGCGGGTTCCCTCGTCTTCTCGGTCCTCCCGCACTCCGGCGGGGTATTCATGGCCTTGCAACCGGATTGTGGTCCCGCCGGGCAGGAGCAGGCGATGGCTGTGCTGGCGGCGTATCACCGCCATATAAGGGGGTTAGCTCAGACGCCGAACAGAGCGCCACGGCAGATCCCGCCGCACGACGGCTGCACAGGGGTGAAATCTCCCGAGCGGCGGGAGCCCCTGACCTCAATCATTCGGCCGCACAAGGCGGATGTCTTCAAATTCCTATCGTCGTTCCGTTTTTTCAAAGTCAAGCCGGCGGCCATCGTGCCTGCGGCCGGTCATCGTCAACGGCCTGCGCATTCCGCGATCCGGACGGGCTGCACGGCTTCCGCCTCCAGGCGTCGAGTTCGGGGCGGGCAATTTGGGTGTTTCCGCTGGTTTGCTGGTGACGATTCAGTTATAAATGGTGTCGCCGGATGATTGTCCGACAATACTATTTGTACCTCATTCTCCCAGAGGCACCCATGTCTCATCGCGTTCGCCGCGGTTTCACGCTCATTGAATTGTTGGTGGTGATTGCGATCATCGCCATCCTCATCGGTCTGCTCCTGCCGGCCGTCCAAAAGATCCGGGAGGCCGCCAACCGGATGAAGTGCCAGAACAACCTCAAGCAACTTGGCCTGGCCATGCACAACCACCACGACACCGTCGGCGCCCTGCCGCGCGGGGCCGCCAACCGGTCCCCCTATTGGGCGCACTCGTGGCAGCCGGCTGTTCTTCCGTACATGGAACTGGACAATCTGCGCCAGCTCTATGTCGACTACGACACCGGCACCCGGACGTATTCCGACCCCGCCAACGTGGCCGGGGCGACCAGCAAGCCGATCGCGACGCTGCTGTGCCCCAGCGACACGCGGGTGACCACGAACACCTACGCCGGCGTCAGCTACCACAACTACATCGTCAACTACGGCAACACGGCGATCGACGAGAGCGCCAACTGGCAGGTCGCCTCGTACAACGGCATCACCTTTCGGGGGGCGCCGTTCGGCCCCACGCCGCGAACTCTTCCGGGCCTTGCCGACGGAACCAGCAACACACTCATGATGTCCGAACTGATCCAAGGGGCGGGGGGCGACCTTCGCGGTTGCACGTGGTGGGCCACCGGCGCGGGCTTCGAGACCTCGCTGCGACCCAACGACAGCCAGCCGGACAAGTCGTGGAGCGACACCACTTGGTGCAAGACGAATCTGCCGAACCCGCCTTGCGGCCCCAACACCGGCGGCTACGCTTTCGGGGCGCGCAGCCGACACACCGGCGGAGTGAACGTCTCGATGTGCGACGGCAGCGGCCGCTTCATCACCAACAGCATCGACCCGACGGTATGGCAATCCCTGGGGACCGCCGACGGCGGTGAAACGACGACCCAGTGATACCGTGCCGGGCGTTTGTTCCGAAGCCCGCCCCTTGTCTTGGGCGGGCTTTTCCAATTGGTTCGTGCCATGTGAGGCTGCCATGCGCGTGACGTGGTTGAATCTGTTGTTGATCACGGGATGTCTGGCAATGTCCGGCGGCTGCGGGCCGACGGACGGCCGTCGCGCGGTCAAGGGAACCGTGACGTATCAGGGCAAGCCGGTTGAGAACGGAACGATCACCTTCCAGACCACCACCACCCCGCCGGCGATGGCCGGCGGGGCGCCGATTCAGGACGGCAAATACGAGATCCCCGCCGACAAGGGGCTGGAGCCGGGCAAGTATCGCGTGCTGATCTCGGCCGCCGGCCCCCCGGCCAAGCTGACCCCCGCCGAACGCGCCGCCGGCGTGTCGGCCCGCGCCTCGGAGTTGATCCCCCCCAAATACAACACCGAATCCACGCTCATGGCCGACATCAAACCCGGCGCCTCGGACCCGGTTGATTTTTCGCTTGAGTAAGCCAGCGAAAACAGGCTGAACAAGTCATTCCAGTGAATATGGCTGGAGTTTCTCCGGTGCTGGCAACTGAAATGGGCGTTCGACCAGCAAGATTGTTGAACTAAAGAAAGGCGAGTCGGCACGATGCGCGATTCTGTCTGTGAAGCCGGCTTTCCCACTGTCGAACAGTTGCGCCGTGGCATCGTGCTCAATTGCATTGCCCATGCGTTCTGGCTTGTTGCCCATGCCTCCGATACGGGAATCCAAATGGAGTGGGATCGCGACACCTACTTCGAGGACACATGCGAAGGCGAGCACTGGGCGGTGACGTTCCACGAAGGCGGGGCGGTCGTGGTATTCTTTTCAAGCGAATCAACTCGCAATCCGTTTCCGGAAGGCAGTCCGCCCTATGACCAGTCGTGGTTCTTTCGGGGGATGCCCCAATGGCTGGAGCCGGTTCGGGATCTCGCCCTGTCGGAGATGCACGACTTCAACTTCCGATGCCGGAACCCGACCGGGGCGGTCATCACGGCGGCGATGTGGGCGGACGGCGAGCGGTTCACTGCGGTTGAGCAGTGGGAGGATGTGTACCACCACAGTTGTTGGGCGTGCCGCACTCACCTCTTGCCTCCGGAAGAAGCCCTTCGGTGGTGGTTGCAGGGGATCGGCTTCCCGGAGACAGTGATGCCAGCAGCGTGGTCGCTGTACCAGCGACGGGTCACTTCGACCTCGCCCGTTGTTATGGCCGAGCCGTCGGAATGGCGGGCGCTCCTTGAGATCGCAGGCGGTGATCCGAATAGGACAGCAGGGTATGCCGAAGGGATGTTGGCCGATGTGGGCATTGTTCTCGAACCCTAAGCGAGCAGGCCAGACAAGTCGTCGCTGTTGACCAGCGGCAGATGACGGCTTTCCCAGATGTGCGATCATTCCACTCCGCCGATGGATGAGCGGGGGCTTTCAGCGAGGGCGAAGCGGATGGATGACGTGAAGGTGAATGATATTCCGGCCGGGACAATCGTCGTTCACGAAGGGCGGCGGTGGCTGGTGCTGTGGTCGGACATGGGGGGACGGTTCTGCGGTTTTTTCCTTCCGTGGGAGTTGGTCCTCCAACCGTTGCCGAGCGGCCCGCCCCGCAGTCTGCGTTGCACGACCGCCCGTCGGATGAGAGTCATCCCGGCCGTGCGGCGGGAGATGCGATTCGTGTGCCGCCAACACGACGAGTTGTTGCTTCTGGAGCCGGCATCCGAAGAGATCGTGTCACTGCCCGCCTGCCGAACCCGGTTGGACATCGATTTGCTGGAGGAAAACGAGGAGGTTGTTGTTGTGTATTTCGGCGACCGACCGCAGTGGGTCACAAAACACGCCGAACCAATCGCGGCAGGCGGATAGGGGATATCAGTCGGCGTAATGTGGCCGAAGTTGCTTCGGCCCCGGTGTCTGAGTTTAGTCGTTTGGCGAACGGGGACGATGATTGCATGAAGTCATTGACGGCCGAGCAGTGGGCGGATATCGACTCCCATATATTCCGCGGTTATCTTGTCGGGGTGATCCGCATCCGAGAATTCTGCGGGGTCAGCTTAAACGAGGCCAAGGGCATCCACTGGGATCGATACAAACAACTCCGGATCGAGCATGACGCAGAATTCGGGCGCACCGACGCGGAGTATTGCGAGGGAATCCTAGAGTGAGTCGCATGAGCCGGACAAGTCGTCTCAGCCATCCCGGCCCGGCGGCTGAGCTTTGGTGTTTGTCGGCAAAGGAGACAGCATGTCGGTCAAGCGCATGGACAACGTCGGCATCGTGGTCGAGGACATTGATGCCGCCATTGATTTCTTCACCGAACTTGGCCTTGAACTGGAGGGCCGCGCCCCGGTCGAAGGAGATTGGGCGGACGGCGTCACCGGGTTGCGCGGCATGCGTGTCGAGATTGCCATGATGCGCACGCCGGACGGCCACAGCCGGCTTGAGTTGTCGCGGTTCCTCGCGCCGACCGTGGTCGCCGATCATCGGAACGTCCCGGTGAACTCGCTCGGATACTTGCGAGTCATGTTCACCGTGGAGGACATCGACGACACGCTCGCCCGGCTCGCAAAACGCGGCGCGGAGATCATCGACAAAGTGGTTCAGTACAAAAACGCCTACCGACTCTGCTACCTCCGGGGCCCCGAGGGAATTCTCATTGGACTCGCCCAGCAACTCGGGCAACAAATTTCTCGGGCAAATCCCATGAGACAGGCACAGACCTGAAGGGGATGTGGCAGGGCGGGTTGGCGGAGGCATCGTGGCGCCGCCGACCAAGGACCAACGGGCCGGGTCGTCCGGCAAAAGAAAAGGTTCGGTGGCGAGAGTGTGTTCAGACGAGGAATTGGCCGAGTACCTTGGCGGCCGTGACATTCCCTTGGCGGCGTACTTGCTCGTGGGCGAGCCGGGCGGCGACCTGCCGTGCGTCTGGCTCCCGGAAGTCGGGTTTCGGCACATCATCATCGAGACGGCCGGACTCGACCACGCCGCCACCGCCTTCCTCGCACGGCGTGGGACACGGCGGTTCCCCGACACGACGGCGGTCCTTGCCGCCGCCCATGTGGAGCGGTGGCCGGGGTGGGAGCAGCGCTCGCCGGTTGCCCATGAGTAAAGGCAAGCCGAACAAAGCGTTGCCGTTGACCGGCGACCTCTGTCGCCGTGAAGTGGTCGGAGGTTCTCCGGCGCCGGCGGCTGTGCTCAGAAGTTCGACGACGGAGGGCTTGTGGCGGTGGCTATCGAAGGCAGCAAAACAGTAGGCCCCCGCCGAGCCGACCCGGCGCCATCCGGGTTCGCGGTAAACGTCATCTGGTTCACCCCGGTGCGTGCCGGCGGCCCGTACCATCCGGTGACGAGCGTTGCCGGTCTGCTCGCTGTCTTGGAGCCGTACCGGGATCATGAGCGGCTGGCTGTGTTCCTGAACCGTGATGGGGGTGACAACGGGGCGGTATGGGTCCACCTAACCGGGGACCGGGCGTGGGTCACGCACTTCACCGAGATGGGCGGGATCGATTCATACTGCCGGGACGCGGGATACGGCGGGCCGGACGAGATGGTGGGGTTCCTGCTCGATAACGGCCAACTCGACGACATCCATCGGTATTGGACGGTCACGCGGGCGGGGGGGCTGCAGGCGCTGAAGTATTTTCTCCTGCACGGCGAACGCGATCCCGGCCTGAGTTGGGTCGAGCAGCCGCAGTCGCTCCAAGACGCCGAACCGGGCGATGCAACAGACCGGCGGCCTCCGTCGCAGTGAAACGGCCGGAGAACCTCCGGCGGCAATTGAACTCCGTCGTTCGGCGGAAGGAGGCGGAAGGGCATGACTGCCGATGGCGATGATGTCCGCATGGAATTCGATCCGGCGGAGTGGATTCCTGACTGGTTCTGGGATCGGATCCATCAAGGCGGGCAAGACCGCGCCCGATTTCAGGAAGTGTGTCGCCAAATGGAGCGAGGGGAACTGGCCGAACTCATCTACAAATTTGATGAGTTAACCAACATCTTCATTAACCCTCCCTTTCGTCCTCCTTTCCCTTCGCTGGAGGCTTGGCTGGAAGACACGGCCCACTGGGTGCTTTCCCAGGGGAAGGAATTCTTCGATCAAGTCTGGCAGAACCCTGCCTTGTTCTGGACGTTGAAGAATGACAACATGAGCGTGACTCAAGCAGAACAAGGCTATCAAGGCATACCTGAACTTGTGTGGACTGAACGATTTCCCGGAGAAGACATCCCCGGGCATCGCCAAGACGAATAAGCACGCCGAACCAAGCGTTGCAAGTGACCGCCGCCCGCCCGTTTGACAGGCTGGCTCTGAGCGGGCGGCGGGAACGCGATTGCCCAAAGGCGATCCCGGCAGGCAAACGACGGGCAAAGTCATCCGTGCCGATGGACGACGCGGATTGACAACGACGAAAGACAAAACACGTTGCCCGGCGACGGTCGTCGGATGAGAGAACGGGGTTTTAGGCCAACAAATCGTCGCCGTTGACCGACGGCCTTTGTCGTGGTGTGATGGTCGGAGGTTCTTCGGCGTCGGCAACTGAACTTTGGCGTTTGGCAGGAAAGGGCGAATCCGTGGCAATCCGTTACACCGTTTACTGCCGGAAGAGTGTCGCGGGGGTGACGCCGGAGCAACTGCTTGCTGGCAGCCGCGAGGCCGATCTGCACACGATTGCCGAGAACGACGACATCCCTGACGACGTGATCGTGGATGCGCTGAGGCAGCTACGGATTCAGAATGTCGATCCGCCGGGGTTCCGCTTCTATCGCTTGTGCTACCGCCCGGATGGCGTGAGGCAGATCGATGTGGAGCGGTGGCAAACCGCCGACGAGGTTCTCGCGGTGGTGGCCGAGGTACTGGAGGGGTTGGAGGACAAGGGGCATCCGGCGCTGGATCGCATCCGCGCCTGCCTCGGGCAAACCGTGGACATTGTCAACGCCTCCTTCGGATCAGCGCCGGGCGAGAAGATGGCCCCGGTGCTGGCATCCGAGGTCACCCGCTGGCTCGCCCAACAGTTCGACGGCATCATCCGGGCGGCCGATGATTCGTGGTGGCAGTTGGGCGTCCACGGTGAGTATCAGCCGCTGCGTCCCTGACGGCGGAGGCAGGCCGAACCAATCGCCGCGCCTGACGGCCGTTTAAAGCCGCAGGCGAGCTGTGTCGACGATGAAGCCGACGTTGAATCAAGCCACTTCTGATTGATTTTCCGGGGGAGCCATGTGCGGAAGGAGGCCCGTCGGCCACGGAAGGCCTCCTTCCGAAGCGGAGCGGCCGCCACTTTTCGGCCCTCATCCATCAACCGCTGTTGATCCGTTTTCGACGAGCCGCCGTTCACGCCGCGCTCGACGATCCGGGATCAGGCCCGCCGATCACTCGTCCGGCGGACAGGTCAACTGGCGAGTTGGTGTTTGACACCGGCCGATGCGCCGGTTACGCTGACGGCCGTTCAGCCGTCGCGTAACGCAACAGACGGCGACTGAAACAGGCCAACTCACAAGTCGGGGCGAGCGCCCGGCCAAGTTGGTCCAATCACTGTTCGGCTGCAGAGGCATAACGAGATGAGTTGTCGATGGGCATTACGTACCACTATGCGAACCTCACGAAACGCGAGTGGTTCTCCACGGACGCGCTCGGCGGGAATCCCAAATTTGGTGGCGTGGGCCTCAACCTAACCGCTCGCGGGTTTGACCTGCTTCTCGTTCGCGGTTACACCCAAGCGGGGACTGACGGCCCGGTTCGTGTTGGCCGTTGGTCGGGGGATTCGGTCACCATCGTTGGCGACACGGATGACGACTGGCTGCGGTATCACGACGAGTTCGCCGACCTGACGGCAGATATCATCCTGCTGGTCGTATCCTGTGATGGGTTCGAGCGTGTCGGTGACGCTGCGGCGGAGGACAGCGGCCTGTTCATGCAGTTGTGTCACTTGGTCATGACGCGCCAAGCACCGGAGTTGGAGGCGCACATGCGGCAGCGGTTCGGGATGCGGTTCTACTCACAGTATCAGGAGCAATGCCGCGAAAGTAGCTCGTTCAAACCCAAAGACCTCGTGCGGCCAGCATAGGACTGACGGGCGTGGCTTCAAAAGACAGGCCGAACAAGGCACTGCAGCCGACGGCGGGGGCATGTAGGCTTTCCCGGACGTGTAGCTCGCCCGGCTCCCCGCCGCTGCTGAGTTTTGGCGTTCGACGGCGGAAGAACTTTTCTTCATTGAATCGGAGTGCTTCATGGGTCGATACATCGATGGCTTCGTGATACCAGTGGCGAAAGATCGCGTCGAAGAGTATCGGGGCGTGGCCGAGAAGGCGGCGCTGGTTTGGAAAGAACATGGCGCCCTCGACTACTGGGAATGCGTCGGCGATGACTTGGGCGGGGACGACCTATGCCACGGCTCGTTCCCGCAATTCGTCCGGGCAGGCGCCGATGAAACCGTGATATTTGCCTGGGCGGTTTTTGAATCACGTGAACACCGAGACCTGGCCAACGAGAGGATCATGGCCGATCCTCGAATCAAGGAGATGATGGACCCCGACAAGCCGCTTTTCGATTTCAAACGCATGGCACACGGTGGCTTCAAGGAATTGGTGCATGCGTAATGGGAAGGCTGCCGAAAGTCAGGTTTGCCGAACAAGTCGTTGCACCTGACTGCGGCGGCATCAGGTAAAATCGGGGTTTAAAGTCTCACCGGCCGCCCCGGCCGCTGAGTTTGGTCGTTCGACAAGGGGGTACGCCATGCTCGCAAATGCCGCCCCTGGCTTGAGCGTCGTGGGAAACGCGCTGTTGGCCGGGATCGGCATTATTCTCGCCGTCGTCGTGCTCTGGCTCGGGTTGGCCATTCTGGCCGGCGTTCACAAGGGGCGAGACAGTTAGCGCCGAACAAAGCGTTGCGGCAGACCTCGCCCTCAGCCGTTGACCATTTGTTATGGTCGCTGAGGCGGGGCAGCTGAGCGGTGTCTTTCGGCGGCAAAGTAGCCGCCAAGGGTAGTTCATATCACTCTCACGGAAGGGTCTGTCAATCATGATCGCATTCAATCTCAGGAATTCGACGGCAGTGCTGTTCGCTTCGTGCTGCATCGTCAGCGTCGCGATGTTCCATCCGCCGGTCGCCGGCCAATCGCCTGTTCCGGAGAAGAAGGACACGACTGTCAAAGTTGCCGCCGGGGGGCAAGTGGGATCCGACAAGGACAAGATTCAAGGCAACTGGCGGATCATGTCTCTCGATTTGGGGTTCAAGGTAATCAAGCGAGAGGACGAGTTGGCCGAGTGGAAGGACACTTTCGACACGGAGATGGTCTTCAAGGACGATCGGCATGGTCAGGCCGGGCAAGGTGGCTCCAAGTTCAAACTGGATGAGACCCGTGACCCGAAACAGATCACCGTTTACTCTGACGACGGCAAGCAGACGTTCCGAGGAATCTACACCCTCGAAGGCGACACCTTGAAGATGTGCATGAATGGCGACGGAACGAGCGTGTGCCGACCGGAGGAGTTTGTGACGAAGAAAGGGCAGGCGGTCATTATTACCACCCTCAAGAGAGCGGCGGCAAAGAAGTAGAGTGATGTCGCCCGGACGCCGGGCCACGCGTTGACGCAGACAGGGGGCTCAAGTCGGCTTTTCGTGAGTCATCGCCCCTCGGCGTACCCGACTGCTGAGTGTTGCCGTTCGGCCATCAAACCCCGGCGCGATGATGGAGCATCTGTAACAGGTGCGGGAACTTCACGACGGGGATTTGCGTCAGGGATGGGGGAGGAAGATCTTATGCTTACTCGAACGGCCGCATCTGTTGGGCTGCTGGCGCTTTCGCTCGGCGCCTTGTGCGGGCAAGACAAAGACGGGGCTCCCGGTAACCCACCGACGGCGTTGATCGCCGCGGGGATCGACAAGGACGGCACCCTGCTGTTGGTGCAGTACAAGACGATCTATCTCCAGCCGACCGCGCAGGGCGGGGGCGGGCCGATCTACAACGAGAGGTCTCTGAGCAAGGCGGCTCTCAAGGGCGTCAAGATTTACGGCCGGGAGGGGAAAGAGTTGACCGTCGAGGCCGCCCGCGAATCGCTCGGGAGCAAGGAAACGCCCATCCTAGTCTCGTCGTGGGGGGAGAAACTCCCGCCGTTCTATCGGACGGTATTCAAGGACGATGTCCTCTTATTTGCATTCCCACAACAAGCGCCGACGTGGAAGCCGATCCAAGAACCCGAAGTGCCGGTCAGGAAGTGACGGCCTCGCCGCGGCAGATTGTCGCCGGGCCGCCGGGTGCCACACCGGGTTAGGGCGGCATATGGTGTTTCTCCGGGTTCACGCTCGCCCTGCCGCTTCGGCGGGTAAGCTCGGTCATTTGGTCACAACAATTTTTGAGGGCAGGCACGATGAATCAGCGTATTGTCTCGGTTGTCGTTCTCCTTGCGCTGTCGTCGGCCGGCAGCGCCCAGGACGCGAAACTCACGGTTGATCTGGCCAAGAAACTGCTCCCGGAGGCCGCCGGCATCAGCAACGCCGAGTTCAAGGATTTTTTGGAGAATCCCAAGCCGGATGCCGTCAAGAGCAAGAGTTTGTCGTTCGTGTTCCTCACACTCCGTCCCACGATGAACCCGGCCGCCGACAAGGAGTTTCGTATTCTGGGGGAGGATCTCGCCGTGTCGCAGATCACCCAGGCGATGTGGATTTCCAAGGAGCAAGGCTACGCCTCTTTTATCCAGGCAAAGAACATCACCGAATGCACCTGTGAATCGACCGCCGAGCGCGCCGAGGGGGTGGTTTCCTTCAAGAGCGACTTGTTCGCCGGGCGCATCCCCTACGTCGCGAAGGCGACAAAGGACGGTTGGATCATCACCGAGTTTCGGCTTCCTCAATACAAGATCAGGGTTGTCCGCGGCAAAGACGGCGTTTGGAGCCAGGAAGCCTTGGCAGTTAAGTGAGGCTGGCCGAATAACCCCGTGAATGCGCTGATTTTGCCCGCCCGTTGAGGAAGGGCTTCAACCATGAAAGCGATCCTCGGCGATATCGACGGCAACCTTGAGGCTCTGAAGGCCGTCCTCGCCGATATTGAGCGGCAGGGCGTTGATTCTGTTTGCAATCTTGGTGACACGCTCGGATATGGTCCGAATCCGGTTGAATGCCTCGACCTCGCCATGCGGATGTCGGTCGTCCTTTTGGGCGCCTTTGACCACGCCGTCTTGTTCGGTTCGGAGTCGCCCCGTTCCGGCGAAGATCATCTTTTGTGGACGCAAACCCAACTTGAAACGATAGGCGAACCGGCCGATCAACAGCGACGACGCGCCTTTCTGAGCGGCTTGTCGAGCCTTCACCGGGACGGGAACATCCTTTGCGTCCACGGGTCGCCCCGCGATCCGCTTCGAGAGTACGTCTTCCCGGAGGATGTTTACAATCTTCGGAAGATGAGCCAAATCGGGGCCGCGTTCGACCGGCTTTGCTTCGTCGGCAAAACGCACATTCCGGGTGTTTTTATCGAGCGTTCGCCCGATGGCTGGGAGTTTGTCCAACCCGAGGAATGCGATCAGGGATTCCATGTCGTCGGCCACAAGCTGATCTGCAATGTCGGATCGGTCGGCCAGCCACGTGACGGTGATCCCCGGCCGTGTTACGCCCTGTTCGACGGCGAGCGGATTTGGTTCCGGCGGGTTGACTAAGCATGCGGCCGGGGTTGGATGTGAGGTTTTCTTGATCCCCAT
>NZ_JH636441.1:48184-63137 GCF_000255705.1 Zavarzinella formosa DSM 19928
GGCATTTTCAGCCCCGGTTGCCGGAACATCAATTGGCGCTGCCTGATCGCCACCTCGCGGAGCCTTGATGCTTCGTCCTTTCCCGCCCTTCAACAAGCCATGTAACAAACGACCCCAATTTGCCAGTTTCAGGCGATTTTGAACCGAATATTTCGTCGAAAAACCGAAAAAAAGGTGTTCAAAAAGGCCTTCGGCAGTCGTTTTTCGGTCATTTTTTGGCTGTTTTCGGCCGTTTGACGCCCAAAAGTGGTCATTTTTCGGCCGTTTTTTGAACACCACCCATTCAAATTCCTCGGGAATTACACCCAGGCGCCCACATGATTTTGGCATAATCCAGCCGCTTTTCGGCCAATCCGGCATCTGTTGGCCCACTTTCGATTCGGGCGAGACTTGCGAGCAAACAGCGCTTGTTCGGCGACGACGGACGCGAGTTGGAAGCGAGATCAGGGAGCTTGGGTGTATCATTTAACATGTCCGTAGGGGGCTTTGGCGGCCGGGCGTCGGCAGGGTACACAACAGCGTCGGGAGACATGATGAACTGGCTGGCGCACGCCTTTCTATCCGAGCCCGACACGGAGTTCCGGCTTGGCAACCTGCTCGCGGATCTCGTCAAGGGGAAGGATCGCGCCCGCATGAGCGAGGCTTTTTTGCGGGGCGTGAAACGGCATCAGGCGATTGATTCCTTCACGGACGGCCACCCGGCGGTGCATCGAAGCCGGGCCAGAATCGAAGGGGATTATCCGCACGTCCGGGGCGTTCTCGTGGATATCTTCTACGACCACTTCCTGGCGCTTGATTGGGACCGATATTCGGCCGAGCCGTTGGAGGCGTTCACGGCCTCCTTGTACGCGGACATCCAAAGCCGCCCGACAGCGCTTCCCGAACAACTCCGGCCGGCCGTGGAGGCGATGATCGCCGAAGACTGGCTGGGATCGTACCGCCACCCGGCGGGAATCGAAACGGCCCTGCGCCGGGTCTCCGCAAGACTGTCGGCGCGCGTCGGTCGGGACTTTGCGTTGGAGAAAGCAGTGTCCGAATTATTGGCCCATTTTGACGGACTGCGGGCGGACTTCGCGGAGTTCTTTCCCCAACTCCAAGCACATGTGGGCCGTCTTTCAGAAGCAACATAACGGAGGATGATGCGATGCGAGCTTCGGCAAACCGGGCGATTCGTGTTGGCTTTGACAAGCGGTCGTCTCCCGGTTAATCTCCCGCCCCGGACTCGCATGGCCGAATCAGACAGATATTCTCTTGTCCGATGCCTGCCGGGTCGCTTCAAGCCGTCTGGGAGGAGCCGATGCGCGTCGCGGGGAAGTTCATCATCGGCGTGTTCACAACAGCGATCATCGCTTGCGCCATTCCGTATCAGACGCGGCCGAACCCAAAACTTTGGGACGCCAGCCCAAAAGTCATCGATGCTGCGGTTCAAGAATTCATTCAATCGCCAGGAACCAAACCCGACGAAACATTTGTATTTCTCAAGACAGACGAAGAACAGGGGCTTCGATTCAAAGCCGTCCCGGAGGGGTGGGACATCGATGCCCAAAACTGGCCGGTGATCCGCGAGATCGCTCAAGACCGGCAAGGATTCCGGATCAGAATCTCTCTAAAGTCGGCGACCGACAAAGAAATGGCCGATCATGTCCGGCCCGGCGATGACGGGAAGTACGACCCGCGCGACCTTGTGACGGTCACCGGCGGCATCCAAGTGCCTCGGACAGTGGAGTGTTACAAAGGCAAGGGCGTCACCACATATGTTTTTGAACGCAGATACTTCAAAACACCGTCCGGAGCAATTTGCGTGGAATTCTTTGTGACCGATTCTCCCGGTCAAAACCAGACCCTGGAAGATTTGCTGACGTTCCTTCATGCCAACTACGGAAAATACGAAGGCGTCTGCCGACAGGTGGCGGGTTTTGTCCGTGGTGAGAAGAAGTGACGCGCCGACCAATCTCAATGCTGTTCTCCGGAACATTGCGAGCGACATCCCCGGCTCCAAGGTCTGCCTCTCCAAGGACGGCGGGCACCTATCGCAGCCCAACAGCCGGGCCGCCGAGATATTGGCCGCCGTCACCGCCTGATGGCGAACGTGGTTCGTCATGTCGATCCGCGAATGGGTGTGCAAATCCCCGCTTGGGACTTTTGAAGTTGCGTCTTTTGGGTTTTGAAGGTTGTTTTTGGCGAGCCGAGCAGCGTAAGCTGCCGGGTGGCTTCCGGCAGGGAAGTCGCATCAGCTACGGGTTTGAATCAGGCTGAGTAAAGGGGAAGTAGTTCGACCACCGGAAGCCACCCGGCAGCTTACGCTGCTCGGCTCGCCAAAAACAACCTTCAAAACCCGAGCCTCAAAAAAGCGCAACTTCAAAACTCGGGACCGTAGCCGGGCCGGTTGGTCATTGAGGGATTTAGAAAAATGGAAGTGCGTGAGAACGAGACGGGTGGCCGCACGGTTAATGTTTTTCCGGGCGATTCGCTGAAACGTGTGCCGGCTTCGCACGCGGCGTTAATCACATCAGACATCCGTTGGATCTTTGCCGATGTGCCGGGATACTTTTTGCGAATGGCCGAATCGGCGCCTGTCCCTGCGATGGCCGAATGGCTTCGCCGGATGGTGGCCGGAGGGGATTGGCGGCTGTCGTTGCACCGCCACAAGCAATCAAAGGAAACGCGAGCCGGGTTTGCATGGCGGTCGGCCGTCATGCACTCGGCCGAGATCGGCCCCCCCTCGGGCAAAGAATGGCCTCCGGGGCCTGTCGGCGAATTCTTCACCCTGATCGGATATTTAGACTGGAACGGCTTTGGGCAGACCGGCACGTTGCATCCGCCGTTCCCTGTGCTGGACGAACGCAGCGACAGCATCCAAGATAGCCTGCGGATGGACCTGTCGCGGGCCATCGCCTGGGGCGAGTTCAACGGAGACATGCTCATCGCGATCTCGCCGGACTTCGGCGGCTGGATCACGATCTCCGGTTCCGTCGTCCCCTTGGGCACGGTGTCGGATTCGATTGAATGGGTGTTCCAATCCCTTTTGGACAATCGTTCCCCGGTGTTGCCATGAAAAACCGCCGACCGGGTTCTCGGGCTTGAAAAGAAAGAGCGGCCGGATGGCAACGAGCGGGCCATCGGCTCGTTGATGAATTGATGACGAAGACAGACAAAACGCTCTTGAACCGCGAGGAATCCGAGTCATAATCACACCTGACATCGCCGGGATTTCTTGTGAAACCCGAAAACGGCCGCTCCCGCCGGGGGCTTCCATAAGCCACCATTACGCGGTATTTTTCAACGAATAACCCCTCATATTCTTGAGAGATGACATGAAGAACGATGAGTACGATGATTACGATGACCAACGCGGTCGACGACGCCCCTCCCAAGACGACTCGACGGGCCTGACCACGGTTGACTGGCTCCTGTGCATCTTCTGCTCGGGGATTGGTTGCATTGTCGGGATTGTGCGGCTGATCCAAGGGAAACCAAACGCCGGCATGATGATTGGCGTGTCCTTGCTGTTTGCCATCATCTGGAATGTGATCCGTTTTGCCCTTGAGGCCGGCATGCAAGGCGGTCGTTGAGATGACGGCGAAGGGTCGGCTCGCCCGGCGACGACGAAGGCACTGGGAAGTGCTGGTGTTGTCGCTTGTCGCGCTGGTCGCCGCCCCTCTGTTGGAAGTGCAACCACTTGGCCGGGTGAGCGCGCGAGGTCTGCCGGAAATCGTCCTGCCGCCCACGTGCGCCTCCCAGGCGATGTTCGGCGTTGACTGTCCCGGCTGCGGGCTGACCCGTAGTTTCGTCCACTTGGCGCACGGCAGTTGGCGGGAATCATTGCAATGCCATCGTCTGGGTTGGTTGTTGATGGCCCTCGCGGCCGTTCAGGTGCCCTACCGGCTTTGCGCCCTGCGCTGGCCAAGACGGCAGTTCGTCGGCGAGGCCACGGGCCGCTGGACCGGCCGGATCATCATCGGGTTGCTGCTTGGCAACTGGGTGTTGGGGCTGGTCGGCCGGTGGATGACTTGAACTCCGCAGGGACGCGCCCTCTCAAGGATTGATTTCCAACGGGTTCATTTCCTCGAATGATCCGTCTCGCAACGACTCGGGGAGTTTGGCGCCGCACCAAGACGATTCCGTCTGGCAAACCCTCTTTTTGGCTGAAAATCCCTCCGGGCGTCACGGCCACACGGCCGAAGTGCGTTTGACGATCTCTTGCGAGGAGGCGCCGGCGGTCGGAGCCGCATCGCGGAATTGGCCTAGTTTCGGCCACGGCACCCACCTATTTACGGAGGGGCAAAACCCCTCCAGCCGTTCATCCGCATTTGCAAATGAATTCAAGAGCCCCACTGCGTCAGCGGTGGGGGTGGCCGTCACCCTCTGAAAGCACCCCCGCCGCTGACGCAGTGGGGCTCTTGAATTCATTTGCAAATGCCTGCTGATTTTGCATTAAGCCACAAAAGTCGTGCTTGTTTAAAAGCCCGGAGCCATCTTGTCGCTCAGCCCAACCCGGCGGTCTTCAGGGCTTGTTCGATTCGGTCCAAGTGGTGTTCGCGGTGGGAGCCTCGGTCGAGGTTGGGGCGGTCGGGGCGGGAGAGGGCCATTTGCACGACTTCATCGGGGACGGCGAGGAGAAATGCGTCCACTTCCTCGGCCGTTTCGACCGCCATTGCCGGCGTCCGTTCCGGGGGGATCATCTCCAAAAAAGGGAGCAACACTTCGTTGAACAACTCGCCGTCGTAGCCGCCGTTGCAGAGGTTGCCCGACGCCCAGCGGCGCATCAGGCACAGTCGCTGGCGGTCCCAAAAGGCGACATGGGCCAGCGAGACGGCGACCGTCCAGCCGTGCGGCAGCCGAATGGCCAGCATCTCCGGCGTCAGCCGCCGGGCCAGCGAGCGGAGGCGTTCTGTCTGCTGGCGGTTGCTCTCGGCAAAGGCTTCGGAAACGGGCATGGTGTTTCTCCTTCTTGCTTTTGGCTGTCACTCAATCCTTTGTAACGCATCCAATGGTCTCTTCCCCCTCCGGGCGATCAGGCTTTCTTGCCGTAGAACCGGTTGACCACCTGCTCGGCCTCGGCCCGCTTGAGCGCCTCGGGCCGGAGAACCTGCCAGACGGTGTCCGGGCCAGTGTTCATGCACGTCACCAGACAGCGATACACATCCCGCCGACGGTCGGCGGCCGGTTCGCCGACCGTGAGAGCCGTGTAGATGCCCGCCGCGTGCGACCAGATGGCGATCTCCCGTTCCGGGTTGGCGTCGCGGCGAAATCCCTCTTCCCATTCCTCGAAGGAGATCGGGCGATGCTCGGCAAACGCCGTCTGGATTCGCCGGACGTACTCCCGGACACCCTCGTCGAACTCCGGGTGTTTGACCTCGCCCAATTGCAACTGCTCGGGCAGCGCCCAAACCAGTTCGCCGGTCGATTGCAACTTCACCTGGATGGCGTTGGGCCGCAATTCCGACGCCGGGATGCGGACGACCCGCCCGTTCGCCACGTCCAGAAACGGAACCATCTCCGGCCCCCGGCCGTCGAATGCCTTCCGCACCCAGTCCCCGATTCCCATGATCGTGCCCTCTGTGTTGGATGATTCCGCTCTGCCGTCCATTGGCCGCATTCCATCGGATGTGATTGAACCAGCCGCTATTCTTTCGGCGGGACCGGCTTGGGCCGCAGGGATAATGTCCATTGGCAGGGGATGCCCGCGTAGTGGGCGCGAAGGCGGTCTTCGACATGCTCCGGATCCCAGACGGCGGCACATTCCAGCCCTTCGCAATCCGCCAGCGTCCCGAGCGGGCCGTCGCATCCGTCATAGGTCAGCCGAATGTCTTGCGGCCTCAGCGCGTCTTGGTTAAATCGTCGAACCGGCGACTGCAACGCCGCCGAAACGGGGGCGTCGCCGATCTTTGCCCAACGCCCTTTGGAATGCGCGTGGCCCATGACCCACAATCGAAACAGGACCGGCCGGGCGGCCGCTTTCTCTGCCGGCCATTCGTCCGTCGTCCGGCTGTCAAAGAAAGCATACTCCGGGGTGTCCAGCATTTGCCCGTAGGCGTGAAAGCCATCCCCCAGCGGAATGACAACCACCGCTCCCCGTGTCCACCGCTGGCGTTTCATGGTCATGTGCCTCTGTTGTCAGGCAATCTCTTTCATCGTTCAGGCAAGGTGTTTGGCCCGTCGTGTTTGCGACGCTCCATCAGCAGCCAGCGACGGCACGCTTGAAAACCGTCCCGACGCCCCCGTTCAGGCAAAGCCGGTTCGGACATGGCAATCGGCTCGGCCGTCTCGTCCGCCGGGTCGAGTTTGCCCTTTTGATAACGCATCCAACAGTCCGACCATCCTTGCCGGTGTGTTCCTGCGTAGTCCTCGTGCCCGTTCCTGTCGTACCGCTGGCGGTCTTTATCTTGGAACACATAGTGCAAAGGCACGTCGTCCGGGATGACGAGTTCATAGCCCGGCAGTTCCATCGACGGGTCCGGCTGACGACAACCCGCCATGAGAATGGCCAGAAGTGCCGCCAACAGGCAGCGTCTTGCGGACATGATGTGTTCCCTCATTGGCGAAGGCTAAATCAATGGCCATGTTGCCCCGGAAGTCTCGTTCACTTCGGCGCGGCCTTGCTCTCTTCTGGCGGTGGCTGTTTTGCCGGACATTGGATCTTGCCTTGTGTGCACCCCGCCACCCAGGCGAGGCCGAACCATGAGGCCAACACCAGGGCCACCCGTCGAACCGCTTGCCGTGTTCTTCGCATGCGACCGGCGGGGCAATCGCGGGTGATGACCGTGCCGTCCGACCGGCGGTACAGCCGCACGCAGACTTGCTGCGGAAGGGAAATCAATTCGGTCGCCTCGGCCGTCGTCAGGGCGGAGAGGTCGTAGACCGCCTGATCGCATTGTGAACAATGGCGAACGCGGTTGTCCCCCGCCATGCCCGCCCACTCAACCGGACACGGGCTGGAGATGCGGATGTCGTCGAGAATGTTCAGCGATTTCTTCATCTCGCCCTCTTTCGCCATCGGATGCCACGACCGAGATCCTTTGTCAAATGATTCGCGAGCCGGCCGTTGCTGGTATTTTACAAAGTGCGGGCTTCCATCATCGTGTCAAGGGTTCTCCCGCCACCGGGCCGGGGGCCAGTAAATGGCGGTTACCACTCCCCGGACCTCGTTCAATCGAACCGGGCCAAAATAGCGGGAATCAGCGCAATGTTCCGTGTTGTCTCCGAGCAGGAAGCACTCGTCTGGCCCCAAGACCCATTGTTCTTGCGGGGAATCCAGCCCCGGAAGGTATCGAATTGGCCCCAATTTGGCGGGGGGTTCCAGTTGCTGGCCGTCAACCCAAACCATGCCCTCCCGGATCTCGATTTGCTCTCCCGGCAGCCCGACCAGCCGCTTGACGAATTTGTCTTCCGGCCGGTTCGCGTGCGAGAACACCACCGCGTCCCATCGTTGCGGCTTGATGGTTTTGTTCCACAAAAACACGTCGGCCTGCCGGGTGGGCCGGGGCCGCTCCGTGTACTCGTAAGTCTCGGCCACAAGAGAGCCGGACGGCTTTCCCGGCGGGATGGCCGATTCATCACCGGGGGTGTTGGCCGCGATCACAAGATGATGGCCGCCCGGAAGAGTCTCGACCACATGAAACCCCCGGATATTCGGGGACATCGAACTGTTCGGAATCTCAGCCACGCCCAGACAAACAGAGGCGATTCCAAACACCACCACCCAGGCAACCAGACTGCCCGCGAACTGCATCACCCAAATTCTTCGGACATCGCGAAAGGGAATGCCAAGGGCAAACCGGAGCAACGGAAACATGACAGCCACATCGGCGACGAGGATGGCCGCCGCCAACCCCGCGATCCGGATGGCCTCATCATCAAAGGCCGCCAACCCGGCCCAAACTCCGATGGTTGCAAGGAACCGAATCCCGACGAGAATGGTCGGCCGAAAGAGGCCTTCTCGCTCCAGCCGACGGGAACGAATTGCCAGCCGAAGGCTGACCGCTTGGATGGCCAGCCCGGCCATCGCCAACAATGTAACGAGTAGAAGTGTGTTCATGAATTTTGGTTGCCATCAGGGAGGCAATGGAACCACCGGCCGATTTGCCGGACTGTTCATGAACTTCTTCGTCTTACGTGGGTAGCCATTCAAAAGCGGACGGGTTTCTCTGTGAAAACATTCAGAAAAGGCCGACCCGACTTGTTCGGTGTGATCCACGCCTGACCGCCGGTTTTGGTGTGATGATTTGTTGCGGTTTCCAAGATGGTCTTGGTATTGGCGAGCCGAGCAGCGTGAGCTGCCGGGTGGCTTCCGGCGGGATGGTGCTTTCCACCACGGGTTTGAGTCTGGCTGAGTAAAGGGAAAGTGGTTTGACCACCGCAAGCCACCCGGCAGCTCACGCTGCTCGGCTCGCCAAAGCCAAGATGCCAACTCAAACTTCCGCGAGTTTCGCATAGGCGTGGTCGATGCCCGAGGCGCCGGCCTCGAAGACTTCACCGGTGACGCGGTCCCGGAAATACCACCAGTAGCCGTCGTTGGTGTTGCCGAAAGTTTCGATGCGATGCCCGCTCTCAAAGTCGAGCCGCAGGTCGGGAAACAGGGAGCCGATGCCCACGCCAAAAAGGGCGGTGCGGTTGAGCGGGTTGAACAGCGCGCTCCATTCATCCCACAGCGGCTGGTTGGCTTCCATGTCCTCGACGCCGTCCCACTCCGGCCAGTCGGCGCTGCCGGTGATGAGCTTGTCGTCCCGCGTCAGCCGCCACGGCGGGTCGATCCAAAAGTAAGCCCGGCCGTTGGAGTCTTGCTCGCAACCGAGCCGAATCTTGATTGAATTCGCCGCCAGCGACCGCTCGCAGCTTGCGCCAATCAGCGACCGAAGAGTCGTCGCCAATGTCTTGCGGATTTCATCCATCGGAACCCCTCCCGAATGGCACGCCCCACCATTCACCGTAACTCGTCGGCAGGATGAGTGCAACAGTATCCCGGTGAAACCATTCATCGCCGGTTGGGTAATGCGGCCAGACAGGTTGGGTTCAGTCGCCGGGGAAAATGTGTTCGACCATCCCTTGCTCCAAGGTTTTTTCGTAAAAGGCATCCAGAGACGGCAAGAAGTACCCATGCGCCCACTCTAAATATCGAGGGCCGCATACATGCCCGAAGAAAGCCCGGACCTGCCCCTTGCTGTCCCGGATCACCATCGTCCCGCCGCCGCGGAGCCACATGCCGTGGCTGCTTTGGGATTTCCCGAAAGCCCACTCGCCGTTCGCAAACCGGAGGACAACCACGTCCCGGTCGAGAGCCGCCGCCTCGTCTGGTCCGGCCGCCGCCAAAAGGGCGGCCCGCCACTCGGCCGCCAACTGCGGCGAGCCACGATCGCTGCCGCCGGAAGCGGCCACGAACAAGCAAAAAAATCCGCAGAACGACAGGCCGGCAATGCACGCAATGACAAGGGGAAGCCTTGCGATGGTCTTCTTCCAATTCATCAGCCGATGCCTCCGCTCATCATTAGTGTGACGGCTTTTCGTTTGATTCAACGGCCATAAAACCGGGAAATGTCAAAGTAGACGGTTCGTTCCTCGCCCCGGTTGTTTCGCAGGGTGTGAACGTCATAATGTTTGCCCGCAATCTCCGACAACGCCTGGATTCCCGGCCGAAAGCCGGGGCAGTGTCGGCGAATCCAGTCGTATTCCTCGCCGATGCTGTTGGCGATGATGGCTTTCTCCGGCGAAGAACCGTCCCGGTCCCCGCCGTTTCGGCCGAACAGAAAACTGAGCAGGCCCATTGCGATTCTCCTTGTCAATAGAGGGGCCAAACGGGCCAATGGCCCATGAGGATCATTGGAATTTACCTGATCGGCGGCAAGAAGTCTCCCTGGCCGTGCGGCAGACAGACCACAAACTTCATGGTACGATTGGGCGAACTGGTTGCGGTCGAACACAGCTTGGGGTCGGCGCGTTCCCGAGTCTGCAAGGGAGGAGACATGTCTTGGAACTATCGCGTCATGGTCAGGGACGGGGAACACGCCATCCACGAAGTGATTTACGATGATGATGGTCGGATCACAGGCTACACCGCCGAGCCGGTGTTTCCGGCAGGCGAGTCGGCGGAGGCATTTGCCGCCGAGTTTGCATTGTACTCACTCGCGCCGCTTCGCCCGGTTCTGGACTATGCGGAGGTTGAAGCCGAGTCCGAGGCAAGACGCCGGGGGACTGCTGCGGATTCTCCCGGTCAGCAGAGCCGTTCGGCGTCTTCATGATCAAAGTGACTTTATACGATGCTTGTCACCGGCCAAATTGTTGAAGTGGTGGCTGAGAAAGTTGCCGTGTTCGGCATTTTCTGCCGTCACGAAGAGCAAAAACTTCTGGTGCGGATTCCGGAAATCTCGCGGATCGCGTCCTTTGGTTCATGTCATCAATTCGCAGAACCGGGTGATCGGCTGACGGTGAGGATCATTAGAAAATAAGGCGTCGAACGGCTGTAAGCCGTGATCGACGCCGCCTCCTGATGGCGCATGGCCGTTGACCGGATGAGGCGGCCTTTCCCCCCGGCCATCATTTGTCAGGCGAGTTCAAACACCACGGCGAAGCCTGATTTGCCCCAGACGCCTTCGTCGATCAGGCGGGCGGTTGTCAGGCCGGCGCGGAGTTTGTCGCATTGGGTGCGGCCGATGGCTTCCCCGTAGGTGACACGGCATCCGCTGGCGCCGATCCGGAGGATTTCGTTGATCGTCACCGGGAAAATGGGGCTTCCCCGGCAGGAGATGTTGTTGACGGATTTGTCGGGGATTCCCGGCGGCTTGCGCGGGTCGTTCGTCCAGGGGCGGTTCCCGATGGTGACGCCGGCGGGGGCGTTGCCGTTGGAGAAGGTGTGGCTGCAAAAATCAATGTCGCTCGAATAATCCTCGAAGCCGGCCGACTCCCCCTCGCCGAAGAGGTTGATCTTGCGGCCCGGCTTCGGGTTCAGCGGGGTGCCTTCCTTGGAGACGAGGCCGGTTTTGAACCTTGGGTCTGGCGAATAGTCGCCCGGCGGCAGGCTTAACACCGTCACCTTGTCAACCAGCGAAAGCAGCCGCATGACGCCCGACAGTTTCTGCGGCGGTTGCGGCGGGGATACCCTTGCTTGAAAGAATGTCTCGCCGCAAAAAAGGGCGTCGAAGGTCACGGTGATGTCGTCGCCTTGAATGTCCATCTCTTCAAAGTTTTTGTCCGGCGTCTTCGCGCCCCTCATTTTGGCCACTTGGAAACTGTTCTTTGACTGCCCGTAAAAATGGATCAGTTGGGAGCGGACCACGTTGCCCCCCTTGCCGCCGACGATGCGGATGGTGCCGATGCCCCCTTGCGCGATGATGACTTCCTGCGTCGGCAGGCCCGGTCCCGGCGTGCCGGCCGGGGGAACGGGGATCGGGTTCAAATCGGTGATCTTCAACGGATTGGAAGAGGTCACCTTGAACGCCGGTCCCTGCTGTTGCCGGGCGGGGATGATTTTCGGGAACGGGTGGACCGGGGCGAGCAAGAGAGGTTTGTTCTCGGCCGCGAAGACTTCCAAATCCAGCGCGGTCATCGTCATCTTGCCGACGATGTCGTCGGCGCTGGTCTGATAGGCGCGGTTGATGATTTTTCGCTTTTGCTTGTACGCCAGCACGGCGGCGGCCGTCGCCGCCCCATAGGCGCCGTCCGGGGTGAGCTTGGCGCCGTCCACAAACACGAGAGCCTGCTGAATCTTGCGGACATGCGCCCCGCTCGCCCCCGGCGTGATGTGGGCCGGATCGGAAACGGCGGCCGCCTCCAGTTTGGGATCACCGCGAAAAAGTTGGGATAGAAGCGACATGCCAGGCCCGCTTTCGTCGTATGAGGTCGAACTAATGTTCCCCTGCCTGCGGCTTTTCGACAAAAGACCATGCCATTCCGAAACCCCGGCCGGACAGCCATTTGATGTTTGGGCCAATTTTCCCGAAAAAAGTGTTCAAATCCCGGAAAAAACAGGAGGCCGGCACTTTCGACGGGGATGGCCTGACGACAAATCAAGAAGTTTGCCGCACGAGGCGGCTTTCTCTCAACGCAGATTGCTTGAGGCGCCGGTCACCAGCAGCAAGATGGTGAGGATGCCGAGAACGAGCAGGCCCATGCCGGAGACGCCCGCGATGATGAAGAACCGGATTTTGAACGGCATCCCCAGCCAATCCTCGCGGCCGGCCGTCATCTCGATCGGAATTTGAATCATCCGGATCATCGCATACACCGCGATAATCAACCCGATCACTTGAAACATGCCGCGTCCCTCTGTTGATCCCATGAATTCAGGCAAGCCCCGGATGATTATGGCTGGGAACCCCGGCCGGCACAACGACAAAACACGATTGGTTTGGATGGATGCCGCCGTTATCCTAACGTTGATGCCCCGAAGGCCCGGCCGCAGATCGCGGGGGCTTTTGTCGGGAGGCAACTGCTCGGCCTCTTGAGACTGGAGTCAATTGATGAATGGTTACCGTTGTTTGATCATCGCCGTGTCGATGCTCGTCGCTGGGTTTCCGGCGGAGCGGTCGCGGGCCGATCCGAAAGTCGAGGCGAAAGCCGCCGAGGAGCGGATTGTGCTGACCGAGTCGGCAGCGGCCAGAGTCAACAAAGTCAAGGCCGCCCAGCCGGTGACGACGTATCTTCGCGTTTCCATCACCGACGCCGGGGCGCTCAGTCTCGACCTCGACCCGGTCACGGATGCGAAAGAAGATTTCACCGGCAAATCACAGGGCATTCAGTGGGTCGTTGATCGCAAGAGCGCCAAAATGCTGCCCGTGGGCATTGTGGTCGATTATGCTGAAAGAGAAGGCTCGGGCGGGTTCCGGTTTGCCTCGCCGGGCACGAGCAATGCCGTGCCGGACACGAGTATTTCCCTCGCCCGGGCGCGCAAAGATTTTAAGTCCAACTTGCAAAAGACAAAAGAGGCCGGGAAAGAGTCGGCGCCGAAACCGCCGGAAGATCTGTTTCAACTCGTCCGTTACGAGGCGGCGCCCGGCAAGCTGCCCGCGTATTTGAGCAACGATCCGAAAGACCAAAAGAAGCATCCGGCGATTGTCTGGATCACCGGCGGCGATTGTAATTCGATTGACGCGGGCTGTTGGCGGAACGGCGGGGACGCCGACCAGTCCGCGTCCGCTTATCGCAAGAACGGGATCGTGCTCATGATTCCCTCGCTCCGGGGCGGGAACGACAACCCCGGACCCAAGGAATCATTCTTGGGGGAAGTGGACGACGTGCTGGCGGCGGCGGCCTATCTGAAAAAAATCCCTTATGTGGACCCGGACCGCATCTATCTGGGCGGCCACAGCACCGGCGGCACCCTGGCCCTTCTGACGGCCGAATACTCCGACGTGTTTCGGGCCGTCTTCTCGTTCGGCCCGGTCGATGATGTGCTCATGTATGGGTTTCATGACATTTCATTTTCGATGAGCGATCCGAAGGAACTTCAACTTCGGTCGCCGCTTTTCTGGTTGCATTCGATCAAGAACCCGGTTTTCGTCATCGAGGGAACGGAAGATGGCAACGCCGGTTCTCTGTTGACGATGGCAAAGACCACAAAGAACCCCAAGGTTCAATTCTTTGCGGTCAAGGGGGCCAACCACTTTAACGTGCTGGGCTCCTCAAACCGGTTGATTGCCGAAAAGATCGTGAAGGACACCGGTCTCGCCTGCAATTTGACGCTGACCAAGGAAGAACTCGACAAGCCATTCGCCGGGAAATAATCATCGGTCGGGAGGGCTTGGCCAATGGATGTCGCGGAGGGGGTGTGGCTGGAGGTTCGCGGGACGCGCCTGGCATGGGGCGCCTCGCCCGTCGAACTTCGCGCCAACACTTCGCCAGACTTCGAGACGGTCCGTCAGGAGGACGATCCCGGAGCCATCGTGTTTTCTTGGAACGACCGGATATTGGGAGGGCTTCCATGCCAAATCAGGACGACATTCGAGAGCAAATATTGGCCGCTGAAAGCGCTGCGATACCTCCATTTGACGCTATGGCCTTCGCCCGCCATCCAATCCTTTCAAGACAAATTCGCATGGACTCAGCGAGAATTGATTGACCGGTTCGGGGAGCCGCTCTTTACAAGCGACGATGGTGGTCAGGGGGAGGCGGCGTGGCAGCTTGGCAAGGTGGTGATCCGCAATCGGTATTTCGACGAGTTCGGCAGCTTCAGTGAGGTATTGTTGTTCGTGGGCCAAGCCTGATAAAGCATTAAACCGGTTCCGTGATCATTATCTTGAATCATCCATTAATTAATCGCGCATGACTCCTTGTTGAAAGGAATCTCTCCATGACATTTCAACAACTCTTTAACGTGGCGTTGCCGGTCATTCAGGCGCCGATGGCGGGGGTGCAGGATGGGGCGTTGGCGGCGGCGGTGTCCGGGGCGGGGGGATTGGGGTCGCTTCCCTGCGCCATGCTGGCGCCGGAGGGGATTCGCAAGCAGTGGGGGGCCATTCGCGCGAAGACCTCGAAGCCGGTCAACGTGAACTTTTTTTGCCACACGATGCCGGCGCCGGACCCGGAGCGGGAGGCGGTCTGGCGGGCGGCTCTCGCCCCTTATTTTGCCGAATTTGGCATCGACCCGGACACGATCCCCGCCGGTCCCGGCCGGCTCCCCTTCAGCCACGAGGCGGCCGACGTTCTTGACGAGATTCGGCCGGAGGTCGTCAGCTTCCATTTCGGCCTGCCGTCGCCGGAATTGCTGAAACGGGCGCGCCGATGCGGCGCCAAAATCCTCTCGACGGCGACCACCGTGGCCGAGGCGAAATGGCTGGAGACGCGCGGGGTAGACGCCATCATCGCCCAAGGATCCGAGGCGGGGGGCCACCGGGGGAACTTTCTCTCGGACGATCTCAACACCCAAACCGGCACGCTCGCGCTGGTCCCGCAGGTGGTCGCGGCCGTCCGGGTTCCGGTGATCGCCGCCGGCGGTATCGCGGATGCCCGAGGCGTCGCGGCC
>NZ_JH636441.1:63147-107728 GCF_000255705.1 Zavarzinella formosa DSM 19928
CCCTCGCGGCCGCCGCGCTGGCCCCCCTGCGGGCCAAGGCCGAAAGCCAACACCGGGACGACTTCACCCAACTCTGGGCCGGCCAAAACACCAGCGGTTGCCGCGAAGTGTCGGCCGCCGATTTGACAAGAGAACTGACGGGCGGGATCGTGTAAACACGCCGTGCCATTCCACGCACCGGTTCCAAAGAGACCGGGGGAAGAGGGGTCAGTCGCGTCAGCCCAAAGATTCCACCGTCGGATTCGCCGCCGGGCGAGGAAATTCGTCGGATATTCTTGCGCTCCCGGCGAAACGTCGCTAACATCAGAAATGGTGTTTGATCCAAAATCTCAATCCGAGGGGCGTGTGATGGCGAAAGGCAATAATTCACAGGGCAAGGAAAAGAAGAAACCGAAGAAGGGCGCGAAAGCCGCCCCGGTGAAGGCGACCCCGCCGCCGAAGAAGTAAGTCTCGCAGCGGGGGCGGGGCAGGCAACTCATCGGGTTAATCCCCCGAAGCCGTGAGTGCGAATCCCGCCCCCCGCGATTGCCAGACCCCAAGCGGGTTAGTAATGGCATCCGTCAAATTCACATCTTCGAATATCCGGCAACATCTACTCTTTCCAAAAGCATCATGCCAATCCGCTGGCGACAAGCGGGCAAAAAAATACCAGATACGAAAACTTTTTGTCCGGTCGCTCGTCAAACAGGCTGTCTCACATCAAATGCTTCCCGTCTGTTCTCCGTACTCGAAGGAGATGTTCGATGTTTCATCAGCGATTTGCACGCCGCTATCGGGCGCTGGCCACCGGTCTGTTCGCCACCGCGTTGATCGGCCTCGCCGGTTGCGGCAAAACCGATCCTCCTGTTGCTCAGCAACAGCCCAAGGACGAATTGGTTGCCGCAGCGAAAGATGAACCCAAGTCCGAAAAGATTGGATTCGATGCTGATCTGGCGGCGGCCACAAGGGTTGATAAAGAAGATGTGGCCAATGTTCGTGCTCCGAAATCGGATGAGCCTGTTGGTTTGGAGAATGTGGCATCCCCTGTTCCACCCCAAACATCTAGCACTGGTTTGTCGATTGATGGCATGAAGGGCCGCAATGGGGGAACCCGTGAAAAACTGCTCAAGGCTGGCGGCGGCAACTTAAAAGACGTCAAAGACAGGCTTTCCCGTCGGTCGCCCGCAAGGGATGCCAGTGGTGAAAGCCAGCCGGCCAATGAACTGATGGAACATCCGCTTGTGGACGGCAAGCCTCTGGGTGGCAAACGAGGGGCTGCACGGCTGGCAGTTCAGCCAGCGGGGGAAGGCGACAAATACGACGACGCTGATTCCCGTGAGGAAGCCTATCAGCACTTGGAAGACAACGCCTTCAAGACGGTGAAACTTGACCCGCTTTCCACGCTGTCGGCCGCCGTGGACACCGCCGCTTATTCCAACGTGCGGTCGCGGCTCAACGAAGGGACGCTGCCCCCCAAGGACATGGTGCGCATCGCTGACTTCCTCAATTACTTCCCCTACGACTACGCCCCGCCGACCGACGGCAAGCCGGTGAACTTCAAGCTGGAAATGGCCGCCTGCCCGTGGAATGAAAAGCACAATCTGCTGAAAGTTGGCCTGAAATCGAAAGTGATCGAGAAGGACAAACTTCCGGCCCGCAACTTGGTGTTCCTGATCGACACTTCGGGATCGATGAACTCGCCGAATCGGCTGCCGCTGGTGATTGAGTCAATGAAGTTGCTCGTCGAACAACTCTCCGACCGTGACCGGGTGAGCATCGTCACCTATGCCGGCGCCGCCGGTTTGCGGTTGCCGCCGACGCCGGGCAACCAAAAAGAAAAGATCATCAATGAGATCATCAACCTTCAATCCGGCGGCTCGACCAACGGCGAAGGAGGCATCAAGCTTGCTTATGAGCAAGCGGAAAAGACCTTCATCAAAGAGGGAATCAACCGGGTGATTCTGGCGACCGATGGCGACTTCAACGTCGGCGTCTCCGACAACGCCCAACTGATTCGGATGATTGAGGACAAGCGGAAGACCGGCGTCTACCTCACCATCCTCGGCTACGGCATGGGCAACCTGCACGACGACCGATTGGAACAACTCGCCCACCACGGCAACGGGCACTATGCCTACATCGACTCGCTCGACGAAGCCAAAAAGTTGTTCGTGGAGCAAGGGGCGGCGTTGGTCACGGTCGCCAAGGATGTGAAGTTGCAAATCGAGTTCAACCCGGCCAAGATCGCGGGCTATCGGCTCATTGGTTACGAGAACCGCATTCTGAAGACGGAAGATTTCCGCAACGACGCGAAGGACGCCGGGGACATGGGTTGCGGCCACACCTGCACGATGTTGTTCGAGATCGTCCCGGTGGGTGAGAAAGTGCCGTCATCGGATGTCGAACCGCTGAAGTATCAGACCACCCCGCAACTGACCGACGCCGGGAAGAGCGGCGAATGGCTGACGACCCGGATGCGTTACAAAGACCCGGAGACGGACAAAGCCTCCGAAGTCAGCGCCAGTTTCGACGGCAAGGACATCGCCAAGGACGCCAGCAAAGACTTCCGCTTTGCGGCCGCCGTCGCCGCCTACGGCATGTTGTTGCGGGACAGCGACTATGTCGGCAATGCTGATTTGGAAAAGGTGCTGACGTGGTCCAAGGGATCGCTGGGTGAGGACAAAGGAGGCCATCGGGCCGAGTTCACCCGCTTGGTGGAAAAGACCAAGGACATCGTGACGAAGAAGCGGGAACAGGCTCCCGCCACGCCGAAACCGTAAGTTGTTCGGACGGTTTACCGTGCCACGAAAGCCCGAGAGCCGCATGATTGACTTCATGCGGCTCTCGGGCTTTCGTGGGACACATCGACATATTTGAAATCACCACTCTGTCCGTAATCCCGGCGGGAGCGTCGCCCGCATCATTGGATGACGAAGAAAGCATCGGGGCGGGGAGGGCACTCGTCGCCCCAGCCACAGGCAGACTTCTTCCCAATTATCGGGCGACATCACATCGAAAATCGCAAGGATTACGCCAATTGACCGGTGTGGATCGATTGACGGGGACCGGGGAAAATCGGAAGCGGCCCGCCTTGTTCTCACGGGCGTTCTCTCCCGCTCATCTGCTTGGTTGACAGTCGGTGAATCAATTCATTTTCACTTTTATCGCCGTTCGCAAATCCAATGGCATACGGCGTGCTTTCTCTCATTGAAGTAACAAGTGCGGTGTCGCCGCCAATCACCCTCCAACACGAGAATTCCCATGCTACGTTTTGCCATTGTTTTCCTGATTGTCGCCTTGATTGCCGCCGCCATGGGTTTCGGCGGGATCGCCGGCGAGGCGGCTTACTTCGCCAAGATCCTGTTCTTTGTGTTCATCGTGCTGTTTGTCGTGTCGCTGGTCATGGG
This sequence comes from Zavarzinella formosa DSM 19928, assembly GCF_000255705.1. Taxonomy (GTDB): domain Bacteria; phylum Planctomycetota; class Planctomycetia; order Gemmatales; family Gemmataceae; genus Zavarzinella; species Zavarzinella formosa. The sequence goes on from NZ_JH636441.1 coordinate 66,534, forward strand.
CAATCGCGGCCGAATCGATGTGTGAGCGTCGGCCCCGTGTCCCCGGTTGCCATACAATGCCCGGACGGCAACCACACGGCGGCTTTTCCCCATGCGGATTGGTATTTTCGGCGGCACGTTCGACCCGGTTCACACGGGTCATCTCATCATGGCCGAACTGGCCCGCGAACAGGGCAGGCTCGATCAACTCTGGTTTGTTCCCAGCTACAAGCCCCCGCATAAGCAGGAACAGGAAATCGCCCCGTTTGATCGTCGCGTGGACATGTTGAACTTCGCCCTCGCCGGCCAGGAAGAGAAATTTCGCGTCGATCTCATCGAACAGCAACGCCCCGGCCTGAGCTACACGACGGACACCCTCGCCGCCCTGCATGAACAGCATCCGGGGAATGAATGGTTCCTGCTCCTTGGGGCCGACTGTTTGCCGGATTTGCCGAAATGGCATGAGCCAAAAGCCCTGTTGAAACAAGCCGCTCTTTTGACGGTCGCCCGGCCCGGCCACACGCAAATGACCGCCGAACAATTGGCCGCTTCCATCGGGATCACCCCGGAAGAAGTGCGGTTGCAGGCGGTTCAAGTCCCGCTGATCGACATCTCCAGCCGAGACCTGCGGCGGCGGGTCCGCGAGGACCGCAGCATCATGTACCAAGTCCCCCGCGCGGTGGAAGTCTACATCCGCGAGCGAAAGTTATACCGCTAAGTTCCCGTCGTTTCGGTAGAATAGTCCGATGGAACTCTCAATCCTCCCTTTCGCACCGCTGACGCCCCGGCCCGCCTTCCTCGAACAGTCGGACGACGCCTTCCGGGCGTGGCTGGCCGAGCAGGGCCAGCCGGCCCTGCGCATGAAGCAGCTTCGCCGCTGGATTCTCGCCAAACGCGCCGAATCATTCGAGACGATGAGCGACCTGCCCAAGGATTTGCGCGCCGCCCTCACGGAAAACTACTCCCCCCTCGGCACCCGCATCGAACGGCATCTCGAAGCGAAAGACGAGACGCACAAACTCCTCGTCAAACTGCATGACGGCCGGACCATCGAATGCGTGTTGATTCAGGATGCCCCGCGCCGCACCGCCTGCATCAGCACGCAAGTGGGTTGTGCGATGGGATGCGTGTTTTGCGCCTCCGGCTTGAACGGGGTGGTGCGGAATCTCACTTCGGCCGAGATCCTTGAGCAACTGGTGCGATTGCGAAACCTCACGCCGGAAGACGGCCGGCTTTCGCACATCGTGGTCATGGGAATGGGCGAACCGCTGGCGAACCTCGATAACTTGGTGGAAGCCCTCGAAGCGGCCGGGCACAAGGATGGCCTCGGCATCGGGGCCAGGCACATCACCATCAGCACGGTGGGGCTGCCGCCGAAAATTCGCCGGCTCGCGGATTTGGGTAAGCAGTATCATCTGGCCGTTTCGCTGCACGCCCCGAACGATCGGTTGCGAAGCAAGATTGTGCCGACCAACGAGAAGACCGGCATCACCGAGATCATGGAGGCCGCCGAATACTTCTACGAGAAGACCGGCCGACAGGTGACTTACGAATATGTCCTGCTCGGGGAACTGAACGATTCGCCGCTCGAAGCCCGCGAATTGTCGATGTTGCTATCGGGCCGCAAGGCTCACGTGAACCTGATCCCCTTCAACGACGTGGAAGGGCTTCCCTACAAACGCCCGACGGACAACGCCATCCGCACGTTTATCGAGGTGTTGCAAAAAGGGGGCGTCAGCGTGAAGGTCCGCAAGCGAAAGGGTTCGGAGATCGACGCCGCTTGCGGTCAACTGCGGCGAAAAGTGGAAAGCGGCCAAGCCTGAAGTTTTCACTTCGGCGGAGTGATCGTCTCGGGTTTCGGATTCCCCTCGGTGATTCGCCAATATCGGCCCGGTTGGAGGCCGTCGTATTGTTCCTCTTTGCCGTTCGGCCAGCGGACGGTCAGCCGGCCGACCTGGCTGGCGGCGCCGAGGCCAAATCGCAGCCGGGAATCTCCCGTTGAAAGATAGCTCCCGCCGCCGTGGGTAAAGCGGGTCAGTTTGCGGCCGTTGACCTCCAGCGTGACCGTGGCTCCGGCCACATCCCGGCGATCCCGGCCGGCCAGTGAAATCCCCAGCCAGTTGTTGGTGGTTCCCGTTGCTCCCGCCACATTGCGGAGCAGGACCACCGGCTCGTTTTGATGGGTGATGATCAAGTCCGGCCAGCCGTCGTCGTCGAGATCGGCAACCGCCAACCCGCGACCGCCGTACTGGCCGCGAAAGTAGGGGCCGCCTTTGCCGGGAATTTCGCGGAACTGTCGGCGGCCGTCATGTTGTTCGTTGCGCAACAACACCGGGCGCTGTTTGACGGTCGAACCGGTCGGATGCCGGAGAACGTGCCCGTTGGAGATCACCAAGTCTTCCCAGCCGTCGTTGTCAAAGTCGACAAATCCCGTTCCGAAACCGACGAATTGACGGCCAAGACGGGCAACGCCGGCCGACTGGCTGTCGTGTCGAAAACCCGTCGGCCCGAGGTTTCGATACAGGGCGTGGAGCTCCCCCTGATAGTTGGTCACCCACACACTCGGGCGGCCGCTCTCGTCATAGTCGGCCGCGTCCACCCCCATGCTGCCGTTGAACAATCCGGTGTCGTCTAGGGCGCACCCGGTGGCCCGGCCCCGTTCCTCGAATTTCATTCCGCCCCGGTTCACATACAGGAAATTGTCCCCGCCGTCGTTGGCGACGTAGATGTCCGGCCGGCCGTCCGCGTCCAAATCGGTGATCAACACCCCCAAGCCCTTGCCATCCGGCCGCAGCGGGGCGGTCGCGGTGATGTCCGCGAATGTGCCGTCCCCTTTGTTGCGGTAGAGGCGGTGTTGGAGCGGCCCGAATTGATGCGGGGAGCAGACATCCTTGGTCGTATCCCGTCCCTGCCCGGTGCATTTGGGATCATTGGCGAAGGACCAGTCCGTGTAATAACACACATACAAATCGGGGAAGCCGTCCCCGTCCAAGTCTCCCCAAGCCGCGCTGGTGGCCCAGCGGGTGTCCGTCAGCCCGGCTTTTTCGCTCACGTCCTCAAAACGGCGGCCGCCGTTGCCGTCCGATACGTTGTGGTACAAAACGGTGCGATTCCAGCCGGTGACGAGCAAATCGGGGAAACCATCCCGGTCGTAATCGCCGGCCGTTGCCCCGTGCGAATAGAAGACAGGGCCGTCCAACCCGGCTTGGGCGGTCACATCCGCGAACTTCCAATTGCCAAGGTTGCGATAGAGCTTCCCCGGCAATCCGCGAATCTGCGGGGCGGAGTCTCCCTCGAAATAGCCGCCGCCGGGGAAGAACAGATCAAGCCGGCCATCGCCGTCATAATCCAGCACGGCCACCCCGCAACCGAGGGATTCGAGAATCGTGTAACGGTTAGCCTCTTCGCCATTGCGGCAGGTGAAGACCACGCCACTGCCGGGGGTCACATCCTCGAAAATGACCGGCCCGGCGGGTTCTTCGGTTTTGGGGGCGGCCTCCGGGGAAACTTCGACGGCCGGTTTTGCCCGTGTGGCGAACCACACTCCACCGGCGATGAACAGTGCCACGACGGCCCCGATGGCGATCAACAGACGGCGGGAAGAACTCACGATTTCCCCTTTTGACCTTCCAGCCGTCGCTGGATATCGGCCTCGATTTTCTTCGTTTTTTCCAGCCATTCCGCAGCCTCCGTCTCGCGGCCAAGTTCCTGAAGGCATCGGGCGAGCATGGAGGTTTGCTCATATCCGTTCGGTTTGAGTTTGATCGCTTTTCTCAAGTGTCGTTCCGCGTCCGGCAGACGGCCGCGAGCCATGTCGATCGCCCCGGCCTCGGTCAACACAGCCGCGTCATCCGGCCGGGCGGCCAGCAACTCGTCGATCACGGCGGCGGCGGCGGACAACTCCCCGAGATGGCGTTGACACCGGGCCAGTTCCAGCCGGACCGCCGGTTCCCGGTGGCCGTGCCGCTCCAGCCATTCCAAATGGCTCATGGCTTCGACGGGTTCTTCACGCGAAAGGTACGTGATGATCGCCAGCCTCGCGCGGGCATGATCTTCGCGAAGGGCGATCGCGGCCCGAAGGTCGATGGCCGCCTCCGTGCCTCGGGCGATGCCCATCAGCATCTCTCCCCGCCAGCAAAGCCATTCGGCCCGGTCGGCGGGAGACGCTTCGCGGGCGAGCAAAAGATCAATCGCCTTGATCGCCGGCTGCGGCTGGCGGGCCGTCATCAGCCCTTGCGCCAATGCCTCCATCATGGCCGTGGCAAACGGGCTGTCCGGATTCTCCTTGACGAAGTTCATCACCGAATGAGAATTGGACACATCGCCGTTCTGCGACCGGCGCATCTCTCTTTCCAATTCAATTGATTGACGGTCGCCCCCCGCTTTCTCGTAGGCCGCCAGATGTTGCTCGGCCACTTCATCCTGGCCGCCTCGCCGGGCCGCCCTGGCCGCAAGGAGATGCGCCTCGGCCGAATCGGGATGGCGGGCGATGTGTTGTTCAAAGAGTTGGATGGCGGTTCCGAAATCGCGGTCGGCCACGGCTTCCTGAGCCAGTTGCATTTCCGTTTTGCGAGTCCCGCCGGTGCGCAGGAACAGCACGACCGCGATGACCGCCGCCAGCACGCCGCCGAATAAAACCGGCTTGGGAATTGAAGACAACATACTTCCCGGATCACTCCTGTGTCAGCACATGCACGCGCCCGGCAGAGAGGTTTTCCCAAGTTTTGGCCGCGGATTGGCCGGGCCAGCGAACCATCACCTTGTCCGCGTGATCGGCCTTGCCCAACCCCACATGGACAATCAATTCGGACTGGCTGAGGTAGCCTCTCGCCCCGGTCACCATGCGTCTGATGACCTGGCCATTGGCCTCCACTTCGACCGTCGCCCCGATGGCCGAGCGGTTGCCGGTCTTGCCGTTGCCGCGAAGATCCAGCCGGAGCGAGTGGTTGTCCTTCGGGGAGTCATTTCGCAGCAAGCGGGCCGGGCCGCCGTTGGCGACGAGAATCACGTCGAGGTCGCCGTCGCCATCATAATCGAGATAGGCGCACCCGCGACCGACCATCGGCTTGAACAAATCTTCCCCGGCTTGGGCGGCCGTCACCGGTTCGTAGAAGCAAGCCTTGTTCCCGGTGTTCCAGTACAGTTGGGCCGGTTGGGCGTGTTGCTGGGTCGCCTGAATCTTGGCGATTTCCGGCTCGATGTGGCCGTTGCACACGAGCAGATCAAGCCGGCCGTCATTGTCGGCATCCATGAAGACGGTGCCGAACTTCAAGGCCGCCCGGCTGGGATACGACAGGCCGACGGTCACGGCCGAATCGGCGAAGAGGGGCTTGTTGTCCTTGGATTTGGTGACTTCAAGGAACGTCAGCGGCTCGGTGGCGAAGTTGGTGACGACCACCGCCGGCCGACGGGAGGCAAACTCGCCCCAGTCGATGCCCATGCCGGCTCGCGGCCGGCCTTCGTCCGCGTAGGCCGCCCCGCGGGATTCGCCGATCTCCTTGAAGACTCGTGTTCCGTTTGGCCCCGGTTGGTTGGAGAAGAAGAAGTTGCGAACGGAGTCGTTGGCCACCAACAAATCGGGCCAGCCGTCTTCGTCCGGGTCGCAAACGATCACTCCGAGACACTTGCCCGCCGCCCGCTTTCGGTCGGTCGCGGAGGTGCCCTCTTGTTGAAACACCTGAACGCCCGCCGTCGAAGACACATCTTCAAATCGTTTGCCGTCCACGTTGCGATAGAGCGTCGCCTGCGCCCCCTCGAACTGTTGCGGCCGGTTGAATGAACGTGACAATCCTTCCTGCGTCGAACTGATGGAGAGGTCGATGGCCGGGGACCATGTGACATAGTGGCAGACAAACAAGTCAAGCCGGCCGTCGTTGTCGTAGTCAACGAATGTGGCCGAACTGCCGAACGGGATCGGCGGCTTCCATTTCAAAAACTCGTCTCGCGACACCATCGGTATCTCGCCCGCTCCGCCCACGCCCGCCTCGGCGGTCACGTCCATGAATCGCTTGCCGTCCACATTGCGGAACAGGTGATGCCGGCCGACGCAGGAGACAAACACATCCGGCCGGCCGTCGTTGTCGAAATCGCCGACGGCCACGCCCATGCCATACATCGGAGCGCCCAACCCGGTGTCCGATGTCACGTCCTCGAATGTGCCGTCCCCCTTGTTACGATAAAGGGCCAACGTGGGCGCCGGGGCTTTTGAAAGTTCGCCCGGCCACCAACCGGAGTTGATGAACAGGATGTCCGGCTTGCCGTCGCCGTCGTAGTCCAGCACGGCGACGCCGCCACCCATCGTCTCGGGCAGGAGCTTCACCCCGGAGTTGCCGGATTGATGCGTGAAGGCGATGCCGGCGGATTTCGTCACATCGGTGAACGGAATCGGCGGCACCGGGACCGACTGCCGGGGCTGCGCGGTGTTGGGGACCACGACCACCGGCGGCGGCGCCTCTTTGCGGAACGCCCGGCTGATGGCATAGCCCCCCGCGCCAAGAGCCACGAGAGCGATGACAATGATGACCGGTCGGCGGCCGATGCCAATCCGGCGATGGAGATTCGCTTGCATGAGATCCCGAAAGGGGCCGTTGGCCCGGTCACTTGGTTGGGGGGAGATTGCCTGTCTTCAAAATCGCGTCCCGGTGGGCCGGGGTGGTGGGGTAGATCACCCGTTCGCGGGCGGCATAGTTGGCGACCGGGTTCTTCTCCCGGTATATCCGGGTGGCGTTCGATTGCGCCAGTTCATCCGGCTTGAAGATGCCGTGGGCCGCGCGATGCAGAGACGCCAGCGCCCCGGCGAGCGATGCCTTTAGCTCGGGGTCTTTCTCGGCATGGTAAGCGGCCATGAATTTGGGCCGATATTCTCTGACAATTGGCAACGCCGGTTCTTTGGTGTTCGGGAAGCTCTCCGCGAAACTGGTCGCCGCTTCCAAACGGGCGTCCCGGCTCCCCTTCGCGTCGGTGGCGGCCATTGCCAGATCGGCCATCGGCTTGAGGCCGTCGGTCGGCCCGCCGGTTCGTCCGTCGGCCAGCCGGGAATAACTGCGGGCGAGCAAGTCGTGGGTTTCCACGTCTTCCGAATCGAGGGCCAGCACCCGCTCACCCGCCTTGACCGCCTTGGTCAGGTAATCCCGCTGCTCCGCAGAACCGGCTTGTTCATATTGGCTTCGTTTGAAGAGCCGGTTGGCGAGCCTTGCCCAGATGACGTAATCCTTGGTAAAGTCGAATTTGCGGTCGCCCGGCTGGTTGTCCGGGTCGAGCAATCGCTCCAAGTCGGCAATCGCCGCGTCGAGGTGTTCCCGGCTGGTGGCCGTCTCGCCGTTGACAACGGCGGTGAACCACGCCCGCGTCCACCAAGCGGCCGGAACTTCGCACTCGCCGGACGCCTTGAGTTGGGCGGCGGCTTCGTCGAACCGCCCTTCCTCGATGAACACACGAGCCAGGTTGACGTGAGCGTTCGGAGTGCCGTCCTTGTCTCCCAGCGCCAGCAACGCCTTGAACGCTTCCTCGGCCTGCTTGTAATGCCCACGTTTGGCGGTGACTCCGCCTTCGAGCAACTCGCCGATGCCGTAATCGTTCCAGCGTTGCCAGCCCGGTTTTATCGGGGAGGTTTGGGCCGGCACATTCTCGGCGACGCCCTCCACGGGCAATGTCATCTTGTCCACGCACACATCCACGACGGGAAGCGTCGGCGGTTCTTTCCCTTCATGGACAAGTTTCATGTACTCGTAATCAAATTTGCGATAGCGCACTCTCGCGGTCAGCTCCACGGCTTCCTTGATATCGGCCGGGACATCAATCCGGTAATGGGCCACGGCCGCCGCACCCGGCGGGATTTGCTTGTCGTACAAGGGTGTAAAAATGTCCTGCGGATTGCGGCGGTTAATGCGGTTCCCGTTGCGATCAAGCATGTGGACATTAATCTGATGGGACCACGGATCAAGCGGCCCGGCGGTGCCATCCCGCAGGGCGCCGTTGCGGGCGAACTCTTTCCCGCCGCTACTGGCTTGGAAGTCCACCCAAATCTCGTTGGAATCGACCGTTCCCTGCGAGAACGGGTGCCCGACGCCGAGCGTGCGGATCACGACTTCGATCAGGTACGATTGGCCCGGTTTGAGCTTCGGGAGTTGCGGCCGCAGCGGGGCGATCAGCGCGGCGGTGTCGGTCGTCGCCCCCGGCTTGAGGCCGAAGATATCGATGCGGATTTTCTTGTCGCTGCCATCCTCGGCCTTGCCGCGGAGGTAGTCCGCGTGCATGTCGATGGTCTTCTGGAATTCATCCGCATGGTCCTTGTATCGGGCGTCGAACTTCAGCAATTCAAACAACCCCGTGTTGCCGCCGGGGAAGCGATGGTTGTGGACTTTTCGTGTGCCGGTCCCGTCGAAGTCCTTCGCCCCGAAATCGCCGCTCGGCTTCAGCGGCATGTGGCAGGAGGCACAGTTCTCCTTCGCCTGGGCCGGATAGTAAAACGACCGCACTCCGTGGCCGGAGACGCCGCTGAGGAGGTACGTGTCGTAATGGTTCTGGCCTCGCAGGAACTCCTTGTAGTGGTTGAGTTCCGAAGGAAGGCTCACCTTATGGCAGGTCGCGCAGAACTCGGCCGTTTTGTGGAACGGCTTCAGAAAAGTCTGCTTGTGAAAGTCCGGCTTGGCCTTCACGATTTGATTGTTGATCCACTGCAACGGTGCCGATTTGCTGGTGGCGAACGGATAGTGCGCCGGTTCGGCGATGGTGAAATCCGCGTTGCCGATGGTGCTGTTCACGTTGGTGATTGCGTGGCAGGCCGTGCAGGTGATGCCGGCGTGGGCGGTCTGGTGGTTGACGTCATCGAACTTCGGATCGTCAAACGCCCCGCTAAAGAACGGCACGGGATCATGACACCCGGCGCACCACCGGGACGATTTCACGCTGCCATCCTTCTCCAAGCCGACCTTTCGCGTTTCCCGCACGCTGAACAGGTAAGCGGGGTTGTTGAACGAGCTAAACTTGTGCGAGGAGTGGAAGTGATCGTTGGCGATGTCCTGATGGCATTTGGTGCAATACTCGTCCATCATCAGCACATCGGCCGAGATGAACTTGCCGTCGGCGGTCTTGGCCATCGACGGCTCGAAGTATTTGGCCCCTTCCTTCGGGCCTTCGCGATACCAAGTCTGCGGGTCTTGCGAGTGCATGGCGATCATGGCGACGGTGAACGTGCCGACGCCGCCTCCCCACCATTTGGCGTATCCCCATTTGATGCGAGGCCCGGCCTTCCGGTGTGTCACATACAGCGAGATGCAGGACACCGGGACAAGGACGTGCAGCCAGTAAATGACGCTTCGGGGAATCGATCCGGTCGGGAGTTGCGGCAGACCTTCCAGTTGCACCAAGGCAAATCCGGTGGCGATGATGACCGCCCCGGCGATCAGAAGCATGATCCCCGTGCGGACAGCCACACGGTTTGTTCGTTTGCGGGCGTTGACATAGTGAATTGCCCCGAACAACAAGAACGGCAGCGTGCCAACCACGCCGATGACCGGATGCGCCAGGAACATCCACAGGGAAAAAGGCGTTGTGTAGCTTTGAGGGCTGTTGGACCAGTTCAACAGCGACAACCCGGCCAGATAGAAGCCGGTTGCCCCCAGCAGGGCGAAGCCGCCGAAGACCATGTACAACAGGATGCGGAGCTTCGGTCCCACGGTGGGGACGTATTTTTTTGGAGAGAGAGCCATCGATTTTCCCAACAATTATCCGCAAGCTCGTCGGTCACGTGAGATGAATGTAAGTAGGTTAACCGTCCGCGAATCGTGCAGCAAGGCAAAAGAAATGACTTCGCGTTATTTGGCCGCCGCCTGTCAGACGGATTTTTCCAACCCGGCCACCCGTGCCGAGATCCCGGATCGCGTCAGCCACATGCTCGCCACCATCGAGCGGGCCGTCGTTGGTTATCGGCCGTTCGGGGATGTGCGATTGGTCGTCTTCCCGGAATTTGCGCATGCCGCCCCGGTGTACGAAACGGTGCAAGAACTCACCGACAAACTGGCGGTGGAACTCCCCAACGAGCATACCGACTGCTATGTCCGCGCGGCCAAGATCCACAACGTCTTCATTCAAACCGGCTCTTTTCTCGAAACGGACGCCCGTTTTCCGGGGCATGTGTTCAACACCACCTGCCTGATCGGCCCGGACGGCCTGCTCTCGAAGTATCGCAAGGTCCATCCGTGGGTGCCGTGGGAGGTGCATTCCAGCCCGCATGACATTTCCGATTACCCCGATCCGATGTTTCCGGTGACAGAGACCGAGATCGGCCGGCTTGGCTGCGCCATCTGCTACGACTGGCTGTTCCCCGAAGCGATCCGCGAACTGGCGTTGCAAGGGGCCGATGTGCTGATCCGTGTGTCGGCCTACATGGACCCGTGGGGGGCGACGACGCCGATGGATTGGTGGACGGTGGTGAACCGCTGCCGGGCCATCGAAAACCTCGCCTATGTGGTCGCCGCCAATCAGGCGGCGCGGGCCAGCCACTACCCGCCGTTTTCCTGGCCGGGTGGCAGCATGATCGTCGATTATGATGGCCGTCTGCTGGCGCAAGCCGACCCCGGCCCGACGGAAAAAATCGTTGTTGCCCCCATTGATATTGCCGCGTTGCGGGCTGAACGGGAACGCCGGATCGGCCATCAGATGCTCGCCCACCGGCGCCCGGAAGCGTATCCGCTGGCCGGGCGTTCCATGTATCGCCATCCCGGCCACCCGCTGACGGTGGAAGGAAACAACGCGGCCACGGCGGCGGCGATCAGTCGGCTGGTCAGCGGCCGCCAGACCTAATCTCTCCGAGCCTCCACATGCCAACCAAACGCTGGCGTTTTCGCTTCCTCATTCTCTCGATCCTGCTCGTCGTCGCCGTGGCGGCGGTGATCTGGTGGAAGCCTTGGAAAAAATCCGACAAACCGCCGTCTGTGGACATGGAGGAAATCGCCCTGTTGAACAACCGGGGTGTCGGCCTGATGGAGCAAATGTCGGCGACGAAATACCAGCAGGCGGCCGAAGTGTTTCAGGAAATCGTCCAGAAGGCTCCCGAGTGGAAACCGGGGAAAATCAATCTCGGCATCGCCCTGTTGAACACCGCCGAACCGGCCAATCTCGACCGGGCCATCGCCATCTTCAAGGAGATTCTGGCGGCCGATCCCGATGATCCTTACGCCCATTACAACCTCGGCATCATTCTCGTTTACCGGAATGAGATCGCGGAGGCGGCTCCGCATTTTGAAGCTGTTGTTCGTGTCGATCCCGGCGATGCTCATTCGTGGTACAACCTCGGCATGGCTCATCCCAAAGGCCGGGAATCCCCCGAGGCCAAGGAATGCCTGGAGCGGGCGTTGAAACTGAACCCGTATCTGAACGCCGCCCGTTACGCTCTGGCGATGCACCCTCACGAACGCGACGACAAAACAACCACCGCTCTGTTGGCTGAAAAGCAGGCGCTGGAAGAGGCGAACTGGGAGGCCGAGTATCGAATCGTTTACACCGAGATGGGCAAATACGCCGAGGTGATCGGCCGGGCGCCCGGCAAAACTCCGCCGGACATTGGCTCGTTGCCGATGTTCTCGGCCGAACCGAAACTTGTTGTTCAACTGGCCGCCGGTGCTCGCTGGGCGACTCGTACTGATTTGATGCGAGCGCTGGCCCTGTCCGGCCCGGTTCTTGCTGCCGATCGTAATCGAGTAGGCGGGGCCATGACGTTGCTGGACTTTGACCATGACGGCAAACCGGATGTGTTTCTCCCGATGGCCGTGATTGAAGACGGCCGTATCCGCAACTTGCTTTTGCACAACGAGGGGGGCCACTTCCGCGATGTGACGAAGGAGTATGGCCTGTCGGGCAGTCCGGCATGTTCGGCCGTCTGTGTCGGCGATTTCGACAACGACGGATTCCCCGATCTGTTCCTCGGCGGCCCACGCCAAGTGGCCTTGTTTCGCAATCTGGCCGGCAAGGGATTCGCCGATGTGACCGCCACGGCCGGGTTGGACAAGTTGACCGGCCATTGCCGGTCCTGCCTGTGGGCCGATCTTGACCAAGACGGCGACCTTGATTTGGTGTTGGCGTTTGCCTCCGACACGGGCGAAGGGGCCGAGAACGGTTTGGTGGTGATGCTCAACGTCGGCGAGGCCCCTCCCGCCGGCCCGGCGGCGAAAGGTCCGGCTCCGCTGAAGATCCTGTTCAAACGATGCGAAACCATGCCCAAAGAAGTGACCAGTGTGCCGGCCACGCATGTCATGATCGCCGATCTTGACAATGACAAAGATGTGGATTTGCTGGTCACAACGGAGGGCCGTGTCCGCCCGGTTTTCAACGACCGGTTGCTCCGATTCCATGTTGGCCCGGCGGGACCGGCGGGCAAGGCGTGGTCCGGCAATCTGGCGCTGACCACCAAACGGAGTGATCGTTCCGATGTGCTGACGCTTGCCACGGATGGCCCGCCGGTGCTGTTGTCGGGCGATGACACCCAAGCCGCCCCGAGATTTCAAGCCGAAACATTGGCCGCCCCCCGTTTGCTGCAAGCAACCGCCTTCGACATTGATTTGGATGGGTGGACCGACGCGGTTGGCCTGTCCGTCCCCGAGAATGGCAAGCCCGCCCGGCCGGTGCTTCTGCACAATGAAGGGGGCAATCTGGCCTCGCGGGAAGACGCCTTCGGCCCGGCCGAGGGTTTCCCCCAGGACTTGGTGGCGATAGCCGCCGTGGACCTGGACGGCGACTGCCATCCCGACTTGCTCTATTGGTCCGAAGATTCGGGCCTTGGCTGGCGCCGAAACCTTGGGAACGGGAACCGGGCCATCCGTGTCGATCTCTCGGGGCGTCGGGAAAAAGCCTCGAATCTGCGCACCAACGGGGACGGCATTGGCAGCCGTGTTTGGGCGTTGGCGGGATCGGTCAACACCAGCGTCGAACATGTCACCCTGTCGTCCGGTCCCGGCCAGTCGTTGCTTCCGCTGACGCTGGGGATCGGCAGAGCCGATGTCGCCGCCGCGCTTCGCATCCGCTGGCCGGACGGCGTGGCCCAGGCGGAGCTTGACCGCACGGCGTGCGAGATTCAACGCTTGACGGAACTGAACCGCAAAGAAACCTCGTGCCCGGTCCTGCTGACATGGGATGGTGAACGCTTCGTCTATGTGACCGATCTCCTCGGCGGCGGGGCAATCGGGGAAATGACCGCCGACGGTTCGGTCCGGCCGCCGAGGCCCGAGGAGTCTGCCCGCATTGACGAAGGGTTTCTGCAACCCAAAGACGGCCATTATTTGCTGAAACTCGCGGAGCCGATGGACGAGGTGATGTATCTTGACCGCGTCCGGCTGACGGCCATCGATCATCCTCCCGAGTTAAAGGTTTTTCCGGACGAACGATTCGCCACCGCAGACCCGCCGCCGACGCAAGAATTGCTGGCCTTTCGACGATGGTTGCTTCCCAAAACCGCCCGCAACCATCGCGGAACAGACATGACGGCCCGACTGCGGGACAACGACGGCCGAACGGCGGATGAGTTTGCCCGACGTTCGTGGCTTGGGTTTGCCGAGGATCATCACGTCGAACTTGAATTTGGCGAGACAAACGCCAAGCCGGGCGAACGCTGGTTCCTCGTCCTCGCCGGGTGGACGGATTACCCGTATCCCGAATCGATCTTCGCGGCCGACCAAGCCGGAGTGAAGATGCAAGCCCCGTTACTCGAACGGGCCAATGCCAAGGGTGAATGGGAACCCGTCGGTGAGATCGGCTTCCCGGCCGGTCTTCCCAAAACGATGACGGCCGAGGTAACGGGCAAACTCCCGGCTCCCGGCGGGAAATATCGCATTCGCACGAACCTGCAAATCTACTGGGACCAGATCGCCCTTGCCCCGCTGGAGGCCATTCTCCCGGCCAACGAGCCAACACCCGGCCCGGCGAACATCACCGGCGTCCGTGTGCATCATGCGAAATTGACCGACGCCCGTTTGGCCCATCGCGGCTTCATGCGAGAAGTTCCGCCGGCCGGCCCGACCGATCCGGTGGCTTATGGTGATTCCAAAACCGAGGCGGTGGCCGTCACCAAATGGAAAGGAAAGCTCACCCGCACCGGAGACGTGACGGAATTGCTGGAAACAACAGATGACCGCCACGTGATCTGCGGCCCCGGCGACGAGGTGACGATCCGGTTTGATGCCAGCCTGCCCCCGCTCCCCGCCGGGTGGCAACGAACCTTCGTGTTGCGGACATGGGGTTATTGCAAAGACACCGCCCCGTTCACCGGCAGCGGCGGCTTCGTTCATCCGCTCCCGTTTCGGGCAATGCCAAAATATCCTTACGGCGACGACGTGAAAATTCCCCAAGCGTTGGCCGATTATGACCGGTTGTGGAACACACGACCGGCGATGGGGGGAAGGTGAAACTCTTCGCTTTCACTTTCTCACCTCAATCCCCGGCACTCCTTCGGTGATGCGATATCCCCGGTCGGCCTCCAGAGGGCCGATCTTTTGGATCTGTCCCGAGGGCCAGCGAATCTCGATTTCATCGACCTGTCGGGCGGCGCCCAAGCCGACGAGCAACCGGGGGTCATGGGCTGACAGGTAACTCCCCCCGCCTTCACGATGCCGCACCAGCGAGCGGTCGCCAATTCGGAATGTCACCTTCGCCCCGACCGCGTCGCGGTTGCTTTTCGTGCCCCGAAGTTCGAGGCGAAGCCAGTGATGCGGGGTGGTGGATTCGTTGTGCAGCAAAGCCGCCGGGCCGCCGCTGTCGGCGAGATACAAGTCAACGCGGCCATCGTTGTCGTAGTCGGCGAGGGCCAGCCCCCGGCCCACATAACGCTTCTGAAACGCCGGGCCGGCCACGGCGGAGAACTCCTGAAAGCGCCCCCGGCCGTCGTTGAGGAATAATTGGGGTGTTTGCCGGAAGGTGTTGTTCGGGTCGCCGTCGAGATCGATGTGGGCCATCACATGCCCGTTGGCGACCACCAGATCCAAACTCCCGTCCCGGTCCACATCGATCGCCACCGTTCCGAATCCGAGGCGGTGCCAGCTTGGCGGCCCCAACCCGGACCCGGCGGTGGCGTCCAGAAATCGACAGCCGCCCAGATTGCGGAAGAAACTGTTCGCCTCGCGGGCGAAGGCGGTGGCGAACAAATCCGGCCGTCCGTCCCCGTCGAGATCGGCGGCGACGGTCCCCATGTATGCCTGCGGATTGCCGCTCCCGTTGACGGCGCAGCCGCTGGACGGGCCGCGACGCTCGAACTTGCCGCCGCCGAGATTGCGAAACAGGAAGTTCGGCGCGCCGTCGTTGGCCACGAACAGGTCCGGCAGACCATCGTCGTCGAGGTCCAGCGCCACCACGCCCAGCGCCTTGGCGTTGGGCTGGTCCACGTTGGCTTGCGCCGTCACATCAACGAATCGGCCGTCGCCGAGGTTCCGGTACAGCACGCAGGTCGTCCCCGAGAATCGCAGCGGCGGGCAGGCGGCCCGGCGGCCGGTGGCGGCTTGGCGGCACTCCGGATAGTTGGCGAAGTCAACGCGGACATAACTGCACACAAACAAGTCGAGCTTGCCATCGTTGTCAAAGTCGAGGAAGGCCGCGCTCGTGCTCCAGTTCGGCCGGTCGCGCCAGTCGGGGTGATCGGCCATGCCCGCCTGAGCGGTGATATCCTCGAAACGCCGGCCCCCGTTGCCGTCCGGGACGTTGTGCCACAAGACGTTTGGCTTGCCAACACAAGTGAGAAACAGATCCGGGAAGCCATCGTTGTCGATGTCCCCGACGGCCGCCCCCTGGCCGCAGCCGACATGCCCGCATCCGGCGGCGGCTGTCACATCCTCGAATTTGCCGTCGCCGAGATTGCGGTAGAGTTTGCAACCCGGCTTGTCGGCGGGAAAAGGGGGGAGGATGGGGTATCCCTGCACCAAAAACAGGTCAAGCAAACCGTCCTGGTCATAGTCGATCCAAGCCGCGCCGGGGCCGGTGGAGTCCGTCAGATATTCCATGTCAGTCCGGCCGTCCACATGATGAAACTTAATCCCGGCGGCGGCTGTCACATCCACAAACGAAAGGGTGACACCCGGCGGCAAGACCGGAGATGGCTCTGATGCCTGGCCGGGGACGACAGCAGACGGAGTGGTGTTTGGCGGATCGGGCGTCTTTTCACGAGAAAGCATGAGCCACGCGGCCACCCCGCCCCCGACGATCAGAAGGGCGGCGAGGCCGGAAACAAGGTAACGCATGGGAGAGAACCTCGGGGCGAGAAACCCTATTTCGACGAGCCGGTCGGGGCGGCGATCCCCTCCCGCAGAATGTAACCGCGATCAACGGCAAACGGGCCAAACCGCTGGACAGTCCCGGCGGCGTTTGGCCAGCGAACTTCAACCTCATCCACCCGGTCCGCCGGGCCAACCCCGACCAACAGCCGCCGATCATGGGCCGAATAGTAACTCCCGCCGCCGATGACATGCCGGACAAACGTGCGGCCGCCGGCCCGCACCGTGACCACCGCTCCGATGGCATCCCGGTTGGCCCCGGCCGGGTCGCGGTGGGCGGCGCCTTCGAGATCCAGCGAGATCCAGTGATTCGATGATTCGGTGGTGTTTCGCAGCAACGCGACCGTGTCCCCGACATGCGTCACGGCCAGATCCATTCGGCCGTCATTGTCGAAATCGGCCTTCGCCACGCCCCGGCCGACACGCGGTTGGCCGAAGTATGGCCCGGCCGTCGCGGAGGCTTCCCGGAAGCGGCCGTGGCCGTCCCCCAAGAACAATTGCATCTTCTGGGCGTATTCCTGGGGCTTGCCATCCTCCTTGGGCAGAAGATCGGCGGCGTTCCGTCGAGTGTGGCCGTTGGCGACGAACAAATCCAGATTTCCGTCGTTGTCCGGGTCGAAGAGGGCTGTCCCCCAGCCGACCTTGTCCCAACTGGCGGCAAACATCCCGGCACTCGTGCTGACATCCGTGAACAGGCCCTTGCCCCGGTTCCGAAACAACACGGTTCCCTCCCGGATGTAGGTCGTCACGAACAGGTCCGGCAGACCGTTCCCGGTGATGTCCCCGGCCTCGACTCCCATGCTTCCCATCGCCCGGCCGAGATGGGTGGCCCCGGTTCCGCTTCGCAGGGCGACCGATTGAAACTTCCCGCCGCCGAGATTGCGGTAGTGGTGATTCAGCACTTCGTCGTTGCCGACAAAAATGTCGGCCCGGCCGTCGCCGTCCAAATCAAGAATCACGACGCCGAGGGCTTTTCCCCCCGGTTCCAACCCGGCTGTCGCGGAGACATCGGTGAAGGTGCCGCCGCCGTTGTTGCGGAACAGAAAACTTCGGGCGCCTTCAAAATGATGCGGCCCGCAGGCGCTCCGGACGGGGCCGTTCGGCCCCGCCTCCACACAGGGCGGGTAAGCATTAACATCCAATGCCAGATAACGACAGACGAACAAGTCGAGGCGGCCCGTGCCATGCAAATCGCCGAACGCCGCGCTGGTGCACCATCCATCTAAAACGATTCCGGCTTCTTTGGTCACATCACGAAACCGCCGGCCTCCGGGGGCTGGTTCGTTGTGGAACAACTGGCCGCCGCCGAAATGGCTGACGAAGAGGTCCGGGAAACCGTCGTTGTCATAGTCCCCGACGGCCACCCCCTGACCATATCCGATGGTCAGCAACCCGACGGAATCCGTGACATCGGTGAAGGTTCCGTTGCCGTTGTTGCGGTAAAGCCGGCTGGCCGGACGGGGCTTCGCCTGCGGATCGGCGGGGAATTGGCCCCCTTGAACGAAGAACAAATCCGGGAAACCATCGCGATCAAAATCGAGCCACGCCGTTCCGCCCCCCATCACTTCCGGAAGAAATTGGTTTGGGGTGGCCCCGTCTTCGTGCCGAAAATGGATGTTAGAAACTTGCGTCACGTCGTCTAACGTGACGGAGGAACGCGGTTCGCCGTCAGAAGCGGGGCCGATAACAGGAACGCCGCCCCGCTGGCGGGCGAAAACCGCCCACACGAGAATCGCAAGTCCGGCGAGGATCAGAAGGGCCAGCAGCAGGACAACCGGGCGTCCCATTCGCGGACTCCCGGTGACCGCTTGAGGGGTGCCGTCTCCGCTCACTTGGACCGGCCGCCGGAGCCGGTGGCTGTTTTCAGCGCCAGGTTGAGGTCGGCGCCGGCGACCACATCCTGAAGCTGGTTGTTCCCGTCGTCGGTCGCGGCGACCTCATCGTTCGATTTCTTTGCGGCTTTGGCGGCTTTGATCGCCTCGTCCATATTGTCCGAAGCGGAGCCTTTTGTGTATGAACTGACTTTGACGCGGTACTTGCCCGGCGTGACACCCTTCACGGCAAATTTGCCGTCCGTGATTTCACCGCCAACGGCTGTCCCTGTTCCCCCTTCCGGGGTAAAGCTGATGTTGCCATTCTTGACTGGCTGGCCGTTGTGGGTCACCGTTCCCTTGACGGCACTTTCAGCCCCGCCGCATCCGAGGAGCGACATGAAAGCCAGCAGGGCGATGGGAGAAGCATTTTTGAAGAGAGAAAAGAGTTTCATTGCACTTGACGGGAGAGTTTGTTAATCTTCTACTAATATTAACAAACTCTCCGATCAAATTTCACAAATTTTTGACCGCAGATTTTTTTCAAAAAGCCCTTGTAACTATCAGTAAACGTCGGCGCCCGGTCAAGTCTTTTTATTTTTTCCGCTTCTCTCTCTCAGTGCGGAGGTTCTGACCATGTCTGACGCCAAATGGCTCGCCCGGCGTAAAACCGGGGCCACCGGGGGGTTCACCCTCATCGAATTGCTGGTGGTGATTGCGATCATCGCCATTCTCATCGGCCTCCTTCTTCCGGCCGTCCAAAAGATTCGCGAAGCTGCGAATCGCATGAAGTGCACCAACAACTTGAAGCAACTGAGTCTGGCCTGTCACGGCTATGGTGACGCCATCGGCTACCTGCCGTTGGGACGCAAGGCCGACCAGTACAACGCCTACACGTGGTCGCTGTACATCCTGCCGTTCCATGAGCAAAAAGCCAAGGGCGATGGTTTCGTCGGCCTGCCTGACAACACGGCCTCCCTTAATCAGACCCAAGCCCCCAGCCCGGCCCAGGCAACTTTAGAAGCCGTGGTCACCACGTGGATGTGCCCGAGCGATAGCTATGCTCCGGTCGGCGAGTCCGGCGGCGGATGGGCGCGAGCCCGTGGGAATTATGCGGCCTGCGTGGGTCCCGGCGGTATGTATGGCCAGCAACTCAATGGCCAGACGCCGTTCGGCCAAGGTGTGTTTGCTTTCAACCAAGGACAAGGGATCGCCAATCAGCGGAAGATCACGCTTGCCCAGATCACCGACGGCACGAGCAACACCATCCTCCTGTCTGAACGACTTTCGACGACGGTTTCCGGTTGGGGCGGCAACCCTGGCGACATCACCTTGGGCAACATGGGCGCGGCGTTGTTCTCCACCCTCAACACTCCGAACACAACCGTGGCGGATGTGTTGCGGGGCAACTCCGACGGTGACACGGCTGTTTGTCCGCAAGCACACGCTGACACGGCATACAAGCCGCCGTGCGATGGCTCCGGCAACGAAGCGATTGCTTTCGCATCGGCGTTCAGCAAGCACACGGGCGGGGTAAACGTGGGAATGGCGGACGGGTCTGTCCGATTCATTCGGAACTCGATCACCCCCGCCAACTGGCGTGCGATGGGCACCTCAAGCGGCGGTGAAACGATCTCCGAGTAATGATTGGTGTCGGGCGGGGATTCGGATATCCGAATCCCCGCCCGTGATTCTTCAGACACTTTTTGCAATGACTGCGAACTGGCCTAACCCGGCTCACCGGATGATCTTCTTCACGACCTCGCCGGAGACATCGGTCAGCCGATAGTCTCGGCCACCGTGGCGGTAAGTCAGCTTCTCGTGATCGAAGCCCATGAGGTGCAAAATCGTGGCGTGCAGGTCATGGATGTGAACCTTGTCCGTCACGGATCGGAAGCCGAATTCATCGGTTTCGCCGTAGGTCATGCCGCCTTTCACGCCGCCCCCGGCCATCCACATGGTGAAGCCCCAGGGGTTATGATCCCGGCCGTCGGCGTTCTCGGTCGTCGGCGTGCGGCCAAACTCGCCGCCCCAGAGAACCAGTGTCTCGTCCAACAGACCCCGTTGTTTCAAATCCGTTAGCAAGGCGGCGATTGGTTGGTCAATGTCCTTGCACAACGTCCGCGTGGCGGCTGTGTGATTGGAGTGGGTGTCCCACGGCTGGCCGTTGCCGTAATAAATTTGGGTGAACCGGACGCCGCGCTCGGCCAATCGGCGGGCGAGCAGGCAGCCGTTGGCGAAGTGTCCTTTGCCGTAGCGGTCGCGGACCTTCACGGGTTCGTGGTTGATGTCGAACGCGTCGGATGCTTCGATTTGCATCCGGTAGGCCGTTTCCATCGAACGAATGCGGGCTTCCAGATTTGGGTCGCCGCCCCGTTCGGCCTGATGTTGGTCGTTCAACTGCCGCATCAGTTCCAGTTGGCGTCGCTGTTCATCCGGCTTGACCTTGGCGTTGTTCAAAAACGGAATCATCTGCTTGGGGTCGAGATTGGTGTGGTTGACATACATCCCCTGATGCTCGCCCGGCAGAAACCCGCTCGACCACAACTCGGCAAACCGCACCGGCCGACCCGGACAACAGACGACGAAACTCGGCAGGTTCGCGTTCTCCGTTCCCAAACCATAGGAGAGCCACGCCCCCAGCGTGGGGCGATTCGGCGTCAAGGTGCCGTTGTTCATCATGAACAACGCGGGGCCGTGGTTGGGGTTGTCGGTGTGCAATGATCGCAACACGCAGATATCGTCCACGCAAGCGGCTGTCTGTGGTAGCAGTTCGCTCACTTCGACGCCGCTTTGGCCGTGCTTGGAGAACTTGAACGGCACGGCCATCAAATTCCCGGTGGGGCGTTCCGTCCGCAAATCCGCTCCAGGGGGCTTCGTCCCGGCGTGTTTGTTCAACAACGGTTTGGGATCGAACAAATCGCCGTGGAAGGGGCCGCCGTTCATGAACAAGTGGATGATTCGCTTCGCCTTCGGGGCGAAATGCGGCGCACGCGGGACCGCCGGGGAGGCTTTCAGGATGTCCGCCAGGGCGAGCAACCCCAACCCGCCCCCCATTGACTGGACCATTTGCCGACGGCTAAAAAGCGGTTGCATGAGCGTTGTCCACTGGAAGAATCAATCAACAAACTGAAACTCGTTGCTTCCCAACAGGACTTGTGCATATTGCTGCCAAGCCGATTCGTTGTTTGGCTGCACAAAGGCCTGCCCCAACTTCAATTGATCCCCTGTCGGTGAACGTCCGAACAGGAGTTTGTAAGCCCGTTCAATCCGCTTCGCCGGGTCGGTTCCCGCATCTGCCTGCAATCGTTTCACCAACGCCATCGATTGCTCGGCCATCAACGGGCTGTTCAAGGTGAACAACTGCTGGAGCGGCGTGATGGTCGGAATGCGGTTCGGGCTATGCGTGATCGGGTCGGGAAAATCGTGCAGGCGAAGAATGTCGGTCAGCTCTCGACGCCGGACGACTCCGTAAATCGTGCGGCGATGGTTGGTGGCCAGATTCAATTCAGTCGGTGGACCGCCCATCTTCAAGTCGAGACTTCCGGTGACATAGAGCAGGGCATCCCGCCACGCTTCCACGTCCAGTCTTCGCCGGGGGAATTTCGAGTAATATCGATACCCGGCGTCACCATTCGGAGCCGGGCCGCTGGCTTGCTGATAAGTGGCCGAGAGCATGATTTCGCGGTGCAGCCACTTGATCGACCAACCGTTGGCAATGAACCGGGACGCCAAATCTTCCAGCAAATCCGGGTGGGAAGGAGGCTCGCCTTGCTTGCCGAAATCGCTCGGCGTCTCCACGATGCCGATGCCGAAGTGTTCCTTCCAAACACGATTGACGAAAACCCTCGCCACCAGCGGCGAAGAATCGGTGACAAGAGAATTAGCCAGTTCGAGCCGGCCGCTCCCCTTGGTGAACTTCGCCGGTTCGCCACGAGAAAGAACCGACACGAACCGGCGGGAGACCATCGGCCCCGGTTTATTCGGGTTGCCCCGGATCTCCAACGCGATGTCTTGTGGCTTCTCCTGATAGATCACCCGGCTGCCGTGCGTACCCACGGCGTTTACCACTTGCAGGCTGGCATCCCGCAATCCGGGAATCAGCGGGGCCTCGTATCCGGGGGTAGCCTTCAACTTGGCAATTTGCTTTTGAAGATCCTCGATTTTGGCCGTCTCGATCTTCTCTTTCTTCGCCCCGAGTTTCTTAACCTCGGCCTCCAACTTCACAACCTGTTCGCGGATCTGCACGATGGCGTCCCCGTTCACTCCCGGAACCAACGCTTGGTCAGCCTGTTTGGAACTGGCGAACACGCCTGCAAGGGCGTAATAATCTTCGGCCGTGATCGGGTCGAACTTGTGATCGTGGCAGCGGGCGCAAGCGATGTTCAACCCGAGAAACGTACTGGAAAGCGTGTGAATCCGCTCTTCATATTCATCAGACACAATGGTCTTGATGATCTCCACTGGAAGCTGAAGTTCCTTCCAATAGGTGGGGCTGAGGCCGATGAAACCCAACGCGGCCAGATCATCTGTTTTCGCATCCGGCATTTGATCGGCGGCCAGTTGCAACTTCGCAAATCGCGGGAAGGGCACATCTTCGTTGACCGCTCGGACCACCCAATCCCGGTAATAATGCGGCTGGCCTTTGGTTTCCACCCATGCCTCGGCGATGTCGCAATAACGGGTCAGATCCAGCCAGTGCCGCCCCCAGCGTTCGCCGTATTGCGGAGAGGCCAGCCATTGGTCAATCACCTTCGCAAAAGCGATCGGGCTGGAGTCTTTCTCAAAAGCCTCGACTTCCTCGGGCGTGGGAGGAAGGCCGAGCAAATCAAATTTGGCCCGACGGAGTAACACTCGCTTCGGGGCAGGTTCGCCCGGCTTGATTGAGCGTTTTTCCAGTTCCGCAAGGATAAAAGAATCGATCCGTTGCTTGGGCCATGCGCCTGCTTGAATTTTGGGAACTTCTGGGGAACGGAGCGGTTGAAACGACCAGAATTTTCGCCCGGCTTCGATGTCAATCTTCCGGGCCGGTTTCGCGGTGCTGGCCGACGCGGGGAACGCCAAGCCACGGCGAACCCACTGTTCCAGATTGGCCACTTCCCGTTCGCCGAGTTTGCCCTTGGGGGGCATTTGCATGTCCGTGTCTTTGTAATGCACGGCCTGGATCAACAAGCTCTTGCCCGGATCGCCGACCACGGCGCTTGGGCCGGTGTCGCCCCCTTTGAGGATGGCTTCGCGTGAATCGAGCAGGAGGCCGCCTTTGATTTTCTTCGCGGTTGCCGAATGGCAGGAGTAGCATTGCTCGATGAGCAATGGGCGTATTTTTTGCTCGAAGAAAGCAAGATCCTCGGTCGATGGGAGAGATTGACCGAAAGATTGCGAAACAACGAACAGCCCCAAGAACAGGCCAGGCAGGTTTTTCATCGCAATTTCTCAGGCAGGATTACCCCACCCTACCGGACACCTGTGCATGATGCAAGGACATTTCTTGCCCGGCCGCCGTTCGGCGCGTCAGTGGAAGGTAATCACCTCTTCAGACGTTCCGGCGATCAATCCATTCGGAAACATCGCTCGTTCATCAACCGCACCTGACGGATCAAAGGGCGAAACCCCATCACCGCCACCACTTGAGATTCCACGTCAATCCCCGGCGCCACCTCGATCAATTCGATTCCCTCGGGGCTAAGTTCAAACACCGCCCGTTCGGTCACATACAGCACCCGCGAGGCTTTGCGATAAGTTGATTGGGCGCTGAAACAAATCTGCTCAACCGATTCGACAAATTTGCGAAGTGTCCCTTCGGTCAATATCCGCAACCGCCCGTTCTCAATGGCGACCTTTAACCCGCCGGTGGTCATCGTTCCGCAAAACACCAGCCGTCGGGCATTTTGGGCAATGTTCACAAAGCCGCCAACCCCCACGAACCGCTTGGCGAATTGCGAGACGTTGACGTTCCCCGCCCGGTCGATCTGGGCCGCCCCCAACGCGGCAAAGTCGAGGCCGCCGCCATCGTAAAAATCAAACTGCGCCGGTTGGTCGATCACCGCCTCGGGATGGACCGACGCCCCAAAACTCAATCCCCCGGCGGGCATCCCGCCGATTGGCCCGCTTTCGACGGTCAGTGTCAGCCGGTTCAACAATCCTCGTTCGGCGGCGACGCGGGCGATTCCCTCGGGCATGCCGATTCCCAAGTTGGCTATCGCCCCTTCGACCAGTTCGTCGCAAGCCCGGCTGGCGATGATTCGCCGTTCATCCATTGGCAACGGCGGCAAACAATGCGCGGCATCCGCAGACGGTTTCGCCTCACAGTATCGGGGGTTGAATACTTCGCCGAAGGTCTGGTGATGTTCATGATCCTCGGCCACCACGATTCGATCCACCAAAATGCCGGGAACCCGAACCGATTTCGGTGGGGCCGGATGATCCAACACCCGTTGAACTTGGGCGATGACCACGCCGCCGCAATTTCGCGCCGCCTGGGCCGCCGGCAGCACTTCGCCGATGACCGCCTCATCGTCCATCACCAAGCCACCGTTGACATCGGCGGCCGTCGCCCGGATCAGGCCGACGTGGATTGGGAAGGATTTGTACCACAACCATGTTCGACCGCCGAGTTCGATGCGTTCGACCAACGCCTCGCTATTACCCGGATCAAGCCGGCCAGCATCGTGGATCGGGTCGATGAACGTGCCCAAACCCACATGCGTGATGCAACCGGGCCGGCCGGCGGCGATGTCGCGGAAAAGCTGACAAACCACTCCTTGGGGAAAGTTGTGGCCTTCGATCTTTCGTTCGACGGCCAGCCTTCCCAAGCGGGGGCATAAGCCCCAATGCCCGCCGATCACCCGGCGCAAGAGGCCCGCGTGGGCCAGATGATTCAGACCCCGGCTTTGACCGTCCCCCTGACCGGCGCCGTACACCAGTGTCAATCCTTTGGGATGACCGGTTTCCAGAAAGCGTCGTTCCAAGGCGGCTGTCAATGCCTCGGGATGAGCCGCGCCGACGAAGCCGCCACAGGCGACCGTGACGCCGTCGCCGATCAACCGCACGGCTTCGTCGGCCGTGCAGAGTTTGTCTTTGGCCAAACGAGTCATCCCCACCAACCGCCGTTCACATGGAGAGTTTGCCCGGTCATATAGGAAGCCAGCGGGCTGCACAAGAATAAAATCACTTGGGCGATTTCCTCGGGATTCCCAAATCGGTTCAACGGAATCTGACTGAGCATCACTTTTCGGGATTCCTCGGGGATGGATTTCCCCATCTCCGTCAACACCACGCCGGGGGCCACCGCGTTCACCGTGATCTGGCGTGACGCCAGTTCCTTGCTCATGACCTTTGTCAACCCGATCACCCCTGCTTTGGCCGCCGCGTAGTTGGCTTGGCCGAAGAAGCCAATGATGGCGCTGATCGAGGCCAAGTTGACAATGCGGCCGCCGTTGGCCATCTTCCCCGTGGCGACTTTGCACCCGTGAAACACGCCCGTCAGGTTGGTGTCGATGACCGACTGCCAATCCTCCGGCAGCATCTTCTTCGCCGTCTTGTCCCGCAAAATCCCGGCGTTGTTGACCAGAATGTCAAACGATCCAAACCGCTCGATCACTTGGTCGGCCAGCCTGTCCATCGCGGCGAGATCCCGGACATCGGCCAAATGGGCCAATCCTTGCCCGCCCATCGACTCGGCCGCCTCGGCCGCCTTCTTGGCATTAACTCCCCGCCCCTCATCGAAATCATTGATGACGACGTTGGCGCCCGCTTCGTACAGCAACTTGGCCGTGGCCAGTCCCAAGCCTTGGGAAGAGCCGGTCACGATCGCTGTTCTACCTGTCAAATCGATGCCAATCACGGGGAATATTCCTCCAAACGCCATTCGTGGTTATCGCACGGTTTACCTCTTTGATGGTTGCTTCGCAAGTGGGGAGCGACGATACTTTCCCGACCCGGCCCGCTTGAAGATCGAATGAATGCGCCTAACGTGCCATGATGACGCCGCCCGGTTCGCTGTCTGCCATCCCGCCTCCATCCTGATCGCGTCCGTTTCCCGCCCGGAGAGAAATCAGATGATCCACAAATTGCTGGCTCTGTTGGTGGTCGGCTCCACCGTCTTCGCGAGTCAGGTGCATGCCGAGCCGCCTTCGTCGTCAGTTCCCAAGCCTGCCCCGGCCCGGTTTGAGTTCACCCGGTTGGTGGCGCATTGGGCCGAGTATGACGACCCGGATTATTTGAAATTCATCGAGGATGCCCAGCCCGATGTGGCCCAGTTTGGCTTCTATGGCGGGCATTTCTATAGCCTCGCCCACACGGAATCGGGCAAAGGCTATCCGGCCCATTTTCCGGTACAAGGGTTGGCCAAATGCGGGGATTGGTTTCAGGAAAAAAACGTCGAGCTACACAAGCGAGGCGCCAAAGTTGTCGGCCACTTCAATGTTGAGTTTTTGGTGGGTGATCCCGATGGGCCGAAGGGGCCGACCGGCTTTTTCAAGTTTTACCGCGACTTGTGGGATGAAAAAGAACTCGGCAAACGCCCGGTCGATAACCCGCTTGATTTGCTGGAGAAAAACGCGGACGGCACCCCGATTTCCCAATCAGGCTATGGCATTGGCGGCATGAAGGAATACTGGGCCTGCCTCCGCAATCCTCACTGGCAAACGGTTCTGAAAGCATGGCTGAAGCGTGGGTTGGATCGCGGTGTCGATGGTTACATTGCCAACTATTTCTACCGCCACAATTGCTTCTGCGAACATTGTCAATCAGGCTTTCGCAAACATCTCAAGGAAAACTTCACCGCCAAGGAACTCCAAGAGAAGTTTGGATTCGAGAACGCGGACAAACACGTCTTTTCAGAACTCGGCTACTGGCACGACCCGAAGAAGAGTTCGCCGTTGAAACTCGAAACGCTCCGCTGGTCGCAAATCTCGAACAAGCAAGTCTTCGACGAAGTGTTTGTGAAATACGGCCGATCCCTCAAGCCGGATTTGATCGTCGGCCAATGGAACCACCTCGGGGACTTTTCGCAAATCTCAGGCGATGAACGTTGCATGCTTCCCGCCGATCTTTGGGGGAAGGATGAAACCTATTTGTGGTACAGCACGGGCGACGCGGCCCATTACACCGATCTCTCCAAACGGTTTCTCGGCGAAGGAACGCTGCAAGCCCGCTACATTCGCGGTGCCTTCGACGACAAGCCCTATACCCTTGGCAAATACGAAAGCACGCGGACACGGGCGAGCATCGCCGAACTGGCCGCTAACGGCGGGGCGCCGATGGGGTTTTACACCCGGTTCAAAGACCCGGCGGCCCGAAAGGAGATTGTGCGTTATTACCAGTTCATGAAACAATACGACGATCTTTATCGAGGCAATCGTCCGCATTCGGAGGCAGTGTTGTTGTTCCCGCGCAAGGCCGTTCATCAAGGAGATGTGGCGCCGATTACCAAATTCCGCGACACCGGCCGGACCTTGCTCGACTCGCATATCTTGTTTGACATCTTGCCAGATGACTTGGCCACCAAAGAGCGAACGGCCGGTTATCAGCAGGTCATCAAAAATGATTCGCCGGAACTGATCCCGGCCGAACGGGCCAAACTAAGCACATTTGAAGCCCCATATTCAGTGCGCGTCTCCGCCAGCCGACCGGCGAAGGGGGATGATCTGGTGATCCATTTTGTTAATTACAACCGCGAAGAACCGCCCAAGAGCAAGGACGGTGTTCCGAGTTCGGGCGGCGGGATTGTCGATGAAAAGCCGATTGCGGTGAAAGGTGTGGCGGCGAACATCGTCATTCCGCCCGGGTTTCAAGTGACTTCGGTGGAAGCCTTCTCCCCGGAGAAGCCCGATCCGCTGGTCCTCGAAACCCGGATTGCCGATGGCCGGGTAAAGTTTACGATGCCGGAGTTTCTGGTGTACGGCGTTGCCCGGATTCAGTTGAAGCCTGTTCGATGAATGAAAACGAAGGCTAACCACAAAGACACAAAGATCACACAAAGTTTCACAGAGAAAAATGAGAAATCTCTTTCGATTTCTTTGTGAAGCTTTGTGTGATCTTTGTGTCTTTGTGGTTAGCCTTCGTCTTCGCTCATTTTCGCCGGTCGGTGAACCAGCGAGACCAGCACGAAGCTGAGAATCAACAACAGCAGCCAGGCCGCGAGTTTGGTGAGCGGGACCATTTGCCAGCCGGCTTTTTGATTCGGATATAACCAGACGTTGCCGAATGTCCCCAAGTTCTCGGCAAACCAAATAAACACCGCCACCAGAAACCAGCCCATTAACAACGGCATCCGGCGATATTTTTTATCCACCTTGAAGTAAATCCACGAACGGCCGTACATGACGAACACGGCCACAAACAACAGCCAGCGAATGTCCCAAACATAGTGATGGGTGAAGAAGTTCACATAGATCAGCCCGGCGACGATCACCGTCGGCCAGCGAGGCGGATAATGCGAAAACTTGAAATCAAAGATTCGCCACACACGGGCAATGTAACTCCCCACGGCGCTATACATAAACCCGGCGAAGAACGGCACATGATGAAAGCCGAGCCGGAACGTCTCGGGGTAATGCCACGCCCCGATGGCATCGGATGTTTTGAACAACTCCATCCCGGTCGCCAGCAGGTGAAAGACAATGATGACGCCCGCTTCCCGCAACGATTCCAACCGGGCGGCCAGCAAAATCACCTGCACGGCCAAGGCAAAGAGAAACAGAAAGTCATACCGCGAGATCGCCGTGATCGGGTACCACCAATGACTCCCGAGGATCACGGCCAATAACATCCCGGCGAAGAGACAGGCATTGGCCTGTTTGATGCCGAAGATCACGAACTCGCGGATGAATTTGCGAAACATAGATGCCAAATATTATAATGATACTTGAAGATTTTTAGTGAGACTGTGGGACTTGCAAGTCACGATAATGAATGAATCATGAAATGATGCAGCCAAAGTATGGCTAAATCTTGTTCAATATAATAGATTTTTGATATAATTTTCCAGTTAAATTTTAACAATAAGCGGATTTGAAAATGTCACTTGCTGAAATCACATCCCGAAATGCCGTATTGGATGCAATCAAAGAATATGATCGGATTGGACAAAGTGCCTTTTTGAAAGGATATGGGTTTGGCGAGTCAAGAATGTATGTGCTTGAGTTTGAAGGAAGGCAATACGACTCAAAGGCAATTATTGGCGTAGCCCGCAAATACCAATATCCGGATCGTCCTCCTCTTCGTCCGCAGGATTTTAGCGGAGGTCATGCAACAGTCCAACGAAAGCTGGAGTCACTCGGATTTATTGTGCGGGTGCGTTCTGACACTGAAGAACCCGCAGACCACCTGCTTGCCGAGGAAATCCCTTTTGGATCGGAACTGCGAGAAGGCTCAGTCCAGCAAATATTGGTCAATGCTTACGAACGTAATCGAGAAGCTCGAGAACAGTGCCTTGCCCATCACGGACGAGCCTGCGTCATTTGTGGCATGACTTTCAAAGATTCTTATGGCCCTCTTGCGAGCAACTTTATTCATGTTCATCACTTGCGGCCGTTGTCAGGAATCAAATCAGATTATGTGGTCGATCCGATTGCCGACTTGGTGCCTGTCTGTCCGAATTGTCACGCAGTGGTTCATTTAGGGGGGCAGACTCGAAGTCTTGATGCAGTCAGACAACTGATTCGTGAGGCAGCAACCACTACTTCTCAATTTTTTATCACAGAACCGGAGCAAGAATGATTTCCGAACAACATGTCAACAATCGTTATGATGTTGAAAATATTTCCTGTAGGTGGCTCGGTGGAGATGAACGCTCACTTCATTCAGCAGAAGTTGTTCGCGTTATAATAGATGCAAACATCCAAAATGATGATGCTGCGTCTTCATTGTCAAATATTAAATGGCAGCCTGGCGTACTGTGGAAAGTGGTAGACCGAATCCGGCGAGATGCCCCCAGAGCCAAATTGATCGTCGGCCCGGCCGGATTTTTCACGGTGGATCTTGAGTCACGTTTGAGCGAGAAAATCGAAGATTTACAGTATTATCTTGCGGAATCGGGCACAAACCGAGACCAAGTTTTGCGAACGCTGGACGAATTGGGGTGTTTAGACCGCGATCTACTTATAGGTTTGGATAGTTGCGAAGGCAAAACTCTTCCATTACAGACAGTCATCCATTTGTCCGGCAGTCCGAATGCCACGTTGGATAATACTGTGCTCAAAATATTTGCTACAAACTCTGAACAAGACTCTTTGGTTGGTTGGAAAATTTGTGTTAAGACAGGCAAAGTTCCTTCAGAGTTGGCGCAATCCCGATTGATTAGCACTGAAATTGGCAATATCCTGATTTTGGTTTGCAATGATGGTCAGCTCATGCGAGACAAGGCTGTCGGCAAGGCTATCGAACGGACCATGAAGGAACACATTCTTGAAATGGCAGGCAAAGAATCCGTGCCTCGATATGTCTTACTTGCCACACATTGGCTTAAAGCTACCCGCTCGCCCCGATCAGGCACATCGGTATTTATTGACGTAATTAAGTGTGTGAGCAAGCGATGGAAGGAAGCAACTGTCATTCCTACGATGTTCACTCCGCATGCTGATCTTGAGAAAATACCCGGATCAGATTACCTGCCGGTTATCGGCAGGGAACCTAGCACGGTAGCCACTCTGCTTGTTGTCGATAAGAATTTAGACGATTGACTCTTTGGGTGAATATTCTTTGTCGAGAAGAAGCCTATTCCTTCCCCCGAATCGCCCCCTTCAACACATGCTTCAGTCGGTCTTCGATCTTCTTATGCGCTTTGTCGATTTCCTTGTCCGTCAGCGTTTTGTCCGATTGATACGTGAGGGCATACGCAAGGCTCTTTTTGCCGGCCGCGATGGAATCTCCCTTGTACACATCGAACAAGCGGATGTTTGTCAGCAAATCGCCGCCGGCGGCTTTGATTTCCTTGGACACGGCCTCATGGGTGACGGCTTCGTCCACCACCACGGCGATGTCCCGCAGGGCAGCCGGGGATTGCGGCACGGGGGCGTAGGCGAAGCGTTCGGGGATGCTGGCCAGAATTGCCTCCAAGTCGAGTTCCCCGGCGAGAATGGTTCGCTCGCCGAGGCCGAACGCGGAGGCGGTCTTTGGGTGAAGTTCGCCGAACACGCCCAAGACTTTTTCACCGACGACCAATTGGGCCGACCGGCCGGGGTGCAGCCAGACTGTTTCCTTGGTGGCCTTGAAGGTCACGCCGGGAACGTGCAATTCCTTGGCCAGATGTTCGACGACGCCCTTGAGGTCAAAGAAGTCCATCATCGCGGGCTTTTGGCCCAATGTGTCGTCCCATGATTCCGGTTTGCGGCGACCGCTCAGAATCAAGGCGAGGCGTCGCGGCTCCGTCGGCAGGCGGTCGCCCGGTTTCGGCAGGAACACCGCCCCGAGTTCAAACAGTTTGATCGTGTCCGTCTGCTTCAGGTTGTGGGCGGCCACTTCCAGCAGGTTGGCGAGCAGGGTTCGCCGCATCACGGCCCGTTCGGGGCTGATCGGGTTCAGCAGTTCCACACCCTCCCCGGCGAGGCCGAGGGTGGTTTCACGTTCTTTGGAGGTCAGCGAGTAACAGATACACTCTTGCAATCCGGCGTTCGCCAGCGTGTCCCGCGTGAATTGCTCCAACGCGAGTTCGCGGTTGTTCCGTTGCGGCGGCAGTTCCCCGGAAAGCAACGTCCCCGGCAGGCGGTCGTAGCCGTAAATGCGGGCAAGTTCTTCGATCAAGTCTGCGGCCCCGGCCTGAATGTCCAGCCGGGTCGGCGGCACGGTGACGGCCCAACCGTCGGCCGACGGAGTCACGGTGAATTGCAAGGCTTGCAAGACCTTTTCCACATCGGCGGCCGGGAATTCGATGCCAAGCAACCGCCGAATCTCAGTCTTCTTCAGAAGGATCGTCTGCGTTGGAATCGGGGCCGGGTAGACATCCACGAGACCGGTGAGAATCTGGCCCCCGGCGGTTTCGGCCAACAGTTGCGCCGCATGTTTTGCGGCGGGCAACACCAATTCCGGATGCACACCCCGGCTGAAGCGGGTGCTGGCCTCGCTGAACAGCGTGAACTTGTGGGCCGTCTTGCGGACGCTCACGAAGTCGAAACTGGCCGATTCTAAAAGGATGTTCTTGGTGGCGGCTGTCACTTCCGTGTCGAGGCCCCCCATTACCCCGGCGAGGGCGATCACGCCAACACTGTCGGCGATCACCAGATCATCGATCGTGAGCGTGCGTTCCACACCATCAAGGGTCTTGAAAACTTCCCCGGCCGTCGCCGGGCGCACGGTGATCGTGGGAACGCCGCCCGCCCGCTTCACCAGCACATCGTAATCGAAGGCGTGTAACGGTTGGCCCCATTCCAACATCACATAGTTGGTCACATCGACCGCATTGCTGATCGGGCGCATGCCCGCGTAGGCCAGCCGACGTTGCATCCAGCCGGGCGAGGAACCGATGGTCACATTCTTGATGATCGTTGCCGAATAACGGGCGCATTTCGCCGGGTCGGTGATGACGACCTTGGCCTGCCCGTCGATCTTCTCGGCCACCGTCTTTGGTTCAAGTTTCGGAATGCAGGTCTGTTTGCCGAAGATGGCGGCCACTTCACGGGCGACGCCGATCATCGACAGACAACGGGCCATGTTCGGCAGCACGTCGATCTCGACGACGGCATCCCCCATGAAATCGGCAAGCGGTTTGCCAATGGGGGCATCTTCTTCGAGAAGGATGATGCCTTCATGTTCGTCGTTGATGCCCAACTCGAAGTTGGACATGCACATCGCGTCGTTCGGGATGCCGCGAAGTTCTTTCGGTTCAAGTGTTTTGAAGACCTTGCGAGTTTGCTTGGTCGCCTTGTCTTCCTCTTCCATGAAATAGACCGACCCGCGCAGCCCCAACACCACCTTTTGGCCGCTTTCGCCCACGGTGATGTTCGGCGCCCCGGTGACGACCGTTTTCGGCTCGGCCGCCCCGTATTCGAGCTTCACCAGTTTCAACTTGTCCGCGTTCGGGTGCTTGTCGATGCCCAAGATGCGGGCGGTGACAATCTTGTCCTGCTCCCACACCGGGCCAGTTTCCGTTTGCTTGGCCTTCAGCCCGGCGGGGGCGGGGAGGCCAAAGAGCCGGACGCCGGAGACTTCCAACCCGGCGATGGTCAGTCGTTCCACAAGTTCCGGTAGTTCCACGCCACTGAGGTCAACGTGGTCGGCCAGCCATTTCAAGGGGACTTTCATTCGGTCGGTCCTGACACGATAATCTAATAGAGAGCAAGTATCTTACGGGAGGCGGCGGGCGATGCCACGGGTTCACGCGAAACGCCACTTAACGATGAGAAAGCCACCTAACCCCCCGTCCCCCTTCCCTAAGAAGGAAGGGGGAGCAAGAGGGCGGCAGTCGCATCACCAAGCACATGTTGCCCGCGAATTTTTGACCGATATTAAACCAGCCCATACTGATGTTCTTGGCTGCGATACCCACGCTCTTGCTCCCCCTTCCTTCTTAGGGAAGGGGGACGGGGGGTTAGGTGGCCCGCCACGGACTGATGCCACATCGCTCTGGCCAAATAGGTTCCTGCGCCCCGCCTTCACCCTCATCGAACTCCTTGTTGTCATCGCCATCATCGCCATTCTGATTGGGTTGCTGCTCCCGGCCGTGCAAAAGATCCGGGAGGCCGCCAACCGGATGAAATGCACCAGCAACCTCAAGCAACTCGGGCTGGCGGCCCACAATTACCAAGACACTTATCAGGCTTTCCCGACCGGCGTGGCCGCGCCGGGCAGCGACGGGCGAACCACGTCGCTGTTTGTGGAACTGCTGCCCTTCATCGAACAAGATGCCTTGTACAAACAATGGAATTTCACCACGCCATCAGCGAACTTCGGTGCGGTAGGCACTCCGGCTTCCGCGAAAGTGAACATGTATGTCTGCCCTTCGGCCGCCGTGGCCGATAATCCGATCAATGTCGGTTCGATGTGGCTCGGGGTGACAACCTATTCCGGCAACGGCGGCGCCAAGTCATTCCCGCCGCAAAACGCGAGCAAGGACGGGATGTTCCATCTCAACTCGGCCGTGCGGATGGCCGATGTGACCGACGGCCTGAGCAACACCTATCTCTTCGGCGAACGAGTGTTGAGCGACGCCAATATCGACACTTATATGTCAGCCCCGTTCATCACCCCGCCAGACCCGCCGTTGCAGTCATTCACTTCCTTCGGCGGTTGGTCGGCCCCGGCCGGGGCGTCGGCCATCGCCACCGTCACGCTCAGCGCGGAGGGGGGGATCAATTATTTCTTCCCGAACAAATACGAGGCCCCGCCGCCGCCGACTCCCCCGCCGCCAATCGACTGGAACACGATCTCGGCGAATTACTGGAAACGCCTGAGTTCGTGGGGCAGCAAACACACCAACGGCGTGAACTTCGCACTGGGTGATGGCAGTGTTCGTTTTGTGAAAT
This sequence comes from Zavarzinella formosa DSM 19928, assembly GCF_000255705.1. Taxonomy (GTDB): domain Bacteria; phylum Planctomycetota; class Planctomycetia; order Gemmatales; family Gemmataceae; genus Zavarzinella; species Zavarzinella formosa. The sequence goes on from NZ_JH636441.1 coordinate 101,034, forward strand.
CTTCCATCGCCCCGGCTTCGCTGCTCGCGTTCAGCACCCGCAACGGTGGCGAGACGACCCCGGCCGACTGACTTTTCTTCTCTCCCGCCTGGATGCGAAGCCTTGGACCGTTTGAACCTGATCCACTTGTACACCTTCTACCTCGCGGCGATGTTCCTCGTCAGCACCGTGCGGCGTTTTCAGCAATATCAGGACATCGCCCAAATCGTGTTCGCGGCCCCCGGCCGCTGGCCGCGCGTGCTTCAGCAAATCAAAAAACACTGGATCGTGTTCATGACCTGGACAACGCTCCGCCCGGCCGGGGTGGCGATCACGTTGCTGCTGACCCAATCGGTTTGTTCCCGGTTGATTTGGCCGCAAGCGGCCATCACCCTGGCGGATTTTTGGGCCGAGTGGTGGATGCTCATCCCCGTGGGCGCCGCCGGTGTCGCCATGCTGGGGGTGGATGGTTACTTCGTTCTGTGCGTGGGAACCATCAACCCGGAGGAAACCGGCCGTTATCTCGACGAGGCCGAACACTGGCTAAAATCTTGGAAGGCGCCGCTGATCTCCACGCTGACGTTGGGGTATCTGAATCCTCGCGTGATGGTGGACACGGGGGTGAAAAAAGCGATGGAAGATGGCAAGGGCTTGTTGCAGAGCGCACTCTGGTGGATGTCGCTTCAGTCGGGCCTTCGGACTTTTTTCGGGCTCTTGCTCTGGCTCTCGTGGGCGGTCCATCCGGTGTTGGAGAACTGAGCCGTTGCTGTCGTGTTGTCAAAAAGTTTGAATCTCTCCATAGAACGACCCCATGACCCGTGAACCCAGTTCCGCCGTGCAGGATTATCTCAAGGCCATCCACGGTCTCGGCGGGGACGGGGCGTTGGTCTCCCCCAATGAAATCGCCGGGATGCTGGAGGTCCGCGCGCCGTCCGTCACCGGGATGCTCAAGCGTCTCGCCAAGGACGGCTTCATCGACTACGAATCCGGGGCCGGCGCCAAACTCACGCCAAGCGGGGTGGCCGAGGCAAGGCGGGTGATCCGGCGCCATCGGCTATTGGAACTGTTTCTCACCAAGGTGCTGGGGCTGGACTGGAGCGAGGTGGACGCGGAGGCCGAGGCCCTCGAACATGCCATCTCTCCGCGTCTGGAGGAGGCGATCGCCAATCATCTCGGCGAACCGCATGAAGACCCGCACGGCCACCCCATTCCCACGGCCAACGGGGAGATCCGTCAACGCAACCTGACCCGGCTGAGCGAGTGCCGCAGCGGTTTCGTGACCATCCGGGAGGCGGCCGACGACAACCCCGCCCGGTTGCGGCGTTGGAGTTCCCTGGGGCTGAAACCCGGCGCCCGCGTGGAGATCATGAGCTACGAGGAGCTGGACGATATTTTTGAAATCCGCGTCGATCAGCGCATCGTCCGGCTCGGCAGTGAGGGGCTGGCCGGATTGAGGGGCGAGCCGGAAGCCTGAAATCCCGGCGCGATTTGCCGCGACAAAAAGCACATTCCCGATTTGACCGCTCCCCCGTGATGCTCTAGATAATTGTGTCGACGGAGCCTGACCCCTCAATCCCGCTGACATCCCCGCCGGTTCGATTTTTCCCTGTGTTCCCATATTCGGAGGCTGGTGCTATATGGCGCCCTTTCAGGCGGTCTGCTGCCCATTGGCGGCGATCAGCATTACTGGTTTGTTTGCGGTCTGGGCCAGAATTCAACAACGGCGCGACGGGCATTCCCGCGAGATGCGACAACGGGTCGCTTATCTTCTGTGGGTGGCCGCCACAAGGGCGTAGGCGATGACTTTTCGCCCGCCTCTCCCACCCCGGTTTCCAAAACCGGGGTTTTTTATTGCCGTGCCCTCCCAACCCGCGCATTCCGTTGTTTGGCCAAAAATTTTTGGAAAACCCCACGGTTTGTAGACATTCCCTCAAGTTTGTAAATGCGATTTGAGGTTGTAATTCAGGCGGGATCATTCAAAAACGTCCGTCCGCAAATTTTTCGATCCGCAAATTCTCCGCTGATAATCACTTGCTGACATGGCGATCCGGAAATGGCATGCGAAAATCGCAGGCGGCACGAGCCGTGCATTCCATGTTTCCCGTGAAACGAGACAACTGAAAAAACAAGCAAGGGAATAAAAGCCATGTACCGCACGAACCTCAGCAATGCCAAGGAGTTCACCATGATCGAGCAGGAAGCCAGCGAGGAAAAAGTGAAGGCCATGCTGCGAGACATCGCCTATGTCTTGCATGTCACCAAACGAGTGAAGAAAGAAATCCTTGAAGACTTGGCCGGTGTTTCCTCCCACGAAGCCCGCGACTTGAACAAGCCGAAGGGATTGATGAACTTCAGCGGCGGGGCCGCCTAAACAAGAAAAGGATGAGGGATTCGGAAAGCAGGGATGAGGGATGAGGGATGAAAGGAAAACCAAATCAATCTCACCCCGATGAGGCTTCTTGGTTTTCTTTTCATCCCTCATCCCTCATCCCTGCTTTCCCAGTCCTTTGCCTCATTGAGTTGACCATCCGACCACGGTGTCCCGGTAAGCGGCCCACAGTTCCGGGAAACAGGTCACGCTCGGGATGTGGTTCACTTCCAAAAGATGTTTGCCTGTCGGCGTCACCATGTAATCATTGGCGATCAGATCCAAGCCCATGCCGCGTTGGATATGCCGGGTGTCGGCTTCCAATTGCTCGTCGAGGGGCATGAAGGCCGCTCCGTCGGCGTGGACGGATTTCTTCCAATCTTCTCCCGCCAGCCGGATTTACCAGGCTTGGTTCCTGATGATCGTCACGCGAACCGCTTCTCCCTCGAAATACGGTTCGAGCAATCCGGCGAATTCGCTGGTCCATTCCCCGGTAATACGCTCCTTGTCGTGGCCGCAATGCCAGTTCCCCCATTTGGCCACCAGCGGTTGATCCGCGACAACGCGGACGCCCGCCGAAACGAAGCTGCGCGATGGCCCGCCAAAACGGGAAAGCCGCACCGCTTTGGCAAGTGCGGGGAGCCGGAGCCGACAATCAACCATGCCCACGGGATTGGGGTAACAGGGGCCGCCCCAGAGGCATAACGCAGCCAGGAAATCCGTGTCATTCTCGAAAATGCCGTGAAACACCACGCGGGAAACCGGGACGTAATCCCAAGATGTCCGGGATTGGACCCGGAGGACGCCATCTTTTAAGAGCAGCCGGGGAAGCATTTCAAAGGCGACACATTCGCCCGGCAGCAACGACGCGAGTTCTCTCGATTCGGATTCGTCAAAACCGATCAGACAAGTTCGCTCAATCATCACAACGTTCCGTTCCCCGAATAATGATTGGGGGAGGGAACATCCGATGAGGCAGGCAGGTTCACAAACACAGGCCGGACCAGAATGAGAGAAAGACCAAGGACCACCGCGTTAAACGGCGATCCTTGGTCTTTCTCTCATTCTTCTTGTTTGCTTCTGATTCGATCAAACGTCCGGAGTTTTCATTGCCGGACCGCCGGGATTGGCGTTTTCTTTGTTTCTCGTGTCTTCGTACCATTTCTTAAAGTTGGCATCGCGCGTCCTGCGGGCAGGGTCGGCCTTGTCGATGGCGCTGGACTTCAATTCCAGTGAACCATCCGGATACATCAACAACACTTCAATGCCCGATTCATCGGTGACCGGATTGCTCCGGGTCGTCTTCTCGGTCGGGTTATTGGGGATCTTCTCCTTGAGTTGTTGACCGCCGACGATGTCAACGGCGATGACCTTTCTGTCCGGGATCGGCCTGAACAGCACCCCCTTGCGGGCTTCGATCACCTTTCTCGGCGGCCCCTTGATCACCGTCGTCTTCTCGCCCGGCAATGTTCGGAGTTCAAAGTCGTTCGTGATCGACGACCAGAGGGGAAGTTTGGCCCAAGCCTCGCCCTGAACATACAAGCCTTTCGTGGCGACAAGTTCGCCGATCACCCAATCGCCAACGGGTTCAAAATCATCCCTGCTGATTTCCATCCGTTGCTCGAAACGGTGAATTTGAATGATCGCCTGCCCCTTGCCGGGCGGGGTGGGTTGACCGGCCGCCGGGGCGGGAGAATCGATCACATACTGGTAGATGGCGTTCGGAATGGTGACCGATTCGGGAAACTCAAACCAGTGTTCCTCGCCAAGCGGAAGTTCCTTGTTGTCCGCGTCGGATGACTTGGAAACGAGATCGCGCTTGCCGAAATTCGGATTCACCAATTTGGCCCGCATGCGGTAGTTGTAGACCAAGCCGTCCTTGACTTCCGTGTCGAACACCCGGATGTAGATGTAGTCCGGCGGTTCGATCTTGCCGGAGGCCGTTCCGTTCGGGTTTCCTCCCGGTCCCATGTCCATCATCGGTCCCTTGCCGGGGCCTTTCGTCGGCAGCATGAAACCGCTGCCGCTGCCGGGCTCGCCGCCACCGGGGCCGGCGCCGGGATTGTAAAAGCTGGCTCCGGTCGTTCCCCCGACCGAGGATCGGCTGAAGGGATTGACCGCGTTGCCCGAGAATCTCGACGGCGGGGCCGGCAAGTTCGGCCGGGTGTTGGCATCCTTGAGCTTTTTGATCGAATCCTTGATCGTCTTCAGATTCATGTCGGGGTATTTGCCGGTCACCTCGGTGGGGAGCGGCATCACCAGTTGATTGTCTTCGTGCAGCGTGACCCAAGCCATGTCTTGGGGGTCTTCCTTGTCCAACAGTTTCACGGCCCGCAATTGCTGGCTGTTTTCCACAAAGGGGAGCGGCGTCCAGTCTTCCACCGGCGTGCCGTTTGGACGGGAGATCCGGCGTTGAACCTCGACGCCATTGAACACGGGCATTTCATCCGGCCGGGCGTAGAGTTGGTCCAGTGTTTGGTATTGCAGGGCCTGCCGATAGCGTTCGAGTTGGGCTCGATAGGGGAAGGAAGCCTGTAACACGGCCATTCGTTCCGGGGCGATGGTGATGGCCATCCGTCGGCCCTTCATCTTCGTTTCCAGCTCTTCGTCCGTTTCTCCATCGATGTATTCGACACTGTGACGAACGGCCGGGGTGCTCGACATGGCTCCTCCGGGCATTCCCATACCGCCAGGCATCCCCGGACCGCCGGGACCGCCGGCCATCATTCCCGGACCGCCGGGACCGCCAGGGAAGCCACCGCCCATGCCGCCAGGGAAGCCACCGCCCATGCCGCCGGGGAAACCACCGCCGCGATTTCCTTCGGACATTCCCGGTCCGCCGGGACCTCCGGGGAAGCCCCCCATGCCGCCGGGACCTCCGGGGAAGCCACCCATGCCGCCCGGCCCTTGCATTCCGGGCATGCCATAGGGGTTCGCGGGGGGAAGGCGGATGTTTTTTCCAGCCGCCCCAAGCTTGCTCTTCAGTTGGTTGAGGAACTTGCCGGCGCCATCGACTTTCTGTTTCGTGTCTTTGGTGGTGATCACACCGACGCGGATCTTGGTTTTTTCCCCCTCTTTATCAATGAAAATGTCGCTGGCGGGGATTTTCACCACGGCAATTTTCGCGTCGCCTTCCGCGATCCGAAGGACGACCGGGGCCAGCCGCCGGCCATCGGGCGGGGCGTTCGGGTCAAACAGCACCTGGCTCAACGGTTGCAGAGCGACTTGGTTGTTTGTCACCGGCTTGATGAGTTCCGGGCTGACCGGCTCGATGGCCGCGCCGTTCGGACTGTTGATCTGCGAGGTGAGGCTTGATGCCTTCGTGTCGATTTGCTTGGCGAACTCCTCGGGATTCTGTTCCCGCCCGAAGATCGACATCACGCCCAAGATGAGCAGCAGGCCGCCGATGCCCCCGGCGATGCCCAAACCGACTTTTTCGCCTTTCTCGATCAGAAAATCTTGCACTCCGCTCGATTTTGCCATGATTATCTCCAACCTGTGCTGATGTTCGTGTATTGGAAAAGATCGGGGAACAACTCATCGTTCCCCGATTGCAGTGTCACATCTTGGGAACCGCCGGGGGATTGTCTGTCGGAGCCGGAGTCGCCGGCATCGGAACCGCCGGGGGATTCATGGGAGCCGGCACATTATTCATGGGAGCCGGCACATTGTTCATGGGAGCCGGCACATTATTCATGGGAGCCGGCACATTATTCATGGGAGCCGGTGTCATCGGCATCGGCATCGGCGTGTCGTCTTTTTTCGCCTCGTCTTTTTTCGCCTCGTCTTTTTTCGCGTCGGGGAGTTCAAATTTTTCATACAGCGAGGCGATGCCGTAGACGCTGAGTTCGATCAGGTTGCCGGCCACCATGTCCTCGGAACTGCTGCGGGGAGCCCCCAAACTGCTTGGGAAACCGGGATTGCCGCCTTCCATGCGACCCGGATTGGCCGGAGGCATCGGGAAGCCGGGGTTGCCGCTCCCCATCGGGGGGAAACCAACGCCGCCCGGAGGCATTGGAAAGCCGGGTGTCGAGGAACTCGAACCACCCGGTTCGCCAAAGTAACTGATCGTGCCGCGGAACCGGGACAAATGGCTTTGGACAATTTGCATTCGCAGTTTGCTGTTGGCCAACACGGTCAACACATCCGCGCTGTAGGTCTGATCGCAGATCAACATGATGCCAATGGGCATGGAACGGACCTGATCCGTCCGGTGAACATAACGCCGTCGAACCAGTCCGTTGGGCGACAATTCCTTCGCCGCTTCGCTGTTGGCCCCGCTCCCGCCGGGGGCGCCAAACCCTCCGGGGCCCATCGGAGGGCCTCCGGGACCGGGAGGCCCTCCGGG
>NZ_JH636441.1:107738-108931 GCF_000255705.1 Zavarzinella formosa DSM 19928
CTCGGCCTCAAACGCCTTCGTGCTAAACGGGGTCATCTCCAGTTCGGCCAGACTGTGCCGGGCGCTGGTGAATCCCAAGGCCATTTTGTCAATCCGCTTGACCGGCAGGGTGCGGGCGTCGAAAACCTGTTCGACGCGGTAAAGGCCCACCACTCGTCCCTCAAAGATCTTGTGCTTTTTCTCGACGTATTTGATCACTTCTTCCTTGCCGCCGTCGAGCGACGTTCCTTCGATGGCAAACTCAAAGGGCTTGGCGTTGGGATCATCGGAGAGCCAGACCTTGAGAACCAGTTCATTGTTTGCCCCAAAGGCCTGCAACCGGTCGGTGATGTTCCGGATCTTTCCTTTTAATGCGTAACCTCCCATCACCTCGGCGATTTCAAGATCCGCCTTCCACGTCCGGCTGCGGAAACTCCGGGCGCGGACTTTGGTCGGATCCTCGGCCGGGTTCACCGGGGTGAACTTGGCGGACTCTTCATTGATCTTGGCGATGGTCTGGACGATCTCTCGTTGAATCCACAGATCCTCAAGAGCCAGCCAGACTTCTTCAGACTCGGGCGTGAGCCGCCATTGGGCCACATGCCGAAGCACGGACTGCCATCCGTTGTTGAATTGAAGGGGAGCCACCGCCTTGGCGAGGGCATCGTATTCCTTCGTGTACTGGGTCTTGAAGGCTTGCAGCAACTCGCTGTTGGAAATGTCGTCGCCGAATTTCAAATTCGTGGTTTTGGCGAGCTGGTCGTCTCCAAGCACGCTCGGCCACTCGTACATGTTCTTCTGGATTTCCCACATGTCCTGCCAGCGCTTGCCCCGCAGGTTGAAAAGTTCCTTTTTGCGGGTGTTGTAAAGCTCCAGCGTGGCCCGTGGCTGGGCCTTGGCGGCATCCAGTTTCTTCTTCTCGCCGTTGTTTTTGTCCCCTTGTTCCGCGATGGAACTCGGGACACTGACCAACAGGCCGAACCAAGCCAAGGCGAGGCCGAGGGCGAGGACGGCATGCAGCACCCAAAAATGGTGCTTTTTGAGGAATTCCTGATCGATTTTAGCGGCCATATTCGGTGAACCCCCGTGGGGGAAGATGTTCGGGAACGGATCAATTGCCCACGCCGGAAAACAAAATCAGTCGTCGCCGCCCTTGCGACCGCCGCCAGCCGGAGGCCCGCCGCCGCCACTGGGCGGAGGCGGTGGCGGGACGA
>NZ_JH636441.1:108941-257345 GCF_000255705.1 Zavarzinella formosa DSM 19928
AATCCGCCGCCCGCCGCCGGAGGAGCGCCGCCAAAACTCGGAGTGCTCGGCTGAGCGCCCGCATCCCCCCCGGCGCCGGGGGCGGGAACGAACTGATCCAGCCACGAGAGGCCGACGTTTTTCAGCGTGCCGGCGGAGGGGAATTTGTCTTCCCAGACGTTGTAGATGAACGCGTTGCTGATCTTGCCGCGAATCGGATCGGCCGCCAGCCTCTTCTTCTCTTCATCGTTGGCCACCCGGCCGATGTCGATGATGTTCTTCAACAACGTGTCACGGATGAATAAATTGGTCTGAAACTTCTCATCCGGGTGGAAATAGGTGTAACCCCGCACTTCGACGACCCAACCTTCCCCTTCAGGAACCAGATCCTCGCGTTCCTTATCCGGGATGTTGTTCATGTTGAGCCCTTCCTTGGGGCTCCACCATTCGGTCGGGGCCAGTTCGGAACCGGGGAATGATCTCGGCCCGCCAATGTCCAGGCGGCGTCTTTCCTTGATGTTCGTGTAAAGAGTCTTGAGATCCTTGGTGTGCCGGGAATAGACGGCCTCGATGTCGATGGTCGGCAGGAATTCCCGTTTGTCGTCGTCGGAAGCCGTGGTCGCCAGCGGGTTGATCCCTTGGGACATCCGTTGACGGTATTTCTCCAAGGCCTTCAGCCCTTCCGTCGTTCGCCAGTAAGGGGCCAGCCAGTCGGCCGTCATGTTGCCGTTTTCACCGGGGACGGGCAGGGCTTGATAGGGAAGCTTGTTGATGGCGATCCAGTTCGCCCGTTCCAGTTGCCCGGCAATGATCGATTCCACTTCCGTCTGCGTTTTCTTGATCTCGTCCTTCTTGTCCTTGATTTCCTTATCCACCTTGTTGGCTTGCTCGATGACCCCCTTGCCTTTGTCGATGGCCGTCTTGATGCGGCCGTCGTAGACATCGGCGAGCGGCAGGGAATAGCCATACGCCAGCACCGTCGTCCCCAACAGGAGCGACGCGGCGGCGGCGACCGCATAGGGCTTCTTGGCGCGGATCTTGCGATCGAACGAGATTTCCGGCGGCAGCAGGTTCGTCGCCAGACGGGCGACCCCCAGCCCTTGGATCGCCAGCCCGTAGGCGACCGGATAACTCAGCAGGTTTTCCATGAACACCGGCGCCCCGGTGACCGCTTCCCCGGTGATGCGGGCGAACTTCGCGGGCTTGCGGACATCCAACTGCAACTTTTCCGCGAGGAACTTTTGCAAGCCCGGCAGCCGGAAGGCGCTTCCCATGCCGACCAGATATTCAATCTGGGCGTCGCGGTGGGTGTTGGTGAAATAACCAAGGGAACGTTGCACTTCGCCGACAAACTCCGTCAACACGGGTTTGAGAGCCTTCAAGATGTTGGCCAGTTCCGGCGACTTGGCCGCGTTCCGCTTCAGGTGTTCGGCCTTGGCGAAGGTGAGTTTCAATTCCTTGGTGAGCGCCCGTGTGAAGTGGTTCCCGCCGATGGGGATGGGCCGCTGCCAGATGATCCGGGCGGCGTCGGTGATGACGAGGTTGGACCCGTCCGTGCCGATGTCCATGCCGACGACGCATTTTTTCTTGCCGGGGGCGGCCGGCGGGGCGGGTTCGCCATCCGGGCCGCCGCGTTTCATCATTTCGTAAGTCAGGAAGTTCACCAAGGCCAGCGGGGCCATCTGGACCGTGTGGACTTCCATCTTCACATTTAGGAAGTGGCCGATGAACCGGCTGATCATGTCCCGTTTCATGGCGAACAGGCCGATTTCGGTGTCGATGGCAAAACCATCCGTCACCACGCCGTCGCTGATCTTCTGGAAGTCCCACACGACTTCGTCGAGCGGAAACGGAATTTGTTGCTTGGCTTCAAACTTGACGATGTCGCCGATCTTCTTTTCCTCGACCGGCGGCAGTTTCACAAAGCGGGCGAGACCGGACTGGCCGGGCACGCTCATGGCGACCATGTCCCCCTTCACGGGGTTGCGTTCGAGGAATTTTTCGAGGGCTTCGCGGGTGAGTTCGTCCGGGTTGGCGTCCGGCTGGCTCAGAATCTTGGGATGCTCGACATAATCAAAGGCCGTGGTCGTGACCACCCCGCCGATCATTTCGAGACGGATGGCCTTGAGGGCGCACTGGCCGATATCGATGCCCCAGAAGCCGGGATTGACAGCCATGATTGAACTGCTCCGCACGCGGACGGGATGGTCACCCAAAATGGAATTGGCCGCGAACGGGCCAACCCCTCATCACCCGATGGCGACGTGATTGATGTACGAAATCATCGACAGGGTATCACGTCGGCAGCGGGGGTGTCAAATATCTTAACACAGATGGCAAGAAGATGTTGGCGCGCCACCGGGCAATTGCCCGCCATACCCGGACGAACGGCACGACCGGCCCTTTGGGGGGCGGGTTGACTGGAATGACAAACAACCGGCGCGATAATGGTTTTCCGGTCTGAAGGACCGGTTAATCCAGCCCGGTCCCTGAGGGCCGGGTAATAAAACTTGGGGGCATCGTGTTCCCAGCCCTGACGGACTGGGCTGGATTAGCCGGTCTTTCAGACCGGAAAACCAACACCACGCCAATCCCTCTTTACGCCGGGGCGTGTTCTTTCCGCTCCCGCGACGAGGCGATGCTCAGCAGTTTTCGATATTTCGTCACCGTCCGGCGTTTCACCGGGAAGCCGGCGGCGGTGAGCTTTTCCTCAAGTTCTTCGTCCGAAAGCGGGTTGGCCTTGTCCTCGTTGCCGACCATGTCGAGGAGGGCTTTTTTCACCTTTTCCCACGGGATTTGTTCGCCGGTTTCCTTGTTGGTGGCCGCTCCGACGAAGAAACGCTTGAGAGGGAACACTCCGCGCGGCGTCTGAATCCACTTGTCGTCCACGGCCCGGCTGACGGTGGTGACGTGAACCTTCACCAAGTCGGCGATTTCCTGCATCTTCAGGGGTCGAATCGCATCCGGGCCTTCGTTCAGGAATTCCTTCTGGTGGTCGATGATGGCCCGCGTCACCCGCATCAGCGTGTTGCGGCGTTGTTCGATGGCGTCCCGCAGCCACTCGGCCGATTGCAGCTTCTTTTTGAGATAATCGCGGGTTTCCGGGGTGTTTTCCCGGTCTTTGTACATCGAGTAGTAGCGTTTCGGAATGTTCAGCCGGGGGGCCCAGTCGTCCGTCAGCCGGATTTCGTATTCGCCTTCCTCGGTCTTTTCGATGATGACGTCCGGCGTGACGTAGCGGGTGCTTTCGGTTGAATACTGCGCCCCCGGCTTCGGATTGAAGTGCTTGATGCAGTCAATCGCCTCGCGGATCGTGTCGAGATCGGCCCCGGTCTTCTTGGCGATGGCCGGAAGACGGTTGTGGGCGATGTCCTCCATGTGGTCGTGAATCAGTTGCCGGACCAGTTCGCGGTGCGGCGTGTCCCCCTGAATTTGCAGGGTCAAACATTCCCGAAGATCGCGGGCGCCGACGCCCGGCGGATCGAGATCCTGCACCAGCGACAAGACTTCCTCGATCCGCTCCTGGCTGACCGGGGGATCAATGGTGCTGGCGATTTCCAGCAGGGAGATCGGGAGAAATTCGTCCTTCTCGTTGCGGCGGGCAACGTATCCGGTCCGGTCCAGCATCGAGATGATGTGCATGGCGACGGTGCGGTCGTCGTCGGTGATTTCGAGATCGGAAAGTTGTTCCGCAAGGTAATCTTGCAATGATTGCGGACGCTCAAGCAGATTCTGCATCGCGTCCATCTTTTTGTCGCCCAGCTCGTCCATCGAGCCGCGGGAGGGCCGGTGTTCCTCCTCGTTGAAGACGCCGCCCCAGTCTTTGTCGAGGGCTTCGAGCCGCTTGAATTCAAGCTCGGCCCCGTTGTCGTTCATGTCATGCTTGAGGGGGGAGTCCGCGTTGAATTCCGGCGGGGCCGTATCGGCGGCTTCCATGTCCGGGTTGGAATCCCTCAACTCAAGAACCGGGTTTTCCTGTAATTCCTTTTCGATTCTGGCCTGCAATTCCGCGATGGGAAGTTGCAGAATTTCCATCGACTGGATCATTCGGGGAGCCAGTTGCAGCTTCAGCTGAAACGTCTGACGGTGCGATAAATCCATTCCCATTTTCATGATGCCAATCCTCGAACTATCGACAGACCAACCAACCCAACCCAACTCGTCGGAGCGTGGTCAAAACGCCCGACGACCTTCCAACGCATCGGCCAACATTTGCGAGTTGGCGATTTCCAACGACGACCCGCTCGGCAAACCTCTCGCCAGCCGGGTGATGTTCACCCCGGTGACGGCGAGCATATTGGAGGCGAACAGGGCCGTCCCGTCGCCTTCCATTGTGGGGCTGGTGGCGAGAATCACTTCCCGCACGCCTCCCCGCTGCACCCGCTTCAACAGCGGATCAAAAGTTAACTTCTCCGGTCCCACATTGTCCAAGGGGGCCAACCGGCCGCCGAGGACATGGTAGAGGCCCCGGAAAGAACCCGTTCGCTCAAACATGGCCAAATCCCGCGGGGTTTCCACCACACAGATGGTTCCCGGTTCCCGCCGGGGATCGCGGCACACGGAGCATAACTCGCCTTCGGTGAGATTGAAGCACTGTCCGCAAGGCCGGACGTTGGTCGCCACCGATTCGAGAGCCTCCGCCAGAAGAATACAATTATGGCGGTCACCTGCAAGCAAAAAGTGTGCCATCCGCTCCGCCGATTTCGGCCCGACGCCCGGAAGTTTGGTTAATTCCTGAATCAGTCGGGCAATCACCCCGACGGGCTGATCTGACACGGGATATCCTTCTCGCACAAGACTTGATCCGGCAACCGGCCACGGACGGGCGACACCTCAAAATCCGGGCAACCCGCCGGGGGGGATGGGCATTCCCAGTTCTTGGGCGATGTTGGCGCTGGCTTTCGCCATTTCTTCACGGGCTTTGGAAAGGGCGATGTTTGAGGCCGAAATGATGAGGTCGGCCAGCATGTCCCGGTCGTTGAGGGCCATCGCTTGTTCAGAAATGACACAACTGGTCAGTTCCATCCGGCCGTTCGCCTTCACGACGACCATCCCGCCGCCGGCGTTTCCGTCGACGACGATTTTGGCCATTTTCTCCTGCATCTCGCTCATCGCGGACTGCAATTTGGGGAGGTTTTTGAGCATCCCCATCATCTGGCCGAGTCCCTGAAACATAAATCCTCTTTGCCGGTCTTCACGGCGATTCTTCGGGTGACGGCACGGCTTCGGCCTCGCCCTCGGTGACGACGACGCCAAAGCCTTCTTCCATCTTGAGCATTCGCCCTTCCAGTTTGCCGAGGATCGCCGTCAGCAAGGGATCTTTCAGGGCCATTCGCTCGCGGTCCTTGGCGGAAACCGCCGGAACCGTCGGGCCGGGGGAGCCGTTTTTGGCGTCGAGTTCAAAGCGAACCGCCCACGGAACCCCCGTGAGTTTTTTCAGGTTCGTCTCGATGATCGTCGCCCGAGTCGCCTCCCGGCAATACTCATAGGCACTATCATACCGTGCGGGGAAGCGCAACACTAGCGTTTTTGGCCCGACAATTGCAGGAAGACTCGCTTGACTAAGCTCGGCCCCGTGCATGACGCCCAATGTGGATTTGACCTTAGCCCATACGTCATTGAGAGTTGCGGCCGTCAGATCGAGAAGTTCGTTGCTCGTTTCCGGCGGTGGCGGGGCCGCGAGATTTCCAGCCCGGAAACTGTCAGCCAGACTCAGGTGGCCGTTTTTTTTTGACGGCTCCGCGCCGGAAGCGACTGCGCCCGGTGAAGTTCCGGCGATGACCTTCGCCCCGCCCCCCTGACTGATCCATTGGGCGATTTGAGTCAGCGGAATCAGATCCTCCATCCGGCTCAGTCGCACGACGGCCATTTCCAGCAGCACTTGTCCGTGGTTGGTCGCCTTCAGCCGGGCTTTGGTGGTGGCCAGCACATCCAGCCCCGCCAAAATGGTGTCCAATGTTTGGGAAGCGGACTGCCTGCGGATGGTCTCCACATGCGCTTCGGGAACATCAAGTTCGTCGAACCGTCCCTCCGTGCAGGAGAGCAACATCAACGCCCGCCAGTATTCGATGAGTTGGTCCAGCACTTCGCCGAGTTGCAACCCGTCGTCCGCGCACTTGGCCACCCGTTCGAGGGCTTTCCCCGGATCTTTGCCGAGGATGGCCGAGGCGATCTCAATCACCCGGTCCCCGGCGGCCGTCCCCAGCACGGCGTGAACCAACTCGGCCGAGAGTTTCCCGTCTCCGGCCGAGAGCATTTGTTCCAGCAGTGATTGGGCGTCCCGCATCGACCCGCCCGCCCGTCGGGCGATCAATCGCAGGGCCTCGTCGTCGGCCTGGCGGTTTTCCCCGGCCATCACCTTTTTCAAATGCTCGAAAATGCGGGCGGTGGTGATGCTCGGAAAGTCAAACCGCTGACAGCGGGACAGGATCGTGACCGGAATCTTGCCGACTTCCGTCGTGGCGAAGATGAATTTGACGTGCGGCGGCGGTTCCTCCAGCGTCTTCAGCAGCGCGTTAAACGCGGCCTTCGAGAGCATGTGAACTTCGTCGATAATGTAGATCTTGTACCGCGACCGGCTCGGCCGGGTGGCGACGTTCTGCCGAATCGTCCGCACCTCGTCGACGCCGTTGTTGCTCGCCCCGTCAATCTCGATGACGTCAATGTCTTCCCCGGCGGTGATGGCCCGGCACGCTCCGCAGACGCCGCACGGGTTCACCGTCGGCCCGGTTTCGCAATTCAGGGCTTTGGCCAAAATCCGGGCCGCCGAGGTTTTGCCGACGCCGCGCGCCCCGGTGAAGAGATAGGCATGGGCGACGCGGTCACTCGTGATCGCATTGGTGATCGCCTTCGAGACGGCCTCCTGCCCGATGAGTTCCGCGAACTGCTGCGGCCGATAACGCCGGGCAACGACCGTGTATTCCCCCGGAACCGGCGAGTCTTCCGGCGGGGCTGATTCGGGAGTGGCCTTCTTTTTGGACATTGTTCTGGCGTGAATGGAAGAGAAAAAAAGGCATTAACCACAAAGACGCAAAGATCACACAAAGTTTCACAAAGAAGATCAAATCAGATCAAAAACAGAGAAGAAGCAAAGGAAGAATGAGCAAAACAAAGATCAGAAGACGATTAGACGGTTTGGAATTCGTGTCCTTTTGTCTTTCCTTTGCTTCTCAAGTTTCGTTCATTCTTTGTGAAATTTTGTGTGATCTTTGAGTCTTTGTGGTTAATGCTTTCTCTTTTCTTTGCTTCTCTTCCCTTCCATTTTACCCGCCCGAATGGGCCACGGGATGTCCGTTGTTGGTCGGGTCCGGGTTCACGGTCACTTTTTTCATGGTGGCCGGTTTTTCCGGGAATTCGCGGGCCGGGTCGATCTCCGGGGGCAGCAGTTTCGCAGTGGAGATGCGTTTCAGCACATCCATGCCTTTGGTGACTTTGCCGATCAGGCTGAAATTGCCGTCGAGGGCGGTGGCGGTGCCGAGGGTGATGTAGAACCGCACTCCGGCGGTGGCGGGGTCTGCGTCCCGGCCGAAGCCGACGGTGCCTTCGTCGTGTTTGATTGTTTCGTGGAATTCCGGCTTCAAGTGATAGCCGATGTGACCGACTCCGGGGTCGCCGGTTCCGGCCGGGCAACCGGCCTTGAGCATGTCCAGCCGGAATTTTTTGCCGTCGGCCTGTTCCGCTTCTTGATGAATCACGCGGTCGAACTTCAAGCCGTCGTAATACCCGACCTTGATGAGGGCGAGAAAGTTCCGCACATGGTTCGGGGCCGATTCGGGGGTGAGGGTGATTTCAACAGTTCCCTCGTCCGTCTCGATGGTGACGACGTAAGGCTGCGGCCGGCCGGATTTGTCCGTGAGCGAGATGGTCGGCCAGAGTTTTTCGACAGCCTCCCGCAGCGGGGCGGTTGCCTTGCCGGAAATGGTGCGATCCGGCGGCAGCAATTGGTCTTCGCCCAATTCATCCGTGACGGCTTGATTGAAGGGCACGGCCAGATTGACGGGGGCCGGTTTCGTCGCGTCCCCCGCGGGCGTGGCCGGGCTTGATTCGGCGGCGGGGATGGCGGCAACCGGAGGATCACCGGCTTTTGACCCGCAACCGCTGAGCGTGATTCCCGCCGAGAGGCCGGCAAACACACCGGCCCCGGCGGCCAGCCAACGGGTACGAACATGGCGGCGGAGCGACATCGCGGAATCCTTCCCCGGAGAACAACTCGTCGAACTTCCGAAGACGGCGATACCCGCCCCGGTGATTTTGGTCAAGCTCACACCTGTATTCCGACTCGGATCGGAGGCCGTTTTCCTCGCAAGGTGCCGACCGCCTCCAAACCAACCGCGAGGGCCGCGAGCAAATGGGCAAACCACGCCAGCCGCAGCCAGGAGGTTGTTTGCAATTGAAATCCCCCCAAATCGCGGGCGACCCCCATTTCCCACCGCTGCAATTGCTCCGGCGTTTTCACGGCCGCCTTGGCTTCCACATGCCGGGCCTCGCCGAGTTCCGTGATGGCTTTCTCGATGCCAAAACTGTTGACCCATTGCACGGACAGGAGCAACAATGTGAAAACGGCGAAGATGGCCAACAGAGCCGGACGGTACGGCCAGAACTTTTTCACCACGTCCGGCAGCTTGATCTTCAACCCGCTCACCACCGGTCCGGCCCAGGCGACGGCAATGCCGCCGAGGAGCAACGGGAAGTAGAAGAGCATCCACCAGTTTGATTTGATTTTTTCCTTGATTTCACCTTCCAGTTTGATCGTATCCTCCGCCACGGCATCCGAGGTAAAACCGGCGAACAATGCCTGCCAGGGGGTTTGCGTGTAGGCCGGATACCCGGCGGGGTAGGCCCCGGCCCATCGGAAGAACGTCAGCAACAACGCCAGCGTGAGGGCGACGGCGGGAATCCATGCCAATACTTCGGGATACAGGGTGATGCCGTGAAACACGCCGGGGCCGGTTGGAACGCCGGGAATGTCCGGCAGGTTGTCGAAGGATTTGGAAGGCATCTCCGGAAGGGACGCCGGGGTGACCGGCTTGATGTCCACCTGTTGTGTCCGGTAGACCGGGGCCGGGCTTGGTGGCGCCGGGGCCGGGGCGGGAGATTCGACCGGTTTCTCGGCGGCCAGTGGGATGTAGGGTTGCGGGGCTTGAAACGCCTGTTTGCACAGGGGACAGTTGACGGCCTTCCCGGCCTCATTGTCCGGCAGGGTGATGACCTGTTGGCAGAACGGGCAGAGAAGTCGCATGGGGACCGTTTCCATTCGGTGCGAGAAATTCAAAACCAAACACCGGTCATTCGCCGGTGTTTGATTGTTTTACGGCTCCCGTCATCCGGGATTCCGAATTCCGAATTCTCAATCAGGAAGATTCCACACCCGGATGGCGCGGTCGCGGGAACTGGAGGCCAGCAGATCCCCCCGGATGCTCATGGCCGTGATGGCGTCGCCGTGCCGGAAGGGGGGGCCGAGCGTGAAATCGTGCTGCGGATGCCAGATCCGAATCGCCCCGTCGGCGGCGGCCGTGACCGGCCGGTCCCGATGGAAGGCCACCCGGCGAACCTCGGTGCGGTGTTTCAGGGTGCGGAGCAGGTTGCCCCCCTGCATCTCAAAGATCCGGGCGTTGCCGTCCGCGCAACCGGCGAGGAGGAGTTCGCCGTCCCGGTCGATGGTCACGCAGATCACGCGGGAATCACATTTGAATTCCCGGATGAATTCATCGGGTGGTTTCTCCGGGTCCCACAATCGCACGAAGCCATCGTCCGTGCCGAAGGCGATGTGCCGGCCGTTCGGCGTGAAACGCTCCGCCGTGATGCGGAAGGGAAAGCGGGTCGATTTCTTCCGGCCCGACGGATCGGTTCCGAAATTGGAGTTCCAGTATTTGACGAACGCCTCGCCGGGGGCCTCCGAGTCACATACGGCCACAGTCTTTTCGCCGTTGGGGCTAAAGGCCACGCCGGTGACATTCTGGCCTCCCTCCACTTCCGTTTGCGTCTGCGGGGTGACCCCCTCGGGCCTCACGGCCAGCAAGGCCATTTTGCCATCCACGCCGCCGACCAAGACTTGCTCGCCTGTTTCCCTGGCCGACGGCGCCCGGATGGCCATCGCCTTGAACTCCGGGGTTCGCCGATTCGGCCGGCCGGATTGCATCATCTCCTCGGTGGCCGCGATTTCCTGATTCCCGCCGAATTGTTGACGGGTGGCTGTTCGCACGGTCCAACGGGAAAGACCGTACGGCGTGGTCACATAGAGCGAATCGCCATTGGGGGAAAACGCGATGTCCACCACGTCCTTGAAGGGTTTGTTTTCCAGCCGCATGACCGGGGCATGAAACGGCGAGGCGCCGAAGCGGAAGCGACTCACCGTCCCGTCACTCGTGACGACGACCACCGTTTGCCGGTTTTTGGCGATGTCCACGCAGACAATCGACTTGTCCAAGTTGGCCGCCGCGGAGAGGCGGGCGCGGGAGAAGGCATCCCACAGGCGGACGGTCCCGGCCCGAGTGCCCACCGCGAGGATGTTGCCATCGGCGCTGAACCCGGCGGCCGTGGCGACGCCATCGGCGGGGAGATCAAACCAACGATGTTCGTTGAAATCAAACAACCGGACAGCCCCGTTGCGCAGGATGGCCGACAGGTGGGAGCCTGCGGGAGAGAACATCACCTCGGTGGTGACCCCCGGCGAAGGGATCACAGGCGAACTTCCCCCGGCGCCCGGCAACACATGCCAGCCCTCGGCCGATTCGACCAGCCACTTTCCCTGTTCGGAGATGGCAAGCACTTTCCCAAATTTCGGCTCGGTTTCAACCACCGGAACCGGGACTGGCTTCCGCGTTTTGAAGTCCACTGTCCAGCGATCCGTCCCGTCGCTCAAGAGAATCGTCGAGCCATCCCCGAGGGGTTGGATCAGCCTCGCGGCGGTCGGCAACGTGACGTTTCCCTCGACCAGCGGTTGGTGGGCCGCGTTCCCCATCGCCAGCCGGGCGGGGTCGGCGACGACGGCAAACAGCGGGGTGAACCGGGATCGGCCGATGACATAACCATCGTGCGAGTCGCGGTTGCCCGCCTCCGGTTCGGACAGCGGGCTGGTGTTCAACACCTCGCCGGATTCGGCGTTGATCGTCACCACGCGCGTGTCCATCAGCGCCATCAAAAACCGGCCGGAATAATCGAAGGCGACCCGTCGGGCCTTGATCGTTCTTGCCCACGGGGCCGCCGCGAGATCATGGGAACGATACTCGGCCAGGACGGAGCGATGTTCGGGAAACTGCCCCGGTTCCAAGGCGATGATCCGGTCGAAGTCGCCCCGATCCGCGAGCAGGACGGCGTTCTCAAATTGCAGGAATTTCGCCAGCCGGTTGCGTTCCTCAAGTTTGTCCGTCAGTTCGTTTTGAACGGGAATCCAATTCCGATGGGTGATTCGCCAAGTCAGGAAGCCTGTCAGCAAGACGAGGGCCACGGTGGCCGGCCAGAAGGACCATCCGCCCAGTCGGCGCACGATCAACGAGGGATCGCTGTCCTCGTGAACCACCGTCCGGGCCAGGATGGTCGGCGGTTCCGTGCGGTGCATATATGTGTGCAGGGCGTCGGCCACGGCCAATGCGGACGGGTAACGGTTAGCCTGTTTCTTCTCCAGGCACTTCAGGCAAATGTGCTCCAATTCGCGGGGAATGCTCGCCCGCAAACTGCTGGGGGGAACCGGCTTTCGGCTCACCACCTGTTGCATGGTTTCCAGCGAACTCCCCGCCCCGAAAGGGGGATGCCCCGTGAGCATCTCGTACAGGATGGCTCCCAGCGCGTAGACATCCGTCAACGGGCTGATTTGGTCGGCCTTGCCCAACGCCTGTTCCGGGGCCATGTAGTGCGGCGTGCCGACAGCCAGACCGGTTTGCGTGAGGGCCAGCGGCCGGTGGATTCGCTTGGCCAGCCCGAAGTCCACGATTTTGGGGACCAAGTCGTGATCGTTCACCGGCACGGTCTGGCCGTTTGGCGTGTTGCTTCTTTGTTCCGCATCCGAGAGCAGGATGTTGCTCGGCTTCAAATCGCGGTGGATCACCCCTTGCAGGTGGGCGTAGTGCATCGCGCGGGCGACGGGTTCCAACAGGCGGGCCGCGAGAATCGGCTCCAGCGGTTTCCGGCTGATGAGCTTGTAGAGGCTTCCCCCCTCGACGAGTTCCATCGCCAGATAGGAAAGATCGTCGGCGGTTCCGACATCAAAGACCGGCACGATGTTGGGGTGGTGCAGGTTGGCGGCCGTCTCGGCCTCGGCATGGAACCGGGCCACTTCGGTCTGATCCGCATCCGGCCCGGAGGGGATGACCTTGAGGGCCACATCGCGGTTGAGATCATCCTGATGGGCCAGGTAAACAACACCCATGCCGCCGCGGCCGATTTCCTTGAGAAGCGAATACTTGCCGATCCGCCGATGAACCGGCACGATGTCGGCGGGCTTGGTCGACGGGACGGCCGAGGCCGGCCGGGCCGTGACGAGGGTGGTGGTGTGGGACATCACCAACGGCGGCGGGGTGATGCTCGGGAAGTCCCCCGAGGAGATTGGCAACGCCCCCGTCGGATCACCCGGCGGCGGTGTGGCCGGTTTGGTTTCGGGGTTGTCGCCGTTCATTCACACACTCCAGGGAGAGGGGGTCATTATAGGGCATGAACGACCCGGAACCCTCCTAACCAAGAACGCGAAGCGGGAGGGAAGTTGCGTCGGGTTCGGAGGATGAGTTGAACATGAAAGTGATTTGGTGACCAGCCCGGATGACGGCGGGCTGGTCAAACTTCTTCACAAAAGGCAATGGAAAAGGAAAAATTCGCTTCCCCAATAAACGGTCACTTCTTCTTCAACAGAACATTGGCGTCGAAGTCGGCGTCGGTGAAGCGGGCGGGCTTGAGTTGGTCGAAGAAGTAATATTCGACCTCCCGGCCGGCTTCGTCGGTGGCGGTCACCAGAATCGGCAGGCCGTAACTTGGCGATGTGGATTCCGGGTCGAAATGGAGGGTTCGTTTGCCCCCCTTGGGGAAAGCGGGTTCGGCGCCCGGCGCGATGGTTTCCTCGATCGCCTCGAAACCGCCTTTGCGTTCGCGCCGGTCGACGATGCCCAAGTATCGGAAATTGGCGGCCACTTTGGGATCGCGGTCGGCTTTGATCATTGACTTGCCGAGATTGACCACGGCCATTTGCATGCCGCCTTCCCGAAGGTCATAGCGGCTCTGGGAGCGAATCATCGAATCGCCGGGGTTAAAGCTCATTCGCTTTCCGCCGATCAGCAAGCCATCGCTGCGGGCCGTCAGGATTTCCACCTTTTCTTCCTTGCGTCCGCCCACATACACCAATTCCCGGCCGGTGGCTTCCTTCCCGACCCATTTCAGGTGCATGCTCAACGGTTGGGCGCGGAGCTTGAATTGCATTTCCTGCTCCGGTTCCGGCGCCGACTTGCCGGGAACCGTTTCCCTGCGGATGAGTTTCGCCTCAAAACCTTCCATGCGAGCCAGTTTCTCGGCCGCGAGTTGCTGAATGCGTTTCATCGATTGCAGGGGCGTTTCGGCCACTTTCTTCGGCTGTTCAACGGGCTTGGGCTGTTCGACGGGAGGCTTCACATTGCTCTGAACGAGCATCGGCGATTCGCTCATCGGCGGGGCAATGCCCATTGCGGGAACGACGACATCCGTTGGGTCGGCGCCCGTCGCTTTCGGTTGGGCGGCCACGGCGGTGTCCTTCGGATTAACCGGAGGAATGGCCTCGAAGATTTGCTCATCCGGCGGCGGCGGTCGCACCGGGTCGGCGAGCGGAGTGTTGGGGCTGGTGTTGCCGTTGGCGATGGCCAGCATCTTTGGCCTCGGCTCCGTCGGCAACGGGCCGGGTTCATGAGAAACGGGGCGCACGACAGCTTGGTCCCGCTTTTTCTCAAAGAGTCCGCAACCGGACAAGAAAATCAGGCTGGCAACGGCCAAACGACGGAGTTTTATGTTCATGAACCGCTTCCGTGCGGTGGACGGACGGACGAATGACTTTGAACGATACGGGAAGATAGCGACTTCAAGGAACTGCCGCAAGACGAATCACAGGATCGGCGACGCCAACCGGGCGGCGTTCTCGGCCATCTTGGAAACGAACGGCCGGCGCTGAAACGTCTCCGCGTTCACCTCGATGCTTCGGGCCATGTCCCGACGGAAGGCAGCTTCCAGTTCGGCGACCAACGCCGTTGATTCCATCAAGGCTGTCACCTCGAAGTTGAGGTGCAAGCTGCGGTTGTCAAAGTTGACGCTTCCCACGGAGGCCCAGGCGTCGTCCACGATCATCATCTTGGCGTGCATGAACCCGGCCGTGAACTGGAAGATTTTGACGCCCGCCTCCAGCAGTGTTTGCCAGATGAAGCGACTGGCCATCAGCGGAACCCACTTGTCCGGCCGGAACGGCACAACAATCCGGACATCCCGGCCGGATCGGGCCGCGAGGGCGAGGGCATCGGCCAGCGGGGCGTCCGGCACAAAATACGGCGTGCTGATCCACACCCGCTTTCTGGCCCGCATGATGGCGGCAAAGTAGACCTCGCGGACTGCTTTGGTGTCCTGATCCGGCCCGGACCACGCAATCTGAACCGCTTCCGCGCCCGCCGGTTGGATCACCGGGAAATACTCCGGGCCGTCGAATTCTTCATTGGCCGCAAAGTCCCAATCTTCTCCAAACACCCGTTGCAACCCCGCCACCGCCGGGCCGTCGATTCGGAGAAAAGTGTCCCGCCAGAGGCCGAAACGGGCGACCAAGCCGAGATACTCGTCCCCGATGTTCAAGCCGCCGGTGAAACCGACTTGGCCGTCAATCACCAAGATCTTCCGATGGTTTCGCAGATTGATTTGCAACCGTCGCCGCAAGGGATTGGAGAGCGGCAGAAACGACACTGCCCGCCCCCCCGCGTTGGTGAGAATTTCCCGTACCTTATGTTTGAAATTCCACGAGCCGACGGCGTCATACAGAAACCGGACCCGCACACCCGCCGCCGCCCGTTCCGCAAGGGCGGTCATGAACCGGCGGCCGGAGGCGTCCCCCCGCGTGATGAAAAACTCCATGTGGATGTGATGTTTGGCCTGCTTGATCGCGTCCAGCATCGCCACATAAGCATCCGCCGGTTCATGGAAGAATTGCACTTGGTTGCCGCCGGTCATCGGCATCGCCCCCAGCCGTTCGGCCAGCGCGGCCAGCCCCTCGGTGTCGGTCGCCGGGGGCGAGAGGGTGTGAACCGGCTTGGTGCGATATCCGCGGGCGTGCCGTTTCTTCCGCTTCAGCGGCCGGTGAATGCTTTGGTAGCCGAAGGTGATGAACAGAAAGATGCCGGCAACGGGCACGAAGAAAACCAGCAGGCACCACGCAATGGCGGACGTGGGTTCCCGTTTGATGGTCAGCACCCAAAGAATGGTGAGGACCACGGCGAACAAATCCGCGAAGGCGATCATCCCGGCGACGCCGGGCCACTCGATGGCGGCGATCAATCCCATGCCAGTGTGGCGGCGTCGAACACCGGCCCCTCGACGCAGACCCGTTTGTAATCCCGACCCGCCGGGGTGCAAACGGGGGTGACACAGCTAAAACAAGCGCCGAACCCGCAGGCCATCGGCGTTTCCAACGAGACATGACAACTCGCGTTCCACGAGGCCGTGAGCTTGGCCAGCGCCTTCAGCATCGGTTCCGGCCCGCATCCCACGAACGGCCCGGCCGGTTTGTCGGCGGCCAGCAATTGCGTGACGAAGCCCTTTGTTCCCACCGTGCCATCGTCGCTGGCCAGACGAACATCACATCCGGCTTGTCGGAAATCTTCCACCCCGGCCGCGAAACCGGCCGACCGCACGCCGTAATACAGGGAGACCTTGTTGACCTGCCGAACCGCCGGTTGACCGGCGTAGCCTCGCGTCCCCAGTAATTCGCGAACGTAGGCCAAAAACGGTGTTTGGCCGATGCCCCCGGCCACGCAGGTCACTTGATCGATGTTCGGGAATTTCGGAAACCCGTTGCCCAGTGGTCCCCAGACTTCGATGGGTTCGCCTGCCTTCACGGCCATCAGATGTGTGGTCATCTTGCCGACGACGAGGTAAACCACATCCAGCCCGACGGGTTCGCCGCCGGAGTCCAAGACGGTATCGTACAGGGCAAAAGGACGGCCCAACAGCGGGTCCGTCGTCTCCGGAATGCGGAGCATAAGGAACTGCCCCGGCCGGATGGACCGGGCGATTTCCGGTTGTTCGAGCCGGATGCGAAACGTCCGTTCGGCCAGTTGCACATTTTCGACCGTGACGGCGGGGCGTTGCAAAATCACTTCTCGCCCGCCTTCTTCGCGGGTTCTTCCGCCTTCTTGGCCGCCCTTGGCGTCACCGCTTTGCGAAGCAGTTCGATCTCCGCCAACGCCAGCTTGCGGGACTTCCCCTTGGGAAGCCGATCCAGCCGCACGGGGCCAATGCCGACCCGGCGCAAACGCATCACCTTGTGATTTTGCTTGGCGAGCATTCGGCGAATTTCGCGGTTTTTGCCTTCGCACAACACGATTTTCAGCCAAGTGCTGTCACCCTGTTTCTTGAAGCGACGCACCGACTTCGCCTTCACCCGGCCCTCGCTCAGCCAGACGCCGGTGGTCAGTTGTTCCATGTCCGCGACCGTCGGCGAACCGGCCACCAACACTTCGTAAGTCTTCTCGACCTCGTATCGCGGGTGCATCAGCTTTTGGGCCAAATCTCCGTCGTTGGTCAGCAAAAGAAGTCCTTCGCTGTCCTCGTCCAACCGGCCGACGGTGTAGACCCGCTGATCGACGTGCGGCACCAGATCGATGGCGAGCGGCCGCCCGGCCGGGTCGCTGTTGGTGCAGATATATCCCGGCGGCTTGTGGACCGCCCAATAGACGTGGCGTTCGACGCGCACGGGGGTGTCGTCCACGCTCACGCGGTCGGTTTCCTCGTTCACTTGGGTGCCGAGTTCGCGGACCGGGTCGCCGTTGATTTTCACGCGGCCGGAAGCAATCATTCCGTCGCAATGGCGGCGGGAACCCACACCGGCGTGGGCCAGAAATTTGTTGAGACGCATCATGATGAGGTTATTGTACCGACCGTATGAGAGTCTTGGGTGTTGAACTTTACGATTCACCGGATCGGATCAGCACGTCGGGCCGGTCGTAGGTGCGGCCCTGAAACACCGCCCGGCGAACCGGCCAGTCATTTGCCGGCGTGAGATTCTCCCATCCCTCGGAATGCAGCAGGAAGGTGTCCACGACGGCTGCCGAGCCGATGCGTTCCTGCCAGACGGCCGCCCAGCCCTCCAGCCAGCGTTCCCCGGAGGTCGGCAAGAAAATCCCTTCGGAGGGCTCGCGGGCGGTGAGGGCGACCATCGGCGTCAGCCGCCATTCGTGCTCATATTGGGTGGGCTTTAGCAGGATTTTGCCGGCCTCCAACGCCACGATCACTTTCTCGCCGAGTTTGGCCGTGGCGATGTGCGTGGCCCCGAGCCGCAGGGCGAGGTTGAATTCGGAACGAACGGTGGAATCAAGCTGCCCGAAACAGACCGTCCGGGAACAAGTGGCGAAGAGGCCATCCTTGCGGGCCGTGGCTTGAAGCGTGACCCATTCATTGACGGGCGTGTGGCTAAACTCCCGGCGGCGGTACTGCCGGCTTCGACCGTCGCCGGATACCTGCAAAGCCTCCACATGGACGCCGTGCCGGAACAACCGGTGGGCGAGATGGCCGGCGATTTCCTCCTCCGGCTCGCCCTTGGTGATGTTGCGAGCGGTCGCCTCGACGGCGTGGGCCGTCAATTTGCCAAGCGCCCGCAGGTGGTCCCATTCATACTGGCTCAGATGCCGCCGCGCGGTGAGAAAGTATGAGCCAACATCTTTGCAATCGCGGAAAGGCTGGTCGCTGGCGATCTTCCGGCCATACACCAAATCGGCCATCAATTGGTCGCGGCTGGCAGTCCATTGCCATTCCTTGAGTTGGAAGCCGAGCCGGTCTAGTTCCTCGTCGAAGAATCGTTGCGAATCGGTGGCCGAGCAAATCAGCCAGCGTTGGGTGGGATTGAAGAACAACGCGGGGCGTTCATCCCGTCCGAAGAACCCCACGGGTTCGGCTCCGGCCGTCAGCCAGCGGAAATTGGCCGGGTGCAAGACCAGCAATCCATCGCTCTGAGAATCGTGCAGGAGTCTGGAGATCATCTCCTGCTTGGCGTCGATGTCCAGCCGCCGGAGGGCGATTTCCGCCTCGGATTGGGTGACGGCCGTCTTCTCTTCGGGGGATGGCATTGATGCTCCGGGTGGCCTTCAACGTGAGATCTGTGATCGAGAAGACCTAGTGCAAAATCAAGCAGCAACATTTGCAAATGATTTGCAAGAGCCCCACTGCGTCAGCGGTGGGGGTGGCCGTCACACTCAGAAAACAACCCCCACCGCTGACGCAGTGGGGCTCTTGAATATCTCACACACAAGATGCTTGTTGATTTTGCACAGGTTCGTCCAGACTATTTCAAAGTCCATGCCGCCGACCTCCGCATGGCCTCCTCATGGCTGACCACCCGCCCGGCTTTCGCGTCGGCTTCCCCTTCGCGTATCGCGGCCAGAATGGCCAGTTCCTCGCTAATCTGCCGCAAGGAAGCGGATTCCGGCATCAACCCCAACGCCTCGGTGGCGATCTGTTTCTCAGTAAGCACGGGTGTTTCGGATGGCATGGTCAACCTCGATCATGAAGACACCATTGAGACCGTGTCATTTTCCGTATGGCAGCGGGATGCTTCCGGCCACATAACGCCGGGACATGTTCTGATAGCGATCGCTCAACATCTTTGTGCGGGCCACTTCCTCATCTGTCACGCGACGGACTACCTTGCCGGGAACCCCCACCACCAAGGATCGCGGCGGAATGACGGCCCCCTCCAGCACGACGGCCCCGGCGGCGATGATGCACTCGGCGCCGATCTCGCTGCGATTCAACAATCGGGCGCCGATGCCGATGAGCGTGTCGGCCCCGATGCTCTTGCCGTGCAGCACGGCCGAATGGCCGACGACCACGCCCGGTTCGATCACCTGCGGAACGTCGAATTCGCAGTGAACCACGCTGCCATCCTGGATGTTGACCCGCTCGCGCAGCGTGATCTTCGCCACATCGCCGCGAATGATGACGCCATACCAAAGGTTGACGCCCTGTTCGAGGACGACATCCCCGGTGACAACGACTCCCTCCGCGATGAACACTCCGCCGACTTCCCGCATCGCCACGCCCCCGAATTTCGTAGAACAGGCCGAACTTCCAACCACCGTGTCTTCATCTTACCAATGCGAACAACCGCCGTCGTCTTTCCATTTGACCAGTTTGGCAGCGCCGGCACGGGAGCCGGCGCTCAACTGATGGGGGACGCCCTGCGGGAAATGCTGGAAGACATCGATGAAGAAACCGAACCCACCCGCGGAGATTGCTTTGTTGACCAAGTAAGCATCGAAGAATTCACCTTCGACACGCCGGCGCATTGCCTTGATTGGAGAAAAACCGCCGCCGCCGTGATCCGCGAAAAATTCGACGGCGGGGAATCCTTGCTCTGGCTGGCGGGGAATCATCTATGTGTGCTTCCGGTTTACGAAGCCTTGGACAAAAACGATCTGGTGATTCAGTTTGACGCCCATCTCGACGTTTACAACCTGTCGGACAGCGTTAGTGAATTGTCGCATGGCAATTTTCTGATGCACACCGACGGGTCATTGCCCCGCGTCGTCAACATCGGCTCGCGGGATCAGTTTTTGCCCGACAAACACACCGGAGAGTATTTCCATCGCATCCGGACCGCCGAGGACTGGCACACGGATCCGGCGAGTGTGCTGAAGTCTCTCCAATCGCTGGTGAAAAAGGCCGGGCGAATCTGGCTGGATATCGACTGCGATGCGTTCGACCCCTCATACTTCCCGGCGGTGCAGCATCCGCTGCCGTTTGGGTTGAGTCCCGCCCATGTGTTGCAAATTTTGGCGGCCGTATGGTCGCCGAAGATCGTCGGCGTGTCGATCAGCGAATTCGACCCCGGACGGGACCGGGATGATCGTTCCCTCTCGACGCTAGTGTGGCTGATGGAATGGCTTCTGCTGAAGCGTTACGAATCGGCGGGTTGATGCCACTTCACGAGATTGCCATCCAGATCATCAAAAAACGCGCTCCGGGGAAGCACGAGATCACACCCGGCGGCACGGGCATTTTTCAGACGTTGGGCATCCACATGGGAGCCAAAAGCGACGATTCGCGGCCTCGGCTTGATGCTCCCCACGGCCGACACCAAAGCCGCCGGGTCGAGGGTGTTGTTGTGCAGATCGACCAGCACCGCCGCCGGTTGTTTTTCCAGATGCGTGACCGCCTGGGCTTGGGTGCGGGCGATCACCACCTCGAAGCCGAGGGCCTTCGCATGGCCGCCGATACGGCTGCCGTCGATCATGTCGTCACTCAGGATCAGGCATAACGGCATTTCGGAGAACCTCGACGGGGCGGGTGTGTCGCTACAATCAATCGTATTCCGGCGAAGAGTCAACCGTGCCACGATTTGAACCACACGAACACTTGCGAAAACCGGCCGAGTTTCAGGCCGTCTATGATCGGCGCCGCTCGGCGGCCGACACGACGCTGATTGTATACGTCAAGGAAAACGGCTTGGGTTACTCCCGCCTGGGGATGTCCGTCTCCAAGAAATTCGGCATCGCCGTGCGGCGAAACCGCATTCGCCGGTTGATGCGGGAAGCCTACCGTTTGACCAAAGATGACCTGTCGCCCGGTTATGACCTGGTGCTGATTCCCCGGCATTTGCCGGAGTATTCACTAGCGGACTTTCAAAAATCGTTGCTCAAGCAGGCGAAGCACGCCATCAAGAAGATCGTCCGCGACGCGGAGTCGAAACCACCGGAGCCGCCGCCATGTTCCGAAAACTCCTCACCGGCCTGATCGTTTTGCTGGTGCGAGGCTACCAACGGGTGATCCGGCCGGTGCTGCCGCCGAGTTGCATTTATCAACCCGGTTGCAGCGAATACATGATTCTCTCCGTGCGGAAATACGGCCCGCTTTTCGGCACCGCCAAGGGCGTCTGGAGGGTGTGCCGCTGCCACCCCTTCAACAAAGGCGGCGAAGACTGGC
The DNA here is from genome assembly GCF_000255705.1 of Zavarzinella formosa DSM 19928. GTDB lineage: Bacteria > Planctomycetota > Planctomycetia > Gemmatales > Gemmataceae > Zavarzinella > Zavarzinella formosa. The sequence goes on from NZ_JH636441.1 coordinate 130,041, forward strand.
CCTGAAAAAATCCCGGCATATTCGTCTGAAACACTTTTGGACCATCTCTATGCGTCATTATTCATTGCTGTTGCTCGCCTTTCTGATGTCCGTTGGACCTTTTGTGAAGGCCGAGGAAACACCGGCCGGGCAACGGTTACAACGGGCAAAGGAGTTTCATCAACGCTCGCAAGAACGCACTGGGGTTCTAGTGCCGATGTATGTCTACCCCGAAAACATCCACAAGAATGCGGCTTACAATCGGCTGATCGAATTGAAACGCCGTCATGAAACGGTGCCGATGTGGGTCATCATCAACCCCGCCTCCGGACCGGGCAAGGCCGTGGATGCCAATTACACCAAGGCCATTGACCGCCTCATGGGGGCCGGTTGCGTGGTGTTGGGCTACGTGTCAACAAACTACGGCAAACGCCCCGAAGCCGATGTGAAAAAGGACATCGACCAATGGCTGAAACTCTACCCGCGAACGCAGGGAATCTTTTTTGATGAAATGATCTACGAGGACAAAGAAGCCGGGGTGAAGCATCAATCCACCCTCAACCAATACGCCCACGGTCTTGGCTATTGGCCGACCGTCGCCAACCCCGGCGCGCCAACGCCCGGCCGTTACTTCGCCGCCGAGGCTGCTGATGTGATTGTGGTGCATGAAGGGGACAAGTGGCCCAAAGAAGAAACCTTGAAAGGCGACTACTTCGGCGGCAACTCGGACTACCCGCCCCACACGCGGGCGGTGTTGCTCCACTCGCAGGACAAACTCGACAAAGCCGCCCTCAAGATGGTCCGGCAGTATTCGCGTCGGGTCTACGTCACCGAGGGCCTGTTCCGGGAAAATGACCCCAAGGCCGCCAATCCGTGGGGGATATTGTCCAAGCATCTGAATGAGCTTTGTGAGGAATTGGCGGGACAGTAATTATTTCGGCCGCAAATGTAACTGCCCGCAAAATTGCACTTGCTTTGCTTGCGAAGATCAGTCAAAAATTACGAATTGCAAATGTGGATGTTCACCCCAACCTGATTGATTCTAACTCTCCCCCGGAATCAAAACATCTGCCGATGCCCTCCCGCCGTTTTATTTTTATGATCGCTTTTTAAGGAAATGCCATGCCCAATCCCCAAGCCACCCGACGTGGTTTTACGCTCATTGAGCTGTTGGTGGTGATCGCCATCATCGCCATCCTGATCGGCTTGCTGCTGCCCGCCGTGCAGAAGATCCGGGAGGCCGCCAACCGGATGAAGTGCTCCAACAACCTCAAACAGTTGGGGTTGGCCCTGCACGGATTCCATGACGTCAACGCCGGTTTCCCCTTGTTGAACGAAGGAAACGGCGGAACTCGTTCCACAAGTCCGCAGGGCAATGAAAATCGCAACACGGGTCTGATGCGCATCCTTCCATACATGGAGCAGGACAACGTTTACGCGATTGTCAACCAACCTTACACGACGGGTGGAGTAAATTACCTGCCTTTTGGTCCGATCCGCAGCACGCCTTACACACCGTATCAAACAACATTCAACGTGTTTATGTGCCCGTCCAACCCGGCGGCAGCCCAGATTTGGGGGCTGGCTTGGGGGCCTCGCAGCTATGCGACCTGTGTGGGGGACAGCATTGTTGGCATTGATTCCAATGCCAACAACCGGGGCGTGTTCAGCCGGACGGCGACCACGATGGCCTCGGTCACCGATGGCTTGTCCAACACGGTGTTCATGGGAGAGCGGGCTTTTGGCTCCAGCAACAATCGCAGCACCAAGGGATATTTCGCCAACAATGTCGGCTCTCTCAACACGAATCCCGCCGCCTGTCTCAGCACGGCTTCCGGCGGACTCTATCTGCCCTCGCAATCGGTGATGACCGACCGGCCGGCCGGCGTGCAATGGTTCGACGGTTATCCCGCCTTTACCGGCTTCAGCACCATTCTGCCGCCCAACAGCCCGTCGTGCGCGGTCGAGAACTGGGGGGATAGTTGGGGGATTTTCAGCGCCAGCAGTTTCCACACCGGCGGCGTCAACGTGATGTTGGGGGATGGTTCGGTCCGCTTTGTGACTGACGGCGTGAACACGGGTTCGCTGACCTCCGCCGAACCCACCGGCGGCGTCAGCCCCTACGGGGTTTGGGGAGCCTTGGGAACCAAGGCTGGCGGTGAAACTGCCCCCCTGCCGTAATCCGCGTTGTTCCCGTGATGGTTCCGTTTAATTTGCCCTCTCCGAGGTTCTGGCCCTAATGTTCCGTTCTGTTGCTGGTTGGTGGTCCCGATGCCTGTTCATCGGATTGCTGGCGGTCCCGGCTGGTTGCGATTCCGGGCGTCTTAAAACCGTTCCCGTCACCGGAACGGTTCTCTGGAAGGGCAATCCCATCGAAGGCGTGACCGTGGTTTTCAGCCGCGGTCAATCGTCCATCAACGACGGGGAAATTGCGATCGGCAAGACCGATGCCGCAGGCAAATTCGAGTTGACGACGCATTTCGGACCACAGGCCAGCGCGCCGGGGGCGGTGGTTGGGAACTACAAGGTCACCATCTCCAAGCAGATTCCCCCGCCCAATATTGATCCCGAAAAATACAAGGCAATGGTGGAGGCGGCGAACAAGATTGCCGAGACCGGTAGCACCGTTCCACCGAACAAACAACCACCTCCGTTGGTGGAGTTGTTCCCCGCCGCGTTTTCAGGAAATGCCGCCACGAAGCTGACTGCGAATGTCACGCCCGGCGGGCCAAATGTGTTTGAATTTAAGGCCGAATAACGAACAATTCCGAATGCGGGTCACATGACCCGCTATTTTTCAAACGCTGAGTGACCGGCCGTTGTCCCCCGCTCCGAGTTTCAGCAAGAACGAGGCGGCCTTGGCGGCCCATTGATCGGCGTTTTGGAATTGGGCGGCTTTGTCGGCCCAGCATTGCCGGAGCATGTCGGTGTCGATCACGCCGGGGTTCAGCGGAATAGCCGCCATTCCGGCGGGCAATTCTTGGGCAAGAGCCAGCGTCATTCCTTCGATGGCATATTTCGACGCGCAATACGGAGCCACGTTCGGTGAAGTGGACCGGCCCCAGCCACTCGACAGGTTTACGATCACGCCGGAAGCCCGTTCGACCATCGCGGGGACAAAGGCCCGGATCACGTTGGCCGGGCCTTTGATGTTCACATCAACCACTTGGTCAAAATCCTCGGCCGGAACTTCCCACAGCGGGGCGATGTCGTTCATCAGGGCGGCGTTGTTGATGAGCAAATCCGGGATGCCGATTTTGGCAAAGACACCCGTGGCCCAACCCTCGACCGATTGGGCATCCGTCACATCAATCGCCGTGAACGAATGCGGCGATCCGAAAAGAGTTTTCAATTCGGCGATCTGGCTGGCATTGCGCCCGCAACCGACGACCGTGTGTCCGGCCGCCACGAACCGGGGAACCAACGCCCGGCCAAGTCCGCGGGTGGCCCCGGTGAGAACGATAATCTTCGGATTGCTCATGAATCAAGAATAGTCGAAGGGGAGGGAGTTTCGGGCGTCTGGATAAAAAACGGAGAGTTGTTTCGGAAAATTCATTCTTGCGAATGCAAATCAGTTTGGTCGCCAGAATCGAAGGGCGGGACAGGCATCAAGTTCCGGGGGCCGTCTCACGTCGGACACTTTTAATCAATTGAAGTGACGTTCTCAGGCGGCCGGGGCGCCCCGGCTCGCCTGAGTCAAAATGTGCGGAAAAAAGTCACGAAGCCGGGGCGAGTTGGTAGCCCTTGCAGTAGTACACGCCGGCCGGGGGCATGTTCCACGGGACCAGCGTGAAAGAGACGTCCGCGAAATACTTCTTGTACAGGCCGCGATAGACATAAGGCATGTTGGTGAGCTGGCGGAACATGCCGTTCGGCCCCAACACCTTGGCGGACATGGCGATCACGGCGTCCCGCAGTTCCTTCGGGAACGACGGCAACGGCAGGCCGGAAATCACGTGGTCGGCATGGGAGATGCCCCGAGCGGCCAGGATTTCATCCAGTTTGCAAGCGTCGCCTTCGACGATGTCGTGGCCGGGGAACTTTTGTCGCAGCACGTCGCAAAAGTCCCGGTCCCGCTCCACGATCACCAGCCGGGTGTTTGGCCCGGCCTGGCTCACGAGGGTCTGGGTCACCGGGCCGGTGCCGGCACCGAGTTCCACCACGCATTTCGTCGTGGCCCAGTCGATCCCCTTGGTGATCGACCGGCACAGGAAGCGGGAACTGGGATACCAAGAGGCCACCGCCGTTCCCTGACTGAGGAACTTGCGAAGCATCAGCCAGGACTCGGGGGAGGTTTTCTTTTGTTTCGTCATGGTTATTTCCGGAGAATTCTGTTTCTCACTGGGTGCGATCATGAGGGAACCTGACTCGGCTTGTTGGTGACTAGTTTGACAAAACTGGGCTGAGCGGTCGGATTCTTCGACGTGAGGAAGTGAACCACCAGCCGGTTCACCAGCCACGGCTTCTCAATCTGCGGGGCATGCCCGCAGGCCGGCAGCGTGACAAACGCCCCGTATGGCAACTCCAAAGCGGCCCGTTCGCCTTCCATCGGGTCCACGATCTGGTCGTCCTTGGCGCCGATCAACAACACCGGCATCATCAGATTTTTCATCTGGTGACGAACAGTGTGGTCATTCGTCCCCTTCACCGTGCGGATGAGTGCCAGTTTCCATTTGCGGTTCTCAAAGCATTTCTTGTAGTAAAGCAGCATGTTCCGGTCGGCCTTGTCGGGCTTGTAGAACACGGACTTCACCATCGATTGATAATCGCTCCGGCGGACGCCGTCCATAATTGGCAGCTTTTCCACGTCCCCCATGCCGGACGGACAGATCAACACCACCCGGCCAACCAGATCCGGGTATTTGGCCGCGAACTCCACGGCCACCTTGCCCCCCAGGCTGCTTGACACAATGTGGTATGGCGGCGTCTGGGCGAACTGCGTGACAAATGAGTGCAGTTGCTCCACAAGGTATTCGATGGTGATCGGCAGGTCGGCCTTGAGCCGGGCCTGAAAATGTTCCCCGTTGTAGGCCAGCAGGTTGGGGGCCAGCACATCAAAATACCGGCCCCAGAACCGGGTGTTGCGGAACCATGTCTCTGATTGTTCCGCGAGACCATTCAACAGGATTAATGAGTGTTTGCGACCGTACTTTTTCGGTCGGAGCCTGTTCAACAAACCCTTCCAAGAGGCGGGCATGGTTCGCGGGACTCCTTAGCGTCGGTGCCGGAGAGATCAGGGACAATTGTCAGAATGTTCCTGATGACGCGGGTTTGTTCTGAAAAAAATGGGAACCCGCCTCACCTAAGCATACGGGAATGTGGACGAGGGAAAACGGAGAGAAGGGGAAAACCGAGGGGCATACACGGTTTCTTCACTGTTGGCTTGAGAGAATTCTTCCCAGTTTGTGAAGACCCCCGACAATCAGCCCCGACTTTGCCGGTCGGGCCGGTTATTTTGAATTTTCCGTGTGAAACGATCAAGAAGCTTGCAGTGGCCCCCCCGAATTGGCCGATGATCCCGCAGACGAGGGGATAGTCCTTCAACACACAGGCCGGGATTTGCCTCCCGGAAATTCATGCGGGTTCGCGGCCGCCACCGATCGTGCCTGATCACCAGCTTGATGCTGGCCTGCCTGGCCAACATCGGTTGCCTCGGTGGTTACCATGCGCCGGACGCCCAGACGTTTGTCGCCCCGCCCGCCGTCATCCCTTCCGAACTGAGCAAGATTTCGCTTCCCCCTTATGTGGTGGAACCGCCGGATATTCTGCTGATCGAAGTTTACACGCTGCCCCAAACCAAGGGACAACCGGCCACGGTGCTTTCCCCCCAACCGATTGGCGGGCAGCATCTGATCCGGCCTGATGGCACGGTGAATCTCGGCATCTGGGGTTCGTTGCCGGTGAGCGGCCTGACAACCGATCAGATTCGGGACAACGTGCGGAAGCACATCTTCAACCAGATGAAGACGCTGCCGTTCATCAAGGAAAAGGGCACGGAAGTGGACGACCCGGACAAGTTGTTCGTGGTCGTCGATGTGATCGCGTACAACTCGAAAGCCTACTACATCATCACGGACGGCGCCGGGTACGGGGAGCAGATCTACCGCTTCCCGAGCCAGGGATACGAAACCGTGATCGACGCCCTCTCGAACATCAACGGCATCCCGCTGGTCGGCTCCCGGAACAACATCTGGGTGGCTCGCCGGACGCCTTACGCCGGACAGCCGGACCAGATTTTGCCGGTCGATTATGTGGCCCTCACCCAACAAGGTGTGACGACGACCAACTATCAGATTTTGCCGGGCGACCGCATTTATGTGAAAGCCGAGAAGATTTTCGCGGTAGACGGTTTCCTGCAAAAGTTCCTGACGCCGGTGGAGCGGGTTCTTGGGGTGACGCTGCTCGGCAGTTCGACCTATAACTCGATTACCAACCGGACTCTAAACACCAACAACGCGAGCCGGTGAGCATCGGGAGCGACACCATGAGATGGATGCGAATCGCGGCAGTCATGGCAACCCTCTGGGCCGGAAGCGAGGCGAAGGCCCAGATCACCTCGCCGAACAACCCGTCGGGGTATGCCAATCAAGGGGCGTTCGGCCGGAACAATCAGCCGCTGAGTTCGTACCTGAACCTGCTTCGCGGAACGAACAACGCGGTGAATTATTACTATGGCGTGCGGGGAGGCTCCCAGCCGTTCGGTTTCACGGGGATGTTTAACCAAGGTTCCCAAGGAGTCCGGCAAACCTTCTTTCCGGTGGTGGATAACCTGAGCGAATTGGCCGACGACCCCAATGCCGCGCGGGCGGTGATGCCAACGGGCCATCCCGTGGGGTTCAACAACACACTCGGATATTTCGGAGGCGGCGGTCCCATGCAAAACAACCGCCCGCAGCAGTCGCCGTTCAAACCAAAGAAGTAACCCTGACCGGCAGGTTTTCAACCAGAAACTAAAAACCAGAAACTTACTTTGCGATTTCTTCCCACGATCACCGGCAATCCCACTCGTCTGCTGACGGGGCTGGCTCTCTGCGTCACCGCGTTGCCGGCGTTCGCGGAAGAACCGACGCCAAGCCGGGTCTACCCGCAAACGTACACCGACCGGGTGACGCCGTGGTACGATCCGTCGGGTTGGTATCGCAAGATCGAGAACGCATTCACCAAGGACGAACCGCCGGTCAAGTCCGAGAAGGTTCCCATCGTCACGGCCGTTCCCGTGTCGGAATCGAATCCGACGACTTCGGTTTCGGCCGTCCCTTCGGGCACGAAAACGGCGGCTCCCATTCCGGTGACTTCCGCACCGACCGTGTCTTCCAGTCCGGTTGATGCCATGATGGTTCGACCGGCCGAGGCTGGCCCGGCGTGGAAGTGGTATGGCTATGGAACGGTGACGCCGAGCCAGAACCCGCTTGCCCCGCAGGGGAGTTACAAATCGGTGCCGCACGACTGGCACGCCCAAAACGGCACGACCCCCGGCGCGCTCCCCAGTCTTGGATCGCCGCTGATGGTGAACACCAAGCCGCAGCCCGAACCGATGTCAACGCCAATGCCGTTGGCGACGAAAACAAACATCGGTTCGCCTCCGGCGCCGCCGAAAAGCAATGTCCCGGATCTCGGCCCGGCTTCTCCGTCGATCACGGATCAGAAACCGCTCGGGCCGGACATTGTGATGCCGACGGTCGAAACGCCCAAGGACGAAGAACACAAACTACCGGCGGTGGTGACGCCCCCGGCCATTGTGCCTGCCACACCCGTGGTGAACGAGGGAAGCGAATCCATCATTCAACCGGCTCCGGCCGTGTTGAAGCCGCCAAAGCCCGACCAGCAACCCGTTGAAGAGGAAACACCCGCTTCGGCGTTCCCGACTTCCGGCGCCATCTTGCGGCGGCCGATTCGCATCGAATCGCCCGATGTGCCGACGCCGGTTCTCCCGGCTCCGGTCCCCGTGCCGACTCCCGCTCCGGAGCAACCCCGGACACCGGCCGTTGAACAACGGCCCGTCCGGCCGATTCCGGCGCCGGTCCCCGAACAACCTCGGATGCCAGTCGCCCCGCAAAGGCCGATCCAGCCGGTGGAACGTCCCGACGGAGCGGCTTTGCCGAGCGTCAATACAGACAGCCCGGATATTCCCGTGGAGTCGGCCCCCGGCATTGTGATTCCCGGCAGCCCCGGCTCGATGTCCCGATTGGCCCGGCCAAGTTACATCGCCCGCGCCCAGCAACCTAACCCGCTGGAAGAAGCGATTCGCCGCACGGCCGGGGAGATCGTGCGGGACATCCGACCCACCGGCCCGAATGCCTTCGCGGTGGTGCTGAAACCCGGCAATATTGACGCCGCCTGGCAGGCCCGCGAACGCCTTTCCAAGTTGCCGGAATTGAAGCGACTGACTATCACTTTTGAAATCCCCGCCCGATAACGCCGCCTTCCCGCCTGTTGAATTCCTCTCCCGGTCGTGGTAACCTGCACACACTTCCCGGAGGACGATCCATGAATCGACGGGCGTTTCTTTCCGATGTCGGCTTGGGTTTCACCGGCCTCGCCCTCGGCTCCCTGCTCCATCAAGAGGGGATTGCTCGCGGCGGCGAACCCGTCAAGGCATCGGCCATTGCCCCCAAGGCCAAGTCAGTGATCTGGCTGTTCATGGTCGGCGGCGTGTCGCAGGTCGAATCGTTCGATCCCAAGCCGGAACTGAACAAATACGCCGGGAAGACCATCGCCGAATCCCCGCACAAGAAGACACTCGACTCGCCGTATCTGAAGAAAAACCTTCGGGAGTTCGTGGCGGGGCAGCACAAAATTCAGCCGACCATCTACCCGATGCAAGTGGGTTACAAAAAGCGGGGCAAGGTTGGCGTGGAGGTCTCCGATTGGTGGCCGCACGTTGGTGATTGTGTCGATGATCTGGCCATCGTCCGGTCCATGTGGACGACGGATAACGACCACGGCGCCCAACTTCAATTCCACACCGGCCGGCATGCGCTGGAAGGGGCCTTCCCGACTATCGGCTCCTGGGCCACTTACGGCCTCGGCACGTTGAACGAAAACCTGCCAAAGTTCGTGGTGCTGGGCACCCCGCTCGCCGATTGTTGCGGCGGCACGAACGGCCACGGGGCGCATTACCTCGGGCCGGAGCACAGCGGCGTGCGCATCAACATCGACCCGAAGAACCCACTTCCGTTCGGCGCCCCGAGCGGGGACAAATTCCGCGAGGAACAAAAAGCTGAGTTCGATTTGCTCGGCAAACTCAATCGACTCTCGGGCATCGAATACCCGGATGATCCCGGCTTGAAGGCCCGCATCAAGAGTTACGAACTGGCCTACCGGATGCAGACGGCCGTGCCGGAACTGGTCGATTTCAGCAAGGAAACCGAGGCGACTCAAAAGCTCTACGGTCTCGACAACGCGACCACGAAAACCTTCGGGCAACAATGTCTCGCCGCCCGGCGGATGGTTGAGTCAGGTGTGCGGTTCATTCAGGTGTTCCACGGTTCCAACGGCGGGGCCGGTGCGTGGGACGCCCACGGCGGCTTGAAGGCCAACCACTCTTCGTTGTGCGCTCAAGTGGATCAACCCATCGCCGGGTTGTTGAAAGATTTGAAACAACGCGGTTTGTTAAAGGACACCATTGTGGTGTGGGCCAGTGAATTTGGCCGGACACCCGGCGCCCAGGGGGGTGACGGGCGGGACCATCATCCCTACGGTTTCAACGTCTGGCTGGCCGGGGGTGGCATCAAGGGGGGCGTGGTTCACGGGGCGACGGACGAACTCGGCTTCCATGCCGTGGAAAACCGTCATTACGTGACCGACATCCACGCCACTGTGTTGCATCAGCTTGGCCTCGATTCTCGGAAACTCGAAATCCCCGGCCGGAAGCGGCTGGACATCGATCACGGAACGGTCATCAAGGAAATTCTGGCGTGAAGCATCAACGGATTTGGATCGGCGTGTTGGTTCTGTGTTTCGGCTGTCAGTCCTCCCCGACAACGCCCCCGGACACACTCGCGGCCTCGGTCGATGAGACGCTGACCCTGATGAATGACCGATTGGGGTTAATGAACGCGGTCGCCGAGAGCAAGCTCCAGTTGAACTTGCCCGTCGAGGATGCGAGCCGGGAAGAGGCGATCTTGCAGGCCGTCGAGGTGGATGCCAAAGCGGCCGGGCTGGACAAAGCCTTCGCCCGCGAGTTCTTCACCGCCCAATTCGAGGCGGCCAAGTTGATTCAAGCGGAGGCCAAGAAGTCCCTGCCCAAAACGGCCCCCAGCGAAGAGGGGATGAAAAAAGCGGGAGAAAAACTCACGGAACTGCGAACGAAGATTAACGACTTGAACATCAAGCTGTTGACCACCCTCGGCAAAATCGACTGGAAGGCCCGCGACACGGACGCCCGGAAACGATTCGCCGAACGCGGACCCGAGTTGTTGAAGACCCACCCGGAAACCGTGCGGGCGAAGGCTCTTGCTCCACTGTTGTCGAAATAAAGCAAAGAAGAGTTCTCGCAAAGTACGCAAAGGGGACGCAAAGTTCGCCAAGAGTCAACGAAATAAATGATGACTCCGATGCCGGATGGTTCGAGAACCATTTTTCATTGACTCTTGGCGAGCTTTGCGTCCCCTTTGCGTACTTTGCGAGAACTCTTCTCTTCTTCTGTCTTCTCTTCATCCCGAAGTCAGTCTCTCAGAGTTCGTTCTGTCAGGTGCAAAAACACCTTTTCCAGATTGGTTTCCTCGCTTTGGAATCCGGTGAGTTCCAGATCCAATTCCCTCAGAATGCCCATCACTTTTACCACCAGCCCGGCCACCGCCGGACCGGCCACGGTGATGGAATTGCCCCCGGATTTCGAGATCTTGATGCCGGCTGCCGTCAACTTCTCCTTGACATGATCGGCCCCGGAGTTGACCCGGAAGGTCACGGTGTCGTCGAGCTTTCGCAACAGGTTTTTAAGCGTGTCGCAGGCGATCAATTTGCCATGATCCATGATGGCGATGCGGGGACACAGAGCCTGGACTTCCTCCATGTAGTGGCTGGTGTAAATCACCGTCAGCCCGGCCGCGTTGAGGGCTTTCACCTGTTCAAAAATGTGATTGCGTGATTGCGGATCGACGCCGGTGGTCGGTTCGTCGAGAAACAACACCTTGGGCCGATGGACGATGGCGACGCCAAGGTTCAGGCGCCGTTTCATCCCGCCGGAGAAGGTGCCCGCCCGTTGGTCGGCCTTGTCCCGCAGGGCGGTGAGTTCCAGCACCTCATCCACGCGAATCGTCAGTTCTTTGCCGGAAAACCCGTAGAGTTTGCCGAAGAAACGAAGGTTCTCCCGAGCCGTCAGATCCCCGTAGATGGCCAGTTCCTGTGTGCCGATCCCGAGTAACTGCCGCTGGGCCAGATTGTCCCGCCGCAGGATTTCACCCGCAAGCCGGACCTCGCCGGAAGTGGCGTCGTGCAGGCACGCCAGAACTCCCAACAGCGTGGATTTCCCCGCCCCGTTGGGGCCGAGAAGCCCGAACATCTCGCCGGACTCGATCTCGAAGGAAACCCCCGAAAGGGCCTCGAAGGATCCATACGATTTGCGAAGATCGGTGACGTTGAGCAACGGAAACTCTTTGTGGGAGAAGGATCAAAAGACGAATGGCAATCATTTAACCAGCAAATTCAAGACCGCCAGCGACATGGTTTTTACGCCGGTTTTCATCGTCAGATCCGGTTGCGGGTAGTAGCCATCCGTGTGGGCGCCCGGAAGGGGGCTGCCGCCGTCTTTCTTGGACAGCGCCACGCGGTCGGCCGACACCGAGCCGAGGAAATACATGAACACCGGGATCTGGCCGTTGAGGGAGTAGCGGGAAAAATCCTCGCCCCCCATGATCGTTGGCCGGGCGTGTAACTTGTCTTCACCGAGCAATTGCCGGAAGAGGCCGACGGTTTTGCGGGTCAGGTCCACGTTGTTTTCGAGCTTCGGGGTGAACTCGTCCATCCGAACGGTCACTTCCGGTTCCGGGGCGTTGGCGCTTGCGGCGGCGGCCTTTGCCTTGCGTTCGATGGCTTCCAAAATCATCTTCCGCGTCGAATCCTTGGTGGACCGCACCGTGATTTGAAGTTTCACATCGTTCGGAATGATGTTTGCTTTCGTGCCACCGTGGAAGGAGCCGACCGTCACCACCGCCGGGTCAACCGGGTTCACCTCCCGGCTGACGATGGTTTGCAAGTCGATCACAAATTTGGCGGCAATCACAATCGGGTCGATGCAATTGTGCGGGGCGGCCCCGTGGCCTCCTTTGCCTTTGATGACCACTTCGACGGTGTCCACGTTGGCCATCGCCAGGCCCTCGGTGAAGTGGATGTGCCCGGCTTCCAGCAAGGCATCCGCGTGCAGGGCGAGGCAATAGTCCGGTTTCGGGAATCGCTTGTACAAACCATCCTCCAGCATCGCCTTGGCCCCGGCCCCGATCTCCTCGGCCGGTTGGGCCACGAACACCAATGTGCCCTTCCATTTGTCCTTCATGGCTGTCAGGACGCGGGCCGTCCCGACCCAACAGGTCATGTGGACATCGTGGCCGCAGGCGTGCATCACGCCGACTTCCCGGTTGGTCTTGTCCCGCACCATCACCTTGCTCGCATAGGGCACGCCGGTTTGCTCGATCACCGGCAAGGCGTCCATGTCGGCCCGCACCAGCACGGTCGGTCCGTCGCCGTTCTTCAGCACGGCCACCACGCCGGTGATCCCGATTTTTTCCGTCACCTCGAAGCCGAGCTTTTTCAGTTCACCCGCGATCAAGGCGGCCGATTTCTCTTCCTTGAAGGAGAGTTCCGGGTTCTGGTGCAAATGTTTGTACATGTCGACGAGGCCGGGAAGTTGTTCTTTCACGTGGCCGTCGACCAGGGGCACATGCTCCTTCAATCGTGGTTCAACCTCGCCCGGTTCTTTGGCGGACAACGCCGCCGGAAGCAACAACAGCAGACAGGGAAGTGATCGACGGATCATGGCGGGACTCGCGGAAGCGGGCCAACGGGGGAATGACAAAGGAGAGAGGGCCGCCGACCATGCGGTCGGCCGGCCCATTCAAGCGAGATATGCCGGAGCGGGGCCAGTTGCAAGCCACGCCGGGAAATCCGTTGCGAAGAGACTCACGAACGAACCCCGGAGCGATGATTGAAGAAAATTCTCCAGACCACCCCGGCGGCCGCCAGCAAGCCGAGCAGCACGGCGGCGACGATTTGCGGAGTGTCGGGTCGGAAGTGTCCGTTTTGAAAAGCGGTCACCCCCAGATAACCGACGAGAACCAGCAAAACGCCGATTCCCATGAAGGGAATCAGCCCGACGAGGGAGTTGGATTTCTGGCTGGAAACCGTCGCCTCCCCTGGGCCGTCGATTCAATGCGTCGGTGGCCTTCCTCGCGGGCGGCCACTCGCTCGCGGGCGTGGGTGACCATGTCGTGCGGAAGTCGCTCGCCGCACCATTCGCATGCGCCCGTGGCGAATTTGCGCAAATCAAGCATCACGTTGCAACTCGGACATTTTGTGTTGGTCATTGGAGAGCCTCCGTGTGGTTTTTGGATCACCGGACAGGTTGAGACATTCACACCGACATGGGCAAAAAAATGATCTGTTACAAATCGACATGGGCAAAATATGTCCACTTAGTTTAGCCTGACGATCAAACTAATGCTGTAAAAATTTCTCCACCCAACGGGTTTTGCTTTCCAGAAACCAGAAATCAAAAACACCCGGCTGTTACACTATCCCCATGAACCCCATCGTTTTTGCCCTTCGTCATCCCTACACGGTGATGGTCGGCGTCGTGGCTTTGATCCTCGGCGGCGGGCTGGCGCTTAACCGAACCAAGGTGGACATCTTCCCGGCGCTCAACCAGCCGGTTGTTTATGTATGCCAGCCATATGGCGGCCTCGACCCCAACCAAGTCGAAGGGTTGCTGACGAATTATTACGAGTTTCACTTCTTGTACGTCTCCGGCATCCAGCGGGTGGAGAGCAAGAACATTCAGGGAATGGCCCTGATGAAGCTCTACTTCCATCCGGGAACGGACATGGCCCAATCGATGTCCGAAACGGTGGCGGCCGTCAACCGGGCGAGGTTCATGATGCCGCCGGGGACGGTGCCGCCGTTCGTGTCGCGGTTCGACACCGGATCGGCGGCCATCGGTTATCTGGTGCTGTCGAGTGAAACAAAGTCGATCAAAGACATTCAGGACATGGCCACGCTGAGGGTGCGCCCCGGCTTCTCCAACATTCCCGGCATCTCCACGCCGCCGGCGTTCGGTGGAAATCAACGGGCCATCGTCGTGAATCTCGACATGGACGAACTTCGCGGGCTGAATCTCACGCCCGAGGACATCGTGGATGCCATCGGCACCGGCAATGTCGTCAGCCCGTCTGGCAATGTCCGCATGGGGGACCGGCTGGTTCTTGTTCCCTCCAACGCGATGGCCGGGGCGAACCCGATCAAAGATTTGGGGAGCATCGCCGTCACCAAGGGGCCGAATCCGCGTTTCCTTCGGGATGTGGTGGATAAGGAAAAGGGCATCGAAGACAGCAGCGACATCACCAGCGGCTATGTGCTGGTCAACGGCCGGCGTTCCGTCTACATGCTGGTGACGAAGCGGGCCGATGCCTCCACGCTGGATGTGGTGAGCGAACTGCAAAAATCCCTGCCGAAACTGCGGGAACAAGTTCCAGATGATGTGAAGATCGAATTCGCCTTCGACCAATCCCCCATCGTGAAAGAGGCCATGTGGGGCGTGGCCTTCGAGGGGTTGCTGGGGGCCGCCCTCACCGGGTTGATGGTCGTGCTGTTCCTGCGAGACTGGCGGGCGGTGATCGTCGTCGTGTTGAATATCCCGCTGGCGTTGCTGGCCTCGCTCATCGGCATCTGGCTGTGCGGGCACACCATCAACTTAATGACGCTTGGCGGGCTGGCCCTTGCCGTCGGAATCTTGGTGGATGAGGCCACCGTGGAAGTGGAAAACATCCACACGCAGATGGATCGGACCGATTCAATGGCTCGGGCCGTGCGGCGAGGAAATTCGGAAACGGCCGTGCCGCGATTGCTGGCGTTGTTGTGCATCCTCGCGGTGTTCATTCCCTCGGCGTTCATGGAGGGTTCCGCAAGGGCATTGTTCCTGCCGTTGTCGGTGTCCGTGGCTTTCGCCATGATTGCCTCCTACATCCTGTCCAGCACATTTGTGCCCGTGCTGAGCGTGTGGCTGCTGAAACCGCTGGCTCATCACGCCCAAGGAACAAACCGGCTGCAACGACTGTACGAGAGTGTCGCCGCGAAGGGAGTGCTGCTTCGGCATCTGATCGTCCCTGCGTATTTCGGCGGAGCGGTGGCGGTCATCCTGATTCTCGGCTCACAGGTGGGCCGGGAGATTTTCCCCAGCGTGGACCGGGGGCAATTCCAATTGCGGTTGCGCGCCCCGACGGGCACGCGCATCGAACGCACGGAGGAATTGGCCCAAGAAGCCCTGCGATTCATCAAAGAAGAAGTTGGCCCGGACAACGTGGATCTCACGGTGGGTTACATCGGCATGTTCCCGACGAATTATCCTGTGCAGGCCATCTATCAGTGGACGAGCGGCCCGGAGGAGACCTACATCAAGGTTGCGCTGAAGGATGGCTCCGGCATCCGCGTTGAAGAGTTGAAAAAGCGACTGCGGCAAAAGCTTCCCGATCATCTGCGAAACTGGCTTTCGGAGAAGTGGCGGGCCGAGGGAATTTCCGAGGACGAGATCGCCCGGCGCGCCCCCGGCCTGCGAGCGTCTTTTGAGCCGGCGGACATCATCAATGAGGTGATGAGCTTTGGCTCCCCCACCCCCGTCGAGGTGGTGGTGTTCGGGCCAAAACTTCCGGAAACAATCGCCCACGCGGAGAAGATTCGGCAGGAACTGGCCAAGATCAAAACGCTGCGTGACCTGCAAACGGTGCAGGCCCAAGACTACCCGACCGTTGAAGTGCGAGTGGACCGCGAGCGGGCCGGTACTTATGGCGTGAAAATGTCCGACGTGTCCCGTTCACTGGTGGCGGCGACGGCCTCCAGCCGATATCTGGCGCCGAATTACTGGCGAGACCCGGCCACCGGACAGGGGTACATCGTGCAAGTGCAAGTTCCCTTCGCCAAGATGACATCGCCACGGGAAATCGAACTGATGCCGGTGAAGGGCAACCACGCCGCCTACCCGACCGGTGAGGCCGGCGGCATGACCGGTGGCATCGGCCGGTCGATCCTGTTACGGGATGTCGCCGCTGTGCGGGAGGGGACGATGCCCGGCGAGGTGGACCGCTACAACATGCGGCGAACCATCAGCCTGACGGCCAACATTGAGGGGAGCGACCTCGGCACGGCCGACCGCGAAGTTCGCCGGGCCGTGGCGGCGGCGGGCGATCCTCCCCGCGGCGCGACCGTGGCGGTGCGGGGCCAATTGGAGCCAATGTCCCAAATCTTCCGGGGGATGCAAACGGGATTGGTCCTCACGGTGTTGGTGATCTTCCTGTTGCTGACGGCCTACTTCCAATCGGTGCGTCTGGCCCTCGCCTCCGTGGCGGCCGTTCCGGCGGCGCTGGCCGGGGTGGTGGTGATGTTGCTCGTCACCGGGACGACGCTGAATCTGCAATCGTTCATGGGGGCGATCATGACTTGCGGCGTGGCCGTCGCGAATGCGATTCTCCTAATCACCTTTGCGGAACGGGAACGCCATGCCAACGGCGGGGACGCGAAGACCGCCGCCACCACGGCGGGGCGAACCCGTCTAAGGCCGATCCTGATGACCACCTGCGCGATGATCGCCGGGATGATGCCGATGGCGTTGGGAATCGGCGAGGGGGGAGATCAAACCGCCCCGCTTGGCCGGGCAGTGGTCGGCGGGTTATTGTTCGCCACGGTGGCGACGCTGTTCGTGTTGCCGGGCGTGTTCACGCTGTTGCAACGGAAAACCTCGACCGCCTCGGCCTCGCTGGACCCGGATGACCGCGATAGCAGGCATTTTGACGGCCCGCCGGATCGGTGACACGGTTTTTCCGGCCGCTCACCGTGTCGCCAAGTCTTTGTGTCACTAACACTATGACATCTCTCCCCGGAGTTTCTCGATGCTGCGGATCGCGGGCGTATTGGCCATTCTTGTCGCGTTGTACGCCACCCTGTTCATCACCAACCCGAATGCGGTGAACGCCAGCAATCTCGTGGACGTGGCCAACCGGCAGGGGTTCTACGGTGTTCTCACGCTCGGCGTGGCCATCCTTATCATCACCGGGTCCATCGACCTGTCGATGGGGTCCGTCGTCGGGTTGTCGGCCGTGGGGTTCGGGTTGATGATGTCGAAGGGAATTCATCCGTTTCTGGCCCTGTTGGTCATTTTGCTGGGCGGGGCCGCCATCGGGTGTCTGCATGGTTTGCTCGTCACCCGAATGAAATTACAAGCGTTTCTTGTCACCCTTTGCGGGCTGTTCGTTTATCGCGGAATGGCCCGGTATCTCTCGGAAAAGCCCATCGGTCTCGTCACCATTCAAAAGTCTCACCCGGAGTTTCAGGGGCCGATTGACTGGCTTCGGCTGGCGTTGATTGGCAAAGACGGCGAGGGGGCGTTGAACTTCCCCGCCCAGATGTTCGTGTTGATTGTCCTCGCCGCCATTGTCGGCGTGATCTTGCACAAGAGCGTGCTGGGCCGGTATTGGTATGCGATCGGCTACAACGAATCGGCCGCGAAATACGCGGGGATTTCCACCGACCAAAAGCGGATGATTAGTTTTGTGATCTGCTCCACTCTGGCGAGTCTGGCCGGGGCGTTGTTCCTGCTGGATGTGGGAACGGCCGATCCGACCAACGCCGGTGAAACATTGGAACTGTATGCGATCACCGGGGCCGTGCTGGGGGGATGTTCGCTGAAAGGGGGCGAGGGAACGGCCATCGGCATCGTGCTGGGGGCGGCCGTGCTGCCGTTGTTGAGAAACGTGGTGAGCTTCCTGCAAATCCCCGACTCGATCATCCCCGCCGTGATTGGCATCACGCTGTTGCTGGGAACCATCGCCGATGAATTTTTCCGGCGCCGATCCTCGGTCGGGAAGAAGTAAGGTTGTCTCGTGTCAGCCGATCAAGCCCAAGCCGGGGAACCGCCGGGTTAGTCTGGCGCCAGTCTCGGCGTCGGTGGCTCCGGGATTGCCCGACCAGTTCAATGATCTCAGCCGGGGCAGGCGGGGCGACTCGGCCAGAGCCATCAACCCTTCCCGGCTGATTTGATTATGAGACAAATCGAGCGACGTCAGGTTTGACAGATTCGATGTCCCCGAAATAACGGCCGCGGCCTCGTCGTCGAGCTGGTTGCCCGAGAGATTGAGCGCACTGAGGGCCGAGTCTTCACCGCTGGCGGACATGCACGCGACGGCTCCCTTCCCCAACAGATTGTGCGACAAGTCCAGGGAGCGCAGCCGCCGTAATGGGATGCACTCGTCGATTTGCCAGAGCACTTCGTCAATGATCTGTTGATTCACGAGAGTCAGACTGCGAAGGCTGGAAAAGCCGGCCCGTCGCATCGCCCCGCGCAGGTGGGAGAAATTGATGGCCGATTCCCGGCGAATGGCAAACTCCCGCAGTTGGTCCGGCAGGGGGGAATCCATCATCACTTCCAGATGCCCCGTGCGGATGCGGTCCATGCCCAACGTCAGGCTCCAGATGTTCAGCAGGTTCGGGGCATTCAGGTAAGGTTTGAGGATGGCGGGGTTTGGGATGTCCGAGATGAGTTCCAGCGACACGGCCATCCGAAAACAAGGTTGGGAGGCATATTCCAAAAGCCGGCTGACGCCGCTCTCCATGAGGAGGCGCCATTCGGGGATAGTCCACTGATAATAACGGGCCAGTTGAATGAACGAACGAAAGTGTCGCGAGTCGAAGCGGGGAGAGGGAAAGCCGCGAACAAAGTCGGTGTCGTCCAGAAACTTATGGAGCGGCGTCCACCATTTCCGTTGATGTGTCTGGAACAGTTCACGGCAACGCAGCCGGTTTTCGACAAACCGGTCGTCGATTCCTCCGCAGGCTTCCATTTGGGCATCATCGACTTGCCGTCGGATGAACTCGGCCCGGTCGGGATCGTCGTTCTCTTCCAGCCAGTCCGCATAGATGAGCCGGGGGGCGTCGTCATGCGGGTTCTCCCGGATGGTTTCCCACAACGCGGCCTGTTCGGGGTGCATCGGAGTCATGGTTGGATTGTACCCTCTGCGGAAGCGAACACAATCAGGAACCTTCCTGACCGATCAACCGGCCGGTCGGCGCCCGGTCAACTTTGCCCGCCTGTGTTCCTTTTTCTTTGAATACCCCGTTGGCATCGGGGCGTCGATTCTGGTACTCTGTGTGACAATCTCTCCAAGGATTTCCCTCATGAAGTGGCTGTCAGGTTTGTTCGCGGCGTTTTCCTTCGGTCTGTCGGCCCATGCCGCAGACACCGGATTCATCGACAAAGTTCACAAGGATTCTGACGGCAAAGAGGCGAAATATGTCGTCTATGTGCCCAAAGACTACGACGGCAAGAAGGAATATCCGGTCATCCTGTTCCTGCACGGCTCCGGCGAAACCGGGACGGACGGCAAAAAACAGGTCGCCACGGGCCTCGGCGGGGCGATTAAGAAAATGCCGGACTTCGGCTTCATCACCATTTTCCCGCAATCGCAATTGCGATCCTGGCAGGCCGGCAAGCCGGACGCCGACCGGGCGCTGGCCATCCTCGAAGCCGAAATGAAAACCTACAAAACCGATCCGAAACGGGTCTACCTGACCGGCCTCTCGATGGGCGGTTACGGCACCTGGAGCCTCGCCGCCAAATATCCGGACAAGTGGGCGGCCATTGTCCCGGTTTGCGGCGGCGGCAACCCGGCTGATGCCTCCAAGATCAAGGACATCCCTTGTTGGGACTTCCACGGCGACGCGGACAAGGCCGTGAACGTGGAAAAATCCCGCGAGATGATCAAGGCCCTCAAGGCCGCCGGCGCCGAACCCAAATACACGGAATATCCCGGCGTCGGCCACAACAGTTGGGATCAGGCTTATGGCACCAAAGAACTGTATCCGTGGTTGCTGAAGCACGCGAAGAAATAAGTTTCGAGTTCCAAGTTTCAACTTCCGAGTTCAAAGCAAGACGCCGGTGTTGGTTTTGAACTTGGAACTTGGAAGTTGAAACTTGGAACTTAAAGCCTGAGACTACAATCAACACCAAGTCCCCTTTTCCAAGGATCTCAAAACCATGTCAGAATCTTCCAGCGCAGATCGCCGCGACTTCCTGAAGGGGTCGGCGGCCGCCACGGCGGCGGTGGCCTTCACGGCCGCCAGTTACAACCGCGTTTACGGGGCGAACGAAGCCCTTCGCATCGGCTTCCTCGGGGTCGGCGGCCGGTGCCAGCAGCACATCGACGTCATCCTGAAAATGCAGGAAGAAGGCAAAGGCGTGAAGCCGGTGGCCGTGTGCGACGTGTGGGACGGCGACTTCACCAAGGGGATGAACCGCGCGACCGGCATCGCCAAGGGGCAGGGCTTGCTTCCCGCCGCCAAGCGCTGCGGGATCGACGCCAACGACTCCAAGCACGTCAGCAAGGATTACCAAGTCATCCTCGCGCAGAAGGACGTGGACGCCGTTTGCATCGCCAGCCCGGACCACTGGCACGCGAAGATGACCATCGACGCGCTGGAAGCCGGGAAAGACGTGTATTGCGAAAAGCCGATGACGCGGACCATCGCCGAGGCTCATGCCGTCGTCGATGCGTGGAAGAAGTCCGGCCGGGTGATGACCGTCGGCGTGCAGTCGATGGCCGACCCGACGTGGCGGCTGGCCAACGAGCACATCCGCTCCGGCAAGATCGGCAAGGTGGTGCAAGGGCAGACGAGTTACTTCCGTAACTCGGACGTCGGTCAATGGCGCTATTACTCGCTGACCAAGGATATGAACCCGAAGACCATCGACTGGAAGCGATTCCTTGGCGAAGGTTTCGCGGTCAACGGTGTGCCGATCGGCCCGGATGCGAAAGAATTCCCGTTTGACCGGGCCATCTTCGGCCAATGGCGCTGCTACTGGCCCTTCGGCGGCGGCATGTTCACCGACTTGTTCGTCCACCAGACGACTCACCTGATCGCCGCGATGGGCCTGCGGTATCCGAAGCGGGTGGTCGGCGGCGGCGGCATCTACATGGAATACGACACCCGCGACGTGCCGGACGTTGCCACGGTTGTGGCCGATTACGAAGAAGGCGCCCAAGTCATCATCACCGCGACGATGGTGAACGATCACCGCATCGAAGAAGCCATTCGCGGCCACTCGGCGACGCTGGTGTTCGACTCCAAGCCGGTGAATCCCAAAGACCCGAAGAGCCCGAAGGAATTCGGCTACACGATCCTGCCGCAGAAGGTTCAATCCGCTCCGAAGGGACCGGGCGGCCAGGCGGCCACCGAGGGAACATGGGTTCCCGGCGGCCTGAAGGGGGATGACACCTACGCCTTGTGGGCGAACTTCATCGAGCACGTGGCCAAGAGAGACCAGGACACTTTCAGCACTCCGGCCCTCGGGGCGGCCGCCTTCACGACCGTCAACATGGGCGTGCAGAGCTATCGCCAGGGCAAGGCCCTGTTCTGGGACAAAGAAGCCCGCAAGCCGGTCGAAGCCGATTCAAGCTGGGCGGCCATGTGGGAAAAGCGTTCCAAGGGTCGCGGCAAGCCGAACCAAATCGCCGGCTGGACCGGCGGCGAGGAAGGCAGCCTCCTGCACCCGCCGGAATACCAAAAGCTCGCCGGCCCGTGGGTGGACGGCAAAGACCCGGCCGAAGGCTAATTATTAGGCAACCTCACCCCCCGTCCCCCTCTCCTAAAGCGAGAGGGGGGGGGCAAGCGGGGAATAGACATCTGCCGAAGCGTAAGCGAGAATGCAGTGAAAAACTTCAAACCCTCGCCGACGCAAATGCCTCATTAAAAATGACGATTACCCGCTTGCTCCCCCTCTCGCTTTAGGAGAGGGGGACGGGGGGTGAGGTTGTCTTGGGCTGATGACCGCCACCACCCATCAGCGACAAAGTTCTCTCCCCTTTCAAAGGCCAAAACCATGCAGCCGACCCGAAGAGAGTTTGCCGGAACCGTGATGGCGTTCACGCTTCTTGAGATGATTTGGAGCCGCGGGTTGTTCGCGGAATCCGTCAAGCCGGTCGTCGGTTCGTGGTTCAAGGATTTGAACGCACTGGGGGACGACCTGCGGGGTCGGAAACTCAAGGACACCGAGTTTCAGGCCAAGATGGAAGAACTCTACAAAAAGGTCGATCTCGCCGAACTGCTCCAGTTCGTCGAACTGGACAAGATTGCCGAGAAAGTGAAACTCCCGGCCAACGGGGCGTTCAGCACCAGTTTTGATCTTGGCAAGATCGAGGGGATGCCGTCGAAGATCAACTTCGGCAGACAGATCTTCTGCATGGGCAAGGGCCGCGCCGTTGTTCCGCACGGGCACGAAAATATGTGTACCGGATTCATCATCCTGAAGGGGACATTCCGGGGCCGACATTACGACAAGCTGGAAACGCAGGCCGATCACTTCATCATCAAGCCGACGATTGACCGCGACTTCAAACCCGGCGAAGTGTCCACCATCTCCGACCACAAGGACAACGTCCACTGGTTCACCTGCACCGCCGACGCCGGGTTCATCTTCAACATGCACTTTAACGGCTACGATCCGTCGATCAAATCATCCGGGAATCGATTGTATCTGGACCCGGACGGAGAAAAGATGGCCGACGGATTGATCAAGGCGAAGAAGATGACTTCAGGCGAATGCCACAAGAAATTTGGCTGATCGGATTTCTAAGCAGCAACTCAGTATTGGTTGTAACTTTCTAACCGTTGTCCAAGAGCCCCACTGCGTCAGCGGTGGGGGTAGCTTCCTGAGTGCGGGAGCCACCCCCACCGCTGACGCAGTGGGGCTCTTGGGGTTCAACAACCGGCGTGAACAGGAATCAAGAAAACCTCACATCCAATCCCGGCCATGTGCTCAGTTCTTCGTCTCATTCGGCAACGGGTGGTTCAGTGTAAATCGCAAAGCCGAGGGGACAAATCCTTGCAAGCCTTCTGATTGTTCTGGGTGCGGGCTGATGCCGACAGCCCAACCCTTGCCGTAGCGGGCGGCGGCAATCGCCGGGGTTTCCTTCATCAAGCCTTCTTTGGCCCCTTTGCGGGTCATTTCTTCCTTATAAAGAGCCAACGGAATCAATTTTTCTTTGGAATCCTTGATCGGCTCCAACACCGGGCCATTGTGATAATGCACTTTGGCGGTGGATTCCTTGCGGGTCAGCCATTCCTTGCCGTCGGACGTCAGTTCCATCCGCAAATCGCCGATGCCGCGACCCCAATTGGCTGAATCAACCACCTTCACCGGCAGAATGCCCAACGACCATTTGTAATGACTGCTCGCCAGATAGCACCCGGCGCAGATGCCCACATAAGAATTGCCTTCCCGCACAAAGGCCCGGATCATGTCCCGGCCGTCTTCGCCCAGCGTGTTGCCTTGGGTCTGGCTCAAGCCGCCGGGGACGATCAAGGCTTTGTAGCCTTTGAGTTTGCCGGCCCGGATCTCCTCGGCCGTGATGCGGGTGATGCGAAATTCCGTCTTTGCCGCAAAGGTCTCCTCCAAGAGCCGGGGACCGTCGCCGCCGACCCCGGCGCTGTCGTACATCGCCACCGGCACGATCACCCTCGGAGCAGGGAGCGGCGTGTTGGGATCTTCCGCAAACACGGAGCCGACCAACAGCACAACAGCCAGCGACGAAAATGAACAAATCAACTTCACGGGTAGCCTCGAAAAAAGGAACAAACGGCGGAAACGAGTGGGGAACCGCTTGATACGGGAGAGATTACAAGTTGACCCTCTTCGACCAGTATAATTTTGCCGGTTGTGATGAAAAGGCGGGTCGGTCATTTCCGGTGGATTTGCAAATTGGTTGACTCGTCCGTCAAGGTTTACTACGGTTGCCTTGCTTATCTCTCCATGCCAGCCTGTTGTCAGCCAATTGATTCGTCGCGTTGGTTGTCGTTTCCAAGGGCTGAAAAAATCCCTCCTCAACATGGGGCCAAAACCGTGTCTGTTCGCCGTCGTCGATCCGCTTTCACACTCATCGAATTGTTGGTGGTGATCGCCATCATCGCCATTTTGATCGGGCTGTTATTGCCGGCCGTGCAGAAGATCCGAGAGGCCGCCAACCGGATGAAATGCACCAACAACCTCAAGCAAATCGGGCTGGCTTTGCACAACTACCACGATGAAAACAACCTGTTCCCGCCGGGGTATGGGCGGATTCAGGCGCCGGAAACCGCATCGCCATGCACCTTCTGGTCGTATTTCATCCTGCCTCATCTGGAACAAAATGCCTTGGCGCAAAACGCCCCGCTGACGACAAACCCTGTCTGGACCAGCGGCGGCTACCTCACGGCTTGCCAGGCATTTATTCCCGGTTTTCGCTGTCCTTCCACCACGGATCTGCAAACGTACAGCAGCCAAGGTATCGGTTCCCGGATTGCCGTCAGCTATGCGGGTGTGCAAACCGGTGACGTGGGCAATCCGTCTGGCGCCGGGCCGGGTGAGATTGGGGCGCATTTGGACGACGCGGTTTTCTCCGGTTCGGGCTTCAACCTGACGCCCACGAACTTCTTGTACCGATTCAACGGCGTGTTTGGCTTTAACACCAAGACAAACATTGCCTCCATCACGGACGGCACCAGCAACACGGCCGGAATCTGCGAACGCTATCGGATTCTTGAAAAAGGTGATTCATTCACCACCTCGGCGGGGACCGGCGCGCTGGGAACATGGGCCATTGGAACGCCCAGCCTCAATAATGTGACCCAACAGGCGGTTGGCTCCCTCGGAATCCCCTTCAATTACAACAGCGACAAATCGCTGACCACCGGCGACACGCCGTTAAGCTGGAGCGCGACGGCCTTCAGCAGCCGGCATACGGGCGGGGTCAACGCACTCATGATGGATGGCAGCGTGCGATTCCTGCGAAATTCAACTGCGGATAACATCCGGATCGCTCTCGCCACCATTGCCGGGGGAGAAGCGATTCAGGCTCCGTGACGGTCACCACGGCCATGCCCGTCAGATGCCGATGAAATGAACATTCCGCTCTATTATCGTTGCTCCAAGCGTTCGCCCGACACTTGACTCATCTCCGCATAATGGTTAGGGTTTTAGTATCACATCTAACCCACTGATGTTCCTCAATTGGCCATTTTTTAGCGACGGCAGAAAGAATGAAGACAAGCTTCTGAAAAATCAAAGCGTCATGTCTTCATTTTCATTCGTCTTTCATTTTTTCGAGACTTCAATTGAGGTGTGAATGTTTTGTTTTGGAGTCCGAAATGAATAATCGGTGTCGTCACCCATCTGCTTTCACGCTGATCGAATTGCTGGTGGTGATCGCCATCATCGCCATCCTGATTGGGTTGTTGTTGCCGGCCGTGCAGAAGATCCGGGAGGCCGCCAACCGGATGAAATGCACGAACAACCTGAAGCAAATCGGGCTGGCCCTGCACAATTATCATGATTCAAACACTACATTCCCGCCCGGATATGCCAGGGTTGTTGCCCCGGAATCTGCTTCTCCTTGCACTTTCTGGACGTATTTCATTCTGGCGCAGATGGAACAAACTTCGCTGGCCCAAATTGCCACCCTGTCAACAGCCCCCGACTGGACGACTACCCCCTATCTCACGTTTTCTCAGGCGACTGTTCCCGGCTATCGCTGCCCGTCCTCGTCGGATCAATTGACTTACAGCAGCCAGGGCATCAACTCTCGCGTTGCCATCAGTTATGCGGCCGTCCAAACCGGGGATGTGGGAAATCCCGCTTCCACCGCGGGCGGGGCGGGCGAATTTGGCGCCCACTTGGACGATTCCGCTTTCAGCGGCACGGGATTCAATCTGACGCCAACGTCTTTCATGTACCGTTTCAACGGAGCATTTGGCTTTAACAGCAGGACGACGTTCGCCAACATGACGGACGGTGCCAGCAATACGGTTGGCATTAGCGAGCGTTATCGGATTCTTGAGATCCCCGACGGTTACACGAATTCGGCCGGAGCGGGGGCGTTGGGCACTTGGGCGATGGGAACGCCCAACAACAACAATGCCGTGGAGCAGTCTGTCGGCTCCTTGGGGATACCGTTGAATTACAACAGCAACAAGGCGATCACCAGCGGCGACACCCAACTGAGTTGGACCGCCACGGCCTTCAGCAGTCGACACACCGGGGGCGTCAACGCCATGATGATGGACGGCAGCGTGCGGTTCCTGACGAACACGACGGCCGATAATGTCCGGCTGGCTCTCGCCACCATCGCCGGGGGAGAGTCGGTCCCGGCGCCGTGACGGGAAATACGCCAATGACCATCGGGTGTCGATAGGCCGATACAAACGTCACGCCCGGCCGAAAGCTCCGGCTGGCTTGTTAAACTCGATTAGGGACTTCCACAAAAATTGAAATGCGGATTGCGTGGCCGCCGTCAGGAGAAGAGAAAAGAGCGGCCCGATTCTGTCGATACCTGATCACCGATGACGGTGAACACAAACATGCATTGTCATTCAGGTATTCGGCTGTGGCTTGACTCATCTCGCACATTGGCTAGGGTTTCAGTATCGCACCCAATCCACGGATGTTCTCCGATTGGTCATTTTTAATTTTTTCAAGATTCCAATCGGGACTTGTGATTGGTGCATTTTTGGAGTCGAAAATGATGAATTTGCGTCGTGATCGATCAGCGTTTACGCTCATCGAACTGTTGGTGGTGATCGCGATCATCGCCATTCTCATCGGGCTGCTTCTGCCGGCGGTGCAGAAAATCCGGGAAGCGGCCAACCGGATGAAATGCACCAACAATTTGAAACAGATCGGGCTGGCGTTGCACAACTGTCACGACACGAACAGCATGTTCCCTCCCGGCTTCGCCCGGACAGTGCTGCCCGAAGGCGCCTCGCCTTCGACATTTTGGACGTATTTCATCCTGCCGTACATGGAACAAACCGCCCTGTTTCAAAACGCTCCGCTGTCCGCGACACCTGACTGGACGACCGGCAACTATCTCGTCGCCTGTCAGACAAATGTGCCGGGTTTCCGTTGTCCTTCCAGCTCCGATCAATTGACTTACGCAAGCCAGGGGATCAACAGCCGGGTTGCCATCAGTTACGCGGCCGTGCAATCGGGAGACGTGGGGAACCCGTCTTCTCCCGCCGGCGCCGGGGGAGAATGGATGGCTCACATGGATGACGGCGTTGCCGGCTCGGGCTTCAACATCGGACCGAACAGCTATTATTACCGCTACAGCGGAGCCTTCGGATTCAACTCCAAAACCACCATGGCTTCGATCACGGATGGCACCAGCAACACGGTCGGCATCAGCGAGCGCTATCGGATCCTTGAGATCCCCGACGGTTACACGAATTCGGCCGGGGCAGGGGCGTTGGGCACATGGGCGATGGGAACGCCCAACAACAACAATGCGGTGCAAATGTCTGTTGGCTCGCTCGGCATCCCGCTGAACTACAACAGCAACAAAGCGATCACCAGCGGCGACCCGCAACTCAGTTGGACGGCCGGGGCCTTCAGCAGCCGGCACACAGGCGGCGTCAATGGTCTCTTGATGGACGGCAGCGTGCGGTTTCTGACGAACTCGACGGCCGACGCCGTCCGGCTGGCTCTTGCCACCATCTCCGGAGGAGAATCAACACCCGCGCCTTGACGGGAAAATCAACGATCACCCGGCGCAAACAACCACGTCGGCGCCAGGCACGGCCGTCAGCAGTCGCTCCAACGGGGATTGGCCGAACCAACGGCGATACCACGGCCGCATGCTCCGGCCGACGAGGATTTGGGTGATGGCGTATTCCTTCACGAAGTCCGCGACGGCCGGGGCGAATTCGGCGGCTTTCAATTGCATCGGGATGCCGCCGAGTTGCCGGGCGAGAGTGAGGGATTCCGTGATCTGCCGTTGGGTGGCCGCGTCGATTTTTTCCATTCGTTCGGCCGGGGTTTGGATGTAGACCGCGAACCACGGGGCCCGAAGCCGGTCGGCATGGCGGGCGGCCTTTCGCATCAGGCGCATCGCGGCCGGGCTTTTGCTGCTGACACACACCATCACCCGGTCGGACCCGGTCGTCGCGGTGTCCCCCTGGCGTTCCCGGCGCCGGTCGAGCAAGTGGGCGATTTCCTCCAGCGCCAGTTCCCGCAATCGCGTGAGATTCGGGGATGTGAAGAAATTCGTCAGCGCCCGTTCGACCCGTTCCGGCGGATAAATCTTCCCGGCCGACAATCGTTCCTGCAAATCCTCGGCGGGCAAATCCACGTTCACCAACTGATTCGCCTTTGCCAGCACATAGTCCGGCACTCGCTCTTTCACCTTCACCCCGGTGAACTGTTCGACCACGTCGCACAGGCTTTCAAGATGTTGGATGTTCATCGCCGAAATCACGTTGATCCCGTTCCGCAGCAGTTCCTCAATGTCCTGAAACCGCTTGGAAAACCGGCCGCCGGGGGCGTTGGTGTGCGGCAGCTCATCAACAATCACGACCGTCGGCTTCCGGCGAATGACGGCGTCCAGGTCCATTTCCTCCAGCGTCACGCCGTGATATTCCAACCGCCGTCGGGGGATTTGCTCCAAGTCGCCGATCTGGGCCATTGTCTCGGGCCGGCCGTGCGTTTCGATGATCCCGATCACCACGTCGATGTTTTGCCGCTTGAGACGCTGGGCTTCCTGCAACATCTCGAAGGTCTTCCCGACTCCGGGGGCGAAGCCGAGATAAATCTTCAACCGGCCCGTCCGCTGTTCGCGGATGAGTGAAAGGAATTTTTCCGGCTTTGGTCGGAGTTCATCGGCGACATTCATCGGCCTGATTCCTTCCATGCGGGCAATGTGAGCAGGAACGTCGTTCCCTTGTTCAGTTGGCTTTCGCAGGTCGCCGTGCCGCCGTGGGCTTCCAGAATCTCTCGCACGATGGCCAGACCCAAGCCCGTGCCGGAAGATGAATCGTGGCCGGGCACGCGGTAGAAACGCTCGAACAAATGCGCCATCGCCTCGGGGGGGATGCCTTTCCCGGTGTCGCGGACGGCGAGTTCCACTCGGTTGCCGTCGATCACCCGGCCCGAGAGGGTGATCGTCCCGCCCGCCGGGGTGTGGTTGATCGCGTTCGTCACCAGATTGTCGAGGGCATGGCTGAACCGTTCGGCATCGGCAAACACTTGGGGAAGGTCGGAGACATCTTCCACGACCAGTTCCAAATGATGATCGGCCGCCCGGTCGGCGGCGGTGTCGACGGCGGTTTGGAACAACGCTCCCACCGATTGCGGGGCAAGGTGAAACTCGTCCCGGCGATCCTCCAGGCGGGCCAGCGACAACAGTTGTTCAATCATGGAGAGCAGCCGTTCCGCGTTTTCGCGGGCATCCAGCAATAACTCTGTTTGCTTCGGCGTCAGCGGGCCGACCGTTTCCTCCAGAAGCAAATGCACGGCCAGCCGGATGCTGGTCAGCGGGGTTTTCAACTCATGGCTCGCGGTGGCGATCAATGAACCCTTGAGCTGGTCGAGCAACCGGAACCGGGTGACATCGTCCAGCACGACGGCCGCCCCGAGCGTGTCCCCGGCGGCGTTGCGAATCGGCCGGACTTCCGGCAGAAAATAGCGGTCTTCGTTGTTTACCCGCAGGATGATCGCCTGATCGAAACGGTCGTTCACGGTCGTTTGTTGATGTCGCAATGCGGCATCAATGGCCGGGCGAATCCCCTCGGGAGCGGACCAAACCGAGGCGTCTGTGTCCGTGCGGGGCCGAACGCCGAACAGCGACGAGGCCGCCGGGTTGGCGAGTTCGACGCATCCCTCGGGGTCGAGCACCAGCACGGGATCGGAGAACGAATCAATCGCCGCTTGGGCCGTCTCGCGCGCCCGCAGGAGTTGCCGGAGGTTGGAATGGCGAAACTCCCGCACTTGGGCCGACATCGCGTTGAAGGTCACGGCCAGCCGACCGAGTTCGTCCGTTCCGTGAACCGGCACGGTCCGGTGCAATTGCCCGGAGCCGATGGATTCGGCGGCGGCGGTCATTTCCTCGATTGGCTGAAGGATCATTCGCACCAGTTGGAAACCCAGAAACGACGCCAGCAACCCGGCGGCCACCAAGCCGATGCTGAAACCGATCAAAGACATACGGGCGGTGCGCTGGGCCTGCAAATTGGCCTTTTCCATCTGATCGTGGTTGAGCTTGAGAATGGCCGAGGAAGCCTCTTTGATGGCCTGCCGGTCGGTGTTCAGGCTGACTGTCAAAGAGACTCTCGCCGGATCGCCAGAAGGAAGTTTCCAAAAATGTTCCGCATCCGTGTCGTATTGCTTCACGGCCGCTTCCAGTTTGGCAAAGAACCGCGGTTCCTCCGGCTGGATCGTGAGGTTGTTCCCCTCGATCCGCAACTCCCGTTCAAGTTCCCGGCGAGCGGCGGCATGTTCTTCCGCCGATTCGGCGTCCACGGCCCGGTCAGTGTGATCGACGGCCTTGTCCAGCGCCACCATTGCCCGGATGCTGTCGAAATTTTCCCGCAGAATGTCGTCGGATCGTTGGCCCAGTTGCCGCAACAGCCAGACACCGGACCCGCCGACGATCGCCAGCAGCACGACAAGCGGCAGCAACGTGAGGATGATCCGGCGGCGGAGGGACAATTTCGACAAGGGAATGTTCCTCACGGTTCCAGTTTCTTCCGCTTGCGATACAGAGTGCTGGCGTCGATCCCCAGCACGGCGGCGGCCTCCTCCAGCGAAGCTGTGGCCCCCAGCACACGCCGGATATGCTCGGCCTCCAACTCTTCGAGGGAGATCAACCCGCCTACTTCAAGCCGGGCCTTGCGGCTTCCCAATCCCGGCGGCAGTTGATCGACTCCCACCTCGCCGCCGGGACTCAAGATCACACCGCGTTCGATGGCATTCCGCAATTCGCGGAGGTTTCCCGGCCAAGCATGTTTCATCAGCACCTCGCGGGCCTCGGCGGTGAATCCCGTCATGCTCTTGCCGCTCTGACGGGCGAAGAATTTCAGCAGGTGCCCCGCGAGCGGGAGAATATCGTGGCGGCGCTGGCGAAGCGGCGGCATGGTGATCTCGATCACGTTGAGCCGATAGAGAAGATCCTCGCGGAACTTCCCGGCCTTAACCTCCGCTTCCAAATCTCGGTTCGTCGCGGCGATCAACCGGACATCGGCCGTGCGGGTTTTGGTTTCGCCCACTCGCTCGTATTCACGGTCTTGGATGAACCGCAGCAACTTCGGTTGCAACCCCAAAGGCAGATCGCCGATTTCATCAAGGAACAGAGTGCCGCCATTGGCCGCGAACACTTTTCCCTCGGTCGCCTCCACCGCGCCGGTAAAGGCCCCTCGGGCGTGGCCGAATAACTCGCTTTCCAACAGTTCGGCCGAGAGGCTCGGACAATGAACCACCACAAATGGATGATCTTTCCGGCGGCTACGGGCATGAATCTCGCGGGCCAACACCCCTTTGCCGGTGCCGTTCTCGCCGCGAAGCAAAACGCTGGCCTCGGAATCGGCGACGGTGAACGCGGTCTTCAACACGGTTTCCATCGCCGGTTCGGCGGTCGTCAATTCCACATCCGGAACGGTTTGCCGGACTTGTTCCTCCAACCGGGCGACTCGCCCCCTTAAAGAGCGAACCGTGTGCCAGCGGTCAATGGCCACCCGGAGTTCGTCCGGCGTGAAGGGTTTGGGGAGATAGTCCGTTGCTCCTCGCCGCATGGCTTCGACGGCCGTGCCGATGCTGGCATGGGCGGTCATCATCACGATGCCAAGACCCGGCGAGGCTTCCAGGAGTTTGGGGAGCAAATCCAGACCGGATTCCCGGCCCAGTTTAAGGTCGAGAAACACCAAGTCGGCTTGTTGTTCGTCCAGTTGCCGCAGGGCCGCCGCCCCGGTGGCCGCCTCCCGCACGGCATGACCTTGCGCTTCCAGAGTGGTTCGCAAGGTTCGGCGCAGGCTCGCTTCGTCGTCCACGAGCAGGATGTTCATGGATGGTCCTCCTGTCGTGCATTTTGCAAGACCGGCCGTGCATTGTGCAAGGCAACACGCTGAAATCCACGGCAATTGCCGGTGTTTTCATCCCGGCGCCGGGAATGCTTTATTGAGAAACCACGAATCAAACCACTCGAAGGAGACGGCCGTGGACCAGACGGTGTGGATTCCGGTGACAGTCGGGCTTGGGCTTGTCGCCATGTTTCTGATGTTCGCGTTCGCCGAGGCATGCGACCGCGTTTAGGGAGAATTTCCGTGATCTGGCTAACCGTGATCGTGACCGCGTTGTTGTTCGCGTATTTGCTGGCCGCCCTGTTGCGGCCGGAAAAATTCTGAGCGACCCGGCCTTCGGGTTCGATTCAGCATTCCTCATTCCGAATTGGTGAACCATGTGGCTCCTGCCCTTATTGATCGTCGGCATCACCGTTGCCCTCTCCGTCCCGATGGGTGTGTACCTCGCCAAGATCATGGACGGGCGGTATCAACCACCCGCCGTGTTCCGCTGGTTCGAGCGACAACTCGACACCGGGCCGCAGAACTGGAAGCAGTATGCCGTCAGCATGTTGTTGTTTAACACCGTCATGTTTGCGTTCGGCTATCTCGTCCTGGCTGTCCAGCCGATGATGCCGCTGAACCAGAAGGATTCCGTCTTCGCCGACGGCAAGGGGATGCTGTCGCCATCGACGATCTTCAACACGGCGACTTCGTTCCTGACGAACACGAACCTGCAACACTATTCAGGCGAGCAGCACCTGTCGTATTTTTCGCAATTGGTGTTCGTCGTGTTCAACATGTTCACTTCGGCGGCTGTCGGCTTTTGCGCCCTTGCGGCCATTATCCGCGGACTGCGCGGCGACGAACACATGGGGAACTATTACCTCGACATGTGGCGGGTGGTCGTTTACGTCTTCATCCCTTTTAGCGTTCTGACGGGCATCTTGCTGATGGCCGCCGGGATGCCGATGACGCTGGAACCGTCGGCCGAGGCGCAGACCGTGCAGGTCGGGGCGATGGGGTCGAATGACGACGGCACGCCGAAGACACAGGTGATCGCCCGCGGCCCGGTTGCGGCAGTCTTGCCGATCAAGCACTTGGGGACCAACGGGGGCGGGTTCTTCGGAGCCAACTCGGCCCACCCGTTCGAGAATCCGAATGCGTGGACCAATGTGCTGGAGTGCGTCAGCATTCTGATCTTCCCGTTCTCCCTGATCGTGATGTTCGGGAGGATGCTCAAGCAGGACCGCCACGCGGCGGTGATTTATGCCGTGATGATGACGATGTTCGTCGGGATGATCGTGTGGGCCGTCTGCCATGACTCGCTCACCCCGAACCCGGCGTTTACGAAGCATGAGGCGGTGGTGATCGATATTGCGGGCGCCTCTAAGAAAGAGGTCCCCGCGCTGGCCGCCTTGCCGGTGGATTCGGAGGGGCTTGGCAACACCGAAGGGAAGGAGTTGCGATTTGGCCCGTCCGCCGGGGCGACTTTCGCGGCCGTCACCACGGCAGTCACCTGCGGTTCGGTGAACTGCATGCACGACAGCCTGAACCCGCTGGCCGGGATTACGCCGCTGATCGGGATGCAGCTTAACTGTGTGTTCGGCGGCAAGGGCGTCGGCATGGTCAACATGCTGGTGTATCTGGTGGTCGGTGTGTTTTTGGCCGGGTTGATGGTCGGCCGGACGCCGGAGTATCTGGGCAAGAAAATCGAAGCGAGGGAGATGAAACTGGCGATGCTCGCCCTGTTAATTCACCCGATCATGATTCTCGGGCCGACCGGGTTGTTCGCGGCCCTCGATTGGGGCAAGACGGCGACCAACAACCCCGGATCGCACGGGTTCAGCGAAGTGCTGTACGAGTTCAGTTCGGCCTCCGCGAACAACGGTTCCGGGTTTGAGGGGTTGGGGGACACTTACGGGTTCAACGACGGGAAGAAGAACCTGTCCGCCCCGGCGACCTATGCCGTGCATTGGGACATTGCAACCGGGCTGGTGATGCTGATTTCCCGGTTCATCCCGATCATCGCCCCGCTGGCCCTCGCGGCAAGTTTGTCCCGGAAGAAGAGAACCCCGTTCACGTCCGGCACCATGCGGACGGACACCGTGACGTTCGGATTCGTGCTGCTGGGGACGGTGCTGCTCATCGGGGCGCTCTTGTTCCTGCCCTCGCTGGCCTTGGGGCCGGTTGCCGAGCATTTCGGGCCGATGCCGTTTGGCCGCTGAGAAATGTGCCTCCATCCGGAGATGAAAATCGCTCCGGACGGAGGGTGTCAATTGACCTTACCCGAATCACCTGCGGATTGAAAATACCATGACCGCCACAATGACCGAACCCATGCGAACCACCGACGACGAAACGAAGTCGGTCCGGCAGATTAGCCGCCGGAAGGGGCTGTTTGCCCCGGATTTGATGAAAGCGGCGTTCCTTCAGTCGCTCGCGATGCTCCGGCCGGACAAGATGTGGAAAAATCCGGTGATGTTCGTGGTCGAAGTCGGAACCGCGTTGTCGATGGTTTACACCGTCGTGAAAGTGGTTGACCCCGGTTCGACACGGGCCACCATCGGTTACCTCGTCGCGCTGGATGTCTGGCTGTTGCTCACCGTTTTGTTCGCCAACTTCGCCGAGGCATTGGCCGAGGCGAGAGGCAAGGCCCAAGCCGACGCCCTGCGGAAGACGCGGCAAGAAACCTTGGCGTTTCGCTTGCGCGGCATGTCAGACGACTTCAAAGCCGCCCTGAATGCCTCGCCAAGCACGTTCGAGCGGACGGTGTCCACCGACCTCAAAGAAGGCGATCTGGTGGTCATCGACGCCGGGCAATTGATTCCCAACGACGGCGAAATCGTCGCCGGGGTGGCGAGCGTGGACGAATCAGCCATCACCGGCGAATCGGCCCCGGTCGTCCGCGAGGCCGGCGGGGACCGCTCCGGCGTGACCGGTGGCACCCGTGTTCTGTCCGACCGGATCGTCGTCCGCGTGACAGCCGCCGCCGGGAAGTCGTTTTTGGACCGAATGATCGCCCTCGTCGAAGGGGCGTCGCGTCAGCGGACACCGAACGAAATTGCGTTGTCGCTGGTTTTGTCGGCGTTCACGCTGATCTTTCTGATCGTTGTCGCCGCCCTCTGGCCGATGGCGGCGAATGCCGAGTCGTACATGGGCGACTTCCTCGGAGTCAAGGATCTGAAGAGTTTGGGCACGGACATCCCGACATTGGTGGCATTGCTCGTCTGCCTGATCCCGACGACCATCGGGGCTTTGCTGGCCGCCATCGGCATCGCCGGGATGGACCGGGCGCTTCGGGCCAACTTGATCGCCAAGAGCGGCAAGGCCGTCGAAGTGGCCGGGGACGTGGACACGCTGTTGCTGGACAAAACCGGGACCATCACGATGGGGAACCGGAAGGCGACAAAGTTTCTGCCGCTGGGCGATTTGATCGCTTCCGATGTCGGACATCTGGCCGCTTTGTCGAGCGCGGCCGACGAGACGCCCGAAGGCAAGAGTATCGTGGATTTGTACCGTCGGTTGCCCGGTGGCAGCCCGGCCTCGGCCAACCCGCCCCAAGGCGCCCGGTTCGTTCCGTTCACCGCCCAGACGCGGATGAGCGGCGTCGATCTGCCGGATGGCCGCCGCATCCGCAAGGGAGCGTCTGATGCCGTACTCAAGCATGTGCAGGCAATGGGCGGCTCGGCTCCTGTGACGCTTCAGGAACAGGTGAGCGCTTACGCCAGCCAGGGGGCAACCCCGCTGTTGATTGCCGAGGACAATCGGATCGTCGGGTTGGTGGTGCTGGAAGACATCCTCAAGCCGGGCATTCGGGAACGGTTTGAACGGCTCCGCAAGATGGGCATTCGGACGGTCATGGTGACCGGGGACAACCCCCTCACCGCCAAGAGCATTGCCTCGCAGGCCGGTGTGGATGACTACATCGCCGAGGCCACGCCGGAGGCGAAGCTCGCTTACATCCGCAAGGAGCAACAAGGCGGCCGGTTGGTGGCGATGATGGGCGACGGGACGAACGACGCCCCGGCTCTGGCCCAGGCCGATCTTGGCGTGTGCATGAACAGCGGCACACAAGCGGCGAAGGAAGCCGGGAACATGGTCGATCTCGACAGTGACCCGACCAAACTGATCGAAGTCGTGGAGATCGGCAAGCAGTTGCTGATGACGCGGGGGGCGTTGACGACGTTTTCAATCGCCAACGACTTGGCGAAATACTTCGCCATCGTGCCTGCCCTGTTCGCGGGCACCCTGCCGTGGTTAAAAGCCCTGGATTTTATGCACCTGGCGAGTCCGACCTCGGCGATTTTGTCGGCGGTGATCTTCAATGCGATCATCATCCCGTGTCTGATCCCCATTGCCCTCAAGGGAGTGCGGTATCGTCCGGTCGGGGCCGACGCACTATTGCGACGGAACCTGCTGATCTGGGGTCTCGGCGGAGTGATCCTGCCGTTCGTCGGGATCAAGCTGATTGACGTGGTGTTGTCCGTGATCCCCGGCGTGGCCTGAACAAAACAACAATCCCGCCCGGTGATGCGGACGGATGATATCGGAGATTACACATGAAGAATCATTTGCGCGGGAACCTGTTCCTGCTTCTGTTTACCGTTGGAATCTGTTGCGTGCTATACCCGCTGACGCTGTACGTGATCGGCCGAGGATTGTTCCCGACCGCCACGTCCGGCGGACTGGTGAACGAGAAGGGCGAGGATACGAAAGAGAGCGCCCGTGGATCGCGGCTAATCGCCCAGCCGTTCACGAACGACGAATACTTCTGGCCTCGGCCGTCGGCGGCTTCGTACAACGCGACTGCCTCCGGCGGCAGCAATTTGGGCTCGAACAACCCGAAACTGCGGGACCGGGTCGCCCAACAACTCGGGCCGATGTTGATGTACAAGAAGGGAAGTCGCTCAGCGGGAAATGCCTCCGAGCCGCGAACCCCGCAACAGGACATTGAGGAATGGTTCGCGGCCGTCCCGGACCGGGCGGCTTCCTGGGCTTCGGATATGTCTGTTGGCCCGGCGAACTGGGCGAAGGCAGACTTGGCCAACGACAAGTACGGCCTTCAGGGCGAGTACATTCTCCAGTGGGCCAAGGATCACCCGGAAATCATCCAAGAATGGAAAAATGCGAACGCAGACAAGACCGACGACCCGAAGCCCGAGGACATGGTGAGCCAGTTCTTTGCCAGCTTTGCCAAGGTTCACCCGAAGAAATGGCCCGGTGTCGTGGAGGTGAAACTGCCGGATGGAAAGACCGAGAAGAAAATCGAGCCGGTGTCGTCCGATTCGGCGATCCACGCCAATTTCTTCGATCTCTGGCTGAGCGACCCGGCGAACAAAGACAAAGCCGCTGACTTGGAAACCGTGCCGGTGGACATGGTGACCACCTCCGGGTCCGGCCTGGACCCGGACATCACCCGTCGCAA
Organism: Zavarzinella formosa DSM 19928; assembly: GCF_000255705.1. Taxonomy (GTDB): domain Bacteria; phylum Planctomycetota; class Planctomycetia; order Gemmatales; family Gemmataceae; genus Zavarzinella; species Zavarzinella formosa. Next base: position 167,497 of record NZ_JH636441.1, read on the forward strand.
CGCTTTGTCCGTCTACCAGCTTGACCGGGTGGCCCGAAAGCGGGCGGCATCACCGGCGGAGTTTGAGAAGGTAAAGAAGGGAATCGCGGATTTGGTGGTCGCGAAATCATTCACCCCGCTCTCGGGATTGATCGGAGAGCCGTTGGTGAATGTGTTGGAGTTGAACATCGAACTCGATCAGAAGTTCCCGTTGCCTGCGCCCGCTCCGTGACAAGGCGAGTCCGAACCCGACTGATTTTTGAAACAGAAGAGCCACACCGTTTTGGCGGTGCGGCTCTTCTGTTTTTACTGATCGAATCGCTTTACAGGCCCTTCAAAAACACATTCTTGAATTCCACCCGTGTGTTGTAGCTCTGGAAGCCGAGGTGCCCCTTGGTGTTGGCGAGGCCGGGGTGCTTTTTCATGATGTCCACCTTGTCCTTGAATTCGTCAAGGTTGGCGTCCACCAAGGTTTCGCCGTTGAGGATCACGGTCACTTTCGGGCCTTTGCAGGTGATCTTGATCGTGTTCCATTCGCCGATCGGCTTGTTGGCTTGCTTCTTCGCGGAGACGACGTTGTAAATCGAGCCAGTGTGCTGCCATTCGGCCAGCTTGCCCGGCCAGCCTTCGTCGTCGATGAGCTGGATTTCCATGCCGACGTAAGCCGGGTCGCCTTTCATCGGCGCCCGGAGGGCGATGCCGCTGTTGGCGCCCTTGGAGAGTTTGTAGTCGGCCGTGAATTCAAAGTCGCCGTACTCGGCTTCGGTCATCAGATAACCGCCGCCGCCTTTTTCGACGTAGATCACGCCCTTCTCGGCGCCCCACACCTTTTCATTGCCGGTTGTTTTCCAACCGGTGGTGTCCTTGCCGTTGAACAATGCGGTGAAACCTTCCGGCGGTTTCGGGGCGGCCGGTTCTTCGGCCGAGACCAACGGCAACACGGCCAGCAAGGCGATCAGAGACAGACGCTTCATCATGCGCAAACTCCCAAGGATGGTGATTCGGAGAGGGAAGTCTTTTTACTGAATCCGAAGCCCGTTTACCCACCCTGCTTCTTGCGCAATTTCGTCATCCGATAATCCGCTGCTCCGGTGGATCTCGGTGCGGGCCATGCGGCCGGAGATCATATCCAGGGCCATCACGTCCACGAGACCGTTGGCGCTCACCCCGCAACGAACCTGAATCGGCGACCCCTTGGGCAAATCCGGGGGAAGCCCCTCGATCCAGCACTCGCCCACGGGGATGCAAGCGTCGGCCTGTGTCGCCTCGCCTTGTAACACCCGCACCCGGACCCGTTGCTGGTTTTCTTGGAGGGTGTAATACACCCGACTGCTGGCCGCCGGGAGTTGCGTATTTTTGGCGATCAGGATGTCGTTGACCCGCTCTGCCTCTTTGCGGACCTCCACACCGAGACTGTGGGCGTTCACGTTGATCTCGACCACATCCGAGAGAGCCGCCGGAACATTCGACAATTTCGTCGGCATGGCGTCTAATTGCCGGGCGAGCAGAATTCCCGCGTGGATCGCCGCCCCTCGGGCGACCACCTCGCTCACGGCCAGCGAATTGTCAGGCTGTTTGCCGCTGATGTCCTTCAGCATCTGCCCGGTCATCGGCATGTGCGTGGAGCCGCCGACGAGGAGGATACGGTCCACCTGTTCCCAAGTGACGCCCGCCTGCCGCAACACTTGCAGAGTGGTGAGGCGGGTGCGGGTCAGCAGGTCGCGGGAGATGTTCTCAAACTCCCTCCGGGTGAGCGTGACAGCCAGTTTTCGCCCGGCGTGATTGCAAGTCACGCTGGCCTGATCTAGTTTGCTCAGGGTCCGCTTGGCCCGCTCGGCGAGGGAATGCAGCACCGTCAGGCTTTGGATGTCTTGTCGCGGGTCGTCCCCGTATTGGGACAAAAACGCCTCGGCCACATGGTTCACGATGCGGTCGTCCCAGTCTTTGCCGCCGAGGCGAACATCCCCCTCGATGGCCAGCACCTGAAACCGCTTGGGCATCAGTTTCACCACGGTCACGTCGAATGTGCCGCCACCGAGATCGTAAACGAGGATGGTCTGCGGCTTGTCCGTGAGCGTGGCTTGCGGGCTGGGGAGAGCGTTGCCGCGTTGGAAGGAATAGGCGAGGGCGGCCGCCGTTGGCTCGTCGAGGATGTCCAGCACGTCCAGTCCGGCGATGCGGCCGGCGTCGTGCGTGGCCTTGCGGCGGGTGTCGTCGAAATACGCGGGAACAGTGATGACGGCTTTGGAAATTGGCCCGAGCCGTAGCTCGGCATCCTGCACCAGTTTCCGCAGGATCACGGCCGAAAGAGTCTCTGGGCGAAAGTCCCGGCCGGAGACTGGCTTGCCGAAACTCTCCAACCCCATCCGTCGTTTGACGAGCGTCGCCACCCGATGGGGTTGTTCTTGGGCGACATCAAGGGCCGCCTGACCGACGACGGCCGTGCCGTCGTCGAGGAGCAGCACGGCCGAGGGAGTGAGCATGTCCCCGTCCCGGTTGGGGAGGGTGACGGGCTGCCCCCGGTCATCGAGGGTGGCCACCGCACAATAGGTTGTTCCCAGATCGATCCCGACGACCGGATTCATCGTCTTCATCCAAGGAGTGGCGACGGACGTGAATCTTCAGTCTAGCAAAGTTTCGGGACGCCGGGAAAATCTCACTTCTCCGGGGGCGCCACGGTTCCCGTTCCCGTCTTGAGGGAGAAGTCGAACCAAATTAATCCAAGGTGGCGACCGATCCGTCACCGATCAAGGACACTTGGGTAAGCACGCTGGAGGCGACCGTTTCCTTGACGAAGCGAACCGACCCGTCGGCCATTGCGATGTTGCATCCTCCCGTGTGGAGGCTGCCACCCGTGCCCCATTGCTGCAACGTGCCCTTCGGACCCGCCGTGAACACATTCAGTCCGAATCCGGGGTCAACCCCCGTCATCACCCAACTGCGATAACCCCACGACGGCGCGTGGCCGTTGGTAACTTGGACGGTCGTCTCTCCGACCATGAAGGTATTGCTCAAGCCGTCGATCACATTGCTGGTTTTGCATTTGCTGTTCTGGTCGAACATGTAACGTGAGGCATTCGACAGGCCCTTCCATGAGTTACAACTCGAGTAATAGTTCCGATTGACGACAAAATCATAGTTGATGGAGATGCCAGGCGACGTCCCGCTGGGGCCATAAGTCGCCCCGCTGATATCGCGGGTGCCGGGGTCGGAGGGGCATTCGAACATGGGGATTTCCGTGGCCATCCACGAGGCACTGTTTGTGGCCGCCAAGGTGCCGTTGGCATTTTGCGTGCCGTAACTGCTGAACCAGCCATTTTTGTCGAGTTTGCTGTCCAAAGCCGTTTGCTCAAGGTATCCCAACACAAGCACCCAACCGCTCATGTTTTGAATCACCGTGTCCCCCGTCCCGCCGGAGGCACTGGTACACCAACCGTATCCTTTTCCAGAAGGCGGGAAGGCTTGGTTGGTGCTTTCGTAGTTGTGGAGGGACAGGGAGAGTTGCTTGAGGTTGTTCGAGCATTTCATCCGGTTGGCGGCCTCGCGGATCTTCTGCACGGCCGGCAAGAGCAGGCCGATCAAGATGGCGATGATTGCAATCACCACCAGTAGTTCAATCAGCGTGAAGCCTCGGCGTTGAGTTGACATTCGGTCCTCCCGAAAAAATGTAGAAAATGTAGAAGATCATACGCAGACAGAGATGCCGACGTTGGGTCACATGGAAAAATTGTGCCCTCTTTTTTGTGGTTGAGCCGTTTCCGAAACCACAAAATCACTCGCCAACAGTAATAGAACAGTTAATCTTCCCGAAAAATGGGAAACAGGCAAGAGGAGAATGCTCGAAAAGCAGGCAGTATTACAAGTGGTGAAGTCACCAAAAAGGGCATGATTTACACCGTGCAAGCACATTAAAGCCAGTTTGAAAACGCCATTTTCTTCATCGATTGCAGCCGCCAATCCAAGCATTCGCGTTGCCCCATCGCTCAATTCCAAGGTTCCGGATGTTGGAGGCGGTGCGAAGTTTTTAATGAAACCATGCTAATTTTGTCATCTTACACATATCATCGAACACTCGTTGTTTCCCTGACTGGCAATTGCGATCACACACAACTCGATCAGTTGATGCAAAAATCTCGTGGCCACCCCCGGTCAACGAGGATGGCCACTGCACACAATCGCTTGTCCCGAAACCGATCCCGACGACCGGATTCATCGTCTTCATCCAAGGGGAGGCAAAGGACATGAATCTTCAGATGGCCAAGTTTCTTCAGGACGCTCACTTCTTCGGGGGCGTCTTTGGAGCAGTCTTTGCGGCGGGACCCGTTTTTAGGGAGAAGTCGAAGGAGCGTTTGTCGCCGGAGGCGATGGTGATGGAAAGTTCCGTTTGCGCCAGCTCGGTGTATTTGGGCGGGAGGGTCTCGATGGCTTGGGATTCGATCGGGGGAGTGTTCGGGTCGGCCGGGGAGCCGTCCTTGTTGAGCCGTCGGCTGACCGTCACCTTGTATTTGGCGGGGACAAGTCCCTTCTTTCCGCGAACGCTGGTGATTTCGTAGCGGCCGGTGGAATCGCTCATCCCGGTTCCGGCATCAGCCTTCACGTCCCCTCCCACCGGCGTGTAGGTCACCAAGGAGTTGGGGGCGGGTTGATCGTTCACGGTGATATTCCCGGCCACCGGAACCATCTCGCCGCTGGCGGCGTGTTTGCTGTCGCCGCCGCCGCAACCGCTCAAAGAAATCATTCCGGACAGCAACAAGCCAGCCATCAACATCGTTCGCATCGAAAAGATTCCGCTCATGTGGGTGAAAGAGATAGGGCAGACCGGCGCCAGCCGGTCTGCCGTTTAAAGAAACAAATTGGCGGCCGATGATCGGCGGGCAAAAAATGATGCCCGGCCGGTCACCCTTCGGCCAGATCAATCCAGAGTGGTGACCGACCCATCGCCGATGAAGGACACCTGACCGAGCACGCTTGACGCGACCGTTTCCTTCACGAAACGCACGGAGCCATCGGCCATCGCCATGTTGCAGCCCCCGGTGTGCAGGCTGCCCGCCTGACCCCAACTTGTGAGCGTGCCCTTCGGCCCCGCCGTGAACACATTGATCCCCGCCCCCGGATTAACCCCGGTCATCACCCAACCGCGATAGCCCCACGAGGGAGCATGGCCGTTGGAGACTTGGACGGTTGTCTCGCCGATCATGAAGGTGTTGCTCAAGCCGTCGATCACATTGCTCGTTTTGCAGTTGCTGCCCTCGCCGAACATGTAACGGCCACTGTTCGTCTGGCCCTTCCAGTAATTGCAGGAAGTGTAAACTTGTTGAACCACAAAGTCGTAGTTGACGCTGGTGCCGGCCGTGGTGCCGGGGGAGTAAACCCCGACAGAAATATCACGGGTGCCGGGGTCGGAGGGGCAGATGAACATGGGGATTTCGGTGGCCAGCCACGCGGCGTTGCTGTTGGCGGCCAAGGAGCCGTTTTGATTGCCCGTGAGGCCGCAGCAACCACCGGTCGTCATGTTGCTGAACCAACCGGTCTTGTCGAGTTTGCTGTCGAGGGCGGTTTGTTCGAGATTTCCCAGCACAAGCACCCAACCGCTCATGTTTTGGATCACCGCGTCCCCCGTCCCGCCGGAAGCGCTGGTGCACCAGCCATACGCCTTCCCGGAGGGGGGGAACGCTTGGAAGGTGCTTTCGTAGTTATGGAGGGCCAAGGCGAGTTGCTTGAGGTTGTTCGAGCATTTCATCCGGTTGGCGGCCTCGCGGATCTTTTGAACCGCCGGCAGAAGGAGGCCGATCAAGATGGCGATGATTGCAATCACCACCAATAGCTCAATGAGCGTGAAGCCCCGACGTTGAGTTGACATCCGATCCTCCCGAAAAATGAAATAACAAATGGATAAACCAACATTGAAAAATGTTGGTTTTTGAGTCCCACAGAAAATTGTGACTTTTGTTAGATTCGGTGCCGGTGTTAACCGGAAGTTTTAAAGTCACACGCCAACTGGGAGAGAGAGAAATCAATCTTCCCGCAGGTTTGATAAAAATGCAAGAGAAAAATGCTTAAAAGAATGGCACCGTTGAAATGTTGACGGCTGACACACCGGCGTGATTCAAAATTGGCGATCATTTCAAACAAACTTCAATTCGGATTGCCTCCGCCGAAATGCCGGTTTGGATCGGATAAATGACTTGGGCAAAGCCATGTCTTGGACCGACGGAATGGCTAGTTTTTGATCAAATCCAGATCGATTTTCGTGGTGGCCTGAGTAATTTCAATGGTCAACGGAGTGGTTTCCACTTGGGAGTATCGCGCCGGAACCGCCTCCAACTTTTTCACGGGGCGAGAGCCTGGCAAACCCACGGCAGCCGCGGGGCCGTCTCCAGTTGACGGGGGAGCGGATTCGACGCTCACCGGGATGAATGGCTCGGTCACCGTCACCTTATACTTCCCCGGATACAAGCCATAGTGGTCCGTGGTCGCTCCGGGCCGGACGGTCAGCAGTTTGAAATCCCCCTCGGCATTGGTGTTGCCCCCCGCCCCCAATCCCGGGGTTCCGGGTTCGGGGGTGAAGCGAACACTCTTGTGGGGGACCGGCTTTCCCCCCATCGTGAGTTTGCCTTCCACGGGCACCAGTGAAGGCTCGTTGCTTCCGCAACCGGCGATTGCGAACAAACACAATCCCAACAACAGTTGGAAAATTTTCATGGCTGGCTCCATTGAGATTTCGGCGGCAAATCGAACGATCAGGGAAGAGTGACGACTTCTCCCCCGCTCATGGTGCTCAACCGGCTCAGGGTGGTGGTGTCAATGGTTTGGGAAATGAATCGCACCGATCCGTCGCCCATCGCAAAATTGCAGCCGTTTGTGTGAAGGCTTCCGGCGGCGGACCACCAAGTTCGAATGTGGCCGACAACCGGGGTGTAAGGAGGATTTTGCCAGGTGGGGTCCACGCTTGGCAAATGCCAGAGATTGATGCCGGGGTTCGATGCGCCGGCCGGATCGATTCCCGTCATCACCCAAGTGCGGTAAGACCAAGCGAACGCCGCGCCGTTCTGGTGCCACTTTGTTGTTTCGCCGATCGCCAGCGTATTGCTCAACCCGTCGGTGACGGCCGCCATGGTGGTGGCGCTGTTTTCGCCGAACATGCGTTTTGTGGCGGAGGGGGCTGTCTTCCAGTAATTGCAGTACGAAAAATCGAGTTGCGAGGTGATGAAGTCGTAATTCGTCGCCGCCGCCGAGACGCCGCTGGCGGGACCGTAGTAACTGCCGGACAGCCTTCCGATCGAGGCATTGTTGTCGCTGGGGCAGGTGAACACACTCAAAATTGCCGGGGCGTTCGCCGCATTTCCATTGGTCGCGGGATTCCCGACCAGCGTGCCGTTGGTGTTTCGGCCGGAGGCGGCGCTGGGGGCGTCGGCCACCGATTCGTTCAAGTTGAATTTCTTGTACATCGGGTCCTGTTCCAAGTAGGGCAGCAATAGAACCAGCCCGTTTTGATTCAGGATTTGGGTGTCGCCCAAGTTGGCCGCCGAGGAGGCGCACCACGAATAACCTTTGCCGGCGGGAGGAAGCGCGCCGTAGGCCGACTCGTAATTGTGGCAGGCGAGGGCGATTTGCTTGAGGTTGTTGGAACACTTCATCCGGTTGGCGGCCTCCCGGATCTTTTGCACCGCCGGCAATAACAAACCGATGAGGATGGCGATAATCGCGATCACCACCAACAGTTCAATCAGCGTGAAGGCCGTGCGAGATTGGACCCGTCGGATGGCCGTGAGGCGGGAGCGACTTAAACTGGGCACAATATTCCCCGTCTGGAAAATGGGAAGGAACAATTGCCGATGCAGCGGTGAGAGGGAGAGGAGTCTCATTTACAGGCAGGATGAAGATTATGTAAGCAATCAATGTGCCGGATCGGCGGCGGAAGTCAGACGGGTCGGAATGGGAAGACGCAAACACCATGAAACAAGGGGTTTATGGTGTTTTCGTTTGTTGAACGGGTTGTCGGCCGTTTTGCCAGACGGGTGATAAAACTCATGCAAGACATGCAAGAAAGACTGGCATGATGCCAGTTGTTTGGTCGTCAATTTCAGGTCACGCGGCCCGGCGTTCCTCGCGGCTCAGCCAGCGTTGCATCCGGCTCAGTTGATTCTGCCATTCTGCGGAAAAGCGAACTTCGCCGAAGGCATCGTAAAGCAGATCGATGGTTTCGATGAGATGCCGGACTTGGTCGGCTCGCGCTTCCAGCCGGGCGCGGGCGTCCTCGTCTTCCGGGGCCGGGATTTTGGCGCCGGTGATGCCCAGCGACTCGGCGCTGATGGCGAACTCGTACTGCACATCGTGCCGGACGATGGTCAGGCCCGCCTTGCGGGGCAGTTTGCCGGACTGGATCGCCCGCAACGCCTCCGGGAGCCGGGTGGGGCCTTCGTGACTGATCGTTTCGTGGCCGGAGACGCCTCGGGGGCATTCCAAGGTCAGCGTGCGGGCCATGAACACCGTGACTTCAGAATCGTCGAGCAGCTTGATCGTCGCCGATTCGTCCTCACATTGGAACCACAGCCACATGAGGAATTCGTTCCCCAGAAAATCGCGGGAGGCCTCGTCGGGAATCCACGCCACATCTTTCGGCGACAGCCCCGGCACAAACGGCGACGGCGAGGCATCATCCACGTTTCGCGTCCGTTGGTGGGCCTCGGCCAGCGAATAGGCCCGTTTTCCGGCGGTGATTGACTCGAAGCTAAAGCCGAAGGTGTTCTTGAAAAGGACCAACAGGCGGTCGATCATGGCGACGGAGGTGGTTCCGAACAATAATTCGTTCGTCTTGAGATCCCACACCACTTCGACAGTTTTCTTCTTGGTGTAACGGCCGTCCTTCGCCTCCAGTTCGAGCCGGTCGCGGGCGGATTCCTTGGCTTCTCGCTTGTTCAAAGCACTGGCGTGACCGCTCGGGTTGTTCTTGGCCAGCGCGGCCAAGTCGATGGCGTAATAGGCCCGCAGAAGGTCGCCGGGGAGCTTCATCACATCGGTGCGAATGCTGAAGAACAGCATGTCGTTGATGATATTCTTGGCCATCTCAAACTGGACATCAAGGATATGTTCGCCGCCCGTCCAGCCGACTTCGACACCGTCACTGGCGACCATGCGTTGCCGGCCGGCCGCGTTTTCCGCGAGCATGGCCAGATGTTCCTCGCTGAAAAACCGCGGGGCGGGGCCGTCCACTCGAAATCGCAAAAAGCTGGCCCGGCCGGTGAAAAATCCCATGCGTGTCGCCTCCGTGCTCACCCGGTTGAAAGCAAAACACCCATCACCGGGGGGCGATGGGTGTCGTGATGTTGGCGGAAAAGTCCGTGCCCGTCGGCCGCCTCAAGGCGTGGCCCGACGGCTTTCCGGTCGGTGTTCGTGATCCTTCCGACCCATCTCATCGTGAATGATCGGATGCCAGGTTTCGTTCCGTTGAGTGTGGGGAACGTAATTCTCCCTCGCCCAACGGCGGAGCTTCAACTCTTCGATAAAATCGATCTCATTCGCCTGACCGGACTGCATGGACTCACCTTTTGTTGATGGAGAGATTCGGATGACGATCCGACCGTCAAACCGAGAGTTTAGGATCACAAACCAACAGGTCAAGAGTTATCGGCAAATACAATCGGCAGGCTGAAAAGATCGTCATCGGATTAAAATGTCTGACTCACTTGTGAGGTCGTTTCGCGGCTTGATGAGCAAGACCAACACGACTGAGAAAACCGCCAGACTGGCGAAGGCCCCGAACGAGACATTGAGCGAGATTTGCCGGTCGCGCATGAGGCCAAAACCCCAATCGGCCAGCCCGCCGCAACTGATGCTGACGAAGTTCATGAGGCCATAACCGGTGGCACGCAACTCCGGCCGGACAATCTGGGACAGGATGGGCATGTTGTTGCCGTCGAAAATGCCCCAGCCGAGGCCAAACAAGATGAGGAACGCCACGGCGACCACCAGCGAACCCGCATTGCCCACGCCGAAGATCGCGGGGACGATCAGACTCATGCCGATGGCGCTCGCATAGATCCTTCCGCGTGGATTTTTTCTCATCCAGCCATCCGCGAGCCACCCGCCGCCGACCGCTCCGATGATGGCCGCGACCTGCCAGTAAAGCGTGGCGGCGACTCCCGCCCGTCCCTGCCCGATGTCGAACTGCTTTCGCAGGATCGAGGGCATCCAGTCCCGCACCACCCACCCGGCCATCGCGGGCAAGGTGAAATACAGAACCAACAGAATGAACGAACGATTGGCGAACAATTCCCGCAATGCGCCAAGCGGCGAAGCAGTCGGGGCGGGTGATCGCTCCTCCGACTTGGGCGGATTACGGAGAAGAATCAACAGCGGCACGGCGTACAGCATCCCGAGGCCGCCGCAGATGGTGAACGCGAACCGCCATCCCAAATTTGGATCGGCGGCCGCATACCCGCCGAATCCGCCAGTGATCACGCCGAGATAGATGGCAACCTGATGCAACCCGACCGCTCGCGAACGGGTGCGGCCGGTGTGGTGGTCGGCGATCAGGGCTAGCGCCGCCGGGATGTAGAACGCCTCGCTGATGCCCATGAGCGATCTGGCCCAGAGCAATTCATCAAAAGTGGTGACTTGCCCAGTCCCCCATGTCACCGCCGACCAGACGAACAAACTGCCGCCGATGGTCAACCGGCGACTGAAGCGATCCGCGACGTATCCGCCGACGGGGCTGAGAAACGCATACACCCATTTGAACTGGCCGAGCATCAATCCCCAATTGGCTTGCGTGCCGATGCTCGGGATGTCCGACATTACCGATGCCTGCATGGAGGCCAGCATTTGCCGGTCAAGATAGTTCAACAGGGCGACCGGCATGAGCAGCGCGACGACCAGCCAGGCCGTGCGGGGGGTGGGTTGCATGGGGAGAGGCAGCTTCCGGTTCGAGATTATTTTTTGCCGTCCAATGCCCTCATCGGAAACAGATCGGATTTTACGTGTTGTTTCTCCATGAGGGCGAGAAGCCTCGCCACCACTTCCGGCTTCTTGTCAGCGAGATTGGCTTTCTCGCCGGGATCAGTGGCGAGATCGTAAAGCTCGATCTCGCCGGGTTTCTGGTCCTTCGCCTTCGGGCCGGGATTGAGATTTCGCCGGATCGCTTTCCAGTCCACCTCCCGAACACACTGCTGGCCGCCATATCCCGGCGACTCGCGGTAGAGGAACGGTCGCGGCTCTTGTTTTTTGCCGAAAAGAGTCGGGGCGAAACTGATGCCATCAATGCCGCCGGGCGTCTGGTCGCCGCTCCCGATTAATTCCAGCAGTGTGGGCAACCAGTCTTCAAACCCGGTGACTCGGTCGCTGGCGCCGCCGGGCGTGATATGACCCTTCCAGCGAACCAGACACGGTTCCCGGAAACCGCCCTCCCCGAAAGAGCCTTTGCGGCCGCTCAGGCCGGCGTTGCTGTTGAAGAAGTCGGAGTCGGTGCCACCCAACAGATCATAGAGCGGCCCGTTGTCGCTGGTGAAGACCACAATCGTCCGCTCATCCAAGCCAAGGTCTTTGACCAGTGTGAGCAGATTGCCAACATCGCGGTCCATGCGAGTCACCATCGCGGCATACGCGGCTCGCGGTTGTCGGTGCGGCAGATAACTCCGGTCGCCGGTGTACGGCGTCTCGGGGAATTTCCCGGCGTACTCTTTGAGTGAATCCTCTGGGACTTGCAGGGACAGATGAGGCACCGTCGTCGGGTAAAACAGGAAGAACGGCCGATCCTTGTTGGCCCGGACGAAGTCCAGCGCTTTGGCCCCGATGAGGTCGGGGGCGTAATCGTTGCCCTTGTAGGCCGCGTAACTTTTCGGGTCGTTTGGATCAGCCTCGGCGGGTAGTTTCTGGTGGGCGGCGAACTTTGGATTGTCGAGTTTGACTTGCTTGTCGTCATCCCAAAGATGGGTCGGGTAGTAGTTGTGGGCGACGGCTTGGCAGTTGTAACCGTACCAGCGGTCGAAGCCCTGTTTGAGCGGATCGCCCGTGCTACCGAATGGCCCCAGCCCCCATTTGCCGAAGCCGCCGAGCGTGTAACCTTGTTTCTTGAGCAACAGCGGCAGTTTCAACGAATCGGCCGGGACCGGTTCCTGGCCTTCGGTGAAACCTTTGGCCTGCCGGTTTTCGCGGATGTAACCATGCCCCGGATGTTTGCCGGTCATCAGCACGCACCGCGAGGGGGCGCACACATTGCTTCCGGCATAATGGGCCGTGAAACGCATTCCATCGGCCGAAATCCGGTCGATGTTCGGCGTGCGAATCTTCTTTTGCCCGTAACAGCCAAGGTCGCCGTATCCAAGACCGTCGGCGATGATAAAGACGATGTTCGGCCGCGTGCGCTCCGGCGGGGCTTGGGCGAATGCCGAGGTCGCGGCGAGCAGGCAGACACCGATCATCGAGACGATTGTTGGTCGGCGCATCTTGTTTGCTCTTTCTTCTCAAGTTATTGTTGAAGGGGCTGGCAAATCTTTCTGCACGCCCCTTTGGCCGGTTTTCGCCCTGTTGAGCTTGTGAATTTTTTCCAAGATCGTGAGGGGGCTTTGATTTCGTCGAGGCGGTCTTTTTAACCGTCGGCCGATCATTCGTCGATCAGGCGCCGCCTTGGGCCGCCTCGGCGCGCAATGTCTCCTTCCATGTCCAGCCCGGCTTTCAGGCCTACAGCAACCGGATGAGTTGCCACAGGTGATGAACCAGCGCCTGCCACAACACCGCGTCCGGCGGCTCGTCCTTCTGGCGTTTCAATTCCCCGATCTGTTCCCGCACCAGCTTCTGGCATTCAACGTTGTGTGACCTTCGCGTCTTTGTGGTTATTCTTTTATTTTCTGCTTCTCTCTACTCAACCAACCAAGGGACCGGGTTCAGAATTTCCTGACACAACGCTTGAAGAAAGCGGGCGGCCGGAGCGCCGTCCACAATGCGGTGATCGAAGGTAAGACTTAGCGTCATCATCTCTCGCGGCACGATCTGGTCGTCCACGACTGCCGGTTGTTTGAGGATGCGGCCAAGCCCCAAAATGGCGCATTCCGGCCAGTTAATGATGGGCGTGAACGCATCAATCCCGAATGATCCCAGATTCGTGATGGTGAATGTCCCGCCTCGCATGGCCTCGGCAGGCAGCGTGCGCGAACGGGCTTTTTCGATCAATTCTTTGGAACGCACGGTCAACTGTCGCAGGGATAATCCGGGAACATCACGAATCACCGGAACCAGCAAACCGGCTTCCGTGTCCACGGCGAGGCCGATGTTGACGGCCTCCGAAGTCACGACGCCGGTGTCTTCCCACCGCGCGTTGATGCGCGGATGTTGCCGCAACGCCCGGCTGACCAGTTTGACGAAAAGGTCGGTGATCGTCGGCACCCGTGCCCCCGAGGAGGCGGCGGCTTTGAACTGATTCCGCACGTTGACCAGATTGGTCGCATCGACGGTGGTGTGCAGCGTGACCGGAGCCGTCGTTTGCAAACTGTGCCGCATCCGTTCGGCAATCACTTGGCGAATCTTGGAATCATCTGTTGTCTTTGCAAGGGGCACCGTAACGGCGGCGGGTTTGATCGCCAGAATATCCCGTTCGCGGATGCGGCCGTTGCGTCCGGTTCCCTTGATGCTGCTGCCATCCACGCCCAAACTTTTCGCGGTTCTCCGGGCACGCGGCGTCATCACCACCGATTGGGTTGCGCGGTCAGCTTGGCGGGCGACGACTGGCTGTTGATGCGCCCGGATGTCTTCGACCGTGATACGGCCGGTGGTGCCGGTTCCGCGAACCTGTTCGAGATCGACACCCATTTCGCGGGCCAGTCGTCGCACCGAGGGACTAGCGGCGGCCGGCAGTTGTGAGGCGGCTTGCGGAGCAGGGACCGGAGCTTCCGAAGGCAGTTGCTCGCCAATTGCAAGCAGATAGCCGAGGATGGTGCCCACAGGAATCCGGTCCCCCTCCTTAGGCGGGTTTGGCGGCAACCGCAGAATCCCGGCCTCGGTGGCTTCAATTTCCTGGACCGCTTTATCACCTTCAAGGGTGAACAATGGTTCGCCGACGTTCACCTGATCGCCGGGCTTTTTCAGCCAGCCGATGAACGTGCCTTGTTCCATGTTCCAATCGAGACGCGGGAGTTTGATTTCGACCGCCATGATTCTTCCCCTTATTCGGCCAGCAAATCACGGATGGCCTTTTCAATGTCCGACATCCCCGGCACCACGGCGGCCTCCAATGGCGGGCTATATGGCGTCGGCGTGTGCTTCCCGTGCAACCGGCGAATCGGGGCGTCGAGGTCGTCAAACCCGTGATCCGCGACGCACGCGGCGATCTCCGCGCCCAACCCAAACGGGCCAAAAGCCCCGTCAATAATCAACAATCGACCTGTTTTGTGAACCGAGGCCAGAATCGTCCCCACATCCAGCGGGGCAATCGTTCGTGGATCAACCAACTCCACGGACACGCCTTCTTTGGACAGCTTTTCGCACACTTTGATCGAATGCTGAACCATGTGGGCAACAGCCACCACCGTGACATCCCGGCCTTCCCGCACGATGGCGGCTTTGCCGAAGGGGATTTCTTCGTCTTCCGGGACATATCCCTTCACGTTCAAAATTTCCCGGTGTTCGAGGAAGACCACGGGGTCGTCGCAGCGCAAGGCGTGTTTCAACAATCCCTTGGCATCACGCGGATTGGAAGGCACCACCACTCGAAGCCCCGGACAGTGAGCGAAGAGGGTGTGATAACTCCCCGAATGGTGCGTCGCGGCCGAGTGGCCGATGCCGATGCAGCCCCGCAGCAACACCGGCATTTTCAACCGGCCGCTAGACATGTATTGCATCTTGGCGATTTGGTTGATGATCTCGCCCAACCCGTCGAGAACGAAATCGGCGAACATGAAATCAATCACCGGCCGGGTGCCGGTCATGGCCGCGCCCCCCGCCATGCCGACGAAGCCGCGTTCGCAAATCGGCGTGTCACACAACCGCACCGGGCCATGTTTTTCAAAGAGTCCGGCGGTCGTCTTGAAATTGCCGCCGCGAACGCCGATGCCTTCGCCCATCACAAAGATGCGCGGGTTGATCTCCATCTCATCCCGCAGGGCTTCCAACGTGGCCTGCATGAACGTGATCTGCCGGGCCGGATCGTCGCTGGTCGCCGGGGCCGAGCTTGGCTTCACAGGCGTCGGTTCCGCGAACACATGGGTGGCGGCCGTCGCGGGATCGGGCCACGCGCTGGCTTCCGCAAATCGTTGAGCATCGGCGGCAACCGCTTTGATTTCTGCTTCGATGTCCGTTAGCAAACCTTCCGAGACGATCTTCTCCGTCAGCAAGTATTGTCGGAATGCTTTGATCGGACAGCGGGTTTTCCAAGCCTCGACATCTTCCTTGGTGCGGTAAGTAAAGTCGCCCATTCCTTCGGCATGGGGGCGTGTGCGATACGTCCGGCATTCCAAAAGCGTTGGCCCGTTTCCGGCTTTCGCCCGCCGAACCGCCTCCCCGGCGGCTTCGCGGACGGCGAGAACATCGTTGCCGTTCACCAGCACGCCCGGCATTCCGTAGGAAGCCCCGCGACTGGCCACATCGGGATTGGCACATGAATACGAGAACGGCACTTCGGTGGCGAATTGATTGTTCTCGCAGACGAACAGCACCGGCAATTTCCATATGCTCGCCATGTTGAGACCTTCGTGGAAGGCCCCGTTGTTGGAGGCCCCGTCGCCGAAGAAAGCGACGGCCACTTGATCGGTCTTCATCAATTTGAAACTGTAGCCCGCCCCCGCCGCCTGAAGGATGCACGGGCCGACGATGCCGCTTGTCCCCATCATGCCGACTTCCGGCGAGAACAGGTGCATGCTGCCGCCCCGGCCTTGGGAACAGCCCGTCGCCCGGCCGAACAACTCGGCAAACACCTGTCGCGGCGGCACCCCTTTGGCCAGCGCATGCCCGTGTCCGCGGTGTGTGCTGAAGACCACGTCTTCCGTGCGAAGATGCGCGCAAACGCCAACGGCAATCGCCTCCTGCCCGACATAGGTGTGACAGGCCCCGTGAACGAGGCCCCCCTGATGGCAACGGGCGAGTTGCTCCTCGCATAACCGGATGTTGAGCATCTCCCGGTAGAGGGAGATCAATAATTCATTGGACATAATGACCCGATGAGAGTTTTTTTAGTTCCAAGTTCCAAGTTTCGAGTTCCAAGTTCCAAGCACGCCAAGACGTTGGCAAAAGCTTTTCCGAGTTTGCATTTCAACTTGGAACTTGGAACATGGAACCTGAAACTTGGAACTTTTAGTTTTTGCCGATGGTGCCGCCGGAGTTCATGGCGAGGTTGCCGCCGTCCATCGGGATCAACGCTCCGGTGATCCACGATGAGGAATCGGAGGCGAGAAACACCGCCAGACCTTTGATGTCTTCCGGCTGTCCCAGCCGTCCTCGGGGAATCCCCTTGAGCCATTGGCCTTCGAGTTTGTCGTCGGCGGCCATCCGCTTTTCCAGGCTGGGATTGACCACTTGGGCCGGGAGGATGGCGTTTACCCGCACGCCGCGACCGGCCCATTCGGTGCTGAGTTCGCGGGTCATTTGAACGACGGCCCCCATCGCCATGCTATAGGCGATGTGTCCCCGGCCGAGGGCAGTGATGCTGGCCAGCGAGCCGATGTTGACGATGCTGCCCCGCCCGGCTTTCAACATTCGCCGCCCGGCTTCCTGACACATGGCAAAACGGCCAATCACCAGATTTTGAAAGACTTGTTGAACTGTTTCAATGGTGATGGTTTCGGGATCGCCAAGCAAGCCCTCTCCGGCGACGTTGCCGAGGAAATCAATCCGCGAGAACTCCTTGTCCAATCGGGCGAACATTTCCCGAATCGCTTCGGGTTGGGAAACATTGCACGTCACCGGCAAGGCCCGGCGACCGAGTTGACGGATGGCTGCGGCCGTTGTTTGCAAACCGGCTTCGTTCAAGTCAGCCAACACCACATCGGCCCCATGCTCGGCCAATGCCAGCGACATATTCCGGCCCAACCCGCTCGCGGCCCCGGAGACGAGAGCCACCCGGCCTGACAGGTCAAAGAGAGGTTCACTCACGATCAACTTCCTCAGCTTGTTGTTTCATCGCCCGTGTTTCCGGCCGGACGAACATCGCCAGCCCGGCCCCCAAAAGCAGGATGCCGGCCATCGACCATAACCCAAATTGATTGAGAATCGACGCCCCCAAGATGCCGCCGATGTTGGCCACCGAATTAATCAGTGCCACACCCCCGGCGGCCGCCACCCCGCTGAGGAACGCCGTGGGAATGGCCCAGAACACAGGCAACATGCTCATCATGCCCATTTGGGCGAGACAAAACCCGACCAGCGTGAGCAACGGCGACGAGGCCGTTGCCGCCAGTGCCCACCCGGCGGCCGCGACCAACGCGGCAAAAGCGACATGGCCGCGTCGTTCGCCAGTGCGATCAGAATGAATGCTCAGGAGAGTCATTCCGATCAACGCAGCAATATGCGGGAGAGCCAGCAAGAAGCCAAGCTCAAGCTTGTTCAAATCTTGGTACTGCTTCTGAAGCAGACTCGGAAAATGCGCGGAACCGGCGTTTGTTCCAACGGCCACCGTGAAATAAAGGCAGATCAACAACCAAACACGTCCATTGAACATCGCCGCCAGCCGGTCGGCTCCGTGAATCTCACGACGGCGTTGTTCTTCTTTTTGCATTCGATTTACCAGCCAATCGCGTTCTTCCGGCGTCAGCCAGCGAGCTTCGCTCGGGCGATCCGTCAGGCAGAACAGCACGGCAAATCCCAACAAGACAGAGGGAAGCCCTTCCAGCAAAAACAACCACTGCCAGCCTTTCAAATCGGAAACGCCGCCCATCAGGTGCATGATGGCCCCGGACAGCGGATTGCCGAAAATATTGGCGACGGCAATGGCCATCATGAACAACGAGACGACTTTCGCCCGCTCACGCGCCGGGAACCAATACGTGAGATAGAGGATGATGCCCGGAAAGAAACCGGCCTCCGCGACGCCCAATAGTATCCGCACGAGATAGAAACTGGTGGTTCCCGTCACCAGCAATGTTCCGGCCGAGACGATTCCCCAACTGATCATGATCCGGGCGATCCAACGTCGGGCGCCGACGTTGCGCAGCAAGAGATTGCTGGGCACCTCAAAGAGCAGATAACCGAAGTAGAACAAGCCATAGCCAAGGCTGAACACATCGGGGCTCATTCCGAGATCGGCCTGCAGCGCATCTTTGACAAATCCGAGGTTGGCCCGGTCGATGATGTTGAACACATACAGCAGGCCAAGAAAGGGAATCAGCCGCCACGCCACGCGACGCATCACCCGACGGCGAAGTTCGTCGTCGTCTTCATTCACGAAGTTCGGAGGAGAGGCCGGGAGAGGGGCCGTCATGATTAGTTCGCCAGCCAGTCGGGGTGATATCCCGTCATCTCGGCGGCCAGCCGGAGTTTTTCGATAACATCGGCCGGGAGGGGAATGCCCTTGGTCATCGCCTGGCGCCGGTTGCTCCATTCCCGTTCGCCGGGCATCAGCAGGTGATCCACGCCATCGGCCTTGGGCGAGGCGTGAATCTCGTTAATGAGCGACCGGATGCGGGCGGTGAAATCGGTCGGCGGGGCGATGGTGGCGACATCAATCGCCAGAAACCCGGCGTTGTGCTTCGAGGGTTGGTCGGCCGGGTCAAACATCCAGCTACCCACCTGCCAGGTCATCGCCCCGCCCGGCAGAACGGCCGAGAGGATTTCGCACCACAAGCCGAGGCCATAACCTTTGTGTCCGGCCATCGGGGCCAGCGAAGCTTGTTTCGGGTACAAGCTGCCATCGGTCGTGGGGTGGCCGTCCGGGCCGATCAACCAAGTGGGGGGGATGGTTTCTCCCCGCTGATGGGCGGCATAAACCTTCCCCCCGGCGACAGCGGCCGTGGCGACATCAAGCAGAATCGGGTCGCCGTCTTCCACCGGCACGGCATACGCCAGCGGGTTGCTCCCCAGCACCGGCCCGCGCGAACCGGGGGCGGCCACGCTCGGGATGTCGTTGCCGACGACCATCCCAATCATCCCTTTTTGGGCCGCCAGCCAGGCGTGATACCCAGCCGCGCCGATGTGGCCGGTGTTTCGCAATCCGACATAGGCGACGCCGGTTTTGCTGGCCTTGTCGATGGCGGTTTGCATCGCAAACACGCTGCCGACCTGCCCCAAGGCCGTCTCACCGTCGATGACGGCCCACGACGGTCCCTCACGTTCGATCTTGGGCCGGCCCTTCGGGTCGTAGCCGCCGCCGCGAAGCCGGTTCAGATAGCCCGCCAGCAACTTGGTTCCGTGGGTGAACACGCCCATCGTGTCCGTCGCCACCAGAGCGTCGGCCGTGGTGTAGGCATCATCAATGGACATGCCCGTCGTGGCCAACGCCCGTCGGCAGAAATCCATGAGGTCGTTGACGGCCACCCGGCGTTCATTGGACTGGCTCATGCTCGTTTCACCCCGTTGACGATGTTAGCTAACGGTTCGTTGTTCAATGCGCGAAGGGCGGTGCGGGCCACCGTTTCCCGGAGGGTTCTCACCGCGTTGGCGCTGCACGAGGCGACATGGGAAGAACAGATCACGTTCGGCAGCGAGCGGAGCGGACTGTCAGCGGGAATTGGCTCGGGATCGCACACATCCAGCGCCGCCCCGCCGAACTTCCCGGACTGGAGGGCGGCAATCAAGGCAGGCGTCTCGATCAGGTCGCCCCGAGCCACGTTCACGATGAAGGCGCCGGGTTTCATCGTCAAAATAGATTTGGCGTTGATCAGTTGGCGGGTTTGCGGCGTCGAGGGGCAATGCAGCGTGACCACATCCGATTCGGCCAACAACGCCTCCAACCCGACCGTTTCACAACCGGCTTCGCTCACGACGGCCGCCGGGACAACCGGATCGTGAACCAACCTTCGGCATTTGAATGGTTGCAGCCGCGAGGCCACTTCCCGGCCGATACGCCCGAAGCCAACGACGCCGACGGTCAGATCCCGCAGTGGCTTCATGTCGGACAACGAAACGGGCAGCCCCCATTTGCCATCGCGGATGTGTTGCAGGTTCGGCAAGACTTGGCGGGTCAGCGCGAGG
Organism: Zavarzinella formosa DSM 19928; assembly: GCF_000255705.1. Lineage (GTDB taxonomy): Bacteria > Planctomycetota > Planctomycetia > Gemmatales > Gemmataceae > Zavarzinella > Zavarzinella formosa. Next base: position 187,585 of record NZ_JH636441.1, read on the forward strand.
ATGAAAGCCAGCGTGTGGTCGGCCACTTCATCAATGCAGTAATCGGGAACATTGCAGACCGGGATCCCCTTCTCACGGGCGGCCGCCAAGTCCACGTTGTCCACGCCGATGCCGTAACGGACAATCACGCGGGCTTTTTGCATGGCCGAAATGACTTGTGCCGTCAGCGGGGCGAATTGGGTAATAACCGCATCGGCGTCGGCCACCAAGGCAATCAACGATTCCGGTGTTTTGCACTGGCCGCTGGCAACCTCCATGCCGGCGGGTCGCAGAATGGCTTCCTCAATGTCCAGGGAGGGGAAGGTAAAATCGGTGATCACAACCCGCATGCAAAATCACTCCCTGAAAGACGCTCGTGGCCGGTTCGTTGTCACCCGCCGGGTCTTCGAGATGTGGTTGGAGAGACCCACAATGTAACTTTCCCTCCATCGGACTGCAAGCAGATAGGCAGAAAGATTCCCCGGTTCCGAAATAGCTCCGTCAACCGGGCGGTTCTCGGCGAAATTCACACCGGAACGAATATTTTTACTCTGCCACAGTATTTGGACGCGGTTCGTATGCTATGCTGCGTTGACGAAAATTTGGGTCGATTGGGTAAACTAATCCGGGTAGAACCGGCTGAATCGTCTTGTCGGCCAATTGGTTTCGTGGAAAATGACAAAGACTGTAAAGTCCCACCTCTGTACACCCTAGCCGACTGCGGAGCAATCCCGCCATGGCCTCGACCGATCCAAAGAAAACTCCGGAATCCGACCCGGCTCGCCCTCCGATGGCCGAGGCCGCCGATATCTTCGCCATCAGCGAGGAAGGGGGCGAGGCGTTTGTCGATTACGGGAACGTGGCCCCGATCCATGAGGGAGCGTCCGGGGTGATCCCGCTCGACGAACTCCCGAATCCCCCCAGCGGGCAGTCGCTGACATCTTGGACGGAAGTGATCCGACGCCAACGGGCCGTTGCCGAGGCCGAAGCCGTCCCCACGCCGCTTCCCAATCCATCGTCGGTGCGAGTGGACGCCCCGTCGGACAAGGATTTGCTCTCGCATTTGCTGGAAGTCGACGCCGCCAGGACGTCCACAGGGAATTCCTCCGCAATTCCGTTGGCCGGTCCGCTTCCCGCCACTGCTTCGGACACGGCGGAAATCCCCGAGGCTGATCTGCCCATGGTCGCCGAGGCCGCCGAAGCGGTTGATGACGGGTTTGACGACCTTTCCCCGGAAATGACGGGGATTAATTCGCCCTCCGGCGGCTCCCAAGTACACTTCGGTGTCATGTCCCCCACCGGGGATACCGGCGGCGTTCACCGGCCGCCGCCGGATGCGTCGTCCAATGTCTGGCCGACCGCCCCCAAGCGTCCCGCCCCGGCGGACGACGACGAATCGATTCCCTTTGTGGCTTCCCTGGAGGCGGGAGCTTCCAGCGCCATGCTGGGCGACATGCCCGCGATGGGGCCGGAGGGAAATCGTTCGAGCATCCTGGACGTGCTGCTGACCGAGTCGAACTTGGAAATTCCGAATGAATCGGACTTTTCCTCCTCGTCGGCGCGGGCACGCCGCGAAGACATTGGCAACACGCCATTCCGCTCCACCCGGCCGACCGATCCCGCCGCGGGATATCCCAGCCGCGCCGCCAAGCCGACCCAACCGACCCAGCCAAGTTTCAATGTCCCGGACGAGGTCGCCGAGGGTGCTCTTCCGGCCGGTTTGGAAGAGGGAACATCGGAATCCAAGTATGGCCTGGAGAGCATCGACGCGACACAGTTCAACGACTCGGACGACGCGGTGGATCTTTACGGGGATCAAGTCCCGCAACCGAGCATCACCGATTCCGGAAGCCTGGCCATTTCCGACGAGGTCATTGAGGAAGCCGCCCGAAAGCAAAAGATCTTTGAATCGTCCTCGGTGGACTTGAGTTCCCGCCCGAGCATGCATGAGTCCGAGTTCGACATGGACAGCCCTCCCCTGAGCGGTTCGCACACGGCGGACGAGGATGCCATTGATCTCGATTTGCCGATGACTTCCAACCCCGGTGACAGTTCGCTGATCCGGGCCAAGGATATCGACGAGGAATCGGACAATCTGCGGGAAGAATACAACACCCGGCGGCAACAACGGGCGAAACCCAAACAAGCGGAAGAAAACGAACCGGAACTTCGCCCGGTGGAGGAATCATCCGGCGCCCGAAGTCTCAAGGGAGCCTTGATCGGCACGGCGGCCGGTCTGCTCATCGGGGCCGGGGGCGTGTTCGGAGCTTTCACGGCTGGTTTGATCCCATCCTCGTCGCCCGCTCCCGTGCAGCAAGTGGCCGCCGTTGATCCGGCGGAACTAACCCGGGCGCGCGAGGACGCGGAAAACGCCAAAACCGACTTGAAAGAATACCAATCGACCGTCGCCAAGGCATTCGCGGAAGTCAAAATCGACAATCCGGAACAGGGACTGACGGCGCTTCCCATGATCGTGGGAGACCGGGACAAAGCCACCGCCAAAGTGGGTGAACTCGTCAAAGAAGCTCAAAGTCTTCAAGTGAAGGCGGACGCTGCCGCAAAGGCTGAAGAGGCCGCGAAGAAAGACCTCAAGACTGCCCAGGATGCCCTCGCGGCCAGCGAAACCAAACTGACCGACGCGACCAAAGCCTCCGAAGAGGCAACCACCGCCTTGGCCGCTGTGAACAAATCGTTCAAAGATGCCGGGTTGGATGCCGCCAAGCCGGGCGAGGCCTTGAAGGAACTCCAGGCCAAAAAGACCGATGCGGAGAAACTGGTCAAGGAGACCGAGGCAAAAGCTGAAAAGGCGGCCAAGGATTACGAAACCAAGATCGAAACGGCGACCAAGCAACTGACGGACGCCGCCAAGGCCGCCGAGGAGGCCAAGAAATCAGCCGCCGAAGCCAAACTGGCGGCCGATGCGGTCGCCAAGGCGAAGGAAGCCGCGGACGGCACGCTCAAGGCCCTCGGTGACAAATTAGTAAAGGCCAAGTTCGTTCAGGCGAACGCCGATTCGACGGCGATTCTCAAGGGATTGGACGACGCGATCAAGGCCGGAACATCGGACGCCACGCTCGCCCTGCGGGACGAACTGGTGAAAATGCGTGACAACGCCGCCAAGAGCAAGGCCGACCTCGAAACCGTGACCCTCAAACAGCAAAACACGGAAAAGCTGGCCGTCGCCGCCGAGGCGCAAGCCAAAAAGGCCGCCGAGGATTTGAAAACCCTGACCGCCAAGGCCGAATCCGACATGGCCGCGATGAAGGCGAACGGGGACAAGTTGAGCAAGGAGATCAGCGATCTGACCGCCAAAAACACCGTGTCGCTGAGCAAGGCGAACGAAGCGGAAAAACAACTTTCAAAGACGATGGCCGAACTCTCGGCCACCAAGGAACAACTCGGCGGCCAGATCGCCAAGTTGAAGACCGAGAACGACACCCTGACACGCGATCTCGGGGCGGTGCGGGAATTGTCGCTGGCCATCAAGGCCCAGGCGAACGCGGGCGGACCGGCCGCCAAGCCGGACCCGGCCGCGATGGCCGACCGCTTCTTCTCCAACGGCATCCGGTTGTTCCATGCGAGCCGGTATTCCGAGGCCGAGACGAGCCTCGTGAAGACCATCGCCCTCTTCAACGACGACGCCCGGTATCACTACCTTCTCGGCCTGGCTCTTTTCAATCAGGGCAAGACCAAGGAAGCGGACGAAGCCTTCGCCAAGGGAGCCGAATTGGAAGCGCAAGGCCGCCCGTCGGGCAAGAGCATTGACGCGATCCTTGAACGAGTTCAAGGGCGGGGCCGGCAGTTGGTGAATTCGCACCGGCCATGATGTCGGCAAACGATTGACGAAAAGGAGAGGGTCGGCGACATTAGTTGCCGGCCCTCTTTTTTTGATATTCCGCCGGATGTCATTCCTCTTCTTCAAGGACCATTTCACCGTCCTCGTAATATCCTTCTCCCTCCGCGTGGAGCAACCCCTGCCGGGAATCAAACAGCCAGTCCCAGAGCGGATCGATGGCGGCGAGAGTGTCGTCGAGGCTGGCCTCCTCCGCCGAGATTCGCACGGTGATGATGCGCTGGGTCATCGTCAATGTCGTCTCGACCGCCTCGCGGAACTCATGGCCTGAATTCGCCAGCCGGGCCAGCATCTCTTTCACCAAATTGTCAAAAACACCGTCGCCGGGGGTGTTGATTTCAAGTTCGCCCTGCGGCGCGTCCCCCAAAAACAGGCTTGCTTGTGGAATGGGATTCTCCCCGACATCGACCAGCCGATAGGTCGGATCGGTCACCCGGAGGGCGGTTTCGACAGCCGTGATGGTCAATGGTTTGGGAGAGGTGTCGAAAAACCGCATGTGATAAGCCATCGAAACTCCTTTCACCGGACTCGGGAGAGATCCGGTCGGAACGTCATCATGACTGGCTTTTATATGCAACCGGCGGCATGGCGAGTCGGCAGGGGGACCAACCGGGGAACGAACGAACCCGGCCTCTTGGCCGGGTTCGTTCCCGATTGTTCAACAGCCGGATCTCTGACAAAGCCCCGGTCTCGTCATTTCAACGTGATGACGATGTCTTCCTTGCCTGAATCGGGAACGTCCACTTCAAGATCAGCGGTGGCCGCTCTTTGATACTTGGCGGGAATCTCCGTTCGGCCGGGCTTCTTTTCCTCGCGAATCCACGTCGGCTCAACAGCCACGCGATACTTGCCGGGGAAAATGATCGTGTGGAATTCTCCGCTCGAATCCAGGGTTCCGAAACTCTCCTGGCCTTTTCCGGCCACGACCGGAACAAACGCCACATTTCCCCTGGCCAGCGGATGGCCCGAAAGAGTCACTTTGCCCTTCACGGGAACGGGCTTGCCAAACACGGACTTGCCGCCGCCGGAACCACATCCGGCCGCCATCATTCCGATCGCCAACAAGGCGACCGTCTGAAAACAATGCTTCATCGAATCAAACTCCCCAAATAAAAAACCCGGCCATGAGGCCGGGTTCGGCGTTGACAGGTCAACGCCCGAGTCACACATGTTTCCGCTTAGTAATCCGTGCCGGGGGTTTGCCCGTCGGTCGGATCACACAGATATCGCAGGGACTTGCCGCTGATCGAATCACGAATGAACTGAACGTGTCCGTCGGCGAACACCACATTCACGCCGCCGGTGTGGGAGCTGGACATTTCATCGTTCGGGCCGCAGTTGTTGGCCGACCAGGGGCATTGGCCGGTTCCGGTGCCGCCGCCAATCGGGGTCTTGTTTTGGTTGATGTACTTCTGAGCAAATCCAGCGGTGGAATAGGACGAAGCCGGGTCCAATTGAGGCGGGCCGGAAACGCCGTTGCCGCTTTCGGGATCGGCCCAACGATTGATGGCCCGGAAACCGCTGGGGTTTTTGTCGACATTGCCCGGATCGGAGGCGCTGGACAATTGGAACGGGAAAATGACTTCGTTGTTACGGTAGTCGGAGTCTTCCCCGAGGATGATCGTGTTGCTCGTTCCGTCCGTGATGCCGGCAAAGGTGCCGTTGCCGTACTTGGCAAGCTTCAAGGCACCAGGGGCTTTCAGGGCGGGGGCGACTTGTCGAAGACCCGTGTTGGGGTCGATGTCCGTGTATGCGATCGGCATGTACGACGTTTGGCCATAACCCTTCGGGTCAGGCTGAACGCCGGCGGCGCTGGGGCACAGGAACGGCTTCGGCTGGACCTTGGCGGCCACTTGGTTATTCGGGGCGGCGCTGTCGTTATAAACCCGGGTCAGATCCAACAACCCGTAGGCGTTGCCCTGTTCCATGTACGGCAGGATGTATCCAAAGAACGAGTGGATATCGTAGTCTTTGGTGTTCGTGCCGGGGACGATGCCTTCGCCGGGAGAGGGCAGATAGGCGTAGGTGCTTTCATAGTTGGCGACGGCCAGACCGAGTTGCTTGAGATTGTTCGAGCAGCTCATGCGGTTGGCGGCTTCACGGATCTTCTGGACGGCGGGCAGGAGAAGCCCGATCAGGATGGCGATGATCGCGATCACCACCAGAAGCTCGATCAACGTGAACCCACGCCGACCATTTCGAGTCAAAACCTTCAACATTGAAAACCCCGTGGAAGAGAGACAACTGCGGTTTCACCGCTTGGTGAGACTCTATATTTAGAGGACAAAAATGAGGGAACAACGGTTAGAGCGTGAAGAGACAATGAAGCATTCGAGAAGGATTCTTCACACATACAAGTTTGTGCTGATTTTGCCGGAGAATGCGCCAAGATCATTGGTTTGTCAAAAGCATGCTTAATAGTCGCAATTTTCTTGCAATACTTTATTAACCTGCCGGACTGCTTCTTGGCTTGAAATTGGCAGGAGGACTTTTAAAGCCGCTGTTGAGCATGTGACAGGTCACAGCGGAGGTCTTTGTGTAAGAACGACCGCCCGACTAACCAGAGAAAACAATATGCATCTCAAATGGCCGCACACAAGTCTGATTGTGGTGGATGTCCAAAAGGGTTTCACCAGTCTTTGCCCGGCGGAACTTCCCGTGCCGGGAGGATTGGAGATTGTTCCCGCGATCAATGCATTGCTGGAGATGCCATTTGACCGCATTGATGCCACCCAAGACTGGCATCCGGCTGACCATTGTTCGTTCTTGGGTCAGCGGGATAATCTGTACCCGCCGCATTGCGTGATGAACACGCCGGGCGCCGATTTCCTGCCGGGTCTCTCCACCCACCGCTTTCATGCGATCTGGCGCAAAGGCTTCAACAGGGATATGGAAGCCTACGCCGTGACGGCCCAACACCCGGCCTTGGTGGACACCCTGCGTGCCAGCGGAATTACCACGGTGGCCGTGTGCGGCATCGCCACCAACATCTGCTGCTTCTTCACAGCCCGCGATCTTCGCAACGCGGGATTTGAAGTCTTGATGATCGAAGACGCCTCGGCCGGCATCGACATCCCCGCCGCCGGATTGCTTCAGGCGACGGCCCGAGCCTCGGGAATGGCGCAGGGCATCCGCTACTGTTCGAGTTCGGAATTGTCCTGAATCCGGAACAGACGAAATCAGTTGTCCGCTTCCCCTTCCCGAATCGCATAACACTGGCGGGTTGTGACCGCCGGGCAAGCGTCGTAAAATTCCCCGGTGACCGCGAACGAATCGCAACCGGGAGACTCTCATGTCCGGCGATCCCTCTTGGAAGCATTCCCGTGGTTCGGCCGCAAAAAGACCGGCGGCTTCCCGCAAGTCTTGGCAGCAGGGCAAGGCGTCTGGCGTGGCCGACCCGCATCGGCGGGCTCGCCGGGTCCGGATGGCGGCCGCGTTTGTCGGAGCGTTGCTTGTCTCGGGGATCGTGTTGGCCATCATCCTCTGGCGGCCCACCAAGGCGGCCCGGTTTGTCGTCGTTTCACCAAACATCCCGATCAACACTGTCGCCCCGCTGAATGCCGCCGGCTTCCAGTCGGCCAACTTGCTGACCGAATGGGCCGTCAACGAACGCGATGTTCCCAACCCGAAACCCAAACTCGATCCGGGCCTGACGGTCGAAACTTGGGAATCGGCCATCGACCGGAACGATTCCGGCAAAAGCCCGCTGGTTCTTCACTTCACGGCCCCCGGTGGTTCGGGGCCGAATGGCCCCTTCCTGTGGATGGTCCCGGAAAAGGCCACGGTCGCCGAGCCGAGTCATCGCCTGCCGGTCGCCAAAATCTTGGACATGTTGAAAACGCTCCCGGCCAGTCGCCCCAAAGTGTTGATCTTCGATGCCGCTTTTGAATCGGTGAACTGGACCCGAGGGGAATTTTCCAATGAGTTCGCCCGTGGCTTGAAAAGCCTCGACGCAAAAATTGCGGAGATCGACGGTCTGGTGGTCATTTGCTCGGCCGATGCCGATCAAACCGCGTGGGTCTCGGAGGAATGGCTGGAAAGCGTCTTCGGCCACTTCCTCGTCGAGGGTCTTCGCGGCGGGGCCGGACAGCGGGATCAGCATGTGACGGTCGCGGCTCTGCTGCAATATTTGGACGAACATGTCGGCGGGTGGGCGCAGGCCAACCGGGACGCCCCGCAAAAGCCGTTCTTGCTTCCGAGCGGCGACGGTCCCCGCCGGGCCGAGCAAATCCGGCTCATCAGCGTTCATCCGGCCAACACCGGTCCACTCCCGCCGGGCAGCCCGCCGCCGGGGGTTTCCACGGAAGCATCGGCCGAGCTTCGCAAGATATGGGATCGCACGGCCGAACTGGCCGCCCGCCAGCCCCGGCCGGAGGCCGCCTCCCCGAACATCTGGCGGCAATATCTCGATCTGGCAATGCGGTGCGAAAAATTGGCCCGACACACCGGAACTGTTCCCGCCGCCGGTTTGGCCCGGCTGACAACTTTGGAGCGGGAACTGACCCAATCTCCGTGGAACCGGACACCGGAATGCCTCGCCAACGCGCTGCCCGTGTCGCGGGCGATGGGCCAGCCCGTCACCAAACTGCCACCGGGCACACTGGACAAACTGCTCGCCCTCCCGGCCGCCGACCAGCCGAAGGAATGGGACAAGCAAACCGGCCCGCGCGAGGCGACCTCAAACGCCCTTGCCGGGGAATTGCTGGAGAAACTCGCCAAACAGGAGACAGTTTCCCCCGCCGACCTCGACGCGGCCATCGGCCTGTTGAAGCAACTCGATGCCCTCCGGGACCGGCAGACGGAAGTTCAATTGCTCCGAATTCTGCACGCGGAGAAAACCCGCAAAATGGCCGGGGGAGCGGAGATCGCCCTCGCGTTGAAAATCCATCTCGCCGGGGAACGATGCGCATGGTTCACCACGCCAAGCGATGAGTTCACCTATCCCGAACAAGTGGCCCGCTGGCTCTCGAAGCCCTTGGCCGCCGCCGATGAGAATCGCCGCACGGGCATCGATCTGCTTTTCTCCGGAGATGCCAAAGATTGGGCCAAGGGACGAGAACGCCTGACAACCGCCGGGACACAATACGACGCCCTTCAAGCGGAGATCGCCAAACTGGCAACCGCCCTCCGCGTGCGCGATGAACTGCAAACCCGGCTGCCGTATTACGCTTTCTGGGTCGCCAACCAACGCACTCCGGCCGCCGACACGCTGACCTTGCTGACGGCTGTGGAAGGGATCGCCGGGAAGTTCCATGAACTCGCGGCATTGCTCGCCAACCCGAGCGACGCTCGGTTGGAAGAGATCAACCGGATCACCGCGTTGCTTGACCCCGCCAGTGAAGCTGGTTCCTACGCCACGCTGGTGAAACGGTTCCAAAAGGAAATTGATGAGCTTGCCCTCTCGACGACACAACTGGCCTCCGACTGGCACCGGTTGGATAACGCTCTGCGGGTTCCGTTTATCTCGCCAACACAACGGGCCATCTTGTATCGTCGGGAACGGGCCATCTCCGTGCGATTGCACACGTCAACGACTTCGCAACAGGCGACGCCGAGCGAGTTCTCCGCACGCACGCTGTCCATCCGGCATGGCCGCATGGCCCTCGCGGTTCTCGGGGCGGGACTGGCGGATGAATTGAAATCCCCCTCCTCCCATTCATGGGCACAGTTGGGACCGCTCGTTGCCACCGCCGACTCGGACCAATGGGCGAAAACCTTCACCGATGTGGGCGAACAACTCGCGGCCATTTACCGGAGCCTCCCCGCCCTGACCGCGCAGGCCCATGAGGCCGGTTCTCGTGGCGATGGCGACACCGCCAAGAAAGAACTTGCCCGCGCCTGCCGCCTGGTATCGGCCTGCGACGGCACGCTGATCCCGGCAGAGAACCCCTTTGCCGCCGAACGCCGGGTATGGATGCACGCTCTCTTGCTCGCGCAAGCGAAACGCAGCATCAACGATGGTTGGGCCGAAGTCGATGCCGGGGCCGCGAAGCCTTATTGCCGCCGGGCGGCCGAGGCTTATTGCCAGACGGCCGAGGATATCATCATCAATGGTGAACCGCTCGACACGATCACCAAGGAAAAACGACTGGCGGACGCGGCGATGGTCCGCACGCAACTGATCCCCCCGATGTTCACATTAACTTGGGAACAGGGAACACTCGACTTGACCGACCGGCCGGAGGAAAAGCCAAAAATCCGCGTCGTTTCCCAACGGGCGACCGGTTTTCCAGTCATGCGAGTGCTGGCGGTTTCCAAGCCGTTGTCCTCGAATCAATTTCCCGTGGGCCAAGGGGCGGTCGTTAGTGGCTTCGAGAAACCGGACACCGGAAACACCACTCTCCCGGTGCCACTGACCGTGGACCGGGAGACGGTGTCCGGCGGGGCGGTCGGACAGGTTGATGCGGAACTCTTCTTCCGGGGTCGTCGCGAAGTGGCCGTCCTCAAGTCCCAATCCTTCGGCCAGCCGACGTACACTTGGATTCACCGCACGCCGAAGGAACGGCCGGGGATGGTGTCCGTCTCCGGGGATGAATCGTTGATGAGCGGTTCGGTCGCCATCCTGTTCGATGCCTCCGCGAGCATGGACAAAGAACGGGATGTGGCGGTGTTTGGCAGCCGCAAATATGTCGTCGCGGCCGACGCCGTTCGGGAGTTGCTGGCCCGGTTGCCGAAGGATGCTTATGTGAGCGTGACAACGTTTGCACAAAACAAGGACGGCGGCCTGACCTTAAACACTTTGCAAGAACCGCGACTCTGGAACGAGCCGGAGCGGTTCTCCAAGGCTCTCCATGCGAAGTTGGTCAACACGGTGAACTTTCAAGAGGGTTACAAAACGCCGATTGCCGAGGCGATGATCCATGCCCGCGATGTGGCCAATCAGGCCAAATATTTCAAAGACGGTTTCAAAAATCTAATCGTCATCACGGACGGCGACGACAACGTGGAAACCGGCAATCCCGGCGAGCGGGTGGTGAATTTCATCAAGTCCCCCGCTCAGGCAAACACCGATGTGGCGATGCACATCGTCTTGTTCGGGGCGACCGACGAGGAAGAAAAATCCGCCCGGAGCCAGTTCAAGCCAATCACCAACGAATCGAATTTCACCGACAGCCAGACACCCGGCGAAATCTGGCCGCGCGAAGGGGGATCAAGCCAGCGTCTTCGCTCCAAGGACGAACTCCGGGACGTGTTGCGGGCCGCCATGCTGCCCCGCGTGCAACTGTTGTCCCGCGAGGAAAAGCGGGCCGAGCGAGTGCCCGTTTCGCTGGCCGAGGAAAACACCCACGCCTGGCTGATGCGGTCACTGGTTCCGGGCCTGTACACCCTGCGCACGGCCGATGAATCCCGCCAACTTCAAGTTCAACCGGGGGATCGGCTGGCCCTCGTTCTCAAGCGGGAGGCGGGAAAACTCGTGCTGTCACTTCCCTCCTATGTGGACGCCCGCCGGATCAACTTGCTCCCGGCCACCGACAGCAAAAGCGAACCGCTGCGAATGACGGTGCCGCTGAATCGCCGGGTGAGATTGGAAGGGCGGGATGATGCCGAGATGTTCGTCACCCTGGAAAAGCCGCTGACCAACCGGGCCGACAATCTGCGACGAGAACTGCCGTTGTTCGCATGGTTTGAAGTGACGCCCGACGACGGTGAAAAGCAACCGACCGGCATTCGCGTGGAAAACATCTTCGACCGGATCGCCCCGACATGGGTGGTCACCGCCCACACTTGGGTTCCTCGCAAAGGGCAGACCGAAGTGGCCATCGCCCCGGCCCATCCCAAGGTCGAAGGCTACTGGCTGGACCGGATGCCGGAACAGGATGGAAAGGCCACGCTGGAATTCAAAAGCCTGAACCGGCTGGGTGACGAACTGGCCAAAATGCCCTCCCGCAAGTTCGGCATCCAAGGAGTCGGCGAAATCACGCTCGATGATATCGCCATCGAAGGGCGTTATCTGACAGTTCGGCTCAAGTACCCCAAAGGTTCACCGGTCGTGCCGCGAGCCTACAACCTGTTGGGTGTCGAGCAACGCTGGACACTGGAAGAAGAACACCGCTGGTACGGGCCGGCCGGTGTGTGCGTGTCCAGATTCGGCCCCCTGCCGGAAGATCTTGCCATCCCGCTGACGCTCGATGTCTATTCCCTCGACGCGATCAAACGAACCGCCCGCAAACAAGAATTAGTGCCGAAAGACGAACCCGACTTCAACGCGCGGGACATCTACCCGCCGAAACGGGAACTGCCGAAAAACTAACTGACAGCAAGAAGAAAAGGCACTAACCACAAAGGCATTCGATCCAATCTGGTTTTCTTTGTGAAACTTTGTGTGATCTTCGTGCCTTTGTGGTTAATGCCTTTCTTTTCTGGCTGACGCTTGGAGCAACGCATGGCCGGTGAGCGTCCGACGAACGATTGGCGGCATCAGCGACGGCCATCGGCCACCGGCAACCGGCCCGGCAAACGTCCGCCGTCGAGCCGCAAGTTCCGGGGGCAAATCGCCGTCGTGCTGGCCGTTCTTTCGGCCGGAGCCATCGCCGGGTTGCTCATGTGGCGCAAGGATGATCCCAAGCCGCTGTTCGTGGCCATCGCTGTCACCGATTACGAGGAAGTTCGCGGCTGGCCGATCAACGGCTTCGCCTTGCAAGATGCTGATGCCCTTCGCGGCCGTTTCCCGGACGATGGCGTTCAGCCATTGCAAAGCCAGGAAGGCGAGACGATTCTCTCGGAGATCAAACGACTCGGGGAGCGGGCACGCAAGGAAAACCGCGTGGCCGTGCTGTATTTGTCCATGTTCGGCGTGGCGACTGGGGTGGATGTGGCCCTCATTCCGGCCAAGGCCGATCCGCGCGACCCAGCCACCTGGCTGCCGTTGGAACGGGTGATCGAAACCGCGAGGAGCATCACCACGCCACTGTTGTTTATTTTGGAAGTGCGGCCGGTGGACGATCCCAGGCACGGGTTTCTTGGCGAAGAATGCCGGGCGAAGCTAAACGATCAGCTTACCCGGATCGCCGCGAACAAAGAGTTGATGCCGTTCGATTTGCTCGTTTCCTGTTCCCCGCCTGAGCCACCTTACTTCTGTCCAGAATTGAAACGGGGGGCTTTCGCCTTCGTGGTGGAAGAAGGCTTGCGGGGCCGCGCGGATGGCTGGAACCCGGCCCGGCAAACCGATGGCGACGTGACCACCGGCGAACTGACGGCCTTCACGCAAGCCCGTGTCCGTCAGTGGGACGAAGCCATGCGGACTCCCCATTTCCCGCCGATGAAATACGGCCACGGCAAAGAATTTCGGCTCGTCTCCCTCGTTGGCAAACCCGCCCCTCCCCCAGCCTTTGAATCATCGGGACCGGAACCGGTGTGGCTGACCGCCGGATGGGCCGACATCGACCAGTGGCGAAGCCGGAACGCCCACCGGGATTCGCCGCGAGCTTTCGCGGATTATCGCCGGACGATGGCAAGGGCCGAACTTCGCTTGCTCGGCGGCGTGCCCTCCCAACAGATCGAGCCGGATATCACCCCCAAGATCCGCGACTGGCAAACCCGGATGAAGGCCGACGCTGCCGCCGGTCCGCCGGTGTGGTCGCTGGCCCAAATCGCCCGGTCGCCGGACCCGAAACTGGCCGCCGAGGCGGAGAAAGCCTTGCTGCCGGTCGTCCGCAAACTTCGCCAGTTTCCGGCCGCGAAATCAGAGGAAATTGACGCCGTGGCGAAACCGCTCACCGAAAAAGAAGTCACCCAAGCATGGCTGGACGCGGCCGCCCTGCATTTGTTCAACGTGCTGCTGACGCAACCAGACCCGAAGACAGATTACACCGCCACCCAATTGCGGGATGCCGTCGCCTTGATCTCGTCGTTTCGCGTCGCCCCCGAGACGCCAAAACCTCTGCCCGCCGAGTGGATCGTCATGCGATTCTTGTCCGAGGCCGATCCGGAGATCCGGAGTTTGTGGGATGCGGGGACTTTGCCGATTATGCTGCGGGCAACGATGGCAATGGAAGAAGCAATCGTGGCGGATCCCCGGTCGGGCGGTAAAATCGAACCCCTGCTCCGGTCGGCTGACGCTGATTTTCAAACGCACTTCGTCACGATGTTCAAATCAGGACAGAAGAATCGCGAAACGGCGTTGGGCGAACTGAAACGCCTCGCGGATGATTATCGAAAAATTCGCCTGCTCGCCGACGCGGACGCCTTTGCCCGGCGCGAGTGGGATGAAACGGCGAGCGTCCTGCAAGTGTTGGCCGACACTCCGGCGTTAAACCCGGTGCTGCAACCGGAGGCCGAACGGGTGTGGTCCGATTTGCTCGCGGTTTTCCGGGATGTGCGGGCCAAAATCGTTGGCTCCTCGGATGCCGGGGAACTGAGCCGCACGGCCGGGTTGTTGAGGGATCATCGGAAGACTTACACGGGATTGGTGATTCCCCCGCCGAATGCCTCCCTGCGGGAATGGCGGGCGGCGTTGCGGTCTCCGGTGTGGGACGCGAAAACCCGGATTCAGATGGAAACCTCCGTCCGGGGATTGGCCAACGAGCGGATTCCCGGCGGGATGGCCTTGGTGACCGACGGGCCGCCCCCCTCGGGCAACGCTCCGGCGACAGCGATGCCAACCGTCGGGCGACTGGACCCCGGATATTTGAAACGCCTGACGGCATTGCTGGACACCGCCGGTTCACCCGTGAGACCCGGCGGGACCGACATTGAAATGGCCGGCCGAATCCGCGACGCTAACAACGCCCTGCGGGACAAATACGCGAAGGCGACCGACACCGACCGGGTGACTTTTGCGTGGGCTTTGCATCCACGCGACATTCCGGGGGATGATCTTTCAGCCGACCCGGCGGTGACGATCCGCCGGGAGGCCGAACGACGTTGGGCCAATGGTCTGGCCCGCGACCGATACATGGCCTGGGCCGGGAAGATGGAATTGTTGCCGCATCCGTCCGCGAAGGAATTCGCCACGGCCCTGCGGCGGTTGGCGAATCTGGCGACTGCGACCACGCCGTGACGAGACAACTCGTCACGGCTATTCCGAAGGAGAACCGCGATGCCCGTGAACCGTTTGGCCTTGTTCGGTTTGTTCGCCGCGACGCTCGGCGTTCAAGCCGCTGACGCCGTCATCATGCTTCGGCAGGGAGCCGATGAAAGCGTCAATAGTGTCGCGGTTCGGCCGAACAACAAACAAGCCGTTTCCGTGGCGGTGAAGAACACCTCCGGGGACAAGAAGACATTCAACGTCATCTTGGAGGCTGATGGACTTGGCAAACTGGCGACAACGACTGTCACTTTGAACAACGACGAGACGAAGACCGTCGAGTTCCAACCGCCCCCGGCCCCGAAAGTCGAACCCAAGAAGGATATCCCGGCTCCCAAGGCCGAGGCCAAAAAGGAAGAAACGCCGGAACCGCCCCCCGGCGTTGAGTTGAAGTCCGTCATCCTCAGTGAGACGACGGGCTTCGCCTTCCGCGTCCGCGTGACCGACACGAACGGCAAAGAACTGGCCACGCGGACCTTCAAGGTGGAAATCACCCTGCCGAACAATCTCATCACCGAACCCAAAATCGAACTGAACGGGTCCAAGGGCATCCGTGATTTGAAGATCACGATGGATGCCAGGAAAAATTCGCTCGTCACGGAAGCCGATCCGGTTCGTGTGTCGCTGGTGTTCCCGCCACAATTGTCTCTCGCGGCCAATCCTCTGCGATCAGGCACTTATGAACGGGAACTGAAGCCGGGCGCCACCGATGTTTCGCTGTATGCTTCTGAAATCAACCTCGCCCCGCTGGCCGACGGTTTCGTCCGGTTCCACCTGGATGTTGACGGTGTCTCGCGGGCCTTCACTTACGCCCCGCAAGTTCGCCAAGGGGTGACCGCCACCGCCACCCGCATCGATGCCTCGGCGGTTCGCTTGTTGCCGGTCGATGGCTCCAAGTATTCGCTGCAATTGACTCGGGAAATCCGGTCGCACGAATTCGGGTCGGCCAAGGTTTTCACGCCAGAGTTCTATGTCCGGCCGTCGAAGGCCACGAAGTTCCTCGCGGAAGTCGAAAACGAATCTCCGAGAGACTCCCTGATTTTGAAACTCGACCGCAGCCGGACCGGCAAATTCCAACAGTCGGATGAAATCGTCAGCTACGGGATGCCGCGTGAGGTGCGGGTGTGGCTAAATCTCGCCGGACCAGCGCCGGGCCTCTTGGAAATCGCGGACACCGTGCGGGATCGCGTGGTGAGCCTCGACACCTCCAGCATTCGCGGACGTTACGAAATGCGGGCCTCCATCGGCGAGAAGTCGCCGCGGGAATTTGTCGCCATCATCGTGGTGGACGACACGCCCCCCGAAGTGGGCGATGTGCAATTCGGCGTGTTCGAGAAGAAGCACCTCAAAGGCACACCGCTGCCGGTGAGTCTGGTGGCCAGCGACGTGGAAACGACGCCAATCACTCGGGTGGAATTCGTCCTCGCCAAGCCCGGTCCGGATGGCAAGCTGCCCCCGGAAGCCGTGCGGGTGGAAGGCACGTTGAAGGACGACAAATGGGTCGCCCAACTGCCGTTGCCCGTGGCCGCCGAGAAGAAGCCGACGGAACTTCCCCCGCCTGAGAAGAAGCCCGAAACGATGGATGTGACGGCCGTTGTCCAAAACGCAGTCGGCTTGGAAACAATGAAGACGGTGCGGATCGAGTTGTACGAGAAAGAAAAGAAGATTCACGGCAAGATCGTCGGCCGGGTGGAACGCGGCGGACGCCCGCAACCCGATGTGTCTGTTCTGCTTCGTGATGCCAAGGGCGAGGAAAAAGGAGCGACGAAGACGAACGCCAAAGGCGAGTTCACCTTTGAACACTTGTTGCCCGGCCTTTACCGGGTGGCCTCGGCCAAGCCCGATGCCGGAGCCGGCAGCCGGGGCGAGGTCCGCGTGGAAGTCGAAGTGGACAAGACCTCGAAGCCCGTCATCCCGCTGACCCGCCCGCCGTTTATGCGGTAATTGATTCGGTGGATTTTTAACGAAACAACCCCGCTCATGATGTAACGGTTATCATGTGCGGGGTTGTTTCGTTAAAAATCGAGAGGTTGCAAGTCCGGCTCCACCCATTTGGCCCTCGCTTCATCGGACCATAACCGCTCGGGAGAGTAATACCGGAGCGGCCATTGCATGTGGCATTCGCGAGCCAGTTCCTCGACAGCCTCTGCCACTGTCGCTTGCTTGTCATGTGTGAGCCGATAGCTCGCCACCTTTCGCAGGAACAACAGGGTGATGGTTTCGTGATAGCCCGAGGCATCGCCGACGGTGCGGTTGTACAACTGGATGTGATGACGGGTCCGTTCCTCCGCTTCGATGGCGGGGAAGCGTTGCAGATAGATGAGGGCAACCGCCAGATGCGCCCGGTGGGTCCAGCGTTCATAGGGCCAGCGACATTGCTCAAACTGCCCGACCATGTCGGCAACTTCCGCATCGGATGCGAACGGCACATCCCGTTTCGGACGGCGGGTGGTTTCAGCCATCAAAGGGTCTCGGCGATGGTGAGTGGTCACCGCCAACGACTCTTTTCCCGGCTGACAGGTTCGCCCGCCGTCCCAAGACAAAATCAATCATCCGACGGGGCGGCGGCATTCACCAGTTCTGGTTCCCGCACGGCCGGGCGGGTAATCAACTGCCGGAAGTTTGGCCGGGTCATGCCGATGGTCGGTTGCAGCGGGATGGCGATGCCCCGCTCAATTGACAGGATCATCGCCTCGATCACCAGCAAATCGGCGATGGCCTCGTCCGCATCCGGTTCCGGCTGGCGGTCGTTCAGGATGCACTCGGAAAAATAGACGATCTGCGGAGCGACTTGGTCCTGGGCCGGGAAGTCCTGCTTCTTTGTGTCTTTTCCCACCGTCAGGG
This sequence comes from Zavarzinella formosa DSM 19928, assembly GCF_000255705.1. Lineage (GTDB taxonomy): Bacteria > Planctomycetota > Planctomycetia > Gemmatales > Gemmataceae > Zavarzinella > Zavarzinella formosa. The sequence continues at coordinate 205,287 of NZ_JH636441.1, forward strand.
TCAGTCGGCGTTTGGCGGCAAAGCTGAAAGCCGGATTCATGCGAATGTCCCCCTTGGTGCCGATCAGTTGGGCATGGGACACCTTCGATTCGCCAAAACCACAGGAGATCATCGCCAGCCGTTCGCCGGGGAAGCGCATGACCGCCGACACCATCTCGGGAACCTGCCGGAACCTCGGGTCGGCGCTGGTGGCGGCATAAGCCGAGACTTCCTCCGGTTCATCACGGAAGAGATACCGCGCGGCATTCACACAGTAGATGCCGATGTCCAGAAGGGGATGGCCGCCAAGGGAACGGATCAACCGGGCATTTCCTTCGTCGATGACTTGGGTGTTGATTGAGGAGAACAGCCGGGGTTCGCCGATGGTTCCGTCGTTGGTCAGTTCGATGGCCAGCAGGTTCATCGGCTCGAAGTGGAGCCGATAGGCGGTCATCAGTTTCACGTCTGCGTCTTCGCAAGCCATCTTCATTTCGCGGGCGGCGTGAACCGTGTCCGCGAGAGGCTTTTCGCACAGCACATGGATGCCGTGCCGGGCGGCCATCAAGGTGTGTTCCCGGTGTTTGCTGTTCGGCGTCACCAGATACACCGCGTCGATGGTTCCGGACTCCATCAGGTCTTCAAGTTCCTCGTAGGGATAGGCGGGAACATCATATTCCTGCGAAAGGATGGCCCGCTTTTCCACATCGCCGGAAACGATGGCGACCAACTCACTGTTCTCGGCATTCTCGAACGCCGGAAGGACCGCAACCTGCCCAAACCAACCCGCGCCCACGACAGCATACCGAATTTTGTCTTGCCCGTAAAACGACGGTCTCATGGCATGTTCCTTCAGAAATGTGTCAGATGTGAATACTCCGCAGAAAGGAGTGCATTTGTGATGCCGACTGGCCTCAGCCAGCCGGTATGGCACCGGACGCACAATCCGAATGCCCCGTGTTGATGTGTTTCAAACTGAAAGGAAGAGAAGACATGCAAAGCAAAGAGAAGATTAACCACAAAGGCACAAAGATCACACAAAGACTCACCAAGAAATCAACAAAATCTCTTCTTGCATTCCCTCTGTGAAACTTTGTGTGATCTTTGTGTCTTTGTGGTTCGTCTTCTCTTTCTTCTCTTCAATTATCCATGTTGAAGATCGGTCCGAGGAACTTTCGGATCTCGTTGACGGCCTTCACCGGGATGAACACGTCAATGCTGCCGTGTTCCGGTTTCAACGTGAGGGCGATTCCCACGTAGGCGGGCTTGCCGGTCGGGGCTTTGAGTTCCGGCATGGCCAGCGGGAAACCGGGGACGGCCCCGGCCGTGTCCTTCAACATTCCAAACACGCCAAAGGCTGTTTGGGCGCCGTCCAGAAGCATCAACCAAGAGGCCTCGGCCGGCATCTGATTGCGCGTGGTTTGGAAGGCTTCATCCTTGCCGACGCTCTTGCCGGAGTCAAGGTATTTCTCCACCAATGCCTTCGCGTCGGCCGGTTCCTTCGCATTCAGGGTGATGAACTTGCCGTCGGCCGCCCCCATCCAAGTGGTCAGTTCTTCGCCCCCCAAGGCCCGCTTCATCGAGGCCTTGGCCGTCTCGCGGGCCTCCTCGGGCAAGCCGGCCACTGATTTGTCGATGTCGTACTTGGTCACCACTTTGGTGAGTTCAAACGGTCCGGCCTTGAGGGCTTTTTCTTCCACCTTCGGCTTGTCCTTGAGGCTCACATTCGCAAAACTCGAACCAGCCTTCAGTGTGTTCATCAGTTTCACTTGAGCGGCGAGCATCTTGGCATCATCCTTGGATTCAACAATCGCAAACGTGCCGCTGGTCAGGGCCGTGTTGGCCGACAGGCTCAGGGATTGGTCGTAACCCGCGATTTCCTTGGTGATCTTGCCAAGGGCTTCCTTCACTTTTTCGTCTTCATCATCAGCGGTGACCAAGCTGGCCAACATGGAGGCGGCCGACGATCCCTTCAGGTTCAATCGGGAGGCCGAATAGCCCATCTGCCCGCCGGGGAGGGTGGCGAGTTCCGGCAACTTGTCCGGCTTCGAGGTCTTGAGAACTTCGTTTGTCGGGGTCTTTTCGCCAAATTGTTCCAACAACCGCAGGTTGACCCCCTCGGGCCGGGCTTCGATGGCCAGCACGAAACCCACGCCGTCCTCAACCATCTGGAAGACGGTTTCGATCATGGCCTTCATCATGTCCATCTGGGACTTGCTGATTCCCTGAACCCCGAGACCGCCGCCATTGTTGAAGATCGTTCCGGCGAGCATCTTGTAGTTTTTGATCTGTTCGCCGAATTTTTCATTGATGTCCTTGAGATTCACAAACAAAGACACATCCGAATTCATGAAGGCTTGCAGCGTGTCCTTGGACATCACGGCCGACAGGCCGCCCGCCTTGCCGTCCACAATCTTTTTGACATTCTCCGGGTCGGTGGAGAGGGCGACATAGCCCTTCAGCGGGGCCAAGAAAAAGGTCATGTTCTCGATGGAGACGGCATCTAAGCCCTTTTCTTTTTGAAGGGTCTTGCGTTCGTCGTCGCGGAGGAAGGTTTTCTTGAAGTCGTCATAATCCTTGATCGGAAGCAACACGATGACATTGGGAGCCTCCAAAATTTTCGGCAGATCGGTGACGGCGAGATAGATCCGGGCATCCCCCCGGATGGCTTTGAGATCGCGGCCATCAAGGGCGTCGGCGATGAGCGTGTCGAGTTGGGCGGCGATCTTCTTCGATTGATCCGGCAGGGCGTTTTCAACCATCTTGTTGACGCGCTGCTTGAGCCGCTCGACGCCGTTCAACTGCAAGACGACGGAGGAACCGGCCGGGATGAGATTGAAACTCTCATCCACGGGCGTCGGCGTGTCTTTGGCGCCGGGGGCCGCCTGCGTGATCGTGCCGATCATCAGGAGCCAGAAAACGGCCTTCAAACCTGTGGGACGCATGGAAAATTCCTTTGACGAGACGAAAGATCTGTAAGCGGATTATAGGTGGCAAGCGACCGCCCAATCATCACAACCGGCAAATCCTGACACTCCCCCGGAGATTCTTCAATGGCCGAAGATTGATTCCGGACGGACGGAACTTACTTCGCCAGAATTGGTTTTCGATTTTCAGGCGGGCATGTCTCTCAACAACTGCTTTTGGCTGAAGTGGCACTTCATTTTTTCAGTTATGGATACATTTTGAGCCATCGCCTCAATGGAATTTCTGGGGCAGCCGAAAAGCCATTAAGAAAACGACTGATTTTTGGCCCATGATGAATAATTGAAAGTGGTGAGCGCATTTTGCGATTGCCGGTGTCTGTTGCCAATTTTTTTATCCCCTGCGCCGGAGCGGGCGTGTCCGAGTCTCGACTGAGTACCGTCGCCGATCCCGCCCTTTTCCGGGTCTTGGCGGATCAGTCACCCGCCCCGACCTCGCTCATATGGCCGACCGGGGAAATCACTTATGTCAATCCCGCGTTTTTGGCTCTGCACGAACAACCGGCCGGCCAACTGATCGGCCAGACGATTTTTGGGATCATTGATTCGGAGGATCAAGCGGCTCTTCAGGAGGAACTGCGACGACTGGCGGCCCGTGAGTGTGACACGGCCGGGGTGGAAGTCCGCCTGCCGCCCCCCTCGGCCGCCCATCAGCGAATACGTTACCGGATTGCCCCGATTCGGGACGACGGGGGAAATCTGACGGCCGTTATGGTGTTCGGCCAGGCCGTCGGTGTCATCAATCCCAAACCCGTTTCGGAACCTTCGTTGGACGTGGCCCAGGCTCTGTTTGACAAAAGCCCGATTCCCATGTGGGTCTTCGACATCGAGAGCCTGCGATTTCTGAACGTGAACCGGGCCTGCTTGAACCGATACGGGCATACGCGGGAAGAATTCCTTCAACTAACCACCAAGGACATTCGGCCGCCGGAGGAAATCCCCAAACTTCTCTCGGCCATGACCGATATCACGTCCGTCCCCTATCCCGCCACTCGCTGGATTCACCAGTGCAAGGATGGCTCGAACTTTGTGGCCGAGGTGTTCGCCACCCCGATCCAATTTGGAAACCGACCGGCGAGACTGGTCCTTTCGTTTGACGTGACCGACCGGATACTGGCCGAGCGCGCTCTCCAAGAGCGGACCACGATGCTGGAGGCTCTCGGAGACAACCTCCCGGCCGGGGCGATTTACCAGTACATCAGCGAACCGGACGGCAAGGGCCGGTACACCCACGTGAGCGCCGGAGTCGAGCAAATCAGCGAATTGAAAGCGGAGGATCTGCTGGCGGGACGTGTCCGGCTGCGCGATCTGATCCCGGCGCCGGAAGACCACGAGCGAATCCTCCGGGCCGGCGAACAGGCGACCGATCAATCCACCATCTCCGACACGGAAGTGAGCGCCCGGCTGCCGTCCGGCCGGGAGCGGATCTGGCATATCCGCTCGGCCATCCGACGTCGGCCGGACAATTCGATTGTCTGGGATGGCGTGATTTTGGACGTGACCGACCGTCGCAAACTGGAAACCCAAATGCGGCAGGCCCAAAAATTCCAGAGCGTCAGCGTGTTGGCGGGCGGGATCGCCCACGACTTCAACAACCTCCTCACCGGAGTGCTTGGCTTCTCGGAGCTGGCGGCCGCCGAGACCCCGACGGACCATCCGACGCATGAATATCTGACGGAAATCGGCACGGCCGCACGGCGAGCGGCGGAATTGTGCAAGCAGATGCTCGCCTATGCCGGGAAAAGCCGCCTGACGCGGGAACCAACGGATTTGACCGCCCTGGTGCGGGACATGACCCGATTGCTGCGGGCGGCCATTTCCCGAAAGAGCGAATTGCAACTGAACCTGGACGAAGAACTTCCGCCGGTTGAGGGAGACGCCACACAACTCCGTCAGGTGGTGATGAATCTGGTTACCAACGCCTCGGAGTCGCTGGAGGAGAAACCGGGCCTCATCATTGTTCGGACGGGATTGATGAAAGCAGACTCGGGATTCTTCCGCTCGACCATCATGCGGGAAGACCTCCCCACGGGGACATACGCCTATCTGGAGGTCACGGACACCGGCCACGGCATGACGGCGGAAACGCAGAGCCGGATTTTTGAGCCGTTCTTCACCACCAAATTCAGCGGTCGCGGCCTTGGGCTGTCGGCCCTGATCGGCATCGTGCGGAGCCATCGCGGGGCGGTGCGCGTGACGAGCGAACCGGGGCGGGGATCGACCTTCCGAATCGTGCTGCCCGTCGTCGCCGCGGCGTCAGGATTGGAAACGCCTCCGGCCGGTCAACGTTTGCCGCGGCCGGGGATCGGGCCGGTGTTGGTGATCGCCGATGTGGAATCGGTGCGAAACCTCGCCCGAATGACCTTGGAAAAAGCAGGTATGGCGGTCATGGTGACCGGAGATGGCAATGCCGGGGTGGTGGCCTTCCGGGAGGCCGGGGGGAAATTCCCGGTCGTGCTGACTGATCTCACGATGCCGAAACTGAGCGGATTGGAGACGCTGACCGCCCTGAGAGCCATGAAAGCCGATGTTCGCGTGATCCTGATGAGCAGCCACGGCGAAACCGAGATGCGGGACCATTACGCGGAATGCGGCTTCGATGGTTTCCTGCAAAAGCCCTTCTCGCCGGACAATCTTCTGCGAGCCATCGAAGGGGCGATGATCCGGCCGGCCTGAATCGGACAAACACACCTCTCCCCGCCGGAATTCCATTGCCGCTTGTCGGTCCGGGGTTTAGACTTCGGAGCATCCCGCCTCACCCGCCGTTCGTATTCAAGGGAGCTTCGCCATATGGCGTCCGAATCTTCGCCGAGCCGTCCGTCCTCCTCCAAGGGCGTCTTCTGGTTGTTGTCGCTCATGATGTTTCTGGAGATCTACATCTGGGGATCGTGGTTTGTCCAGAACTTCAGTTATCTCGGCAAGATCGGCTTTGACGAGGACCAGCAATTCATCATCAACAGCGGCTTCCCCTTCGCGGCCCTGGCGGCCCTGTTTGGCCTGACGGCCTTGGTGGACCGCAAATTCTCGGCCGAGAAATACTTGGCCTTCGCCCACTTCATCGGCGGGCTGGCGATGATCGGCCTCGGATTTGCCCGCGAATTCGTGCCGGCGAACCTGCTGTTCCCGGTCTTCGCGGCGTTGATGTACCTTCACTGTCTGGCCTATGTGCCGACGATTTCCGTGGCGAACTCCATCGCCTTCACCCACATGACCGACGGGGCACAGTTCGGCCGCGTCCGGCTTTGGGGGACAATCGGCTGGATCGCCGCCGGGTTGCCGTTCATTTACCTGCTCACGGACTGGACGAAAGTCAACGCCCTCGGCGATCTCGGTCTCGGGGCCAAACTCAATGCGATCTTTGACGCGAATAATGGCAAATCTGGCGATGCCTGGCTGGGAAGCGTGGTTTATGTGTACGTCGCCGCCGGAATAGCCTCACTGTTGCTCTCGGCTATCAGCCTCATGCTGCCGCATACGCCGCCGAAACCGGCCCGGCCCGGCAATTCCTCGAATGCCACCATTCAAGCCATCTCGCTGTTGAAGAACCCGTTCATTCTGGTGCTGTTCATTGTCACGTTCATTGATGCGATGATCCATCAGGGATACTTTTTGGTGATCGGAAGCTTTTTGGGTTCCCCGAAGGAAGCGAACGGCGTCGGTTTGCCGGCGGGGTTGATTCAGGCGGTCACCAGCATCGGGCAAGTGGCTGAGATTGTCACAATGGCCTGTCTCGGCTGGGTGCTCAAGAAATTGGGTTGGCGGACCACCATGATTATCGGCATTCTTGGACATGCCGCCCGGTTTGCCGTGTTCGCCTATTTTCCGGAACCCGCCCCGGCCATTCTGGTGAACACATTACACGGCATCTGTTACGCCTTCTTCTTCGCTACGGTGTACATCTTCATCGATGCTTACTTCCCCAAGGAAATCAGCGCCAGTGCCCAAGGATTGTTCAACTTCCTGATCCTCGGGTTCGGCGTGGTGGTGGCCAATTACGTCTGGCCGAAGCTCTTGGCGACGTTCACAACCAAGATGGCCGACGGCAGCACCATCGTCGATTGGAACGGTTACTTCAAGTATCCGTCCCTCGTGGCCCTCGGCGGGGCGATGTTGCTGTTGTTGTTTTTCCATCCGCCGAAACATGGAGCAGGCGAGACAAGCACGGCCGCGTTGCCGCACTGACAACTTCGCTCAGCACTTTCGTTTTGACAAAATCATCAAAAGCGGTCGAGGGATGCCAATCTTGGCATCCCTCGACCGCTTTTGATGATTCACCCAATCAGAATATGTTCAAACGAGCCGAATTTTGACTTCTTCCCACGACGAACCAACTGTCGGATTTTGCCTATGTTCCCTCAGTCGGCGTTCCAAGTCAAATCGCTGCGAGTCAGTGATGGGAACGTGTTCTGCTTCCAAGGAGATCTGGTCCCAAATGGCATGAACCAACTCGATTTTATCATCAAGACTCATCCGGTCGATCCCGAGCGATTCCAGTGAAACAGCCATCTGTATTTTCCTTGGTTTGCCCAGTTTTGCCAGACCGCCCAGAGACCAAGTCTGTCAGGCGTATCCCTGACATTGTTCTTTTTACCGAACCCCGCCATCATATCATGTCGATATACTGGGCAGTTACTTCCCCAGATGCCGCAAGGATGTGGTCCCATGACACTATCATCGGAAACCGAAAACATCTCCGAAATCACCCCCCTCGACCGAGCCCGACAAGTCTTGCGTGACGAGGCGGAGGCCCTTCTGGAAGTGGCTGACCGGCTCGGAGAATCCTTCAACCAAGCAACTGAAATCCTGTGGCGTTGCTGTCAGGCTGACGGCCGGGTCGGCGTCACCGGCGTCGGCAAGTCCGCCGATGTGGCTCAGAAGATCGTCGGCACCCTCAACTCCACCGGCACACGGGCTTACTTGCTTGACGCAACCCGTGCCTTGCACGGCGACCTTGGGATGATTCACTCAAACGATGTCATGATCGTCCTGTCCAATTCCGGGGAAAGCGAGGAGATCGTCCGGCTCCTCAAACCCCTGCGGGAAATGGGGGATTCGGTGATCGCCATCACCGGAAACAAAGCCGGCACGCTTGCCCTCTCGGCGGACGCGGCCATCATCTACGGTCCCATCGTCGAGTCGAGCCCGTTCGGACTGGCGCCCAGCACGAGCGCCACGGTGGCGATGGCCATCGGGCATTCGCTGGCCTTTGCCCTGTGCGATCAGCGGGAATTCACGGACGACGAGTTCGCCCGCTACCACCCCGCCGGAAGCTTGGGGTTCAAGCTCTCCCTTGTGGAAAAACACATGCGCCGGGGGGGCGATCTTCGCTTGGCGAGGGCAACCGCCAGCGTGCGGGAGGTGTTTTCCCAAGCCTCCCACACCGGCCGTCGCACCGGGGCGGTCATGCTGGTGGACGAGGACGGCAAACTGGTCGGTTTGTTCACGGACAGCGACCTGGCCAAGCTCTTTGAGCGCCGGGCCGACACTTGCTTCGACGAGCCCATTGATGGCGTGATGACCAAAATGCCCTTGACAATCTCCCCCCGGCGGAAGATGCAGGACGCCATTCAATTGATGAAGGATCGCAAGATCAGCGAACTTCCCGTGATCGACGCCGGGGGCCGACCCGTCGGCCTGCTGGACATCACGGACATCATCGGGGCCGAGGCCGACCCCAAGGACGTTTCCTCCGACAGTCAGGTCCCCTCGTGGAACAAGCCCGCCGCGTGATCGCCGCCAAGCCCGACCCGGAAACCATTGAGGCCATCCGGGCCGTCCAACTTCTGGTCTTGGACGTCGATGGCGTGCTGACGGACGGCAAAATCGTCTACACAGACGCCGGGCATGAGATCAAATCTTTTCATGTGCGGGACGGCTCCGCCCTCAAATTCTGGATGGAAAGCGGCAAACAGGTCGCCATCATTTCGGGCCGTTCCTCCCCGGCGGTGGAACGGCGGGCGCGTGAACTGGGCATCACCGTTGTGGTGCAAGGGGCGCGCAATAAAATGCCCGCCCTCCGGGATGTTTTGAAACACTTTCAACTCGATCCCGGGCAGGCTTGCGCCATTGGCGACGATTTGGCCGATTATCCGGTGCTGCAAACCTGCGGAATCGGCGTGGCCGTCGCGGATGCGTGCCGGGAACTAAAATCTGTCGCCCGATATGTCACAAGTGCTCCCGGAGGATGCGGAGCGGTCCGGGAGACGATAGAATGGCTGATGGGCCATCAGGGGAGCTGGCAGACGTTGCTCTCCCGGCTGGCAGCCGGTTAATGCGCGCGAACGACTCGCCAGAGGTGCTGAGATGTGGACTCCCCGTCGGATGATGCTCGGTTTCGTGGGTCTCGTCGCCTTCCTAGCCATCCATTTCGGCTATGTGGCCATTCTGGGCGGATTTGACGGGTTGCCCCCGTTGCCCGACAGTTATCGAGTGGCCCCCGGCGGCGAGACCACCAGTGTCCCCAGCCGCGCGCTCCCGGTAACCGGGCTGGACCGGAAATTGGAGATGGCGTTTGGAGTCGGCTGTCGGGAAATCAAGTTTGCCCTCAAGGTTGAAATCAAACCCAAGGGGATTGTGTTCGCGGGCGACAAATTTGAAATCATTCGCTCCGGCCCTCGCACTGGTTGGGCCGAGGTGACGCCCGTTAGCGTGGCCATCTTTGGCAAGAATCGCGGGCCGGACGGCATCCCCGAAATCAACACCCTCTACAGCGACGTGGCCTATGTGCAGTTCGACCGCCCCGTGAAATCCATTTCCGAAATGGAGGGGCGCAAGGTCGTGACCGCCGAACTCCACGCGGACCCCGAGGCCAAATCCAACGATCCCCGCAAAGGGCGGATCACGATCAACAACAACCGGAAAACGCTGGACGAAAACGACGACCTTGAATTCCAGACGCTCGGGCCGGTGTACTACGTGGAAGATCCGAAGCCCGGCTTGCCGCACATTATGACGCATAACGCCGTGCAACTCACGGATCACCAGAACACCAGCCTGCCAAAACCCGACCGCAAGACCCCCCGTGTCCCGACGGCCACCGGCCTCGGCTTGAAACTCTTCTTGGCGAACGATCCGCCGCCGTCCAAGGGGCCAACGCCGCCGCCGAAGAAGGTCGATCCGAAGACGCCCGCCAAGAAAGAACCCAAGCCGCCAGTCTCCGGGGTGGAGTTGGTGACCATCGAAACCAACGTGGAAATGAATCTCTGGACAGACGACAGCAACGAACTCGGCGGCCAGCCCGGTGAGAAAAAAGATGGCCCGCCGAAACCGAAAGACGGAGACAAGAAAGATACTCCCCCGAAATCGAAAGAGGGAGACAAGAAGGGGCCAACACCTCCGCCAGTCGAGAAGAAACTGCTTCAAATCAAGACAAACGGGCCGTTCAGTTACGACATGAAGAAGGAATTGGCCCACTTTGAGAAGCCCGCCATCCAGAAGCCCGGCATCGTCGAAAACGTGACCGTCATCCGGTCAAGCCGCACCACGGGGCAAGATCTGCTCGTCTGTGAGTTTCTGGACATCTTCTTCCAACGAAAAGCCCCGACACCCCCGGTCGGCAAGGACGGCAAACCTCTGCCTCCGCCGAAGAAAACGACGGAGGACAATTCCTCCGAAGGGAGCATGGAGATAAAGCTCATCCGCGCGTGGGGCGAAACGGTGGTCATCACCTCGGATGCCGAAAACCTGAACGCCACCGGCACCGAGATGATCCACGACGCCAACGCCAAGATGACCATTCTCAAGGGCAACGCCACACAACGGGTGCAGGCCGTGAAAGACGGCAATCTGTTGCAGGGGAGCGAATTGCACATTTTCTCCGACGGCAAGGAACTGACCCAAGCCCATGTCTTCGGCCCCGGTTCCGCCGGGATGGGGGACGTGGACCCGAAAACCGGGGAATACCTGAAACTGGCGACATGGGGCGACCGGCTTGTCTATTCCAAGACCATCGAGAACGGCAAACCCTACGATGTGCTGACATTCATCGGCAAGAACCCCGGCGGTCCGGCCGTGTTCAGCGACAAGAATGCCGAGGGGCAAACCCAGCTCATTCAAGCCAATCAATTGAAAGTATGGCTGATTCCCGCCCCCAAGGTTGATCCCAAAGATCCCCCAAAGAAGGAACCGGTCAAAAAGGAAGTAGCCAAGAAGGAACCCGGCAAACCCGAACCGAAACAGGATCTCGCCAAGGGGATGAAGCCGCACCGGATGGAGGCCACCGGCGAAGTCCGCAGCACTTCGCCGGACGTGGTTGTCAAGCATGCGGATTATCTGAACGTCTGGTTCAAGGACGTGCCGGCCCTCATCAAGCCGCCCAAAAAGCCGGAGCCGAAAAAAGAAGCCCCGAAGACGGCTCCGATGGTAAAAATCGACGTGCCGCCGCTGCCGGGCGAAATCCCGCCGGTGGTTCCCCCGGTGAAGAAGGATGCCCCGCCGCCCGCAAAGAAAGATGCGCCCCCCGAAAAGAAGCAACCGTTGATCGTCGTGGCCAAGGACATCAAAACGTGGGTGAACCGCGATCCGCAAGGGCAGACGGAACTTGACCATGTGTTTGCCGAAGGTGATGTGGACATCCACCAAGACCCGTCCAACGAGAACGACCAAGGGGTGGACATCAACGGCAAAACCGTGGACATGAAGGCCTATCTCGAAGGAAACCACCTTCTGGTGACCGGCGACCCCGCCGACAAGACCAAACCCAAGTGGGGAGTGGTGCGGTTCGACAAGTTGACAATGTTTGGCTTTGACATCGCCATCGACCAGCGGACGCACACGGCCCTCATCAAGGGGGACGGCAGCATGGAAATGCTGACCGCCACCGACATGGAGGGGAAAAAACTCGAAAAACCCTCGCTGGTGACGATCTATTGGAAGCAGCGGATGGACTTCTTCGGGGCGGACAAACTTGTGTTTTTCCACGGAGCCGTTCAGGCTTATCAAGATCCATCCAAGCTCAAGTGCGAGTGGATGCAAGTCATCCTTGACAAGCCCGTGCTGCTGAGCCAGGAGGCTCGGGACAAACTAAAGGTTCCCAAGAAGAAGGGGAATGAGGAAAGCGACGCCCCGAAGATCGACACCGTGATGTGTTACCACGCCCCGAAGGACGAGGACATCCCCAAACCGAAGACCCAGCAACCCGTGGTTGTGATCGAGGAAACGAAACTTGACGGCAAGGTGATCCGTTATCAGAGCATCCACGGCCCCGATGTGATGAGCGTCAACACACCGGTCGGACCGGACAAGACGTCCCATCAAATCACCGTCACCTCTTCGGAAACGATGCCCGGCCTCGTGCGCATGTGGCAGCCGGGATCGAAGGACGGCGGCCTGAGCGACAAGTCCGAACCCAAACCGGCGCCCAAGGGGCCGCCCCGCAAGAAGGGGGAACTCGGGGAGGACGAGGAGATGAAACTCACCGTCGTGCAGTTCGGCGGCAAGATGCAGGCCAACGACCTTCGCAAGCGGGCGGTGTTCTTCACCAATGTCAAGGTGGTCAACCTTCCGGCCGACACGCCGACTCTTCCGGTGGATCTCCGTCAGGGAAGCATCCCGAAGGGGGCCGTTTATTTGGAGGCCCGCGATCAACTGGAAGTGTTCACGACCGTCCAGCGGGAGAAAAACGCCGCCGGCAAAGAAGCGGATGTTTCCTATCAGGAGATGATCGCGCGCGGGAATGTGCGGGTCCGCAAGCAAGGCGAATTCTTTGGCGACGCGGACTGGGTGAGCTATAGCGAACTCAAGGGCGTGCTGATCTTCTACGGCACCAAGGACAGCCCGGCCGTGATTAACAAGCAAAAGGGCCAGGGCATCCGCGACGAAACGATTCAAGGCGAACGGATCAAATACTACACCCGCACCAAGACGTTCGAAGTCGAGGGCGGCACCACGTTGTCGCAGTGAGATTTCCATCTCTCACCGGGTTCTCATGCGTGGCCCGGTGAATCGGTTAGAATGACGGCCGTTGTTTCTTTCCCCTCTCCGGAGTTTCGCATGAGGTCCCCTGTTTCATTCGGCGCGCTCGTCATCTTGGGACTGGCCGCCATCAATTGTCCCGCCGCCCCGACGTTGCCGGACAAGCCGGCCCGCTGGGAGTATGCCGAGCTACAATTCCGCAACCCCCGCGCGGGCGGTTTTCCGGGTCGCATTCCCGCAAAGGGAGAGGACGGAGCCGAGCAACCTCCCGCTCCGGCAACAACGCCGACCGCCGTTCGCTGGACTACCAGCGACGGGGAAATCGAGGCAAAAAACTGGCAGGAAATGGCCGAGAAACTGAAGGCACCGGCCATGAAGAAAGACGCCAGTGCGACGTCGCAGAAGATTCACGTGTTGAACTTCATTGGCGGCGAAGGCTGGGAGTTGGTCGAACATCAGGGCGGCAGCGCAACTGCCACCCTGAACACATGGACGTTTAAGCGACGAGTCCCGTGACGGGCTTATTTCGGGGCTGCCTTCGGGGTCTCTTTCGGAGCTGTTTTCGGGGACTCTGTCAGGGACTCTTTCCAGTCATCCCCGAGTTCCGCGACGGTCTTGCCGGTGATGTCTTTCCAAACCTGCTCCCCATATTCGCCGGCCCGCATTTTGGCGTTCAGCTTCTTCACCACATCCTTGTCATGCTTCTCGGCGACGTATGCCAGAAACGCCGCCGTGGTTCGGTAGCTGCCATTGTACTTGGCCTGTTCCGGCTTCAGTTTTCGCGGCTTGTTCGCCTCATATTTGAAGAACCGCACGTAATCCGCCACCCCCTCGACCAGCCAGCCCGGATTGCGGGCGCCGGGATAACCTTGCACGCAATGGGCGGTCTCATGGACAAACGCCCCGATGTCGTCCGGGTGATCTTTGAAATAAGTCACCGATCCCCGCATGTTCCCGCCGCCTGCCTCGGCGACCCCCCGGTAGTTCTTGTCCATTTTCAACCGAAGCACGGTTCGCGGTTTAAAGCCGTCGCTCCAAAGTTCTTCGCAAAGCATCGGATATTGCCGCTCGCACACGCGGGCGACCCGTTCGGTCCACTCTTTCATCTCCGGCGCATCGTCAACATTCACCGCCACCTCGACGGGGAACTTGAACGGCTTCACCGCCGGTTCTCCTTCGATGGCGAACTCCCGGACGACCAGCGGATAATCGAGGTCTTCCGTTGGCTTCACACGGATGGCCCGAACTTTTTTTCCTTCCGGTTTTGCAACCGCCGCCCCTTTTTCAAAGGTCGCGGCCTTTTCAAAAGTCTTGCCGTCCTCGGAAATCTCCAGCATGCCGGCCCCGAGAAGGTTCTTGTCTTCCTTCCCCCGGCCGGTCGAGACGCGGATTGATTTGACCGTCACCGCCGGATCAAGGATCAGCGTGAGGTGGTCTTTCGCCGTCGCATTCTTCTCCGACTGGAAGACGGTGTCCGGATTGCCGTCAAAGGCGAACTGCCGAATGTTGCCGCCCCCGGTGGCCAGCGTCGATTCGACGGAGGCCACCACCGATTTCTCCGGCGGCGCGGCGATGGCAACGCCCCCGAAACCAGCCAGTAGGGCAAAGACTCGAACGGATGAAAACTGACACATCGAGTTGAGACTCCGGATTGTTCTGTCACTGTTTTGAACTATTCAAATTCTGGATACACACAAAAGGATCTGTGAAGCCGCGACGCGGAGTCTTCGCAGCGGAGCGAGAATTCCGGCCACGCAATCGCCGACCACGACGGCAATCACATAATGCGGGAAGCCCTCGCTCCGCTGCGAAGACTCCGCGTCGCGGCTTCACAGGTCCCTCTTAATGCTATTCCAAAATTACTTCCCGATTCCCTCCCATACCGCGAACGCCGGATAAGGTTTGCGGGCCGGGTTGAGCATGCCCCATGATTTCTCGACGGGGAGCTTGGATTCCTCGCTCTTCCACGGCAGATCATAAGCCTCGAAGGCGACGCCGTGAAACACCCAGGCATTGGCCGAGTCGGTCGGCCGGGCGAGCAAGCCGGGTTTCACGTAGGCAGCCCAGAATTCCTTTTGCGTCTCGGGGGTATAGCCCGGTTTGCCATCATGCGGGAAACCCGTCTCCTTGAGGATCACCGGCTTTTGGGTCAGTTTCGCCAGATTCGCGGCCTCTTCGCGCGCCCAAGCGGCGGCGGGTTCGGCAGTCAGTTTCGGACGGTCGAAGAACGGGTGGATGTTCGGGGCGAGAAAGTCGCCGAAATTCCGGATGAACTCGTGTTTGTATCCCACCAGTGGTTCGCTGGTGCCCAAAGGAATGCCTTTCGGCAATTTTCGCCGTAGGCGGGCTTCCGCGAAGGCGAGATCAGCCGCCTCGTAGCGGTTAAAAGTGATTCCCTCGTTGCCGACCAGCACCCCGAGGGCAAAATCGTTTTGATGGGCGTTGGCCAAATCGGCAACGCCGTCCAGTTCCACCGCTGACTTGATGTCCCAGACGGCCAGCAACACGACACGGAACTTCAATTCTTTGGCGACGGCCAGCAGACGCGGCGAGACAGCCTCGTGATACCCGTACAGCACCAAGCCATCGAACGCCCCCCGGAGGGCGGTCAGGTCGTCGCGGATGGAACTGGTCTTCAATCGTCGCTGATTGGCATCCGACCGGGGATCGAGTTGCGAAGGGGCAAAGGTCACCAGTCGCGGCGGGGTTTTGTCCGTCAACGCGGCGAACAACGCAAACCGCTTGTCCGGTCCCTCTTCGGCCCAAAGGGGATTGAAGGTGACCGCCAGCAATAACAGGGAGAGGATTCTCATTTCACCGTTCTCGAAATTGTGCGGGCGGGAAGATTAACATCATATCCAATGGCTTCATGCTGGCTTCAGCAAGCCAGTGTAAGATGCCATCAGAACATACAAATCCCCCGCAAACAGGAGTATTTTTCATGGGACGCCTTTGGATCGGCGCTTTCGCGTTTCTCGCGTCAGCCATGTTCGCGATGACCGCCACCTCCCAACCCCCCGAAGGAAAGAAGGATTTCGGGCCGGACGGCAAAAAGGAAGGGAAAAAGGATGGCCCGCCGCCGCGATTTGCCATCGGCAAAGTGATGCCGCCGCATGTCAAGGACGAACTGAATCTCACCGATGCCCAAGTGAAGCAGATCGAAGAATTGGAGGCCAAAGTGCGGGCCGCCTTGGAAAAGATTCTCACGCCGGAGCAGATCAAGAAGGCCGAATCGGTCGGCCCGCCGTCGAAGAAAGATTTCGGCCCGGAAGGAAAGAGAGATTTCGACAAGAAGGGACCGCCGGCGAAGGACGAGTAAGCCGTAAAAGTGTCAATCGACAAGGCCCGCCGGTGATACCGGCGGGCCTTGTCGATCTTGATGGTGTTTTACTTCTTCTCGGCTTTTTGGAATTTTTCGAGTTCCAAAGTAAGGGTTCGTTTCCCCTCTTCCAAGGTCTGCTTCACCACGCCAACGTTCGGGGCAAACCATAACGTCGTGCGGACCTTTCCTCCCATTTCCGCCAAATCGGCCTGCACGCTGACCGTGGCAAACTTCCCGGCCGGCACCGTCACGGTTTCGGTGTCGCCGACGAAACTCGCGTTGGCGGCTTTGCCGCCCAGTTTATATTCCCCCTTCCAAGTGGTCCCCTTCTTCGTGGGGAACTGAAGGATGCACACTGGCGGGGTCACGTCGTCCTTGTCCGTGCGGGCGCGGAAGATTCCGTTCTTGGCCACCAGCAGATGCTCCGTGCCGACGGGTTTGTCCCGAAGCATTGCTTCCAGCCGATAGCAATCGTAATCGCCGACCTTCTCCATCGCCGCCACCCGGATGATGAAGCGATCTTCCTGTCCGCTGACCTTGTAAGTCCATGTGTTGCCAATTTCCAGCGGATACAGATCATCCTCCGGAGTTTTTTCCTCGGCTTGGGCGAACCCCGCAAACATCAGAAGACAAACACAAATCGCACGCATCACGCCACCCTTGATGTGAGACACCATTTTTACGAGTTCAATGTGATCCATCATAATGACCAATGACCAATGACCAATGACCAATGACCAACCGACAAGGCGTGTCACTTGACCGACACCGGGCCGCCGTCCGTCAGCGGGCCTTGATGGGTCACGATCACTTGTTCCGTGCCATTCCAAGGTTCCGAGGCATCCCGGCTGCCTGCTTTCTTTCGGCGAATCACTTCCAGCATGTCCCCCTCGGCATGGCCCGTTTGCGTCTGGTACCGCACGGCTTTGCCGTCAACCATCAGGAATATATAAGCTTGATCGTCCAGATATTGAATGGCTGACCGGGGGACGACCCATGTGTCCGGTTGGATGATGCCGATGGTGGCGAAGGCATACAAGCCGGGGCGGTATTTGCGGTTCGGGTTGTCCAGGTCGAATTCCGCCCGAAGGGTCCGGGAGTCGGTGTTCAGCGCCCATGAAGTGCGGGAAACGGCACATTCGATTTCGGAGTTGCCCAAACCGGGAAAGCGGATTTTCGCCTTTGTCCCCTTCGTCACAAACCCGGCGGCCGCCTCGGGGACCTCCACGGCAATGCGAACTTTGTCCGTCCGGGCGACGGTGAAAATCGGCTCGCTCCGGCCGGCGCTCGGTTGCAGAAAGTGCCCGGTGTGGACAAACCGCCCCGTCACCACGCCCGGATAGGGCGCCCGGATCTCGGCATACTGCAACAGCGCCACCAACCGGCGGGCCTCGGCCTCGGTGGCGGCCGCCTTGGCGAGTGACGATGTCACTTGGGCGGCCATGCTGTCCCGCTTTGCCTCGCTTTCCTTCAATAAGGCGTCTGCCGACGTGGTGCGGGCTTTGGCCTCATCCCAAGCGCCCTCGGCCGAGCGAAATTGGTTCAGTGTTTCGTCGGCCGTTTGCTTGTCGATCACCTTGCGGGCCACCAAGTCATCCACACGGGCCGATTCGGACTTCCACCGTTCGTAATTGGAAACGGCTGTCTTTTCGCGAGCCTTCGATTCCAACACCGTCGCCCGTGCCGAGTTGACGGCGGCCTCGGAGGCCGCTTGGTTCTTGCGGGCCAGTTCCACGCCAGAGCGGGCATGGGCGGCCTCGGCTTCCTTCTGCTTTGCCTCCTCCCGAACCTCGGGCATGGAAATTTCCGCCAATAATGTGCCCGGTTTTTGCCCATCCGGTGAAGGTCCGTCCAGTGGATCGTCGATATCAACGAGAACGCGGGTCACGTAGCCGGGGAGTTTGGCCATCAGGGGCGTCGTCTCGAACGCCTGAAGCGTGCCCGGTTGCTCCACCATCCATTTCAGCGATTGTTGCTTGGGAGGAGCCACAGTGACTATGACGGGGCCGTTTTCACCCGGCGAGGCCGAACCCGGAGCCTTGTTGGCGCATCCGGTGGAAAAGGCCGTCAATCCGGCTAGAAACACGATAACGACGCGCATGGACGGCCCAACTTGATTTGGGGATTCGAGCCAGGGCAGTTAGAATTAGTTTAAGCGCATTGACCGAACGGGCAAAGCGATGGCCGAGTATGTTCGCCGAAAACGACCTCCCGCCAGCCATCCCTATTGGGCAAGGCTCCATGACCGCACGCACCCGCCGTGCGGCCGGGGATTGGCCATCTTTTTCGGAATATCGGGTCTGCTCTGCGGGATGTATTACGGCAACGAACCTGCGATTACCTTGCACGATGCCGTGAGGGCGATGGCTCACTGGAGCATTTATATTGCGATGATCGGGGGCCTGTTTGGCTTGCTGGCGGGGATCAGTGAGCGGGATCGCCAGCAACCCTTGATTTCCCTCTGCATCTGCCTGCTCTGGGCGTTTTTCATCGCCTTCTTCGGATATATGCTTGGATTAATGTTCTTTGGTTGCTGCCATTTGTTGATTCGATGGCCGACAAGCGGTTTGGGCTTTCTGTACGGCAGTCTGACGGGAGCCGGAATCGGGGTGGCCGTCGCCCGGATCATCACCTGGCTCAAACGACGAACATGGTGGCAACGGCAGGAAAATTGGCCGAAATGGGAAGAAATGGCCCGCGGACACCGACGCCAAGAGTATGTCATCACCCCGCCGGACGCCACCCCCGAAACCCCGCATCTCCCAACCGGCATGGTCTGAAATCACATCAGCCGGGGCTTTCCCCGGCTTTGCTCACTCTTCCAAGCGTCAGTAATCCTTCTTCGTGAACCGCCAGCACGATAGTCCCAGCATCGCCGCGATCCACGCCAGCGACACGCCAATTGTCCCGGCCCAAGAGGGGTAAGTCTTCACATGCAGGCCGTTTCGGGTCTGGTCCTGCTGCGTCATTGTCTCGGAGATCAGCTTCGTGGTGATGCGGTCCAGATCGTCCGTCCGGGGAAGGACGGTGTGCGAAGCCTCGGCGGTGAATTCCAGCCACGCCGGCATTTCATCCTTCATGCCGGGGAACTTCTTCACGTGTTCGTAAATGCTATATCCGAAGGCGATCACATAGAGCGCCACGGAGGCAAAGCATGTCAGCAGGATGCACGCGATGATGCTCCGGGTCCACACACCGATCATGGTGGACAGGGCATAGAAGATGGCAAAACTAAACGTCAGCGCCGGGATCACAAGCAGGAACTTGGGGTTCCAGATGCCCGTGCGCACACCGATAATCAACCAAGCCCCGATCACGGTCACGGCCGACAGGATGAGCATGAAACTCAGGCCGCCAAGGTACTTGTAAAGCAACAGCGATGTCCGGCTGATCGGCTTGGCGAGAAGCAGGTCCACATTGCCCTTGCGGAGCATGTTGGGAATGAAGAACGACGTGACGATGATCCCGAACAGGATGGCGACCGCCGCCCCGTATCCGTTGATTAGTTTGTCCTCGATCCACCAGACGATGACACCCAGCGGGTTGTAACCGATCACCGCTTTCAGGGAGAACGAACCGAAGAATGGCTGGACATCGTGCGGCCAGCTTCGCGGGTCGCTGGGGGCGGTGATGACCTCGAACTCCTGCGGGCCCGTCAACGGTCCGGGCTTGCGGGCGCACACGGCCACCTTCATGTTCATGTGAAACTCGATCTTCTCACGAATGAAATCCTCCAGCACCCGGTCGCTCATTTGCGTCGCGATGGTTTCCAATTTCTTCGGATCGTCAAGTTTGAAAATCACCCGCGTCAGCGCGGCGGCATCCTGAGAGTCGGTGTTCCACACAGCCGCCACAAGCACCAGTGTGTCGTCCTTGGGGTCGCGTTCCTTCGGAACGAGATCATCCTTGGGTTCTTCCTTGTCCTTGTTGACCTTGGCGGGGGCGTTTTTGTTCCGGGCGCCGGGGCGCCGGTTTGCGTTGGCGTTTGCATCCTCAAGTTCGGAGAGGCTATAGCCGGATGCTTTGAGGGTGAACCGATACTCCCCCTGGGCCGGGTTGGAGGCCTCTTTCAGGACGGTGAAATTCTCCAACGTGTAATCGATCGGCAGCGGCGGGATGGGCATTTCGGCCCGGCCGTGGTCGGCCCGGACCGCAAGAAATTGCCCGATATTTCGGCGAATTGCCTCGTCCGGCGGGGCCGGGATGTAACTGAAACTGCCGATCAGGCCGAGCAACAAGATCGCGAAAATAATCATCACCAGCAGAATTTTGCTGTCCCATGCCTCGCGGATGGAATCCTTGAGAATCGCCAGGGGTTTCATCGGTCATCCTCCCGGCGGGGCCGGCTCGGGCGTCGGTCTTCGGAGTCTCGGTTTTTTTTCCGGCTCGGACGGTCCACGCCCGGCTCGGCCGCGTCCACCATGGACACGAAGGCTTCTTCCAAGGTCTGTCGCTTTTCCACCAAGTCCCGGATGCGGAAGCCCTTCTCCCGCAGGAAGTCGAGCACCGTGTCGATGTCCTTTCCCTCGGGCAGCGTCAGTTCCCAACGCTCGCCCACCGGCCGGACTTTGTAGCCCATCGCGGTCAGTTCGTCGGCCGGGAAATTCGACTCGGCCACGGAGACGATGTAGGTGCCGCGTTGCGAGGTGATGTCCTGAACCCGCCCTTCGCGGATCAGTTCCCCCTTTTGCATCACGGCCACGCGGTCGCACATCAACTCGATTTCACCCAACAGGTGCGAGTTCACGAAGATGGTCGCGCCGTCTCTCTTCAAATCTTCAAGAATCTGCCGGATTTCCCGCCGACCCACAGGGTCCACGCCATCCGTCGGCTCGTCGAGAAAAATCAGTTCGGGATCATGAAAGATCGCTTGGGCAATGCCGACCCGCTGCTTCATCCCCTTGGAATAAGTGCGGATCTTGGAGTGCATCCTGGTCCCGAGGCCGACTTGTTCGAGCAGTTCGGGGATGCGTTTGCGGCGGGCGTCTTTCGACATCCCGTAAAGGGCGCCGTAATAGTCCATCAGGCTGAAGGCCGAGTGATATTCCGGAAAGCGGTGATCTTCGGGCAGGTAACCGACCCGCTTGCGAACCTCGGCCGTCCCGGCGGGCTGGCCAAACAGGGAGGCTTCCCCCTCGCCATGTTTGACGATTCCAAGAAGAATTTTGATGAGGGTGGTTTTTCCGGCGCCGTTCTGGCCGAGCAACCCGAAAATCTCACCCTTTTCGACCTTCAGGGACACGCCCCGCAGAGCCGCCACCCCGCGATAGTCCTTGCGCAGGTCGCGTGTTTCAATCACGGACACGAATGCTCCCGGTTATTGGGATTGGATGGGCGATATTCTAGGGGTATTCGGGGACATGCCTCGGGAATTTGACCCAAGAAACCAGAGTCGGACGGGCGAACGAGGGGATGCGGGCGCCCTGTTTGACGGGTCTTGCTTTCGGTGTTAGTGTAACACCCGTGTATCGTCTTCATATGTACTGACAGATACGGCCAGCCACGAGGCGGCATGGTATAATAGCCGGCATGAAGTCCAAGCCACCCTCGGCGGATGATCGCCGGGCGGAGTTCGAGGCCCTTTATGACCGGCACGGCCGGGAAGTTTGGGCCATGGCCTACGCCCGCTGGCTGGACGCGGACTTGGCGATGGATATCGCCCAAGAAGCCTTCATGAGGCTTTGGAAACACTGGGAGGCGGGCGACGAGGAGATTCAGAACATCCGGGCGTGGCTGCTCCGGGTGGCCCGCAATCTCGCGGAGGATTACGCCAAAAGCGCGTTCCGCCGCAACGGGACAATGGCTCCCCAACAAATGGGGGGAGTCCGGTCACGCGATCCGCAACCGTTGGAGATGATGGAACGGCAGGAAGCTTTCGCCCAAATCCGGGCGACACTGGAGGAGCTTCCCCCGGATGACCGACATATTCTGACACTCCGGTACGCGCTCGATCACGACGCGGCCGAGATTGCCGAGATGTTGGGGATTAACACAACCGCCGTACATATGCGACTCAGCCGGGCCAGACAACGCCTCGCTGATCGCCTGACCGCCCAAGGGCAGATAAACCAATGATGAATCAAAACCCCGTTCCGAATCTCCCACAAGATGGTCTCGACCATCTCTTGGGGGACTATTTCAAGGCTCAGATGCCTAAACATTGGCCGGCCGCCCCGAAAACCGGGGCCATCCGGCCCGCCAAACGACTAACAGAACCGGCGACGGACAATCTCTCCACCAGCCGGCTGGCGTTGGCCGCTTCGGTGGCGTTGCTCCTCGGGGGGTGCTGGTTGGTCTCACACCAAGCCGCCGACGGCCAGCCCCGGACAAATTCCAGCCTGGATAACTCGACCGCGAACCTCAAGGTAATAAAGGATTTGGGGAAGAAGACCCGTTAATTCGGCACTGACATGCCGATCAACGAAGAAAGCCGACTCAAATGAGTCGGCTTTCTTCGTTTCAGGTTTGGAGTCTGGCGGCAACGCCAGACTCCAAACCCCGGCAACATGGTTGCCGGGGTTATCCGTTCGTCAGTGATTAAACAAAAACGCCGGGCTGTTGATGAGCGCCCAGACGAGGTCTTGCGCGCCGGTCACTCGCTTGTCAGCGGCAGGCGGACTGCCAACCGTTCCGGCAAGCCGAAGGTATTCGCCGTCCCGCGAGCGGTGCAAGCGAGTCAGTTCGTCTTTTTGGGCGGGAGTTCGCTGGGCGGCGGGAACTGCCAGCAAGAGGCGAACATTCTCGGGAACCCCATCGGCCAATCGGGGTTCCGAGTCCGTCGTCGTGGAGACGCGGAACTTGCCGATGGTGTGCGACGTGCCAAATTTCATCACGAGGGTGACTGTGAACGTCGTACCCTTTTCGTAAGCCGCCAAATCCTTCACCCGGAACAAAGCCGACTGGTTCTTCCCAAACTGCGGCGAAACGGCCCACCCGGTGGTGGGGGTGCCGAGCAAGGCATTGCCAATCGGGAACTGATCTTGGGAGAACGTCGCCAGCGGTGTGTGCAAAGTCACCGGCTTGGCTTCCATCGGCTTGTCAGCCGGGGCGGCCTTCACCAAGATTTGGTTCAGCACAAAGTTACCATTCTGGGCACGGCCGGGGCCTTTCGCGGGCAACTTATCATCGGCCAATGCTTCCAACCGCAAAGCGGTGATGTTCTTCATCTTGGTGGTGAAGGTCACCGTATAAGTCTCGGTCACCGGGTTGGGACCGCTGACAGTGATCGACTGATCGGCCTTGTTGATATCCAATTTGGCCTTCTGTTCGCTGACCGCTTTGGAAGCCGCCAGCGGTTCCCAAACAGGGGACGAACCAAGCGATTTTTCCCAACCCTCCTGCTTTCCGTCCAAGGAGGTTTCGTAATCCTTGAACGTCTTCACTTTCGCCTGATACTCGGCCATCTGGGTGGCATGATCGGCCTCGCCCGCCTTGAGAGCCTTCAACCCCGTTTCCATCTCTTTCGGCGTCGGGAATCGATTCAACACCGCCAGATACAATTCTTCCACGAACTGCTTGTCGTCTTTGACCGTCGCCGACAGTTTCGCCAGTCGGTTGCCCGGATCTTTCAAGGCATCGCCAACGATGGGGCCGTTGACCAGATTCAGAATCGGCCCCAGCATCATGCTGCTGGATCGTTCACACTCGCAAGCGCTTTCCCGCACAGGCTTGCCGAACAGGTCAAGAAAGCCGCTCGGCAGATCAACCGAACCATCCAGCACTTGGGCGGCCCGCGATCCCGGCGGCAGGCCCGGCAACTTGGTCGTGGAACCGGTCACTCGGTGAATCGCGTCATACAGCGATTCGGCCGACAGTCGGCGGGCCATCGCGTGTGAATAGTTAAGGTCATCCCCGGCATTCCATTGGTTGGTCGAGACGGACAGTTGATACGTCCGGCTTTTGCAAATCAGCTTGATGAGGTGCCGGGCATCATGCTTGTGGCTCACAAATTCTTGAGTGAGATAATCAAGCAAGGCCGGATTGGACGCCGGGTTCCCGGCCCGGATGTCGTCCACGGGTTCGATGATGCCGACGCCCGTGAGATAACTCCACACGCGGTTGGCATAGCTCTTCGCAAAGTACGGGTTCTCGGTGGAGGTGATCCACTTCGCCAGTTGCGTCCGGCGGGGGAGATTGGCGGCCGCGAGATCCTTGTGGTCAAACGGGAACTTCGGCTTGGCAGTTTCGCCGGTGCGCTCGTGCTTCACTTCGCCGCCGCCCGCATCGGAAATCACTTCCACCAGCGGCACGGCCCCGTCAACGGCCGAGCCACCGATCTTTTGGCCTTTGTACTTCGGGTCTTCGCCACGTTGCACTTGGGCAAAGTAAGAAGTGAGGGCGTAGTATTGATCTTGCGTCCATTTCTCAAACGGGTGGTCGTGGCATTTGTTGCAGTTGAAGCGGATCGCCAGGAACAGGTGGGTCGTGTTCTCCATCGCCGCATCCGGGGTGCGAAGCACCTTGTAATAAGCGGCCTCCGGGTGTTCCACATTGGAACCGCTTCCCGTGAGAATTTGATAAGCGAATTCGTTGTAGGGTGTATTGTCATTCACCGCCTTGCGGATGTAATCCCGCAGGGCCTTGGCTCCGGCGTCGCCGAGGAACTTGCGGTTCACCTGCAACAAGTCGGCCCATCGATTGGTCCAGTATTCGACGTATTCCGGCGAACCGACGAGTTTGTCAATCAACTCGTCCCGCTTGATCTTGGTCGGCCGGCTGTCCAGCAGGAACGCCCGCACGACTTCCGGTTCCGGGGGGATGCCGGTCACGTCGATGTAAACGCGACGCATAAAGTCGGCGTCGGTGCAGAGGTCGCTCGGCAGGATCTTCACCCGCTTCAGCTTGTCGTAAACAAGCTCGTCGATCTTGTTGAAGACCTCCGGGTTGCTCCACGCGAAGCCGGAACGGTCTCCCATCGAAACGATGGTGCTGGCCGAATAAGCCCCTTCGTAGCGGGCGAGCATGGTGGCCTCACCCCGGCGAACGGTCGTCACAATGCCGGTTTTGTCCACGGTCGCCACTTCGGCATTGCTGCTGTCGATAAACGCCTCGGCGGTCACATCCCGTTTGGCCCCGTCGGTGTAGGTGGCCACGATGGCGAATTGTTGTTTCGAGCCAAGAGCGGCGATCACCGGGTCTTTCGGCAATACTTCAATGGAGGCCACCTTCGGGGTGGTCAAATCGAGCTTGGCCCCCTGGGCGATCCAGAGTTTCGTGAGTTCATAATTCGGGTCGCCGGGCGACCACAGCACCCCGCCGGAATGGGCGACCGCCCCGCCCGGCTTCATGACCATCAGGCTGCGATCCGGGGCGGCCCGGTTAAACCGCCGGCCTTCCAGATCGTCCGTCAGCGAGCGGTGATCGTAGATCGGGTCGTAGCCGCGTAGGGAAAGTTTGAAACCGTTCTTCCCCTCGGCCGATCCGTGACAGGTTCCCTGATTGCAGCCCAATTTGCCGAACACCGGGTTCACATCCCGGATGAAATTGACGGCATAAGCCGTTTTCTGCCCGCTCACGGTCACCGGCACATCGAGCGTCTTGCCACCAACGGCGGCTTTGATGCTGGCCGAGCCGTCCGCGACGGGACGCACCAAGCCGGCCGGGGACATCTTCGCAATGGCGGGAAGTTCGGCCTTCGCCAGCCGGGTGACATCAATCACGTCCCCGTTGTCCAGCGTGGCCGAGAGGAGCAGTTGGGTGTAATCAAAAGGATTCTTAAGCGTGATGCTCGCCGGGCGGGCCTCCAGCTTGGTGATCGTGCGACCGGCCGGGAGTTGTTCTTGGGCCGTCGCCGATCCGACGGCAACGAACGCGATCCCAAGCAACAGAACGAAATATTTCATGCAAACACCCACAAACGGGAAAGGTATGAGGCATCGGATGGCTGCCGGAAAGGGATCGGCAACCTCATGGCGGGTACGATTCAACTTACTCAAGTGTACCAGACAGGAACGGGCCGGGTAAAGAGGCAAGCGGCCCGTCCGCAAAATTAAGTCGTACATCACTCACATGAATTCTGATTCCCGCAACATGTGGAGGAAGGTCGTCTGGCTTGGCGTCGGCCTGCTCGCGGCGGGCGTGGCCGTCCAACCCCGGATTGCCGAGGACACCTGGTGGCATCTTGCCGTGGGCCGTTGGATCGCCGATCACGGAACGATTCCGGAAACAGATCCATTCTCGTTGAGGGGCCAGACCGAAAACATCCCTTGGCGGGCCTATAGCTGGCTATTTGAAACATTGCTGTTTCAGGTCTTCCAACGGTTCGGCCTTGATGGGGCGCTGATGCTCCGATTCTTGTTGAGCGCCGCCAGCGCCGTTTCCGTGTGTGCGTATCTGGGAAACCGGACTCGCGGATTTTGGACCGGCCCGGTTCTCGCGGCCATTGTGATGCCGGCATTCTGGCCGTTGTTCACCGAACGCCCCTGGCACATGACGATTATCGGCGTGGTGGCGACCCTTAGAGTGTTAGATCAACTTCTCACCCGGCCGACATCGCTTCGCCGGGTCATCTGGCTGGTCCCGGTGTATGCCTTGTGGGCGAACATCCACATTCAATTCGTGCTGGGCTTGGGATTGCTCGGCGCGGGCCTTGGGGTGGCGCTGGTTCGTCATCGTCGCCAACCGGCGGTGTCGTCGGTCGGCACGCTGTTGATCCTTTGGCCGTTGTGCGCGCTGGCCACGCTGGCCAACCCATACCATGTGAATCTTTATCGAGTGGTATGGGAATACGCGACGCAAACCGGCGCGTTGAGCCTGATCGACGAATTGGCGCCCCCCCGCCTCCGTGATTGGTGGACTTGGCCTCTCATCTTCCTCGGGTTTCTGGCTGCGTTGAAACTGCTGCGGGACGGGTTTCCGTTGTGGGAAACGACCCTGTTGGCAATCGGGCTTTTCTTCGCCCTGCGAATGCAACGGGACGCTTGGTTCGGCACCCTCCTCGCCGCTCGGACGTTGTTGCGCCCCGGCGGGGCCATCCCGCAACCGTGGACGCCGATTGTCTGGCCAGCCCTTGGCTTTGTGTTGGTGCGATTGCTGTGGGCGTCCGGCTTGGCGGCCCATCAACCAATCGACGACATCGTGCGACGAGAATACCCGGTGGAAGCGGTCACTTGGGTGAAGGCAAACCGGCCGCCGGGGCCGCTGTTTAACACATTTGATTGGGGCGGTTATCTGATTTGGGAACTTCCCGAATACCCCGTCAGCATGGACGGCCGCTCCAATCTTTACGGGGACGAGCAGCTATCACAGCATGTCCGCACATTGACGACCCCCGATGGCTGGCAAACCGATTCCGTGTTCCAAAACTCCCGTTTGGTGATCCTCCCCGTCATGACCAACGGAAAGGAACTCCCTTTGGTGACGGAACTCCGCAAGACATGGCAAGTGGCTTACGAAGACGCGGCAGCCATCGTGTTTGTCAAAAATGAATGATGAACCCTCTCACTAAAAGCGGTAGAGTTCCGGCCACTCCGTCTCATCATTGTCCGTGGTCAGCCGACCGGCGAACATGCTTCCCAGAATTTCCCGCATCACCAGAGAGGCTCTCGCTCCGCTCACGTCGAAGTTTCGCAATTTGGGCCAATCGCCCGCCTCGGTGATGACCATCAGAGAGTGATCGTTCAGGTTGGCGCAGTCCGGGAAGCCGAGGGTTTCCAAATTCGGAAGATACGGCAGCCCCAAAAACTCCTCCATGCCGACTCGGGAAACCGCGCAGGCCCGAACTTGCAGATGTCTCAGCCCAACCAGTTCCTGACCGGCAGCCAACACCCGGCCGATGTCATCATTGCCGTGTGTATGCCGGATGATGAGTCGTTCCAGTCGGGCAAGGCCGGGGCACCGGGCCGCCATCCGAATAACCTCTGGGTCCGTGAAAATCAGCTCCAGTGTTCGCAATTGCGTGAGGTCGTTGGTGTTGAGAACTTCCGCAAACAGTTCCGGAGTGCAACCGACGAAGGCCAGGCCTTCCACGGGGGTGCGTTCCAACAACCGGACCACGTGCATCGCCGTGCGGTAGCTTTTGGCGGCGAGCGTGACATGCGACACGAATCCCCGGCGGAACTGGGCCGAGTGCAGGTAAGGGATATCACGACCGCGCCCCCAATGCTGTTCCACCACATGTGAACACGGCCCCTGTTCCATCACCCGCTTCAAAAAATAGCGTTCTCGCCGCGAAATTTCTTCGTGGCTGTCTCTCCCCAGCCGTTCGAGTTTCTTGCCCTCCGGCGCGATTGGCCCCATCGGCACCGGTTCGCCGAGAGCCTGACAGACGGGTCGCATCCAGATTCGCCAATGGAGATTTTGCAGTTCCCGCTCGCGTTCGAGGGCGGGCAAAAAGTCGTCAGGCCGGTCGGCCCCGCGCGCCAGCAGGCATTGCAAACGGATGAATTCCGCGCGGGCCACACTCGCGGGGTCTCCCTTTTCCTCAAGGAAATCGGCGTAGATCAGCCTTGGGCCGTCGTCGGCCGGGCTTTGCCGGATCACTTCCAGAAAGGCGAGTTCATCAATCATTTTGAGCGGCCGATACAACCGGCGCAGGCCACACAACCACGGCAACCGATCCGGTTTTCCTAATCTTACATGCCTCCACGAGACGATAGGAAGACGGATTCTCGCTCGGAATCGTTCAGGGGTTGTCATGCGATCACCAGTGCTGGCGTTCGTTTGCTGGCTGATTGCCATCTCTGCTGACGCCCAGACACCGGAACCCAAGCCGCCTGTGGATGGGGAACCTCGCGTCCATCCGATCAATCTGGCCACGGCGTTGCAACTCGCCCATGCCCGCCCCATCGACGTGCAAGTGGCCGCCCGGCAGGCGGAAGCCGCCGCCGCCGTTTTTGACCGCGCCAAATATTCCTGGCTGCCAAGTGTCTACGTCGGCGCGGATTATTTGCGACACGACGGCGCGGTGCAGAACTTTCAGGGCCAGATTCTCAATGCGAACCGCAACAGCCTGATGGGCGGCTTCGGGGCCAATGCTGTTTTCAGCGTCTCCGACGGGATCTTCGCGCCGCTGGCCGCCCGGCAGGATCTCAAGGCCCGCGAGACCATGCAACTCGCCGTCGCCAATGATATCTCCCTGAGCGTGGCCGAGGCTTATTTCAGCGTGCAACAGGCTCGCGGCGAACTTACCGTGGCCCTCCAAATCGTGACCGACGCCATCGAACTGGTTCGCCGGACCGAGCAACTGGCCGAGGGACTGGCGCCGCCGTTGGAAGCGACCCGCGCCCGCGTCGAACTGGCCCGGCGAAAACAGGCGGTCGCCGCTTCGCGTGAACGATTGATGACCGCCAGCGCCGAACTCGCCCGGTTGCTGCGACTCGATGCCGGAGTGGTCATCGAACCCATCGAACCGGCGAACATGCCGGTGACATTGATCGACAAAACCTACACCATCGACGACTTGATCCCCGTCGCCCTGACCACGCGGCCGGAACTCGCCGCCAATCAGGCTTTCGTGCTGGCAACATTGAGACGATTGGAACAGGAACGCCTTCGCCCGTTGGTTCCCAGTGTGCTGATCCGCAGTATTTCCACCAACCCGAGCGGCACGCTTGGCTACGGAGTTTTCGCCGGGGGTTCGGGCAACCGCGTGGGAAGCGCCAGTTCGCGGTTGGATTACGACATTCAACTGGTATGGGAGTTTCAAAACCTCGGTCTGGGAAACCGGGCGAGATCGGCCGAGCGAAAAGCCGAGCATGAGATTGCGATTCTGGAACAGTTCCGCACCCAAGATCGCGTGGCCGCCGAGGTGGCGAAGGCGTTTGCCGAGGTGAACGCCGCGGCGGAGCGAATGAAGGAGGCCGAACCCGCCTTCAAGGACGCGACCGACCTCGTGAAGAAAAGCATGGAAGCGATGACCCAAACCCGCCGGGTGGGCAACATCATCACACTCGTCGTCCGGCCGCAGGAAGTGGTGGCCGCCGTGCAGGCCCTTGGCCAGTCGAACTCGGATTACTTCGCGGCCGTCGCCGATTATAACCGATCCCAATTCCGGCTTTACCGGGCGCTCGGTCACTCATCCAAATGCCTGTCGGGGTTGGTTCCAACAGTCGAAGATCCTTGACGATCAACGGCCATCGCCCTGTAAATCGTCCAGCAACCTCTCCAAGTCCGGCAGGCTGACCGGCTTGACCAAGTGACCATCGCAGCCCGCCTCGCGCGACCGTTCCCGGTCGCCGTCCTGTCCCCAACCGGTTAACGCGATGATCGTCATGTCACGGCCCCAAGACTGATCCCGAATTCGCCGGGTCGCGTCAAGCCCGTTCATTCGTGGCATCCCCACGTCCATCAGCACGACCTCCGGCCGGAATTGTCCGGCGGCTTCCAACGCCTCTTCGCCGTTGTAGGCCGTCCGGACTTCGTTGCCCATCAGTCCCAACATCATGGAAAGGCTGTCGGCGCCATCCCGGCTGTCGTCCACGACGAGAATGCGTCTCTTCAATCCCGAGGCGGCCGGTTCGTCGTTTGGCGTCGGCTTGTCGGTGGAGTCCGGAGAGAGGATCAACTCCGGCAGCCGGATGATGAACGTGCTGCCCCGCCCCGGCCCTTCGCTCTCGGCCGTCACTGTTCCTCCGTGCATCTCCGCCAAACCACGGACAAGCGCCAGCCCGATGCCAAGCCCTCCCGTGTTTCGTTCGGTCTCGCGGTCCACTTGGGAAAACATGTCAAAGATTTTGGCAAGCGAATCACGGGGGATGCCAATCCCGGTGTCCCGCACTCTCACCACCACCACCACCCCGGCGATCCGTTCCGCGGACAGCCAGATGTGGCCGCCATGTTCGGTGTATTTGGCGCTGTTGGACAGCAAGTTGCCGAACACCTGGGCCAGCCGGGTCAGGTCAGCGTCAAGGCTGACCGGGTCCGGAGGAAGCGAGATCGTCAGTTGATGCCCTCTGGCGTCAATGATCGGCCGGGTCGCCTCCACGGCGGTGTTCACCACATCTGCCAGCAACACACGCGACCGCCGTAGTTCCATCTTGTTGCGGCTAATGCGGGACACATCAAGCAGGTCGTCGACCAACCGCACCATGTGAGAGAGTTGTCTGTCCATCATCGAACGGGTTTGTTCGACGAGGGCCGGGTTGTCCCCCGCGAGCCGCATCACTTGAAGACCGTTGCGAACCGGGGCCAGGGGGTTTCGCAGTTCGTGGGCCAGCAAGGCGATGAAGTCGTCCTTCTTGCGGTCGGCCTCGCGCAGCGAATCCTCCATTTCCCGGCGTTCGGTGACATCTCTTGTGGTGCCCGCAACCGCCTCCACTTCGCCCTCCGTCCCGAACACCGGCACGAAGATATAGTCATAAATCCGTCGGCCGTTCGTGCCGGTGAAAGGCACTTCGCCCCGGATGGGCTGCTTCGTCTCCCGGACTTGGTCAATCTCCCGGTCGTGCATTTCCGCGTGCCAGGGTTCGTAGCCGATCTCCAGGAAGGTTTTGCCAAGGTGGCCATCGGGACCGCATCCCCACATGGCAATCAAAGAATCGTTGGCATACAGAACGCGATGGTCGAGACTGAAAACGTAGACAAAGTCGGGAGTGGCCGACAGAATCGTTTCGTAAAGACGTCGGCGACGCTCGGACTCGGCGGTCACCCGGACAAGAGTCTCCTCCGCGCGATAACGGTCGGTCAGGTCAATGCCTTGGACAAGAATGCCCGACACGGTTCCGTCCGGCGAGAAGATCGGCTGGTAGACAAACTCAAGAATCCTTTCCTCCAAGCGGCCGTCTCGCCGTAACGTGACCCGCATGTCCCGGCCCGTGAACGGCTCTCCCGTCTGGTAGACACGGTCGAGAATCTCGTAAAAGCCCTGGCCGGCGATCTCCGGAATGGCCTCTCGAATCGGCCGGCCGATGATGCCCCCTCGGCCCAACAGCTCATAATAACGATCGTTCGCCCGCTCAAAAACGTGTTCCGGCCCGTTCAGAACACACATAAACGACGGGGCGCTTTGGAACACATCCGCAAGACGCCGACGCTCCGCCTCCACCTCTTGATTGAGGCGGTGGTTCTCAGCCTCGGCTAACTTGCGTTCCGTGACATCGCGAGCGACTTTCGACGCCCCGACGACGTGTCCCTCGGCGTCGCGGAGCGGAGAGATTGTCAGGGAAATGTCACGGCGGCGGCCGTCCTTGGTCACCCGCACGGTCTCGAAATGCTCGACCCGCTCTCCCCGGCAGATTCGCCGGATGATATCCGCCTCCTCGTCCAACCGCTCCGGCGGGATAATCAGGGTGATGTGCCGCCCCACGGCTTCGTCAGACCGATAACCGAAGAGACGTTCGGCTCCTGTATTCCAAGACAGAACGATGCCGTTAAGCGACTTGCTGAGAATGGCATCTTCGGACGATTCCACGATG
This sequence comes from Zavarzinella formosa DSM 19928, assembly GCF_000255705.1. Taxonomy (GTDB): domain Bacteria; phylum Planctomycetota; class Planctomycetia; order Gemmatales; family Gemmataceae; genus Zavarzinella; species Zavarzinella formosa. Next base: position 237,833 of record NZ_JH636441.1, read on the forward strand.
GCCGCCAGCCGTGCCCGGTCCTTCTCCGCCTGCTTTTGTTCCGAGACATCCCGGAAAACAAGCACCGCTCCCGCCAGATCACCGGAATCGGCCCGGATGGGAGAGGCACTATCGTCAATTGGCCTCTCGCTTCCGTCTTTGGCGATCAGGATTGTGTGATTCGCCAACCCCACGATGTTCCCTTCCCGCAAGGCACGCAGGGCGGGATTTTCAACCTCGGCGCGTGAATATTCATTCACGATGTGGAATATTTCGGGCAACGGGTGCCCGCTCGCCTCGGCCAGCGTCCAGCCGGTCAGAGCTTCGGCCACGGGGTTCATGAACGTCACGCCGCCATTGGCGTCGGTGGCGATGACGGCATCGCCGATGCTGGAGAGAGTAATCCGCAGCAGTTCCGATTGCCTTCGCAACTCCTCCCGAGCATCGAGGGCATCCTGATTGGCCCCCGGATCATCGACAATGATGCTCCGTGCATTTGGCGGGACAACCGGCCTCGGCAAATCTTCCTGCGGCGCATCCTTGCCCATCACCGGCCTCCCAGAATCTTCACCGCCATTGCGGGACCAGACACACGGGACGCCAAGGCACTGATGAAAATCCTCCGGCCAGAAGCAGCGCCATTACGTTCGACTCCGGTGCCGCAGGTCGATTTTTCACGGATCATGTCAACGCAAAGAGGATCCGGCGCCGGATCCTTAACGTTGCTCTTCGTGATTGCTTCGAGCAGCCGGAGGGATCTGGGGAGGCTGCTGATCGACTCGGTCGGGATCATCATGTGCGGACGTTCTTTGTCACGGCTTGCGAGGCCAAGAATGCGCCCCCGGAAACAGTGGGGAGCATATTCAACTGACATTCTAGTCGTGACGAAGTCCCGCAACCACTTGAAACATCAAGCCCCGCGCCGTCGCCGCCTCATCGTGGCGGGCCGCCTTCCCGCATCTGCTTCAATTGTTTTCGCTGTTCCGGCGTGAGCAACTCGTCGACTTTCGCGTCCGTTTCTTTTTGCAAATCGGCCAGTTTTTTCTTCTGCTCATCCGTCAGTCGCAACACTCCCTGAACCGGAGCGGCCAACAGTTCACCCGGCCGGGGCGGTCGTTGGCCGAACCCGCCAAACCCGCCGCCGGGCGGGCCGAATCCGGCCATTTGCGGGGCATACCCGGTTGATTTGTCCGCGAGTTGGGCGGTTACGGAGGCCGTTCGCTTTTCAACAAAGGTTCGCAACTCCGGCGGCTTGGCCCCTCCAAACGGGCCGGGGAAAGCCCCCGGTTCTTTGCGGGCGGTCGCTGCCTTGGATTCCTTCACCAATGCCTCCTTGGTGGCCGCCTCCAGAACCTCCAGTTCTTTCAGCAAGCGTTCCTTGGTGAAGACAGCGGCCGTCAGTTCTTTCAGGATGACCCGATATTTCTCCTTCATCCCCTCGACAGCCATCAGTCGGTCGGCCAGCCGGTTGCGGGGGTATGGCTTGTTCAAACTGAGATCCATTTGCTGATCGGCCGTCCCGAAAAACGCGAAATTCCCCAAGGCGAGGTCCGTGTCCCACGGGATGAAATGAAATTGGCGGGTCTCCGGGTGGAGATAGAGGTAATAGTTGTGCCCATTGGTGAAAAAGCTGTCGAGGTTCGCCACCAAGGCCGTCGCCGCCTGGAAGCGCAAGAAAGCATCCACGTCCAAGAATGAGCCGATCTGTTTGACGAAGTCGGCGTCTTCGCCCCGGTTGACCAATTTGGTGAACGCGATCACCCGAGTTTGTTCCTCGTTGGTCGCATCTCGTTTTGGTTGATAGGTGGTTTGATACTTCGCCCAGTCGTCTCCCAAGTAATCCAACCCGCCGACACGCTCGGGCTTCATCAGCAAACCTTTGTCCGTTCCATAGTGCGCCTTCAGAAACGGCTTGTTCACTTGCTCTGTCACCGTGTACAGCCCCAATAGTTCGCGGTCGTGCCGGCCGGTCACCGTCAACGAAACCTCGGCAAAAGCCGTTCGCGGGGCGGGAACCCCGCATTCCCGGAAGATCTTGTAGGCGAAGGCTTCCCGCAATTTGCTCGTGTCATGAACGCCGCAATGCAGGTTGAGCGTTTTCAATCCCCGGAACCGAAGGGCGTCATCGTAATGGTCAAACTCAACCTTGAATGATCGCTTCAAGCCCCGAGCGGCGGCTAGATAAGTAGAGTTTCCCTTATAACGCAATCCCACCCCTTCGACTGTTTCATCGCCAATGGAGAAAGATGCTTTCACCCACGGGAACTCGGTGCCGAACACACTCCGGTCGCTGTCCCGCTTCGGATCGGCCTTGGGGGGATTCACCGGCACGGGGTTGAACTGGAACCCGCCAACAGGGGCGGGAGGCTGCATCTTCTGATATTCGGCTTGGGTGAGGACAAGCCGGGCCTCCCAAACCTTGGCGGTGTCAAAAAAGTCGGCGCCCGCCTTCTTGGCCGGCTTGTCTTCTGCTTTCGCCGCCAATCCCCAAGCTCCGGCCGCGAGTACCATCGCCCAACGAATTGAGTTCATGACTCTCTCTGAATTGATGATTTGACCGGACGTTCGTTCCGACAGCGAGTCCGTATGTGAAGGACGAGGCAATCATGAAGAATCAACTTGACGCTCATCAATCACTCATCAACCGGCCGTTTCACACCTCCGACAACACACCGGTGCTGCTGCCGAAACGATCCATATCGACGCCGGATTGTTGCAGCATCCGGACGAACAAATTGGAAAGCGGCTTGTTGTTCCTGCGGTCGAAAGCCACATGTCCGGCATGTTTGAAGCCGCCGCCGGCCAGAATCACCGGAAGGTTGTCACAGGAGTGGGCCGAGGCGTTGCCCATGTTGCTGCCGTAGAAAATCGCCGTCCGGTCGAGCAGCGGGCGGCCGCCGTCGTCGGTGGCTTTCATCTTCCCGAGGAAGTCGCCGAACAACTTCATCTCGGCTTCCTCAATGGCCGCCAGTTGCCGGATCTTCGCTTCGTCCTGTCCGTGGTGGGTTGCGTCGTGGTGGCCGATGGCCACGCCTTGCAGATTCACCGGACCATAAGACCACAGCCAGAGCGCTATCACGCGGGTCGAATCTGTTTGCAGGGCAAGATGCGCCAGATCAAGCCATTGCTGGTCGCGGTCCAGCTTTCGCTGATCCGCGAGATAATCATCCATGAATGGTTTGACGGCCACCTTCGGCTTCGGTTTCCGCACCCACTCATGATCCTGTTGCAATCGTTGCTCGGCCTCCCGGATGGCATTGAGCATCATGTCGAGGCGTTGCCGGTCGCCGGGGCCAAGGGTTTTCGCCAGCGAATTCGCCTGATCGCGGACACCATCGAGAATGCTTCGGCCCGTCTGGATTCGTTGGACCTCGCGGGCGATTTCGGCCGGGGTTCCGTCGATGAAGAGTTGCCGAAAGACCTGCGTGGCCTGCCCCTCGGCCGGGACCTTGACCCCTTTGCGATTCCACGACAACGCCCCGGTTCCCCCGCCCCCCAACGAGAGATACGGGAAGCGTGTTTCGCCGCCGAGATGTTGAGCGGCCTCCTGATCGAGCGAGATGGTGTTCCGAATGTCCCCCATGTCCCGCACGCCCTCGGCCGCCACTCCCGTGAACAGCGCCACCTCGGCATGATGTCCCCCCGGATAACCCCGGTGGGACATGCCGGAGAAGACGGTGAAATCCTTGCGGTGATCCTGAAGCGGCTTCAGATATCGGGTTGCCTCGTAATCCATCCCGGCTTTCTCGGGGAAGAAATACGGGGCGTGATACCCAAGCGGCCGACTGATAAGGAGCATGCGCTTTGCCCGCATCGCCTCGGCTTTCTTCTCGGCCCCAAGACCGACGGGGAGCATGGCATCCAGCAACGGCAATCCGATGCAGACGCCTGAAGACCGAAGAAACGTCCGGCGGTTCAAAACGGGAAACCTCATTGCGGACATCCTTTGACGGGACTTGGTGACCTCATTTCCGCTCACTCACTTCGGCACATAAATCACAAGCACCGCCGGGCGGTTTTTGATCTCGGCGGCTTCCCGCGTGTGGGCGGTCATGTAATCGCCGGAGTCGCCGTGGAGCATGAAGCCGTGGTTGGCGTGCTTGCCGTCGGTCCAGTATTTCACGGCTTGCGTGAAGTCCCAAGCGTTCACCTTCCCCGGCCGGCCCGGTCCCCAGGCGAGGAAGATCGGCAGAAAATCAGGGTCTTCGCCCATTTGAAACCCGCCGATGTCCTTCCAGAATTTGTCCTTGGCGTATTCAAAAGCATTCACTTCATACTCTTCCCACGGACGGTTGCACGGTTCGACCACCCACATGTTTGCCCGCTTCTCGGGGTTGTTCTCGTCGCCCGTTCGCTCGCTCACTCGGGTGACAATCAGTTGGGCGGCCAGAATATTTGATCCCGCCGGGATGCTGGAGAAATCCACTCGCATGAGCGGGCTGCGATGCCGCATGAAGATCTCCTGCGAAGCGCTTTTGCCCCGATTTCTTGCCCGTTCGGCAAACGCCGTATCGGGGCCGTGGCTGTTCCAATAGGCATCCTTCCAACCGGCGTAGGCTTGTTCGGGTTTCGTTGGGTCAAAGCCTTTTTCACCATCGCGGAGAACGGCCAAGACTGCCTTGGGGAATCGCTTTTTCACCTCGGCCAGTTTGGTTTGAAACGACTCTTCGATTTGCTCGACGGTTACCACCGGCGGTTTGTTCCAGAAGTGGGCGACGTTCCTGCCCAACTCCCGGCAACCGTCCGAGGAGGAGCGGACAGCGGAGACGGTCCAGTCGGTTCCGGCAATCGTAATCTTGGTCGGCGTTTCCGGCGCCGGTTTGTCGTTGCCCAAGCGGATATTGTCCACATGCACCGATTCCCCTTCGCGGGGGCTGTACATGAAGATTTCAAAGCGAACCGCCTTGCCCCATTTGGCGTGGACGGCGTAATCATTGGCCCCCGCAAGGGTGGCGATGATTTCATTCTTGCCGGGTTTCAGAAACACCGTTTTTGTCCATCGGCTGATGACCGGGTCCCAGCCTTCGCCCCGGATGCTCTTTTCCTGATGGAGCGTGAAACCGATCACGCAGTGACGGTCGGCGAACACGTCGGCTTTGAAGGTCTTGTAGGCCAGCCAATCCTGGGTCACTTGGGTGGTGGTGATCGTCGGCCAGAGGCCGCCCGCAAAAGTGAGTTTCAGGGAATGTTTGCCCGAGGTGGCATGGTCGCCGGAAAGCTCGAACTTGACCGGCGGTTCCTTGTCCTTGGCGTCCGGAAGCTCAAGGTTGGCCCAAGTCTTCAGATCGGCTTCGTTCTCGAAATCGTAAAGCGATTTCTCCGGCGGCACATCCGCAGCCGACGACCATCCGTCGGAGATTAACAATAGGGCCAACAATCCCAATGATCGCAGCATGAAAATCGTTCCTTCCGATTCGGAGAGTCAACCGGGCGAACTGGTGTCAGCCAATCAAATCCCGCAGCGGGTTGCCGTGAACGTCAGTAAGGCGTTGGTCGCGACCGCCGTAACGGAAAGTGAGTTTGGTGTGTTCGATCCCGAGTTGATGCAGGATCGTCGCGTGGATATCGTGGATGGCCACCGGACGCTCGGCCACCGCGTTGCCGAACTCGTCCGTGGTGCCGAAAGTCGTCCCGCCCTTGAAACCGCCGCCCGCCATGAACAGCGAATAGCCGTTGACATGGTGATCCCGCCCGGCATTTGGCGAGAGACCGGGGGTGTGCGGCGTCCGGCCCATTTCACCGGCCCACAACACAACCGTGGAATCCAACAAGCCGCGACGCTTCAAGTCTGTGATGAGAGCCGCGACGGGCCGGTCGGTGATTTTGGCATTTTCCTCATGATACTTTTTCAACTCGCCGTGCTGGTCCCAAGGTGAGTTGTTGGCATGCGTCAACGGACAGGTGATCTCGATGAAGCGCACGCCGGCCTCGACCAATCGCCGGGCGCGCAGGCATTGTAGCGAGTAGTATTTCTGGAAATCGGTTCCCGTGTCCACGCCATAGAGGGTGCGGGTTTCAGCCGTCTCTTTGCTCACATCGGCGACGTTGGGAATGGCCGTCTGCATGCGGAAGGCGGTCTCGTAATTTCGCACCGCCGATTCGACGGCATCCCGTTCGGAGGAACCGGCCGCGAACCCGGCGTCTTGATCCCGCAAGAGATCGAGCTTTCGCCGTTGGACGGCCTCGCGGTCGGTCGGCTTGATGTTGTCAAGCGGCGTGCCCTTCGCACGCAATACGGTGGCCTGATGCTCGGCCGGGAGATAAGCACTGGCGAAGTTTTCCATGCCGCCGTTGGGAACCCAGTCGTTGTTCAGCACGACATATCCCGGCAATTCCTTGGAACCGCTGCCGAGGCCGTAGGACACCCACGAACCGAAGCTTGGCGCGCCGCCGGTGACGCGCCCCGTGTGCGTCAGCAGGTTTTGTTGGCCGTGCAACGGTTGTTCGCCGACGACCGAGCGCACCACGCACAATTCATCCGCGACCCCGGCGATGTGCGGCAGAAGATCACTTACCCACAAGCCGCTTTTGCCACGTTGTTTGAACTCCCAGGGGCTTGGCATCCATACCCGCCCGGCGCTGCTCTGGGACCGCTTGGAAACGGCCGATTCACCGATGGGTTTGCCGGCAAATTTGGCGAGGGCCGGTTTCGGGTCGAAGGTGTCCACATGGCTCGGCCCGCCGTCCATGAAACAGAAGATCACGCATTTGGCCTTCGCCGGATGGTGCATGCCGGGACCGGCGGCGTAAGCGGGGTCGGTAAGAAGACCCTTGAGGGCGAGCAGGCCGAACCCGGTCGAGGTATTGCGGAGCCAGTCGCGGCGGGAGGAGAACGGGGTGCGGAACAAGATGATTCTCCTAGCGGACGTAGATGAATTCTTTGACGTTGAACATCGCGTGGGCGATGTCCTTCCAGACGACCGGCGAAGCCATCACCTGCCCGTCGGCGATGCCGTGGGCACTGGCGAAGTCCCGCACGGCCACTTTCCATCGCTCCAGTTCTCCGGTTGTCGCTGGTCGGCCGAGGGCGACGCGGAACATCGCCTCCAGCCGTTCTTCCATCGTCTTGTGCGAAGCCTTGGCGACCATCGCCCCCCAATATTCGGCCTGCCCCAGCACGAACGGATCGTTCAGCATGGCGAGGGCTTGGGCGGGGCCGTTGGTCACGTCCCGTCTTCCGGTGGGGATTTTCGGCGGCGGTTGGTTGAACACGGCTAAAAACGCCGGCGGTTCCATCAGCGTGACCTTGGTATAAATCGACCGTCGGCCATTGCCGTCGAGCGGGCCCGAGAAGAGTCGCTTCTCGGGGTCTTCGTGGGTGCGGAAGGGATTCACCGGCGGGCCGAACACCGTGCGATCCAACCGGCCGGATGCCGCCAGCATCGCATCGCGGACTTCCTCCGCTTCGAGCCGCCGCAATGAAAGATGATGCAACAGACGATTGCGGGGATCGTTTTGCACGGCCTTCGCGTCGGTCTGACCGGATTGTCGAAACGTCCGGCTGGTGACAAGCAGTCGAACCAGTTTCTTCGTGGACCAGCCGTTTTCAACGAACCATCCGGCCAGCCAATCAAGCAATTCCGGATGGGAGGGTTTTTCCCCCAGATGCCCGAAGTCGTCCGGCGAGGCCACCAACCCGGCGCCGAACACCCAATGCCAGACGCGATTGACATAGACGCGGGCAGTGAGCGGATTGCGATCACTGGCCACAAACTCGGCCAATTCCCGGCGGCCGCTTCCCGGCCCTGCCGGGGCGGTTTTCGGGAACACACTGAGGTAGCCGCGGGGAACAGCCGTCGTCGGCCGGTCGTAGTCGCCACGAATGTTGAGCCGATAATCCTCGGCCGGGTCGGCCTCGGCCATCCCATTCACGGTCTGCGGCTCTTTCAATTCCAGTTCCAGTTTGCGGTATTCGTCCAGCAAGTCGGTGACACTCTTTGGAACCGCCTGTTCCCCGTTGGGGAGAAACTTGTTCTGAAGCAGCCAGTTCAGGAGAACCACGTCCTCGTCTGTTGCTTTGTCATGCGCCCATGAATCAACCGCCTTGCGAAGCCAGACAGCGTATCGTTCGGAAACCTCGGCCATTGTTTTGGGCGGCCCGCCTTGAAACAACCCGGTGAACCGCCCCAGTTCATCGGCCGGAGAACCGGGGACGCTGTGGGTGACGGCTCGAGTGACTCCCAACCAACTCTTCGGATCGGCGGCTTGGGCTTCCGAACACGCACCGCCCAAACCGACACGCGGGGGGAAATACGGGTTGCTCGTCTTGGTGGCGAATTCGACAAAGACCCGGCGATCCTTCATTTCCGGGAAGGTCGAGTAATGCCGAAACGCCGGATCGGCGTTGGCGAGATACGATTGCCGTTCGGCGAGAAAGGCGTTGTCCACAATGGTCCGCTCGGCGGCGAAGTCGCCCCCGGCCACCGCCAGACTGATGCTCGGTTGGTCGTATCCCTTCAAGAACGGCGTCCGCACCGCTCCGTTGAGTCGCGGGGAAATCGCATCAGAGAACAACCCGCCCGGCAACACCCGGCCGATCACTTGTTTGCCGGTCAGGCTCAAGGTGAAATCACCAGAACGCACCGGACCATCCCGTAGGCCGACGCCGTCCACGGACCATCCGGGCGGTAACTTCTCCCGACAATCCGCGACCACGCGAAAATCACGGGCGTTGGCAACTGTCCGATCACGGGCGGCCGTGGCATACTCCTTCTCCATCGCCGACCAAACGTCAGCGATTGGTTTCTTGTCGCTTTCGGCCTTCATCAACAAAAACCACGGTCGCAACAGATGCTCCAACGGCAACGGCGTTTTCGGTTCCGCCGTCTTCCGCATTTCCTCGGCAAACTTATTGGCCGACTCCAGCCACCATTGGCCGATCTCGGCCCGGAGTCGCGGTTTCATGGCCCGGAGTTTGGCGATTGCCTCCCGGTTGCGATCCGGGGTGTCGGTGGTGACGCTCACCCAGCGGGGACTCATGAACATCCCGGCGAGGGCGTAATAATCCTTTTGCGAGACGGCATCGAGCTTATGGTCGTGGCATTGGGCGCATCCAACAGTCATCGCTTGGAATGCCTTCGAGAACGCATCAATCTTGTTGTGCAGCATCTCTTGGTGGATGCCGTTGAACATGGCGCTGTCGCCGTGTCGCTTTTCGCCGAGTTGAAAAAACATCGGGCCAAACAACGATTCATTCAAGCCTTCGTCGGCCTTGATGCGCGGATTCGGCAACAAATCCCCCGCGAGATGTTCGCGCGTGAGTTGGTCGAACGGCACATCCGAGTTGAATGCCCGGATGAGATAATCGCGGTATCGCCACGCCCCTTTGGCGGGGACATCCCATTCGTAACCGTAGGTGTCGCCGTAGCGAACCACATCCATCCAGTGCCTTGCCCACTTTTCCCCGTAATGCGGCGAACCGAGCAATCGGTCCACATAGCGTGCCTCGGCGCCCGGCATCGAATCCGCCTCAAAGGCCCGCACATCCTCGGGCGTCGGCGGCAATCCAGTGAGCAGGAAACTCAAACGCCTTGCCAATGTGGTGCGATCCGCAACCGGAGCGGGAGTCAGCCCGGCCGAATCGAGTTTCGACCGGATGAAGCGGTCAACCGGGTTGGCCGCCCATTCCGCGTCGGCAATGTTCGGGGGCACATGCCGGCCAACGGGTTGAAGACTCCACCATGTCTTGCGTTCGCGGAAAACAGTCTCCCAATCGGGAGCCGCCGCTTCACCGGCGGGGACGGTCGTTCGCGGGTCCGGCAGACCCATCTTGACCCACTGTTCCAACGCCGCGATTTGTTCGGGCTTCAGTTTCTTGTCCGGCGGCATCTTCAGATCGTCTTTGAGATGCCGAACCGCCCGCACAAGAATGCTCTCCTCCGGTTTGCCGACAACAACGGCCGGGCCGGAATCGCCCCCCTTGAGCAGAGCGGGCCGAGAGTCAAGCCGAAGGCTTCCCTTTTGCTTGTCCTTGCTGTGGCATTGCTGACAATGCTCAACAAGAATGGGACGTATTTTCGATTCAAAGAACGCAAGTCCCTCGGTTTCGGAAGCAATGGCAGGGAAAGCAAAGATTAGCGGGAGGATGGTAGAGACACACAAAACAACCAATCTGGCGAAACACGGCTTCATTGGCAACGCTCCCGAATGGCGGCTCATCAATGTTGTGGGAGAGCCAAAGCCGGTCTGTTCCGGATGAGGAATCCAGAGAATGTGGCATCAACTTGTTGCAGTCTAACGCCGCCGCAAACAGGGGTCAAGCAGTTTGCAAGGCCTGCTTCCGCAATAATCAAGCGTCTTGCGATTTCCCAACTCGCGTTGTCTTCCCATTCCCCAAGGCGTTTTGTTTCTCCAAACTACCAGATTGTTTGCCGACGTTTCCGGGTTTCGGCGAGACCGGGGCGGCCGCAAGGACGATATAACCGTCTGATTCGTTCCACGGGGTTTAACCGGGACGGCCCAAGATGGCGGAGATGTTTAACAGATTCGTTCCCGTAATCGGCCTCTCAGCCGTGTTAGCGGCATTGTCGCACGCCCAAGAACCGATCACTCAGTTGCCGGTTACGAATTTGCTGAGCGCCGCCCAAGAACCGAAGAAGGAAATCGTTGATCCAAAACAGCCTCTCGTCGATCCGAAGACGCCGAAGGTTGATCCCAAGACTCCGAAAGTCGATCCGAAAACTCCTCCACCAACCACCAATCCGCCCATCGTCGATCTGCTGGCCGAAGGGGGCAACGGAACGACGGCCGACCCGTCACGCACCGGGCAAAGCATCACGTATGCCCCGAACATGTACGGGGATGCGTTTGGCGGCGGTCGCACCCGATTTAATGTGTTTCTTGGCAGTTTGCAGGCGCAATCGCGGGTGATTGACAACACACTTTCCGACGTGCCCAGCAGCCCAAACCGCCCCTTGTCGGTCAATTATGGCCCCGGCGCCGGTAACGGAATCGTGGTGGTGGGAAACGCCACCCAAGCCAAAATGCTGGGATTGTCAACAACTCCGGGAGTCAAGACATACCAACTGGCCTCCTACCCAAACGCTTCCCCGCAATTCACCAGCGTGGAAAACTATAAGGCAATTCAAACGAGGATTTTGGCTCAGCAAGTGCAGAATGGAGGAGGAAAAGCCACCTTCGCGATCACTGACAACGCCGCTTATCATAGCGCGGCCGATGGGATTTTTAACAAGCTTTACGGCCCAGGCTCGACGGCTTTTGTCTCCCAAGGCTCAAAAGTCGTTTACACGACGCCCGTTTTGAATGAGGGAGCGTCCTTTTCTCCGGGCGTGGCGGACATCTTTTACAAGTATGACGCCTATTCGCAGATCGATGTGGCGACACCCGCTTCCGGCGGGGTGGTGGGCCGGACCAAGATCTCCGAGGAAAACAACCCCCTGCCGCGGGACCGGATTATCTTCGGGTACGATTTTTTTAACAACACCCGGCTGACCACGGATGGCTTCAATGTCCAGCGATTTTCGCCGGGCTTTGAAACCACCTTCCTTGACCAGCAAGCGTCGATTCAGGTGCAACTGCCGTTTGCCGCGACGTTAAACCCGGTCAGTGCGACGGATGGCGGTGTCTCCAACCGCGACACGGTGTTTGGCAACATGTTTGTGACGCTCAAAGGACTGTTTTATTCCTCTCAAACATTTCATGCGGCCACCGGCTTGGGGCTGGCGCTTCCGACATCCCCGGACACGGTGTTGAAGTTGCCCGGCGGCGGCGGTGATCTCTTGCGGATCAAGAACGAATCCCTGGATGTGGTGCCGTTTCTGGCGGGCATCTACACGCCCAATTCACGGTTCTTCTGGCAAAACTGGCTGTCGATGTCTTTCGACACCACGGGAAGCCCGGTGCTGGCCAATCTCGACGGGAACGGATTGCGGCCAATCGGCCGCCTCCGGGATCAATCGGTGATGGCCCTCGACACGCAGATTGGCTATTGGCTGATTGTCCCTGGCACGGGCGAGGGCTTCGTCAGAGGGCTGACGCCGTTCTTGGAATTGCATTACAACTCGACGGTGACGAACAGCCCGGTGGTCCAGTCCGGCGGTTTCGGTATTGCGTCGTCGGACAACCGATACGACGAGTTGAATCTCTCAACCGGTCTGGCGATGTATCTGGAAAACAACCTGTTGGTGTCCACTTCCTTGGTGGTGCCATTGAAGAGCGGCCCGGACAAGTTCTTCGATTATCAATTGGGCTTCCGGGTAAGCTGGTTCTTCGGAGCGACCGCCGCGAACCCAAGTGCGTTGCAGTACGGGCGATGAGCGATGGCCGCCCGAAGTGTTTAATTTTTCCCCGCAAACACTTGTTTGAACTCGTCCCGCTCCCGGAGCATGGCAAAGTCCGGATCTTTGTCAAGAAGCTGAACATTGGTGAAACCACCTGCGACGGCTTTCTTCAACCACCCGATGGCCTCGTCCGCCAGTTTCCGGTCGTTGGCTTTGTCGCGCACAGCCGCCAGCGCGTAAATCCGGGCGAGTTCGACATGGTGCCGAACTTTTAGATCCGGCCGTTTGGCCAGCGCCTCAACGGCGGGCATCACGTCGGCCACGCGCCCGCCCACGATCAGATTGACGGCGTTCTTCAGCCGAATTGAGGTGTCCAACTCGACGATCCGCGTGGCGTCGGCAGCCGCTTTGGGAGCTTCCTTTTGCTGTTCGAGGATCTTTTGCCGGGCCGTCAACGACGCTTTCAATTGCTTCAACGTCTCAATGTCATCCGGGGTTTTCGCATACACGGCATCCGAGAAGGCGACCGCCTTGTCGTACCACGGCAGCGCCTCGGCCAATTGTGTGTCACCTCGTTTCAACTCGCCCAAATTCCGGCACGTCATCGCCTGATTGAGTTGGTACGCCACTTGAGCGGGGAATTCTTCAATGAGTTTTTGTTGAATCGCATAAGCGGCTTGGAAATCCTTTTCGGCGTCGATCGCTTGGTTGCCGTCGCGGTGGAAAACACCCCGGTTGTTGTGGCTCAACGCCAGTTCGGCTTGGTATTCCCGGTTTTTGGGAAAATCCGAGACGAGTTTGGCCTGGATGTTGATGGCCTCCGCGTATTCATTCCCGGCCTCGGCTTGTTGCTTGCGAGCCAGCAGCATGTTCCCCAAGAAATTATGACTGCGAGCCAGCAGGGACCGATACACCGGATTTTTGGGGAAGCGACCGGCGAGTTGCTTTTGGGAATCGAGGGCCTTTCGCAGAGTGTCAAGCGGCTCTTGCGGCGGGACCGTTTTGAGTCGGTTCAGTGTTTCGGCGAGAAGGTAATTCGCGGACGACAAATATTGCTGATACTGCGGCATGCTCGGATAAGTTTGTTGCAGCGTTTCGTAAATCTCGACCGCCTTGCGCAATTCCCCGACAGCATCGGCCGTGTTGCCCAAGGCGTTCGCGGTGTTCGCCAGATTGATGCGGGTCTTCGCCAGGTCTTCCTGATACGTCGCCTCGGCCGGGGATTCCGTGCGGAGTTTTTCGCGAATTTCCAGCGTGCGCTGCAACAACGGCTCCGCATCGGCAGCCCGGCCTCGCTCAAGCATGGTGATCGCCAGATTGCTCAGGCTCCCCGCCAGTTGGTTGCGGTAATCGGGAACCTTGGGATGATCGGCCGCCAGTTTTGTCTGGATGGCGATGGCCTGTTTCAGAACCCGGTTGGCTTCCTCCGTCTCGCCCTGCACCCGCCAGGTGTCGCCAAGGTTGGTGAGAGTGCGCGCCCATTGCTGGGCATATTCCGGTTTCTGCGGGAACTCGCCCGCCAGAGCTTCCTGAATGTTGACGGCGTTGGTGTATGAGACGGTCGCTTCCCGATAACGGGCCGCCTGATGCCGGACAAGCCCGGTGTTGGTGAAGGACCTCGCTTGTTCAAATCGATACTCCGGTTGCGCCGGGTAGTCGGCCGCCAGTTCTTTGAACAACCCGGCGGCCGTTTCAAAAGAGGTTTCGGCCTCGGCATTGCGGCCCAGCCGGCGTTCGATGGTTCCGACACGGAACGCCGCTTGCGCCCGGCGTTTTCGCTCGTTCTCGCCGTTTCCGGCCTCTTTCATCAAACCGAGATAGTGATTGTGGGCTTCCTCCAAGAACTTCTTCTGTTCCGGGGTGATCTCCTGTTGGGCGATGAGAGAGTCGCGGGTAAAATTCGAGGTCATCGCGTCGAGGGCATCGAGCGCTGAATTGCGGGCGGTCTCCGCTTTTTCCCGTTGTTCTTGCTCGGCGGCGCGGGCGGCCTCTTTCTCGTTCCGCTCACGGATCGTGCGGTTTTTCTCCGCGTTCACGAAAAGCAATCCCACGCCAAGGGCCAGCACGGAGGTGACGAGCATCACCGTCGCCGCCGTCATGAACGAGCGATGTTTGCGGCCCCAGCGCCGGAGGCGATCAATCAGCGGTTCGGGATAAGCTTGAACAGGCTCGTCCGCCAGAAAGTGTTCGATGTCCTCGCCCAAGGCCATCGCCGTCACGTAACGATCCTCGGGTTTGAGGGCCATCGCCTTCACCACAATGGCGTTGAGCGCCGACGGAACTCCGGGCTTCGCCTTGATCGGCGGTGTGTATTCCCCTCGTTTGACCCGCGACAGCAATTCGTCGATCTTTTTGCCGTTGAAGGGAACTTGCCCCGTGACCAAGGAATACAGGGTCGCCCCCAGACTGTAAATGTCCGTCGACTTTCCAAGAATGTCGAGCCGCCCCTCGGCTTGCTCGGGACTCATGAACGCGGGGGTGCCGATGGCCGTTCCCGCCACGGTCGCCTCAACACTGGCGGCATTGGATGGCTGGATGGATTTCTCGGCCCCGGTTAACGTCCCTCCCTGTTCCGGCGACGTGTCGCCGATGGTCTTCGCCAGTCCCCAGTCCACAACCAGCGTTTCGCCGTACTTGCCGATCATGATGTTGCCCGGCTTCAAATCCCGGTGCAGCACGCCCCGGCTATGGGCATACCCGATGGCATTGCACACATCGACGAACCGCTTCAGCAAATTGCGGAAAGCCACATTTCGTTCACTCTCGTCGCTGATGGGCTTTTCATAAAAGTGGTTGATGGCCTCTTTCAGCGAGTCGCCGTGGATGAAGCGCATCGCGTAATAGGGCCGGCCATCGGAATAGGTTCCCAGCCCGTAAACCGGGACGATGCCGGGATGTTCCAACCCGCCGGTGATCTCGGCCTCCATGAGAAACCGGCCACGACTGTCGGCGTCCACGGCATGCTTGGACAAGATTTCCTTGAGGGCCACCTCGCGGTTGATTTCCTGATCTTGGGCGACGAACACCTCGCCAAGCCCCCCTCGGGCGTGGGGGCGCAGCACGCGGAATCGCGTCCCCTCATGCTGAACGGCTGATTTTCTCGAACCGCCTGCGTGCATCGTGGCATGGCCCGATGCGTGATAAGGCGTCGGGATGCTGCCAGTGCCCCCCTCCCCGACGGTGCCGGATTGCGGCTTCCACCCGGTTGCCGGAGGAGAGCCGCCCGCCTGTGTCATGGTGTGCTGGAAATCATCGTGCCCGGCCTCGCCCATTGTGTGCGGAGCCACTCCCCCGGCGTCCCCCATTGTCTGAGGGGTGGAACTGGTGGCGTCGCTCTGTGCATGAGGGAATGAGCCGGTGGCGTCTTCCTTTGTCTGCGACGCTCCCCCCCCGCCATCGCCCCTCGCGTGCGGGACCGCGCCGGTGGCGGTCATCAACGCCATCGATTCCTGCGAGTCGTTGTCATTCTCCCGGAGCTTTTCCCGAACCAAGGCATTGATTTGTCCGACTTGTTGCGGAGTGAGTTGCCGTTGCTCCATCAGAATGTCCGCGATCAAGCGGTGTTTGTTTTGCATCCAGACATTCGTCGCCCGATCAAGGGCGTCTTGGGGGACCAAGTTCATCTGAACGGCCAAGGCCCCAAAGAGCAAATTCAAATCGGAGGACATGCGGACACCGGTGGGATCGGAAGCGATTGGATGCCCTGATTGTATGATCGTCGCCGAATCGGGTGAGGGCGAGGCTGTTCTCCGCCTGAAAACGCCCCCAATTTGGTCCGCCGGAACTCTCCCTTCGGCTGCAAGTGCATCAATCCCCGCCAAGTTTTTTCGATTTGCCAATTGATCCGGCCGACGGAAACGGGAAACTAGACGGGGCCTCTCAGATCCCTGTTCACCGTTACTTTCGGACACCATGAGCCAACCCGATCAACCAACTGCGTTCAAACCGTTTGTCCCTCCCGAAACCTCGATGCCGGAATTCACCTTTCCGGCCTTGATTACCGGGGCGGCCCTCGGGTTGGTTTTCGCCGCCTCGTCGCTTTACTTGGTGCTGAAGATCGGCATGACGGTCTCGGCCTCCATCCCCGTGGCGGTGCTGGCGATCACACTGTTCAAGGCGTTCTCCAAAGCATTCGGATTGCGACAGGCGACCATCCTCGAAAACAACATCACGCAGACCGCCGGTTCGGCCGGGGAATCCATCGCCTTCGGCGTCGGCGTCACCATGCCGGCCCTGATGATGCTCGGTTTCGGGATGGACCTCGGCCGGGTAATGGTTGTTTCCGTCCTCGGCGGCTTGTTGGGTATTTTGGCAATGATTCCGTTGCGCCGGGCCTTCATTGTTCACATGCACGGCAAACCCGGCCAACCGGGCACATTGCTATTCCCCGAAGGGACGGCCTGCGCCCAAGTGCTGATCTCCGGCGAAAAAGGCGGGGCCACCGGTCAGACGGTGTTCTTCGGCTTCGGCATCGCCTTCCTCCACAAGTTCATCGTCGAGGGAATGGCACTCCTGGCGGGGACGTTCAAATTCCCTCTGACATTCATCAACAAATCAGCGGTTTTTGCCCAAGAAATGGCCTCGGAACTGCTCGGCGTCGGCTACATCATCGGACTGCGAACCAGCGCCATGATGATGGGCGGGGCCGTTCTGGGCTATCTCGTCATCATCCCGCTGATCTACTTCATCGGTGAACATTCCGACACAATCCTGCCCCCCGGCAAGAAGTTGATTCGGGACATGAACGTGAAAGAAATCCGGGACGGCTATCTGTTGTTCGTCGGAGCCGGTTGCGTGGCGACGGCGGGCATCATCAGCATGTTGAAGACCCTGCCAATGATCGTTCGCGGGTTGCTGGCCAGCATTGGCGGTAGAAGCGGAAAAGCAACCGCCGAAGGGCCGGTGAAACGGACAGACAATGACATGTCGTTGAAGGTGGTGTTGTTCGGCAGTCTCGGACTGGTCGGCCTGCTGACGATTTTCCTTGCGCAACAGGTGAACCCGGTGAAGGCGGTTCTCGGGGCGGGATTGGTGGTGATGTTTGGGTTTCTGTTTGTGACGGTGTCCAGCCGCCTCACCGGAGAAATCGGCTCGTCCTCCAACCCCATCTCCGGGATGACTGTCGCCACACTGATGCTAACCTGCCTGATCTTCGTGGCCCTTGGCATGACCAGCGTGGAAGAACGTGTCTTGGCTCTCTGTATCGCGGCGGTGGTGTGCGTTGCGTCATCCAACGGCGGAACGACGGCTCAATCTCTCAAAACCGGCTTTCTCGTCGGCGGCACGCCAAAGGCCGGACAATACGCCATCCTCGTCGGGGCATTGGTCTCGGCGCTGGTCATTGGCGGAACGCTGATCTTGTTCAACGAATCCAAGGTGATTTACAGCCAGCGCCCCGATTTGTTGCCGGGCGTCGTGCTGACGCAAGCCGAGGTGGGACGATTGAAACAATCTGAGAAACATGAGGGGCAGGAATACGCGATCTTCGACACGCGAAACGAAGAGTTGACGAAACCGGCCGATGAATATGTCCCCCGGCCTGAAGTCGCGGACACCCGCGAAGGCCGCTATCTGGTGGACCGGGAAACCGGCCGGATTCGCTTCCTCAAGGACAGCACCATCATGGGCAAGCTGGACACACGGGACGACGGCACCCCGGTGACCCGCGAATTCGACGCCCCGAAAACACAAGTGATGTCCATCATCATCAACGGAGTGTTGAAGCAGGAATTAAACTGGAGCATGGTCGGCCTTGGAGCAATGATCGCCCTGATGCTGGAGTTGTGCGGCGTGTCGGCCCTTGCGTTCGCCGTGGGGTTGTATGTGCCGATCCAATTCTCCACGCCGATCTTCATGGGCGGCATTCTTCGCTTTTTCGTGGATCGAAAATTTGCAAAGGAAGGAGAAGCCGCCATCAAGGCCGCCGGCAACGACCCGGAGAAACGGGCGCTGGCCGAGATCGAAGCGATGCGAAAAACGGAGACAAGCTCCGGTGTGTTGTTGGCCTCCGGCTATATCGCCGGGGGTTCCATCGCGGGCATGTTGATCGCTTTCGTCGCCTTCAAAGACAATTGGCCGGATGACTTGACGGCATTCCAGTACGGCAAGGCGCCGTTCGCCAAGACGGCCACCTTGGAACAGGCGGCCGATGAGTTCGCCCAGCAAAAACTCGGGTATGACCGGGCGGCTCTGGAGAAGGAAATCGCCTCGCTGCCGCCGAAACCGAAGGAGGCTCCGAAACCGGAGGCCAAGGACAAAGAAGGGAAGCCATTGCCGAAGACCGTCGAGAAGAAACCAGAACTCTCGGCGCCGGAGAAAAAACTGGCGGAGTTGAACAAACTCCGGGATGAAGTGGCGAAACTCAGTGAAAACGAGCCTTATCGTTGGGTAATCGTCAAAGCGGGCACGGTGTTGAAGATTTTGGGAGTCGATCCGCTGGCGGTCGATGCCCCGAGCACCATCGGGGCAATCACAAAGGATCTTTACAACGACGACAAACCGGACACGGCAAAGCAAATCGCCGAATTGAACACCCTGAAACTCGGCGTGAAAGAAGGAACCGATCCGCTAACCATTGCCATCCCGGCGGACACGGAAATCAAAATTCCGAAGAGGCATAAAGTCGAAACCGACACCCCCCTGCCCGTGTTGGCCGGCCAATTGCTCGGCCGGGAGCGCATGGCCCCGCAACTGTTCAAGACAAATGAGACGGTGTTGGAATTGCCCAAAACCCTGCCGCCGGAGGCAGAGTTGACCAAACCACAAAAAGAGTGGCCAAGTCTTTTAATCTTCGGGGGATTGATGTTGCTCCTGCTCCTGGTGGGATTGCGGACGCCGAAGGAGTAATCGGCGTCTCCCGGCTCACTCATCCCGGTGAACGGTGGCCGGGGAGAAGGCGGGCAGGCAAACAGCCACATACTCGGCGCCGTCTTCCTCCGGGCTGTCATAGCGGACCCATTCGCCGGGAGCCACATGCACAGACTGCCCGGCCCGCACCTCCAACACGCCCGTCTTGGTGGTCACCCGCAACATGCCCTTCAAAACGAGCGTGTACTCATCAAATTCCGGCGTCTGCCCCGGTTCGATCCAGCCGACCGGGCTGCGCATGTGGGCAATGCTGACCACATCCGTGCCGGTGTTCAGGCGGCCAATGTGTTCAAGGATGATCTTCGGCTTGTTCCCGGCCGCTTCAATGCGAGCGGGACTTTCAATCAAACGAGCCACGTGGACTCTCCTTGAGAAATGAGGCAATGACCAATGACCAATGACCAATGGGGCGTTATGCTAGTTGCGGG
>NZ_JH636441.1:257797-289396 GCF_000255705.1 Zavarzinella formosa DSM 19928
CGAGTTGGTCATTTTTTCGGGCCATTAAAAAAATCAATCGCCATCGGAATAGCGGCCTCGGTCATCGACATGTGATCGCCTTGGACTTCCTCAGTGACCACGTCCCGGCCGGCTTTTTTCGCTTTGCGGGCAAGTTCATCGCCGCCGAGTTTCAACAAAACATCGTCGCCGAAGTTCCCGTAATACAACCGGGCGGGGCATTTGAAACTGCCGGGGAATGCCAGCGGCGAGCGCAGGCGAAACTCTTCGGCGTTTTCCGGGTCGAAGGGCACATACTCCGGTTTCGCCTTGGCCCACCTCGGCTGATCGGTCGAACCGGAGAATGAGGCGCAAGCCTTGAATCGGGAGCTTGTCATCGAGGCCAGCATCGCCAGTGTTCCTCCGACACTGTGCCCGGCCACATAAATCCGTTTCGGGTCCACATGCGGTTGATCGGCCAAATAGGCGGCGGCGGCCAGAACGTCGTCCACCTCGTCGTAAAACATGCTGTAATCGCCCGGCAGACCGTTCTCCCCCCGCAACATCGGAACCATCACCACGAATCCCGCTTCCTCGAAGGGGCGGGCCATCTCCCAGTCTTCCATGCTGAACGAAAAACCGCCGTGCAGGAACAACACGGCCGGCTGACGGGCGGCGATCTCTTTTGGCTTGGCGGTGATCCACGCCCGCAACGTGAGGTCTCCCGATTCAAATGTCACCTCTTCCACATCGTCGGGGGGTTCCACCTCGTCGTAGGCCTGCGGGGCCGGTCCCTTTTTATCCAACGTTGTTTTGAATTTCTGCCGGGCGGCCGCGTAATCTTCATTGGTGGCCGGGAACTCCGTGGGCAGGATGTTTTTCTTGGCAAACACCACCATGCCGATGCAGCAACCCACCGACGCCAGCGCCACCACGCCGAGAATAAGACCGACGATCAGCCAAGTCGATCCCCACTGGCCAGAGGCGGCCCGCCGACGACGGGTGGGTTCCTCGGCCCGCCGGGCCAGTTCGTCATCATAATTGGCCATGAAAACACGTGGGGGAGAAAGGTTCGGTAAGCGTCGCGAGCGGAAACATCGCTTGTTTTAGCATTTCGTGCCCGAACATGGGGCAGTTTGAGATTGCGTTTTCTTCACAGCCTCGTTATGTCCGCCGCACGCGGTCGGGGGAGTGAAGCCATCACTCCGGTATCGCCGGAAAACAGGGGTTCCGGCCATGCTGTCAACGTTCCGCGGGGGGAAACAACCGGATGCTCAGCACGCAGATGGTCCGTCATGTGTTGCGGGATGAAGCCGTGACACGGGGCCTGGGGGACATCGAGGCCCGCATGATTGTCGAATGGCTGGCCGAAAAGGCCGAGCAACTCGCCGAATCCAAACCAGAAACCGAGGCTTGGGATGAACTCCTCCGGGCCTGCCGCCGGGCGAGAATCATCTCCCGGTTTGTGCAACTCTGGGGAGTGGCCGCCTCGCGAGGATCGGCCGTCCAATTGGTCACCGCCGAGCGGATGAACTGGCCGTTGCCCGTCGGCGACATGGACCCCGGCCTTCTCACGGAACAAATCCTCGCCTGGTTTGACCGACGGGACGAACTGGCCATGACCGCCTGCTGATATCTGATTATTTCGGCATCGGCATCGGCGCTCCGGGGGGGCCGCCGGGAGGAGGGCCGGGCATGCCCATGCCGGGTCCGCCGCCCATTCCCATGCCGCCCATCATGCCGCCGCCAGTTTGCGGCAAGGGGAGCATCACATCAGAGATGTGACTCCACATTTTGTTGAACTTTTCGTGGGAGACCCGTCCCTCGACGTAGACCATGTTGCCCCGGCGGCCCACCGATGATTTCTTGAAATAATCCGTCAGGGCATCGGAGATCTCTTCTTTCTTTTTGCCGTCGCCGCCTGATTCTTTTTTGCCCGTGGCGAACATATTTTCCTTGTCACCCACCTTGGCGTCTTCACGGAAAAATCGCGATTTCATCTCATAAATGCTATCTGCCGTGCTGGCATAAATCCGTTTGGCGGTGGCCTTGTCAATAAACAGTGTTCCGTCAGCCATCAGAAAGTTGTTGCCGTCCGAGGCGATCCAAGTGGCGGAGCCAATGGCAATGGTCACAAGTGTTTCCGGATTTCGCATCGATTCATCCATAAACCCGGCCGACATCATGCTCGGCCCGTGCTTCTCTAAAAGAGCCGTGTTACGAACAGTCAAGTTTTTATAGGCCTTGAAATAATGCCCGTCGGTGTTGTCCACGAGATCCCGCATCGTCTGGTCGATCTCGACCTTGCCGGGGGTCCGGTTCATCGCTTCTTCCAGTTCCTTGCGGGTGCTGCCAATAATCAACGTCCGGTCGTTCGGGAAGAAAAAGCTCACGTCGTACAACGGTTCCAAATGGCGGTCGGCCCCTGTGGGGACCATCTGATAGAGCTGGTAGTATTTCTTGCCGTCCCGCGAACTCTTTTCTTCCTTGCGATACACCGAAGCGTCGGTATAGCTGCCGAGAAATTTCGTCTGGTCCAGCGGCTCCTTGAACCGAAACATGGTCAGACTGCCGCGTCGATCCTGCGGGTCGTAGTCCTTTTCCTTTTCCCAATCCCCCGAAGCGGCGCAATTGAGGTAATACTGGACTTCTTTCTCGGTGAACCCCGCATCCTTAAACCGTTTTTCGTTTCCGTAGGCTTTGAATCGCTGAATGGAGCGGTCGAAGATGTCCTTCATCTTCGAGTTCTTCTGGATTTCCTCAACGTCCATTCCCTCGATGGAGAAGGTTTCCGGCGGGCAATAGCAGAGCAGTTTCGGATCGGCCCCCACGGGTGAATAAACCCAGTAGAAGAAGAATACGAGCGCGATGAACCCGCCGATTCCGCCGCCAACATAGGAAACCATCCGCCACGGATTGTTGGCCGATTTGCGCTTCTTGCGGGGCTTTTTCGGGGCCTCCGGTTCGTCTTCCTCGTCTTCGTCCTCATCCTCATCCTCTTCGTCGCGAGCCCTGGCTTTCTTCTTGGCGGGACGGTCATCGTCCGCAGGCCTGCGTTTTTTCGGATCGTCCGAGGGTTTTGAAGACTTGGCCACTGGGATGTTCCTCCCGCCCGGTCATGGAATGATGATGAAATGTCATGTTACCGGAGAAACAACCGGCGGAAAAGGATGAAGGATTCGGAACCAAGGATTCAGAACCAAAGATTCGGAATCCTTCCGGGTTGGAGGGCTGTGTACAATAGTCAATCGCACGACCGCCCAATTGACGCCAAGACGGACGGGGTATGGACCCGACATTTATTCCCACCGCCGAACGCCGCAAGCAAGTCCGCCTGCGGACCCGGATGGATCTCGTCATCACGCCCCAGAAATACGAGGGGAAGTGGTGTCAGGTCGTCAAAGATCCGGTGAGCCTCAAGTATTACCGGTTCAACCAGCACGAATATTTCGTGTTCCAGCGACTCTCCGGGAACATGACGCTCGACGACATCCGCAAAGATTTTGAAAAGAATTTTGCCCCGGACCGGCTGACGCTCGAAGATTTGGAAGGTTTCGCCCGGCAACTGGTGACGGCCGGGCTGGTTCAGCATGAATCGCCCAATTCATCCAAACAGTTGTTTGAGAAACGCGGCAAACAGCGCCGGATGAAGCGGCTGGCGACCGTCACGAACATCCTGTACATCAAGGTGCCGGTCTTCGATCCCGACCGCATCCTGACGCATCTGCTGAAGTACACGAATTGGATCTTCACGAAGACCTTTTTGTGGTTTTCCTTCGGCCTGATGTTGTTCGCGGCTCTGTTTGTGGCGTTCCACTACAAGACCTTTTACGCGAAGCTCCCCGCCTATCAAGAGTTTTTCGCGTTCCGGACGATGCTCTACATGTGGCTGGCCCTCGGCGTGGTGAAGATCATCCATGAGTTCGGCCACGGGCTGAGTTGCAAGGCGTTCGGCGGCGAAAGCCATGAGATGGGCTTTTTGTTCATGTGCTTTTCGCCGGCAATGTATTGCAATGTCACGGACTCGTGGACCGTCGCGGACAAATGGAAGCGCATCACCATCAGTTTCGCCGGAATTTGGGTGGAACTGATTATCGCCTCGCTGGCGACGTTCGTCTGGTGGTACACGCCGTATTGGCCGTTCGTCAACAACGTGGCGATGTGTTTGATGGTGCTTTGCAGCATCAGCACATTCATGTTCAACGCCAATCCGCTGATGCGGTTCGACGGCTACTATATCCTGGCCGACTGGATGGAAGTGCCCAACCTGCGGGAACGGGCCAATCGCTACCTGACGGGCATCCTTCAGGAAACCTGCCTGGGCGTGGAAGTCCCCCCCGAACCCTACATGGCCGGAGGGCGAAAACTCGCGTTCTTGGCGTATGCGATCGCCAGTTTCGTCTATCGCTGGGTGGTGACCGTCAGTATCTTGTTGTTTCTCGCCAACTGGCTCAAACCATACAAACTGGAGACACTCAGCACCCTGCTCGCCCTCGGGTCGCTGGTGTCAATGCTCTTTTGGCCAATGTTCCGAGGCGTGAAAAATATCCGCCAGCGCGGTAGGTTGCCCGATATGAAACGCAAGCGATTGATGATTTCCATGGGCGTGTTGTGCGCCCTGATCTTCGCGTTCTTCTTCGTGCCGCTCCCCGTGAGCCGCGTGCGGGAGACCGGAGTGGTTCAAGTGGCCGAGGGGCAGCGGGAGTTCGTGCATGTGCATGAGTCCGGCATCCTTGAGGAAGTGTACGTCCATGAGGGACAGCGGGTGAACTTGGGAGCCGACCTCGGCAAGTTCCGCAACCCGAAGCATGAATTTGACAAAGAACAGATGCAGGCGGAGAAGAAAGCGGCCGCCGCCCAGGTTCACTCGATTCTCGGCCGGTTGAGCATGGCCCAAGACTCGGCCAGCCGGACACGATTGGAACGTGATCTGACGGAAGCCCGCGCGGCCTTGAACAAAGCCCAGGGGATGCTCGACAAACAGGAACAATTGATTGCCGGAAACGAGATCCTGAAGGCGTCGCGTTCCGGCGTTGTGATGAACATTCCCAAGAAAGAAGATATCTTCAAGAACTGGGAAAAAGGAAAGTCCCCGCCGTTTTGCACAATCGGGGAGCCGAGCCAGCTGCGGGTGTTGATCCCGGTGAATGCGACGGATTTTCGAGAATTGCGGCAGAACCTCGAACGGGTCCAGCGTGAACACCCGGAGGCTCCTTGGCTGGAGGTGACCATCCTGCCGAAGAACCGGCGAGATTACCGGCTGAACGGCCGCATTGTGCGGCTGCCGGACACGGACGAGAAAAACGTCCCCATCGCCCTGACGCACCGGGGCGGCGGCAACCTCGCCACGAAACCCTCGCAGGATCAGAACGTTCATCAACCACTGTTGCAAACGTATCTCATCCCCGTGGAAATGGTTGATCCGGATGACACCATCGCCCCCGGCACGATGGCCCAATGCAAGGTTCACCTCCAATGGCGCTCGGCCGCTTGGTGGACTTGGCGAAGCATCGCCGCTTCGTTGGACATCGGTCTTTGGTGAGATTGAAGAGAAAATAATCCCCCCGGACCTCTCATATTTCCGCAGTGAAAGCGGGGGGGATTTTTTCACCTTCCGGTCTTTCATGTGAAACTTTGGGCGGCCTTGGCGCCCAAGTGGTTCGTTCACCTGCCTCCTGCTATAGTCTTCCGTATTCTCTCCTTGTCGTCTGGCCTTCATTCCAAATTCCGAGCTTCGCGGGACATCCCGATGGCGCGTCTTGGTTATTTAATCCCGGAATTTCCCCGGCAAACGCACATTCTTTTTTGGCGGGAAATCGAACAACTTCGGGCGATGGGCGTCGATCCGGTGATGTTCTCCACCCGCCGGCCCCCGGAGAACGCCTGCCCGCATGCGTTCGCGGAGGAAGGGCGCCGGATCACCACGTACCTGTTCCCGCCGCCGACACTCGCGGCCATTTTCTTTCTGCTGATACACCCCATCGGCTTTTTCCGGGCACTGATGAGCTGGCGGCAAATCTCCGGCACAACCCGCCGAAGGATTCGCGCGCTGGGCCTGCTTTTGTGCGCGGCCCAACTCTGCCGACTTGCCAAAAAGTCCGATGTCAGCCATATCCATGTGCAATCATGCGCGGATTCGGCCATCGTCACCATGTTTGCCAGACGGCTCGGCGGGCCGACTTACTCGATGACCATGCTCAACCCGCTGCCGGTCCACGGGCCGGATCAAAAGCTCAAATGGCGGCACGCCAAGTTCTGCATCTTGCTCACGAAACAAATGCACGAGGAAGTGATCCGCACGCTGGCCGGGTCGCTGCCGCCGGGGGTGTTTCTCGCCCCCTTGGGGGTCGATCATACCAAGTACAAACGTTCCACGCCGTATGTGCCGTGGACGCCCGCCGCCGGGACGTGCAAAATCTTCTCCTGCGCCCGGTTGAACCCATGCAAGGGGTTTGACGTGCTGATCCGATCCATTGGCAAGTTGCGCGATGCCGGACGCGATGTGCAGTTGCTGATCGCCGGGGAAGACTTCGATTCCGGAACCGGCCAGTATCGCCGGAATTTGGAGCAGTTGCGGGCCGAGTTGAAACTGGAAGACCGGGTGTCGATGCCGGGGGCGATGTCCGAGGCGGCCATCCGCGAACATCTCGAACAATCACACCTGTTCGCGCTGGCCAGCCACGAAGAACCGCTCGGCGTCGTGATTCTGGAGGCGATGGCCATGAGCATCCCGGTGGCGGCGACCAAAGCCGGGGGCGTTCCGGAAATCATCACCAGCGAGGAAATCGGCCTGCTGGTTCTCCCCGCCAATCCGCAGGCGATGGCCGACGCGATCAGCCGCTACATGGACAATCCGGCTCTGGCGGCGACATGCAGCGCCAACGGCCGCCAAACCGTCGTAGACCGCTTTGGCAGCGATCTCAGCGCCAAGGTGATCCGGGACGAGCGCTAACGGCTCCCGGCGGCCACATCGCGGTTTTTTGCAATCACATTGGCGCTGAATCATCCGGCGCCATTTAAACTCGTACAAGCCCGGCCAATGTTATCGGGGAAATCTCGAATTTTCCTGATTTTGCGCGTCATCTTCCGTTTTCGTCCGCTCTCAGGGACAGATATTCCCATGACGGAACCGGAAGATGAACAGTGTGAAAACGATGATCCATTCCGACACGGACCGTGAACTCCTGCAACGCTTCCGACAGACGCGCGACCGTGACGCTTTTGGAGAAATTGTCCAGCGTTATGGGCCGGTCGTCTTCGGCGTATGCCGACGAGTGCTGGGCGATTTTCAACGGGCCGAGGACGCTTTTCAGCAGACATTCCTGACACTGGCCCGCAACGCCGATACGATCCGAAAGCCGGAGGCCCTGCCGGGCTGGCTTTATTCGACCGCCCGACGATCGGCGTTGGCGACCTTGTCGCCCCGCGACCGGAAGGCGCCGTTGCCCGCCGAACTCGATTCCGGCCAGCGCGATCCCTTGGACGAAATCTCCGGCCGAGATCTGCTTCGGGCCATCGAAGAAGAACTGGCCGCATTGCCGGAAGATTATCGTTCGGTGATTTTGCTATGCGGCATCGACGGATTCTCTATCGACGAAACGGCCAGCCGGCTCGGAAGCACAAACGGTTCGATTCGCGGCCTTTTGCAACGCGGCCGGGAGTTGTTAAAGCAGCGGTTGGTCCGCCGGGGGATTGAAATCCCCGCCGCTCTCGCCGTGGTTTTTGGCACCCCCGCCTCTGTCCCGGCGGCGACGACCTCGGCAGCCATTGAGGCCTCGCTGGCGGCCTCGGCCATTGAGCCAGCCTTTGGCGCCAAACTGTTCTCGTTTTTCTCGTCGAAAACCTTCATGTTCCTGTTCCTCTCGGGGATCTTGGGGTTCGCCGGTTGGAAACTGTTCAATTCCATTCCGAAACTCGTGTTGCCGCCGTTGAACGTCGCCAAGTGGGAACTGACCACGGAAACCCCCTTGCCCAAGGGGGCCATTGCCCGCATCGGGGATGGCCGACATACCTTGGAGCTTGGCAAAAAGCAGATTCGCTTTGCCAATGACGACAAGACGCTCGTCGCCGTCGGCGACACGGATTTGATTGCATGGGATGTTGTCACCGGCAAACAACTCCATCGAACATCGATTGATGATGTTCCGGGTGATGTGTCGCCGAAAGGCCAATGGTTTGCCCAATCCGGCCGGATTTATGAGACGGAAACGGGGAAGTTGCATTGGCAGGCCTTCGACGACCGCAAGCCGGACCGGGTGCGATTTGTCGGAGACAATCGCGTCGCCATGATCTTCCACAAACATCAGGCCCGCGAGACACTGGTTCGCCAGATTGAAGTGGTCGGGAAAACCATCACCGAGGCAAAGTTCACCGGCTTCCGGGCGTTGCCGCTTCCGGGCGGCGACCGCGTGGCCGTCTGGGATCGGCCAGAGGACGATTACGATGGAATCTTGGCCGATGATCCCCGCGAATCGGAGATCCGCATTCACACGATGAAAGAACCACAAGGCAAACCGATTATTCTCAACGGATTCCGGGGCGAACCGCTGGCGCTCGAAGCCGACGCCTCAGGAAAGCGGCTCTTTGCCGCCACTCCCGACGGGCAATTGTCATGCTGGAACACTGAAACGGGAGAACGTCTTTATCATGGTCCGATCACCATTCCTCCGCCGAATGTCACTCGGGCCGTGGCGGATGGCAAAACGCTGAAGTACTTTTCACGGGATGAACTTTCACTCTTGAACGTCGCGCCCAAAGGAGACAAAGCGATCTGGAGGGGTTGGAAGAACGGCGGCTTGGTCGGCGTGACATGCCATTCCGTGGACCGTCAGAAACTTCTCTGGGTGCTTGAGCCGTCAAGTCACTCCGCTTACGCGGTGTTCCTGTTCGACGAACCTCGCGGCCGCGTGCTGGTGAACGATCAAAAAATTGATGTCTTGGATGCCGAAACGGGCAATCGCCTGTCTCCGGCCAATTCCCACTACATGAACCGTGGCCCAAGTTTCGTATCGCACAAGATGGCGCTGTCCGGCGACGGCCGACTGGTCGCTTTTTGCAACCGCAACATCGGGCTTTACGATGTCGAAAAAATCATGGATGAGCAGGCCAAGCCGACAACGACGCCGGAAACATCAAGGAGCAAAGAGGGAGCGAATCAATGTGGCTTCATCCCCGGTTCAAACAATCTCGTCTGGGGGACAAATTCAAATCTGTCCGTGACGGACATCGACCGGGGGGCCATTCTCGACACTACTGATTATTACCTGATGGATTCGATGGTCCAGGACAAACCCGGAGTCGCCGAGTGGGTTTATTTTGATCGATGGAATTCAAAATGGGTCCGGCTGTCGTGGAACGGGGTTTCGATTCAAAAGGCCGAACGACCTGTTGCCAAGGCCATGAAGACATTCGGGGATATCGACCAGAACCTCGGAATCATCCGTCCCCAAGGCGACAACTTGCTTACCGCCGTTATCTCCGGGGGACAACCACCCGTCACCACGGTGAGCTGTTGGAATCCCTTCACGGCGGAAAAAATTTGGGAAAGCTCCTTCACCGGCAACGGTGACTTTGAAGTCACCAACACCCTCACCATCGATGGGAAAAAATATCATCCCGAACACAAACCAAGGAAGATCGTCGTCTCCCCCGACGGAAAAATTCTCCTCGTCCTGACGAACACGAACCTTGTGTTTTTGAATGCCGCCACGGGAGGGGAAATCAAGAATCTCTCTTCGGGCTGGACCAAGGCCAGCCGGGTTGAATTTGAAAACGTCGAATTCACCCATGATGGCAAGCAGGTGGTTTTGGGCTTGTCCACCAATCACATGGACAACCAGCAATTACAGATTCGATCCGTCAACGACCCGGACAAGATCATTGGCAAAATCGACTTGGGCCGGCCGGGCGTTTACAGTTCCAACGGCCACAATCTGCCATTCGCCCTGAGCCTTGATGACAAACTCATCGCCGTCAGAGTCGGCGGAACAAGTTTGAAAATATTCGACCTCGCCTCGGGAGCGGTGAGATTTCATTTGCCCCAAGTCACCCAAGCGTATGGCGTGTCCTTCTCGGCCAATAGCCAGCGTCTGATCGCCAAGGAAGCGAACCAGTTCACCGCCCTTGTCTGGGACTTGGAAAAATTTGCGGTGAAATGAACCAAACTCTGCTTCATTTGGCCCGCGGCGGGGCGACCGTTTGGGGCGTCGCCGCCGGTTTCTCTTCTTCCAAAATCCCGGTGGCGTTGTCGTCGAATTCCCCTTCCCATCTCGCCATGATGCAAGAGGCGAGACAGTTGCCGATCAGGTTCACTGTCGTCCGGGCCATGTCCATCAGCTCGTCCACGCCCATAATGAGGCCCAACACCAAAGCAACTTGCTGCGGCTCCAAATGGGCCGATGAGGCTAGTGTTCCGGACAGAATTACCAGTGAGGCCCTTGGGACGCCCGCCACGCCTTTCGAGGTCAGCATGAGTGTGAACATCATGATTAGCTGTTCGCCAAAGCTCATTTCCTTGCCAATCACCTGACAGGCAAAAATGGAGGCGACCGCCAGATAGAGCGTCGTGCCATCAAGGTTAAACGAATATCCGGTCGGCATCACAAACGCCACGACCCGCTTGGGGACGCCGATGGCTTGCATCGCCTGCATCGCCTTGGGAAGCGCCGCCTCGGACGAGGTGGTGGAAAAAGCGATCAACGCCGGTTCCTTGATCGCCTTGCCAAACTTGCGGAGCGGAATTCTGGTCAACATCGCCGCCGGCAGCAGCACCATCACCATGAATACGAACAGGGCCAGATAAAGCGTCAGAATCAATTTCAGGAGGTTTAACAGAATGCCGATGCCGCTGTGCCCAACAGTCACGGCAATGGCCGCTCCGATCCCGATGGGGGCATACTTCATCACAATGCCGGTGAATTTGAACATCGTTTCCGCAAGAGCCTCCATGCCATGCAGCATGAACTCTTGTGGCTTGCCCCGCACTTGCGTCAGGGCGGCCCCGAACATGACCGACCAGAAGACAATTTGCAGCACTTCATTCTCGGAGGCCGCATGAAAGATGCTCGTCGGAACCGTGTGTTCCAATACTTCATTGAACTTGATCGGGTCTTTCCGCAGTTTGCCCGCTTCCTCCTCGGCTTTCTTCTCCGGGTCGATCTGCTTCACGCCCACCCCCGGTTGGGCCAGATTCACGGCGCCCAACCCGATGAACAGGGCCAGCGTGGTCACGATTTCAAAATAGATGATCGACTTTAGGGCCAGCCGGCCGACTCGTTTCATGTCGTCCCCGTGGCCCGCGATGCCAATGACCAGCGTGGAGAAGATCAACGGGGCGATCAGCGATTTGATCATCCGCAGGAAGATGTTGGAAAGCGGCTTGAGGTACTGCGCCTGTTCCGGCAGCAGCCAGCCGACGAAGGTGCCAATGACCATCGCAACGAGAATCCATTGCGTCAGCGAGATTTTGCGGAGGGTGGAGATCATCGGAGGGACAGTTCCAAGTTCCAAGTTCCAAGTTCCAGATTCCAAGTTCCAAGCCGGAACTCGGCGGGTCAAACGAGATGCTACCCGGCCAAACGGATCACGTCGACTGGATTATGGTTGGAACTTGGAACTTGCGACTTGGAAGCCAGAACTCACCCGGCAAAGGCGATCACGTCGATCTCGAACTTGAGAGCCGTGCCGAGGCAATTGACAATCGTGGACCGGGCGGGATAGGGTTCTTTGAAGTAATCGCGGTAAATCTGGTTGTACTCCGGCATATATTCCGGCGTTCCCACATAGCTCTTCACTTGCACGACATGGGAAAAGTCGAGTCCGGCCGCCGCGAGGATCACCCGGATGTTTTCCATCGACCGCCGCATCTCCCCCTCGAAGGTGTCCACGACGATCTTGCCCGTGGCGTCCACGCTGGCCTGACCGGAGACAAACACAAATCCGCCGGCCTTGATGGCGGGGCTGAAGGGAAGATGGCTGGAGGGGATGCCGTTGCCGGAAATCACTTGAATCATGTCGAAATCACCCGATGACTTTGTTCCGGCCACCACGCTTGGCCGTGTACAGGTTTTCATCGGCCCGTCGCATCAGTTCGCGGGGCGTGGCCGTGCCGTCCAGCGGGCACTCGGCCACGCCGAGACTGATCGTCAGGTGAAACACCTTGTCGTCAAAGCGGAAGGTGTGGGCTTCGACCAATGATCGAATCCGCTCGGCCGCCTGGAGAGCATCGGTCAGGCCAGTTTCAATTAACACCAAGGCGAATTCTTCGCCGCCATAACGGGCAAACAAGTCTTCCCGCCGGACGACCCGCTTTACGCAGGCGGCCAATTCCCGCAAGGTAAAATCCCCGCCCAAGTGGCCGAGCTGGTCGTTCACTTGCTTGAATCGGTCAATGTCGAACAGCAGCAGGGACAACGGCCGATTGTGTCGGACAGTGCGGAGGACTTCCCGTTCAAGGAACTCGTTGAAGAACCGGGTGTTGGAAATCTGCGTGAGGGCGTCGACGATGGTGAGGCGGTAAATTTCTTCGTGGTAATCGGCCTCGACATTGCCACTGGCGAGATACCGGAAGATGCAATTCCCGACCCGCAGATAGTCCCCGTCCCGCATGGGGATGGGTTCGCCGGGGAGGGATTGCCGGTCGTTGACGTAACTGCCGTTGGTAGACTGCATGTCCAGGACGTAATACTCTTCGCCAATCTTTTCGAGACGCACATGCCGACGAGAGACCGACGTGTCCAACACGCGGATGTCGCAGTCCTCGCCCCGGCCGATGATGAGTGGTTTGTCGGTGAGAATGTGCCGCAGTCCCATCCACGGCCCGGTCGGGTAGATGTGGACCAAACACGCCTCCCGGTGTGAGGAGACGGGGGCCGCATTGGCCCGACGGATGACGGTATCAACCATCTTTTCCATGATGCAACGCCGGCTGGGCGAACCTGTTATCGACGAGGCGGACAGTTGGGGGAGGCGACACCTTGTGGGGCGATGCGGGCACACCTGATTTTCGATCATACACGAAAATCGTTCAAAGCGTAGAACACATTCACTGAATTTCAAACAGTTACCCGGCAAGGGTCTTGGGGGAATCCCACCCACAGAATGCCGAATGCGCCATCTGTGACGGTTTTCCCTTGACGCCGGGCTGTTTCACCGGTATCTCTCACCCCTCACGCCAGGGATTTGGCGCCGTTTATGGGACAAGGATGTCCTTTTTATGAATTCGCGGTTCCGCATCATCGGGATGGCGCTCCTGCTTCCCTCACTGGCTGGCTGCCTCACGGCGGACGCCGTGGGAAGCCGGTGGATGGATCGCTTCCAGATTTTTCGCCCGCCACTCGACTCGGAAAGCGCCTTCGTCGAGTACGTGTTGATTGAACGTCCTCAAGGGGATGAGGTCATCAACCGCCGGGTTTGGGATCGCATCGATGAGATGGTGCTTCCCTTGGAAGTCAAAACGGTGGTCGAGGAAAACGGCCTCCGTGTGGGTGTCATCAGCGGATCAACCCCCGGCCCGTTGCGGGGACTGATCGAAGACCCGCGAACGGATCGCGGCCATCGTTTCCGCAGTTTCCACGCGGAAAAGCCCATCTCACTGGCCGTCACCCCGATGCTTCCGAAGGCAGATTTCAATTTCACAGCCGGGAATCACCCGCCGGTCCTCTTTGCCCACGATCAGGCACAGCTTGGCTTTCAGCTTTCCATCAGTCCCGGCAAAGAAGGGACTGTGATTTTGAAGTGCGTTCCCGAAGGGAAATTCCGCGATCCGAAACCCTTCAGCACCGACCTGACCATCGACCGCGAATTCTCCACCGAGCAATTCACGGACGGCACCTTTGAAATCGCCCTTGGCCCCACCGAATATCTGGTGATCGGCACGGATGTGTACCGGGAAAAAACCTTCGGCCATGCGTCTTACGTCGGCATGACCAACGAAAAGCGGGTGCAACGCTTGCTGGTCATCAAAGCCGGACAAGCCAAGGCCGAACGCCAGTCCCCGCCGCTGCTCAACGGCAAGGAAGACACCGTTGGCACTCCCCCGCTCGCCTCCCAAGCCAGCGTCATCCGGGCTTCCGGCCGGGAATAATAGAAGCGAAGACTAACCACAAAGGTCACACAAAGTTTCACAGAGAAGACCAATTGAAGAAATCTTTCTTCGATCTTCTCTGTGAAACTTTGTGTGACCTTTGTGGTTAGTCTTCGCTTTCTGCAATCAGGCCTTTGCCGGTTTGGCATGTTCCTTGTTCTGTGTCAGGAACTCCAGCGATTTTTCGGGGGATTCCAGTTCCGTCGGCAACTTCACCGCTCCGGATCGTTTCGGGATGGGCAGATTCAGCGGTTGGCCCTTTGTGTAATCCTTCATCGCCCCGACTTTGTCCTGAATCCGCATCAGGCCCTCCAGAAGGGCTTCCGGACGCGGGGGACAGCCGGGGACATACACATCGACCGGGACGACGAGATCGACGCCCTTGACGACGTTGTAACCGTATTTGAAATACGGGCCGCCGCCGCAGGTACAGGCTCCCATCGCGATCACGAACTTCGGTTCCGGCATCTGGTCATACAGTCGGCGAACCCGGTCGGCCATTTTGAAGTTGACCGTCCCGGCGACGATCATCAAATCAGCCTGCCGAGGCGTCGCCCGGAAAGCCCCGGCGCCGAAGCGGTCGAGATCATAGCGTCCGGCCCCGGTGGCCATCATTTCGATGGCGCAACACGCCAGCCCGAAAGTCATCGGCCAGAGGCTCCCCTGTCTGGCCCAGTTGACGGCTTGCTCCAGTGTGGTGGTGACGAATCCTTCTTCCCAACGGCCTTCCAGCATTCCCATCACAAGCCTCCCGAACTTGTCGGTGTGTCCGTCGTTTCCTGACCTGCCGTGCTACGAATCCATTCCAGATCGCCCCGTTTCCAAAGATAAGCGAAGCCGACCAGCATCACGCCGAAAAAGACCAGCAGGTCCAGGAACGCCAGCCGGGCCAGTCCTTTCCACGCTTCCAATTCTTCCGGAGTCGGAACCGGCGTCGCCTCACCCGGCGTCGGCGGTTTTCCAGTTAACTCGGCCAAAAGAGCCGGGCGGGCTTCCACGGGGGTGCTGGCATCGGCCAAGTGATTAGATGTGCCGAAAACAGTCGCCCACGGGAAGAAGAAAGCCATTTCCACGTCGAACACCACGAACAACAACGCGACGACATAGAACCGCAAATCGAATTGAATCCATGAGCTGCCGATGGTCGGCTCGCCGCACTCGTAGACCGTTCCCTTGGCGGCATCCGGCTTGTTTGGCCGAAGAATCTTGCCCAGCGTCAGGTTCACCAGCAGAAAGCCGATGCCCGTGCCGAGGAACACAAGGATCAGGATGACCAGTTCCGTCATGGCGTCCTTTGTTTAAGCCTTGGGTTGGTCGGGCGTGGGGGCGGGCGTCGCGGCCGGGGCGGGAGCGGGTTTCGGCGGGTCCGGCGGTTTCACCCACACCGGCAACGCCACCTTTTTGGATTCAAAAACGGCCGTCGGGTTCAAGGTCGCCTGTCCCCACGCCACATCCAGCGGGAGCGTGGCATAATCAACAACGCATCCATCCCGGCCGAAGCAACTCAAGTCGTGCGTCGAACCCATGAAGATGCAATCCACCGGGCACGGGTCCACGCACAGCGAACAGAACATGCACTTCGTGTAGTCGATCTTGAACCCATTGATGACAAATCCCTTGCCCGCCGGATTCTTGGCTTTGTCGATGTAAATGCAATCCACCGGGCATGCTTTGGCGCACTTATCGCACCCGATGCACGTTGTCAGATCGTAACGGTGGAAGCCACGATACCGGGGCCGAATGGGGATCGGCTTTTCCGGATATTCAAAGTGTTGGGTGAAGGGTTTGCGGCGAAAGGACTGGGCCATCGTCCAGAGCGTCACATACATGCCCGCGGCAATGGTGCTGATCGCCAGCCGCACATTTTGAAGCCAGTCCCGCATGGGCGATATCCCCCGGAGATTCCGACAAGTTAATCCTTATTGGCCGGGGGGTGGTTGTCAACGAACCGACGGAAGATGACACGGAGACAAGGTGACACGGAGACAAGGTGAAAAAATCACCGGAGTCAATTGCTCCGAAACTCGGGGCACTATCGGGTGGTTTTTTCACCTTGTCTCCGTGTCACCTTGTCTCCGTGTCATTTTCCAAACCATGCCACCTTCAAGCCGAGTCATCGCGCTAACCCTGTCGGTCATGCAACCGGGTCTTCACCCGGTTCAGCACATCGAGATGATCGAAAGCCAGCGGCGGGAGGTTATCCAAGCGGAACCAGCTCACCTCGGCGGCATCGTCTCCGGCTTTCGGGGTCAGCAATTGCGGCCACACGCGGGCCATGTAGACCACGCTGACCGTCCAGCCTCGCGGGTCGCGGTGGGGGTCGCCGAAGGTGTGGAGTTGTTCCAAATCTCCCTGTTCCAAGCCCGTTTCTTCCTTGAGTTCCCGGCGGGCCGCATCAATGAGCCGTTCGTTTTCATCCACAAATCCCCCCGGCAACGCCCAATGACCGGCATACGGCGAATTGAGCCGACGGATCAGAAGAACGCGGGGGATGATTTCCGTGGTGACGAGGGCAATATCCACGGTGACACTTGGCCGGGGATAGGCATACGTGTGGGAGCCGGTTTTTGAATCGCTCATGAGTCGGAGCCGGGGAGTTTTTTATTCAGAAGATGACGCAAAGCCTTTTCTAGCAAGGGGTACTGAAAATCATAGCCCAGTGCCTTGGCTTGCGAGGGAATTACCCGCTGCCCCTTCGTCGCCAACTCGGCCATTTCTCCCAGCAGAATCCGAAGTCCGATGGCGGGGGTGGGGAACCAAGAAGGCCGGCTCAATACCCCGCCGAGGGTTTTTCCGAACCCCCAATTCGTCAGCGGTTCCGGGGCGGTGCCGTTGATGGGACCGCTGGCCTCCGCATGATCGAGAGCGTGAAGGAATAACCCCGCCAAATCATCAACATGAATCCAACTCATCCATTGTCGGCCGCCGCCGACCGGCCCGCCGACGAACATCTTGAACGGCACAAGCAGTTTCGGCAACGCCCCGCCATCGGCGGCCAGTACCACCCCCACACGGATAATTGCCACCCGCACCCCAGCCAACCGGGCGGCTTCCGTGC
Source organism: Zavarzinella formosa DSM 19928 (assembly GCF_000255705.1). Taxonomy (GTDB): domain Bacteria; phylum Planctomycetota; class Planctomycetia; order Gemmatales; family Gemmataceae; genus Zavarzinella; species Zavarzinella formosa. The sequence goes on from NZ_JH636441.1 coordinate 274,897, forward strand.
TGCGTTCCCATTGCACACAGACATCCGCCAGAAAGCCACTGCCGGGCAGATCGGATTCGATGAATTCCGTCGCATTGGCGGTGAAACTGCCGTAATAGCCGATGGCCGAAGCGCTGATGAACGCTTTCGGCGAACCATCGGCCCGCATTGGTTGGCCGGCCAGTTTCTCGGCAATCAGAGAAGTGGAAAGAACGCGGGAATCAAGCACCCGTTTTTTGAATTCGGCCGTCCATCGCCCGGCCGCGATGGATTCCCCGGCCAAATGGATGACGCCATCACACGCCGGGATCTCATCGAGCCACGGCCCCTCTTGCGTCGGATCGCCAACGATCAGGGTTGCCCCCGGCGGCAGTTTCTCGCGGGCTTTTTCGGAACGCGAGAGCACCAACACGGCGTCTCCCCGCTTGGTCAGGCGGTTGACGACTTGTGTTCCGACCAGTCCCGTTCCGCCCGTCACCAGAATCCGCATGGGGGAAACCTCCTGCGATTATGGTAGGCAGGGGAACGGTCTTTCACCGGGGCAACTTATTTCCCCGAAAAATCGGCGGCAAACGACTTCGGCGAAAGTTCACTTCCGGTGGCGAACTTTGTCAGTTCCCGCCAGTCGAGGATACGGCCCGGTTCAAACACCTTCTTTTTCATGAACTCGCCCACCTTGGGTTCACTGACATACGTGACGGTGTTCGGGTTGGCTCCGGCATACACATCGCGGGCGACGGCATGGTGAACCTGCGAGGCGAAGAGTTGGCCCATCATGTAATTGTGGTAATACACCGGGGCGCTCACGATGTGAATTTTGCTCGCATAATCCGGGGCATTCCGGCCGGTGGGTCGTTTAATCGCTTGGTATTTTTCAACGAGATCCCACCAGAGCTTGTTCAAGTCCTGCTCCGGGTTTTCGTACATCGCCTTTTCGAAGCGAAGCATCACCTGACACCACCGTGAGAAGATCATCAATTGGTTCCGGCGAACCTTCTCGGCCGCCGATTCAAAGGCTTCGGGGTTCTCCACCTTCACGCCCATCTCGCCAAGCCACTTGCGGGACTTGCTGAATCGCTCAAACTGCATGGCCACTCCTTCGGTGGTCAGGATGTGCGATTCGCCCCGCAAAATGTACGGGATCGTCTTGGGGATGTTCTTGGAACTGTAAACGCTGTGCCCAAGTTCGTGGAGCATCGTACCCATCCAATATTCGTTCGGCACAATGTTCGCCAGCACCCGGACATCCCCTTCGCGGTCGATGTCCGTGCAGAAAGCGTGCGGGCTCTTGCCCTTCTTCTCATAGAGATCGCTGCGGGCGATCACGTCGTCGATGGGGAGGCCGATGCCTTTGTAAAAATCCTGGCAAAGTTTCAGGATGTCTGCCTTGGCGAACGGGGCATCAAGATTGGCGTCGAAGACGGCCGGGGATTCTTGGAAGAACGGATCGTGATAATGCCACGGCATCAGATCCGCGACAGCCACGCCGCTGTTCTTGGCCAGTAACGCATCAAATTCGGCTTTCGCCTTCAGGAATGGTTCCCGCGTCAGGGTGTCGAGTTCGTCAAACAGTTTGATGAGTTCTTCGCCGTTTTGTTCGTTGAGGAACAGTTGCATCGAGTGAAAGTTCTTGAAGCCGAGGGCCACGGCCGCTTTGTTGCGGAGCAGGACCAACTCTTGCAAATCCTTGGCAACATCGGCCCCGACACCCTTGCTGGCTTCCCACACGGCCTGGCGTCGTTTCGAGTCGGATGATTTCTTCAGCACTTCCCGAACCTGGCTGTCCGCAAGTTCCTTGCCATCAACCTTCGCCCGGTAGACGTTGAACTTCTGTTCAACGGCATTGGCCTTGGCCGTGATTTGCTTCAACAGATCCGGGTCGAGTTGCTTCTCCAAATACATCAGATACAGGACATTGATGCCACGGGCGACCACCTTGTCGTCGATTTCTCCCTTGTCCGCAGCTTCTTTGATCTTCTTCAATTTGGCGAAGGTCTCTTTGTTCGAGAGAGCGACATCAATCTGGTTTTGGATCTCTTCCTTGAGCTTGTAATCCTCGTCCCGGCCGCTGGTGTTGGCGGTCCACCAGGCAAGACCGGCTTTCACGTCCAGCGGACGCATCCGGGTTTCGTGGTCGGCGATGAATTTCTTCGCGTCGCCGGTGATTTCAGGGCTGGCGGTGGCAATGAGGGGCATGAGTAGAAACGCCGACAGGGATAAGCGGGAGCGTGTGATTACCATTTTGAGAAGTTCCTCTTCAGGTTGGCCATGAGCCATGAGCTATGAGCCGTGAGCCAGAAAGAAAAGAGCGAGAGAGGAGTTGAACAATAACTTGGTTGTCGTCCGGGTCGCGGCAAAACCGTCAAGTCGAGTAGACCCATTTGCCAAGCAGCAACGCGGGAGGCAACAACCCGACCAGCAACAATCCGGGTGTGCCGATGAAGACGCTCGCCAAAAGGGCATCCAACACCACCAAACCGAAGATTGACCGTTTCACCCCGGCCTGCACATTTCCGGGCGTGGGCTGACGAATGGCCGGAACGATTTTTGAACCGACCCAAAAGGCTCCGACGACCAACAGGTAAGGAAAAAGCACAGACGATGTGCCCGGCGGCACGCGCACGCCAACCGCCACGGCCAGCAACCCGGCCGCCAGCATCACGAACCCGGCCCGGCGAAGCGTCTTTGGCTCGCTCCGTTTCTCTTCCGTGCGGGCAAACCATGTCACGCCGACAATGTATAGCCCGATAGTCAGCGCCAGATGAACCCGCGTGACAAGAGGAACGGCTACGGTGTCCGCCAGGGAAACGCCCATCAACACATTGAGAAACCGGCAGGCCGCCATGCCGAGCGGCCCCCAAGGGGTTCGCTTGATCCGGGCGTCGTAGGCCAGAATGGCCAACACCAATCCACCGGCGTAGATGCCGGACACCGGACTCGCCCCGGCGGCCGCCCCGACACCCGCCAGCATGAGGACGAAGCCAATCAACGACGCGGTTCTGGTGGAGATCTTCCCGGAGGGAAGCGGCCGGCCGGGACGGGTGAGCCGGTCTTCCTCCAGATCGAACCAGTCGTTCCAAACCATCCCGGCCATGTAAAGGAGGCCGGAGGCAAGGACGAGCAACGCCGCCCGCCACGGGAAAGAATCATCGAGTGATTGGGGGGAAAGCCCGGCGGTGACACACAGGCCGAGGCCGATGTCCGCGAAGGCCGTGAAGACATTCGGGAGTCGAAGCAGCCGGGCCAGCGGAAGAATCTTCATAAGGTTTGGAAGAGTTTAGGGGGATTCGTGGACCCTGCCAAGATTGACCGGAGGAGTTGCCCGGTTCGGCCGGTTTTCCGGGTTGGGAATCGAACACCGGGTGATCGGGGATCGCTCAAGCAGGGAACAATTCTCGTTCGATTGACAGGCCTCCGTGAGCAATTATGGTGAAATGGCAACTGTGTTGGTCTGCCCGGTTGTTGATGAAAGGATTTGCGCCATGTCAACCATCCTCGCGTTCGTCGCCCTCGCTTCGTTTCCGAATATGCCCTATTGGGGAGATTTTCTGCATTTGGGTACCGGGCATGGTTCGGCCTCCCGGTCTTCGGGGTGCGGAAATTGGTACGGGGCTTCGCAATGCAACCCATTCCCCGGCCCTTGGGCGCCAAACGGGCCGCGACCACCGTTCGTCCCGCTGCCTCCGTGCGGTTATGTGGTCGTCGAGGCCGTTCCCGCGCGAGCGTTGCCGGACTTTCAGGCCCAAATTCGAGTAAGCCTTCCGGCCGATGCGACGCTGACGGTCAACGGCCAAACCGTGGCCGGTTCGGGGGCCTCTCGCTTGTTGACGACGCCCGTCCTCGCCGCCGGGCGGGAGCATCCGTATTCGCTGCGGGTTGAATACAAGGAAAACGGGACCAATCGGGTCATTGACCGGGAAGTCTCGGTTCGCGGGGGAACCGTGAGCCACGTCGATTTCGTCGAACTCCCGACGGTTCGCACCGTTTCGGCCAAGTAAGCGATTCACCTTCGCCGATAGGTCCAAACCTCGTCCCGGCCGGACGAGGTTTTTTCGTTTCCGGGCCAATCTTCATCTATTTCCCGGTTGAGCAAACCGGCCGGGGACGTGATACTGGGAGGGCAACCATTTTCTCCCCCAGGTGACTTCGATGATTCGTTGCTGTTTGTCGATGATGCTTCTTTCCGTGGCCGTTTCGATGGCCGACGAGCCGAAGCCAGTTGAAAAAACCAAGGTCGCGGCGAAAACCCTTTTCGACGGCAAGACCCTCGACGGCTGGAAGGCTTCCGATTTCTTCATGGCCGGAAAAGTGGCCGTGAAGGACGGCATGATCGTCTTCGAGAAGGGACACCGGATGACCGGCATCACCTACGGGAAGGACGACTTCCCGAAGACGAACTACGAGGTGACATTGGAAGGAAAGCGGATCGACGGCAACGACTTCTTCGCCACCACCACTTTCCCGGTCGGCGATTCGTATGTCTCGCTGGTGATGGGCGGATGGGGCGGTTCGACCGTGGGCATCTCCAGCATCAACGGGGCCGACGCCTCGGAGAACGGCACCAACCAGTCAATCGAGTTCAAGAAGGATCAATGGTACAAGATCCGTCTGCGGGTGACCGAGCAACGCATCCAGGCATGGCTCGACACGGAACAAGTCGTGGATTTGAACACCAAAAACCTGAAGCTCTCCATCCGGGTGGATTGTGAAGTGTCGAAGCCCTTCGGCATCTCCGCGTACAAAACAGTCGCCGGAGTGCGGGCCATCACCGTCCGGTCGCTGTCCGACGATGAAATCAAAGAGGCGAAGAACCCGCCGAAGGCGAAGGAGTAAACGAGCCTCGTCTGACGGAATTGACGATTGACCGGAGGAGACAACCATGAGCGTGAACACCACCGAAGACGCCGGGACAGACTTGGAGTTCCCGCTCTTGCGAGACGGCGACCGCCTGAAGGCCGACGAATTCCATCGTCGCTACGAGGCCATGCGGCACGTCAAGAACGCCAACCTCATCAACGGAGTCGTTCATATGTCTTCGCCGGTCTACTTGGATCAACATGGCGGCCCGCATTGGGACATGATCGCTTGGATGGGCATTTATTCGTTTGGATTGCGAGGCGTCCGGGGAGCGGACAACACCTCTTTGCGGATCGACGACGACAACGAACCCCAACCGGACGCCATGCTGTTGCTCGATCCCCATCTCGGCGGCGGGACATGGATGGAAGGCCGACATCTCCGGGGTTCCCCGGAATTGATCGTGGAAGTGGCGGCCAGTTCAGCCCGGTTGGACGCGGGCGAGAAACGGGAACTTTACCGGCAAATCGGCATCCGCGAATACATCTTGTGGCGAGTGCTGGACAACCGGATCGACTGGTGGGAACTGGTTGACGGAGTTTATCAACCACTCCCGTCGGACGAGGCCGGAGTGGTTCGTTCTCGTGTGTTTCCGGGACTATGGCTTGATGTTCCGGCGATGATCCAAGGGCGGCAAGACCGTGTGAAGACGACCTTGGAAGCGGGATTGGCCAGTCCGGAACACCTCTCTTTCGCCAGCCGCCTTCGCGGAAACTGATCGGCAATTCCCGTCCTCTTCCCGTGCATCCTCCTTCCCGACTTTCCGGTCTCTTTCATTCCAATCTGCCGATTCCGAGCTTTTCCCACGCATTCGTCGGCATTGGAACGGCGATTGCTTTGGTTGGGGGCATGACGACGCAGGCCCGTCTCTCTGTGGGGACATGTTGTCTCCTTGGGCCGCGTCGCTAAATCCAAGGAAAACAAAAAGTGAAAAAGCTCCTCATTCCCGTTGTGGCGTTCGCTCTGATCGGGGCCGTCGGTTGTGAAAAGGCCAGTTCCACCGCTCCGTCGAGCAATCCGAACAAGCCAAACGAAACCCGGAAACTGACCTTGGTAACCAAGGAAAGCCAATCGGTCACCCAAGACAAAACGGACGAAGTGACCGTCGGCGTCAACCGCGACAACTTCAAGGAACCGGTGATGATCGATGTGAAGGGATTGCCAAGCGGCGTCACCCTTGAAACCAAGGATCTGACGATCCCCGCCGACAAGTCCTCGCTCACCCTGACGCTCAAGGCCGCCCCGACCGCCACGCCGGTGAACGACCACCCGTTCCAGATTGTCGGGAAGTCCAAGGATATTCCCGAGGTCGTCAACACGGTGAAATTGACGGTCAAAGCCAAGTAAGTTGGCGGCATTCCCAGCCCGAACAACCACGTTGACTTCACCGAATTTTCGAGGAAGCCAACGTGGTTTTGCCTTGCGCCCAACCCTGAAAATCAACCCCCAAAACCCGTATCATGATCTTGTGGTCCACATGAGGCGAGGTTTCATGAGTGTTTTGTTGAGCGGTCAGGGGTTGACCCAGAGTTTCAGCCATCGCCCCTTGTTTGCCGACTTGTCAGTGGAACTCGATTCCGCAGATCGCATCGGGCTGATTGGCCCGAACGGGGCGGGCAAATCTACCCTCCTCCGGATCTTGACCGGGATCATGACCCCCGATGGCGGCCGCGTGACCACTCGGCGCAACGCCCGCATTGGCTATCTGGCCCAAGACGACAGTTTTGAACCCGGACTCTCGGTGTTTGAAGTCATCGTTGCCGCCCTTGCCAATGATCCCAATCTCGAAGATTACGAACGGGAAACGCAGGCCGCGATCACGCTCACGCAGGTCGGCTTCGAGGATTTTGACCAGCAGGCCAGCATTCTCTCTGGCGGTTGGCGAAAACGCCTCTCGCTGGCTCGGGAACTCGCCAAAAATCCCGAATTCCTGTTGATGGATGAACCGACTAACCATCTCGACCTGCCCGGCGTTTTGTGGCTCGAAAAGCTGCTGCGAGGGGCATCCTTCGGCTACTTGGCCGCCACCCACGACCGGGCGTTCCTCCGGGCCATCGCGGATGACATCATCGAAGTGAGCCGCGTCTATCCCAGCGGCGTCTTCCGGGCGGCGGGCGGGTACGATTCGTTTGCCGACAAACGGGACGCATTTCTGGATGCCCAGTCCCGGCAACAGGAGGCCGTCGCCAATCAGGTGCGCAAGGAAACGGAATGGCTGGGCCGCAAGGAATCAGCCCAACGCCGGAAATCCCGCTCCCGCATCGAAGAGGCCGCCGACCGACGGGCCGAACTCTCCGAACTCAAGTACCGCACCGCCGCCGCCGCGAGCGCGGGCATCGACTTCGTCGGCACCGGCCGGCAGACGAAAAAACTTCTCACCGCCTTGGGGATCAGCAAACAACTCGGCGACCGGACGCTGTTCACCAACTTGGATTTGCATCTCGCCCCCGGCATGCGGCTCGGCCTCCTCGGCGCCAACGGCAGCGGCAAAAGCACCCTGTTGAAAGTGTTAAGCGGCGTGCTGCCGCCAGACACAGGCGCTGTCACACGGGCCGAAGGCTTGCGGGCGGTCGTGTTCGAGCAAGGTCGTACCAACCTCGACCAGAACATGAAGCTTCGGCGGGCGTTAAGCCCCAACGGCGACACGGTGACCTACCGCGACCGTCCGTTGCATGTCGCGGCTTGGGCACAACGTTTCCTGTTCAAAGCCGAACAACTCGACCTTGATCTGAGCGCGCTCTCCGGGGGTGAACAGGCTCGGGTTCGCATCGCCCAATTGATGCTGCAACCGGCCGATCTGTTGCTGCTGGACGAACCGACGAACGACTTGGATATCCCGGCTCTTGAAGTGTTGGAAGAAAGCCTGTCCGAATTTCCGGGGGCAATCATCCTCGTGAGCCACGACCGTGATTTGATGGATCGGCTTTGCACGGAAGTCGTCGGGCTGGACGGCGAAGGCGGCTCGGCCGTGTTCGGTGATGTGAGCCAATGGCTGAATGCTCACTCCAAGGCGATGAACGACAAGAACAAACCCGTGCGCAAAGCTGCGGAACCAGTGCCCGCCCCGAAGGTGGCCGAAGTGACTCCTTCGCCCGCCGCGAAATCGAAGAAGTTATCCTTCAAGGAACAACAGGAACTAGAGGGGATGGAAGCCACCGTGCTGGCCGCCGAACAAAAAGCGGCCAAACTTCAAGAAGAAGTGAACGCCGCCACAACCGGCAGCCACACCCTGCTGGCCGAGGCCTGCAAAAACCTCGACGCGGCCCAGAAGACGGTGGAAAAACTGTACGCCCGCTGGCAGGAACTTGAGGCGAAACAGGGTTGAACAGTTCTGTTCACCCGGATGAACCCTCGCCGTGATTTCGTCGCATCCTCAAGGCAAACACCAAATACCGGCGTGGCCCGATGTCCCATCGCCACGGAGGAAGGGGTTCCAATGCGACGACTTGTGAACTCAACACCGGGTCCGAACGAAACAGTGAAACGAGGACTGACGGATTGACCCCGTGAAAGAAATTGCGTTCCCGGATCAGTCTGTCCAGAACGCCCGGCAATTCTGTTTCGGGGACATTATCGAGACCGAGAAACGACACGGTGGAAACCACATCGGTAATCAACACGCCGACGCCCCCCGGTGCAATGAGGCGGGACAGCAATCGAAGATGGCCCGCCCGGACGGCCTGCATCAATTCCACAAATCGCGGGTGTCGTTCGCCGACCGCCCTCACGACGGAATCAATCAACTGGCTGAGCAGACACGTCGAAGCCACGACATCAAACGGACCGGGCAACACCTCTTCAATTTGCCGGGCGGGTTCCTCCGTGCAATCAGTCAAGTCAGAATCTTGGATCATCGCGTGAGGCGTCCACAAGGCAAGTTTGTCAAGCATGCCGGTCACATCAATGCCACCGTGGCATCGAACGGTGGCATTGTCGGCGAGTCCCTGTTTGGCGATTCCATCTTGAAGGGCTTCTCCGTCCAGATCAACGAGATGTATCTCTCCATGAGCCGCCAGAAGTTCGCCCAAGTTCAGATCGTTGCAATTACCCGCTCCGAGAACGCATAGCCGGGATGATCCGGGTGTCGAATCGGCGGCAAGCAATCCCGTGACCTTCTCTCGGTGCGAGCCGAATATATTCCAGCGGTCCCGGCTCGTTTTGTTGTGATCGAACTGAATTTTCTGAAGCGGGTTCATCCCGGCGGTTCCTTCGCAAGCGGGGCATGGGAGCGATTCCCTGTTGGATTCTTCCCGGATTCGCCATTCCGTCAAGTGATTTCCGCACACGGATTTTTTGATGGAATCAGGAACCGGCCCGGAGTACAGTCCGTTTTTCGTTGTGGCCGCTCGCCGTCGAGGTCAGATCCATGCGCCTGCTCTCCCTCGGAATCTTGGCGGCAACCCTCATTCTCATGCCGGTTTTCCAGTCATCGGCGATTGCGCAGGGGGCAAATCCGCTCGAAGCCATCTTCCGCGAATTCGCCGACCAGCATTGCGTCAGTTGCCACGGGCCGGATGTCCAGCGGGGGCGCCTGCGACTAGACAAACTGCCGGTCGTCTTCACCGACAAGGACACGGCTGCGACTTGGACAAAAGTGCTTGATCGTGTCTCGCGGGGAGAGATGCCGCCGAAGGATAAAAACCGCCCGCCCGAAAAAGAAACGCAGGCATTGCTCGCCGATTTGAGGAAACAACTCCACGACGCCTCGCTCGCCCGGCAAAGATCGGAAGGGCGGGTCACACTGCGGCGGTTGAACCGGACGGAATACGAAACCACTCTCCGCGACTTGTTGGGCACATCCGCCGAGTTGCGGGAAATCCTTCCCGACGACAATGTGGCGGCCGGGTTCGACAACGTCAGCGCCGTGCTGGACGTGTCTTCCACTCATCTTCTCCGTTACCAAGATGCGGCCGAAAAAGCCCTGCAAACCGTCATCCCCAACCGGCCGAAAGCCTCGTTTTCGGAGCGGCGCACGGGGAAACAAATCACCGAGAAAATGCCTACTTTCAAGGAATTGCTCAACAAGGCCGTGCGGCTCGACGGCGACACGCTCCTGATGTACGTCCGGCCGTGGGGGCATGTGCCCTGTGCGTCGGCCCCCGTCCCGGTCGCCGGGAAATACCGGGTGCGGGCGTCCATTTACTCCGTGGGGACCGATGGAAAATCCCTGCCGGTGATGCTCTCTTGCCGGGATGCCTACGGCCGCGAGGACAACGATGTCCGTGATGTCCGAGATGTGGCCGCCGGAAAGCCGACCATCATCGAAGGCGAGTTCGAGATGAAAGCCCGGCAGATCATCGTTTTCACCGGTTGGTCGCTGCCGGGATTGCGGGAGGCGGGACAACTCGTCAAGAAAGAACCGCTGGATAAATACGCCGGGCCGGGGTTGGCCGTGGAGTGGATCGAAATTGAAGGCCCGACCGATCCGTGGCCGGGCGTCGGTTACGACCGGCTTTTCGGCGGCGTGCCGCTATTGCCGGCTTCCATCGCCAAAGTCGTCGCCGAGGGCAAGCCCGCCCCGCCGGTCCCCGCCAAACGGCCGGATGGTTGGTGGACCTATGATCCGCTCGTTCCGGCCCCTGCGAAACCCCGCGAGGAAGCCGACCGGCTGATGCGGGCGTTCTTGCCGCTGGCTTTCCGGCGGCCCGTGAGTGTCGAACTGCAAGACTACTACGTGAAGATGGTTCACTCGGCCCTCGACAAGAAAACAACGTTCGCGGAGGCGATGCTCCTTGGCTATAAGGCCGCTCTTTGTTCGCCGCATTTCCTGTTTCTCACCGAGACAGTCGATCCCGCCCGCAAGGAACGGGCGACGGCGCTGGATGATTACGCCATCGCTTCCCGCTTGTCGTATTTTCTGTGGTCGAGCATGCCGGACGCCGAATTGGCCCGATTGGCGGACAAGGGGGAATTGACGAAACCGGAAACCCTGCGGGCACAAACGGAGCGAATGCTGAACGACCCGAAAGCCGCCCGGTTCACGGCGAATTTCGCCGGGCAATGGCTCGACCTGCGGAACATCAACGCCACGTCACCAGACCCGCAAATCTACGGTGAATTCGACGATTTTCTGTTCTGGTCCATGCCCCGTGAAACGCAACTCTTCTTTGAGGAAATCCTGCGGGCCGACCTCCCGGTGACGAACTTCGTCCATTCGGACTGGACCTTCCTGAACCAACGGCTCGCCGGACATTACGGCATTCCCGGCGTGATCGGCGGCGAGATGCGCAAGGTAAAACTTCCCGCCGACAGCCATCGCGGCGGCGTGATGACCCAAGCCGCCGTCTTGAAGGTGACGGCCGATGGCACGCGGACTTCCCCCGTGCTTCGCGGCAAATGGGTGCTGGACCGAATCCTCGGCCAACCCCCGGCCCCGCCGCCGCCGGACATCCCTTCGATTGAACCCGACATTCGCGGGGCGACGACGATCCGCCAGCAACTCGACAAGCACCGCAACACGGCCGCGTGCGCATCCTGTCACAAGCACATCGACCCGCCGGGATTTGCCTTGGAATCCTTCGACGTGATCGGCGGCTGGCGGGACTTCTACCGGGGAACGCGCGGCAAACCCGTGGATCTCGCCAATTATCCGACACGGAAGATCTTCCGCGGCCTCGACGTGGAGAAAGGGGGCGTGACCCCGGACGGCAAACCGTTCACGGACATCGACGATTACCGGCAATTATTGCTCGCCGACAAGGACCAACTGGCCCGCAATCTTGCCCAGAAACTGGTCATCTTCGGAACCGGCGCCGACATCCAATTCGCCGACCGCGAGGTGATCGAACAATTGGTGGCCAAATCGCGGGAGAAGAATTTCGGCCTTCGCTCGCTATTGCATGATGTCGTCCAAAGCCGCATGTTTTTGAACAAGTGAAGCCTGAAGCAGAAGAGGTTTGGCCATGTCGACGCCAGTTCTGAACCGCCGGACGTTTCTCCGCTCCTCCGGTGTCTGCATCGGGCTGCCGTTACTCGATGCCATGTTCCCCCTCGGGTTGGGAGCCGAGAAGAAAGCCGACGCATTGCGGGCCAGACGGATGCTCCTCATCGGCCGACCGCTTGGGTTGCACACGCCGTTTCTATTTCCGCAGAAGGCCGGGAAGGATTACGAGGTTACCCGTTACCTGAAACCGCTCCAAGACCACCGCCAAGATTTCACCGTTTTTTCCGGCATGTCCCACCGGGGATACAACGCCGGGCACGGCACCGAAGTCGCCCTGCTCACCGGGATACCTCCGGAGGGAATGCGTCAGGGGGATGTTCGCAACACCATTTCGCTCGATCAAGAAGTGGCTTCACGATTGGGCGGGGAGACGCGCTTCGCCTCCCTGCAACTCGGCGGTGGCGATCTCTCGTGGAACCGCAAGGGGGTCAAGCTCCCCTCACAGTCGCAGGCGACGAAGGCATTCGCCCAAATGTTCGTCGATGGAACCCCGGCGGCGGTCGCCAAAGAAATTCAACGAATTCAAACAGGCCAAAGCATTCTCGATGGCATGCGCGAGCAGGCCAATTCGTTGACGAAAACTCTCGGCCCGGCCGACCGGCAACGGCTCGATCTGATGCTCACTTCCATCCGCGAGGCCGAGCAACGACTGCAACAGGATCAGGCGTGGGTGAGAAAGCCCAAGCCGAAGGTCGATGTGAAACCATTCACCGACGATCACATGACCGATCAAAAAATGCTGGAACGCGAGCGGCAATGGTACGACCTTGTTCATCTCGCCTTGCAAACCGATTCAACGCGAGTCATCGCCCTGCACCTGTGGTCGCACACGGAACGACTCGATCTCCCCGGCGTCGGCCTCACCCACCACGACGCCTCGCACCACGGGCAGGACGACGCCAAGATCCGTCAACTGGCCGTGATCGAGGAGGCCGAGATGAAGCTGTTCGCCGACTTCCTTGGCAAGATGAAAGCCACCGACGACGGCGGCATCTCCCTGCTCGACCGGACGGTCGTGTTCCACGCCAGCAACTTGGGCAACGCCTCGGCTCACACCTGCGACAACCTGCCCATCCTCCTCGCCGGCGGCGGCTTCAAACACGCCGGCCATGTGGCCTTCGACCGCAAGGACAACAAGCCCCTCTCTAATCTGTTCGTCCGGATGCTCCACCAAGTCGGCATCGAATCCGACCGCTTCGGCAGCAGCACCGGTGTTTTGTCCGAGGTGTGATGCGGGTCAGGCGGTTTTTGCAAGCCGGGCAACACGCGACAGCGCTTGCGAGACCATCTGTGTTCACGGTAACCCGCTGCGGAATTTGATCGCCTGACACCAGTTCACCCGAATGTCGAAACGGCCGACTCACTTCTCCTCGTCCAACTTCAAAAACCTCGCTTTGGCGGGGTCGTTCTTCCAGTTGAATTTCTTGGCAAACTCGGCGGGGGTAAACGTCTGGTTGCTGCCATCTTCGGGTTGGGCGACGTAAACGATGTGTTTGTCGATGTTCTCGCTGCCGTGATAGTGGCCTTCGGGGCCAATGACGATGTTTGACTCTTTTGCCCCCGCATTCTCAATTACAGGGATAAATGTTCCGAGGCGGCGTTTGGTTTGGAAATCATAGTCACTCGAATGGGTGTGGCGGGCGTCCTCTCAAAGCATCTGCCGCAACAACATTGTCGACTCGTTGTCCGCCACACCCATTCGAGAACCACTGGCGTACTCTTTCTAACCAAGTTATTGCTTCGTCGGATTGATGGCGCCGCCGTCCCAGTCAATGTGACATTTCGGCAGCGCCGCGGCGAGTTTCCTCACGCCCGCTTCCGTTACTTTGGTTGCACGAAGATCCACTGCCATCAGGCTCTTGCACTTGGCAACATGCTCCAGTCCCGCGTCGGTGAAATTCTCATGACCCCATTGCAGAGTCAGCCACTCCAAGTTCGGAAACAGATCGAGTACCGCCAACCCGGAGTCGTTGATCTTGCATTCGCCCAGGTTGATGCCTTTCAAATCGGAATGCTTCGTGGCAACCATTTTCAGCCCGGCGTTCGTCACGGACGTGGTTTGCATCGTCACCCATTTTCCGCCGTACAGTGTGATCAGGTCTTCAATGGCGGCATCGGTGATGTGATTGCCGCAGCCAAAATGGACCATATACAATTTGGAGAGCTTCCCTTCTCGTTTTGCCTCCGCTAGTTTGGCGATTCCCTTCTCCGTGACCGGCGAGTGCCGTATCCAAAGACCCCATAAATTTTTGAAATCAGCAATATCATCAACTGCCTCGTCTGTGACCGGAGTGATGGACACCACCAAGTTGCCTATCGATGAATGTTTCAGGTATTTAAACCCTTTGCCGTTGATCTGCTGACAATCACTCACATGAAGGATGTCAAGTCCGGGTAGATTCGCCAATGAACGAAATGCTTCATCAGTGATTTTGGTGTGATTGGCGCGGAGTTCCCTGATTCCTTTCGCCCAAGGTTGTGTCACCAATTCGGCAATTCCATCATCCTTGATATCTGAGCTACTGAGATCGACGAAGTTGATGGGTTGCAAATCCTTCAGTTGATGCAGGTTTTCCACCGTGAGGCCGAGTACGCCGTGGAAACGGATTGCCTTGATCGGCAACTTCATTTTCAAGCATTCTTTCAAATCCGCATCGACCTGTTTCGTTCCATCCCTAAGAGCCTCTAACTTTATGAGATAGTGCGGCACAGCGTTCGCAG
>NZ_JH636441.1:289695-309662 GCF_000255705.1 Zavarzinella formosa DSM 19928
AAGGGTGATGGTTCCGCCGAGTTTGTACGCCCATTCAATCGCCTTTCGGCGTTTTTCAAGGAGCGGATCAGGTTCCGGCGGACCGCCTGGCGGTAGTTCGCATATCTCAATGGATCGGAATTGGAAAACGTGGTCCTGCTCAAATACTTGCAATCCGATGCGGCCCTGCGGGAATCGCTCCTTCGTGTCTTCAAACACACTCACTTGAACGCCATTGACGTATGATGCAATTCGATTTCCATGCAATTCAACTTCTACTGTGAACCATTCGTCGATTTTTACGCCGTCGGAATTTGCCAAATCCGCAAGAGCGAGATAATGGTGCTCGACAATTCCATTCTCATCCGGCTCGCGTTCCTGACAACTGACGGAACCGCGTGAGCGATCATAAACAGATTCGTTTGGAGTTTCGAGAACATAATAGCCGCACTGATGCTCGATTTTGTCATAAGTATCGCATCGGTTCATGATCTGCGCATATCGTTCCGAACCGGCTTTGCAGACCACCCTTAACCGATAGTTGATGAAATTATTGCGAGCCGTGACGATTTCCGAGCCGGAACCGCCCTTCGATTGCCCCACCAAAACCTCGTCTTCCACTTTCCAATTTTCCGGACTTCCCGAGGCGATTTTCCAACCGCTCAAATCCTTTCCATTGAATAGCGGCACCCACGGCAATTCCTGTTGCCTGATTGTCGGCGGCATACTCTGCGGTGCGGTTGTGGCGGTGGTCGTGTTGGGTTTATCCGCCGCGCCCTTCACTAAAAGAAACGCCGGATAAACACTCGCGGCGAGGATGAACAGAACCAGGCCGGGGAGAATCCACCGTCGTCGTTTTGTGTCGCGTCTGTTCACGCTTTCGGCTTGATTAGGATCTTGCTCCCCCGTCGCCAGCGCCTTTGATACCTCCGCCGCCGAAGCATACCGTTTCTCCGGCTCCTTGGCGTGGAGTTTGGCAATGACATCCACGAGCCACTGCGGCACCTCCGGGATGATCTCGCGGATCGGCCTTGGCATTTCCTCCGCCACTCGTTTCATCACCGCCATCGTGTTCCCGGCGCGGAATGGGGGGCGTCCGCACGCCATCACATACAACACACTCCCCAAACTGAACAAATCCGAGCGGGCATCCAGCGGTTGCCCTTGGGTTTGTTCCGGCGACATGTAAAGCGGCGTTCCGGCAATCGCGCCGCTTTGCGTCACGCTGGCGTCGTCGGCGGCGCGGGCCAGGCCGAAATCGGTGATCTTCACGCGGCCCGAGGCTTCGATCATGATGTTGGCGGGTTTGATGTCGCGGTGGATCAATCCCAAGGCATGGGCGGCGGAAAGACCTTGGGTGATCTGTCTCCCCAGACGGAGAATTTCCTCGATTTCAAGCGGCCCCATGCCATTGATTCGCTGCTGCAACGTCTGCCCGTCGATAAATTCCATGACAAGAAATGGAATCGGCCCGTCATCAATGGCGTGGATGTTGACGACATTGTCGTGTCGAATCGCCGCCGAAGCCCGGGCTTCCCGGATAAACCTTTTTCTGGCCGGGGACGTGAGCGCGAGTCCCGGCAACATCACCTTGATGGCCACCACGCGATGTAGTTTTTCGTCGAAGGCCTTCAGCACAATACCGCAGCCGCCACTGCCCAGCACCGCCTCAATCTCGTAATGTTGCAACCGGCCGAGCGAACCCGGCCTGGCCGACGGGACGAGAAACGAAAGGTCGATCTCGTCGCCGTCATTCTTAGGCTCGCCGTTATTCATGGTTTCTGTGTTGTCATCCTTTGCCATTTGCCGAAGGGCGGGCACATCAAGGAACTCCCCGGATTGTTCGTGCGACGCGAGCAACGCCTCAATTTTTTGGCGAAGTGGAATATTCCCGGCGCAGACGCGGGCCAGATATTCCTCGCGGAGAGCCGGATCGGCTATTTCCAAAGCCTCGGTGAAAACAGTCTGTTCGGTCATGCAATCGGCCCGCCAACAAGCACGCCTGAGCGGCGGGAAACACCCCGGCCTGCGACATTGGCAAGCCGGAAAATCTTACGGGAGCGCCAGGTTCGGCGTCTTTCTGTTTTTGCCATCGTATTCCGAATCACCACCCGACCAACACTTCCTTCCTCTGCCCCGGTTTCCCAATCTCCACCCTGTATGTTTCGCTTTTTGCAAATGGTTCCGTCATCCGAACCTCCACCGCCCGTGATCCGACTTCCACATTCACCTCAACCGACTCGGTTCCGGGTTTCCACTGCTTGTCCTCGGCGCCATCAACCCAAATCATCGCCTTCACTCCGGGACCGACGACTCCTTTCACCCGTTTTACCACAACAATGCCGGTGGTCACCAAGCTCACGTTGAGGAAGGCTTTTCCTTGCAAAACTGGCCCGACCCTGACACTCTCGGAGAAAACAACCACCCCGTTCTTCTTGAACTCAAACCTGTGTTCGCCGGGCGGAAGTTTGAACTCCGTGTCCTCCGCCTCAAAACCGTATTGACTTGTCTTGTTTAGTTTTCCGTCGACGAACCATTCCAATCCATTCATCGGCTTGACACCGGCCGGATCGAGCAATTTGAACTTCAAAACCACAATCCCCTCGGCCGATGGCTGAGGCATGGTCGGCGGGTTTGGCTCTTGGCCAACATCAGTTGCCTTGGCGGATGGCCCCGGCAGAGGTTTGGCAACTTGCGTCGTTCCGTTGGAACCACCGCCCTGCTTTGCTTTCGGCCAATTATAAAAAATCACATTCATGAAGTGGGCAGCCAAGTACATAACGAAGATTGCAATTCCTACGGGAATGCTTCTCTTGAATCGAATCAACAGGCCAAGGACTATCGTAAAGCCGACAAGAAAGCCAAACGCCAAGATGGCTCCGAACGGAGCCGTTTTCTCAAAAATCTTGTCAACGCCGGCCACTACGCCGGACATTAGCGCAATCGGCGGGAGGCAACATGTGAGCGCCAAAACACCTATGCCCGCAGTGACCATTCCGCTATCAAAAAATGGTTTTGGTTTGCAACTGTGCTCTTTTTGGTTGACCGTGGTCGCTCCGCAGTCCGGGCACTGCCACACCCTGCGATAGTCGTCTTCCCATGCCATTTGTGATTGCCTTCCCGCTCAGAGGATGTTGCTCTCACAAGACAGTGCGAAATCGGCGTCCGGAACTGGCCAGGTTTTTCAAGAATTCTCGATTTCATTCCGCAGCCACGCACGCGCATAGGCCCAGACACGCCCGGCCGTTCGGGGTGAAATTGACAGGAGATTTGCGGCTTCGGGAAGCGTCAGCCCGGCGAAATATCGGAGATGAACAAGTTCGGCTGCCTGCGGGTTAACGGCGGCGAATTTTTGGAGCGATTCATCCAAGGCAAGCAAGTCCTCGCATGGTTCCGGCCATTCAATCGGCGCTTCGCCGAGTTCTTGCCGGACGATGCCTCCGCCGTGCTTCTGACTGTGTTTGCGACGCGCGTTTTCGATCAAGATTCGCTTGATCGCCACGGATGCCGCCGCGAAGAAATGCCCTCGACTGTTCCACGATTCCGGGGGCGCGTCGCCGACGAGCCGCAAGTAAGCTTCGTGGACAAGGGCCGTCGGTTGCAGAGTCTGGCCCGGTTTTTCCTTTGCCAGAGAAATGACCGCCAGTTTCCGCAACTCGTCGTAGACAAGCGGGATTAGTTGGGCCGCGGCCGAAGAATCGCCTTCGGCAACAACTCCGAGCAAGCGGGTGACTTCAGACATCATTCGCATCTCTAGATTGGACGGGCGTGTCGGACATTCGCAAGCCTTGAGAGAAGAGTAACAGGGAAGATTATCGTCCGTGGTCGTCGGAGAAGTCAATGGTTAAAAGACGTGGCCACAGGCCTCCGAAGATGGCCAACGGTCAACGAAAAAAGCCCCCGGAAAATTCCGGGGGCCTTCGTTATTTCTCAACAACCATCAATTCAAGAGAACAGCTCGTCCACCGGCTTGCCGTCGTCGACGAGTTTCATCGGGCGTTGCAGCGGGGTCATCACTTCTTTGTTCGGGTTGATCCCGAGGGCGTGACAGATCGAGGCGTGCAGGTGGCTGACCTTGACCGGGCGGTCCTTCGGCCGCATCCCGTCCTCGTCGGACGAGCCGATCACCTGGCCCCCCTTGACGCCGCCGCCGGCGAAGAGGCAACTGAACACGCCCGGATGGTGGTCGCGGCCAGTCGTCATGTTGATCTTCGGCGTGCGGCCGAATTCGCTCAACATCACGATCATCGTCTTCTTCAACAAGCCGGTTTGGGCCAGGTCTTCGATCAGGGCGGCCAGAGCCGGGTCCATCACTTCGCCGTGGTCACGCATGGCCGGGAAGGCGTTCGAGTGAACGTCGAACCCGCCCCGGTTCACTTGCACGAAGCGGACGCCCTTTTCCACCAACCGGCGGGCCAGCAAGGCCGAGCGGCCGAACTCGCTGTCGCCGTAGCGTTCGAGGACTTCCGGCTTTTCCTTGCGGACTTCAAAGGCGTCGAGGGCCGGGCTGCGCATCAGTCGCACGGCGTCCATCAGGGCGGTTTGCGAGCCGGTGTTTTCGTCGGCCGGGACGGCTCCGGCTTGCTTCTCGTTCATCTTCTTGAGGATGTCGAGACGCTTGTTGCCGCGAACTTCGCCAATCTGGCTCGGGAAGGCCAGATACGGGTCCTTTTCGCCGGGTCGGCCGACGAAGTAGGCTTCGCACTTCTGGCCGAGGTAACCGGCCTTGGGGGCCAACCCGCCGACGGTCACATAGGCGGGGAGGTCGCCGAGGGACTTCCGCTCGCTCACCACCACCGAGCCGATGCCGGGGTGTTGCAGGTTGGCGCTTTGGGCGTAGCTGGTCTGGAGTTGGTAGGTCGCGCGGCCGTGATCGCCGTTCTGGCCGGCGATGGAGCGGATCAGGGCGACATGCTTCATTTGCTTGGCCAGTTCCGGGAAAATCTCCGAAATCTGGATGCCGGCGACGGAGGTCTTGATCGGCTCAAGGTCGCCTTGCACGTCGCGGCCCGGCTTGGGGTCGAACGTGTCGATATGGCTCATCCCGCCGCCATTCCAGAACAGAATGACGTGTTCGGCGGCGGCCTTGTGGTCTTCCCCGGAGCGGGCGACCAGCGTGCGGACGTTCATGCCGAGGAACAGCCCGGCGGCGGCCCCGGTGAAGCCGCGACGGCTCAACCGATAGTCCGCACAAGCCAGCGAGTTCAGATTCATTTGTGGGTTTCCAGTTTGAGTTTGTCGTAAGTCAGGCTTTCCCGCCTGACGGTTTTATTTCGTTGTTTTCCCAAGACGGTCAGGCGGGAAAGCCTGACCCACATTTTGTCAGTTAATGAACCGGAACTCGTTGCTGTTGAACAAGGCCCATCGGAGGTCGGCGATTCCGTCGAGGGTACTCGCGGCATCCTTGATGATCTTCTTGGCTTCGAGGATCTCATCGGCGCTCGGTTCGCGGGTCATGGCTTCCCGATACACCAACCGGATGGCGCCGTCGATGTCAGCCTTGTCGCCGACAAGCAACTTGTGAACAGGTTCCAACGGGCCGACGCGGGCGGCTTCGTTGGTCAGCTTGCCGTTGAGCATCATCAGGGCCTGACGCATCGACGGACTATGGTCGCGTCGTTCGTCCAAGGCTCCGCGGTCGGTCTGGCCGAACACGCGGAGGAAATGCCCGACCGGGGCTGGAGAAGCCATCCGCATGGCGCTGCTGAATTGCGGGTTGTCATCCACCACCGCTTTGACTTCCTTGGTGATGTATTTCACTCGCATGCCGTTCGGCATCTTCCCGCTCTTCATCATCATTTCGGCTTCAATTTCCTCGTCGGACTTGGCGTTCATCTTGTCGATGTCCAGCCCGTCCTTGTTCTTGAGGGCCTTCTTGAAGTCGACTTCAATGCCCTTTTCGAGATCGAAGCTCGCCACCGGGCCGGGCTTCGGGCCGCTCATCGCGGTCATTTCTTTGCCGTCAAGCGACTTCTTGACCGGCTTGCTCGGGTCTTCCTTCGCGGCCACCGCCACTTGAACGTAGTTGGTGACGGTCGTCATATTGGCGCCCGCCGGGTGCTTTGGCGTGAACAGGTGCCCGGCTTGCACGATGCTGTCGAACAATGTTTCGCTCACCATCCGGCGGGCCGGGGTGGCGGTGAAGGCAGTTTCGGCCTCCAGTCGTTCCGTGGCCGGGACATCGCCCGAGATGTGGGCCTTTTGATATACGCCTGTGCGGACGACCGACGCCACCAAGAACCGGAAGTCGTAACCGCTGGCGATGAATTCTTCGGCCAGATAGTCGAGCGTCTTCGGGTGGCTCGGGGGGTTGTCGTTTCGGAAGTCGTCAATCGGGTTCACGAAGCCGCGGCCGATCAGTTCGCCCCACACGCGGTTGACCATCGCGCGGGCGAAGAACCGGTTGCGGGGATCGGTCACATGTTCGGCCAGTTCTTTCCGCAGTTGGCTGGCCCGGTAGAGGTCGCCTTCCAAGTCAATCTTGCGGATCGTCGCCTTGGCCTCGGCAGTCACGTCAAGCGGGTCGGTCTTCTTGGTGGCTTCTTTGGAACCGTCAAGTAAGTCGTCCACGGAGGTGCCGACCTTGGAAGCTTTCGCCTTGGCTTCGGCCGCTTGCCGGTCTCGCAGGGTCTTCAAGCGGGCGAGGTGTTTGTTCGGGCCGTCGGTTTCGTCCATTTTGAACGGGAACGACGCCTTCACGGCTTTCCGGGGCTGGCCCTTGGCCTTGTCTTCCGGCGGCCACATGATCATCGTTTCGGTGCGTTCGTTGAGGAAAACGCCGAGGATTTGCATCTTGACGCGGTGTTCGATCCGCTGGGTCTTCCCGAAGAACGCGGCGAGGTCGTAGAACTCTTCGCGCGTCCACGTGTCGAACGGGTGGTTGTGGCATTGGGCGCACGAAATGCGGACGCCCATGAACACTTGGGAAACGACCCCGGTCATCGCATACGGGTCGGCTTCGTCGCCGAGGATGAAGGACGTTTCCGGCTGGCTGCCCGCCCGGCCGGAGGCGGCGAGCAGTTTGCGAACCATCACGTCATACGGCATGTTCGTTCGCACGGCTTCGTGGACGAACGCCTGGAAGGCGTTGCCACCGTCGGCGTTGTAGCGGACGCGGAGCAGGTCGCCGAAGAAGATGGCCCAACGGTCGGCGAATTGATCGCGGACCATGAATTCTTCAATGATTTTGGCCCGGCGTTCGGAGGCCGGCCAGGAGAGGTACTTTTGGATTTCGGCTTCGGTGGGAATACGGCCGGTGAGGTCGATGGAGACCCGGCGGAGGAACGGCAAATCGTCGATTACCGGCGCCTGCCGGGTCTTCGTCTTGGCGTTTTCCTCGGCAAGCAGTTTGTCAACCGCCTTGGCAATCGACCCCGGATCCGCTCCGGGCGTGTCGGCCCAGGCAGGGGCTGCCGTGACGGCAACCACGGCCAGGCCGATGATTGTTGAGAACAGACGGACTTTCACTTCGTTCCCTCCTTACAAAACGGAGATCCCGCAGGATGGATTTTTCGTCTTCGGTCAGGAGCGACAACCCCTCGGTTATTGCTCCTCATCCAGCACATGGACGACTTCGCATCCGGTCTGGCTCACCGCCTCCAAAATGGGCTCAAACGTGGCGGCGGGTGTTTCTTTGTCGATCCGCAAGAGAACCACCCGGTTTTCGCCCGGTTCGGTTCCCAACTCGGCCGTCAGTCGTTCGGCCAGTTCCCGAATGCCGACTTCTTGGGCATTCAGGTAGATTTTCCGGTCTTGCTTGTCGGTGGCCTTGCTCACCGTGATGGTCACTTGCGATTTCGGCGCCTTTTTCGTTTCCTTTGCCTTGGCAGGCTCCCAGTCAAAAAGCGTCGATTCCTGCGTCCGGGCCAGAATCAAAAAGAACAGCACCAGATTAAACACGATGTCCGCCATCGACACATACGGAGGAGTGACCTCCATTTTCCGGCGTTTGAATTTCACGAGTCCCCCTCCTTTCCCGATCGGTCAACGAACTTGTTCTTCTTTTTCTTCGTCCAATTGCAGCGTGATAATCCCGCGAGCCTTTTCAATGAGTCCGGTGATGCGAATCCACTGAACATACGGAGTGTCTTTGTCGCTTCTGACGACCACAATCCGTTCTTCCGGCGTGTTCTTGTCGCGGAGCAGTTCCTTCAACTTGGCCAGCAGATTATCGTCAGACAACGCGGTTCCGTTCACCGAGGCTTCCGTTCGCTTGATAATCACTTCGACGTTTTGGGACTTCTGTTCGGTGGTCTTGTCCTTGCTGGCGCTCGGCACTTGTTGCGGCCGTCCGGATTCATCTTTCGCGTCAGAGGCGATCACCACGAAAAAGATCAACAGGTTAAACGCCATGTCGGTGAGCAAATTCAGCACGCCCACACTCTGGGCCGCTGTAACTTTGCGGCCACTGCCACCGCCGCCAATCGCCGGTCCGGAGGCCATCAGGGAACTCCCGTCTTGGATGTTGGGGCATGATGAATCCGACCTTCGCCCGAGGAGGTCGCTTCTTGGGTGGCCAACCGGATCGTCAGGGCTTCGACGAGTTGCGAGGCAGTTTCCTCCGCCTCCAAAATATAACGGTTAACGGCCGTGGAAAAGTAATTGTAAAAAATATACGCGGGGATACCGACCAACAGCCCCCAAACAGTGACAATTAGCTTGACTTTGATCCCTTTGGCCGCCTTGTTGAGGATAGTTTCGCCATACTGAAGCGGAGCCGTGAGATCCTGAAACAACACCACCATGCCGACGACCGTTCCGACGGACCCCACCATCGGAGCCACGTTGGCAATCGTCGCCAAAATGGGCAGATTCCGCTCAAGGGCGGCCGTGATGTGGACGCCGTAATCATCCATCGCCTTGACGACCTGTTCCTCGATCCTCGCCGGATCATAATTGAGTCGGCGAAGAACCTCATAGCGATGCAATCCCACGGACAAAATCGCGGGCACGGGTCCGGTTGAGCGGGCGCAAAGCGCCAGCGCTTCCTCAAGTTTGTCGTCGTGAAGCATTTGAATCACGTCCGCCCGGAGTTTGGCGCCGTCCGTGCCGACCAGTCGCAGGCTTCGCCATCGCTCGATCACCACCCCGGCGCCAAGGATGGCCATGAACAAAATCGGCCACATAAAGTAGCCGCCATCGATCATGTAGCCGAGCGCGCCCAAATGCGAATTATCAGCGTTCTGCTGTTGGGCGGCCGCCGCTTGCTGGACGATGTTCGTCGTTTGAGCAATCAACATCAACATGAGGACTTCCCGGAAAACGAAAACCAATCAAGAACATCAACGGGCGACCAACACTTAGTTCTTCCCGTCCAGATTCGACGCTTCTTCAAACTGCCGCAACATTTCCGGCAGGGCCAGACGGCCGCGGGCGTATTTGGCCACTTCGCTGGCCGGGTAGTCCCAGCGGCACTTGTTGTAGCTTTGGAACGCCTTCCGCATGTTGCCGGCCGTCCGGTAACTTTCGCCGGACCAGAACATCGCGTCCGGGCACAGGGCGTCTTCGCGGAAGGTCGTCACGAACTTGTCGAAGGTCTCGGCGGCCTTGGTGTACTGCTTGTCCTTGTAGTAACACTGGCCGACGCGGAACGCCATCTTCGGCGCCCACTTGTGCCCCTCGAACCGCTCCAAGAACTTCTCGCCGACCTGGGCAACCACTTTGTAGTTCTCCAACTTATAGAAGTGTTCACTGATCCGAACCATCACGTTGGCGATCAACGGGTGCTTCGGATAGGTGGCCGCGAGAGTCACATAGGCTTCCAAGGCTTGGTTAAACTCGCCGGCTTCTTCGTAGCACTGGGCCAGTTTGAACTGGGCATCCGGGGCCAGCGTGTGATCCGGGAATTGTTTCACAATCGTCTGGTAAGCTTGAGTGGCCTCCTTGTATTGCTTCAATTCTTGGGCAAACTGGCCGAGCAAGTACGACACGCGGGGGGTGTACTTGGGGTTCGGATAGTCTTCGATCACTTCCCGCAACACCCGGCGACCGGCTTCCAAGTCAGCCCGAGCCTCGGCTTCGCGATTCAGGGCCTTGTGGCTCTTGAACAGTTCAAAGTGGCTTTCGGCCACATGGAATTGAGTTTCCACGGCGAGGGCTTCATCGCTGAACAACTTGCTAAAGGCTTGCACCTTGCCGTCGGTCCCGATCACCACCGCGACCGGCACGATCAACTCGACGCGGCCTTCGGAGGAACTCGATTGCTCGTCGACATACATCACTTCGATGGTGTCGCCAAAGTAGCATTCGATCTCCGGGGTTTCTTGCTTCAGGTTGCCAACGGTCGGCTTCTCGACCGGCTTGAGCATCACCGAACCGGTGAACACACCGCTGTGGGCCAGCGTTTCTTCCAGTTCAACGGTTTCGTCTTCGCCCCGCTTGGTGCGGATGCGGACCTTCGCCTTGTCGCGGTTTTCCGTCCGGTCCAGGTCGGCATCGACGACTTTCAGATACAACCGCTCGCCGACGTGGACGGCGGTGACATCCTTCTGATACTCGGCATCTGTGACGGTTAATTTGCCATCGGTGAGCAATCGGGCCGAGGCGGTCAGGTTGGTGGCCCCGCCGGGGCGCTGAGCGTCGGCATAGGTGGCTTCAACGATGTCCGAACCATTGAGGTTAAGCACCATTGTGACAATTGCCTTGTCACGGTTGTTGCCCTCTTCCATGTCATCCTTCGGCAGTTTCGGCCCGCCGATCAGATCGCGGGGCATCGAGGCCGTCAGCGGAACCAGCGCCAGGCTTTCCTTGCCGCCGAGTTGCATGACCACCTGACCGGTGAACCGGCCTTCTTGCAGGGCGGTTCCGTATTTGTCCAGCGATTCCGTTCCGAGCCGGCGATCATCAAGGACGCATTCGACTTCCACCGTCGCTCCGGCGGTCGTCTTGAGTTTCACGGTCACTTTGCTGCGGCTGTCCTTGGCCGCGTCGCGGTCGATGACTTCGACCGTGAACGGAGCCTCGAAGGCCACCCCGGCAATCACTTTCGGATCAACCACCCCGCCGGCAACGGCGGGCTTGTAACGAATCTGCGGAGCCTCGTCGGCCGGGGCGCCGATGGGGGGCTTCGTGATGCGGGTTTCGATCACCCGCACCCGGCCGGGGGTCGGTTCGTTGACATACACCACCGTTTCGCGAATGGCCGCGTGGCCCGGAATGGTGTTCTGCTCGTCCAGATAGCGAAGAAGCAAACGGTCGCCCGCCTTGACGACAATCTTGCCCTCGGCCGCGGCGGCCGCCGTGTCCACTTCCTTGGTGAAGATGCCGCTGTTTTCTTGGGTTTCGTCGGCCTCCATTGTGACGGGCGGGCCGTCGTTCACCGAGACTTGAACCTTGATCTTGTCCCGCCCGGAGGTCGTGTCTTGGTCGAAGTCGACGACCTCAATGATGACCCGTTCGCCCGGATCAATCCGCAGGACTTCCTTGCGGAGGTTGACAACCTGTCCGTTGGGATATCGGAAGAAGTCATACCCAATCGGGGTGATGACCGCGTTGTGATAAGTGGCCGTCAGCTTGGCGTCGAGGAGACGGGAGCTTCCGGTCAGGTTCAAGTCATCAATGTAAGTGGCCGTCACCACGTCGCCGCCGCCGATTTCCAAGATGTCGTTGGTTGCCAGTGAAAGCAGATCGGCCTCGGTCGGAATGTGGAGAACATTCTTTTCCGAGTCACGAATTTCGACGTTGTTGATGGCCACCGCTTCGCCGCGGTATTCTTGAATCACGGTGCGGACGTGCCGCAAGCCGATGGCCGGGAACTTGAAGTCCCATGAGGTTCCTTCCTTGTCCATCGTGCCGTCCCCAAGCAACCGGGGAGTGGCGGCGGTCTTCGCTTCCGGCCGGGCGAGATCGAAATCGGCTTCGCGGAACGGAACCGGCTCAATCTCGGCGGTCGTGGTTTCGCCAGAGGCCCAACGGGCCTCTAGGGTGGCCGTGTTCGGCCCGGCGGCGGTGAAGATCGTCACATCATGCGTTCCAGCGTCCAGATACACGTCGGCCAGACGATTCTTGCCGAACGGCAGTTCAAGCCGACCGTCGACCAGAATGGCTGTCGCTTCGCCGCTGATGGCGAACCGGACGGCCCCGGCTTTCGGCTGAACGACCTTGCCATGCCAGACGATGGCCGTCGGTTGCTTGGCCTTGTCGTCGGGCTGGCGGGTCCAGAACAAGTCGGCCGCCTTGCCTTCGGTCGTGGCCTTGGTGTTCTTGGTCAGGGCGACCACTTGATCCCATGTCGTGAATCCGGTCGCGTTGGTTCCCACATAAATGCGGGCGGTCATCGGGCCATAATCCCCGGCGACCGGAGCGATCTTCGGATCGGGATGGGTGGAGGCGAGACGGAACCACAGGCGGCCGTCGTCGCTGCCTTCAAGCGTCATGCGAATCGGGGCGTTCTGCTTGGCGTCCGGCGTGGACACCGTGACGCGATCCGTCCGCTTCAGATTCTTCATGTCGATGCTGAGGACCTTCGGGGTGGCCCCGTCCGGCTCGCTCAGCCAGGCCGTTTTCTTGTCCTTGTCGATGGCCATCAACGGGCTGTGGTCGATGGCCGTGTTGGTGGCGAGGGCGCCGACGGGAAGTTCCCCGGATTTGGCCGTTCCCTCGAAGATGCCAGTGTGCGGCCCGGTTTCGGTGAGTTGCACGCTCACTTGGTCGCCGCTGGTGGCGGTGAGCTTGACCGAAATCTTGTCCGGTTGGTTCGTCCAGTCCCGGTCCGCGTCCTTCACGCGGATATAGATGACGTTCCCCGGCTTGACCTGATCCTTCGGCCGGACCAACCCCTTGCGTTCCTGTTCGTTCTCCGGGTTGGCTTCGCGGGCGAGAGCCTTGCTGAAGGTCTCTTCGTCCTCGTCAACGATCTTGCCGGATGAGATTTCCAGTTTGCCGTCGGCCGAGATGCGGATCTCGGTGTCCGGCAGCGGAGCGTCTTTGAATTCCTTCTTGAACTCCGGCGGATAGTCCACGCGGATGGTGTCTTTGCCGGTCAATTGGAGAACGCGGTCGTTCTTTGTCGAGTTACCCAAGCGGGTTTCGAGGTCGGCCCGGAAGAGGCCCTTGCCACCGCCGCCGGAGATGAGGAAGATGGTTTCCTCGTCGCCGCCCGGTTCGGTGGTGACCCGCACCGGAATGCGGCTGTGGCCTCGGCTCACGCCGAGGTCGCTGTCCTGCACGACGATGGAAAGCGGTTCGCCCGGTGTGTGGTAACGCTTGCTCGCCCGGCCCAAACGGCCGACGGTTCGCAGCAATTCAAGCTGATCGACATATCGCTGTTCGGCCCCGTACACTTCGGAAAGGTTGAACAGGGCTTGGTTCGCCAGTTCGATGTTGGGCACTCGCTCCAGCACCGACCGGAAGATCAACCGGGCTTCGTCCCGGTCGCCGCGACGGCTGGCCAGCACACCGCGAAGGAACTCGGCCCGGATCACCACGTCACGTTCCCGGCTTCCGGCCAGTCGCTCGAACGCTTGTTCGGCCTGATCGTAGACCTTTTGCTCCATGAAGGTTTCGCCGATGCCGAAATCGGCTTCGACCGCTTGCGGGGTCTTGGGGTAACGGTTATGGAGTGTGGTGAACTCGGCGCGGGCCAAATCATAACGCTTGGCCCGGAAGTAGTTGCGGGCCAGCAGCAATTGAATGCGGGCCTTTTCGACTTCGTCGATTTCCTTGATTTCGGCGTTCTTGATGAGCCACGCCCGGAGGATGTCTTCGACGCGGTTGAGGTTATCATCCCCACCGGCGGCGATGTGGTTTTCGCAGACGAACACAATCAGATCAACCGGCACTTCGGTGCGATGTTCGTCGAACAATTTCTGGTTGGCGAGATACGTCTCGAACGCCAGTTTCTGGTCGCCAAGTCGCAGTTGCAGACCGGCGGCCAGCAAGGGGGCAATCGGGCTCTTTTCATCAATGACAGCCCCGCCCGCCGCGCCGAGGCGGCTGTAAGCTTGGGAGAGCAATTCGCGGCCGCTCTTGCGGCGACTGTCGTCAATGCCCGGCAGATGGCCGAGCATCCCGCTCATCAGGGTGGCGGCCGAGAGATAATCCTTGCGTCCCATCGCGGCTTGGACATACGGCGTCAGCATGTCGAAGTCCGAGGCATCGCCGACGCCCAATTGCGATGCTTCCGCCAGCAGGAACAGCCGTTTCATCGGCGGCAGTTTGGCAGACTCTTCGGGAATTTCCAGCAGGGCGACTTGGGCAACCATCGACGCCCGCACCACCCGCAGATCGCGGATGAACGTGTACAGCTTCACTTGATTGGCCGGGAGGGCCTTCGGGTCGGCCCGGTAAGCGCCCACCCAATTGAAGAGCGTGTTCCACTCGTTATCGAGGCTGGACACGCCGAACGCCCGGTTCCGGGTCTTCTCGGCGGCCGAGGTGAGAAGCTTGATCGTTCCGTCCACATCGCCGGCCTTCACCATGTAATCCGCACGGGAAACGGCGAAGCTAAACTGCCAGCCGGTTTCCTTCGCCAACATGGCATCCAAGAACTTCGGCTTCTCGGTTTCCGGTTGGAGAGCCACCAGACGATAGGCCGACTGGACATAGTCCTGCGAGTCCGGGTTGCCGGTGAGGGATCGCTCCCAACATTCCTTGGCCTCGGCCTTCATTTCGAGGGCGGACATTGAATCGCCCATCGTCGTGGCAGAATAGTTGTCGTAGCCGTACTTCTCAAACATCTTCTTCGTCCAAGCCCAAATTTGCCGGCCCATCGCCACGTCTTTGAAGTGGGCGGCAATGGGGAGCAACCGGCGGGACGAATCCGTGCTGAGGGCATTCGGTTCGAGGTTAAGGATGACCGTCGCCGCGTCGCGGAAGGTTTCGGGCTTGTTGAAATCGGTGGTCGTCGTCAGATACGTGTAAGCGGCGTCAAACGACTTCGGCATCCGAACGGTCCACGCCTTGGCGGCGTCGATGGACTTTAACCGCTGGTTGTCCGGCGAATAGTGCCGGAGATAGTAGTGATGGCCGTAAAGAAGATTGTTGGCCACATCGTCGGGATAGGCGGCCAGCCGGGCCGGATCGACCAACTTGGTGCGGGCGGCGGCTGTCTGAGGAGACCAGACGTTTTGAGCCGCGGCTGTTTCATAGGCCAGCCACTCGGCGTTCACCGGTTCCTTGTCGGACTTGGCCACTTCGGCTTGCACGGCCTTGGCCCGCGCGGCGAGATCCTTGTTGGGCAACCGGGCCTGGGCCCAGCCAGCGAGGGTGCCTTGATACGTCCCAATCCACGGGAACTTTCGGCGGGCTTCGACGGTCCGGGCGACATCGGCGTTGAACTCGGCATCATCGGCGGCCGAATCAAGCAACCAGTTGACGGCGCCGCTGGTGTAGTTATCGTTCGCCGGAAACACAAAAGCCAGCTCACGGGCGGCGGCCTTGGCCTTGGGGATGTCTTTGGTGCGGTCGCGGAGAAGCTCCAATGCCAGCGAGTACCGCAGGACACCGGCGTTGGCCGGGGTGCTCTTGGCGATAGCGTCACGCAACACCGCCTCGGCTTTCGCCAGCCGGGCGTTGCGAGCGTTCATGTCCATTTCGGCGCCGAACAGTTGAACATAAGCGGACGATGCGCTGTGCGAACGGGCATCGAACGGCAGCACTTCGGTGAGGATTTGCTCGGCACGGGCAAAGTCTTTGGCGTTTGCGTAGACGGAGGCCAGCCGGATGCGGGCGGCGAAGCGGTCGGTCCGGTCGGGATACTTGGTGACGTATTCGTTCACCGTCGGTTCAAACTCGCCCGGTTTAGGGTTGGTTTGCACCAACTCCTCAATGAGCCGCATGTGCAGGTCCGGCCGGGGCGGGTTGCCGGCGACGGCGAGGGCTTTCTTCCAGCTTTCGACGGCGTTGGTTCGCTGGCCGAGGCGGCTGTAGTTTTCAGCCATCCGGTGGTGCAGATACTGGAGGTAGTACGGAATGGTCGGCGGGCTTTTGGCGAGCAGTTTGGTGGCGACCAGATTGGCCTTCGCCCAGGCGCTGAGACGTTCTTGGGCGTCCACGGCCCGCCATCCGGCCGATTGGGAGGCAACCCCGGCGGGGAGTTTGTCCAGCATGTCTTCGGCGAGAAGGCCGGCCTTGGCCAGCGATTCCGGATTGTTGATGGCCATGTAAATGTTGATGGCGTCGCTGCCGGCCTGCGGACCATCGCCGCTGACGCCCAGCCGCTTCCAATGAGATTCCAGCACGGCGGCGGCGTTCACGTTGTCGTTGGTCTTGCGAAGCATGAGCGACAGCCAACGTTCGATATCCGCGCACGCCGGGTCGGTGGGATGGCGACTGAGGAACTGTCGGCCGGTGGCGATCAGTTCCTTGCTTCGCCCGGTCGTTTGCAGGCCGTCGATGAGCTTCAGCATCACCTCTTTGTGACGCGGATGCGTGGTGTGAATGCCGACGAAGGTTTGGGCCACGCGAACGAGACCGAAGGGCCGGCCGTTGTTGTGATACAAGTCGATCAGCTTCAGCATCAGCTCGGCGGCTTCCTTGCTGGTGCTGCTCGTCTTGGCGAGGTCGGCCTCGATGACGGCGGCTTGCTTGCTGATCGGGTCGAGTTCCCCGGTGTCGGCCGGCGGGGCCTTCTTGTCCTTGTCGGCGGGCGTCGGGGCGGGCGTTTGCGCCCACACGACCCCGAAGATGGCGACAAGGGCGGCGACGAGAGAGATTCTGCGGATAAGCATGGAA
The DNA here is from genome assembly GCF_000255705.1 of Zavarzinella formosa DSM 19928. Lineage (GTDB taxonomy): Bacteria > Planctomycetota > Planctomycetia > Gemmatales > Gemmataceae > Zavarzinella > Zavarzinella formosa. The sequence goes on from NZ_JH636441.1 coordinate 306,346, forward strand.
GCACCGATGGAAAACCGGATGTTCGTTGATCGTAAACCAGTCGCCGTTGGACAGTGGCGACCGGAGGAGGGAGAGAGTTAGGAGTTAGTTTCCGGCCTTTCGGAGGGCTTCGGAAATTTTCTTGGCGTCGGGGGCAAGCGGGCTTTCGGGGAAGTCCGCAATCATCTGATCGAATTGCTTGCGGGCGTCGGCTTTCTTGTCCAGCCGGTAGAGACACCGGCCGTAGTTGAACAAGATCACGTCGAGGAACTTGGCGTCCGGTTGGGCACGGAGAACGGTTTCAAACACATCAATGGCGCGGGCGTAATCCTTCTGCACATAGTAGTAGTTGGCCATCTTGGAGACGGCCTCGCCCACCCGGCCGCTGTCCGGGAACTTGTCGAACACCTTCTTGTATTCCTGGAACGACTGGTCAAACATCTGGGAAGCGGCCGCTCCCTCGGCGCCCTTGGCCATTTCCTCATAACATTCGGCGATGCCATACTGGGCTTCGCCACGAAGCGGACTTTTATCCAAGCGGAGGACGCTGTTGTAGATGCCGATGGCCCGTTGGTACTTCTGCTGTTTGCGGGCCACATCAGCCAGCGACAGCAAAGCGGCGTCGACAAATTCACTATTCGGGAACTCCCGTTGGAGGCGCTGGCTCATGGCGGCCGCGAGGTCGAGCTTGTCCATCTCGAAGTAGATCTTCCAGAGTTGGACATAGGCTTCTTCCAGCGTGCGACCGCCGAGTTTCTGGGCTTCGCCGCTGATTTCTTCGCAGAGGTCCATCGCCTGTTGATACTTCTGGTCGGCGTGCTGCTTGAGGCCAAATTCCTTGTAGCGGTTACCAATGTTCGTCAGGGCGCTGGCGGTCTTGAGTTGCGTGCGAACCCGCAAATCTTGGTCGGAAATCTGCGTCTGGGAAACCCGGACGCTGCCAAGGCTTCCTTCAACCGCCCGAGCCTTGAACACCACGGTGCGGCTTTCGCCCGTCGCGTTCTTGGCATCAATGTAAGTCAACACGATGAGGTCGTTCGGCTGGGCTTGCAAGACTTGGTCGGCGGCATTGACGGTCTCGGATTTTTCCAACGGGGCCACCGCCCGGAAGATGCCGGAGTGAATCGTGCCGTCATCGACGACCGGCTTGGCCGGGGCTTCCTTGGCCGGGACTTCGGCCGCTTTCGGGTCAACGGGTTTCGGCTCGGCCGGTTTGGGATCGGCCTTGGGTTCAGTTTTCGGTTCTTCGGACTTCGGATCAGGCGTCGTTTTCTCGGCCTTGGGTTCCTCACCCTTCGGGATTTCAACCGGAATCGGAGCCGGTTCGTACACCGGGCGGGCAATCTTGGCCTCGGTGAGAATCACATCAATCTTGTCGATCTTCTTGAAACGGTCGAGTTTGTTCGGGTCCGACTTGGCCGTGGGCATCGGAGCCCCCGGATTGGCGGCTCCTTCGGCGGCCAATTCTTCCATCGTCTTCTCGCGGTACACTTCGACAGTCGCCTTGAGCACATCGGCACCGTCGGTCAGATCGAAGTCGGCATCAACAACTTGAAGGTTGATCCCGCGGCCAAGCACCACCCCTTGAAGCGTTTCGGAGTAAGCGCCGTCCATGATGGAGGCGGTGGCGGTGCCGACGACGTTGATTTCCTTGAGGACGGTGACTTCTTTATTCCCGGCGGCGGTGTGCATGTCGCGGTAGGAGATTTTCACCTTGTCCCCGCCGCGAATCTCCAACCGGCCGTTGTTCGGAACCGGCTTGCCGAGGGCGGTCGGGATGGACCCGATCACCACGCGGACATTGCGGCCGATGGCGTAGCACTCAACGGTTTCGACATCGCCGCTGGCACTTTCGACGCGAACGCCAACAGTCTTGCCGGGTTCGAGGGCGGCGAGATCGGCGTCGTCCACGCGGACGAACAACCGCTTGCCCGCCTCCAGCAATTCAGCGGTGGCGGCTTTGGTCGTGTCGGCCGGATCGGGAGGAGGAAGGGCTGTTCCGACTCGTTCGAGAGCGGAAATGGCCCGGCTGTAATGCCCCTGTTGGAAGTGACCGAGGCCGATGTAGTAATAGGCTTGATTGACTTGCGGGCTGACCGGGTATTTCTCAATCACATCCCGCATGAACTTGAAGCATTTGCCGTAGTTGCGTCCCTCGAAGTAGCAGACGCCAATCTTCAGGGTCGCCTCGGCCTTTTGTTCTTCGTTGGTGTTTTCTTCGACCGTCGCGGACTCGAAGTAGGTTCTGGCCCGGTCAAACGCCCGTTCTTTGGCGAGCAGATAGTTGCCGAGTTTCAGGTGGGCGTCGAACCGCACGCGGCTGCGGGGGTAGCGTTCAATCACCGATTGCCACACTTCCACGGCCTTGGCGGCCTCGCCCCCCTCTAACCGGGCATCGCCGGCCTCAAGGAGCTTGCGAGCGGTGCGGTCTTCCACAATGGAACCACGTTCGCCCCCCTTCTCCTTGTCTTTGTCCTTCTTGTCCTTGGCTTCCTGCGCGTGTGTCGTCACATCGCCGTTGACCAAAGCAATGGTGGAAACACCTGCCAAGAGCAGCAGGAAAGAGATTCTGAGTGAGCGAAAGGCAGATGCGTTACTCATGAAGAATCGGCCAAACTAGGTAAGGAGAGCGGACAGGGTGTCCGTCGGTCGGCGGTTGTGGAACAAATCACCTTGAGCAATGGCGTTTGGAGAGTGTCCCCGGCGGGTTGGGTTTATCCCACCGAAATCAGACGCTCACACATTTGGGAAAGTTCCACGTGGGGGGTAGTATGACATTCGGCGCAGACGATTGCAATGGTCAATCATCCCGCAAAATCAAAAAAAAATGATGAAAAAATGAATAAACCCGCGAGCGGGTTTAACACAAGAAGCCAGATCCCCTTCGTGGCTGAAAACGAAAGGGATCTGGCTTCTTGTGTTAAATACTTCGCCAAACTTCGGACTTCGTTCGGCCGCTCCCGCACAAATTACTTCGAATCCCGACGGCTCTGGTTCTCTCTGAGGAGTCGTTTCATTTCATCGACGGCTTTCCGCAGGTCTTCGACTTGCTTTTGAAGATCATCCCCGCGAGGTCCGGCCCCTTCCTGGCGGCCTTCGGGACGACCTTCGGTACGCATGGGGGACCGTTCGCCATCCTTCGGGGGGAGCTTGCCTTCGGGACGACCGGACAGGCGCTCGCCGTCTTTCGGGGTGAACTTGCCTTCAGGACGTTCGCCATCCTTGCCTTCGGGACGACCGGGGAAGCCGGGACCGCCCGGACGACCGGGGAAGCCACCGGGACCGCCCGCCCCAGGACCACCGCCGAAACCGCCGAAGCCGCCACCGCCGCCAGGACC
>NZ_JH636441.1:309672-495883 GCF_000255705.1 Zavarzinella formosa DSM 19928
CGCCGCCGCCGAAGCCACCCATCATCGGGAAGTTGACGGGCCGGCCTTCGGCCTTGGCCAGTTTTTCCTCGGCGGCTCGCATCTTTTCAACCGCCTTGCGAAACTCCGCGCGGGCCGTCTCGGCTTCCTCGCGGGCCGCTTTGACATCGGGCTTCACATCGCCGCCATCGCGGGATTTTTCTCGCGGAGCGGGTCCGGCTTCGCCTCGGCCTTCCTTGCGGTCGCCACCGTCACGCGGGCCGCGATCTTTCCGGTCGCCATCACGAGGACCACGATCACCGTCTTTGCGGTCGCCGCCTTTGCGGTCTCCACGCTCACCGCGTTCGTCGTCTTTGCGTTCGCCGTCTTTGCGATCACCGCGTTCGCCGTCGCGGGGACCGCGCTGGCCTTCGTCTTCTCTGTCTTTGCGGTCGCCGTCCTTTTTGGGGAACGACTTCCGCTCTTGGGCGTCGGCCGAGCCGAGCGTCGGCCCGAAGGCCATTCCCACCGTCCCCAAACCCAGCACGGTCGCCAACCCGAGACGGGTCAGCCGGGCAGGCCATGTTGCTCGCATAATCATCGTCACTCTCCGTTGAATGTCTTCGACCGGGCCGGCTCCGCTCGACAGAGCGGAAGAGAAAGCCGGTTCCGGACCGCTCAAATACCCGGCTGTTTCCACAAGGGCGGTGGCATAGGCTTTTCGCCCCTCCAGGGCCGCCACCACCCACATGTCGCAGCATTCTTCCTCGCTTTGGCGAAGTTGTCGGCGTACCCACCCCAGCGGGAGGTACCACCAATACACCGCCACCGCGACCAGTTCGAGCCATCGCACCCACGGGTCGCCCCGCCGGCAATGGGATAGTTCATGGGCCAGCACCGCCCGCCGTTGCTCCGCATCCAGAAGCGGCCAAAGCCCGGCAGGGATGAGGAGTTTCGCATTCCGGCGCCACGGGACCGGCGCCCACAGGCTCGGCCACAGTCTCCCCGGCACCATCAGCACTTCGGGACACGCGGCCAGCCCCATCACCCGAGCCAGACCTTCAGCCTGATTTTGACAAGAAGCCGGAGCCGGTGTCGCATCCCGCAACATTCGCTGAAACCGCCGCACCAACCACACCGACCGACCCGCAATCCACACGGTTCCGCCAAGCCAGACCAACCCGATCAGCAGATAAACCAGTTGCCACCTGCTGACGGATGTTGTCGGAGTCGCAAGCGTTGTGACTGCCGGGCGGGGTTGCTCCGACACTGGTTTCGTCATGGCCCCTTCCGTCGTCGCGGGATTCTCCTCCAAAAACGCGAGGGCCAACGCCAGTTCTTCCGGAGTCAGTTCGCCCGTTTTTGCCGGGGAAACAGGCTCCGGCAAGATCATCACGGGGGCAACCACCGGAACAGCAACCGGTTCGCTGACGGGCGAATCAATCGGCAGCGGCACTCCCAACACCGGCGGCAACAGCAGCCGAATCAACACCAGCAGCCAAAGGGCATTCCGCACGGCCGGCCGCCGGACAAACCACGTCACACCGTACACAATGGCCGCCAGCAACGTTGCCATCAGGGCGTTGGTCAGGGCGTATTCGATCAGGGTTCGCATTCGTTCACCCTTTGAAACTCAGAATAAAAACAGCAGAAATGATCCCAAGGAATCCGACCGGTCACCGCGTTACTTTTCGTCCAGGCGTTCGATTAAATCCCGAAGCGCCTGCTTGTCCGTGTTGGTGAGGCGTTCGCTTTTGACCAAGTGGCTCAGAAGGGGCGTCAGGGAGCCTTCGCAAAGTTCCTCGGCGATGCCGCTGAGGCGTCGGCCAATCAAGTCATCCCGGTCGGCGGTGGCTTGAAATCGCTGCACCGGCCCGGTGCGGTCCCGTTCCACCCAGCCTTTGTCTTCCAAACGTTCCAAGAGCTTCTGCACGGTGGCCGCCTGTGTGGCCGTCCCTGCGTCCGTCTGGAGTTGGGCAATCTCCCGCACCGTGCGGGGACCATCCGCCCAAAGCACCCGCAGCACCGCGAGTTCCGCATCGGTCACATCTCGGGGAGTTCTTGGCATGATTGCAATCCATTGACAAGACAAACTGTCTTCAACTCGACACAAGCATGGTAAGACAGATTGTCTTTTTAATCAACTGAGAAATCTCTCACCACTGCCAGATTCTCTTCCGCACTTGGGCCAAAGCCGCCAACCGAGCTAGGTTTCCCGAACTTCGAGACCGGTCTCGGCTTTGTTTTGGACGATCATCTCGCCTTCCGCAAACAAACGACGGAAGGTATGGCACGTTTTTAAACTCACACCATCTCGACGGGAGGCACGTCAATGCGATGGACCATTGCCGGATTGGTTTGGCTGGGGCTGATGGTCGTGCTGGCGATGGCGCAAGATGTCGTTGTGCCACCCTCCAAAACCGGGCAACCTCTGCCAGCGGCGACGCCGAACTATCCTCCCCTCAGTCAGAAAAACCAAGATCTGCTGGATGGCTGCCTGAAAAAGTGGGAAGAGCGGATGACCAAAATTGAGGGGTTGGAAACGAAGGTGAAGCTCACGGAGATTGAGGGCAAAGATGAAACGGTCTTCATCGGGGAGGCCGCCATTCTTCGGCCCAATTATGCCAAGATGTTTCTCCGGGAAAAGGACGACTCCGCCAACGTCAAACGGTGGCGTCATTACATCGCCGATGGCAAATTGCTGTGGGATTTCCAATACAAGAACAAAATCGCCAGAGTGGTTGAACTGCCAAAAGGAAAGATCGGCGACAACACCGTGATGTCGTTCATGTTGGGCATGAAGGCGGATGAGATTAAAAATCGTTATTACATCACAGTGGATTCGGAAAACCCGAAGAAGTTCAACGAGAATTATGTCTGCCTGAATATCTTCCCGAAGACCCGTGAAGACATGCAGGAATTCGCCAAGGCCGAGTTGGTGCTGTGGAAGAACAACAAAGACCCCAAGTATGCCGACTACTGGATGCTCCCCGCCCGCCTGTGGTTCCAGAACACGAACAAGAATCAGGTGATGTGGGAGTTCTTCGACATGACAACCCAAAAGAAATTGCTGCCTCGCACCTTTGAGGCCACCTTGCCCGACAAAGAATGGACCCGTGAAAACGTCTTTTCCAAACCATCCGGTTCGGCGAAAATCGATCCCAAATAATGCGGCTGACCGTCGGGAGGGCCGGGCAACCTTTTTGACAGATTTTCCCTTTCACATCCCGCAAACCCCTCCGGGTCTTCCCATCTTTCCCAAGATTGAGCCCCTTTCGGCTCCGGCGGCCAGTTCGCCTTCCGTGAATGAACTAAAGGGGGTATAGGGTGACTTTGCCTCGCCGATTTTCGCTGGGAGACATAACCATGCGTTGGAGCATTGCCGGTTTGGTTTGGTTGGGACTCATGGCCGTGCTGGCGATGGCCCAGGCTCCCGTGACGCCCGGAACGCCGACCTCCAAGGTCGGGGTGCCGCCGACGGCCGTGATGCCGAACTACCCGCCGCTGAGCGAGCGGAGCCAGAAGTTTTTGGACGCCTATCTCAAGGCGTGGGAAGACCGGATGAAGTCCATCGAGGGACTGGAAACAAAACTCAAGCTCACCGAAATCGCCGACAAGGAACAAACCGTCTACAACGGCGAAGCCACAATCATGCGGCCCAACTTCGCCAAAATGTTCCTCCGGCAATCCGACGACCCCACCAACGCCAAGCGGTGGCGCCATTACATCGCCGACGGCAGTTATTTGTGGGATTACCAGTACAAGACCAAGGTGGCCAAGGTCGCCAAATTGCCGAAAGAAAACATCGGTGACAACACGCTGCTGTCATTCATGTTTGGGATGAAGGCCGACGAGATCAAGAAGCGTTACCACATCACGGTGGAACCGGAAAACCCGGACAAGTTCAACGAGCATTACGTCCACTTGATGATCCTGCCGAAGACCCGCGAGGACATGCAAGAATTCGCCAAGGCCGAGTTGGTGTTGTGGAAGAACAACAAAGACCCCAAGTATGCCGACTACTGGATGCTCCCCGCCCGCCTGTGGTTCCAACATCCGAACAAAAATCAGGTGATTTGGGAGTTTAACGGCATGAACACCCAAAAGAAACTCATCGCCCGTGATTTCTCGGCCCCGGCCTTCCCGGACAAGGAATGGACGCGAGAATGGGCTGTCAACCCGAATGAAAAACAACTTTCCCCGACGACTGTTCGGCAGTCGACCGGAACACTTGACCCGATCAAGAAATAAGCGGAAGCGGAGAGACCCACAAAGCCGCGAAGGGCACACAACGTTTCACCAAGCAGACTGTTGAAGAATTTTTCTTCGGTCTGTTTGGTGAAACGTTGTGTGCCCTTCGCGGCTTTGTGATTGGTGACTTTCGGCTTTTCAGACCTTCAACACTCGCTTGGCCTCCGCATAGCCCGGAGCGGTGGAACCGAATTCGCTGGCCGTCACGCGGGCCAGGGCCGTCAGATACCGCCACTTGAAGGCCGGGCGGGCGGCGGCGAATTCCTCGCTCACCGTGCGGTAATACTTCTCTGCGTGCAACGCCCCGTCTTCGCTGGTGGCAAAGCCGAGCAACAAGTTGAACACATCCTTGGGAGCATGTCCCAATTGCCCGTACTTGGAGATGATGGCGGCCGCGCGGGCCTGATCCTTCTCGCGGATCGCCCCATCGGCTTCCTTCAACAAGACGGCCGATTCCGTGGCCGTGACCTTTTCCAGCAGGGCGGCCATCGGGTGGGATTCTTTCGGGAACGTCCCGCTTTGCCCGGCGGTGTGGTACGCGCCGACGATCAAACTGGCGGCGGTATTCCGGGCGTTGCTCACGCGGGAGATGTTTCGCCAGGCATTGGCCGAATCGGAGGCATGCACGCCGGGCGAATCCCCGTGGACGCTTCCGACCGGCTTGGCGTCCGACGCCCAAGCCTTCGGCCGACCCGGATCACGCAGCACCAGTTGGTTGGCGGCCAGCGACATCGCCTCGCCGATGCTTTCGGGACTCATCCCCTCGGCCAGCGCGGCGGCCACGGCGGCGGCGGCCTGATCCCGGTTTGTGCCGTAGATGATTTCCGCAAGTTGGGTCACCCACGCATCATCGCCCTTCTTGGTCCCCGCCGCCTTGCCCGGCAGCTTGTGCTCGTCAAGCAGTTTCGGCAGCAACGCGCGGATTCCCGGTTCAGGCCGTTTTTGCTTGAGGCGGGTGATCTCGTTGTCTGTGCAATACCGCACCGATTGACGGAGCAGCGTGTGAGCGTATTCCTTGCCGGTGATATCAATCGTGGACCAGGCCCGCCACGCCAGCACGACGCGGTGAACGTCAACTTCGTCCTGCACCGAGAACAACAGGTGGTTGTAGGCTTCGCCGATTTCGTTTTTGGCCAGTTTGGCGAAGCGTCGTTCGGCTTCCGTCATGTCGGCCTTGCGGGTGGCTTCCCGCATGTCGTCCGGTTTCTCCGCCGTTTCGGCCGGTTCCCCGTGGACCGGGTGGAGCATCTCGACTTTGCTGCCGCCCCGTTCGTGGATGCGGTTGGTGTTGCGATACAGCACCTTGAAGACCGGCAACGCCCGGCTGGCTTCCGGCATTTCCTTTGACATGGCAAACGCCGGCCCGAGGGCCATGAATGTGTGATGCCCGATGTAGTCTTGCCCGCCGAACGTCCGGGCGTTGGCGAGCGCCCCGGCCGCGACGAGTTGCCGCAATTCCGTGCCCTCGGCCAGTTGTTTGGCGAGCGCCGGGATGAGTTTGTCCAACGGGGTGTCTTGCATCAATCCGACGAGCGGTTCAATCGAACCGAACGATAGTTTCTCGACCGTCTCCTCGGCAAAAGCATCCGAAAGGCCCAGTTCCAAGGTGAGGCCCGAACCGAGGCTGGCGACCAACATGCCCCGACCGACATCCGCCAAAAAGTCTCGACGAGATTGCGACATCATGACCATCGCTCCTTTGCGAAGTGGGGCGTGTGATCGGCCGCAACCGAAAGACGCCCGGAGAGTGAGAGAATCAACAATCGGCGACGAAGTTGAAAACCACGAAGGGCGAATGTGTGGGATGAAAAGTGATTGTCCCACCGGCAGAGCGTGGACACAAGAAGAATTTGATCGCAGCCGAAAATCAAAACGAACCGAAGGCCGGCCTTCGGTTCGCCAAAATCTCACCAAGCACCAGTCATTCAATCTTTCCTCTTTGACAATCTTTCCGTTCTACCGACCAATTCAAGAAACTCACCGCGAAGGCCGCGAGGGTCGGCGCCGACGGAGGCCGAGGCCCATTCGCGGACATCGGCCCAAGTCGCCGTTCCTTTGTATTCAGATTCCCGCAGGAGCATTCCGAAAGCGGCGACGGCCGAGGCGAATCGGAAATCCTTCGAGGCGGCGGGGGACAAGCCATCCTTGCCCATCGCAAAAGCCATTTCGCGGGCATCTTCCGCGTCGGGGTGTTTGTAGCGAACCCGCAGGGTCAGCCATTCGCCGGTTTTGGCGGCGGGCGTGTCCGTCGGCGTGGCTTGGTATTTCAACTTCCCGGCGTCCCGCACCGGCACTTGAACGCCGACCGGGACAATTTCGTACAGGGCCGTCACCGTGTGGCCGCTTCCCATGTCCCCGGCGTCCTTGCCGTCATCGCGGAAATCTTCGTTCTTCAACAGTCGGTTTTCGTAACCGATCAGGCGATAAGCATTCACCCGGCCGTGATTGAACTCCACTTGCATCTTGACATCCTTGGCGACGACAGCCAGCGAACCCCCTTGATCTGCGAAGATTTTGCGAGCCTCGTCCAGCGTGTCGATGTAGGCATAATGCCCGTTGCCGTGGTGCGAGAGTTGTTCCAGTTTGGCGTCCTGGAGATTGCCCATGCCGAAGCCAAGGACGGTCAGATACACGCCGGTTTTCCGCTTGTCCCCGATCATCCGAACCAACTCTCCTTCGCTGGACACGCCGACATTGAAATCACCGTCCGTGGCGATGATGACCCGGTTGACGCCGTTCTCGATGAACGAATTGGCGGCTTGGTCGTAGGCCATCGTGATGCCTCCCCCGCCGTTGGTGGACCCGCCGGCGTGCAGGCTTTCAATCGCGGCCTTGATGCGACCGGTCTGGTCGCCGGAGACGGATGGCAGTCGAAGCGAGGCTTCCCCGGCATAGGTGACAATGCTCACCCGGTCGCGGGCCGTCAGCTTGTCGGCCAGCAGCGAGAGAGATTTCTTCACCAACGGCAGCCTTGCCTCCCCCTCCATCGAACCAGAGGTGTCGATCAAAAACACGAGATTGCGGGCTGGCATGTTGTTCGCGTCGTATTTCTTCGCGGCCAGGGCAATCCGGAGCAAATGATGCTGAGCGTTCCAAGGACACGGCGCAAGCTCCAACCGGGCGGCCACCGGTTCGTCGCCCGCCGGGCGGGGATAGTCGTAATCAAAATAGTTCAACAAATCCGCGACCCGCACGGCATCCTTGGGCGGCAATTGCCCGCTGTTGATCTTGGCCCGGACAAGTCCATAAGCGGCCGTGTCCACGCTGGCCGAGAAAGTGGAACGCGGCTCGCGGACCACCGAAACATAGTCGTTGTCAACAAAATGATGGAAGTTTTCCGTATTCGCGGCAGGAGGCGAAGCTGGCTTTGGATCGCCATTGGCGGGGACATACGGGTTGTGTGGATCGGCTGATTTGGACTCTGATTTGGTGACACTGATTGTTCCCCTCGGACCGGCCGGTTCGTACCGGACACCCCCGGCATTAGAGGGCTTTTTGTCTTCACAAGCTGTGATGGGAACAAGCAAAAACAAAGCGGCGACGACCCGACGCGCGTGCCGATGGCGCAGTGTCAACATGGGACACTCCTTGCAAAGAGAGATTGGAAAATCGGATTCTTGAAACGATTGACGTGTTGCAAAGATGAGATGCGCGACGGCGAAATTTATTCCCGGAAATTCCGTCGAGAATTTAATCGTAGAGATTTGAAAAGGGGCCAATGGCCCGTTATGACGGATCGGTCATCGTCTTGAGAACTCGCAAGGCCTCATCCACTTCTTTGCTGATGGCGTATCCAAGATCCGCGAGATTCTCCCCGGCCTGGACCTTGGCCCAAAGTTGCGGCAACAAATCCTGAAGTTCCGGAGCATTCCGAAACGCCGATCGGATATGCTGATGCCCTCTGGCCTCCAAATCATCGGCCGCCAAACCGAACCCCCGATCCATCGCGCCGAGGGCGCTGCCGAAATCACCGACAGCGTCTTGGATGAGGGTAATCTGATTGCGGATTTGGGAGGCATTCATGCCGTCATCCTGCAAAACACTGGAAACATACGGGAAGTCACTGGTCAGATTGCTGAGGCTCGTCATCGATTGATTGTGGGGCCGCTGGCATCTTCTCTTGTCGAATCAACCGGTTTACAAAAACCATCGCCAACCCAGTCGGAACCGTCCCAATCGCCAGGAGCAGATTGCCGTCTCGTCCGATGACCACTGCACCGGCAAGAAGCACCAAACCAAAAAACTGGATCAGCCAACCTGGCAAAATGGTGACACCGTTTGAAGACAAGGTGCCTTGTCGAAGACGATAAAGCATCAATGAACAAATGAACAGAAACACGCCAAAGAATGCCATGATGCCAATCATTGGCCAGAATTGATCCGGCCGATTTTTGGGACGGTCATCATCAGGGCCAAACACCAAGCCGATTAACATCAATTCAATAAAAGCCAGCAAAATGACCGCCACCCAAAGAACAATAATGGCTGACTTGCGTTCTCCTCGCTCCAGTGATTCCAAATAGTCAGGCATAGGCAACACCTCCGAAATTATCCAAAAAGATCAGCCAGCGGGACTGAAAAACCTGGCAGAATCTCAGGAATGGTCAGCGTGTCAGGGATTCGCAAATCCACCGGTGGCGATTCACTATGGAAAATGCGGACCGTTTCAGACTTTACATCGAGCAAGAGCACCGCGAAGATTCCGGCCTTCAGATACTCCGGCACTTTGTTGAATAAATGATCCCATTGTTCTGTTAAACCGACTACTTCAACAACCACGTCTGGAGCCACTTCGACCAGATCAACAGGAAGCGGCCCCTTGGGCAAACGCTTATAACCAAACACAGCGACATCAGGCCCGCGCACCGTATCCGGATTACGCTTTACCAAGACGAACGGATTGTTGCTGGCCACCCGGCCATAGTCGTGGTTGATGGCGTATTTCGCCAATGAACAGGCGATGTTGGCGCAAATATATCCGTGTTGAAAATCGCCGCCCGGAAGCGGAAATACCACTCCGTCGATCAATTCCACATTATCGCCGCCGTGGAACCGAACCAAGTCTTCGGCGGTGAGGAGGTGTTCTCCCGCGATCACCACTTTTGGCTGGCTCGATTCATTCATGGCCATATTCTCGATGTTATTTGACAATCACATGCAACAAGTCTTCGCTTTCTTCTCCGATGGCGGCACATCGTTAGCCGGGTTCATCTCGAAGAAGCCGTTGGGCTTGAGCAGGAAGCCGATGTAGGCGGTCGGCATCACCGGGTAGTCTTCCGGACGGGGAATGTGGGTGTGGCCGAAGGTGTACCAGAAGACGACATCGGTGTTTTCGATGGGCCGATCTTGGTCGGTGTATTTCAACAGGCCATCGCCGCCGGAGCTTTGGTTGGGATAATCCCCGGCCGCGAAATTTTCGGTTTCATCGTAGGGCGACACCCACACATGATAATCGACGAACCGGGCGCGCTTTCTCCACCAAGCGTTCGGGCTGGCTAGCGGGAAGGAATTGTCGCCGGGGAGGAACTTGTATCCGGCCGGTTCGCCGACGTGGTTTTTCACGTTCGGATTGACAATCTTCCATGTCCGGGCGGTTTCCAGTTTCAAGTGATCGCGGGCGGCCACCTCTGTCTTCAACGGTTCGCTGCGGGCGTAAAAGGCGTTGCCATATTCGTTATGTTTTCCTTCCGGTTCCGCGACCACATCTACCCGCTGGACGGTGTTATTAACGCCGTCCAAATCAAAATCCAATCGCATGTTGAAGAAGTGTTGGTGATTCGGGGCATAGAGTTGCGGTGCAATCAGATTGCCGTATTTCGGCTTTTCACCCTTGGCATAAGCCCCGAGGGAGAGGATGCCCGTCAGCTTGATCTCAAACTGAATGTTGCCGTCTTGATAGAGATACCAGAAGAACCCGTATTCGTAATTTTCAACAGTGGACACGCTCGATACCACCAACCGCCGGGAACGCCGCACTTCCGGGGCATGCGGCAGCCGGCGATCCGTGTGTTTCCAGAGGATGCCGAAATCTTCCTCGTGCATGCAGATGGCGTTTGAGATGGTCAATGGGTCGCCGTGACTGTCGCACAGGTGGGCATCGAAATAGCGGATCAGCCCGAGGCAATCGCAGCCGAGTTGCAGACTGTTGGCACACATGCCCATGCCATACTCGCCGACATCAAAGGCATTCTTCCGGCGTTGCGTCGGCGTCGGGTCGCCATAGGGCACGACCATTTCCGTGAGGGAAGCCTTGTAAAGAATCGAACGGTCTTTGCCCCCGTCGGTGTAACGGAGATGATGGAGGGCCAACCCCTCGCGGGCGGTGAAGCCGATGACGAACTTCCAGTTCTGCCAACTGACTTGGTTGCCCTCCACGGTAAAGCTCGGGCCGTCCGGTTGTTTGATGTCCAGCGGCTTGATGTCCGTGCGGAAGTTCTTCATTCGAGAGGCGGCATAATTCCCCTCGCCCGGCGGCAGATCCCATGTGCCGTATTCCTCAACGCGGATGACCTTCATCTCGTTGAGGTCCACAATCGGGCGAATCCCCTCGATGGGCCGGACGTAACCGTTGTCGGTCGGGTCGGTCCGCAGGAAGCACAACGGACGGGCGAGTCGTTTTGTGCGGTCTTCCTCGCTGCCGTAGTTCCCGGCACTCCAGATATCGACCATCACCAACGACGTGTCTTCGATGCCGTGATGTTTCTTGAGGGCGGCTTTGAACTCGGGGGAATGAATGACCGCCTGCTCGCATTCGGCCTGTTCGTCGATGGTCATTGTTGGCTGCACACCGGGGATGTGCTTCCATGACAACACTTTTTGTGACGCGAGGCAAACGGCCGTTTCGTAACAGGAGTTGGTCGCGTTGTCGAACAGGATGGCCAGCGATTGCCGGGCCAGCCCGGTCTTCCCGGCGTGGACATCGGCCTTGTTTGGCTCTTTCAGGCTGACGGAGACAAATCGCGTCGTCGGCGTGACTTTGCCGGCGTCTCGCAAGATGATGACGACATTGGAAACTTCACTAGCGGTGAGTGGTTCTAATGGGTGCATGTTGGCTGCCGATGAGTTAAGTGCGGAAGGTGGGGATATTGTAAAATGACCAACAGCCAATGACCAAACGATTCGCCGCAACACAGAAGTCTTTGACACGGCGAACGCGGATTTCGCCTCATGTGTTGATCGCTGGCAGCAGTTTCTCCGCACATTCTCTCGCTGCCGCCACCGGGTCGTAACCTTTTTCATTGAACACTTGGGCGCTGACTTCCACACAGACGCTGCCGGTGAATTTGGCTTCGTTGAGCAGTTTGAAATAGGCGAGGTAATCAGTTGATCCTTTCCCCGGCAGGACAAACATTGCCTTCTCTTTTTCGATAATCGTGTCTTTCACATGAATGAAGCGGATCGAGGGAAGAAGCAGTTTCAGCGTATCGGTTAGCTTGTAATCACGCTGCTCGAAGTGGCTCCAGTCGAAGACGCTGCCAAGATGTTTGCTGTTGGCTTGCTCAAGCAGCCAGACCACATGCGCCGGGTCGGTGGTCGCTTGCATCCGGTGCGGTTTGATAAGAATGCCGACTTTCGCCGATTCCGCAAGTTTGCCCCACCCGGCGAGGCGTTCGGCAAATTGGTTCTTCCGCGTCTCCCATTCGCCGGGTTTGCCGCCGAGGACAGTTTCGATCTGCGGCGTCGGCATCCCGAGATCATGGGCCAGTTCGGCCGCGCGTTTCAGGCGGTCCAGATTCTCGCGGTGCTTCTTGTCATCCGCGTCAAGCGGGGTGCTTTCCATCAGGCAAGCCGCCGTCAGGTTGGCGTCCCGCAGAGTCTTGGCGAGATCGCTCCGGGCCTCTTTCGTCAGTTTTTCCGGGTCGCCGTGCCAGCCGGGCATGCACGCAAGTTCTACGGAACCATATTTGAATTTGGCGCACGCGGCGATGGCCTCCGCGACGGGCAGAGTCTTCATGCCGTAGAGACTGAAGCCAAGCGACAAGCCGGGCTTGGCATCGGCCAGCGAGCGATTCGCCAACAACGCGGCCGCGAGAAAGGATGATGAAAATTCACGCCGCGTCATGGAGGCATCTCCGAGAAACTGATTGCTCGAACTGAGATTACAACCCTTGAAGGATTATCCGGCAATAGGTTTGCCGGGTTCGCCTTGTTTCTTTCCCGGCTTGCGGGTATTTCCCAGATGGTTGTTTGTCCTCACGGAAGAGGCACCCATGACCGGGCTGGCCACGCTGCGACTGGAAAACGTCTCCGTTTGTTACGGCCCGCGCCGGGCCGTGGACGGTCTGACACTGGAGGTGCGGCCCGGTGAAATCGTCGGCCTGCTCGGGCCGAACGGGTCCGGCAAAAGCACCACGATGGCCGTCGCCGCCGGGGCGCTTGATCCCCGTGGCGGGCGTGTCGAGATCAACGGCCTCAATCCTTGGAAGCATCGCACCGAATACGCCAAACTCATCGGTTACGTCCCGCAGGAAATCGCCCTGTACGACGAACTGAACGTGCGGGACAACCTGTGTTTCTTCGGCCGGTTGTTCGGCATTCGCGGCCGGTTGTTGAACGAACGGGCCGAGGCCGCCGCCGAACTGGTCGGATTGACGGATCGCTATCGGTCCCGGCTCAGCACGCTGTCCGGCGGGATGCAACGGCGGGTGAACCTGGCCTGTGCCCTCATTCACGAACCGGCCGTGATTCTGCTCGACGAGCCGGCGGCCGCCCTCGATCCCGATTCCCGGCAAATGCTTTACGAAACGCTGAATAATCTTCGCGCCGCCGGCCGGTCGATTCTGTTCACGACACACCATCTCGACGAGGCGGAGCAATGGTGCGACCGGATCGCTGTTCTCCAACAAGGCCGCCTGCTCGCCGTGGGCCGGCCCGAGGAACTCCGGCAACGAACCGGCCGCATGGTCATTGTGGGGCGGTTGCGGGACGAGCTTTCCGAAATCGCCGAAGCAACCATCCGCGACCGGCTTTCGTTCGACACCGAACTGACGCTGGACGGCCGGTCCTTTGAACTCGTCGGCGCGGATGCCGAGGCCATTGGCTATGGGCTGGCGGTTCTGCAAGCCGAGGGGGCCGACGTGGAATCTTTCCGCACCCCGGCGACCCGTCTGGAACAATTGTGTCAAAGCCACTCGGACTCGGCCATTCCCGCCGTTCTCGCCGGGGGGATCTGACCATCGGCACGCTTCGTTTGATCGTTGACCTCGCCCGGAACGACTGGAAACTCTTCCTTGCAGACCGCCGGGCGGCGGTGATGTGTTTCCTCGTCCCCATTGTCCTCGCCTCGGCATTCGGGCTGATCTTCGACCGCCCCGGCCAAAACCTTGGCGAACACAAACTACCCCTGTTACTCGTCAACGAGAATACCACCGGCAAAGCCCAGCCGATCATTGATGATCTGCTGAAAGGCGGCCACATTGAAGGAAAAGTGGTTGATCGAGCGACGGCCGAGCGAGAAGTGGCTCGGCGAAGTTGCGGCGTGGCCATCGTCTTCCCCGCCGACTTCGATTGGAAAGCGAACAAGCCCCGAGTGGAGATGTTGCATCACCCGATGAGCGCCGCTGAAAGCCAGTGGGCCGAGGGCTTGCTGATGG
The DNA here is from genome assembly GCF_000255705.1 of Zavarzinella formosa DSM 19928. Taxonomy (GTDB): domain Bacteria; phylum Planctomycetota; class Planctomycetia; order Gemmatales; family Gemmataceae; genus Zavarzinella; species Zavarzinella formosa. The sequence continues at coordinate 323,475 of NZ_JH636441.1, forward strand.
AAGTCTGCCTCAAGCGACTGGCGGCGGGCTATCTGCGGCCGTTCGGGCTGAAGCCCGCCGGGGAGATGTCCCGGCCGGTGGAGGTGTGCCGGGTCACGATCCCCGCCAATGGCTCCCATCCGTTCAATTCGTATTCGCATAGTTTCTGCGGCATGACGCTGCAATACCTGCTGTTCTGGGGCCTCGAAAGCGGCCTGCTTTTCCTGCGAGAACGACAACGCGGCCTGTGGCGCCGGGTGCGGGTCGCCCCGGTGTCCCTCACCACGGTCCTGTTCGGCCGGGCGCTGGCCACTGCCAGCATTGCCCTGCTTCAAATCGCCTGCACGTTCGCCTTTGGCAACCTCGTGTTCGGCGTCACCATCACCGGTTCATGGTGGGGCTTCATCGGCCTTGCTGTAACGGTTAGTTTGTTAGCCGCCGGAACGGGGTTATGCGTGGCGGCCATCGGCGGGACCGAGGCCCGCGCCCGCAGCATGTTCATCGTGGTCATCCTCGGGCTGTCCATGCTCGGGGGGCTTTGGCTTCCGGCGTTTCTGCTGCCTGTGTGGGTGCAGGATGTCAGCCAGGCATTGCCGACCAGTTGGGCGATGCGGGGGATGGATGCCGTCACCTGGCAGGGGCAGGATTTTGCCCGCATGTTTCCAAGTTTGTTGGCCGTGAGTTTGTTCGCCATCGCCTTCATGGCGCTTGCCATCGGCCGGTTTCATTGGGCCGAACGACAACGACGCAAGGGAGTTTCCGCATGAGGTGTTGTCTTCTGTTAGCGGGCATCTGTGTGCTGGCCGGAACTGCATTCGGGGAGGCGCCCCCGCCGCCGGTGAAACTGGCGATGCTTGATCAGTTTGACCAAAAACACGACCTCCGCGATTTTCGCGGCGATGTGGTGATCTTGCTTTACGGCGATCGCAAGGCCACCGATGCGAACAAGGAACTCGGCGAAAAACTCCACATCCACTACCATCCGACCGCCAAAACGATGAAGCCCGCCGACGCCCACAAGGCCCCGGTGCTGCCACTGGAGGGAAGCGCCAAGTCGCCGAACGTGCATGTCATCCCCGTGGCCTGCACCGGCCCGGTGCCTGAATTGGTGATGAGCTTCGTGAAGCGGGAAGTGAAAAAAGCCTCCCCGGACATGCCCCTGTGGTTCGACACGGCGAACACGATGAAGGATGTTTATGGCTTGCGAGAAGGGGAGCCCAACCTGATCGTGGTCGATGCCGAAGGCCGGATGCGCTTCCGGGTGCTGGGGGAGGCCGACGCGAAAACGAAGGCCCGTTTGATTGAAGTGGTCGATTATTTGCGGACGGAAGCGGCGAGATAAACAACAAGGGTTCGCGGATTTCCGCGAACCCTATTCACTTTTCCGAATCAGACACCATCGGCTTTCTTCACTTCGTCCCCAACCCCGTCTTCCCCTCTTTAAATTCCTTCAACCGCTCGCGGTACTTTTCAAACAGGCGGGTATGCTTGCTGGTCGGTTCCACTGGCTTGCCGTCGATGAACAGGCCAAGCACTTGCGTGGAGGGTCGGAGAATGTCGCCGTTCGTAATCACCAAGTTGGCTTGCTTGCCGGTTTCGATGCTTCCGAGTTTGTCGGCCACCCCCAAGATTTGGGCGGGTGACAACGTGACGGCCTTCAACGCCTCGTCGGCCGGGAGACCGTAGGAAACGGCCATCGCCGCCTCATAAGGGAGGTTTCGCGTGTTGCTGGCCCCGGTGCTGCGGATGCAGAACCGGACGCCCGCTTGATGGAGTTTCGCGGCGCAAGTGAAAGGGGCGTCGTAACAATCGAAGTGTTCCTGCGGCATGGTCATCACCGGGCCAACAATCACGGGAATATCCCGCTTCTTCAGCTCGTCTGTCACTTTCCATGCCTCCACCGCCCCGCTGAGAATCATCTTGAACTTGAGTTCATCGGCCAGTTTCAGGGCTTCTTGAATCTCGTTCTTGCGATACGCTGTCACGATCACCGGCTTTTCGCCGTGAACATACGGCAGCAACGCCTCCAATCGCGGCACCACCGGAAGATTGGGGTTCTCTTTGCGGCTAGCCTCATAGCGTTTGGCGTCCGCGAACAGTTCCTTGACCTTGCGAATCTTTTCCTCCCGCTGCTTCTTGGCCACCGCCCGGCCGATCACCGGCATGGTCGGGTCGCCGCTGGAGAAGGCGGTGTCCACGGGGAAGTCCACATGCAGGGCTAGTTGCTCAACGACGACCATGTCCTTCGGAACCCAGCCGTTCAAGTTGATGAGGGCGGCCTGCCCCGAAATCATCGGGCCGCTTGGCCGGGTGACCACGGTCAGCACGCCATTGGCCCGTGTCACCGGGATGAGTTCCGATTCCGGGTTGACGGCCACCGCCGCCCGCAGGTCGGGTTGGAAGTCCCCGGCGTCGGCATAGTCATGGGTTTCCCGAGACTGGCCGATTTCCGTAAGCCCCAAGACCGTTCCGGCATCGATCATGCCGGGGAACACATGCAAGGTGCGGGAGTTCAAAACGGTGTCCGACTTCGTTTCCAAATCCCGGCCGACATCAACAATCCGGCCTTTCAGAATCCGCACATCGGCGACGACGGGCGCTTTGCCCGGATTGTGAATCGTCACGTTTCGCAGCAGAATCGGCCCGTCTGATTTGAACCGGGGGAACAAGACTTCCTTGTTGCTCGGCGTCGGGCTGTCGGCAGCCGGTCGATACGGGGCGAACTTGTCTCCCCGTTGGAAATACACTTCGCCCTCGATCATGGTCATTTCACATCGGCTAAAACCGTTGAGAGGGTGGCCGTTGAAGATCGCCAGATCCGCGTCCTTGCCGATTTCGATGCTCCCGGTGCGGCCATCCAGCCCCAGTTGTTTCGCGGCGTTCAGGGCGATGGTCTTCAACGCCTCTTCTTCGGTCATGCCGCCGTATTTCACCAGCTTGGCGCTTTCCTGATAGAGATGGCGGACGAGTTCGTTGCTGTCTGACTTCAGGCAAACAGTGGCACCGGCGTCGTGCATCAAGAACGGGCCATAGGGAATCGCGTCGAACGCCTCAATCTTGTAAGCCCACCAATCGGCGAACATGGAGACGCTCGCTCCGTGGGCCGCGATCTCGGGGGCGACTTTGTAGCCTTCGAGAACGTGTTGAAGCGAGCGAATCTTCACGCCGAATCGGTCGGCGACCCGGAGAAGCATCAAAATCTCGTCGCTGCGATAGCAATGGCAATGCACGCGCAGATCACCCTTCAACACATCGACGAGGGATTCGAGCCGCAGGTCACGCCGGGGTTCGGGCAGTTTCCCCTTGGATTGCTCGTATTCTTCCCAAGTCTTGCGATACGCTTGCGCCTCGCTAAACGCCCGCACCAGCACGGCCTCGACACCCGGCCGGGAGTTGGGGAACCGGCCGTCGCTCCGCTTGACGTTCTCGCCGAGGGCGAACTTGACCCCGCGAGGAGCATCGGCGAGCAACAATTCTTTCGCAGAGGCCCCATACTTCAACTTGATGACGGCATCCTGCCCGCCGATCACGTTGGCGCTTCCGTGCAGCAACCGGGCCATCGAAACACCCCCGGCGAGCGCCCGGTAGATTTGCTCGTCGTCCGAATCGATCACGTCTCGCACGCGAACCTCGGGAACCACCGACAGCGAAAATTCATTCACCCCGCCGCTGATGGCGAAGTGGGCGTGCGTGTCGATGATGCCCGGCATCACGAACATTCCCTCGGCATCCAGCACCGCTCCTTCAAACCGCCGGGTTTCATCGCTCGGGCCGAACGCCTTGATCTTGCCGTCGATAATCAGAATGTCGGCCTTCTCCAACCGGGCCGGGCGGGCGGCCGTCAGGATTGTCGTATTGCGGATCAGGACCGATCCCTTGGTGCGAAACTTCGGCACGCGGTCGCTTTCCAGTTCCGTCGTTCGTTCCCCCTCCATGACAGCCGCCTTGGCGGGTTCCTTTTCTTTCTCCTTTTCCTTCGGCTTCTCTTTGGCCGGTTCCTTTTTCGGTGTTACAGGAATCTCCAAATCAAGTTTCACGCCGTCCGCGAAGACGAACCGCACCTTGGAATCGGCATCGAACAAATCGCCCTCGGAAACGACGATGTTGGCCGCCCGGCCGGGAACTACCCCGCCAATTTGGGAGGCCACTCCGAGAATTTCGGCCGGGTTCTGTGTCAATGCCTGCAACGCGGCGGCGGGAGACAATCCTTCCTTGATGGCCTTGCGAAGATTGTCACGGAACTTGTTGAACGACTGGTCGCCGGGGATGTTGGCGCTGGCGAAGGCAATCTTCACGCCATGCTGATGAAGGACACCGGCACAAGCCGCTTCCTCTTTGCGCTGGTGTTCTTTGTCGGCCTTCACGCGGGCCGGAAGATCGCCTTCCTTTTCACCCGGTTCGGTGAAGTTCAGCCGCAGGATCACGGGGGCGCCGGTCGTCTTCAACCGGTCTTTCACCTTCCACGCCTCACGGCCGCCGAAAATGATCGGCTTCAATTTGAATTCCTCGGCAAAGTCGAGCGTCCGGTGAATGTCGTCGGCCCGGTCGGCCTCAAACACCACGGGCATCTTCCCTTCCAAGGCGGGCACTAGCGATTCCCAACACGGGTCAAACGGCGGCCGGCTTCCGACACGACCGCCGGCCTCGAACGCTTTTAAGCGGCGAAGATGCCAGCCTGAATCCAAGAAGGTTTGCCGGGCATGGGCGACGACGCCCATCAAGGCCCGCGGGTATTCCGCGCCGGGGATGTTCTTCAGCGAGACATGCAAGGCGACCACCGGCTTCAACACGCTTTGCCGGGGAACCTGCCCGTTGAGGCTCAGCAAGGCGCTTTGCCCGCTGAGGATGCCTCCTTCGGGGATGGCAAGTTGGGTGGTGAAACCGAGCCGCCGCCACGGCATTTGAGAATCGTCGGCCGATTGCAAGGCCGTGTGAACTTCAAATTCCGGCGTCAGTCCCCGGCGATTGTCAGGTTTGGTGGCCGCGAGAATGTCGCTCGCCAGATCCTCCGGAGCGGGGGGGCCGCCGCCGGAGCGCCGCATCATCGCGTCGTATCCGCGGATTCCCCCGGCGTCGATCAGGCCGGGGTATACGGTAAGGCCGGTGCCATCGATCACGATGGCGTCGCCGGGAATTTTGGCCTCCGGCCCGATCTCGGCGATCAGCCCGTCACGGAGGATGACCGTCGCCTTCGACAATGTTTTGTCGCCCGGCAAGATCACCCTCGCCCCGGTGATGGCGTGGGGCTGGGCCTTCGGCGCCTGGGCGGCGACCACGGATGACATGAGCAAAAGCAAACCAAGGACGTGCCTGCGCATCGCGGGGATACTCAATAATGATGGTGCGAGAGGTGAAGGGAAGTGTATTCCGAACCAAGGGCTTTCGGAATCTGGTTTTTCAAATCATTGACGAATTCGACATTTCAGTTCGATTGATTCCTCGATGAACAGACTGCCATCTTCTTAAAGAAAATGTAACCCCTCCGGCAGTTCACGATGGCTTGCACTCGCCAAATATGCTACCCTCAATTTTCAACATATTTTCCTCCTTTCCTTTTGGAGTTTGTCATGAACCATCGGGGTAAGCTCTCCGTCCCGATGCGGAGAGCGTTCACGTTGATTGAATTGCTGGTGGTGATTGCGATCATCGCCATCCTGATCGGGCTTCTGCTGCCCGCCGTCCAGAAGATTCGCGAAGCCGCGAATCGCATGAGTTGCTCGAACAACCTCAAGCAACTTGGGTTGGCCGTGCATAGTTATCACGACACCGTGGGAACCATTCCCCCCGGAGGAGCCAACGATCAGGCAGGCTTCGGCGGCACCGGCGCCGGCAACAGCGGCAACTGGGGCAGCAGTTGGATGCCGTACATCCTGGCCCATATCGAACAGAACGCCATGGCGAGCAAGTGGCAGTTCACCGGGAATTCCGGGGCCTTCAACGCCACCAACAATGCGCTGGCCAACGGGGTGGTCATCAAGACTTTCTTCTGCCCCTCGTCGCCTCTGACCAAAACGCCGGCTCCCAGTCAGCCGGGGGTTTCTTTGGCGAATTATGTTGGCGTCTCCGGGGCCGTCCCCGGCGCGATCACCGGCTATACCGAAACCCGTTACAACGATCTGCCGTGCGGCGGCCGGATCAGCGGGGGCGGGGTGATGATCCCTAATGGTCAACTCACGTTTGCCTCCATCTCGGACGGCTTGAGCAACACGATGGTCATCAGCGAACACTCCAATTTCCTGAAAGACACCAGTGGCGTGAAGCAAGAATGGCGGGCCTCCCAGATTTGGGGATGGTATTTGGGAGTGAAGTCCCCCGGCATTCCGCCGAATTTTGACAACAACGGCGGCGACAACCGCGAGCCAAACCTGACCACGATCCGTTACCAGATCAACTACACCCCGGCCGGCGGGTGGACCAACGACATTGCGGGAGTCGGCGTCGGGCTTAGCGGAAACTGCGTGGGAGCAAACGTCCCGATCAACTCGACCCACACGGGCGGGGTGAATGTCCTGCTTGGCGACGGATCGGTTCGCTTCCTGCGAGACTCGACCGCCTTGTCCATCTTGGCGCAACTGGCCACCCGCGATGACGGGGTCGCTTTGTCTAACTTCTAATTTCAGCGTTTAACTGTTTCATCCCAATTTCTTTGAGCGGCGAAAAGGACGGACACTCACTTCACAAGTGCGGTGTCTACGTCCTTTTCGCCACTCCATGACCCATCATCATCGGAGTTCATTCATGCGGCATCGAATCCAAAATTGTTTCCATTTGATTTTGGCCTTGCTCTTTTCGGCCATGATCGGTTGCGACAGCAAACCGGAGATCAAACTCGTTCCGGTAAGCGGAACCGTGACCCTCGACGGCAAACCGCTGGCTGACGGCTTGATCTACTTCAAAACCCAAGCCACAGGGGCGACAAACTCACTGCCCGTCAAAGACGGCAAGTTTGAGGGGAATGTCGAGGCGGGAGACCGCCGCGTCGAGATCAATGCCTACAAGGTCAGGACCGAGGGGTTCGGCCAGATGGGAGGAGAAGTCAAGGAGAGCCTGATTCCCAAACGCTTCAACACCGAAAGCACATTGACCGCCAAGGTGGCTGCCGGAAGCCCCAATCAATTCAATTTTGAAGTCACGAGCAAATGATTTCAGCGTGCGGTTCGCCGCCCGGCGGTCATCTCTTTCGGCGTTCGCTCGTAAATCACAAAGTGGTGGTCGTATTCGTTGTTCACGTCGCCGGGAACGCTCTCCCGGTGCGTGACTTCCCATGTTTCATCCGGTGGACAGGGCCAGTCGGCGATGGCGGGGAAGCGGGCCGTTCCCGGAAATTCCCCCATCACCCATGACATGTAAATTCGCGTCGCTCGCGGGAAAGCGGCCCGGTAGGCTTGCTCCCCGCCGATGACCATCACCTCGGTTGCCCCAACGGCTTTGTCAATCGCCTCCTCAATATTGGCCGCCACTTCCACCCCGGCCGGGTGATAATCTGAGTTGCGGGACAGCACGACGTTGAGGCGCCGATCAAGGGGTTTGCCGATGTGTTCAAATGTCGTGCGGCCCATCACGATTGGCTTGTCGAGTGTCAGTTTGCGGAACCGTTTCAAGTCGGCCGGGAGCCGCCACGGGATTCCCGTCGCATCCCCGATGACGAGGTTTTTGGCGACGGCCGCGATCAGGGAGATTCGCTTCGGCATCAGACGGCCACTTCCCCCGGCAACCGGGCATGACACTGGTAGCCGATGATTTTCAGTTGGTCGGCCCGCACGGCGTCAATGTTGCTCACATCGCCGATGATTTCGAGCTTTGGCAACGGGAACGGTTCCCGCTTCAATTGCTCGTCCACGGCCTCGAAATGGTTTTCGTAAATGTGGGCGTCGCCGAATGTGTGGACAAAGTCGCCCGGTTCGAGGCCGGTGTGCTTCGCCATGATGTGCGTGAACAACGCATAAGAGGCGATGTTGAAGGGGACGCCGAGAAACATGTCGGCCGAGCGCTGGTAAAGCTGGCAGGAAAGCCGGTTGCCGGTGACGTTGAATTGAACCAACGTGTGACAACCCGTCGGGACTTTGGATGATGGCATGTCAGCCGGGTTCCAAGCGGTGATGAGAAGCCGGCGGGCTTCGGAGGCGTGCGGATCGGCGATCACCTTGCGGATGCCCGCGATGACATTCGCCACCTGATCGACCGTTCCCTGCGGGCCTTCCCAGCGGCGCCAGTGCTTGCCGTAAATTGGCCCGAGATCGCCGGACTCGTCGGCCCATTCGTCCCAGATGGTCACCTTGTTTTCTTGCAGATAGCGGACGTTGGTTGAGCCGGAGAGGAACCACAATAACTCATGAACGACGGCGTTCCACGGCATCCGCTTGGTGGTGACAAGAGGAAAGCCCTCCAGCAAGTCAAAGCGGATTTGCCGGCCGAAGACGCTCAACACGTCCGGCCGGGAACCGTCCGATCGCAAGGCGGCCCGCTGAGCTTTTCGAGCGCCCGTTGTGCGGATTTCCCTCAGCAGGTCAAGGTAGGCTTTCATTCTTCTCAGTGTCGCCCGGTTTGCCTCCCCTGTCAATCGACAGGGGAGTGGCCGGGGAATCAGTCATCATCGAGAGGTCGGGATTGGCCGGATGTATCGGATTGGAAGCCCGTCAACGGCCGACGATTGGTCATCGGCAACCGGTTGGCGAGTTTGTGGAATCTCGCCAAAGAACTGGAGGAAATCGCCACGGCAAGCCCCCCCCAGGCGAGTAATCCCAAAATCCAGAACGGGGCGTAAGGGATGTCCCGATGGCTCAGGGACGTCTCCCAGTCGGCAAACTCATGAATCGGCAGCCACGCCATGTTCACCGGCGGGGAGAACCCGCTGAAAAAATCGACGATGATATCCATGTCCCGCCCACCCCCCAGCCGGCCACCGCCTAGTTCGAGGGGGAGGATGCAGCAAAACAAGAACCCCAGAAAATAGCCCCCTCCCGCGAACATGCTGATCGCAATCGCCGCCATCGTCGCCCGGAGGGCACTCTTCATCGTCACGGAACAAAAAATGCCGATCCAGGCAAACCCGGCGGCATACACGGCCGCACTGATGGCCAACGCCGGAAGCATGATCGGGGCCACTCCCCCGGTCGCCAAGCCGATCAACCAAATACTGCCGAGCCACGCCCACGCCCAGCGCATGCCGAGCAGGCACCCCCACCATTTGCCCCAGAGAATCTTCCCGGTCGGCAGCGGAGTGGTCAGCAGCACATCCAGCGAATGACGGTCCCGCTCCCCCAAGATCGTTCCGGCCCCGCGAATGGCGATGGCCAGAAAAATCATCGAAGAAACCACCGGGGAAAGCACACGAACATACGCATTCGTGGCCTCGGAGAATTCCTTCCAGCGTCCGATGCCCCACCACGGGCCGCCGTACCGCCAGGAATTATCGAGGACCAGCACACTGACGGCAATCACAAGAACCGGGGCAAACGAGGCGAGCACCAGCATCGTGAGAATGATTTTGGCAAACAATCCCATTTTGAAACCGGACTCGATGAAGATCTCCTTCCACAGAATCGGCGAGTTGCCCATGTCCGGCCGCATTGATGCGGAGGCGGCCTTGATCGATATTGACTTCCCGCCGGTCAGCCGTTGGCCGAGTGATCGCTTCTTGGGCCCGCCGCCGAACGTCTGGGCCAGGGCAATGGATCGGAGCCGCAATCCGGACCAACCCATGAACAGGGCGAACACCACCATGTGAAAAATCAGATAGTGCAGTGTGCCGTTTAGCAACACGGAAGGCGTGGTTCCGCCGCGACGGCTCAACAAGTTGGGAACCATGTAGAAAGGATTCCCACAGACAAAGGGGTAAGCCACATCGTCCCAGCCGATCACCCGCGAGCCAATTGTGATCATCTCCCCGGCTCGCGTGGCCGCCATTCCGAGGCCCATCGCCACGCCGGAGAAACAGCAATACGCGATGGCGAACAGATAGGTCAGGGCGATGGCATCCCGCGATTTCCGGGACAATACCGAAGCTGCCATCGCCATGCCGGAGAGGCTGATGACTGTGATAAACGTCGCGGCAAAACCCGCCATCACCTGATCCGGGTCGATCCCGCCGAAGAATTGCACCAGCGAGAGGATCGGCAGCCCGGCCATCAGAAAAAGCAACAGACTTCCCACCCGCGAGGCAAACTTGCCGAAGAGAATTTCCCGGTCCCGCAGGTCGGTGGCGAGCATGAATTCGATGGTCCGGCGTTCTTTTTCATCCGTGATCGAACTCGCCACCCCGCCGGGTGTGAGCAGGCAGACGAGAACAAACTGCACCACCATGTAAGCGGTGAAAAACGTCTCCGCCAGTTTGGCCATTTCGCGGGGATGGGCGAGCGGCCCGTATCGGGTCGCGGTGTAATACCACAGGACATACATCCACGTGAAAATGATCGCCATCGCCACCGCGTACAGGCCGCGGGTCCAGAAGGTGCGTTTGCGACGGCCCATGCGGAGCAGGTCGTAAGCCAGCACCGGGCCAAACAGGGACGTGATGAATTCCCGAAGCAACACCCCCAACCCGGCCAGCCACAAACCGCCGAGGACCACATTCCCGGCCAAGCCGACATCGGGGAGAAGCCAGACGCCTAAAATGCCTGCCAGCAGCCAGCCCCCGACGGCCAGACGAAACGGCCATGCCCGGTTATTGGGAAGTGGTTCCGCCGGATTAAGAGCGCTCATGGGCACTTGGGGGATCGGGGACACGCGGAGCCGAGATCAGTGTATTTGGGCAAGCATCGTCATGCAAACGCTTCGGAGGCGTTCATACAATGATGTTCGGATGACCCGCCGTCATATTTCGCGTCCGACAACCTCGGCGACCACATGTCCGACACCACGCTTCCGTATGAACACTTTGAACGCGGCCCGATGCCTCGCGAAACGATCGACGGCATTCCCGGTTATGAGATTCTGGAGGAACTCGGCCGGGGGGGCATGGGCGTTGTCTACCGGGCCAGACAACTTTCCCTGAACCGCATTGTCGCCCTCAAAATGCTCATTCGGCACGGCGCGACAGAACTCGACCGGTTCCGAGTCGAGGCCGAGGCTATCGGCCGGCTTCAGCATTCCAACATTATTCACGTGTTTGAAATTGGCGAAGTGGACGGTTCGCCATTTTTCACCTTGGAATACTGCCCGAACGGCAACCTCAGCCGCAAGATCGGCCGTCGGCCGATGGGCAACCGCGAGGCGGCCGAACTCATCCGTGAACTGGCCGAGGCGATGGAGATTGTCCATCAGTCGGGCATTATCCACCGGGATTTGAAACCCGCGAATGTCTTGATGTCCTCCGATGGCACCCCCAAGGTGACCGATTTCGGCATCGCCAAGACGAATCAGGACAGCACCCACACGCAAACGGGGATAATCCTCGGTACGCCAAGTTACATGGCTCCCGAACAGGCCGAGGGGATGAACAAGGATGTCGGCCCGGCGGCCGATGTCTATTCCCTTGGGGCTATTCTGTACGAATGCCTGACCGGACGGCCCCCGTTTGTCGCGGGTACCACGCTGGAAACGATTCGGCAGGTCCTGGAACAAGAACCACTCCCCCCGCGATTGCTGAATCATGCCGCCGATCAGGACTTGGAAAAAATCACGTTGAAGTGCCTGCAAAAGCGGCCTTCCGAGCGTTACTCGTCGGCGAGCGAACTGGCCGCCGATTTGAAGCGCTATCTCGACGGCGAGCCGATCACCGCCCGTAGCGTCAACCTTTTCGAGCGGTTGCACCGCGAATTGCATCGCAACCAGCATGAGGCGAAACTGCGACCGTGGGGCGCGGGCATCATGTGGCTGGGGGCGATCATCTTCGCCGCCCAGACGGCGACATCGATTCTGTTGATGGCCGGCGTTTTCCAACCCGTGGCTTTTTGGGGGCCGCGAATCATCTTGTTTGTGTTGATCGGATTCTGGCTTCGCCGCTATGGCTTCGGCAACGGATTACTGCCATCGAATCCCCTGGAGCGGATGTTGTGGGCCACTTGGATCGGTTATTTGCTTGCGTTTGCCGCGATGTTCTTGGTGATGGAGGCGATGGGGCACGGCCACCTCGAAATTTACGGCCCGGCGATGGTGCTCAGCGGGATGGCGTGGTTCACGATGGGCGGGTGCGTCTGGGGCGGGTGTTATGTGATTGGTTTGCTCTTTTTGGTGGCCTCTCCGGGGATGACGTGGTTGAATGAGACGGCTTGGGGACCCGGCGTGTTTGGAGCCGCCTGGGGGGCGACGCTTCTGGCTTTGGGCGCCCGCTACATGATTCGCAGTCGCTCGCATCCGGGCGAAGATTCCTGAATTGGTTCGCATTGCGCATGGATTGGTCGAACCAACACCCGTTTCTTCCCGAAGCCACGCTGGACGGTGGCGATTTGGGCTGGGGCACGGGCCTGCTCATGCTAATTCTTCGCCAACTGGGCGGCATGACACCGGGCCAATTGTTGGAAGTGATTTCAATAAATTCGCAATCGGAAAGCCATCTGCCGAACTGGTGTTTGCAGTCGGGTCATGAGTTGATTTCCCAAACAAAGACAGGCGATACGCGGAGTTATCTTCTTTGCCGTGGCCGGTTGAGCGACCGGCCCGAGGCGCCGACTCCCGCGATGGCGGAACCCGCCCGTCTTGTGGTGCGGCGATTGCCACCGCTGGCCTTGCTGAGCTTGGGCATGGTTCATCCCGCCGCCGATGTCGTGCCGCATTCGCCGCACATGGAATTCCAGCAATTAACCACCGTGACGGTTTCGATGAACGTAGCCGTCCGGGTGGAAATCGAAAGTTTGTTGGCTCAGGGTGTGCAACTCATTCGGGTGCTTCTGCCGGAATTGGGAACTGATCCGGCGAATTTGGCCCTGATCACCGATCAGTTGCAAATGCTTTTGCACGGCCTGCCGCCGGAACGTCTGGCGGTGGAGCTATCCCAACCGGCGGACGATGGGATGGTCGGATTTCTAAGTGACATCCCCGTGGGTAATGTGATTGTGGCGACTCCGGCCTCGGCCGTGGACGACTTGCAGCCACTCCGGCATTTGTCGATTGAAAAACGTCTGGCGTTGCGGATTGATCCATCAGAATCCGTTACCGATGTGTTGACAAAGGCCATCGAACTCTTCGGAATCGACCGGCTGATGGTTTGCACGCACACCACCGACGGCGAAGACTTGAACACGATTGCGGAAGCCGTCGGCATCATCCGGGAACGATACGGCGTGAGCGGTCATGTCGTGGAGTTCATTTACTGAGGATCGAACCATGAGCGATCACGGCAAACTCATCGCCGCTGCCCGCGAAGTCTCCCGCCGGGCCTATGCCCCTTACAGCAAATTCCACGTGGGGGCCGTCGTGCAAACGCCCGGCGGCGAGACATATGCCGGCTGCAATGTGGAAAACGCCTCTTACGGGCTGACTTGTTGCGCGGAGCGGAACGCCATCGGCCAAATGGTCGCGGCCGGGGCGACGGCATTCGACATCGTGGCGGTCTACACCCCAACCGAGAAACCCACCGCCCCGTGCGGGGCCTGCCGTCAGGTGCTTTACGAGTTCAACCCGGAAGCCATCGTTGTCTCCGCCTGTGACGGCCCGGAAGTGATCGAAACGACGGTAAAAGATTTGTTGCCCGGAGCCTTCGGGCCAAAGAATCTGACGTGACCGATGTTCAATTCACCCGCACAATGGCCTCGGGACACCACTTCCGCAACTGTTCTTTCCACTTACTTTTGCCGGTGATGTGATTGGCATCCAAATTCAGATAATACAACCCTCGCAAGTGTTCGGCGTTCAAGATGGCTTGAACGCCGTCGCCCGTGAGGTGGTTCATGGGCAGGTTGAGCCGCCGCAGGTTTTGGAATTGCGTGTTGGCCGCAAATGATTGGAGTTCTGTGTCCGTGATTTCGGACATCGCCAGATCAAGATCTTTGAGGTTCCCCAAGTGTCTGGTTTGAGTCATGGAATACAGCAAGGATAATTCAAGTGGCAAACTCTGTCTGCGATAGGCATTTGGAAGCACGAGCGCAAACCGTTCGAGTTTTGAAAGGGCAGGCAGTTGAATAAATTCATTCGAGGACTGGTAAGAACAAGAATCAGCGTTTATCAGACATGTTCGTAATTGACTCAGAATATCGGCCAACGCCAACCCTCGAAGCCAATCATAGTCAGCGCCCGGTGCCACCATCTGATCGAATCTTAACTCCTCCAAAACCGGAAGCCGCGATTTACTCAATATCTTTGGATAAGTTACGGACTCGATTCTGGTATTATCAAAGGCCAATTTCTTCAACGCCCGCAGGTTTCCCCCGTCAAGAAGCTCGTCAAACATGCGCCCCGTGACGGTGTAGCCATTGACAGTTAAACCCGTCAATCGCTTCAGGTGCGGGCAAATCGCCAGCGTGGCGACAGGGACATTGCCACGAACGGCCGAGAAGTCGGCGAACTTCACCTCGCGGATCGGCTCGATATCGAAGATTTCCCCGCCATCCAACACGAATCGTTTCGAGTAGATGGTAATCTTGTGGATGAACCCCCGCCGCATCTCGGCATTCAACACTTTGCCGCGCAACGTGTGCAGCCAATGCGGTTGGAACAGTCGCCGGGATTTGGCCGTGAGTTTGCGGAACAACGGGCTATAAGGTTCCGCCCTCGCCAGTTCGCATTGCGCTCGGATAAACGCCGCCCGCTGACTGTCGCCCTGTTCTTCGAGCCAGTCGGAGTAGATCAACCGGGGCGCGTCATCCTCCGGGTTTTCAAGGATCGATTGGTAAAGGGCTTTGCCTTCGTTCATTATTTACGAGTTTCGGAGCCTATCCCGGTGTGCCCAAGTCTTTGGTCGCCGCCGATTGTGGACGATGGCGACGATCCAAATCAGGTCATCATATTCTCGATAAAAGATCACATATGGGAAACGACGTATCACCCGGAATCGGAAATTTCTTCCATATGGCGAGCCCAAACCGGGCGAATTTGCAATGTCGTTTACCAATGTAAAGGCGACTTCTGTAAATTTTTGACCAAGCCCAGTCGAGAGAGTTTCATAGTGAAAAGCGGCATTCTCAACATCTCGCTCGGCCAGTCGATGAAAAGCGACTGGCTTCATTTGAACTTGGCCCTAAGTTTGGCGAAGACTTCATCAGCGGGAATCGCCGGTGATTCTCCGTTCAGGAATTCCGCTTCCCGGCGATCCAACTCAGCTAGCAATTCTGGGTCTTCTTCGATTTCGTCACCGAGCGCCAGCGTGTCTTCCAATAAACGATGGAAGAGCAATTGATCGGATTTTTCAAGGGCGGTCACTTCTCTGAGTAACCGTTCAACTTCTGATGTCATGGTTTTTCCTTGGTAAATCTCGCTGGCGTCATCATATCGTCACTCCGCATCCAGCAAGATCAACTTCCCCTCTTTGCCGCCGACGGCGACCAGTAATCCGTCCGGGGAGAATGCCACCGCGCGGCCGGGGCCGCAGCCGGGTTCCAAGGACAGTTGTTCGGCACCGGTGAAGGCGTTCCAGAAACGGACGCCGGAATCTTCGCCGACGGAGACGAGCGTGTGGCCGTCCGGGGAGAACGCCACCGACCGCACGGATTGCTGATGGCCCCGGCAGATGATTCGCGGGCCTTCCACATACCAGCCGGATTTGGTTAGCGGCCAAATTTCAATGCGGCGGCCCATCGCCACGGCCAGACGTTCGCCGTCCGGCGTGACGGCGAGGGCGTGGACGTGGGCGTTCACGGGGATGTCGGCCACATGCTTGGAAGTGGCCCGGTCATGGAAGATCACCCGGCGGTCGGCGGCTCCGGTGGCAATGGTGTTCGGACCGGTGAACAGCACCGTGCCGATCTGGTTTTCGTGCCCGGTCAGTTCGGCTTCCCGATACCAATAATAATCGGAAACGACGACCGCGTGACCCGGCTCGTCCCACCAACCGCCTCCCATCGCGAGATGCAAACCATCGGGCGAAAAGGCAACGGCCGTCATCGGGCCGTGCTGGCCGGGGAGGCCGACCAGTTCCCACGACTTGTAACCCTCGGCCGTGTGAATCTGGACGATTCCTTCGGCCCCGGCGAGGGCGAAACATCGCCCGGAGGGATGCCAGGCCATCTCGGCGACGCGGTCCCGCGAGGGCGTGAACCGGGGATTCACCAAACCCGCCAGCATCTCCACAACGGTGAGCAGAGCGAAGCCGCCGTGGAAGCAAATGCCAAGCGTCTTTCCGTCCGGCCGGAAAGCCAGATGAGTGATGGAGCCCGCGTTTAGATCGATTTGCCTCATGTGGGAAGCGTTTTCGCCAAGTCTTCGTAAATGGTTCGCAGCCGTTCGCCAAACACCGTCCAAGTGTATTCACGCCGGATCTGGCTCATCGCGGCTTCCGTCAGACGATGCCGCACGGCGGGTTGTTCCAGCAACAAGGCAATCTTGTCGGCGTATCCCTTCGCGTCATCGGCCGGGATCAGATAGCCGGTCACGTCGTCCGTAATGGTTTCCGGCACCCCCGCCGTCGGGGCGGCCAGCACCGGGACGCCGACCGCTTGGGCCTCCAGAATCGAGAGGGGAAGCCCCTCATTGGTGGACGGCAGCAGAAACACATCGGCCGCCTGCAACAAATCCGGGGCATCCGTGCGGTGGCCGAGCAGTTTCACCCGGTCGCCCAACCCGAGCGTGGCGATTTGCCGGGTCAACTCGTTGGTGAATTCCGTTTGGCCGCCACGCTCCGTGCCAGCGAGCCAGCATTCCGCCAAAATGCCCCGATTGCGTAAATCGGCCATCGCCTGAATGGCCGTTCGTTGTCCCTTATGCGGAGCGAGGTTGGCCAGCATCAAGATGAGCGGCCGGTCCGCCGGGGCATTCACTTTTTGTTTGGCCGCGATTCGGTCTCCCGGCGAGAATCGATCCAGATCGACGGCATTAGAGACGGAGTGGATTGGTATTTGATCCCGCACCGCGACCGGAAGGGCTTCCCGCACCCCGGCGGCGAGAAACTTCGCGCAGGTAATGATGGCGTCCGGCGGTTCGCGGAAGGCCCATTTCCAGTTGGGAATCGTGTCCTCAATCTGGACATGCACCAGCCGGGGAAGCCCGGAAGCCTTCGCCGCCCGGCCGGTCAATCCGTGCAGAAACGCCGACGATGAATAAAGAATTCCCGGCCCGAACTTCCGGAATTGCCGGCCGAGCTTCCATTCCAAGTATCGACCGGTAAAACGCCCGGCTGATCGCAATTTGGCTTGCCCGAGATGATGCAGGGTCAGACCGTCCGCGCGCCCGACCGCCTCGGCCGGGCCGTGATCGAGCCAGAGATGGGTTTCGGCCAAAAGCGGCTTCATCAACCGGGCGGTGGCCAGCGCGACGAGGTTGCCGCCGCCAAGTTCGCCGGTGTCCAACAGGTGATGAATCGAACAACGGTTAAGTTCTCGCGGCATATCAGTCGTCCAAATCCCAGACGGAAAGAGTTCCGGTTTCCCCGCCCACAACCGCCCGGAGGCCGTCCGGGGCAACCGCCAGACTGGTCACCCGGCCGACCGGCCAGGCGAAGGCCGTCGGCGGGCGTGTCTCGCGCACATCCCATGTTCGCACGGTCTCATCCCACCCGCCGCTGAGCAGGGTCCGGCCGTCCGGCGTGAAGGCGAGACAGGTCACCATGCCGGTGTGCCGGCCGATGATCCGGGGGACGGACGGCCATTTTTCCACATCGAACAACAGCACATCCCAATCAGCGGTGACCGCGAGGAACTTGCCATCCGGAGACAGGGCGATGGCCCGGCAATCTTTCTTCAACGCATGAGGCTTGGCGGGGGCGCGAGTGATGTCTTGCACATACAGCCATTTGTTGTCCGTCACCCAGACGACCAGCCGACGATCCGGATAACCGACAATGGCCCGCACGCCGCTGCGGCAGTCCACGGGGAGGCGTTGCGGGGTGTCCGATTGAATTTTCAACAGCCAAAGAGAGGTGGGGTAGTGCCCGGCCACCCCCGCCTGTCCCAGCGCGACGACCATTTGTTCCCGGCCGACAAACGCGATGCCGCTGATGGGACCGGGAAACACGATCAACCGCTCTTTGGAAAGCGGGTCTCCCATGTCGTGGATGCCCAGATGGCCAAAAATGGAGCCGGTCAGAAGATAGCGGCCGGAGGGGGAAAAGACGACGGACGATCCCCCGAGCAATTGGGTGGATTGATCCAAAAACGGCCCCCGCCACAATTGGATGCGATTCTCCGTGCTGGCGGCGGTGACAAGCGTTTCACCGTCCGGGGAAAACACCATCGATTGGATGGCGCTCCCGGCGGTTTCTCGGATCAGCATTTCGGCTCCCTCCTTGAGATGGTCTATTTTACGGGGAGGCCGTCCGGGTGGAATCCGGATTATCAAGAGCGAGCGGAAAGAATGAAGCGGTCGGCGATTAGAGTACTCCGCACGCTCCGCGTGCGGGCGGGACTTTGACCCGCTTCATCCTCTGGCCGCCGGGCAAGTCCCATCCGCACGCGGAGCGTGCGGAGTACACTAATCGCCGACCGTTCATTCTTTTGCGCTCGATCCAAAGGTTATTCGGACCGGGACGTGGTCATGTGATTTGCTTGGCGGAGAAGATTTCCGGGAGACTGCCAGGATTTCATGGGGGGACGCCCAAAAACTCGGCGGCGGGCTTGTCGTTGATCGTTTCAAGCGTGGGAATTGATCGCAACAACGCCGCATGCGTCTCCGGCATGTATGTCAGATTGATGTGTTTGAGGGGGAGTGACTTGAGCGGGGAATAGTCGGCAATTGGCGAGCCGTCAATCAGCAGCTTTTCGATGGGTGACTTCGCCAACGGAGCCAGATTGGTCACCTTGGTGTTCCGGCACATCAGTTCCTTCAACGGCATCCCCTCCAACGGTGACAGGTCTTCAATCTCCGACAGATTCAGGCAAAGAAATTTCAGCGGCATCCCTTTCAACGGCGACAGGTCTTTGAGAACTTCGTTGCCGCCGCAGTTTAAATGGGTGATTTTCATCCCCCGCAGTGGCGACAAGTCTTTGCATGCGGACGACCAGATCGACAGATGCCAGAGTGGCATGTCCGCCAACGGCGACACATCTTTGAACGCATTGTTATGGGATTCAATAGAGACAAGTTTTAATCCCCGGAGAGAACTCAGGTCGGTCACGCCCGTCTCGTCTCCATACAGCCGAAGTTCCTTCAATGCCGTGAATCCGTGAAGCGGACTGAGGTTATTCAGATTCTTGGCCTCGTTAATGCCTAACAGAGCCACGATGTTGTCATCGATCCGGTGCCAGGCGCTTTTGTCGTTCCAGTCCGGGTTAAGTTCTTTGAGTTTGGCGACCACGGCCTCAAATTGCTCTTTCGCCGGCAAGAGAGCCACCGTCGCTTTCCAAGCATCCTCCTTCGAGACCACCGGGGCGGGCTTTGGCGTTTCGATTTCCTTGGAAACCGACGGTGGATAATTTGGCGGCGTTTCAGCGATTTGCCTCACACCATCGCGGCCATTGACCGGCTTGGCGGGCGGGAACGCGAGCCAGCCGGCCGCGACCAACAGAAACAATCCGGCCGCAACGACGGCCGCTTTCTTCCACCGGCTTTTTGACGCGGGCTTTGCGGGAAGAGGATCGGTCAAACAGCGGGACAATGCCTCGGCCGTTTCGATTGCCGAAGAGAAGCGATGATCGGGGTTTTTCTCGTGAAGTTTCGCGATGACTCCGCTCAACCCCTCCGGCACATCGGCGATGATCTCGCGCACGGGCCGTGGCGTGTCGTCGGCGACTCGCTTGAGGATGGCGAGAGCGCTTGGCGCCCGAAATGGCGGGCGCCCGCTGGTCATGGCGTACAGCACGCTGCCGAAACTGAACAGGTCGGCCCGCTGGTCCAACCGCTCGCCAAGCGCCTGCTCGGGAGCCATGTACATGGGCGTGCCGGCGACCACTCCGCTCTGTGTCATGTTGGCGTCGTCGCTGGCGCGGGCAAGGCCAAAATCGGTCAGTTTGACATGAACATCGACGCCGGTTTTGAGCAAAATATTAGCCGGTTTGACATCACGGTGAATCAATCCTTGTTCGTGGGCGGCCGCCAGCCCCAACGCGATCTGTTGCCCGAGGCGAATCACGTCTTCCGCCGGGATTGGACCGTTGGCGTCCAGATATTGTTGCAGCGTTTGTCCTTCGACGAACTCCATCACCAGATACGGCAACGGCTGTTCCTCGACAGCATAAATTTGCACCACATTTTCGTGCCGGACTCGGGCCGCCACGCGGGCTTCCCGAAGAAAGCGTTTCCTCGGCGGCGACGTGACCGACAAATGCGGCGCCAGCACCTTGATCGCCACCATCCGATGCAACGTCTCGTCAAAAGCCTTGACCACGATCCCGAATCCACCCTGGCCAAGCACGCGCAACACTTCGTAGTGGCCGAGCCGCCCGATAGCGTCCGGCCGGGTCGCCGGTGCGAGAAAAGCGGCCAATTGGGCTTCGCCGGTCCTGGCTGAAAAAGTCTCCGTGTCTTCCTCAACCGGCCTTGTCCGGTCGTTGAGTTCCGCAAGCATTTCCGCCGGCCGACGATTCAGCAGCGAATCGGCGCTCTCGTGCATCGTCAGCAATTGTTCGATTCGTTGGCGCAATGTGTTGTCTGGGCCGCAAGCTTCGCCCAAATAGGCGGCTCTCTCGGCCTTGTTCGTCTTGTTCAATGCTTCCCAGAAAATGTCTCTCTCGTTCAAGGGAGTCCTCCGCCAGTCCTCGCGAATACGGAGCAACCATGAGAGAGATGCGATTTTCACATCCGAATCGCGCCGAAAATCTTTCAGAAATTCACAAATTCATTTTACGTCGAAGTGTTGTCTTGACTCCTGATTCTGGCCAGCAGCCAGGCTCGGGCGTAAGCCCAATAGCTGTCGGCCGTTCGGGAGCCGATCTTCAACGCCGCCGCCGCCTCTTTGATGGTCAGGCCGCCAAAGTAGCGAAGGTTGACCAATTCGGCGATTTGCGGTTCGATTTTCGCCAGCACCGTCAGCGCTTCGTCGAGCGCCAACAGGTCGTCGGCGATTTGCGGCTCGGCAATTTTATCCAAGTCGAAGGCTTCTCGTTTGAGGCCGCCGCCATGCTTTTTCCGCTTCTTCTTGCGGGCGGAATCGATCAGGATGTGGCGCATCGCCATCGCGGCGGCCGCGAAGAAGTGTACCCGGCCATCCCATTTTTCATCATGGCCGGTCCCGACCAGACGCACGTAAGCCTCATGGACGAGGGCGGTGGGTTGAAGTGTCTGCCCGGCGGACTCAACGGCCAGATGATGAGCGGCCAGTCGGCGCAGTTCGTCGTACACAAGCGGGAACAAATCGGCCGTGGCTTGGCGGTCTCCGCCACTAATCGCCGTCAGGATTTGAGTGACGTCGCTCATATCGCTCAAGATACGAAAATCACCACCATTCCCGGCCAGACGAGAATGATGTGCGGATCATCTCAACTCACACAGAACGACATGTTTTCCAACGAAATCACGCTGGCCGCACGAAATCACATCAAAGCAACATTTCATGAAGCCTTGATGTGATTTCGCACGATCAGCGTGATTCCGGCGCCAGCCTTTTGGCTCTTACTCTTTGACCGTCGTCGGCTTGACCTTGTTCAGCGTGGCCTTAATGAACTCAAGATCTTTCAGGGCTTCTTCTTGGGTTTCGACGCCCTTGACCGGCATGGCGGCGACTTTGCCGTTTTCGTCCTTGATGCGGAAGCGGAAGCCATCCTTCGCCTTGTAGATTTCAATGGTGCCGACGGCATCATCCTTCTTGGGAGCGTCCTTCTTCGTCTCTTCTTTCTTCGTGTCAACCTTCTTCGTGTCGGCCTTCTTCGCATCCTTCTTGTCTTGGGCGCCCGCGAACGGCACATCGGACATCGCCAGCGAACCCATTCCGACGGTCAGGGCGATCAACGCGATCATCTTTCGCATGTTTAAATACTCCCGAAAATAAAGACATTTCAAGTTTTGATGACGAACGGTCATCACCACCGAAGTATGGCCATGCCCGGATCGGGAGACAAGAGAATTTCAGATGAGTTTTAACGGTTTCAGATAGAATTTCCGGCGTCCCAACCTCCTCCCGGAAGGACCATCATGGTTTGCCGTGTTTTGCATCTCGGCGTCGTTTTTCTGATCGGAACATTTTCCCTCTCCGCCGCCGAACCGAAGGCGTTCCCCGGCAAGGCGTCGGAGTGGAACGGCTTTCCCAAGTATGATTTTCCGGCGGCCGGAACAACCGCCACGGTGGTTGTCCCCAAGAAGGCATTGCCCGGCCGTCCGTGGGTGTGGCGGGCGGAATTCTTCGGCGCCTTCGCGGATGCGGACAAGTTGCTGGTCGAAAACGGCTGGCATCTGGCTTACCTGCAAACATCGGACTTGTTTGGTTCGCCGAAGGCCATCGCCAAGTGGGAGAAGTTTCACGCCTTGATGGTGGATGAATACGGCATGCACCCCAAGCCCGGCCTCATCGGCCTGAGCCGGGGCGGGTTGTACGCCATGAACTGGGCCGCCACTCATCCGGACAAGACGCTGGCCGTCTATCTGGACAACGCCGTGTGCGATTTCAAAAGCTGGCCCGGTGGTAAATCGAAGATGCTCGGCGCCAGCCCCGGCTCGGCGGGAGAATGGGCCAAAATGTTGAAGGCGTATGACTTCGCGGATGATGCCGCCGCCATCGCTTACAAGTTGAACCCGGTGGACAATCTGGCCCCGCTGGCCAAAGCCGGGATTCCGCTGTTGCTGGTCTACGGGGACAAAGATCAGGTTGTCCCGCACCCCGAGAATTCGGAAAAGGTCTACGACCGCTACAAGGCCCTCAACGCCCCGGTGGAACGAATCGTGAAGCCGGGGTTTGACCATCATCCGCATGGATTGAAGGACAACGCCCCGGTGTTGAAGTTCTTTACGGCGGCGTTGGAAGCGAAGAAATGATGATTTTAGTGCGAGGCTCAAACTGCTGTAGTGACCAAAGTGTTTTGTGATTTCGGTCCAACGGACCGATTAACATAGCCTAGCCCGTCAGGGCTGGGTAAACACATCGAGATACCCCGGTCTGAAGGACCGATTATTCGTTCAAGGTCCGTCAGGGCCGCGAAGGCCGAAGCCCAAAGATAATCGGTCCTTCAGACCGAGGTCGTTGGCGGGAGATTGACCCAGCCCTTTCGGGCTGGGCTATGTTAATCGGTCCGTTGGACCGACAAAACCATCTGTTTCGACCTCATGCCAATTTGAAATCCGCTTTCACTTACTGCACCGGCATACAAACCTGTTCCAGCAGTTTTTCACAGTGTTCCTGAATCAGATCCGCGAGGTTCGGCAGCGGCTGCCCCTCGGGGAGTGATTCCTTCATGGCCGCGATCCAGCGGGGGAAGCAATAGAGCATCGCCAGCGATTCGGCCGAGGCTGGTTCGAGGCGGGCGTGCTTGCCTTTCTTCTCCGCGTCGGCCCAGACGGTCTTGCTCTTGCCTGTCAGCGTGAGGTCGTCTTCCGTCCGCATCAGGATCAGGTGATCGATCACCGGCGGCTCGACATTCATCGATGACAGTTTGATTTCCAAATCCTTCGGCTTCCCGGCAGACTTGGCGAGGAACAGGCCGACGCCCACTTTCCACGGCTGGCTGTCTTTGCAGGCCCAATGGGCGATGCTCATGACGCCGTAGGTCGGGTGTTCGCCGAACGCATATTCCGGCACGACATGCTGAAGCCGCCACGGGCCGACTTTCACGCCGTGTTCGTGGCAGGTTTGCAGGAAGGAGCCGAGACCGGCTTGGATTTCACGGGTGGCCCCGGTGATCGATCCTTCGGGCGTCAGCTTTCGCATGGCGGCCCGGAGTTCCTGGCTCCAGAGTTCGGCGACGCTCATCGGCGTCAGCACACTGGCACTGGCGGGCGTCGGTTCCGCATGGATGATTTCCACGCTCTTCACGATCACTTGATCGACCGTCGGGCGCGGGGTTTCCACCGGCAGACGATTGACCACTTGAACTTCGACGGTCTCTTCGGCCGGAGCCTGCTGCGTCAGTTGGGCGGGCAGCGTGATCGGCGCGGAGGCGACCGCCGGTTGTTCATTGCCGTAGACCAAGTGATCGAACAAGTGCCGGCACTGTTGGAGCATGTCCCGCAACGTCGGTTCCGTGAGGGCGATCCGTCGGACCTGTTCATCGGTAAACGGGTAGAGCGAATCGTAACTCTCGGCTTCCCGCAATTCGGAGAGGGAGCCGCCAAGCCGGGATTCCACGACCTTCCGCACCAGTTCCGGGGCGGGGGCTTCCAGACGGATGGCCTTGATGGTTCCGTGTTTCGGCACATGCACCGGGTTGTTGAGCCGGTCTTGGATGTAGCCATCGAGCGACGGAACAAAGCGGTTCCACAATCCCCGTTCGGCAAAGATCAGGAAGCAGAGGCCGTCGATCTGGTGCATCATCTGCACGATTCCGGCGAAGAACGATTCGGCCACCTTGTGGGCGTCGTCGCTTCGGCGGGCGAGCAGCAAGTCTTCCAACTGGTCGAAAGCCACCACCACCGGCGTCTTCAACGCGCGGAACACTTCCATCAGCACTTTGAAGAGAGACAACACCAAGTCTTGCCGCGAGGGGCGCACTTGGAACGGCATCTCCACGAATTCATGCGTGAGGAAGTCAGCCAGCGAAGCTTCGTCTTTTTGCAGGAAGGCCCGCGTGAAACCCTTGTACATCTCCCGGCGCATCAATCCGGCGGCGTTGTGCGGCTCCGTCTTTTCCACGTAGCCGTCAATGAGTTCGAGGGCCTTGGCAACGGGAACCCCCGCTTCAGTGAGGGCTTGCATCACCGGCATCGGCCCGCGGCCAAGCTGGCCGTGGCCACCGATGTGATCGACGAGCCATTGGCAGCGCTCGATCGCCTGGTTCATCCCGAGGCCAAGCTTGCGGGTCCAGCGGCCCAAGCCGGGAGCCGGGAACAAGTCGGCCTTCTGGTCGTTGGTCAACCCGTGCAGGGCGTTGCCGAGCAACCGGCGGACGACGTGTTCGCCGACGTAATCCAACGGCCGGATGCCGCGTTGCTTGCCGCCGCCGAGCAGGGTGTCGATGATCTGGAACAGCAGATATT
Source organism: Zavarzinella formosa DSM 19928 (assembly GCF_000255705.1). Lineage (GTDB taxonomy): Bacteria > Planctomycetota > Planctomycetia > Gemmatales > Gemmataceae > Zavarzinella > Zavarzinella formosa. The sequence continues at coordinate 348,534 of NZ_JH636441.1, forward strand.
CGAGGAAGTCCGCATCCTTCTGATACACGCCGGGGGTGACGAGCAGTTGCCACGCGCCCTCGCCGCCGTGCTTGATGGAGTGCAGCAAGTGGGTCTTGCCCGCCCCCTTGTTCCCCAGCACCGGGACGACTTCGGAGTGGGTCGTCGGGTCGTAGCGGTAGAGGTCGATGATGTTCAGAAGCAGGTCGCGTTCCGAGGCATAAAGTTCCGGGACGTGATAGCGGGCGCACACGTCATCATCCGGATTGCGGGCGAAGTAATTGCGGAACGGATTGCCCGACCGCCGGAGCGTCTCCACCGCCCGCTCGCCGCGAGATTCGGTCATTGTTACGGTCGTCATCGGAACCTCCCTGTTCAACGTCGAATGTCCTGAAAATCCGTCTTGCGAAATCTCACCGCACGCTGGCGTAGTACGCGATCTCATGGCCCGCCAGCAGCGCATAAGCCGGTTCCGGCATCGCGTACAACGCCCCCGTCCACGGGTGCAAATAAATCTGATGGTCGTCGTGCAATTGCCGAAGGGCGTCGTGGAACCGGCCGATGCTCACGCGGCCGCCCGATTCCAACCGGGCGAACAAAACGGGCAACGGACAATCTTGGGACACCTCGGCGCTGGCGTGCCACTCGGCCAGCCGACACTTGATGTCCGCGATCAGGTTGTCGTTCGTCTCCGGCGGCAGCGGTTTTTCCGCGTTCCCCTCGGTCAACCGGGGAAGCACCTGTTTCAGGGCCTCGCGGATGGATTGCAGGCCGTCGGCCATGCGCGAGACCGAGTCGCCGAGTTGTTCCACCTCGGTTTGCCGGTCTTCCAGCACGCGGACGAAATCTTCCACGATCTGCCGGGGATTCGCCTGTCGCAAGAGAAACTGCATGCCCTTCTCCGTCAACACACAAACTTCACGGCCGCCCCGGCCTTTGTTGTCAAACTCCACGACGCGCAGCAAACCTTCCGTTTTCGCACGCTCGGCCAATGGTTTGGCCTTGGTGGTGGCGGGGAACAGCCCGGATTCCCCTTTTTGGGCGTACAGGCTCAACCCGCCCGGTTCGGCGGCGGCCCGTGTGAGGGCGTCCAACAATAATTGGTGCGACTGATCGGCCAACGCACCCCTCCCTGGGTTTGCCGGTCATGGAAATCGAGCGCGGATCATATGCGAAGATGGGCAAATGATGCAAGCCGAGTTTTCTTGGGCAAAGTTCAGGCAAGCATTAAAAGGTTTTCTGTTCCGGCCGTAAAAGGCGGGGCCTGAATCACCACAATAATTCCCGAAACACGTTTGACGGACACACTCGCGCGGTATTGTTCGATGAACTCGCGGCGATTGACAGATTCAATCATGAAAGATTAATGATTGAATGGTTTCAATAACCGCATCGCACGGCCAGCCGTTTTACCCACGAATCGCTTGCCCCACCATCGCCGGAATCGATGCTTTAACAATGTTCAAGCTCATCCTTGACAGCGGTTTGCACAATGCCACCTTTTGGTTGTTGCTATTGGGCACGGTTGCTCTCGCCTTGAACTGGCAATTGCGGGAACGACGCATTGCCTCGACACTCTTCATGCTCATGCTGATCGTCGGGACGGGGGCCAACCTGTTCCTGTCTCTTTACCGAGCCTATTCGGTGCCTCGCGATGTGATGCAGGACATTGTCTCCGCGAAGGAATACATCGATGGCCGCCCTCTCTATCCACCGGACATGACCCGGCGAATCCGGCTGGCCTTGGAAGAAGAAGGCCCGCGAGCCTCCCTGCTGGAAGCCTGGCCGAGCCTGCGGCAACGGGAACGAGAACAACTGGATGACATGCTGAACTCGCACTGGGTGCAGGCCCATCCGCCGTTCATGACCATCTTCATCGTGCCGCTTGTCCGGGATTTCGGCGTCCTTGGCACCCAGATGGCCATGATCCTGATTTCACTGATCGCTTTGGCTGTAACGCTTAGCCTGCTTCGATTGGAATTATTCCCCCAACTTGGCGCCCGGCCGTTCGCCATCCTTTGTCTGATGGTTCTCGGCTGGGACCCGGTGTTGACCGCGCTCCGGTCGGGACAAACGGGGTTGCTGCTCGGCGGCTTGCTCACCGTCAGTTGGTTCTTGCTGCGGCGCGGGCGTCCCGGTTGGGCGGGGGTGGCGGCGGGGGTGGCGATTTCGCTGAAACTGATCCCCGGCATCATTTTGCTGGTGTTCGTGATGAGGCATCGCCGGGCGTTTTATTCCACGATGCTGACGGTTCTTTCCATCGGCCTGTTCGTGCTGGGTTTGACGAGCATCCGCGATCATCTTGATTACGTGAACACCAGCCGGGGCGTCGTCGAAATGTACGCGGCCTACTCGGGCAATCTCTCGCTGCTCGGCTCGCTGGCCCGCAGCCTCCGCGATTTGGAAATGCCCTTTGCGGTCACGCGGGCCGTATGGCTCGTCAGCGGCGGGTTGATGGCGCTGGCCTTTGCATGGCAACTTTGCAGACGGCCCGAACCGGCGCAGGAAAAAGAACAGATTGATCTTCAATTCACGCTGGCGATGACGCTCATTCCGATGTTGTCTCCGGTGGCTTGGGATCATTATCTCATCTACCTCATTCTGCCACTCACGGTTCTGGGCGGCCGCATTCAGGCGACGGGCCATCGTGGTTTGTCTGTTGGTTTCGCGGGGTTGCTGTTGTTGTTCGCCTTGCCGGACGCGCTCTTCCATCTGGCGCTCGCCACCTGCGCCGCCCACGGCATGTCGTGGCTGGCGATCTGGCTGATTTTGGATCTTCGCCTCTTCGGGCTTTGTATCCTGACGATCTGGTCTTCGCGGGCGATGTATCAAGCTCTCCGAAAGCAAAAGCCGATGACGGCGATGCAAGGGGCCATCATCCCGCATCAAAACAATCCGTGTCTGCCCCCTTCCTCCGTGGTCGGGCAAGAACAGACATCCCCGGCGGCCTGAGCGGGCGGCGCATGAAACGATTTTGGTCCGAATCGCCCTTCGTTTTCGTGCCCGTTCTGGTGATCCTCGCGGCCCATTTGTGTGTCGATGTTGACAGCGAACCTGTTTTCAACAACGACGAAACCCGGCATGTGATGACCGGCGTTTTCTTTCACGATGCGATTGGCGACACCCCGTTCCGAAATCCCAAGCAATATGCGGTTGGCTATTACCTTCAGTATCCCGCTTTGGGGCTGATGGTGTGGCCGCCGTTTTTTTACATGGTCGAGGGCGGGTGGATGTGTCTGGCCGGCACTTCCTTCCTCGCCGCGAGAATGTTGATCGGAATCTTCGCGGCCATCGCCTGCGCCTATTTTTACCGGCTGGTTCGCCGTGACAAAGACCGCCTGACATCGGCCATCTCACTGCTTCTCCTTGGCTTTTCACCACTGTTTTTCCGGTTCTCGCGGCAGGTGATGCTGGAGATCCCCTGTCTGGCGATCCTGCTGGCATCCGTGTTTCATTTCGAGCGTTATCTTGGCGAAACCCGCCGGCGCGACGCCTGGCTGGCCTGCCTGTTCGCCGCATTGGCTGCCTTGACACGGTTCGATGGAATCTGTCTGCTGCCGTATTTCATCATCCGGTTGTTGATGACGGGCAATCTGGCTTTGTTGAAACGATGGCCGGTGTTGGGCGGCATCCTGACCGCCGGGATTCTGACTGGTCCGTATTATCTGTTCACGATGCGAGAGTACGGATCGACCATCGCCAAAGCCGCCCGCGAAGCCCCGACGGCCGGTGGAACCGCGTCCTTCGGCATCCACAACCTTGTCTATTATCCCTCGTGCATCCCCGAACAAATCGGCTGGTTTGCCGCCGTCGCCGCCATTATTGGCTTGTTCTGTTCGTTACGCCGGGAATCACGCCGCGCGGCCGGTCCGGCGTTTGGTCTCTTGCTTGCGACCTATCTGTTCTTCACGCCGATTGCCGAGTTGGATTCCCGGCACACGATTTACTGGCTGCCGGGGTTGGTGATCCTTGCCGTGAACGGCTGCAAGACGGTGGCCGGACTGGTTCGACGGCCGCGTCTGGCGCTTCCCTTGACGCTGTTGGTTGCCGTCGGTTCCATTGGCACATCCGTTCGGGAACCATCCATCTATGTGTTCGGGTATGAAGAGGCGGCCGAATATGTGGTCGAGCATAATCGTGAAACCCGCGTCTGTCTGATGGATGGTTTTCTGAACGGCGGCTTCATCTATCAATTGCGGCGACACGATCCCGAACGTCGGCTCTGGACCCTGCGGGGTGACAAACTGTTCTACACCGTTCTCAGCGAGCCAGACGCCGGGTATAAGGATCATGCCCGTGAAGAGGAAGAAGTGCTTTCGCTGATTCATCGTTATGATCCGGAACTTATCATCGTCGAAGAGCCGCAGTTGTATTTCGACCTGCCCGGCGCCAAGTTGCTGCGTGAAACACTTCACGATCACCCGGAGCGGTTCCAGTTGGAGAAGACCATCCCGATTCGCACGAATCATTTTCGCTTCGCCAACGCGAGACTGGAAATCTGGCGAAACAAGATTCGCAACCCGGATCGGTCTGAGTTCCTTGAAATTGAGATGCTTAGTATCGGCCGCAACCTTGGCGCCGGGTTGAAGAAATAGGCTTCGTCCGCCGAAGATGCCCCTCAACGAAGAAGGCCCGGCATGGTTCTGATGAAACATGCCGGGCTTCTTGCGTTGGATTCGATCAATCCGTGTTACTTCTTCGCGGGGGCAAGCAGCGAATCATACACCTTCACGCTCTTCCAGTTATCCTTGTTCTCGGCAATGAACTTTTCGTGTTCGGCATCCTTCGCGTACTTGTCGTGGGCCGCCTTGTCCGTGAACACGAGGTGCAGGGCGACATCCCAATCCTTGGCGTTCACGTCGCGGGTAAATTCTTCGCCACGGGCACCGGCGCTGAAGTACAGCACGCCGGGTTGCGGCTTGAGGTACTTCTCGCACGCGGCCACCAGCTTGGCCTTGGCTTCCGGGGTCTTTTCCTTGAGTTCAAAGAAGACCATGTGCCCGACGTTTGGCTCGTCGGCCTTGGCCGTCATCGAGAAGGCCACCGTGAGAGCCAGCACGGCCATCATTCGCTGAATCATTGCAAATCTCCGTTGTGGAAATCCGAAACTCAAAAGTTCAACGTTACTTGGACAGCCCGTAACGGGCGAACGAACCCAGTTCCTGCTCGATCCGCAGGAGTTGGTTGTACTTGGCGATCCGGTCCGTCCGGCTCGCGGAGCCAGTCTTGATCTGACCGGCGTTGGTGGCCACGGCGATGTCCGAAATGGTCACGTCTTCGGTTTCACCGCTGCGGTGGCTGATGACCGTCGTGAAGCGGTTTCGCTTGGCCAGTTCGATGGCGTCCAGCGTTTCCGTCAGGCTGCCGATCTGGTTCACCTTCACCAAGATGCTGTTGCCGCACTTCTTGGTGATGCCGTCTTGAAGCCGGGTCACGTTGGTGACGTACAAATCGTCGCCGACCAGTTGGATCTTGTCGCCGAGTTCGGCCGTCAGTTTCTTCCAGCCGTCCCAGTCGTCTTCGGAGAGACCGTCCTCAATGGACAGAATCGGCCACTTGGCGACCAAGCCCTTCCAGAAAGCGATCATTTCATCGGAAGAGATGACCTTGTCCGGGTCGCTCTTGAAGAAGCAATAGCCGTTCTTGCCCTTGTGTTTGGCTTCCTCGAAGAGTTCCGTGCAGGCGGCATCCATCGCGAAGGCGATGTCGGTCCCGAGTTTGTAGCCAGCCTTCTCGACAGCCGTTGCGATGAAGGACAATGCTTCGTCGGCCGAGGCCAGGTTGGGGGCGAAGCCGCCTTCGTCGCCGACGGCGGTGTTCAGGTGCTTGTCGTGCAGCACTTTCTTCAGGGAGTGGAACACTTCCGTTCCCATCCGCAGACCTTCTTTGAAGGTCGGGGCCCCGATGGGCATAATCATGAATTCTTGGAAATCAACCGTGCTGTCCGCGTGCTTGCCGCCGTTGATGATGTTCATCATCGGGACGGGGAGAACCTTGGCGTTGGTGCCGCCGATGTAGCGGTAGAGCGGCAGGCCGGTCACCTTGGCGCCCGCGTGGGCGACGGCCATCGAGACGCCGAGGATGGCGTTGGCGCCGAGCTTCGCCTTGTTGGCGGTGCCGTCCAGGGTGAGCATGGCCCGGTCAACGCCGAGTTGGTCAAGCGGGTTCATCCCGGCGATGGCCGGGGCGATCAGCTTGTCCACGTTTTCGACGGCTTTCAGCGTTCCCTTGCCGAGATAGCGCTTCTTGTCGCCGTCCCGGAGTTCCACGGCTTCGTGAGCCCCGGTGCTGGCCCCGCTGGGGACGGCCGCCCGACCCACGGTTCCGCAGGCAAGGGTCACCTCAACCTCAATGGTCGGGTTGCCGCGGCTGTCCAGAATCTCAAGGCCCTTGACTGTCCGAATCGCTGGGTTCGACATGTGCGAAATGACACCGTTTGGAGAAAGCGGTCCCGACAGGGATGGGGACACGCGAAGTCTGTTATGTACGGTGTGGGATAGGGATGGCTGCCCGGAAATGCAAGAGACCCCGGCGGATCGGCGTCGCCCGCCCCGAGGGGCCTGGCTTCGCACAATCAACGTCCGGGGTCTCGACCGAATGGAAAGTCCCTGCCCTGGCGAAGTCGGGGGTCCTCGTTACGGGTATTTGTCGGGGTCGTCGATGGTTTTGGGAACAGTCGTCTCACCGTCGCCTGTTTTCCGAACCTTCGTCGCTTTCCAGTCGGCCTTGTTCTTGACACCCATCGTATCGGCGGTGGTTTCGCCGAGTCTTCACAAATTAATCGGGACTTGTCCCGAACGGCCGGAACAGGGACAATCGTGTTCAGATCATGTTTTGGCCGGTCACCGGAAAGACTTCATGAGCGCCATCAATCCTCCGTATCGCGTGAAGCGTGACCCGCCGACGGTCGCGGATGTCATCGTGACGGCCGCGAGTCCCTTGCTCATCATGGGGGTGGTCGGCAGTTTGGTGTTCTTCCTCGCGGAGGTCTTTTACGCAGGGAAATACGAGGGCAGGCTGCTCTACACGCTGTTTTTCTTCGTGGTCGGGGCGGTGTTGGTCGGCCGCATTGCCGTGCAGGCCGACCGTTCGCGAGCATGGGCTTATGGGGGCGTCTTGGCGATTGTCACCGTCTTCGCCCTGCGGGCGTGGGTGGAATATCCCCCGGATAACCCTCTCAGTCTCTTTAAAGATGTCATCAACATCGGGTTGGTCGCCGTGGTTTGGTGGGCGAGCAACCGCCTTGTGTGGGATTGCACGCATATTGACGAAGACAAAACCGGTTCCGGCCAGGGGCTTCTCGCGGCGGCCGGTTGGGAAAAACGCCCCAACGTGCGGCCGGATGTGGTGGATGATGCCGCCGAGGATGAAAGCAAATACCCGCCGGGCATGGCGGGTTGGTACACACGGTTTGACCAATGGCGAAAAGCTCGCGACAAGAAACCGCACACACCGGGCCTGACGGTGGTGTATTTCGCCATCGCGGCCATTCCCATGTTTGGCCTCGGCCAGGCGGTGGTTCCCTCTGACGACTCGGCCCGGCGAAACTTCACCTTTTGGACGATGGCCATTTATGTGACCTCAACTCTCGGGTTGCTGCTCACCACGAGTTTTCTCGGGTTACGGCGATACCTCCGGCAACGCAAGTTGAAGATGCCGATGGCGATGACGGCCAGTTGGATGGGCTTGGGAACCGTGCTGATCCTGATGTTCGTGTTGATCGGGGCGTTGATTCCCCGACCATATTCCGAAACGCCGATCTGGAACCCCACGCGGGTCGTGACCGGGGACAAGAAAGCCTCTCAATATGCCCAAGTAAAAAGCGGCGGCGCCAAAGGCGAGGGAAGCACTGGCGACCAAGCCACCAAGGGGGACGGCAAGGCCACGGGCAAAGGAGGCGAACCCGGCGGCAAGGGAAAGAGCGGTGAATCAAAGTCCGGCAGCGGCGACAAGCAAGGCAAGGACGGTTCCAGCGGCGGCGACAAACAAGGGGACAAATCCGGCGATCAGGACGGGAACAAATCCAAGGACGGGAAGGATGGAAAGGACGGAAATGAATCCAAAGACAGCGGCAAACAGGCCAACGCCAAGGACGCAGACGGCAAAGACGGTTCTTCCAAAAGCGGAGATAGTTCTCCCCCATCCAGCGCAAGCAAGTCGCTCGCCACCATCGCCAATGTGCTGAAATGGATTGTTTTCGCCGCCGTGGCTCTGCTGGTGGTCTTCGTGATCTTCCGGCACGGCCTGTCGTTTCTGGCCAACTTCATGCCGTGGGCAAAGAACCTGCTGGCGGCGCTGGATGCGTGGTGGAAGGGGCTTTTCGGAATGCGAGAACCGGGCGAGAAGACATCGCGTGGCGAATCCGGGCCGACGGTGATTCCCCGCACGCCGTTCTCCGTGTTTTCCAACCCCTTCGCCGATGGCTCGGCCGACGGACGATCTGTCGAGGCGTTGGCGAGGTACAGTTTCGAGGCGTTAGAAGCATGGGCGGGAGACCGGGCTCGCGAACGCCGGGCCGACGAAACCGCCATCGAGTTTGCCCGGCGACTTGGCGAAGACTTTCCGAATCTCGCCGACAACGCGGCCCAACTCGCCGGATTGGTGGCGAGGATGCTGTATGCCACAGACGGACTGCCCAAAACCTCAAGGAAGGTGTTGGAAGCATTTTGGGAATGCCTGATTCATGATGCGGAAGTCGAAGTGGTGGCAGATTGAAGATGAAGTGGAGGAGAGAAATCGATCAAGGGGGTTGGGCGAACCCCCCTGATCGTTAGACACTCATTCCTTGGTGAGAAGGAAGAGCAATCATAAATTTGATGAAAGAAAGTCCCGGCTGTTCAGTAAGCCTAACATTCAACCTGTCTACACCCTAATATACCCGAAATTTGCCGCAGGTGCGTGTCCGTTTTGCAATTTACAAGAGTTCTTTTGAAAATATTTTGTGGCAATAATTTTTTTGAGTCCACCGCATTAAAATTTCATCTTTCACAATAATTCTCTTCTTTTAATAACTGGTTTTTAATTCAGGGACAGTTTCTGCGAGTGTCAGCGGGTCGCATTTGCTTCAATTATACAACAATCAAAATATATTATATTTATTTTAATGTCAGTAAAAACCAGAAAACAACATCACAGCAGCACATCTATCAGAACACAGCCATATTGGTTTTTGAGAAGGCAGCATGATTCTAATTGATCGTTCTTGGTTCGATTGATGGCCGGAAGTTGATCCTCCGTCGCCCAATTCCCCCCGCTCCCATAGGCTATTTCCAGATCATCCCCTTTTGCCTTCGGAAATTCCGACCATGCTTGATGCCGGCTTTATTCGCGACAATTTGGCGGCCGTGAAGGCCAATTGCGTCAACCGGCAGGCCGCCCATGCCGAGGCCGACAAGGTTGTTGAGTTTGATGACCGCCGCAAGAAGCTCGTGAGTGAAACGCAGATCCTTCAACAGAAGGGAAACGAGCTTTCCAAGGGCATCCCGGCCGAGAAAGATCCGGCGAAGAAACAAGCCCTGATCGCCGAGGGCAAAGCCATCCGCGAACAGGTGGCCGCTTTGGAAAAGGAACTCAAGCAGGTGCAGGCCGATTTGCATGCCGCCTTGCTCACCATCCCGAACATGACCCACCCGGACGCCCCGGTCGGGGCGACGCCCGCCGACAACAAGGTCGTCAGCAAATGGGGCGTGCCGACCAAGTTTGATTTTGTGCCCAAAGATCACGTCGCCCTCGCGGAATCGCTGGACCTGGCCGACTTCGAGGCCGGGGCCTCCGTCACCGGGCAGAAGTTCTACTTTCTGAAGAACGAAGCGGTGTTGCTGGAACTGGCGTTGATTCAGTTCACCATGCAAAAACTCGTGAAACGAGGCTTCACCCCGGTCATCACGCCGGACTTGGCGCGGGTGGAAGTGCTGGAGGGCATCGGCTTCATGCCCCGCGATCCGAACCCGGAAACCCGGCAGGTTTACACCATCGCCGATTCGGACTTGTGTTTGATCGCCACGGCCGAAATCACCCTTGGCGGGATGTTGCGGGACCAGATTTTGGACGAAGCCACCCTCCCTCGCAAATATGTGGGCCTCTCGCACTGCTTCCGAACGGAAGCCGGGGCGCCGGGCCGGGACACCAAGGGGCTGTACCGGGTCCACCAATTCACCAAAGTCGAAATGTTCGGTTTCTGCACGCCGGAGCAGACGGAAGCCCTGCATCTGGAGATCTTGGCCATCGAGGAAGAAATCTTCCAAGAACTCGGCCTGCCTTACCATGTGCTGGACACCTGTACCGGCGATCTCGGCGGGCCGGCCTACCGCAAGTACGACTTGGAAGCATGGATGCCCTTCCGTGGTGAACTCGACAAAACCACCGGCAAACCGACCGGCGATTACGGCGAAGTGACCAGCACGTCCAATTGCACCGACTTCCAAGCCCGGCGGCTCAACATCCGCTACAAGGGACCGAACCACAAGGGCACGCGCGTGGTGCATACGCTCAACGGAACGGCCGTGGCCGTCACACGGGCGATGGTGGCCATCCTTGAAAACTACCAGCAGGCCGACGGCACGGTGAAGATTCCCGAAGTGTTGCGACCGTGGGTCGGGCGGGATGTCATCACGCGAAAATGATCGAATCTGGCCGACTTAAAATTCTCACGGAGCAGCATCATGGCGGTGAACTGGCACGGCGTCTACCCGGCGGTGACCACGGAGTTTCACGCGGACCAAGCCCTTGACCTCCCGGCCACGGCGAAGCACATCGATTCGCTCATCAAGTCCGGCGTCCACGGGATGATCGTGCTGGGGACGGTCGGCGAAAATTGTTCGCTGGAATACTCGGAAAAACTCGCCGTTCTGAAGACGGCGAAAGAAGTGATCGCCGGCCGGGTGCCGCTGCTCACGGGGGTCGCGGAATGCACGACGGCCACGGCGTGCAAGTATGCCGTCGATGCCCAAAAAGCCGGAGTGGACGGGCTGATGGTGTTGCCGGCGATGGTTTACAAGCCGGACGGCCGGGAGGTGATGACGCACTTTCGCACGGTCGCGAAAGCCACCAATTTGCCGATCATGATTTACAACAACCCGGTGGCCTACGCGGCCGACATCACGCCGGAGATGTTCAAGGAAATGGCCGACGAGCCAAATTTCGTGGCCATCAAGGAATCCTCCGAAAATGTTCGCCGGATCACGGACATCAAGAATGTCTGCGGCGACCGCTACATCCTCTTCGGCGGCGTGGACGACCTGGCGTTGGAAAGCGCCATGCTCGGGGCCACCGGCTGGGTGTCCGGCTTGGTGAACGCCTTCCCCGAGGAAAACCGGCTGCTGTGGGACCTGGCCAAGGCGGGCAAGTACGAGGAGGCCGTGAAGGTCTACCGGTGGTATACGCCGCTGTTGCACCTCGACACGCTGCCGAAGCTTGTGCAATACATCAAACTGTGCAACGCTGAATGTGGCTTGGGCAGCGAAACAACCCGCGCCCCGCGTCTGCCGATCATCGGCAAGGAACGCGAAGACGTGTTGAAGATCATCCGTGACGCGATCAAAACGCGACCGGGCAAGAAGGCGTAGTTCACCGGCCGCAAACTCTCCCGCCCCTGAAAACGGAGCATCCGCCGATGCGACGGTCAATTCTCTTCTTCCTGTTGTCGGCCACTTTCCCGCTCAACGCGGCCGAACCGGCCGCCGAGTTTTTCGAGCAGGAAATCCGGCCGATCCTCGTCGAGCATTGTCAGGAATGCCACTCGCCGAAGAAGACCAAAGGGGGCCTTCGGCTCATGTCGCGGGCCGAGTTGCTCAAAGGGGGCGACAGCGGCCCGGCGATTGTGCCCGGCAAGCCGAAGGAATCGCTGCTGTTGCAGGCGATCAGTTACCAAGGCGGCGGCGAATTGCGGATGCCCCCCAAGGGCAAACTCCCCGACGCGGCCATCGGCAAGTTGACCAAGTGGGTGGAACAAGGGGCCGTCTGGCCGGACGCCGGGGCTGAAGCTGTCACCGCCAAAACCTTCCAAATCACCGACGAGCAGCGCAAATTCTGGGCATTTCAACCCGTCGTATCCCCGGCGATTCCCCAAGTGAAAAGCCCGGCGTGGTGCAAGACCGACCTTGACCGGTTTATCCTCGCCAAACTGGAAGCCGCCAATCTCGCCCCGGCCGCGACAACGGATAAGCGGACGTTGATACGTCGCGTCACCTTCGACCTGACCGGGCTGCCGCCGACACCGGAGGAGATTCGCCAGTTTTTGGATGATGCCTCGCCGAAGGCGTTTGAGAAAGTCGTTGATCGTTTGCTGGCCTCACCGGCCTACGGCGAACGCTGGGGCCGGCACTGGCTGGATGTGGCCCGCTATGCGGACTCCCGCGATTCACGCGGCACCGGCGGGGACACGGACATCATCGAAGCGTGGCACTACCGCGACTGGGTAATCCGGGCGATGAACAAGGACATCCCCTACGACCAGTTCGTGCGAATGCAAATCGCCGGGGATTTGATGCCGCCGACCGAACCGGGTGGCATTAACGCGGACGGTATCACCGCCACCGGCTTGCTGGCCATCGGCGAATGGGGCACGGGCGATGCGGACAAAGAGAAGATGGTCACCGACATTGTGAACGATCAGGTTGATGTGGTGACGCGGTCATTCCTCGGCTTGACCGTCGGTTGCGCCCGGTGTCACGATCACAAGTTCGACCCGGTAAGCCAAAAGGACTATTACGCTCTCGCCGGCATCTTCTTCAGCAGCAAGATTCTGCCGACGCCGGGACCGAAAACAAACGGCTCCCCCATGCTCCGCACGCCGTTGATCTCCCCGGCCGAGCAAGCGGAACGAACCCGGATCACCAACCAGATCAAGACACTCGAAGGGGCCATTGCCGCCAAAGAGGCTGCTTCCGCGCAAGAAGCGGCTGCCAAACATCTGCCGGAAACCGCCGGGTATTTGCTGGCGGCTTGGGACTATTTGCAAGCCACCAAAAAGCGGCCGCCGCTGGCGGATTATGCCGCGTCGATGAAACTGCGGGCCGACATCTTGGAAAAGTGGCTGGAGATGCTGACACCGCGCGGCTACCAACTGATGGCCAAGGCCGAACGCGATTCCGGCGGCGTGAAGAACTATCACACATGGAAGAACAAGAGTGACTGCCCGAACGCGATGATTAACACGGGCAACGAAGAATTGTCGATCCTCACCTTCCGGTTGCCGCCGAAATCCGTGTGCGTGCATCCGGGGCCAAAGAGCGGCGTCGCCGTTGTTTGGGATTCTCCGGTGGCGACGACCGTGAACATCGCCGGCAAAGTGGCCGACCGCGACGGCACCTGCGGCGACGGCATCGCGTGGAAAGTAGCGGTGAACTCCCGCACGCTGGCCGAGGGGGCCATCAACAACGGCCAAAGCGCTCCGCTTGCCGGTGAGTTGCTGAAGAATGTCATCGTTCAACCGGGCGACCGCATCGAACTTCAGATCCTCCCCAAGGCGGGTTATGAGTGTGACAGCACACTGGTCGAACTCGACATCAGCGAAACAACCGGGAAAGCCCGGTGGAATCTCACTTCGGACGTGCTGGCCAATGACAAGTTGAACCCCGTGCCAGACCAGCAAGGTCATCCGGCCGTCTGGCGATTCATGGACATGGCCGACGCCAAGCAAATTCCCCCGGCGTTCGTATCATTGCCCGCCATTGGCGCTTTGAAGAACCGGGAAGAAGTCGAAACCAAGATCGCCGCGTTCGCCAAAACCTTCAAGGCCGTCGATACCAGCAGTCCCTTCTACCCGAAACCCGGCGAACTTCCGGCTACCCCGGAGGTTCTGACACTCCGGGCCGAACTGGAAGCATTGAAGGCCCGGCCGATGCCGCCCGTCCCGGTGGTGTTGGCCATTCAAGATGGTGGCATTCCGGGGGGCATGTTCCCGGCCGTGCAGGATGTGCCGATTCACATTCGCGGCAGCTACACTCGGCTCGGTGAAAAAGTTCCCCGGCGATTCCCGGAGATTCTGGCCCCGGCGAATCAGAAACCGTTGAGCGAAGTGACCAAGGAAAGCGGCCGCAAAGAATTGGCCGATTTCATCGCCAGTCCGACGAACCCGCTGACGGCTCGTGTGATGGTCAATCGCGTCTGGGCTTGGCACTTTGGCGATGGCTTGGTTCGCACGCCGAGCAACTTCGGCAAACTCGGCGAACGCCCGACCCACCCGGAGCTTTTGGATTATCTGGCTGCCGGATTTGTCGCTGATGGCTGGAGCCTCAAAAAATTGCACAAGCGAATTCTGCTCTCGGCCGTGTATCAGCAATCGGATGTTTGCTCGGAAGAAACCAAAACCAAGGATGCCGACAACCGGTTGTTCAGCCGGGCCAATCTGCGACGATTGGAAGCCGAAGCGATGCGGGACAGCCTGCTGTTTGTAGCAGGTAAACTCGATTCCACCCCCGGCGGGATTTCTTACCCGGATTTCAACACCCCCCGGCGAACCGTGTACCTGCGAACAATCCGCTCGGACAAAAGCAATTTCCAAGCCCTGTTCGACGCGGCCGATCCGGAAACGCCGACGGAGAAACGAACCATCTCCACGGTGGCTCCGCAAGCGTTGTTCCTGATGAATCACCCGTTCGCGCTGGCCCAGGCGAAAGCGTTTGCCGATCGCATCCAAGCCATGCCCGGTGATGATGCGGCGAAGTTGAAAGCGGCTTATGAACGGCTCTACGGCCGCCCGCCGAGCGCCGATGAGGAACGGGTGACGCTCGGTTTTCTCAAGACGGGCAGTTGGGCCGAGTTGTCTCGGGTGTTGATGTGCGCGAACGAATTTGCCTATGTGCGATAAGGCTTAATTCTTCGGGTTGATGACTTCCCAAGAAATTCGCCGGCCGGCGACGAAGCAATCGGAGATGCGGTAATCCATCGGCTTCGGGGCCGGGTCGGCCGGGTCGGCATCGAGGTTTAAGAAGGTGATGCCGTCAAACGTGCCGATGCGGACTTCGCGGATGGCAAAGACGTTCATCGTCGCCCGTTTTTGGAAGCGGTATTCCTCCACATCCCTGACGACAACCGCCAGTTTCACCTTATCGTTGGTTGATCCATCGGTCACGGTGAGGAGCAGTTTTAGAGCTACGCTGTCGGCGGCCGTGTTCCGTAGAGTGAATCGCCGGATCACGCCTCCCTTGAGGCGAAAGCGACGCAAAAAGGCGAGCGTGTTGGATGGAGTGAGTTCGTGCATGGGGACATTATATCGTTGACCGGCCAGTCCATTAAGATGAACCCGATGATTGCCTTCGACCACACCATGCCCGATGCCGCCGGGAACCTCGCCCTCGACGAATCACTGTTGCTCCACGCGGAACAGACCGACACCTTCGAGGGGTTGCGGTTCTGGGAATATCCCGCCCATGCCGTCGTTCTCGGGGCGGGCGGTTCCGTGGCCATTGATGTGAAACGGGAAACCTGTGAACGAGACGGCGTGCCGATCCTGCGACGCTCCAGCGGCGGCGGCACCGTGTTACTCGGGCGGGGTTGTCTGTTATTCAGCCTGATCGTCAACCACCGGCGGGCCGCCGAAATTCGGGATGTGAACGCCTCATACCGTTGGATTCTCGGCCGCGTTAAGGCAGCTCTCTCCTCATTCTCCAACGTGGACCATTCAGGCATCAGCGATCTGGCCATCGACGGCGTCAAGTTTTCCGGCAATGCTCAGCAACGAAAATCACGGGCAATTCTGCATCACGGGACGATTCTGTACGATTTCGATCTTCCCTCCGTGCCCAAATACCTGAACCCGCCGGAACGGATGCCCGAATACCGGCATGGGCGCTCCCACGAGGAATTCGTCCGGAACATTCCGGGAACGCGGGAAGAAATCATGATGCGGCTATCGGAAGTGTTTGAGGCCAATCCCGCCACCTTTCCACTCGAAGCATTGGAAAGCGTGCCGGGACTGGTTGATGAAAAATACGGCCGGGGTGAGTGGAACTTCCGGCGCTGATCGCTCAGCGACCAAACAATTCGCGGAACTTGGCGCGAGTCTGCTCGGCGGCCTGCCGGGAATTCGGATAGGCGAACACCTCGGCCGAAAAATACCCGTCGTAACCCGCTCGCACCACGGCATCGGCAATCGGCCGGAAATCGGTGTGGCCCAGCCCGGCCGGGCGGCGGTTGGAATCGGCGAAGTGGATGTGTCCGATGTGCGTTTCCCCGGCGACGAGGGCATCGGCGAGATTCACTTCTTCGATGTTCATGTGATACAAATCGGCCAATAGTTTCACGTTCGTGGTTTGCAGCGTGTTCAAAAAGCTCACGCCATCGGCGACGGTGCAAAACAGGTTGGTTTCGTAACGGTTGAGCGGTTCATAGAGCAATGGCACGCCCAGTTTCTTCGCCTGTTCGCCCAAGTCATTCAAGGCATCGGCCAGCCAGACAAAAGCCATTTCTTTGGAAACGCTCTCGCCCCAGCGGCCTTGCATGGAGCCAATAATCGCCGGGGCGCCCAGCGCCCCGGCGGCGGCGATCATTTTGGAGATAAACTCACGGGCTTTGGCCCTGATGGTTTCATCAGCATGAGTGAGGGTGAGTTTGTGTTTCACCCAGCCCCCGCCGGTGCCGACGGCGGCGACCGCCAGACCGTGTTTAGTCATTAGGGACCGGACGACATCGGCGGGGATGGCCTCCGGGCCGGGCGGGAAGATCTCCACGGCGTCGTAACCAAGTTCGGCCGCTTGTTTCATGCCGTCTTCGAGGCCGTCCCAGAAAACAAACGGGCCGCCTTTGGCCTCGGGAACCAGACTCACCGTCACGCTGATTTTCACCGGCATTTCATCTCCCAGTCCATATGATTTTGGCATAATGTAGTCGGCCGACGGCGGGATGACCCCGTGGCTGACGGGCATCAGCTAGGTGACACTTTACTTTCCAAGTTCCCGATGCGGTGCGGTATCCCAACACCCCTCCATCTTCGGGAGTCGAAAATCCGTGGACACACCTGTTGAAACTCCGTCGGCCGTGGCGCGCGCCGCCACTCGCCGGTCGCCTATGAAGTCATTTCTCATGCTGCTTCGGCGTGGGCACCTTTATGCGGGCCTGCTCATGCTGCCGTGGGTTCTGCTCTATGGCATCACGGCGTTTCTGTTCAATCACCCCACCGCGTTCAGCGACCAGCAATCCGTGAGTTTCGGCGCCGATGCCCTCCAAGGCACGCCAATGGAGCATATCCCCGCCCCCCGCGAGATTGCGGAACAAGTGGTCGCCGCCCTCCGGGAGCGCAAACCGGAGGCAAAATATGAACTGGCCGTCCCCGACAATGCGAAGTTCAACCGCGAATTTGCCTTCGCCACCGTGAAGACCGATCAACAGGAAATCAGTGTGTTGGTGGAGGCGAACGGCGCCGGCGGGACCATTCGGGCGAAAGCATTGACCCCCGCCAAGCCCATCGAACCGGCGGCTCCGTTTGCGGTCGGGCGGGAACCAAACGCGGCTCCGAAAGGCAAGGGAGGCGGGGACCGGCCGGCGCGGACAGGCGGCGGCGAAGGGCTGAAACTTCCCGAAACCTTGGTTGACCGGATGAAGGCCACCGTGCCTGCCGTGCTGACAAAATCCGGCTTCCCCACCGGGGATGTCACTATCACTTCCGTGCCCGATGTTACCTTCCTGATGAACTCGGACGACAAATTGTGGAAGGTGACTTACAACGCATCGGCCGGAAGCATCAGCGGCAAACTGGCGGACAACGAACCGGCAACTGATCCCCTCTCCACGCGCCGATTCCTCACCCGGTTGCACATGGCCCACGGCTATCCGTCGGAAACAGGCTCCCGCTGGTTCTGGGCCGTGATCGTTGATGCAATGGCGGTGATTATGCTCTTCTGGGGATTGTCCGGCCTGTTCATGTGGTGGCAAATCAAGGCTACCCGGCGGCTGGGGACGGTGATTTTGCTCGTCAGTTTGGTCGCGGCGACACTGATGGGAATTGGCATGCACGAGCAGATTTCAATCACCGGCCGGTGATGATTCCGATTGAAATCGCCGAAGAACGGGGGATGATGCCCTTATCCCTCGTCCTCTCTCTCCTGAAGCACTTTGTTTAGCACATCAAGTTCCACGGGCTTCACCAAGTGAGTGTCGAAGCCCGCTTCGAGGGATCGCCGCCGGTCGTCGTCTTGGCCGTATCCGGTCAGGGCCACCAAGCGAAGTTTCTCGCGAGGAAAGTCTTCCCGCAGCCTTTTCGCCACTTCGTAACCGTTCATTCCCGGCAGGCCGATGTCCATGATCACCAGATCCGGGCGTTCCCGCCGGATCATTTCCTCGGCACTTGGGCCATCGTGGGCAATCATTGTGGAATGCCCCAAGGCTTGCAGAAGGATCGCCATGCTGGCGGCCCCGTCCACATTATCATCCACAACGCAGATCCGCAGGGGAGCCGCCGGGGAAGCGTTCGACTTGGTCGTCTGAGTGTCGATCGCCTCGCGGGAAAGAGGCAGGCTGACAGTGAACGTGCTGCCGGAACCCAAGCCATCGCTGTGGACGGTCACTTTCCCGCCGTGCATTTCCACCAATCGTTTCACCAATGTCAGGCCGATGCCCAAGCCCCCTTGGGAACGGTCAATGGACCGGCTTACCTGCATGAACAGTTCAAACACTTGGTTCAATTGTTCGCGGGAAATCCCCACCCCGGTGTCGCAAACTTCCATGATCGCCCGGTCGTTCTCGACACGCGCATTCACGATGATGCGGCCGCCCGGTTCGGTGTATTTGATGGCGTTGTTCAACAGGTTGACAAACACCTGTTCCAACCGGGTGGGATCGGCGGCGACGATGATCGGCGTCTTGGGGTAACTGGCCGTCAACACGTGCCCGACCGCCTCGGCTTGCGGACGGACGGATTCAACGGCTTCGGCGATGACGGCGCGGAGATCGAGAAACTCCGTCCGCAGGGTGATCTTGCCCCGGCCAATGCGAGAGACATCCAGTAGGTCGTCGATCAATCGCCCCAAATGTCTTACCTGGCGCTCCATCATTTCGCAGGCCGTGGCGAGATAGTCGGGATTGTTTCCTTTCCGAAGGATTTGCAAAGAATTGGACACCGGAGCCAGCGGGTTTCGCAATTCGTGGGCCAGCATCGCCAGAAACTCGTTCTTGCGCCGGTCTGTCTCTTCAAGTTCCTCCAAAGCCCGTTTTTCGCGGTCCACATTGCCGAAGACAATCACCGCGCCAACCGGGTCCGGATTGCCGTCCCGGATCGGGCTACCGCTCACGCGAATCCAGCACCGACGGCCGTCGGATCGTTGAAACTGATATTCCGCGTTGCGAACAATCTCACCCTTCAAGGCGCGGGCTAGGGAGTATTCGGAGTATTCCAGCCGCCGGCCGTCACCGTGATAGGCGACCAATTCGCGATACTCCTCCAAGCGAGTCGCTTTCGGGGCATAACCAAGGATTTCCTCGGCCATCGGATTCACAAAGGTAATCTTGCCGGAGGGAGCCTCGGCCACGATCACGCCGACGGGGGCGGTATCCAGCACCGTTCTGAGGCGCCGGCGCTCATGTTCAATCTGCACACCAAGGCGAGTCCGTTCGGCCTCGGCCAGCCGCCGTTCCGTCACGTCCTGCACCACGCCGGACAAACGAACGGGCACGCCCCGATAATCCTTTTCCACCCGGCCGCGGGCAATCACCCATACCGTATGTCCTGTTGCCGTTTTTAGCCGGTAGTCCGATTCAAAACGCCCTCCGGTCCTCACGGACAGATTAATTACCTCCGAAACCCGGTCAATGTCATCCGGGTGAATGGCTTTGAGAAAAACGCCGAGTTCGCCCCCTTGAGCTTCTTCGTCGCTTACGCCGAAAAGTCTGGCCAGATTGGCGTCGGCGAAGACCCGATTGTTCGGGATGTCCCAGACCCAAGTGGCGATCGCCCCGGCTTCCAAGGCTGAGTCCAGCCGGGAGCGGGCGTCCCGCAGGTCGTCCTCGGCCTGCCGACGGTCGTGAATGTCAATCACCGAGCCGACGTAGCCAAGAAACTCCCCCGACTCGGAGAATCGCGGAGCGCCGGCGTCGATCATCCAACGGTAAGTCCCGTCGCTTCGCCGTAGGCGATATTCCATGCGGAAGCCCTCTCGCCGGGCGTGGGCGGCCATGTAGCTCTCGGCGGCCAGTCGTTTGTCGTCTGGATGGGTGGCTTGCAGCCAGCCGAATTTGAGGGCCTCTTCGGTCGATTGTCCGGTGAAGTCATACCAGTTTCGGTTCAGATAGGTACAACTCCCCTCCTCGTCCGTCACCCACACCATCACGGGAGAATGGTCCGCCATATGGCGGAATCGCACTTCGCTTTCGCGCAGCCGGTCTTGGGCGGCCTGCAACGCCTCGGCCGTGCGGGCTTGTTCGCGGCGGATGTGAGCCTCCAACAAAGCCCGCTCCACGGCCGGAATCAGCCGGTTGAGCCGTTGTTTCAACACATAATCCGTCGCCCCGCTCTTGAGCGTTTCGATGGCGTTTTCTTCGCCGACGACGCCGGACACGAAAATGAACGGTGTCTCCGGACGCAACTCCTGGGCGATCTTCAGCGCATCCGGCCCGGTGATGGTGGGAAGCTGATAATCGCACAGAATCAGATCGAACTCTTCCCGTGCGAGCGCGGCCACGTAGTCGTCGCGGTTGGTCACGACGAGCAACGAGTGCGACACCGAAGACTTGGCGAGCCGGACGCGGACAATCTCCGCGTCCAGTTCGCTGTCCTCCAGGTAGATAATCCGGGCTGATTCAACGGAATTCATGGGAACAACATCAGTCCAAAGGTTACGGGGCGGCACGACGAGTTACTTCTTGATGACAGGTTTCACGCTGCCCACCGGCGGTTCGTTCAAAACCGCCCAGAACACGCCGAGATCTTGAATGGCCGAGATAAACTCTCGAAAAGCCACCGGTTTGACCACATAGGCATTCACCCCCATGTCGTAACTCTTTCTCAAGTCCGGCTCTTCTCGTGAAGACGTGAGCATGACCACGGGCACGGATCTCAATTCTTTGTCCGCGCGCACCTGCTCCAGCACTTGCAGGCCGTCCACTTTCGGCATCTTCAAATCCAAGAGAATCACGGCGGGGTGCCCATGCTCCCGGTTTTCGTAAGGGCCGCGACGGAAGAGGTAATCGAGCGCTTCCTCGCCATCCCGAACGACGACCACTTCATTTGCCAGATTGCTCTTGGCCAGAGCCACCAGAGTCAGTTCCAAATCCTTGGGATTGTCTTCCGCAAGCAAGATTGGTTTCAACATGATATTTCTCCCACGTCAGGTCGTTGTCCTTGGCAACGAAAAGTAAAAAACGGCCCCTTGGCCCACAATCGCCTCCGCCCAGGTGCGGCCGCCGTGCCGGGAAATCACCCGCCGCACGTTGGCCAGGCCGATGCCGGTTCCTTCGTATTCCTCAACGCGGTGCAAGCGTTGGAAGATGCCGAAGAGCTTGTCCACATATCGCATGTCAAAGCCGATCCCGTTGTCCCGGACGGCGATAATAGTCTCCTTGCCTTCCTCGTGGCCGGTGATTTCGATGATCGCTTCTTCCCGGTCTCGCGAATATTTGACGGCGTTTTCCATCAGATTTTGCATCGCCATCCGAAGCATCGTTTGATCGCCTCGAACAGGTGGCAACGGCTCGATCTTCCAAGTGATTCGCCGCTCGGAGTCCGGCGCAATCAACTGGCGGCGAATTTCCTCGACGAGTTTGTTCAGGTCCACTTTGGTGCGGACAACTTCCATCCGCCCCATTCGGGAGAAGGCCAGCAGTTTGTCCACCAGCATGCCCGCGAACTCGCTGGACTCGATGATGGTGCGGATATACCGCTGATCGGTCTCCGTCAGCCGGTCTGAAACCGAATCCTTCAGCATCTCCGCGTAGCCCACGACATGGCGCAACGGCGCGCGCAAATCGTGGGAGACGGAATACGAAAACGATTCCAATTCCGAGTTACTGCGGGTGAGTTCAGCCGTCAGATCGGCCATTTCCTCGGCCTTCCGAAGCACGACACCGACGATGGCGTTTCGCAGTTCGATGGCCGCCTCAACCTCGGCCTCCCGCCAAGAAAGCGATTTGCCGCGCACGGTTTCCTTCCACATCTCGAAGGATTGTCGCGGGCTAATGCGTTCGCCGCCTGGCGCGGGCGTCATGGATTTGGCGGGGTCGCCGGCCCAATTCACCGTGCGGACCACCTCGGGCCGGAACCACATCACATAGCCCGCATGCAGTTTCGAGACGCCAATCGCCAGCAATCCGCTGGCGGTACTGCCGAACTCCCCGGCCGGCGGAAACACCGTCGCCAGCGACTCGGAGTGAAACACTTCCGTGTGTCCGCCGGCAAACAACCAGTTCGCCAGTTCGCGGATTTGCTCTTTCGTCGGCGTTTCCCCCACCACTTCGCAAAACGATTCGGAAACCACGGCGGCCCCGCCGGCATCGACGAAACTCAACAATTCATGGGCATTTTCCAGCAATCCGCGAACGTAGTCCCCGCGCCCGGCCATCACGGCCAGGAGTTTGGAGAACAAGGCCCGCACCTCGACCCGACGCTCCAGTTCTTGCGTCCGTTCAAGTGCGGACAGCCGCAACGCGAACGCCTTGGCAAACAGGTCGCACGACCGGCGAATCGTGAAGGGAATTCGCCGGGGCGTCGCATGATGCCCGGAGATCAGGCCCCACAACTGTCCGTCCCGCAAAATGGAAACGGACATGCTGGCAATCGTCCGCATGTTCCGCATGTATTCCAAATGCACCGGCGACACGCTGCGGAGGATCGCATGGGTGAGATCCAACGGCTCGGTGAACGGCCGCTCGGCCAACACGCCAACCGCTTGATAATCAACATCCGGAATGATCCGCACATGGCTGACCCGATACAGTTCTCTCGCCTGCCGGGGAATATCCGAGGCGGGAAACCGCAGACCCAGATAGGAAGGAAGATTCTCATTCCTATCCTCCCCCAAGACGGTGCCGTTGCCTTCCTCGTCGAACAGATAAACCAAGATCCGGTCGAAACCAGTCAGTCGGCGCGCCTCGGCGGCCGTTTGGTTGGACAGTTCCGCCAGCGTTTTGGCCGTCTCCAATTGCCCCAACAAACTTTCCAGCGCGGAATGTGTTTCCGGGAATTCCTCCGTGACAATGGATTCAAATTCCAGAATGATCTTGCCATTGTTCCGATGGGCGATCAGGTCGTATTTTTTCTCCTGTCCGGATGGTCCGAGCCGGACCGTTTCCAAGCACTCTGGCCGTTCTCCCGAAACCAACCGGCGCAACCGGCCGGACAGATGGCGAACCCCTTCCTCGCCGATTACTCCAGCCAACGGGCCACCCAACAGGTCAGCCGTCGGGCTTCCCGTGATGGTGTGCAGGTTTTCGCTGGCCTGTCGCACGGTGAAATCCTTGAAATCCACGGCCAATAAAACACCCTGCGGCTGAATACGGCCGGGAATGTGAATCGGTTCCCGGTCGCAGGACATCAGGTCCGGCGGTTCGGTCGTGTCAGTCGAATTCATGACGCCTGTTCCCTCAGCCAGCTGGCGAACAACCCGAACGTCTCCACGGCCGAAGAGATGGCCTTGGATTCATCCGAGGTGGTGGAGGCTGATTGACCGAGTGATATGCAAAACGCGTTCCACATTTTACCAATTTCTGAGCCATAGCTGGAAAAGAAGGCCACGCCGGTGTTTACGTTCAGTCCCAGCGTGGATTCGAGCTGCCGCCGGATCATCTGGCCTCCCAAGGTTGCGCCCTCCAGCACGTACCAACATCCCATCGCGTTTGGCAGAGAGTCCGTCGTCGGCAACCGCTCGCAACGTGGCAAGGCGGCGATCTCTTCGCCGGTCATTCCCAACCACAGCAAGTCGGCATGGATTTTGTGGGCTTTGAGGCGCGGAGCCGGATCAAAATGGACCGTTTCATACCCGGTGATTGCCGCCAACCGCTGTTCCAGTGGCTCGTAGAAACCCAGAAAGCGTTGAAGCAATCGCCGGTAGGCATCCCGGGAATGAAGTTGCCCGATGATGTCGGCCGACCCTTCCAATCGATCATGGATGGGTCTGGTGGCAGTCCGAATGGCGTCGAGGATCATGTTGTTTTTCGGATAAGGCGAGGGGACAGAAGGCACATGAGAGGGATTTATATGGGGTGGCGGAAGTTGAATTCCAACTTCGGAAGTTCGATTTTTAGCCCAATCTTGCTTCTCCGAACTACCCTCTTGTGTCACTCATCGCAACGAGTGATAATCGGGTTGTTGACTCTCCCGCCGGATTGCTCCTTCCCCGTGACTCATCGTGACGTGTCCTGACAAGGAAAGCGGAATGACGAACCCGAAACGCCTGTTCGCGTGGCTGTCGGCGGTGACGATGCTGTCGGCGAATCCGCTTCAGGCCGATGAGCCGGTCGACTACCTGAAGCAAATCAAACCCGTCCTTCAAGAACGTTGCTTTGCCTGTCATGGCGTCCTGAAACAGAAGAGCGATTTGCGGCTCGACACGGTCGCCGCCATTGTCAAAGGGGGGCGGGAAGGTCCGGGCATCGATTTGAAAAACCCCGCCGGGAGTTTGCTCGTTCAGCGGGTGACATCTAAAGACGAAACAGAACGAATGCCCCCCGAGGGAGAACCACTGACGGCCGCCCAAGTTAAATTGCTCAACATGTGGATCGCCCAAGGGGCGAAAGGCCCGCCGGACGAACAACCGGAGCGAGACCCGCGCGACCACTGGGCGTTCAAAACGCCCGTTCGTCCGGCCGTGCCGAAAGCCGCCGAGGCCGCGTGGAACCGAAATTCCATCGACGCCTTCTTGGCCGCGAAGCAGCAAAGCCTTGGCCTCAAACATCAGCCGATGGCCGACAAGCGAGTCTGGTTGCGGCGGGTTTATCTTGATCTGATCGGGTTGCCGCCGACAAGAGCGGAGATTGATGCCTTCCTCGCCGACACGTCGCCACAAGCGATGGAGAAGGTGGTTGACCGATTGTTGGAAAGCCCGCAATATGGCGAACGCTGGGGCCGGCACTGGATGGACATCTGGCGTTACAGCGATTGGTGGGGTTTGGGGGCCGAGGTTCGCAATTCACAGAAACACATCTGGCATTGGCGGGATTGGATCATCGAATCGCTGAATGCAGACAAAGGCTACGACCAAATGCTCCGCGAGATGCTCGCAGCCGATGAACTCTACCCCAACGATCTCGACAAATTGCGAGCCTCCGGGTTCCTCGCCCGACAATACTTCAAATTCAACCGGACAAGCTGGCTGGATGAAACCATTGAACACACCTCCAAGGCGATGCTCGGGCTGACGGTCAATTGCTGCAAATGCCACGACCACAAATATGACCCGATCAGCCAGATGGATTACTACCGGATGCGGGCCATCTTCGAGCCGTATCAAGTCCGCACCGATCTCTTGCCGGGGTTGACCGACATCGAAAAAGACGGCCTTCCACGGGCGTTTGATTGCAACCTCGACGCCAAAACCTTTCTCCACATCCGGGGCGACGACCGCAACCCGGACAAGAACCGCGTGATCGAGCCTATCGTGCCGGGGTTTCTCTCGGGCGCCGG
The DNA here is from genome assembly GCF_000255705.1 of Zavarzinella formosa DSM 19928. Taxonomy (GTDB): domain Bacteria; phylum Planctomycetota; class Planctomycetia; order Gemmatales; family Gemmataceae; genus Zavarzinella; species Zavarzinella formosa. The sequence goes on from NZ_JH636441.1 coordinate 374,059, forward strand.
GTGGAAGGTCGAAACAGTTTCCCTGCCGCCGGAAGCCTATCAACCCGGCTTGCGGCCATTCATTGTTGAAACACACATAAAAGCCGCCGAACAAAAAATCGGTGAGGCGAAAGCGGCTTTGGTCGTTGCCCGGAAAAGACTCTCGGAGGCAAAAGACGCGGGACCGGCGATTGCCAAGACACCCGACACAAAAGCCGGGCTGTCTCTGGTCAAAGACACCTTCGCGGCCGACAAGCCCGACCTGTGGACGCAAGTCGGCGGCAAGTGGGCATACGCCGGGGGCAAACTCATCCAATCGCAAGCGGGAACCACGCGGGCCGCATTGAAATTGAAGCAACAACCCCCGGAGAACTTCGAGGCGACGCTGAAGTTTCAGACCATCGGCGGCGAGATGTGGAAGTCCGTCGGCATCGTTTTCGATTCGGCCGATCCGGCGGAGTCGCTCGCCTATGCTAGTGCTTACGCCGGAGGGTCGAAGACGCAAATTTCTTACAACACCGGCGGCGGTCATGTCTATCCGGCCGACGGGTTGGAGAACCGGAAAATCGAACTGAACAAGCCATACGAAATGACGCTGCGGGTTCGCGGCTCATTGGTCAACTTGCTCATCAACGGCCAGCTATCGGTCGCGTATCGTTTGCCCGTCGCCCGTCGAAAGGGCGAATTGCAACTCATTACTTTTGACGCCAAAGCCGAGTTCACCGGCTTCGAGTTGAAGGAATTGCCCGCCGAGTTTCCGCTCGTCGAAGCCAAAGCTCCGGCGAAACCCGCTGCCGAACCGTTGAACCGCGAACAAGCTTTGCAAGCCGTCACCGTGGCTGAGAAAACCCTTGCGATGGCCGAGGCCCAACCCGCCGCGATTCGGGCGAGAGCCGCCGCCGAGCATGCGAAGTATCGGCAACCACCGGCCGAAAATGCGGCGGTATTGGCGAGAGAAGCCGTCCGATTGGAACGATTGATCGCGGTGATGAAAGCCGAATCGGATGTTGCAACCGCAGCCCCGAACAAGAAAGCGGAAGCGGAGAAAAACCTGACTGCGGCCCGCAAGCTTGTTGAAACCACGGCCGAGAATTTCACGCCGTTGATCGGGGCGATGAAGACTCTGGAGAATAATCTCGAAACCGAGGCGTCACGAAGCAAACCGTTCCCGACGACCAGCACCGGCCGACGGACGGCGTTTGCCAAATGGCTGACCGATGCGAAAAACCCGCTTCCCGCCCGCGTAGCCGTGAATCACATTTGGACGAGGCATTTCGGCAAGCCGTTGGTTCCGACCGTTTTCGATTTCGGGCGTAAGGGGACACCGCCGACTCATCCTGAACTGCTCGACTGGCTAGCCGTCGAACTTGTCGAACACCACTGGAGCATGAAGCATCTTCACCGCCTGATGGTCACTTCACAGGCTTATCAGATGACGTCATCGAGTGCCGGGGCCGCGCCGGAGATGATCGCCAAAGACCCGGACAACCGATATTACTGGCGGGCGAATCCCGTCCGCATGGAGTCCCAAGTGTTGCGGGACAGCCTGCTTCATCTGGCCGGCGAACTCGACCTCACCCGAGGCGGCCCGTCCATCCCGGCGGGAGACGAGGCTTCACGCCGCCGGAGTTTGTATTTCGTGCATTCGCACAACGAACACCAGACGTTTCTCTCCGTCTTCGATGATGCCAGCGTGCTGGACTGCTACCGCCGGGCCGAGAGCATCGTCCCGCAGCAGGCCCTCGCCCTCGAAAACAGCCAACTTGCTGCGACGATGGCCGAGAAGATATCCCGGCGCATCACGGCGATGGCCGACCACGAGTTCATCCGGGAAGCATTTTTGACGGTGCTTTGCCTTGAGCCCACCGAAGCCGAACAGACAGCGGCTGCCGAGGGATTAAAGCTTCTCGTCGAATCAGCCAAGAAGAACAACCGCCCGAATCCGGAAGCCCGTGCCCGCACCAGTTTGATTCAAGCCCTGCTCAATCACAACGATTTCGTCACTATCCGTTAGGAGTTCCCCATGACACGTCATGGTCATCGTCGGGCGTTTCTGGCCGATGTCGGCATGGGCTTCACCGGCTTGGCACTGGGGGCGATGCTGGCGAAAGACGGCATCCTCCGGGCCGAAACCCCGGCGGCCTGGCAACCGCCGAACGGGAAGCCGCATCATGCGCCGAAGGCGAAGAGCGTCGTCTGGCTGTTCATGAACGGCGGCGTCTCACACATGGAGAGCTTCGACCCCAAGCCGGAACTGACGAAATACGCCGGGAAGTCAATCGGTGAAACGCCTTTCAAAGATGTTCAAAACCCGGAGAAGCTGAAACTTGCCCGTGTCACCGTGGTCAACGACGCCAACGGCCAGCAGCGCAACAAACTCTATCCGCTACAAGTCGGTTTCCGCAAATATGGCAAGTCGGGCATCGAACTCAGCGATTGGGTTCCGCACATGGGAAGTTGCGTCGATGACATGGCGATCATCCGCTCCATGTGGACCACCGACGACAATCACGGGGCGCAAACTCAGTTTCACTCAGGTCGTCACATGCTCGACGGCGAATTCCCGACGCTCGGCGCCTGGGTGCATTACGGCCTCGGCACGCTCAACGACAACCTGCCGCAGTTCATCTCAATGGGGAACCGCGAGTATTGGAACAAAAAGGACGCCCACTACCTCGGGCCGGCGCATGATGCCATTCCCATCCGCGTCGACCCCGCCAACCCGCTCGACTTCGGCAAACCGTCCAATGGAATAGGAGCCGACGAACAGCAAATCGGCTTCGACTTGGTGGGAAAACTCAACCGGCTCAAATCAGTCGAATACCCAGACGATCCGGCGCTGATGGCCCGGATCAAAGCGTATGAACTCGCTTTTCGGATGCAAAAATCGGTTCCCGAAGTTCTCGCCTTGAAGACCGAAACAGAAGAAACGCAAAAGCTCTACGGCATCGACGACCCGGCCACCCGTGATTTCGGGATGCAAATGCTGGCCGTGCGCCGATTCATCGAAAAGGGCGTCCGCTTCATCCAAGTGCAACACGGGGCCGGCGGGGCCGGGGTGTGGGATGCCCACGGCGGGCTGAAAGCGAATCACGAAAAGAACTTCAAAGCGGTGGACAAACCCATCGCCGGATTGCTCAAAGACCTCAAGCGTCGCGGCCTGCTGGACTCTACCATCGTGCTGTTCGCCAGCGAGTTCGGCCGCACGCCCGGCACCCAAGGGGCCGACGGGCGCGACCACCACATTTACGGCTTCTCCGTCTGGATGGCCGGTGGCGGCATCAAGGGGGGAATCGTCCACGGAGCGACCGACGAGATCGGCTTCCATGCCGTCGAGAAACGTCATTACGTGACCGACATTCACGCCACCATCCTGCAACAACTCGGCTTGGATTCCCGCCGCTTGGAAGTCCCCGGCCGCAAACGGCTGGACATCGACCACGGAGCGCCAATCCGCGAGATCATTTGATAAAACCAAAGGCATTTTTTTAGCCACGGATCGAACACGGATGAAACACGGATTCGGACAAAAGACAGAAAAGAAAATCAGATAAGAGACGAAGTTTGGTTTGTCTTGTCAGTTCTTCTATCGTGTTTTGGTTTTATCTGGTTTTGGTTTTTGTCCGAATCCGTGTTTCATCCGTGTTCCATCCGTGGCTAAAAAATTCTTCTCTTCTCCATGCCAGTCCTGATCTTGACCTATTTTGCCGTTCCGGTCATGATCCCCCCAAATTGTCATGTTCTCGGAGACACGGAATGTCCGTTGCCACCCTGTTGCTCGCATTATCGATGTTGCCCGCCGCCGAGGGGGATGATCTCAAGGCCCTTGCCGGCAATTGGAAGGTTGTCGCCATCTTTGAAGAGGGAGCCGCCCTCTCGGAAAAGGAAATCGCCAGCGAACTCTTCGCGGAAGGCAAAATCTCCATCGACGGCCCGGTCATCAGCTTCCTTCCTCCGGGGGCGTTCGAGAAAAAATCGGTCGCTTTCGTCGTTGACAAGACAACAGAGCCGAAACAAATCTCTCTCGTCGGTGCAACCAAGGTAGGCACGAAGGGCATCTTCATGCACTCGGGGGACAGCTTGATGGTGTGCGTCGCCGGATTGGGCGAGAAAGAGGCCCCGAAGGAATTCGGCACCCCGAAAAACTCCGGCCGCATTCTGATGACATTCAAGCGAATCAAGGACGACGAAAAGGACGTTCCCGTTCCGCATCGCCCGGCGCCGACGGCGGTGGAGGAGAAAATTCCGGCGGCCGACCCGCTCGTCGCCCCCTATCAGGTGAAGGCCCCGGTATTTTCTCCGATCCCCCCTCCGGTCGCCCCGGTGGATGATGGCGGCAAGTTCAAGAAGATGCTCGTCGGCACCTGGGGCCATCAAACGGACGAAACCGTGACGTATATCACCCTGAATGCGGATGGTTCGTTCAGCATGTCCACCACATGGAAGCGGTCCATCAAATCGGTTTTCAAGGATGACATTCGCACCAGCGGGGAATGGAAACTCGATGACGGCGTGATTGTCGCCAAAGTTTCCACGTCCACCACGAAAGAACTTCGCGGACAGGTGTATTCCTATCGGGTGGTGCGGATTGGCGAAAGTGATCTGGTCGCCGTCGATCAAACGGGGAAATCCCGTCGGGAATGGAAGGTTCGGTAAGCGGGGCAAGCCAACAAGACCTTGACGGCCGAACTCGCCTTGCTGATTGCCATCCCTGTTTGGTATGGAGTCCTATGATGCACCGTCGGCCGGGTTCCCTCCGGTTGGCGGTTGCTCTTTCCGGGTGGTCATGTCATGAAAAAGTGGTCGGTCTGTCGGCCGTATGTTCATCTGGGTCTGGCCCTGCTGATGATCGGGCCGGCCGGTTGCAGCGGCACATCCCAAGACCGAACGCCCGTGAAGGCCGGGTTCAGCCCGGCCCGTTTGATCGATCCCGTTGCCCAGTGTGACGCGAACACGTTGTTAAACTGGGATGACCTGACCGTTATCGCGGACAAAATCAAGGAAGACCACAAGCCCAAGGTGTTGCCGCCGCAAAAGAACGTGCTGGTGATTTCCGGCGGCGGGGCTTTCGGGGCTTATCCGGCCGGTCTGTTGGTGGGCTGGACCGAGGCAGGCACCCGGCCGAATTTCGATGTGGTGACCGGCATCAGCACCGGGGCCTTGATTGCCGTGTTCGCCTTCGCGGGACCGGAATACGATCCCTTGCTGCGGCAATACTACACCAGCGTGACCAACAAAGACGTTTACAAGATGAAGAGCATCCTGCGGGGTCTGTTGTCAGAGTCGCTGGCCGATTCCACACCCATGCGGGACAAAATCGCCGAAACAACCACGCCGGAGGTCATCGCCAAAGTGGCCGCCGAACATCGCAAGGGTCGGCGGCTCTACATCGGCACGACCGATCTCGACGCCCGGCGCCCGGTCATCTGGGACATGGGGGCGATCGCCTGCGACGACACCGAGGGAGCCCGCGACCTGTTTCGCATGGTGATGCTGGCCTCCGCCTCGATCCCCGGATTCTTCCCGCCGGTTCGCATCCCGGTGACGATCAACGGTGAAAAGTTTGTGGAACGCCATGTCGATGGCGGGGTGACATCGGCGTTGTTCGTGCGGCCGCCGTGGCTGCCCCCGGAACAACGCCGTGATCCCACCAAGTCGGGTCTCTACGGGTCCAACATGTATGTGATGGTGGCGGGCAAGCTCTATGCGGATCAGGAGGAAGTCCGCTCCCGGTCGCTGGCCGTCCTTGGGTCGTCTGTTTCCACGCTGCTGTACACCCAAGCGCGAGACGAACTGTTCAAACTGTATTTTGCCAGCGCCCTGACGGGCATGAACTTCAAGCTTTCGTCCGTCCCGGAGGACGTGGAGTGCAAGATTGACAGCACGGAGTTCAACCCGGAGGCGATGAGCCGTCTGTTCGAGGAAGGGCGATCCCGCGCGAAGAGCAAAGACCTCTGGCGGACGACCCCGCCGGGTTCGCTGCCCAGGGAAGTCCCCGCATTCCGCGGCAGCATCCGGTTGGATTATCTGCCGCCGAACGACGACTCGATGTTCCTGCCGCCGGTGCCGAAACCCAAATCCGACCTGCCCACTCCGGCCAACATCCGGGAGACCTTCACGGGTGATCCGTTGATGAAGTAAGCAGGGGTTTCTTCTGGACGAATTGCCAAACTTGCGTCACGCCCGGCTACCCGCCGGGCGTTTTGCTTTCCATTGACCGGAGCAGGATCAGAAACTAATTTTGACCGCCGGGGAACCGTAGAAGAGGTTGGCGCCAAAATCTGACAATTGAAGCGTGTCAGTCCCCAACCCGCCGTCGAACTTGACACTGGAGGCGAAGATCGCCTTTTGCTCCGGTTTGGCCAGCACGTCGGACACCTTCACTGTGTCGTCTCCGACCCCGGTCTGGATCACCACGGCCCCGAGGAAGTTGGTGTGCCCCGTCCACCCGGCCAGTTGCTCGATGTTCACGGTGTCCGTCCCGCCGGACGTGTTCAGAGTGAACTTTCCGGCAAATGTGACGTCGTCGATGAGGATGAGGTCGTTTCCGCCCCCGGTTGTGATAGTGGCCGCCCCTTGAATCCTCACGGCACGCAATTCAACCGTGTTTGAGTTCGGGGCGGCGCTCGTGCTCAAGAAATTGAGTGTCTTGCCAATGCTCAGGGCGGTGCCGTTGCCAGAGTCGGCCGTCAGGGAGTTTGCGCCCGCCCCAAGTGTCAGGCTCACCGCTCCGGTAATCAGGCTGTCGTTAGTTGTGACGAATTGGAGTGAGTCCGAGCCGGCTCCGCCAATGACGGACACATTACCGACGACATTTAGTTCCGTCCCGGCGACAATGGAGCTGTTAGACCCGGCGCCGCCGGTGATCGTGATGGCGCCAAACGAGACGAGGTTGCTGTTCAACCCGAGATGAACGAGGTCGTCATTCGCCCCGCCGGTGAAATTGATCGGCCCGCCGACGAACAGACTGTCGGCGCCGATCACGTCGGTATGGTTGAACCCGGCCCCGTTGGCGACGGTCAGCGCCCCCGTGATCTTGGTCACCAATGTGGGGTCGCCGAGGTCCAGCAAATCGCTGCCGGCCCCGTTCGTCACCTTCACCGCCCCGTTGATCGTCAGAGACTTGACCGGGCTGAGATCAAACTCACTGCCGTCCGTATCCGCACCGGTCGATTGCACATAACCGCCAAGTTTCACATTCTGGGCGGTCTTCCAGTCGAGTTTGTCAAACCCCGCCCCGTTGGTGACGCTGAACACGCCTCCCACCCGCAAATCAGTTGTGGCGTTGCTGTCAATCAGGCTCCCGCCTTTGCCGTTGTTGATGGTCGTCTTCCCGAGAAAGTTCAATTCATCATTCAAGTGGATGGTGTCGAGGCCGAGGCCGTTGGTGATTGTCACATCGCCGCCGACTGTGACACCTTGTTGGAAAGTCAAAAGATTGTTGCCGTCCCCGCCGTTGATGTTCAGAAACGATGGCAGATCGATGTCCTCGGTCGCGCCGTTGAAGGTCAGCGAGTCGATGCCCGCTCCCATGTTGACGGTCACGCCGCCGGTCACTGGCGTGGTCAGCGTGTGCCCCATGAAGCCGGACACGTTCGTCCCGTTGACCCGCAGGCCGGTGCCGATGTCCGTCGTGAGCGTCAGGCGGTTGTCGGCCGTCTGGGTGACGGTCAGGGTGTTGTCGGCCGCGTCCCCCATGATCTTCAGCGTCCCGTTCATGAAGGTGACATCGACCAACCCGGCCGGGACGATCCGTTCGCCGAATTGCTCAACTCCGAGGGTGGTCTTGCGGTTGCGGGAGGCTTGCGAACGGGTCCGGGGGAAGAAAAGCATCGGAATCTCCAAAAATCGTGGCAGGGGTTGTTGGGTTCGATTTTTCAGGCACTTTGCCGTGAACGTCGAACTCTTCCCCACCCCGGACGCGCGACTTTTGGATCTGTGACCGCCAATCGGAAAAATATTTCGTGCCGTCGCGGGCACGCGGCTTGCTTCCTTTCCAAATCAAACAACCCTCGACGGGAGTCATGACATGAGCGATCCGAATCCTCGCCCGAATCCGATCAACGACCCCAAATCCATTCAAACAACCGCCGTGCCGGCTGGCGACGGCCGGGAACTCGACGAAGACGGCCATATCGACGAAGTGGCCGAGGCTTCCGAGGATTCCTTCCCGGCAAGCGACCCGCCAAGCTGGAACAGCCGTGGCCCGTCCCGTGCCGATCCTGAATCGACATGATCGCAGGCAGTTCCGGCATTTTCGGAAAGTCCGGGCGCATGAAAGGGAAATCAATTGCCGGCCGGGCACGGACCGGCAACAAACAGCTTTGCGCTTTGGGAATGAGTGCGATGGACCGAAACAAAAGGCAATGGTCTGAAGTGATTCGTCACAGCGGTTATGGCTAAGTTCAAGTTTCTGTGGCGGCTGGAAGCCAGACTGCGGGAAGTAGTTGAGGCACTCGGCCGGTCGGCGTCACCGGTCGAACAGGGTCTTCGGCAGAGCTTTTTGGAGCATGTCGAACCCTTTCCGTGAAATATCCGAGCCAATCAGGGAGAGTGTTTCCAATTTTTTGAAGGCGGCGAGGTCGGGGATGGCGTCGTCGGAGATTGGCGTGAACACGATGCTCAAGGCTTTTAGTTCCGCCAGACCGGCGAGCGTCTTGAGGCCGTCGTCCGTGATTTTGGTATGGCCGATATCCAGATCGATCAATTTTTTGAAGCCGGCGATGGTCTTGAGGCTGGTGTCCGTGATTTTGGTGTGACCGACGTTTAGGGACTCGAGCGCCGTCAGGCCGGCGAGGTGCGCGAGGCCGTCGTCGGTGATTTCGGTCAAAAAGATGTTGAGGGTGTTGAGCTTGTCCAGTCCGGCCAGGTGCTTCAGGCCGTCGTCCGAGATCGCCGCCTGGACCAGCGTGAGGGCTTCCAACGACTTGAGGGCCGCCAATTCTTTCAGTCCGGCGTCGTCCATCCGCGCGAACATCAGGTTGAGTTCGGTCAGTTTCTTGCACCGGGCCACCTCTTTAAACTCGGCGGCGGTCAGTTGGTTGCGGGCCATCAGAAGCCCGGTCAGTTCCGGCAGTTCGGCCAGGTGCTTCAGCCCGGCCGCCGTCACCCGCGTCGAGCCGAGGTCCAGCCAGGCGAGTTTCGGGAACTGGCTCAAATGGGCGAGTCCGGTGTCCGACAGGCGGGAAAAGGTCAGGTGGAGAGCCGTCAGTTTCTTGAGGGGGGCGAGGTGTTTCAACCCGGTGTCGGTGAACAGCGTCCCGTTCAGCACCAGCGTCGTAAGACTTTCCATGCGGGCGATGACTTTCAGGCCGTCATCCGTCACCCCCGTCGCCGCCACGTCCAGCGTGGCGAGGGCCGGCAGGTCGGCCAGATGAGCCAGCCCGGCGTCAGTGACCTTCGACTGCGTGAGGTCGATGCCCGCGAGCCGCTTGTGGCCGGCGAGGCCTTTCAGTTCGGCGTCGCCGACGTGTTCATTCGCCAGATTGAGGTATGTCAGCATCGGAAAGGCGGCCGCCAGTTTCAAATTGTCCGCCGTGACTTCGGCCTTCGCGAAGTTCAGGCCGAAAGGCTGTTGCGGCGCCGGCAACTTGGCCAGGCGCTCCCCCGCGAGGCCTTCCCCCGAGAACGACCACATGGCCCCCGGCGACGCCTTGTACGCCGGGAACCAGACACCGGAGCCGTCCTTGACGATCCATGTAAAGTTGAAACCGGCGTCTTTCCACGCGGTCAATAATTCCTTCGGCGGGTCCGGCGGCACAACCAGCTTGGTCGGCTCACAGCGGCCGAGGCCGGGCAGGGCGAGCAAACAAACAGTAACGAGGGATGTTCGCAACATGGCGTGCTTTCAATTGCGCGTGACGGGAACCCAGAGATGATTTAGCGGGTGCGGGCGGGGGCGTCATGCGGCCAAAATCGCCGGTTCGCACCCCAACACGGCTCTGGCTGAAAATGCTTGTTACTTCCCGAGTTAGAACTCACCTTTGTGTGCCGTGCCTTTTCCGAGCGTGAAGCGTCACTGACGCTTCACGCTCGGAAAAGGCACGATACCCGGCATGACACGATTCCGGTCAAAAGTTAATAACCAATTCCGGCCATATGCTTGGTGTGCGCCTGCCCCGGGCGGGCATTCTTTCGCCGCCTCAATTTCTCCGCCAATTCTCAACTAAAAACGTCGTCTAAACTCCCGGCGTGTGCCGCGAAAACGTGAGAATGAGATTCCTCGCCCTCTGGTTCGGTGATACATTATCGGGGAAGTTGTCGTACTCGCTCCATGACACCTTCAGACAATTGACCGCCTTTTACTGAATTCCCGCTTTCTTGCTCCATTGCAGGCAATCAGAACATGAAGTTGACTGACACTCTCTCGCCTGTCCTGAACCACGATGCCTCCGCGAAGAGGAAAAACCGGAACAATCATCGTTCCCGGTTGATGATTGACACGCTGGAAGACCGCACCGTCCCTGCCGGGCTGGCCGATCCGAGTACGGTGATCGATTATCCTAACTATCGCGTGTACGCGGCTTCCGGTTCGGTGACGGGCGACGTGGTCCAGATGGGCGAGGCCGACACCCCGGCGGGGGCTTCTTCACCACCGACCAGCGCCAAAACACCCGTTCAAATCCGCAAAGCCTACGGACTCGACACCATCTTGTTTGGCGGCGTCACCGGAGACGGCGCCGGCCAGACGGTCGCGATCGTTGACGCCTATGACGATCCGAACATCCTCGCCGACCTGACCACCTTTAGCGCCCAATACGGCCTGCCGTCGCCGACGGCCGCGAATTTCTCCAAGGTAAACCAGAGCGGCGGATCCACGGCGGGCATGGCGACCAACTCCGGATGGGCGGGTGAAATCTGCCTCGATGTCGAATGGGTTCACGCCATCGCCCCCCAGGCGAAGATTCTGCTGGTCGAGGCCAATGACAGCTTTAGCAGTAGCCTGAACGTGGCTGTCAATTACGCCAAAAGCGTGGCCGGGGTATCAGTCGTTTCCATGAGTTACGGCGGGGACGAGTATGACGGCGAGAACTCGGCCGACTCGACGTTCACATCGCTCTCGAACCACCCGGTCACTTTTATCGCATCCACCGGAGATGTCGGCGGGATTGTCGAACAGCCGTCGGTTTCCCCGAACGTGCTGGCCGTCGGCGGGACCAGTCTCTTCGCCAGTTCCGCCGGTGTTTACAGTTCGGAATCGGCTTGGGACGGCACCGGGGGCGGGATCAGCGCGTATGAAGCCAAACCGAGCTTTCAAAACAGCGTCACGACCCCAAGTTCGAGCATGCGGACGGTCCCCGATGTGTCCTTCGACGCCGACCCCAACACAGGCGTCGCCGTGTGCGATTCATTCAACGGAGGCTCCAGTCCGTGGTATCAGTTCGGCGGCACCAGTTTCTCGGCTCCCTCGTGGGCGGCGATGATTGCCATCGCCAACGAGGGCCGGGTCTTGAGCGGCAAGACTCCGCTCAACGGCCGGGCCGACACGCTTCCGAAACTGTATACCATGTCCGCCGCCAACTTCCACGACGTCACCACCGGGTCCGCCGGGTCGTTCAACGCCGCGGCCGGGTATGACCTGACCACCGGACGCGGTTCTCCCCGCGCCAGTTTGATCGTTTCGGCCCTCAATGATGGCGACACGCCGCCGCCCCCTTCCAATGTCGTCTTCGTGAACTCCAAGACGGCCTCTTACATCGAGCCGGACGGGGACAAAGTCACCGTGACATTCACCAAACCCATCCTGACCGCCGCGAACGTCGGCACCATCGTGTCGGCCGCCAAGGTTGGGACGAGCGGATACCAGTTACAGGCGATCAATCTTTCCGGCCTGACCGCCGCCGCCGGAACGAACATCACCGTCGCCGCCAAACGAACGCTCGCGAATTCGGACGGGCTGGCGACCGTTGGCCTCATTGACGCATCCGGAATCGACCTCGGAACGGTGACGGTCGGCGGAGATCTCGGGAAGATTCTGGCGGGCGACACCACCACCAAAACGGCCGGCATCGGCGCTCTGAGCGTCGCCTCCCTCGGCCGCATCGGAACCAACTCGCAGGCCGCCGGGGGTAATCTTTCCAGCGCCGTCACCGGGGCGCTGAAGACCCTGACCGTCAAAACCGATATCGCCACCGGAGCTTCTCTGAATGTCAGCGGAGCCACCAGCGCCGACGGCTATCTCACCACACTCACGGTAAGCGGGAACCTGAACGGCAGCCTGACCCTGAGCGGCAAACTGGGAACGGCGAATATCCTGGGAGACCTCAAGGGAAGCGTGTTCACTTCGGACAGCGTCACCACTCTTCATGTCGCCGGTTCCCTCAACGGCCAGAACAACTTCGGCTCGATTCAGGTTCTTGGAAACGCGACCACCATCTCCATCGGCGGCAGCATCATCGGCGGCTCCGGGGTTAGCTTCGCCGGGGCGATCAAAGTCTCCGGAAACCTGACGACCCTGACCGTCGGGCGGGACATCATCGGCGGCTCGGCAACGGCGGCGAGCCAGAACGTCAGCAACAGCGGATCAGTCGCCGTCGGGGGCCACTTGGGCACGGTGACCGTGGGCGGATCGCTCATTGCCGGGTCTTCAAACGGCTACACGTCCGACACCCTGACGGGAACCGGTTCGATTGAAAGCAACACCGACATCGGCTCCCTGACCATCAAGGGGGATGTGATCGGCCGCTCGGTCGGGGCCGTGATCTCCGCCCAAAAACAACTGGTTCCGGCGGGCAAGACACTTTTGACGGACTTGGCCATCGGTACCCTGTCGATCTGGGGGAACATTGAGAATTCCTACATCAAAGCCGGTTATGACTGGAACGGAATCGCAACCAACGGCAGCGCCCAAATCGGGACGGTCAACCTGCGCGGAGACTGGCGCCAAAGCAGCCTCCTCGCCGGCACGGACATGACGAGACAGGCCATCGTAAACCGTGCCAACGCAAACGCCCTCTCCAAAGTCAGCCTCATCACCATTGGCGGCCAGATGATCGGCGACACCTCGGCCAGTGTGTCCTACGGCATCACGGCCCAAAGCATTGTCGCCATGAAGATCGCTGGTCAATCCTTGGGGTTGCTCAAGGGGGAGCACAACGACAATCTGAGCATCGGCTTTTACGGCAATATGAAAGTGATTGAATTGTGACGGGCGCAAGCCATATCCGGCGTCTCGTCTTTTTCTTAAAGATGCCGTGATCGCCTGAATGATCTCGGGCCTGGCCAATAAAACCTTCCGTCCAGACGCCCCGGCCATTTGCAGGTGATGAAACAGCCGTCGATCAGTGATCGATTGCCGCATGAAACCAGCAATCATCATTTTTCGTTCGCATTTCCATGCGGCACATTTTGAAAAAATGTCCAATCATTTGAAAAGCAAGCCGCCAACCACCCGGCGCTTTGTTTTGAGATTGATTCTCTCCATCACGAGCCGGCACACCATGAAACGCACGAGAGTTCTTTCCTCAACCCGGAATCATGTTCAGAACATGCGGGGAAACGCAAAAAAGCATCAGTCTCGGTTGATGATCGAATCACTGGAAGATCGCACCGTTCCCGCCGTCCTGACCAGCGGGGACACCATGTTGGTTCATCCGGACTACCAAGTGTTCGGCAGTTCGGCCCCGGCGACGGGCGATGTGGTTCAGATGGGCGAAACCGTCACCCCGGCCGGATCGGTTTCGCCGGTCGCCACTTCCAAAACACCTTCTCAAATCATCAAAGCCTACGGGCTTGGCAACATCGTCTTTGGCGGCATCACGGCTGACGGCGCCGGCCAGACGGTTGCGATTGTCGATGCCTACGACGACCCGAACATTCTCGCCGACTTGACGACCTTTAGCGCCCAATACAACCTTCCGGCCCCGACCGCTTCCAACTTTGTGAAGGTGAGCCAAACAGGGGGATCAACGACGGGCCTGGCAACCGACGCCGGATGGGCGGGCGAAATCTGTCTGGACGTTGAATGGGTTCACGCCATTGCCCCCCAGGCGAAGATCATGCTGGTCGAGGCGACCAACAATCAGAATGTCAATCTCCAGGCGGCGGTCAAATATGCCAGGAGCGTATCCGGCGTTTCGGTCGTTTCCATGAGTTATGGCGGGAACGAGTTCAGCACGGAAAGCTCATACGACAGCGTTTACACGTCGCTGGCCAACCATCCGGTCACCTTTATCGCATCGACGGGGGACACGGGCGGGATCGTGGAGCAACCCTCGGTGTCCCCGAATGTGCTGGCGGTCGGCGGCACCAGCCTCTACCTCACCGGAACCGACGATTACGATTCCGAAGCCACTTGGGGAGTCTACTCCATTCCAAGTGATGTTGAAGGAACTGGCGGGGGTGTCAGCCAATATGAAGCCAAGCCAAGCTATCAACACAGTGTCACGACTCCCAGCGCAACAAAGCGAACGGTCCCGGACGTGGCCTTTGACGCCGATCCCGACACGGGTGTCGCCGTGTGCGATTCATTTAACGGAGGCGCGACGCCGTGGTATCAATTCGGCGGCACCAGCTTTTCCGCACCCTCCTGGGCGGCGACGATTGCCATTGCCAATGAAGTCAGGGCGATCAGCGGCAAAGCGCCTCTCAACGGACGGGCTGACACGCTGCCAAAACTTTACTCCATGCCCGCCGCCAATTTCAACGATATCACCTTGGGATCGGCCGGTCACTTTACCGCCGGAACGGGCTATGACCTCACCACCGGGCGAGGCTCTCCCACCGGGAGTCCGCTGATCTTCGCGCTCAATGACAACGCCCAGCCCTTGTCCGCCGATGCGACATTCGTGAACTCCAAGACGGCCAGTTACATTGAGCCGGACGGGGACAAAGTCACCGTGACATTCACCAAACCCATCCTGACACTGGCCAACGTCTCCTCCATTTTTGAGACCGCCAAAGTCGGAACGGGCTATCAACTCCAAGAGATCAATCTCAATAACCTGGCGGCGGCCGCCGGGACAAACATCACTGTCACCACCAAACGAACATTCGTAAATTCGGACGGACTGGCAACCATCGGCGCCATCGACGCCACGGGCATCGATCTCGGAACCGTCTCGATTGTCGGCGATCTCGGGAAGATTCTGGCGGGGGACGTCACCACCCAGACGGCTGGCATCGGTGCCCTGAGCGTCGCCTCCCTCGGCCGCTACGGGACTGACTCGCAGGCCGCCGGGGGCGATCTTTCCAGCGCCGTCACCGGGGCGTTGAAGACCCTGACCGTCAAAACTGATATCGCCTCCGGTGCATCTCTGAACATCAGCGGGGGCACCGGCACTGACGGCAACATCACCACGCTCATGGTAAGCGGGAACTTGAACGGCAGCCTGTCCCTGACCGGCAAACTGGGAACGGCGAATATCTTGGGCGATCTCAAGGGGAATGTGTTCGCCTCGGACAGCATCACCACTCTTCACGTCACCGGTTCCCTCAGCGGCCAGAACCAGCATGGAACCATCCAGTCGCTCGGAAACGTGACCACCATCTCCATCGGCGGCAGCATCATCGGTGGCGATGGCGTCAGCCTGGCCGGGGCGATCAAAATTTCCGGCAACCTGACGACATTGACCGTCGGGCGGGACATCATCGGCGGATCGGCAACGGCGGCGAGCCAGAACGTCAGCAACAGCGGATCGGTCGCCGTCGGAGGCCACTTGGGCACGATGACCGTGGGCGGTTCGCTGATCTCCGGGGCCTATAACGGTTACACAAACGCCAATCTCACGGGGACCGGTTCGATTGAAAGCAACACGGATATCACCACCCTGACCATCAAAGGGGATGTGATCGGCCGCTCGGTCCCGGCGGTGATTTCCGCTCAAAAGCAACTGGTTCCGACAGGCAAAACGCTTCTGACGGACTTGGCCATCGGCACCCTGTCGATCCGCGGCAACCTTGAGAATGCCAACATTTTGGCCGGTTACGACTGGAACGGAAACGCGGCGAACGGCAGCGCCCAAATCGGCACCCTCAGCCTGGGGGGAGACTGGTATCAAAGCAACCTCCTCGTCGGCGTGGACACGACGGGACTGGCCATCGCAAACCGCGACAACCAAACTGCCTTGTCCAAAGTCAGCCTCATCACCGTCGGCGGCCAGATGATCGGCGACACGACGGCCGCTACCTATCTGATCTCGGCCCAGAATATCGTCGCGATGAAGATCGCCGGTCAATCCCTCGGACTGACCACGGGGGCACACAATGACAATCTGAGCCTCGGCTTCTACGGCAACATGCGGTTGATCGAAGTGTGAACGGACGGGGCCGCTTCCATGAACTCATGAGAGAACAGTCGGCAATCAACCGGCGGCCCAACCGATTGTCCGGGTGATGGCTCGCTTCCAATTTGCTTGCAATTCCCGCACTTGGTCCGCTGGCATTCGTGGTTCAAACCGGCGTTCCACGCGGTATTGCGAGGCCAGTTCGTCCGTTGTTTTCCAAAAACCGGTGGCCAGACCCGCCAGACAGGCGGCGCCGAGGGCGGTTGTCTCCGTCACGGCGGGCCGGGCGACCGGGATGCCGAGCAGGTCGGCTTGGAATTGCATGAGCAAGTCGCTTTTGGAGGCCCCGCCGTCCACCCGGAGTTCCGTCGGCGGTTGTCCGGCATCGGCTCGCATGGCTTCCAGCAGTTCGGCCGATTGAAACGCGATTGATTCCAGCGCCGCCCTCGCGATGTGGCCGCCTGTTGTTCCTCGGGTGACGCCAAACAGCGAACCTCGGGCGTGCGGGTTCCAATGGGGCGCGCCCAATCCGGTGAACGCGGGGACCAGATACACACCGCCATTGTCGGGGACGGTGGTCGCCAGAGTGTTTACTTCCTCGGATGTTCGGATGATTTTCAACCCGTCGCGAAGCCATTGGATAACGGCTCCGGCCACAAAAACCGAGCCTTCGAGGGCGTAGGTGGTCCGGTCGTCGATCTTCCAAGCCACCGTGGTCAGTAATTGATTGCGGGAGACGGAGGGCGTTTCACCGGTGTTCTGCAACATGAAACACCCGGTTCCGTAGGTGTTTTTCGTCAGTCCGGGGGCAAAGCATCTTTGGCCAAACAACGCCGCCTGTTGGTCCCCGGCGATTCCCGCGAGCGGAACACCCTTCAAGCCCACTGATTGAATGTCACCATAGACCTCGCTGGAAGCCCGCACTTCGGGGAGCATCGATTCGGGGACATCGAACAGTTTCAACAGTTCATCATCCCACCGTCCCGTGTGAATGTTGAACAGCATGGTCCGGGAGGCGTTGCCGGCGTCGGTGATGTGCAACCGGCCGCCCGTCAACTTCCAAGCCAGCCAGGTGTCGATGGTTCCAAAGGCAAGCCGCCCGGTCTCGGCCTTCCGGCGGGCATCGGGCACATGCTCCAGAATCCAGGCGATTTTGCTGGCCGAGAAATAGGCATCGATCAACAAGCCGGTGCGTGATTGGATGAGTCCGGCGTGGCCTTCCTCCCGAAGGCGGTCGCAATAGACGGCCGTGCGGCGATCCTGCCAGACAATGGCGGGGCCGACCGGGATGCCGGTCTCGCGGTCCCAGACGACGGTGGTTTCCCGCTGATTGGTGATGCCGACGGCCGCCAAGTCTTTCGCCTCGATTCTCGCCCGGCTCATCGCCTCGATCGCCACGCCGATCTGGGCGGACCAAATTTCGTCCGCATCGTGTTCAACCCAGCCGGGTTTTGGGAATTGTTGGGTAAATTCCTTCTGAGCAATCGCCCGGACGCCCCCTTCCGCGTCGAAAATGATCGCCCGCGCGCTAGTGGTGCCTTCGTCGAGCGCCAAAATGTGACGCATGAAAATCTCCGGAGAGTGCCGGGCGGCCCGATCATTAGAACATTCGTCAACTTCACGAAAGTCAGTCTTTCGCGAGGTTTGACAAGCGGCACGACCCGAAAGTTATGTTGTATTCATCAATTAGGACCGCCCGGAATCCGTGTTCCTGGCCGGAAGGTTGGACAAGCGGCCGATCATGGGTTAGCATCTAATTAGCGTCACACGCCCGCGTTCGTCACCCCCGGACCACTCACACGGCCGAGAGTCAGGCTGCGCCAAGTCAATGAGTTTCATCCGCGAAGCCGACGAGGAGCCAATCCCCGGTTACCGCCTGATCCGCCCGTTGGGATCCGGAGGCTTTGGGGAGGTATGGCTGTGCGAAGCGCCCGGCCAGATCATGAAGGCCATCAAATTCGTGTTCGGCAGTCTGGACGCCTCCGCGACCGGAGACGGCCGGGCTCGACAGGAATTCCACGCCATTCAGCGAGTGAAGGAGGTTCGCCACCCCTTCGTCCTCTCCATCGAGCGGATTGACATCCTCGATGGCGAAGTGGTGATGGTGATGGAGCTGGCCGAGAAGAGCCTGCACGACGTGCTTCAGGAAGCCCGCACCGCCGGACAGCCGGGCATTCCGAGGGACAAACTCCTCAAATACATGGCTGACACCGCCGAGGGGTTGGATTACCTCAGCGAAGCGCACAACGTCATGCACATGGATGTGAAGCCCCGAAACCTGTTCCTCATCGGGGATCACGTCAAGGTGGCGGATTTTGGCCTGGCCCGGCATCTGGAGCGCCAGAGTTCCTCCGGCATCCTCGCCGGCATTTCGCCGCAGTATGCCGCCCCGGAGACGTTTACCTCCCGGATCACCAAGCACAGCGATCAATACAGCGTCGCCATCGTTTACATGGAGATGCTGACCGGCCGGCGCCCCTTCAACGGGAAGACGATCCGCGAACTGGCCCTTCAGCACATGAACGTGGAGCCTGACCTCTCCCCATTGCCGGAGCGGGACCGGCGGGCGGTTTATCGGGCGCTTTCCAAAGACCCGTTCAAGCGGTTTCCCAATTCCCGGCAATTCATCGAAGCCCTCAGCGGCATGTCCGGCGGCGGCCTTCCCGTTTATGCGATCGCCGAGGATGTGTCGTCCAAAGAACTCGACCCGGAATCGGCGGTGCTTCCCGCGACCAAGTTCGGGGGCATCGATGCCAGCGTCGATCCCGAGGAACTCCGGGCGACGCTGCACCTGCCCCCGGCCGGGGAAAAGCCCCCCAAGCCCGTTCTGGACCCGGTCAGCCCGCCCAAGCCCGTCATTGAGCCGGTGAAGACCAAGGCGGAACCGGCGAAGCCGCGATTGGAATCGATTAAATCCCTTCCGGCCATTGAGCCGATCGAACCGAGCAAGGTCGAATACAGCCAGCAGGTCAATTTTGATTTTCCGGTCGCCGGGGACGTGCTTCGCCCCACCATCATCATTGGCTACGGAAGTTTCGGATTGGCATGCCTGAGGGAACTTCGGAGTCGGCTGACCGACCGCCTCGGGGATCTTCGGCAAATTCCCATGTTCCGCTTCATGTATGCGGACGCGGACCCGGATGCGAAGACCGTCGGAATGGCCGGTTCCCCCGACCGCGCCCTGGCGGCCGATCAGATTTTCCCGACGCCGCTGCAACCGATCACCCGTTACCGCAAAGGGGCCTTGGAGCTTCTTTCCGAGTGGATGCCGCGTGAAAAGCTGCATGCGATTCCGCGCACGATGAATCCCCAAGGTTCGCGGGCGCTGGGGCGACTGGCGTTCACGGAAAACTACCTGCGGTTCGTCACCCGGTTGCGCCGGGAAATCGAACTGGCCACCCATCCGGAATCGCTGACATTATCTGGCGATCATTCCGGGTTGCCCGTGCGGGATCATCGTCCCCGGATATTTGTCCTGTGCGCGGCTGGCGGGGCCTCCTCCGGAGCGCTCCCGGACATCGGGTATTCCATCGCCAAGTTGTTTGGCCAGTTGAAATTGCCGGTCGCCGTTCACGCGATGCTCTTTCTCGGCTCTCCGGCCGATCCGACCACCCCGCCGGACGAGTGTGCGAATGTCTACGCCACGCTGAGCGAACTGAATCACTATGCGGACGAGACGATCACCTTCCAATCCCGCTATGGCGGGCCGGACGGGCCGCAGGTGGAATCACAGGACCGGCCGTTTTCCTCAATCTACCTGATCCAACGCGGGGCCCGCGGCCCGACGGCCGTTTCCGAATGCGCCGAACGACTGGCTTCCTATCTGACGCTGGACCTCACCACGCCGATGGGCGCGGATCTGGATCGCTCGCGGGCCATCAACTCCGGGGAAGTCTTCCGTAGTTTCGGCACCGGCGGCCTCTGGTATCCGCGCGGCTTGCTCCTCCGGGCGGCTTCCCGCATGGTGGGCGAGCGCATGATTCAGATCTGGCAATCACAGGCGTCGGCGGTCTCTCCGGCGGTGGCCGAGTTTTGCCATCGGGTCATTAGCGACCCGAATTTGAAACCCGAGCGAGTCAGCGTCCAGATTGAAGAGGCGATCCGCACGGTCGAGGCCGTGCCGGGGGATCAGGTGACCGGATTGCTCGGAAACCTGGAGCAAAAAATCGATGTCGGCGGGGCGACGGGGGTGTGGGCCCGCGAGGCGTTCGACGCCGTGATGAATCTGGTCGGCGTGAAAGGATCTCGCGATCCCGCCGACGCTGTGCGAACGGGGAAGCTGACCAAGGCCTATGTGACGGCCGTGAACAACCTCGGCGACCGCTGGCTGAAAGTGGTGGCTCGGGAGGCCGTGGGGCTGATCGAGAAACCGGGCCGCCGGGTGGCCGCCGCCGAGGGGGCGCTTGGCCGTCTGGCCGAGTATTGCGAACGGACCGAGAACGACATTCTGCGCGGCTCGGCCGAGTTCACCCGCCGCAGCGAACAGGCGTTTGCCGTCGCCCGCGCCGCCGCCGAGGTGTGTTATGTCGGCGGCGGGTTCAGCCTCTTTGGCAATCGCGATCAAAAGAACATGCGGGCATTGCTGGCGGCTCTTTCCAATTACGCCCAGCAGCGCACTCAGGAGGAAACACACGCGGGGGTGATTCGCTTCTTCCGCAAGGTGAAAGCCGGCCTTGAGGACAAGCAACGGGATCTGTCGATTTGTCGTCAACGCCTGAGCAACTTGAAGCAAGCCTTGGAAATCCCGGAAACCGGCGGGGCGTCCTGTTACGGGGAATCCCCCATCGTGCAAATCCTCCTGCCCGACGGCGGCGAGGAAATCGAATGGGCCGCCAAGCGATTTGTCGAGGTGGTGAAGCCCGTCCATGTCGAGGCGCTGGATCAGACCCTCCAGTCGCTGGTGCTGGAACCCCGAGGCGGCTTGTTTGCGGTGTGTCAGAAATCCGGCGAATATATCCAGGAATTGGCCGAGCCGCTGATCGACCAGACGGCCGCCTATCTCGGAACGCTGTTGCCCGTCAATGACGTGGCCGAGTTCGCCAAATATCTCTCGCGGGATTGGGACCAGCGGTTGAAGAAAGCCCGCGACCGCGCGACCCCCACAGTGACCGGCCACACGGAAAACGAGCGGGCGTATCTTGTTGTTCCCGAGACGGCCGCCGGGGAACAGGTGGCGATCAGCCTCGGGCTTGATCCCCGGCGCGTGACGCTGTTGCGGTCTTCCCGCTCCAATGAAATCGTGTTTGTCCGCGAAGTGATGCTGAAACTCGCGGATGTCCGCGAGACGCTGCATTATTGCCGGGAAGCCTACGAAGAACGAGTCAACCGCCCGGCCGCCTCCCCTCATGCGAGATTTGATGTCGTCGAATGGGTTCCGCTGGACGTCTGATCAACATCCGCGATCCAGTCATTTCTTCTCGACCACCGTCAGTTTGATTTGATCGGCCTCAGTCACCTTGATTTGCGGCTTTTCCTTGAAGTTCATCACCGTGCCGGTGACCAGAATCTTCTTCCCCTTGAAGTGATCGGCGATATCTTCAATCTTCGCCTTTTTGAAGCTTTCCACGCCGTCCTTGGTGACGAACACGGTGAAATTCTTGGGGTCTTTGAAATCGATGTGGGAGTTCAGGTAACCGTTGCCGTTCCGCACGGAGGCCGATTTGACCTCCAGTTCGACAGTCACCTTTTGATCGATCTTTTTGGCCGCTTCCTCAATCGTGAGCGGCTTGGGGGCATCCTCGGCCCCGGACATGGCGACGGACATGAGAACACACGCAACAGCCGCGAACAACCGACGCATGACGAATCTCCGCTATTTGACTGAATGAAGGGAATGCTTCCCTCCCCAGTTTATTGGCGAACAAGTCGGCAATCTTCGGCGCCGGGTGAAGAATTGGAGAAGGTCCGGCCGGAGGTGTCACGTCCGACGAAAGGCGTCGCCGAGATGGTCGATGATGTCCGTGGCGATCAGGGAAACCGGTCCCCGGCTTTCGGCGGCGATATCCCCGGCCAGCCCGTGAATATGGACGCCCGACACGGCCGCGTCGAACGGTTCCATCCCCTGGCCGATCAAAGCGGCGATCACGCCCGTCAACACGTCCCCCGATCCGCCGGTGGCCATGCCGGGGTTTCCGGTGGTGTTGCGATACATCCGGGTTCCGTCTGTCACCAGCGTGGCGTGCCCCTTGAGGACGAGAATAACGCCGCGAGTGCGGGCAAACTCGAAGGCCAGATTCTCGCGGTGCGCCTGGACAGTTTCGATGCTGGAATTGATTAACCGGGCAAATTCACCGGGATGCGGCGTGATGAGGGTTGGTTTTGTGCGATCTTTCAGCCGGGTGGCGGGCAATTTCGCCAGAGCGTTCAGGCCGTCCGCGTCGATCACCAACGGGCATTCCACCCGCTCCAGCAAACCACCCAGCATTTCAGGCATGGACTCAGACTGGCCCAGCCCCGGCCCGACCGCCGTCACCGTGGACCAATTGGAGAGGGTCGCCAGGTCGTCCGTGGCGGCCGCCGCGAACCGGCCGCGCAAATCTTGGGGCAGCGCGGCCGTCATGTAACAAGGATTGGCTTGGGCGACGATGGGTTGGATTTCCATCGGCACGGCGACTTGCACCAAACCGGCTCCGGCCCGCAACGTCGCCGATCCGGTCAGCACGGCCGCCCCGGACATGCCACGGGAACCGGCAATCACCAACACCCGGCCGAAATCCCCCTTGTGAGAGTCCGGATTGCGCGGGGGGAGTTTGGGCGGGGTGGTCACGTCAATCACTGGCGGGGTTCCGTCTTTTGGAAAAACCGGCTGTCCGGGGTGACAGTCATTGTCACTTGGACATTTGGGGGATCGATACACGGAGGTGGGTTCATCATAAGGTACCTGCCGGCCCGCCGGGCGACACCCCTATTTTTTGAATCGCCCCGGATCTCGGACGGGCCAAGTCCTCCAACGATGCTCACTGATATTTTTTCCAAGTTTCTTCAATTCGTGCGGCGAGATGCTTCGCTGATGAATCATAAGCGGCCGGATCACCCCAGACCCGTTTGGGGTTGAGGATTTCCGAAGGGATGCCGGGGCACTCGGTCGGGATGCTCAACCCGAAAAACGGTTCCGTTTCAAAAGGCATTCTTGCCAGTTCGCCGGTGAGCGCGGCCCGGAGCATGGCCCGCGTGTGTTCCAAGCTGATGCGTTTGCCGACACCGGGACCGCCGCCGGACCATCCCGTGTTGATCAGCCAGACGGGGGCCGTGTGGGCGTCCAGTTTTTGGCGAAGCAGTTCCGCGTACACTTTCGGGGGCAACGGCAAAAAAGGAGAGGCGAAGCAAGTGCTGAACGTCGCCTGCGGTTTGGTGACCCCCACTTCCGTGCCAGCGACTTTCGCCGTGTAGCCGCAGAGGAAATGCTCCATCGCCTGCGTGGAATTTAGTCGGCTAATCGGCGGCAACACTCCGAAGGCATCGCAGGTGAGGAAGAAGACATTCGTCGGATGCGGACCACACCCCGAGGGTTCGGCGTTCGGAATGAAGTCAAGGGGGTAGGCCGCCCGTGTGTTTTCGGTGATCCGCTGGCTCGTGTAATCCGGTTCGCGGGTCGTCGGATCAAGCGGGACATTCTCCAGCACGCTGCCAAACCGCACGGCCCGGAAGATTTGTGGTTCTTTCTTCTCCGAGAGGTCGATGGTCTTCGCATAGCATCCCCCCTCGACGTTAAACACCCCGGCGTCGGACCAGCCGTGTTCGTCGTCCCCGATCAACCGGCGTTCCGGGTCGGCCGAGAGGGTCGTTTTGCCGGTGCCGGAGAGGCCGAAAAAGAGGGCCGTGTCCCCCTCTGCCCCGATGTTCGCGGAGCAGTGCATGGAGAGGACGCCCTTCCACGGCAACAGCCCGTTGAGGATGGTGAAGATCGATTTTTTGATCTCCCCCGCGTAATGCGTTCCGGCGATCAGAACTGTCTTGCGGTCAAAGCTGGCCGCGATCACCACCGGCGAATTCAACCCGGCGGGGACGGGGTCAAACCGGAGGTTTGGCAGGGAATACACGATCCAGTCCGGCTCGAATGATTCCAACCCGGCGGGGGGAACCCGCCGAAAGAGGTCTTGCGCGAACAGGGCCTGCCACGCCTGCTCGGCGATCACCCGCACGTTGATCGAATGTCCCGGTTCGGCGCAGGCAACGGCATCAATAACAAACAATTCTTGCAAGGAGGCGTATCCGCGCGCCTGCAACACGAGGTTGTCGAACAACTCCGGCGACATGGGTTGATTGGCCGCCCAGTCGATCTTGCCTTCGGTGCTTGGTTCGCGGACGGTGAACTTGTCCTTGGGGGAACGAGCGGTGCGTTCGCCAGTGTAGGCGACCAAGGCACCGTTGGCCGCGAGTTTTCCCTCGCCACGCGACAGGGCCATTTCAACAAGGATCGCCGGGGAAAGATTCGCGTGGATCGTCTTCGCCGTGATGCCGTGCCGGGCCAACTCCGCCAACATGATTCGAGTCCCTTCTGGTTTCGTTCAAAGGGACATTCTAGGAAGTGTCGGAACCCGGCGGGGAGTCATGATCCCGCGCAATCTGAACGCCCGAAGATTCTTCTACTTTTCAAATGCCGCGAACGTCAGTCCTTCGATGTGTTTGTCGCTTTTGAACGTCTCCGTCCAAGTGATCGCGTCTTTTGACGTGAAGAGGCGGCCCTTCCACGCAACCCCGACGAAAAGGCCGTTGCCGTGGGTGGCGAATTGCGGGGCGTTTTTGTTGGGTTTGCGTTCCCACATCTTGCCGTCAGCCGAGAAATACGTCGCCCCGGCCCCCACGGCCACGAAACGATCTTTTGCCCAAACGATGGAGTTCATGTGTTCCCCTTCGTCGCCGATCTGCCGGTCGGTCCAGGTGATGCCGTCCTTGGTCGTCATCCGCAAGCCGTGCAAGCCAACGCCGACGAACACACCGTTGCCGTAAGCCACGTCCACCAGTGTGTCGATGGCCTTGGTCTCGGGGGCTTCCTTCCATTCCTTGCCGTCGGTTGACGCCGCCCGTCGGCCCCGGTCGCCCACGGCCACATAGAGGTTGTTCCCGAAAGCCAGCCGCCGGAGGATGTGCTTGCCGGGGATGTCAAGCGGTTCGGTCCACGTTTCACCGGTTTTGGTGAACAACACGAACGGCCGGGACGATCCGACGCTGCCGGGGTCGCCGCCGAGGGCGACGAATTGTTCCTTGCCAAAACCGAGGCCGCGGGCGTATTTGACATACTTCGCGTCAATGAATTGCGTCTTCCACGTTTTGCCGTCGGCCGTGCTGGCAAAGATGTTCCCGCCGCCGTAACTGCCCACCGCGACGGCATGCCCGTTCCCAAAGCTCACGGCCCGATAGGTCTCGCCTTCCTTGCCGGTCTGCTTGTCGGTCCAGGCAACCCCATCGGCCGAGGCCATGCGAAGGCCATCATGCCCGACGGCGATGAACAAGTTCATTGACGACGCCCCCAAGAAAAGAGACTCAAGAGAAAACATTCAAGAGAAAACATTCAAGAGAAGACTAACCACAAAGGCACAAAGATCACACAAAGTTTCACAGAGAAGACCAAAACAAAAGCGAAGTGAAGAAGAAAGATCACAGAGCATAAGCGAAGAAACAATGCTTGTTGATTTTGCTCCGTGTTCTTTCTTCTTCACTTCGCTTGTTGTCTTTATTTTCACATTGTTTTGGTCTTCTCTGTGAAACTTTGTGTGATCTTTGCGTCTTTGTGGTTAATGCCTTATTTCTCTCCCGAAACCACCTTCACTGGCACCGCGCCGCCGGTGGCGTCACAGATGCGGAACATGAATTGCCAGTTCTGCGCCCAAGAATCTTTCTGATTGTTCTGGCACACTTTCACCAGCAATTCGTTCTTGCCTTTTTTCAAGGTGCCAAGGGCAAGGTATTGATCGAAGCGTTCGCCGTGGTGGTATTCTTCGCGGGCATAGATCGGCTTGCCGTTGAGGAAAATCTTGACGGCACAGTAACTGCCGAACCGCAGTTCCACCGGACGGTCGGCGTCGCTCTCGACCACGGTGTAAGCATAAGCGGCCGCGTCCATGTGTTTGGCGATGGATTTGTTGAAGTTCACCAAACCATAGGTGTCTTCGGAGGCCAAAGGCTGCCACTTCACCTCCGCGCTGTCTTTGCCCTTGTAAGCGGCCTTGAGATCCACCCCTTTTTCCGGCTCATAAACCTTGTCGAAGCCGGTTCCCTTGGCGCTGTCAAAGGGGCCGACGATAAACCATTTGTTCACCACGCCGAAGTGAGTGGTCAGGTCCGGCTTGCCGCCGAGTTCCTTGAGGGTTTTGGCAATCTTCTCGGCCTGATCTTGGTCGCGGCTCGCCTCGAACAGCTTTTCATAAACCGGCAGGGCAGCCTTCGGGTCTTTCTTCGCGTCGGCCTCTGCCTTCGGCAACACGGCGGCAATGGCATCCCGGCGCAGGTCGCCGCTGGGATCGTTGATGAAACCGGGCAACAGGCGGTCGGGGGCCTTCGGATCGGCTTCCGTGAGAAGCTCATAAGCAAGCCGTCGACCGACCGGGCCGTGCTTGGTGTCCAGCACAAATTCTTCGAGTTGTTTGGCGGGAATCATTTTGCCGGACGCCTTCTCCTTTTCGGCGATGGCATTGACGGCTGACCGCAACCAGTTGCTGGTGAGCGGGGTCGCGTCATCCATCGCGGCCAGCGTCGGGAACAGCGATTCGCCCCCTTGGGAGACAA
This sequence comes from Zavarzinella formosa DSM 19928, assembly GCF_000255705.1. GTDB lineage: Bacteria > Planctomycetota > Planctomycetia > Gemmatales > Gemmataceae > Zavarzinella > Zavarzinella formosa. The sequence goes on from NZ_JH636441.1 coordinate 400,986, forward strand.
GCAGTTTCCACGCCGCCTGAGCCTCCGGATTGCCCGCCCCTTCGCGGGTGACGGCTTTGATTTCTTTGAGGAGTTTTTGGGCGTCCTCGGCGACGGCGATGTTTGCGGCCGTGAACAAACTAAGAGTGATGAGCCAGCGCATGAGTGCGACAACCTCCTGAAGTGCGGCGGGCGGGGCTTGGGAAAGTGTACTTGAAACAGATCACTGAAGCGAGATGCGTGCCGACTGGGCCTCCATTTGGCGGCGAAGGCCGGAGAAATACGTCGTCAGTTCCTCGGCCGATTTGACTTTGCCCTTGGAACAACTCCCCGTCGAACACCCGCCGCCGGTGGAGCATCCCCCGGTGGAACAACCGCCGCCGGAAGATCCGCAGGACGAACAGCCGCTTTTCTCTTGAACGGGTTTGTTGGGGGATGTCAGGTCTTGGAGCGTCACCAACAGGCCAAATTCGCGTGAAAGTTCTTCAAACATTTCCGAAACATCGCACTCATCCCAATGGACGGCTTGCATGACGGCCTGTGTGCCATCAAGCAGTGTTTCGCCATCGAGAAACATGATGGGCAATCCACTCGCCTCGGCCCTTGTTTGAGCTTCCGCGAGCAACCGCCCGGCCATCTCCCGGCGTTCCGTCAACACAACCCGATCCTCGGCGGTCATTGCCCGCATCAACTCGCCGGGCCGGGCATGGTTCAGCGAATCAGCCAAGGCGGCATCCAATACCTCGCCCGCCTCCAGCCCGCGCACGGTGCGGACGACGACGGCATCCCCCCGCCGGTATGCCGATTCGCCGGAGGCGGCAAACCGTCCGACGAAACCGCCCAAGCCATGCGAAACCAGATAGTCCATGAGAATCCGCAAGAGGGGAAACGATCGGGCCAATTAAACAGGCTTTTTGTGTGAGATTCCCAAGAGCCCCACTGTGTCAGCGGTGGGGGTGGCCGTCACACTCGGGAAGCAACCCCCACCGCTGACGCAGTGGGGCTCTTGGAATCATTTGAGCATGTTGCTGCTTGCTTTTCGCCTTACGCCTTCACTGGCGGCTCAAAGTCAAAGAACTCGTACATGTGCTTGTCGTATTCTTCCTGGCCGAATTCGGAACTCAGGTCGAGACGCAGTTCGTTGATGACTTTGAAGCTGAAATTGTTCAGCCAGTCTTTCCAACAGGCAGAGCAGATTTCGTTGTAGATACGTTCGTAAATCGGATCCGGCATCGGCGGGGCGGGAAGTTGCACCGCATGACGGCCGGCGGCGCACATCGAGCGATGGCACTTGAAGCCGGTTTCCGGGCCGAGATCTTCCGTGGACTTGGGAGCCTCGGGAATCGCGGCGCCGTGTTCCTTCAACAGTTTGGCCATCTCGTCGCGCGGGATGCGGTCGCCCCGTCCCTCGGCTACCCGCCAGCCGGTTGTCCAAGTTTCCACCGCCTCGGCCACCCGTCCCAGTTGCTTTTGGGAGAGGCCGAGCAGTTGGTACACTTTGGAAAAATTCGGCTCGATGACGATGGCCCGCTGGAAGCTCTTGGCGGCCTCCGCGTGCTGGTTGTCTTCGGCAAGGAGTTGGCCAAGCCGGAAGTGCCCGAGTTCGTCCTCGGGTTCCGCTTCGGTCATGTTCCGAAATTGGGCGATCCGGTCTTGAAGCATGCTCATGGTCGTCGGTCACGTCCGGGAAAGGCTGGCAGGGGCGATACCTAGTTATGATACACATTGCCGGGAAGAGATTGGCCGGTAACCAAGAAAGACAAAAAAGCGGGGCGGCCTGACAGGCCGTCCCGCTTGCGATGAGCCAATGCCGGTTGAACCGTTCTTGAGAATCACACCCCGGTGAACAGGCTCTTGATGACCGAACCCCGGTTCAGTTGAACCGGCCGGTTCAGCCGGTCGCGGATTTCGATGCCGGGTTCGATGCCCAGCGTGTCGTACACGGTGGCGCCGAGGTCATCCGGGCTGAACGGGGTTGTCGTCGGGTAGGCACCGGTCTTGTCCGATTTGCCGATGACTTGGCCCCCGCGAACACCGGCCCCGGCGAACAGGCCGCTAAAGCACGCGGCCCAGTGATCGCGGCCGCCATCTTTCATGCTGATCTTCGGCGTCCGGCCGAATTCACCAATCACCACCACCAGCGTGTCGTCCAGCATCCCCATCGTGGTCAGATCGTCGAGCAGAGCGGAAACGCCCTTGTCCGTCGGCGGGAGCAAGTCCTTCTTTAAGCGGTTGAAGTTGTTGCTGTGCGAATCCCAGTTTTGCACCTTGCCCATGTTGGCTTGCACCACCGGAACGCCCGCCTGCACCAAACGCCGGGCGAGCAACAACGATTGGCCAAACATATGACGGCCGTACCGGTCGCGGGTTTCGTTCGATTCCCGGCTCAGGTCAAACGCCTGCCCGACCTTGCCGGACGTGAGCATGGCGAATGCTTTTTCCTGTTGTTCGGTCAGTCGGCGGCTCTCGGCGATGGCCGCCAACTGGTTCTGGCCTTTGTTCATCTCCCGCAACAGAGCCTGGCGGTCCCCGAGCGAATCAACATCGAACCCGGCGGGGATGCTCATGTTTTCGACTTTGAAGTTCTTCCCGTTCGGGTCTTGGTTCAACTGCCACGGGTCATACTTCGGCCCGAGGAACCCGGCATGTTGACCCGGCCAGAGAAGCGGGCCTTCGCTCAGAAAGAACGGCAGGTTGACGCCCGCCGGAACGCCCGCCGCCGGGGGCCGGTGATAGCTGACGCCGGCCGCGTAGACGGGCCAGTCATCGCGGGACAGGATTTTGTCGAACCGCACGCCCGGTTGCAAAGATCCCGTGGTCACATGGTGGGTGGCCGCCGTGTGGTTGTTGTCCTTGTGGGCGAATGAACGCACCACGGCGAACTGTTTGGCCCGAGCCGCCAGCATCGGAACGTGTTCGCTAAACTGCAATCCCGGCACGGCCGTGGGGATGGTCTTGAACTCGCCGCGAATCTCGACCGGGGCATCCGGCTTGGGGTCAAATGTGTCAATGTGGCTCGCCGCTCCGGTGAGGAACACCAAGATCATCGACTTCGGCTTGCGGGGTGATCCCGAAGCTGTCGTGGTGGAAGCGGCCCGCGTGATTCCGGCGGCCGACGCCCCCAGCAACATCGAATAGCCAACCTGCATCACTTCGCGGCGATTCAGCCCAATCCGGTGCGTGTGGGAAGATGTCATCTGGCGGGAACCTGTCAGGCGAGAAGGTTATGGTCGGCGGGAGGTCGGGAATTCAAATCGGCGCATTCCCAAACCCACCGTCAGTTTATCCTCAAACCGCGAAACATTCCAATGGAAATGTTCGTGTCGAAAATCATCTCTCGTTTTTTCCCGGCCTCAATTTTCTTGTTCTACATTCGTTTGACCGCCCGTTCCCGCTTAAGTCTCGCCCGTTGAAGGACTTCCATATGGACACGCCGACACCTGTCCGGCCAGGCTTTCAATTGTTTCGCCGCGATTTCCTTGTGGGGACATTGGCCGGGGTGGTCGGCAGCGCCGCCGGGGAGTATTTGGCGCCGTTGGAATGGAAACTCAAGACGATGCCCGAGGGAGCGCAACTTTCCTTCTCCCAAGCCGGCGAGGACATGGTGGTTCTCGGTTTGCTCAAGTACCTGAAGATCGAAAAGCCCAGCTACATGGATGTCGGGGCATTCCACCCGACCATCGGCAGCAACACCTATCTCATGTACCGCCTCGGCGGGCGCGGCGTGTTGATCGAACCAAACGTGGACATGATCCCCGATTTGAAGGGAAAGCGGCCGGGGGACACCGTGTTGAACATCGGCATCGGCCTCGATGACACGCCGGAAACCGATTACTACGTGATGAACTATCCCCAACTCAACACCTTCGACGCCGACGAGGCCAAGCGCCGGGAACGAGACTCCGGCGGCAAGACGGTCATCAAGCAGATCGTGAAGATGCCGTTGGTGAACATCAACAAAGTCATCGTCGAGCATTTTCCCGAAGGCTCCCCAGATTTTCTGTCGATCGACACCGAGGGCCTTGACCTGATCATCCTCAAAACAATGGACTACGCCAAACACCGGCCAAAGTTGATCTGTGCCGAAACGATGGGAGATGAAGGCATCCGCATGATTCCCGCCATCACGGAATTCCTGGCCTCCAAGGATTACGTCGTCCGGGGCATGACTCTCGCCAATACAATTTACATCGACAAGAAACTCTTGGGCTGAATTCGAGCCAATCGGGTCGTCATGTCCTCTTCAAATACATGAGCAGTCCAACAAAAGCGGTCGAGGGCTGCCATGATTCGGACCATTTTTTCTGCCGTCATCGCCTTGGGTTTCACCCTCCTTTTTTGCCCTCCTTCCCTGGCCACCCTTCAGGGGGACGATTCGGCCGTCGTGGCCGGTGCGGTGGCGTTTGAAATCACCAAGGTGATTGTTCTCTTCTTCTTGATCCGATTCGTGATCGGGCTTTTCGTGTCCACTCCGCAAAATTAGAGCCGCTTTGGACCGCATTTCCGCTGATGCCATGGACTCGTTTGACGGGATGTTCTTTTCAAGAAGATGATCCCCCGCCCCCGCCAATACAATTTACATCGACAAGAAACTCTTGGGCTGACGGCCGCTTCCCCGGCCGGGGCGGGTCACTATGCCGGTCGAAATCGCGGACCAGACGATCATTGAGTTCGATGTTCGCACGGACGAAATGCTTGTCAACATGGGGCCGCAGCACCCCAGCACCCACGGGGTTTTGCGGCTCGTTCTCCGCACGGACGGCGAAATCATCTCTGAAGTCGTCCCTCACTTGGGTTATCTGCACCGCTGTGCCGAAAAGGTCGGCGAGAACGTCACCCCGATTCAGTACATCCCGTACACGGACCGGATGGATTATCTGGCCGGGATGAACATGAATCTCGGCTACTCGCTGGCGATTGAAAAACTCGCCGGGCTGAAGATCCCCGAGAAAGCCCAAGTCATTCGCGTGTTGATCGGGGAGTTAAACCGGGTCGCCAGCCATCTTGTCGGCATGGGGGCCTACGGTCTTGACCTCGGCTCGTTCAGCCCGTTCCTGTATGCCTTCCGCGAACGCGAACACATTCTCGATCTCTTCGAGGAAGTCTGCGGCGCCAGACTCACCTACAGCTACCTCACCATCGGCGGCGCCCACGACGACCTCCCGCCGGGCTTCCTCGACCGGGTGAAAAACTTCATCGCCTACTTCCGACCTCGCATCGCCGAATATCACGCGATGCTGACGAACAATCACATCTTCGTGAAACGCACCGCCAACATCGGCGTATTGTCCAAAGACCGTGCCCTGGCCTATGGATGCACCGGCCCGATGTTGCGGGCTTCGCTTGACCGATCCAAGGGCGATCCCGATTGGGATCTCCGCAAAATCGAACCCTATTCCGGCTATGAAACCTATCAGTTTGACGTGCCGCTTCCCCCGTTCGACAAAGCCCCGCCCGGCACGGTCATCGGCGACTGCTGGCACCGATTCTACGTGCGCATGCTGGAAGTGGTCGAAAGCCTGAAGATCATCGAACAAGCGGTCGAACGATACCCAACCGCTGCCGGTTCGCACCGGGTGGAACCCCCTCGGGCCTTGCCCCCCGGCGAATGCTACGTGGAAACCGAATGCCCCCGAGGCCAGATGGGCTTCTACGTCGTCGGCCGCCCGAGCAAGGAAAACGTCCCCCTGCGCGTGCGGGCCAGATCATCAAGTTTCTGTAACCTGAGCGTGGCCAACGAACTCTGCAAAGGCTGCCTGATCGCCGATGTCCCGGCCATCATCGGAAGCATTGACATTGTGATGGGGGAGATTGACCGGTGAGCCAGATTGCCTCAAAGAATAGCTTGACTGGCCGGGCTCGTGCCAATTTGATCAAGGCGAGATGTCACCGGAGAAAAATCCATGACCGCCATCTTCTATTCGGATTGCAAGGCCACGTCTCCCAAGGGCAAGTTCACCTTGGAAGCCCGCTCCCCTCATAACGGGACGATCAACCATCGGGACGGGCAGCCGCCGGCAGAAAATGAGTTCGGGTTCAAGTATCGTGAACATCAAAGCAACTTCCGCTACCGGCTCATTGACAACACCCGGCAACCGTCTTCCGGACAGATGAACGGGAGCGATGGCGGTTTTATTGTTTGGGAGCGATGGCAAGAGGACGACGAGGACTCGCCGCATGAGTTGGTGGTTTCGGATGATGGCTGGTCGATTCTGAGGACTCACGGCTTTCGGCCCGAACTCATCGCGGTTTCCCCCGTCGGCGAAGACACGCTGCGGGTGAGAATCGATGGCGCCGGATCGGAACATGCGATTCGATCAGGAAGCATTCCCGTCTATTCATGGAGTCCAGATTATCTGGAATTCTCGTCGGCCGGGCTGTATTGGACGGAGCATTCCTGGCGATTCTTTTTTCCGCATCAGGGAAGTTTCTATTTCGCTTGGCGAACCTCTTGCGGACAGTGCCTCCTGCTCAATCTCTCGGCATCCACCCTCCTGCCAACCCCCGATTCATCCGATCCTCTGTCGCAAGCCATGATTGAGGGTGAAAAGCAGGGGGTAATCGATCTGCTGTCATCCTTCACGGAAAGAATGAATGAAGTCCGCAACTGGTTCCGACGGGGAACCAGTGAAAATACCGGCCGGGAAGAAATGGACCCGCAAGTCCGATTCCTGACCGCCGCCTTTCATCTGGCGGGGGTTCATCGCCTGACAAGTGCGATCCCGCTCTTGCGGAAATGGGAAGAAATTGATTGCCGAAGCAGGTGCACGGGTTCGGACGCCATGCCCGGAAGCTGGTGGCTGGAAGTGCAATGCTTTCGCCCGATCCTTCATCATTCACTGCGTCTGCTCGGACAAGAACCCCTTGGCTACGCGACCTATCACTTCACCCCGGACTTTGAGCGCCGATTCCCAATGCCGGAACATGTTCCTAACCGGCAAGCCAAGACAGCCCAAGTCCGGCCGGAGATGACGGCAGAACAAGTCCTGCAATTGCTCGGATCACCGGACCACATCCAATCCGTATGGCGTCAGGAAGGGGAGATTCATCGCACGTCGGAACATTGGGAGTACGACTTTCTTTCCGGCGATCAGTGGACGACGTTCCGCATCACTTGGGAAGAAAAAAAGCGGGACAGGTCATTCGACCGGAAGAACCGGCCAGACCCAACAAGCCAGATCACCCAGATCGAAACGGAGCCGTCATCTTGGTTGCACACCGATAAGCGGGTGTCAAACATCCTTCGTGGCTGATGCCGAATCGCATGGATCAAACAAAAACGCCCGAACCGGCAACGGTCCAGGCGTTTGTTTGTTGTTGTCGGAGAGCTTACTTTTTCAGGTCAAAGTTGATGACGTTTTTGCCGGGTTTTAGCTCGGCCGTCAGTTCGGACTTGGAGTGATACTTCTCCGGCAAACCCTCGGCCCGGTCGTCCAGCAGTTCGCCGGAGTCGGTCTTGAATTTTTTGCCGGTCAGTTTCGACCAGCGAATCTCGACGCGATACTTGCCCGGCGGCGGGCGGTTCTCCGGGTTCAACACGATCTTGCCGTCCACGATGCTCCCTCCGCCGCTTCGGCCCCCTTCGCCTGTGGCCACCAAAGAGATGGCGCCCGCGTCGACGGGTTTTCCGTCATAGGTGACCGTCCCCTCCAAATCGGTCGCCTGATCGCCGCAACCCGCCAGCATCGCCAGCGCCACGGCCAGGCCGGCCATTGATGTCTTTCTCATGTGATTCCCCTTCCGAACGGGATGCGGATTAGAAGTCGCCCAACGGCAGGCCGTCGTCCGGGAACATGAGTTTCTGGAACACAAAGTTGGTCTTGCCCGGCAGACAGCCGGTGGCCCCGGTGGAGGCGGCGTCGAGGGCCGGCTGGCCCTTGGCGGTCGGCGAGGTTTCGACGGTGTTTTTCAGGAACCGAACCGAACCGTCGCACAAGCCGATGTTCATCCCGCCGGTGTGGCCGCTCGACGAGCCAAGCCGAAGACACGGATCGCGTCCGGCGATTTCACCCGGCATCTGGGAGGTGGTCCCGGCTTCGTTGCAGCAACCGGAGCCTCTGGTGCCCAGATACTTGGTGTTTGGCCGCCAGTTGGCGATGAAGCGATTAGACCCGCCCGTCTGGGATGAGTTGCCCGGCCAAATGCCGGCCAGGCCAAGGAGGCTGTCGCGCTCGCCGAAGAGCATCGTGTTGCTGCTGCCGTCCATGATGGAGGCAATCTTCGTCCGGTCCCGGCCGCTGCCGACCCCGTCCATCACGCCGACACTGGCGACGTAATTGGTTTTGCCATAGTTGCTGAAATTGGCGTTGGGGCTGTTATCCTGCGGATCGGACGGACAAAGATAGGTGGAGATTTTCGTCTGAAGCAAATTGCCGTTGGCGGTCGCGGCTGGCATGTCGGTCTGGGCGGTGTCGTAGCTGTCGCCCGGATTGATCTTGGCGTACAGCGAGCCTTGTTCGATGTAGGGCAGGAGATACACGCCCCATCCATACTTGTTGGTCCCCACCGCCCCGGACGGGAGATACCCCGCGACATCGTGATAGCCGTGGCAAGCCAGCCCGAGTTGCTTGAGGTTGTTGGAACACTTCATGCGATTCGCGGCTTCGCGGATCTTCTGCACGGCGGGCAAGAGCAGGCCGATCAGAATGGCGATGATCGCAATCACCACCAGCAACTCAATGAGGGTAAAACCTCGGCGGGGATGGCCCCGCCGGTGAATGGAGAGAAACATGGAAGAATGCTCCGAATCGAGGGAGAGAGAGCCTGTCATTGGTGGCGCCGCGCGGACACCAAAATCCGACAGTGATTAATAAATCTGTCTGTTTCGTAAGATTCAAGAGCAAATGAGCAACCGATTAAAGTAGCGGTCCCGGCGTGAGCAGAAAGATGTTTTTGCCCCCACTTCAAGGCAGTTTCCCGGTCTCAAACCGGGCAGGGAAAGGCCGGTTTTCCAGCCAGAACGGACGGGATTACCTACTTGAAAGTGGCCAGATCACTGGTTGGATGCTGGTTATCTGAAGTAATAATCGTTAAAATGTCAGACAGTTCAGGCCTTCTCTGCGGCAAACAACCCCGTTTGGTGGCGTGGTTACCCCAAGGGACAAATCGCGGTTTTAATTTCGATTCATTGCCTGAAAGCCATTGACGGCAATATTGACTGCAAAAGTAGAATCTCTGATTGTCGCGCTCGGCCGATCAGGATTGCAAATATTTCAACAATTGATTAATCCTTGTTGGTATCTTCGGGAACTCCTTCGGATAATCCGCATGCGCCTCCCGGCTGAAACAGTGAATTTCATCCTTTGAGTCGGTGACTGAACAATATAAATTCATCGTGCCGATAACAAACCAGGACGGTTCGGACGGCAACCACAAGGCTCCCTAATGATCAAACCTTCTGCAAACTTCACCGATCGTATGTGCCGACGGATCGGCATACTCGATCGGGAAAGCCCCTTGGTTGCCAATCAACGAATGATCGTGTTGGTGTTTTTATTTCACTCACTGGCTCTGCTGGCCTGCATCCCGTGGCTGTTCAGTTGGTGGGGGGTCGGGCTGTGGCTCGGCGGCCACTACCTGTACGGCACCCTCGGCATGACGATGGGCTATCACCGGTTGCTCACCCATCGCGGGTTTACCTGCCCCCGTTGGTTTGAGCATGCCTTGGCCGTGCTGGGAGTCTGCTGCCTGGAGGGAACACCCATGAGCTGGGTGGCCGTCCATCGCATGCACCATCAACATTCGGACCAAGTGGCCGACCCCCACAGCCCGCGGCTCAAGGGCTTCCTCTGGAGCCACATGGGTTGGTTCATGTTTTTGAACCCAAATCTTTACAAGGTTTCCACTTACGAACGATACATCCGCGATTTGTTCCAAGACCGCTTCTACAAGCGGATGGAAAAACCGTGGGCGAGCCGCCGGATTTACATCATTCAATGGCTTGTTTATCTGGTCTTGGGTGCCTTGGTCGGCCTGCTGACCGACGGCAGTGCCGAGGGCATTTTGCAGATGTCGCTCAGCTTCCTCGTTTGGGGCGTGATTCTCCGGACGGTCACCGTGTGGCACGTCACTTGGTCGGTGAATTCGATCACCCACATTTGGGGTTATCGAAATTACGTCACCCGAGACCAGAGCCGGAACAACTGGGTGGTGGCCTTGGTCAGCGGCGGGGAAGGCTGGCACAACAACCACCATGCCGAGCCGCGAGCCGCCTCGCACGGCCAGCGTTGGTGGGAGTTTGACCACACTTATACGAGCATCCGACTGTTTCAAATGGTAGGGCTGGCCTCGAATGTCGTCAAACCCAAGCGACGCATGGAAATGGAACAGCCCCAAGAAGAGGCCGTCGCTTCTTAATCGCTTTCAACCACCACGGATACCCCCGTGGTGGTTCCCATGTCGACGTTTCATTTCTGTCATCCGGCCGAAACAATTCTTGCCTCGCGCGTTCACGTCTGTTACCGTGATCTTCCCTCCGAAAAAGCATCACAAAGGACAACTCTCCATGCGCGGGTTTCTACTGGCTCTGGGCCTCGGCCTCGGGTTGACAGCGGGCGGTCAGGCCGCCGATGATTACAAGTTCGGACCGGATTCGATTCGCCACGAAGGCGTGCCGGTTGGCAAGGTCATCAAGGACACCTGGACCAGCAAAGTCTTCCCGGACACCGTGCGGAATTATTCCGTGTATGTCCCGGCCCAGTATGACGGCAAAACCCCCGCCTGCGTGATGATTTTTCAAGACGGCAGCGGCTACGCCAGCGAAACCCAGGCGTTTCGCGCGACCATCGTGATGGACAACCTCATCCATCAAAAAGCCATCCCGGTGATGATCGGCATCTTCATCGATCCGGGCACCGTCCCGAATCCCGATGGCAAGGGTGGCCGATCCAACCGAAGCTTTGAATATGACACGCCATCCCCGCAATACGCGACGTTCTTGGAGAAAGAAATCCTCCCGCAAGTCGCCAAGTCCTACAACCTGCGGACAGACGCGGCCGGCCGGGGCATCGGCGGCATCAGTTCCGGCGGCATCTGCGCCTTCGCGGCCGCTTGGGAACGGCCGGATCTGTTCAGCAAAGTGCTGAGCCATGTGGGAAGTTTCACCAACATTCGCGGCGGGGACGTTTATCCGGGGATCATCCGCAAGACGGAGCGGAAGCCGATCAAAGTGTGGCTGCAAGACGGCTCGAACGACCTCGACAATCTGCATGGCCACTGGCCGCTCGCCAACCTGCAAATGGCGGCCGCGTTGAAGTTCATGAAATACGACTATCGCTTTGAATTCGGCGACGGCCCCCACGGCGGCCGACACGGCGGCGCCGAGATGCCCGCCTCCCTGAAATGGCTGTGGCAGGACACTCCCCCGGCTCTGACGACCGCCACGACGGCGACGACCGGGAGCCAAAAATGAACAAACTTCTGATGGCGTTCGCCCTGCTGGCCCTGCCAGTGTTGGCCACCGCCCAAGACATGCCGCTGCATGAGATTATCAAGGCGGGGGAAACGTGGAAGTCGGCAGGCAAAGAACCCGAAGGACCTAAAGCCCTTTATGAAGCGATGCCGACGGAAAAGGCAGTGAAAGGCCCGACGGACCCGGCCAAGGGCGAAAGCCGGATCATTCAAATTCCATTGGCCAAACCGAGTTGCACGACTGTCTGGCACAATGGCGCTTCGCTGTTGGTGGGCGATGCCGGGGGCAAGCACGTGTGGACGTTCCGGATCGACAAGGAAGGGACACTTAGCGGCGGGGAAAAGTATTGCCCGTTGCGGTTGCGGCCGGGGGAGACGGAAAGCGAAGTGTCGGCCCTGTGCGTGGACGGCTCGAATCGGGTTTACGCCGCATACAAGGCCGGGATCATGGTGTTTGACCCCACGGGACGGCCGTGCGGACTAATCACCAGTCCCGGCAGCGGTCAGGTGACCAAGCTGATTTTCGCCGGGAACAAACTTTATGCCATGATTGGCGAGGAACAATACGTGCGGACGATGTTGGCCAGAGAGTAGCAGGCAGTCGCTTTCAGGTCTTTTCCGCCGGGACGTGTTCGGAACAGAAATACAGGGTGCGGGGAACCAACGGAACCAGTCGAAACAGTCGGAACCAGCCTTTTCCCTCGGCGATGGCGGGGTTCCGGCAAAACGAGCAGGCCCGCACCAAGCCCGAATCGTCCGTCAGTGCCTCCTGACGGGATTGTTCGTGCAGAACGATCTGCTCCGGGGTGATCTTTCTCGCCCGAAGTTCTTCCATCATCAGCGTTAACGCTTCGGGTTCGAGATCGGCCCGGTAGACCGTCACCCGGTCCAGCAGGTCGGACGTTTCAGCCCGACGAATGTTGTCCCGCACGCGGTCCGGGTCGAATTCCATCACAAACTCACTCGCTTGGGCTTCCAGTGCAGACGGTCATTTTCGGGGTTTCTGATCGGACGGGAACTCTCCGAACCGGAAATTCGTCCTAAGAACATCCACCCTCTTGGTTGGCTCGTCGAAACGTATGCCCGTCGAAACGAATTGACAACGCCCGACCGGGCATTGAGAATGAAATAAGATTTCTCCCGCCCAACGAGAATCGCAGGCCAGAATCAGGGGCCGGGCGTGACACTTGCAACGCCGGGCTGTTCCATAGAACGATAAGACAATCTTTATGTTGCCTCGGGAGAACCGAATGATGACTTTCCGATTCAGGGGAACCTGGCGGTTCCTCGGTGCGGCGGCGGCTTTTGCCATCGCCTTGGCGGGGAGCGGCCAGATCAAGGCCGCCGACCTTCCCCCCGGCCCGGCGGCCGTCCAGCCGCAAACCACGATCATCAACGAGGAACTCGGCAAGGCTTGGGCCGCCGCCGAGTTGAAGCCCTCCAAAAAAGCCAGTGACTACGAGTTTGTCCGACGGGTGTTCATTGACATCGTCGGCCGGATTCCCTCGGCCGAAGAAGCCCGTGATTACGCCGAAGTCGACACCCGGCCGAACAAGAAGGCCGAACTGGTTCGCCGGCTCCTGTACGCCAAGGATTACAAGCCGAAGAGCGGTTCCGCCAAGGAAAACAAGTCGAACGATTACGCCCTCGAATATGCCCAGAACTTTAAGAACATCTGGGGCGTGTGGCTGATGACCCGCGGCGGCGTCGCCGAGGCTTACCACGAAAATCTCGAAGTGTGGCTCGAAGAGCAATTCACCAAGAACCGGCCGTGGAACGAAATCGTCCGCGAACTGTTGACGGCCAAGGGCAAGACGAACGAAAACGGCGCCAGTGCCTTCATGGTGTCCCACTTCGGCGAAGCGGTCAACCCGCCGGAAAAGCGGAAGGAAGACGGCAACTTTGACATGATTCCGCTCACCTCGCGGATCACCAAGATGTTCCTCGGCGTGCAGACCAACTGCCTGCAATGCCACGACCACCCGTTCAACCCGGAGTGGAAGCAGGACAACTTCTGGGGCGTGAACGCCTTCCTCCGGCAGACCGTTCGGGAAGGCACGCCGGTCACGAAGGAACAGAACACAGGCAAGAAGAAGCGGGACGCCCTGCCGGTCACCCTGACCGACGACCCGAGCATCAACAGCACCGGCCGGATTTTCTTTGAACGCCGCACCGGCATCATGTTCGCCACCAAGCCGAACTTCCTGCCGAACCTCGCCGACCTCGAAAAAGAAGGCACGCCCCCCCGGAAGAGCATTTCCTCGGGCAGCCCGAAGAGCCGCCGGGAACACTTGGCTGAATACGTGCTGGCTCACGACAACTTCGCCAAGGCTTACGTGAACCGGATGTGGGCCCACTTCTTTGGCCGCGGGATGAACGAACTCCCCGCCGCCGATGACTTCGGCGGCCACAACAAGGTCGTCCACGTTGACATGCTCAACAAACTGGGCGAAGAATTTGTCAAATACGGCTACGACACGAAGAAGCTGATCGAGTGGATCTGCAATTCGGACGCCTACGCCCTCAGCTACCAAACCAACGGCCTCGCCGACGGCAAGGGTGGCAACGCCAAGGACGAAGCCGCCCCGTACTTCACGCGGATGGCCTTGAAGTCCATGTCTCCGGAAGTCCTGTTTGAGTCCTTGGAAACCGCCACCCGGATCGATTCGATCAAGGACGAGGCGACCAAGAAGACCAAGAAGGACCAGTGGATCAACAAGCTTGTGAACAGCTTCGGCGACGACGAAGGAAACGAAGTGAACTTCAACGGGACGATCATCCAGGCCCTGTTGATGATGAACGGCGACGAACTCAACTTTGAAGTGAGCCGCAAGGACGGCACAAGCGCCGTGGACAAGGCCATGAACAAGTACAAGAACGGCAGCTCTTACAACGAAATGGGCGTCCTCAACGAACTCTACCTGATGACCCTGACCCGCAAGCCGGGCACGACCCCGACCATCGAAACCTATGTCAAGAACGCCAAGACGGGCAAAGATGTCGTGGACGCCAAGGGCAAGCCGGTGGTTCAAAGCCGCATGAGCGAAACGGCCTTCCTGCAAGCCAAGCTGGTCGAAATGAAGAAGAGCGGGGCCACCCCGGCCCACTACAAGGCGTTCTTTGAAGACGTCTTCTGGTCGCTGCTCAACACCAGCGAGTTCATGCTGAACCACTGATCGGTTGAGATGAATTGGTGAAACAGCAAGAGCCCCGTGGTTTTCCACGGGGCTCTGATTTTTTACGAACCGCACTCAGGTTGCTTTGTCAGGCATTTACTCGCGAGCTAGCTTATCGGGCGGGTTCACGCATCGCCAGCCATAGCCCGAACGCGATCAGGAAAACTCCTCCGACAACCATCAATGGCCGCACCCGGACGGGTTCCCGCCTTGCGCCTGGACGGGGAGGCTTGCCAAAGAACCCAAGCCCGAAAAACAGGCAATAGGCACCCAAGGCTGCTTGGAGCAGTCCCAGCCCTGCGGAACCCAGCAGGTTTTCAAGCACGCTCATCTGTTCGCCTCGCCCTCTGTTTGCCGAACGACCAAACTCGCCTGCCCTCCTGATTGGCGAATGGCGAACCACAACTCATCAGCACGCCGGTCTGGACAGAAACCCGGCCGCTTTTCCCAGCCAACCAGTCTCACCCATTCGGGTCTTCCAACAGCTCTTGCAACCGGACGGCCAAATCGGTGGGGAGGCGGGCAGGCCAGTCGGTGTCGATCAACCCCACGGCCATCAAATCGAGCAAGTGCATCTGATCTTTGCGGCGGTATGAGGTGAGTTTCATCCTCACAAGGGCGTCAAGGGAGAGAACGCGAAAGGGGCCGCCGTCTTCGCTTTCCGTCACTTGCGGCGTCGGATGAAGGTAATTGGTCTGAACAAATTCACCGGCGAACACCACATGGACAGCATCTCGCGGACCGGCAGTTTCCCCATCGAAGAACATATCCGCGCCAGCCACTTCCTGATGCCGGAACCCGGCGGCAGTCATCGCGACGGTGGCGGCGGGAAGGTCAACTCGTCGGATTAGGATATCCACATCCTGCGTGTTTCGCACGGCGGTCTCATCAACACGGGACACCCACGCCGCAACCGCATTTTCTCCGATCACGGCATAGGGAACCGTTTGCCGGTCAAGAGCCGCCGTTGTCCGTGTCAGCCGGTCCCGGACTTTTTCCACGGCGCCGACCATCCTTTCCCACGACACCGGACCGATGGCCAGGCTCATTTGCCGCCTCCGTTTAAGCCAACAACCCCTTCACCACTTCGCCGTGAACATCGGTCAGCCGGAAGTCGCGGCCTTGGAACTTGAATGTCAGCCGGGTGTGGTCGATGCCGAGGAGGCGCAGGATGGTGGCGTTCCAGTCGTGGATGTGGACCGGGTCTTTGATGACGTTGTAACCGTAATCGTCCGTCTCGCCGTAGGTGATGCCCGGCTTCACGCCGCCGCCGGCCATCCACATGCTGAAGCAGCGGCCGTGATGGTCCCGGCCGTAATTGGTGGCGGTCAACGCCCCCTGACTGTAGACCGTCCGGCCGAATTCGCCGCCCCAGATCACAAGCGTGTCGTCCAGCATTCCGAGGCGTTTCAGATCCTTCACCAAAGCGGCCGACGGGCGGTCCACGTCCTTGCACTGGCCGCGAATCTGGCCCGGCAAGCCGCCGTGCTGGTCCCAACCCCGGTGCATCAGTTGCACAAAGCGGACGCCTCGCTCCACCATCCGGCGGGCGAGCAGACAATTGCGGGCGAAACCACCGTCCTCGCCTTTTTCGTCGATGCCATATTCCTCAATGACCTTCTTCGGTTCCTTCGACAAATCGGTGAGTTCCGGCACGCTTGTCTGCATCCGGAAGGCCATTTCATATTGTTCGATGCGGGTGTTGATCTCGGGATCGCCAAAGTTTTCCTTCGCCATCCGGTTCAATTCGCCGACGGCGTCCAGCATGTCCCGCCGCGATTCGGCATCCACACCGTCCGGGTTGGAGAGATACAGAACCGGGTCTTTGCCGGAGCGGAACCGCACCCCCTGATGCTGGCTCGGCAGGAAACCGCTGCCCCACAGGCGGGAGAAGATCGGCTGGTCCGTCTTGTTGCCGCTTCCCTGCGAGATCATCACGATGAAGGCCGGCAGGTTTTTGTTCATGCTGCCGATACCGTAGGAAAGCCAGCCCCCGAGGCTCGGCCGGCCGGGTTGTTGGCTGCCGGTCTGGACGAAGGTGATCGCCGGGTCGTGATTGATGGCCTCCGTGTGCAGGGAGTTCACGACGGCGATGTCGTCGGCCACCGTGGCGATGTTTGGCAACAGTTCGCTCATCCATGTTCCGGCCTTGCCCTGCCGGGTGAACTTGAACATGGAGGGCGCCACGGGAAGCGTCTTCTGCCCGCTGGTCATCCCGGTGATGCGCTGACCCATGCGGATGGTCGCGGGGAGATCTTCCCCGAAATGGTCTTTAAGCTTGGGTTTGTGGTCAAGCAAGTCGAGATGACTTGGTCCGCCGGACATGACGAGATAAATCACCCGCTTCGCCTTGGGGGCAAAGTGGAGATTCGGCAACGCACCGGGGTTGGGCTCTGCGGCGAAGAGTTGATCGTTCAGCAGGGAGGCCAGGGCCGTCGTGCCGATGCCGGCGGCCGAGCGGCCAAAGAATTGCCGGCGGGTTTGTTGCTTGAGAAATTCCCACATGTCGCGTGTCGCCCGTGGAGAGTTTGTGTGCTTCCACGGTTCACGATAACAGATACAGCGGGGCGGGTCACCCCATTTTTCAGTAACGCACGCCGACGTTGAACAAGAAGTTGACTTCCCAGAAACTTCCCCCCGTCGGGTACAGGTCGGAGAAGGTATAGCCCACTTCAACCCGGCCGCCGGTCACGAATGTCCAGCCGCCCATGGGAATGTTGAGGTTGTAGTGCGCCCCCACATAAGTCTGGCCGAAGACATCATGCACCCGGCGATATCCATCCGGGTCGGTGATGGGTTGATAATCCACGTGCCCGGTTCCCCAGCGGCCGCCGCCATCCACCCCATAGCTGTAAAAGGCATCCCATCGGCCGCCGACAAAGCCGGGGAGATTGGAATACCAATCCCGGCCCCCGCCCAAGCCGACCGAGTACCGGAGCACATTCCGCACGGTCACGATATCCTCGACTCCGTTTCGACCCGAAGTGCCGACCCGACGGAGGAAACCAAGCTTGTCCGGTCCGCCATTGTTGTAGGTCATCGTGAGATGCGGATCGAGCACCCAGGCGGCCGTGCCGTCCCGGTCAAAGAACAACGACTTCGAGCCAATGCTGGTCATCCAGCCGGTGTTCATGGCATCCGCCAGCAAGCCCCGGCCAAACGGAATGCTCGGCCCGCTGCGGATGTAGGTTTCCCAGCCAATCGGTCCGTGGGCGCCGACCGGCCCGCAACAATCCGTCGCATTGGCCATCAACGGGCTTTGCACCCATGTGCCTGGCACCGCCCCCGGAACGAGTCCCGTCGTCGAGGGGGGAACCGTCAATTGCGACTCGCTGATCGGCCCGGACATCATCGCTGTTCCGGGAGTCGGCCCGGTTGTGTAAGTCGGCTGGCCGGGAACCGGCATCGCGCTCATCACCGGCAGGGTGGTGGCCGACACCGGAGGTGTCAGAGCGGCGGGCGGGTTGCCGCCCAACGAGGGGCCGGCGCTCACCACCTTGCCATTCGGGAAGCCAAGCGAAGGTTCCCCGAACACCGGCGATTGAGCCGGGGCCACCGACGCCGCCAGCATCACTCCGCCTGCCGCGGCCAGGAACTTCTTAAATCGGCTCATGGGCCCCTCTTCGTCCGTGGTGTTCCAACTGCGACGCGCCGAACCGCGTCCTCAAAAGTTATCGGCCGGCGGAATGTCAAACTTTACCGGTTGTGCCGAAAAATTTGATCGTGCGGCCGCCCGGTGAACCGGGAAACGCCCCCGCCGCTCTGCTAGAATGCGTGTCTTGTGTGAACCGCCGGGATGAGGGGCCTCGGAATGAGCGTTGTTCTGCTTCGTGAGGCCGAAACGGCGACCGATTTTCTGTTGCAGGGGCTTTGGTTTCAACGGGCCATGCCGCCGCACGGATCGGCGATCCGGACCGTGCTGGAGTGGACGCTGGAAATCGCCGCCGGGGGACAGCCGTTGCTTCCCACCGGCATGATCGCGGACCTTGGCCACATTGCCTATGGCTCCCAAACCGAGTTCAAATACCAAAAGGACGCGGTCGCGGTCCCCGGCGTGGCTCCGGGGCTTTTGCGAACTTACGAAGACCACGTTCTTGGCAAGTTCTACGCGGACTGGACCGTTGAGCGGGCCTCGGACGCCATGCGCCGCTTTCAAGGGCGCGACCGGGCCAGGGGGCTGGCCTATTTCATCAAACAATTCCGCGAACGAGCCGGGATTGGTGGCATCGAACTTTCCCCCGGCCTCGTGCGAACGATGCTCGAAGGAAGCCCCGAGGAACTGCTTCGCCGGGGATGGGAATCGCTGAATACCAAGGGACCGTTGCCGGAACTGGTGGCGCTGTACGAACAAACTATCGCCGCCAGTCGCCGCATGGCCGAAGTGCTGTCGCCTGCCGATATTGACGCCTTGGAAAAGCGGACCGCCCTTGCGGAGATGGGGCAGTACGTCGCCCATCGGCAGGTCGTCCAACTTGCCCACCGATTGGAGGAATTGCTTCCCCGCCGAAAGGTAAAGCCGCTGCCGAATCGCCGGGAAGTGCCCACCCGCGTGCTCGACGAGGACACGTATCCGGTGGGCGGGTTCACGTCGATCTCGAACAAAGGAACAGTGGAAAGCCTGTTGCATTCACAACTGGCTTACATCGAGCCGGACCCGGCGATGAGGCCCGATCTCTTCGATGTCAAATATGTGCGGGACGAACTTTACTATTACTCGCGGGACGAGAACCAGTTTTTGCGCCGTCGCCGCACGTTTGTGTTCGCCTTGATGCCGGACTTGGTGAAAAGCCGGTTCAAAGACCCGGAACTTCCGGCCCAGCGAATTGTGCTGGTGCTGGCGTCGCTCGTCACGCTGGTTCGCCGCATCGCCGACTGGCTGAGTTCCGAGGCGTTGAAGTTCGAGATCGTGTTTGTGGAGGAAAAGGAAGGGAAAACACTCGGCCACGAGAGCGAACTGTGCGAGACGCTTTTCCGGGAGGAAATCGCCAACGGCCTCGCGTCGATCACCCACCTAAACGGCAACCCCTGCCAGTTCGCGGACGAACGAGCCGCCCGAAGCATGTGCCATCTGTTGGTCGTCAGCATGGAAGGCGGCCCGGAATCAACCCAACACGCCCTGACGACGCAAATGACCGTGAGCGAACCCCGCCCCGTGTTGTGGACGGAAACCAAAACGGTTGAAATGCCTCCCTCGGAAGACCCGGTGGAAGCCTGGGCGGCCGCGTTGGAACATTTGCTGATGTTGTGGGTGTGACATTGGATCGTTCCTCTCGCCGCCCACAAGCCGACATCAGGCTTCACCATAATGGGCCATTTTCAAAGGCTCAAAATCGCTGCGCATTTGCCCAAAATCATCAGGCGACCCCTCCGTTTTCCCGGGGGTTTTGAAAAATAGTGTTCAGTTGGCCCACTGTTTTTGACCACTTTTGGGGTGTGAAACTGTCCAAAAATGGTCGCCGGACGGCTGTTTTTCACCTTTTCAGGTCACTTTTGGGTCGGATTTTGACCGGTTTGAAAATCGTAAAAGTCAGGAGCCTGTAACGTGTTCACGAAAAGGGGCTCTTGGAGACGACTGCTCTTTCCCATGCGTCTCAAACAGGGGCCGCCCGGCTTAACAGGTTCAGAAACGCGGCCAGAATCATTTCCACACCGTTGATGAAAAAGCGACGGGTATGCAGGCTCGCTTCATCCCCCGTGAGACGCAGAAACTGCCAGCTTTCACCGGTGGTCACACAACCCGCCACCTCCGGTGTCGGATGGCCGTTGCGTTCGTTGAAGAGCCGGGCGCCGACCATCTGGGCGATGCACTGGCCCAACCCTCCTTCAATGTCATTCCGCTTGGCTTCCACAACCGCAAACAGCGGTCCGCGAACGCGCGGGACGTTTTCCGCAAACGACAGCAGAAAATCGCACTCGCCTGTCA
The DNA here is from genome assembly GCF_000255705.1 of Zavarzinella formosa DSM 19928. Lineage (GTDB taxonomy): Bacteria > Planctomycetota > Planctomycetia > Gemmatales > Gemmataceae > Zavarzinella > Zavarzinella formosa. The sequence continues at coordinate 421,473 of NZ_JH636441.1, forward strand.
GCCGACGATCTGCATCAACATCCAACCGGGGACCGGACAGAATGGAAAGCCGATTCCCGGTCAGTTCCCGCAGGGCCAGCAGGATCGGGGCGACGATAAATTCGCTTCGGGCTTTCTCTGTCAGAAGAGAGAAGCCGAGTCCCCGTTGAAGTGTGTCCGCAAGCCAGCCGGGCGGGACGGCGCCCGCGAGGCCGGGGAACAAGTCGGCCGAATGAACACGCACGCCCAGTTCTTCTTCAATTCGATCAAACGAGAAGTCCGTGTAGGCCATGAGATGATTTCTCCTGCTTACTTCTTCTTGACCACCTTTAGCTTCACTTTGTCCGCGATAAAGGTCTTTTCCCCGGCGGTGGCGAAGCGGATGCGGATTTTACGCAAGGCTCCGTAGCCGCTCACGTCCGTCACGGTGCCGATGCCGTATTGTTCGTGCTGGACGAGTTGTCCCTTTTCGTAGCCATCGCCGTCGCCTTTGATCTCCACACCGTATTGCCCGGCCGGGGGAATCGGCGCCCGCACGCCGGTTTCCTCCCACGCGGCGGCGGCCGCCTTAGTGCCCCCCCGCCATTGGTCGTGGCCGGGAACTCGGCCGCCGTGCGCCCGCATGTCGATGGTTTGCACCTCGTCGGGGAGTTCTTCCAAGAACATGCTCGGGATGGCGTAGAGCGTTTGCCCCCGGAAATCCCGCAGGCGGGAATGGCAAAGATACACTTCTCGCATCGCCCGCGTGATGCCGACGAAGGCCACCCGGCGTTCTTCTTCCAAGTCTTCCTTTTTGTCCGGGGCCAGGCTGCGCTCCCCCGGCAAAATTCCCTGCTCCATCGCCACGATGTACACAATGGGGAATTCCAGGCCTTTTGAGGCGTGAAGCGTCATCACGGACACGCGGTCTTGGGTTTCATCGAAGGAATCCACGTCGCTCGCCAGCGTGATTTGCTCCAGAAAATCACGGGTGCTGCGGGTCCCCTCTTCGCCGTTGAATTGTTTCGCGGATGTGATGAGTTCCTCAATGTTCGCCAGTCGTTCCTCATCCTCGTCGGTCCCGCCATCTTGCAGCATTTTGCGATAGCCGGACTTGTCCAGCACTTCGCGGATCAACTCCTCCGGCGGTTGTTCCAGTTGCTCCCGCAACGTGTGAATCAACGTGTGGAATTGTCGGATGCCGTCGCGGGCTTTTCCCTTGATTTCGGTGATCTGATGAATCTTCCCGGCCGCTTCCATGAGGTTGATTTCATGCTCGTCCGCGAACATTTGAAGACGGTCGAGGGAGACTTTGCCGATGCCTCGAGCGGGTTCATTGACGGCCCGCAGGAATGAGAGATTGTCCTGCGGATTGACCAACAATCGCAGATAGGCCAGCACGTCCTTGTTTTCTTTCCGGTCGAAGAACGCCAGCCCTTTCACGATCTGGAACGGGACCGCGTGTTTCACGAAGGCTGCTTCCAAGGACCGCGTGAGGGCGTTCATCCGCACGAAAATGGCCACATCCTTGTAGGCGTATCTTTTCTGTGCGACATGTTGTTTGATCTGGGCGACGATCAGATTGGCCTCGTCTAGCCCGTTGTCGAACGTCAGAATCCGCACCGGTTCCCCCTCGGCGTTGTCCGTCGTCAGGGGTTTCTTTTTGCGGAGTTTGTTGTTCTCGATCAACGCGGCCGCCGCCCGCAAAATCGCGGGGGTGCTGCGGTAATTCTTTTCCAAGGTGATGACGCGGGCATCCGGAAAATCCCGCTCGAAATCGAGAATGTTCCGGATGTCCGATCCCCGCCAGCGGTAGATCGCCTGATCGGGATCGCCGACAACGCACAGGTTCCGAAAATCCTTGCACATATTGCGGGCAATTTCGTATTGCGCGCTGTTGGTGTCCTGATACTCATCGACCATCACATACTTGTACCGGGCATCCAGTTCGGCCCGTAATTCTTCGTGATGTTTCATCATCAGGGCGGGGATGTACAACAGATCGTCGAAGTCCATCGCATTGGCTTCACGCAACTTCCGTTGATAAATCCCGTAGACCGTTGACACCGTTTGCGTGAAGAAATCCCCGCTGGTGGCGGCGTATTTCTCCGGCGTCTGGAGTTGGTTCTTGGCCTTGCTGATGGCCGAACCGATTCGCTCCGGGGTGAAGTTCTTGTTGTCCAGCCCGGCGATGTCGAGGGCCATTTTCACAATCTTGTTACGGTCGTCCGTGTCGTAGATGGTGAAATTTTTGTCCAACCCGATGCGATCCCCGTAGAACCGCAACAATCTGGCCCCGAGGGCGTGGAACGTGCTGATAAGAACGCGATGCTCGGGAACGAGCGTGTCCACCCGGCTCTTCATCTCCTTGGCGGCCTTGTTGGTGAATGTGATCGCGAGAATATTGCTCGCCCGGACGCCGTTGTTGAGCAGCCAAGCCACCCGCCGGGTGATGACGCGCGTCTTCCCGGACCCGGCGGCGGCGAGGATGAGCAACGGCCCGTCCTTGTGGGTGACGGCTTCCTGTTGCGGCCATGTGAGACCATCCAACAGATCGAACGGCTTACCCTGCGACATGCCCGCGTCCTTGGGTTTCGGATACCATGAGCAACTGACAGTTTATGGTGTCGCGGGGGATGTGTTAGTTGAAAGGATGAAGGATGAAGGATGAAGGATGAAGGGAAAACCATTTAACCGCACCCGAAGATTTCAGAACAAAGCCCGGACTTGTTTCAATCAGGTGCTTTCAATCAGGTGAGCGGTTTTCCTTTCATCCTTCATCCTTCATCCTTCATCCTTCCAAAAAGCAGTCGCTCCAACGCCAGTCGAGAGACACGAGGAGCAGATGTCCATTGTCGCCTTGGGTACCGAAATTGTCGAATGCGCCCGCGTGCGGACGCTGATCGAACAGCACGGGGAGCGATTCCTCACCCGTGTGTACACGTCCGCCGAGATTCGCTGGTGCCAGTCCCGGAAAAATTCGACGGAACAATTCGCGGCGTTATGGGCCGCCAAGGAAGCAGTGTTCAAGGCGGTTGGCCTGCACGGCCGGCCCGGAGCCATCTGGACGCAAGTGGAAGTGGAATTCAAACAAGGCGTCCCCAAGGTGATTCCACGGGGCACGGTCAAGGATCATCTCACGACCGTCGGCATCGGCCAAGTGTTGCTGACGACGGCCTTCACCCGTCACGTCGCCACCGCCACGGCGATTGCGTTGCGGGCCTGAAAAATTTTCATTCAATCACGAAAACGACACTCAATCCGGCAAAGGGGATCACTTCGGCTTTCGCCCCGCCCTATACTGTGGTAATCAAGACCGGGGATTTTCGCCGACGATATCCTGTCGTCTTGAAACTCCAAGGGGGAACGACCGATGCCTGCCGCCAAACGATCCAAAATGCCGTCGGACGAATCTCCGTCCGGCGAGCGGGTAAGCCCCGAGGCCATGATCCGGGCGAATGTCATCAAATCCCTCGGTTATCCGAAGAATTTGTTTCGCATGGCCGTGATGCCGTTGTGGGGAAACAATTATCGGGTGAACGTGGTCATCGGCCCGGATGTCTCCGCCACCCGGATCTCCCACAGTTATTTTGTGGAAGCCGATGACCTCGGAAATATCATCAAGGCGACGCCCGAGATTCGGAAAGAACACTGAGTGATTGAGCAGTGGTTGGTTCGACAATGAACCGGGCCAAGAATTTTTGGCCCGGTTCATGACTCAAATCTGAGCCGTGAAAGTGGTTATTTCGGCAATTCAAACAGCGGGAAGCCGGTCGTTTCTTCGGTGATCTTGGGATATTTGAGCCGCAGGGCCTCGATGGTTCCATTGCCGTTGGTCAGGAAGACACCGCCGACACCCTTGATGAAATACTTGGTCTTTTTCAATTTCAGACCATTCACCAACGCACAACACTCGGCCTGTTTGATGACGGTGGCGTCTCGATCATTCCAACGCCGCACATCGGCATTCGTAATTTCGACGCACACACCTGGCGAGGTTCCGGCCACCGTCGGGATTCCCGACTCGTAAACAAGCATCCTGTCCTCCGATTTCATGGGCGGGCGTGTCTTCTTGGTCATTCTACAGCCTTCTTGCGCGTCACGCCTCTGTAAATACCCTTCCATGAGCCATTTCAGCCTGTTTGTGCTGAAAGGCCGCTTTCGGCCCGGCAAAATAGGCATATTGGGGTTTTTGATACCCCTGCTTCTTTAATAGCCCTGCCCGCCGGCGATTCTCTTCAGCCGATGGGCCAGTCCTTGGCCGTTGGCCATCTGAATGGCGAGGCCGGGACGGGCGTTGGCTTCCAAGAGCAGCGGGCCACGGTCGTGATCGAGAACCACATCGACGCCGAGATAACCCAGCCCCGTCGCGCGCGCCGCCCGAACGGAGAGTTCCAACACATCGGGCCAATCGGGGATCACCAATCCGGGAATCGGTTCGCCGGTGTCCGGGTGACGGTCGATCCGATGGCCCCGCCAAACGGCTTGTGTTGTTGTTCCCGTCTTCAGGTCAACGCCGACGCCGACGCCCCCTTGATGGAGATTCGCCCGGCCATTTGATTCCAACGTGGGCAGCCGCAGCATGGCCATTGCCGGGACGCCGCAATGGATCAAAACACGAATGTCCGGCGTTCCCGTGTCGCTGATCCGGGCCAGGGCGGGATGCACGCCGACGCGCTGTTGCAGGATGGCCCGATCCGGTTTGGCTCCCATTGAATGAAGGCCGGACAGAATGTCCGAAAGATGCTGGCGAATGTATTCCGTGGAAATGACCCGGCCATCGGCCCGGCGATAGCCGCCGGGGGCCGCCCCGAAAAAGACCATCACCCCCCGGCCGCCGGCTCCGCGAGAGGGCTTGATGACCCCCTCCGGAGAGGCAGTCAGTGATTCTTCAAGGAACTTCAAATCGCCGTGGGTTTGAAAGATCGCCCGCGTTTCCGGTGTCGGCAGGCCGACCCGGCGACAAAGCTCCCACATCAGGATTTTGTCGTCCACCAGCGGAAAGGCCGCCCGAGGGTTGTGCCCCATGATGGCCCCGGCGTTTCGGGCATTCAGCCCGATCACGCCAAGCTCCCGCAATCGGCGCCAGGAAAAGAGCCAGTGCATCAGGGAACCGCCAGCCGCTTGCGGTTATTTGCCCGCCATCTGCGGCCGGGGGATCACCCCGGATTCGCGGATGCTGGACATGAAGCACACCGCCTGCACGCGACCGGCGGGGGACTTCAGGGTGATACGCTCCCGGCCTCGCAGGAGATCCCACACGCAGATCACGCCGTCGGTGCTGGCCGTGGCGACCATGATGCCATCGGAACTGCCCGCCACGCAAGAGATGCGATCCGCATGGCCTTCCAGCACGCGAATCACCTGGCCGGAGGTGAGATCCCACAATCGGGCCACCTTGTCCCAACCGGCGGTGACCGCCCGGCGGCCGTCCGGTAAAAACACCACGCCGGAGATCGCGGCCGTGTGGCCGGCGAGGTTGTGCGCCATGTTTCCGGTGGCCAGATCCCACACTTTGGCAGTCCAGTCCCAGCTACCGCTCAACAGTTGGGAACCATCCGGGGAAAACGCGAGGGTCCGAACCAGTTTGGTATGGCCGCGAAGGGTTCGACGTTCCGACTGGCTGGCGACATCCCACAGTTTGATGGTGCCGTCCCGTCCGCCGGTGGCCAGCGTCTGGCCGTCGGGGGAAAAGGCGACGGCCATCACCTCGGTGCGGTGGCCGAGAATCGTTCCGAGAAGCATTCCCGCCGGGATGTCCCATAGTTTCACGGACATGTCCGAACTACAAGTCGCCAGATGCCGGCCGTCCCTGCTAAAGCTCACGCCGGTCACTTCCCCGGCGTGGCCGGTGAAGGCATAGCGCTCCGCGCCGGTCCCGACGTCCCAGAGACGAAGGGTTTCATCGTCGCCGCCGGTGGCCAGCAAGCGTTGGTCGTTGCTCACGGCCAGCGACAGGATCTCCCGGCCGGGGCCCGGAATCTGCCGAAGTTCGCTCTTGGTGGCGATGTCCCAGACGCGGATGGCCCGGTCGCCCCCCACGGTCAGGAGGCTGAACTTCTCCGCAAGGTTCATCGTGCCGGAAAGCCTGACCGGGTTGATCGGCACTTGGGCGGTGGGTTCCGGCGTTTTCACCGTGGTGGTGGCCGCCGTCGAAAGGGCCGTCGTCACCGAACTGCTGATGGGTTTCGTCGGTCGCGGCAAGGGCACCGGCGTGGCTTGCGTCGGGCCGGGCACGGGGACGGCGATGGTCTTGGAACCGGGCCGGCTCAGTCGCGGCGGGGGGGCTCGCGGCAGCATGGTCGGCGTGGCGCGGGGCATCAATCCCTGTTCCGTCAGCATCGCCGTTTCATCGCCGGTGAAGGCATCCCAGAACCGCACGGTGCGGTCCCAACCGCTGGAAATGATGGTCTTGCCGTCCGGGGCAAAGGCCACGCCGGTCACTTCGGCCTGATGCCCGTTAATCATGCGGGCGGCATGGCCGTTCCCCGCGTTCCACACGCGGATCGTCTGGTCCCAACCCGCCGAGACCAGCAGTTCGCTTTCCGGGGAAAAGGCGATGGCCGAACAGACGCGGGTGTGGGCCGCAATGGTCATCCATTCTTCGCCGTTGCCCGCGTCCCAAATCTTCACCGCTCCCTCGCCGCCGGCCGAGGCAAATCGCTCGCCATCGGGGGCAAACGCCACCGCGCAAACTTCCCGCTTATGCCCGACCAAATGGAGACGTTGCTCGCCGGTTTCGAGATCCCACAACCGCACGGTGCCGTCTTCGCCGCCGGACACCAAGGCGAGGCCGTCCGGGGAATAGGCAATGGCCGCAACGCCGTCCGTGTGGCCCCGCAACGTGGCGACTTCACGTCCCTTCACCCAGTTCCAAATTTTGATGGTGGTGTCGAAACTGCCGGTCGCCATGTGCGTGTTGTCCGGCGAGAAGGCCACCGACGTGATTTGGGCCAAATGCCCCGGAATCGTGCGGACGGGCGTGCCGGTGGCGACTTCCCAAATGCGGATGAGCGTGTCCGCTCCGGCGGTGGCCAGCGCGGCCCCGGTCGGTGAAAACGCCAGTGCGTTCACTTCCCCGGCGTGCCCCCGGAGGGCGTGTAGCATTTCCCCGGTGGACGTATGCCACACGAGCACGGTCGAATCGCCCCGGCTGGTGGCCAGCATGCTGCCGTCGAGATTCAGCGCCAGCGAATTGAACGCCGATCCCTTTTGCGGCGTTTCCGGCTTGCGGCTTCCCGAGGCCGAGGCCGTGTCGATCACTTGTTCCTTCGGCGGCGGGGCGAACGGATCAATGGCGTCGCTTCCACCTTCGGATGCGGTCACAGGCAATGGTGGCGGCATGATGATGTCCAGCATCGGGGGGGCCATGAGGATCGGTTCGTTTTTCTTCGGCTCCGGGAGTTTCGGCCCCGGAAGAGTGAGGCTTCCGGACCGCACTTCGGGAAGTTTCACATCGGGCAACTTGAATTCCACTGGCTTGACCGGCGGCAACTTGACTTCGACCGGCTTGACCGGCGGAAGTTTGACCTCGGGCAACTTGATTTCCGCCGGCTTGACTTCGGGAAGCTTGATCTCGACCGGCTTGACCTCGGGAAGCCTCACTTCCGGGAGTTTGATCTCGACCGGTTTCACCGGAGGCAGTTTCATCTCGGAAATTTTGACTTCCGGAATCTTGGCATCCGGCAACTTGATATCGGGCAGTTTGAACTCGGCCGGCTTCGTCGGCGTGAGTTTGATATCGGGAACTTTGACACTTGGCGGTGTGATAACCACTGGTTTCACATCTGGCAGTTTGACGCTCGGCGGGGTGACGGCAACCGGCTTCACTTCCGGCAATTTGATGTCCGGAAGTTTGATGTCCGGGAGCTTGATCTCCGGAGCCTTGACTTCGGGGAGCTTAATCTCCGGAGCCTTGATCTCTTTCACGTCGGGCAACTTGATGTCCGGAAGTTTCAATTCCGGCGCCTTGATCTCAACGGGCTTTACCTCGCCCAATCTGATCTCAACGGGCTTCACTTCCGGAAGTTTCACTTCCGGCAATTTGATCTCGACCGGTTTTACTTCCGGAAGCTTGACTTCGGGCAGTTTGATCTCAACGGGCTTCACTTCCGGAAGCTTGACGCTTGGAGTTGTGATGACCAGCTCATCATCGCGGAAGCGATAGCCAAGCGGCATGCTGGCAGGCTTGGCCGGCTTCACTTCCGGAAGTTTGATCTCGACCACCGGCTTCGCTTCGGAAAGCCTTACATCGGGAAGTTTGATCTCTGCCGGTTTCACTTCCGGAATAATGATTTCCGGGAGAGTGGCGGCCGACAGGGTGGGCGTCGAGAGCTTGATCTCGACCGGCTTCACTTCCGGCAGTTTGACTTCAGGTGCTTTGATCTGGACCGGTTTGACCTCGGGAAGCTTGATCTCGACCGGCTTCACTTCCGGCATCCTCACTTCCGGAAGCTTGATTTCCACCGGCATCTTCACTTCGGGGAGTTTGATCTCGACTGGCTTCTTTGCTTCCGGAAGCTTGATCTCGACCGGCTTCACTTCCGGCATCTTCACTTCCGGAAGTTTGATTTCGACCGGTTTCACTTCCGGCGTGCGAAACACGGGGGCCGTCACCTCGACGGGCGGGGTTTCAGGCAATTTCACTTCCGGGAGGATGAAATCCGGAACGGTGGCCGTGCCCTCGGTGTCCTCGACAACAGGCGGCTTGACCTCGGGTGCTTTTGTCACGGGCGGGTTCATCTTCGGCATCCGCAAACTGCCGACGCTGAATTCCGGCAACCGCATTTCGACCGGCTTGACTTCGGGAACCTTGACCTCCGGCACCTTCACTTCGGGACGCTTGATCTCCACCGGCTTGACTTCCGGCATCTTCACTTCCGGAAGTTTGATCTCGGGAGCCTTCACCTCCGGCAACCGGATCTCGACCGGTTTCACTTCCGGAAGTTTGATCTGAACCGGCTTCACTTCCGGAAGTTTGATTTCGACCGGCTTCACCTCGGGGATCTTCATTTCCGGAAGTTTGATTTCGACCGGCTTCACTTCGGGGAACTTGATTTCGGGAGTCTTAAGAACCGGGAGTTTGACCTCCACCGGTTTGACTTCGGGAAGTTTCACCTCGGGAAGTTTGATTTCGACCGGCTTCACTTCGCCCAGTTTGATTTCCGGCGTGCTGACCTCCGGTCGTTTGATCTCGACCGGCCTCACGTCGGGAACGCGCACATCGGGGAGTTTGAACTCGGGAGCCTTCACTTCCGGCCGTTTGATCTCGACCGGCTTCACGTCAGGAACCTTAATGTCCGGAAGTTTGAACTCGGGAGCCTTCGCTTCCGGCAGTTTAATGTCCGGGAGCTTGATCTCGGCCGGCTTCACTTCGGGGAGTTTGATCTCCGGCGTTTTGATCCGGACGGGCGCCACTTCCGGAAGCCGGATCTCGGCCGGCTTGGTGTCCGTCAACTTGATATCCGGCAGCGTGAATTCAGTGGGTTTGGTGTCCGGGACTTTGATGTCGGGGACCGTGGGTTCCTGCGGAACATCGCCGCCGAGATTGCCGATGCTCAGCGTCTTCGCAGGCGGTTGCGCCGGGGGTTGCTGGACCACCGGAGGCACCGGGCGAGGCGGGACGGGCATCACGGGCTTCGGCCCGAGACGCGGCCCGAGAATGTCTTCCAGCAACGGCGTGGCTGGCGGGTCGGACCAGGCATCCATTCGGGGTTGTTGTTCCGGAGCGGGCGGCACAAACGGCTTGGGCCGGGGCGGCATCGGCGTGTTGGCCGGGGGGATTGGCCGGGGGGGCATCGCCACGGGGATCGGTTGCGGCGGCGGGGTCGGGGAGGCCGAGGAAATGGTTTCCTCGGAAGAGACTGGCTTGGCCGAGGGAGTTTCTCGCGGATTGAATCCCCCGGTCGGCGCCTTGGAGTCGTTGCTCATCTGCACGCGGAGAGTGGTGATCTCTATCGCCGTCGCCACGTCCCAAATCTTCACGCTGCGATCAAGGCTGCTGGAACCGAGACGCAGACCGTCCGGTGAATATGCCACGCAGGTCACCACGCCGGTGTGGCCGGTCATGGTGCTGCGGGCCTGGCCAGTGCTGACATCCCAAATCTTCACCGAGCGATCCCACCCGGTGGAGGCGAGGGAACGGCCGTCAGCGGAGAACGCCAGCGAGGTCACTTCCCCGCCGTGGCCGCGCAGAGTGGCCATTTCCTTCCCGCTTCCGGAATCCCAGAAACGGATGGTGTGGTCCAGACTCCCGGTGGCAATCAGACGACCATCCGGGGAGAAGGCCACGCAGGTCACATCCCCGGCATGGCCGAGAAGGGTGTTGCGACAGGCCCCGCTGGCGACCAGCCAGAGCTTCACGGTGCGGTCCCAACTGCCGGAGGCAATCAGGTTGCCGTCCGGCGAGATGGCCACGGAGGTCACCATCCGCGTGTGCCCGGTGAGGTTCATCGACGGCGTTCCGTCCGGCTTCCAGACGCGGACGGATTTGTCCCATCCGGCGGTCGCCAGCCAGTCCCCCTTGGGGGAAAACACCGCCGCCGTCACCACGCCGCCATGCCCCTTGAGGGTCAGGAAATTTTCACCGGGCACATGCCAGAGTTTGGCTGTTTTGTCCCAACTGGTGGTGGCCATCACATCGCCGGTCGGGGCGAAAGCCACCGAACTCACGACGCCGGTGTGTCCCTTCAGCGTGGCCCGTTCGCCGCCGGTGGCGGCGTCCCACAGTTTCACCGTCTTGTCCCAACTGGATGTGGCAATCAAGCGGCTGTCCGGCGAGAAGGCCAGCCCCGTGATGTCCCCCGTGTGACCGCGAAACGGTCGGTCGGCGGCGGGGTTGGAATCGTTGGTCTTCATGATGCGTTTCTCGGGCGGCAACGGAGGCTTGGTGTTCGGGGCTGGATTCGGACGGCTCGCCACCGGATTGACCGGCGGCTGAACTATCTTCGGCGGCGGAGCCACCGGAACTTTCGGAACCGCCGGAGGGGACGGGATCTTCGGTTCGGGTTGCAGAACCACGGGCGGTGGTTCCGGCGAGCGAGGGGCGATAGGAATCGGCGAAACAGAAGCACGGGTCGATGAATCCGGCCGGATCGGAGCGAACGAGATCATGCCGGATTCATCGGGCTTCAACTGGCCCGATTCGGATCGCATGTTTCCGGACAACTCGGACGGTTTCGGCGGTGATGCCGAGTCGTCGGTGATCTTGGGTTGCGCCTCGTCCTCGGCCGTCGGCAGGTCGAACCGGATCACGCTGCTAAGGGAATCAACAATGTTCTGAACCGGCTCGCCCAGCATTTCGCGGACTTGATCGGCGGTTAGAGAATTAAACGATCCCGAGGTCGAGGCGTTCGAGGGGAGCGGATCTCGGAACAAATCCACCGAATCGTTTTCGGTGCGGGCCAGGCCGAGGCGTTGGGAAAGCCCCGTGTATTGCCGGGAGGCCACGCAGCGGGGGCTGGCGATCAGCACGGGCTTGCCCATGTCATGCGCCCGCCGCACCTCCGGGTCGAACGGAATGGCCTGCGGCAACAACGTCGCGGCGAAAACCCGCCTCAGTTCGGCCTCCCAAGAACCGCCGAGGGGTTCTCCCTCCGGCAGTGTCAACAGGATGCCGCTCATCCGGACCGGGCTGCCTTCTTCCTGAACGGACCGGATGATGCTCAGAAAATTGGGGACCGCCCGAAAGACCATCGGCTCGGCCCGGAGGACGAGGATCAATTCATCCGACACTCGAATGAGCTGACGAAGTTGAAAACCACCGATGACCGGCGGGCAATCAAAAAACACCAACCCATACTGGCGAAACGCGGGTGACTCGTGAAGGAGAATCAGAAACTCGTCCAACGTATGGACAGGTTTATGCGGGTTGCCGTAAGGGGTCGTGAGATCCAGACCGGGGACGATGTTTCGCCACAACGGTGCGTCGCTATCGGCTCCCAGTTGACGGAGTGTGCCGGTGGTCTCCGGGCGACCGACGCCGAGGGCCACGCGGGCCCCGCCGAGCGGGTCGCAATCCACCACCAGAACCTTCCCGCCGGCCAGAGCCGCGGAGGTGGCCAGATTCACGACGGTCGTGGTCTTGCCCACGCCGCCCTTCTGGCTGGCAACAAGGAATTTCTTCACGCCAACACCCCTCGCGGTGGCCGCCCGGCGAGCGCGAATACAGGAGGAACACGACCCGGCCGGTTGCGGCGGTCGCATGAAGTATTGATTATGCACAACGCCGGGGGATCGAACAAGGAAAAGTGGTCGCGCAAACTCGGTGAATTCGGGGGATTTTTCCGCATAATCGCGCCACAGCGAAGGCGGGCTGAATGCGCCGGACGAATCGGAAGGATTGGGGTGGTTGCGCGGGCGCGAAAACCGGCCTTGCCGGTGAATTCCGATTGTCCGGTCATTCCGATTAAACCACGGGGGCAAAAACAGCCGATGAGAATCGTTGATCTGGTTCGTTCCGGGTCACGGATCAAGCCATTGAGGGCGGGCCGGTGAGACAAATATTCACAATCGGGATTTTGCTGGCGGGGGTGTCCGCATGGGCGCAATCGCCCACAGCCCCGGCTGCGAAACTCGCCCTGCCTCTTCCCCCGCCGCCTTCCCCCACCGTCCGGGCCGCCGGGGCCGACTTTTGGGATGATGGCCCGCAACCCTCGGCCCGACTTGGCCCGTTGAGCGCGGACATCGGCAAGGGACCGGCCGACGCCGACGATCAAGAACGTTATAACTGGGGCGCCCCGCGTCGGCCTGCCGTCAAAGACAAAGACCGGGATCGAGATCGAGACAGGGATTCGGACCGCTCGCGGGACCGAACCCGCCCCACGGCCGAACTGGCCAGCCGGACAAAATCTTCTGATGATCGGGATCGGGATGACCGAAGCGCCCGGCTCCGCGAACCCACCAACGGCAAACTGACAAACTTCAACAGAGGCAGTTTGGGCGACTGGTGGGATGAGAACACCCGCGATGTTCGCGAAGGCGTCCGGGCCTGGGGGGACAAGGACAAAGACCGGCTGGCCTTTGAAAGCGATTGTGCGTTCCAAGATTTCGTTTCCCCGATCTCGAACCCGTTTCTGGCCGAAGATCCGCGAGCCTTGACGGAACTTCGCCCGATCTACATTTACCAAACCATCCCCAAGAACCAGTACCTCTACCAAGGCGGCAACGCGCAGTTCTTCGGGTTGCAAGGCCGGCTCGCCCTCACGGAACGGTTCTCCGTGGTGGTGAACAAGCTGGGCGGGAATATCTTCAACCCCGGTTCCACGTCTCCCCTGGACAACGATGTGGGACTTTCCGAAATCTGGCTCGCCCCGAAATTTGCCTTCTGGCGGGATGTCGAAACGCAAACGCTGGCGACCGGCGGCTTGATGTTCCAGATTCCCGTCGGCGGCAAGAGCGTCTATCAGGACACCGGCAGTCTGTCGCTTGTTCCCTATGTGAGCTATGGTCAACGCCTCTGGCGAACCGGAGCAGGGACGTTCTCCGTGCAAAACACGGTGGGCTATTCCTTCGGGACGAACAACCTGCGCAGCGATTATCTCTACGACACCGCCCAGTTGAGCCTTGACGTTCTCGACAGCCATCGGTTCTACCCGGTCATCGAAATGTCGTGGTTCCACTACACCAGCGACGGCAAGGAGCGGCCGTACCTTGCCTTTGAGGGCCGCGATCTCGCCAACATCGGCGCCCCGGTCAAGGGCCGCGACTATCTCACCATCGCCCCAGGCTTCCGCTTCAACCTCACGCAAGCCTGGCAATTCGGGGTCTCCACGGAGTTCCCCCTCCTCGGCACCAAAGACCTCATGAAGTTCCGTCTGGGCGTGGACGTCATCTGGCGGTACTGATTGTCGCCTTTGGCGACAGGGTTTAGGGTGTAGGGGTTAGGGTTTAGCAGACAAAGCTTCAAAGCGAGCCATTCGACTCCAACGCCAAATCTTTCTTCTAAACCCTAATCCCTAACCCCTAAACCCTGTCGCCGTCAGGCGACATATAATGGAGCGAATCGCCCCATTCTACCCGCCGTGCCAAGGGGGTTGTTGTCATGCGTTTGCTTGCCGGTTTGTTAAGTCTGTGTCTCGTCGCCCCGCTGTTTGCCGGGGAATTCAACAAGAAACTAAACATCGGCGACAACGCCCCGGCTTGGAAAAACCTGCCCGGCGTTGATGGCAAAAACCATTCCCTTGCGGATATCAAGGACCGGGATTATGTGGTGGTGATCTTCACTTGCAACAGTTGCGCTTGCTCCGAGGAGTACGAAGACCGCATCGTTGCGTTCACGCAAAAGTACGCCGACCGCGTGGCCGTGGTGGCCATCAACGTGAACACTATCCCGGAAGACAAACTGGACGCCATGAAGAAGAAGGCGGCAAAGAAGAAATTCACCTTCCCGTACCTCTACGACGAAACGCAACAAATCGCCCGTGATTACGGGGCCACCTACACGCCGGAATTCTTTGTGCTGAACAAAGAACGGAAGATCGCCTACATGGGGGCGATGGACGACAAGACAAACGTCACCGAAGTGAAGGACAAATACTTGGAAGCCGCCACGGATGCGATCCTCGCCGGGAAGACACCCCCCAAGGCCGAAACGGTTGCCCGTGGTTGCCTCATTCGCTTCAAGCGAGTCCGGGTGGATTGATTTTGGCTTGCCAAAGGGTGTGGACAATTTTTCTGTCACACTTTGGCGACTGGCCCCCGGCGGTTCGGCGATCAAGAAAACGGAACGACTTCCCGTTCAATGAAACGGGACGGGCTGGCAAAAAAATCACAAACTCCTTGGGGCGAATACCGGTCAATTGGCCATGCCAGAAACATTTGCCAATCCCTCTACTGTCTTCTCTGTGAGACTTTGTGTGACCTTTGCGTTTTTGTGGTTACTCTTTGCCGAATTTCTTCTTGACCGGGATTAACGCCAGCGAAGTTTGCACGGAGAAGTTGCAAGTGCAACCGGAACTGGCCTCCGGGGCGACGACGATGCCGCCGACGGGGAGGAAGTTGATCCAACAACCGGGGCGGGTTTCGGTTGTCACGGTCTTTGGGCTTCCTTCCAGAAGGTTGTAGCTTTTGGCAGTGTCGTCCCGGTAGAAGAGGCAACTGTCGGAGGCCGAGAGGGTGCCGCAACCGCGACGATCTTTGCCGTTGATCCACGGCCATTTCCATTCGACCGGTTTGCCTGTGTGCAACTCGTAGGCATACGGTTCGCAAAAGAGCGTCGTTCCCACGATGGTGGGATGTCGTTCCTGTTCGCCGTGTTCGCCGCCGATTTTGTCCTTTTGATCTTGGTTCTTCGACCAGACGAGTTCGCCGGTTTTCGCGTCGAACACCCGCACATCGTAAAAGACGGTGTCTTTCGCCTTGTTGGTTCCGCTGTTGCGGGAGCCGACGAGGACGAGTTTTTCCTGTGAACACACGGCAAAGATGTTGTGCCGAATGTCTTCAAGCGTCTTCCCCGACTGCTGCCAGATCACCTTGCCGTCTTTCAGGTCGAGGCAGGTGATCGTGCAACCCTTGCCGACAAGGGCTTCGTATTTGGCCCTCGGGCCTTTGAGCGTCTCGGGGTTGTCGCTCTCCACCAGATACATTCGGCCATTGCCGACGGCGAACGACGGGTTGACGATCATCCCGGCTTTCGGCTTGTAGGTCCAGGCGAGTTCTTTCGTTTTCTGGTCGTAAGCAAAGAAGAAGTCGCTTCCCACGGCCGGAACGAAATCCCAATGGGTTTCCGTCAGCGTGGCCTTGTGGCTTTGGTCCCGTCGGATGCCTCCCGGTTTGACGGCGCTGCCGAGCAATTTGTCCCCGACCGGGGCCGTGAAACCCCACTCGAATTTCTGGCCGCTCCCCAAATCCGGCACGGCAAACGTATGTTGCAGTTTCCCGGTGGCCGGGTCGAATGTCTGGCATTGTCCGGCCGACGAGATGAACACCGATTGATCGTTCACGCAGAGATAACTGCTGTCCCGAAAAGCCGTCACCCGGCGGGAATTGGGAATTTTGTTCTCCCAGAGGATCGTGCCGTTGTAGATATCCACGGCCGTGATGATGTCCTCGCCGGGGACGAACACCCGGCCGTTGAGCGAGACGGGGGACACCGTTCGGTGGTGGCGGTCGATCATCTGTCTCGCCCCCGGCTTGCCGAACCATTGGAGTTCGAGTTCGCTGGAAACCAACTTGTCCCCGCTGCAAGCGGTGTTGCCGGGATCACCGTACATCGTCGGCCAGGTTCCCTCTCCTTCGAGTTTCGGCCGTCGAACAGTGTCTTTGAACTCATGATCGAACACCGCCAACCCGCCGTGCGGCCGGGTGACGCGGATCACTTCTTCGCGGGGACACGGAGCTTCGACAATCACCAGGTTAAACGTGTAATCGGAGAACGGCAGCTTGTCGAGCGGGGCGTTGATGATCGTCGTGCGGTCGGCCAGTTCCCGCGTCCGTAACGTCCGTCGGGCTTCGTCCGCTTTGTCGGCGTCCGGTTCGATGCCCACCACCTGACCGGGGGAGCACATGGCCAATTCGGCGACCAGTTTGCCAGTCCCGCTTCCGATGACGAGCGTATAACCCTTCGGAAAGTCCGCGAGTTTCAACGCATCTTTGGCGAAGGTCGGGTCAAGTTTAGGCAACATGCCGCCCTTGAATTCGATGTGTCGAGGTTCGTCCGTCGAGAAGCAATAAATCTTCCCCTTGTCCGTGCTGGCGAACAACCGGCCCCGGACGAGGGCCAGCGAGAAGACGCGGCCATCCACCGGAGCCGACCAGATTTCTTTTCCGCTGTCCCGGTCAAACGCGGCCACCTTGCCGTCGCCGCCGCCGATCTTGGCGTTGGCGCAGCCGATGAACGCATCGGGATAATCTTTCGGCAAATCGTTTAATTGCTTGCCGATCTCCTTGCCGGACGCCTTGAGGTCGGCGACAAACGCCCTCGCGGGATTGCGGCCTGCCTGAACCATTAATTTGCCAAACAGTCGTTCGAGATATCCTTGGGCAGTGATCTTCAATGTCTGCCGGCTGATCTCCGTGCCATCTTCGACGTTCAATGCCAACTGATACACGCCCCAACTCGGGAAGACGCCGCCGCACACATAGGCTTTGCCCCCTTCCACCAACACATCCGTGCGGACGGGCCATGCGCTAATCATCCGCGAATTGCCGGGAATACGCCGGTTGTTCGGCGCCAGCGACTTCTTCCAGATCAACGAGCCGTCCTTGGTTCGCACGCAATAAACATTCCCGTCGTCACAACCGAACAACAATCGATCCCCGGCCACCGTCGGGGCCAGCCTCACCGGGCCTTCCGTGTGGAACACCCATTTTTCCTGGCCCGTTTTGGCATCAAGGCAGACGGCCGCATTTTCGGAAGACGAACCGAAATAAATCTGATCGCCGACGCCGGTGACGTGATACGCCCGGTCAAAGGTGATGCGTTCGGTCAGGTCGGCTTTGTCGTGGTAATAGTCGGCCTTTGCTTCTTCGGGCCACGCGGGTTGCGGTTCCGCATAGCTGGCTTTCCATGCTTGTTTCAACGGGAAGGACAGCTTTTCTTCACTCTGACCCGTCCGGCGATTATCGCGGTTGGCGGTCGGCCAGTCGGTCACTTGAATTCGCGTTCCCTCGATGCCGGGAAACCCGGCTTTGCGATCCGCAAATGTCTTGGCGATGGCCTTCTGCGGCAGGGCTTGAGAGTGGACTGTCACTGACTCCATTTGCCCGGCGACGGAGTAAAACTCATCGTCGTCGTGGTAGGCCATGATCGTGTACCAACCCTTGGGCGGGTATTCGATGTCCCCGATTTGTTCCTTCGATTTGGCCTGAAGAATGCCATCCACATAGACGCACATCTCCTTGCCGTCATAGGTGCCGACGACGTGATACCATGCCCCGATTTGAAACAGGTCTTTGGCTTTCAGATAAGTGAGTTTGTTCTTGGTTTTGGTGGAGACGGCAAAGAAAAACTGGTTGTTCTCGAAGCCAAGCAGCCAGCCTTTCTCGTAGGGGCCGTTGTCCTGAAACGCCCCGACCAGACCGCCCCATTGTTGCGGCCGGTCAATCCGCACCCACGCCTCGGCCGTGATTGCCTTCGTCGGCAGGTTCACTTTGGCGATGCTGTCCGAGACTTCCAATTGATGCCGGGATTTGGCAAGCCCCGGAAAAATGAGCGAATTCGGAGCCTCCTTGGCGAACTCCACCGGCCCGGTGAGCTTCGCCGACAACCCGCCCGCCTTGGCTTGGAAGACGTTGTCCTTGTGCTGCGAAGCTGTGAATTCCCACTGATGCAGGATTGCTTCTTGGGCAATCACCGTGGACGAAAGAGCAGCCGCCATGAGGAGGGAGATGGTGAATTGGCGCATTGGAAATCCCTCATTGAAAGTCATCGGACAGAACCAAAAGGCATTAACCATCAAGACGCGAAGATCACACAAAGTTCCACAAGGAAAACCAAAGAGATATTTCTTCAGAAGTCTTATTTGCGGAACTTTGTATGATCTTCGCGTCTTGGTGGTTAATGCCTTTTCTCTCTTCGTTTTCTTCTCAACCGATTTTGTTCCACTTGCGGCCTTCGTTGGCCAGCAGTTTATCCCCGCAAGCCGGGCCGTCGCTGCCGACGGCGTAGGATTCGAGCGGCGGGCCGTCCTTGGCCTCGGCGGCGGCGATGAACGGGTCCATCACTTCCCAGGATCGTTCGATTTCGTCGCCGCGCATGAACAGCGAGGCATCCCCTTGGAGGGCGTCGAGCAACAGCCGTTCGTAGGCTTCCGGCAATGCTCCGAAGGCGCTCTTATAGTCAAACGACAGATCGCGAGATTGCAGGTTGCTACCTTCAACCTCGGGAACTTTTGTTTGGAAGCTAAGTTTGATCCCTTCGTTCGGCTGAAGAACCATCGTCACGCGGTTGGCTTGCGGCGGCAGTTTGCCGGGTTGGGCGAACAATTCAAACGGCGGGTCGCGGAACTGGATCACCACTTCGCTATAGCGGTTGCTCAGAGCCTTGCCGGATCGCAGGTAGAACGGCACGCCCTTCCAACGCCAGTTTTCCACTTGGAGCTTGAGGGCCGCGTAGGTCGGCGTGCGGGATGTCTTCGGCACGCCCTCTTCGTTCAGATAACCATCGTATTGCCCGGCCACGAGACATTTCCGGGCTTCTTCAACGCTCGGCACATGGATCGAATCCAACACCTTGACCTTTTCGTTCCGCAAGCGGTCGGCCGTGATCTTGGAGGGGGGTTCCATCGCCACCAGCGTCAGCACTTGCAAGATGTGGCTCTGGAACATATCCCGCAGAACGCCGCTGGTGTCGTAGTAGCCGCCCCGTTTGCCGACGGGAACTTTCTCGGCCACCGTGATCTGAACGTGGTCGATGTATCGGCGATTCCACAACGGCTCGAACATCGTGTTCGCCAGCCGGAACACGAGGATGTTCTGGACGGTGTCCTTGCCAAGATAGTGGTCGATCCGGTAGATCTGGCTTTCTTTGAAGTACGGCAACAGGCTGCTGTTCACCACGCGGGCCGACTGGAGATTGTGGCCGAACGGTTTTTCGACCACCAATCGCCGGAAGCCGCCGGTTTCCTTGGTCAGACCGGCATCACCGAGTTGTTGGGCGATGCCGCTGTACAATTCCGGGGCCACGGAGAGGTAATAAAGATGGTTGCCCCCCGCCTCTCCTTCGTGTTTCTTGAACCACTCGGCCAGCGCTTGGGCGCCTTCCGGTTGGGCGGCGTCGCCCGGCACATAATGCAGTCGGCGGGCGAAGCGGTTCCACGTTCCCGCGAACCATTGGACGCCCATGCTCTTGATGGCTTCCTGCACCTTGGGCTCGATTAACTTGCGGAACTCCTCCGACGTGTACGGCCGGCGGGCGACCCCGACGACTTGGGTGTCCTCCGGCAATTGCCCGGCGGCATCAAGCCGGAACAGGGCCGGAATGAGCTTCCGGGAGGTCAGATCCCCGGAGGCGCCAAAAATCACGATGGTTGAAGCGGCCATGCTGCCCGTGGGTTCAAGATAATGGTGTGGGTGTCGCAAGCCGTCCGGGGGGAGAGAACCGGATGACATTGCCCAAAGTCCTAATGTATGGGTACTCTCTCCGGTGGAAGAGTGTTTTCCGTGAGGGCCGGTGGCAACATCCCCTCCCGGAATCGTGTTCACGGTCTCCATCGGTTTGGAAAAAGGAATCGCCAGATGCGCGGAACCATCGCGGTCGTGATCCTGATGCTCGTCGGCGCGGGGATCGCCTTGGGGTTGCGATCACAGTTTCAGCCGCGGGTGGGGAAGGTTTCCCCCGTGCCCGCCGGGGATGTGGAACTGGCGTGGATTCACACCACCACGAACGCCCAAACATGGGAACGTTTCGTCGCGGGCGTTCATGAGGCCGCTCGGCAACTGCCGGACATGGAGGTGGACGATTCGGCCGCGTTTCTGGATCAAACGGTGTCCGTGCCGGAAGTAAGTATTGGCTTTCGCGATCAGCCGAACCGCATTCGCATTCGTTGGTACAAAATTTCGAGCGAAGTCAGCACGCGGGAGTGGGTCGCCAAACTGGCCGAGCGAGACCCGCCGCCGCTGGCGTTCATCGGTGGTGGTTCCAGCGACCGGGCCATCGAACTCGCCAAAGCCCTGCACGATCAGGAAGAATGGAAGGGATCGAAACCGCTCCTGTGCCTGACGACGGCCACCGCCGACTGGGCCGACGCGGATTTGCCCCGCGAGGGGGGAAATGAAAACGCCGTCAAACTGATCGACATCTATCCGAAGCGTTCTTTTCGGTTCTGTTTCACCAATTCCGCGATGGCTCGGGCGGTGCTGGACTTTGTCTGGCAAACCCCCAGCCTGCGTCCCCACGGGCCGGGGGGGCCTCCTGCCGCTTTGGCCCATT
This sequence comes from Zavarzinella formosa DSM 19928, assembly GCF_000255705.1. Lineage (GTDB taxonomy): Bacteria > Planctomycetota > Planctomycetia > Gemmatales > Gemmataceae > Zavarzinella > Zavarzinella formosa. The sequence continues at coordinate 442,300 of NZ_JH636441.1, forward strand.
TGGGGGCTTTGTCTCCGTGGAACGGCATCGCGGTCGCCCCATTATTGAGCTACGAAACGCCGCCGCAGGCTCACATCTTGTCGTGGATGGATGATCCGTATTCCGCCGACCTCGCCTTGCGATTCCGCGAGTTATTCCGGCCCGGCGCGGGGTTGGGGCTGGAATGCACGGCCGTGGAGGTGAGCGAAATTCGCTACAGCGTCGGGACGTTCACCTCCGTGAATCCGAGGGAAACCGGCAGCACGGAATTGATTCTGGCCGAGGGAACACCGGCGCGAGGACGAAAGTTTCTGTTGGTGCTTCCCGCCGCCACGCAACCGGCCCGGCGGATGATCCGGGCGTTTGCCGCCGATTCGCCGATGATTGGCCGGTCCATGGTGGCCGTCACCGGCGACGGGATCTCGTTCAACACCGTTTACCGCGATGGCGAAGTGGCCTGGCCGACACGGGAACTCAGCATTCCGCTCGTGTTCTTCGCTCATCAAAATCCGGTGGCTTGGGCCGAGGATGACCCCACGCCGATCACCAACCGCACCAGCACGGATGAATTTCTGCTGTTCGCCGACATCGTGCGGACGCTCGGCCGACATATCCGGCAGCCGGGGCCGATCACCGATGCCGACGAGCTATTGCAGCGGATGCGCAAAGACCCGTTTTTCGACACCGATGGCGAGCGCCGGGCGGGGCAAGGGGAGCATGTGGTGGTGGTGCGGCCGCTCATTGGCGAGGATGATCGCGTGGCCAAGGACACCCACTTCGAGGTGTACACCCGTTCCGGCGGCAAACGTTGGGAACTCATCAAACTGTTGACGAAATAATCCCATGCCCGAAACACATCCCTTCGCGTGGTGGAAATATTTCCGTGCCCTCGGGCCGGCCGTCGCGTTTTGGCTGATCCTCCTTGGCTCGCTGGCCTATCTGCTCTTCGAGCGCACGCAATCCGCGCGCTCCGTGGATCAAGCCAACATGCACGAATGGCTTGATGAAGCCCGGAGTTTCCGCAAATCGACGCCGGAACTCATCCGCGAATATGCCGCCCGGCTGGACGCGGCCAACAACGATCCGCACGCCGAAGAAGTCCGGCTGAAAGCCGAGGAAATCACCGAACAACTCAAGGCGATGGCCGACCCGCTTCGGCTGTATCAGGGGCAATTGCCGCTGTTCCCAGAAGTCTACTCGCTACAAGTTCACATGCAGGACCGCCCGGAGAGTGTGAAGCCCGTGGTCTGGAATTCGCCCGTTCCCCGGCCCCGGAAACAAAATCAGGATATGGTGCGACCGCTGACCCACCGGGTCCGCGACGGCGATGGCAACGTGATCGCCCATCTGACATGTGAATACCGCATCCATGCCTTCAACAAACTTCAACGGGATGAACAAGCCCGGCAACGCTTCCTTTACATCGCCGGCGGGGTGGTGTTCGGCGGCAGCGCGTTGGCGATGGTGTGGGTTTATCTCTTCCTGCAACGAGAACGCCGGCAGGAACGATCACAGTTGGAGGCTGAGAACGCCCGCGAACACGCCGAAGTGTTGATGCTGGAGGCCAAGATCGTCGCCAGCGAGGCCGAACATGCCGCCAAGGAAGCCGAGAAGGCCAACCTTGAAATGAAATCCCAGCTATACGCCAGCATTGGCATCATGGCCGGTTCCTACGCCCATAACATCAAGAACCTGCTGGTGCGGCCGAACGACCTGATCGCCCGGTGTCTGGAGGCCGACTCCCTTCAGCCCAGCCAGACCACCATGCTGAACGAAGTGCGGGGAACACTGGCGACCGTCACGGATCGCTTGCAAATGATTCTCCGCACCGTTCGCCGCGACCCCAACAAAACCGAGATGACCCGTCTCGATCTCAACGATCTGTTGCGGGAAACCGACCAGACGTGGTCCATCATCGCCCGCGAAAAATGGAAGATGGTTCTGGAAACGATCCCCGCCCCGGAACCGGCGTTCATCAGCGGCGATTTGTCTCACCTTCAACAAGCGGTTGAAAACTTGGTGTTCAACGCCCGCGATGCCACGTTCGAGATGCGGAACCAAGTGCGCGATGCCGCCCGTCTGGTCACCGATCCCGCCAAGCGGAAACAATCCCTGATCGACGCCGCCAGTTGGCGGGGTCAGGTGTCACTTTCCGTGCGCGCGGACGGAGACGACGTGGTGTTGGAAGTGCGCGACAACGGCATTGGCATGACCGAGGACGTTCGGGACCGCTGCCTCGAAACCCACTTCACCACCAAACGGGACAACGCCCTCTACGAAGGCTACAACGCCGGCATGGGCCTCGGCCTTTCCTTCGTGGCGGTCGTGTTGGAACACCACGAAGCCCGGTTGTCGATTGAGTCCGAGCCATTGAAAGGGACGACGTTTTTCATCCGTTTCCCGAGGCGTGATCAACCGGAAGCACAATCATGAGGCTGTCTCTTTCTCTGTTGATGGCGCTTACACTTTCGCTCAGCCTATCCGCCGCCGACCGGCCGCCGAATATCGTGTTGATTCTGGCTGATGACCTCGGCAACAACGACCTCGGGTGTGACGGCCGAAAGGATCACGCCACGCCGAATTTGGATCAACTCGCCAAGGATGGTATCCGTTACACCGCCTCGTACAGTGCCGCCCCGTTGTGTTCGGCGACACGGGCGGCCCTGATGACCGGCAAATCCCCGGCCCGTCTGCACATCACCAGTTATCTTCCCGGCCGGGCCGATGCTCCTTCCCAAGCGGTGTTGCAGCCAAAGATGTCGCCGCAGCTTCCGCTGGAGGAAATCACCATTGCCGAGCGACTGAAAGCGGCCGGATATGCGACGGCTTGCATCGGCAAATGGCATCTCGGCGGGGCCGGTTTTGGCCCGGAGAAACAGGGGTTTGACACGGTCTTCGCCGGGAATGCCCAGACCAAACCATCGGATACTGAAGCGGGCAAGGGAGAATATGGGCTGACGGAGAAGGCCGAGGCGTTCATGGAGGCCAACCGGGAGAAGCCGTTTTTCCTCTATCTGGCCCACAACAACCCGCACATCCCGCTTGCCGCCCGGCCGGAATTGATGGAGAAGTTCAAGGACTCGTTCAACCCGACCTATGCGGCGATGGTGAACACCCTTGATGACTCCGTTGGCCGCATTTTGAAGAAGTTGGATGATCTGAAGTTGGCCAACGAGACGCTGGTGGTCTTCACTTCCGACAACGGCGGCTTGCATGTGCCGGAATTGAAGGATGATGCCCCGACGCACAACGCCCTCCGGGCCGGCAAGGGTTTTCTGTATGAAGGAGGCATCCGCGTGCCGTTGATCGTCCGCTGGCCGGGGCACATCAAGCCGGGGACGGAATGCAAAACCCCGGTGATTTCGACCGACCTGCCGCTGACGTTTTGTGGCGTGGCCGGGGTAAAAATCGCCGATCCCCTCGACGGGCTTTCATTGCTTCCCGTCTTCGCCGGGAAAGACATCAAAGAGCGTTCACTGTTCTGGCATTTTCCGCATTATTCCAACCAAGGCGGCCGACCAAGTTCTGCCGTGCGGCGGGGGCATTGGAAATTGATCGAGTATGTAGACCAGCCGGAGCGAGAACTGTACGACTTGGAGACCAATCCATTGGAGTCACCTGCCGGGAACATGGCCGGTCATAAGCCGGAACTGGTGGCCGAACTTGTGAAGGCACTGGATGAGTTTCAGAAGTCGGCCAAGGCGCAGACCGTGACTCCAAACCCGGCGTGGGATGAGAAGCAGTTCGACAAATTCTACCGCCAGACGGATGTCACGCAGCCATTAAAGGGCAACAGTGCCCGGACGGTGTCAGAACCGTTGCGTGAGTGGCGTAGACTGATTGATGAAGCGGTTAAAAAAGAGAAGAAGTAAGGGTTGTGGCGGGGGTTAGCAGGGAACGCAGTTCGAGGAAGACGTGCCCATTCGCTGGCTGACCTTGCAGCGGAGGCGATGATCATTGATTCGGAGTTTGTGGAGGATTTTGCGGACTTTGAGTTGATCGGCGGTGTTTTTACAGCGGTTGGACCAACAGAGAATATTCAAATTCTCCCCGCCGGATTTGAGCATCTCGACAATTTCATCCAGAATCGTCCGGAATTCGCCAAACTCTTGTTTGAGCATCCCAAACTCTTCACGGCCCAGTTCCGTCCAAAAGCGGACGCCGAGCATGTGTTCGATCCAGCGGGCGCGCAGGAAGCCCGACCAGTGATCGTCAATCCACGCATCCAAGGCGGCAGGACCGACATCGTATCCGCGTTCCTGACTCAAATACCATTTGTATTCGAGGGCTTCGCGAACGGATTCATCGTCGAGGCTACGGCGTTCGATGCCGTCACCGGGAGAGTCGGTGGTCATCTGAATACCCCCGCTGAAAAAAGCCACGGATGTCGCTCAAGGTGCATCATCTTGGATTAATGAAGTTTAACTGTATTTCGCAAACTTATCAAGCATTTCATGCCTGATTTTCCTTCACCAAATCTTTATCGGCAGAACACAATCCGATTTTTAAGCCGATATCAAACTCCGCGCACTTGAACCAAATTATCAAAAAATGTCCCCCCGCCGCCCATGTCGGTGCCGGCGGTGGAGGTCGTCGCGTTGCAATTCGAGCCGCCGGTGATCTTGCTCCACCACACGCCGAACGTGACGACCACGCCGGGTTTGACGGTTTCGCCGATCACGGCTTTCGCCTCAAATCGACCGCGATCATTGAACACTTCCACCCGCTGCCCTTGCGCGATTTTGCGGGCGTTGGCATCCACGGGATTGATTTGCAACGTCGGTTCCTTCGCGCTGTTCCGCAAAGCGTCCACATTCACAAAAGTCGAGTTGAGGAAGGTGGCTTCCGGGGGACAGAGCATTTGCAGCGGATGGCGAACCGCCAAGTCAGGGCGGGTCTGCGGGTCTTCGTGAGGCGGCACATATTTGGGCAAGGGATCTCGCCCGGCCATCGCCTCTCGCTGGCTGTAAAACTCGCATTTGCCCGAGGGGGTGCCGAAGTTCCCCTTGGCGAAGGGTGCCCAATTCTCCGGAACGTTGATCCGCATCGGGCCGTTGGCAATCAGGGTTTCAAGAGTGATGCCCTCAAAGGCCGAGACGGCCGGGTAACCGTTCGGGCTGCCAACAGGCGTCAGGGCTTCGCGGGCGAGTTGCTCGTCGGTCACTTGGAAAATGTCCCGCTCGAAACCCATCGCCTCGGCCAACAACCGGAAGACCTCCGTGTTGGGTTTGGCTTCTCCCAACGGGGCGATCGCTTGTTCGTTGGCTTGAACATAAAAGTGGCCGTAAGCGCTGTGCAGGTCGAAATGCTCCAGTTGCGTCGTCGCGGGGAGGACGATGTCGGCAAAGTCCACGGTGTCCGTCGGGAACTGTTCATGAACGACGGTGAAGAGGTCTTCCCGTTCCAAGCCGCTAATCACCTTCGATTGGGCAGGATTCACCGCCGCCGGGTTGGAGTTGTAGACGTAAAGGGCCATCACCGGCGGGCCGGGCAACTCTCCATGCAGGGCCTCGGCCAAGTTCACCATGTTGATGGTGCGGGTGCCGTGGGGAATCAGGTCCGGCCGTTCGAGGGCGTTGCCGTTCCAAGGTGCCAGCTTGCTGGTGCTGAGCATCGCCCCGCCGCCGGGATGCCGCCAGGCGCCGATGATCGCCGGGAGGCAAACCACCGTGCGAACGGCCATCCCGCCGCCGCCGTGGCGTTGCATCCCGTAGTTGAGCCGGATGAGGGCCGGGCCGCCCCGCTCCGTCATTGACCCGGCGTATTCGCGGGCCAGTTTCTCAATGTCGGCGACCGGCACGCCGGTGATGCGGGCCACCGTCTCCGGGGAATATTCCGTCCGCACTCGTTCTCGCAGTTCGGCCGTTCCGATGCAGTATCGCTCTAGGTAATCGGCGTCTTCCAATCCCTCCCGGAACAACACATTCATCACGCCGAGGGCCAAGGCGCCATCGGTGCCCGGCCGCACGGGAATCCACCAGTCGCTTTTCTCGGCCGTTTTGCTGCGGTGCGGATCAATGGTGACGATTTTTGCCCCGGCCTTGCGGGCCTGGTGCATCAGCGTCCATTGATGAATGTTGGTGACCGAGGTGTTCGATCCCCAATTAATGATGTAACGGGCATGAACGGTGCATTCCGGGTCGATGACGGCCCGCGTTCCCAAGGTAATATCGCTGCCGATGCTCCCGGCGGTGGCGCAGATGGTGCGGTCGAGCAGGCTCGCCCCGAGTCGGTGGAAAAACCGGCGGTCCAGACTGGCGTAATGGAGTTTCCCCATTGTCCCGGCATAGCTGTACGGCAGGATGGCTTGCGGCCCGTGCGGTCCGGCGGCGACTTCCTTGAACCGGGCGGTGATGGTGGCGATGGCCTCTTCCCAAGAAATCCGCTCGAACTTCCCCTGCCCCTTTTTGCCAACTCGCCTCATCGGAAACATCAGCCGGTCTTGGTGATAGACCCGGTCGAGATAGTTGTTCACTTTGGCGCAGAGATAACCATCGGTGAAGGGGTGGTCCTTGTCTCCCCGGAGTTTGATCGCCTTGCCATCCTGCACGGTGACGATGAGGCCGCAGGTGTCCGGGCAATCGTGGGGGCACACCGCCCGGACGACTTTCAGTTCGGTCTTCATGTTCAACTGCCCTTGGGTCGAAATGCCTTCACCACGTCCTCGTTCGTCGTCAGAAACGGCCCGCCGATCAGGTCAATGCAATACGGGATCGCCGGAAAGACCGCCATCAGGCAATCTCGGATGGCGCTCGGTTTTCCGGGGAGATTCACAATCAGCGATTGACCGCGAATGCCAGCCACCTGCCGGGAGAGAATGGCCGTCGGGACCACTTTGAGGGAAACCGCCCGCATTTGTTCGCCAAAACCATCGAGCATTTTTTCGCAAACGGCCACCGTTGCCTCCGGGGTGACATCCCGCTTCGCCGGGCCGGTGCCGCCGGTCGTCACAATCAGGCAACAATGTTCATTGTCCGCAAGTTCTCGCAAGGTGGCTTCAATCACCGCCTGTTCGTCGGGGATCAATTTCGCCACCGCTTCCCACGGGCTGGCGATGATGTCCGTCAGGCAGGCGACGATGGCGGGGCCCCCTTTGTCCTCATACACGCCTTGGCTGGCGCGATCAGAAACGGTGACGACGCCGATGCGAACGGATGACGACACGCCCGAAACTCCGCAAGATGGTTGAAGCCTCGCCTTGATGATAGTCTATCGGCATCTCTTCCCTTGAGGGATCTCATGCGAACCACGTTCACCTTCCGTTCGTCCGGCAATCTTCTCTTTGGCCGAAACGCCGTCCGCGAACTCGGGACGATCTTGGATCGCCTGAACGCCAAGCGGGTCTTCATCCTTACGGACAAGATTCTCGGTAAGATTGGCATCACCGCCCAAGTGGTCGAGGCCGCCGGCCGGGAAACGTGCGTGTTCGATGGCGGGGAACCGGAACCTTCGCTGGCGATGGTGCGAAGCGGCATCGCCGCCGCCCGTGCCTTCAAGCCGGATTGCATCATCGGCCTCGGCGGTGGCAGCAACATGGATGCCGCCAAACTGGCTGCCGTGGTGTTGGGCCACGGTGGCGACCCGCTTGATTATGTCGGCGAGAACAAAGTCCCCGGCCCGATCATGCCGCTGGTCTGCATCCCCACGACGGCTGGAACCGGAAGCGAAGTTTCCCAAGCGGCCGTGTTCACGAACACCGAGATTCAACTCAAGGTAAGCTGCCTCAGCTATTACCTGCGACCGGCGGCCGCCATCGTTGATCCGATGCTGACGATCAGTTGTCCCCCGAAAGTGACCGCCGACAGCGGGATCGACGCCCTGACGCACGCCATCGAAGCTTATTCGGCCGTCGATAACGCAACGTACCCGTTACCACCGGGCGAAGTCTCGGTTTATCAGGGGAAGAATTTCTTCGCGGATATGTGTGCCGAGAAGGCCATCGTGCTGACCGGCCAATTCCTGCGGCGGGCCGTGAAGGACGCAAACGACCTCGAAGCCCGTGACGGCATGGCCCTCGCCGGAACCCTCGGAGGGCTGGCGTTCAGCAACGCCGGGGTGGCCCTTGTCCACGCGATGGAATACCCGGTCGGGGCGGCCGTGCATTGCTCCCACGGCGAAGGCAACGGCCTGCTGCTTCCCTTCGTGATGCGTTACAACCTCCCGCAACGGGCGGCCGCGTTCGCCGAGATTGCCCGTTTCTTGGGGACTGACACCACCGGCCAAGGCGAAGCCCAAGCCGCCGAGACGGCCATCAAGGCCGTCGAACAACTGAAAAAAGACATCGGCATTCCCACCCGCCTCCGCGACATTCGGGTGACGGAAGACCAACTCCAACCCTTCGCCGAAAAAGCCTTCTCCGCCAAACGCCTGATGCGGGTAAATCCCAGATATCCCACGGTTGCGGAGATTGAGGAAGTCTTCCGTGCGGCTTGGTAAGCCCCGTCGCTAGAGATCGCCTTTGGGTTTAATCAGGTTCTCATGTTCAAATCTGTGTCTCATCCGTGTTCGATCCGTGGTTAAAAATGTCTTGGTTTTGATTTCATCTTGTTGAGAGATCCCGACATGATTCGTCCGCTGTTCGCTCTCTTGATGCTGGCCTCGGCCATCCCGGCGTTGGCCGAAGAAAAGCCGCTGACCCGGATCGCCTTTGGTTCCTGCGCGGACCAAGACCGGCCGTTGCCGATCTTTGAAAAGCTCGCCGATCTCAAGCCGGAACTCTTTATCGCCTTGGGCGACAACATCTACGCCGATCTCAAGCCCGAAAAAGGGGTGACGGAAATGGAGTCGATGAAGATCAAGTATCAAAAGCTCGCCGCCGTGCCGGGGTGGGTGAAGATCAACAAGACCTGTCCCATCATGGCCACTTGGGACGATCACGATTACGGCAAGAACGACATCGGCGAAGAGTACAAGCACAAGGACGAATCTCAGACGATCTTTCTCGACTTCTTCAATGTCCCCAAGGATGATCCCCGAAGAACCCAAAAGGGTGTCTACCACGCGAAGACATTCGGCCCCGAGGGAAAGCGGGTTCAAGTCATTCTGCTGGACACACGCTATTTCCGCAGCAAGTTGAAGAAGGGCACAGCGCCATTGCCCGGTATGCGGGGCCTGCCGTATGTGCCGAACACCGATCCGGGCGCCACGTTCCTCGGGGAGGAACAATGGAAGTGGCTGGAGGCTCAACTCAAGCAACCCGCCGAGATTCGGTTGCTTGGCTCCAGCGTGCAGGTGGTTTCCGAAGATCATCCGTTTGAGAAGTGGATGAACATCCCGGCCGAGCGAGAAAAGTTGTTCAAGGTCATCCGGGATGCCAACGCCGGGGGCGTCATCGTTCTGAGCGGCGACCGACATTTGGCCGAGATTTCAATGCTGCCCAAGGGGATTGGCTACCCGTTGTACGACATCACCTCCAGCGGGTTCAATCAGGGGTTTCAGGGCTGGCGGGCCGTCGAGAAGAACAGCCATCTGGTGGCCGCGATGCCTCACGGCAACAACTTTGGATTGGTGACCATCGACTGGATGGCGACCCCAAGCCCCCGGATTTCGTTGCAAGTGCGGGACGAAGAAGGGGAGATTGCGATCAAGGACACGCTTCCCCTCCACCTGCTCAAACCCGGCCCGGCCGTCGCCGAATTGCCGGTGAAGCCAAAGGAGGGGGCCATCTCGCCGAGAGATGCCCTCAAGAAGAAAGGGGAGAAGGTTGTCGTTGAAATGAAAGTTCAGGCGACCGGTTCGTCCAAGACCCGGATTTTCTTGAACTCCGAGAAGAATCGGAGCGACGAACTGAATTTCACCATCGTGCTAAGCACAAAAGCCCTGACCGGGAAATACGAAAAGGCCACGAAAGAGACCTTCGCCAACAAGGTAATACGAGTAACCGGCACGGTGGGCGAATTCAACGGAACCCTGCAAATCGTGGTAGATGAGGAAAAACAACTGGAAATCCTTGAATAACCGGGCAAGTCGTGCTTCCCCCAACGTCCTGCCCTTGTGGGTGTTCTCTATTTGACGGATAATTTTTAATGTGACGACCGACTGACAAGGACAGGAACCATGAAGCGATTGTTGCTAGCCGCCCTGCTAACCCTGATGCTGGTTCCCGCTGCATCTCACGCCCAGTATTTCAATTACATCTATCGGAACACGCCATACGGGCAGGCTTACGCCTATCGGCAACAATTCGGCCCGTTCGTTTCCGTGTCCCAAGGCTTCCGGCCTTATTACGGGACGCTCCCGTATTACCTGAACGCTTACGGGGCCTATAACCCGTATTACAACCCTTACTACAATCTCAATTACTCGAATTTCTCGTTTGCCGGATACTCGCCCTACCAATTTCAGGGGTTCCAACAACCGGCCCAAGTCGTTATCCAGCAACCGATTATCATCCAGCAACCGGGGCAGGTTCAGAACAACGGGTTCCCGGCCGTCAATCTCGCCGGACTCAACGGCGGGAACGGCATTGGCTTTGGCGGCGGGAATGGCATTGGTTTCGGCGGGAACAACAATGCCTTCAATAACAACAACAACAACAATGTTCCTCTAATGCCGCAGAAGTTTGGCGGCGGGCTGGCGATTCCGGCCGATGTGAAACCGCCCGAGAAGGCCGAAGCTCCCAAGGTGGCGGCCATTCCGAAAGTGGGGAAGCCGCCGAAGGAAGAAGTGGCCAAAGCGCCCGTTGAACCCGCGCCGAAGGCCGAAGCGCCCAAGGTGGCTGACAAACTAGCTGGCGTCGAATTGGCCCGCAAGGCGGTCGAGTCCGGCCGGATTGCCTTCGGTTCGGGCGAGTATGGCCGGGCGATGGAACTCTTCCGCAAAGCCGCCGGGCACAACCCGAATGATCCGGTCACCTACTATTTGTTGGCCCAGACTCAGTTTGCCGTTGGCAAGTACCGGGAAGCGGTCGCCAGCATCTCGGCGGGAATGACCCTCAAGGGGGATTGGTCGGCCGCGAAGTTCGAGCCGCGGAATCTTTACGGCAAGCAACCGGAACAGTTCGACGAACACATGAACCAACTTCGCGGAGCGTTGATTCAATATCCGGACGACGCCAGCCTGAGCTTCTTGCTCGGCCATCAACTCTGGTTCGACGGCAAGAAGGATGTCGCCAAGCCGCATCTCCTCAAGGCCAAAGCCGCCGGACGCGGGGCAAGCCCGGCCGAGATGTTTGTTATTCCTTGATGCAAATCAACAGACATCTTGTGCGTGATTCCAAGAGCCCCACTGCGTCAGCGGTGGGGGTGGTTTTCAGTATGTGACAGCCACCCCCACCGCTGACGCAGTGGGGCTCTTGGAATCAGTGGGAAATCTCGCCGCTTGATTTTTCATTAAGTCTTATTGCATAAAAACTTAAATCGATTGGATCGATTGCATTATTAAAAAAGGGAGAGAGCATTTGAGGCTCTCTCCCTTTTTCTTTTTAGTGTGTCCAATGTGTTCAGTTTGATCCGGTCATTTCATTGCCCTCAGCAACGGTTCCAGCACCACTCCGAGGCTTCCCGACAGTTGGGCGGCGGCCACCCCGGCGGCGGGGACGATGTAGGTCATGAACGAACCGATGAACCCGCTGTCCAGTGAGAACCGGCCCGGCGTCGATTTGGTCACCCGGCTAATCAAGTCTTCGCGGTTCATTTCAATCAGCACGTAAAGCACGCCCGCAATGCCGGTTCCGCTCAGAACGATCAGGCCGTAGAGCAGCAGCTTTTCGGGGTTGAACGGGTAACTCGTCGCTGCCAGCAACAGCAGGGAAGACGTGACAATGGCGGCCCACACCAGGTTCCGCAGTTGAACGAAGAACTGCGAGATGTAAACGACCACTTGCGTCGCCGCCACCGATTCCGCGAGGTTGAGCCAGTCGGGGGTCGGCGTCTCCGGTTTTTTCGGGTCTTTGCTCGTCGTTTCGCCGCCGAAAGCTTCATCCACGCTCAGATGCTTGCCATAGGGCGTGATGACTTTCAGACAGGCCCCGGCCGCTTGCGTGAGCATCTGGCGGGCCTGCCGTTCGGCCCGGTGCATGTCCCGACGGGAAGTTCCGTGCGTCAGGTGTTTGGCAAGCAGAGCGTCCAGTTCATTTGAGACTGGTTCCAAATCTCGCAAAGCTTCCGGGCCGGAGGTGTCCGCCTTGGCGGCCTCGATCATCAACCGCAGTTGATGGGCCGGGTATTGCAGGTGGGCCAGTTCGGGCTTCTGCGTCGTGAGATATTTCCCGAACACCTCGGCCACCTTGGCGGGGAGTTTGCCAAACGCCCGCATCGTCGGGAGCGTGGCGATGGTCGTCAGCAAGCCTTTGACATGCTGCCACATGTAATAAAGCCGGATCAGAGTGGTGGCCGAGAGCAGGAACAATGTTCCGAAACCCAGGAAGAACAGCCAGTCCCACATCCAGCCTTCCACGGTGGGAAGGGCTTGCAGCCACACGGCGATGAAATAGCCGGTCAGGATGATGATCGCTCCGGCCAGCGCGGGGCCGTGCTTCATCGCCACCGCTTCGTGGCTCACTTCATCCCGCAGGGCCTCGTCAGCCCGGCAGACGGCGGAGAAGGGGTCCGCATCCGGATACGGGTTCGGCACATGGTAACGCTCCTCAATGTGGCTTCGCTTCAATTGGAAGAACGCCCAGCAACCAAACGACAGGCAGACGAAACTCAGTGGCACAAACGGGGACACCCCGGAGGCCAGATCGGTCGCCCGCAGGAAGAACAGCACCCGCCCGGTGAAATCGCGGGCAAAGGCAAACCGGCCGACGAACATTCCCAGCCCGCCGACGGCCAGCAGATAAACCATGCCGTTGAGAATCACCCATGTGGCAATCTCGCCACGGGTGATCGGCGGCCCGATCCGCAGCACGGCCGATTCGCCCGGCAATGCCTGCCCGCGAATCAACTTGCCCAAGCCCCGGCGAACCAGCGGCTTCACCATCGCGCCGACCAGCATGGCCGACAACAGTGAGACCACGGCCAGCAATCCCGTTGACCACCAAGATTCCCAACGACGGCATTCCGCATGGGTCCAGACGGCGCAGATCACCGGCCCGCTGAGGAGAACCTGCCCGCCGATGATGATGTTCCGATAGGCGAGATCGGGAAGTTTCATCTTGGAACCACCGCGCCAGAACAAGCGGGTGTACGGATTGGACCAGCCGAGCCAGATCAAATAACCCCAGGCGACGCCGAGGGCGATGCCGACTGGCAGCATTGAACCGGGATAGTCGATGCCGGACATCTCAATGCTGTTGCGATCTGCATCCGAGTGTTTCCGCTTGGCGACATATTCTCCCTTGTCCTCGTAAGCCGTGTACAGGTGTAGCGGCACGAGGGAGCCGTTCGGCGCCACCATGCTAATCCACATCGGCGGCCGGTCGTCCGCGATGGCGGGCGTGTCGGCCTCTTGCAAGGCAAACGAGGGCGCTCGGTATTCCAGCAATTGCTCGCTCTGGCCAAGGTGCATCAGCGTGGCGTTGTAATACCCCTGCGCTCCACCGTTCGGGAATAAGATGCGGTCCTTGGCTTCCCCGTCCACCCAGCGCTGGTTCTGAGGCGTCAGCGGATAGGTCGAGCCGACGATCACGCCCCGGCAATGGTAACGATAATCAGGATGTGTCAGCAGCAGGTCGCCGCCAATCAGGAAGATGCGAACATCCGGGCAGTATTCCCGGATCAGGCGGATGAGAAAGAGCTTGTCCCGTGTGTCCGAGGCAATCAACCCCACATAGCGGCAATGCTCCCTTGAGATGCTGGCCAGAATGTTCGACAACACCCGCCCGTTCACGGCCGATGTCGTCGATCCTCCTTGGGAGGGAACGCCTTCGCTGGAAGGCTGGTCATCCGCGATGGACACCGTCAGCGGGTCGTCGTTGGCGATTCCCGCTTTTTCATCCTTCTTTTTAAATGCCTGCGTCGATTCGCTTTTCACCCGTGAAATGTGCATGGGGAACGGCAACATAATCACCTGATCTTGCCGCATCCCGGCGACGGCTTTGCCGAACGGGGTGTTTGATTCTGTCAGCAATGCCACTTTGCCCGGCAACAGCGAGAGATCGCCGCCGATGGGGTCGGTGCTGCGGCTGCCATCGCGCCGTGTGAGATAACGAAGCATCCCGTTGAGGGCGATCTTGGTCGGAATCACCGTGGAGGAAAACTCCACGCCGTCCGGCTTCCAATCGGGGAAGTGCGATTTGTTTTGCTCGTAGCCGAAAAACTCTTTGTTTCGCACCCCCGGAGCGTTGCCGGTGATGATCGAGAACTTGTACTGAGGGCAGTTGTAATACGGGGTATTGGAAAGCGCCCACCAATCCCCGATCACAAATTGAAGCGACGTTTGCGACCCGGTGAAATACGGGCCGATCACTTTGACTGGTTCGCTCTCCGGATGGCCCACGTCGGCCATGATGCGAAGCGCCTTGTGAAACGCCTGTTTGTGGACGCCCGCCATCGGCGTCTCGCCCACAAGAAACACCACGCACAAACCCGGCCGCGTGATGCCCTTTGATTCGTCTTTTCCATGCCGCAGCAGCAGCACGCCGGGATTGGTTTCCCGGTTGGTCGGCTTTTCCGGGGCTTTCGCTTTGTCGTCGTCGGCTTTTACATCCTTGGGCTTCGCTTTGCGGTCCAGTTCCCACGGCAGCCAGCAACGGTCGAGGATGTAGCCGTCTTTCTTCTCGACGGCCCGCTGGATGGAATCCACCACCTGATCGAAGGCCGGCGCGTGCGGCGAGTCGATCGGGTCCGGCACGGTGGCAATCAGAAACTCCGTCTGATAGCCGTGGATCATCCGCTTGAGTTCTTCGGCGGGGGAGAGTGTGTGATCGTGCGTCTTGTGGAAATCAAAGACGGGCTTCAGCGGATCATCCGCGGCGATGCGAAAGGGAGGATCGACGTCTTTCTTGTCGTCTGTTTTCTTGTTAGTCGATGTGGGATTGCCAACGGCAAACACCCCCAGAAGGCCCGTGAGCATCAGCCACGGCAAGGGAGTGGAGGAAGATGCAGGCTTGGCCGGTTTCTCGTTGTCTGCCACGGTGGTTCACGCCGAAAAGGCTCGGGGGCCGCGAAAAACAATCGCCCGGCAACAGACATACCGATGGCCCCCGGCCCGGTGCATCCTTGCAATGCCGGTCGTCAGCAAGGGAGAAGTGTAGCGCGGTTGGGAAAACGGCACAAGCCGAGTTTTTCAAAACGGATTTTGAGAGGATGGGATTTGGAAGCGAATTCGAGAATTGATTTTGAGAGACGGGATTTTTCGTTCCCCGGCGAGAGGGTGCCCGCCGGGGAAACGAAATGCGCTGGCAAACAACGAGCAGGGAGTTGGCCAGGTTAACGAGATCGGATGGTCCGGCGGCCCACCCGCAAATGGCTGATGGGCAGGGAACCGTTTTTCAACAGATGGCCAAGTTTGCGCTCGATCATTTCGGCAGGAGACAGGCTTCCACGGTCGTCGGTCACCAACAATTCTTCCGTGCCTTCCGTTTCCACCGCAAGTTCGACGGCGGCTGGCGTATATCGATCATCAATCATCATGCTGTCGCTCATAGTGGCCTCTTAACGGAGAGGAAGTGATCGTGGGTTCTCCTGGTCGAAGACTCCTTGACCGGGGAATATGACAGTGAAGAAGCAATTTCCGCGCCATCTGGACAAGATCGGGGAATTGGCATGATTTTCGGTCTGTTTTGAAGCGAATCCTGATCAAATTTGCGGGCTTTGAAGCGAAATGAGAACCTGAGTTCCCAATTCCCGTTTCCCAAGTTCCCAACTCAAATATCACCCGTCAAAGCCATCCGATGGCGAATCGTGTAAACTGACGGTTCCAATACCGCTTTCAAAACCCCCATGTACCGGGACAAGATTCAACGGTGGTTAAAGCTGCCAGACGGCCCTTGGCCGCCCGACCACTACACGTTGATCGGCCTGCCGCCGGGCGAGGGAAACGCCGCCGAGATTGAAGCCCGTATTCTCGAACGTCTGGAACTGCTGCGACGCTATCAGCTTCCGCATCCGGACGAGGCGACCGAAGGCATGTCCATGCTGGCCCGCGCGCTGGATTGCCTCACCTCGCCGGAGGCTCGCCGGGCTTACGATCAAAAACTGGGGGTGGACACCGTTGTCGAGGATGTCCAGATCGTTTCCGTGGACGAGGTTCTCAAGGCCGCCTACGCGGACATCCCGGTTCCGGAGGCAACGCTTGTCCCCGAGGATGACCTGCCGAATTTGCCGGTCGCCATCCTGTTGCCCGATATCGAGGATGAATCGGACAACGAAGAAGAGCCGCCGATATTGCTGGAGCCGATTCTCGAACCAGTTCTTGAACTGATCCCCGAACCGCCCCCTCTGCCTGTCCCGAAGCGACGGACCAAACTGGCCGAGGAATTGCCTCCGGCGATTGTGCTCCCCGAGGAAACGCCGACCCAGCGCCGGGGGAATCGCCACCCCAAATCCAACCGGCCCCCAAGCCGTCGCCGGGAACGATATGCCGATGCCGTGCGGATTCGCCGGGTGTTGAAGATTTGCGACCGTGCCCATCCGTATTTCACGAATCACGAACACACGTTCACCAAGCCCGAAGACGCGGTTGGCCTGATCGCCTGCCTCGCCGATTTGAAACCACTGCTGCGGACGGTGGACGACCTCATCGGCGGCGTCAACGAACCCGGCCATCTGCTGGCAACCATCGCCCGCCAACGTTTGATGATCGACACCTTCCGAAATCTTCTACCCAGTCAACGCGAACGCTTGGCCAAAGATTTCCGGGCCGCCCACTATCGGCTGGCCAATTACTACCGCGAGTTGAGGGAAGACATTCAATCCCGCAATGCGAAAGGCCCTTGGCGGGAATTTTGCGTCCCCTTGGTGCGGTACTACGCCAAATTCCCGGAACTCGGATTGATACCCATTGGTGTGTTGGCCTTGGTCGTGGCGATTTTGCGCAGCCACGGGTGAGGATGCGAAAGACAAGTCCGAAACAGCCGCTAATTCACGCGAATTCATCGATAAAACCTGAAATCACCGGACAGCATCAGATCTCATCGGCCGAGAGGTCAGCCATCGGATCGAAGCTTCATGAATAGCATTTGGACGTCTTGGAGGTTGCATCCCGAATTCATGGCGAGGCGAACGGATAGTCGGTCGAATTGATGTGCTTCTTGGGAGCTTTGGTACGTCAACAGGTGGCAATGACGGCACCCGAAGTACCGTTCGCCGGGCGGCAGGTGTAGTTTGCCAACTCGCCGACCACAGGGGATGCCGGCAATGATAAGCGGACAAGTGAACCACCAGCGTTGACCGCCAAATGGCGTCGCGGTGGCTTGCAGGCAAAATGTCTGCCGTGCGTTTTCGATGTTGCCCAATCGGCCGGATAGGGTAATGGTCGGGAATTCACATCGTCGGTTGATGAGAAATCGGAGGGAAATTTCTTCACCCTCGTGCGAAGGCCAGGAGATTTTCCCGGCCGCAAGGTGAGACAACCGCCGGGTGAATACCCGCACGGAGAGGGTAAGAGATTCTTCGACGGTGGCTTTTCGATCCCGTCCAAGCCGGTTTCCGCTGCGTGGTCCGCCCATGTGTTGTTCTCCGGATGAGGCCAGATCATTTGGAATTTGAGAATACAGCCTACCCCCAATCGGTGGGCGCTGACGTCGGTGATATGATGAACGATTCCCCCCGTGCCGGGTTCATCAAGCGAACAGGTCGGCTGCAAATTTTCCAAATCCAATTTTGCGGCCCATCATGCCTTTTGTTTGCCCCGCATGCTCGTCGAGAATTCATTGATCATTTGGAACAATCTGACATGAAGAATAACAAATCAGACATATTCATCAAGCCTTTGAATTAGTGGCTCCGTGAAAACAGTCTAATCATGTGATGTGACACCGGATTCAAACGCATTGCCATATTGACCCGGTGTGTATGATTTCAGCGGGGCGGTCCGATTTTTTCACCCAAAACGGGCCGGGCATTTTTTCTCCTGACGGAGACGACATCACTTTAAATCAGACAAGTGATGAGAATATTTTTAGTTGATATGCGGTTTTGAGAAGGCGTAAGATAATCGTGTCTTGACGCTATTTTTTGTGGCCTGACAACAAGCAAGCATCCTGTTAATTGACAGCTTTCCCGCCTGGTGTTCGTCCGGCATGTCCTCATTATCATTGTCCGCCAATTGAAACGCCCTTTCAATGGTCGTCGATCGTTCAATGATGAACGATGAGTCGGCTGTTGGTTTCCACTCTTCATCCATTTTTCGGATGTCTGGCTGTTTTTTGGAGTCTCTCAACATGATGAATGCATTGCCACGCCGTGGCCGTCGCGCCTTCACCCTCATCGAGTTGCTGGTGGTGATCGCGATCATCGCCATCCTCATCGGGCTGCTCTTGCCCGCCGTGCAGAAGATTCGCGAGGCCGCGAATCGCATGAAGTGTTCCAACCAATTGAAACAAATTGGCCTGGCCGTTCACAATTACAACGACACGAACGGAGTTCTCCCGCCGCTGCGAACCCAGTACACCGTCACCGGATCGCCCACGTTCAACTACGGCGGGTGGTGGCACTTCAGCCTGTTGCCCTACATCGAGCAGGACGCGGTTTATCAAGCCGGTCTCAATTACTGCATCACCAACGCCACCACCAACAGTTATTCCGCGCCGGTTTCGACAGGGACCATCCAGAACATCAACATGAAGGGGTTCGGCTGCCCGTCCGATTCGACCCTCTCGAATGGCTGCCCTTACACGAATTCTGGTTGGGCCGGAACCAGTTACTCGCCCAACGCCAGCTTGTTTGGAAACATGTGGACCAGCAACAACAACCGGGTGTCGTCCTTCACCGTCGGCACCATTCCGGACGGCACGTCGAACACGGTCGGAGCCGCCGAACAAATGGCTGGTTGCGATTCGACCAACAGCGGCGCCCCGGCCATCAGCGCCGGTTATGCCCGTCTCTGGACGGTGACTTGGGACGACCAGTCGTGGAATCCCGAGATCGCCTTGTCCACCGGTGACAGCACATGGAATCTTCCTCCGCAGTTTGGCCTCAGCCCCGGAATGAAAAAGTGCGACCGGGCCCGCCCCCAGGCGCTGCATGCCACCATCAATGTTTTGATTATGGACGGGAGTGTCCGGGGGGTGAGCAGTGGCGTGTCACAGACGACTTGGCTGGGCGCGATTCTGCCCAACGACGGAGCGGTGCTGGGCAGCGACTGGTAAGCCGGATTTTCCGGCTGGCCGGCACAAGGGGCGAGAACGAGGACGTGCCTCGCCCGTTTTCTTCTCTCCCTCAAGGTGTCATCCCATGATTGTTTCCAGGCAAATCATACGTCCAATCGCGGCGGCTTTTCTGTTCTCCCTGATGGCGGGTTGCGGGAACTCACCGCCCCCGGCCCCCTCCGGGGTGGCGGCGCCGGACCCCAGCACCGCCAAGACATCGAAACCCCGGCCGTATAAGAATTCGCCGATTCCTCCCCGGTAAGCCACAAAATGGGGGAAATGGAGTTTGGTGGTCCCGGCGCCAACACCGGCAATGACCCGAATAATGCCAATTGCAATCGAAACGCGAACATTGTGTGCAACTTTACGGATGGCACCTCGCACGCAGTGATCTTTGGCGAACGGATGGGGATTTTCTCCCCATCCATCTAATAGCAGCAAGATGGGAGCTCCGGCGGTCAAATTAACAGGGGTTACAAACACCAAGCTGCCGGGAAAGTGAGTGGTGGTTGAATAATCGTTGAAGAGGCCAAATGGCCATCGTCGGAGTGGGGAAAGAGAAATGTGGTCCTTCCCTCGCTTTTTCCAAGAGTTCAAACGTCGACTCTCCTCGACTTTCATCGCCGCCCGTCACATCCCTTCCAGTGCTTGACCATTTCTGGCCCGACCGGGATATGGTTCCCGGATCAAATTCTCGAACTTCCACGCACAATTCGCTCGGCCCAAGCATCTGCCTCTTGGCAGTATGTTGGCAATATCATTTCGAGACGCAAACTGAATTCCATTCTGGGATAAATCTGGAGTTGCAATCGCGATTTTGAGTGCCAATTGATTGATTGCCACGGGAAACTGAAGGGTTTCAAAATTCCGGATAAAATTTCATTGACATTGTTTTTGAACGGGATTACGGTGTAACAAAGAGACGCCACACGTCATGTCTGTAAAACTTGCTTTTGGTTTTTGTCGATTACGATTCAGATCAATCGATTTAATCTCTCGTAATCCGAGCCAATATTCATGGTGTTCACCCTAAACGGGTATTCACGCATTCATGACGCAGCCAACTCTCAGCCCATCTATTTTTTTACGTTTTTCTTCCATGTCTCTCTCAGGAGATTCTCCATGTCCATGGTGTTGCATCGGCGTAACCGCAAAGGGTTTACGCTCATTGAACTGCTGGTGGTGATCGCCATCATCGCGATTCTGATCGGGCTGTTGCTGCCCGCTGTCCAGAAAATTCGTGAGGCCGCGAACCGGATGTCGTGCAGCAACAACCTCAAACAATTGGGGATTGCCGCTCAAAACTATGCCGGAACCTTTGGGGAACTTCCTCCCATCACAACGGCTGTGAATGGGATCCAACAGGTTCCAACCCACGGGGCATCAATCCACTACGTCCTCTTGCCTTTCATCGAACAATCGGCACTATTTGCCGCCGGGCAAGTGCTGCCAGCCAGTCCGCCGATTTACAATGGCACGCCGTACACAACTCCTTGGGACCGGACGGTCACCGGCGCGCCTGCGAACAAACCCCAAGTTCTTTATCAAACAATCAAGCCATTCCAATGTCCGTCTGATGTGACGATGACCAACGGATACCCGAGTAATCGGGGGCAAGACTGGGCCGGAACAAGCTACGCGGCAAATTATCAATTGTTTGGCCAGACGCATGTCGGCAATGAAGACAGAAGCAAATTTGGTGTCGGCACTGTTCCGGATGGAACCTCGAACACAATTGCTTTTGCCGACTCCTACGCCGGTCGGCCTACTGGCACTGATCATGGCCAATTGTGGGCTTACCCAGGTTGGGACTGGGCCGGGGACGGAAAGTATTCCGCCGTGTTCGGATGGGGTGGAAATAGCTCCCGATGGACTTATCCCAATGGCTGGAACGGCAATAACGCCTGGAGTTTGACTCCGATGTCCGGCATACCGCAAGCCCAAGCCACCGACCGGACTCGGGTCTATGCGAATCACTCATCTACCTGCATGGTTGGACTGCTCGATGGCAGCGTCCGCTCTGTGAGAACAAGCATTACCCAACCCACTTGGGAAAATGCCATCCGTCCTGATGATGGCACCCCGCTTGGTTCGGATTGGTAATTTCTGACGGTATGGAGGTTGTGTTAAGCTAAATTGGCTGGGTGAGATCATTTCGATTCTCACCCTTTTTTATTGATTTTGAGAATAATCCATGTACTCTCCTATACGCGTCGCTTCTTCCATGTTTCTCCTTGGTTTGGTAATCCTCTCCGCAGGATGCAGTGGCCCCAAAGTGGAGCCTGTTCCGCCGGACAAGGCCATGAAGGTCCAAGAATTGGTGCCTGTCAAGGCAAAGCTTTCCAGCATGCCTGGAATGCCGGGCATGTCAGCAGGCGCGGCCAACCCAAACAATCCGGCTAGTCCGGCTAAAAAATAGCAGAATAGGTGAAACAAAGGGAAAGAGTCGTCGTGTTCCCATGCGAGTATTCCGGCGATTGCCCCACTCTCTTCAGTCTCGCATCGGAAAGCGTGAATTGATGTGAATACGCCGGTCGTGGCGAATTCCCCGTTTCATGTCCTCGTGATTCATTGCCGGTATTGCCCGCCTCAATGAATAATTTGTTCATCCGGACCTTGTGTCTGGATGACATGTCAAGCTTTCTGCTTCCTTGGCTGGTTTGATCCAAATCTTTTCTCATCGGCACCCTTGCGACCTGTTCTGACGACTTCGCCTTTCCTCGATAGAATCACAAATCCATGTGTCGAGTTCTGCAATTATTGTTGCCGTGATCGTTAGAGAAAGCCATGGCCGAGACTGTTCTGATCGTCGATGACGAGGAACCCGTGCGCCGGACGTTCCGCGACTGGCTTGCCCAGGCCGGGTGGGGCGTGAATGTCGTGGCCATTGCGGATGCCGAGGCGGCGCTAAAGCACGCCCAGGACAATCCGGTGGATCTGGCGATTCTCGATTGGAACCTCGGCATGGGGTCCGACGGGTTGCAACTTCTTGAAGACCTCGTCGAATTCCACCCGGATATTGTGGCCATCATGGTCACCGGTTTCGCCCATCAGGCGACGCCGCTTGATGCCCTCCGCATGGGCGTGCGGGATTACCTTGACAAGAACCAGGAACTCACGCGGGAAACGTTTCTCGCGGCCGTTCGCAAGCAACTCGACCGGATCGCCCCGGCCAAGCATCAGCGGGAGTTCACTCGGGGGTTGTTGCAATTTCGCGAATCCGTTGGCCGGATTCTGCCGCTGGTCCAGTCCACGGCGGCCCTCAATGATCCGGTGCCCTTGCCGGAAGCCGTCCGGCATCTCTTCCGCTTTTTGGTTCGCCTTACCGGAGCGGCCGACGGGGCGATGGTCGGCCGGCACATCACCGAGGATGGCACGGAGCGTTTTCTGGCCTTCTCCCCGGACGGCAAAGCCATTCCCACGCTGGCCATTCCGTTCGGCCGTTCGCTCGCGGCCACCGTGTTGAGCATGAACGAACCCTGTCTCCTAATGGGCGAAGACCTGGCGACGCTCGGGCCGGTCGATCTTCAACCCTTCGAGACAAACCACGAAATGCTCCTTGCCGCTCCGGTTGTGGTGGCGGACGGCACGCATGTCGTGATTGAGTTGTTCGACAAACCCGGCGGCTTCACGGCCGAGGATCGTCGGCATCTCACGGGAACAACGGAGTTTTGCACGGAGATCCTGCGAAACGCCCTCGCGGAACGCCAGACACAACGGTTGTTGATCAATGCGGTGGAATCCGCGTTGAAGGCCAGCGAAACGGCCGTCGGCATTGCGAATCCGGCCGGCCTCCCGGATGAGGTGATGGATCAACTGAAGACCGATTTGAATCGGACGGCCAACCGCGTGGTCGATGGCGAGACCTCGTTGGAACTGGCCGAGGCCATCCGTGAACTGGCGGTGCGGCACGGATCGTCCTCCGTCCGGCATTGCCTGCGGTTGATCGGGAATGTGCGGGACATGCTCGACGAATTGTCGGGCGAATGGAACGGGTGAGAGGACGCACCCGTGAACGGAACTCCCACCGTGTTTGACGAGATATTTCGTCTGTTGACCCCCGAACGACTGCTGCTTGACCCGCGGGCGACCGGGGAGGGTGTGGCCGTCGCGATGATCGACGGCGGCGTGGAAAGTTCGGTGCTGGCCGCCAAACATCCGCAAATGCACCCCATTCAAGGGGCGATCTTCCGCAACGACCAACCTCAACCGTTTCCCTATCTCGGTCATCAATCCTCGCCGCACGGAACCACCGTGGCGGACATCATTCTCACGATGGCCCCGCGGGTGACTCTCTACTCGGCGGATGTCTTCGGCCCGACCGGCACCAGCGAAGTGGACACCGTGATCCGGGCGATCCGGCACGCCATTGATGTGTGGAATTGCAAGGTCATCAATCTGTCGCTCGGCGTCCCCGAAGCGAAATTGCAGCAACCGGCAAAGCGGGCTCAGTTACTGCGGACAGTCGAGGAAGCCTATTACCGGGATGTGCTGGTCTTCGCCGCCGCCCACAACGAACATCCGCTGACGCGGAGTTATCCGGCCGCCTTCGCCCCGCCGTTGATCTCCGTGGACAAGGGGCTTTTCGCCGACCCGCTTGATTTCGCTTACGCCCTGCGGGAAACCGTGGAATTCCAAGCGCATGGCCGGGCCTATCTCGGGCCGTTCACCCGTGAACCGGCGACAAGTTGGGCCACGCCCCACCTGAGCGGCATCGCCGCCCGGTTGCTCTCTCTGCGGCCGGAAATGAAGCCGTTCGAGATCAAAACACTTCTGTACTGGATGTTCGTGGCGAGACAGTCCCAAGAGAGCAAGGCCGAGACGCCGGGTTGACAATCAAATGATGGTGGTTTAAAAATGCCCCTGCCTCTTCCCATAATCTGGGAAGTCACGACAGTTTGGGGACATTAGGAAGGACCACATCGTGGCCGATATTGACCATTGGCATCCGATCATGCCCTCAAAGGCCCTGCGTCACAAACCGGTCGCCGTTCGATTGTGCGGCGAGGAAATTGCTTTCTTTCGGACGAACGGCGGCCAAGTCGGCGCTTTGGCCGATGCGTGTCCGCACCGGCGAATGCGGCTGAGCCTTGGCCGGGTCGTCGGCGAGCGCCTGACTTGCGCTTACCACGGCTGGACATTCACATGCGACGGGCAGGGCGAAAGCCCCGGAACGCCCAAGATGCACGCCTGCGCCAAAACTTATGACGCCTGCGAAAAGTATGGTCACATCTGGGCCAGACGGACCGGTTCCGAATCGGCTTTCCCGGAATTCGACATTGAGGGTTGGACACGGGTGGGGTCGGCCGACTTTTCCGCCGAGGCCCCGTTGGAACTGACGCTCGACAACTTTTGCGAGATCGAACACACGCCTGAAGTTCACATGGTCTTCGGATACGACAAAGCCCGGATGCCGGAGGTGGAGGTCCACACCGACTCGACCAACGAGACGGTTCACATGATTACGTTGGGGCCGGCCAAAGCCGTCGGGCCGGTCCTCTCGTGGATGATCGGCATCAGCCGAAAGTATCATTTTCGCGACGAGTGGACGACGAAGTTTTCGCCGGTTCATTCGGTGTACGATCATTCTTGGGTGGAACCAGACACCGGCCGCGAGTCGAAGGTAAAGTGGCGGGTGTATGTGTTCTTCACCCCGGAGACCGAGGGAAAGACACGGGTGACCGCCTTCACCTATGCCAAATCCAAGTGGCCGGGACCGACCGGGGGCATCCGTCCGTTCCGCTGGCTGATGCGGAAGCACCTTCGCCGGGAAATTGACATGGATTTGGCGATCCTCAAGGGACTTGCTTCGCATGAACCCGGAGTCGACGGGATGAAGCTTAGTCGTTTCGACAAATGCCTGGTCTTGAACCGCGAGCGCATTAACCGAGTTTATCGGGGACAGGCCGAATCATCTCGTCGGCCGTTGCCGGTGGCGGCCGAGTGACGTGGTGACACATGGGGTCAGTGCTTCCAGAAGAACAGGCCCCAGATGTCGATGGCGAAAAAGACAACGATGATGATTTCCAGCCAGAGCATCCGGCGTTCGTTCACCTCGCTCCGCACCACGCTGTACAAGTCGTCGAGTTTCTCCAGCCGATTCTCCACGCTCGCCGTCCATTGATCCAAGTGGAATCGTTCGCGGGCGCTCAGGTAGACGCGGGCCAGATACCAGTCGCCCAGAAACTTGGTGATGTGGGAAACCTCATCCGTGAGTTTCGCAAAGTCGATGCTCAGGCTTCGCAATTGCCGGAGCAGGGCCGAGGTGGCGTTCAACTTGAACCCCGGCCGGCGTTCGACCAAGTGGTACACGTTCGCAAATTGCCGGTCAAGCGATTGGTCGATGACGCGGAATTCCTCCAGTTGCACGTTGGCCAACTCCAGCACATACAAGATATCGTCGTAGTATCCCGAAAGATCGACGACGAACGCGGCATCCCAATCCAGCACCGCCAAGTCTGTTTTCTCGAAGGATTGTTGTCGGCGGATAGTCTCGGCAATTTGGGATTCGGCCAAGAGAGCTGGTTCGGTTTCCGAGAGCAGCCCGGCGACGGCCACGCGGTGTTGCTGAAACCACGCAGGCACATCATTTGGCCCGCCGAGATCAGTGAGGCAAAATACCGTATACGCCTCGGGTTCTGAAACCGCCGCCGGGCGGACAATCGCCGGGGCGATGTCCCGCACGACTTGCTGACAGATTTCGCCGGCCGCCGCCCCGAAGTCCCGGCCGTCGCCAAGCAGAGTCCGGTGATAGGGGATTAACTTTTCGACCGCCTCCGCCTCGACCGCCACGCGGAGCAACACGCTCACCACGCCGATATCGTAAACGCGGACCTGCACCCGAACCGGTCGGCCGTCGCAGGAGAACATCGTCCCCGGTTCGACGGCAAGAGGTCGATGCAGGGGAATGTCGCGAGGCGAGGTGTGGTCCCGTCGGATGTCGAGCGGTTCGGGGACTTTGCCGAGGATCTTCCCAATCTTCGGCGGCAACAGTTCGTTGGCCACGTCGAAGGCAAACAGATAAACCACTTCGCCGGTCATGGGGGAGTCTCAAGATGGCCGACCGATCAGACGGTGTCCGGATCAATGCCGAGTTCGCGGAGTTTGGCCGCCAGCCGTTCTTTTACGACCTTCTCCGACTCGGCCCTTTCGATGGCCATTTCCGCTTCTCTCGCGGCCATTTGCTTTTCCCGCTCGGCCTCTTTGGCTTTCCGCTCGGCGTCGTCTTTCTGTCCTTCGGCGATTTCAGCCCGGCGACGCAGAGTGTCGGCCCGGCGACGTTGCGATTCTTCCCGAAGGATCGATTTGTCCCGTTCGGCGAAAATCTCATCCGGCCGGAGCAGGGGGCGACCGTCGTGACCGTCGATCACGATCTCTCCACCCTGAACGTGAAATGTGAAATTCAACAGCGGGCTTTTGAAACCGCTCATTTGCGGGATCGGCATGAGCCGATCGTTTTCCCGCAACCATCCTTCCATCGTCGCCGGGAATTCCGGCCGGAAGAGGTAATATTCCAGCGCCCCGTGCCGCTCGTAAAACTGCCGTTTCAGTTCCATTTGCGGTTCGGTGTTGCTCGGCGACCAGACTTCGATCACCACTTGCGGGAAGATGCCTTCTTCTTCCCATAATTTGTAGCTTCCCCGATGCGTTTTCGGCCGGCCGAAGACCACATACACATCCGGGGCCATGCGGATTTCGGGATGCCCCCGTTCCGGGTAGATCAGGTGGTCTCCCGCCACGAACACATCCGGCCGGGCGGCGAAATAGGCTTCCGCGTTCCACTTCAGGATGGCGATCCAATCAAACTGGAGGGTGCTGTCAGACATGGAAAGCCCGTCGTCGTCGGGGTATTCGATATCGGCGTCAATTGGGTTTGCGCTGCTCATCGGATGGGTTCCGTCAGGCGGTCTCTTCATTAGTATCCCAGATCCCCGGCGGACCGAGAAGTGAAATTCACCGGAAGATCATCCACAATACCAGCGACAGGACCAGTGCGGCGGCGAGGGCGATCCCGCCGAAAAAGACCAGTCGGCGGCCGGTCTTTTTCGCCGATGGTTTCGCCGGGGCGATGGCCGGCAATTGTTCCCGGCCCTCCAGCAATTCGATGAGGTTCGCGGCCGTCGGCGGGCGGTCGTCGGGATTTTTGGCGAGCAGGGCCATGATGATGGCGGCCAGGTTTCCGTCGAGTTTTGTCGGTGTTGGGGGCGAGTATTTGACCACATCCTTGAGCAGCACCATCGTGTTGGCGCCGCGAAAGGGTCGCACGCCAGTCGCGGCTTCGTATAACACCGCGCCGAGGCTGAACAGATCGCAGCGATGATTGACAACGCCCCCGACCGCCTGTTCGGGGGCCATGAAGGCCGGGGTGCCCAGCACTTCGGCCGAGCCGGTGAGTTTCTCACCGGAGGTCTTCAACCGCACCAGCCCGAAATCAAGGATCACGACCCGGCCCGTTTCGGCTTCGATCCAGATGTTGCCCGGCTTGATGTCCCGGTGGATCAACTCTCGGGCGTGGGCGGCCGCCAGCCCGGAGGCGAGGGCGAGGCCGATGCGCCGGACCTCGGCCGAAGGAAGTTTCCCCCCGGACTTGATCCGGGCATCCAGCGACTCGCCACGCAGCATTTCCATCACGATGTACGGGCTGGATTTGAATTGCCCGACCGACAGGACCGTCACGATATTCGGATGTCGAAATCCGGTCAGTGACTTCGCCTCCTGAAGAAACCGCACTCTGGCGATGACATCCCCGGCAACCGCCGGGTGCATCATTTTGACCGCGACTTCTCCGCGAAATTGATGGCTGGTCGCCCGGTAAACAACGCCCATTCCACCGTCGCCCAGTTTTCCGAGCAGGCGATACCTGTCGATCTCGGTTCCTGGCGGCAACACCTCCGCAGCCGACTTGACGGAGACTTCCGCCGCCGGCCCCGGCGGCGGCATCATGGATTGAAAGTTTCGCAGAATGTTGATTTGCCGGGTCAGTTCCGCGAGCAATTCGGGATGGTCGCGGCAAAGTTCGCCGGGCGAAATCTCGCCGCCGGTCTCGGTGGTTTGCTGCCAGTTGTCCAGCAGGAGGGCAAGTTGTTCGTCGGGCGTCATGGAAAATCGGCGACGTTCAGGGAGTGGGAAGAGTGTCGCCGCCGATGGCGGCTTGCAACTTCAGGCACGCCTCTGCCCACCATCGTCGCACCTGCCGGTCGGTGACGGCGAGCAATTCGGCAATCTGAACTTGCGTCCAGCCATGATAGAACGTGAGGCCGAAGACTTCCCGCAGATGGACCGGAAGTTTCTCGACGGCGACTTGAACATCATGCCAGCGGTCCAGTTCCTCCGGGGTAATCAGGTTCCGGTCGGCCGGGTTTCGATCATTTTCCTGGGAACTGTCGTCGTTCGGGAGCGAACCCGTGTTCCCTTCGGTCACGGCTCGTTTGCGATGCCGCCGGGCGAGGTCGAGGAGTTCCCGTCGAAGCTGTTCGGTCGCCAGTGCGTAAAACTCCCGGACGCTATTCGGGGTCACTTTCTCCAAGGCTCGGGTCAGGCGGATGAGGGCGTTTTGGAGCACGTCCCCGGTTTGCTCGCGGGACTTCACCGCCGGAAAATTGTTTAACATCTTGCTGGCGATGCGTTCCAACCGGTCGGCCGTCCGGCGGATCAGATCATCCATCGCCCGGATGTCCCCCTCTTGGTGGCGGGCCACCATCGCATGAAGGCTCCGGGTCTTCAACTCATCAACGGACATACGATTGCTCCCGTCGGGTCGGCGGGCCATCAAAAAAGCCCCGGACGTTTCATCCGATGATGAATCATTCCGGGGCAATGTCGTCACGTCAGTATAGTCGGAAAATCACGCTTCGGACGAGGCCAGCAGATCCGGCGTGGCTTCTTCGTCTTCGTCGGCATCATTGTAGCTCGGGGCGTTGATCCGCACTTCGGCATCTTGGTGCATCTTGAAGCCCGTTCCGGCGGGGACAAGGTGACCGAGGATGACGTTTTCCTTCAAGCCCACCAGATAGTCGGCCTTGCCGGCGAGGGCGGCTTCCGTGAGAACCTTCGTGGTTTCCTGGAAGGACGCCGCGCTGATGAAGCTTTCGGATTGCACGGCCGCCTTGGTGATCCCGAGCAGCACCACTTCCATTGTGGCTGGCTTCGGGGTTTCCCAAGTCGGCTTCTTGCCCCCTTCGGCCTCGATCCGGGCGCATTCGTCGTCGTAGGCGTCCCGGCTGACGATCTTGCCGTGTTCGAACGGCGAATCGCCCTTGCCCTTGATCTTCACACATTCGTTCATCAGGCGGTCATTCACCTTCATGAACTCGAACTTGTCCATCACCGAGCCGGGCAGCAGGTTCGTGTCGCCCATTTCAATGATCTTCACTTTGCGGAGCATCTGCGAAACGATGATCTCGATGTGCTTGTCATCGATTTCCACCCGCTGGCTGCGATACACCTGTTGCACTTCGTGGACGAGGTAATCCTGAAGAGCCTCGGCCCCGGAGATGCGGAGAATGTCGTGCGGAACCAACGGTCCCTGAACGAGCGGGTCGCCGGACTTCACGTATTCGCCGGTTTGCACGTTCAATTGCTTGCCGTGCGGAACCTGATGCTCCATCTCGTCGCCAACCGGGCGGCCCTTTTCGTCCTCGGGTTGAACCCAGATGACGCGCTTGCCACGCTTCTTGTCCCCGATGCGAACCTTCCCGCCGACGTCGGCCATCACGGCCGGGTCGCGAGGACGGCGAGCTTCAAAGATTTCCGTCACGCGGGGCAAACCACCGACGATGTCCTGGTTGGCGCTTTGTTCCTTCGGCGTCTTGGCCAGAATCGTCCCGGCGGAGACTTCTTCGCCGTTCTTCACTTCGAGGTAAGCCCGTTCCGGGATGTAGTAAGCCTGAACGATGTTCCCCCGGCCGTCTTCAATCACGATCTGCGGGTGAAGATCACCCTTGTGTTCCATGATGATGAAGCGTTCGGTGCCGCTGGAGTCCTTTTCCTTCCGGAAGGTTTCATTTTCCTTCAGGTCTTCGAACCGCACCTTGCCGCCGGTTTCGGTGATGATCGGCGTCATGTGCGGATCCCATCGGCACAGGATGGTGTTCGGGCCGACTTCCTGGCCGTCCTTCACCAGCAGTTCCGAGCCGTTGGGAACCGGCAACCGTTCGATCGGCGGTTGGTTCTTGTCCTTGAAGATCAGGATTTCGCCGGTCTTCGTCAGGGCCAGCGTGGATCGGACGATGTTGCCGGCCGGATCTTTCACTTCGCGGGCCACGGGGTTGATCCGCTCGAACACCACGAT
This sequence comes from Zavarzinella formosa DSM 19928, assembly GCF_000255705.1. Taxonomy (GTDB): domain Bacteria; phylum Planctomycetota; class Planctomycetia; order Gemmatales; family Gemmataceae; genus Zavarzinella; species Zavarzinella formosa. Next base: position 472,761 of record NZ_JH636441.1, read on the forward strand.
CCCGCCCTTGCGGGACTTGCGATCACTGTCGGCGGTGCTCCCCTTGGCCACCCCGCCGATGTGGAATGTCCGCATCGTCAACTGCGTGCCCGGCTCGCCGATGGATTGGGCGGCGATGATCCCGACGGCCATGCCTTCTTCCACCAACGCCCCGGTGGCGAGGTCCATCCCGTAGCACAACCGGCAAACGCCCAGCGAGGCCTGACAGTTCATCGGGCTGCGGACGCTGATCTTGTCAATGCCCCGCTTGTCCAGTTCCTTGGCGATGTGCGGAGTGATCATCTCGTTTTCGGCGACGATGAACTGATCCGTCACCGGGTCAAGAATCTCGTTCCGGCTCACGCGGCCTCGAATGGCGTCGGAGAGGGGACGGTCAATTTCGTCCCCCTTGTACATGATTCCCTTGCTCATCCCTTGGGTCGTGCCGCAGTCGTGCATCGTGATGACGACGTTTTGGGCCACGTCGGCCAGTTTACGGGTCAGGTAACCCGAGTCGGCCGTCTTCAACGCCGTGTCGGCCAGACCCTTTCGGGCGCCGTGCGTGCTGGAGAAGTATTCCAGCACGTTCAGCCCTTCGCGGAAGTTCGACTTGATCGGCGTCTCGATGATTTCACCGGACGGCTTGGCCATCAAACCGCGAAGACCGGCCAACTGACGAATCTGTTCGACGCCGCCGCGGGCGCCGGAGTTCGCCATGAGGAAAATCGGGTTCAGGTACGGCACTTCCTTGCCGGTCGTCTGATCCTTGCGGCGGTCGGTCTTCAGCGATTCCATCAGGCTCGCGGTGATCTTTTCGCGAGCGTCGCCCCATTGTTCGAGCGTCTTGTTGTACCGTTCCTGTTCGGTGATCGTCCCCCGCTCGAAGTTGCGGCGGATCTTCTCGACTTCCTTATCCTTGTCCTTGAGGATCGCTTCCTTGACCGCCGGGGTGCGGAGGTCGGAGGAGGCAAAGGACAGGCCGGACCGGGTCGATTCGCGGAAGCCGGTTTCCTTCATCCGGTCGAGCAGGTCGATACACTGTCGGCGGCCGAGAATCTGGTACGTGTCTGCGATGATGCGGGACAGGTTCTTGCTGGACAGCGCCAGGTCGTAGAACGGCATCTTGGGTTCAAGAATGTCGTTGAACACCACGCGGCCGACGGTGGTGATGACCAGTCCGCCCGGCTTGCGCGGAAGTTCTTCGACGGCCGTTCCCTTGGCGGTCTTGATTTCCGAGATGAACTTCTTTTCCATCGGCAACCGGACACGGACGCGGGCGTGGACGCCCAGCTTCCCGAATTGGAAGGCCGTGAACACTTCGCTCGGGCTGTGGAAGGTCATGCCGTCGCCGGCCTCGACCTTTTCGCCTTCTTCGCCGCGGCTGGCGGTGAGGTAGTAGCAACCCATCACGATGTCCTGCGAAGGCGTGATGATCGGGTTGCCGTTCGCCGGGCTGAAGATGTTGTTGGTGGACATCATCAGCACGTGGGCTTCGACCTGCGCCTCGATCGAGAGCGGCAGGTGGACGGCCATTTGGTCACCGTCGAAGTCCGCGTTGAACCCCTTACAGACGAGGGGGTGAATGCGGATGGCGTTCCCTTCGATGAGGACCGGCTCGAACGCCTGAATCCCCATGCGGTGCAGCGTCGGGGCGCGATTCAAAAGCACCGGGTGGGACTTGGTCACTTCGGCCAGGATATCCCACACGTTGTCGTCTTTGCGCTCCAGCATCTTCTTCGCGGACTTGATCGTGTCCGCCAAGCCGAGTTCCTTCAGCCGACGAATGATGAACGGCTGGAAGAGTTCCAGGGCGATCTTCTTCGGCAGACCGCACTGGTGCAGCTTGAGTTCCGGGCCGACGACGATCACGGAGCGGGCCGAGTAGTCCACCCGCTTGCCAAGGAGGTTTTCACGGAAGCGGCCTTGCTTCCCCTTGATCATGTCCGTGAGGGACTTGAGGGGCCGGTTGCTGGAACCCAGCACGGGCCGCTTACAGCGGTTGTTGTCAAACAACGCATCCACGGACTGTTGCAGCATCCGCTTTTCGTTGCGGATGATGACTTCCGGGGCGTTCAAATCGACCAGCTTCTTCAACCGGTTGTTCCGGTTGATGATCCGGCGGTACAGGTCGTTCAAGTCCGACGTGGCGAAGTTGCCGCTGTCGAGCAGCACGAGCGGCCGGAGATCCGGCGGGATGACCGGGATGCACTCCAGAATCATCCATTCGCACTTATTGCTCGAATCTCGCAGGCTTTCGATGATCTTGAGCCGCTTGACGAAGTCGCGGAGCTTCTGCTTGCTGGACTTGTCCTTGAGGTTTTCCTTTTCGAGCAGATCGCGCAGCCGGACCGATTCTTCGACGAGGTTGAGCTTTTCCAAAAGCTTCTTGACGGCTTCGGCACCCATGTCGGCCTCGAAGCTGCCCGCGCCGTATTCCTCGACAGCCTGACGATATTGCTCTTCGGTGAGCATCTGCCGTTCCTTGAGCTTCGTCTGACCGGGATCGATCACGACGTAGTCTTGGAAGTAGACAACCTTTTCGAGCGAGCTGGTCTTCATGTCCAGCAGCGTGCCGAGGCGGCTGGGCATCGCCTTGAAGAACCAAATGTGGACGACCGGGGCGGCCAGTTCGATGTGCCCCATGCGCTTGCGGCGGACGCGGCTGTGCGTCACCTTCACGCCGCAACGGTCGCAGATCATCCCCTTGTATTTCATGCCGCGGTATTTGCCGCAGGCGCATTCCCAGTCCTTTTCCGGCCCGAAGATCTTTTCGCAGAACAGACCGTCTTTTTCCGGACGGTAGGTCCGATAGTTGATCGTTTCCGGCTTCTTGACCTCACCGAACGACCAGCTTCGGATATCCTTCGGGGCCGCGAGACTGATGCGGACCGCGCCGTAATCGTTGATGCGGTCGTAGCTCGTGGTTTCGCCGGCGTTCGCGGCCGCGTTCGGAGGAATCGCTGTGTTCGCGCTCATATCTGAAACCTTTCGGTGGACATGTACCCTTGAGAAAAACCCCGACCCCGCATCACGTCTTCAAATCGTCCATCCGCAATGTGCAATCGGTCCGGCAAACCGAACACCGTCGGGTGTTCGGTTTGCCGATCCCCCGTTAATTCACGACTTTCTTTTCCAACTGCATGTTCAGGCCAAGCCCGCGGATTTCGTGGGTGAGCACGTCGAAGCTGGCGGGGGTGCCGGCTTCCAGCGTGTTTTCGCCCTTCACCATCGATTCATAGATCTTGGTGCGGCCTTCCACGTCGTCCGATTTCACGGTGAGCAATTCCTGCAAGATGTAGGCGGCCCCGTAGGCTTCGAGCGCCCACACTTCCATTTCCCCGAATCGCTGACCACCGAAGCGGGCTTTCCCGCCGAGGGGTTGCTGCGTGATCAGAGAGTACGGCCCTGTCGCCCGAGCGTGAACCTTGTCATCAACAAGGTGGTGCAGCTTGAGCATGTAGATGTAACCAACGGTCACTTCCTGGTCAAAGCGGTCGCCCGTGCGGCCGTCGTACAACACGCTCTTGCCGGTCTCGGAATACCCGGCTTCCTTGAGGCACGCCTGGATTTCCTCTTCGGTCGCCCCGTCGAACACCGGGGTGACGGCCTTGAAGCCGAGCTTCGCCGCCGCGTAACCCAAGTGGGTTTCGAGAATCTGACCCACGTTCATACGGCTCGGCACGCCGAGCGGATTGAGAAGGATGTCCACCGGGGTTCCGTCCGCGAGGAACGGCATGTCCTCTTCGGGCAGAACCTTGGAGATAACCCCCTTGTTCCCGTGGCGACCCGCCATCTTGTCCCCGACGGAGATCACCCGTTTGGTGGCGATGTAGATCTTCACCATCTGCTGGACGCCGGAGGGGAGTTCATCCCCCCGGTTCAGCGAGTTGATCCGCCGTTCGCGTTCTTCAAGGAAGACGTTGATGCGGTCGTTGTACTTCTTCCAGATGTCCTTCGCCTTCTTCTCCTTGTCCGGCACGCGGATTTCCAAGGTGTCGAGCTTGAAGGCAACCGCCTGCAAGGCGATGACCAGATCCTTTTCCTTCTCGTCCCCGAGTTGCTTGCCCGTGGTCGGGTCTTTGAGATCCTTTTCCTTGCGTTCGAGGGCGATGGCGACCTCATGGACGAACAACTTGAACTGATCGGCAATCAGTTTGTTGTACTTGTCCGCGATCCCGTTCTGTTGCTTTTCGAGCGTCTTTCGTTCCTCTTCCGTCATCGACGTTTTGCGGCTGAACCGCTGGGTGTCGATTACGATGCCTTCAACGCCCGACGGCACTTCCAGCGAATCGTTCTTCACATCTTCGCCGGACCGGCCGAAGATCGCGTGCAACAGCTTTTCTTCCGGCGTCAGTTCGCTGCGGCTCTTCGGCGACACTTTGCCGACGAGGATGTCGCCCGGCTTCACGAACGTTCCGATCTGCACGACCCCGTGGTCGTCCAGGTTGGACAGGGCCTTCGGGGAAACGTTCGGGATGTCCCGTGTGAACTCTTCCTTGCCGAGCTTCGTTTCGCGAATTTCGATGTCGAACTCCTCGATGTGAATCGAGGTGTACGTGTCGTTCTTCACAAGCCGTTCGGAGATGATGATCGCATCTTCGAAGTTGTAACCTTCCCACGACATGAACGCGACCAGCACGTTCCGGCCGAGGGCCATTTCACCTTTATGGGTGGCGGCCCCGTCGGCGATGATCTGGCCGGCCTTGACCTTGTCGCCCATCTTGATGATGGGTTTGTGGTTCTGGCAGGTCCGTTCGTTCAGGCCGACGAACTTCCGCAGCACATATTCTTCGTCGTCGATCTTGATGCGGGTGGAGTCCACATACGTGACCGTCCCGGCCTTCTTGGACTTGATGACCATCCCGGAGTTCTTGGCCACTTCGATCTCAAGACCCGTGGCCACCACCGCCGGTTCCGTGATGAGCAGCGGCACGGCTTGCCGTTGCATATTGGAACCCATCAGCGCCCGGTTGGCGTCGTCATGTTCAAGGAACGGGATCAAACCGGCCGAGACCCCGACCATTTGCTTCGGGGAAACGTCGATGTACTCGATCTTGTCCGAGGCAATCTGTTTCAAGTCCCCGGCGCCGCGACCGTTCACGCGGTCATCGGTGATGCGGTCGTCTTCCGTTTCCGTGTCGGCCGGGGCAATGTTCAATTGCGATTCTTCGTCGGCCCGCAGCCAGACCACATCCGTGGAGAGCTTGCGGCCCTTCACCGTGCGGTACGGCGTGATGAGGAACCCGTACTCGTCGATCTGGGAATAGATCGAGAGGCTGGAAATCAACCCGATGTTCGTCCCTTCCGGGGTTTCGATCGGGCAAATCCGGCCGTAGTGGGAGATGTGAACATCCCGCACTTCAAAGCCGGCACGCTTCCGGTTCAAGCCCCCCGGCCCGAGGGCCGAGAGACGCCGTTCGTGCGTGAGTTGCGACAGCGGGTTGGTCTGGTCAACCACCTGCGACAGTTCGGACCGGCCGAAGAAGTACTCGATGGCCGCCGACACGCTCTTCGGGTTGATGAGCGCCCGCGGGGACATTTCCTCTTCGGCGCGGGAAGCCATCCGCTCTTGCACCGTGCGGCGGAGCTTCAGGAACCCCTTGCGGAGTTCGTCGGCCGCCAGTTCGTCGATGGTGCGGAGGCGCCGGTTGCCGAGGTGGTCGATGTCGTCCACACTGAATCGGGTTTCGTCTTCCTTCGACTTGTTCGCTTCACGAAGTTTCAAGAGATACTTGATGGCGTTCACGAAGTCTTCGGAACGGAGGGTCATCTCCGTTTCAGACACTGTCTGGTTGAACTTCCGGTTGACCCGGAAGCGACCGACGCGACCGAGGCGATAGCGGTTCTGATCGAGGAACTTTTCCTTGAAGAGTTCCTTGGCCTTCTCCAGTTGCGGCGGGTTGCCCGGCCGGAGCTTCTGGTAAATCTTGAGGAGGGCGGCCTCGTGCGATTCCGTGCCGTCTTCCTTGATCGACTCCAGGATGATGGGGTCTTTCGGCGGGGAGAGGGCGGCGATTTCCTTGATGTTGCTGGTGGCGATCCGGTCCACCGCCTCGCGGGTGAACGGGGCGCCGGCGTCAACGTACACTTCGCCGGTGTCCGGGTCGATCACGTCGTCTTCGGCGATCATCGGCGGGATTTCGGTGTCCGGGTCGCCGATCAGCTTGGTCCGCGTGGCGGCCGAGTTGGTCTTGATGATTTCCGGCGTGTAGAACTCGCGGATGATGGCCGCGCTCGACGAGTATTTGGGGTCCATCGCCCGCAGGAGCGTGACCGCGCTGAACTTGCCGGACTGGTCAATCCGCACGCCGAACGTCTGCTTCTTGGAGACGTTGATTTCAATCCAGCTCCCGCGCTCCGGGATGATCCGGCAGGAGTGGAGCTTCATGTCCCCGTCCTGCTCCATCACGAAGTCCACGCCGGGGGAGCGGTGGAGCTGCGAAACGACAACTCGCTCGGCCCCGTTGATGATGAACTCGCCCCCGCCGATCATGATCGGCATGTCCCCGAGGTACACTTCTTCCTCGACGGGCTGGCCGTCCCCCTTGCGGAGACGCAGCCACACCTTGAACGGGCGACCGTAGGTCAGCCGGAGCTGGCGGCACTCATCCGGTTCGTACCGGGGCTTGCCAAGCTCGTACTTCACGTACTCAAGCGTGATCTTCTTGTCGTAGCTCTCGATCGGGAAGATTTCCTGCATCACCCCTTCGAGACCAGTGGCTGTCCGCTTGTTCGTCGGAACTTCGAGTTGCAGAAACCGGTCATAAGACTTGGTCTGCACCTCGGTGAGGGGCGGAACCTCCACGGAGTTGCCCACACGGCCGAAGTCGCGGATGGTGTTCGGTCGAATAATACGCTGCGACGGGATTGCCATGGCGGAAGTCCTCCCTCGACAAGGGACACGGATGCACGGGCCGTTTCCACAACGGACCTTGCGTCAACGAGTCGGTTCGATTATGAGAGATAGAAGGTTTTGAAAGTCACGCAGGACGGCGTTTGGAAAACCAAGTCATCCACAGGGTTGTTCCCTCGGACATGTCGGTCCTCCGCTTTGAGTTTGGTCGTCGATGTCGGGCGTGAGAATTGCAAACACGGATTGCGCATTGTCACCACGGCGGCATTGGAAGGTGGACGACGCTAATTGATTCCGGGCGGGCCGGAACCCACGCCATTCTTCATGAACATCAGTTCACCAATTGGAGACCAGCGTTTCCAATCGGATTCAAACATCCGCGAAGTCGTGCGTAAAAGACATCGTACCCGGAACCATCGACAACGTCGATAGGCCGGGCCGAAAATATTTTCACTTTTTATTGGCGATGAGGAAAAAGGTTGATCCCGAACCAAAATCCGTGATCAACAATCGTCAAATCGCGGTCAAACTCAGACGCCCTTGATCGCCACCTTGGCACCGGCGTCTTCGAGGGACTTCTTGATCTTTTCGGCCGTGGCCTTGTCAACGCTTTCCTTGAGAGGCTTCGGAGCCCCTTCGACGGTCGCCTTGGCTTCGGCGAGACCCTGGCCGGTGATTTCCCGGACGACCTTGATGATGCCGATCTTCTTGGCGGCGTCGAAGCCGGCTTCGAGGATGACATTGAATTCGGTCGATTCAGCCTTCTTCTCGGGCTCAACGGCCGGGCCAGCTTGCATCACCACACCACCGCCACCGGCGGCGGGTTCGATCTTGTATTCTTGCTTGAGGTATTCCTTCAAGGCAACGGCCTGAATGATGGTCAGGTGAGCGATCTTGTCGCCGAGTTCCTTGACTTCCGGGGCCAACGCTGCGTCACTCATCGTATTTCCTCGTGTACGTGGTCAACAAATCAAAAGCCGCTGAAGCGGGCGGCACAAACGTAATAGCCTGTTCAAAAAGAGGCGACTCGACACAAACGAGCCGCCATCGTGGTTTCATTTAAGCCGTGGCGGGGGCCGCCGGGGCTTCGGCCGCCGCTGCCGGGGCGGCTTCTTCTTCCTTGCGATCCGCAAGGGTCTTGATCTGGCTGGCCACTTGCGAAGCCGGTCCGGTCAGGGCGCCCGCGATCGAGGAGGCCGGCCCGAGGATCATGCCGATGATCTCGCCGATGGCTTCGAGCCGGGTCGGCATCTTCATCGCCAAGTCCATCGACACGGCCTGCCCGTCGGCGACCGCCGTCTTGACGACCAGCTTTTCCTTGGACTTCGGATCTTTCTTCTCGATCTCCTTGATGAGGCCGTCCACGGCCTTGGAGAGTTCCTTGATCGAGTCGGCGCCCCAAGCCACGAGGGTTGTGCCGGTCCAGTTCTTGGCGTCGATCTTGACGCCTTGGGCCTCGAAAATCTTCCGGGTCAGCGTGTTCTTGACCATTTTCACGGTGATCTTCTTGTCCCGCAGGTTTTTGCGGAAATTGAAGTCCAGCGTGGAATCGACTTTCGTGGGGGTGATCAGAATCAGATCCCGGACGCCCTTGAAGGTTTTCTCCAAGGCCGCGTATTCCATCGACTTGACAATTTTGCTCATGGGTATTCTCTCCCGCGTCCGCCCCTTACGGGGGGATCATGCGGCCTCTGGTTAGAAGGTGATCCTGACGCCGGGGGACATCGTCGCGGAAATCACGACGGAGAGGATGTAATTCCCCTTCACGCCGGACGGCTTGACGGAACGAACTTGTTCGACGAATGTGTTGATGTTGTCCACCAACTTCTCTTCGTCGAAGCTCATCTTGCCCACGCCCGCGTGGACACAACCACCGGCGTCGGCCCGGTATTCGACCTTCCCGGCCTTGAATTCCTTGACCGCCGCCCCGACATCGCCGTTGGCGGCGACCACGGTTCCAGCCTTCGGGGTCGGCATCAAGCCGCGCGGCCCGAGCACTTTCCCGAGGCGGGAAACCTGGCCCATCATGCCTTGGGCGGCCAGCACCACGTCGAAGTCCAGCCAGTTTTCCTGTTGGATCTTCTGGATGAGTTCCGTTCCACCGGCGAAATCAGCACCGGCGGCCTTGGCCTTCTCGATGTCGGCCCCCTGGCAGAACACGAGGATGCGAACGGTCTTGCCGATCCCGTGCGGCAGGCCAACGCTGCCGCGAACGGCCTGGTCGGCCTGCTTCGGGTCGATACCGAGCTTCATGTGAACTTCGATGGTTTCGTCGAACTTCACCCGCTTGAGAGACTTCAGGGTGGCAATGGCCTTTCGCAGGGGGACGGTTCCCTCTTTGATGACCTTCGCGGCCTGGCTCTTCAGTTGATTGCGGAGTTTCTTGCCCCTTTTCGGGGGGAAACCGGCTCGCTTGCGGGACTTGGGGGCGTCTGCGGCGGGAGCGCTCGCAGCGGCCGCGGCCGGAGCGGTCTCCGGCGTGGTCGGTGTCTCTGCCATGTTCAAAAATATCCTTGAGCCGGGGTCTGCGGAGCGGCTACTCCTCCCCCAAGCCGGTCATGCCCTTGCGGGCGGTCATTCACAAACAAACCAACCTCCGGAGCCAGAAAATTGCCGTCTGGCGACGCGGAGGCTTTGGATCACGTTTCGGGATCAGTGAAGAAGAGGAATTACCCTTCGACGGTGAGTCCCATGCTGCGGGCCGTCCCCTCGATGATGCGGGCGGCATGTTCCATGTCGCGGGCGCCGAGGTCGTTCTTCTTCTTCTCGGCGATCTCAAGAACTTGTTTCTTGGTCACTTTGAAGCCGGTATACTTGCCGGATTTCTTGGCGACCGATTCGGCGGGCAATTGCTTGCCGGCGGCCTTCTTCTCAATCGGCAACCCGGCGGCCTGCTTCAACAGCACGGCGGCGGGAGGCGACTTGATGATGAACTCGAACGAACGGTCCGAGTACACGGTGATGACAACCGGGGTCATCATGCCCTTCAACGCCGCCGTGCGGTCATTGAATTGCTTGACGAACATCCCGATGTTAACGCCGTGGGCACCCAAAGCCGGGCCGACGGGCGGGGCGGGGGTTGCGGAGCCACCGGGGCATTGCAACTTGACTTGTGCGGTTACTTGCTTGGCCATAGATCAACTGTCCTACCGACGTCCGAGGCAAACGGCCACCAGAACGGTCGAGATTTCACAAATTTCGGGTAAAAAACTCGTTTCAACTTCAGCGAAGGCTCGTTAATTGCATCACATCTTTGGAGACTAATCACTCGGATTCTCGCGGGGCCGGTCATCATGATCCTCCCGCAAGTGCTTTGGCGGTTTCGGTCGGATCACGGCCAGCCAGACGATCAAAAGCGTCAGGGGAAGCAGAAATCCCACCGAGCAACAGATGCCCAGAATGACGATTTCCTGCATTCCCAACCCGAAAAAGCCAGCATTCATCGGCAATCCTTGGCCCGCATCAGACGCGGTCCACCTGCCAGTATTCCAGATCGACCTCGACCGGGCGGCCCCAGATGGTCAGCACCACTTTGACCTTGGGCGTCTGGCTGTCCCGGTCGGTGATGTCCTTGACCGGGCCTTCCATGTTGGCGAACATCCCCTCGCGGACCTTGACGGCATCCCCGAGATCGAAGTCCAGCTTGACCCGTGTTCCGGTGGTGGCTTCCTCGCTGCTGGCGGGGCCTTTGGTATCGCCGCCAATGAACTCTTCCTGGTCGGCCAGCATCCGCTGAACTTCGCGGTCGCTCATCGGCAACGGAGCGCGAACCAGTGTGGCCCCGACGAAATCACCAACGCCGTTCGTTTCGCGGAACAAGTACAACGTGTGTTCGTTGTACTCGCATTCCACGAACAAATAGCCGGGGAACTTCTTCATCTTCTTGATGCGTCGTTTCCCGTCCCGCACTTCCGTGATCTTCTCGACCGGCACGAGGATGTTCGAGATGTATTGCTCAAGGTTGCCGATCTTGACGCCCCGGTCGAGGGCCTTCTTGATCGAGTCCTCGCGGCCGCTCTGAACCTTGACGACGTACCATTTTTTCTTGTTCGCCGTGGCGGCCGCATCAACGACGCCAGCGGCCTCGGCGGCTGGCATCGCCGGAATGGGGGCGGCTTCGGGGATGGGCGCGACAGCCTTGGGAGCCACCGGGGTTTCGGCCGGTTCAACGGCTTCCGGCATGTCCGCGGGTTCGGAAGTCGGGAATTCGTCGCTCATCACAGGAGTGTCACTTTCTGGCCGCGAAACGGAAAACGGTCGTCACCAGTCCAGCGGGGTTTGATTGTCTTTGACCACGGCGGGCTTCTCTTTGTCGGTCGGCAGCACGCCCACCAATTCCCGGCTCAAGAGCCAACCCCAGAACACGTCGATGACGAAGAGGAAAACGGTGATCAGGACCAGAGAGGTCAGCACCACCACCGTGTCACGGATCAGCGCCTTCCGGGGCGTCCAGGACACTTTGTTGATTTCGGCCTCGGTGGCGATCAAAAAGTCCGCAAACGGCGGGAAGTTGACCGCACGCCAGGAAAACCAAATCGAAGCGGCGATCAGCACCATTGGAATCGTAAAAGCCAGATCCGGCAGAATGGTGAATCCACCGACGCGATGCAACGGGTTTTTAGCTTCGGTGAAACCAATCACCCAGTCGCCGAGCCGGCTGGAGAACTCGCCGTCAATGCCGGGAACTTTGATCATGTTGTTGAGGGGAATCCAGTTGTGCGTCATCAATGTCCAAACACCGCTTCCGAGGATGAGAAGCAGGCCGACGATGGTGAGGCGTCGAACTTTCAAGCCTTGCGATGGCTTGTAAGCGTTGACGGAAAGCAGTCCCCCCTCATCAACAACCAACGACCACTCGGCAAATTTTCCGGTGCGGAAGAACTGCACCAGAAAGAAAAGAATCGCCGCGTTGACAAGCATGGCAACAACGGTGCCCGCCGTTAGTTGTCGGCCGGCCAGCAGGAAAATGGCCCGGCCGCAGAAAAAAGCGGTGAAGACGGCCGAGATCACAAAGAAGATGCCGCCACGGGCACCGGGTGTTTTTTGGTTGGCCGCCAGTTTTGTCCCGGCGATGGCGATGGCCACGGCGGCCGCCACTTGAACGACGACCAAGAGGGCCGTGCTGAACAGCGGGTTGACCGCCTGCGAAATTCCGCGGCCAATGCTGGATTCCCAGAACCCCGGAATAATTCGCAGGACGAGGGCGGCGGCCCCCAGCACAAAGACGGCCCCGACGCAACTGGCGGCGATGAGGCCCATTGGCTGGGCGCTCTTGCTGGCTTCGGCGGTGGGTTGAACGGCAACGGCCATTTGACTATCCTGTGCGACCAAATCATGTCACTCGTCGCTTCGTGCGACGGGTCCGGATTCGGGTCCGTTATCAATGCGACCGCCCGCCCGAAAATCTGGGGCGGGCGGTCGGGGGCGGGCAATCGACCATCTTCTAACACCAACTCACAGGAGCAGAAGGAGTCGAACCTTCAACCTGCCGCTTTGGAGACGGCTGCTCTGCCAATTGAGCTATGCTCCTACATGTGACCGGGAGCCATGAATCTTGGTCTTACCTGAGAGAGGACAGCTTTTAAATGTCTTCTCGCCGGTTTGGCCCAAAACTCACGGCTCGCGGCCGACAATATTACTTGATCACCTTCGTCACGACGCCCGAACCGACGGTCCGGCCGCCTTCGCGGATGGCGAAGCGGAGGTTTTCGTCCATGGCGACCGGCATTTCGGGAAGCAGTTCAACCCGTACCTTCAGGTTGTCGCCGGGGGCGGCCATTTCGGCCTTGTTCCCGTCGCTGCCGAACATTTCGGTCACAGCGCCAGTCACGTCCGTCGTGCGGAAGTAGAACTGAGGCTTGTAGCCGGGGAAGAACGGGGTCTTGCGACCGCCTTCGTCGCCCGTCAACACATAGATGTTGCCTTCAAAAATCGTGTGCGGGGTGATGCTGCCGGGCTTGGCAATCACCTGTCCGCGTTCGATCCCGTCGCGGTCAATACCGCGAAGCAGCACGCCGACGTTGTCGCCAGCCATGGCCGTGTCGCAGGTCTTGTTGAACTGCTCGATACCCGTGAGAACCGTCTTCACGTTGTCCTTGCGGAGACCGATGATTTCAACTTCATCGCCAACCTTGCCCTTGCCACGCTCGACGCGGCCGGTGGCAACCGTTCCACGACCCTTGATGGAGAACACGTCTTCCACGGACATGAGGAAGGGCTTGTCTTCTTCACGGGCCGGGGTCGGGATGTATGTGTCGAGGGCGTTCATCAACTCGTCGATCGACTTCGGGCCGGGGTTGCCGTCCTTGGCCGGGTTTTCCAAGGCATCCTTGGACTGGCCGCGAATGATCGGAATTTCGTCGCCCGGGAAGTCATACTTCTTGAGGAGTTCGCGGATTTCAAGTTCCACGAGCTCAAGGAGTTCCGGGTCGTCAACGGTGTCGACCTTGTTCATGAACACGACAAGCCGGGGCACACCGACCTGGCGGGCCAAGAGGATGTGTTCGCGGGTTTGCGGCATCGGGCCGTCGTTGGCGGCCACCACCAGAATCGCCCCGTCCATTTGGGCGGCGCCGGTGATCATGTTCTTGATATAGTCCGCGTGACCGGGGCAATCGATGTGCGCGTAGTGCCGGGTCGGGGATTCGTATTCGACGTGGGAAACGGCGATGGTCACCGTCTTGTTCGCGTCGCGGACGATCCCGCCCTTGGCGATTTCCGAATAGCTCTTGAAGTCCTTGATGGCATTCTTGTGAGCTTGTCGGGCCATGATGGCGGCGGTCAGCGTCGTTTTGCCGTGGTCAATGTGACCGATCGTGCCGACGTTGACGTGCGGTTTTGTTCGCTCGAATACACCCTTAGCCATTGTTCCTGCCTCAGTTGAGGTAATCCTTGATGAAAATTCGAGACCGGGAACCCCAATCAGACCCGGCCGCCGAAACTGGGAACATGGTAAACCTTTCGATCCCGAAGCTGTTGATGGGATTCGAACCCATGACCTCTTCCTTACCAAGGAAGTGCTCTACCAGCTGAGCTACAACAGCAAATAATAACATCTACAAACCAAACCACCGAGAGCGGGCGATGGGATTTGAACCCACGACAACCTGCTTGGAAGGCAGGAGCTCTACCGCTGAGCTACACCCGCAACACTCGAACGCGGAAACCAAAACTCAAACGTCCCAAGCGATTCTATTCCGCGTGCCAACATTCCGCATCTGGGATGGGCGGAGAGGGATTCGAACCCCCGAACTCCGAAGAGGCCAGATTTACAGTCTGGTGCAATTGACCACTCTGCCATCCGCCCATGTCATTTGCCCGCGTTTTTCGCAGGCATCGCCCCAGAGCCATCGGTGGGGATCGAACCCACGACCTACGGTTTACAAAACCGTTGCACTACCGCTGTGCTACGATGGCACCTTCCGGGAGAGTTTCAATATAGGTGCCCGGAGTACACCGACAAGATTCGACCGCAAGTCATGTCGAAAAATGTTTTTGACACTGTTGATTACCCAAGTTGGAGAGCAAAAGAATGCGTTGGGTTCACGCCGTCAGGGCACGAGTTGCTCGAATTGTCGCTGAACCGCCGGAATCCACGGGTAGGCCCACGGCCGGCCTCGGGAAAAACCTTCGTTTCCGGGGGCTTTCGGCGGCGGGGTCAGTTCAAACATGTCGTCGGTGAGTTTGGTAAGCGGAAGAAGATACACCGTGCCGGGTTGGAAAACCGCCTCTTTCTGGCCGGCAATCCGTGCTTCCCGCAAGTTGACAATCGAGATTTTTCCGGCCAGCGGGGGAGTGTGCGGCTTCAATTCTTCCTTGATTTGCTGCTCAATGTTGGGTTTGCCCGTCTCGGGATCGACGACGATCTCCGCCAGCACAAAATGGCTGGAGGCCATGAGTTGCGCCCGTGACACGACCAGCGGATTGGCCTTGGTGGCGGCCAGATAGCCCAGCCAGCCGAGCCACAGGAAGAAGAAACCCCCGGCGACCAACATCCGAACCTTCGCGGAACTCATCGGTGTCCCCGACGAATCGGCGGGGCCTCGTTCAGGGAGATGGCAAAGTCATCCGTCAAAGCCCGGTCCAGATCGAACAAGTTCTGGAAATCGGCCCGACGGTCGGTTTCCGTCTTACTGAGGAGGCTTCCTTCGATCAAGTTGAACACCAATTCGCCGATGTCGTCCGTGCGGGTGACGCCCCATTGATGGAAAACGGTTTTCGCCAGAAAGCCGAATTCTTTGCGGGCGAGATCCACGGTGCCGCGAAGGATTTCGGCCCCGGAGACGTGATGCTCCTCGGCCAGCGGTTCCCCCTCGCGAGGCTTGCGGCCGACCATCTGTTGGGTGTGGCCGAGGGCGTCGAAAATGAACTCGTAGGCCTCGTAGGCGTATCGCCGGTCACGGCGAACGATCTCGGCGATTTCCGGGTGACGCATTTGCTCGTTCCGTCATCGGGGAAGGGTCGTCGTGACCTCGACCGCCGGAGAGTCAGCGCGGGCATCCTGCCGGTTTCGGCTTAGAGCCGGGTGAGGATGTCCGCCAGCGGCACGGGAAGCCGTCGTCCGTCCTCAAATTGCACGATCAACCGCCGGGCCAGAATTTCCTGCACAACAACCCGCCCCTGCCCGTTACTGGTCACCACGCGGGCGCCGACGGGCGGGAGTTGTTCCAGAAACTCATCATAGACATCCTGCTCGAATCGCAGGCAGCATTTCAGGCGGCCGCAACGGCCGGAGATTTTGTTCGGGTCGAGCGTGGATTTCTGGATCTTGGCCATCCGCATCGTCACCGGGGGCATCACGCTCATGTGCGTGTTGCAACAGACCGGTTTGCCGCAATCGCCGTAGTCGGCGAGGAGCTTCGCCTCGTCCCGCACGCCAATCTGCCGAAGCTCAATGCGGGTCTGGAATTCACGGGCCATCGACCGGACGAGTTCCCGGAAGTCGATGCGTTTTTCAGAGAGGAAATAAAAGACGAGGCGTTCATGGCCAAAGAGCGGTTCGATGTCCACCACCTGCATGGCGAGACGATGCTCGCCCACCAGTTTCACGGCCGTCTCAAACCACGTTCTTGATTGAAGTTTGATCTGCTGTTCGCGGGCCAGATCTTCGATGGTCATCTGGCGGACAATGTCCCCCCGCGTTGGCTCGGAGAGTTGGGCGACCGCTTGCGGGGTCGCCGGACAAAGCACCTCGCCGACTTCCAACCCCCGCTCCGTCTTGAGGATCACGCGGGAATTTCGGGCGTAAGCCACGCCGCCGACCGCGACATACTCGCCCAACAACCGCATCGTGCCATGACGAACGATGTGGCTGGAACTCGCGGCGACCGTTGTAGAAATACTCATGAACTACCGGAAAATCTCACAGGTCATGAGATTGTAATTCATGGCGCGCGGGATGCAATGGGATAAATGGGGAATGAATACTTGGCCATGAGCCATGAGCCAGACAAGATTGAGCGAGAACGTATCTTGCTCTGATTTTGTTTAGTTCATGGCTCACAGCTCACGGCTCACGGCTTTAGATCGGCTGATTCAACTTCATGTGACAGTTCTTATACTTCTTGCCGCTGCCGCACGGGCAGGGGTCGTTGCGGCCGACTTTGTCCATGCTTCGGCGGATTGGTTCGGCCTTGACCGGCGTGGAAGAGGCATTGGTGCTGGTGTTCGCCAGCGGGTCCGGAGCCGTGCGGGCTTGTTGGGCCGTGCTGACCGTGCGGGCTTGCGAAGCCACCGCTCCGACCCAAGTGAGGTCAGTGATGTCCTCTTCCGGGTCTTCTTCCATGCGGAACACCATCTCCGTCACGCGGTCGTTCAGGTGATTCCACATTTGACCGAATTCGCTCATCCCTTCCTTCTTGTACACGGTTTTCGGGTCTTCCTGGGCATAGCCCCGCAGACCGACGACGGAACGAAGGTGATCCATCGTGAGCAGGTGGCTCTTCCAAGAACTATCAAGCACTCTCAGGACGAGCTTTCGCTCCATCTGGTGCATCTCGGCCCGGTACAGGTCGTCGAAGGCGTTCCAGAGAGTGTTTCGCACCTGATCGGCGGTCGTCCCGGTGATTTTGGCCACATCCACGGGAACCTGATACGTGGCCATCATCCAGTCGGCCAGTTCTTGGGCGTCAGCCTGTTCGGCTTTCGCGGTCCCGGAGAGAGCTTCATCGATCTGTTTGTCGATGGCCTCCTGCGGCGTCTTCGGGAAGGCTTCCTCGCTGAGTTTGCGGATGATTTCGTAAAGGGTCGTCCGCGATTCGGTGCGGAAGGCTTCTTCGTTCAGGCTTGCGGCGTGTTGCGGAAAGCGGATTCTCGCCCAGTTGTACAAGCCGTCCCGGTCATACTTCTGCTGGCCGGGGGCGACCTGCTTTTCGGCCATGAACGAGGCCATCGCCACCTGAACCGGGAAGGCGACTTCCTTCTCGCGGTACATGGCATTGATCTTGGAGTGAATCAGATCGGTGGCCGCGTCGCCGGATTTCCCGTCGAAGTCGGCCGGGGTGAGATCCAACCGGAACTTGTTGTTCACCCAGTCGCACAGCGAAGCCACGCCCCAAGACCGGTCGAGGAACTTGCGGCCATCGGCGAGATCGATTGCATTCAACGCCCGCGTGGCGTCGTTATGGATCAACTCGCTGAGGGCTTCCCGGCCCGCCCGCTTCAGGTCGCTTTCCTTCAGCTTCAAGCCAAAGCGGGAGTTGACCAACCGGGTCATCTCCTGCCACTTCCAATCCTTGGGATCGTCCTCCACGCTCAGGTTTTCGTCCAATCCTTCTTGCAAGATGGTGGAGATATTGTTGGTGGCCTTTTCATGGGCGTAGGCCTCGGCCTCTTCGTAGCCCATTTTGCGGAATTCACCCTCGTCGAATTCCAAGCCGAGGCGGTTCCCGGCGAATTCGCGGAAGCTCTCGGCTCCGTAGCTTTCGTCGAGGAACTTGTCCACGGCCGTCGTGACCTGCTCGCTAATCATCCGCAAGATCTCGGCCTTGCAGTTGGCGTCGCCGAGGACTTCTTGCCGTTTGCCGTAAATTTTCTTCCGCTGGTAATCCATCACTTCGTCGTATTCCAGCAGGTTTTTGCGGGACTCGAAGTGATATTCCTCGACCTTCTTCTGGGCGGCCTGAATGCGGCGGGACACCATCTTTGATTCGATGGCCTCCCCTTCCTGCATCCCGAGCCGGGTGAGGACGTTGCCGACCCATTCCCCGGCGAACAGACGCATCAGGTCGTCTTGCAGCGAGAGATAGAACTTGGAGGAACCGGGATCGCCCTGGCGACCGGCCCGGCCGCGAAGCTGGTTGTCGATCCGGCGGCTGTCGTGCCGTTCGGTGCCGACGATGTGCAATCCACCCGCCCCGGCGATTTGGCGGCCGTTTTCCTTGGTCTTTTCCTTCCGCTCGATCTCGTCCGTCAGGTTCTTCCAAACGTCTTCCGGCACTTCCAACCGGCTCGGGT
Organism: Zavarzinella formosa DSM 19928; assembly: GCF_000255705.1. GTDB lineage: Bacteria > Planctomycetota > Planctomycetia > Gemmatales > Gemmataceae > Zavarzinella > Zavarzinella formosa. Next base: position 491,047 of record NZ_JH636441.1, read on the forward strand.
ATTTGTCCTTGAGCATGGCCCAAGCCATCGTTTCGGGATTGCCCCCGAGGATGATGTCCGTTCCACGACCGGCCATGTTGGTGGCGATGGTCACGGCCCCGTGCCGCCCGGCTTGGGCGACGATGTCGGCCTCGCGGGCGACATTTTCGGGCTTGGCGTTGAGCAGTTCAAACTTGATGCCTCGTCGCTTGAGCATCAACGCCATCTTTTCGGATTTGGCCACGTCCGTCGTCCCGATCAGGATCGGCCGGCCGGTGGCGTGGACTTCTTCCACTTCCTTGAGGATGGCTTCCCACTTTTCGCGGTCGGTGCGGTAAATCAAGTCGGGGTAGTTGACCCGCAGCATCACCTTGTTGGTCGGGATGGCGATCACGTCCAGTTTGTAGATCTTCCAGAATTCGTCGGCTTCCGTCATGGCCGTTCCGGTCATGCCGCCGAGCTTCTTGTACATGCGGAAGTAATTTTGCAGGGTGATGGTCGCAAGAGTCTGGTTTTCCTGCTTGACCTGCACGCCTTCTTTCTTGTGCTTCGATTCCACCGCTTGGTGCAGACCGTCGCTCCACTGGCGGCCGAACAAAGCCCGGCCGGTGTGGGTGTCCACGATGATGATGCTCATCTCCCCCTTTTCGGGGTCGGGGATCACCAGGTAATCACGGTCTCGCTGGTACAGGTGGTGGGCCTTCAGCGAGTTGTCGATGAGGTGGGGCCATTCCATGTTCCCGGCGGTGTAGAAGCTCTCCACCCCGGCCAGACGTTCGGCCTCCCGAATCCCGGCGTCCGTCAGGTGGACGGACTTTTCCTTTTCCTTCACCTCGAAATACACGCCCATTTCCCGCTTTTCGCCGGGCTTGAGCGGGGCGTCGATGGGGGTTCCGGCCGCCGCCAGTTCGGCGCGGGCCTTGGTTTCCATGTCGGAAAGCTGGCGGGCAATCTTGTCCGCGTCTTCGTATCGCTTCACATCGCTGAACGCCGGGCCGGAGATGATCAACGGCGTCCGGGCTTCGTCGATCAGGATGTTGTCAACTTCGTCGATGATCGCGTAGTTGAGCTTCCGTTGCACCTGGCGGTAATACGGGTGATAGCGGGTGTCGTCCCACCGGGCCTGCTTCATGTTGTCGCGCAGGTAGTCGAAGCCGAACTCGCTGGCGGTCCCGTAGGTGATGTCGCACTCGTAGGCCACCCGGCGGGCGCTGGGGTCCATGTCGGATTGGATGTAACCGGCGGAGACGCCAAGGGCCTGATAGATCGGCAGCATCCATTCGCAGTCACGGCGGGCCAGATAATCATTCACCGTGATGACGTGGACGCCTTCTTTGCTGATGCAGTTCAAATAGGCCGCGAGGGTGGCGACGAGGGTTTTGCCTTCCCCGGTCACCATTTCGGAAATGTTGTTTTCGTGCAGGGTGATGCCACCGACGAGTTGCACGTCGTAATGGCGCATGTTCTTCGCGCGGCGACCGGCCTCCCGGCAGGCGGCGAACGCTTCCGGCAGGATGTCGTTCATCGACTCGCCGGCCTTGAGGCGTTCCCGGAATTTGTCCGTCAGCCCCTTAAGCTCGTCGTCGCTCAGGGCCTTGGTTTTCTCTTCCAAAGCATTGATTTTGGCGATGGCCGACCCGGCAATGATCGTGTGCGGCTTGTTCGGATCTTTGGAGCCAATGAACCCGAGTTTGCGAATGAATCGTTCGTTGCTGGAACCCATCACGCGGGTGAGCAGCTTGGAAACACCGTCCCCAAGGCTGGTGAATTTTTCGCCGAGCTTCTCCAAGAAGCCCATTTCCAGTTTGGTATCCGTGGCCATGAAATAGCGCCTTGCTCGGGAAAAAATCGGTTCGGCCGCCCCGTCCGGTCGCGGGGGCTGGATCGCTTAGTCTAAGATTGCCGACGAAAGCGGTCAATACGATCCACGCGACGTGTAAACTTGGACACCACTTCTGGGATATCTCGCCGGGCTGGCCGGGTTTCTTCACCAAGCGGCTGTTTGACAAACATTTCCCGAAATGCCACACTGCGGGCGTTCCTTTCTCGTCTCACATGGATGGCGAGTCTTTTTTCCGCAATTCACCCGGAGATCTCTCATGACTGGCATGCGTCGATTGATGTGGGGCCTGCCCGTTCTCGGGGCGCTGGCCACGGGCACCATCCTGATGACCCAACGCGGCGAGTCCGCTCCCGGCGTTGTCGTCGAGAAGGATGGCAAAGAATCGAAGCCGACCGACCTGAAACCGGCCGTCAGTTTGCCGGTGTCGCAGGTGATTTTGTTCAACTCCGGGGTTGGCCACTTCACCCGGTCCGGGGAGATCGAGGGAGACGCCCGTGTGGACCTCACGTTCCCGGAACAGGACATCAACGACCTGATCAAGTCGATGACACTGATCGACCAGTCCAAGACCGGCCGAGTGTCTTCGGTAACCTATGACTCCCGCGACCCAATCGACCGGACTCTGCGGTCGTTCGCCATCAATCTGAACAACAACCCGTCGTTCTCCAACATTCTCACGCAAGCGCGAGGCGAGGCCGTCGAGGTCACGCTCGTCAACACGGCGAATCAACCCGGCAGCCTGACCGGGAAAATCATCGGCGTCGAGAAGCAGAAAGTCACGACGAAGGACGGGACGCAGGAAGTCGAAGTCCTGAATATGTGGTGCGCCGAAGGGGTCCGGGCCGTGCGGCTGAACGAACTGCAAAAACTGCGGTTCTCCAACCCGGTCATCGAGAACGAAATGCGGCGGGCGTTGGAAACCCTCTCGCTTTCGCACGATTCGCAGAAAAAGGCCGTCAGCCTGAACTTCAGCGGTGAAGGCAAGCGGAAGGTCGAAGTTGGCTATGTGATCGAGAACCCGATCTGGAAGACCAGCTACCGCCTTGTGCTTGGCAAGGAGCAGCCATTCCTGCAAGGGTGGGCGGTGGTGGAAAACCCGACGGATGAAGACTGGACCGGCGTGACGATGGCCCTCGTCTCCGGCCGACCCATCTCGTTCAAGATGGACTTGTACAACCCGCTCTACGTCGGCCGGCCGACGGTCGAACCGGAACTGTTCGCCTCCCTGCGGCCGCCGACCTATGACGGAGCCATCGCCGGCCGTCGAAGCGGTTCCGGCCCGGTTATAGTCAACGTGGAATCACCCAAATCCGAGGAGCCTGCCCTCGACCAGTTGAAAGAGTTGAAAGACAGTGCCGCGAAAAGCGCCCCCGAAGGCAAGGGGCTTGGCCGGGGAGAACGAGAGTCGTTGCAACGGCAACGCTTCGCCATGCAGACGGCCGAGAAGTTGCGGGAAGAGATGAATCTCGGCGGCAGTGTCCAGAACGCCACGACTGCCTCGGCCCTTGGCGACTACCACCAGTATGTCGTGGACCAACCGGTGAACCTTGGCCGGCAAAAGTCGGCGTTGCTCCCCATCGTGAACAAAAAAGTCGAAGGCAAACGGGTCAGCATCTACAATCCGGCCGTGCAAGCCAAGCACCCGTTGCTCGGATTAAAGTTCAAGAACACCTCCGGCATGCCGTTGTCGCAAGGGCCAATCACGATTTATGAAGGCTCCGTCTATGCCGGGGACACCCGCGTGTTGGACCTGCAACCGGATGAAGAACGTCTGGTCAGCTACGCCATCGACCTTGGCACGGAAGTGTCCGTCAAGAATGGTGACAACACGTCCAAGATCACCAGCGTCAAAGCGGTGAAGGGGCTGGTTTACACCAACACCCTGTTCCGCGAAGAGCGGGTGTACGACGTCTCCAACCGCTCCGCGACCGACCGCGTTTTGTTGATCGAACAACCGAACCGCAAGGGGCAGGGCTTCAAGTTCGTCGGCAAGAACCAACCGGCCGAGGAGGCCGCCGAGGTCTATCGTTTCCAGTTGGATGTCGGCTCCAAGAAAGATATCAGTTACACGGTCGTCGAGGAGCGCGAGGCGGGCAGCACGATCCAACTGACGAATCAAGCCGACGACCAGATCCGTTACCTCATCAACTTGCGGGAAGCCTCGGAAAGCCTGAAGAAACAACTTCAGGAAGCCCTCAAGATGAAGGCCGGCTGGGACACGTTGCGGCAGGAAATCCAAAATGCCGACCGCCGCATCCAGACGATCACGGCTGACCAGAAACGCCTGCGGGACAACCTGCGGGAAACCCCGAAGGAGTCCCCGTTGTTCCAACGCTATCTGACGACTTTGGAAAATCAGGAAAAGGAAATGGACGAACTGCAAGCGAAGCTCAAGAAACTCCACGCCGACGAGGCGACGACGCGGACGGGCTATGACAAGTATCTGGCCAGCCTTTCCGCCGAGTGACCAAGCGGTGAATGGGGTAGGATATGAGGTTTTCTTGGTTCCCATTCACGCCAGTTATTCAATCCCAACAAGAGCCCCACTGCGTGAGCGGTGGGGGTGGCTTTCACTCTCAGGAAGCCACCCCCACCGCTCACGCAGCAGTCGTGTGAAGATCTTTGGAAATCGTAACGTCTGATGAGAGCGGGAGTTATTATTCGCGTTGAGGCGGTTTTGAGCAGGAGACGTGGATGGAAACCCAAGAGATGCCGTTTGAGGCGAGTGTTTTAATGCGTCTCCCGCTGGCGGAGGCGACGCTTCGGTTGATGCGGCATGTGCTCGATCCGGCCGAACTGGACCGGTTGTACGACGAGTTTCGGGGAGGGTGTTACCAACGTCAACTGACGTTTTCCCAAATGGTTCAACTCATCGCCGATTGCCTGCTCGGGCCGGCGGAAAGCGCCCGGGAGCGGCTGTTGGAGGCGGACGAACAGGACGAACTCCCGGCCACGACCCGGGCTTTTTACGACAAGCTGTCCCGGTCTCCCATTGAGGTATCCGCCCGGCTGGTC
>NZ_JH636441.1:496068-558437 GCF_000255705.1 Zavarzinella formosa DSM 19928
AATGTCGCTGTGCCTGGTGGTTTACAATCTGATCCGGATGGTTCATCAATATGCGGCCGTCGCCAACGACAGGCCGCCGGAGAAGGTCTCGGGGGAGATGTTGTTCCGCGACGTGCGGTCCGAACTGACGACCGTGGCGAGGTTGCTCACCCCCGCCCATCTGGAACTCCTGCTGGTCCCTCTCGGGCCGGAGCAACTTCAGGCGTGGTTACTGAAGTTGCTTCAGGGAACGTGGCATCGCAAATGGACCAAGTCCGCCCGCCCCCGGCCCTCCGGTCCCCCGAAGCCAAAAACCAAGAAACTCCGGCAGGAAAAACCTCACGATTCTGTCTTCCGGGTCTTGCGGAGAACTCCTTGAAAGATCTTCACACGACTGCCGCTCACGCAGTGGGGCTCTTGATTGCAGTAGAAAGTAATATCCCTCGCCGGTTACCTGCACAGGCTGTTTGCAGAACGGGCCGCCATCAATCCGCGTGAATTTCCTTCAAATCCGCTCGTTTGCCATCATAGGTGGTCGCGAAGGCCAGTGCTTTCGCATCGGCGGTTGCTCCCCATGCCTTGCATGCTTGCGAATACAGGGCGGGCCACCAGTTTTCATGGCTGGTCAGTCCTTTTTCCCGCACTTCCTGCCAGTTGCTGGTGATTTTGCTCCAGCATTTATCCCCATATTCCAAGGCTTTGTTGATGTGCCCGAATTCGGGGATGTACCACTGTCGGCCAATGGCCGCGTGCAAAACTTCATCGGCCCAGTCGAAATCTTGGATGGTTGCCATCAGCGGGATGCCGGACTCCTGGGCCACTTCCCACTCGTAGCGTTTGCCGGTGCGGGGCATCAACCCTTGCTCGATGAAATAAAGCACGGCATGGCGTTCCATCGGTGTGCATTCAGTGTTGAGCCGCATCGACCAGTTGAAGGTGATGCGGGCGGCCGTCCAGTCCACGCCGAGGGCGACAAAGCCGACTTCCCCCATCATCGCGTGCCGGGCTTCGTCCCACATTTGTCGGGTCATGTCCCGGTAATACTTCGACGGTTTGCCCTTGGTCTGGGTCAGGATGCTTGACATCATCTCCGGCACATCCACTTCGCGGATGCGCTTGAAAAGCATCATCAGGGCCTTGGCTTTCGCGGGCATGTTCTCGTCGTAGAGGAAGGCCTCGGCGTTCACCCCTTGGTTCCATTGATCCTTCCAGCGTTCATCTCGTTTCGGCAGCGGATCATAAACATAGGGCGTCGCGGAATACTGCCGTTCCAGTGATTCGACCGGGATTTTCCCGTCAACAGCCTTGAGGCAGTTTTGCAGCAACTCTTCCCATTCATGAAACCCTGTGCGGAAGTCCGGGGTCACGAGGGCATCGACGCTGGCTTCGCCAAAGTCGATCATGTCCTCTACTTCGAGCATCGCAAACCGCAACACTCGCCGGGAGGGGGCGTCAGTCAGCGGGTTGGTGTCCTCGGAGTAATGGAACATCAGGGAGTGAAGTTCGGGCATTGCGTGGTCGTACAGGCCGACGAGGAGTTCCTCGGTCGTCCTCGCCGCGAGGATTTCATCAAAGAAGATCTCCCACGCCGGATGCGGGACGGCTTCCAACCCCAGCGGTGGTTCCCGCATTTCCCCCACGCGGGTTCTCAGGGCGTCCGCATGTTCCGCACACAGGTGGGCATGGTGGGCGAAACCCGTCTTCAACTCATAGATCGGCTCAGACGTGATGCGGGCCGTGAGGATCTCTTGCAATCGCTTGAGGGCATAATGAATCTCCTTCAACCGGGTGGTGCAAGCCTCAATGGACAACCCCGGCTTGGCGGCCTGCGCCAGCGTGCAAAGACCCGCCAGCGGCGGCAAATTCCGGTAAGAACGGTAGGTGTCGGGGGTGATTTTGGTGGTCATGAGGGAGAGCCCGAGGAGGACGATGGATTAAATCTGTTTAGTCGAAAAACTCATTCTGAAGAATGTGGCAGATGCCTTTCGCGAACAGGTCTTTGTATCTCAGACCAAGGCACTCCCGAGTCGGGGTTTTCACAATGTTCGGCAAGTCGCCGCCGAAATTCCGCAAAGTCTTCGGGCTTAAAAATCGCTGTGTCTTGGTGCGGTTCTGGAGATGTTTCTTTGATGTCCATTTGTCGATCCGATTGTCCGCAGGTGTGATAATTTTCGCACACCCACTCTTAAAGAACAACGGTGTTTCCGATCAGAACGAACAAGGGGCGGGCCAATTGGCCCGCCCCTTGCGAATGTCGCTCAATCAATTCAGCATCACTTCGGATTAACGGCGAACAGAGTCTTTTCGGACATGATGTACAGTTGGCCGTTGGCCACGACCGGGGTGCTGCGGACGGCTTCGCCGATTTCCACCTTGGTGAGCAGGAACTTGGCCTTCACCTTGTCCTTCATCGCTTTGATGGCTTCGTCGTTCGCGTCCCGTCCGGCTTTCTTGGCATCGGCCGAGTCCTTTCCGTCGATGCCGGCTTTCTTCTCGGCGGCCACCCCGGCGGCGGAGCCTTCGGCCACCTCGTCAAGAACGGTTTGCTCCTTCTCGTGTTTGAAGAAGTAAACGTCGCCGTCTTCGTTCGCCAAAAGGATTTTGCCATCGACGTAGTACGGCGAGCCCCAAATGGCGGACTTGGTGTCGAACTGCCAGAACTTCTTGCCGGTCTTGGCGTCCAGGCAGTGGAGGTATCCGGCGAGTTCGGAGATGTACAACACGCCGTCGATGATGCAGGCGGTGCTCATCGTCCGGCCATAGGCATAGTCCCGCTTGGCAAACGGCCGCTTTTCTTCGCCGCCGTAGTGCCAGACGACCGCCGAATTGGGGTTCGGCTTGGTTTCCGGCGGATCTTTGGCGGCGTCGGTCACCAGATCCGGGGAGACATCGCCCTGCTTTGAGGCGTCGATGCAATAGAAGTGCCCGATGCCCTCGAAGTGCTCGGGATCCTGGCCGGTGCCGATGTAGACCTTGTCCTCATGAATCACCGGCGAGCCGATGAAGTCGCTGCGGGTTCCCTTGCCGCCAAGCTCGTACTTGGAGTCCTTCGGATTCGCGTCGAACTTCCAGAGAACCTTGCCGGTTTCCAATTCAAGCGAATAGAGCCAGCCGTCGCCGCCGGGGAAAATAGCCTGCGGCTTGCCCTTGATCGTGCCGACCGAGCAGTTCGACCATTGGCCGTGCATGATCGCCTTGCCGGGCAGGTTGCTCTTCCAGACCACCTTGCCGGTGTTCTTGTTCAACGCGAGGAAACTCGGGGCCTCCGGGAACGGGATGTTGATGTGGTTCTCGTCCACCCCGTTGGCCGTCACGATCAGAAGAAGATCCCCGATAATCAACGGCGATGAGGCCGTCATGTTGTGCGGGAAAACCTTCAGGTCTTTGATCATGTCCAAAGACCAGATAATGTCCGCGTCCGTCTTTTCCTTGTGTTTTTCGTTGGTGACGCCGTCGTTGCCGTTGGCCATTCCGTCCACGTCCGCGCAAACAATTTCGCAGCGGTTGGTGGCGAAGTAGACCCGGTTCCCCTCGACGGTCGGCGTGGAGCAAATGCCTTCCCGGGGCCAGTCGTTCACCTGACCGGATTCCAGCTTGTCGTTGACAAATTGCCAGAGAAAATTGCCGGTGGCTTCCTCAAAGCACATGATGACGCCCTTGTCGATGGGCGGGCCATTGGGATCGTCGTCCGTGGGCTTGCCGCGATCACGCTTGTTGCGGGGATTTTCGTTGTTCGTGCCGACGAAGATTTTGCCCCCTGCGATCGTCGGCCCGCCGTAGGCTCGCGAACCCAAGGGTTGTTTCCACTTGATGCGCTTGCCGAGCACGGAGACTTTTTCGTCTTCCTCGCTCTTGTCAAACGTGGCCGAAATGTCGGTGGCCACGAGGTTCACGAAGTTGTGGTCCGGCGTGCCGCCGAACATCGTGTGGTCGCCCTTTTTGGCGGCCGGGGTGGTCGTCTGGGCGGCGGTCTTCGGTTCGTCGGCCCGAACCTCACCGATCAGATTCGGCTTGGCGCCTCCGAAATAGACGGCCGCGCCGACACCCAGTGTCGCCCCGGCCAGTCCGGCCAATCCCCATCGGGAAAGTTTGTTCATGTTTTGAGTTCCTTGGTGAAGTCATCCCGGCGGGCGGGGGCTGATCATCCCCGCCCGCCAAGTCTTTTCAATTGCCGTTTTCGACAACCAGCCACTATTTCTTCGCTGCGCCGTTTTTGGTGATGGAAATGTTTGCGTAATAGATCTCGGAGCCGGGGGCATCCTTGTCCGCGTTGGTCACGTAGCCATACAGGGCGGCGGCCCCTTCGCGGTTCGGCAGCGGGTCGGTGAACTCCAGCGTCCACTTCTCCGGTTCGGCTTCGCCTCTCGCCCAGACTTTGGCCTTCACAACCGCCTCTTTCTCGCCGACTTCCACGCTCAGCTTGAGGCGATACCATTGACCGGATTTCCATGTGAACGGAGCGGCCACGTCGATCCGGGGAAGGGCTTCCCAAGAGATCAGGCGAACCGTGCGTTCACCCTTTTCATCGGTCTTGCCGTCAAGGTAGAACGTATATCGGTTCGCCAGAATGCCGCCGTCCGGCAGCTTGTCTTTCTGTTCTACGCCCATGATGTCGGATTCAATCGTGTATCCGGTCGTTTCCGGGGGAGTGATGTAGGCATAGGCGCGAGCCACTGGGGGGGACGGGTTGGTGTTCGTTTTCGAGAGAACTTTCACACCGTCTTTTTCGACCACCACATATTTGGCTTGGGTGTTAATCCAACCGCCGGGAATCCCGCCGACCGGAACTTGGACAAAGTCCTGCTTGTACGGCAATCCGGGGGCGACCCGCACGCGGGCCATGAAGGTCTTGTCGCCAAGTTTGGCGAGAACATAACCCTGCTGGGCCGGTCGCTTGGAAAGCGTCAGCACGCCCTTTTCGTCAATCGTCCCGTCAAGCGGCGGCGGTCCGGCCGTCTTCGGTGCTTCCTTCCCTTTGGGAGCTTCCTTCGGCGCTTCTTTCGCGGGTTCCTTGCCGGGAACCTTCGGGGCGGGCGGCGCCGGCAGGGACCACGTCACTCCGTCGAGTTTCGCATTCTTGAGTTCCACCCCGTTGGCGTTGAACGCCTTCACTTTGAACTCGGTGGTGCCGCCGGCGGCCAGCACGACATCGGCCGGGAAGACTTGGATGCTCGCGATGGCGTCATCTTCCTTGGCCGGGGTTTCGGGGGCAGGTTCGGGGATCTTCCCAAACTTGGCCACGGAGTCCGCTCCGTTTTTACCAATGCAGAAGAACTCGTCCCGAGTGGAGAAATAAACCTTCCCGTCGGCGATGGCGGTGGTGCAATGCACTTCCACCAAGCCCACGCCGCCGACAGGAGCCTTGAACCGGATTTCGTGGGAGCCTTCCGGAACCTTCTTCCCGTTCAGGGGGATGATGGCATATCGGGCGTCCACGCCGCTGATGAAGACCTTGTTGTCCGCGATCACCGGCGAACCACGGGACAGCGTTCCGTAGTTGAATTTCCAGAGGAACTTGTTGATCTTTTGGGTGCCGGTGGGTTCCTTGAAAATGTCGAAACAGTAGAGCTTCGCGGCATCATCCGGCACATAGAGGTATTTGTCGTCGGCGGCCGGGGAGGCGAGGCCGAAGCGAGTTCCGTCGCGGTATTGCCACACCAAGGTTGGCTTGCCGTCTTTCACCTTGGAGGCATCCACACAAATCACGCGGCCGATGTCGCCGCCATCGGGGTTTTCTTCTCCGTGGGAACAAAGCACATAATTGCCGACAATCACCGGGGAAGGATTCACGGCGGTGGCACAATACTTGTAACTCCAAACCAATTTGCCGGTGCGGACTTGGAAGGCGTGCAGGCTGCCATCCACCCCCCCGGAAATCATCAAGCGTTGCCCGTTGATGTTGGCCACGATGGGATTGCTGTAATAAGTCGCCAGTTTGTAGTCGCCGGCCACTTCGGACCACCAAGCCACCTTGCCGGTTTCTTGTTCAAAAGCCACAAAGCGGTGCAACCCGCGGGCATAGTTGCCCCAAGAAGCCTGCACCATGCCGATAATCACCAAGCCGCTGTCGCAGACCGGCGTGGCCACCCGGCCACCGTAACCGGTCACCCGGCCGTACTCTTCCGTGAGTTGGTGTTGCCAGACCACTTTGCCGGTCTCGCCGTCCATGCAGGCGAGGAAGCCGGCCGACGAATGACAGTAGATTTTCTTGCCAACGGGGTCGGCCGTGAGGTTGGCCCAGCCGAGCCGGTTGGTCACAATGTCCGTGAGGAACACATTGAATTTTTGTTCCCAAATTTTCTCGCCCGTTTTCGCATTCAGGCACACCACCCGCTCGCCAGTGACGAGTCGTTCGGCGGCCGTCTGCGTGCGGGGCACGTCCCCGAAGGAGGTGACGAAATACACATGGCCGCCCATCACCAGCGGGGTGGACCGGCAGCCGAACGGAACCTTCCAAATCAGGTTCTCCCGGCCGGGCGTGGCGGGGTCCCAAGTGGCGGGAAGATCCAACTCACGGGAAAACCCACTTTCGCCCGGCCCACGCCAGTGAATCCAATCGGTGGCGTATGTCGTCGGGGCCAGCCCCAAAAGGGCGACCAACGCCCCGAACAAGCCCGAGATCCGTCGTCGTGTCATGGAGAGCGCTCCTCCGGAGGTTTTTGAAAACAGGCAATGAGCCGATTCGCTCATTGTTTTACCACCACTCGCTTCGCTTTCATCTCATATCGGGGCAAACTTCCGGCCGAGACGACGATCACGTCGGCCCGGAAGAGCAGTTCGTCCCGGATCGCCCGGCTCACGGCTTCCCGTAAATCACCGGTGGAATGACCAACGATCGGCTCGATTTCGATGCCCAAATCGGTCAACGGGCCGGTTCGATCCACCGTGATCCGAAACTCCACCACCGCCGGGAATCGACGAATCACCGCCTCGATGGCCGCCGGATAGACGTTGTTGCCGCGGAGGTGGATCATGTCGTCGGTTCGCCCGAGAATGCCACCATCCAACAGCAATTTCCCATCCGGCGTTCGCCGGGCTTTTACCACATCCCCGGTGCGGTAGCGAATCAGGGGCGATCCGTGCCGACCGAGGTTGGTCAGGACCAACTCGCCCGGTTGACCATCGGCCACGGGAGACGTTCCCGCCGGATCGATCACTTCGGCGACGTACTGGCTTTCCAGCACAATCAGGCTGCCGGGGGTGTCCGTCGCCTCGATGGCGGACGGCCCAACCTCGGTCAATCCATAATGGTCATAGACGCGGGCGCCCCAAACTTCTTCAATCCGTTTTCGGGTGGCCGGGATTCCGCCCCCCGGTTCCCCGGCGACAATCAGCATCCGCACGGCCGAACCGGCAAGGTCCAATCCCTCGGCGGCGGCCAACTCGGCAAGATGCAGGGCATAGGTGGGCGTGCAGCAAATGACTGTGGCCCGGTGATCGAGCAGGAACCGCAACCGGGCCGTGCTGGAAAGCCCCCCGCCGGGCAGACAGAGATAGCCATCCTTCGCGGCCGCTTCAAACGCCGTCCAGAAACCGAGGAACGGGCCAAACGAGAACGGAAAGAAAAACACATCCGAGCGTGTCAGTCCGAGATGAGCGAACATCTCGCTCCAACAACCCAACAGCCAGTTCCATGAATCAGGCGTGTCTAGCCATCGCAGGGGCCGCCCTGTGGACGTGCCGGAGGATTGGTGCAACCGGGAATAGTGATCGCGGGAAAACGTCAGCGTGCTGCCGTAGGGAGGGTTCTCCAACTGATCGCGGACCAGATCAACCTTCGCGGTGAACGGGAGTTGATCGAACCGGCCGAGATCGCAACCGGCGAACTTGCGTGAATAAAAGGCGTTTTTCGGAACGATGTCCCGGAGAAGATGATCGAGCCGCTCTTGGGAGGAAGGGGATGTCATCTTCTTCGTTTCTGGTTTCTAGTTTCTGGTTTCTGGTTGAAACCGAAGATGCCAGTGAGAACGGCGGCCCGTTTCAACGATTGCCGACGGGAAACTGGAAACGACCTCATTTAGCGGCAATGTCAAAGCACATCAACACTTCGTGGTCGCGGATATACAGTTTGCCGTTGGAAACCACCGGATGCGCCCAGAGTTTGCCGTCTCGGCGGGGGATCTGGCTCTTGGCGGGAAGTTCAAACCGGCCCTCTTCTTTCCATTCTGTCGGCGTGGCGGCGATCTTCACGACCGTCCCTTTGCCTTCGCCAAATAAATAGAAACTTCCATCCGCATAAGTCACGGTTCCTTTGTCCAACTTTTTGCTTGTCCAAGTCGGCTCCGGGCCATCGGCTGTGGTGGATTTCAGGAAATCCAGACACACCCACCCGCCGCTGTCGCTATGGCCGTACACAAACTCGCCGACGCGGATCACGCCGCCGTGATGATTGACAATGGACTTGTTCTTGTACACCATCTCGGCCTTGATGCCCGCTCCGTCTTTCGCCAGACGGATAAGCGAACAACCGGCGCCATAGCCGGCCGTGACAAACACATAATTCTTGTAAACGACTGGTGTCGGGATCACGGCCACCTTGTAGCCAATGTCAGCCCGTCGCCAGAGAACTTTGCCCTCCACACTCAAGCCGACAACGCTCTGGGCTGATTGCTGAACGTATTGCTTGATCCCGTCCACTTCTGTAATGACGATGGACGAATAACCGGCCGGTTCCATATATTCCGTGCTTCGCCAGACGACTGTGCCATTGGTTTTGTTCAGGCACGCGACCGCTCCCTTGTTGGTCGCGGCTTTGCCGCCGGGCGTGACCAGCAATTTGTCCCCGTCAATCAGAATGGATTCGCTGTAACCCCACACGGGGATTTCCCCGAGGAAATCCTTCACCAAGTTTTTGGCCCAAACCAGCGTGCCGTCCTTGGTCTCATAGCACTGGAGGTCTCCCTTGGCGCCGAGGACATAAACCTTGTCGCCATCCACGGTGGGGGTGCCTCGCGGCCCGCTGCCCCATCCGTGGTTGTAATTTCCCTCGGCCGTGTTGAGGGGTTTTCGCCAGACTTCCTGGCCCTCTTTTGCGTCCAGACACAACAGGAATTCGTTGGCCCCTTTGACGGAATCTTCCCCGCCCATCAGGAAAATCTTGCCGGCCGAGGTGACCGGGCTGCCGTACCCCACGCCGCATTTCTCTGTTTTCCAAAGGAGTTTCGGACCTTCGGACGGCCATTCCTTCAAAAGTCCGGTTTCCTTGGAGACATCGTCGCGGTTGGGGCCGCGCCACTGCGGCCAGTCTCCGGCGTTGCCGCCGTCCTTGGGAGCCGGAGCCGACAGGGACAACAGCAAGGCGGCCAGTTGAATCGAAGACATGAGACCTCACCGGGGGGTAACAAGGGTCGAACGGGCCTGCGGAAATCGCCCGGCCGGAGAGTCGCCGTCCGGATTATTAGACGGCTTCGCACGGTTTGCCATTCGGCGTGGAAATTATAGGTCCGCCCCGGCAAGTTCCAAGTTCGCGCCGGGGCGACCCGTTCGTAGCATAAGCCACTCATTCCAGAAACACCCCTGCGGAGATCGCATCATGGAATACGGAATCGGAATCGGGATTGGTTTGGTGATCGGATTGGCCATTGGATTTCTCGTCGCCAAGTCGATGGCGACCAAGCCTTTCGGCAACGCGGCCGGACTGGCCCTTGGCAAAAAAGTCGCCCTCAAGGCCGCCGGGGACGCGGAGTTTGCGAAGAAGCTGGAACATCTCTTCAACCCGCCGGTGCCCAAGCCCTCCGGCGAACCTATTCGGCTGTTGGGGTTGTTGCAACGGGATGCCCGGTTGCTGGATTTCTTGATGGAAAACATCGGGCCTTACACGGACGACCAGATCGGGGCCTCCGTGCGGGACATTCACGCCAAGAGCCAGACCGTGTTGAAGAAACACCTGACGCTAGAATCCGTGATGAGTCAGCCAGAGGGGGCCAGCGTGACTGTTCCGGCCGGGTTTGATCCGTCGGCGGTTCGCTTGGTGGGAAATGTGACCGGACAACCGCCGTTCAAGGGAACGCTTCAACACGCCGGTTGGAAGGTGAAAAACATGAACATCCCGAAAACCCCGGATGGGCAGGATGAATTTGTTCTCATGCCCGCCGAGGTGGAAATCTGACTCAGTTCCACCGGCCACATTGCAACGCATGAACGTGTTTGCAAACGTAAAACGGATTACGATCTCCCCGGTAGACGGCATCCGCACACGAACAATGCCAGCGAATTTCATGTTCGCTTAATCGTTCGAGGGCGATCTGGTATTCGGTTCGCCCTCCTTTCACATCCCAAGTCATCACGCAACCCGGCTCCAGCGGACGGGGGTTGCGATATGTCACCCGGTAACAGTACAAACATGGTTTCCGCTTCCGGTCCGGGCCTGGCAGGGTGGCGACGAAGGGTAATTTGGGAAGGAATTTGGCAACCATGATTACTCCCGTTCTAAGCTGGTGAAGAATTAGGTAAAGTTTACCTTTTTTCCCATCCGAATTGGATGTCGGTAGGCGCGGACGCGATGCGTCAAAATGGCGAAAGACGTGCCAGCCGGAACGCTCGGAGGTACGATGTCAGGAACGGTTGCCAGACAATCCCATCGGACGGCCGAGAGCCGCCGGGAATTGGAACGAATGGCCGTGGATTTGTTGACGCCGCTTCGCCTTCGCCCGTTGTTCAAACCGGCGATCTGGGGAGGCACGCGCCTGCGGCCCTGGCTCGGGGAAACCCCTTCGAACGAACCGACCGGCGAAGCTTGGGTTCTCAGCGATCACGGGGATAGTCACAGCGAGATCATCGAAGGCTCCGCCGCCGGCAAAACCCTGCGGCAACTTATGGAGCGGATGCCGGAACGCCTGCTAGGCCAATCATTTGCGACGACCAAACGATTTCCGCTGCTGCTGAAATTCATCGACGCCCGCCTGCCTCTTTCCGTGCAGGTCCACCCGGACGATTCGCGGGCCAAGCACCATGAACCGCACGGCCCCGGCATCGGCAAGACCGAGGCTTGGGTAATGCTGGCCGCCGAGCCGGACGCCCGGTTGTACGCCGGTCTGGTTCCGGGGGCGACAACGGCCCAACTGCGCGAGGCCATCGCCGTCGGCCACTTGGAACCGCTGCTCCATGTGATGACGCCGAAACCCGGCGACTGCCTGTTCCTCAAGGCCGGTACGGTCCACGCCATCGGCGCCGGGACGATGCTTTTTGAAATTCAGCAATCAAGCGACATCACCTATCGCCTCTTTGACTGGAACCGCGTCGACCCAAAAACCGGCAAAGCCCGCGATTTGCATGTGGAAAAGGGACTGGCCTGCGTGGATGACACGCTCGGGCCGTGTGTTCCCGTGTTCCCCCTGCCCCATCCGGCCCGCGAAACCCTGATCGACGGCGAATACTTTTCCCTCGACCGCTGGAACACGGATCAACTGTTCCGCGTCGGCCGGGTCGGCGAATGTCGCATGATTGTCGGCTTGGAAGGGCTTGCGGAGATGGCTTGGGACGACCGGACCTTTGCCGTCCGGCCCGGAGATGTGTGGCTGATTCCCGCCGAAACCGGCGTGTGCGAAGTTATCCCGCGTGGACCGGTTACGTTGTTGGAATGCGGTTGCGGGCAAAACCCGGATAACTGAACCGGGTTACTCTTCCGCCAACAATTCTTCCCAAGTGTTGACGTCAAGGATTCGTTCCCCGAGTCGTTCAAACCGGACCGAATCCGTGATGGCATTCAGCGTCGATGCAATCGACGGACTCGGCTGGCCGAATCGTTTGGCGCCCAAACGCAAGAGCATGTTTTTTTGCCCAAGGCTGATGCCTTGGTTAACACCTTTTTCAAGAATCCATTGATATGTTGTCGAATCTTCCATCAACATGACCATTCTCCGGTAAGTGTCCGCGATCCGATCCTGATTATATCGCAATCCGCATAACACGAAGGACGAGCCAATCAGAGCTTTGGTGAGCGTTTCATTGATCCGCTGATCCCGCAATGATTCTTGAAATCGGCCGAGGGCTGTCTCCAAATTGGCGTCTGCCTCATCGGTCAGTAACGAAAGCGGGGCCAAAGCGGGACCGGCGTCGAGCCAGAAGTTTGCGGGTCGTTCCCATACCCGTTCCACATGATAACGGAATGCCGTGATGATGTTTCCGTTGACACCGATCCGCTGATACAAGCCGGTCATGTCGCTGGCCACGGCTTTGCGGCGCAGCAAAATCAGAACGGTTTCCACCGGAAGATCATTCTGGTGGGCGATGATGGTATTGTAACGCAATAACTCGGACGGGATACCTGTCCGGGGATTGGCTTCCAGTTCCAAATGCAACAGATTTGGACTTGGTCCATTGAAGCGAAAAACTTTGTCGGCCTGCAATGTCGTGGCCAGATCGGTGTCAACGGGAACACTTGGACCTGGTGGAATGCCGGCAATTCGGGCGAAACGGTTGGCCCATTGATCCGGCCCCGTGTCGATCATCCCGTTCAGCGTTGCGTCAAATGGCTTGCTCATCGCGTTGCCTTCAAGTCCACTCCACGCCCGGTTCGCCCTCGCGGATCTCGCCGATGCGGTGAGTCGGGTAGCCTTCGGCCGTCAATCGCTCGGCAATGCTGTCGGCGTAATACGGGGCGACGATCAACGTGAAGCCGATGCCGCCGTTGAAGACGCGGTCCATCTCGGCCTCGGCCACGTTTCCGGCTTTTTGGAGCCAGGTGAAAATCGGCGGCACCGGCCAGCTTCCCCGCTTAATGAACGCCCGGCGGTTCTCCGGCAACACGCGCGGGAGGTTGTCCGTGATGCCGCCGCCGGTGATGTGGGCCAGCGCACGGACGACTTTCTTCTTCACCGGGTAATGCTTGAGCAGGTCTTGAATTGGCTTGACGTAAATTCGAGTCGGAGTCAGCAGTTCTTCGCCAATCGATTTGCCAAGTTCCGGCACGACATCCGTGACTTTCAACCCGGCGTGTTCGAGGGCGATTTTCCGGGCCAGACTGTAACCGTTTGAATGCAGGCCGGTGGAACTCATCCCCAGCACCACATCGCCGGGTTGAACGCTTTTGCCGTTGATGACATCATCTCGTTCGACAATGCCGACCACAAAGCCAGCCATGTCAAAGTCGCCGGGGGCGTAAAAGTCCGGCAGAATGGCCGTTTCCCCGCCGGTGAGGGCGCAACCGGCCTGTTCGCAGCCGGTGACCATCCCGCGAACCAATTGCTCGGCCAAAGGCGGGTCGTCCGTCGGCATCGCCAGGTAATCGAGGAACACCAGCGGTTGGGCGCCGGAACAAAGGCAATCGTTCACAGACATGGCGACGAGGTCGATGCCCACCGTGTCGAACTTGTTCATCAGGGCGGCGATTTTCAGCTTGGTGCCGACGCCGTCCGTGCAGGTGACCAAGACGGGGTTTCGATATCCCCCGGAGAACAGCCAGCGGTTGATGTCGAGCGAGAAGAGGCTGGCGAAACCGCCGAAGCCGTCCATCACGCCGGGGCCGTGCGTCCGTTTCACCAATTTGCCGATGCGGCCGATGGTGTCCTCGTAGGTGTCCAGATCGAGACCGGCCGACTTGTAATCAAGGGAGGGAGTGGACATTTTTTCGAGGAGTTTTCAGTTTCCGGTTTTCAGTTTTCAACAAGCCCGCCATAAGCTTTTGTACGGAATGGAAATTCCGATGGATTTACTGAAAACTGAAAACGAGAAATTGATTTCAAACCAACATCAACCCGATACGGCCCTCTTCGCGGTCGGCGGCGGGTTTGTTCAGAGCGTCGCAGATTCGACGGGCGCCGCTGGATTCGGCTTTGTGGCGGTAGTCGGCGGCGACCCGGCTTTCCCAGACATCGCGGAAGGAAAGCTTTTTCAGGTTGCCAAAACCCATGCCGGGAATGGTGACGCAGCCCAGCACATCCCCTTGAGGGGAGATGTAGCAGGTGTCGAACCCGGCGCCGCAGTTGGCCCGTTCGGAATCGCGGAGTTTCGGGTCGTGCGATTCCTCGACCGTCACCGGGAAATCATCCAAGGATAATTGCACGTCCATGCCGCACGATTCGCCGAGAGCTTTTAACCGGGAAGCCACCACAAGGGTTGGGAGTTCTCGCAAATGATGGCGACCATCGCCAATCGCGGCCCGGCCGGCTTCTTTCACGACGGCCACCTTGAGGCGGTTGATGCCGATCTTTTTCAAGTCTTCGCAGAGTTTCGGAATTTCGCGTTCGCCATCTTTCACCAACGTGAAGCGGGCGGTCGTCTGGATGCCGCTGGCGGCCAGCCGGGCGGCACCGGCCATCGCTTTGGCATAAACACCTTTGCCGCGAATTTGATCGTGCAAATTCGGCCCGCCGTCGAAGCTCACCCGCACTTCCAAGGGCCGAACGGCCGTCAGATCGGCGACCACTTTGTCCGTCAGCCGGGTGCCGTTGGTCGTCAGGATGAGATTCATCCCGGACATCGTCACGCAAGAAAGAATGTTCCGCCAGTCTGGGTGGACAAGCGGTTCCCCGCCGGAGATTTGCACTTCGAGGACGCCCATCGCCTCGAATTCTTGAATCAGTTCCAGCACCCGGCTTGTGGACAACTCAATCGCAGTGTCCGCATGAGGGGAAGAATTCGTGATGCAGTGGGAGCATTCCAGATTGCACAGGTTGGTGTAATCGAAGTAGGCCCGCAGGGGGGCTTTGTCCCAGAATGCGAGCGACGAGTAAACGCTTGTTGCCTCGGCGGGGAGCGATCCCTTCACGATTCTCCCGGTGGGCCGGTGGTAATAAACGTCCGAACAACCGGACGGGCGCCGAACCCAAGTGGCGGCAAGTCGGTTCATGGCGGCCCGAGTCATTCGTTACCTTCCTTGAATCAGGCGACCGAGGCGGGTGAAAGAAAGCGGGCGCCGATGGCTTCCAGAATTTTGCCGGTGCGCTTCACAAGCTCACGCTGTTCCTGCACGGCGGCGGTGGGACCGGACGCCAGCGGGGTGTCGAGTTTGGTGTACAGCGATCGCATGTGCGGCACATAACCAGTGTCTTCGCGGAAGACCTGCCGGAAGATGCGAACCGCCCGTTGGCCGTGTTGCTGGAAAGCCCACTCGGCCGATTCCACCAGATCGATCTCAAGTTTTTCCTGGTTGATCGAGTCTCGAAGGCGAACAGCCAGCACTTCCAGCAGTTTGCTCGATTCGGATGGCCCGACCACAATGGGTTCTTGTTTCACCAAGTCGCGGATGAAGGGCACCATTTTCGTGTCCCCGTCCGGCTTCACCGCCACCATCGTGACTCGCTCACGTTCCGGTGAAACACCGACGATGGGCGTCACGGCGGTTGATGCGTTGGGTCGGACGACTGGCGCCGTTCCGACGAAAATGCCCTCTTCCGTCGATGGCTTGGCTGTTGTCGGCACAGTCGCTGTTGGAGTGGCCGGCGCGGATGCTTTGCTTGGAGGCGAAGTCTTCACAACATTGGCTGTCACGGGAGGCGCCACCACCGGAACAACAACGCGGGGTTGTTCCACGGTGATCGTCGTTGGCTTGGGTGCCTCGACGATCTTTGGGGCTTCGACTCGTTGCGTGGTCGCGGGGACTTTTTGCGGGGCGGCGACGGCCGACGACATCGCTTGCGAAGACATGCCGAGGAAATAACCGATCAACCCGAAGCCAATGAGAAACAGGCTGATCTTGAAGGGCCAGAATGTCCAGATCGGGAAGCGCCAGGTCAGGCGGGCCTTCATGCGGGAGTCCTCGGCCATCACCTTCACCGCCTCGGCCGACGGATTGGTGTCCAGTTCCGCAATGACATAATTCGGCTCGGAGGGCAAGTCGAATGATTGTCGGAATGTTGCGGGGAACACGCGGGCGAGTTGTCCCTCGCCGACATCCAACGTGACATCCTTGGCGGTCTTCAACGCTTCGAGTTGCGTGGCCGGGATGCGGACACGGGTACGGAAACCATCCTCCGGCCCGAGAACGACGATGGGGGCATTGGCCGGGGCCGCCGCCCCGGAGGGGTGGGCGTAGAACACGCGGCCGGAAAACGGGGCACGGCGTTCGAGACGTTCCTGCAAACCGTTCATCATCGCCCGCGTCTCGCCGACTCGCAGGCTCATTTGCTCGATTTCGCTGGCCCGCAATTTCGTGGCCCGTTCGGTGTCGGCCACCAGTTTGCCGTGGAATTCTCCACTTTCGGTCGCGGCCTTGACCAGTTCAATGCGGATGCGGGCATGCTCGGCCTGAAGAATATCCGTTTGGGATTTTTCCAGTTTCTTCAGGGTGGCGAGCATTTCCTCTGTTTGTTTCTTTTGGCCCGTTAGTGTCGTCTGGCGGGACTGCTGCTTGGCCACTTCGGACACCAACGCGGACACTTCCTTGCGGCGTTCGTCCAACTCCGTGGCGGGGATGGCCCCGCGATTCTCCAACGCCTGTTCGCGGTCCAGTTGAACGCGGGTGATGCGGAGCCGGTCCTCGGCCTGACGCAATTCCTTGGTGTTCACCTCCAGTTCGCCGTCGGTCTTTGTCAGCGTTTCATGCTTGGTGTCGATCTGCTGACGGAGTTCCCGCACGGCCGTTTCCAAAGAGGACAGCACCACGTTCTGGGAATCTTGCAGCGTTCGCTTGGCCGACTCCGCGTTTTGGTGTCGCCGGATCAATTCCGAATCAAGCGGCAACGGCTGGAGCGGCAGGGCCTTTTGCTCGGCTTCCAATCGTTTGAGTTTGAGTCTGGCTTCGTCCAGTTCGGCCGACACTTTGGGGGAGGTGAATTTCACCAGCAAATCCCCCTTGTTGATCGGCCCTTCTTTGGCGACCTCCAAGGCGTGCATGTCTTCGGAGGCACGGGGGATGAAGAAGCTTTCCGTGGTCACCACCGCTTCGGACGACACGGCTTCCCGCACGGCGGCCGAGACGGCCAGCAGCAATATGCCGAGAACGCCGGACGTGACGAACCATCCCCGATAACGCTGGAGAAAACCGGCGTCGGCCGCCCCGGTGGAACGATTGCGGCGTCTCCAGACAAGCGTGCTATACGACAGGCAGAAAACGACGAAGCCAATGAGGCAGCTAAAGGCAATGAGACGAATAATCGGGGTGTCGGCCCACATGGTCACGCTCGCAGGTTGGCTGAAGAAACACAGGCAGAAGGCCGTTTGACGGAACAGCCGCTGAGATCGTGTTCATCGACCGATGGAGGAACGCAGTCGCCGGAATCGCAGGGGCGCGGAGGGGGGAGGCAGTTGGTTGCGAGTCCGGGGGTCAGGTTTCATCAATCAAATTGATTGTTCTAAATCAACCGATTGTGTTGAACATGCTAACAGGGGCAAATTGGCCGGTCAATTTGACTTTGCGGAATTTTTCGATGATTCCGAAGAAGTCAAGCAACTAATTTGAGGATTTTAACGATTTTAACGTGTGAGCCGCATGAATTGGAAGGGCCGGGCATAAACGCACGTTGGATGGCTGTGAAAACCAAAACCTTTTTAGCCACGGATGGAACACGGATGAAACACGGATTCGGACAAAAACCAAATCAGATCAAAACTTGATAAAAGGCCGGATAAGCATTTACAGGATCAGTGTCTGTTCTTCTGATCATGCTTTCATCATGTTTTTGTCTTGTCCGAATCCGTGTTTCATCCGTGTTCGATCCGTGGCTAAAAAATGTCTTTCTTCCCCATCACCATCGCAACGGTTTTTGCCACGCTTCTTTCAACGAATCGAGTTTCGCCCACACCAGCCATTCGCCGTCGGCTCCGGCAATCCGCAGGCGGGGTTCCTTCACCGTTGTTCCCACCTTGGCCAAGGGGAGGCCATCAAACATTTTTTTCAACGCGGCCCCGTTGGCGGGTTTTACTTCAATCACAAAGCGTGTTGCGGATTCGCTGAACAGGCGTGCAGTATCGTCGATGCCGGGGGCGGCGGTCGTCAACTCGGTGATGTCGGCCCCGATTTTGCCGGCGAAAGCCATTTCGGCGATGGAGACGGCGAAGCCCCCTTCGCTTAGGTCATGGCAGGACCGGATCAAGCCTCCGGTGATGGCCGAGTGCATTGCCTTGAAGATCTTTGGAGCGGTGGAGACATCGACCGTGGGAACCTGGCCGCCGGTTTGGCCGGTGATCAGGTGGTAGTGGGAGCCGCCGAGTTCGTCCTTGGTGGTTCCCACCAGATAAAGTTCGTTGCCCGTTTCTTTCAAATCCATCGTCACGCACTGGCGAACGTCGTCCACATGGGCCATCGCGGTCACCAGCAGCGTGCCGGGGATGGAGATTTTGCGGTTGGCACTGGTGTATTGGTTGTTCAGCGAATCCTTGCCGCTGACGAACGGGGTGCCAAAAGCGAGGGCCACGTCCCGGCAGGCTTCCGATGTGCGGACGAGCGAACCGAGGATGGCCGGGTCGTTCACGTTGCCCCAGCAGAAGTTGTCGAGGATGGCCGTGCGGGCCGGATTGCCGCCGACGGCGACGACGTTTCGCACCGCCTCGTCAATCGCGGTGGCCGCCATGTGATAGGTGTCGAGATCGCCGTAACGCGGATTTAGCCCGCAGGCGACGGCCAGACCTTTCATCGAACCCAAAACGGGCATGACAACGGAGGCATCAGAAGGCCCGTCGTTCATCACGCCGGTCAACGGCTTGATGACGCTGCCCCCTTGCACTTCGTGGTCATACTGCCGGATTACCCATTCCTTGGAACAGACGGAGTAACTGCCGAGAATTTTGAGCAGGGCATCGGCCGGTGGCATCGCCGTCCCGCCGGTGGCCGGGGTGGCCGATTTCACTTCGTATTCGGCGACCTTGGCCGTCGTCGGCCGGCCGTCGTGCAGGAAGTGCATCGCCACGTCGCCGACCGGTTCGCCTTGATAGGAGAGCTTCAATCGGCCGGTGTTCTCGAAGGTTCCGATGATCGCC
The DNA here is from genome assembly GCF_000255705.1 of Zavarzinella formosa DSM 19928. Lineage (GTDB taxonomy): Bacteria > Planctomycetota > Planctomycetia > Gemmatales > Gemmataceae > Zavarzinella > Zavarzinella formosa. The sequence continues at coordinate 514,903 of NZ_JH636441.1, forward strand.
GCCTCGACCCCTTCGCCCGCGCATAGAGCTTGCAATTCGGGCCAATTCTTCGGCGGGACCGCCAGAACCATCCGCTCTTGTGATTCGGAAATCCAGATTTCGGTGTAGCTCAGGCCCGCGTATTTCAGCGGACATTTTTCGAGTTGCACGCTGGCCCCGAGGTCGGCCCCCATTTCGCCGACAGCCGAGGAAAAACCGCCCGCCCCGCAATCGGTGATGGCCGAGTAGAGGCCCAAATCACGGGCTTGCAGGATAACATCCAGCACTTTCTTTTCGGCGATGGCGTTGCCAATCTGCACGGCCCCGCCGCTGACGGTTTCCGATTCGTCGGTCAGTTCCAAAGAGGAGAAGGTAGCGCCGTGGATGCCGTCCCGCCCGGTGCGACCGCCGACGGCGACGATGTAATCGCCCGGTTTGGAAGCCTTTTCAACTTTGTCCACTGGGATGATGCCGAGGGTGCCGCAGAACACCAGCGGGTTGGCCAGATACCGTTCGTCAAAGACGATGGCTCCGTTGACTGTGGGGATGCCCATGCGGTTGCCGTAATCGCGCACGCCGGAGACGACGCCGATCATCGTTCGGCGGGGATGGATGACGCCCGTGGGAAGGTCATCCGGCGGGAAGTCCGGGTTGGCGAAGCAAAACACGTCTGTGTTGCAGATCGGTTTCGCCCCAAGCCCGGTGCCGAGCGGGTCGCGGATCACGCCGCCGAGGCCGGTGTTGGCGCCGCCGTAGGGTTCGATGGCCGATGGGTGGTTGTGCGTTTCCACCTTAATACAAGCGTGGAAATTTTCGTCAAAGGTCACGACCCCGGCGTTGTCCGCAAAGACGCTGACACACCAGTCGTCGGCCCCAAAGCGTTTCCGCAGTTCTTGCGTGGCCCCGAAGATGGTTTCCTTCAACAGATTGCCGTAGCGGATCGTTTTGCGCTGGCCGCCGTTGATCTCGGTGTAATCGATGGTTCCCTTGAGCGTTTTGTGGGAACAGTGTTCGCTCCAGGTTTGGGCGACGGTTTCCAGTTCCACGTCCGTGGGGTCGCGGTCTTGTTCTTTGAAGTGGGCTTGAACCGTCTTCATCTCGTCAAGGTTGAGGGCTAGTTGCCCTTCCTTGCTGAGTTTCACCAACTCATCATCCCCCAGATTTCGCAGGGGAACGATGGTCTTCTTGAAGGCATATGGCTTGCCCAAGGCGAGGTGTTCCGGCTTCAGCGGGCCGAGGATCACTTGCTCGATGGCGTCGTTGGCCAGCACTTTGCGGAAGAGCAAATTCTGATCTGCCGAGGGGATGTTCTCCGGCCCGAAGTAACGGCGAAAGGTCCGCACGGCCTTGAGCGGCACTCCCAAATCGGCAGCGGCCCCGAGAACGCTTTCCGCGACCGGGTCCATCACGCCGGGCTTGAGCAACACGGTGAAACTGTAGGTGCCGCTGGTGTGGCCGACCTCGAACACAGACGCTTCCTCGACGACCAAGTCCGCGAGGAGATCCTTCATCAGTTGTTCGGCGGCCGCCCGGTCGATTTCCCCTTCCAAGAGGAAACCCCGCGAACTGGACGAAACCCAGTCCGCCCCGCGTTGGGAGTGCGTCAGCAGGTCGAACTCGTCGCACACCCGTTCCCGTTCGCCATCCAAGCCCAGCGGACGGATTTCAACTTCCCAGAGCATCTCGCACCCTTTTCGCTTCGGTCAACAGTCGGCCTAGTTCAGCAGTGTTTTGGTTCAGCACGGCCTCGCGCAATGTCTCCAGTTGCCCGGCAAAGACATCCAAGGCGTGCGAGATGGCTAGTGTGTTTTCGCTGGCGATGGCCGTCCACAAATGCGGGTCTCCGGCGGCAATGCGGGTGGTGTCCCGAAAGCCGGTGGCCGCAAACGGCCGCCATGCTTCGGGAAGCTGCCGCGCCAGCAACGCGGCAATGTAGTGCGGCAGATGGCTGGTGGTGGCCAGCGCCAGATCGTGTTCTTCCGGCGACAGGGTTCGCACTTGGGAGCCGATGGTTTGCCAAAACAGCGTCGCCCGTTCTTTGGCGGCTGGCTTGGTGTTCGCCGTTGGCGTCAGCACGCACATGCGACCGTCAAAGAGATCGACGCGAGCAAACTCGGCCCCCTGTTTCTCCGACCCGGCCAGCGGATGCGCCCCGACAAAATCGACGCCCGGCGGGAGTTTTGCTTCGACATCCCGGACAATGTTCCCCTTGGTGCTGCCGACATCCGTGAGCAACGCGCCAGGCTTCGCGGCCTTCGCGGCCTCCAACACATGGGCGGCAATCAGATCGACCGGGGAACAGACAACGATGATGTCGGCCGAGGAAACCCCCTCGGCGAGATTGGTCGTGAAGGAATCGAGGATGCCGAGTTCTTTGGCCCGGTTCAGATTCGCGGGCGTGCGGCCAATCCCGACGACATGCCGGGACAGCCCGCGAGCCTTCGCCGCCAGCCCCACGGACCCGCCAAGCAACCCCACGCCAACGATGGCAAGCGTGTCAAACAGCATGAGGGGAATTGTACAAACTGTCTCTTCAATTGGGCTTCGATCAATGTCTGCGACAAGGAGACAAGGTGACCGGGAGACAAGGTGAGAAACCAAGGACACGGGATGGGCCGGTTTTGTCACCTTGTCACCTTGTCTCCCGGTCACCTTGTCATCTTCAAAGTGGCCGATATTGTTTCCCCAACCGTGTCACCCGTTTTTCTCCCGGAGAGACTCTTCATGTCCATGTTCATTGGCGAAGCGCTCGTCATCGAAGGTTCCGATCTTGCGAACGTGTCCCACATCGACCTGTTGATCGGGTCGAAGGACGGCCCGGTCGGCGTGGCGTTTGCCAACGCCCTGGCCAACCAATCGGCCGGCCACACGAATCTGCTGGCGGTTGTCAGCCCGAACATCGTGTGCAAGCCCGCCACCGTGATGATCACCAAGGTGACCATCAAGGGCAGCAAGCAAGTCATCGACATGTTCGGCGCCGTTCAGGCCGCCGTCGCTCGTGGCGTCGTTGATTCGGTCGTCGAAGGGGTCATCCCCAAGCACCTCGCCGACGATCTCGTGATCGTTTGCGGCGTCTACATCGACCCGAAGTCCGACAGCCACGCCAAGATCTACAAGAACAACTACGAAGCCGTGAAGCTCTCCATCAAGCGAGCCATGACCGGCGAACCGAAAATCGAAGAGATCATCGCCAAGAAAGAAACCAAGCACCCGTTCGAGTGAGTGAGTTTGGGGAAACGGAATTGAAAGCCGACTTCCGGTTCCGTTTCCCGTCTGTCCTGCCGGTCATCTCTTCCCTTCCGCATTCCGGATTCTCCCATGTCTGACAAAAAGAAAATCCTCATCCAACTGGACACCGACAACCAAGCGTCCGTGTTCGACCGCGTCGTCGCCGTCGATGCCGGTACTGAATTTTTGTTCACCCACGCGGGTGTGACTCCCGTGCAGGTGCAGGCACTCGTTCACGGGGCGATCTTCACGCGAGGGCCGAAAGATTTGATGTCCACCGCCGTGTTCGTCGGCGGCAGCGATGTCTCGGCCGGGGAGGCGATTCTTGCCGAGGTTCGCAAGAGCCTGATTCCGCAATACGGCCTGAGCGTCTCCGTGATGCTCGACTCCAATGGATCAAACACCACCGCCGCCGCCGCCGTCCGGGCGGCCGCCAAGCATATGGATTTGTCGAAATCAAAAGCCCTTGTGTTGGGCGGAACCGGCCCGGTGGGGCAACGAGTCGCCCGCTTGCTGGCCCGGCAGGGAGCGCATGTGCGGATCGGCTCGCGCGGTCTGGATCGGGCGCAAGCCGTTTGCGCCACCATCAAGGCCCGACACGCCAATGCCCAAGTGGAAGCCATCGCCACCGGCAGTTCGACGGACGGCCCGAAGGCTCTCGAAGGCCGTGATCTGGTGATCGCCGCCGGCGCCGCCGGGGCGGTGCTGTTGCCCGCCAAACTACGTGCACAAGCGAAAGCTTTGCGAGTGGCGATTGATTTGAACGCCGTCCCCCCGGTCGGCATCGAAGGCGTGGAACTCGGCGACAAGGGCGTCACCAAAGACGGCGTGATCTGTTACGGAGCGTTGGGCGTCGGCGGCACGAAAATGCGAATTCACAAAGCCGCGATTGCCAAATTGTTCCAACGAAATGACCTCGTCTTGGACGCCGAGGAGATTTACGACTTGGGCGAGGGGTTGTGAAAATCAATCGACGCAACTGGCTTGAAGAAACCTCGTGAAGCCGCGACGCGGAGTCTTCGCAGCGGAGCGAGCAGGCCAAGGATCACTTCATGGCCATGTCCGAACAAAAGTGGCTGACCACATCTAATGCCCGAGCGATGATTCGGCATTTGAATGGGATGAAATCACTCGCACATAAACCTCTTTCACGGAAGTGGCGGCTTTATCAAATCGCCTGCGCATATGCATTCTGGGACGATCTTCCGCTGCCCTCCCAAATTGCAATTGAAATCGCAGAAGCATATGCTGATGGTAACGCAAACAATGATTTGTTGGAAAAGGCCAATTATGTTTCCGAAGGGATCAATTTAAGTTTTCACCGCGAAGAAATAAACAACGAAACTTCTCAGCACACATATCGATTGAAGTCCAGTTCTGTGGCCGATTACATTCGGAGGTGTGAAACGTGGAATTTACGTCGAACACTTGAATCTCCTCCTTACCAAATGGTGCTGGAAGAGTGTGAGATGTACGAGAAGGTCTGGCTGGCATTTGTGGCGACTTGGTGCACAAATTCTCTGAGTAATGACAAAGCACATCATCACTTTTCATTTGCCTCTGATCTCATGCGAGACATTTTTGGAAATCCTTTTTGTTCGATCCATTTCGACTCGCGATGGCGTACTTCTGATGTCTTCGGCTTGGCCGAGGGCATCTATGACGACCGGGCATTTGCCCGAATGCCCATTTTGGCCGATGCGTTGATGGATGCCGGTTGCGACGACGAGCGGATTCTCTCCCATTGCCGCCAAGACACGCCACATGTCCGTGGTTGTTGGTTGGTGGACATGATCCTCGGCAAAAGTTGATCGCCATTCTGAACTCGGAGTATCCTGATGCGGCAAGTTCCCGGCCGGTTGCTTTGGTTGGGAAATGCCGGGGATCTTTGGAACCCAAGCAATGTGATTGCCGCCGGGATCGAAGCCGTCGTCGAACTGGCCGACAATGAACCGGCGGTCACTCTTCCGCGTGATTTAATCCGTTGTCGCTTCCCGTTGTCAGACGGCGGGGAGAATCCGGCTTGGTTGTTGCGACTGGCGGTTGAATCGGTTGCCGTCTTTTTGCGGGCGGGTGTTCCTGTTTTGGTCTGCTGTTCCGCCGGGATGAGCCGGTCCGTTTGTGTCGCGGCCGGAGGGATGTCACTGGCGGAGGGGCGGCCGTTTGCCAAGTCATTGACGGAAGTTATTGGCACGGGGCCGGCCGACGTGTCGCCTCGTCTGTTGATGCAATTTCAACAGGCGCTGGGTGCGGCCGTTTAGGGGTTGATCGTATCAGCTTCCGCAAGCCGTCATCGCCTTGGGCCGGTTGGTTTGTGATTCAAACACGGTGAATTGCCCGGAAAATTCGCTTGACCGAAAGCGGTCGGCCACCTCGCCGGGGACCGACACCCGGTGGCCTCTCGGATAGATTCGGCCCTCGTCGTCCCGCAGTTCTCGAAACGGTCCCTTGTACATGACTTCGACAGATGTGCCGGACGATTTAACCGGTCGGAAACCTTCCAGTTGCAATTCCCGCATCCCGACCCCGCCCCGAACGAAACAAGGTTTGGAATCGAACTTCAACATCCGCACCCCGACCAATCCGGCTTCCGCCAACAGATTGGCCGGTTGGGATTCAAACGGGACCGCCCGAACCGCTCCGGCCGGACCCGGCAGGTCCGGCGAATCAACCGGCGTTTCCCCGGTCAGGACGTGGACAAACACCCGCCCGCCCGGCTTCAGCACCCGCACCGCCTCCGCGATGATCGCCTTTTGTTCGGCGGTCGAAAGCGGCAGGTTGAGCGTGCCGCGAAGCAATACTTCGTTGACCTCGCCATCGGACAGCGGGATGCGGGCGGGGACCGGTTCGTTCATCCGGTGTTCCCAAGACACCCGTTTGGGCGCCGGGGAAGTTCCGAGAACGACTTCTTGCGACTGCCCGCCGCCGCGATGTTCAAGGTCGCCCTCGAACGTGTACACTTCCCACAGATTTCCGTCGGGATCGTTGGCCCAAAACTTGGTTTGCTTGGCGTAACAGCATTCGACGCCGTCTTCCCGTTTCGTCCGTAATCCGGCCCGTTCCAGACGCTCTTGCATGGCCACCAGCGCCTTCGCGTCTGGCAGTCGGAATCCGAGATGATTCAGGGCACCTCCGCTGGCAATCTCGCGGGCCGGTTCCAGCGAAAGCACCAGCGGCGGCTCATCCGGCTCGAATTTGGCGTAGTCGGCCCGGACCTTGGCCGGTTCGATTCCGAACAGCGTCCGAAAATATTTGACTGATTTGTCCAAGTCGGCGACATTTAGTGACAGATGAAAGCGGACCGGGTCGCTCATGTTGTCCTCGAAGCGAAAGGCATTGGTTACTCGAAGTAGGTCTCGGTCTTGCCGTACTCGGCATATTTTATTTTGAGCCAGGCGTGAAACTCGCGGTAGTGTTTCTCCCGCTGGTCCCCGCCGTCGGAGTGGGCATTGTAGCTCAGATAGAGTTGCCGCCGCCATCGGTCCGAAATGTTGGGGTCGGAGCGGTGCGGGGTGAAGCCGCCGAACACCGCCACGTCGCCGGGTTCAAGGATCAACGGCTCGGCCAACGACTCGTCCACCGTGTCGGCCGGCAATTCGTGATATTGTCCGTCTTGCGGGGTGAGCGATCCGGCGGTGTGATAGCCGGGGTAGACCACCGTGCAACCGTTGTCCCGGTCGGCCGGGTCGAATGGAATCAGCACGGTGAGGAAACTTTTGGGGAAGCCCTCCCACGAAATCCAATCCTGATGAAGCCCGTAACCTTTGACGCCCGGCGGCTTGTAGATCAGTTTGTCCTTGAAAAGGTGGGCTGGTTCGCCGTAAACGGTCGCCAGCAGGCTGAGCAACCGGGGATGGTGGGCCAGTTGATCGCACACGGGGCCAAGGTCGATCACCGGGTCGAACGTCTCAAACGTGCATTCGCCGGTGAACACGTTGTCCTGCCATCGGCAACGGATGTTCTTCACGTTTTTCAGACGGGCGTGGTCGCTCATCAATTGATCGGCCTCGGCCAACGCTTTCCGCATGAGGGCGGGATCAAAGAGGGATCGCACAACAAAGAAACCGTCCCGCTCGAAGGCGGCACGGTAATCCGTGGTCGTTTTTGGGCTGGTCGCAGTCATCGAGACCAATCCTTTCCATGATGGCAAAGGTTGTGATTTCATTCTGGCGGAGGGCAATTCGGCGAGGCCAGGTTCATGCTGACATCTGCCCGCTAATCAAGAAATTAGCAAGCAGGTTGTCTGATGCCACCTAATAAACATTTTTTGTTGAAATTGGCCGACGCAATGAAAACCGCAATCGATCAAATTGCGGAATCCTTGGACCGGATCACTTTCGTTCGGCGAGTTGCTCAAAATACAGTTTGATGTTGCGGGCGTAGTCCTCGCCGTAACGGGCGGACATTTGCTGGATAATCTTTGTTCGGATTTCGCCCGGCAGTTCGCCCCACGGTTTGCCGTTGTGTTTGGCGATGTCCGGTGCGAAGTTTCGCAGGTCCGGCGTGCCGCCGGGGCCGCCGGGAGCGCCGACGGGGATTGGGCCGTCGCCCCGTTGAGCCTCGCCGGGTTTGTTGGCGTCTCCGGGTTGGGGCTGGCCGAGTTGGTTGGCGGCCTGATCCAGCGAGCGGGCGGCGTCTTGCATCCGGGCGCTGGCTTCGCCCGGCTTGCCCTTGCCGAGTTGTTGCCCGGCTTGGTTCATCTGCTGGTCGGCTTTTTGCACGGCATCCCCGGCCTGTGGCGAGCCATCGGGTTTCATGTCGCCGGGCTTCGCACCTTCGCGGGCGCCCTTGGCGGCCTGTTCAAGAGATTTGGCCGCCTTGTCGCGGGAGTCTTTCGCCTGCCCGGCTTGATTCTTCTGATCGGCTTGTTGCGCGGCTTTCATCTGTTCGCCGGCCTTTTTGGCGTCCTGTCCGGCTTGCTTCGCCGATCCGTTCGGTTGCATTCCTTCGCGGGCCATCTGGTCGAGTTGCTCGCCGAGTTTCCCGGCTTGCTCGGCCAGATCCTTTTCACGGGCTTGTTGCTGGGCTTTGGCGGCTCCGGCATCCTTGGTCAGTTCGCCAAGTTTTTTGTTCACATCATCCTGACGTTGCGCCAGTTCTTTGGCTTTTTGGCCGCTCTCCGTGCCAGGATTGTCTTTCGCCAGTTTGTCCATCGACTCCTTGGCTTGTTCGCCGGATTTTTGGGCGTCGGGCAGTTCGCCGTTTTGCAATTTCTTCGCCCCCTGTTCGGCGGCCTTCGCGGCTTCGTTCGCTTGTTTGGTCGCCTCGGCTTGTTCTCCCTGCCGGTCGGCCGATTTGCGGGCGAGGTCTTGGGCTTCCTTGGCAATCCGTTCCTGCTCTTTGGCGAGTTCCCCGGCCGGGTTGTCTTTTCTGGCGTTTTGCTTGTTCAATTCGTCTTGGGCCTTCATGGCCTCGTCGCGGAGTTGGCGTTGTTCTTGGGCGAGACGTTTCGCGGCGTTGGCCTGTTCTTGGTTCGGAAGGTCGGCGTTTCGCTCGGATTGTTGCCGGGCTTCCTCCTGGCGGGCCTCACGGCTCAGGCGGTCAAGGGCCTCGGCGGCTTCCCTCTGCTTCTTAACGGCCCCCTCGAAGTTTTCGCGGTCAAGTTCCATTTTCGCGTCAGCCATCGACTGCTCGGCTTGCTGGCGATCCTTGGGGGCGTCGGTGCCGCCGAGTTGACCGAGTTGTTTGGTCAGTTCCTCTTGCTGGCGGTTCAAGTCGGCCTTGGCTTCTTTCTTGGCCTTCTCGGCCTCGTCGCCGGTTTTGCCCTTCAAGTTTTCCTCGGCCTTGTTGGTGGTATCGGCCAGTTCGCGTTGTTTCCTCGCCAGTTGATCGGCATTATCCGCGTTTTCGCCGGGTGTTTTCGGCGGCGTGTCGGTCTTGGGTTCCGGTTGGGGCTTGCCGTTGAGGGCTTGTTCGAGGCGTTCCAGTTCTTGCTTCGCGGCCTGTTGGGATTTGGCGATGTCTTCCGGCTTCCCGTGCGTCAGATCGCTGGCGGCTTTCTCCATCGCCTCGGCGGTCTTCTCCTGCCGACGTTCCTGGCCGGGGGTGTCGGTTTTCTTGAGTTTTTCGGTGAGCTCGGCTTCTTTCTTGGCCGCTTCCGCGAGTTTCTTCCGCAGTTCGTCCGGCTTGTCGGCGTTGTTCTTCGCCGCTTGTTCGGTTTCCTTGCGAAGCTTTTCCTGTTCTTCCTTCAGTTTGTTGATTTCTTCCTTGGCTTTCGCCAGGCGTTGCTCGTCCGTCGGGAGCTTGGCGGCGAGTTGTTCCAGCGATTTCTTGGCGTCCTGCATCCGGCGGTCAGCCATCTCGGCTGATTGTTGCTTCAACGCTTCCCCGGCTTTCTTCGCGTCAGAGGCGGCTCGCTGTTTGGCGACTTCCGCTCCGGTGTCCCCCTCGGGGGTCTTGAGTTTGGCCGTTGCCTTTTCGATGGCATCCTGTTGCTTTGTGATCGCTTCCTGCTCCGTTTTCGGAATCTGGGCGAAGGGAATCACTTGGGTTTCTTGAGCCAACTTCTGTCGAAGATTTTCCTGCAGTTGGGCGAGTTGCTTCGCGGCCTCCCGCGGGTTCCGGGTTTTGGCGGCGGCGTTCTCCAGTTCGCGGGCAAGGCGGTCGAGTTCTTGGGCCGCTTTCTCCTGCTGCTTGGCGGCTTCGTCGAGGTCACCCTTGTCGAGAGCCTTCTTGGCCGCATCGTCGGCCTTGAGCGGGGCGGCCTGGGCGGCCCGGCTGGCGTTGTCCGTCTGGTTGCCGAATTCTTGGGCCTTCTTTGTCAGTTCTTCCTGTTTCTTCTTCAAGTCTTCGAGTTTGCCGGCTGTCGCGTTGTTGTCCGTCTTTTCCATTGCCTTGTTGAGTTCTTGAATTTCCTTCGCCAGCCGTTCGGCCTCCCTCGCCAGTTTGTTTGCTTCATCGGCCTTGGCGGCCTCGATGGCCTTCTTGATCGCTTCCGATTGGTCTTGGAGTTGCTTCAGTTTTGATTGAACTTCCTCTTGTTTCTTCTTCAATTCGTCGGCTTGTTTCGCATCGGCGGCCTTGGCCTTGTCCGCGAGTTCCTGCTGTTCGGCGGCGAGATCTTTCAATTTCATCTTGTCGAGACGTTCCTTGGCAATCCGCTCGTTCTCCGCAAGCAGTTCATCCACTTTCTTGAGGGCGTTTTCCAAGGCCTCGTCGGCGGTGCTCAGGTTCTTGTTCCGCTCCGGCGATGCCGTGGCTTCCTTGGCGCTTGAGAGGGATTGCGTCCCGGTGCGGAGTTCGTTTTCCTCCAAATTTCGCATCGCTTCCGCGAGTTTGCGGAGTTCGGGCGTGACGCCGGTGTCCTCGGCGAGATCCCGCAATTTGTTGGCCGTCCTTTCGAGGTCGTCCCGCACATTGTTCAGTTTTTTGTTTTCGTCCGGCGACACATTTTTCTTGTTGGCAAGTTCTTTGCGAAGCGAATACGTTGTGCGGGATTCGGCCTTTAACTCGTCGCGGATCGCCGTCAGCTTGGCGTCAATCTCGGCCTTGCGCTGGGTGATGTCCTGTTCGGCCAGCGGGGCGGCATCTTCGCGGAGAAGAAATTCGGACCAATCTTTCGCCGGGTAACGAGTTGTCTGCGGTTCCAGCATCACTTCCGGCACCCGGCGGTTGTCCGTCGCCACGAGGCGAACTTCCAAGATGTCGCCGCTCTTGGCGATTTCGGAAATGTTCCACGAGATTTTGCCGTCGGCTTGGGTGGTGTTCAGCGTCGGCGAGTCGATGACTTTCGTTTGGACCGGCCCATCGTTGATGCGGTATTCCAACGCCAGTTTGCTCACGGCGATGTCATCCGTGGCGGTGCAGTCGATCTTGAGGAGTTCCGTCGGCCGGATGTTTCGGCGTCGCTCGTGCAGGCCGACGACGCGGGGGAACTTCGGGCTTTCGTCCGCAATCACCCGGAGCGGTTGGGCGGGGAGTTCGCTTTTCACGCCCCGTTCCCCCTCGGCGATCAGTTGAAACATTCCCGATTGCCGGGCGGGCCAGATGATGCTGGCGCGTCCTTGGTCGTTCGTGACGATGGTTTGTTTTTTCTTCGCGGTTTTGTCCCCCATTTCCGGGGAGAATTCCAAGGTCACGGCTTTCGGATGCGGGGAGAATTGCAAGTCGAACTGAATCGTCCCATGCTCCAGGGCGGTGAGTTCCCCAAGTCCCTCGATCACCGTCGGCGTGTCGTTGGCCGTTCGGGCATAAGCCGGGGGAGTGATGGTGAGGCGGGCCTTGGAAAGCGTGACGGGTTCCACCATCGTGACGTGGTGGGTCTCGCTCACGGCCAACCCGGACTCGATGCGATAATCGAAGTCTCCTTCCACCGAAGGGCGTTTCACCCGGTAAATGTTTGATTCATCGGCCGTCATCGGGATGCGGTCTTCCCGGCCGTTCGCGGTGATGACGAGGGTGGCCGAGTCGGGCAGCGTTGTCCCTCTTGAATCGTCCTTCGGCCCGTGTCCCGAAGGATCGATGACGAGGGTGGCCGAGCCGGGCAGTGCTGTCCCGGCTTTGGTTGCCTCCACATAGCCCGACAGGGTGACGGCATCGCCGCGTTTCACGGCCGGGTCTTTGGAGGTGACGATCACCCGGTAATCAACGGCGACGGTGGGAACATGCCACGGGGCAAAGAACCGGCCGGCGTATTCGCGGGCCGACGAGACCAGCGCCAGCGGCAGGGCGATGACGATAAACGCCAGCAGGGCGGTCCACAATCCGCGAACGGCGGCCGTTTTTGGGAACACCCGCTCGAAGTCCAGGCGTTCGGCCCGTGTCTGGGCGTCCCGGATCACTTCCCGGATGAGTTCCGGGGAGCCGTTGCTTTCGTCCGCGTGCCGGCTGAGTTCCACGGCGGTCGTGAGCCGTTCGCCCATCCGGGGATATTCGGTTTCAATCGCATGGGCGATGGTCTCGGCATCAATCGGCACCTTCATCGCCCAGCGCAGATTCATCACTTCACGGACGACCAACAAGCACCAGCACCCCAGCAGTCCCAATCGCATCGAACTTGAAAACCCAAGGTAGGCATCGGCGAGAATCAACACCAACGCCGTCGCCGGCAACAGGAACAACGCGCGGGCAACGGCCCGATAAACGGTGATGTGCCGAACCCGGCTGGCAAGTTCGTCGAGGCGGCCGGTGAGTTTCTTCGGCAATTTGACGGCAGACATGCGGACGCCCCGTGTAAGCGGATGGCCGTGACGATCATGCGGGAGATGGTTTGATTGTACCTGCCATCAAGCATGGCGGGCAAGCGGGAAGGCAACGGGATTATGGAATGTGTGTTTCAAGAATCCAACATTCCATGAAAAAACCCCGCCTTGTAAACAAGGCGGGGTTTTCAAAGTGGGCAGAGCCGGGATTGAACCGGCGACCCTGCGATTTTCAATCGCATGCTCTACCAGCTGAGCTATCTACCCTCACACCACTTCTTTTAGGATTCAGGAAGCGGAATGTCCGCCCAAGGTTCGCATCCGGGGAAATTTTTCTTGCGTTTCGCCAACAGTCTGGTTAGCATTTCAGTATCAATTCTGCCGGGTGCCACATAGGCAGCGATTATTCTGATCGCCACATGGAAGTGACAACGGGCTTGACCTCAAGGAGAGCGGAATGATGACAACGACGACGATTCATGAACCTGTTTCTGCGGGCGTATTGCTCCGGGAAAATCCCGTCGCGGACCTGCGCCGAATCGACATCGCCGAATCCGAACAGGAAATTGTTCTGAGCGGGATTGTCACCTCGTATTACCTCAAGCAGATGGCCCAAGAAACGATCCGGCCCGTGCTGGCCGGTCGCCGGTTGAAGAACCGACTGCTGGTGCTGCCCCCCAAGTAAGTGACTTCCCGGCCGGTCATTTAACCGGCCGGGCCGTTCGTCATTTGATGACGAGCGTCAACAATCCATCCGAAAATCCGCCGTCTCGATCAATCACCCGGCCGCGCACCTTGTATGTTCCCGGTCCTTGGAACACATGGGTGGCGGTGGCTGCCGTGCCTGTTTGGTCAAATACTCCATCGTTGTTCCAATCGAACGAATACCGGAACCCGGCGGCGGTGTCCCCCGGTGAAATATCTTTCACATTCGTGAACCGGAACGTGATCGGGGTTCCGACTGTTTGCACCCCCACGGATGTGAATGTGGCCGTCGGCGGGAGATTCAAAAAGTTGACGCGAACCGTGTAATCACGGTACCCGCCATCGCGGTCAAAGATCCGGCCCAGCACCAACACCGAACCGCTTTCGGCAAATGCGCCTTTTAAGGCGGCGGTCGCGGTCGTCACTGAACCTGCGAAAGAGGCGCCGTTGCCGATGTCAAACTTGCCATCCCCGTTCAAATCGAAACTGTACCGAAAACCGGCTTTGGTGTCGCCCACCGACGGATCGGCGGGACTCGTGAAACTGACCGAGGTTCCGATTCCTTCAAAAGCCGTTCCCAACAGCGGGGCGAACTTGGCCGTGGGGGCGACGTTGTTGATCGTCAATGTTGTGGAGGCCACCACGGGAATGTTGACCCCGTCGGACACTTGCACCCGGACATTCCAAGGAGTTCCGCGACTATCCCCGAGTCCGAGCGAGGCCATCTTGGCGGCAGTGACCACCGGGGCGGCGCCGGTGGCGTCACCGTAAATGCCGTCTCCGTTCAAGTCCCAAGAATAGGTGAGCGCATTGGCATCCGGGTCCACGGCCGTCGCCTTTGGGCTGAACGCGGCCCCTTCGTTGATCGTGTACGGCCCCCCGGCGCTGACGTTGATGGGAGTGTTATTCGGCGGCTTGGCGGCGGCGGTCGCCGGGGTGTAGATTTTCGCCACGAAACCGGCCGACGTGGCGGTCGTTTGCGTGCTGGTCCCGGCCGAGGGATCAAAGTCCACGGTTCCCGCAAATGTTCCCGCGGCGTAAACGTTCCCGGCCCCGTCGGCCCAGATACCGGTGGCGTTTGTCGTGCCGTTGCCGTTCCCGAGTGTGCGGGCCGTGCGCAATGCCCCGGTTGTGGATAGTTTCAAGATAAAAGTGTTGGTCCCCGATCCTGCGAACAGGTTGGCGACAGTGGTTCCGGGATCAAAATCCCCGGCGCCGGTGAATTGGCCGATGGTGTAGGTGTTCCCCGCCTTGTCCATCCCCAAGTCGGTCACTTTATCGTCGGCCGCGGTTCCAAACCGATCGCCAAAGAGAAGGTTGCCGGCCGAACTCAATTTCCAGACGAAACCGTCGGTGCCGCCAATGCTGGTCAGCTTGGAAACGGCCGTTCCGGGATCAAAGTCCACGGCCCCGCCGAAGTTTCCGGCCGCGTAGACGTTCCCTTGGGAATCGAGTTGCACACCGACGATGTTGTTGACCGCGCTCACCGACCCGGTGACCACGGCGGCCGATTTTGCCCAGAGGAAGTTCCCGGCCGAATTGAGTTTGACCACGGCCGGGGTCCAGAAACTGCCGCCGTTGATGTTGAATTTGGTCGTGGCGCTCGGGTCAAAGTCCGCCAAGCCGTTGAATTGCCCGCCGGCGATGACGTTCCCGGCCCCGTCGATGGCGACGGAGGTGAGGCTAATTCCCCCGGCCGATTGAATGTCTCTGGCCCACGCATAAAGGCCGGTGTTGTAGGTTTTCCAAATGAAACCCGCCCCGGCGACGTTCGTCGTCGTGAGGTTGTTGGTCACGGTCGCCGAGGGGTTGAAATCGGCGGTTCCGAAGAACTGCCCCGTGACCACCGCGTTGCCCAACGGATCGACGGTCACGCTGCTGGCCGTGCTCTTACCGCCAACCATGTTCGCATATACCAACCCGCCGTTGTATCCGAGTTTCCACAAATACGCGGAACCACCCGAAGAGGCGGTCAGGTTGCCGGCCGTCGCGGCGGCCGGGTTGAAATCCACGGTCCCGTTGAATGATCCGGTGATATAGCTGTTTCCGGCTCCGTCAAAGGTGATGTCCGAAACAGTGTCGTTGCCCGTGCCGCCCAGCGTGTCGGCCCAGAGCAACTGCCCCGAGTAACCGTACTTGGCGACGAAGACATCCGTGCCGCCTTTGCTGGTCACGTTAAAAGCGGCCGTCGAACTCGGGTTCAGGTCCACCGTGCCGGTGAATGTCCCGGTGACGTAGCTGTTCCCGGCCGGGTCGGCCGCGATGCGAACAAAAGAATCGGCGGGCAAACCAGTCAGTTGCAAGGCGTAAACCAAGTCACCCGTCATTACCTCGCGGTTTTCCAAGGCAGTGACCGTCAACGATGTTGAGCGGCGCATACGTTCCCCCTTCATTTGGAAAGGTACTGTTGCGAGCCTTCATGAAGCGAATGGCATTTTCCCCCGCCACCCGAAACAATCCGGCCATCATGAGCGGGTGGGGGGATACCCGCGACGGCCCGGAATAGCAAGCAAATTCCAAGGAAGTGAGAATGGGCAAAAGGGGGGATTACCGCGCCCGACGAACCCGGTTGAGAAAGGGACGTTCAAAGACAAGATAGAAGAGATAAGCAGCCAGGATGACACCGGGCAGGCCCGCTCCGAACATCACGGCCATCCGTTGCTGGTCGCTCAGGTTCGCATCAATCAGGCCAAGGTTCAGCCAAGCCAGCAAAGGATCGTGGATTAGATAGAGACTGTAAGAAAACGAACCAAGCCAGCGGGCCGGTCCGCTCTCCAGTATCCGGACAATCCACGAATGGTTTTCCCCCGGCCGGCCGGATGACTGGGCACAATGGATAATCAGGCAGGCCGTCGCCGCCCCGAAGATAGAATCCAAGATCACCCGTCTCGGCACCCCCCGGCTTTCCAAAAGTCCAAACTTGCCCTCAATGGCGAAAAGCGCCGCCCCGATGACGAGGCAACCAAACATCAGGGGTATCCACCGTCGCCGTGGGGCGGTCGGCCACCGGGTGGTTTTCAATGCGGCCGCCATCCCGATGGCGAATAACCCCAAGTACCACGGACACGCCTCCAAAGCCGCCGGTTGCCGCATGACAAACCCGACCAGAAACAGGCCATAACCAACCAGAAAGGCGATCCCGACGGCGATTCCCATTCCGCACCGTCGCCACAACCACAACAAGGCCGGGAAGGCGAAATAGATTTGCCATTCGGTGGCGACGCTCCAGAGGGGAGAGTCGATCTTGAATATCCACTCTTTCCGCAGATTTTGCACAAGAAAGACATGCGAGGTAATCACGTCCGGCGTCAGGGCGGGAAGGGATGTATCCCAGTGGGTTCCCGTCGATTCCTGCCAGCGAGGCACGAGGGAGATGGCCGCCAAGACCAAGGCCAGAACCGCAAAGTACGGCGGCAAAATGCGTTTGGCCCGCCGATAGATGTACGCCACGAAGCCCCCGCGAGGCCGCCCGTCCGGGGCGGCCGCCACGGGGATCATCAGGCAGTACCCGGATAGCACAATGAAAACCGCCACGGCATAATGCCCGAAGTTCAGGGGCCTGCGGAGTTCGACAAACCGCCCCAAACCGTCCACCCAATCGACATGTAAATGAATGTGATGGAGGACGACATAGAGGGCGGCGGCTCCCCGCATCCCTTCGAGAAAAGCGCCGTAACGAGCCTGCGGGGGTGTCGACCCCCCGGATTGCGTTTCGGTGTGGTCGGTGTGGGCGGGTAAGTTCATATCGCAGGGTTCAACCGGCATTAGTGACTTGAGAATAAATCGAGGGAGGATGCTGGCTGCGGAAATCCTCGAAACGATCCGCCGGAATAATATGCGGCCTGGCAAGAATGTCGTCGATGATCTCGGGAGAGAGGATGTCGTCGGCGCGCCAGCGTTCGCCGTCCCATTGGAAGACCCAAATTTCGCGGACCACCACCCATTCGTTTTCCTCGCCCCGAATGACCTTTTTAGTTTTTTTCAGCCGAACGTAATCACGAGATTTCACACTGACGAGGGCGGTCACCCTCGCCGGGCCGTCATTTTCCGGTGATTCGACATGCAGGACGGTGATTTTTCGCACATCGAGATCACCGTAAATTTGCCGTTCTCCGCGTTCTCGAAGCTCGTCAAGCCGTTTCTTGGTCGCCTTGAAAAAGGCTGGTGTCAGGTTCTTTCTCAAACCCATCAGTTTTTCCTCTTCAAACGATTTTCGCATGACGATGATCGTCGCCTCCACTCGTTTGGGCAGGCGCCGGACATCAAATTGCGGATCTTCTTTGTCGAGAAATTTCATCACGGCCAGGGCGGCTTCGGCTTTCTTGACGATCTTCCAATCGGGGATGGTGTCGCCGACGGCGCGAACCGGATCGGGTTTCTTCTCTCCGCGACGTTTTCGATCCTCGCGCATTTGTTCTTCAAGGGCGATGCTTCGGCCGCGATGGAAAACACTGGTGAGAGATTTGCCGCCGTTGGCCGTCACAATGGCCATCCATAGAAGCATGAGGGCGATAAAAACAAAAGGGCCGGCCAGCAAGGCATTGGGAACCCATTGATACCGGTCTTCCGGCCGGAAGAAATTCAACGCGCCAAGCCCCAGCATGACCAGCGGGAAAAGGAGCAACATCAGCCGGCCGGCGTAGTAGGCCACCTCGGCCAGAAACTCTTGGATGTAAAGAACGAGTGATGACCACATGAGGGCACCCGGCAATGGTGGTTCATGGCGACGAAAAAAGCAGGCCAGACTTTCGAGCCTGACGAACCTTCCGGCGGGCTTTGGCGATTGCCTTCCACCAGTCCAACCGTCAGGCTTTCCATCCAATCGCATTCAAGATGATGGCTCTTTCAAATATTTTGTCCCGCGATTTGTTCCTCAAAGTTATCTCGCGAGTGTCACGATTAAGCAGCATCAAGATTATTATTTGGACTGACCAAGAGGCGACTTAAAATCTCAGCGACAATTTGGAAAGCATGACCGGGAGAGCGGCAAGTCAGTTTGTAAGTTCGCTCACCGAACACCACAACAGCGAGTCTTTCCACCCAGCCACTTCGGTACCTCGGTCACGCCGGAAAACGAAGACGACCAAATTGCCCAACCTCTCGAACATGGTAATGTCGGTCGCCAAACCCCGCACTTCGGAAAGAGTTGGAAAGTATTTTCCAAACGGCCCGGGTTCATGTCCCTGAATGGCAAGTTCGTCTTTGATCGTCATCGTCGTTGTGTCAATCAAAAATATCCGCCCTTCACCCGCGCGGATCAACGCGTTCTCATGATCCAGGTAACACATGAACGAATCGAATGAATTGACTTCGTCCGGCGATGACAATGGCGGGTTCAATTCCTCCATGCTCGGAAACGACAAGCGGCCGATCGAAAGATCGGACGTTATCAACACCAAGAACTCGGAGCCGTCCGATGAAAACACGGGAGAGGTGCAATCGCCAAACGTTTTCTCTTGCGCCACGGTGAAATTCGACCCTTTTCGAGTCAGCCAATAAATAACCTGTCCGTCTTGTGCCGCCGCCATCCAAAGCGAAATCAACCCAGGTCTCCCCGTGGAATGAAACGACCAAAAACAACTGCCAAAGTCATCGGTAATTGTCTCTCGTTGGACCACGGACCAGCCTTTCGTTTCGACCAACAACACCTCGCAAGCATCATCGCCAAGGCTGGCCAAAAGCCAGAGAAAGTCTCCGTCAGGGTCGAAGTGGCAGTCGATAAAGCCTTCCAACATCCATTCGGGGGCATCCTCCGCAAGATCAGGCGATTCGATTTGAGCGACACTCGTTCCGTCAAATCTCTGAACGATCAACGAGCCGGTCGTGTCATCCGCGAAGGCGATCAGCGGTTCGAAGGGATGCAGGGCAATTCCCCTCAGTTCCGTTGTTGGGCGGGAGTGTCGAACAGAGTTCAAATCGAGATCAATCAACGAAACATGTCCGTTGTCGGCTGAGGCTAGGATGACGGAATTTCCCAATGATCCCCGCAGAAATTCCACCCGATGTTCCAAGTCGATTTGGCCGTTCGGTTTCAGGGGTTTCATGCTTCACCGGTTTGACATCCATGCTTCATCAGAACCGCATCATCCCCGCAAAAACGTGCTGGTCGGTTCGCCCTTGGCGATCACCACCAAACCGCTGTCGGTGACCATGAAGCCGCGACGGCGGTCCAGTTCCAGATCGTAGCCGATGCGGGTGCCTTCGGGGATGTCCACTTCTTTGTCGATGATCGCGTTGCGAATCCGGCTGTTACGGCCGACCCGCACCCCCTCGAAGATAATCGAGTCTTCCACCACGGCGTAACTGTTCACCCGCACGTTGGGGGAGAGGATGCTGTGGCGGACGTGTCCGCCGGAGATGATGGTGCCGGGGCATACCATACTGTCGATGGCTTCCCCGCGCCGGGCCAATCCCGGCTCGCCCGGCCCGTTAAAGACGAACTTGGGGGGCGGCCCCTGCGTCAGCAACGTGCGGATCGGCCAGCTTCGGTCGTATAGGTTGAGCGTGGGGACCACTTCGATCAGGTCCATGTTGGCCTGGTAGTAGGCTTCGAGGGTGCCGACATCCCGCCAGTAAGCCACCGCCGCCTGATTGCGGTCGCGGAAGGGGAAGGCCATCACCCGGTGGGAGGAAATCACGGACGGGATGATGTCCTTGCCGAAATCGTGGCTGGAGCCTTCGCGGTTCTGGTCGTCGATCAACAGGTCAAACAACCATTCCGTGTTGAACACATAAATGCCCATTGATCCGAGGCACTGGTCCGTCCGTCCGGGCATCGGCTTCGCAGTGGCGGGCTTTTCAAGGAACGACTGGATGCGGTAATTGGCGTCCACTTCCATCACGCCGAATTGATCGCTTTCGGAAATGGGAATGGGGATGCACCCCACGGTCATGTCCGCGTTGTTCTTCTTGTGGGCGGCGATCATCTCGCCGTAGTCCATCTTGTAGATGTGGTCCCCGGCGAGGATGATCGTCAGATCTTTCTTCTCGGTTTCCAGCGAATAAATGTTGTGGTAAATCGCGTCGGCCGTGCCGCGATACCACTGATCCGTCGCCCGCTGTTGCGGCGGCAGCACTTCCACATATTCGCCGAGTTCGGTGCTGAGAAACGACCACCCCTGCCGGATGTGCCGGTCCAGGCTGCGGGCCTTGTACTGCGTGAGCAGCACCACCCGGCGAAGGCCGCTGTTGAGGCAGTTGGATAGGGCGAAGTCGATGATTCGATACAACCCGCCGAAGGGGACGGCCGGCTTGGCGCGGTGGCGGGTCAATGGATCAAGGCGGGAGCCTCGCCCCCCGGCGAGGATGATGGTCAGAACGTCTTGCACTGCATTCCTCAACAGGCACGGTCAGAAAGTTGTTGAGAGGTCAGACAACCTTTGACCGGCCGCTCAACTCTTGCCCAGTTTCTTTTTAAAGAACTCCATCGTCTGTCGCAAACCCGCGTCGCGGTCAATCTTCGGTTCCCATCCCAGCAGATTCTTGGCCCGTGTGATGTCCGGCTTGCGGACCTTCGGATCGTCCTGCGGAAGCGGCTTGTAAACGATATCATTGGAACGGCCGGAAAGCTTCAAAATCTCGTCCGCGAATTGTTTGATGGTGATTTCGGCCGGGTTGCCGAGGTTGACCGGCTCATGGAAATCGGTCTTCAACAGCCGGCAGATGCCTTCCACGAGGTCGGAGACATAGCAGAAACTGCGGGTCTGGGAGCCATCGCCGTAGATGGTCAGCGGTTCGCCCCGGAGGGCCTGCCCCATGAAGTTTGGCAGCACGCGGCCGTCGTCCAGCCGCATCCGTTCGCCGTAGGTGTTGAAGATGCGGATGATGTGGGTGTTCACGCCGTGGTAGCGGCAATAGCCCATCGTCATCGCCTCGGCGAAACGCTTGGCCTCGTCGTACACGCCGCGCAGGCCGATGGGGTTCACGTTGCCCCAATATTCTTCCTTTTGCGGGTGTTCCAGCGGGTCGCCGTACACTTCGCTGGTGCTGGCGAGCAGATAGCGGGCGTTCTTTTCCTTGGCAATCCCGAGGGTGACGTGTGTGCCGAGCGAGCCGACCTTCAGCGTTTGGATCGGATAGTTCAGATAATCAACCGGGCTGGCCGGGCTGGCGAAGTGCAACACGTTGTCGATGGGGCCGGAAACCTGCAACGGTTGCGAGATATCGTGACCAATGAAGGAGAACTTCGGGTTCTGCCGAAGAAGGTCGAGGTTCTCCAGGCTTCCGGTGATGAAGTTATCAACCGCGATGACTTCGTGCCCGTCCTTCAAGAACCGTTCGCACAAATGCGAGCCAATGAACCCCGCCCCGCCGCTGATTAACGTTCGCACACAATTCCCCTGTTTTGGCGATGAGCCGAAATAAGTAAGATGCCGGTCGGTCGAGTTTCGCTCATGGCTCACAGCCTGTCTTACGACCCTTTTACTTTCCCGGCAGCGATATCGCGATGAGTTCCTTGTCGTCCCGCACGAACAGAACCCCGTTGGCGAGCGCGGGATGCGCCCACGTCGGCCCGCACACGGGGGACGTGCACACCTCTTCGTATTCCTTGGCGTTCGGCTTCAGCAGGGTCAACTGGCCGTTGTCCGCGTGCATCAGCAGATTGCCGTCGGCCATTTTCAGCAGGGCCGCGTGATACTTGCCGACCTTTGTCTTGTTCCACACTTCTTTGCCGGTGGCCGTCTCCACGCACCGAAGGGTGACCGACGGATTGGCGATGCTCCCGGTCACGACGTACAGGTGTTCCTTGCTCACCGGCACGGGCGTGGAGAAATAGCAGGTGAGCTTCGGATTCTTCCAAGCTTGCTCGACCTTCGATTCCGCCGAACCCTTTTCCACCTTGATGCCGATGGACCCGGCCGTCACGGACCCGGCGACATACAGATCGCCCGACTTGATCGGGGTGGTCGAGCTTTCGTTCAGCGCGTCCATGAAGGGAACCTTCCACTTTACCTTCCCGTCCAGGGAAATACCGACGAGATTGGCCCCGGTGAGGGCGACGATTTCGCCGTCGATAAACACGGGGGCCGCATAGCTGGCGGCATCTTCCCCGGCTGTCCACGCTTCCTTCCCCGTGAGGCGGTCATAGGCTTTCACGCCCTTGCTGGTTTTCCCGCCCCCTTGCACGATCACCAATTTGTCCGTGACCAGCGGCGAAGCTGATAGGCCGAAGAACAAGTTGTCCTTCTTCGCGTCCTTGAGGGTTTCGATCTTCCAAACCGGCTTGCCGTCCGCGGCCTCCCAACAGGCAAGAGTACCGGTGTTGCCGAAAGTGTACACCTTGCCATCCGCGACTACCGGCGTGGCGCGGGGGCCTTCGCCGAACTTCGGGGCGAACGGGAATTTCTCGTAAACTTGCGCCCACTTCATGTCGCCGGTCTTCACGTCGAAGGCTTGGATCTTCTCCATGTCCTTTCCGGCCACCTTGGTGTGCAGGAAGACTAGGTTGCCGACGACGACTGGGGAACTATTCCCCTCGCCGACTTTGACCTTCCAAAGCGGCTTGAGCGGTTCCTTCCACGGGGTGACCGATTCGGTGGAAACGCCATCGCGGTTCGGCCCAAGCCATTGCGGCCAATCCCCGGCCACAGCCACGGAAGCGCCAAGCAGCAACACCAAGAGGGGCTTCATGCGAAAATCTCCAAGAGACGGGACGTATCGCTTTAGGAAGATTGTAGTCAGGAGATAGGGTTTAGGGTTTAGGGTTTAGGGTTTAGAAAATAAGCGTTTGGACGTGTCATTCTCGTTAGATAGGGTTTGGAGTTTAGGGTTTAGGATTTAGAAAACAAGCATTTGAGCGTGTCATTCTCGTTTTGCCATAATCCCAAACCTTAACTCCAAACCCCAAACCCAAGCCCTGTCTGCCAAACCCTAAACCCTAAACCCTAAACCCTATCTCCCAAACCCTAAACCCTAAACCCTAACCACTCCACAGGCAGAAGCATACCCTACCCGCATCGCCCAGCCAACGAGAGGTTGTCATCATGCTTCGCACGGGATTGATGCTTGCGGCCCTGTTTGCCGTCACCCCGGCTTTCGCCGCCGTGAAGACACAAGTGGTTGAATACAAGTACGCCGAGACCACGCTGAAGGGTTTCCTTGCGTATGACGACGCGATCAAGGAAAAGCGGCCGGGCGTTCTGGTCATCCACGAATGGTGGGGACTGGACGACTACGCCAAAATGCGGGCCGAGATGCTCGCCAAGCTCGGCTACGTCGCCTTTTGCCCCGATATGTACGGCGAAGGCAAGATGACGGAACATCCGAAGGAAGCCAAGGAAATGTCCGACGCCACCCGTAAAAACGTGAAAGTGTGGCAGGGCCGGGCGACCGCCGGGTTGAAGACGCTGGCCGATCTGCCGCAAGTCGATTCCACGAAAATCGCCGCCATCGGCTACTGTTTCGGCGGCTCCACGGCTCTGCAACTCGCCTATACCGGGGCCGATCTGAAGGCCGTCGTCACCTTCCATGCCGCGCTGCCGGGGCCGACGGATGCCGAGGCCAAGGCGATCAAGGCCAAGATCCTCGTCAACCACGGAGGCGACGACTTCTTCATCCCGGCCGCCGCCATCGATGCCTTCAAGGCCAAACTCCAAGGGGCAAAAGTCCCGATGGAATTCGTGTCCTATCCCGGAGCCTTCCACAGTTTCACCGTGAAAGGCGCGGAGAAGAGAGACATCAAAGGCATGGCCTACAATGCCGACGCTGATGAAAAATCGTGGGCCGCGATGCAGAAGTTGCTCAAGGAAGTGTTTGCGAAGTGATTGATTCGGGCGGTTCTGCTTTCTCGCCACGGTTTCCTCGGGGGAACCTGTGGCGTTTCTCGTTTTCAGCTAGAAACCTGAAAGCAGAAACCCGAAACTGTTTTGATGGAACCACCACGATCGGCCGACGATGGCGACTTGTTGCGGGCCGGGTATCGGCCGCAGTTTCTCCGGGCCATTGGCGGGTTCACGGCTTTTGCCGCCGGGTTTTCGTATCTGTCGATTCTCACCGGCATTGTTCAAAACTTCTTCCTCGGCTTCCGCGAAGCGGGGCCGGCGGTGGTGTGGACGTGGCCGGTGATTTTCGCGGGGCAATTCCTTGTCGCCCTGTGTCTGGCGGAACTGGCCCGGCAATACCCCTTCTGCGGCGGGGTGTATGCGTGGTCCTGCCGGGCGGGGGCGCCGGTCGTCGGGTGGATGACCGGGTGGGTCTATCTGGCCTCGCTGCTGGTCACGCTCCCGGCGGTGGCCCTGGCGTTGAACATCACATTGCCGGTCATCTGGCCGGGCTTTCAATTGTTGGAAACATCATCCGCGAACGCGGTGGTTTTGGGCGCAATCCTGATTGCCGTCAGCACGTTTATCAACGTGGCCGGAACCCGGTGGATGGCGGCGATCATGAACATCGGCGTCATCGTTGAACTCAGTGCGGCCGTGATTCTGATCGGGCTGCTCGCCCTACGGATTCATCGCGGCCTCGGGGAAACATTCGTCATTCCCCCGGCGGTTGAAGAAGATGGTTTCGGCGCGTTCACCCCGTTCCTCGCGGCGGCGGTGATGGCCGCGTATGTGATGTACGGGTTCGACACGGCCGGGACGCTGGCCGAGGAAACCCGCGATCCGAAACGCCGGGCGCCGAGGGCCATCTTGCAAGCCTTGGTGGCGGCCGCCGTCTTGGGGATGTTGTTGCTATTGGCCGCCGTGTTGTCGGCGCCGGATCTCACGGACGCGATGTTGTCTGGCGATGCCGGTGGCCTGCCGTATCTCATCAAGGCGGTGTTGGGGGAAACGCTCGGTACGGTGTTCCTCGCCTGCGCGGTGTTCGCCGTGTTCATTTGCACACTGGCAGTGCAGGCCAACACGGCCCGGATCATCTTCGCGATGGCCCGCGACAAATCACTTCCCGGTTCCGCGTGGCTGGCTCATGTTTCCCCGGAGCGGAAAACCCCCGACCGGGCGGCCCTGTTTGTCGGCGTCATCGGTTGCGGGCTATTGCTGGTGAACATGAACTTTGAAAAGGTGATGACCGCCCTTGTATGCGTTAGCATCGTGTGGGCGAATCTGGCTTATCTGATGACCAACATGCAAATGTTGCGGGGCCGGCTGGCCGGAACGCTTGACTGGCGCGAGCCATTCCTCGGTTGGTGGGGGCTGCCGGTGAACATTCTGGCGGTGATCTGGAGCGCGGTGTTGATTGTCAACATCGGCTGGCCCCGCGAACGCTTGTACGGGAGCGAGTGGCATCAACAATATGCCGCCCCGTTGTTCACGGCGTTGCTGCTGGCGTTGGGGATCATTTTCGCAAGACAGAAGAGGATCACGCTGTGAAACCGCCCCTGATCCGCGTGGTTTTCGGCTGGATGGTCCATTTCTACACGGCCTGCGGAATGCTCGTCGCCGCGTGGATCGCCATGATTCTCATGCGGACGGAATTGACGCCGGAGGATGTTCGGTCGTGTTTCCTGCTGATGCTGTTGGCCACCCTGATTGACGCCACCGACGGCACGCTGGCCAAGCTGGTGCGCATCAAGGAAACCATCCCTTCGTTTGACGGCCGACGCCTCGATGACCTGACCGACTTTCTCACCTACACCTGTCTGCCGCTCTGGATGATTGACCGGTTCGGCATGCTGCCCGAGGGCTTTCGCTGGCTCCTGCTGCTCGCCCTGTTGGCGAGCGCTTACGGCTTCTGCCAGACAAACATCAAAACGCCGGATGGCAGTTTTGTCGGCTTCCCGTCGTATTGGAACATCGTGGCCGTCTATTGCTATCTGTTGCCAATCACCGGGTGGCATGCCGTTCTCTTCATCGGCTTCTTCAGTTTCATGACGTTTGTGCCGAGCCGATACCCGTATCCGACCCAACCGGGCCGGCTCAACATGGTGATGCTGGCGCTCAGCGTGCCTTGGATCGGTTTGCTGCTCGCTGTCTTTCTGAAAACTTGGGAGAAGCCGCCTTCGGAGTGGTCCGATACGGATCGTTGGAATGTGTGGGTCGCCGCACTGTACCCGGCATTCTATCTGCTGGCCGCGTGGGTTTTGTCCCTCAACCGCCTTGTTTTCGGCGGTTCATCCGCTCGTTGAGTTTCGCCTGTCGATACATCGCCAAATCGCGGTCCAGCAATTCCCGCTGCTCGGCCTGGATTCGCCGTAGTTGACTACGGCCATACATGGCGACCGCCACATAATCGACCACGGCCGTCAACACCACGAAGAACAACACCCCGAGCGTGACGATCCAATAAATTGACCATAATTTGACGAATTCCCGGTCGTCATCCGTCGGCGTGGCGGGCGGGTCTTGCTCCGACAATTCGCCGATGGCCTCGAATCGCTGTTGCCCGCCGCTGACATAGGCCCCGGCCAGCAACATCGCGAGGACGAGCAACAACCCCGAGGTGAGAATCCGCCGCCGACATTGCGCGCGAAGATACGCCCGGTCGTCGCTGGCAAAAGCCTGCCGTTTGAGCCGGGCGAGATTGCGAAACTGAAACCGCAAAGCCACGATGGCGATGAGGGAAAGGCCGAGCGACAACAGAAGTGCGACAAGCATACGCGAATGGCCGTCAGAGGGGAAAAGCGAACATATAGGGACCGACTGATGAATGCCCGATGAGGGAATGACCAATGACCAATGACCAATGACCAATGACTAATGACCAATCAGGATTTGTTCACCTACCCGTAATCGACCGAAACATAATCGGTTTGGTCATTGGTCATTGGTCATTGGTCATTGGTCACTCAATTCTCGTCAGCCATGCCATTAACACCTTCGCCATGTTGGCCATGCTCACGGGGGAGCATTTTTCGGGGAGGTCATCGAGGCGGTGCCATTGGGGGTAGTCGAAGTCGATGATGTCAATGCACGGGATGCCGACTTTGTTCAGGGCGATGTGATCGTCCAGAACTTGCGTGCCCTGCCGGTTGATGAAACTCTTCACGCCAACCTCGCCGGCGATCTTCCAGATGTCTTCGACCAGTTGGCCGGCATGGAGCATCGAATACGGCTCGTAGGGGAATTCGGCTCCGGCTCCGGCGAACAGGTCGAGCAGAATCCCGGCGGAATATCGCGGGCTGGTTTTGTTCTTCTTGTATTCGGCGGCGAAGTATTCGCTGCCGAGGAAGTATTTGTCGTTGTTGCGTTCGTGGACGAATTCTTCGCCGTCGAAGATCACAAAGTCAACACCGTATTTGCACTTCAGGTTCTTCACGTGGGTGCCGAGTTCCATCATGAAGGCCACGGTGGAGGTGCCGTCGTTGGCGCTCACGAAGGGCTTTGTCCAGTCGCGGACGTTGGTTTCCTGGTCGGCGATTGGCCGGGTGTCGTAGTGGCCGCAGATCATCACCCGCTTTTCGATTTCCGGGTTCCAGCTCACGATGATGTTGACCATCGGCACGGCAAAGCGCTGGCTCGGCTGTTTGCCCTCAAACTTTTGGAAAGTGACGGTCGCGCCGCACTTCTCGAAGTGGGCTTTGATGATTTCCTGTTGTTTTTTCATCTCCGGCGAACCGCTGATGCGCGGGCCGAGATCGCAGAGATCCTTGAGGTATTTGATGGCCCGGTCGCCGTCGAAGTCCCCGGCTTTGCGGGCCTCTGGCTCCGTCGGGTCTTTCTTGGCCGGCGGTTTGGCGTTGCCGAAGTTAAGAAACACGAGAACTCCCGCCAGCGTGGCGAAGATGCCGGCCGATACAGCCATCCATGTCTTTTGTCTCATTGCGTTCCCCGTCGCGAAGCTGTGCGGATATCATACCCGGACAGCCATGCCGGTGCGAGGGGTGATTCTCCCCGGAACGGCCGGTTCAACGGGGCAGGTACTCATGTCGCGGACGGGACGGGTCATTCGTGTGGCGTTGGCGGTCGGCGGTCTGCTGATGATCGCGGGGATCGTCATACCGCTCGTGGCGAGGGCCAGGTTGAACAGCGAGCGGATCAACTGCCAGAATCATCTCAAGGATATCGGCCTCCTTGGCGTGCGCCATGCCTCCATGCCCAACCGCGGATTGCCGGAACAGCCGACGGACGAACTCCCGGCCGGGACGATCTATTCCAACACGTTGCCGCCGGACCAACGCCTGAGTTGGTATGTGTCAATCCTCAACGTGCTGACCACGGGCCTGCCTCAACCAGAAGGGGCCAAGAAGCATCGCGCCCCGCGCGGGTTGGGGGAGATTCTCCCGGTCATCGACATGAACGGGGCTTGGGATTCGGAGGCCAACGCGCCGGTGGCCCGATTCCGACTGACCACCGCCATCTGCCCCTCGCGGGTGAGCGATCTGCAAGACGGGATCGACCAGCCCACGAATTATCTGGCCATCGGCGGGCTGGGGCTGGACACTCCTTCCCTAAGCCGGGAGGCGGCCGGTTGGAAAGCCGGGGCGTATCGCTATGATTCCCCGACTCCGCTGGATGCCTTCACGGACGGCTTGCATCAGACGGCCCAGTTCATTGAAACCGCCCGTGATATCGGCCCGTGGCTCCGGGGAGGGCCTTCCACTCTGCGGGGGTTGGACGAAACCGACCTGCCGCATGTCGGCAACGGCCGGGCGTTTGGCGGCTGCCACCCCGGCGGTGTGTATGTTTCCCTCGCGGACGGGGCGGTTTCGTTCCTCCGCGAATCCATCGATCCGGTCGTTTTTCGAGCGATGTTCACCATCGCCGGCGGCCGGAACGAGCAACCGTTCGATGCCCCGTGACCTTCATTCGCTCCCCGTGGCTCGCCGGTCTGTTCCTGTTCGCCCTGCTCCTGTTGGGGCTGCCGCTGTTTGTGCGTCTGCCCGTCTGGGTGGATGTCTCTTATTACGATGTCGCCGCCTGGAACATCCTGCACGGCGGCACGCATTACCGGGATATTTTTGAAACCAATTTGCCGGGGATGCCGTGGATTCACACCACTTTGCGGCCCGTCATCGGCTGGAGTTCCGAGGCCATCCGGCTGGCCGATTTGTTGATGCTTGCTTCCGTCACTTTCCTGCTCTCGCGGTTTGCCCGCGAACACGGATGCACGGTGGCCCAACGTCTCTGGCTCGCCCTTGCCTTGGCCCTGTTCTACCTGTTTGAAACGGAATACATCCACGTCCAGCGTGATAGCTGGATGTTATTGCCCGCCACTTGGGCCGCGTGGTTTCGCCATCGCCAGATCAACAATCCGGGCGGAATCGGCCGGGCCATCGTCGAAGGAATCCTCTGGGGGGCGGCCGTCTGGATCAAGCCGCATGTGCTGGTTCCGGCGTTGTTTGTCTGGCTGGTGTCGTGGAAATATGTCCCCGTCCGGCAAATGCTTCGTTCCACCGCCGGGGTGGTCTTGGGTGGCTTGCTGGCCGGGATCGCCGGTTCAACGTGGCTCGTCGCCACCGGCACTTGGCGGCCGATGTGGGATGTTCTTCTCAATTGGAACAGCGAGTATTACAACTGGTCGTGGGTGAAGGTATATTACCAGTCGCGAAGCGCCCCGGTGTTCTTCGCCCCGTTTAGCGTGCTCACTTATGTGGCGATCCCGTTGGGGCTGGTGACGTTGTTCCGCCGCCGTCCGGAGTCGTCCGCGCGAACCGTGTTGTTCGCCTTGTATCTCGGCTGGCTGGCGCAAGCCACGATCATCCAGAAACAATTTGATTACTCCCAAACCCCGCCGGTGATTCTTGGGATTGCCTTGATGGCGTGTTATCGCGTGCCCGTCGGGCCGATTTTTCTCGCATGGTGTTTGCTCGGCAGCGCCGTCAACCAATATGCGAAGGACGAGCCGCTGGTGAAGCAATTCCAGAGGATTAAACCCTGCACCTATCGGATCGTCGTTCCGGATCACCCGATCCTGGACCCGAAACGTTTGGCGCTCTGGGGCCGGTGCTGGTCCGACGATTCGATGGAACTCAAAGATCAGCTTACTTATTACAAGGACATCCACTGCGCCCCGGATTGGGCCGACTTGAAACAAGTAGAGGAATTTCTGCGATCAAAGAACGTCGGCGACCGCGACGTGATTTGCTGGCATGATTCGACGCATCCGTTGTATCTGTGGCTGAACATCCGGCCGGGATTGCGGTTCATGCACGTCATCACATCCATGAAGCTCCGCAGCAAGCTCCCGGTGATCCAAGCCGAGACATTCGCCAGCCCGGCCCGCTATGTCGTCGCCGACCTGATCCCCTGTGGCTACCTCATGGAAGAAAGCTTTCCCCCGTCCCCGCCCCCCGGCCCGATTGACCGCATCCCGGCCGAGTTCCCCAAGTGGGGAGCCACCACTTACCCGTGGAACCAAAAGCCCGTCTATCGGGCCGGCCGGTACTTCGTGTTCGAGATCACAAACCCCTCGGGCGAGATCGATTTTCCGCTGCCGGAAGCTCTGAAGGACTGAAGAAAAGGCCGCGATACGTTTTTTGACGAAGGGCTTGCGAGATGGCCAACGTGACTCTGACGGCGCGGGAATGTCGCAAGAAATTGCTGCCCTCTGTCTGCATGCGCTGCGGCAAACCGGCCGTCACCACGGTGGAGAAAACCTTCCTGTATTACCCGTCGTGGCTCTTTTTCCTGTCGTTTTGGAGCGTGTGGGGAGCATTGGTTGATGCCGTGACGCTGTCTGGCGCGATGACGCTTGACGCCCCGGTGTGCCGCCGGCATCGCACCCACTGGGCCACGCGGACGCGGGTGGTCGCCATCAGCACCATGACGTTCGTGTTTTTATTCGTCGGCGTTATCTGGTATCTCGCCGCGCCACAGGTGAAGCATGACCCGGATTCTTCCGTGGATCTCTGCACCGGAACCTTGTTCGCCTCGGTGGCATGGTTTGGACTGGTACTCTTCTTCCATATCACCGTCATCAAGGCGATTCGCATCACGCCCGATCTCATCACACTGACCCAAGTCCACCGCGACTTTGTCAACGCCTTGGAGGAGAAACGCGGGGTGGCGGCGGACGACAAAATCCCGGAAGAATGGATCTGGGACGAGAACGGCCCTCGCCGCGTGGAGTGGGTCTGGGACGAAAGCGGCCCGCGCCGACGAAGGGTGCCCAAAAGCGATTGACCAGTGAGGGAATCCTTCCGGCGGAAGATGAGTGGAGGCTTGTCAAACTTGTTTTCTCGGTGAATCTTTGTGTGATCTTTGCGTCTTTGTGGTGATGCCTTTTCTTCACTCTTTCGAGATCGCCATCGAAACCGGAGATATGCCATGCGCGTCCTGCTAGCCGGGTTCATGCACGAGTCGAACACCTTCGCGGCCACGCCGGCGAATCGGCGGCGGTTTGACGAAGGTTCCCTCACCATCGGCGAGGCGATGTTCCCGGTGTGGCGGGAGGCCCATCATGAGTTTGGCGGGTTTATCGAAGGGTGCCAGACGCACAAACTGACGGCCGTTCCCTCCGTGATGGCGTGGGCGGTCCCGTGCGGGCCGGTGACGGATGATGTGGTCGAAGAAGTGACCGCCAAAATCACCGCCGACATCCGGGCCGAGAATCCGGATGGTGTGTTGATCGCCCTGCACGGGGCGATGGTCTCGGCCGGTTTCGCCAGCCCGGACACAGAGGTTCTTCGCCGCATCCGCGAGGCGCTGGGGCCGGACAAACCGCTAATCGCCACGCTCGATTTTCATGCCAATGTGACACCCGAAATGGCAGCGTATGCGGATGCGTTGATCGGTTATCAAACCTATCCGCACATCGACCAGCGCGCCTGCGGGTTGCTGGCGGCCGGGTTGATGGCCCGCACGCTGGCCGGGGAGATCAAGCCAGTGTGTGCCGTCGCCCGGCGACCGATGATCGCCAACATTCTGGGGCAGGACACCACCCGCGAGCCGATGATTTCATTGATGAAACTGGCCCGGCGGGAAGAAGCGGAATTGGGGATGCTCTCCACGAGCGTGATGGGGGGCTTTTATTATTCAGATGTGCCGTGCATGGGGCCGAGCGTTATCTCCGTGGCCGACGCGAACCGGGAATTGGCCCGTTCGGCCGCCGAGAAACTGGCCGATGCCATGTGGGCTGTCCGGCGGGAACTGTATGTTCCCTGCGCCACCCCGGAAGAGGCCGTGAAGGCGGGCTTGGCCACCCCCAAGGGGCCGGTGATTCTCGTCGATCTCGGCGACAACATCGGCGGCGGCTCAGCCGGGGATGGCACGGTGATTCTGGCCGAATTGCTTCGGCAGCGGGCGCCGAGTTTCATCGTCGCCTTGTTTGCCCCGAAGGCCGTCGAGGAATGTCGGAAGATCGGCATCGGCGGCCGCTTCACCGGAAAGGTCGGCGGCCAAGTGGACAAGATGCACGGCGACCCGGTCGAAGTATCCGGTGTCGTGCGGTCGCTTCACGATGGCTTGTGGGTGGAAACGGAAGCCCGCCACGGCGGCCGACGACACAACGATCAGGGGCCGACCGTGGTGGTCGATCTCGATGGCGGCGGCACTTTGGTGATGGACTCCCTGCAAACCCCGCCGTTCAGCCTCGGACAACTTACCAGTTTGGGACTCAAACCAGAAACCGCTCATCTGATCGTCGTGAAAGCCGCCGTCGCCTACAAGGCCGCGTATGTGCCAATTGCCAGCCGGGTGATCGAAGTGGACACCCCCGGCGTGACGGCCGTGAATCCGGCCCGGTTCACTTACAAGCGGGTGCCACGGCCAATCTATCCGTTGGATGCGATGGGGTAACCGGGGGTTACTTCCGCAACCCGGTCGCTTTTCGCACCAGTTCCATCGTCTTTTGGGCCTCGGCTCGCGCTTTCGCGGCCCCGGCCTGCAACACCGCCTCCACCCCGGCCGGGTCGGCGGCGAGTTGCTTTCGCTTTTCCCGGAACGGGCCGAAATAGGCGTCGATCTGGTTCAGCAGTTGCGTCTTTGCTTCACCATAGCCCATGCCGCCAGCCCGATAGCGTTCGGCCAGCGCGGCTTGTTCCTGTTCGGTGGCGAACAGTTTGAACAGATTAAACACGTTGCAAGTGTCCGGGTTTTTCGGGGCTTCCATCGGCGCGGAATCGGTCACGACTCCCATGACCGCTTTCTTGAGAGCTTTGCCTTCCGCGAAGATTTCGATGGTGTTGCCATAGCTCTTGCTCATCTTCTGCCCGTCCGTGCCGGGGACGACGGGAACATTGTCCAGCCGTTCCATCGGTGGCGGGAAAATCTCCTTCCCGAAGGCGGTGTTGAAATACCCGGCCATGTCGCGGGTCATTTCAAGGTGCTGCACCTGATCCTTGCCAACCGGAACGAGGTTTGAACGGTAAATCAGAATGTCGGCGGCCATCAGGACCGGATAGGTGAGCAACCCCACGCTCGCCTGAATGCCTCGGGCCGTCTTGTCCTTGTAGGAGTGGGCGCGTTCCAGCAAACCCAAGCCGGTGACGGTGGAGAGAATCCACGCCAGTTCTGTCACCTCGGGAACATCGCTTTGCCGGAAGAACGCGGCTTTCGCCGGGTCCAGCCCGAGGGCGAGGTAGTCGATCGCCACGTCCCAGACGTTTTCGCGCAGGAAATCCGCGACGGATCGAGCGGCCCGGCCGTTTCGCTTGGCCTCCTCGGCCTCTCGCTCGGCGGCGTCTCTCAGGGTCGTCAGGGCGTGATAATCGGCGATGAAATAGAAGCAATCCCCTTCGTCTTGAAGGGCGATGTGCTGCCGGATGGCGCCGAAGTAGTTGCCCAGGTGAAGCTTGCCCGAGGGCTGGACGCCGCTCAGGATGCGTCTTGGTTTCTTGTCATTCATCCGGACGCCGAACCCCCGCTCAGGTTGTTTCAAACCAACAATCAGGATACAGTATCCCGCAATTCGACACCTGACCACGCATGAGAGGTTCACGGGCATGGATCGCCGAACCGGCTCGGACGACAAGGAACTGGAAAAACGGGATGCCCTGCTGCTGGACGGCCTGCGCGCCGCCCTGAACGGCGAGGAACACCGGCTGTTCCGTGTCGGCAAGCGCGACGGCCTGTTTGCCGGTCGCGGCGGCCTTCCCGGCGAGGCGGCCGAGCTGGCCCTCCGGGAAAATTTGCTGGAACATACCCGCACGGAAACCGAACGGGGCGCGGACATCGAATGGGTGCGCATCACCCCGGCCGGAACGGAATACCTTTACAATCACGATTCGCCTCGGGCCGTGCTGGGCGAAATGCGGGACATGTTGCGTCAAGCAGCCTCCGGCGTGCCGGTGTGGCAGGATGGGATGCTGAAATCGCTGGAAAAACTGGCGAGCCACATCACCACCGAAATGACCGCTTACATGGCGAAACTCGATTCGCTGGCGATGCGGGTCGAAGAGGCCCTGCGGCGGGCCGATGTGTCCCCGGAGTTGGCGGCCAGCTTGCAAACGGTCATCCCGTGGGGCTTGGAAGCGCTGGCCTATCTGGATCGCCGCAAAGCCGGGGGCGCGACGGCGGCTTGTCCCCTGCCGGAATTGTTTGCCGCGTTGCGAAACAAGTTCCCGACGCTGACTATCCGGGACTTTCACGACGGCCTGAAACGCCTGGCAGACAATCAGGCGATTCGCCTCGCCGAATACGCCGGAGGCGGGGCTATCCCGCAACCGGAATACGCGATGATGCAGGCGGGGAAATTGTGGTACACCGCCACGCGATGACTTCCAAACGGGGAAATGAAGATGCAACTGGGTTTTGTCAGCGCCATTTTGCCGGACCTCACGCTGGAAGAGGTGTTGAGTTTCGCCGCCGACGAGGGGTTTGGCTGTGTCGAGTTGATGTGCTGGCCCCCCGGCCAGTCGAGCCGCCGATATGCGGGGATCACCCATGTCGATGTGACCACGCTGGATGCCGCCAAGGCTGACGGCATCAAGGAACTGGCGGCCAAAAAGGGCGTCGCCATCTCCGGGCTGGGCTATTATCCGAACCCGCTTGACCCGGATTTGGAGGGCCGCCGGGTGGTGGTCGATCACCTGAAAGCCGTCATCCGGGCGGCACCACTGTTGGGTGTCCATGCCGTCAACACCTTCATCGGCCGGGACTGGCGCAAGTCGATTGACGAGAACTGGCCGCTGGTTCAAGAAGTGTGGCCGGAGATCATCGCGGAAGCCAAAAAGGCCGGGGTAAAGATCGGCATCGAAAACTGCCCGATGCTCTTCAGCAAGGACGAATGGCCGGGGGGCAAAAACCTGGCTGTCAGCCCGGCGGTGTGGCGAAAACTCTTCAACGAATTCCCCGATGGCACGCTCGGCCTGAACTTCGATCCCTCACACCTGATCTTCCAACAGATCGACTACGTGAAGGCCATCCGCGAATTCGGCAAGCACTTCGTCCATGTCCACGCCAAGGACACCCGCGTGGACATGGACCGCTTGTACGAAACCGGCAACCTCGGACTCGGCTGGCACACGCCGAAACTCCCCGGCCTCGGCGATGTTCACTGGGGCCAGTTTTTCAGCGCTCTCAGTGATACCGGCTACACCGGCGCCGTCTGCATCGAAGTGGAAGACCGGGCTTACGAAGGGGACATCAGCAACCGCAAACGGGCATTGACCCAGAGCAAGAGATATTTGGAACAGTTCATGTGAGCATCTCTTAATCGCTTGTCAGGCTGGCGACTCCCGGTGAAACCGTGACCGCCCGCCGACTTCGACAAACCGGAGGCAATGGTTCTACCATTCAGACAACCGCCAGTCTCATTTGTTTGATATTCATTTTAATAAGCGATTTTATCGGCAAAAATTGATTCAAGGGTGACGTATTGATGGCCCGTCAACGCCGATCCTCAAAAAATACGCCTTTCTCGCGCATCTGCTGGAAACATCACCGCATCAAGTCTCAGAAAATTTCATGTCTGACGGTAGAAACTCTCCCAGATTACCCAATCTTGCCTGATTTCATGCCCGTTTGAAAAACGCACACAAGCTAGGTTTGTCCCACTGAACTCGTGATGAGCGCCGTGAGCGTGCCATTGCGACACGATTATTTACCTCGTTGCTCCCCCCTAGGCGTGGCCCGACACGCCCAAACGAAAGTTACCATGAACTGGTTCAACGCCCTGCTCCGCACCTCTCCGAAGCCTTCCGTTTCTCGCCGTGTCAAATTGACTCAACTTCAGGTTTCACAACTGGAAGCCCGCGAGGTTCCAGCAACCTTGACGTGGAGCGGCCTCGGCGGCGACAACAATTGGACCACCGGGGCGAATTGGGACGGCGGGACAGCGCCCGTCCCGAATGATGACTTGGTGTTTCCCGCCGGGGCCGCCCGGTTGACCAACAACAACAACCTGCTGCCCTCGACGAGCTTTGACTCCATCACTGTCAGCGGGGCCGGATATGACCTGAACGGCAACGACATCGACCTCTCGAATGGCTTCGTGGTCACGGCCGGCAACAACGTGAACATGAACATCAATGTCAACCTGACGGGGACACAGAACTTTGATGTCGCCACGGGGGGAGAACTGGACTACTACGGGGCCATCTCTGGCAGTTTCGGCCTCACCAAGACCGGCGGGGGAAGGCTCGCGCTGCTGAACAATTACCTCGACAACACCTACACCGGCGCCACCACGGTCAATGACGGCGCGCTCCTGTTCGCCAGCGCGCACATTGTCGTTCCCGGAGATTTGGTCGTCGGCGCCGGCAAGCTCGTGCAGTATTACGCGAGCAACGAAATCGCCGACACGGCCACGGTGACCCTGAACGAGGGAGCCACCCTCGATTTTAACGGGGCTAGTGACCAGTTCAGCAACTTGGTGATGCAAGGGGCGACAGTTCAAACAGGCGCCGGCGGCACGATCAGCGTTCTCACAAGCATCACCGTCAATGCGACGAATAACAACATCACCTCGACGATCAACGGCCCCGGCTCGCTCGACCTCGCCTCTGACAACGTGACCTTCGACATCGCCGACGATACCGATCTGGCCGTCGATTTCCGCGTGAACGCGGGCATCGTGGATGGAAGTGTCACCAAGAGCGGCCAGGGAACCGCGGTTTTCTCCGGCGAGAGTTCTTACGCCGGCGCCACCACGATCAATGCGGGTGTGCTGCAAGTGGATGGCTCGATCACGAGCGCGGTGGTTCTCGCGGGCGGCACCTTAAGCGGGTCGGGCACGATCAACGGAGAGGGGATCGTTTCGACCGCCGCCTCGACCATTGATCCGGGGACGGTGGGCCAAGCCGGAACCGGAATCTTGACCTATGCGAACGGGACGGGACTGACCCTCCCCTCTAGCTCGACCTTCCATGTTGACCTCAACGGGTCAACCGTCGGCACAGGCTACGATCAACTGAGGCTCACCAACGCATCCGCCCTTTTCAACCCGAACGGCGCGACCCTGGACGTCAGCCTCGGATACATACCGCAGGTGAACACCAGTTTCCAGATCGTCTCCCAGGCATATGGCAGCCCGATTACCGGGCGATTCAACGGCATCAGCCAGTTCGCCAGCTTCACGTCCGGCCCGGTGACGTTTTCGGTCGGCTACTTCAATTCGGGAATTATTCTGACCGTCACCGCCGTCAACATCCCGACATACACTTGGTCCGGAGCCGATGACAACAGCCGCGGATGGAGCGATCCAGACAACTGGGTCGGCGGCGTCGCGCCGACTCCCGGTTCGGCATTGGACTTCCCGGCCGGTGCTGTTCGGAATGAGAGCCTCAACGATTTCGCCCCCGGTACCAGCTTCTACTCGGTGACCATCGACAGTCCCGGTTACGACATCTATGCTCAATCGCTGAAACTTCAGAACGGAATAACGACTACCTACACGAGTGGCACTGCGTCGTTTGGAGTGGACACGACGACGCTGACGGCGAATCAAACATTCGACATTGCCGAAGGCGGCACTCTCGACATGACCTCCAGCATCGCCGGCGCCGGATTCGGTGTGACCAAGACCGGTGGCGGCACCCTGCGTTACAGCGGGCCCGGCGCCAACACATACACCGGCCTCACCACGGTCAACGACGGCGTTCTCGAACTTGACAAGCCTGATGGTCTCAACGCCTTCGCGGGCGATCTTGTCATTGGCGATCATTCGGGCACGGCGGACTCTGTCAAGCTTTTGGCCCCGAACCAAATCCCCGACAGCTCGGACGTGACCGTCAATGAAGGCGGCTTGTTCGACCTCGGCGCTTCCAACGAATCGGTCAACTCTCTGACTCTTCAGGGAGGCAGCGTGAACATCGGCACGGCGGCGGCGCTCACCGTTGTCAACAGCCTGACCTCGAACTCGCCGTCAAACAACGTCTCCTCCTCCATTTCGGGCGGCACGCTCAACCTCAACGGCTCCGCGAACTTCCCCATCAATGTCGCGGACAACTCCTTGGTCCCCGAAGACCTCGCCATCAGTTCGAAGGTCACGAACGGCGGGATCACCAAGACCGGCGCGGGCACGCTGGCCCTCTCGAACACGAATGACTATGCGGGGACCACGGCCGTCAACGCCGGGGCCATCTTGGTTGAGAACAGCGGGGCCTTGGGCACGACGGCCGGCCCCACCACCATCGCCAACGGGGCGGGGGTTTACTTCAGCGGCCTGGGCCTGAACGTCGCCGAGAACTTCACCAACGTGACCGGCGCCGGTGTCGGCGACGGCGGCGGCAGCCTCTTCCAAGTCATCTCGGGCGACGCCACCCTGACGGGCGGCATCAACATGACCGGCTCGATCAGCATCGGCGCCGCCGATGCATCGACCCTGATCATCAACAGCGAGATTGACAACGACGGTGATCCTTTCGGCATTGACGTGGTCAACGGCGTCAACGGCCTGACGATCCTCGGCGGCAACAATTTGTTTGACGGGAATGTGACCGTCCACTCGGGCTTTCTCCGGGCCACGAATGCCGGTTCGCTCGGCGATACCGCCTCGTCGTCAACCGTCACCATCCAGAGCGGCGCCTCGCTCGAACTCACCGGCGGGATTACGATCCCGGCGACGAAGAGCGTGACGACGAGCGGCGCGGGCGCGGAAATCGGCAGCCTTGATGGGGACAATGAGTTGCTCGGCGCGATCACGATGCAGGCCGACACTGATGTCGATGTGGCCGACGAGTCGTCCTTGCTGCTGGCCGGAAACATCAGCCAAACGGGTTCGTTCCGCAGTCTCGCCAAGTCCGGCGTCGGGACGCTGACCCTTTCAGGCGTCGGTAGCTATACCGGGATCACGAGCATCAACGAGGGAACTTTGCTGGTCAACGGCGATTTCACCGCCGGTGTCGGCGTGACCGTCAATAGCGGGACGGTCTTGGGAGGCACGGGGAGCATCGCCATGCCGGTCGTCATGAGCGGCGGCACGGTCGCCCCCGGCGTGACGACGGGCGTCCTGAGCACCGGACCCTTCAACACAACGGGCGGGTCAATCGTCAGCATTGACATCAACGGTCCGATCGCCGGCGACGACTATGACCAGATTCAAGCGACCGGCGGCGTTTACCTTTACGATGCGACCCTGTCAATCAACCTGGGCTACTCACCCACCATTGGCACAACGTTCACCATTATCAACAACATCACCCCCGGCGCGGTCGGCGGCACGTTCCACGACTTGCCCGAAGGGGCCTTGTTTTTCGCCGATGGTCAACTGTTCCAGATCAGCTACGTCGGAGGCAACGGCAACGACGTGACTCTGAAGGCGATGAGCCCGGCGACGACCACCACCCTGATGTCGAGCGCCAACCCGTCGTTTTTCGGCCAGTCGGTCACCCTGACCGCGATCGTCTCCGAGGACGGGGTCACCCCCTCTGGAACGGTCACTTTCTTTGACGGGATGACTCCCCTCGGGAGCAATTCATTGAGCGATGGTGCCGCGACGTTCACCATCTCGAATTTGTCGCCGGGGCTTCACAATTTCACGGCCACGTATTCGGGCCAGGAATTCTCGGACTCCAGCACATCGACGCCCCTGCCCCAAATGGTGATTCCCGCCGCCACGATGATTAATGTCAGCAGCGAGACTCCCGAGAGTTTTTACGGCGACATGGTCACCTTCACCGCCTCGGTCGCCGCCGTCGCGCCGGGGGGCGGCACCCCGAGCGGATCGGTCATGTTCTTCGACAATGGCATGCCCATTGGCATGGAATTTCTTGACCTCACCGGCACGGCGACGCTCTCGACATCGCAACTTCATGCCTCGGCCACTCCCCACAACATCACCGCCAATTTCATGCCGTCGAACATGAATTATGTGCCGACCACGACGATCACGCCGTTTGAGCAGACCGTCGACCAGGCGACGCTCACTGTCACGGCTGACAACCAGATTCGGGCATACGGCTCGCCCAACCCGACCCTGACGGCTTCGATCACCGGGTTTAAGAACGGCGAAAACATGGCCACGAGCGATGTGATCGGTGCTCCCGAGTTGAGCACGGAGGCCACCCAGACCAGTTCGGCCGCGGGCAGCCCGTATCCGATCACCGTCTCCGCCGGAAGCCTTTCCTCGTTGAATTATCAGTTCCATTTCGTGGGCGGAACACTGACGATCCTTGAGAACACCCGGCCGGTCATCAACACGGAACCGGTGGTGATCGTCGAGATTCTTCCGGCCGGAGCCAAGGTCATCAATGGCGCCCCGGTCTCCAAACTGACGGCGAACGTCATCGATCCGGACCTTGGCTCGGTGAAGGGGATTGCCATCACCGCCGCTCCGTCGTCAACCGCCACGGGGCATTGGGAGTTCAGCACGAACAGCGGCGTGACCTGGACCACCATCGCTGACGTCAGCCCGACCCATGCTCTGTTGCTTGCCGATTTGCCCCAGAACCAAGTGCGGTTTGTGCCCCAAGCCACCACCGTCACCGCGAGCGGCCGGAGCACGGTGACGATTGCGGGCTTCAACGGGTTCGCCTCGCTGAATTACACGGCTTGGGACACCACCTCGGACACCGGCACCACCGGAATCACCCCGTCATTCGGGGACACGACTGCCACCAACGCTTATAGCGAGGCGACGGAAATCGCCACGGTGGCGGTCGGCAACACGGTTCCGTCGATCGACATCAACGGGCGGCCGCAGTTCACCAGCATCCTCAAGGACAACCTGAATCCGGCCGGAAACCAGGCCAGCTCTCTCTTGGGCACGCTGGCCACTGATTTGGACAAAAAGAACGTGTTGGGACTCGCGGTGACGGGCGTCGACAACACGAACGGCAAGTGGCAGTATCAGGTCGGGGCCAAGTGGGTTGACATCCCCGCCGTGAGCGAATCCTCGGCCATGCTCTTCGGGTCGGCCTCGCGAATCCGGTTCCTGCCGAACGCCGGTTTTGCCGGCGAGGCAACGCTCAACTACCGAGCCTGGGATCAGACGGTGGGCAAGGTCGGCGAACTGGCGACGGTGACGGGTTCCGCGTTCAGCGAAGCCGAGCAAACAGCGGTGGTGCGGGTGAACGCCCGGCCGACGCTGCAAACCACCGTCACGCATTCGTTGGAGACCGCCGCCTCGACGGTCCTCGTGGGCACTCTGCTGGACGGATCGGTCACGGATGTGTTGCCGGGCGACGTGGTCGGCATCGCCGTGACCGGAACGAGCGGGGGAACCTGGAAATACACGATCGGCGCCGGCCCGGCGGTGACGCTGAAGGCCACGCTCGCGTCGGCCGTGTTGTTGCCCGCCGATGCGACGCTGAGTTTTGTGCCGACTCCCGGCTTTACGGGGGTGGCGACGCTGACTTACCGGGCTTGGAATGCGACGACGCTCCCGGCTGTTGCCGGAAGCGTGGCGAACGCCTCCGGAACGGCCTTCGGGTCGGCCACGGAAACGCTGTCGTTGTACATCGCCCCGGTTGGCGGCAACACCGCCCCGACGCTTGGCATTCCCTCCATCAGCCTTGGGTCGATCACGGAAGACCCGACGATCAACCCCGGCGTGACGGTCAAGAGCATCGTCACCGCCACCATGATGAACGATGACAACCCGACAGACAAAAAGGGCATCGTCCTGACCACCGTTGACAACACCAACGGCCAATGGCAGTACACGCTGGACGGCGCCAGCTGGTTTGGCGTGGGGACGGTGACTGTCACCAGTTCGCTGGCGCTGGCCGACACCGCCAAATTGCGGTTCGTGCCCAATGCCAACTTCTTCGGGATGTCGGCCGTCAACATGCCGACCATCAGCTTCAAAGCATGGGACGGCACGACCGGCGCATCCGGGGATCTCCTCGATTCGACGGTGACGGCGACACATTCCTTTGGCCTGGCCATCGGCACGGGAACCCTGAACGTCACATCGGTGAACGATTCGCCGGTGTTGGACAACACCGGGGTGAAATTCCTCCCGGCCATCGGCATGGGGCAAACGTCGCTTCCGATCCCTGTGTTGGCGCTGACGGTCGGCGCGGTGTCCGATGTGGAAACTCTTGCCGTTAACATTGGCATCTCCGTCTCGGCGGCGACCGGTCCGGGCAAGTGGTATGTCAGCCTGGATGGCAATCCGCTGAATTTCGCGCCTCTGACGAAGTTCCCGGCATTGCTGTCGCCGTTGGCGACCCTGAAGTTCATTGGCGATGCCAACAAGAGCGGTCTGGCCTCGCTGACCTATCAGGCGTGGGACATGTCCAGCGGTTCGGCGACCGTGAAGGCGAAGATCGACGCCCTCAGTGTGGCGAAAGAGACGCTGACCATCGAAGTGGGCAACACCGCTCCGACGCTCACGGTGGCGGGACCGTTGACCAACTTGCTGGAAGACCCGGCTTTCAACACCGGCGACACCGTGCTCAAAGTTCTTGGGAAGAACTTCGGCGACACCGTGGGCAGCAAGAAGGGCATCGCCATCACCGCGACGACGGCCCCGACGGTTGGCGAATGGCAATACAGTCTCGATGTCGGCAAAACATGGGTGGCCATCACCGGCGTGAGCAACACGACGGCCCTGCTGCTGCCCGACACGGCCAAAATCCGGTTCGTGCCCGCGAAAGACAAGTTCAGCGGCCCCGACTTCACAACGCTGACCGGCAATGAGCCGACGATCAGCTACAAGGCTTGGGATCAAACCGCGGGATCGGCCGGCGAGAAGACGGACACGCTGAACCCCTTCCTGAATGCTTTCAGCGCCAATGCCGTGACCTCGAAGATCATCATCAAGAGTGTGTTCGACGCCCCGACGCTGGACACGACTCCGCTTCAAACAGTGGGCGCCGGTGTGAGCGAAGCGGTGATTGGTTTGCTGACCGGAGCGGCCAGCAGCCCCGAAACCGAGACGCTCGGCATCGCCGTGACGGGGCTGACCGGCACGGGAACTTGGGAATACAGCCTCAACAACTTCGCAGGCGGGCTGGGCACGGCCATCACCGGCGTCTCCCTGACGTCGGCTTTGCTGCTGCCGGCGACGGCCTCCCTCCGGTTCATCCCGGCCGTGGGCTTCGCAGGCACCGCCGCTCTGAGCTACAAGGCTTGGGACTCGTTCAACGGGGCCCTGACCGGCAAGGTCAGCACCACCTCGGCCGCCAACGCGAAGTTCTTCAGCACGGCTGTGGAAACCCTCAACGTGAACGTTGGCGACCAAACCCCGACGTTGAACACGCTGTGATCGAATCGATTTGACGTGAGGGGAATCATCCCTTGAAACGAGGCGGGCCTTTCACCCCAAGGTGAAAGGCCC
>NZ_JH636441.1:558447-558757 GCF_000255705.1 Zavarzinella formosa DSM 19928
GGCCGACCAATTCATGGTTGTGGCGAAGCGCCTCTTCAGTTGCGGCGCCGCGTGTCGAACCCGGCCACGTCCGAAATGCCGGAATCGGCCGGTGTACGTCGTTGGGCGCCGTCACAGCAGAGTTCAATAAGATGTGGGGATTTAAAGATTAAATCCCCACAGAGATTACGTCTTTACGCCCGACAGGACTCCACTCTGACAACCCTCCGGAAGGATGATCGGCCGGGTCGTCAGCCCGTCGGGGAACCGTTGGACCACTGGA
Organism: Zavarzinella formosa DSM 19928; assembly: GCF_000255705.1. Taxonomy (GTDB): domain Bacteria; phylum Planctomycetota; class Planctomycetia; order Gemmatales; family Gemmataceae; genus Zavarzinella; species Zavarzinella formosa. The sequence continues at coordinate 558,710 of NZ_JH636441.1, forward strand.
GATCGCGGTACCCTCGCTGGCGCGTTTTGAAGTTGCGCTTTTTATCCG
>NZ_JH636441.1:561511-651123 GCF_000255705.1 Zavarzinella formosa DSM 19928
ATGCCATCATCCATTTGCTGGCCGACAGTGGCGCCGACAACCACCGCGAAGCCATCGAATTGCTCCAAATCCACCCCGAAAAAGCCCGGGAGCTTATCGGCATCCCCCACGTTGAATAACGGAATGGCCCTGGAAATGAAATGACCTTGGACAATCTTTCGGTCGCTTTCCCATTGACAGCATCCAATCATCTGATTATGGACCGGGAATACGCGATCAGGGACCGATCGTTCCTTTCGCGGGTCTGGCCGATTGTTTCTTCGGGGGAAGAACGGGCTGGTTCCGCGGACGGGGGAAACAGGGAAGGGTGTCCCCATGAAACGTCTTGCCTCATTATTAATGATCGCGCCCCTTCTGCTGGGCGGGTGCATGCCGGAACGGTTCAAGACCATCACGTCCCGCTCCCAACAGGAGGAGCTGCCGCCGGAGAAGGACGCCATCCGCACGATCCGCGACATCGCGGTCTACGACAACACCAACGAACTCACCGTCAGCGGTTTCGGCATCGTCACCGGACTCGCCGGGACGGGCGGCCCGACGCCGCCGGGTGACGCCCGGCAGGCGGTCGAGGATCGCCTCAAGAAAATCAAGGACCTTAATGTCAACGAATTGATGAACTCCCCGTCGACGGCGATTGTCGTCGTCACCGGGGTCGTCAAGCCCGGCTCGCGACGGGATGAACTCGTCGATCTCGAAATCACGCTGCCGCCGGGAAGCAAGGTCAAGAGTCTTCGCGGGGGCGTGCTTCAGGAAACCCCGTTGATGACTTTTGCCACGCAGGCCGAAGTTCGCGGCTTCCTCAAGGACAATTCGCTAAACACCGTCTCCGAAGGGAACCGGCTGATCCGGGGCCATGAGGTGGTGGTCGCGAGGGGATTGCTGCAAGCCTCCCTGAAGCCGACCAAGGATGGCGATGAGGAATCCTCGACCATCGACGCGATGAAGACGGCCTACGTCTGGAAGGGGGGCAAACTCCGTGAGGGACGCCCCATGTTCTTGATTCTGAACACGGACGAACAACGCTTCCGCGTGGCCGAACAAGTCGCCACCCGCCTGAACGACGTCTTCCAAGGCGGCGAATCGGCCAGCAGCAAAGTGGCCATTGCCAAGCACAAGGATCTCGTGGCTGTTAACGTGCCGCCGCGTTACCGGCTGAACCATCCGCACTTTATGCGGGTGGTGCTGGCCGTGCCGCTCGATCCCCCGGCCGACTTGACTGCTTACCTAAAAAAGCTCGAAGACATGATCCAGAAGCCGGAAACGGCCGCCGGAGGCGCGATCAAACTGGAAGCCCTTGGCGCGCCCGCCCTGCCGGTGTTGAGAGCGGCGATGAAGAGCGAATACCCGTTCGTTCAATTCTGTGCGGCCGAGGCGCTGGCTTACCTTGGGCAGACGCAGGCCGCCGAGACGCTTGGCCGTCTTGCCGCCGAGCATCCGGCGTTCCAAGCCTACGCCTTGACGGCTCTTGCCGCCTTGGATGATGCCCTGGCCATGTCCAAACTGGAGGAATTGCTGGCCAGCAAAGAACCGAGCCTGCGATACGGGGCGTTCCGCGCGATGCGTGAAATCGATCACGACGCCGCCTCGATCAAGGGACAATGGCAGAACCGGTCGTTCGTGTTGCACTCGGAAGTGGGCGTCGGCCAGCCGATGGTTCACATGCTCCGCGAGGGCCGTTCCGAATTCGTCCTGTTCGGGGAAACGCCGAAACTGGTGCCGCCGTTCTCGTTCACGGCCGGGCCGAACTTCACTGTCACCGCCAAGCCGGGCGACGAAGTGGCCACCATCTCGTACTTCTCCGCGAAGGGCGATTCGGAAACGCAACACGCCCAAAGCGCCCTGAATGTGGCCGATGTGCTGCGGAAGATGGCCCAAATGGGCGCGAGCTACGGCGACGCCGCCGAGATGCTCTTCAAGGCCCAGGATCGCAAGGCCATCAACTGCAAGGTGGTTGTCGACGCCCTGCCGAAGGCCGTCCCGATGACGAAACTGGCCGACTCTGCCCGCACCGACCCTTGGATGAAGCTGGAGTATGACCTGCTCTCGGAAGTGGACGAAGCCTCCACCCCGACACTGTTTGAGGGAAGCGGCGAAGGGACACGAAGGTAGGGTTTAGGGTTTAGGGTTTAGCTCGGAGGGCATCAGTCTTTTGAGACGGATCAACTGAGTAAGTGTGTTTCTAAGCAAATGGATGTTGGGAATGGGTTTCGGCATGTGAGGCCCACTCCGGCTCCCCCCTGCCAAGGGGCCGGTTTTGCTCTCCCCCTTGGCAAGGGGGAGTTGGAGGGGGTCTCTTCCATCAACGGCCGAGACCATTGATGAAATTAACAACCACTCTGTCCATTTGACTAAACCCTAAACCCTATCCCCTAAACCCTATCCCGTGCTCAAACGACTCGAACTCATCGGCTTCAAAAGTTTCGCCGACCGGACGTGGTTTGACTTCCCCGCCGGGATGTCGGCCATTGTCGGGCCGAACGGGTCGGGCAAGAGCAATGTGGTGGATGCCGTGCGGTGGATTCTGGGCGAGCAAAGCGCCAAGAATCTTCGCGGCGGCGAGATGGCCGATGTGATCTTCAACGGGGCCTCCGGTCGGCGCGGGTTGAACAACGCCGAAGTCACCCTCACTTTTGATAATTCCAAAAAACTGTTGAACACGGATGCTGCCGAGGTAGCCGTCACCCGGCGTGTCTACCGGGATGGCACCGGTGAATATCAGATCAACGGCCAGCAATCCCGGCTCAAGGACATCCGCGAACTCTTCCTTGGCAGCGGCGCCGGATCGACGGCGTATTGCATCATCGAGCAAGGGCGGGTGGATGCCTTGCTGCAAGCCAGCACCAAGGACCGCCGGGCCATTCTGGAGGAGGCCGCCGGCATCAGCCGTTTCAAAGCCAAGAAACTCGAAACGCTTCGCAAGCTGGACGCTACCCAAGAAAACTTGAACCGTTTGCGCGACATTCTGGGCGAAGTCGAAACCCGTCTGCGCCGGGTGCGGCTTGATGCCGAGAAGGCGAAGCGATTTCAGGAATACCACACCCGATTGAAAGACCTGCGGATCGGGTTGTCGCTGCGGGAATATCACACACTTTCGCAAACTCTTTCAACAGAGTCCGCCCGGCTGGACACGATGCGGGCCGCGATGTCCGATTCGCAAATCCGGCTGACGGGTTGGGAATCGGAACTGGAACAACTCGCCGCCGTGCTTGCCGAGAGCGAGCAGATGATTCGGCAAACCGGGGAGGCCCGGACCGAATCGCAACGGCAAATCGCCACCCTGCGGGAACGTTGGAAGAATGATCTCGCCAAGGCAGGCGAACTTCACGCCGAATTGCTGACCCATTACCGCCGGGCCGCCGACCTCAAGGGGTTGTTGAAAACGCTGGCCGCCGATGGGGAACAGGCCGCTCATTTGGTGGCCGAGGCCGAGGGGGAAGCCGAAGTCTGTCAGGCGCGCGTCAACGAAGTGGAGGCCGCCGCCACGGAGATTGACGAGGGCCTGAGCCGACTTCGCAGACAAGTTCAAGACGGCCGGGACCGGCAGTATCATCTCGTCGGCCGGGCGGCCGCGCTTGCCAACGATGTGACCAAGACCCGTGAGCAATTGGATCGTTTCAAACGAGATCGTGATCGCAAGCGGCGGGAACATGATTCCAAGTCTGGCGAACTCGCCACCGTCCGGCGGGTGTTGGAATCGCTCGGCCTGCGCGACACCGAATTGCAAACCCGTATCGGTCTGGCCCGGCAGGCCTTGCAAGATCGGCGGGCTGAGCGGGATGTTCTGCTGGCGACGGCCGAGCAAATCGCCGGACAACTCGAAGATTTACGGGTTCGCCGCAGTGACTTGATGGCCCGCATCGACATCCTTGATCAGTGGGACCGCAACCAAGAAGGCTTGGGCACCGGTGTTCGGGATGTGCTGGCCGAACTCGGCCAACCGGCGTCGCCGTTCGGGGACGTGGTGTTGGGCCTCGTCGCTGATTCATTGCGGGTGCCGCGTGAACTTGCCCCGCTGATCGACACCGCCCTTGGGGATGTCGCCTCGCACTTCGTCGTGCGCGATGGCCGGGGTATCGACAACCTGCTGGCCGCGAAGGCATTCAGCGGCCGTGTCAGCTTTCTTCCCTTGTTGGAAACACAACCACTCGCCGAGGGGGTGGATACTCTTACCGCCGACCGTTGGGTGACGTGTGAACGACCTTCCCTCGCCGGATTGCCCCGGCAATTGCTTGGGAAAACGCTGATCGTTGATTCGCTGGCTCAAGCCCGCGAATATGCCGCCGACCCGGAACTGACCGGCTTTCAGTTCGTCACCCGGCGGGGTGATTTGTTGCGGGCCGACGGCACATTGAGTGTCGGCCCGGTGACCCAAGAATTGGGGATTCTCTCTCGCAAGAGCGAACTCCGGGAACTCCGCGAACAAGCGGCCGTATTGGACGGCGAGTTGTCCCGTGCCGAACGGCAATTGCAATCCGTGCGGGAGCAAGCCGATTTACTCGCCGGGCCAATCAACGGGCTTGACGAGGAAATTCGTGTCCTCTCCTCAAACGCCGCCAACCTGCAAACGGAGATGCTGAAACAGAACCAACAGCAAACCCGCCTGACGGAAGATATCCAACTCGTCCGGCAGGAATGGGAGATGTTGGAAGAAGAAATTCACCGGATGGAGGAGCACTGGCAGGAAGCACACGCTTCCTCCGTGGAAACCGAGAAGCAGTCCGAGGATTTGAAGACGCAACTGGAAACCGCCGACCACGCCATCCGGGCTTATGAACAGGACCGCCAGCATCGGCAGCAAGATTTGACGACCGCCCGCGTGGCGATGGCCGAGACCGCGCAACGCCTGGAAACCCGTCGCGAAGCGCATCGCAAAACGCTGGAAGATCTGACTCGCGGAACCGGCGAAGCCGAGCGAATGACCCGTCATGGTGTCGTGCTGGCGGGCCGGGTCGCCGAGCGGGAATTGGCCGCTTTGCGGGGGTCGGACACCCTCGCCGTGATGTTTCACGCCAAGGAAACCAGCGAGGCCCGATTGCGGGAAGCCGAGGCCAGCCGGGCCGGGCGGCGGGATCGGCAGCGGGAATTGGAAGAGTTGCTGCGAACCAACCGCAGCGAGAGTGAGCAAAAACGGGAAGACTATCACCGGGCCGAACTGGCCGTGCGGGATGCCGTCAACGCCCGAGACGGCATCGCCACGCGGCTTCACGAAGAGTATCAACTTGATCTGGCCACGGAATACACGGCCAGCCCGTTGAGTCGCGGCGAAGAACTGCCGGGCGAGTGGGATGCCGCCGTGGCCGCCAAGGAAGCGGACGACTTGCGAAAGAAGATCCGGCACTTGGGGAATGTGAGCCTCGAATCATTGGATGAACTGGCCGAAGTCGAAGGACGGGCCAGCACGCTCCAAGGACAGGTGACCGATCTGACCGATGCCGAGGCTTCCTTGCGGGCGATCATTCTGAAGATCAACGAGGACAGCAAACGTCTGTTTGCCGAGACTTACGCCACCGTGAGGGGACACTTTCAAGAATTGTTCCGCAAACTCTTCGGCGGCGGCCTCGCGGACATCATCCTCGAAAACCCCGAGGATGTGCTGGAGACCGGCATCGACATCGTCGCCCGCCCGCCGGGCAAGGAACTCCGCAGTATCTCCCTAATGAGCGGCGGCGAGAAAACGCTGACGGCTGTCGCCCTGCTATTGGCCATCTTCCAAAGCAAGCCCAGCCCGTTCTGTCTGCTCGACGAAGTGGATGCCGCCCTCGACGAAGCCAACACCGAACGCCTCGCCCGAACGCTCCGCGAATTCACGGATCGTTCGCAATTCATCGTCATCACGCACAAAAAGCGAACGATGGCCTACGCCGACGTGCTGTACGGCGTGACCATGCAAGAAAGCGGCATTTCCAAGCAAGTGTCGGTGCGGTTCGAGGACTGGCCGGAGGAGAACGCCATCCCGGAAGCTCACGCGGCGTAGTGGGCTACCAGCTTTTGGACGTTCCCTTTTTGACGCCATCACAACTCAAAAACACCGCTTTAGGACCTCGAAAACGCCATTTTGGACTCAAAAACAGGTCAAACAGAGTCGAAAAACCTCTCTTTTGAACGATTTACGAGCCTTTTTGACTCAAAACAAGGTCGAAAAGCCCGCTTTTAGGGTCAAAAACTGTACACCCCGACCCATGCAGAACTTGAATGCCGACCCGACTGAACGGCCTGAATGACACTGGAGCCACAAGCCATTATCTGGATTTAAGCTGTGGGCTGTCGGTCAGAGTTAGATGTGCATATGCCGGGCGGGTTTTTCTTCAAAAATGACAACCAATCGTGGGCATCTGCTTGGCGATTGGGAAGAACAGGAGTCGTATGTATCGGAATAGGAACGATACTACCGGGAGCATTTCAGAACCCCGAACGGATTTAGCAGAACATATAGCCAAAGTTCCAAGCTGTTCTCGTACTTGGCGCCAGACAAGAGCGGGTTAGGGGGGCAGACAATGTGGACGTGTTGCGCATACTGATTTGCGAAGTTGTCTGGTGGGCCGTGGAAGCAATGGACACGTATTACCGTGAGATCGTCGCGGGTATGACGGCAGTTTCCTTATAAGAATGGATCGGAGTCAGCGAATCACTTGGCAACAGGTTGAATGGAGAAGACGATGCAAGCTAGTCAGGCTACTCTGGGGGAGCGACTTACCCTGTCTCGGATCCACGCTGTTTTGGCTGCCTTCTCGGCTGCGATGATCGGTCAGATTATTTCGGCGAACAATTACTCGCACAGTCTCGAATACGCTTCGGGAAGTTTTGCCGCTTCGATGCTACTGAACGTGCTCTTCTACGTCTGGGAATCCGAACCGACGACGCAAAAATGCAAATCTTTGACAATCGGATGGCTGCTCCACAGACTACACGACCTCGCGTTCCTGACGGTCATAATCGGCGTCTCGTGCATGCTGCTACACGTGTCCCGAGTCATTGGCTTTGCATTCTGCGTATGCGGTAATGTGTTGGCAAGCTACTTCTCTTGGTCACTGCGGAGGGTTTCGTTGTCTCATCTCCAACCGAAGTTGGAGAAAATTGAGCAGATATCAGAGCAAATTGACAAGGAATTGGACCAGCTTAAACTTAAAGCCAGAGAATTTACTGAGGGGAAGGAAAGAATTGCTAATGGCCAAGATTTGGATAAGGCAGATTACTTCGAGAAACTTCGTTGTCAAATAAATGTGGAACTTGAGGAATTAAGCAAAAAGTTGAAAGAGAATGGGGTTCTTCAGGCGTCAATAGTCGCAGAAAAAAATGATCTCTTGGAGAGAAAACTCCAGTTGATCCCGAAGATTCTTCATCCTGCAACAGACAAAGGCTAGGTGCCTCTGCACGGCCTTGTCCAAGAATGACACGGTTAACTTTCGATCTTCTGTGGCATCCCGTGGTTGTTCTGGCTCTTCCACGCGGCCTCAATAAACCCCATGATTTCCAGCGTCACGCTGATGTCAATTGGTGGCTTGCCGGTGGTGTAGGTTTCCACGATTTTCTTGAGCAGCTCCCGATAAATGAACTTGGTGCCGATGGCCACGTTGGACACGCTTTTTTCCGTAAAGGCCAACGCACCATAACCGGCCGCTCCGGTGCGGATGCCCCGGACGCTGGCGATCCGGCCATCCTTCCAATGGCCGGTTGCCAAATCGGCTCCCTTGTCGCTGAAACAGGTGACGGTTTCGCAACCCGGTCCCATCAGGGTGTACAACACTTCCACCGCGTGGATGCCGTAATGGAACAAGCCGGGATTGCGCTCGTGCAGCGAAGCCGGGCCGTGAACGTGGGCGCCGAGAATCTTGCCGTGCTTCGTGTCGGCCACGAACTCAACCAATTCCGGGGCGAACCGCAGGGACGACGACGAGAACAGCGGCAGCTTTTTCTTGGCCGCGAGGTCGATGATCTTTTTGGAATCGGCCACCGAGCAGGCGAACGGCTTGTCAACGAAGCAAGGAATCCCGGCTTCCAAAAACGGCTTGGCCCGTTCATAATGGACGCTGCCGTCGACGGCCTCAATGAGCATCACGTCCACTTTGCCGATCATGTCCGTCGGCTTGTCAACCAGCGGCACTTCAAATTTCTTCATCGTCTCGGTGAAACCGGCGATGCGTTCGGGCGAGAGCTTCGATTCCCCCGGACACCCAATGACGATCTTGCCCCCCTCGACGAATTGTTCCTTGTCAACATCCCGTTGGTTGAGTCGTCGGGTGAACTCGATGGAGTGTGAGGTGTCAAAGTCCAGCAATCCGAATTTGAGCATCTGCTTCGCCCGTGTTCAGGGAAAAGACCATTTTTACCACACATCAGCAGGCGATGAGGAGCAAAATCCGGCGAAGAAATCGACGGGGCGATTTTCCCGTTTTTGTACGCTATTTGATCGTTGGCCGTTTTGGTTGAATCTTCTCTTCCCCTTCACGTCTTGATACCATATTCGCACGCGCACTCAACAGTGCGGTCACTTTCCTCCGGGGTCTCTCCTTATGTTCAACTTCGGCAATTTATCGCGACGCGGTTTCATGCAACGCAGCCTCGCGGCCATGAGCGCCGCCGGGCTTCCGGCTTGGTATGCCGACCGGCTGTTGGCTGACGAAGCCAAGCCCAAGCCGGCCCAAAACAAAGTCCGCATCGGCATCGTCGGGACAGGCAGCCCGCAGAGCCGGTCGTGGGGCATTTACAATGCCTCCAAGGGTTCGCGGGATCAGTTCACCATCACCAGCCTGTGTGATGTGGACGCCCGGCACGTGGCCCGCGCCACCGAACAATACAAGAAGGAAGGCTACGAGACGAAGGGCTACGGAGACTTCCGTGAACTCGTCACGAGCAAGGATGTGGACACGGTGATCGTGGCCACGCCGGACCACTGGCACGCCCTCGTCGCCATCGAGGCGATGAAGAATGGCAAGAACGTCTACTGTGAAAAGCCGCTCACGCTGACCGTCGAAGAATCGCTGGCGGTGCAGGCCGTCCAGAAGAAGACCGGCGTCATCTTCCAGACCGGCAGCCAGCAGCGGACGGAAATGCAACAGTTCCGCACGGCCGTCGAACTCGTTCGCTCGGGCCGCATCGGCAAGATCAAGACCATCGAAGCCCGCATCGGCGGCAACCCGACCAGTGGTCCGCTTCCGGCCGTCGAACCGCCGAAGGAATTGAATTGGGATATGTGGCTCGGGCCGACCAAGAAGGTTCCGTATCGGGTCAAAGGCAACCAGACCAACTGCCATTATGAATTCCGCTGGTGGTATGAGTACAGCGGCGGCAAGATGACCGACTGGGGCGCTCACCACATCGACATCGGCCAATGGGCCATGAACGCCGACGGCTCCGGCCCGGTGGCGGTGGAAGTGTTGAAGGCCGACAAGCCCTATGACGGCGGTGACGGCTACAACACCCACCCGAACTTCCAGGTGCAATACACCTACGCCAACGGCACGAAGATGATCGCCATGTCCGGCGGCGGCACCAACGCCGGGGCCTTGGTGAACAAAGACGGCAACGTGAGCAAGGACAAGAACGGCAAGGAACGGGTCGTCGGCCCGGATGAAAACGGCGTGCTGTTCATCGGCGAAAACGGCATGATCTTCGTCAGCCGCGGGCTGTTGCTCGCCAGCGACGCCAAGATCCTGAGCGAACCGCTGAAGGAAGACCCGAAGCTGTACGACGGCCGGCCGACCAACCAGATGGCCAACTTCCTTGAGTGCGTCCGCGACGGCAAAAAGCAACCGATTTGCTCGGCCCAAGTGGGCGGCAGTTCGGTGATCGTCTGCCACATCGGCGTGGTCGCCCTGCAAACAGGCAAGTCGCTGAAGTGGGACCCCAAGACCAACACCTTTGTGGGCGACGAAGCCGCCAACAAGATGCTTGGCCGTGAATATCGCAGCCCGTGGAAACTGGTCGTCTAATTTCGGAATGCGGAATTGACAAACGAAGATATCATCGAGGTGACGAAAGAACCGGAGCCTGAAAACTCCGGTTCTTCTGTTTCGCACTCCGAATCCCGGTTGCCGAATTTACGGCGAACCTGGACGACACTTTCCCCGGAAAATCTCCTCGCCCAATGCGAAGTGGACACCTACCGGGCCAGCGGCCCCGGCGGGCAAAAGCGGAACAAGACAAGTTCCGCCGTCCGGCTTCGCCACATCCCCAGCGGCCTCCTTGTGATTGCCGAGGAAAGCCGGTCTCAGCATGAGAACAAAGCCAAGGCCCTCAAACGCATCTGGCAGGCGTTCTTCCTCGAATTGCGGGAAGACTTGGAAGTGGCGGCCCTCACCCCCGAGATCGTGGCCGAGTTTCCCGATTATGCGGAAGCAAAATCCAAGGACGGTCGGTTGCATTTGGTCGCCAAAGACCCACGATTCTGGCCCGCTGTCGGTGTGGCGCTCGACGTCTTGGCGGCCGTCGAATCCCGCGTAAGCGATGCGGCGAAACTGCTCGGCATCTCCACCGGCAACCTCATTGACTTCTTGCAAACGGACCCCAAGGTGTGGCAGGTCGCCAACCAACTCCGGACTCGCCACGGGCAAAAGCCGTTGAGATAAGAAGCAAAGAGTTTCACGCAAAGTTCGCCAAGAAGACGCAAAGTTCGCCAAAGTTGTCATTGCCTCGTGTCAGACATTTCCCTCCGCGTGGCTGATGAAATTTTTATTCTCAGCAATCACGCGGGGGCGAGCGATTGCCAGTGGGCAATGACAACTTTGGCGAATTTTGCGTCCTCTTGGCGAACTTTGCGTGAAACTCTTTGTTTTGCTTCTCAAATCTTCCTGACTCAAGTTTCTTCCCCCGGATGGCCGATCTTTCCAATATCGGCCATTCCGCGCCCCTTGCTTGGGTCGCGGTGGCGAAGTCTCCTCTCGACGCCATCGGCATCGTGCGTTATGCACGCGGCCGAACCGTCCGGCGGGGGGATTGCCGGGCCGGGACGAGGCGGAAGGAGTCGCGTCGTGGGTTGCGCGTTTCGATACCTGTTGGTTTGCGGGTTGGCCGCCGTGCCGTTGATGGCGCGCGCTCAACTGCCGACCGAGGGGCGAACATCATATTCAAAAGACGACCGTATCCGCATTCCCTTTGAACTGCGGTCCGGCGGTTCTGCGTCCAGTGTCCGGCTCTATTACACCATTGATGGCGGCGCCTGGCAGGAATACGAGACGGCCAAGGCCGGTCAGAAACGCGAATTTGTATTCAAAGTCGAGCGTGAGGGAACCTACGGGTTCGCCACGATGACGACCTTCAACGACGGCACCACCGACCCGTCGAGCCGGGATCGATTGACCGAGCAACGTCGAGTGGTCATTGATCGCACGCCGCCCAAAGTCACTTCCCTTCGGCCGGTCATTGCCGCCGATGGTTCGCCCGGCATCGAATGGGATGTGTCCGACGAAAACATGGACACGCGAAACGGCATCCGGCTCGAATTCCGCTGGCCGGACATGGGCCGGTTCGAGCCGATTGACAAGGGCGTGCCCTTCGCCCCGCGCGACCATCGCCAATGGCAGATGAAGCCGAACGACCGGATGCAAGTCCGGATTGTCGCCCTCGACAAAGCCGGGAATAAGACCGAGTCCGATCCGGTGTGGGTTTCCGCGAAAGATGGCGAAAAGGGGGGCGATCCCATCCGTGACCCGTTGCCGACGAATCGCCTCACCACTGACCCGAAGGATTTGCGGGAAAACCCCGCTGGTTCGCCAGCACCGGGGTTGCGGACGCTGCAACCGAGCGTCCATTATGTGAAGGAAAAATCCATCACGTTGAACTTCAACGCCCGCGTTGGCCAATCGGGCCTCACCCACGCCTACTTGTACGCCGCTGATGACAAACTCGACTGGCTCAAGGCCAAAGAGGAAGGCCCCAAACCGGCGCCGCCAGTGGCTTCGCCTGATGCCGTCCGCACCATCCCGCTGAGTTTCGTTTACGAGGCCCAAAAAGACGGCACGTACAACTTCATCATCATCGCCGAGAATCATCGCGGCCCGAGCCGCCGGATTCCGGTGAAGGGCACTCTTGGCGACATCCAGGTGGTGGTGGACACCAAGGCCCCGGATGTGGAAATCATCAGCACTAAGGTCAGTCCGAACGGCGACCGGGGGGCGGTGGTGGACATCCGCTGGAAGGCGTCGGACATCAACATTGCCCCGGTGCCGGTGATGTTGGAATACCGCCCGGCCGACAAGCAGGAATGGAAAGGAATCACCGCCGACTGGACGGACAACACCGGCCAGCACACCTGGACGGCCCCGACCGGCGAATCCCATGAGTTCCACATTCGCGTTCGCTGCCGCGACCGGGCCGGCAACATCGGCGAAAAGATGACAGACAAACCCGTCAACGTCGATCTGGCAGTCCCGCAGGTGGATTATCAAGACGTGGTCCCCGGTGGATCAGGGATCAGTGTTGGCCCCGGACCCGGTGGGCCGAAGCGTTGATGGTGTCTCTTTCGGAAAATGAACGGGTTTGAAGACTAATCAATCAACCCGTGCGACTCTTCCCGCAGGCGTTTCAAGACGCGGCTCTTGGCAAGCAGAACGGCGTTGAGGGACTGCCCCAATTCATCGGCCACCCGGCGGGCGGGGTGGCCGTCCAGCACTTGCAAACGAAATGCCTGCCAGGTGACCGGGGCGAAGTCACCCCGGACCCGAATCAGCAGTTGACCGGCGACGTGGTGATCGTGTTCCCGGTCCCATAATTTGGAAAGCGAACTTTCCGGGCATTCCAGTTCGCCTAGCAAATCTTGAAAATCATCGTCCCCGGTGGCGACCGGTCGCCGGTTTCGCAAACGAAAAAACTCCCGCAGACGATTGGCTAGGATGCCGCGCAGCCAAGCGCGGAACGCCCCCTCTCCGCGATGGATGAAGCCGCTCACTTCGGTGACGACGACGACCATCACTTCCTGAACAAGATCATCGGCATCAACGGCCGGCACGCCCGCGCGGGCGGTCCAACGGAGCAAGAGCGGCCGGTAAAGGTCGTGAAGCCGCCGCCAGTCCGTCTCGGACGGGGCGGCGGCCAACCGGGCAATCAGGCTGACGGATGTTTCCATGCTTGATCGCGGTCAGTCCTTCGGGCGGCCCATGTCGATGATCGTCAGTTTGATCTTCAACGGCATCAGTTCCGAAAGCAGCATTTTCAACCTCGTGGCGGAAGCATCCTTTTCGGCGGTCACCCGCACGACAGAACCATCCGGAAGTTGCCGAACTTGTTCGATGGAAATGAAGTTTCCGTTCAAGGTCAGTCCGCCGTTGGCCGCCAAGTGAATCTGTTCGATCTTCTCGCGGGGGGAAGGCTCGGGTTCCGCCGGGGCCGAATGCCCTCGCATCTTGATGCGATCCATCTCCTCTTGGAACTGTTTCACCCGATCAAAAGGAGCTTTGCCATCAATCACAATGTTGACAATGTTGACGATGTTGGCTTCGGGCGCCAGTTTTGTCGCCAGTTCATTGAGGGCGATGGGCTGGCCGTCCAATCGTATTTCTCCGTCGGCTTGAAGGATAATGGAATGGCCTTTCTCCGGCTTCGCGAACTTGGGGATGGCGCCGCTCGTTTCTTTTTTCGGCGGCAAGATCGGTGTCTCCGGCGGGTCGGGGAGGCGATGCAGGAACCAACCGCTTGCCGTGTGGACGCCGAACGCCCGGCCGTCTTCACTCAGGACCGTCGTGTCGAAATCCGGGAATTTGGCGATGGGCATGCGTTTCTGGCCTTCGGCCAGGTCGAGGGCTTCAAAGGTGTCGGTCTTGCCTTGCGGAGTGACAATGGCCCGCCGGGCGTTGGCCGCGATATTGCGGATGTCATGCGTTTTTGGGATCAAGGGAAGATCGCCGACCGGTTTTCCGAACGCATCGTAAAGGCGGGTTTGTATCTCGCCGGCATTCGTGACTGTCAAGACGCCGAACACGGGAGCGGTTTGCGGCGAGCCGGATTTCAAAGGGATTTCAAAGACGTTCACGGTGGAATCCGGCAGGTTGATCCGGATCGGTTCCGTTTCTTCGCCAGTGAGTTGATCGATCCGCAGATAATGAATAAATCCCTCGCTCTTTCGTTCCGCAATCACCGAATAGGCGCGCTCGCGGTTCGCCGAGACGGTCTGACGAATGATTTGGAAACCTGAAGGATTACCCTTGGCTTCTGTTGGTCGAACGACGATGCGGCGGGGGATGGCCTTGGCCGCGATGTCGTAAATGTGGTAGGTGCCAGCCGCATCGCCGAGAACAAGCTTTTGAAGGTTGCCCTGCACGGCGACCGTGTGGATGGGGTTCGCCAGCCGAATTGGCTCTCCCAGTGGTTGTTGCCCCCCCGTGCCCAAGGACCAGACATTGAATTCATAAGTGTTTGGCGCCGACCGGGTAACGAGAACGATCTTTGACGAATCCGGTGTGAATCCCCAGGCGGCATGGCGCTTGTCGGTCTTGATGACCGACACCATCTTGCCGGTGGCCGACTCTAAAATTTCGAGAATGTCGCCCGGCTCGGAGTTGGACGAAAATCCGATGAGCCGACTGTCGGGAGAGAATCTGGCGGTGGTTATGTTCGCATATTTGAAGGGAAGGCGGGCCATGAATCCGGCGGCGGGCAGGGCGGCGGGGGGCCAGTGAGCATGGTCTTCTTTTTTCGGCAAACCAATGTTTCCACTCAGATCATTTGGAGACACCACGCGAGGGCGATCTGAAGGCCCCTCGGGGATGCCCGCAGGCGGGATGTTTGAATCGCCACCGGGTGCCGGGCTGCCTGTTTTGGGGACGGACGGCACTCCGAGATCTTCTTTTTTCTTTTGGCCTCGGCTCGGCGTCAAAATCGGCGGTTTCGGCGGGTCGGGGAGGCGATAGAGGTTCCAGCCGGTTTCCGTGCGGGCGGCGAAGACGCGGCCGTCTCCGCTGAGATCGGTCGAGTCCCAGATCGGGATTTTCGCAATGAGAGATCGCTTGAGACCTGTCGTCAAATCGAGTGCCTCGAACGCGCCTTTGTCCCCGCCGCTGTTCGTCACGGCCCGAAAGGCCCGAGTGGCGAGTTCTTTGATCATGTCCTCTTTTCCCGGAATGGTTAGTTCGCTGGCCGAATTGCCGAGGGCGTCATAGGTGACAACCTTCATTTCGTTGGGCGTCGTCTGGCACATCACCCCAAACGCGGCGGTCTCTTTGGGATTGCCAAGAGTCCGGGGGATGTCAAAGACCTTGAGAAACGTGCCCGGCAAAGCAATCCTGATCGTGCTTGCCTCTTGATCGGTCAGGCGGTTAATCAGCAGGTGTTGTTTGACTGGCCGGGGAGCAGTTCCCGGCACCGTAGGGGGGATGGCTCCAACAGTGGGGGAATTGCGGGGCCATTCATTGGCGACCGTGTATACGGTTTCGCCATTCCCGGAAAGAATCCGGCTCTCCGTCCCCAGTCGGGGTTGGTTTTCATCGTCTCCGCCAAGATGGTCTGGCGCGCCACTGACGCGGCGAGTCATCGCTTTGGCAACCATGTCATAGACGAGATATCCGTCCGTCGTCCCGAGAACGAGCTTTTGGTTGCCTGTCTGAACGCACAAACTCGTGAATTGGTTCCTGAACCGGATGGGGTCGCCAATCTGGCGGATTTCGCCTGTGGCCGGACGCCACTGGACGAACTGGTAATTATTTGGCGATGGCCGGATGACAAAAATGACCTTCGATGAATCAGGCGTGAAGGCACACACTTCGATGGTGCTGTCCGATTGATGAGTGGCTATTGGCTTGCCGGTGGTCGTCTCCAGTATTTCGAGTTTGCTGCTGTCATTCAAAATGACCATCCGGCTGTCCGGGGAGAATTGCAACCCCCCGACGTCCGCGTGCTTGATGGGTAGCCTCGCCATAAACCCGCTGGCGGCCGGCAACTCCAATGGCGGCCAATGAGCGGCCGGCAAGCGGTCGGGACCGCCCAATGGCGGTGGCATGCCGGGACCGCCGGGAGCGCCAGGAAAGTATGGCATTGCGCCGGGAGTGTCCATTGGGGGCTCATATACTGGCGGTGACACGACGCGGGTGCTGGACGGCCCCGGAAAAGTTGGCATCACGTTGGGGTCGTCCGGCGTGACAATGCCGGGGTTCGTGCCTCCGGGCATTCCGGGGGCCATTCCCGGAATGCCCGGAGGCACGAGTTTGAGACGGGCCATCATGAAACGCTTGAATTCCTCAAAGTCGCATACGCCGTCGTCGTTCGTGTCACAATGGTCCCATTCATGTCGCAAGACATGGTTTTCCGGTAGTTCGCCGAGTTGAATCCGCCCGTCTTGGTTTTTGTCCAATGCCTTGAACCCTTCTTCAATCCAGAGGGGTTTGTCATCTGTTTTGGCGGCCGTCTTCGCATCCGGTTTGGGAACACGTTCGATGGTCGCCAGTTGTTTGCTGCCCCGAGTCAGCGCCGCCTTCGTGATATCCAGTTTCAAACCATCGGCATTGCGAAGTTCCAAGTCGTATTCGCCGCTTTTCAATTCGATTTGCTTTTGTGTCTTGGTGTCGATGATCGTCACCAACCGACCGCCTTGTTTGACAAGCACTTCCACATCATCGCTCTCCGTGGAGATGACAAGTTCGCCCTTGTCCGTCTGGATGCGGTATATCACCGTCCCGAGGAGCAGAAGGGCGACGAACGCGAACCCGGCGGCCACGGAATAGGATCGTGGCCGCATGGGAACGATTGCTCCGTCGGCGAACGGTTGCAACGCTTCGGCGACGGCGGCGGCCGTCTGGAAGCGGGCGGCGGGATCTTTGGCCATCATCTTCATCACGATCTCCGAGAGGCCGCGGGGGATGTCGGTGCGGAACTGGCCCAAGGGTTTGGGTTGGTCCCGCCGATGGGCGTCGAGTTTCTTCAACACGGATGAGCCGGGGAAGGGCACCGCCCCGGTCAGCAAGTGATACAGGGTGCAGCCGAGGGCGTAAATGTCGGCCCGGCCGTCGGCGGCGTGCGGGTGTTCGGCCTGTTCGGGGGCGATGTAATCCGGGGTGCCGACGACCATGTTTGCCCCGGTCAGCGAGGCATCGGCCCGGTCGTCGGCGACGAGCATGGCGAGGCCAAAATCCAGCACCTTCACCGTGCCACCGGCCGCCCGCATGAGGTTGCCGGGTTTCACGTCCCGATGAACAAGGCCGGTTCGGTGGGCGTGTTCAAGGCCAATGGCCGCGTCCACGATGTATCGACACGCCTCGGAAACGGAAATCGCTCCCTTCTCCTTCAACAACTCATCAAGGCCGACGCCATTGACGTATTCCATTGCCAGAAAGTGGGTCTCCCCGGCCTGCTCGGCATCGAAGGCTGTCACAATGTTGGGATGATGCAACCGGGCGGCGGCCGCCACCTCCCGTCGGAACCGGTTCGCGGCTCCGGGGCGAGCCAAGAACTCTGGCCGAATCACCTTAACCGCCACGCGCCGCCCCATGATGGCATGTTCCGCGAGCCAGACCGTCCCCATGCCGCCGACGCCGAGCAATCTCAAGGGGGTGTAACGAGGGTGGGCGGCCAGTTCCGGGGGAAGAGCCTCGCCGGGTGGCGGCGCATCAAGGACCGTCTTCGCCCCGGCCAATAGATCCGTGAATGTGTCCCCCGGCGACACAGCCACCGCTTGTTGGCATTCCTCGCATTCGGCCAGATGATCCGAGATGGCTTGGGTAGCCGCCTCGTCCAGCAGGCCAAGCCCGAAGGCGGCCAAATCCTCCGTCGGCGGGTGCGTCAGCAAGTCAGACATTTGAACGTTCTCGATTGGTTCGCAGACCTTAGACAAGGATAGGTGATTGGAAATCCTGTCTTGAAAATGGAAGGAATTCTCAATGGCTGAAGAATTCTGAGCGGGGCAGGCATTTGTCGCAAATCAAAGCCAACGGCACGCCACATGCTCGTTTGAAGGTTGCCCACACCCTCATAAGGTTCGACATCATGTCCAGCACACAATCACTCTGGGCCGGAGCACGTTCCGACCGGACCGGAGATGTTCTTGGAAATCTGAAGAAAATCGACGTTTGCATCGTGGGGGGCGGCATCGCCGGGCTAACCACGGCCTATCTGCTCCTGTTGGAAGGGCGATCCGTCACCATCTTGGAATCCCGCGAGGAAATCGGGGCCGGGGAAACGGCTTACACATCCGCGCACCTTTCCAGCATCATTGACGACGGCTTTGCCCGTGTCGAATCCATCCGGGGGCGGGACATCGCCAAAAGGGCTTATCAGAGCCATGCGGAAGCCGTCACACTGATCGAGTTGATCTGCCGAAAGGAAGCGATCGACTGCGATTTTCAACGGGTGGACGGCTTCCTGTGCGTCGCTGACGGCCGTGATCCGGATACCTTAGACGAAGAGGAAGCCGCCGCCAACCGGGCCGGGGCGGCGCCGGAACGGTTGCAGAAAGTGCCCTGCAAACACTTCCATACCGGGGCTTGCTTGCGCTACGCAAACCAAGCCCGGTTTCACCCGTTGAAGTTCATGGCCGGGTTGGCAAAGGCCATTCGTGATCTCGGAGGGCGAATCTTCACGAATGTGCAAGTCAACGGTATCAAAGGCGGCCCGATGGTCACCGTGAAACTGGAGGGTGACCGGCAACTGGAGGCTAACCAAGTCGTCGTGGCGACGAATTCCCCCATCCATCAAGTGACGTTGCTGCACACCAAGATGGCCGCTTACACCAGTTATGTGATCGCGGCCGAGATCCCGCCGGACACCGTCCGGGACGCTTTGATTTGGGACACCCAAGAGCCATACCACTATGTGCGGATTCAACCGGCCGATCCGGTCACCGGCGAACCGGAACTGCTGATCGTGGGCGGAGAGGATCACAAAACCGGGCAGGCCGAGGATCAGGAAGAACGCTGGAAACGACTGGAGGAATGGGCTCGCAAACACAACCCGGACATTACCCGGATTCGCTATCGCTGGTCCGGTCAGGTGTTTGAAACTCTCGACGGCCTGGCCTTCATCGGCGCGGATTCCGGCGGGGCCGAAAATGTTTTCGTGGTGACCGGGGACTCCGGCATGGGGCTGACCCACGCGGCCATCGCCGGCCGGTTGCTCACCGATCTGATGTCGGGTCGCCCGAGCGATTTGATCGAGGTATATTCCCCCTCGCGGATTCCGCTCCGTGCGGCCGGGACGTATGTCACCGAGAACTTCAATCTGGCCGCTCAATACTCGGATTGGATCACCGGCGGCGACGTGTCCGACGCCAAGGACATCCCGGCCGGTTGCGGGGCCGTCATCCGCAAGGGATTGACCAAACTGGCCGTGTACCGCGACGAAGACGGACAGGTTCACGAAATGTCGGCCGTGTGCCCCCACATGAAGGGGGTGGTGCATTGGAACGACGGCGAAAAAACCTGGGACTGTCCGTGCCACGGTTCGCGGTTCACGGCCGAGGGGGAAGTGATTCACGGACCCGCCACAGAAGGGTTGAAGTCATTGGAAGCGAGAAAACCGGCGGCGGTTGGATAAGCCTTGTTTGAGTTTGCGCAACACAAGGGCCAGCGGTTTAAAACCGCTGGCCCTTGTGTTGAATGACAAATTCTGATTTTCACTTCCGACGGGATCGTCAATTCGATCAGGCAAAATCCGAGCTAAGGAACTTCCGCTTGGTGACCTGCGAAGCGGGAATGGTGGCCGTGATCGGGACGTTGGCGAAGTTGTTCGCCAGCGTCGTTTCCGTGCCATCTCCCGTTACCGACGCCGGATCGCTAAAGGTGCCCGCCTTGGTGATTTTCACCTGAATCTGAAGCTGAACTTGAGCCCCGTTGTTCAATGTGCCGATCGTCCACAAACCCGTCGCCTTGTTGTAAGTTCCCTGCTGGTTAAAGACCGTCGAAACGTAGCTAAGTCCCGAAGGAAGCGGTGCGGACATCACAACCCCAGTTCCTTGGGACGGGCCATTGTTCTTGACCGTGTAGGTGATCGTCACGACATCGCCGACCTTGGCGACCGTCTTGCTGATCGTTTCGGTGATTGCCAAGTCGATGCTGTTCGTCTCGCCGAAGTTGTAACCTGTACCCGCCTGGCCCGAAGTCAACACAATATTCGACAGCACGTCGTTTGTCGTGTTGTTGCCGCCGCGGTTCCCGACGGAATCCAATCCATCTCCGAAATTGGCCGGTTGAACTTCGCTGACTGTGTAAGTGCCCGGTCGCAGGTTCGGGAAGGAGTATGAGCCGTCCGCGAGCGTCACGGTATTCAGGCTTACCCCGGCTCCGGTGTCATCCGTGCCGCTGAGCCGAAGGGTGACTCCGGGAATTGGCCCTTCTGCTCCGTCTCGCATGCCGTTGTTGTTCGCATCGACATACACTTGTCCGGCGATGGAAACGGGACGGACTTCGCCGAAGTTGAATCCAGCGCCTCCCCCGGCCAATGTCGTCAGGTTGATGCCGCTGAAGGCATCGTTCACTCCCGTGCCGGAAGCCGCCGGGGTGCCGTTCTGTTCCTTGCCGTCCAAGAACGGAGCAGGGACGACACCTTCGGTGAGCGTGTAATTTGTGCCGGGTTGCAGGTTGGCGAACGCATACGAACCATCGGCCGACGTGGTCGCGGTTGTATTCACCGGCGTGCCGGAAACATTCGTGCCCGTGAGGGTGACGACCACGCCGCCGATGCCCGGTTCGCCCGAGTCCTTCGTGCCGTTGCCGTTCACATCTTCGTACACAGACCCCGCCAGACTCACCAGCGGGATTTCCGTGAAGTTATACCCGGTCAACACTGTTCCGGCGGGCAGGGTCAGGGTGAAGGAATCGGCCCCCACCGTGCCCGGCGAACCAACGGTGCCGATGAAGTCGATGCCATCGGTGTTCGGCGGGAATGTGCCGCCGGTCGGTTGTGTTTCCGTGATGACGTAATTGCCGCCGGCGACATTCGCGAAATTGTAGTTGCCGGTCGCGTCCGTCGTAGTGGTGCGGTTCACCGGATTGCCGCCGGAGTCAGTTCCGGTCAGTGTGATGGTCACGCCGGGAATGGCCGTGTCCGGGCCGTTGAAGTCTTGTTGGTTGTTGTAATTCAGCCACACGCGACCCGCGAGCGAGCCTTGTGTTTCGCCGAAGTTCACCACTCCCGTGCCGCCCGCCGGGACCGTGATGGCCGGGGGATTGTTCGGCGTGCTGGAGCCATAACCCGGCGGTTGCGTCGGTTCGCTGACCGTGTACGATCCGGCCGGAAGGTTGTCGAACGAGTAAGAGCCATCGGCGCCCGTCGTGGTTGTGATTGTCCCCGCCGGGCCGACCGCTTGGATCGTGACACCGGGGAGGCCGGTGGTTTCCGTCGGGTCGATCACGCCGTTGTTGTTCGTGTCAACAAACACCCGGCCGTTGATCGCCGCCTTCTGGAAGAAGCCGAAATCAATCGTCAGGTTGCTGAGGTTGTCGGGTGTTCCCGGATCGTTGTTCGGCGATTCGAGCAACGGCGCCGTGTCGTTGATAGTGACGGGCAGGCTTTGCACGTTGCCGGATACCGTTGTCCCGTTGTCGTCGGTGTCCGAGGGGTTGGTGTTCGGATTCGGGGTGGCGGCCCCCTCGAACGGCGTCGGCGTCAGGAAGCCGGGGTTGCCGGTGCTGCTGGCGAAGTTGGCGAGCGCGGACGAGAAGTTCGAGGCCGGGATCCGCACGACGTAGGAGCCGGGGGCGATGCCGGTGAACAGATACAACCCGTTGATGTCCGTGGTCGTGGAAGCCAAGATGTTCGTCCCCGTGCCATCAAGCAATTGCACCGCTACGTTGGCGATGCCGCTTTCGCCGGGGTCTTGAGTCCCGTTGTTGTTCGCGTCGTTGAACACCCGGTTGCCGATACTGTGCCGGGAGAACACTCCGAAATCGAGGGTCAGGTTCGTGTTCGGATTGGTGTCGCCATCAGTGATCGGTTCATTGCCGACGGACAAATCGATGAGATTGGACTGAATCACTCCACCGCTTCCGAGCGTGCCGACGGTGATCCCGTTGTTGTCGTCGTTGATGTCCGTGTTCGGGTCCGTCTGGTTGACGGAACTGTTGTTAAACCCAACCAGTGAGCCGGCGCCGGTGAAGTTGGGCGCGGTCAAGCGAACGCGATACTGGCCCGCCCCGAGGTTGTCGAAGCGATAGATGCCGCTGTCCGGTCCCACGGTGGCAGTCGTCGTGCTGGCCACGACGCCGCCGGAGGCGTTCAACAAATCGACCAAGACTCCGTTAATTCCCGTTTCGCCCGTCTGGCGGAAGCCGTCGTTGTTGGAATCCAGGAAGACCTGATTCCCAAGCGACAGAGGACGGAAGAACCCGAAGTCCACCGTGAGGTTGCTTTGGTTGTCCGGTGTGAGGCTGGTCGTGTCGTTGTTCGGGGTTTCGTTCAGCGGTTCGTCGGTTCCCAGCGTGACGGGGAGCGCCCGCACGACACCACCCGCGCCGAGCGTGCCGCTTGTTGTCCCGTCATCCACCCCGTCAATATTGTTGTTCGGGCCGGGGGCCGGTTCGCTTGGCCCGCTCGCCGAACCATTCGTTCCGGTGCTGGATCGATAAGCGGCCAATGGCCCGCCGACATTGAAGTTGCTCGCCGCGACCTCGACGACATAAGAGCCGGGGGCCAGGAGGCTAAACAAATACTGGCCTTGCGCGTTCGTGAAAGAAGAAGTCAGCAGGGTTGTGCCCGTGGCATCGTACAAGTTCACCGTCACGCCGGTGATGCCTGTCTCCGTGGGGTCTTGGACGCCATTGTTGTTCGCGTCTTCAAAGATCACATTGCCAAGCGTGTGCTTTTGGAAGACGCCGAAATCAACAGTGAGGTTGCTGTTCGCATCTGTCACCGTGGCGTCCACCGGGCCGGGATTTTCGCCAAGCGGTTCGCTGTCAGCCGTCAGTGTGATGATGCCGGAATCAATCACCCCCAGAGTGCCAAGCACGCCATTGGTGGTTCCGTTGTCATCCGTGTCCGAAAAGTTGCTGGTCGGGTTGGGAGTGGCTGCTCCCTCGAACGGTCCGGTGGCCTGGCCGTTGGCCCCGGTGCTGCTGGCATACCCTTCCAGAACCCCGCCGGCTCGGAAGTTACTGGAGGACAACCGCACTTGGTAATTGCCCGGCAACAGGTTGCTGAATTCGTAGATCCCGTTGGCGCCGCTGGTCGTGCTGGCCAAGACGTTGTTAGAGGTGTCAAGCAGCACGACGGCCACTCCGCTGATGCCCGCCTCGCCGGCGTCCTGGATGCCGTTGTTGTTCACATCGTTCCAGATCCGATTCCCGATGGACATGCGGGGAACGAAGCCGAAGTCCGAGTTGTCGTCGAACGTGCCATTCGAGCCTGAGACAATGTCGTAGGTGACCGAGGTTCCGTTGTCGATGCCGTCCGAATCAATGTTGTCGGCCCCGGCGTTCGGAGTCGAGGGACGTTTGCCGGCCAGCGGCGCCTGCCCGGTGGCGATGCGGATCTGGTAAGCGGTGTTGGGCTTCACGCCGTCGTCGCTGGTGTCGCCCGGTGTGCCGTTGTTGACATCCGTGTCGTCGAAAACATACTCGCCGAGGGCGTTCGTTACCGTGGAACCGACGAGGTTCCCGTTTTGGAACAACTGGACAGTCACCCCTTGGATGCCGGGTTCGGCCGCGTCCTGCAAGCCGTTGCCGTTGGTGTCGTACCACACCCGGTTCCCGATGGTCAGGGCGGCCGGGGCATAAATGATTTGCAAATCGCCGAGGCCGTTCGCCTTGGCGAAGGTGTTCACGCCGCCCGTGTAAACATTGAAATTATCCCGCTCCCGGCCGGTGGTGTTGTCCATCCACACCGGCCCGGCGGCGTCCGTGATGCCGCCGGGGTCCGTTGAGTTCACGACAACCTGACCGGAACCGGGCAGGACAGCCAAGGCGCCCAGGGACGTCTCGTCGTGAAGGCCCGTGAAATTGTCATCCGCGTAGAATTCACGGCCGTTCGGCCCCTGGCCGTCGGCCACGCCAACCGGCCCGCCGGGCTGGCCTTCCAGATTGAAGCCGCCGCTGCCGTTGGGGGTGGCCCGCAGAATATCCCCCGCTTCGCCGAAGATTTGAGACGGCGTCGTGCCGGGCGCGGATTGATCGCCTTGGCGATCCCGAATGCCGACAATCATCGCCCCGGTGTCATCGAACACGATGTCCGAGAGCATCGGACTGGCGTAGTAATTGTCGCCGTTCGTGCTGGGATCGATGTTGTCGTTCCACGGTTGGTAAAAGCCGTTGTTCAACTGGATGACGTTCGGGGGCGGATTGGTGGATTTTTGGACGTTGGCGTCGCCGTGGGCGTAATCCAATTGGAATTGGAGAACGGGAGCCGCGCCGAACGAACTGGTGGCGGGATTAAAAGTATAGACATACCCCTTCAAATCACTCCGCAAACCCGTGGACTCGGCCGAATCCACAAGGCCGACATACACTTGGCCGTTTTGGTATTGCACCGCAAACGGTCGCACATCCGACGGGGCCACCCCGGCCGGGACGGGGACGTTGAACTCGGCATGCGTGCCGTTGAAGTTGCCGTTTGCGTCCACCCCCAGCCGGATGAGTTGCCGGGTGTTCAAGTTCATCACATAGAGGAACTGATTGTCCGGGGACATCACCATGCCGCCGAGCCCGATCTTGCCGACCGACCCGTTGGTGATATTGTCTGGCGTGCCGTCGTTGTTACCGTCGTTGTCTGTTTTGAATTTGTTGGTGTCAAACGTGTTGGGGTGCGGATTGTCCCCGGTGGTCGCCGCCGTGCCGCCGGCCGCCCCGCCGAGAACCACCGAGAGGTCGGCGAACAGGACAGGCGTCTGGCTGCCGGTGAGCTGGCCAAGGTTGTTGTAAGTCGGCTGAAGTTTGTAAATCGCCCCGGTGCCGCTTGGGCCGAATCCCGTGTAGCGTTTCATGTACGCGCCGACGTACACCGCCCCGGTGGTGGTGTTCGAGGCCACGGCCCACGTCGCTCCGACTTGCGAAGCGGTGGCGAGCGGAATGGCGCCGCCCGGACCGCCGGAGGAGTTGTAAGGAATCCCGACCACCACCCCTTGAGCAGCTTGCGGGCCGGTGATCTGGTTGCCTTGGGTGTAAACCGGCGTGACGAGATACGGGCTGGCTTGGGTGGTTAGTACCGTGGCGAGATTCACGCCCGTCGGGTTGGTCGAGGCGTTGACAAACCGCACATTCGAGGCCGCCGCCTGCGGGGACGGATTGCCGAACCCGTACCCCGCCGGAAGACCGCTGAACTCGATCCGAACGGAGGGCAGACTGGTCGTGAGGGCATACGAACCGTCGCTGGCCGTGAAGACCGTCTCGATGGGTACGGTGCCTCCCGGAGCGAAGGCTTTCACGGCCACGCCCGGAAGCCCCGGTTCGGTCCGGGGAATGATGGCAGGAGTGTGCCCTGCCGGCTCGGTTTGCGGTGTGCCGACATCGCGGACGCCGTCGCCGTCGAGATCGCGGAACACGAAACCGGCCACGCTCGGAACCGAACGGTCCTCAAGCGTCAGAACGGCCAGGCGAGCTTTCCGGGGGGAAACGGTTTGGGCGGTACTGACCGATTGTTTGAGCAACCATTCGACCCAACGCATGAGAGTTCTTCCGTCGCGGGTTGATCCGGCCAGGTAACGAGCGGCTTCAAACCACGGGTAGTGGCCCGGCGATCGGATCGGACCGCCGAATGAAGCGATAAGAGCGAGCGTGTCGCCTGGATGGGTCGCGCCATACCCCCGTCGGCGGGAGCATGTCAAGCCTGATCCAAAGCGCACTACAACTCCTGTCGTGGTAATTTGGCCAACGACTGAGGGGGATTCTGCGCCGAATAAGAAATGTTCGGGAATCCGTCCGCCATCGATCCCGCATGATCCGCGACAGAAGCACGACCCTCAGTCGCGGATCATGGAAGGGAATCGGCAAAACCGGCTTTGTCGGTCAGGTTGAAGGCGAGGAATCGACGATGAAAAAATGAGAAAAGGCTCTGCGGCACGGCGAAAAATTGTTGGTAAGCCTGTCAGCATTCATCGGGCAAGATGCAATCTCGTTCTGGCGATTTGCATGAACACCATCCGCCCCGTTCCATTTTTTGAGCCAAAAACCGCATGTTTTGCCGCATCAAACGCCATCCGGTTCTTCGGGCATGGCCATTGCTTTGGGTAACAGGTCATGGGGGCGATTCCCGGCCAAATGCCGGTTTGCCTCGCCCCCGTGGAGCGTTCGATGCAACCGCAAGAGACTTATTTTGTCATCCCCACATACCGCCTGCGGGACGTGGGGGAGACCGTGGAGCAATACGACGAGCATTTTTGGCGCAATGGCCACTCGCCGAAGATCATCGTGTTCGATGATTCCAGCCCGGTCGCCGAGGAAAAGTATTATCCGTTCCTTGAACAAACACGAACCCATGCCCCGATCCATTACGTCGGCCCGAAGGAGAAGGAGCAATTCACCAATTACCTCAGCGGCCGATTGCGGGACAAGCGGCTCAACGGCCTGGTGAAAAACCTATTCCGCCCAAGCTACGGCGGTAACCGGAACTTCACTCTCATGCACACCTTGGGCGGATTGATGGTGAGTTCGGACGACGACATGCGCCCGTATGCCCTGCTCGAATCCCACCGGGAATCGCTCGGGGACGGGGAAATCAGCCGGGGCCGGCTTCATCGGGCCGACAGTGACGATCTTGTGCGCAAGTCGTTCGACATCTTTGGTTCTTTCCTCGATGTCCTTGGGAAGCCGGTGTCGGAGATTCCGGCGAACTACGAGTCTGGCGAATTGCTGACGGATACGGCGATGGACTTGGAAACCAATGCGACCAACGGCGTCAGCCGCGAGAACTCGTTGTTGCTTCGGGACGGAACCATCCCGCCCGACGCGGTGGTGAAGATCGCCCAGACCTTCCGATCCGGGACGAACGACATCGACGCCCTCGATTACGCCGACTTGTTCCTGACGAACGACGATCAGGTTGACCCGGATGAGTTGAACGAGCTCTATGTGCTGGCCAATTTCCGCCCGGCGGTCACCAAGCTGAACTGGCGCATGGATTGCGGCGTCGCCGGTTACGACAACACCTTCGGCCTGCCCCCCTTCTTCCCGACCCGGTTGCGGTTCGAGGATTACATTTACCGGCTTTGGATCCGGCAACCGGGGATCGCGGCGGCCCATGTGAATGCCGCCCAGAACCACACGAAATCGAACTACATGCGAAATCCGGTGGCCTCCGAGATCTTCAACGAAGAGGTGGCCAACTTGCTCAAGCGGAAGATCAAGGATTCGCTGACACGGGTGGACGCCCTGACCATCGAATTCGACTATGCCGGCGAAGTCACGGAGGAAGACGCCCGGCAAAGTCTGGACAAAGTATCCGCGATGCACCGCCGGGCGCTGGAGGCGGCCGGCCGGGCGACCTCTCCCGAACGCACCGCCTCCCTTCGGCTGTTCGCAGCCAATTTGCACAAGGCTTTTTACGGCTTCGAGCCGGACTTCTTCCAGCAGAACTTGCTGCGCATCGTGGACGACGTGATTGACGTCATCAAGGGATCGATCGAACTTTGGCCCACATTGGTGGAAATATGTTACTTCGAGAAAAACCGGCACGGGCTTCCGATGCGTCGGGTGGAGAATGGCCGGAAAACGTAGGCACGGAGGATATCATGCCTCTTTCAGACGACGATTTTTCGCTTGAAATGCCGGAGGAAACCCCCGCATTTGGCGGATGGAGGAACCCGCCGCTTGAAGTCCGCGTGATGTTAACGGCAGTTGTGTTTGCCGTGCCGGGAATTCTGGCCGGCCTCATGGCCTGTTTGCTCACGCCGTCGTCGGTTGACCAACACTTGGCCGCCGGAGTCGGCGGATTGATCGGCTTCGCGGTCGGTGTGTGGGTTGAATCCGAATCTTGACGTGACGATGATGTCAGCGGGCCAACAACGCCGCTTCCAGTTTTGGCCGGTAATGTTCCAGATCGGGAACCAGCAAACCGGGAATTTTGGCCTCGTCGTCCCATCGTCTCACGGCCACCGCCGATTGATACCACGGTTCGGCTTCAAACACCTTGGCTTCCTCGGGCGTGAACGGACCGCCTTGCAAACGCAGGCTGAGTTGGGAGGCGGGCGAGAGGTCGTCGTGATAACCGGGTTCGACGGCGCACAAGTATCTTTTGGCCGCGACATGTAACCGAACGGGATCGACGATGGCCGGGCCAAAATGTTTTTGCAACCACTCGGCCCCGGCGTCCTCGTGTTGTCCGTCGAGACCCTCTTTGGCAATATTTTCGGACATTCCGTGCAGAAGATGGCCCACATCATGCAACAGGGCGGCGGCCACCAAGGCATCATCCGCGCCGGCTTCCTCGGCCAACCGGGCACATTGGAGGGCGTGGGCGGTCTCGGTGACATCCTCGCCGAAATAGGCCCCGCTTCCCTTCTCGGCGAACAGGGCAAACAGTTGATCGATGACGGTCATGTGGCGTAACGCTCCCTTCACAACAGAAGGACGGTTTGAAACCGCCCGTTTGTTTTGGAATTATGGGAAGCAGCCGCGATTGGATTGTGAAGTTTTGGTTTGAACGGCTCCCTACGCCAGGCATGAGGAGCCGATAGACACTTCAACCGGGATCGGTTGAAAGAAATTACGCCAGTTCACGAATCGGTTCGGAATTCTCTTCGACCAGATAATGCGGTCGTCCGTTCAGGTCGGTGATGGTCGTGTGGTTGGCGTCGATGCCGAGATTCTTGTACAGCGTGGCGTGCAGTTCGCCGAACGTCACCGGGCGGCTGGCGGCCTCGCCCGCGATGCGGTCGGTTGAGCCGATCACCTGGCCGGTTTTCATGCCGCCCCCGGCGAGCAGCACACAGTTCACCTGGGGCCAGTGGTCCCGGCCGACTTGGGCATTGATCTTCGGCGTCCGGCCGAATTCCCCCAGCACCGCGACCGTGCAATCTTGATCCATGCCGCGAAGGTGCAGGTCTTCAACGAGGGCGCTCACGCACTTGTCGAACAGGGGAAAATCTTCGGCCTCGCGTTTGAAGATTTCATTTCCCTTGCCGCCGTGCCAGTCCCACTTGCTGTAGTTGAGCGTGACAACCCGGGCGCCGGCCTCGATCAACCGGCGGGCCATCAACATGCTTTGCGGCACGCGGGGAGAACCGTCGTTGTCAATGATGATCTTCGGGTTGCCCACTCCGTAGCGTTGGACCACTTTCTCCGGTTCTTTGGAGAGGTCCAGCGCTTCCGCGAGCCGGGACGAGGTGAGCAAGCCAAATGCTTGTTGATGGAAAGAATCCATCCCGGTGGTCAGGTCGCCGGTGTCGACTTCCTTTCGCATCGTGTCGAAGCCACGCAACAGCGTCTTGCGATCGGCGAACTGATTCACGGTCACGCCCCGAAGGGTCATGTCGTCTTTCGCCGGACCTGTTGGCCGGAAGGGGGCGTGTGATGTGCCGAGAAAGCCGGGGCCGGGTTCGTTGTAGGGTCCGTGCGGGCTGGCGTAACACAGGCTCACGAACGGCGGGATGGCCGGGTCGGCGCTCCCTTGCACCCGGGAAACGACGGAGCCGAATTGCGGCCAGCCTCCCAATGGTTTTGGTTTGCGCGGATCGTGGCCGTTGTACACCTGAATCGCGTCGTGATCGACCTGATTGCCGACCAGCGACCGGATGATGGTGAACTTGTCCATGTTGCGGGCGATTTTGGGAAACGCCTCGCAAATCTGGATGCCGGGGACATTCGTCGCCATCGGCTTCCACGGCCCGGCGATTTCCTTGGGGGCGTCCGGTTTCAGGTCGAACATGTCCTGATGCGGCGGCCCGCCGGTGAGGTAAATCAGGATGATCGATTTCTTGGAGGATGTCACCCCTGCGGAAGCCTCGGCCTTGAGCAACTGCGGCAGGGCCAACCCGGCCATGCCCAGCGAACCGATTTGCAGGAAACCGCGACGGGAAGGCCGATATTGGCCGGGATTCGGCGGGACGGACATCAAGAAATCTCCACGCGAAACAAAATGTGGCGGGATTCGGCAGGCGGGGCAGGGTGCTGGGCGCGTTTGGGGAGGTGAAGGGATACTACCGCGCGTCAGAGGGTGTGTAAAGGAAGAGTTGGCCAAATTGAGGATACGGAACGGAAATTACCCCTCCGGGGGGATGTTCGTCATTCCGCATCCCCAATTCAGATCACTTTTTCCCCTGATTCCAGTAGATCCGGGCATTGTGCGTCGCCCGGCCGACGGCCACGATGTCCGGTTTGCCGTCGCCGTCGAGGTCAGTGACGATCAGGTCTTCGGTGGCGATGCCGCCATCGTCGAGCATGAGACGGTCCCATTTGGCCCCGATTTTGTCGGTCGCCTTATAGATCCGCACGCCGCATTTTTCGGTGAACTTGTCCCCCTTGGCCGGGTTGTCGCGGACGCCGATGATGAGCTCATCCGCACCGTCGCCGTCGAGATCGGCGCACCAGACGCCGTGGCCCCAGCGGAGATGATCGTCGATGACATGGCGGTCCCAAGGCGGGGTTTTTCCTCGAATCGGTTCTTCAATGAATTGCGGCGGTGTGTAGGTCACCACTTGATTGCCATGCCACGGCTCGACAGTGGCGACGAATGGCCGGGGGCTCAACTGGCCAAGTTTGATCTCGCTGGCTCCCCGGCTGCCATTGGGAGTGTCTTGGTTGCCGAGACCAAACTTGGTCGTTTGCCAGGCGTTATCACGCTGACTAATCAGATGCACACCATCGTAGCTAACGGCGTAAATCCTCTTTTTTCCTTCCGAGGTTGTCACTGGCCAAATGTTGTGAACCACGTTCAGCGATTCCGACAACACAATTGGCTTCCACGGCCCTGCCACCGGGTCTTTCGGAATCGGAAAGGCCAGAATCCGCACCGGGCGGCCGTCGACCCAGTTCTTTTCTTTGGTGGAATCGCGGCCCATCAGCGGGGCGAGGATGATCTCCGGTTTGCCGTCGCCGTCGATGTCCGCGACGCGGACGCGGTGGACGGTCGGTTCCTCGGCGATGGGGTGGATGCTCCATTCTTCATCGAGCGTCTTGCCCCGCTTGAGCCATTGCAGCGTGCCCCCTTCTTTGGTGTTGAAGGGCTTCCAGTCGGCGCCAAGCACCAAATCAAGCTGGCCATCGCCGTCGATGTCGAGGGCGGCCACGCAGACATTGTCCGGCTTCGTTTTGCCGGTGATGATCGTGTGCATTTTCCAGGTCGGGTTTTCGTACCAGACCACCCGTTTGGTGTCCACGACGACGAGATCCGGCTTTTTGTCCCCGTTGATGTCGGCGGCGATGACGGCATAACCCACAGAAAGATCTGTGGCGATTTCCTGCATCTTGAATTGCGGAAACTCAGCCCCGAACACCGGCAAGATGAGCGGGCCAACGGCGAAGAACAAGGAGAGAAGCACTCGCATGATCCTGTTTTCCTGATTGAGCGGGTTATGCGGAAAACGACAAGTTTACCACAAGTTTCAGGCCGGGCCATTACAATCGGGTGTAACCGCAAAACCCCGCTTGCCTGGGCTTGACCGGTGAACAACAATGAAGCGATTGAATTTTTTTCAAGCTCGCCAACCCTCGCCCTCCCGACTGGCCGGGGCTTCGCATAGGAAATGTCGATGACGATTGCTCCGTCCCAAAAACCGCACCGCGAATGGCTGTGGTTGTTTCTCTCGCTAGTCATCGTCGGCGGGGTGACCGTGCCATTGTGGATGTGGGCCAACCCGCAGGAAAACACTGCTGAATATTGGGCAAGATGGACGCCTCGCCGGATTGCCAAACTGTTCCTCGGGCCGGAACAAATCGCCTGCTATCTTTGCTTCGTGTGGGCCGGATTCATGCTCTTGAACCGTTACCGCGAAGTCTGGCGGCAACGGGTTGCCTTCCAACTCGATTTGCTCCCCACGGACGAAGGGGCGAGAATCCTCCCCGAAGATGCCCGGCCGCTCGCCCGCAAAGTCGAGGCGACCACGAAGAATCGGCCGTATATTCTGGCGAAAATGATCTCGATGGCCCTCACCAAATTCGCGGTCAGCCGCAAGGCCCCGGATGTCGGCGAAGTGGTTCGTACGCAGGCCGATGTGGAGCAAAATCGCCTCGTCACCAGCATGGGGATGATCTCTTATCTGGCATGGGCCATCCCCGCCATCGGCTTCCTCGGAACCGTCCGCGGCCTCGCGGGAGGCATGACCAAGGCGGGCAACCAGAAAGACCCGGACTTCATTCAACAGGTGACCGATCAACTCGGCATTGCCTTCGACTGTACGTTCGTCGCGCTGGCTCTGAGCGTCGCGCTAATGTACCTGTTGCACGTCGTCACGCGGGCCGAAGAAATGTTAATCATTGACGCGCAGCAGTATTGCCAGGAAAATCTCTTGCTGCGGCTTTACGACCCGGAACCGGAACCGGCGTATGCGGCGGCGGAGCGAGGTTGAGGGATTCAAAGGCCACCTCACCCCCCGACCCCCTCTCCTGACAGAGAGGGGGAGCAAGTGTGGGGAAGCTTCCGGAACGTAGGTCAGCCTTTCTAGGCTGACAGGTCCGTCAGCCCAGAAAGGCTGACCTACTGGAAGAAATTTCATCCCACTTGCTCCCCCTCTCTGTCAGGAGAGGGGGTCGGGGGGTGAGGTGGCCGGGCAACAACGATTGACCAACGAAGGATGATCGCATGGCTTGGGTGAACTGGTCCCGAAAACCGGCCGACGGGAACGATGATCGCGGCGCCTTGGGGGCTGACCTCAACGCCGGTCGGGTGCGGGCGACCTACGGCCGGGCTTCGCGGAACAAGCTCTTTTTGCTTGAAGACCCGCACATTGATCTGCCGTTGGCCATCAGCTTGGAGAAACGCACGCCGGATGTCGGCCGGGCCGCGCTGGCGGTGAGTCGAAAACTGCCGCACACAATGTGCGTCAATTATCTTCCGCAACTTGGTCAAGTCTTCGAGTGGAAACACGCCCGACAAACCTATAACGCAGACGGCCTCGTTTCTCTGGCCCTTGAGCGACTGGCCAAAGCGACCTCAACCAACAGTGGTCTTTCTCTCGCGTTGCCTTCCTATCTGAGTGTGCCGCAAGTCACCCGGTTGCTCATCATCGCCGAGAAACTAAAACTCCGCATTCGCGGCACGGCTTGCACACCATTGGCCTTGGCCGCCGAACGGGCGACGCATTTCTTGAACGCCCCGAGACCCGACGAATCCGGGGACGGTTCCGGCATCCACCGGGCGTTTGGCGCCACGTCCGTGCTCATCATTGATGTGGACGATCATGCCCTGACGGCCAGCGTGGTTCGCATCGCCGAAGCGGAAGTGCGAATGCTGGCGACGGCTTCCTTCCCCCGGCTTGGCTCCAAGATTTGGCGGGAACGATTGCTCGACACGCTGGCCGACCGCTGCGTGCGGTTGTGCCGCCGAGACCCCCGCGACAACGCGGACACCGAGCAAATGCTGTTCGACCAACTGGAGGAAACCATCGACCGCGCCCGCACCGGCCAACGGGTTTCCATCAACGTGCGTTCGGCGAATTGGTTCCAAGATTTGATCCACGCACCGGCCGATCTTGATGCGTTCTGTGCCCCGCTTGCCCGGCAGGCAGCCGAGGAAATCAAGAATCTGCTGCTGACCGCCACCGACAACGAACCGCCGGAAACCGTCTGGCTGACGCACGACGCCGGCCGAATGCCGGGCCTGGCCGCCACCCTGCACCAGCACATGACGGAACGCACCAGTGTCCGCGTGCTGCACCCAGAGGCGACCGCCGCCGCCGTCGCCAACCTGAACGAACGGTGGGATGCTGCGGAACTCCCCCGCACCCACCTCGACACGGTAATCGTCTTGCCCCACCGCCAAGACCCCCGGCTGTTGCCGAAAGCCCCGCCCCCGAATTCGGGCGTTCACAACAAGAACATGATTCTTTGAGTCGTCACCAGCTTGCCGTAGCTCCAGACAGGATGATTTGATGCGTCGTCACAAGCCGCCAACGCTCGTCAGCATGTGGATGTTGGATGTTTTCTGCTGCGCTCTGGGGTGTGTCACGCTCCTGTGGTTGCTCAAAACCCGCGAGGCGGGCATCACCTCGGACGAGGCGTTAAACGCCAATTCGTCGCTGATGCAAACCCGTGAAGAATTGGAAGAAACAAAGAAGCAATCAGCCCTCCGACTTGCGGATGCGGAGCGACTGCTCGCCGAACTCAATTCCACGAAATCTTTGCTGGCGTTGGCCCGTTCGGAGCGGGACGACCTCGCCAAGTCGATTGCCTTGGTGCGGGGCGAGAGGGACAAGACCGCCACCGAACTGGCCCTCATGGTCGGCGAGCGGGACAAAAACGCCAAAGATCTTGCGTTGGTGACGGACGACCGAAACAAGAACGCGAAGAATCTCGCCCTGATCGAACAGGAACTGGCTAAAACCAAGAATGACCTGAAGCTCGCGCTCGCCAAGGCCGACGATCTCGACAAGACCCTTAAAGGCTTGAACAGCAAACTAACCGCCACCGACGCGGAATTGGCGAAAAAACGCGGCGAAATGGAGACGATCAACAAACAACTCGATGCCGCGAAGAAGCAGGCGAGCGAGTTGGAAACGCTGGTGCGGGACAAAGACAAGATGCGGACGGATGCCGAGAGCAAGCTAAAAGCCTCGGAAACGCGACTGGACGCCATGAGCCGCACGGCCACGGATGCCACAAAACTGCAGGCCAAACTTGATGCCTTGGAACTCACGCTCAAGGCCCAGAAGACGCAACTCGACGAAGCGAATGTGACCATCGTGGACCTTCAAGGAACGAAGGCCAAACTCGCGGACAAGGTGAACCAACTGCGGATCGAGAGCGACAACAAATTCGCCGGGATCGCCCTCACGGGGAAGAATGTCGTCTTCTTGGTGGACATGTCCGGCAGCATGGACCGCGTGGACGAAAACACGCTGGAGCCGACCAAATGGCCGACCGTCCGGGACACGGTCTGCAAGCTGCTGGTCTCGTTGCCGGACATCGAACATTTTCAAGTGATTATGTTTTCCAGCAAAGCCTCGTTCCTCCTGAGCGAGACGGACTGGATCAAGTACGACAAGACCAAAAGCATCGAACAAATCCGGACGGCCATGAGCAATGTGAAGCCGACCGGGGATACGAACATGTACACCGGGTTGGAAGAGGCTTTCCGGTTCCGGGCAAAGGGCCTCGACACCCTGTACCTGATTTCAGACGGTCTTCCCACCTCCGGGCCGGGGCTGACGGCCGCCCAAGAACGGCAGGGTATTTCGGACACCGACCGCACGAATATTCTCTCCCGCCATGTCCGCCGGGTTCTGCTCACGGAATGGAACAAACCGGATGCCCAGAAGCAGCGGGTGAGAATCAACTCCGTCGGCTTCTTCTACGAATCTCCGGACGTTGGCGCCTTCCTCTGGTCCCTCTCCCGCGAGAACGACGGGAGTTTTGTGGGGATGTCTCGCCCATAGAGATTGAAAGCATTAACCACAAAGGCACAAAAATCACACGAAGTTTCACCAAGAAGAAAGCAGAATCTCTTCGTCTTCTTGGTGAAACTTCGTGTGACCTTTATGCCTTTGTGGTTGGTCTTCTCTTGGTTCCAAGTTTCAAGTCTGGCCGCTTCTGTCGCATTCGGGATAATTCGCTCAAGGGAATCCGGAAGATTCACTGACCCTCGGAGCGATTGAATGACGGAACTCGACATTCCCAAACTGCGGCCGGGCCTCAAGGCCGTCGCCGGGGACAAACCGGACACCGTGGTGATCGTCGATCAGTACCGCCTCGGGGATGCCATCGAAATCTCCCATGCGATGTTTGAACTCATCACGTTGTTCGATGGCCGAAAGAATCTCAAGCAGATCCGCGAAGAGACCGCCAAGATGTTCGAGGGGGAGCCGGTCCCCATGGAAACGCTGGTGAATCTGGTTCGCGGGCTGGATCTGGATTATCTGCTCGACACCCCGAGATTGCGGGAAAAGCTGAACACGCCGGACAGACCCCCCACATGCGTCGGTGTCTACGATGCGGACCCTGAAAAGGCCCGCAAGCAGTTGAAGAAGCTCTTCACCAACACCGGCGGGCCGGGATTGCCGGGAGAACCGGGTTGCCGGGTCGCCACCGATGGGGCCGTTCGGGCGGTGCTGGTCCCGCACATGGACTATCTTCGCGGGGGCGTCACCTACGGTTGGGGTTTCAAGGAATTGGTCGAACGAACGGATGCCTCTCTATTCGTCATTATCGGCACATCCCATTATTCCGGGTATCGATTCTCGCTCAGTCGTCAGAATTTTGCCACGAGCTTCGGGAAAGTACCCACCGATCAGGCGTATGTGGACCGGATCGCCAAACACTATGGCCCCGGCCTTTTTGATGATCCATATGCGCACGTGCCGGAACATTCGATTGAACTCGAAGTGGCGATGCTCCAATATGTGTTTGATGGAAAACGCCCGTTCCGCATCGTGCCCTTGCTGACCGGGTCTTACTTCGATTGTGTCGGCAAGCGGACCAACCCGCGCGACCAAGCCGATATCGCCCGAATGATCTCGGCCCTGAAATTGGCCGAGGCTGAGGCCGGGGAGAAGGTCTGTTACGTTATCAGCGGGGATCTCGCCCACATCGGGCCGAAGTTTGAAGATCCGGATCTGCTGAGTGATGAACAACTTAAGGAGAGCAAGAAGCAGGACGACCGGTTGATGCAATTCGTGGCCGCCGCAGACACGGATGGCTATTTCGGCGTGATCGCGGCCGAGGAGGACAGCCGCCGGATCTGCGGGCTGCCGCCGACGTATCTCACCTTGGAGGCGGCCAAGCCGAAGCGTGGGAAACTCCTCCATTACGGCCGGTATATTCAGCCGGAAGGGATTGAGAGTGTGAGTTTCGCGGCCGTCGCTTTCGACTGAGAAGCTTTCGAGCGAGAAAGATTTCACCCCGCGTCCGTATAATCTTTGGTGTGACATCCCTCGATTCGACGGAGCGGCAATGAAACAGTTAATGTCTCCCGGCGGTTCGCGGCGATTGATGGCGGCGGTGGTCATGGGCACGGCTCTCTCGGCAATGGCCGGGGAAGCAATGGCCAGCCAACCGGCCCCCGATGCGGTTCACGATATTTCCCGTTATTGTCAGGTTTGCTGGCGCAATGCCCGGCTCCACCCGGATAGCTGGTCGGACTGCACCCAAGAGGTGCTGATCCGCTTGCTTCAAACGGTGGAAGCCGAGAAGTGGCCGCAACTCCTGAAACTGGAAAGCGACGACCGCCGGGAGTTTATCCGCGCCATTGATGCCGTGAAGAAGCGAACCCAACGGGCCAAAAAGTACCAAATCCTTTCGGACGAAGTGCCAGACCGGCGCATGACTCCGGATTCATCCCGAAACGAGATCCAGGAAGAACTGGAACTTGCCTCCGGGAAAGTGCTTAGTCAGCGGCAGCAGCGCATCCTGCAACTGACTCGCGACGGCTGGACCGTTCCCGAGATTGCGACGGACATGAACACCACCGTCGAACGCATCAGTGACGAAAAGTACAAAGCCATCCGCAAGTTGCGGAAGGAATTGAACGGCTGAGAGAACGAATAAGAGAAGAGTTCACGCAAAGATCGCAAAGCACTGCAAAGATCGCATAAGAGTCGAAGAATGGTTTAAATCTGTCTTCCACGCGGGGAAGAGAAACTTAAACCATTCAAAATCACTTATGCGATCTTTGCGGTGCTTTGCGATCTTTGCGTGAACTCTTCGTTTTATAGGTGGTTTCCCCAAATGACTCCCTCCGAAGCCGTTGATCGTCTCCAAACTGTCTTGGCCCATCTGTGGATGATCCGCACGTTTCTGAAACACGCGGACGAAGTCACGGAGGACGAACAGCTCATCGAAATTCCCCGGCTGTTGTACGATTCGATTCGGGCTGCCGAACCCGCCTATCTTCGCAAGGACTTCCCGACGTATCTCCGGCGTCTCAAGGGCAAGTTGGGTAAACTCCGCAAGGGGGCCGACCTGTTCGCCCGCGAATATTCCCGCGTGTCGGCCCACACCAATTTCGAGATGGCTTCCATTTCCTTGAGCGGGGCCGTCCGGCAGATGGAGGAGATTTTTTCGCAGATCACCGGGACGGTGGAGACGGCAATAGAACCGGAAGAAGAGGGCGGGGCGGTTGGCGAGGAAAACGCATGAACGATTGCAACGATAGGCTTACAGTTGGTACGATGAAACACGTTTGATGACCCGACGAGAAAGAGTATTATGGCCGTCACCGAACAACGCCACCCGACAGATGAACTTGTCAGACTCGGCCAAGAGGCATTTGATCGAACGGTGCGATCACGATTGCAGCCGGAAGACGATGGCAAATTCGTGGCCATTGATGTCGATTCGGAAGATTATGAAATCGACTTGGACGATTACGCCGCGATCAAGCGCCTCTTGGCCCGATGTCCGGCGGCCCAAGTCCTCTTGTTGCGAGCCGGGCAGAAGGGCACTTGCCGCTTTGGTTTACACCGATGATACGCGGAACCGTAAACACTCGCGGGGAGGCGGTTGTCAGCCTCCATGTGAAAGGCGCCAACGGTTTGGAGTTTGACGTGGATGCCGTCATCGACACCGGCTTCAATGCCTCTCTGACCCTGCCTCCGGCCTTGGTGTCGATACTAGGCCTTCCAACCTTGTCGGCGGGTGTTTCATATCTCGCGGATGGCTCAATTTGCCAATACGATGTTTGCCCGGTGGCCGTCGTCTGGGATGGGATCGAGCAAGTGGTGACGGCCTATGCCATCGGCGATGAACCGTTGCTGGGGATGCGTCTCCTCGCGGGTCACGAATTACGAATGCAACTGGTGCCCGGCGGGTTGGTGGAAATCAAAACAATCCCCTGATGAAACCGCACTTTTTCAAGCCTCTTTTGATCTGTCTGGTTCGTTATCAATTCAACAAAAAAGCCGAAGGCATTCTTAGTAATGAAAAGATCTTCTCCTCAAGTTTCCCACCGGTGGGGATGGCAAATTGACGTGCCGACGGGTGATTTGCCTTTTCCCGTTTTTTTCGCCGTGTGCATCTAGCTTTCGCCGGAGGTTCGTCCAAAATACGACTTCGATCACGCCGAGTGCGAGTTAACTCTCCATTAACTCAGTGGCCTCGGTGCCCGAAGAAAGACGGTTATCCCCGTCAGTCGTTCGCGGTTTGAATCAAAATAGCGTCCCAGCCGATGCGACACGATACGGAGTGCCAAAGCTCATGAAGGGACCAGAATCTGCTCTCATTGAAACCACCGAAGTCCACCACATCATTCGTGGGTTGGCGGTCGGTTCGTTCGGGATGAGCTTCTTTTCGTTTCTGGTCTTCTGGTGGATCCCCTTCGGGTTCCTCGTGTCCAGCGCCGCCGGTGTCATGGCGCTCACCAGCATTGCCTTGGGCATTCGCACCAAAGAACGCGGCCTCTACTATCCGCTGGGGGCGATTGCCCTGACGATTATCACGACGCATGCCGCCTTGCTTTCCATGAAGTTCACCAACGTTTTGTTTCTCGATTTTTAATCCGGTCCCGCGGTTGTGCCGGTGGTTGCCGGTCGGCCGGGGAGTTTGTCGCCCTCCGTATGGGGAATTGATCGATGGCCCAGGTATTTCACCGCAGCATGAACGCGGTATCCCGAATCATGGTGTTCGGGCTGCCGCTCTTGTTCATGGGGTCGGTTCTCGGCGGATCGATCATCTATCGCTCTGGCTATATCACCGGCCGCGGCGAAACGGTCGATCAGCCCGTGCCGTTCAGCCACCTGCACCACGTCGGGCAGTTGGGCATTGATTGTCGCTACTGCCACACTTCCGTGGAATCTTCGAGTTTTGCCGGCATCCCGCCGACGAAGACTTGCATGAACTGCCACCAGCAGATGTGGGCCGGGGCTGAAATGCTCAACCCGATCCGTGAAAGCTACAAGCAAAACAAATCCGTTCCGTGGGAGCGGGTTCATAACCTGCCTGACTATGTCTACTTCAATCACTCGATTCACGTGGCCAAGGGCGTCGGCTGCGTGTCGTGTCACGGCCAGGTTGATCAGATGCCGCTGATGTATCAAAGCAAGTCGCTGCTGATGGAATGGTGCTTGAAGTGCCACCGAAACCCGGAGCCGAATCTTCGGCCCGCCTCGGAGGTCACCAGCATGACATTCAAGCCGGCCGACTATGTGAACCCGGAGACGGGCAAGAAGGAAAACCCAGAAACCGGCAAGCCGTTCACGCAAGCCGAACTCGGGAAGTTGATGAAGGATAAGAATCACGTGCGAAATGCCCTGACGCTGACCAGTTGTTCGATCTGCCACCGCTAACCCAAGGTGATGAGGGACCGATGGCCCTGAGAACCGATTCTGACAATCCGATTGAGTCCGGCGGCGGCGACGACTTGTGGCTAGGCCTCGAGCATTTCGCCAACACGCCTGAATTCACCGAAATGCTCCACCGGGAATTCCCGGAGGACGCCACGGCGTGGAACGACCCCGTGAGTCGGCGAACCTTCCTCACGCTCTCGGGGGCCTCCGTGGCCCTCGCCGGGATCGGCTGCTCGCCGCGCCCCGCGTCGCGTGAGAAGATCTATCCGTATGTGAAACAGCCGGAACAGATCACTCCTGGTCTGCCGCTCTTCTTCGCCACCGGCCACGCCCAGCAAGGCGTGACCAGCGGCATCTTGGTCAAGAGCCGCGAAGGCCGGCCGATCAAGATCGAAGGGAACCCGAGCCATCCCGGCAGCCTCGGTTCGACCGACGTTTTCATGCAGGCTTCCCTGCTGAACCTGTACGATCCGGACCGCTCCCGGCAGGTCATCAACGGCCGCACTGGCGACGAAATCACTTGGGACACGGCCATTGGCCAGCTCAAGGGCAAACTTCCGAAGACCGCCAAAGTGCGGATCCTGACGGAGACCGTCGGTTCGCCGAGTTTGGCCCAGACAATTGACACGTTCGCCAAGCAGTTCACGCCAGCCGCTGAATGGGTTCAGTACGAACCTGTGAACCGGGACAACGTACGGGAAGGCTCCAAGCTTGCCTTCGGTGAATACGTCAACGCCGTATACGACTTCACGAAGGCCCTCCGGGTCGTTTCACTGGATTCGGACTTTTTAGGTGGTGTTGTCGGTGGCGTGCGTTATGCGAAGGACTTCAACTCGCTTCGCAAGACCGCTGTGCCGGGCAAAGACAAAGACGGCCACACGGCGATGGTCACGCCGACCGCCGATCAAATGAACCGGCTGTACTCGGTGGAATCGACGTTGTCCCCGACCGGGGCCGTGGCCGATCACCGTCTGCCGATGAAGTCTGTGGAAATCGAATCGTTCGTCCGGGCGCTGGCCAAGGAACTTGGCGTGAACGCCGGGGAAGGCGGCGCGCTGCCGGATCTCGCCAAGAAGTGGCTGGCTCCGCTGGTCAAGGACTTGCAGGCGAACAAGGGCAAGAGCATCGTGATCGCAGGGGATCATCAGCCCGCCGCCGTTCACGCGATTGTCCACAATATCAACGAGGCGCTTGGCAATATCGGCACGACGGTGAAGCTCACCAAGCCGGTGGAAGCCAAGCCGAGCAATCAGCTCGCCGATTATAAGAAACTTGTCGAGGAAATGGCCGCCGGCAAGGTTGATGCCGTGTTGATCCTCGGCGTGAACCCGGTTTATTCCTCCCCGGCCGACATCGACTTTGTCGGCGCCCTCAAGAAGGTTCCGCTCAAGGTCCACATGGGAAGCCATCTGGACGAGACGGCGATCCTTTGTGACTACCACTTTAACGAGGCTCACGCCTTGGAAACGTGGGGCGACGGCCGGGCATTCGACGGCACCGCCAGCATCAGCCAGCCGCTGATCGCCCCGTTGTTCAACGGCCATTCGATCCTTGAGTTGATCGCCTCGCTGACGACCAATGCCGCATTGGTCACCGGCATGGAGATCGTGAAGACGTTCTGGCAAAACCAGCCGAAGGACGGGGGCACGCCTCCGGACTTCTCGATCTGGTGGCAGCACGTCCTTCAAGACGGCGTGGTCCCCAAATCCGAATTCCCGGCAGTGGCGAAGAAGCCCGCCACGACGGCCATCCCGGCGTACAAGGCTCCCGGCAAGGGAACCGAGTTGAATCTCCGGGCCGACCCGAATCTGTTCGATGGCCGGTTCGCCAACAATGGTTGGTTGCAGGAACTTCCTCGGCCGATCACGAAGTTGACGTGGGATAACGCCGCGATCATTAGCCCCAAAACGGCGGCTGATCTTGGTTTCTCCGTCGGCATCATGCGGAGCGGCGGCGGCGAACACGGCAAGGCCCAAGTGGACATTGGTGAACTCACCATCGGCGGCAAGAAATTGACCGTCGCCGTGTGGATTCAGCCGATGCACGTTGATGACTCGATCACCCTCTATCTCGGCAGCGGCCGGGAACGATCCGGGCAGATTGGCAACACGGGCTTCAACGGCTTCAAGGTTCGCTCCGCTGAAAGCCCGGACATCAGCGTCGGTGCTGAACTGAAACCGACAGGCGAGAAGTTTATCCTCGCCTGCACCCAGTCGCACTTCAGCATGGAAGGTCGGCGGCCGGCCCGTTCGGCTTACTTGGAAGAGTTCCGCGAGAACCCGAATTTCGCCAAGGTGGCCGCGATCGCCGCCCCCGAATGGAGAGAAATCGACGAGACTCTTCCCGGTAACGAACACAAACACGAAGAACACGGCCACGATCACGATCATGGCGAGAAGAAGTCCGAAGGCGGAGCCGGGAAGAAGGAAGAACACCACGAAGTGCATGACAAGCGGACGATTCCGCTCACCATGTACCCGCCGACGAACAAGGAAGGCCGCCGTTGGGCGATGGCCATCGACTTGACGCAGTGCAACGGGTGCAGCGTGTGCCTCATCGCCTGTCAGGCCGAAAACAACGTGCCGGTTGTGGGCAAAACGCAGGTCACCAAAGGCCGCGAAATGCACTGGATTCGGGTGGACCGCTACTACGAAGGGACCGACCCGAACGATGCCGCGAATCTCGTGGCTCACTTCCAGCCGGTTCCGTGTCAGCAGTGTGAAAAGGCTCCGTGTGAAGTTGTGTGCCCGGTGGCCGCGACGCTTCACAGCACGGACGGCCTGAACGACATGGTGTACAACCGCTGTGTCGGCACGCGGTATTGCTCCAACAACTGCCCCTATAAGGTGCGTCGGTTCAACTTCCTGACCTTCGCGGATTGGAAGACCGACACTCTCAAGCTCATGCGGAACCCCGAGGTGACCGTTCGGGAGCGGGGGGTGATGGAAAAATGCACCTACTGCGTCCAACGGATTCGCTCGGCCGAGATTGAAGCCGAACGACAATTCCGTGGCATCAAGGACGGTGAGGTTGTCACCGCCTGCCAGGCCGCTTGTCC
Organism: Zavarzinella formosa DSM 19928; assembly: GCF_000255705.1. Taxonomy (GTDB): domain Bacteria; phylum Planctomycetota; class Planctomycetia; order Gemmatales; family Gemmataceae; genus Zavarzinella; species Zavarzinella formosa. Next base: position 604,777 of record NZ_JH636441.1, read on the forward strand.
GTCGGGAGCCATCACGTTCGGCGATCTGTCCATCAAGGACAGCATGGTCAACCAGAAGAAGGCTCAGTCGAACAACTACGGCCTGCTTGCCGAATTGAACACGCTGCCGCGAACCACGTACCTCGCGGCGATCCGAAATCCCAACCCCGAGATGCCGAGGGCTTGATTCCGATGGCAACTGGCGTTCTCGCACATGACGGTCATCATTCGTCGGCCCCGCCGCACGTCGAGCCGTTGCCCGTCGCCATCGGCGGGCAACACAGCATGGGCTCGGTTTGCGACGCGATCGGCGACATCGCCACATGTGTGAAGCCTCACCCGAAGAACTGGTACATTGTCTTCGGAATAGGTTTCACACTCGCGGCCGGTTTTTTGGTCGCGGTCACCTACCTGCTCACCTATGGCACCGGCGTGTGGGGGATCAACGTCCCCACGGCTTGGGGCTTTGCGATCATCAACTTCGTGTGGTGGATCGGCATCGGCCACGCCGGCACGCTGATCTCCGCGATTTTGCTGCTGCTCCATCAACGGTGGCGGACAAGCATCAACCGGTTTGCCGAGGCCATGACGATCTTTGCGGTGATGTGCGCCGGGGTGTTCCCCCTGCTTCACATGGGCCGCCCGTGGCTGGCTTACTGGTTGTTTCCGTTCCCGAACAATTTCGCGATGTATCCGCAGTTCCGCAGCCCGCTGGCGTGGGACGTGTTCGCGGTGACCACATACGGTACGGTCTCCGTGATCTTCTGGTATGTCGGCCTCATCCCGGACTTCGGGGTGCTGCGAGATTCGGCGCCCACCAAGATCCAGCGCTGGGCCTACGGGATGCTCTCCCTTGGCTGGCGCGGATCGGCGTATCACTGGCGCCGGTACGAAAAGGTGTATTTGATCCTGGCCGGTATCTCGACGCCGCTCGTGTTCTCTGTGCACTCGATCGTGTCGTTCGACTTCGCCGTGTCCATCGTGCCGCTGTGGCACGCGACGATCTTCCCGCCGTTCTTCGTGATCGGGGCCATTTTCTCCGGCTTTGCGATGGTGCTGTTCCTCGCCTTGCCTCTGCGAAAGTGGTACGGCCTTGAGGACTTCATCACGGACTGGCACATTGATAATTGTGCCAAGGTGATGTTGGGCACCGGGATGCTCGTGAGTTACGGCTACTTCTGCGAAGTTTGGATGGCTTGGTATTCCCACAGTCTGTATGAGGCGGACACGACGTGGCAGCGGCTCTTCGGCCCCTACGGTTGGAGTTACTGGACGCTGATTTTCTGTAATTTCATCGCCCCGCAGGTTTTGTGGTATCGCCCGTGGCGGTTGAACCCGTACATCCTGTTCGTGGTGTGTGTGATCGTCCTCATTGGCATGTGGTTCGAGCGGTATGTGATCGTTATCACGCTCACCCGCGAATACATGCCGTCCATGTGGGGCCGCTATGCCCCGACGGTGTGGGACTGGTTGCTGTACATCGGGACGTTCGGGATCTTCTTTACCTTCTTCATGTTGTTCGTGCGGTACGTGCCGATGATCTCGATCACGGAAATGCGTGAACTGTTGCCGAAGAGTGCCGGCGGGCAAGACGGCCACTCGATTGCGGAGGGCCCCCCGTGAGTGATGTCATCGAACCGAAGATTTACGGTCTTCTGGCCGAATATGACCGGCCCGATCCTCTCATTGAGGCCATCAAGAAGGTCCGGGCCGAAGGATACACGAAGATCGACGGGTACTCCCCGTATGCGGTCGCCGGAATTGCCGACGCCCTCGGTTTCATCAAAACCGAAATGGCGACGATTATGCTTTGCGGCGGCCTCGTCGGCTCGACCAGCGCGTTCCTGATGCAATGGTGGACGAACGCCATCGACTATCCGATTAACATCGGCGGCCGGGCGTCGCTGGACGTGTTCGAGTTCCTCAAGAGCTGGCCGTCCTTCATCCCGATTACGTTTGAAGGGGGCATTCTGACATGCGCCCTCAGTGGTGTGTTTGGCTTGATTGCGATCTGCGGCCTGCCGCGACCGCACCACCCGTTGTTCAATGCGAATATTTTCTCCCGATGCTCGCGAGACCGGTTTTTCCTGTCCGTCGAGGCAACGGATCCGAAGTTTGACCTTGAGGCGACGAAGGCCCTGCTGGCTACTCTGTCGCCGATGTCCGTGACGGAGGTGCCCGCGTGAAACCGAGCAACCGAGTGGTTCGTTACGGGGCTTTTGTGACTGCCCTCCTGACACTGACGGCCTGCCAGCAACGGATGGCGAGCCCGCCGCAATATCGCCCGTTGATGGAAACGGAATTTTTTCCCGACAAGCGTTCTTCACGTCCGCTGGAGGAAGGGACTGTCCACCGGGCGCAACTGCTGGACGATAATCCATTGGTGTCCGGCCTGACCCCCGAGGGGAAGAAGCAGCAAACCGTGACCGTTCCCGGCGTGGCCAACGCCATGAGCGGGGCCGGGATTCCGAACAAGACATCGAATTTCGTTGATGCGTTTCCCTTCCAGTTGGCGAAGGAAGACGTGGTTCGCGGACAGGAGCGTTACCAGATTTACTGTGTGCCGTGCCATAGCCCGCTGGGCGATGGTCGGGGCAAGATCTGGGAACGCGGCTACCTGGCTCCGCCGAGCTATCATTTGACGAATGACCCCGAATTGCTCGCCAAAGATCCGAAACACGGGCGGTCCCGCGGATTCGGGTTCTACGACGTGAAGGGGGCCGATGGCAAGCCTCTCGCCCTGCGGGATGTGCCGGTCGGATACATTTTTGAAATCATCACCAAGGGCTATGGCGGCATGCCCGAACACGCTTCGCAGATCCCTGTGGCTGATCGCTGGCGCATTGCCGCCTACGTGAAGTCCCTGATGATCAGCCAGAACGCCGGCAAGGACGGGGCGCTCAAGCTCAGCGACAAGCAATGGGCGGACGTCGAGAAAGAACTGGGGGAGCGGAAATGAGTGACGCCGCCGCAAACACGACGGCTTTTCAGGAGACCCCGGAATACCGGCACGAACTCCTGAGCGGTCCCCGGACAAAAGCCCTGCTGATTGGAATTGCGGGTTTCGTTGCTTATGGCGTGATCGGGGGAGCCCTCGTCAGCCTCGGGCAAGCCGATGTTCAGCAGTTCATGATTGCCTACTTGGTGGGCTTCTTGTTCTGGGTCTCGATGAGCCTTGGAAGTTTGTTCTTCCAGTCCATTCATTACGTGACTGGCGGCCGTTGGGGCATCCTGATGCGGCGGCCGATGGAAGCGCACATGCGCACGTGGGCCTTTGGCTTCGTGCTGTTTCTTCCCGTCATTGGAATGATGTTCGCCGGGAAATCCTCTATTTACTGGTGGGCCGGACATCATCCGGGCGAGCACGAACATGCCGCCACCGAGGGCAAGAAGGAAGAAGAAAAGGCTGCCCACAAGGAAGCAGCCGAGGGGTCGTGGCATCGCAAGAATGTGACGAAGCCGAACTTGGAAATCGACGAAGACCGCAAGGTCGCCGAGTATTTGAACCCGGTGTTCACGGCCGTTCGTGGCGTCCTTTATTTCTTGATCGTCGGCGGGGCGATGTTCTGGATTCTCAGCAACGCGATGAAAGCGGAAAACAGCCCCGATGAAGAAGCCGGCCGGATTGCCCGCAACAGGCAGAAATATGCCGGAACTGTCGGTATTGTGATTTTCGCGCTGATGATGGCGTTCATCTCCACAGACTGGATTATGTCGCTTGAAAAGACGTTCGCGTCGTCGATGTTCCCGGTCATTGTGTTCGACAACGCCGCGATTATCACCTATGCCTCGGGCATGTTGACGCTCTTGTATCTGAAAGAGAAGAAGCATCCGCACTTTGAGAATTTGTTCCCGCCCACCGAGCAGATTCACTTGGGGAGCATGTTGCTGGCGTTCACCCTGGCGTGGACCTACTTCAACTTCTCCCAGTTCATGCTGATCTGGATCGGGAACCTGCCGGAAGAAATCCCGTATTACCTCCGCCGCACGACGAACGGCTGGCAGTATTACGCGATCATTATGACGGTGTTCCACTTCTTCGTGCCGTTCATGCTGTTGCTGTTCCGGCATGTGAAGTCGGATCCGAAGGTGCTTCGATGGGTTTGTATCGGTTTGCTGATTGTCTGCTTCACGGACGTGTTCTGGTGGATTAACCCGACCTTCATCCACGAGAACTTCAGCGTGTATTGGCTGATGGACATTGCGGCTTGGTTCGGCGTCGGCGGCGTGTGGATCTGGTATTACCTCGGACAGCTTGCCAAACGGCCGCTGCTCCCGACACGGGAACTGTACATTCTGGAGGCTTACAATCATGGGCATTGAAGCGCACAGTGAGCAGTTCACGATTCAGGGTCCGACTCACAAGCTCCCTTATGAGCCGGACAAGTTTTCGGTGAAGCCGATTTTGATGGTGCCGTTTGCGGTGATTGCCACCGGCATCGGTGCCTTCATTATCACGACGCTGATCTTTGACAACATCTTTGACCCGGCTGTCAAAGAAACGTCTACGTTCCAAGAAGCGGCCACTCGAGGTCAGGCCCCGTTGAATGAGCGGATGGCCCGGATTTCTTCGACAGACCCGAAGGCTGATGTCAACGCTCCTCGATTGGAATGGGTGCGTGTGACAGAACCCGTGTACAGCGAGGATGACAAGGAGAAGAAGAATCCTTTGGTCACCAGTGAATGGACGACCGCCCTGCCGAAGAAGACCGGGAACTCCCCCGAATATCACCCGGAAGATTTGCGGGCTGACCGTCAACCCGGTTTGACCGGCTACGCGAAATCGAAGGATGGCCTCACCAAGATTCCCGTGGACAAGGCGATGGACCTGATCACCGGCGGGTTGGTGGGCGTTCAACCGAACGCGAAGCCGCTGCCGATCAACGCGGATTGGGACAGGCCGAAGGAATCGAACGGCGGCCAGCCGACCACGAAGAAGTAACGCGACCTTAAACCGCCCGATTGACCCCCGTGAAATTGTGAGTAACCCAACCGTGCGTTTGTTCATCACCAATCAGCGACAGACGATGCGAGGCCTGGTGGCCTTGATTGTCGCCCTGTCGGGATCGGTGATCGCGTCGGCCGGGGACGGGCTGGCTCCGGCCAGTGAAGCTCCCGACAAGACCAAACACGATGTCGGCATCGATCAAAAGCGTGGCGACAAGATTCCACTCGATTTGTCTTTCACGGATGAAAACGGTAATGAAGTCTCGCTGAATGATTGCATCGGCGGCAAGCCGAGCATTCTCATCATGGCTTACTACCGTTGTCCCGTGCTATGCGGCGAGGTGCTGGCGGGCGTGTTGGATGCCGCGAAGAACTTGAAGACGTTCACAATTGGCAAAGAGTTCAATGTGGTGACCGTCAGTTTCGATCCGAAGGAAGCCCCGGAATTGGCTCTCGCCAAGAAGCGGCACTTTGTCAATGAATATGGCCGCAAGGAAGCTGACTTTGGCTGGAAGTTTCTGACCACAAAGAACAAGAAGAACATTGACCAATTGGCTGCGGCTGTTGGATTCCGTTACGAGTACGACAAGTCGATCAAGGAATACAACCATGCCAGCGGCATCATGATTATCACGCCCGAGGGGATCATTTCCCAATACATGCCGGGCATTGACTACATGCGGAACGACGACGGGTCGATGCCCGAGGAAAAATCCAAGCATCTCCGCGAAGCCCTGACGAACGCGGGTGACGGGAAGATCGGTGATTGGAGCGAACGAATTTTTCTCACCTGCTTCCGGTATAGCCCGCACACCGGAAAGTATACCGCGAACGTGAAGTTTATCGTACAGTGCGGCGGTGTGTTGACGCTCTTGGTGATCGGTGTCGGATTGATCCGGGAACTGCGACGATCCAAGAACCGCCGCGTGAAGGAAATGGCCGAAAATACCGCTGAAACGAAGACTGAAATGGATCGAGCCATATGATTTTGCAAACAACGATCCTCCCCGAACAGGCCACCGAAATGGCCTGGCACGTGGACAACCTGTTCTGGTTTATCACGGTTGTGACCACGGTGGTGAGCTTGGGTGTCTACGCGGCCGTTTTCGGCTTCTGCGTCGTCTATCGACGCAAGCCGGACGAAGAAGTGCAGACGCCCCGTATCCTCGGCTCCCACAAACTGGAACTCATCTGGTCCATCCTGCCGTTGGGTATCTTCCTGGTGATGTTCGCGTGGGGCGCATGGGTCTACAACATGGCCATGCATGCCCCGGACGACGTGCCGGAGATGTATGTCGTCGGCAAGCAATGGATGTGGAAGGTCCAGTATCCCGGCGGGCAACGAGTGATTCTCGGGGCCAATTCCGGTGATTACAAGGACGATATTGGCGGCGAGGCGAAGTTCGAGGGAGTGATGGTGCTGGCGGTAAACAAGCCGGTGAAGGTCATCGTCACATCCGAAGACGTGATTCACGACTTCGGCATCCCGGCGTTTCGCTCCAAACTCGACGCCGTCCCCGGCCGATACACGACCACTTGGTACAAGCCCACCAAAACCGGCGAATACCACGTCTTTTGCGATCAATACTGCGGCACCAACCACAGTCTGATGGTCGGCAAAGTTCGTGTGGTTGAGCAGGCTGAATATGATGCTTGGCTGGAAGGAACATACAAGACCGGCCCCGGCAAGAACGCCGTGGACGGATCGCTGGCCCACCAAGGCCGGCAATTGTTCATGAAGCTGAATTGCATCCAATGCCACAACACGGAAAACCCGCGTGCTCCGATCCTTGAGGAAGTGTTCAAATCCAAGCGGGCCTTTAAGGGTGGCACTGCTGGATTCGCTGATGAGAATTATCTGCGCGAATCAATCCGCAAGCCGCGGGCGAAGATTCGCGAAGGGTGGGAGCCGATCATGCCCGCCTATGGCACGGAGGGGGCGAACGCCCTTTCGGAGGATGACTTGGTCAAGGTGATTGCGTACATCAAATCGCTGCGAAAGGGTGAGACACCGGTGCTGAACCAAAATTGGGTTCCCCCGATCGGGAGCAACACTGGCCCTGCGGCCGACGAACCCCAACCGACCCCGCCGTCCGCCGGAGGCATGAAATGAGCACTGAGCTGGGACACACAAAGAGCGGGGCCTCGCTCGATCATCACGACAGTCATCCGCAGGCCGACGCCGACCACGGGCATCACCCCAGCTATCTTCATGATGGCTATGGCTGGCGCAGTTGGTTGTTCACCGTCGATCATAAGCGCATCGGCATTATGTACCTGGTGGCCATCATCGGGTTCTTCTTTGTCGGCGGCATGCTGGCCGGTTTGGTGCGGTTTAACTTGGTTTCCCCCACCGGGGCCTTGTTGGACAACGACCAGTACAACAAAGTCTTTACGGCCCACGGGGTCGTGATGCTTTTCTTCGTGCTGATTCCCGCCGTTCCGGGCGTGATGGGGAATTTCTTCGTTCCCATCATGATCGGGGCGAAGGACATGGCCTTCCCCAAGCTGAACATCGCCTCTTGGTATGTTTGGATGTTGGGGGCGATCTTCGCCGTCACCGCCCTGATGACCGGCGGGATTGACACCGGGTGGACGCTCTATCCTCCGTATAGTTCGCGTTCGAGCCACTCGAACGTCGTGCCGGGAGCGATGGGGGTGTTCATCTCCGGGTTCTCGTCCATCATGACCGGTTTGAACATCATCGTCACCGTTCACCGGATGCGGGCGCCGGGGATGACGTGGGGCCGCTTGCCCCTGTTCATCTGGGCGCAGTATGCCACCAGCCTGATTCAGTTGCTCGGCACCCCGGTGCTGGCCATCGCCCTGACCCTCTTGATGGTCGAAACGGCCACGGGATGGACCGGCAACCCGGTCGGGATCTTTGATCCGGCTTTGGGAGGCGATCCGCTGTTGTTCCAGCACTTGTTCTGGTTCTACTCCCACCCGGCCGTGTACATCATGATTCTGCCGGGGATGGGCGTCGTCAGTGAGATTCTCACCTGCTTCTCCCGCAAGAACGTGTTTGGTTATCAAGCCATCGCGTGGTCGTCGGTCGGCATCGCCGTCGTCGGCTTCATCGTGTGGGCTCACCACATGTTCGTCGCCGGGATCAGCTACTATGCGGCCCTGTTGTTCAGCCTCTTGAGCATGTTGGTCGCCGTTCCATCGGCCATTAAGGTGTTTAACTGGACAGCCACGCTTTATCGTGGGTCGATCACCTTCCAGGCGCCGATGGTTTTCTCCCTCGGCTTCATGGTGTTGTTCACCATCGGCGGGGTGACAGGCTTGTTCCTCGCCACGCTGGGAACGGATATCCATTTGCACGACACTTACTTCGTGGTGGCTCACTTCCACTTCGTGATGGTCGGCGGGATGGTGCTGGCGTTCATGGCGGCCCTCCACTTCTGGTGGCCGAAGATGACGGGTGTGATGTACTCCGACTTCTGGAGTCGTCTCGCCGCCATTGTGATCTGCCTTGGCTACTTCCTGACGTTCATGCCGCAGTTTTACCTTGGCTATCACGGGATGCCGCGACGCTATCCGAACTATCCGCCGGAAATGCGTGTGTTCAACGTGTTGTCCACCGCCGGTTACACTGTGCAATTGGCCGGGTTCTTGATGACGGCCACTTATCTTGCCTTGTCCATCTTCTTCGGCAAGAAGGCCGGCCCGAACCCTTGGGGGGCCACCGGGCTGGAATGGGCCATCCCGAGCCCGCCGATCACGCATAACTTCGAGCACACGCCGAAGGTGGTCGCGGGGCCGTATGAGTATTCCTTGAACTTGACGCAAACCGGGGAGAAGGCCGATGTCCGCTAGAGTGGGCGCCCTCTGCGGGCATTTCGAGGACATTGAACAACAACGCGGGGCCGAGCGCCTCGGCATGTGGATGTTCCTCGCCACGGAAATCTTGTTCTTCGGCGGCGTGTTCCTCGCGTACACCGTATATCGGAACTGGTACTCGAAGGATTTCGCCGCGATCAGCAGTCTGTTGAACGTCACGATCGCCGGGATCAACTCGGTGTTCCTGCTGGTCAGCAGCATGACGATCACGTTCGCCATCCGGGCGTGCCAGTTGGGCAACAACAGCGCCCAGCGGAAGTATTTGCTGGCGACCGCGTTGCTGGGAAGCGCGTTCATGGGCCTCAAGGCTTATGAATACGCGACGGACTACCATGAGGGATTGGTCCCGTGGTCGTCCAACTTCGGCAAGGAAACCCTGCACGGCCACGAAAAGCCGATGCTTCAAGTGTGGGAAGAAGAAGGCGTCGCCCCGGAACGGGTGAAGATGTTCCTGTTCTTCTACTACTGCATGACCGGCATTCACGGTGTCCACTTGATCATCGGAATTGCCTGCGTGCTGTACCTGTACATCCGCTCCGTGAACAAGTCGCTCACGGCGGACAAGTATGTGGCCATTGAAGTGACGAGCCTTTACTGGCACTTGGTGGACGCCATCTGGCTGTTCATCATGCCGTTGCTTTACCTGGCCGGTCCGCACACCACGCATCAATTGGGACTTTGATTCACGAACGTCAAACGGGCGTCTGACGCCCGCCCATCAGGGAATTAATAATGGCTCACAAAGATACGTCGCCGACCGCCCAGATCCCGGATTACGACAAGAAGGAAGTCGACAACCCCGGCAAGGATGTTGACACGCCGGGCCAGATCTTCATGGTGTTCTTTGTCGTGTTGATTGGCTTGTTTGCCACGATTGCCGCGTCGATGTCCGGCTTGGGGGACAAGGCAATCTATGTCCACATGCTGATCTCGATTGTTCAGGTGTCTTTCATCGGATTCTTCTGGATGCACATGAAGAAGGCCGATCAGATGACTTGGCTGTCGGCCGGTTCGGCTTTGTTTGTGATGTTGATTCTCTTCGTCCTTCCGCTGGCGGACTTTTTGACGAGGCATCGCGGGGGCCTGTGATGGCACGCCGGACACAAAACATGCTCAAAGGGTCGGCCTTGCCGGCCCTTTTTTGTTTGGCGCTGGCCGGTTGCCGTGGTTGCCGCTCTGGCGAGGGCGAGACATATCCGGCCAACCTCGCATATCCTCCGCGCATGGATTGGATCGTCGATCAACTCCCGACCCAATCGCCGGAGGATGCGGACAAAGTCGGGGACATGGACGAGCCGATCCGGCAACTCAACCAGCACGGAGGCCGGTCATACGACCCGGCGGTCATCCCTGAAAACCTCCGCAATGAGTTGCAAGCCGCCCTCGCCGTTCATTTCGGCGAACCGGCCAATCCGTTCATCAAAGCGGAGGTTGAATCCCCCATTCCTCCGGAAAACCTGCTCACCGGAAGCCGGTTGTTTCGGCGTCAGTGTCTTCAATGTCACGGCCTGACCGGCGACGGCCGGGGGCCGACGGCTCCGTGGATTGCGCCACACCCGCGAGATTTCCGGCAGGGGGTCTTCAAATTCGTTTCCACCAACGGCACCGGTTCCCGAAAACCGACTCGCGCTGATTTGGGGAAGGTGATTGCCAACGGCATTCCCACGACGGCGATGCCCCCGTTCAATCTGACGCCGGAAGCCGACCGCGAACGATTGATCGACTATGTGACTTACCTGTCTCTCCGCGGCAAAGTTGAGTTTGAGATTCTTCGCAAACTCGCCAAGGGAGGCGAGGCGGCCCTCGATGGCGATGTTGCCTCCGAGGCCGACGAGATCCTGATGAGAGAACTCAAAGGCTGGGCCTTCGCCGAAAAAGACATCATGCCCGTCACACCGCCGGCGCTGGCCGATGATTCTCCGGAGATGGCCGACTCGATCCGGCGAGGCCGCGATTTGTTTCTGGACCCCAAGGGGGCCGGTTGTGTGACCTGTCACGGCGATTACGGCCGGGCCGGCAAGCCTCAATATAACGTCTGGGGCTTTCGGACCGCTCCCGCCAACCTGACCGAACACAAGCGCAAAGGCGGCACAGCCCCCGAAGACTTCTACCGCCGGATTCACGGCGGCATCGGCCCCTCTAACATGCCGGCAGCCGCCTCGCTGACGGAAAACCAAACGTGGAATTTGGCCCATTTCATCCGGGCTTTGCCGAATCCGGGACAGTTGCCGGATGATGTGCGGAAGGCGATTTACGGGCCGTGATAACCACTTGGGCCGGATTCAGTCACAAGACTTCCGGCCGGGACGCATATGCCGCCGCCGTTTCACGAATGACATCGGCCACGTTGTCCAGTCGCAGGGCGTCCGGGCCGGGGGTGAACGGGTTTTCGATGTCGTCGGCGATTAATTCCAAGCCAATGATCACATAGGAAACAACCACCGTCATCAAGATCGTCCATAGCCCCATTTCGTCGTACAGCATCCAAGGCAATCCTAGCAGATACACACCGATCAGGGTGCGGAGCAAACCGCGATAGGAAGAGGCCAAAGGCGTGGAACGGATGCGTTCGCAGGCCCCGGAAACGTCCATCAATTGGCGTGCGTCCGTGTCCAGCGCGAGGAGTTTCCACGGGTCGGCCTTGTTGGCGGCCCATTCACCCATGAGGCCATAGAGTTGACCGGCGATGGCCATTGGCTCGCGGGCGGCTTCCATGTCTCCCGGCAGGGAACGCGGCCGGGCCAATCGCTTCCGAAGACAGTCGGCGAAGGTGGTCAGCAACCCGGCAAGGCGTTCGCGGTCGGTTTCCGAGGCACCGATCAAATGACGGCTTTTGAGGGCGATGTTTCGGCTCACGTTGACAAGCTGGCCCCAGAGTTTGCGGGCCTCCCACCAGCGGTCGTAGGCGGTGTTCGCCCGGAAGTGCATAAACCAGCCGAAGATCAAGCTACTGAGGACAATCTCCACAATCCGGGAGGGCTGCGGCCTGTCCGTCACGATGTCATGCCATTCGTGGTAACCGCAGACGGCTGATGTGTAAATGGCCGTGGCCAGAAGAAACTTCCAAAGACGATCGATGGCCGGGAAATGAAACGCCCGCAAAAATCGAAGCATGGATGATCATTTCCCTTAAATAGCCGGTTTGAATTTGAATATGCCACATCGCTTGTCATATCAACGCCAAAGGGCCGACTTCCCGCATGGAGAAGCCGGCCCTTTGTTTAATCGATCACGCTGGCGAAATTACTTGGCCGGGGCGGTGATCTTGCTGACGTCGGCGATCACCTTTTCGATGTCGCTGTCCTTGAGTTCGCCCTTCTTGAAGGCGTAGTTGGCCTTGACCTTGCGGTCAACGTAGAGAACCACGGTCACGTCCGCGTCGGCGGCGACCTTGTAGCTCTTCGGACCGGCCGGGTTGTCGATGCTCAGGACGCACTTTTCGATCTTTTCCTTGGAAGCCATGTCGGCCAGTTTCTTGTCAAGGCCGTCGGCGTCGCTCAGGAACACGACGAAGCTGCCCATTTCCTTGTCTTTGTTCTTGATCGTGGCTTCGTCAATCTTCTTGACGAGCTTGGCGAGGGAGTCGCTGCTTTCGCGGGCGAAGACCATGGCCACCGGGTTCTCGCCGTTCGTGCAGAACAGGCAGAACTTTTCGCCCTTGTGCTCGCCCGTGACATTCAGCGGGTGGAACGGACCGGGAACCTTTTCGCCGGTTTGCGGGCCGGACTTCAGTTCTTCGGCCATGACCGGCAGGCTCAACACAACGGCGGCAACGGCCGCGATCAACATCCGAACCTTCATCAGATACTCCTTGATGCGAGAGATCTTCTGTCGCGGTCGCGGACCCAATTCCGCCACCGGCGCGAGTGTGCGTCCCCCGATATTTTGGAACGCACCCCATTCTAGTCAAGCGTGCAACGCCCGAGGCATTATCTTGTACCACGGTTCGGGGTTTTTCTTACAGAAAAAAATCTTGTTATTTGCCAGCGTTGAATTTTTAATGATGAGAGACCCCCCAAAGAGCCGGGGCACTAATTCTTATCCATTTCCACATGAAAACGGTGCAGCACCCGATGCAGCACCGGAGCGAGGATTAGCCCGGCAATCAGAATCACGGCCAGCCCGCTGTACAAGGCGTAAAAGCCGGCGAAGAGTTTGCCACCATAAGTGTTCATCGGGGCAAGCGGCCCCATGCCGGAGAGGATCATGCTGGCGTTGGCGAAGGAGTCGATCCAAGCCATGTCTTCCAGGAAATGATATCCGCACATGCCCGCAGACAGGGAGACGGCAATGAACAGGAACGCTGCCCCGAGGTTGCGGCCCATTCGATTCAAAAACGCCCGTCGGCTGATGACGGGTTGGTGTTTGGTTTCAAAGCCGAGCAGTCGTTTGTTGGACATGGAACCATCTCTCCGTCAACCCGAGGCTTGGGACATCCCGCGAAAGAACTGAATCGCCCCGAAGATGATCGCTCCCCACGCGACCACATAAGATCCGCCCCCGGCCGCCATCGCCAGCGTCCCCAAGGTGACGATGATTCCACCGCCGCACCACAAGGCTCCGTACAGCATGTTTTTCCGGCCGGCCTCCTTGTGGAGATTCTGGCGGACCTACCCGATTTGCCGGATGATTTCTTCGGCCGTCGGCTGGGTCAGTCCCTTTTCAACGAGATCCCGTTCCAATTCCAGACGGGACCCACCGGCTTCCAATTGTTCAAACACATACTGATGCAATTGCCGAATAATTTCCTCTTCGTCCGGCTTGGTCGGGTCTTTGGCCACGGCGGTCTCCTGCGATGAAGGAATAGATTGGGAGAGGAGCAATAGCGAGTTTCGATCATTCTATGAGGGCAATCGCTTGCGCGTCCTCGCGCATTGTTGTTCATTGAAAGCGAGGAGAAGACAGAAGAAAGAATCTCGCGCCAAGCCGCCAAGACACAAAGAAGAGAACAGGCATTTTTCTTCTGTCTTCTTCGTGTCTTGGCAGCTTGGCGCGAGATTCTTTCTTCTTGACTTGTCGCCTTTGGCATCAAAGATGCAATCGCATGTGTTGACCCACTCGCCGCCCTCTGGCAATCGAGCAAACACATGGCCGTCTCCGCGTCGAAAAATCGTGCTGTCTCCCCGCTGCTTCAAGGGCTGGCCACCGTCACGCTCATGGTGTTCGTGCTGCATGCGGCCAAGCCGGTTCTGCTTCCCGTCATGCTGGCGGTGCTGATCGGCTTTATCCTCACGCCGGTGGTCCGGTGGTTTGAGGCCAAAAAGTTTGGCCGCATGCCGTCGGTGTTGATTACGCTCACCATCACCTTCGCGGTCATGGGGGGCTTCGGCTGGCTGATCGGCCAGCAAATCATTTCGTTGGCCAAAGAACTGCCGCAGAATCGGAGCGTGATCCAACAGAAGGTGGATGCCCTTCGCGGTTCGGGCGGCCCGTTCGCCGAACTGTTCAACATGATGAACGAAATCGCCGTCGAAAAGCCGACGGTCCAGAAAGAAATGAATCATCCGCCGCTTGAGTCTTACCAACCGGTGGTGATCGCCAAACTGGAACCGCAAAACGGCCTGACTTCGCTGGCCGAGTCGGCCGTGCCGGTGGTGGAACCCCTGGCGACGGCCGGGCTGGTGGTCATCCTGTTTACCTTCCTGCTGGTGAATCGGGAGGATATGAGGAACCGCCTCATCAGCCTGTTCGGCCGGGGTCGGCTCACCGGCACGACCCGCGTGCTGGGGGATGCCGCCGACCGGGTCAGCCGGTTCCTGCTGTTTCAATTCATCATCAATGCCTCGTTCGGCATCATCCTGGCCATCGGATTGGAAATCATCGGCGTGAAGTATGCCTTGCTCTGGGGTTTCCTGTCCGCGATGTTGCGGTTCGTTCCTTACGTCGGCACATGGATCTCGGCGGTGTTTCCGTTCGCCCTCAGTTTTGCGACCTCCGAAGGATGGGCGCAACCGCTCATTGTGCTGGGATTCTTCGCCGTCCTCGATATTTTCACCGGCAACGTTGTCGAACCGCTGTTGCTCGGCCATCACACCGGGGTGTCGCCGGTCGCTCTCTTGGTCGCGGCCGCGTTCTGGGCGTGGTTGTGGGGGCCGATCGGTCTTCTGCTCTCGACGCCGATCACAGCCTGTCTGGCGGTCATCGGCCAGCATGTTCCCCGGTTGCGTCCGCTGGCCCTCTTGTTGGGAGATCGCCCCCCGTTGCCAAAGCATGTGGCGTTTTATCAGCGACTGATGGCCAAAGATGTCCCGGAGGCCAAGAAGTTGGCGCTGCAAGACGCGACCGACGGCCACATGCTGACCGCCTACGACCAGACAGTGTTGCCGGCTCTCCATTTGGCCCGGCGGGACCGCGATGCGGGCGGACTGACGGCCGAGGAGGAAACAGAAATCTTCGCCGGGGCCTTCTCGATTGTCCGGGAAATCGCCGAGGAACGCGAGGCAACCAATAGCGCTCCCGAGGAATCAGAAACAGGCCCCATGCCGGTCGTGATCGGTACACCGTCACATCATCAAGTGGAGGAATTGCCGCTGGAGATGCTGGCCCGTGTGTTGCCTGCGGAACATCTGCAAATGCAGGTCTTGGGTTCGCGTATTCTGCCGGTGGAGGTTGAACAACAGATTGCCGAGTCCGGGGCGACGGCCGTGGTGATTTCGGTGCTTCCCCCCGGTGGCGTTCCCCAAGTGATTTACTTGTGCCGCCGGTTGCGGAAGCGATTCCCCGAAGTTCGGATTATCGTGGCTTACTTTGGAAAGCCGCAGCGATTCGATCATCTGTTGGTGAAACTCCGCACGGCCGGGGCCACTTATGTGACCACGTCCCTTATCCAAACGCGGGACACGTTGAAATCCATTGTTCCCGCCCCGGCGAACAACCGTCTGGTGATGGTGAACGGACATTCCCATGAATGATCGCAGTTACAGGAACATCACCACACTCACGGGAGTTATTTTCGGGCTGGCCTTCGTGCTATTGGTGGTCAATTCTTATCTGGCGTATCGAAACACAACTGCCCTTGCGGACAGCGCCGGCAAGGTGCGGCATTCGCAGGATGTGATCATCGCCCAACAATCCTTGCTCACCGCCCTTACGGGAGCGGAGGTCGCCCAACAAACCTTTCTTCTATCCAAAGAGCCGGTGACGCTATTGGACTTTGACCGGGCGAAGCAGGACATCAATGTTCAGTTGGACCGATTGCAATCGCTGACAGCCGACAATCCCGTTCAACTGGAGCGGGTCGGCGCTCTTCGAGAACTGACCCGGCAACGGCTGGCCGGTTTGGAACAAAACCGCGAAATTGGCCCGAATCGATGGCGGGGCGAGTTGTTTCAACAGGGATTGGCCCTGATGAACGAGATTCGCCGGGCCGCCGAGGAGATTGGCACCGCCGAGGGTAACTTGCTCGCCGAGCGGGAAGCCGTCCACACCCGGAATTATCACTACGCCGTGTGGGGGATTTGGGTTTCGGGGCTGATCGTCTTGATCTCCTGCCTCTCCGGCATTTACCTGCTCCAGCGGGACACGGCCAACCGTCGCCGGATTGCCTTGGAACAACAACAGGCGGCCATCGAACGCCAGCAAGTGGCCGTCGAACGAGAGATGGCGGCCGCCGAGCGGGAACGACTCGCCCGGTACAATACCCTGATCTTGGAATCGACCGGCGAGGGGATCGTCGGCACCGACCCGGCCGGGAATTGCACCTTCATCAACAAAGCCGCCGGCCGGTTGCTTGGCCTCGACCCGGAAACGGTGGTTGGCCGCAACATCCACGACTTTACCAAGCCGATCCATGAAAACGGCGAACCCGTGGATCCCGCCTCCTCCCGGTTGACCCACACGGCCCGCGAGGGAATGCCCGCCACCGGGGACGACCTGCTGTTCTCCCGGCCGGGTGGCAAAGATTTCCCCGTCCAGTACTCGGCCTATCCGATCAAGGACAAAGGCCGTGTCGCCGGGGCGGTGATCGCCTTTTCCGATATCACCGCGAGGAAACAGGCCGAGCAAGAACTCAAGGAAGCCCGCGACGCGGCCGAGGCCGCCAATAATGCCAAGAGTCAGTTTCTGGCAAACATGAGTCACGAGCTTCGCACGCCGTTGAACGCCGTCATCTTGTACAGCGAACTCCTTCAGGAAGAGGCCGAGGACCGGGGCATCACGGATTTTGGCCCGGACTTGGAGAAAATTCGCACGGCGGGCAAACACTTGTTGTCGCTCATCAACAGCGTTTTGGATCTTTCCAAGATCGAAGCCGGGCAGATGGAACTGTATCAGGAGACCTTCGATCTTGATGGTTTGTTGAAAGATGTCACCACCACCGTCGAACCGCTGATTGCCAAGAAGGGAAACAAGCTGAAACTCGACGTACCCGAGAAACTCGGGACGGTTCACAGCGATTCCACCCGCATTCGGCAAATCTTGTTCAACTTGCTATCCAATTCGGCGAAGTTCACCGATCACGGCACGATCACACTTCAGGTTGCCCGTACCCAACAAGACGACAAACCAGCTTTGGAAATGCGAGTGTCGGACACCGGCATCGGCATGACTCCGGAACAACTCGGTCGGTTATTCCAGCCTTTCACTCAAGCCGACGAATCGACAACACGAAAATACGGCGGCACCGGCCTTGGCCTGACCATCTGCCGCCGTTTTGCGGAGTTGTTGGGCGGGACCATCACTGTCGAAAGCACCCCCGGCCACGGAACCGCGTTCATTGTTCGTTTCCCGCTGTCCGAAGAACCGGCTGTCATCACCGTGGCGACGCCGGAAACCCCGCCGGTTGATGGCATGGTTCTGGTGATCGAGGACGACGAAGCCGCCCGGCAATCGCTGGTGGCCGCGCTGGCCAAGGAAGGGCTGACCGCCGTGACAGCCACCAATGGCGAAGACGGACTGGCTCTCGCGGCCAAGTTTCGCCCGAGCGCCATCTTTCTGGATGTTATCATGCCCAAGGTCGATGGCTGGGCGGTATTGGGCACGTTGAAACGAGATTCCCGGCTGACTGATGTTCCGGTGATCCTGATGACCGCCGGGGCCGGACAGGAACTAGGCTTCACCTTGGGGGCCGCCGAATATTTGGGCAAGCCGGTTGACCCGGACGAACTGGCGGCCGTCATCCGCAAGTATTGCGAGGGGCAAATCGAGCCGGGAATCCTTGTGGTGGACGACGATTCCACAACCCGGCACGCCGTTCGCAGGACACTAGCCCGTTCGGGCTTTCAAGTGGACGAGGCCGAGAACGGCCGGATCGCCCTTCAGAAGTCAAAAGACCGGCAATATTCGCTGGTCGTGCTTGATCTGCTGATGCCCGAAATGGATGGGTTTGCCTTCCTGAACGAATTTCGCCGCACGGAATCGGGAAGAACGGTTCCCGTGGTCATCACCACTTCCAAGGATTTGACACGAGACGACCGAAACCGTCTGAGTGGCAAAGTGGAAGCCATCCTGCAAAAAGGCGGCTACAGCCTGGACGAGTTCCAAACGGAAATCCGAAGGCTGGCAGGACGACTGGCCGCCGCATAGTCAGCCCTCAGACATTGAAGAGAGATTCACATGCCAAAGATATTAATCGTCGAAGACAACGAAGAAAACCGCGATGCCCTCTCTCGTCGGTTGCAACGCCGGGGTTTTCAAGTGGTCATGGCCTTTGACGGCAAACTGGGGATCGAAGCGGCGAAGACCGAGATGCCAGACTTGATTCTCATGGACATGAACATGCCCGAGATCGACGGCTGGCAGGCCACAAAGCAATTGAAGACCGACCCGGAGACGGCCCATATTCCCGTCATCGCTCTGACAGCCCATGCGATGGGCGGCGACCGGGAGCGGGCCATTGAGGCCGGATGCGTGGACTATCACCCGAAGCCGGTCGAACTGCCGAAACTCCTGACCCAGATTGAAACCATCCTGACGCTCAAACAGGGCACCGGCGGCGCCTCTCCGGCCGATGCGGTGGCTGGTCAAAAAGCTCAAGTGGTCCGCGAGGATGACGCGAAAAAGCGGGTGATTCCAATTACGACAGTCGGCAACGGCGCGTGAGTCACGCCGAGGGCAGCACGGCATTCACCGCGATGTGGCCGATAAGTTGTCCGTCGAGCATCACGGGAACGGATTCGCCCGCTTGGTAGTTTTGCGAAATCGCATATTCCGGGTCGGCCGTCGGGCCGCTTGGTTGCTCGTACACTTCGATTTGCCGGCCAATCAAGTTCACGATCCAATAAACGGGAATTTCCGATCTCGCATAGATCCGCAATTTGTCGATCTGGTCTGTGGACAGTGATAAGTCGGCGACCTCCGCCAGCAACCCAATATCAGCCGGATTTGGATGGTGGGTCTCGTAAGAATCTGCCGACGGCCGGATGATGGCGATATCCGGCTCCGGCTCACTGGAAGCCAGAGTGATCGGGTCCTGCACCCGCCAGTCCCAAGTGGCGGGCAATATCGCCATGAGTTGTTTGATCAACTTGTTCAAAGCGGATGTGTGAGGAGGGTTCTTTGACATTTTGGTCACCAAATAACCTTCCAATAGCTCAAAGTGATCTTCCGGAGTAAAGTGGCCGCTTTCGATCAAACGGTGGTATTCTTCCACCGTGAACCGATGAAACCGCGACGGGTTGATGGTTTGCAACGGAAGGGCGTCGATCAAGGTTGACATGGCGGATTTCCCCTTTCCCATATTGTATCGGTGTCGCACCGGACCCCGAATCCACATCGCGAGTCATCATGGACCCGGAACTTCGTCGCTCCCTTTATTGGATCATGCTCCTCGCCGCCATCGGGTTAATGGTCGGCCGAATTGCCAATGCCGAACTGTTGCTCGAACCGTCGATGTACAAGGTGAACCCCACCCGCGTTTGGCCGAAGGAACGGCCGGAACCGTTCCCAACGTTTTCATCGAACGACCGCTCTCGATGGGCCACTGTGCGCTCCCTTGTCGAAGAGGGAACGTTCGTGATCGGCAAACGCATCCCGGACGAAAGCAATTCTAAGGGTTACAGGGACGAGGGCATTTTGTTCACGGATGGTTTCAAATCGGTGGATGTGGTGCTGCACCCTGACCGGCAGGAGTTCTTCTCCACGAAGCCCCCGCTGCTGACGGTGATGGCGGCCGGGGAATACTGGCTGATGCACAAATATCTAAAGTGGAACATCGCCGAGCATCGCTGGGAAGTCGTCGTTCTCACGCTGGTGACGCTCAACGTGCTGCCGTTGGCCGTCGGCCTGTGGTTGCTCTCGCTGCTTCTCGAAGCCTACGGCCGGACGGATTGGGGCCGGTTGTTTGTGTTCGCCGTCGCCTGTTTTGGCACATTTCTCACGACGTTCAGCGTGACTTTGAACAACCATGTTCCGGCCGCATGCTGTGTGTTTTACGCGATGTATCTCATTGTCAAACCAAGGGCTGAGGGACAACCCGTTTCACTCCTCGCCGGTCTGGGGGCCGGATTGTTCGCCGGGATGGCGGTTTGCCTCGATCTGCCGGCCGCCGCCTTGGCGGGCGCGCTCGCGGCGGTGTTGATGTTTCAGTCGCCGAAAACCCTGCTCACATATCTTCCCGCAGCCATTTTGCCGATGGCCTTGCAAACATGGGTGAACCACGAAGCCATCGGCACATGGGAACCAATCTACGCCAAGTTTGGCGGCATCTGGTACGAATATCCGGGAAGCCACTGGGCGAAACGCCATCTGCCGGACCAACCGCAATATCCGGGCATCGACTTCGCGGACGAACCGAAGACCATCTACACCTTTCACTTGCTATTCGGCCATCACGGCCTGTTCAGCCTCACACCGGTGTGGTTGCTGGCGCTCGTCGGCTTGTCCCTGAAGGGGAACGACGCCGGGGCGTCAAGGTCGGTGCGTCACTGGTCGCTCGCGGTGCTGGCTGTGGTGATTGGCTTTTACATCTGGAAGTCAAACAACTACGGTGGCTGGACCTCCGGCCCCCGTTGGTTCTTCTGGATCACGCCGCTGCTCCTGTGGGGCTTGTTGCCAGCCGCCGATTCGTTGGCCGGTTCACGCCTTGGCCGGGGCTTCGCCCTGCTTTGCTTTGGCGCGGGGGTCTTCGCCGCCGTGTTCCCGTGGACAAACCCCTGGCGCCATCCTTGGATCTTCCAATGGGGCGAGTACATGGGGTGGTTTCGATATTGAAAAAGGCGATGAAACACTCCGGCTATCGTTTCTTATCCGCAACATGAACTGAGCCAAAAGGAGTTTTTGGCCCGGTTTCGTCATCGCCGGGGACCGCCAAAAACCGGCGGATTATGACAAAATCATTTGGGCACCGGGTGTCTTTCCCGAGGATTTTGAACGGGAGGTGTTCAAAAAAAGGGCCTTTTTGGAGCGTTTTGAGGGTGTTTTTGGTCAAAAAGCGACTGAATTTGGTCTCGGAGAGGTCATTTTGAAGCGTTTTGAACACTCATTTCCGTCGTTTTTGAGGCTTTTGCCCGCCTGACAAACGCGGCCGAGGCGGGCCTGCTTTTCCCTTTTTTAATTTTTTTCCTTGTCGCGTTGTCATCTTCGGACGGGTTGTTCCTCCCCCGTTCATGCCGTATCCTTCCCGCGTGCCACCACCATTACCGCCGAGCGCCGAGGTTGAGCGTTTTCTGCAGGCATTGCGCCGCAGCCGCCTGCTTGCGCGCAATCAAATTGATGTGCTTCTGACCGAGATTCCCCAGCGGGTCCGGGAGTCGGTAACCGGGTTGGGCGAGTGGTTCGTTTCCAAGGAACTGCTCACGCACTTCCAAGTCTCCAAGCTTGCCCAAGGCACATATCAGGGGTTGGCGCTGGGGCCTTACCACATCCTCTCCCCGCTTGGCAAAGGGGGCATGGGGACGGTGTATCTGGCCCGCGACACGCGAACCGAACAGGAACGCCACAACAGCCCGGCCCTTGTGGCCCTCAAGGTGCTGCCCGGCAAACGGGCCCGCGAGGAAGAGCGGACGCTGGCTCGGTTCCTGCGGGAAATGGACATGGCCCGCCGGGTGGATCACCAGCATGTGACCAAGACCTTCGAGGTCGGAGCCGTGGACGGCGTCCACTTCATCGCGATGGAGTACATCCGGGGAATCAGCCTGCGGAAACAGATCGCCGACCGGGGGCCGCTGACGGTGGCCCGCGCGGCCCGGTTTTTCGCCGAGGTGGCCGACGGGCTGCAACATGCCCATGAGAAAGGGTTGATCCACCGCGACCTCAAGCCATCCAACATGATGGTGACGCCGAACGGTCACGCGAAGATCCTCGACATGGGGCTGGCCCTCGCCACGGACGAAGAACTGCCGGAGGACAAGAGCATTGTGGGAGGGCAGGGCTATGTGGTCGGGACGATGGATTTCATCGCTCCCGAACAAGTGGATGACCCCACGGCGGTGGATGGCCGGGCCGACCTGTACGCCCTCGGCTGTTCGCTCTACATGGCCCTCACCGGGCGGTTGCCGTTCCCCGGCGGGACATCCATTGAAAAGATGAAGCGCCATCGCAATGCGTACCCGGACCCGATCACCGATCACAACCCGACGGTCTCGGCTGATTTTGCCCGCATTGTCGAACGGCTCATGGAAAAATCCCCGGCCCGGCGCTACGCCAGCGCCCGGCAGGTGCAGGCCGCGTTGCTCCAATGGGTGGCCGGCGACCCCGAAACCCCGATGGACACCGACCCGCACCAATCCGAGGCCCAATTGGTTCAGGAGTTGGAGAAGGCCCAACCAGACCCCGGCGAGTTTTTCAATTCAATCACGGCCGCCGTGTTTGGCGACATGGCGAAGAAGTATTCCCAACCGGACCCCAGTTCCGAAACGCTGGCCGTGAAACCCCCGCCGATTCCGGGACCGGCCAAGCCGCCGCCGCTTCCCGGCGAAGTTGCCGAGAGGGTGGAGAAACTGTTTCCCATCTGGCTGATTATTCTGGCGCCGGTCGTCCTGTGCATGATTCCGGGACTTGTCATGGCGGTCGGCCTGCGTTTTCTCTTAAAATGACGAACAGTCATCAGACGAGCGGAACAATCTGGATGAAGGAGACGCCAATGCGTTGGACCCTGTTGGTCGGAATGTTCGGGTTGGGTTGGCCGGTCGCGGGCATGGCTGCCGACGACAAAGCCACGGAGTTGTTCAACCCCAAGGCTCCGCCGCTGAAGATCGAGATCACGCTCGACAAGGAAAACAAAGCCTTGTTGGACAAAGACCCCCGCAAATATGTGCGCTGCACCTTCAAGGCAAACGACCTGACGCTCAACGATGTTGGCCTGCACCTGAAAGGGGCCGCAGGTTCATTTCGCGGCTGGGACGACAAGCCCGCCCTGACGCTCAACATTGACAAGTTCACCAAAGGCCAGACGTTCTTCGGCATGGACAAGATCCACCTGAACAACTCGGTTCAGGATGGCAGCTATTTCAACGAGATCGTCGCCGCCGACGTTTTCGGCCGGGCCGGTCTCCCCACCGCCCGCTTCACGCATGTGCGGGTGGAACTCAACGGCCGCAAGGTCGGCATGTATCTGTTGAAGGAAGGCTACGACAAGACCTTCCTCAAGCGGTTCTTCCCCGACGCAAGCGGCAACCTCTACGACGGCGGCTTTTTGCAGGACATCGACGCGGCGATCAAGCAAGACAGCGGCTCCGGCAAGGACCGCAAAGACTTGCAGGCCCTGGTGGCCG
Source organism: Zavarzinella formosa DSM 19928 (assembly GCF_000255705.1). Taxonomy (GTDB): domain Bacteria; phylum Planctomycetota; class Planctomycetia; order Gemmatales; family Gemmataceae; genus Zavarzinella; species Zavarzinella formosa. Next base: position 628,197 of record NZ_JH636441.1, read on the forward strand.
CCTGCCGGACGCCGGATGAGAAGAAACGCTGGGAAGCCGTTAATAAACTGTTGGACGTGGAAAAATTCATCTCCCTCGCCTGCATGGAAGTGCTGACGGTGGACTGGGACGGTTACACCCGCAACAGGAACAATTACCGCCTCTATCACGACCCGAAGACGGACAAGTTTGTCTTCATCCCGCACGGCAAGGATCAACTCTTCCAAAACGCCGGCGACGCTATTTGGCATGGGTGGGGGTCCATCGTCGGCCAGGCAGTCTTGAATCATCCCGAAGGGAAAAAGCTCTACATCGCCCGCATGAAGGAACTGATGGAAAAGGTTTTCACGTCGGAAAGCATCAACAAGACCATTGATTCCTATGTGCCTCGCATGAAGGAAATTGCCGAAAAGATTGACAAGAACTACCCGAAAGAAGTCGAAAACCAAGCCAACGCCGAGAAGCAACGAATCAAAGACCGCATCGAGTTCGTGAAGAAAGAACTGCCGAAGTTGAAGTAAGCAACCTCCTGCGGCAATGGCAAAGCAGTTTGTAAATAGCGAGCCGGGTGGCGTCAGCCCCCGGAGTCCGTCACACGGCAATGGCCTTGGCCAAGGGCAAGTGACAGACTCCGGGGCTGGCGCCACCCGGCTCGCTTCTCGTTGAGTCGTTGAGAATGCCTTAAGTTATTATTGGGTGTCATTCACCAATGAATGATCGTATGCTGTAGGTACGGCGAGTTTCGCAGGGCGTTCATCCCTCTGTCGGTGAGGTGTTCTTGTGAGATGCACAGATCGGTGAGCGATTTTAACGCTTCGCAATTCGCCAGCATGTCGGCCCCGGCGTCAGTGATGGGGTTCCCCCAGAGGTTGAGTGACTGCAACTCCCCCAAATTCGGGGAATCCACCAACGCACGCAACCCTGTGTCTGTGATTCCCGTCTGGATTATCGACAATTCTTGAAGCCCCGGAAGCCACGCGCTTGTGGTCAGGTGGCGGATACCATAGTCGCCGATTAGGTTGTTGTTGTTGATCCACAAGTGCCGCAGGCTGCTCACGTGTGGTGAGAAAGCGAGTTCAGCGAGGCCGCGGGGGGTGATCCCGTTTCCGTCTAAACCCAAACGGGTCACCTGTTGAAGCCCTGCGTAACCAGCCAGATGGATGAGTCCCCCTTCACCGATGAAATTCTCCGACATATCCAGTTCGGTGATCTTCAACGGACCTGCGTTTGCCAAATGACGCACTCCAGGCTTGCCGATCCGATTTTTTGAAAGGTCCAATGATGAAATGCTTCGCAGAAGTCCCGATTCAACCAAACGGGCCATTGAAGCAGCCGTGAGTTCGCAGTCGCTCATTCGCAATTTTTCAAGGACGGGCATCGTAGCGGATTCCAAACCATTTAAATGCTCTTCATCTAACCCGCGATTATCACTGACATCCAATATCCGGATGTTCGCCGATTGCCTGGAAGAGGCCAGTTCAGCCAGTGCCGCAGATTTGCATCCAATCCGGCGCAGGCATAATTCTTTGAGTGAAGACAGACCCGGCCAGATGACAATCGCACGGAGACCGTCACACCTGAGCGGGTTGCCGGAAAGGTCGAGTGATTCGAGAGGTCGGGAAGCCAGCCGGGGAAACTCGGACAAAATGTCCTCAGCGTCGATTCCCATGTTTCTCAGGGCAAGCCGACGAAGTTGAGGGGCGGCTTGATCGTGGATGATCGCCTGAAGAGTCATCCGGCCACCCGGTCCGCCCAGACTCAGTGATTCCAGATGATTTAGTTTTTTCCGTGTTAGGTAACGGGCGAAATCCACCCAACATGAGAGTTCACCACCAAGCCGCAATTGCCTCAAATTCGGGAGCCAAGCCGCCTCGAACAACGCTCGCATGCCATGTCGATGGTGCTGTGCATCACCCACTGTCAGGGATAGTGGCTTGATGAAGCTATTTTGGGAAAGCGCAAGTACATCGGATTCTTCTATCAAAGGTGAGTTGAACGTCAGATCCGACATCCAATCAAGCCGCGGACCATTGCATGGCTCTTCCGGTGCTGTCCAATAACCCATTGTGGCCAGTCGAACCACTTGGTTGATGGCGTGGCATTCTCGAATGATTTTGCGGGCGAGAGTTTCGGAAAGATCGGTCAGCGATATCGAGCAAAACCACCGGCAATCCCGCAATTCATCGAGTTTTCGTTCCACCGTGTCGGCCACCGGCCTTAAACAAAGCCAGCCGTGGTCGCACCCATTCAGCGGTTGCCAGCGTTCTTGAACATGCGTTGGAAGCGGGACCATGCAACCATCGTGGGCCATGCTCTCTCGCAGACAACAGGCGACATCTTCTTCGCCCTGATCTTCGAGCCAGTCCGTGAGAATAAGACGGGGGGCAAGGTCGAGGGGATTCTCCTTGCAGGCCATCAGAAGGGCGAGTCCTTCGGGATCGTGGGCGCAAGGAGGCAGCACGAACATTCTCCGGCAATCATGAAGAGCAGCGGATTAGAAATCCGCTGCTCTTCGATTTAGGCAGACTTTAGGTGAGCTTAAACGCTTCTCGCAGGCATTCGAGCGCTTCTTCGCCCCGGTCGGCGTCCACCACGACGCTGACGCAAACTTCGGAGGAGTTAATCATGGCGATATTGATGCCCCGACTGGCCAGGGCGCCGAACATCGTGCGGGCGACGCCGGTGTGGGTTCGCATGCCGACGCCGGTGACGTACAGGATGGCGATGTCCGATTCTCCGGCGACGCGGGCGTTCGGGTCAATCTCCCGCACCACGTCTTGAGTGCGTTTCAGTGCCCGCGTGAGGTCCGTTTTCGGGGCGGTGAATGAAAGTTCGGCCCGGCCCGGTCCGGTGAGGTTTTGGACGATCATGTCCACAAGGATGTGCCCGGTCGCCACGGTTTGGAACACGCGGGAACAATTGCCGGGTTGGTCCGGCAGGTCGAAGGAGGTCACCCGGCCGTAGTTCGTGTCGAGCTTCACGCCACTGATGACGATGTCTTCCATCCCGGCCAACCGGCTGATGGCTTGGGCCAGATCACCGGCCGCATCTTGGCGGATGATGGTCTTCGTCTGGTATTCCAGAGAGCCGACGGTCTCTTCCCCGGCCCCCGGTCGTGCTTTCTCCAAGGCGAAGGAATGATGCACGGCTTTGAGCGCCCGCACGCCATCGGCCTTGTCCACCAACACGGAAATTTTGATGTCCCCGGTGGTAATCATCTTCATGTTCACCCCCTCGGTCGTGAGGGCGGCGAACATCTTCTCGGCCACACCCGTGCGGGTCCGCATCCCGGAGCCAACGACGGAGACCTTGCACACATCCTCCACCGGAGCGATGCTGCCGCCAAGTTCGGTGGTGATCGGTTGCAGGGTGGCGATGGTCAGGTTCAGGTCGTTCCGCATAACAGTGAAGCCGATGCACGCCTTGCCGTCCCGGCCGACGCTTTGCGCGATCATGTCCACCGCGATGTTCTTGGCGGCGATGGCCGCAAACACCTGGTGGCTCACGCCCGGCCGGTCGGGCACGTTCTCCAAGAACACCCGAACCTCGTCCTTGGCGAGGGCGGCCCCGCACACCGGGAATCCGGTCATCCATGCGGCCTCGGGCATGATCCACGTTCCCTCGGCATCGCTGAAGGAACTACGGACCATCAACGGCACATCGTATTTCTTCGCAAATTCAATTGAGCGAGAGTGCATCACCCCGGCGCCCATGCTGGCGAGTTCCAGCATTTCGTCGTAGCTGATTTTGTCCATCTTCCGGGCTTCGGGGACGATGCGCGGATCGGTGGTGTAGACCCCGTCCACGTCCGTATAAATCTCGCACGCCACCTTCTCGATGCCGGACAGTTTCAATGCGGCGGCAAGGGCGACAGCCGTCGTATCCGATCCGCCCCGGCCGAGGGTGGTGATGTTTTGCTTTTCATCAACACCTTGGAAACCGGCGACGATGATGATGTTCCCGGCGTCGAGGGCTTCCCGCATCCGGGCCGTCGAGATTTCCTTGATGCGCGCCTTGGTGTGGGTCGAATCCGTGCGGATGCCGACTTGCACGCCAGTGAAACTGAGGGCTTGTTCACCAAGTTCTTGGATGGCCATGGCCATCAGAGCGATGGAGATCTGTTCCCCGGTGGCGAGGAGCATGTCCATCTCGCGGGCCGGGGGATTTTCGCTGATTTCCTGGGCAAGTTCAATCAGGTCGTCCGTGGTGTCCCCGCGAGCGCTAACGACGACGACGACTTGATTCCCGGCCTGTTTCGCCCGGATCGCCCGGCGGGCCGCCCTCATGATGCGCTCCGCATTCGCCACGCTGCTGCCACCGAACTTCTGGACCACGACGGACATGGGTAAAACACTCCGACAACGGAAGAGGGTTCACGGAAAGAGACTAGTTTATGGAAGCGACTTCACAACGGGGGCATGTGAATTGGATGAGAATTTGACAATGTGTCCCGCATCCCGGATCATGGGCGGCATCTCCCCGGCGACAGGCGGCCCTCATGGATCATGACCAGCGGTTCAAGACGCTCATCCGTGTGTTCCTCGCGGAGTTCATGGACCTGTTTTTCCATGACTGGCTCGATCTGCTTGATCTGTCCGAGATTGTCTGGCTCGAACAGGAAATCTCTACAGAACCGCCGACAGGCCCACGACAGGTGCTGGACTTGGCCGCCCGCATTCGCACCCGTCAGCCACTTTCCCCGTGGCACGACAACTCAAACGGCGAATGTCTGCTGGCGATCCTGATTGAAATCGAATCGCCGGACAGCACCACATCCATCCGTGACCGGATGCCGGGCTACGCCGCAAGATTGAGCGGCAAACTGGAACTTCCCGTTCTGCCGATTGTGTTGTTTTTGAATGTCGGCCTTGATGGCGTCGGCGTGTTGACCCATGAACGGAAAATCCGAGATCTGGTCGTGGAGCGGTCGGACTTCCTCTATGTGGGATTGCCCGCCTTGAATGCGTTACAATATGTGGAAGGGAACAATTGGCTCGGTGTGGCTCTGTCAGCCTTGATGCGAATCCCGCCCGACCGGGTCGCCTGGCTGGGAGCCGAGGCCCTTCGGAGGCTGGGACGATCATCGCTGGACGACCAGCGAAAGTTCCTGTTAGGCGAATGTGTCCGGGCGTATCTGCCTCTCACCGAGGACCAACAACGCGAACTGGACGGGTTGTTGCAGACCGAAACCTATTCGGAGGTCAAAGCCGTGAACGTGACGATTTACGAAAAGGGAATCATGAAGGGTGAATTGAAAGGGCTTGTTTCCGGTCTGCTGTTTGCAACCGAGTTGAAATTCGGAAGAGTCGATCCGGCGGTCTCCGACAAGATCAACGCCCTCTCGACAGTCGAGCAAGTTCGGGCCGTTCAATCGCTCTTGCGAACGACAGTTTCAGCCGAGGAATTTCTTCGTGATCTTGGGTCCATTTAAATCGAGAATGACATGCTTGATCGCCTCCTCGAACCCGAATACATGGACACCGCCGAGGATGCGGTGTCTTACGACACGATGGATCATTCCGGCGTAAACCGGGTGTTCATCGCCGACTTTTTGAGTGTGTGGAATGGCCGTTCGCCCATTGTGGATGTCGGCACGGGGACTGCCCAGATTCCGGTGGAATTCTGCCGGCAATCGGCGACTGGCGAGATCGTCGCTTTGGATGCAGCCGAGGAAATGCTGACGCTGGCGAGACGAAATATCGAGGCAGCCGGTTTCTCCTCCCGCGTTACTTGTCAGCAGGCCGACGCCAAGCACATTCCGTTTGCGGATGGCTCTGTGGCGGCTGTGATGTCAAACAGCATCATTCATCACATTCCAGAACCGCGAACCGTGTTCCGCGAGATGAAACGAATGGCCGCTGCGGGGGCGACCATTTTCGTGCGTGATTTGCTGCGCCCGGAAGACACCGAGGAACTCAACGGCCTCGTGAACACCTATTGCGGCAACGAGAACCCGCACCAACAGCGGATGTTTGCCGAATCGCTGCACGCCGCCCTCACGTTGGAGGAGGTGAGGGAGATTGTCGAAGAACTCGGCTTCGATCCCGAGGACGTGAAACAAACCACCGATCGCCATTGGACGTGGAGCGTGGCGGGTGATCGTTCGTGAACATCTTCGCCAATTTCTTTGCCCGCGTCGGCGAGTTCACCCGGTTCGCCGGCGAGGCATTCATCGCCGCCCTTGAAAGCGTCCGGCAACCGGGGGCGGTGCTTCAACAACTTTATGCGGTGTTTATCGGAGCATTGCCGCTTGGTGTGGTTACCGGCGTGGCCCTCGGGGCGGTGGTGTGGATGCACACCTATTCCGTGCTGGCCCGTACCGGCACGGTCGATTACCTCCCCACGGCCCTCGCGGCGGCGGTGCTGTTGGAACTCGCCCCCATCGGAGCCGGGTTGATTGTCGCCGCCCGCACCGGGGCGAGCCTCGGGGCCGAACTCGGGGCGATGAAACTCGGCGAACAACTGGATGCGCTGGAACTCTTCGGCGAATCACCCACGAAAGTGCTGGTCGGCCCCCGTGTGCTGGCCTGCATGTTGAGCCTGCCGCTGTTGCATGTCTTCATCGCGGCATTGGCTCTCCTGAGCGGGTTCCTTGCCGAGAGCGTGGTCGGGCACACGAACTGGCTTCACTATCAGGAAGCATGCCGTCGGGAGTTGTACCCGCGAGAAGTGATTCCCGCCGGGTTCAAGACGGTGGTGTTTGGTTTCCTCATCGGCGTGGCTGGTTGCGAAGCCGGCCTGCGGGCGACCGGCGGCACCGAGGGCATCGGCCGCGCGGCCACCAGTGGTGTCGTGCTGGCTTGTCTGCTGGCCTTGGCATCTGATGTGTTGCTGGTCGGCCTCATCCGGGCGGCGGGGTGATCCCGTCACACCGGCGATCCTCGCAGCGAATCAATAAAAGCCTTTGCCTCCGGGCTTGGCTCATCGCCGCGACGCAGCAGGACGCCGGAATGAATTGGCGGGATCTGGTCGCCCAGGCTTTTCACTCCGACTTTCCGGCCGCGTGTCACCGACCTGTCCGGCATCAGCGGCACCACCGAGACGCCCAAGCCGGCTTCGACCATCCGAACCACAATTTCCGTCGTCGTCATTTCCATCGCCACCAGTGGCGACAGTCCTTGGGCATGGAACGCATCCATGACATGCTGCCGGCCGGTTGAGCCTCGCTCGAAGACGATCAGCGGCGTTTGAGCCAGGTCCGACAATTTGATCCGAGGCTTGCGTAACAACGGATGTCGTGGCGGAGCAATCAGGCTCCAATCGAGTGAAAACAGGTGAATATAGTCGAGGTCGGCGCCGGAATCGTAGGGAGCGGCCACGCCCAAATCAACATCGGGATCGCGGAGAAGCGTCGCCTCCACTTCTGATTCCGTTCGCGTGGAAAGCCGCACCCGAACCCCCGGATTGGACGCATGGAAACGGCGAACGGCCTTGATGAGCACATAGAGGATCAGATATTCCGTCGCGGCCAGATGGACTTCCCGCGAACCGGCGGAACCGAACAACTCCCCCATTTGGCGGGCACGATCAAGGAAGGCCCGCGCGTGTGGCAGGAACGCCTCGCCTTGCGGAGTGAGCGGCGACCGCAGCCGCCGGCCCCGGCTCTTGTGGTATAACTCCACGCCAAGCTGCCTTTCCAGCACAAGCAACCGATTCCTCAATCCCTGTTCGGTGACGTGCGATTCTCTCGCGGCCTCACGCAGGCTGCCGTGGCGGGCCAGTTCAACGAATGCCGAGACTTGTTCGGTTGAAACGGCGGGAACTGACTGCGACATGGCTGACATCCGAAGGGAAAACGGGCCGTTTTATTAAACAACATTCTCCTTGATGAATTAAACAACAAACAATTTTTCCACTGTTAGATGGCAGATGTACCATGCAGACAGCATCGTGAGCAAGTTCCGATGTGTCTCTCTGGGGAGGATTGGACGATGAATACTTTTCGAGCCGGCCGGATTGTGTCGGCCGCAATGAAACACAGCCTCTTGGTCATGCTGGCCTTGTGGGCGGGCGACGTTGGCGCCAAGGAACCCGAGAAGTTTGTGGTGCATGAATGGGGCACCTTCAGCACCTTCTCCGGCTCTGACGGGAAAAATCTGAAGTTCCACCCGAATGACAGCGATTTGCCGGAGTTTGTGCATGGCCGGCACCGCAATGTCAAAGGGGGCGTGGCTGATGTCTTGGTCAGCCTTGAGACGCCGGTGATGTACTTCTACAGCGACCGCGACCGGACGGTATCCGTGCAGGTTGACTTTCCGAAGGGCGTGATGACGGACTGGTATCCGCAGGCAAGCCGGCCACCGACGCATGACCTGCGTTGGGACAATATCAAATTGCTGACAAAGTGCGGCCGACAGTTGCCGGGCGAGAGTGAAAAGGGCCGTTATTTCGCGGCTCGCGAGACGGACTCGTTGTTCGTCGAAATCGCTGAAAATGACCGGCGGGAGTCTGAGAAATTCCTCTTCTATCGTGGCGTGGGAGATTTCGGAATGCCACTCAAAGTTCGCGCCCAAGGGAGTGGCGTCTTCAACGTAAAGAACACCGGCAAGGACATGGTTCCGGCTTTCATTCTGCTGCGATCACAGGACGGCAAAATTGCTTTTCAGAAGTTCGGACGCTTGGAAGCCGGGGCCGAGTTGAAGGTCGAGGAACCTTCGGCGGCATCGACCACCGATAAGCTCGCCGTGACAGTCATTGCCTTGTTGATCGAGCAGGGCCTGTATGAAAAGGAAGCCCGAGCGATGGTGAAGACTTGGAGGAGCGACTGGTTCAGTGAAGAGGGCACTCGCGTCCTTTATCTGGTTTCAGAACCGGTGACGGCCGATTTCCTGCCGGTGAAAATTGAGCCGAAGCCCGATCAAATTGTGCGGGTGATGGTTGGCCGGCACGACGTGCTTTCCCCCGAACGCGAACGGGATATTGACTCACTGGTGAAACGGGTGAACGGCGAATCGAACCAAGACGCCAAACTGGCCGATCAGGCGCTGAACAAACTGGGCCGTTATCGCTGGGCCGCTCAGTATGCCGCCGAAGCAAGGATCAAGGCGAATGCCGGGGTGCGGACGGATCGCTAACCATCATGTTTGCGATTTCGAGTTCTGCCCATGCGAAAACGCCCGCCACACAAATCTGAATTGGTGGCGGGTGTTTGCTTTGCCAGTTACTCGCCCAAGCTCTTCAAGATGGTCATGGCGACGAGACGGTTGCCGGCGTCGTTGAGGTGGACGCGGTCGGTGGTGAGGATGCCCGATTCTTTTTTGTCTTTGTTGCCTTCCTTCAGGTGATCGACGAAGGCATTGCGAAGATCGCACAGATTCAGGTTCAGTTCCTTGGCGACCTTGCGGCTGATGTTGGCGTATTCGTCCAGCTTCGCGTCCAGTTTGTTGGCGCCGCCCGGCAGTTCGCCGATGACCGTCGGGGTGCAAAGGATGACTTGGGCGCCCGCCTTGGTGCATTTGCCGATCACTTCCTTGAGACCGGATTCAAAAACCTCCGGGGTGGTGCCGTTCTTGGGGTTGCTCTCGCCGTGCCAGACATCGTTGATGCCGATGTAGATCACCACGATGGTCGGCTTCTTGGCGATCACATCTTTGTCGACTCGTCTTTGGAGATCGGGCACTTTGTTGCCGCTGATGCCCGCGCCGACACATTCAATGCCCAAGTCTTTTTTCTTCTCGGCCAACTGATTGCGGATGACTTGGATGTAACCCTTGCCGCCGTTGCCGCCTTGGGTGATGGAATCTCCGAGGAAAACAATGCGGTCTTCTTTCTTCAGCGTGACCGGGGAGGGGTCCGCAAACAAAGAGGGGGTGATGATGGTCATGGTGAGAGCCGCCAAAACCAAACTGGCCGAACGGGGCATGAGACATCTCCAAAAAAGTAAAAGCGGGCGAGGAGATAGCATGCCATATCTTGGGGCGCATGACCAGAATTCATTTTGCCGAGGACGTGAAAAATGCACCGGAAAACGTGGCTGGTTATTTTTTCTCCGTCTCTGGCACGTCTTGGATGATCTGGGCGAGCAGGGTGTCGGCGGCGATGTTTTCGGCCTGGGCCTCGAAGTTGAGCAGCACCCGATGGCGCATGGCCGGGAGATAGGCTTTGCGGATGTCCTCGAAACTCACGTTGTAGCGCCCGGCCAGCAAGGCCTGCACTTTGGCGGCGAGGATCAGGGCTTGGGCGCCGCGAGGGCTGGCGCCCACTCGGAAATAGCGGTTCGTCACGGCCGGGGCGAATTCACCCTGCGGGTGTGTGGCGAGCAACAGCCGGATGGCGTAATCCTGAATCGGCGGGGCGACGAGAATTTCCCGCACCAACGCCTGCCACTTCATGATTTCCGGGCCTTCCATGACCTTGGCGGGGGCGGCCCAATCGTTCTTGGTTGTGCGGTCGAGAATGCGGTTCAAGTCGTCCCGTGTCACAAAGGGGACGATCAGCTTGAAGAAGAAACGGTCCAGTTGCGCTTCCGGCAGCGGGTATGTTCCTTCTTGCTCGATGGGGTTCTGCGTGGCCAGCACGAAGAACGGTTCTTCGAGGATATGCTGTGTTCCGGCGATGGTCACCCGGTGTTCTTGCATCGCCTCCAACAGGGCCGATTGCGTCTTCGGGGTGGCCCGGTTGATTTCGTCCGCGAGGAGGATTTGGGCGAAGATCGGCCCGGCTTGGAAACTGAACGCCCGGCGGCCTTCGTGTTCGGTGATGATGTTCGTGCCGAGGATGTCCGAGGGCATCAGGTCGGGGGTGAACTGCACGCGGGAAAACTTCAGATCAAGCACCGAGGCCAGCGTGCGGACGAGCAGCGTCTTCCCCAAACCGGGGACGCCTTCCAACAACACATGGCCGCCGCAGAATAGGCAGGTGAGGACGCCGCGAACCACGTCCGGCTGGCCGACGATCACTTTGCCGATCTCGGTTTCCACTTGCTTGAAGCGTTCGCGGAATTGCTGTGATTGTTCGATCATCGACATGGGTGGTTCCTATTCCGATTCCGGGTCGCGGTCCGTGGGGGCGCGTTTCTTGGCCGCCCGCAGTTTGCTGAAATAATCCGTGCCTCCCTCGTCGGGCTTCGTCTCCGGCTTCTTCGGCGGCGGGGGAGGAGGCGTGAACGCCGGCTGCGGGGGCTTGGTTTCCATCTCGTCGGCCCCGCCGGTCGGGGCGGCGGTCGTTGTTGATTCCGGCTCGAATTTGCGGCTGGCCTTTTCGTTTTCAAGTTGCTCAGCCGTCGCGGTCTTTTTGTTTCGCAGGCGGGAGATGAATTCGTCTTCCGGCCCGGTTTTCGCCTTCGTCATTGCTCGTTTGCGTAACTTCGCCCACCAACGGTTGGCCAGTTCGGTCACCTCATGGCGTTCCACGGTGATTCGGCGATTGGCCACGTCGATGATCAACAACAGGCAGGCGGCGAACACCAGCCAGTACCAAAGCGGCAACAAGGCCCGGATGATTTCCGGGGCGGGGCGGTAAATATCGCCGCTGGCGGCCAGATCCTTCAGTGTCTTGGCGTCCTCCGCATGGACGGTCCCGCCGGTGAGCCGGGCGAGTGTCTTCAACAGCGTGGCGTTGGTTTCCAGATCGGCAAACTCGGGGGAATAACTGATGGTCACGCCGGATCGGCGGCTGTCCACCACCCGCTCGACTTCCTGCTCGATCTCCACCGGTTGGCCGTTGTCCACGTAGGCTAGTTTGCCGTCCGGCAGTTTCTTCACGGGGGTGCCGTCGGTGAGTTGTAACTGGCCGTTCTTCTCCACGGTGGTCATCGGCAAGCCGTTTCTGAAACGGCCCTTGTAGGCTTGGGTGCGTTGCCGGGCCTGGGCGTTGACGATGTACGATCCCGCCTGGTCGGCCTTGAACTCGGCTTCGTAATAACCCCCCGCCCGTTGCTCGAATTTCAGTTCCACCGGCGGAACGCCTTCGCCACCGCCAATCGGGGCCGAGACTTTGCCGGTTAGCTTCAAATCGGTGATGGGCTTGTTGTTCTCGTCGCGGGCCTCGACGACCACTCGCACTTTCCCCTCGCGGTATTCCGTGGTCAGCACCATGCGGTCGGTTTCCAGCCCCCGCATCGCCCAGCCGACGACTTGTTCCCAGAACTTCAGGTAAATCTCGCTGCCCGCCCAGTCACGGTCCCAGCCGAGCTTGGGATTGCCGGGCGTGGTGCGGGCGTCCGAGGTGAACGCGGCCGACCGGCCGAGGCCGTACTGCCAGGTGGCGAGGATCGGGAATCGTTGGTCGAAGGTCTTCGGCCCCTCCACCAGCATTTCCGCAAGCGGAGAATTCTTGAGCGTTGTGCGGATGAACCCGTACAGGTCCGGCAAGTTGGGATCGAGTTTGTCGGTCGGCCCGCTGTGGCTAACGAGCTTCGGATTGAACTTCTTCTCGAAGAGATACGATTGCGACACCCGGCGACTTTCCCGCATGTAAATCTCGGGGAGTTGTTCGGGATTCTTCACGTTGTAATACTTCCCGCCGGGGGCCGCTCCGTCCGCGATTTCTCCCATGACCACGTCTTGGGCCGGGCTGTGTGTCGCCACGCCAACCGTCGAACAGGTGATCTTGTTTTCCTTCATCTTGGCGAGGGCCGCGCGGCCCGGCACGCCGAGCGGGGGGTCGCCGTCGCTGATGAGGATGCAATGTTTCACTGCCAATCCATGCTGCGGATCGGCAAGGGTGTCGGCGGCGGCCTTCAAAAACGGGTCAAAGTCCGGCATGTCACCGGGGACCATCCGGTCAATCATCCCTTTCAATCGGGCCTTGTCCTCGCCGACTTCCTGAAAGGGAACGTGCCACTTGGTGCTGCCGTCGTAATAGAGCACGCCCAGCATGTCCACGGCGTTGAGCCGGTCGATGGCCAGCTTGGCGATTTCCTTTTGCCACTTGTTGCCGTCTGCCAGCTCAGAGGCGTGCATGATCAGCACCAAGCCCCCCCGGCCGGCCGCTTTCAACGCCTTGATTTCACTGTCCACCGGCAACGCGGCTTCAATCGGGGTTTTGTGATAGCCCCCGGCGCCGTAACTCTCCGGGCCGCCGACGAACACCAAGCCGCAGCCTTGGTCGTAGGTGTTCGCCCGGATGGCCTCATGTTGGTCTTTGCTGAAACGGTCGGCCGGAATGTCTCCGATGATGAGGCAATCGTAATTGCTCAGGAACACCGTGAGTTCATCTCGGTTTTGCGGCAATCGGGCCACCGGCACAGGTAGCACTTGGAACTTGGCCCCGCGCAATTGGTCGATGAGGTGTTGATGCGGGAAAGAGCCGTTCTCCAAAACATCCGGTTCCAAGAACAACACCCGTCGCGATCCTCTGGCGATCACGTGGGCGAGGGCTTTGTTGTTCTGAATGCGGTCCCCGGCCAGTCCGGCGGTGTGATCGGTGTTGTCCGGATTGGCGGAGCCTTCCGGGATGAACACCGCCCGGTAGCTGTAGGACAATTCCTCTTCGCCCTTGCCCTCCGCTTTGTCACGGAAGACGAAACGATTTAATCCCGGAACCAATCGCACGGCATACGGCGACTCTTCTTTTTCGCCCCGGCCAACAAGAGCGATCGGCCGGTCTTTGCCGTCACGGTTTTGCAGGAGTTCCAGTTTGCCGAAGACCACCCGGCTCGGATGGGCGTTCCGCACGATCACGCTCACGGGCAATCGTGCGCCCCGCGTTGTCTGCTGCGGGGCTTCCACCGATTGGATCAATACTTCGTTTTGAAGCCGATACCCTTCAGCAAGCGGGATCACGTCGATCTGGATGCCGTTCTGCTTCGCAAGGGCAGCTTGATCCTCGGCGTTGCCGAGGTTCTCGTTTCCATCGGAAATCAGCACCACCCGCTTGCCGGTTCCCTCGGGGAAAGAAGCCATCGCCAGTTTCAATGCGGCGGCGATATCCGTGTAATTCGGGTCCATCGTCCCGGCAAAGGCATCGGTGACGATCATCCGGTCCACTAATGCGGGGGGCAGCACCAGTTTCGGCCGACGGGCGAACATGATCGCTCCGGACAAATCATTCCGGTGGCCGGGGCCGCGCTGCTGGGTGGCCGCGTTGATGAATTGTTGAATGCGAAGCCAGCGCCGGTCTCGTTCTCCCTCGCTGCCGATGGTTTCCAATTCCGGCGGCACGCTCAAGGAGCGGTCGATCACATAGATCACGCAGACGTTTTCGTTCGGCCGCCGCAACCGGGGTTCCGACAGGGTGACCACCAGCACGGCCACCAACAGGCTGCGGATGCTCAACGCCATCCACCGGCGAATCGGCCCCAATCCGGCGAGACTTTGAAAGCTCAGATAGACCAACAAGGGAATGAGGATTAACCCGGTGAGCCACCACGGTTGGACAAAGTCCACCGTGCCGAGCGTGCGAAAACCGGTGACGCCCCATGACTGAATTAATCGACCGGCGAACCCGCCGAGACCGAAGACCAATGCGCCGCCCAAGGTCCGCATCAACCGCCGCGACCATCCGCCGGTGATGAGCAGATTCACCAACTTCAGGGCCATTAGGCCGACGACGCCGAGACAAAACCAACCGGCGATCTCGGCCGGTTTCGTCTTTTCAATCGTCACGAACGGCCAGGCAAAATAACCGGCCAGCGTCAACCCGGCTATGACCGGCCACGTCGGCGAGACTCGCCGCCCCAACCCAAGGCGGGCCAGCGCAACCACGATCACCGCCGCGAGGGCGGTGACCAGCCAATGTTCGCCAAGGATCGCCAGAAGGTTGGTCATCGGTTTAGAACTTGATCCGTTGGACGCGATGGTTTTCGGTGTCGATCACATGAACCCGGCCTTTTTTATCCACGACCAATCCCCAAGGATCGGCCAACTGTCCCGGCAATCGGCCATTCTTGCCGCCCCATACTCCCTCAGAGACGCCATCCATCGTGAACCGTTGCACGCGATGGTTGCCCCGTTCCACCACATAGAGTTGTTTCTTTGGGCCAAAAGCCAGATCGTAAGGATATTTCAACTCGCCGGGTTCGGTGCCTTCGCGACCGATCACCCGAACCAAATCGCCGTCGCGAGTGAAAACTTGCACGCGATGATTGCAGCCATCGGCCACATATAAGTTCCCGTCAGGTCCGAGGGCAAGGGCTCTTGGCCGGTTGAATTCCCCCGGTTCTATCCCCGGCTTGCCCCATGATTTCACAAAGGAGCCATCCGCCTTGAGTTTGGTGATGCGCTCATTGATGCCGAATTCGGAGACGTAAAAAAAACCATCCGCATCCTGCACGGCATCGCTCAGGTAGCCAAACTCGCCGGGGCCGTTCCCGGATCGGCCGCCGATGGTTTGAACTTCGTTTGAGTCTGTGTCATAGATGCGCAACGTGTGGTAATGCGAGTCACACACCATCAACCGGCCGTCGTTGGTCACGCCCAATCCGCTGGGTCGGCCGTTTCGATAATCCGGCGTGGTGAAGGTTGGCCCGAGATATTGTCCGTCCAGATCGAACGCCTGCACTCTTGCGGTGAAATCCACCACCCAGAGGCGGTCTTGCCCGTCGATCACCGCCGCCCGCGGACGGACGAAATCCCCGTCCCGCACGCCTCGCTGCCCCCAGACAGCCTCCGGCTTCGCGGACGTTCCGCATCCCCCGAGGAATGCCGACAGGCAGACGGCGAACAGGAGGCCGGAGATACGAGAAGGCGTCATGCGGGTTTTGCCGTTCCTGCGAATTAATGCTCAACTTATCCGAAACAAGGGGACTCCGCAATCATCTTGTTCTCCCGTATCAATAAGTGTAATCCCTGCCATCTGTTAGACACTTCAAGGAGTTCTGACCGTGATTCGACTCTCCTGGCTCTTCGCCGGGTTCATCGCCCTCAGTTTGGGCCTTGCCCCTGTTCATGCCCAACCGGAAGCCTCGCCCGTCCTGATTTACGTGACCGTGCCACCGGACGCCACGCTGGAAGTGGACGGCACGATCGTGAAACAAACCGGGCCGGAACGGCGGCTCATTACCCCGACACTCAAGTTCGGCGAAAAAGCCCAATACAAACTGACGGCCACCTTCACCCGCAACGGCGAAAAGGTGACAGTCACGGAGACGGTCACCGTTCAAGCGGGCGTGATTTCCAAGGTCGATCTGACGAAGGCACCGGCCGTCGAGCCCAAGAAGATGGAGCCGAAGAAGGAAGAGCCCAAGAAAGAAGAGCCGAAAAAGGTTGAACCCAAAAAAGAGGAGCCGAAGAAGGAAGAGCCCAAGAAGGTCGATCCCAAGCCGGAACCCAAGAAAGAAGAGCCCAAGGTTGAGCCGAAAAAGGAAGAACCCAAGGTTGAGCCGAAGAAGGTTGATCCCAAACCGGAGATGAAGAAGGAAGAACCGAAGAAGGTCGAGCCGAAACCGGAACCCAAGAAAGAAGAGCCCAAGAAAGTCGAGCCGAAGCCGGAACCTAAGAAAGAAGAGCCGAAGAAGGAAGAACCCAAGAAGGTTGAGCCGAAGAAGCCGGAACCCCGGTTGGATGTGCCTTATGTTCCCACCCCGGACAAGGTCGTTGAAGAGATGCTGAAGATGGCCAATGTCACCGACAAGGACGTGGTCTATGACCTCGGCTGCGGCGATGGCCGCATCGTGGTGACGGCCGTGAAGAAGTACAAGGCGAAGAAAGGACTTGGCGTCGAACTTTCCCCGGAACGGGTGAAACTCTCCAAAGAAACCGCCGAAAAAGCAGGAGTGTCGGACAAGGTGGAAATCCGCGAGGGAGACGTGCTGAAGATCACCGACGTTTCCGAAGCCAGCGTCGTGACTCTTTATCTGTTGCCGGACATCAACCAAAAGCTGAAGCCGATCCTGCAAAAAACGCTGAAGCCCGGTTCGCGGGTCGTCTCGCACGACTTCGATATGGGCGGCGACTGGAAGCCGGAAAAGGAAACGACCGTCAAGGATGAGGTTGGCCGCGAACACACGATCTACCTGTGGACCATTCCGGAGCCGAAGAAAATCGAGCCGAAGAAGGAAGAACCCAAGAAGGTTGAACCGAAAAAGGAAGAACCCAAGAAAGAAGAGCCTAAGAAGGTCGAGCCGAAGAAGGAAGAACCCAAGAAAGTCGAACAACCCAAGCCGGTTGCTCCGGCTGTTGAACCGAAGAAGACCGAAGAGCCGAAGAAAGTCAGCAAACTGCGACTGGACGTACCTTATGTCCCCACTCCGCAAACGGTCGTTGATGAGATGCTGAAAATGGCCGGAGTGAAGGAAGGCGACGTGGTCTATGACTTGGGCTGCGGCGATGGCCGGATCGTGGTGTCGGCCGTGAAGAACTTCAAGGCGAAGCGGGCCGTCGGCGTGGACATCGACCCGACTCGCATCAAGGAATCGAAGGAAAACGCCAAGACCGCCGGGGTGGAATCCAAGGTGGAATTCCGCGAAGGGGATGTCCTCAAAATCGAAGACGTTTCCGAAGCGACCGTTGTGGCCCTCTATCTGTTCCCGGAAGTGAACGAGAAACTTCAGCCGATGTTACAAAAGTCCCTGAAGCCGGGTTCCCGGATTGTCTCCCATGATTTCCTGATGCAAGACAACTGGAAACCGGAAAAGGAAATCGACGTGAAGGATGCCAGCGGCCAGCACCATTCGATTTATCTGTGGACAGTCCCGGTGAAAAAATGATTGAATGGAGGCCAGACAGATGATCGCCAATGATCTGACCTCCCTGAGACATATCCATGAGCACCCGGTACGACGCGATCATCATCGGCGGCGGGCATAATGGCTTGGTCACCGCCGCTTATCTCGGCAAGGCGGGGAAAAAAGTTCTTGTGCTGGAACGCCGGGGTGTATTGGGTGGATGTGCCGTCACCGAGGAGATTTGGCCGGGTTACAAGGTTTCGACGGCTGCTTATGTGAATAGCCTGTTCCGGCCCGAGATCATTCGGGATCTGGAACTGAAAAAGCATGGCTTCCAGATGCTGCCGCGAAGCCCCTCTTCGTTCACGCCGTTTCCGGACGGCCGATACTTGATGATGGGGCCGGACAAGGAGATGACTCGCCGGGCGGTGGCCAAATTCTCCACAAAAGATGCCGAGAATCTTCCGAAATACGAAGACATGCTGATGCGAGTCGCAGATTTCCTCGAACCGCAACTCACGCAAATCCCCCCTGATCCTTTCTCCGGCATCGGCAACTTGTTTCAACTTGGCAAGATCGGTCTCAATTTCCGCAAGCTCGGCCGGCAAACCGCCACCGAGGCTGTCGAGGTGCTGACCGGGGCGGCCACTCCAATCTTGGATCGCTGGTTCGAGAGTGATGAACTGAAAGCGACGCTGGCCACCGATGCCGTCATCGGGGCGTTTGCTCCGCCTTCCCACCCCGGCACCGCGTATGTGCTGTTTCACCATGTGATGGGCGAATGCGACGGGGCCAGAGGGGTGTGGGGCTATGTGAAAGGGGGCATCGGCATGATTGCCGCCAGCACGGCTCGCGCGGCCGAGTCGTTTGGCGTCGAGATTCGCCCAAACTCCGAGGTGGCGAAGATCAACACAAAGAACGGCTCCGTCACGGGCGTGACTCTGAAAGACGGCACGGAATTCACGGCCCCGGTAGTGGCCTCCAGTGTCGATTGTAATCTGACGTTCTTGAAGTTCATGGATGAAAAAGACTTGCCCGGCGAGTTTGTTGCGGCTGTCAAAAAGATTGATTACAGTTCGGCGACGGTGAAGATCAACGTCGCCCTTTCCGAACCACCGCAGTTCAATTGCCTGCCCGGAACCGCCATCGGCCCGCAGCATCACGGCACGATGCACATCTGCCCGAGCATGGAATACATCGAACGGGCTTACGACGACGCCAAGTACGGCAAACCGGCCACGAACCCGATGCTCGAATGCACGATGGCCACCGCCGTCGATCCGAGTTTGGCCCCCGTGGGCAAGCACATCCTGAGCATGTTCATCCAGTATGCCCCGTATCACCTCAAAGACTCGACATGGGATGTGGAACGGGATCGCTTTGCCGACCGCTGTTTCGACATCTTGAACGAATATGCCCCGAATTTCAAAGCCTCGGTGATCGACCGGCAAATTCTGGCCCCGCCGGATCTAGAACGCATCTATGGCATCACCGGCGGCAACATCATGCAAGGGGCGATGAGCCTCTCCAGCATGTTCTCGTTCCGCCCGGTCGCCGGGTTTGCAAACTATCAAACTCCGATTCGCGGCCTCTACATGTGCGGTGCTGCCGCCCACCCCGGTGGCGGCGTGATGGGTGCCGCCGGGTGGAACGCCTCAAGGGTGATTCTCAAGGATCGCGTTCGATAGACGCTTGGGAGCATTTTCAGTGAATCATTCTCAGGCGTTTTCGCCGGACTATGCCACGGCAAGACGCCGATTCCGCGAGGCCGTGACCCGGCTGGGCTGGGAGTTGGAAGCCTTTCCGATTGGCGGTGTCGGCCCGAATGGCGAAGAACTCGCCTTTGATGTGGCCTGTTCCCCCGGCGGCGATTTTGCCAACTCCTTGGTTGTCTCCGGCGGTCTCCACGGAGTCGAGGGGTTCTTCGGATCGGCGGTACAACTGGCCCTGCTTGACGGTTGGGCAAATGGTTCCAAGCCGCTTCCCCGGTTGAATTGCGTGTTGTTGCACGGACTCAATCCGCACGGGTTCGCCTGGCTTCGGCGGTTTGACGAGAACAACGTCGATCCCAACCGCAACTTTCTTCTTCCCGGCGAACTCTATTCCGGTTCGCCGGCCAAATATCCCCAATTCAATTCGTTCTTGAATCCCGAACGGCCCCCCTCCGCGTGGGAGCCGTTTACGCTCAAGGCTCTGTGGATGATCGCCCGGCACGGTATGTCGGCCGTCAAGCAAGCGGTGGCCGCCGGGCAATACGACTTTCCCAAAGGGGTGTTTTACGGCGGGGCCGGTCCGTCTCGCACCAATCAATTGTTGGACGAACATCTGCCCCGCTGGTTGAAGGGAAGCCGGGAGGTGGTGCATCTCGATTTTCACACCGGATTGGGCCGCTTCGCCGAGTGCAAGCTGCTCATTGACTATCCGCTGACAGACCGGCAACGAACCCGCCTGATGGATTGGTACGGAACTGGGTCGTATGAGGACTGTGGACCCTCGGGGATCAGTTACGATGCCCGAGGCGGGTTTGGGCACTGGTGTGTTTCCCGCCGGTTCGCCGACGATTATTTGTTCGCCTGCGCCGAGTTCGGCACCTATGGGCCGATTCCGATGTTCGCGGGCGTCCGGGCCGAGAATCAGGCGCATCATTGGGGAAAGCCGAATGCCGCCGGGACGATCCGGGCCAAAAAACGATTGCGAGAGTTGTTTTCTCCCTCGTCCGATGAGTGGCGGTCAAGGGTGTTGAAGCACGGGATCGAATTGGTCGACCGGGCGGTTGCCGGGCTGACAAACGATGCGGCGAAGCCTGTCTGACAAGGTGGCATTTCGGCCCGGTTGCCCTACTCGCCCACCGGGTTTCCCCTAAACCGATTCCATGTGTTGAAGTCCCGAAAAAGCACTCTCCCCAGTGGGTTGCCATGTCGTTCTTTCCCGAAATTTCCAAGATCAAATACGAAGGGGCGGACAGCAAGAATCCGCTCGCATTCCGGCACTACAACCCGGATGAAGTGGTCGAAGGCAAGACCATGAAGGAACACCTGCGGTTTGCCGTGTGCTACTGGCACACCTTCCGCGGAACCGGGAGCGATCCATTCGGGCCGGGGTGTGCCGTGCGGCCGTGGGAAGACGGCACGGACAGCTTGGAAATGGCCCTCAAGCGAGTGGACGTGGCTTTCGAGTTCATCGAAAAGCTCGACGTGCCGTTCTACTGCTTCCACGATCGCGATGTGTCCCCCGAAGGGAAGAACCTAGCCGAGACGAACAAAAATCTGGATGCCGTCGCCGCCAAACTGAAGGCAGCCCAAGCCCGCACGGGAATCAAGCTCCTCTGGGGCACGGCCAACCTGTTCAGCAACCCGCGATTTGTCCACGGGGCCAGCACCAGTTGCAACGCCGATGTGTTTGCTTATGCCGGGGCGCAGGTGAAGAAAGCCCTCGAAGTGACCAAGGAACTCGGCGGCGAGAACTATGTGTTCTGGGGCGGTCGCGAAGGTTACATGAACCTCCTGAACACCAACCTGCGGCGTGAATTCGACCACCTCGCCAAGTTTCTGCACATGGCCGTCGATTATGCGAAGAAGATCGGCTTCACCGGTCAATTCCTGATCGAACCCAAGCCGAAGGAACCGACCACACACCAATACGACAGTGATTGCGCCGCCTGCACGGCCTTCCTGAAGACCTACGATCTCGACAAGTATTTCAAGCTTAACATTGAGACTAACCATGCCACGCTGGCCGGTCACACAATGTACCACGAACTGACCTACGCCAGTTCTTACGGAATGCTCGGCTCCATCGACGCCAATCGCGGCGACTTGCTCCTCGGCTGGGACACGGACCAATTCCCCACCAACCTGTACGAAACCGCCCAGGTGATGCTCGTCGTGTTGGGTCAAAAGGGCATCGGCTCCGGTGGTTTGAACTTCGACGCCAAGGTTCGCCGGGAGAGCTTCGAGCCGGTGGACCTGTTCCATGCCCACATCGGCGGGATGGACGCCTTCGCCCACGGCTTGAAGATCGCCGCCGCCATCCGCAAGGACGGCGTGCTGAACGACTTCGTAAAGACCCGCTACGCCACTTGGGACACGGGCGTGGGAGCCGAGATCGAAAGCGGCAAAGCCACCTTCGAGACGCTGGAAAAATACATGCTCGCCAAGGGCGAAGCCGACAAGAATGTCTCCGGTCGTCAGGAAATGTTGGAGAACATTATTAACCGTTACATGAAATGACGGATCCATTTTTCGAGTTGGGCGACGCATGATCGAGTCAATTGCGGATCTCGTCACGTTCTTGAAGAGATTCCACCGCCATTGGCTCGATGCTCCGTCGCTCGATCCAAGTCTGATTCCGGCCGACCTGCCCCCCGGTTTGGCTACAATCTATCGGGAATTTGGTTCCTTGATGGAAATCTTGCCCGGATCCGGCAATGGCTGGTGTTCACCGTTCCACGCGCAAGATTCCCTCGTCCCGGTCCATCGCCTCAAGCGAGTTGACGGGATGATCGAATTCGCCATCGAAAATTCCGGTATCTGGTCTGCTCGCTTTCCCCTTGGCCAACCCGATCCCCCTGTGTATTCTGCCGCCGCCGATGTGTGGAACGAAGTGGAGCGTGGCTATGTGGTGGTGTGTAAGTCGCTCAACCACTTTCTCATCACATTTTGTCTGCATGAGGCGTTGTTCGGATGTCGGAACAAGGGTGCGGTTCGTGATGGACGATCTCCCGAACAAGTGTTGAACATTCCATTGCGGCCTCTGTGGCTCAACGGGTGCTATGTGCTCGGAGAACCGGACCATCATTTCTTCGTGTCTTCGGAAAATGATGTGCTGGTCATGGAATGGGCGGGTGTATGGATCGGCTCGAACATCCGATCCGTGTCCGACGTGACGAGATCATGAGGTTGTGATGAGCGAATCTCCAACCGGCCATTGGAATCAACCACCGCATTTTCAATAATGCCGACAACGGGTATCATGATCTCTGTTGAACTCGCGGGAGGCGACTCATGAACACCAATCTTCATCATGACCCAATCTACGTCAAAGTGATTGTTCGCAATGGCCAGTTGATCGTCAATGAACCGCTCAGTCTCCCTGATGGCACCGAAGGAACTGTCATTTTTGGTAACAACGCGGATGCTGATTCCGATGATGGCTGGGATAATTCCCCCGAAGGTATTGCTCGCTGGCTGGAGTGGTTCGATTCGCTCCAGCTGCTTCTCATCACCCCGAAGGAGCAGGCAGACACCGATCAATCACTTCGTGAAATGGGCGAGCAAGGATGGTTGAAAATGGAGCGTGAGGCCAAGGAAATCTATTGTCATCTCCAAGGACACTGAAATGCTCGCCATTCCGGGACTCAAGGCATTTGCGCGGTAATGACCTACCATTTTTCCGCCTGATCGA
>NZ_JH636441.1:651842-673695 GCF_000255705.1 Zavarzinella formosa DSM 19928
AGTCGAAAACTGGGCTGCCACTTCCGGAACACCATGACCACATTTATTTTCCGCATCCTTCTCGGCATCCTGTTCATCGCCGCCGGGACATATCACTTCGTGAATCCCGACTTCTACGTGCGGATCATGCCGCCGTACTTGCCGTGGCATCTGGAATTGGTTCTCATCAGCGGGGCGGCCGAGATCATTCTGGGATTGATGGTGTTTGTTCCACGGCTGGCTGTTCCGGCCCGGTGGGGATTGATCGCCCTGTTGGTTGCCGTGTTCCCGGCCAACATCCATATGGCGGTCCACCCGGAGGCTTATCCGGAGATTCCTCTGGCGGTCCTGTGGGGAAGATTGCCGTTGCAGGCGGTGTTTGTCGCTTGGGTATGGTGGGTTACCCGTCGGCCGGAGCGTGGGTGATCCGGTAGAGTGTCCCGTGCATCCGGGGGCCGCCAGGTTCGGCGGCTCGCATTTTTTCGCTGCGGTAACGCAGTCCGTATTCCGCGAGTTTTTGCCGGAGGATCGGGGCGGGGCTGCGGTCTTGATCCGTTAGGAAGCAGATGCCGCCGGGAGCGAGGAGGTTTTTGACGAGAGACACCAGCGGGTCAATTTTCCGCAGTTCGTAGGTGAGATCGGCCCCGAAGATGACTGGGAACTTGATGTCTGTCGGCGGATGGCGCCAGTCGATGGCAAGTGTTTTGAAGTCGTGTAGTTTATTCGCTCGGGCATTATCCCCGGCAAACTTCATGGCGGTCAGGTCGTAATCGCTGAAGGTCACCCGCAGACCGCAGGCCAAGGCGGTCAGGCCTGGGATGCCGAGTCCGCAGCCGAGTTCGATGGCCTCCAGTTTGTCCCCGGTTTTCGGGTGTTTTTTCCAATCCTCTTTCGCAATCGCCTTGCCCAGCATCCGGGAGACGGGCCAGATGTCGGCCCAATACGGCATGTACTCGTCTTTTTTGAGGGCTTCTTTCAGGGTAGGGTCATCCAGCAAATCGTAGTATTCGACAGGCTTGGTGATTTGAAACTGGAAACGGTCGATAATCACGGTTTCCGTGAGCAGTTCCCTGATGGCCTCGGCCGGCGTTTCCACGAATTCAGGTTGGGGAGCGCTCATTCGGCGTGCAACATCCGCAGGGAGGAACGAAACGTGTCAGTGGTCAACGAGACGACGGTTGGAAGATGGGCGTAAGCCGCCGGGGCGTCGCAGCAATCAACGATCAAATGATGTTCGCTCGGGAAGGAATAGCCCGTCTCGAAGGCAATATGCCCGCTCACCAGCCAATCGGCGCTCACTTTGTTCAAGAAGGCCCGCGAGTGATCGGCTTTGGTGTCTCGTCCCCAAAGAAGTTCGTAGACGGACCCGCCGACGGTGAGATCCTCGGCGGGAAACGAGTCGGTTTCCAGATGCCGGAGATCGAACCGGTCCAAGTGCTTCGGCCGGGGCAAACTGTGGCTGATGAAAATGCGGTTCGACGTCCGCAAGGCCAGCGGCAGCACGCCGAAGAGCCGCATGTATCCCGCGTAAATGCCCGGCCCTTTCTCCGGGCCATAGGCGGTGTTAACACCTTCCATGAACAGTGTGTTCAAGTCAGCGTCATTTTTCATCACCGGGCGGTTGGTCCACTGCGAAAGCTCATGGTTCCCCATCAAAAGATGAACCTGCTTGGGGAACTGGCACTTCAAAGCCGAGAAGAGGTCGAGCAATTGGTGCGACTTGTCGCCACCCGTTGGGTAGTGGAACGTGCCGTGGATAACTTCCTGAAGCACAAGATGACGACGGGGGTTCTTCGCCAGGTCCGCGATCTTGTAAATGGCTTGAAAGTTGCCAATGTGGCCGTGCATGTCCCCGGCGACAATCAACTCATCGATGTCTCGAAGCTCGACAAAACGGCCCCGACGACCGGGCGTCTGACGCACGGCGTCGGCCACCCGATAGAGCATCGTGAGCAGTTTGTCCGGGTCCGGCATGATCGTCTAATTCCGCGTCGGCATCGGCTGGAAATCCGTCGGGCGTCTCTCACCATCAGTACGACACGCCGATCCCGATTGCCAATCAATTCCCCGAAAACATCTCCGGCCGCTTGCCTTATAAACGAGTAGCGGTGTCAAAACTGTCAACAAAAAAAGCACCCCCGGAGGAGGTGCTTCTTGAGGCTTCACGTTCGCGTTTGAATTACGCGGTTTTGAGCAGTTGAGCGATCGGTTTGGCCTTTTCGCCAGCCAGCGGGCTGGGACGGCCGAGGCTGTCACGAATCTGGGCGTCCTTCTCGAAGCCGAGGGCCGCGTAGATCGTGGCGAACAGGTCGCCCGTCGTGACGGGGTTTTCTTCGATGCTCGTGGCGTCGGAGCTGGTCTTGCCGTAGACCTGACCGCCGACGATGTTACCACCGGCCACCATCACGGACCAGAGGCCCGGGTTGTGGTCGCGACCGCCACCCGGATTCACGCGGATGGTGCGGCCGAATTCGGACAGCGTGACGACCACGGTGTCTTGCAGACGGCCGCGTTCGGCCAAGTCCTTGAGCAGCGTGCCAATCCCGGCGTCAACGGCGGGCAACCGGGTGCGGAGGGAGGCGAAGATGTTCGCGTGCATGTCCCAGCCGCCGTTGTTCACTTCGACGCAAGCAGCACCGGCTTCGGTCAGCTTGCGGGCCAAGAGACAGCCGCGGCCGAAGTCGCCGCCGACGGCGTATTCTTGCATCAGTTTGATCGGCTTGCCATCCACGTCTTTGTCAAGGGCGAAAACGTCCTTGTTCTTGGAGACGACGAGGCTGAGGGCCTTGTCGTACACTTCTTGGTGGGACTTGGCGGCGTCGCGTTCGCTGCCGGTGCTCTTTTGGAACCCGGCTTCGAGGCGGCTGAACAGATCGCCACGACGCATCATACGGTCGGTGCCTTCGCGGGTGGCACCACCGATTTCCTTCGGCGGGGTGGCGTTTTCGGGCGGCGAACCGGGACGGCTGATCGGGAGAGCACCGTAGCGCTGGCCAAGGAAGCCGGGGCCGACGCCGCCGCCACCGCCGACGGAGATGAAGGCGGGGAGATCACCTTCGTTTTCCCGGTAGTACCAGGCAACCTTCGAGCCGACGTGGGGTTGTTCGACGAGCACATTGATCGGCAGACCCGTCATCATCACCTTGGTGCCACGCATGTGGTCGCCTTCGGTGGACTTGAGGGTGCGGATGATGGCCGCGTTCTTCATCTGGCTGCCGATTTTCGGCAGAAGTTCGTTGATGCGGACGCCGTCAGCAGCCGTTTTGGCGGCCTTGGTTTCGCCCATGGTCGGGGCGCCGTTTTTGTCTTCCCAGAAGTCGATGGCCGGGTAACCGCCACCGAAGTGAATCACGATCAGGCTCTTGTTCTTCTTTTTGAGAACAGGCGTTTGAGCCTTGAGGGCACTGATGAAGCTATCGGCGGAGAGGGCCATGGCCCCAAATCCGGCGACGTGTTTGCCGAAGTGACGACGATCCGTAATGCCCCACATGATCTGTGCCCTCTGAGTTCGCGATTAATCCGGAAGGAGTATTGTACACCGAGTCTGGCAGTTACCGATGACGAACCGGCTGTCTGCCACAATTATTGGCTGGTATGTTCCTTAACCAATCAGACGACCTGCCGCAAACCCTAGTTCCCGAATCACGGGAAAAATGTTTCGCATCACACTTGCCGGGAATCGCTTGCCGCGACCACACCCAGAAATTTGGCGCAACTGATTGTCTGATCATCACTTCGAGATAATCATTCCTGATCTACTCTCTGATGATGGTTGGAATAGTTTGCGGCTTTCTATGCATCCTGTCAAGGGAAATTCACGGTTGGATGTAAAAAGTAGTTCGTTTCAAAGGCGAGAACAATCGTCTGGCGGCAGATCGCGTCACGTCTTTTGGTTTCCACCCTCTTGTTCGACTACCATTTACCTAATGTCCTCACTCCGATTGTTTACGCAAGCCGCGTTGGCCCGCACCTATCCGCGGGCGGTCTGGATGGTCCGCAACCGCACGTGGTTGATTCAGGAAACCGTCCTGCCGGTTCTGTCTGTCTCCGCATTTGCGTTTGTTTACAAATCCATGCAGGCCCCGCCAGAGTTTGTCGGTTTCGTCATCATGGGGGCGGCCATGACCACCTTTTGGATGAACGTCCTGTGGTCGATGGGCGCGCATCTCTATTGGGAGCGTGATTCTGGGAACCTCGGCCTCTACATCGCCGCCCCGGCTCCCTTGATGAGCATTCTCGCCGGGATGGCAATGGGGGGAATGACGACCACCACCGTGCGGGCGGCCGCCATTGTCTCGGCGGGGTTATTCATCTTTGATGTTCCCCTCCAGCCCACGAGTTGGTGGCTTCTGGCTGGGACATTTTTGCTCACGCTGATCGCCCTGTATGGTCTGGGAATGATGTTTGCCTCCCTGTTTCTGTTGTGGGGCCGGGAGGCGTGGCACACCGTGAATTTGCTTCAAGAACCTGTTTATCTGCTCACCGGCATGAACTTCCCGTTGAGCATCTTTCCCACGGTCGTCAGCGCCATTGCCTTGCTAATTCCCCTCAGCGCCGGAATGGATGCCATGCGGCAGGTTTTGTTCCGTTCCCAAGGTGTGATGGATGTGGGCTGGGAGATTGCGTTGTTGGCTGTGCTCAGTGTGGTCTTCCTGTTCTTTGCCCGGCGGGGGCTGAACACGCTGGAACGCCGGGCGCGTGAAGAGGGAACCTTGACTGTGAGGTGGCAATGAACGCCTCTCCGCATCTTCGCACGTTGAAATGGTCCGCTTGGCTCGGCTGGCAAATCGAAAGCAACTGGGCCGATCTGCGGCTGTTCTTTCTCTATCTGGTGGTGAAGCCGATCACCGGTTCACTGATGTTGGTGTGCATGTACTATGCCGCCAAGTCCGCCTCGCCGACCCGAGTGCCGTCCGAGTTTTTGCCTTATGTCTACATTTCCAATGCGTGTTACGGGCTGGTCGGCACGGTGATGTTCGGGATGAGTTACGTGATCGTCTCCGACCGCGAGAATTACGGGATGCTGAAGTATGTCTTCATCAGCCCCGCTCGGTTTCAGACGTATATGGTTGGCCGGGGCTTGGCGCGAGGGCTGGAAGGACTGGTCGGCGGCGGGGTGACGATCATCTTCGGGTTGTTTGTGTTCGACCCCGTGCGGTCGGCCTTCACCGGCGGCATCGATGTCTTGTGGCTGGCGGTGTTTCTGGCCATCGGTTCGGTGATGCTTTGGTCGTGCGGGATGATCCTCGGGTCGGCGGTTCTCAACATGCACCGCAACGGGATGTTCATGAGCGAGGGAATCGCCGGGGTGGTTTATTTCCTTTCCGGCGTGGTCTTCCCCATTTCGATGCTGCCGAACTGGCTTCAAGTGGTGGCCATGAGTTTGCCGACCACTTACTGGCTGGAAGGAATGCGGCGATCCCTGACGGGGATGCCCAATGCCGATTCCCCCTTGGGTAAATCGCCCTTCACGGAGTGGTCAAATTGGGAACTAGCCGGGGCTTTGACTCTCAGCACCGCCGTGCTTTTCGCCTTTTCGCAGTGGTTTTACCACCGCAATCTTCAGAAGGCTTGGAGGAATGGCAAGATCGAGGAGACGACGGGTGTTTGAAAAACCAACAATATTTTCGAGGAAATCGCGATATTTCTGTTCGTTCCTTTCTCACGATTTGTTAATGTCATCTCATCACTTTTGATTTGTATTTTTGCCCTCGTTATTGAAACGTCGGAGAAAGCAATCATGCGGGGATCCTCTCCCCCTCGCCGTGGATTGACTCTGATCGAGTTGCTGGTGGTCATCGCCATCATCGTCATCTTGATCGGGTTGCTCGTGCCTGCCGTTCAAAAGATTCGGGAGGCCGCCAATCGGATGCGCTGCACTAGCAATCTCAAACAACTTGGTCTGGCCATTCACGCTTATCACGACACGACCGGCTATTTGCCGCCGGGCGGGGATCAACTGTGCAACGAGTCGCAGGCCCCGCACACCGACCGAACCATGTGGAACTGGACATATCACCTCCTGCCATACATCGAGCAGGACAGCCTGTATCGGGAACCCGATTACAACAAGGTGTATGCCCAAGCCGTAAAAACGATGTACTGTCCGAGTCGCCGAAAGGCCCAGACGTATAACGGCCACGGGAAAACCGACTACGCGGGCAACGCCGGAACCAGCAATTTGGGAATGAACGGGATCATCGTCCAAGGCAAGGTTGGCGGTCCGACACAGATTCGGTTTGCAGATGTCACGGACGGACTGTCGGGCACGATCATGCTGGGCGAAAAGCGGATGAACAACGCGGAGTTTGGCAACGTGTTCGACGACAACGAACCGTTCGTCAATTCCGGGTGGAATGATGATTACGAATGTTACCGAACCGCCAGCGCCCAACCGGCCCGTGATTTTTCCAAGGCCGGAGAGACCGCCGCGCAATCCATGTTCGGCTCGGCCCATGCCTCGGGGTTCAACGTGTCGCTCGGGGACGGCTCGGTCCGATATCTGCGGTTCACGATCAGCCTCGCCACATTTCAGCGAGCCTGTGTGCGTGACGACGGACATGCCAATTATTTGGAATGAGAAACCCCCGTTGGTTTCGTCCCGGTCACTTCGCCAGACATTTCGCAAAGCCTTCATTGAGCGCCTTGCGGTCCAGATTGCGGCCGATGAATACCAGCTTGTTTGAACGGGGCGTGTCGCCCCATTCGCGGTCGGGCCGGCCGTCGAAGGTCATGTGGACGCCTTGGAACACGAATCGGTTCGGGTCTCCCTTGAGGCTCAGCACGCCCTTCATGCGGAAGATGTCCTGCCCCTTTTCTTGAAGCAAATCCGCAAGCCACTTATTCAACTTGTTGGCGTTGAGGTCGCCCGGGATGTCGATCCCCACGGAGGTCACTTCTTCCTCATGGTGATGGTGCGGCTTGAAGCCCTTTTTCACCACGGGCATCAACACACCGGCCAGGCCGGATAGTTGGGCATGGAATTCGTGCGGGTGGTGTTCCAAGATCAGGGCGTACGGCCCGGCTTCGGTGATCGTCACCGGGAATGTCGTTGGTTCCTCCTTGAGTTTCAAGTTCTGCGGCTTGCCACTAGCTTCGAGCGGCTTGCCTGCCACGCGGATGGCTCCGAGGCCGTCGTAGGTTTTCAGAGCGGTCTTGGCGGCTTCCCGCAAGCCCGCTTCCGTGGCCGACGGAGCTGGCAGAAGACATGCTTTGAGCGAATTCACCTCGCCTCCCTTGGCCGTGAACTCGTAGTTTCCCGCCGGGAGGTCATAAGCGCCGCCCCACTCGAAGGGATATTCTGGTTCGAGAAACTGCGGATCAATCTCGACCGCCTTGTCGAGTGAGAACCCGGCGACATTCAGCACCTTGTCGAGATCGATCTGCGATTGCCGGGTGCGGTAGACTTTCGTCTGTTTGTTCATGTGACGAATGCGGGCTTCGAGTTCGTCCAGTTCTTCCGGCGAGACGAGGTCGGTTTTGTTCAGCAGCAGCACATCCGCAAAGGCAATCTGTTCCTTGACCTCGTTGGTGTCCCAATGCTGGTGAACGTGTTTGGCGTCCACGAGGGTGACGATGCCGTCGAGGCGGGTCTTGGCCTTGATTTCCTCGTCGAAGAAAAACGTCTGCGCGACCGGGCCAGGATCGGCCATGCCGGTGGTTTCGATCAAGATGTAATCAAACTTGTCCCGGCGTTTCATAAGGTTGCCGAGAATGCGGATGAGATCCCCGCGCACGGTGCAGCAGATGCACCCGTTGTTCATCTCGAAGATTTCCTCGTCGGCTTGGATGACGATGTCCTGATCGACGCCGATTTCGCCAAACTCATTCTCGATGACGGCGATTCGTTTGCCGTGATTGGCCGTCAGAATGTGGTTCAGCAAGGTGGTTTTGCCAGAGCCAAGGAAGCCGGTCAGGACGGTCACCGGCACTGTTGTGTTACTCATCGTGTCTGCATCTCGAGAGAATCGGTCTTACTTTGTATGATATCAAAAAGCATCACTTCCCCATCGGCCAATTCTTCACCTGATCGGCGGCCTCATGCACCAGCGGGTCGATCAGGCCGGAGAGAGTCTTGCGGTCGGGGTCTTGGTCCGAGTTGAACAGCACTGCCCAGTTCAGGCCGTCCCATCGGCGAACCAGCAAGGTGGAGGTGCCGGAAATGTAGCCGGAGTGAAAGACGTTCGCTTTTCCTTGGTCGCCAACCGGGCGCACCATCCACCCGCAGCCCAGATATAAGGGCATGGGCTTCCCTTTGTCGTCGTATCCCGCGAGCCCCTCGGGTCGGGCGTGCATGGTGCGGATCGTTTCTTCCTTTAAGAGCGGGCATTTCTTGGGATCATCAAACGCCGAGGCGAACCGCACCAAGTCGGCGGCCGAGGCGATCCAACCGCCGTGGGCCTCGAAAGCCTCGAAGTTTTGGACCCCGTATTGTCCCGGCACTTGTTCGCCAATCTTTGGGCCAATCACAGCCGACCCAGTCCACGGTTTCGCCGGGTAATATCGCACTTCGTCCTTCGCCCGGTGCTCCAGTCTCGCCCTTCCCAATCGCATCGTAGTGATGCCAAGGGGTTTCAACACTTCCTTGCGGACAGTCGCCTCATACGGCCCGGCCAGCGTCTCGATGATCCGGCCCAGCACCAGATAACCGAGGTTGGAATACACCGCCTTGGTGCCGGGGTCGAAATCCAACGGTTGGCCCATCATGTAACGCACCAGATGGTCCGGCGTGACTGGCAGCGGTGTCCCGAGGCTCTTGGAAATTTCCCCCATTTTGCCGATGGGATCGCCCGATTTGTCCCGGTCCCACCCACCGGTGTGCCGGAGACAATGCGCGACGGTGATGTCCTTCCAGCGGGGATCGACTTTGCCGCCCGGCGGCACATGCGGGGCGATCTTTAGATGGTCAATCACCTTGTCCGAGAGCTTGAGTTTGCCTCGCTCGACCAGACGAAGCACGGTGACGGACGTGAACGGCTTGGAGATGCTGGCGATGCGAAACAGCGACGCCGGTTCGACGGGTTCCTTCTTCTCCACATCAGCGTACCCGAAACCACGCGAGCACACCAGCTTGCCGCCGCGAGTCACGGCCAGGGCCGCTCCGGGGACTTTATGCTTTTCGACGAACGTCGTCATCATTCGATCAAATGGTTCCAATCCTGCGCGGGCCACTCCGGTAACAGGGACCGAGTTTGCCGGCTTGGATTCGTCGCCGCACGCGGCCGACACCGAGAGGCCGGCGGCAGCGGCCATGAATTGACGACGTGATGGCGTGGAATTTGCTGAAAACATACCTGTCCCGCATTTGGTTATGTGGGGATGGAGACGAATAATGTTGTACGAGGCTTTCGGAGGGAATGTATTCCTGCGGGAGTCCAATATCCGGGCGTTGTGGGGAACCGATTCCCAAAATGGCTGGAAATGACAATTCGTTAATCCCGGGGTTTTGGGCTAAAGATCTCTCGCAACCCCGCGCAAGAAATGGTGAGATGAACCGTTGTGCTTTTGGAACGCAGCATTTGCAAAACTCAAATGTCTTGGCGTTTCAAAACAATTTCTCTCTGGGAGTCTTCACGATGAGAATGCTACTTGGATGTGCGACAGCTCTGTTGCTGGCCGGATCGGCCAGTGTGCGAGCGGACGAACTAGACCGCGAAACCAAGGGAAAACCTGTTGCCCCCGTCCCTGCCGCGGCGACCGCCCCCGTTGTCGGGTCTGAACTCGACAAAGAATCCCCCGAACAATCGGCCCATTACCATTGGAGGGGGGGCTACGGCGGCGGCTTCCGAGGCTACGGTTATGGCGGCTACGGCGGCTATCGCTCCTTCGGCTACGGCGGTTATTATGGGGGTTACCGCCCCTACTATGGCGGCTATAGCTCCTTCTATAGCCCGTATATCAGCATTGGTTACGGCGGTTATGGCGGCGGCTACGGCAGCTACTACCGGCCCTATTACGGTTACGGTGGCTATGGCCGCTACGGCCGCGGATTTGGGATTGGTTTCCGATTCTAATTGCAATTGCCCCTGTCGGGCATGGTTAGAACCATACGACGGATGGCAATCACACCGATTTGCCATCCGTCGTCGCATATCCGGCCTCCAGCTTCGCCAACGGTATGGGGACATCACATGATCGTTCATCGCATCGTCATTATTTCCGGTCTTCTTCTCGGCGGCGTGGTTGATGCGCAACCAGAGCTGCCCGTTCCCAAACCAATTATGAAAACGCCCGCCCTCGGGCCGGAACCCGCTCCCGTCGGTTCTGCTCCCGGTTCGCCGACTCCCGTTCCGGCCTTGGTCCCCCCGGTTCCGGCCCCTCCGGTGGTTCTGCCGCCGCCGGTTGTCCCGGCCCCCGAGATTCTCAATCCGGCGCCGATTCCCCAAGTGGTCAAACCAATCATTGCGGACAAAGCCGTGCCGATGGCGGTGATTGCCAAGCCGATGGTTGTCGAGGACAAACCTTTGCTTGGGCCATCAGCCCGGTTAATCAATGCGGGCGAAGTGCGGACCCGGCTTGGTCTTCCGGCCCAAGCGCCGAGCAAGCCGAATCTGGCCAACGTGAAGATCGCCGTCCTCGACTTCGGTTTTGAAGGATGCGATCCGAAAAAGCTCGGCTTCCCGGCGGGTTCGACCATCGTGGAGAATTATTCCCCCGAATGGATCAAGGCGAACAACCTCGGCGACCCGGACTATCAAAAGGGGTTTGAAGCGGGCAACTCGCACGGCCGGTTGATGGCCCAGGCGGCTTGGGCAGTCGCGGGAAATTCGCAACAAGGCCCCGTGTTTCTTCTGCTGAATGCCAACGGGCCGACACTCTTCCGGCGGGCGGTTCGGCACGCCATCGAACAAGGAGTGCAGATCATTCTTTTCAGCGCCCACTTTGAGGGAGGCGGGAATTTCGACGGCCACGGTTCGATCAACGCCATCGTGGACGAGGCCGTCCGGGCGGGCATCATTTGGATCAACGCGGCGGGCAACCATCACGGGCGAGTCTACAACGGGCCAATTACCCCCGGAGCTGATGGCTTTTTGCAATTCGGCCCGACCAAAAAATCCGGGTTGCAGTTCATCAACCGGCTGGATGAAAACACCCACAACATCATCCTCACTTGGAATGACTACTCCGAGCAGGAAGACGCGGGCACGACGAAGGACTTGGTCTTGATCGCCGAAACCTTGGGCGGGAAGGAGATCGGCCGGGCCGACCTAAAACAAGTCGGCCGGGACAAACCGGCGGGGGAGGGCGAAACCCACAACCCGCGAGAGCGCCTGACGCTTCCGTCCCTCGGCGCCGGATTCTATCGCTTACGGGTGCAGGCAAAGGCCGGGGCCTTCACGGCCAAAGATCGTCTGCGAATCCTGATCTCGCCGACCCGAGGGGAACCCTATCCCCACCCGGACACCGGCAAGCCGACCGATCCGCTGGTGTTTACGGATGCCTCCAACGAAGAGGAGCTTTTCCCGCCGGCCGACAATCCCCGAGTATTGACGGTGGGAGAACTCGCCGAATATTCGGCCGTTGGTCCGACCTCCGACCGCCGTTTGAAACCCGATCTGTTGCTGACCTCGTTGCCCGCCAAATGGAGCAACGGCGAAGTGTTCGGCGGCACCTCGTACAGCGCCGCTTATTTTGCCGGGCTGATGACGGTGTTGAAGGCCGATCACCCGAAACTTCAGACCAACGACCTGATGGCTTGGCTGGCGGTGATCCGCAAACCTTTCCGAACCACCACCTTGAAGCCCGCCCCGGTGCCGTGGCGAACACCCGCCGCGACGGAACTCGACAGTTTGATGGCCTCCCTGCGGTGATGAACTTCGGACGGAAGCTAGGAATGTCGGCCTCTCGCTGCCCTACCAATCCGACACGTTTGGCCGTATGGTTGAAGGGGAGGCCGTGTGGCGAACTTTGCGCCACAACACCGGGGACGAGGATGCCGTGAGTATCGGGCGTACCAGCGCCGAGTTCGCGATGCGGGACCCGGACATCCGCCTGATGCTGCGTGTCCGCGAGGATGACCCGGCCGCTTTTTCGGAACTCGTCGCCCAATTCCAACATCGCCTCGTTGGCATCATGCACCATCTCGTCGGCAATGCGGACGAGGCGGAGGATTTGGCGCAGGAAGTCTTCCTGCGCGTGTATCGCAACCGCAAGAAATACTCGCCAACAGCCAAGTTTTCCACCTGGCTGTTCACCATCGCCAACAACTTGGCGCTGAACGCTTTGCGAAACCGGGGACGCAAGCCGATCGTCCCCCTCAATGGCTCGGATTCCGGCCCGATGGGAGTGCGTCCCGAGGAACAATTGGCAAAAGCCAACGGAGAAACTCCCTCTTTCGGATTGCGGCAAGCCGAACTAGCCGACCGCATCCGGGCGGCCCTTGACACCCTCAATGAACGCCAGCGGATGGCCGTGGTGCTCAACAAATTCGAGGACATGAACTACGCCGAGGTCGCCGAGGTGATGGGCCTGACGCCCAAAGCGGTGAAATCTCTTCTTAGCCGGGCGCGAGCGAGACTTCGGGATGCCCTCGCGGGTTATATCTACATGGATGGGGATCCCGTGCCTGCCGACGAGGACGCCGACCCGGACAACGACACCGATGAGTGAGCCGAAGAAAAAAAAATCCGAAGACCCGGCTCCGCCCGATGTCAAGGCGACGGAAGAACTCGTCGCGTACTTGGATGGCGAGCTTGACACGCCGGACGCCGAGGCGATGGCCACCAAAATCAGCCTCAACCCGGTCTTGCGGGCCGAGGCCGATTCTTTGAAACGCACGTGGGACGTGCTGGACATGCTCCCCCGGCCGAAACCGTCGGCCAGTTTTGCCAGCAAGACGATTTCCCAAGTGTTGCCCGTCCCGGCCATTGCCCCTCTATCCGAGGCAACGACACGGCCATCCGCCCCCGTCACGATGGTGGCTGTTCCCGCCGTGCCGGCCTCCGGCCGGGCGGCTTGGATCGCCGCCGGAATATTGACGGTCCTCTTCGGGGGCTTGGGCGGTTATTTCGGACGGAGCCTTCTGAAGCCGCCGCCGGACGAACGCGGCCATGATTCCGAGATGATTAACGAGCTTTCTTTGCTGAAGAACGCCCGGCTTTATCGTCATGTGAACGACATGGAATATCTGCGAAAACTCGACAGCCCGGAACTCTTCGCCGACGATGATTGAACACGGGGGCCTGCCGATGACACACCGCCGGACTCTTGGATTTCGTGCCTTTCTCTTCACCGTGTTGCTGACGGCGATGGGGTCGCTTACGGCATCGGCCGCCCGCGATGCCACGGTCGATCCCGACGACCGCGAGTATCTTCGCCGACAATATGCGTGGTTTCAGTCACTTCCGACCGCCCGGCAGCAGCAACTTCGTGTGTTGAACGACGAGTTCCATCAACTGGATCCCGACACCCAAACCCGGCTTGTCCGGGTGATGCAGAACTACAACGCCTGGCTGGCAAAACTCCCGGACAATGATCGCCAGCGGGTCTTGCAGGCTGAAACTTCCGGCGAACGATTGCGAATCGTGACCGAACTGCGGGAGCGGGATTGGGTAAGGACGTTGCCCAAGGTCCAGCGAGACGAATATGCCCACCTCCCGGTGGAAAGCCGGGCCGCCCGCGTGAGGGAGTGGCGGTCCGAGGAAGACAGCCGGCATGACGAGTGGTCAATCGCCCAGCGGAACTGGGAAGATGTCAAACTCGGCAAAGTTCCGGCAGGGTTTGCCGCCGAACCGCGTGCCCATCTGGAGGCATTCGTCACCAACCTTCGGCCCAGTCTGACGGAATGGGATCGAAAAGCACTTGATGACGCCCGGACGGCCGCCGACGAAAACGGCCAGTTTATGTGGTACGCCATCGAGGTTGTCCGGCTGGCGGACACTCACCCGCTCCTGCCCGGCCGGGTGGGCGCGAAAGATATACTGTCCCTCTCCGAGGCGAACCGGGATTATTTGACAAAGAACGATCGCGCGATCATGCGAAAAAAAGGTCCGGCCGGGATGATTAACGATGATGCCAAGGATTTGAAAAGAGCCTCCGGGAAATGGCCCGAATTTGCCTTGGAACTGGCGAAGCACTGCGAAAAGCACAATTTGAAATTGCCCCAGCCCATCGGTGACTGCACGAAAGAACACATGCCGCCGGAAGTGAAAACCTTCTTGGAGAAAACGCTGGAGCCATTGCTTCGGAAAACTCCGAAGGGACCCGAACAACTGGAAGCTCTGAACCGGGCTTCCGGCAAATGGCCGGAGTATCCGAAGATGGTGATGGACCTCGCCAAATTCTATCGGCTGCCAATCCCCAACTGGACGCTGCCCGGCCCGCCCCAGAGTTGGGACCGCTTCCGCGTGAGCAAGCTCAAGCCGAAGTGACACTGGCTTTTAGAAACTTCCCTCTTTTCGGGCCGTCCGCTTCTTCTGGCCGCGGGCGACCAGCACATCCTCGGCCAAGACAACCCGTTCCAACCGGTCGCGGCTCTGCTCGGCATAATTCTCGGAAAGCTCCACGCCGAGGTAATCCCGTCCCCATTTCTTGGCGGCCGCCAGCGTGGTTCCGCTTCCGGAAAACGGATCAAGCACCAAGTCCCCCGGATTGGAGGATACCCGGATGATTCGTTCCAGCACGGCAATTGGCATCTGGCAGGGATGTTCCCCGCGTTCCTTGAATGTGCCGCACACCCGCGAGACGGCCCACGTGTCGCCATCGGCCGGGAAGGCGGTCAAGTCTTCCTGCGGTCGCAGCACCCAGGTGTCGTCTGGCAGTTTCCCCTTGGGGTTCGCCCGGCTGTCCGCATAGGTGGTTTGCCGGGCCGAGGCGACCCGGACGGGGTCCGCGTTGAAGGTGAAGGTTTTGGGGTCGGCCACGTAGTAGAAAATGTGGGCGTGACTGCGGTTAAATTTCCGGGTGCAATTGACCCCGAAGGTGTAATGCCAGACGATCCAGTTCCGCATCGTCCAGCCCATCGCGTCCATCCGGAGTTTCATTTCGGCCGCGTACTCGTCCCCGATGGCCACATACACGCTGCCCGTGGGTGAAAGAACTTGATCGACGGCCTTCAGCCAGCGATCGGTCCACGCCAGGTAGTCATCCTTGTTCATGCTGTCTTCGTAACGGTCGTACTCGTAACCGATGTTGAACGGGGGGTCTGCGAAGGCCAAGTCAACCAGTCCCGCCGGCATCCGGGCCAAGGCTGAAAGGCAATCTCCCGTGAGTACTTGGTTGCGAATCATCGTAATTCCGTAGGGGCCGCTTGTAACACTCGGACCGTATTGTGCAATTTTTCCAACAAAAGCGCAAGTGCAATATTTTCGGATTGGGAGGCTTGGATCGTGGGTGCGCCAAAGATCTATGGGCGCGCGAAAAAAGAGGGTATGCCGCTGCGAAACGGTGACCCTCTTTTCGTGTGTTTCTCAGCCCTGACCAGTCGTTTTTAGTGGATGAGCGTCTCTTCCGTGCTGTTGTGGGAAACCGGCATCACACCCAACGGGACATCCGCTTCCAGATGATGGCTGTCATCCGCGATGGAGCCAATGGTTTGGTTGCTTGTCGTCGGGGCCAGTTGGAATTCCAACCGCCGGGAATGAATCTCGGCCCGATCCACGGGAACATCATTGGGAGCGTCGATGCCAACGCGGATGCGGTCTCCCTTGACAGCGACGATTTTAACCCTGATGTTGTTGCCGATGATGATTTCTTCGCCGATGCGGCGAGTTAAAACGAGCATGGTTGACCCTCCTTGGTTGGTGAACTGCTCTTACAATTAAGACGTTTCCCGCGTCAGATTGTTTAAGCAAAATATAGACCGTCAAACAGAATTTCGCAAACTCGGTTGCGAAATTGTCACGGATTCCCCATTTTTCCAGAAAATTATTTTATCCAGATTATCCATGTTAACCATTGTATTGAGTGTTGTCAATTTTTTCGGCAAGACTGGTGGCTGAGAATTTCCGGCGAGACAGGTGAGTGCGCGGATTTGGCACAGCAAAATCGCACAGCGGGATTAAGTGTGTCGCCATCGAGCACGTAAGCTAAGAGGGTTGGGAAGTCATCCTCGCAATTGTTGAGAAGCGGAGAATCATGCCGACGTTTTTTGCCACTTGTGCCCGCGGGTTGGAGCCGGTTTTGGCCGAGGAACTGCTCGCGCTAAACGCCGGGGACATCGTGCCGGGTCGCGGGGGGGTCGGCTTCTCCGGGGATCAATCCATTCTCTACCGGGCCAACCTCTGGCTGCGAACGGCCGTGCGGGTGCTTCAACCGGTTCTTGAAGCCGTGGTGCTGGATTCGGACGAACTTTACCAAGCAGTGCAGGGCATCGACTGGACGAAATATCTGACGCCGGCCCACACGCTCGCGGTCGATTGCAATGTTCGCGATTCCCGGATCACGCATTCGCTGTATGCGTCCCGCCGGGTGAAGGATGCGATTTGCGACCAGTTCATCGCCAAAACCGGCAAACGCCCGAGCGTGGACACGGATCGGCCAATGCTGGGCCTCAACCTCCACATTCACCGCGACAAGGCCATTCTCAGTCTGGATTCCTCATGGGACTCC
Source organism: Zavarzinella formosa DSM 19928 (assembly GCF_000255705.1). Classification (GTDB taxonomy): domain Bacteria; phylum Planctomycetota; class Planctomycetia; order Gemmatales; family Gemmataceae; genus Zavarzinella; species Zavarzinella formosa. Next base: position 668,370 of record NZ_JH636441.1, read on the forward strand.
CTGCACAAGCGGGGCTATCGGCCGATCCTCACCGTCGCCCCGCTGAACGAGGCTCTCGCCGCCGGTCTGCTCTGGCAAACCGGTTGGCGGGGGGATGTGCCGTTGCTTGACCCGATGTGCGGTTCGGGGTCGTTTCTCATCGAAGGGGCTTGGCTGGCGCTTAATCGGCCGCCGGGGCTGACGCGCAAGCATTTCGGCTTCATGGGCTGGATGGATTACGACGTGCGTTTGTGGGCTGAAATGCGGGATGAGGCCAGAACCCAGACCAAGAAACAACTCCCGGCGCCGATCATCGGCCGGGACATACGCGGGGATGTGAAAGACTTCGCCGCCGTCAACGCCAAGGCGGCCGGGGTGGGGCATCTCCTTCGCTTCGAGAAAGCCGATGTGCGCAGGTTCCAACCGCCGGAAGGCCCGCCGGGCATCATTGTCATTAATCCCCCTTATGGGGAACGCATTGGCGAAGAACGAGAAGTGAAGATTCTTTACCGGGAGATGGGCAAAGCCTTCGCGGCCGCAGCCGTCGGCTGGCAGGTGTTCGTTTTCACGTCACGAGAGGCCCCGTGGCGGGAGTTTGATTTGCCGCTGGTGAAAACAACACCGTTTTTTAACGGCAAGATCGAGTGCCACCTGTTGCAGTTCAGGCCTTGAGAAGAGCGAAGAAGGGAATTTTTTCTGGTGTAAGAGGTTGCTCCAGAAGAGACCCCCTCCAACTCCCCCTTGCCAAGGGGGAGTTGGAGGGGGTCTTTTCCGCAGAGATTGGAACTTCCAATCAAAGCGACGGACGATCCCGTCTTTGTGATTAGTCCTCTGAACCCTTGGATTTCTTCTTGCTCTTGGGGGCTTCCACCGGTTCGGGTTCCGGTTCCTCGATTTCGTCATCCACGTCGCCGGGGGCCGGTTCGCCGCCGATGATTCCCGCTTTGACGGCCACCACTTGCAGCACCTTCGCCTTTACTTGCTCCGAAAGGGCGACATTTTCCGTGAGGTATTGTTTCACGTTCTCCTTGCCCTGACCGAGCCGCGTTCCCTCGAAGCTGAAGAACGAACCGCTCTTTTCCAGCACGCCGAGATCGGAGGCGATATTCACCAAGTCGCTGAAGGTGTTGATGCCGCGATCATGCAGCACTTCAAACTCGGCGGTGCGGAACGGCGGGGCGATCTTGTTCTTGACCACCTTGACCTTTACTTCCGTGCCGATCACTTCATCGCCATCCTTCACGGCCGGGCCACGACGGACTTCCAATCGGCAGGAAGCGTAAAACTTCAGCGCCAGCCCGCCGGTGGTGGTTTCCGGGTTGCCGTACATCACGCCGATCTTCTGGCGGATCTGATTGATGAAGATGATGCAGGTGTTCGTTTTGGCGATCAGCGGATTCAACACCCGGAGAGCTTGGCTCATGAGCCGGGCTTGCTGGCCAACGGACGGGGTGCCGATTTCGTTGTCTGTTTCGTTCTTCGGCACCAAGGCGGCCACCGAGTCAATCACGATGATGTCCACCGCGTTGGACTTGATGAGCATTTCCGCGATGCGAAGGGCTTCTTCGCCAAACGCCGGCTGGCTGACGAGCAGGCTTTCGAGATCCACGCCGATCCGCTTGCACCACGTCGGGTCAAGGGCGTGTTCGGCGTCAATATAGGCAGCCACCCCGCCGGCCTTTTGGGCGTTGGCGACGGCGTGCAGGGCGATGGTTGTTTTGCCGCTGGACTCGGCCCCGTAAATCTCGATGATCCGGCCGCGAGGCAATCCCTTGCCGCCGAGGGCAACGTCCAAGCTCATTGATCCGGTCGAAATCCCGATGACTTCGTTATTGGTGGCATCGCCCATCATCATGATGGAGCCTTTGCCGAATTCCTTCTCAATGGCTGACAGGGTGTTTTGCAGTTCCTTGCTTGGTTGTGCCATGATCGTCCGTCCCTTTGAGTATTTTTGGATTCTGTGGGTTGTTGTATGGGTGGATTTTACCCCGGCTGATTTGCAATCACGATGTTGGTAGGAGCGAATTCGCGGCAAAGAATTTGGAAGTTTTTTCGGAGGCGGCTCCATTTCAAATTCGGCGAAGCCGTTCATTTGTTGATTTTCGGAATCATCCCTTCAATCACCGGAAGATCAAACGACGAATGGCGCAAGATCAGTTCTGGAAAACGTTTTGACCGCCTGTCGGGAACAAACGGGCAAACAACGAAACGGGCCGCACGCGAAATCTTCAGAATCTTTCCCCTTGACGAAAATTATGCAACTTTATAGATGTCTTGCTCGAATAATGGAATAGCCCCGCCTTCTCTTCTTGTTCGCAGGGCTTTCCGATCAATCGTTGGTGTGACCCCAAGGAAAAGAGGGTTGACCCATGTGGACGGCGCCTCCCGATCATCCGCTTCGCCGGTTGTTTTCCGGCATCACGGAACATGCCTTTTTGACCACGCTCGGCATCACGGATGCCCCGCTTGTCGATTACGTGTCCGAATTGCTGACGCGATTCGTCCATATCAATGCCGTCCACCGGCTCGCCGGGAAAGACGGCCGACCACTCACCGAAGTCGCCGAGATGGTGATGGAAGCCGAGGAAATCCCGCCGGAAGGTCGCACGAAACGCGAATACCATCGGCATATCGGTGATTTCGCCCTGTTCTGGACCGGCCTATATCCCGAAATGGTGCGCCGGCAGAGCCGGGTCATGCGGGATTCCCTCATCAGCTACACGCTGGTGGGCAAACGCTCCTATCTGATCGCCGGTTCCTTTGAAGACGATCCGTACCGCGAAGAGGCGGCCGTGCTGAAACGACTCGGCTCCGAGTTCGAGCTATGTGCCGTCGGCCTCAACCGCGTTCGACACGAATTGGACGATCTGCACGGCGAAATGGAGTTCACCGGGTTGATCGGCAAGTAGTTGTCCCTGTTTTCCGTTGCTCCTGACCCGGCCTCCGCGTAAAACTCCGACTCCAACGGGGCATTTCACGCGGAGCCGCATCACATGGCCGGGAAAGAGTCGATCGGGGTCGGATTCATCGGGGCCGGGGACATTGCGATCCTCCACGACAAGGCGGTCAAACGCTGTCACGGGGCCAAAGTCGTCGGCCTGTGGAACCGTTCGCAGGACCGGGCCAACGCCCGCGCGAAGGATTTCGGCTGCAAGAACTACGCCACCCCGGAAGAGTTGGTCAACGACCCGGCGATTGATGCCGTGTTCATCCTCACCAATTTGGAAACGCACCTCGAATACACCAAACTGGCACTAAAAGCCGGCAAGCATGTGCTGGTCGAAAAGCCGGTCGGCCAGAGTGTGGCCGAGATCGAGGAGATGAAGCAACTGGCCGACGCGAAGAATCTCGTCTGCCTGCCGGGCCATAATTACATCTACGAAGCCTCGATGGCCCGCACGAAGCAACTGGCCGACGAAGGCGATCTCGGCAAGATCGTCTCCGCGTATGTGATGTACAACATCCACCATCCCGAGGAAGTGGCCGCCCGCTATCCGGGGGTCGTCCGGCAAATCCTCACCCACCACTCGTACATCCTGCTTTACCTCCTCGGCAAGCCGAAAAAGCTCTGCGCGATGAAGGCGACCCTACATTACAAGGAGTACACGGAAGAGGACATTGCGATGGTGCAGATGCAGATGGAAAACGGGGCGTTGGCCCATTTCTGCGCCAGCTTCGCCGCCGACGACCACGCCGCCGACCCGTGGACGGTGATGGTTAAAGTGATCGGCACCGCCGGCAGCACCCGCTACAGCTACCGGGACCATGTGGAGATCAAGCCGGGCTTGGTGCATTCGCAAACATACACGGCCTACCAAGGCTCGGTGATGAACGAAGTGAAATACTTTATCGAAAACTGCATCCGTCGCGGCGAGAAACCGCTCTCCACGCTGGAAGACGCCATCACGGCCCAAAAGATGATTGAAGCGTGTGAAAAGTCGATTCGGGAAAATAGCGTGGTGACGTTATAAAGTGAAACGGCATTGCCCCTGACTTCCGCTTAAGAGGGGGCGAGGTAATTTAGGAACGTTGTCGTCGGGATGTTCTTCGGCCGTCGGGCCGCAACCGCCGGAGCATGAGATGAATCATGGCGAGCTGGATCATCCTCCTCGCCGGTCTCGTCGTGAAACTCATGATGGCGGTTCAGCCGCCGGTAATTCGACAGCCAGCCGAAGGTTCGCTCGACCACCTCTTCGGCAGCAGGTGAAATCCGGGACTGGGGTCGGTCCGCTTGATGATGACCAGCGACCAGCGGAACGGGGCGAACACCAACCCGACCAGCTTCCCCGAGGAGTAGCCGCCGTCGGCCCACAAGACTTGCATGCGGGGCCACGAGCCCTCGATCTTCGCCTTCGCCAGTAATCGCCCCGCTCCGGTTTGGTCCTGCAAAGTGGCCGAATGGACCACCACTCCCCACACCAATCCGAGCGTGTCAATCAACAGATGCCGTTTCACCCCGTTGATTTTTTTCCCCGCGTTGAACCCGCGTGTTCCGCTGGTGACGGCCGCCTTAACCGACTGGCTGTCAATCGACATCGCCGATGGTTCGGGGGCGTGCCCTTCGTTCTCCCGGACCATCGCGCGAAGGGCGGCGTGGATTTGATCCAACAATCCCCGGCGCCACCAGCGGTGAAAATAGTCTCGGACAGTCCCCTCCGGCGGGTATTCTTTCGGCAGGGGGCCGACCATTTGATGCCGTTGGACACCACATAAAACATGGCGTTGACCAAGGACCGGAAGTCCGTCGTCCGGGGTGCCCCGGCGGCTGCAGGCAGAGGCAGGAGCGGCTCCACGACGGCCCATTGGTCGTCCGTCAGGTCACTCGGGGTCGCTGTCATCCGCTCACTCCGGGCCGAGGAAGACACCGTCAATAGCATGCCCAGGCTGGCCAGTCAATCCTGCAGATTGCCGCATCCCCTCTCAGGGTCAGGGCCATTCCGTTATTCAACGTGGGGGATGCCGATAAGCTCCCGGGCTTTTTCGGGGTGGATTTGGAGCAATTCGATGGCTTCGCGGTGGTTGTCGGCGCCACTGTCGGCCAGCAAATGGATGATGGCATTGCGCAGGGCGGCCAGCACTTGGGGAGCCGCGCCGGAACGCACCCGGCAGGCGTCTTCCAAGAACGTCACATCGCGGACGTAATGGAGCTCGTTTTCGATCTTCCAGTGATCGCGGAGGAGTTTCAGCAGGTCGGCGGCGGTCGCCTCGTCCTCGGACAGGCTCGTCACCCCGAGTTCGACTTCGACGGTTTTGACCCCCTTGATCGTCCGTTCCCGGATGATTTCAAAGCCCCGCGTCATGCCCTTCCATTTTTCATGCAGGGTCAGGATCGACGTGGTTCGCAGGG
>NZ_JH636441.1:674895-727923 GCF_000255705.1 Zavarzinella formosa DSM 19928
GGCCGGGTCAACCCGTCCGGCGATCCGGCGGGACATGATCGCCTCGAACTCGGCGGCGTCAAATCGTCGGAGGGTGCGGGACAGGGTGGACACGGCCGGGGTCTTGCCACGTTTGAAACCCAAGGCATGGGCCAGGGGCACGCCGTGCTGCCGGCCGAAACGGGCGATGCCAATCAGGCTGGTGCGGCCCATCAGCATGGCCAGGGCGACCAGTCCGATCACCGCGGGCAGCGGATGAATCTGTCCGCGAGGACTGCGAGGATCGGGCAATTCCGAGAGGGCTTCCAACAGCGTGCAAGAACTCATGGCCACCGACCGGGTAATTTGGAAGATCACCTCCTCTACCCAAGCAAGCCCAAATCCACAACCTCAAACTGGGAATGGCCCTGGGCTGGTGCGCCCTGAAAGCCTTAGTAATCCAGTACCGTACTGGATTGGTGCTTCGGGTTCGCGCCATGTCGATTAAAACCACTCCCAAACGAAATTCCGGACAACGAACGGGAGTGTCCCATCGTCGATCTGAATCACTTTTTGACAGGCAGATTCGGCACGAGCTTCGGATCGTAGGCAGAACCCTTCGCCACCTGGATCATGGTGATCCGCATCTTGGTCGGGAAGAACTTCTCCGGATCGGTCCGCTTATGGACGTGGCCGTTGCCGCCGCTGTCGTCCTTCATCACCAGGTGCATCTCCTTAATCCCCTCCTCCCAAACGATGTTGTCGTTCTGCCAGAAAGAGGTCGTCTTCACGTCCCGCTCGTAAACGCCTTTCTCTTTGTAGACCTCAGTGCCGGTGCAGCCGTACCCGGCCTTCTGGCCCTTGTTCGGGATGTAGCACAGCGTCCAGGTGGTCGGGGCGGCCCCCTCCGGCTTCTCGATCACCTCGGCCCGGATGTGAACGGTGCCGTTGCGGTAGTCCACGGGGCTTGTCCAGTCCTTGGGGCGGTTGGCGTTGAGCATCTTGTCGCGGACGTAGTAGTGCGACTTGCTCGGCTTGGAATTGTCCGCGTCCTCCTTGGTGAAGGTGAAGGTGGCGTCGAAAAGCACGAGCTGCTGCGCCCAAGCGGGGCTTGCCAGCAGGAGACCCGCCAGAATGAACACGGAACAGTTCGCGCACAGAGATCGAATTGCGGACATGGTTGCCTCCCGAATGGTCGTTGGCACATCTCTGCCCGACGGAGACAGTGACAGACATGATTCTTGTGTATTCCCGGGGGGATTCAAAAAGGAACACGAGTCTCTGGCGTCCCGGCTTTGCGAGAAGAGGTTGTCACGAGAATTGAACTCTGCTCAAGCCGGCTTCTCACCGGCGAATCGCGGACGTATCGACGCGCCCCGGACGACCGGACTTGGTTATCAGTTTCCGGAATGAGTACAACATCTCTCTTGAACGATAAAATGCGTCCATTTGAGAGTGCGAATCCCCGCCCTTCCAAACTGGAAAGCGATCAATGGATGAGCGGCGGGAGTTCGCCTGAGTGAGATTACCACCGCGAAACCTCCCTCTCATTGCCTCGCCCATCAGGAGTCCGGCGGATGCTTGAGCGTATCTTCAACGCAATCAACAGACGAAGCCGGGCGAAACTTGCCAACATTCCGGGACCGACTCCGCGATTCCCGCTTGGAACCGCAGGGGCCTTTTTCGGCAGACAGCCTTGGGAGCTGTGCGCTGACTATGGCGAAAAATTCGGCGGGGTCACGTTGATTTGGTTGTTTAACACGCCCGCGTTGGTGTTGAACGACCCGGTCTTGATCAGGGAAGTTCTCGACACTCGCGCCGGAGAGTTTTACAAAGACGAGCCGGTCGGCGCGCTGAAGCCGGTCATCACACCCGGCAGCTTGTTCATCACCAACTTCGGACGCGGTTGGGAGCAGGCGAGACGGGACAATCCCTTTTCCACCGCTCCTTTGGACGGCTGGCTCACACGACAAACCGAGCCGCTGCGGACGGTCATCGCTGAGAAGATGAAATCATGGATCATCCGATCAACGACCGGGCGGATTGATTTGTATTGGGAGATGCAACGACTGATGTTCGATGTTTTCGCGCAGGCGTTCTGGGGCCGGACGTTTCCTCCGGATCGATTCGACTGGTTCCAAACACTGGCCCGAACCGGAACCCGTCGGATGAATCCCCCCAAGCCATTCCTGCCACCGCTCTCGCCGTTCTTCTATTCGGCCCGGCGGAAGTGGTATGGATCGTTCGAGCAAATTGTCGCGGAGACCCGCCGGAATCCGAACCCGGCCTCGCCGGACATGCTCAATGCATCGCTCGCTCATGGAACTCCGCTGTCCGACAGCGCCCTGACGGAAGCGCTGGCGACGAACTTTTTCGGGGGAGTGTTCTCTTGCGCCGGCACGGTGAACACCGCTCTCTACCTGCTCGCCCAACACCCGGAGGAAGCGGCAAAGGTCGCGAGCGCCGTGAGGAACGACCTGCCTGCGGACTTTGATCGCTTCGCCCTCGACGGATGTCGGCCGCTGGAATTCGCCATTCGCGAGGCGATGCGATATTACCCTGCGGTGCCGATTTATTTCCGCAAATCCTCGCCGGACCGTGAAGTGCGACTCGGCTCGCATACCCTGCCGCCGAACACCCAGATTTTCATTTCAAATTGGTATTTGCACAAGAACTCGCCCCATTGGCATGAGCCGGATCGCTACGACCCGAGCCGGTGGGACAACGGGTTCGCCGAAGCGAACCCCTATGGAAGCGACCACTTCTTTCCATTCGGTCGCGGACCCCGCGCGTGCATCGGGGCCGCGTTCGGAAAATTCATCCACCGACTGTTTCTGACGGTGATCTTTCGGGCAACTGATCCGGTTGTTGACACAACCCGACCCTACAAGCAGTCGTTCTTTTTCGGAACAATGATGCCGAAGGGGCTGACCGCCCGGTTCCTGCCCCGGTCCTGAGTCACAGCGTTTTCAGATACTCAAGCAACGCCAGCCGATCCTCTTCGCTGATCGCCGTGCCGTAGGTGTGACCGCGGTTCGTGTATCCGCGTCGGGTCGTGTCATAGTTGTACCCGCCCTCGAACGCCTCGGTCCGATAGCCCACCTTTGCCGGGTCAAACTCCGGATTGCCCAAGTAAAACGACTTCGCCCGTTTCTCCGGCGGCAGCAACAGATCGTACAACGTCGGCACGGACGAATTATGCAGATAAGGCGGCGTCGCCCAAATGCCCGCCAGCGGCGCCGCCCGGTAACATTGCAGCGCCTCCAGCATCATCTCCATTTCTTTTTCGGTCTTGGGAAGTTGCGGAAGCGGCTGTGTCCCGAGCATTCGGGCGCGGAGCTTTGGATCGTCAACGGTTTGCTCCATCATCGCCTCCATCGTCTTGCGAAGCATCGCGACGAATATGAACGCGGAGGAGATTGTTTCTTTGTTCGCCAGCGGCGTGCCCTCGAACTCCGAAGCCAGAATTCCGGGGGTCGCGGTGCGGCCAAGGAAATACTCGGCGTAACCCGGGTCGGTGCCGATCTCCTTGAGCGGTGTGCGGTTGATTTTGATGAACGTGTCGCCGGCCACATTGGGCGCTGTCCGCGGGTACGGGGCTTTTTCCGCATGACACTTCGCGCAATTTTCGCGGGCGTACACCTCGGCGCCTCGCTTCACTTTGGCCGCGTCGAGTTTCCCCAGCACTTCTTCAGGCCACACGGGCGGCGTGAGCGAGTAATTATTCCGGTACAACTCGTCGAGCAGTTTCAAATCAGCGCTGCAATCGTACTTGAGTTTGCCGTTGGAGGTCTTCGTCACCTTGATATCACCGAACACAACAATCACCTCGCCAAGACCGCGCGCCAGTTGGTTCTGGATCGCCGCGTGATACAGCATCGCGTCATATTCGGGCGTGAGCCAGAGACTCGGCACCCCGACGCCCGCCTGCGGGACGCGATAGTTCGCCGGTTCGTTCTGCGCGGTCGCGGCGGCCGCGTTAATGAGGAGGTTGACGGCGTCGAAGTGTCCAAAACCCAGGGTGGTGGAGGGCCGGTTGCGCGCTTCCCAGTCCGCCATCGTTGTCAACTGTTGCCGGACCCGCGTGTTGAACGTCTTTTTCTGTTCGGGGGTCGCCTTGTCGCCAAGGACACGTCCGGCAAAACGGTCGAATTTGGTCGGTTGGGTGATCGTGGCCTTGAGGGCCGACACCAGCGTCGACTGGAAACGCGTCAGGTCCGCGAGAGTTGATCCGCCGTCCACTCGCAGGGTTTTCCCCTTGTGAGTGAGTTGCGTCGTGTGGCAGGCCGCGCACGTCAGGCCGATCCACGCTTCGCCGTCCTTCGCCATGCCTTTCGCGAAGCCAACTGGAAGGGCATCCGGGTTGACCGCATTTTTCGCTTCGGGCAGGAATCGGAACGATTCGATGTGTTTGTCGTCGCGGAACAGCGTATCGGCATAAGGTTGTTCCAAACCCAGGAACCATGAGTAAGGCATCAAGAACGAACCTTGCGGAATGCGGTACATTTTTTCCCGCAGTTCCTTGCTCCAACCCTGTTCGAGGAAGATCGGTTCCGCCGCCTGACACGGGGCTTCGCACACGGCCGCCAACCCCAGCATCGCCAGCAACGCCCGCGATAATGTTCGCATCGTTTCCCCTCGGTTAAGTGTTTGTTTTCAGCGGCAAGCGCCGACTGAGGCGACTGTCTTTCAAGACTCTATTCGTCGAGCAATAATCGCGCGGCAACGAGATCGGGGAGCCCAAATCCTTCGATGTGCCGACCGAAAATCCCGGCCAGGCGCGCCCGCGATTCCGCCGCCTCCGGCCCGCCTCGCAACAACCGATGGAGACTGATCGCCGCTCGCAACTCCGCCGCTCGCGAACCTTGTTGCCCGGCAAGCGCCAACGAACGGAGGAAGCAATCTCTCGCCGCGCCGCGGTCCGGCGGCGTAGCGGCGAGCAAGATCTCCCCCCGGATTCGGTGCAATTCCGGTTCGACGAAGCGAGTCGTGGTCTCCCCGGCTTGGGCAATGCCGGTGTCAACCGTTGCCAAGGCTTCATCGAGTTGACCGAGCCGTAACAACCCGTCGGCAAGAAATGTTGCGTAAAGTGTGTCGAGCAGCCTCGCCCCGGACGCGCGGGTGTGGAACATGCCACGCCGGACGTCTTCAATTCCTCGCTCGCACTCGCCCTCAAGAATCAACGCCGCCCCGCGCGTCATGGTCGCAATCGCCGACCAGAACCCGAACCCTTGCTCGTCGGAAATCCGGAGGGCCGTGTCGGCCGCCTCGCGCGTCGCGCGTCCCAGCCCGCAGAAGTGAGCAAGCCATCCGACGTGATTGTAAGCGTGCGCCAGCGTGAATTGGTGACGCCGTTCAATGGCTCTCTCAATGGTGATGCGTCCCTGGACCATCGCCTGTTCCGGATACCCGAGATGCCAGAGCGAGAGCGCCCAGTAAACCTGATTGATCACCCCGGAATCGTGGCCGGTGCGGAGGGCAATGGCGGGCGACGCGTCCGGCTGGTAAGCATTCACGCCAGAGATCGAGTGATCGAGAGCGAGCTTGAACTCACCTCGATAATAGTGCGTGCAGCCAAGGGCAAAGTCCGCCTCGAAGTGGTATTCGGGGGCGCATCGGGCGAGCGTGAATTTCTGAAACTCCCCCGCTTGTCGGATCGCTTCGACAAGGTCGCTCCGGAGCAACCGCCAGCCCCAACGCCCGCGAAGAGTGAAGAACAGGGATGCCGGCTCGCCAACCTGTTCGGCCAGCGCCTTGGCGCGCTCCAAGTTGACACTAACCTCGGCGGCGGCGTAGCCTTTCTGCTGGATCAGAACCTCGGCGATCCGCAACTGGAATTCAAGCTCCGTGCGATCCTTTTCGGGCAAATCCGTCATCGCCACGAGCAATTCAAGGCCGCGGGTCAGGTGTCGGAACGCCTCCGAGTTTGCAAACGCATCCTGGGCGCGCTGACCGGCCTTGAGCCAATAATAGATGGCGCGGGCCGATTGACCGGCTTCGGTGAGATGGTGCGCGATCAGTTCGGGTTGCTTCTCCACCGTCTCCGGAAACCTCTCCTCCAACTTCTCCGCGACCGTCTGGTGGAATTGCTGCCGTCGTTTTTTCACCATCGACAGGTAAGCGGCGTCCTGAATCAAGGCGTGTTTGAATGTGTAGGAACAGCGAGGCGGCGTGCCTTTTGCAAACACCAGCCCGGCCCCGACGAGTTTGTCGAGTTCCTCGCGCAGTTCCGATTCATCAAGATCGGAAGCCGCCTGAATGACCGAGTGCGAGAAAGTTCTGCCGATCACCGCCCCGAGTTGGACGACTGTCTTGTCGCTCGCCATCCGGTCGAGCCGGGCCAGAAGCAGGTCGTGGAGCGTGGTCGGGATGTCCGCGCCAACACCGATGGCGCCTCCGCGTTCCGCCACCAGGCGGGTGAATTCCTCGACGAACAACGGAACTCCGTCGGTCCGCTCGGCAATTTGGTCGATGACCACCTGCGGAATCACCCGATCGCCGCTCTGCGCGCGGACCATTTCGGCCACCTGTCCTCGGGTCAGCCTGTTGAGAGCGACCTGAGTCTGAACCGCCTTCCCTTTCCACGGCGGGTCGTATTCCGGACGGAAGGTGAACACGGCAAGAACGCTCGCTTCGCCACCCCGCTCGACAAACTGTGTCAACAGCGTTTGTGAAGACGGATCGACCCAGTGCAAGTCTTCGACGACAAATAATACCGGCGAGCGTTCCGCGCGGGCTACAAGCCAGTTCAAGATCGCTTCGCGAGTTTTGTCACGCTGGCGCTCCGGCGTGAGGGCCAGCGCCGGAAGCCGGTCGCCGGCGGGAACCGATAGCATGGCCGCGAACAATGCCATGTCTTCCGCATCGCGGACGCCGTCAACTCGCAGGCGAGTGACGAGCAGATCGAGACGCCGCCCGGCATCGGGTTCGCGGTTGAGATGGTAAATCCGGTCGAAATAGTCGATGACCGGGTAGAACGGGCTGGCCAGGTGATACGGCGAGCAGAACCACTCGATGACGATGGCCCCGCCCGCTTCCGACCGTGCCGTGTCGGACGCCGTGACCTCGGAGCCGTGAAGAACATGTTCTCGCAGCACTCGCACGAGCCGCGACTTCCCCAACCCCGGATCGGCGACGAGCAGGATCACGTTCTGCACGCCCTCGGCGGTGAGTTCCCAACGCTCCTTGAGAAGCGCCACCTCGCGGTCCCGGCCAACCAGTGGTGAAAGTCGGGCCGGATCAGTGGCGTCTATCCGGTTGCGCGCGGCCCGTTCCGCCCGCACCCTGTGAGCGGAAACCGGGGACAGCCCGCGAGGACGGACCTCGCCATTCGGTTCGCAATCGAAGTATCCGTCCACCAGACGAAAAGTGGTGTCGGAGACGGTTACTCCGGAGGAAGATTCCTTTGCGATCAGCGCGGAGGTGATGGCGACCACGTCCCCGACCACCACCGGAGGCGTCGACGGATTTTCGGTGACGACCGCCGATCCGGTGCCGACGGCGATGGCAGGCACCGCCGTGGTTCGTCGGAGGATGGCAAGGGCGGCGCGCACGGCCTGACGGGGGGCGTCCTCGCGTGCGACCGGATAACCGAAACAGGCGAGGAACGCGGAGCCTGATGCCTGCATCGGCAACCCGCCGTGCGCTTTGACCACGTCATCGCACAAGGTCTGGAAGGCGGCAACCTGCTCCATCGGGTCATCATCCCCGTTGTCTGCCTCGCACAGGCATTGGAGCAGCGTAATCTGCCGTCGCTCGGTCCGGGACACTTTGCGAGGAATCGGAGGGGGCACGGGCACGGGAGCCACTGCTTCAATTGCATTCCGCGGAGCCGGTTCTGAAAAAAGAGGGAGCGGAGAGAGAAGTCCGACTGACCGACGGAGGGCTTCGGCGAAATCGTTTGCGGTTGTGTAACGGTCGCCCGGAAGCTTCGCCATCCCCCTCAAGCAAACTCGCTCCAATTCGAGCGGAAGATCGGGCCGAATCTGCCGAGGCGGTTGAGGCTCGTCTTCCCGGACTTGCCTGAAAATATCCGCATGATTTCGCCCGCGGAACGGCGCCCGCCCGCAGAGCATCGCGTAAAGTGTCGCGGCAAGACTGTAGATATCGGTCCGGCCGTCGGGACGGTGCGCCCGGCCCCCTGTCTGTTCCGGCGACATGTACGCAGGCGTGCCCGAGATGACACCGAGTTCGGCCGCCGCGTCCATGTCCGAGAGCGCCAGCCCGAAATCCACGAGAACGGGACGTTGCCCGTCCGCGAACACAATGTTCGCCGGTTTGATGTCCCGATGCACGATGCTCAGGGAATGAGCGTGTCCGAGCGAGTCGGCCACCGCCGCCACGATCTGAACCGCCTCCGTCGCCGACGGACGGTGTTCCTTGAGCCAATTCGCAAGACTCGGACCTGGCAGCAATTCGGACACGACGAAACAGGATTGTCCGGAGACGGAGACGTCGTACACCGCCACAATTCCCGGATGTCGAAGCTGGGCCAGCGACCGGGCCTCACGCAGGAGTTTGTCCGGGTCGGACGAGGCCGATCTGGAGATTTTAATCGCGACACTTCGGTTTAACCGGCGGTCAAGGGCGCGAAACACAGCGCCGAACCCGCCCTCCCCGAGTTGCGTTCCCACCTCGTACCTGTCTCCGAATGCGGCGATTAAGTCGGCGGAAGGATTGGGTTCCCCGGCCGGGAACAAGTCCGCGTTACCTCCTGGTGTTTGCAGGGAGGCGTTGGAATAGTCTTCAGTCGGGCCATCCGGATTCAACGGATGGCCACCGGCTGCCGGCGATCCAATTGGCGGATTCGCGGCAATCTTCTCTTCCTTGACTTCGTCAGAATCATGAGAGGAAGAAGATGACACAGGCATGACCTTCGCCAGATTCCATCTGAACCGGATTGCATGTAGGTGATAGTGAGGCGGTGTTGGTAGATTAACGGACACCAGAGGGGCTGTCCACAAGTTCCCTTTTAATTTCAAACAAGGCGAACGACATAACCGCCCGCTCATGGGATGATCGTCATTTCCACTCAATTCAACCGGTGGCATCACGCCATAGGATGGCATACACTCAACCACAGTTCGCACGTGATTGTCGTCTTCGTTTGCTTCCAACCCAATCTCAATCGACAATTGTCTTTTGATTCGAGGACTCCTAATGCCCAGGTTTGCCGCAACCGATCAACGAGTCGCGTACGACCTCGTCAGTTTCAAGTCCAACGGCGACGAACGCAAGGACGATCCTCACGGCCTGATGTCCGATCTCGTCCTTCGTGATCTTGCCTCGGACGAATCGGGAATCACCGATGTGTTCCTGCTCACTCACGGTTGGATGGGTGACATTCCCGCCGCGCGCTCGCACTACGACAAGTGGCTTGCGGCCATGACCGCCTGTGACGCGGACATGGCCTTGATGAAACAAGCCCGCCCGGGGTTCAAACCTCGCTTCGTCGCCCTACACTGGCCGAGCATGCCTTGGGGAGACGAGTCATTTGGCGAGGGGGGATCGTTTTCCGTGCCCGTTGACGGGGTCGCCTCGGCCGATCCGGTCGAGGCGATGGTGAACGATTATGCGGAGCGCATCGCGGACACTCCCGCCGCGCGGGACGCCATTCGGCGAATCGTGGTTGGTGCGATTGACGACGTGGAACCGGATACGTTGCCTCAAGATGTGTTCGCCGCTTACCGGCAATTGAATTACGAAGCAGACATGGGCATCGGCGGCGTCGGCGCAGGACCGGGCGGCGACCGTTCCGGGTTCGATCCGGAGAGCGTGTACCAATCGCTCAGGGAGGACGCCCCGAGTTTCGGGTTGTTCAGTGGCGGCGGGATCTTCGGAGTGTTGCGGACTCTTTCGTTTTGGCGAATGAAAGACCGCTCTCGCTGGTTCGGCGAACTGGTTGGCTCAAGGCTTCTGGCGGGCATGATGCAGGCGTCGCCGAGGAATCTCCGATTTCACCTGATGGGTCATGGCTTCGGTTGCATTGTGATGTCGGCGACGCTCGCCGGGCCGAAGGGCCGGGGGCGGGTCGCCCGCCCGGTGGAATCGCTTGCGCTGGTTCAGGGCGCTCTTTCGATTTGGTCGTACTGCGACGACATCCCGGCCACGCCAGGCCAGCCGGGATACTTCAACAAAGTGATCGCCGACCGGCGGGGGCGCGGGCCGATCCTCTCCACGCAATCCGTCTTCGACACCGCCAACGGGAAGTGGTATCCCCTCGGGGCCGGAGTCGCCGGGCAGGTGGCGTTTGCCTCGCCGGGCGAACTGCCGAAGTACGGGGCGCTGGGCACGCACGGCATTCGCGGACCGGGGACGAACACGACCGACCGGACTCTCCTTCCGGCGACGGGTGATTACCAGTTCGTTCCCGGGACCGCGTACAACCTGGAGTGCAGCGAAGTCATCCGCGACGGCGCCGGGCGAGGTGGCGCTCATAGCGACATCTGCCATCCGCAAATTGCGCACGCGGTCTGGCAGGCGGCGCTGGCGTCCGTCAGGGGTTGATCTTGATCGGCGGACCGCCCAGGCGAAAGAGTTCTTCTTTTCGCGCACGCCAATCGGTCGGGTTCAGCAATTCGCCACCGGTGTTGGGCGAGATTCGCAGCCCGGTCATCGTTTCGACCATCAGTTCGATCAATCTCGGATCATCCGGCAGCGGTTTCGGGACGGCCCATAACCGCGCTGTGCCGTCCCAACTTCCGGTGAGCGCGAGCGTCCCGTCCGGGCTGAACGTCGTCTCGCTGACCCCGAGGCGGTGGCGCAGCGGAGGGGTCAGCGGGCGGCCGGTTGCCCGGTCCCAGATGCGGGCGGTGTGATCGAAGCTGCCAGTGATAATGCGCTCGTCCGCCGCATCGGCGGCGATGTCCCACACTTGGGCGGCGTGGATCAGCGGGAGGCGCAGCGCCTCGTTTCCGTTTCCCGCGGTCCACGCCTGCCCCTGGCTGAAGTTCGTTCCCCCCAGCACCAGTTTTCCGCTCGGGCTGAACTTCGCCACTTGGATGCCGACGCGGTTTTCCAAGTAGTCGATCTTTGAGCCGCTCTCCGCCTGCCAGATGCCTCGGGCGCGCGGACTTCGCGTCAACAAATATTGGCCTTTTGGACAGAACGCCACGGTATGGATTCCCTCCAACTCTCCGTTCACGGTGTGTTTCAGGGGCTCGCACACCTCCTCGCCGCTCGCCGTGCGGAACAGGCGGATCAGTCCTTCGGAATTCAACAAAGCGACCAGCGACCGGTCCGGGCTGAACGCCGCCCGGGTGGCCCGGAACAGAAACCAGTTCTCCGTTTCGTCAAAGAAGGTTGACAATCCGCCCCGCGCGCGCATGGTCGGTTTGGCCGGGACTTCGGTGTTCGGATCCAACCGCCCGACCACATATTGTTCGGGGTCGTCCGTGTTGAACACGGCGGTGCGGCCGTCGTCGGCCACTCCCTGCGGACGCCGGCCGTTCTTCGCCGTGAGCGGGGCCGGGTCGCCGGAGGTGTCGAAGACAAAGGTGTTCAACATTTGATCGCGGGCGATGATCCGCGAACCGTCGGAAGCAAACCGCACTTCCGTGACCGGCCACCGCTGCTCCTTGCCATACGCACACCGGAATGTCTTTGGTGTCGGGGAACCCGGCCGGTCGAGGTCGTAGACGAAGACGCTTCCGTTCCGGGCGCCGAGCGCGATGGCCTTGCCGTCCGGCCGGAACGCGACGCTCAGGATCGCCTCGGCGTCCGGCGGGGGGAAGACCTGACCCAAGCCTTCCATGGTGTGGCTTTGGACCGGGCGGTTCCACACGCGAACGATGCCGTCCGGGCTGGCGGTGAACACCTTCCCGTCGTCTCGGAACCCGGCCCCGCTGAGCCACCCTTGCGGGGAAATGCGTTCGCCGTATCGCGAAACCGTGTCGTCCTCGCGCATGATCTGAAGCGACCCGGAGGGGTTGCACGCGAGAAAGCTCGATGGTTGCTTCGGGTCGAACACGATGAAGGCGGCGCTCTCCGGGCCGGACCGCGGCTCGCCTGCCAGAGGAGCGCCGGTGGCGAGGTTCCATGACCGGATTTCAAACCCGCCGCCGGTCACTCGCCTCATGTCCGGGCTGATCTGCACGCAGGTGACGATTCCGGGCACATTGTGCCGCCATAACAACTTGGAGGGATCGCTCGCCCCGACGCCGACTTCATACAGGTGGACGACGCCCTCCGATCGCGCATCTATCAACTCGTCCTTCTTGTCCATCCTGGCGTCGGCCCGGCGTCCGCACCCAGTCGCCAGATAGCGGCCGTCTGCGGAAAATACCAAGTCGTTGATCTTGCCCATGTGCTGAAACGCGCCGTCGCGGGGTCGGCCGGTGGCCACGTCGTAGAGGCGCACGTCGCCCTGACCGTCGCACCCGGCCAGGAGTTTCCCGTCCGGCCGGACGGCGGCGCTTCCCATCCCGTGATCGATCCACTTGCCGAGGGGTTTGCCGCCGGCCACGTCCCAGACGGACGACAGACCGGCGCCGGTGAAAAGTCCGATTCCGTTCGGAAGCATCCGAATCCGTTCAATCGGGTGGCGGCGGATCTTCCCGTCCGCTTCCGGTCTCTGGACCCGGAATTTTTCCCCGACCGGTTTTTCCGTGCCGATGTCGTAGAGTTGAAACTCGTAGACGAAGATCACGGGCGTTCCGGGCAGTTTCTCCGCAATCCGCGAGAGCAACGCCTGCTTCCCCGCCGGATCGGTTGCGACGATCTGAAGCGGTAACGTGTGAACCTCGTCGAGGCACATGAGGTGCGGCGCCCAAGAGGCGATGTTCGAGAGGATCACGCGGCGAAGGTCGGGCTCGTCGGCGGGGCACAGTTGCAACGCATACGCGATGGACAGGATTCCCAGCCGCGGTCTCCCCTCCTCGCAAATCTGACTCCCTTTTTCCAGCGCAAGCGTGGCTGATTTCACCAGCGCGTCGTGCTTCTCGGTCTGAGCCTGGGCTTCGCTCTTCTTTGCCGCCGCCGCGCTGTTGGTCGCGTCGTCCGCGCTCTTGCGGGCTTTCGTCGCCTGGACGTCGGCGTAGATCGCCAGTCCGGAGGACGCCAGGGCCAGCGCGGCGAGAACGCCCATCACCAATTGCCGGGTACGGCGCTGCCGGACGAGCATTTCGCTCATCGCCTTCGTGAATTCCTGCTGCACCGGCGAAAGGCGCGGCTTGTGTGAGCGAATCCACGCGAGGTAGTTGCGGGCCATGTCGGAGCCCGGCAGCGCGTGCCGGCTCCGCGACGGAACGCCCGCAAAGCCGCTTTCCCATTTCTCCGCGGCGATGCGGAATTCCTCCCGCATCGCCCGCCCCTGCGGGTCTTCCGCAAGCCATCCGCGAAGCCGGTCCCAGTTTTGAATCAACGCCTCATGCGACAGATCGACCAGCGATTTCGACATGTCCTCCGGGTCGCTGCGGATGGTGAGCAGTCGCTCGCCGACAAGGTAATCGACGATCTCCCGCGCCGCCTCGGCGTTCCCGGTTTCGGTTTGCAAAGCCGCGCGTCCGCGTGGCTGTCGCGTTCCCTTCGAATTCACGAGCGAGGTGATGATCTGTTCGACGAGAGGACGCCCCTGAGCGCCGAACTCGGTGGCGGTCGCGCTTGCCTGGAACACGGCCTCGGCGTGCTGGGCGATCGCCTTGCCCATGCCGCCGATTTCGTCAAATTCCGCGTGGGTGAACTCCGTCACCCCCTTTTCGACCGCCTTCAGCCACAGCCGTTCGAGCGCGAATTGAAGCAGCGGCAACGGCGCCGCGGTCAGCCCGCCCTCGACACGCGCAAGCAAAGGATCCGTCAGGATGCGGTCAAGCAGGGTGGTCGCGTGTGCCGGGTTGCCATCGGCGAGCGGCCCTTGGAACGTATAGCCGCAATGTTCGGCGGGGCCGGCGACGATGTCCCGCATATCGTCCCCGCCGGGCGGGCGAAGCACCCACGGCCGTCGGATCAACCGACTAAGACCGCGCACGGAGGCGGCTTGCCCGAGGAATTCGCTCCGCATCCCGATGATGAGCCGGAAACGGTCTCTCTGAGTGTCCACGGCTTCGGCGAGCGCATCGGTGAGCAACTGGATCTCGGCCTTGTCGCGGGCCAGCGTAAACACTTCTTCAAACTGATCGAACACGATCAACAGCGGTTGGACGTCGGCTCTCAGGGCGGCTTTGAGGGCTTCGGCGGTCGGCTCTTCATGTGACCCGGTGAGTGCGGTCAGCAGTGTCTGAGCGGGCCGGTAACCCGGTCGCGGCGAGACGATTCGCCACTTGTCGGAACCGGCCAGGCCCTCTCGGCGTATCGCGCAGACCAGGCCCGCCTGAAGCAGCGACGACTTGCCGCTGCCCGAGTCGCCCACCACGGCGACCGCTGGTTCGGCGCGCAGCACTTGAAGCAGTTCCGCGACCTCCGACTTGCGTCCGAAAAACAGGTCCGCGTCCTGCTCACCGAAACTCGAAAGCCCTCGGTAGGGGCTGACGAACTGGAACGCCGCTCGCTGTTGTGTCCCGCCGAGAGCGCCGGGCCGCGCCCACAATTCGAGGAACGCCCAGCACCAGTCCGTTTCGGGGCGATCCGAGGTGATGGCCTCCTCCGGCGGTTTGCCGGCCGCGAGCTGGCGGTAAAAGCCGATGGCCGCGTCCGTGCTGTGCTCCGCATCAAGCGGGAACGTGGACGCGACCACCGCCGCCAAGTTCCCGCCGCGCGGGCTCAGGAGTTGCTGTGCGACACCGCCAAATCCGCCCCGCCCGGCGGTCTGTCCGGCTTTGCATACTTGCAAGAACGCCAACGCCGTCCGCCCCGCGCCGCACCACTCGCCGAGTTCGCTTGCGGTTGTTTCCGCAGGAGCGCCATCGTCCTTGCAGAGAAGCACTCCGGCCCCGTGGCCGTGCGCGAGCAGGTGCAACACGTCGAATTCACCTTTCAACGAAAGGCAAAGCGAATCACGGGTGGTCTTCGTGAAAGGAGCAAAGATCCCCGACTCGGCCGTTTCCGGGTTCGGAGCAATCTCTGAAACCGGCTTCGGCCCGGCCGGCCCGCACAAGAAAAGATCGATGTCCTTGTGAGTGGCCGCGACGAGTTTCTGGAGTCGAAGCACCGCGTCGAACGGGGGCACGTCGGCGCTCTTCGGCTCCGCGACCGCGATCAGCACGCGAAGCCGGTCGTTTAACTTGAGCGGGCGCGGCGAGCATCGGCGCAAAATGCGCACGAAGGCGACGGCGAGCTTGTCACGCCCGCGAAAGAGAAAGAAGTCGTCGTGCGGTTCGCACAGGAGGCCGTATGGAAGATCGCGAACAGCCTCGGTGGTGGCGTCGATAAGCAGGCGAATCGGTTGTTTGTTGCGGGCGGCCTGCGTCAGCACCTCGGCCCATTTCTTCGCGTTTTCCGGCTGCCCGAGCAAGGCGGTGAACAAGTCTTTCCCAAGCTGCCGGGCCGCGTCGGGCGGCAGGTCCGCCCCTTGGGCGAGGTACGGCACCCATTCGGCGATGCTCGGCGGCAATTCGGGGAGCAAGTCGCCTTCGGTGTCCCCGAGGTCTTCCGTGAACAATTCGGCCCGAAATTGTTCGCCGTATTGCGAGATGGCCAGCCGGACGTGATAAGGCGTTGCCATAAGGGAAAAAGTTATGTGAGTAAATCGGTTCGGAGTTTCACGGCGGGATCGCCGAGGACAACGTAGTTCTGGGCGTCGTTTCGCTCGACCCACATGGCGGCGATTTCTTGCGGCGAAACCTTTGCCTCCTTGCTGCTCTCATCCAGCGCGCTCGCGAGAGCCGTCGAAAGGACCGCATAGCGTTCGCTGAAGTTTTTCGTCGCGTGTCCGACCGGCTCGCCGGAGAGCACGCGTGCGAGAAAGTCACGAAACGGGCCGATTTGCGAGCCCGCCCCCGTCGGACGGATCGAGTAACCCCACGCCCGTTCGACATGTCCGACCACGGCCAGCGCGGAACCGTTGGGGTGCGAAAGCAACCGTTGCGGAAGCGCCCCGACGAACGGCGCGGAGGCGATGTCCGTCGGACCGCGTCCGCGCTCCGTCAGAAATGCATCGGTCGCGGGAGTCCCGGCGCCATAACACGCGAACAGGAAGGCGACAAGGCCGCTGACATTCGCACCGGCTTCCACTTCCGGCGCCGTGAGGTAATGAGCGGGCGACACCTGGCCGAAGCCCGCCCAATCTTGCGCGAGCAACGCGCCCTGTGCTGTCAATTGTCGCGGATCGTCCTTTGGCCAGCCCATTCCGTGCGACGCCGTGAACAATACCGCGGGCGGGGCCGTGCCGGTTGTCGGGTGAAGCGTTTCCAAAAGCCTCGCCTTGGTTGAGTCGGCGGCGAGAAAACACTTCGACCGAAACCCCTTCTCGGTCGCAATCGGCGCCTCGCCGGCCTGGTCGCCCGCGGCCGGCATCCCCTCCATGAGCGGTCGAATGAGCGAGTCCGCGCTCATTTGGGTCGAACGGTCAGCGGGGTGTCGTGGTCCCCAGTACGTCACTTCTTTCGCGTTCTTGATGCTCGTGGCCGTTTCGTAGGCCGCCACGCTTTCCGCGTATAGCCGGTATTGTTCCGGAGTGTCAAACGCGAGCCGGCCAACCGCGTATTCCACGTCGAGAAGGTATTGGAAATCGAACGGGATTTCCGTCGGCCCGCCGACAAGCGTGACGTAGTAAGGCACCTTCGTCGGCACAACGGAACCGGGGGCGACGCCGTGACGGGCGAGCCATTTCCTCATCGTCTCGCCGGGCCGGTATTCGAAAACCTTGCAGCGGTCGGGGGGCACGACGTTTTTTCGCCGCTCAATCAGCGGTTGAACGGCGGACTTGAGTTCTTGGGAACAGCCCGCGGGAAGAACAATGGCCCACCCGGCTCGCCCCGGATTGGTCGGGTCAACGTCCATCGGCAAGCCGAGCTTCGGCCGCTTGAACACACTGGCGATGGCTTTGAACCACGAACCGATGGCGCTGTCGGTCGGACGCCCGCTGGCGATTTTCACCGCATCACTCGGGGTGATTGGCGCGACGAGGTATTCGCCGGTCGCTCCGTTGATGCCATTGAGGATGATGTCGTCTTCGTTCAAGTGATACCAATCGTGGTAAGTCAGCCTGACGAGATGTCGCTCCGTCAGGTGATGCGAAGCGGAACACAGAGCGGCCTGGAAGGCCGCCTTCTAAACATTGATGCTCTGCGGGACGCCGGACGGAAGCAAGAACGGATACGGCCGGCGGTGTTGGTTCCGTTCGGTGATGATCCGCTCAATGTCGTCGAGTTTCGCCGCGAATTTTTCCGCGAGTTCGTTGATTCTCGGCTCCCCGAAGCAGTTCGGTTCGTAGCGCCCGAGTTGGGTGTAGTGAGCCGAGCCGAGCAGATATCCCGTGTTCATTTGAAGCACGGCCTGATCGCGCGGCGGCAGGTGCGCCATGTAGTCGGCTTCGGTCGCGCCTTGCTTGAAGGCGGGAGCCGGGGCATAACCCGCGAGGGGCATCGCGGGGGCATAACTCATGATGTCGAACTGCGGGAAGTTCACTGCGGCGTGCTGGGCGCTGGTCGTGAAAATGACCAGCGCGATCACATCGATCAATTCCGCCAATGTTCGCGTCGGAGTGACGCCGCTGATCCGCCCGCCGGTCGTCGCGGACACTTCCGTCAGCCAAGCCGTCACTTCCACATCCGCCGCCACCTCGGCGTCCGAACGGTAGAAGCACCGCAGGTAAGTCGCGGCCCATTCGCGAATCGCCTCCCAGTGCAGGAGCGAGTCGTCGCGGTAGGCGTAACCTGGCAGGACCGAGACGTCGTCCACTCCCCGGCGTCGGAAAGATTCCGTCGGCAGCAGGTCCATGAACGCATGCCCTTGCACGGCCCAGGCGCTCAGTCCGAGCGTTGCGGAAATTTTTCCGGCGAGCAGCCGATCAACAACGCCATCCGGGGAGATCAATTTCATGCGGGCCATGTTGTTGATGGCGAGCGTGCCGTCAAAGTGGGGCCGCAAGAGCACGTTTAGCGGATGGTTCGGGCCGAATTGCCGACGCGCCGCGACGACAAAGGGTTCGATGGTGAGGTGTGTGCGTCCGAGGTGCGTGATCGCTTCGTGGTAATTGCCGTCCGCGATTTCAACAATGGTCTTGGCGATCCGCCAATTGTAACCGTCGTCCGGTGTGAAAACCGGATTGTCCGGCCCCGGTTTCTGTTTGCATTGAATGGCGACCGGCACGAGTTTTCGCGTGTCTTTGCTGACCGCGAACAACGCGAGCGGAGCGTAAAGATATTTGGGCTGGCCCCCCGGGCTTATCCCGGTTTCAATCCCGTCAAGCCTCTGATAATCGACCAGGAAGAGGCGATGTTCGTCTCCGGCCGCCTCAATCGAATCGCCGGGAAGCGCCACTTGAAAGTGACTGTCAGTCACCGGGAATCGGTCGTCCGGCCGGTCGATGCGCCGGATGAGCACCGGATTTGGCCCCGCCAGCCGGAGTTCCGCGAATGTGCTGTCGAGTTCGAAATCCTTTGCGATTGGCGGCAGTCCGATGAGGTGGAACAAGGCGTTGTAGTCATCGATCGATTCCATTCGACTGGCGTCGGCGGCCATGCCGATAAACGTGCCCACCGCCGCCCGGACCGCATGCACGGCCGTCGAGCCGGCCAGCGCCATGTTGGCGAGCGGAGTGTCCATTTTTCGCAACGTCCGGCGCATGGCCGAGTCCGCGTCGGCTTCGTTCGCCACCCCGGTCATCAACTTGCCGAGGAGCATCGTGGTGAAGTTGATCGGGAAACCTTCGCCGCCGGGCACATCATCGACAAATGCCAGCGGGGAGACGTAGTTGTGGTTGTACAGGTATTGTTGCTGCCTGCCTTTTCGCTCCCGGTCACGAGTGTCCGGATCCGGGTCGAAAGCGGGAAGGAATGCGCTCATTGAGTCATTTCATCAAAGGTTGGTCAACGAACGACAACCCGGGCCACATTGGGAATGTGGCCCGGGAGAGTCAAGATCTACACTACAAGTTTTTTAGAGCCTGTAACTTTATGAGACAAATGGCATTTGATTCGCAGGGAATAATGGCGGCCCGAATTGGAGGTTTGTCATGGCCAAGTCACTTGTTCCCGATGCCTTGTGAGAGATTATTGAACCGTTGTTGCCGCCGGCCAAGCCTCGTCGATTCCGTTATCCGGGCCGCAAGACGGGTGGGTGACCGGGAAGCCCTGACGGGCATCCTGTTCGTTTTGAAGACTGGGATCACCTGGCAGGAACTGCCGGCGGAGATGGGATGCGGTTGCGGCATGACCTGCTGGCAGCATCTTCAGAAATGGCTGCCGGCCGGCGTCTGGTTCACGCTACATCAGACCTTGCCGCCCAGCTGGACGAGGCCGGAAAGATTGACTGGGGCCGGGCAGCCCTCGACACCTCCTTCGCCCGGGCGCGGGGTGGAGCCAAGGGAAACGGCCCGAATCCCTCGGATCGCGGGCGTTCGGGAGTCAAACACCACCTTCTGCTTGACGTCAACGGCATCCCGCTGGCCGGGGAGGTGACTGGGGCCAACCTGCCCGACGGGTTCGGAATGATGCCGTTGATCGACAGCGCTGGTCCGTTGGACCCGGCGGGCGAAACCGAAGGCCCCGGCAGACGACCCGACGCGTTGTACGCCGACCGGAGTGATGACGTCGAGGCTCTTCGTGAGGTGTTGCGAGAGCGGGGCATTGAACCCAAACTGGCGAAGCACCGGACGGCAGTGGCTTGGGCGTGTTCCGATGAGTGGTCGAGCGGACAATTGGCTGGCCGCATAATTTCAAGTGTCTGCGAGTGGTCACGGAAAAGACACAAGAAATGCAACTGGCGCTGTTGAATCTGCAGAGATTACGCACTTGATTTTCCCAAGGAATCCATCGCCTGACTGATTATTTTTTCCAAATAAGCGATGTTCCAGCCGGCGAGTTCTCGCGTTCACTTGATTCCATGTTTTGGATTGCCACTCTTAGAACCGGCGGCGATGCCTCAAAATACATGGCGGGGTTGGCTGCGATTGCCAGCCGAAATTTTTAGCTGATTCTTTTGTTCCAATTGTCCGGCCGGGGCCGGCGGAGTTTCCACCTCGGCAAACGCAAGTCTGACGGACAAGCTCCCCTTTCTCTGTTCCCGTTTCGTTCCGCGCCGTGAGGGTTGGCTCGCCTCTGGGTATTCGACCACTCCCGCACGCCGGTCGCTCGCTACTTGCCAAGAGTTATTCATGTTCCACAATCTTCGACTGGCACGCCCGTTGGCATTCCTGGACATCGAGTCCACCGGGGCCAATCCGCAGACCGACCGGATCATCGAAATCGCCGTTCTCCGCATCGACCCGGACGGCAGGACTGCGGAGGCTTGCCGCCGGGTTAACCCCGGCGTGTCCATCCTCGCCGCGGCCACCGCCGTTCACGGCATCACCGAGGCCGACGCCCCGGTGTTCACGGCCGTCGTCCCCCGACTCGTTCGCTTCCTTGACGGCTGTGACCTGGCCGGGTTCGGCATCAAGCGGTTCGGCCTGCCGATGCTGGCGGCCGAATGCCGACGGGCCGGCGTTCATTTTCCGCTTGCCGGCCGGGCCATCGTCGATGCCCTGCAGATTTACCACCAACGCGAAAGGAGAGATTTGACGAATACGGTTCTACACCGGAGGCGAACACGTCGGCGCCCACTCGGCCGCGGCCGATGCCCGGGCGGCGGCTTTGGCGCCGGACGGCCGGTCACGGCGGTAGCGCGACCTTCCGTCCTCTGTCGCCGACCTCCACAGACTCCTCACCGGTGCCGACCTGGACGGCTGGTTCCGGGAAGACGATGGCCGACTGGTGTTCGCCCGGGGAAAGCATGCCGGCCGGCCGTTGCCCGAGGTGGCCGAACGGCATCCCGACCACATAAGGTGGCTGCTGTCGCCAGAATTGCTCGACGACACTCGGCGACTGATCCGGGACAATTGCCGGACGGGATAAGAAAACGGCTCACTTTCCAAAGCTGTCGGCGGCATTGATGGCTTGAAACAACTCCTGTCTCAATTTGCGCGCATGATCCTCGTCACAGCCAAAAACGCTGGCGGATGCCAGATCCAAGCGGCTGAGGTTTCGATGGCAGACGGATTCGTACCGCCGGAGCAGCGCCAGTTCCAGATGGCGATACAGCAATGCCGCGGTGCGATAACGCTTTTCGCCCCATCGGTCCCTTCTTGGCGCTCTGGTTTTTCGACGCTCATTCCTGAAGGTGTTCGGGCACCCAGCCAATCCGATTCGGAAACCATCGGGCGCCTCCACGTATTGTCACACGCATGCCGGGGTGAGGGCGATAGTCGGGCATTGCCGGACGGACCGGTCGCTGAACTGGCTGGGGGACGTGGTGGTGGCCCTGGCCCAAACCGGGTTGCGGATCAATGAACTGGCGTCTCTGCGACGGCCGGACGCGGACATGGACCGGTGGGACATCACGCTGGCCGACACCACCCGCCGCAGCCGGAAATCGGAACGACCGGATACGAGGACGACCAAATCCCGCCGGGATCGTTCGCTGGCCGTCCACGTCGATCTCAAGACGGTGTTGCGATCACTGACACGATATCCGGATCATTTGGTGTTTCATGGCCCCAAGGGTGGGAAAATCAAGCCTGACAAGGTGCGTCGGGCTCTGATTAACCGGGCGCTGCCGGCGCTGGCCTCGCGATTCCCGGCCGTCGGCGGGCGTCCCGGGATCACCACCGGGAGAGTTCATCGTTTTCGGCATTATTATTGTTTCTGCTCCGCGGACACGGGAGTACCGGAACAAATGCTGATGTCGTGGCCGGGCCGCCGAGAGAGCGAAATGATCCGCCATTATTACCATCAGCGGAGCGAGGAGTCACAACGCCAGATGGGCCGGCTGCCCCTCGTTTGGCGGAGAGGACTTGCCCCCGGCCGGGGACGAGTCGTGGCGGACAGATTTAAAGGAAACATGACGGCAAGATCGCCGACGGAACCGACAGCCATTGAGTCGTCGGCCGCGAAGCGAGACGAGTCATGGGGGATCGAGTGGTTTGGTCCGCGACATGTGTCGCGGGGCCGTTTGATTCAAATGCTTGATGGGAGGCGCCAAAACCGGTTGAAGGGAAAACAATTTTCTGAAACGATGTGAGTATTGCCAAATGAGGCCAGTCTTGTCCCACTTTTGTCCCACACTGATTGGGACAATATTCTTGACTTTCCCACCGCTTGTGAATCAACAAGTTATGTCAAGCAAGTTGGAGAATACGGAGAGGGGGGGATACTACCCCTTGGAAAATGGAACCTCTTGAAACACCAGGAATTCGGGCGTTTTTCAAGTGTGTTTTTATGGTGGATTCCATTTGAACAATTCTCACGAAGGATCACGGATTCTCACGGTTTGTCACCCGGATTGACTCACTGGGTCAATCATCGACTGCCGTACCGACACCTCAATATTTAAGAGGTGCGCGGAGATGGGAAACAAGGATGGGTCGATTTCGCCCCGCAACGGGCACACACTGATGGTTCTGGCGGTCAACCGGATCAGCGGGGGGCCCAACCAGAAAGAGGCCAGTCTTGATGATCAACAAGATCATGCCAGGGAATGGGTCGCAGATGAGTACGACGGTCCGGTCGAGTTCCGGTTCATCTCGACCATTAACAAAGGAGAGCGCCTTGACCGGCCCGAACTCCGGGAGATCGAGGAGGAACTCCGCACCGGCGGATTCGACTTGTTCTTTGCCGAAGATCTTGGCCGGATCGTCCGCGGGACGGCGGTGGTGGCCTTGTGCGGCATTGCCGTCGATCACGGCACGCGCGTCATCGCTCCGAACGACGGTTTCGACACCAATGACGAGACATGGGAGGAAGACGCCATCTCGGCCTGCAAGGATCACGTCGCGCACAACGGCCACACATCCAAGCGCCTCAAACACAAGTTGATGAACCGTTTCAAGAAGTCCGGCGGGGCCATGGCCCGTGAGATCTACGGCTACACCGTTCCGGATGACGCCAGAACGTATGCCGACTGGGTCTTGGATGCGGCGGCCACCCCGATCTTCCAAGAATGGTTTGCCCGACTGCGCCGTGACAGGAACTGCTCGGCCGTGGCCGACTGGCTGAACTCCAAGGGCGTTCCCGTCGGTCCGTATGCCCGCAACCAGAAGTGGGACGGTCGCATGGTTCGTCGAGTCACCGCCAATCCGGTTCTCAAGGGAACTCCCTGGCGGGGCCGCATGCACACCGTGAAACACAACGAGTCGGGACGGCGAAAATCGGTGAGGAACCCCAAGGGCCCAAAATATCTGGAATGTCCGCATCTGGCCCATGTGGATCCGGTTGAGTTCGAGGAGGTCAACGCCTTGTTGGAAGCGGCGAACCGGGGCATGGGCCGAAAGTTGATCGAAGGGAAGGACGCCCGGGCCGGCGTCCCGAAGAAGCGGACGGTTTTCCCCGGCCAGCATGCCGTGTGCGGTGTTTGCAACCGGCTGTTTTACTGGGGCGGTCACGGCCAGAATGACCACATGATGTGCTCGGGCGTCCGGGATTACAAGTGCTGGAACGCCGTCACGTTTGACGGACGCGACGCCGCCCGACGGATGCTCCAGGCCGTCCTCGGCCAAATCGCCCGTCTGCCGGATTTCGATGCCGTCTTTCTGGGGAAAGTCCGGGCCGACGCGGACAAACGTCTGTCGGCCAAAGACGGCGACCTTCGCCAGGCGCGGCAGGAACTGGAGTCGGTTTTCAAACAGGAGGCGAATGTGGCCGACGCCATCGCGGACATGGGTCTGACGGATATTTTGCGAAAAAAACACCGTCAATTGCAAGACCGGAAACGGAATTTGGAAGCTCGTCTCCGTCGTCTGACGCGGACGCCCGCCGAAGAACTCGTCTTCCCTTCGATGCCGGAATTGCGTCAGCGTGCGGTGACGGCGTTGGAAGAAGCCGAGTCAGACCCGGCCGAGTTCGGCAGGCTGATGCGCTTGCTGGTTCCTCGCCTGCGAATTTTTCCCGTGCAATTATGCGACGGAGGAGGGCTGACTTCAAGAGCCGAGCTAATGCTTGATCTGGCCGCCTTGCTGCCGGACAGGGATTTGGGAAATGAAGCGACCGTGCTGCGCAGCGAACTGACAGTCGATTTGTTCGACCCTCCCCAACGGGCCGCCTTCCGTGAACGGGTGACACAACTGCGGGAGCAGGGAATGACGGAGCGAAAAGTGGCCGAAACACTCGGGCTCACGGTCACGGCTGTCCAGAACGCTTCGGCGCTTGAAAGGACCATGCGAGAACAAGGATTGACGGACCCATACTTACTTGTGGGCGAGCCCCCCGCCGACTGTTCGAGAATCCGGCGTCATCTGAATCAACGTTACCGTTTCGAGCCCCTGCCATTGGACGGACTGTCTTGACGTCCACGTCTTGAAATACCGAACCATCCTAAAGACCCCGCACTGCGAGCAGTGTGGGGTCTTTTCATTTTCACACTTTGCAGGAGACATTCATGAATTCCCGATACTCCGATGGAAAGCGTGCGGCGGCAGTCCGCGGGGCTCTGCATCAATTTCTTGATTTGCTTGCGGAAGGGGTCGCCCGGAAATTGATTGAAGAACAATGCCAGAGCGGTTGTCCGACGACACGGATTTCCTCAGATACGGGTTTGGAATCTGATCAGAAGCCGTCTTCCGTGGATGAATTCAAAAACGATTGAAGAATTCCAGCCTCCGCCATTGGCAATCACCTGACGACAGTCTGGAGTTGCGGCGTTAGATGCGGCCGGTGCGTCCTGACAAGGAAAATCACCGGCGTGATCCGGCTGATCAGACGGGAATCACGAGAAATGCACTGTACTGCCGATTATTTGCGTCAAACAATTCCTCAGCGGCCAAGGTTCACGGTGGAGAACCTCAACCCTTGCAATATTTTGAGCGTCATATGCCTGTGGGTTTGCGACAAATGCCCCGATGTTTGCGAGTTGATTGCGATTCCATGGTGGGAGAAAATGCGCAGGCTTGTATGCCCACCTCGCGGTTGTGTTTCCCGGAGGCGGACTTGTTAGCCCAAATCCGGGAGCCAGTGCCAAAGGATGATCGATGATCCCTGCCTTGGCCTCACACTGCCTGTCACCGAAACCATGCGGGGCGGATCGCAGCGAGACCGGGTGCAAGTGTTGACATCGACCGATGCGAAGGCCGCGATCGCAGATTTTTTTTACATATCAGGCGGCGTTGTAATCTTGTGCGGATTCGGGTTGACAGGCAGCACCATCCTCGACAACGTTTCTATCCGCGTTCTTTGAAAGCGGTCGTTACTCTTTTCAGTTGCTCGTGATTATTGAAAGTGATTGAATTGCTCCGTGACATCACTCGCAAGACTGTTTGATTTAAGTTGAACGGCGAATACGAACTTGCCGGACTTCACTTCCCCACTGTGCGGGGCATTTTCATTCAATCAGGGCAGGCTTCGTGATTTTGATCCGTGAACGTGGCCCCAGTCAAGACGTGCCATTGGATCGGCCAAACCGATCATGGCCAGCAAATGAGTTCTAAATCAGGTGACTTTGAGACTTCCGTTTTCAGACACGGTTGAATAGTTCGCCAAGAGATAATTCAAGCCCGCCCGCCAGTCGTTCGATGACAATCAGACTGACATTTCGCGCGCCCCGTTCGCAGTCACTGAGGTAGGTGCGATTGACACCGGCGCGGGCGGCCAACTCTTCTTGGGTGAGCGACAACTCCTCCCGCCTCGCCCTCACGACGAAGCCAAACCGCTCCCGGATGTCCGCTTTCCCTCGCCGCTTCATCCTGCGAGGTTAAATTCTTGTAGATTATCGGTGTATCGACGATGAGTGACATTCCGAAGCAATCCGTGACGAAGCCGGTTACGCGCTCACGAAAAATCTCGCTACGCCTGGCTTCGGAGTTGATGCAGAGCCAGTCGCGGCTCAAGACAGGATGCCGGCCGTCAAAAAAGTTCCGCACTCGCAGAAGGCACTATTTTCACAGCCCCCCAGACGCCGTCGACCGAACATGGCGGCGGTGTAATATTCCGGAGTTCCAGCCATGGCTGCTTTGCTGTCCCTCGGTCTTGTGCCCGCCGTCCGCTCGCTCGGCGCATGGGCCGTCACCCAAATCGCCGCCCATGCCGCTCCCCGGGCGGAGGCTTTCCTGGCCGACCCGGCCGGCAGCGTCAGCCGCCTTGGCGATCTGTTGGTGTGGGAGGGCACCGGCGGACGTCGCGTGATCGCGTCCTTGGAGGGTTTGCAGGATAGTCAGGCTCGCATCGAGCGGGTCGTGAGAGAGATCGAGACGGCCCAGATCGGCACGGCCGGCGCGTTGGGAGCCCTGACGAACCTGTCCATGTTCTCCTTGGGCGTCACATCATTGTCGGCCGGTTGCATGATCTGGAGGATGCACGCCTTGCACGAGCGGCTGGGCCAGCTCGGCGGTCAGATGGCTGACATTCAGACGCATCTTAACGCGAGGGAGCAGGCCCATTTGCAACGCGGCCTGTCCTTTCTGGAACGGTTTGAACGAACTGCGGCCAAAGAAGATTTGCACACCGCCTTGGAGGAAAGCAACTTCGCGACGCACTTGTATCGGAATCTCGTTCAGGCCGAGACGGCGGGGCCGAAACGATTGCTCGTCCTGAACCAGTGCGGACGGTACCACATGTTGTCACTGACCGCCCAGGCGAATTGCCTGGTGGCCGGCGGGGAGTTATCGCAAGCCGAGCAACTGCTTCGCGATGAGCAGCCGGGGCTTGCGATGCTGGCGGGGGTGACGTTTGAGGCAGTCTTGGGCGAATCTCCGGAAATTTACCTGGACCCTGCTTTTCAATCCGACCAACTGACGCTGGAGGTCATGGCGGAGGTATACCAACGCGCCCGGCGGATTGGCGCGATTTTCGATGAACACGCCCGCAGCGCGGGCGATCTCTTTGAACACCTTCGATCCAGCCTTCACGGGGCCGGCGGTTGGTTCCGGTTGCGAGGACGCAAGAAGAAATCCCTTCTGACAAATTTCAAATACTTGATGGCCTGCCTGGAAGAGGTCGAGCGAGTCGAGTCACTCCGGCTTCGGATCGTGGCGGCTTCCGAAGGACGGGGATCGCTTGACGAATTGAGACAATTCATGGCCGCCGAACACGGCAAAGCCGCTGCGTCGGTCTCGGCTCTTCCCGATCCTGTGCATGTTGTCGTCTTCGATTAACGCTGGAGACATGGCAGCACGTTTCGCCGCTTCTCGGATATGCCAATTTAAACGAATCCGTTTCGGGTTGTCCAACTCGGGAACGGCGGCGATTTTTCTACCGATCCTGAGTATTTGCAGCCTCTTGGCCAGTATTGAGTTGTGGTAAACCAATTCTGCCGAGTAGGTACGATTTTGGCACCCAAAGATTGAACGGCAATGCGATTAGCCCTTATTCAGGGTAACGTGGTCAGGAACAAAATTCCTGTCTCGCATGGCCCGCGAGCGATCCAATCTCCACCAACCCTAGATCGACTTCGATGTCGAAGACGTCTCCTCTCGCTCCTCCGGCACCACCTCCTGCTTTAGTCTTGCGAGAAAAACGTCCCCCGCCTTCACCTTCGCACATCCAACGAGTCCGTGCGTCCCCTTCCCTGTTCGGCGACGAACCCTATCCCTTGGAGATCTTCGACGGCACGGTAATCGGCCCGCTGGAAAGTGCAAACGGAATCTGCTCCCCCGAATGTCTCCCAGAATTCTTCACCTGCATCAGCACTGCATTTCTCGTTGGGCCGATTCTTCCTCGTCCTATCAGACTCCAATCCCAAGGCCAATGAGCGAAGAAGAACTTCTTTAGTTTGTGCTCGAACTATCCACCTGCGAGAAGGTCAAAGACCACGACATCCTCGCCGCGATCCGTACTCTCAAGAAGGTCGAACACGACCGCCGCCCGGTCACCGCCGACAAAAAACAACCCCCGGTGCCCTGTCCTTCTTCCCGGACCCTGTTTTGAGAACAGACAAGGATGGTTGGTAGGAGACTGGCGAAGAACTCAAGTCGCTCCTCACACATGAGGAGCACGATAGTGCCAATCGCACTGCCTTCATCACTCCCGCCGTCGTCCGGGCTATTCACGCTTCTCTATCTCGCCTCGGCGTTTCGCCCGGCGGCACGTTCCTCGAACCCGGGTGCGGAGCCGGGATGTTCATCTGCCCCGACTAACGTTATATCGGCGTGGAGTGGGACACACTCTCCGGCTTCATCGCTCGACTTCTGCATCCCGGCCAAGACGACCGCATCCAAAACTTCCGCGATACCCTCGACACAGTCTTGTTTCTGTAACACTTCGCTGGCAACTGCGAACCTTAAGGTAGTGTGGTTTGCACTCGAGAGAATTCTAACGGAGTAATTAGATGCCTGACACGGCGACCACTAACCTGTCCATCTCAACACCGCCCCCCCGCCCGCATGCAGATGCGAAGTGGGTGGCTGTCGTGAATGACACCCTCGTTCCGCTACCGCGGCGGTTGCTCCTCGCCCGCGATGTCCTCGCGCAAGCCGGCTTGAGAGGAACCCTCGTGCGTGACTACAACCAGCAGACCGACTTGCCGCTCGACCCAAGCGTCGAGATCGATCTGGCAGGCGGCAACGTGTTCCTGACCACAGAGGTCTGCGAGGCACCGGTATTGGAGAGGCACCCGGACGCACAGCCGAAACTCGCGTTCGTCGTCGACGACGCATGGGAAATGACGACCAACCCCCGGCAGACCCTCGAATCTTTGCGAGGTCTATTTCAGATTCTCGAGAACTTGGATGTGTTGCGAGACTTGGAATCGCCGCACGACGAACTGATCCGCCGCGGCGAGCCGATCCAGTTCGCCGACGGGCCCGTGTTCCGCACACAGAAGACGGTCATCACAATTACAGTCAACAACAGGTCCGTCCGCTTCTCGAAGCGGTGGGTGACCGGGCTGGAGATCAAGACGACAGCGATCGAGCAGGGAGTAGAGGTCGACGTCGGGTGCGTGCTTTACCCGCAGAAGCCGGGCGGCGGCCGAGGCTCTGCCATCGCGGACGCGGCCGTAGTCGAATTACGCCAGTGTGACGTGTTCAAGTGCATCGCCCCGGACGACAACTCATGAGCAGCCATCCCATGAACGACACCGTCTTGCGGGCCGTCCACGAACTCGAAGCCGACTTTCCCAGTCACAGGGTTGAGGCGCATCCCGATGGCGAGGGCGGCGCGATCGTGCGAGTTCACGACTTGTCTGTGGGAGACACCTATGAGCCGTCTAGGGTGTGGGTGACGTTTCGCATCGTTTACACTTACCCGACGGCTGACATCTATCCCCATTACTTTCCCGAGAGTTTCCAACGGCGCGACGGGCGGCCCCTCGGGGAGGCTTTCAGCACGACTGTCGTGGAGTTGGGCCCGTTCAAGGGCTCGATGACCATGGCGTCCCGCAAATCGAACCGATGGAACGCCGCTCGCGACACGGCCGCTCTCAAACTTCACATGGTCCTCGAATGGGTCAGGAATCGTCCATGAGACAAAATCTTCGCATCGCCGGCCCGCTGTTCGATCGCCTTGCCGGCCACCTGTTCCCAGGCGACCACGATGAGCACGGAGCTGTGGTCCTGGCCGGGGTGCAGGACTCGCCCAGCGGCACGCGGTTCTTGGCGCGTGACGTGATCCTCGCCCGTGACGGGACTGACTATGTCCCAGGCACCCGAGGATACCGGGCACTCACCACGGACTTCATCGCCGACGTCACAGACCGGTGCGCCCGCGAGAACCTCTGCTACTTCGCCGCGCACTGCCACGAGGGCAGGGACGAGGTCGCGTTTTCGTCCGACGACTACGCCTCGCACCGGCGCGGCTATCCGGCCCTCCTCGACATCACAAACGGCGGCCCTGTCGGGGCGCTGGTTTTCGCTGGCAACGCCGCGGCGGGCAGCGTCTGGCGGCCCGGCAACGTGTCGCCCCTCGACTCCGTCACTGTTGTCGGTTCCAATATCCGCCACTTGTACGCGCGGCCGCCAGCACCGCCAGCACCGCCAGCGTCCGCGCCGCCGGAGTACCACCGGCAGTCGCTTCTATTCGGTGCCCGGGGACAGCACGCTCTCGCCGGGTGCAAGGTTGGCATTATCGGCCTCGGCGGCGTGGGGTCGCTCATCAGCCAGTGGCTCGCCCACCTCGGCATCGGGCACATCGTTGGCATTGATTTCGATGTCTTGGATCCTTCAAACCGGCCGCGCGTCGTCGGCTCGACGCCGAGCGACGCCGGCGAACCGCTGATCCGAAGCGGGTTCGCCCCTCTCCGGTGGCTCGGCCAGCGTCTGGTACGGCACAAAGTGAATGTGGCCCGGCGGGTGGCCCGGCAGACGAATCCGTCCGTTCGCTACGACGCGGTCGTGGGCAATGTCAACGACCTCCACACGGCCCGGTTGCTGGTGGATGCGGATTATGTGTTCCTGTGCGCGGATACGATGCAGGCGAGGCTGGTGTTCACGGCCCTGGTCCACCAGTACCTGATCCCGGGAATTCAGATCGGATCGAAGGTACCGGTGGAAAAGAGAACCGGTCACGTGCTCGATCCGTTCCTGGTGGCGCGTCGGGTGCTGCCGTACGCTGGTGGTGGATGCCTGTTATGCAACCAACTCATCCCCGCTGATCGTTTGCGTGAAGAGTCGCTTTCTCCTGCGGAGCGCCTCGCTGAAGGCTACATAACGGACCCGGCCGTTACGGCCCCCAGCGTCATCACGATGAATGCTCTCGCTGCCTCGCAGGCGGCAAACGATTTCTTGTATGGTTTTCTGGGGCTGCACTTCCAAGACGCGTTTGAAGGATACTTCATGCATCACCCGCGGCAACGTGTGTGGGAGACCGTTGATTGCGCGAGTGATCCCAATTGCCGATTCTGCGGCCTTGGGTTGGCGTCAGCGTACGCTCGCGGAGATCGGGTCGCGCTGCCGTGTCGGATTGACTTACAATAATCACGGAAACATGGGAAGGATCCGCAGGCTGCATGTAATTCCCACTTCCCGTTGCCTTTCGTGTGGTAGCTATGTTCCTTGTGTTCTCTGACGCACCTGATGAAGACAGAGATTTCCCCAACCCTAATTTGTGAACTTGGATAACCTGCTCGTTGTAAATAGGTATCTCAAAAGATTTCTCGCCTCGCCCTTCCCGTGCTCAGGAGCGTAGGAATCGATCATCCTGTCCCGCGCCTTCCCGTGTCGCATGTCGAACAAGACGAGCGTTTGGAAAAGAGCAGGGCCAACGTGCATGAATGGCCTAGAAATCCTGACATTTTGTGATTCGGCATCAAAATGCAAAGACAATACCATCGCGTTGTTCCAAAAAACGCTAGAAACAAAGGAAATTGATAATCGCCAGCCTTCCGGCAAGTATGCGGTAACAGCTTGCCAGGTTCTGGTAATTTCAATGTGTCACCCGGCTGATGGACAAACCCCGGAGGCCACCTTTGAACAGAATACCGCCGACCGCCCGATCGGACCCGCCGGCCCCGGCACCCGAGGTTTACGACTTTTTGGAACGTGAACACGATCGCCTCTGCCGGCTAATCGCCGTTCAGATCGGAAAACTGGGCGGCAACTTCCGTGCGCAGGAACTGTGGGAACAGGCCAACGAGGTGCTCCAGGAGACCGCCGTCCAGGCCCTAACCTCCGGAGGGCGCTTCAAGGCAGGCCGCCGCGTGCTCCCGTGGCTCATGGGAATCGCGGTGAACGTCATCCGCAACCGATTCCGGCGGACCAAACGGGACGCCAAGGTGCGGCCGTTCAGCACACTCCCCGACGGGGAGGCGGCAACGGTAAATGACCGCGAAACGCCGCCTGGCGTTCCAACGGAGGACGGCTACGCAGCCCTCCGGGCGGCGATCGTCCAACTGCCGGGCCCGGCCCGCGAGGCCGTTGAGAGGCGGTTCTTCGACGGCCTCGACGGGGACGATTTGGCCCAGGCACTTGGAACAAGCCGGGGTGCCGCGCGCGTGCGAGTGTGTCGCGCCTTGCGCGATCTCCGCCCCCACCTTTTATCACCCGACGAGTGAATCCATGAACCGACCTCACGACGCGGGGCGGTCGGTGTCCCTCACGGCGGCCGAGCAAGCGGCCATGCGGTACCTCGACGCCCTCGAAGCCGGTGACATTGACGCGGTCGAAGCCATTTGGGCCCAGGCCGCCGTGTCACCAGAGCTTGAACAACTGTTGTGCGACGTGTCCGACGGCCTAGCCGACGAACTCGGTTTAAACCGCGATTGGAAGGGCGATGTCCGTTGGCTTAAAGATCTCGTCCACCGGCATTTCCCGCCTGATCAGGAAGAACCCGCTGTGCTGACGGCGGGGAGCGTCGCCGCCCGCCTACAAGGCGACATCGCCTTACTCGAAGGGTTCTCCACCTCCGACCGCGAGGCAAACTCCGTACTCCTCGCCAACACATCCCCGGTGCCCGCTGCATTGGGTGCCCGCGTGTTGGAGGGGTGGGTTAGTGAACTAGGCACATCGGCCTCGCCACGCTACTGGAAGGAGTTCCGCAAGGTGGCGGTCCTGCTCGCGATGGGTCGCACTCAACGCGTAGGGGAGCTGTCTGCGGCCCGCAAAGCGACCCGCACAGACAAGGGAGACAAGCAATGACCTTCCTGGAAGAGCGGACAATCGTCCTCGACGCAGTCTGCCGGGCCGCACAGGAGGCGGCCATTCCATGGCCCCCGGTGACGGACCACCCTGTGCCGCTCAGTGACTACCTCGGCGCATACCCGGTGACACACGACGAAGTGCCGTCGCTGACCCGCGCTGGTGCGGCCGCGTATCTCGCTCGCTGGAACATCGAGCGGCCCGAGCTCTGGGAGGACTCCACGCCCCTCGCTGGCTTCCTGTTTGCCAACGACGCTGGAGGATACGTCTTGGTCCGCCGCGAGGATCCTATCGCGCGTCGGCGATTCTCGGCTGCGCACGAATTTGGCCACTACCTGCTCCATTTGCCGCCCCAACTGGAAGACGCACGGCCCGGGCACATCATCGACGATGCCCAAGGCGTCGTGACGGAGGACGTGCTCCCGGACAGGCCCGACCTCGATGCCATGGAGCGGCAGGCGAACCTGTTCGCGGCCGAGCTCTTGATGCCGGCCCAAGTGTGCGTCCGGCTGATCGAGAAGTACGGCCGCCAAGGGTACGCAGGGGCGAGATTCCTAGCAGATCAACTGTCGCTGGATCTACTCGTGAGTCGCGAGGCCGTCCGCTGGCGGCTGAAGTCCCTCACCTCTCTGGGGCTGCTCCCCCGCCGGGGCGTACCTGGCCTTGACGGAGGCGCGGCATGAGCCTCGATTTCCTGCGAGACATCGGTGCCCGACGCCTTAGCCGCGCGCCGGACCAACCGGTCCTGACACGCGCAGAGCTGTCCGATGATGAGGAGCCGGGGGAATCGGTGGATGACCTTCACTATGAGATGAAGGGGATGTCGTGGCGGCCGATTGATTGCACGGGCCACGTGCCGGAAGCCGATGAGATCCCCCGGCGGTTCATCGATGGGTGCTACCGCGGCGAGACGGTCGCTTGGGTGCAGACGCCCGAGGGACACCCTGTGCCGATCCGACTCGCCGAGGTGGGCGGTATCTGCCTGCGGGACGTCGATCGAACGCTAACGCGGGAGGCGGCCCCGACACGTCGCCTCGTGGCGATGATCGCGGACCCGTTCTCCTGGGACCGCATCGAGGGCTTCGCTTCCGCCCTGGCCGAACACGATTTTCGGCTCCTGCCGGTTCGGCCCCCGATCGTGGACGCGGAGACCGGACGCCGGGCGGCTGTGTTCGATTTCGAGCTGATGCACCGTCAGACCCGCAATGCCCTGCTCCCAGCGATGGACGTGCTCGAAGAGGAGGCACTGCGGCACTCGTTCGACGCACCCAGTCTGGTCGACGGGCGGATCGGACGGTTCCACTGGCCCGACCTGCCGAGTGACAACCTCATCGGGGTGATCAAGCGTCAGCAGGAGGACTACCTGCACCCGGACGGGTGGCGGGTGGTGTACCAACTCGAACCCGGGCAGCGGACACCGGCGTTTCGCCTAGCGAGCCACAACACCCCGGCACTGTCTTGGTATCTCAAACTTTCCGGCGGAGACGGTTCGATGCCGCAGTGGGGCGTCGTTCGGGTAGAGATCCCGCTGGCACGGTTTGAACGTCTGGGGCGGGGGTTCGATCAGTTGAACCGCATATCTCGGGCCATCTTCGACCGCCGCTGCCGCCAGAATAACTACGCGAGGGCGGCCGTCTCGCTCGAACCGATCGTGCAGGCAGAGGAACGGTTGAAACCACTCTTCAGCCCGTTCTACAACCTGACCCAGCGATTCTACCGCCTCACAAATTTGTAACAGTCGCGATTCTCTCGACAACCTCATCACACCTGACGATTCGATGCCGAGGATTTCATGACTGTCCCGAAGCCCATCGCCGAGACCTCAACCCATGCGGATCGAGTAGCAGGGGGCGAAGAGCCTGGTTCCGGGGAGATCGTCATCGGCAAGGTCGCTTCGCCCCCACACCACGAATCGACAAGCGAGGAGTTCTCGTTCTGGATCTCTCCGGACACGCTCGTGGAGAAGACTCTGCTCGTACGCACGCGAAGTGTGATCGGTGGGGAGACGGTTACCTTTTACGGCCTCGTCAAAGAGGTTTACCGTCAGAGCCGGCAGTGCGATCTGGCCGAGGAACACGACCGCTATGATGGCGACGTCACCTACGATCCACCGTACGAGAGCCGGGGTTTCAACTTCGCCGTGACGACCATTCTCAGGAGTGTTCCACCCTACATGTGCCCGCCCCGCGAGGCCAGCGACGTCGTTCTCGGAGGGGAAGAGGACGCGAAGATGGCGTACGGGGGCGACGAGATCGAGGCCGAAGGGACGGCGCTCGCCATCGGCCTGGTGAGGAACGGCGGCAATCGCACGGCTGGCCGCGGGGTCATCGACCTCAATTATCTCTTGGGAGCGAACGGCGGCCACCTGAACGTGAATGGCGTGGCCGGGCGGGGAACCAAGTCCAGCTTTCTCACACACGTCATCAATTTGTTGCTCCGAGAAGCCCGCCGCCAAGCGATCGAGCGGCCCGGGGACAACGAGCGGCTCCGGGTGGTGCCGATCATTCTGAACGTGAAGAACTTCGACCTATTTCACCTCGACCGGCCGAGCAAGCGGTTCGACACGGCCCGACACAGCAAGGACTGGGCCGACCTCGGTGTGCCGGACCCCAAGCCATTCGTCGCCCCTTCGTACTTTGCTCCCCAGCAGCGGCACGGCACGATCGCCGTCGACACTGGCCGGCCGACTGCGGACGTGGCTCCGTACAGCTGGAGCTTGAAGGATGTCATCGAGCGGGGCCTGTTTTCCTACCTCTTCGCGGATGAAGACGCGCAGGACGCGAATTTCGGGGCACTGCTGCTGGCCCTCGAGAACAACCTGACGCACGAGACGATGACAGGCGTCGAGGCCCGACGGAACTTGCGCATCACCGCCCCGCAAACTTTCGACAACCTCCTCGACGACATCAACACTTGGGCCAACGGCGGGCAGCCGGTGGTTCAAGGCGGGAACCACCATCTCGGCACGATCCGGAAGCTGCATCGTCGGCTATTCCGAATGCTCTCACGCGGCGAGGGCGTGCTTCGGCGGACTGACAATGATGGCAAACCCCTCGACGTGCGCACCAAGGACACCCGCGACCCGTACGTCATTGACCTGTCGGCTCTTGCCGGGGTCAAGGAACTACAGCGTTTCGTGGTGGCGGCGTTGTTCGACCAACTCGTCGCCGAGCGGACCGGGTCGAAGGTCCAGCGGGGCTTGGTGTACCTCGTTATGCTCGACGAACTGAACCGCTTCGCGCCCCGTGGCGCCAAAGATCCCGTGACCGAACTGATCGAACGGGTGGCGGCGGAGATGCGGTCCCAGGGCATCATCCTCATGGGGGCGCAACAGCAAGGGTCGCTGGTGTCTACGAGGGTGATCGAGAACGCCGGTCTGCGGGCCCTTGGCAAGAGCGGGTCGGTCGAACTCGACCACCCGACCTGGAAATTTCTGAATGAGTCCACTCGACGCAAGGCGTCGAACCTTCAACCCGATGAGAAGTTGTTGATTCAGGACAGCTTCCGGGAGCCGATGCTCGTGAAGGTTCCCATGCCGCCCTGGGCGCTTCGCGGGGCAGACGCGGCGACGTTGCCGGTTGCCCCCAGTGGCGGCGGCGTGCCCGCTTTTGACGACCCGTGACCCGCGATGATGTACCCTTATCCCCCACCCACAGCCCCAGGCTGGACGGAGGTCTGTTGCCCATGCGGATCCTACACACGGCGGACTGGCACCTCGGCGACCGGATCGGCAGCCGCGGCATCGACCGGACGGCGGACCTCCGCAAGGCCGTCGAACGCATCGCCGAGTATTGCGCGGACGAGCGGCCGGACGTCCTCCTCGTCGCCGGCGACCTCTTCAGCGACAAGGCGCAGCGGCAGGACGACCTCGGCGACGCCATCAAGCACTTGGGGGACGTGTTCCGGCCGTTCTTCCTCCGCGGGGGCACGATCCTGGCCCTCACCGGCAACCATGATCGCGAGGCGACCTGCCAGACGCTCCGCAGTACACTGACGCTTGCCGCCCCGCGTCAGCCGGCCTTCGGAGATCTCGTGGAGCCGGGCCGACTCTACCTGGCTGCGGGGCCGACCCTTTTGCGGCTGGAGGATGCCGACGGGACGCAGGTGCAATTCATCCTCATGCCGTACCCGACGCCGACGCGTTATCTGGATGACCGTGGCGTGGTGCCCGCGACCCGAGATGGGCGCAACGCCACGCTTCAAGCGGCCTATGCGACCCGCCTTCAGCAAGTCATGAAACACCGCTCGTACAACACGGCTCTGCACACCGTTCTGGCCGCGCACATCCATGTCGGCGGGGCGACCGTACCGTCGCTCTTCCGGATGACGGCCGCGCAGGACGTGATTTTCAGCGAAGGCGACGTACCCGCCGGCTTCGCGTACGTGGCGCTGGGCCACATCCACCGCGCGCAGACCATCGGGGGGCAGTCTCACGTGCGGTACAGCGGCAGCATCGACCGGCTGGACCTGGGAGAACGTGACGACGAGAAGAGCGTTTCTCTCGTGACGATCGGGCCGTGCGGGCGCGAAGGTGACCCCCGGCTGCTCCCCCTGGACGCGCGGCCGCTCTATCGCGTCGAGATCACGGATCCGGACGCCGAAATCCCCCGACTCCGCGACCGGTACCCCGACCACGCACGGGCACTCGTGTCCTACCGACTCGTGTGGACGCCCGGCCGCCACCAGCGGGAAGACATTGTGAACGCGATCGAAGACGTGTTCCCGCACTGGTACGACCGCGACGTGATCACCGCCGGGACAGGCGCCGTTGCGGGATGTGCCGCCCCGACGACGGACGACCCGGTCCAGGCGGTTGAGGAGTATCTGACCGACCAACTCGCGACCGATCCGGATTGCGATGAGTTACTGCGTTTGGTGGCGGGGCTCTTGGAGGAGGTTCCCTGATGATTCCCTGTTCTCTGACACTGGAAAACTTCCTGTCCTTCGGGGCCGAGCAGACGCTTACCTTCGAACCGGACCGTGTCTTCCTGCTCCGCGGGGACAACGGCGTCGGGAAGTCGTCCATTTTCGACGCCATCCTGTTCGCGCTGTTCAACGGCCACCGGGCCGGCCAGAAGGACCTGTACGAACTCATTCACAAAGGCAAGGACTGCGGCAAAGTCGTGTTCGACTTTCAGCTATCCGACCGCCGGTATCGGGCACAGCGGTCCGTCCAGCGGAAGGTGGACGGACGGACTAAGCAGGTGAAGGGCCAGACGGACGCCCAGTTATTCGAGCAGACCGAGCAGGGTGCCTGGAAGCCGATCACCGGCACACACAAGCAAGAGGAATTCAAGAAGTGGATTGATCAGAACCTTGGCCTCCGGTTCGAGACCTTTACCGCAGCCGTGCTCCTGATGCAGAACCGGGCGGAACAATTGGTGAGTAACGACGCCGACTCGGCCAAGCAGCGGTTCGAGGTGCTGAGCCGGGTGGTCGGCCTTGATCGTGTGCGGCGGCTCCACACGGAGGCCGAAGCCCGCCGCAAGCAGGCCGTCACGGAGGCCGAGAGCCGGCTGCGGGAGCGAGACCGCATCGCCGAGGTCACGGACTCGGACTTGGCGCAGGCCGTCGCGAACGTCGAGGCCGCCGGCGAGCAGATTGGAGCCGCCGACACCGAGATCACGAGGCTGACGAAGACCCGGGACCGGGCGGCAGACTGGGAGCGCCTCCGGCAGAACCTCGCGGAACGCACAGTTGCGTTGTCGGACGCGGAACGACTGGTGGGAGATTCCGTCGCCATCGAGCGTGACGGTCGCCGGGTCGAGGAACTCACGGAGTGTCTGCCCGAGGCAGAAACGTACCTCACGCGGTGCGAGGAGTGCCTATCTGCCAAGGCGCAGATTGCCGAACTCAACAAGGTGATCGAACGCAGTGAGGCCGAGACAGCCCGGCTCGAAGCAGAGATCACCGGGCACGAAGAGCAGCGAGAGGCACTGGCCGTTCAGGAAACCGATCTCCTCGCTGCACTGCAACGGATCGAAACCGATAAATGTACACTCGAAGGCGTGGTGAAACTGCTTCAGCGCCTCGACCGCGAACGCGGACATTACACCAAGCACCGCACGGCAGAGATGGACGCACAGTCCCGACTGCTGGAATGCAAGGTGTGCGTCCAAACCCGGGCAAATGAGTTGAGTGCGGCACGCCTCGCAGAGGGAGAAGCGGCTGACGAATCCAAGCGGAAGTTCGTCGCGCTCACGACCTCTCGGGAGCGTATGTACCTCATTCGGGAGCAACTGGAGCGATTCAACAGCGTCGCCGGAGACCAAAACTGCCGCTTTTGCGGCTTGCGGCTCTCGCCGGAGCATAAGGCCGCCGAACAGACACGCCTGCAGGCTGAGGTCGCCGACCGCGAACGTGAGCGGGCCGAGGCTGAGGCGCAACATTGTGCCGGAGAGGTCGCATCCGCGAAGGCCACGGCCCACTGCCGCGAGGCCGACGAGAGCCACCGTAGGGCCACGGACGCGCACCGAGATGTTCTCCATGAGATCATCTTGGCAGTGCAAGCGATGGAGCGGCACCAAACGAGCTGCGAGGACGCGAGAAGGGATTTGCCTGAACCGTACCGGTCACGTGTCAGCCCCGCCACGCCAGACGACTGGGCGACCGTGTCTTATCCATCCGCTTCGGATTGGGGCGAGATCACGAACCAGCAAGAAGCGGATCTGACACGCCACCGGCAGATGAAGGCGACATTGTTGGAGACGCGAACGGCGCACTCCCGTGTTGTCAAATCCTTAACAACATGCCGGAATCACGCCTCGGTGCTGGCGGCTTCGCTCGCCCAAGCGAAACGGGAAGTCGCAGAGCAACTCGGACAGCTCAAGATGGCGACCGCGCTTCGCGACAATGCCCTCCAGCGACTGCCTGCACCGTGGGCCGAAGCAGTGCGGAACGCCTCGCGGATGGAACTCGGAAACTTGCAGCGGGAACGCGACGAACTCGTGGGCCACGAAGCGGCTGGGCGGTGGGCACGGCTGCAACGAGCGCAAGCTTCGCTGACGGTGCTCCGGGACGAGTGCGCCCGCCTTCAAAGCGAAGCCGATGCGTTTGAAAATGCGGATCGACGGTCGCTGGCCGACGTCACGCGGGAGTTGACACAGGCCGC
The DNA here is from genome assembly GCF_000255705.1 of Zavarzinella formosa DSM 19928. Lineage (GTDB taxonomy): Bacteria > Planctomycetota > Planctomycetia > Gemmatales > Gemmataceae > Zavarzinella > Zavarzinella formosa. The sequence continues at coordinate 714,531 of NZ_JH636441.1, forward strand.
TGACCGTCGGACGAACCTCGAGCGCGTGCGGGCAGAAGCCGACGCAGCGCTGACGATACTGACAGCGCGGAAATCGCAGAGGGAGGAGGCCAACAACCTATCCCTCCAGGCAGACCGCTATCGCCACCTGTGGACGAAACTGGCCGATTTGCTCGGCCGGAAGAGGCTGCAACGGCACTTGCTGCGGCGGGCCGAGCAAGGTGTCTTGGAGCAGGCCAATCGCCTCCTCGACCGATTGACGGGCGGAGTCCTGAGCCTCCAACTCCAGGGGGGTGAGGAGGGCGACGATGATCGCGCGCTCCAGTTGGAGGCAACCAAGCGGAATACCGGGCAGACGTTCGCACTCTCCTTCCTGAGTGGGAGCGAACGCTTCCGCCTCGCCGTGGCACTCGCCTTGGCGATCGGTCAGTACGGCTGCAGACGCCAACGCCCGATCGAGTCCGTCATCATCGACGAGGGCTTCGGCTGCCTCGACCGGACCAACCGCCAGGCGATGATCGAGGAACTGGGAGCGCTACGGGAGCAGTTGCGGTGCGTCGTCCTCGTCTCGCACCAGGAAGATTTCGCGGAGGCGTTCCCAGACGGTTACCGGTTTGCTCTGAAGAACGGAGCAACTATAGTGGAGGCATGTACGGGATACATGGCGTGAAAAGCGGACGTTTCATGGGTCACGGTTAAGGAATTGCAAAACATGCCATCAAGGGATGAGGTGCGCTCGCGGAAGCCAGCGTGCCTGATCCGTTAATTTGGTATTTTTGACGTAAACCATTTATTAATATAGATTTCAAATCTGCAAATATTCAAGATCCTCAATCGCTCAGCTGCACTTGACATGAATTAATTTTATCCGACAAGTTCGTGTTTGGCACGATGGATTGAGTAAATGCGAAGGTGGAAGAATTCCAAGTCACGGTAGCCGTAGGCTTGTCGTTGCAAGGTTTGATCTTGTTGTTCACGCCTTCCAAGGGGCCGTTCGAAATCGGGCAGCGATGGTAAGTTCGGCAGGCCGGTCCGGTGCATCTGGAAAGAACTGGCTATCTTCTGCAACACCGACAGCTTGGACACCTTGGCCCGCAGACACCAATCGTCTAGAAACCGCGTGGCGTCTTTCAGGGTGTCCTGTTCCCAGAAGTGACGGAATTCCTCCTTCATGTATTAAGCGGTCGCCAGCGAATGGTTGATCCGCTGGTCTTCCTTCAACCGGGCGCGTTCCCCCTTGGACTCGTCCAGGTTCTCGGGGTTCTTGAGAATCAGCCAGCGCGTGCCTTTGAGCAGCTTCTTGCCGAGCGGCCCCTCCGCCTCGCGTTGGAGTTCACGGCGAAAATCAGAAAGGCGTTGGTTGAAGAGTTTCACGACGTGGAAATGATCGAAGACATAGATGGCCTTGGGGAGGTTCTCCCGGACAGCAAAGATGTACGCCGGGGACATGTCGGTGGCGACCGCTTGAATCTTCGCATGGGCGGCCTCGAGACATTTCCAGAAGGGATCGAGGGCGTTGGCTCCCTTGCCCCGGCCGATGAAGACGACCGCCCCCGTGTCAAGGTCAAGGACGACGGTCAGGTAACGATGGCCGTGCTCGATGGAGATTTCGTCGATGGCGATACGTTCGAGGCGTTTTAATTTCGGCCGGCCGAAGCGGGCTTGGAGACGTCGTTTGAAGAGTTCCTTGACGCTGTACCAGCCGACATTCAAATGGACGGCGACGGCCATGATGGTCATGTGGCCGAGCAGGTCGAGGGCATACCGTACCAGGGCGTGGGTAAACCGCAAAAAGGGTATGGCGAAGCGAATCGCCGTCTGCCGGACGAGCCCGCAATCCCGGCAGGCAAGGCGGGGAACGGGCAGGCACAGATCGACGGGGTTGCCGCCGACGGGCAGGGTTCGGACGGTGCGTTCCACGGCTCCGTGACGGATGACGTTGGCAGACTGGCAGGCGGAACAGCGGTCGCGGGCGGAATCCCGCCTCAGATGAAGGGTGAGAACGCCCTCGACAGAAACGGTGCAAACGCCTTGGTAGTCACGAACACCCAAGGCGCGATACAGTAGCGTGGAGGAGATGCCGGCTTCCTGAAACAAGCGTGGTTACCCTTCATGAAACAGCATGCTCCTCCTTGTCGTCAACCCCCCGGGTACGCTCTTCCCGGATGAGACCGAAATAACATCCCAAACTATCGTCTCTTTGACTGCCATGAGTCCTCAGGCATGATCGGAAGAAGAATGCAAAACCTAAGAGCCACCGGAAACAATGACGAACATCCGTGAAAACCAAGGGTTTTGCTTCATTGTTTCCGAACGCTCTTAATAACATCCCAAACCCTACTCTCTCTTGGAGGACTTTATGAATGGACCATCGAGAATTTGTACCGGCTTGACAAGCAGGAAGCCGGGTTGCTGGACTTTGAGGGACGGGACTATGTCGGGCTGCTCCGGCACCTGACGCTGGTGCCTTTTGTCCTGGGCTTCGTCGCCTTCCACACAGAGCGACTGCGGGGGGCGGGAGAACCAGAAACTGACGGCGGGCAAGCCTGCTTCACGCTGAATCACCGCTGTGCGGCCCTGTTCCGTCGGCGGTGGGTCATCCCGGAACTCCGGCATGCGAGCAACCTAATCCGCTATCACCAGCGCCACAACGCGGCCGCCGCCAAAGCGAACAAGAAACGACGGCACAGATGTCTATTATAATGCCGCGATGCACTGTTAAATATTGCCCATGCCCCTTAAGGCTTGGGCAATATTTTCGGGGAAAACCTCAAGAGCGATTTTCATAATTTTCTCAACAGCATCTTTTTTGTCTATATCACGATAATGTGTTATTAATTCCGTCACTTTGCTAATTGGCGTGGAAATTCGAACGTGCGGGACGTCAATCCTCTTGGCCAAAGCAGCTTCAGGTCCATATGTAAGCTGGCCTGAATGAATGCCTTTATATTGTGCAACAAACCCGGAAAATGACGTTCCTCCTGTTTTTTCGGCCAGCAATTGAAAAAATCCCGCATCCAAACATGATGTGCGAGGATAATCAAACCAAGCGTCCAATCGCTTGTTTACACTGGTTCTCCAGGCAACTTGGGAGGCGTCGACTTGGCATGAAGCGTTAATTTTTGAACGATGAGAATTCAAAGGGCCAGTAATATTATCCACGTGCTCCGAGCTCTCCCAGGCAGGATTGTATAAATGAACAAGGCTATAGCAGCTCGATTCTTCAGGATGGGTTTCAAAGTAATTGCTAATGTTAAACAGATAGTCCGGATGGAGTTCGTCGTCGTCGCATAATATAAAGGCTATGTCTGCTGACGAATCAACAATTGCCTTGTTCATGTATTTTCCAACGGAACTGACTGGTTCGCCATCTTGGGGGATATTTATAAACCTGACTTGTCCAAGATGATCCTTGAGGATATCTCTTGCGACGGGCTCGCCAGCATGAGAACTGCGATCATCAATAAATGCGAGTTCCCAACAGGGAAATCGTCGGCTGGCACGCAGAACGCTGAGCAGGGCATTGCGGACCATCAGGGGGCGTTCGTGGTATAAAAGCAATATCAAAACAGTGAGCGGCTTGGGCCCGGACAGCTTGTGAATTGGTTTCATTAGACGAGGAAGATTTGAATCTCCATAAATTTTCCACACTCCCATATCGTTAAATTCAACGTGGAATTTATCCGTCACATCGCACAACTGGCGGCCATTGTGCATGAATGATCGTGTGAATTCGATTTGATGTGCCGAACTATACTCTGGCTCCGCGGCGGCGTGGGGAATCTGCCCGTAACGGGACCAGAGATCCTCAAGGACTCGGCTGGTCGTGATTCCATTTGATATCGCTCCGTGATCCAAACCATCAATCGGTGAAACGAGTCCGCACAACAAACCACAATTGCTTTTTGCATCAAACATGCTGATTAGATGACGGTCAAAATCGTCAACGGCAAACATATAGTCGTCTTCAATAAAAATATAATAATCAAATGCCCGGCGAAATCTGCCGTATGCGTCGGAATAGCTCCCATATGACAAGCCGGAATTTGACCGCCTCAGCACTTGAACTTGAGCAGAACCGATTGATTTTGGCAATGACTCAATGATCGCCGAGAATTTGAATGGTTCTTCTGGGTTGTGGGGGATGACCACAGTCACTTGAGTCAAGGAATGCGCCAGCGATTGAAGGCTCTTTATATGTGTCTCGATATACACAGCCGATTCTGGAGTGTGATCTCGTCTTTCTCCGCTCCAAGTGGCGATTACATAATTGACTCTTGGAGAAGGGGTTCTCCTGGAAATCAGGAAGCCAAACACGATACTGTCAATTGCCCTTCCCTCACGCATTATTCGCGATCTTTTGCGTCCCTCCTCGACAAATCCGGCAGCTTCGCCGCAACGAATTGATCGAATATTATCCTCAAGAATTTCACAATCCAACCGCCTTAAATTCAAAATCTGTATGCAAAAATCAACGCCGGTTTTAACAAGTAATTTTCCCAGCCCCTGCCCCCGATGTTTGGCGAACACGTCCCAGCCCACATCGGCGACACGACTGGGCCAGTCTATTCCGAAGATCTTGAAGACACCTATGGATTTGTCGCCGCTCATTGCAATCAGAACAATGTCATTCTGTCTTAATGATTCATACCATCGAACCTGATCTTCCATGTTAACAATCGGTGTTTGATGACGGTACCGCCAGCTTTCATTTTTCAATTCTAGCAGGTCAGCCAAATCACCTCGGTCCATCTTTCTAAGTCTCAGTCCGTATTGCTCAAACATCTTGACACTCCATTAAACGGATTAAATCAAAATACTTTGCGGAGGATAACCTGAATTCAGCCTGACGATGGATCCGGAAAGCGGTTATCCAAGGGCAATTGCAGCAAAATGCTGCGAGGCGAAACGGGTTGATGGCTGGATGGTCGCAAGGATTGCAAACCTGCGCCAGCGCAGCGGACACATCGTGAAATGTTGGCTGCAAGCAAGTTTTTCTGCATATCGAATATTCATTATAAAATAACTCGGACTTCTTTGCATGATAAAATAACTTATGGGTACTCCGAAATTATGGCCAGCATTTGTGCGAATGCTGAGCTTTTGTCTCGTTGTTTCCAATCATCCATTGTTGTTTGTGACTTATGATGTTTATTAATATTTTTTGGCATATTGACTTGTGCGAGCATCAAATTTATGGCGCAATAGCTTTTCCAAAAAAAATTACAAATCAAACAATGATGTTTGTAATGAAAAAGCTGATATTGGGTTGCTTTGCCTTGATGGCCTTATGTGTATTTGGAATATCCGGAAGCAATGACGAACTCCCAGCAAACCAAGTTTAGAGCCTCGCTTTTTTTAAACATTATTTTTTAGTGCTTAGCAAAACAACAAACATCCGTGAAACTGAGCGTTCTTGCCTCGTTGATTCCGAACCTGACAAGGAAATTTGGCTTGATGATATTTACCCATAGAGTCCCAAGAACCCCTCGTTACAAGGAATAAATAGCCGACAGACGGCCTTTTCGGGCAGGCTTGAAGCTCACCATCCTTGCATGATGGTACGGGCAATTAATTCTCTGTCTTCATGTGTAACCCACCATCCTACCGGAATACACAGCATGTCTGAAACAAGTGCGTCTAATTGCGGCAAATATTCCTGGAATTGCCGGACACAGGTATGCTTGTCATTTCGCTCATGCACTCGACTGGACATGATTCCGTTTTCTCGCAAGCGGCGCATAAGACCGTCGCGATTTTTGGCGCGCAGTGTGTAAAGCCAGCAAGATGATTTATAATCGGGATTTCTCGACAACAATGTCAGCCCCGGAACATTCACAAGAACCTCATCATAGTAGCCAGAGTTTTCGTATTGAATTGCGGCCAGACGCCGCCAGTGTTTGACATTGCATTTTCCAATAGCCGCAGCCACATCATTCATGTGAAATTTGTATCCCCACTCCGGCACATCCAGTTCGCACCTCATGTCCAAAAGAGGGACTTCTCGATCAATCCCGTACCATCGCAACAATTTCGCTCGCTTGTAAGTTTCCATTGTCGGAGTGATAATCGCGCCTCCATCGACTGTGGTGACCAGCTTGATGGCTTGAAAACTGAAGCAGGCATAATTTCCGTGAGAGCCCACCGGACGGCCTTTGTAGTAACTGCCGAAAGCATGTGCGCAGTCTTCGATTACTGGTATCGGTTGGTTTGGATTGCTAAATTCTAAAACTGTTTTGCGTAGCAAATCCAGATCAATTGGCTGGCCGCCCCAGTGGACCACCATGACTGCTTTTGTGCGATGAGATATTTTTTTTCTAAGGTCTTCAATGTCCATGTTACATGATTGCGGATCGACATCAACCCATTTTATCCTCATGTTGTTTGCCAAAATCGGCCAGTTTGTCGCGGTGCAAGTGAGCGGTGTTGTCAGCACCTCATCCCCTGGCATGTCCGCAATCAGCCGAAGCGCTAAATGCAAGGCTGATGTTCCGGAATTTACTGTTGCAACGTAATCGCTTGTGAAATGTGATCTCAGTAGCGTCTCAAATTCTTCAACCATCGGTCCCTGACCAATATATCCACTTGTAAGCACTTGAGCGGCTGCTTCAGGCGCCTCATTTGACATAAATACTTTTAGCAATGGAATAGTCATGCATTTTTTTCCAGCTTGCAACCATTGGTCACTTATGACGTTTTGCATATTCAAATCTAGCTTTTAAATGATACTGTCATAACTCTGTCGCAATTTTCAAAAAATCAATATTAATTAGTTTCCAGACACACGTCCGCGAAGATCCCAACCGGCCTTTTGGATCCGCGTGAATTCTTTCAGAGTTGGTGCCAGCCCGCCTTTGGCCCCCGATATTCCTCACATATCCCCGCCCGAGGTGTTCGCAAAGCGGCAACGGGCCCGGCGGGAAGGCGGGTCGGGAGGGTTGCTCCGGGACGGTTGGGGCGGGACGGACGGCGGTCGCAACTGCAGAATCCTTGAAATTGTTGTTCCACAACCAGCAGGATTTACAGTCGCGGCCGGCAATCAGCGGTTCCGCGGGCACGAATCGATCACAGACGCATGGACGCTTGGTCAAGGGGACTCCACGAGTCGGCTCATTGTCTTCGCCTTTCTAGTCTTGCCAAGTTTAATGTGAATTTTAACCGATAATCTGCTGGAATGGAAGCAGTTCGCTGGCGACTTCCCATTCCGGCCTGTTGATCAGCAGCATCTCCTTGCGGGACCTGACTTTGTTCGTTCGCTCGCATGCGATACATGCTTGATGCCTTCCAAGAAAAGCTTTGTTCATTCGCTCGAACAGGATGCTTCTGGCGAGGCACAAGCAATGACTTTGTTCGTTCGCTTGCCCCTCTTTGGCAAATCTGGGCGAGGAATGTGATCGTCAGGATAACGGCAAGGCTTTGTTCGTTCGTTCGCACTGCCTCGACTGAAGAGGAGCAACCCAGAAAGGGCTTTGTTCGTTCGCACGCTTCGCTCGGCGGGAACGAAGCACAGGGATTGAGAAGGCAATAGCCGGGCCTCGCCATTGCCTTCGTCGGCTATTAACCCGGCTGGCGTGACAGTCGAAGCCATCGCAAAGCCGTGGCTGTGCTTGCTGCTGCTTTTGCTCGGCAGAGCATCGCTTTGGCATCAACAGAGCAACAACAAGGCACCAGCTTGGCATGGCAGGGTTTCAGCAGTGCTTCAGCTTGGCATCGCAGAGCTTCAGCAAGGCATCGGCTTGGCCGGTCTGCACAGCGGGGCGGGGGCGGGGGGGTGGTTAAACTTCTTGCAATGCCGCGAGGCCGGGCCAAACTGACGCTGTGCTTTGCTGATGCCGTTGCCCTGCCTGTGGCCTCGCTGCGGCTTGGCAATTGCTGTGCTGGGCTTGAGCGGAACTTGGCACCGAGAACGACGTAGGCTTCAACCACTCCCCCGCCCGCCACCAGTCGATGCGTCGCCTTGCTCCAACTACGCCTTGCGACGACCTGGTATGGTCTGGCACTGACCTTGACGTAGCACATATTCTGACCAACGGGCAAAGCGAGCGAACGAACAAAGGCATGCGCCGGGGCATCGGCTTGGGTATGACCTGTTCGGTCGCTGCGTGCATTCGAGCGAACGAACAAAGACTCGGGATAGCGATGACATTGCTCGTTCGTTCGCTGACCCGACCCGAACTTGAAACTTGCCTCTACGGGCGCGGGCCAAGCGAGCGAACGAACAAAGGTCGGGGCAAGCAAAGCGGGGCAGGCTTTGATCGTTCGCTCTCCTGCTCAGGTTTCTGAACGGGGCTTGATGGTGGCCTCCAAGTTCGTCAGCCGGTTCAAATGATCGAACGTGGCCGTCAAAGCTGGCTCACCGTTTTCCTTGGCGACGACCCTGTCTCCAATCTGTTCGTAGGCCAAGCCGTGATAGTCCAAATAGCCTGTCAGGGCCAATCTGTGATCGGGGATGTCGAGCGATGAAATGGCTTGCGGAAAAACGGTGGCCAAGCGGGCCAGCGGCGGTGTCGGGTCTTTCGGAAAATTATCGTCCATGATGAGGACGTACAATGCCCCGCCTTCGTATGGGCAGCGATAGTATGCGTTCGCCTGGCAGACGCTGCTGGCGATCATGGCGATGGTGTGGCCGTCGATCCGGTCCAGGGAGACTTCGGGTTCGGTCAGTTCAGGAAAGCCTTGGACCTCGCCAAGCATTCGCATCACATGGGCCGAGCCAACTAGGGATGCCGGGATGTTGCTGGCTTCGTTCGCCCAAGCCCAGAGCCATGTGTTACTTTCGAAAGATTCTGTCCCGAGAACCTGTGAGTGCCAGCGGTACTGATTGTCGAAGGAAAGCTGTCCAGACGCAAAATCAAAACGCCAGTTCGAAGCACGTGCCAAGATAGCCAAAAACATTTGATTGGCGAGTGAAATCGCGGCTTGGCAGCAGTATAAATTGGTAATGTTGAGTTGCAGTTGGTCTGTTATTTGTTTTTTCATCTTCAGTATTGTTGAGCCTAATGCCAACGTATTCGCAATATTTTAATATTCGACATAACAACTTGGCGAACAAATATATCAATCAACTCAACATCGAAAGACGACTAGCCGAATGCTTGCGGAATTCGTCAACACTACCCCAAATTGATTCCATTGCCGGCTCGCCTTTAAGCCAACTTACAAGCATTTCGACAATAGAAATTGCCGGAAGAACAGTTGCTTTGCGATTGAGAACGCAAATAACATTCCAGTCTTCGGGTGGACCATCGGTTATCCATGCGTATGTTTCGCCATCACTCCCCGTCATAAATGGGAGAAACCCACCGGGAGTGCCGAATTTTGGAGTTGCTATGATGTCTCCATTTTTGTCCTTGACTTGAGATCTGAAGCTCTCGTCAAATACATGACTCAGGAACTCACGAAATTGCTTCGGTGACTTGTTTTCGAAAGGAACTAGGGGCTGCAACCAATCGAACCATTGCAAAGCACCATATGCTGCTATGAAGTCTTTGAAGCTTTGAGGATATTGGATGCCGATCACCTCCTCTACGGAACCCCAGTCGATGTTCCGGCAGGGAATCTCTTCGGGAGGAGGCATCATCCTCAAAAGTTCTTTGAGACGGGCCGATGTCGCAGATCCTCTTGTCGAAGTTGAGCGATTAGAAATAACTGCTTTTGTATTCTTGTTCGCCTCAGAATCGGAGATTTTTTGCTCGTATGATTCGATCCACTCCAAATCGGGCTGCATTTCAGGTAAAATTGATCGACTCCTCGCTTGCTCAATAAGCCAGCTTAGGCTCCAAAGTGGCTTTGCCTTGCCTATCGAAATTGTGGCACTGCCAAGTGATCGTAGTTCTTTGGCTGATGACAAACCCAATAGCTTCTTGGCATCATTAATGGATACGTAATCTCGGCCATCAATGGTTGATATCTTATATTTTTCGCTCATTATTCACCTTGAATTGGACAGTCACCCAAAGTTCCAGGGACTTCAACGGTATATTGAATGGTTTGACAGTTTTTCGCCGAGTCACGTACTTTCGCAAGGTACTTGATTTGCCTCACGCATGCATTTGCACTATTTCCTCTGTATGTGACTGTGACTTGAATATCAGCGCATTCTCCACCCGTAATCAATTTGGCTGTTGGTCCTTCGGCATTATCATACATCAGGCGGTTATCGCGTTGGCAACACGCGACTAAATTCCTCTCGGTATTTTCTCCGCCAAATTCATGCCCCAAGAGATGACACCTCGCCACACGGGTTGCCCCTCGCATGTTGACACCAGGTCCGATCCAACAACGCGGATCAGGCAGCGTCACGCGATCATCTCCAGTCAAGCTGCAAACTCTGGCTTCAACACGCTGAGTGCGTCCACCAGGCCCAGGGACATACCGAGGGCTGTTGGGGCCGGACGAGCAATAACTCCCGCCAAACTCTTTCTCGCTGAAAATGCTGCATGTATCAGAGACGTTATGCACCAGCACGCCCTGCTGTCCGACGCGGTAGCAGTGGTCGCCATCGACCTCGATATTGTAGACCGGCTCCTCGCCGGCTTCCACGAAGCCCAGTGCCACCGCCTCGCCGCCTTCGATGGCGACCCGTTCGCCGGCCGCCAGCTTGTTCAAGGGCACGAACATTCCCCGGTCGGCACTCCAGAACGGGTGCTGATCGGTCACGCCGATGGGCTCCTTCTCCCCGGACACGAGCAGATGCCAGACCCGTCCCCGGGTGAAGCGGAACTCGCCGGTGATGACCCGGCCCGGTCCAGGTTCGATCGCCGGGCACGGCTCGACGGCCATCAACTGGAACACCCCCTCGGCACTCATCTCCGGCATGTCCAATATCACCCGGTCCCCGGTCTTCGCCGCCCCCCGTTCGGCCAGCCACGACAGCGGCCGCAGCAATCCCACCTCGGACCGATGTCCCTCGTCGTCCTCTTGGGCCATCCAGAAGGCCCGCCACGTCGCCGGATCGACCGGCGTGTCCGGGACTTCCCGGGCCGCCTCGAACCCCGCCTCGCCGGGACGCCAGGTCGTCACCCGCCGACCCATCCTCCCTTCCGGCATCAACACCCGCCCCGAGGCCAGTTCCAGGAGAACCCCGCCCGAGAAGCACTGGGAGAGCTTCGGTTTCCCGCCGCCTCCCGTCTTGCCGCCCCCGGTCTTCGACGGCGGTTGTGGCGCGGGCGTCGTGCCCGGCTTGGGCATCATCGTCTTCTTGCACTTCTTGCACTTGCCGAAGAGCCAGGCGATGATCTTCTGGATCAGACCCTTGACCAGGTCGATCGCCCCCTTTACCACTGATCGCAGCCCGTTGATCAGGGTGGTCAGACCCACGACCGCCTCCAGTAAATCGAGCAGGTTCTGGAGGTAGCCCGACAACGCCCCCAGAACCGCCGTCGTCACCTTGCCCGCGTCCAAGCTCGCCGCCGCCTGCAACCCCGCTCCGATGGCCAGGATGATATCCTTCACTCGCGTCAGAACCGGCTGGATCTTGTTCCACAGCCCCAGGGCGAAATCCACCACCAGCTTGAACGAACCCACCCCCGTCAGGCTCGCCAGCCACGTCACCACCCGCTCCGCGATCCCCTTCGCCGCCGCCTGTAGCGCGTTGGTCAGGAACTGCTGCGCGACCCCCGTCAGGAAGCCCGCGTAGTTGAAGTTCTCCGCCGCCGCCATGAACGCGTCGTACAACTGGCTTGGGTTGTCCAGCAGCGTCTGCACCGTCACGCCGTCCGTGATTTCCGTCTTCAGCACTGTGTCGATGGTCAGTTTGTCCGGGTCCGTGTCCTCGCCGATCAGTTTGTTCAACCCGTCCTTCAGCGACGTCGTGTCAAAGCCCGCGGCCCCCAGCAGCATCTGGCCCCAAGCCACCGGATCGTCCGGGGGCGTCGGAATTTTCAGCTTGTCGGTGTTCACCCCGGTGCCCTGGAAGAGCCATTTGAGTAGGATCTGGATGCCGCTGCCGGGCAGCCCCCCGACGAATTGATTGAAGGCGCCGACCACCCCGGTCTTGATCGCCCCGGCAAACTCGCTCGGGTTGGAGATCAGCTTTTCCGCGGCGGCGAAGGTGCCGCCGAGGAATTCATCAACCATCTTGATGAGGTCCCCCGGGTTGATCCCCAGCAGGGACAGGATGGAGTCCAGCCCCGCCTGCACCAGTTTCTCGGCGACCACCTCGGAGGCCTGCAGGACGTCGCTGATGAAGCTATCGAGCCAGATCAAAAACGGCGGGCTGGGGAAGTTGTCGCTCCAGACCAGGCACGGCCCCCCCGGAACCGAGGCCGTGGCGGCCGCCGCCGACGAGCTGGGTTCCTGGAGGAGTTTCGGCTGGGTGATCTGGGCCTGCAACTGGGCCGCGTAGCCGGGGATGCAACCCGAACCCTCGCCCGCCCGGATCTTGAGCCAGATGACCGGCGGCAGGTCGCGCAGCAACGGGTCGGCGGCGTAGTAGATTCTTTCGTTGATTTTGCCCGTGCTGTTCAGGCGGATCGACTTGGACTCGCGCGAGGTCCATTCGTTCTCGTAATCGTTGGATGTCAACGGCCCGAAGGCGATGAAGAACTGGTCGCGCAGGCGGTCGGTGACGCCCGAATGATTTCCCTGGTTGTTCTCGCAACGGAGCACGTCCGCCTCGGGAACGTAAATGCTGTCCCCGCTCGGGTCCTTCTGGTTCACCGGGTCGTTGAAGCAGTAGCGGTAGAGGTTCAGGTCGCCCCCCTTGTATCCGGAGCGGTCCTCCGAGACCCACCGGCCCGTCAGCGGGTCGTAGGCCCGGCGCCGCACCCAGTAAAGGTCCGTCTCGGTGTCCTTGAGATACCCCTGCTTGCCGACGAAGGTGTGCGGTTGAGGGTCGGTCCCGGCCGTCTGCGTCCCCAGCCCGAAGGCCAGATAGGCGTAGCGGTCGCTCACCGAACCCGAGTCGTCCAGCAGCGCCTCCGTCGAGCCCAGGGCGTCGGCCTCATAGTATTTGGAATCCCCGTCAAACGCGCTCACCAAATCACCGTAGCCGCCGTCGGTCCAGGTGTACTCCCGGTTGTCCGTTCCGTCGTCCTCGCGCAGCAGTCGCTCGAAGTCGTGCAGGTATTGCGTCGTTGCTCCTGATGACTCCTTTTTCACCCGCCGGTCAAGGGCGTCATAACCGTAGGTGACGCGTCCGGCCACGGGCTCGATGGCTTGGGGCCGGTTGCGCGGATCCCAGGAATATACGGTGAGGGCCGCCGGCGCCTCCTTGCGGACGCGGTTGCCGTTCGGGTCGTACTGGTAGGTCGTCCTCGCCGTCCCCGTCTGCTCGAGGGTCAGTTCGTTGGCCGGGTCATATTGATAGGTCGTCCGCGACGCCCCGTCGGCCAGGACCGAGCGGTTGCCCGCGGGGTCGTAGCCGAAGGCGGTCGTCACCGGCTGCGACCCGGTCCGTCGCTCGGCGGCCAGC
>NZ_JH636441.1:727933-765980 GCF_000255705.1 Zavarzinella formosa DSM 19928
TCGTCTGTCCCTTCGCGTCGTAGGACATCGTCACCGGTCCGCCCGCGTCCCACGCCCGCGTTTTGCGTCCCGCCGCGTCGTAACTGTGCGTCGTCCGCAACCCGCCCGCCAAGAGTTCGCGCGTCAGCCGCCCGGCCGGGTCGTAGACCATGGTCAGCCGGTTGCCCCGCGGATCCAGTTTCAACATCTGATGCCGGGCCGAGTCGTACGCCATCGTGACCCGCCGGCCCAACTGCTCGATCGACCCCAAATCCTGCCCGAGCGAGTCGAACAGAAAGGTGGTCCGGTAACCGCGGGCGTCGGTGAACCGGATTCTCCGACCGGCCGCGTCATACGCAAAGGTGGTGCGATAGCCGAGCGGATCCGTGTTCGCCCGCACCCGTCCGGCGGGGTCGTAGGCCGAGGTGGTCCTCGCACCCGTCCCGTCAATGCTCGCGATCACTCGGTCGGCCGCGTCATACGCCGTCGTGGTCCGCGACCCGACCGGGTTCACCGTCGCCAGCGTCCGGTCGGCCGCGTCGTAGACCGTGGTTGTCCGTTGGTTCAGCGGATTGGCCGCGGCGATGGTCCGGCCCGCCGGGTCGTAAACCGTGCTGGTCCTCTGGTTCAGCGGATTGACCGAGGCCGCCGCCCGCCCGACGGTGTCGTAAATCGTGGTCGTGCGCTTGCCGAGAGCGTTGACCGAGGCGGCTTGTTGCCCGGCGGCGTCGTACACCGTGCTGGTGCGGTTCCCCAAGGCGTCCACGGAGGCCAGCGACCGCCCGGCGGCGTCGTACACCGTGCTGGTGCGGTTGCTTAACGGATCAATGTTGACGACAGACCGGCCGGCCATGTCGTAAACGGTCGTCGTCCGCTCCCCGAGCGGATTGATGCTGACGATCGCCTGTCCGGCCGGGTCGTAAACAGTCGTCGTTCGCCGGGCTGTTCCATATCCGCTTTCGGTGGCCTCGCCGATTGGTTCGACGAGCGTGATCACCCGCCCGGCCGGATCATAGACGTTCGTGGTTCGGTTGGCGAGGGCGTTGACGGTGGCCAGCGAACGGCCGGCCGCGTCATACACGGTCGTCGTCCGTTTCGCCAGCGGATCGACCGACGCCAGCGAACGGCCCGCCGCGTCATACACCGTGCTGGTGCGTTCCAGGAGCGGGTTGACGACGGCCTTCGACCGCCCCGCCGCGTCGTATACCGTTGTCGTGCGATATCCCAGCGGATTGATCGAGGCGATGCTCCTCCCGGCCTGGTCATAAGCCGTGCTGGTCCGATACAGGAGCGGATTGACGGCGGCGATCTTCCTCGCCGCCGGGTCGTACACCGTTGTCGTGCGGAATCCCAGCGCGTTGACAGTGGCAATGGTTTTGGCGTTCCGGTCATAAACCGTCGTCGTCCGCGCGCCGGCCGGGTTGACCGAGGCAACGGCCTGGTCGATCGCATCATAAACCGTGCTGGTGCGCCGTCCCGCCCCGTCCAGGGTTGCCACGACCCGGTTCGCGGCGTCGTACACCGTGCTGGTGCGGACCCGCGTCGCGTCAATCTGGCCGACAGCCCGGTCGGCGGCGTCGTACATCGTGCTGGTCCGCGCGCCGACGGGGTTGATCGTCGCCCGGTTCCTGCCCGCCGCGTCATAGACGCTCGTCGTCCGTCGTCCCAGCGGATCAATGTTCGCCAGCGACCGCCCGACCGCGTCATACACCGTGCTCGTCCGGTTCCCCAGCGGATTTTCGGTCGCCAACGTGCGGCCGATCGCGTCGAAAATCACCGTCGTGATCTGGAGCAACGGATCAATCGTGGCGATTTTGCGGTCCAAAATGTCGTAGGAGTACGACGTTCGCCGCAGCGTGGCGTCCGCGCTGGCAAGCAACCGTCCGGGGATGTCATAAACGCTGGTGGAGCGGTTCCCCAGCGGATCGATGCTGCCTGTTGGCTGCCCGGCGGCGTCGTAGACCGTCGTGGAACGGTTTCCGAGCGGATCAATCGTCGCCAGTTTCTGTCCGGCGGCGTCATAGACCGAACTGGTCCGGTTCCCCAGCGGATCCACGGTCGCCGCGACCTGCCCGGCCGCGTCGTTGACGGTCGTCACCCGTTGGAGCAACGCGTTGACCGTGGCAATGGTCCGGCCCGCCGCGTCGTAGATCGTGGTGGCGCGGTTCCCAAGCGCGTTCGCCGATGCGACCGACCGCCCGGCCCGGTCGTAAACAAACGTCGCCCGGACCCCGAGCGGATTGATCGTCGCCAACGCCTGCCGGGCGGCGTCGTAAACCGTCGTTGATCGTTTCCCGATGGGATTAATCGTCGCAATCGCCCCGTCGGCCTTGTCGTACACCGTGGTGTTGCGGTATCCGAGCGGGCTGACCGTGGCCGCCGCCCGTCCGGCGGCGTCATACACGGTCGAGTTCCTGTTCCCCAACCCGTCGATTTGGGCGATTGTCCTCCCGGCCCGGTCGTAGGCGGTGGTGTTCAGGATTCCCAGCGCGTTGGTCACCGCCAGCGTCCGGCCGGCCGGATCGTAAGCCGTCGTCGTGCGGAAATTCGCCGGATTGACGCGGACCACAGGACGCCCGTCAGGGTCGTACGCCGTGGTGGTTCGCCAACCCGTCGGTCCGACGGCGGCGACGGCCTGCCCGGCGGCGTTGTAAATCGTGGACGTGCGGCGGCCCAGCGGGCCAATTTGGTTGATCGCCCGGCCGACGTTGTCATAGGTCGTGGTGGTGCGGTTCCCCAAGGCGTTGACGGCGGCGGTCTGCCGGGCGGCCTTGTCGAACACGTTGGTCGTTCGACGGCCCAGCGGATTCACGATGGCGATGGTTTGCGCCGCCCGGTTGTACACGGTGGTGACGCGGTTTCCAAGCGGGTCGATTTGAACCCGGGGCAGCCCGGACCGCGTATAGCAGGTAGTGGTCCTCGCCCCGAGCGGATCGGCGACCGCCGCCGCCCGTCCCGCGGCGTCGTACACGGTGGTCGTGCGGTAACCGAGTGGGTTGACCCGGGCCGTCGCCTGTCCGGCGGCGTCGTACACGGTGGTTGTGCGATTTCCCAACGGGTCGATGACCGCCACTTCCCGGGCCGCCGGGTCATAAACCGAGGTCGTGCGATTTTCCAAGGCGTTGATTTGCGCGGTCCTGCGCCCGGCCGCGTCGTACACGTTGGTGACTCGTTCTCCGAGCGGATTGACGGTGGCGAAGGGCCGGTTGGCCGGATCGTACACGGTGGTTGACCGCGTGTTGGTCGGATCGATGGCGGCCACCGCCCGTCCGGCCGGGTCGTACACGGTGGTGGTCCGGCGTCCCAGCGGCGTCACCGAACTGACGACTCGTCCGGACGGATCGAAGGAGTTGGTCGTCCGCAACCCCAGCGAGTTAACCGTCGCCAGCGTCCGTCCGGCCGGGTCATACACGGTGGTGGTCCGGGCGCCGTTCTGGTCTTGCGAAACGATCGTGCGCCCGTCCGGATCATAAATCGTGGAGACACGGTTCCCCAAGGGATCGACGGTGGCCAGTTGCTGTCCGGCCGGGTCGTACACGGAGGTCGTCGCATAATTCAGCGGATTCACAACCCGCCGCGTCCGCCCCGCCGCGTCGAAGACCGTTGTCGTCCGGTTCCCGGAAGCGTCCAATGCCGCGATGGTTTGCCCCGCCGCGTCATAAATCGTCGTTGACCGGTTGCCAAGGGCGTCCAAGGCGGCCACCGCCCGTCCGGCCGGGTCATACACCGTGGTGGTGCGATATCGCAGCGGATTGATGGTTGAAAGAGGCTCGCCCGCGAGGTCGTAGACCGTGCTTGTCCGGTTCCACAGCGGATCAACGCTCGCCACAGATCGTCCGTTGGCGTCGTAAATCGTGGTCGTACGGTTCCCCAACGGGTCCACGCTCGCGAGGTTCCGTCCGGCCGGGTCGTATACGGTGGTCGTCACCGCCCCGACGGGGGAAATTTGAGCCAGGGCGCGTCCGAGCTTGTCATAAACCGTCGTCGTGCGGTGATCAAGTTCGTCCCCCGCCGCGGCTGGTCGCCCGGCCAGGTCATAAATGGTGGTTTTCCGAAAACCCGTCGGTTCGATGGAGGCGTTCACCCGTCCGGCGGCGTTATAAAGCGTCGTGGTCCGAGAACCGACGGGGTTGATCATCGCCAGGACGAACCCGGCCGCGTCGCGCAAGGTGGTAGTCCTCGCCCCCGCCGGGGTGATCGTCGCAATGACGCGTCCGGCGGCGTCGTAGGAGGAGGTGCTTCGGTAACCAAGCGGATTTTGGTTCGCCACCGTCCGCCCGGCAGCGTCGAAGATCGTTGTCGTTCTCGCCGCCAACGCGTCAACAGTGGCGACAATGCGGCCAAGGCCGTCGTAGACGGACGTGGAGCGATTCCCCAACGGATTGGTGACGGCAATCGCCCGGCCAAGGGCGTCAAACGTCGTGCTGGCGCGGTTCCCGATCGCGTCAACGGCGGCGACGGGTTGCGAGGCGGCGTTGTAGACGATGGTTGAGCGGAATCCGAGCGGATTGATCACCGCCAGCGGCCGGGCGCCCAAATCGTAGACGGTCGTGGCCCGATTCCCCAGGGGGCTGATCGCCGCGACGGGCCGGCGGTCCGCGTCGTACACAACCGACACCCGTTTGCCCAGAGGATTGACGGTCGCCACCACGCTCCCGACCCGGTCATAAACGGTCGTCGTTCGACGGCCGTAAGGATCCAGGTCGGCCAGTTTCCGGCCGAGCGGATCATAAGTTGTGGTGAGCCGATTGCCAGCTCCGTCGACGGAGGCCACCGTCCGCCCGCCCAGATCAAACACCGTGGAAGTGCGCACCCCCGCGCCGTCAACAATGCTGATCGCTTGTGCGACTGAATCATAAGTCGTTGTGGTCCGACGCCCCAACGGTCCCCATATGGCGATTGCCTGCCCGCCGAGGTCATAGGCCAGCGAGGTGCGAACTCCCGTCGGATCAATCACCGCCACTCGCTGCTCGGCGTCGTTGTACACGGTCGTCGTCCGGCCGCCGAGCGGATTGACGGTCGCGATTCCGTTCCCGGCCAGATCATAAACATTGGTGGTCCGAAATCCGAGCGGATTGACCTGGACCACCGGCCGGTCCACAAGATCATAAACGAGCGTTGAGCGATTGCCCGTCGCATCAACGGTCGCCACGACCCGATCAACCAAATCATAGATCGTGCTCGTGCGGTTCCCCAAGGGGTTGACGGTCGCGATCAGTCGTCCTGACAAGTCGTAGACGAGCGATTGCCGGAACCCCAGCGGAGAGACCGTCGCGGACGGCCGGTTTGTGTCGTCATATACGGTTGTGGACCGAATTCCGAGGGCGCTGATGCTGGCCGTGACATTGCCGTTGTCATCATAAACACTGGTGACCCGGTTACCCGCCTGGTCAACCTGGGCGATCTGTCGAAGCGCGTCGTCATAAATGAACGAGATGATTCCGCCGGTCGCGTCGGTGACACGAACACGCTCGCCTCCCAACGGGGCGTATGTGGTGGTGGTGCGCCGGCCAAAAGGATCAATGACGGCGACCCGCCTGCCGGAAATATCATAAACTTGGGTCGCCCGCGAGCCCGACGCGAGAATCGACACAATCTGATTGCCGGTGAGATCATAAAGATACGACGTTCGATTTCCGAGCGGATTGACGACGCCGACGAGTTGGTTCTGCCCGTCGTAAATTTGCGTCGCCACGGCCCCGAGCGCGTTCTGCGTGGTCCGGATCAGTCCCGCCGGGGTGTACGTGAGGGAGGTGCGGTGGCCCAACGGGTTGATTCTGGCCACGACCAGCCCGGTCGCGTCGTATCGGTTCTCGTTGACGCCTCCGTTCGGCGCGGTCGCCGTGGTGATTTGTCCGCGGCTATTATAGGCGTATGTGTCGGTCGCATACGGCCCCTGGACAGACGTGCGGTTGTCGCCATCCCACACCAAGGTCGACACAGCCCCGGACGGCTCGGTGAGAGTCTTCAACCGGTTTCCGAGGACCGAGAGATCGTAGGTGAGCGTGATTCTCGCTCCGGCGGGATCGATCACATACTTAAGCGTGCGCGGCCGGCCGTTTTCGTCTTCGGGGGAAATCGTCGGCAAGTCGTAGCCGAAGGTGGTGATGCCGCCCGAGGGTTCGACGTGCCGGGTCAGCCAGCCATCCTCCCAGGTGTATGTTGACCGGAGGCCCGCCGGGTCAATGATGCCCGTGATGTTCCTCGCAAAATTGTAGAGGATCGTGGTTTTGGCGCCCCGGGGATCCGTCATTCGGCTGGCCGACCAGTTCAGCCATTCAACGCGTGCCGTTCCCGACTCGGGAGAATCGATCGATTTTATCCAATTCAACCCTGTTTGATAGGCAAAGGTCGTTCTCGCTCCGCGAGGATCCGTGTGGGTTTTGACAAAATGAGCGACATCATAACTCAGGGTTGTGACAGCTCCGTTCGGTTCAATCCGACGGACAAGGTGCCCCGCCGGGTCGACGGTGAAGGTCGTCGTGCGACCCGCCGGGTCCAGGAAACTTTTGATTTTTCCGAAGCCGTCATAAGTGAATGACGCGCGGGACAGGGCCGGATCAAGGATGGTTTGAATGCGGTTTGAATTGTCATACGAAAATGTCCAGCGGCAATCGGCCCCCCGCTTGATAAAGTCCCTTTGGCCTGTGGTGTCGTAGTGGTGCTCGAACCCGTTGAATTCCGTCTCTGTCCAAGTGCCGTCCAGGTTTTGTTTCAATGCGCTCGTGGAGCCGTCCGGAGGTTGATAAGTATTCGTTGAATCTTTGTTGGTAAAAAGAAGCCGACCGCCGCCCCCGATGATTTGGACATTGTCGCCATCGACCACGAGGCTTCGTTTGGCGTTCAAACTCCAGCCCCATCCGAATTCCGGGTCACTCGGCGGGGAGCCGTCGGTCAGAAACAAGGTGCTGTATGTCAATTCGGGGGACAGGCTGAACGGTCCCCAAGGCTGCGTCGGCCAGGCGAGATTCACGCTTCCGTTCGACGGATTGACCAACCCGGCCGCCCCGGGAATTTCAGGCACCATCGGGGTGTGCCGCGTCACCCATTTGGAGTATAACGCCCAGATTTTGCTCGCCGCATTCCGCGAATTGATCGGTGTGGTGTCGGTGGGGCAGCTTCTTGGCTGGCCCGGCGACACTGTCGGCGTCTTGTAACTCGCGCATTTGTCACACGCCCCCTCAATCAGGCAATGGCAACCCGTTGGTTTCACACAACATGATTTGGGCCCTCCGGGATCGGCGGGCGGCAACGGGGGCGCCGGCGGTCCGTTTCGCAAACTCACGAGACATTTCGCGTATTGATCAAGCACCTGCGCGGCCAGTTCGGGAAAATCGGCCCGGACGGTTATTTGGGAAGGCCAGTTGTTGCACTGATCGACCACCGGGCCATAAACCGGATCCACGGGATCGTCTTCCCCGATCCAATCAAGCGTGATCACGCCGTTCAATAACTTGCCGGCTTTGAGGGTGGACTTCCAGGCGACGCTCCGCATGCCGTTGAACCAATAAAATCGCAAAACAAACTCGACATCCGAACCGGAGGGAGGAACGGAGCCCGCCACGCTCAGCTGAATGAAACAGGCTCCGCACGGCCAGCCGATATCCTTCAAAAAGGTTCCCCACATGCAGGGGTTGGGATAAAAGGTGTCCAAATAGGAAAGGGTAAATTCCGTGGCGGCAATTGTCTCGCACCCGCCCGGGTCGCATTTGTTTGAAGTCAGGCCGGGAAAAGTGACTTTCCACGACAAGGGCAGGCCGCCGGGATTTGTTGAACAACCGCATCCTGTCGCGACAGCCATGGGAAATCCTGCGATGGGTGTAAAATCGAAATTGTTTCAAGGAAGAACTGTCGAAGCGAACTGCGATCACACGCCTGCATGACCGCCTTCGAGCAAGACAAACCTTCCGCCGCGATGACACTTTTGATTCGTCGGGCCGCGAGTGTGAAACCAGAACTCACAGAACTCGCAACGGCATCAGAAATGTGCCGGATAATTGATCTGAACGGTTTGTCCTCAAAATTAGTTTGTCTGTGAATGAGAAATGCGAACCGGCAATCAAGGAATGGCTTGCCAAAAGACAAAATGAACTGGGCATGGGACGCACCTGGAAATTGTCAAATCAAAACCAAGTGATTATTTCACCCCAGCTAATGTGTCATGTCAAGAAAAATCGCCAGGCAAATTTTCAATTGCCTCACATGATTCGAAGTCAATTTGATTCAAACAAGACGGATGAAAGCCGGCATTGAGAAAGAAACTCGTTCATGACACTCGGCAATCACAAATGGGCGCATCCATCTTCACTGGTGCGGACACGGGGAATTGGGTGAAAGAGGTTGAGGAAGATCGTCGTGATCGGAGATCCAAGGATGAGTCGCATGCCAGTGATGTTGGAACTGACCGAGACCGAGAAGATTCTGGTTCGCCGGACGCTGGCGTACCATGAGGAGTTGCAACGGGTGGCCCGGACCGCCCCGCTCGGGAAATTGTTGACGAACTGCGAGACAGCCATTCTCCAAGGGGGCCGGGAGCTTCAGCGGTCGCTGTTGGAACGGGTGGTTCAGGAGGGTTAGTGGAATGGTTGCTGATCAACTTTTTGCCATTAAAATCGAATGATGGTTTCTGAGGGAGTTTGCAGACAGTTTTGTTCTTGGGCAAACTGATCGCGCAACATGCGGTCGAGAGCCGGACATTTCGGTCGCCGGGAGTGATCGAGCATCAAGATTCCTTCCTTGACAATTCGCGTAGCCAGGTAATTCAACGCCTCCAGCGCCGGCTGAAGTCTCTCTGTGTCAATCCGTGCAAAACGAAACCGGGCAGGCCCGGACAAAGATGGAATTGCTCCGAGGTGAAACAGCGCCTGTGCATTGGCATGGCGGCAACCAGCCATCTTCATCTCCGCCATGTTTTTTTCGGGCTGGCGTTTCCGATCAAGGGCGCCGGGCTCCGGAAGAATGCCGGACGTGTCGCAGAGATGCAACATGGAATGCGGCGAGCAACAACCAATGAATCGGGAGGCTCCTCCGATGACGGGGCCAACTTCGATGAGATCGCCAGGAAGATGGTTTGTGCCAATGATGGAATCGCGGATTAACCGGAGCCGGTCCGGGCTAAAATCCGCTTGTCCGGCCAGCGACTGAAGTTCTCGAGCTTCGTCGCGAGGACGAAGAGTGTCGGCAAAGAATGCGGCCGCCTCGTAGGCCCGCGGGATCCCGACATACCGCATTTGGGGGTCGGGACGATGAAAGAACCACGTTCGGCCTTCCAAAGCATAACAACGCATTCGTTCGCCGACAGGGGTGTTCGTCAGGCATGCCAAGACTTTAAAGGCTCGACCGGTGACTGCCAGCGCCAGTCTCAGCGGGTCTTCCTCTTCCGACAGGTGTTCAAAGTAATAATCCGAATGCTGGCAAATCCAGTGGGCGAGGACGATTTCCTTCCATGCCGACGGGCGATGGATCAAACATGCCTGCGAACCGAATCCGGGGGGGCAGGGCCGGCCGGCCGGCCGGACTGTTTCCGGGAGACTTCCCTGCTCCCCGGCCGGGGATGCCCAAACGGAAATCCTCTGGCGCTCGGACAGGGCGAACAGTCCGGTCGGATCGGTGGCGACATGCAGTTCGGGATCAAGCCAGAGACAGGTCTCGAAGCGAGAACGGGCGAGGGCGTACCATTTGTGTTCCCCTCCCGGAAGTTTGTTGGAAAAAGGCGCTCGCCGGTCTTGAAACGTCCGGCCCGCGGCCTCCAGACTCAGGAGCGTCACCCCAAGTTCCATGACCCGGCTGGAATTGATCGTGTCGATTCCGCCGTGAAACCAACACTCCACCGGCAATTCGCACCCTGATTCTCTCAGCAATCGGAGCATCACGATCACGCGGGGCCAGTTTGATTGGTCACCGCAGGTGACAATTCCCCGGCCGGCCCCGCCGGGATAGCCAATTTCCCTGTCAGGCAACGATCGCAAAGCCGACGAATGCTGTTCAATCACCGAGGGACGACGCGCCCAGTCGGAAGGTTCGGATCGAAACGGGGCGGGCAATGGATCCTCATGCCCCAGGAGAGTCGCCTGGCTTGCCACGCTCACGCCGGGTCTTTTTAAGAGCACTTCGTCCAAGACCGGAGGCCAGAATTCCGAAGAGGTTCCGTACCAGGCGTCGGGGCGCAAGAAATGGGTGTCGGGAGGATTGCCTTCCTCCACGATCACCGGCAGTTTCAGTCCTTCGGCGATCGCCCGGGGACAACTCTGGTTCCCGATAAACAAATCGGCCCCGGCAATCACGCAAGCCAGTTCCAGCAAATCATTCGTCGGTTGGTAAGGAATCGGGCCGAAATTATGGGTGAAATCCGCGTGTTCCCTCGCGGTGCCGACGAAAACGGCCTGTCCCCGGACAGCCTCGACGATTTTCCCCCAGGGAAACGACCTGCCATGATAACGGGCGCTTCTTGCCACAATCACCGGAGCAACCGAATTCTTCCGCGGGACGGTCAGCCAGGGGTTTGACCGGTTGCCGAACGGAATGTCGAGCCAATGATGATAATGATCACTGATTTGCCCTTTGGAATGATGGAATTTTCTCAGGGCGGCGTTTAGTGTCACCCCGCATGGCCGGGGAGTGAATTCTGACGACGCAATATAAGGCTGGGCGGATATCAAGGGGATGATTCCGGCGGCGTGTTCGTAAGTCATCGGCGCCCGGGTGCCAAAATCGTGGTAAAGGTGATACTCGGCTTTTCGGCCGCTCTCGCGGCATAAATCATAAACGGCGGACAATGAGTAGATAATATCGCCGTAATCACCGTGGTGTGACCAGATGAAGCCCGTGTCTGAGTATGCGCGGCGAACTGGCGCGGGCAACGTCCGTGCTTTTGCCGGATAATCCGACAATGAGCGAAAATCCCGCCTTGAAGCGGAGCATGAGAGCCTGGCTTCTTCGCCCTCGACAATCGCGAGGTGGCCGGCGTCATGCGTCAAATTGACACGGTCGCTTGGAGTCCCGCCCGACAGTTCACCCGCATCTGCGCTGAAATTGCTCAAATACCCGCGAGACGCCAGATGATGAGATGTCAAGGACGACGGTTCTTTGCAATTATTCCTGGCCAGCGAGGCCAATTCTTCAGGGCTGAGCTTCATGGATTCACCTTGGATCGTATGCTCAAACAACTAGCTGTTTCTGACGGCCGCCTCACCGTTTCCGGTTTCTCAAGGGAGAGGAACGAACGGGATTTTCCAGTGAAACCGAAATCATTCTCAGATGACCGGCAATGCGTGTTCCCTTGTCGGCGGGAAAATAGTCGCCGTTGATTGATTTCAAGAACGAGAGCCTGCCAGACTTCTTTCATGCTCCGCGGCCGCAACGTCTCCGATGTCTTCCAGCGTCCGGGCCAGATTCAGGCGGGTTTCGGCGGCCTGCGGTCGCAAGTCCAGTGATGTTCGAAACGAGGCAATTGCTTCAGTCATTTTTCCCGATCTTAGCTGGACGATCCCAAGATTATGCCAAGCCGCCGCGTCGCCGGGATCCAGACGGACCAATTTTGTCAAGACATCCTCCGTCTGTTCATCGTCGCCCGCCTCGAAGCAGGCTCGCCCGAGTTTTCTCAACGGCTCGGGATCATCGGGCATTTGGCACGATGCCTGTTCCCATTTGGACCGGGCCCGCCCTTGATCGCCCCCGATCCATGAGACAAGACCCTCCAAAAGAGAAACATCCCCGTCGAGGCCGTTGATTGTTTTCATTTGTGCCAAAGTCTCCGTCAATGCCGCATGATTCTGCTGGGCGGCCAGCGATTCTCCAAGACCTCGCCATCCGGCGGAATATTCGGGGACCTCGCCGATGATCTGTCGCCATTCGCTTTCCGCGCGGGCATGCTCGCCCCGCTCCGCCCATGCCAACGCCAGGTTCTGACGGGCTTTGAAACCCGAAATTCCGCGGTCAACACTCGTGAAATAACGGTCTCGCGGCCGGTTTAGCACACGCTCGTATGCCGCCGCGGCTTCGGCCAGGTTTCCGGTGGCGTGCAGCAAAACACCATGCCGGAACTCCAATTCCAAATCGTCCGGAAACAATCGCAATCCGCGTTCGCAGGTTTCCAAAGCCGCGTCGGTTTTGCCCGCCCGATGCTCGCAGTGGGCCAGCAGGGAGTGCGCTTTTCGCAAATGCGACTCCCCGGGGCCGGCCCGGCCGATGCTCCGAGTCAGATGTTCAATGGCTTTGGCATGTTCGCCGATATCGGCGTACGTCATTCCCAGGTTGAAAAGGGTGAACGGATGATCCGGTCGTTCGGCCTGTTCCAAGTGCAACAATCGCAAGTCACGTTCGATCTTGCGTTTTTGGCCCGACGGGCTGTGATCATATCCGGAGTGAACGACAAAAAGGCTCGTCCAGGCGACTTCCCCGCCCGCCCGGCGAATCGCAGGGAGGATTTGTTCGTGAATCCGACCCTCAAACCGCAACTCGGGACGGTTTCGGAAAAGTTTGACATGGTCCACGACGGTCATGTTTTCTTCGCCCTTTTTCCCGGGGCCCGGGCAGTGAACCTGAACCACGAATCCCAACATGTCCTCCGCATGGTCCGAACAAGCCAGCGCTCGCAATTCTCTTCCGTTCTGGTCGTCGATGGTGTCGTCCGAGTCCATCCAAAACACCCATCGGCCGCGCGCATGCCGGACCGACTCGTTCCTGGCCGCCGAAAAATCATCGCACCAGGGAAAGTGAAACACCCTCGCGCCCAGCGAGGCCGCCATGGCGGGGGTGTCATCTTGGGAGCCGGTGTCCACGACAACCATCTCGTCAACCCAAGGACGAATGCTCTCAAGGCAGGGGCCGATCGTCGAGCGATTGTCGCGGACAATCAGGCAAACCGACAAGATGATCGCCTGCTCAAGCAGCAGCCCCCCTGACGGGCCGGCCCGAAGGGCCAGCCCGGTTTCCGATCCCAAGACGGGACGCGGGGAGGATGTTGTCCGCGAGGACGGTTCCTCCCATTTGGAAAGGAATTTCCGCTGATTCTGGCGCATCAAGGCCCCGAGGTCAATTCCGCCGCCCGCAAAAGTCCGGCTGCCAAAATG
This sequence comes from Zavarzinella formosa DSM 19928, assembly GCF_000255705.1. Lineage (GTDB taxonomy): Bacteria > Planctomycetota > Planctomycetia > Gemmatales > Gemmataceae > Zavarzinella > Zavarzinella formosa. The sequence goes on from NZ_JH636441.1 coordinate 740,983, forward strand.
ATGGACGAAGGCGTCCCTTGCGATGACGGCGCGAAAGCCGGCGCGCCGGGCGCGCAGGCAGAAATCGTCGTCCTCATAACACCCCAGGCCGAACTGTTCGTCGAGCAAGCCAATTCGGTCGATGACTTCCCGCCGCGTCAGCAGGCAAAAACCGACCAGTCGATCGGTGTCAGCCAGCCGGCCGGCGTTGGAATGGCCCCATTCCCAGGCAAAGCCGTCAATTCCGGCCAAATCATCGTAAGTGACGTTGATCTGCTGCTCGCCGCTCACATTATTCGAGCACGGACCGACCAGTCCCACTTTCACGTCGCTGTTCAGCGCCGACAGAAGCCGTCTCAGCCAGCCCGTTGGCAGGATGGTGTCATTGTTCAGCAGCAGAATCTGGCGCCCGGCCGCGGCAATCATTCCTTGATTGACGGCCGCGGCAAAACCGCGGTTGGTCGGGTTGGTGATGACCCGGATTCGGCCGTCGGAGGCGGCGAGCGAGCGCAGATAGCCCGACGTTCCGTCCGAGGAACCATTGTCGACAACAATCACCTCAAAGGGCTCGTCGGTGACGAGACGCAGACTGTCCAGGCAAAGCCGTGTGTAATTCAACTCGTTGTGCACGGGAATGACAACCGATGTCAGACCCCAGTCAATTGATCGGGCGGGACGGGCCACCGCCAGCCATTGATATGTGTAAAACTCCTCGGCTTCGGCCGCTGACAACGGACCTATTTGCAGGCCGCGAACACGAACCTGGCCGGGCCGTCCGTCGGCCACCCATTCCGCATGACCGGGGCCGGGAAGGGGGGCGACCAGGCCGGTCTCAAAACCCGCCCGAAACAGCAGTTTTTCAACCTCCCGGCGGGTGAAGAACCGCAAATGAGTCCGGTCCAGCAATCCGGCGGATTCATATGTCCAGTCGCCCGCGAGCAATGATCGGACAACGGAGTGATGACGGACATTGGGAATGCTGGCAATCAGCCGGCCGTCCGGCTTCAGCCATGTTTGAACTCTCCGCAGGAAGGCGAGAGGATCCCGCAAATGTTCAAGCACATCCCCGCAAACAACGGCGTCAAATGATTGCCCGGCAAACGACAGGGAAGGGGATTCGACGTCGCCTTCCCAAACTTCATCCAAACGCGATCTGGCTGCTTTCGCCGCGGAGGGATCGAACTCAAGCCCGGTAACCCGGGCTTGTTGTCGTTGTTTTAATTGTTCGCCAAGGCGGCCCGCCCCGCATCCGACATCCAAAATGCTTTTGGCTTCGCCCGGTATTTGGGCCAGCAACTCCGGCCGGTCGAACTCAAAATAGCCCGGATCGTACGAGGAGGATGAGCGGGCCGTCGGGGAGGCGGTCGGATTGATGCTCGGAAGATTTTGGACGGCGTTCAAGATTTTTTCCATTCGCTTCCGGTAAGTGTGGAATTCGAGAACGATTTGGCGGCCGGCATCCTCAATGCGTGAACGAACCGCCGGGCGGGACAGATAATACGCGAGTTTGTCAAGCAATTCATCCCGATCGCCATAGGTTGCCAAATGGAACCCGTCGCGAAACAACTCCGACTGTCCCGATTCGGGCAAATCATTTGTGACCAGCAAGGAGCCGCATGCCAGGCCCTCGAACACCCTCATGTTCACATCGTTGCGAATGCTTCGGTTAAAAACGGTGCGGGCCTCGGAATACGCCCGGGCCATCGCGTCGAAATAAGCCTGGCCGATGAAGTGGGACGGGAATTGTTTCGCCAGGATCGCGAGCAATTCCGCCCTGGGTCCGGGAAAAACATGGCCGACGAACGCGAAGTCCCATCGTTTGGTCAACTCATGCCGGATGTGAATGTCGGGATCGCAGGCCAGCGGCAGCCACTCGGCGGCGACTCCGGACGCCCGCATCGCCTCGGCCCCGGGTTTTTGGGCGGCAAACGTCAGATCCGCCTTCTTTGCCTGGCGGAGACACCGCTCGAAGTCAAGATGCGTGTCAATCGCCCACCACGCCAGAGGACGCAAGCGGTCCGGCGCCTCAAACTCCAGACCGTCGTCAATTCGAACGAACAAATCAAAGTCTTGCGGAGTTACCCTGTCCAGCTTCCCGGGATGGAGGTGAACCGCCTCCGCCAGATGCTGAAACGCGGACAGGCAATAACCTCCGGTCGTTTCGGGACGGGCTTGGTTGTCGAAGATCACCCCCACGCGTCGAATGGTCATTTTCAAGCAACCCTCTGGATAAGGCGGGTTTCCAATCTTTCCGTGAAGTCCTCGTTCGCATGATCTGGCCGCCGGCCGGCTGGCGGCTTGCCGGTTTTCTCATGATCCGGACCGGGGGATGGATGAATCATGATCTCCTATTGAAAGGAAATTTGCACCGCCGGCATGGAATAAGGCTTGTCGTCGGAGGGATCCTCCGGGGCGGAAAACGTCAACACCACGCGGGAGGCTTGTCGATAGGAGGCCGGCTCCTGGCTGACGGCGCGTTGCAACGGCGACTCAACCCACTCCGCCGTCAGTTTGTGAACCACGCGGCCGCCTTCCCGGCCGCCCGATTGCCGGTCGAGACGGTGGGCGGCCCTGCCAACGTAATGCCCGAGGGCCTCGGGCCACGTCAATTCCTTGCGCCGTTCCTCCCGCCAGTTCCGCGATATCTCCCTAAGCCGCTTGTCCGCGATGGCGCGCATCGCATCCCCGTCGAGCGGTTTGAACACGATGATTCGCTTGATCCGGGCCAGAAACTCCGGAGTGAACACGGGCCGGTCGGACTTCCCATGCCGGATTTGTGACAAGGCTTCCTTCATGCGACTCGTGATCTCGTCGACTGATTTTCCCTCCCGGGCCATCTCTGAAATCATTCGCTGGCCGACGTTGGTGGTCAGAATGAAAATCGCCTTGGTTCCAAATGCCTTCACCCCCCGCTGATCCGTGACCCATCCCTCGTCAAACAAGTTCAGAAAGGGTTGAAGAACGTCCGGGTGGGCCTTGTCGGCCTCGTCCAAAAGAACCACGCCGTAGGGGTCGGCGTTCAGTTCGTTCACCAACCGTCCGCCCCGGTCGTTGCCCACGTATCCCGGGGGGACGCCGATGATGGTCGCCACGCTGTGCGGTTCGACGCAATTCCCCAAGGTGTATGTCTTCAGCCGCTTTGACGCCGAATAAAACCGGGCCAGCGCCTTGGCCATCTCCGTTTTTCCGGTTCCCGTCTGTCCCAGGAAAAGCATCACGGAGGCGGGTTTGGTGGCGTTCGTCATCCCGGCCTTGATCAGGCCCAATTCGGCGGCGACTTCGCGGATGGCATGGTCCTGGCCGAAAATCACGTCACGCAACCCCTGCTCATAGTCCGTCTGCCCGGCGACGCCACAAAGAGTTTCAGCCGGAACCCCGCTGAGTTCCGAGACGATTCTGACAATGTGGTCGGCCGTCAGGACCGGGCCGGGCCGGGCCAGCTGGCGGCGATCATAGTCGATCCGTTCACAGGCTTGGGTCAGGACACGGACGGCCTTGGCGGGGAACTGGTCGTTCAAGACATAACCGGCGGACAACACGACGGCTTGCCGAATGGCATCGGGATCGATCCCGATGCCATAACGTGTCTCAAGCCCCCGGGCGAACTGGGCGGTCAGTCTCAGGGCCGTGTCCTGATCCGGTTCCGGGACATCGACCCGGGTGAACAACTCGCCAAACTCGGGATCGTCGGCGACAACCTCCTCATATTCCTGCGGCGTCAGGAGGCCGATGATCCGGCATTGGCAATCAGACAGGGCTTCCAACATCGCCGGCTTGTTCGATCCCCGGTCGCCTCGGAGCAACCTTGCAAACCCGTCGAGACACACCACCAAATCCTCACGGCCGGCGATGTGCGCCAACAGGGCGGCCAGTCGCGGCCGGGTTTCATCCGGCGGAATGTGGCGGCCGTCTGCCATCAAAAAATGACAGGCTGACAGGAACGGAATATGTCCGCCAGCCGCGAGACGGGCGAATTCGGCGACCACCGCGGCCTTCCCGACGCCCCGCTCGCCCGTCAATAACACATGCGGGTCTTGCCGGCGGTGCATCCCGCGAGCCATGTTTTCAAATATTTCCTGATACATCAATTCGTTCTTGAACGTGAGCGTCTTGTCGCCGACGGATTGCCGGGCTCTCCATGTCAGGTCTTCCGACGGGGCGATTGCTCGCGGGAGCAGGATGGGTTCGCCTGGCATTTCAGGGCAGTCGGCGGTCGGGGTTGTTGGTTTTTCCAACTCCGGGGCCGAGGCCGCTGTCATGGCCAGTCCCACCGCCTCACGAAACAGTCCCGCCGCCTTCCCGATGTCTAGGTTTGCCAGGGATTCCCGGCCGGAGGGCTCCATGTGAACCAGGACAAAATGAAGCAGCAGTTCCGGCGCGACCGGGTTGAGAAGTCCCCCGCTGCCGCGAAGGACGGCGGCGAACTCGTCGAGCGCCCGCAGGGCTTCCGGGGAAAAGTGTTGTCGCGACTTTTTCGTGATCGGATCCGCCGGCAATTCTGTGATTGGAAACCCCTCGATCATCTCCTCCAGGCTTCCACTTTGAACGGCGCCCCGCATGACCGACTTGATTCTCGTGTCATTCAATCGCAGGGCCGACATGAGAAAGTCCGACGGGTTAATGACGCCGCCTCCGGGGGCGACTCCGAGCAAGATCGCGCGGGCACGCGGGTCTGTGACAAGTTGGGGGACGAAGAATCCATTCTGAAACGGCATGGGCATTCGCGGGGAAGGAGTCTCGAAGGATCGATTTGTGGCGAATTTCACTATAATTCCAGCGCAACGCACACGCAAGCAATCTCTTGCAATCCGCCCCTTTTTTACGGACAATATGATGAGAGTTTCCCGTCAATGAAGGCAACGTCAACCGCTCCTCCGTTCAACGAGATGCCCCGCCTGAAAAGTTGATATCTGCAAAGTCGAAGTCCAATATCCTTTTCATCACGAACGAAGATTCAAGATTCTTCGCCAAAAAGAGCGATTATGAGCGTGCCTTCCCGCCGACTGACGATAGCCATTGGGCCCGAATTCACCGGATGGGGATCTTGGGACTGGGTCGGCCGTTCCCTTGTCGACGGGCTTGGGGGACGGTTCATCACGTCTGTTTGGAAACCGTGGGAGACGCCGGAAGCCGACATTGTCGTGCTGGTCAAACACCTTCCCCCGGCCGGATGGGCGGAAAGGGTCGCCCGCGACAGCGCCTTGGTCTTTTGTCCTGTTGATGTTTATGGTTCCGCGTCGGCAATTGTCTCCGACGCGGACTGGCTGAGGCGTTGTTCGCTGATTTTGGTTCACTCCCGCCGTTTGATGACGTATTTTTCTTCGCTGGCCGAAACAGCCTACATCGATCATCCGATCAAATACGCCGCTCCGATGCGGGAATCCCGCCAACAGACCGGCTCCCTTCTTTGGGTCGGGGTACGGACAAACATTCCCCCTCTGGCTGACTGGCTTGACCGGCATCCCCTGCCGTTGCCGCTGGACATCCTGACAAATCCGGAACATCCGGGCGATGTCCTGAAGGCGTCCGCGTTCGGGTTCCGCGCCGGCCAGGATATTCGCATTCACAATTGGAGTCCCGGGCTTCATGTGGCCATGACAAGACAGGCCAGGGCCGCCTTCGACATCAAGGGTGACGACTTCCGAAGCCGTCACAAGCCTCCGGCAAAACTGATCGACTTCGTGGCCTCCGGCATTCCCGTGGCCATCAATCCCGGTTCCGGTCCGGGCGAGCATTTGGCCGCCTTGGGATTGAATGTGCCGTCTCCCTTGGATGAGCGGCAATGGCTTTCGGAAAGCTACTGGCTGGCCACCCGTCAGGCCGGCAGGCAACTCCTTGCCGACCTCTCGCCGAGCAGCGTCGCCGGGCGGGCGGGACAAATGATGGAGGAGGCGTGGTTCAAACGCAACATCAAATCGGCCCCGACGATGGAGTTGTCAAAGGAATCTTCGCCGAAAGACGAAAGAGTCCGTCCCGCCGCCATCGCGGCCTTCCCGGGAATCCCGAAGCTGTACGGGTTGATGATCACGAAGGATGACGAGTCGGTCTTCGGCGATTGGTGTGATGATCAATTGCCGCTTTATGATGCGGTCGTGTGCCTTGACGGCTCGGATGGCGGCCGGACCGCGGAAATTGCGGCAAGACATGCGGAGAAACTAATTTATTTGCGGGAACGGGATTTCATCATTCCGCACCGGACCAACCAGGGGCTTCGCGCGATCGTCTGCCAGGAGATCGTCAAACGGTTTGGCACCGGCCACTGGGTCATGCTCTGTCATCCGGACGAGTTTGCCTATCATGATCCGCGAAAAATCGCGGCTTGGGCGCAAGCGGGGGGGTTTGACTCGGTCCGGTGGTTCGCTCCTCAATTTTACCCGCACCCCTCCGAGCTTGCCGAGTGGGCCGACACGGCATTATTGCCGATTTATTGCCGGCAAACGCATTATCACTGGGATCATGGGGGAAGCGGCTTCCCGTGGATGGAGGATCGGTTATTTCACCTGACCGGTGAAATATCTTGGAATCTCGCGGATCATCGCACCGTCAAGCCGAATGGATTACACCGTCCGGCTCCCTACTGCCCGATCCTTCGGCATTTCAAAGTGGTCATCGTCGATCCGGCTTGGTATGAGGTGGCCGGCGATCGCAGCGTTTATTCCGGCCACTGGCAGGATGTTCCGCATCGCGCCGGCCTTCCATTTGCCGTGTCCAGGCTGGAGGATTTTTTCGTGAGCGACGTCCCCGGTTTTGGACGATGCGACCGGTTCGCCGACGGATTTCCCCATTCGTGGAACATGGGCGATCATTTTCTGGCCATTCGGCCAATTGTGCCAAATGATTCGCAACGGCAGCAATATCAGCTGGCGCAAACTCTTGCCTTGGAGGCCAATGATGACGGCGCAAGGCTCATTCTTGACCGGTTGCGAGTCTCGGCCGGAGACTATCGGCTTCGGGCATTGGCAATAAACGATCTCGCCGCGATCCAAGCGAGGGCCGGTGATCGCCAGGGGGCCGTGGCCGGATTTTTGCTTGCCTTGAGACTGCATCCGGAATGCGGCCCCGCCCGCCAAAATCTTGAGCAACTTGGCGCCGCCGACCGAATCGATCATTCAGGCCCGACGCCCGCGGAAAGCGCCAGACCGGAGCCCGTCCGCGTGGCAATTCTCAGCCTGCTGTTCAACTGGCCCTCAACCGGCGGGGGCACGGTGCACACGACGGAGCTGGCAAAATTTCTGGCGCTGGACGGCTACGACGTGCGGCATTTTTACGCGAGGCATGACGGGTGGGGGATTGGCCGGGTCGTCGGCCATCCGCCTCATCCCGCGGTTGAACTGGCCTTCGACGAATCAACATGGAATGCCGCCTCGATTCAAGCCCGCTTCCGCGAGGCCGTGCAAGGGTTCGATCCCGATGCCGTCATTGTCAGCGATTCATGGAATTTCAAGCCGTTGCTCGCGGACGCCGTCCGGCCGTATCCGGTGATCCTGCGTCTCCAGGCCCTGGAGTGCCTGTGTCCACTCAACAATATCCGTCTGCGGCCGGCCCCGCCCGGACCGCCCCGCCAATGTCCCCTGCATCAACTGGCCCGGCCGGACGCTTGCGCCGAATGCGTCCGGGAAAATGACCGGTCCTCGGGGGATTTGCATCGCGCCGAGCGGGCCCTCAGCGGTGTTGGAACACCGGAATATCGCGAGATTTTTTTTCGGGCCTTCGCCGAGTCGCGAGCCGTTCTCGTTGTCAACCCGCTGACGGAGGCGATGGTCAGCCCGTATGCGCCGGATGTCCGCGTCGTCACGGCGGGAATGGATCCCGCGAGGTTTCCCCCGCCCGCGGCCGAGCGGGATCGGGGCCAAAATGACCGGATTCAAATCCTCTTCGCGGGTCTGACCTCGGAATGGATCAAGGGGTTTCATGTGCTGTTTGAGGCTTGCGAGAACTTGTGGCGCCGTCGGAAGGATTTTGAACTGATTGTCACAGACTCTTCGCGGGCTGATTATGCCAGGGATTTCATTCGTTTTGTCGGATGGCAGTCGCAATCCGATTTGCCACGGCATTTCCACGCCGCCGACATTGTCGCCGTTCCCGCCGTCGCCCAGGAGGCGCTCGGCCGCACGGCCGTCGAGGGCATGGCGGCCGGGCGGCCGGTGCTGGCCAGCCGGCTGGGCGGGCTTCCCTTCACCGTTCCGGACGGTTCTTCGGGAATTTTGTTCGAGCCGGGCAATGTCGCCGACCTGATCGCAAAGCTGGCGATGCTGCTTGATGATCCGGAGTTGCGAAAACGACTCGGGCTTTCCGGACGTCGCCGGTTTGAGGAACATTATGCCTGGCCGATGATCATCCACAAACATTACCGTCCGTTGCTGCGGGCGCGATCTCGCGGAAAGATGACGTGATCCGCCAAAGTCGTCTTGCCGTCTTGTGTCAGCCGCGGGATTGAGATCGCTCATGCCTTCCAGACACGACACGGGCCCCGCGGGGTCGGGCCGGTCGTGTTTCGAGTGTCAATCACAACTGTCGCATGGCCGAGAATCCAGTCCAAGTCATACGCGGAATGATCGGTCACGATCACGACGCAATCCTGTTCGGCCAGCAATTCCGCAGACAATGGCCTGCTGTCGAGCCGGATGTTTCCGGCCCCCTTGATTTCCAACCGTGAAATCGACGGGTCGTTATAACTGACCTCCGCCCCTCGCTGCCGGAGCATTTCAATGAGGTCAGGCGCCAGGCCGCCGGAGGAAAGGGAGACATCTTTGTCACATGCCGCGCCCAACAGGAGAATTCTGCTATTCTTGATCGGCTTGCCAATTTCATTGAGGGCGTCTCCGATCCTTTGAAAAACGCATGCCGGCATGGCGGCCATCACTTCCCCGGCCAGTTCGATCAATCGCGCGTCACAACCATGCCGGCGTGCGGCCCAGGTAAGGTGAAACGGGCTGGCCGGCCAGTGGCGGGAACCCTGGCCTGGAATGCCTTGGCGCGTCACCGGGTCGGCGGAGTTCACGTTCGTCGCGTCCAGCACTTCACACGCATTGATTCCCATGGCCTCGAACACCGATTTCAACTCGCGGACCAACGCGGTGTTGACGACCTGGCGCGCGGACTCCACAATCGGGCAGGCTTCCGCGACCCGTATCCCTTCAACCGGAGTCAGTTTTCCGGAAACAGGCCCGAAGAGGGTCGCGGCCAGGCCAAGACTGATGCCGTCAATGGCTCCAATCACTCTTGGAACGCGATGACGCAAATCCGTCCTCGAAATTGAATTGCCCAGTTCCGGGCTGTATGCCAAAAAATAATCACACCCGGCGGCGAGTCCGGAGACGGCCAGGGCGGGCAGAAAAAGTTCCTCGGTCGCGCCCGGATATGCGCCGCCGGTCAGAATTATGAGCTGGCCGGGGCGCAACTGCGGACGCAGGGCGAGGGCGCCGCCCGCAAACAAAGACATGTCCGGCTGTCGGGTGTCCTTCAACGGCGTCGGGACGCAAAAGATGATCGCATCAGCCTCACGGAAGCGGCGGGAATCAGAAGTGGAATCGAACCGGCCGCTGGCAAACAATTCTTTCGCCGTTTCGGGCGGAATGACGCCGTCTTCAATCTCGCCATTTTTCAGTTTCTCAATTTTGACGGCGTCGAAGTCGAAGCCGAGGACGCTAAAACCCGCATTTGTGAATGTTTCCGCCAGCGTCAATCCGGAACGTCCCATCCCGACGAAACATATTTTGGTCCGTCTTTCAAGGACATCAACGGCAAACTTGCCAGCCAAAGCCGTTTGCTCTTCATGGTTCAAGGACATCGAGCGAATTCCTTCCGAACGTGAAATGCGCATGCGGGGGGACGATTGTGTCGTCCCGATGACGCCAGGTTCTGTCCGCTCAGTCTGTCTTACGTCTTACGCAGTTGAGGATGCAAGCAGCGTGCAAACCGCGATTTCCGTGACTTTATCACACCAGCCGGCAAGCAATGGCAGTCATTCGCCGAAGGCTTTCAATTTCTCCGTCTGGCCTTCGCCGGTGGCGTCAGCCTGAATTTCCGCGCGCGCTGTCTCATTCAGCATCGCTTTGGCTGGAGACACTTGTTTTCCAGCGTGTTAAGATCGGCGTCGGGCTCTCGCCGGAAACGGCCTTGTTGCCGTCGGGTTTCCCGGCGGCTCTCCAAACCGGCCCATGTTTTCCGCCAGTTTTCCAAGAAATCCTCCGGCAAATTCAGGCCAGCCTCCGTTTGAAGCCGGGTTGCCACCCCTGACACCACCCGAACCGATCTTCGCACCACCAGCCCCGTCGACGACTTCCGTCGGCCGCTCAACCGCCATTTGTGATATCGACGGTTTCCGAACAGATGTTCCAAGTCGTTGTTGGCGCAGGGGATGTCCGGTAAGTCGTGGAAGGCAAAAAGACCAAACCAACAGCTTTTGGTCTCTCTGGCAAAATGACGCAGTTGCGACCGCGCCGAGGTGTCGGGAGATTCCGGGGCTCCCGGCGAATCCGGACGTGACGCGCGTCAATTGCCGACGCACTTTTCGGGACGGAGCCCGGTTTTGTTCTTGATGGCCCGGACGACCCGCCTCACCCATTGAATGGCGGATCGCACCAAGGGCCACAGAGCGGCTGTCTCGTCGAGCCCCCCGGTGTAAAAGTGCGGCGAGTTTCCGCAACCCGGCGGGCAACTCCTCCACCCGGACCATCACGCAGTCCAGGCTTGCGGCGATCTTCGCCAGGTCGATACCGGACCTTCCCGATCGGAGGCGGAGAAAACCCGTCGGCAGGTGTTGTGGCTGATCACCCGGTCCGATCAGCCGCTAACGCTTCCTGAAGTTTATGTCTCTGCCAGCTCAAAAGGGTTGTGGAATGACAACGCCACCGTGGACTTCCAAAATATGGCCGCCGTCTCGCCATTCACAATGTTTTTTGGATAAGATTTGTTCCATATTTCCCGAGGCGGTCGTCGGCCGTCATCAAAATCTCGGAGTCACCTTGAGCAGACGGCCATGCGGTTGTGACCGGTTCACGCCGGGTCAACCATTTCTTCACGGACGTGACTGCCGGCTATGCTGGCAATGGCACAATAATATCAAGAATCCGGAGCCTGCGGAAAGCTCCCGCGCGCCTGCGAACGTCACCGTCCCGGCTGGCGTGATTTCTCCGTCTCTCGTTTCTCCCACAAAGACACCGCTCTCCTTTTGCGAGCATCTCGGACCGGGCACCGGCTGTCGCACGCGGAAATGCGAAAAAGGCCATGGAGGAAAGATCGGTGTTCGCGCCTGCGTCGACTGCGGACCTCGCTGCCCGGATTACTCCCCCGAAGACGGCGTGGAACCACTGACCGACTCGCCGGGGCCGGCTCGTCCGGAACCGGGCGTGATTCGCATCGAGCAGGGTGGCGGCGGCATCGGAGACGCCCTTCTGGGCCTCATTGCCGTCGCACGGCTCAAAGCCGATCAGCCGACGGCGGCCGTCTTTTATCACGTCTCAAGTCTTGCAAAGCCGTTCGTCGCTCTTTTCGAAGGTTACGACGGCATCGGCGTTCATCTTCGCAATCACACGGAAGAACCCGTTCTGGGCCGAAGACAAATCAACCTGGGATATGCCGCCGAGACCCGGACAAGGCTGGCCGTCCCTCGCTGGGAAAGGTACGCGAAGAACATTGGCGCGACGGGGACGTTCATTCCGGCCTTGCGCGAGCCGGAACGAGTCCGCAAACTCGGCCGTGATTTGGCGGGCGCGGTGTTGATGAGTCCGTTCTCGACGGACAAAAGCCGCGAGTGGAGCCTTCAGCACTGGCTCACCCTGGAGGGATTGCTACGCGACGCCGGGATTCGAACGGCCATCGTCCATTCGGACGTCCAGGGAACCGAACGATTTCGATATTCCGAAAAGCTCGTCGCCCAACCGGCCGAACGGCTCGCCGGGGCGATGTTGAACTCGGCGTGTGTCATCGGCGCCGACTCGGGAATGGCCCACCTCGGCGGCATCCTCGGCGTTCCAACGGTGGTCCTCGGGGGAAGCACCAGCGTCGAGCGGATCTTCGGCAGGTATCCGCGGGTGACCTGTCTCCAAGGAAAGCTGTCCTGCTCGGGTTGCCACGGACAGGAACCGTTTGACGAGCGTTGTAAAAATTCCTGCGCCAACATTCAATCGGTCACTCCCGAACTAGCCCTCGCCGAGGTAACTCGAATCATTCGCGGCGGCGAGGCGGCGGCCGGCTCCTCCAAGGATGCTACAAAATTGACCTTTTCTCCGGTTTCGGTGACAAGGCCCTTTGCCGTCGGCATCCCGACGCTAAACCGTTACGACCTGCTCGATCAGTGCTTGGCCGCCGTGTTCGCCGCCACCCTCCGGCCGACTAGGGTGGTTGTGATCGACAACGGCGGGATGTTCTCGACGAATTTGCCGGACGTCGAAGTTATCCGGCCTGGAAAAAATCTCGGTGTCGCCGCATCTTGGAATTTGTTGCACCGGCTCACCGCCCCATTGCCGCTGATCCTTCTCAACGATGATGTGATCGCCGGCCCGACGCTCTTTGAAACATTGTTGAATGATCCGTGCCCGGTCACCCTGGCGTTGGGCTGGGCCGCGTTCAAGCAACTTTCGCAGGTATGGGTCACAGTCGGGGACTATGACGAGGCGTTTTATCCCGCGTACTATGAGGACGCTGATTATTATCGCCGGATCGTCATCGCCGGCGTGCGATGGGGAAGCATCGGGGCATGCGGATCGAGCCACGGCGGCAGCGAGACCAAACGCGCGTTGCCGCCGGATGGGCAGGCGAAACTGGACCGGCAGGTTGATGCAAACCGTACGTATTACGAGCAAAAGTGGGCCGGCAGGCCCTTGCTTCCCCGGTGTGAGCAGATCAGACTGTTAAAACCATTCCGCGAGTTCACCCCGGAGGACGAAGCGAGGCAACTGGAGCATGTCAACAATGATGTCTGGCTCTATGAACCAGGCAAAAATCGTTATATCTGTTCAATCCTCGGAACGCTTCATGAAGAGCTGGCTTTCATCCGGCCGGATTTGGCCCGGCTGGTTTTGGAGGCCGTGTGGATGGCCCGCCGGATGAATGACCACGGCCGGGCGCAGGCTGATTTGGATTGGACGGCTCCCCTTGCCGGTGAGGCAAAAGCCGCCGTTTCAAAACTCACGATCATCCTTCCGACCATCGGACGCGTATCCCTAGCCCGTTCCCTCAAATCATTGCAAGGCCAACTGTCGCCGTCGGACGAGCTTCTTCTGGTGTCCGACGGCCCGGCGAATGAATGGATCAAAGCCTCCCTGGCGGACGCGGGCCTGCCGGGGCGGCTGATCGAAATGCCGGACGGTCCGAACGGCGACTGGGGGCACACCATCCGCAATCGTCTTTTGCCGACAATTCCAACCGGCTACGTCATGCACCTCGACGATGACGATGAATACGTTCCCGGGGGGTTGGACAAGGTGAGACGGGCGATCGCCGCCCTGCCGAACGGATTGTTTCTGTTCCGGATGGAGTTTGACGAGGGCCATGTGCTTTGGCAGACTCCCGAAGTCCGTTTTGGCAACATTGGCACACCCATGTTTGTCCATCCCGCCGGAATCCCGTTCGGCATTTGGGAAAATCACTATGGAGGGGACCATAATTTCATCGCTGGCACGATCCGGCTGAACCCGGATTTGCCCGTCGTGTGGCGTGAAGAGGTGATTTGTCGGATTCACACCGACCGGAAGACGACCCAAATGTGAAGCTCCCCGCCAATTCGGATTATTTGCTCCCCGGCCGAATTGTCTGATTTCGTCAAACTGACGGATTTGAATGGAAAACCGCTGACAAATCAGGCCTCGCGTTCGTATCGGATCGTCAACGCCATGGAAACAGCCGATGAAACCGAAATTGCCAGGATCATGTCGACATGTGTTCTGGATCGGATGATATGAAGGAAACCCGTCGCCATTCCCGAAAATCAATGGCGTCGTCAAATGAACAGATTGGTCCGGCCGCAACCGATCCCAAAGACAGGATTGGAAATCACCACCGGCCGTGCCCATCCATCGGATCATCGCCATTCCCGTCGGAGATCACCCTCGTGGTTTTGGCGGGATCAACGGCCGGGTAATTGCCTCGAAGATATCGTGAGACGACTGCCTTCGTTGTTCAATGCAAGTTAGAAAAGTGGCGAGCCAGTCGAGACGGTCCGGCGAGCAGAACCGGCAAATTTATCGCATGCCCCCAATCAACTCAAACGATACCTTCCCTGCGAGACGATCAATGCCAGCCAATCGTCGACTGACCTGTTGACATCCCCGCCATGTGCCGTAAAGGCCGTGATTGCGGCTGTTTCAACCACAATTCTTGCCTGTGTTGGTGACGTTCCGATGTGTCAAAAGCCGTCAATTCAAACCGATTATTCTACTCTTTTCGTTTGCATTGTCGGCAAACATGCCATTAAACTTCAACATATCTCAACGTGACTCCCTTTTGTCAACCGGATCGTCTTCCAACTTGACGAGCGATTGAGAATTGTTGTTTTTCAAAAAATGAATCTCATGCCACAACCCTTTGAAGTCCCATCAGCCAGTCCTGTTATCGGCCGTCAGCCGATACCGGCATATCCGTTGCCCGCAAATGTTGCGTCGAAGGATTCATTGCCGTCGGTTTCATCGATTTCAGGAAGCATCGATATTTTGGTAAGACATGCGGTCTTTTCCAACATGTCGCCAGATTCGTGGTTGTTGAGCGTTCGAATGCGGGCAAGCCGGAATGATGGAGGTGATGAAAACGTTCCCGCAACGCTTTCCCTGTTGGAATCAGGCAACCTGATCGCGTCAAAAAACGTCGGGCTTTCCGGCGAATATGCCAATTACGAACTTCTCCTCGGTCAGGAACAGATCAGCCGCATCACCAATCACTTTCAATTGAGGACAAAAGTCACCATTTCCGAACCTTTCGGCAACCCAATTTCAAGCATCACACTCCTTGGCGCCGATCCGCTCCCGGCCCGATGGAAAATCGAGCTTGTCGGCGAAGTCAAGGCTGGCCGGCTCCTTGATTGTTCATTTGCCGATAAAACGTGGACCCTCGACTCGATCAAATTTGCGGGTGATGTGTGGCTGGGCACGGAAAATGTTCCTGTCGGAGTCGTCATCGCGGCGCTTTCTGCCGGAGAGAAGAACTCCGCATGGATGCTGGAGTTTGCGGCGAGAAACAGGGTGCTCGCCTGCTATCTACCTGTCGCCTCATGGAACAAGACCGGTCTCAACAAAATGATTTTAAGCGAGGCCGATGACGATTTCGCATGGCCCCCGGCCGCGACGGTGTTCCCGATATGAGTCTGATGAACCTCCTTCCCCCCTGCCGCCATCGCGGACCACAGCGAGGCGACGGCAACCACCCTTGCGGTTCGTCAAGGCTGTTGGCGCCCAACGGCGTCAGCCCCCAGTTCTGCGTGACAGAATGCTGGTGCGTGAACCATGAATCTTCCGGCCAGCGGCCGGTGGATGATGAGAACGCCCCGTGCTTCCACTTGGGCGCCAGGTTGTCCCGGGGCCGCCGCCAGGCTCTCGGACTGGCCATGTCGCTTTGCTGGAGCGGTTGCGACCATCTGGAGCAGCCGCTGGGTTCCCATGTCTGCGAAGCATTTGGCTGCGGGCCGAAATGCCATGGCTATGTGAGTTCCCATCCGCCGACGACGAGGTTGCTCCACCGGGTCCGCCTGGCGGAGGTTGGAAACATGCCGCGAGAGACCGCAAGCCGACCCCGATGGGAAGTGCGGACATGGACGCGGTCGGATCTCGCCCGCATGTGCATTGAGGATGTTCCAGGCTGGAATGATCTCCCTGTCACCGAGCAGGAACGGCTCGTTCTGGACCGGGCGATCGCACTTTATGGCGGCCGGGAATGTCCGGCCTCTCCGGAAATCTCCGTGGTCGTCCCGACCTATGACGCGCTGAAGTTTCTTCCGCAGACGCTGGAGTCGCTACTCGCCCAGACCTGGAAAGATTTTGAATTAATCGTCGTCGACGATGGCTCTGCGGATCGCACTTGGGAATTTCTTCAAACGATTGACGATCCGCGTGTGCGCGTCATGACCAAATCAAACGGCGGGACCGGCTCGGCCCTAAACGCGGGGTTCCGCGAGTCGACCGGCCGGTACCTGACTTGGTGGAGCGCCGATAGTTTTGTCGAGCCTGAGTTTCTTGAGGACTTGCGCAACGCCCTCGAGAACAATCCTCCGGCCGTCATGGCCTATTCGGATTTCCAGATTTTCGACCAGCGAACCCTCGTTGTTTCCGAGACCTGCCGCCTTCCTGAGTTTGACCGCGGGCGGCTTGAGTTGCAAAATTATGTGGGTCCTTGTTGGCTCTGGAGACGCGAGGCCGCGGAAAGGGTCGGAACGTTCTCTCTTGGCCTGAACGAGGATTGGGACTGGCACCGGCGAATGGCGGAAATCGGATCGTTCGTGCGCGTGCCGAAAATTCTCGGGACCTGGCGATACCATGACTCCAGCCTGACCGTCTCCGCCGTCAACAATCCCGGTCTTTGGAAACTGTCGAGAATTCCCAAGGTCGTTCATTTCTACTGGGGGGGCAGGACGCTTTCTTTTCTTCGATATATGACGGTCGTCTCATTCCTCCGGCTCAACCCCGATTGGCGGGTCAAAATCCACATGCCAAAATATCTTTATGATGGAACGCCGACGTGGCCCACACACGAGCACAAAATCACCGGCCAGCATGTCACCGGCAGCGATCACACCGACGACCTTCGCCAATTGCCTGTCGAGTTTGTCGAGCATGATTTTGAATCCCTCGGCTTCCGGAACGACGTGCCCGAAAACTTCAAGGGTGACTTTCTCCGCTGGCATTTGCTTGCGACTGAGGGGGGCTTTTCAGCCGACATCGACATCGTTTTCACCGAGCCGATGAACAGTCTGCCGTTTAACTCGCCCCGCGAATACCACTCGAAAATCGGCCTTTGTCCGACGAAGTTTGGCGGCATCCATGCCATCGGTTTTATCTTCTCGGCGCCTGAAAATCCCTTTTTCGCCCATTGTCGCGACGAATGCATCCGCGTCTTTGATCCGGCAAGATATCAGAGCGCCGGCCCGTTTGTGCTCCTGCCATGGCCGGATGTGTCGATGATTGAAAGACGTTGGGAAATGGCTGTCTGCCGCATCCCGGAGGACACGGTTTACCTGTTCGACTGGCTTCACATGGAGGACCTTTTTGAGAAAAACGCCAGTTTCCGCAGGCCCGGAACAATCGGCTTGCACTGGTTTGGCGGCGATCCGATATCCCAGCGCTGGGAACAAAAACTCACCCGCGATAATTTCTCCCGATTCGACTCCGCAATCTGCGCGGCCCTCAGGGAGGTTTTGTCGTGAGCCGCCGGATCATCCATGTCCGGGGAATCGGCTATTCGGGAAACAGTCTCTTGAATCTTCTCCTCGATTCGGCGGATGGGTTCGGGGGACCCAGCGAGACCAACAGGTTTTGGGACGGCAATGATGACGTTAGTCCCTGGTCAATCCGCCGACGGTCGGATGATGACACGGCCCTCGATTCCCGGTTCCGGGACGGGATCAATCCGAGTCCTTTCCATTCGGAAGCCTTTGATCGTTATGACGACGCTTTCGTCTTTGCGGACGCCACCAAAATTTCGTTATCGCTGATGGAACGGCGGCGGATGGAGCCTTGGTTCGATTGTCATCGGATCATGCCGGCCAAATATCCGCATGAATTCGCAGAATCCCATTGCCGCCAGAATAAACAAACGGTCGAAGAAGCCTTCGCTCCCCGGATCGGCCTCACCCAAAAATATCTTCGACATGAGATGCCCGCTCTCAACTTTTCGTACCGATTGCTGATGGCCCGTCACGACCCCGCCGGAGCGGTCGCGAAATGGCTCGGTCCTGGTTGCGTTCTCCGGCACGAGCATTGGCGGGCCATCGACAGCCACCTCATTGGCGGAAACACGGCCGCGCGCGAGCAGATCAATCCGCATTACGCCAGCCACCTTGACAACACGCCAAAGTATCAGGGACGACGCGGAGCGCATTTCCGCGGATGAGAAACGGAAAGCCGACACCGGGTTATGCCGGGCTTCGGTCCAATGTTACGAACGGCTTGAATCCGAACTGGAACCAATACTGGCCGGGCTGGAATTCCCGGCCGTCGCCGGGATGATCGAGGAAATCAACCATGAATCCCTATGCCAGTGACAAGGCGGCGAAATTTCCGCTGCACCTCTTGGAGCTTCGGGCCGGCCGACAACCGTACCCCGCGCACGTGCAGCTTGTCCCGATGGACCGGTGCAATCAGTCATGCGGTTTCTGCGCATATCGGCTTGAAGGATACTCAAGCAACAGACTTTTCGGACTGCCAATGGCGGACGGAACGCGCGACAACAATCCAAATCGTTCGATTCCATGGGTAAAGCTGCGGGAAATCGTGGATGACTGCCGTGACATGGGTGTCCGGGCGATTCAATTGACGGGCGGGGGCGAACCCACGCTTCACCCCCATTTTGATGATCTCTGCCGTTTGATTTTTGACAGCGGAATCGAACTGGCGGTGGTCACGAACGGCCTTCTCCTCAAACCGCGACGGGCCGAATGGCTGTCCGCCCACGCGACTTGGATTCGGGTGTCCCTGGATGCGGGAAGCGCGGCGACGTATGCGGCGGTGCGACGGGTTCCGATTCGCGAGCATGATATCGTCACAGCAAATGTCCGGCATTTGTGCGGCGTCTCAAACCGCCGGGCGACAGTGGGAATCGGGTTTGTCATCACTCTGGAGAATCATCTTGAGGTCGCGATGACCGCGAGGCTTGCCAAGGATCTTGGGGCCGACAACATCCGGATCAGTGCGTTTTTTCAAAACGAGGGCGCGGACTATTATGAGCGGCATGGAATCGCCATGGCGATCAACGCCCAGTGTTCACAGGCCGGCGAGTTGAACGACAAGGGATTCCGCGTCTTCAACAACTTTGGCTCACGGCATTCGGATCTTGCCCAAGGGCCTCCTGATTACGAGACGTGCGGTTATATGCACTTCACCACCTATGTCGGCGGCGACCAGCAACTGTACACATGCTGCGTCAACGCATACAATCCGGCGGGTTTGATCGGCTCCATTCGGGATCAATCGTTGAAATCCCTCTGGGATTCATCGGCCAAACAGACAATGTTTGAACAGTTTCGGGCGACGGGTTGCCCTCGCTGCATGTACAATGAAAAAAATCGATCAATCGCGATGATGGTCGCCGAACCACGATCCCATGAATGCTTTGTTTGAGGAGCGGGCCTGACAAAAACAGGCTTCACCATCCTCTTTTCCTCCGTTGCGCGAGGCTGGGGTCCGCATGGATTTTCACCGGCCTGACCGTCACACGCAAAGCGAAATCGTCGGCTTGCTCCCATGCGCATCACTTGGTCGAGCCATGGTAAATGCGTCGACGAGGCTGATGACGGATGTCGCCGCCATTTGAAACTGACAGAACCGGGCGTCATGGCCTCAATCGCTTCCGAAATCCGGCCGGTCCGAACGAATTTCTGATGACCGGGCCCAAGACGGCCGGGATCGGGTCACGATGGCGATAACAATCAAGCGAGGAGGTTGACGGAAACAGGCTCATGAAATCCATGTCCTTACGATGGCCAGGGCCAAATTCGGCGAAATTACTCTGTTTGTGAACGTCGCGAGAAATTCAGAAGAAATTGAAACGGGAAATGATAAGTGATTCGTATTGAGGGAGTGATCACGATTCACACCGGATGACAGATATATTGGAAAAGGGAGGCAGGAGTTTTGGCTTTGCCTAAAATCCCACGCCGACATGAGGACTTTGTCGTCGTTGCTTGATCCTCGCCGCGAGTGATACGGTCTCTCTTTAGAGGTCCTGACAAAACCTATTAATTCAAATAGCGTCGCGGGTGAGAATTTGAAAACAAATCACGCTGGCGGCCAGACTGGTCCAGGCATCCCGGATGACGCCGAGCCTGTCATATCGAATCCGCATCCGTCGCAACCCCTTGATCCAACTGATGGTTCGCTCGACCACCCACCGGACCTTGCCCAACCCGCTCCCGTGCGGGGTGTTCCGCTTGCCGATCTTGGCCTCGATCCCCAGCCAGTGAAGCAAGGCCCGCGTGGCATCGCTGTCGTAGCCCCGGTCGGCATACAACTCATCTGGATATTGCTTCGGACGGCCCGGCTTGCCCCCGATCTTCGGGAAGTCAAACACCAACGGCAGGATCTGGCGGTGGTCGCTGACGTTGGCCCCGGCCGTCCGGATGGCCAGCGGCACGCCATGACGATCAACCAGCAAGGTGTGTTTGGTCCCGGGTTTTCCCCGGTCCGTCGGGTTCGGGCCCGTTTGCTCGCCGCCGCCGAAGGCCCTCAACAGGACGCCGTCAACAATCACCGTGTCCGGGTCCAGCTTGTCCGCCTGCCGGAGCAACCGCAGCAGATCGGCGTGCAGGCGGTCCCAAATTCCCAAGACTTCCCAACGGCGAAGCCGACGATGGGCGGTCCGGCCGGAACAACCAAACTCGGCCGGGATGTCCTCCCATCGGCATCCGGTGACCAGGACAAACCAAATCACCCGCAGAACGGTTCGGTGACTGACTTGGGGCCGGCCTCCGAACGGGCCGACCGGCGGCAGCGGGGGCAAATGATGACTGACCAGATCATAAAACTCATCCGACATGTGCGCGCTGGCCATGACAGCATCTCCTTGATAGGGCATCTGTCAAAAGGCACAAATCTCATGCCGAAATAGGGGTTTTGTCAGGGCCTTTTAATAAGCCTCGTCCATCCGGCTGTTCAGATTTCAAAACACAAGAGCTGGGATCACCAAAAGAATAGTGATACCTAATTCCCACGGAGACCATGCCATGATCCCCCCGCACAAGAAATCGCTGTTCACCGACCTGGCATTGCTCGGGGGATTTGTCGGGCGGGAGGACGGCCAGGGCGGCTGGCAGTCGTTTGTGGGGAGAACGAAGACAGGGCACAGAATCCTTGACGTCGGGGCGGGTCTCGGAATGTCACGGGACCGGCTGGCGAACGGGGGTGCCAATCATGTCGAACTGCAAGACCCGGCCTTGCAGTTGACCACCGTCGACATTCACAATCCGATTCACGAGATTCAGTCGGACAAATACTCTTTGGTGACCGCGTTTGATGTGATCGAACATGTCGAGGAGGACTGGGCCTGGCTGTCGAACGCGTTGAGAGTCGCATCTTACAGTGTGATTCTCACAACGCCGAATTATCGTGTCTCGCAGGCTCGGAACCCTCACCATGTCCGCGAGTACACACCGGCCCAACTCTACTGGATGGGAAGCCGCCTGGGAACGGTGCTCGAATGTCGGTGCGGCGATCCGCTCGGGAATGACATTTCGCCATCGTTGTCGCCCCAGGTTTTTTTCGCCTCCTCTGCCCCCCATCTTTACATCGAAATGGCGAGGGCGAATGATGGATTGGTTTACCCGGCCGGATGAAATCGGTTGAGTGACAGGAGAATCACTCAAATGGCGGTTTGCGAACTACATAGTATTTAGAGCGTTCGGAAACAATGAAGCAAAACGTTTGGTTTTCACGGTCTTTCATCATTGTTTCCGAACGTTCTTATCAAAAAAATATCACCATATTGAATGAGTTATGATGATTTGCTTCTGTCGGGAATCCGGAGGAATTATCAAACCTGTTTTTGAATTGCCTCACCAAATTCCAAGACAAAAATACAAGTCAGGGCGAATTTTGGGAACGGGCGTCGTTCAAGCGATAGACAGGTTCGATCACTGTCCTGACTCTTCGCATTTTCGATTGGGGAGTGTCTTGATCACGTTATTTTCACGGCTTTGGCGGCCTGATGTCCGGATTTGCAGTTGAGGTCTTTCCTCACCCCTGCACGCAGACTGCGGATTCGTCGTCGGATCATGCGAATCTTCTTGTTCAGGGCTTTGACAAATCCCAATGGCATGCTGCCTGCCCTACGCAATGCCCGGGCGATCCCAACTCACATGTGATTCGATCAGCATGGCGAATTTCTGGAAAGGTTTCACTATGCCGGATAAAATCGCTTTGAAAATTGCCTCGTCAGGCGCGGCGCAATCCCGAGATTGGCCAGGTGATTCCTCATTTGAACAAGCCTTGATGAGTCGGAGATTGACCTGGAACAACAGGCGCAAACGGCATTTGCCTTCGTTTGAATGTCTTTTCAGCGACACAGAACCGCAACATTTGAATTGTCAGCCCAAATTGTTGCCTCGGCATGCGGATCATGGAATCCACACAAGGAATGCCTGTCCTTCCATGGATTGGAGAGCATACGAGATTGGCGCCGGGCCGCAGACCTGCAGCCGGCCGTCGCCTGTTTAACGTCTGTTCTTCGATGGCTGTCTTGTGTCACCCGCCGGAAAGCAGACAGATGGAATGTCAGGGAAAGATCAGGGCGAGGTTTTTCGACCCTTTTGTCACCGTCAGAAGGGTGTGGGAAGACGAGTATTTTTACAGGCACTCGACGAAGCGGGCGTGAAAGAATTGCCGACTCAAAATGATGTATCCGCCAAGTATCCATACACTATTTGGCACTTCATTTTTTGGCAGAAAGCTCCGCGTCCCACGACGTGTTTGAAAACCGCTGCGTCTTCGGGAGATGACGGCCGAGGAACGGGTTAAACTCATCCAGTTGACTCGTTCCCGCAAATCCGAGGGGAAAGTCGTTGAGCGGGCCGCCATCTTTTCCGACCCTCGCCGACGGCGGGAAGCCGGCCCACATTGCCCGCCGGCTGGGCGTCACCCGGATCACCGTGTATGGCCGCCTGCGACGGTTCAACCGGGTCGGCCTGCGGGCGTTGCACGACGCCGCCCGGTCGGGTCGGCCCGCCACCTACACCCCGGACGAAAAAGCCGAGGTCATCGCCGCCGCCCTGACGAAGCCAGCCGATCTCGGCCTGCCGTTCGGCTGCTGGACGCTGGACCGTTTGGTGGCCTACGTGGCCGAGGCGAAGGGTCTCGCCATCAAGCGGTCACGCGTCGACGAACTTCTCCAAGCCGAGAGGCTGCGATGGCGGACCCAGGAGACGTGGTTCGGCTCCCGGGTCGATCCGGAGTTCGCCCAAAAAAAGCGGCGATCGAAACCCTTTACACCCAGCCGCCCGACGGCTCGATCGTAGTCTGTCTGGACGAGATGGGCCGGAATCGGCCAAGAGCTTTCCCGGCCAGGAAGTCATCGACCCAGCCCCCGTCCCGGACCGCCCGGCGGCCCGGGCGACGCAGGAAGCCGACTACGGACGGCGAGGCAAGGGCTATGTCTTCGGAGCCTTCCGGCCGGCCACCGGTGAGGCGTTTACTCACTCGTACTCACGTCGCACCGGCGAGAATTGGATCGATTTTCTGGAGCGAGTCGAGCGATGGCTGCCGGCCGGCGTCACTCGCGTCTACGCCATCCTCGACAACCTGGCCGCCCATGGGTCCCGCGATGTGCTGTTGTTCAACGTGGCGTACCCGCGGTGGGAGTTTGTCTTCCAGCCGGTCGCGGCGGCGTACTTGAACCTGATCGAACCGTGGTGGAAGGTCCTGCGGTCCCTGGCGCTCAAGGGCCGACGGTTCGGGACATGGGAGGAGATCGTTGAGGCAGTGAACCGGGCGACGGCTTACTGGAACTCGCACCGACATCCGTTTCACTGGGGTCGGCGACGACGCCACCGGCCCCGTCGGACAACCGGCGTCGCCACCCCGCCATCTGTGCGTTAACTTGGCGGATGCACCACTAAATATCCGGGCGAAATGCGTCAGAATACTTGTGCGGGATCACTTCTCTATCGCCTGCGAATGCATCAACCCCATAACCTCGCAGGCCGGCCAAACAGCTTGGGCGGCCAACGACCGAGAAAGCTTCTCCAAGAGCGGAGCGAGCGGATCCCTCGGGCATTCCCAATCCCTGACTGGTGGACGGCCCACGGTCTTTTGAATTTTGCCCGCAGCCGACAGCCAGGAAGATTGTGTGAAGGTCGCTCTTCTCCTCCCGCACCGCCCATTGAAGTGTGTCGAGAGAGCTGTCTGGCTGCCTCGAATTCACTGTTTTGGAAAACCACTTGCCAGGCGTCCGGATTGGCTCCCTGCTGTTGACCGGACTGGATTCAGACAAGAGTGCATGGGTTGAACTGGCCAGCCAATTCGTCGCCATCCCGGCGACACGCAAACAACCTCCCCGGTTGGAGAATTGGAAATCAGTCGATGAAATCCCGGCCTTCGAAGGTCACCATTCTCACCAAGGAAAACTTCATGGGCAAAAAGTATCTGTTGATCGAACAATTTCACTTGACGATGCGCGTGCCGGATGACCTGACCGACGAGGCGGCCGGGGCCGTCCGAGAGGTTCTCGCCTCAAAATCCCTCATCGCAAAATTGCGTCAGGCCGTTGCAACGGTCATTGCCGGTGAAACCCCTCTGGTCGTCGTGCGGGTCAGCCTGTCCCGCTAACCATTCCAACCAAACCCATCCGCCATCATTGATCCATGTAAAGGAGCATCATCATGCGTCCGACGGAGTTGGCCCGCTCTCTCTCGGCTCTGATCCCGACCAGACGGCCCGTGTATTTGTGGGGCCCGCCGGGCATTGGCAAAAGCAGTCTGGTGCGTCAGGCGGCCGACGCCGACGGACTGTCATTGGTTGATGTCCGGGCCACGTTGCTGGACCCGGTGGATCTGCGGGGGCTGCCCAGTGTCGTCAAAGGCGCGGCGGTCTGGTGTCCCCCGGCCTTCCTGCCCAAAGACGGAAAGGGGCTGTTGTTCCTGGACGAACTGGCCCAGGCCCCGCCCTTGGTGCAGGCCGCGTGCCTGCAACTGACCCTAGACCGGCGGCTTGGCGAGTACGCGCTGCCGGAGGGCTGGGGCGTCATCGCCGCCAGCAACCGGGCCGAGGACCGGGCGGGGGCGAACCGGCTGATCTCGCCCCTGCTGAACCGCTTTGTCCACCTGGACCTGGAGGTGTCGGCCGAGGACTGGCAGGCCTGGGCGGCGGCCGCGAACATCGCCGCCGAGG
>NZ_JH636441.1:775392-792658 GCF_000255705.1 Zavarzinella formosa DSM 19928
TCGCCGCCGTGGTCGGCGGGGTGGGCGGGGCCTGCGCCGCCGTCGGCGCGCAGGCGGGGATGTGGCTCCGTCGTTCCCTGACGGCCTTTGGCCTCCCCGATGTGAACTGATCGTCGGGAGCGGGCGCGGGGACATGGACACGACTCGCCGGGGAATGGTTTGGCCGGTCCGGCATCCTTCGCGGGATGTCCCAGTCCGCGCAAACCAAATCCCGGCCTGCTTCGGTCTCCTGTTGGTTCGCTCCCTTCCAATTGCACTGGCTTTGATCGCTCGCCCGTTTTCCTTCTTCGTTCCATTCGAGGACTACGTCATGGTTTATCTGGCGGCCCTGCTTGTGTTTGTCGTCTTGAAAACCGCCTGCTGGCTGGTGTCCGTCGCCGTGTTCCGCAACACGTTCAACGGGCCGGACCCGGCCCTCGTCCCCTCGTATCGCACCACCGCCATGGTCGCCATTGGAGCCGCGGCCCTGGCCTCGTTCATCCCCTTCCCGGCCGGGTATGTCCTGGGCCTGGCGGTCTGGGCGTGGGCCGTGTTTGGCCGCTTGGGACTCAAGACCGGAAAAGCCGTCGTCTTGTTTGGCTGCCTGGCGGCCGCCTCGTTTGTCTCCAGGCTGGTCGTGCTGGGGGTCATGGACTTCTTCCGGCTCTGATCACCGGGCCGGCGAGCAACAAGTGTCCTTTCGTTTCTGATCAATGCCCCAAATGACCGCGAACGTTGTCCGACAAGTTTGCGAAGGTAATGTCGGTTCATCGCCGCTTGTCCAACCGTCGGACATTCGCATGGCTTCCCACTCCTCACTGACCGGTCGTGTGAAGGGCCTTGGACCACGAGCTTCTTTGTCCCGCAAGGACTGCGTTGAAATGGCAACTCGAATTTCGTGCCTTTTTGAAACGGTTGTCAGGAAGAGAGAAGCCCGCACTCGAATTCAACTCCAGACAAAACCTAATTGTTGCGTAATTTACGGGGCAAAAGATTCTCATATGAATGTTTTTCGCCGACCGGCGATTCGAATGGCCAGTCAGTGTCTTCTCATCAGTGTCAGGCTGTCTTTAAGACGGACAACAGGAAGGATTTTCCAGAGAATGGAGAAATCACCAAAAACGCAGTCCGGCATTAGATTGAGCCAAACGACCGTATTTCAGCCCGGGTGATCGTTCCACTGCTCAGGAAACCAACCAATGGATGAACTGTTTCCCCCCGACCGGGTCGGCGAGTGGCTGATGCCCAAGCCGATTCCCGAGTTGATGCGGCACACGCTCACCGACCGCTGGGAACTCACCCGTCGGCATCCGTATTACCTGAGTTTCTGGCACGTGGCCGGGCAGCCCGACATCCTCCCGGACGGCGAGGCCGGCGACACGCCGCAACGACGGGCGGCCAGGCTGGTCTTGGCGGCCATCGGAATCGGCGGCGAATACCCGCCGCCGGAAACGCCCGCCGCGTCCTTGACGGGAGATTCGATTTTGGGGGCGGTCTGGGACGAGGGGGCGATCGCCCCCCAATCCTTTCGCAGCCTGTTGAACATTCTGCTGGCAGATCTGCCCCCGCAGGCCTGCAAAGAGGCGGGCGAGTTGCTCATCCGCCGGTCAAAGACACCGGATGGCGACGGTGACCAAATCTTCGGTCTTTTGGATGAACTGGCCAACACGAAGACGGCAGGCTTCGACCGGAGCGTGAACCGGCCACTGATCGGCATCAATCCGCATGCCTCGACAAACCTTTTGGAGAAAACATTCCTCGCATATGTGAGAAAGTTTAAGGAGGACCAGAAAATCCCGGAAACTCGCCGACGGGACGACAAGACGCATGAATACATGGCGGTGTGGGACATGATCGAGGGATGGAAGGGGAATGTTTACCACCCACGCTCTGTCTTTAAACAGACTCTCGTCGCTTCCAATCTGAATCTCTCCCTTTCGACCGTTCGCAACCGATACCGGCTGGCTTATCGAGCGATCATCGGACGCGATTATGACCATCGGGACTGGTGGAACTTGCTGGGCCGCTCGAAAATTCGATTGTTGAAACCGACGGACGAGCTGGCCGGCCGTTACCGTTTGCGACAGGCGTCCGGCCAGTCGGCCCGTCTGGTGACGGAGACGGCCCTGACTTCCGGCGGAGACCAGCGGCCGGGTTCGTTCCTTGACTCCCTGAGCCGGGCTCCCTCCGACGGTACAGAAGCGTTGGCGGCCGACATCCTGTTGCTCATCGGGAAGGGATTGTCCAATATGGAAATCATCGAAAAGCTCGAATTGTCCGCAGACAAAGCCGTTGACCTTGTTCAATATCTGCGCGACCGGCCTGATTTCACCCTTGCCCGGGAAACTGGCTCCGACGAGTAATCCCTGCCCAAAAAACATTCTTAACATTGACGGATTTTTGATCGTTATTTTCTGTTGAAAAATTAGTTGACCTGTTAATCTGCCACTCGGGAACTGGCGAGGGGAATCCTTTTCCATCTCGCGAAACCGATGCGCCAATCATCGGAAGATTGTTCGGGCATTTTCTCATGTATCCCGCCTCGTTGGCCAGGGGTGACGCGGAGTTTTTGTCCCCCGCGGAGTATGCCCGTCGCAGCGGCCTCTCCAAGGCCACTGTCAGCCGACGATTGAAGGACGGCTCGCTCCCCCGTCTGCAACCCGGCGGCCCCGGCACCCGAGTGCTGATCCCCGCCGCCGCCCTGCAAATTCCGGCTTCCCCCGTTCCGAAAGCCCTTGATTCCCGACCCAACCCCGCCCCGCATGACCGTCCCCGCGGCCCCCGCCCGGCCTGGAAACGACGGCCTTAGCGGATGACCTCCGGGAGAAACCCATGCCCGCCAGACGCAAAAATGACCTGGTGTCCTGCCGTTATTTCCAATGGATCATCACGCAACGCGACGGCATGTTGTACGCGGATGGCCGCGGCAACACTCCTTCGCAAGGGCGCCACTCCCTTGGCGCCCGCGACCGGGCCGAAGCCCTGCGGGAGCTTGCCGAACTCGACCGTCGGCGGGCCGTCGACGCCGGCCTGGCCCCGCCCGAGATTCTGCAGCCATCAGCCTTGGAGCCCGTGCCGCTGGAGCGTGGCCGCCAACTGTATGTCGGCCACGTCAGTCGGCCCCGTTCCATGGGCGGCGCCAAACCGCAGTCCGTGAAACGCTACCGGCCCGTCTTTGACAAGTTTCTCGCCTTCGCCGCGCGACGGCGGCTGGCTTCTTGGAACGAGGTGAACGAAACCTTCCTGGCCAATTATGCCTGCTGGCTCGAAGAGGAGGAGTATGGCATCGCGACCCAGTATCTGGAACTGACCACGCTGAAGCAGGTCATCAAATGGCTTTCGGAGAACGGACATCTTCCCCCCGATCACCACGTGCGCCTGCGGTTGCCGAAGCCGCAGGGGACGACCACGTGGTGCTGGCGCCCCGCCGAAGTGGCCGCCATGCTGCGACATTGTCGAGCGGATCCGGAATTGAACTGGCTGGGCGATGTGCTGCTGGCGCTCGCCTGTACCGGATTGCGGATCTCCGAACTGGCCTCGTTGCGCTGGGGTGACGTCGACCTGTCCAAGAACGTGATCTTGCTGACCGACGACTCCCGGCGTTCCCGGCGTTCGACAGGGCGGGCGGGCCGCCAGACCAAGAGCGGCCGCGATCGGAGCTTTCCGATCAATGACGACCTGCGGGCCGTCCTCGACGCCACGCCCCGATCCTCCGACGGGCTGATTTTCCACGGCCCGCGCGGGGGACGGCTGAAGCCGGACACGCTGCGGAATATTTTGGTCCGGGACGTGCTGACCCCGCTGGCCCCGAAATTCCCCCATCCCGAGGGGGAACCGGGCTTCCGGGACGGACGCCTGCACTCCTTCCGGCATTACTTCTGCTCGGCGTGCGCCTCGGGCGGGGTGCCGGAGCGGGTGGTCAAGACCTGGCTGGGGCACTCGGACAGTGACATGGTGTCGAGATACTATCATCTGCACGACGCGGAGTCGCAGCGGCAGATGCGAAACATGCGATTCGTCGGCGGCGAACCGGACCAGTGTGGGACGGATGGCTGACCGGCGGGCATGGCCGGAGGTGGTTGGGAAGGCGGTTTTGGGTGGTTGATTGACTCAGTTTTGACTCAGTTGAACTGGGTCAATCAACCGGAAAATCGCAAATCCCTTGAAAATAGGGATTTGCGGAGTGAGATTTCTGAAAGACGGAGAGGGGGGGATTCGAACCCCCGGATAGGCTTTTGGCCCATCGCCGCTTTAGCAAAGCGGCGTCCTTGTGGTGAGCGGCTGAATTTTTATTTCGCAAACAGCTATTTGATATGATTTTGCGATGATGACCAATTTTGGAAGACTCAGCTTTGAATTTCAGGTGTAGCTATAGGTGTAGCAAATCTCGTCTGAAGGTATTTCTCCAATCACTTTTCGCTTTCGCTTTCGAGCAAGCTGCCATGGGTCGGATGCGCTACCGGGGAATGCTCCTCAGGCGGGGTGGCGTTGAGCGATGAGATGCAGGCGCGGGAGTTGGCCGTCGAGCAAATAGCCGTCACACATTCAGCACTTACTCGGTGCCTTCGATAGTCGTTACTTTGAACAGCACGCCTCGAACTGGCCAAACGGCAACGATCTTCTTCTTTGAGATGGTAATCGGATCTCTTGGCTCAATCGGGTTGGGACTAGTCAAAATCCAGACGTCTGCCCCGACGAACACGCGCTTGATAACGCTGCCGACGTGGCCGTCATCCGTCTCGATGACGGCCAGACAGCCTCGCGTCAGTGGACCGGCCGTCAGATTGTGCTTCGGCCCGACCAGCACAATTTGCCCGTCTTGAGCGATGGGATCAAGACTCAGCCCTTCTACTGTTACTCCGAAATTCCCCCCAATGTAGGCAGGTTTAAAATCACTTCTTGGCAGCCATTCTGAGAGATATTTCCCAGCACCGGGCCGTGGCTCTTTCCTGGGGCCATAGCAAATGCCGCTTACTCTTTTCAATGTGACGTCACATTTTCGGAGCCGAACCGGGGGTACACCCGCTGATGGGTTGACAGCCTCAAGGAGCCAAGAACTGCCTGCCGACCACGCTCGACGCAAATAACGATTGCGGTATACGTCAACCGCCGCGACCAAGTCGCCGTTCCCGGCTTCGCCCGATAGCAGCGCCCATTGTCCAGGCCTAGCGATTGGACATAACGTAGAGTCGGCAACGAGAACAGCACTTCCTTCGCCGAATTCCGAATCTGTCGGCGCGATCGCCATGTCAACGACGCAGCCGCGAGTTTGGGCCGCCGCCGACCCAATAATTTTAAGGCGGATAGGCCCGCTCCAAGCGGCACCTTGGTCCCCGATATCAAGGCGGTCGGGCGGGTCAGCTGCTGGATTCGTGGCAGGTGCGGCGGCTGGCATGGCAAGAGACCGTGCCCTTAGCAGGCGGACACGTTCGGCTTCGAGTCGTTCGATCTCACTCAAAACTATTCCATCGAGATGTCTCATTTCGGCGAGGCACTCCCGCACCATCGGCTCGGTCACGTTAGGTTCGGTGCGGCTGTGCGATCCGGCGTCCAAAACGCGCAAAACCTTGTCTCCCTTAAGCCGCACGCCGATCTTCTCCTGATTAGGCGACGCCAGGGGATGCGGCGCTTGAAAATCCAAGTACTCAGCCAGTGACCCGGACAAATTCTTCTGGTCAAAGAAACTCGTCGGGCTGTATGCATCCAACGTGATCAGTAAATCTTCGCGGTACTTGCGGAGTTCGGTCGGCACACTCGTAAACGCCGTCGCCAACATCTCCTCAGCGCGCTCTAGCCGGTCCCCGGGGCGCTTCGAAATTCGCTTTGCACGCGTCCGTGGGTTTAACTCGACAAGGCGCCCGGCCCGGAAATCCTGTTTGCAGTTTGTCAAGAATTGGCGTTGGTGTGTGGCAACGATCATCTGCGTCGTTCCCATGATTGGACTCAGGATGTTGGCCGACCACGCTTCCCGGTGATCGTCGTCGAGCGAGAGAATGGGGTCGTCCATCACCACGAACGCCAGGCCGCCTGGGTGGCGTTCCAGCAGGGCGAAGTAAAAGGACAGCGCGAGGGCGCGCAGCATTCCCGCGTTAGCAATGTGCTGTCCCGGAACGTCGAAAGCAACCGTTCCCAAGTAGGCCTCTACCGTTCTGTCCCGCCCCTTATTCATGTGCAGACGCGAGGGAGTCAATTCGGGGTTGGCGTGCGGGTACAGCTTCCGGCAATTCTCGATGGTCTTGTCATGAATTGCCGCAAAGATCCGGCCGAGTTCGGCACCGGCCCATTTGCCGATTTCCTTCAAGGGGGTCAATTGCTCTTGAATTTCCTCCAGCGTGGCGACCGCCGTGGTGTCGGAAATAAGCGACGTCGCCGCAGCGGCGGCCGCCTTCAGACCGTCTCGGACTGCGGCGAGTGGTCCCACATCAGCTGCGGAACTTTTGCCGCGGGCGAGTATCGCCAAGAGCGATGGTGGTTCGGTCTCGGGGGCGGCCAAGATGGCTATCAGTCGTGTCAGCACGTCATGTAGGTGCGAAGCGGCCCATCGGCATACGGCGATCCCGCGACGTGCGTTGCGAATCGCGAGCATTAATGGCGATGCGGCGGCGGCGAAGGCCGCGTCCGCGTCGGGCGGGATTAAATTATCGTCTGTAAAATCAATCGGCGGCAGTTCGTCCGCAATCGCCAGCACCAACGGCTCGAATTCGGCGTGGAACTTCGTCAGCAGTGGGCCAAGATTCCTGCCGATGGCTGACCAGTCTTCGCGCAGGCAGCGGGAAGGGGCCTGCTCACTTAGCCGTACGACTGCGGGCGGCACCGCTTGTTGAAGGTCGTCATAGAGATTGCGGAAGAATTCCTTTAATCCGGCACGCAGGTCTGCCGGGGCGTTCTTCAGTTCAGACAGTTGAGCCGGCAGACCGCCAGCGGTAATGTCCTGGTCACACAGCGGGCATAACGGATCGCCCGGTTCGTAGTGCGCCGCTGCCTGAACTAGGAGTGATGAATTGCTGCCTGGCAGAGACTCCTTCTTCCACCAAGCAAGCCGTTCTGCGATCCGTGCCTTAACGGCCGCTTCGAAACTGACGAGAGCTGCGGCCGCCCCTTCGGGGTCATCCGCGATTGCCACGGCGGCCAGGCGGGGAAAAACGCTGAAGAAGGGTTGCTCAAGTGTCCGACATGCTCCTGTAAGGGAAGAGGCGAGGCCGGTCGACGTGCCGTCGCCCCCATCAAGCCCGACGAGCGAAGCAACCGTGGCTTCGGCTTCGCTGACGGCGGCGGCGGCGGCGGCGGCCACCTCTTCCAGGTGGGCCGGAGTGGGCGCCTCGCCGGACGACAGTTCAGCCAACCGAGCCTTTAGTTCGGTGCCGTCCCGCAACATGCCTCGGAGGAGGTTTAGCGAATGCTTGAGTCGTTCGCCGGCCGTCC
Organism: Zavarzinella formosa DSM 19928; assembly: GCF_000255705.1. GTDB lineage: Bacteria > Planctomycetota > Planctomycetia > Gemmatales > Gemmataceae > Zavarzinella > Zavarzinella formosa. Next base: position 782,794 of record NZ_JH636441.1, read on the forward strand.
TGACGCCTTCCCGTTCCGCCTTCAACAACTTGGTCACGTTGGACGAAAGGTTGGTCAAAAGGCCGCCGAAGTCTTCAAGAGAGTCGTAGCCGAGCAGCATGCTGAGCAGGTGCCGGGTGTCTGGCGAAGACTCCAGAGATTTGCGGCCGAAGACCGTTGCAGCGGATACCGAAAGGTGGATGTCCAGAGGGCTGATGCCGTGGGCCGCGAAGTCCGGGCAAGGCTTCCATGTGACGCCGTCGGCACTAGCCTCGACATCTTGGGTAAGCGAGCGGCGAATGTGGAGCCGCCGGCTGCCGTCCTCCGAACAGAGTGACAGCTCTGCCCAACAATTCGGGGGCTCGGTGACGGGATTTGCGCCGGAAGGCAAACTATGAATGATCGGCCAATCTGTGATCTTTGGGCCGCGTTCGCCGCCTTGAGCGCGGGCGTAAAGCGAAAAATGGCTCCCGTCGTCTTCCGTATCACAGTCTGTAACCGCGCGACCGGTCAGGACCCACCCGATTGCGCCGAGCAGACTACTTTTCCCGCTCCCGTTCGGCCCGTAGATCAGCATCGGCACACCGTCGAAGTCGAACGAAATCGTTTCGCCCGACGGACCCAAGCCACGGATAGAATGTGCTCGTAAATGGTGTAGACGCCAACGGGCCGCGGGCGGCCCCAAATCGTCCTGGTGAAGCCGTAGTGGTGTCGAAGCTCGGTCCACACTGGGGGGCGGGGTGCTGTCGTCAGGTTGATTGACGGAAGTAAAAGCGTTGCGGGCGGCAACGGCTTGAGCAGGCCCCTTTTGATTTGAGAGGTTTGTTCGGGCTTGCCACAGGGCGGTAAGAAGCCGCATGGTCTTGGGGCCGAACGGGCCGACGACGATTTTGCCGACGGCGAACGATTTCCCGGCAAGGAGGCCGTCGACCACTACGTCGGCCGGCGTGGATGAAGTCGCAGACATGTCCATTTGCAATAATCCCGCGGACTGTCGAGGGCCGGCCCGCACCATCAGAAAGTTTCGCTGCCCTATTGATCGCGCATGAGGACGGCACGGGCCAGCCAGGCTCCATGTCGACTTGGAGCTTGTTGGGCAGGACACCGAGGTTCGAGTCAAGGTTCTGCGTGAATTTTACGATTTCATGCCGTGTACGGCTTTCATTCCGATTGAATCAGGCACACTTGTCTTAAAGTGGTCTCCCCCGTCGGCCTTCGGAGCATCCATCGCGGGGGGTATGCCGTCGAATGACGCCCCCGCGATGGAGGTAGTAGCGGTCGGCTTCGAGATCGCAAACATTATTCATCCTCGTTGACACCGAGGGGATGTGGAAGGTCACGATCACCAGCAACAACCTGCACATGCTCCATCGGGAATTAACTTTGGGGTGGCCGAATATGTCCTTCATGCTAAAAGCGGTGTGTGGAGCGTTTTCCTTGGGTCATGGTGTCAATCTCCTTGTTAGTTTTGAAGGTCATCCCTGCGAAGCCGCGATACCTACTGCCACGCGGGGACGCAGAGAAAAGCCCCGGACCGAAGTGTATTTTGTCCCGCGAGGAATCCGCGAAGCGGAGGGGAAATTACTCGGAGCGGAGCTGAAGGAGAGCAGAGCGAAGGGCTTGTAGGGGAGAGGGGCAGTGCCTCAGCTTGAATGAAGGTTCGTCAATCAGAATAATTTCGATTCACCTTTGACTCCAGACGTGTCCGACTGTTCAATAGATTGCAGACTCAAAAATCGCATTGAACAACACTTGGGGACAAGCCCATGTCGCTGAGGGAAGTCTTGGCCGTCATGCCTTACCGACTGAGAAGCCGGTTCGAATCGCTAAGCACATACATCGCCTCGTGCATCGACCAGAGCGTAGAAGAGTTGCGGCGACGAACCACAATGACGGTGCGCAGGGCCGTCATTACTGAGGAGCGCCGCCAGTCGATTCAAATGACGGTGTTCGTGGTGGCGATGTCTCGCTTTTTCCGCGACGGGACGAGAGCCGCGTCCCTGGCAACGGACGCGTTTCAGGCGATTGACACTCAAGGGTTCGCCATCGGCAACACCATATTTCAAGGCCGCAATGACAACGTGATGATGGGAGACCGGCTCAGCAGGGAATTGCTGGGAATGACCCAAGACGATGGCATACGTCGGTGGTCTGACTCAGCGCTTCCGCTTGGGGAAATTGTGGATCGACTCGTTCGGGAGGCTATCAGTGCCTGAAGCATGGTTCGATCAGAGCGAAATGAAAAAACGTCTCATCGCCTTTTTCGAGAAAGAAAAGCCGACCGCCACAAAGTTCGGCAACACGGTGAATCAGACGTTCGAGGCGTTCGTTTTCGCGGCACTCGTCGCTTGGTATCGCAAAAAAAAATGGGAAGTGACGTTCAGGCATCCCAAGACGGCGACGGGGCAGTCGAATCAACTCCAGCTCAAGTACAGCACGCGTGGGCGGCCCGAAAACTACAGTTACGCAGTCTGTAAAAAAGGCGGCCAGACTATCCAGATTCATCACCAGCTTCGAGTTGCAACATTTCACCATTCAGCAACATGCAAGGATCACGCAAACGTTTGTCTTGATGTGGCGGTAGTTCGTGAGACGGACATGAAGGGATACCACACCGACGAGGCATTGGTGCATGGTGAGTTGGTGACATTCGGCGAAGCCAAACACATGTCGGCGTTCGCCGAGTTGGTGGCAGGCTTTATTGGGTTGGTCCACGAGATGATGCCCGATCACGTCAAAACGAGGGAAAGTCGCCAAAAAGCCGGAGAGCATTTGTCGCCGTTTCTGTACGTGAGTGGAGATTTGTACAAATCGGCGAGGGGCATCATTGAGACCATGCACCGTAGAAACATGTCGCTGGAAGTCTTCAGTTGCACTCAGGACCTGACAGACACCCTCAAGCTGCACGACGGCGATTTTGACCCCGAAACCTTGCGTGCCTATTTGAAGAAAAAGCGTCAAGAGAGGGCGGCTGCCAAAAAACAGCGTGAGAAGCAGGCGCAGCTAACGAAGGAAAAAAGCAAAATGACCGGCGAGCCGCCATACTGAGCCAAATACTTCCGATCCCTCCACTGCCGAATCTCCAACTTGGCAGCAACCTGCCACACGTCCTACTCGGGGAGCGGGGGAGATTGCGTCTTAAAACCCATCTTCGCCCCGGCAAAGAATATCTCTTTTGTTGGCTTGCCCCTTCGAGCGGAGAAGAAGAAGTGACTTCTGGCTTTGCGTCAGCGTGCGGAGCGATTCAGTCCGAAGGGCCGAGCGGACAGCGAGTCGCGGTGGGAGCGGCAGCGAAGCCGAAACGGCATTGCTCTTCTAAAATCCCTCTTTGAACGAGACGAAGTACCATTGGGACGGCTTGTAGAGGGACATTATGTCGTTTTTATCCGAGCCATGGTTTTGGACTGGAACCTTTGGGGTGCTGGGAGGGACCATCGGAAGTATTCTCACCCTCGTCGGGACAATCACGAAGCAGCGAATGGATTCCCTGCATCAGCTAAATGTTGAAAGACTCAAGGTATATGAAAAGGATATTCTCGAAGCCAACAAGAGTCTGTATCAGTTCGTGTCGAAGGCCTTCGATCAGATTTTTGAATCCGGAGAGCCACGCAAAGACTACTTGGTTCTCATGAAATCTTTCCACGAGAAGGTGACCCCTCACTATCTACTTTACCCTTCGGAAGTAAGAGAACAGTTGGACAAATTCGAGCAGCATTACATGGCTTTGGGCGATAATGCTTTTGTCACAGACATGCCATTCGAGGAATTCATGAGATCAGGAGCGTTCAAAGCGTTGAACGCCGTGCAAGAACTGATCGAGAAGCGAACCGATCGCGTGTACCACAGCTACTGATTGGCATCCGCACGGAAAATTTCTGCTGGAAAACAAGTTCTGCCTGGAACGTGAACAGGTGCGCGAACCGTACGGGTGTGTCATTGTCTTGAAAGTTGGGGTTCTTGATTGTCCTGAACAAAAAGAGGAGACGGATAATGGCAGACTTGAATGCCAGATCAACAAAGGATGAAGTTGTTCGCCTCCTCTCTGGAGTGAACGCTGAAGCTCAGAAGCTAGAGCAAGTTGGACAAAACATCGTGCAGGCGGCGCGATTCGCAAAAGACGTTTCAGGCCCGCTTATAGAGCTTGTAGGACAGGTGCCGGAACAACAACTGCCTGCCGAAACATGGAATCGCTTGGGGGATATTTGGCGGTCCTGGCACGAGTCAGCAATTTATACTCAAGCGGTCAGCACCTCCGCTGGATCAATGGGTGCGCAAGGCTTTGTCGGAACGACTGCCGTAACAAGCAGTGTGTTGCCAATATTCTACGGGCAGTCATCCCCGCCCGTGCCGGTTCGGGTGGAAGAGGCTCGTACCCTACTTGTACAAACGGTGAATCGGTACGATCTGGTTGAGCAAGGATTGAGCGAGATGCATCGTCTCGGTTTGGGTTCACGAGGCGTCGGCCGACGCACTTCGATTGACTTGCTGCGTGAAGCTCGGGCATCACTTGATCGCCCAATGCACGCCGATGGAGGCTCTGTCCCAATTCTAATCACTCTGCGAGAGTGCATCGGAGCAGTCATTGCCGAACTCGTTCGTCGAAGACCAACGCAAGAACCTGCCGGCAAGTGGTCCGAGAAAGTTATTTCGGTTGGCAGACAATGCGGGCACCCTTTGCTACCACCAAACCATTTCGAGAATGTGGGGGTTGAAGTGGAAAAATTGATGAACGAACTCTCCGGGACCAAACAGGCCGACGTTCCACGAGATCGTCTTGTCGATGCATTCCATCGGGGGATATTGTTCTTGAATGGCTTTATGGGAAGTCTTGATCATTCCAAGCTAAGGCCAGCCTAATGTTAACATTCTCCTTCGGAGAGAATGGCGAGGGCGAGTTGGCTGGGTCGTGATACGTTAAAACCGTCTGGACTTTGGTTCCGAAGATCGTTCCGAGTTTCAAGCGGTTATTACTCGATGATTTCCACACAGAGTATTAAATCGAGAAATGCCGAACCAAGAAACGACAGAAGCCTCTGACATGCAGAAGCAAGTAGGAGGCTTGCTTGATTCAAATTTCGGTACGAATCAGTAGCGATTACCACTGCCGCCATACCCGTCACTGCGAGGTCGGTCTTCCTTCGGCTTGGCCTCGTTCACCGTCAATGCCCGTCCGCTGTTCATCTGGCCGTTTAGACCGGAAATGGCCGCGTCGGCTTCCTTGTCGTTGACCAGTTCGACGAACGCGAAACCCTTCGACCGGCCGGTTTCCCGGTCCATGATGAGTTGGGCCGACTTGACCGCTCCATACGCACCGAACATCTCGTTAAGATGGGATTCGGTGACGTCAAATGACAGATTCCCGACGTACAACTTCTTGCTCACAGGTACTCGCTTTGGGCCTTTCGGCCTTGGAACATTTGGCGCGGCCAGAGTGGCCGATGCCGGCCAGGCAATCACAACACGTCTTGCGTAACGAAGGTCTTGGTGGGAAGCGGTGAGTTGAAAGCTCAGAGCGGCAGAACAAGATCGACGGTGCGAGGCGGATGGTCATCGCCTGACAGGCGGGATGTCCCGCCATGTGTTCAGTATATGACTGCCCGGGCGGATTGCGTTTGTCGACGAGTAATATTGTCTGGAGTCACGTTGCCGCCCACCAACTCCAACTCGCCATCAAGAACAGCATCATGTTCACCGTGATCGTGCAGCACCAACTTAGCGGCCACCACCACGGCGTCTGGTGTCTGGCCGACCGTCGGAACAGGTCAGCCCCCATGATTGCCACGCTCGCCAGGACGTTTGCCGCAGACAGCCAACGAGGGGCGTTTGACAGGAAAAGGTTAATCACCGCTGCCGGGAGCAATGCGACAGACCCCCACAGGCAGATACGTCCGAGGTCGCCCCAATACAAACGGCGACGATCTGGCGACATCAAAGCCCAAGACGCGCCCATTTGGACCACCCATGTGAAGCTCGGGACCACCATGCCGACCATGAGAACCTCGGGCAGTTCGGCGGTCGTTGTCAGTTTCGCCAGTGACCCGGAGAAGATTGCCGTGACAGCCCCGCCGGCGGCGAACCATATTGCCGTTGTGAGGTAGGAAGACCCCTTGGAGGCCTCCATCGAAAGCGGTTCCATCGGCTGACCTTTTGATGACGAGTTCATTTACATATACAGCACCTATGTGAGAACATCCGCTTTCATTGCGAAGTGAACCCGACCCGGCTCATTCCCAGGGCGACGCTCGGCAGGGAATGGAATGTTTGCCGGACCCGGTCGTCCATCAGATAATTGTCCAAGGCCATGACGATGGCTCCGGCATCGATTCCAACCGCATCGCCCCCGACCCACTCCCGATCCAAATTTAAATTCGCGTAACCATAGCGGCCGCGTAATGCCTGGCCGGAGTGTCGGTCGGCGCGGGCAAGATTTTCGAGGACTTCTTCCGGTGCGTTGGCGATGGCGGCGACCGTCGCATTGAGATGAGCCGTCCCGTCCGCCGATCTCCCCGGAGCATAACGCCGGTAAGGTCTTTTCCCGTTTCGATCCCCCGGCCCGTCGCCGTCGGACACTCCCCAGAAATAACTGTACGTGGCAAATCTGGCCGCCTTTTCCCGGCAGAACAGGTAGTTGGCTTTGACCGCGATCCGGGCTTCGGCGGCGAGATCAACGCCGCCGGGCGGGAGCCATCGGGCCATGTCGAGCAAATCCAACCCGTAACCGAACGCGAACAGGCCGAGGTCGGCATTATTGAAGCGAAGCCCCGCCACCTCGCCATAAAAGGGCTTCAAGGCCTTCCAGCATGATTGTGGAAGCGCGCGATCCTCCTTCGCCCCGGCGCCGAGGACATACATGAGGATCGTTTCCCCGTTCAGCCGGTCCCATGCGTTTCTTAAAAACTTTCCATTGAGATTCTTGCCGTGATTGAGGAGACCGGATTCCCTCCCGCCCGTCCAGTGAAGCCAGTCGACCCGTTCGTAAAGTTGCGATGCAAGGCGCTCCAGTTTGCCGTCTTTCAAAAACCCCGCCGCCCAGAGCGCCCCGCCGATCAGCCATGCGGAATCAACGGTGCTGAACGTATCCCGGCCTTGGGGAGTGTTCGTGTCCGTCTCATAAAAATGGGGCATCATTCCATGGTCTTCGGGCAATTTCTCCAGCGAGGCATGAAGCGCCAGGCGTATGCGTCCAACCGCCTCGCATTGGGAGATCAAATGGTATGGCTCCCGGCTGGCCAGCGCGAGGGCGATCAGGCCCATGCCGGTTGCCGCCGTGCTGCACCAGCCTTGGGTGAGCGGACGCAACGGGCCAAAATTGGCCTGGCGGTCGAGGATCAGGCCGTCCGGGCTTTGGTTTTCGAGGAAATATCGAAGGGATTGCTGCTGAATCGTCATGAGGAACATGCGGTCGACGGCGTTCAACCCCCGGACGTTTGACATTTGGCCCTCGGTGGGGTGAATCAACCGGTGCTTTTGGATCGGGTGAGACCCGCCAGGGATACCTTCCGGTTGCCGGGCGTCTTTCAGGAAGCCGCCATTTCTTAATCATTTCGTTGTCCATTTGCATTCGACAATCGTTCCGCTGATTTTCGCGCCGTCGGCCGTCGCTGCGTAGCCATCGCGTGGGGGTTAAGGTCGCAAAGCGCCCCCCGCGCGATGGCGAAGCGGCAGAGGCCAGAGGTGCGAGCCTTGGTTTTTCACCTTGCGCCAGAGGTTTGAGCTGACAGCAGGAGCGTCGGGGGTGGTATTTCGGATTGATGATTTCAAAACAGTCCCGGCTGAGAATCATTCCCGCCGCTTCTATCGCCATCATCAACGCACGGAAGGCAAAACGACAGAGAACGCTCGTTGCCGGTGCGTGAAGATCGGTCATGAGCGGCTGCCGCTCGCCTCACCAGCCAAGGCATTGTTTCGAAGAGGGCGGCAAACGCCTCGCACCCGGCCGCCCCGGCCCAAACACGCCAATCTTGTGGCACGCGAGGCCTTGTGGTGTAAAATGACCACTCCACCCAACCGGAGATCACGAATGGTCGAGACACTTTTAGTCGAGCGAAGACGCGAGGTGTTTGCCGCCCTCGTCGCGCTACAGGACACGGGGCTGAGCGTGGCCCCATCACGCCAGAAAGTGGCCGTCGATTACGGTCTCAGCGCCAAGCAAGTAGAGAAGATTGAGAAAGAGGGGCTGGAATGCCAGTGGCCGCCGCTCGGCGCCTGAACAAACAACCCCGGTCTGCCCGCCGAGCCGGAAACCATGACCTTTGGGCTAAAATTGGAGTTTGCATTCTGAGTTCTTCAGATTTACTATTTTAAATTATCCAGATCGACCCCGTAATGCCATGGCAGGCCTCGGGCGTCCCCTCGACAACCGCGATTTGAACTTCTTTCCAAGACGCGGGTCCGTGGTGAGAGGCACGTCCGATGAGCACGGCTGGCCCTCCGATTCTGATCCTGGCCCGGCGGTTGATCGCCCTTGAAGCAGCGCGCGACCCGTCCGACCTGCTGATCGGCGAAACGGCGCGAGTCAGTGAGAAATTGCGGGTTCCGCTCTCGAAATTCCTGGGAGCCGCCGGGTTTCGCTCCATCATGGGACGTGCCTTCATGCTTGCCTCACGGGAATTCCCATGTCTCGACGCGGTAAAAGTTCGGGCGGACGGGTCACTGGAAGGATTCGACGAGGCAATGAATCAACAGGATGGCGTCGGTGACGAGGCGGGAACCGAAATCGTGGCACAACTGCTCGGGCTGCTGACCGCGTTTGTCGGAGAACATTTCATGATGCGCCTGGTGCGAGACACCTGCCCGGAGGCGATCCTTTAAACAAATCCAAATCGCAGTTTGGGGTCATGAGGGGGACCGTAAGCGGTCGCGCGAAGCCGGTTGAGACGGGCGCATTGTCAGGCCGGATGGTCTGTCGTAACTCGAAACGCTATTCGAACAGTTGAACTCCGAATCACCCGGCCGAACACAGGTGACTCGCCCACAAGAATAAAAATCCAAAAATCTGCCTGATCGAGCCCGGATATTCATTCGCAAATCTGAATTGCCTTTGTCGTTAGTTTTTTGCGCATTTTGAAGCCCATGTTTTCCAAAGGGCGTTCAACACCGAAACGAGCTGGAGAGGGTCCACCGGCTTGATCAGGAGTGGATTTAGCCCGGCATCCTGAATTCGCTTCTTGCTCTTTTCGTCGCTTCGGGCGGAAACGGCCACCAGAACGGGAGGCGGTCCGCCTTCCTGTTCACGCAACCGGACGGCCAGCTCATCCCCGTTCATCCCCGGCATGTTCAGGTCGATCAGGCACACGCACGGGTGGAAGTCCATCACCTCGCGAAGCGCGCTTTCGCCGTCATAACACGCCCGCACGTCGAAGCCGAAGATGGCCAGGAGGTCAGCCTCGGAGTCGGCGACATCATGGTTGTCATCAACGCATAGCACGCGCAACGGCGGGTCGGTGAACGAAGGAGACATGGCGGGAACTCCGGGCGAAGGCGGACAGGTCCGACATAAGGACCCGCATCTGAGAGTCCGGGAAAGCAATTGCAAGTCGTGTGCCGACAAGCGTCAAGAGGTGTCTTCGATTGAAAACACGCCGCGGGACTGAAGCGAAACCGGCGATTATCCGTTGGACGATTTGAAAAGTGATGTAGCGGCCGTCAATGACGCGGCAAAAGAGGGAGGGCGGCAGATTCTGCAACCACTAATTGTCCGTTCTGGGAGCCCGTTCCGCGACCCACTCCCGCGCCGAACGCCGGATACCCGCATCCGCCTCGTCCAGCGTCGCCATCCAAACCGCCCCGTTGCCTTCGCCTCGGATGCGAGTTTCCAAGTCGAAGCTCCCGACCATCGTGGCGTGGAGGTCCTGAACAGTCATGTCACCCCGCAAGACCGCCTGAT
>NZ_JH636441.1:792668-845610 GCF_000255705.1 Zavarzinella formosa DSM 19928
TGACAGAAAATTTTCTTGCCCGGACATCAAGCGGCGGTTACAGATGCAACAACCGGCGGGGTTTTGAGTCTTGTTGTTGATCGGGCGACAACTTCAGGGCGTCCCCGCCGGTCTTTTCAGTTTTCTGTCCCCGTTTTCCAACTCAGGCCGGGGCGGCGTATCGACGAACCGCCTCGGCCCGCAGAACAGCCGCCAGAGCCGCCGGGTCGGCCGGCTTCACATAGTGATGATCGAATCCCTCCCTCAATGAGCGGCAGTCCAGGTCAGAGTGGCCTGTCAGCGCCACCAGGAACGGCCGTGTCGGAAGCGATGCGCATAGTTCGCGGGCGACCGCATACCCGTCCGTTCGGGGAAGATTCAGGTCCATGACCACGGCGGCGGGCCGGAAGCCGTCACGCAGCGCCATCCCCGCGTCTTTTGCCGAGTAGGCGGAGCGGGGATTAAGACCGTGGAGCAACAGCGTCCGGGTCAGGGCGTCGGCCTGGTCTTTGTCGTCGTCCACGACGAGGACGGAGAGGTTGTTCATCGCAAGCGTCATGAGGGATGCCGGGTGGCGTTCTTCCAATCAGGCGGGTCTGTCGGGCCGGTCAGGGCGAATCAATCAATGTACGGCTCCGGCCCCGAAATTCCAATGAGATCGAGCGATTGCCCGGCAGGAAAACCAATCAGATGCCGCAATCATTCCCGCTTGCGCGAATCCGCAGACCATGTCAGATTTCTGTCCATGCCACCCGGCAAGGCTGAGACGGGTGGCCGGGTGTCGGACAATGTAGGGTAATGAGTTGCATGCGTCATTATGTGGGAGACAGAAATCCGGACGGGTGTGAAGTGATGGTCTTGGACACCACGCATGAGGGCGGCGGTTATCCACTGGACCCTCGCAACGATCTTCGCAACCACAGTCCCGACGGTTTCGAGTTCGGCTATTCCGGCAGCGGCCCCTCACAGTTGTCGCTCGCCATCCTGGCCGATGTCCTCAGGGACGACAAACTGGCCGACAGGCTTCACATCGACTTCAAGAACAAGGTCATCTCGCGGCTGGATGGGAACACGTTCAGTTTGAGCGAGGAGGACGTGCGGATGGCGGTCGCGGCTCTGGCGGCGGGGAAGAAGCGTTAATACCTTAGGCTTCTTCCTCAAAAAATGCAATTATTGCGGGGCGGTCGGACGGACCGGGCACAAGGCGAACCATTTGGATAAAACCCAGTTATTACTTGGGCGGCGCATCCGGCCATTGACAGACAAATCCAGGCCTATGAGGCAACAAAGCCACATTCGGCTGGTCACACCATTCACCCCGTTCCACCGCCCAGAGAATCACGTAGTGTTCAACGCCTCCCTTGTTGTTTGGCTGGGTTTTTTCCCAATTCTTGTAGGAGAATTTCGCGTTGTTCACCCACTCCCAAACGCCTTGGTTTTTTTCGTCAGTCGCTCCAATCCATGTTTCTCTTTTCCCTGCGGCGAGCACTAATTGCCTCAGCACGGCATTTTCATTTGCGTCATTCACAACGGCCAAGTGACCGCCCAGCTTCTCACATTTGGCCTTGGCTTCTTTCCAGGAGAGTTGCTCCGGGAAAAATTTGTAGAGGCTACCGTTGAACTTAACCCGGCCTTCACTGTCCGGGGGAGAAAGTTCGACCATCGGGATAGGGCCAGGGCCAGGATTAACGAAATCCGTCCCACCGCCACCTCTTACCAGCCCGCTCCCCGTCACTTGCCCCTGTTTGAACACCGCCTCAAATTGTTTTCCCGTCTGCCGGACATTTTTCAAATCCGGACTGAACATGGCCGTTTCTTTGTCCCGAAAGCCGCATTTGACGGCCATCGTAAGACACTCCAAGGCGAGCGAGGTGTTTCCGGAAATGCTGCATACCCTCGCAACATCGTACCAAACTCCAGGATTCGTAGAAAACTCGTTTCTGATATGTGAAATCCTCGAAGGCAGCCGGGACGTTGCTCCCGAATTTTGTGCGACCACATATTTCTTTACGGCTTCAAACGCTTCCGTTTGGTTGCCGGAGTAGGCCCGCGAGAGCATAACCGCGCGGACCACCTCGTCGTTGATATTCTTGTCGATCAACTCAGACTTCAAATACTCCGACCATAATTTTCGAGCCAAGGCTCCGCCGAACGCAGCGTCTTTCTGGCTGGTCGGAAGTCCCGCCGTCCCGATATCTTTGTCAGCGGCTTTGCTGGCCAATCTTCCGCCAATTCCAAGAAGAAGCGCGCGGAAAGGATTAAACACGGGTCCAATCGGAACAACGCCCGCTGCTTTCTCGCACACTTCCGCCTGTTTCACCAAATCTTCAGGCGTGGCATCTTTTTTCCAAAACACAGCGCCCGCTTTGCGAACAATCGCAAACGGGTTGTGAACAGGATTCGCCCCGCTTTTCCGTAGTTGGAAAGCGTATTCTTGATCGCCCCATTTGCTGTCCGCGATCTTGCCAATCAACGCATTCGTCGAATCATTGATTCTTTTGGTGAATTGATCCTCGAAATTTTTTCGGGCTCCCTCCAATTCCGATTTATATCTGGCGGTCGTTTCGTTCAATTTGCCCTGCTGTGCGATCCCGGATGCGAACATGGCGCTAATACCGCGAACAAACGCACGCTCGTCATCATCTCCCTCCGCCACCGCGCGAAATCCGAAAGACAATCCGGAAATAAGGGCGTTTGTCCCCGCCATTGACTGCGCCGCCTGCATGCCCCTCAATGTCTGGACAAGCGCCCCTTCGAGCGATTGAATGCTTTCTCGAAGCTCTGACAAATGATTGTCATAGGTGCGAAACACCGCAAGAAACTCATCGTCCTTCCATTTTGCGGCATGCTGGCGGAGTGTGTCGTACAACAACCGCTGGTAAGCGAGCTGCGACTTCAATCCAAACAGCCTCCGGGCAACCATTTCCTGAACGCCCGCAGTCGATCGGCTCTCGTAGTAGGGATCGGCGGCAAATTGCCGCGTCATATCCTCCAATGCATACAGGATAAACACACGCTCATCGATCGTGACCGCCGCGTCCGTGGATTTGGTTTTTGGAGCGGGGACGTTGGATGGTTGCTTGGTTTGCCCCGATGCCGAAACCGCCAGGAATCCCACAGCGGCAACAATCGCCGGGAATGTGCAAAGTCGCATTAATTCTCCCATTTGAGGCCAGTCAAAAAACAAGAGGGTGACGAGTCGAGACAAAACAAGTTTCAAGGAGATTCGTTGACACAGCGGGAGTATTTTGCCTCTCTCCCGAGAATATTTCCGTTTGGGTGCGGTTTGATCCGCGACTCAAACGAGTGGTTATACTCGGGAATGACTTGCAGCCACCCCTGTTTGAACAAATCGTTCGTCAGTCTATCCGATGTCAGGATGTGAGGCAAATTTGATTCTGAGCCAATCGGGCTTTTCTTGGCAACCGCCGATGTCAAAGGCTACTGTCTTGCACAGCCGTCATCGTCGGGGTTTAGGGTTTGCGGGGCTCGCAAAAGGGCTCCCCGCAAACCCTAAACCTCAGAGATGATGGCGAGCATTCACCGTGCAGCCAGATTCGGAGGGGGAAGGGGCGCCGGGATCGTTTTGAAGCAATCAGGCATTGCAAAGTGGTTTTGAAGAACGAAGATATGAGTGCAGGTGCTTGGAATCCGCACGGAGTTCGTGCCTTGGAGCCTCAAAAATGATCCGCGGCCTTTCCCTCGAAAATTATCGGGGATTTCGAAGGTTTGAGATGCGCGATTTGGGTCGCGTCAACCTGATCGTCGGCACAAACAACGCGGGAAAGACTTCCGTGCTTGAGGCCATACATACCGTTGAGTCTCCGGCCGATTTAACCCCCGTGTGGGCGTCGCTCATCAGACGGGGCGAGGATTTTGAGGATCGAGAAAGCGGAACCACAGGCAGGCAAGTCGATATTCGAAGAATATTCTTCGGACACGACGTGATTTTCGGCAATGGACTCAGCATTGTCGCCCATCAAGAGTACGGACAGGATCGATTCCGGGCGTTCTTCTCCGAGGCCAGCGAGAACCCCGAGCGACATCAGCCGGGGCTTTTCGAGCAGTTCGATTCCAGCTTTGAAGCCGAAGCTTTCTCGCGTGCGGTCGCAATTGGCATGCAATGGGAACACCCGCCCTCAAGCGTCGATGCGAGTGTGATGTTCGATTTAACACGAAGAGGGGGCCTTACCACGGATGCTCTCCGGCAGACTGGCAAGCTGGCTGACGGTCGCAGAGCGCCAATTCGTTTGATCACCGCCGCGTCACTTTCGCCAGATGCAGTCATTGATTTGTTCGAAGAGGTTGTTCTGACGCCCGCAGAAGAGTTTGTGGTCGAGGCGTTACGAATAATCGAGCCAACCATTGAGCGCATTGCAACAAGCGGAACGGATCGCAGGCGCGCGTTGTCCACCAGAGCCGGCACCAGGGGCGGCTTGCTCGTCCGCTGCAGAGGGGTTCGAGATCGGATTCCAATTGGAAGCATGGGAGACGGAATTTGGAGAATGCTCGGGCTCGCCCTGGCTTTAGTTCGAACCGAGGGTGGAATACTGCTCGTTGACGAGATTGACACCGGATTGCATTACAGCGTCATGGAAAATATGTGGCGGCTGGTTAATGAGACCGCAAACCGACTGAGAATCCAGGTGTTTGCCACGACCCACAGTCGGGATTGCTACGAAAGCCTGGCCGCAATCAGTCGCAACGTGGCGCTTGGCCAGAGCGACGTCACAATGCAGCGAATTGAAAGGGGGGTGCCCAATGCAATTTCGTATTCGGAACGAGAGATCATTGCGGCCGCCAACCGTCATGTGGAGGTGCGATAAAGATGCCTCCCCCCAACCCTAAGCGGCTCCTGGTCGAAGGTGATGAGGACAAGCGAATTATTCCTCAATTCATGGAGTATTTCACTCCCTGGGGAAACACCAAAAACACCTGGCCGTTGGAGATTGTGTCGTGTGACGGCGTGGAAAACCTGCTTTCGCCAGGGAATCTCACCGTCGAATTTAAGCAAAATCACGTTGAGATTTTGGGCGTGATCGTTGACGCAAACGGCGACCCTCAAGCGAGATGGGCCGCGATTCGTAACGATGTGATTGACGAGCTTCCGGAGATTCCCGTGGAATTGCCCCGGGAGGGTCTCGTTCTTCAAAAAGGAAAGAAGAAATTCGGAGTCTGGCTTATGCCAGACAATCGCTCGACCGGCATGATCGAGACGTTTTTAAGTTTATTTATCAAAGACACTGACAAGGGATTGTGGAAACACGTGGACGAGTTCTGCTCAAAGGCAAGATCTGAACACAAAGCGTGTTACAAGCCAGCCCACTATGACAAAGTAAAAATTCATGCTTGGCTGGCGGTGCAAGACCCTCCGGGATGCCAGTTGCAAGTCGCCGTGACCGCCAAAGTTCTTGAGCCAATATCACCTTACGCAGATGCGTTCGCAGAGTGGTTTTGCAAACTGTTCAATCTGCCGTGTACCAAAAAAACCTGAGCGACATTTCCAACGACGCTCTTGGTGCTCCTTAAAGCGCGCCAGCATGTAACAGGTCGTGTGTCGCGGACTCGCGGTGCATGGCCTTCCGTAGCAGTTCTACTGCCTCGGGGCCGCGTTCGGGAAAACGGGGCACTGCTGGTCCGGGCAGATCGTGCAGGCCGACAAAATCACGAGGAACACGACGAGGCAGGCGAGTGCAAGCCAGCCGAGTGTGCGGTGGATGGAGCGGGAAACAGGCGACGGCTCCGGGAGGTTCATCTCGCTTCCCTTCGCATCCGGGCGTAATCTTCGAGGACGGGGATCAGGATTGAGTCATCCGAAAGCCGCTTTTCCTCGGCGAGGATCTGCCGTTGCTCCTCCGGCGACCAATCTTTGACATGAAGAACAGGGCTCGGCGGGCATGAGCATGCGGTCATCACCAGAAACACCGGCAGCCAGCGGGTCATAACTTTGCGTCTTCCAGCGTCTTTTCGAGTTCGCCTCGTGTCGTCGGGGTGTTCGCGATCTCCCGTGCCTTTACCTTCAATTGGTGCGAATGCCAAAAAGCGTCGGCCAGTTGAACGAATCCAACCAGCCGACAAGCAAGGGAGAGGAAAGAATAAAACGTCATGCGACGGCGGGAGTCGTCACGGCCGCCTTGGCGTTTTGCAAAGCCAGTTCGATGAGGGCGCGGGCCTGTGATTCGATGAATGGCAGGCCTTTGGCAATCACTTCGGCCGTGAAGGAAGCCAGCGCGGCCGCCATTTTGACTTCGCCGCCCCCCTCGGTGGCAAAACCAGCCGACACGGCATTTTTGGCGGCGGTGATGAGCACTTGCTGCTCGTCCGCCTCCAGGGCGGTGATGAAGGGTTTGACGAAGTTCCAAACCGGGCCGGTGAAGAAGCCTTCGACGGCATCGCGTATTTTGGTGAATGTGCTCATGTTGTGAATCCTTTCAAGTTGTGGTTTCGCACCGTACACCCGCACGATGCTTCAGGCAATTTCAAAATGATCTGCGTCATACTGATGCGCCGGGAAGTCGCCGCCCCACTGCAACCCCAATGATTTCCCGATGGCGACCGCCGCCTTCCATTGAGGAGTGGCGGGGTTCCAGTTGCAGGTTCCGTCGTCGTTGATGATGGTGAAGTCGAACGCCTTGCTCGCGGGTGTTCCGTCCGGCAACGCAAAGTTGTGCTTGGACTGTCCTCCCCCCGCCTTGGTCAGCGTCCGGCCGGTCACGTTTCCTCTCGCATCGCGGCCGACGGCGAACAGCCGGTCCTGCTCGGCGGCGGAGCGGTATGTCTCGATCACCCGTGCGTTGATGTTCCGGGAGTGGCATTGGTCGAGCCACTGCTGGCAGAGCGGTTTCAAGGCGGGATGAAGGTCGTCGAGCGAGCGGTCGGTCATGGCCGTTGCAAAAGGGCTTTGACGTCGCCCTTGATGTCGCGCATGTCGTCCTTGATGGGCGACAACTGGATGTTAAGCTGCTCCTTGAGGTCGGCCTTGCTGACGAAGTCCTGCTTGATGCCGTTGATCTGCTGGAGGTTGACGTCGATCCGTCCGTCATGTTCCTTGAGCGTGCTGTCGACCAGCTCCACCTTTCGGCCGAGGAGCCAGGTGATCAATGAGCCGCTGATGAGAAAAAAGCCCGACAGGAGCCACCGCACGGTTTCCAGGTCAATTTGCACGACACCCCCATTCATGTAAGTTTCCCGTCAAGGCTACACCAGATGTGGTGTTCGCGCAAGCCGGCGTTCAAGCGGCCATGGCCTTGTCGAAGGCCGCGAGGATTGCCTCAGCGGAGCCATATTGGCCAATGTTGCCGGCGAGCGTCTTCTCGGTGTCGAAACATTTCTGGATGAACGCTCCCACGCCCTTGCCGACGGCGATGACTTGCGGGGAGGTCAGG
This sequence comes from Zavarzinella formosa DSM 19928, assembly GCF_000255705.1. Taxonomy (GTDB): domain Bacteria; phylum Planctomycetota; class Planctomycetia; order Gemmatales; family Gemmataceae; genus Zavarzinella; species Zavarzinella formosa. The sequence continues at coordinate 800,033 of NZ_JH636441.1, forward strand.
GTGACGAACACGCCGTCCGCCGTCTTCCAGTTGCATGAGTATGTCGCGTCCAGGCTGGCGAACACATAGGCCGAGGTCAGCGCGTTCCGGCTCTCCGAATCGGTGTCGAAGGTGTTTCCGTCAATGGCGACGCCGCTGTTTTGCGCGTCATAACGGCGCGCGGCGAGCGTTGCCAGCAAGCGGTTCCGCAAGGATGCCGCCTCGAATTCGGCCTGGGCCGCCAGCACCTCCACCGTGAGCGGAAGCGTGGCCTCGGAGAATAGCTCGACAAATCCGCCCATGAAGGGGATGCCCCCCGGCAAGTCTTCCTGCGACAACGCCCATTTGTGAATGACGCCGCCGGGAAACGATTCCCTCCGCATCCAGTTGACGATTCCCTGTACGTCCATGATCTGTCCTATGCGTGATTTTCGATTGTGATGTAGAAACGCGAAGTGACGGCGGTTCCCTTGATGACCGTTGTCCCGACGCCTGTGTAATACGCGGCTATTGCTTGAACGGTTTGAGGCCCGCCCGGGATGCCGAGGGCTTCGATGTCCATGATGACTTCGTGTCGTCCTGTCGGCGAGCTCGAGCCGGTTCCTATTGTGCCCCAGCTTTGCGACGTGTATGTCGTCCCTGCGGCATATGATGAAAGCATGTATGCATAGGCCGAGTCGGTGGGCCAATAATTCGTACTCCCTATGCGAATGCCCAGTATGAGCTGTTCGGGGGTGCCGGTGGTTATCGTCTCCCCACTGAAGAGCAGGCGGATGAGACCTTTCGTCGGAATTACTATGGCTGTGGTAGCGCCGATGTTTGACTGTGTTGGTGCGGCGGACAACGTGATATCCGTCGAGTCCGTTATCTGGAAGCAGGTCACCTTGTTCGCCCCGACGGCCACCGACTGGCCGCTCTTGGGGAAGATCATCACGTCATAGTTGCCCGCCGAAACACAAGTGACGATGGTCTTGTCCCCCGCCGCCATCGTGTAATCGGCCGAGCCGGGGATTTTCAGGCTGGTGGCGTTGTACTTGAGCTTCCACGCCCCGGACGCGATGACGATTTTTGACTGGCCGGGTTTCATGGCCGAGCCGAACCCCGACACGTCCGTGACGCCCGAGATCGTGATGGCGCTCTGCGGTGTGGCGCCGAGGTCCACGGTCGTGGCGCTGGCCAGGGTCGCGGTTCCGCCCCCGATGAAGGGGAGCAACACGTTGTTGGTCGAGTCAATGTAACAGAGGGGAATCCAATCGGTCCCGTCGTACATGTTGAGCGTCCAGACGGTCGAGGAGGGGGTGTCGGTGTCCACCCACATCTGCTGTGCGTAGGGGGTGGGCGGGGCGGAGCCGCCGCTGTTCGTGCTCGCCAGGGCCTGAAGGGCGGCGTTGATCCCCGCCCGGTAGGCCGCGCCGGATTCGTTGCTTTCGCTGAAGGCGTTCTGTGACATTTTCTATACCGTCGCTGCTTTGATGTTGAGTTCGCTGATGGCGATGTTGTAAGTCGGGTCGGTGGTGGTGAAGACGCCCTTGAAGTCGAAACCGCGCGCGCCGAACTCGCCCGAGTGCAGCAGGTTCCAATCCGTCCAGGCCGGGGCGCCGTTCGGGTCGTCCTGCGTCGAACGCACGTAGACCTGGAAGTCCGCGGCCGCCGACGTGTCGCCGTCGATGGACAGCCAGTCGTCGATCAGGCCCGTCCGGGAGTCAATCAGGTCGCTGACGTTGAACACGGCGGCCTGGACGTGGGCCGTGAGCCGGACGTTCTGGACCGTGGTCAGGTCCATCCTGGCGTGAAACAGGTACTCGCCGGTCAGAAGGGCCGGATCGGTCATCTGCAGCATGCCTCCGGACACCGTGCAATTCGTTTTCGACCCGCCGAACGTCGCGTCTTCCGTCAGCACGCCGATCACCGAGAAGGCGAGGATTGAATCCTGGGTGACGACCACGCTGGCGGCGTTCGTTGATTCGATGCCGCTGGAATCCGTCGCCTTGCCGAGGTAAATTCCGGGTTTCAGGGGCAGCAAGGCGTGCGTGCTGGTTCCGGGGATGGCCGGGCCGATGCCCGTGCTGTTCGTCCACCCGTCGGAGGCGGTCGGGGAATAGCGGAAGACGTAACTGCCGCCGATCCGCACGTCGAGGTCGGGCGAGGCGTCCCAGTTGAGAAACACCAGCCCGCCAATGGCGGCGAAGCCCATGTTCCGGGGTTCGGCCGGCGGGGCGAGCAGTCCGGATATCTGTTTCGAGGCGGTGGCGTAGGCCGAGGAGACGCCGAGGGTGTTGATTGCCTTGACGCGAAAGTCGTAAGCGTCGGGGGAGATGTCGTAAATGGTCTGGGTCGGGTCGACCGTGCGAGACAGGCTGGTCCAAACCGATCCGGCGGCCGGCTTGAACTCCGGCTGGTAGATCTGGAAAAACGCATCCGTCGAGGGAAGCCAGGTCATGATCGCGCTCGACTTTACCCCGGCCCCGTCGCGGGTGACGTAAAGGGCCTCGTCGATCGCGAGGGACGACGGCGGCCGGACGGTGAACGGGTCGGGCAGGTTTGTGTCGGGGGCCGGATCGGCCGTGGTCGCCATGCCGGAGTTCCAGTCGTAGGCGGCGCTGCTTTCCTCCTGGAGGGACAGGATGACCGGGCCGGTCCCGGTGACGCTGAACTTCTTGATGCGAAACACCTTGTGGTCCCACCCCAGGGCCTCGTCGGTGAACGTGACGGTGTCGTAAACGGCGAACGGGATCGCCGTGTGGTTCAGGGTGAGTTCGACCTGAATCCCCTGCCGCCCCTGTTCGAGGATGACTTTGGCGATCCGCTGGGACGCCTCGGGGTGGTTGGTGAGCGGAAGGGCGATGTCCTTGAAGATCTGATCCCCGCCGTCCTGGGACTTGTACGTCAGGTTGGTGACGGGCGGGAAGTCAGTCGGCTGCCAGTTCTTGTCGGGGTCGGTGTAAGTCCCCTGGACGGCGTTGAACAGTTGCTGGCGGCTGCTCCGGGTGTGGATCTTCACCGACCCGGCGAGCATGCCGGTGTCGATGTCGCCGACGGTGGCGTTGAACACCCCGGCATAGCCCCGGAACTGGCCCTGAACGTAGGTGACGGTCCCGGCCATGGCGGCGACGAGCTGGTTCAGGTTCTCGATGGGGGCGGCGGCGGTGTCGAGAACGCCGTTGCAGGCATAGCGGGCCTGGGAGCCTCCCCCGGACAGGCTGACGGACTCGTCGCAACCGTTGGCGGCGGCGATCCAGTAAGCGTCGTTGATCTCGGAGGCGTCGCAGTTGAAACCGTAATCGCTGGTCAGGTAGTCACGGGCGCACAGGGCGGCGTTGGTCTTGAAGGAAGTGGTCGAATCACGCGGGTCGAAGACCTTCTTGCCGTTGACCACGGCGCTGATGTTCGGGATGCCGGTGGCGAAAATGTCCTTGTCGAATTCCAGACGGGCGTACAGGTAGGCGATGCCCTGAAGACGGAAGTTTGAATCGAGGCCGCATTCGGAAACGAGGCTTGAATCGGCGGCCTGCGTCGGCGAGCCGAGGTGGGTGAGGACGCGGGCGAAACTGTGGCCGCCGTTCATGTAGGGGGAGTCGGTGACGAATCCGCCGCCGTCAAGCGTGACGGGGGTGTCGTTGAAGTAGATGGTCGGGATCGAGGCGACCTCGTGCCCCGCGAGGGCGATCACAATGTGAATGAAGCGATTCGACCCCGCCTGGACCGTCCCGTTGTTGTCGGTTCCGGTGTCGGTGGCGCTGACGTAAACGAGCGGGCCGGACACCTTGGCCCGGCCGTAAATGATCTTGTGCGATTCGACGGCCGAACGGATCTGGACGGCGCGGGACTGGGCGGCGGAGTTGAGCAGGGAGCTGGTCAGCGGGGCTGTTTTCGGCGAGAAGGCTTTCGCCCCCACGGTGTCGATGGCGGTGGCCACCACGAACCCGGCGACGCCGGCGACGGCGAGGGAGGCGGTGCCCGCCGTGATCCCCAGCGCGGTGGCAAGGCCGCCCCCGGCTCCGAAGGCAAAGAACGGCACGGTGGCCGTCGCGAGTTCCGCCGTGGTGATCGCCCCGGCGATGGCGCCGACAAGCGGGATCACGGCGGGCATCAGTCCACCTTCCAGGCTTTGACGCAGGCCAGCGTCATGAGGCGGGTCAGGCCGGATTTGGTCAGAAAATGGCTGTGGAGCCCGTCGCAGATGCCGAGACAGCGTTGCGGATGGAGGACAATGTCTCCACGCCGGGCGAATGCGACATGAACGGAAGGGAAACCCGTGGCGTCGGCGATGTCAGCGGTCGTCCGATGGCCCCGCTCCCGCATCAGATCCCGGAGTTCATTCTCGGTGGTGTAACGACCGGCCCATTCGGCGGCGCAATCGCGTCCGGTGGCCTTGCGGACCCAGGCGGCGCTCCAGAGGGCGCAGTCGTTGCTCCCCCAGGCGAACGGCGCCGCTCCGGAAAGATGCTCATGGAGGAGAAGCTCCCACCCCTCGACCCTCACAGCGCGCCGCCCCAGATCACGACCTTGTCGGCGGTCTGCTCGATGAACTGGAGGCCGGTGTCGGTCAGGTATCGCTGCCGCTGGTCGGAATTGTTGTACCGTCGCACGAGCGGTCGGTCCCAGGCCGCGAAACGGGACTGGACGGTCAGGGTGACGGAAAATGTCTTGTCCTGCTGGATGTCGGCGGTGTCGATCCGCCCCCGGTGGATGATGGTGGGGTCGGCGATCAGGGCGCGGGTCGTCAGGTCGAGGTAGCCGAGAAAGATGGTGGCCTTCCGGCCCTGGTAATACTGGCCGAGAACGACCGCCCCCATGTCGCCGGGGATGTTCGACAGGGTGAGGCTGACGGGGGCGTTGGACAGGTCGCTGACCTCGTCGGCGGAGCTGATGTTGCCGAGCGAGCCGATGCCGGTGTAGGTGTCGCCGCCGAAGACGAGGTCGCCGAGCCCGGAGTGGACGCTGACGTTTCCCCCGTCGAATTCGAGCTTCACCAAAAGCAGCGGGTGGATGGACGGGGATTGGGCGGCGGCCAGTGTGTCGTCGGAAATGACGCGGGTGCCGACGGTCAAGAGATTTTCTCCACGGCGGTAAAGGTCTTGGGCTGATAAATGCCGAAGCGGTCGACTTGAAACCTGGCCTGCATGTCGTCGGTGAGGATCATCTCGCAGGAGGCGCGGGAAAGCGTCAACGGGGTGTTGTCGTCCGGGCTGGCCCGCAGCGGCGGCTCGAAGAAAATGGCGGCGTTGCCTCCGCCATCCGTGCCGACCGGGGCCGTGATCATTTTCAGTTCGCCGTTGACCGCGAAATAGTCGCCCGGCAACGCCCAGTTCGTCACGTCAGGGGCGCACCCGTCGACGACGAGTGAATTGCCGGTCTGTGATCCGCCGTTGACCTGCGGGTCGCCTGAGGCGACGCCGAGCGGCGTTTTGCAATCGGGATCGAAGCCGTTGAAGGTGTTGACCTGTCCCTTGAGCCGCATGAGGAAGGCGACCCACGGCGCGGCCTGGCGGCGGCTCATGGGCGGCAGGGTGTAGGTCGCCATCCAGAGCGCCCCGCCGAGTTCGACGCTTTGGGTGGTCTTGGTGAGCGGGCTGACGAACGTCTGCGAATTGGTGGCGAGGAAGAACGAGCAGTCGGTGAAACCGGGAAGGGCGGGCATTTCGATGGCGGTCACGATTTTCTCCCGACGATTCTGGACAGCGGGCCCCCGTTTGTGATGTCCATGGCGATGCTCGAGTGCGCCATCGCGGCGATTTGCGGGGCGGACTGGCGAATGGCCGCGCCGACGGTTTCGACGAGGCCGGGCTGCATGTTGAATGTTTGGTAAACGTTGACGGACGCGCCGCCGCCGCCGCCCAGTTTGGAATTGGGGATGACGGTGCCGCTCTGGCTCGGCACGAACAACTCGGGGCCGTTCTCGCCGACGATGGAAGGCACGCCGACGGGCGGGGAGCCACCGTCCGCGAAGCCGAGAAGTCCGCCGAGGCCGCTGAAGAGGCCGCCCAGTCCCCCCGAGGGCAACGCGCTGGTGATGGAGGCCGAGATCGGCTTTGCGATCTGGGTCTTGATGATCTCATCGGCGATGGACTGGAACAGGTCGGTGATGGCCGATTTCATGTCCTTGAAATTGGTGATGATGCGAGTCAGGGAGCCGGTGAGCTGGTCGGCGATCTGCTTGTTCTGGGCGAGCGCCTCCTTGTGGTCGTAAAGGGCGGCGGCGGCCGCGTCGATCCGGGCCGTTTCCTCACCGGTCAGTTCGGCGTCGTCACGGAGGCCGTTGTTGTAATCGTTTTGGGCCTTCGTCGTGGCTTCGATCTCCGTGCGTTTGACGAACAGGGCTTTTTGCGAGACTTCGGCGGCCTTCGCCTCCTCGTTCAGTTTGTCGATGTACGGGCCGAGCTGTTCGGCCGCCTCCCTCTCCTCGTCGGCGGTGAGCAGGTCGGCGTTTGAACCCGATGCAGACGGCTTGGCGGTCGGTTTCCCGCCGTTGAGAAAATCGTAGGTGCCGGGGGCGACGAATTGCGCCTCCGTGGCCATGCCGAGACGCTTCGACTTGTCCTCCCATGACTCGAAGCCGGGGATCTTGTTGCCGAAATGGTCGATGCCCCGGTCGGAGCGGTCGGCGAAGCTGGGCAGACTGTCGCCTCTTTCTTTGCCTCTTTTCAAGAAGTCATCAAAGGCGGTGGTTGCCTCGACCGCCTCGATTTTGAACCGCTCGAAGAAATGAATCCAGTTGTCCTCAAACTCATGGACCTTGTCGAGATCATCCTGGGTCAGCGCGTCTCCCATGGCCTTCGCCTTCGCCGTCATGCCCTCGATGTCGCCGCCCGTCGAGCGGATGAGCGGGGCGAGCGAGGCGAACGACCGGTTGAGCAGCGCCATGCCGGAGGCCATGAACTGGCTCTGGTCGCTGACGCCGCCGAGCGCCTTGGCGATGGCGTAGAACTGGTTTTCCGGCGTCAACGCCTTCAGTTTCGTGACGGAAAGCCCGAGTGAATCAAACCGTTGGACGAGTTCCTGGTTGCCCTCCGAGGCCAGCTCGATGTTGCGGCTCATGAACTTGATGGACGAGGAGAATTCGTCCGCGCTGCTGCCGTTCTGCTTGAGAGGGATGTTCAGGGCCGAAAGGGTTTCCCCCGCGAACCCGATCCGCTCGGCCAGAATGTAGATGTTGTCGGCGGATTCCAGGGCGCCCTTGCCGAACTCGATGATCTCGCGCGCGGCCAGCACGATGCCGAAGTTCTCCAGCACCCGCCCGACATGCTCCATCGCCTCGGACATCTCTCCCGCCGATTCCTTGACGGTGTCGGTCGCGGACTTGATGTCGCTTTGCATCTGCGAGGAGTCAGCCTTGATCCTCACCACCAGTTCGCCGATGTCGGTCATTGATCCGGAAACTTTCGTTTGAGCTCGTCGAGTTCGTCGCGGGTCATGTGACCGCCCTCAAGCTTGATGCCCTTGCTTTGGGCGTAGCCCTCCCACGCATAGTTCAGCTCCCAGATGTTGCTTCTCCAGAACTCGCCGGGCGGCCATCGGAGGGGTCCGAGGGCGAGTCGCTGGTAGTCCGCCCACGGGAAGCAAGGCGGGCCTTCAGAATCGCCTCCATTTCGGCGCTTTTTTTTTCACGATCCGCCTTCGGGGCGATGGCGATGTTCAGCCAGGCCAGCAGCTCGATCTTGAGCGTGCCATAGGCGGCGGTCATCCGTCCCACCTGGTCGAGGATGATCTGGCCGACCTCGTCGGCTGGCGAGCCGTGGGCGACGCCGATCAGTTTGGCGACCTCGTCGACGCGCATGTCCATGAGGCGCATGAGCAATTGCACCACATCCTCCCCGAATGCCTCCTGAACCGCGCGGAGGGTGGCGAACGACCCGTCGAGGACGTACTGTTGGTCGCCGAGGGAAATGGTCCGGGAGGGGGTGACGAGCGCGTCCATCACACCCTCGGCAGGCTGACGGCGGCCACGGTCAGGCTGGTGGTCGCCGAGAAGGCGATTTGCACGAGCCCCGCGCTGTCGTTGTATTGCGACTGTCCGAACGGCCCGATGATCTCGCGTCCGCCGTTCGTCCCGGTCGCCGGAAGCGTCACGACCTTGTTGGACAGCGTGATCGGGTTGAAGCCCTGGACGGGCGGGCTGGGGTTCTGGACCGTGATGGTGCAGGTCGGCGTGCCGGTGTCGCCGTTGGCGATGACGAGGAAGGTGTGCCCGTCGTTCGGGAAGGACATCGACAGGGCGGCGGCGGCCATCGTGTGATTGAGCCCGGCGTCGGAGGCGTTTTGGACGGTGATTGCGGTCATGTCATGAATCCCTAGTTATTGGTGAACGTCCACTGGCCCGAGGATTCCAGCGTGCAGGTGAAAAGCTGTTCCTTGTTGTAAGTCCCCGACACCTCAAACGAGGTGATCTGGAACGAGCATTCCAGCGTGTCGCCGTTGTCGAAGAACAGGCAGTACGTGGAGATGGTGTTGTTGAAGGCGTTGTTCTGAAGCGTCGAGAACGCCGCGGCCGAGTCGGCCGTGCCGTCGGCGCTGATGGTGACGGACTGCTCGCCCGCGCCCTGCAGGAGCGTGCGGTATCCGGCCGAGTCCTTGTTGGTGACATCGACCATCGAGTTGCTGAGCTTGAGCGAGGTGTTTCGCAAACCGGCGACGGTGACGGGGCTTGCCGCCACGGCGCCGGCCTTGAGCAGGAGTGAGTTGCCTTTTTGTGCAGTCATCGTTGTAACCTTCCTTGGTTGTTAAGCTTGGACGAGCGCGCGGAAGCGTTGCACGCCGTGATAGAAGTGGTCGGGCTGGCCTGTTTCGGACGTGTCCTGAAACGAAGTCTCGAACTCCGATTGAAGCATGACCAGCGTGAAGCCCGTCACGATGACATTCGCCTCCTGCCGGTGCAGGGCGTCATAAATCGCGGACATGACCGACTTGACCGATTTCCGGCCGGCCTTCTCAAAGTCCCAGGAGTGGATGGTGAGCGTGATATCCCAGCCGTTCGAGGTCATGGTTGACCAGTCGACGGCGGTGTCATCGCCAATCTTGACGTAAGGCGGTTGAGCCGTCGCCGGGACAAAGTCGAAGACCCCGCCGGTGGCGAGAGCCTTCATGGGCGCGTAGCCGGTCAGCCTCCGGTAAATCGCGGTTTGCAGGGCGTTGCTCGGGCCGGGCATCTACCGGCCGCGCGACAGGGCGGTTTTGAGGGCCAGGGCGATCCGTTCGATGATCCAGGCCCGGTTTTGCTCCATCGCGGGAACGGCGGCGGGACGGGCGGCCATTTTCGAGGTTCCCACTTCGAGCATCATGGCGTATTTGGTGGCGACTTTCATGATCGAAGACGAGGCCGAGTCAACCATGACGCTGATGGCGTTGACCAGCCGCCCGGTGTTGGAGGCCGGAGCCTCGCCGGGAGCGGACGCCTGGTGCGAGATCGCGCCATATTTGTAAATCCGGCCTGATTTGCCCCCCGCCAGCACCGACTTCTTGTAATCCGTGGCGATCTGCTGCGCGCACGCATAGGTGCCCTTGGAAAGTTCCTCGTCAACCGCCTTTTGAATGGCGGCCGACGAGGAGATGATCTTGTCCAGCCCCTGGACCGTCACGGTCAGGTCGATCATTGGTTGTCCGTCACCGTGCTGAGCCGCCGCATCTCGCCGTCCGACAGTGCCTCCCGCCAGAATGTCGCCCGTTTGGTGCAGCCGTTGGTCGGAATCAGCCCCGACCCGTTGTTGCCGAGGCCGCCGTGAGTGAGGCCGATGTCCGACGGGCGAAAAGCCACCGAGGAACTGGAGGTGATCGCCCCGCCGTTGACGCACACCGACGAACCGGAGCCGTCCCAGCGGACGATCACTTTGTTGAGCGTGTTGATGCCCGTGACGACCGAGTCCGCGGAGGCGTAACCGGCCGTCGCGGAGTTCGCGGCGCCCTTTGACCATCCGCTGACGGTGACGACTCCCCCGCCCGCCGCCCCGCTGACGAAAATGTTGCTGACATCGTCGCCGAAGATCAGGTGATTGCGCAGGGTGTCGAAGTTGCCCGAATATTGGATCATCACGGTGACGGGCGTGCCGAAGGTGATGTCCTTGAGCAGCCGGTAGCCGTCGTTGACCGCCGAACCCGCCGGGGAGCCCGGCAGATTGAACGCCAGATACTCCGGCCCCCTCGTCATGGAGGCGGTCGTCGTCAGGATGGGGGACGTGGCGAACAGATTGTTTTCCAACTGGGCGAAGTCCACGACCAGCGAATCGCCCGACGTGCCGAGCTTGAGGCCGAAGGTGGCCGGGGTGAGCCGGACGGAGGCCGGAATTGTGACCTGGCCGAACGAGCCGCTGATCTGGCTGGTGATGTCAACATAGGCGCTGCCGTCAACGGTCATGTAAACAGGACCGCTTCCCGACGCCCGCCTGAGCACGAACGACGGCGCGTAGCTCATGAAATTGAGGTTGAACGTCGCCCCCGATCCTCCCCCGCCCGTCACGGAAACGGGGTTGGACGGCAGGGCGGTGTAAGAACCCGGCGTCTGAATGGAAATGGTCGCCGGCAGTCCCCCGGAGACGGATGTCACCTTGAGCACCGCCGCCGTGGTGAATGTTCCCCCCGCGACCGTCAGCAGGTCATTGACCGCATAAGTCGGAGAGCCGCCGCCGGCGATGGCGGCCGTCTGAAGCGACTGGGCCGGGAAGGCGACGGATTGCAGAATGGTGGCGTTGTTGGCGGTCGCGGTGACCAGCGTGGCGGAGCTGGCCTTCCCGTCGGCCCCGGCCTGGGTCTTTGCCGTGGTGACGTTGGTCGCCGTCCATGCCGCGTTGGTCAGGTCACGGCACCAAAGGGCGTAGTTCGCGCACGCGCCGAAGCCCTCGACGAACGCGCCGAAGCCCGTGCGACGGATGCCGGATTGCGGAAATGACTTCCAGACGCCGTCGGTGTCGGGGGCGAAGTAACTGCCCGCCGCCCCGCCCGCGTTTCCGGTCACCACCAGCGATTTTGGCGGCTGGCCGGTGCCGTTCGCCGAGGCCATGCTCACATTCCCGCCCCAATAGCGGTTGTTGACGAAGTCAAGGTCGTATCTTGCCCTCGGCAGGACCCAGGAGGGGGCGAGACCGGCGGGGAGCATTACTGCACCTCGACGTAGGGCGTGAACACTTCGCCCGAAACGGGCACATAAGCCGCGCGCGCCTCGATGAGGTAATACAAATTTTGCGTGCCCGCGGCCGGGGTGAAGGCAACGCCCGAACCGGAGACCGGCGTGCCAATGCCGATGGCGCCGTCCGAGAAGGCTTGCGTCATGGTGACGTCAAACGCCCCGAGATAACCGGCACTGGTGGTCAGCCAGGCCGCGCCGTCGCCGTTGGTGACCGAGGGCTGCGAGTTGTATAGGTGGACGCGGAAGATGCCCTGCGTGATCGTCGTGCCGGTCTTTTTCAAGCGAAGACGCAGGATGGTTCCCGCCATGTCGTTCGCCCGCGCGGCGGCGATGACCGGGAAGGTGACCGATCCGGCCGATGTGCTGTTGGCGAGGAGCTGGCCGGCCGCATAAGCGGTGGTGTTCGCCGGACGGGTGGTGGTCGCGCCCGCGACAATAAACGGAGCCGGAAGGTAAATGAGGTTTGTCACGCCGGGAGTTGTCTGGTCGATGCCGATCCTGCCGATCAGGTTCGTTCCGGCCGGTGTCGCCGCCTGGCAGGCCGCGAGGATGCTAGTCAGTGACTGGAGTGATCGTTTGAAAAGGGCGATCAGACCAAACGTGCCCGTGTCCGAGGAGGCGGCCGCGTCGGCTTTGGCTCCCAACGCCGCGCTGCCCCCGTCCGAGACCGTCACGCCGCCAATCACGTTGGCGCCCGCCGGGATGGCCGCCTGGCAGGCGGTTGAAATCGCCGTGCTGGTGGTGAGCAATCGCTTAAAGAGCGAAATGAGGCTGAAGGAGCCGGTGTCGCCGGAGGCGGCGGCATCGGCCTTCGCGCCGAGGTTGGCGTCGAGGTCGCCGGTGTTGGTGGCGATGGCGGCGGTCGACGTGTTGCCGGTGGCCTGGGCGGCCGCCGTGGCAAGCCCCGCCGTCTGGGTCGCAATTGTTGACAGCGCGCTGATCGCCGTGGTCTGGTTGCCGGAAGTCGCCGGGCTGATGATCGCCCCGGTTGCGTCAAGACCGGCGTGGGCGAACGTGAGATTGGTCCCGTCCGTGTAGGCGATCATCGGCACGGAAGAACCGTCCGCTTGTTTCACATTGACGACGGTTTGGGTAAAACTCATGGGCGAATCTCCTAGATGATGGCTGCGTAGGCCGAGTTGATGGGATCAGAGAAATCGAATTGTCCGCCGCCGCCCGATGGCGGCTGGGCATTCAGAACGGCATCGACACTGGCGCGGTAGATCACATTGCCGCGAATGATCGCCAGGTCGTCGGTGGTCAGCACGATGTCGAGCCGGGTTGCCCCGGTGATGATCGCGTCAATGGCCCCCCCGTCCTCAATGGTGCCTTCGGTGTCCGAGAATACCGCGACATGGCCGATCTGCGTTGTCCCGTTGACCGAGGCAAGGGCGTCCTTGTCGTCGTCGGACGCCGCTTTGGTGCCCGCCGTGTTGACCACGACCCGCACATCGGCGCCGTCACGGGAAGCCGGGATTTGGTCGCCGGATTGAATCAGGCCGCCGGGATCGAGTTCGAGAATTGTTTTGTCTTCAGCCATCACGCCCCCAGTAAAATTCGCCCGCCGCCGTTCAGCCGCAGGTATGCGCCGGTTTCCAGAAGAAGCGCGCCGACATCGACCGCCTCTGCCCGCACCACTCGTTCAACGGCCTTGATCGCCAGGAACCGGCCCTCTTCGTTCACATTCAACGCCTCCTCCACCGAAAAGAAGCGGTCGCCGTATTTCAGACGCGTCCCGGTGGCCACGTCGGGACGGTAACGCATGCTGATCTTGTGCGTGACGGGCGTCTGCAACTGCATCGCCTGGAATTTTTGGTAGCCGCTGTAGGGCTCGATTGACGCCCAGACCGTGGCTCCGTCGACCCAGCTTTCGGCGTATCCGCCCTGGCCGTCGGACAGCCGGGAAACGGCTTGGATCGTGACCCGGTTTTTCATCTTTCCAACGAGGTCCGCGCAGCACTTACCCAAGGCGGTCCCCCATGATGCGGTATTGGTTGTAAAGCTGGGCGGTTCCCGGCGGGAGCGCCATGGCATCATCGCAGTTGCCGCGTTGTTCGTAGATCGAGGCGACGTGGATCAGAATTCCGGTTTTGACGGGCTGGGGCACGGCGGCCGCATCCCCGTACCCGGCGACATAGGTGACTTCGCAGGCGGCAACCGGCCGCAGACTGGCGGGCCACAAGGCCGCGTAATTCAGGACAAGCCGCTCCCCGGCGGCGTCGATGTGGTAGTTGCCGCCGCCGTAAAGGCTCGGGATGTCGTTCAGGTCGTAAGTCGTCACCGAGTTGATTGACTGGACCGGCCCCTTCGGAAGCTCGATGGTCTGCGGCAGGCCGCCGTAGAGGGCGGTGACCGGCAGGTCGTAAACGCCTTCGTTCCAATTCATTCCGAGCGGAGAACCGCAGAGGTCGAGCGTCAGCTTGTGAGTCTGGGTCATCAAGGCCCGGCGAAGGTATTCCTCGGCCGCCATGCGGGCGCTGGTGATGAGTTGGGAGATCAGCGTGTCGGAGGAGTCATCGTCAATTCTCGCCCATGTTTTCGCGTCCGCCAGGGTCACGGGCTCCGAGACCGGTCCGGCGATCAGCGTGAGCGAACGACGGGGACGGCGCACCGGCTATTCGGCCTTGCGGGATTTGTTGGCCGGGGCCTTCTTGAATGCCTTGTTCTCCGGGGCGGCCCCGGCGGATTTTTCACCCGTGTCGGTGTCTCCGGGGAGTTCGCCGGATTCGAGGATTTCCCCTTCCGCAAGCTCGCGCGGCTTGATTTCCTTGTGGTGCGGCTCGGCCCATCCCTCGCGCACGGCGATGGCGGCAAGATCGTCCGAGAGGTGTTCGGTCGCGCCCGCCTCGAAATGCTGGTGGTCGTTGCCGGTTTGCGAGCCTTTGAAGCTCTTCAGGATGCGGTGCGGTTTCATGAGTGGTTTCCTTACCAAAGTGCGACGATGTTCGTCGCGGTTGTGCTTGTGGATTTGATCCGGCTGGCGCAGATGCGATACACCGTGCCGACCGTCACCCCGGTCAGCGTGACCGTCTCGTTCTGTTCGGTGATGTAAACGATGTTCCCCGCGCCACCGACATAGACGGCGCGGGTCACGTTGGTCAGGTCAACCGTGTCGCTCGGGGTGACGGCGGCGGCATGCCGGTACGGCGAGTCGAGGCCGGTGGCGAGCTGGCCGTAATCATCCGTGGCGGCGGCGAACGAACACGGCGCCGTCAGGATGAGGAAGAGCGAAGCGAGCAGGATTCTCATGGTTGCCTCTTCCGGGTTTTAGTTGGAGAACCGCACGAACATGCCCCGGCCCACGACATCGCCCGCCGCGCCGGTGGTGCCCGACGCGCCGGTGCATTTGATCGTGATGGCGGCGGTGTCCGTTTCCGCGCCGGTGGCGAGGTACGGGGTGATCGTCGAAGTGTCGTGAACCATGGTCGCCCGGACGAGTTGCGCGGACGCGCCAGTGCGCCCGATGACCATCGAACTCGTCCAGTTCTTGTTGGAATCGGTGATGACGCCGGAGCTGATGAGCTCGGAGCCGAACCAGAGTTTGATGGTTTTGTTGTTGCCGTTCGCCGCCGTCCCGCCGAAGCAGGTCACTTCGATGGCCTGGCCTGTCGTGTTAAGGGCGCTTGCCGGCAGGGTGTAGCTGAACAGCACGTCGTCGGTCGTGTCGGCCGCGTTGCCGACGCCGGCGGCGGAGAACTGGCTGCTTGCAAGCCCTTCCGGCTTGAACGAGGAGGCAACCGAGCCGGCCGCGAACGTGGTGGCGCTGTTGAAGGTGCAGGCCCCGTTTTCACAGTAGTTGGACGTGGTGTAGGAACCCGCATGAGCGAGCGAGGAGGTCATGGCGAGCGCGATGGCGAGGCCGAGAATTTTCTTCAGGTTCTTCATGTTCGATCTCCAAAAAAGATGGGGCGGCCGAAACCGCCCCCAAAGGTGGGAAGACTAGCTCGTTGGCTGGGTGACCGGCAGGCCGTTCGCGGCGAACAGCAGCGCCAGGGCGCCGATGTCGAGATTGCCGGTGTTGTTGGCCGGGGTCAGCGTCAGACGCAAGTAGCGTTTGGTCCCGATGTAGCCGATCTTGCGAACCTGATTGTCGCTGTCGAACTGGAAACCGGCGGCGGTCTGCGTGCCGAGCGTGTCGGTTGCGCTCACCGTCCCGGCGTCGCTGAGTGCGGAATTGTCACCTTCCTCAAGCAGACAGGCGATGGTGGCGTCCGCATCGGCGACCGTGCCGATGTTGAGGACGAACTCGACGGACTCAAAGCCCTGGCGGTCGATGATCTGGCTCACCTGGGCGGTGTTGTCGGTCACTCGGGTCGAACTGATGGCCCGTTTGACCAGAAGGTTGTTGTGCAGGTCTCTCATGGGTGAATTCCTTTTCAAAGGTGGTGGAAAGCATCCGGCCGGACGAATCCGGCCGGTTGGAGAGGCGGTTAAGCCATCTTCTGGATCTTCAGGGCCTCAAAGTTCGTGAGACCGCCGCCGACCCGGCGGGTGGTGTAGAAGCCGACGTTTGGCTTGTCGGTGTACGGATCGCGGAGGACGCGCGTCCCCATGCGATCCACGATCTGGTACGCCTGCTTGAAGTCGCCGTAGGCGGCCACCAAGGCGTTGGCCGCCATCGCCGCCACGTCGGCCGCGAAGCGGACGGGGGCGCCGAGGAGCGACGGCTCAAGGCCGGCGTTCTTGTCGTAGGTCATGTTGAAGATCGGACGGCCCTGTCCGTCCTTGATTTCCATGATGTTGAGGTTGCTGGCGCGACGGTAGAGCCAGGTGGCGTTGCGCTGGTATGGCTCTTTCAAGGCGTTCTGCACCCCGACGAGGCCGTTGTAGGTGAAGTTCGCGGCGTCGCCGGTGTTCACCTGCTCAACCTGCTGCTGGGTGATGTCCGTGCCCGCGGCATAGCTCATGAAACCGAACGGCTTGGCGACGCCGTTGCCGGTCACGAACGTGGTGGCCTCGGTGCGGCCGAAGATGTCGGCCACCTTGCCCGCCAGCCATGCCTCGATGTCAATCATCGCGTCATCGAGCAGTTTCTGGGTGGCCTTGGGATAGGCGTACATTTCGTGGGCGGGAATCTGAATCTTCCCGACGACCGGAGTGCCGCTGTTGGTGCGGGGGGTTGATTCGCCCGTCCATCCCGCCGCCGCCTGGTCGGAATCGGTGAGCACGTCGTACATGTCCGAGCCGATGGTGATGACATCGGCGAGCTGACGGATGGGCGACGACTCGAAGATCTGCGTTTTGATGATGCCGCCGAATTCGGGGAGCACCAGGAACCCGCCGTTCGGGTCGTTGCCGACCAGCATGGATTTGATTTCCTGGTCTTCCGCGCAATGTTCCTTCAGGTACTCGTCGAAGTACATCTGACGGCTGCCCGTGTTCACGCGGGCGAAGGCGTTGAACGCCGAGTTCATCTTCTTGCGAAGCTTCTTTTCGGAACCCTCGGAAGAGTCGGAGCCGTTCGGGGCGCGGTTGAAGGCGGTCTTCAGGGCGGAGAGCTCGATCTCCATCGCCTTGTTGTTCTCTTCGAGCGCCTGCTGTTTCGCCTGGGCTTTCTGGCTCAGTTCGATGCCGTCGTTGATGTCTTTGGCCAGCTTGTCGAGCTTGGCCTGGTCGAACGCGTCGGTCTTGATGCGAAGGGTCTGCACGTCCGTTTTCAGCGGGTCAATCGTGTTTTTCAGTTCGTTGAAGGCGTTGAGCGCGCCCTCAATGGCGGATTTGGTTTCCTGGTCTAAAGCCATGTGATGTGTCCTTACAGTTTGAATTGGTTGAAAAATGCCGTCAGTTCCGAATCGCCGACAGCCTCTCGCCGTGGGGTGATCGCGGTGTATCCCTTGGCGAGCAATCCTTTTGCGTCGCTTCGGGACAGGCCTGCCTCGCGCAGGAATCTTTCGATGGATTTGGGGGACGGCCTGGATTTGCCGGTGTCGTCTTCCGGTTCGTCCGCGTCGTCGTCCCCGAGCAGGCTCATGGCCTGGCGGGCGAGTTGCGCCACCGTGCCGAGCATTTCGGCGGTCGGCTCCATCTCGCCGGACGCATAGGCGTCACAGATGCCGGTGGCCTGCTCAAGCAGGTCATAGGCGGCGTCGATGTCCTCGGCGGCTGACTTGACGGTGGTGATCGTCGCCTGCTCGTTCATGGGGAAGGTCACGAGCGACACTTCCCAGAGGTCGAGCTTCTTGAGGGTGCGGGTGCCCGTCTTCGGGTCGTAATCGTAGTCGAGGGTGCTGTAGCCGATGCTCATGGAGTCCAGCGCGCCCATCTTGGCGAGGGTATAAGCCTCGTTGCCTCGCGGGGTGTCGGCGAAGCGGCCCTTGACGTACAGGCCCTTCTCGGTCTCCGTCGCGGCGTCCCACATGCCGATCAATTCGCCGGTGTCGTGCTGCCAGAGCATCTTGGGCTTGCGGACGGCGAGCGAGGCGGTGAACGCCCCGGAGAGGATGATGTCGTCCCCGGCGTCCTTGTTGCCGAAGGTGGACGCCCAGCCCTCGACGGTGCGGGCCTCGTCGTCCGTCTTGAGTTCGTGGAGCGAGAAGCTCTTGTGCCTGATCTTCATGTGGTGCTACCCGTGGTTGAGTTGAACGATGTGGCCGGTGGCAAGGTCGACGAGAAAGTGAAGGACGAAAATCGGTTTGTCATCGAGCAAGGCCGTGGTGCGCATGAGCATCACCAGGCCGTCGCGGTAAAGTGTTTCGCTTTTGAAGGCGAGCGTAATATCGAATTGAGGGCGAGGCCTGAAGTCTGTTGCGATGACGTTGCCATGCCGGGACAGGACGCGGCCCATCAGAACGCTTGAATGGAAAGGGCTACCAGCATCGCGACAATGCAAAGGGTCAGCCCGATCAAGACAGGCAACGGAAGCCTCATTGACCGGCCAAACGAGAGGGCGCTTTGGATGTGCGCCAGTTCCCCGGCATCCAGTTCCTCGCCGCGCTCCATCTTCTCAATCGTGCTTGTCGGAATCACAAACCCCATGTCACTCTTTCTCCTCAGAAAATCCCAAAACGCATCGACATGAAATCACATTCTCCGCGCTTCCTGCCGGGTCGCCCGGCCTGTCCATTTCCTCCCCGTCCACGAGGAACTTGTCCTCCATCGGGATCGGGTCCGAACCTTCCATTTCCGCATGCGCGGGTCGCGTGCGGCCGTCGAGAGTCGGGAGCCATTCCTTTAACATCCTCACGCCGAGTCTGTCCTCGGCCTGACGGACGCTCTCGACGCTGGCATAGTTGGCTGCCGCATGCGTCTCGGTGCGGGCGATTGATTCCGCCCTCCAGTCCGACAGGCCGGTCACCTTCTGAATGTCGTCGGCGATCTCGGCCGTGCCCAGTCCGTCTTCGATCCCCGACGAGATGGCGGCGAGGACGTCGGCCTCGGAAGTGTCGGCGATCAACTTCGAGCGTTTCAGCCCTTCGGTGTGAACCCAGCGGTTCGCGAGGTCTTCAAAGAGCGCATCCTCGGCGGTGGCCTTGAACTGGCGGCTTTTCACCTGGGACAGGCTGAGGGCTCCGAATGCGGGGATCACCATGCGGTAATGGGCTTTCAGTGAGTCGAATAACTCACCCTGATGTTTGTCCACGAGGTGGAAGAAATTGGGCACGCCGTGCGTGCGATACTCCGACGCGCAGGCGGTGATGAACTTATCCTTGTCGGCGACGATCTTCCCTTTGAACAGGGACTCGAAGCGGTCCATCGTCGCGAGAAAGACGCGGTGATACGCCTGGCGGGTGACCATCAGCCGTAAGCCAGCATCGTCAGTCGCTCAGCCCGTTCTTCGGTATAGCCGTTTTTCACCAGCCAAGCCCTGTGCTTCGCGGCCGCCTCCGGATCGTTGGGATCAACGGGCGGAACCGCATCGGGGTTGATCAGCGGATCTTGCGAAGGATCGGTGTTGGCGTTGACCGCGAGCGCCAGGATGCTGCCATCCATGCCGAGCAGGATGCCGCGTCCGTCGAGGACGAGCGCCTCGCCGAGCTTGTTCGGCAGCGAATCCAGTCCCATCGCGTGACGCTTTTCGTCAATCGTCATGTAGGTCGATGACTGAATCCGGGTTGCCTTTTCCTTGCGTCTCGGCTCCAGGGCGGCGATTGATTCCTCGTCATACCAGAGGTACAGATCGTCGCCGTATGCCGGGGTGAGCCAGCGATTGAACCCTTCCAAAAACCAGCACAACAACGGGATGACCGTGTCGGTCCAGTAAGACAGGTTCGCCTGTTCGTAATTGGCGAAGGTCGAGTCGCCTGGAATCTGCAGGAGTTGCGAAGGGACTCCGAACACCAGCCCGATGTCCCTGGCGGCGCTGTATTTCGCCTGCAGGAAGTCCATGTCCTTCGGGTTCACGGACATTTGCTGCCATTCGAGGCCGCCTTCAAGCAAGAGCGGGCGGCCGGCGTTGTTGGCTCCGCTGTATTGATCGTCGATCATCTCCTTGACGCGGTTGAACTGGTCGTCCGTCAGGGTCGCGGGTTTGCCATCGGCCCCCTTGACTTGCAGGGCGCCGGAGGGGCGGCCGTCATTATCGAGGATCTTCTTGTTCCACAGGTTGCCGCCGTTGTGGATGTCGATGCCGTAAGCCGCCGCGAGCATGGGCGGGAGACCGTACCAGGCATTGAGCGGGTTGAACGTCTTGAACTGCATGACCGCCGAGCGGCCGCTGATTTGATCCACCGGAAAGGCGAACCGCCGGGCGGCGTCCGGCTTGTATTCAAAAAACTCCGGAAACAGCGTCTTGCCCGGCTCGACCTTCACCTTGCCGGGATTGAGCAACTGCAACTCGGTCGGGGCTTTCGGCTTTCTGGACGACGGGTCGAGGCCGTTGGCGAGAATGTAGGCGTTTCCCCCGGTCAGGTAGTAGCCGACCAGATAGCGGATGAACTCCTTGCCCGACTGGGTGGGGTTGGGGTTTTCCAGCAGCGTGAGCAGCTCGTGCGATTCGACTTTGTCCAGCTTGCCGCCCTTGCCCTTGCGGTAAAGAACCATGTCAACCGAGGCGATGCTGCCCGCGATCTTGTTGACGCAGGCGTTGACCACGGCGTTCTGGACATAGCCTTCCAGGGCTAGGCGGTCGAACGAACCGGAATTCAATCCCCCGCGCCCGCCGCCCATGCCGAGCAGGAATGACGCGCTTTTTAACGAGGCGACCGGGAATGATGCCTTACGGCGAAACCATCCCATCAGAGGCGCCGGATGCGAATTTCGGGACGGGGAACCGAGAATAGGCTCACCGCGAGCGCCAGCGAACAGACCGTGTCGTCGTGCTGGCCCGGCGGCGCGCTATAGCGAACCCCGGTGCGGGTGTATTCAAACTCGAACTGTTCCAATTCCATGACGATGATTCCATCCGGGTAGCCGATTTTGCGTTGCTGGATTGCAACCGCGAGTCCTTCCATGAGCTGCTGTTTGCTCGTCGAACTGAATTTGAATCCCTCGAAATTCCGCTTTTGTTTCTGCAAGGCTTCGAGAATGGGATCGCCAACGCCCGTCGAGTCGACGAGGGCCGGAACATCGCCAACCAAGTCGATGATCTTGGTGATCGTCTCCTGCCAGGGCATCTGGAATCGCTCGACGCGGCATACCTGCCCGTAAGCATCCAGTGCGATGCAGACCGTCCAATCATGGCTCTTCGCCAGGTCGATGCCCCAGCATGCCGGGGGCAGGTTCGATAACTGGCCGACACACTCACGAATCGCCCGGAGGCCGAAGGGATTGCCGCCGTCGTCTGATGGCTTGCACAAATAGAGTTCGTTGAACACCTGCTCGGGGAGCAGGCGTTTCGCGTCTTCGATCTCGTCGAGCGTGACCACGCCGCCGGCCACCGCGTCGTAAGCGGTGATGACGTGGTAAGCCATGTTTGGCTCGCCCGACTCGGCTTTACGGCTCAGGTTGTAGAAGAAGTTCTTGCGGCCTTTTACGTTGCCGATCAGGCGGACCGGGCCGTTGGTCGCGGTCAGGGTGGAGCGGACGGCATGCCACGCTTCGTCCTTCATGCGGCTGGCTTCATCCAGCACCGCCGCATACACGTCCTCGCCGTAGAGGCTGTCGGGCTTGTCCGCGCCCTTGAACCAGATCACCGCGCCGTTGGCGAGGGTGATGGTCAGTTCGGATTCATTCGCCGTGTAAAGGCTGTGCGGCAGATATCGCTTGAGGCGTCGAAAGGCGATTTTGGCCTGCGGGAAGATCGGGGCGACCCACCAGTAGTTCCGTCCCTCGCATCCGTTGATCGCAGCCTGCTCGAAAAGCCAGGTGATGCACCCGACCGTCTTGCCCGCCTTGGTGCTGGCCTCAATGCAGCCGTAACGCTTGTCGTGAAAGATGGCCTCAAGCTGCTTTGGGTACAGCCAGGGGCGAACGTACTCAATCTGTCTTTGCATCGCCGAGGGCGAGCGTGAATCTCAGCGGGGCGCCGTCTTTGCCGGCCAGTTCCGACTTGTCAGTGATCAACCCATGCAGCTTCGCCTTTCCGAGCGACGCCGAAACGGCGGCCGATGGTTGTTTCGTCCTTTGGGCGAGCATGCGCGCCTCTTCGAGTTCCTGCGTGATGGTGTCCACGGTCACCTCATGGCGTTTCTGGTGGATTTCCCGTAGCGCGCGCAGGCGAGCGGCAATCTTGGGGTTGTCGAGCAATGTCTTGGCGGCGCGATTCGCCGTGATCGGTTTGGAGCCTGCCGCATCGTAAGCGGCATAGTACGCCTCGGTCGCGTTTCCTAGTTCGATGTACTTTTGGGCGAAGGTTTCTTGCTTGGGGGTCAGGGACATATGTTTCGTTGAATCTGGGTGGTCTGAATAGTTGCCGCAGGCTTTGCGGGTAATGAGTGCGGGGAAAGTGTTTGATGACCTTAATTTGAAGCCCCCCGCCGGAATGAAGTGATTCGTGGGGTAACCTCCAAGTCCTCAGCTTACCCAAGGAGGGTGTCGTCCATGCTTGTGATCACCCGGAAACCCGGCGAAGATTTTCTGCTCGACCACGGCGCCCGTCTCACGGTTGTTTCCTCTCACGGCGGGCTTGTGCGTTTTCGCATCGACAACCCGCGGTACAGGCTGGCGACAGACGGATATTCAAGAATTCCCGGCAACGGGGCTTATGCGGATCACCATGCGGATAAATCATTCGAAGAAACGGTGAATCTCTTCCCCGCAAGCGCTCGTGAATCGTTGGGCGACACCGAAGTGATTCTCATCGCTCCGAAAAATGAAGGCGACGTGGCTTTGCTCAAATCTTGAATAAATTGACATTTCAACGGTTTGGCTCGCCACTTGCACATTGGTTGTCCCAGAACTGAGTTCTTTTGGAGAAACAATCATGCGTAAGTTGCTTGCCGGAGCGGTGCTTGCGGCGATCCTGACAATAAGCCTGCCCTCGGTGTCGAATGCCCAATCCGTCGTGGTCTACCCGTCGAACGGATATTCGTATCCCTCGACGGTGATCAGTCCGGCGTACAGCTATCCCTCTTACCCGGCGTATGGCGGGTACGGAGGGTACAGTGGAATATCAATCGGGGTCGGCGGGTATCCCGGTTATGGCTACCGGCCCTACTACGGCGGGGGAGCCTATCGCTCGGGCTTCGGCGGTTATGGGGTTGGATATGGCGGCGGCTATCGCGCAGGCTGGGGCGGCGGGTATCGCAATGGTTTCCGCCGATAAGTCTTGAAGCTGATGTGAAGGCCGCCGGGAAACTCTGGCGGCTTTTTTCTTGCGCACCTCAATGCGTCATGCGGCCTCTCAAGAGATCGGGAAGGCAAAATGAAGGCGTGCGAAATGGCCTTGTTCTCAGCATTATGAATGGACTCGTCGCTTCGCGCAAGCGGTTTCTGCGTTCACGATTGATCTTTTATGCGGTTCGCGTTCTCAGCCATTTGCCGCTTCTGTTCCCACAACATCATCACGGATTCGCACAAGGCGTCGAATGCGGACGCGACAAGATGCTTCTTGCGGCCGTAGCACAGGTAATTGCACGGGTCGGCCTCCTCGTCGCATATCTCACGAAGCAACCGTTGGTTCGCCGGGTTTTTGACCAGTCGCATCACCCGCAGGTAATCGGTGTCCTCCATCGGGATGGGCTTGTCCCCGGCCTGTTCGTCATCGCGTTTGACCAGGAGCATGCCAATCTTAAACCCGACGGGCGAGAGGAACAGCTTTCGCATGGTGATGAATTGCACCCCGTAAAAGTGGTGGTCGGAGGCGATGATCTCATGGTTGTAGAGCTGGTCGATCAGGAGAGGGGCTTCGATCTCGGCACGGCAGATTTTCCCGTGGCGGTCTTTGCTGTAAACCATGCCGCGCCGAAGGGCGACGGATTCCGGAACGATGTCCTCGGGTTTTCCCTTTTCGTTGTACATCCGCCCATCCCCTTGTGGTTCAAGGGGGAGTCTGCCACAGCGGGTGGTGCGATGTCCAGAACTCATTTATGACGGCTTTATGGCACAGCGCCATTTCCGAATATCGCCCTGATATCGCGGGCTGGTATGGTCGGGGCATGGACATTGCCGAACTGATTGCTGGTTTTCCGGGCGTTAACGTAACAATAGCGCCACGCGGTCAAGGTGTTCTTGCTCGGCGCCGAACTGCTCCTGCCAGACCTTCCGGCTCAGGGTGTGGATTCCGTGCTCGCCTCGGTGGTGCGGGCGGCAAAGAGGAATGACCTTGTCATGATCCCTCCGGCGTCCCGCCCCTGTCAAAGCGTGGTGGATTTCCGGGTTGGAGGCCTTGCAGACAGAGCAACCGAGGCTTCGGACTCGCTCCCAATACTCTCGGTGGGCCTTGGTAGGCAGGTTGCTCCGCTTGCGTTTCTGTCCTTTCGGTGTCACTGACCTTCCAGTCAAATTCACACCGCCCCCCGGTGACTCTTCCAGTCGAATACGACAAGCTTTCCGCCGTTTTCCTTCATGCGGTCGATGACCCGTTCCCCGGCGTATTCGGTCAGGGCCGGCAGAGCAAGGTTGCTGATGAGAATCGTCGGGAGAAGGGCTTCGTACCGTTCGTTGACGATCTCGAAAAGGATGTTCTTTTCGGTGTCCGAACCGTACTGGATGCCAATTTCGTCGAGGACGAGCAATTCCGGGGCGGTGAAATGGGAAAGCACCTCCTGCTCGGTCTTTCCGGAGTCCCGGCGATAAGTGTCCTTCACCATGCGGAATGCCCTGCCGACGGTCATGTATGCGGCCGAGAGGGCGTGCTTCCTGATGACATGCAGGGCAATCGCGCAGGCCAGGTGTGTCTTTCCCGTCCCCGCATTGCCGCACAGGATGAGCGAGCTTCCTGTCAGCAACCGGTCGGGAAAATCCGTGGCAAAATCCCTGCAGGTGGCGAGGGCCTTTTGTGTTTCTTCATCCGGGGCATGGTAGTTCGTGAACGACCGGCCTTCAAACCTCGCGGGGATCGCGGATTTTGCGAGATGGTTGCGGATGAGATATTCCTTCGCCTCCCTTGCCCGGACACCGTTTCGCAGTTCCTCGGCGCGTCCGTCCGCCGAGTGGCGTTGTTTGTCGCACTCTCCGCAGGTTGGTTTTGCCCATTCGTCGGTCAGGTGAACAACCTTGACCCGTTGATTCCCGTGCGCGGGGCAGGCAAAGTCAACCTCCTTCAGGTCGCCAAGTTTTCCGTCAGGCGACGATGAATCCTTCAGTACCTGCTCGATAGTCCTGGGCGGCGAAATTGCCGTGTTTGGTTGCTGGGCGGTCATTTTTCAGTTCTCCTTTTGGAAGCGGTGTGTTTCTCCGAAGTTTTGAATTGGCGATGTCCTGGGTGAATAATCCCCAGCCCCGAGGCTGGATTTTCTTGTCGTGCAGTCGTTTGATCTCCGGGATGATGTCAAGGTCGATGTCGGCGCCGCCATCAAGCCATTGATGAATCACGCTAGTGGCTTGAGTCACAAGTTGGGGGAAGAGATTACAGCCGTAATCGTATACCCGCTCGAACGGTGTCTTCGCACTCGCCCGCATGTCGTCGTCCTCGTTCTCTGCCTCTGCTTCTCTCCCTGCCTCTGTCTCTGTCTCTGGTACAGCAAGTTGCTTGCAGCTTGCTAGCGAGGCACTATCGCCATGCGACAACTCAAGAAAATCCTTTTCCAACAAGGGTTTGAGGGCGGTTTGCAATTCCTCCAGCGTGCGACGAATCCGAAACGCAATTTCCTCGTCCGTCAGGTCGATCAACCCGCTGCTTGGGTCTTTGTTCTCGCTTGCTAGCAGCCAGAGCATCGGCGCTAGCGCCCTGCTAGCATCGGGCAGCGAATGAAATCGGAAGTTGTCCAGCAACCTCTTGTGGAGCCGAATCCACGGCGGGCTTCGATCCTTGTAGTGCTGGAACTCGCTCCAGTCCTTCACTCGATACCGGCTCATTTGCCTTCAGCGCCCTCGCGCCCCCTGTGAGCGTCGAGAATTGCATAAATCGGCTTGAGTTTGGCGAAGCTGGGGTTGTTCTCCCCCTGCTGCCATGAACGGTAGGTGCGGTAGCTCGTGTCCGCCTCGGCGAACACTGACTTCACTGTCCTGCCGATTGCCCGGCTCCTTGTCTTGATGTCTTTTGCAATCTTGACCCCGTCGAGGCAGATGCTGTTCTCCATAAATGCCATCCCTGATGTAAATAGTGCTTGCGCGAAGAATTATCGTGTGCTTTTATTCGTGCCATAAGGCATGTGCATTCGTCAACAACAAAATGGAGTCAATGATGACCAACATACTTCGCCCGGTCGTCGAGCCGGGTATCTACTTCGACATGGATGAGGCGTCGTACCACGCGGCCGAGGGGCTGTCGTGCAGCGGTATCAAGCACCTCACCGTGTCCAAGCTTAACTACTGGCACAAGAACCTGAATCCCGACCGCGAGCCGGAAGACGACACCGGGGCCAGGCGGTTCGGGAAAGCCGTCCACTCTCGCGCATTGGAGCCGGAGCGATTTGACCGCAACTTCGTGATGAAGCTCTTCCCCGAAGATTATCCGGGCGCTCTTGTGACCGCTGACGACATGAAGGCGTTTCTCGAAGCGAACGGACTGCCAAAATCGGCCAAGAAGAAATCCGACCTTGTGGACAGAATTGTCGCCAGCGGCCTTCCCGCCGTCATCTGGGAAATGGAACTGGAACGCCATGCCGCCGAACATGTCGGGAAGACGTTCCTTGGCACTGAAGAGTCCAAGAAAATAGCCGCTGCTGCGGCGGTCATGGCTGAAGACCCATACGCGAAGGCGGCATTGAGCGGAGGGATGCCCGAAGTGTCGTTCTTCGTCCGTGACCCGGAAACTGGTGTGATGCTCAAGGCCCGCATGGATTACGTCCGTCCCCGGTCAACCGTGGACATCAAAACATTCTCCAATTCACGCGGCAAGCCCGTCGAGAAGGCAATTTACGAGGCCATTTTTTACGAGGGATACCACCTTCAATGCGTCTTTTACAACCAGGTGCGTGAACTGGCCCGCCGGCAACTCGCCGCCGGGGAGATTCGCACCGATGGCGACGTGAGCGAGACGTGGTTGAAGGAGTTCACAGAAACCGAGGGACACGGGTTCGTGTTGATCTTCATCGAATCGTCCGCCCCGTTCGACCTGCGCATGGTGCTGATGAAGGAGGCGGAAGCGGCCGGGGCCGACCTGAACGTTTACTGGTCGTCTGCCCACATGCGAATTTACGACATGAAAATTCTCTACGCCGGGTGCCTGGAAAAGTACGGCGACAAGCCGTGGCGGGACCAAACTCTGCCGCACCAACTCGAAGACACCGATTTGCCAATGTTAATGTTCAGCTAGTCAACCAACTGAAAGGAATAATTATGAATCAACTCGTAGTGTTGGAGCAACTCAAGCCACTCGACATCTTCACCCCTCAAGGCACCTCAGACATCCTCGACAAGATCAAGATAGAAGCCCGATCCCACGTCCTCGACATTTCAACCGACAAAGGACGGGAGCAAATTCGCTCACTTGCCTACACAATTGCCCGGTCAAAGACACTGCTCGATGAGATGGGCAAGGAACTGGTTGCGGAGCAGAAAAAACAGCTCGCTCTAGTTGACGGCGAGCGCAAGCGTATCCGCGACGATCTGGACGCCCTGAAAGACGAAATCCGGGCACCGCTCACGGAATGGGAGAACGCGGAAAAGCAGCGTGTCGAAGGCCACGAACAAGCCCTGAAGGCGTTCGATAGCCTGATTCGGTTCGACACCCCGCACCCTGCGTCCGTAGAGGTTCAAAATCGGCAGAAAGCTATGGATGCCGCAAACTCCCGCGATTGGCAGGAGTTCGGCAATCGCGCGCAACTCGCTTATGACGCGGCCCGTCAAGCCCTGAGTGACACGCTGCAGTCCAGCCAGAAGTACGAGAGCGAGCTGGCTGAACTCGAACGCCTACGCCGTGAAGAGGCTGATCGGAAGGCGCGAGAACGCGAGGAGCTTATCAAGGCGGAAGCCGCCACGAAGGCGAAGGCCGAAGCAGAAGCGAAAGCCCGCAAGGAAGCCGAAGCGGAAGCTGCGCGTGTGAAAGCGGAGCAGGAAAAGGCCGAGCAGGAGCGCCAGCGCATCCAGAAAGAGAAGGAAGATGCTGAATCGCGAGCCAAAAAGGCGGAGGCAGATCGCCTTGCTGCCATCCTGAAATCTGCAGCCGATAGCAAAGCTGCCGCCGAGAAGGCTGAACGGGACAGGGCTGAAGCCGAAGAGAAGGCCGCTGCGGATGCAAAAGCCGCTGCAGAGAAGGCGGAGCTCGAGAAGGCAGCCGCAGTGCAGGCAGAACGTGACCGTGCCGAAGCAGTTCGAAAAGCCGAAGCGGAAGCTGCTGCCAAGCGTGAGGCCGATAGGAAGCACCGGGCGAAGGTGAACAACGAGGCGCTTGAGGCACTAAACGCGGTAATGACCGGCGACGGGTTACTTAGCGCCGGGGCGGCGGCAAAGGCCATCGTTGAGGCTATTGCCAAAGGAATGATCCCACACGTCAAAATCAACTATTAGGAGATGCCCATGTCATTTACCATCGCACCGGCCAAACGCAAGGCCGTCCCAATGCTAATCAGCCTCGCCGGGGTTTCGGGTTCTGGGAAAACTTACTCGGCACTTCTGCTCGCCGCCGGACTCGCAGGAAAGGGTTCGGTAGGCTTTCTCGACACCGAAAACGGTCGTGGCAGCATGTACGCCGACAGCCCCGGCATCATGGCCGCACTCCCTGACGGATATGAAATAGCCGAGATGAAGGAGCCGTTTGCTCCGACTCGGTACTCGGTCGCGGTTGAGGATTTCGAGAAGCATGGGTGCAAGGTGCTGGTAATCGACAGCATGACCCACGAGTGGGAGGGCCACGGCGGTTGCTCCGACATCGCCGAAAACAACAAGATGAAGGGAACACCGAACTGGATTCTGGCGAAGCGGGAGCACAAACGCATGATGAATTGCCTCCTCGCATCGGGAATGCACCTGATTTTCTGCCTCCGCGCCCGCGAGAAGATCAAGGTCATGAAAGACGCCAACTCCAAGGACCAGTTCGTGCCCATCGGCCTACAGCCCATTCAGGAGAAGAATTTTACGTTTGAGATGACGCTTTCGCTGCTTCTTGAAGAAGGCACGCATCGACCAATTGTCACCAAGTGTCCCGAGCCGCTGCTCCCGCTTTTCGCCGGGGAGCTGCCACTTGTCACGAAGGAGATGGGCAGGAAGCTGCGGGCGTGGTCCGAGGGAGGCGCACCCGCCGAGGAAAACCCGGACGTCCTCTTCAAGCAGGGCACGGAGTACGCCGCGCAAGGCACAGTCTCGTACACGGATTTCTGGGAGACGCTGACAGGGAAGCAAAAAAAGCTTCTCCTGCCAAAGCACGACGAGAACAAAGAACTGGCTCGCATGGCGGACGAACGGCAAAAACCAGCCAATGCCGCCCCGGCCTCCGGACTTGATTTTTAACCAACCAAACTGAAAGGAATCACTGCATGAATAACAGAATAACCTCGTCGGAAATCGACACCACCAACCCGGAAGACCTAAAAGCAAGGTTTGAAGCTGAAGCTGACCGACATGGAATCCCTCTCCGCCATGTTCCCGCAGCTATGGGCGACAATAAAAAGCGAGTCGGAGGAGTAGCGGTCGATCAATTGAAGTCGATAATCGGCCGCGTGGAAAAGCTTGAAGAAGAAAAAGCCGGCATCAGCGCCGATATACGCGACGTATTCGCCGAAGCCAAGGGAAATGGTTTTTCGACTCCAGCTATACGAACCATCTTGAAAATGCGGAAGAAGGACGCGGCTGAGCGAGAGGAAGAGGAAACCATCCTTGATACGTACTTGAACGCTCTCGGCATGCTTCCTCTTTTCGAGGAATGACGGGCTTAAACGGGTGGTTTTAACCGGTCTTCGCCACGCGCCACGACCGCCTCCGCCAACGCTGTGATTATGAGTTCATCGGAACCGGGCAAACTCCGGCGGGACACAGGGACGTCATATATCCGTACCCGCATGCGATCCTGTGGTCGTCTCCGACTTGCTGAATGTGTCCCAGCAGGATGGTCTTCAAAATGCTCTTTCGGCGCTGGTCGAGGAGGGAATTGTCAGGGTCAGGTATGATTTCCATCGACCGCTTGATGTAAAGCAAGTTGCCAAGCCGGCCGTAATCGAAGTCTTGAAGCCCTTGAAGTCGTCGCGAGAAGAAGGAGAGACTATGCAAAGCTTCTATGAAAGGAGCTGATGGCGGCAGGTGAGGAACAATATCGTCGGCGAACTCGTAGCGGGTATGATCGATGGCGCTGTTGTATTTGTCGGCGAACACTGTGTTTCCGGCCTTGGCGGCGGCGAAGGTCACGACCTTGGGGTTAATATTTTCCTTCTCGAAGAATCGCATCGCGGCGAGGGCTGCGACAGAACCGCCTTTGCTGTGGCCCGTGATGAGGAGTTGCTTGCCCGAGGCTTGCAGTTGCCGTTTCGCCTCGTCGCGCACGACTGCCCACAGGGAGTTTAGCGAACCAAGGAAACCGTCGTGAACGTCGCCCGTACCCGTGTCCCACTTTGCAGGCGCCGCGTTAAAATCGTTCACCCAGTCAATTAACTTCGGGATGGTGAAGGGGCCGTCAAGCGACAACGTGCCCCGGAAGGCGACCACCACCCCATCATTGGTCGTCCCTACTGTGCAAGAATTGATGTCGTCGGCGCCGGCAAGGAAGGCGGCGGGCGGCTCCAGATAACCCACCCCATCGTAGTAAGGGACGGCCAGTTCAGGATCGAGGACGGTCTCCCCTTTGACGACCGAATAAGAGGACGCGCTTGCGCACAGAAGACGCCCGACGAGAGTCGTTGCCGCCATGTTTGCTCCAAGGTGTTGCGAGATTTTGACGCGAGAATCAGCCACTGCCACTATACGAGGCAGTCGTAAAGATCGCAAGCGACCACGTTCACAGCAACACCAAGCCGGGTGTTTCAAAAGCGTTTTGCCAAGAATCCCCTCTTGGAGAATTGCCCGCTTAATCCTCGTGGTTAACAACCCGGCGGCCGTAAGGCTTCACGCTGGGTTGCTGCCCATAGCCTTGGGCCGGCATCAACGGTTCGATGATCGGCTTCACGCCCGTGGGGTCGATCTGCCTCATGAGTGACGCCGTCACATTCACCGATTCCTTGTTCCGACCTGGTCGGGCTGGAATCAGCCTCGTGGGAAGTTGTATGCGACAATTGCCGCCGAATTGGGGATAAGGGAATATCACACCGCCGAAATCAGGACGGTCGAAGAGGCCCGCAAGGTTTACGCCATCCTGAAAGGAATCGCCGCATGACCGAAGCTTATGTTCTCCAGTCGTCATACGATCTTCCCCAAATCTCATACGCGGAACCGTCGCGATTCTGCGCACGAAGCGTGGATGCGTTGGCGAAACGATGTCGCCGATCAATTCTAACCCGCCTAAAACATGGAAAAACGCCACTCTCCGGAAGACATAGACGAGATCGTCTCTCCCTAACGCACTGAGCCTCTCATGCCTGTTCGTTCCGACGCATCGCGTCTTATCGAGGCCGCCGAGGCCGGTGATCAATACGCGGCAGACCAACTACTTCCTCTCGTCTACGACGAACTGAAAATTCTCGCCGCCTCATACCTCGCCCGGGAGAGATGCGGACAAACCCTCCAGCCGACGGCGCTCGTCCACGAGGTCTACCTGCGGCTCGTTGGATCAGATGATTCACCCGCTTGGAAAGGGAGAGGACATTTTTTTGGCGCGGCGGCCTTGGGTATGCGACGGATACTTGTGGAAGTCGCCCGGAGAAAGAACAGTCTGAAGAGGAATTGCGGCGGTACAAGAGAACAACTCGACGAAATTGATCTCATCGCACCTGAGCCGAAAGAAGACATTCTGGAACTGGACCTGGCGCTGAGCAAACTTGCCGAGGTCGATCAGTCTGCGGCCAATCTGGTGCAACTTCGCTATTTCGCAGGACTTACGATAGAAGCCGCCGCAAACGTAATGGGCATATCCCCTCGCACCGCCGGTCGTCTTTGGACTTTTTCCAGAGCCTGGCTTCGGGAGGAAGTCGAAGGTGAAGATCGAAATCACGGCCAATTTTTATCCGAGGTGGCCGAGTTGCCCGATCGATTTCGCACTGATGGGTAGAGGTTGAAAAGAACCATCACGAAAGTCTGTCATGAACGAGCAAACCATTTTCCTGGACGCACTGGAGATCGACGACATCAGAAAGCGTGCCGAGTATCTGGACTCGGCCTGCGCACACGACAATCCTCTTCGGGAAAGGATTGAAAAACTCCTGGCCGCACATGCCCGAAGCGGGGATTTCATCGACATACCGGCTTTTGAACAAATCGCAGGAGTCTCTCCTGCAAGCGATTCCGTCGACCCCGGAAAAACCGAGCATCGGCCGCTCGTGAGCGATCACGGGCCGGCACAAGGAGGAGGTGAAGGTGTCTACGATGACTGGAACGGCATCCTCGGAAGACTTGAGCCGACCAAGGAGCCAGGATCGCTCGGTCGGCTGGGTCACTATCAGATCCGAGAAAGAATTGGGAGCGGCGGTTTCGGAGTCGTACTGAAAGCATTCGACGAAAAATTGCACCGGATCGTCGCGATAAAGGTCATGTCTCCCAACCTCGCGACCACTTCACCGCCACGTCAGAGGTTTTTGCGAGAAGCTCGCGCGGCCGCCAAAATCCGACACGAAAATGTGGTCGCGGTTTACGCCGTTGAAGAAAGCCCGCTGCCGTATCTCGTGATGGAATATTTGCCCGGCGGAACTCTTCAGGACATGGTTGACCGCACGGGGCCATTAGGGCCGGACGAGGTGCGGAGAATTGGCGGGCAGATCGCAGCCGGTCTGGCGGCGGCTCATCTTCAGGATTTGATTCATCGCGACATCAAGCCGGGAAACATCCTCCTCGAAGGTTTTTCAGGCGACCGGGTCAAGATCAGCGACTTCGGGCTGGCGCGAGCAGTCGATGACGCAAGCCTGACGCAGAGCGGGGTCATCTGCGGGACTCCCATGTACATGGCTCCAGAACAGGCCTCGGGAGGCCATGTCGATCAGCGGGCCGATCTCTTCAGCCTGGGCAGTGTCATCTACCTGATGTGCACCGGACGGCCGCCGTTTCGAGCGCCGACAACCCTTGCAATTCTCAAACGAGTGGTGGACGATCATCCCCGCCCGGTTCGGGACATTATTCCCGAAGTTCCCGCCTGGCTTGGCTCTCTCATCGCAAAACTACATAAAAAGCGCCCTGAAGACCGGAAGATTACTGCCACAGAAGTAGCCAAAGCACTCGGAAATGGCGAATTCAAGACGAATGATCTGGAGAATATGACAGGCAAATCTGCCAGTTCGCCTGATGCGGAGGACAGGATTGTCGGCGAGGCCTCGCCCGGTCACGATAGTCCACCGCTAACATCGGTGGCAGGCAAACCTTCCGTCTCAAGGAAATGGCGTTGGTCCGTGAGCATAGTAACACTCGCACTCCTCGTGGCCACTTTGGTCGTGATCGATCTCGGGGGGATGCGTGGAATGTTAATGCGGTTGTTCACGCCGGAAGGGACGCTAGTCATCGAGAGCGATGATCCGGAAGTGAGCTTCGTGATCAATGGACAGAACATCGTCATCCGTGGCGAGGGCGAAATTCGTCTGCGGCCCGGACAGTACCAGATCGATGCGAACAAGGAAGGTAAAATAGTGCAACAAGAGTTGGTCACTATTGCGAAGAATGAGCGGCAAGTCGTGCGAATCAGCCGAGAATCCCGAGCGACGATTCCGAGTCCCGAGAAGAAAGCCGTTTCGCCGCCGGCCCCGCCCGTAATCAATGATTCGTTCCCGATAAACTCGACTTGGGTCGAACATGAGTTGGTGTTGACTGTGATAATGCGTAACGGTGGCAATTTTCGCGCCAAGTTTGAGTATCCTGGAACTGAACTGCTTATCAATGGAACTGTTAATGGTAACAATATAAACTGCCTGGAGAAGGATATCGTAACAATAAAAGGCGATCCGGGGGGCGATAAAATTGGGGTCATTTCACCAACCGGTCAAAAGATTCATTTTATCTATAAAAAAGACGGGAAAATCACCGGAGAAAGCAACCTGAAACGGTTGTCGTTTCCCCGGCCTCCGGACTTGATCGACGACGCCGAATGGGAACGAAAAACGATCGGGCTGCCCAGCGCCAAGTTGATGGAGGCGGTTACCCAAAGGCTTACCCAGCTTAATCCAGGTTTTGATCGAGAGATCGAGTACGAAGTAATGGATGGCGTGGTTATCGAGCTAAAAATGCAGGTGGAATTTGTCGCAGACATTTCGCCGATCAGGGTGCTCACCGGCCTGCAAAAAGTCGCGCTGCATGGTCGCCACGGTATTTTTCAAGACATAACTCCGCTTAAAGGCATGAAGCTAACATGGTTGAGTATCGAAGAGAGCAGGATTGCAGACATTTCGGCTCTCAAGGGCATGAGCCTGAAATATTTAAATTGCCACCACAACAAGATTTTAGACTTGTCCCCGCTCAAGGAGTCGAAACTTGAGTTCTTAAACTGCGAATACAATCCTTTGGAAGACTTAACATCGCTTAAAGGCATGCCACTAAAATCTCTTGAGCTCAGATCGACAAGGGCTTCGGATTTGGAGCCCCTACGCGGCGCCCCGTTGGAACTGCTCGTAATATGCGACTCAAGAATCACCAAGCTTGATGCCCTGCGTTATATGCCATTAAAAAAGCTTGATTGCGCCGGCGCCAAGGTGTCTGATCTGACGCCACTCAAGGATTGCCCGAAACTGGAATGGCTTAGCTGCGTCTTTACGGACATTGAAGATTTGTCTCCAATCGGAAAACTGCCATTAAAAAACTTCAATTGCTCCGTCAGTCGCGTAACAGACCTTTCACCGTTAAAAAACAGCACTAATCTTGAGGTGCTGTACTGCACGCACCTTCCGGTGTCGGATTTCACCCCACTGGCCGGGTTGAAGATCAAAGAACTGCATTGCCAGGGCTGCAACAAAATTAAATATGCTCAAATCAAGAGTTTGCCTCTTGAGTCAATCGAATGTGATTTGAATCCAGATCAAGATGTCAAGGCTCTTGGCCAAATAAAAACGCTGCGACTTATTAATGGTCAGCCAGCGGAAAATATTTTGAAATAATCAGCAAAAGCTGCGATCCACATAATCGCGTTTGAAAACAATGAGGCATAAACCTTAATTCTCCCGAATGTTCGTCATTGTTTCCGAACGCTCTAATTTTGCAACGGCCAGCGAAAGGTCATTTGAGAATTTCTCAGATCAATGAAATTTAACGCCTTTTTAAGCGGACAAAGTTTTCGCAAATTTCTCGCACGCTGAGTTTTGCCTTTCCATTGCGTCACGATACCGTCTTTCGTGATCGGGTATGCCACATACTTTGTTCTCCATCACCTCGCGGAAATGCTTCTTGGCCGCTTCATATTCCTGCCTTGCCACCTCAAGGGCGTTATGGTCATGGGTGAAGATATTTGCGAGAATTTGAGCGGTCATTTCCTCCACTCCTCTGGCCCGAAGGGGGATTGTCCCCGCTTTATCCGCACACGGTTGGCCTCCCTCACCATGTCCGGGGCCTTGATCGGGGTTCCGTCCAGGAGGTAACAGCCATTGCGTTCCATAACCCGATGGCCGAGGACATTCTTGGCTATCTGCACGGGGCTGGTTGGTTCCGGGCCGAGCGGGGGCAGGGGTTCCGATGGCTTGCCAGAGACATGGAGCTTCTTCGCCAGCCCCAGGCCAATGCGCTCGCGGTTCCTTCGGATCGTCTGCCAGCTCATCCCCATGCGTTCTGCAATTTGCTCGTCGGACATGACGCACTGGAACAGGCGTTTCAAAATGGGGTCGTGGATGCCTGGGTGGTAGACGGTCATAGCGTCGCTCGCTTCTTATGCCGTTTCCCACCGAAGCTGTAAGCCTTTGCTGCGGCGTAAGCCTGCTCCCGTTCGATACAAACCGCCGTCAGTTCCTTGGTTCCCATGCCTGGCAAGACCGTAACGCCGTGCTTCCTGATAAATGCTTCCACCTTGTCCTCCTCTACGCCCCGCCCTGCGACGGGGCTTGGGCTTCCCCCAATGGGGAATTCTTCGCTTTCCTTAACCTGTCCTGGGTGGCGCGCATCCGCTCGGCTTGTGCTGCTTTACGTTCCGGCGACCAAGGCTTGCGGGTCTTTTCTGGGTGGCGCGCATCTGCCGCCGGTTCCTCATCGGGAAGGACTTCGGCATCCCCAGGGCTTTCCTTGGGTATCAGGATATAGTCTCTTTTCAGCAGCGGGCTTTGAATGTCGGGAGGAATGGTTTCACGCTTCGCCTCGCGCATTTCACGTTTCTGAATACGCTCGCGTTCTTGCCTCGCACAATCGGCTTCGACGATTTGGTTTACGTCTTCGAGGATGCTTTCCAGTTCGCCCGTCAGGTGATCGACGGCCTTGCGGATTTCATCCGGAAGTTCGCGTTCGAGGAAGTATCCCCGCAGAAGCGTCGCACATTTGAGTGTTTTGATGTCGTATGCCTTCATTCCCTTGGCCTTCCACGCTTGCTGGACGGTATCACACTGGGTTGCACTTCATAACCCTCTGCCGGCATGGGCGGCTCGATAATCGGCCGTGTCCCGTCCGGGTCGATCTGCCGCATGATGAAAGCAACCGCGACGAGTAACTCATCATTGAAGTCGTACTTGGCCGGGCGAAGCGGATGCTGGCGCTGCCATTCGGCGGAGAGGTGGGAAAGGTAACTCCGCGGCTTCCGTGCCATTACTCAACCACGACCTTCAGCTTGCCCTTGGCAATCTTCATCGCCCTGGCCATCGCCGCCCGCCTGCGGGTATACATCGACGTGGACTGCATGATTGAGTTCGTGCCGGACACGAGTTCAAAGCCGAACTTCTTGCCGTATTGGTAGATTTTGATTTCCATGACTAATCCTTCCTACTTGGTTTGATCTCTGTTTGATTTGAATTGTTCCGCTTCGGCTTTGTGGAACAGAACTCGTCCGCCGAATCGCTCATTCCTTGGCGCCGTCCCCGACTCTAGCCAGTTGTAAATGGCTTGGCGGCTCACATCCAAAAGGGCGGCCAGTTCGGTGATGGAAAGCATTTCGTTATTATTCAATGACATATCATTTTGTCTTTACACGGTGTCAATTAACTCTTGCGCGAACAGTTTCAACTTGGCATTATGTCAACACTGAGTCAATCAATAATTTGCATGGAGGCAATATGTACGACTGGAAACTTGAGACTGACCACACGACTTACGAAGGCCGCTCAAAGACGCTCTGCGATGCTCTTGAACACATGGTGAAGTATGCGAACGGAAAAACCGAGCGAGACTTCCATGTGAACGGCCATCACATGAACGAAGAGTTCGGCCTTTGGATCGACGGCGGAAAAGTCATCCACGACAATGGCGAAGAATTTGTGCCAATGAATGAGTGGTATGCCAGGCTTGGGGGTGGAATGCCACCCATGACTGAGGCTGACGTGCTTGCGGAAGTTTTCTCGACTGTTGCCAGTGCTTTCCGGCCGCAACCTTCGCGTGGGTCGGCTCCGACAAATCCTGCCACGTTGAATGCCAGAGGAGAGGGCGTGTGAGCGGGCTCACGCCTGGCCCATGGTTGGGAATAGCCGCAAACGGCGGCGGCCCAACGATCAAGGTCGGTAGCAAATGGATGCGTGCCACACCAGCGGATGTGGCTGCAATGAAAGCCTCGCCCGAAATGTTAGAAGCATTGAAGGCGGCCAAAGAGCTGGTTGAATGGTTTATGCAACACAGCAGGCAAGCCGACCATGCTCACGAGGAGCTCGGGCAATCACTGCACGAAACTACTGGATGGAAAGAACTGGTTGACAGCGGTTACAACGGTTTAATGGCTTCATATGGTGAGCAATTCGATGCTGCCATCGCGAAAGCCGCCGGCACGGTGGCAGCATGACCCGCTGGCTCATCTTCGCCGCCATCCTGACGGCAACTCCCACCATCACTGACATGATCGTGGATTACCAATTTCGCCATCAAGTCGAACAGCATCCCGATCAGAACATCGGATACTCGAAGCATGATCGTGAGGGCTTGGAGCGATTGATCGAAGACGCGAAAACCAAAGCCGCGCCCGAAAGGTCCATCCGCATGTCGAAGACTCACAAAGCCGCCGTGCTGGCTGATGTATGGGGAATCACACCGGAAGATTTGGACAAGCCATCGGACATTTTTGGAAGGGGGAGATGAGGTATTTTTACACCGATCCGCTCGCGGCCGCGTGGATGTCGAAGCACTTTGGGATGCGGTTTGTTTACCCGAACGGCCACTCTGCCGACCTCAACCACGACATGTCGTGCAATTGGCAATTGAATTACACGCGGTGGTATATCTGCGACGACAGCCTTCACTTGCTGAAACGGCAGGTTAGCGATTTGGTGCGATTGCAATGGCTCGATGACAGCATTTCGGTTCGTGAGTGGGAAGAAATTGATTCCTGTACGGAGGAAGGGCTTGATCGCGATGTGCGTGTCCGGCCAATCGTCATTCAACGAAACGGAATGGCTTTCCATTCGCCAGAGGTTGAGCCATGACCCGCTGGCAGATCGTTTCCATCGTCGTTTTCAGCGTTGCATGCATCTGCGTCGACGCGCTGCTGAACGACCAGAGAATGGCGACTTGGCACCCGTCACCGCACTCGTCAACTCCAGACCAAGACGTCCTTGAACACTTTTACGGAGCAAGCCGATGAACCAGCCAATCGCCGTCTTCATCACCGAGGAAAGTGTCTACGGGAGAATCTATCGTCCGGCAAACCGTATCGCCGTACAGCTCGCGGGGATTGCAGGGAGCAGCACGCTTTCCGAGGATCACCTTCATTACATCCGTGCA
Source organism: Zavarzinella formosa DSM 19928 (assembly GCF_000255705.1). Lineage (GTDB taxonomy): Bacteria > Planctomycetota > Planctomycetia > Gemmatales > Gemmataceae > Zavarzinella > Zavarzinella formosa. Next base: position 838,437 of record NZ_JH636441.1, read on the forward strand.
TTGGGGTTCGGGATTTCAGAACCCAACGGCCAGCCAATCCCTCATCCGAGGGCGAAGGTGGACGTGGCACCATGAGGTTTGACATCCTCCACAAGCGGCGCTAAGTTGGACGCGGCTCATCGGTGCTTCAACACCCTGAGCCGCTAACCACAAACGCATGGAGGTGCGAATGGCTAAAAACGACAAAAGCACATTTTTCGAGATACTTCAAGAACGCAACAGCCTTAAAGGCATCAAGCGTTCCAGAAACCACCGGCCAAGCATGCCCTGCCAATACGAAGAATGCAATGGCTGGGCATGGGCGCAAGGCTTTTGCGGATCTCATTACCATAAAATGCGACGCGAAGGATTGCTCCCGGTCAAGAGAATCCACAACGATCCATTTCGCCGTTACTATTCCAAGATTGAGGTCAATCCTGTCTCTCTTTGCTGGGAATGGCAGGGGTTCATTCATCCCTCTGGCTATGCGATCATGGGGATTGGCGGGAATGGACGCGGATTGAAAGTCCATCGGTTTGCCTACCAGCTTTTTTACGGCGAAATTCCTCCGAAGATGCAAGTCATGCACGCTTGCGACAATCGCCGTTGCTCAAACCCGGCCCATATCTCGCTCGGGACCGCGAAGGAAAACAGGCAGGACGCAGCAAGGAAGGGAAGGCTTCCCAGCAAGTGCAAGCATCTCACGCCTCAAATGATTGCTTCGCTTCGTGTCCTGTATGCCCAGGGAAATCATTCGATTTCAGAACTTGCCTGGATTTATGGAATCGATCAAGACACTGCTCGGGATATCGTCAGAGGACGGACGCATTTGGAGGTATGAATAACCTCTGGAACGGTGCAACTAACCCGTGGCAAGGACACGGGCAATAGACTGTGTCTCCTAATTCTGATCCATCTCCGCTTCCTCCCCCGTTCCCCTCTCCGTACTTTACCTTCGGATTTCCCTCTTCCAAACCCGAGTTTTCATGGACAGCCCTGTTGCCCGCGTCCGTCTCCGACCCGTCCTTGCCGTCATGGCGATGGGCTGCATGACGCTTTTTCTGGTTGTTCCCCTCGTGGTCGCATTGGCCGCCTTGCTCTTCGCTCCCGCAGAAGTGTCCGTATGGGTCGCCCCTCTCGCGGTCTTGTTCGTCGGGTTCATCGGTTACGCGATGTCGTCCAGTGTCCAGTGGGTCGAGTTGGATGCCGACACGCTCCGGTGGCGGGGGTTGCTTACCCGGAGGTTTCACGAGAAACCGGTCAGCGAACTGGTCGATGCCCTGCCACTCCACTCCCAACTGATGGGGTCGCTGGAGAATGCGATCATGGACGCCATGTTGAAGACATCCAATCGGGGATACGAACTGCGATTCCGTGACGTAACGAAGCTGGGGCTTGTCCGGGGGGGACATGGCCGGACTGGATGACTTCCTGGGGGCGCTGGCGAAAGAAATCGCCCGTCAGCGCGGTGGGTGAGTTGTCTGACTTGAAGTCAAAGCAGCATCGGCTGTCATCATGCTTCTGCATGCGGCGACAGAACTATCAAGAAAAAAGCCCGCCCAGCATGAGCGGGCGGGCTTCATCGGGAAGTCGGATGCTCAACGGCTCAACAGCCGCAAGCGGCCGCGCTATTCTTGCTTTGCTCGCGAAACTCTTTTGAGTTCATCTTCAAGTGAACGTGCTCGTCCACTTTTGCCACGTTCGACAGCGAAACGAAGTGGTGTTGACCGTCCGGGCTGTCTTTTCGGGTCAGCTTGAGCGCCGATCCTTCAACGTCGTCCACCACCCCAACCTTCGATCCGCACGACGCGATGACGTCCATCTTCGGCTGGATCGCCCCCACGCCCTTGTCCGGGGTGGCCAGGCCGACTTTCTCCTTCACAAATTCGGCGGCGTGGTTGACTCCCGTGGCAACCGCCTGGACGGCGTCCCCCGCCTTGTCAGCGACGGTGTGTCCGGCTTTGAGGACGGTATCTTTAATGTTCGACATGGTAATTCTCCATTTTGGTGGGCGAAAGCATGTGTAAAGGTAGCAAACAACATGCCGACTTCATGCGGGATGGTGGTTCCCGGTCGAATCACGTCCGCACTTGGAAACTAATGAAGCCGCGAAACATCTTCGCGGCCTCAACGAGCACATTGTTTTGAGTGGAAAATTTACCTCGCCATTGGAATTCGCTCCATCACCTCGCGGAATCGCTCCAAGTCCTCCTCCAGTTGCCGCTGCGGATTTTCTCCAAACAGCCATGCAACGGCCGTTCCCAACTTGCCAGCCGGCGGGTCGTACTTCAGCGCCACCCGCACTTCCGTGCCCTGCTCCCCCGGCAAAGAGGTGAAATGCACTGAACCGGCCGTATCGACATCAGAGCCGCTGAGCGACTTCCACGCGATCAGGCGACCCGGTTCGTCGGCGGTGATTTTGGCTTCCCACCGCACCTGAAGCCCAAGCGGCCCTTTGGCCGTCCACCGGGATTCGCCATTGTTCGTGGTGTCAACGTCGATGAGGTGCGTCATGACCTTCGGCAGGTTCTCGAAGTCACGCCAGAAATCGTACACATCGATGGCGGGCTTCTTGACGACGATGGACGCGTCCGCACGGTTTCCATGTCCGGCGGCGATCACCGAGTTCTTGGCCGTGGCGTCCGAGGTGCTGACGCCCAGAACCTGCGAGACCGGGCAATGCCCCGTCGTTCCCCGGTACAGGAGGAACCCACCGAGCAATGTCGGGAGCAATCGCCCGTTCGATAGCCCGTAGGCGGCCAGCGTGGCGCCTCCGAGGGTGGAGAGCCATCGCTCAGTGCTACTCACGTTGGTGCGCAGTTCGGGAAGGCGTTCCACCGCTGAACCGACGGCTGATTGTTGACTGGCGAGTGATTTGGCGGCGACGGCGAGTATGGTGGAGGCCATGAAGATTGCACTTTGTGTTAAAAGACAGAATATCCGGGTTGGACGATGCAATCAGCATGCCGGAGCCCGTCGTCGTCGAAAATGAGTCCAGGTAAAGTGATAATCGGGCTTCCAGCGCGCGCCCGGAAAATTTCTTGGGAGTCAGCTGAATGACTAATGATGCGGCTGGGGTCACCAAAACCGGCGGGTTCCCTTATTTTGTTCTCCACCACCTTCAGCAGAAGTTCCAACCGACCCTACTCCGCAAGCTGTTTACTCGATTTTGACGGCCTTCTTTTCTTCACTGGCGCCAGTCTTGGATTTCGTGTTGACCAAGCCATGGATTTTGGGATCATCCTCAAGGACAGGCGTCGTGTCGGTCAAAAGCGCCTTGCCCGCCTCGATCAGGTATTTGAGGCCGCTGGCGCCGCTGTTGTCCCAATATTCGCCGGACTTGACATCCACCCGCAACAAAACGATTTCGGGGTCGACCTTTCCTGCGGGGAACCAAACTTCCCATTCCGGCTTCCACATTCTGGCCACCCGCTCCCGGTCTTCGACTGGTGAAGCCTTGCCGGAAAGGGAAACGAACTTCGTGGCTGACTGCATGGTCACCGAAACGTGTTTGTCCTCGGAGATTTCCTGCATCTTTCCGGAATGACGGCCTGAAATGAACCAAAGCGTTCCGTCCGATTCGATTTCGGCCACTTGCATCGGCCTGCCGTGGAGTTTGTTGGCGCCAACGCGGGTGACCAGCATGGCCGTGTTGAACTCCTGAATCAGTTCCCGGAGTTTATCTTCTGGTGTGATCGACATGAACGGCTCTCGCATGCTTACGGGTTTGTCATCGTCAGGGTGGCCAAAGAGATGATGTTGCAAATGCCACGCCAGATTCCTCGTGTTGACCTGCTGATGGTTCAGTTGGCTGACTTACCCCTCAAAACAGGGTCGGCTGGCGTAGGATGTTCGCCACGGCCTTCCGCATCCGGTCGAGTTGTTCGCGTTGGGTGTGCTCGTGCGGGAATTTCGCTTCTGGTAATCGCTTGAGCAGAAAGCCGATGGCCGCCGTCCTGGCCTCGGCATGCGTCTCGAACAGTTCATCCCATATCGAAGGTGCGTCGCTGAAACCTTGGGTGGGTGTCTCGAAGCTGGAGCCAAAAGCGTAAACCCCGTTCGCCGTCCCGATGCTGACGACCGCCTTGTACCCGTCCCGGTCGTAAAGGATTTCTTCCTCGCGTCCGGTGAAAACCCCCTGGGCGTTGATCGCGTCACCCCAGAGGGCTTTTAGTTCGGCTTGTGCCTGTTCGTCCCGCCAGTAGTGCGGGTGGTTTTCGCGGATGTTGTCGGATTGCTCGATGAGGTCGTGGGCGGTCATGCCAGCGTGCCGGTCATGAAGAGTGGCAAATCAGCCCAGTGAGGTGGTTTTTTAGGCTCGTCGGTTCGAGCAACAAGATGCGGTTCGCATCCGATCACACCACTTGCCCAAGTGATTATGGCGTTAGCCTCGGCCAAGGAAATACGCGCCGAATGTGTAAACCCTCCATTCGTCCAAGGTTTCGCAAGACGCGTTGCGGACTGGATGACCTCTTCACCCGCCGCCCGCAAAGCCTCTTCACGAGACTGATGGCGCTCATCCCATACCGCCAGGCCGGACAACCATGTGCCATCTTCCAGCTCCACGATGCCGAACTGTGCGTGGATGCTGCAGTATCGTCCGTCCAGCTTGTGCCATTCACTTTGCCAGGGAGCAAAGTGGGAGCCGTCCTGCCATACTCCGTATTCACCTTTGGCGGTGCGGGGATATCCGTTGGCGGCGGGATTGATGGGCAAAGTCTTCTGGTGCGTTTTCATGGGCAATCCATTTGGAACCGGTTGTTCATGGTGGTCATGCGCCCAGAGCGAGTTGCAATTCATCCACAAGTTTGATCCTCTCGCCGAGCCATCGCATACAGGGAACTGCCATAGAGTTTCCGAGGGCTTTGTAACGGTTTCCGTCAGCGGCTGGTTTGCCTCGAAACGGAATTAGCGTGTAGTCATCGGAAAATCCTTGAAGTCTTTCGCATTCCCGTGGGGTTACTCGGCGAACTTGCATTCTTCGCAACAAGGTAGGCGCCCTGTTGCTCCCGCTGTCTGCGGCACCCAGCGTAGGTGAAACGTGCTGGTCGTAACCAATCCCACCGGCTGCCGCCCCCTGGCCTCCCTTGAAGCACGCAACAGCATGGATGTCGTGCGCGCCGATGGTCGGGTATGGATCGCCTGGCTCGCCAACGCCGAAGCCATTGGCGCTGCCGTCATCTTTCCGTCCATCTCCCCCGCCTTGGTGTCTGGTTGCCTTGTCCTGGATGGGGATGGCAAGGTATGACTGCTGCTTCATTCCGGGCTGGGCGGCAAGAGCGCCAACACTGTAGCCATCTCCGCCGATTAACCGCACCTCATCGCGGGTGTTCTGGGCAAAGGCAACCGGAACCAGTGGTGTTCCCCGGCCAGTTCCATCCTCGCTTGCATCGAAGCCTTCTCCCCGAAGAGAATGCGTGACCAAGGTATCCGTGCAATCGCTATCAACTCCTTTCGCGCAGCGTGCGGTTAAGGTGCTGGCAATCAGGCCGCCATCACACTCGAAATCGGTTCCGAGTCCGCCGCCCGCCGAAGTGCGGCTTGCAAGGGAGCCGGTAACAATTTGCCCCTTTTGTCGGCTCGGCGTAATATCCCCAAGCAGGCTTTCACGCTCAAAAAGTACTGCTGCGGGAGGTCGCCAGTCTCCAAGATATCCGACAACGAACACACGGCGGCGGCGCTGTGGCACTCCGAAATGTTGAGCGTCAAGAACCCGGTAGGCGAACCCATACCCGCATTCCGCCAGCCCTCCGAGGAAGGCAGCAAAAGCCCGTCCTTTGTCCTGTGACAGGACACCGGGGACATTTTCCCAAACCAGCCAGCGGGGCTGAAGCCTCTGAGCCAGCCGAATAAATTCAAGTGTGAGGTTGCCGCGTTCGTCAGCAAAGCCCTGGCGAAGTCCGGCGACTGAGAAGGCTTGGCAGGGGGTTCCTCCGACAAGAAGGTCAATTGGGTCATAGGTGTCCTTTCTAATGGTGGTGAAATCCCCGTGACACGGCACCGATGGATAATGGTGCTGGAGAACGGCACGGGGGAAGTTGTCGATTTCCGAGAAGAAGGCCGGTTTCCACCCGAGGGGATGCCAAGCAACTGTTGCGGCTTCTATGCCGGAACAGACTGAGCCGTACCTCATGCCTCAAGCCCTTCCACGCTCAAAGTCGACCATGTGATCCCGTCGTTGCAGTCATGTTGCTGCTTAACCCGTTTGAGCAGTTTCCATGCTTGTGACTCGTCAAGGCCGGGGCGTACCTGGAGCACGTCTTCCACACTCCAAATAATGGCGATCTGTTTTCGCTTCGCAAGGATTGCGTGTATGTCAAGCGGAGTAGATTTTTTTGAGTTGCTCGTCATGCTGCAAGCCCTTTCGCTTCAGGCTTCCGCATCGTCAACACCACGGTGTTGATGTTCGTACCGCTCTCCGAAAAGGAACCGACGGGTAAATCTGACCATTGCCCCTTGAGTAACCCGTGGTCGTAACGCGCCGTAGCTGGCAGGATCGCCGTCAGCGTGCCTCCGGGTTTCAGGAACTCGAAAGCGTGCTCAACGTGTTTCGCGTAATGGCGGCCGTAGAACGGCGGGTTCATAATCACCCTTGAAAAATCGCCAGTCGGAATGGTTTCGAGGAAGTTCGCAAGCATGACGCGGTGACCTTTGGCTCTTGCCTGTGCGGCGCGGCCGGGGTCAACCTCGAAGCCGATCACCTCGGCTTTTGTTTTGCGAAGGGCATCCATGAACCGACCGCAGCCGCACGACGGCTCCAGAACCCGTTCACCTTCGCGGATGTAAAGATCGCTCAGAACCTTTTCGACCACCGCCGCCGGGGTCGGGTAATACTGCAGGTCTTTGGAAACCGCCGTGCTCGCCCGCTGTTGATCGGGCTTTTCATCGGAGCAGTCCGCCAGCACATCCTCATAAAACTCGGCAAGGGCGAGGTTGATGTCGCGGAGTGCGTCCGGTTCAAAAAACAAGTGGCCGTTGCCGTTATCGAACCGGCGAAGGCGAACTCCTCTCGCTCGCACATTTACTTTTTCGGGCGTGCTGTATTTGCTATAGCTCCTTTCGATCTCCTTATCCTCAAGCAAAGCGTTTTCATCGTTGAATAGCGCCCAAATCTCCATGCGCTCCGTCATGGGCTTTCGCTGGTAGGCCGCTAAATAGGTCCCGCCCTGCCCGAAAGTATCGGTGATTTTAGACA
>NZ_JH636441.1:846287-851169 GCF_000255705.1 Zavarzinella formosa DSM 19928
CATTCAGGATGTCGCGCACCCTGTCAGCTCCGTAGCCAAAATCGCTGGCGCAACTGCCGATAATCACGCGCTTGGGCAGCCCAGCCACGCCAATTTTTACCTTGTCGTGCGACTTGAAGGCCGGATCAAGGTCGCTGAACACCTCGGCCAAGCCTCGCAGGATGTTCTCACGTGGGTTTAACAGATACTTTCCGAACGTCCCCCGGATATTGTCGAGCGTAAACGGTGCTGGCTTCACCATGTCCTGTTGAAACCGCTTCTTGTCGTTAGCGCTCGCAATGGTTTCGATGTTCAAGCCGTTGTAGACGTGCCGCCATGCGGATTTGAGGAGGGAATCCTTTAGAGTGTGGTCATAGATGCGGCCGGTGTCAAAACTGGTTTCGCCCAATGTCCCACCGACGCATGCGGCGGTCTTTATCGCCGTTCCTGCGGCCTCGAAATCAGCCAGAGCTTGTGGGATGGCTGCCAGCTTGTTGTCGTACTCCGTCACAACATCAGAAAGGTTACGCTGCAAAGCAAGCTCGTTTCCACGGCTTGCGTCTTCATTTGTTTCGTGCTTAATGTAGGTCATAATCGCAAACTCCATTTTGCGGTTTAAAGGTGGGAGGGGTGTCAGCCCCTCCCATGTTCGTATCACGCCGCGAGATGCTGCGCAACTTCTTCCTCGCTCACCACGCTGGATTCCTCCTGGCGGCGATACCACTGCTTGCTTTTGCCGTCGAACTGGAATCCGTCAGCGATCAGGGCTTTCCGGGTTTCTTCAGAAGGCTTTTCCAAGAAGGTGATGGAAGTGGTGAATGAACGGCGGGAAATTGCTTGATTATTGGACATGATCTTTACTCCATTTGGTTGTTAGGTTTTAGGAAGAGGCTTCTTGCCTCGCCCTGAAACCTAATGGTGGCCATGGCCTTGGCAGGGAGGGTTCGGGCAAGTCCGGCCGGGCGGCGATTTTGCCTTCCGCGAGGAGGCCTTTAGGCCGGGGAAAATCGTTGGCTGGACGCCCGCTTGGGCTTGGACTTGAGCGAATCCGGGCAGCATGCCCTCTCTTAACCGCCGGTCAGGCGGAACTGCGGGCTCAAACACGACGTAGAATGCATGAAAGAAGGCGAGGCTACCGACGAATTGCCTGTACTGACACAGCGAAGGGAGCGGCAATGCTTCACGAAGTTAGGGGAGAATTGCGGGCAATTGCGCGTGGGCAAGACCCATATCGCATGGGTAGTAAATCGGAAAGTGATGGAAACGGATGGATTGTAGTCTTCCTGGCCGCGATTTCGGCCGCACTCTATTATGGCGGTTCCCATGTTTACGGATACCTGTCAAGACTTAACGTCCCATCGAGGACCTGGCTATTCCTTATCGGCTTCGCCTTTCTCTTCGGTTCTTACTTCATCTACCTGTTACGAGAGCGTCGAAGGGATCTTTACGGCTATCTTGAGCTCGTTGCCGGGATGGTCGGCGTCCAGTGGTCCATTTTCACGTTCGAGGGCGACAAGACGACTGTTGGCCTTGCATTATCTTTCGCGGGGTTCGTCCGGGCATTCGACAATGTCAAGGAAGGAAAGAAGAAAAGGCTTCTGAAACGGCTCCGCAACGAAGTCGAAATCCTGCTCAAAGACAAATGCAACGCGACTTTATCCGCCATCGAATACGAGTTTCTCAAGGCAATCCAGGAGCCTGCTCTCGTCGGTGAAATCTTGAAGGGACTTAGAAAAGAAGCGGACGCTCATCACGAAAGCTTACGCGTTCTCATGCCCACACGCGATCACTCTGAACTAGATAGCTATGCAAAGAAGCTTTAGACGACAGCCATGCAACTGTGCTGCGGGCCGGGTCGTCACTTCCGGCTTGACGGCACCCGTCTCCATTCGCACTTTCTGTTCTCCCTCTTGGAACCTTACGGTTTTCAACCTTCGGGCAGACGCGCTCTGTACAGTGGTTTTTCCCTGCGTGAACACTCTCCACGCCGCCGCAGCATCTCGACACTGCCACGATTCGACCATTCGCTCAAGGTAAAAATGTGCTGCGTGAGGCGGGGCCATATCTCTTACCGGGCCATCGTTGGCATGGGGGCCTTGCGGGCCGTACCACCTGTTGCCGGGTCCGTCTGAACCGAATCCACCTGCCGACTTCCGCGCGGGCAAGCCCGCCGCCGCAGCACATTCCGACTATGCCACGGCTGCCAAAATCGTGCAACAATTTCCGCGAGAGGTGGGCCAGAGGCGGCCGCTTGGCCGGTCGCCCTTGCGACGGAACCCGGAGGACAACCGACGGCGCAGCCGGCTCGCCCGATTGCCTGAAGTGCCGCTATAATCCTCAGCGGAGGGCAACCGATGACCTTCACGGTTTGGCGGCAGAGGACTAAAGGGATGGCGACGCGGAAAACCGGTTCGAGGCGGATCGTCGTCGATGGGGTCGCGTACCGGTGGCGAATCCGCCAGCGAGAGACGTACTCGCAGACAGGCTACGGATGCGGCAAAGTGCATCTCACGGTCGAGTTGGCCGAACAGCCCGGCGCGATCTTGATGCTGTATACCGACCGCCCACACCCGGCCGATTGGGGAACGAAGGTCGTTGTTCCGGTCTTGCCTTCTGACGTGGCTGGATGGGTTCGGGAAGCACTGGCGGCCGGGTGGACGCCAGCTCAACCGGGGTCTGAATTCGCCCACAGGCCGGTTAACCATGATTGCTGATGAGTTCGTCAAGGCGTTGAAGGCAGCCGCCAACGCACACACGTTCACGGAACCCGACAACTCATTCCTCATGCAAAGAGAAGTCGCATTCCGTGCCTGGTCAAAAATCAAGCGTCGGCGGCGAAAGAAGCAAGATGATCCGGTTCTCGACCTGATTTCGCGGTATGACCTCACCGGCGTGGTTATTCACCAATTCAGCTTCGTGACGGAGGTGCATGCCCATGGCACGGAGCAGATGGTCGCCCAGCAGCCGACCTACGAGTATTTCGTTGAGAACGGGATAATTCTGGTCATGTATTACAAGGAATCTTACCCTGGCCCGACGGGGGTCACGTCAGCGCTGTTTCTTGAGCTGCTGGCCTTGAGGGCGCGCATGCTCGCGGAATACCCGGCCGATTCGTCAGAGGAAAGGCTTGACTCCATCACGGCCGATTATGCCGGAAAGGCCCTGGCCATCACACCACTCGCTCCGCGATTCAACTTCTTCGGAGAAGACGCGGCCAAGTTTGAAGCGGGGAAAAAACTTCAGGCAACCCATCTGACAAAATGAGGAATACACATGGCATTTATCAAAGACTGGACATGGGGCCGGGAAGGAGTCACCCTTTATGACGACCACATCACATGGTACGAAAAAGAAGGGGCGGTACGGTTCGCCAGCGGGGGAGCATGCGACCAATCCTTCGAGAGCTTCCTCCAGCGTGGCGCATGGGTCGAGGGCGCCCCGCCCGAAATCCTCGCCGAACTGACACAGGCAGTACAAGACCATGTCGCAAAACGTGACGCCCGCGCGAAGTTCAAAAGCACGTACTCGATCTCGGGAGACGACCTGTCAGCCCTGCCGGTGAAAGCCATCGGCCCGGCGGTGGCGTACTATCAGTCGGTACTTGGCTTTTCGGTCGTGGCAAGCGACGAGACCACGGCGATTTTGCAACGGGATGAAGCGCAGATTGGCCTGGTGGCAAAGCCCGACCACGAACCGGAGAGGGCCGGGTCGTTTGCAATCACCGTGACCGACCTCGATGCCATACGTTCCGAGCTTGATGGTCGCGGCCTCGACCTTGGCGACATCCGGGTCGATGAATGGGGCGGGAGAAAGCACCGCGTATGCTTCCTCCGCGAGTTCGAGAACGGCTACTGCTATTGTTTCACGCAGCCGTTGGCGCAGGGGTGAACGGGGTTCGATGATGCCGTCGAGTATTCCAGCATCTGACCCGCCGTGATTCACTCGGCTTCGGCAGTTTCCCCCACTTCCCATGAACACAAGCGGAAAAACTCCCGAAGACGTTTTTTGTGAATTTTCGCGGGACGGTGTCGATTCCTTGGTTAGCCATTCGACAAGATGGAGGAAGGCCGAGAGTGACCGTGCGGGTATCGAGCCGTAAAACGCAATGGGATAGAGTTTGAAATGAGAAAGATTGGCGTTTTCGAACACGTCTCGCTCGACGGCATGATCTCGACCGGGAACGAAGAGGGGGACTCCGGTCATGGCGGTTGGACGGCGCCGTATCGATCTCGCCTTCGTCAGTTAAAAGACTTCGTCTGCGGGCGCCCAGATCAACGCGTATCGGCACGTCGCTGAAGACTCAACCGACGTGAATGGCAAGGCTGAGTAGGAATCGCGCCAAAAGGATCAAAATATGCGACCGCTTCGGTATTCGATCAATGTCACCCTGGACGGGTGTGTCGATCACCGGGCCGGGGTCGTCCCGGACGAAGAACTGCACCGTCACCACGCCAGGAACATCGAGCAGGCCGATGCCCTTCTCCTCGGTCGGGTGACCTACCAAATGATGGAGGAAGCATGGCGGCCGGTCGCGGAGACGGGAGAAAGGCCGGGCTGGATGTCCGACTGGATGGTGCCTTTTGCCCGGACGATCCATGCGGCAAAGAAGTACGTCGTGTCCGGAGTCCTGGAACTGGTTGATTGGAACGCTGAGCTGGTACGCGGAGAATTGGGGGAGGCCATACAGCGGCTCAAACGGGAACCTGGCAAAGGAATCAGCTTGGGCGGCGTGAAGCTCCCGTTGGCGCTGGCCGAGTTGGGGTTGATCGATGAGTACGAGTTCGTTGTCCATTCCCGGATCGCAGGTCACGGACCGACGCTGCTCGCCGGCCTCTCGAAGCATGTCGACTTGAAGCTCGTGAGCCGGGCGGAGCTCGGCTCCGGGGCGGTGGCGATGCGGTAT
>NZ_JH636441.1:851179-956086 GCF_000255705.1 Zavarzinella formosa DSM 19928
GGCCTTCTCACCCTCGTATTCCTGCCCAGCGGCTTCTTCAAGATCGCACAGCCCGAGGGATTCCTGGAGGAATGGTCGAAGACGTACCCCGCCGGCTCCGCCTTGCCGCTTGGAATGATCGAGCTGGCGACGTTCGTGCTCTACCTAGTGCCCAAAACCCGCTACCTCGGCGGCCTTCTCATGCTCGCCTACCTCGGCGGCGCGGTGGCGACCCACGTCCACGCCAACGACGGCAAGTTCTTCGTGCCGGTCATCGTCGGCGTCATCGCGTGGCTCGGGCTGTACCTCCGCGACCGCAGGCTCCGGGCGCTCGTGCCGTTCACGGCCGAGTGATGGATGGACCGATGTCTGGTAGCCGTCAGGCTAATCGTTGCAATTGCCAAGACTCTCCCGAGCGATCCGAACTTCACCTCTCCGCTTCGTTCAGGCATTTTCCCAAACCCGTTCCGCTTCCATCCCCACCCGGATTAATGAAAATGGAAAGGGAGCGTCGCGCGGCAGACCCGCGTCGGGACGTGTCCCCGAACACTCAACCAGATGGGCACAGCGAGGAAGTCGAATGGGCAGTCCGAGGCACTGGTCGTGGGGCAATGAAGGGGTGGAGCTTTATGACGATCACCTCCTGTGGTATCAGGAACAAGCCGGGTCCTTCTCCGGCGGCGCGGCCAGCGAACAGTCGTTCGAGGAATTTATGAGGCAGGGGACACGGATCGAACGCGTGCCTCCGGACGTGCTGGAAGAACTGTCCAAGGCGGTGCGGAAACGGATTGCGTGAAGGAGTCGAAACTGGGAGCAGGCAATGCCATTTGGGACTCTACTTCTCTTCAGCAAGCCGCTTGAGCTTCTCGGCCACCAACGGCTTGATCTGGTGCTTCCCTGAAAGCCAGTACCGGACAGAACGAGTGGTAACGAACACGGCCCTCGCCAGCGGAGATTGCCAACGAGAGCCGAAAAGTTTTTCACCGAGGGATCGGAGTTCGTCGGGGGTCAATCTTCGACACCTTCATCTCCACCGCACTCGAACGTCTCCGGGTCATAACCATAATCTTTGGGTTCAGCATCCGGATTGAGCTTGAACCATAGCTTCGCAGCCGAGACTCCTTTTAACTCTTCCTCACCTTTCTTTCCATTTCGATATTGGATGATGCCAGCGTTGCTACCGATATCTTCGTCGGCGTATTCGACCGTGAAAGGGACTTCCGGAAACCAAGCTGACAGAGCGGAGAAGATAGGTTCTGGTGTTGACCACGCAGTTTCAAAGTACACCGCCACCTCGCTGAGTCGCTTCTGAGCGTAGGCATTCCACTTCGTACCCCAATTTTTACAGCACCATTCATAGCCGCCTTGGTTATAGCCATCCTTCGGTGCTTCATTCCAATCCCCTTTCGGGTTCGCTTTCTCCCATTCTCGACGCTCCTGATCAGACAGCGCGAATCGCTCGGGATATTGAATTAGAGTGTTGAAGTCGATCAGCAACTCGCCGTCATCAGCTGTTCGGTTGCCGATTTTCTCGAACACCTCGGATGCTTTATTTGTGTCGCAGTCAAACGTGAGCTTATTTGAAATGTGATTGGGCATACATTGAATTTCCACCATTCGCCGAGCTTCATTGCCCATGCGTGACACGACAGTAGCGGAAGTTTCTTCCCGCTGTCAACCGGTTTCTTGCGATAGGGACGGAATCCCGCAAGGGCGGAGACGCAACGCGGCTCCGTTCACGACGGCCCGGTCATCGCCCATCAATCACTCACAGGACACTTGCGCTGCTTGCCCTTCCCGTATACGATCCCGCATCCACCACGGGGTTGCCCTTGATAAGATTCCATGCCATCGCAAATGCCAAAGCGGCAGAGGCGTATTACTCCAAGAGTGATGGCGGCGAATATTACGTGAACGGCGAACTCCGGCAGGAATGGCTCGGACATGGCGCGGAACTGCTCGGCCTGGCCGGAACGCCCGACTTCGGCCACTTCAAACGCCTGATCCACGGACTCGATCCTCATTCCGGAAAGCAGCTCACCTCCAAACTCCTTGCTAACCGCATCCCTGCCTGGGATGTCACTGCCAGCATCCCCAAAGGAGTAACGATCGCCTTGGAGCATGGCGACACAAGAATCCAGGATGCCCTTTGGGAAGCCGCGCGCGAAACCATGTCCGACCTCGAAGATTTCGCCACCACCCGTGTCAGAAAGGGCGGTGCGTTGGAAGACCGACTCACTGGCAACCTCGTCGCCTTCGCCGTCGAGCATCCCGAGACACGCCCGGCGAAATCAGACAACATGCCCGACCCCGACCGCCATATCCACATGGTGGTCTTCAATGTGACTTACGACTCCAAAGAGCATGCTTGGAAAGCAGTGAAGTTCCGCCCGATCATGGAATTGCGGAAGTTCTTCGACCGCCGTTTCGACCAGCGGCTCGCAAGTAAGCTGGCTGACTTGGGCTATGGCATCGAGACGAAGACGAAGGAAGGGAAATATTACTCGTGGGACATCAAGGGGATGCCGAAGTCGGTGACGGAGAAGTTCTCCCGCCGCACCACCGAGGTGGACAAACTGGCCGAAGAACTTGGCGTCGGTTCCGCACAGGGAAAGGACAAACTCGGGGCAACCTCCCGCCAGTTCAAGCGGAAGGACATGACGCTGGATGATTACCGGGAGTATTGGCAGTCTAGGGTCACGCCAGCCGAAGCCCAAACGATCACCAACCTGATCGACGCGGCGAACCTCGGCCAGAATCCCCCGCAAACGAACACCGCCGACAAGGCGGTTGCCTACGCCATTGACCACCACTTCGAGCGGCGTTCAGTCATGGACTGGCATGATCTGGCGATCACGGCGATGGAACGGAGCATGGGCGGGGCGTTACCGGAGGAGATTGAGCCGGATGCCGTCCGGCAGGGTGCATTATTAAAGGACGGGCAGGTCACCACCAAGGAAGTTTTGGCGGAAGAAAGCCGCATCATCGACTTCGCCCGCGAGGGGAAGGGGACGATACGGCCGTTAGGCGCCGATATCGGAAAGACGATGTCGGGAAACCGCGTAAGGTCACAGCCGCAGTTTTCCTCAGTTGATGTACAAAAAGAGGGCGATATACGCGCATCTTCACTCGGTCAACAAAAAGGCCGCCCCGACGAATCGAAGCAGCCCGCGCAGAAGGACTACCAATCTATCTACGCCAATCACACTGCCACACTCTCCCCCGAACAGCAAGCGGCTTCAGCAGGCCATTTTCGTGAAGCCGCGAAAATGGCCACCCTCTCCCCTGAGCAGACCGCACTTGTCAACCACATCCTCACCTCCGCCGACCAGATCATCCTCGTCATCGGCGACGCGGGCACGGGCAAAACCCACGCGGTCAAATCAGCCTTCCAGCAAATCGACCGTCCCGTCGAAATGCTGGCGCCATCCGTTGAAGCAAGTCGCACCGTTCTACGCGAAGCCGGGTTCACTAAGGCCGACACCGTTGCCTCATTCCTTCTGAGCGAAGAACGCCAGGCCGCGGTCAAGGGCGGCGTCATCTGGGTGGATGAAGCCGGGCTGCTCGCCATCAAAGACCTGTCCCGCCTCACGGACATCGCCAAGCAGCAAAACGCCCGACTGGTTCTTCAAGGCGACCCCAAGCAACACCGATCCGTGGTGCGGCATGGCAACATGATAAACGTTCTGCAGGAGTACGCCGGATTGCCAGTTGGACGCCTCACCGAGGTCTGGCGCCAAAAGCACAAAGGCTACAAGGCCATCGTCGCCGACATCGCCAAAGGCCAAACCTCCAAAGCGTTCGATGAATTAAACGTCTTGGGATGGGTGCGGCAGGTTGACAGCAACACCGCATTGGTGGATGACTACATGGCGGGGCTAAAAAAAGACCAGCTCGTCATCGCCCCCACCCATGTGGAGTGCGACGAGGTGACGGCGGCGATACGCGAACGGTTGCAAGAAAAGGGGATAGTTGGCAGGGATGAGCATGTTTTCGAGACGCTTCGGCCACTGGCTTGGACTAACGCTGAAAAGGGCGATACTACCAGGTACGAAGGCACCGAGGTATTGCAGTTCCACCGAAACAGCGGATCTTTTAAGGCGGGTGACCGGGTTAGAGTCGCTGACTGGAAACCTGGCGTCAAACTGCCAAACCCTGCTCACTTTAACGTGTTCCAACGAGGACAAAATCGATTTGCTTGCGGAGACCGTATTCGGATCACCAACCGGGGATTGGACAAGTCAGGAAAGCACAAGCTCAACAACGGAGCCCAATACACCGTGGCCGGATTCACCGACAAAGGTGACATTACATTGAGCAACGGCTGGGTTCTCCCCGCCGGGTTCCTGCACATCGATCACGGATACGTTTCAACGAGTCACGCATCACAGGGAAAGACAGTTGACCGTGTCCTCATAGCGATGGGCACCGAATCAAAAGGTGCGATCAACGCCAAACAATTCTACGTCAGCGTCAGCCGTGGCAGGGAGTCAGCCAAGATTTACTCCGACATGCCGCCCGATGAACTGAAAAAGGCCATCCAGCGGACGGATACCCGCAAGTCGGCCACCGAACTCATGAACCCGAAGCCCAAGAAGAAACGCCGCGGCCTTGACCGGATCAAATGCCTCCTGAAGAAAGCCCGCGACCGCTTCAAAGAGTTGCGCGCCGGCCGCGACGGTGATAACAGGGAACACGAACGACAAAAGGAGCGAGAGCATGGAATCGAGCGATAGCCTGAAAAAACTTCTCCTCGGGGCAACACCCAAGCCTTCGCCAAAGCCCGACGAAGAACCTGCCCAAGTCGAGGATGCCGAGGCAATTTCCCTGGCCGACATGAACGGCTCGCATTCGATGAGGCCGTCCAACAAAACCGTGCCGAGAATCCATGTGGTGTTGAAGGACGGGAAAGTGCAGACGCTTTTCTACCACCATCTGGATGCGAAGGCAGAATATGACGGCAATTCGTTCACATTCCTGTTCATCGGCGCCAAGCATTGGGAACTGACCGTCCAGGGGCGAAACCTCTGGCGCGTATATGATTATATTTCTTTAAGCCGCTGGCCGTATATCCGTGTGTCGCCTCGGGACTATGACGAGAAGGGCGAGGTGGTGACGGCCGTCAGCATCAAAGACATCACCCCGCGCAGCGAAGAGTAAAAGTCGGCTGATATTTGACCATTACTCCTCTTTAGACCGGTGGTAACCTGAAGCGAAGTAATCGGTGAAGACGACCGCGTGAAAAGAGTCAAAAAAACTTTTGATCGAACGGCTTTTCATCATTCAGATTTGGTCAACTTGACCGTCCCGGTCGCCGTATACGACTTGCCGTTGCTCTTGACCGTCACATCGAATTTAGCCTTGATGGAATTTCCGTCGAGGCTGCCGGACGTCGGCTGATGCGCGTTTCCCTTCAGAACCTTGGTCGTGTTAAATTCGATCTTGCCGTCGGTCAGCTTTCCTTCGACCTCGCAAACATGAGCGCCGTCGTACTTGAATTCACCTTTGAACGACGAGCCCTTCCGTTCTGTTATTTTCAGTGACGCCGACATGGTCTTGTTCG
The DNA here is from genome assembly GCF_000255705.1 of Zavarzinella formosa DSM 19928. GTDB lineage: Bacteria > Planctomycetota > Planctomycetia > Gemmatales > Gemmataceae > Zavarzinella > Zavarzinella formosa. The sequence continues at coordinate 856,722 of NZ_JH636441.1, forward strand.
TTTCGTTGCGGTGTTTTTCACCTTTCCAAAACGAACCCACCGCGAGGGGATCGGTCGCATCCGGACTTGCGGCTCCGAGGGCATGGGAAACGTCATAAATCCGCACGACTCCAACCGTGTCTCCCACCGCCAGTTGCCTGCCATCCCGTGACAGGGCAATGATGAGATCATTCTCCAAATCATTGAAAGTCATGGTCGCCGGACGTTTGTCGGGCTTGGGCTTCCCGTTATCGAAGGGTTCGTCGGGAAGCGGGAAGACGCCAATGAGCTTTTTGCCGGGGACGTCCCAGACGACCACGCGGTTGTGGCGGACTTTTGCCCTGTCATCCATCATGGTGCCATAGTGGAGGAGACGGGTTCCGTCCCCGCTGAGAAGTTGCATTTCCAGAGTCCACGACGGTTGCAGTTCCGGCGGCAGGGGCAATTGCTTTCCGACGGGTTTCGGGATCGGTGGCTGCGGGTCCTTGGGCGCGAAGAGAATCTTGCGTTTGCCGGACGCAAGATCGTAGGCTCCCACGCCTTCGTTAAAGTAATTGAATCCCTTGCCGTCTGACGTCCATTCAAGCTTGCCCGCGTCTGGTATGATCGGGATGGCGGCCGAGGGTGTGATCACTTCTTTGGCGGCATCAACGGAGAAAATTCGCATGGATTGACCGACGACCAAGAGTTGCTTTCCGTCCGGTGAAAACCTGAGCCAATGGACTCCTTTGGTCAAATCACGCGGTCGCGCCCCGAGCGAGGATTGCCCGGTGGAAAGCGCCTCTGTTTCCTCATTTTCCCCGGCGATCACCCATTTCACCGCCGATGTCTTGACGTCATACAAGCTCACAATCCCGGCCGTGTACGATCGAAGCGTCCCCTTGGATTTGCCCGACCACTCATTCAACGCCACGGCAACATAGGCGCCATCCGGCGACATGACGGAAACTGTGTAATTGCTTCCGACCCTGGCTTTGGGGACTTTCAAGAGATCGAGGCCCGTTTTGACATCGGAGACGTGAATGCCACGGCCAGACCACTCGTATAATTTAAGGCCGTCGGCGGAGAAAGCGTATCTTCCACCGTAAGTCGCCCGCGTGTTCTGCTCTGTTCCATCCAGGATTAAGACTTTGCGTTGTCCCGGCACATCCCAGATGGCAATGTCCCCGCCTGCCACGACGAGGCGGGTTCCGTCGTATGAAAACGCGATTGAACCCACTTTGCCGGGCGCCCCCTTCAAAACAGCGAACGGTTTGGCGCTCTCGGCGGCGGATGTCCCGAGGAAGGAGAAAACCGCCACGGTGGCGGCGATTCGTCGGAAGCCCCAGGTGTTCATCCCAAATTCCTCGCCTGTTGAAGCGGTCAGATTGGTAGATCGTACCAGACCCGCACGCACGGCACAACGACCACGATCAGCTCATTCCTCTTCCTTAGCCGTGTATGAGCTTATTTTTAGATGGCGCTTGGTTTGTGGGTCAGGTCTTTCTCGCCAGAAGTTCGGTACGTGCCGCGTTCAGCCTCGCCATCATCTCGTTGTTGCCTCCTGTTGCATCCGGATGCCAGCGTTTAGCCTTCTCGCGATACGCCGCTTCAATGTCCGCTTCCTTCGCCCCTTTCTCGATGCCGAGTAATTGCCAAGGGTTTTCGGAAGTCTTGGAAGGCGGAGGAAGCGCAGCGTAACCACGAAACGCCGCCCTGACCAGATTCAAGCCACCGTGCCGGAGTTTCGTCCGCTCGGCTTCGATGACATGGTGGATCGCCTGGAGATTTTCCTCTATACGCTGGTAACGATCCACGGCGATGCAAGTCGAAATGCCGTCCCAAGTGAAATAGACGGCCACTCCGGCGTCCTTTGGGTTGCGCTCCATCAGGGACACGTTGCTCGACACCAAAATCTTTTCGACCTTGCGGCCGCTGTCGGCGGCGAAACGCTTCAGCGAGCCTTGGACGTTGTCGATGGATGCCGTCAGGCTGGTTTTGAACTGGCTTTTGGCTGGTGAAGTGGTGCGAGTCCAGCTTTCGGGCCAAGATAATGGGTACTGGCTGGCGGTCTGAACGGTCATGGCTGGTTACCTTCGTGGCTCATCACCGGAACTTCCGTGTTGCAAACGGGACAAGTTACCGAATGCTCCAATGCCTGACGCACTTGCTTCGGGCCAAACATCTGGGTAATCTTTAACTCGACTTCCACCAGTTCGGTGTCGCCATCGTCTTGGGATGCCTCCAATTCTTTTCTCGCACGCGCCAAATCCTGCCCGTCCGGGCAAATGTTCATGCTTCCGTCGCCATAGAGCATCCCATATCGTTTCGTCATCCTCTTTCCCTTCCGTTGTGTTCCCGGTCGTTGATCCAAATCCTCATCAACGCGATCAGCGCGCCGAAGGTAGTTCCGCCCAAAATCAAATTCGAGGTGATACGGGCAAAGGCAAGCTGACGTTTGGGGTTCATGGCTTGTGACCTCGTTTCGCTAGCCATGCTTTCCGTCCCAGCAACACGTCCACGCTCACATCCAGCGTGTCAGCCAGCAACACGAGATTCTCGATCTCCGGAGTGCTTCGTCCCGCCTCGTAGCGGTTGATTACTGTCCGGTTGATTCCCGTCATGCGGGCAAGCTCGGATTGTGACATCTTGGCTTTGGAGCGGCTCTTGCGGAGTTGTTTGGCGAAGGCGGGGCGGGTCATAAAAGCCTCAGCACCGGTGTTTGGATGTGGATGGTGATGATGTTCATGTCAAGGTGACCGTAGCAATCCAGAAGAGCTTCGCGATGGGATTGCAACTCACGAGCGGAGACGATTTCGGTAAAGACGATCATCCCGTGCAGGCGGTGCTTCTTGCCGTAACCTTTCGATAGCACCACTTCGCGGCCGATGTAGCAGGTCTTTTCGTTCCATCTTGCTCCGTAGACCCGTAACTCAGATGTTTTGCTCCCGCACTCGAATGCCTCGAAATACTGGGTTTTTAGTGGAATGAACAGCGGCTTTCTTTTGACAAGTCGCTCGGATGCTTCTGATAAGATGCGGGGCTGGCGGGTCATGGGCGTGCGGTGCATTTATAAGGTTTCGCGTGTCGAGCATGAATCTGGTTGAGCATGGAGTACTGATACGAACAAGTTGGCATTGTGCTTGGCCGCCGGAAGGCAACCCATATCTGCCAGCTTGTACTCTGTCCCCTTGATGTAAACCCCGTACCACTTGTTACGGGGAAGGTTGTGCTGTCGAGCAAACCACCATGTGCGGAAAACGGTTTTCACTGCCTTCCATGCAATCACCACTACGTTCCCTTCGGTGACTCCAATCTCAAAATCGCTCATCTCATGGTTCCTGTCCGATCAATCCGTTAATTATTTTCCAGTAACTGTGCTGCCACCAATAAGCCCCACCTGTGACAGATTGTCAACGAGAATTCATACCTCACAAATCACTTGCGCGAATCAACGATCTGCGATTCACTCTCCGGGTTTCACCTTACCTGTCATCGAGCGATCTCGACGGTGGGAAAGGTTATCCTCGTGTGAGTTCCCTCGTGGAAATGATCCGTGGTCTTTTAGTTGCTGGAAATGAAAAGCTTTCGGCTGGCGTGTTCCATTTTGATATCCCCGCTGTCCAAACCTGCCCCGGTCGTTCCAGCCTCTGCGAAAGCCGATGTTATGCGACCAAAGGCCGGTTCGTGTTCCCCCAAGTGCTTGAGCGTTTGGAATGGAACTACACCCGGTCCAAGCGGTCTGATTTCACCGACCGCATGGTCGATGAGCTGTACCGCAAGGGCATCCTGTTAATGCGATGGCATGTGGCTGGTGATGTTTTCAGCCCAAACTATGCCCGCAAAATGCTTGAGATAATCGGTCGGTCGCCGCACTGCACGTTCTGGTTTTACACCCGGAGCTGGCGTGTCCCGACGATCTTCCCGATCATCAAATCAATGAGCATTATGCCCAACTGCAAGGTCTGGCTGTCCGCCGATGCGGAGACGGGTTACCCGCCGGACATTCCCGACACATGCCGGGTTGCGTTCATGCAGACGGAGGAAGGGGAGGACACCGAGGAGGCCGACCTGGTCTTTCTCGACCGTCCCCTCCGCAAATTGTCCCTGCCAATGCTCAACAAGGTTTGCCCAACCGAGACCGTGGCGGGCAAGGAGCGTGGGACATCCTGCGCAACTTGCAAAGTATGCTGGTCGTGAATTTTGACTGGTCTGGCTTCTTCCCGAAGGGCAGAGTCAGACCAGTTCTATTCATATGTGAAAGAGATTCGCCGGAAGAGGAAGCTTCGCAAAGCGATACCCGTCATAATGTGCAATGGCTTTCCCCGCCAAAAAGTCTCGGCATTCTGTTTGCACAAATGTGCCTGCCCACCCACAAAACGAGGTAATATTCGATGATAAAGGCTGTTTTGAGTCTCGCGGCCATCATGCCGCTGGCCATCGCCGGTGTCGGCCGGGCCAAAGACGAGATAGCGATGGTGACCGCCGAAGAACTTTCAAAAGTCTACGCGACCGATCCGGCCGCTTTCGACAAGACGTACAAAGGTCAAACCGTTACCGTGGAAGGCGTCGTTTCGACTGCCGCCACCAGGTCCAGCCCCGTCGACAAGACGCGGTATTGCGTACTTGTCGGGTACAAAAAGCCGGGGGAGCGGTTCGGGTATCAGGTCAACTGTGCCGTCGGGCCGGGGTTCGAGGGAATTCGGATCGGGCATAAAGTCCAAATTCGCGGCACTTCCGAAGGACACAGCCCCACCAGGACGGCGGTTCAACTCACGGATTGCACAGTTGTCAAAGTGCTGTCGGAAGATTTCCCTCCCTCGAAAGAGGCGGCAGCCGTGGTGAAAGCCCTTCAGGGAAAATGGACTGTGACCAGCATTGAAGGGGCTGGTGCGAGGACAGCCAATCAACTCGGTCTGGATGTGATGGAGGTTGAGGGGAACGAAATGACCTGGCGCGCGTTTACGGGCAAGAAGGAGGGGGCGGTCAGCCGGGACATTCCCTTCGGCCTGTCTGTCGATCCGGGGAAGACGCCGAAGGAGATGACGCTGTATTTGGGAGCCGGAACACTCCCGGCCTTATACGAACTGGACGGGGACAAGTTGCGAATCTGCATGCCTCTGCTCACGAAGAGCTTGAAAGATGCGAAGCGACCGGTCGCAATGGCCGGGGGACAGAATGGCGAAGTCGTGGTTACGGCCGAACGAGCGAAGTAAGGAAACGGGAGGCGAGCGTGAAACGCTGGCCTCCCTCGTTTTAACGATCAGTCAGGGATGCGTCCCTGATCCACTTTGCAACCAATCATGTCGGCCGCCTTTTGAAGGACACGTCGGGCATCGATCAAATCCGCGCCAAAGGCATCCTCGCTGAACTTCTTGCCCCAGCCGCCCTTCGAGTCGCCGCCGTCAAAGCCCCAACGGTACCCGGCTTCTTTTAGCATCTTGATTACCGGGTGCGGGCTCTCCTTGGAGTAGCTTTCGCCTTCCGGCCCCTTGTCCTCGTTCGGCGGGTGGGCAAAGCGGATCACCCAAGCGCGTTCGCCTTCGCTCTTGAGGAGCTGGACGCGGTTCTCACCGGCGAGGCTGCTCTCCACGGCGAACGGGTCGGGAACCCTGAGTAACTGCTTGCGTTCGATGGACGCCGCGTGGCCGTTGCCCGAGGGGGCATGCTGGCGGGCAAAGCGATCCGGCTCGATGCTGGTTGAATCGGCGACGGCGTGGATGATTTCGCCCGCTTCCGGCTGATATGCCGGGTCAAAGCTGGCGACGTTGAAGTCGTTTGTGTCCGAGGTGGGTGTGTCGGAGTCTGCGGAGGGTAGTTCCTTCCTGCGTGATTTTGCCATAGGGCGAATCCTTTCTTTCGGGGTTTAACCTGCCCGCGACCCGAAAGAACGCGAACAGGCTGGAAAGGATTAGCGAACTGAAGAAGAGATGTCAATAGAGTAGTGTTGCTGCTATTTCTCTCGAATGGCTATAGCAATAATATCTGCGTTCGTCATAGTAAGATCAATAATATTGCCCCCATTATGCGATGGAAAATCCCAGTCACCTAGAAGTATATCAAGATTATCGACTCGGATTGACAAATGGTGAATGCCGGGTTGCACGCAATATTGGTATTCGATAAATTTTAGATCATGTTGATGATATTCCTTGAAAGATCTGATTGGCAATCTGTTGATATCAACGAACACTTGCTCGTCAATTCTGTTTTTATTTCCAAAGTTTCTGTCGTCGACTAGATTTATAATTAAATTAACCGGCGGTAGAGGTGCCGGTTTTGGAAGTGGAATTTGACCAACTGAATATGATACTCGCTCTTCGCCGCTGTAATTATTAGTTGCCCTGCTAGAAGGATTATTGTCTTTTTTCTGATGGGCAAACATCCAATATGCCATTCCGGCCACGGTCGCCGCTACTGCTAGCATCGTCAGCCAATATCCTGATTTGGTTCGAATGCTCATGACTCCACAGGCGCAAGCCATGAGTATGCCGAAGATAGAAATTGACTCAAGCCTAAGTGGAAGGAATGATATTATGCCGCAGATAATTGATGACCAGCCGATCATATGCTGAGCCAGGCGATACCGGTTGTTCTGAAGCAATGAGCGATCGCTTAAAATTTCTCGTTCAGTCGCTGGCGTAGTTGTTGTGTCTTCGACCGGAACAAACTCTCCCACACTTATTGCCTTTAGGCTGGCAAGCCGGTTTTCTTTGAATGCTTGCTGCAGTTTTTCGGCATCATCAATCGTCATGCGAAGCGTGAATTTGATGCTTCCGCTCTCTGTTTTCATTATCTGGATACCATTCTCATTCTGAATAATCTTGCCTAACTGCCTGAGTAATTCTTCTATGTCATCCTTGGTAAGTTTTGAATAATCACCCTCTATTACTAATCCAATATCACCAATAATGGTTATCGCTGTCTTCTTGGAGCTTTTTGAAACCATTAGTTCTTCGTAAGTCATGCTGAATTTCTTGGCTACTAAGCTTATGGTAGCCATATCGACAGGATGACCAGCAACCAAATTCTGTATGGAACGGAGTGACACTTTTGGCTCTTTGTCAGCCAAGTCTTGGAGCGTCCATCCTTTGAGCGTCCGTAGTCCCTGAATTAAATCCACATTCGCCAAGACTCCTCTTTGTCTCTTTTTCTTTATCATGGTTTTTGCCTTATCTTGCGGTTTTCTTGCGTGTATCGCGCGGATTAAGTTGCGCCGCATCTTTTTCAAATGCCTGTAAGTTGGCAATATGGAAAACTTGATGAGCAAGTATGCAAGTTGCTTTTTCATCAATCCATTAGCTAAATCCACAAGCAGCTTACCAAAGAATCTGGCCATATACAGCGCGTAATCCACTCAAAAAGCAACGATTTCGCAGCCGTTGGCCTGATTAGAGATTTGTTTTCCATTCACACCAACCTGCCGCATTCGAGCAGGCCAAGGAGGTTCAACGCCATGCCGGTTTCCCTGAACAAGACTGTCGAGAAACGCCGAGCCTGTGAGCTAAAGGTCAGGCCACAAGTCCGCAAGACTTTTCCCCCTGAATCAGAACTGCGTGCGCTTGCCCGTTCGGTGATGAAGAGGCAATTGCACCCGCTCATCATTTTGCCGGGGAACTTCGTCCTGGACGGCGAGTGCCGGTTGAAGGCACTGATGCTCGTGGCCCCCAATTTTGAATTGGATGTCATCATGGCCGACGAAGACGTGACACCTGGCGAAGCAGTTGAACTTCAGATGATTTCAGCAATGCACTCGACCAGCCTTTCCTCCTATGACCAGGCGCTGGCATGCAAGGAATGGAAGGAGAAAAACCCCGGCTCCACGGCCAAAGAACTGGCCGAAAAGATCGACAGAGACCCCAGCCTTATGACTCGTCTCCTCTCTTTATGGACGACTATTCCGCAGGTGATCGCGGCGGCGGGCGAGGGACAGATTGGCATCAAGGCTTGGTATCAAATCAGCCTCCTTCCTCCCGCAGATCAGGCCGGCCTGCTTGAAATGTACCGCTCCAGTATGCCGGCCGCCCAAATCACGGAGATCATGCGAAAAAAACGCCTGCCAGCCACCAACTGCGAGACGGTCAAATCAAGCCGGATCAAATGCGAGGTTCCCGGAAGAGGCGCAACCGTGATTGTCAGCGGCCAGGCAATTTCGCTCGAAGACATGATCGATGCGCTGGGCGACCTGCTGAAGCTCGCCAAGAGGGAATCTGAAAAAGGGCTCGACGCAAAGACCTTTGAGCGTGTTTGCCGTGACCTGGCGAAGAAAGGGTAATCCATGCAGTCCGTCTCCCTGATCCATTCCTGCGCCTGGGCGCTGGCGGCGACCATCTTTGACATCGTTTCGCCCTGCATCCGTGACGAGGAAAAGCAGGAAGCCTTCCAACTGTTCGCCAAAGCCGCGCAAGCCGCTTTGGAGCATTACGAGGCAACGGCGGACAGGATGAGCCGCCGCATCCATCCATCCCTTAATTGAGGAGCAAATGAAATACATCAGGCGATTGCTGATCTTCACCATCGTGATGGCCGCTTACGACGCGGCATTGATGGTTTACGCCATTCCGTATGCCTGGGTGCCGGCCGTTCCAATAACCGGCGCCCTGTGCCTTCGGAAGAGATACAACCTCACAGCCCATGGCACCGCAAAGTGGGCAACTGCAAAGGATATCCCGCATTTTTTGGAGGGGACAGGAGTCAGTGTTGGCACTATCGGCGAGAAAATCTCCCGTTTTGAAGGTGCAATCGCACTGTTTGACCGTTCGCTTATCGATGAGAAGGCCGTCCAGAAAAGTCTTACGTCTTTTAAACCAAGGCAACGCCCAAGGACTGTATGTCTGAAAAGCATGGTCCACGGGATTTTTGTGGCGCCAACGGGAGTTGGAAAAGGCACAAGCATAGCGATCCCTTGGCTTTTAAAGTGCCCCGACTCGATGGTCGCGCTCGACTTCAAGGCGGAACTCTCAAATGTTACGGCAGGTGCAAGAAGGCAGATGCGGCAAAGGGTTGTGATCCTTGACCCGTTCCTGGCTGGCGGCGGGAAAGACACATTCAACCCTCTGGCCGATATCGACCCGATGTCCGAATACGCGGCAGATGTTTGTCGGGCGATTGCCTCTGAAATGGTCGTGCGGGCGGGGACGGAACACGATCCGTATTGGAACTCAGCCGCTGAGTTTGAAATCTGCTTGGCGATGGCTTACGTCGTTTGCTTTGCCGACCCGGAAGACAAGCATCTCCAATCCGTCAGAAAACTGCTTTCCGATTCCGCCAGGCGGCTGGGAATGATCGCCCAATGCATCCAGTCGGACAAATGGGGTGGAGTGCTTTCATGCTGGGGACACCAAGCCTCGCAACTGCGTGATAAGCAACTCGATTCCGTACTGTCCATCGTTCATACTCACATGCGGTTTCTCGACACACCCGCGGTGGCCGCGAACACCAAGTCTTCAACCTTTGATCCTGCCGACCTACTCAAGGGGAAAATGACGGTATACCTGGTAATCCCCCCGGAGCATGTACGGACGCAAACAGGACTGTTGAGGATTTGGATCGGCAGCATGCTTCGCGCCGTAGTCGCTGGAGGTTTGCAGGAAAACCGGAAGGTTCATTATGTCCTCGACGAAGCGGCCACGCTCGGTCATATGGGTATCCTTGAGGACGCGGTTGATAAGTACCGTGGGTACGGTGTCCGCCTGCTATTTCTGTATCAGTCACTGGGGCAGCTCAAAAAATGCTGGCCGGAAGGCGGCGACCAAACACTGCTTTCCAACTGCACGCAGGTATTCTTCGGCATAAACGACCAGCCGACCGCCGAGTACGTCAGCAACCGCCTCGGCGAGGCAACCATCACAGTGACGAACGGCGGCACCGGCACCTCGGTTTCCCGGCAATCATCGCCTCAGCAAGGCGGCGGCAATTACTCCGCCAGCACCAACGCTGGCTGGAGCCAGATAGGCCGCAAGCTGTTAAAGCCCGAAGAGGTCACCGCCCTCGATCCACGGATCGCCATCACCTTTACGCCCGGCGTGCCGCCCCTGGCCACGTACCTCTCTAGGTACTTCGACGGGATCGAAAAATCACGCACAATCGGCATGTTCAAGGCCGTTGTTGATACCACCTGCTTGCTGGTGTGCGTGCTTGTTGCCGCCGTCATGCTGACGGCGGCGTTTGTCTACCCCAAGTAAGGAGTTTAGACATGTCGAAGGAAGGTTTCAAAGAGTTGTTGCACGATCAGACATCCGGCGGGGGAACAACCCCTCCGGGCGCGGCCACCAAGTTACTGGGCAAGCTCTGGGATGAGCTGGCACCCATCGGCGCCCACGGTGCCCATGAGATGGCCGCAGCCTTGCTCGGCTCTGGGTCGGCTTTCGTGATGTACCCGCACGAGGGCAAGGAAGACCCCCTGCACGGCCTCCCGCAAGAGGCGGCGAAAGAACAGTCCAAAGTCCACGAGATGGAAATGTAGCCCTAACGCGGCACGTTGCCGCTCAACCTATCCAAGGAGCCTTGTCATGCTTTTAGCTTTTTGGCCGCTTGATTGGTCTTGTAGCGGCTTCTGCTTTTTTTCGTTCCTCATCTTCGCTTGGTTCGGCTGGGCTGCATGTTCAGCGGCTGAGAGTGCGGCCGACCTCGCCAAGAAAGCCCTTCAGAATGAAGCAGTCCAGGAAATTGGCAAGGATGCCGTTGCCTCGTGGTTGGAGTCATTTTTCATGAAATAAAAGGCGAAGAATCGAAATGCAAACGTGGGAAGACGCGGGTTTATTGAAGCGATTTCATAATTCACAAACGGGAAAACACAATGGGACTTTTCAACGATTTTCTTAAGCGGTCTGGCTCGATGCTGGTTGATTCGGCCTTTCAAGGTCTGGGTTCATCCCGGACAAATGGCGACGCTAAAGTCTGCGACTTGCTCGCCAAGCTGGGATGGGCAATCGACGAACGGGTCAATAACAGCATTGTCCTCAATTTTCGAGACTCAGTAGTGGGAATCCGAAAGGTTTACGTCACAGTCCTTGAGGATGCATACGCATTGTTTAGCGTTGCCAGTGTGGCCGACTTCACATACCGCAACATGCCGGAAGATTTTGCCAGCTATCTTCTTATCCGCAACTCCAAAAGTTCATTCGGATGCTGGCAGATGTCTGATTCAAACAGGCAATGCTTTAGTTTTACCGCAATGTACACGGCTATTTTGCCTGGGCTTGAACCCGCTGCCTTCAAAGTCATTTGCGAAAATTTGTGCACTGAAGCCCGCGAAGTGGACAGCGGGCTGCGAGAGAAAGGCTTGATTTAGGCGTAGTGTTTAGCCAGTTTTACCACACCAGCGGGACAACGGGAGGATGACATGGCCGAACCCTTGGCCGAAATCTTAATGACGAAAGCCGAAGCATGCGAATTTCTCCACTGTTCCTCGCGCACGTTGGATCGCTGGAGGTCGATGTGGAAGGCGAAGAAGCTTGACCCGCTGGGCGAGGTAAAAATTCGCAGGCGGGCTTGTTTCCGCAAGGCGGCAGTCGAAAAACTGATCGTCACGCCGAAGCATTGGCTCGCCGGGAAGTAGAAAATCCTTGCGCGGGTGTCCTGCCCGTGCTATTTCTCGATGCATGCGAGCGATCTTTTCATTTCCACATTTGGCCTATTTACGCAACGCGTGCTGGTCGCTCGCAAGTTTCCTCGCGCGTTGCGTTGATGGGCTGTTGGAGTGAACAAAATGAAAAACCTAATTCTTCTTGCGTGCCTGTTAAGCCTCGGTGGATGCGGATGGCTCAATCGCTCGATTGGCTACTGGTCTGGCTATACCACTATTTGCGTTGCTGAAACCAACGTAATGTACGTGCAATTCCCATCTGGCGCGTCGGTGCTCGTTGACAAAGATGGCAAGCCACAAAGCTGCAAGCCATGACCGGCACCCCTATTGCTACGGCTGAGCTTTTGCCGTGTCCCTTCTGCGGCGGAGAAGCCATGATCGAGCATGTCGATAAACTGTGGGAAGTCGGGTGTCTCAGTTTTGATATGCTCGGTGCTGAAAAAGATTGCTGTGGCTCTGCTCCCGCAAAGTTCGCAACCAAACGTGAGGCAATCGCCGCATGGAACACCCGCTCAGGCGACACCGCCATGAAGGATGGGGTGGACTTGGAGGTTGGGGCAAAAGCGATTTTTGAAAGCAACCCAAATCGCAATTCTGCCCTGCAATGGCATCACGCTGCTGTCCCCAAAAAGCGATATTACGACCAAGCCAAAGCCATTGCCGCCGCATGGGGTCTCCCCACCAAGCAGAAGGAGGGAATATGAGCGACTTGCTTTCCCTGATTTTGATTTGGATCATCTTCTCCAACCTTTGGCATGGCAGCGGTCGTGATGACACAGATAATCCGAACGACTCTCGCAGCGGCATGATGGTGTACACCGACCACCGCACCGGCTGCCAGTACCTCGGAACGGTTTTCGGAGGAATCACGCCTCGTCTTGACAGGGATGGCAAACCGGTTTGTGTCGTGAATGAGCCGAAGTCATGACCCATTCATCCAATCAACCCACATCTGCACCAATCGACGAGTATGCGCTTTTACGCATTGCCAGCGAGCTTCCATGTGGACTGGTCACGATCAGATTGGTGGTTCAAGCCTACGAAGATGCCCGCCATCAGCATCCGAACCAAGTTGGAAGTCTGCCAGAGAAACTGCAGGCCAACCCACGAAAGGAACCTGAGGACGCGCGAGCGGTTTGCGACTCTCCGACATACCAAGTCATGGAAAACGGATCAGGTTTTTGGGAGGTGATGAAGCACCTTGGAAAAGAGGGCGGTTTCAACTTTCTCGCTGAATGCCCGGACAAAGCTATTGCTGAGAAAATCACGAAAGCTTTGACTGTGATGGATGCCGATTGGGGCGAGACTTCGTTGAAGTTGCTACGTGATGAACTCGACGTCATTGCGTCGGCATCGTTAGAAGGCCAGGGTGTTGCCGGAAGATTGCAGGCGATAATAACGAAGATAGATGAGGGCAAGTATGTCGATTGATGAGAAGGCGCATTTGGCAACATGGGCACAATTTGGTAATCGTTACCCGACTTCTGGCGATCAATTCCGTAATCTGCTTGAAGCCTACGAAGCCTCCAAGGATTCCACACTTCTTGCTACCAAAGTCCGAGAAAATGAGAATTGCAAAGAACAGCCGGTCGAGTTGTCGGAAGGGGGTTGGGTTGACAAAGCAGAATTAATTTTAGCCCATGAAGCCAAGATTGAAATGGGTCACCTAGCAAATCCTCGCCATTGTTTGCGTGAAATTCTCAGGGTCTGTGGAATGAAGCGGGAATCGGGTATACTTACCAAATCCCAACAAAGAGAAATTGATGAAATAGTGGGCGGTTTGCTTGGGCTGTATGAATCCGATTGTAATGGCTCTGCAACAATTAAAGCAGCAGCCGATCTTATCGAAAGGTATCGCTCCAAATGACAATCGAATGCGATTATTGCGGCTTTACGCAGCGCGGACAACGCCCATGGCACACAGCTTGGTGCCCGTCCGCATCAGAAAGGGATTGGCCAGCCATAACACGCGGTAAGAAGCCAAAACCAAAGCGCAATGAAATAGAAGTTCCGCACCCATGACCTCCTTGGCTTACACCTCCCTTCAGTTTTGCCGGGTTTGCCTTGGATGGGACCGTCCTGTTGACAGAAAGTTTTCCGAGCAAAATCGAAATTGCACCGGCGATGCGGGCAGCAAAGCGTGGTCGCCGTACATCTTTGACTACCACGGAAGGCACGATCAGTTTCAGTACACCGACCTGTCGAAAGTAACGGCGTCGGTGCGGAACTGGTGCGATGAACACGATGCGTCAGTCGAGGTGGGATATTACGGACACATTCCCGGTGAGTGGGAAGTAAACGTTGTTACCTTCGCATCTGTCGAGTCGATCACCAGTGACGACCTCTGCCACGCACTCCTCGCGGCATGTGTCGAAGCTGGCAGGAAATTAAAGTCACTCACACCAAGCCCAACCCCTCCAACGCCTTGATGATCGGCTCAAGTTCTAAAAAGCTGGCGTCGTCATAAGTCGACATCGTTAAACGGATGTCCGAGTGCCGCATGAATAACTGCCGGATGCGTGCCGGAATCCCCGCCTGCCCGAGCATCACGTTTGAAGTCATCCGCAGAGAGTGAAAATCCGCGTCTCCCTGCGAGGTGCGGTATTGGATGCCCGCCAGTTTCAAATCTTTCTGCATGATCCGCACGGATGCCTGGGGAACATGGAAGAGCATGTCATCCGGTTTCTTTCTCGTGTCCTTGATCCACTCGGCCAGTTCGATGGCGAAACTCGGCAAGAGCAGCAGGCGTGCCTGCTGGCCGTTCTTGGTCATCTTGCCGGGAATCTCCAACCGGGGGAACGGCTTGCGGGCAAGTTCCAGATGGCAGGGACGCAGGGAGGCGATCTCACCCAACCGCAGGCCGGTGTAGACGGCGGTCTTGTACACGAGGGCGCGTTCCCGGCCGCACATCTCCAACTCTTTGCGAACATCACCGCTCGCCTCGGCTTTGTGCCGATTGAAATGATCGGACAGCGGACGCTTGCGGGTGGCGTCGAGCAGCCGTTGGATCAGAGGCACCGTCAACGCCCGTCGCTCTTTGGTTTTCTTCCCGCCGGTGGGCATGTCCACCCGTTCCAGCGGATTGACCCCGATCCTGTCCTTTCGCATCAGCCAGGTCACCCATATGGAGATGGCCGAGAGGTGCTTTTTCTTGTTGCCGACCGATCCGGACACCCCGGCGAGGTAGGTGTCCACGGCCTTCGTATTCAATTCGGAAAGCGAGCCAAGGCCGGTGGCGAACGCCCGGAGGATGGATTCCTTCCTGTCTTTGTCCTTTTTGGATTTTCCCGCCGCCCTCATGATCGGCAGAAATTCCTCCAGGTGTTCGATGACCTCCCGGTCCAAATGTTCCTTCCGGGGATTCACCATGCCCGCTTCGCCCCGTTCCAGGGCGGTGTTCAATTTGGCCATCTCCGTAAGAGAGGCAGATTTATCAGTGTACAATCGTACTTTGATTTGTTTCTTGCCCTCTCGCCGGTAGGCGTACCACTGGCGGGATTGCTCGATCACTTTTTTGGAGCCCGGTGTGCCGGGACTGACCTGCTTTTTTCCAAGGAGGTGGCGGGTGCGGCTGATTTTCAGGAGTGTGAACAGGGACATCGGGGTTTTCCTCGAAGGGGATGCCCCATTCTCCGGTGTAGCAGCAGGTGTAGCAATAGGCGTAGCGGGAAGGGTCTTGCCACGGCTCGCCGTGTCTCGTCAAGGCAGGGCATGGCGGAGCCGGGGGGAATAAAAAAACCTCGGGGAAACCAGTGTTTTCCCGAGGTTCGCGTGCTTCAGACTGTCTTTAGCGGAGAGGGGGGGATTCGAACCCCCGGATAGGCTTTTGGCCCATCGCCGCTTTAGCAAAGCGGTGCTTTCGACCACTCAGCCACCTCTCCGGCTTCCATATCTTAATGGGCCGCTTCGTGATGACAAGTCATCTTCCCGGAAGTCGGCACATTCTGTTTTGCGGCGGCCATTTTGCGGGTGTTTGCCGGATATTTCCTCTGAACAAGTTTTGGACATCGGGGCGGTTGTCGCATACAACCGCCCCGTCCGGGACTCCAAGGATGATGCCGTGCCGAAGGCCACTTTTGATGATTTACTGAATGAAGTCCGCGACCTGTTTCTGCAAATACGGGTGTTGAGCGGCGGGTATGGTCCGGCGGTCAACGTGCTTCAAATGAGCGTGGCGGCCGTGTGGCCAAAATTGGGGCGGCTGCGCCGGGAGCGGTTGCCGCAGGTCGTTCAGCGGCAATTGATCAAATCCACAAAGATGGTTAGCGATCTCACCCTGTTGTTCCCGTCGGAGTTGACGGACTCGTTGCGGAGTCGTCTTCCGGCGATCATGGCCGTTGTTGCGGATCGGCGGCCTTATCTTTTGGAATGGTGGGCAAAACTCCCGCCGATGGATCGGTCGCTGATCGATGCGTATTATCGGCAGGTTGTTTCAGAAATCAGCCCGGCGCGTGAAATTGTTGATTTCACGCGGCTTCATCTTGAATTGCTTCACCTGCTTGATCGTGCGGTTCCGGTGGCGAGCGTTGTCGCCTGCGAAACGGATGAAACCGATGTCGCCCGGCTTGTCCTTCAACGGGTTGTCGGTGATTGTCCGGAAGATCGTCGTGTCATCTTGGAAACACTGCTGATCGGCGAAAATGGCAATCAGCAGTTTTACCTGCGACTGATGAATGTGGTTGCCGAGTTGGAATGGTTGCTTGGCCCGAAACCGGATTGGGCTGGCTTGAAGCCGCCTCCTCCGGCGCCGATTCGGGAAAAGCTCGTCACCTGGGCATTTCTTGTTGGTTGTGCGGTCGCTGTTTCTTCGGTGATCTACGCGATTATTCGGTGAGGATTCTCGCCGCGACCACACAGGTTTCAATACGCATTCCGGTGCACCAAACCGTTCCAGACGGTCAGCCACATGATCCGCATGTCAAAAATCGGGTTCCAGTGTACGATGTAGTACAAATCGAATTGGATTCGCTTCCGAAGCGAAGTGTTCCCTCGCCAGCCGTTTACCTGGGCCCAGCCGGTGATGCCGGATTTCACCGCGTGCCGGGCCATGTAATTCGGGATTGTTTTCTGAAACTGACTAATGAATTCCGGTCGCTCCGGGCGGGGGCCGACCACGGACATGTCCCCGAGCAGAACATTGAAAAATTGCGGCAGTTCGTCCAGACTGGTTTGCCGCAAGAAAGTGCCGATGGGCGTGCGCCGGGGGTCGTTCTTGGTCGTCATCACCGGGCCGGTGGCTGTCTCGGAATCTTCCCGCATCGAGCGGAATTTGAGCATGTGGAAACTCCTGCCGTTCAATCCGCAGCGTTCCTGCCGGTAGAAGACCGGGCCCCGGCTGGTGATCTTCACCGCAATCGCGATCGCCAGCATCACCGGTGATAACACCAGCAGAGCGAACAGCGAGAAGGCAATGTCCATGATTCGCTTCACCCACACGTTCACTCCGAAGTGGGGACTTTCCCGCAGGCCGACGACCGGCATTCCCTCCAGGAAAGTGGTGGTGAGCGTCCAACCCGCGAGGTTGGGCACATCCGCGATCAACCGCACTTCCACCAATTCTTGGGATAGGGTGGTAAACACCTGCCTGGCCTCATGAAAGCGATTCATGGGGAGAGCGATGAACACATGCTCCACGTTGTATTTTTTGATGAGATCGGACAGATTGGCCACCCGGCCGAGGATGTCGAGATCGCTTGACCAACGGGTCGGATTGTCCTCGACAAAACCCACGTTGCGAATCCCCATCCAACTGGCACTTCGCAGGGCATTGGCCGTCTTGCGGGCAACCCGCCCGGTTCCCACGATCATGGAGAACGTCGGATTATACCCCCGGCGGCGCAACAGGTGAATCAGGCCCCATGTGAGTCGGCGGAAGGTCAGCACGGTGACGAAGGCAATCCCGGCGAAGAGAGTCATCGCCCCGCGGGAAACATAGGGGTCTTGAACGTAAAACCCGACCCCGGTGATGAGCAACACCAACAGCGGAATGCCCTTGGAAACCGCCCAGATTTCTTCCCTCAATCGGCGAAGGCGGCTGATCTCGTAATTTTTGGCAAGCCAAAAGGCGACAATCGCCAATGCTCCGACAACAGGAAGGTCTTGGTAAACCCATTCGACCGGAGGCTGTTCCTTGGTGACGGGAAACCAACCGGAGAAACGGGCTTGGTAGGCGGCCATCCATGCGACCACCACCGCCAGCAAATCGCAACTGGCAATCAGGACCGCGAGACTCTGGCTTCGCCGCTTAATCATGGGGTTCCGAATCGGGGACTGACAGGGAAATCGTACCTGTTCTCAACCCTCCGGCCATCAAAGGCCCGGAATGATTCATCTGGAGCTTGGTTCAAAGCCGCCCCGCACGCTACGCGTCATAACGAGCGATCCCATTGCTGTCAAAAGACTCAAACGGATCAGAGGTTTTCCGCGAGCCATGAGGTTACAGGGCTTGGCATCTTAAGATTCTTAAATCGGTCAAAATCCGACCCAAAAGTGACCAGAAAAGGCGAAAAACACCCTTCCGGCGACCAATTTTGGACAGTTGGACACCCACCCAAGTGGTCAAAAACAGCGGGCCAACTGAACACAATTTTTCAAAACCCCCGGCAAATCGACATCTCGCCTAATGATTTTGGAGTAATCCAAGGCCTTTTGGGGGGCGTTTCTCATGGCCCAAAATCAACGATTGAGTCAGATTTCCGGACGTTTGAATAGGGCCATGTGGCCCAAATGGGGTTTTGGCCCATACGTGGATGCCCGACGGATCATCAATTCACGGCAACTTGGAGGCATTCGGCTCGCCTCAATCAAATTGGCTCATATGTTTTGGACTGGTGACAAACTTTCACATGACTTTGTTCACTCGAAAAACCGGCCCACACGAACGGCGAAGCCCGGCAACACATCCGGGATGGTCAGCTCATCAGTTTCGCGGAAGATTTGTTGCAGCGTTTCGGTCCGGTAGACCGACGTGGTCTTGGTTTCGGCGTCGGCCACGATCACCACGCGAACTCCGGCTTGCAAGAATTCAATCACCTTCGCCAGCATCTCCGTCCATGTGTTTGATGGTGATCGAACTTCGACCACTATTTCAGGCAGCACTGGCAGAAGTCCATCAGGCAATTCCGCTTCCTTGGGAAACTGCTGATAACTGTAATATGCCAGATCCGGAGCCAGAATGGTGTTCGGATTGACGCGAGTTTGGACAAACGAATCATTGCACAGAACCCGGCCCAAACCTCGTTCACCCACAAATAATCGCAGCAAGAACGCAATTTCCATGCAGACATAGCCATGTCTTGAACCTGGCATTGGAACCTCCCTGACCACGCCTTTTACCAGTTCCACTCGCTGATCGACAAATTGCTTGAAAAATTCTTCGACCGCCATTCCACTTGCCACAGGAGAAGGCTGAATGGTTGTGGAAGGGATCATCAATGCCGTCATCTCGTCCATCCTCTTGAGATTCCATGCGGCTTGATCGTACCTGATTCTCGAATCCCCGGCGAGGGGGACTTTCCTTGGCCAAACTCCCATAATGAGAGTGGTTCCAATCGAACGGAGTCTGTCACGCATGGCCACCATCACCCGTCGGGAAGCCGATGGCATCATTCTCCTGAGATTCGACCAGACGGGGCGAAGCGTCAATGTTCTCTCTGCCGATGTCTGGCGGGAACTCGAAGCGGAATTGACAGAGATTGCCCATGAGCCGCCGTTGCGAGGGGTGCTTCTCGCCAGCGGCAAACCGCATATGTTTTTTGCCGGGGCCGATCTGCATGAGTTGCTTCCGTTGGTGGGCAACGAAAAAGCCGTGCGGGAACACATGGCCCTTGGCGCCCGCGTTCTGCGGTTGATTGAATCGCTTCCCTGCGCCACCGTGGCGATGATCGAAGGGGCGGCCCTCGGCGGCGGGTTGGAACTGGCTCTCGCGTGTGACTATCGGGTGATGGCCCTGACGCCGCAACTGAAAGTCGGCTTCCCGGAAATTTCGCTGGGCCTGATTCCCGGCTGGGGGGGAACGCAACGCCTCAGCCGGCTGATCGGGGTGGAGGAGACGATTTCCCGGCTTCTGAGCGGGTTGCCGTACACCGAGGAAGATTTGCCGAATGAATATCTCGCCGACGAACTGGCCCCGGTCGAGGAAATGCTGACCATCGCCACCCAATTGCTCGATGTCGGCGAGACGGACGATCTTCGACAAATCAAACGGGACCCGGTTGGCGAGGACATGCTCCCGGCGAAGGATTATCTGGATGCCACGCGGGAAATGTTGAACACATTAAATCCCGAATTGCTCCCGGCCGGGTTGGAGATGGTTCGCGTGGTCATGGAAGGGGCGTTGATGCCTCTCGACAAGGCGCTTGAACTGGAGACCGTCGCGTTCTCCCGGTTGATGGGCACGGAGACCGCCCGAATTCGCATTCAACGATTTTTTGACGAACGGAAGAAGAGCTGAACATGGGGCTTCCCGTCACGCATATTGACCATTGTTCGGTCATCATCACCGATGTCGCCGCCGCCCGGCGATTCTACGGGGAACAATTGGGTCTTCGGGAAATCCCGGCTCCCAAGGAATTCGATTTTATCGCCGTCTGGTATGATCTGGGCGGAACGTACCTGCACTTGTTGCTCAAACCCGAGCGGGACACGATCAGTCCCCGGCATTTTTGCCTGCATGTTTCGGATATTCGGCTCGCCCGCGAGCATGTCCGGAAGCAAGGGTTGGCGATGGACGAGACGGTGAAAATCGCCGCCGCCGACCGGTTTTTCGTCCGCGATCCGGACGGAAATCGCGTCGAAATTCTGCAGTGGGAACGAAAATACGATCCACAGACCGATGGAAAGTACCAAGTCTGAGCCGGATTCTTATCATGTGTTGAAGACTGAACCAGTACCCGACCTGATCTGATCCGAGAAACACATGCGGAATGCCGCCTCCGTGGCCGAAGACTTGCGCAAACTTCAGGCAAATGTGGCGTCCGTGGTCTTGGGGAAGCCGGAAGTGATCCGGCAAGCAGTGATCGCCCTGATCGCAGACGGCCACCTGTTGCTGGAAGACGTGCCGGGCGTGGGCAAGACATTGCTCGCCAAGGCGATGGCCAAAAGCATCGACTGTTCCTTTCGCCGCATCCAGTTCACCCCGGATCTTCTCCCCGCCGACTTGTTGGGCACCAGTGTGTTCCATCAACCAAGCGGGGAATTCCGCTTCCAAGCCGGGCCGTTGTTTGCCCAGGTTGTTCTGGCGGACGAAGTGAACCGGGCCACGCCGCGAACTCAATCGGCCTTGCTGGAGGCGATGGGCGAACGGCAAGTCTCCCTTGATGGCGAGACCCGTCGGCTCGGGCCGCCGTTCTTCGTGATTGCCACGCAGAACCCGTATGAGTTCGAGGGGACGTATCCGTTGCCAGAAAGCCAGCTTGATCGCTTTATTCTGCGGTCGAGCGTGGGGTATCCCAACCGGGCCGCCGAGCGGGATTTGTTGAAGCAGCACCGCGAGGGGGAGCCGGTCGATCATCTGCAACCGGTGTTGAATGCCGCGGACATTGTGAAACTTCAGGAGCACGTCCGCGAGGTCCGGGTGTCCGATGCCATCGCGGATTATGTGCTGGACATTATCGAAGCCACCCGTGCCCGGTCGGATGTCACCCTCGGGGCCAGCACCCGCGCGGCCATCGGTTTCTACCGGGCCACGCAGGCCGCCGCCCTGCTCGACGGGCGGGACTTTGTGACGCCGGACGACGTGCGAAGTCTGGCCGTCCCGGCCATCGCCCACCGGATCATCGCCAAAGCCTCCGGGCTGGCGGGAACCGGGGATGCCGCCAGCGAAGCCGTGTTGGATGTCGTGCGGAAACTTCCCGTCCCCACGTGAGCGCATCGTGCCGACACCAAAGCAACCCGTGACCGCCGTGGCCCTGCTTCCCCGCGAGGGAGCCACCAGCAGTCTCGACGGACGCGAAGGATTGCTCTGGTTCGTCGCCGCCGGGGTGATGCTTTTTGTCGGCATCCTCAAGGGCATTAATCTTGTCATCGTCTTGGGTTATGCCCTCCTCGGGCTGGCCGGGTTGAACTGGCTTCTGGCCCGGCGATCCATCACCGGCCTCAAGGCGCGACGACTGGCTCGTTTCCCCATCTACGCGGGTATCCCAACGGAATGGAACATCGAGATCACCGACTTGGGAACCGGAACGGGAAACTGCCAGTTGGAAGAATCCACCAATGAAGGGGAATGCCGGTGGTTCTTCGTGCGGACGCCTGCCCCCCGCGTAGAGACAATCCGCTGTCGGCTGACACTTTCGACCCGAGGCCGGCATCCTCTGTTGCCACTGAAGGCGATCACTTCCTATCCGTTCGGGTTAATCCATCAATCAACAGAACTGCTTCCGGGTGACGAATTGATTGTGTTGCCGCGTCCGGCTCGTGTGGACGGAGAACGCCTGCGAACATGGCTGCTGCGAACGTGGGCCGGGCGGGACGAAGAGCAACGCCGATTGCGAAAAGTGGTTGACCGGGAAGCCGAAATCCACGGACTGCGGGATTATCGACAGGGTGACGCCCCGCGACGCATCCACTGGCGGGCGACGGCAAGGCGCAATCGTTTGACGGTCAAAGAATACGAGGATGCCGCCCCGCCGCGATTGTTGCTGATTCTTGACCCGATTGTCTTGGGAAATTCAGCAATTGAAGACATGAAGGCTCTCGAACTGGCCATCTCGCTGACAGCCGGGATCGTGCGGGAGTGGCGTCGTCAAGCCGGAGCCCGATTGACGCTCATCGTCGCGGGAAGCGATCCAAAGGCCATCGACGGTCCCCCCGGACCGACCATCACCGAACGACAATTGGAGATGCTGGCACTTACCCAACCCTCGGGAGACCCCGAATTGGGAACAGCCCTCCAGACGCTCTCACGTCAGGCCCTCGCCGCCCCGACGCTGGTGGTCAGCACGCGATCCGATTCCCTGATTCCGCACGAAATTTACCGGATGCTCGGCCGGACGGCAGCTTTCATTTCCGTGGACTGCCCGGAGAGTTGGTTTCAATTTGAAACGGCAGGTGTTGAACTGGACACACCTGCCGACACCGAGAATGCGGAACCGGAAAACCCTTCTTAAACCGTCACTTCGTTTCCAGGCAATAAAGCTGCGTTTGCGTGCGGATGAACAAGTCCTTGCCAACGGCCGCCGGGGAGCCTTTGCATCCGTCCTCCAGCGTGTTGGTGGCAATCACGTTCAGTTCCGGTGTGGCCGAGACAATGTAGCCGCCCCCTTTTTCGTCGAAGATATAAATCTTTCCCTCGCTGATAATTGGCGAAGCAGTGAAGGCGGCCCCGCGAGCCTCCAAACGGGTTTTGTTCAATTCTTTGCCGTCCTTCGTGTCCAGACAGGTGACGATCCCGCCGCTGTTCACCATGTACAATTTGTCCCCCTCGATCAGGAACGAGGAACGGTTGGGGGTTCCCTTGCCGAAGGTCCATTCGATGTTGGTCTTCGTGATGTTGCCGGTTCCCTCGGGTCGAATGGCGACCAATTGCTTGCCGCCGTCCGAACTGGCGGTGAACACTTTGCCCGCCCCGAAGACGGGCCGTAAGGAGGCGTTCATTCCGCCGTGGACCACCCGCCAGATTTCGTCGCCCGTTTTGGGATCGTAGGCGGCCGTCGCATCGGCCGAAGGGCTGACCAGCATGTCTTTGCCGCCGACCTTGATAAGCAACGGCGTGGAGTAGGCTTTCTTCAGGTCGCCGTTCATCGAATCCGGATGAAACTTGCGGTCTTTTTTCCACGCCACTTTGCCAGTGTTTTTGTCAATGGCCGCCAAGAATTGAACGTCGAATCCATCGAAGGTAAGAATCAATAAATCCCCCACCAAGACGGGCGACGATGCCGCTCCGCGATGGTGGTTGCAGTCGAGTTCCTTGTCTTTGATGCTCCAGAGGATTTTGCCGGTTTTGGTGTCGATGCAGGCCGTCCCCGCGACACCGAAATGCACGTAGACCCGGCCTTCTTCGATCACCGGCGTCGGCGAGGAATAGCTGTTGAACCCGGCCCACACGTGGTATGGGTCTTTCGGATCGGGGCGGTTGATCTCGAACACCAATAAATCGTGGATCATCTTGCCCGTTTCCCGGTCGAAGGCGAGGGCATAAAGTTTCTCCCCCTTGGCGGTTGCCGTGGTCAGCCACACCTGATTGCCCCAGACGACCGGCGACGACCATCCCTTGTCGTGGACGGGCGTCTTCCACTTCACGTTTTCTTTCTCGCCCCACTTGGTTGGCAACCCTTTGGCATCCGAGTGGCCGTCCCCGTGGGGGCCGCGATACTCGGGCCAGTTGTCCGCCGCGAAGGCGGTGAGGGAGGAGAGAAACAAGGCGGTCAACACGGCACGAATCATGTGAAAAATCCCGGCGGGAAGGTCGTCAGAAAGTTTGAAAAAATGTGCAAGGCGGGAATGATGGCTTGAGGGTGTCCAAAGGTTGTGCCCCAACCTGTTTGCATCATACCAAATCGGATCGTACCCGCACGATCAAAGTTTTGAAAGTAAAAACACCCGCCGAAGCGGGGCAATCTCCGACAGGTAACAACAGTCCAAGCGAGTTGGTTTGACCGGATTTTACACCACCCGGCCCAATGTCTTCCTTACTTCAACACGGCCGTCGGCCCGCTCACAAACGCTTCGCTGATGGCCTTCGCTTGTTCCCCGGTCAACTCGCCTTCCTGCACCCAGAGGCGGTACTTGATCTTCAGGGGGGCTTCCGGGGTCAGGTCATACTCGAAGTAGGTTCCAATTCGGCCGTAAGTTCGTTCGCTCTGGCGTGCTTCCTTCGGATTGGCCGGGTGGTCGAGATACAGTGTCGTGTATCGCTTGTCGCCGTCCACAAAGCTCATGGCGTTCCAAGCCAGGTTCTTGTGGTCCATCGCCTTGCCCTTTTCCCAGTTCTTTTCCTTGCCAAGCTCCCCCTTGCCATCCGGACGGAGGAAGTACGTTTCGTTCTTGTGGTTCTTTTCCACGTCTTGCGCCGCCCGGAAATGGAAACCGGCATGCTGCGGATCGCCGTCCAGCTGAACTTTCGGACGTTCCGTCTTCACCATTGATTCAAACTCGACAAGCCAGCCCTTTTCGAGCGGGTAAACGGTCAACTCGCGGTGTTCCTCGGCAAACGGCTTGCCGTCCTGCCCGTTCCAAGCGACTTGTACCCGATGACGGCCCAACACCGGTCCGGCCGTGTGGCTCAAAAAGCCCGCGTGTTGTTGCGATTCGCCGGTGCGACAGTGCCACACGTCGGCTTTTTTGCCGTCATAGGAAATGTTGTTGAAGCCGAAATAGATGCCCCGATGGTGGGGGAATTGCCCCTCGGTTCCGTTCGTCAGTTGCACTTTGCCGGTGGAATCGAACAGGTGGTGATAGACCTTGATGGTCGGATTGGCGATGGGCGATTGCTTCGGCGGGGTGGCCGCCGGGTCGAACTTCGGCCGGACATATTTCAGCACGTCCTTCTCCGAGTAGGTCAACACGGGGGCTTCCCCATCGGCGTCCTTCCAAGCAAAAGCCTCTTTTGCGGCGATGGCGTTCGCGGAGAACTTGGCCGTGAGAGTTCCGGTCGCCCCGGCTTTCACTTCGGGCAAGGTGAAGATCAACTCGGCCGCCTTGGCCCCGGAGTGGAGCGAGGGAACCAAAACAATCTGGCCGGGAAATGGCCCTTTTTGCCCGAAAGTCTCGGCTCCGCTGATCTCGACGCCCTTGAATTTGGCGAAGGCTTCCGGCACCGGAACCTTGATGACCGGGTGCAGGGCGTCGGTCTTGCCGCCCGTGATGGTGATCTCGGCGGTCTTGTCCTGCGCGACGGTCCAACCCGCCACCGCAAGGAGCAATGCCAGTGTGATGCGATGTTTCATGAAGTCACTTGTGAATCAAGAAGTTTTTACGAACGGGAGAACACAAATTTCTGCGGTGAACCAGTTCCCAGCGCCCCGCCGGCGGGGCGCCACAACACCACGTCTTCGATTTTCCGGGCGAGGTCGAAATCCTTGTCCGTGATGCCGCCGGCCGAATGGGTTTTCAATTTCACCCAGAGTTTGGCATAGGTCACGGAAAGGTCCGCGTGGTGATAGGCCGCCTCGCAGAGATAGCCGATGGCGTTGACAGCCATCAGCGTTTGCGGCCATCCGTCGGTGTTGTACTTTCGGCGAAGCCAGCCATCTTCGAGATACCAGCCCGTGAGGCCGGTTTCGGTGATTTTGGCGGTGATTTCGGCTTCGGAATAAACTCGTTCTGGAGTGGGTGTCATGGCGGGGGTTCTCGGCGGGGCGACTGGAAAAGCCGTGAGGGCGTTTTACAAGAACAGTCGGAGAAAGACGAACGGGGTGATGTTGCCTTTCCCGATCCTCCCCGAAAATGCGGCCGCCCCGCTACACTAATCCCCGCCCTCGTTTCCACACGTTGAATTTCCATCCCGAGGAGACTCTCCCGTGAATTATCGTTGGTTACCGTTGGTCCTGTGTTTCGTCGCTCCCGCGTGGAGCCAGGAAGCCCCCAAGAACGTGGCTTCCGTGCTTCAGCCGTATGTGGATCAACACAAACTGGCCGGGGCGGTCACGCTTGTCGCGGACAAGGAAAAAATCCTGTCCGTTGAAACGGTTGGCTTCGCCAACATCGCCGCCAAGTCGCCGATGTCCAAAGACTCCCTCTTCTGGATCGCTTCCATGAGCAAGCCGATCACGGCGGTCGGCCTGATGATGCTTGTGGACGAAGGGAAAGTGAAACTCGACGAACCGGCCTCGAAATACCTGCCGGAATTGAAAGATGTTTGGGTGGCCGCCGAGAAGGACAACGACCATGTGTTGCTCAAACGGCCCAAAAATGTGATGACCGTTCGCATGCTGTTGACCCACGTCAGCGGCATGCCGTTCGTCTCGGCACTGGAACAACCGACGCTTGACATGGTCACCCTCAAGGACGGCGTGCGAAGTTATGCCATGACGCCGCTGCATGCCGAGCCGGGCACAAAATTTCAATACTCAAACGCCGGAATCAACACCGCCGGCCGGATCATCGAAGTGGTGAGCGGCATGCCCTACGAGGAGTTCATGGAAAAGCGGCTCTTTGGACCGCTGGGCATGAAAGACACGACGTTCACACCGAACGAGGAACAACTGAAACGACTGGCCACCAGTTACAAACCAAACGCGAAGAAGGATGATCTGGAAGAAACCCCCATCTGGGCGCTGACCTACCCGCTGACGGGCAAGAAACGGCTGCCGATGCCGGCGGGCGGGTTATTCTCCACCGCCTCGGACTTGGCGGCCTTCTGCCAGATGATGCTCAATGGCGGCGAATGGAAGGGCGTCAAATACCTGACGCCTGAGAGTGTGAAGGAAATGACCAAGCGCCAGACACCAGAGACGATGAAGGAAAGCTGGGGTCTCGGCTTCACCGTCGGTCCGAACACCTACGGCCACGGCGGGGCGTTCGCCACTCAAATGAATGTTGACACCAACCGGAACTTGGTCACGATTTTCCTCGTCCAACACTCGGGCTTCCCCGGCGACGGCGGCAAAACCCATGACGTGTTCCGGCAAACGGCTGCCGTGCTTTACGGTAAGAAGTGAGACGATGAACCACGGATCAAAATGCGGCAAAGGCATTAAATTCGTGGTTCACTTTTTCTCGGCAAACAGCGACTCGGCTTTTTCCGGTTTGTCGTGCGTGTATTTGGCGATGCCGGAAAAGAACATTTGCACCTGTTCGGCCCCCTGTTGGGCCATCTTCGGGGCGCTGTCTCCCAGCACTTTGGCGACGAGGCTGGCCGCCTTGTTGTCGGTGGTTAAAAACACCTCCACCTGATGCTTGATTGTCACGTCCCCGTCCGGGCGTTGTTTTTCCGAGTGGTTCAGCACGGCCACGGCCGTCACCGGAAAAGATGGCGACAACGCGGCCGGCTTGATCTTCCCCTCCGCATACCAAATCCGGCCGCCGGGGCCTCGGGCGACCGATTGCCAGACCATTTCGCTGCCGTTTTCGTCCCGCCAGATGAACCGGCCATCCTTGAGGGTTTTGATCTCGGCCGCACCGACTCCAAGCTTCCGCCAAGCCTGCGAGGTGCGGTCCGGGTGATCGAGGAGCCATTGGTACATGTCCGAATGGCTGACGAATTCCTCGGACGGGGCGACCGCCGTGATTGTGGGGGATTTCATCACCTTGGTGATCGCCTCCCGCGTGACGCCGGGCAGGGATTCCAATGCCACCGGCAAGGGAAGACTGGTGAGGCGGGCGCCATAGCTGGATGATTCCACCCGCGGTTCGGCGACAGCCACGGAACAAGCGAGGAGTCCGATCGACGCGCCCCAGACAAACAGCCCGGCTTTCATGGGTTCTCCCGTCATGCTGCTTTTGCCCGCTTTCACGGGATACTCGCTTTTATCGTTCCGCCCGGCCGGACGACGTGAGGTATTCTGGCGAGACGGGCAAGGGGGAGGTGGCTAAACTGGAAAGATGCGCGTGCTACTCTTCGATATTGACGGTACTCTGATCCGTTCCGGCGGGGCAGGCAAGTATTCGATGGAAGCGGCCCTTCAGGCCGCCTTCGGCCTCACCGAGATCCGCGACCGCGTTTCGTACAGCGGCCGGACGGATCGGGCGATCATCCACGATCTCCTCCTGCTTCACGATCTTGCCGCGACCCCCGAAAATGCCCGGCTTTTGGAAGCTGCATACTTGGCCCATCTTCCGGAGGCGTTGGCAACGCGCGAGGGATTGGTTCTGCCGGGAATCGTGGAAACACTGGCCCGAAAACACGACGGTATCGCCATCGGCCTGTTGACCGGCAATGTCGCGGCCGGGGCAGCCATTAAGTTGAAGCACTACGGATTGGCCGATCACTTTGCCTTCGGCGGCTTCGCGGACAATCTGTCCAGACGTGATGACGTCGCCCGGCGAGCCTTCGCGGAAGCCGAGCGGCACCTAAACATGAAACTAGACCCGGCGAATGTCTGGGTCATCGGCGACACCCCGGCCGATGTGCAATGCGCAAGGGCGATCGGCGCCAAAGCCATCGCCGTGCAAACCGGCTGGCACACCCCGGAAGAACTCGCCGCCGCCGGACCGGATCATTTGTTCCCGGATTTCACTCATGCGAGGGAGTTGTGGCCGGTGTGGGGAATGATGGAATGACCAATGAGCCAATGACCAAACCGAGTGAATTTCATTTCCGTCTGGGTCGGTGAACAAATCTGATTGGTCATTGGTCATTGGTCATTGGTCATTGCTCAGAGGCCGGGTGCTTTCGGCAAAATGGGCGGGTCGTAATTGTTTACTCCCTTCACTTTCACTTTGCGGGAATACACTTTGTCCCCGCACACGGCATAGATCGTGTCGAAGTCCGGGCCGCCGAAGGTGAGATTGGCAACTTTGCCATTTGGCGTCGGGATGATGCAATTCACACGGCCGGCTTGGTCGCACACTTGCAAGCCCATGCGGGTCGCCACATAGAGGCGGCCTTCGCGGTCCACTCGCAGGCCGTCCGCGCCGCTGTCTTCGGCGGTGTCCGGCACATGGAGGTGGAAATACTTCTGCTTGTGGGCGAGGGTTCCATCGGCTTGAATCTGGTAGCTATACACCCAATGCGATCGTGAATCGGCGACATACAGCAACGTTTGATCCGGGGAAGTGCAGATGCCGTTGGAGAACTTCAGACCGGTGTCGACGACTTTCTTTTCGCCCTTGGCCGGGTTGATGAGCCAGATTTTGCTGGTGTCCGAGTTCAACCCAGTCCAGTTCGGGTTGGTCACATAAATGTTGCCGTTATTCAGGACAACCAAATCATTGCCTTTGAATCCTTCGGCGATCACCGTTGGCTTGCCGTCGGCATCATAAGCCATGATGTGTTCGGCGCCGTTGGAGGCCGAGTAGAGCCGGCCATCCGGCCCGAAGGCCTGGCCGTCGTTCTTCTTGGTGTCTTTGAGGAACACGGCGGGTTTGCCATCGGCTCCGATTTTGTATGTTGTGCCGCTGGGAACCTCGTTGAAAAACACTTCGCCCTTGATGTTGACCGCCGGGCCTTCCGTGAATTTGTACCCTTCGCCGACCAGCTTCCAGTCTTCGCCGGGGATCAGGATTTGCCGAAGTTGCGGCGACCCCAAACCGGCCTTCACCGGGTTCGGGTGATCTTTCCAAATCCACTTCATCGCCTGCGGGAAAATCTCCGTGGCATGTTGGCCGTTGTGGCCGCCGGTTCCCCAAGCGTGGTTGACTTCGTAACCCGCGAAGACGAAGGAGCGTTCAATTTCTTGGTTCGCCATCCACCAGTCGCCGCCATAAATGTTCTGGTCGGCGCTGCCGTCTTCCAAAAAGATGCGGATCGGTTTCGGTTCAACCTTCCGAATGAGCGTCGGGTAATTATTCCCGCCACGCAGACCGACATAGGTGCCGATGGAACTGAACACTCGCTTGAACGCATCCGGCCGTTCCCATGCGGCCGTGAAAGCACAGATCGCCCCGCTGCTGGCCCCGGCGATGCAACGGTCATTGCCGTCCTTCGAGAGTTTGATTTCCCGGCCATCTTGGGCCTTTTTCTTCTCCACTTCCGGCAGGATTTCATCAAGGATGAACTTGGCGTAGTCCCCGCCGAGGCCATCGTATTCGTAACTTCGGTTGAAGCGGTCAAGGGCCTTGTCATTTGGGGCCTTGACACGGCCGTGCATTACGAACACGCCGATGGTCACCGGCATTTCTTTTTGGTGAATGAGTTGGTCGAACACTTTCGGGGCGTTGTACTGGATGCCGTCCTGACACACGAACACACACGCCGGTGTTTTGCCGTCGTATTGAGCGGGAATGTACACCCAATAATCCCGTGTGGTGCCGGGGAATATCTTGCTGTCCGAAAACACGTACTTTGTGACTTCCCCTTTGGGCCACTCGATTTTCGGTTCTTCTTGCTTGGTTTTGGTTTTCTTCGGCTCTTCCTTTTTGGAGGCGGGAGTCGTGGATTTGGGTGGTTCTTGGGCCAATACCCCGATGGAGAAAACTAGCAGCAACGCCGCGGACAAACGCATGACGGCACTCCGGTGGAGAGTGGGAAACGATGGAAATGGGTTAAGAGGAATGGCCGTGCCGGACAAGGAAAACGAAAGCCGGAATTGGTTGAGAGGAAACGCTGATTTGTTTTGAGAACAAATCAGCGGGAGATCATGGGGAAATTGGAAAACTGGGGAACATGGATTCGAACCATGACGGGCCGGTTCAGAGCCGGATATGCTACCGTTACATCATTCCCCAAGAAAACGGTCCGTTTGTGCGACCGCTTATTTCAACAGTGATACTGTAGGTGTTCGTCGGGTTCGCGGGAAGAGGCTTCCGGCCGCACGTTTCGACGTTTCAATGTCTCGCCGGGAAGGAGGCGGCGAGTTGATTGCCGTTGATCCTCTCGCAACTGTTATTATCTCGGCGAGAAGTTCAAAATCCAATGAGTTGTCAGTGATGGCATCTCATCTCATCATGATTCTGTGCGGGATCGATCCGTTTGCGAATCCCGGCGAGGAGCGGGGGAAAACCGAATGATCATTTTGCCCCGCTAGTTGCTTGTCCCGGAATTCGGGCACCCCTTGGCAAGGAATCCGAAACGGCGAAGGAATCGAACATGAAATTTGGGTATGCGATCCTTTATGTCGACGACGTGGAGAAGACGGTGGCGTTTTATGAATCCACCTTCGGACTGAAACGGCGCTTCGTTCACGAAAGCGGTTATGGCGAGATGGACACCGGGGACACGAAACTCGGCTTCGCCAGCGTTGAACTCGCCCGGTCGAATGGCGTCTCGTTCGTCCCGGCAAACCCCGAGGGGCCGTCGCCGGCAGTCGAGGTGGCCTTTGTGACGGATGATGTCAAAAAGGCTTTTGACGCGGCCGTGAACGCCGGGGCTTTCCCGGTTGCCAAACCCAAGCAAAAACCTTGGGGGCAGACTGTGGCCTACGTCCGTGATCTCAATGGCTTTCTGGTCGAGATTTGCTCCCCGATGTGACCCGCCGCTTTGGAACCAACCCCGACGAATATGAGGATTTGCTGTTTAATCCCATGTCGGGAGCCACTCTGTGCTGACTTCCAGTTTTGCCTGACGGATTTCATCAAATCCTAGAGCAAATTCAACGTGCCACGGGTGACGCCGAGTTGGTTCATGGCCTTCAGCAACCGCCATGTTTGGCGGCCATCCTCGGCGCCGGAGAGAACCCGCTTGTAAGTTTCCACCAATGCGGCCGCTTGCTCCGGGGTTTCTCGCACCATGTCGATACGGAAACGCCGCAGGCCGATGTCTTGCATTCGCTGGACATACTCAGCCCCTGATTGCGGCACGCTATTGAACACCGTGTTTCGACAACCGGCGTCCGGTGTCACCGGAAAACTTGCCCCGGTGCGGTCTCGAAGGTCAACGGCGTGTTCCTCGCACGGCCGGCCGCAATCCCGCCAGTCTTTGCCTGTGGATAAGAACGCCGCGAAGACGCAATGCTCCATATGAAACATCGGCATATGTTGATGGATCACCGGCTCAAACCATTCGGCATGGGAATGTTTGACCAACGCGACCAATTGATCCCAGTTCAAATCATAACTGGGCACCAGTCGCGTCAGTCCCTCGGCCATCAGCACGTCGGCGGTGATTTCGTTGGCCACGTTTAGGGAGAAATCCCCGATCATAGGAATCTGGGGGGCGTGTTCACGGAAGTAGCCGATGCTGCCAAGATTCCTCACTAGAATCGCGTCCGGCTTTGCCCAGAGGATTGGCTTCAGGAAACCCTCGTCCCCCGGTTTCAAAATGCGAAGCGTTGCCAGCCCGATGGGCACCCCCGCCTCGTTGGCGAGCGGCACGGCCTCCCGATATCGCCGGACATCCTCGAAGTCCGCGTAAACCATCGTGGGTTTCAGCGGCAAAACCGCCTTCAATTGCTCGATGGTATGAACCTGCACTGTCAGGAACGATTCGGGTTTCGTCGCGGCCACGGTTCGCCCGGCAATTTCTTTGCGAATGTTGGCCAAGGCATCCGGGTCGCCAACGGACACTTTCACGGCTTCTTCCCGGCGGGTCTGCAATTGTTCGGCCAGTTGTCGGCGCAGGTCGTTTAGCACGCTCTTCGGAATCATCGCATTGGCGGGCGCGCGAGACTCGACGGCGGCGAGTTCAAACGGCGTTTCGCCCAAACGGGATAACTGTTCTCGCACGGCTTCCACCGTGGTCGGTTGTTTGGTGGCCGCCTGGAGCGGGCCAGCCCAAGTTGCCGTGGCCGAATTCCCGGCGGGGTCGGTGGCCGTCGCCGTCAATGAGCCACCAAGATGCCCGGCGAGGGCGATGGTGATCGGAGTGCGATGAACAATCGAATCGCGGGCATAGGTTTGTTCGAGGCGTTTCCGTGTCGCGGGGTCGTCTGTTTTCCACACCACGCACCCGACGGGGATGGCCGAAAGATCAACGGATTCGACATCGAACGACACATCGGCAAATCGACTCCCCGGTCGAATCTCCACCCGCCAGACACGGCCGCCCGGTTCCTTTTCTTGCGGTTTGCCGATGTCGAACATCAGTCCGTCGCCGGGCTTGACCGAATCCTCGATTGGACCTTGGGCTTGCAGGTCGATCCGCACCGATTTAAGCGTTGTGCCGACGACTTTGCCGATTCTCATGCCCCGATTCTTGGGGAACCGACCCCGCACCAATTGTTGGTGATTTGGCCCTTCCAAAAAGCCGGGCGTGAATCCGCGGGAGAAGGTTTGCTCCATGTCCATCAGTTGCCGGTCGGTGATCCGAAACGGCGAATCGTTGATGGCCGCATCAATTGCGGCCCGGTAGGTCGTCGCGGCGGCGGCGACGTATTCCGGCCCCTTGAGCCGACCTTCGATTTTGAAACTCACCACCCCGGCCTCGATCATATCCGCTACTTGGGCATACCCGGCGAGGTCTTGCGGACTGAGCAAGTATGCCTTGTCCCCGAGTTCGCGGTGTTCGCCGTCCACGTACATTTCGTAAGGGAGCCGGCACGCCTGGGCGCACTGGCCACGGTTGGCGCTGCGGCCGCCGAGGGCTTCGCTGGTGAGACATTGCCCGGAATAGGCGACACACAACGCCCCGTGGACGAACACTTCAATCGGAACGCTGGTTTCTTCCCACACCCGGCGAATGTCGCTGACGGAAAGTTCCCGCCCGAGAACGACCCGCTCGACCCCGAGTTTCCCGGCGGCAAATTTCACGCCCCGACTTTCGGTGAGCGTCATTTGCGTGGAGGCATGGATTTCCAATTTGGGAACCAACCGCCGGATCAACATCGCCAGGCCGAGATCCTGCACGATGACGGCATCCACCCCGTTGGCGGCGATGGTTTGTAGATATTCCGCGATATCCGGCAGTTCGTCGCTAAAAATCAGGGTGTTCAGGGCGACGAATCCCCGCACGTTGCGGTGATGCAGGAAGGCCATCACCTCGGGGAGTTCGGCCTCGGTGAAGTTGGTGGCCCGGTGGCGGGCGTTGAAACGGTCCAACCCGAAGTAAACCGCGTTGGCCCCATTGGCGCATGCGGCGCGGAGAGCGGTCCAGTCCCCGGCGGGGGCGAGCAATTCGGGTGTTCGTCGATTGAGTGTCATCTGTTTTATCTTACATGCCGTGGGCCCGTTACAATGAGTTATCGGAAAGTGGTTGCCGACAGGGGATGAGCGCATGGCCGAGCCGTGGTTCAAAGACGGGTTGCATTTCACCTGCACGCAATGTGGCAAATGCTGCGGGGGCGCGCCCGGTTTTGTGTGGGTGAACGACGAGGAAATCGCCGCCCTTGCGGAGTTTCTTGGCGAACCGACAGAGACGGTGTTTGGGTTTTACACCCGTCGCGAAGGTTCTCGACGAACCCTCCGCGAGAAAGCCAATTACGATTGCATCTTTTACGACCGGGAAAAAGGCTGCACCGTCTATCCCGCCCGGCCCCGGCAATGCCGGACGTGGCCGTTTTGGGAAACCAACATGAAGAACGAACAAACGTGGGAACGCACGGCCGAGGGTTGTCCCGGTTGTAATCAGGGAGATCTGATTCCTTCCGACGAGATTCTGAAACGCATTGCGGTGATGCGCGTATGAATCCGGAAATCGAGGCCCGTGTCCGCGAGATTTACGCTTCGGCCGACCAAGCGGTGGCCGCTTTCGGCCCGAAATGCGATGCCTCCGGCCGGTGTTGCCGGTTCACGGAATACGGGCATATGTTGTTCATCAGCCAACTGGAAGCGGACGTTCTGCTGGCTCATGCCCCGGCCTATGCGAAGCCGGTCACCCGCGATTTTTGCCCGTTTCAAGTGGACAATCTTTGCACGGCCCGCGACCCGCGACCGCTTGGCTGTCGGGTGTACTTTTGTGATCCCGCTTATGAAGAAACGGGCCAAAACATCAGCGAGAAACACCTCGCGGAGTTGAAAAAACTGGCCGATGAATTGAGTCTGCCGTGGCGATATGCCCCGCTGCACGTGTTCCTGAATGAAGGGGAGGGCACCGGCCTGGCGGGAGAGGAAACGGGCCGGATCAAATTGCCCGTGGTGGGCGGGTAAGTCAATCAAAGTCCGGCGACGATTTTCCCTTTGGCGGCGTCAATGTCCGGCAGACTTCCCGCAATTTGTCGGCGACGAATTCGGCCTGTTTGGCCGAGACATCTAGATGGGTGCAAGCCCGCATCATGTTTGCCCCGAGGATGCTAATGAGGATGCCATGCTCCTTCATCGCATCCACGAGATGTTTGGCCGAGATCACCTTGGGATCAACCTCAAACCACACTAGATTGGTTTCCACATACGGCGGGTCTAGCCGGAGGCCGGGGATGTCCGTGATGGCTTGGGCGATCATCTTCGCGTTTTGATGATCCTCAGCCAACCGATCAATGTGGTTGTCCAAGGCATACAGGGCGGCGGCGGCCAGAACGCCCCCCTGACGAATGGCCCCGCCGAAGAGCTTGCGAACCCGCCGGGCCTTGGCAATCAAATCTTTTGGCCCGGCCAGCGCCGAACCAACTGGGGCTCCGAGTCCTTTGCTAAAGCAGACGGAGACGGTGTCGAACGGTTCGGCCCACGCGGTCAAAGACACGCCGCTGGCGACGTGGGCGTTCCACAATCTCGCGCCGTCGAGGTGCATCATCAACTTGTTGTCATGAGCCCATTTCGAGATCGCTTGAATCTTCTCAAGAGGATACACCCGGCCGCCGCCGCGATTGTGCGTGTTTTCGAGCGTGACCAAGCGAGTTTGCGAATAATGCTCGTTCGTTGGCCGGATTTTGTCTCGCAGTTGTTCGACATCAAGGACGCCGTAATCCCCGGCGACGGTGCGGGAAGTCACTCCGCTTAATACCGCCGGGCCGCCGGCTTCCCAAGTGAAAATGTGGCAGGTGTCATCGCAAAGCAGTTCATCGCCCGGTTGGGTGTGAACGCGGACGGCGATTTGATTGGACATTGTTCCGGAAGGAACAAACAGGGCGGCTTCTTTGCCCAACATGGCAGCGACCCGATCTTGGAGATGATTGATCGTCGGGTCTTCCGCGTAAACATCATCCCCCACGTCGGCCATCGCCATGACCGCCCGCATTTCGGGCGTGGGCTTGGTCACCGTGTCACTGCGGAGGTCGATCAAATCTGGCATCTGGGATCACTCTTTGGCGGGTTCCTCCCGGCGGTTCTCAAAGAACCACCGGCCTTCCACTTTTCTTAGGAAGATGGAGTAACCCTTCACCCCTTCGACGGTCACCGTGGCGGCTTCGCCAGCCTCCTCGAATTTCCCTTCGCGAAGGAATCGCTTGAGAGTAATCAAATTGTCCGGCTCGTCGGCGAGCTTCTTGCTCATCGCATCTGTCAGATACTTGAAACCAAGCAACTCGGCCTTTTGCCTCACTCGGGCCTGAAGTTCCGGCCCCTTTAACGACGCGCCTTGGGCCGTTCCGGCGAGTTGCTCGGCGGCGACTTTTTCAAAGTACCCGGCTGATTTGAGAATCCGGGAATCGATGTAATCCTTGGGCATCAGGTGGGCGGCCAAGTAGTCGTATCGCTCCCGCTCGATGGCGAGAACCACCGAAGCAAGGGCGTCCCGAGGGCTTGACTGTTTGTATAAATCAGGGTTCGGGAGAATGCCGTAGCGGTCGCCTTCTTGGGCCGTGGCGACATGGCTGACCAGAAATCCGGCAAGCACCAACACGAGGCGTTTCATGCGTCGTTCTCCCCGACCATCTGCGTAACGTTAATGTATTGCTAACCGACCGTGCCGCCGGGTGCAACGCGGAGTTGCCGGACGGGACGGCAAGACCTACCTCACGGGCCGTATAATCCGATTATGCCAGCAAACACCTTCGGCGAACGATTTCGAGTGACCACGGCGGGCGTCAGCCACGGGCCGGGCTATGTCTGCATCGTGGACGGCTGCCCGTCCGGATTGCCTCTTTCCGTGGACGATTTGTTGCCCGATCTGGCCCGTCGACGGCCGGGGCAATCGAAGATCACCACCCAGCGGGACGAAGCCGACCTGCCCGAAATTCTCTCCGGAGTCTTTGAGGGCAAGACGGACGGCACCTCCATCGGGTTGTTATTCCGCAACAGCGACCAACGCAGCGGTGATTACGGGGACATCAAGGACAAATACCGCCCCGGCCATGCCGATTACACGTTTGACGCCAAATATGGCTTTCGCGATTACCGCGGCGGCGGCCGATCCAGCGCCCGCGAAACCGTGTGCCGGGTGGCGGCCGGGGCGATTGCCAAAAAACTGCTGGAGACCGTGGGCGTGCGTGTTTTGGGCTATGTGAAACAAGTGGGCGAAGTCATTTGCAATGTGCCGGACCCGACGGCCGTGACGTTGGAACAAGTCGAATCAAACATCGTGCGTTGTCCCGACATGGCCGTCGGCGAGCGGATGATTCAGTTGATCGAAGAAGTGAGAAAAGATCGCGATTCCATCGGCGGCGTGTGCGAGATGGTGGCCGTCAACGTGCCGCCCGGATTGGGTGAGCCGGTGTTTGACAAAGTGAAGGCCGATCTGGCGAAGGCGATGCTCTCCCTCCCGGCCGTGACCGCCTTTGAATACGGGGCCGGTTTCGCTGTCGCCACCATGCGGGGGAGCCAAAACAACGACATTTTCGTGAAGGATCACGGCCGCATCGAGACTTCAACCAACAACCACGGCGGGATGCTCGGCGGGATCACCAGCGGCATGCCCATCATTTGCCGGGTGGCGATCAAACCGACCAGCAGTCTGCCGCGATCCCAACCCACTGTCAATCGGGAAGGAGAGGCGACAGAGATTCTGACCCGTGGCCGACATGACCCGTGTTTGCTGCCAAGATTTGTGCCGATGGGGGAAGCGATGTTTGCACTAGTCTTGGCCGATCATTGGTTGCGGAACAAAACGAGTAAATTGTGAAAAATGACGTGAACACAACGCAGTCCGTAAACACGCTGATCTTGTGCGAAATGTTTCGGGTAAAATGTCAGTGTGACACGTCGTAACAAACTGTCACGACGTGCGAGATCACAAAGAATCGAGATACCACCGGGATTCCCACATGGTTCCTGTTATTGACGTGGCCCGTCAGTTTGTCGTCTTGGCTCGGCAGGATGATGAGTTGATGGATCAGAAAAGACTTGAAATCCTGTCGTACTACGCACAAGGCTGGTCGATGGCTTGGTATTTGGAACCATTGTTCGATGACAGAATCGAAGCTTGGAAAACAGGTCCGGTCCCGGTGGGGCTTCATGCGTCGCTCAATCCTGATGGCGGCGAGTCAAATCACGAGGTTGGCGCCCTTGGTGAACCGCAAATGATAACGCCGAGGGCGAAAGAGATCATCGAATCGGTGTGGCGTGGCTATCGGAACCATTCCTCCATCGGATTATCGATGATGAGCCGTCGGGAGCGGCCGTGGCGGGAAGCATCCCAGACAGATGTCGGGGGGCATTGCCAAATCATCACGGAGGAGGCGTTGCTGGCCCATTTCGGACCGATCTTTGAACAAGAATCCGGCGAGAAAGCGGGCAGTCTGGCGGAGTCCGAAAAGGCGTTCAATAATGGCGAGACGGTCGATTTCGATGATTTGATGGTGGAGTTGCATCGCACATGACGATTCGCCTGACGTTCGATCAATCATCGCAGGAGTCTTACAAAGGGTTTCCGGATATCATCCGGGCCATCGCCGCCGACCATCTGGCTGTTTTTCGCAACAACTGGGCTTCCGTCACCCGTATTGTGGCTCCCCCCGCCGGAACCGGCCCGCGAACGGGCATCTGGGTGGTCCGGCCCGATAGCTCGGCCGGACTATTGGAGTTTCGTTTCGCCTGGCGAAACGACCGCACCGTGGCTCATATTCGCATGGTCACATTCTCGGAACATGACCGAGTTCCCGAATGGGTTCTTGATCCCGATGAATGGGATGACGATCAACGGCCGTATCCCGTCATCACGATTGATTGGTGAAAACAGGGATACGGTTTCTCTTTCCGGCGATCATCAATCCGAAATCACCGTGTTGGTCAGCGTTCCCAACCCGTCGATTTCCACTTCCACGGTGTCGCCGGCCTTCATGTAAACTTGCGGCGACAGCGCGTGCCCGATGCCGGGGGGCGTTCCGGTGAAGATTAGATCGCCGGGTTCCAGCGTGATGATCTGGGAGATGTACGACACCATTTGCGGCACGGTGAAAATGAATTCCTTCGTGTTGCTGTTCTGCATTGTCTTGCCGTTCAGGCGAAGACGGATGCCAAGGTTGTGGACGTCGGCCACTTCATCCTTGGTCACCATCACCGGCCCGATGGGGGCGAAGGTGTCGAAGGTTTTGCCGGCCATCCATTGTTTGCCGTCTTTTTCCAATTGCCAGTCGCGGGCGGAAACATCGTGTCCGACGGCATAACCGGCCACGTGATCCGTGGCGTCGGCTTCGCTGATCTTCCGGCCCTTTTTGCCGATCACGATCACCAATTCGGCCTCGTAATCAACCCGCGTGGAAACTTTCGGGGCCACGATGGCTTCCCCGCTGCCGATCAGGGCGGAGGGGAACTTGCTGAACAACACCGGTTCCTTGGGGATGGCCATTTTGCTTTCGATGGCGTGATCCCGGTAGTTCAAGCCGACGCACACGATCTTTTGCGGGTCGTGGATCGGCGCATGGAGCTTGGCCCCGGCGACCGGAACCTTCACGGCCTTCGGCGACTTGGCTGCCTCGGCGGCTTCTGCGAGCAACGCGGGCTTGGAGAGCAGTTCGCGGACGGAAGCCGGGAACTTGGAGTCGGTGGCCGTCAGGTCCACATAGGAATCGCCAACTTGGATGGCGGCATGTGGCCCTTGGGGGGTGTTCAGAGTGGCGAGGCGCATGTAGGTCTCCCGAAGAGGTACGAATCAACCGAACTATTTCCGATGTATTGAATGGGTCGCGTGCGGCTTGGACCAGTCTTGCCGGAGGATTGACAGGCAAAAGAAGCGGTGGCCGTATAAACAAAACCATCCCTCATGGTTCCGGAAACACATCATGGTTCATTCAGACGATGAGATGGAACCCGCGATTCCCCGGATCAGATTGCGAACCATCTTCGTCATCATGGCGATCACCTGCGTCATCATGTTTCTGGGCGGGCCGCTCGCCATTGCCGTGATTGCGTTGATCTTTGCCCCGGCGGAAGTCAGCATCCCAATTGCGTCGGGGGCGGTGGTGTTTGTGCTGGGTTTGGGTTATGCGATGTC
Source organism: Zavarzinella formosa DSM 19928 (assembly GCF_000255705.1). Lineage (GTDB taxonomy): Bacteria > Planctomycetota > Planctomycetia > Gemmatales > Gemmataceae > Zavarzinella > Zavarzinella formosa. The sequence continues at coordinate 896,978 of NZ_JH636441.1, forward strand.
GTCCAGTTATCAATGGGTCGAACTTGATGACGGCGTGATTCGGGGCCGGAAACTGCTGACGCGGAAAATAGTTGAAAAACCAGTGGCCGAGATTATCGGGGTTGCCTCGCTCAACTCCAAAGGCATGGGACCGCTGGAGAACTTGGTCTTGGATGCTTTCATGAAAACATCGAATCGCGGATATCAATTGCGTTTTCGTGACGGGACGAAGCTGGCGTTGGTGAGAGGTGACATGGCCGGCTTGGATGAATTCTTGATTGCGCTGGCGGATCAGATGAAGAACGACCGGCGGGATTGAGCAAACCCGATCCAAATCTGATGGGCCGTGAGTCCGGAAACATTTCGCAAATGTTCTCGGATTTTCCGGTTTCCTGTGATAGATTGCGGGGCATCATGAAACGTCTCTTTATCCTTTTTGCGTGGCTGACACCAATGGCGATCACGGCCGGGGAAAAGCCCTTGGATGCCAGTTTCCTTCGACAATATGCCGAGACGCGGGGCTTCCTGCTTGGCCGTCCGGTGAACCCCAAACCATCTCCCGACGGCAAAACCGTGCTGTTTCTGCGTTCGGAGGCCAAGAACCCGAAACGCAGCCTGTACGAGTTTGATTGTTCCACCGGGAAGACAAAAGAATTGCTGACGGCTGATGCCTTGCTCAAAGGGGCCGAGGAAAAGCTAACGCCCGAGGAAAAGGCCCGCCGGGAGCGAATGCGGGTGAGCGCTGGGGGCTTCGCGGATTATCATCTCGACGAAACGGGCCGTTTCATCCTGTTGCCGTTGTCGGGGAAATTGTTCGTTTGCAACCGCTCGGCCAACTCTTCCAAGGAACTCAAGATCCCGGCCGGGACGATCATCGACGCGAAATGGTCGCCGGATGGCAAATGGGTTTCGTATGTTCGTGAAACGGATGTCTACGTTTACGAACTGGCGACGGACAAGGAAACGGCCGTCACCACCGGCGGAACGCCGGTGAAGACCAACGGGCTGGCCGAGTTTGTTGCCCAAGAAGAGATGGGGCGTTTCTCCGGTTATTGGTGGTCGCCGGACTCGAAACAGATTGCCTTTGAGGAAGTCGATCACACCGGCGTGGAGACGTGGTATGTCGCCGATCCGACGAAGCCGGATCAAAAACCGTTGGCCCAATATTACCCCCGGCCGGGCAAGAAGAATGTCGCCGTGCGGCTTGGCATTGTTCCGATCACCGGCGGCAAGCCGACCTTCGTGACTTGGGACACCAAGACTTTCGAGTATTTGTGTGCGGTCAAATGGGACAAGAGCGGCCCGCTAACCATCCAGATTCAGGACCGGAAACAGCAGGAAATTCAACTTCATCTTGTTGATCCCGGCACGGGAACCTGCCGCAAATTGCTGGAAGAGAAAGACACCGCGTTCACCAACATCCGCCAGGACATGCCCCGTTGGGTGCGGGGTCGGCAGGAATTCCTCTGGGTCAGCGAGTATGGCAAGGGGCCGGGGTTGGAACTTCGTCGGGCAGACGGCTCATTGACGGATATCGCGATTCCCTACGACATCGGATTTCAATCCTTGGTGCACGTTGACCCGGATCGTTCGGAAGTTGTGTATCTGGGATCTCTCGATTCCACGCAAATGCATGCGCAGTCCCGGTTTTTCCAAGCTCCGCTGTTGCAACGCCGACCGGACACTGACAAGTCGATCCGGTTGGGTGAAGGAGAAGGGATTGAGTCCGTCGTCTTCTCCGAGAACAAAGACGTCTTCGTGCTGACCCGCACTTCGCCGGGCGAGATGCCCCGGTCATTCGTCCACACGCGGGACAAACGGATTGGCGAACTGCCGGGCGTGGGAGAGAACCCGCCCGTGGTTCCTGTCACGAAGTTTGAGCAAGTAGGCAAAGAACCGCTTTTCAACACCAACATCGTGTTGCCGCAAAATTTCGACTCGAAGAAGAAGTACCCGGTGATCGTCGATGTGTACGGCGGCCCGCATCATCTGCATGTGGTTCGCGCGATGCGCAACTGGCTGTTGCCGCAATGGCTGGCCGACCAAGGCTTCATTGTGGTCGCCATCGAAAACCGGGGAACTCCGGGGCATGGCCGGGATTGGGAGCGATCTATTTATCAACGGTTCGGGCAGGTTCCGATTGAGGATCAGGTGGCCGGATTGAAATTGCTGGCCGAAAAATACCCGGCGATGGATCTCGACCGTGTGGGCATCACCGGGTGGTCGTTCGGGGGCTACATGTCGGCCCTCGCCGTGCTGAAACGGCCGGATGTGTACAAAGCGGCCGTCGCCGGCGCTCCGGTGACGGATTGGGAAGACTACGACACGCATTACACGGAACGCTACATGGGCCTGCTGCCCGAGAGCAAGAAAGAATACGAAGCTTCTTCCCTGTTGCCGCTGGCCGGGAAGTTGGAACGCCCGTTGTTGCTCGTCCACGGAACAGCCGACGACAATGTTTATTTCCGACACACCCTGCGGCTCACCGACGCCTTGTTCCGGGCCGGAAGAGACTTTGAAGTCTTGCCGTTGCCGGGGCTGACGCACATGGTTCCCGATCCCGTCGTCACGGAGCGACTCTGGACCCGTGTTGCCGGGCACTTCCAGAAGCATCTGGGCAAGCCGATTGATTTTACTCCCGCCAAATAAGAGGTCTGCATATGCGTTTGATTGCGTTTCTCTTTCTGTTCGCGGCCATTGGCCCGGTTTTCGCCGAAGAAGCCACCTCAGTCGGCATCAAAGTCTCTGACGGAGTGATCGAGTTCACTCACGGAAAAAACCTGGCTGGCAAATACCACTACGGCAAAGAAGTGGCGAAGCCTTACTTCTACCCGCTTAACGCCCCGCCGGAAGTGACCGTTACTCGTGGCTGGCCGATGGTGAAGGGATTGCCGAAGGAAACAACGGATCACCCCCATCAGAAGTCCGCATGGTTTTGCCACGGGGATGTGATTCCCGAGGGAATCGAATTAAAGACCAAGTCGAAGGACATCCATGTGAAGGGCGTTGATTTTTGGTCCGAACAACCGGGTCACGGCAAAATTGAATGTGTCTCGGCCAGCCAAACCAGTGCCAAAAATAACACGGTTTCTGTTTCCACCACGAATGAATGGAAGTCCGCGGATGGCGTGAAAATCCTTGATGAAACCCGGGTCATCAAGTTCTCGGTGGCCGGTGACGCCCGCCTGTTCACGGTGGAAATCGACATCCATGCCTCCGTGTGCCCGCTGACATTCGGGGACACAAAGGAAGGTTCCTTCGGTGTCCGTGTGAACGACGAGATCAAGGCCAAGGGAGGCAACGGCTATTACGCCAACGCTCAAGGCAAAAAGAACGAAAAAGACGTGTGGGGTCACCTGTCCGACTGGAATGATTACGTCGGCAAGATCGGCGACACGACGGCGGGAATCGCCGTGTTCGACGACTCTTCAAACAAGTATCGCGCCTGCTGGCACAGCCGGGAGTATGGCCTCATGGCGGCCAACCCGTTCGGCCGAAACGTCGCCGGTTTCCCTGATCTCAAGGGCAAGACCGACTTGGTGAAACTGGACAAAGGCGAACACCTGAAACTCCGCTACGGCATTCTCCTGCACGCCGGTGACACCGAAACCGCCAAAGTGGCCGAACACTACAAGACATTCATGGGGAAGTAATTGATCGAGGATTTTGATTGACAGTATTCATTCTGATTTCACAAGGAGCCTGCGAAATCAGAATGAATGCGAATCGCGAGGCGGCACTTTTGCCCCGGCATTGCCAGATCGATCAGCGATTCCACAGCATCACCATTTTCTTCACACTCATCGGGGTCCGCGTCAGTGCCCAAGCGTCTTCTCCAAGTCGAATGTTGGGGAACCATTGGACGAGTGTTCTGTATGATAATTTCATGATTGGCGGACTGAGCAGCCCAATAAGGTTGACCAAGGGTATTTTGCAGTCAGCGCACCCTCATGGCTCCGGTTAGCCCAACCCCTTGCCATTGATCATCGCGAAGTGGTTGCATCCTGCTGTCATTCAATTTTCCTCCCAAACAATCCGGAGATGGCATTCATGCGGCGAGTCATGCCTCACCTCGGTCTCTTTGCCTGCTTCGTCATCCTGTTGTTCCCGGTCTCCGGCCACGCGGAAAAGCCGACAAAAGTAGAAATCGGCAAGCGGGCCAAAGCAGCGACCGCGTTTGTCGAAGTGCCGGGTCACGGAAGCGGGACGGCATTCTGCATCCATTCTTCCGGCTTGTTCGTCACGAATGAACATGTCGTCAGGGGCGATGGCGTCGAGATCACTCTGGTGCTTAACTCTTCACTGGCGACCGAGCGGATCCTCAAGGCGAAGGTTGTCCGCGCGGACAAGGCTGGCGATCTAGCCCTCTTGCGCGTGGACGGGGTGAAGGATCTGCCGAGCCTCGAATTCGGCACGGCGGAGGACGTCGCGGAACTGGCGGAGGTGGTAGCATGTGGCTTCCCGCTTGGCCGCGCCCTGTCAACAGACAAAAAAGAATTGCCGGCATGCAGTGTCAACGCCGGCAGTGTCACCTCGCTTCGGCTCAAGGGAGGCGAACTGGAATTCATTCAGACTGACATCGCCCTGACTTACGGCAACTCGGGCGGGCCGGTGCTGGGAGACAACGGCAAGGTGATCGGCATGGTTGTCTCTGGAATCGGCGGGGGCAAGGCGGGCATCAACCTGGCCATCCCGGTCAACCGTCTGGAGCGATTCCTGAAGGCCCCCGACATTGCGTTCACCCCGCCAGCGTTGACCCGAGACAATCTCGGCCGGCCAACCGAATTCACGGCCCGTGTGACGTTTTTCGTGCCGGATGCGCCGGAACCGAGCCTCCGGCTGGCTCTCCAATCGGGGGATGAAACCCCTCGCGAATTTCCGATGAAGAAATCGGGCGGGGCTTGGGCGGTGACCGTCCCTTCAGCGGGCCAGTCGGCCCGAGGCGTGGAAGTCTCCTGCCGGTTCGGCATGGGGATGGTGACCGGCGCTGTGAAAGACTCTGTTGTCGTGGTCGGCGGGAAACCGTTCAGAATGAGCGCTGTCCGGCGAATCGATTCCCAACCGAACCCCGGCATCCTCCTCTCGGACGGCAAAACGTTTGTCGAAGGGGTGATCACCGGGCTTGCGCTGACCGAAATCGACGTGGGCGGGCAGACGTTCAAACTTGATTTGTCAAAGGCGGCGAGCGTAACGGTCCAGTCGTCGCCCGAAATCACACAAGTGACGGCTGTCGTCATTGCCACAGTCAACGGGAAGGAAGTGGCCCGAACCGAGGCGAAAATGGCCGTTCGCGAGCCGGAAGCCAGTTCCAAGGTCGACCCGTCCTCGGTGATTATCACGCCCCCGTCACTCACCGAAGACAAGGTCGTCAAACAACTCCCCGATGTGTTCTCGGAGGTGATGGTCGGCGGCGGCGGCCGGTATCTGATCTTCCACTTGCCGAAGCTAAAAAAGCTGGCGGTGTTCGATGTGAACGAAGCCAAAGTGACCAAATACATTCCGTTGGCCGAGGATGATGTCACCTTTGCCGCCGGATTGGACTCCCTTGTGATCGGGTTGAAGAAATCGGGCCGGTTGGAGCGCTGGAGTCTGACCAGTTTTGAAATGGAGAAATCGGCCCCGCCGCCGTTCAAGGAAGACATCAAGGTCGTTCTCATGGGGCATGGATCGGATGGCCCCTTGGTTGTAAATGGCTTCTTTCTGAATTTGGCGACATTTCGCCCGCTGCCGCTTGAGATTCAGGGAGCCGACGGGCGCGCCTGGCCCCCGACGGACCGGCGCATCCCCTCGGCCGACGGCACCGTGTTCGGCGCCTGGAACACGCATTTGTCACCGAGCAGTTCCACCACGTTCGTGTGCGAGGGGGGAGCGGTGAAACGATATGGAGACGGTGACCTCCGGCACGTCATCCCCGGACCGGACGGCCGGACGGTGTTCACCGGCAAGGGATTGGTGACACGCCTGCTTACCCGAGCGGACGAGGCGGATGCGGCTTATGGATATTGCCTTCCCGCCGTCCGGGGGGATTATTTCCTCTCGGTGTCATCAATCGGGGGCCGGGTGGTTGGCAACCGGGTGATCGGAGGAGGGCCGGGCGGCAAGGGGGGTGGATTCACGGTCTACCTGCGCGGCTTGAAGCAGCCAGTCGCCAAACTGGATGATGCCGATCATGGGCTGGCGTTTGATGGATGGGACCGCGAAGAGTTTGGGCCGTGGCGTCGGGTCTGCTTCGTGCCCGATGCGAAGGTGATCATTGTGCTTCCGGCGAGCAATGACCGGTTGGTGTTGCACAAGTTCGACCCGGAGGCCGCACTGGAGAAATCAGGGCAGAATTACCTTCTGGTCACGTCGCGATCACCCCGGGAAGTGAAGATCGGGATGCTGATGAGTTACCCCGTCAAGGTCAAGGCGAAGAATGCCAAAGTGACATTCAAACTCGATTCCGGGCCGAAAGGGATGGCCGTGTCACCGACCGGCGTGATCACATGGACGCCATCGTCGGACGAAACAGCCGGCGACCGGGATGTGATCCTGACGATTCGGGATGGCGAGGGACTGGAAGTGTTTCACACGTTTACGGTGCGAGTCGTGAAAGATTGAGATGGTGCGGGGAAGACCAGTCACAAAAGCAGCGAGGTCGCGTCAGTTGAAGCCGGGATGACAGAAGACAACATTCTTCAGAGTCATCCCGGCTTCAACTGACGCGACCTCTTTGTGTGGAAATCAACCTGTCTTCCGATCACTGCGTATTCGGCTTCATCCCCAGCGCGTCGGCCAAGGAAGTGAGCAATGGCGTGGTCGGCTTGGTGGATTGCTGATAGCCCCACATGCCGTGCAGAAGTTCGTAGGCCATCAAGGCGCCGATGAACATGACAAACATCGTCGGGAGCATCAGGGCGACGGGCAAAGGTCCCCACGGAGTCGGAGGGGCATAACCGGCGGGGCGGACAGTTCCGTCCTCCGACGCTTCGCTAACCTCGTATTCCTCGGCATCTTCGTCTGCCTCCGGGTTCACGCCTGTGAGCGCCTGACTTGCGGACGACCCGGACTCCAGTTCCATGTCGTCGAAATCGACACCTTCTTCGTCGTCTCCGGCCAGCTTCTTTTTATTCTTGAGCTTTTTCTTCTTCGACTGGACATCTTCCTCGTCGATGGAGACCACTTCGGAAGCGCTTTCGTCGATGGCGGCCCCGCCGTCTTCGTCAATCGCGAGGTCAAATTCGGAACTTTCGAGATCGGTGTCCGCGTCGTCGAGCGAGATGGCCTCGGAGGCGGAATCGTCCTCAAGGGCCGGAATCTCGAAGTCGGTCGCCTCGAAGATGTCTCCCTTCTTGTCCTCTTCGCCCGCTCCTTCAAGATCAAGCGACAAATCGCTGGATTCTTCGATGGACAGTTCAAATTCGCTGTCCGAATCCTGTTGAAGCTTCTTGCCCGAGAGTTTCTTGGCGGACGATCCGGTCGAATCGATGCTTAGTTCAAAGTCGATTTCATCGTCGCTGTCCGACTTCGGAGGCGGGGCTTTGATGTTTTTTCCGCTCTTCCCGCTGAGGTTCTTCCCGCTCTTTTTCCCCTCCAGCGAAACACCGCTGTCGGCCGGCCGATTGAGATTGATGCCGCTCTGGCCGGTTCCCCGTTTGAGTTCGAGGGGATCGCCACCCAAGGCAACCTCTTCGCTGCTGTCCGGCATCATGGAGAGTTCAAAATCATCACTGTCGGCGTCGAGCGAGAGTTCAAACTCGCTGCTGTCCGGCGGGACGGGGGCCGGGGCTGGCGGCGGCGCCTTTTGCCGGCCGGATTCACCGGGTTTGGGCATCGCCCCGGATTCACCGCTCTTGAGTTTGATGGAGGAAAGCTGGCCGGACTTGCCGGTCATCTTGGCGCTGGACATGCCAGAGGGAAGTTCAAACTCATCCTCGGACAAGATCGATTCGTCGTCATCCACCACTGGCGGGGGAGCGGGCTTCTTCCCCTTGCTGGAATCTTTCAACTTCAAGTCACTGTCGGCGGGGCTCTTGCCCTTGAGCTTCTTGGAGGAACCCGGTTTGGCGGGTTTCGGAGCCTCGTCCCCGGTCAGCAGGAATACCTCGTCAGAATCGAGGTTAAGGGGTTCGTCATCCGGCGGCGGGGCTGGTTTTTTGGAGGCGGCTGGAACCGGTTTCGGGGCGGCTTTGGCGTCATCCCCAAGCAGACCGATTTCGTCTGAGTCGGCTAATTGCAATTCGGCCGAACTCCCGAGGCCGATGGTGCGGGCCAGTTCGTCGATTTCGTTGGCCCGAAACCGTAACGTGTTCCCGTCCCGGAAGGAGCGAATCTGCGTCCACTCCGTGCGGAGGCGTCGCTTAAACTCCTCCAAGGACAGGGAAAGTTTGGCGGCGGCTTCATCAAGCGTGTAGGTCTGTGCCATGGATCATCCTCGCTTGCCGGGTGAGACGGGCAGCGAATGACAGACGTTGAGAATCGACGGCCCGAAGAACCCCCGCCGGGCCGCACCTATTATCGATTGTAAACCCGCCGGGTGTCAATACAAGCGGAAAGAATGCTGGCGAGGTGGGAAGGTTGGCGCAGCCAAGCGATCCGCGCCGGTTATGCGGGTTGCGCCATCATCCGGGCGATTCCACGAAATTTCAACCATAACTTTCGTCGCGTGCGGGTCGGCTTTCGGACGAAAGCGAGGCCAAATTCTCAACGCCATCGGAATATCTTCAAAGCGATGATAAATGGAACGAATCCCCATCCGGCCAGCACGAAGATTTCGCCTCGCACTTCCATGAGGGTTTTCCCCTCCAGCATCACCCCCCGCAGGGCGTCATTCATCGCCGTTAGCGGCAGGGCCTGAATAATCGGTTGCACAGCCTCCGGGAATCGTTCGGACGAGAAGAACACGCCGGAGACGATATACATGGGCAACATCACCAGGTTCATCAGGCCCGAGACGGTCTCGATGGTCTTCGCCCGGCTGGCCACCAGCAACCCCAGACCGGAGAAACTGGCCGCACCGAGGATGATGAGGGTTAGCAACGAAAACACACTTCCGGCATTCTTCACGTCGAACATCACATAACCGAACAACAGCAAGGCGCATACTTCCGGTACGGTGAACAGCATTCGACTGAACATAATGGAAAGCAGGAAGTCCCGACGCTTCATGGGAGTGGCGAGGAACCGCTTCAACAGTTTCCGCACCCTCATGTCAGCCAGCACATAACCAACGCCCCAAAGACCGCCCCCCATCAAGTTCATGCCGAGCAAACCGGGAAGCAGAAAGTCGATGTATCGGCTGCCGGTTTCATCCAAGTGATGTTCGTCCACGGCCGGTTCCTTGGAAACCTGCTTGTAAACAACGGCCTCCACCGCATGACGGGCCAGCACGCTTTCCGGGCGGTTGGGTTCGTCCCACAGTTCGATTCCCTTGTCCGTGGCGACGATAGCCAGGCTGGTCTTGCCGGAGCGAAGACGTTTGCGCCATTCGTCCCCGGTGACGCCTTTCACCTCAAGTCGTTCGTCAGCGGCCAGCGTGGCCTTCAGTTTGGTGATGGCCTCCGAGGAGCCGGCATCTTCCCGGATGTCCACGGTAATGCGTTCGATGGGCCGGTCGCGGAAGGCGATCCCCAAGGCCATCGCCATCAACAGCGGGAAGCAATAGACCCAAAAGACGGCGGCCGGCTCCCGATAGAACTCGCGGAGGCGGGCCATCATTAATTGAAAAAGCGGTGAATATCGGAACATGGTCGAATCCGTGTATGACTGAAGTGGAATCGGGGCGTCAGTCCGCATCCCGCAGTTGTCGGCCGGTGAGATTCACGAACACATCTTCCAGCGTGGCATGCCGGGTGTTCAGCGTGGCGAGCGACTGGCCGGCTCGTTGCAATTCGTTCATCAACGCGGGAAGGGCGAGATGTGGCTCGCCAACCGTGAGGCCGAATTGCCCGGTCTGCACACGGGCCGAGATCACCGACGGCAATTTGGAAAAGCGATCCGCATCAAGGGCCGGGTCGCCGTCGAGGCTGAACTCGATGATGTTTTGGCCGCCAAGCCGGGCAATCAACTCATTTGGCGTTCCAAGGGCGATCACCTGCCCCTTGTCCACAACCGCGACCCGGTCGCACAGTCGTTCGGCCTCATCCATATAGTGAGTGGTCAGCATGACCGTTTTTCCGGCGTCGCGGAACGACTTGATAATGTCCCACAGTTGCCGCCGGGATTGCGGGTCGAGGCCGGTGGTGGGTTCGTCGAGAAATAACAGGTCCGGGTCGCCAACAATGGCGCAGGCGACCGCCAGCCGTTGCTTTTGCCCGCCGGAGAGTTTCACCACATACGACCGGGCTTTTTCCTCCAGCGACACGCGGGCAATGGCCTCGTCGGCCTCGATGCCGTTCGGGTAAAAACTGCGGAACATGGTGACGACTTCTCGAACCGTCAACTTGTCCGCGAGGCGGGTTTCCTGAAGGGAGATGCCGATCCGTTGCCGGATGATGTGGGCCTGCCCGGCCCAATTCATCCCGAGAATTTCCACCCGGCCGGAGGTGGGGTCTTGCAAGCCTTCGAGGATTTCCAACGTGGTGGTTTTGCCGGCCCCGTTCGGCCCCAGCAGGCCGAAACATTCGCCGATGTTGACAGTGAGATTCAGCCCTTTCACCGCCTCGACCGGCGGCCGACCGGGGAAGGTCTTCACGAGGTTTTCACAAAGGATGGCGGGAGGCATTGCTCGTCTTCCAGAGTTGTCGAAGGGAGAATGATAGCAATTCAGTATGAGGAATTGAGTTCTCCCCAACTTCAGATCGTTTCCCGCCGATTTTCAAACATTCATCGTGACATGCCCAAATCCTTTTGTTAACATGCGTTCGCTTGAAGGACTTGACTCAAGCATGGTCACTACTTGCCTGCCTTCCATATGACCGCCCAGAACCCTCCTGCGGCAAAGACGCACATAACGGATCATGGTGATTCCGTTCATTTCACTTTGACAAGGACTTTCATGACAAGCCGCCTTGCTTGACGTGGTCGACGGGGTTTTACCCTGATCGAACTACTGGTGGTGATTGCCATCATCGCCATCCTGATCGGATTGCTACTGCCCGCCGTGCAGAAAATCCGGGAGGCCGCCAACCGGATGAGTTGTTCCAACAAGATGAAACAACTCGCCCTCGGCCTGCACAATTACCACGATTCCAACAGCCTGTTCCCGGCGGCCGCGACCATCGGCCCCGCCGGTTCGGGCGCGTTCGTCACCGGCGGCGGAACACGAGGCGCCCCTTGGAGTGTCCTTATTTTGCCGTACCTCGAACAAACGGCGTTGTACTCACAGTTCAACGTGCTGACGGGGGACTTTGGCGGGTTGTTCAGTTACGACAACGGCGCCAGCCAAGCGGCGATTCAGAAATCCACTCGTTTGACGGCGTTTGAATGCCCCAGTGATCCCAACAGCACGGCGGCGAACCAAAACAGCAATTACTTCCCCTGTATGGGGGGCGGCGCCCCCAACGGAGCCTGCACCACGGGCGTCTGCACCGGGACAGGTTCCTACCGATATGCCGCAGACAATGGCATCATGTATGTGAATTCCAAAAACACCTTCGCCTCGATCACGGATGGTTCCAGCAACACGTTCTTGTTGGGAGAATCCCGCTACATGCAACTGGCCTCCGGCAGCGGCACTTATTACGCGACTTGGGCGACGGCCTTCTACACCGCCGGCGGACCATACTACCCCAACGGAGCGGCGGCGGCGAACGCACCGAACTCAAACACCTGCCGTCCGGCCACCACGGGATGTTGGGATTCCTCGAATCTTTCCTTCGGCGGTTATCACACCGGCGGGGTTAATTTTGCGATGGGTGATGGCTCGGTCCGGTTCATCCAAAACACCATTGACCTGACTGCTTTTCGCCAGTTGGGCGCCATCAACGACGGAGCCGGCACACTTCCATGAATTTAAGATTCATCTCTCTCTCATCGGCAATCTTCTTATTGTTGGTCGGTTGTGACGGTGGCAACAGGGGCCGCGTGGAACTCGAAGGCGTGGTCACCCACAAGGGGACGCCTGTCGCCTTCGGCAGCATCCAGTTCGATCCGGATACCACCAAAGGGGGCAAGGGTCCGCAGGGATCGGCCGACATCGTTGACGGCAAATACAAGACGGCCTCCGGAATGGGGCCAATGCCCGGTCCCCATGTGGCCCGAATCACCGGCTATGCCAGCAAGCCCGATTCGCCGGATGTGAGACCGTTGTTCAGCAATGTTTCGGTTCCGGTGGACATCCCCTCGGGAACCAAAACGCTGCCAATCACGATTCCCGATTCGTCAAAGAAGTAATTGCCGATCTAATTTAAGCAACTCCCCGAACACCGCCCGGAAACGGGCGGTGTTCGTGTTTGTTCCCCTCTGACGATTGGCGTTCCCGGAAGACGATGCCCGAACCTGCCGCCAACCCTATCATCTCCCCTTTGGCAGACCATCTTCGATTTAGGGCCACGGCATGTTATCCGCGAACGAGATCCGGCAGCAGTTCATCGACTTTTTCGTGCAGAAGCACGCTCACACATTTGTGCCGTCCAGCAGCGTCGTTCCGCTGGATGACAAAACACTGATGTTCGCCAACGCCGGGATGAACCAGTTCAAGCCGATCTTCCTTGGCCTCGAAAAGCGGGCTTACACGCGGGCCGTCAACACCCAAAAGTGCATCCGCGCCGGCGGCAAACACAACGACCTCGACGATGTCGGCAAGGACACCTACCACCACACCTTCTTCGAGATGCTCGGCAACTGGTCGTTCGGCGATTACTTCAAGAAGGAAGCCATCGCTTGGGCGTGGGAACTCCTCACGGTGGTGTGGAAACTCGACCCCGAACGTTTGCATGTGACGGTATTCGAGGGTGACAAAGAAAACAACGTCCCTGAAGACATTGAAGCGGCCGGTTATTGGGAAGCGGTCGGCGTCCCCAAATCGCGCATTCATCGTGGAAACAAGAAAGACAACTTCTGGGAAATGGGCGACACCGGCCCTTGCGGACCTTGCACGGAAATCCACTATGACGCCACGCCGGACAAGAGCGGGGCGAAGTTGGTGAATCAGAGTTCCGATCAGGTGGTCGAAATCTGGAACAATGTGTTCATCCAGTTTAACCGGAACCCGGACAAGTCTTTGACTCCCCTGCCTGCCCAGCATGTGGACACCGGAATGGGCTTCGAGCGCATCACCAAGGTCATCCAAGGGAAAACGAGCAATTACGACACGGATATTTTCATCCCATTGATGACGGCCATTCAAGAGGTGACGAAGGCCCCGGCTTACGGCGCCAAACTCGAAGATCGCAAAGACACCGCTTATCGCGTGATCGCCGACCACATTCGCACACTGACGTTCTCTATTACGGATGGCGGCGTTCCCTCAAACGAAGGGCGTGGTTCGGTCATTCGCAGTATCCTTCGGCGGGCCGCTTTGTTCGGCTGGCTTGATTTCGGAATGCGCGAGCCGTTTGTTCACTTGCTGGTCCCGGCGGTTGTCGCCAACTTTGGGGAGGCATTCCCCGAACTGAAACGTGATCCGAAAAAGGTGGCGGCCGTCATTCTGGATGAGGAAAAGTCCTTCTTGCGGACCATTGAGCGAGGGCTGAAGCTTTATCAAACTGCCGCCGAGAAAGCTCAGAAGGCGGGCGGCGTGATCTCTGCCAAGGAAGCTTTTGATCTTCATACGGAACAGGGATTCTTCATTGACATCACTGCCAAACTTGCCGCGGACGGGGGGTTGACTGTTGATCGAGCCGGATATGACAAACTTTTTGAGCAGTTCAAAATAGACTCTGACAAAGGCCGCAAAACCATCATTGTCACAGCCGTTAAAGGCGACCTGCCCAAGACCGATGACTCGCCGAAGTACGTCCCCGGCCCGGTTTCTGCAAAGGTGCTGGGGTGGGTGAGCGACAACACGGTCATCAACACCGGCACACTGGCTGTTGGTGACGAAGTCGGCCTGCTGCTCAACCGCACCAACTTTTACGGCGAACAAGGGGGGCAGGCGGGTGATCGCGGGGTGATTGAAGTCGGGGAATTCACCTTTGAAGTGGAGGGCACGCAACGCCTCGGCGATGCGGTTCTGCACATCGGGGCCGTCACGTCCGGCGAAGTCTCGGTTGGTGATGTGGTGACGGCGCTGCCGGGGACGGAACGCATCGACATCATGCGGAACCACACGGCCACGCACATGATGAACCTCGCGCTGCGGGAAGTCGTCGGCGACCACATTGACCAAAAGGGTTCGCTGGTCGATGCCGAAAAATTGCGGTTCGACTTCAGCCACGACAAACCGCTGACGACGGCTGAAATCGCCGAGATCGAAGCCCAAGTGAACCGGGACATCCGCGAAGACTTGCCCGTCTCCGCGACGATTGTGCCTTTGGCCGAGGCGAAGAAACTCCCCGGCGTGCGGGCGATGTTTGGGGAGAAGTATCCCGACCCGGTGCGTGTGGTGGCCATCGGCACAAGCGACTTGGCAAACGCCGACGACGGCATGTCCATCGAGTTTTGCGGCGGCACCCACCTGAACCGGACGAGTCAGGCAGGCTTCTTCAAGATCGTCTCGCAAGAGAACGTCAGCAAAGGCGTTCGCCGGGTAACGGCCGTCACGGGCCGCAAGGCATTCGACTACGTTCAGGAAATGGCGACCGTTCTCAGCGATCTCACGAGCAAATTTAGTTGCTCTGTCGAAGAGTTGCCGAAGCGGATTGAAACGCTTCAAGAGGACGTGAAGAAACTCCAGAAGACCATCCAAAAGGGAACGGCCGGGGACTTGAACACGGTCGGCGATACTTTGGTGGCCAAGGCTGCCGAGATCAACGGCGTCAAACTGGTGGTCGGCGAAGTGCCAGGCGTTCCCGTCGAAACCCTCCGGGCCCAAATGGACCGCCTCCGGCAAAAAGCCGGTTCGGCGGTCATCGTCTTGGGGTGGAAGAATGAAGACGAAACGGCGGGCCTGATGGTCGGCGTTTCGGAAGATGTCATCAAGAAGGGCGTCAAGTCAAACGACATCTTGAAGCCCGTTGCCGAAGTGATCGGTGGCAAAGGAGGTGGCCCGCCCCACCTCGCCACTGCCGGTGGCAAGGATGCGACGAAGCTTGCTGATGCTCTCGCGAAAGCGGGCGAATTGGCGAAAACATTGCTGCAAAAATAGGCAATTGTGCAATTCTCAATCATTCGGTGAGACTGATTGAGCGAATTGCTAATTCTCCTGTGTCGGCTCAGATTTCGAGCCATTACGGCTCGAAATCTGACCGGTATTGATGGCCAACTCCCGGACCGGTTTTCCTTTTCACCGATCAATCAACCGGACCATTGCAATTCACGCAAATTTCACGCACAAGTCGCAACCTTCGTCTGCCCTGAACTGATTTCACGCCCTCATTCAACATCCTCGTGAATTAGTCTCTGTTTAGAGAAAATGTGATTCGACCCGCACACCCACCGAAAATCCTTTTGAATCACGCTCTCACCAAGGCAATTGAATCATGAGTTTTGGAATCTTCAAACGAGCCGTCAAAGAAGCCGCCTCGCCCGTCAAGCAAGTGGCTGAGACTCCGGCAACCCTGTCGGACATGATGAAAGCGATCAAGCAACTTCCGTCGCTCAGCGAAACGGTTATTCGAGCGATGGCTCTCGCCAATGATGAAAATTATCGCTTCAAGGAACTCGTCGACGTGATGAAGCGGGACGGAGCGATGACCTCGCTCATGCTAAAAGTCGCCAACAGCGTGGTCTACGGCAGCACCAAACCGGTGGAAACGGTCGATCAGGCCGTCATTCGCATCGGCATGATCCAATGCAATCGCCTCATCACCACCGTGGGGATGAAAGGCGCGCTGAAGCCGAAAAATCCCGACGTGGCCAACCGGATCAACATTCTATGGCGACATTCGTTGCTGACGGGGTTCGTCGCCACTCACTTAAATGCCAAACTCGGGCTTGGTTTTACCGGCCAAGAATACACCGGTGCTTTGTTGCACGATATCGGCCGGATTGTGTTTCTTCTGACGAATGAAAAGATGGCGAAGCGGGTTGACCCGCTCACCTTCCGGGAATCTCCTGATATTTTGGCGAGGGAACGGGAGATGATCGGCACCGATCATTGCGAACTTGGGATGGAATATTCGCTTCGGCAAAACCTGCCGGCCAACCTGACGCAAGTGATCCGCTATCACCACATCCCGTTGGGCGCCGACATCAACAACCGGACGCTAACTGATCTGGTTTGTGCGGCCGATCACCTGACGAATTACGCCCTCAGCGAACGCCGCGTGTCTGACTACGATTTCAAATCAAACCCGAGTTTTAAACGATTGCTGGAGAAACAATCCCCGGACTTTGTCGAGGCGTTTCCGAATTGCATCGTCAGAGTCATCAAAGCGGCCACCAAGGAAACTCGGGAGGCCTTGCGAGTCAGCGACTTTTAATCCGGGGGCCGTTGTCACTTGCCGCCCGGTTTCACGAACTCGGTCATCGCGTCCAAAAACGGCGGCAGGTCGAAGTTGCCGAGTTGCTTCATCCGGGCGTTGAACAACTCGGCCGAGGGTTGTTTGTTGTCCGTCTTCGACGTCCGCAATTCCAGCGACACGGCCATGCCGAGAGCCTTTTGCCGGGCCTCTGCCGTTTCCGATGGCGGCAGGGTGACTTTCAATCCCGGGCGCCCGCGCAAGCCATCTTGCAACACCCGGATCGACCAGCCCGTTTGTTGGGCGGTGAAGTAATCGAGGAACAATCCATCCGGGCCGGGGGCTTTGTCCTTCGGTGTGTTTTTCACGAAGTCCAGCCACGCGGTGTATAACTGTTCCGTTCGGGCCGTGTCGAATGGCAACTTCGCCAGATCGGCTTGGAGTTTCCCGCAGGCATCGCCAAGGGGACGGGCCGTTTTGGCCACTTCGGCCGGGATGCCGAACGGTCTGGCGTCGATGGCTTTTTGAAGAGCGGCCGTGGATTGATCGTATTCCGCTTTGATTTTGGCGAAACTCGCGTCTGCGTCGAGCGATTTCAACAACACGCGAGTGCCTTCACCCGGCCATGCAGGCAACGAGGGCCGACCGGGGACGCCGCGATAGCCGCGATCTTGCCGGAAGCTCGGAATCTTCAATTCGTGGTGGCAGGCGTAACAATCAAACAGGGCGAAGTCGAGGACATCATTCGGCCCGGCCTTGCTTGCGGAGTCGGCGAGCAAATCGGCAAACGCCTTCATCGTGCCGACGGAACCGGCCGCCAGATTTCGGGCGTCCGCACATTCGGAATCCATCGGGCGATAGTGATAGCGTTCAAAAGCGGCTTTCGGGTCCAGCTTTTCGATGGCTTCGTTCTTCGGTTGATGATAATGGCCCGGTTCGTCCCGGCAGAAGGTGACCAGTTCAAACGCGGGCAACGGGGGATGCCCGGCCGCGTACATTTCGTGGGTGACGAATTTCCCTTCCTTGACATTGCCAATGTGGCACGACACGCAAACTTCGGTTCGTTTGGCCGGGTCGCGCAGATCGATCATCCCCTTGGCGGCCTTTTGCGCCGGGGTCCATCCACGCCATTCAGCCTGGACATGCAGGCCGTTCCAATCATTGGCGGGTCCGTGACAAGACTCGCAACTCACGCCATAATCGGTGTTGAAATGCTTGTCCGGAATGGGGGCTTCCGGCGTGAGATCCAAGGAGTGACACGCCAGGCACGCGGCCTGTTTGGTGATGTCGTATTTGAGATTTTCCTGCATCTTCGCGGCAATTGGATTCGGCTTACCATCCTCGGGGTCAACCGGGTTGATCCGGCGAAACGCTTGCGAGTGCATGTCCTGCTTCGACCAGGTCACAAACTCGTTGAGTTTGACGAACTGAGTCACTTTGGCTTTGGTGCCGCCCCAATCTCTCTTGGCATATTCCTGATAGGCCAACGAACCTTCTTCGATCCCATGACAGCCGACGCATTGAATAACGCTCAGCGAATCACGCACCTTCGTCGCCCCGGCTTCCTTCTTCGGCTCTTGTGTGCGTGCGGGTTCGCTGGTGATCAAGATCGCAAAGCAACCCCCGCCAGCCGTGAGGAGTGTCAGGAGTCCGAGGCGAAGCAGGCGAGCGGTCATGGCCGTTGCTCCCGTGGCGTGGGATGTTGCAGGTCTTGGAAGAGTTTCAGCACTCGGGCGGGGTCGGTGTCGCGGGGACTGTCAATCCGTCCGGCGGGTCCGACGGGGAATCTCAAGGTTTGTCGAAGTTCGATCAAGGGGTCCGGATTGGTCTTTGCGGTCGAATGGACGGCATATCGGGCGGCCGCGAGGCCGAGATAGTGTTGAGTGGCCTCATCCCATTCCATGTTTCGCAATTTTAGATGATCGGGGGTGAGCGCATTCGCGGACAATCCGAAGGAAATGGCTCGCGGACTCAACGGTTCGTTCGTCAGGGAAAGCCAGCGGTCAAAGTCGGTCATCACTTCGGCGGCCCGCAAACTGATGGTTTTGGGGTTTGCCGTCGGCGACTCGGCAAGCGAAGTTAGATGCTTCAATTTCGCGGGGATATCCAGCGGTTTCACGCCATCACCCCGCGCATCAGCCAGCCACGGAAGGGTGGCGTTATACCACGACCCCCAACGCATTCCCCCAAGGCGGTGGGTGGTGGAAGTCACATTTTTCCATGAGGGTGTGGCCAGTTCCTTGTGGCAGGAGAAGCAGGCATATTCCGAAAGCTCCGGCCAAGTGTTCGCCGATGTTTCCGCTCGGTCGGCCCGCGTTTTGAGCAAGGCGACCGCCGCTCGGGCACAGGCAATCTGGCCGGTCTCCCATGCCTTGGATTCAAACTGCGGATCGCGTTCTTTCCAATGCTTTTGATAATCCGGCTGATGATGATAAGCGGTGTATTCAAACGCCAGCCGGGGATGCCCGGCGGCGATCAGGTCGTGATTCACATCCCGGTTCTCATCCCCCACATGGCAGGAAGCACAAACCCGGACGCGGAAGCCGAGATCTTTCAGCGGATAAAACCCATATTCACCGGCTTGTTGTTTGGCAGAGAGCGACTTCCAACCCGGTTGATAATGGGCGGTTCCCCATTCCCCGGCGGGACCGTGGCAGCTTTCGCAGCCGACGCCAATCGGGGAAATCAGCCGTTGGTCCGGAATAGTCACGGCGTCCGGGGCGTGGCACTTCAGGCAACGCTCGTCACGGTGGGCGGCGATCACCGTTCCGTGCGGACCGGCGAGGTTTTTGGCGATGGTCTTCGATTGGGCGTTGTGCAGCACCGCATAGGCCTTGCGGTGAGGATCTCCCTCGAACCAAGTGAGGGATTCGCTGCCCGGTTCGCCGACGTTGCCGCCGCCGTGACAACTGGCGGCATTGCAACCCAGATGACCGATGCCATGAGCCTGCTTGGGTTGGATGCGGCCGTCCGCCACATCGAAAATCGGTGGAGATGTTGAAGTTCGCGGGGACGACAGAACGTTGGAAATCACCATCAAGGTGACGGCCAGCCCGACGGCCGGTGTCCAACGAATGATGTGGCGTGACCCCATGACGGTTCAACGAGGGTGCGGGTTCCGGAGGTATGGAAGAGTATATCAGATCAAGAGTTGCGAACGCCAACGCAAAACCGAAACCGGCCTCCGAGATTCACCCCCCGGCTTCCGGTTATGCGGGCTTGAGCAATTTTTAGAAATCGTCGGCAGGCTTCCAAATGCTTGATCCGTCGAACCGGCCACTTGCAAATGAGGTTCGGGAGGGGTACAGAATGAGGAGCGGGAACGGGCCTCGGCCGTTTCCCGCCGGTTTTGCAAACCCCGCCAAACTCTCCCCCCGTTGTTGTGAGAACCCCATGCGAATCTGGTTCCTGATCCTGAGCGCCGTTGTCATCGGCTCCCCGGCGTTTGCCCAGTATGAGAGCATCGCCGACCTGAAAGTGGCGAAGCCGGAAGACAAGCAAGACGCCAAAAGCACGCCCGCCCCGAGCGGAGCCTTGGTGTTGTTCGACGGCAAAAACCTCGACCAATGGGTGAAACGGAATGACCCGAAGACCACCGCGACTTGGAAGCTCCTCGACGGCGGCATCATGCAAGTCAACGGCGGGGACATCATCACCAAGGAACTCTTCGACGGCAGCTTCACCCTGCACGTGGAATTCCGCGTGCCGTATATGCCGAAGGCCAGCGGGCAGGGCCGGGGAAACAGCGGCGTCTACTTGCAAGGCCGGTATGAAGTCCAGGTGCTGGACAGCTACGGGCTGGACTCCAAGGACAACGATTGCGGCGGGATTTACACCATCGCCAAGCCGCTCGTGAACGCCTGCAAGGCCCCGACCGTGTGGCAGACCTATGACATCGACTACACTTCCCCCAAGTTCGTCGATGGCAAGAAGACGGAACCCGGCCACATCACCGTGCTGCATAACGGCGTGAAGATCCACGACAATGTGACCATCACCAAGGACAACACCACCTCCGGCCTCGGCGGCGACCCGAGCAAGCCCGGCCCGATCCTTCTGCAAGACCACGGCAACCCGGTGCAATATCGCAACATCTGGTTGGTGAAGAAAACCGCGAAGTAAGTCAAACCACCCGGCAAAATCCTCCTCACTCGCAAGGAGGATTTCATCAAATCGCCCCGCACGTTACACGTGAAGAAAAACCCTTCTCTTGCGATCAAATGACTCGAACTGACTGGCATTCCATTCAGACCATGAGGTTACAGGGCTTCATATTTCACGATTTCAAAACCGGTCAAAATCCACTCCAAATGTGACCTGAAAACGCTGAAAAACAGTCGTTCGGCGACCATTTTTGGACAATTTGCACCCCAAAACTGGTCAAAAACAGTGGGCCAACTGAACACCTTTTTTCAAAATCCTCGGGAAAATCGGTATCTCCCCTGATGATTTTGGGCAAATGCGCAGCGATTTTGAGGCATTGCAAATGGCCTAAAATAACCGCTCCACCCTGATTTCCGGATGATGAAAAGAGCCTCGTGGCCCAAATGGCGGTTTGGCCCGGCCGACACATGCAGGCAGATCGCTCTTTTATCCTCAACTCTTGTATCCCAGATATGAACACAATCAAAAAATAATTCAATTCTGAAAATCCTGACAGTCGATAGATCTTATGCTCGCCCGATGCTTTACTCGTAAGCAAAAAATCTCCCATGTCTGTTCGAGGTCGCAACATTCCGTTGACGCCCGCCCGCCGGTTGATTGGTGATTTGATGTGTGCGACTCGCGGTGTGCCGTGCATTGTGATGGAACGTCGCATGCACTTGGGCCAGCTTGTCGCCGCCCGGCAGAATCATCCGACGCGAGTGGGTTGGTGCGCCATCTTCACGAAGGCGTTCGGACTCGTCTCGGCACAAAGACCCGAATTGCGCCGGGCATTTCTGAGCTATCCCCGGTCGCACTTGTATGAGCACAACAGAAGCATCGCCAGCGTGGCCGTCGAACGACGGCTCGGCAATGAGGAGGCGGTGCTGTTCGCGCTGTTCCAAGGCCCCGAGGAGCGGTCGCTTGTCACATTGCAAACCGACATGGACCGGGCAAAGAATGCCCCGGTCGAAGAGAACGGCGCGTTCCGGCGCGAGTTGCGATTGAGCCGGCTCCCGTCTCCGCTGCGGCGACTCATTTGGTGGTACACCTTCAAAGTCTGCGGAAAAAGACGGGCCAAACATTGCGGCACCTTCGGCATTTCTGCGACCGCCTCGCTCGGCGCCAGCCAACTGATGCTTCTTTCGCCTCTGACGACGACGCTTTACTACGGCCCGTTTGACAAAGAAGGCGCGATTGATGTCCGGCTTGTCTTTGATCATCGCGTGGTTGACGGCGCCAACATCGCCCGCATCATGGTGGAACTGGAAGGGATTCTGTGCCAGGAGATTCTCACAGAACTCGCCGCCGGGGCCGCATCATCCAAAATCGCGGCCTGACCGTCCATTCGGACCCTCCGGATTCATGTCAGGAACATTGCCCGAAATTCACTCCCGAAAACTATCGCCGATTTCCCGCTTGGCATTCGGGGATATTCCCTTTGTAATGGTGTTTGTTGTTCGTCCGCAATACAACACTACGCGGAACAGAATTCCCGCCTCCCGAACCTGGAACCTGACACGTGGCATCTGAAACATTTCTCTCCCACGCCGGTCGTCATCTCTTGAACCGGCGGGCGTTCCTCCAGCACGGCGGCACCGGTTTGGGCGGCATCGCCCTTGCCTCATTGTTAAACGCCGAAGAAAAGACGCCCTTGCGGCCGGTCATCGACGCGGCGAAGCCGTTTGCCCCGCGCAAGCCGCACTTTGCCCCGAAAGCGACGAAAGTTCTGGTGATCTTCTGCTCCGGGGCAATCAGCCATCTGGATTCGTTTGATTACAAACCAGAGTTGGTGAAACGGGACGGCCAGCCAATGCCCGGCGGCAAACTGGTCACGTTTCAGGGAGAGCAGGGGAATCTCACCAAACCGTTGTGGGAGTTCAAGCCACGCGGGAAGTCCGGCAAGATGGTGTCCGACTTGCTGCCGAACCTCGCGGAACTTGCCGACGAGATGTGTTTCATCCACTCGATGACGGCAAAAAGCAACACCCACGGCCCGGCCGAGAACCAAATGGGCACGGGGTTCACGCTCGATGGTTTCCCCTCAATGGGAAGTTGGGTGAGCTATGCGCTCGGCAGCGAAACGCAGGATCTGCCGTCGTTCGTCGCCATCCCCGATCCTCGCGGCGGGCCACAGGTGGGGCCGAACCATTGGAACAGCGCGTTTCTCCCGGCCGTGTTCCAAGGGACGGCCTTTACGGCCGACAAGCCCATTCCGCACTTGAATCGTCCGGCCTCCATCAACCAAGACAACGAAGCGGCCACCCGCGATTTCTTGAAACTGCTCAACGACAAGCATCTGGAGCAAAACCCCGGCGACACCGATCTGGCCGCTCGCGTGGCCAGTTACGAGATGGCCGCAAAGATGCAATTGCGGGCCGCCGAAGTGGCCGACCTGACCCGCGAAACCAAAACCACCCACACAGCCTACGGCACGGACTCGGCGAACAAAACAATGGCCGGGTTCGCCCGCAATTGTCTGCTGGCGAGACGATTGTTGGAACGAGGCGTGCGGTTTGTGCAACTGTTCAACGGGGCTTATGCGATGGGCGAAGGCGTCGGCAATTGGGACGGCCACAAAACACTGAAGACCCAATACGACATCCATGCCCCGATCCTTGACCGGCCCTGCGCCGCGTTGTTGAAGGACTTGAAAACTCGCGGACTGTTAAAAGACACACTGGTGGCATTCGTCACAGAATTTGGCCGGATGCCCACCTTCCAAAAGGGAGCCAGCGGCCGGGACCATAACCCCAAAGGCTTCACGGTCTGGCTCGCCGGGGCGGGGGTGAAAGCTCCGTTCTCGTATGGTTCCACCGATGAATTTGGCCACCAAGCTCTTCCGGAAAACGCCACCAGCATCTACGATTTACACGCCACGATGCTGCATCTTCTCGGGTTGGATCACGAAAGACTCTCGTTCTACCACAACGGGATCGACCGCCGACTGACCGATGTTCATGGTCATGTGTTGAGTGATTTGGTTGTTTGACCGGAAATTTTTCTCGCGAGACTCGTAATGCCCATTTCTGTGAACTGTCCGGCTTGCGGCAAAGGACACAAGGCCCCCGACCGGGCGGCGGGCCGGACGCTCAAATGTCTGGCCTGCGGCGAACCAATGACCGTCCCTCCGGCGGAAATCGATCCGGCGGCCTTGTTGCTTGCTCCGGACGAACCCGTTTCGACGCCTCTCCCGCCGAACGGTGACTTAACCAAGCCGGAATCGCCACCGGAACCGGTCGCAACGCCTCCATCGCACAGCTATGGCTTGGCGGAGTCTGAAGCATCATTTGAATCGCCATCCGAACCGGTCGTCCCGGCGCCGAAACCGAAGGCAAAACGCCCCAAGCCGGACCTCGCCACGCTTCCGCCCCTGACGACTGACGACCCGCCTCTCTGGCGACGGCACCTCCATTGGCTCCTCGTTCTGGCGATGATCCCGCTGGCGGCGTCGCTCTTGGTGAAGAGCAACGAACGGGATGTCCTTGACCGGTTTAAGGACACTCTCCAGAGTGCATCTCCAGAATCGCTGGCCAAGTTTGAATCGCTCGATTCCGACGCGACCATCGACGATCTTCTCGGTGTCCTGCCGGGCTCCAAACTTCAGGGAGCGTGGCTGCCTCGCAACACAATGGCCCATTGGGGTTTGGCGGCGGCCTCAACGGCGCTCTTCCTCGTTTTCTTCATGTTCCTCGCCTCCGACGGGTCGGCCAAACCGCTTCAGGTGCTTGGTGTCGGCCTGTTCTCCGCGACCATCGGCATCGGCCTGTTGTTGGTGGTGCAAGTGATTGCCTCAATGACCGAGGGACGGGTGGTTATGGGCCGCAGTGTGTTGGTGATTATCTTTTACATCTTCAAGTTCATCGCTTTTTCCTACAACGCGGCCAGCGATCCCGACAATGGTTTTCTCCTCAGTTTCGTTGGCTTCACCCTCGGCGTCGGCCTCTGCGAAGAATTAGTCAAGACATTGCCGCTCTTTCAACACCGGGAAGAGTCAAAGGGAAAGGTCTGGCGGGGGCTCTTCATCTGGGGCCTTGCCTCCGGAGCGGGATTTGGCATCGCCGAGGGCATCCTTTATTCCGGCCGCTATTACAACGGCATCCAAGGCCCCGGCATTTATGTGGTGCGGTTTCTCTCGTGCGTGGCCCTGCACGCCATCTGGTCCGGTTCGGCCGCCATCACACTTTATTTGAAACGAGATTTGTTTAATCACATTGATGCGTGGCACGACTGGATCGGGCCAATTTTGCTCGTGATAGGCGTCCCGATGATCCTGCACGGCCTATATGACACGAGTTTGAAACGCGATATGAACGGCGTGGCCCTGCTCGTCGCCATCGCCAGTTTCGGCTGGCTCGCCTATCTCAGCAGCCGCCTTTACGGCACCGACGACGAAGCCGCCAACCGGGCCATGCTTGCCGAATACAAACGTCGAAGACAGGTGGTTTCGGAATGAGATGTGGGATGGTGTGTCAATAAACAAGCTGCCAACATAGTGCGGAGCCGCGTCTTCATGGGGGTGGCAAATCTTTCTGGCACACGTCAGCGGCTTGTTTTCGCCCCAAGGGGGCGCTCGAGAATAGCCAGGGGCGGAAGCCCCTGGAATCCCATCATTTGAAGGGTTTTCTGCCCCAACGGGGCAGTGCTTGCGAGTTGTGCCACCCCGTTGGGGTGGATTCCTTTTGGCTATCGTTGCCCAGGGGCTTCCGCCCCTGGCTATTATCGAGCGCCCCCTTGGGGCGAAAACCAACCGGACAGGCATGCCAGAAAGATTTGCCAGACCCCGTCTTCATGCCCGTAATCCTTGAAGTTGATTTGTCGGCAGACTTGGCCCGGCTTCGCCTCCCGGCAGCCCTTGATGCCCGGCTTCAGGATTTGCTCGACCGTCAGGACGCCGGGAATTCGCTGACAGAAAGCGAACGTGGCGAAGCTGAAGGACTGGTCGATTTGGCGGACTTGCTTTCCCTGTTGCGTCTCCGGACCGAGCGAATGACACCGTGAGCGATATTCCAACGACGCTCCCAGAGGAGGTAATTCACTGGAAATCAACAGGTGGATTTGATCGCCCCTGTCCCGCTTGTTGCAATCACTTCGCCTTGAACAACTTTGACCGCCAGATCCGCGTTTTGTGGAGCCAAAATCGCATCATCGTGGAGACGGTTCGCAGGCCGTAGATCGTGCTTCGTTTGAAGTTGATGCTGCTGGCCTCGGCGAAGTAGCGCACCGGCACCGGGATGTCGCCGAGGCGGAAACCGCTGTGGACGGCTTGGGCGAGGAACTGGGTGTCGAAGACGAAGTCGTCCGAGTTGCGTTCAAACGGGATCGTTTCCAAAACGCTGCGGCGATAGACGCGGAAACCGCTGTGAAAGTCGCCAAGGTTTTGGCCAAGGGCGACGTTCTCGAACATCGTCAGCGCGCGATTGCTGAAATATTTCCACCACGGCATCCCGCACTTGAGGGCTTCTTGCCGCGAGCGGACTCGGGAACCAAGCACCACGTCGCAGATGCCGAGTTCGATCAACCCGACGGCATGCGGGATAATCCGGGCGTCGTATTGGTAATCCGGGTGGATCATCACCACGATGTCGGCCCCTTGGGCGAGGGCGTATTCGTAGCACGTTTTCTGATTGCCGCCGTAACCCCGGTTCTTCGGATGCACGATCACCGTCAGGCCCATTTCGCGGGCGACGGCCACGGTGTTGTCCTTGCTACCGTCGTCCACGAGCAAAATCTCGTCCACACTGCCGGCCGGAAAGTCCGCGATGGTGGCGGCGAGCGTCTTCTCCGCGTTATACGCCGGCAGGACGGCCATCACCTTGTGCTGACGCTTCGGGGTCGGTTCGTCGGGATCGAGAATACGTTCCACATGAAAAATCTCATGGAACGGTCGCAACGGGGGTGCTTCGAGGAGGGTCGGCATGGGTGCGAATATCGTGTGTGAAGGCCCGGAATCTCTCCCCTTTAAGATACGGCCGACGGTGGTTTATTCCCCAAAAAGTGAACTTTCAGGATGCGGGAATAAAACCACCCGTTTTGCGTCATCGTCAATAGAAGCGATCACCTCTCAATCGGATCACTCCCATGTCTCGAATCTCGTTTTGCTCCTTGTTGAGCGTGGCCGTGCTGGCCGCCATCGGTTGCGACGACAAAAAACCGGCCCGCATGAGTTCTCCCGAAAGCGACCAACTCGCGCTGGCCGGAAGACAGGCCCCGGCGGATGGCCGGCAGAAAAAGCCGGAGGCGGTCAATCTGGCCGACCCGGATGTGGAGCGCAAAGTCATTTTGAATGTCAAGATGGAAATCACAGTGGAGAATGTCGAAGAGGCAGGCCAGAAAATCACCGAAATCGTCAAGGTGTCGAAAGGCTATGTCATCAAGTCGGATGAAAGCGTGGCGGCGGGCGCCCGTCGCCAGGCGGTCTGGACGATTCGCGTCCCCGCCAAAAGCATCGGCGAAGTGGCGGACTCGCTGAAACAACTCGGCGAAGTGACTCGCCGAAACATGGACAGCAATGATGTCACCGACGAGTTTTACGACACCGAGGCCCGGCTGAAGCATTGGAAGGGCGAGGAAGAAACGCTTTTGAAGTTACTGAAGGAAAAGGCCCAATCCCCGGAGGATATTCTCAAGTTCCGCGCCCAGATCAACCCCATCCGCGAGAACATCGACCGGATGGAGGCCCGGATGAAGACCATCCGAACCCTCACCGAAATGTCCACCATTGACTTGACCATCAAAGACCGGGACGTGCTGACCCCGCCCAACACTTCCAGCAAGCCGACGACCTCGGTGGGCCGGACCTTCGCCGCCTCCGTCGAAACCCTCCAAGATTTCGGCCATGATGTGCTGATCTTCTGCGTCGGTCTCGCTCCCTGGCTGCCGCTCATCGCCGTGGCTTTGCTCCTCCTGCGATGGATCACCCGACGGCTGAACCGGCCGAAACCGGCCAGATTGCCCCCGCCGCTCACCCACAAACCGGCGACAACCGAAGTCTGACAAGAGATGCCCGAACTTACTTTCCGTGCCGATAGGCCCAAATCGTTGTTCCATCAAGAATCACGAATACGTTGTGGACCGGGTCGGCATAGGCCAGTCGTTTGCCCCCCTTCGGCATCGGGTCGCCGCCGGGGGTGAGTTTTTTCCATGTCACCGTGTCCGGGTCGTAGCTCCACAGGGCGTTCGTCTTGAACTCGACAAGCAATCCCTGCCCCGTGGCCGTGTCGAGATACATGGGTGAATAGGCGTCATGACCGTAGGGAACATCCGTGGAGTCCTTTGGCTCGCTTCGCACTTTCTTCCACTGGTTGTCTTTCACGCTGTAATGAAATGTCGCCCAATGTCGGTGGACGATCAGCATGTTTCGTTTCGCGTCGTAATAACCCACCTGCTCCGGTTCCGGGGCCTCTTTCTCAAATACCTTCGTGTCGCCGTTTGATTTGGCATTTTCCCAAGTGTTCTTGGACAAGTCGAACAGCCAGCTTGCCTGCATCTGCCAATTGTTTGTGTGCCACATGGTTCGTTTCAGGGGAGGGAGATACTCCAGCATCCCGCCGAAGGGAGCGATGGGGCATGGCTTTTCCGTGCGGTGATATTGCCAGGTCCGTTTGGCCGGATCAAACGACCACAACGGTGGACATTGGGCCAAATCTTCCGGCTTTGCCCCCAATAACACGGCCATTTTCTTTTGCTCGGTCACCCAAGTGTTCATCATCAAGAGTTGTTTCGCGTCCGAATCATAGGCCAGCCCCCACCATGTATGGGCGATGATTCCCGGCCCGCCGCGTTTGGTGATGAACGTGCCGTTCTTGAATTCCACATCGCTCGGGTCTTTGCCCAGTCCCGTGTAATCCCGGTTGTTGTCCGGCGCATAAATCATCGCCCATGTGAGGGACGGAAGGTCGAATTCCCACACATCATTGAGCCGGTGCGGCACCGCGTGATTTGCCCCGCAAAATAACACCCGCTTGCGGTCTTCGGCCCAGCACATTTTGATTGAGAAGTCGCGGCCTTTTGGCCCGGTGCGGTCGAGTTCCCATTTTTTGGCCGTCTCGTTGAACTCGCCCACAACATCGGCCTTGCCAAGCGTGACCGCTTCGCCGGGCTTGAGGGCTTTCAGTTTTTGAAGGATCTCCGGCTTCTCAGCCAGCGTCGGCTCAATGCCGGGAGTCATTGTCGATGCGATCAAGAACAGGGAGAAAGTGTTCATGGAGGAATTCCATCGGTGGGAGGAATCCGCATGATGCCCGATAAATCGAGGCAAGGAAAGAAAAAAACGAGAGGGGCAAAAGAGATGAGAAACGAAATTCTACCCCCGGAAATCGGTCGGATTCCAAGGGGATAGAAGAAGATCAACAAAGTTGACGGACAAGGCTCTTATCGCTTGATGTAGAAATACTTGCCGTTGATGAGGTGCAGATCATAGCCGGGAATGCCATCGCCGGTGGGACCGGGAACGGGAATCACATCCGGACCGGCCGCCGGAACAGGAGCCGCCGCCGGGGCAGCCGGAGCCACCCCAGCGGGAACACCCACAACCGCCGGTTGATACGACGGGGCCACCATCAACGGAGCCGCATAAGTGGACGGGTAATAGTTGGAATACCCCCCACCGCTGCCATAACCATAGCCGTAGCTGGGATATCCGTAGTTGCCGTAGCCATAGCCGCCGAGGCCAATGCCGATTCCGATGCCGCCATAGCCGTAGCCGCCATAACCGTAGTGGTTGCCGCCATAATAGCCGGGGTGAACGCCGACATGCCCGCCGCCCGGATGGCCGCCGACATGCCCGCCGGGGTGACCTCCGGCATGGCCGCCGCCGTGGCCGCCGCCTCCGTGAGCGGCAAAAGTGGTTGAAGAGGGAATCATGGCGATGACGCCAGCGACGAGCAGAGTCAGGAAGATTCTCAAGATGCGACTCCTGTGAGAGATTGATTCGATTAGATCAACGACGGGACGAGGGTGGTCTTGAAGGCCCGAAAATGATCTTTCAAATCACTAACATTTTATCTCAATTGCCCACCTTCCCGGACAAATTGGCATGAATTTCTAGCAAGGATTGATTCAATTTGGGGTGATTTCCCCTCACGACCCGGAATTTGACACCATGAAGAGATGATGGAATGAGGTGAGAGTTCCTCAAATGAAACTGGCTTCCGCATCCAAATCCATTTTGGCGAAGTCGCCGAGTTTCCATTTCTCCACCGCCAAGGCGGCCATCGCGGCGTTGTCCGTGCATAGGCTCATCGGCGGGATATGTAATTCAAATCCTTCCCTCGCGGTCATCGCCTCCAAGGCGGCGCGGAATGTTTTGTTGGCGGTCACCCCGCCGCCAACCGCCAGTCGTGTCAGCCCGGATTGGCGCAGGGCCTGACGGCATTTTTCCACCAATACATCAACCACCGCCTGTTGGAAACTGGCCGCCAAGTCGGCGCGGGCTTGGCCGGTGGGAATCGCGAGGGGATTTGCCACGTCCTGCCCCAACGCGGCATAGCGCACGGCCGTCTTCAACCCGCTGAAACTAAATTCCAACCGGTCCTCGCGGATGAACGAGCGGGGGAACTTGTGGGCCTTCGGGTCGCCGGTCCGGGCTTCCTGTTCCAGTCGCGGTCCGCCGGGGAAACCAAGCCCGAGAATAGCGGCCACTTTGTCGAAGGCTTCGCCGGCCGCGTCGTCTCGTGTGCCGCCAAGCAAGGTCATCGAAAGCGGGGTGTCACACCGGAACAGGGCCGTGTGCCCGCCGCTGACCACAAAACCGACACAGGGAAAAATGTCTCTTCCGGCCGCCAGCCGGCAGGCATAAATATGACTGGCAACATGGTTGACGGCAATGAGGGGAACCCCCAGCGCGAGGGCCAGCATCTTGGCGCCGCTCACTCCGATCAGCAAGGCCCCCACCAATCCCGGCGTGTTGTGGACGGCCACGCATCCGATATCCGCAAGGGTTGCGTTCGCTTGCCGAAGGGTTTCGTCAACCACCGGAAGCAGATTTCGCAGATGGGCGCGGGCGGCGATTTCCGGAACAACCCCGCCGAAGCGTTCGTGAAGATCATTTTGGGAGGCGACGACGGCCGACAATACTCGGGGTTCGTCCGTAAAGACGGCCGCCGCCGTTTCGTCACAGGATGTCTCAAGAGCCAAGAACAACAACGCGCTTCTCCGTGGGTATCCGGGCATTTTAGGGGAAGCGGCCGGATGATGCCGGTCTTCTTGCTTCTCGCGTCTTTGCCGCCGTGAGAGGAGGCAGGGGATGTGAATACTTTGACAGAGTCTGTCCTCCGAAATATTTGATGACACCCCGCAAAGCAGTTTCGTAAATTACCCCGATGAAGACCGCGATCGGATTGTTTCTGCTGGCCCTGCCGCTGCTTGCGGTAATGGGGACTGTGTTCGTCATTTACCGGATTGTTTGCCGTCATTATTTGTGGCAACTGGTGCGAATATTTCAGGAAAAGCCGCTGTTCGTGATTCCGCGCGGCGAGCCGGACCCGACCGCCGAGGAACTAAGGGTTCCCACATGCGGCGGAGCCATGCTCCAGGCAGTGTACTTCCGCACATCAGCCGCCGCCCGAAAGGGAGTGATCGTGTTCGGGATCGAGCACGGGTCGGATCGCTGGTCGTGTAAGCCGTATTGTGATCCGTTGATTCAGGCCGGGTACGATATCTTCGCCTATGAACCCCGTAATCAGGGGAAAAGCGACACCATTCCCGACTACGAACCGATTCAGTGGATCTCTGATTACGAAATCGAGGACGCCAAAGCGGCGATGGCTTATGTGAAGGCCCGGCCGGACGCGGACCCGAAGGGAGTTGGCTGGTTCGGGGTTAGCAAGGGGGCCAATGTCGGGCTGGCCATGTTTGCGGAAGACTCCAGTATTCGTTGCGCCGTCACGGATGGAGCCTTCGGGCTTCTCTCGGTGATGGTACCCTACATGCGGCATTGGATTCGCATCTACAACTCCAGTTTCCTCGTTCACGGGCTGTTGCCGGGTTGGTTTTACCAAACGGTGGGCCGGAGAGGCGTCGGCATGGTGGAGAAGGAACGGAAAGTCCGTTTCTATCACCTCGAACCGGCCGCCAGTCGTTTGGTTCGTCCATTATTGATGATTCACGGCGAAGCGGACAGTTACATTAAAACGGAAATGGCTCGCACGTTGTTTCTCCGGGCGCGCGGGCCGAAAGAGTTTTGGGTGGTCCCCAAGGCGAGGCACAATCAAGCCCTGGCAATGGCCGGGGACGAATACTCTCGCCGGGTGGTGGCCTTCTTCGATCACTACTTACGCTGAACGAATCGGCCGGTCACCCGGTTGAAACGTCCGGCACCTCGCAGAACATGAAACTCGGCCGCACACTCGTTTATCTGCTTCGCAAGGCGCTGGCCCAGCCTCTCTACCGGAAATTCGCCCGGTTCGAGCAGGCGTGCGCCCACCCGGAGATGATTCAGCGGGAACTCCTCCTGCGAACGCTGAATTATCATCGAGACACCACCTTCGGCCGGGATCACGGCTTTGCGGGCATCAAGAACGTCGCTGATTACCGACGGCAACTTCCCGTCCGGCGGTACGAGGACTTGGAGCCGTACATCCGCCGGGTGATGGCCGGGGATACGAACGCCCTGCTGGCCGATTCCAAAGTGCTGATGTTCGCCCTCACCAGCGGAACAACCGCCGCCCGCAAGCACATTCCCATCACGAAGCAATACCTCGACGACTACAAACGCGGCTGGAATCTGTGGGGCCTTCAGGCGATCCGCCGACATCCCCAGATTTTCTTCAAGCCGATGCTGCAACTTGCCGGGGACGCGGACGAATACCGCACCGACGCCGACATCCCGTGCGGCAATCTTTCCGGCTTCACCGCCCAAGTCCAGAAGCGGGTGATGCGACGGATGTACGTCCTCCCGCCGATGACCGGCAAGATACGCGATGCGGCCGCCCGTCAGTATGTGGCCCTGCGATTTGCCGCCCCGAAAAAACTCGGGATGCTGGTTGCCGCCAATCCAAGCACGCTGGTGAACCTGGCCCGGCTCATGGATCGGGAGAAGGAAAACCTGATCCGCGACATCGCGGACGGGACCATCAACCCAAAATGGGACATCACCCCGGAACTTCGCCAGTTGCTCGCCGTCAGGCTGAAACCCCAACCGGAACGGGCCGCCGAGTTGGAAGCGTTCGCCAATGCCGCCGGAGGAGTGTTGCTTCCGAAAGACACATGGCCGAAAGAACGCCTGTTAATCGGTTGCTGGACCGGTGGAAGCGTCGGGCCGTATCTTCGACAACTGGGACAGTATTATGGCGACACCCCGGTGCGGGATATCGGTCTGTTGGCAAGCGAAGGGCGGATGACGCTCCCGGTTGAAGACTCCACACCGGACGGCGTGCTGGACATCACCACACACTTTTTCGAGTTCATCCCCGAAAACGAAATCGACTCGGCCAATCCGACCGTGTTGGGGGCGCATGAGGTGCGGGAGGGGGGACATTACTACATCCTGCCGACGACGAAAGCCGGGCTGTATCGCTATCACATCTCGGATCTCGTGCGGGTGACCGGATTCTTCCAACGCACCCCGTTGATCGAATTTTTGGGCAAGGGAAGCCGGTTCGCCAACCTCACGGGGGAAAAGCTCTCCGAGTATCACGTTACCCAAGCCGTGGATATTGTCGCCCGGTCCGTTCAGCAACCGTTGACGAGCTACGCCCTCGCCCCGGTGTGGGACGATCAACTGCCGTATTACGGGCTATATGTTGAAGAACAGGATGCTGGCGATCCGGCCCGGTTGCGGAAATTCGTCCACGAACTCGATATTGTCCTCGGGCGGCAAAACATCGAATACGAGGCCAAGCGATCAAGCAATCGGCTTGGGCCGATCCGGATTTTTCTGCTGCCGACCGGGGCATGGGCCAAATGGGACTCCGAACGAGTGCGTCGAACCGGGGGCGCTGTTGAGCAATACAAGCACCCCTGCCTGATCGGCGATTTGAACTTTTGTCAGTCCGTTCCCGTGATTCGCCGGGAAATACTCGCTGCCGCGTGACTTCCGGACGAAAATCTTTTTTCGACCGGGTCGCCTGCGGATGCTAGACTGACACTCAGCCAGTCATTCACCAATTCCCACCCGAGTGTTTCAATGGCCATTCGTCATTGCCCCGAGTGTCAGTCTCCCCTTTCTTCGAGCGAAATTGAATTTCGCACCTGCGAAGCCTGCGGAGCCAGGCTCCCCGCCGCTTGGGCCAAAGGGGATGATAACGATGACGATCACCGGCCTCGCTCCCGTCGAACCGCTCAATTGCGAAGCACGCGCGAGTCCGACCACGAAGACTTGATGAAGCAGGCTAAAAAGCAAGCTTCCATCACGTTGTTTGTGGTTGCGGCTCTGTTGATGGTTTGTGGAACGATCAGCGTTGTTCTGCTCGGAAATCAAGAAAATGCCGCCGAAGAAGAGACTATCGTCGCTGTTGTCTTGGTCGCCGGAATGGCAGCCCTCTTCGCCGGGCTGGGATTCTGGGCCATGTACATGCCTATTCCTCCGGCGACCATTGGCTTGATCTTGTTCATCGGGCTGAGCATCCTCGATATCGTCTTTGAACCGGCCGCCGCGAAGAGCATCGTTGTGCGAGTGTTCATCGTTGTGATGTTGATTAGGGCAATCAACAATGCCGTGAAGGCGTCCAAGCTCGCCCCCAAGCAGCGTGACTACGAGGATGACTACGACGACGAACCGCGTCGCCCACGTCGCTCCGACCGGGATGCTTACGACGATTGAAGCAACAACTCCCTTCGTTGAACAATCCCCCCGGCTTCGCTTGTCAGGCGGGCGGTGGAAGTGCGATAATATCCGGATGAATCCCGAAGACTTGGCTGGCCGGTTGCGGGGAGTGTTGCGAACCCGCACCGGCGGGGTGGCTGTTGCCCTCAGTGGCGGCATCGACAGCACGGTCGTGGCCAAGGCCGCTTTTCTCGAACTGGGCGACCAAGCCGTGGCCGTGACGGCCGACAGTCCGAGTGTGCCGCGAGCGGAACTAACGGGGGCCAAAGAAATCGCGGCCCTCATTGGTATCCGGCACGAAGTGATCGCCACCTCGGAGTTTGCGAACGCCGATTACCTGAGAAACGGCGGCGACCGCTGCTATCATTGCAAGAGCGAACTCTACGACCGCGTGTTGGAAATACTCCCCCGCCTCGGGGTGATGACGGTTTGCAGCGGGGCGAATTTGGACGACCTTGGCGATTACCGGCCGGGGTTGACCGCCGCCGCCGAGCGGAATGTGTTCCACCCGTTGCAGGAAGCCGGTTTCACCAAGGCCGATGTGCGGGCGGTGGCGAAATGGTGGAACCTGCCAACATGGGACAAACCCGCTTCGCCGTGTCTTTCCAGTCGGCTGGCCCCCGGCGTGGCGGTGACGCCCGAACGGACGGCGATGATCGAACACGCGGAAACATTCCTGCGAAGCCTTGGCCTCAACAACGGCCGGGTAAGATTGCACGAAGGAGAACTGGCCCGGATCGAGGTTCCGCTGGCCGAAGTGGCCCGGCTGGCGGCGCCCGGCGTGCGTGAAACCTTGTCGCGGACGTTTCATGAACTTGGCTTCCGTTTCGTCACGCTGGATTTGGAAGGCTTCCGCAGCGGCAGCCTGAACGACTTGGTTCCGCTGGAAATGCGGACTCGCCACGCCCCCGAACGGAGGACAACCTCGTGAAACCGATGACCGCCCCGAAAGTCTTGGATGCGTATTTTCTGGAAGCCCGCTGCAAACTGCTGGATGTGGCGGCCGTGCTGGACCGCATCGACCGGGGCGAAGGCGCGCCCCTGAACGATCACCGGGTTGAGAGGATTCGCCGGTCGATTGAAGCCCTTTTGGAATCCGGACCGGGCCGGGCTGAACGGATTCAGGAAATTTTCTCGCTCGAATATGATCCCGAATGGAAGATTCCGCAGCCGAAGTGAGCCGCCGCCCCGATCCCTCAACCTGAACCGCCGAAGCCGGAAAACGTATGCCGATCCCAGTGAAATGTCCGGAGTGTGCCTACCGTTTTCATGTGGACGAGGCGTTTGCCGGCAGCCCCGGCCGCTGTCCGGAGTGCGATGCCGTCATTCAGGTTCCGGCGGCGGAGACACACCCGGACGATGATGCTTTTCCGGCTGATCCGAGGATCGAGGAATTCCCCTCGGCCTCCCGCCGGGCGGTTGACCGATACGAATACTCGCCGACACGAACGGAACGCCGTGAGGAACCCCGTTTCAATCCCGGACCCCGGATCGAGAAATGGAAGAAAGTGGCGGCCGGGTTCCGCAATCTGGCCATCGCCGCCGGCCTGATCGGCATCGACACCGCCATTCGCGGAGCCTTCAATCTCGCCAACGGCATTCCCAAAAATGATAACGAACTGACTTCGGCCCAAAAAGCCTTGGCGGTCGGCGAGGGGTTGTTTACCTGCCTGGCTATCATCCTTTGGGCGTTCGGCCGAATTGCGTTGATGAGAACCCCGTATCTTCCGGCCGGGGCCAGCGCCAAAAGTTCCGGCGTCCTCGCGGGGATCACGGCGGTTCCCGGCGTGATCGGCATGGGGATGATGGCGGCGGGCATTCTGATCGTCCAGAATAACCTGTTGGCCGGAATGGCCATTCTTCAGTTGGGCATGTGCGGACTCGGCATCTGTTTCCTTGGTTGGGTGGTTGCTGAAATCGTCGGTTTGATCGCTCAGATCCAAATTATGAAAGGTCTGGAGGCTGCAGGAGCCTCCCTTTGGGCCAAGTTCCACTTGGCGGGTCTCATCACCATGTTGACCGTTGGAACGATTGGT
The DNA here is from genome assembly GCF_000255705.1 of Zavarzinella formosa DSM 19928. Classification (GTDB taxonomy): domain Bacteria; phylum Planctomycetota; class Planctomycetia; order Gemmatales; family Gemmataceae; genus Zavarzinella; species Zavarzinella formosa. Next base: position 933,322 of record NZ_JH636441.1, read on the forward strand.
TCTTGTGTGTTATTTGTGGCCTTGTTCAGCGAGATGCAGCAACAGGCCGCGAAAAACGGCAACAACCCTCCGGTGGTCAACGCCAAGAACGCGCCAGCTCCCAAGGGCGGGGAGAAAAAAGCCCCCGCCAACCAGAATAACCCGAACAATCCCCCGCCACCCCCGCAGTTCAATCCAGAAGAACACAAAGAGCTGGTCATCGTTGTGATCGTGGTTACCGCAGGAGGGACAATTGGTTTTTCGATGTTGTGCGTGTTCAGCTTTTTGGCCGCCCAAGGAGCCATCAAGAGGGAAATCGTCCGCCTGTCGGGGGGGCTTGACGGCAACCCCGATGACTGGCATAACCGCAGCCCGGTTCATGTAGAATGAGCGAATTGATTGTTTGCCTGCCGGAAACATCCCGAGGCCAGCCTCCTCCCGAATCGCCCGAACGGAAGTAATCCCGATGCCGATTACCCTGAACTGCCCCAAGTGCCACAAGCCGTTCCGCGTGCGGGATGAATCCATCGGCGGGCGGGTGCGCTGCCCGAGTTGCGCGGCCATTCTGCAAGTGCCCTCGTCGCTCTCCCCGGCTTCGAGCTTCGGATACGATATGCCGGGGGGATTGCCTCCAAACCCCGCCGAGGGGGGAACTGGCGCGACCCGGCCGATGGCCGAGGATCTGCTGCCGACGCCCCCGCCATCGGATGATGATTTGTTGTTGGGCGGTCCCGCCCGCCCGCCGGCGATGGAATATGGCTCGGCCGGAATGGCCCTGCCGGCTCCGCCCTCGATTAAATTCCGGGGAGCGCCGTCGGTTCCCGGAACGAATCCGGTTCCTTCCTCTCCGCTCCTTCCCACCGCTCCATCCCCGTATTCGGTTGGCGGGAGCCTGAATCCCCCAAGTTCTCCCCTTACTCCGGCGGGTGGAAAATCGGCCGTTAATTTGCCGAAAGCACAAAGCAGCCTCATTCTTCCCCCGGCGCCGGGTTCGCCCGCCCAGGCAAATGCCGCCGCAGCCGCCAATGAGTGGGCGGCCACCTGCTCCGGTTTGTCGATGATCCAGGCCGGATTGATTCTGTGGATGATCCCTTTTCTGGGGGGAATCGCCCACGGTGTCTGGGCCTACATGAAACCCGACCAGGCGATGAGCAACGCGCCAGGGTACCTGGGTCGGCCGGAATTGCCGTTCTGGAAGGAAATCATGCTGGCGTATACCGCCCTGCCGATTTCGCTGGGGTTGGTGCTGTTGTTCTTCGGCCGGGCCAAATGCACTTCCATCCCCGAACAATCCACGGCCCGCGGCCTCGCCCGAGGGGCGACGTTCTGCACCCTCTTGGGAGTCATCGGGGCGGCCTCGGCCGCCGCCTTCTACATGGGCTATACGACACGCTTTAACCTTCCCCCGATCACCGGCCCGCTTGGGTTATGCGTCTGGCTTCCCGCCGCCGTGCTGGCTGACTTGTTCACCTTGTTCTTCATCGCCCAAGCCGGTTGGGCCGCCGGGATGCCCCGGTTGCTCCTTTCCGTCGGGACATTCCTGACTTTCGTTTTGGTGGCCCCGGCCATGATGGTCGCCGCCACTCTGTTCTGCCCGGTGATCGAACCTTTGCGGACAACCCTGAGCCAATATGGTTCGCCGTTCGCCGGGCCGGACAAACAGGCCACCATGCGAATCCTGATCGCCGGGGCCATCGTCATGACCTATGGAGTGATGCTCTTCGGCCGATACGCCAGTTTGGTGGCGGCGGCCAAACGAGCCATTCGGAATCAGTTCGGACAAGGGTAAGTAGCGTCTCACGCCACGATTTTGTTAGGGATGCTCTAGAAATGCCCGTGATGTTCGGCAAGATCGAATCCCCGTTTCGGGAACCGCCGGGAAAGCGGGTACATCTGTATGTCTCTCGCGGGGCAGAGTTGGTTGAGTCTCTTTGGTGTCATCTCACCGAGTCGGAACAAATCCGGGCCAATCGGTTTCGGGTTGCCCGCATCCGCGATCAATTCATTCAGGCTCGCGGTTCCTTGCGGGTGTTGCTGGCTCATTACCTGCGTTGCGAGCCGTTGGCCGTGCCGATCTTCCTCGCCGACGGGGGCAAGCCGTGTCTTCCCCCGGAAACCGGGCTGCATTTCAACCTTTCGCACACAGACGGCCTGGCCGCTTTCGCCGTGGCGGAGACTCCGGTGGGGATCGATGTGGAACAGGTCCGCATCGTGCCGGATGCCATTGGCTTGGTGCAACGCTTCTTCAGCCCTCGGGAACATTCACAGTTTTGCGAACTCGACCCGACGGAAATCCCGGCTGCTTTTCTCCGGGCGTGGACTCGCAAAGAAGCGGTCCTGAAGGCGATGGGCCGGGGGGTGCAATCCCTCGATTGCTGCGAAGTCACGTTCCGGACCGACGAACCACCGGCCGTTGTGTCGCTCGACGGTGATTCAACAGTCGGCGATCAATGGAAACTGCACACATGGGACCCGCAACCGGGGTTTCTGGCCGCCTTGGCCATGCGGGTCTGAAAATCCCAGAAAATGATTGTCACAAATCGCCGGATGGCCGATACGGGTTGATGTGAGGACCGATCACCAACCCGACCCGGTAGATGCCATGACGAATCGCACGCCCCCGCCGCTGCCAACCGCACAAACCGTCCAACCGGAACAACCGGCCACCCCCAAGCCAACGACGTTGGAACAAGTTCAAAAGACAGTTGGAAGCGTCGCCACCTGCATTCAAGGGGCGTGCAAGTTGGTGGAATTCGTGGAAAAACATCTGGGAACCGGCTCGGCCAAACCGGCCGCCTTCCCGACAAACATGCCCGCTTTGCCGGGATTTCCCTCTCACATGCCAGCCCTGCCTGCGATGGATGGCTTCCCCGGTTTCGCCATGCCGGACATGGGAATGAACCCCATGATGGCGACTTTCCCCGGCTTTCCGATGCCGGACATGTCGGGTATGGGAATGAACCCGATGGCTATGAATCCCATGATGGGCGGCTTCCCCGGATTTTCGATGCCGGATATGAACATGATGGGAATGGGTTTCGACCCCAACATGATGATGGGGATGGGATTCGATCCCAACATGATGATGGGGATGGGTTTTGATCCCAACATGATGATGGGGATGGGTTTTGGTCAGATGTGAATCGCTTAAAAAACGCGAAATATAAACAAGCAGACCCGGCGTTTGGTCATGACCAAACGCCGGGTCTGCTTGTTTTCGCATGGCCAAGGATTTAGAACTCGCCGTCACCGCCCCCACCTCCGCCGCCGTCACCGCCTCCACCACCCCAATCGCCTCCACCGGTGTTGTCGTTGCCGGTGTTTCCGCTGTCGTAGTAGCCGCCGGTTCCGGCGTCGCCGCTGAAATCACCGGCCCCGGTGTTGTCCACGACTTCATTGCCACCACCGCCGCCATATCCCGTCGTGCCGGAGTCACCGCCGTAGGCCGAGGAACCGTGATGGCCGAAGAAACTGTCGTACATCCACATCCCGGCCGCCGCGCCGAACATCCCGGTCATAAACGTTCCCAAGAAACCCATTCCACCACCGCCGCCACCTCCGTAACCGGGCGCTCCACCATAGCCCGGACCGCCACCCGCCCCGCCACCGCTCATCATGCGGAAGACGGCCTTAATGACGGCGAAGAGAACCCAACCAACTCCCAGCACGATCAAACCAACACATAACAATCCGGCAAGGCCGCTGCCTTTCTTTTCATCGGCAGGCGCCTGATGATTGCCAGTCTGTTCTTGATGATTGCCAGCCTGCTGGCCCGTCTTGATGACATCTTTTTTGGCATCCGGAAGGTTGTTCTCTAAAAACTCGACCGCTTTTCGGAGCGTTGCATCTCGGGCTGTCTGTTGTTCGGCATCGCCGGACTTTCCGTGCGCATCCTTCAAACCGTTGAAAAGCAGATCATGGAGTTTGCTTTCCTTGGTGTTGTCAAACCCCTTCTCTCGCATGTCCTTATCTACGATAACGCCCACGAAGGCGGGGTTTCTGCAAATAAAGATGAAAACCCCTTTGTCATGTTCGTCCATTGCATGGGACTTGGCGAGGTCCTTCAGGAACGTTCTCTTAGCATCATCATCTTTCAATGCATCTCGTTTTGTCTTCTCCGCATCCGAGAGTTTGGCCACCGTCCAAAAAGTAACCTCACGACCAGTCTTGGATGAAACCCAATTGGCAAAGTCCCGCTTCATTTTGCTGACGGCATCTTCGCTAAAGAGTTTGGCATTGTCTTCGACCTTCAATTCACCAGCTTTGGACGGAACCGGGGCAGCCATCGCGGGGGCGACGCCCATCAGTCCGGTCAGCAGAGCCAGAAGACCGACACTTCGGAAGATTGTTCGCATGGCGATGATCCTTGGGTTCGGACATGGTTCCGGCATATACCACTTTATTCGTCGGCTCTTGCGGAATATCAGATTCCAGACCGGCATCGGCGGACGATTTTGGCATTCCGGCCCGTCCCTTGAACATTGTAGTGCATTTGTTGTGCCGGACGTCTGCGAGTTTTTATTCAGGATAATGCCAACGAGTGATGAACTTCCGGGAGAACGTCTGATGGAACAGTTTCGGGCCACGACCATTCTGGCCGTCCGACACGGGGGCAAATCAGCCATCGGCGGGGACGGTCAGGTCACCTTGGGCAACATCGTCATGAAGAACGACGCCCACAAGATCCGAAAACTATACGACGGCAAGGTTTCCGTCGGATTTGCTGGTTCGGCCGCCGACGCTTTTTCGCTATTGGAACGCTTCGAGTCCAAACTGCGCGACCATCAAGGCTCGGTCCCCCGAGCCGCTGCCGAACTGGCCAAGGACTGGCGAACCGACCGGGTCTTGCGGCGTCTGGAGGCGATGTTGATCGCGATGGACAAAGAGAACCTGCTCCTGATCAGCGGCACCGGGGACGTGATCCAACCCACCGACGGCATCCTCGCCATCGGCTCTGGCGGCCCCTACGCCCTCTCGGCGGCCAGAGCCTTGGTGGCTCACTCCAGCCTTTCGGCCGCTGAAATTGTAAGGGCCTCAATGGAAATCGCCGGAGACTTGTGCATCTACACCAACCGAAACATCGACTTGGTGGAAGTTTGAAAGACGAAAGACTGAAGGAAAGCAAAGACTAACCACAAAGACTCAAAGATCACACAAAGTTTCACAGAGAAGACCAATGAAGAATTTTTTCTTCCGTCTTCTCTGTGAAACTTTGTGTGATCTTTGAGTCTTTGTGGTTAGTCTTTGCTTTCCTTCAGTCTTTACTTGGCCGCCGCCGGGACGGTCATCGGTTCCTTGATGATGTCCTTCACAGTTCGGCCGGACGGGATCATCGGCAGAACGTGTTCTTGGTGAGGCACCATCACGTTCAGCAGGAACGGCCCCTTGCTGTCGAGCATTTCGTTGATCGCGGCGTCAAAGTCTTCCTTGTTGATGATCGTCTTGCTTTGCACGCCAAAGCCCTTGGCAATCGTGCCGAAATCGGGATAGGCGTCGAGATCCATCCCTTGGCCGAGGTAAGTGTGGCCGCGGTTGCTGCCGTGGAAGCGGTCTTCCCACTGCACCACCATGCCGAGGTGCTGGTTGTTCAACAGAAGGATCTTCACCGGGACTTTTTCGACGTGGGCGCAGGCCAGTTCCTGGATGTTCATCAGGAAGCTGCCGTCGCCGTCGATGTCGATCACGATCTTGTCCGGGTGGGCGACCTTGGCCCCGATGGCCGAGGGAAGCCCGAAGCCCATCGTTCCGAGACCACCTGAGGTGATCCAAGTGCGGGGCTTCGTGAACGGGAAGTATTGGGCGGACCACATTTGGTGCTGGCCCACCCCGGTCGTGATGATCGTGTCGTCAATCTGGTTCCGCTTTTTCAGAATCTGGGCCATTCGCTGAATGGCATACTGTGGCAGGATGGCATCGTCCCGGTCCTGATACCGCAAGGGTTCGGTTTCCCGCCATTCGTCGATCTGCCGCATCCATTCGGTGTAACGACCGCCGCCGACGAGGTCCGCGTTCTTTTCATCGTTCAGCAGTTTGTTCACGCCTTCGAGGGCCAGGCGAAGATCGCTGTTCACCGCCACGTGGGCGTGCTTGTTCTTGTTCAACTCGGAAGGATCAATGTCGATATGAACAATCCGGCCGTGCTTGATGAACTCGTCCAGTTTGCCGGTCACGCGGTCGTCGAACCGCACACCGAAGGCGAGGACCAAGTCTGCGTCGTTGATGGCCAGATTGGAATACACGGTGCCGTGCATTCCCAGCATCTGGAGACAAAGGTAATGATCGTTTGGGAAACCGCCAAGACCGTGAACCGTCAGGGCCACGGGGATGCCGGTCTTCTCGGCGAATTCCTTGATGGCCGCCGAGGCGTCCGAGGCGATGATGCCGCCGCCGCCGTAAATGAGGGGCTTTTTGGCCCGGCGGATTTCATCAATGATCCGCTGGTATTCGTCGGTCGTCCCCTCGCGGTGGGCCACGTAGCCCGGCAGGTTCATCGGCGGATCCCAATCGGGGATCACTTCCCGCAACTGGACATCCTTGGGAATGTCAATGATGATCGGGCCGGGGCGACCGGTGACGGCCAGGAAGAAGGCTTCCTTCACCACCCGGGTGATGTCTTCCGTCCGGTGGATGAGGTAATGGTGCTTGGTGACTGGACGGCACACTTCCACGATCGGCGTTTCTTGGAAGGCATCCGTTCCGATGACCTTCGTGCCCACCTGCCCGGTGATGGCGATGATCGGGATCGAATCCATTTTGGCGTCGGCCAGAATGGTGACGAAGTTGGTCGCCCCCGGTCCGCTGGTGGCCATGCACAGGCTGACCTTGCCGGTCGTCCGCGTGTAGCCGTGGGCCATGAACCCGCCGCCTTGTTCGTGGCGGGGAAGGATGGTCCGTAGTTTGTCGCCGACCTTGGTAAGGGACTGGTGCAGGGGCATGCTGGCCCCGCCCGGATAGGCGAACATGGTGTCGACGCCTTCATTGATGAGGCATTGAACCAGAATGTCCGCCCCGCTCATCGGGGTTTTCGGCAAAGCGGGTTTGGGAGAATCAGCCATCGGACCATCACCTTTCTGCGGCTGCATGGCTTCCCGTCTTCGGTTCGGACGACACCCGAACGGTCGGACGGCCGCAATCATCAGCCGGAAGGTTTGGTATACGGACGGCCACTTGATTTGACGATGTGAAATGGCATCCGAACGGGACGGGACGGTCGCGGGAAAAGCATCCGCCAACGACTCATTCCGGACATACTCACCACAAAACCAGCCTGCCGAATTTGCCCATCAACCCCTTTGCATCCAAATTTCCCTCAAAATCAGGCGATTTCATCTGGTTTTGGCTCCATTTGTATCCGGCGCTGGCGGCTTCCAAGACCGATGACCCGGATTCAAAACCAGCGATCTTCAACGGGGCCAACATCCGAAAATCCTCACGGAGTCGGTTCGATCAACCGGGCAGAACCCCCCAATGTTTCAATCCCTTGAATGACCGCCGACCGGACCATCAAGAAGTCATCCGGGTTGGTGACCAGAAACTCGGCGGCATACAACTGGTTGTTGAATTCCAATTTGGTAAACACAGGCCGGTAATGCCGCAGCATCAGGCCTTGGGCATCCCCGAGGGCTTCATACAGTTTCGCATTCCGCAGGCCGAGTCTGTCAACCTGCGGAATCCAGAGCACCACTGCCGGATAAGCCTGTGGAACACTGTCCACCAACAACGGAATGCTCCGGGCCGGGTGATGGCTCATCCGCATGTCTCTCACCGGCGAATTGGCCCATTCAGCCGCCGGGTTGCCTCGTGTCAAGTTGGGCGGCCCCATCAAAATCAATCCGTCGATTTCCGAGAGAAGGGTCAAGTCATCGGTGGCGGTTCGATAATCGGCCGACAAATGCCGGGTGAGTTCAAAGATGTACATGTCCCGGTCAAACAGCACATACGGATGTCCCGGCACGGCAGTCTCCCGGACATCGTGGACATACGGCGTGAGCGGGGATTCCTGCTGTCGCGGGCCGGTCAGTTGCAAGAAGGCAAAAACGCTGACTCCGACGATCATCAGGAACCGGCCGACGGCATTCGCCGGTTCGGGAATCAATCGCAGCAACCGATCAGCCGAATACGTTGCTCCCATCACCAGCAAGGGAAGCACATACGCACAAGTGCGGGAAAAGGGGACTTTGTGCGTCCCGATGAAATGCGACAGACTGACGCCAACAACCGCCAAGGCGATCAATCCCAGCCACCGAACGGACCGGTCGGCCAGAATCAGGAACCAGCCGAGAACACCCAGCCCGGCGACAATTTGCCATCCGAGCGTGGGGAAGAGATAACCGCCAATCTCCCGAAACCGGGCCGGAAGTTCGTGCAGTCTTGTTCTCACCCCGTGTTCCTGCATCGCCAGCACGACATACGGCAGATGATCGGCCAAGAAGAAGAACCCGGCCAAAACGATCACGCCGAATTGCACCAAGAGATTCCGACGATAGGCCGTTCGCCTGGCGGCGTATTGTTCTGGCGAGAATCCATCGCGATCCAGCGGGGGGGACAACCACAACACGGCATACAGCGGCAACAACCAGTCGAGCGCCAGACTGATGATGTTCAAAAACGTGATGATGCCTGTCAGAGCCGAGAGTGATCCCCACCAGACCGAAACAGGTTGCAACGCCACCCGCCGCAGCGCCAGCAGATGAAGCGTCTGAAAAGCCAGCATCCATGAATACCCGCGGGCTTGCATGGAAAACAGGTGAACATACGGCCACGCTGCCGCCAGCAATATTGCCACCGGCCATGCCATCAATGATCCATTTTTTCGGGCAAACCAACCAACGGACAGCGTGAAAACCAATGCCCCAATGAGGGCGGGAACACGGGCCGCTCGCTCATCAGACGGGGCGGCGAGCATGGCCGCGTTGAGCATCACACTATGCGGAATGTGATCGTTGGGTTCCCGCCAGACACCGATGGCCCGGTACAATCCGGCGACCAGTTGCATGCCGGTCGATGGTTTGGGTTGGTGTAGAAGTTCATCGGCCCGCCTGATCCGTCGCGGGGAACCGTCCCTCTCGAAATCAAGCCAGGTGTAGTTTTCAAGATTGAGGCACTCGTCCCACATCAGTGGTTCGCGGATCTGCCATCCGGTGGCTCGTTCCGCAAAAATCCAGCCAACGAATCCGAGCGCCATCAAGGTTCCGGCGATCAACAACAGGTTAGGCCAACGGGAAGGCGGTGAAGCGGTTTCTTCCGGCATGAAATGATTCCCTTCCCAATCGACTGAACAGAAGTGAGATCACAAAATTCGATCCCCGGCCACAGGTCCTTCAAGGCAGGGTGGCCAGCACATCCTGCAAAGCGGCCAGATCGACGGGCTTCACCAAATGTCGGTTGATGCCCGCCTCGGCCGATTTGCGGCGATCCTCTTCCTGCCCCCAACCGGACAGGGCCACCAGCGTAATCGCCTCGGACCCCGGCAATTCCCGGATGCGCCGGGCGGCCGCATAGCCATCGAGTTTCGGCATCCCGATGTCCAACAAGATCAAGTCCGGCCGGACCGTTGCCGCCAGTTCGACCGCCGCCAAACCGTCATGCGCTGTCTGAGTGTCGTGCCCCATCAACCGAAACATCAACGCCAGACTCTCGGCCGCGTCTTGATTGTCATCCACCACAAGGATTCGCCGGCTGACGTGTGTCCGCTGCACGGCCGGAAGTGTTTCGGGCGAGGGTTCCGGAGGCTCGCAGGACGGCAACCGGATGATAAATTCGCTCCCCAGCCCGTAACCTTCGCTATGGGCCTCCACCGTGCCTCCGTGCAGTTCAAGCAGTTGTCGAACCAGTGACAAGCCGATCCCCAATCCCCCCTGGGCCATGTCCAGCGACCGGTCCACTTGCATGTAAAGATCGAAAATTTTCGGCAACATATTCCGGGGGATGCCGACCCCGGAATCCCGCACGCTCACTCGAACAAACCCCGCCTCTGTTTCGACGCTCAAACGGATGCGCCCCCCCGGCGGTGTGTATTTGGCGCTGTTGTTGAGGAGGTTGGAAATTATTTGAGAAAGCCGGGTGAAATCCCCGTCGACGAACATCGGTTCAGGCGGCAGGTCCAGCAACAAGGTGTGATTTTTTCCCTCAATCATCGATCGTGTGGTTTCAATGGCGTGGGCGATGACGGCGGCCATGTCCACTTGTTCCATTCGCAGGTCGAGTTTGCCCTGACCGATCCGGCTGACATCCAACAGATCATCAACCAGTCGGATCAACTGGTCAAGCTGCCGATCCATCATGTGCAAGGTTTCCCGCCTCGGATCATCCGGCAAGGCGGTCAGACTCATCAACTGCACGCCTTGCCGAACGGGAGCCAGCGGATTCCGAAGTTCGTGGGCCAGCAAAGCGAGGAATTCATCCTTCCGGCGGTCGGCTTGCCGTAGCGCCTCCTCGGCTTGTTTTTGGTCTTGGATATCCGTGGATGTTCCAAACCAATTCATCACCCGGCCGTCGGCGTCCAAGATCGGCACCGCTCGCGTGAGAAACCAACGGTATTCGCCGGTCTTTGCGTTCCGAAGCCGGAATTCGGCGGTGAGTTGCGTTCCCCCGGCGAAGGCGGCCGCCCACCGATCATTCAAGTTTTGCAAATCATCGGGATGAATGACTTCATGCAGGTCACCGGAATCAGCCGTGGTTCGTCCGGTGTAATCCCGCCAGCGATTGTTCAGATATTCCAGCCGGGCGTCGGCTCCGCTGACGTAAACCATCTGCGGCATGGCATCGGCCAGAAGACGGAAACGTTCCTCGCTGCGGCGAATCTGTTGTTCTGCCTCATGCTGCTTAGTGGTGTCCACGGCACACCCGACGGATCGGCACGCCCGGCCGGAGGCATCGGGAAAGATAATTCCCTGATCCCACACATGGATATACCGGCCATCGACATGCCGGACGCGGTACGTCGTGCTGTAGCGATTAGAGTTTTGGCTGCCCAGAATTTCCGCTTGGAGCCGGTTCACGTCATCCGGATGACAGCGTTCGAGCCACCAATTCATCGTCGGCTCGGCGTCGGCGGTGTCCACGCCGATCAAAGAACGGAGGGCTGACGACCGCCAGACCGCTCCGCTTGGATAGTCGAGTTCGTAAATCAGCCCGTTGACGGCCTCGGTGGCCAGCAACATTCGTTCTTCGCCTCGCCGTGACCGATCTTCAGCCAGTGTCCGTTCGGTGACATCCTCGATCATCACGACGGCTTGAATGATCCGGCCGGTGTCATCCCACACCGGAGCGGCCGACATTCGCACTTGAAGGGAGCCATGTTCCTTGCGGGAAACGACTGTTTCCACTCCCGTGACGGCCCCACCGCCGGCGACCGTCGCCAGCAACTGCTTCCAAACAGCGGCATTTTCCGAAGTGACGACCGGGCACGGATGGCCGATCATTTCCGATTCGGACCAGCCAAAGACGTTGCTGGCCGCCCTGTTCCAGAGTCGCACGTTCTCATTGAGTTCAAGCATCACGATTGGTAACGGGGACGAATCGATGATCGCGTTGAGTTTCAAATTCGCCGACTGACGTTCCTGGACTTCGGCGATCAATCGCGTTTGTTCGGCCACTAACTGCCGTTGGGTGCGGCGCAGGGCCTCAAAAACGCACCCGATGGCCACTCCTTGGGTGAGGAACATAAACAATGACATCAGTTCGGCGGGAATGGTCCCCGAGAATGACGGAGGGGAATGCGCGAACCACAATCCGGCCGCGCCGCCAAGAATGGTGGCCAGGAGACCGGGCTTCAACCCGCCCCGCCATGCCGCCAGCAACACCGCACCAACAAAAGGAAGAAAGGGAGCCGGATCACCAACGACATCGGCGGCGATCCAGCGAAACAGACTCACGACAGCCGTCGCCAGCACGGCGAGCAGATAGCCTGACCCGATGAAACGAGCAAATTCAGCCATTCATCACGATGGTTCTTGGGCCGTCGTCCCCGACTGGCGTGAAAACAGTCGGAACCACAACACCGCGAGAGAATGCTAAGATAGGGTAAGACGTTACGTCGGACAGCGTAACGTCTCATGGAATCCTGTTCGCGCCATCACGCCAGCAAATTCTTGACCACATTTCCATGCACATCGGTCAGCCGATAATCCCGGCCTCCGTATCGGAACGTCAGCTTTTCGTGATTCAGGCCCATCAGATGCAGGATCGTCGCATGCAAATCGTGGACATGCACCTTGTCCTGCGCGGCATGCCAGCCAAAATCATCCGTCGCCCCGTGGGCTTGCCCGCCTTTGATGCCACCTCCGGCGAGCCACATGGTGAAGCCGAACGGGTGATGTTCCCGCCCGTTATCCCCCTCGGCCGTGGGAGTGCGGCCGAACTCACCGCCCCAGACGACGAGAGTGTCTTTCAGCAAACCACGGGATTTCAAATCGTGGAGCAACCCGGCGATGGGCAAATCGGTGGCGAGGCAATTGGCGGGCAATTCGGTCTTGAGACCGCCATGTTGGTCCCAAAGCTGGCAACTGGAACGCTTCGATGTTTGCGTGTGATATACCTGCACACAGCGAACGCCTCGTTCTACCAACCGCCGGGCCATCAAGCATTGCTTGCCGAAGATGTCCGTGTTTTGGTCGCCGATGCCGTAGAGTTTCTTCGTCTCGGCTGATTCGCTATCGATGCCGAAAGCCTCCGGGGCTTCTTTCTGCATTCGGAAAGCCAGTTCAAACGAGGCGATCCGGGCATTCAATGCCGAGTCGCTGGCCGTCTGGTCGCGGTGCAGTTCATTGAGTTTCTTCAACAGATCAAGTTGTTCCCGCTGTTTTTCGAGCGAGACGCCATTCGCGTTGAGGTTGGCAATCGGGTTCTTGAGGTCGTTGACCAGCGTTCCCTGATACGTCGCCGGGAGAAAACTGGACGACCACAGCGGCGCCCCTTGAGCGGGTTGGGCCGGACTGATGACGACGAAACCGGGAAGGTTTTGGTTCTCCGTGCCGAGACCATAGAGCAACCACGACCCGAGTGACGGCCGGGAGAACGCCTGTTCCCCCGTGTTCATTTGCAGGCAAGCGCCATTGTGATTGATGTTGTCCGCGTGCATCGACCGGACGACACAAATATCGTCGATGTGTTTCGCCACGTTCGGAAAGAGTTCGCTCACCTCGACGCCGCTGGCCCCGTGCTTCGCAAACTTAAACGGCGAAGCCAGCAGATTGCCGGTGCGAGTGCGGACGAGTTTCGGCTGCTCGAACGGCAGCGGTTTCCGATCAAACTCCCGGACTTTTGGCTTCGGGTCAAACGTGTCGATGTGACTCGGCCCGCCGGACATGAACAGGAAAATCACCCGTTTGGCCTTCGCCGGATAATGCGGGGTTTTGACACCCAACGGCGAAAGCGATTCCGCACGGGCTTCGTCGGCCAACAGACCGGCCAGGCCGAGCATTCCAAAACCATTGGCAAACGTGGACAAGGCCCGACGACGATTCACGATCATCCGCAAACTCCCACTCGCAACGACACAGAAGCAGATTTCACGCAGAGTTCGCAAAGGGGGACGCAAAGCTCGCCAAGAGCCAACGAAAAAAAGCGATGTCTTCCAACGGAGGGAATCATTGACTCATTTTCGTTGACTTTTGATGAGCTTTGCGTCCCCTTTGCGAACTCTGCGTGAAGTCTGCTCTTTCTATGTTTTTATTTACTTACGCCGGGACGCCGATTTGCACGAACGTATGAACGTGCGGCAGAACGCGGAAGTTCCAGACAATTCCGGGGCCTTCCAACCGCCAGAACGTCCACGGCTGGCTCTTGGTGACGCCGGAGCCTTCATACTCTTCCGTGTAATAGGCCATGTGGACTTTGTCCATGCCGCCGGTTTGCTTGATGATCGTCATCACCTCAGCCCCGTCTTGCTGCCGGAAGGGGGACAGGAGGGTGTTCAGTACGGAGACGAACAGTTCCTGTTGGTCCTTGGACAGTTCGGCATAGGCGATGCCGGGTCGGGCGCCGTCTTTCGTCAACTTGATGGAGTTGGGGCCTTCGCCGGGGTGTCCCTTGGTGATGACGGCCTTCTCCCGTTGCTTCGGGTCAAGGGCGTTGAAAGCTTCCATTGCCTTCAAGGACTGATAAGAGAACACGTTGCGTTCATTGTAACCGGGGGGCGTGTGGCCGTAGTAAATCGGGCCGCCGAAAGCGATGTTCGATTCGCTGTCGCCATCACACCGGACCGTCAGGTGGTGCCCGGTGAACAGGAAGGCGAACTTGCCTTTGGAGGGGTCGCCGAAGATGTCAGCCCCGGTGTTGTCGAAGCTCTTGCTGGCATCCCACGTGCCGCCCCGCGTCATCTGATTCCAGCCCTTGTCATCGGAGGAGATCGCCTTCACGATTCGCTCGACCAGTTCTTGCTGGGGTTTCGTGTAAACGCTCTTGAGCGTCTTGTCGAGGGCCTTGTTCGGGTTCACGCTCTTGCGGGCGGGATGTTCCCAAGGCTTCACAACGGCCTTCTTCTGGTCATCGGTCAATCCGGCGAAGAGTTCTTTCACCAGATCTTCGGCCATCGTGTTGACGACCCGCGGCATCGGCCCGATTTCGGGCTTGGGGGAATCGGCCAGCAAACGGGCCGGATTCAGCATTGTGGCCCCGCCGGCCACGGCGACGCCGCCGAGGGCAAGAGACCGGACGAAGTCACGGCGGTCCACGGAAGGAAGACATTCCGGGCAGATCGGTTCTTTCCTGGTGTTCATGCGGAAAACTCCGTTGAGAGAGACACACGGGACAGATTGCCCGTGTTGAGTGGATGGTGGATAGATGGTACACCCATTGACGGGTGTTTGAAAAGAACAATTCAAGGCGTGAGAGAAAAATGTGAATCGCCGGGTGTCTTTGGCCCAAACTTGTCACACCGTCAGGACACGATCCCGGCTGGCGATTTCCCATGTGCCGGTCACCTTGTTATTCTCAACCACATAAGCCCGGCGGTGCAGGGCGACCGTCGGGCAAACGTGGGAGGGAACGGCATAAATCACGTCCCCGATGTTCCATGTGTCGGCCGCCGGGGTGTCGATGGCGAAGTGTTCCTCGTTTTGCAAAATGGGGGTAAATTCTGGCAGATTGAGCAGAATGCACCGCTTCCCCGCCGGCGGGTCGGCGGCGATGGCCTTGTGGCCCAAGTCGAACGTCAACCGGCCGGGCATCGGCTTGGAGATCAACCGGGAGACCACAACGGCCGCCGGGGTCAGTCCTGAAAGTTCCTTGTATTTCGAGCCGTAACCGTTGTCGTAGAGGACAAACGTGCCGGGCGAACATTGCAGGCCAGGGAAATCCATCTTCGCCCACACAGTGAAGGTCGGCGTCCCGCCGCAGATGATTCGCGGAACAGGAATGCCTTTCGCTTCCACTTGTTTCCGAAGACTCAGCACCGGGGCGATGAGATCCCGCACCGCCGCTTCCCGAGTCGCCAACTCTTCCTGATGATTGTGCCCGTCGTACACATGGAAGCCATCCAGTTGCAGATTGGGAAGGGTCGCCAACAGAGCGTACAACTCGGCAGCCGCCGGGCTGGCAGCAATCCCGGTGCGGTGATGGCCGACATCAATATCCATCAGCACTTTGAGTTTGGCCGAGGCGCCTTGAAAACCTGTGCTGAGGGCCTTCGCCGAGTCGGGGTGATCGCAAAGCACGCCGAACTGTGATCGCGGATACTTGCCCGCCAACTCCCGCACCCGCCGCACATTCGGCCCGATGACCGGATAGGCCAGCAAGATATCGGGAACCTGAATCTGAGCGAGCATCTCGGCCTCGGCCACCGTGGCGCACTTGTGCGTGGTGATCCCGGCGGCCAGTTGCATGGCCGCGATCTCCTTCGTCTTGTGCGTCTTCACATGCGGGCAAAGCCGGGCCGGCGAACCCGCCAGCCGAATAATCTCGGCGATGTTCGATTCGATAAGGGACTTGTAAAAGACCAGCGCCGGCGAAAAGACTTCGTCGAGATTGTCAATCCGATAGACGGGATTCATTTCAAATTCCAAGGTGGGATCAGGGCCGGGCAATAGAAGCCCGGAGTTCGTCGAGTGTGTTGAACAAAAAGAAGGTGGTGATCACTCGATCAAGTAGGAGACTATCAGCGGTGGCCAATTCAGTTTCGACGTACCGAACTCCGGCGTCGCCAAACTTGGCTTTCAGTGCGAGGGTGATATTCTCTCGCCGACCATCTTCCTTGGCCATGCGTTCTACCGACCACACATACGGCACGATATGCTCCTTCTCAAATTCGACCGCCCGGAGAGTCAGTTGTCTTTCCAATTCGGGCGGGAGGTTCAGGAACCAGTCAATGATCCGAAACGCCCGCCGAATCTCTTCCGGGCCATAACCTTTATCATACAGCCGTCGCATGAGCCGCCACTTCCACTCCATCCGACC
Organism: Zavarzinella formosa DSM 19928; assembly: GCF_000255705.1. Taxonomy (GTDB): domain Bacteria; phylum Planctomycetota; class Planctomycetia; order Gemmatales; family Gemmataceae; genus Zavarzinella; species Zavarzinella formosa. The sequence continues at coordinate 949,696 of NZ_JH636441.1, forward strand.
GGTCGGATCGTTTCGGGTTAACTGGCTTTGCAAGTGAGCCAACACGGCCGAGCCGATGAAACCGGGCATGGCCTCCAGTTCTTCGATGCGGTGTCGCCAGTCCCACAACTTGAGCGATTCAAACTCATAACGCAGACGTGTCCGGCCTCGAATCCATTCGTAATGATCCGGCCGCCACGATTCTGATGTGTCCCCCAGAATCGCCAAGCCAATCGGCGCCCGGCCATACGCATCTTTGATCCGATAATGGTACACGAACATCCGGTGGGCCAGTTCTTCGTCTCGCTGGCTTTGAACCTCGGCATGGATCAGCAGATACAGCGGCTCGGCCGTTCCCCTCTCACGCACCCGATATAGTCGGTCGGCAATCGTGCGGCCGAGTTCCCCGTCACGGATCAGTTTCGGCAGCTCCGTTTCAAGATTCTCGACCGGGTACGACCAGTCCACCAAGGCGTGCGTTTCCGGACAGAACGACCGGAGCAGTTCCTCCAAATAGTCGTCCAGTGTGTCCTTCCAAGGGCTGTCCAGTTCCAAAATCAAGGGTTGTTCACCGGCTAAGTTTGTCCCCGCCGGCGGCCGGTTTCTGGCCCACGGTGGCGAGGGCCATCGTCAGGAAGTCCGTGGCGATCTTTTGGACCTGAACGTCGATCTCCCGGCAGGCCGCATCCCATGCTTCGGCAGTCGTGCCGGGTTTCCACGGGGCCGAGCGGACTTCGAGATAGGCCTTGGCCTTTGGTTCAGTGCCGCTGGGTCGCAGCACCACCTTGCCGATGTCGCCGAGACGGAAGATCAGGAAGTTCCGCGACGAGGCATCCGTCGCTCCCTTCAGCGGCCCCATCCGGCCGTTTTCGTCCCGCAGATCTTCGAAGCCGGTGACAGCCACGCCGCTAATGGTTTTCGGCGGGGTTTTCCGCAGGGCGTCGAGCATCCGGCCCATGTTGGACTTGCCTTCGATCCCGGTCATGATGATGTTCAGAACTTCATTGCGGAAGTAGCCGTATTGCCGGGCGAGCGAGTCCAGATACTCCGGCACGGTGCGGCCTTGTCGCTTTTGCTCCAAGGCCATCTCGGCCACCAGCACCGCCGCCCCGCCGGCGTCTTTGTCCCGCAGTTCAGCCGTGGTTTGCAGACCGTGGCTCTCTTCGCAGCCGAGCAAGAAGTCCGAGGTGGTCCCGCTCACATCTTCGTAGTGGCCGGTTGATTCGAGTTGCCAGATCACCTCGGCGATGTACTTAAAGCCGACCAACAGGTTCTCGACAATCTGCACGTTGAAACTGCGAGCGATGCGGCCGACCATCGAGGTCGTCACTTCCGTGGTCACCACCACCGGGGAAGGAGGCATGTCCCCCGAACGGGCCAATTGGCTGAGTTTGAAATGGGTAATCATCGCGCAGATTTCCTGGCCGGTCAGGAAGCGGAATTCGCCGCCCCCTTCCAACGACCGGGAGGCCACGCCGCCGATGCGGTCCGCGTCCGGATCGGTGGCGATCACCAAATGAGCTTTCTGTGTCTTTGCCTCGGCCTCGCCGCGATCCATGCTTTCCGGCACTTCCGGATTTGGCGATTTCGTCACATTCGGGAACTGGCCGTTCGGCGGCATCTGCTCGGCCACCGTGAACGGCTTGAAACCAACTGCTTGAAGAGCTTCCAAAGCGGTCATCGAACCCACGCCATGCAACGGCGTGTAGACCAGACGAAAATCATCGGCCTTCGTCGGCGGGGCGGTGATGCTTTGCTTCGCGCACAATCCGATGTACGCCTTGTGCGACGAGTCATCGAGAAAATGCACTTTCCCGCCGCGGACGGCCTCGGCCCACGGCATCGACCGGATCGTCTTCACTTGATCGACGTAGTCGCTCATGATCTGGTCGTCCGGCGGGACCGGCTGGCCGCCGCGTTCTTCGTAGAACTTGCCGCCGTTGTCGTCCGGGGGATTGTGAGAGGCCGAGACGTTCAAGCCCCCTTGGGCTCCCAAAAAGCGGATGGCAAATGAAAGCTCCGGCGTCGCCAGATATCGGTTGCTGTCGTCTGGCAGAATGTGGGAGTGGATGCCATTGGCCGCGTACACACAGGCGGCGAACTTGGCGAAATCCTTGCTGCTCAGGTGCAGCACCGGGTTCGGCAACGCCGGGTTGTAGACTTTACGCTTGTCCTCAAACTGCCGGACATCATAAGCCAAGGCCACCTTAAGATCGGTCTTGCCGGGGAAGCGAGCCTTGAGAAACTCGCTGTGCCCCTGCACGGAGGCGCCAAGCGTCCACAGGTTCATCCGGTTCGGCCCGATGCCGACGGCCCCGCGACGGCCCCCGGTGCCGAAGGGAAGCACTTGGTAAAACATATCGAGCAAATCGGCCCACTTGGACGCGGTGACGAGCCATTCAATCTGCGGCCGATACGGGGTAAAATCCCCGCCGGAGAGCCATTGTTCCAAGAATTGAACCGCCTTGGCGCGAAAGGCCGGGTCGGCGTCAACGGTTTCAAATCCCTGTTTGGCGGCGGCCAAGAGATCCATGAGAATGCAACTCGAAAGAGGATGACAACGGATGAGATTCGTTGAGGCTACTCTAAGCGGAGCAATAGAACGGGGCAATCAGATATGCGAGTTACTTCGTCACAGACGTGAATCGATCAAACAATTCGTCAAGAATGCTCTGATAGTACACTTCCTGTTCCATCGTGATCCCCGGCAGCGGAGCCGCCAACGGAAGCGTGGCCGCCAGCAAGGCCACGCGGAGGCGGACCTCTTTCCATAATTGTGTCAGACGGGTGACGGCGGCCTCCGTCAGGTCCGGGTCGAAATCGCCGGCCCGTAAAAAAGTGTCGAACAAATCCCGCAAGTCCGAACAAAGATTCATCAACCGGGCCAATTGTTCATGCACAACCGTCGGCGGTTCGTGCGGCAGTTCCGCGATCAAGGCGCGGACTTCGTGAACCTCGTTGATGAGAGAGTTCCATTGGGTATCCACAAACAGGTTCGGGTTCCCGAGGTCGCTTCGGGACATGCACGCGACTGTCCAGAACTCGATGGCCCCGCCGAACCTGATTAAGAGGCTTTGCAAGAGATGGCGCAAACGATCTTCAAGCGGGGACATGGGGGAGGATTTCGGCGGTGTTTGCGATTGTTCTATGGGCGACCCGGCTCAGGCCAAGATTTCCTCGACGACTTCCCCGGCCACGTCCGTCAGCCGTTCGTCCCGGCCGTTGTGCCGGAAGGTCAGCTTTTCGTGATTGAGGCCAAGCAGGTGCAGAATGGTCGCGTGGAAATCGTTCACGCTCGTCCGGTGCTTGACGGCCTTCATGCCAAAGTCATCCAGCGCCCCGATGCTCTGGCCCCCCTTCACGCCGCCGCCAGCCATCCACATGGTATAGCCGTAGGGGTTGTGATCCCGGCCGCGTCCGCCTTGTGAGAACGGCGTGCGACCGAACTCGCTGCACCACACGACAAGGGTTTCGTCTAGCATTCCCCGTTGTTTCAAATCCTTGAGCAAAGCGGCGATCGGTTGGTCCACGTGGCCGCACATGGTTTCATGGTTCGACTTGATGTCGTCGTGGGCGTCCCATTGAGTGATGAGCGGCCCGCCGCCGGAATAGACCTGCACGAATCGTACCCCGCGTTCCACCAATCGCCGGGCAAGTAGGAGACGGGTGCCAAAATCGGCGGTTTCCTTGCGGTTGAGGCCATAGGCTTCGCGCGTGGTCTCTTGTTCTCGCGTGAGGTCCACCGCCTCCGGGGCGGCCTGCTGCATCCGAAAGGCCAGTTCATAGCTGGAGATGCGGGCCGACAGTTCTGAATCGGTCGGGTCGAGTTGCTGGTCGTTTAATTTCTTCACGAGGTCAAAGGTGCGGCGTTGTTGCTCGTCCCCCACTCCCCGCGGCGGCTTGAGGTTGATGATGGGATTCGCCCCTTTGCGGAAAAGAGTCCCCTGATTCACCGTCGGCAAATACCCGGCGCTCCAACAAGGCGCCCCGCCCTCGGGAACCCCTTCCGGTTGAGGCATCACGCAATACGCTGGCAGGTTCTCGCTGACGCTTCCCAAACCATAGGTCACCCAGGAACCGAGGCTGGGATGCCCCATCAGTGTCCGGCCAGTGTGCAGTTCGTAGATGGCCGGGGCATGGATGGAGGAATTGCAGAAGCAGCTTTTCAAAAACGCGATGTCATCCACACAAGTTGCGAGATTCGGCATCAAATCCGAAACCCATTGGCCGCTTTTGCCGTGCTTCTGAAACTTGCGGGCCGTGGGCAGCAGACCGGAATCCCCCTTGGTGAACTGGCTCGGGAACTTGCCCAAACTTTCCGGCAACGGTTTGCCCCGCCATTTCTCCAGTTCCGGCTTGGGGTCGAACAAATCCAACGGCGACGGCCCGCCGACCATGAACATGAAGATGACTGATTTGGCCTTCCCGTCAAAATGTGGCTTCTTCGGCGCCAGCGGATTCACCGTCGGCGCGGCCGATGCCTCCTGTTGCAGCATGGCCGCAAGGGCCAGCCCCCCCAAACCGCCACCGGCTTGGAAGAGAAAATCCCGACGATTTTTGGCAACAGGAATGTGTGGCGTCATGGCGTTAGTTTAATCTCATTGGGCGGGAATCACAATTCGGAATAGGCACCGCTTACTTGGCGGTGACTTTGATGTTCCGAAAAGCCACTGGGCCGTGGTCGCCTTGGAACATCAGCGGGCCGGTGGCGGCCTCTTTGCCGGTCAGGCCGCCGGGGGTGGCTTTTTCCATTTCCACGTTTTCGTGAAGAACCACGTCGTTCAGGGTCACCTTCACGAATTTGGCCTTGGCCGTCTTCTTGTCGCCATCGAACTTCGGGGCTTGGAACTCGATCACGAACTTCTGCCACTCGCCCGGCTTCTTCGCGGCATTCACTTTCGGGGCGGCGGCGCTGTACAACGCCCCGAGATCCCCCTGCGTGAGTTTGTCGTTAGGCTTGCCGAAACTATCCAGCACCTGCACCTCGTATTCGCCCATCACATAGATGCCTGAGTTCGATCCCTTGGGAACCATGAACTCGACTTCGATTGTGCAATCGCCGTACTTGGCCTCGGTGGAAATGTCCGTGCCGCCGGTGGCCGCGTTGACCAGTTCGCCGGAGCCATCCTTCAAGATGATCTTGCCGGGATTGGTCGGATCAAGCGAGGACACCCCAACCATCCAATGATTTTTCTTCTCGTCCTTGGGCTTCCAACCGGCGGTTGTTTTGCCATCAAACGGACTGCTCGATTTGCCGCTGGCCGGCGAATCAGCCCGCATGGTCACAGATGAGATCACACACAAAGCGATGGCGAACAAGACACGGGAGAGGGACATGGATTTTCTTCCGGTTGGGGTGGGATGTTCTCGGGCGAGGCTATCTTAAACCGGAAGCGGATTGGGGGAAAGGGAAAAGATGACCGGCTTTGAAGATGACACGGAGACAAGGAGACCGGGTGACACGGTGACAAAAACGCACTCCTCAGAGCGTCGCTTTTGTCACCGTGTCACCCGGTCTCCTTGTCTCCGTGTCATCTTTAGATCAACTGCCCGGTTTGGGCTTCACATCAGGCGGGGTCGCATCCTTCGGAGGATTCTTCAGGTAATCGAGCATTTTCTTGGAAAGCTGATCGCCGGGGATCAGTCTTTGCGTGTCTTCCAGCTTGGCGATGGCGGCATCCTTTTCGCCGAGCGTCAAATAGTGATACGCCAGCAAAAAGGCATCTTGGCTGGCGGTCGGATTGGCCTTGTAATCAGCTTCCAAGGCCCGCAGTTGCGTGGTGTAGTCCTTCACATCGCCGTATAGCCCGCTCATGGTTTCCCAATTCCAACCCGGCCCGCTGGCCAGAACGGAATAGAGCGCGGCCGAGGCGTTTTTGTAATCCCCCTTGGCAAAGAGAATCAACGCCCGAAGCTCGTGCAAAGCGGGATCATTCGGAAGTTTGGCGATGGCCGCGTCAACTTTGCCCAAGGCGGTTGGATAAGCCTTCGCCTTGAACGCCGACCGGGCTTCGCCAACGGTTCCCTCGACTTGTTCTTGGAGTTGTTTCGCGTCATCATCGGACAACTTGGAAACATCCGGGGCCGCCTGTTCAAACGGAGAACGGGAGACGCTTGGGTTCACCGGCGTCTGGTCCGGCGGGGGCAAATCGGCCGGGAGGTCTGTCCCTGAATCCGTGTAAGGAGCGGACAGCGGAGCGGTGACGATCGGCTGGGAATAATCGTAGAATCCGGCCCCGGCAACTGCCGGAGCCGAGTAGAACGGGTTGGCATAAGCGTAATTGCCATAACCCGGCGAGAGCAACCAGCCGGCCGCCAGCCCGGCGCCGAACCATCCTAATCCACGGCCGCCCCAATAACCGTTGTACCAGCCGTTATGCCAACCGCCGTAGTAGCCATTCCAGCCCCCGCC
>NZ_JH636441.1:956137-956367 GCF_000255705.1 Zavarzinella formosa DSM 19928
ACGACGGCCGATAGGCAATAACGGCATTATTGCGGACGGCGCGGTTGTTGATCCAAGCCGACCGGGCCACATTATTGTTGATGACATTGGGCCTTGCCACGACGGCCGGCCGTCCCACCACCGTCGGTCGGGCAGTCGGCACAAGACTCGGGCGAACGACCGGACGGGCCACCACATTCGGCCTGACAACCGGCCTCGCCACCGGGGCCGGTCTCGCCGCCACGACCGGG
>NZ_JH636441.1:956377-1077191 GCF_000255705.1 Zavarzinella formosa DSM 19928
CGCCGCTAAAACAGGGACAGCTGCCACGGCAAATATCAAGGCACCCGTCAAGAAGAGGGGATTCTTTTTCATGATGTTTCTCCGGTTGGTGATTACTTGGCGACCGGGGTTTTGTGATACGTCAGCTTGATGTCCGGCCGGGGCTGGCCGTTCAACTGACGCTTCGTGGATGACCATTCAAAGGTCTTTTCATCCACGAATTTCCATGCGGGAGCCGAAGAAGATTCGGACCCGTCCGCCGTCACCCCGACAGCATCCACATTCCAACTGTTTCCATCGCGGGTCCAGTCGGCTTCCCCGCGACCGCCAAGCGAATCGAACACCCATGAATGAAGTTGGTCGGCCACCGGATCGTAACCGATCATCATGGTGGTGCCGAGAATCTCCGTGTCCTTGAACTTGACGGTCTGCTCGACCATGATGTACGCCCGGTTCTTCGTCCATTTGGCGCTCAGGGTTTGGATTTGGTCCCCTTCTTTGCTGCTCCAATCGCCGATCAGCCATTCCAATGGCTTCAGTTGCTCATTAGAAAGGGCATACTCGGAAAAGGGTTCGTCGGGGGGCAGATCCCGCACCCGGCTGAACTGCCACTTTTTGGTGTCGGCATTCAAAACCATCACCGCCTCGAACGTGTTGGTTTCCGTGCCTTCGGCCGAGGTCAGTTCGGCCGTGCCAAGCAACAGAGCCACTGACCCGCCAACGATTTTGACGTTCTTGACCGCGACAGACAATTTGTTGCCGCCATTCGGCTTGCATACCGCTTTCAGGCTTTCAGAAATAGCGGCTCGATTTTGAACCTTGCCGTCTTCATCAAACAGTTCGGCGTCTTCAGTCCAAAGACCCAGAACAGTTTGAAGATCGCCTTTATTGAAGGCTTCGCCGTAAGTTTTCAATGCTTCCCGCACGGGAAGGTCTTGCTGAGCTTTGGGAGCAGAAGAATCTTGCAGGGGCCGCAGGGTTGTTTGAGTGAGGGCGTATCCCCCGCTGAACAACACACCCGCGATCACCGCAAAAATCGCCAGACGACGCAACATGATGTAACTCCGGGAGAAGAGATAACCCGGCCTATTAATAGATCGGTCATCCGCCGGGATCACGATGCAAATGATGAAATGTGGAACAACTGAAAAACAATCTTAAAAGTAATCACAAACCCCTTGACTTGCCTTCAATTCTGATCGAGTTTTTCGTGTCGGGACGGTCGTGTGGAAAATTCACATTCCACCGCCTGCAAGGTTTCAGGGAGATTTCGCCGGGCTTTTCCAACATGGCAATCATCCGGGTGTCGGGTACACTGGCAGTTTGAGGTAGACCAGCCGGAGAAGCCGCCGCCATGTCCACGCCGATGATGCAGCAATACCACGAGGCCAAATCGCGGTATCCCGGCATGCTTCTGCTTTTCCGTATGGGGGATTTTTTCGAGACGTTCGAGGAGGATGCGGAACTCATCTCCAAAGTCCTTGGCCTCACCCTCACCAGCCGGGACAACAACATTCCGATGGCGGGAGTTCCCGCGAAATCCGTCGATATTTACCTCCGGAAACTCTTACAAGCCGGGCATCGCGTGGCGGTGTGCGATCAGGTGGAAGATGCCGCCCTCGCCAAGGGACTGGTCAAACGGGATATCACCCGCGTCATCACACCCGGCACGGTGACCGAAGACGAAATGCTGGAGCCGGGCCGGCCCAACCTGCTGGTCGCATTGGTCCCCGGAAAAAACTGTTTCGGCGTCGCTTGGGTGGAGGCCACCACCGGTGAATTCTTCGCCACGGACATTCCCGTCAACCGGCTTCCCGATGAACTCACCCGTCTGAACCCGGCCGAGTGCCTGTGGCCGGATGGCTCCCTCGGCAGTGTTCCCGAAAGCATCTCGGCTTTGCTGGGTCGCACCCTCACCGGCCGGCCCGATTGGAACTTTGACCCCGACACGGCGAAGGGCATTCTCTTCAAGCACTTGCAAGTCATCACCGCCGGGGGCTTCGGCTTCCGGGATGAACAACCCGCCCTTGTCGCCGCCGGAGCGTTGGTCATCTACCTTCAAGAAACATTGAAGGCGTCTCTCGCCCACGTGCGGCAACTCAAGCCATACCACGCCGACCGATTGCTGGCCCTTGATGAAGTCACCCGGCGAAGCCTGGAATTGACACGCACTTTGCGGGACAACCAACGGGATGGCAGTCTGCTCGGCGTAATGGATCGCACGGTCACCGCAATGGGAGCGCGCACCCTGCACGATGCGATTCTCTCGCCGCTCGGGGAGATTCCCGCGATCAATGCCCGGCTTGATGCCGTTGAGGAATTGCTGACAGACAACCATACCCGACAATCCTTGCGGGATTTGCTCGGGGCCATCCCGGACATGCAACGACTCACCACACGAGTCAGCACCGGCCGGGCCTCCCCAAAGGATCTCGTTGGCGTCGGCCGGGCATTGCGGATGCTCCCGGCCATCAAGGCGAAGGTCACCAGTCGCAAGGCGAAACTCCTCAACGAACTCGAACAACGATTGGAACTCTGCCCTGACTTGCGTGAACTGCTGGATTCCTCACTGGCTGATGATCCGCCTTATAACCCCAAAGATGGCGGGGTGATCCGCGAGGGTTTTCATGCCGATCTTGATGAACTTCGCCGACTCTCCCGCGAAGGAAAAGACTGGCTGGCGAAGTATCAGGCCGACGAAGTGTTGCGGACGAACATTCCGAGTTTGAAGGTCGGCTACAACCAAGTTCACGGCTATTACATCGAAGTCACGCACGCCCATGTCGGCAAGATTCCGGCCGACTACCAACGGCGGCAGACCCTTAAAAATGCCGAACGATACATCACGCCGCAATTGAAGGAATACGAGGAAAAGGTTCTAACTGCCCAAGACCGCGCCCTCGGGTTGGAGGTCGAACTCTTCGCCCGCATCCGCGAACAGGTGGCCGCCCAAACACATCGCATTTTGAACACGGCCGAAGTGCTGGCGATGCTCGACTTTTTGTGTTCGCTGGCGGAACTCGCTTCTTCCCGTCGCTATGTTCGGCCGCAGCTTGTCACGGAACCAATCCTCGAAATCCGCGAAGGTCGGCATCCGGTTCTCGATCAAACGCTTCCCGCCGGGACGTTTGTTCCCAACGATGTTTTATTGGGACCGGACACCGGCCGATTCTGGCTCATCACCGGGCCAAACATGGCGGGAAAATCCGTCCTCATCAAGCAAACCGCGTTGATCGCTCTGCTCGCCCACCTCGGCAGTTTTGTCCCCGCGCAATCGGCCAAGGTGGGGCTGGCGGATCGTATCTTCACTCGCGTTGGCGCCAGCGACGAACTCTCACGCGGTCTCAGCACCTTCATGGTGGAGATGACAGAGGCCGCGAACATTCTGAATAATGCGACCCCCCGCAGCGTGGTGATCCTCGACGAACTCGGCCGGGGAACCAGCACCTATGACGGCGTCTCGCTGGCGTGGGCCATCACGGAAAATCTGCACGACACGGTCGGCTGCCGGTCGATGTTCGCCACGCATTACCACGAACTCGCCCAACTGGCCGAATCGCTGGATTGCCTGCGAAATCATCACGTGCAAGTGCGGGAACTGGACAACGACGTGGTCTTCCTGCACAAGATCGCCCCCGGCAGCGCCCGACGAAGTTATGGCGTCCACGTTGCCAAACTGGCCGGCATCCCCGAGGGGGTGTTGAAACGGGCCAACGAAGTGCTGACCGTGCTGGAAACCCGCCATCAACTTCCGGAAACTCGCCGGATTATCGTCGGCCCCCCGGAGAAACCCCGGAAGAAAAAACTGAAGCCGGATGCCGGGCCGTCACTGTTTGGAATGGAAGAAGGATGAGTCGCAGGTTTCTTGTGTCGCGTGCCGGACACAGGCTCCCGACTGGCTACCAGCACAAGTCCGAAGGCCTCACAAAAGCCTTCTAAATTCTCATTAATTATTTCTAACAGATGATGTTAATAGAGACTCAAACAACTTTCATTAATTTTCACATATCAGATTTTGAATTGGCTCACAAAATGCACTGGTCAAGCCTCGGATTGAGCAATCAAAATTTGTCTCATGACAAATGCCTGTTCTGACGATTCCAAACCGCAAAGAACTATTTCTGGCTATGATCGGACAACACCAATCGCATTGGGATTACAAATCCGTCACGAGTGCCCTAATGGTGGTTTCATGCGTTTGACCGGCTGGATATAGTTGGTATTGACAGACCCGAAGAGCCTCCCCTCATCTTCTTTGGGTAACGTCGGCTTCTCCCGAGGCACGTTGATGCTCTCCCGGAAATCCCTTCGCACCCGTCGTCTCTGTTTTGAAACTCTAGAAGCCCGCGACCAACCAAGCGTTGGCTCGGCGGTGCATTTAAATCTCCAAGCCCAAGCCTCCACAAGCGGCCCGGACGGCGGACTGACTCCGGCCGAGATGCGCAAAGCCTACGGATTCGATCAACTCAAGGATGATGGAGCCGGCCAGACGATTGCCATCGTGGTGGCCTACGACGATCCGAACATTGCCTCCGATCTGGCGACATTCGACCAAGCCTTTGGCTTGGCGGCTCCCCCATCGTTCAACAAGGCCGATGTGCCGGGAACTACCGTCGATGCCGGGTGGTCCGGGGAAACAGCCTTGGATGTGGAGTGGGCGCATGCCGTCGCTCCCAAAGCAAACATTCTGCTGGTCGAAGCCCAATCGGCCTCGACGAATGATCTCATCGCCGCCGTGGACTATGCGAGACAACAGGCCGGTGTTTCCGTCGTCTCCATGAGTTGGGGCGGGAGCGAGTTCGCCAACGAGGCCGCCCAAGAGGATTTGTTCACCACACCGGCCGGACACACGCCGGTGTCTTTCGTGGCGGCGGCCGGCGACGACGGAGCGGCCGACGGTGCCGAATGGCCGGCCTCTTCGCCGAATGTTCTGGCGGTGGGCGGAACCAAGCTGACTTTGGATTCATCCGGCAATTATTCAACAGAAACAGGGTGGTCTGGCAGCGGTGGCGGCTACAGCGAGTATCTGGCTGATCCCCGTTCGACATCCTCACCCGTCGGGCGAGGCGTGCCGGATGTCGCCTATGATGCCGACCCGAACAGCGGATTCGCCGTTTACGACAGCGTCGCCGATTCCACCGGGCGCGCCGGTTGGATGGTGGTCGGCGGAACCAGCGCCGGTTCGCCGCAATGGGCCGGGTTGCTTGCATTGGTCAATCAACAACGGGCCGATAATGGCCTCGCGGCGATTAGCAATGTCACCGACGCGATTTACAAACTCCCCTCAACAGACTTCCACGACATTACCACCGGGTATAACGGCTACTCGGCCGGGCCCGGTTACGATCACGTCACCGGTTTGGGTTCGCCGATCGCAAACCTTCTGGTGAACGATCTGGCCAACGGAACCACTGGAACGACCACCACTACGCCGGTTTCCGTGACGCCACCGGTGACCACCACTCCCACCGATCCGGTGACAACGACACCGACGCCACCAGTGACAACCGATCCGACTCCGCCGGTGTCCACCACGCCTACGCCATCTCCGGTAAGTTCCCAGCCGGTGTGGTACATCTGGTGGGATGCCTATGGCAATCTGCATATCTCGGCAGGTCCGTCCGGCTTTGGAGGAGGCCACACCGGCCGATATTGGTGGTAATTTGACCTGGCCGGGGAATCACTTGCTTTTCAAATCGAAATCAAGAGTGTTTTTCCCGGTCGTGATCGGATGAACCAAAGTGCTGGCTGAGTTGTATTTGGCCGGGATGGCTTCTGTCACCTCGGTCCGGTCTTTGCCGGGACTGGACGCATCGGGAACCCGCTTTCCGGTTTCCTTCGGGTAATTGATGCTGACTTTGTTCTTCCCGATGCCCGGCCCCTTGTCGGCTGAAATCTGATATTTGCCATTCTTGATGACGCCCCCGGCGGTCGCCCCGAGAGTCCCTTCGACGGGCGTAAAGGTGATGCTTCCCTCGGGAACCGGCACGCCATCGAGCATGACCACACCGCTCACCTCGGCCGTCGGCGGCCCCTCCTTGCCGCAACCCGAAAACGCAAACCCCGCGAAGACGGCCATCAGCAAGACGCGCATCCGACCGGATCGACATGATCGCATGAACAACTCCAAAAATGAATGATTCAACCAGACCGGTCGCGCTCCCGGCCGGGCAATGACGAAGCACATCAATGCTGCCTGCTTAAATGTCGCCCAAGACTTCGCCGCCGGAAATGGTCGCCAGCGCTTGCCAAGTGGCGATCAGAATTGTGTTTTTCACAAACCGCACAGAACCGTCACCCAAGCCGACGTTCACCCCGCCGGTGTGCATGCTCCGGGAGGCGGCCGTGTCTGTTGTCGAGCCATTGCCATCGCTGCACGGCCGATTATTGTTTGGCAGGCTGACGCAATACCCCGGATATAGGAAATCGTTCGCCGTGGTGTTCGGAGAACTAGCCGCGAAAATGAAACCATAGCCGGGTTGATCGCCCCATGTGTGGCCGCGAAAATCATTCGATGCCCCCATCGAGCGGACATACTCCCCGAAGATCATCGTGTTGCTCAGGCCATCCGTGATGTCCGAGTAACGGGCGCCATAGTTGACGCCCAAGGCCGTTTTGTTGGCGCTGGCGGGGGACAGGATCGTGGAAAGATTACTTCCCGGAAAGAAGGCCAGATAGTTTGAAAGCGAATAGGTTCCGCCGCCGGAAATCGTCATGGTGGTCATGCCATTGTCGCTGGGGCATACGAGGGTTGACACCACGACCGAGGTGGGGGCGCCCGCCGGGAGCGAGTTATTGTTGGCATACCACATGATCCCGCCGAGGGTGAAATCGAATTTCTTGTAAAGATTATCCTGTTCCAAAAACGGATACAGATAAACCCGGTAGCTTTGTCGCGGGTTGGCATACAACGACCCGCCCGGCCACTGGGCGCCCTGCGGCAATGATCCATAAGTGTCGTGATGGTTTTGAAGGGCGAGGCCAATCTGTTTCAGATTGTTCGAGCATTTCATGCGGTTGGCCGCTTCGCGGATCTTTTGAACCGCCGGCAGCAACAACCCGATGAGAATGGCGATGATGGCGATCACCACCAACAGTTCAATCAATGTAAAGGCGCGACGGCGCAAGACAGACTGATACATGTGTCACCCCATCAGCACAAATAAGGAAATATAAAAATCAACAAATAAAGAGGGCTAATCCGGTTGTGGAAAGACGTTCCACCGGGGGCTTCGTGAAGAGGTGAAATAAATGTAATCGACGAGAAATAGGATGTCAATCATAAAAGCACGATGTTACGAACATCGTGCTTTTGCCATTCGCCACTCTGGTGATTTCCCTGTGGTGATCCGAAGAAAGAGGACGGGCTGTTCCGTTCCCGGTGTCAGCCCGCCCATGCACAATCGAAGCCGGTCTTCGTTGTTTCAACTCACGAGCTTTTCCAGTCAGGGAACGACAACGGGACCGGACACGGTGGTTGGCCCCCATCCCCAAGGGAAAATACCCATGATTAACAACACAACCAAAATCACCACCAGCAGCGACAGCAATCCCGAAGGGCGATATCCCCAACCGCGTGAATGCGGATAGGCCGGAAGACTGCCAAGAAGAAGCACAATCAACACAATTAATAGGATGGTTCCCATGATGAATTCTCCAGAAGGCACTTGGATCAAACGAGACGTTGACCACTAATCAAGGTGCAATCTGGATGCCGGAATCCGGCGGGAATTGATTTTCAACCAAAATGATTGGTGATTACCGAAATGGAGCGAATGACATTGATCGTCCGATCATTGCGTCATTGATCGAGCGTTTCCCGAATCTTTCGGGCCAGATCTTCCGGAGAAAACGGCTTTTGGAGGAAGTTCAACATGTTCGACTTCACGCCGTGCCTGACCACCTCATCCTCGGTGTGCCCGCTCATGTACAACACTCGGATGTCGGGCCTCTCAACGATCAACCGTTCGGCCAGATCTCTTCCGCCCATGCCGGGCATGACCACATCGGTCGCCAGCAGGTTGATCGATCCGGGGTGTTCCGCGGCGACTTTGAGAGCTTCCTCGCCGTTTCTCGCCGACAAGACCAAGTATCCCGCGTCTTGGAGTTGTTTCCGGGCCATTTCCCGAACCGCTTTTTCATCCTCCACCAAGAGAACGGTTTCATTTCCCAAAGACACGGAACGGATCTCCGGTTGTTTCTTCACGGTCGAGGCCGCCTGACCGGCCCACGGCAAATGAATCCGGATGGTGGTGCCCCGGCCGGATTCACTGTCCACGAAGATGCGTCCATCGCTTTGGGTGACAATGCCGTGAACAACCGCCAACCCCAATCCCGTTCCCTTTCCGACTTCCTTGGTGGTGAAAAACGGTTCAAACAACCGGGCCTGGACCTCTTCGGACATTCCCGTGCCGTTGTCCGACACGGAAAGGATGACGTAACGTCCGGCGGGATGGGACGAATCCCTGATTTCGTTTTCGACAAAACCCGTCTCGATGGTCACCGTCCCACCCCGCGGACTGGCATCGCGGGCATTGACCACAAGGTTCATAAGCACTTGTTCGAGTTGCACCGAGTCAGCCCGAACCGTGGCGGGTTCGTCGCTCAGACGGGTGATCAATCGGATGTCTTCGCTGATGCCCCGACGCAGAATCCGTTGCGTGTCCCGGATGATCATGTTCAGATCCAAGACTTTTGGCGCAATCACCTGCTTTCGGCCAAACGCGAGCAACTGCCGGGTAAGGCCGGCGGAACGTTCCCCGGCCAGTCGGATTTCCCCCACGATTTCCCGAGTCGGATCTTCGGCGGCCAGTGATTGCAAGAGCAAATCGCTGTAGCCGTTGATGATGGTCAGCAAGTTGTTGAAATCATGGGCGATGCCGCCGGCCAGCCGGCCGACAGCCTCCATTTTTTGGGCCTGTCGCAATTGTTCTTCAAGATGAATGCGGTCAGTCACGTCTTGGGCCAGGCAGAAAATACCCCCGAATTGTCCATCCCCGGTCATCAGAGCGGTATTGTGCCATTCGCAGGTGATCGTCCGGCCGTCGCGGGTCAAATTCTCATTCAGGACATGACCGGGCATGTCGCCGGCCGCCACCCGGTTGAGGGCCGCCTCCACCTCGGCTCGCGTTGACGGCGGAACCAATCGATCAAAGGCCGATCCCATTTGCAGGGCCTCGGCCTTGTCGTACCCGAAAATGCGTTGCGCGGCGGGATTCCAGTCGATAATGCGAAAGTCCGGGGCCAGCAGGACATACGCCAGGGGCATCCGCTCAATGTGAAGTTGCAATCTCGCCAGCAACTTGTCCCGCTCAATGGCCGCTTTCCGCCGTTCGGTGAAGTCCTGCATCGCCCCGATCATCCGGGTCGGCCGGTCGTCATCATCCCGGAGCACATAGCCACGGGAGCCGACATGGGCAAACGAACCATCCCGGCGACGGAACCGATATTCGGTCGCGTAATTTTGCCCGCCCGCCAAGGCCCGGTTGAGTTCAGCCAAGACTCGGGGACGGTCATCCGGATGCAAATGATCGGCCCACCATCCGATTTCAAAAGTCTTGTCTTCCGGGTCAAAGCCGGACAGCGGTTGAAGGCCTTCCCCCCACCAAATATGGTCGGTTCGCATGTCCCAATCCCACACCGCATCCCCGGTTGCCTTGGCCAGCAAGCGAAAGCGTTCCTCTCGTTCCGCCAGATCCTTCTCCACCCGGCGTATCCGCAAAAGAGCTTTGACTTGGGCGAGCAGGATTGCCGGTTCCACGGGCTTGGTGAGGTAAACGTCGGCCCCTCCCTCCAACCCGGCGATCCGATCCTCATCCTCCACCGCCTGTCCGGATAACATCAACACTGGCGTGGTGGACGTGGCCGGGTCGGCCTTCAACTGACGGCACACTTCGTTGCCATTTTGATCGGGGAGGATCACATCCAGAACAATCAGATCAGTGCGATGCCCGGCCAGTTGGATTGCTTCACGGGCGGTTCCGGCCTCCTCCACCAAATAATTTTGAAGTCGCAAGAGAAAGGAAAGAGAGGTTCGGGCATCGTCATTGTCATCGACAACAAGAACGAGTGGCTTTGATTCCGGAGGCATCGATTTCATGGGGCTGCTTTCTCCGTCGCAAGAGAAATCAATTCGGTTTGGGGAAATACTTTCTCCCACGATCGGGGATACCCGCGAAACTTACTTTGGCCCGAATGACATGGTATTCGTTATTGCGGATGGGCGGTGTCGGAAGAATCTGAAAATGTTTGGTTCAATTGGATATTCAACCATATTTTTCGAGCGCCAGTGGATTTGAGGATGAGTATACCTCGCAAACCACCAAGTTCCGAGAAAGAAAATTAGTCTTTTCCCGTCAGGGAGCAGGCACTTGCGACAAGCACAGATTCTTCACAAAAACTAAAATATAAAAGAAAAATAATTAAAATAAATTCTTTTTAATTCGAATCAGTTGAATGATGCGTTGATGTTCTCGATCATCCAAAAAACGCTGGTGCAGCTTTAAGATGAAGGCCGGTGCGGAGTTTGCCTCTCCAATCATCGGGACGCGATCATTACTCTGGAGTCACCCATGTCTCGGCCGCTTGAAGAGCAAATCATCGTAATCACCGGTGCCTCTTCCGACATTGGCCGGGCCACTGCCCATTTGCTGGGCAGGCCGGGGCGCCACTTTGGTCTGTTGGAAAGGATGGCGGTCTTCTTGTTGCCGAGCGGCGAGAAGCTACTGGCGAGTCATTCGCTCACAGCCAGACGATACCGATTTTTGACTCCAGGCGGCGGGACTTTAAGGTTGGATTCAGACCATGCGCCACAATAAACGTTCTTCCCAGCGTGACAATTCCTTGCCCGGAACCTTTGTGCCTTTTGAGGGTCGGGATTTTCTTCCGAGATATGGTGCGGTTGCTCCGGTTCGGTGGCACTACCGAAAACTACGGTTTTGCAAGCCGTACTACCCCGCGCGGGGAAGGTAACAAAAATGTGTTCGGCTATGAGAATTATGGGTGTTTTAGGAAATGGTCGCTACAGGATTTGAACCCGTGACCCGCTCCGTGTAAAGAAGCCGCTCTACCACTGAGCTAAGCGACCGGCAAATTATCCAAACCCGGCATCCACAGTCTACAGAGCACGCAGGTCACGGAGGAGGTTCGCGACGTATTTCACGGCATTGAGTTGCCGGCGTGCTTGTTTCAGGCAGGCCGGGCTGTCGGAAGTGTCCAAAATCTGGCCGACTTGCTCCAGCATTGTGTCCCGGCGGGTGGTGAGTTGTTTTTCCATCGCCTCGGCGGCGGGGGTTTCCGGTTTCAAGGCTCCGATCTCCATCCGGAGGTCGAGCATCTCGTCCAAGAAATCGGCGGGTATGTCCCTCGCTTCACTGGCTGTTGGCCCGCCGGCGAGGGAGAGCAAGTATTCGGATCGCTTGAAGGGATCACGCAGCGTTTGATAGGCCTCGTTGAGGGCGGCCGACAGTTCCACACTGGCCGATTGCTCGGCCGTGCTGGCCAGTTGATGGCGGTCAGGGTGGAGTTCCCGCGAACGGGCCAGATACGCCCGCTCAAGAGTGGCGGCGTCAACGGAAAAACGCCTCGGAAGGCCGAGGCGGGCGAAATGATCCATCAGAACAAGTTCCAAGTTCCAAGTTCCAAGTTCCAAGTTATTCCAATTGCCCGAAATGGGTTTTCAACTTGGAACATGAAACATGGAACTTGGAATTCCTCTCACTTACATCGAGTACGAGCTGCCGCAACCGCACTGCTTTTTGGCGTTCGGGTTGATGAGGCGGAAGCCGCGGGCGTTCAGATCAGAGTGGAAGTCCACCGTCGTCCCGGCGATGTACAGGGCACTCTTCTTGTCAACGACGACCTTGACGCCGTGCTGTTCGCTGATGAGGTCGGTCTTTTCGTTGTAGTTCACGTCGAGGTCGAGCTTGTCCTTGAAGCCGCTGCAACCGCCCCCTTGGACGCTGACCCGCAGGTAGAACTCTTCGGCCACGCCGGCCGCCTTTTGTTCAGCGACGTGACGGGCGACTTCTTCGGCCGCCTTTTCCGTCAGGCTGATCGGGAAGACCGGGGCCGACGGGATGCTCTTCACGGTCAGTTCGGTTTGTTCCATCACTCCAGCGGACATGTTTTCGTCTCCGGTTAATTGGTCAGGGTAATGATCAGTGCGTTCCTGGTTTCAATCCACCCCGTGTACTTTACGGGACAACATCAAGTTTGAGAATCGCCAACCGGGAACTTGAAACAACATCTCACGGTTTGAGGCTCAGCCCACGGCAACAGGTTCACGCTTTTCGGCGTTCGTGTTTTGCTGCTTGTCTTGGAAGTTCTTGATGGCCGCCTTGATGGCATCTTCGGCCAGCACGGAGCAGTGAACCTTCACCGGCGGCAAGGCCAGTTCTTCAACGATCTGCGTGTTGCGAATCGCCAGAGCGTCCTCAATGCTCTTGCCCTTGAGCCACTCGGTGGCCAAGCTGCTGGAGGCAATCGCGCTACCACATCCGAACGTCTTGAACTTCGCGTCTTCGATCATCCCGGTGGCGGGATTCACAAGAATCTGAAGTTTCAGCACGTCCCCGCACTCGGGGGCGCCGACGAGGCCGGTTCCCACGTTCAGGTCCGACTGGGTGAAGCTGCCGACGTTGCGAGGGTTATTGTAATGTTCGAGGATCTTGTCGCTGTATGGCATGGGTATCTCCTTCTAAAAGCTGTGAGCTATGAGCGATGAGCCGTGAGCTAAACAGCTTTCTTCCTTCTCAAAGTTTAACGAAACAACTCAATGATGTCTTGCTTGTTGGCTTTGAGCCGTGATCCAAACCAAGCAAGTTCACCTTCTTCGTTTGAGTCACGGCTCAAAGCCCTCTCAGTGCCCTGACCACTCGATCGACTTCAAGTCGATGCCCTCTTGGGCCATTTCATACAACGGGGACATTTCCCGGAGGCGATTCACTTCCCGCACGACGAGGTCGATCACGTAATCGACTTCTTCTTCGGTGTTAAACCGGCCGATGCCGAAGCGGATTGAACTGTGAGCCAATTCATCACCGACGCCCAAGGCCCGGAGGACATAACTCGGCTCCAGACTCGCGCTGGTGCAGGCCGACCCGGAGGAGACGGCCACATCCTTGATGCCCATCATCAACCCCTCGCCCTCGACATACGCGAAACTAATGTTCGCGTTGCCCGGCAGGCGTTCGTCGGGGTGGCCGTTGATGTAGGATTCCGGCAGTTGACTCATGATCCCCTTGCGGAGCTTTTCCCGCAAGCGGTAGGTCTTCTTGGATTCCTCGGCCATTTCCCGGTAACAGATGTCGGCCGCTTCGCCCAATCCGACGATCAGAGGGACCGGAAGCGTGCCGGAACGCATGCCGCGTTCGTGGCCGCCGCCGTCGATCTGGGGATCGAGCCGGACGCGGGGGTCTTTCTTCCGCACATAGAGGGCGCCGATGCCTTTGGGGCCATACATCTTGTGGCCGCTCATGCTGAGAAGGTCAATGCCCATTTCATCAACGTTGATCGGAATCTTGCCAACCGCCTGCACGGCATCCGTGTGGAAGAGGATGCCCTTTTCCTTGCACAGTTTGCCGATGGCTTTAATCGGCTGGAGCGATCCGATCTCGTTGTTGGCGGCCATGATGGAGACGAGAATCGTCTTGTCCGTCAACGCCTCGCGGATCTGCTCGGCCGAGACCTGGCCGAACTTGTCCACCGGCAGATAGGTGACTTGGAAGCCGTCTTTTTCCAGACGCTTGCAGGTGTCGAGCGTGGCCTTGTGCTCGGTAACTTGGGTAATGATGTGATTACCCTTCTTCTTGTACATCTGGGCTACGCCCTTGAGGGCGAGGTTGATCGCCTCCGTGGCCCCGGAGGTGAAGATGATTTCGGAGGGGCCGGAGCCGATCAGGTTGCCGATCTGCTTGCGGGCTTCGCCAACGGCCTCGTCTGCCTCCCAGCCGAAGGGATGGTTTCGGCTGGCGGCGTTTCCGAATTTTTCGGTGAAAAACGGGATCATTGCATCCACCACTCGCGGATCGGTGCGGGTCGTGGAGTTGTTGTCCATATAAATCGGCAATTTCAGCATGGCAAACCGGCTCCGTAACGGTTCTCGATCAAACCGTCGTTTCTTCGAGTGTCTTCTTGTGGTTCAATTGGTTCAGCACCGGCAGCACGGGCTGGAAGGTCGTGGTCCGGGAGATGATCGGCTCCAGCAGTTCACTCAGTTTCACGCTGCGGAGAGCTTCGGTCACCCGGCGGTTAATTTCAATCATCGGACCGCGAATCGGGCACATGTTCATCACGGAACACTCTTCCGATTCCGTGGGGTGATGCGTCGAGCAGCTGGTGAGGGCGAGGCCGTCTTCCATCGCTTCCAAAATCTCGGCAAGGTTCACCTCGCCGGCCGGTCGGCGTAATTCATAGCCGCCGTTGACTCCGCGATGGCTGACGAGGAAGCCCTTCTGGCAAAGTTCCTTCAGAATGTTCGCCAGAAACGCTTTGCTAAGGCTGAAGCGATCCGCAATTTCGCGGGCACTCCCCCCTGTCGGATGTTCGTGGAGGTGCGCTAGGATCAACAAAGCGTAGTCCGTCTTTTTGCTCAACAGGGTGGACATCGCCCGTACCTCCGCAAAGACGGATGAAATAGTGCATCCAGCTAATGCACTTTATATGAAACAATACCAAACTCGGACAGTACTCTTTCAGAGAGTGTGCCGAATTAACGCAACTTACTGTACGAAAAGCCACTAAATTTTGGATGATTGTGCGGTGGTCTATGTAAGAACAGTGGTCATTCGGCCGAATAAATTTCACAAGCCCGCCGGTGAACCCGTTAATTTTTTAGTTGTCCGTCGGATGGGCAATTCGGGGAAAATCCCCAAGCCTTGACGCAAGAATGGGTTGGGACGGCATCCCAGTGATGACGACAAGATTGAAGAATCCTTTTCTGACATGGAAATCTCCAATCCCCGGCATCAAGATTGCATGAAGGCATGCGAACTTCCTGATGACAAGTCCGCAAGTTGAATGTTTTTGGACTGATTCTCATTTTTAACCAACCGGCGAATCCGGGATGCCCTTCCGGATAACCAGATAAACAGGTGGTGCATCATGGCCAGACACGACGCTCTCCTTCGATTACACAAGACTCTGACCACCCGCCGTGACGAGTTGCTCAAGCGGCTTGGAACGGATTTGGAAGACCTTGCCCACGTGAAACACTCCTCGGGGAGTGGCGATCCGGCTGACGCTGCCTTCGACAGCGCCGGGGAAGAACTCTCCTCCCAACTCGCGGAACTCGAATCCCGTGAACTTGCCCAGATTGAGCGGGCCATCAACCAACTCAAAAAGGGTGTTTACGGTCAGTGCGAGGGATGTCAGATGAAGATCCCTGTCGCTCGTCTGAATGTTCTGCCGTACAGCACGTTGTGCATCAAGTGCCAGCGGGAAGTCGAGCAGGATTCCAACTGGCTGGCCGAGCGCCGGGGAGCGAATTGGGAGTCGCTGACGGATGGAACACCCGGCGAAGACCGCGAAGTTCGCCTCTCCGATCTGGAAATGGATTACAGCAAGTAAAGCCCTTTTAAGCCGGATAACCCGTCTTCCCAGAACAAGCCCGCGATTCGGAGCGCCGAACGCGGGCTTTATGCGTTTTATGACGCGCCAACTTGCCCGTTATTCCAGACGAAACGATGGCGACGGCGCGCACCACTTGACAACATTCCTTAAAGTTCTGGTGGGCGAAGACCGACAACGGTTTCCCGCCCATGCCGGACGGACGGAACGGGTCTTCGCCTTTGACACCCTGATTTACTCCCGACGATTGCGAAGTCCCCGTTCCGTTCTTCCGACGTTTCACACACCACCATTCGCACCCTGACGGAACACCGGTGATGAACTCATACTGGAAGACTTTTCTGCTCGGCGGCTGTGCGTTCGCGGGCGGCACGGCGGGAAGCATGATGCTCAATTCCCCCGTTTCCATTCAAGCCCAGACCACACGCCCGGCCCCCCCGTCCGTGACAGCCAACTTCGCCTCGCCCCAGCAAGTCAGTGAACGCTTTGAAGCGGTCATCCGGCAACTGGCCCCAAGCGTCGTTTCGATCGAGGCGGTCAAACCCGCCGCCCCCGGCAAAACCAAGCCGACCGAGGAATCCGGTTCCGGCGTCATCGTCAAAATCGAAGGTATCCCCGGCTTTTTGGTCATCACAAACAACCATGTGATTTCCGGGGCCGCCTCGAATCAAATCACCGTGCATCTGGCCGACGATCGGGTTTTCCGGCCCACCCAAGTCTGGACTGACCCGGAATCAGACATTGCGGCCATGAAAATCGATCTCGACGGAGTCATTCCGGCCGTCCTCGCCGACAGTGACAAAGTCCGCGAGGGACAATGGGTTCTGGCGTTCGGATCGCCGTTTGGATTGAATCGCACCGTCACCCACGGCATCATTTCGGCCCGCGACCGGGGCCAGGTGAGTTTGGGAAGCACCATCCGCATCAAGGATTTCCTGCAAACGGATGCCGCGATCAACCCCGGTTCGAGCGGCGGCCCGCTGGTGAACATGGATGGTGAAGTGATCGGCATCAACACCGCCATCGCCTCCCACTCCGGCAGCAATAGCGGCGTGGCCTTCTCCATCCCGATGAACATGGTGAAACGGGTGGCCCGGCAACTGATTGACAAAGGAACGGTTTCCCGCGGTTACCTCGGCGTTCAACTCTCACAAGCCCTCGAAGCCACGGAAGCCATCCGGTTGGGGTTGGACAAGGCTCAGGGAGCGTTGGTCGAATCGGTTTACCCGGAAACGCCGGCCGCCATCGCCGGATTGAAGAACAGCGATGTGATCTTGGAAGTGGACGGCGTGGCCATCCGCAACGAGAACCACCTGATTAACATGATTGCGGCGCTTCCCATTGGCCAAAAGGTGAAACTCCGCGTGTGGCGGGATCGCCGCCCGGCGATGATCGAGGCCGTTGTCGGGGATTGGAACAAGGCCCAAACACGCCTCAAAAACTGATGGGTTCGTTAAAAATGAGTGTCGGGTGAGAGGTCTTTCAAGTCTGCTCAAGTTCGCGCAACTCACCCGAAAAACTACATTCCTCTGTCAGAAGGGCAACAACCATAAGCCCTTCAAACAAAAACACAGAGGAGTTCGATCATGTTCCGCAAGTTGCTTGTCGCCGCTCTGGTCACCACGGGCCTTTTGGGTGGAATGACCTTGACCTCTTCCACCGCATCGGCCTTCCCGCTGACCGGGCATGGCACCCACGAACACATCCGCTTCCAAGTGATGGTACGCCAGGGCCGCCATTGGGAAGTGCGACATTCCTTCTGGAACCGAGAAGAGGCCCGCCGGGTTGCCCGCGAGTTGGAACATCGCGGCTTCGACGCAAGGGTTGAAGAAGTGGTGGGTTGGTAAAACTCGCCGCTCACAGGTTGGCGGGGCCGGAAACTCTCCGGCCGCCAAAAACACCTCAAGTCATCACGTAATGCGAATCTTTGGGTCACAGTTCAATCCATATAACCTGACTCCATGACCTACGACGAGGCCATCGCGTTCTGGTATGGGCGCATCGACTACGAACGGCGGCAACCCAGGCCCGGCGATCTGAAGTTGGATCGCATGCGGTCCCTCCTTCGCCGCCTTGGCGACCCGCACCGGAGAGTCCGGTGTGTCCATGTGGCGGGGACCAAGGGGAAGGGTTCCACCTCGGCCATGCTGGCCGGAATTCTGCGGAAAGCGGGCCATCGCACGGGGTTGTTCACATCGCCGCACCTTGCGGATATTTCCGAACGGGTTCAGGTGGATGGGGTGCCGATCTCCCCGGCCGAGATGGCCGCCCGCATGGGTGAAGTGGCCGTCGCCGTGCGGGCGATGGACGCCCTCGGCGATCATTCGCAAAGCCCCACGTTTTTTGAAGTCATCACCGCCCTTGGTTTCCTGCACTTCGACTGTCGGCGTGTGGACATGGCCGTCATCGAAGTCGGTCTCGGCGGGCGGTTCGACTCGACCAACGTGTGCGAACCGTTGCTGACGATCATCACCAACATCAGTTACGACCATCTCGCCATTCTCGGGCATACGCTGGGTGAAATCGCCTTCCAAAAAGGGGGCATCATCAAGCGGGAGGTGCCCGTCGTCTCCACGGCTGACGAACCAGAGGCGGCCGCCGTGATTGCCGCGATTGCGAAAGAATCCCATGCCCCGCTCTGGCGGCACGGGCGTGATTTTTCCTCGCAATATCGAATCGGAACGGCGGGCGAATTGCCGCGAACGGCCATTGAAACCCCCGGAATCCAAGGAGAGTTTTCCATCGGATTGATCGGCAGCCATCAGGCGGTCAATGCCTCCGGGGCCGTGATGGCTGCGGACAGGTTACGGGTGAGGGGATTGGGCATCACCGATACCGCCATCCGGGAAGGGCTTCGCACGGTTTCCTGGCCCGCCCGGCAGGAACGGTTGGCCGAACAACCGACCGTTGTGTTGGATTGCGCCCACAATGTTGCCTCGACGAAAGTTCTCGTCGAGACGCTTCAGACCAGCTACCGCATCGACGGCCGGTGGCATTTGATCTTTGCCGCCTCGAACGACAAGCAGATTCGGGAGATGCTGGCCGAGCTTGTTCCGGTGGTCGCCTCGTGGCATTTGACGCGATATGTCAGCAACCCCCGGTCGGCCGATCCGAATCAGATGGCTGAATGGCTTGCGGAACTCGGGGCCACGGATGTTCGCATCCATGCCGATCCGGAAGCGGCCTGGCAATTTGCCCGCAGGCAACTCACCCCGGCCGATGGCCTCGCGGTCACCGGTTCGGTGTTTTTGGCGGGTGAGTTGCGGCCCACGATGGTCCGGGATTGCCAGTCCTGACGGACGTGACGCCCAGCGGGCCATTCGTTTGGCCGATTCAGAACTTGCGGACATTCGGATTCACTAGCAAACGTCCCGCCGGTCGGTTACGTTGTATGGGTGAGAAACAGTTCCCCCGTATGAAGGAATCACCGGCCATGCGTCTCCGTCATTTCATCACCGCCGGGATCGTCGCCGGGGCGGTTGTCTCGGCCAGCCCCGCTCAGGATCAATTGATCCGGCAGCAGGAAAAGCTTCAGACCGTGGCCATGCAGAAGGTGGAAATCTCTATCCAAAGCGCCTTGGCCGAAGCGCAGAAACTTCAAGCGGCCGGAAGCAATGTCCGGGCCGCCGAACGGCTGCGGCAGGCCATGCGTTTGCTGGATGATCCTGTCCTTCCCAAAAAGAAAACGGATGAATGGCGAGCCCAACTCACGGACGCTCTCCGTCTCGCGGAAGCCGGCAAACGGCCCGAGATAACGGTAAAATCAGCCAACCCGCTCAAGGCATCCGAGGTTGAACGACGCAAGGCGTGGCTGATCGAAGACGAGGCGATTCGCCGCAGCATTGACACCATCGGGGCTTTGTACAAGGCCGGGGCAATTTCCCAAGCCCAAAAGGAAATGGACGCCATCGCCGGGAAATACCCGACGAACCCCACCGTCATCGCCATGCCGGGACTGCTCACGAAAACCAAGACCATTGAGGAAATCCGGCTCATCCACGCCCAGCAGGCCGAATCTTACCGGCTTGCGGCCCTTGAACTGGACCGCATGTCCATTGTCCCGAAGAAGGACTTGGAATTCGATGAAAAGCGGTTCAAGGAAATCACCGAACTGCGGAAGCCGAAGCTCGATCCGGTGATGAAGAGCATGTTGACCTCGCTCAAGACCCCGGTGGAATTTGACTTCAAAAACATGACGCTGATGGAAGCGTTGAAACAAGCATCCGCCGCCCTCAAACAGCCGATCACGCTGGACAAGCAAACCATGACGGAGGCCGGAATCGATGCCTCCACGGCAGCCAACTATCAAACCCCGGCAGCCATCCAAGGCCGTACCGCCTTGAAATCGCTCTTGGGTAATTATGGCCTTACTTACATTGTGAAAGATGGCCGCATTCAGGTGGTGACACGGGAAAAAGCCGCCCAGACAATGGAAACTCGGGTGTACTATTTGGGTGATCTCGTCACCGGAACCGGGGCCATCCCCGGCGGGTCGCCCCGGCTCGGGCCGGTGATTGATCAGATGCAGGCACAACAGAATGTTCAGGAAATTGTAAACATGCTCAAAAACAGCGTGGACCCGAATAGCTGGAAGGGTTCCGGCGGCGACGGCAAAGGAGAAATCACCTTCCATGCCCCGAGCATGGCCTTGGTGGTGAAGGCCTCGGCCGAAGTCCACGGGATGCTGGCGGGCACACTGGGCAGCCGCTAGGAATTTCGCCCCGGATTTAATGAGTAGTGAATGAGAGTTGTCGACGCCCGGAATGTCTTGCTTGACTATGAGAATCTGGAAGACCAATAGTTAATGATCGCCCTTGGTCTCTCCACGCCTGTTCAGAAGAATCTCTCATGGTCTCCATCCTTCCCAAGTCAAAACGTCGCGGCTTCACGTTGATTGAGTTATTGGTGGTGATTGCCATCATTGCGATTTTGATCGGGCTGCTGTTGCCAGCCGTTCAAAAAATCCGCGAAGCCGCCAACCGCATGTCATGCAGCAACAATCTCAAACAATTGGGGATTGCGACGCACAATTGCTTCGACACGATGGGCGTCCTGCCGCCGGCCGGGGCGTCCAACCAAGCATGGAATGGCGCCGCCTCCAATCCCGGTCCCTACCAAAACAAAACCGGGGCGTTTTTCTTTCACATTTTGCCCTTCATTGAGCAAGACAGCTTCTACCAAGCCGTGATCAGTCAGGGCGGCGTCACTTCAAGCGCCACCGTGAATGGCAAGGCGGGATATGGCATTGTCATCAAGGCATTTCGTTGCCCCTCGGATTCCTCAGCAACAAGTGGCTACGGGAATCCGGCCGGTCCGGACGCCACCCATGCCATCACCAACTATGCCGCCAACTATCTGGTTTTTGGGAATCCGGGGTCCGGCAACCAAGAAGGGGCCGCCATGATTCCATCGACGTTTCAAGACGGCACCTCCAATGTGGTGATGTTCGGTGAACGGTATGGACAGTACGGTTCCGGCAATACAGGCGGCGGCCCCTATTCCAGCCTGTGGTCGAACTCGGCCAACCCGTGGAAGCCCCAGATTTGTAATCCCCAGGCAACCGTTGGCTATGTGGCTTGTCCGGTGTTCCAAGCCCAACCGACCATCCCGGCTGCCGTGGGCGTGAACGGCGGGGGCAACTCGCCGCATTCGGGGGTGATGAACGTGGGGCTTGGCGATGGCAGCATTCGCACGGTTCGGAGCAGCATCAGTCCGACGACGTGGGCCAATGCGTGCGATCCGCGTGACGGCAACGTGCTGGGAAGCGATTGGTGAGAATTGATTGGTCGGCGGGAGAGAAGTTTGGCTTTTCTCCCGCTGGATCATTCCCGCAAATGCCCTAGACAATCTTCTCGCATGATGTCTTGCGGAAGGTTTGCCTCGTGGCCGTATCCAGCATCGACGGTTTGATTCCCCTCAAACAATTCTCCCCCGGCTCGGCGGAAGAACTCTCCGCGATCATTCAAACTGCCAATGCCGCCGGGCAGGCTGTTTACCCCGTCGGCGGTCAAACGATGACCGGATTCGGCCTCCCGCCGACCAAACCCGGCGTGGCCGTGGATCTCACCGGCCTCAATCAGGTCATCGATTATCCGGCCCGTGACATGACGATCACCGTGCAAGCGGGCATCCGCATTGCGGAACTACAAGCCATTCTGGCGAAGGAAAACCAAGAACTTCCCGTTGATGTCCCCTTACCGGACCGGGCAACCTTGGGCGGTTCTATTGCCGTCAACGCCAGTGGCCCACGACGGTTCGGATATGGCACGCTTCGGGATTACGTCATCGGTATTAGTTTGATGAATGATCAGGGGGAAACATTCAAGGCTGGCGGCCGGGTTGTCAAAAACGTGGCCGGGTATGATTTGATGAAACTCGCCACCGGCTCGCTGGGGACGCTGGGGATCATCACCCAAGTCACGCTGAAGGTGAAACCGAAGGCGGGGGCTGGCGAATGGCTGGTGCTCCCCTGCCCGGAGGGGGATGTCGCCACTGTGATCGCCATTCTCGGCCTGACTCGCACCCGGCCGGTGGCGGTGGTTCTGAAAGCAGACGGCCCAAACCGCGAATTCACCGTGGGCTATGAAGACAACCCGCCGTCGGTGGCATGGCAGGTGAAGCAACTGCGTGAGGAATTGCCGGACTCTCTGCGTTCCCGATTGGGCGTTCTACCGCCGCATGAGGCCGAAAAATACCGGGTGACGCAACGAGATTTTCCGCTTCTAGAAACCAGCCCCGTCACGTTCAAGGCAAATGTCGTCCCGGCCATGACTTGGGAATTTGTGAAACGAGCCGGCGGTCTTGGCCCTGTTGAAGCCCTGTTTGGCAACGGCATCGTGTTTGGGCATTTGCCGGATGTGGAAGCCGTCCCGCGGTTGCAAGCCGCCGCCGGTGAATGCGGTGGCAACCTGGTTCTGCTTCGTTGCCCAACAGCGGCGAAGACACTGGCCCGTGTTTGGGGCCGGCCTGCCGGCGATCTCGAACTCATGCGGGCCGTCAAGAAGAACCTTGACCCCCAAAACCTCTTCAACCCCGGCCGTTTCGTCGGGGGCATCTGACCTCTCCCTTTATCCTTCCCACCTACCTCCGGTCCAGCCATGAATCCATCTGAAATCACCTTGGCCATGATGCGGGAATCTTTCGGCAGCGCCGTCGTTTGCGACGCTCTTGATGCCGAGGGGTATCCGAACCAATCCCCCCGACTGCCGTTTCAACAACTCACCGTTCCCGGCACGCTCGTTGGCCGGTGCAAGACGACGCTGTGGGCCGACATGGCTCATGTTGACCCGAAACCTTATGAGTTGGAACTCAAGGCGGTCGATGGTTGTCAGCCCGACGATGTGATTATCGCCGCCGCCTCCGGTTCCTTGCGATCCGGCATTTGGGGGGAACTCCTCTCCACGGCAGCCCGCAACAGCGGGTGCATCGGCGTGATCGTGGACGGATATGTGCGCGACCTTCGCCGAATGCGGCAGATGAGTTTCCCGTGCCACGCGCTTGGGGCCATCATTTACGACAGCAAGGACCGTCAGCGAGTGATTGATGTGGATGTGCCGGTGGAAATCGGCGGCGTCCGGTTCTGCCCCGGCGATCTGGTGGTGGCCGACGAAGATGGCTTGGTGGTCGTGCCGCAAGCGGTCGAGGCGGCCGTCGTCCGGCGGGCGTGGGAGAAAGTTCACGCGGAGAACGTCGTCCGCGATGCGATTCGGGAAGGGATGAAGGCGGTGGATGCTTTTGAGAAATACGGGGTTCTGTAAAGACGGGGAAGTTCGGCCTCCCGGCCGCCAAACTCCACTATTTCTTTTCGGATTTATCCGCTATGCCCGCCGACGATCCCCTCCTAACGTGAGTCGGTCGGTATGCGTCATCCGGGCCTGTGGGCACTTGTCGGTTTGCTTGTTTCGACCGCCCACCTGTTCGCCCAGGCCGCGTCGCCGTTCGCCATGCCAACCCCGGTTGGCGGGCCGATCGTCCACCCGGACGGCCGGATCATGAACGGCATGGATTTCGCCCCGACGAATCCGTGGTCCGGCGGCTTGGAACTTGGATTGAACGGCAGTGAAGGGAACAGCCAGACTCTCAAACTCCGGCTCGGGGGGGACATCAAATATGACACCACCGACGATGTGGTGATCGGTTATGGCTGGTATGGACTGTCTCGTCAGCGGGGCGCTCTCAGCGAAAATAAAGCGTTGCTCACGCTCCGAAACGAACTGATGTACGACGACACCTTTGCCTATTTCACGCAAGGACAACTTGAATACGACGAATTCCGGCTGGTGGATTTTCGGTTGGGCATTCACAACGGGTTGTCGATTGTCGCCCTCAAAGATTCGTCATCTCTTGTGAAAGTGCGGCTCGGGTTCGGCGCTTCGCGGGAATACGGCGGCCCCACGGACGGGTGGCTGCCAGAAGGCATTTTTGGCGGCGACTACGAATGGACCATCACCGCCAAAACCAAATTCACTCTCGGGGCCGACTATTACCCGGACATCACCGATTGGGGACATTACCGTATTCGTGCCAGAGGCTCGTTTGATTTCCTCTTGGACCAGCAACTCAATCTCTGGCTTCGCCTCGGCATGATGGACCGGTACGACAGCCGGCCGGGCATCGGAACGAAGTACAACGATCTTGATTACTTCGCCACAATTCTGTTCCGGTTCTGATCGGATTGTGGAAGCTCGTCAACTGTTTTGTTGATATTCCCAAATCCCCCGAAAGATGGCGATCAATCCCAAGACAAACATGATTGGTGGCCAGATGTAAATCCGATCGGCGGCCAATGCAAGGCTGAACCAGATGCCGGCAATGACCATGCTCGCCACCCCGCCGAGGATAGTCCGCAGCGGATTGGGGCCTTGCTCCTCATGCTGGACGGGGCGTTTCTTCTTTTTCTTTGGTTTTCGGGGCTTTTCGGGTTCATCGTCCTCATCGTCGTCGTATCGGCTTTTGCGTTTGGCCGAGGGTTTCTCTTCATCCTCTCTGTCGCCATAACGGCTGCGAGGCTTGGCCGACGGAGCTTCTTCCGCAATGGCGATGGTTTTCTTGGGCAACGGTGGCGGGGCAGGCTTCTTCGGCGGCGCGGCTTGCTCCACCTCAGAGTCTTCCACCACTTCCAAATCCTCCACCACGTCAGGTTCCTCGGGCTTGGGAACAGTCAACACGCTTTCACAATCGGGACATTTGATCCGTCGGCCGACAGCCTCGTCTTTCACGCGAAGGGACCGGCCGCAACTGCATTTGAGCAAGATGGGCATGTTGAGATTTTCCGGTTGAAGACTGTTTGGCCGTTGGAACCGTGCCTGAAGAATACGTTAGAATACCCCGACGCTCGAACGGGTGTCAATCGCTCTGAGATGTGGGTTGAATGAAATTGGCAAAGGCACGCGGCACAATCGGCCGGTTATTGTCCGAGTCGCGGGCCGAAGAGAATTCGGGCGTTTCCTTCAAAAACCTGTTCGTGAAACTCCGGCAAAACGGCCTCTCGCACGAAGCCCGCGTAGGCATTCATCGGAGCCAGCGGCCAGTCGCTGCCGTATAGGAACCGGTTCGGGCGTTCGGCATATCGCATGGCCGCCCGGACTCGGTTAATCACATCTTGTCGCGTGGCCCGGCCTTCTTCGGAGAGCAGTTGCTCTTCTTCGCCAATCAACAATCCGCTCAGATCGGCCCAGACATTCATGTTCTTGTATACGACCTCGGCGGCTTCCACCATCCACGGATTGCCGACGTGGGCCAGCACGAACTTCACATCCGGGAAGTCAACGGCCACCTCGTCCACATGGACGGGCATGGCAAACTTCAACTTGGCATAAGGGGAGTAGGGATCTCCGGTGTGGAAGAAGAAGGGAATCTTGTGTTTCTGGGCAAGTTCGTAATACGGCAGATAGCCGGGATCATTCGGATAGGCGTAAACGTAACCGAGATAAGCCTTTAACGCCACAATCCGGCGATCTGCCAGTTGGGCATCAACGCCCCGAAGATGTTCGCGATCGGTCTTGCGATGATCGGCGACGCCGATGGCGAACAGTCCCGGCAATCGCTCGGCCACCTGCAACGTGCGTTTCACACCCAACGGGTCATCCGGCGGGGAATCCCATGAACCCATCGCCGCCCCCTTGGTGACGCCCGCCGCCAGCATTTGCTCGCGGACGACGCGGGCCACATTGTCCGGGTGGGCACGCAACCCGGCGCTCAGCGGCCCGACACCGGGCAGATTGGGGGGAACGACGTGCAGGTGTGCGTCGATCATGGACGCCTCTTATCCGCCCATCACGTTGTATCCGGCGTCCACGTACAGGGTGTGCCCGGTGATGCCGCTCGCCAGCGGACTGCACAGGAAGGCGGTCGTGTCGGCTACTTCCTCGGGGGTGATCGCACGACGCAACGGGGATCGCGACGCGGCGTATTCAACCATCTTGTGGGCCTCGCCCGGCTTGATGGCCTTCATGGCCCGGCTCAAATATGGGCCGGCCGAGATCAGGTTCACGCGGATGTTATCTTCCCCGAGCGACCACGCCAGATGCCCGGCTTCCAATTGGAGCGCAGCTTTGGCGGTGGACATGCCGCCGCCGTAGTGCGGAATAACGCGAGAGCCGCCGATATAGGTCAGCCCCACTGCCGATCCGCCGCCGCGGCTCACCATGAACGGACGGGCATATCGCAGTAGCGACGTGTATGAGAAGGCACTGATACCGAGGGCCTCCAAGTAGGCCGACCGGCTCGTTTCAATTTGCGGCTTAAGGATGTCGCGGCTGAAAGCCATCGAATGGATGACGATATCAATGCCACTGAACTCTTGGCCGACCGCCTCGACTACTTCCTTGATGGCGAAGATCGGGTACTTGTTCCAGCGCTTGTCGCCCCGAGTCTTCTCGTCCACATCGGCCATCGTGTCGAAGTTTGCGTCCATCGCAAACACTTTTTCGACCTTCAATTCGCCGCCCGTGGAGAGAGTGCGGCTCTCCTTGTCCATGTCACGGGACAGGAAGGTCTCGACGATGCCGACCATGCGAGGGTGACTGGCCAGGACAATCTTCGCCCCGGCCGCGTTGAGGGCCTTGGCGATGAACCACGCGAAACTTTCGTTGTCGCCCACTCCGGTGACGAGAGCCACCTTGCCACTCAGATCAATCGGAATCATGTCCGCAAGCCTTTCCGCGAGAGTCCGGTCGGACGGCGGGAACCTTCCCGACGCCCGTGAATTCGGGTCCGGTTTGTTCTAGTGCCGTCGCGGGCTTCGGCCAACGAACAAGGTCAATCCACAAACGGGTCGGCCCCGAGATCTCCCAAGAGTTCCCGGCGTTGCCGTTCGTAGTGCATCAGATCGAGACGTTGGCGGTAATGCTTCTTCTCCGTTCGACGCTGGGCTTTCACGAACAAGGGCCGGAACTGATTCCAGTCCCTTTTGGCACCCGATCTTCCAAGCAGGATCAGTTTTTCATGGAAGTGAGTGCCGAGGGCTTCCAGAAGTTTGTCCTCCAGGCTCAAGTAGAACTGCCCGCTGCCGGGGTCACCCTGACGGCCGGCGCGACCAAGCATCTGGCGGTCCACCCGAATGGCCTCATGGCGTTCCGTCCCGATCACATGCAACCCGCCGAGGGCGGCCACGCCCGGCCCGAGTTTGATGTCCGTCCCGCGACCGGCCATGTTCGTCGCCACCGTCACCGTGCCGGGTTGTCCGGCCTGGGAGATGATGAGAGCTTCTTCCTTGTCCTGTTTGGCGTTCAGCACCCGATGGGTGATTCCCAATGAAGTGAGCCGCCGGGAGATGGCCTCGGATTTTTCCACGGACCGGGTGCCGATCAGCACCGGACGGCCGATGATCCGCATCTTCTTCACATCTTCAACGATGGCGTCGAACTTGGCCTCTTCGGTCGGGAAGATCAGGTCCGGCAGCAGTTTCCGCACGATTGGCCGGTTGGTGGGCACCGGAACAACCCGCAGTTTGAACACCCGGCGAACTTCCGGGCTGTTTTGCACGATGGTTCCGGTCATGCCCGCCAACCGCACATATTGCCGGAAGTAGCTTTGGTAAGTCACTGAGGCGGCATGGTCGGCGGCGAGATGAATGGTCGTGCGTTCCTTGGCCTCCACCGCTTGGTGCAATCCCTCCCGCCATTGGCGGTCGGGCATCGGCCGACCGGTGCTTTCGTCGATGATGACGATCTTGTCTTCATGGATCATGTAGTGATGATCGAGCACAAAACGGTAATTCGCCTGAAGGGCCTTTTCGATGGCCTCAATGAGCTTGTCCATCGCCGGGGCATGCGGGCCGCTCGGCGGGTTGGAATAGCGAGTCAACGCCCGGCCGGATTCTGTCACTTCGATCTTGTCCTTCCGGACGTCAAGTGTGAAGTGTTCACCGGGTTTCATCGATTTGGCCAGCGCGTCGGCCCAGTAATACATCACGCATTCTTCCGGCTTGGCGTCGCGAGTCGGCGAACTGATGATGAGCGGTGTGCGGGCTTCGTCGATGAAAATACTGTCGGCCTCGTCCACGAGGGCAAAGAAGTGGTCTCGCTGGACGCGAGGATCGGCGGGTGCCTGACCGGGTTTTGATGTCCACGGTCCCCAGAACGGCGTGCTGGCAACCTGCCCGCCGCGCATTTTCAGGCGGTCCCGCAGGAAGTCAAAGCCGAATTCAGAGGCCGTGCCGTAGGTGACATCCTTCCGATAGGCGTCCTTGCGTTCCGCATCCTCCATCTTTTGCTGGAGGAAACTGACCGTCAGCCCGAGGTATTCGTAAACCGGGGTCATCAATTCGGCGTCACGCTTGGCTAGATAATCGTTCACCGTGGCGACATGCACCCCTTTGCCGGCCAGTGACCGGAGAAACACCGGCAGGGTCGCCGTCAGGGTTTTCCCTTCCCCCGTGGCGAGTTCGCACAACGCCCCTTGGAACATCACCTCCCCGGCGGCCAGTTGCACGTCGTAAGGACGCATCCCCAGCACCCGCCAGCAAGCGACCGAACACAGACCGAAGCCGGCGGCCATGAAGTGCTTGCTCATGTCCCCTTCGCGGGACCGGCCGCGAAGTTTGTTGGCCTCGGACTTGAGTTGCTCATCCGTCAAGCTGCCAAATTTTTGCTCGTACTGCCGGATCAGCGGGACCAGTAATGCCGCCTTCGCCAGTCGCTTGACCGATGGTTTGGCGACATACGACCGGACTTGGTTGGAGGGTATGAGGCCCAACCGCCCGGAATAGGGCAGATTCGGCGGGCACGCGGGGCGGTCCACGGAGTCCAACAGACGTTCGGCGACGGCAATGTCACTCACGGATGGTTCTCGGGAGGGGGCAAAAGCGTTTATCTCCATGATACGGCAACGGGCGAATTTCGCGTGCCGCTGGAATGCTTTGAGATTAACAAAGTGATGACATGACTGAAGAAAATATCGGCTGTGACAATAAATGGCACGAAAAAGTGAAAATACAGTTGGTTAAGACTTGACGTAGAAGGGTGGAGGTGTTCAAATTGCCTATAGAAACGAAGTCACCCGAACCGCTGTACCACCTCTCCCATGGTCAGTTGATTCGGGTGACTCAGGCTCTCGCCGAAGAACAAATAAAGCAACTGCGGGGCCAACTCAAGAAATTTCTGCGACACCACCTCTCCCCCAACCGTAAGTCGTGGCACTAAAGCGACTTATGGTTGGTTTTTTTTTGACTTTCCAAACTAACCCTTTCAAGCTGTCTTTTTAGATGCCTTGTTCTTGAGCATTTTTAGCAGGCGACTGATTTATTTAACGGCAATGCCGAGCCATCAAGCCATCGGTCAAATACTGAATTCTTGAATGGTGGTGGACAAGCACAGAGCCGATGTGCATTGTGGTACGTCACCTTCAGCGATGAGTTGGTTTGTAGCAATCACTTAATCCGGTGGTCGTCGGGAATATTCGGTGATTACTGAAGTGCTGATCCGAAATTGCAAAGTGTAAGTTGCCCTGTGTTGGACTGAATGATGAAATTACTGATGGTGGTTGTTTGGCTTGGAAATTTGCAGAAGTGTTGGATGACAGGCTAAAAAACATCACCCGAACCGCTTGTACCACCTCTCCCATGGCCAGTGCGATTCGGGTGAATTAATGGCTCTCGCCGAAATAGAATAAAGCGACTGCCGTGCCAAACGACCCCGACCGCTGGGCCGACCGCAGTGGAAAAGCCTAAAAGCCTTTCTTTTTCGATACTTGGGACGATTCAAATTTCTGATGGTGCCGACTGGCCTAGCCAAACGGCCATCGAATGATGGTTGTTTTCATGGCATGACGTGCGCAAAACAAAAGCAAATGCCGTTTGCGAAGTTTTGAATCAATTCCCGATAGACTCGCCTCCGAATCAGGAAGAGTACATAGGTGGATAGTCCCGGCCGTTGACCGGGATTTTTCCCATTCGTAGGATCGTTGAAAGAACGTTCCGGCTCATTGACAGAGGCGAACATGGCGGCCGATCTGCGCATCAAGGAAGGACTTCCCGAGATCACCGAAGCCCTGGTGGCAAGTTACACCGAATGCAGCCGGATCAACCATTTGGGGCACGAGGCTCTGCCGAGCCGCGACGGGGTCGTTGATATTGTCAGCGATCTTTACGAGGTGATCTATCCGGGTTTTGGCCGGCGGCAGAAACTCCACATTGGCAATGTGGAATATTACATTGGCAGTTTGATCGACTCGCTGCATGACAAGCTCACCACGCAAATTGCCCGCGCCCTTCGCCATGACATGTGCCGTGAGTCCCCTCATGTGGACTATGAGGCATTGGCCCAAGCCAAAACCGTCGAATTCCTGAAACGGCTGCCGCAGGTTCGAGACACGCTCGATCAAGACGTGGCTGCCGCTTATCGAGGCGACCCGGCGGCCCGCAGCCATCATGAGATCATTTTTTGTTATCCGGGGCTGGAGGCCATCACCATCTTCCGGCTGGCCCATGTGTTGCTGGAACTCGGGGTGCCGTACATTCCCCGAATGATGACCGAGTCGGCCCACTCCAAGACCGGCATCGACATTCATCCCGGCGCGACCATCGGCCACGGTTTCTTCATCGATCACGGCACGGGCGTGGTCATCGGGGAGACATGCAACATTGGCAACAATGTGAAGATTTATCAGGGCGTGACGCTTGGAGCTTTAAGTTTCCAAAAAGACGATGACGGCGAACTTGTTCGCGGCACCAAACGCCATCCGACACTGGAAGATGATGTGATCGTTTACGCGAACGCCACCATTCTCGGCGGCAGAACGGTCGTCGGGACGCGTTCCGTGATTGGCTCCTCCGTCTGGCTGACATACAGCGTCCCGCCGGAAACCGTGGTGGTTTTGGATAAGCCCTCACTGAAGGTGAAATCGCCGAATCGTTCGCCTGATGGTTTCATGTATTTCATCTGACGAGAAGAAGGGAGATCATTCCCCGTATTCTTCTTTCCATTCCTCATACCAAATCATCTGGATGGCTTCGAGGATTTTCTCGTTGGACCCCTCGGGCTTTCCCTCGAAACCCTCCAGATCCATGATCCACTTGTGCATGTCCGTGAATCGCACAGTGAGCGGGTTGAGCGTGTCGTACCGCTCGAAAAGTTGCTCCCCGATCTCACGATAATCCTGCCAGGTCATCGGCATCTTCCCTTGGGTTTGTCAGGGGTGATATATGCGTCGCCAGCGGGTTGACAGGATCGTCACCGGCCGTTTCTCGCGTCTTGCCGACAATACTCTCTGGTGTTCTTGTTGATGGCGATGCCACCCAAAATTGCTTCAATGAAGACATTCTTTGACGGAGGACCCCATGCTGTGGCTTTTTCGACATGGCGAAAGCTTGTCCAATGCGGGCGAAGCGACATCCGGTTATTCGACCATTCCGCTCACCGAACGGGGGCATTCGCAGGCCCAAGCCATCGTCGGCGTCTGCCCGCAGCCTGCCAGAATCGTGTTGTCTCGCTATACCCGCGCCCGGCAGACGGCCGAACCCATGTTGGCACGCTTCCCGGATATTCCGACAGAAGAAGCTGACATCCATGAATTCACTTATCTGGAGGTTGGCCGGTTCGACAACACGTCTCTGGCCCAGCGGAAGCCGTGGGTCGATTCCTATTGGTCGAAGCTGGACCCCGAGTATTGCGACGGCCCCGAGGCCGAGACCTTTGTGGAGTTTTTGACACGTGGCCGCGATTTCTTGGACCGGGCGGCGTCATGGTCCGGGGATACGGTGGCGTTCAGCCATGAGCAATTCATTCGCGTTCTGTTGCTGCTGACGATGAGCGGGTGGATCAAATCGCCCGCCGAACTCATGCGGCGTTTTTACGCCATGCGAATGGGGTTGCCGATTCCGAATGCCTCACTGGTGCGGATGGAATGGAACCAAGGCCGCTGGTGGATCGGCGGGGTGGACACCAGCCATCTCAGTTCTCTCACCACCTGATCAACGTTTCCCCGTTTGCCACCGTTCCATTTGCCCTTTTCTTTCTCCCCAATTCTCGGCTACCATCTGTCGGACAGAATCTCCCTGGCAAGAAAGGTCGCAAGGATGCGGCATCTTTTCGCATTGGGTCTGGTGGCTGTTTCCGCGGGCGTCATGATGGCGGCCCCGCCGGGAACGATCCGGATCGACGAAGTGACTTACAAGGAACTGACGGCCGAAGTGAACGCCGCCAAGGGGCGGGTAGTTCTCGTGGACGTGTGGGGCATGTTTTGCGGCCCGTGCCGGGAAAAAATCCCCCATGTGGTCGAACTTCAAAAGAAATACGGCAAACAAGGGCTACTGGTCATCACTGTGAGTGTTGACCAAGCTGGCGACACCGAGGCGATGGCCGGCGCCCGGCAGTTTCTCGCGCAATATCGGGCCGAGACACGGAACGTGCATTTGAAAGACCCGGTCGCCCTTTGGGCCTCTAAGTGGAAAACCAGCAGTGTGCCGTTGATGTTCTTGTTTGACCAACAGGGCCGCATGATCGAGCGGTACGACGGCCGGGTGGACTTTGCCTCAATGGACCGGCAAATCCGGGATCTGTTGCAGGATTCTCAGCCATGAAATTGCCTGTTTGCCATTAAAAGCACGGCGAAACAATGACCGTGAAAAGAGCCTCATCGCGAGAGCGACGAGGCTCTTGCATTTCCAGAAAACCGCAAAATTTGTTGAAAAAACGAACCCAAAAACGACCAGAAGTAAGGTGAAAAGGGCCTCCATTGACCATTTTTGAGCCGTTTTACGCCCAAAACCGGTCATTTTCCGGACATAAACTGGACACCTCTCTCGCAAAATCCCCGGCAAAACGACATATGCCCAAATGATTTTGGCATAATCCACCCTGTTTTCGCACAATCCACGCTTTTTTGGCCCACTGAAAATGAGCCAGCCACGCCAGCGAGCGTGATTGCTTTGGCGAGCCGAATGCGGCAAGAAAAACACTTCCGCGACGAACACCAAGGTAACACCGGCCGACGAGTGATTCGCCGGATATTCCCGTGAGATGCTGGTGTATCTGGTACACTTGCAGGGACTTGTCCAAATCCCGGAACGAGTTTTCCCGATGAGCCTGGCGATCGAAACCCGTCAATTGAGCCGCTACTTCAATGATTTTCGAGCGGTCAACGAAATCAACCTGAGCGTCGAACGAGGCACTTTTTACGGCTTCCTCGGCCCAAACGGGGCGGGTAAGTCCACCACCATCAAGATGCTCACCGGATTGCTTGCCCCCTCGGGCGGGGAGATGCTTGTTCTCGGCAAGAACGTCTCCGATCCGAAGGAGGCTCTGGAGGTCAAGCGGCACGTCGGCGTCATCCCGGAGAACCTGTCGCTGTTCGACAATCTGACAGCCCGTGAGTTCCTCACGTTTGTCGGCCGGATGTATCTGTTGCCGCGCGATACCGTCCGCACCCGGTCGAATGAGTTGTTGGAATTGCTTGGCCTCGACAACGAGGACAAGAAACTCACGCTCGAATACTCCCACGGCATGAAGAAGAAACTGGCCCTCGCGGCTGCTTTGTTGCCGAATCCCGATTTGTTGTTCCTTGACGAGCCTTTCGAGGGGGTGGATGCCGTCACATCGCGGGTGATCCGGGATTTGCTCGCGGGGTATGTTGCCCGCGGGTCCACGGTGTTTCTTACGACGCACATCTTGGAAATCGTCGAAAAACTTTGCACCCATGTCGGCATCATCGTCCGGGGTTGTCTTGTCGAACAAGCCTCGATGGAGAGCATTCGGCAGGGGCTTTCGCTGGAAGATCGCTTCTTGCAAGTGGCCGGGGGAGACGAGGCGGTCGCCCCGAAGATTAGCTGGCTGGAGGGAGCGGCGTCGTGAATATCGAACATTTTCGCGCGTTTACCTGGCTCCGCTGGCGGATTCGGATCAACCAACTCAAACGGGGCGGCATTGGCAACACCATCGTTTTGGCAATGCTGGCGGTTTCCTTAGCGGCGGGCGCGACGGGCGCACTTATCGGCGGATTCTCCGTCGGATGTTTTGTTCTCGCCGATGTTTCGCCGACGATCTTGATGTACGTGTGGGATGGAATCGTCGCGGGCTTCTTGTTTTCGTGGATGATTGGCCTGATGACCGATTTGCAACGGACGGACAGCCTGTCTCTGGACAAGTTTTTACATCTGCCTGTTTCGCTTCGTAGCGCGTTTCTGATCAACTATCTCAGTTCGCTGGCCGGGATGACGATGATTCTGTTCGTCCCGATGATGTTCGGCCTCTCGCTTGGGTTGGTCTTCGGTCGCGGGGCGATCATGCTGTTGATGCTCCCGCTGGTGACGGCCTTTTTCTGGGCGGTTACGGCGGTCACCTATCAGTTCCAAGGCTGGCTGGCCTCGATGATGGGCAACCCCCGCCGCCGGAGGACGATCATCGGCGGGGTGACCATTTCGTTCGTGTTGCTGGCTCAAGCCCCCAATTTGCTGAACATCCTTCGACCGTGGGGCCGATCTGAGACGAAAATTGCCAATGAGCGATTGGAAAAAGTAACCAAGCTGAGCGAGGATTTACAGGCCAAACTAATCAAGCCCGAGGAATACGCCCCGAAATACCAGCAGATCATGGATGACGAAAAAGCCAACCGCGATGCCCATGACAAGCAGATGGACCAACAACTTGAAGTGTACGTCCGGCTGTTGAACATGGTCCTGCCGCCTGGCTGGCTTCCACTTGGAGCGGATGGTCTTGCGGGGGGCAATCCCCTTCCGACGCTGTTGGGAACGCTCGGTTTCTCCCTCATCGGGGCCGGGAGTTTGTGGCGGGCCTATCGCACGACTTTGCGACTGTACACCGGACAGTTCACCGCCGGGAGTGTGACCGCGCCAAACACGCCTGCCGTCGTCAAATCCGCGACCAGTGCGAAGCCGGACCCCAACCGGGTGCGGTTGGTGGAATACGAGATTTCGTGGATTCCGGAGCAGGCGGCCGGGGTGGCGTTCGCCGGGTTTCGGTCGCTGACACGCGCCCCCGAGGCGAAGATGTTGCTGGTCATGCCGATCATCTTTGGGGTGATCTTCGGCGGGATATTTATTGCCAACGCCCCGTCGATTCCCCCGGCATATCGGCCGTTTCTCGCCTTTGCCGGCATGGCGATGATGATGTTCAGCATGCAACAATTGATCGGCAATCAATTCGGCTACGACCGTGCCGGTTTCCGGGCGTTTGTGATGGGTCCGGTTCCCCGGCGGGAGATATTGATGGGAAAAAACCTCTCGTTTTTTCCTTTCGCGGCCACCTTCTGTCTGATCGTCCTGATTGGCATCCAATGCTTTTTGCCGATGCGGGTCGATCATTTGCTCGGCTGTCTTCCCCAAGTGATCACGGTTTTTCTGTTGATGTGTCTGCTGGCAAATCTGTTGTCGATCTTCGCCCCGCTTGCCATCGCGGCCGGTTCGACGAAAGCGACCAACGTCAGACTGTTGCCCGTGCTGATCCACATGATGGCCATGATGTGCCTGCCGGTGCTATTCCTCCCGGCGATCATTCCCTTCATCATTGAAATCACCCTCAGCGAACTCGGCTGGCTCACCGGTGTTCCGCTGGCGCTGGGGTTGAATGTGATCGTGACGCTGGCAACGGTGTGGGGCTACCGGCGACTGCTGACTTGGCAGGGAGACTTGCTTCAATCCCGCGAACAACGCATTTTGGAAGTGGTCACGTCGAAGGGTGAATAACCGATGTGAAGCCGCGACGCGAAGTCTTCGGAGCGGAGCGAGGACTTCCGGCGTTCAAGCGTTCGTGTCAACGGCCAGCATTTGAACACATGGAGTCCTCGCTCCGCTCCGAAGACCCCGCGTCGCGGCTTCACATCGGTTATTTCCCAACAGCGTTCTCCAAGTCTAAACTAGTGGAATGAAGATTGCACTGATCACCGCCGGGGCCGCCGGGATGTATTGCGGTTCCTGCATGAGGGACAATACGCTGGCGGCCGCCCTCATCAAACTCGGGCACGATACCCTCCTGATCCCCACCTATACGCCCATCCGCACGGACGAGGAAAACATCTCTGAAACCCGTGTTTTCATGGGCGGGATCAACGTCTTCCTGCAACAACAATTCTGGCTCTTTCGGCACACGCCCTGGCTTCTGGATCGGCTGCTAAACTTCCCGCGATTACTGCGATGGGTTTCCCCGCTCGCGGCCCGCACGAAGGCCGCGAAGCTGGGGAGCCTGACCATTTCCATGTTGAAGGGGCCGCGAGGCAAACAACGCAAGGAAGTTCGCAAACTCGTTGAATGGCTCGCCACGGATTTCAAGCCGGATGTGGTGTTGCTGACCAATGTGCTGCTCTCCGGCTTTGTGCCAGAGTTGAAGAAGGCATGGCCCGCC
This sequence comes from Zavarzinella formosa DSM 19928, assembly GCF_000255705.1. GTDB lineage: Bacteria > Planctomycetota > Planctomycetia > Gemmatales > Gemmataceae > Zavarzinella > Zavarzinella formosa. The sequence goes on from NZ_JH636441.1 coordinate 992,719, forward strand.
CCGGTTGTCGGGGTGTTGCAAGGGGACGATATTTTCTTGGAGGCTCTGCCGGAAACCGACCGGAGACGCTGTGTCGAACTCATCCACGAAAACGACCCGGCTTTCGCCGGTTATATCTCCACCAGCCGTTTTTATGCCGATGCGATGGCCCCATATCTCAAGTTGCCTCGGGAGAAGATCCAAGTGGTTTATCCCGGCATCAACCTGAAAGGGCACGGCGGCCCGCGCGAGCATCGGTCTGCCCCGCCGTACATCATCGGCTACTTTGCCCGCATCTGCCGGGAGAAGGGTTTTCATCACATCGTCGAGGCGTTTCGGCTGATTCGGGAGATGCCGAACGCCCCGGAATGCCGGTTGAAAGTGTCCGGCTGGCTTGGTGAGAACAACCGCCCGTTTTTCGACGAACAAATGCTCAAATTACGATTCGCCGGGCTGGCCGAGTTCGTCGAGCATGTTGATTGTCCGACCCACGAACAGAAGGTGGCGTTCCTCCAGTCGGTCGATGTGCTTTCAGTGCCGACGACGTACCATGAACCGAAGGGCCTCTACATCTTGGAAGCCTTGGCGAATGGCACGCCCGTGGTGCAACCGGCTCACGGTTCTTTCCCGGAACTCATCGAAGCCACCAACGGCGGCGAACTGGTGCCCCCGGACGACCCGGCGGCCTTGGCCAATGCCATTGTGAAGTTACTCAACGACCCGGCCCGGCGCCGGGAATTGGCCGAGCGCGGCGGCCGGGCGGTGAATGAAATCTTCACGGCCGAGGCGATGGCCCTCAACACCCTTTCTGTTCTGGAACAGATTGTCAAGAAAAGTGGTCAGTGATCGGTGGCTAATTGCTGTTTGAGGCTGAACGATGAGCAATACGTTTCGGACGAAGAAGCGGGTTGAATTCGGTGACACCGACATGGCTGGAATCGCCCATTTTTCAAACTTCTTCCGCTATATGGAGATTGCGGAAACGGATTTTCTCCACGCCCGCGGCCTGTCCGTCTCCGGGGTGTTTAACGGGCTGAAAATCGGGTTTCCCCGTGTGGCCGTCGCCTGCGATTTCATGCGCCCGGCCCGGTTCGAGGATGTCTTGGATATTGATGTGACGATCGAAGAAATTGGCCGAAAATCAATCCGTTATCGATTCAACTTCAGCCGGGATGGCAAGGAACTGGCTGTTGGCCGAATCACGGCTGTGTGTTGCCGGACAACGGCCGATCACGGCATGGAATCGATGGAGATTCCCGAGGACATGCGACGGCGGTTGGAAGGGAAGTAAAAGGCCAGAGAAGATTAACCACAAAGACGCAAAAGTCACACAAAGATTCACAGAGAAGACTTCTGAAGAAACATTTCTTCGATCTTCTTCGTGAAACTTTGTGTGACCTTTGCGTCTTTGTGGTTGCTGCTTGCTTTTTCAGCTTTGATTATTTCAAAGCTGATTCAATGGCGGCGACCAAGGCGGCGTCATCGGGGGCTGTCTTCGGGGCGAAGCGGGCGGCCACTTTGCCGTCCTTGCCGACGAGGAACTTCTCGAAGTTCCAGCTAATGTCACCCTTGCCGGCCGGCTTGGTGTCCACGCTCGTCAGGTATTCGTACAGCGGGTCAATGCCCTTGCCCTTGACGACGACCTTGCTCATCATCGGGAAGGTGACGCTGTACTTCGCGGTGCAGAACTTTTCGATTTCTTCGTTCGTGCCCGGCTCTTGCTTGCCGAACTCGTTGGCCGGGACGCCGATGATGACGAGGCCTTGATCCTTGTACTTTTCGTACAGGGCTTCGAGGCCTTTGTATTGCGGGGTGAGGCCGCACTTGCTGGCGACGTTCACGAACAGAACGACCTTGCCCTTGTACTTCGACAGTTCGACCGGGCTGCCTTTGATGTCCTTCAGCGTGAATTCGAGCGGGCTCATTTTGTCACCTGATTTTTCAGCGGCGAGAGCCGGGAACGCCAGACCGGCGACGGCGACGGCGGAAACGAGAAACCGAAACATGCGGGACTCCTGTTGAGTGGTACTTCGGCGGGACTTGGTTACGATACCAAAGCACCCGCCTCACGGCGACAATCGTTCGATAATCCAACGCCCTTCGGCCAGGCGATAACGAAGGCGATCATGCAACCGGCTGGGCCGGCCCTGCCAGAACTCGAACACCAAGGGAACCACGCGAAAGCCCCCCCAATGAGGCGGCCGGGGAACCGCTTCCCCGGCATAGCGGGCGTCGAGTTCCCGCTGTTTTGTCTCCAGTTCCTCGCGTCCGGAAATCACCGAACTTTGGAGGGAGGCCCAAGCCCCGAGGCGGCTGTTCCGGGGGCGGCTGTGGTAATAACCGTCCGACTCGGCTTCGGTGGTTCGTTCGACCCGGCCTTCAATGCGGATTTGCCGTTCGAGGTCCGGCCAGAAAAAGACGAGGGCCGCCTGCGGATTATTCAGCAGTTCCACCCCCTTGCGGCTTTCATAGTTGCTGAAGAACTGCAAGCCCCGGCTGTCGAACCCCTTGAGCAACACGATCCGGGCCGAGGGAAAACCGTCGGGGGTGCAGGTGGCCAGCGTCATCGCGTTCGGTTCCACAACCCCGGCCGAAATGGCCTGGTCGAACCACGTTTGAAACTGCGTGAACGGGTTGGCCGAGACGTCGGCTTCGTGCAAACCCTTTAATCCGTAGTCTTTGCGAATGTCAGCCAAGTTCATGGTCGGGGAGTTTCCGGAGGGTGAGTTCTGGCGATGGCCGTCAGAGGTAACCAGCCCGGTTGACCGCCGGGCAAGCGAACATAGAGCCAGCCGCCGCGTTCTTCGAGGGGCGTTGTCTCCACCCCGGCGGGAATCGGCTGGTCGAATCGTTTTGGGAATTCCGCGTTATTTCCCGTGCGCAAAAAAGCTGGTTCGGTCAGCACGGCCACCGGTTTCGCCCAATGGTCGGCGTGCTGTTCTTGCGTGGAATGCCACGTCCACACACCGCCCCATGCGAGCGTCGAGAATATCAACCCGGCGAATAAAGACTCGATGCGGCGGCGAGACAGCCACTGGAGCAACAGGCCTCCCCCCGCAATGCTCATGGCCACAAAGACTAGAAAGAACGCCATCGGCGGGATGGCTTGTTGAGAGACTGGCGGCGGCATTGGCCGACAGGCATCGGCCAGATCGGCCATCGGAGGCAGAATCACTTGCTCGCGTGTGAATCGCAAGCCGCTTAACAACGCCTGATCTTCGGGGAACAGTTTCAACCCGTCGCGGTAGGCCAGGATGCTTCGGCCGGTGTCCCCCGCGAGGAACCATGCTTGTGCCCGATGGCGGGCAAGACCCGGCGAGCGGTTCGTATCTTCCCAAGCAAGGTCATACTGGATAGCGGCCTCACGAAAATGCCCGCGAGCCACGGTTGCCCGGTCGCGGGTTTCCAACCCCCGCCGGTACGCATCCTCGGCCTGTTCAACGGCGGTCAATGTGGACGATCCCAACACGGTGACGAGGAAGAGAATGTTCATCTCTCCTCCCATCGTCGCACCAGATCGAGGGCGGCCATTCGTAAATCGTTGACCGTTTTGTGCTCGCCGGGGCCAAAACGAAATTCGTCGATGCGGGCGACAAAGACCGCCCACTCGTCTGCACGCGGTCCATCATCTGCCCGAATGGCCGCGTGATACTCATTCATGACGGCCCGTAGTTCGTCGAGGGTGAGGCTGTCTCGATCCAAGCGGCGAGTCGTCCGGCGGGCGACGCGGTGGCGTTGACGTCGTTGAAAACCTTCACGGCCTTCATCCTGCCGCCAGAGCCAAAAGGCTAATAATCCAAAGGGGACCAAGAGAAGGGCGAGAACCCGCCGGGCCATTTTTGGCGTGGCCCACGGCTCCGGGGTGTCGTCGAGTGATTCGGCAAAGGCCGGGATTTCCAACGGCGTCGGCGGCAACACCGGCGGGTCGGCGGGTTTCGTCACCGTGATCGGAATTGCGTCGGTGTGGGCCGTGCGGAAAGGCAAACCCGGCCTGTCCGGTGTTTGCGGAAGGTTGGAGTCGTAATACCGAAAAACAATCCCCGGCACTTCGGCGATATCTGACCGACGCGGGCGAAGCCGATAACGGAAGACTCGTTCATCCGCTTTGACGGTCGGGCCATCCGGCAACGCCTCCGCTTGGAAGTCTCGTTTGAAGACACCCATGTCATCAAGATCTTCAAGGTTTGGCCGGCGAACATTGGGGGCGTTCAGCAGTTTGGCCACGCGGAGAGTGAGCGTGCAATATTCGTCTCGGGTAAACGTGGTCGGTTCGACATCGACCTTGATGGTCACTCCATGACCGGCCGCCCCGAAAAATCGCTCTGGCTGGCCGACGACGGGAATGGTCACCTCGTCGGCGACAAGCGACCCAGCACACGCGATCAGGAAGAGAATCGCCCGCATTCACTCATGGTATGCGTCGGTCTGAATGTGGTGGAAGCGGGGGGATGAAAAAAAGAAACGCCGCGAATGTGCATGACATTCACGGCGTTCCAGGAGATCCGCAGGTGCGTCAACATCCGCAGATGTGGAATATTCTAACAGGGGTCTGCGCGAATGTTCAAGGGGTCTTTCCATTTCTACCACGTAATTCCTGTCACCCCGAAACGACTTGCGGTATCTAACTCATGCGGGCCATCGTTTTGGGGATTGGAATTGAGGCAAGAGGCGAATTACGTTGCCCCGGCGTCGGCATAACCTTTCCCTCCCACCCGTCAACGGAGGCACCATGTGTACGTTGAGCATTGTCCCGCTGCCTGTTAGCCGCGTGCGATTCGCCTTCAACCGCGACGAACGACGAACCCGCCCGGCCGGGTTGCCACCGATACAGCGAGAGTATGGCCGACACTCGGCCCTTCACCCCATCGATCCTGCGTCCGGGGGGACATGGCTGGCCGTGAACGATGCCGGGTTGGTGATGGCGATCCTGAACCAGAATCCGGTTGTGAAACCCGATGGCGTTCCGCGACGAAGCCGGGGGAAAATCATTGCCGAACTGCTCTCATGCGACACGCCCGCGTCGGCCTTGAATACCGCTGAGAAAAACTTCCGTTTTGAGGATTTTGCACCGTTTCAACTGATTCTTGCAGGACAGGGCAGTATCGCCCGGATCAAGTGGGACGGCCAACAGTCGATGGTCTCCAGCCAGCCATTCGGCGGGAATCCGTTGATGGTCACGTCTTCGGGCTTGGGGGATCACCTCGTGGATGATGTCCGCCGGGAGTTGTTTGATTCATTTCTGGCAACCCCGCCCGAGGAATGGGAAAAGGCCCAACGAGCGTTTCACCGGCATCAGTGGCCGGATCGTCCGCACCTGAGCGTGAACATGGCCCGCGAAACCACCCGCACTGTCAGCCATTCCGTGATCGAGTTGACGGAGTCTTTGGCCACCTTTGAATACTGGCCGGATGCGCCCGACAAGGTTGATTCCTCCGTTATTCATTCCCTGAAATTGACGGGGAATCACTGATCGAAACGATGTGAATCTTTGTGCGACTTGATTTCTCAACTATTGGCGAAAACAACCATGAATATCCTCGTGACGGCCGGAAACACCCAAACCCCGATTGACCGGGTCCGCTGCATCACCAACATCTTCTCCGGGAAAACCGGCGGGCATATCGCCGCCGTGGCCGCTGCTCGGGGGCATCTCGTCACGGCGCTGACCTCTCATCCGGAATCGGTGCCCGATCCAGGGGCGTTGAAAAAGCTGCGGCCGTATCGAACCTTTGAAGAACTGGAGCGATTGATGGCCGAGGAAATCCCGAACGGTGGGTACGATGCCGTCATTCACGCGGCCGCCGTCAGCGATTACCACCTCGCCGGGGTCTATGCTCCCGCCCCCGGATCGGCCTTCGACCCCGAAACGGCCGTGTGGCAAAGCAATGAAGGGTCGCCTCGAATGATCGACACTGCCGCCGGGAAGGTGAAAAGCCATCACCCGGAATTATGGCTGAGGCTGAAACCTGCCCCGAAACTGGTGGACCGCATTCGCCGGGATTGGAATTTTGCCGGTTTACTAGTGAAGTTTAAGCTGGAAGTGGGTGTGACGGATGACGAACTCCGCGACATCGCCGAGAAATCTCGTCAACAATCTTATGCTGATTTGATGGTGGCCAACACACTAGAAGGTATGCACGATTGGGCGTTCATCGGGGCTGGTTCCTACGACCGCGTTTCCCGCCCCGAACTGGCCGTGCGATTGCTGACCGAACTGGAACGCCCGGATCGCTTGAAGGCGAAATTTTTGACCTTGAAAGAATGAATCTTTGAATGACATCGGACGAGGGGAGAATCATCGGACAATCATATGGCGACGGCGGCAGTCGTGTTGTAAGGTTGTTCAAATTGTTCCCGCTCGCGGAGCCAGGGCATGGGTGAAGAGATCGCCGGACTGGCGACCAAGACGAAGGTATTAAACTCACCGGAGCAATTCGTCGTCCAAGGGGTCGCCAATCCGTATCCGTTCCTCGATTCCCCCCAAAAACCGGATGAACTTGGCCGGTTGGATGAGTATCGGGTGCTGAAATTGCTCGGTCAGGGGGGCATGGCCTATGTGTTTCTGGCCGAGGACACGCACCTTCGCCGTCGCGTCGCCCTCAAGGTGATGAAGCCATCGGCCGATGTCGAAATGTCGGGTAGCAAGCGATTTCTCCGCGAAGCCCGGATGCTGGCCTCCATCAAGCATGAACATGTGGTGACGGTTTATCAGGTTGCCCGCGACAACCCGGCCGTCTTCATTGCCATGGAATGGCTCCAAGGCCAGACGTTGGACGACTGGATCGACAAGAACGGCCCGCCGGAAGTCACCGAGATATTGCGGCTCGCCCGCGAAATCGCCAGCGGTCTGGCGGCGATTCATTCCAATGGCCTCATCCACCGGGACCTAAAGCCGAACAACCTCTGGGTGGAAGAACCAAGCGGCCGTATCAAGTTGCTCGATTTCGGTTTGGTCCGGGCGCTCAAAGACGATGGCCGACTGACCAGTTCCGGCGTCATCATCGGCACGCCCGCCTTCATGTCCCCGGAGCAGGCCCGCGGGGAAGCCATCGACACCCGTAGCGATCTCTTTAGTCTGGGCGGGGTTTTGTATTTCCTGTGTTCCGGTCAGTTGCCGTTTCCATCGGCGACGTCCGTCGGAATGCTGACTTCCGTGGCCTTGAACCAACCGCAACCGATTGGCCAGTTCAATGCAAGGCTTCCCGAACCAGTCGTCAGACTCATCATGGAGTTGCTGGAGAAGAACCCCGACCGAAGGCCGCAATCTGCCACCGAAGTGATCCGACGGATTCAAGAGATGGAAAATTCCATTCCCATCTTGGGCACCGCTGTGGTGGCTCCGCCAACCCTCGGTGAGATCAACGCCTTCGGGGACACGCAAATCGACACGCCGGTGATGCCGACCCATCGGGGTAACCGGAAAACCAAGCGAACGCTGGCCGCTGTCCTCGCCTTGGCAATTAGCCTGCCAGTCACGGTCGGATTGTATTTTGGTTTCGTCAAATCTCCGAATGTGGCAAACGCGGAGTTGCCTGATCCGGGAGTCGGTATTGCCGATTCAGGATCGCCTGGGCCAGCCAAGCCGCCGGCGCCAGCCAAGCCGAAAGGAATTCTTGTCCTCGACGATTGCGACCGCCAATTCAAGGACAAAGACAAATACGAAGACCGACTGACCCTCTTCGACACAGAGGGGAACAAAACGTTCCGGGTGTCCGGTTTCAATGTCAGCCAAACGGTGGCCAACAGTCGAAGAATCGCCACCGATCCGCAACGGGATTGCATTTGGGTGATCGAAAACACTGGGCAACGGATTCAGCGGTTCGATCTGACCGGACAAGTGACCGGGACGATCAACTACGAAGGAAGCGGCTCGGCGGTGGCCGTCGATCCGCAAACGGGCAATGTTTGGGCTCTTTTGTACAACGGGTCGAAGCAAATCGGCAAAACAATCGTGTTCAGCCCGGATGGCAGAACATTGGCCACCCACCCAATTTCGGGATGGGATATCGTTTACGATGCGAAGGCCCGCGCCTTTTGGATTGCCTCCCCGGACCTGACAAAAATCACAGCCGCCACGGGAGAGGTGCTGTTCACCATCAAGATTCCCGGCTGGCTGGCCCCGAGCGTGGATGTCGATCCGAACAGTGGCTCCGCATGGGTGGGGCTGCGCACCCTCAACCCATCGCCGGTCAGCACCAACCGGCTGGTCAAATTCGACGCAGAAGGCCGACAATTAGTGTCCGTGGAGTTGGGAGCCAAACCGCCAACCAAAATTTCGGTAGATCGAGCCGATGGAAGCGTTTGGGTGGCTCACCGGCAGAAATCCGTGGAGCATTTCACGGCTGGCGGCAAACCCGATGGAGAATATGAGGTGGCGGCCCTGACCGTTCAATCCAATCCGCGCGGCGGCGGGATCTGGGTCGTCACGCCCGAGGAGATTGTGAAGATGACAGCCAAGGGCGTCGTCACCAGCCGATACCCTCATGCCGCCACCACCACTGATGCCTGGATCGCCTCACTTGATTGAAGCATTCAGCCTTGGCTCACCGACCCGCCATCATCAACTTCTGGATGGCGGCGGTCGCGGTGGCCAATCGCTCGGACTTTGTTCCGGTCAACGCGACGAAGGGCAGGTTGTGGGCTACTAATTGTTCAACGAACATCTGATTCATCCAATCGCGGATGAGTTCTCCATCCCGCGTGCCGTCCTGTTCAAAGGGTGTGTTCACATCCGTGAGCAAGTAAAGATCGGGCCGACGATGGGCGGCCACAATCGCATCCACTTCCGGCGACCAACCACACATGTATCGGTGATGCCACACTCGCGTGACAAAGGCATCTGTGTCGCAAATCAACACCCGGTTCGCCCGGCAAGCCGCGGCGTTTTCACGGCGGCATTGCTCGCGGGCGATTACGGCGAATTCTTGCGTCACCCAGATGTTTGGCTCGCCCCTCGCCATCTTTTGTTCCCAATATTCCCGGCCATACTCCGGCAACCAGATCGTATTGAACTCGGCTGCCAGATCGGTGGCCAAGGTGGTCTTCCCGGTTGATTCGGCCCCGATCAGGACAACTCGTAGCGTGTAGTATCCACGAACGGGCGGTTCCAGAAAGTCCCACGAGGCCAGCGGATTCGCCCGGACGGCCGTGCCGGAAATCGGCACGGCCGTCCGGGGCTTGTCCACCAGAACATGCCGACAACCGAGGCAGGCCGCGAACCGTTCGCCATAGTCTTCGGACGTGAACACCATATCGGGGGCAAAACCCAACAACCCGATACAGTTCGCCGCCCAAATGGCCGAGTCGTCGGGATCGTATCGGTCGTCAATCAACCATACGTTTGCGGCCGGATGGATCTCCCGCAACCAAGCCGCTCGGAGGACTGCCGGAGGATTTTCGCCGGGCTTGTCGCAGACGATCACATGAACTTCGTCGGCCCCGGCCAAGGCGGCGTCGATCAGATGCTTGTGCCCGCGATGCGGTGGATAGAACTTGCCAACCACCAATCCCCGCGTCGTCATGCTTGTTTCCCGTCGAGATGTCGCCGCCATTCAATCAACCCGGCCACGCACATCGCCAAAAAGACGAAATACAGCCCGGCCGTCAGGTGCATGTCCCGTGACCAGAAGAGGACGACCGAGACTTGATCGACGATGATCCACCCAAGCCACGACTCGATATGCCGACGATTAAGCATCCACTGGGAGGCCAGGCTCAGCGTCGTGACAAACGCATCATAAACGGGGGCCGCCCCGCCAACGGCTTCCAACAATTTGGTCAACCCCAGCCAGACCGCCGGAAATGCCGCCGCCAGAACAGTGAGTTCATCCAACGGAATCCGGCGAACCGGGGTGACCTCGGCCCGTCCTCGCACCCACGAAATCCACCCGTGAATGCCCAGCAGGATAAACACCACCTGAAGCCCGGCATCCGCGAATAACCGCCCGTCGGCAAAGAACACCAGATAAGCCGTGCAACTGACAATGCCAATCGGGAAGTTCCAGACACTTCGCCGGACGACCAGCAGAACACAAGCCGCCCCGGTTAGGGTGCCCATCGTTTCGAGCCAAGAAGATGAAACCCATGCGAAAGTTTTGGCGACAAGCAAAGTGATGGCCGTGAGGACAAACATCACGACGGTGGCCGTCTTCAAATTGCCGCCCACCGGTTCGCTTGGTTCCGCGTCGTCTTTCGCTTCGCCCACAATCTCATCCACCTCTCAAGAACGCCGATCCGGCTTTGTCGCCCGAAACTCACCCGATGACTTGGCGACGGCCATCGTAACAGATCGCCCGTTGCCGCTCCGCCACGAACTCCCAATCGAGTCGGTGCGGAGGTTCGAGGAAGTGGCGGTAGGCAACCGCCATCTGCCGGGCGGCCTCCGTAAAGGGCATCCCGCCGAACCCCGTGCCCATCGCCGGGAACGCCACCACTTCAATCCGCTGGCCGGGGTTCTGTTGGTTATGGGCTTGGATGGCGAGAAACGCCGCCCAAGTGGCGGCATACACCTTGTCGGTTCCCTCAATGCTGCCGGGCACACGCATCGTCGGAGCGTGAGCCAAAAACGGAAGCGACGGATCTCCGGTCGGCAGGATAAAAGCCGTGCCAACCGGTTGCTCCCCGAAATATTGGTCCATGATCCGGTGCTGAACATCCCGCATCAGCGGTTCGCCGAACCGCCGAATCACAGCGGCATCAATCCCGGCCGTCATCAGCCCGAAAGCATTCCCGGCGGTGACGAAACAATCGTGCGGTTCCAAATCTTCAAAACGGCCGCGGACAACACGAACGTTCGGCAAACCAGCAAACCGTTGCCGAAAGGCATCACCCATCGCCTCGTCGGGGTGAACCAGCCAAAGGTCTTCGAGCATTTCTGGATTCCTTGAGTGTCACCCGTCCGGACACGGCAACTTTCCGAGAGGCTCGCCGAGATTATTCTTTTGACAGACCGAGATGAAAAGAGTGGCCGGGGGACATGGTGACGACGCACGGCGGCATTTTTGTCCGCAATGAGATGTCATCACAACTGATTGCAGGCTAACCCTTTGCGAACGGAGCAACCTTCCTTGAAAATCAATCAAAATCCACCGGTCATCATGGAGGCGTTGTCGTCATCAATATTTCCAACCAGCGTGAAGGTTAATGTCGATCCGCTCACCGAGAGATCAACCGAATCAAACTTTTTGCCTTTGCCACCCCCCGTCTTCAACGATTGGGCAAACAATTTCATGAGCGTCTCGGCTTGCTTGGCCGCATTCTCATCCGCAAACACCAATGATTGATTCATCTTCATTTGATTCCCGACAATTTTGCCACTGCCATATTCAAATTTTGGGGGAGCAAATCCAAATCCCGCCCCGGCGTTAGCACCGCCGGTGGACACTTTAACCTCCCAGATGTCTCCGCTTGTTTTTCCAATCAAATTTTTCATGTCAGCGGACACGGTGACTTTCGATTCCTTTTGCAACAAACCGGTCATTGTCCCGTCATTCGCATCATCCCCGGAACAAAATACCAACATCGTTCCTGTCGGAAGATGAAAAGTACCCGAGGGGCCTTTGTAATACTTTTTGCCGGCCGCCGTCTTCTCCGTGGCGTTGGCGGACTTCATCATTTTGGCGGCATCAAGCGTGGTTTTTGAACGAACCACGAATGTCTCCGCCCCGCCTCCTTGGGCAACCATTACCTCATCCACATCATTTAGAGACATTCCAATATTCTCAAGACGTGAAAGCTTGGGTTGGATGCCTCGTTTGAGCGAAGGAAAACCGCTGATCGTCGCGTATTTCACCCCGTTGATATGGGTGCTGCCGCTCGGCGCCCAAGCAAGCATGTCCGAAGAAGCACCGCCGCCGGAGAAGATCAGGAAATAAGCCCCGGTCAACACCCCGCCGCACATCAAAAACAAGAGCGGCAGCCCGATGGCCAGCATGAGGACGAGCGGCTTCTTTCCCTTCTTCTTTGATTTCTTGCGGGAAGAGGGGGCGTCGTCATCCTCTTCCTCGTCGTCATCCCGCCCCTTTTTGGATCGTGGCCGGTCATCTTCTTCGTCGTCCTCGTCACGGGATTTCTTCTTGGATCGTGGCCGGTCATCCTCGTCGTCGTCATCCCGCTTCTTTTTGGATTTTGGCCGGTCGTCCTCGTCATCATCGTCTGTCCGCTTCTTCTTGGAACGCGGTCGGTCGTCATCATCGTCCTCGTCACGGGATTTTTTCTTAGAACGAGGCCGGTCGTCCTCGTCGTCATCGCGGCGTTTTTTGGACTTGGGTTTTTCCTCCAGTTCGTCATCAACAACCTCTGCCGCCTCCAGTTCTTCTTCTCTTCGCACGGCTTTCGATTTTTGAGTCGAGGGGGGCGGCGGGGGAACCGGGGGACGCGAGTTTACCGGACTGGAGGCGGTGCCGGGCAGTTCCGGCGAATCTTCTGTCGTGGTAAATGCGTGTTTACACTGCGGACAGGTGACTGCTTTGCCGGCCGGCACGAGAGCGGCTGTTTTCAAGCGGGCCGAACATTCGGGGCAGGTGACAACAAATGGCATGCGAGAACCTTAAGTTCGCTTGTGGCGATGACTAAATGAGGGAGTAACGACAATATTGATGAGGGCTTAAAAATGTGATTGTAAACGAAGCGGGCGGCACAATCAATCGAGCGCCACGAGGCAATCGTAGATGAGCCGGGTATCCCGCCGATGGGTTTCCAAATCCTTCAAAAAGCGATTGCGGGCTGGCTCGTCCCCGGCGGGATAACCCATCCGGCGGGCGAACTTTTCGAGTTCTTCCGCCGATTCGGGATACTCGCTTGCCGGGCGGTTCAGCAACACGCGAAGCCGGGCTTCCGCGAGCCGGTGGAACGAATAGCTGGCGACCAGCCGATCATGCTGTTCCGGGGTCAGCAGGCCATGATCGCGGAAGCACGCCAGGCTTTCCCAAGTGTTCGTCAGGCAAAGCATCGGCAATCGCTGGCCGTGACGGATCTGCATGGCCTGCACCAGAAACTCAATGTCCGTCATTCCCCCGGCGGCCCGGCGCAAACTGCGGGGCGTTCCGGCATGTTCCAGCCGGTCGCGCATTTGCCGGATCTCCCGCACCACTTCAATCGTCCACGGGATGTCCACGGCCGCATGACGGACCCGGGCCATCATCTCCGTCGCAAACGCCGGATCGCCATGCAAGACGCGAGACCGCGTGAGAGACTGGCGTTCCCAAATCTGCGCGCTCTTTGCCTCGAAGTACCGTTGAAATTCCCCGAGCGGCACGACGAGGCTGCCGGACTTTCCGGTGGGTCGCAAACGCATGTCCACTGCGTAAAGACGCCCCATCGGTCCCAGATTGCTGAGAGTCTTGATGATCCGCCGGGCGAGATCGGTGAAATATTCATAATGATCGACGGATTTTGGCCCCGCCGTGCGTCCCTCGCCGGCGTAGACCAGCACCAAATCGAGATCGCTGTGGTAACTCATCTCCCGGCCGCCGAGTTTCCCGAGGGCCAGAATCACATACGGCCCGGCGTCCCCGTGGCGCTCCCGCAACAGGACTTCCTGTCGGCGGGCCACTTCCACGAACAAGGTCTCGGCCACGTCGCTTAATTCGGCGGTCACTTCCCGGACATCGGTCTTGCGCAACAGATCCCGCACGGTGATCCGCAGGATTTCCTTGTCTTGGAAACTGTGAAGGATGGATTCCACGGCATCGGGGGCATCTGCCCCTTTCAGCAGTTCCGTGAGTTCATTTCGCAGGTCGGCCAATTCTCGGGGTCGGTTCAGAATCAGGCTGTCCAGCAGGTCGTCGATCATCCCCGGATTATTGATGAGTATTTGCGCGAGGAAAGGGCTGTCGCAAATGTCCACATACAGCTTCAACGATGGCGGGTTGAAACTGAACAGTTCCCATAACACGGCTTTGCCGCCAAGGGAGGCCGTCACCTGTTCCAAGTTGGTGAGCGCCTGATCCGGGTCGGTCGTGCTGCCGACGGCCCGGAGCAATTGCGGGGCGATGTTGGCCAGAAAATGCCGGCAGCGCCGGGTGGAGAGGAATCGTTGTTCCTGTGTCAACTCCATCATGTTCCGCCATGCGGCCGCCACATCGCGGAAGCCGTATTTGCCCAGCACTTGGGTAACGGTTACGATGTCCGGGTCCGGATCGAGGATGAGGTCGCTTTCCGGTTCGGCATCCTCTGTGGTGTCCGCGAAGGTCAGGTGCAGCAGGTGATTAAGGATCGTCCGGTTCAGCCGGGTTTTTTCTTGATAATCGAGAAGGAACTGGTCGAGCGGGTCCACCAGCAAGTCACGAGCGTCCAGAGTGGGGACGACCGAAGGCTCGTCGAGCGGGGAATGTTTTTGGGCACCAAGCGAACTCCCGCCGCGATTCGGCTCGGCGGCTCTCGGCATGTCCCCGGTGGTCTTGGTCTGGTAACCGCTTCGCAGGGCGAGTTTGCGGAGTTCATCCGCCGATTCTGGCAGAATGTGGGTCTGCAAGTCGAAGAGCAATTGCAACCGGTGTTCGATCTTTCGCAGGAAGCGATAGGTGTCGTCGAGTCCCCGGTACTCGGCATCCGTCAGACACCCGGCTTTTTCGAGGGCTTGCATCGCCCCGAGAGTGTCCCGTTTGCGCACCGCCGGGGTGTCCCCGCCGTTGAGGAGTTGCAAAAACTGGATGGTGAATTCGATGTCCCGGATGCCGCCGGCACCGATCTTCACCTCGCGTCCCTTGGTCTCCTGCCGGGCTTTTTGTTCGATTTTCCGCTTCATCGCCTTGATCTCGTTGATCTCGGCAAAGCTCAGGAATCGCTTGTAAACAAACGGCTGGATCGCCTCCAAAAACTCAGCCCCCAGCGAAAGATCCCCGGCCACCGGGCGAACTTTGATGAGGGCCTGCCGTTCCCAAGTGCGGCCGAGCGTGTCGTAATACGAGAGCGTGTTGCTCAGGGACTTGGCGAGCGCCCCCCGCTGGCCCTCGGGCCGAAGCCGGAAATCGACCCGATAAGCTTGGCCCCGGTCCGTGTGGGAAGAGAGCAACCGGATCAATTCGGAGACGACGCGGGAATAAAACTCGTCGTGCCCGACCGGCCTGCGACCGGTTGTTCGGCCCTCTTCGTCGTAGACCACGATCAGATCGATGTCGCTGGAATAATTGAGTTCGCCACCGCCGAGTTTGCCGAAGGCCAGCACACAGGCCCGGCCGGGATTGCCGTATCGCAGGCACATGGAGCGGAGGGCCGTCTCCCAACCGACGATCAACGCGGCATCGGCCACCCGTGAAAGATCGGCGGTGATCTCCTCCAACGGCCGGTCCCTAACGATGTCGTTTACCCCGATGCGGAGCAATTGCTCCCGGCGAAATCGGCGGATCGTCCGCAGGACGCCGTTATCGTCCCCGGCGAGATTCACACTTTGCCGCAGGGTTTCCGTCAACTCGTCCAACGTGGGCGTTCCCCTCAGCGGGGCGGTGGCCGTCTCCAGAAAATCCGGATCGAGGGCAAGGACATCGCCGAAGAATTGCGAGGTGCCGATGAGTTGAACCAACGCTCCGAATCTCGCTCCGTCGTCGGCAAACAAGCGGTCGCGAAATTCGAGGGAGGGTTTGTTTGCCAGAATCCGCTCAAGAGCGTTCAGCGCGAGATCGGGGTCCGGCGATTCCGGCAGATATTTGGTGAAGTACGGCAGCCATGCGGAGAAACCTGTCCCCAGATGCCCGCCGATGGCCTGAAGATTGCGGAAGCCACGGGCAAAATCCTCCAGCCCCCAAGAATCCAGCAAGGGGGTGGCCTTCGCCAAGGTGGCAGGAACGGCGGACGGCTTCATTGCCACGGGGCGAGATCCAGGAAGTTTTGCAGAATCTTCGGTCCCTCAACCGTGAGGAAACTCTCCGGGTGGAACTGCACTCCATGCAACGGCCAAGTCTTGTGCCGGACGCCCATGATCTCCCCCTCGGCCGTCCAGGCGCTCACCTCGAAATCCGGGTTGTGGAAGCTGTCCCGGTTGATGACGAGGCTGTGATACCGGGTTGCGTCAAAGGGATTGCTCATCCCGGCGAACAAGCCCTTGCCGTCGTGATGGATCGGAGAGACCTTGCCGTGCATGATCCGCCAATTGCGGATCACTTCTCCGCCGAAACTATGGCCGATGCACTGATGCCCGAGACAGACGCCAAACGTGGGTACTTTCGGGGCAAAGTGTTTCAAAATCTCGTTGCTCAGCCCGGCTTCCTTCGGCGAACAGGGGCCGGGCGAGATGATGACATGCGTGGGGTTAATGTCGTCGAGTTGTTCCAAGGTGACTTGATCGTTGCGAAAAACCACCATCGGCAGCCGGGCGTTCAGTTCCCCGAACCGCTGAACGAGGTTGTATGTGAACGAATCATAATTATCGATCAGCACGATCATTCGTCTTCACCCGAGAACGCCCTGCGAATTCCGTCTCCTGTTCAAGTTATCCGCAATCCCGGCCGTTGACCAATCAGACGGCGGCCGGGTTGTGTCTTCCATCCGGGCGGGCATTGCCGTAACCTAGTCAGGGGTGTGCTAACCCCTGTCTCCCTCCGGCCCGGAATGTCCGCATGATTTCGTGGAATGAGATTCTCCAATATCTGAGCATTGCCGGGATGTTGATGGCCTCGGGCGTGGGCGCTCCCATCCCCGAGGAAATACCAATCGCCACCGCCGGCATCATGGTTGGCCGGGTCTGGGATAATCCCGGCGGGATGCACTGGTGGATCATGCTGCCGGTGTGCATCGTGTCCGTCGTCGCCTGCGACTCGATGCTCTACTATTTCGGCCGTCGCTGGGGAGGCTGGCTGATCCAGCGGAAATGGGTGCAGAAGCGGGTGCTGCCGCCGGATCGCCGACTGAAGATTGAAAAGAATTTTCATGATTATGGCATCGGCATTTTGCTCATCGCCCGCCTGCTGCCCGGCATCCGCGCGCCTGTCTTCATGACGGCGGGGATGATCCGGTTGCCGTTCCGCAAGTTTTTGCTTGCGGACGGGTTGTATGCCATCCCCGGCGTGAACCTGATCTTCTGGCTGGCGTTTGTTTTTGCGGACAGTTTTATCGCGATTTTGAACAAACTCGACACCTATCGGGAACTGGTCCTGATTGCCGTCATCTCTTATGTGGCGGGGTTTGCCACTTCGGCTGTGTTGAAGCGCCGGGGGTCGGCGGGCGATCCGAATGAAATTCCGGTGGTCGGCAAGACGGTGGTGATGGTTCATTCCCATCTGACGGGCGAACATAAGCAGCACGACGAACCAAAACCTGTCGTGGAAAAGCCCGTCGAGCCAAAGAAAGACATGGGCAAACCGGCCGAGCCGTGGGCCGATTTGGACAAGCCGACCGAACTGAAATCCGATGCCGAGAAGCATCAGGAGTTCCCGCCGATCACGCCCTGAGCCATTTCAACCGACATTTCATTTCCTTCCCCGGTTGGTGACAATCAACAGGGGAGGAAATCATGACCAATCAAGAAGTGTCTGAACAATTGCAAACACACGCCCGTGAATTGCGGGCGGCCCAAGGGAATCTTTACCGCATCCGAGCCTACCGCCGGGCGGCCATGGAAGTGCAACGCTTCGACAAGCCCCTCGTGGAAATCCTTGTCGAAGATCTCGCCCGCACTCCCGGCATCGGCAGGCATCTGGCCATCGTCATCTCGAATTATGCCCGCACGGGTGTCTGGCTGACATACGAACAACTGGCGGCCTGAGCGGAAGTTCGCTGTCTTATTCCTTCTCAAACAACCCCTTCGGGGCCGGGAATTCGGCTTTCGCGGGCGGGGCAATGCCCAACGCCTTGGCGAAGATCGAAGCAATTGTCTGCGGAGTCACTTCTTCCTTGCGGATGCCTGGCTTCACATTGGCCCCGAACACCAGCAACGGCACATGCGTGTCATAGGGATATGGCGAACCGTGATTTGTGCCGGTCAGCCTGTCCCCCTCAAGCCAGTATGGTTTGAGAAGAATCCCCAAGTCTCCGCTGCGGGAGGCGTAATATGATTTTTTCATCCGCTGCCCGATGCGGTCATCGGCCGGGAACGATCCTTCCAGTTCTTCGCGAGTGAATGTCCGGGCAATTCCCTCTTGCTTGGCGAGAAAGCTCGCAAGAGTTTTCGCCACGTCGGCCGTTTTCAGTCCGTTGGCGGCAAGCAATTTTTCGTTGAGATATACCCACGGAGAGGTTACGTTTTCAATGAACCGGGTTTTCTTGTCAGAAACGGCATCCGGCATGTAAGTCAGCCGGAGATATAGTTCCGCGGCGGCCATGATTTTCTTGGACGGGAACCGTTTGGCGTCGAGGCCGTTCTTGGCGCTCAATTCCGGCAGGGGGCATACGCCGTGGTCGGCCGTGAGGCAGAGCAGGTATTTGTCCTTGCCCACCGTCTCGTCAAGGAATTTCAACAGATCGGCCATGATCTTGTCCGAACGGAGCGTGGTGTCCAGCACTTCCTGCGAATCCGGACCCCAAGAATGCCCGACGCTGTCGTTGCTCGAAAAGCTCACGCTCAGCAAATCGGGTACTTCGTGCTGGCCGAGTTTCTCGGCAACAACGGCGGTTTTCACCAATTCCAGCAACAGTTCGTTCCCATACGGGGAGTTGTAAAGAGCCTCATAATAGGCTTTGCCGATCTTCTTGCCCCCGCCGTCCGTCGGGTGGGGGAACAGCCTGCCCTGCTTGATGCCCGTGCCTTCGCCGACGCCTTCGTCCACGCCGCTGTATTTGGCGTAATCCAAATCCGGGCGATATTTTGACCAGTCCTTCCCAAACCAGCGGTCGGCGATCCGGCTTTTGTTGAACTCGGCCACCCACGGATGCACCGAGTCGCGGAAAAACGAGGAGGTGACGATCATTCCATCGGCGCTGTCAAGCCAGTAAGCCCCGTCGGCTTTGGAACCAACCGGGAGAATCGCGGAGCGGTCCTTGAACGAGAGGCCAATCACACGGGCCTTCCCGCCGGTTGCTTCCTTGATTGCGTTGCCAAAGGTCGGGGCCAGCAGGCGC
Organism: Zavarzinella formosa DSM 19928; assembly: GCF_000255705.1. Lineage (GTDB taxonomy): Bacteria > Planctomycetota > Planctomycetia > Gemmatales > Gemmataceae > Zavarzinella > Zavarzinella formosa. Next base: position 1,011,688 of record NZ_JH636441.1, read on the forward strand.
TCCGGTGTGCCCATTGCCTTGACTTCTTTTTTCTCCGTTTCCTCGGTTTCCTTCTTCTCCGTGTCCTCAGGTTTAACCGGTTCGGGAACCACTTTCGGGGCCGGGGGAACACGTTCGTATCGGCTGCTCTCGGAGCAATTCACCGTGGCGGCCGACTTCCGTTCATACCATGTGTTGCCGATGATCCCGTGCGCATCCGGGGCGCATCCGGTCAACATGGAGGAATGCCCCGCGCCGGTCACCGTGATTGCGTATGGGTAATGGCAGTTTTTATACCAAGCCCCGTCCTTCTCCATCCGGACGAATCCATCTTGGCCGAAGAGCGGCTGCCACTTGTCAATGTAATCCCCTCGCATTTGATCGAACACGACAAGGACGACGAGTTTCGGCTTCTCCGGCTCGACGGCAAACAACGGAGCGGCCGTCAGCAATCCGATCAGGGCCAGCAGACGGAACATAAGGTTGGTCACAACAAATTGGGTGGAAAGAATACTGTTGAAGATATTTGTTTTTACGAAGGATCGCGTGGAAAAAACACAGGCCACGCCCGCTCTTCATCAAACGCACACTATCCCCACATGTTTTGACGGCCTCGCTTGCCTCGTTGTTCAACCGGCTTCTCCGTAAACCAATTCCGGAACTTTCAACCGGGGTGTCAGATGCACGTGTTCATGAGCGCGGGGGAGCCAAGCGGGGACCTGCACGGGGCCAATCTGATCCGGGCCATCCTTGCCGCCGACCCGACCGCGAAGATCGTCGGTTTCGGCGGGGAGAAGATGCGGGCCGCCGGGCAGGATGTGCATTATCCTCTCGCCCAGCATTCCGTGATGTGGGTGTTCGATGTTCTCAAGCAGATTCGCTTCTTCCGGGAATTGCTCGACAAAGCCCATGAGTATCTGAAGACCCACCGCCCGGATGTCGTGGTGATGATCGATTATCCCGGCTTCCACTGGAAACTGGCCGAGCAGGCAAAAGAGGAGGGGATTCCGGTCGTCTACTTCGTCCCGCCGCAAATCTGGGCGTGGCGGCAGGGCCGGGTCAAGAAGATGAAGAAGTTGTTGACCCATGTTCTCTCGGCGTTGCCGTTTGAACATGATTGGTTCACTCGGCGGGGTGTGCCGTCCACGTACATCGGCCATCCTTACTTCGACGAACTGGCCTCCCAAAAACTCGACGATGCGTTCATGGCCGTCGAACGAGCGAAGCCGGGCCGGGTGGTGGGCATCCTGCCGGGATCGCGCAACAGCGAAATTCGCAAGAACGCCCCGGAGATGCTGCGGGCGGCCCGGAAGATCCACGCGGCCAACCCGAACACCCGGTTCATGGTGGCGGCGTTCAACGATCAACAGGCCGAGGCCGTGCGGGAACTCATCGCCCCTTGGAAGATGCCGGCCGAGGTGTTTGTGGGTCGGACGCCGGAAATCATCGAGCTTTCCGAATGTTGCATCTCGGTGTCCGGTTCGGTGAGTCTGGAGATGATGTGGCGCCGCAAACCCGCTGTCGTGATTTACCGGCTCAAACGATACGAGTGGCGCATCGGCCGGCATTTCAAAATCGTGCCGTTCATCAGCCTCGTCAACCTGCTGGCCAGCGAAGAACTCTACCCGGAATTTCTGGTCGCCAGCGACCCGTCAAAGAAAGTGGCCGCCCGCATTACCGAATGGCTAAGCAACCCGGAACAAATCGCTGCCATCAAGAGCCGACTGACGCAATTGTGCAACGAGGTCGCCAAACCGGGAGCCTGCGAACTGGCCGCAAAGTTTTTGATTGAGCGGTATCAGGTCGCCAAACAACCTGGCCCGACGTTTGACCGCCGACTATGATGATCGATTTTTAACATTGACTCGCAAAATCAATTCCTAAAAAGTAAAATCATGAAGTATTTAGTGAAATGTGAATGCGGCCATTCCGTGGAAGTGTCGGCAGGCGACGCCGGCACAAAAGTTAGTTGTCACTGCCAGCGACTGGTGGATGTTCCATCACTCCACCGGCTTCGACAGTCAGCGGGAGTTTCGAGCATATCGGCTGACTTGATGATCGAAACCATGCTGCAACAAGGCCGGCTTCCCGAGGAGAACGAGTGCGTCGGATGCGAAAAACCGACAACGGGGATTGTTTATGTCAATATTCAGTGCGAACGCGCGGAAGTTCGCAAGCCCGGCTATGGTTTGGAACTATGGGGGTTGCTGCTTGGCTGGATTGTGTTAAAGCGCAAGGGAGAGGCAAGGATCATTGGGCGCGATTTATCCTATCGCCTGCCCATGCGTATTTGCGAGAATTGTCGTCGCGGCTTGAATGACCGTGAAGCCGAAAAACTCGTGCGACGAATTCCTCTTTACAACGAACTGTTGGGGAAGTTTCCCAAGGCCAAGGTATCGCTGGCGATGATGTAGGCTCCCGATAAGAAAGCCAAACCAATAACCAACGACGCTTGGCTTTGGCGAACCCTCGTCCGTCAATTCCGTGTCAACGCTTCATCCAGATTCAACAAAGAATTGGCCAGGATTGTCCACGCCGCCAATTCGCCGACGGGCAACTTGGCGTCTCGCGGCGATTCACCCACGGAGAGCAGTTTGATGGCGGCCTTCTCGTCGTTTTGGAACCGTGCCCGCTGGCGGTCAAGAACTTTCGTCAACACAACGGACTCGCGTTCTTGCATCGGTCGGCCGGTGACCATGCGAAAGCCGATGTTCAGACGTTCTTCGGTCGTTTTGCCTTCGGCAATCATTCGCTCGGCGAACTTGCGGGCGGCTTCCACGTAAGTCGGATCGTTCATTAACACCAAGGCTTGCAACGGCGTGTTGGTTCGGGAACGACGGACGACGCACGTTTCCCGGTCGGGGGCGTCCAGCGTCGCCAGCGACGGCGGCGGGCAGGTCCGCTTCCAAAAGGTATACATGGTCCGCCGATATAGGTCTTTGCCGGTGCTTTGCGTGTAGGTTTGGGCGGTCCAATTAGCACCGTCCGCGCGGGACATCAGTTCTTCCCACAGTCCGGCCGGTTGATACGGCGAAACGCTCTTGCCGCCGATTTCGCCGTTCATCAACCCGCTGACGGCCAAGGCTTGATCGCGGATGAACTCGGCCTGCAACCGGAAGCGGGGGCCACGGGCCAACAACCTGTTTTCCGGGTCTTTGGCGACCAGTTCTTTCGACACGGCCGATGATTGCCGATAGGTCGCAGACATCACAATCAGTTTCACCAGTTGTCGAAGGTTCCAGCCCGATTCGCGGAATTCAACCGCCAGCCAGTCAAGCAATTCCGGGTGCGAGGGGTAATCTCCTTGCGTGCCGAAGTCCTCGGCCGTCTTCACCAACCCGGTGCCAAAGAAGAGCTGCCAGTAACGGTTCACCGTCACGCGCGCCATCAACGGGTTTTCCGGCGAGACAAGCCATTTGGCCAAAGCCAGCCGGTTGGCCGGGGCATCCTTCGGCAGCGGCGGCAGGACAGCCGGAGTGCCGGGCGTGACCTTTTCCCCCTTCTTGTCGTACTCGCCGCGAGTCAGCACGAACGTGTCGCGAGGCTTGGGCATTTCCTCCATCACCATTGCGGTCGTCGTGCTTCCTTCTTCGGTGGCAATCGACTTTCGCAATTCCGCAATCTTGTCGTTGATGGCTCGCAGCGCCGGGGAAACTTGTGTCTTGTAATAAGTGGCCAACTCTTGTTGTTGGGCCGGAGTGCGTTTGGCCGAATCGGCTTTCAGAATCGCATCAATGTTGGCCGGGATCGGATTCCCTTCATGCGGGGTGGCCGAATCGGTGGCCAGTAACCGAAACCGTGAAAACTGATGGTTTCCGAATGTCGAGTTGAATTGCAATTGAACCGTGACTTCCTTTCCGGCGGCCACGGGTTCGGCCAACTCGAAAATCGCATGGTGCGGCTTGCCCGTCTGCGGGTGAATCGCCCAGCCTTTGCCGTTCGGTTGAAGGAGGTTCTTTACATCAAAATTTCCGTCTACTTGGCTGTAGTCGGCCGAGGCCGAACGGAGTTTCAATGCGGTTGATCCTTTGCCCTCGCCAAGATTGACTTTGAAGCCAGTCATCACGAAGTTGCCGTTGGACGACCGGCCCGGCCCATTGCCGCTTTGCTTGTCGTCCGGAAGTACTTCCAACCGCAAGGCCGTAAGATTGGGCACGTCTGGTTTGAAGGTCATCGTGTAAACCTCTTGGGCCGGGTTCGGCCCGGCGGCAACGGTGATGCCGTCCGTGGTGGTGAACGTCGTCCCGTTTTTGCTCTTGAGTTTGTCAAGAACCAACTGCTTCCAAGTGGTCTTGGCCGCGTCGGGAGATTTTTCCCAAGCGGCCTGGGCGGCGACCACCTCCGGGTTCGGCTGGGCCAATTTCGCCTCCAAATCGGCGATTTCTTTCTTCCATGCGGCAATCTTGGCTTCTTGGGTCTTTGAGGGGACCTTAATCATGGGCACGGAATTACCCCGGCCGCCATCAAGGCCGTTTTCCGGCACGCTGTTGAAGTAGGCGTAAAGCTGGTAATACTCCTTCTGCGTTAGCGGGTCGTACTTGTGGTCGTGGCACTGGCAGCAGGCATAGGTGAGGCCCATCCACACGGTGGAGGTGGTGTTCACCCGGTCCACAATGTAGGCGGTACGATATTCCTCCGGGATGGCCCCGCCTTCAAAGTTGGTCATGTGGTTGCGGTTAAAACCGCTGGCGATCTTTTGCTCAAGCGTGGCCTTCGGCAGCAAATCACCGGCGAGTTGCTCGATGGTGAACTGGCCGTAAGGCTTGTTTTGATGAAACGCCTCGATCACCCATTCCCGCCATCGGGTCATGTCGCGGCCGTTGTCGATGTGGTAGCCGTTGGTGTCCGCATAACGGGCGGCGTCGAGCCAGTCGAGCGCCATGCGCTCGCCGTAACGGACGCTTCCGAGAAGCCGGTCAACGACTTTCTCGTAGGCGTTCGGCGAATTGTCCGCGAGATAGTCGTCGATTTCTTTTAGCGTTGGCGGCAACCCTGTCAGATCAAGGGTGACTCGGCGAATCAGGATGGTCTTCTCGGCTTCCGAAGCTGGCTTCAAGTTTTCGGTTTGCAGTTTCGCCATCGTGAAGCGGTCAATCGGGCTGGCGGCCCAGCCATCCCCGGTCTTCGGCACATCGGGGCGTTTCGGGGCGATGAATGCCCAGTGGCCCCGATACTCGGCTCCCTCGGCGATCCATTGCCGCAAAGTTTCAACTTGGGCCGGGCTGACCGTCTTCCCCGTGGTGGCCGGGGGCATGTGTTCCATCTTGTCCGTAGTCGTCAGCCGCTTGATGAGTTCGCTTTCGCCCGGCTTCTTCAGATCCAAAGAGGCCAACGCTCCCTCGCGGGTGTCGAGTCGCAGTTTTGCCTTGCGTTGCTTTTCATCCGGCCCATGACAGGCGAAACATTTGTCCGCCAAGATTGGCCGAACATCCCGGTCAAACTCAATTTTCGGGGCGGCAACCATCATACTCGGGAGGGCCAGCAACGTGAACAGCGAACGCAGAACCATCGGGTGTGTCCCCAATGAACGAAGAGGTAGGTCGGTCTGATTAGATTACACTCTCGGCGGCCGGAAATGAACCGGATTATTCCCCGGCCTCGGATTCGGGTTTCGCTGAGTTCGCATCCGAGCGGTCCCGCCCGGAGTCCCGCAGGGCCCTGCGAAGCAAAAACTCGATCTGGCCGTTCAAGCTGCGCAGGTCGTCATCGGCCCAGCGTTGCACGGCCGCCAACACCGCCGGGTCGATTCGCAGAAGAAAGGCTTTCCGTTCCGCCATTACGTGGGCACCTGATTTTGGGAAGTAACACAAAAACTCACTGGTAAATGGTTCCCGTGTTCATGATCGGTTGCGGGACGGAGTGGCCGCAAAGGACGATGAGCAAATTGCTAACCATCGCCGCTTTTCGGTCGCCATCGAAGTCCACGATCTTCTTGGCGCTCAACATTTCCAAGGCGTGTTCGACCATGCCGACCGCTCCCTCGACAATCTTGGCCCGCGCGGCGATCACCGCTCCGGCTTGTTGTCGCTGGAGCATCGCGGAGGCGATTTCCGGTGAATAGGCGAGATGGCTGATGCGGGCTTCCTCGATCACCACCCCGGCTTGTCGAACACGTTCTTGAACTTCGCTCTTCAATCGGCTGCACACTTCGTCGATGTGGCCCCGCAGAGCATATTGGCCTTCTTCCGCGTCGTAACTGTACTGGCTCGCCAAGCCTCGGAGGGCAGCCTCGGATTGCATGTGGACGAACTCTTCCGCGTCATTCACGACGAAGACTGCCTCGGCCGTGTTGACGATTCGCCAAACCACAATGGCCGCGATTTCAATGGGGGTGCCGTCTTTGTCATTTACCTTGCTGGGTCGCCGGGCCGTGTGGCCGGACGTGGTCACGTTGCCTTGCGCGTCCTTGCGTTCCGGTGTTTTGGTCTGCCCGGTCTCGAATGTCTGCACCCGCATGGAAACCCGTTGGGCGCGATAGAACGGGTTCCCGTAGTAAAGGCCCTGATCCTTCAAGGTTCCGACATATCGGCCGAACAACTGAACAACGCGCGCTTCATTCGGGTTAACGATCACAAACCCCGCCATGCCGAGACACCAAGACAGCACGAGCAGAATCGCCGCCAGCCCCCACGGCCAGAAATTATGCTGGTTGACGGCCGTGATGATGGCATAAACCACGCCCCCCGGAATGATGACCACAAACAAGGGGATCATCAACAGACCGGGAAGCAGTTTGCAAGTTCGCTCGTTCATGGAACCCTCAATAGATATCAAAGTGATATCATATTGACATCATATATTGCTCCGGGTTCGCGTCAATGGAAGAATTTGAAGAAACAAAGATCAAAAGCATGTTGGCATGTTCCACCCGGAGGTGCGCGGCCTTGATGGTGAAGTGTCATAACTTGAAAGCCGGGAAATCCTCAAAATTCCCTGTGGATCGGACGAGAAAACGCTGGTATAAGTGAGTTGTTGGAAATACCCGCCAAAAAATTCGCCTATTTGAGCCGACAACCCGCCTCAGAAATTAGCCTCCCGCCAACCATCCCACCGCATAAGGTGCCAGCCGATGCCTTCAATTCCCGCCGCCGGTAACCGTTTTGCTCCTGCCCGTCGCGAATTTCTTCGTGTTGGCGTGGTGGGTGGCTTGGGCCTCACGCTCGGCGATTTCTTCGCCATGAAGGCTCGGGGCGATCTCAAGAATTACGAGAGCAAGGAAGGCGTCGCCAAAAGCATCATCCAAATTGTCCTTCCCGGCGGGATGGCTCATCAAGAATCCTGGGATCCGAAACCCGAAGCCCCGCTTGAATATCGCGGGCCGTTCGGTGTCGCCAAAACAAAAATGCCCGGCATTGTTCTCAACGAGAACTTCCGCAATATCGCTCAAGTCGCCGACAAAATGACGATCATCCGGTCAATCGCCGGCAAAGAGGCCGATCACGGCCGGGCGACCTACACGATGTACACCGGCTACCGGAAGAGCCCGGCGATTGAACACCCGAGCCTCGGGGCGGTTGTCTCGCACGAGTTCGGCCCGCGCAAAGACCTCCCGCCTTATGTGGCCGTCCCTTCCGCGACCGAATACGGCGGCACCGGTTACCTCGGATCGCAGTTCGGCCCCTTCGGCATCGGCAGCGACCCGGCGCGTAACGGTTACAAGGTTCGTGATCTGTCGCTCCCGCCGGGCGTGGACGATCAGCGATTCTCGACCCGACGCGAAATTCGCGATGTGGTGGATGATCACTTCCGCTATCAAGCCGGGAAGGCCGAAGCCCTCGGGGCGATGGACGAGTTTTACCAACGGGCCTACGCCCTGATTAGCTCTCCGGCCGCCCGTGAAGCGTTTGACATTGAAAAGGAAACGGCGGCGACCCGAGCGAAGTACGGCACATCGGAAGCCGGGCCTCGGTTCTTGCTGGCCCGCCGGTTGGTTGAAGCCGGAGTGCGGTTTGTCACCGTCAGCTATGGCGGCTGGGACATGCACGCAGGCATCGAAAACGCCATGCGTCGACAGGCTCCGGGTCTTGATTCCGCGTTGGCCGGGTTAATTCGGGATTTGGATGATCGCGGCTTGCTGGCCTCGACGATTGTGCTGGTGACCAGCGAATTCGGGCGAACCCCGAAAATCAACGCCTCGGCCGGTCGCGACCACTTCCCCCGCGTATTCTCCGTTGCCGTCGCCGGAGGCGGGTTTAAGAAGGGCTTCGTTTATGGCTCGTCGAACTCGACCGCCAGCGAGCCGGAAGAAAACCCGATTCGCGTTGAAGACGTGCTGACCACCGTTTACCACCAACTCGGCATCAACGCCGACAAGGAACTGATGGCCCCCGGCGCCCGCCCCATCGAGATCATCGACGGGGGCGAAGTCGTCAAAGGGTTGATTGGTTAATTCCCGCCGTCAGCCACGCCCCGCGACGGTGTCGCGGGGAACTCCACGTTTTTCACTCCATGCCGATTCGTCGGGAGTTGTTCATCATGTATTCCCTTCGCATTCCATGTGCGTGTCTTGGGTTCCTGCTCCTCGCGGCCCAAGTCGAGGCCGGTATCCCTCGATTGGCCAAGTTGTCGCCCCCCGGCGGGCAACGCGGCACGACGGTGGAAGTCGAGTTTGCGGGCCGGGCCTTGGAGAAACCCCGCGAAGTCCTCTTCTATGAGCCGGGGATCACCGTCGAATCAATCGAGATGGTGGAAAGCACGACCAACAATGGCAAGCCGGTGTCCGTCGATCCCGGAACTCGGGTTCGTGCCCGTCTGAAACTGGCCCCTGATTGCCCCCTCGGACCGCACGGGCTTCGGCTCAACACCGCCGGGGGACTGACCGAATATGTCCGGTTCTTTGTCGGCCCGTTCCCGACGGTTGAAGAAAACGAAAACGTCTCCAAGCAGCGCAACGACACCCGTGAGACGGCGGTGCCCGTGCCGGTCAACTCCACCGTCCTTGGCAAAATCAACGACCCGACGGACATCGACTTCTACCGGATCGAAGTGAAACGCGGCCAGCGACTCTCGGCCGAAATCGAGGCGGCCCGGTTCGGGGTTGATCGCGGCATCCCGGACTTGCACCTTGCCTTCTACGACAACAAGGGCAAGAAACTGGCTGCCGCTGATGACTCGGCACTCTATGTGCAAGACCCGATCCTCTCCATCCTGGCCGATCGCGACGGAGAGTATTTCGTCGAAGTTCGCCACAGCATGTTCAACGGGGCCGGGGAAACATACCGCTTGCATGTCGGCACGTTTAGCCGGCCGACGGGAATCTATCCGGCCGGAGGCCAGATCGGTTCTGAACTCCGTGTCAAAGTCCTCGGTGATCCCAAGGGTGTTTGGGAGCAAACCGTTCGCCTGCCCGTCGCCCCGGAAGACTATCCGTTCACGGCCTCGGTCGATGGCGTGTTGACCCCGTCGCCGAATCGGCTTCGCGTGTCGCCTTTTCCAAACGTTTTGGAAACCGAACCGAACGACAAGCCGGAACAAGTGTCCTCGACATCAACCACCAGTTTGCCGGTGGCGTTCAATGGCATCATCGACAAGCCGGGAGATGTGGATTGCTTCCTGTTCCGGGCCAAAAAGGGGGAACAATTCAAGTTCCATGCGATGGCGAATGCCCTTGGCTCCCCGGTCGATCCGGTGATCTGGATCAAGCAAGTCGGCGGCAAGGCGAATGCCCCGGTCCTGCGGGCAACCGACTCGCGGCCGAATCAACTCGGCCAGCCTCCGTCGGGCGGCCTGAACCGCGAAACCCATGACCCGATTCTTGAGTTCTCCGCACCAGCCGATGGCGAATATGTGTTGGGTGTTGAAAACGAACGTGGCGAGGGCGGACCTGATTATGTCTACCGGGTCGAGGTTCAACCGGAAGACAACGCTGTTTACACCTACATCGCCCCGGAGGCCGAGAATCAGTTTCAGCCGCAAGCCCGGCAATCGGTTTCGGTCGCCGCCGGGAATCGTTACACCGTCCAAGTCGCCATCTTCGCCACTAACCGGCCTTACAACGGCGAACTGGAACTTGTCGGCGTGAATCTTCCCAAAGGCGTCTCGATCCACGCCCCGAAGCTGACGCCAAGCATGACACGAGTGCCGGTGGTGTTTGAAGTGGCCGAGGGGGTCAAGCCGCAATCCGGGTTGATCGATTTGGTCGTGCGGCCCGTCACCAATGGTTCGCCGGTGACCAGCGGCTACCGCCAGACCATTCAAATGAATGCTTACGGCAACAACGATTACTACCTTCACACAACAATTGAAAAGCTGGCTTTTGCCGTCACCGAACCAGCTCCGTTTCATGTGCAAGTCGAGGAGCCAAAATCGGCTTTGGTGCAAAACGGCGAGGTGTCGTTGAAGTTCAAAATCCTTCGAGACAAGGGCTTCGACGGCCCGGTGACCGTGCAGATGGAATGGAAGCCCGTCGGCATCAGCACCGCGACCCCGGTGACCGTGCCGGCCAACCAGACGGAAGGGGTCTATCTGCTCGGGGCGGCCCGCAACGCCGCCGCCGGGACGCATCAGATCACGCTCACCGCAATGACTGGCAACAGCAAGCGGGGTTATAATGATGGCGAAACCCGGGCTTATGTCGCCTCGCAGCCGTTCAAACTCACAGTGGCCGAGCCGCATGTTGAAGCCCGCATTCCGCGTGCGTCCATCGAACGTGGCAAGACGGCCAATATCGTTTGCAAGTTAAATCACCTGCAGGCCTTCGAGGGCAAGGCGAAGGCGACGCTCGCCCGCCTGCCACGCGGTATCGAACTGGCGGAGGCAACCCGTGAGATCACCTCGGCAGACAAAGAAGTGACTTTTACACTTCGGGCCACCTCCGAAGCCTTGGTCGGCAATTATCAAGGAATCGTGCTTGATCTCACCGTGATTGACAAAGGCCAGCCCGTGCGGCAACTGAGCGGCAGCGGTGTTCTTCGCATCGACGCCGAACGCGGCGCGCAACCGAAGAGCAAGTAGTTCACCAAATGTTTTCAATCCTCCATCGGTTGGCCCCTCATAAGGCGAATCTCTCAATGCGTACCGGAACCTTGGGCCTGACCTTCGCCGTTTTGCTCTCGCTTGGAGTCCGCGCGGAGGCGGCCGCCACCCTGAAGGCATTTCCCGCCACCATCGAACTGCGCGGGCAGGATGACCGCCAAGGGGTCGTCGTCCAACAGATTGATGAACAGGGCATCACAAAGGATGTCACCGCGACCGCCAAGTTCCGGTTGGCCGATAACACGATTGCCACGATCATCGGGCAATTGCTGTCCCCGAAAAAAGACGGTGCCACCAAACTGCTGATTGAACATGGCGGGCTGACCTCGGAAATCACCGTCAGCGTCAAAGACGCGGACAAGTCCCGCCCGGTCAGTTTCCGGCTCGATGTGATGCCGGTGTTCATGAAACATGGTTGCAACAACGGCAGTTGCCATGGGGCGGCCCGCGGCAAGGACGGTTTCAACCTCTCCTTGTTCGGCTTCGATCCCGCTGGTGATTACCACCGGTTGACACGGGCGATCATCGGCCGCCGGGTTGACTTGGCCGTGCCGGAGAAGAGCCTGCTCCTTGAAAAGAACATCGGAGCCGTGCCCCACACCGGCGGCAAGCTCTTTGACACGACCCATGAAGATTACAAAACGTTGCTCCGCTGGCTGAAAGCCGGCGCCCCGGACGACGCGGCCGGAACGCCCGTGCCCGCCAGCATCGAACTTCTTCCCTCCAAGATCGTTTTCTCGGACAAGGATCAAACTCAAAAGGTCGTCGTCCTCGCCAAGTATTCGGATGGTTCGGTTCGCGATGTGACCCGGCTGGCGTTGTACATGACGAACAACGAATCCATCGCCGCGATTGGCAAAGACGGCACGGTGAAAGCCGGCGGACGCGGCGGGGCGTTTGTCTTCGCCCGGTTCGGAAAGTTCACCGTCGGCTCGGAAGCCATCGTGCTGCCGACTGGCGACCAGTTTGTTTGGCCGGAAACGCCGGAACGCAATTACATCGACGGGCTTGTCTTCGACAAATTGAAGAAACTGCACCTCGCCCCTTCGGAACTGGCCACGGACGAGGCGTTCTTGCGACGGGTCTTCTTCGACCTTGTCGGCCTGCCGCCGACACGCGATGAACACGACAAGTTCCTTGCGGACAATGACCCGAAGAAACGCGAAAAGTTGATCGACACTTTGCTTGAACGTCCCGAGTTCGTGGACATGTGGGCAATGAAGTGGGGCGAATTGCTCCGCGTGCGGGCCTCCAATCAAGTGGCGCAATATGGCCGCGATGCCAAGGCGATGTTCACTTATGCCGCGTGGATCAAGGAGCAAATGGCGAAGAACCGGCCGCTAAACGAGTTCGCCGCCGAACTGCTTGTCGGGAGCGGGAGCAACTTCAAATCGCCACCGTCGAATCTTTACACGGCGGCGGAACGTCTCACGCCGGAAAAGACGGCTGAGGACATTGCCCAAGTGTTCCTCGGCATCCGCATCCAATGCTCCCAATGCCACAACCATCCGTTTGACCGATGGACGCTCGACGATTACTACGGTTTCTCCGCCTTCTTCGCCGGGATGAACCTGCGCCGGGGTGTCGAAGGCCGGGAGGTGATCGTCATCAACAACAACGCGGCCAACACCGTTGCCCACCCCGTGGACGGCCGGCGAATGAAGCCGAAATTCCTCGGCGGCGATGCCCCGGATGTCGAGGGCCAAGATCCCCGCAAGGCTCTTTCCACTTGGCTGACGGCCCCGGAAAATTCGCAGTTTTCGCAGACGATGGCGAACATCATCTGGTCGCACTTCTTCGGCCGCGGGATCGTCGAGCCGGTCGATGATGTCCGCATCAGCAACCCGCCGAGCAACAAGGAACTCCTTGAAGAACTTGGCAAAAAGCTCGCTGGCTATGGCTTCGACAAGAAGAAACTCGTCCGCGATATTTGCAATTCTCGGACTTATCAACTCTCGGCAAGCACCAACGCCACGAACGAACTGGAGGAGACTTACTTCTCCCACTCGTATGTCCGCCGGTTGCGGGCCGAAGTGCTGCTTGATTCAATCACCCGCATCACCGGGACGGAGGACCGTTTCGCCCAGTCGCCCCCTGGCACTCGGGCCGTGCAGATTCACTCGGGTGAAGTGACCAACTACTTCCTGACGACCTTCGGCCGGGCGCCCCGCGAAACGCCGTGTTCGTGCGAAGTGAACCGTGAGGCGAATCTCTCGCAAGCCTTGCACCTCGTCAACGGGGACACGATCACCTCCAAGATCGCCCAAAGCAAGCTGATCTCCGGCATGGTGGCCGATAAGAAGTCGCCGGAGGAAATCATCGAGGAACTTTATCTCCGCTCGTTGGGCCGCAAGCCAACGGTCACCGAATCCAAGCGACTGGCCGAGATCGTGAAACGCGAGACGACCGACCCCAAACGAATCGCCGCCTTGGCAACGGTTCAATCAGGCAGCGATCCGACTTACAAGCGGACAGTGGAACGACTTGAAACGCTGAAAAATGATCGTACGAAGGCTCCCAAAGACAGCAAAGAAGCCGCCGTCCTTGACAAGCAGATTGCCAATTTGGACCAGACGATCGCCGCCGCCCGAAAACGGTTCGAGGCGATGGCCACCCTGACCATCTACGGCGACATTCTGTGGGGATTGCTCAACTCCACCGAGTTCACGTTCAACCATTAATCGCCTGACCGGAATTGCCTTCATGTTGAAACACATCCTCGGAATCGTGGCCTCGTCCTTGGCCGTCTGCGGTTCGGCGTCGGCCCAAGCCCCGAAAGCCGACCCGAAGGCGGCGGTGAATTACAAGGACCATGTGCTGCCCATCCTGCGCATGCACTGTCTGAACTGCCACAACGCGGACAAGCCGAAGGCCGATTTGGATGTGTCAACCTACGCGGCCATCATCGCCGGTGGATCGAGCGGCGACACGGTCAAACCCGGCAATCCGGGACAGAGCCTGCTCTTTAAGGTGACCAACCACGAAGTCGAACCGCATATGCCGCCGAAGGGGCCGAAGATCCCCGAGGGGGAGATCGCGATTCTCAAGAAATGGATCGAAGGCGGGGCACCGGAAACCGCCGTTGGGGCGGCAAAGACCGCTTCGCGGAAAGTCGATGTTGATCCAGTGGCGGTGACGCTCGGCAAGCCGGACGGCCCGCCGCCGATGCCGGGAAATCTGCCGAGTGTCTCGCTGGCCAAAACGGCGAGGCCGCATCCGGTGACGGCACTGGCCGCCAGTCCGTGGGCGCCGCTGATCGCCGTTGCCGGACACGAGCGGGTGTTGCTTTATAACTCGGACACCCTGAAACTTTTGGGCACGCTCGCTTTCCCCGAACGCATCCCGTATGTGCTCAAATTTAGCCGCAATGGCAAATGGTTGCTGGCCGCCGGGGGCCGGGGGGCCTCGGCCGGCAAGGCGGTGATTTGGGATGTGACGACCGGAAAGCGAATCACCGAAATTGGCGACGAAGCCGACATTGTTCTCGCGGCCGATGTCAGCCCGAATCACAAACTGGTGGCCCTCGGCGGGCCGGGCAAACTCATCAAGATTTACGACACCGCCACCGGCGAACTGAAGCACAAAATCAAGAAGCACACCGACTGGGTGACGGCGATGGAATTCAGCCCGGACGGCGCCATGCTCGCCACCGGCGACCGTAACGGCGGCGCTTTCATCTGGGACGTGGAAACCGGCGGCATCGGCTTCACTCTCGGCGATCACAAGGATGCGATCACGGCCTTGAGTTGGCGGGCCGATTCGCAGATGCTCGCCTCGGCGAGCGAGGACGGCAAAGTCATCTTGTGGTATGCCGAGGATGGTTTCCCGACCCGGACGTTCAACGCCCAAGTTGACCCGAAGGCCACCGGAGCCGCCCGCAACAAACTCCCCGGCGTGCTTGGCGTGCAATACTCCCGAACCGGCCAGATTGCCACCTGCGGCCGGGATAACTCGGCCCGCCTTTGGTCCGGCAAGGGGGACCAGGCCGCCCGCCTCGAAGGCTTCGCCGATTTGCCTTCCCGCGTCGCGTTCTCCCATGATGGCGGCCGCCTTTTCGTCGGCGACTTCACCGGCAAAGTGCGAGTCTGGACGGTGAAAGACAGCCAGCCCGCCGGCGAACTGACGACCAATCCTGACTGAACGCCCCGGTTGTCTCACGCCAGCCAAAGGCCATTTCTCGTATCGCGTGATCTCTTCCCGTCTCCCCTCGAACCATCGGCAAAATCACTCCTGCCAGTGGTTCGAGGGCAAAGGCGAGGAAGAGTCCGCCGGTGATCCACATACAATTCCACGATAGTCGCAAGACGGGACAGACGATTCGCCACCGACGAGAGGGAAGGCCCGATGAGTTTCCTGATCGTCCTCGCGGCTCTGATCTTCCTGATGTTTGTGGCCTATCGCGGCCACAGCGTCATTCTCTTCGCTCCCGTCGCCGCCATGGGAGCCGTGCTGCTGACCGATCCCCGGCTGGTGGCCCCGATGTTCACCGGTCTGTTCATGGACAAGATGGTCGGTTTCTTGAAGCTTTATTTCCCGGTGTTTCTGCTCGGCGCGGTGTTCGGCAAGGTGATCGAATTATCGGGCTTCTCGAAGTCAATTGTCTCCTCGGTCATCAAACTGGTCGGACCGGAACGAGCGATCCCGTCCATCGTGATTGTCTGCGGCCTTCTGACCTACGGCGGCGTGTCGCTGTTTGTGGTGGTGTTCGCGGTCTATCCATTCGCCGCCGAGTTGTTCAAGCGGGGCGGCATTCCGAAACGGCTGATACCGGGCGCCATCGCGTTGGGGGCGTTTTCGTTCACAATGGACGCGCTGCCCGGAACGCCGCAGATTCAGAACATCATTCCGACGGCATTTTTCAAAACCACCACCTATGCGGCGCCGTGGCTGGGGACCATCGGGGCGGTGTTCATCCTGGTCACGGGGCTGGCGTATCTCGACTGGCGCCGTCGCCGGGCAAGTATCGCGGGCGAGGGTTATGGCTCCCATCCGCTCAACGAACCGGAAGCATTCGATCACGGCAAGTTACCGCATCCCTTTGTTGCCATCCTGCCGTTGATCCTCGTCGGGATTTTGAACAAACTGTTCACCCTCGCCATTCCAGAGTTCTACGGCCAGTCGATTTCCTTTGTCCCATCAGGCCAGACCGGGTCCGTGGTGCAGGACGTCTCCAAGGTCGCCGCCATCTGGGCCGTGGAGGGTGCTTTGCTGGCCGGAATTTTGAGTGTTTTCATCTTGGCCGGGAAATCTGTTGCCCGCCGGTTTGCCGAAGGTTCCAAGTCGGCCGTCTCCGGCGCTTTGCTGGCCTCCATGAACACGGCTTCGGAATACGGCTTCGGCGCGGTCATCGCGGCTTTGCCGGGGTTTCTGGCGATTGCCAATGCCCTGAAGTCCATTCCCGGACCGCTTGTCAACGAAGCGTTCACCACCACGACACTCGCCGGCATCACCGGTTCGGCCTCCGGCGGCTTGAGCATTGCCCTTGCCGCCCTGTCGGACACCTTCATCGAGAACGCGCAACTCGCGGGCATTCCGCTGGAAGTGTGCCACCGGGTTGCGTCCATGGCGAGCGGGGGAATGGACACCCTGCCGCACAACGGGGCCGTCATCACACTGCTCGCCGTCACCGGCCTGACACACCGTCAGGCTTATGGCGATATTTTTGCCATCACACTCATTAAAACGTTGGCGGTGGCCGTGATCATTGTGATCTTCCATCTGACCGGCCTTGTTTGAGGCCGCCACGGCAGGCAGAGGTTCCCAACATTGGGGAAATCCCTCTCATAAGGCATGATTTCTTTGCCAAAGTCTTCAAAATTTGATTGTTTTTTTCAAAGGCGACGCTTAGATTGCCAAATCACTTCATTTCTTTTCTTGATTTGAACTTGAGGTTATCATGAACTCTTCACATGCTGACAGGCGGGGGTTTACCCTCATCGAACTCTTGGTGGTGATCGCGATCATCGCCATTCTCATTGGCTTGCTGCTGCCGGCCGTGCAGAAGATTCGCGAGGCCGCGAATCGGATGAAATGCACCAACAACATCAAGCAGATCGCACTGGGGGTGCATAACTTCCACGACACCAACGGCGCGTTGCCTCCGGCGGTGATGATGAACAGCTCGGTCAACAATCCGGCTGATTTTAATCAGAACTTTGGTCCCAACTGGGCGGTGTTGATCCTTCCTTACATCGAGCAAGGCCCGTTGTTTTTGCAGGCGACTGCGAGCATCCAAGCCTACATGGCCAATGCAGGCGAAACAGGCTGGCGTTCGATCCGTGGCAACAAGATCCCCATGTACCTCTGTCCGTCCGACACCGGGTCGGGAACTCCTTGCTCGCAACTCGGCGGGGGGTGGGCACGGGGGAATTACGGGGCCAACGCAGGGCCGGACATGTTTTGGGTCGGCGGCTCCGTCAACGGCACTTCTCCGATGACCAGCCGGACGGGAGTTCTCAGCGACGGTTATTACAATCCGCCGCTTCCCGGCCTCACCACGTCTCCGGTCATGGGGGTGAACTCGACCAACGGCTTTGCTTCCATCACCGACGGTCTGAGCAACACCGTTTTGATCGACGAATTGCGAATCGGGCCGGCTGACAGCGATATTCGCGGCACTTGGGCATTGGGCCAGGTCGGGGCCAGCATTCATGCGGCGGCCGGCCGGATTGACACGCCGTACCCCAACTTCAGCACCAGTGGCGGGGATGATATCCAAGGCTGCACGGATAGTGCGGCCGCCGGGATGGGTTGTTGCTCAAGTTGCAACAGTTGGCAGGTGGTCGCCCGCAGCCGTCACGTTGGCGGCGTGAACACCGGCATGGGCGACGGATCTGTCCGGTTCATTAAGAACTCAGTCGGCGCCGATCAATGGTTCTATCTGCATGGCGCCGCCGATGGCATCACAAGCAACAGCAACAATTGACGGACACTGGCTAATGCGTTGAAACTTTTCCCGCCCATGACCGCCGGTTGTGGGTCTCTCCTTTTCGAGTCATTAATGAAGAGCCAATTTTGGCCTGTGGTGTTTGGTGGTTTGTTCTTGGCGATGTTGCCTGGCTGTGGCGGTGACGGTGAAACCGAGGTGACTGGCAAATTGTTTGTCAAGGGCGAACTTTACAAGCCAGCTCCGGAAGAGCAAGTGATGGTGGTCTTCGGCGAGTTGGCCGATGGGAAGTTGACCGGCAAATCATTCCCGACCCGTGTGGAGGCCGATGGCGGTTTCCACGTCAAAGGAACGGATGGCAAGGGTATCAAGACGGGCAAATATCGCGTGGGCGTCAGCAGTGTTCCCGAAAAACCCGCCCCCGGCAAACCGATGGCTGACAAGTTCAAGGGAGCATACGACCTCCAGAAAAGCTCTGTCACGGTGGATGTCAATTCCTCCATGAAAGAAGTCAAGTTGGAACTGCAATGACCAAATTGGGAAAGGGCTTTCCCAATGACGATGTTTTAAATGTCGCAAGAGTCTCTGATGACATTTGGCAATTTCTCGACGCAAAGTCCCCTTTTTCTTTTTAATCTTTGCCGTTATATCCCCTCTTGTCGTCGCTGAGGAAACCAATCGGCGACAGATGACTCGATGGAATGACAACCCGGATCGCCATCCTCCCTCACGGGGGGCGGTTCGGCACATGTTCAACGCGGTCTGTTTGGTTCAACCGTTCAACATCATGCGGGGACGGAAGGACGGCTTCTTCGGATGCCGGGATCAATGGTTCGGGACACGGCTTGGTCGGCCGCCCCGGAATGTTGATCGCCATTGGCGGCCGCCAATCTCCGGACACTGCGAGGCGACCCTCACCGGTCCCTCGCGGTGTCCCTTGTGTCTCATGAAGGGTGGGGGAAAAACGCCGTCGGGTGTGCGAAAGCCACCCGGCGGCTGTTTTTATTCATGCCGACCATCCGAAAATCCGGTCAGTCATATCAATCAAACACCACCGTTTTGCGGTCGTATACCAAGATGCGGTGGTCGATGTGCCAACGCACGGCACGTGACAGCACGGCTTTCTCCAAATCCCGGCCTTTTTCCAGCAGGTTGTCCAGTCCGTCGCGGTGCGAGATGCGCACCACATCTTGTTCGATGATCGGTCCTTCGTCGAGTTCGTCCGTCACATAGTGACTGGTCGCCCCGATCAATTTCACTCCCCGTTCAAACGCCCGGTGATATGGTTTCGCTCCGCTAAAAGCCGGCAGGAACGAATGATGAACATTAATGATCCGACCGGGATACCACCCCACGAATTCCGGCGACAGCACCTGCATGTAACGGGCCAGCACCACAAGGCTGACACCATGTTCTTTCAACAAGCCATGTTGTTTGTTCTCGGCTTCTGCTTTTTTGCCAGGTTCGACCGGAATGTGATGGAACGGGATGCCGTGGAAGTCGGCCCACCGTTTCGCGTCGGGGTGGTTGCCGATAATCAGCGGAATATCGCACGGCAACTCGCCGCCCTGATGCCGGTAAAGCAGATCTTGCAGGCAATGATCGTATTTGGAGACAAACAAGCCGATCTTTGGGCGTTGCTCGGCAGACTCAAGCCGCCACGCCATGCCAAACCGTTTGGCAATGGTTTGGAAACGCTCGCCGAAGTCGCTTTTCGAGAGGGCAAAGCCTTCCAAATCCCACTCGACTCGCATGAAAAACAGCGACCGTTCCGCGTCTTGGTGTTGATCTGCGTGAAGGATGTTCGCATCGTGCTTGTACAGGAGCTCGCTGACGGCCGCGACGATTCCCTTGGTGTCCGGACAAGTGATGAGCAGAACGGCGGAGCGTTTCATGGATGGTTTTCTCGGGCGTGATCTTCACGACCACAGGATAGTCGCCGATGCCTTGGATAACCGCAAAATTCCGAAGTTGGCCCGGCGGGGAAAGTCGCCCTGCCTACAATTTCCGCACCGATCTCTCACAGGGAGTCTTCACGATGAGGCATGTTCTTCCGATTTTTGCCGTGCTGCTGGCCGGCATGGAAATCCGGGCCGAGGAGTTGAAGCCGATGATGGATGTGCCTTATGGCAAACATCCCCGGCAGGTGCTGGACTTTTACCCGGCCAAATCGGACAAGCCGACCCCGGTGGTGTTCTACATCCACGGCGGCGGCTGGCAGGGCGGGGACAAGAAAACGAATCCGAAGCGGTTCAATGACAAGGGAATTTCTGTCGTGGCGATCAACTATCGCTATGTGAAGCAAGCTGTCGAGGAAAAGGTGGAACCGCCGGTGAAGGCTCCGCTGGAAGATGCAATGCGGGCGTTGCAGTTCACCCGGTCAAAAGCCAAGGAATGGAATCTCGACAAGACGAAGATCGGAGCCACCGGCGGATCGGCCGGCGGTTGTTCTTCGTTGTGGCTTGCTTTCCATGATGACATGGCTGACAAGAACAGCAAAGATCCGATTTCGCAAGAATCCACCCGCTTGTATTGCGCGGCGGTGGATGGGGCGCAAACGTCGCTTGATCCGAAGGAACTGCGGGAGTGGATGCCGAACTACGGTTACGGTGCCCATGCCTTCGGCCTGCCAAATTTTCAGAGCCTGATTGACAACCGTGAAAAGGTGAGCAAGTGGATCAAGGAATACTCGCCGATTGAGCATGTGTCCAAGGATGACCCGCCCATCGGCCTGTTCTACGGCGGCGACAAGGACGCTAAGGTCGGCGACTCCCCGAAAGACCCGACCCACTCGCCGATTTTGGGCATCAAGTTGGAAGAGAAACTAAAGGCCACCGGCGTGGATACAATCCTCGTCTTTCCGGGGCATCCGAACGAAAAGTACAAAAACTCCGGTGATTATCTGATCGACCATCTGCTGAAGTGATCATCGGCAATTGGCTGATCCGTCTCGGATCAGCCAATTCGCAACCGTTGGCAAGTGGTAGTGTAAGTTGATTGCAAATCAACGGGAACCACCAAATCATCGGCCAGCCAGAGCGGCAGAATTGGTAATTGGCCGCCGATGGCCAGAGGTTCGGGCCATAATTCCAACCGGCTCTTGTCGGCTCCGGCCAATGTTCGGTAGGCGACGGCGTAGAGCGGAGCGTCAAATGGTTCTTGCCCGTTTGGCTCGGCCAACTCCAGCAAATCCAACAATTCACGATGCAGATTTGGCGTCCGTTCTGTCACCACATCGACGGTGACAAGCCCGGCTCCCTGCCGCAAGTATCCGGCACATTTGCCGGCAAAAGCCAATCGCCGGGCCGGCCGGTCCTTGTTTGCCGGACTGACCAGTTCCACCGCTCCGACAAGATGGTTGCCTGAGTCTTGTCGGAAAACCCGCACCTCAAATCGTTCGCGGGCCGGAAATTCCACATCGGCAGTCCACGCGGGCTTGGCCGGCATCCAATCCGACCCGGTGACAGGAACAGCCTGATGCTCCCGAATGGCGGCCACGTCGATCTCGATGCCGGTCCCTTGCGTCACGAGTGGCAAAGCCACATATCCCGGCGGCAACAACCGATCATTCAACGTCTCGGCGATGACGGCCGCCCAAGCGCTGTGGACGGCTTCCCAAGGCCGATGTTCGCTTAATGGCGAATGAAAATGGTCTCGAAGCATGGGTCTGTTTTATCAGATGGGTGTGTTTAGTGCTGGATGAATGATTGCTCCGGTCGCCTATTTCGGGCGGGTGGTCTCTGCGTGTCGCGGATCGGTTTTCAGGATGATCTCGTTGATGCCGGTCTGGTTGAAGCCTTTGTAGCCGTCGTCGCGTTGCAGGATTTCCAAGTGCGAACCGAGCGCCCCGTCTGTGCGGAATTTCATCGCCTGCTCGTTCGTAATGCGACCTTGATTCAACAGTCTGGTGATTCGATCCTCCGCCACCGGCCAGACTTCACCTTTGGTAAACGCCTGTCGTAAATACGCGAAATCGGTGAACGGCTTCATGGAATCCACGCCCTGCGGCTTCAACTGTTCGCGGGCCGCGTTGAAATCAAACTGACATTCGAGATGGTGCATTCCGGCTTGGAGGAACGCCTCCCCGTGAAGCGCGCACCAGAGGCCGACGGTGCCGAGTTCTTTGCGGTGCGGCAATGGCTCATGGGAGAAATCTCCGGTCACTTCTTCCGGGGAAAGGTCCACGTCTGCGAAGATAACGATGCCCGTGTTGGGTTGCTCCAGCACTTGCGCTCCCCAACCGGCCTCGCGGCCGGCATAAAAGCGTTCCCGGCAGTAAAAACCGAGTTCTTCGAGAATCGCAATCATCGGAGCGAAGTTATCGCGCCCGCTGCGATAGGTGTGGTGATCGTGATTCGCCCAGCCCATGCCCAGCTTGTCTTGCCTCGCTTTTTGAATTCGAGCCGCCCGGTTTCGCAATTGCCAAAATTCCCGTTCGGCTTGGAAAAACAAGTCACAGGTGCGATCTATGCCAAGGTCGGTAATGCCAGCCCGGATGAGATCACGGGAATGGGTGAAACCATCGCGGTCGTCGTCGAAATCGCGTTTGCGGAGTCGAAACGCTTCGTGATGATGCAAAATCTTCGCAGGTTCCGCCGGGGGGCCTCCGTGGTGTTCGATCACCCAACATTCGGCTTGATTCTCGGCGGCCACCATAGCCTGTCGCACTGGCGCCAGAGGTACGCCCTCAATCGTGACCTTTCCCGTGAGGCGCCAGGCCAGCACGAAGTCCGCGACGGATTCGACCTTCACAAACAGTCGCTGTTCGCCGTGGGTGGAAAGCTCCACATTCGGGAACAGACCGCCGCCGTGCCGCCAGTGAGATTTATCGTCGGACGGTGTGTAGCCTGCTTCGTGAAGTTGTCGCACGAGGTCGTCCGTGGCGGGCAAGGTGAACCGGGCGATCCAATCAAACAGCCGCGTGCCGGTTTCGTGGAGCAAGCGATCACGCAATGTGCGAATAAAACTGTTCGCTTCGAGGAACCCATCCAGCTTGTCGCGCACAAAACTGGCTCCGGCGGGTTGGGTGGTCCACTTCATGTCGGCGGTCATGGGGGTTCCTCCATCGGAATCAAACCGGATCGCAGAAGCTGGTTTGGCATTGTTGCCACACTCTGCGATAATGTGGTATCACTTCATTCCATTCTACCCATTTCCCGCAAGGGGGAGTTACCCATGACGAACGTTGTTCTCCTCGGGGCGGGCAAGATTGGGAGGATGATCGCGAGATTCCTCGCGGACACCGGCGACTACCATGTGCTTCTTGCCGATGTTGACGCCAACGCCCTTTCTCGATCCAAACATCAGAACATTGAGACAACAACTGTTGACGCCTCGAATGCCGTTTCGCTCGCCGGGGTGATGCGGGGGCGTTCGATTGTGATTTCCGCGATGAGTTTCAAACTGAATCCCCTCGTCGCCGAAGTGGCGCATGAATTGGGGTTGAGTTACTTTGACCTGACGGAAGACGTTGAAACCACCCGCCGGGTGCGGGCAATTGCCACGAAGGCGAAGCCCGGACGGATCTTCATGCCGCAATGCGGCCTTGCTCCCGGCTTTGTCTCGATATTGACGAACCATGCCGCGAAGTGGTTTGACAAACTGGACACAGTTCACATGCGCGTCGGGGCGCTGCCGCAATTCCCGACGAATGCCCTGAAGTACAACCTCACGTGGTCCACCGACGGCCTCATCAATGAATATTGCAATCCGTGCGAGGCGATTCACAACGGCCGTCGCATCGAATTATTGCCTCTCGAAGGTCTCGAACATTTCGACCTCGACGGCGTCGGCTACGAAGCCTTCAACACCTCCGGCGGTCTCGGCACTTTTTGCGAAACCCTCGACGGCCGGGTCCGCGAATTGAACTATAAAACCGTGCGTTACCCCGGCCATCGTGATTTGGCTGCTTTCCTTGTGAACGATCTGCGATTAAGCGAACGCCGCGACTTGCTGAAAGATATGCTTGAACAGGCCGTGCCGATCACTTATCAGGATGTCGTGATTGTGTTCTGCACCGTGACAGGCTGGCGAAAAGGCCGGTTCGTGCAGAAGTCCGAGGCGAAAAAAATCTATCAACAGACAATCGATGGCGAAGTCTGGAGCGCCATCCAAGTGACGACGGCCGCCGCCATGTGCGCTGTTGTTGATCTGCACGTGGCCGGGCGACTGCCGACCTCCGGCTTTGTGCGCCAAGAAGACGTGGATTATCGTGAATTTTTGGCGAACCGCTTCGGCCGACATTACGATGCCCCGTCGTTGACCCGATTCAGCCGCGATGTGTCCGCCACGGAGACAAACGATGCCGACCCCACTGAATGATGTTCTGGCCGCGTTGGGCGTGCCGGCCAATCGCACGGCTATTGCCATTGGCAACAACTGGATTCCCGGCACGGGTGAAACGCTCCATGTGCGATCACCCGTCGATGGTTCGATGCTCGCCTCGTTCCCGCTGGCGACCGCCAACGATCTCAAGCCGATTCTCGATGCCGCGACCAACGCTTTCCATGATTGGCGAATGGTTCCGGCGCCGGTGAGAGGCGAGTTTGTGCGGCGAATCGGCATCAAACTCCGCGAGCGAAAAACGGAACTTGCCCAAGTCGTCAGTTGGGAGGCGGGCAAAATCTTGGCCGAGAGTTTGGGTGAAGTACAGGAGATGATCGACATCTGCGACTTCGCTGTCGGTCTGAGTCGTCAACTTCATGGCCTGACCATCGCCAGCGAGCGGCCGGGGCATCGGCTAATGGAACAATGGCATCCGCTTGGGCCGGCCGGTGTCATTACGGCGTTTAATTTTCCCGTTGCTGTCTGGGCTTGGAATGCAATGCTCGGCCTTGTGTGCGGCGATCCGATTGTCTGGAAACCATCGCCCAAGACGCCTCTGTGCGCTTTGGCAACGCATGCGATTGTGGTCGATGTGTTACGGGAATTTCCGGAGATTCCCCAAGGAGTGGTAAGTTTCATCATCGGTGACCGTGAGGTGGGCGAAGCCATCGCGGGAGCTAATGAATTGCCGTTGATCTCCGCGACCGGGTCGGTGGCGATGGGCCGTGCGGTCGGGCAAAAGGTCGCGGCCCGGCTCGGACGATCCCTGCTTGAGCTTGGCGGCAACAACGCGATGATCGTCGCCCCGACGGCCGACCTCGAACTCGCGGTGCGATCCATCACCTTTGCGGCTGTTGGCACCTGCGGACAGCGCTGCACAAGCCTGCGACGCTTGATCGTTCACGAATCAATTGCGGACAATCTGATTGCTCGTCTCAAGGGCGTGTACTCGAAACTTCCCATCGGCAATCCGCTGGAAAAGGGAGTGCTTGTCGGCCCGCTCATCGACGAGGCGGCATTCGAGTCGATGCAAGAAGCCCTTGAGTCTGCCCGACAGGCCGGAGGCCAAGTCACCGGTGGCGGGCGAATTCCCGGAGAGGGGTTCTATGTTCATCCGGCGATCGTGGAGATCGATGCGGCGGCTCCGATCATCCGCGAAGAAACGTTCGCTCCGATTCTTTACGTGATGCGTTACCGCGAACTGTCAGAAGCGATTGCGATGCAGAACAATGTGCCCCAAGGGCTGTCATCTTCGATCTTGACGAATGATCTGCGGGAAGCAGAGATGTTCCTTTCCCCGGCCGGCTCGGATTGTGGCATCGCCAATGTGAACATCGGCACCAGCGGAGCCGAAATTGGCGGAGCCTTCGGCGGGGAAAAAGAGACCGGCGGTGGACGTGAATCAGGTTCTGATTCGTGGAAAGCCTACATGCGTCGTGTGACTAACACCATCAACTATTCCAAGGAGTTGCCGTTGGCGCAAGGGATCAAGTTCGACATTTGAAGATTGACGGGGCTGGCGGCTCGCGGTCAAATGACCGTAATCAAAACATCGTGGGAGCCGCCTCTTGAAACTCTCCATCTCCCTCACACTCCTATTTGCCTCGCCGTTGCTTGCCCAATCCCCGCCTGTGTCCCCTTGGGCTGGCGAGATCATGCTCCAGCCGTTTGACGCCAAACCGTTTCATGCCGTGCGGATTCCGGGTTGGGTGGAAAACACCATCGGATGCGGTTACACGTTGTCGGCCATGACAGGCACCCAGCGGGAGAGGGCGGTCAAGCATGGGGTAACGATCAGCGAAATAAATTTCGTTGATCCGTTTTATCCGTATTACGACAGCAAATTACTCAAGCGGCGAAGCCCGCATGTGCCATTGGATCGCATCGACAAGGACGTGGCCGAATACAAGAAACTTGGGGTGAAGATCCTCGCCGTGTACCCGCCGTCCCTGCAAGGGGAGGCGTATGCCGACCATCGGGACTGGCGCCGGATTCCGACCAACACAACCAAGATTCCCGAGATCGACCTTCAGAAATTTCCGCACGGGGGAATGATGTGTTTGCTCGGACCATACGGAGATTTCTTCATTGATGTTCTTGTGGAGATTCAAACCAAATTTCCGGATGTGGCTGCGTATAGTTTCGACGGTTTGCACTATGGCGGGTCGTGTTATTGCGAACATTGCCGGGCAAACTTTCGCCGGGACACCGGCAAGGAGATCCCAAACGCGGACATGAACGATCTGGAGTTTCGGCGCTATCAGCATTGGGCCGACCGGCGGATGGAGGATGTCGTTCGCCGGGCGCAAGAACGCCTGAAGAAGATCAACCCGGATGTCGCCCTCGTCACTTGGACGACCAACGCCGGGCGGTTTGGGCACTTTCTCAGCATCCCGCGTAATATGCCGAGCCGGATGAATCTATTGCTCGACGCCCCGGATCAGGAGTTCTGGCTGGACGAAACCAACCGGGGCAACAGCATCGTTCCCGCCTTTGCCAATGCCTATGCTTGGGCCACCACCAACCATCGTGTGGCCTTCAGCGAACCTTATCTGATGACGCATGGCAATCCGTATGGCAACGACAGTTTCCCCGTTTCCGAGATTCAGCGGCGGATGTTACTGGCCGCCACGCACGGGGCCTGTCCAAGCATCGCGGTGGGGCAATTACCTCGGTTGCAACAGGGTGTTTACGATTCGATGGATGAGTTACAACGCCGTAAACCTTGGCTCACGCACAAAAAGCCCGAACCGTGGGCCGCCTTGGTGATGAGCGACAACACGCGGAACTTTTACGGACGCTCGGCCGGGAAAGTCGAAGAGCGTTACATGGCCAACGTGTTTGGGATGTTCCGCATGGCGACGGAGGAACATTTGCCGGTGGCCGTCATCAATGATTGGAACCTGAATTCGGCGGACTTGGCGAAGTATGCTGTGTTGTTGCTGCCGAACGCGGCCTGCCTTGATGAACAACAGACAAAAGCGATCAGGGAGTTTGTGGCTCATGGTGGCGGGTTAGTCGCCACGCAGGACACCTCGTTGTTCGACGAGTTTGGCACGCCCCGGAAAAATTTCTCCCTCGCGGAAGTAATGGGGGCGAATTACGCCAGCGTGCCGACGACCGGCCCGGCCTCGAAGGAAGTGGACGTGAATTTCGAGAAGGCCATTGGGCCTGATTATTGGGAGAAGCGGAAGAACGTCTTCGAGTTTCGGCTGGATGCTGATTCGCCACTGAACAAAGGCAAAGTGAAAACACTGATCGCCGGGGATGCCGTGACATTCAAAGGCCCGGCGGTGAGTGTGAAACCATTGCCCGGTGCGAAGGTTTCCGGTGTCTTCAAGTCCAAAACAGGGGAGGGGCATTCATTCCCCGCTGTCATCGAATATCAACACGGCCTCGGCAAAGTCATCTACCTTCCCGGCGGATTTGACGCGGCGTATTACCTGTACCCCTATCCGTATCAGCGAGGATTGTTGAAGAATGCCGTCGAACATGTCAGCCCGAGACTTGCCCCGGTGACAGTGAACGCTCCGATGTGCGTTCATGCCACCGTCATGCGGCAAACCAAAGAAGGGCAACGACTGATTGTGCATTTGTTCAACGATGTCAACACCACCGGCGGCCACGCACTGCCGACGGACGATGTGCCGTTGCGGGAAGAGACGTTGCCGATCCATGACATTGAAATCACTTTCCGAACCACCGACAAGATTGGAAAAGTGACTTGGCAGCCGGATGGGAAGGAACTGCCGACGACCCGCATGGAAACGGGCGTGACGGTGACCGTGCCAAAGTTGATGGTTCACGGAATGGTGGTCGCCGAACTGGAGAAGTGACCGTTTCTATCTGACCGGTTCGATCGCAAACGTGATTGGATCGGCGATCACTGTCCCAGCCTGCGGCAACACTGCCTGACTTTGGAATTTTTCCCCTTCAATGCGGAGTTCGCCATCCCATTTGACGAGCAGTTGATCCTTTTGTCGCACAATGTAGAGAGGGCGTTCCAGTTCGGGGATTTTGACGTGAGATTTGTCTCCCGGCCCCAACACCAACATGTCGGCCATCAGCAACACACCGTCCACCGCCATCGGCAATCGTCTGGCTCCGGTGAGCATCAAGCGACCGGACAGACCGCCGGGCACGGGTTGGTCGAAGCAGAGATGACACGAGCCGCCAAGGGAAATCTTGTCTCCTTCTTGCAGAATCGCCTTCTCGGCCGAGAGACCGTTCAGCGTCACGGCCTTGCTGGCCTCGATCATGTAGCATTCCGCATCACGGGTGAGCATGGCGTGAATGCGAGAAACATCCGCGAAGATCGGCACATCAACGGGGGCGTCTCCGGTGGCTTGCCCGATGGAGACGCGATTTCCCATGCACACGAGATAGGCCCCGACGCCGTCTATCCACAGGAAGAATCGTTTCGGCAACCCCGGCAATTGCGGGGGCAGTGATTGCTTTCGCAGGGTGACCGTTTCGGATAATTTCGGCGTCGGCTTCACCATGTCCGGCTGCACCATCTGCCACGCCCGATTACGGGCCTGTTGGGCTTCGCGGTGACGCGGGGCAACCTGCAAGACTTCGTCCGCGTTGCGCAGGATTTCCCGCCAGTCCCCGGCGGCGATGCTTTCCTGAAGCTGTGACCACATCACCCGGAAGCGGTCTTCACGTTGATTCAGTGATTCCTCGTAACGGTCCAAGCCCAAGGTTCGGCTGCCCAGCCGGGGACGGACGCGGTCGAGCATCGGCCGGGCTTGGGGAAACTCCCCCTTGTCTGAATGGTCGATGGCGGCCTGCCAGGAGATGGCGGCTTCTTCCAAGGAGGGGATGGCGGGGCTGCTGGCCGCGCGTTCCCGGAAACGGGCGATGGCTTCCAAGGCTTGAAGGGGTTTGCCGGCCTCCAGCATGGCCCGGAGTTCGGCGATGGAATGACTCAGAAGTGTTTCACGCAACCGGCTGACACCGGGATCGGTTGCCGAGGAAAGAGAGGCGGCCAGCCCGAGGTCTTTCCAGGCGGCTTCGATGTCGTCATTTCGCAGGGATCGTTCGGCCCGTTCAACGTAGCCGCGAACCACGTCGCCCCGAAGCGCCCACACCTTGCGGTCCCCGGAGGCGACCAGCGAGTCGAGCAAACGATGCGCGTCCTCCGGTCGGCCATTTTTCAGGGCTTCGCGGGCTTGATATTTCGTCATCCACGCCGGTTCACGCATGGAAACCCCACGATCCTGCACCATGTGACCCTCTTTATTGAATCGCATCAGGCGCGAAACACAAGACGGCCGGACGGATTGACTCGTTGGGTCGATCCGCCGGCCGTCCAAGACGGTGGCATCCGCACTGATTTTGGTTCGCCGCCAGTTGGAGGTTAATCCCGGCTAACTTCGATTTCAATGACCTTCTTGGTGTCCTTGCCGTGATCCGATTCGACCTTCTTGACATCCTTGCCGGAATCCAGTTCGGCCATGATTTCATCAACGGTCTTGTTCTCGGCCGAGGTCGGGTCGAGCTTCTTGCTCAGGGAGAGCTTTTCCCGTTGGATTTCAATCCGCTTCTTCAGTTTGGCAAGCGATTCCTTCACATCGGCCATCCGCGATCCATCGTTCTGATACTTGCTCTGGGTCTGCTCAATTTTGGCCTGCTTGATGTCCGCTTCCAATTCCACGATGGCGGCATCCAAGTTGGCTTTCTGGGTCACCAGTTCCTGAAGGTGTTGCTCGGCCAAGACGCGGGTGCGTTCCCGGACGGTCAGCATCGTTTCCTTGGCCTTGAATTCTTGTTCCTGGCTCTTGAACTGCCGGACTTGGAACTGGAGCAATTCTTTGGCCTTGCCGAACGGAACATCCCGTCCGTCCCATTTCACGGCTTTGCCGTCAGAAACATCCGTCATCATCTTGTGACGGGCTTCAAGGGCTTGGCGGGCCTTCGTCAATTCGGATTTGCGTTCTTCCACTTCTTGTCGCAGGAGCTTGGCTTCGACATTTTCCTCGGCCAGCGATCCCTTGGCCTTGTCGATATCCTTGTAGAGCTTGCTCACTTCATACTTGATCCGGCGAATTTCTTCATCCGGCGAGATTTTCGATTCAATGGCTTGGTCGGCTCGGTCCGCAAGCGTCCAGCAATAGCTGCCCAGTTTGGTCTGGGTGAGGACGGCGGCGGTGAGCAACCCGGCCGCACTGACAAACATCAATTTCTTGAACATCGTTGCCTTCTCCCGGCAGGGGTGACTCGTTCGCAGCCGGTAAGGTACGGTCTGCGGGAACAAGAAGAATTTCGCGGATTGGGGGGGAATATTTGAAGAGATGGGAGATTTTGACGGGAAGTTTTTAGATATTGGAAAGCAAAGAGGAAAGGCGTCCGTCACCAAAGCCCTGTGAAATTTTGTGCCTTGGTGACGGATGCCTTTCCTCAACTGTTTTTCAGCAAGCTTGTGCCAGCAATTCGGCCGTCACCGGCGGGTTCATGGTCACATCGTCCGGGTGCCAGAGGGATTGCTTGTTGCGAGCCCGTTCGGCGAGGATGGCGATCTTCTCGGCCGAACCGGGGCGGGCCGACGTGGCAGCGGTCGGGACCGGCGGGGTTCCGCAGAAGTTGCCAACGCCCCGGCGGGCATACTTGCTGGTTGAGGGATACTGATCCCGCACGCCCGGCCGGTAGTAGCAGCTCCAGCAAAGACCGCGAGGACGATTCACTTTGGCTTGGTTGCAATGACGGCAGATCATGTTTGGTTCTCCGAATTTTTGTTCTTGTGAGGTAAGTGCTTTTTAATTAAGGGTTTGTCATTCGGTTCAAGACGTTCACGCCACCAGGGCCACCCCGGCGAAGGGGTCTTCCACGCCTTGGGGAATCGCCGGCATCACATCGTCAAATCGTTCTTCCAAGGCCCGTTCGACCTCGGCACATAGTTCCCGCCGCATGTCCTCGCGGCTCGCATCGTCAAACCAATTGAGAAAGTAACGGCAGGCGGCTTGTTCACCGAGTCGGCGGTCGGCGTCGTAACAAAGGCGGGCAAAATATTCTTCCACTTGTCCGACCGTCTCCAGCTTTTCGCCCTGCCAGCCACAGAAACCGACGGCACAGGCCGCCTCAACAGGCCATTCCTGCACACACATGAGGGGAGGGGGAGTCGTCGTCGATCCTTGGGTCACCCGCGGGTCGTCTTGGCTCAGGGCATCCCGCAGGGCTTCGAGGCCCTCCGAGGACAGACCCGGCACAAATCCTTCCCGCCAAACGGTTTTCCAACTTTCCATGACTGAACCCTCCTGCTCTCATCGATTGAGTTGTTTGAAAGTCCTGCTTTCAAAACTCCTCAGTTGGTTTGGATAATAATAATGTACATGTGTTCAGTATTGTTGTCAACGAAAAACGATCTGATTTTCCAAAAAAATATCAAAATATGTGCTTTAACCGACATTTTTTAGATCTAAAATCAACATTAAACGATCAACAATATACATTATTAGACATAATGATGGCTCTAATGAGGAGTTTTGCAGAGGGAAGGTAGGCAAAGATGTGGTGAACATTCACAGTGCGATAGTTGTCTATGTTTAAGGCCTCACGGTTTCCTGAAAACCCGCCATGACGTGGTGACATGTCAGTGCTTTTGCGGTCCGGGAATGAAAAAGTCCCCGTTCTCCCATGAATTGGCGATAATGTCCCGGAATTGCCCCATTAGGTTATTGTCTTCCTTGCCCTGTCACGGGTTTAATCATAAAAATGTGTTTCCGTGAGTGCCGTCCACAAACGTGTCTAGATCTTTGGAACAGCAGTCGGGACGCCTTTCACCGCACTAACGGAACGGAACACACGTCCCTTCTTGACAGAGGTAACCCTTGACGATGACCGAACCGAATGAAGCGCAAAAGTGCGCGGACCTCCTCCAGGCGATCGGGGAGAAGAACCGTATCCGCATTATCGAATGCCTGTGGGACGGGGCGAAAAACGTGTCCGAACTGGCGAAACTCCTGAAGATTGAAATCGTCAATGTCTCGCACCATTTGGGCGTGCTCAAATCCGCCCGGCTGGTGCAGCATGAGAAAAAGGGGCGATATGTGTTGTATTCCCTTGCCCCGGAATATTTTAACACGGCCGATGCCACGACCAACAGTCAGCTAAATCTCGGCTGGTGCAATCTTTCGATTCCCCGAAAGTAAACGTCGAATCAGCCGGTTTTTCCGCGAACAAGGACGCCCCCGGCGTCCTTGTGTTCGTTCCGGGCCGAACTCTCTCCATGAAAATCGACGTAACTCGTTCAATTCCCTTTGCAATCAAGTCGTGCGGGACAGTATCATAAACGCCATCGGTGCGTACCTGTCTGAACCGCTTCTCGTCTGTCCCCGCGGAGTCCGCGATGGCCGCCATCACCAGTTTCAAAGTTCAATGTCCCAGTTGCGAAACCAACGTGACGATTAAGAATCCGTCGTTGGTGGGCAAGAAAATCGATTGTCCGAAGTGTAAATACCGCTTTGTGGTCGAGGCGCCGGCCGACGCTGAACCCGAGGAGGATGCGGAAGACACCCCGGCCGAGGAATCACCCAAGGGCAAGGCCGGGAAAAAGGAAGGCAAGCCCAAGAAGGGGGCCAAGGCCAACATTGAAGAGGATGATGACGCCGGCCCGGCAAAGAAGAAAAACACCACATTAATGATAGGTCTCGGCCTCGGTGGCCTGGCCATTCTGCTGTTGGTGGTCGCGCTGGTTGGCGGCATTTTTGATGACGACACGCCGAAACCGCAAAATACCACCCCACAACCCGCCAATAAAAGCTCCGGAACGGACACGACGCCCCAGAAAGATCCGGTAAGCACCGCGCCTGTCGCCAATGCGTTCCGGCCGGGAATCAACCGTGAAATCTCCAACTTGCTTCCCAACGAATCTCAATGGGTGGCCAGCGTCAACGTCCAGGAAGTCCTTGGCACTGCCGCCGGAACCATTTTGTTTGATCCGACGAAACCCACCTCGGCATTGGTGAAGGATAACATCGGGTTTCCGGTCGAGTCGATTGACCGGGTCATCGCCGCTGGCGGGGATGATGGCAAATGGTCCTTCACAATCATCCGCACGCGGAGCGAATTCTCGATTGACACCGTCAAGGATGCCTTGGAAGTGAAAGAGCCGACCAAGACGATCAAGCAGCGGGATTACTACATCGTGAAGGACAACCCGTTGTTCTCGGCGTTCGGCAACTACGTGTCGAACAAACTCTCGGAACTGAAGTTCAAGGTTGATTTGCCCAACGAACCCCGGGTGCTGACCGCCTGCATCGTTGACACCAAGACGATCATCGTCGCCGATCAGGTCGTGATGGAAAACTTCCTTCAAGCCGACGGACAACCCCGGTTCATATCCGTACTGGCGAACACGCCTGCTCCGCAAGCCAAGACACCCGCCACGCCGGCTCCGGGCGGCATGATGGGTTCGCCCGGAGGTCCGATGGGGATGGCAGGCATGGTTGGGACGCCGGGCACTCCAATGATGCCTCCCGTCGCGGGGATGGCGGGCATGCCTGCCGGAAGTCCGATGGGGATGGCGGGCACGCCTCCTGGCGCCATGATGCCCATGCCTCCCGGCGGGCCGGGGATGCCGGGGGGACCGGGCATGAACCCGCCCGCCGCGCCGAAGGTGTTTGCCGTCGTGCCGAATTACCGGACGATTGAACCGGCCCTGAAGTACATGCTGAACCAGATGGAGGCTGACAAGAAACCGGTTGTGAACTTCGCCGTCCGAATGAAGACACAGGAACTCGTGAAAGCTCTGTTGGGCGGCGTGAATCTGTTTGGCGGCAAATTCAAGCCGACCCTGCCTCCCGGCGTCAAGGGGGACGAAGCCATTCCCAATTCTGTGATTGTCGGCGTGGTGTTGAACGAATTCACGTCCTCGAAGTTCAATCTTCAGATCGCCACTGATCTGGATCAGGAAGAACAAGCAAAGGAAGTTCAGAGTCTTCTGAGAATCTTCATGCCGATGATCGTGGCCGAGATTGTCAAGGAAGTCGGCTTCCCTGTCCGGAATGTGGACGGTGAAAATGGCAATAACGGTGGATTCAATGGCGGCCCCGGCGGTCCTGGAATGCCTCCGGGTGGAATTGGCGTCCCCCCCGGTGGCATTCCGATGCCACCGGGAATGGGGCCGGGCAGTCCCGGAGGTCCCCGTCCGGGTTTCCCCGGTAAACCTGGTTCGAGCGCCAAGAACAACGAAGAGAAGTTGCTTCCTCTGCCAATTAATCCCTTGCAGGGACGGCCCATGGGGCCGGGCGGTCCTGGATTTCCCGGCGGTCCCGGAATGGGGCCGGGTGGCCCTGGATTTCCCGGCGGTCCGGGGATGCCTGGTGGACCGGGGATGATGCCCGGCGGTCCCGGAATGCCTGGCGGACCGGGGATGCCCGGTGGACCCGGATATCCCGGCGGGCCGGGAACAGGCCAGCCCGAGGAAAACAAATCGACCGTGACGCTTTCCCGTCAGGATCGCACGCTGATGGTGACCATCGACCTTGATTGGAAAAAGGAATACCCGAACACGATCGCGGGCGAACTTCGCAATTATTTTGACAGTGTCGCGGGTCAGACCCTCCTGATGGGGGGGCGTCATCCCTGGCAGAAACTCCCCGCCGGATATTCCCGGATTCAAACCCTCGGCAAGACTCCTCGGGCGGCCTACAACCGCCGGTCGACGGCCGGGCGGATGGGGCTTCCGTTCGCCCCCGAACAACGGGTGAGCTGGATGACCGAGTTGCTTCCGTCAATGGGTTACGACACTCTTTACCGTTCCATCGACAAGGATCAGGGGTGGAACAGTCAGGTCAATCTTCCGGCGGCGCGAGCATGGATTCCCGAGTTTTTGGATGCCTCGCAGGCTCCGGACACATGGCGGGGCAAGTTGGGCTCCGTGCCGAGCAGCGACTTGGGGCTGACGCACTTCATCGGTCTTTCCGGCATCGGCGAGGATGCCGCCGATTTGCCAGACACGCCTGAATACGCCAAACGACTGGGTGTGTTTGGCTATGAACGGGAAACCCTGCTGGCCGACATCCAGAAAGGGGACGGTCTTTCCAACACGATCCTGATGGCCCAAGTGGCTCCGAATATCGCCCGTCCGTGGATCCGCGGCGGCGGGGCGACCGTGGCCGGCGTTTCCGAAAAGAAGAGTTTTGATCCCTTCAATGTCCGCCACGGTGATGGCGAGTTCGGCAGCTATGTGTTGATGACGGACGGATCCGTCCGCTTCATTACGCCAAAGATCAATGACGAATTGTTCAAGGCGATGGTGACTTACAAGGGGGGCGAAAAGCTCGATGGCATGGATGAGATGGCCTCCAAGGTCGATTTGAAAGACCGCAAATTGAAGAATGTGCCGGTTGCCAAGGGACCGCCTCCCGTGGCCAGTCCGATGCCGAAAGACTGGCAGCCCGTGCCGGTGCGGGTTTATGGTTCCATCTTCGGGATCGGCATGCCTCCGGGCAAAATCGAGTCGCTGACGGACCGGCCTGACGAAAAGATCTTCACATGCAAGGCTGCCGGCAGTGGTATGAACTTTTCGGTGTATGCCCTCTACAAGTCATACACAGCCGCCCAGGTGACGGACGAACTCCTCCGGGATGAGATTAACCGTTTTATTGACAAAAACGCCTTGAAATTGATTGGCGATCCCGCTCCGACCGTTCCGCTGGCCAATGCCAAGGGATGGGAATTCAAGGCGACTCCGCAAGGGGGCGACTCAAAGTTCCAGTACGTTTTCCGGATGTGGTTTGTCAATGGCGCGCGTTTGGTAATGTCTGTCTGGGGCGACCAACCACCGAAACCCGTCGACATGGAAAACTACTTTAAGTCGGTGGTTTACGAAGGACCGGCCCCGGTTCCCGCCAAAACGGCGCGCAAGTGGATCGACTACCAGAACATCAAATATGGCTTCCACATGGTGATGCCTGGCGCGTTCAACGAATTCTCAACGGCCAATAATCTGAACGTCAACTGGCCGAAGGACCTTGAGGCCGGGGCGTCGTTGATGCTGTCGTTGGTTCCGTTCAAATTCACCTTCCCGGACGATCCCGCGAAGGTGAAGACTGACTTGGAAGAAGCCGCCCGCAAGGGAACCTTCGGCGAATTGTTCCGGGGATCAGTCGTGAAAGCCGAAACCGACAAGGATCACGATAACAAACCGGTGGTGCGGCTCAAGGTTCATCGCGGAGACATCCCGTACAGCACCTTGGTCATCCACAACAACCGTGAGTCCGTGGTGATACTGTCCGTGCGGATCAATGATCCCACACTTGACCCGCAAGATTTCTTCAACGGTTTCCACTTCGGATTGCTGCCGAAAGAAAAGGACAATAACAACAACGGCGGCCCCGGCGTTCCTCCGGGCGGTGGCACGCCGCCCCCCGGCAAAGGCAC
The DNA here is from genome assembly GCF_000255705.1 of Zavarzinella formosa DSM 19928. Classification (GTDB taxonomy): domain Bacteria; phylum Planctomycetota; class Planctomycetia; order Gemmatales; family Gemmataceae; genus Zavarzinella; species Zavarzinella formosa. Next base: position 1,048,235 of record NZ_JH636441.1, read on the forward strand.
GCCGCCTCCCGGCACGCCGATGCCGATGCCGAAACCGTAGAAATGATTCGCCGGGTTGATGAATAAAGAAAACCGCGACGTTCCTTCCAGGATGTTCGCGGTTTTCTTTTTTTGTTGAGTTTTGAAACGCTGATCCATGAAGTTCTGGAAACTCTGTTTGCAATTCTGATCGGACAACATGCCTGATTCGGCCCCGTCGTGTGCCCGCATTTTTCAACGGACGAAAACCGTGAAAGCGTTACAGGCCCTCGGTCTTTACGATTTTCAAAACGGTCAAAATCCACCCCAAAAGTGACCTGAAACCACCACAAAACACCCCTTCGGCGACCATTTTTGGACAGTTGCCCACCCCAAAAGTGGTCAAAAACAGCGGGCCAACTGAACACTATTTTTCAAAACCCTCGGTAAAACAGAGGGGTCGCCTGATGATTTTGGGCAAATGCGCAGCGATTTTGACCCTTTGAAAATGGCCCAAAATGCGAACTCATGCAAAACACACCCGCCGGTGCTTTGATGGTTGCCTCGGATGGTTACGGCTAGATTGATCCGAAAGGGTATTATTTGCTTGCGTTCAAACAATCGTTGCCATCATGTCAAAAACATCGGCCGTTCTCGTTTTGGTCATGATCTTCCAGATCGAGTGTCAGACATTCGCCGAGGAGGGGCCATCGAAAAGCTCGCCGGTCTCTCGTGTCTCTGAAGCGACGAAAGACGAGGACGGGTTTCTCGTCCATGAAGTCGTTTCGCCGCATCAGGCCGGGAAGACGCTCATCAAAGTGCTGATGCCGGACAAACGGGAACCGGACCGGAAGTATCCGGTGGTGTATGTTCTCCCCGTCGAAGCCGGGACGGAGAGCCGATACGGAAGCGGGCTGAAGGAGATTAAAAAGCTCGATTTGCACAACAAACGGCAGGCGTTCTTTGTCGCCCCGACCTTCTCGCAGTTGCCGTGGTATGCCGATCACCCGACGAAACCAGAGATTCGGCAAGAGACGCATTTCCTCAAAGTGGTGGTCCCGTTCATCGACAAGGCGTATCCGGCGCGGGCCGGGAAAGATGGCCGGTTGTTGCTGGGGTTCAGCAAATCGGGTTGGGGAGCCTATGGCCTGTTATTGCGGAACCTGGAGATGTTCGGGAAGGCGGCCGCTTGGGATGCCCCGATGATGATGGACAAGCCCGGCCTTTACGGCAGCGGCGACATCTTCGGCACCCCGGCGAACTTCGCCGGTTACCAAATCAGCAAATTGTTGGAATCCGGGGCCGAGCAACTTCGTAAAGAGAAACGGCTGGTCCTTTTTGGGTATGGGAATTTCCGCGAGGAACATCGCAAGGCCCATGCCTTGATGGATCAGTTGAAGATTCCCCATGACTACCGCGACGGCCCGGCCCGCAAGCACGACTGGCACAGCGGTTGGGCGCTTGAAGCCGTCGAATCCCTGTTGGAAATTCCGGCCAAGTAGGTACGCAATGTCGCGGGTCTACTTGGCTGGCGCTTCAACCGTCACTTTGGCCTCGGAAACCACCGCGTACTTGCCGTCTTGGAGGGCGGTTCCCCGGATCGTGAGGACATGCTCGCCATCGAGTTTCGCGGCCGGGTCGCAGGTGATGCGGAAGACGGCCGTTGCCTGGCCGGGGGCGACGGTCACCGGTTCGGCCTTGAACCCGCCGGTTAGCCCTTCGGGGAGCCGTAGTTCCAACTTCACCGGAACCGATAGTTTCGGCGACCGCAGAATGGACACCGGAACATCAATGGTTTCCCCCGGTTTGATTTTGGCTTCCTTGGTTCCCGCATCAACCTTCAAAATCGATCCTTCGATGGACATGGTGATCCGGCCGCTCATCGGCGTGGCCAGATAACGAGTGCGGCCTTTGGCGTCCGGCACTTTGACGACGCCGATCAATTCCATGCGGGATGTTCGCGTTGTTTCCAGCCATTCCGGCATGAAGCAGGGGTAAAACGCATTATTGGCCTCGGCCGGCACGATCATGTCTGGCCCGGTGATGCCTTGGCGTTGATACGATTGGGCTGCCGACATTTGCAGGCTGACCTCGCCTTTGAAATCGTTGAGCCGTTCGAGTGTCACCTCGGCCGGGTGGGTGCTGCCGCGATGCACTTTGCGGCCGCCGTCGGCCTCCACAGCCACCAGTTTGAGTCGGGGCAACAGAGTTGTGGACATTAGGATCGAAGTGGTCCGTTCTTCTTCCGGATAACGCACCCCAAGATTACTGATGATCGGGGCGAATGCTTGCCGCGTGAGAGCCTCGGCCCCCGTCCCGCCGGTTCCGGTAATGGTCACCAGACTGGCCGACGCCGGGACGGTTTCAAGGGAAGTCAGCGTGATTTTCAACTCGGGTTTGTCCGCCGGGATCACCAAGTTTGGCGGCGCTGTCACCCCTTCGGGAAGTCCCGCGATGGTGAGCGTGATCGGGTCTTTGAAACCGCCGGTTCGCAGAACTTTCACGGTGAGATCGGTCGGCGTGCCGAGCGGCACGTTCAACCGGGCCACCGTGGAAAGCGTGAAATCACGGGGGGCTTTTTCAGCCGAGAGCCGCCACACTGCCGCCCGGTTGCCGTGTTTGCCGGACTGATCGGAAACGACCAGCGTGAACACCCCGTCGGCCGGAAGAGTGAAGGCCAGTCCCGCGTCTGTTGTTCCGGGCAAATCCTCGACTCGCACGAGTTCTTTGCCATCTGCCCCGAGAACGGCCAATGTCAAATCCAACGGCGAACCGAACCGCCGGGCCTCGGCCGCTAAATTCCACACGTCCCCTTTCTTTCCCTCGCAACGGAAGCGGGCTTCCGTCACTGCTTGATCGAACACGCCAGTCACGGCCGATGGAAGGGTGATCGGTTGTCCCGCCATTGGCCCGGCGAGTGTTTCGGGTAAGTTGCTCAGGGGAATCTCGAAGGCGGGGCTTGTTCCAAAAGGAGTTTCAAGGCGATAAGCGAGGGCATCCATCTTCAGATCGGCGGGGAAGGTGATTTTGCGGGTGACCGATTCCAGCTTTGGCTTTCCAGTCGCCAGCCCCAGCCCGACGAATTCCACATCGCGAGTCTCGCCCCGTTTGCCCGCCGCCGGGATGGTGGCCGTCACTTGGGGGCCGGGCGTGAGCGCCAGCCGATAGACGAATGAGCGGTCGCCGCGAAAGTCGAGATCGTTGACGTTGACGGTGTATTCCATCCCGGCGACGGCCGCGAAGGTGACTGCCAAATCTTGCCCGTCGGTGTCCACGGCGTCGGCAACCAAATTTCCCTTGGCGTCCCGCACGGAAAGAGCCGAATTCATGTTCACACCGAGCCGGCGGGCAAACAATTCGCAGGTGACCGGGCCGTCCTTCGCCACCGAGAATCGGTAACGGTCCACTTCCTCGATCCGCGACAGGTAACCGTTGACCGTGACGGGCAGGGCGGGAAGTTTTTGAATGACTTTCGAGGGTGCTTCCTCGGTCACTTCCGGTTCGTTGCCGACCCAGAAAACGCCCGTCTTTAATCCCGCCCCGCTGGCGCTGGCGACCACCCATCGAACCGGCCCGCTTGGCATCCCGGCGGGCAGCGTGATTTTGGCCGGTTGTTCACGGGGGAGCAGGGCCGAGGTCAGTGTGCTTTTCGCCCCGAACCAATACGGCGGCGGGGGCACGATGATCGGCCCTTGTTCGCCGGTGGTTTCGATTTTTACACGCGGATCAAGGGCAAAGAACTGGACATCAGGCGTCCAGTCAAAGCCGCCGAGCCGGACATCAACGACCGTTCCGGCCTTTCCGCCCGGCGGATAGACATATCCCGGCTCCGGGGCCTTCAAATCGCCGGTTTGTTTCTTCTTTTGAGCAAGCGCATTTGGGGAAGAGAGACTCAGCCAACAGGCAAAAACGGCCAGAAAACCCAATGATCCGCGAAATGAAATTCCGTTTGGTCTCGTCAACACGTCGGCCCCCGTTGCTGGTCTTCCGGATACGATTAGTCTAACATTCGGCCGTGAACGGGCGTAATGAAAAATCATGGGCGATCAGACGCCGGACGATGATGAACAGCCGCCGCCGAGGCCAGCGTCTTTGAAAAACAGGAGAGATCGAGATGGTGCGAATCGGGTTGGTGGGTGTCGGGTTCATGGGCATGATCGCGTAGTTTTTCCCTTCTTTTCCCTGCATTGATGCGATTTTTCCTGCGTTTTCTGCATTCCTTGCGTCATGACCCACTAGGTCGTGCGTGCTTCCCAAGCTCAGTTGGCAATCATGCATTATGGCGTTACTTGGTTATTGCGGAGTCATTCAAGCAATCAAATACCTTCGCAACATCAAGTCGATGATTCTCGCATGAATCCTCCTCAACGACTGCGGCGTGCCGGACTGATGTGCGCAAAGAATGCCGCGTTCCCCCAAGCAGTTCGTCGCCGTGAGCAGCAGCTCCTTTCTTTGCCTCGCCAAGGGTGTTACTATTAAAAGCGGCTTTAAGTTCTCTTCCGCTTTCGCCGTACGGGGGAATGCACAATGTGGTGGTCACGATTGCAAGTGTGGGCTTTCGGGTGGGTAGTCATCGGAGGCGTTGTTGCGTCTCAAAACGCCCTGGCTCAATCTCCCCCAGTTGAACCGGGCGTCAAGCAAGGAACTCTCCGGCCAAAGGGTGGTGAGCCGACGTCTCCCAAAGATAGCCGTGATGTGGAAGTGGAGGCTCTCAAAAAGGAAATCGAGGTTTTGCGCAAGAAAATTGAGACTCTCAGCAAGACGGGGGAACAACCCCGACAGGAGCGTCACAAGATCGTGGTCACCAGCCCGCTGACGAAAGATGTCGTTATTGCCCAGCAGTATGTCGCCAAGATCCACTCGCAACGCCACATCAATGTCTGTTCGTTGCAGATGGGATATCTGGAGGCGGTCCATGTCAAAGAAGGTCAGGCGGTGAAAAAGGGCGATGTGATATTCAAAGTCCTGCCCGTTCTTTATCAGGCAAAGCTGGATGCCGAGATGGCCGAGGTCAAACTTGCTCAAATCGAGTTCGGCAACACCGAAAAATTGTTCAAGCAAAAAGTGGTTTCTCAGCAAGAGATGGAACTTTCCCAAGCCAAACTGGCCAAGGCCCAAGCCAAGGCGAAGCTGGCCGAGGCCGAATTGGGCTTTACCATCGTCCGGGCGCCTTTCGATGGCATTGTTGATCGCATGCAACAACAGGAAGGCAGCTTGGTCAAGGATGGGGATGTCCTCACCACCTTGTCCGATAACAGCACGATGTGGGTTTACTTCAATGTGTCCGAGGCCCGCTACCTCGAATACATGACCGACAAGGAACAGTTTAAGGAGGGATTGCCAATCGAACTGGCGCTGGCGAATGGCCGCAAGTTTCCCCAGACGGGCAAGCTCGGCACCATTGATGCGAAATTCAACAACGAGTCCGGAACCATCTCCTTCCGCGCGGATTTTCCGAACCCCGACCGCCTGTTGCGTCATGGTCAGAGTGGTGCCGTGTTGATCGGTCAGAAGTTGAACAACGTCATCGTTATCCCCCAGAAGGCGACGTTCGAGATCGCCGACAAGCGGTACGTTTACGTCATTGGCAAAGATGACGTGGCACATCGGCGTGAGATCGTTATCCGGCACGAAGTGGATGACATTTTTGTCATCAAGAAGGGACTTGATGCGACCGACAAGATCGTTCTCGATGGAGTCCGGCAGATTCGGGAGGGAGAAAAGGTGGAATACGAGTTTCGCAAGCCGGAAGAGGCTGCGACAACCCAGAAAGACCGTGCGGATAAGTGATCCCTTCGCGATGTGCGCCCAAGCGGACGACGGCCGGTGTTTTGGTTGTGTTGGACCGGCCAAATTCTTCGGCTCTCGTGGCTTTTGCCGTTCGGGGGGCAGATCGGCCCCTGATTCTCTGTCAATGACTTGAATCATTTCACCACGTCTTTGTTGTTGCGTTCTGTCGTCAGCACGGGCTAACAATCGTTTTTTCTTCAATTTCCAAAGCGGCAAATCCTTCCGGGCTTTCCATTGTTTCCCCGTCATCCGCTCTCGCGTGGGGTCGCCATCCCTCCCGGAACGTAATCTCTTGCGTGAATTTCTAATGATCCGGCTGAAAAACATCGTTCTGGCGGCGCCGGGCCGACATAGGACGTATATCTTTCCCAAGAAGTGAAATCGATTGTCCCGGTCACTTGGATTTCAACAACGATGCCGCCCGGCGACTGGATTCTCATCGGTTTGATGGCCCTCGCGGCCGTGCCGTGGCTTGTGCTGGCCGCAGAGGCGTTATTGTCGTTACTGCCGGTCCGATCGGAAAAATCATTAAATGCGGACCGGCCGACATGTGGCATTTTGGTTCCCGCCCACAATGAGGCCACCGGAATTGTGGCCACTGTGCGGAACCTGACATCTCAATTGCGGCCCGGTGATGTCTTGTTGGTGGTGGCGGACAATTGCACCGACGAAACAGCTGCCTTGGCCCGTGAAGCTGGGGCAACAGTGACTGAGCGACACGACGCCGAACGCCGGGGAAAAGGTTTTGCTCTCGATCACGGATTGGGCCAGCTTCCCCCCGAATTGCCGGTCGTGCTGGTGGTGGATGCGGATTGTGAAATGGAGGCCGGGGCCGTTGATCGGCTGGCCGAGGCCGCTCATTGTCTGCAACGCCCGGTTCAGGGTGTTTACCTGATTGGCACGGGCAAGGAATCGGACCCGAAACGCCAGTTATCGGCGTTCGCCGTGCTGTTGAAGAACAAGATTCGCCCGCTTGGGTTGCACCGGGCGGGATTGCCCTGCCTCCTGACCGGAACGGGCATGGCTTTCCCAAGAGAGGCTCTTCGGAAAGTCAACTTGGGGTCCGGGAACATCGTTGAAGACATGAAGTTGGGGGTGGATCTCGCCCTCGCTGGTTATGCCCCCCGCTTGATTCCGGCGGTACGATTGCGGGGAGCGGCCGCCCCGGACAAGGGGGCCGCGATCAAACAACGAACCCGGTGGGAACACGGGCATGTGGCCACCCTGATTTATGGAACACCCCGGTTGCTGGCGGCCGGAGTTTTCAGAGCGCGACCCGGTTTGATCGGGTTGGGGTTGGAATTGGGTGTCCCGCCGTTGTCCTTGCTCGTTCTGGTTGCGATTGGATTGTTCACCGGATGCGTGGTTTGGTGGCAACTCGGCGGGAGCTGGATTCCCGGCGCGGAAATTGCGGGATCTATTTTGATCGCCGGATTGTCGGTTTTTGCCGCATGGATCAAACATGGTCGAACGACCGTTCCGTTGAAAACACTGCTTTTGCTGCCGGGATATGTGGCATGGAAAATACCGATTTACCTGAAAATGCTTGTTTCCCGGCAACGAAAATGGGTGCGAACGGATCGCGCAGCAGAAGAAGTTCAAGTTAAGGCATGATAGTTGCACTTGAATTTTACGATTCTGGCAATTATTCTCTATCTTCAACTTGTCCGGGAACAGCGGATGAAACCGCATGTGTCCCTTGTGGGGATATTGAGCGTAATTTGTTAAAAAACGCAACGATGAGAGACGGATGACAGCCGTTCTAACAACAGCAACGCAGTTTCGCACCACCCTGCCAACGGTGCAATTATTGCCCGTGTATCTCCGCTCGACAGCGGGGCCATCCACGGCCTACCTGACTGCCAAGCGGATCGCGGACATTGTGATCGCCTCCGTCATGCTGGTCGTGCTGGCGCCGATGTTTCTGATTGTGTCTCTTTGCGTGAAATTCACCGATGGCGGCCCGGTCTTCTTCCGTCAAAAACGAGTCGGCCGCAACGGCCGGGTGTTCGACTTCTACAAGTTCCGATCCATGGTGATGGATGCGGAAGCCAAGAAGGCCGAACTGATGCGGAAAAACAAACACGCTAACTCAATCACTTTCAAGATGTGCCGCGATCCGCGGGTGACTTGGGTCGGCCGCATTCTTCGCAAAACGAGCGTTGATGAACTTCCGCAACTTTGGAATGTGTTGACGGGCGAAATGACCCTCGTGGGACCGCGGCCGGCTGTTGTCTCCGAAGTCGAGCGATACAATTTGCGGGAACGCAAACGCCTTGGCGTCACCCCCGGTTTGACCTGCATCTGGCAAGTCAGCGGCCGGGCTGATCTCGACTTTCAACAGCAAGTCGAACTCGATATCCGCTACATCCGCGAACGCGACTTTTGGATGGACATCCGATTGATCGTCCTCACCGTTCCCGCCGTTCTCAGCGGCAAGGGCGCTTACTAATCTGTGAGTCATCTTCATACGCGGCGTGATTGATTATTGATCACCGGATGGGTTTTCCTCGAATCATCACAAGTCTATGCCTGATTAAATCTTCCTCATCACTTCGTGCAACCGAATGTGATGAGGGCCGAGTTTCCCGCCGTAATTCCCGGCGCTGATTCGCACGACGCCTGGCCCGCAAGCGGCTTGAACTCCTGCTCGTGTGGCATCTTCAACAGCGTACAAATCCAACCCGTCAATCACCAGTTCGTAAACGGCGTTCACGCCATCAGGAAGTTCCGATTTCCCGATGCCGCGAAGGGTCGGGCAATAGGCCTGATTGGTGCTGGCTTTCAATGTTTTGTATTTGCTCCCCACCTTGCTGCCGCTTCGCACGACACCACCGGGAAACGGCAAAATAACGCCGGGAACGTTCGCAATCGCTTGGGTTGCGTTCTCGGCGGCCCGCAAGGCGATTTCCTGCGTATGGGCCAGGATTAAGAAGTTCCCCCCGGCCACTCCTTTGACCGTGCCAAACACGTCTTCACAGGTGAATTCACCGTCCATCACCGGGATTCGCCAGTAACGGCGGCCATCGAACACCTTGCTGGATTGCCAGCCGTCCCCGAAGAATCGCAGGTTGCCCCCGATGCGGATGCTCTTCTCCGTCACCGGCAGGCCGTTGTAACAGGCCGTCGTCGGGCAAGTCAGCACGCATTGCCCCACCCGGTTGATGACGGCTTTTTGCAAGGCATCCCGGCTGAAGGCGAACATCAGCACGCTCACCCCCGGCCGGCCGTCCGGCGTTTCATCCGGCGATAAAACCCGTTCCACAGCGGCTTCGGCATCGCACCCGATCACACTGGCCGCATATCCGGTTGCCTCGCGGGCGGCGATCATTGCCCAATGATCGTTGATGGCCGTCAGCACGAGCCGGGCACCCGTCATGGGGAATGCCTCGGCAAAGGTATCCTCGATCTCGGTTCCGCCAACGATCATGAGCCTGCCCATAAAGTTTGGTCACGATTGGTTTATCAAAATGCGGAATATGGAATGACAACCCGATTGGTCAACAGCGGAAAGATGGCCAGACACGCTTGTTTTGTCTCATCTCCTGCGCTCGCTGAATTCCGCATTTTTCAGGCTCTTCAGAAATTCCGCCCGGAAACGTGAATTGTTCCTCAGATTCGGCTTGCAGTGATTTCCCACATCCGGTATCGGCTCCCTTCGCACGGGGAATTCTCGGGGGGGCGGACGCCGTTCACTCACCTCGGTTTCCGCTCGAGAAATCTCCGGCAACACGAACGCCGCACTTTTGCTGATGCAAAACGTCGCCGATTATCGGCGAATGCGGTCGCACGCCTGGCGTGTGTTTGGGACAGCCTGATCGACGGGGGACGGTCATGAAGCGTTTGATGCTCAACCGCTGGAAGAAATGGCTCTTCGGGGCGGTGATGGCCGTGTCGGCCACCGGTTGCACGAAGCAATTGTACATGACCCCCGAGACCAAAGATCTCGCAACATCCATCGGCTTGCCGCCGGATCTTGCCACCAATCCGAACATTGTGGCCACGCCCGATGTCGCCGATCACAAGGCGCCGTCCACGGTGCTGGAAGCGAACCGGGAGCCCCGGTATATGACGCTCCAGGAAGCCTTCGCCCTCGCGTTGGAACGCGGGAACGTGGGCACCCAGCAAGGGAGCAACTTTGGCAACCTCGGGGCCGGTTCGGGCCGCGGCAACCTCTTCCAGGATGACCTGACCGGAAACTTCCGGCCGGCGGGCGGGGGGGATGATTCCATCCGGGCCTTCGCCCTTGACCCGGCCATCGCCGCCGCGGACATCGAAGGGGCGTTGTCCAAGTTCGACGCCCGGATCACCACCAGCATGAGCTGGCAGAAGACCGACCAGTTGGTGGCGAACGTCTTCAACAACTTCAACAACGGGGATCTGGCGGCCTTCAGCAGCGGTTTGTTCAAACCGCTGCCCACCGGGGGCGTGGCCGGCATCACCTTCTTGACCAACTATCAGAAACTCGGGGCCATCCCCGCCGGGTTCGCGGCCATCAACCCGTCGTACCAACCGTCGCTGTTGTTCCAGTTTGAGCAACCCTTGCTCCGGGACAACGGGATCGACATCAACCAATTGCTTCCCGCCCATCCGGGATCGCTCACCTTCACCACGCGGGCGAGCGGCGGCCGGACAGAAGGCATCCTGGTCACCCGCATCCGTGCGGAACAGGCCCGCAGCACGTTCGAGCGGGACGTCAACTTGATGATCCTGAACGTGGAATCGACCTACTGGCAGCTTTATGCGTTCTACTTTGCCAAATACGCCGCCGAGCAAGCCCTGAGACAGGGTTACATCACTTGGGACCAACTCCAGCAGTTGCAGACCGCCGGTTTGCAAACCAAGCAAGGCGTGGCCCAGGCCCGCGCCCAGTTGGAAGAGTTTCGCTTCAACTATATGACGGCCCTGCAAAACGTCATCGAAACCGAACGACAGCTTCGTGGTCTTATTGGAATGACCTTGGAGGACGGCAAGCGGATTGTCCCCGCCGACGCCCCGACGCTGGCTCCGTACAAACCGGATTACAATTCATCGCTCGTCGAGGCGTTGAACAACCGGCCCGAACTGGCGGTGGCCCGTGATGAGTTGAAGGTCCAGCAACTCAACGTCATGCTCCAGCAGAACAACATCCGGCCGGATTTGCGGTTCTTCGGTAACTACAACATCAACGCGAACGGCACGCGGCTGGACGGCCCCGGCCCCACGACGACCTTGGTGAACGGCCAGTTTGTCAACAACACGAACAATGCCTTGGCGACCCTTGCGGACAACAAGTTCAACAACTGGCAGTTCGGTCTCCGGTTCGATATGCCGTTGGGCACGCGGGACGCCCATGCCCAGCTTAAGGTGGCCCAGCTGAACCTAGCCCGCAGCCACATCACGCTCAAGAACCAAGAGCGGAAGGCTGAGTCCCTGATGGGCTCGATTTATCAGCAACTGGTTTTCCAATATGAGCAGATCAAGCTCCAGCGGGCACGCCGGATCGCGCTTGGCACGCAGTTGGAAGGTCAGTTCGAGCGGGTGAAGATCGGGAAAGATCCGCTGATTCAGTTGTTGGACGCCCAGAACCGCTTTGCGGATGCCATCCGTGCCGAGCATCAGGCCATCGCCAACTACAACGTTGCGATCGCCGGGTTCCAATACTCGAAGGGGGCAATCCTCGCGTTCAACAACATCCAGATCATGGACGGGGCCTTGCCTCCGGGCGTCGCCGAACGGGCGGCCGATCATTACGGGGCCAAGTCCGCCGCCATCACGCTGCGGGAACGGGCGAGCAACACAACGCTTCCGCAAGACATGGAAACGCCTGCCCCGCTGCCGGGGTTGGTCGAAGGGGGCCAGCCGTTGCCGGCGGCGCTCAACGGAATGATGTCGACCCCGCTGGTGCCGAATCTGAATCCGAACATGAGCCCCGCTCCGATGAGCACGACACCGCCGGCTCCGTTGCCCATGCCGTCTCCGATGCCCACGCCCGCGCCGACTCCGAAGCCGGCGGGCAAAGAAGTGATGCGGCCGCTCAATGGAACGCCAATGACCACGCTGGAACCGCAAAGCCTGCCGGGCGTTTCGACCATCGGGCCGAGCCTGAACCCGGCCGATGCGATTCCCTCCGTGCCGGTCTCCCGGTTCCGGCCGTGATTTCGGTTCTTGTTTACGAAGAGATCACCGTAACTTGGGCGGGGGGCGACCATGCGTCGCTCTCCGCTTCTTTGTTGCGCGAAGGCCGGGCGATGCTGGAAGCCGTGACGGCCGATCTTCGCAAATTGCCCGGTGTTGACTGTCAAATCGCCACATCCCGCGAGCTACTGCTTTCCCAAACGACCAATGCCACTCACACCCTCTTGATCGCCCCGGAATTCGATGGCATTTTGCATGGCCTCGCCAAGCGAGTCGTCGAAGCCGGGGGCACGCTCCTCGGGCCATCGCCAGAAGCAATCCGGTTGACTGGCGACAAACTTCTACTCTTCGATTGGTGGAAACGTCACAGAGTGCCCACCCCGTCCACTTGGGAATATGACGCCAAACCCGCGAACTCACCAATTGTCGTGAAACCCCGTGACGGCGCGGGGTCGCAGGCCACCCGCTTATTGAAGCCGGGGGAAATATTCGCCGAAATGTGGGCCGGGCCGTTGATTGCCCAAGAATATGTTGAGGGAATTTCCGCGAGTGTTGCCTTGTTATGCGGCCCGACCGGCATGAGGCCGCTGTGGCCGTGCGAGCAGATGCTTTCCAAGGATGGGTATTTTGCCTATCTGGGCGGTCGAACAATCACCGATGCAGGTTTGTCGAAACGGGCCACGGACATCGCCCAACGGGCGGCCGAATGTGTGCCGGGATTACTTGGGTATGTCGGGGTCGATGTGGTGATTGGCGACGATGGCCGGGATTGGGCCATCGAGATCAACCCGCGTCTCACGACCAGTTACGTCGGCCTGCGGGCGAAGGCCGACACGAATTTGATGGCCGCGATCCTGTCAATTGTTCGCGGCGAAGAAACGACGGTGGCTTGGCGGAATGAGGGTTATGCCTTCACCCCGGACGGCACAGTCACCGGCTTTCCGGCGTGATCCCCAGAACAATGTTGAAGTTGGCCGCGAGTTCACCAGTCTTGGATTCCTTGATCGGGGCAAAGTCCGCGCACAAGGCGGCCCGGCCTTTCTCATCCTTCACGCCCATGTAGATGAAATCCTTTTCGTTCCGCTGTTCCCCTTTGATGTAAAGTTGGGTTGTCAGCGCTTCCTTGCCGCCCCGCTTGATCTTGAAGTGAATATGTGGCGAACGGCCGGGATAGGCCACCGGCTTGATCGTGCGGAAGTAATACTCGCCGTCTTTGTTGGTGGTGAAGCGGCCAAACCCCTGAAAGTTTTTGTCCTTGGTGTTCGCGTTGTCCGTCTTGGAATGCCGGTAGGCGCCGCCGTTGTCGCATTGCCAGATCTCGACGACGGAGTTGCCAAGCGGCTTGCCATCCAAGTCCAGCACCTTCCCGGTCAGATGGGTAATCTCGCCGACGCCGGGGGTGATGCTGTCATTGATGATGAGCAGATCGTTGTCCGTGTCCAGCGGCAACTTGTCCGGGTAAAAGGGGCCTTCAGTTTGTTTGGGCGTGCGGGTGAGGGCCTCCGCGAAGGCTCCCGGCACGGTGAACAGACTCAGGGCCGTGGCCCCGGCGCTCCCGAGAAACAGCCGCCGGGACGGCACAAAACGCATGTCATTCATGATTCGGACTCCATCGAAGAGACGGACGGAAATGAATAGGTAACAGGACTCGTCAAAGACAGGCGATACTATTGGGCGTATTTGCCGACGGGCCGAATTTTGGGACTCAACTCCGGGCGGTCTTGGCGTTCAGCCGAAGAATTGGAAGCCGAATCGCCCACCCGGATCGGGGTCTTGCAAATCAGACAGGGCACGATCTTGCCACGATCATGTTCTTCCACGAGCATGAACTTTCGGCATCTCGCTTCCGGACATTGCACCGCGAAGACCATGACCCGCCTCGCTTTCCCGGCCCATCATTCGTCGTGTTACAGTGTCACCCATTCCGGATAAGATTTCAAGGGGGCGCTCATTTCACGTTCAACGTTTTATTCCGCCCTCATCAAATCTCATCCGGTTTTTTGCCACACGCCGATGACCGATTTGCCAAGCCGGCCGGCGAACAACTTGTCCAGCCAACGAGATTTGGGGACAACCTGGCCATCCCAGAAGGCGATCTGTTTCGGCGTCGGCATCGACTGGCCCATCACCATCCGGTTCCCGAAGGAAAGGATCATGCCAAGGCTGTCCAGATAGGCGACTCGCCGTCGGATCAGTTCCGGCGGCGCGGTGTCCGCGAATGTCCGGCAGGTGTAACGTCGATAATGTCCGATGGCCTTGTCAAACGGCGAAAACAAAAACTGGTGGGCGGGGCTGAGGGCCACCACATGCCCGCCGGGCCGGAGCAGTTTCGCCGCCCGTGCCATCTCGCCGTGGTCATCCTCAATGTGTTCCAGAACATCAATATAAGCGATGGCGTCATACTGCGGTTCGGGCGGCAACGTGTCCGTGGTTCCCACAATAATGTTGGGCGTCAACGGCAGGTCCGTGCGGGTGGCGATCTCGGCGGCCATCGTCGCGTCGGGTTCCAGACAGGTCCAGCTTCGTTCCTTGCCTGTCGCCAGCGCCTTGGTCGTCAGGCCGATGCCCGCCCCCACCTCCAGCACATCGCCGGTCACGAAGGGCCGCAAACAGGAGGTCCAGTACGCCTTCCAGTTCCGGGCGTTCCCGAAGAGTTCCAACTCCGTGCCGACATAAGAGAATTGGTCCGTCATGAGTCTCCCGGCATGAGGGTGATAACTTCGGCGATGTAATACTGATAATCGCGGATCGGCAGAAAACCGGCGGCGCTGCGTGACCCGAGAATAATGAACAGAAAAGCGATGGACAAGCCGATGCTGGTGAACAGCAAATTCGCCAGATGTCCGAAGGCCGTGGTCGCCCAGACCGGCACGGCGAGATCGGTGCCGAAGCGAACGCCCACCACTGCCGCCATCGCGCCCAGCACCAGCATGATGAGAATCATGTTGGCGATCAACAACCGCACGCCGACACGATCCGCGAACACGGCCATCGCGCTGAGTCCGTGGATCACCAAGGCGATATAGTTCATGCGGGATTGCCCCTCCAGCCGTTTGGCGCGGGGACAAGGTTCCATCACATGGGGCGTCCGGGATTTGAAAATCGTCGCCGCATAGTGGTTCCACAAATCGGCCTGAATCACGAGCCGGTTGAGCAGCACATGCGGCACGACACTGAAGTTCCCGACGCGGACTTTGTGCCCCGTGAGCAATCCATGCAGGAATCGATAAATCTGATAGCCGGCGCGAAAGCGGAGGTTTTCGGATCGCCGGACCCGTTCCGCGAAAACCACCTTCCGATCCCCCTCGGCGATAGCCCGCTTTAAAAGCCGGGGCACATCATCTGGAGAATCTTCGCCGTCGCCATCCATCACGACGATGTGTCGGCACGGCCAGTTGACCGCCACATGGGTGACGCCGATGGCGATGGCCCGTTGATGGCCGAGGTTCCCCCGGAGGTTCATCACCCGGATTTCGGCAAGATTCGGAAGAGTGGCCACCCGGCCGAATCCTGGCGGCGGCCCTTCAATCGAACCGTCGTTGACCAGCAACACGCTGAGGGATAACTGTTCCCGGCCAGCGGTCTCCGAAATTTGGCCGAGGAGAAGTCTCGCCGCTTCCCAATCGTTAAAGACGGGAATGATGATAATGACGGACGAATTCTGCATTGGGTGGATATAGCGGGCGGCGTAAACGGTTTCCACTTGAATGACCTTTGCTCATTCGTCCGACCGGGCGGCCAAGATGAGGAAGAAATTCGTCCTTGACCTGAAAAATTGCCCCTTGTGGCTGTCTTCCCGGTAACTTCACGCTTGTGTGAACCCTTCTCCCATACCAAGATAGAAACCGCTCCTCTCCAATCCCGCCGGGAGCAAACCGCGTGAGTTCGTTTTCGAAATGGTTGTCCGGCCGACCGCTTTACTTGTCCGGTTGGTGCATCGTTGCAGCCTTCGGGACCTATTTTTGCATGTACGGGTTCCGCAAACCGTTCACCGCCGGCGCTTACACGGATTTTTCCTTTCTGGATATCGGCTTCAAGACGGTTCTGGTCACTTCACAGGTGATCGGGTACATGTTGTCCAAATTCATCGGGGTGAAAGTCGTTTCCGAACTCTCCCCCTCGCGCCGGGCGTTGGGGATTCTCGGCTGCGTCGTGTTTGCGGAATTGGCCCTGCTTGGTTTTGGATTGGTCCCGCCGCCGTATAACTTTCTGTTTTTGTTTCTCAACGGCCTGCCGCTCGGAATGGTCTTTGGCATGGTGCTTGGTTTTCTGGAGGGCCGCACCGTGACGGAAGCCCTCGTCGCCGGGTTGTGCGCCAGTTTTATCCTTGCGGACGGCGTCACCAAATCCGTGGGAACTTATCTGCTGAAAGACGGCGTTCCCGAAATGTGGATGCCGTTCGCCGCCGGGTTGGTGTTTGGCGTGCCAATGATGTTGTTCATCTGGATGCTCACCCAAATTCCCCCGCCAAACGCGATCGATGTGAAACAGCGGGGGGAGCGGGCGCCCATGAACCGGGACGCTCGTCGGGATTTTGTGCGCCGGCACGGAATCGGTCTGACCGGGTTGTTGGTGACCTATCTGTTGGTGACCATCATCCGCAGCATGCGGGCCGACTATGCCCCGGAGATTTGGAAGGGGCTTGGCTATGCCTCCGTGCCCAGTTTGTACACCAAATCCGAATTGTGGGTACTGCTCGGCGTCACCTTGGTGAACGGGATCACGTTCGCCATCCGGGACAGCCGGCGGGCTTTTTTCACATCTCTCGGAATCGCCATGTTTGGCTGCGGAATTGTGATTGCTTCGTTTTTTGTCGTTGAATCGGGAATGGATGGGTTCGCCTACATGGTGATGGTCGGGCTTGGCTTGTATGTCCCTTATGTGGCGATGCACACCACTGTGTTTGAGCGACTGATCGCCATGACGCGCGACCGGGGAAACATTGGCTTTTTGCTCACGTTGGCCGACGCCATCGGCTACCTGGGATATGTCGGCGTGATGATCTCCCGCGAAATATGGGGGAAAACCGGGGATGTTTTGGGTCTGTTCCGATTGGTCAGTTTTGGAGTGGCCACCGCCTCGCTGCTTCTCCTCGCCGTTGCCTGGACATTCTTCGGACGACGGCAGCAACAAATAGAATTAGCCGCAGAATCCACCTGACGTTTCCCGAGGCCGTTCCTTGATCCCTGAAGCCACCGTCGCCTTGTTTCATGCCGTCGGCCAGCCGTTTGACATCTGTGTGATTCCCAAGCCGGTCGCCGGGCCGGGGGAGATGATTGTTGATGTCACCGGTTGCACCATCTGCGGCAGCGATCTGCACACATGCGCGGGACATCGACAGGTGGCGGTGCCGACGGTGCTTGGCCATGAGGTGATCGGCCGGGTCTGCGAGTTCGGGCCGGAAGCCCCCCGGACAGATTTCACCGGGAAGCCGCTTTCCATCGGTGACCGGGTGACATGGTCCGTGGCGGTGAACTGCGGCCACTGCTTCTTCTGCAATCGCGGGCTTCCGCAAAAGTGCGAACGACTCCTGAAATACGGACATGCAAAGTTCGACGGCCGACCGGATGGCGGCTTGACATCCGTCGTCGTTCTCCGGGCGGGATCGGCCGTTTTCCGCATTCCGGACTCTCTTCCCGATGAAGTCGCCAGCCCGGCGAATTGTGCGACGGCCACCGTTGTCGCGGCCCTTCGCGTCGCGGAAACTCTGGCGGGGCAAACAGCCTTGGTCCAAGGAGCCGGAATGCTCGGCCTGACGGCCTGCGCAATGCTCCACACCGCCGGGGCAAGAGTGCTATGCGCGGATCCGACTCCAAGCCGCCGGGAGTTGGCGAAACAGTTCGGAGCCGAGAGTGCCGTCTCCCCGGAAGAAGTTTCGGAGGCGGCCAAGGTTCTCACTTCCGGCTACGGGTTCGACATGGCTTTCGAGTTCTCCGGGGCCGCCGCCGCCATGCCCGCCGGTTTGGCGGCCATCCGCATCGGCGGCACGTATGTTCTCGCAGGGGCCGTCTTCCCCGGCCCGTCATTGCCAATCGATCCGGAACAGTTCATCCGTCGGCATCTTCGCCTGTTTGGCATCCACAACTACACTCCAACTGACTTGGGGGATGCCCTCTCATTTTTGGACTCTCACCCCGAATATCCTTTTGCCTCGCTTGTCAGCAAGTGGTTCCCCCTGTCCGATGTTGATGCCGCCTTTGCTCATGCCCGTTCCCCCGGCGTGCTGCGGGTGGGTGTCCGGCCTTCATGTTGAGAAACATCGTCAAAGTTGGAAATGGAAAAAATGGGTTAAAACTGACGGTTTTGCGTGGATCGGTAAATGAAGTTGGCCCGGTTATCTGGCAAATCCCTTCTCACCCCACTTCAAGACGACGAATTAGGAGGTAAGCGACGACTCTCAAATGGAAAGGCGTTCAATGTTCAGTACTCGACTTGCCTGGCTCGCCTGCGGAATGTTGGCTATTCCCGCCATTGGAATGGCTCAACAATCAGTTCCCTGTCCGACAGAAGCGTGTCCTCCGAAGACGGCCCAAATCTGCCTCCCCGTTGATGGCGGACCCAAGGACTGTTGCTGGAACCGCCTGTTGCAACGGCTGTGTATTCACGAAAAGCAGTACATTCTCGTGAGCGGGACCGTTTCGCCGGATTGCGGTTGGAACACCAAGAGCCATTGCTCCCACGGGGCGGGCTGTTTGAAATGCAAACCCGTGTGCGAACCCAAACCGGTTTGCGCTCCCCAGCCGGTTTGCGCTCCGCAACCGGTCTGCCAGACTCCGGCCCCGACCTGCGGCGATCCGAAGTGCCCGAAATGCTGTCTGCTCCGCGCCAAGCCGGTTTGCCAGACTCCGGCTCCGACGTGCGGCGATCCGAAATGCACCAAGTGCGGCCAAAGCTACACGGTGGCCCCGGTTCAATCGACTCCCGTCTACACCAACGCCACGCCGGCCGTCCAACCGGAAGTCGCCGTCGCCATCCCCGCCGCTCCGACCGCTTCCAAAGCCGGCAACGATCCGACTCTTTACCACTTGGAATCGCTGTTAAACGCCCAAGCGGCCGACTCCCGGAATTTCCAACAGACGCTGGAAAAGAAACTCGCCACGCTGGCCGCCCTGCGTTCGATGCAGGAAGCCGACATGAATGCGATGACCCAACTTGAGGGAACGCTGCGCCAAGCCCGCCTGAAGAGCCTGCCGGAACGGGGCGAGTCGGCGACGCCGGTTCCTGTGCCGGCCCTGCCGACATCCCGCCCGGCCAACCCGATGCAGATGCCGCCGAATGCCACCAAGATCCCGATGTCCGAAAACGGCCCCGTGCCGGAGCAACTGCTCCAGCAGATGGAACAGTTGAACCGGGAGATTTTGGAACTCAACCGCACCGTGAGGCAACTCTCCGGCAAGGGGAACTGAAACCCGGTCGCCGAATCGGATCGGTAGCAAACGCCTTGGGGCATGACGATCTTGCCCGGATCGTCATGCCCCAAGGCGTTTGCTTTTACAGACGACCACGGCGGGCAAACGCGGCGCATCTCATGCAATCCCTCAAACCCCTTCGATTCCACCAAAACACTCTTCATTTCCCCACAGTGATATGCCGATGTTAGGGATGGGATGATTGTGCCTGTTGGCTCTCGAATGCGGGGTTTGACCATGTCACGAATTGCACTGCTGATGCTGGCGGCGCCGGTAATGTGGGCAGCCACGGGTTGTGAAACGTCGAGGCCCGTGATTCTCAATCCCGGCGAATCTCGCGGCATGACCTATCCCGTTCAAGGCATGGTTCCCGCCCAACAACAGGCGATGAGCCCGGCGCAAGAAACGCAGATTCCCATCTCCCCGATCCAGACGCCAATGCCGCAGCTGGACCCGATCATTCCTCCGGCGAGCCCCAGTCCTTCCGTGGTTCCTTCGGAGACATTGCCGACGCCGAAAAACCCGGCCGCCCCCCCGACGCTGCCGAAAGCCGTCCATGAAGGGGCGGGAGCGTTCCGCACGAGTGAGCCTTCACCCGCCCAATCGCCTGTTTCGATGGCCACCGCCGAGGCATACATCAAGGAAATTCAGTCGAACCAACAGGCGATGCTGCAAGCAGTCGATCAAGAGATTCAACGAGTGATGGCGACGCAGACTAAAATTGACGAGATGAAACGCCGACAATCCGCCGAACTGGCCGCCCGCGAGTCGTTGCCCGCCCCGAAGGTGACGCCCGTGGACTACCAAGTCACCGTCCCCAACATTCCCGCCGCTACCGTCCCCAACATTCCTGCCGCTTCGGATGTGCAAACGTTGCCAGCCGTTCGACTCACTCTCGAACCCCCGGCGCCGATGACGCTTGCCGAACAACAAGAACGCTTGCAACGCCTGACGGCCGAGATGAACCGCCAGATGCAAGAACTTCGCTCATCCGTCCAACAATCGACCGGCCAGCCGATGAAATAATGATTATCCGCCAACCGGGGCGTGACGCACGGCCCGGTTCATTTCCAACACGGTCTTTCCACAATTCCCCGACCGGGTTTTTGAACACCAACCTTCCGGCTGAATCGTCTGAATGGTAACACCTTCGTGTTTTCCTGCCGGGAAGACGCTAAACTGATGGTTGTCAGGTCGGTTGGCATGTGGAGCAGTTCCATGCGGCACGTCGTTCGATTGCTATCAATGGCGATTCTCGGAATCCTTGCGGCCGGTCCGGTCTCGGCTCAACCACCTCGCCCCAAAATCTTGGACCAGTTAAAACCCCTGCCGCCCGGAGTGTTTCTTCCCCCGCCGGAGGGGGTGGAAATCGGCCGTCAGTCGCACGACCCGCAACCTGGCGAGCAAGACGTTGATGATCTTCGCGGCTGGCTTGACGGAACCTTGAAGCCCCGGGGCAAATCGAAGCCTGTTGATCCGAAGATGCTTGAAGATCTTCTTTCCAAGTTGAAGGACGGCAATCAGGGACTTGATCCCCGGGAGCTGGAAAATCTGCTGAAGAACAATCCGCAATTCAAAAACCCCGACTTTTTGAAGTCGCTTGAAAAAATGAGGGGCGAAGGCGATTTTCCCCGGAACTTGAAAAGGCCGATCCGGGAGAATAACGGCGATCCAAGAATCGTTGATCGAATTCCCGATTTGGATAACAAGCTCGGCAATTTCGTCGATCAGGCGAAGAAAGCTGATCCGAATGTCGGCGGTATCCCTGATGGCAAAGTTCCCGATGCCGGGGCGAATGGTGATGCCTCCAAAATCCCCGACATGAATGCCGGACAAAACAGGCCAAAGCTGGACCCCTCCACCCAAGAGTGGATTAAGTGGATGGAGAAGAACCTCGGCGATTCCCCGACCGGCCAGCAAGCCCTCAAAGAGATGATCGAGGCGATGGGCAAGGGGGATCTCAAGGGAGTATTTGACGACCTGCCGGAGTTCAAAAACGGGGAATGGAAGGACATCAACGACTGGGGCAAAGGCACCCTCGGCGACAACTGGAAGTTCAGCCCCCCCGATTGGAATTTTTCCGGCGGCGGTTCCGGCCCGAGTTTCGGCGGCGGCGGTTCCGGGTTAAACTTCGGCGGCGGCCCCTCGGTCGGGAGTATCGGACCCGGCAGTGCCGAGGGAGCCGGGGGCGGTCTGTCCGTGGTGGCCATCATCATCGGCGTAATCGGGGCGGCTTTCCTCGCTTATATCCTTTACAACAAGTGGGTGCGGGAGCAGGAAGCCCGGCAGACAATGATTGCCGCCTCCCAGCACAAATTAGACCTCACGCGCATCCGCACCCGTGAGGAATTAGTGGAGGCGTTCGACACACTTACTGTGGAAAAACTTGGGGACGAATCCCGCAACTGGAATCATCGCGTCGTCACCGAAACATTCGCCGACAACAAACCCGAAGTGGCCGAACCCGTCCAAGAGCTTGGCGAACTCTACCAAAAAGCCCGTTATGCCCCGCCGCAGGATGACCTCACCCAAGGCGAACTCTCGACAGCCGAACGAGATCTGCGGACGGTCGCGGGGGTGAACCCGTGAGCCGAATTTTCGCCGCCGTTATCGGAATGTTGTTTGCGTTCGCCGCAATCGCGCCGGCCCAAGAAAACGGTCGTTTGCATTACGGCGGGTCGGAATACTTTCGCTTCTTCCTCCACAAGCATGAACTCAAGCCTCTTGCCAACTTTCCAGAAGCCTGGCTGGAACCATCGAAAACGATTATCGTGTGTCTCGGGGATGCCTCTTGGATCACCCCGGATTTTTTTCCCAATCAAGGTGGCATTCGCGCGTTCATCGAAGCCGGCGGGGCCGTGTTGATCGCCACGGATCAGAAGTGCGACAGCCGTGACCCCAGAAGCTGGGAGCAAATTTACGGTCTCCGCATCAGCGGGGAATTGCTGACCGCAAAGGCCGATGAGTGTTTTGACGGTCTGGACGGGCGCCCGTTGGTGAAACCACGACGACATTTGCCGATCTTGGTCAAAGATTCGCCGTTTAAAATGTTGGACGGGATCTCCGCCGACGGAGCCGATGCCATCGCCACGGATCATCCCAGCGAGATTCAGTTGGTCCCCGCCATCCGGCCCGGATACATTGTCACCCCGTTGGCCGGATATCCCACAAGCGCAAAGAGAATCGAAAGCAATTTCGCCGTTGATCGGAGTTGGGACAATTTCGCCGTGAGTGTTCGCCGGGGTGGCGACCCCGGACGTCTGTTGGTGGTCGCCGATCACAGCGTATTCGTCAATGGAATGATGAAGTTCACCGTGAACAATGAAACCGGCGAACTGAGTTTCCCCAATGCGAATATTAAATTCACCAATCAGATGATTGAATGGCTGAAAGGCCCGGATGGCACGCGCACAAGATGTCTGTTTGTGCATGACAATAATGTGATCGATCAGTTCGCCAAACAGGTGCACTTGCCGCCGGACATGAACCCGCCGATTCCGCCGATCCCGCCGGACATGCTGGCCAACATGATGCTCCGCATGGCCAACCCGATGTTGACCGAATTTCAGAATCGCATTCGACCCAACAGCGCCCTTGATCGCTGGTTTGGCCGGGAGAGCCTTTGGCGTTGGTTCCTGATCGCGATGACGGCGTTATTTGCCTGGCTGATCTGGTCGCGTTTGAGTCAGGCCACTCGCAAAGAGGATCGCAGCCGATGGGTGGCGCTGACAACACTCGGCGGCCTCCTGGCCAAGGGAAGCACTTCCAAACGCAAACGGGACGATCTGATCGACACGGGCAACATTTATGAAGCCGCCCGCTGGCGAATCCGCGACCGTTTCGACCGGATCGGCGGCCAGCCGACCGACGACGGGCACATGCCACCGATCCTCATGGCCGACAACTCCCGGCAGGCCGTCGGCCTTGAAGCATCGGTGCGTCGGCTTTGGATGATCGGTTACGGCCCCAAAGCCATTCCCGTGCCGATTCACTTGTGGGATGAGTTGAATCTCGACTTGGAACGAGCGGTGAGGCTGGCGGGCAAAGGGATCTGGTGTTTCGCGGCGAATGTTCCGGCGAAGTGATGCCTCTCACTCCTCGCGGATGCTTCGCACCGCCCGGCGGCAGATTCGCAAGGTGTTCTTGTCTTCGCACCCGTCGGCCCAGCCATCCACCAGATCACGCACCCAGCCCGGCCGGGTTTTGGCGGCATCGTTGAGCCAATTCGAGACGGAATCCTGCACGTATTTTTCCGGGTCGGCCCGCAGCAGTTTCAACAGCGGCATGCCGAGCTTCGGGTTCTCCTTCAACTCTGTTAGATGATTGGTCCACACACCACACGGCCGGGTCGCCTCGGTGGCGAACCGTCGCAGGAAACGGGATTCTTCGTGAACCCACGGTTCCAACAAAGCGATGGCCCGCTTCAGATCGGCGGCGATGTGCGACCGTAACGGCATCCAAACCCATTCCCGCACACCAAAGTGCGGATCGTCCGCCAGCGGCCGGGCCAGGTCGAACCGCTCCGTCAGGGATAGTCCGGGGGCCAGCCCGATCACATAACACGCCCAACCCCGCACGGTGTCCGATTCGTGAGAAATGATTTCATCGAGTCGATTCAGTCCAACAGCCTCCAGCAAAATCCGGCCGCCGATCTCCATCCGTTTGGTGTCGATGGCTTGCCATCGACAAGTTGCCGACGGTGATCGTCCGCGACCTCCGGGAAGGCCGCCCGCATCAACTCGGAGAAATCCACCGCCAACCCTTCGGTAAGGTTGGCCGAGGACCGCGTCCCGGCATTCAACTCCGCAAGGACATCGGCGGCGATTTTGACCGATCCGGGTGTCTTCCGTTCCTTGGCCATCGCTTCTCCAGTTGTGCAAGGGAAGAACGGAGGAAGAGAAGAGTTCACGCAAAGATCGCAAAGGGGACGCAAAGTTCGCCAAAGTTGTCCTCTTTCGCTCCGAGGCTACTTCCCCCGCGTGACTGATGAAATGTTTATTTTTCAGCCAGTCACGCGGGGACAGGAGTTTGCCGGTGGGCAAGGACAACTTTGGCGAACTTTGCGTCCCCTTTGCGATCTTTGCGTGAACTCTTCTCTTCCTCTTCTCTTCCTCTTCTCGTCTCTCTCCAACTCAACCCTTCAGCATGTCATCATGACGCATCCCGCTCGGCGGGCAGTCGGCCTTGCGGCAGTTGGCGAGGGCGGTGATGGCGCCGGCGTGTTGCTCGGCGTCGTTGTCTTCCCACTCGATGCTCACGGCTCCGTCAAAGCCGACGCGATTCAGTTCGATGAAGATTTCTTCGAGGCTGTTGGCGTCCCGCTGTGTTCCGGCCGTCACGAAGTTCCAACCGTTCGCCCAATGCCCCATCGGCCGGTGTCCGCCAAGCCGCCCGGCTCGCGTGTGTTCGCGGATCACCTGCACGCCCTTGACGTGGGCGCAGTGGATGAACTTGCCGAACTCCCGGATGAATTGAATCACCGAGACGTTCTGCCATTCCATGTGCGAACCGTCGAGGTTGAAACCGACAACCCCTTCGTAACCGGCCTTGCACATCGCGTTGATGTAATCGGAAGCCGATTCGATGTCCCCCATCGCCCGTTCGCTCGGGTGACATTCGAGGTCGAACGTCACGCCGTACTGCTTGCAGAGATCCCACACCGGGCCAAATCGTTCGACGATCAATTGAAGGCTGGTTTCTCGAACGTCATCAAGATCGTAGCCTTCGATCTTCGTCGGCAGCGGCGGGAACAAGAACCAGTGGCTCCAGCAATTGGCCGGGGAACCGACAAACCCCGGCAGGGCCACCTTGCGGTCCTGCAACTTGCTCAAGTGGCCGGCCAATCGGACGCATGCCAGCAGGTCTAGCTTGGCTTGCTCATGAATCAACTTGCCCACGTTTTCCGGGACGAAATACGGGTCCGTCCGGGGCGGCTTGTTCCCGGCATCACGCCAAGCCTTGTACGCCTTGCGGGCATCCGTGCTGGAGCCGAGGAAATTGAGGGTCTTGGCCGACGGCTCATCACCGAGAACCTGCCCCTGAAGGTGCGTGGCGACGGTGAAGATTTCCAACCCGTGCTTCTTCGCCAACGCCACTCGCTCGGCGGCATAAGCGGCCGCCCCGGCGTCGGTGTCGCATTTGCGAAGGTCAAGTTCCCAAGAGGCTTCTTCCCAGCCGTCGAACCCGGCGTCTTGAACGAACTTCACCCACGGTTCGTAAGGCATGTTGCCGAACTGGCCGCGAACGAGGCCGATCTGGTGATACGAACCCTTGCCGTACTTGTGCGTGGCGGTCTGCTTGAAACCCATCGGAGAGACCCTTGTTGGAAAAGAGGATTGGAAACGTCAGGACGTTTTACGGGGGATTTGCGGATTCGTGGAGACCGGGAATGGAAAGACAAAATGCGAGTCATCAAAACATCATGGCGAACGTTGCCATCCGGCAACGTCACGCGAAACTCCCGCTTTATTCCTCGTCGCCAATCCAGTTGGTCAGCGTTTCTTCCAATGGTTCCACGGCAATTTCCAAATCCGATAACCGCCTCACCGCTTCGCGGACTTGCTCGATCATCAGCCGACGGGGGGACACCACCCCGCAACGCCGGATTTTGGCTTCCTGAAGAAACTTGGACGGGATCAAACCGCTTAACAGATCAACCACGCACATGCCGGGCTTCAGATAACCGGGGTGCAGGGTGGTTTCTTCCTCGCCGATGTCGTCGGTGATCTTCCGGCTTCCGTCCCGGCCGATAATCAACACATCGTGGCTGGTGTTGTAAACGGCCTCCCACAACAATTGCCGGCCGCCGAACGTGGCCGCCGCCCCGGCGACGGCTTCCTTGTTCTTGCTCGCCCACATGAGCATGGCCCCGGCCTTTTTCAATGCGGTCACCATCATTTTCGTCAACGGGCCAACTCCTGCGAGCATGACAGAACGCCCTTTCAACCCCTCCGGATTTCCGCGTTCCTTGAGCATCGCATCAAGGGCGTTGACCACTGTTTGCCCGAGTAGATTGCTCGCGTTCCAGCCCCCCTCGACGGGAAACAAACTGTCGGCCGATGCAACGGGCATCTTCGTCGAATCGTCATAGGCGGCGATTTCGTGCATCCCTTCGTTCGCGGAATCATCCAGCAAAACGCCCTGAAGCCGGACGGCATCAATGATCTTGCGGAAGAGTTTCAAATTCCCCACTTGCAGCGGAAGCACCCGCAGCGGCAGTTCCAATTTGACGAACGCCGAATTCAACAGGCCCGCGAGAAGTTTGGGACGTTCGCCTTCACCGGTCACACCCACGAACCGCGTCGGTTTGCCAATGTCCCGGTAACGATAAAACTCGTCGAGTTCTCGCACAGTCGCTTGGCCGGGATAAGCCTCCATCCCTTTTTCCAACGCCGCCGTCGCCCAAGGGGCGCCGATCTTTCGCCCCAACAGCGACAGCATCAACCCGGAGTCTCCCAACCCGACCACTACCGTCGGCACTGCGGGCTTGTTCAAAATCTGAATGAGCGGCCAAGCCTCTTCAGGAGTGCTGGCTTTGCAAGTCAGTTTGATGACATCCGGTTTTTTCGTCTGCATCTCGGCATAAATGGCCGCGAGATCTTTCGGTGTGGTTTCGAGGTTCGTATACGAGATCACCCGCTTATAAGTGGGAAACGGCCGGACCGAGTCGGCCGCATCCAGTTCGATGTCCACATAGTCGGCCTTGGCCATGACGGCCGACCGCAAGAGCATCGTCCGCTCATCTTCTGTTCCTTCCCACTGACCGCCATCCTGTTGGCGTTTGCACGCGAACAGAATCGGCTTCTTTTTGGCGGTCATGAGTTCGGCGAGATTGGCGTCCTTCTCGAAGCGGTCCAGCCGGACTTCGATGAGATCCGCTCCGAGCATGGCGGCATTGAGCATGTCCACCAGCGCCATGCGCCGGGATTCCTGCGAAATGGTGATGCAAATCATGAGACTTCTTGAAAGGAGTGCCTTTAGGGACGGCACGGGCATTCTAACCGCCAGCAGGGGAGCGGAAAACGAAAAAAAGAATCGGTCAAACAAAGCAGACCGGGCACAAAGGTCAGATCAAGTTCCGCAGGAAAATCAGCTCTCCCCGGAATTTGATCTGACCTTTGTGCCCGGTCTGCTTTGTGTCTTTCTTTGTTCTTATTCGCCCGACCGGAAAAGCTTGCGGAGCAATCCGGTCGTGTCATTCTTTTTCGGAGTGGGGGTCGGCGAGGAAGCCCCCGGCATTGTCCCAAGGCTGGTGCTTGAGGTGCTTGAAGCGCTTGAGACGGCCGGATGAATTCCTGACATGCCTCCCACGGAGGGAGCCGTCGGGTAACCGCCGCCCGCAAGCCCCATCGCCTCGGCATGACGCCGTTGGAAGACCGCCATCCGGTCTCGCAAACCGGCGTCGCCCCGTTGGATGGCCTCGATTTCCCGTTGAACCTCGGCGCTCAACCGCTTGAGTTCCGTTTCCTGCCGGGCCAGCATGGCTCGTTCGCGGGCCATGCCCACTTCCATTTGTCGCATCTGTTTTTCGAGCGACATTTCATCATCTTGAAGTTGTCGGCGTTCCTCGCCGAGCAATTTCTTCTGCTGGTTGAGTTGAGAGGCCTCCCGCTCAAGCTCGTCCGACCATTCTTCCAGTTCGTCCTTCGTCTTGGGCTTGGCGTTGACGATCTCTTCCAATTCCGTCAGCCGCACGCGGGCGGCTTCGTAGGCTTCGTTCACAGAATCCAGTTCGGTTTGCAACCGTTCCTGCTGATCGCTGGCTTCTTGGAGAAGTTGCCGCATTTCGTCGAGAAGCTGATTGAACTGCTGATTCTCGGCCCGCAATTGGTCAACCAATCCATGATCGTGCCCCTCCGGCGGGAGATTAATCATGGGGTCGGATTGCGGGGTGGGAATATTCACACTGCTGAGGGTCTGCAAGTTTGGTCGTTGCAGCACTCGGCTCGACCGTCGCACAATCGGTGGGGATTCGGCGGGTAAATAAGCCGCTTCCGTCGCCGTGCCGTCCTCATAACTGGCCGGAGCCGACCTGTCGAAATAGGTCGGAATCATTTCTGGAGGAATGCCAGGGCGAGGAGCAGCCGATCGGGAAACCGGAGCCGTGGCGGGGACGGGCGCATGATCGTCTGGAAATTTGATCGGCGCGGCCGGGGCGGTATGAAGTCGCCGCCGCAGGTCAGCCGTCGTGAGTCGAGTCGGTTCGTTGGCCATAGGGGGGCCCCTTATTTCATGGTCCTGAGTGAATTTTCAGGCAGGATCCTTGCCGGGTGGTCGTCCGTCTTCCGGTTGGACCGTCGGCGGGCATAATTCCACAGGGGAACTTTAAAGTGCGGAATGCGCAAGTCAAATCAAAACATCCGGTCAGGAAAAGGTTGACGATTGCGACGACGGAATCCGAAGGGGCTTTCTCATGAATGACATTAGCACAAACGAATCTCTTGAGTTTCCGTTAGAATTGGTGAAGATCGAGTCAGGGGGAACTGTCAAGCCACCTCTGGCGAACAGCAACACTTGTCGTGTACAATCTTCATTGCCCCGTCATCATATTTGTCCGTGGATCTGAACATCCCGGATAGCCCCGTCAGGAGAAGCTGGTCCATGACCTTTCTCAAACGACTTAAGTGGTTTTCAGCCTCGCTGGCGCTTGCCGGTGCGGTCACCAGCGCGGCGGTGTGGGGGGA
>NZ_JH636442.1:0-34606 GCF_000255705.1 Zavarzinella formosa DSM 19928
GCCCGAGGCCGCTGCCCGGCTCTGCCAGGCGGCCGCCAAGCTCGAGCCCAACGTGCCCGACGCCTATGTGCAGGCCCTGGCCTGCGCCGAGAACCCGAAGATGGACGCGACCTATGACCTGTCGACGTTCGCCGCCAACGGCCTGCTGAGCCGGGACTGGCCCTCCGACCGGGGCGAACTGCACGCGAAGGCCCGCGCCCACCTGACTGACATGATGAAGAAGTTCGCCGCGACCAACCGGAAGGCCGACGCCGACAAGCTCTCGGCCATGCTGGACGCCGACAAGAAGCGGGACATCGTGATCGAGCTGATGTGGGCGGGCAAGGCCGACCTGGACCTGCGGGTGACCGAGCCGATCGGCACGGTCTGCTCGCCGCTGCAGACGATGTCGGCGGGGGGCGGTTCGCTGAGCGCCGACCTGTTTGACCAGAAGGAGGACGCCCGCAGCGAGCTTTACATCGCCCCGAAGGGATACTCGGGGACGTACAAGATCACGGCCGACCGGGTGTGGGGCAGCCCCTTGGGGAACAAAGCCACCGTGAAGGTGACCCGCCATCAGGGGACGCCCGACGAGAGCGTGGAGTATCACACGCTGCAACTGGGCAAGTCGAACGAACTGACGGTGTCGCTGGAGCAGGGCCGCCGCCGGGAACTGGCGGCGATCCCCTCCCCGCAGGACATGGTCCGCTACGACCAGAAGGCCGAGTCGACGGTTCAGATCAAGAACAAGATCCGCTCGCTGATGAACGGCACGGGGTCGGTGGGCCTGTCGAACACTTCCGGGATGACCGGGGGGACGACGGCCTCGGCGACGCGGAGCCTGAACTCGGAGGCTGTCGCGGCCGGTGACAAACGGCACGGCGATCTGTCGTGGTCGACGCAGTTGATGAGTGCCAAGACGGTGGGCCTGGACATCCGGGCGATCACGACGATCAAGGAGGACGGCACCACCCACGTGAGCGCCGCCCCGGTGTTCGACTCGATGTCCGCCGGTCAGTCCCGCGTCCGGCTTGACCTCATCCCCACCGGTGAGTGAGCCATTGACCAATCAGTGATGAAACGAAAGAACCCCAAGGTTTCCCTTGGGGTTCTTTCGTTTCATCGTGTTGGGTTGGCGATAATCTGGCGGCTTTTCCCAATCAGCCTCCGAGCCAAGCCAGTACTCCGATCGCCACGAGAACAAGCGACACCGCCAGTCCAATCCAAATGATAATAAACTGACACCCGGCCCGAGCGCTTTGGGCTTCCGCCAGTTCTCGCGTCTCCGGGGGGCCGTTAGGGTCGATGCCGTTTACCTCCAAGTCCGCCCGCAGATCGGCCAGATACCGCCCCGCCCATTCTTGGAGCGATGCGGAGGTCTGACCGCTTCCAATACTGTCCAAATGGCAGCGGTCGGTCCACCAAACCGCAAAGGGGGGATGGCGAAGGTCGATGGCGGCCGCGCACCCGCTGCCATCCCGGCCCATTGCAAACATATGTTCCGGCCACGGGCGAACAAAGGCGATCCCGGCCCGGAGTTCCCGGTTCAACTCGATGAGCCGATCCGCGTCGTCCCAGAGTTCGGTGTCGATGTTCCCGGCACAGGCGGGCACCGTAAAGGGCACCACCAATGTTCGATACGGGACCGGCAGGGCGATCCCGAGCGTTACTTCGATGCGTGTCAAATCGGCATCGGTCAAGTTGGAACTCCGTTCCGAAATGGTCACCATTGGCTGAAGTAGTCACGCCGTGAGGTGGATCTGAATATTGAGCATGGCATGGGCGAGGGCCAGCGGCCAGACCCGGCGAAGGAACAAGTAAGCGAGTCCGTACACGATTCCGAATTCTAGTGTGTACGCGACACCCGCCACACCTTGGTAGCCATGATAAGAGGCGAACAGCAACGCCGACATCAACACGGCCCCCACTCTGGAACCAAGCAAATGCTCAAGCCGGGTGAGCAGATAGGCCCGCATCACCAATTCCTCGGAGAAGCCGTTTGCCAGTTCCCGGAGAACCATCAGCCCGTGGTCGGTCGGCGAAGTGGGATGCGCGAATTGATACTTGGAAAACATTTCCTTATCCCACCGCACCGAGCCATAACATGAGAGCCAGACGATCTTTTCCACGATAAACACCGACACGGCGGCCAGCGCGTCCATGAGACTCACTCGTGGCAGTCCGAACCGCTCCCACGGTTCGCCACTGCGGGAGATCAAGTAAATCGTCACAAAGATCGTGCAGCAAGACATAATGGTCGCATCAATTGAGCCGAGCCAGAATGGCAAAGGCGGCAAGGGTGGCTCGGCCAGTGAAACGAACGTGCTGAGAAGATAAGGAATGACACCAACGGCCATCACCGCCATCACTTCCGCAAAGATGGCCCGATCCGTTTGCGGTGGCGTCATTGACTTTAATGAACCGGACTTCGGCTGTGCCGGTTTGACTTCCTCTGATTGATTGGCCGTCGATCCGGACACGATGTTTGAATCGGGCAAAGGGGGCGATTCCATTCCATCGGCCTCGGAAGGGCTTGCGGGTCGGTGAGTTTCAACAGGATCATCAGAACTGGTGGGCATCTTTTCACCTTTCCGGTCATGCGCCGAAAAGACGCCGTAATGGTTCGCCAGTGGCGACGCGATGGGGCCGTCCGGTCTGGTCGTGGATTTCGGTGGCGGGGTCGATGCCGAATCGCCAGAAGATCGTCGCGGCCAAGTCGCCGGGGGTGACAGGGTCGACGGCCGGATAAGCCCCGATGCGGTCGCTGGCACCGTGGACGGCCCCACCGTGGACGCCGCCGCCCGCCATCAGGACGGTGTAGCAGTCCGGCCAGTGGTCCCGGCCGCCGTCGCCGTTGATCTTGGGTGTGCGGCCGAATTCGCCCATCGCCACCACCAGCGTTGAATCCAGCAAACCACGAGCGTCGAGGTCTTCAATCAACGCCGAGAGGGATTGGTCGGCCTGCGGCAGCAGATAGTTTTTGTGCTGGCTGGCACCCTTGGAATGCGCGTCCCAATTCTGCCCCTGCTGCTTGAAGTCGTACACGTTCACGAAGGGCACGCCAGCCTCGACTAAACGACGGGCCAGCAACAGATTTTGCCCGCGCATGTGGCGAGCGTGGCCCAATTCGGCCCCATTGCCGCCGGATGTTGAGGGAAGGGCGCCGAACCCGTAGCGATCACGGATCGCCAGTGGTTCACGAGTGATGTCGGCGGCTTGGCGAATGGCCTCGGAGTCCAATAACCGGCACGCCTTCTCGTATAGCCCGCGCATCTTCCCATCAATGGCCTGAGCCTGCCCCAGCCTCTGAAGGAGTTGTTGGCGGCTGCCCAACCGGATGGCATCGACATCGCCGGGCCGTTCAAACATCTCGGCTTGATATCGCCGGGCTTCGGGGTTCATGTCGATCCGCAACGGGTCAAAAGCCGAGCCAAGAAAACCGCCCCCCTGACACGGAACTTCGACGACATTGTGAAACGCAAACGGCACGGAGGCGAACGGCACATCCGGGTTCCGGTCCCGTCGCAGGTACGAAACCGCGCTGCCGTGGCTGGGATAAAACTGCGGCAACGGATTGAACAATTCCCGGTCGGTGCCATCCAGCGGCCGGCCGGTCAGGGCGTGAATGGAGGCCGAATCGTGCAAACGGGCGGCGTGGGTCACGCTGCGAACGAGGGCGACTTTGTGCATCAGTCGGGACATCTTGGGAAGATGTTCGCAAACCCGCATTCCTGGCACTGTCGTGGCGATGGGCTTGAACTCGCCGCGCACCTCGGCCGGGGCGTTTGGCTTGAGGTCGTAGGTGTCGATGTGGCTGGGGCCGCCGTAATAGAAGATCAAGATGCAAGCCCGGATCGGCGTGGCGGTCGCCGTCGGGTTCGGCCCGGCGGCATGGGCCTGCCACAACCCGCCGAGATTCAGGCCGAGATAGCCATTCCCGGCGATTTGAATCAGGCGACGCCGCGTCAGCACGGCCGCAGGATCTTGCATGTCGGCTCCTGATCTGCTTGATGGAGCGTGAAGTATAATCGATTCCGACCGGGACTTCGCGTGTTTTATTCAATCGTTCAGCATTTCGCCGTCTTGCGTTTTTTGCCAATAGACCCGCGTTTTTGAACCTTGAGGATGTATTCCCCGGCGTCGGGAATCTTGCAGGCCGTGTCACCCACGTCAACCGACACCGGGCCAATGGCGGCAGCAGTTTGAAGGGCCAAATCCGTCAGTTCCCGGACATAACTGCCGATCGCGATCACAAAACCGTTCATGGCTTGCCGCACGCGGTTTGGCTGCCGGTGAATGGTGGTTTGCACTCGTTGGAGCAGCTCAGTCAATTCGGCCAGATCGAGTTCGTCGTCATCCTTGATGGAGACCAGCGAAGACCATGTCGCCCACCCGGCGGTCGCGTCGTGTTCCTTGGGCGACTTGATCCACGTCACCGCCAAATCCCGGCCGTGTTTGCTTTCTGAGGCGACCCACGGGATCGTGTATTGCAACAACGGCAGGGCTTTCGCCGTGACGAGCCAGTGGCGAAGATCTTTTTTGGTCATCTTCAAATCGTCGGCGATCAATCCGGCGAGATATTGGGCATCGTAATTGCCGGTGTCGTACAGGTCGAGTGCCAGTTGATAATCCCGGCCGATCCGTTTCCGGATTTTCTGCAACTCTTCAATCTTCACGCCGAAAAACGGCTCGGGAACGCCGTGGTTTCGCATCACCTTTTTGTAAGATTCGGAGCCGAGCGGTTGGAGTTCTTCGAGAATTTCTTGCGCCGTCAAGATCATCCCTCCGGGAAGCGACAATCCCGGCAGTCTATCATCCCAACACCGGACGCCGGAAGTCCACTTCCGCTTCCAATGCCATCGCCGTGCCGAACAACTCGGCTTCCGTTTGCCCGGCGCCGGCCAGTTGCAAACCAAGTGGAAGCCCATCCCCGGTGACGGCGAACGGCAGGGTGATCGTCGGCAGGCCGATGTAACTCCACACGGCCTGATGAGCCGGGTCGCCGGTGGTCGTCCGGTCGGGGGCCGGGCCGCTGGTGGCGGGAACAAGGATGGCCATGCCGCGATGGTCGAACCAAGTGGATGACTCGTACACAATCTTGCTTTGATGCTCGCGGGCTTGGGCATACTCCGTGGCCGTTGTCCCCAAGCCGCGTTCGATCAGTTCCGTCATCTTCGGCGGGTAATCTTCGGAATATCGACGGAAGCGCTCTTCGTGATAATTCGCGGCTTCAACGGCCATGATGGTTCGATGGTGTTTCAACACTTCGTTGAAACTCGCGGGCACCGGCCGGGACTCGATGACCCAACCTTTGCGGCGAAGATCATTCTTCAGAGACTCAAAAGCCTCAACCATCGCGGAATCCTGACGGTCGGCGAACAGTCCGTCGAGCGTGACGAGCTTTTTCTCCTGCGGCATCACCGGGGTCACCGTCGGCAGTCGTTGGGCTTCGTAGTCTGGCTGGATAATCGCCTGAAACATCACGGCCAGGTCGCTGACATTTCCCGCGATCACGCCGAGATGATCCAGACACGGGGACAACGGCACCACCCCCTGCAAACTCACGCGGTTATATGTTGGTTTCAATCCACAGACGCCACAATAGGCGGCCGGGCGGATGATCGAGCCGCCGGTTTGCGAACCCAACGCGGCCGGAACCATGTCTGTGGCGACGGCGGCGGCCGATCCGCTGCTGGAACCGCCGGGGGTGCGGCCGCGGTTCCACGGGTTGTTCGTCACCGAAGGGTCAAAGGCCGCGAATGCCGTTGTGACGGTCTTCCCGACAATCACCGCCCCGGCTTGCCGAAGCTGCTCTACGACGCGGGCGTCCTGCCGGGCGATGGCATTGGCCCAGCGTTTCGACCCGGCGGCCGTCGGCAGTTCGGCGACATCAATAATATCCTTTACACCAACGGGGATGCCGTGCAACGGCCCCCGGTCGTGGCCGTGAAGTAATTCATCGGCCAGACGGTTGGCCTGTCGGCGGGCGCAGTCGGCATCGACGACCACCCACGCCCGAGTTTTTTCCTCGACGGCGTCGATGCGGGCCAGGCATTGCTCCAAGAGATCGATCAGAGAAAGATTCCCGGCCCGAATATCGGCGGCCAGGTCGGTGATTGTTCGCATCAATACGGCCCGATGAACATTTGGCGGTAGTTTATTCCCGGCCGGGGTTTTCCCCAACACAATGACGCCTCGGCCTTTTCCGCAGGACATTTCACGAGGCTGTTTTCCTAAGATACCCCCATGAACAGAACCAAATCCCATGCCGCCTTTGAACGGGCGAAAACCCTCATCCCCGGCGGCGTGAACAGCCCCGCCCGAGCCTTTGGAGCCGTCGGCGGCGAGCCGATTTTCATGGCGAAAGGCGAGGGGCAATACCTCTTCGACATCGACGGCAACAAATACCTCGATTACATCGGTTCTTGGGGGCCGATGATCCTTGGGCACGTTCATTCCAAAGTGCTGGAGGCGACCCTCGAAGCCGCCCGAGCCGGGAGCAGTTTCGGCGCGCCCACCGAGCGGGAAAGCGAACTGGCCGAACTCATCACGAAGGCGATGCCGAATGTGGAAATGGTCCGCATGGTGAGTTCCGGCACAGAGGCGTCGATGAGCGCCGTCCGGCTGGCTCGCGGGCACACAGGGCGGGATTTGATCGTCAAGTTCGCCGGTTGTTATCACGGGCATGTCGATGCCCTGCTCGTCTCGGCCGGTTCCAGCGCCCTGACACATGGTGTGCCGACCAGCCCCGGCGTCCCCGCCGGTTGCACCGACGACACGCTGGTGTTGAAGTACAACGACGTGGAAGCCCTGCGGGAACTCTTCCGGGCCAAGGGTGACAAAATCGCCGGGGTGATGCTCGAACCTGTCGCCGGAAACATGGGGCTGGTCACGCCATCGGAAGAATTCCGCAGAGAACTCCGGCAATTGACCCACATGCACGGGGCGTTGCTGATTTACGACGAGGTGATGACCGGCTTCCGTCTCGCCTACGGCGGGGCAACCGAAATCCTCGGCGACTCCCCGGATTTGACGGTGCTGGGCAAAATCGTCGGCGGCGGCTACCCGGTCGGGGCGTATGGCGGCAAGGCCGAGATCATGCGCAAGATCATGCCCGCCGGCCCGGTCTTCCAAGCGGGCACCCTCTCCGGCAATCCCGTGGCAATGGCCGCCGGGATCGCCACTCTGAAGGAACTTCGGGACAATTCTCCTTACGCCAAATTGGAACAAATGAGTGCCCGTATCGTGGAGGGATTGGCCGCCGTCTGTCAGCAAGCCAAGATTCCCCACCAGATCAACCGCGTCGGCAGCATGTGGACGCTATTCTTCACCGGAACGCCGGTCACCGACCTCGACACCGCCAAAACCAGCGACACCGCCCGCTTCGGCAAGTTCTTCTGGCACATGATGGATCGCGGCGTCTACCTGCCTTGCAGCCAGTTTGAAGCGGCGTTTACTTCGGCCGCCCATACGGATGCGGATATTGACCACACAATCCGGGCGGCGAAGGAATCGGTGGCGTTGCTGGCAAACTAATCGAGTGGAACGAGGGGGAGGCGAGCCGGGAACGTATTTGGAAGTTTCGATCAGCAAGGAGAATCGCGTGAGCGATCTCAAACGCTTTGAAGCAGTCGCCGTGAGGGCAAACCGCCCCGGCCCTTGGACTCGCTGGCTGATTGGTGGATTCATCGGGGGAGGTCTGTTGGGTGCCGGGCATGCGTCTGTGATTCTTGCGCTCGGTGGTGAAAACCAGAGACTCGAAATCATTGGCCTTGTTTCCGGCATTGAGGGATTGATCGCGAGCATTTTTGCCGTCGCGTATCGGAAGTTTCAGCCCAAAGACTGTTCGATCTTCACTTGGTTCGGATTCGGCATCGGTTTTCTGTTGGGCGTCGCATTGTTAATGGGTGCTTTGGAGAACGCGGGAAGCAAAGGGCCGTCCGGAAACGTCGCGGCGATCTTGTTTGCACCGGCGATGGCTGGTCTTTTGGCCGGAGGTGTAATTGATCGCATTTGTGCGTCTTTTTTGTTCTCATATGACGAACAGCCTTCCGAATGATGTGGCCGGACATTGGCACGCCATCCGGTGGCGAGGAAATCGACGGCGTTGATGAAATATCAACAGTAACTGTTGGCGAAGATCCGGCGAGCCGGGTGGCGTCAGCCCCCGAGTTCGCCGCACATCAAACGCTTGAGCAATTGTTGAGTGGCTGTCTCCGGGGGCTGACGCCACTCGGCTCGCCTAATCTCTGAACATTTTCACCATCAAATCCCCGGCCAAATCTCATCTCCCCCCGCGAACCAATCACCTTCGCTCCGTAAAATTGTCCTGATCGGGGGAGAGTAACAACATGAATCTGACGTTTGATTACGATGTGGCCGTGGTCGGGGCCGGGCATGCGGGGACCGAGGCGGCGATGGCGGCGGCCCGGTTGGGGTTGCGCACCGTCTTGTTGACCATCAATGCCGACGGTGTGGCCCAGATGAGTTGCAATCCGGCCATCGGCGGGGTCGCCAAGGGGCAGATTGTCCGCGAGATCGATGCCTTGGGCGGGGTAATGGGCAAATGCACTGACGCCAGCGGCATCCAATTTCGCATGTTGAATGCCTCCAAGGGGCCGGCCATGCACTCCCCCCGGGCGCAGGCGGACAAGAAGCTTTACCAGTTCACCATGAAGCGGTGGGTGGAGGAGCAAGAGAACCTCACCCTGCGGCAAGAACTCGTCGAAGGGTTGCTGCTGGAAGACGTCCGCGATTCCGGGTCGCAGGCGGTCAAGCGGGTGGCGGGAGTCGTCACCAACGGGGGCACACTTTACCGGGCGGCGGCGGTGATCGTCACCACCGGGACATTCCTCAAGGCGATCATGCACACCGGCGAGGCGAAGACCCAGGGGGGCCGGGCTGGGGATGCGGTCGCCCTTTCCTTAAGTGATGCGCTCGCGGAATGCGGGTTCCGGTTGGCCCGGTTCAAGACCGGCACGCCCTGCCGGTTGAACGGCCGGACCATTGATTTTAGCAAGGTGGAACCGCAACCAGGTGACGCCGTTCCCCGGCCGTTCAGCTTTGCCAACGACCGGATTGAAGTGCCGCAGGTGATGTGCCACATCACCTACACCAACGACGCGGTTCACGAACTCATCCGGGAGAACTTGCACCGGGCGCCCATGTACTCGGGGCAGATCCATTCTCGCGGGCCTCGCTATTGTCCCTCCATTGAAGACAAAGTGGTGCGGTTCGCGGACAAGGAAAACCATCAGATCTTCCTTGAACCCGAGGGGTTGCACACGCGGGAGTACTACTGCAATGGCATCTCCACCAGTCTGCCCAAAGACGTGCAGCACAAGATGCTGAAGCTAATTCCAGGATTGGAGAATGCGGAGGTGATGCGGTGGGGGTATGCCGTGGAATACGACTACGCCCCGCCGGATCAATTGAAGGCGACGATGGAAACCAAGCTCGTCGACGGATTGTACTTCGCCGGGCAAATCAACGGGACGACGGGCTATGAAGAGGCGGCGGCCCAAGGGTTGATGGCGGGGATCAACGCTGGCCTGAAAATTCAGGGGAAGCCTCCACTGATGATCTCCCGTTCGCAGGGATACATTGGCGTGCTGATTGATGATCTCGTCACCAAGGGGGTGGATGAACCATACCGCATGTTCACCTCGCGGGCCGAATATCGGCTGGTGCTGCGACACGACAACGCCGACCGTCGGCTGACGGCCCTCGGCCATGCGGCCGGAAGCGTTTCTGAGAAAGATTGGCGGCGTTTTCAGGAAAAAGAGAGTCGCATCAACGAATTGGAAAATTATTTGCGAACGCATCGGCACCAGACGGAAACGCTGGAGAAATGGCTGAAGCGGACGGATACAGACTGGGCGGCGTTGCGGGACATTCACCCCGCCCTCGCCGAATGGGATGCTTATCCGGATGTGGTGGAACAGGTCGAATTGGAGTGTCGGTATGCCGGGTACATTCAACGGCAGTCCGATCAGGTGGAACGCTTCGGCCGGATGGAAAACAAGGTGATTCCACGAGAATTTGACTATCAGGCGATCACTCAGCTAAGAACGGAGGCCCGCGAAAAACTCACCCGCATTCGGCCCGAGAACATCGGACAGGCGGGTCGAGTGAGTGGCATCACCCCGGCCGACCTGGCAGTGCTGTTGATTTACCTCGAATGATCGGGTATGGGCGACCTTCGTTGAGGGCACACGACCGGCGGACTCGGTCGTTCCGACGTAGAAAGAATCCGATCAGGCAAGCAGGTGACATTGAGAAACCATGCTTGTCGGGGTAAAATGGATAAATTCGGCGAACGGAATCTCGAATCGAGTCGATAATCAGGGGAACGGGGGCTGAGAAGTCCCATGATGCTGATTTTCCGGCGTGTGTTGTTCGGGCCTGATTGGAAATGTCAAGAGCGGTCGGCTGCGGGAGATGGCAGGACTGTGCCAGATGATTGGGGTGGGCAAGGAAGCGGACTCACGAAAGCCTGAATGGTTGACGTTGACTCCCCTGAGATGCAAGTTACAATCCCCGTCGTTGGCAAGGTGTTGGTGATCCTCTCCAGCTTGAGTTGCTTCTCGATTTTTCCAAGGATTTCCCGAACCGTCCGGTGGTTGGCGGCGTTGAGCGAACCGGGTGAGACTGGGATGACCAGTCCGGTCAGGCAACCCGCGGCGACCGGGGCATACGTATCCGTCAAGGAAGATGGCGGCGAAATCAACGGCCTGTGTACGGCCCTGATCCCCGCAAACGTGCGACCTGGCACACACAGGCCAGCAAAAGGTGGACGAACGCATGAAGACCGTGTTCACGACCGGTGAGGCCGCAAAAATTTGCAAAGTCTCCCAACAAACAATCATCCGTTGCTTTGACAATGGTCAATTGAAGGGGTTTCGCGTTCCGGGCAGCCGGTTCCGGCGGATTCCCCGCGAACAACTTTACAAATTCATGAAGGACAACGGCATTCCGACCGATGCCTTGGAGAGCGGCAAACGCAAGGTGCTGCTGGTGGACGACGACGCCGAACTGGTGGACGTCATTCTCACCTTCTTGAATGAAGACGGCCGGTTTGAAGTTCGCGTGGCCCAGAACGGCTTCGACGCCGGGATGATGGTCAAGGAATATCATCCCGACCTGATCGTTCTCGATGTGATGCTGCCGGACATCAACGGCAAGGAAGTTTGTCATCGCGTGCGGGCCGATTCCTCGCTCGAAGATGTCCGCATCCTGTGCATGTCGGGCATGGTCGAAGACGACAAGGTTCAAGAGCTCAAGCTGGCGGGCGCGGATGACTTCATCCAAAAGCCCTTCGATGTGGACCGGTTGATCGAACGCATGTGCGTTCAACTCGACATGGAACCGGCCACGACGGTCTGAAATGTGAGGCGG
Source organism: Zavarzinella formosa DSM 19928 (assembly GCF_000255705.1). Classification (GTDB taxonomy): domain Bacteria; phylum Planctomycetota; class Planctomycetia; order Gemmatales; family Gemmataceae; genus Zavarzinella; species Zavarzinella formosa. Next base: position 11,377 of record NZ_JH636442.1, read on the forward strand.
CCCCGGACAACAGGGGAAGCGTTGACGCATGGTGGCGGCAATGCTTTCCCGACAGAAGTTGTCGGGTCCGATGATCGGGCGATCAAAGGAGTGATCCCACGTGTCTGTCAGTTCCACTGGCGAATCCGCATCGATCCTGCCGTGGTTCTGGCCTGACGCCGGTTCTCTCGCTCTTTTGTCCCAATCCCCCGTCCTGCCTTGGAATGATCTTCGGGATGATCCCGGCGCGATCTTTCTTCTCTTGGCTCATCATGATCCGTTGTTGACGGATTTTGGTTCTGAGTCGCCGTCTCCGAATTTATTACGAAACGCCGCCCGAAACTTGCATGACCAATCGGTCCCGTGGGTGGACTGGCGGCATCGCACCGTGGCCCCGGTTTATCGGACGGCGATGGCGGCCGCCCGCCTAAGCGGGATGATCGCGGAATACGTCGGCAGTTGCGATCCTGTGGCCGCGTGGTGCGGGGGGATTCTGGCGACCGCCGGGTGGATGGCCGTTGGTGTCATCGAACCAGCCGCGCTGGCCGAATGTGTGACCGCCTCGAATTTCGCCAGCGACCCGTGGGGGGCGCAATTGCGAACATGGGGCGTGAGCCGGGGCGATATCGCTTGGAAACTCGCCTGTGGGTGGGCGCTGCCAAATTGGGCGAGAGTGTTGATGGGGGGACTGAGCTATTCCCCCGAAGACGCCGATCGCATCGGCGGGCTGGCCCGGATTCAAGCGGTGGTGCAAACGGCCGTGGTCTTGGCCGAGGAATTGGAAACCCCGCTGGGGCTGAGCCAGGAATTCGACCCGGCCGACGCCCATGCGGAATTGTTGTTGCGATCAGCCGATCTCGAATCCATCCGCACCCGTTTTGTCGCCTTGCAGCAACATGGCCGGATGTTTCAACGCGAATGGCGAAACCCGCTTGGTGTGCCCGGTCTTGCCGAGGAACTGGACGACGCCGCCGAACAGATCACGCGGACAGAAGAACGCTCCGGGACCATCCCATTTCGGCGCGAAATTGATGAACCATTGCAAGCCGCCAAACTGGAGGCGATGGCTGAATTCGCCGCCGGGGCGAGCCATGAAATCAACACGCCGCTCGCGGTTATTTCCGCGAACAGCCAATATCTGCTGAAGCAATCTCCTTCCGAGTTGGAACGCAAGGCGCTGGAGTCGATCATCCGGCAAACCGACCGGGTGCATGGCATCCTCCGGGAGTTGATGTTCTTCGCCCGGCCGCCGGCCCCGAAATTTGCCGATGTGAATGTCGGAGAAATTGCCGCCGAGACGATTCGCCAGCTTCAACCGGTGGCCGACGAACGAGCCGTCCGGCTCGATCTGTCCAAACCCGGCAACCCGCTGATGATGGAAGCCGATGCGGACCAGTTGCGAAACATCATGACCGCCCTCGTGCGCAATGGCATTGAAGCCGCCGGAAAACAGGGATGTGTCCGTCTGCGGATCACGACCCGGTCGGATCGCATAGAATTAATTGTTGAAGACAGCGGACCGGGACCGGATGAAACCGCCCGCGAACATCTGTTCGATCCGTTTTATTGCGGCCGGAGCGCCGGTCGCGGTCGCGGGTTGGGCCTGCCAACCGCCTGGCAACTGGCGAGACAGCACGGCGGGGATGTTCGATTTGTCCCCGTGCCCAACGGACTCACCCGGTTCGTTTGCACGCTTCCAACCTCCGTCCCCCAAGCCTTGCCGGCCCGCAAGAGTGCGTGATTTCTTGGCCGATCATTCCCCACTTCCGGAAATCCCGCCGAGTTCCGGCCAACTGGAACGCGGGGAACTTGGCGCGTGGGCCGTCCGTCCGTTCTTCATTCCCGGCGAAACCGATTTTGAAACTCTTGCCCATCCGTTGAGGATGCACGCCGGGACCAAGGATATTTCCTTTGACCCGACCTCCCAGACATTTTCCGGCCGACGGTTGCCTCCCGATGCGATCACATCGGCATTCCAAGACGTGTTGAACCGTTTTTCGCTGGCGGCCCGTGAATGGCTGGTGACGACTTTTCCCGAATATGCCCGAGGGCTGACTCCCGACCGGGTGACGTGGCGTGGCACAGAGGAAGCCACCCGGCGGCTTCGGCACACGGCCCGCAACGACCTGCTGCACATCGATAACTTTCCAACCCGGCCCACGCAAGGCCGCCGGATTCTCCGGTTGTTCGTAAATCTGGACCCGGCCGACCCACAGGTGTGGGCCACCTCGGATCGTTTTTCATCGCTGTTGGAACGGTTTCGTGAAAAGCAACCCGTGCCCATGCGGAGCGATGCCGAATGGCTCGCCGTTGGTGCCCGGTGGTTGCGTCTGTTGAAATCCGGCTGGCGCGGCCGGTCGGAATACGACGCGATGATGCTTCGCCTGCATCATTTCCTGAAAAACGACCACGCTTTTCAGACCCGCGCCACCCGAAAAATCTGGATGTTCCCGCCCGGCTCGGCCTGGCTGGTGTTCACGGACAGCCTTAGTTACGCCTGGCTTCGCGGCCGATACACGCTAGAGCATTCTTTCTTTGTCTCCCCGGAGGCTTTGCGGGAACCGGATGAATCGCCGCTGGCCCAATTGTGTCGGCTGGAATCCCCGTCCCTGTTGCCGATGGCGGGCTGATGTGGCGGGATCTCCTGCATGGCGTGCGGCAGCTTGCCTACCCGAATCTCTGCCTCTGGTGCCGGGAATTGCACGACGACCCGGCCGCCGATTTTTGCCAAAAGTGTCTCGCGGAATTCACGACCGACCCCGAGGCGATCTGCCCGCGTTGCTGCCTGACCGTCGCCCCGCAGGTCGATGTCTCGGCCGGATGTGTCCAGTGTCGGGATATCCGGTTCCACTTCGAGTCGGCCACTCGGTTGAACACCTACAAGCCGCCGCTTTCGGATGTGATCGTGCGAATGAAACGCCCGCCCGGCGAAGACCTTGCGGAGAGTCTGGCAAAAGTGTGGGCCGACAAGATGGCCGCAAAAATGCAGCCATTGAAACCTGACATGGTTATGCCGATCCCGCTGCATTGGCGTCGCCGGTTGTGGCGGGGGTTCAATGGGCCGAACCTATTTGCCATCGCCCTCGCCAGCCGTTTGCGCATCCCGTGCCGGCCCCGGTTGTTGCGCCGCGTCCGGCCGACGCCCTCCCAGACGACGCTCACCGTCGCCCAACGCCGGGACAACATGCGGAACGCCTTCGCGGCCCGCAAACCAAAGGAACTGGCTGGGAAAACCGTGATTTTGGTTGATGATGTGCTGACGACCGGCAGCACGTTGAGCGAGGCGGCGAAAGCATTGAAATCAGCCGGGACCGCGACGGTGCATGTCGCGGTGATCGCCCGCCGTTAAATGGATTGACAAGACAGGAACCCAGATGAAATCTTCCTTCAAACCTCCCGTTCTCGTGGCCATCCTTGTGGTGGCGGCCCTGATGACCGCCGCGTTCCTCGGCCGGTTGCCAAAATGGGTCGTGGCGTTTTGTCTGGTGGCGTGCGTGGTGAGTTTTGTGATGATGGCCATCGACAAAAGACGGGCCGAGCAACGCCAGCGTCGGATATCCGAGCGGGCGTTGCATCTGATCGAACTGGTCGGGGGATGGCCGGGATCGCTGGCCGCCCAGCATCTCGTCCGGCACAAGAACCGGAAACTCTCGTATCAAATCGAATTCATCATCTGTGCGGCCGTCAACTCAACCGGCTTGTTGTGGCTGGCGGTCGGCTGACGGCACGGGAGGAGGCGTGGGAGCTTTGGGCACCCAGATGCCGGGCCAGTCGCCGCTGAAGACTTCCACGGCCGGGCCGGTCATGTAGACATGGTTGTCCGACTCTCGCCATTCGATTTCCAAGTCGCCGCCCAACAGGTGGATCGTCACCTTGCGGTCGGCCTTGCCCGCCAGCACGGCGGCGACAGCCGCCCCGCAGGCACCGGTGCCGCAAGCCAGCGTTTCGCCGCTGCCGCGTTCCCACACCCGCATCGTCAGATCATTACGGGAATTCACCTTGATGAACTCCACATTGGTCTTCCGGGGAAACACTTCGTGTTTTTCGATGAGCGGACCGACTTTGAGAACCAAGTGATCGGTGATCTCATCGACAAAAGCCACCGCGTGGGGATTGCCCATTGAGACGCAGGTGAGGTTGATCTCCCCGCTGATTTCGCCGTCTGAATACTTCATCTTTTGATTCAACGGCGGCTTGCCCGACAGCGTCGTCGGAATCTTGGCGGCTTCCAGAATCGGCTCGCCCATGTCGATGGTGGCCTTGATGGCATGTCCGTCGGCGATTTCGAGATTCACCGTCAACACGCCCCGGCCGGTTTCCAATTGGAGTGTTTTCTTGGTGGCGATGCCGTAATCGTAAACATATTTGGCCACGCAGCGCAGTCCATTGCCGCACATCTCGGACTCGGAGCCGTCCGCGTTGAACATCCGCATTTGGGCGTCGGCCTTGTCAGACGGGCAAATCAGAATCAGCCCGTCCGAACCGATGCCAAAATGCCGGTCCGAAATGGTGATCGCCAGTTTCGCCGGGTCTTCGGGCATCTCCTCCTCGAAGCAATCGACGTACACATAATCATTGCCGCAACCCTGCATCTTCGTGAAACGCATCGCCAATTCTTCCCTTCGTGATTATTCGTCCGTCTCGTCGTCACCCTCGGACCGCGACGGCGAGGCCGTCAATTCCACCCGCCGGGCCAACTCCACTGATTCCTTGATAAACGCTTCTAAAATCTGCATCTGGCTGGCACGGGAGAGGGCGAAAAAATGGACATCCTCCGCCGCCAAGTCCAGTTTTCGCTCCCATCCATGGGCCGATTTATTCGTCCATTCGTGAATTTCCCCGACACCCAGTTCTTGGGCCGCCTTGGGATCGACCGGCCGCTTCCAAGTCATGAACTTCAGGATATTCGGCATCTCGAAATCAATCCCGATCCAATACGCTTTGCCATCCAGCCATGCGCCGGTTTCATGGTACGTCCCCTGCGGAGTCACCCGCACCCCGGCGGCATGAGCCGACTCCGCCAGCATGAGCGAGAAATTTCGCAAAGCGCGAATGCCGCCGGTTAGCTCCCAAGAAACTTGTGCCATTGACATGCTCCTTGAACCGAGAAATTCCAGAAACTGACCGGCGAGAAACTCTCCGACCGCCTGAAATTTATACTTGGCTTGTTGCTCAACCAGCCATTCCGACACTTCATACCACCGGACAAACCGCAACCCGGATAATCCAGCGTGTTTGATATCAACAGGATACCGCGTCAGCAAAATCAACTGCGTGTGCGGCACAGCGCTCTCATCCAACAGACGCCGGTAATTCAAGAGTTGTTCAGCGGTCGCCGGTGATTCCACCTTCACTTCAATATAGGCCAGCCGATCCGCCACGTTCAAAGCGAGATCAGGGGTTCCTTCGCCGCTGAAAATCTGGGTCCGGACATTGACCGTCCGGGCCTCGTCAGTCTTTAAGTCAAAGAATCCGCCGCTGAATGATCTCAAAAACCGTGAAGCCGCGAGAGATTCGGCTTCAATCAAGTGGCGAAGGAGGTATGCGAACGATTCGGTGACGAAGTTTTCGTCCTGTCGGCTCGCCCACTTGTGCAGGCGAAGAAACAGATTTCCTTGGGCATCCATCGCTCACCTTTCTGCAAGCGTGCTTTCACTCCCATTCAATCGTCGCCGGCGGTTTGCTGCTGATGTCATACACCACGCGGTTGACGCCTCGCACCTCGTTGATGATCCGTGTGGACACCCTCGCCAGCAAATCGGTCGGGAGGCGGGACCAGTCAGCGGTCATGAAGTCTTCGGTTTCGACGGCCCGGAGGGCGACCACGCTCTCATAAGTTCGTTCGTCTCCCATTACGCCGACGCTTTGCACCGGCAGGATGACGGCGAATGCCTGACCGGTCTTGCGATACCAACCAGCAGCTTGCAATTCCTCCAGAAAAATCACGTCGCACTTTCTCAGAACGTCGAGTTTTTCCGAAGTCACCGCGCCAAGACACCGCACCGAGAGGCCGGGGCCGGGGAACGGATGCCGCCAGACCACCGAGTCGGGAAGACCAAGCTCTGTGCCGAGGCGTCGTACTTCGTCCTTGAACAAATCTCGTAGCGGTTCGACGAGGTCGAAGCCGAGTTCCTTTGGCAGCCCACCGACATTGTGGTGGGCCTTGATCGTCGCCGCCGGGCCGTCCACCGCGCCGCCGCTTTCGATCACGTCCGGGTAGAGCGTCCCTTGAGCCAAAAACTTCGCGTTGGGGATCGACTTCGCTTCCTGTTTAAAAACTTCGATAAACTCCCGGCCGATGATCTTTCGTTTCACCTGCGGATCGGTGACCCCGGCGAGAGCCGACAGAAACCGCTCGGAGGCATCAGCCACATGCAAGTCCGCGTTGAACCAGTCGCGGAAGGTGTGCTTCACGCTGTCTGATTCACCCTCGCGGAGCAGTCCGTTATCCACAAAGATACACGCTACTTGCGGGCCAACCGCCTTGAGCAGCAGGGCGGCAACCACGGAGGAATCCACACCGCCGGAGAGGCCGCAGATCACTCGTTTGTCGCCGATTTTTGCCTTCATCTCCGCAATGGTGCGGTCAATGAAAGTTGAAATTCGCCACAATCCTTCGCATCCGCAAACGTCATGCAGGAAGTTCCGCAGAATGCGGCCTCCCTCCGGGGTGTGGCTCACCTCGGGGTGGAACTGGATGCCGTAGAACGGTTTCGTGCGGTGTTTGACGGCCGCCAGCGGGCAGGTTTCGGTGTGGGCCAGCGTCTCGAAGTCATTGTTGACATTCTGGACCTGATCGCCGTGGCTCATCCAGACAATGGTTTCCTTCGGCACCCCGGCGAGCAATTTGTCCGGGTTGGTGACATGGATCGGGGCGCGGCCATATTCCCTTGCGGCCGCCTTGCCGACGCTTCCTCCGAGCATGTGGCAATACATTTGCAGGCCGTAGCAAATGCCAAGAATCGGGACGTTGAGGGCGAAGACGCCGGGATCGATTTTCGGGGCTTTCTCGTCGTACACGGATGACGGACTGCCGGAAAAGATAATGCCTTTCGGTTTCAACTCGGCAAACCGGCTTGCTGGGAGATCATGCCGGACGATCTGGCAGAAGACGTTCAGCTCCCGCACCCGCCGGGCGATCAGTTGGGCGTATTGCGACCCGAAATCGACGATCAGCACCAATTCCTGCGTCATGGATTTTGTTCCCGTTACTTTCCGCCAAGTTCCGTGGCCCGTTTTGTGGCGGCCTCGACTGCATCCATCACCGCCGCCCGCAACCCGCCCCGTTCGAGGGCGTGAAGTCCGGCGATGGTCGTCCCGCCGGGGCTGGTGACCGCGTCTTTCAGCACACCGGGGTGCTGTTTGGTTTCCAACACCATCCGGGCCGCCCCCATCACCGTCTGGGCCGCGAGCGTTTGAGCCACATCACGCGGCAACCCCATTCGCACGCCGCCATCGGCCAGGGCTTCGATCATCACGTACACAAACGCCGGGCCACTGCCGGAAAGACCGGTGACGGCATCGAGTTGATATTCAGGCACGGCAAACGCCTTGCCGACGGCGTTGAACAACCGCTCCACCAACGCGGCATCTTCCGGCTTCGCCCCCGGTCCGACAGAAAACCCGGCGGCACTGGCTCCCAACAGGCATGGTGTGTTCGGCATCACGCGAATAAGCCGGAAGTTGGCGAGCAATCCATCGGCCAATTTCTTCAGCGTCAGCCCGGCCGCGATAGAGATAATCACATGATCTTCCCGCACCGATCCGCTGATTTCCGCCAGTAACGGAGTCATCACTTGCGGTTTGACCGCGAGGATCAACACTTCGGAATTCTTCAACACGTCCAGATTGTCCGTGGTGACGGCCCCGCCGGTCTGTTGCTGAAACCGGGTACGGGCCTCCGGCACGGGATCGCTGGCCCGCAGCGTGGCCGCCGTGACCAAACCAGCGTCGAGCCAGCCTTTGGCCAGCGCGGTCGCCATTTGCCCGGCGCCAAGGAAGCCGATTTTCAACGGTGTGGAAATGGTGTCACTCAACTTTATCCCCAATGGGCAGGGGCCTTGCGGCCTTTTTTGAGGGTTTAGGGTTTAGGGTTTAGAAGACACAACGAGAGGTTGTTTGCATCGTGAGCGAATCACAATCTTGTTGGTCTGCTAAACCCTAAACCCTAAACCCTAGCAATTAGTTGAACAAGAAGTGGCAAATGTCGCCATCTTTCATCACGTAGGTTTTTCCTTCCACGCGGAGTTTCCCGGCGGCGCGGATGTCCCGTTCGGTCTTGTGGGTTTCCAAGTCATCCAGCGTATAGATTTCGGCCCGGATGAACCCCTTCTCGAAATCTGTGTGGATCACCCCGGCCGCCTGCGGGGCGGTCGCTCCCACCGGAACCGGCCACGCCCGCACTTCTTGAACCCCGGCGGTGAAGTAGCTTTGCAGTCCCAACACCTTGTAGGCCGCGCGGGCCAGCACCGGCAGGACGGGTTCGGTCAGGCCGAGCGAGGCCAGCATCTCGGCCTTGTCCGGTCCTTCGAGTTCGGCCAGTTCGGCTTCCAACTTGGCGCACACGCAAACCACGGAAGCGCCGATCTTGTCCGCGAACGCCCGCAATTGCATCACCAGCGGCCCCTTGCCTTCCAAGTCGTCCTCGGCCACGTTGGCCACATAGAGGATCGGCTTGGCCGTCATCAGGCCGAAACTGGAGATGGCCTTGGTGTCTTCGGGGTCGAGCGTCAGTTTGCGGAGCGGCTCGTCTTTTTTCAGGTGGGCGATGCACTGGGAGATCGCGGCCACCCGGCGAATCGCTTCTTTGTCCCCGCTCTTGGCCGACCGTTCGGCTCGCGGCAACGCCCCGTCGAGGGTTTGGATGTCCGCGAGCATCAATTCGATTTCAATGGTTTCCACGTCATCAACGGGGCTGACCTTCCCGGCGACGTGGACGACGTTGGAATCCTCGAAGCAACGAACCACCTGAAGGATGGCGTCCACTTCGCGGATGTGGCTGAGGAACTTGTTTCCCAAGCCTTCGCCCTCGCTGGCCCCCTTCACGATGCCGGCGATGTCCACCAAACGCAGGGCGGCCGGGACGATCTTTTTGGGGACGATGTACTTCGTGATCCGCGTAAGACGGTCGTCCGGCACGCTGACCACGCCCTCGTTCGGCTCAATGGTGCAGAACGGGTAGTTCGCGGCTTGGGCCTGCTTGGAACTGGTCAACGCGTTGAACAACGTGCTTTTGCCCACGTTAGGCAACCCGACGATCCCCGCTCTCATGATGTCTTCCGCCCTTGCGTCCCGAGTCGATGAACCGAAACCGATCAACTGTTCAGTATCGGGAACGCCCGCCCGGCGAACAACCCCACGCCGGAATTCTTGCGAGAGTGTTGTTCCCGAAAGAAACGCGGATGACTTTCCTTGCGCACAAATTCCACTTATTCCCAGACCTGAATGATCTTGCGAAGGATTCAGAAACGGATTCGCCCACCCCTGAAAATATCGCGCTCGGACAAATTGAGGTACTGTTTGAGGTCTTCTTGCCAGACTTTACGCGTCAAATCTCACCGGTGAACGTCGTAATTATCTCTGGATACTCTCCCGCGACCCGCCAGCCCAAAGGGTGCGATAATCTGCTTTTATTTGATTTACACCCCACCCCTTGGGTGCCCGCTTGACTGTTGACACCGACTCCGCACTAACCGTTCAACTTTCTGAACGATGCGTCTACGGCGAATATGCCCAGCGGCTGAAAGGCTTCATCCGAAGCCAATTGGCCGCGGACATGGCGGGCCGCGAGGACGAGGAGGACATCATGCAATCGGTCTTCCGCACCTTCTGGCGGGGTGTCTCGGAATCCCGGTATGCCGTCCCCGACAGCGCCGATCTCTGGAACCTCCTGAGCGTTCTCGCCCGGCACAAAGTGATCGCCCACGCCACCCGGCATCGGGCCATCAAAAGGGACGTGCGGCAAACCCGGTCGCTGACGGACTTGGAAACAACTCTCTCCTTCGTCGATTCGCGGGCGGCTGATCCAGTGCTGGAGGCCGTCGTCCGTGATTTGATGGAAAAACTTCTCCCGGTGCATCGGGAGATGATCGAACTCCGTTGCCAGGGGTTTGAAGTGGCTGAAATCGCCCGAGTCACCAATCGTTCCAAGCGCACCGTGGAACGTATTCTCCAGCAGAGCCGCGAAGCCATTTTGGAACAAATCACCCAACATGACTGAGACCATTTCCGGAAGTACTCCGGCCTTGCTGACGCTGGACGAACGCATCGAAGCCTTCGAGAACTCGGGGCTTTCGGGCCGTGACTCTCTCCGGGCGTTTCTTCCCGAACAATCCGACCCGATCTATTGGGAAGTCCTCGCGGAGTTGATTCGCGTGGACATGGACCGCCGGAACAGTTCCGGGGCGATGGTTCGCGTGAGCGAATATTTGGGGGTGTACCCCGAGCTCGTCCGGCATCCGAACGAGTACGGCAACACGCTGTACGAGGAATATCGCCTCCGGCTTGACCGGGGCGAAAAAGGGTTGGAGAAGGAATATCTCCGGTTGCACGGTATCCGGATCACCGACGATCATTGGGAGCGGGCATCACAAGTCCCCGCCACGCCGGAGTTGTCCGTCCTGATGACGAATCAGGAAGAGTTGGTGAAGGTTCACGAAAAGCCGAAGATCGAAGGCTTTCCCGAAATCGGGGATGAATATCTGGGTTTCAAGGTGGTTGGCGAACTGGGTCGCGGCGCTTTCGGCCGGGTGTTTCTGGCCGAGGAATTAAAGCTCGGCGGGCGTCATGTCGCGCTGAAAGTGACGGCCAAGATCGACCGCGAGGCCGAACGGCTGGCGAAACTTCAGCACACAAACATCGTGCCGGTGTATTCCGTCCATCAGATGCCGCCGTATCAGGCCGTCTGCATGGGGTTCTTCGGCCGGGAAACGCTGGCCGATGTGCTTCGCAACGTTCGCGGCGGTGGTTCGCTGCCGCTCACCGGCGGGGGGTTGTTCACCACGGTGATGGTGGCGGCGGGTTCCACCATCAATGATCACACACGGAAAACCGTTGCTGATCCCGCGAAGAAACCCGATTCGGCGCTCGTCGGCGAACTGCCGGAAGACGAACATTCCGACGGGCGGCCGCAACCGATCCGGCGGATGCTCTCCGGCTTGGGTTATGTCGATGCCGTGGTGTGGATGATCTCCCGGATCGCCGAGGGGCTTGCCCACGCCCACGACCGGGGAATCATCCACCGCGACCTGAAACCGGCCAACATTTTGATCGGGGACGACGGGCAGCCGATGTTGCTCGACTTCAACCTGGCCGTGGAAACCGCCGAGGTTGGAAAAGCCGCCGCCGGGGGAACATTCCCGTACATGGCCCCCGAGCAACTGGAAGTGATGTGCGGCGGAGCCAAAAATTCGGTCGATCACCGGAGCGATTTGTTCTCCATCGGCGTGTTGTTTTGTGAATTGCTGACTGGCAAGCATCCGTACCGTGTCGTCCTTCGCAAAGACCTGAACATCGCGTCCATGATCGATGAACGTCGGCAATTTCCGTACATTCGGGAAATCAATCCCCTGGTGTCGCACGGGGTGGTCGCCATCGTTCGCCGGTTGCTGGCCTTTGACCAGACCAACCGGTATCAGAGCGCCCGCGAACTGGTGATCGATCTCGAAAATCATCTGGCCAACCGGCCGTTGAAGTATGCAAAGGAAGCATCCTTCAGCGAAGTGGCCCGCAAATGGGTGCGGCGAAATCCCCGCGGCATCCCCGTCGCCAGTTGCGTGCTGGCCGTTCTGGCCTGCGTCGGGCTTGGTCTTGCTTACTCCCGATCGCTTGATCGGGAGCAAACGCGAAAAGCCATCGAAGCCCATGCGGCTTTCACCGCTGATTTTGCCCCGTTGCGGATCGGCTTGGTGAACCCGGAAGACACCAAAATCCGCGAAGAATCCCGCCAGAAAGCCCTTGGCCTGCTGGACCGCTACCAAGCGCTGAACCAAGCCGACTGGCACTTGCAAAAGACGCTTCGGAAACTCCCCGAGGCCAATCGGCATGAATTGAACGAGCAAATCGCCGAGCTCATGATTTTGTTGGCCAAAGATTGCGCCTTGCGGTTGGACGAGGCTCCCGAAAACAACCGGGAACCGTTGGCCGAAGAAATCCTGCGCTATCACGAACTGGCGATTTCACTGCGTTTCTCCAAGAATTTGCCGGCCGCCTCGTGGCCGGATCATGCAAGGGCGGCCGAGATTTTGGGACGTGAAGCCGATGTGCTGGTGGCGAAGGAAAAACTGGCGGCCCATGCCGAGGCGGCTCGCGGGGATGCCTATCTCAACGGCACGACTGAGTTAACGGCGGGACGATACGCCGCCGGTCTGGCGTTGTTGGATGAGGCCATTCGTGAAAACCCGGGCGATGCGGCGGCCCACCTGTCGGTTGCGCATGCGGCCAACGTCACGAAGGATCTTTCGCGGGCGTTGGTCCACTATCAGATTGCCCAAGCCTTGCTGCCAAATGACCCGATGCCGTCCTTCCATCGCGGCCGGATTTTCATCGTTCGCAAGGATTACCCGAAGGCGTTGGAAGAATTCACCAAGGCCATCACGAAAGATCCGACCCACGGCGAATCGTATTTTCACCGGGCGCTGGTGAAACGCCGACTGGGCGATCTCCCGGCGGCCATCAAGGACTTGCACAAGGCCGAGGAATTGAACGCCTCGCCGGTGCGCGTTTTGTGGTTCCGGGCGCAGTGCCATCAGGAAAACAACCAGCCCGAACTGGCGAAGGCCGACCGCGAAAAAGCCGCCGCGATTCCCCCGGAGAGCGAAGGGGACTTTCTCGCCCGCGCCGCCAGCCGGGTTCCCAAGGATATTCCCGGCGCCGTCGAAGATTTGAACGAGGCCCTGAAAATCAATTCACGATCCATCGTGGCTTTGCATAATCTCGCCCATATCCACTCGGAGCATCTGCAATTATCGGAGCAGGCAATCGAGTACTTGGACAGGGCCTTGCAAATCTGCCCCGAACTCGGCGAAACACGGGCGGGCAAGGCGGTGCTTCTCGCCCGCATTGGCAAGCGAGAAAAGGCCCACAAGGAAATCGAGCGGGCGATGTTGATCGCCGGCGACGAGAACCAGCACATTATGGCGGCCAGCGTGTACTCGCTGACGGCCCGGCCGGACAACAAAGATGCCGCCAAAGCCTTGGAATGTTTGCGGAACGGCATTCGGGCCGGATTTCGCCGCATCGGTGACTTGGAAACGGACACCGACTTGGAAATGGTCCGCAAAACTCCGGACTTCAAGGCATTGATCGCCGCCACCCGTGAGTTGAACCAAGAGTTTTCTGAATAATCCGTGTTTTCCGTGGCGGGTGGCCGCCCCGGATTCGCCTCTTCCGAGTGAAGAGACACACGATTCTCCCTGCTCGAGTTGATCGGATCCGCCAGCCGCCCTGCCTTGCCCGCGAACCTTTGGGATAATGACTAATGAAGTCCCGCCTTGCCCGACTGAACATCACCACGCTCGAAGACCGCACCGTGCCCGCCGTGTTTGGCAACACTTGGGTTGAACCGGGCAGCCTCTCGGTGAGCTTTGTTCCCGATGGCACAACCGTCGGCTCCACCACCTCGACGCTGTTTTCCACGCTGAACCAAAACATGGCGACGAGTGTGTGGCAAGCGGACATTCTGCACGCCTTTCAAACGTGGGCTGGCAACGCCAATATCAACGTCCATCTGACCGGCGACGACGGTTCGGCCCTCGGTTCGGAGGCGCCGTTGGAGGGAAGCCTGAAGGTGGGTGATTTCCGAATCTCGGCCCGACCACTGTCCACTTCAGAGTTGGTCATCACCAACACCTTCGACCTGACGAATTCGCTGGCTGGCGACATCATTATCAACAGCAACTATCAGTTTTCGCACGGCGGCGGGAACGGCACTTACGATCTGTACACGGTGCTGATGCAGGAAACCGGGCACGCCTTCGGGATCAATAACTCGCCGAACCCCGCCTCGGTGATGTACGAATATTACTCCACCCCCAAGACCGGGCTGGATGTTTCGGATGTCGCTTCGATCCAAAGCCTGTACGGTGCCCGTGAACCGGATGCCCAAGAAGGGGCTGGTGGAAACAACACCCTGGCCACGGCCTCCAAGATTTCCACTCTGGACAGTTTGCTGAACCTGAGTTCGCTCTCCATTGCCCAATCGCGGATTGAGGGAGATGTTCAAAACTCCACGGATGTTGATTATTACAAGTTCACCACGACCCTGCCGATTCTGAGCAGTTCCATTGTCTTCAAGGTTTCCCACACCAGCCTCCTGCAAGGTTCTGTGCGGTTGCTCGACAGTTCCGGCCGTGTGGTGGCCAGCGCCGTGGCGACGGCGCCCGGCCAGGACATCAAGTTGAACGTGTCGCTGGGATTGCTCAAGACCTACTACATCGAAGTGCGGGCGGCGGCCGGCGCCGGGGATTACTCGGCCGGGGGCTACAAACTGGCCATCGGGTCCAACGCCGCTGACTTGTTGAACCTCCCGTTGAATTCACATTTCGTGAACTCGACCGGCAAAGCCATCCTTTCGTTGAACGAACCTCTGTCGATCTTGGGCGGCGGCCCGGAAGTCAACCTTGGCAACGCCCGGCCCTCGGCCGATGCCCGGTGGGATTTCTCGGGAACCGGCACTTTCCTGACCAGCCTTGATGTTGACACCTACGGCGTCCACACCAACGCGGACACCGGGTCGATCATGGAAGTGGCGATCTGGTCCAGGGACATGGACAGAATCATGCCGTCCCTGACTGTCTTGGGGCCGAACGGAAAAGCGGTTCCGTTTGAAGTCTTGAAGCAAAACGATTACTGTTTGACGATTCAAGTTCGCGGAATCATGGCGAACTCCGATTACACCATCCGGGCCGCCTCGGGGTCATTCTCCCTGGCGTCGGCCGTTTATGGATTGGGGATTGACTTCCGAACGGCCTCCATTGATCTGACTCAACTGGCGAAAGCTCAGTTGTCTGATCCGGCGTCGGTGTTCACACAGACGGTTTCGCTGGAGATGACCAAGAATGTGCATCTCAAACTCTCGGCCGATGATGTGGCCAACCAAGGCCAGGGCGTCCAGTTAGATATCATCGATGCCGACGGGAACGTGATCGACACCTTGGTGGCGATGGCCGGGCAAACTTCCGTGGCCGATGTGATCCTGTTGGACGGAACTTATACCTTCCGATACTCGGTGCTCGCCCCTGTCAGCGGGCCGTGGTCAAGCATCGGTTTTGAACTGGATTACCTGCTGACGTCCGATCCGATGGGGCCACAGATGATGGACCCGTCCTCGTCCCCCTCGTCCCCCACGGGCACCAAGTCCGCCACGGCCTCCAAGACGGCAGTCCCGCCTTCTTCCAGTTCGAGCACGACCACCACCACATCGCCTCCTTCGAGTTCAACCACCACTCCGCCCCCGAGTAGCACCTCGTCGCCTCCGGCCTCTTCCCCGCCGGCAACGACGAAGGACAACACGACGTACTACATGTGACCACTGGCGACGTGAAACGACCAATCCATTAATTCGCCTTGCTCAATTTTCACACCAGCCGGGTGATTTTCGCCGAAACTCCGACTGAACCGCCGCTTCGGCCTGACCTCATGTAAGATGAGGTCAGGCAATTTCTCGCGGATGGTCGTATGATCCGTTTCTCTCTTCTGTTGATGGTCCTGACGGTGGTCGGGGGGCCTTCGGCCTTCGCGGTCGATGTGGATTTCTCTCACCAGATCGTGCCGGTCTTCAAGCAATACTGCGCCGAGTGCCACGCCGGGGACAAGAAGAAGGGAAGCTTCTCCCTCAACACCCGCGAATCAACGCTGGCCGGCGGGGAAGCCGGCAAGGCCGTGACGCCGGGCAAATCGGCCCAGAGCGAATTGCTGAAGCGAATCACCACGACCGATGCCAAGCTTCGGATGCCCCCCAAGGGTCCGGCCGTGCCGGCTGACAAAGCCGCCTTGGTCAAGGCATGGATCGACGAAGGGGCCAAATGGGAGGATGGGTTCTCCTTCGGCAAGAAGGTCTACGAACCACCATTGAAGCCGCGTCGTCCCGAACTGCCCGCCGCCGCCGATGGGCGCTCGCATCCGCTTGATCGCATCATTGATGCCTATTTCGCCAAGAACAAACAATCCCGCCCGGCGTTGATTGACGACGCCGGGTTCTATCGCCGTCTCTCGCTCGATCTCCACGGCTTGCTGCCGGACCCCGCCAAAGTGCGGGAGTTCGTTCGCAATCAACAACCGGACAAACGCGCTCAACTGGTTCGACAACTGCTTGCCGAGGACACCGCGTATGCCGAGCATTGGTTGACGTTTTGGAATGACCTCCTGCGAAACGATTACAGCGGCACCGGCTTCATCACCGGCGGCCGCAAGCAGATCACGCCGTGGCTGTATCGGGCGTTGATCGACAATAAACGCTATGACCAGATGGTTTCCGAATTGGTGGCCCCCAATGCCGATTCGGATGGCTTTGCGATGGGCATCCGCTGGCGCGGCGAGGTGAACAGCAGCCAGACGGTCGAGGTGCAATACGCCCAAAACGTGGCCCAAGCGTTTCTTGGCATCAACTTGAAATGTGCCTCCTGCCACGACAGTTTCATTGATCGCTGGAAACTGGACGAAGCCTATTCCATCGCCGCCGCCTATTCGACCACCCCGCTGGAAATCCACCGTTGCGACAAGCCGACGGGCCGCAAAGCAACCCCGGCGTGGCTCTTCCCGGAACTCGGGCAGATCACCGCCACCGCCCCGCAACCGGAGCGATTGAAGCAACTGGCCAAACTCATGACCCACCCGGAGAACGGCCGGCTCACCCGGACCATCGTCAACCGCTTCTGGCATCGGCTCATGGGCCGCGGCATCGTCCATCCGGTGGATGCCATGCAAACCGAGCCGTGGTCGGCCGATCTGCTCGACTATCTGGCCGTCGATCTTGCGGACAACAAACACGACTTGAAGAAGACGCTGGAGTTGATCGCCACTTCGCAAGCGTACCAAATGAAGACGGTCACAACGGCGGAGGCGACGCCCTATGTGTTCGCCGGGCCGATTGCCAAACGAATGACGGCCGAGCAATTTGTCGATTGCGTCTGGCAGATCACCGGAACCGGGCCAAATGCCATCGACGCGGCTGTCACTCGTGGCAAACCAACCCAAGCGGCGATTGATTCCATCGAACTGAACGGACAATTGCTCCGCTTGCCCGAGTCACCGAAAACAGGCGGCAACGGCAGCCCGTCAATCACTCTTCGCGGTGTGGCCACGTTAAAATCGATTCCCAAAAAACCATTGATCGTGTTGGCCGACGCCGGAAAAATGGCGTTGGTGGTGAACGGCCAGCCGGTCAAAGACCCGCAGATTGTTCAGCGCGAAAACGGGGTGACGGTGTTCAACGCCCCCGGACTCAAAGCCGGTGAGAACGAAATCCTGTTGAGCGGCCCGGTCACCCCGGCGGGTCTTTACTTCCAGATCATCTCTGGCTTCAAGGGAGAGGTTGAGACACCTGCGGAGATCACTTGGAAATGGGCCGCAACCGCCGTCGACGCCAAGGGAAAGCTGACCAACCCGAAAGCCGAGTGGGCGGTGATTGAGGCCAAATCACCTCTCGAAAAAACCGATTGGTTGAACATTGTTCGCAAGTTGACAGCCGGTGTGCGGGAATCCAATTCCCTGTCGGTTCGTTCCAGTCTGGTGAAAGCGGACTTCCTGATGCGTTCCCTCGGTCGGCCGAATCGGGATCAGATTGTCACCATGCGGCCCACGGAGTTGACGACACTCGAAGCCATTGACCTCGCCAATCACCCGATTTTGACGGACACACTGGAACGCGGGGCCAAGAATATTGTCGCCCGTAAATGGGCCTCGCCTGATGAACTGATTGGCTGGCTCTATCAATTCGCCCTGTCCCGGTCGCCGGGCGCCAGTGAGGCCGCTTTGGCCCGTGAATTGTTGGGGACACAACCCACCGAGACGCGCGTGCAGGATTTGCTTTGGGCAGTCATCATGCTCCCGGAATTTCAACTGATCCACTAACCACGGGAGGAAACTCTCCATGCCGATATTCAACGAAGAACATCACGAAACCCGCCGCGATTTCGTCCGCCGCATGGTCGCCGCCGGGGTGGCCGCATGGGGGGCGGGCGAGCCTCGGCTATTGTCGGCCGCCGAGGGAAAGATCCAGCATCCCAAGCCGACAGCCGATTCCTGCATCCTAATCTGGATGGCCGGGGGCATGGCTGCCCCGGACACGTTTGACCCCAAGAGGTATGTTCCCTTTGAGGTTGGCGTTCCGGTGGCCAAGGTGATGAGCACCTTCCCGAGCATCGACACCTCGGTGGACAATATCAAGATCACCAAGGGGCTGGAAAACATCGCCAAGGTGATGGACCGGGCGACGTTGATCCGTTCGCATGTGCTGCCGGACTTGGGGAGCATTCTCCATAGCCGACACCAGTATCACTGGCACACGGGTTATGTCCCGCCGCAGACGGTGGCTGCCCCGCACATCGGGTCGTGGATGGCGAAAGTCCTCGGGCCGCGCAACCCGGTGATGCCCGCGTTTGTGAACATCGGCCAGCGGTTGGAAGGCATCGGCGAGGTGGAGGAAATCAAAGCCTTCACAACGGCCGGTTTCTTCGGCAGCGAGTTTGGCCCGATGAACCTCCCTTATCCGGATGATGCCGCGAAGGCTGTGCGGCCGCCGAAGGGAATGCAACCCGGCCGGTTTGAGGACCGCTACAAGTTCTACCGCAAGCTCGTCGATCAGCATCCCGACCGTGACCGGATGAGCGACCACCAACAAGAGTCATTCTTGCGGGCGATGGACAACGCCCATCGGCTGTTGGGTTCCAAGGAACGCGAGGCTTTCGACATCTCGCTGGAACCGAAAGACAACTTCGACAAATACAACACCGGTCGGTTCGGACAGGGATGTTTGCTGGCCCGGCGACTGGTCGAGGCTGGCGCGCGGTTTGTGGAAGTGACGACTGAATACATCCCGTTCGTCCACTGGGACACCCACGTCAGCGGGCACACGACCCTGACCGAATTGAAGAAACAAATCGACCGGCCGATTGCCCAACTCATCCTTGATTTGGAAGCCAAGAAGCTGCTGGACCGAACATTGGTCATTATTGCCAGCGAGTTTAGCCGGGACATGATTATCGAAGGCGTCCCCGGTTCCACGGCCAAGGATCAGGCGACGGCCCCGACGGACATTCTGAAGGAAATGAAACACTACGGTCAGCACCGCCACTTCACCGGGGCCAGTTGCGTCGTGATGTTCGGCGGTGGCGTGAAGAAGGGGTTCCTCTATGGTGAGTCAGCGGCCGAACGGCCGTGCATTGCCACCAAAAACCCGATCAGTGTGTCAGATATGCACGCCACGCTCTTTTCTGCAATGGGGGTCAGCCCCCAAACGGCCTACGACGTGGAACAGCGACCGTTCTATGCCACTAACGATGGGAAGGGAAAAGCCGCCAAAGACATCTTCGCCTGATATCCCATTCACGCGCCCATGCTGTATTTTGCGCCGTCCGCCACATCCGGGCGGCCTCCCATTTTCCCTAATCAGCACATCCCGCAGGCTCGGCCGCAAGCCTTGTTTTTGTCGTTTTTACAATCGCAACATCGGCCCACCCTTTGCAGTATGTTCCTTCGGCGGGACAACCAACCGCCATCGAACGATCAAACCTCTCACGGGAGATTCAAATGAGCCGATTCTTGTTATCTGCACTGGTGCTGGCGGGCTTTGCCGCCCAACCGCTGATGGCCGGCCCGCCCACACCGTCGTCGACCTTGGCGGACGCCAACATCGTGCTTGAAGAGCTGGCCGGTATTCCGCTCAAGGGCATTCCTCCCGCCTTGCTGGCCGATGCCCAAGGGGTGGCGATCATTCCCCGCGTCATCAAAGCCGGGTTCATCCTGGCGGGTCGCGGCGGGCACGGTGTCGTCCTGGCGAAAGACAAAGAAGGCAAGTGGAGCGTACCGACGTTCATCCACCTCGGCGGCGGCAGCATCGGCCTCCAAGCCGGTGTCGAATCGACCGATGTGGTGCTGGTGTTCCGCACCCGCAAGAGCTTGGATTCCGTGATGGAAGGCAAGGACAAGCTGACCCTTGGCGGGGATGCCTCCATCGCCGCCGGCCCAATTGGCCGGGAAGCCGCCGCCGGGACGGACCTGAAGCTGGAGGCCGAAATCGTTTCCTACTCCCGCAGCCGCGGCTTGTTCGCCGGTGTGTCCCTCAACGGGGCGGTGATCGGTAACGACCGGGACGGCAACGCTTGGTTTGCCAAACATGCCTCGCGGGAAGACCTCAAAAACGCCGGGGCCTTGCTGACCCGGTTGACGCAAATGAGCGCCACCACGCCGACGGCCAAGCTGATCCTCCCGCCGACTTCCCCGCCGCCGCTTCCCCCGGTGACGGGTCCGAGTCCGCTGCCTCCTCCTCCGCTTCCGCCGCTGCCGGGCCAGCCGTAAGCCTTGGAGCATCGAACGACTTTAAGCG
The DNA here is from genome assembly GCF_000255705.1 of Zavarzinella formosa DSM 19928. Classification (GTDB taxonomy): domain Bacteria; phylum Planctomycetota; class Planctomycetia; order Gemmatales; family Gemmataceae; genus Zavarzinella; species Zavarzinella formosa. The sequence continues at coordinate 31,898 of NZ_JH636442.1, forward strand.
ATACACCTTGGGCAGATTTGGAAAATGTTTCAGCTCAAAGAACCTCCCCGGCAAAACCGGGGAGGTTCTTTTCTTCCCATACTCTTCACGCGAACTCGATAGATCAACTCCCTGCCAACATTGCGCAGCCGCGTAATTTCCCACCTGCCTTGGAGACGCTTCCGTGAAGCCGTCACTCACACTTGCCTGCCTGCTCCTGTCGTTGGGTTCCATATTGGCCGACGAACGGGACACTCTCCGCGTCGGTGTCCAACCGGACGGCCGGATTGTCGTGCCGACCAACCAAATTCTGCAACCGGCGGGCACGCAGGTGATCTTCCCCGGCCGGCCGGTTGATCTCGTTCAAATTGACGGCGGCAAAACACTCGTCGCCAAGAACATGAAGGATTTGGTGTTCATTGACACGGCCACCGGCAAGGTGAGGCAAACACTTGCGATGACGGCGCCCAAAGGAGCCAAATCCGGGGGCTTTAGCGCGGTCGGGCTGATCGCCATCGGCGACCGCCTCATTGCCAGCGATACCCAGAACAGTGTTTGGGTGGCGGTGAAAAATCGTGATGGCAACTTCGGATGGGAAGCTGGCCACACACTGAAAGCCCCCGTTGGTGTCAAGGGAGCCGCCTATCCGACGGGGATTGCCCGCGCGGACGGCGAACATATTTGGGTATGCTCCTCACGGGGCAATAGTGTTCAACTCATCTGTCTGGCTGATGGAAAAGTAATCAACGATGTGAGTGCGGGCGTGGCTCCGTACATGCCGTTGGTGATCTCTTCGACAAAACTGTATGTGAGCAATTGGGGCGGCGACCGTACAACGGACAAGAAGGACAAATCCTCCGGCACCCCGATTCGCACAGATGACCGCAACATTGCCAATTCCGGGACCATCTCCGTGGTGGAAAAGATCGGCGATGGTTGGAAACAAACCAAGACCATCCCGGTCGGCCTGCACCCAAGCGGTCTGGCCCGAAATCCCAAAACCGGACACATCTATGTCGCCAACGCCAACAGCGACACCGTCAGCGTGCTTGACCCGGCGACCGACAAAGTGCTTGCGACAATCGACTGCAAACCCGACTCCAAGCTTCCCTTTGGCAGTGGGGCCAATGCCCTGACCACGGACAAAGAAGGGAAGACGCTCTACGTCGCCAACGGGACGAATAACTGCATCGCTGTGATCGACTTGGAAGCCAAAAAGCTGCTTGGTCTCATCCCAACCGGCTGGTATCCGGGGGCTGTGCAACTTTCCGACGACGGGAAGAAACTCCTCGTCGCCAACATCAAGGGACACGGTTCGCTGGCCGAGAAACGCCCGGCCGCGAAGGGGCATAATTCACATGACCACTTGGGAACGGTCTCCCTCATTGATGTTCCCAGCGCCGCCGAATTGAAGAAACACACGGAAACGGTGAACGCCAACAACCGTCTCGGTTATGCCTTGGCCGGATTGGAAAAACCGCGAGCCGATGTCAAGCCGATGCCCGTTCCCGAACGGCACGGGGAGCCGAGCGTCATCGAGCATGTGTTCTATGTCATCAAAGAAAACCGCACTTACGATCAAGTCTTCGGGGACATGAAAGAAGGCAACGGGGATGCGAACCTTTGTATCTTCGGCGAAGAAGTGACGCCCAACCATCACAAGCTCGCCCGCGAATTCACCCTGATGGACAACTTCTACTGCTCCGGCATCCTGTCGGCCGACGGTCATCAATGGGTGAACGAAGCGTATGTCGTCGATTACCTCGAAAGGCAGTTCGGCGGCTTCACCCGCAGCTATCCCTATGATGGCGACGATCCATTGGCCTACTCGGCCGGCGGTTTCATCTGGGACAACGTCCTCGCCCGCAAAAAGACCTTCTACAACTTCGGCGAGTTCTGCGAGACCACCTATGAGCCGAAGGGCGCCAAGTGGACCGACGTGTATCAGGATTTCTTGAATGGCACCTCCAAGGTGAAGGTCAACGTCAAGCCGAGCAACCAGTCGATTGCCGCCCTCACACATCCGGGCTATGCGGGCTTCCCCTTGCAAATGCCGGATGTTTACCGGGCCAAGATCTTCATGGAACAACTCGCCAAATGGGAAAAAGCCGGGACATTGCCCCACCTGATTTACGTCTACCTGCCCAACGACCACACCTCTGGCACATCACCTGCCTGGCCGACACCGCGAGCGATGGTTGCGGACAATGACCTCGCCTTCGGGCAAGTCGTCGAGGCGATTTCCAAGAGCAAGTTTTGGGCGAAGTCTTGTATTCTGGTGACGGAGGACGATCCGCAAAACGGCTTCGACCATATCGACGGCCACCGCACGGTCGGCTTGGCGATCAGCCCGTACACCAAGCGGAAAGCCGTCGATTCTACCTGTTACAACCAAACGGGCATGGTGAAGACCATCGAACTGATGCTCGGCCTGCCGCCCATGAACCAGTTGGATCTGACCGCCACACCGCTGCGGGGCTGCTTCACGGCGAAAGCAGACCTGACGGCCTACACCGCCGTCAAGAACCGCATTCCGTTGGATGAGATGAACAAGCCCCTCTCGAAACTTCAGGGGCAGGCCAAGATCTGGGCCAAACAATCGTTGGAATTGGATTTCGACAAAGAAGACATGGCCGACGAAGACACGCTCAACCGGATTTTGTGGTTCTCTGTTCGCGGGGACAAGCCGTATCCCGGAGACTGAGAAAATCAGATCTGGCAAATGTTTCT
>NZ_JH636442.1:34616-38865 GCF_000255705.1 Zavarzinella formosa DSM 19928
GCCAGGGGCGAAAGCCCCTGGACAATGACGGCCAAAAGAAATCCACCCCAACGGGGTGGCACAACTCGCAAGCACCACCCCGTTGGGGCGGAAAACCTTTCATGGCAACGGGCTCCAGGGGCGGCGACCGCCCCTGGATATTTTCGAGCGCCCCCTTGGGGCGAAAACCAATCAATCGGCCATGACAGAAACATTTGCAGACCCGGAAAATCGCAGTTGAGCGGGCTGGCAATTACATCAACACGGGCTTGCCGAGTTTCCGCCGGATGACGGTGAATTGACCGGCGTGCATCATGGTGTGGTTGGCCGCCGCGATGAACAATTTGCCAAGCGTCGGGGCGAACGACGCGAGTTTCCCGGTGACGGGCCGGTCCAGATCGGCGTCCGTCAGTTTGTTGAGGGCCGTCACCACGGCGGCCCGCACGTCGGCGAACAACTTCAGGTATTCGTCCTTGGTCAGAAAGCCTTCGGGGCCTTCTTGCTTCGCGCCGGCCGAGCCGTGAAGCTCGGCAAAACCGGCTGGCAGTTCCGGAAACACGGCGTCCGGCAACTGGTCTTTAATGAGGAAGAAATCGCCGCCGATCACGTTCCCGACTTGCCACGCGGCATGATTGGCCCCTGGCACCGGCCGGACCAGCATGTCGGCGTCGGTGAAGTCACTCAGATACCAATTCAACGTCCCCTTGGTGGACTCCAGGAATTCCTGAATCGCTTCGCGTCCGGTCATTGGTCACCATTTCTGTGAAGGATGTTTTGGAGAGTTTTGCGGGCGAAATCACACCACTTTGCAGGCTTCCTCGAAGCTCAGACGCGGATTGCGCGGATGAACCTTGGCCGGGTCGCCGTGGCCGAGGTTGATGAGGAAGTTCGATTTGATCGTCGTCCCGGCGAAGAACGCCTCGTCCACTTTTTGATTGTTGAAGCCGGACATCGGGCCGCAATCAAGGCCGAGCGAACGGGCGGCGAGGATGAAGTACGCCCCTTGCAGCGAGGAATTCCGCAGGGCCAGCATCTCCAGCACGTTTTCGGGGAGATCCTTGAACCACGCCTTCGCGTCCGTCTGCGGGAACAATTTCGGCAGTTGCTCGAAGAAATGCGTGTCCATCGCAATGATCGCCGTCACCGGGGCGGCCATCGTTTTGCTCACGTTGCCGGCGTCGAGGAAGGGCTTTAGCTTTTCCTTTCCGGCGGGTGTTTTCACGAACACCACGCGCATCGGGCACATGTTGGCCGAGGTCGGCCCCATTTTGGCCAAGTCGTAAACCTGTTGCAACAACTCGTCGGAGACTTCGCTGTTCACCCAACCATTGTGTGTGTGGGCATCGCGGAACAGGATGTTCAAACTCTGGTCGTCAACCACCTTGCTCATCTTTATCTCCCTTGGGGTGTGACCGAAATTCTATGGCGCGTCTATGAAGTTTCTGAGCGGGAATACAATACCGCCCGGCCCGCCTTACACTCCGCGTCTCCCTTTTTTTGAGGAATCATTCCGTGATGAAGCGTCTCTCCATTCTTCCCGCCTTATCGCTATTGGCGGTTTGTTCGCCATCGGCGTTTGCGGATGTCAAATTGCCGGCCGTCCTCGGCAGCCACATGGTCGTCCAGCGCGACCAACCCCTCACCGTTTGGGGTTGGGCCGACAAGGACGAAGAAGTGACCGTCAAGTTCGGCGAGCAGTCGAAAAGCGCCAAGGCCGACGACAAGGGGGACTGGAAAGTCGTCCTCCCCGCCCCGGCCGTGAACGCCAAGCCGCAAACGATGACCATCAGCGGCAAGAACAAGGTCGAACTGACGGACATCCTCGTCGGCGACGTGTGGGTCGGCTCCGGCCAGTCCAACATGGAATGGCCGCTCAGCGCGTCAACCAAGGGGAAGGATGCGGTCGCCGCCGCGAAGCACCCGAACATCCGTCTTCTACAGATTCCCAAGGTGCAGGCCAAGGAACCGGCGAAGGACGTGAAAGCCGCGTGGCAGGAATGCTCCCCGGCCACGGCCGGCAATTTCTCGGCCGTGCTTTACTTTTTCGGCGTCCGGTTGCAAAAGGATCTTGACGTGCCTTTCGGCCTCATCAACAGTTCGTGGGGCGGGTCGCCGATCGAACCGTGGACGGTGACGGCCAAGGGTTCCGGCGGGATGCACAACGGCATGATCGCCCCCCTGCAACCGTTTGCGATCAAGGGCGTGATCTGGTATCAGGGCGAAGCCAACGTCGGCAACGGCATGGGCTATCACACGAAGAAAGCCGCCCTCATCGAAGGCTGGCGTCAAACGTGGGGCAAGGACATGCCTTTCTACTATGTGCAAATCGCCCCGTGGTCCGGTTACGGCCCCGGTTCGCTGCCCGGCCTCTGGGAAGCCCAAACCGCCAGCCTTGGCATTCCGAACACCGGCATGGCCGTGACCACGGACCTTGTGGACAACATCGCAGACATCCACCCGCAAAACAAGCTGGACGTCGGCAACCGGCTGGCCCTCTGGGCGCTGGCAAAGACATATGGCAAGAAGGATATCGTCTACTCCGGCCCGCTTTACAAATCGATGAAGATTGAGGGAGACAAGATCCGGGTGTCGTTCGCCCACACCGGCGGCGGCTTGAAGTCCCGGAACGACAAGCCCCTGAGCGAATTCCAAATCGCCGCCGAGGACGGCAAGTTCATCGCCGCCGAGGCCGTCATCGATGGGAACGATGTGATCGTCTCTTCCAAGGAAGTGACCAAGCCGACACAAGTTCGTTTCGGCTGGAGCAACATCGCCAACCCGAACCTCTCCAACAAAGAGGGCCTGCCCGCCTCGCCATTCCAGACCAAGGATTGGAAGGGCGTCACGGGCCAGTGATGTGATGTCAGCCCGCCGGATCGGAGTCTCCCCCAGTCCGGCGATACTTGTTTGTTCGGGCCATTGACCATGCCTGTCAAAATCAGCGGTCTTTAACGCATGAACCCGGCGGCCACGCCTCTCCCGCACACCCCACGCCTCCGCTTCCGCAATTGGACGGCCGACGACCTCCCGCTGGCCATCGTCATCTGGGCCGACCCGCAAGTCACCCGTCTGATCGCCGACCTCGGCAACCCATCGGTGCGACAAGCCCGCGAACGCCTTTTGATCGAGATGGAAAATCTCACAAACCACGGCGTCCAATATTGGCCCGTTTTCCTGTCCGACGGAACCCACATCGGCTGCGGCGGCTTGCGGCCCCATCGACCGGCCGAAGGTCTATGGGAAGTCGGCATCCACCTGCTCCCCTCCTTCTGGAACAACGGCTATGCCACCGAAGCCTTGCGAGGTATCATCGAACATGCCTTCGGCCCCTTGAAAGCGAAAGCCCTGTTCGCCCGCCATCACCCAAACAACCTCGGCTCCGGCCGCGTGTTGACCAAGACTGGCTTCCGGTTCACCCACCATGAACTCATGCCGCAGACGAGGCTTGAGCATCCATGCTACCTGTTACAGGCCGGAGAAATAACAGAGTGAAGGATGTCCGTCTGTTTTCGCATTTTCGTTGACACTCCCCGAACAACCGGGGACGATATTCTTCGTTGAAAAATCTGACGGGCGGGTTCCCGCCTGTTTTGTCGGCTGTTCTATTCCCGAATCATGCGGCAGGGAGTTTCGAGATGCGCCCTTTTCTCGTTGCATACACATTGGTTTTAATCATGGCCGCCGGGTGGGTGGCTTCCTTGTCGGCAGCGCCGGCTCTGGCGGATCGGCAGCCGCTTTCGCGGTTGGGGCGGGCGCCGTTCGGGCATGGGCATGAGGTGTACGGGCTATGTTTCACCCCGGACGGCAAGTATTTGGTGACCACCGGGTACGATCATCGGGCAAGGTTGTGGGATCTGACCACCGGGGATGAAATTTTTGAAGTTGCGCTTTTTGCTGAGGAGAGTGGGCCGGGATAGAAAAACGAGACTCCCCCGGCCGGATCGGTTGGGCCGTGAGGCCGGGTGATCACCAACCGGAAGGAGTCTCGGTCATGATTGTGCAAGAAGGACTCCCCGGAATCAAACAGTTTCTTCGTCCGGCCGGCCTGAGTCCCCGGGCGCTCGGCCTGGTGATTCGTTGCGTGGCGGCGTTTTGTTTGCATTGGGGGCGCATGAGCGCCTCGCAAGCCTCGGGGTCGGTGGCCTCGGAGCCGCGTCATCGCGCCCAGATCAGCCGGTTTCTCGGCCGCAAGGGCCTTCGCCAACGGCCGCCGCTGGCTCTGGTGCGGGACCGGATGCTGGCGTTGGAGCCGTCGGGGGGCCGGTTCGTG
>NZ_JH636442.1:39064-131291 GCF_000255705.1 Zavarzinella formosa DSM 19928
CGAACTTTATGATTTGCGCTGGCAGATCGAACTGTTCTTCAAGGAGTTGAAAAGCACATTGGGCTTCGCCCAATGCCGCCTGCGCCGGTTCGAGGCGACGGAGGGATGGCTGGAGCTGGTCCTGGTGACGTTCCTGTGGCTGGAGTGGCATCGGGCGAGGCAACTGGCCAAGTCCGGCCTGACGACGAAGCAGAAAGAGCGCTGGCGACACCAGCGAACCCACGGCCTCTGCCTGGCGGTCCGCCGCCACAGCGAACAGGCCGACTTGGAATACCTGGCCCGCGCCATGCAAACACCCGGCGGAATCCGGCGTTTGCGACGAAAACTCCGGCAGGCCATCCCGGCCGAGTTTCGCACCGCCGGATAAAAAGCGCAACTTCAAAAGATGAAATCCGGGCGTTCGGGGATGTCGAGAGCCGGGTTGATCCGTTTTCCTATGAGCGCTGGGTATACTCGGCGGCCGTCTCGCCGGACGGCGCGATCCTGGCCACCGGAACACACGCCGGCGGATGGCCGGTCGGAATGGTCACTCTGTGGAACATCGAGAAAGGGACCGCGATTCGGTCTTTCCTCGCCACCCGATCCGGCATCACCTCGCTGGCCTTTTCGGCCGACGGCGCCACTCTCATGATCGGCACGGGACAGCAACAAGCCATGCAGGCGGAGACGGCCAGCGGTCGGGTGCTTCAGCAAGTCGCGTTCGGAGAGGGGGCCGTCCACTCGATTGGCTTGGTGACGGGGGGAAAGTTCGGCGTCGGCCTCGTGGGCGAAACGGTGCGCTATTGGGACATCGCCGCCGGAAAGGTTGGATCGCCGGCCAAGGAATTGCCGGAAGAGGCGACGGCGCTGGCCTGCTCGGCGGACGGAAAAATCATGGCGGTTGCGGACAAAACCGGCGGGGTCCGGCTCTGGGATTTGAGCGGGTGGAAGGAACTCCGGAAACTGGACGGCCACAAGAAGGCCGTCCGGGGATTGAGTTTCTCGGCCGATGCGAAGCATCTGGCCTCGATGGATGAGGACGGCGTGGCGAAGGTGTGGGAAACCGCCACGGGGAAGGAAACCGGATGGGCGAACGCACCGCCCGTCAAGGGGCCGCGAGTCGTCGGGGTGTCCGTCGGGGGCCGGTTTGTGGCTTGCGCGGTTCCTTGGGAGGGGCGGGCTCGGGTGTGGGAAGCCGCCACGGGAAAGATGGCCTGGCCAGCCATCGGTCATTCCGGCGGCATGATGGCGGTGGCGGTTTCGCCCGATGGCTTGGTGTCGAGCGCCGGACAAGACGGTTCGCTTCGCCGCTGGGAAGGCGCCGGTTCCCCGTTGGTGGTCCCGTTCAATGTCTTCGCCCGTCATGCGGTGGCGTTCTCCCAAGACGGCCAGACGGCGGCTTGGGGCGGGACTGACGGCCGGGTTCACGTCGTTGACTGGCGCACAGGCAAGGAGACACTGGCATTCCAAGCCCACAAAGACGGCGTCGCGGGAATGACCTTCTCCCCGGACGGGCGACGACTGGCCACGTCCTCCGGCGAGAAGACCATCCGGTTTTGGGAGACGGCCACCGGAAAAGAAACCGGCAAGATCGACGAAGCCGGCCCGGCCACCCACCTGCGGTTCACCGGAGACGGTTCCGAATTGGTCTGGCGACAGCCGAACGGCGGGGCGTTCGTGGCCTCCGTGAAAGAAGGCGCCAAGCCGGCCGACCTTCCCATGCCGGCGGGAATCACCGCCTTGGAATCGGCCGCCATCTCCCCGGACGGCCGATGGATCGCGGGCGGCTCTCGCACCGACGGCGTGCTGGTCTGGGGGCACGACCGGACGAAGCCGCCCGTTAATTTGACGGGTCCGCGCGGCTATGTGATGTCGCTGGCTTTCTCCCCGGACGGCCGAATCCTCGCGGCCGGCGGTTGGGGAACGGTCCACCTGTTTGAAACGGCCACTTGGCAACTAATGACCCGGCTCGACGGCGGCAACGGCGACACACTGACGGTCGCCTTCTCGCCAACCGGAAGGAGCCTGGTGGCCGGCGGGTTGAATGGCTGGGTGGGCGTTTACGATCTCCCCGGAGTCGCGAGGGCTGGCAAGCCAAAGATTCGCGCAATGTCCAACGCGGAACGGGATGAGCTATGGCAGGCATTGTCGGGCAAGGACAGCGCCGCGGCTTTCCGCAGCCATTGGGCGCTCGCCGAATCGCCGGAGGCCGTCTTTCCCCTCGTGAAGGAAGCCTTGAAGCCGACCCCCTTGCTGGATGCCAAGAAGGTCGAACGACTGACCGCCAACTTAAACGGCGCCGAGTTCGCCACTCGGGAAGCGGCTGTCAAGGAACTCGCCGACATGGGGGACGGCGTCCTGCCCGCCCTTCGAAAACTGCTGGCGGCCCCGCCGAGCGCGGAAGCCGAGACGCGAGCGAAAACCGTCGTCCAGCGTTTGGCCGAGCGGGAGGCATCCCCCGAAGGCATGGCGTTGGGACGCCGACTGGCCCTGCTTGAACAACTGCGAACTCCGGCCGCCCGGACTTTGCTGGAAGAACTGGCCGCCGGGGAACCCGCCGCCGGGCCAACCCGATTTGCCAAGGCGGCCCTCGCCCGGCTTGGGGGCAAGCCATCCTCCGGGCCATGATGGAATCTTCTCGCACAGCGGGAGTAATTTCCTTGATCGGGGACCGGCTGACAGTTAGGGTCTCCATCACGGGAACTCTCCCCGCTTGTCCCGGAGGATCATCATGTTCATGCGATTGCCTGTCTTCGTTCTGTTCCCCGCATTATTTGGTCTGGTTGGAAATTCGGCCGCCGAGGAACCGGCCGCTCAGGTCATCAAGTATCTCGGTTACACCGAAGCCATTGAACTCAAACTCGGGAAAACCCGGGCGGTTCTGTGCCCGCAAGCCGGGGGACGGCCGCTGGAATTTTCAGTCGATGGCGTCAACGTGATGTATCTGGACGAAGCCGAAAAGAACTGGCAGCCGGGGAAACCGGGGGGAAGCTCTGCCGGGCGGTTCGATTACGGTCCGGAGTTGACGGTGACACCGCACCCGAAAACATGGGCTGGCGAATGGTCGGCCGAGATCACCAAAGAACATTCGGCGAAGCTCACTGGCCCCCGCGAAGAAGACGCCGGGATACAAGTAGTGCGGGAGTTCCGTCTGATCCCGCATGGCGAATTCACCGGCTTGTCTTGCAAACAAACTTTCCTCAACATCTCGAAAGAAACCAAGGAGGTATGCCACTGGGGCCGGTCGTTCTCGCCGGGGGGCGGCATCTGCGTGATCTCGCTGGGTGACCGGCCAAGCCGGTTTCCAAGCAAGTATGCGATGTACGAGGACAGTGCCATCATCAACGTGAAGCCGAAAGATGATCTCATCCGCGAGCGAGACGGGTTTCTGGAGATTCTGGCCCCGCCCCGGAAGCCGAAGTTGGGCTTCGACACGCAAGCCGGGTGGCTTGGCTACGTTCTGCCGAATGACACGGTGTTCGTGAAGCGGTTTCCGACCTTCCCCGACCGGGTGTACAACGAGGCCGCCGGTCTCACGCTCTCCGTGTGGTATCCGACCGGCCCGCGAATCGAACTCGAACCCATCGGCCCGCGCGAACGCCTGAAGCCCGGTGAATCGGCCTCGTTCACTGAAGATTGGTGGCTGTTGTCGCATCCGTTTCCCAAGAAAGGGCAACTGATCGATTTGAAGGCCCTCGCGGCTCAAGTCTCGAAGCAGACTGTCGAATCAAAATAAAACTGGGCGAGATGCCGAATATGGCGAGAGTTTGCCGGGTGGTTTTTCGCCCGGCCGTGCGGAAACAATCACCGCGCCGACGAGAATCCGCCCGAGTCAGCTTTCCCAATCCTCTCTTTCCATCCAATCGCTGAAAACTGTTCATTCAATCGAATCCGCGATCCGATAACGTCCTTCATGAATCGGCCCGGCGGGGATTGAACGATGGAATCGTCACGGCATTTTTCCAAGTGGGCGGCCGCGATCTTGGTCGGCGGCATTCCGTTTTCATTCGCCGGGGCGCAACCGGGACCGACCGCCAAAATAGAATTACCAGCCCCGGCAAAAACAACTCCGCCCGCCCCGCCGCCGGGAACCCTTCTCAAAGAAGGGGAATTGCCCATCGATCTCGCCACCGCCTTGCAACTGGCGGGGAGCGAAAACCCGGAACTCATGCTGGCCCGTGAACGGCTGACCGAGGCGGGCGCCATTCAACAACTGGCGGCCGCCCAAATCCTGCCGAACATCAACCTTGGCACGAATTACGACCTTCATCGCGGGGCGCTTCAACAATCCAACGGGAATATTCTGAAGGTCAACCGAGATGCCATGTATGTCGGCTTGGGAGCCAGCGCCATCGGCGGTGGCACCGTCAACATTCCGGGGATCAATTACAACCTGAACGTGGGAACCGCTTGGTACGGTTATCTCCAAACACAGCAAGTCGTGGCCCGCGTGGCCGCCGCGACCAAAACCGCCGAGAACAATGTCTTGCTGCGTGTCTGCCTGGCCTACACCGAACTGCTCCGCGCGGAAGCCCGCCGGGCTGTCGCCACGCAAAACCGGTCGGAAGCTGACGAACTCACCAAACTGACGGCAGCTTACGCCAAAACCGGCCAAGGCCGCAAAGCCGACGCCGACCGGGCGGCGGTCGAACTGCGGAAGCGGGATGCCGAACTGACGCAAGCGGAAGCCGACATCCTGACCGCCTCGGCCCGGTTAGCCCAATTGTTGAACCTCGGGCCAACCACGCGACTGAAACCGATTGATGGCTGGGTGGTCCCTGCGCCGATCGTGCCGGACCCGGTTCCGCTGGCCGAACTCATCGCCATCGCCCTGATGCAACGGCCGGAACTGGCCGAACGCCGGGCTGAAATTCAAGAGGCGTTGTATGCCCTCTCGTCGGCCAAAATTCTTCCGTTTTCTCCGAACGTGATCCTTGGATTTAGTTCGGGAACCTTCGGTGGCGGCAGCAATCTCGTTAGCTCGCCCACGGGAGTCGTCGCCGCCAACGGCAGCAGCCAGACCGGCCCTCGTTTTGGCAATTTCGACGGCCGGACTGATTTCGATGCCGTGATGTATTGGACGCTGCAAAACCTCGGTGTTGGCAATTTGGCCCTGATCCGAGCCGCCGACAGCCGGGCGAAACAAGCGAACTGGCGGGAACGGGAAACCTTCAACCGCGTGCGAACGGATGTGGCCGAGTCCCACGCGCGGGTGAATGCCCGGTTCCTCCAGATTGACATTGCCGCGAAGGCGTTTGAAGCCAGCCAGGAAGCTTATACCCAAGACCTCGCCCGCATCAAAGGGCGCGAGGGACTGCCCATTGAGGTGATTGACAGCCTGCGGTTGCTCTCACGTTCGCGGTATGAATATCTGGACGCGGTGATCGACTATAACCGCTACCAATTCCAGCTTTATGTGGCCCTTGGCCAACCCCCGGCCGCCGCCCTTGCCCGCCCGGTTCCCGCCGGCATCATCACGGAGAAAAAATGAATCCGTGGAAGAAACTTGCCCTGCCGGGGCTTGTCTGCTCGGCCCTGATGCCGGCCGGTTGTGGAACCGTCGCCCCGTGGCGGGAAGCCAAGGATGAGGAGGCGTCGAAAACCGCGATGCGGGCTATCGACGAGGGATTGCCCGCCATCGTCCAAGCCTCGGCAACGACTGACGTTTCCGAAAAACCGGACGCCTTGTTTGCCAGCGACACCATCCTTGATCTGGGCGGCGCGTTGGAACTTGCGGGAGTGGATAGTCCGACAATCAATCTCGCCCGCGAAGCGGTGCGGGAGGCCATCGCCCGCCAAGAAATGGCCGAGGCCATGTGGCTTCCGTCCTTGCTGGGAGGCGCCAACGTTCGCGTCCACCGGGGGAATTTGCAGCAAGGCACCGGCGGCATCACGAACGTGGACACTCAGGGACTCTTCTTCGGGTCCGGTGCATGGGCGGTTGGCAGCGGCACGGTGACCATCCCCGGTGTTCGCCTCTTCTATCCGTTGGCCGACACGATCTTGGAACCCCGCGCCGCCCGCGAACAAGTCATGTCCCGCGGGGCCGACTCTGTGGGTGTGCGCAACGCGACGATGCTGGAAGTGACAACCGCCTATCTGGAGTTGGTCGCGGCGAATGCCTCGCTAAACGCCCTGCGTCTGAGCGAGGCGGAATTTGCCGAATTGAGTCGGTTGACGGAAGACCAAGCGAAGGTTGGTCAGGGCCGGTCGGGGGACGCCAACCGGGCGAAGGCGAATTTGGAAATGCTTCGCCGACAGATCAAGGAAGCCGAGGGAGAGCAACTGGCCGCAACTGCCCGGCTGGCGGGATTGTTGAGCCTTGATCCTTCGGGGCGGCTGAGCGTCCCCACGACCACGCCCGCCGCCGTCCGGTTGTTTGCCGAAGAAACGGATCTTGATTCGTTGATGGGACAGTCATTGCTCGCTCGCCCGGAAATCGCCGCCCGCTCGGCGGACGTGGCCGAGGCAAACACCCGCTGGCGGCAAGAATCGTTGCGGCCGTGGCTGCCGACGATCTCCCTCGGTTTCAGCGCCGGCGGTTTCGGCGGAGGTAGCACTCGCACGACCTCGTCGTTCGGCAGTTTCGATTCCCGGACGGATTTGGATGTGTATGCCGTCTGGACTCTTCGCAACGCCGGGGCCGGCAACCGGGCCTTGCAACAGCAAACGATGGCCCGGATCGGCCAGACCACCGCAAACCTTGAGGGCGTCCGGCAACAAGTCAAACGAGAAGTTTCTGAGGCTTATGCTCAACTGACAGCTGCGGCTTCCCGCATGGCGACCGCCAAAACACAACTGGCGACGGCCGAGGACGGATACGCCGCCGAGAAGGCCCGGACCAAGCAACCCGAATGGCGGCCGTTGGAAGCCATCGACAGCGCCCGGCAATTGCAGGAATCACGGCTGGAGATGATCCGGGCGATCACCGACCACAACCTGGCCCAATTCCGCCTGCTGGTGGCCGTCGGCCGGCCTCCGGTTCCCTGATGACGCTTTTTCTTCCGCGTCATCCTCTTCCAACTTGTCCGAAACCAAGAGCGAATAGACACACGGAACCACAAACAGCGTCGTCACCAACCCGGCCATCAACCCGCCGAGAACGGCCCGACCGAGCGGCACGTTGGCTTCGCTTCCCTTCGCCAATCCGAGAGACATCGGAATCAATGCAAAGAAAGTGGCCAGTGCGGTCATCACCACCGGCCGCACCCGGATGGAGGCCGCCCGCCGGATCGCTTCTTTGGCGGTCAGCTTTTCTGTCTTCTGGAGATTGGTGGCAAAATCGGTCAGCAACACGGTGTTGGAAACGACAATCCCGATCATGAAAATCACCCCGAGAAGCGATTGGATGTTCAAGGCGGTACCGGTGAAATACAACACCAACACCACACCGATGATCCCGATGGGAACCGCCGACAACACAACCAGCGGCGTGATATACGATTTGAACAAGGCGACCAGCAAGAAGTAAATCAACAACACGGCGGCGGCCATTCCCATTGCCTGATAGCGGAACGTGGTTTGCATCTTCTGGTATTCGCCGCTCAGAGTGATTCTCGATCCCTCCATAAGTTTGGTGAGCTTGGCATCCGTGACGGTCGGATCAAACGGCGTCCATGATCCGTCCGCCCGTTCTTTGCCCGCCCTGGCGACCACCTTTCGCACATCCTCGGCAACATGCCCCAAATCCCGGCCATGCACCCCCATCGTCAAGTCGATGGTCGGTTGCAAATTCGTGTGGGCCACCTCGGAGGGAGCGGTTGTCCGGCGAAGGGTGGCGACCGTCCGCAAGGCGACGGGCTTCTTCTGTGTCGGGCTGGTGAGCGGAATGTCCAACAGCGTGTCGAGATCGGCGATGTCTTTTTCCGGGTAAGTCACGCCGACGTAATACTGGTTGTGGCTGACGGGATCGATCCAGAAGTTCTTTTTGTTGAACTGTACGCTGGAATTGAAGGCGGCCACCACGTTCCGCATCACCTCCATCTGATTCAGTCCAACGGCGGCCGCCTTGGCCCGGTCCACTTCAATCACATAAAGCGGGTAATCGAGCCGTTGGATGATCCGGGCGTCCACGACGCCGTTGATCTGCCGCACTTCGGCCAAAATGTTCTCGGCGACGGCCCTCGCCTTCCCCAGATTCTTGGCGATGATCTTCACATTCAACGGTGTGGATTTTCCTTCGTTCATGGCCGAGCGGATCATCCCCCCCGAATCGAAGGCAAACTCCATGTTCATCCGGGAGAAGGCGTCCACGCCGACGGGAAGTTCGCCGGCATTTGTTTTGCGTTCATAAACCTCGGCCAACAATCCCTCAAAATCCGGGTCGGACTCGAACCCCTGTCGAAGCATGGCAACATATTGCTGGGCCGACCGGCTCCGGCCGGGGGTAAGCTGTATCTTCACCACGGCATCCATCGGGCCGCTGTTCGGGGTAAACGCGGCCGACCAGTCAGCCGTCAGCCCGAGCTCGCAGATGACCAATTCCAGATCAGCGCCGAGCTTTTTCTTGATGTAAAGTTCCACCGCTTCGATGTAACCTTCCGTCACCTCGATTCGCGTGCCGGAGGGAAGGCGGACCGTCATCTCGAACGCCCCGGCATCGACCTCCGGGAAGAACTCCCGGCGAAGGTGCGGGCCGATCAGCACGATGACCAAAGCCAGCAAGCCGAAGGCCGAGGCAATGACGACAAACCGAAACTTCATGGCTGCTCCAAGCATTCGGACATATTGCCGGATGCCCGCGTCAATCAACGCCTCCCATTTCTCAAACGCCCGCCCCAAAAAGCCCTTTGGCGGCAAGTTTTCGTGAAGATTGCGATGCTGATAATCCAACCCATGAACTTCGATCTCCTTAGGGCCGTGCCCGCCAAGCCACGCGGCGGCGCGGGCCGGAACGAATGTTCGCGAGAGCATATAAGCGATAATCATCGAAAACGTCACGGCCAGAAACATCGGTTTGAAGAGAAACCCGCCGAGGCCGGGAATGAGTGTCAGCGGGGCCAGCACAAGCAGCGTGCAAAGGCTGGCGGCCAGTTCGGGCATGGCCACCTCGCTGGGGCCGACAAACGCCGCCTCCTTTGAGGTCGCTCCCAACCCGAGATGCCGGTGGACGTTCTCCAGGCAAATGATGGCGCTGTCCACCAGCGGCCCGATGGCAAGGGCGAGCCCGGCAAGTGTCATCACGTTAATGGACTGTCCGACCGCATAGAGACAGGCCACGGCCCCCAACACGGCAACCGGAATGGTCATCACGGCGATGACCGTCATCTTCCATTCGCCGAGGAAGATTAAAATCACCATTGAACACAGGATGGCCCCGAGAACACCCTCTTCCGCGAGGCTTTCAATGGCGCTTTTGACATACACCGATTGATCCATCACCAGTTTCAAATCAACGTCCGGCGTCGTCAGACGGTCCTTCATGTCCGGCAGGTTGTCCCGGAGGTTGCCGACGACGCCGAGAGTGCTTGATCCCTGCTGCCGATAGACGGGGATATACACCTGTCGGCGGCCGTCCACGCGGACAATATTGGTCTGGATGAGGCTGGAATCTTTCGGCGTGGCGACATCTTTCAGAAACACCACGCCGCTCAAATCAGCCCGGATCGGGATATCGCCCATCCGGGCGATTAGCTCATACATCGAATTGGAATCCAAGGCGTAATCGGTGCCGCCCACCTTGGCATCCCCGGCCGGGAGGAAGATGTTGTAACGGTCCAGGGCATCCATCACGTCGGTCGGGGAAAGCCCCCGTGCCTGCAATTTGTCCCGGTCCAGCATCGCCAGCACCGTTCGTAATTTGCCGCCGTAAACCACCGGGGCGTTGGCCCCCGGCGACGACATAATCATGCTGCGAACCTGATAACGGCCGGTGTCATAGAGCGTCGATTCTCCCTGCGTTTTGCTGTTAAGGGCGACGAGAGCCACCGGCGTTGAAGAGGTCGGATCATACGGCAGAATCACCGGCGGGAGCGTGCCGGGGGGGAGCGTCGGAATCGCCGCTGTGGAGAGAGAGTTTACTTGCGTGAGGGCCGAACTCGGGTCGATGTCGTCCGCGTAATAGTTGCGAACAATGCTCGCCCCGATGATCGACCGGGATTCCTGCCGTTGCGTGCCGGCCGCCTGACCGGTCCAGCGTTCCATCCGGGAGCTAATGTCGGCCTCCACGTTGGTCGCTGACATGCCGCCATAAAAGGTAAGCACTTGCACGGCCGGGCTTTTGTAAACCGGCAGAATGTCCGCTGGAATCGCCAGCAGGGCGGCAATCCCCATCAGGGCGATGGTTAACACCAATACGGTGATGGCTCGGGGATTGCCGAGTGAAAAGCGGATCAGCCCGTTCATGGGAAATGCCTTCTGGCGGGAATGTGGGGTGGTGGGAGAATCAATGCCCGCTGGCGGCCGGCGCCGTCGGGGTCACAATCACCGGAGAACCTTCTTTGACCGGTCCCGCTGTCCGCACGACCACCTGATCGTTAGTCGAGAGACCGGAGAGAATTTCGACTTCCAGCCCGTTGTCCGCTCCGGTCGTCACCGACACCAGTCTTAAAGTCCCGTCCCGGACGACGCGGACGGTTCCCTTCCCTCCCTCCGCCTTTCCGGTGAGCGCCGTGGAGGGGATCATCATTGATTTCGCCTGCCCCTTGTCGAGAACCACGGTCACTCGGCCGTACATGCCGCGTCGAAGTTTTCCACTGGTGTTCGGGATATCCACTTCCGTCCGCATCGTGCGGGTGCTGATGTCCTCGGATTCGGCGCAACGGGAGACGACGGCGTTTAGGGAAGACCCCGGAAGGGCATCCAATTCCATCGTCGCCTCGTCGCCGACATCAAGGAATGGAACATCCCGGTCGGGAACTTGAACGACCATAATCATATGATCGGTCCGCTCGATGCTGAGCAGGGGAACCCGGTCGCCGCCGACATCGGCCGAGCGGATGAAATCCCCCCGACGGAATGACCGCTTGGTGATGACTCCATCGAACGGCGCCGTGATTTCGGTATAGGCGAGCATGACGCGGGTTCTGGCCAGTTCCGCCTCCGCGACTTCGATCTGGGCCTTCGCATCCGCCAAATCCGCCTTCGCCTCGGCGATCTTTGCCTCGGCGGCCTCGGCATTCAACCGGGCATGGGAGACGCCAATTTTCGCCGTGTTCTCGGCCCCGAAGGCGGCTTCGTATTGGTCTTCGTTTTCATCCACCAGTCGGCTATCCACCGCTTTCATTTCGCTGAGTTGCTTCATACGGTCCAACTGCTTTTTGCGATAAGTCCGGTAGGCCGTCTTGCTTTGCACTTCCGATTGGGAAACCTCGATCATCGACTTGGCCGAACGGCTTTCGGCCTCGGCGGACACGACATGAGCTTCCATCTGTTGCACCTTGGCCTTCGCCCGGCTCAGGGTGGCGGCATCCCGCTGGACTTGCTTCTCGTATTCGGGGACGGCCAGCTTTGCCAACACCTGCCCCTTTTTCACCCGGCTGCCGATATCCACGGATTGTTCCGAGAGAAACCCCGACACTTTGGCGTATAGGTCGGCCGATTCGACCGGCTCCAGTGAACCGGGTTGAATACACACCCGCTTGATGCCTCCGGCGCGGGGATGGATCACCTCCACGGGAGTTTTCTCGCCGACCGGGGCTTCCGTTTGTTTTTCGGCGGGTTTGGCTTCATCAACGTGCAAGGCCCCGTGCAACGCCCTTTGATAAATCGCGGCGTACCAGATACCGCCGCCAACAGCGCACACGGCTAAAAGACCGGCAATTCGCTTTCGACGGCCGGAGCGGACGACCGGGATCTGTGTTGAATCGGCGGCGGATGTCACGGTGATGCCTCATTTTGACCGACAAAACAGGAACGCCTAAGCAGGCGTGTGGGCGAGAATATAAGTTTAAGCAAGTGGGATGCCAACAATTATATGACAGCGTTTTCGCGGTAAAAATAGACGTCTGCCATCTTGGCTGCCACGGAGAACGGTGAAAGTCACACCGTCGCGGCGAGAGATTCACCGTGTCATTCGCCGGCCGGCCGATTGGCGACGACCTTGTCGAGCGTGATCCCCAAATCCCGGAGTTTGGTGCGGAGGGTGGTGCGGTTGATGCCGAGCAGGTCACTCGCCTGGGCCTGATGCCCGTGGGTTCGCTTCAATGCCTGAATCAACAATTCGCGTTCGACATCGGCGATCACTTCGCTGTAAATATTCGTCGCCCCGGCGGTGAACAGTTGTTCAATGCGGGCGACCACATCCAGCGTGTTCGATGGCGGGGACACGGGCACCACCGCTTGGCCGCCGAACGTCGGCGGGAGATGTTCCGGCAACATTGTGTGCCCGACGGCGGCCAGAATTGCCTCCCGAATGACCCCCTGCAATTCCCGGACATTGCCCGGCCACGAATATTGTTGCAACCGGTTCAGAGCCTCTGGGGAATAACCCCGGATGTCCCGGTTCAACTCGCGGGCATATTGATACAGAAAGTGATGCGCCAGTTCCGGGATGTCCTCCCGGCGATCCCGCAACGGGGGAACCCGGATGGTCACCGCCTTGAGTCGGTAATACAGATCGGCCCGGAATTTTCCGTCGGCGATCAGTTCTTCCAGATTGCGATTGGTGGCCGCCAGAATCCGCACTCGCGTCGTGAGCAATTGATTCCCGCCGACCCGTTCAAACTGCTGTTCCTGAAGCAATCGCAGCATCTTGGCTTGCGTGGCGAGTGTCATGTCGCCCACTTCGTCCAATAGCAGTGTGCCACCGTCGCATTGCTCAAACTTGCCAATCCGCTGCCGGTCGGCTCCGGTGAAGGCTCCCTGTTCGTGGCCGAATAGCTCGCTTTCCACGAGGTTTTCCGGCATTGCCGCGCAATTAATGGCCAGAAACGGCCGGTTGGCCCGGCGGCTGTGTTGATACAACGCGCGTGCGATCAATTCTTTGCCGGTGCCGCTCTCACCCAAGATCAGCACGTTGACTTCCTGCCCAGCCAACCGGCCGATGGATTTGCACATCTCCTGCATGACCTGACTGCGGCCGATGATGCGGTCCCCGCCGGGATCGGTCGGCAAAATGGCGGGCACATCCATCAACCGGGCGGCCTCGAATGCCATCGGCAGCAATGAACTGAGCTTCGCCAAGTCAACTGGCTTGATGAGATAGTCAAAGGCCCCGTGCTTCATGGCTTCGATGGCCGTGTCGGCGGTGCCGTGGGCGGTCAGAAAGATCACCGGCCGCTTGGGATCGCGGGCACGGATTTCATCGAACAATTTCAACGAACAACCATCGGGAAGTTGCAGATCGAGGACCAGTACATCCGGGTGTTCGCGGAGATATTTTTCGCGGGCCTCGGCAAGCGTCCCCGCCGTGATGACCTCCGTGGTCTCGCTGGAGAACACTTTTTGCAGCGAATAACAGATCATCGGTTCGTCATCGACCACCAAGAGCCGGGGCATGATCTTCCTCCGATAGCGGGAGCGTCAGGGTGAAGAGGGCGCCCCCCTCGGGGTTGTTTTCCCCCGCGAGCGTGCCCCCGTGGTCCTCGGCGATCCGTCGGGCGACATACAATCCCAAGCCATTCCCGGCGGGTTTTCCGGTGGCAAAGGGGAGAAACAGACGGTCGGCCATTTCCGGGTCGATGCCCGGTCCGTCATCCTGGACGGTCAACCCCATCATACAATTCGGCAACGCCCGCAACCGAACCCGGACGCTCCCGCTAGGGGGAGTCGCCTCAATGGCGTTCAGCACGACATTGGTGAACAAGGACAACAACTGGTCCGGATCGACAAACACCCGGACGGGACCGGCAGGCAGTTCTTCTTCCAAACGAACATTACGTTCGCGGGCCTGCGCTCGCAAGGAATTGATCCCCTGCCGGGCCAACTCGGCCAGATCCGTCCGGCGGCGGGAGGACTTCGTCGGCCGCGCGAAATTGAGCAAGCCGGACACTGTGCGCTCCACTCGTTGAATTTGGGCCAAAATCATCCGCAATTCGTCGGCGGTTAATTGATGATGCCCGTTCGGCAGCAAGGCGGCTTCAATCAAAATCTTCGCCCCGGTCAGCGGGTTGCGGACCTCATGGGCCACCCCGGCCGCCAGTTGCCCGACGGCCGCCAATTGCTCGGCCCGCGAGATTTCCTGTCGCTGCTGCTGGACCTGTTCGACGATGGCCCGCACCCGGTCGGAGACGATTTCCATTTGCCGGTCGAGCTGGCGATAATCCCCGTCGGCCGTCACTTGAACGGAGCCGATTTCCTGATCGAGTTGTTCGCGGGCATCCTGAATCCGAAGTCGCAATTGCGTGAACGAACGGCTCAACCCCCACGCCACCCCCATGCCGCCGACAAGGCCGGCGAGCGGCCCCAAGATTCCGAGCAGCACCAGCATCCAGCGGGTTTGCCGAGTCAATTCGTCATTCTGATCAGCCGTGACAGACATGGATCGCCGGTTTAACCGGATCACCTCTTCGGCCGGGACCATCAGCGGACTCATCGGATGGCCATCGGACCACGCGAGGTACTCGGCCAACGGAGCATTGGCCCTCGGCCGCCGGTTCGGGTCGTCGATATCGGCGCGGTACCGGCGATATCCCTCTTCGATCACCGAAATCAACCGGCGCACCTCTGGTTCGTCGGCCGCATCCTTCGCCCTGGACAGGGCCGCATCGAACTGCGCATGGTCCTCGTTCAACACCGCCTGCCGGGCCGGACCAGGGTCCATAATGTACACGAAACTATGAATGCGCACCTGCCGCAGTCGGAGTTGTAACTCTTGGGCAGACTGCAAGCTCGCCACATCCCGCACCAGCAGCCGAACCCGGTCGGCCTGCAGCCGGTTCAGCGACCGGATGCCAAGCACGCACACCGCCCCGAGCGACAGACTGATGACCAGGGCCGGCAGAGTCACATGAATGAACAGGCGACGTTGAAAGATCATCGGAGGTCTTCCCAAAGACGATCCGCGAATCAGGCGGACAAGGTCACCAGATAGGCGGCCATGAGGATGCCCAATGCGGCGACCACGATTGAAACCACCATTCCCAACGACCACGTCGGCGGCTGATATTCCTCGCCTCGATCATGCCGCTTCAGGAAACGGCCATGCTCCAACCCGCCCAACACGTTGACAACCACCCCGAGGCCGATCAACCCGACACCGATGCCCAACGACCACCCGGCATGAGGCACATCATGCCGCTCTTGGGCCGCGAATTCTCGAAGAAACCAGCCAAACCGGGCGACGACAAACCCAAACCCCATCATGGACACGCCGGTCCGAATCCACGCCAGCAATGTCCGCTCGGCAGCAAAGCGCACGCGAGGATCGGGGGGCGTTTTGCTAGTCAAAGGCTGATTGTCGGTCTTGGCATCCATTTCGGGCTTTCTTGAAAATCAATCAGGAGACGGTGCAACCATGATAGGCCACTGGAGGATGTGCGAGTCTGGGAGGCGATCTGATCGATGCTCGCACGCGGTCGAGTTTCAGGAAGTTCACGTTGAAAACGCGAGAAATGTTCGGCTTGTCGGCATGATGCTCGGATGATCTCAAGAGCCGCCGCCGACGTAGAGGGGCTCTTGAAGAACTCTGTCACGCAAGGATGTCTTTCATCACGACACCGCTCACGTCGGTTAGCCGGTGGTCGCGGCCGCTGTAGCGGTAGGTCAGCTTTTCGTGGTCGAGGCCCATCAGATGGAGAATGGTGGCGTGCAGGTCATGGACATGGGTGCGTTTCTCCTCGGCCCGGTAGCCGAATTCGTCGGTCGCCCCGTAGGCCATGCCGCCGCGAAAGCCGCCGCCGGCGACCCAAAGGGAAAAGCCCCAATGATTGTGGTCCCGGCCGTCGCCACCCTGCGAGGCCGGAGTGCGGCCGAACTCGCCACCCCAGAGGACGATGGTTTCGTCCAGTAATCCGCGTTGCTTCAAATCCCCGAGCAACCCCCCGATGGCTTGATCGGTGCCGAGCGCCAGTTGGCGGTGCTGGGCGTCGTTGTTGGAGTGGGTGTCCCAAGGCTGGCCGGTGCCGGTGTAAATCTGCACGGCCCGCACGCCCCGCTCGACTAATCGCCGGGCCAGCAGGCAATTGCTGGCGAACACGTCGCCCCCTTTGCCGTTGATGCCGTACATTTCGCGGGTCCGGTTCGATTCTTGATTCAGGTCGAACGCCTCCTGCGCGGCCGTTTGCATTCGGAACGCCATCTCCATCGAGGCGATGCGGGCATCCAACAAGGGATCATGGTTGCGCTGATCGGCATGGAGCGTGTTGAGCCGCTGAGTGAAGTCCAGTTGCCGGCGCTGACTGTCCCGCCCGAGGTGCTGGTTTTGCAGGAACGGCAACACGGTTCGCGGATCGTAGCCGACCGGCAAATTGATGTGGCAGCCCTGATAAATCCCCGGCAGAAACCGACTGCTCCAGTTGGCCGCCCCGTTCACCGGCAGACCGGGACTCAGGACGATGTACCCCGGCAAGTTTTGGTTCTCGGTGCCGAGGCCATAGACCATCCAAGAACCGTAACTTGGCCGCAGGGCTTGCAGGTGGCCGCTGTTCATCATGAACATCGACGGTTCATGGTTGGGGATGTCCGTGTACATCGAGCGGATGACGCACAACTCGTCGGCGTGCTGGGCGACGTGCGGATAAATTTCGCTGATTTCCAACCCGGATTGGCCGTGTTTGGTGAACTTGAACGGCGAGGGCTTTAGCCCCAAGGTGCCGTTCTCCGTCTTCAGCCCGGTGATGCTCGCCGGCCGCTGACCGGCGTGCTTGGCCAGTGCTGGTTTCGGGTCGAACGTGTCCACCTGCGACGGGCCGCCGTTCATATACACATGAATGATGTGCTTCGCCTTGGCCGGAAAATGCGGCGTCTTCGGCGCCAGCGCCCCGGATGCCGGCGCCTCGGCCCCCAACATCCCGGCGAGGCCAATCATGCCGAACCCGGCCCCGCAGGCGGCCAGCATGTCACGACGCGAAACGGGAGAGGCACATTGCATTTTGTTTCTCTCAAATCTGCCAGTCTTGCAGCGTCAAACCGGCAACCCGGACGAACTCGGCGGTGTTATGCGTGACCAATATCAATCCGTTCGCCAAAGCGATTGCGGCGATCAGCAAATCATTCGGCCCGATGATCATTCCCTTTGAAGTCAGATCGGCCCGCACCTTGGCATATTCTTCCGCACTCAAATCATCAAACGGCAAAGACAGAAATCCCGCGCAAAAAGCTTTCACGGCCGCAAGATTTTTGGGGACATTTTTGCTCCGCATTGCTCCGAAAAGCAGTTCACCCACAACCACCGAGCATAACACCACATCTCCGAGGATTCGCAGCCGCCAACCGCCCGGTGACGGGAGAGGAGGTTCCGTATCGCAGATACTGCACACAAGTGTTTGTGTCGAGCAGATACTTCACGCGAATGTCTCTCGCTCTTCCAATTCACCTTGGGGATGTCGTTCAAAAGTGGGATCGATAACCGAGCCGACGGTTCGTTCGATAAACCGCAGCCAAGAATCCCGGTCGGCGGGGAGGACGGACGAGGCCGGCTCCTCCAAAGTCTCAACCGTGACCCGCACAGCCTTGCGGGCGCTTTCCATGCTGAAGGGCATCGAGACGTTCAAAACACCATTGTCGCCGACATGAGTGGTGATGATTTTTTTCATGATGATCGCCTTCGTTTGCTTCCTGTATTTTACCACGACACAAGTCGTCGATTGCCCGGTTTTCTTTAATCCACCCACTGAAACTCATTCGACGCCAGGATCGCGTGGGCGAACTGTTCCCATGCCGTCAGGCGATCTGTCGGCTTGGGTGCCCGAGCTTCCCTGAGGAACTCTTCACTGGCGATCTTTTCTTCTTTCGACGGAACTCGGCCATACGCCAGCCGGAAGGCGAGGGCGAGGCGGTCCTCTTCTTTTGGGGCGGCGGCTTCGAGGCGTTTGGCAAATGCCTTGGCGGTCCCGATGGTGAAGTCGCTGTTCAGCGCGAAGAGTTGTTGTTGGGGAACGGTGGTCACACTGCGGCGGTCGCTCGTCACGTTGGCGTCGGGGAAATCGAAAAGCACCAGCAGGGCGTTCGGCTGCACGCGGCTGATCTTCGCGTAAAGTGTGCGGCGAACATTGTCGGCTTGGTTCAAGTCTAGCGACAGGCCGCCGCGCGTGCGATCAAGCCGGCCGGAGACGGCGAGCCAGGAATCCCGCCAGGATTCAAAGTCGAGCCGTTGCGGCGTATGACGCCAGAGGTATTGGTTCTCCGGGTCGCGTTCGGCATTGGATGGCGAACCGGTGCCGCTCAGTTGATACGCCCGCGACAGCATGATTTCGCGGTGCAGCCAGCGAAGGGACCAGCCGCTTTCCATGAAGCGCACGGCCAGCGTATCGAGCAGTTCGGGGTGGGTCGGCCGGTCGCCGAGGGCGCCGAAGTTGCTCGTCGTGCCGACGATCCCCCGGCCGAAATGATAATGCCAGACGCGATTGACGATGACGCGCGCCGTCAGTGGATTCTTGGACGAAGCGATGACGTTCGCCAGTTCCAACCGCGTGAATTTACCGGCCGGGCCATTGGCCGATGACGAGAGAACACGCAGGAAACCGGGGGGCGCCGGTTCCCCGAGTCGCTCGACGTTGCCCCGGATATTGATCCGCATCGCGGCCCCGCCCCCGGCGATGACGTGCCCCATCGGCGGCACCGGTACTGCCTCTTTCTTGAGTCGTTCGATGTCCGCTTTGCGTTGGGCCAGTTCCTTTTGAGCGGCATCGGACAAGAGCGGCGTGAGTTCCTTGTCGCTGACAAAGAACAGCGTGTTCGGATTCAGCCAGAGCGCCTTTAACAACGACGGCGGCTCTTTGGCGGCGGCCTGCGGAAGCGCCGAGCGGATCGCCCCTTGCAAGACTTCGGTCGCCTGTTTCAAAACGTCCGGCACGATCACCTTGTTCTGTTCAACACGGGCGGTTTCACTCGCCTTCTTGGCTGCCGTAATCCAAGACATCAGCGCCGGGTCGAGCTTGTCGAATTTACCTTGCTCTAGGAAGTTGACGACCCGCTCCAGAAACAACGGGTTCAACGACTCGCCTTTCGCCACAGCGGCAAGATCGGGCGTCAACTTGTTGCGCCGGGAGACTTGCACCTGCCAGGCTGTCAGCAGATACTTTCCAGCATCGTTCACCGCTGGCTTCGCCACTTCGCGGGCCTGCTCTTTCAACCACTGATTCAATTTCTCATCGGCCTCTTTGGTCTGTTTTTCCCATGCTTTGAATTTTTCAAAGACCGACGTTTCGACCAGCGGTTTCTCAACAAGATCGGCTCCGTTGTAGGCCGCCGCGAGAGAATAATAATCGCGCGTCGGGATCGGGTCGTACTTGTGATCGTGGCAACGGGCGCAGGCGACGGTCAGCCCGAGGAGGCCGCGGGTCAATGTGTCCACCCGATCATCCAGTTCGTCGGCCATCACCTGCGGGGCAACCGAACCGCGATGATACTCGGCCCCCAATCCTTGGAAACCAAGCCCGGCCATCTTCACGAACGCATCCGGTTCCGGCTCGGCCAACAAATCGCCGGCCAACTGCAATTTCAGGAAGCGATCATACGGCATGTCGTTGTTCAACGCCTGCACGACCCAATCGCGATAGCGATACGCATGGGGCCGGGTGTTCACAAACGCCAGCGCCTTGTCCTCGGCATAACGCGAGATGTCCAGCCAGTAACGCGCCCAGCGTTCCCCGTGATGCGGGGAAGCCAGCAGACGCTCAACGACTTTGGAATAAGCGGCCGGAGATTCATCCTTCAGGAATTCATCCATCTCCTCCGGCGTTGGCGGCAGGCCGGTCAGGTCGAAGGTCGCCCGGCGCAACAGTTCTCGCTTGCCGGCCGGGCCGACGGGTTTGAGCTGACGCTTTTCCAACTCGGCCAAAATAAAGCGATCGATCTCTTTCAGCGGCCAGGCGGTGTCGTTGACCTTGGGCGCCGGGGATTTGACGGGTGGTTGAAACGCCCAGAATTGCCGGGCTTTGTTCCAATCCGTCTCCTTGGCCACCGGCGCCGATTTGGCGGCCTCCGGCATCGCCGCGCCCGCTTTCACCCATGTCTCGAAATCGGCCAAAACAGTTTCCGGCAGTTTCCCCTTGGGGGGCATCTTGATGTCGCCCGCGTGGCGAAGGGCCTTGAGCAAGGTTCCCTCTCCCGCCTTCCCCGGCACGACGGCGGGGCCGCTTTCGCCCCCTTTCAGAAGCATTGCCGAACTGTCCAAAAACAATTTGGCCTTGAGCTTGTTGCTTTTCTTGGCATCATCCGAATGGCATTGATAACAATGTTCGATCAACACCGGCCGGATCTTCTTTTCAAAAAACTCAATGCCCGCGCGATTGTCTTGGGCGCGAGCGAAACCGGCTTCGTGGAAGTTGATGAACGCCAAGGCAAGAACCAAGAATAACCCACGCTGGTTCATGGAGAGTTTCTCGTGAATCTATTGCCGCAGGAAGCGGGCGAGCGGGCGCTGGCGGGAAATATTATTCTACCACGCTCATCAGGCTGGTGTTTGACCAATCAACAATATCACTGATTGATATTGTTTGAATGAGAATAACCCGGCCCAACAGGCCCCGCAATCGAATTCGCCGGGAACTCAATCTGAAAACCGGAGCCAAGTTCTCTTCACTCCAACACAATTCGGGTGATTTGCGGCGGGCAGCGAAACCGGATCGGCTCTTTCCCGGCGATGCCCCGGTTCACATGCAGCACGGTTGGCGGTTCGTCGAAGGTTCCCATGTCGTATTTCCGGCTGTGCCAGCTTGGCACAAACATCGATCCGACGACCGGGATGCGGATTTGCCCGCCGTGATTGTGTCCCGAGAGCATCAGTTGGAAGTTGTGGCGTCTGGCCCAGCCGATGTTGTCCGGGGAATGGCTGACCAGCAACCGGAAGCCCTCGGGCAACGCCGACACGTTCGGCCCCGGCCGGAACCACGGGCCTTCGTGTCCCACGGCAACGAGGGGAAGCCCGCGCACGTCGATTACTTCCGAAGTGTTGCTGAGGATGCGGAAGCCACAGGCTTTCATCCGCTCTCGCACGGCGTCGGCGTCCTGCCACCAATCATGATTGCCGAGGATGGCAACGGCCGCGATGTTCCAAGACAGTTCGCCGAGGATGGGGGCGATCCAGTCGAGGTATTTGCCGTCGTCGATGATGTCCCCGCTCAAGACAACAAGATCCGGCTTGCCGTCGGCCATACATCGACGCATTAGCATTTGATAATGGATTAGATCCGGCGTGCCGAAGAGGTGCAGGTCGCTCAAGTGGAGGATCGTCAACCCGCGCCAAGCGGGCGGCAGGTCCGGCAGTTTGAGACGCAAGGTGGTGAATTCCACCTGGAAGATGCCGTTGAATGACCACTCGGCCACATGCTTGTGCTTGCCATCCCCGACCGGGCGGCGGCCCAACTCCACCTCCACGTCGAACATGGTGGTCTTCTCTTCCAGAACCGCCGCCGGGTTTCGCCGGGTCAGTCGCCACAGCGTGACCAAGGGGAACCAGACGCCGCCGAGGACGGCGCACGCCAGCATGTAACCCAACGGCCCCCAAACCCACGGTTCCCCGGCGGCCCGATCAATGTTCGCGAGCAGGTCGAAGCCGACGAGGATTCCGAAAGCAAGCGGGCCAATGACGAGGAAGAGGCCGTAAATCTTGCGAAGCGTCCGCAGGAAAGAGCGGTGGAACGGCCGGGAATAGATCATGTTGAGCGTGACCATCAGCCAGTAGCCGTGGCCAACCCAGGCGATCATGAACAGGAGGAAACCTAACACGGATGATTCGCCGTGCGGTGATTGCTTTGCTTCATGGATGGAGGCGGGGAACCCGGTTATGAGGCGGTCGCCATCGGCTCGGCCGGGGCCGGCACATTCGCCGGGGCAGGGCAGGTGAGGGCGGCGAATAGTTTTGGCTCTTGATATGGCTTGAAGAGAATCGGCAGCCAGTAACCGTCGTGCTTGACGTTCACGATGGTGTGGCCGCCGTCGTATTCAAAACCTTGCGTGAGAATCACCCGGCCCAACGGAACCGCCTTCACCAACGACCGATAGGCGGCAGTCCCGCCCATGTCCTTGTGCTTGATCGCGCAGAGGACCGCGTCGTAGGTGGACACTTTGGCCATCGCAATGCCGTCCGTCGCCGTGGTGGCGGCATCGACCAAACACCCTTGCCGTTCGAGGATGGTGTGGGCGCTGCGGCGGATGCGTTCGTCGCCGTCCACCACAAGAACCCGCAGACCGGCGAGCTTGGGGTCCATCGGCACGGCATTCTGCCGGGCGACTTCCTCGAAGATATTGTGAACCGCCAGTTTGATCTTGCGAAGGTCGCCGACGATCCGCCGCAGGGCGTCGGCAAATTCCGGTTGGTTGGAGATCTTCTCCAACAAGTTGCTGGTCACCGAAAGTAGATCATCGGCCGGAAGGGCGATTTCGCGGTGAACTTGTTCGACGACACCGGCCGCCGCGCATGCTTCTTGGGCATCGAGAAGATTCAGGGTGTGCAGGGCACGAGCCAGTTCGCGGGAGAAGAGTTCGGTGAACTGAAGTTCCTCGGCGCCGAAAGCGTTGACTTCCGGGCTTTCGACATTGAAGGTTCCCACGAGTTCATCATTGAACACCAGCGGCACGGTCATGGACGATTTGGCCCCGACCGAACCTTCGATGTAATGCGGGTCGTGGGCCGTGTCCGCGCACAGGTAAGACTTCTTGGTGGCCGCCACATAGCCGGTGACCCCGTTGCCGTGCTCGCGGGCGAACAACGCCCGTTGGGCCGCCTCGGGAATCATCCCCTCTTCCAACAGCGGAATCAACCGGCCGGTCTTGGGTTCCAGCCGGCGAATCTCGATCACGTTGTAACGCAGCAGGTCATGAATGTAGCGCCGGAGGTTGACCTTCAACAGTTCGACCCGGCACAGGACGTTCATTTCCGCGAGTTGATCCGGGTCAAGGGCGTCGAGTTCTTGGCCGGCTTTGTAGAGGGCGTTGAGTTTTTGCTGTCGGGCGACGGCCGAGGTCACATCGTCAGCCATTGCGACGAGTTCAATCACCCGGCCGTTCTCGCGGATCGGGGAGACGGTGACATCCAGGAAACGATTATTATGATTGAGCCGGAAACAACAGGGCTGGCCGGCGAGGGCGGTGTGAAAGGCGTGATCCCCGAGACGGTCTTCATCGGGTGTGTTGAGGGCGTCGAAAAACGACAGGCCCGTCGGCTCAGCCGGACACCATTCGCGGAAGGGATTGTTGGCCCATCGCACGATCAGATCGGCCGACAGCACGGCGAGGCCCTTGTCCAGCGAACCGACGATTTGCTCGGCTCGCTGAAGGTGATTGCCCGCGTCGGCCATCGGGAGGCCGTTCATTGGCAGGGGATCGCTCACGCCGTGCCCGCTTTCCATCTCGGGGTAACGAATGGTCCGTCAGCAATTATAACCGCCAATTTGAATCGGAACAAGCAGAGGGAGGCCCACTTCGTCCGATTCGGCGATCCGGGGGTTGAGTTACCCGCCGACGACATTCACACAATCTTTGATGTCACCCGCCATTGTAAGGGTTCTCACGGATGGCGGTAAAACAGATCGAATGACTCGATCGTGAACCAACATATTTATTGAAAGGAGGTTCCGATGATCACCATTCGACCCGCCAACGCCCGAGGCGTGACTGATTTTGGCTGGCTGGACAGCCGACACTCCTTTTCCTTTGGAGAATATCGCGATCCGGCGAACATGGGATTCCGCACACTCCGCGTGATTAATGATGACCGCGTCGCCCCCGGCGGCGGTTTTCCGACGCACCCGCACCGCGACATGGAAATCGTGACGTGGGTGCTGGAAGGCGCCCTTGAACACAAGGACAGCCTCGGAACCGGGTCTGTGATCCGGGCCGGGGACCTGCAACGGATGACCGCCGGCACGGGAATTTTCCACAGCGAATTCAACCCGTCTCCGACCGAGGCGGTTCGTTTGCTTCAGATTTGGATCTTCCCGGAAGCTCGCGGGTTGGTCCCTGGTTATGACCAACGATCGTTCCCCGCCGCCGAACGGATCGGCCAGTTGAAACTGGTCGCCTCCCGTACCGGTCGCGATGGTTCGATCAGCATGGCCCAAAACGCGGACCTGTTCGCCGCCGCTCTGTTGCCGGAACAAACGGTGACGCACACCTTTGAACCCGGCCGCTCCGGGTGGGTGCAAGTCGCCACCGGTTCGGTCTGCCTGAACGGGCAGATTCTCAAGGAAGGCGACGGAGCCGCCATCACGGACGAATCGAAGATGGAACTCACCGGCGTGACCAGTGGCGAAACACTGGTGTTTGACCTGAAGTAACGAAAAGTTGAGAAGAAAGCGAAAGAGAAGAGTTCACGCAAAGCTCGCAAAGGGGACGCAAAGTTCGCCAAAGTTGTCATTGCCCAGTGGCAAACGCTCGCCCCCGCGTCATTGATGATAAATAAAAATTTCATCAGTCATGCGGGGGGAGATAATCGACACGGGGCTTTGACAACTTTGGCGAACTTTGCGTCCCCTTTGCGAGCTTTGCGTGAACTCTTCTCTTTCGCTTTCTTCTCGGCTTTATCCCTCGATAGTCGACAACGGCCCATAACCCGTCACGGTCTGGTTGGTCAACGGATACTTGTCCAGCACCGCCCGGATGTCGTTCATCGTCACCGCGTCCCATGACTTCATTTCGTCGTCCACCGTTCGGTACATGTCTCGGTAGACCCAATCTTTGGCCACCGTCAGCATTCGTCGGCTGGAGCGTTCGCCCGCGCGGAGTTCGCGGGAGAGGATTTTCGTTTTTGCCTGCTCAAACTCGGCTTGAGTCAGTCCGGTGCGCTGCACTTCGTGAAGCAGGTCTTGGACAATGCCGAAGCATTCCGGGGCGTTCTCCGGGTCGCCGTTGAAGGAGGTGCAATAGGCACCGGCCCCGTCGCATTCGTCCATGCCCATGCCGGCTTCGTCGGCGAGGCCGGGGTCGGTCAGCGCCCAATACATGCGGCTGCCGGAGTAATCGCCGACGGCCGTGGCCAGCACGGCGGCGGCATAACTCAATTCGGAATTCGCGGCCGGTCCGGGGGCGATCAGCGTCATGTATTGCTGGGACACCTTTTCCGGCGGCTTGGCGAGCATGTGCAGCCCCCCTTGTCCCGGCGTCTCGGTGCGGTTGCCCCGGCCGGTGATTCCGGAGGGCCAACTCTCGCATCGCGCCTTCACAAGTTTGGAAAACTCGGCAAAGTCGAAATTGCCGGTCGCCACGGCGACGATGTTCGACGCCCCGTAGCGGCGTTGGAAATAGTCGAGCATCTGCGTTTGCTTGAGGGCCGTGATGCTCTCGGAAGTGCCCAGCACGCTGTTGCCGAGCGGATGGCTGCCGTAGAAGTTCTTGCGGGCCAGATCAAAACTCGCCCAGCCAGGTTGCACCTCGTACCGCACGATCTCGTCGAGGATCACCTTTTTCTCGGTGTCGAAATCTTCGGTTCGCAGCGAGGGCCGCATGATGTCGGCCAGCACGTCCACCAGTTGCGGCAAAAACTCCGGCAAGACGACGGCATGAAACACCGTGTTTTCCTCGGAGGTCCAGGCGTTGTTGTCGGCTCCGATCACCGAGAAATCCCGGTTGACAGTATAAGCGTTACGCCGTTCGGTCCCTTTGAACACCATGTGTTCGAGGAAGTGCGACACGCCGGATTCGGCCGGTTGCTCGTCCCGCGACCCGGTCTTCACCCAAAAGGCAACCGCCACCGACAACGCGGCTGGATTCGATTCGCCCAGGATGGTCAGGCCGTTGGCAAGGGTTTGATGGTGGAAGGGCATCTCGGCTCTCAAAAGACAGGGAATTAAGACAATCACACGGACTTAGATCAACACCCTCTTGCTCCCCCTTCCCTAAGAAGGAAGGGGGAGCAAGACAAATCACCTTACAATCAGCCCGCTCGGCCCCAACGTCACCACCGTGAAGTCCTGCATCGGGTGTCGTTCGAGGTACCCAAGGATCTTGTTCACGGTCAACCCGTTGACGGCGGCCTGAATTTCGTCGAGCGGGCGGATGCGGCCGAGATAGTACCAGTCGGCCGAGAGGACGCTGGAGCGGCCGCCGGTGGATTCTTGCCGCATGATGAGGGCTGATTTCAGGCCGATCTTCACGCGGTCCAGTTCTTCCTCGGAGATGCCGTCTTTGAGTTGGCGAAACTCGGCGAGAGTGCGGTCGAGCGTTTCTTGGGCCAGTTCCGGCTTGGCCCCGGCATAGCCGATGATCGTGCCGCGGTCTCGGTGCGATTCGTAGCTGGCGTACACCGAATAGCAAAGCCCGTGCTTCTCCCGCACGTTGCTGAACAGACGGGAACTCATGTCCTGCGACAGCACGCCGACGGCCCCGCGAACGTTGTATGCCTCCGGGTCGCTCGTCGGGATGCTCGGGAAGGCGATGGCGATTTGCGTTTGCTCGATGTCTTTTTCAATATGCCCCGAGGAGGGCATGTGCGAACCGATCACCGGCGGTGTTCGCGGGGAGCTTTTCCAGTCGCCATAGAGCTTTTCGATCTCCCCCTTGAGTGTCGGCCAGTCGAAATCACCGGCGATGGAGAGAATCACATC
This sequence comes from Zavarzinella formosa DSM 19928, assembly GCF_000255705.1. GTDB lineage: Bacteria > Planctomycetota > Planctomycetia > Gemmatales > Gemmataceae > Zavarzinella > Zavarzinella formosa. The sequence continues at coordinate 65,626 of NZ_JH636442.1, forward strand.
CTTCGGCTGGAAATACGTTTCGACATGCCGGTGAATATCGGCGATGGTGACGGCGTTCACATCGTCGGCAAGGCCACGATTGTCCCGGCTCAACGGGTCGGGGTAATAGCGTTTGCGCAGTTCGAGCATCACCTTGCGCTGCGGTTCGTCTTCGGTCGATTGGATGTCCTGAAGACTCAGGGCCTTGGCGGCATCCAGTTCCGACTCCGGCAGCCGAGGTCGGCGCAATATATCCGAATAGATGGCCAGGGTAGGAAGCAGATTCCGTGAAATGGTGGCCCCGGAAAGCTGGACGTTCATCGTCCCGGCCGATTCGCCCCGGTCCACGCCGAGGTTGTCGAGAGCATCCGAGAGTTGCCGGTTGTCGCGGTCACCGGCGCCGCGGGTGAGGAGGTCGGTCGCCAGAGTGGCGAGGCCGAATTTCCCGGCCGGATCGTAGGCGGCCCCGGCGGGGACGAGAAAGCCAAACGCGACCGACCGCACATGAGGCATCCGATCCGCGAGAAGGGTCATTCCGTTGGGAAGCTGATGCGTGTAGATTTCCTGCGCCACTGATTCCTCGCTCCGGGGTAAACCGCCGACCATTCAGATAGTGTAGTCCGAAGGCTCGGTTTGGGTCTCCCGATAGATCGTCTTCATCTGCTGAAAGCCAAATCCGTGATACAACCGGACGGCCCGGTCGTTCTTCGCGGAGACCTCCAGCCGGGCTTCCCGCATTTTGTGTGATCGAAATCCGGTCATCGCGCCCAGTAACAGGACTTTTCCAAGCCCGTGCCCCTGAAAACCGGGATGAACCGCCACATTTTGGATCACGCCCGTGCCCCCCGGCTGCCCGAGAGCCTGAATGCACGCGACATATTCCGTTTGATACCGAATCAGCCAGGTGGATTCGGGAATGAAATCTGAATGAGACGAGATGACCCGCATCAGATCCAGACAGCTTTCATACCGGCCAAGATTTGGAAAAAGACGAGCGTCAATGGTTGTGCGGAATGTGCGGGCGGTGATGTCCGCATGCGGAATCATGTGCGATTCATCCCACGGCAGCAGAACGAAACCGGCGGGAAGCGTCACTTCCGGAAGCCACCCGGCAACAGCCCGGTGCATCCGAAAGCGTTTCACGTAATTGCGAAACAACGTGGCCATGATGCGGTTCCCCCGATGATCGGTTCATCGTAACCATTTGGGGGGAACCAGTAAAGAAGCTGCCGGAGGCGGGAGAAACAAAAGTGAGTGCCCGGCTCTTACCAACCGGCCCCGAGAACGTTTCCGTCGCCCGGTTGACAGGCGGCGATCCAGGTCGCGGGCGCGATGCCGGCGGCAACGGTCCGCACGCTTCCGTCGCCCAGGCCGACCACCAAGACGGAGTGGGGGCTTTGCAACACTTTTGAAATCGCCTTCGAGGGCGCCGGGTTGACTTGGAAGAGAGTGCTCGTGGATGTCGGTGACGAGGGGTTGCTCGAATTATCTGAGAAATCGGTGTTCTGGCCTTGCCCGTACACCGCCGTGTAACCGGCCGAGTACCAGCCAAAGCCCGGGCTTCCGAAAGGTCCGTGGAACGTGTTGAGGAAGGCCCAACTGCTGTTGGTGCCCTGATTCTGGTAATGTTCGCCGATCATGATCGTGTTGGAGAGGCCGTCCGTCATCGAATTCGTCAGGGCCTTGGGAGCGGTCGCGTCCATCACCATGACGTTGGCGGCGTAATTGCTCATGCCCCAGACATAACCGGAAACCGTCGCTGTGCTACCGGCCAGCGAGGAATCGGAAGGGCAAATGTACGTTTTGATCACCGTGTTCCCGCCACCCACGCCGCCGGCATAGGCGTTGGATGAGTATTGGTACCAATAATAATTCGAAGTGCCGGGGATGAACCCGTTGTAAATGTCCGCGGTGGTGGGCGTGAACATGGCTTTATAAATGGTCCCCTGTTCGATGAAGGGGAGGATATGCACCATCCAAGTCCCGGCCGCCCCGTCTGCGGAGGTGTTGCCGGCGCCGTTGGCCGCCGTGCCGCCGTAGGGGGAATAGGTCGACGTGTAATTGGCGGCGTTGGGCATCGCTTGGAAGTTGTCGTGGTAGCCGTGGACGGCCAGGCCGATTTGCTTGAGGTTGTTCTGACACTTCATGCGATTCGCGGCTTCGCGGATCTTCTGAACAGCGGGCAGCAGCAGCCCGATCAGAATCGCAATAATGGCGATCACCACCAGCAATTCGATGAGCGTGAAACCTGATCGACGCTTAATCACGGCAAATCTCCTGTACAAATCACACGGGGGCCAGATCGGCCATTCATCCAAGACAGGCTACCGACACACTTTGAAGAACACAAGACAATCTGTGTTAAGATCGCATGAAGTTGCGAGCGATTTGTTCTGTTCTGTATCAATCATAATTCAATGCAGGTGAAAATAGACCGATTTGACTTGCTGGAAGATGTCTCGACGTTAAACTAAAAAGGCCAGTAAAATAATTGATTGGATCACCAGATTGCGGAACGAGCCACCAATCCGATCTGCCAACACAGCAAATGCCTTTGCCCCACTCTCCGGAGGCGATGTGTCTCAAACAGAACCGCTGATCGTCGAATCCGGTCCCAAATACGTCCATCTTTCCGAGCAACTGGCAAACCGCATCCGGGCCGGTGAGTGGAACACCGGGAAGGTGCCGACCGTCCGCGACATCGCCAGCGCCTACGAAGTCTCCTCGTTCACGGCCTCGCGGGCGTTGCATTTGTTGCGTGATCAGGGATTGATCGTCACGCGAGAGCGCTCCGGCTGTTACGTCGCGGCCTCTGAAACCCGCCCGGTCGCGGCCACCGAACCGGCGCAACTCGGGCGTTGGGCCGTCGTCACCCGCATGTCCCCCGGCCCGTGGCAAAGCGCGTCCGAGGCCGTGGTGAGGGTTGGGTTCGCGCGGCTTGAAGAAGAGGGAATCTTTGACCTGCAATCATTGGACGTGCGCGCCGATTTGACGGTCGGCGAGATCGGCAAGAAAGTCGCGGCCTTCGCGGCGAACCGGGTCGAAGGGGTGTTCTATCTGCCGTCGCGGGTGAGCGAGGCGGCCCGCGAACAAGACGAATGGTTCCTGGCGGCCTGTCGGCGCGAGGGCCTGCCCGTCGTGCTGCTTGACCGCAACTTGCGCGGCGACAATCGCGCCCTCGATCATGACCTCGTCGCCTCCGACCACCACGACGGCGGCTTCCGCTGCACGGAACACCTGCTTGGGCTGGGCCGGAAAAACGTGGCCTGCGTGATCGCTTCCCCGACCAGCGCCCACAACGACCGGCTGTCCGGTTATCTCTACGCCCTGGAGACAACCGGCGGCGGCCGGCCCCCCCGCGTCATTCGCGCGCCCGAACAGATGGAAGCCCGCGAGGCCTACCCGTGGATTGCCGCCGAGCTGATTCGCCTCGGGGTGGATGGCGTGATCTGCTATCAGGACTACGTCGCCATCGGGGTGATTCTGGAACTGTTCCGGCGCGGGGTGAATGTGCCTCGTGATGTGGCCGTGGCCGGGTGCGACGACCTGCCAATCGGCCAGAGCTTCGCCTTGGGGGTGACCTCCTACACCTACCCTTCCGAGGCGCTCGCCCGCACGGCCTTCCGGGTCATGACCAACCGGATCGCCCATCCAAACGACCCGCCATCCAAGGTGGTTCTGCCCGGCATACTGGTCGTCCGCGACAGCACTGTGCCCGCCTGAACGTATGGCCGAAATTGGCTGTTAACTTTAAGGCAGATCATCCGCCATCGTGGGCGACGCAGCTTGCGTCGCTTCAAAAACTCGCGCCACACTCTTTTGAAACGACGCAAGCTGCGTCGTCCACGAATCAGAACATCCCCAAAGTACGATAACGGCGATCCAATCGCTTGATGGCAAGTGAGTCACCATCATCGGACACATCCGCCGGGGTAGAATCCCTAAAATGGACGCAACATTTTCTCGCTGATTTCAAAGAGCCCACATGATCGCGGAAAAGAAACGCCGCCGACGGCTGTTGATCATCCTCCCCTTGGTATTTGTCGGTCTATTCGTCTATGCCGCCTGGCCGGGGAAGATCACGCACACCGTCAGCCCTGAAACCACTCATGCGACCGAACCAGTCAACGCGGAAGGATGGGTGGACTATGTCACCGCCTTGAACACACGGCTGCGAGGCGACATCACCCCCGAACAGAATGCCAATATCCTCTTCTGGCAGGCCATCGGTCCCCGGCCGGCGGGGAAGACTTTGCCCAAGGAATATTTCCAATGGCTCGGCCACCCGGCCCCGCCGGAAAAGGGAGAATATCTGGTCGGATGGGAGGACTTCCTTAAGGCGAAGCCCCCGGCCCCGGTCGAGGACGAGGCGGCGCGAGACGACCTGATCGACCCAATCGATCCGACCGTCCGTCGGGATCGCGCCAAGAAATGGCCTTGGGCAGCGGCAAACGATCCGGACACCGCCGCTTGGGTGGCGAAGAACACACGCCCGCTGGCCACCCTCGCGCAAGCATCGGCGCTCCCCGCCTATTACAACCCGATCGTGCCGGGCAGTTCCCCGCCGGGGAACGGTTTGTTGATGAGCAGCCAATTTCCCAACGTCCAGATTTACCGGGAATCAGCGATCTTGTTCGTCTGCCGGGCGATGATGCACCTCGGCACCGGCCGGCCCGACGAGGCGTGGCGGGATTTGATGACATGCCACCGGCTTGGCCGTGTGATGGAGCGAGGGGGCACGCTCATCGAATATCTGGTCGGCGTGGCGATTCAATCGATTGCCATTCAAGGGGAGACGGTGTTCCTCAGTCAGACAAAACTGACCATCCCCCAACTCACGGCCTGCCGGGACGACCTCGGGCGTCTGCCGCCCCCTTCCCGCGTCGCGGAAAAGATTGATCTTGCCGAGCGTTACTATTTGCTGGACGCCATGCAGATGGCCGCCCGCACCGGGACGACCTCGATCATGGATCTCCCCGAATTGGGAGGCTCCGAAAACCCCGACCGTCCCCGGAGCCGCTTGTTCAGCCGGAGCGTGAACTGGGATCCGGCGTTTCAACTGGCAAACACGTGGTACGACCGATGTGTTGCCGTCCTTCGTCAAGACGACGAACCAACCCGCCGACGGGAGATGGCGGCCATCGAACAAGAACTGAGCGCCATGAAGTCGGATGCGACAACAGCATGGACCACCCACTTGCTCGGGCCGAAACAACGAGGGGAAAACATCGGAAAGATCATCGTCGGCTTGGTGCTTCCCTCGTTGGACAAGGTATCCGTGGCGGATGTCCGCTCCAGACAACTGCACCATCAACTGACGGTCGCCTTTGCCTTGGCCGCTTATAAGGTCGATCTCGGCCATTACCCGGCCAGACTGGCGGAACTGGCCCCCAAGTACCTGCCCGAGATTCCAAAGGACATATTTACGAACAACGAGCTGACATACCGCCGCACCACCACCGGATATCTGCTGTACAGCGTCGGAGCCAACCACATTGACGACCAAGGCCGGGACCGGGACAGCAATCCCCCCGGCGACGACCTGCCCCTCGAAATGCCCGCGAAGGAACCGCCGCCGCTGGAGAAGCCGAAACCAGTCGATCCGCCGGAGTGAGAATCTCGTCGAAACACAACCACTTTGCCAAAGGCCGCTATCGCATGACCACGGAAAAGAAACGCCGCCGGCTGTTGTGGGTGTTGATCGCCACGCCGATTATTCTCTTCTTGCTGCTCGCCTTCGCCGCCCTGCCGGGAAAGAACATTTACACCGTCAGCCCCGAGACCACTTACGCCACCGACCATGTGGGCGACGACGGTTTCGTGGACAACATCGCTGCCCTCAACACCCGCCTTCGCGGGAATACCACTCCCGAGCAAAACGCCAACGTCCTTATCTGGCAGGCCATCGGCCCCCACCCGGAAGGCACCACCCTGCCCGATGAATACTTCCGGTGGCTCGGCCAACCGGCCCCGCCGGAGGAAGGGGAATATCTCCTACCTTGGTACTACTTCCTCAGGGCAAAGACGCCTGTGGCGGTCGAAGAAGCGCCTCCCAAGAGAGATGATGAACCTAGTGTTGAAGAGATTCGAGACGCCCGGCAGGCTCGGGCGCAAAAGTGGCCTTGGAAGGCGGCAGACGAACCGCTCCTTGTCGAGTGGCTCGCCAAGAATTCCCGTCCCCTGGAGCTGTTCGCCCAAGCCTCAACGCGGCCGGCCTACTACAACCCGCTGGTGCCAAAGCCCACCCCGGCCGGGATTGCCCCCTTGATCAATTGCCTGTTGCCCACCTTGCAGTATTGTCGGCAGGCGGCGCAGTTATTCGTCTGCCGGGCGATGCTGCACCTCGGGGCCGGCCGAACGGACGAAGCATGGAAGGACCTGATCACCTGCCACCGATTCGGCCAGGTAATGGAGCAAGGGGGCACGGAGGTTGAGTATCGGGCCGCCGTGACCATTCAATTGATCGCGATGAATGCGGAGACAGTATTCCTGAGCCATGCGAAACTGACAGCCCCGAGGCTGGCGGTCTGCCGGGCCGACCTCAACAATCTTCTTCCTCCCCTCCATGCCGCTGACAAGATCGATCTGACCGAGCGGTTCTCGGCGCTCGACACACTCCAGTGGATGGCTCGCACCGGATCGGAAATCTTGAAACTACTCAATCGCGGGGCAGACACTGCCTTGGCGGAACCAGTGGCGGGGCGTCCATTTTCCCGCAGCACCGATTGGGACGCGGCCATGCGGTTGGCCAACGGCTGGTATGATCGCATCGTCACCGCCATGCGAATCGAGGATCTCCAAGCCCGCGAACAGGCGATCAGGGAGTTGGAAGATTCATTGAAAGACCTTTCCAATGAATCCGAGCAACAAGCATGGGCCATGTCCATCCTCGGCGCGAAACAACGAGGGGAACTCTTCGGAAAGATTGTGATCATCCTGATGCGCCCGTCAACACGCAAGATGGCGGCATTGGAGACACGAACCATGCAACAGCATCGCAATCTGGCGGTCGCCTTTGCCTTGGCCGCTTATCAGATCGATCAAAGCCGCTATCCGGCGGAACTCACGGATCTGGCCCCAAAATACCTGCCCGAAATCCCGAAGGACATCTACTCCGGCGGCGAATTGAAATACCATCGCACAGACACAGGCTACATGTTACATAGCATCGGCGAGAATCGGATCGACGACCAAGGCCGGGGAAAAAATGATGCTCCTCGCGGCGATGACGGGGCCATCGAAATGCCGTTGAAGGAGTCACCGCCGCTGGATTTGCCGTTCTTCGGAATTGATTGACCAAGCACGCCGACCGGCGGAAACATCATTCTTTTGCCTTTGGCTTTTGCTTCTTGTTCGCCGCCTGGGGTTTCTTCACGTCTTCCTCGGTCAGCGTCAGGTTGGATTCGGGGCCGTCGTCTTGCAGGATTTTTTCAGCCAGCAGCCGGTTCATCGGGGCGAGGATGCTGAAATGATCGCCCCAGTTGACCGGCAGGAAATGCACGTTGGGATTGCTCGTCGCCCGCGACATGTTTTGCAGACACTCGATGTTGCCTTTGCGTCCCCCTTCCAGCACAAACACGGGGCTCTTGATGCCTGAGAGCCAGTAGCCCGGCGACCTCAGTTCCACTTCCTTGCGATTGGAATGATTGAAAGGCAGAAATTCGGCAGGGTAGCCGGACACGTCGTCCACCGGGCCGAAGGAGAAGACGGCCCGGAAGCGGTCACTGCATTCGGCCACCAGCAACGCCAGCGTGCCGCCGGTGCTGTGGCCGCCCAGATAGATGCGGGCGGGATCGACGTATTCCTGCTTGGCGAGGAAGTCGGCGGCCGCCAGCACGTCTTCCACTTCGCCGTAGTAGCCTTCCTTAAAGCCCGGATTGGTATTCCCGCCGCGCAAAGCCGGGAACATCATCATGATCCCGGCTTTGCGGTACTGGCAGGCGGATTCATCGCCGTCGGCCGGTCCTTCTTCCCAACATCCCTCGCCAATCGAATTACAGTCACCGCCGGTGATCCAAATGATGGCCGGACGCTTTTTGCCGTCCTTCGGGTCCGGGCTGAGGTATGCGGACATGTTGCCGGCCGGGGAGGCGTATTTCACCACTTGAAACACCCCGGCGGGAGGCGTGTCAACCGGATGTCTGATGCCCGTCTGCGCGGGGAGTTTCGTGACAAATCCCTTGCGGGCCTCGGGGAGCGTGGACGGTTTTTCGGTCTGATTTCCCGGCCGGTTGCACCCGGCCAGCATCAAGAGTCCCAGCAGGGGAAGAATGAGGGGTTTCATCTCGGGAGTCTCCTGTCGGAAGATGACACGATGAAAAGCGATTTGCATATCCGGGCATTGGCCCGGTTTGGATTCATCTTACCCTGCCAAACAGGATAATCGACGCCGCCAAAAGGACAATTCCGGCTTGGGCCAACAGCACGGCCGTGAGCCCGAAGGCATCGGCCGCCGGGCCGAACACGAGATTGCCCATCGGCACCCCGGCGCTGAGCATCATCGCCCAAACGCCCATCACCTTGCCGCGATCTTGGTTCAACACGCTCAATTGCACGGCCGACTGGCCCGTTGCGAAGAACATAATCATTCCATAGCCGAACAGAATGCAGGCGGCCATCGCCCCGATTTGCTCCGACGCGGCCGCCATCCCGACGAGGGCCATCGCCACAAGACACAACCCGGCGAAGAGCAACCGGCGGCGCCGGGTTTCGGAGCCATAGGTCGCCGCCGTCAGGGCCGCCAGCAACGCCCCGGCCCCCACGGAACTCAGGAGCATGCTGTAACCATCCTCCCCCCGGCCCAGCACCTTCGCCGCATACGAGGGGAGCAACGCCAGCAACGGCCAGCCGCCGATGGCCACCAACCCCGCCACCAGCACCAAGGCCAGCAACCGCCCTTCGCGGGACAACACGCCGAACCCGCCGCCGGGCGTTTTCGCGGGAACGATTTCCTCCTCCGGCGGCAGCGTCATCAATCGCAGCGCGAACAGCACCGCCAGATAGCTGATGGCGTTCACCAAGAAGCACAACCCCGGCCCGGAGACATGCAGCAGAAACCCGGCGATGGCCGGGCCAATGGCCCGCGCGGCGTTGAAAAGCAGCGAATTGAGGGCGACGGCGTTAATTAGGTCTTCACGCGGAACCAACCCCGGCACGAACGCCAGCCGGGCCGGGAGGTCGATGGCCTGCACGCACCCGTGGAAGAACATGATGGCGAGCATCACCCACAGCGTCAGGGCGTCCAGATAGTAAAGAGCCATCAAGATTCCGGCAGCCGTGAGAAAGCACGATTGCGTGGCCACGATGAGCCGGCGTTTCGGCACCCGGTCGGCCAGCGATCCACCCAAGGCGCCAAAGAGAAACGTCGGGCCGATCTGCACGGCCACCAAAAACGCCGGCCACTGGGCGAGGCCGGTCTTCTGGTGGGCGATCCACATCAGGGCGGTGGTCTGCGTCCACGACCCGATCAACGAGACCAATTGTCCGATGAAATAAAGTCGGTAATTCCGATGCCGGAGGGAGCTAAACGTCCGCATGGGGTCAGGGTACGGAAATAGGATGACAACGTGGCGCCCCCGAGGAACGAAACAAAACATGAAGAATTGGAAAACGGTTCGACGCTGGCTGGTCTGGCAGGCCCTCATGTTCTGGCAGGGGGGATTTTTGTTTTACGCCGCCATTGTGGTTCCCATGGGTACTGATGAATTGGGAGGATTCACCCAAGGGCGCGTGACCCGGCCGGTCACGGAATGGATGAATCTGATCGGCCTGCCAGCCCTGCTGCTGATGGCTTGGGATCAACTGGCGGCCGGGAAGTCAAAGTATCGCTGGGTTTGCTGGGGAATCATGGTGTCCGGTCTGGCGGGCGAGTTCGCCCTTCATCCGGTGATCGGCCGGTTTGTGGATGCGGCCGAGGGGGAGTTGATTCCGCAATTCGAGGTGTTTTATTGGTGGCACCGACTCTATCTTCTCGCCGCCACGGCCATCTGGGCGGCCAGTCTGGCCTGGACCGCCCTGACGCTGCGGGATTACGCCTTGGGAACCGACAAGGCTCCGTAAACCGGGGCCGGAACTTGTTCGGCCAGATGGTCGATGTAGGCCCTGATCTGATTCGCCGGGGCGGTGCTTTCGGTGACGAGGACCAACCCCTCGGCCAGAGCGGTCAGCAGCGGATCATTGCCGCCCAATTCCATTGTCGGGGCGACCATCAGCACGAGCGAATAGCGTTCCCGCATTTCTTCGACCAGTTGCCGGAAACGGTGGGCGGACATCACCCCGCTGACGCGGTTGGTGAGATCGGCCCGCGAATATTCGACGTTCTTCATGGAGGTGGGCACGAAGCAATGCGTTGCTTCGGATTGGCCATCCAGATACCCCTCGACGCGATTGGCTACGCCCGGCGTGTTCGGCCCGGCCCATGAGGGATGCTCAACGCCGGTGCGAGCGTCGAACACCAGCACACGGTTGCCTTCCTGACTGAGTTGTCGGCCAAGGTCGCCAATGATCGGCGTGAGTTGAAGCTGTTCTTGCGTGGGGGTGAACAGAACGATGCTCCCCCGATCCACGCCTTCCTGCGAAATCCGCTTCGCCAACGCCTGCACGGCATCGGTCATCGGCGCCGGTGCTTTCACTATCGGTTGGACAGGTTCCTTTGTCGGCATCGGCGCCGGGACCGGCGTTTGCGGAATGGGCGTCGGCGCGAGCGGCACGGACTTGGAAGAACTACCCAGATCCTTGAGCGACAAAGAAGCCCTGGACGGCGGGAATTGGGTCGCCTTCGCGGGAACCGGCTTCGGCTGGGCGGGCGTGGCTTCCAGCGGAATGATGATTTCGTGTTCGGTCGGCGCGGACACGGTGTGGGCAGGAGTTGGCTTGGCCGGGGTTGGGGCCGGAACGGGTTCCGAGAGGGATATCATCTCGCCGCCCGATCCTTCGATCAAACGCGGAGCCTTGGGTTGTTCCGGAGCGGCGGCGGTCGGCTGGGGATTCATCGGGACATTGGCCGCCACCGGAACCACGGCGAGCAGCGCCCTTGGTTGCTGGGTTTGGACAGCCGCCGCCCGATGATGGCTGGCCATCACCTGCGGAATCGCGAACAAGGCGATGTAGCCGAGGAAAAGCAACGACGAGAGTCCCAAAACGGAGGCCGCCAGTTTCGGCACGTTGGTCGCGTAAGGACCGTTGCCGGTGGAAGCCGGAGTGGCAATCTTGAGATCGTCCGCGTTGGGGTCCTTGTCTCGGCCCACCGAATCATTGAGTTGATCCGACAATTGGGTGACCCGGTTGAAAGTCAAGGTAATGGCCACTTGCTTCGGTTCAAGATCATGCTGAAGGGTCAGCAGAGACGTCAGAGCGATCCGTTTTTCATTGACTTGGGCTTCGCTGCTGGCAATCACCGCAGGCATTGTCGCCAAGTCTTTGGCGGCCTTGTCCATCTCTGAGTTATTACTCAACCGCAATGGCTTGCCACTGAGAAGATGTTTTTTCAACAAGTCATACCGTTTTTTCATTGCCTCCCGGAGTTCCTGTGAATCCTCATATTGTTTGACAATGGCCTCATTGGCTTGGAGGTCGGCGACTACTTTCTGATATTCACTGATCGGATTCACTCCCCGGGCTGTCAATACACGCATCCGCTCCTCTTCAGATTGCAACTGGATGACTTTGGCTTTGGCCGCCATGTAAATCTGGGCCGTTTGTTGTCCGACCGTGTACTCGCTTTGCAATGCTTGAAGAATTGGATTGAACGATTCATCCACCCCACGTTCGGTGTCTGTCTGTGAGCTTTCTTGGCGATTCTTCAAAAAAGCAAATTCCAGTTTCAACTTAGCCTCGGCTTCCCTGAGTGTTCGAAGATTTCGTTCTTCGTCCGCGAGGGCCGCCTTGGCGTTGTCGATATCCACTTTGATGTTTGAAACACCCTTGCTTCTTTCGGCTTTTGAAAACTCATCATTGGCCTTTTGCAGATCGGCCATCGCGCGTTCCAAATCAGCCTTCACCTCGGCGGCTCGCTCTTTCAGCGTGGTTTGCCGGTATTTTCCGAAGTACAGAATGGATTCATCCATTACCGCGTTGGCGATGGTGATGGCGGTTTCCGGGTCGGTCGAGTCATAGGAGACATCCAGAAACTCGGACATCTTGGAAACTTCGACATGCAGGTTCTTCGCAAAGTCATCCTTGGAGACCCACGGCATGTGCTTTTCACGAACGCTTTCGGGGGCGTCCATCGACTTGATGATCTGCCCCATCGTCTGGATGTTCGGCGGGTTGTAGAGCGGCCGGGTTCCGCCGCGATAGTTCGGGATGTAGGCCAGTTTCCCCTCGGCCCGGTACATTGGCTTGGCAAATTTGAAGATCAGGGCGGCCGCGAGGACGATCGTGATGATCCCCCACACAACCAACAGCGCCTTCCGCTTCAAAATCTCTTGAAGGAAGATGGCAAACAGGCTGGGGGGAACCGGGCCGTGCCCGGCCGGGACGTTGATGCGCGGATCGCCGCCAAACGAGTGAACGGACGTTCCCGGCGACATCATGCCGCTGGTGGTTTGAAACGGTTGAACCTGCATATGCTCATTTCCGGCGGTTGATGTCCCGTCGGCTCCCTGGTCCCGGGTATTGTCCGTCAAGGCTTTCAGATTGTACCCAAATTAGCAAATTAGAAGGAAGGTCAGGTTTGCCCGGCCAGTCGGGGAGATGGGAGGGGTGGCCGAACACACGGTTTAGTTGATTCCTTCCAACCTCTTCAGGGAAATCATGGCACACAAATCCGTCACGGCAAGGGTGTTCCATCGGACGGGAGGGGGATTGTCTGGTATTCATTCACTCATGCTTCGCTTTTCACCGCAATTTTGAGGAGACGCCGTAATGGCAAAAAAAATTGACTGGATGTACGACCGAAAATCCTGTGTCACCTGCAAAAAAGCTCGGGGCTACATGGAATCCGTCGGCGGGGTGACCGTCAGCGAGAAGAAGGAAGCCTCCAAGGAACGCATCAGCCCGGAGGAGGCCCTGAAACTCGCCCGGACGGCCGACCGCGTGGTGGCGATGAAAGGCCAAAAGGTGGTTGAATTCGACTTGAAGAAGAACCCGCCATCGGATGAGGAATTACTGGCGGTCCTGATCGGCCCGACCGGCAACCTGCGAGCGCCCACCGCCTTCGTCGGCAAGACAATGATGGTCGGCTTCCATGAGGAAACCTACAAGACCATCCTCGGCTTGTGAGGTGGGAAAGCAAAGAGAAGACTAACCACAAAGACGCAAAGGTCACATAAAGTTTCACAAAGAATAAAACCGGACCGAAAGCAACAAGCAAAGGGAAGAAAAAGAACACTGAGCGAAACCAAGAAAAGCACTGTTTTCTTTCTTCACTGACTTTTTCTTTTCTTTGCTTCCGGTCCGGTTTTATTCTTTGTGAAACTTTGTGTGACCTTTGCGTCTTTGTGGTTAGTCTTCTCTTTGCTTCATCCGGGTGAGCCGGAGGAAGGCGATTTCCGGGCGCACACCGAAACGGAAGCGCCAGCCGAAGCCCACTCCCTTGTTCACATACACGGGGACCGATTCGTGATGGTGCAAGCCCGCCGCCATCCGGCGGGACTTTTTACTTAGGAACACCCGGCCCAAGCCCGGCCAGTTCACCTGCCCGCCGTGGGTGTGACCGCTCAGCATGAGGTCGGATCGGTGGCCGGCCAGCATTTCGACGGTTTGCGGATTATGGGCCAGCAACACGCGGGGAAGATCCCAAGGCAAATCTCGCAGGGCGGTGGCCGGGTCGCACTCGCGGGACCACAAATCATCAATGCCCGCCAATCCAAAGGAGACGGCCCCTTGGCCGATCAGCAAACCCTCATTCCGCAATACGCGGATCCCTTTGTTTGACAGGGCATCCGCGATGGCTTGGTGCAATCCGCGATGCCGCCGCAGGCCCAAGGCATTCCGCACGGAAAAATCATGATTCCCCAGCACGGCGAACACCCCCAAGGGGGCCTTCAACCGGCCAAGCGTCTCGGCGGCCGACGCCACGGACTTGTAACCATGATGGATGTAATCCCCCGTGAGGGCGATCAGATCCGGCCGGCGGCCGTTGGTCCGCTCGATCACTTCGTGGAAGTATTCCGCAGGTAGTTGCGGCCCGTCGTGAAAGTCCGTCAGATGGGCGATCGTCAGCCCCTCCAATGGGGCTGGCAAATCGCGAACGGGGATGGTGAGATCGTTTTCCTCAAGCCAGACCGGCTCGATTTGACGGGCATAATTCCAACGGGCCCATTGCCGACCCACCCAGCGGGCGGTCGGGGAAGAAACAACCGCCGGGGAGGACAAACCGGGTAAACCGGACCGAACTTCCGGCATGGTGTTGAATCCAATAACAGAGGCGAAAACCAATCAAGACCGGCGTTTCACCGAAACGCCGTGTTCCTCATTGTAACAGCGGGTCAAACCGCCGGTTCCTCGTCATCATCATCGTCCTCGTCGTCATCATCATCGTCCTCGTCGTCATCATCATCGTCCTCGTCGTCATCTCCGAAATCGTCGTCGTCCAGATCGTCATCGTCATCGTCGAAATCATCATCGTCGAAATCGTCGTCTTCAAATTCTTCGTCCTCAAGGTCGTCGTCCTCAAGGTCGTCGTCCTCGAATTCTTCCTCGTCCTCTTCGTCTTCATCGTCGTCGTCATCATCCGCATCGTCTTCGGCGTCGTCTTCGTCAACATCATCTTCATCACGGGCGGCCCAAAGGGGCGTCCGTTCGGTTGGCGCGGGGTTTCGGGCCGGAAACGGGTGGATTCCCGCCTCGGCAAGCCCCGCCAGGAGCAGTTTGGTGCGGCCGGTCATGGGAAAGGTTCCTCAGTGCCAATGGATCAGAGTCCGTGCATTTTCTTTGGCTATCGGAAGTTTCGCGACGAAACTCCAGCCTTAACCACCAAGCCGACAGGACCCGTTCGGCCGGTGGGTAACTGATTTTTCAGAGACAGGGACAATCCGGCCCGGACGACACGCAAATGCCTGTCGGAGACCGGGGTTCCGATTCGTAGACGCTTCTTTAGGAACGCTCTCCGGGGGTGTCAAGCCGAGAAAGCAGAAACCCGGATTCCGGTGAAATATTTCATATCGTTACAACGCCCGATGCCGTGTTTTTGGCCGACCGGAGAGTGCCCCATGTCTGATGCCGATTCCCCCGCCGGACAGGCCGAACCTGTGGTGGGACTCGACCATGGACCGTTCTACATCGAAACCCCCGACGAGATCCGGCGGTTGGAACCGTACCCCGGCTGGGTTGCGGAACCGTGGAACACCGTCACCGGATTCTTTTTCGTCCTTATTGTCCTTGTATGGGTTTGGCGGCTTCGTGGCCGTTATCGGGAATATCCATTTTTATCGATGGCCTTGCCTCTGTTGTTTGTCGGAGGCGTGGGTGGCACCCTCTACCACGGTTTGCGGAACTGGACCGGTTTTTTTCTCTTGGATGTCGTCCCCATCTATCTATTGGGATTGATGGTTAGTCTCTACCTATGGATTCGGCTTGGGCCAAAACTTCGATATCTCTTCGGAATACTGGCTGTCTTGGGATTTTTGCAATTACTGGGCCACTGGAAACTGCCCCACCATTGGGCCATTAATATGTCCTACGCGGGATTGGCGATTATCATTCTCTCCCCCATTGTCATCGTGCTGATTCGCACGAAATTCCGCGATGTCGGGTGGATCGTCTCTTCGCTGGCCTGTTTCGGTCTGGCCTGGCTCTGCCGGATCGCCGACACATGGCGCCCGCCGTTGTTGCCGATGGGAACCCACTGGCTCTGGCACACCTTCGGCGCGCTGACCACGATTTTCCTGATCGAGTACCTCTATCGGATCGCCAAGATTGGGCTGAGAAAACCGGCTTGAGAAAACCGGGGGCTTCCCCCTTGCGTTTGGGGTCGGTTTGGGTGATGATTAACCCTCTGCTGGTGTTCCGTTTTATCTCTCCCCTTCGACCCACGAAAGGGGCCATCCGTGCTTCGTGTCCTTGGTTCCGCGAAAAATTTCTGCGACGGCCTCACCCGGCGAGACGCCATGTGGGTCGGCGGCTTGAACATGCTCGGCCTGACGCTTGCCGATCATTTGCGGGCTTCCACGCCCCCGTCGGCCGATCAACCGAAGGATCTTTCCTTTGGCAAGGCGAAAAATTGCATTCTCCTGTATCTGTATGGTTCCCCGAGCCAGTTGGAACTGGCGGACATGAAGCCGGACGCCCCGCCCGAGATTCGCGGCGAACTCAAGGCCATTCGGTCCTCGTTGCCGGGTTGCGATGTCTGCGAATTGCTGCCATACACCAGCCGGGTAATGGACCGGGTGACCGTGCTGCGATCTTTGACGCACAAGCACCCGATTCACGGCGTTGCCTACGCGACCACGGGAATTGACAACATCGACGTGGCGATGGAACTCAATCCGCACGATGGCCGACACTGGCCGTTCGTCGGGTCGGTGGTCAGCTACTTGGAACAACAGAAAAAGACCCGCAAGGCGGTCCCGGACAACATTGCCCTGCCTTGGCCCTTCAGTTCCCGCCGCACCGGAGAGGTGCAACGGGCGGGACCGTATGCCGCGTATCTGGGAAGCCGGTATCACCCGCATTACACCGAATTTGTCGGCGAAGCCACTCGGGAAATCACCAAAACGCTCCAAGGCAAATACGAAACCTTCAAGGAACCGTATGTCGGCATCGCCCCGAACGGCCGGTTTACGCTCGGGGATGCGGCGACGCCAACGGCCGAGATGACGCTGGACCGGCTGGACCGCCGCAAAAGCCTGCTGGCCCAATTTGATGATGCGCGCCGCCTGCGGGGCGAGGCTCCGGCGACTTACGAAGAACACCGCCGAACTGCCTATGAAATGATCTCCACCAGCACGGTGCGGGATGCCCTCGACATCAGCCGGGAATCCGTGAAGACGCGGGAAAATTACGGCATGACCGTCTTCGGCCAAGCCTCGTTGGCGGCCCGGCGGTTAGTGGAGGCCGGTTCCAAGTTCGTCACCGTGTTCTGGGACGAGTTTGGCTTCGCCGGCAGCGGTTGGGACACCCACTGGGAACATTACCCCCGGATGAAAAACGAACTGATGCCGGGCTTCGACCGGGCCTTCTCCGGGTTGATCCTCGATCTTGAACAACGGGGAATGCTGGACGACACGTTGGTGGTCATGCTCAGCGAACACGGCCGGACCCCGAAGATCACCACCGTGAACGGCGGCGGCCGGGACCACTGGGCGCAAGCCTACACCGCCCTCTTCGCCGGTGGAGGCACCGCCCGTGGCCGCGTGGTCGGCAAGACGGACAAGATCGGCGGCACCGTGACCGACCGCCCGACCTCTCCGAAGGACGTGCTGGCCACCATGTACCACCTGCTGGGCTACGACCTGGAAACCATGCTCCGGGACAAAACCGGCCGCCCGGTGCCGATCATCCCCGGCGGGAGCGTGGTGCGGGAGTTGTTGGCATAATGAAGATGACACGAAGACAAGGAGACAAGGAGACAAGGAGACAAGGTGACACGGTGATCAAAACAAACGGTTTTCTCACCGTGTCACCGTGTCACCTTGTCTCCTTGTCACAAACAAGGACTGTGACCAAAGTCGGAGACAGAAGCAATGCCCTCTCCCTTCCCCGGCATGAACCCGTATTTCGAGACGGCAGATAGCTGGCGGGATTTCCACAACAACTTTCTAATGACCCTTCAAAAAATCCTCGCGGAAAAACTATCCGAACGATATTTCGTGAAATGCGAAGTCCGCGTGGTGTTCCACGAACGATCAGCCGATGAACGGTTTTCCGGAATCGCCATCGCTGACGCGGGTATTCTGAGCGATGACCATCCCCGACCGGGGCCGACGACGGCGACAATCACTGCCCCCGTCCGGCTGATGCTTCCCGCCGTGGAGGAGGAACGGGAGCGCTGGCTGGAGGTGATCGAGGGATCAACCCGCCGCGTGGTGACAGTGATCGAACTCCTCAGCCCGAGCAACAAGACCAACGGCCGGGGCCGGGAAGAATATCTGGCCAAACGATTGCAGGTGTTGCGAAGTGACTCGCACTTTGTGGAGATTGATCTTCGCCGGGGCGGCTTGCGGCCCGCGCCGCCAGAATTACCCGTCTGCGATTACTGCATGCTGGTCAGCCGACGAGAGGACCGCCCGGCCGTGGGTGTCTGGCCCGTCGCCCTTCGGGACGAACTTCCGGTCATCCCCGTCCCCCTGCTGGAACCAGACTCGCCAATCCAAGTGAATTTGCAAGAACTTCTGAACGAAACCTATGACCGGGTGAGATACGAGCGAGTGATCTATCGTAATCCCCCCGAGCCGCCGCTTTCGCCCGAGGACGAGGCTTGGGCCTCGGGCCTCATTCCGGCCGGTCGCGGGCCGAACGCGGTTTCCAGTTAAACCGGCCGCTTGTTTTACGCGACGGTGTTGGTCAGCGTCCCGATGCCGTCAATCGTGATGTGGATCACGTCGCTGCTCGCCAGTGTGAAGGCATCAGGGGGGACGATGCCGGTTCCCGTCATCAACAACACGCCGTCCGGGAAGCTCATTTCCTTTCCGAGCCATTCCACCAACGCCTCGGGGGTGCGGGCCATCATGCCGAGATTGGTGGTTCCTTCAAAGGCCGGTTTGCCGTCGCGTTCGATGGTCAGCTTGATACTGACTTCCGGCAACGGGGGCATGCCGCTCACCAGTGTGATGACCGGGCCGATGGCACAGGAACCGTCGTAAATCTTCGCCTGCGGCAGATAGAGGGGGTTTTCCCCCTCGATGTCGCGGGAGGACATGTCGTTGCCGATGGTGTAGCCGACAATCTTGAGGGCCGGGGAAATCACCAGCGTTAGTTCCGGTTCTGGCACGTTCCATTTGCCGTCGGCCCGGATGCGCACCTTGCCACCCGTCGGGACGGCCCGCCAAGAGGAGGCCTTCATGAACAACTCTGGGCGGTCGGCCGAATACACCTTGTCGTAGAACGATGCGGCCCCGGCTGATTCCTCCTCGCGGGCGAGTTTGCTTCGCTTGTAGGTGACGCCCGCCGCCCAGATTTCCTGCTTGTCCACCGGGGGAAGTATGGTCACGTCCGTGAAGGGGACGCCGTTCGGATTGGCGGCCAGTTGCTCGGCGGTCAACGTCTCGGGATTCGGGGCCGCCAGCAAATCGCCAAGCGTTCCCGGCCACGAAAAGGCGTGAAACTTCCCGTGGGCGACAGCCCCGAACCGAATGATGCCGTCCGCGGTGCGGACTTTGGCCAACTGCATGATGCCACCCTGTGAGAGTCGGATTCAATTCTCAAAATTGTCCGGCGAACCGGGCGTTTGACAAGAGGGGGAATCGCGGCAAGCCATCGGCATTCAACTCATCTTCTTCGCCTTTGTCCTCACCCCCAGCGGCACGCCGGGAAATTCGCACAATGGCACGCTCGGATTGGGTTCCGCAAGCACCTCGGCCAGCGTGCTTTCATGAAAGGCTTTTTCAACCATTGCGAGAGCATCATCCATGCGTTTATGCAACGGACACAGATTGACCCCGTGTGTGGAAATGCCAAGGGGGCATGTTTTGATGCGTTTAATCGGATCGACAGCGTTGACGACTTCCAGAATGGTCAACTCGGCCGGCGGCTTTGCCAGCAGTATCCCGCCGCCGATGCCGCGTTGAGACTTTACGATTCCATGCCGGTTCAACCCTTGCAAAATCTTGGCAAGGTAAGGGGCGGGCACCTTGGTGGTGGCGGCCATGGCTTCCGTCGTCGATGGTTCCTCCATGTGGGTGGCGAGGTAAACCACGGCCCGCAGGGCATATTCGACCGATTGGGAAAACAAAGCTCGCTCCGGAAATCGGACGTTTTGATGTTGAATTCCATGATACGCGGATTAGATTGAAACCAAAACAAGACATTTAGATCCGATATTCAATTTGGCGAGAAATCTGATGCAAACAATTGATGAACCGCGACTGGAAAGCGACCTGGCGTACCGATTCGGTTATGTGGCCGAATTCATGGGCTTCGGCGAGGCGGACATTGCCGCCATCCACGGGGCCGCCGGAGCCTTGGCCCCGTTGGTGCCGGGGTTGGTAGACGCCGTTTACGCCAAGCTTTTCAACTACACGTCCACTTGGCGGCACTTCGTCCCCCGACAGGATGGTTTTACCGGTGGCCTTCCGATGGCTCTGGAAGATCTTCCTCCGGATCACCCGGTTATCGCTTTCCGCAAGGAACATCTGAGCCGGTATTTGGTGACGCTGGTGACCAAACCCTACGACGGCAAAATGCTTTCTTATCTCGACATGGTGGGCAAAATGCACACCAACAAGGCCGGGTCGAAAAACATCCATGTCCCCCTTGTGCAAATGAACGCCCTGATGGGTTTCGTGGCCGATGCTTTCAATGCGACCATCTTGGGCCTCGGACTGGATCGGGCGACAGAAGTCGCCACTCTGCGGGCTTTTGGCAAGTTGTTGTGGATTCAGAATGATTTAATCACACGGCAGTATGCCGTCTGAAAAGGGTCAATCACGGGGCCAACTTCGCCGATTCCCATCCGCTTCCGGTCCAGCGCAAGAGGGCACGGCGATTTTGGTCCGCAGTCAATTCCAGCACGTCCATTTCCGTCAGGTAGCAGACGATCACGGCAAAATGTCGAAAAGCCACCAGGTCGTCTTCCTCCGGGATGGCGGGCATCGGGGGATGATCCTCAACCATCTGCCCCGGCGATTCCACAGCGGCATACATGACCCGGTTGAGCGGGGCGATGGACAGCCACGCATCGTGGGCGATGCCGTCCTCGATGTGAATTGACGCCACCGCCCGGCACCGGACCTGAATCCGGGTGGCTGGATCGTAAAAGAGGAGGGTCAATCGGGGATCGGTCTGCAACTGGGCAATTTTGGGGCTTCGCACATCTGTGTGAACATGAATTGATCGTGTCGATTCATCGACGCGGCGGCGCACCACCAGCCGGGATTCGGGGAAAAAACCCGGACCGAGCGACGCCATGCTCAATAATCGGAAGCCGTCTTCTCGATTGAGAAAAGCGAAGATCTCAGAGACGCTCGTCAGATCGATCATGTTTTTTGCCGAGCAACTATCGCTCGTGGCTTGTCTCCGGTGGTTTCAATGGCAGCCGAAGTTGAAATTCCGCCCCGGTTCCGGTGCCTTCGCTGTGGGCGGTCACGAAGCCGCCGTGCATGTCAACAAGCCTCTTCACAAGGGCGAGGCCGATCCCCAAGCCACCTTGGGAACGGTTCAGAGTGCGGTCAATTTGCGTGAACAGATCGAAGATTTTCGGCAACAATTCCGGAGGAATGCCGACGCCCGTGTCCCGGATGGTGATGACGTAGTGATCTTCGTTGAGAGCGGCGCTCATCGTCACTTTTCCACCCGTCTCGGTATATTTGGCGGCGTTGCCCAAGATGTTCGTGAGCATCTGCACCAGACGGACACGGTCGGCCACAATGGGGAGTTTTTCCGGGTGCCGGGGGGCTTCGAGCGTCAGCCCGGCTTTTTGGATGATCGGAAGCACGGCCTCAATGGCGTCTTGCATCACCTCGTTCAGGTCGGCCTCGACGAAAGTCAGGCGAAGTTTGCCGCGTGCGAGCCGGGAGACGTCCAGCAGGTCGTCGATGAGGCGGACCATGTGACGGACCTGCCGGTCCATCATCTGGCGGGATTGTTCGACGGCATTCGGGTTCCCCTGGGCAAGCCGCAGGATTTCCAAGGCGTTGCGGATGGGGGCAAGCGGATTGCGAAGTTCGTGGGCCAGGGTGGCGAGAAAGTCATCTTTTCGGCGGTCGGCGTCCAGCAGAGCTTCGTTGGCAGCCTCCAATTTCTTGGTCCGCTCGGCGACCTTGCGTTCCAGTTCTTGTTCGGTTTCCCATTGCCGCCGGGCAAAACGGATAGCCCGTTCCAGCACCACGGCGTTCAGGCGGTTCTTTTCGAGATAATCCGAGGCCCCGGCGGACATGGCGGCTGTGTCAATCTCGTCCTCGCTCTGCCCGGTCAGCAAGATCACCGGGCCGTGCAGAGCATGAACTTGAGTTTCCTTCACCAGATCAAGCCCGGTTTTCGCCCCAATGCGGTAGTCGATCAGGAAGACGTGATAATCGCCCTTGGAAATGGCCTCTTTGGCTGATTCGTAGTCGGAGACCCAAACCAGTTCGTAAGGTCCGCGCGGCATCTCGGCGACGACTTCCTTGGTGAGGGCGTAGTCGTCCGGGTCGTCATCCACCAACAGAAGCCGAATCACGCCCTCAGGGCGTCTGGCGTTGGACATCAGGCAACTCCACGATCTCCAGCCAATACTTGCCGATCGTCCTCACCACATCCACAAGGGCGTCGAACGTTACCGGTTTCGTGATATATGACGCAGCGGAGAGGTCATATGTTCTCAGAATGTCTTCCTCCGCCTTGGAGGTCGTCATAATAATCACCCGGATAGACTTAAACCGGGGGTCGGCCTTCAATTCGGCCAATGCCTGGCGGCCATCCTTGCGGGGCATGTTCAAGTCGAGCAAGATGATGCTCGGCCGCGGCGCGTCCTCCGGATTGGAGAACTTGCCTCGCTGGTTCAGATAATCGAGCAATTCAACGCCATCTTCGACGAACCGCAGGTCATTGGCGAGTCTGGCCTCGTCAAAAGCCTCTTTGGTCAGTTGTCGGTCATCCGGATCGTCGTCGGCCACCAAGATGGTCACGGGTCTGACGGATTTCATGGAAGCACCTTCCTCGTTGCTTTGGCCTGGGAGACTGGCATGTCGATGAGGAAGACAGCTCCTTCATTGGGCTGGCTGCGGGCAACGATTGTTCCACCGTGGCGTTCCACGATCTTCCGACAGACTGCAAGTCCGATGCCAGTTCCCTCAAATTCGTGCTTGGCGTGCAAACGCTGAAACACTTCAAAGATCCGTTCGGCGTAAGATTGATCAAAACCGATGCCATTGTCCCGCAGGGTGATCCGCACCCCGTCCACGGTTGCGGGAGGGTCCGTGTTGGGCGGCAGTTCCCCGGTCGGCGTCGCCGTCACCTCGATGCGGGGGGCCACGTCTTTTTTGCGAAACTTCAATGAATTGGCGATCAGGTTTTGAAAAAGTTGCCGCATTTGAAGGGCGTCGGCTTCGATGGTTGGCAGCAACCCCGGCGTAACCGTTGCCCCGGTTTCACCGATACGGACTTCCAAATCCGACAGCACCTCGCGCACCACCCGGCCAAGATCCACCGGGGCGAAGACGTGCGCCTTGCTGCTCACCCGCGAAAAAGAGAGCAGATCGTTGATGAGCGACCTCATCCGGCCGGCCGAATTCAACATGCGATCAATGTATTCTCGCCCCTGCTCGCCGACCTGTTCCCGGAACTTGTTGGCCAACCGATCCCCGAAGGCTTGGATTTTACGAAGCGGTTCCTGCAAATCATGCGAGGCGACGTAGGCAAATTGCTCCAGTTCTTCGTTGCTGCGGCGCAGTTCAATGGCCACCGACCGCACTTGCTCCTCGGCATGCTGGCGTTCCGAAACCTCCATTTGCAACGTCTCGTTCGTCTGCCGCAACACGGCAGTTTGTTCCCGGACACGATCCTCCAGTCGCTCGGCCTCTCGTTTTTGATCGTCGATGTCGTTGAGCGAGCCGATCCACTGATCCACGGAACCGTCCGGACGCCGCAAGGGTTCGATGGCGGTCTGGAACCATCGAAACTGCCCGTCCTCCGCCCGTCGAACCCGAATTTCCAGCCGGGAAACCTCCGGCAACCCGCGCAGAACCCGGCCCCAAGCTTCCCCGACTGTGTTCAAGTCGTCCGGGTGGATGATGTCTTTCCATGAGAGATCCCCGCGACCCAGATCGGCCAGCCCGGTGTACTCCCTCCAGCGAGTGTTGAAGTAAGTGGGCCGCCCATGAGAATCGGTGTTCCAGACAAGTTGCGGAATTGATTCCGTGAGCGTGCGGAAGCGTTGGGCGTTTGTCTGCGCCTCGTCCGAAATTCTTCGGAAATCATCGATATCCGTGCAGGTTCCGAACCAGCGGATGATCTGCCCCGCCGCGTTTCGCACGGGCGTGGCGCGGGCGATGAACCAGCGATAGTCGCCCTCCCGGCCCCGGAGCCGGTATTCAATCTCGTAAAAATCGCCCGTTTGCAACGAGTGTTGCCAGCGTACCCGGGTGTTTTCAGAATCTCCCGGATGCAGGGGATATTTCCAGTCGGAGCCGATGCTCTCTTCCGGGGTCAGGCCGGTGAATTCGTACCAGCGAGCATTGAAATATTCGAGGTAGCCATCCGGCCGGGCCGTCCAGACGATCTGCGGCATCGCCTCCGCAAGCGTGCGGAAGCGGTCTTCGCTTTCCTGCAATTGACGCTGGGCGCGGTGCTGTTCGGTGATGTCCCTCGCGATCACGCCGAGGCCGAGGCTGAAGCCGTATTCGTGCCGGATCGGGAAGGCGCTCAACAGCCAGACCGTCGGTTCCCCTTTGTTGTCTCGCGGGGGCACTTCGCCGATCCGGCTGGCGATCGGCGTGTTTTTCGCCATCGCTTGTTCCAATTCGGCCAGCAAGTCATCGGAAAATTCCGGCAATACTTCCCTCGGCAGGCGGCCCATCGGATTGGCCACGGGCTTGTTCCGGGCTTGCAACAGGGGCAGGTTCGCCTTCAGGGATCGGAGCTTTTCATCAAAGAACGCGATGCCGACCGGGGCGTTGTCGATAAACGCATTCAACCGGGCGAGGGCGGCGGCCGTCTCCCGCTGAGAGTCGGCCAGTTGCTCGTTGGCCGTGCGAAGATCAGCGAGCGTTTGTTGCACCCGTTTTCGCCCGGTTCGCTGGGCTTCCCCGAGAATGGCGGTCACCACTCCGCAAAACAGGAACATCCCCACGACAATCTGATCGCTGACGGCCTCGATCTGACGCTTTTCACTGGGAAGCACAAACAACACCAACACCCCCAACATGCTCAGGAACATCGTGAGGATGGCGGGACCAAATCCGCTTCGCCACGAAATGAGCATCACGGCCACCAGCGGAATGACCATCGCGTGGTCGCCGGCCAGCAACGGGTCCAGCACTTGCCGGATGAGAACGGCCACCCCGGCGGCGATGCCCGCCACCATGTAATCGAGAAACCGATTGTCCGACTCGGGTTCCGGGTCAGTGATTGTCGAACCTTGGGACAACGCCCGGCAGGCTTCCCACCAAGCGATTGCCTTGGGGATCGCCGGAATCAGCGTGATGACGGCGGCCCAGCCGGCCACGGCCGTGAGAAGTTTCATGGTCCCAGCGAACCGGTAGACGGGGGCCTGAAACATGATTGCCATGACAAAGTGAGTCAGCCCGATCATGGCCAGGAACAGACCGAACATCCAAACCACGCGAGGAGGCGGCGGCAGGTTCTGTCGGCGAGTGAGCAGAAACGCCACCAGCGGGACAAGCACACACGCGAGAGAAATGGCGACATCCGAGCCAGTGTGCAGCCAGATGAGATTCCGGGTCCATCCGGCCACCGTTTGCATCCGAACAAACGGCGAGGAATCAAAAAGACCGGTGAAAAACTCAAACAACGGTTGTCCTCCCGATTGGCGATGTCGCTTGGGAAACACATCTTTTGAAACGCTGGATTCGGAATAAATGCAAAAAACCGTCCAAGGCGGCTTTTCTGGCGAGGGATTTTGCCTCCGAACTCCCGATTCTCCGTGCTCCGTTCCCGGTTGCGATCATTCGAGTCAACCATCTCCCATAGCAACAATGGGGCCACGGACTAGAATTAGGAAATCAATGAGATCGCACCACCCGGAGTCACCGATGTCGGCCAGTTCCACTCATCTGACCGCCACGCCCCCCCCCGCGTCTGTTTCGTCGGCCGCGCCGACTGGCATCCAACGAATTTTGATCGCCGAGGATCTGGAGGATGCCCGAAATTCCCTCCAGCAAGTTCTCCAAATGGCCCTGTCGCTGGACGTGGATACCGCCGAGGACGGAGCGAAGGCTCTCGCCATGTTGGAGGAACGGTCTTACAGCATCCTCGTGACCGACTTGCGCATGCCGAAAATGAACGGCATGAAATTGATGGAGGAAATCCACGCCCGCAAACTGCCGGTGACGGTGATCGTCACCACCGGGCACGGCGGCGTGCAGGATGCCGTCCATGCGATGCGGCTCGGGGCTTACGACTTTCTGACGAAACCGGCCGACCCGCAACACCTTACCTTGATGGTGCAACGGGCCTTGCGGGAACGAGCGCTGCAAGATGAGGTGATCGCTCTCCGGGAGCAATTGCAGGGGCGGCATTCGTTTCAGAATGTTATCAGCAAAAGCCCGCGAATGATGGAGGTGTTCGACCTCATCGACCAGATTTCGGACACTACTTCCACCATTTTGATCATTGGCGAAACCGGCACCGGGAAAGAACAAATTGCTCGGGCCGTGCATCAGGCCTCGGCCCCGGCCCGTTCGGGCAATTTTGTGGCCATTAACTGCGCCGCCGTGCCGGAAACCTTGCTGGAAAGCGAGTTGTTCGGCCACGAAAAAGGCTCGTTCACCGGGGCCGCCACCCAGCGCAAGGGGCGTTTTGAGCAGGCCCACAAAGGGACGCTGTTTTTGGACGAAGTCGGCGATATTCCGCTGAACATGCAGGTGAAACTGCTGCGGGTGTTGCAAGAACGCAAATTCGAGCGGATCGGCGGATCGGAGCCGATCGAGATCGACGTCCGGGTGGTGGCGGCCACCCACCAGCCATTGGAACAACTGGTGAAAGAAGGCAAATTCCGCGAGGATTTGTTCTATCGGCTCAACGTCGTGCGGATCGATCTGCCCCCCCTGCGGGATCGCCCGGAAGATATTCCGGTGTTGGTGAGTCATTTTTGCAGCCGGTTTGCCCGCCCCGGCCACGCGCCCGCCACCGTCAGCCCGGAGGCGATGGAAATCCTGTTGAAAAGCCCGTGGCCCGGTAATGTCCGGCAATTGGAGAACGCCATCGAACGCTCTTGTGTGACGGCGCGAGATGGCTTGATCCTGCCGGCCAATCTGCCGCCGGACATCCACAAGCGGAACAGCGAGACAAAACACCCCTTCCAACCTGATCTTGCCCGTTCGCTGCCCGAACAGCTTTCGGAACTGACATCCGCTTTTGAGGAACGCTATCTTCGCAAGGCGATGCGAAAGACCCGCGGCCATGTGGGCAAGTGTGCCAAGATTAGCGGCCTCTCCCGCCGCAGCATCACGGATAAAATCGCCCATTACAAGATTGACAAAGAGGAATTCAAACAAGAGTAAGGGCGATCGGCCTTCACAAAGCCAGCACAAAGTTGCCTCGGCCTTGCGTCTCTGTAAGCTTCACCTCTCAGGCGGGTATTACTCCCCAAGCCCCGCCAATCGGGGCGGGAATTGCCTGCCGTTGCGGGGGAGCGGATTCATGGAATACAGACAACTGGGCCGGTCGGGCTTTCGCGTGCCCGTCCTAAGCCTTGGCACCGGCACTTTTGGCGGCGGGAGCGATTTTTTCAAGGCTTGGGGCACCACGGATTCGGGCGGGGCCTCCAAACTCGTCGATGTCTGTCTCGAAGCCGGGTTGAATTTCTTTGATTCGGCCGACATTTATTCGGCCGGGCTGGCCGAGGAAATCTTGGGCCACGCCATCAAGGGACGGCGGGACAAAGTCCTTATTTCCACAAAAGCCACTTTTCGCCAAGGCAGCGGGCCGAACGATGTCGGCTCGTCGCGATATCACCTCATCGAAGCCTGCGAAGCAAGTCTCAAGCGTCTGGGTACCGATTACATCGACTTGTTCCAACTACACGGCTTCGACGCGATGACGCCGGTTGAGGAAACCGTCTCAGCCCTCGATCAACTCGTGAAAGCGGGGAAAATCCGCTACATCGGCTGTTCAAACTTCTCCGGCTGGCATCTGATGAAGTCTTTGGCGGCCGCCGACCGTTATGGGTGGACCCGCTATGTGGCCCATCAAGCCTACTATTCGCTCATCGGTCGTGACTATGAATGGGAGCTGATGCCTTTGGGATTGGATCAGGGCGTCGGCGCCGTGGTTTGGAGTCCGCTTGGCTGGGGCCGCCTCACCGGCAAGATTCGCCGAGGACAGCCGCTACCGGCCAACAGCCGGCTTCACAACAAGAGCGTGATCGACAACGGGCCGCCGGTGGCCGACGAGTATCTGTACAAGGTGGTCGATGCCCTGATTGCCGTGGCGGCCGAAACGGGCAAGACGGTGCCGCAGGTTGCCCTGAACTGGCTGTTACAGCGGCCGACCGTGGCGAACATTATTGTCGGGGCGCGAGACGAGGCGCAACTCCGTGACAATCTAGGCGCCATTGGATGGAACCTGACCGCCCAGCAAGTGTCCGTGTTGGATTCGGCGAGCGCCACGACGCTTGCCTACCCGTACTGGCATCAACGCGGTTTCGGCGAACGCAATCCCCCGCCGGTGTGATGGTGTCCCAAATCTTTTCTGTTCGGAGGATGATCGTGCGAACCCGACTGATGTTCGGCCTGTTATTGTTGGGAATCACCGGAATAGCCTCGCTTTCATCGGTCGGCTGCGCCCAAAAGAAGGAAGCCCCGCCCGCGCCCCCGCCTCCGGCGGTCACGGTGACCAAGCCGGTTAAATTCCGGGTTCAAAAGTATTTGGAATACAACGGCTATTTGGAGGCGGTCGAAACCGTCCAGATCACCGCGCGCGTCAAGGGCTTTTTGAACGACATCAAATTTGTCGAGGGAACCGAGGTCAAGAAGGGTGACTTGCTCTTCCAGATTGATCCCCGCGAATACGACGTGAACTTCAAGAAGGCCAACGCGGACAAACTAAAGGCGATGGCCGAGTTGAAGCGGACACGGGCGGACGAAGACCGGGCGAAACAACTGCTGGCGACGCAAGCCCTCAGCATGGAAGACTTCCAGCAACGGGTCGCCAGCCGGGAAACCGCCGATGCCGTGCTGAAACAAACCGAGGCGGCCATCGACATGGCCAAACTCGACTTGGAATACACGCAAATCCACGCTCCCATCGACGGCCAGATCAACCGCACGCTCATCACGCGCGGCAACCTCGTCGGGCAGAATGAAAACACGCTGTTGACGACCATTGTGGGCATCGAGCAACTGTATGTGTACTTCGATGTCCCCGAACGCGATCTCATCGAATATCAGCGAGGTCTTCGGGACCAGCCGGAGTCCAAGTCTCCCACCGGGGCGCATCCGTTGTTTGTCGGGATTTCCACGGAACAGGGATACCCGCACAAAGGGATCATCGACTTCCGCGAAAACAAAGTGGACTCCGGGACGGGCACCGTCCGTCTGCGGGGTCGTCTGGAAAACCCGAAGATTCCCCCCGGAAATGTCCGGCTGATGTACCCCGGTCTGTATGCCCGCGTTCGCATTCCGATGGGCGACCCCGAACCACAATTGGTGATCCCGGAGGATGCCTTGATGACAGGTCAGGAAGGCCGGTATGTGTATGTGCTCAATGATGAGAACATCGTCAAAAAGCGGCGGCTCAAACTGGGGGCGACCATTTGGCGCTCACCGGAAAAGTCAGACGACCTCGTCCATCCCTGGACGTTGACGGACGTGAAAGGCCCGGCCAAGAAGGATGAGCCGCCCAAAAAGGATGAGCCGGCCAAAAAAGATGCTCCACCCAAGAAGGAAGCCCCGCCGAGTGTGCGTGCGGTGGTGTCCGTGGAAGAAGGGTTGAAAGAAGGGGACCGCATCGTCGTGAACGGGTTGCAGCGAGCCAGACCCGAAACACCGGTCACCCCGGAGATGGCGGAATTCCGCGGCCCCGCCGGCGACGAGCCGGTGAAAAAGTGAGTCCAATCCAACGGTCGTCTCCAGACACCCAAGAGCCGCATGCGTCAGTCATGGGGTTGCTTTCCGTGGGTGACGGTCCCCCCCGCCGCTGACGCAGCGGGGCTCTCGGGCATCATGAATAGAAGCAAAACGGCCCATCGTTTCGTCCACCCCGTCACCTATTTCGGGCATTCCAAGTGATTTCTCGTTTTTTCATCGACCGGCCGATTTTCGCCAACGTCCTCGCCATCCTGATGATCCTGTTCGGGTTCGTCGCCCTCAAGCGGCTCCCCATCGAACGGTATCCGGCGATCACGCCGCCGACGGTGGTGGTCAGCACGAACTATCCGGGGGCGAGCGCCAAGGTCGTCGCGGACACGGTGGCCGCCCCGATCGAGCAGCAGATCAACGGCGTGGAGAACATGATGTACATGTCCTCCACCAGTTCGGCTGACGGTTCGTATGCCCTGACCATCACCTTTGAAATCGGCACGAATCTGGACGACGCCCAAGTGCTTGTCCAAAACCGATTGAGCATCGCCGAGCCGACCCTGCCCGAAGAAGTTCGGCGCCAGGGGGTGACGGTCAAAAAGCAATCATCGAACATTCTGCTCGTGATTTCACTCACGTCCGAGAACGGGACTTACGATCCGCTGTTCCTCTCCAACTATGCCACCCTGCGGTTGCGGGACGACATGAGTCGGGTGAACGGCGTGGGCGAAGTGACCGTCAAGGGGGCCGGCGCTTACTCGATGCGCATCTGGCTGGACCCGGACAAACTTGCGGCCCGGCAACTCACGACGCAAGACGTGACGGCCGCCCTCGCCCGGCAAAACGTGCAAGTGGCCGCCGGTCAGGTGGGCCAGCCGCCGACGCCGTCGGGACAGTCGTTCCAGCTCACCGTCACCACCTTGGGCCGGCTCACCGATCCGGCCCAGTTTGAGGGAGTGATTGTCAAGGCCGGGGCAAACGGGCAGACGGTTTACCTTCGAGATGTGGCCCGCGTGGAACTCGGCGGCCAGTCCTATGACACGTTTGAAACACGGGACGGGATGCCGGCCGCCAACTTGCTGATCTTCCAGCTTCCGGGGTCAAACGCCCTGGACGTGGCCATCCGCGTCCGCGAGACGATGGAAAAGATCAAGCCAAGCCTGCCCGACGGCATGGAATACACCATCCCGTTCGACACGACGAAGTTTGTCGAATCGGCCATCAACAACGTGTATCGCACCTTGATCGAAGCCGGGGTGCTGGTGCTGATCGTGATCTTGGTGTTCCTGCAAAGCTGGCGGGCCTTGCTCGTCCCCGCGACGACGGTGCCTGTGACCATCATCGGGGCTTTTGCGTTCATGTATTTGTTCGGCTTCTCGATCAACCTGCTCACGCTGTTCGGGTTGATTCTGGCCATCGGCATCGTCGTGGACGACGCCATCGTGATCGTGGAGAACGCCTCCCACCACATCGAACAAGGGATGGCCCCGCGCGAGGCGACCATTCAAGCCATGAACGAAGTCACCGGGCCGGTGATCGCCATCACGTTCGTCCTCATGGCCGTGTTCATCCCCACGGCGTTCCTCAGCGGCATCACCGGGCAAATGTACCGGCAATTCGCGCTGACCATCGCGGCCACCGCCATCATCAGCGCCATCAACGCCCTGACGCTCAAACCGGCCCAGTGCGCCACTTATCTCAAGCCTTCCAAGGGCAAGAACCTGTTCACGAAGATTTTCGACTTCTTGTACAAGCCGGTCGAAAACCTTTACACATTTATCATCCGGCAACTGGTGAGAGTCTGGTGGCTGGTGATCCTGGCGTTCATCGCTGTCGGCTGGTTCACCGGACGGCAGTACCAGAAAATTCCGACCGGCTTCCTGCCGACCGAGGACGAGGGATACGCCATCATCGCCATTCAGTTGCCGGACTCGGCCTCGCTCGAACGAACCCGCGAAGTGGCCGAGCGATTGAATGCCATCTGTGCCCGTTACAAGGAAAACAAGGCGATCACCCATTGGTTCGTCCTCGGCGGCACATCGCTGCTGGACGGGACTGCCGCCCCGAACGGCGCCACGGCGTTCGTCACCTGGACGGACTGGGAAATGCGGAAGACGCCGGAGATGCAACAACAAGCGCTCGTCAACCAACTTCAGAGAGAATTTGGGGACATCCGGGAGGCGTTTATCTTCGTCATCGTGCCGCCGTCCATTCAGGGATTGGGGTTCTCCGGCGGGTTCGAGATGAAGATCGAAGACCGCGAGGGAGCCGGTGGCGATGTCCTTCAGGAACGCACCCAAGCGTTGATCGATGCGGCCGCCGCGCGTCCGGGGGGAGCCGTCGCCCCGCCGCCGGGAACCCGTAGCACCTACCGGGCGGGCGTGCCGCAAATTTATCTCGACATCGACCGCGAGAAGGCGGAGAAAATGGGCGTGCTCATCAGCGATGTGTTCGCCGCGTTACAGGCCAACCTTGGCTCGGTGTATGTGAACGACTTCAACAAGTTCGACCGGACCTATCAGGTCCGCGTGCAGGCCGACGCCCGCTTCCGCGGCGACCCGTCCATGCTTCGCCGGCTGGAGGTCCGCAACCGCAACGGCGGCCGTGTTCCGCTGGCGACCCTGCTGACGGCCGAGTATCGTATCGGGCCGCAGTCGATCACCCGATATAACCTCTATCCGACGGCGACCATCAGCGGCGCCACCAAACCGGGCATGAGCTCCGGCGAGGCGCTGAAAACAATGGAAGACGTGGCCGGCGAAGTGCTGCCGAAGTCAATGGGGTATGAGTGGACATCGATTGCCTTCCAAGAAAGGCGGATCAGCGGCGAGGCCGTGATTGTTTTCGGGCTGGCCGTGCTGCTCGTGTATCTGGTGTTGGCGGCCCAATACGAAAGCTGGCTGTTGCCGTTCGCGGTGATTCTGGTCGTGCCGCTCGGGTTGCTCGGCGTGGTGGCGGCCGTGAGCCTGCGGGGATTTGACAACAACGTGTATACCCAGATCGGCGTGGTGCTGATTATCGCGCTGGCGAGCAAGAACGCCATTTTGATCGTGGAGTTCGCCCGCGAGTTGCGGCTCTCCGGAAAATCGATCCGCGAATCGGCGGTGACGGCTGCCCGGTTGCGGTTCCGGCCGATCGTGATGACATCGTTCGCGTTCATCCTCGGCGTGGCTCCTCTTGTTTGGGCCACCGGGGCCGGGGCCGCCAGCCGTCAGGCTCTCGGCACGGCCGTCTTCGGCGGGATGATTACCTCCACCGTGCTGGCGGTGTTCTTCGTCCCGGCGTTTTATGTGGCGGTTCAGAGTTTGATCGAATTGCGGAACGGGCCGCCGAAACATCCGGGCGAACCGGGAAAAGAACCGGTGGCCCCTCATTGAGTTGAGTTTGAAACGAAAAAGACTTGGCGGGAGTGAGCATCCCGCCAAGTCTTGGGCGAAACCAGTCAGATCATCAGGTTAATTGGATCTTTTCGGAAAAATCCTCACACACTTCCCCGGCACAAGTCCCGTATCTTAATAATTGGTCGGAATCCAAGGACGAACTCGGCGGGCATTCCCCGCAGAGCGGGCATTCCGGGAGATGATGTCTTGGATTTTTTCGCGCGATTGTTCGACACATCCGACTTCCCGGCCCGCTGGACCTGCGGACGCTGGACGGCCGGGCAGGGCTGGCTGCATATCCTCTCCGATCTTGGAGTGTGGACGGCCTACCTCGCCATTCCCGTCGTGTTGATCTACTTCGTGCGGCGTCGTGGCGATCTCCCGTTTCGCGGCCTCTTCGCTCTGTTCGGCGCGTTCATCCTGTTGTGCGGCACCACCCACTTGATGGAGGCCATCATCTTCTGGTGGCCCGCTTACCGACTGGCCGGGCTAATCAAGCTCTTCACGGCCATCGTTTCGTGGGCCACCGTGATTGCCCTGGTCCGGGTGGTTCCCAAAGTGCTGACCATGAGATCCCCGGAGGAACTGGAACGGGAGATCACCGCCCGCAAGGAAGCCGAGACGGCTTTGCATGAGGCCAACATCAAACTTGAGCATCGTGTGGCCGAACGCACGGCCGAGTTGAACCGGGCGAATGCCTCGTTGATCGAAGAACGAGAACGATTCCGCACCACGCTTGCCAGTATTGGTGACGCCGTCATCGCCACGGACACGGAAAACCGGGTCACGTTCATGAACTCCGTCGCCGAGATTCTGACCGGTTGGAAAGCCGCCGACGCCCTGGCCAAGCCGCTGGACGATGTGTTTCACGTTCTCGACGAATCCACGCGGCAGCCGATCAAGAATCCCGCCCCCCAGGCGTTGAAGGCCGGCATTGTCACGGGGCCGGTGAATCACACGAAGGTGCTGACTCGCGATGGCATCGAACGGCCGATTGACGACGGCGCCGCCCCGATTTGCCCGGAGGGGGGCGAAATCCTCGGGGCCGTGCTGGTGTTCCGCGATGCCACCCTGCGGCGGGAGCATGAAAACGAACTGCGTGAAAGCCGCGAGCGGCTGGCCTTCGCCCTGGAGGCCGCCGATCTGGGGCAGTGGGAACTCAATCTCCGCGACCAGACTGCTCTCCGCACGCCGCGGCATGACCGGATTTTCGGGTATGACGATCCTCTGCCCGAATGGACTTACGGCATGTTCCTCCAGCATGTCGTTCCGGCCGATCGGGAACGGGTCGAAGCCGAATTCAAAAAATCGGCCGTCACCGGCATGGCCTTGGATATCGAATGCCGGGTGCGGCGGGCCGACGGACAGGAACGGCACATCTGGACGAAAGCCCGCATTCGCCGAAACACCGGTGGCGAGATTGAGCGGATGGCGGGCATCATCGGCGACAACACCGAACGACGGAAAATGGAGGACGACCTTCGCCGGCTGGCCGCCGACTTGTCCGAGGCCGATCACCTCAAGGATGAGTTTCTAGCTACGCTGGCCCACGAACTCCGCAATCCGCTGGCGCCGATCAGCAACGGTCTGCACGTTCTCCGGCTCACCGGCATCCTCCCTCCGGCCGCCGAGCGGGCGCGCGGCATGATGGAGCGTCAACTATCCCAAATGGTGCGATTGGTCGACGACCTGTTGGATATCTCGCGCATCACCCGGAACAAGATGGAACTCCGCCGGGAGCGTGTCTTGCTGACCGCCGTGGTGCGGAATGCCGTGGAAATCAGCCGCCCGTTGATCGAAACGGCCGGCCATGAGTTGACGCTGGCCATCCCGGCCCAGCCGATTTTTCTCGATGCCGACACGACCCGGCTTGCCCAAGTGTTTTCCAATCTGCTGAGCAACGCGGCGAAGTACACCAATCGCGGTGGAACCATCACCCTGTCCGCCATGATGACCGACGACGACCATGTCGAGGTGACCGTTTCCGATAACGGGATCGGCATCGCGCCCGAAATGCTTCGGAAGGTGTTTGGCCTGTTTGTTCAGGCGGACAACACACTGGAAAAAGCTCAAGGCGGCCTGGGCATTGGCCTCACGCTGGTGCAGCGATTGGTCGAAATGCACGGCGGAGCGGTCGAGGCCCGCAGCGAAGGCATTGGCCGGGGCAGTTCGTTCATCGTGCGATTGCCCGCCCAGACAGAGGGGGAAACACATCCCCCGGCGGAGGCAACACGAGCCATCGCCACATCCCATGCCCAAGGCTTGAAAATCTTGGTGGCCGATGACAACATGGACTCGGCCACCAGTCTGCGGATGCTCCTCGAAATCATGGGCAACGAAGTGGTCGTCGCTCATGATGGCGTGGAGGCTGTCCAAATTGCCGAAAGTTTCGACCCCGACATTCTCATCCTCGACATCGGCATGCCGAAAATGAACGGCTACGAAGTCTGCCGACACATCCGGCAAATGCCTGGCGGAGCCTCCCGCGTACTGGTGGCCTGCACCGGTTGGGGCCAGGAAGACGACCGTCGGCTGGCCACCGAGGCGGGGTTTGACCATCACTTGGTGAAACCTGCGGAACTAACCGCGCTGGCCCGGATATTGGCCGCGAGTCGCGCGAGCCGAACCGCGGATGATGATCCAAGGGACCATGAATTCAATTGAAATTTCCACGACGGGAATGAAGACCAATCCGCAAGGGCATCTCGTGAAAGCGTTACAGGCTCTCACGTTTCACGATTTTCAAATCAGCCAAAAACCGACCCAAAAGTGACTGGAAAAGGTGTGAAAACACCCTCCGGTGGCCATTTTTGAACAGTTGGATACCCCAAAAGTGGTCAAAAACAGTGGGCCAACTGAACACTATTTTTCAAAACTCCCGGCAAAACAGAGGGGTCGCTTGATGATTTTGGGCAAATGCGCAGACATTTTGACCAATTGAAAATGGCCCATTATGGCGGATGCTCGATACCAGCCTCGTCGGCGACAAGCCGGATCATGTAAGCTGTCGGGTAACGACGATCATTGACCGGAGGAACGGACATGGCCTTCGACAAAACACTCGCCGCCCGGATTCGGGAGATCCTTGACCGTCGTCAGGGCATCGAGGCCAAGAAGATGTTCGGCGGCATGGGGTTCCTGCTCGACGGGAACATGCTCGTCGGCGTTTGGAAGTATTCTCTCGTCGTTCGGGTTGGCGCGGAGGCTTATGAGGACGCCCTGCTGGAATCATTCGTCGGAGAGTTCGACATCACCGGCCGGCCCATGAAAGGTTGGGTGGTGGTTGAACCGGAGGCCCTCGACACCGACGAGCAACTGGAGGCATGGATTGAGAGGGCATGGGCTTTTGTCAGCGCCTTGCCCCCGAAGCGATAAACGCCGCCAAAAGGTCGGTTTCTTTGATCCCGTTTTTCGGGATGAATAAGCTGAAATGAGCCACCGTTCACCAAGGATTTCGACTGATGCACCGTCTCCGACCAACGTTGATGCTCCTGATTCTTCTTGCCGCCGGACTGTTGACCGTCAACGGTGCCGGGCAACCGCCCAAGGAGGAGAAGAAATACGCCTCGATGCCGTGGCACCTCATCGACACTTGGTGGGACATCGGCGCCGAGACGCCGTTTGAAAGCTTGGCCGTGGAGGTGACCATCAGCGACGATGTGCCGTCCTCGGTGAACCTGTACATCTCCCCCATCGGCCTCGGCCACCTGAGCAAGACACCGTTTTACGGCGGCATCCAGACGCAATCGGACGGCAACACCAAGAAAGACACGAAACTTCGCACCCTCGGCCCCGGCTTCCTCTTCTCCATGTGGGGCGAGCGCAGCCTCGACGCCATCCGGCCTTCGGACGGCGGCTTTCTTCAAAGCTCGGGCCACGAGGGAGACTTCGTGAGCGTGCGCCGGCCCTATGCCTGGAAGAAAGGCAAATACACCTATCGGCTAACCCGCATGGATCAGGAGATGATCGATGGCAAGCCATACACATGGGTCGGGGCGTTCGTGTATTCGCATGAGAAAGACGAAAACGTCTTCGTCGGCGCCCTGCGATTCAAGGGCGAAAAATTGGTCCTCGACCGCAAGGTGGCGAACTTCGTGGAGATCTACGGGAGACTTCGGCCCGTTGCGGACATCCCAAAAGTGACGGTCACCTTCGGCCCTCCCGTCGTCAACGGCAAGCCGGCGCCAAACCCCTCGGCCGAGGCCATCTACCCGAAAGGCGTGCCGGATTATGCCGAAGCTGCGGCCAAAGACGGCTCGCTCGTCATCACCGTCGGCACCCCGGTCGAAGGCCGGGAGAAGCGTCGGGTAAAGCTGATCGAGGCCAAGAAGATGACGCCGGAAAAGTAAGCGGGACGTTCAACCACTCTCCTTTTCTCTGCCAAACGTCACCGATTTCATCGCCTGCTCGTTCACATGCAATCGGAACACGTCGGGGCGGGCATAGTGGCCGGTCACGTCGAAATCGAACTTTGCCCGGATGAGGTCGGCCCGGTCAAGGTTCGCCATCAGAATGCACTCTTCCCCATAGACCGGTCCCGCCAACAGGTCGCCGAGCGGCCCGACGATGCAACTGCCGCCCCGGATCAACACATCGGCCGAGGAGGAGAATCGGCCCAAGGGATATCCGGCCGGAAGGTCCGCTTTGCGCAAGAACTGGCACGCGGACAGGACGAAACACCGGCCCTCCAGGGCGATGTGCCGGACGGTGGGAATCCACGTTTCCCGGTCGTCCACGGTGATGGCGCAGTATAACTCGACGCCCTTGGCGTACATCGCCATCCGCAGCATCGGCATGTAGTTTTCCCAGCAGATCACCGTTCCGATCCTGCCGAGTTTCGACGGGACGACCGGGATCGTGGAGCCGTCGCCGCTGCCCCAGATGACCCGCTCCATCGCGGTTGGCATCAGTTTGCGATGTTTGCCGAGCAGGGCGCCATCCGGCCCGAAGATGATCGACGCGCAATAGAGCGTGCCTCCTTCCCGTTCAACCACGCCGACGACGAGATGAACGGAATGATCTCGGGCCACGGAACCAAGGAACTCGGTCGCCGGTCCCGGCGCTTCGATGGTGTTCTCGAACAATCGGCGAAACTCATCCCGTCCCTCCGGTGTGCGGATGCCGACGCTGACGCCGAAATCATGTCCCTTGGGATAGCCGCCAATGAACGCCTCCGGGAAGACGACCAGTTCGGCCCCTTTGCGCGCGGCCTCTGAAGTGAGATCGGCCAGTTTCTGGAGCGATCTCGGCGTGTCGAATAAAACGGGAGTCGCCTGCACCACCGCCACCGAACACGTGAGAGATGACATGGGCATTTGACCGCTCGGCATCAGGCGTTCTCCGACATCGGGCGACGAGGCTTGCGCATCCTATGATAGAAGGCGGGAATCTCGCACCTCGTGACCATTTTCTTCCTACTCTGATTCTGGGACTTGGAGGAAACCATGAAATCGTCTGTTGAAGAAATCCGTCAGCGGTTCGACGCCGAGGCCGCCCTCTACACGAACCTCGAAACGGGTCAGGTGGCCGTGACCGATTCGGCGCTGTGCATGGGCCTCGTGGCGGAGTCGGCGGCTGCCGCCACTCCTCACGCCTCGAATCTGCTCGAACTCGGTTGCGGCGGCGGGAACTACACCCTGAAACTGCTGGAGCGATTGCCGAACCTGAACGTCACGCTGGTCGATCTCACCCAGACGATGCTTGATCTGGCCGTGCCAAGAGTTCGCCCCAAAACGACCGGTTCCGTGCAAACGATTCTGGCGGATATTCGGGACGCGGATTTTGGGAAGGAACGTTTCGACATCGTCCTGGCTTCCGCGATGCTGCACCACCTGCGGACGGACGATGAATGGCAAACAGTCTTCCAAAAAGTGCATGACGCGCTGAAACCGCGTGGTTCGTTCTGGATTTACGACATCGTCGAAAGCTCGCTTCCGGAACTTCAAGCGGTTCACTGGCGACGCTACGGCGAATACCTGACGGCCATCGGCGGCGAAGCCTATCGGGACGAAGTGTACGCCCGCATTATCGCCGAAGACACGCCCCGCCCGGTTCCTTATCAACTGGACTTGCTGCGGTCGGTCGGTTTCAGTGAAGTCGAATTGCTTCACAAAAACACCTGCTTTGCCGCTTTCGGGGCGATCAAGCGTTGAACGGCCCGAAAAAGGCAGATGCCTCACTCAATCTTGAATGGCATCCCTTTGTCGAAGTCTTTCCGTTCGGCGGGAGTCAGGCCGTCACGAAGGACGCGCAAGGTCTCCCCGCCCACGAGCTTGCCGTTTTCGACGTACATCCAGTCGGAGATTTCGGACGGGCTGACCGTGACCTTTTGGCCCATCCGGACCTTTTTCACCTTCACCGGCGTGTTGTTGACCGTGCCTTGGAAGTTCTTCCCGTCATAGCTGACCGGAGTGAGCCAGATCTGTTCGCTGTCATCGCCTTCGGTGAACGCCATCTTGATCGAGAACGCCGACTGGCCGCTTTTCGGTGATTTCAACGCGGTGATGAACGAGTTCACGCTGGCTCTCGCCTTGGTGATCGCCGCGTTCATCTTCGGGTCGTTGCTGTCCACAAAAGTGACCGGGTCGTCGACCGGCGGTTTCTTGCCGCAACCGGCGATGAGGGCCAACACCAAGACGATTCTGAGTATTCGTCCCATTTTCGACCTCAGGTTCAAGGCGAGCACTTTGCGGTTCTAACCTGTTGGTTGACGAGGATTATCTTTCCCGGACTCACGTCGTGTAGTCCGCGTTCAGCGTCACATATTCGGTCGTCAGGTCGCAGGTGAAGAACCGGCAACGCCCTTCGCCGAGGGTGAAC
Source organism: Zavarzinella formosa DSM 19928 (assembly GCF_000255705.1). GTDB lineage: Bacteria > Planctomycetota > Planctomycetia > Gemmatales > Gemmataceae > Zavarzinella > Zavarzinella formosa. The sequence goes on from NZ_JH636442.1 coordinate 105,578, forward strand.
TTCAATCGCAGGCTGACTTCGCGGTTATTTTTGAGGTAAGCGCTGGCGGCCACCGGGTCGAAGGGGAGCGGGGTTCCGGCGCGGTAGAGTTCCATTTCGCCCATCCACAGCGTCAGGTCGCGCTCCTCAAAAAGCACGCCCGAATATCCGGCGGCCGAGACGAACCGGCCCCAGTTTGGGTCGGCCCCGTAGATGGCTGTTTTCACCAGCGCGCTCTCGGCGATGGTCTTGGCCACCTGCTTCGCCTCCGCGTTGGTGCGGGTTCCCTCCACGTCGATGACGACCAGATGGCTGGCCCCTTCCGCGTCGGCCGCGATTCCCCGCGAGAGATCCGAACAGGCCGCCTGCACCACTTCCGCGAATTCCGCGAGGGCCGCCCCGGCCAGCGGTTCCCCGGTGCCGTTGGCGAGGATTAGAACAGTGTCGTTCGTGCTCATGTGCCCCTCGACACTGATGCAATTGAACGTCTCTTCGACCGCCCCCTTGAGAATCGTGTGCAGATCATCCGGGCGAACGGCCGCATCGGTGAAAACGAAGCCGAGCATGGTCGCCATGTTCGGGCCGATCATCGCCGCCCCCTTGGCGAAGCCCGCGACGGTGTGCGGGCCGACGTGCCGCAGGGTGGTCTTGATCCGCGTGTCGGTGGTGAGGATGGCTTTCGCGGCCGCCTCGAAGGAGGCGACATCTGGCATGAGATGCTTGGCGACGGCGGGAATGCCCGTTTCCATCACCTCCATTGGCAGCAACCGGCCGATGACCCCGGTGGAGCAGACGAGCATCTGTTCCGATTCGCAGCCGACGGCCTTGGCCGCCAGTTCGGCCATTCGCCGGGCGTCGGCCATCCCTTGGTCGCCCGTGCAGGCGTTGGCGTTTCCGGAACAAACCACAAACCCACGGGCATCATTCCGGGGGAGCCGTTCCCGGCAAAGATGCACGGGGGCGGCCGCCACGCGATTCTGCGTGAAAACGCCCGCCGCCGCCGCCGGACGCTCGCTAACCAGCAAGGCCAAGTCAAGCCGTCCGGGTTCGGTCGCCCGCAACCCGCTGTGAACACCCGCAAAGAGATAACCGGAGGGGAGATTCATCTGGAGACTCGCAGGGAAGAGAAAACTCGGCACAAAGATCACATGACATAGAGAAGAGTAATCACCAAGACGCAAAGATCACATAAAGTTTCGCGAAGAAGAAAGAAAATTCTCTTTCGTTTTCTTGGTGAAACTTGGTGTGACCTTTGCGTGCCGGTGATTATTCTTCTCTCTTCAATGACCTTCCTTCACCATGTTCTTGTTCCACTTGGGAATGACGACCAAAAGGTCTTTCGTGCCGTTGGGGACGCACTGGCAGCTCAGGCGGGAATCGATGTCCACATCGCGGGCGCTGTCGATCTGGTCTTCTTCGTCGTCCGTGGGTTTGCTGCAAGTGTCCAATCCCTCGCGGATCTTCACATGGCAGGTGGCGCAGGCGCAGACGCCGCCGCAGGCGTGGTCGATCTCCAGACCGGCCCCCTCGGCAATGTCCAGCACGCTCCCCTCCAGACCGGTGCGGCCATAGGGAATCTCGGCCGGATCGACCTCGAAGAGTTTCCGTTCGCCGGTTTCCTCGATCAAGAACGTGACCCGAAACTTTTGCTTGGGTCGTTCCATCTCCGGCTTGTCGATATAAGGGTTTACCCCGCCCATCTCAGACCACTTCCCGCTGGTGTTCGGCAACAGTTGGACAACGTAGCCATTCTAGCCGAACCGCCCGTCGTTGGCTTGCGGATATGCCCCGTCCGGCCCGTTGTCGGGAACTTCGCTTGCACCATCCGGGAAACTGTCCCACAATACAGCGTGGGAAATTGTTTCCCGCCGATGATTCCAAACCCCACCGGCCGACATCCCCATGCAGACGCTGGCCCAGCTCCTCTCAAACCTCTCAATCAGCGACCCGATGATCTGGATCGCCATGGCCACGGGGTTGGTGGTGATCCTGCTGTTTCTGTTTTTTGGCCGCCGACAATCTCGCGCCGGCGGTCATATTGTCCCGCCTTCCCCGGAATTACTGGCCAACCTGCCCCCCCCGGCCATCGCCCGGCACGACGAACGCCGCCGCGCCATCCGCCGGGCGGGCCTGCCGACGCCGATCATCGTGATCGACCCCAAAGCCCGCCGCCCCAAGCCAATGGAAGCCTACGTGCTGGACCGCTCCACCGGCGGCCTGCGTCTTGCCCTGGAAAGCCCTCAACCGGTGGGAATCCAGCTAAAAGGACGCCCGTCCAACGCCCCCGAAAATTTCGAGTGGGTAAACATGATCGTCCGAAACTGCAAAGAAACCGGCGACTACTTCGAGGTCGGCTGCCAGTTTGAATCGGAACTGGAATTGAGCCGATTGCTCATGTTCGGATGATCGAAAAATAGTGACAAACCGGCCGTTGCGTCCCGTTTCCCGGAACGCCGTCCGCACCTTGAATGCCTCTTCGATACGGGTGCATTGAGGCGAATGAAATTGTTATTCCGTCCGAGGCAGCTCAGGACAGAATCTATGTAAATGCTCATTGGCCATGGTGGGACTCGAACCCACACGTCCGTTACCGAACGGGGGATTTTAAGTCCCCTATGTCTGCCATTCCATCACATGGCCGCCGTGATGACCGCTTATCTTCGGGATTTCCCGGACGCCAGCAAGTGGGCCGCGAATATCATGGAAGGAGAATTGTTTCCTGTCGAGGTTCGCATGGCTCATGGCTTTGAGCGGGACGGGGTTTTCCTCGAATATCCCGACGATTGGACGCTGGAGGAGGACACCGTCGAAAACGGGTGGGCCGTCTCCTTGAACAGCACGTCGACCCCCTATCTGGTGCTCAGTTACCGGGACGATGTGGATGATCCGATGGAAATGGCCGACGCCGTGCTGGAGGGATTGCGGGAGTCCTTTGAAACACTGGAGGCCGATGAGGCTGTCGAGACGGTCGGCGGGCAACCGGCGGTCGGCTACGATGTCCATTTTTTCCATTTGGACCTGACTAACACCGCTTGGATACGCGCCCTTCCGTTCGGCGCCGGCTCGTTGCTTATTCTGGCCCAAACCTGTGACACAGAGCTTGAGGATTTCGAGCCGCTTTTCCAAGAGATGATGGCGGGAATGCGACTGCCCGATTGAATCAGTAACGAAGTTCCAACCCGGCCGTGATCCCCTGAAGAAGGTAGTTGTTCGGGCTGCGGTGGTCCGGCCGGACGGCGTCGTTCAGGTAGATCAGGTTGTACCCAAGCACCATTCTCGCTCCCTCGCCCATGCCATAGGCAAACCTTGCCCCGAATTCAGGGACGAATGCAAATGTGTTTGAGGATGTGCGAGCACCGTTCAACTCGTAGATTTCTTGGTTCGTGCCGAATCCAAGTTTCGTGATAATTTCCCCAGTGTATGGCCCGAAGTGGTATGATCCCACCGCGCCGACTTGTCCAAGGTTCACGCTGTTGGTGGTTTTCCAATAGTTGATGCCGCCGGCCGATCCTTCTAGCAATTGCTCTCCCAGCGAGAGATAACGATACCCGGCCAGCCCGTCGAGGCGGTAACGGCCGTGCGAGAAGAGGGCTGATCGAAGGTTGATGTCTCCCGTGGTAAACGTCACCGGTGAATCGACGAGCGTGGTTCCGAACGGCCCGAGGAAGATATCCCGGTACGCATCGTGGGCGTTGAAGAACCCGCCATCCAAACCGAGGGAGTTGTCGGAAGTCAGCCAAGTGCCGAGGTTGAGTTTAATCCCGTAAATCCCCTGATGCCGCACGTCCCGGATGTCCGATCCCAGCCCGGCGAAAAAATCAGCGCCGGCCCAGAATTGTTCCGGTGACCGGCAATCGCCGCCGCTGCCGCATCTTCCTCTTCCCCCCCGGCAATCCGGGTTGCTGTCGGGCAGGTAGGCGAGGTTGGGATTGTAATCATTCGGACACGAACGGCAGCTTTTGAGATTGGAAGCCCGGATGGCCGGAGATTCCGGGACGCTCAAAAACGGCGGGAGTTCGTTCGTCGTCTCGGCGCCGGGAATGGTGGCCGGGAGCGAAGTCGGCGTTCGACCGGTGTGAACCGGGATGACTTCCTCTTCGGCCAAGGAAAATCCCGCGGACAACGTCAAACCGGCGATGATCGACGCAATGGCACGCATGAAGTTCTCTATGCCCCTGTCCGGTTATGCCGTGAATGCCGACGGCAATCACATCGTTCATCGGTCCGTCGGAAGGGGACGCTGTAGTCCAACCCCCTTCCCGGACGATCATTTTCATTGATGGCCCTTTGCCCGACTTCTCCCAATCGCCTATCTTTAATGAAAGGCGGGTCATTTTGACCAGTCAATGGACTCCGACACCCATGACAATTCATTTGCGAAATTCGGCGGTCATCATCCTGTTGATCACACTGTGTCTCATGTTCTCGCCGGCGCAACGGATCACGAACAGCGACCCATCCGCCATCGCTTCCCCCACTTCCGGAAATCCTTGCCCGCCACGCCCGGACTCGACCAAATCATTTGAGGAACAATGCCAGGAAGATCCCCTGGCCGCCCTTCAGGGAGCGTTGGCCCGACATCGCGGGAAGGTCGAAGGGTATCGTTGCGAGTTCGTCAAACGAGAGCGAATCGGCGGCAAGTTGCGTGATCGTGAGGTCATCGCCTGCGAGTTTCAGGAATCGCCGTTTTCCATTCGCATGAAATGGCTGGAGGGCAAGGGCCGGGCCGACGCGATGCTGTACGTTTCGGGGGAGAACGACAATCAACTGTTAATTGTTCCCTCCAGCGCGACGGCGAAAAGCGCCCTGAAATTCTTGGGCAAGAATTATGCCGCCCGCGCGCCGGAGGGGTCGGAGGCCCGTGACGCCGCCCGGCTGCCAGTGACCGAATTCGGGCTGGCCAACGCCTTTCGCCGCACGCTGACTGCCTGGCAGGCGGCGAAGGAGCGGGGCGAGCTGACGGTGGAATATCTCGGGGTGCAAGAAGTGGCCGAACTGGGCGGTTTGAAATGTTATACCTTCCAACGGACCTGTAAAACTCCAGAAGAAGACGGCCTGACGCAATCGACCGTTTATGTGGACGTGAAGAACAAGCAACAAGTCGGCATCATTCTCCGCAGCGAGACGGAACTGGTTGGCGAGTACTTCTTTAAGAACGTCGAACTGAATCCCAAGTTTGCCAACGACCATTTCGCGGCCCGTCATTTCAAATAAATCTGATGCGATGACATGATTTCTTCAAGTCGGCCCTTGCTCTTCGTCGCGGGGAAGGGTCTACTAAAGGAGTCATGAAATCGACCAACTTCTTCGATTCCAATCCGGAATCTCGGTCGGATCGACTTGATCTGACCATCGATGTGATGAGGGAACTGAGCCGGGCGCGCGATCCGCAGGCCATGTACCGGGTCTACGCGCGTCGCATGGCGGAAATCTTCCCGACGGACCGGCAAATTTCCCTGAGCCGTCGCGGGTTGGTCCCCCCGGCGGTGCGCGTCACTCGTTTCAATCTCTGGCAGGATCACGTCAACCCGTGGAAGGAACCCGAACGGCTACCGGTTTTGGCCGGGGGCATCCTCGGAAAACTGGTTGCGGAGGGAAAGCCGGGGATTCTCAACCGGCTGGAAGTCCCCGACAACGATCCCGCCGCCCCCTATCTGGAGGGGCAGAGATCATTGATGGCCCTGCCTCTTTATGAAGGGGGCGAATCCGTGAACATGGTGGTTGTCACCAGATCCGAACCGGATGCCTTCACGCCGGATCATTTGCCGGAACTGGTCTGGATGAGCAACCTGTTCGGCCGGGCGACGCAGGCCGCCGTGCTTTCCCAGAAACTGCACACGGCCAACGAACAGGCCCAGCATGAACTCCGGCAGGTCGCCAAGCTCCAGCAAGCCTTGTTGCCGACGGAATTGCCCCGCGTTTCCACGCTGGATTTGAGCATGTATTCCCGAAGCACGGCCACGGCCGGCGGGGATTTTTATGATGTTATCCGACTGCCCAGAAACCGCGTCGGCTTATTGGTGGCCGATGTGTGCGGCCACGGGGCGTCGGCAGCCATGCTGGTCGCAGTTCTGCATTCGCTGGTGAAGACTTACACGGGGCCGCCATTCCCGCCGGGCCATTTGCTGACCTATGTGAACGACCATTTGACGAAAATGTACACTCGTTCGTTTGGCACGTTCGTCACCGCCGTCTATGCGATCTACGACCCGGATCGGGGAACACTGAGTTGGTCCAACGCCGGTCATCCGCCGCCAAGAATCACACGGGTGGCCGATGGTTCCGTCGAGGTGTTGGAACGCAAACGTTCCGTGCCCCTCGGAATTGTTGACGGGACCGAATACCCGGAGGACGAGGTGAGCCTCAAACCGGGCGACCAAGTCTTGCTGCACACGGACGGCATCACCGACGCGAAGACCGCCGATGATGAATCCTTCGGGACGGAGCGACTGGACAAAATGTTGGGCGACTGTCCCTCCGGGGCAAAAGGGATCATCAAGCGGATTCTCGATTCTCTCGACCGCTTCACCAAAGGCGCCCCGTTGGGGGACGACTACACGCTGATTGCGATGAAGTTTATCCGCTCCAAGAAGAAAGCCGGGGAATTATCAGGCGAATTCCGGGCCGTGAACGGCGGGCAAGACATGTGAACACCCGGCGGCTGACCGAATCGGCCAACCGCCGGGGCCGTCACTTCATCAAATTAACCTCGGGCGGCGGCACACGCCTTGGCGCATTCCCGGCAGTGCTTCGCGCACTTCTTGCAGCATTCTTTGCCGCTCTTCTCGCACTGTTCCGCACAGGCCAGGCACATCTTTTCGCAGGTCTTGCAAAGTTCGTCCGCGAGCGGGGACTTCATTTCGTACAGATTGGCGCAGGCCGAGCACAAGTGGGAGCAAGTGTCGCACACCTTCACGCAGTGGGTAAGATCCTTGTCTTCCTTGCAACACTTCGAGCAATCTTCGCAGTTCTCGGCGCACTTGCGGCAGATCTCCACACAAGACACCCGCTTCTTTTCCTCGGACTGACCAGCTCCGGCGAAGACCGCCAGCGCGGCGACACCCAACAACATCGACAGGACATGGTTCAACTTCAACATGATTTGGTTCCTTAATGAATTAACGGTAAGCGCATATCAACACACACGCATGACGGAACAAGACCGTCACACCACACGGTTTGAAAAATGTCAATGTCAAGGAGTGGCCGGGAGTGGTCTAACAGCGCAAACGGTGGCAATAGTCGGTGAGAAATGACTGCCGATCATCAAGGGAGTTGGGGTGAATTTCGGAGAAGCGTTCCAGCCGGGGAACGATCACGTCCCCCGTGACGGGGAGCAATTCCAACATCACCGGTTCAAGGGCAATATCCGGGGCATCTTGTTGGGAAATCTGGAAGTTGTTGCTCCTGGCTTCGCAACACGGGCACTTCTTTGTCGGAGATTCGTGATGTTCCCGATTTGGGACCGGAGCCGGCTTGCCTTGCATGGCCAATCGGCAACTTGGGCAGGCGATTGGGGATTCCTCTTCGGGCGAGATCGTCGAAGGTGTTTCGCAGATGGCATTCGTCGCCGGGGCAGCCAACGTCATTCGTGACCATGCGCAACAACAAGCCAGCGGACCAAAAAAGGTCGCGGCCATGAGGATCACGAAAGTCATTCGGCGTGATTGCACGACGCAGAAACTCCTTGCCATATCATACGCCTTACACGGCTCAATCTAACACAATGTCCGTGAGAATTCCAAGACCGACTTGCGATCTTCGTCGAGTCCTGACAATCATCATCAGGCGTCTCAACCCGGCCAGGCTGCCAAAAGCCACCCGTCTATCCAAACAAGACAGGCGGTTGATTTTGCCAATTGCCCCAACATCATCCCGGTGGCCGCGATCACGATCATGGTGAACGCCAGCAGAAACCCCTGCCGGTGAAGTCTCGGCAACTCCGTTCTGGTGGCGAATACCCGTTTCGGCCAAAACACCCAAGAGATGTAGCCGAACAATCCGAAGGCGATGATCCATAGACCAGACTTGATGCCCATGAAGGCGAGCCAGCCTTGGGAACTATTCCACCGCAAGCCGAGCAAAACAAACCCGGAGAGGCCGCAGGTCACCAGTGCCAGCATGACGACATATCGCATTCCGTGGGCCAGATCGAGGGAGTAGCGTTCAAACTCGGTTCCCTCGTGGAAAAAACGCATGGCCTTCGGATCGACAAAAAACGTCCGGTACACCAACGCCCCGAACCAAGCCGCCCCGGAGAGCAGATGGACGGCCGCCAACAGATGATCGAGGAGGATGAGCATCACCAAGGACCGGGTGGATGTGTGTCCGTCATGCTAACCGATCTTGGCGAGGCCCCGCAACCGGCAATTCGTCCGATGATATCATGATCCTTGCCTCATTCGACAACGCCACTTTTCAAGGATGCGCCATGATGCGTCTCTCCGGTTTTCTTCTTCTTCTTGCCACCACGATACCGCTATTGGCCCAAGAGGTTCCCAAGCCGCCGCCACCGGCCGAGGCGAAGAAGAATCTCTTGAAACTGCTTGACCGGCCCAAAGTCCCGGCGGCCGTCAAGGTTCTGAGCGAACCGAAGGAAGCCGGCGGGTTTGTCACGGAACACTACGACTTTGCCAGCGAGAAGAAGGCCGACGGAACAGAAGAGCGGGTGCCTGCGTTGTTGGTCCGCCCGGCGAAACCCGGCAAATTCCCGGTGATGATCGTTCTGCACGGCACCGGGGGAAACAAGGAGAGCCAGCTTTCCTGGCTCAAGGAATACGCCAAGCGGGACATCATCGGCGTCGCCATCGACGCCCGTTACCACGGCGAACGTTCCGGCGGGGCGAAAGGGTCGGAGGCTTATGTTGCGGCCATCACGAAGGCTTGGAAGACCCCGACGGGGCAACCGCATGAACATCCCTTCTATTACGACACCGTTTGGGATTTGTGGCGGTTGCTCGACCAACTGGAAACCCGGCCGGATGTGGATACGAAACATCTCGGGATGCTTGGCATCAGCATGGGGGGCATTCAAACATGGCTGGCGGCCTCCGTTGATGATCGCGTGAGCGTGGCGGCCCCGCTGATCGGCGTTCAAAGTTTCTTGGTGAGCTTGGAGAACGACAAATGGCAGGGCCGGGCGAACACAATCAAGGCGGCCCACGAGGCGGCGGCGAAAGATCTGGGCGAACCCGCCGTCAACGCCCGCGTTTGCCGGGCTTTGTGGGGCAAGGTGATTCCCGGCATTCTGGATCAGTTTGACTGCCCAAATCTGTTGCCCTTGTTCGCCGGCCGGGCGTTGTTCATCGCCAACGGAGCCAAAGATCCCAACTGCCCCCTCGAAGGGGCCAAGATTGCCATTGCTCGCGCGGAAGAAGCGTTTGAGAAGGCGAACGCGAAAGACAAACTAAAGGTCATCATCGAAGATGTGGCTCACACAGTGACGCCCAACGCCCGTGAACAAGCCATCGAGTGGACGTCCAAAATGCTGAAACCATGATTTCCCTTTCCACATCGACGTCTGGTTCATGCAATAATTGGCAATGAACACTCCCGCCGAAATCCGCCCCTTGTCGCCGCTGATGCCCTTGGCGGCGAGTATTCTTTTCGCGGTGGCCCTCACCCAGCCGCCGGTGTTTTACTCAAACCAAAATCAATACTTTCTGCACGGCCTCGCCTCTTCGGGGTTTGCCGATTTGTCATCCGACTGGCTGGCGAACACCAAGGATTCGACCCCGGTGTTCTCTTGGGCCGTTTCGGTCCTGTATCCCCTGACCGGGGCGATGGGGGTGTACGCCGGTTTCTTCGTCATGTCGATGGTTTACTTCCTCAGCCTGTGGGCCATCATCGCGACCCTGCCGGGGAAGCCAGTCACCACGGCGGGACGCTGGACCTTCGCGGCGGCGATGATCGGTCTCCATTCGGGGATCATCCGTTGGGGTTCCGTGTATTTGTTCGGCGTCGATTACCCGTGGTTCTTTCAGGCGGGCGTGGCCAACCAATACATCCTCGGGGCCGGTTTGCAACCCTCCGTGTTCGGCGTCTTCCTCCTCACGGCCATCGCTTTCTTTGCCCACGGGCGAAACGTGGCCGCAGGCATGATGATCGCCCTGGCCTGCACGCTGCACTCGACGTATCTGCTTCCCGGAGCATTGTTGGTAACGGGTATGATGGTTCGGCTGGCAGTCTCGCAGGGAATCGGGAAAGCCATTCGCTTCGGGTTGATTGTACTGCTCGGCGTGTTGCCAGTCACGGTGGCGGCGGCGGTGGTGTTTCGTCCGACGGACTCGGCCACCTTCGAGGAAGGGCAACGCATCCTCGCTTGGGTCCGCATCCCGCACCATTGCGACGCGGCCCGTTGGATTGATCTGATTGCATGGTTGCAAATCGCATGGGCGGGGTTGGGGATCGTCGCCTTGTGGCGTTCCAACCTGACTCTCGCCATTGGTATTGCGGTGTCGCTGGCGACAGGCTTGAGCATTGTGCAAATTCTCACTCACAACACCTCGCTCGCCCTGTTGTTCCCGTGGCGGCTCTCGGCGGTGATAGTCCCTGTCGCAACAGCCGTTTTGCTTGCTCGCTTGACGGCCGGGTTGGAGAAATTGCCCGGCGTGTTTATCGGGTTGTGTTCGTTCGTTGTCATTGCCGTGGCGGTGGTCGGGGCTGAACGGGTTCATTCCAAGAACTTGGGCTATCAGGTGAGCGCCGCCGAGGACGGATTGCAACTGTTTGTGAACGCCAACCGCCAGCCGGGAGATGTCTATCTGTTGCCCGCCGGGTTTCCGAAGCCTCCCGCCAAACCGGGATCGGCCTCCGCATCGTTTGTCCCGGTTTCGCAAACCGGCCGGCCGGCCATGTTTGAATTGCAACGCTTCCGGTTGATCGCCGGGGCGGCGGCTTATGTCGATTTCAAATCGATTCCCTATGCGGATATTGAAGTGATCGAATGGCAAAACCGCGTGAAAACCGTCGTTCGCTGGTATGCCACGCCGGATTGGGACTCATCCGGTGTTCTTGACGAAGTGCGGGTGGCCGGGATCACGCACGTCGTCGTGCCGGACGGCGTCAATGTGGCTTCCTCGCATCTCAAGCAAGTTTATGGCGACCCGGCTTATCGGGTGTTTCGTATTGAGTAACCTTGGGCTTATCTCGTTGCAACCGTCGATCTGATGGCGTAGCCTGTCCTCATCGCCGTCGAGGATTCTTTATGCGCCACGCCGTTGCGGCATTGATTGCCTCAAGTCTGACTTTGTTCGCCGACTTCGCCGTTCTTGCCGCTGAGAAGACGACGCCGGAAGCCATGTTCGAGCAGCGGATCATGCCGATCTTCAAGTCCCCCAATCCATCGAGTTGTGTGCAATGCCACCTCGCCGGAGTGGACATCAAGAATTACATCCTCCCCTCTGCGGAGAAGACCTTTCGATCAATGCGGGATCAGGGCCTCATCGACCTGAAATCCCCCGCCGACTCGAAGATTCTGAAACTCATTGAAATGGGCCAAAAAGATCCGAAAGCTCCGGCAATTCACGCCAATAATCGGAAGGCCGAACTGGAGGCATTCACCGCATGGATCAAAGCGTGCGCGGCTGACAAGACGCTGAGTGAATCCCCGAAACTGGCCGAGGCCGAACAGGCCAAGCCGCCGGTGCCCGATGCGGTGATCCGACATGCCCGCAAGGACCGGCTGTTGGAGTCCTTCGAGAGAAACATCTGGGCCATGCGGTTTCGCTGCATGAATTGCCACACCGAAGGGACGCCGGCGAACGACAAGTATCGGAAGCAATTCGGTGACCGCGTCGCGTGGGTCCGAAAGGGCGGTTCGGGGGAGACGATGAACTTCCTGTTGGAAAGCAAACTCATTGACGTGAAAACCCCGGAAAACAGCCTCCTGATCCAAAAGCCTTTGAACGCCGTGAAGCACGAAGGGGGCTTGAAATTCGCGGTCGGCGATCAAGCCCACAAGTCGTTCCGGCAATGGGTGGAAGACGTGGCGGCCATCAAATCGAATGCTTATCAGAAGGTTGCTGACCTGCCGCCGGTGGTGAAGTCCCCTCGGGCGTTTGGCACGGAACTCTGGCTCAAGGTCGGCAACACACCGCCCGCTTGGGGGGACAAATTGCTCCAAGTGGATGTCCACGCCCGCACAGCCGATGGCAAAGGCTGGGAGAAGACCCCCATCGCCTCCACGGACCGGATCGTCTTCGGCAAAGGCAGCATGTGGCAGCACACGCTGACCCTCTTCGCCGAACCGGGGTCCGACTTGGCCAAGAAATGGGCCAACGGCAAGCCGTTTTTGCCACGCGGCACGTATTTGCTGAAAGCCTATGTTGATGCCAACGGCCGACTGAAAAAGGACTGGAAATCCCCGCTGACCGACAAGGATTTCGTTGGCCAAGTCGAAATCACCGCCGACTGGCGGGAAGGCTATGGAGCGATGACCGCCGCCGACGGGCGACAGTTCCGCAAATGATCCGGCTACCGAAGCGTGGATTCATGTGCCTCTTGAACTCAGCCCTTCGTCAGCCGGATTATGAAGGAGTGAGTTCAAGAGGTCGTTGCTTCGGTTCCGCCGGCGGAGCGGTCGGGGAGTGTTGTTCGCCGCCGAAGAATTTCTTCAGTTTCAGAAAATGCTTTTCGTAGGCGTGCCAACTGATGAACGCCGCCACAAAGGTGACGCCGAACCCGAGGGCGACATACGCCAGCCGTCCCCCCAATGAGCCAAGCGTGTCAATCAGATCGGCGACCGGCCAGAACCGCTCCCCGGCGGGCACCAGCAGATTTTGAAACACGTACATCGCGTAACTGTATTGACCGAGTTTGCGAAGCACCCGACTGTGCCAGATGGTTCGAGAAAAACGGTCTGTGGCCGTCAAAGCCCAAACGATCAGGCTCGCGCAGGCGATGGCTGTCAGCGTGTAAGGGAGGTAAAAACCCCCTTTGTCCAATAGCTCCGAAGTGACAACGATGATGACGGCCAGCGGTCCCAACCGCCAGGCCCAAGGGACGACGCCCGCCATTCCTCCCGGTCCGCGGACCATCAGGGCCAGAAAAGCGCCAATGGCCAGCGAGTCCATCCGGCAAATGGTCAACACTTCCGCCGCAATGAAATTGCCCTTCATCACGCCGAGGGCAAACCGGCAACTGATCGCCATCCCGATCAGGAACAGGCAGGCGTTCATCGCCATCCGGCGCCCCAAAAACAGGATCACGAACGGCCAGACGACATAAAAATGCTCCTCGACGGCGAGCGACCAAAAATGGTTGAACACGCCCAGCGGCCAGAGCCAGTCAATCGAGAGAAGATTGTTTGTGCCGTACATCCACAGCCATTCCTGATGCTCAATGGTGTAGACGTTGACAAACGTTTGTTCGGGATAGATTCGCGGCAGAAGCACGAACGCCGCGAACAAGACGCCAAAATAAAGCGGAAAGATTCGCAGTGACCGGCGGACGAAAAAATTTCGCAGATAATGCGACTGTCCCTTTGCATCGAACAACACGCCGGTGATCAGAAACCCGGACAGCACGAAGAACAGATCGACTCCGCGGTCGCCCGCCCCGCAGAGCCAAGTGAAGCCGGCGCCGATGGGGGTGCCGTCGTCCGTGCGGGTGCCGAACCGGAAAATGGTCACGGTGAGGATGGCCAGTCCGCGGATGGCGTCAAGCGCGGGATCACGGCCGGACAATCGAAAAGGGGTGGTCTGATTCACGGAGGGCGTCTCGAAAATTACTTCTTGCGATAGGCATCCGGCGGCTTGATCTCGCCGGGGGTGTTTTTCGCCTTGCTGACAAACTCCTCAATGCAAGGAACACAGCAGAACTCGTAAGTGCTTCCGCCAACCACCCAAGTGAATTTGGGATTGGCTTTTGTCTCCGAGATCGGGCAAATCTTCTCGCCTGATTTGGCCTCGGCGGTATGCTCTGACTTCATTCCAAAATACTTAACCGCCGGGATGGCATTTTTATTCTCGGCGATGTCGGCCTCGGTGTACAAACCGCCGGGGGTCTGGAAGAGTGTTCGTTGCTCCTCCGTGGCGATTTTGGCGGGCATCGCCTTGTCGTGATGGTCTCCGTGAGACGATTTCTCCGCAACTGAGGGCGGCGACTGCGAACATCCGGCGAATCCGACAACGGCGGCCAACGCGCCGAACATGAGATATTTGCGGACCATGTGTGGCCCTCCATTAGACGACACTAGGAACGACCACGCAAGCTGGTCTCTTCGGTCGGGAATCTGGAAACAAAGCCCCTCACCGGAATAAATCCGATGATTGGAATAATTGGAATCAATCGCCCCAAAGGGTGCGAGCTGATGAACTTAAGAACGGGGATTGAAGACGATGCCGGAGGGCATTCGCCGGGAGTTTAACAAGTGAGCTTGCGATGGGCGGTCAAAATATCCCGGCCTGTTCTGGCGAAGCATGCTCCGGGCGAATCAACCGTCATTCGGCGGCCGGAGTGCCATGAAATGGCTGATTGGCGACCAATCAGATCCGTGATGGCATTCGCCAGCCGAACTTTCACCGGCGGGTTGTTTACCCCCGATGCTGCCGACACAACGGCTTGTTTGTCCGAAGGATTTTGCTTGCACGGGCAGACGGGTTTGTTGCCCGATTTTCCCGGCTTTTCCTCCGTGGGAGTCGGCGTTTCGCAACAGGACTTTCGGTGTTTGATGGCCGCCGAATTGCAAGACAGAGTTTGTGTGTTTGGTTTGGCGGCCGAGATGTTGGCCGAACAGCAACATGCCATCGGCCCGAACAGGATCGACAAGATCAGGCATGTGGTGATGGCAACTCGTCCCATGCTTTGATTATCACTTGTTTCCACGCCGAGTCAATCTCGATTGAACCAGCGGCAGCGGGCGGTCGGAAGCGAAAGACATTCCGGCGGGGCGGCTTCATTGAGCCATCATGGATGAGCTTCGATTAGAAAACCGCTGCTTTATTCACAGAACCCTTGGGGAATTGAGAGCCTTGTCGTTGAAGTGTCTTCGCCGGTTCCAAAGGTATTCAGGCTGACGGGTTCGCGATCAGCGCGCGATGGCCGTAGGTTTGGGAGATGTTTTCCGGGGTGAACACCTCGGAGAGTTGGCCGGAGGCGATCTTTTTCACATTGATAAGCGTCACCCAGTCGAAATAATCCCGAACAGTCCCCAAATCGTGATGCACCACGACGACGGTTTTCCCGGCGTTGCGCAGTTCGTGGAGTAACTTCAGGATCACTTCTTCTGTCGTGGCGTCCACTCCCTGAAACGGTTCGTCCATGAAGAACAATTCGGCCCCTTGCACCAACGAACGGGCGAGGAAGACCCGCTGTTGCTGGCCGCCGGAAAGCTGGCTGATTTGCCGGTTGGCGTAATCTTGCATCCCCATGCGGGCGAGGGCTTCGTCCGCAAGTTTTCGCTGCGGCTGGCCCGGCCGACGGAACCAGCCGAGCTGGCCGTAAGTGCCCATCAGCACCACATCCCGGACGGTGGCTGGGAAGTCCCAATCCACACTGGTTCGTTGCGGCACGTAGGCGATTTTTTTGGCGACGGCCCGATAGGGTTGCCCGAAGAGTTCCACCATGCCGGCGACAGGCTTCACCAACCCCAAGATCGCTTTCAGAAGAGTCGATTTGCCCGCCCCGTTGGGACCGACGACGGCCATCAAGGCCCCGGCGGGGACTTGCAGGTCGATATCCCAAAGGACGGGGCGATCCCGATAGGCGACGGTTAAATCGGCGACGTTGACGGCTGGCTTCGCGTTCATCATTTCAAGTCGGGAGGCGATTCGCCGGTGAGGGATTTCACGATCACCCGCACGTTGTGCCGGACCATTTTTTCGTAGGTGTCCGCATCGGAACCGGGAAGTCCCAAGGCATCCGAATACAGCGGTTCGGCGGCCAGCGTCACCTCAAAGCCCGCGTATTTTTGCCGCACGGCCTGGATCACCGATTGCATGCCCTTGTCCGGCACGGAGCTTTCCGGGAAGATCGCCCGGATTTTGCGGGTGCCGATCAACTCGGCCAATTCGCTGACATCCCGCGAACTGGTGTCGGTCGCCGTGCTGACCCCCTGCAAACCTTTTACTTCGATCCCGTAGGCTTGGCCGAAATAGCCGAAGGCATCATGGGCGGTAATCAGCACACGTTTCTCGGCGGGGATGAGCTTGATATTCGTTCGCACCGTGTCATCCAGGGTGTCGAGCCGTTTCAAATATTCGGCGGCGTTGGCGGAGTATTGTTCCGCATGAGCCGGGTCGATTTCTCTCAGGGAGTCCCGAATCTTCTCGGTCACTTGCTTCCACTTTTGCACATCGAACCAGACGTGCGGATCGTGATTGCCCTCAATGCCCCCCTCGGCCGACCGCAATCCAGTGAGGTGGTCGGCGACACCGACAGTCCATTTGGTCTTGGATCGAGATGAGAAGATGTCGGCCATCTTTCCTTCCAAATGCAGGCCGTTGTACAGCACCAAGTCGGCTTTGTTCAGTTTCGTCAGATCGCCCGGCGTCGGCACATAGCGATGCGGGTCCACCCCCGGATCGAACAGGGCTTCCACCTCGGCGTTGTCCCCGGCAATCGCCTTGGCGGCGTCCGCGATCATGCCGGTGGTGGCCAGCACCCGCAATTTTCGCCCGGAGAGATCGGGCGTCGGCAACGGCCCGCTGGCTTTTTTGCATCCGCCAAAGAGGATCACGCCGCAAAAGAAGATGGGAAGAAGAAACCTTGATCGATTCATGTGCCCCGCCAGATCGTAGGCATAACTAATCATATGATTAGTTTAGACGAAATAATTGGCGAAGTCCAGCGGAAGGTGACGCCAAGTCACTTGGCAATTTTGGTTGTCGGCGTGAAAAGGATCCGCAAGTGTCTTGTCTTCTTGCTCTCTTATTTTCCGCTGACGGCGATGATCCCGCCGAGTTCCGCGCCGGGGGCCATGTACCACAGGCGGGGGGTCAACCCGGCGGACAGGCTCTTGGCGTCGAATCCCGGAGTGGCCGTGCGGATGCCGAGCAGCGTGTTCAAGAGACTCGGCGGGCGTTCGTAAGTGACAACGCGATACTCGGAGACACCGGCCGACGAGGCCACGGCCGTCACCACATCCTCCAACAGGCCGACAGCATCGACCAAACCGACCCGTTGGGCCTCGGCGGCGGTGTAGGTGCCGCCGTCGGCCCGCACGCGGGTGACTTCAATCATCAAAGGTTTGCCGTCGGGTCCGTTGATGATGTTCCCTTTGTGGTCCCGTTTGGCGACAGTCTTCTTGCTCACGATCTCGTCCCGCAGTTGGGCGGCCGTCAATTGCGGGCGTCCCTTCACAACCACATCGAGAAATTGCGTATAGGCTTGGTCCACCATGTCCTGCCACGGTTGTCGTTCGGCCGGGGTCATTTCGTGGAAAGGGGAGCCGCTTCCCTTGATGCCGCCCGCTTTGATGAGTTCCATCTTCACGCCATACTTGTCGGCGAATTCGGAGACATTCGGGAACGAGGCATACACCCCGATGGAGCCGGTGATCGTGTTTTTCTCCACGAACACCTTCTCGGCGGGCATGGCGATGTAATACCCCCCGGAGGCGGCGATGGAACCCATCGAGGCCATCAGCTTCTTGGGCTTGTGTTCGGGATGTCGCGGATGAGCGCCCGAAACCAGTCGGGTGAGTTCGCGGTGAATATCCTCGCTGGCCCCGATGGTGCCGCCGGGGCTGTCGATTCGCAACACAACAGCCTTGACGTGGTCGTCCTTGGCGGCCGCCTCGATTTGCTTGAGGATGAAGCCGTCCAATCCCTCGACGAGCGCGCCCTCGGCCCGGATGACGGCAATTTTGTCCCGCTCCCGCTTTTTGCCGTAGAGATGTTTCTCCGTCGGCGAATCTTCCTCTTCGACGGACGAAGAGAACGGATTGGGAAACACCAGCGCCCCGAACAACAACAAGTTGAGGCCGATGGAGGCGATGAGAAAAAGCGTGAAGAGACAACCGAACCGGCGGGCACGCGGCACGGGTCTGGGATCGTTTGACATGAATGCTCCTGACCGACTTTATGATTCCAACAACTTCGACATGTTCGGCTTCCGCAAATGGAAGCCGGTGGCGATTTGAAAGGCGTTCGCCACGGCCATCAACTCGGATTCGCCGTACAGTTTCCCCGTGAACGTGATCGCCGGGGGAGACTGGCCGCCCGCCAGTTTGTTTCCGGCAAACGGCATCACCACCGTGGGATGGCCGGTGTAATTGGTCAACACCAAGTCATCCCCGCCCACGTAGAGATCAACCTTTTCAAACACCTTCGCCATTTCTTGGATTAATAGCGTGCGGACGCGATTGGCCCGCAAATATTCGACCGCCGGTACGAATTGCCCGGCCCGGAAGATGTTCGGCCATGTGTTCAACCCTTCGGTGATTCCCTGCCGGGTGATGTCGTCAAAGGCGGTGGCGCATTCCACATCCAGAATGCTCATCAGGGAATTGGCCCGTTCGTCCGTCGGGAGTTTGATTTCCACCAACTCGACGCCGAGTTTCTTCAACACATCAAGATCCGGGCGTTTCTTTTCCTTGGTCACATAGCCGACTTTCAGCGATTTCATCTCTCGCTTGGCGGGCCAGTCGAACGGTTGGTCCACACTGGCGGCATCGGCCGGGTCGGCCCCGTGAATGGCCCCAAAGACCAACGCGGCATCTTCCACGCTTCGCGTGATCGGCCCGAGCTTGTCCATCGTCCAGCAAAGAGTCATGCAACCGGCCCGGCTCACCCGGCCAAACGTGGGACGTAGACCGGTGGAACCGCAGCGAGTGCAGGGGGAGACGATGCTGCCAAGCGTTTCGCTGCCGATGGCGAAACCGACCAACCCCGCCGAGACGGCCGACGCCGACCCGGCCGACGATCCGCTGGAACCTTGTTTCGCGTTCCACGGATTGCGAGTCATGCCGCCGAACCACTGGTCGCCCATCGCCAGCGCCCCGAGAGTCAGTTTGGCAACCATCACCGCCCCGGCTTCTTCCAGTTTCACCGCGACGGCCGCTTTGGTGTCGAACTGCTGATCCTGAAAGGGTTTCGCCCCCCAAGTGGTCTTGTATCCCGGATAGGCGATTAGGTCTTTCGCCCCCCACGGGATGCCGTGCAACGGGCCGAGATATTTCCCGGCCGCGATCTCCTGATCGGCGGTGGCCGCTTGTTTCAGGGCCAGTTCTTCCGTGAGGGTGACGACACACTTGAGGGCCGGGTCGTATTTCTTCAGCCGGGCCAGGTAAAGTTTGGTCAGTTCCGTCGAGGTGATTTGCTTCGTGCGGACCAATGCGGCCAGGGCGGTCACCGGCAGAAACGCAAGATCTTCCTCGCTGGCGGGCTTTTTGACTTCAGGTGTGGAAGCCGTGACCGTGCCGCGAGGGTGTTTGCCAAACGGGGCCTGCCCGGCGGGCGTGAAGGTGAACGCCGGGGGAACGCTGTTGGGCAGCGGAACCTTGCGGAGTTCCGCATAACCGGCCTGCAAGCCCTGAAGCGACCGCACCAGCCGTTTGCGATCCTCGGGTTTCAGCTTTAACCCGCTGATCCATTCGGCCTGTTTGACCATTTCCTCGGTGATCGGCTCATCCTTGGCCTGGGCCACGACGGCCCGCTGAAACACCGTCGAGGAAACCCCGCAACCGGCCATAACGGCAAACAACTCACGACGTGTCGGTTTCAATGCGCGCATGAAAACGGCCCCGGTGATTTGGAAATTGAATTCCTCACCGTTCTACGGAAGGTCATTGTCTGGGGCAGGCATTCCTTTGGTACAATACACTCGTCTTATTGGGAGAATTTTTATGTCCGTCACCATTGCCGACGGCCAATTGGCCGCCATATTCGCCCGAGTGGCCGGCCCCGTGGAAGTCCGTTCCCCGGACGGTCGGGTATTGGGAATGTTTACTCCGCAATCAGCGGAGCCTGTGGTTTCGCCGGAAGAGATAGAGAGGCTTCTTGCTGATCCGAAGACACGCTGGCACACGGTTGAGGAAGTTCAAGCCCGGTTGCGGGAGTTGCGATGTTCGCCGTAATCTGGCGAGACGCCGCCTTGGACCAGCTTGCCGAAGCATTCGTGCAAGCCGATTTGTCGGCTCGTGACGTGATCGAAAAATGCGTGAACCGTTTTAACTCTGAGTTGGCGATAAATCCACGACAATTCGGGGAGTCGAGAGGCGGGCGTCTCCGCGTTGCCTTTGACGCCCCGTGTGGAATCTATTTCGTGGCAGACGATCCTCTGGACGGAGTGGTTCGGGTCACCCATTTTTGGGTGTATTAAAAAACTGAAACATCTCATGCTCGCCAACTCACCCGGCCGGAAAATCAATGAAACTCAGCGGCACCCCCTCGGCCAGCCAGACATTGTTTGCAGACAGGTAGAACAAGTGCCCGGCGGCTGACATTTCCCCGGAACGGATGACCAAAATCACCGGTTTGCCGTGGCGTTGGCCGACTTTGGTGGCGGTGGGGATGTCCAGCGAGAGATGGACGTGTTGCCGTTTGCCGGATTTCAGGCCTTCGGCGCGGATGGAATCGAGGAAGCGGGTGGCGGTCCCGTGATAGAGCAGTTCCGGCGGGGTGGAGGGCGGCAAAGCCAGATCGACATCAACCGAATGCCCCTGACTGGCCCGGATGCGCAAACCGTCCTCGCTGAAGGCGAACCGCTTTTTATCGTTGCCGGCGACGACTTGTTCTAACACCGGACGAGTCAGGGATGTGCCTTTCAAGTTCATCAAGCGGATGAGTTCATCGACATCGGCCCAGCCGTTTTCATCCAGCGCGAGGCCGATCTCCTCCGGTTTGTGCCGAAGGACGAGGCTCATGAACTTGCTTATTTTGACAACGTCGGCCATTGGAAATGCCTCCATGCCGTCATGACAGATCATTTGATGTTCGTGACGTTCAGACAATATTCAATTGCATCATGGAGAAAGGCGGCCGTCGAAAGGTTCGAGCCGGGACCGGATAACGAGAATACCCCCGTTTGGGGGCATCCGGGATCGGCGAGGTCAGCTTCATCTTACTCGGGCTTCTTCAGCACCAGCAAAAGGTTCTTGTTGTCTTTCGTGCTGGTCAGTTCTTTGGGACGGGTTTTGCCTTCTTTGTCGTCGGTCAGGCAGATCGTCAAAATATCTTTGTCCAGCGTCACGAGGCCGAGCATTTGTTTGCCGGCGTTCGGGCCGTCTTTCGGCGTCATGTCGAGGGTCACCGGCTTTTGGGTCGGATCAACGACCAGTGTGGCGCTCTTCTCGTCTTCCTTGCCGATCTTGAGGGTCATCGTGTTATCTTTGATGACAATGGTGACCTCTTTGGAAAACTCGGCCGGGGCCTCTTCGCCCGCCTTCTTCATGGTCACGACCTTCCAAGTTCCGGCCATTTCGGCCAGATACTTCTTCGCGGCCGCCTCGTCGCCTTGGGCAATCCCTGTCAGACACAACGCCAATCCGAGCAACATTCCGGTTCGCATGACACACCCTTTATCGTGAGAGAAGAAAGCAAACGGTCGTCGGGGGTAGAGTTTACAGAAGCCCGGTGCGTTCGTCGTACCCAAACATCAGGTTGAAGTTTTGCACGGCCACGCCGCTCGCTCCGCGGACCAAGTTGTCGATGGCCGAGAGGACAATAATCTTGTTTTTCACCACCCGCACGGTGACATCCAAAAAGTTGGTGTGGGCGGTGTCCTTCGTGGCCGGGAGACTGTCGCGGACCCGCACGAAGGGGGCCTTGGCAAAGTGGTTGCGGTACAGGACAAGGAGTTCCGATTCGGTGACGGCTTTCGTGGGCGTCGCGTAAATCGTGCTGAGGATGCCCCGGTCCATCGGCACCAAGTGAGGCGTGAAGATCACGTCCACGGGTTGCCCGGCCACATCACCCAAGCCCTGTTCAATTTCCGGCTGATGCCGGTGTTTGCCGACGTTGTAAGCGGTAAAATTCTCGTTGCATTCGGGATAGTGGAAAGCCAGTTTCGGCGTCCGGCCCCCGCCGGAGACGCCGCTGGCGCTGTTGACGATGATCCCGGTGGTTTCAATCAACCCGTTGGCCACCAGCGGAGCCAGCCCGAGGATGGCCGTCTGCGGGTAGCACCCCGGATTGGCGACCAGCCGGGCCGTGGGGATGATCTCCCCGTGAACTTCCGGCAGGCCGTACACGGCATGGGCCAGATTGGTGGTGTCGTGGTGAGTGTCCCCGTACCATTGGGCAAAGGTCGCCGGGTTTCGCAGGCGATAATCGGCGCTCAGGTCCACTACCCGGATGCCTTGCTCAAGCAGCGGCTTGACCGCCTCCGCGCTCACCCCATGAGGCAGGCAGCCGAAGGCGCACTCCACCCCGCGACGCTTGAGAGTCGCGGCATCATATGGTTCGCACACCAGATCAAGCCGGCCAAACAGACTCGGGTGCAGGTCGGCGATTTTCGGCGTTCCCTCCTGCCGGGAGTTGACCGCTTCGATCTTCACTTGCGGATGCCGCAACAGAATTTTGATGAGTTCAAGGGCGGTGTAACCGGACCCGCCCAAAATGGCCACTCTCGTCATGGATCGCTCGTGTGGGAGTGAAACTGAATTCGCGGGGAAACGACAGCTCCCCAGGCTCGGCGGTTCAGCGTGGAACGTTCAACTCGCCTCGTTATTCAGAAATGGTAACGGATGCGGGGAGGGAGTCGAGATTGGATGATTGGGGCCATCTGTTCCCGAAACACCGTCTCCGTGTCAGTTGTTGGTTAATTCATAGCGAGCCATCGCCTCGGAAATCACGGTTTCGATGAGTTCTTTGTGCGTGATGTTCAACATTTTGCACATGATGATGAGGTCGCTCGTCTCCGGGTTGAGGCCGGGGAGGGGGTTGGCCTCCAAGAAGTATGGGATGCCGTCCCGCACCCGGAAGTCGATGCGGGTGAGATCCTTGCAGCCAAGCACCTCGTAAGCGGAAAGGGCGGCGGCTTCCAAGGCGTGGATCGTCTTGGCGGGGAGTTTCGGCGGGGATTCGTAGTACAGTTTGTCGTCCCAGTCTCGTTTGACTTCGACGCTGTACACAAACCTCGCCGGATCTTGCTTGGGGACCACCCGCATCAGGCCAAGGACGCGCGGGGGATCGTTGCCGATCACGCCGACGGTCACTTCGTCCCCGCTGATGAACTCCTCCAGCAGCACGCCCTGCTTGTAATCCTGCCACAATTCGACAATCGTGGGGCCGACATCGTCCATCTTCTCGATCAGGCACTTTGAGCGAATCCCCTTGCTGGACCCCTCGCAAACCGGCTTGGCGATCAGCGGCAGTTGAAGGCCGACTTCCCGTACCATGCCGGGGAATTCGGCATAATCCCCGTCGTACTTATCCTTGGGGTTGTTCAGCAAGATGCCCTTGGGAACATCCACATCGGCCTCGGTCACGACCCGGCGGGCCATGTCCTTGTCGAGACAGACGGCCAGAGTGAGGACATCCGATCCGGTGTGGGGGATGCCGAGCATTTCACACACCGCCGGGACGCGGGCTTCGCGGTTGCGGGATGTTCCCGCCCCCTCGGCAAGGTTGAAGACGAAGTCCGGCGGGTCGGCGAGGAGCTTTCCCAAGAGTTCTTTGCCATTGCCGAGTTCGACGGGCGTGTGCCCCATGCCTCGCAGGACATCGGCGATGGCCGTGATGGTGATGGGGTGGTCGAATTCCTCATGCAGATCATCGGGAGCCCCGGCCGGCAGCGGGGTCTTGGGTTTGAGGTCGAAGGCGATCCCGATTTTCATGACACGCTCCGTTGAGGCAACGAAAAAACCACGACCGGAAGACAACCTCGTCCGACCGTGAGAAGAAACCAAGTGTCTTCTCACGGCCGGGCGGGGTGGTTCCGGTTCGTGGTTTCAATGGATGGGTTTACTCGGTCACGGCTTCCGGGCGAACACCGTTGCGCAGGCCAAGCGACAGCAATGCCGGTTCGGCCTCGTGGTGGCCGGCACCGTTGGAACCGCAACCGTTAAGCTGGTCCTCGGCGGCGGCTTGGGCGGCCCGGCGTTTCCGCCGAATCATCCGCTCCGTCCCGTCGGGAATCAGCACGCTCTTGGTTCCCTGAAGCAACGCGCTCACGCCACGGGTGGACGTGGGATCAATCGTCGCCGGTTGATCCTGGGCCTGATACCGGACGATCTGCCCCTCGAAGTTCCGAAGGATCACGGCATCATCGGACGCGGAGATCAGATAGTTCGGCATCACCGGGATCTTGCCGCCGCCATGCGGGCTGTCCACGACATAAGTCGGGATGCCGAGGCCGGACATATGGCCCCGCAGCCCTTCCATGATTTCAATGCCCTTCCACACGGAGGTGCGGAAGTGGCCGGCCCCGATCACCGGGTCGCAATGGAACAGGTAATACGGGCGGACCTTGATGCGGAGCAACCCGCGAAGGAGTTCCCGCATCGTGGCGAGGTTGTCGTTCACGCCCTTGAGCAGAACGCTGTGATTGTTGACCGGCATGCCGCCACGAAGAAGGCTGTTGCAAACACGCTTTGCCTCCGGGGTGATTTCCCGCGGATGGTTGAAGTGGGTTTGAATCCACACCTTCTGGGCCGACGACAGCAGGGCCACCAGTTCGGGGTCGTAAAGCCGCTGCGGCAGCGTGACGGGCACGCGGGTGCCGATGCGGATCACATCCACATGTTTGATGGCCGAGAGATTTTCGAGGAAGAAACGTAGTTTGGGGGTCGGCAGGGTGAGCGGATCACCGCCGGAGACGATCACGTCCCGAATTTCGGGATGGCTCGCCACATAGTCGATCATTCCCTGATCGTCGCGGGAGATGGTGTCCCATCCGCCGCGGGTGAGAGTCGCGCGTTTGCGGGTGCAGAACCGGCAATACATGCTGCAAGCCGGTGTGGTGACCAGCAAAGCGCGGTCGGGGTAACGGTGGGTCACGCCGGGGACGGGGGAGTCCTGGTCTTCTTCCAGCGGGTCTTCCAACTCGTAGCCCGAGGGGTTTTCGGCCTCGTGGGCCGACGGGATCGATTGCAAGCGGATGGGATCGTTGGGATCTTCCGGGTCAATCAACGAGAAGTAGTACGGCGGGATGACCAGCTTATAGTCGGCCTCCAGTCGGCCGATGATTTCCAGTTCCTGATCCGAGAAGGGCAGGAGGTTGCGAAGTTGGCGAACAGACCGGACGGCATTTGACATTTGCCATTTCCAGTCGTCCCACTGGTGTTGCGGCACATCCGCCCAGGTGGGATGTCGCCGCGATTGACTTGGGGGTTCGTCTTCGTCAGGAAGAGGGGGAAGAAGATCAGGGAATTCGGTCCGCCCGAAAGGAGATGCGGTGCGGACTTCCGATTCGTTCATACGGGTGCGATGACCTCCGCGATCGGTTTATCCCGGTCTGGAAAACCCCCGCCATCGGGGACCGGGACTTTGGTAGACGCATCAAATCACGTCGATGCGTCCTTTATTAAACGGATATCGTAACGTGGCTCATGGAAAACTCAAGTTCTACCTGACGAGATTCTGACGGATATCGACAAAATCCTTCGATTAGTTCCACTCATCCGGAAGAGTGTCGGCTTTTTGGACACCAAGCATGAGCATTTCTTGTCGAATGACCAACTCATGACACGCGACTCGTGACTCTTGATGACGAATGACCAATGGAGTGTCACGTCACATCACATCTATAGCTCAAGCTTTTGACGTGTGACGAACTCCGGGCGCTCATGCGACCCGGCTCCCTGCTGGTCATTGGGGCGTTATGCTAGTTGCGGGAAGGCCAGTCGCTTGAT
>NZ_JH636442.1:131712-192148 GCF_000255705.1 Zavarzinella formosa DSM 19928
GCGAGGTATGGTTCGAATTTCCGCATTCCACCTTTTCGCGATTCCGAGTATGTTGGGAGAAGTGATCCATTTTCTCCGAGTTCTGATCTGTCTCGCATGCGGGCCGCTGTTGCTGCCAAGCAGTTTCTGCGTTTGCGCGGAGGATGGACGAGAATCGGCTCTCATCGGACACGAAGACCACCACGATCACGATTGTCCCGGCGAACATTCGCCGCATGATGTCGATTGCCCGACGATGTGGGAAGCCTTGGTTTCCCCGGTGATTTCGATGGATTTGATCCCGGTCTTCGCGTGGCTGATGCCTCCGGCGATGGGTGATCCCCGCCCGGTGGCGGTTGTTTCCCCACTGGAGTCTGCTTCCCTTTCCAAGCACGTTGATCCGCCACTTTACCTGTCCCACTGCGCGCTCGTTATTTGAGCGGGCCTCTCTTCTTCGATCATTCTCCCTGAACTTTTTTCGCATCTCCCACGGAGATCATGCCGTGTTTTTTAAGCGATACATCATTGTTGGCCTCGTCGTTGTCGGCGGGGGAGCCGGATTGTTCCTCACCCGGTCGCACTGGCTGCCGTTGCTTGGCCAATCAGCGCCGACGGAAGCCAAACATGAGGAACCGCCGAAGGCGGCGGGTGAACAGGTGTTCCTGTCGTCGCAAGCGCAGCAAAACCTGAAACTCGCGGCGAAACCGCTGAAGCCGGACACATATTGGAAGACCATCAGCGTCCCCGGACAGGTGATTGACCGGCCGGGCCGGAGTGATCGCGGCATCGTCGCCCCGGTCAGCGGCATCGTGACCGGCATCCACCGCTTCGCCGGGGATTCCGCGAGCGCCGGGGATCTGCTTTTCACGCTTCGGATTCTCAGCGAGGGCATCCAACTCACTCAGACGGACCTCTTCAAAACCACGCAGGACATCAAACTGGCAGAGGCCCAACGCCAGCGGTTGACGACCTCTGGGGCCGTCGCCGAATCCCGGCTCATCGAAGCCGACAACCAAATCACCCGGTTGAGGGTGGCGCAGCGGGCCTATCGGCAGGAACTCATTAATCGGGGCCTCAGCGCCGCCCAGATCGACGCGGTGGCTGATGGCAAATTCGTCAACGAGATCCGCGTGAGCCTGGAAAACCGGGAGGCAGAACCGGTCGCCGACTTTGAGATTCAGGAAGTGAAGGTGGAACTTGGCCAGCAGGTGGTCGCCGGATCGACGCTGTGCCTGCTTTCCAACCACCGTCTCCTCGCCATTGAGGGGCGGGCTTTCCGGGATGAAACGCCGCTGGTGGAGCGAACGTTCCGCGAAGGCTGGCCCGTGGCCGTCGATTTCCGCGAAGATTCCCTCGGCGGGTGGGAACCGCTCACCCAACCATTCTTGGTCGGGTACATCGCCAACACCATCGACCCGGATTCCCGCACGTTTGCCTTCCGGATGCCCTTAGAAAACCAGCCGCGCACGGTCGAACGGGACGGCCGCCGGCAAACACTCTGGCGTTTCCGGCCGGGGCAGCGGGTACGACTGTCCGTCCGGGTGGAAAAACTGGACAACGTGTTCGTGCTTCCGGCCGATGCGGTCGTCCGAGAGGGGGGCGAAGCGTATGTGTTTCGGCAAAACGGCGATGTGTTCGAGCGCAAGCCGGTGCGGGTGTTGGAGCAGGACCGCGAACGGGTGGTGATCGCCAACGACGGGAGTGTCCCCGCCGGGTTGTACGTCGCCCACGGCGGGGCCGCGCAACTTAACCGCATGATTAAGGCCCAATCCAGCACGTTGCCGAAGGGCTTTCACATCCATGCGGACGGATCGGTTCACATGGGAAGTCATGATTGAGTTTTCAGCCATCAATGAAAACTGAAACCTCAAACCAAGTGAAAGGCCAACCATGCTCACCGCCCTGATCCGTCTCTCGTTGCACCATCGCTTTCCGATCATGATGCTGGCACTCGTGGCCATTGGATACGGGACGTATCTTTCCACGACTATGCCGATTGATGTCTTCCCGGATTTGGACCGGCCACGGGTGGTCTTGCTCACGGAATGTCCGGGGCTGTCGCCGGAAGAGGTGGAGGCCACCGTCAGCGTTCCGATCGAGACGGCCATGCTTGGGGCGCAAGGGGTGCAGGCGGTGCGCAGTCAGGCCAGCCAGGGGTTGGTGGTGACGTTTGTGGAATTCGGCTGGGAAACCGAGGTGCGTTACGCCCGGCAGATCGTGCAAGAACGTCTGACGGCCATCGCCGGGACGTTGCCACCCAATATCCGGCCGCTGATGACGCCGCCGAGTTCCATCATGGGACAAATCATGATGGTGGGAATCTCGTGGGACCCGGCCGACCCGCCGAAATCGGACCCGGCAGCCCGACGGCGGGAGCTTCGCACCATCGCCGACTGGGTCATCCGGCCACGTTTGCTCAAGGAGCAGGGCATTGCCGAGGTGATCGTGATGGGCGGGGATGTCAAACAGTACCAAATCCTCGTCAACCCGGAGAAGTTGCAAGAATATGGCGTGACCTTGCAGGAGGTCGATCTGGCAATCCGGGAAAACAATCTCAACGCCAGCGGAGGATTCACGGAGGAAGGCCCGGTTGAACGCTCCGTGCGGGTGATCGCCCGGCTGGGACCGGAACCGGCCAAAGTGCTGGCCGATCTGCGGATGATCCCGGTGAAAAACGACGGCCGGCGAAACGTCCTGCTCGGTCAGGTGGCGGCCGTCGAGGAAGGCCCGGCCCCCAAGCGGGGAGATGCGGGCATCGACGGTGAAGCCGGGGTCATCATCACGGTGGTGAAACAGCCGCATGCGGACACGCGGGCGGTCACGGATCGTGTGGTTGCCGCCATGCACGATGCCAAGGCCAGCCTGCCCAAGAGCTTGGTCGTCACCACCGACCTGTTTCAACTGAAATCGTTCATCGACCGGGGGATTTATTACGTTGGCGAAGCCCTCGTCATCGGGGCGATTCTGGTGGTGTTCATCCTGTTTCTGTTCCTGATGAATTTCCGCACCACCCTCATCACGCTCACGGCCATTCCACTGTCGTTGGTTGTAACGGTTATCGTGTTCCGGCTGATCGGGATGATCACGGGTCAAGAACTGTCAGTGAACGTGATGACTCTTGGCGGGATAGCGGTGGCGATGGGGGAATTGGTGGATGATGCCATCGTGGACGTGGAAAATATCTTCCGTCGCTTGCGGGAGAACAACGCCCTCGATCAACCCAAACCGGCGTTGACGGTGATCTTTGAGGCCAGCCGGGAAGTCCGCTCGGCCATCGTGTTCGGCACCGCCGTCGTGATTCTGGCCTTTATGCCGTTGTTTGCTCTCTCGGGTGTCGAAGGCCGCTTGTTCATCCCCCTCGGGCTGGCTTACATCGTTTCGATTCTGGCCTCCTTGCTGGTGTCCCTGACGGTGACGCCGGTGTTGAGTTCGTTCCTGTTGCCAAATTCACGGGCCGCCCACGGGGAGCATGATGGATTGTTGCTGCGGGGGTTGAAAGCCGTGGCTGGCCGGTTGATTCGCTTCAGCATGAACTGGCCGGGGTTGCTATTGATCTTCACATGGGTGGCCGTCGGGGTGGCAGCATGGAAGTTTGAAAGCCTTGGCAAAGATTTTCTGCCGAAGTTCGACGAAGGGAGCATCCAAGTGAACATGACGCTTCCGGCCGGGTCGTCGCTGCGGGGTTCGACCGATGCGGCGGCCCTCGTTGACGCGAAACTGCGGCGGTTTCAAAAGACGCCGGAGAATCCGAAGGGGGACATTCTTCACTTTGTCCGGCGAACGGGGCGGGCCGAGCGGGATGAACATGCGGAGCCGGTGGGTCGTAGCGAGTATATTCTGAGCATGAATCCCCTGTCTGGTCGGCCTCGGGATGAGATGCTGGCAGTTTTGCTGAAGGAATTGCGTGAGGAAGTGCCGGGCGTCGATTTCGAGGCGGAACAGCCGCTGGCCCACCTGATTAGTCACATGATTTCCGGGGTGACGGCCCAAATTGCCGTGAAGGTGTACGGGGATGATCTGGAGCAGCTTCGGCAATTGGCCACCCGCATCAGCCGGTCGATGGCCAATGTGCCCGGCGTGACGCCCCCGGTGGTGGACCCGCAGGAAATCGTGGATGAGTTGCACATCGTCCTTCGGCCGGAAGATTTGGCCCAATATGGGCTGAGCCGGTCGTATGTCGCCGCTTTTGTGGAAACAGCCATGAAGGGCGAAGTAATTTCGCAGGTGTTGGAAGGGCAACGGCGGTTTGATCTGGTGGTGAAACTTCAGGCGGCCGAGCGAACCGATTATCGCCGGTTGCGGGAGTTGCGGATCGACTTGCCGGGAAACCGTGGGCAAATCCGGCTGGCCGACGTGGCCGATCTTCCCGAAGGGGCGGGCGGCCCCAACCAGATCAACCGGGAGAATGTCCGGCGGCGGGCCGTGATCCGCTGCAACGTCTCCCAAGGGGACTTGGCCGGGGTGGTGGCCGAGATCGAACGCCGGGTGAAGACGGAAGTGCCGATGCCCGAGGGGTATTTCGTGGAGTACGGCGGGCAATTCGAGGCCCAACGCTCGGCCAGCGCCCGGTTGCTGATTCTGGCGTTGGTGTCGCTGGCCGGGATTTTCGCGGTGCTGTGGTTGCTCTGCCCCTCCGTGCCGATCACGCTGCAGATTTTGAACGCGATCCCGACCGCCTTCATCGGCGGGGTATTGGCTCTTGTGTTGACCCGCCAAACGCTCACGGTGGCCGCGCTGGTGGGGTTTGTCTCTCTTGGCGGGATCGCCGTGCGGAACGGCATCCTGTTGGTGACCCATTACCTTCATCTCATGAAAGAGGAAGGGGCGGCGTTTGGCAAAGAGACCGTTTTGCGGGGAAGCCTCGAACGTCTGGCCCCGGTGTTGATGACCGCCCTGACCGCCGGAATCGGCTTGGTGCCCATTGTGGTCAGCGGGAACAAACCGGGATTGGAAATCCTCTACCCGGTGGCGACAGTGATCCTCGGTGGACTGGTGACATCAACCTTTTGCGAATTTTTGATTCACCCCGGCTTGTTCTGGCGATTCGGCGGCCGGGATGCGGAACGGTTGGTTCGGTCGAACTGACTGAATGACAGCGGTTGCTTGGAGTTTTCTCTCTCAAGGAGTGTTGACGATGCGTTTTTCTCAATGGATGCTGTTCGGCGTGCTGGCCTCCGGGGTGTTCGTCGTGGGATGCAATCCCCCGGCGGCCGACACCAAGCCGGTGGCGAAGAAGGATGACCACGGCGACCACGATCACGACGACCACGACCACGGCGAAGGCCCCCACGGCGGCACGATCCTCGAATTCGGCAAGTATCACGGCGAATTCACTGTCGATCACAAGACCAAGGAAGCCACCGTCTACATTTTGAGCGGCAACTTGAAGAAGGCCGTCCCCCTTGATGTTGAAAAGCTCACGCTGAGCATCAAGAAGCCGATGTTCCAAGTCGATCTGCTGCCGAAACCGGCGAAAGACGATCCGAAGGGGTCTTCCTCGGTGTTCGTCGCCAAGCACGATAACTTCGGTGTGGAACAGGAATTCGAGGGCACCGTCAGCGGCGAAGTGGCCGGGAAGCCGTATGTCGGGGAGTTCAAGGAAAAGGCCCACGACCATGAGCACGAGAAGAAAAAGTAGTCAACAGGCTCACGATTTCTTGTCCAACCGGATGACGCCGTCCCATTGTTTGCGGAACTCGGCGGGTTCCATCAACCGACGCAGGAACCGGCTCGCCGGGTCGGCTCCGTCCGGGGTGCCGTCCAGTTTGTCGAGCCGCTCGGTCACCCGGTTCCAGTTTCCCCGTTGAAAAGCCCAGACGGCATCCTGCCAGCGTTCCAAGTATTCCCGCGAATAGGTTTCCGGCCGGGCCAGTTCGTGGATCGTCGTTCGGACGGTCATGCCGTCCGGTTGGACGACGGGAAACGGCCGCAATTGAAACTCCCGTTCCTCCGGGTCGCATTTCCGCAAAAAGGCGGCGGCGTTTTCGTCGATCAGGATGGGAACGCCGACCAGCTTGGTCATCCCCTCCAGCCGGGAGGCCAGATTGACCACCGGGCCGAAGACGCCGAACTTGCGGAAGTCAAACGGGCCAATTTCCCCGGCGACCGCCCGGCCGTGGGCGATGCCGATGCCGCAGCGGTAATGTCGGCCGGTGCGGTGGGTGGTCCGTTGGAAATTGTGCAGGATCTGGAAGGCGGCGCGGGCCGCCTCCAAAACTTGATTGAGGTCGTCGAACGGCCAGCCCCAGAAACCCATTGCCGCGTCGCCGACGAGATCGCCGACCACTCCCGCGTTGTTGATGATGGCCGCCGTCATGTCGCTCAAGGCGTCACTGATCTGGCGCCATTCGTTCATCAAATCAGCGGAACCTTCCGTGTCCCGGCTTGATCCCCGCAAATCGCAGAATAACACCGTGACATCCGTCTCGCGGGGCTTCCGGGTTTCCGGAGCGTCGGAATGCGTCAGGATTTCGGAGATTCGCTTCGGCAGGTAATGCTCGTAACGGGTAACCTTCTCCTTGGCCGACAGCAGTTCGCGGACACTTTTGTAAATCTGCACCACAAGGTCGATGGCCGCCTGCGAATGCAGCAGTTCCGGCGGGATGGGAGCGGTCAGGTCTCGGCTTGGCGGCAACATGCCCGCGATGTAAAGCCCGACACGCTTCCGGTTGCGTTCGGGATGAAACAACGGGACGCATACCGCCCAATCGGTCGCTCCGCGCCAAAGGCTGTCCCCTTCCGCGAAGTTTCCAACATCTTGGTTACGCGCCCAGAGGGTGTTTTCGGCATTTGTAAAGAGGGCCAGTTCGGCCAGCGAGCGGGACACCCGGAGTTCATGACCCGTCACCCCAGCCCGGCGACCGAGCGTCTGCCGGACGGCCACCCGGCAATGGCCCCCCTGCGGCCCGGTGGCGGCGTCCTCCACTTCGGCATCAATCACAGCGGCCATGTCGGCGAGCGGCACAATGGAGATCACAAACTCCAAAATCGCCTGATAGCTGTCCTGCTCCTTGCGCGCCTTGCCAATGAGGCCGGGAAGTTCGTTGAGGGCCACCAGCACCGGATCGGGGGTAAGCGTTTGCCGAAAACTCATCGACGGCACGGCCAGCGGCCGGACAAGGGTGTTGGTCATGTCCTCCCGCTGGATTTGCTTTTGATCGGCCGTTTCCGGTTTCTTGTCATGCAGTTGAAAGCTGAATTTGCCGATTCGAAACGTCTCGCCGATGCCGATGCGAAAATTGTCCTTGGAGCTTCCGGCGTGCCAGATCGGCTCGCGGGTCGGGGTGGGTTCCGTCTTGCGTTCGACATGAAGCCGTTTTTCGGCGGGGTCCCAGAACACCCACGCATGCAGGCCGGAGATTTGCCGGTCCGGGTCCGCGACCACCCATTCGGATCGGTTGCGGGAATCGGCGGAGGATTGGGACAACATGGAGTTTGTCAACGGCGTCCGGCCGATGCTCACCCGGCGATTGTCCGGCAGTTCCCGGCACCAAAGGAAGGTCGAACCCTCCCGTGATGGCGGCCGGTTGATGATTCTTGCCTCAAGTTCAGCCATATTGCTCGTTCATCCGTGATGTGGAAACGCCAAAGCCCTCCGGGAAGACCGCCAAAAGCGGCCACCAGGAATTAAAAACAGACGGGGATGCCATCTCATTTCGCGGCTGGATCAATCTTCAACGAAGGGGGGATCAATCATTGAACCGATGACCTGATCGGTCATTCCAACAAATATTCCGGAAGCCCGGAAGCACCGACGGGATAACGAAACTGTAGCTTGCGATTTTATCCGACGCAATCAACGAACGAGAATCCGGCCGAACTATCGCCGGGCATGAAATGGGCCACATTTTGGAATTGCCAACACGCTCAGCCGGGTTTCAGACGATTGGCCTGAGAATTGGGATGAAACTCTTGGCGGCCATCCACGAACACGGCCACCCATTCGGCGAGCCGTTTGCCGAGCATTCGGCAGGCGGCTTTTGTTTCTTCCTCGCGGGGTTCGCGCACGGCGACCGCCCCGTAATGAAGCGTCATTAGTTTGCTGACGTAATCCGTGACGCCGAACGTGAGGAAGCCGAAGTTCATCAACACCATGAGAATGGACTGGCAGGCAATCTCGCTGCCCCCGGCGATGCCTCCGGAGGAGGAAAACGCGCAGGCGATCTTGCCGTCCACTTTCATCCAATGGTTGTGCATCGGCTCATCCCAGAAGCGTTTCATCTGCCAGGAGATGATGCCCATGCTGGTGGGGCAACCGCAGGCCAGGCCGTCGCACCAGATCACGTCTTCCGGCGAAGCCTCGGCGACTTCCCGGAGGCGCACTTCCATGCCGGGGATGGCATTCACCCCCTCGGCCACCAGAGCGGCCATTTTCGACGTGTTGCCAGTTTGCGAGTGATACAGAACGAGAATCTTGCCCAAGGGGATGCTCCTGATGATTAACCGGCCGTACTCCGGGCAAACAAATCGCGAATCTCCCGGATCGGTTCCGCGTATCGATCAAACGGGATGCCATCCACGGTGGCGGTGAAAGCTCCGGCGACGCCGTCCACCAGCGGGGCTTCCGTCACCAATGTCTGGAGCAATTTCTGCTCCGTGTCCGGGTTGAACAGTTCCGGCCGACGAACACCTCGCAGCCACATGGTCCCGGCGGCCAGCGCGATGCCGCCCCAATTGGAGATGCCGCACACGATCAGATGATCGGCCGCTGTCCGACAGGCCACCTGCCCGCCATTCGGGATGTTTTTTTCGATCACGCTTCGGGGAATCTTGCCCATGCCGATTTCGTTGCCGCCATCGCCGATGCCGATGGTCACATAATCTCGCGGCCCCTCGAAGAATTGATGGGCGGGGAATGTCATCGCCGTGATGTCCCGCCCCCGCATGGTGTGGTTGGTTCCCGCGACGGTGGGTCCGCTTCGTTCCAAGGCGATGAGATGCGTCAGCGCCCCGGCCTCGGCCAGAAAGTCCTGTGTTCGCAAATCAATGACAGGGACATGAGGCATCCCCCGGTGTTTGACACCAATCGTCAACGCGGCATACCCGGCCGCGTCGGAGGCGAGAACCACGGGGATGCCGATTTTGTCCAGCATCTCCGCCAGAAAGAGCGATCCCGGCGGTCCGTCTGTCTCCCCCGTCGGCGGGCTGACCGAGGGAATCATGAACCCGGTGATGATGCCGACGCGGGGGTTGGGATGTTCGGCGACCGACCGGCATGCCGCCTCGAAGTCGCCGAGGGTCGCGGTGATGAGATTTTCAACCGGATCATTGGCCAACCCCCGCCGGCCGACATCAACTTGAACGGTTCGCAAAATGTGGTCAAGCATGAGGCTCACCATTCCCAAACCGTGAGTGAAAAACCATTTTCCGGCGAATGATCGAACACCAGAATTCGCCGGAAGCCCCACTGTTCCGCCGTCTGTTTCACATCGGCCTCGCGCTCGGCGGCGGTCGTGAAGTGATCGAACGGTTGCGGAGCGGGCACGAGGTCGAGGCCATATCCGACGTGCCGGACATTCGGATGGTATTCCGGAACACCCTCAATCATTGCAAACCCGGTGATCGCTGGCGCCAGGAACGCGGCGCTCATTCGCTTCCGGCCTTCGTAAAACGAGTCGGTTTCGGGATTGTCGAAAATTTCCCAATAGGCCCGGTTTGACCGCGGAATGAACAGCAAGGTGTGCCGTTTCTCCTCGCGAGAATGACGGGAGAGTTCCAAAAGTTGATCGACAATAAGCTGATGGCTCGCGGGCGCGCTTGTGCGTTCCTTTGGCAGCCCGAAACTCTCCGGGATTTGTCGGCCTTTGAGAAGCAACTGCACTCCCCGGCGAAGCCCCTCCCAATCCGGCTTCGCAAGCGATTCATCCACCGGCCAGCCGTTCGTATGAGCGATATCCAAATTTAATTTCCGCACGGCGAACATTAAATTTAGCCCCATCATGAAGAGAACGAGGGCACAAATAACGATGACAACCAACCGGTGCAGCGGGGTTTGGGCTAGGCGGCTTGACCAACTCGGCGGGGAAACCGGACGGACGGAAGGCTGGCGCCACCATAACCCCATTAATAATCCGGCACCCAACCAGCGTTGGCAATCTTGAAAAAAGGCGGCGGTTCCTCCGAACAATCGCCAGACCATGCCGGGCGACAATCCCAGAATAACGATAACGGCCAGCATTTCCCAGCCAAGGATGCGTTTGTTGCGGAAGGCGACCCAGAGATCGCCCAATGTCGTGACACCGCCTCGCCGGAGCAAAAACCAACCGGCCAGGCAGGCCCAAAACACATGCGCCGCAATCGCGTAGGGCCACCAATGCAAGGGAACATATTCCTTCCAGAAAGCGAACGGAATAATTTTCTTGGTCAACTCGTCATAGGCGGGCAAATAAGTCCATCGATAAATCTGGTAGTATGCCAACAAGCCAACAAGGACTGAGATGATGACCAGCGGTCTTTTCCACAGGTTTGTGCGCATGACGGCATAAAGCGCCATACCCAGCATGATTGCCCCGACAGAAATCTTGGTGATCGCCAGAGTTGAGAGAACGGCCGGAAACAACAGCGCCAGCCCGAGTCCGACAGTGAGAGGCTTCCCTTCATGGTGGACAAACCAATCCACAGTCATCGCGATTGACAACAACCAGACAGCGATCGCCAGACATGCGGATTCACTCACCCAAAACGAATACCAAAACCGGAGTTCATCCAGAATCGGTTGGGGCAGGACGCCGATAAGTGCGGCGAAGATCGCCATCAAAGACCAGAAAGTCAGGCCATGGCGATCATTCGACAACGGTTTGGATCGCACCGCCCCGGCCACCGACGCCATGCCAAAAAGATGCAGAGGGATAAAAATCAGCCCCACCACCATCGGGTACAGTTCATAGGCGCTGACACCGGAAAAACCGGACCATCGACTGATGATCCAATGACTGCCGATGTGATACGGTATTCGCCCGATTCCGTGCGTGCCGGTGGTGGCGACCGAATGAGTCTGAAGCATTTCGACGATGGCGGCATGGAAAAGCGGATCGGCGCTTGTGTTTATTTGCCGGGAAAGCGCGCTTGGATTATCCACATGGTGATAACCCGATCCCCAAGCGAGCGAAGCAAGAAAACTCCCCGTGATTACTCCGCCGCCGACAGTCAGAAACCGCCCCGAACTGGTCGTGATGAACCACCGGACCAAACCTGTCATCGACAGGCCGAATCCCAGACCGGCGGGGATCAATGCCAAATGACGCAGGGGAAGCAGACCCATCAGCACCAACAGGGCGAAAGCGCACAACGCGCCGGCGGCGGGCCCGGA
The DNA here is from genome assembly GCF_000255705.1 of Zavarzinella formosa DSM 19928. Lineage (GTDB taxonomy): Bacteria > Planctomycetota > Planctomycetia > Gemmatales > Gemmataceae > Zavarzinella > Zavarzinella formosa. Next base: position 143,000 of record NZ_JH636442.1, read on the forward strand.
TGCCCATGACTCCCGCACCGGCGAACCCAAACGCCTCCAGATGATGGCCATCAGAGGGTTCCATTGGACGAACAGGCTGCAGCCAAGGATGGTGCCTGGCGTCCACAATTCCTCAACAGGGTGCCCCGCCCTGGCCCAACCATAAATGCCGGCCATCGTCAGGGTGGCAAAGGATGTGAACACCCGCACCGTCTGATTGGGATTTTGCGTGTCCATATTATCCATTGAGGAGAAGATATCCGATTTTCATGCGGGCAAAACCAAAGGCGACCACAACCACGGTCCCGGAAAAAACGCCTTCGCGCCGACTTTACAAAACAGATGGTTTGTCTGCGGCAGGCCACACGGCTGGGATTTTCAGGGTAATTGGCAATTGAAACGGCGATGCGACATGACCCAAAGAATGATCCCGAAAATGAGCGCGAACGACAATTGCACCAGATAAGAGTACTCGCTCATCCACGGGCCGTGGTTCATAAAGTAACTCTGCTGAGGAAAAATATCTGTTCTGTTTGTGAGCTCAAGTTCGGCCACGCTCATTGGAAACCAAATTTTCGTGCTGACAAGGCTGAAAACTCCGAAGGCGATCCCAAAACCCTGGGTGACAATCGATTCAGGAATGATCTTGACGCATAAAAAAGCCATGATTGGCCAAACACAAGTCAATAATCGGGATTCGGATCCCACCGCCAGCAAAGCGGTCATTATCAACAAGCAGGACATGGCCGTCCCTTGACGATGGAATTCATCACAAAGCGATTTCCAATACACGACACAAAGCAAGACCAGTGGCCCGTAGAAAACCGCATGCGCCAGTTGGGAAACACCAATGTTTTTGATTGATTGATTGATGGTGTTGATGATTACCATCTCGGGAATGGTCGATGCTTCCCGGTGAAAGTGGCTCACATAAAGTGTCACGCTTCCCTGCACGACCAGGGCCACAACAAGAACCAGCAGAATCCGTCTTGAGCGGAAATACCCCGGCAATTCACCCGCCACGGCGGACAATCGCGGAATCACCGGGAAAAGCATCGCCGTGATGATGGCGGCGCCGGCGAACACTTTGAAGTGTGCGAACTCGCGGGCCACCGCCTTGATGTTGGATGTCCCCGGCCAAAAGGTTGATTTCCACTCGCTGGTTGTCAGTTTGAGCCATCGGTCATTCGGAATGGAGATCATCACGACTGTCAGCAAGGCCAGCGTGAACACAATGAGGATTTTCGATCTTTTAAACCGGTCTGGCTCGCCCGTCGGCGGCGAGGTCAGCGGGTCGTACGGTCTGGCCAGGAGACCCATCCCGACAAATAAAAACGTCGGCCAGACAAACGATCCGGCCAATGTCACCGCCACCAGAATCATGACTCTATTGGTGACATAAGCCCATAGTGCGACCATTCCGCATGCGAATGCCATGTGGTCGGTCAACACCGGATAATAAGCAAAAAATCTTGCCGCTTGAAAATTAACAAACAGCGAGAAGAACAACACCCATTGTTTTCGGAGCGAGAAACGGTGGCTAAGGCCGATGAATGCCAAAAGCGAGACAAACAATGCAAATCCGTTCAAAACTTCAAACGAAGTAATGATGTTTTCCGGCGTCGGTTCGACAGACAGCACTCTCAATGAATAATAAACGATGGCGGGCGGCAATATTCGTTTGATGTAATAGGCGTTCACACCCTCTTGGAACACCTTTTCCTCAAAGCGCTGGGCCATCGGCTTGTATGCCGAATATCCATCCCAACCCATTCCTTCATTGATGGATATTTTATCGTGCCACAAAACCGAGGCCACATACCCTGACATGCCAAGCATTATCCAGCAGGACATGATCGCCACGCGCCAACGGCCGCAATGACTGGTTTTGGTGTGTTCAGTCATTGCGCCCGGTTTGATAATCTGTCAGGTCCGGGCTTTTGACCAAGCCGCCGGAACGAATTTCCTCGACGATGTAACGGGGGCGGTTGCGAATCTGATCGAAGGCACGCCATAGGTATTCCCCCAAAACCCCCGTGGACATCAACTGAAAACCGCCCAACAGGAGGGTGACGACCATCAGCGAGGACCAGCCGGGATTCGGGTTGCCCAAAATCGCGTTGATCACGATGAACACGGCGTAAGCCATGCCCAGAAAGCTAAACAAGATCCCGGCCATGCTTAACACGCGAATGGGCAGATAGCTAAATGCCACAATCGAGTCAAGAAAGAGTTTCGCCTTCTTGCGGAACGACCACTTGCTGTGGCCGAACAGCCGCTTTTCCTTGGTCCACTCGATATGGCATTGATTGAAACCCAGCCAGTGAATCAGGGCAAGGAACGAGGTGTTCCGTTCCGGCAACAAGTTGTAGACGTTGATGACCTTTCGGTCGAGCAGCAGAAAATCGGCCCCTTGGATCGGCATGTCCTTGAAGGCGATCCGGCGCATCACCTGGTAATAGATTTTGGACGTGAGCTGGTTGAGCCAGGTGATCCCCTCGCGGCCGGAGCGGTCGGCCCACACAACCGCAAAGCCCTCCCGCCATTTTTCCATCAGGGCGGGAATGGCCTCGGGGGGGTCTTGCAAGTCGGCGGCCAGCAGCACGGCGGCGTCGCCGGTGGTCTGGGCCAGACCGGCCGAGAAGGCATAATGCGAACCACAGTTCTTGGAGAGCCGCAGGTAGGTAACGCGGGGATCTTCAGTCGCCCATTGCCGGGAATAGGCCGGCCCGCCGTCGGTGGAGTGGTCGTCCACCAAGATGATCTCGGCTTCGCAGTCGAGTTTTCCCAACACTTCGCTCACGCGGGAGCGAAACACCGGCAGGTTCTCGGCCTCGTTCAAAAAAGCGGTGATCACAGACAGTTTCATCGGGGCGTCTCTCCGGCCGCCCATTCGGCCACCTCGGCTTCAATGTTTCGCACCACCCGGCCCGGCACGCCGGCCACCAACGAATAAGGCGGAATGCGGGAATGTTCCAGCACCACGGCCCCGGCCGCGATCACGCAATGATGGCCGACGTGCGAACCCATCAGGATCACGGCGTTGGTGCCGACGAACACGTGGTCTTCAATCGTGGTGGGATGGCGGTCAACAATCGCGTGTTTTCGCTCGGTCAGACACCGCTTGACGGTGGAGTGAGTCAGAATTTGGGCGCCGCAAGAGATGTCGCAACCCCGGCCGATGCTCAGCCCCCCCTGCCCGTCGATCAGGGTGAACGCCCCGATCCAAGTGCCGGGGCCAATGCTCGGCTCCCCGGTGATCCAGCAATGCGGATTGTACGGGTTCGGCGGAATGCCGTGAGGCAAAGGCGTCGGAGGCGGGACCGGCGATTCCATGATGCTTCCTGCATGGATGATTCGGAACGGACGGCGTCACGCCGCCGCGCTGACTGGTTGGTTCAACGGAATCCGCCGCCCCTCGGCCCGGATGCTGCGGTGGGCCGCCTCCAAGATCCGCACCACGTTCAACCCGGACAAACCGTCGGTCAGGGGGCGTTCCCCGGTCCGGATGCACCGGGCGAAATGTTCCACCATGTTTCGCAACGGTTCTTCCCGCGGCAAATGAGGCGACCAAACATCGCCCATGCGATAGCCGACCAGCAATCCGTGGCGGGATTCCGGTTCGTCGGACACATTGATGCCCCGGTCGTACACTTTGATCGGTTCGTTCGGATCAAGGTCGTTGAACACGACGCTCTTTTGATGGCCGCCGACGATGAGTTGCCGGATTTTCACCGGGCTTAGCCAGTTCACGTGGAACGTGGCGGTGATGTTGTCGCCGTAATCAAGTGTCAGATAGGCGACGTCTTCCATTCCCGAGAACGTGTGGCTGATGCCGTGGGCGTTCACGGCGATCGGCGTCCGGTCCACCAAGTGGGAGACAATCGCAATGTCGTGACAGGCGAGATCCCACAAAACGTTGACATCATTTTGGAACAAGCCAAGATTGATGCGGACGCTGTCGAAAAAATGCAACCGGCCGAGTTCCCCGGAATCGATCAGTTTCTTGATCCGTCGAACGGCCGGACTGTAGAGGTACGTGTGATCCACCATCAAGGTGAGATTTCCGTCGGCCGCGAGGGCCAGCAGTTGTTCCCCCTCGGGCGAGGAAACACACAGCGGTTTTTCGACCAGCACATGCTTGCCGGCCCGCAAGGCCGCCGCCGCGAACGGGGCGTGGGTCTTCGGCGGCGTGGCGATGGCCACGGCCTCCACCTCGGGGTCTTTCAACAATTCCTTGAAGTCCGTGAATTGCCTCGCGGCCGGGTTCAGCCCCGCGACGGCATCGAGCCGGCCTTGGTCACGGTCACAAACGCCAACCAGACGGGTGGTCCGCGACGCGGTGAAATTCCGAATCAGGTTCGGCCCCCAATAGCCGCAGCCCACCAAGGCGACCCCGACCGGGGCGGCGTTGACGGGAGAATGTTGGGTGCTGCTCATGGTTTCTCCGAATAATCGCGTCAGGATGCGAGGGCGTTACGGCTGACAACGGACTCAAGGCCATCACACACCCGATGGACATCCCCGTCGGTCATTTGCGGATAGAGCGGAACCAAGACAGATTCATCCGAGGCGGCCTCGGACACCGGCAGGGACAACCCCAAACCGGCATACGGTGGTTCCCGGTGGGCGAGCATGATCCCCCGGCGGGTGGATATCTGCCGGGTCATCATATGATTCATCAGTTCCAGTCGGCTGACGGGGGCGCCGGCCTTCAACCGCAGCGGATAACTTTGGAAGTTGGGTTCCGTGTCTTCGGGGACGAACGGCGTTTCAATCCACTTCACCGACGCCAGACGCTCACGATACACGTCGGCCAGATGCCGCCGCCGGGAGATGATCTCGGGGAGGCGGGCCATTTGGGCGATGCCCACGGCCGCCTGAAGATCGGTCATCCGGTAGTTGTACCCAACCATCAGATAGCTTTCGATCACCACCTGTTTGGAACCGTGTCGTTGGGCGTCGGTAACGCTCATGCCGTGCTGTCGCAACAAGCGGAGTTTCGCGGCCAGCGGTTCGCTGTTGGTGGTAATCATCCCCCCGTCGCCCGTCGTGATGATCTTGCGGGGGTGCAGGCTGAAACAGGCCATCACGCCATCGCCGCCGATGGGCCGGCCTTTGTATCGGCTGCCAATGGCGCACGCGGCGTCTTCGAGAATGGGGAGGCCATGCTCCCGGCCGATGGCCAGAAACGCATCCATGTCCGCCGGCATCCCCACTTGATGAACGGGCATGATGGCCTTCGTTCTCGGGGTGATGGCCCGGCGGGTGGCCTCGGGGTCCAGATTGTAGGTTCGGGGATCGACTTCCACGAAAACCGGATTGGCCCCGGCGTGTCGGATGGAATTGGCGGTGGCGATGAACGACATGGACGGGCAGATGACCTCATCCCCCGGCCCCACATCCAAGGCGATCAGAGCCAGATGCAGGGCGGTCGTGCAATTGGAGACGGCGACGGCCTCGGCCGTGCCGCAGGCGGCGGCGAAAGCCTTCTCGAAAGCGGCCACCTTCGGCCCTTGGGTGAGCCAACCAGAGGCAATGACCTCGGCCACGCCTCGCTGTTCTTCCTCGCCGACCCAAGGCACTGCAATCGGAAGCATCTCGCCCCTTCGCGGTTTTTTCCGCTATTTCCAGTTTCGGGATTGCAAATCCCTCAGCAATCCCACCGGTCCCTCCGGGTGCCCCCGGAAGTGTTCCACCAGATGGCCGATTCCCTCGCCCAAGCTGGTCCGCAACCGGAAATCCAACGTTTGTTCGGCAAGTTTGGAGTCGGCCAAGTGTCGGCGCACATCCCCCGGTCGCGGTTCGGCGAAGCCGGGAGTCAAGTCTGTTCGCCCGGTTTGCTGCAACACCTGCCGGGCTATTTCCAATATAGTCGTCTCCCGGCCCGAACCAAGATTAACGGTTTTTCCGGTAAGGGCATCGGATTCCGCAACCCGGCACAACCAATAGGCCGTGTCGGCCACATAAATGAAGTCCCGCGTTTGCAGTCCGTCGCCGAAAATCGTGGGGGCCACGCCGTTCATCGCCCAAACGACAAACCGGGGAATCACCTCGCCGCTGTCCCCCTCGTGGTGGCTTCGCGGGCCGAAATTATTGAACGGTCGCACGACCGTCGTGTTCATTCCGTAGGTCCGGAAGAAGGCCCGCGCGTATGCCTCGCCCGCCAGTTTCGCGCCGCCGTAGACCGTTTCCGGAAAACAGGGGTGTTCTTCGTCCATCGGGGCGCGGAGCGCAGTCCCGTAAACTTCCGAGGAGGAAACGTGGACAAATCGTTCGATCTTGGCGGCCCGCGATTCTTCCAGAAGTGTCAGCGTGCCGGTTGCGTTGACCTCGTGGTTCTCCTGCGGATTGCCGATGGAGTGTCGAACCCCCCGGCAGGCCAGATGGAAGACGACATCCGCCCCGGCGAGGCATTTCACCACCGCATCCCGGTCCCGGATGTCCCCGCGAACAACCTCCAGGCGGGCATCGCCGGCATGATGGGCAATGTTCGCATTCCGGCCGGCGGTGAAGTCGTCCAGAATCCGCACTTTTCGCGCGCCTGATTGCAACAAGGCATCAACCAAATGCGAGCCGATAAAGCCCGCCCCGCCGGTCACCAAGGCCGTCGCATCCGACAATTTCATGGGTGATTCCTGTTCAAGCCGCGTGACGTTTCGTCATCGGCAGGAGTTCCTTCAAAGAGTCGCAGACCGCCGTGAGTTGTTCGGCCGTCAGTTCCGCGTACATCGGGAGCGAAAAACAGGAATTCATGATTCCCTCGGCCACCGGGAAGTCGCCGACCCGATGCCCCAGATAGGCATAGGCGGGTTGATACGGGACCGGCGTGGGATAATGCACTCCGGTGGCGATTCCTTTTTCCGCAAGCGCATCCCGCAGGACGTCCCGAGAACCCGTCTTCAGTTGCACGCAGTACACATGCCAGACCGGATCGTGCCCTTCGGCCACCCTCGGGAGTTGCAATTCCGATATCGAGCCGAGCTGGCGTTCGTAAAAGCGGGCATGCCGTCGCCGGGCGTCGTTCCACGCGGGCAAGTGACGGAGTTTCACGTCCAGCACCGCCCCTTGCAAACCTTCCATCCGCGTGTTGAAGCCGATTTCCACGTGATTGTGGCGGCCTTGCTGGGCGTGGTCCCGCAGGCGGGCAATCCGTTTGGCGATGCTCTCGTCGTTGGTGACGATGGCCCCGCCTTCGCCGAACGCCCCGAGGTTCTTGCCGGGATAAAAACTGAAGCTCCCGATGTGCCCGATGGAACCGGCGCTGCGGCCATTCTGAGTGGCCCCGTGTGCCTGGGCGGCATCTTCGATGACCACCAGTTTGTGTTCCGTGGCGATGGCCATGAGAGCCGTCATGTCGGCCATCTGCCCATAGATATGGACGGGCATGATCGCCTTGGTCTTCGGCGTGATCGCCTTCCGCACCAATTCCGGGTCCAGCGTGTAGCTGACCGGATCGACATCCGCAAACACCGGCGTCGCCCCGACATAGCTGATGGCCCATGCGGTGCTGACCCACGTCAGCGGGGTGATGATGACCTCGTCGCCCGGACCCACCCCGGCGGCGATGAGGGCCATTTGCAGGGAGGTCGTGCCGTTGTTCAGGCCGACGCAATGGCTCGTCCCCGCGAATTTGGCGAAGTTTCGCTCAAACCGTTCGACGGCCGGACCGAGGATGAACGCCGAGGCGTCAATCACTTCGTCCATCGCGGCCCGGATTTCTCCGGCCACGCTCCGGTTTTGGGCGGGAAGATCGAGAAACGGAACTTTCATGCCTCTCCTTGGCTCGGAGGAACTTCACGGACCATCCGGGCGGGAACCCCCGCAACAATCATTCCGGGCGGCACATCCTTGGTGACCACCGCCCCGGCCCCGATCAAGGCGCCGGCCCCGATGGTGACGCCGCACAAGATCACGGCCCCAGAACCGACGGACGCTCCCCGGCCCACCCGCGTGGGAACGACGGCCCAATCCGCTTCTGATTGCAATTCCCCGGCTTCGTTGGTCGCCCGCGGATACCGGTCATTGATGAAACAGACGTGATGGCCCAGGAAGCAGCCGTCTTCGATGACCACGCCTTCGCAGATGAACGTGTGGGAACTGATTTTACACCGCGAACCAATGAACGCCTTCTTCTGAATCTCCACAAACGGACCGATCTTGGTGTCTTCGCCGATCACGCAACCATAGAGATTCACGAAGTCTTGGATCTTGGTTCCCCGGCCCACGATCACATCAGGGGCGATTTTTTGAAGCGGGCTGGCCGGATAATTCACGGGTGAAAGCTTCCTGCGGGATAGACGGACAAGATCGTCTGACAAAGGTAGTGCTTATACGCGGTTCCAAATGGGGCGTCAATACCATCAGCGGCGCCAAAAAAACTCAAACGGACGGATTTTGGGGGATGTGGGAAAGCGTAGCAAGTGTCATCGGCGATGTTGAACGATCGGAAAAAACGATATGGCCCGTTACATTGCGAACCCCGATGGCCGCATCCTTTGCCGGATCGTCACGGGACTTGTGCTCCGGCCGAATCAGCGGAAAACGGCGATGACGCAGCGGCCGAATCATAAAAAGGCAGAGTCGCACCCCGTTTGAACCGGAAGAAAGCCGCTTGAGCCGAACCATGCCGAAGCATATGCACCCGACCGAGTTGGCCGAGAAACTCAAGGCTGGCGAGAGCGTTTATCTGTTGGATGTCCGGCAACCGTGGGAACATGAATACGCCCGACTGCCGGGAGATGTGCTGATTCCGTTGCACGAACTCGGCGAGCGAATCGGCGAGGTGAACCCGCCCGAGGGGGCCGCCATTGTGGTGTATTGCCACCACGGAATGCGAAGTCTGTCCGGGGCGGCCATTCTGGAAGCGAAGGGCCTCGGGGAGTGCTACTCCCTTTACGGCGGGATCGAGGCATGGAGTCTGCTGATTGACCCCACGGTAAAACGATACGGTTGAGATTTCAATCGGCGTGAACAGCCCGTTCGCTCGTTCGCCGGGTGTTTGAAACCGGCATTTGGAGAACCGGAACTCGCGGCGATCCGGTCACCACATTTTTCCACCAAAACCCGAGAAGCGTGCGGAGCGTCTTCGGGATCTCCCGAAGCGACACCGTGCTTTGCCCTCGGCGACGCGGCCGGTGTCGGACGGGAACCTCGGCAACATCCCAATTCAGTTGACGCGCCCGAAACAGCATTTCCGCGTTCACAAAGAAGCCGCGAGATTCCGGCAGCAGAAAGCCGAGGGCTTCCCGCTGGAACACCTTCAGGGCGCAATCACAATCCCGCACGCCAGTGTTCAGAAAAAATCGCACCAGCCGGTTGTAACCGCGAGAATAGAACTTGCGCCGCCACGGGTCTTGCCGGTCGGCCCGATAGCCGACGGCCACGGGGCATTCCCGTGTGAGGACGACGAGGTCTTCCAAGTCTTCCAGATGAAATTGGGCGTCCGCGTCCGTGAAGGCCACCAGATCAAACCGGGCGGCCTCGAACCCGGATCGCAGGGCGGCCCCGTAACCCCGGTTCATCGCGTGCCGGATCAATCTCACTTGGGATCGCGTCTCGGCCAGTTCGTTCACCAGGTAAGCCGTGCGGTCCCGGCTGCCGTCGTCGACGACGAGGATTTCAAACTCGTAGCCGAGGCCGACGAGGCTTTCGTGGGCTTCGGCGACCGCCTCGACAATTCCCGCTTCTTCGTTGAAAGCCGGCATCACCAGCGAAAGACGTGTCGAATCCGTTCTCATCCGTCCGGCTCCTTTCCGACGCGAAACCCAAGGCCGTGAATTGGCGAAGAATGCCAATTCGGGGGATTTCCGTCAAGCCGGAACGCGGGGGGAGGTGGTTACGGGCATAACCACATCAAAATCGCTTAAAAATCCCCGGTGCCGCGTTTGCTCCACCACGGGAGAGAGAGACCGCCGTCGAGGGAGAGGGTGCTGCCGGTCAGGTAGCCGTTGCGGGAATCGACGAGGAACAACACCCCCAAGGCCATTTCTTCGGGGGTGGCCAACCGGCCCATCGGGGTGGCTTGGCCGGCTTGCTGGAGGGTGTCTTCGCTGAAGAATTTTCGCTCGCCCGGTGTGTCCGTCCAGCCGGGGTGGAGGATGTTCACTTTGATCTTGTGGGGAAGCATTTCCATCGCGGCCGACCGGGCCATCTGGTCGTTGCCGGCCTTGGCGATGTTGTAGGCCATGCAATTGGCGAATGCGATGTGGGCGTGCGGCGAGGAGATAATCACCACCGCGCCCTCCCGGCCTTGTTTAATCATCTGGTTGCAGCAGGCGCGTAGCGTGTAAAACGAACCCCACATGGACACGTCAATCGTCCGGCGGAAGCCTTCCATGTTCGCGGTCGTGAACGGTTCGCGGTCGCTGTAAACGGCCGACGACACATAGATGTCCACGCCACCGAGTTCGCTGATGGTTTTGGCGACCATCGCCTCCACGGCGTCCTGACTGGTGATGTCCACTTTCAGAAGCAACGCCTTGCGGCCCAAGGCCCGGATCTCGGCGGCGGCCTCCTCGGCGGCCTCGGGCATTGTCCAGTAGTTGAGGGCCACGTCGGCCCCGGCGCGGGCCAGCATCACCGCCGTCGCCCGGCCGATGCCGCTGGAGGCCCCGGTAATCAGGGCCACTTTCCCGGACAGATCGGCGCTCGGTACGTTCGACATGGGAGAGTCTCTTTTGGGGAACAAAAAAGCCAGCCTCAAATGGCTGGCTCGTTGGTTGAATTCATTCGGGAAGATCAATCATCGTCGTCATCGTCGATCTCTTCCACCCGTCGGCGTGCCAGTCCCGCCTTCTCCAGCAGGGATTCCTTGAACACATCCTCGTCCTCGCTCAACACGGCTTCGATGGCCGCCTGGGCCGAGTTCGAGAGATTGTACTGAATCGTATACTTCCGCTTGGCGATGGCCAGTTCGTCCCCCGGCCGCAAGGCTCGTTGCAGCACCCGCTGGTTGTTGACTTTGATTCCGTTGGTGCTTCCCAGATCGCGAACGTACCAGTATCCGGCTTCCTTGTACGACAACTCGCAGTGCATCCCGGAAATGTTCGGGAACCGCAGGCTGATGTCGCAGGTTTCCCGACGTCCCAATGTCAACACGCCTCGCCGCAAGGGGATGGGATCGCCCCCCCCGGTGGGGACTAGTTCCCCCTGAAATTCGCCCGCCATAATCGGAGACTCCATTGTTGAGAAAGAACAGATGAAGATGTCATGAATTCATGACGAAGAGCATTATAAAGCAGTTGGACAAGACTTGGTCATCACAAGTTCCGAAAAAATTTTAGGCGTGGCAACAAGTGCGGGAACTTCTTCCGGCGATCCGGCAAAACACGCGGGCTACGGCAGATGGGGCGCATCCGGTCCCCCGGCGTGATACACTAAACCGTAATCTTCCCAGCCATCGGACTTTTGAGACAGCGCCATGCCGCGGGAATCCGCCCCTCCGTCGCCGCTTGCCACGCAAACGGCCTTCCGGTTCATGCAAGAGTGGATGAGCGGCTCCCGCCCCCGCATTGAGGATGCCTTGGCGTCCGTTCCCCCGTCCGAACGGGAAAACCTGTTTCAATCGCTGCTCACCGTCGAAGTCAACGGCCGCAAGTCCCGCTCGGAATCGCCCGATTCGGCCGAATATCTGGGCCGGTTCCCCAAGTATCGGGCGGTCATCGTCTCGGCCTTGGGGGAGCCGAAAATCGTCGCCCCGGCGCCGGCCGAAGTCCCCAAAGCCGTGGTTGTCCCGGCGCCGACTTATCCGGCGGCAGTCCCGTACCAGCAGATGGACATGGTTCCCGTGGCTCCGCTCCCGGCGGGAGTGAGCATCATGCCCGTGGCGATGCCGATGCACGCAGAACATCGGCTGAACGCTTTTGAGTTTGGAGCGATGCCGGAAAGCGCCCCCCGGCCCGACCCCATCGGCCAATGGGAAGACCAAGAAACCCGCAAGCTCGGCTGGATCATCGGCCTGTCCTTCGTTGGCATTCTCGGGATCGGCGCGGCCTGTGCCGTTGCCTTCATCCCGTGGGGAAGCAAGCCGCCTACGGATCAACCCGTCGTGGAGGTGGCCGAGAACCCTGTCGCGGAGGGGCCGAAGAATCAAAGCGTGAAGACGGAAACCAAGGACATCGACATGGGGGGGCCGAAATCGACCGGCGATCCCGAGAAGGACATGGTTGACTGGCTGATCAAGATCGGCGGGGCCGGTTTTGTCCTCACGGATCAAGGGGGCCGGGTGCGGTTCAACGGCGGTCAGAACATGCCCAAGACCGGCAAGTTTACCGTGGAGCAAATCACCCTCGACGCCCAGACTTCCAATCTTTGGAACAACCGGAATGTCGGCCAGTTCTCCGAACTCAAGGATCTGAAAAAGCTGGAACTCCACCGAGACAAAGACCTTTCCGACGAGACGCTGACCCCGCTGGTTGGCAAGGCCAAATTGCGTCAACTCGAACTTCGCGGCAACGATTTGAAGGTGACCGGCGAGGGGATCGCCCGCTTCCCTGAGTTGGAGGGTTTGGTCGTCAACACCGCCCCGGCTTTTGCTGATCCCGATTGCGGGGCCATCGGCAAGCTGCAAAATCTGGCCGCGATTGAACTCAACGGAACGAAAATCACGCCGATTGGCTTCGGTCACCTGGGCGCGTTGCCCAAGTTGAAGACCTTCATCTTTGGCGCGGACCTGACGCTCTCGCCGGATCACATCCGCCGATTGCAGACCGCTCCGCTGGAGGAAATCCGATCCCCCAACGGCTTGGGGGATGATATCTTCATCGAGTTCGCTGTTTTCACGAACATGCGAAGATACTCGGTTCGCAAAACAACGGTCACGGCCGCCGGTTTCAAGGCGGTGGCCGGTCAGTTGAAACTGGAGGAAATCTCCCTGATCGGTTCCGGCCTCACCGGCGATGCCCTGCAACATCTCGCGGAACTATCGTCCCTGACAACGCTGGACCTCTCCGGCGGCAAGATCGAGGGGGACATGGTGGCCGTTCTCGCCAAATTGCCGAACCTCAAATCCATCCGACTGGCCGGGAACCCGCTGGTAGACAAAGACGTGGCGCACCTGGCGTCGCTCGAAACGATGGAATTGCTCGACCTGAGCAACACCAAGATCACAGACGGCGCATTGGGGGCGTTGAAAAAGCATCAAAAGCTGAAACGCCTGATCGTGAAGGGAACGCCCGTCACTGCCGGGGGCATCAAGGATTTCACGATGGGCACACCGCAATGCGCGGTGGAAAAGTAGTCAACGGCCGTGTTTCTTCACTTTGTCTGTTTCCACGTTCGTCCGTCGTCATCCGATTGAAAAATTCGGCGGGTGGTCTTCACTTCCAGCGAATCCACAATGTCATCAACGGTCAGTGTCCATCGCCCGTCGGCGAATGAGAGGTTTTCGTCAAAGCTGAAGAACTCATCGGCCGCGTAGGGGGTGTTCATGCGGGTGAAGTTTTCGGCCGTGCAAACGGTTGTTTCAATTTGGAGGGCGGGATTCACGAACACCAGCGACTTGGAATAAATGTCGCCGGGGGTTTCTCTCGCCACAATTCGGGGCGATTCTGGCAATTGATCAGTCATGATGATCTCCTATTTCCCCAATTCAACATGGGAAGTTGAAACCTCCGGCCCGCGCGCATCGGTGACGCTCAGGTAATAAACCAACGGCCGGTCGGCCGGGAGTTTCGCGGTGACTTTGCCATTGGTGATCTCGGCGGGAACCGACTTCCATTCCCGCTTTTGCCAAGGCCCGGTGGCAACCGCATAGTTGAGTTGAGCTTGCTTCAACTTCTGTTTGGCGGTCACAGTAACCGAGATGGCTTCCCCGGATGTGGTCATCGGACCAAGGACCGGCAATGGCTCCCCTTTTTTCAAATAACTGTCAATAAACGTGTCCACTTCAGGAAACGTCCAGATATGCCCGTGCGGCAGCCGGACCCGCACCGAGAGCATCTTTTCGCCGGGCACCAAGTTGTAACACTTACGGTAACTGTCGAGCGGATAGGCAAAGTCGTTCGTGCCGTTGAGGAACAGAATCGGGCACTTCACGCCCGAAAGATAGCGTGAGGGATCGAAATTCTGCACCCACCGATCACGCCGGGCGGCTTCCATTTTGTCCAGACGGTTTTCTTTCCATGCGCTGTTCTCATGCAGAAAGCCGCAACCATACACCGGCACGGCCGCCTTGAAGCGGTTGTCCAACCCGGAGACGATGCAGGTGAGATAGCCGCCCCAACTGATGCCGGTGACGGCCGTTTTGTCCTTGTCCACCTCGGGGAAACTGGCGATCATTGTGTGCCCGCGCAGAACGGCAGCGACGGCGTGATAGGTCCACATATCTTTGGCGGTCTTCTCGTCGAAATCGCGGAACTTCGGCTCATCTGATTGATCCGGCCCCCCGTCCGGGAGCCAGTCCTTTGGCCCCTTTCCCGCAAGATCCATCGCGAGGGCGCAATACCCGCGTGCGGACCAATGCTCGGCCCATTCGCGGAACGCCTTCCCGCCGCCCCCGTGAACAAGAACCACCGCCGGGAAGGGGCCATCGCCCGTCGGTTTGGCGTAATAGGCAAACACCCGCGTCGGCTTTCCCTGATAGGGTTCGCCGGGGTAATAAACCTCGCGGGCCTTGCCGACCGTTTCGCCCCACTCCGGTTTCACCTCGGCTTTTTGCAGAGCGGGGATATCCCAAGGGCCGGTGAACGGCTTGGGAGCGTCGGCCCGCGAAACCGTCGCCGGGACAAGCAGAAGGAGGCTGACAAAGAAATATTTCGAGAGAGGATTTCGCATTCGGATCTCGGGGCCGGAGCTTGGCGGTTGATTGTTGAAAAGTACCCGTCGGCGAACCGGATTGCCAGAAGATTTCCGGTCGGGATTTTAACATTCGATCCGGTATTGCTCTCTTGCGGATTTCTGTTATCACGCGGCCGGATGCTTGATGGAATTTGGCGGGGGAAGTTGCGCAAGGAAGCGTGACCCCGCGCCCGGACTCTTTTCGGGGGAGAAGACGATGGACCGTCGCGGTTTTTTCGGATCGGTCGGCACGACGATGCTTGGCTCCATGATGCTGGCCGGTTGCCGCAGCGGACCATCGGGCGAAGTGCTTACGGACGACAAAAAGGATCTGGTGGGCAGCACGGCCGCCGGGGCCGAAATCTACAAGCCGCTGATCGACGAAGCCTTGGGCAAGTTAGTCGCCAAGCAAAGCACAATCACGGGTGTGCAACCCGCCGGAGCCGGGCTTCCGAGAAAGAGAATCTGTTTTGCGGGTTTGAGGAACAAATCGTCCGAAGAACTGGGAGATTTCAAGGATCAAATTGTCGATATCCTCGACACCAAAATCAACGGTTCCGGTGTGTTCCAGCAAATCAGCAGTGAGTATGTCAAATCAGGGCTTGTTGCGGCGGGGCTTAGATTCGATCAGTTGTTCCAGCCAGAAAGTCAGCGAAAATTCTTGGCGGTGATGGAATCGCAGGGCCAGCCGTTTGATTATTTTCTCTTCGCCAGTGTGAACTCCGGAACTACCCCGGGAGCCGGCGGAGTGACGCAGAAAGATTACCAACTCTCGCTGGAACTTATCAACATCAAGACAGGCGAGATGGAGAAGGAATCGGCCTCCATGCGCAAAGCATACCGCCGCTAATCGTTTCGCTTGCCGCTTGACTCGTATGCTCGCCCGGCCGGAGATCACCATGTTGCGATCAATCCCCAAGTTTGTCCTGTCGGCCGCCCTGATTGGCAGCGGTTGCGCCACGCACACGGACCGGCTGGAGGAGATTCGCAGCGCGTATCATTCGGGGAATCTCGACGAGGCCAAGGCGAAAATCGACAAGGCCATCGACGGCCATAGTCGGGAAGCCGACGTGCTGAAACTCGACCGGGCGACCGTTCTCCTGACCGAAGGGCAGCCGAAGGAGGCCGAGGCTCTGTTCCGGGAGGTTCGTGACCGGTTCGAGGCGTTGGAAGGCAAAGACCTCGCCGAAGGGGCGTTGGCCATGCTGACCGACGACCAGCAATTGGCCTACGCCGGGGAAGACTACGAGAAAGTGCTGATTCGCCTGATGCTCTCCCTGAGCAACCTGATGCAAGACGGCTCCGACGCCGGGGCATATGCGTTGCAGGTGAATCAGAAACAGCAGCAAATCATCGAGACTTCCAAGGCCAAGGACGGCAACGGCAAGAATCTCAAGGAGAGCTACAAATACGTCCCGGCCGGGGCTTATCTGCATGCCGTTCTGCGGGAAGAAACCCACACAAACTACGACGACGCCCAGCGGGCCTTTGAACAAGTCGCCCAATGGCAGCCCGACTTTGCCCCGGTGAAGCAGGACTTGGAACGAGTCAAAACGGGCCATCATTCGCAAGCCGGCAACGGCGTCGTCTATGTGTTCACGTTCGTCGGTCGCGGTCCCCGCAAAGTGGAGAAGATGGAAATCGTCACCACGGCTGCGCTGTTGATCGCCGACCGGATCATCAGCGCCTTGGGCAAACAATCCCTCCCGCCGACCATCGCCCCGATCAAAGTGCCGGTGGTGCCTCGGCCCATCAACAGTATCGAAAGATTAGCCATCTATGCCGATGGCAAGCCTGCCGGCCATACCAGCACGATCACCGATATCGGATTGATGGCCAGCGAGCAATCAGCGGCCACGCTGCCCGACACCCTGGCTCGCGCTGTCGTGCGTCGTGTGGTCAAAAAAGGCGTGATTTACGGCGTCAAGGAAGCCATTCACACCGACCAGAATCAGATTTCCAGCCTCGCCCTCAATGCCGCCGGTGTGCTGTGGGAAGCCACCGAATCGGCCGACACTCGTTGTTGGGGGCTTCTGCCGGACAAGATTCAAGTGCTGCGAATCGAACTCCCCGCCGGGGAGCATCAACTGGCCCTGCAACCGCTTCACGTGAACGGCTCCGGGACGCCGATGGCTCCGGCCGAATTAGTGAAAGTGAGCGTTGAAAACGGCCGCAACACTTATGTGCTGGCCAATTTCCCGGAAAACCGACTCACGGGCAAGATCGTGACGAACCGGCCGGGGAAGTGACCGTGAAGCCGCGACGCGGAGTCTTCGGAGCGGAGCGAGGACTTGTCGGGTCGGACGATTGCCCAAACAGTCGGCGATTTCACTCGGAGAGTTCGCGCTCCGCTCCGAAGACTCCGCGTCGCGGCTTCACGTCTTATGCGATGATATCCTTCACCACTTTGCCATACACATCCGTCAGGCGTTCGTTGCGGCCCTGATGGAAGTACGTCAGTTGCTCGTGATCCAGTCCCATCAGGTGCAGGATGGTCGCGTGCAGGTCGTGCAGGTGCACTTTCTTTTCAACCGCCTCGAAGCCGAACTCATCCGTTGCCCCGTAAGCCATGCCCCCTTTGACGCCGCCGCCGGCCATCCACATCGAGAACCCGTAGGGGTTATGATTGCGGCCCGGTTCGCCCTTGCCCTCGCTGAAGGGCATTCGGCCGAATTCGCCGCCCCAGATGACGAGGGTTTCGTCCAATAGGCCGCGACGTTCCAAGTCGCTGAGCAAAGCGGCGATGGGCTGATCCACTTCCTTGCCGTGCTGCCCGTGGTTTTTCTCGATGCTCTGGTGGGCATCCCACGTGTCTTCGAGGTGGCCGCCGCCGGAATAGAGTTGGACGAAGCGGACGCCGCGTTCGACGAGGCGACGGGCGATCAGGCAATTGCGGCCAAACTCGTCCGTGGGTTGCTGGCCCACGCCGTATGCTTCCAGCGTTTGCTTGGTTTCCTTCGCCAGATCGACGGCCTCGGGCGTCGCCGACTGCATCCGGTACGCCAGTTCATAGCTGTTCATCCGGGCTAGCAGGTCGCGGCCGCCGGGGCGGGCGTCGAGATGTTCCTGATTCAGCTTGGCCATTAGATCGAGTTGTTCCCGCTGGGCGGCCCCGGAGAGATGGGCCGGGCCGCGAAGATCGAGGATTGGGTCGCCGGTCGGCCGGAACAGCATGCCGGAGTAGGCCGCCGACATGAAGCCGCTGCCCCAGTTCGGCTGGCCGCTGATCGGGCCGCCCCGTTTGTCCATCAGCACGACATAACCGGGCAAATCTTGGTTGGCTGTGCCGAGACCGTAGACTGCCCAACTGCCGAGGGACGGCCGGCCGATGAAGGTCTTCCCGGTGTTCATCGCCACCAAGGCCGAACCGTGGGCGTGGCTGTCCGTGTGGCAGGAGCGGATCACCGCCAGTTTGTCCGCATGTTCGCGAACCTTGGGGAAGAAATCCGAGACGGGCAGGCCGCTTTTGCCCCCCGGTTTGAACGGCCGGAAGGACGGCGTGAGAAACCCCATCTTGCGACCGCCGGAGTTGATGAATTTCTTCCCCTCCGGCAGCGGTTGTCCGGCGAATTTTTCGAGTGTCGGCTTGGGGTCAAAGGTGTCCACCTGCGAAGGACCGCCGTTCATCATCAGGAAGATGCACGCCTTCGCCTTCACGGGAAAATGCGGCTTCTTCGGCGCCAACGGCCCGGCCGGGGCGGCTTCTTTGCCGAAGGTGAACCCCTCGGAGGCCAGCAAACTGGTGAGGGCCAGGCCGGCGAAACCGCCCCCCATTTCCCACACAAACTCACGGCGGGTTTGCCCGCATGGAAAGAACGATTTCATCGAATGTTCCCCGTCAGTTGTCCGGCCTTCACCACGCCGCCCTGCATCACCGCCACAAACCGCGAGCGGTCTTCCAAAACTGAAATATCCCCGACCACATCGCCATCAACCACAAGAATGTCGGCCAGTTTGCCGGCTTCCAAAGTGCCAATCTCGCCGCCGCGCCCCATGATCTCGGCCCCGGTCTTCGTGGCACAACGGATGACTTCCAACGGGGTGAAACCCACATGGCGCACAAAGAACGTGAGTTCACGGGCGTAGTCCCCGTGCGGGTTCCATCCGAAACCGTAATCACCCCCCATGCCCAACCGGCCGCCGGCCCGGAGGATCATCCGGGCGCTCTCGGCTCCGGCTTCGAGAGTTTCCTGATGACCGTCAATCACTCGTTGCGACAGGCCAAACTCCGGGCCGCGCTGGACGCTGGCGAGTTCAAAGTACAACGCCGGAACCACCGGGACGTTTCGGGCCAATAACAGGTCGAGGGCTTCCTGATCCATGAAGGTGCCGTGTTCGATGGCGTCGTACCCGGCCCGCAGGGCGTTCTTGATGCCCGCGTTGGCCCGGCAATGGCCGGTGACTTTCAGCCCGTGGTTATGGGCTGTCGCCACCACCGCGTGCATTTCTTCAAAGGTCATGCAAAGCGTGTGATGGTCGTTCGCATCCGGGGCAGCAGCATCTCCGGTCGGGTAGGTCTTCACCCATTCGACGCCGTCCTTCACCAGTTTCCGCACGGCCGACCGGGCTTCGTCCGGGCCGTTGACCAGCAGCACCAAGCCATCCATGCCGATCTTGCGGAAGTCCGGGTTCCAATCCATCAACCCGCCGACGCCGCAAATCTCCCGGCCGCTGGCGGCCAGTCGCGGGCCGGTCGTCACCTCGTTCTCGATGGCTTTTTTCAGCCAAACATCAATGTTGAACAAACTGCCGCCACTGCGGGCGGCCGTGTATCCGCATTCGAGGGCCAACCGGGCGTTGCTGGCCGCCAGCAACGTGACGTATTCCACCGGATATTTGATGTCGAGATCTTCGAGGGCCGCGACGTTGAAGTATGTCGGGTGAAAGTGGGCCTCCACCAAGCCTGGCATGATCGTGCCCCCCTTGGCGTCGATCCGGCTCGCCTCCGGGGGAACCGGCGGACAGCCTTTCGCCGGGCCGGCGTAAGCGATCTTGCCGTCTTTCACCAACACCGCCCCGTCGCGGATCGGTGGCGAACCCGTGCCGTCCGCCAGTTGGCCGTGATGAATGAGCGTTGTTCCGGTGGCGAGTTTCATGACAGCGACTCCAAAAACGGCAGAACCACCTTGGCGACCGCCTCCGGGTGTTCGCCATGCAGCAGATGCCCGCAACCGGGAAAATTCACGAGATATCCTTCCTTGAAGGAACTCGCCAACGAAGAGGATGCCTCGGCCGACATCATGCCCCCGGCCGCGGGATCAGCCGCGAGCAACAAAGCGGGACAACGCACATCGGCAGCCGTCGCAACGGGGTCGTAGCCGTGCAACCATGTCCCGGCGATTGGCGTTGTCATCGTCTCCGGGTCAAGGTCGGCCAGACAGGACGCGAGGAAACGCAGGGCCGCCGGGTTGCGCAGCTCCCCGAGGCGTTTGCCGTTGGGCATGATCGTCTCGGACAGCGCCCGAACACTGTGGACGATGTCCCGGTTGCCCGCCAATTGTTGCATCACCCGCCAAGTGACGGCGTAACCCGTCTCGGAGATGCCAACGAGCATCTGGGCCGATGGCGGGTCTTCCAAAACAATTCCGCGAACCAACTCCGGACATTCGGCGGCCACGCCCATCGCCACCAACGCCCCGAGTGAATGCCCATAAAGAACCGTCGGCCCGTTGTTGAACGTCTTCAACAATCGCACCGCATCAGCCACGTAATCGGGCACATGATACGCCCCCGGTGTGCGGGCCGATTGGCCGTGCCCTCGGTGGTCGATGGCCGTCACGCTCCAGCGCGGTGTCAGCCACGGCAGCAAGGTGGAAAAGTCCCGCCAGCATCGGCCGAGGCCGTGCCAAAGGATCAGCGGCGGCCCATCCGAGGGGAAGCGGGCGATGTTCGAATTCGCAAACAGTTCTTCACGCATGGGGGAATCAATCGACGTACAGAAACTCGTTCAGGTTCAGCAACACATGACACAGGGAGGCCAGCGTTTCGGTGGCTGCCTCCGGCCGGCCGGCGAAGGTCTTTGATTGTTTCTCCAAATGGGCCATCGCCGCTTGAATTTCCGTGGGGCGGGGCGTGCGGCCCAACACCAGTTGCCATGCCTGCCGAATCTGTGCGTCTTGGCCGGAGGTTTCCTTGAGAATTCGTTTCGCCAGAATCCCGCTTTGTTCATGCACGAAGGGGTTGTTCATCAACGCCAGCGCTTGCGGGGCAACCGTCGTGACATCTCGCTGGCAGGAGGGGAGCGTCGTGTCGGGGAAGTCGAACGTCGTCAGCAGCGGAGGAAGTAGGCCCCGCTTGGAAAAAATGTACACGCTACGCCGGGTTTGCTCGGTCGGCGGCGATGGCTTCCACGCGGCCGACTTGGTGGACAACCCTTCAAGGGCATCGGGCGGGATGACCGGGGAGAAACTCAGGCCGCCGCGTGGTTCGAGTTTGATTTGCCCGCTCGCGGCCAACAGCCGATCACGCAACGTCTCCGCATCAAGCCGTTGCCGTTCGGCCCGCCACCAGAGGCGGTTCCCGGCGTCGGTTTTGGCGTATTCCTCTTGTTGCGGATGGATCGAGCTTTGCCGATAGGTTTCCGAAAGGAGGATCAGCCGATGGAGCGGTTTGGTCTTCCAACCGTTGGCCATCAACTCGGAGGCCAGCCAGTCAAGCAATTCCGGGTGGGTCGGCTTTTCGCCGGTTAGGCCGAAGTTGTCCGGCGTGCGAACGAGGCCGAGGCCGAAGTGGTGTTGCCAGACGCGGTTGACCCATACGCGGGCGGTCAGCGGGTTTTGCCGGTCGGTCATCCAGTTGGCCAGTTGCAACCGGCGATGCGTCGTCTTCGCGCTCTCCGGCGGCGGGGCGAACGGCTTGTCCAGCACGGCAATCGTGGACAGGTGCCCCGGTTCCACGACCGCCCCCGGCCGGTTCGGATCGCCTTTTTTCAAGAGCTTGATGGGCGGAACCGTCCGGCCGCGATCCGTCCAACCGTGGACATCGAAGCCGAGAACTTTGGTGCCTGGGCCGCCGAGATGGTCCCGTGATCCCGGCTCAATGTAACCGCTCCAGAAAACGGAGGCCATCCGGTAATAATCGGTCTGCTTGATTGGGTCGAACTTGTGGTCGTGACAGCGGGCGCATTTCACCGTCAGGGCGATGAAGGCGGTGCCGGTGGCATGAACCATGTCTTCGAGCCGGTCATACTTGTACTCGTTCGCGTCGTTCGGCTCATCGTTCCAGGTGCCGAGCCGCAGAAAGCCGGTGGCAATCACGCTTTGTTCCGTGCGGTCTGGTATTTCATCCCCGGCCAGTTGTTCCCGGATGAAGCGATCCACCGGCATGTCCGCGTTGAAGGCATTGATGACCCAATCTCGGTACTTCCAAATATTCGGCTTCACCTGATCGCGTTCGTAACCGCACGTCTCCGCATAACGCACAATATCGAGCCAGTGCCGGCCCCAGCGTTCCCCGTATTGCGGCGAATCCAACAATTTGTCCACCAACTTCGCCTCGGCCTCTTTGGACGGGTCGTTGGCGAAGGCTTCCACTTGCTCGAAACTCGGCGGCAATCCCAACAAGTCGAAATAAACCCGCCGGATAAACACGCGCCGGTCGGTCGGCGGGGCGGGGGACCATCCCTTCGTCTTCAAACCCGCCCGGATAAACGCATCAACGGGATTGACTCCGTTTTCCTTGGGGACCGGCGGCCGGGTGATCGGCTGGAAGGCCCAATGCTTCAACCGGGGATCGTTGGCGGCGGGGGTCGGAATCTCCGCGTCACCCGTCCACGGCAAGCCATCGGCCACCCATTTTTCGAGCGTGGCAATTTCGGTGGCGGGCAGTTTCTTCTCGGGCATTTTCAGATCGCCCGCGTGATTCACCGCCTTGATGAGCCGACTTTCGGCCGGTTTGCCGGGAACAACCACCGGGCCGCCCTCGCCCCCCTTTGAGATCGCCGCCCGCGAATCGAGCCGCAACCCGGCCTTGGCTTCCCGCGAACCATGACAGCCAAGGCACCGCTCCGCGAGGATTGACCGGATGGCTGATTTCTCCTCGGCCATCGCCGGAGACGCCAATAGAAACGTGAAGAGAACGACGAGAAATGACAATCGGCGGGACATCATTGGCTTCGCGGGAGAGAATGCGTGGCCTCATTAGAACAGATGACCAGTGCCATGTACACGGCCCACGTGGCATTTTTCCAGCCAAGGCAACCTCACCCCCCGGCCCCCTCTCCGAAACGGAGAGGGGGAGCAAGCGGGCTAAAGACCTCAAAATGTAGGTCAGGCTTTCTAGCCTGACGAGTCTGTCAGGCTAGAAAGCCTGACCTACGGGAAGAAGACTTCCACTCGTTTGTTCCCCCTCTCCGTTTCGGAGAGGGGGCCGGGGGTGAGGTTGTCTTTCTCTTCGTAAGATGACCGGCAACAACCTCTCCATAGGAGTGTTTCATGCTGCGTTTGTTCTGCCTTCTTGTCCTGGCCCTGCCGATGGCCCTCGTCGCCGACGAGCCGAAAACCAAGGGCAAGACCATTGAATTGTTCAACGGCAAAGACCTCACCGGCTGGGGCTATCCGAAGGGCGCCCAGTTCGACGGCAAAACCGAAGCCGATGATAAACGCTACACTGCCAAGGACGGCATGATCGTCGTCAATGCGGGCAAAGGCATCAAGCAACTCTGGACGACCGCCAGTTTTCCCGGTGACTTTGAATTGACCCTCGAATTCCGGGCCGCCAAGAACGCGGACAGCGGCTTGTTCATCCGGGGGCCGCAACTTCAGGTGCGCGACTACCTCGTCGCCGGGCCGTACAAGATGTTGAAGAAATACAAGCCGCAAGACTGGAACGAGATCGTCGTGGTTGTCAAAGATAATGTCGCCCATTGCACTTGCAATGGCGAAGTGCTGGAAGCCGCGTTGAAAGTCCCGGCCACCGGCGGCATCGGCCTCGAAGCCGACCGCGACCAGATGGAATACCGGAACATCAAGCTGACCCCGCTCAAGTAATTCTTTCTCCGATTCTCACCAAGGAGGGCATCATGCCCGTTCTGACCGTTGATGGTGTTGGTTCCTTTGAAATCCCCGCCGGCAAAAAGCTCGTCCTGGCCTTGGAGGACGAGGCGAAGATCGATCAACTCCACGCTTGCGGCGGCAACGCCCGCTGCACCACCTGCCGGGTGGAGTTCCTCGCCGGGGAACCGGAGACGAAGACCCCCGGCGAAGCCGCCGTGCTGGCCGCCAAGAACGTGACCGGCGTCCGGCTCAGTTGCCAGATCCTGTGCGATCACGACATGACCGTAAAAGTCATCAGTCGTCTGGCCGGCAGCGGCCGCGTCGACGCGGGCAAACGACCTTCTGACACGTTGTGATATTCAACAACCGTGAAGCCGCGACGCGGAGTCTTCGCAGCGAAGCGCGGACTTCCTGCGTTCAAATGCTTGCGGATTGAGCAAGCGATTGATACATGTTGTCCACGCGCTCCGCTGCGAAGACTCCGCGTCGTGGCTTCACGGTTTTTCCTTTCAGGTTTATGGAGAAGACGCCCGATGAGCTTCGAGGCCACCATCCACATCGACGGCGGTTCCCGCGGCAATCCGGGGCCGGCTTCCTATGCGGTCGTGTTGAAAACCGACGACGGGGAAGTCATTGAGGAATCCGGGTTTCTCGGGCAGGCGACGAACAACGTGGCCGAATACACCGGCCTCATCAAAGCCTTGGAACTGGCGTCCAAACACGGCTTCAAATCAATTCACATCAACAGTGACAGTGAGTTGCTGGTCAAGCAAATGGCCGGGGAGTACCGCGTCAAAAACGAGGAGTTGAAAGCGCTCTTTGACGAAGCCTCGGCTCTGCGCCGAAAGTTCACGAAGGTTAATATCACCCACGTTCGACGGGAACTCAACAAGCGGGCCGACGAGCTTTGCAACATCACCCTTGACCGCCAAGAGGGTAAAGAGCCCAAGGGGGCAAAAGTCGTCACGCCCAAAGCCGTCAAACAAGTGACGGCCATCAGCGACGGCCGGGTGCGGGGCGATTGCGTCGAGTGCCTCGAATCGGCGAAAGCCTGCTGGCAACGCGGCGACCCGTTGCCGGATGCCGCGATGGTGTGGGATCAACTCTGGAGCATTCTCGAAGAGGCCGGCGTTTTGCGGAAATGAAGACTCAGACTGTCAAATGACAAAGCCTGTCTGATTAGTCGTCCATTTCCTTATTCGTCTTCGTCGGCATCTTCTTCATCATCAGCGATTGCATCCGGTTGGTATTTGGCTTTGCCAAAGGCGAGGACCGGCAGAAAGAACATCGGCATCAGGATCAGGCCGACGGCGAAGCCGGTTGACCGGCCAAAGTTTCGGGCGAGGCCCAGACTCACGAAAATCCATGCGATGCTGTTCACCCCCGGCACGAACATCGCAAACATCAATAACCAAGCCTTGGGCAAACCTTTGACGGCCATCGTCATCACATAGAACACATTGACGCCGGGAAGCAGGGCGTAGTAGCCGGGATAGCCCGCCCGGTTGAGCAATTTCACCCACACCACCAACACAAAAAGGCCAAACAACCCGAATGGGATGAGGATGAATCCAAACTTCTTGAACACATATCCGACAATGTAGCCGGTGGTCTCCCGCCCCACCATCCCGTTGATGGTGCCTTTCGGTGTCTGGTATTCATACTTCGCGTAGGTATATTCGCCCTGCGACATCTCGGTTGTCTGGAAATCGACATTGATGGGCGGGGGTTGGTCAGGTGTTGTGTCGCCGGGCGGCGGGGTCAGGCTGCCCCGGACGTGATAATTTCCGCTCCAATTCCGGCTGATGCTGACCGAGCGATTCCATCCAATCCGGGATTTCCCGTCGTAGCTGTTAAAGATGCCATCCACCGAGCGATCCAGCTTGGGCCGCGCCAACTCATCGCCAATCCTGTCGATGGCAAAATAAGCCCCGCTAATGATCTCGGCATAAATCACCAAGCCAAAGACGGCGAAAATCAGGTGTTGGGCCAAGGGAGGCCGATAGACCGGGGCTTTAAGGGCGGGCATGTCGAGTCCGATTCGTGAGGGGTTTGTCTGACAGTCCGGTAAGTCAGTAGGCGAATTTATGGATTTTCCCCGACAGACGCCATCGCGGCTGCGAAAGCAGCGGCGGCTATTGTTAAGTCATGATGAAGGCTCTTCGTATTTCATTTGTCCGTAAGGATTTGCAAGAAAATAATTTTCCGTTGTCACAACTCACGGCACCCTTTGTAGGGGGGACATGAAACCTCTCCATGCCACACAAAGGGCCGTCATCATGAAAAGCTCTGCTCGCAAATCCGTTTCAAATCGTCGCCGGTTGGGTCTTGAGTGTTTGGAAGACCGGACCAATCCGTCCGGGAATGTCAACGTCGCTGTCGTCGCCGGGGATCTCATCGTCACGGGGGACGGCAACACCAATGGAAATGTGTTCACCATCGCGGAGGCGGGGGTCGGCAATTTCACCATCACCGGCAACGGAACCACGGTGAACGGGGCCGGTTCCATCACCACCGCCGGCGCCGGACTGGGGATCGTCACTCGGGACGTGAAAATCACCCTCGGCAACGGCGGGGACAGCGTGACTTACACCGGGAGTTTCCAAATCCCCAACCGCGATGTGATCGTCTCCCCCGGCGCCGGGAACGACACGGTGAATTTTTCCAACTTCTTCGCCCGCAACGTCACGGTGACCCAACCAGCGGGCACCTTTGACGCGGACACAACCACGTTGACGGGGATGAAGTTGTCCGGCAGCGTGAGCGTGTCCGCTCAGGGAGGGGCCGACAACACCACCGTCAACGGCAGCATCGCCGGAGGCGTGACGATCACCTCCAAGGACGGGGCCGACAATGTGAGCGTCGGCGGCCGCATTGGCAAGACGGTTTCCGTGACGAACACCGCCGGAACGACCGGGAATGTCGTCCATATCGACAACGCCTCCTTGGGCGGGGCGCTGGTGGTGTCGAATCCCAGCGTGGCTCAGTCCGTCGTGACGGTCAGCGGCTCTTTGGTCGGCGGCACCGCGACGATCAGCAACGGCAGCGGCACCCAGTTTGTCACTTCCACCACTATGAACGGTTCGGTTTTCTCGCAGGCCGTTTCCGTCAGCGGCGGCACGGGCTTCGACCAGTTTAACGCGGGCGGCAGCATTTTCTCCAAAACATTGACGCTGTCGCTGGGCGACGGCAACAACGACGTGGAAATGAGCAACGGAGCCATTGTGTTCGGGGCCTTCCGGGCCACCACCGGGACGGGGAACGACACCATCAATTCCAACACCGGGGCCACCTCTTACCGGTCAACGGTGACGCTTGTTGTCGGCTCCGGAAACAACACAGCGAATTTCAGCGGCACCAACGTGAGCCAGGCGTTCAGTTATGTCGGCGGCAGCGGGAACGACTCTTTTGTGACGAGCGACAACAACACGTCGGAAACTTTCGGCGGCAATGTGTCCTTCACCGGGGGTGATGGAACCAACAGCGTGACCATCTTGGGCGCGTCTACCACATCACGCACGTTAATCGGCGGTTCGTTCTCTTATTCCGGCGGTTCAGGAACCGACACGCTCGGCATCGCCTTCACCGGGATTTTGGGGGCCACGAGTGTCAATCTGGGAGCGAACAACGACATCATGTTCACAGACGACAGCGACTATCTTGGGGCGTTTTCCTTCAACGGCGGGGATGGGGATGACCAATTGCTGATTGATGCGACCACAACGGCCGGATTCAATAACACGGTGGAAATGCTCTCGTCGTTCACGGCGAATTTCCTCACCGGGATCGACACCATTCAATTGGGGGTTGCGAATAGCGCCGGCAATCAAGTCACGGTCTTCGGAACCTTGGCAGGGGACTTCCGCACCGGAGCCGAGACGCGAAACTTCCTCAACGCGGTTCACCTGGGATATCCGACCTTCTGAACGATCACGGCGAACTGCCTTGGCGGGGAGATTTCCGGGGAATTTTCATCCTCCGTGTTGTCGGCGGGCAATCAGGGGATTATACTTGCTTTCAATCTAAGTTCGCTGAGGTGGGTTGGCCGCTCCACGCGGTTATCCCCCGAACGATCCAGAGTGGCTGAGGGAACAGGCCCTTCGACGCCACAGCAACCGGTTGATCGCTCTTGCACCCCAAGACGACTCACGACGGTGCTAAATCCTGCCCGGTTAGCCGGGGAAGATCAGACGCGGGTGAGGACCGAAACACACCCTCTCTATCTGAAAAGCATTTTCGCCGCCGGACTCTTTGTCGAGTTCAACGGTCGGAACGTTTTTCAATCTCCCCCGACCATGCCGGTCCATCGTGACACTCCAATGTCCCGGCCAGAACGCGCCGGGCGAGGTTTCAAGCGACCGTGGCGACACTCGACTTTTCCACCGGCCTGCGTTGCCGGGTATGCGGCAAGTTGTACCCCAAGGAAGCTCTCAACTTCTGCAAGGATGATTTCGGCCCCCTCGAAGTGGATTACGACTACGAGGCCGTTGCCAAAAACATCACCCGGGCCAAGATCGAAAAGCGGCCGCACACCATGTGGCGCTACCGGGAACTCCTCCCTATCTCCGGCGAACCCTCCGTCGGCCCGCAAGTCGGCGGCACCCCACTGGTGAAGGCCGACCGCCTTGCGGACGCCCTCGGCGTCAAACACCTGTGGATCAAGAACGATGCCGTCAACTTCCCGACGCTCTCCTTCAAGGATCGCGTCGTCTCCGTGGCCTTGAGCAAGGCCCGCGAGTTCGGCATGAAGACCGTGGGATGCGCCTCCACCGGGAACCTCGCCAACAGCGTCGCCGCCAATGCCGCCGCCGCCGGGTTGGAAGCCTACATCCTGATTCCCGCCAGCCTCGAACGCTCCAAGATCCTCAACACCAGCGTTTACGGGGCGAATGTCATCGCCGTCGATGGCACCTACGACGAAGTGAACCGCCTTTGTTCGCAGATTGCCCTGAAGTACGGTTGGGGCTTCGTGAACGTGAACCTGCGGGCTTACTATGCCGAGGGGTCCAAGTCGTTCGGCTTTGAAATCGCCGAAGACCTTGGCTGGCGCTTCCCGCAACACGTCGTCTGCCCGATGGCCGGCGGGGCGTTGATCGGCAAGATTCACAAGGCATTCACCGAGTTGAACAAAGTCGGCCTCGTGAGCCAGCCGAACACCTGCAAGATGTACGGGGCGCAAGCCGCCGGGTGCAACCCGATTTCGGACGCCGTGAAAACCGGCAAGGAACGGCACAAGCCGGTCCGCAAGCCGAACACGATTTGCAAGTCGCTGGCCATCGGCGACCCGGCCGACGGTTTCTTCGCCGCCAAACTGATGCGCGAAACCGGCGGTTGGGCCGAGGACGTGACCGACGATGAAATCATCGAAGGGATGACCCTGCTGGCCCGCACGGAAGGCATCTTCGCCGAAACCGCCGGCGGCACGACGGTGGCCGTCACCCGCAAGTTGCTCGAACAAGGCAAACTGCCGCGAGACGAAGAAATCGTCATCTGCATCACCGGCAACGGCCTGAAGACGATGGACGCCCTGTACGAAGCCATCGAACCGCCGGTGCAGATCAAGCCGTCGTTCTCGGAGTTCGAGAGTTTGATGGGGAATTACGCTTCGGTGTGAAGACAACCTCACCCCCCGGCCCCCTCTCCTGACAGAGAGGGGGAGCAAGAGGGAGGAAGTCTTCATTCTGTGGGCATCTGTGTCTTGCCTGTGCCACATTCCGAGATTAATGCCCTCTTGCTCCCCCTCTCTGTCAGGAGAGGGGGCCGGGGGGTGAGGTTGCCGGGCGGCGGGCCATTCTCGTCGCCATGATTATGAGGCCGACAAAATGCCAGTGAAAATCGAAATCCCCTCTCCCCTGCGCGAACACACCGGCGGGTTGGTGGATGTCCCCGTGACCGGCTCGACCGTGAAGGCCGCGTTGGAGGATCTTGTCCGGCAATATCCGGCCATTGGCCCGAAGTTGTTCGAGTCCGGCAAAGTTCGGCCGTACATCAACCTCTTCGTAAACGACGAAGACATCCGCTATCTGGACGACATGGACACCGCCACCGCCGACGGGACCATCCTTGCGATCATCCCGGCCGTGGCGGGGGGCTGATCGTGACCGACAAAGACAAGCCTGTCCCCGAGGACGACGATCTTCCCGATGATCTGGACGATCTGGACTCGGAACTTGACGACGAGGATGACGAAGAAGAAGCCTCGGACGACGTGGTTGAAGGGGCGGCCGTTTTCCCGGAGATTCCCGAGGAACTTGGCATCCACCCGCTGATGCTCGGCATCATCCATGCCTTCGTCTTCCTTGATGGTTCGGACCCGGACGTGGTCAGCCCCCCGGCCGCCGGGGAGGCGATGGAATATCTGGCCACTTATTTGCAACGCCTCAAAGGGGACGAACTCCGGCGGGCCAAGGAAGACATGGAAGCCATGGTCGGGTATGCCAAGGCTGAAAAGTGGCCAAAGCAGTATGTGTTGTTTCTGAAATCGTTTCTCGCCGATGTCGGCGTGACGGAGTGACCGGCGTGCCGAACCCTTTTGCGATGTCCCGCTCTCCGATGATGTGACGCTTCGCGTCCCGTGCCCCGTCGTTTTCTTTTCCTCCCAACCATCGAACAACCATGAGTTTTGATCCCAAATCGCCGGAGCGCTATTCCCGTCAAACCCGCGTGCCGGGCATCGGCAAGGCCGGGCAGGAACGCATCGGCAAATCCCGCGTCGTTGTCTGCGGTTGCGGCGCCCTTGGCACGGTGCTGGCCAACCACCTCGTCCGGGCGGGCGTCGGCTTTGTCCGCATCGTTGACCGGGATTTTGTCGAAATCAGCAACCTGCAACGGCAGGTGTTGTTCGACGAATCGGATGTCATCGGCAACATGCCCAAGAGCGTTGCCGCCGCCAACAAACTGCGGGCGGTGAACTCAGCCATCACCATTGAGCCGGTCGTCGCGGACATCGACCGCACGAACATCCTTGACTTGTGTTCCGACGTGGACCTGATCCTCGACGGCACGGACAATTTCGAGGTGCGTTACCTCATCAACGACGCGGCCGTGAAACTCGGCAAGCCGTGGGTCTTTGGCGGTGCTGTGGGGACGGAAGGCCAGTCGATGACCATCATCCCCGGTGAAACGCCCTGCCTGCGCTGTGTGTTCGAGGCCAGCCCTGGCCCCGGCGAAGTGGGCACTTGCGAAACCGCCGGCGTTCTGGGGCCGGCGGTCGCCGTCGTCGCCAGTTATCAGGCGGCCGAGGCATTGAAGATTCTCGCGGGCAAAAAGGACGCGATCAACAAGGAACTGATCACATTCGACATGTGGATCAACACCAACCGCCGCATCAAGATTGCCCGGTTGCTTGAAAAGCGAAACTGCCCCTGTTGCAAGCAGCAAAACTTCGAGTGGCTCGAAGGCGAACACGGCACGCAAACGACCAGCCTGTGCGGCCGAAACGCCGTGCAGGTGTCCCACCGGGTGAAGAACAAACTTGACTTTGAGGGACTCGCCAGACAACTCGGCGTCTCCGGGAGTGTGAGCCACAACAAGTTCCTGCTAAAATTCCAACTGCAAGAAGCGGGCAACGACTACGAATTCACCGTCTTCCCCGACGGCCGGGCCATCATTAAGGGAACCGATGACACTGACAAGGCCCGGACGTTGTACGCGAAATACATCGGGTATTGAACCGGAGGGTTTCCACATGAGCGCCACCCTGACACCACCCGCCCCGACGCTGCCGCCGGGACCGCCGACACTGCCGGAGGCCATTGGCGATGACGTGACGCCGGTCGAACCGGCTCACCATCTGTCAGGGCGGGTTGATTACTTTCGGTTCAGCGTGGAAGAGTATTACAAACTTGGCGAAATCGGCATTTTGTCACCCGAGAGCCGGGTGGAACTCATTGATGGCCTTATTGTTTGCAAACCGATGCAAAACCAACCCCATCGTCGCGCTTTACGGCGGTTGCAAAACTTGATGGCCCGGCTTTCCGGCCCGAATTGGACCACGCAATCCCAACTGCCAATTGATCTAGATCGCAGTTCTCCCGAGCCAGACATTGCCGTCATTCGCGGATCGGAGGCCCTGTTCAACGAACGTCCGATCCTTCCGTCGGACATTGTTTTGGTGATCGAAGTGTCTGACACGACTCTTGATTTCGATTCCACGATCAATGCCGGGATATATGCACGTAACATGCTCCCGGCCTATTGGATCGTGAACATTCCCGACTCCCGGATTGAGGTTCACACAAACCCGGCCGGCGACGCATACCAAGATCGCACCGATTACGTCACTGGCCAGACGGTTCCCGTTGTGCTGGACGGTGTGACGGTCGCCGAGTTCCCCGTGTCTGACATCTTCGGTTAAACCCGCCTCTCTCGAAACGGTATGACATGACCACTTATCTCGACAACGCGGCGACTTCCTTTCCGAAGCCGGAGGCTGTATATCAGGCTCTCGACAAGTTCGCCCGCACCGACATGGCGAACCCCGGACGGGCCGGGCACAAGATGGCTTTGGCGGCCGAGCATGTGCTGGACGACGGGCGGCATCGGCTCAACCAACTCGTCAACGGCAAAGCCTCCGAGCGGTTCATCCTCACGCTGAATTGCACCGATGCCTTGAACATGGCGTTCAAGGGCGTCATTCAGGCGGGCGACCATGTCATCACGTCTGACTTGGAACACAACTCGGTCAGCCGGCCGTTGCGAGCGATGGAACTGGCCGGGCATATCTCGCTCACGCGAGTGAAGGCCGACGGTGGCGGGACCATCAACCCGGATGACATCCAGGCGGCGATTACTCCGAAAACCAAGCTCATCGCCATCACACACGCCAGCAACGTGACCGGCACCATCCAGCCAGTCGCGGATATCGGCCGGCTGGCTCGCGAGCGAGATGTGTTGTTCCTTGTCGATTGCGCCCAGACCATCGGCGTTGTGCCGGTGGACATTCAGGCGATGTTCATTGACCTGCTGGCGTTCCCCGGCCACAAGGGGCTGTTCGGCCCGACCGGCACCGGGGCGTTGTATGTCTCCCCCCGCGTGAAAATCAGCCCGTGGCGGGAAGGCGGGACCGGCGGCGATTCTTCCAGCGAGACGCAGCCGAAGGAATTCCCGTACTTCCTCGAAGGGGGCACGCCAAACGTACTGGGCGTCGCCGGCATGTCGGCCGGCATCCAATGGCTGACGGCCGAGGGGTTGGGCAAAATCCACAAACACGAAGTGGAACTGACGGAACGCCTCTGGAATCAACTCGACGAAATCGGCGGCATCGACGTGTTCGGCCACCGTGATTTCTCGAAGCGAGTCGGCACCCTCAGTTTCCGCAGCGAAGCCCTCGCGGCCACCGAACTCGGCGGCATCCTCGACCAAGCCTTTGACATCGCCATCCGGCCCGGTCTGCACTGTGCCCCGTATGTTCACAAGGCCATCGGCACCTTCCCCGAAGGAACCGTCCGCGTCAGCCCCGGCCCGTTCAGCACGACAGAAGACATTGACAAGCTGACGGGGGCGTTGAAGGAAATCTTGAGCTGACTCGACGTCGCGACCCGGAACCCGGACTTCTCGCAGGCAATCGCCTGGCAGTTTGGCAAGAATCTTGTCGGGTTCCGGCTCTCGCTACGCTCTGAAGGCTCTGCGTCGCGGCTTCACGGTCTTCTCCGGATGTTGAACCAACATCCTCACACGTCATTGTTCTCGTCGCGGGGAGCCGGACTGAAGACGAGCGTCACCGATTGAATTTTAAGAGCCACTCGTTGCGGCGGCAGAGTCATCGGACCGGGCGTCTTTTTCTCGATGATAACCGCCACGCCCAGACCGTTGCCAATCGGGAAATTGGCTCCCGGTGCGGAGGAGCCGAGGAAGCGATCCACCTTGAAACTGCCGGTTTTTCCGAAAATTGGCCGGAACTCGGCCGCCGCGACCTCATCGACGCCGCGCGGATCTTTGTTCATGTCGCGGTAGCGGAAGATCGCAAGGCGGCAGGTGAAATTGGCGAGGAAGACTTTTTCAAATTCCTCGGCGGATGCGGCTTCTCCGGTGGCTTGAATCGTAAAGGTGTACTGGCCGCCCCGCGCATTGC
Organism: Zavarzinella formosa DSM 19928; assembly: GCF_000255705.1. Lineage (GTDB taxonomy): Bacteria > Planctomycetota > Planctomycetia > Gemmatales > Gemmataceae > Zavarzinella > Zavarzinella formosa. The sequence continues at coordinate 176,822 of NZ_JH636442.1, forward strand.
GGATTTCTTGGCCCAATACACAACGACTTCCCGCTGCGATGATGGCGCCGGGAATTTTCTCGCCGAGGCCGAAGCCCATCGCCACGCCGGCGGACTCTTTTCGGATCGCCAGCCCGTCGCCGACGGACTTGTCCCAGAGAGGGGCGGCCCGCCAGCCTTTGTCCCGCGACGGGGGAGCGGGCGGGACCAGCGGCATCTTCGGGTCGAACGCCGTGTCCAGCAGAAAGTTGGCGTCATAAGGGGGGACGAAGGCGAGGTCGCCGCCGGGTTCGCATCGTTCGGCGGTCGCCGGGGAGTTGCCCAGCGCGGCCGTGATCGGCTCCCCCTTGGTGATCGGGTGCGGGCGGTTGGTTTTGTCGATGAACATGCCGCCGTGATCGATGCCGAGCAGGTGGAAGATGGTCGCGGTCACGTCGCCGCCCCGGATCGGGTCCGTTGCCGGGTAGGCGCCGTTCTTGTCGCTGGCGCCGATCACCTGGCCGCCGCGAATCCCGGCCCCGGCGAGAGCCATGCTGAAAACGTGGCCCCAATGGTCCCGGCCCCCTTGCTTGTTGATTCGCGGCGTGCGGCCGAATTCGCCAACGGCCACGATGAGCGTTTCCTCCAGCAATCCGCGATCCGCAAGGTCTTCCAGCAGGGCCGCGAAGCTCACGTCGAATTGCGGGCAGAGCGAATCTTGCAACCGCTCCGCGTTTTGGGCATGGGTGTCCCACAGGGGATTATCAACCGCCGAATCGCCAGGGTCGCGCGCCCAGTTCACATGAACCAGCCGCACACCGGCCTCGATCAATCGCCGGGCGAGCAGGACCGATTGTCCCCAAGTGTGGCGGCCATAGCGTTCGCGGATTTTGTCGGTTTCCCGGCTGAGGTCAAACGCCGCGCGGGCTTTGCCGGAGGTCACCAAGTCGAAGGCGTGATGCGAAAGGCGGTCCCACGCCTCGACGTTTTCACTTCGCCCCGCTTTGTCGAATCCCCGGTCAAGGCGGCCGAGCAATTCCCGACGATGATCGACGCGGACTTTGTTGAGCTCGCCGGACAGGTCGAGGCCCTGAATGTGATAATCGGGCAGGTTGGGATCGCCGACGAACCGCTCCGGCTCCCACAACTTGCCGAGAAACCCGGCGGTCTGCCCGGCCGGGGTGACATTGTCGTTGAGCCGCATCGCGTCTGGAATCCACACCGTCGTGAGGGAGGGGAGTTTCTCGCTCGGTTTCAGCATCTTCACGACCGAGCCAAAATAGGGCCAGTCGGTCGGCTTGATCTGGCGGGCGCTGCCGGGGCCATACGGGTAGCCGGTCATCAGCCAGTAGCCGCTCACATCGTGGTTGTCGTCGCGGGTCGAGAGCGAGCGGATCACCGCCAGTTTGTCGGCATGGCGGGCGGTTCGCGGGAGCAATTCGCAGAAGCGAATGCCCGGCACATTGGTGTTGATGGGCTTGAACGGGCCGCGAATATCGACGGGGGCATCTGGCTTCGGGTCAAACGTCTCGTGTTGCGGCGGCCCCCCTTGGAGCCACAAATAGATGACGTTCTTTGCCTTGCCGAACGACGAACCGAGGTCGCTTGATAATTTCGCGGACGCGGCGGGACCGGACGCCCGAGCATTCGCTCCCAATAGTGTCGGCAGGGACAATCCCAACGCGCTCAACCCGCCGACGTGAAGGCACTCTCGGCGGGACGCGAGATGTTCGGTGAGTGAGCGCATGCGATCTCCCGATTCATGAGGCGACGAGTTCCGGGATGGCCTTGCCGTTCTGAACAATATGAATCGGCCGGCCGGTTTGGTCGGGCAGGGCGGTGTTCTCGTAGTCGATTCCCAAGTGTTGATAGAGGGTCGCCAGGAAGTCTTGCGGGCTAACGCGACGATCAGTCACATTTTCGCCAAAACGGTCGGTCGCCCCGATGACCCGGCCGGTGCGGATGCCGCCTCCGGCGAAGAGCATCGTGTTGGCCTTGGGCCAGTGGTCGCGGCCCGGTTGAACCGTGCCGGTCGCCCCGCTGGCCACGCCGCCGCCGCTGCTGGCGACATGGGAGATTTTCGGCGTCCGCCCAAACTCGCCCGCGAGCACGACCAGCACCCGTTTGTCGAGGCCACGTTCGTAAACATCTTCGATCAACGCCGTCACGGCCTGATCGACCGTCGGCATCCGGAACTTCAGGGCGTCGAAGACGTGATGATTGACGGCGTGATCGTCCCAGTTCTGCACCCGGCCGCACAAGGGGCCGGAGAGTTCGGTGGTGATGATCTCCACGCCCGCCTCGACCAACCGGCGGGCCATGAGAAGTTGCTGCCCCCAAGCATTGCGGCCGTAGCGGTCACGCAATTTCGGGCTTTCGAGATTGAGGTCAAACGCCCGCGCAGCCTCGGGACTGGTGAGCAGGTTCAACGCCTGCCCCTGAAACTGGTTGAAGGCCCCGGAGGAACCGGCGGCATCCAGTTCGCGGCGCATGGAATCGAGGTTTTTGAACAAGTCCGTTCGGCCATGCAGCCGTTGGCGATCCTCATCAGTCGCCAACCCGATGTTCGGAACCCGGAAGTTGGGGGCGTTCGGATCGCCCAGCACCGAGAAGGGGGCGTACTTCCCGCCCAAGTAAGTCGGCCCGGCGATGGTGAAACTGTCATAGCGGGTGATGGGGTTCACGCCGATGTAATTGGGGATCGCCTTTTGCGGGTCGTAGCGCAGTCGGTGGGCGACGCTCATGAAATCCGGGTAGACCGGCTGGACTTTGTCCTGCGGGTCCGTGTCTCCAGCCAAAACTTGCAGTGACCCCGCCGGATGCCCGCCGCCGGTGTGGGCGACCGAGCGCAGGAGCGTGTAGCGATCCGAGATATTCGCCAGTTTCGGCAACAATTCCGTCATCCGCAAACCGGGGGTCTTCGTCTCGATCGGCTTGAACGGCCCGCGATATTCCGACGGGGCATCCGGCTTCGGGTCGAACGTGTCGAGGTGGCTGCATCCCCCTCGCATCCAAACAAGGATGATCGCCGTCTTTTGGCCCGATGCCGGCTGACCGGCCGAGGCTTGCAACCGCAGCACGTCGGGCAGGGACAACGCCCCAAACGCCGACAAGCCGAAGCGAAGAAACTCACGCCGTTGCGGAGACTGGCTGGACGAAGATGGAACAGGCACTCGCATGAAACCTCGGGTCACAAAAGCATCTTGAACGGATTCGCCACGAATTAACTCAACTCCGGGATTGGCTTGCCCCCTTCGGTCACAATCGGGATCGGCCGACCCGACAGGTCTTGCCAGTTGGTGTTCAGGTCGATGCCCAAATACTGAAACACGGTCGCCGCGAGGTCCGAAGGAGCGACCCGGCGTTCTTTGATATCATACCCCTTCGCGTCCGTCGCGCCGATGACTTGTCCGGTCGGCAATCCCCCGCCGGCCACCACCATCGACATGCAGTTCGTCCAATGGTCCCGCCCGGCGTTCTTGTTAATGACCGGCCCCCGGCCGAATTCTCCCATCATCAGCACCAATGTCGTGTCCAGCAAACCGCGAGCCTGCAAGTCGTTGATGAGGGCGTAAAGCACCCGGTCCACCCGAGGCAACAACGGTTTCAGCCCCTTCACGATGCCGCCCCAGCGAACGTCGTCGCCGTGGTGATCGAAGTAGCCCCACGCCCCGCTGACGAGAACATAGGTGGAACCGGCCTCGACGAGACGCCGGGCGAGCAAGGCTTTTTCACCGATGCTGTCGCGGCCGTAGGCATCCCGCAATTTGTCCGATTCTTCATCCACTCGGAAGGCTTTTTGGGCCTTTCCGGAGACCACCATGTCAACAGCCTGACGCCCGTAGCGGTCCATGTTGGTCATGGAACTGCCGGTGTCCAATTCGTTTTGCAAACGATCAAATTGGTGACGCAGACTGTCCCGGTCTTCCAGCCGGGAAATGGTGATCCCTTGGGGAACCGCCAGTCTTCCGGCGAGTTCCGTCCCTTGCACCGGCTCGTAGGCCGACCCCATGTGACCGGCGCCCCAAACGTCGGCCTTCCAGCTATCGGCCAACCCGATAAAAGCGGGCAACGCCGGATCGTTCGGGCCACGATAACGGGCGACCACCGAACCCATCGAGGGATAGCCGCCGCCGTCTTTACCATCCTCGGTGCGGCGGGCGAGGGCGTTGCCCGCTTGCAGGGTGATGGGGGTATGATTGCTGGCCCGGCAATCGACGGAGCGGATGAGCGTCAGCCGGTCCATGATGCTCGCCTGAAGCGGCAGATGCTCGCTGACCTGAATGCCCGGCACTTTGGTGGAGATCGACCCAAACGGCCCCCGTACCTCGGCCGGGGCATTTGGTTTCGGGTCCCACATGTCCAGATGGCTCGGCCCGCCCGAGAGCCAGAACATAATCACGGACGTTTTTCGCGTCGGCTTGCCCGAGGCGGTGCTTTGCTCTCGCGCTTTCAACAGATTCGGGACTGACATTCCTGCCAGCCCGGCGATTCCCGTTTGGAGAAACCACCGTCGCGATTGCACACGAATCAGATCTGATGACGACCCGACGGGATGCGAAATAGATGGTCGCAAGTGAGTTCTCCAAATTCGGCCGGAAATTTGGCGGGCAGGCGGGGGATCAACATCAAAACAAACATCTTGGAGAGATAATGAATGTGCCATACCCGCCGGTGAGCGTCAAGCGCATTCTTGAAACTGGCGGGGATTTGAATGTTCCAAAATCTGTCATATCCGTTTGAATTGTTTGTCCAATTCATGCCTGCTAAAGGTCAGTGAGGTCGGGCGGCCGTGGGGGCAATGATGGGAATCTTCGGCCATTTGGCGAAGTTGCATCAGGTAATCAATTTCGTCCGTGGTGAGTTTGTCCCCGGCTTTCACAGCCGCTTTGCACGCCATCGTGGCCAACAGGTGATGAAACACATGGGCCTTGGACGGGGTCCGGTCTTCCTTCACTAACTCGTCCACGACGCTTTGGAAAATCTGTTGCACGGGAATCCGGCTCAACAGGGCCGGATAGCTGGAGACGGCCACCGTGCCGCCGCCGAAATCCTCCACTTCCAGGCCGAGTTCGGCGAGTTGGGTTTTGGCATCGAGAACGACGGTGGCTTGTTCCATCGTGAGATCGATCGGTTCGGGGATCAGCAATCGTTGCACATCCAGTTTGCCGTCGAGAATCCGGCGGCGCAGTTGCTCGAACAAGATGCGTTCATGCAAGGCATGTTGATCGATCACCAACATTCCTTGGGCCGTTTCCACGATCAAGTAGGCGTCGTGAATCTGGATCGCCCGTTGCGGCGGGGCCATCACCGGGATCTGGATCAGCGGAACCGGCGGGGGCGAGGGAACCTCTGCCGACTTGGGGAAGTCCGGTGGCGTGAACTCGCGGGGGGCGGTGAAAAGTGTTTCCTCTTTGGGCGCCGGGGTCGGCCGGATTTCCGGTAAGTCGGCTTTGAATGTCGTCGGCGCGGGAGGCGGGAGTGTGGGTGATGGCGGCGGGGCCATCCGTTCCCACGGGGCGGGGGTGTAGGCGGCTTGCTCGAATCGCGGGGAGCGCACAGGTTTGCCGATGGTTTCCGGCAACGGCTCATCGGCCGGGATTTGCAGCTTTGGCAACAGGTTTTTGGAGAGCAACGCCCGTTTGACGCCGCCGCGAACCAGACTGTACAACGCCGACGAATCGCGGAAACGCACTTCGCTTTTGGTCGGGTGGACGTTCACATCCACCTGATCCGGCGGGATGGTGATGAATAAGAAGCCGATGGCGTATCGACCGGTCATCAGCAGGCCGCGATAGGCTTCTTGCAACGCATGGGCCAGACTGCGATCCCGAATCCATCGGCCGTTCACGAACAGGTATTGCAACTTGGCGTTGCCCCGGTCGCACTGCGGATCGGTGATGTAGCCCTGTAGTTCCAGCCCGCCCGCCTCGGCCTCCACTTCGATGAGGTTCTCCCGCACTTCCTTGCCGAAGAACAATCCCAGCCGGTCGGCCAGCCCGGCCGACGAGGGAATCTCATGCACCAGACGGTTGTTGTGTTTCAGCAACAGATGCAGCGACGGATACGCCAGTGCCAGCCGGGTGATCGTCTCCGTGACTTGGCCAAGTTCCGTGGGAATTCCCTTGAGGAATTTCTTCCGCACCGGCGTGTTGAAGAAGAGGTGTTTCACTTCGATGCGCGTGCCCGGCGAACCGTTCCACGGGCGAACCTCGGAAAGATCGCCGCCATCGCACAAGATGGAGGCTCCGGAGGCCGACCCGGTCGGGCGGGACTGGATGGTCACCTTGCCGACGCCGCCGATGGAGGACATCGCCTCGCCCCGGAAGCCGAGGGTGCCGATGCGGAAGAGATCATCGGCGTTGGAAAGTTTGCTGGTCGCATGGCTGGCGAACACCAACGGCAAGTCTTCGGCCTCGATGCCGTGCCCGTCGTCAACGACCCGGATGAGTTCGGTGCCCCCTTGCTCCAGTTCGATGTCAAGGCGGGTGGCCCCGGCGTCAATGGAGTTTTCGAGCAGTTCCTTCACGACGCTCGCCGGCCGCTCGATCACCTCCCCGGCGGCAATCTTCGTGATGACGGAATTCGGTAGTTGGTGGATTCTTGGCATGAACTCACTGATGTTGGCTTGCTGGTCGTCGACAGGAGTTCCAAGTTCCAAGTTTCAACTTCCATGTTGAAAACTATTTGCCGAGAGACAACTATCTACTCAGTGTTGATGTTTTCAACATGGAAGTTGAAACTTGAAACTTGGAACTTTTCTTACTCTTCTTCCTTTTGGTTCAACTTCTTCATCTTCTTCTCCAACGAATCCGGCGTCATTCCCAATGCCTCGGCGGCCAGCACCAGATTGCCCCCGGCGGTGGCGAAGGCGTTTTTGATTTTGTCTTGTAGCTTCCAGTCTTGGATCTGGCGGTAGAGCGTTCGTTCGCCGATGCCCAGCATCTTGGCGGCCTCTTCGCGGTTGCCGTCGCTCATCTCCAACGCTTTTTCACTGTAGAAGCGCTCCACCTCATGGAGCGGTCGGCCGACGAGGAAGTCCGTGCCGCTCTCGGTGGCCTCGGGCAGGGGGACATTCGGGCCATCGCCTTCCATCAAGTCGTCGAGACCGAGTTCGCCGTCGGTGTCTTGGATCACCATGCTTTCCACTTGGTTGCGAAGCTCCCGCACATTGCCGGGCCAGGCGTAATGATCGAACAACTTCCAAACGCCGGGGGCCACCTTCGGAACCTTTTTGCCATGCCGTTTGGATAGCTCGTCCAAAAAATGCACGGTCAGCAACCGGATGTCCTTTCGGCGATCTCGCAGCGGGGGGATACGGAGCAGGCCGACGCGGAGACGGTAATACAGGTCTTGTCGGAATTTGCCGTCCCGGATCATCGCCTCCAAATCGCGGTTAGTGGCGGCGATCAACCGCACATCCACTTTGATCGTTTCGTTCGAGCCGATTCGGCTTACTTCGCCGTTCTCCAACACGCGGAGCAATTTCGCTTGGAGAGTCATCGGCATGTCGCCGATTTCATCGAGAAACAGGGTGCCGCCGTTGGCGTACTCGAACCGGCCCTTGCGGAGTTTCTCGGCCCCGGTAAAGGCCCCCGGCTCATGGCCGAACATCTCATCGTCAAGCAAGTTTTCATTCAAGGCCGCGCAATTCATCGGCACAAAGGGCTTGGCCTTGCGAGGCGAATTGTTGTGCAGGGCCTTGGCCACTAACTCTTTGCCGGTGCCGTTTTCGCCGAGGATTAACACCGTCGCCTTGGTGGGGGCAAAGGCTTTTAATCGGGTGATGAGTTCCTGCATCTTCGGGCTGTTGCCGACCACGCCCTCGAAGCCGAATTTCTCGTCCAATTGTTTGCGGAGTTCCCGGATGGTTCGCAATCGCCGCAGTTCGTCGGCCGACTTGTCCACCACGGTTTGAAGCTCGGTTTTGTCGAGGGGTTTCAGCAAATAGTGCGAAGCCCCCTCATGCAATGCTTTAACGGCCGTTTTCACATCATTGGAACCGGAGACAACCATCACCAATCCGTCGCCCTGCTCTTTCACCAGTTTGACAATCGCCAGCCCGTCCAGATCCCCCATTCGCAGATCGGTCACCACCAAGTCGTATTCGTCGGCGGCCAGCTTTTTGGCCCCTTCCTTGCCGCTGGTGGCGACGGTGCAATCGTAGCCGTGCATGTCAAGAATGTCGGCCACCGTTTCGGCGTGGTCCTTCTCGTCGTCGATCACCAACACGCGGAGGCGATCCTCGGTTGGTTCGGCCGTGGGTGGCGGGTCGGTTTTCATTTCGATTGATTTTGCCACGGGAAGGTTCTCGGCTCGATGTCAGTCGGTCGGCAAGGCTTGGGCATTTTACCGCATCGTGCGCCGCTTGACAGTTTGAAGGCTTGGGAGTTCCCGGAAGCGGCCCGCAGAATCGGCATGATCGGAACAATTGTCAAGTGCGCGGCCTTGGTTGGTCGATGCTTCCGTTGCCGGATCGTGTTTTACCGTTTGCGGGAAAGTGACCAAGCCGTGACCGACACTCGAACGCTGCTTAACCGGATTGCGGAGTTTCGCAAGCGAATCGAGGCGATGCCCCGGCTCATCGCCCCGGACGCCCCGACACCGGTGCCGGACACGATTCGCAATCCGCTGGCCGAGGCTCTGCCGCAAAAGGTGAAGGCCGGTTCGCGGAATCAGGCGATTCTCGAACAATCTTTGCGACAATTGGCCGGGACAGAAGAGCAAATCGCCGCCCCGACACAATTATGCAGCCGGGCGCGTCGGTTGTTAATGGAATCACAGGGATTGGTCACCCGCCTCCGGGCCATCGCGGACGATCCGTTGCTCGCCGGTCCCCCCGCCGACGACGAAGGGCAGGCCCGCGACGGCGATCCGCTGGTGGTGCATTACCGGGAAACCGCCGCGATGACCGAGGCGGCCGTCCGTTACACCCTTTCTTTCCCGGACACCGCCACCGACCAAATGCGGTTGTGCGAGGGCTTGGAAACCATGCTGGAAGCCGCCCAACGGCGGTTCGGGTTGCTGGTGAGCGCGCTCGAAAGCCATCGCGGTGATGTCACGCGAACGGACAAGCTCGCCCGCTTTCTCGCGGCGCTGGACCACACGGACACCCCGATTGACCCGGAGCCGCTTTACGAAATCACCCATGCGTTGATGACCCACGACGCCGGTCGGCCGATGCGGTTTCTGTACTCGGCTCCGAACGTTTCACAGGCTTATCTCGGCGGCCCTTCGCTCCCCGCGCCGGCTCGCTTCATCGCGGCCCATGCGATGAACAGCGCCAAGATTGCCGTGCGAATCTTGCGGAACGACACCGAATGGCGTGGCCGGATGCACGAAGTCGTTCTCGCGGTGATGTTGCAAGACATCGGCATGCTGCGGGTGGACCCGGCCGTGCTGCTGCAAGCGAAACCGCTCACCACCGAACAACGCCGTTATCTGGAGGCCCATTCGCGTTACGGGGCCGAAGTGGTGATGAACCGGCTGCCGATGCTCGGCGGCTTGGTGGAAGCCATTGCCGCCCACCACGAACGGGCCGACGGCACCGGCTATCCGATGGGGTTGAGGCACGCCCAAGTGTCGCCACTGGGCAGGTTAGTTTCCGTCATTGATGTGTACGCGGCCTTTAACGCTCCCCGGCCGCACCGCCCGGCGTTTGATCCGCGGGCGGCTCTCACGGAAGTGATGCTCTTGGCCGATTCCGGAAAATTAGATCGTCAATCGGCCGAAAAGCTGCTGGTTCTCGGGTTCTATCCCACCGGCACGGTCGTGGAACTGACGGACGGTTCCACCGGCGTGGTTCTGAACACCCGCGACCCTCGGCAAGCGTTGTCTCTGGCGAACAAGCCAATGATGTCCCTCCTCGCCGATGAAGGGGGCCATGCCTACCCGACCCCGCGCTTCCTGGATCTCGCAGAAACAGAAGACCTCACCGTGGTTCGCGCCTTGACCCGGCATGAACGCATCAACCGTCTGGGTCGGCCGTATCCGGAATATGTGTGATGTTCGCCGGAAGAATTTCCGGCGTTTTTGGGATAAGGTCCGACAATCTTCAGACCGATGGTTCTTTTTTCTGGCAATCGCCAATTGCGAATGTTATCTTAAAATTAATGAAAATTTAACGGATTGTTTTCCTCAAACAACTCCGTTCTGATTAGCAGGCTGTCGGAACGCAATCCGAAGCCACTCTCTCCGATCACTCTCCTGTCGGTGGCAATCGCCCTTTTTGACCGGATATGCCGGTGTCGTTGTCTCTTTGGAATCCATCCATCGGGCCAAATTCATGAATCTATTTCGCGCGATCTTTGCCTTGGTTCCCGCGCTGTTGATCGTCCTCGCGGCCGGTTGCGGCAATGGCGGCGAGCGGCGGGTGGCCGTCTCCGGCAAGGTTATTTTCAAGGGACAGGAATTGAACGAAGGGTCGATTCGCTTCGTCCCGGCGGACCAGGGCGGCAAGTCGATGGGCGGGGCCAGCATCAGCAGCGGGGCGTTCGCGATTTCAGCCGATCTCGGGCTTCTGCCCGGAAAATACCGTGTGGAGATCTCCGCCGCCGGCAGCGGGGCCAAGGTGGATGAGTTTCCCGGCGGGGGCAAAGTGTATCCCGAACTCATTCCCAAAAAGTACAACGCCAATTCGGTCCTGATCGCCGATGTCACGGCGGACGGACCCAACGTCTTCGAGTTCAAACTCGATTAACCCTCTCAATCTCTCGGGCTATTTTCTTTGTTCATCGGAGGTTGTAAATGTCGTCCAATCGGAAACCGGGCTTCACGCTCATTGAACTGTTGGTGGTGATCGCGATCATCGCCATTCTCATTGGCCTGCTTTTGCCGGCGGTGCAAAAAATCCGCGAGGCCGCCAACCGCATGAAGTGCGGCAACAATTTGAAGCAACTGGCCCTCGGCATGCACAACCACCATGACACGATGACCTATCTGCCGTATGGCATGTCCCCCGGCACGATCCCCATGGGCGACCCGTATTGCTGTTGGGGCACTTGGGCGATCTCGATTCTGCCATATATCGAACAGACCGCAGCCTTCAATCAGTACGTCAACTTTGGTGGAAACGACTCGACGGGACCTCGCTATGGGGCACCACCAAACTCGAATGTCACGGGCCAGCGTTACAACATGATGACGTGTCCGAGCGACACGCCCAACGTCCCCATCGGCGCCATCACGAACAATAATTATGTGGTGAACTTTGGCAACACGTCCATCTACCAAGCGGCCACCCTGAGCGGCGTGACCTTCGGGCAGGCCCCCTTCACCCCGAATATCACCAAACGGTTTGCGGACATCACGGACGGAACCAGCAACACCTTGCTGATGGCCGAAGTGATTCAAGGACAACGAGCGGACTTGCGGGGGTTTGTTTGGTGGGGGCCGGGGTGCGGTTTCACGACCTTCGCCGGGCCGAACAGCAGCGTGCCGGATTATCCTTCGCAAAACTGTGACAGTGCCGCCCCCAATCCACCGTGCGCGGCATACACTACGGCCAACCCGATCAATCAATTCGCCCGCAGCAAACACACCAACGGGGTGATGACCTCCCTGTCCGACGGATCGATTCGTTTTGTGAGCAACAATGTTGACATCAACATTTGGCGGGCACTGGGAACAGCCGGGGCCGGGGAAGCCATCTCGAGTTATTGAACATGGGCCTCAAAAGTAGATCGCCGGATCACGCTTGAGCAGAGTCGGTGTCAGAAGTGCGCACGAAACCGCTCAAGACACCAAGATTTGACATTTGAACGTCCGTTAATTCCATCGAGCCACTCAAACGGGTGGTCCGATGGAAAAGTTGGTTATTATTTTCATCACCGGTTTTGATCGGCGGTGTGTGAGACTCCACCTTGCCAAAGGGGCGAGCAAAATTAGCTCTGTTCCAAGGCAAGCTGATTGATCGGCGATCAGATTTGTTTCTGTTAGTTTTTGTTTTCGAAATTTGTGCGGGTGTATGATCGCAAACCGTTTCGCCAAGAACAGCTTAAAAAGCTTGTTTGGCCAAAACGGTCACGTCGTTGGATGTGCGGGCAGAGAATTTAAAAACGCGAACTCACACGGTCTTCATCGCAAGGTTTTTGTCCCAACCGGAGGAAACAACCTTCACTTGATTTCGGAGCCGACGGCCGCCCAAGGCGGGACGAACCGTTTCTTGGGCCAACTGCTTGAGGTAATACGTGGAAACGTGACCCGTGATGACAACTTCATCATGGGTTTCCGTCACGTCCAATCGACGCAGGCAGGTGACGGGGTTGTCGTGCAGCAAAGGAGCGATTGCCGCAGGCAGTGTGGAATCGGCGATCATGCCTCTCACTTTTTCAAGTCTTTGGAAATCGGCTTCACCTTCGTCGGCTGGTTCTCAAAACCGACTGATTTTGCGCGCGGTGTTGCCAAGATGAATTGAGATGGAGCAAAAGCCGTACCGGCGATTCACCCTTCTCAATTTCCTGACAGCGAAAATCGCTGGCAAATTCCGCACAAGCGGAGATAATACCTGTCTCCCAACCGTCGGACCACCTCCCATGCGTTTTTCACAGACTCTTCTTCTCCTTTTGGCGGCGTGTCCTGTTTGGGCCGCCGACTTGGACAAGACACCACTGAAGGCATTTTTGGAAGCGAATTGTCAGAGTTGCCACAATGCGGATGTAAAAAAGGGAAATTTGAACCTCGACTCGCTCTCTGCGAAACTGGATGAGCAATTAACCGCCGAGCGGTGGGTAAAACTCCACGACCGGGTGCAACGGGGCGAGATGCCGCCGATGACAGTGAAGACCCGACCAAAACCGGAGGAAGCCAAGGCATTCATTGATGCCCTCGGCAAGCAACTGGCCGCCTCCGAACTGGCCGCCCGCAAGGAATCCGGCCGGACGACGCTGCGGCGCCTCAACCGCACGGAATACGAGAACACCCTCCGGGATCTTTTCCAACTTCCGTTGTTGCAAGTCAAAGACCTGCTGCCTGACGACGGCCGGGTGGACGGCTTCGACAAAGGGGCCAATGCCCTCGACATTTCCCCGATTCTCATGGATAAGTTTGCGGAGGCCGCCGACCACGCGCTCGATCAGGCGATTGCCCAATACGCTGTCCCGCCGGTGCCCGCGAAGTTGCGGATGTACGCCAACGAGATGTACGACTTCGGCGTCGTCATCCCGAACGGCGACGGCGTGATGCTGAAGAACTTCAAATACGATGATTCCCGGTTCCCGATCCCCAAGGACAGTTACGCCGGGGGCAAATTCAAGGGCCTCGGCGAACTGGAACAATCGGGCCTCTGGAGGGACAAACCCGGCACCGCTGGTCTGTTCCGCTGTCTCGGCGAATCATTCCCCGGCCGGTTCAACCGGTTTTCGCCGAACTTCCCCGGCCATTACCGGGTGACCACCTCCGTGTGGTCCTTCTGGTGGGACAAAGGGGAAGTGCTTCCCTCTCCTCGCTCCGGGGCCGCCGGCATCTATTACGGCAGCCGGGCGTTGGGTTTCTTTGACGCCCCCTCCCTCAAGCCGACCACTCACCAAATCGATGCCTGGCTGGAACCGGACGACTATTTGAAGTTCGACCCGGCCTCGCTGTGGGAAGTTCATCCCTACAGCCACAAGGACAAGGCCGCCGGATACACCGGACCGGCCGTGGCCATCGACTTTATGGAAATTGAGGGGCCGCTGAACGAGGAATGGCCCCCGGCGAGCCACAAACGATTGTTCGGCGACTTGCCGATGATCCCCCTCGCCAAACTCCCGGCCGATGCCCCGAAACCGAAACGATCTGTCCCCCGGCGGGTGAAGACCTACGACGCCGGCAACAGCCCCGGAGCATTGGTTTTCGCCACCGTGAACCCGGCCGCCCCGGCCGCCGAGGCCGAGCGATTGTTGACGGACTTCCTGCCACGGGCCTTTCGCCGGCCGGTCAAGAGCGGGGAAATCGCCCGTTATTCCGTGTTGGTGATGCAACGATTGGCGACAGGTGCCTGCTTCGAGGACGCCATGCGGACGGCTTACAAGGCCGTTCTCTGCTCGCCCGACTTTCTGTTCCTCAAGGAACCCGTCGGCCCTCTCGACGATTACGCAGTGGCATCACGTCTCTCTTACTTCCTCTGGAACTCGTCGCCGGACGAGACGCTGATGAAGTTGGCCGCCGAGGGCAAACTGCGAGACCCGAAGATCGTCCGGGAGCAGTCGCAACGAATGCTCAATGATCCGAAGGCCGAGCGGTTCGTGGCCGACTTCCTCGACCAATGGCTTGACCTCAAAGACTTCAACCAAACGACGCCGGATCGCGGCCTCTACCCGGAATTTCAGCCCTATCTCGCGGATGCCCTGCGGCAGGAGCCAAAGCGGTTCTTCGCCGAGTTGTTGAAGAACAACGATTCGGCCGCCAAACTGATCGACTCTGATTTCCTGATGGTGAACCAACGTCTCGCCGAGCATTATGGCATCCCCGGAGTGACCGGAACCCAGTTCCGACGAATCGGCGTGCCGAAGGAATCCCATCGCGGCGGCATCCTCACCCAAGGGGCGGTCCTGAAAGTGACGGCCAACGGCACCACGACCTCCCCGGTGAAACGCGGGGCGTGGGTCATGCGCAAATTTCTCGGCCTGCCGCCGGACCCGCCGCCGCCGGATATCTCGGCCATCGAACCGGATGTTCGCGGCACCACCACCGTGCGGGAACTGCTCGCCAAACACCGGGACAATGCCTCCTGCGCCGCGTGCCATGCGAAGATGGACCCGCCCGGTTTCGCCCTCGAATCATTCGACGTGATCGGCGGCCTCCGCGACCGTTACCGGGCGACCCAAGGCAAAGACCTGCCGGTCTACGAAAAGATGTTCGTTTCCCATCTCAACCCGGCCGGCAAATTCCCGACGAATTACTACCACGTCGGCTTCCGCCAAGGCCCGGCAGTGGACGCCGCCGGGGAAACCGTCACCCATGAAAAGTTCAATGACATCGACGGTTTCAAGAAATTGTTGCTGAATGATACCCGTCTGGTGGCAAGGAACTTGGAACGCCAACTGGCGACCTACGCCACCGGCGCCCCGGTCGGTTTCGCCGACCGTCCCCAGATCGAGGGAATGCTCGACCGGGCCGGGGGCAACTTCCCCCTGCGAAACCTCATCGGCGAACTGGTTCAAAGCGAGTTGTTTTTGAACAAGTAAAGCCGAGCGTCCGGCACGCAAGATTTGAAGCTGCGTTTTTTGGGGTTTCCAGAGTTGTCTTGGTATTGGCGAGCCGAGCAGCGTGAGCTGCCGGGTGGCTCCCGGCGGTTGAATCGCCTCCCCTTTACCCAGCCTGATTCAAGCCCGTGGCTGAAGTAACTTCCCTGCCGGAAGCCACCCGGCAGCTCACGCTGCTCGGCTCGCC
>NZ_JH636442.1:192158-201641 GCF_000255705.1 Zavarzinella formosa DSM 19928
CTCTGGAAACCCCAAGACGGACCGTTCCGCTTATCGCCGGTTGGAGTCTGGTGTCAGTCTTCCCTCATTTTGGGCCATTTTTAATGGCTCTAAATCGCTGCGCATTTGCCCAAAATCATCAGGCGACCCCTCTGTTTTTCCGGGGGTTTTGAAAAATAGTGTTCAGTTGGCCCACTATTTTGACCATTTTTGGGGTGTCCAACGTCCAAAAATGGTCGCCGGAGGGGTGTTTTTCGCTGTTTTTCGTTCACTTTTGGGGTGGATTTTGACCGGTTTTAAAATCGGGAAACCTCAATCCCTGTAGCCTCATCTCTCTCGCGAAAGCACCAGCCCGTTCGAGTTTTTTGATCGCATGAAAATGTTTTGTCTTTGCAAGTAGCGTGTGGGCGTGTTCCCGCCAACTCCCGATAAACACCAACCCTGATCGATCACCCGTTGATTACGATGGAACGCGAGAACTTGCGCCGGGTCGTCAGTCTGCGACATTCATTTGCGGCATTATTTCCAGTTCGACTCCGGGAATAAATCTAGAGTTGAATCTCCCCCCGCAAGCCCGTGTCGGGATTGGATGATTGCTTAAATCACCGCTGACGCAAGGCTTCTGATGTGCAAGATTAACCGAGCAACCGGCCGGGTGGCATTCACGCTGATCGAACTGCTGGTGGTGATTGCGATCATCGCCATCCTCATCGGACTCTTGCTGCCCGCCGTGCAAAAAGTGCGGGAGGCCGCCAACCGGGTGCGCTGCACCAACAATCTGAAACAAATCGCATTGGCCTCCCACAATGCCCATGCGATCCACGGCCGGTTGCCTTGCGCGGTGGGACCATACCCCGGCACGAGCGCGTTCGGCGGGTACTTCTACCACCTTCTGCCGTTCATCGAGCAGGATTCGCTCTACCAAAACTCGTATTACGCCGGCTCGTATTTTGTCGGCAACAATCAGACGTTCGCGCAGCCCGTCCGGCAGTTTGTCTGCCCGTCCGACCCGAGCGCCCCGGCCGACGGACGGACAGTGGACCTTTACGGGAACATCTGGGGGGTCGGCAGTTATGCGGTCAACACCCAAATTTGGGTGCGGACAGGACAGTCATGCCCGCCGGCTCCGGCGGAATATCAGCCCCGGCTGGATGTCGATTTTCCGGACGGAACTTCTTCCACCATTTTGTTCACTGAAAAATACGCCCGTTGCTCCAATCAAAGTTTCCCAATGGGGGGAAATTTATGGGGGAATTATCTGGGCGACCCGAGCATGTTTTCGTTCCTGGCCGGGTACGGCGTTCCGCTGAACGGGTATTGCGTTGGCCCGTCGTCCAAGTTCCAGGTCCGGCCGGCCCCGTTTGACGGAAATTGCGACCCGACTTTGGCCTCGTCCCCCCATTCCGGCGGCATCCAAGCCTGCATGGTGGACGGGAGTGTCCGATATCTTTCCTCGTCCATCACCGGGTTCACTTGGTGGTATCTGACCACCACCCAAGGAGGAGAGGTCATCCCCGCCGATGGCCTCTGAGAGATTAGAGTTCCAAGTTCAGAAAGAACGACTCGCCGAAACTTGAACAACCAGGTAACTCCACCATGAACATTCATGCGGCTGTCCGCAGACTGCTATTTTTTGCCATGCCGCTCGCCTTCCTGACCGCAGGCATGACCGGTTGCGACCGGTCTGGTGACTCGGTGACGGGCAAGGTGACGTTCCGGGGCGGTCAACTGAGCAATGGCGCCGTGATTCTCTACTGTGAGAACCAGCAAATCATCCACGGATTGATCGGCTCGGACGGAACGTATGCGATTCCGAATGTCCCGCACGGCCGGGCTCGCGTGACGGTGCGAGTGCCCGCTCCGCAGAAGGAATTGTGGCGGAACCGGCCGCAATTGCCGAAGGCGAACAATGGCCCGATATTCCCCAATTCCACCCAGTCGGACAAGGTTCGCTCAACACCGCCGATCCCGGCCCGGTACGAACTGCCCGAGGAATCCGGACTGGCCGTGACCGTCAATAGCGGTGTGACAGTGTTCGACATTAACCTTGCCAAGTGACCCCAAAAACTCCATTGGATTGTGGTTTGCTCATGACCTTTTCTCCCCCATCGTCCCGTTGGCTTCGGGCCTTGACCGTCGCGAGTGGCGGCCTCCTGGCCTGCCTCGGCGCGGCGGTGTTGGCCGCCTGGGCGACCGGGGGGCTGGTTCTCATTCAACTGCACATGCAGTTTGATCCGCTGCACTATAACGCGGCCATTGGCTTGGTTGTCTGGGGGGGCGGGTTGGCGGCCGTCGCTCTCGGCGGTCGGCGCCCGGCCGTCATCAGCGGCGGGTTGTTGGTCGCCATCGCGGTCGTCGGGATCATCTGCGTGCTGACCGGCCGGGACTTGGGACTTGACGAGTGGGCGTTCCCGAAAAACGGGATGCTGCCGTCATTTCCGGCCGGAGGAGTGGGCCGGGCGACCGCCGGAGCCTTCCTGCTGGGCGGGGCGGGATTGATTCTGATGGCCCGCCGGTCGCGGATGATCGCCGATCACATGGCCTTGGCCGCCATCGGGGCCTCGCTGTTGCTTGGGACCGTCGCGATTGTCCTCAACTCGCAACTTGAACTTGGTTTTCGCCGGCATTCCGGTCCGCCTCTGTTGGTGTGTTTCGGCGCCGTCCTTGCCGGAGCGACTTCGCTGGCAGGCGTCCTCCCGACTTCGCGGGCTGTTTGGGCCGGGTTTCCGATTGCCCGGGCGGTTCCGGTCATGGTCTGGCTGGCCGGGATTGTCGGCACCATTATCGTGTGGCTGACCCTGGACGCCCAGCAGACCCAACGGATCGGGCGGGACATTCAGTTCGAGGCGTCTCAAACCCATCATGTCTTGGAACAGACGCTTGCGGAATGGCTCAAAACGTTGGGATCGGCGGCTGAGGAGACGCAGGCAGATCGAAAACCCCGCGAGGCCGTGTTTGACAACATCGAGATGTCTTTCCGCCTCCGGCCGGGCACATTGGGGATCGGGCAGGTCGGCCCGGCCCGGCAAATCCGGTGGCTTGAGGCCATGCCCAACTCCCGGCTCACGGACCAGTTTGAAAACTTGGGGGCGACCGCCGATCTTGCCCGGTTGATTGAGGCCGGTGAGCCGGGAATCGCCCTGGCCCAGCGATCCTCTTGGAACGGGAGGTGGATAGTGGTTGCCTACGCCCCCGTCCGGCCGGGATCGGCGAAACACGGCGGACTGGTGAGCGTGATTCCGGTCCAGACACTGCTGGAAAACATCTTGAACTCGCAGACGGCCTCCGGGTACGCCATCGAGGTTTGGGCCGGCGAAGAACGCATTTACGGCCGGACAAACACCGACACCCGGTTCAAGGACGAGTACGCGGAGCCTTTTCAAGTCCGAACCGGCCGTCTGCAAT
The DNA here is from genome assembly GCF_000255705.1 of Zavarzinella formosa DSM 19928. Lineage (GTDB taxonomy): Bacteria > Planctomycetota > Planctomycetia > Gemmatales > Gemmataceae > Zavarzinella > Zavarzinella formosa. The sequence continues at coordinate 195,543 of NZ_JH636442.1, forward strand.
GGGTGCTGAAGGTTTGGCCGACCGAGGCCGCCCTCCAGCGGGAAAGCCTGTCGCTGCCCCGCGCGGCGCTGGCGGTGGGCGTCATCATGGTCACGCTGTTCTCCCTGGCCATCCATCTGGCCCAAACCGCCCGTCGCCGAACCCGGACACTGGAGAAGGAAGTCCGGGAGCGGGTCGCGGCCGAGACGGCGCTCCGGTTGAGCGAAGTGGAATTGCGACAGGCCAAGGAGGCCGCCGAGGCGGCGAGCCGGGCGAAGAGCGAGTTCCTGGCGAACATGAGCCACGAGATCCGCACGCCGATGAACGGCATCCTCGGCATGACGGAACTGACCCTCAACACGGACCTGACCCGCGAGCAGCGGGAAAACCTTGGCATGGTCAAAACCTCGGCCGATTCGTTGTTGCATGTCATCAACGACATCCTCGATTTTTCCAAGATCGAGGCGGGCAGGCTCGAACTCGATCCGATTCCCTTTTCCCTGCGGGACAACCTCGGCGCCACGGTGAAGACGCTGGGGCTGCGAGCCCATGAGAAAGGGCTGGAACTGATCTGCCATATTGGCGCGAATGTGCCGGACGGGCTGATCGGCGACGCACTTCGGCTGCGGCAAGCCGTCACCAACCTGATCGGGAACGCCATCAAGTTTTCCCGTCGCGGGGAAGTGGCCGTGCGGGTCGAGTCGGAGAGAGAATCCGCCGAGACGGTTGAGCTTCGCTTCACGGTGAGAGACACGGGCATTGGCATCCCGGCGGACAAGCAACAGGTGATTTTTGAGGCCTTCACCCAGGCGGACGCTTCGACGACTCGTAGCTACGGCGGCACCGGCTTGGGGCTGGCCATCACGTCGCAACTGGTGAGCCTGATGGTAGGGCGGGTCTGGGTTGAGAGCGAAGTCGGCAAGGGGAGCGCCTTCCACTTCACGGTTCGGCTCAAAAAACTGTCGGGGCCTGCGCCGAAACCCCTGGACGGCCGCGTGGATTTGGAGCGGTTGCCGGTTTTGGTGGTGGACGACAATGCCACCAACCGCGCGATGCTGGAAGAACTGCTCGCCAACTGGCGGATGTGCCCCGTCGCCGTGAGCAATGGGATTTCCGCCGTCGCCGCCATGAAGCGCGCGGTTGCCGAGGGGAATCCGTTTCCGCTTGTTTTGCTTGATGCTTTCATGCCCGAAGTGGATGGTTTTGCGATCGCCGAGCAAATCAAGCACGACCCCGAACTGGCCGGGGCCACGATCATGATGCTTTCCTCGGCCGACCGCAGCGGCGATGCCTTCCGTTGTCGGGAGTTGGGCGTCGCTTGTTACCTGCGCAAGCCGATCACCCAAGCCGAATTGTTTGATGCCATCCTCACCGCGATGGGGGCCGCGCCTTTGGAAGAGAACGAGGCGCCTATTACGGCCGTGGCCGGGGCAACAAAGGGGCATCAATCGCTTCGCATCTTGCTCGCGGAGGACAACGAAGTCAATCAGGTTCTCGCGGTTCAGACATTGCGGAAACGCGGGCACACCATCGTGGTGGTCGGCGACGGCCGGGAGGCTCTGGCCGCCCTTGGGCGGGAAACGATTGATCTCGTCCTCATGGATATTCAGATGCCTGTGATGGATGGTTTCGCCGCAACCGCCGCCATTCGGGAACGTGAAAAATCGACTGGCGGCCGTATTCCCATCGTGGCCCTGACCGCCCACGCCATGAAGGGGGATCGCGAGCGTTGTCTGGCGGCCGGCATGGATGCTTATGTCACGAAGCCGCTGCGAGCGGACGAACTCTTCGCCGCCATTGCGAAACTCATTCCCGATGCCTCCGAGGCCAAGGTGCCGGCGACCGTCTGCATCCCAATCGCCATCGAACGACCGGCCGAGGCGGTGTTTGACCCGGCCCGTCTCCTCGCGCGTGTCGAAGGAGACGGGGAGTTGCTCCGGAAAATGATCAGCCTGTTCTCCGCGCAGGCCCGGAAACTGCTCCCCGAGATCCGTCACGCCGGCGAACGCCACGATGCGAAGATCTTGGAGCGGTTCGCCCACAAACTCAAAGGCTCGATGGGAAGTTTCGGCGACGACCGCGCCACCGAGGCGGCCCGGCGGTTGGAACTCATGGGGCGCGCGGGGGAGTTTTCTCAATTCGGGAAAGCAGTCGACGAACTGGATCATGAAGTGGCGCGCCTTCGGGAAGCGCTGACGAAATTTATTGAGGAGGGCGCCGGATGCGCATCTTGATTGCTGACGACGATGACGTTTCCCGCCTCGAACTGGAGGCACTGCTCACCCGCCATGGCCACGAAGTGGTGGCGGTTTCCGATGGCACGGAAGCTTGGGAAATCCTGCAAGGCGAAGACCCGCCCCGGCTGGCCGTCCTCGACTGGCTGATGGAGGAGATGGACGGCGTGGAAGTCTGCCGACGAGTGCGCGAACGCCCCGAACTCCGAGACGTTTATTTGATTTTGCTCACGTCCCGCGCGGACAAGAAGCATATTCTCACGGGTCTTCAGGCCGGCGCCAACGACTACGTCACCAAGCCGTTTGACCGCGACGAACTGCTGGCTCGCGTGCGCGTTGGCTCGCAAATGATCGGCTTGCAAGCCGAACTGACGGCGAGGGTGCTGGAATTGGAAACCGCCCTGACCCAAGTGAAGCAGCTTCAGGGGCTGTTGCCCATTTGCTCGTACTGCAAGAGCATCCGTGATGACAAGAATTACTGGCACCAAGTCGAGTCTTACGTCCGGTCCCATTCCAAGGCGGAGTTCAGCCACGGCATCTGTCCCGGTTGCTGGGAATCGGTCGTCAAGCCTCAGTTTTTGGTGGAGGGCATTGCGCTTCCGGAATAAAGGCGGTCGAAGCTTTTCCACCTTGAGAAAACCGAATTTTGTTTAATCAAACTCATCGCCCGCGAAGACTTCCGGCCGGGTGGTCTCGCATGTCGAAACGCCGTCTGAACTCACGTCGAATCGCTAGCTTCATTTGAACGGTGAGGCATCGCCACACGAGTCGCGGTTCCCGTTCATCTTCTCCAAGTTTTCGTCCTCGTCAAACTCACTCATTCGAATTCCGGCAAATTTGGCAGAATAAAGCCTGACTGGCAAAAAATACCGTTGACTTCGGGGACGCGCCAGTCAAAACTAAGAACTTGTCGCCGGTGACTTGCTCCGTGATTCGCTTCGAGTGTTGCCCCATGGACGACGAAAATTTTGGCGGCCTCTCCGATACGCCTCCGCTTCCTCCCAAAGTTCCCCCGCTTCCTTCCCGGTCGGCGGTGCCCGCCGGGGAACTTCATTGGGGGTCGGTGGGGACGCACGATGTCCGGCCCGCGAACAGTCATTCAGACTTGTTTCTGCTCATCCGCACGGTCGAGGGGGGCGTCACCTATTATTCCCCCCCGGCAGGCGGGGAGTGGACGCCGCTGGAAAGCCCCATCCAGTTTCAAATGATCTGGCACGGCGACCCGGCGGGTTCTGCCAGTCTCGGAGGAATGGGCCGGGCGTTGCGCGAAGCCAAGCAATCCCGTGGAAGTTTGGAACCCGGCGACAAGCGGTTGCGGGCGTTTGACGAATCCGTCAGCCTGTTTTTGCAAACTGTTGCGAAACTTCATCAAGCCAGTTGGACCTGCGGCCTCACACATCCCGGCAACATCCACATCCGCCGCAACGGGTCGGATGCGCTGGCCGTTCCCGTCGATCTCGGCTTCCTTTGGGAAGGCGACATTGGCGAACCAACTTGGCTAACCCCCGGCGACAATGACGCTTATTGGGGCAGCACCCCACGCGAACGGCAATACGCCTGGCAGGCCGGCCCCGAGAAAATCGCCGACGATGTGAAGGTGGTCGCCCGCATCATCGCCGGGGCGGTCCTCGGCCGGGCTCCGTCGAAATCTCGTCCCTCGCACGCCGAGTTCTGGGGCGTGATCGCCGCTGCCCTCGCGGGCGAAATCGCCACGGCCAGTGAGTTGAAGCAAGCCCTCGCGGAAAACCCGCCCAGCGGCCACTTTGTCGATGCCCCCAAGCCTGTTACCCCGCCGCCGGTCAATGGTGGCGGTTCGGGAGGTGGCTCGAAACTCGTGCCCGCGCTGGTGGCTCTCGGCGTTTTGGCGGCTGTCGGCGGTGGCGTATATTTCGCCATGAGCAACAAGGACAAGAAGGACGATCCCACCAAGATGGTGGAGAACGACAAAGAAAAGAAAGAATCCAAGTCCGAGGGAACCACACCGGCCAAGACACCGGAGCCTAAGAAAGCTGGCGGCGAGACACTGGAAAACAAAAAAGACCCAATCACTCCCCCGAAGACGCCGAAGAAGACGCCGGGAGGCATCATCCCGAAACTAATGCCTCCCGTCGAGGTTCCCGAATCGTGGAAGGATCTGCTGAACAAAATCGCAATGACTGATCCGGGACAACTCGGCACCCTCTTGAAAGATGCCTTGGACAAGATGACGGACGCTCCGAAGGAAGAACAAGACAAGATCCGGCCATTTCTCGAACAAGCCCGGCAAGAATATTTCGCCGAATGGGCGGCCAAATTCCATCAAACCCAAACCGAAGCGAAGACCGACATCGGTCTTCTAATCGCCGAGGGCCAGATGAAAACACTCATTGATGATTACACAAAATACTTGTCGAAGCACCCGGCAACCGACGAGTCACAATCCCAGGAGGAAAAAAAATGCCTAGACTTAGCCAGCAAATTTTTGCGGCAATTACAATTGCGATAACAGCGCTTGTCGGAATGTCCAATGTGGCCAGCGCCCAAGTGGACACTCAGTTGGACGGCGCTCCGTCCACGTTGTTCTTGCTGGTCCGCACGAAGGCGACTGAGAAACCCAAGAATTTGCACACCAAGTTCCAACTTGGTCTCGATTACACGACGAACGAGGAGCTGCCCGGAAACCGGTGTAAATATACCACTCTCGAAACGCCCCAACTCATCTCGCCCGCCACCTACGAAGCGATTAGTCGCATCTTGGGCAGTGATTTCACACTGGCCCCGGAACTCGCCACAGAATTGTCTTGGCGAATGCTGCCGGCTCAAGACATGCAATGGGAGTTAAAGCTGCCGAATCCCAAGCAAGTGTTGAAGGAATTGACTGTGGTCTACGGCCAAGATCGCGAGGTGAAATATTTATCCCCAAATGAAAAGGGGGATCGAGAGAAAACCTTCCGAATGATTACGCCGGGCCGGTATGCCGTCCCGATAAGCTCCGACGAGAATCCGAAGAAATATTCAGGCATCATAATGGAGCTGGACGCGCAAAAAAATGAAGTGGTTGAAAAGCCCATCGAACTCAAAGAGTTCCCGCAACCCGACCGTTTTTACTCCATCACGATACGCGGCTTCAGCGGCAGTCAAAGCTCGCTGTTCAGAAATTTGCAGAACAAAAAGATCGTTCCAGGCGGGCTGGAAAGCGTGGCTCCGGTCACAAATTATTCATTTGCGTTTGCGAATCTCGTTTCAGACAGCATGCCGCCGCAAGCCGTTTTTAATGGCACCGATTACGTGGCCCGTGTCTCGGCGGAAAAGGGTGGTTCAACCAAAAATGTCTGGATCTTATTCCCTTTGACTGAGGAAAATGCAAAGAAAGAAGCTGCGAAAATCAATGCAATGGGGATTGAGGAAGTCTCCAAACACATCCGCGCCTCCACAAATGTCGCGTCGACTGCCCAATCGCCGATTGTTGATCCGAAAACCCCCGCGACCTACTTCCAGTTATCCGACATTTCTGGTGGTAATCTCACGGAGTTTGGGCGGAACATTCCGTTAAAGGACTTCGAGGGGCTGGCCAAAAATTTCCCAACCGTACATCGCTTGATCGTGTGGGAGTTCGACAACGGTAAAACCCAAACGGCTGTGGAAGTCACCGTAAATAATGCAACAGCCAACACCAGGGCCGAAAAAATTGATGGTCTTTCAAATGCAATCGAGGCGAAATTAAAGAAAGACAAACCCGCCAAGGATCCCAAGAAAGACGAAGACTCCAAAGATCTTAAGAAGGATGAGACTCCCAAGAAGGATGAGACGCCCAAAGAGCCGGAAAAGAAGTAACGGATCGGACGGTTGATGGCGAGCCGGGCCGCGTGAGTGCTCGGAGACTTTCAGACTCCGGGCGCTCACGCGG
>NZ_JH636442.1:201835-229504 GCF_000255705.1 Zavarzinella formosa DSM 19928
AGATCCCCCTCACCGAGGCCGACCGGAAAATGCGACGCACGCATTATCGCGTCGGCTTTCTCGGGACGACGGCGGCCGGCAAGTCCACGACGGTCAACAACCTGCTTCAAGTGACCGAGGCGGACGCCCCGGCCAAGTCCGGCGGCGGCCCGGCGACCACGGCCGCCCCGAGCCGCATCCGCAAATCACCGGACAGCAAGCACCACATCACCCTGCGCTACATGAGCCAGGTCGATTACGACAAGCGTCGCAACGACATGGCCCAGCATCTCGGGTTCGGCATCAACGAGACTTCGGAAGAACTGGTTCTGAAATGCCGGGATCTGGAACGGCAAATCGACACGGGCGGGTTGGTCCGGCAAAAGAAAGAGGACCTTGTCGCCCTGCGTGTGCTGATCCAGAGCGCCGAAGAGTTCCCGCATTTGATCTCATCCAACTCCCAGCGGCTTGGCGAGCCGGGCGACTTCGAGTTGCGGGACAAATATTTGAACCACCCGTTTGACCCGAAAAATCCCAATGCCCCGGTGATGCCCTCCAAAAACCGGCTTTTGTGGGAAGCCGAAATCGACTTGGCGAATCAGGTGTTGCCCAACACCTTGGAAATGGTTGACCTGCCGGGGTTGGGCGCCGGCAAGCATCATGACACCTGCGTGACGATGGATGTCATCCAGAACGAAAAGGGAGACGGCCTCGACGGGGCGCTGGTCTTCCTGAACGCCGGCCGGCTTTCCAACGAGGAAGTCCAGAACCTTGTCATCGAGTTGTTGCAAAACTGGAAACGCAAGGCCAAGGACCGCGTCTGGCTCATCATCACCCAATACGACGCCCTGACAGACGCCCAAATCGGCCGGGGGGGCATCTGGTTTCACGGCATCGACCTTGTCATGAAGCGGATGGAGATCAGCCCGGAGTGCTGTTATGTGGTCAGCAACAAGGTGGCTGACAAATTGAAGCCGTCCATGACCGAGGAAGAACGGATCAAAGAAGCCACGCTGCGGCTGGACAGCCGGGCGTTTGAAGATCCGACCTTGCAAGAACACATGACCACGCATCCCCAATTCGTGGAGATCATCCGCGAAGTGTACCGCTCCGGCGGGCTGGGCCGATTGCGGGAACATTTGGTCTCCCGCCTCGCACGGAACATCGCCCAAGAAGTGGGGGAAGATGCCCGTTTGCTGGTCTCCCGCGCCAACGCCAGCCTTGCCCGGTTGAAGTCTTCTTTCGAGAAGATGAAGAAGCAGAACCCCGAGGATCGCCGCAAGGCCATCACCTGCGCCCAAAAGGTAAACGGAGTGATCGAGCATTGCCGGAAAGGGATGCCCGAGTTGAAGGCCGCGACCCGCGAACTGGCGGACGGATTGTACCGCACGGTGCGGGAGAACTCCCCCGTCGCCAACATCCGGCAGATCAATCCCAAGCAAATTCCCGAGGTGTTCCGTCATCTGGCCGACATGCTGGACAACGATTTTCCGCAGATCGTGGAAAAGGGCTGCGAGCCGGTGTTCAAGCGAATCAGCGAGGAACTGGCGCAACTGCCCGCCGTCGCGGTGCCGAACGCCGATTCGGTGACGGCCGCCTGGGAGAGCGCCCGGAACGCCGCCGTCGAATCCCAGACGGCGGCCGCCAACAAGCCCAAGTTTCAGGATGCCGATCTCATCAGCCGCCTGACCACGCGGGCCGACCAGATGCAATCCCGCGAATTCAACGACCTGCTGGATGAAAAAATCCGGGCCGTGACCATCGAGACCATGCACATGGTCCGCGCCCGGCTGATTGACGACCTGAACAAGATCCACGGGGATCTGATGTTGCTGATGAAAGCCAAGTAAGCGCCCCGCGACTTCCGAGAGGACCGTATGCCCGTCATCGACATCCCCCAGGTCTTCCTGAAGATGGGGGACCGCACCCACGAGGAATCGTTCCTCTCGGAGTTGCGGCCGAACGACATCACCTTCCATCCCGACAAGGTGCCGTATTACGGCATGTTGATCTACTGGCCGAAATCCCTCGGCTGGCTCGGGGTTGAGGTGTCCTCGCAGCCGCCGAACGGGGTGGCCCCCAAATGGCTGCCGGTGACCGATCCGAACTTCGACGCCGAGGTGTTCGCAAGGGCAGGGATCACCAAGGAAGTCCTCACCCGGTCGGCGCCGGATTTCTTCAACATCAACCAAGTCCGCGGCGCGCACATTCGGCACGGCAGCCGGATCTCGCTCCGGCTCACGGTTCGCACGGACAAGAACAGTCTGGCCGAATTTGTCCGAGAACGGTCGGCGCAGGCTGGGGCGACGCCGGGGGCGATTGCTCCCATCCAGATCAAGGCGCTGGCGTTCCATGCCGTCGGCGGGACCGCGAAATACGACCGTTGGGAAATCGACCTCAAGATCAGCCCGCTCACTCCGCTGCATGCGTTCGCCGGGCATGTGGCGCTGGACCTTGGCAACTTCTCGTCCGGCATGGCCGTGCTGCGAACCGGCCGGGTCAAATCGACGGACATCCGAACCCTTGACTTTCATTCCCCCGAAGCCCGTCTGGTTCCGAACGGGCAGACGATGGAATCGGTCGTTCGGATCGACATGATCCGTTCATGGCACAAGGGCGACGGCCCGCACCGCCCCTCCTCCCGGATGTTCCCGGACCCGGAACGCTTCCCGCACGATGACTCCTCCGAGGCCATCGACTGGGTGACCGGTCAGGCTGCCACGGACGGGGACATGAGCGGCCAACTCGCCGGGGCCAAACGATTGCTCGCCGGGCCAAATCCTGAGCAAACGCGCACGCTCGTTTTGCCGCATCGCCGCAATGATTTCCCCACACGCGGCCGGGTCACTCAGCAAGGCGAACCCATTGATATCCGGCTTCGGCTACCCGGTGAGTTGCTGGCCTGTCGGCTGATTCAATCGTTGATGAAATCGACGGAGCCGAACCAACAGCCGATGATTCCCGCCGGGTGGCCGTTGTCGCTGGCGGTCACCTACCCGACCTCGTATTCCCCACGGGAAATCGAGCAACTTCGCTCGGCCATCCACCGAGGCTGGCTGCGGGCGATGAGCTACCTCCAGCGCACGCCGGAAGCCCCCAAACTCGCCCCGCCCCCGCCGCCTCCACCCGGTTCGGCTTCCAAGGCGGTGAACGTGCCTTCCGTGGGGGGGCCGGTGACGCCTGCTCCCATGCCCGGTGTGGCCCCGGTGGCGGAACTGCCGCAGGAGCGCCATGCCTCGAAATTGCAGGCCCGCCTCGGCCGACTGTCCAGTCGACAGGGGAACGCCGCCAACTGGCAGGACCCGATCATCCGGCTGATGATCGACGAGGCGACGGCCGCGAGTTTTTATTACCTGTTCCGCTTCTCGGCCGAGGCCCCCGGCGGGTTGGACGCCTTCCGCTACAAGTATCCTCGCGGGATGAACATCCTGCTGTACGATTGCGGCGGCGGGACAACGGACATCTCGCTGGTTCAAGGTCGCGTGGATGCGGCCACCCAGAATCGATTGACCGTCCGCGTGCTGGGACGCAGCGGCGTGCGAACCTTCGGCGGGGATGACATCACGGCCGCTGTCTGCCGGGTTTTCAAGGCAAAATTGGCCCGATTGGTTGCGGAATACGCCGGACAGGACGCGGAGGGAATCTCCCTGCCGAACCAGCCGCCGGGGGACTCGGTCGGCAAAAAACTGGCCTCCGGGGCCGGGCTGATGAAGACCTTTTTGGATCAGACTCCACAGTCCGGGCCAATGGGAGAATACGTTCCCACCACCTTCAGTCCGGGCGACTACGGACAAGCGACGGCCTCTGCCAGAGCCGCCGCCAACCGGTTGTGGGGACTAGGCGAAAAGCTCAAGAAACTCTTCACCGAAGCCACCGCCGACAAGCCGGGTGTTTCGGTCGTCTCCCTCGGAATGGTCGAGGGGGAAACACTGACGCCCCATCGCGGCGGGTTGGATGCCGCGATTTTCCAGCATGTTCCGCAGGGGCGCTGGACCGCTTTTTCCGAGGCGGTGATGGAGTTGCAGGTCCGGCGTTGGGAGGTGGACAGCCTGATCGCCGCCCAAGTGGTCCGCAGCCTTGCTTGTTGCCGGAACCTGATCGAACACAAGCTGCCCGGCGCGGTGGACGCGAACACCGCTCCGGTCGTGCATCGGGTGGTGGTGACCGGCAACGCCGCCCGCTATCCGCTGATCCCGGAGATGCTGCGGGGCGAACTGGGGATTTCCGATCTTCCCCCCGCGGACTGGTTTCATCTGGACGACAAGGAACTCAAGAGCGCCGTCGCCAAAGGCGCCGTCCGGGCGCTGGCGGCCATTAGCGGCGAACCCCAGACGAAGTTCCAGTTCGACACGTTGTTGTCCGAGCGATTGCCGTACACCATCGCCTACAAAAACTGGCAAAAGGGGGATTTTATTCCCCTTTACGAGTTGCAAGATCCCTATGCCGAGATGACCGAGAAGGAAATCCCGATCGAGGCAGTCCAGCAATCCGACTCGGGCGGCTCCGAGCAGCAGACGTTCACGCTCTTCCGCCGATTCCCCGGCGACGGCGACGACCTGCCGGACGAATACGAGAACATGCCCGCCTTCGACGCGGAGGATGAAATCCAAACCATCCGGGCTGACCGGGGTTATTCTCCGTTCGAGAGCTATCGATTCCCCAAGGGGGTCAGCACGAATTTGAAGGTGAATTACTCGACGACCGAACATCGCTTCCTCGTCGAAGACGTGAACGGCCAGCGGGGCGAGGTCTACATCCCGCCCGAACTCGACCTGAAGACTCTCCCCCCGTATCAACGGGGCAACCTGTGACCGGCCGGCGTTGGAGGATGCGATGATGCCCCCCGTGACGCTCGAACACGTCCGGTTGATTCGTTTGATCGCGCTGGGCCAGGTGGTCTGCCGGCTGTCGCAGTCCGTGCGGCCCGCCGAAACAGACCGCCTTTCTGCCTCGTTGAGAACCGCCCCGACGGGGCATTTGTTCACCCGTCTGGGAACGCTGCTCCCCGCTGTCAGCGATCAGAAGAGTTTGTTCGCTTGGCTTGACGACGAGACAGTTGCCGGCAGCGTGGAAGGCGAGTCCCGGCGGGCCTTCGCCACCGAGAGCCAGCCAGTTGTGTGGGTCGCCTCGGCGCAACACATCCGGCGGATTCGCCGGTTCTTGAACCATGCGGACACCCATTTGAAAACTATCCGCGACGCTGAGCAGTTTCGCGGCCGGTCCGAGGCCGGAACTGCCGAACTGATGGACCGGCTGCGGGCATTGATTGACGATTCTGTATCATGCCGTACCCAGAACGACCCGGTGGCTTATCAACTGGCCGACCGGCTGGACCGGCTGATACACACCGCCGGACCAGACTGGCCGGTCAACCTGCTGCTTCGCCTCGCCAGCCTGACCGGGGCCGGCGACTGGTTCGACAGTCTGAAAGCAAACGCCAGCGATTTCGCGAATGATGCGGGTGTTTCCCCGTCATTGACCCTGGCCGAGTGGATCGCGGGACACCTGCCCGACCGGCCGGTGTATCCGGGGGGGGAACTGTCCGAAATTTTCGACACGCTCTCTGGCGGGCGCGTCCGGCTCTGGCGGGCAGACACGCTCCCGGCGCCAAACCGGGGCTGGCTGACCCGCGATCTGGCCGGGGAAACCCTTTGCAAATCCGGCGGCTGGTTGTTCATGACGACGCCTGCCGTGGCCGAGATGCTACCCCTCGGAGAAACGTCTGCCCCGGCGCCTCCGGTTGTTGGAATAACAACTCCTTCCGTCGTCCCGCCTCCGGTTCCCCCGCCCGTCCCGGCGCCAGTGGTGACGGCGGCAAAGCCCGATTTTCCTTCCGACGCTCCGGCGGTATTTAATTCCGCTTCCGCCGATTTTCGGTCCTCGACCGATCCGCACGCCCGCCGGGAGAGTTTGGAGCGGATGCTTAACGAACTAGCCCTCCTTCGGGACACGCCCGCGAACGTCGCGGACTCGCTGCTGGACATCATCCGGCGGTTGGCCCGCGAGGATGGTCTGACCGTGTTGCCGGAAGACTGGAGCCACGCCCGGCCCCCCCGTTGGGACGCCACGGCGGTCCCGGCTGACACCACCTTGTTGCACAAGGTCAGTGAACAGCAACCCAAGGGAACCCTGCTCAACGTCCGGCAATTCGGCCTTCGTTCCGGCGGCCCCGGCCCCGCATATCGGCCGGCCCGTGTCGAGGTTTCCGTGGGGCGGATGCCGGCGGGGTACGCCGAGGTGATCCGGCTGATTCAGGAACATCGCTCCGACTCCCCCGGTTACCGGGCGATCCGTGAACGGGTCGGCGCCTGGGTGACGAATCTGTGGGAAGGGCGGTTCGAGGAGGAACTGAAGCGGTTCTTCGTCGATCTGCACGGCGACCTTGGGGACGTCTGGCGCCGGGAAAATCCGGCGGCGGCTGACGCCCTGCGGACGGCCTTCCTGAACATGTTCCTCGGAGAGTTCAACTATTCCCTGTTTGAGCCGAGAACGCGGGAACGGTCCCAATGGGATTGGATGATCCCGGTGGGGGACAAGCCGCCGCGAACGAACCAGGTTCGGCGAATCGTGCAACCCGGGTTGTTCGATTCCCGCAAGCGATTGATCGTCCCGGCCCGTGTGGAGATGGAATGACAACCACCGTTGCGATGTTCGCCCTGATTCCGGTCCTGAGCGGAACCGTTTTCGCCGCCACTGCGGACGCCGAAATCAGCGCCAGTCCCTCGCTGATTCCAGCCCTGAGCGGAGCCGCTCTTGCCGTCCTCCTCACGGCCGGATTGGCGCTGATGGCGAATTCCGTGGCGGGTGCCATCGCGGTCCGTCGCAAGGAATTGGAACAATCGTCTCCACCGGCCTGGCTCGCGTATTTGGTTGAAACCACCGAACAGCCGACCGTCGCCGAGACGGACAAGGTGATCCGCGAACGCGCCCGTCAACAGCCGGAAGCCAGCGTGGGCGGATTGCTGGCGTTGTCCGTGTTGCCTTTCCTGGCGGGCATCGGCGGGTTTGTCTGGGGGCGAATCGACTCCGGTGCGATGATTTGGTGGCCTCCCGCCGTCGGCATGGTGGGAGCGTGTCTCCTCGCGGCTTGGGCATGGAAGTTGCGACCGCAGGCGATTGCCCTTGGCGAGCAAGCCGCGGGCGCGGCCGCGAAACTCCGCAAGACGAAGGCCGCCGCCGTGAACGCTGAAATCGACAATCTTCGCAGGCAACTGGAGAAGGCCAGCGACGACCTTAAAAAAGCCCGCGAACCGGCCGCCCCCATTCACTCCGATCCGCGTTTGGTCCCCGACGACGCTCCGGAAGGATTTGGTCCCGCGAATCGCAATCCCCCCGGCAACCGGCCGCCGGCGCCTCAATTCGAGTCACCCCTCCCCAAACCGGGCAGTTGGGCGGCCGGAACCGACGACACCGACGAACGACCTTTTTAAACCAGCTACCTTGGGGGAGGGAAACATGCTTGCGATTAACTTCAAGGCCGCTTGGGTCGTGTGGCTGACCGTCATCGCTGCCGGAAACATCGGCTTGCTGGCGTGGCCCTTGCCGGAGCCGAAACCGGTGGCGCTGAAACCGACTCTGCCATCACCGCCGCCGATCAGCCTTGTTTCCAATATTCCGAACACGGAAAAAGATCCGAAGCTGGTCGTGCCCAAGAAGGAAGAACCCAAGAAGGAAGAACCCAAGAAAGAAGAACCGACATCGCCGCAACCCGTCCAAATCATCCCGATACCGGAGCCAAAAGGTTACCAACTGAAAACCGGAACCGAGACGGGCACGGTGCTGATTTTGGTGATCGCTCAAGATTATTCATCCGATTCTGCGAGAGCAGGCGAGATGAAGACGCAATTGCTCAAACTGGAAACTCGTTTCGGCAAGAAACTTCTGGGGGGAACCGTTTTCGTGCTGGATCACAACGGCGTGCGGGAACGGGAAACGTGGGCCGCCACCCCCGAGTATCGGAGCGCCTTCGGCCGCGAAGAATTTCAACCGGCCCTGCGGGATGTTAAAAAGCAACTGGCCCACTTGACCAAACAGGCCCTGCCGAACGGAAACCGCGAGCGGATATTCCCCCTGATTGTCTGGGATAGCAGCTACAACCCGGACGATGGTGATGACCAATCCTCACCGTCCGTGGCGTGGGATCGAAATCAGGACGGCCCGGTTCCCGGTTTCTTCTGGCTGCGCAAGGCCAACTCGAAACGACTGACCGCGATCTTCGGCAACCGCTTAAGCACCCCGCCGACCAACGCCCTCGACGTGCTGGCCGGCACCGTGGGCGATAACTTCGATTTTTGGAACGAATCAACCAAGGGGCCGTGATGTCAACAGATGGTTCTTCCGCAAAACCGGGAGACAAAAAGCCCAAGGCAACCGGCGGTTCCACTTCGACGGGAACAACGCCTGTGGCTGGCATCCTGATTCCCTCAAGCCATGCCTCGGCGGAGAAAAATATGGAGAACGAATCTCAGGATCACGAAAATGATAATGCGCTTGAAGAATCTGCCTCCGGGGCCAGTCTGAGCGAAGCAGAACGAAGATTCGCTTTGTCTATTATTGCAAAAGCCGATGCCGTCCAAAAAGAAGCGAAACCATCCGCTAGCAATCCCAAAAAGAAACTGCTCGCCCCGGAATCAATAAGAGAGTTTCTGGACGAATTAAAAACGCAATTCCAGAAATTAGAAGTTGGCGGCCAAGAACTCGATCAAAACAAGCCGGCCCTCAAAACTCAGCAAAAAGAATTTGCCGAACTGGCTTCCAAAATCCAAGGTTTCCAAGAGGCGGTGATCCGAAGAGTGGCCGATGATCTCAGGGGGCAACGGGAGGTCATTGAGGCCAAGGTCCGGGAAGCCAATGAAGACCTTCGGGAACAATTGACGGCTGACGCCGGCGAACGACAGAAATCGCTTGATCGGGTGGCGAACAAGGAGAAAACCGAACCGGCGAAGGAAAAAACCGGCGGGGGATCGGGCCTGCTGAAATCTCCGGTGGTGTTGCTGCTGGCGGGGCTGATTCCGGGTTTGTTGGTGGCGTTGGTTGTCGTCGCCATCGCCATGATGTCAGGCAATTCCAACAAGGAGATCAAGGCTCTGGCCGAGCAGATCAAGGCCAATGGCGAAGGCTCGAAAACACCGGCCACCCTGACATCGCCGACACCTTCCACGGTGAAAATTGATCTTCCTCAAGAAACCCTCAAGGATATCCAGAAAGCCGTGCGGGAGACCCCGGGCCTTGGAAAAGACGGAAGCGGCGGTGGCGTCGGCCAGCAATCATTTAACACAGCAGTCACCGAGTTGAAGACATTAATCGAAAATAACAAGGGGGGTGGGCTTCCCCAAGACACCATCACCTCTCTGAACGATGCGGCAAAGGCCCTCAAGGACTTCAAGCCCAAGAGTATCACGGACCTGACGACACAACTCCAGACTCAGGCAACGAAGGAAGCGGACTCCAAGAAAGCACTTGATAACGCGGTGACCGCGTTGAACACCGCCGCCGGAAAGATCGGAACCGGGGGAGGCGCCACCGCGAAGCCGCAGGATGTGTGGTTCGTCGGGCTCGACACCGCCAAGTTCCCGGTGATCGATTACAAAGCGGCCTTTAGCGACGCCCTGGCGACCATTGATCGCAAGCCAAACTCGCCAAGGCGGGCCGGATTCGCGGTGGCGAGGACGGGGAAACTCACCGTCTTTGCCAAGCCGACCGACCCGATGGTAAAGTGGGACGACTTGCAAAAGCCGCCGCCGGGCGTGGCCGAAACACCGGCGGGTTTTGGCGGCGAACTACAGAAGGAAATTGGAGCGGAACGGGCCGGCCGCAAGGTGATCCTCGTGGCGAGCGCCGATTGTCCCCCTCTTGAGGCCGGCACCCCCGGTTGGGAGGAAATTCCCGAGGTTCATGTGGTGCTGGTGCAGGTCGCCAAGGCTTCCGATCCGAACGACCGGGCGGCCCTGGCGGATCGGCTGTTGAAATGGCAGGAATTCTGCCAGAACCGCCAGGGTTCCCTGACGGTGATTCCCGAACCGGTGGCGGACAAACCGGCCCGGTTGCGAGAAGTTCTGAAGAAAATGTCGAAACCGGAATGACCCCCGTTCCGCGGATGGCCGGTTCTTGTGGCCGGAGGGAGAAGATCATGCGTTATCCAATGATGGCCGTGCTGGTGGCGCTGGCGTCGTCCGTCGCCGGGCGGGGAGCCGAGGTGGACTGGCACGACGGCAAGACGGTGACCGAGGAGTTTCTCCGCGTCGAAACCGCCAAGCTGCCGGGGCCGAACGGCGGCCAGATGCTGTTCAAGGACCGGCAGGCTTGGGTGGCCCACAAGGATTTTGAACCGTTGCGCGCCCCCAAGGCGGGCTCGGCCAAATCCGGGGCCAAGCCGGTGCCGTGGCTGAAAAAGGTCAACCTGCTGTTCGACCGGGGGGACGCGCCTTTCGTGCTGATCGGCGAGGGGAAAATCGGAAGCGGCAGTTTGGAAATCCTTGGCTGGGTGCCGAAACGCCATGTGATCCGGGAGACCTACTCGCTGCTGGAAGGCACCAGCACCGTCTATCGCAAGGCTTCGGTCATCAATTCGCGGGAGTTCGTGGACAAGTCCAAAAATTTCCAGCCGGCCACCTTTCATTTCAAGCCCGAGGCCGACGCGAAGGCGGACGGCGTGATGCGGGTGATGAGCATCAACTTCATCTGGGAGGAAACCGAACCGGGCGACAAGACCAAGGGGTTTTACCTTCTCGGCGAATCCCCGGCGCTGGCTTTCGAGGATCTTGCCAAGCCCGTTCTGGGGAACGGGGCGGGAATCCTCGGCTGGGTGGAAAAGAGCCGCGTCATCACCTGGAACACCCGCGAGGGCCTGATGTGGGACGACCAGTCCACTCGCAAAGCCCCCGTGAAGGCTTACCGGACAGAGGCGGACGCCAAAAAAGCCTACGAAGGCTCGGATGTGGACACAGACACCACGGAGGAGCCGTTTGAAAAGAACTCCGCCGGGAAAGAGGCGCCGCGCCGCTGGCGGGTGGACCAGCCCCGGCATCCGATCATCACCATGGAAATCGACGGCAAGGAAGTTTACGAAAAGACGTTTGGAAGCAATGTGTTGCGCCGGATCGCCTTCGTGGGCAATGTCATCAACGCCAAAAACGAGACGCTGATCACGGCCGAGGCTCAGGAAGCCCTCAAGCGGAAGGCCGCCAACATGGACACGCAAATCCGCAAGGCCCCGGTAGAGATGCTGTTTGTGATCGACGACACGGAAAGCATGAAAGAATGGTTCGGCAACACCACCAAGGCGATTGACGAAGTCATCAAGTCCGTCTCGGCCGATGGCCGCAAGTTGCGCGTCGGATTCACCTTTTTCAAGGACGTGCCGACCGAGGACCGACACGACGAAAAGAAACTCCGCAAGGCGGTGATCCCCGGCAAACTGGTGGACGCCGGATCGGGGGATTACGAAGGACAGAAAGCCAGTCTGGCCAAGAATCGCGGGGAATACTCGGATGACGCGGCCGAACAGGTCTTTCTCGGCCTGAACGTGGGGATCGAGGAGGCCGGCTGGGAATCCAAGGGAGAGTCCCGCAAGATTGTCGTGCTGCTCGGGGACACCCGCGATCACGCGGACATCGCCACGAAGGCGGGCGAGGAGAAAATGGCCGAGGTCGTGGGGGCCTTGTGCCCGCCGGGAACACGCCCGTATGAGTTTTACGCTTATCAGGTGACCGGCGGCGGGGACGTGGACCAAAAGTTGTTCCTGACACAGATGGACGCCATCGTCGCCAGGGTGAACCAGAAGAGCAAGGAAATGGGATACCCCGCTCGCGCGGAGGTCATTCCCGGCCAGATCAACCTCGCCAAGGCGATTCAGAAGTATTACGACCAGGCCATCCGGGAATTGGACGAGTACGAGAAAGCCGTGCGGGATTTGAAGAACGGCAACATTTCCAAGGACAACCTGAGCGGGTTCGACCATCCGGAGGTCTTGGAAATGGTGAAGTCCGTCTTGCAGGAGGAGATCAAACGCGGGGGCAAGGTTCTCACCAAAGACCCCCGTGCCTTCTTGGAACAACTGGCCAACAGCGTCCAGATTTATGATGCCCGTTTCGTCTTCGAGAAGGCCACGACCGGGGAACGACAGGCCAAGGTGCAATTGTTCTTCAACCGGGAAGAACTGACGGAAATCGAGGTGGTTCTCTCCAAGGTCTTCGCCAAACGCCCGGTTCCTTCGCCGCGGGACATTGCCAAGGGGTTGGTGGCCGCCATGACCGGGGATGAAAGCCCGGATCACAAGGAGCGCATCAAAGCCCTGGTGCGTGAATTAAAGCTGGAAGACCCCGGCAAGTCGGACGACGAACTCCTTCAGAAAGTCAGCGGCAGTTCCCTGCTGAAGATCAAGTACGGGATTGCCTCCGAAAGCCCGCTCCTGAAGGCAACCAAGGGAAGCCTGGAACAGGGGACGGAAACCAAGGACCATCTGGCCCTGGCCGAAGAGGTCATGCAGAAGCTCACGCAAATGAAGCACGGAATCCTGCAAAACAAGGAAGTGGTGGTGAACCCGGATCTGTCCACCAAAACAGTCAAGGATTGGAAGGACGACAAACTGGCCAATCGCTGGTTCCCGTTGGGGAAATCCAGCGGTCGTTCCGATGCCGGGATCGAATGGATTTGGCTCGACTTCGAAAAGGAGTGGCCGTGATATTTTCCGTGCGGGAAGTCACCCATTGGTACAAGGAGGGGGAGCCGGTGCTGCGGGGACTCTCGCGGGAACTCCCCTCCGGCGCCACCGTCGCCATCCTCGGCCCCTCGGGGTGCGGCAAGTCCACCTTGTTGAATCTGCTCGGGCTGCTTTCCGAACAGGGAGTAAGCGAGGGATCGATCACGTTCCACGGCGGCGGCCGGACGGTTCACTATGACGGGCTGACGGAAGACCGGGCGGCGCGGAACGCCCTGCGGGCCGCCGAATTCGGCTATGTCTTGCAATCGTGCTACTTGCTGCCGCACTTCACGGGGCTGGAAAACATTGCCATGCCCCTGATGATTCGCGGCCGGTCGCGGGCCGATGCCCTCGAAGCCGCCGAACACCTGTTGACGGCCGTCGAGAAGATCACGGGCTCGAAGACTTTCCGGGATGCGGCCGCCAAGAAACCCCGGCAGATGTCCGGGGGTGAAAAACAGCGGGTGGCCGTGTTGCGTTCGATCGTGGGCGGCCCGCGCGTCGTCTTCGCGGACGAGCCAAGCAGCAACCTCGACGCCGGGAACACGGTGGCCTTCTTGAACTTGCTCACCCAATGGCGGCAGGGGGAACTCGACGGCCGCATCAACGCCGGCCGGACGCTGTTCCTCGTGTGCCATCACCGGGAAACCGCGAAAACCTACGGCGACTGGTTCGGCCTGATCGAACCCGGCGTTCCCGGCATGCTCTTTTTCCCGAAATCCGATTGGGATCAACACGAGGACCGGCTTGAGCGGGTTCTCAACCCCCTCGCCCTGAAGGTGTCATGACCGAGTCTTCTCCCCGTCCTGGTTCGCGGCTGGGTTTTCTTCGCTGGTACGCCCGCGCCGACCTGTACGAGGAAACTGCCCTCCCCACCACGCGGGCCATCACGCTTTCCGTGGCCCTCGCCACGGCCGGGGCCGTCGTGGCCTTGGCGATTCCGTGGCTCGTCGGCGAGATTCGCCGGGGCCGGCAGGCGGCCGACCCGCTCAAAAGCTGCCTGTGGGTGACGGATCGCTCCAGCCGGATCGCCGGCCGGTCGATGACCCCCGAAAAGCTGGAGACGATTTTCAAGGCGGTCCGGGCGCGTGTGGGCGACCAATTCCGCGAGATCACCGGGTTTGCCGAAATTGAAAAGGACATGGTGACGGCCGGCGGCAATGCGAGGGAATACAAGACCCTGATCGGCCGCACGATCACCGCCACCGATCCGCTGAACCAAAGTTTGGGCAAGTTGCTGGTCGCCGGCCGGGCCTTCGACCCGGCCAATCCGGGGGGCCTGCTGGTCACCCGGCAGATGTTGAAGAATCTTGGTTATTCACCGGAGGACATCGCCCGGATCGAACAGGCCGCCAACACGGACAAGCCCGAATCAGTGCAATGGTCGTCGCCCTCCGGGCAGGCGATCCCGCTCGCAGTTCGCGGCGTCTTCGCCGATCCACTGCCTTTGGGACATGAATTCATCATTCCCGAGGCCGAGGATATTCGGCTCCGCTCGGGCGCTCGCTTCATCACGGATGACGTGATTCTCTTTCCCTTGGCCAAGGGCTGGCCGGTTCCCCCGCCGGGGGATTCCATCGGCAAATATGTGGACGAGGGTTACGACAAAGAAACCGGGGATCGCAAGGCCCCGTATCATTCGCGGTTGCCGAAGTCGGTGGTGGATCACCTTGGGAAATTGAGCTGGCGCATCAAGCTGATCAAACAGGGCGACACGTTCGCCTGGAATGTCATCCGGCTCCCGGACGATGTTGGCAAGCCGGTGAAACTTTCCGACGCCGAATGGCGGGACCGCGTGGATCAGTTGAACCGGCTGATGGCCGAGGCCGGTTTGGGAAGTGCCACGGATTTCGGAGTGTCGCCAAGCGATCCCGTGGCCGCCGCCCCGCCAGTGGTGCTGCCCGAGGGGCATAACTGGGCGACCGTCTATGTCCACGATTTGTTCGCCCTGCGGCCGGTGGCCGATGTGTTCCGTGAACTCCGGCTCGAATGCGACGAATCAGCCATCCGGCAACTGGAACAGATCGAAAAAGACGTCCGCGTGCTGCGGGTGATTCTGTATGTTCTCGTGGCCCTGTTTGCCCTGAGCGTGGCCGCCAGTGTGTACCACTTGGGCCGGTTGCGCGCCAGACAAAAGGCGGCCGAGATTGGCATGCTCCGGGCGATGGGCATTTCGGATCGCCGCCTGCGGGCAATTGCCGCCACCGAGGCCGGTCTCCTCTGGGCCGATGGCACGCTCAAAGGCTTGCTGATGGCCATCTTGGTCTTGGGGGGATTACTGATTGTTGCCGGAGTTTCCGCGACAGAGTTACTGGCTACCACCGGCTGGGGCAGTCATCTTCTCCTCCAAGGGGGATTCCTGCTGGCCACGTTTGTCTTTTGCCAAGTGGGAACAATCCGCTCGGTCAATCAAATCGGCAAACTTTCTCCCATTGAAGCGCTCAATCTTTCGGCGTGAGCCGGGCATCCGGCGTTTTAGCGGAAGCCTTTGACATAAAACAAGTTGGAACGGAATTGACCAACCGGTCCCGGTCGTGCTATCTTGTTAAGATGGCGAACATGGACAATTTGGTAAAATCATGACCCTGAAAAAATCCCCTCTTCCCATTGGTGGTTGGTTGATCTGCATGATCGCCTTCCTGACGGTGCCGGCGGTGGCCCCCGCCTATGATCCGTTGAACCCGGATGACACCGGCACCATTCAAAAAGCCTTGCGCGAGCAAGCCAAGGCTTATCTGGACTCCAAGCCGGAAAAACTGGCCGAAATGAACAAGGCGGTCGGCGAGGGAGTGGCCGTCACTCTCGACCCGTCGAAGATCGAATTCACGCTCAAGAAGGACGAAGCCGTCATCACGTGGATCGGCGAATCCGCCAAGCCGCTCACCGAAGAACAAAAAAACAAGTGGTCGGCCGAGGTGGCGAAGCTTGTCCAAGCCTTCACGGGACAGGTTCCGAACAAAGACAAAATGGTGATCTTCCCCCAAGCCGAATGGGACAAGTTGGTGGCCCAGAAGAATGCCGAAGGCAAGGCCAACCCGTTCGTGTATCTGGTCGTCGAAAAACCGAAGATGCCGGAAGTCGCCAAGGAACCGAAGCCGAAGACGCCGGAAGTGACCAAGGAACCGACCCCCAAGACGCCGGAAGTCGCCAAGGTTTTCAGCGAATACGCCGTCACCTATCTGGCCGGGCATCCGCTCTACGTTGGCGAAATCTCGAAAAAGGTTGGTGAACAGATCACCCTTGATCCGACGAAGGCCACTTATCGGATGCTGGCCGGGCCGTCCGGCCTCGATCCGGTGATCCGCTGGCCCTATCATTCGGCGAAGTCCCTGTCCCCCAAACAAACCGAGACTCTTCGGAAAGAACTCAAGGGTTTGGTGCAAAAGATCACCGGCAACCACCCGACGAAATCGCAATTCTTTTCACAGGATCAATGGAATGCCCTGTTGGCCCAGGAAAAAGAATCTGAGACGCCGAATCCGAAGCGATTGAATCCGTTCGATTTCCCCGCCATCACGGACAATGGTGGCGACGGCGATCCGATCACGTATCGCCCGCAGACGTACCGTGTGGACGAGGGCTGGTATCTGCCGGGGTTTGGTTATGTCCCGCCGTGGCCGCACACGCTGCCGCGTCACACGGGTTCCGAGCGGTTCATGGGCTACCTGACGGAGACCGGACTGCATAGTCCGTTCCTCGACGCGCTTGACGCCGGACAGGTCCGTTGGTTTTATCCCCCCCACTATCGTGCCACGACGACGGCGACGGCCCCCGTCATGCAGACGCCGATCAATGTGCTTCCTTCCCCCATCCCGCCCGTCAAGCCGGAAGATCGCCCGGCAATCCCCGCCGAACTCACAGGCCGGGATGCCGCGAGCCTGCGGACCGAGGGAACGCGATTGTTGAAGGGGAATCGGCCGGTGCGGGCGCTCTCCGTGCTGACAGCCGCCACCGAACGGGATACCGATGATGTCGCCGCGTGGTATCTGCGGGCCGTGGCTGAACGCGAACTCGGCCAGATGGAACAAGCCACCGAGTCAGCCCGCCGGGCGCAGGCTCTGGAGTTGCTGGGCCGGGATGATTCGGTGACGGTCGCCCGCGCGTTGGAAAATGTGCAGGGGCCGTCCCGCAAGTTCATCACCGAGGCGGCCGCCAGCCTGACGGTGGCCGAGGCTCGGGTGATTGTCGCCAAACCGATCCTCACCGGCTTGGCCGCCAAGACGAAGTAAGCCTCAGAACGGAGCTTCGTCGGTGTCGGCCGACTCGATCACCACCGGGATTTCTTCTTTCACCGGGGGTTTGACAGTCGGCAACAGTTCGGCTTTCACGATTGTTTCCTTCTCACCCGTGTCCCCGTTGTCGGCGGTCACGGGTGTTTTCGTTTCCGCCAACGGTTCTTCCAAAATGAACGGCGGCTCGTGAACAAACACAGGCGGTTCATGAACGATGATCGGCGGCGGTTCCGGGGCCAGGATCGGTTCCAGAAGCGGAACCGGCACAGGGGGAATAACCACCGGCGGGGCAAGAAGTTCAAATTGCGGCTCCGGTTCCGGTTCGAGTTCCGGCCGTCGGAGTGGGGGAATCACCACCTTGGGAGGCTGCGGGACAATTTCCGGTGGCGGAACGGTCACCGGCTTGGCCACGGGGCGAATCTGGAGTTGAAGTTCCGGCTCGGGATCAGGTTCGGACGCCCTTTCCAGCCGCCGCCGGGGTTTCGGTGGCTTCGCTGATTTGCGGGCCAGACTGGTGATGGCCTCTCGCTCCCATTCGGCGATGACGGCATCCCAATCCCGAAATCGCGTCAACGGGATCAGACCAACGACGGTCAGCAACACCGCCACGGCCGCCGCCAATCCGAGCAACACGGCCGACTCGGGACGGAAGACCGCCAGCCCCGCCAGGGCGCACCAGCCAAGAACCGCGACAATGATCGTTTTGTGCCATCGGCCCCGCACATCCTTCTTCCAGCGAACGGCGAGTGTTTCCGGGTCGATTTCGTCTCGCTCCCGGCATAACCGGATGGCCTGCGTCGCCCACGAATCGAAATGCGATTCATTCCACGCGGCCCCCGCGTCAATGCGGGCTTGTTTCAGAGATTGCCCGTCGAGCAGGACGAGAGCGACGCCCCCGGCCCAAAAAGCGATCGCCCCCGACAGGATCAGGGAAGACGGACCGGCATAGCCCGACACCCCGATCACCGCGCCGGCGCCGAGGACCGTCAGGATGACAAAGGTGATCGCAGCCCCTCCGACGCTCGTTGAATTGACCGGACTGGGCTGGCGCATGGGCGCATCCTCGGCGGTGGATTGGAGTCTGATGGCGAATTCTTCGTCATATTAGCGGAGTTTGGCCCGGCCGGGTATCGAGGCATTTGAACCGTCGCAAATGCGGGCGTGACCGAACGGGCCGGACAGTGTACAATCGCCCGTGAAGAACTTGTTGATTCTCGCGACCCCCGACCCTCGTTTCACAGCCAAGCCGGATCACTCATGGCCGAGATTCAAGCCGCCCAACTCATTTACACCAACGTGGAGGCAGACAAGTCCCCCGCCCGCGTTCGCGGATTCCAATTGTGGTGTCACTCCGAGGGGTTGGCGGAGTCGGTTCTCACCGAGGCCCGGCGACGGTTGGAAAACTTCAAGAACCCCGACGCCAAACTCGGCCCGCTGGTCCGGCATCTCTTCGCCGACCTCGGGGAAGGGCATTATCTCCTCTCCCAAACCACCCCGCAGGACAAGCCGGATAAATTCGGCCGCAAGGGGCGCTTCCATGCCCATGCCCTGATCCTGACGGCCGATGAGTTTGCGAAGATTCACTTTAACCCGTTTCCGCTTCTTGAAGTCTTCAAGTTCGATCAGTCTCCGGAAGAAACGGAAGGCAAACGCCGGCCCGATCAGCCGAAATTCATCGATCCAATCATCGTCGATTGCCCCGACCCGTCGCCAACCGGGAACACCCTGCCCGGACCGTTCACGGATCTGTTGGCGACGGAGTATCTGCCTCGCTGGGTGACGGCCAATGAGAAAGAACGGCAACCCGTGTGCCTGGGCGAGAAGCCGGACATTGTCCTCGGGTATCTGCGCGAGTTGTTTGTTCTTCTGCCGGAAAGCCTGCGCCGACGGGCAACCTTCGACACCATCAGTTACGGATCGGCCGTCGCCGCCCATTATTTTCTGATCGCCAACCCGGACGAACGCCTGGCTGGCACGCTGACGGGATTCCGTTACATCCTTCTCAACAAGAAGGGGGAAACACGGCTGAAACTGCCTTCTCGCCCCGAAGACGCCCCTCTGGTTTGGTTCGCCGGATACTGGAATGCCTGCAAGACCACGCCGTTGACGGAAATTGACCGCGAGGCGGCCCTTGGATTCTTGGAGGCCATTTACGACAAGCCCGAGAAGGTGTCGCAGGCCCCGGTTCCCTCCGGCCGGTTGCTGGATTTGCTGGAACGATTTCCCGAGGTGGCGACCAAGATCGCCTCTCTGGCTATGGCCCGTTTGAAGGAGGAGTATCCGAGGGCTTTTCAACCGAAGGGGTTGCTGGAAGTCGGCCGGAAACTCACGGCTTTCGTGAGTGCGATGAAATTACCCGCCAGAATCCGGTTCGTTCAATGTGGATTCGAAGACCCGGAACCGATCACCAAATTGGCATGCGAGGTACTGGCCAGCCGGGCCGCTCCTCTGACAAAACTTGACAGGGATGACGTTCGCCGCTGGATCAAAGACCAACAGTCGGAGACGGTCGAGCGAATCAAGTTAATGATTTTCCGTTGGTCAGAAAAGTCTTTTGAACAGTGTCTGAAAGTGCTTTCCAACAGCGGGAACACCAAGCTTCAACAGTGGTATTACCAATGGTGTCGAAGCACAGTTCCTGAATTGCAGACAGTCGGAACCGGGAAAAATCAGATGTTGGCCGAGCTGTTGAAACCGGCTGAACTGTCCGGTGATGAACTGCGAACTTGGAGGCTCGTCCATCAACTAACCCCCGTCATCCTTCCGGACGAGGAAACCATTCCTGACGCAACGGCTGCCGATATTGCGGATGATGCCGATGTGGTGACAGACGGGGTGGAGGTTGAATCAACTGCCGGGAATTATGACGATGCGAAAATAATCGACGACGGCGGGGCAGAGATCAAAATCGACGAAGTCAACAGTTTTGGCGGCCAGGAAGAAATTCGACAACGGACCGAGCGTTCGTCCTGGTTGAGCAAATCTGCGACGGTTGTCCAACGAAAATCCCTTTCCCCTGCGGCCCTGCAGCAAAAAAGCATCAGTGTCCTGTTGCAAGCCCGGCAAGCCGACGAGAAAGAGTCATTGCCTTCCCTTTTTGCAAGCGAGCCACAGGTGGCCGAATATCTGGCCGAAGCGTGGTTTTCCATTAAACGCTTCGAGGCCAAGCATGTTTATTTCATCAAGAATCAGGGCCTTGGCCGGCCGGCGAGACATCTGGTCGGCATGGCGTTGATTCCGATGATCTTGAAGGGTTCGTTTCATGCCCGGTTGCTGGAGGGTCTGCTTGCCATCCCGGAGGCCCGTCTAATCATCATGGGCAAACTTTTCGAGGACACTCGTCTGGAATGGCCCATGTCCGCCATTGATCTAGATTCTCAAAAAATCATGGAACGACTTGTCCGCTACTGGCGACGACCGGATTTCGCCAAATTTCAGGAGCAGTTGACGGAGGCGAGTGACCCGGCATTTCGCCATTTTGTGGACATCGAGGCATTCACAAAATTGAAGGGATCGCCATGCCACGAGCGAATCGAAGATTCCGATGTGTTTTTCGTCGGTTGGGAGGCGCTGCCAACCGACTCCAGCCGGGAGATTGAAACGCTGGATCAGTTCAAGGCGCTGGCCAGTCATGCTCTTGAACCGGGGACGTGGGACAGCGAAAACCTCCAACGCTTGCCCAAACTGAACATCGAGAAAATGAATCGGTTCAAATGGATCTTAATCCGGCTCGCCCGGCCGTTGAAATCATGAACACTCCCGCAATGTTTCCCCCGACCGCCGCCCGTGTTTTCGTTTGAGAGTATGCCGCAATGCTTTGCCCCGTATGCCTCACTCCCGTTCCCCGGTTTGTCGAAGCCGAAGACCCAACCGGGGCCAATATCCTGCGCTGCCCGAACCCCGGATGCGAGGATTCCAACATCCCGCTGCTGTACGCGGAGGAATATGCCTCCCATCCCGCCATCGCATGCAGCATGATTGGCCTGCCGGGACACGGCAAAACCCGCTACATCGACGGCCTTCTCCAAGGGATCTACACCGCGGGCCGCCACTGGCCGGACTTCGCCTATCAATGGCTGGACGAGCGGACGGCCATGACTGTCAGACAACGCCGACAGGACTACGAGGCCGGCATTCCACCGTTGGCGACGGCGGTTACGTTCCCGGAACCGGTCATTTGCCGGTTGTCCGACGTTCCACGGGTCGGCGGGTGTCAGTTGCTCTTCTTCGATGTCTCCGGAGAAGTCTTCCTCAACAGCGTCGTGCTTCGGGATGCGGGCCGGTTTGTTCGCAACAGCCCGGCGGTCATCTGGCTGAACAGCCTGGTGCAACCGACGGACGACGGCGAGGGGTTGATCCCCGTTGATCCCGCCAGCCTGTCCGACATGCTGACCGTGTACCGGCAGGGGATGGCCACAATGGGGGGAGACACCAAAAACCAGCGGGTGATCTTCACCGTCACCAAGGCGGACCTTTATTTAAAGGATGCCGACTTCCCGGAGAGCGCGAGACACATCCTCGAAAAAGACATCTTCGCGGCGGGAACGTCGGTTTGGGAAATCATCACCTCGCTCTCGGCCGACCTCGAACAATGGTTGCGAGGGCGCGGCTATCACAACGTCATCAACCTGTTGCGCAGGCAGTTCAAGGAAGTGTTCTTCACGGTCGTCTCCGCGCAGGGGAGCGACACCCTGCTTCAACCCGGTGTTCGCATGGAGCCGAGGGCCGTGTTGCTGCCGTTGTTCTGGCTCTGGCGCACCCAGCGCCCGGCCGTGTGGATTGAACATGACGGCCGCCGGGAATATGCCTCCAGTTTGCCGCTGGCCATCGAATCGGCCCCGCCGGGGGCGACGATCGTGCTGGACCCTGGCATCCATTTCATCCCCAAACCGCTGACTTTCCGGCAGTCCGTCATCCTGCGCGGCACCGACGCGGAGACGACGATCATTGAGGGCGCGCGTGGGCCGTTCCTCGCGGGAGTGAATCTGGCCGAAGGAGTCTTCTCGGCCCAATCTGTGACGTTCCGGCATCAGGGAACCCGGCCCTCGGACTTGATACGGGTGCTGGCGGGCCGCGTCGAGTTTCACGATTGCATCTTCCGCGGCGCGCGGGCCAGCGAAGACCGCCGAGTGGCTGGCAACGCGCTGGTCTTGGATCAGGCGGGGGTCGGGGCGGCGGTCGAATGCCGGTTTCAGCAAAACAAAGGAAGTGGTCTGGTGGTGTCCTGCACCCGGCCGTTTCTCGTGTCGGAATGCCAGTTCCAGTTAAATGCCGTCTCGGGAATCTCGGTGGTGGCGGGGACCGTCAATGTGTCCAAAAGCAACTTCCGCACCAACGCCTATGGCGTCCGCGTCTCCCGTCAGGCCACCGGGGATGTGAGCCGGTGCGAGTTTCATGATTGCGTCCACGGTGTTTCCGTCTCCGATTCGGCGACCGTCCGCGTCCGGGAGGAATCGTTGTTTCAGGGCAATCGCAAATGCGGCGTGCGGCTCGAAAAATCCGCGACGGCGGTTTGCGAGAACAGCCGGTTCATCGGCAACAAAGAGATCGGCATCTCCGTGGCCGAACATGCCACGCTGACTGCCGAAGGAAACCAGCTTACACGAAACAAAGTGGGCGTGCGGACGGAAGGGAACACCCAGACGGAATTGCGGGAAAACAAATTCGAGAGCCAGACCAACGACGGCGCCGTCTTCGCCGACGAAAGCCGGGTGGATTGCACGGACAACGATTTCTACCACTCCTCCGGCCACGGCATCCGCGTGGAAGGCTCCTCCCGCCCCGTGATGGACGGCAACCGCTACGGCTCCAACACCGGCGGGGATGTTTTCATCGGCGCCACCGTCCATCGCTCCGTGGTTCCGGACAAGCCCCCCAAGGGCCAGCCGCCGTACCGGATCACCGACAAACGGAAGTGATCGGCCGGGTTTTCCATTCCCGGATCAAAGCAAATTGATCGGGTCAGTTCACATTCTTTTTGCTTGGTCCATCTCTCCCATCCTCCGAAAATTCCAAGATTTTGACGCAAGAAGGCGAACGAAATTGCGTTTGGGCTGTCAGGGAATAGGCCCGTCGGAGTGTGTTTTGGAGAATCGGTCATGAAAACCATCGAGCAGCTCGTGAGGCATTTTCAGAATGCCCTCGATGCCGATCAGCTTCGGCGATTGCGGGAGCAGGGGTTTCTGTCGGAAGCAACCAATCGGGAAGATGACAACGAAGACTGGTTTGACTGGCGGGAACACGAAAAAAACAACGCCCAAGCCCTGTCGGATGAAATGCTGGAAGCCCGACTCACGATGACATATCCCAAAAAAGACGACCGGCCGCGGGCCGGGCACTGGAAACGGCTCTCCCCGTCCCTTGTCCGGGCGGCCAACCAATCTCCCCGAGGTTCCGCTTGAGCCAGGATCACCGCCTGACCGAAACCATCACCCTGAGCCAGGCCAAACGGCTCATCACGGCGCTGGCCGCCGAACAAAGCCTGCTTCTTCTCTCCCCGCCGGGCATCGGCAAGTCGGACATTGTCCGGCAGGCGGCCGCCGAGGCGGGGCTTCCGTGTCGCTCGCTGCTGGGCACGCAAATCGCCCCGGAGGATGTCAGCGGCATTCCTCGCATTGTCGGCGAGCGGTCGGTGTTTTGCCCTCCCCGAATATTGTTGCCCGAGGATTCCGGCCCGTTTTGTCTATTTCTGGACGAGCTTCCGGCCTGCGCCCCGGATGTGCAGAAGGCATTTTATTCGCTGCTGCTGGAGCGTCGGCTGGGTGAGTTTCCGCTGCCCCCCGGCACCTGGGTGGTCGCTGCCGGGAACCGGGCCGAGGACCGGGCGTTGGTTCGCACGATCAGCAGCGCGCTCGTCAACCGGGTGTTTGTGCTGGAGGTGAAGGTCGATTTCAAAGAATGGATGACATGGGCCAAATCCCAAGGCGTCCGGTCGGATATTCTGGCGTTCCTCACGTTCATGCCCTCGGCGTTGCAGCGAAACGTCCCCCGCGAGCCGGTCCCGTTTTCCACGCCGCGCGCCTGGGCCACGCTGTCGCGGGCCCTCGATCTCGCGGACAGGCACGGCATCACGGATTCGGCCAGTCGCCGGGCGCTGGCGTTCGGCCGGGTGTCCGGCGAAGATGCGGCCATCTTTGCCGCGACGACCGAGGCCAGACTGGAACAGTTGCATGGCGCCGATGTCTATGTTCGCAATCCGGATGAAATCTGCGGGGAATCTTCGGCCCGGTGGCTCATTATTCACGCGATCCGGCTGGCGGTGAGGGATGATCTTCTCGGGGAACTGACCCCGGATGAGGTCAATCATTTCTTGCGAACAATTCCACAGGAGTTTTGCTTTGCCGTGTTGACGGACTTGGTGCACAAGTGGGGCGCCCTCGGGGCCGACCCGGCGATGTTCGATCTGTTGCGAGAGGTGACCGGTTTGTGAGTGATCCCCGGACGACGCACGATGCCGCGATGAAAAAGGCCGCCCAAGCCTTGCGGCTGACGGCCCTTCAGATGCCACATCTCTCCGGGCTGACGCGGTTGGTTCGCCTGCGCGTGACGGATGACGTGGCCGTGGCGGCCGTCTCCGCGAGCGGGCTGGTTCTGGTCAATGCGAATGTCTTTTCCATGATCGGCATTGCGGACGCCTTTTTCGTCGTTACTCATGAATTGCTTCATCTCGCCCTCGATTCGTTCGGCCGGGGGGAAGGCTCGCACCCGCTGGCGGTGAACTACGCCCATGATTATGTCATCAATGATTTGCTGTGCGACGAACTTCATCTCTACCGCCCGCCGTTGGACGGCTTGAGTCTGCGCGGGGCACGGCATATGTCGCTCGAATCGCTGTTGGTTCAGGCGGCCGACGAGGCCAAGCGCGGAACACCCCTGTGGCGGGTGTCGCAATCCGTCGCCGGAGAGGGGGCGGCCGAAGTCGATTCGGACATGACGGTCGCCCTGCGCCGGGCCGGGTTGTTGCCACCGAAACAGTTAACGACGGAGACACGACGAAGCCGCAAGAATCCGAACGGCGACCTGATTTCCCCTGAGGAAGAGCGAAAACACGAACCGAACCGGTCGGCGTGGGACCGGATTCGCCAGCAGGAAGCCGTGCGAAAGGAAGCCCGGCGGGCGGCGGGTGACTGGGCGGTGCGCGATGCGATGGGTGCCCGCGAAAAGCAGACGGGCGGGCAGGCCACAGGCAATACCGACCTCTTGATCGAAGTGTTGCGGAGCGCCGCCGCCCCGCCGTGGGAACTGGCCCTGCAACATTGGCTGGATGCCATCGCCCCCGGCGACCGCACTTATGCCCGCCCCTCCCGCCGGTCCGGTGACCGGTCGGACGTGGTGTTGCCCGGCCGCCACCGGGAAGGATGGGCCTTGCACATTGTGCTTGACACCAGCGGATCGATGTCAGACACCCTCTCGAACGCCTTGGGAACGCTGGCCGCGTTCTGCGAATCAGCTGGGGTGGCAATGATTCGCATTGTCCAATGCGACACGGCAGTGACCCGCGAAGACTGGCTGGAACCGGAGGGGCTGGTCGAATACCCGATCACCGGCATGGGGGGCAGCGACATGACCCCGGCGATGGATTATCTGGCCGAAGACCCGGAGGTGATGGCCGTGCTGGTCATCACGGACGGCTGCATCAATTACCCGCCGAACCCACCCCCGTATCAGGTGCTTTGGGCCATTGTGGACGGAGGAAGCGTCGAGTTTCCCTATGGCGTTGCCGTGCAAGTGTTTTGAAGTCATTCCAATGGCCCCGGCTGGATTCGACGTTTCGCCGATGATATATTCACCCTCGGCGGCGGGCGCCTGCCGAAATCATTTTTCACACTCCCTCCCTCCGGAACGCATCCATGATCCGACCCCTCCTGATCGCCTTGCTGTTCGCCCTGCCGGCCCTGGCCGAGGATGACCCCATCCGAGCCACTCTCAACGAGGCGAAGAAGAAATACGATCTCGGTATCCGGACAATGAATGCCAAGGTGTCCGAGGCGTTTCAGACGCGGGATGACAAGATCCGAAACTCGGCCAAAACCAGCACGGCTTTGTTGGAAATTTTGAAGGGCGAACGGCAACGCTTCACCGATTACCGGGAACTGCCCGCCTGGGCGCCGACCGCCTTGGTGACCCAACAAAAACAACTGCTGACGGAATGCGAAGAGGCCCACACCAAGGCCATCAAAAACTACCTGAAAGACAAGCAGGATGATGCCGCCGCCAAAGTAGACAAGGAACTCGACGAGCTTTGGGCGTCCACCTGGTTGCAAATGGATTACAAAGAAGCCCGGATAAAAGATGGCTATATTCGCATCCCCCGAGAGAAAGGGATCGCCACCAAAACCACCTTCACCGGCCCGATTGAGATTTCTCTGATCGCCCGGACAGAAGATGAGAACATTCGGATTAACGCTTATAACGGGTCTGTTGTCATCTTCAATTGGGAAGGAAATCGAAAGGAACTTCGCGTCTGCCGCCCTGATGGCAATCCCAATAATCTTGAGAGCGGGTCACTTGTCACGGCCAAGTTGACTCCTCTGGAGCCCAACAAGTGGTATACGCTTCGATGGCAAATTCAGTCCAAAGGCATGGCGGTTTATTGCAATGACCGTCTGGTCTGGTCTGAGAAGAAAGCCTACAAGACAGAAGACATGAGTTCAAAAATTATCATCAAGGCGGCCACCAGCATTGTTGATGTCAAAGAATTGAAAATCAAATCCTTGGTCCCGCTGGATTGAATGGGCAGTATTCCACATCAAATTCAACTTGAAAAGGCATCCACGCCATGAAATCACACACCGAATATCTGACACTCAACATCCCCTCCAAGATGGCGTTTGTAAACATCACGCCGAGGGTGCAGGAGGCCATCAATAAAAGCGGCGTGCAGGAAGGGATGGTGTTGTGCAACTCGATGCACATTACATCAAGCGTCTTCATCAACGACGACGAACGCGGCCTGCACCACGACTTCGGCGTCTGGCTCGAACAACTCGCCCCCTTCAACCCGGACCCGGATCACTATTACCACAACCGCACCGGCGAAGACAACGCCGACGCCCACTTGAAACGCCAGATCATGGGCCGCGAAGTGGTCGTGGCGATCACCAAGGGAAAACTCGACTTCGGCCCGTGGGAACAAATCTTCTATGGCGAGTTCGACGGGCATCGGAACAAGCGGGTGCTGGTGAAGATCATTGGGGAGTGACAACTCCGATCTGGTTGGTGGAATGACAATGACGCCCGAAGGCAACAACGTCTACGGCCATATAACCGCACCTCAAGGGTTGCTGCCAATTCTGCATGCTGTAGAGCAGACTGTCCGTGGGGGCCAAGTCCACATCAAACGATCCGGGTTCAATGGAGCCGAGACGCTTCGCATTCGCTCGGAATTGGCAGATTTTGAGACGGACTCACTCGGCGGTGGAGAACACTTATTCAATGGTGGCGTGGGTGGCTCGCTTGAAGAAGTCGTGGTCTTTGTCCGGGCATTGTCTGAGTCGCTGTCTCGGGCAGGGATCGAACATTCCTTCGAGGTCTACGATGACCAGCAACTCGTTCAACAAATACCAAGTTAGAGAAATGCACCGAAGGTTATCAGCCATCACTGGTGATTTCATTCACCTTCAAGCAGCGTGATCGGCAGGATGATCTTAAACCAACTCCCCACCCCCGGCCGGCTTTCGGCGCGCACCCGGCCGCCCAAGGCGTTGACGATGCGGGCGGTGATGGCGAGGCCCAGGCCGGTGCCGGTCACGCCGCGCT
>NZ_JH636442.1:229514-236103 GCF_000255705.1 Zavarzinella formosa DSM 19928
TGGCCCATGTCTTCCACGGTGAGAACGGCTTCCTTTTCTCGTCGTTCGAGATGTAATTTGATCGCCATGCCGGGGTTGGAATAACGGCAGGCGTTGTCCAGCAAATTGCCGACCGCCTGGGCCAGCAATGCCGAGGAGGCCTTGGCCCGCAAGCCGGTGTTGGTTGTCCCAAGGGAGATATCCGCCGCCCGTTCGTGGCCGGCCCAGCTTTTGACAAACTCACGCAGCCAGACATCCAGTTCGATCACGGCCGTGTCCGGCGATTTGGCGTCGGCATCCGCGCGGGCGAGGAACAACAGCATCTCGATGAGTTCTCGCATCTGCATGGCCTGCCGCTGGACGGCTTCCATCGCCCGGCGATAATCCTCCGGGGAGCGTTCCCGCCGCAGGGCCACTTCCAATTGACCGAGCATTCCTGTCAACGGCGTGCGGAGTTGATGCGAAGCTTCGGCGGTGAAGCGACGTTGTCGGGCGAAGGCATCGTCCAGACGAGCGAGCAGATCATTGAAGGCGGTTCCCAAGTTGGCGAGTTCGTCGTTTGTCTTCGGATCAGGCAACCGTTCGTCAAGCCGGTCGGAGGAGATCAGCCGAACCGTGCCCGCCATGCGGGTGAGCGGGGCCAGCGCCCGGCGGCAGAACCAGCGGCCGAGGATGGCAGTAAGCGTCCACGCCGCGAGTGAAAGCCCTGCGAGCGTGGCCGCCAGCCAGCGAAGATCGTCGTGAATTGGCCCGAGCGGTTCGGCGGTCACAAAGAGAAACGCGGCAAATCGGTCATGCCTGCCTTTGCATTCCTGACCGGCCATCGGAAAATTGGCCGGAAGGATGGTTCGGCGGATGAGCCTCCAAGGCTTCCCTTTGTAACTGATATCCTCTTGTTCGATTCGCTCGTCGTCATGGGGCGGCAGCAAAGCGGAAAGCATCGGCCGCATTGATGGCGAGCCATCCAGCCAGTTTCCGTCCGGGCCATATAACGCCCACGGCAAAGAACTGTCGCGTTTTAACGCCTCGGTCCGGCGTACTTCCGGCTCCCATTCCAATCCCTCGGGCGTGTCTTCCACGGAGGCCACCAAGGAATCAATCGTTCCCTTGGCCCGCGAGTCGGCTTCCCGATAAAGGTGATCCCGGACGAGCAAATACAACCCGGCCGAGAACCCGGTCAGCACGACCGCGAGGGCCGCCAGAAAGAACAGCGTGAGCCGGTTGGTGAGAGTCATCGGGCCAAATCCCCGGCCGCTTTTTCCGCTGACACATCGGTTTGCCTCGGGGAAGTGATTCGCCCGGCGATCCCGGCCACCACATGCTGGACCAAGTTATAGAAAATGATCGGCAACATCACGTCCGGCAGGTGCGACAGCGTCCCGGCGGCCAGCACCAAGCCGGTGCCGTTGTTGTTCATCCCCAGCCCGTACATGAGGGACATTCGCCGGGAATCGTCCGCACGGCCGAGGCGGGCCAGCAACGCCCCGGCCACAAAACCGGCGACGCACAAACCGGCCACCACCACCAGCATCACTCCCAGAAAATCCCAATCCGGGTTGGCCAGCGTGCCCGGCAGGGCCACGGCCGCGTTGGAATAGCACAACGCCAGCAACACCACGGAATTGACGAGTTTGAGAACCGGCTTGACCGGCTTCAACGCCGCCTCGCCGACAATGGCGCGAACACCGATCCCGGCCAGCGAAGGCAGCATCACAAAGGTCAGGAGAAACGAACTGGTGCCGTTCCCCGCGAGTTGATGCAAACAGTCGGCAAATGTCCCGTTGGCCACCCAGCCAACGGTATGCAGCACCGCCGGGGTGGTGAACGGACTCAGGCAGGTGGAGGCGACGACCAAGCCGAGACTGAGGGCCAGATCGCCGTTCGCGTTCTGACTCCAGGCGGTCGACGACCCGGCGATGGGCATGGAGGCCACCAGCGCCAGCCCCACCAAAATGCACTGCACTTCCTCGGGGTTATGCCAGAATTTCAGCGTGAGAGAGATTCCCAAGATGAAACCCAGCGGCACCACGAGATTGCCAAGCAACCCGCCGAACAGAATCAGCGGCCGACGCACCAATCCCACGAGACGACCCGGTTGAACCCCGAGGCCGGCGTTGAACAAAAGACTGGTCAGCAACACCGCCGGGAGAGGTAACTCCGTGTGCCGGCCGAAGCAATCGACCGATCCGAGATTCACATGCCGAAGCCACAAGCCGGGAAGCGGCAGAAACGCGGCAAACCCGTAGGCCACGATCACAAACCAAAGCAGATAATGATGGACGAACTCGGCCATTCGCCCGATGGTGTGGTTGTCGTTTTTCATTCCTAACTTCCTTCCTCGGAATGATGGAACACATAGCCCCGGCCGCGGACGGTTTGGATCAACCGCGGGCCATGAGCCTCCAATTTTCGGCGAACCTCCATCACATGCACTTCGAGCGTGTTGGAAAGTCCGTCGTATCGTTCGTCCCATACTTGTTCGTAAATGCGGGTGCGGGAAAGCACCTCGCCGGGATGCCGCAGGAAAAACAACAGCAGGGCATATTCACGGGCCGTGAGGTCCAGCCGTTGCCCGGCTCGTTCGACCCGTTGACTGGCAAGGTCCGCCGTCACATCGGCGACCGCCAAAATCGTCCCCGATCGCCGATCCCCTCGTCGGGTCAGCGAGCGGACACGGGCCAATAATTCTTCAAATGCAAACGGTTTACAGAGATAATCGTCGGCCCCGCCGTCGAGGCCGCGAACCCGGTCCGAGATGGCGTCTCGGGCGGTGAGAAACAGCACGGGTGTTGTCCCGCCATCCTGCCGATGGCGTTGCAAAATCCCGAGTCCGTCAATCCCCGGCAGCCACCAATCCAGCAACACGACATCCCACGCTTCCGTCGAGAGCCGGTGCCAGCCCGTCGTCCCGTCGGCCGCGTGTTCGACCGTGAAACCTTCCTCCCGCAACCCCCGGACGACAAAGTCCGCGATGTCCGGTGCGTCTTCGACGAGAAGGATGCGGAGGCCCATTTTGGTTGTTGTCTCGGATGCGGGTTTCAATTTTGGTTTGTGACACGGATCGGGAAAATGACACGGTGACAAAAAACAAATGTCGGAGCAAGGCTTCTATTTCAACGCGAGCAATGTGCCTTTTGTCACCTTGTCACCTTCCGAGCCGTGTCACCTTGTCATCTTCCGAATCGTGTCACAATCCGAGCCTTATCACTTCTTCTCTTCCTTCTTCTTTTCCTTCACTTCTTCCGTCGTCAGAATCTTCCCGGCCGGGTCGAGGGCCACTTCAAGGGTCTTGCCATCGGCTGTTTTCACGGTGACTTCGTAGACGGTCTTTTCGCCCTTGGTCACTTCTTCGGCTTCCTTGACGGTGGCCTTCGGGTATTTGGCTTCGACGGCTTCCGCAACGGCCTTCGGAAGATCCTTGACGGCGATTTCCTTTTCAAGCTCGACGATCTTGCCTTCTTCGGTCAGCTTGATTTCCAGTTCCGTCTTGCCGTCCTTGATCTTCACTTCGTACACCGTCTTGCCGTCTTCTTTTTCCTTTTCCCCGCTGACGAGTTCGGCCTTCGGGAACTTGGCCTTCACCGCGTCAACGATGGCCTTCGGCAAATCCTTGACGGCGACCTTCTCTTCGTCGGCCCGCACGGCGGCAGAGCCGATCACCAAAACCAACCCGGCCAGCAATCCCGTGACGTAACGCATGCGTGTCTCCCTTTGTTCAGAATGGACGGGCTCTTGGCCCGACGTGGGAGATAATACGGCAGGCCCGTGAACTTCGAGTGAGCCGGAGATAAATTCCAGCTTATCTCCGAGAAGGGCGCTATTTCCGGAGCGTCCGCCTTATTCGGGCCGGTCAAGGATCTCGCGCACTTTGAACTTCAAGGCGTTGATGTTGAAGGGTTTTTGCAGGAAATCGACGGCCGCTTTTTCGATTCCCTGTTGCATGAGGATATCGTCCGTGTGCCCGGACACATACAGCACCCGCAATTCCGGGATGAGCGCTGTCAGCCGGTCGGCCACTTCCCGCCCGGATAGTTGGGGCATCATGAGATCGGTGATTAACAGACGAATTTGCTTGCCGTGTTTCTCGGCCAGGGCCACGGCTTCGAGTCCGTTCGTCGCCTCCAGCACGTCATAACCGACCCGTCGGAGGATCATGGTGGTCATCCGGCGGACCATTTCCTCGTCCTCGACGAGCAGAATGGTTTCATGACTCTTCACGGGCGGTCTGATTTCCGGTTTGATTTCCGGAGGAGCCGGTTTGGGGATCAACGGCAGGCAGACCCGAAACTTGGTCCCCGTTGCGAGTTTGCTTGTGACATCAATGTGGCCGCCGCTTTGCCTGACAATTCCATAGACCGTGGCGAGACCAAGGCCGGTCCCCTCGCCGACGCCCTTGGTCGTGAAGAACGGCTCGAAGATGCGGCCCATCACCTCGTCGGACATCCCGCAACCATTGTCGCTGACCGACAGCATGGCGTACATGCCCGGCTTCAGGTCGGGATGGAGGCGGGTGGTCGTCTCGTCCAACTCGATGTTCGCCGTGACCAGTTCCAGCCGTCCCCCGTTCGGCATGGCGTCGCGGGCGTTGGCCGTCAGGTTCAGGATCACCTGCCCGATCTGTGTCGGATCGGCCGTCACCTCGCCGAGATCGGCGGCCATCTCGACGGCCAGTTCAATGTTCGTCCCGAGAAGCCGTCTGACCATTGCCCCCATGTCGCGGACAATCGTGTTCAGGTTCAGCACGCTGGGGACGAGCATTTGCTTGCGGCTGAACGCCATGATCTGCTGGGTCAGGGCGGCGGCGCGTTTTCCGGCATCGTGGATGTGTCGCGAATAATCAAGGCGGTCCGCGGGGGGCAGGTCCTCGACGAGAAGGAGTTCGCTGAACCCGGTGATGACGGTCATGATGTTGTTGAAGTCGTGGGCGATGCCTCCCGCCAGCCGGCTGATGGCCTCCATCTTTTGGGCTTGCCGCACATGATCCTCCAGCCGGCGGCGTTCGGTGATGTCCCGGAACACCAGCACCGCTCCGGACACCTTCCCGCTCACATCACGGATCGGGGCGGCACTGTCGTCGATCGGTCGTTCCCTCCCGGTTTTGTCAATCAGCAGCGTGTCGGGGGCAAGCTCCGAGGTTTCCCCTTTTTCCAAGGCATCCAGCACCGGGTTTCTGACCAACTCGCGGTTTCGCCTCCCGATGATGTGAAAGATCTCCGACAGGTCGCGGTCGAGGGCGTCGGCCAGCGTCCACCCGGTCAGTTGCTCGGCCAGCGAGTTCATGAAGCGCACGCGACATCGCTCATCAGTGGCGATCAGGCCGTCACCGATGCTGCCGAGGGTGGCCGCCAGCCATTGCTCGTTTTCTCTCAGCCGCTGTTGCATTTTGTGGCGATACAACCCAATCTCGATGGCCGTCTGAAGGTCTTTCTCCTCGAACGGCTTCAAGACATATCCGAACGGGTCGGTCAGCTTCGCCCGTTGAAGAGTGGCGTGGTCCGAGTTGGCGGTGAGATACACCACCGGCACGTTGATTTGCTCGTGAATCCGCGTCGCCGCCTCCACGCCGTCGATGCCGTCGCCGAGGGTGATGTCCATGAGAATCAGATCGGGGCGGAGCTCGATCGCCTTCCGGACAGCTTCCTCTCCGGTCGTGGCCGTCCCCGCCAGCGCATACCCCATGATCCGCAATTGCTTTTCAATTCCCAACGAGATGATTTTCTGGTCCTCAACGACGAGGATGGTGGTCGGGTTCATGCAGAAGTTCCTGTGGGGACATGATTGTCAGTTTTGGGGAATCGGACGGTGAAGACGGTCCCACGGCCGCCGGTCAGGGTGATTTCACCACCAAGTTGCTCGATCAGGGTGTTCACTAACTGTAACCCGAAAGACGAGCTTTTGCGATAGTCAGTGTCCGCGGGAAAGCCGGTCCCGTTGTCGGAGACAATGAGGATGTTGGCCTCGCCGTCACGGCGAAGGGACACCCGAATGCAACCCCCCTGTGTGTCCGCGAAGGCGTGTTTGAGGCAGTTCGACATCAATTCGTTCAGGAGCAGGCCGCAAGGGATGGCCGTGTCGATAGGCAGCGGCGGGATGTCCACGTCGAGTTCCAACTGGATGTCGTTGTCCGACACTTTGTAGGCCCGATAGAGGTCGTCCGCCAGTTGCCGGACGTAGTCGGTGAAGTTCACACCGGCCATGTCCTGCGAGCGGTATAGCCGTTCATGGATAATCGCCATTGACTTGACCCGTCCGCGGCTCTCCTTGAACATGGTCAGCGCCTTCGAGTCCGTCGTGTGGTCGGATTGAAGGTCGAGCAATGTGGAAACGATTTGCAGATTGTTTTTCACCCGATGATGGATTTCCTTCAGAAGAACTTCCTTCTCCCGGAGCGACGCCCTGATTTGTTCCTCTGCCGCCTTGCGTTCGTTGATGTTGCGGGTCACCGTGACGAAACCCATATGGCGGCCCGCATTGTCATTTAGCGAGGTGACGGCGGATTCGGCCCAATACACCGATCCGTCCTTCCGCACCCGTCGGCCATCCTCCACATGGCGCCCTTCCACTTTGGCGATTTGCAACACCGTGGCGGGGCGGGGGCCCCCCCCGCCCT
>NZ_JH636442.1:236113-327545 GCF_000255705.1 Zavarzinella formosa DSM 19928
AAAATGACGGCCGACGACTTCTTCCGTGTCATACCCGGTGATCCGCTTGGCTCCCAAGTTCCAACTGACGACGTTGCCATCCGGATCAAGCATGTAGATGGCATAATCTTTCACGCCCTCGACGAGCAACCGGAACCGCTCCTCGCTGTCTCGCAACGCCTGTTCGGCCCGCTTCCGACGGGTGATGTCCTGGATTTGCGCCAACAAGTAGAGCGGCTGGCTGTCGTTGTCGCGCACGAGCGACACCGTCAGCAGTGTCTGGACCACATTGCCCTGTTTGTGGAAATATCGCTTCTCCAGTTGGTATGTTTTAATGGCGCCATCAAGAACTTGTCGCACCAAACTCAGGTCGGTGTCGAGGTCGGCGGGGTGGGTGAAGGCCTGAAAATTTTGCGATAGCAACTCCCCGGCCGAGCGGCCGACCAGTTCGCATAGCGATTGGTTCACCTGAAGCCACCGGCCGTCCGGAGCGACGAGGGCCATTCCGATGGGGGCATGGTCAAAGGCGCTTCGGAATCGTTCTTCCTGTTCTCGCAGGGCCTCCTCGGCCCGCCGACGTTCGGAGATGTCCTGTACCAGACCGACCATTCGCAACGCTTTTCCGGCGGAGTCGTAGGTCGCCCGGCCGACATTTGACAGCCACTTGGTTTTTCCGGCGGACGTGACGATTCGGAACTCGGCGGCATACGGTTGGCGGGTGGCGAGCGAAGTCTCGACCGCGGCCCATACCCGGCCGACATCATGCGGATGGATCACCTCGGCGAAAGACTTCCGGGTTCCGCTGAACGAAGCGCCCGCCAGGATGGTTTGGCACTCCGGGGACCAGTAGATCGACCCCGACCGGATGTCCCACTCCCATACCCCCATGTGCGAGGCGGCGAGGGCCATTTCCAAGCGGGCTTGGTTTTCCTGAAGCGCTTCTTCAACCTGCTTTCTCGCGGTAATCACCTGAGTGAAGAAGATCAACCCGCCAATCTCCCCGCCCGACTTGCGCCACGGACGGGCCTCCCACTGGAGCCAATCCAACTCGCCGCTGGCGCGGGGAAACGGATCCTCCGCGCATGCTTCAACGGTCCCCCGCAGAACCCGTTGATGGGCTTCCTTCCAACGCTCCGGGATGTCCGGGAAGACTTCGTAATGCGACTTTCCGATGATGTCCTGTTCTTGAAGGTGGTAATCCTTTTGCCAGCGGTCGCTGATTCGCAGGTAACGCATTTCGGTGTCGAACATGGCGATCGCGGCCGGGGCATGGGTGACAAACTGGCTTAGCAACGCCTCGTTCGCCGCCAGCGCCTCCGTCCGTTCCGCCACTCGCCGTTCGAGGGTGGCGTTCAGTTCCCGCAACTGCTCCTCGGCCATTTTCCGATTGTGGATGTCGGCCAGAGTGCCGACCCATTCCTCCAGAATGCCGTCCGGGTCGCAGAGGGCGACCCCTTGGACGGCGAAGTGGCGATACTCCCCGGAGCGGATGCGGATGCGGTATTCCGTGTCGTAAATCATTCGAGTGTTCATGGCGGCGGCCCAAGTTTCCCGCACCCGCTCCCGGTCGTCGGGATGGACGGCGTCCAGAAACCCCCAGCCGGACGCCTCGCTGGCAAACTGTCCGGTCAGTTCCATCCACCAGACCATCGCCCCGCTCTCGGAGTCCCGGCTCGTCCAGACCACCTGCGGGGTGGCTTGGATCAACGCCCGATATCTTCGCTCGCTTCTTCGCAGTTGTTCCTCGGCTTGCATGTGATTGCCGTCCGACCGTCGAACCTGCGAGGCGGCCCAAAACAACACGACCGTAAAGAGGGTGATGTTCGAGATGGCGAACAGAGCCGCGCCGAACTCCGTGCCATACCATCCGGCTCGCTGCCCGGCCAACCGCAGCCCGCCGATCAGGACCGGAATGACCACGGCGACGGGAAACACGCGCCGGATCAACGCCCCGCCCACGCCTCCGTCAGCCAACAGTCCGACCCATGCCCGGTCCGCCGACGCCGCCATGAGTCCGGCCGAGAGAATCAGAAACAGTATCGCCGTGTGCATCGCCACCGAGGAAAACGGGGTGATGGCGTGCGATGAATTAGCCCCGAACAGATAGCTCAAACAACAGAGAGAGGAAATGAACAGGGCGAACGAAGCAAGGATCTGCCTTGCCAGAAAAGAACGGTTGGCGTGATGCAGGGCCAGTGTCGATCCGATGAGGCCAAAGACAATCACCGTGGAGGGAGCCATCCGTCCGGGGGATGGATTGGCGGGTGTCGCTGGTAATTCGCGGAACAAAAGCTGGTCAACGCCGAGGTCGATGAAAAAGGCGTATTGGGCCGCCGTCAGCAAGACGACGAAGACAACGAGGAGGGCCAGCGCCAACCCCGCGCCGCGCATCTGATTTCCCGCCGCCCACATCGAAAGGCCAGCCAGAACGAACAAGACGGCGCTGTTCGCCTTCATGGCAGTGCGGCCGGGCATGACGCTTTTCAGAATGGTGATGTCCGCGAACCAGCCAAACAAAACCAGCAAGCCGGCCACGATGGCGACACCACCGCAACCCGTGAGGAGGCGGTGTCTCACGCGTTCAGAACGGGCGAACCCGACAGACATGACAGTCCCTTCGGATCGGACTCGGAATTTGGAATCACCAAAAGACCAAACTCGTCGCTCGTTCAAGAGAACCGCGAGAAGTGGTCGTCAGTGATCGGTGTCAAAAGGCTCTCTCTCCTTTATACCACTGTCTCGTTAAAACACGATTTGAAGCCGCGTAACAAACGAGTTCTGATGATCTCGCAATCCGCCCGGGCCGGCGCCGCCGAGACGGATGGCGTCTCCGAAGCGGGCGTATTCCCAGTTGAACTGAACCCGGACGAATTTGTTCAGATACCAGTTGAAGCCCGACGTCATTTCCGTGGCCGCCCGGCTGGTGGTGGCCCGGTTGATGAGCCGGGTAAAAGCGGCCGGGTTGTCATCATCGCCGAAT
This sequence comes from Zavarzinella formosa DSM 19928, assembly GCF_000255705.1. Taxonomy (GTDB): domain Bacteria; phylum Planctomycetota; class Planctomycetia; order Gemmatales; family Gemmataceae; genus Zavarzinella; species Zavarzinella formosa. The sequence goes on from NZ_JH636442.1 coordinate 239,073, forward strand.
TCCAAATGGGAAACGCGGCCCACCAATTCCCAAGCCCCCGGACCAAGCAACCCGTCGCGCGGGTTGAAGGGACGCAGCGGATCAATGTTCTGGCTCATCGAGGTGCGGTTTTCGCCCGTCACCAGCAGCGTGGTCATCACGAAGAAGCCGTTGGCCTTCACCTCTGACAATGGTTCGATCCCCTTTTTGTCGGCGGCCGGGCGCATGTCCCGCGATTCATGGTAATACTGCGAGGTCAGGCTGAATGGCCCGTTGAGGTACACCAATTCCGGGCTGAGCCGCCAGCGCACGCCATCCGGTCTGGCCCCGGTGGCGTAGCGGAACCACGCCACATTTGCGGGCGTCCGGTAGATCGTCGGGGCGAGGGGGCTGGTGTCGTTGCCCCAAGTGCCGCCGAGGCCGAGTTGCAATCCGTCAAGCAATCCTTCTGATTCGCTTTGCTTGAACGGCCGAATCGCCACGCGGGCCGACATTTCCTTGTTGCGGTCTGAGTCTTGGTCGCCGTTTTGGACACCGTTGTAGACAGTCACGCCGTAATCAAGCCGGTCGTCGAACAACTTCTGCCCGTGGACCATCAAGCCGACGTCACGCTGCGGGCCGAGTTGGTCGATCAACGACCGCTCGACCGTCGGCACGAAGCGGTCCTGAATCAACTGCTCGAAACTGAAGGCTTGTTTGAACTTGCCAACTTCAAATTGCAAGGCGTCCCAGTAATGAATGTTGAAATACGAGTCAACGATGCGCGGCGTTCCCTGCCCGAAATCAGGGAGCAGGCGGAACTCGTAATATTTGAGGACAGTGGCTTCGATCCCCAAACGCGCCCGGCGGACGAGGAAGCTCGGGACGTCTGTAGTATCGTTGTGGTCCAGGTAATCCCGGTAATCAGATTGAATCTGCCCGGTGATTCGCAGTTTGAAATCATCGTTCGGAGAACGGAGGATAAAGCCGTTATCCCATCCTGCGAGGATTGGCGTCTTGGCCTTCGGTTCTTCCGGCAAATTGATCGCCGACAACACGGAAGGATCAACAGGCTTGTCATCGGCCAGGGCCGATTTGGCTTGTTCTAACCTCCGAACCGTCTCCTCCAGTTCTTGAATCCGTGTTTCCAACGGCTTTCCAAGGGGTGTGCCCTCTTGAGCCAATGCCTCGGGACACGCAAAGCGTCCGAAGAACAGGGCGAGGGCGAGCGAGAAGCAACAGACGATGGAAGAGAGAGACGAGCACATGCCGGATTAATCGGCACAGTCGGCAATCTTTCTCCAGAATAACTTGACAAAGTCGGCTTGGATTAAAGGGAATGACTTCCGACGAATGGTATTTCACGGCAAATGCGAGAGATGGAACGAGAGGAGGCCGGAACATGTCCGGCCTCCTCTCGTTCCATCTCTCGCATTTCAACTCAAGGCGCTTCTTGCAGCTCATTTCTCACGGAGTAAACGCCCGGCGTCAACCGGACCATTCCCTCGACCAGCCGGATCTCTTTGGGATCGCTGACCGCGCCGGTGAGGACCACCGTGTTCCCCTCGACTGACACCAAAATCCGGCTTGGATTGCGAATTGATGTCGAGCGATCAAGCATTTGTCGCAACTCGGATCGCAGTTCGTTGAACTCGACGGGCCGGGTCGGGAAATCAAGAGTCGTCGAGTATTGAATCCGGGAGGTGCTGTTCTGCGAACCCGTGCCTGAACCACCGGAAACGGAGGCCGTCCCGCCCAACCGTCCGCTGCCGCCGGTGACCCCGCCGGTCGTTCCGGTGGTTCGCGTGTTGGTGGTGTTTGGCAGCGTGGCCTGGCCGAAGCCGCCTCCCGCCGAGATGCTGAGGTTGGTGCTGCCGGGTCGGCCCGGATATAACGGGTTGCCGTAGGTCGCGGCCAGAAAGTTCGTGCTACTCACGGCCGTGGATGAGATGGATCGTCCGCCGGCCCCGGTTCGGGTGGCGCCGGTGGAACCGGTGCTTCCGCCCAAACTTCCTCCCCCGGTGCCGAGGCTGGTGCCCCCGCCAAGGCTGCCGCCGGAACTGCCGCCGAATCCCCCGGTGCCGCCGTTTCCTCCCAAACCACCGCCGCCGCCGCCGGTTTGTTGGGCATGAACGTTCGCGCCAACGCCCAAGGCGACGACCGCCGCCAGAAGCCATAACCGCATCATGGGAACCTCCTGATTACATTCAACCGGTCAGCCGTCGGCCGGTCACGATCAATTCCTAGTATAACAGGGCGTTCAAAAGCCCGCACTCTCCGAATGTATCGGATTCTCTGTCTCTCATGATTTAACCGGTTTGCCGGAAAGGTTCGCTTATGCGTGCGACAGGCGTGGTGGTGGTGGGAACCGGATTCATCGGCCCGGTGCATGTGGAGGCCCTCAGAAGGCTTGGCCGCAATATTCTGGGGGTGTTGGGTTCCACGCCGGAAAAGAGCCGGGCCGCGCGGGAAGCGATGAATCTGCCCAAAGCCTACTCCACCTATGAGGAAGTATTGGCGGACCCGAATGTTGCCGTGGTGCATCTCACCTCGCCGAACCGTCATCACTACGAACAGTGCAAACAGGCCATCGCCGCCGGAAAGCATGTCGTTTGCGAGAAGCCGCTGGCGATGACCTCCGTCGAGACCGCCAGTCTGGTGCGACTCGCGGTGGCGGCCTCGGTGGTGACTGCCGTTAACTATAATGTGCGTTACTACCCGGTGTGTCTGGAGGCCCGCGAACGCCGGATCGCCGGGCGGCTTGGGCCGATTTACCATGTGACCGGTTCATACATGCAAGACTGGTTGCTGCACGACACCGATTTCAACTGGCGGGTGCTGGCGGCCGAGGGGGGCGAACTGCGGGCAATGGCCGACATCGGCACCCACTGGCTGGACCTCATCCAGTTCATCACCGGGTTGGAAGTCGAATCGCTTTGCGCGGACCTTGCCACGATTCATCCGATTCGCAAATCCGTGCAGGGAAGCGTGGAAACTTTCCAAGCGGTCGATCAGAACCGGCCGTTCAAGGGAATCCCGGTGGACACGGAAGACTATGGCTCCGTGCTGTTGCGGTTCGTCGGCGGGACGCGGGGGGCGGTGACCGTTTCACAAGTGACAGCGGGTCGGAAGAATTGCATCCGCTTTGACATCGCCGCCAGCCAATGCGGTCTGGCTTGGAATAGCGAAGAACCGAACACCCTACAGATCGGCCGCCGGGACAATCCCAACGAGGAATTGGCCCGCGATCCCGCCTTGCTCTCCCCGACAGTTCGACCATTCGCCAATTATCCGGGGGGGCATGCCGAGGGCTTTCCGGACTCATTCAAACAATTGTTCCGGGCGGTGTACGAGGCCATCGACACGGGAAAATCGATGATTCCCTATCCGACATTTGCGGATGGCGATCGCGAAGTGCGTTTGTGCGAGGCCATTTTGAAAAGCCATCGCGAGCAACGCTGGGTTCGCGTGGAGTAAAAAGGCGCCAGCCACAAAGACGCAAAGGTCACACAAAGTTTCACCAAGAAGACCGAAGAGAAAATCTCTCCGGGGGTTCTTGGCGAGGCTTTGTGTGACCTTTGAGGCGGGCCTTTTACTTTACATGCCGAGATCTTTTTTCATCGTGGAATACCAGTCGCTGAACCAGCCGGTTTTGACCTTGTTCAAGCCGGTGTCTTCCATCACCGTGATAATCATTTTCTTGATCTCGCGGTCGTTCTTTTTGCCCAAGGCAGACTTCCGCACGTTTTGGAAAATCAGGTCAAACTCTTTTTGATCGACCTTCCCGTCGTTCCCGGCGGCCGTTTCCACTTGGTCCTTGATCGTCTTCAGGAGAGTGCTTTCAAGGACATAGCCCTGATGCTCGCAAACTTGTTGGAGGGCGCTCCGCGCCGAGTCGATGCTGATGCCTTGTTGGATGGCGACTTGCAGGATTTCCCGTTCTTCGTTCTTGTCCACATACTTGTCGTCGTAAGCTCGCAGCTTGATCTCATCGACGAACCGCTTCTTGATTTCTTCCAGCGCCATTTTTCGACTCCCGTGTTGGTTGACCGATGGAGAGTGTTTCGATCAAGCGTGTCCCGGATTTGGCCCGCCTGCCGCTCCCCGGCCGGATTTTCACTTTTTGAGCTTATCACCCCGGTGCGGGGTGTGCAATTGCCGAGTGAGAATCACTCGGGAAGTTCACTCGGTGAAATTCCAATATCCACGATGCTGCACGCGGTGACGAGGTTCAATCCCAGTTGTTGGCCCAACGCCAGAATTTCCGGGGAGACGGTGCCGGGATTCAGCCAGACTTCGCCAACCTCCCGCCTGGCCAGTTCGGGCAGCACGCCCAAGCCAACGGAAGGCGACAGATACACGCTCACACGATCCAGCCGGCCGGGAGGCACGTCGGCGATGGTGCGATAGGCGGGAAGCCCCTCGACCTCGGCATCCTTGGGATTGACCGGATAAACAGTGTAATGGCGGGACAGGTAGGCGCGAACGCACTTGTTCCCAAACTTGCGACGGTCGGAACTGGCCCCGAGAACGGCGATTGTCGGCATGGAGGAAACCGGAGGCAATGAGAGAGGGACACCGACGGGGAGATGACGTCGGGGGGAGGGTTTTGGGGAACCAGCGGTCGTTTCAGACCTTGGCGTCCCCGCCGTTCACGATCAACGGCGCCTGTTCGGGCAGCCGACCGTGAATCGCTTCGTAGATTTCGGAGCGATGCACCGGCACGTCCTTCGGGGCCACAATCCCCAGACGAACCTTGTCGCCTCGAATCTCGACAATTGTGATCACGATGTCGTTTGCAATCACAATACTTTCGTTTTTCTTTCTGGACAGGACTAGCATGACTGGTTATCCTTCTTGGGAATCGCCGGAATCAATGGGAGAGGTCGATCCGGTTTTGAGTTCCCTAGTTGCCTATCTCCGTGGTGGTTAGCCACGCCTCTCGTTTCGGGTTCCGTCCGTGTATGTGAAAAACCGGTTGTCACCGGCTGTCAATATATTGGCATGCCAAACCGCCCACCCATCCACGCTAAACAGAAATTTTTCGCCAGTCAAGGCGTTGCCGCACAAATTTCCCATTTTCACACATTTTGTTCTCAAAAATCGGAAGTTGAAGACCGAAGTTGTGCTGAGACATGAATTTCCGGGGATTACACAGTTACGGATTGAATACGAAGAGAGATGAAAACCAAAGCCGTTTTTAGCCAAGGATCGAACACGGATTCGGACAAAAGGCAGAAATAAAAGACGGGACAAGACAAATGAAGATGGGTTTAACTTGTCCCGTCCTTCATCTCATTTTGGTTTTCATCATGACTTGTTTTTGTCCGAATCCGCAGCTCAATGATCGTTTTCTGGCTTGAACCAGGCGGGGAGCGTTCGGGTGAGGAATGTGGGGGAAGTTTCCGTCAGCCGGATTTCGTCGTTGGGTTCAAGGATTAGATTGGTTTGCGGATCGCCGGAGCGGATGGCCGTCAGATCGACCAGGAAATTTTCCTCCGGGCGGCCCGTCGCCGTGTTACGCCGAATCACTCGCACTTCCGCGAGATTTTGATGATTGGACAATCCGGCCCGGTTGAGCGCGTCGGTCACTCGTTCCGTCCCGGCATACGGCAACGTGGACGGCGTCTCCCCGCCGGGGCCGAACACGTGAACCACCCGGCTGCGATGCTGGGACACCCGACAGATCACCTGCCCCTCCGGCACCCCGGCTTGGGCCGCGATCTTTTGAGTGATCTCGGCGATTGTCTTGCCATCCGCAAACACGTTCCCCAATTTCCCGAGTTCCACATTGCCATCCGGCATGACGAGGAACCGGCCGGTGCTGTCCGGCCGTTCGGGCACGCTGACTTCCAGAATGTCCGGGAAGGCTACCCGGTAATCGGGGGCTGTGATCGGGGCGATGAACGGCGACACCGGCAACGACTCGCGAGGCCGCGGCGACTGGCAGCCAACGGGCACGAGACAGGCGACAACCAATGTCCAATGAAGACGGAGCCGGAGAACGCGCCCTCGAGGCGACTTTCCGGATGCGGAGCGGGGACGAACCCACGGTGATGGGGAACTGTCATCCATCGGAACAATCATCGGCAAAAATAACCCGCTTCGTTGAACCTCCCCAAAATTTCATCCCCCTGTTGATGGGTGATCGGATAATCTGGGAAAGTCGGGGATCGATCCACGGGAGCAACCTCATGAATGAAGCAGCCAGTCAGGAGGCAGATGACCGTTTTCCCTCCGGCAAATGGGTGGGATTCTTTCTGGACAGCCGCATTCCGGGCAAACACCAGATGGAATTGAGCCTCACTTTTGTCAACGGCAAAATGACCGGCGAAGGGCGTGACCGTGTCGGCGAGTTCGTCGTCACCGGCGGTTACGACACCCGAAACGGCGAATGCCTCTTTTCCAAACAATACTTGAACGCCCACCGGATCGCTTATCGCGGCTTCAACGAAGGCAAGGGAATCTGGGGCACTTGGGAATTGCGATGGGGCTTCATGACATTCAAAGGCGGCTTCCACATTTGGCCCGAAGGCATGGGCGACCCGACCAACCACACCTTGAAGGAAGAGATCGACCTGCCGCTGATGCCGGATGTCAACGAGGATGCGCGTGAGAGGGAATTGGCGCCGGCTTTGGATGAAAGACACTAACCACAAAGGCACAAAGGTCACACAAATTTTCACAAAGAAGACCGACAAGGCTTTCCTTGCTTCAACTTCTTCGTGAAACTTTGTGTGACCTTTGTGCCTTTGTGGTTAGCGCCTTTGTCTGCCCCAACAGGATCACCCCATGCGGTTTGCCGAGGCATTTCCCCTGACCCCGTCGGCCAACGAAATCCGGCGGGGTGTTCTCTCCATTCCCCGGCCGGATATCAGACAAGTCACGCTGGCGGGTGAATCATCGCTCACCGTGATGGCTGACAACTCCATTGCTTCCGGCCCGGATGTTCTGGCGTGGATGCAAGCCGCCAACTTGAAGGCGGGCGAAGCGGTGGTCGTCCGGCATGTCGCCCCGGAGCATTGCCGGGTGTCTCCGGATTGGAGGCCATTTCAGTTCATCGACTTGTTCGCGGGCATCGGCGGCATCCGGTTGGGGTTGGAGGCGGTCGGCGGCCGATGCGTGTTTTCCTCCGAATGGGATACGGACGCGCAGGATACTTACGAAACCAACTTTGGCGAACGGCCCCACGGCGACATCACGGCGATTGCGGCCGAGGCCATTCCGGAACACGATATCTTGGCCGGCGGCTTCCCGTGCCAGCCCTTTAGCGTCATCGGCAAACGGGCTGGTTTCGGAGACACCCGAGGCACCCTCTTTTTCGAGATCGAACGCATTCTCGCCCATCACCGGCCAACGGCGGTGTTGCTGGAAAATGTGAAGCAATTCCGCACTCACGACGGCGGCCGAACCTGTCAAACGGTGCTTGCCAGCCTCCGCAACTTGGGATATCACCCGCATGTCACGGTGCTAAACGCCCTCGATTTCGGCGTGGCCCAAACCCGGCAGCGCACCTTCATCGTGGCGTTCCGCGAGCCGATTCCCTTTACTTTCCCAACGCCCGAACCGTGGCGGCCCAATCTCGCCGACATTCTCGACCCGGAGGCTGACGCCGACCCCCGCCTCGCCGCCTCGGCCCCCATCCGTCAGAAACGCCTGGAACGCCTGCGAGAACAGGGCCGCGAACCAGTTTACCCAACCATCTGGCACGAAAACAAAGGGGGCCACATCGGCATGCACCCCTACTCGTGCGCCCTTCGGCATCACGCCTCGCACAATTATTTGCTGGTGAACGGAAACCGGCGGTTGGGCGGCCGGGAAATGCTTCGTCTCCAAGGCTTCCCCGAATCGTACCGCCTCGCGGCCAACCCACGGGTGATGCGCTCGCAAGCCGGCAACTCCGTCGCCGTCCCGGTGATCGCGGCTATCGCCGCCGAGATGTGCGGAAGCCTGCGATTGAAAAATCAATCGTTCACCGAATTGAAGAACCGAGTGAGACCAGAAAATTAGAATTGCCCGTCGACTTGATATGTGATTCTCGAACGGTGATTTTTGTAGTTTTCATTGACATTTGGCAAATCCGCGAAAAGGATGCCTCGGGTGCCGCAACGCATAAGATTGCGCTATCTTGAAAATTTTGTGGCTGGCATTTGAGGGGTTCAATAATGAGGACACTCGCCCTGATGGCGATGATGATCGCAATGACCGGATGCGGAAAAAAGGAGGTTGGTACGCCGTCAGTTTCGTCGCCACCTCCGGCCCAGACGTTCACCAAAGGATGGCGTGAGTTTTCTTCCCCATTTCACGGTTTTAAGGCGAGTTTTCCTTGGGATAATCCAATTCCGCGCCCGTTTAACTTCGACCTCAAGTCGGAAGCGGTCCATAAGGCTGAAGACTTTAACACAAGCTATTATGATGTTAACAAACAAACCCATACCCATTTCTTTGGCATCACTATCGCAGTGTTGAAGAAAGACGATTCAAAGAAATCCAAAGACGAGGCCGTTGGCGAATTCTTTAAGACCGCCCATTTTGCGCGAGGCATGAAGGTTTCGGAACCGAAAGAAGTCATTTGGGGAGGACAGCCTGCCAAGGAAATCATTTGTGAGGCAGAAGATCCATCCAAAGCTAAATTTCAGCGATTGATCATCAGGCAACTGTCCACGGAGGCGTTCGCTTTTGTGGGCTTGGTAGGGGATCAGGGTGATCTGACTCCCGCAGAAATCAAACGTTTCTTTGACAGTTTTCAACTGCTGGCAGATGCGGATTCAAACAATCCGAAGGTTCGGAAGTAACTGACGCTAACCTCACCGTTCGAGAGATTGATTGAAGGAAGTGATGACTTTCGCGGGAATTTTTGGGTTGCCCGAAAACTCCCGTTCCCTCGCTTTGCTCAGAAAACTCCGCGTCGCGGCTTCACGGAGTTCATCCAACCATTCCATTGCCTATGGCAACTTATTTTCAATGCCTTAACACAAACTCATTCACATTCAGCAACGCATGTTGCAGGTCATGCAACCCGGCGGTTTTGTCAGGGATTGTGGCCAGGTGTTTGCCGATGATCTCGCGTTCCTTCGTCGTCGGTCGGCGGCTGAGGGTGCCGAGGTAAATTTGCTCCACCATCCACTCGGAGCTTTTCCCGGCTTTCGCCCAAGCGGCGATGCGGCCTTTCGGGGAGTGGATCTTTTCGATTAGCGAATCATTGTTCAATAGTTGCATCACTTGCGGCAAGGACGGGTCTTCCTCGCGGGCGCATTCGCAGGTCACGTCGCGGACGGGTTTGGAGAAGGCTTGCAAGAACGGGTGATTGATGCCCCCCTCGGGGAGTTCGATGGCTTTGGTGCCGAGAGGGAAGCCCTTGAATTTTTCCGGCACGCCGGTCGCCCGCGAGACGGCATCCAGAATTTGCTCGGCGCTTAACATCCGCACAGCCGAGCGGGTGAAGTAACGATCCGCTTTGGCCAGTTCCGGGGTTTGGCCGGGGGAGAGTCCGGCGAGTTGATATGTTTTCGAGTTGAGGATCTGGCGAATCAGCGGCTTCATCCGGTAACCGTTGGCGGCGAACTCGGCCGCGAGGCGTTCCAGTAGTTTTGGATGGCTTGGCGGGTTGGTGTCCCGGAAGTCGTCCACCGGGTCCACGAGGCCGCGGCCGATCAGGTGATACCAGACACGGTTGACCAGAGACGGGGCGAAGAAGCGATTGTCTTTCGCGGTCAGCCAGTCGGCAAATTTCTCCCGGCGATCATCCTCGGAATTCATCGTCGGTTGAACGCCGAAGGCCACCGGCGGTTGCGTTTTGCGGGTGCGGGGATGTTGCACGTCGCGGTTGTTGGTGAGATAGACAATCTCGTCGTCGAGGCCGAAAGATGTCCCCTTGAACTGCACACGGGCAAAGAACGCCGCCAGCCCGTAATAGTCCGTTTGCGTGATTGACTCAAACGGGTGGTTGTGGCACTTCGCGCATTGCACACGGACGCCCATGAACAATTGGGCGGCGCTCTCCGCGGCTTCCTCCGGGGTGCGGGCGATGCGATAAAAGTTCGCGGCCGGGTTGTTGAGCGTGTTTCCTTGTCCGGTGAGCAAATCACGGGCGAACTCCGTCATCGGCCGGTCGGCGGCCACCGTTCGCACGAGATAGCGGTGAAACGAATGCACCCCCCGGTCGCTGATGCTTGAGGGGTTCCCTCGCAGTACGTCAGCCCACTTCATCGCCCAGAATTGGGCGTATTCCTCGCGGTCGAGCAAGCTGTCGATCAGCACGGCCCGCTTTTTCGGATCGGTCGAATCAAGAAAAGCTCGCGCCTCGTCGGCCGAGGGGAGCGTCCCCGTCAGGTCAAGGAACACCCGGCGAAGAAAAACTTCGTCGGCGCAAACGGGCAGCGGGTTGCGGTGGAACTCGCGTTGCTTGGCAAAGACTTCCTCGTCAATGAAGTTGGCAGGCGCCGGGCCGGTGAACTTGAAGCCGGTCTCGGTCGGTTGGGAAGCCAGTCGGATGCTGGCGATTTGTTCGAGATAGCGAACGAGGACGACGACTTCTCCGTTTTGCTTGAAATTCACTTGGCCCAAATTGTTGACACTCGCCACTTCCGCATCGGTGGTGGTGAAGACCGCCAGCGGATTCACGATGGCCGCATGGCCATCTTGGTGGATGACCTTCGCCGTGATTTGCCGGGCGTTGCCGGTCCCCTCGGCCGTGATCTCCAATTTGCGGATGACCGGGTTGGGGCTGTCAACGGCTCCTTGGGCGATCCACTCGCGGATGGTTTGATACGCGGGATCGCTCGGGGAGAACAACGCCCCGCCCCCGTGCCGGACACGGCCGGCCCCCTTCTCCAATATCAGACTGGCGTCCGGGTCCGTGCGGTTGACACGGCGGCCCCCTTGTTCCTTGACGAGCAGGGCAAAGTCCTGATCCGGGTCGAAGCCGCGCAGACTAAGTCGAAACCCGTTCTTGCCCTGCGGCGACCCATGACACGCCCCGGAGTTGCACCCGGCCCGCGAAAACGCGGCCATCACCTGGTCGCGGAACGCAATCGGCTCGGCACCAACGGCCGGGGTGGCGAGGAACAACGGGAGCAGGAGGCGAATATTCATGGACTGTCTACCGTGGGAGAGAATCTAAGCCCGATGGTTCTATTTCTTCTTCGGCGGTTCCGCCTTCTTCACTTCCACTTCGCCCGCCGAATTCCGGTACTCTTCCTCGTAGCCGTCCACTTGGGCGGTGGCGTGGAAGTCCAGCCGGTGGCGGCCGTTGCCCGTATCCAATCGGGCTTTCACGGGAACAGTCGCCGTCGTTTGTCCGGCGGCGAAGCTCACCGTTTCGGGCATCTCGAAATTGCCGTTCGTGTTGAATCGCACCGTCACCGGGCCAGTGAACGATTTCAGCCGTTCACATTTGAGCGTCAGGGTGGCGGTTTCACCCGGTTGAATCAACGGCGGGGTCTTCGGCATCGCGGGTTCCGGGTTGACGGTAAACGCCGTTGTCACGTTGAGTTCAAACGGCCGGGTCAGACAAATGCGGCGGTCGCCATCGTGGCCGGTGACGGTCACATCGATCCGGCTCTTGGCCAGGTTGGTGAGAATCAACGAGCGGATTTGGCCGCTGATGGCTGTTTCGCCGGGTTTGGCTGTCGGAAATTCGGCATAAACGCGGGTACGCCCCTCGGTTTTTGGCCCAAGTTGGCCCCCTTTGGCGGTGAAGGTCAATTCGCCGGAGGCGTTGCCGGTTCGCCGGATTGTCAGCGGCACGTTGCAGGTTTGATAACGCGGCAGCGTGACTTCCTCGGCCGGGTCGAAGTCAAACGGACTGGGGGGCGTCACTTGCACAGCCAGCCGGTCCGTCACGCCCGGCGGCAGGCGGCGTTGATCCTCCCGCAGACCGATGGGGATAAGATCGACGTTGTGAAGTTGCCGATCGATCAGCGGTTGCGTGCGGACGATAATGTCCCGCGTTTTTTTGTCCGGCAGTGTTTCCTCGGCCGTCAGCCGGAGGGTATTCATCCCGACCGGCGTGCTGGAACTGGCCCCGAGCCGACAGACGATGGCGTTCTTCCCGGCCGGGATCACCTCCGGTGTGAGGGTCATTCCCGGCGGGGCGTTGTGGAGTTTCAGTTTCAACTCGCCGCCACTCCCGCCGCCGATACGGGTGATGGTCAACGGCAGCGGTTGCCAGGTTCCTTGGGGGATGGTGATGCCCTCGGCCTCGGCTTGGATCAGCAACGGGAATGGTTCATCTGAGATGGTCAGTTGATAGGCGTTGGCCGAACCGCCGCCGTTGAGAATGTCACGGACGATCACTCCGTAAATGCCGGGGTTATTCGCGGTGAATTCCAAACTCGGCGGTTCGCGGTTGCCATCCGGCCGGCGAACTTCGCGGCCGTTCTTGTCCACCATCATGAAATCGACATCGACGGGCGAGTTCAGATTCTTTGCCTCGGCCTTCATCCACACGTTTTGTCCCTTCGCCAGTTCAAACCACACCGCCTGCCGTTCACCTGGCTGGCGTAACACGCCGCCGACAACGCACGGCACCGTCACCTTGCTGGCCTGGGCCGGGCCGGTGACGATCAGCCGATCCAGACTGGCGAACGGGTTCGCCTTCATCTTTGACATCTGGAAGGCAAAGACCATCTCGGGCGAGGCCGCCGCTCGCTGTCCGGCTCCGAGGGGGTGATTGTAGCCGGGGTGAATGAACGCAGGATGTTCCGGAGGCGTGCGGGGCAGCCATGCGGAACCGCCGTCCGTCTTCACGACAATGGTTCGCGGCCCGGCATGTGGCTCGGTTTTTCCGATCGGGAAGTTCTTCCCCGTCTCCGGCAAAAACACTTCCGAGGTTCCCACGCTCAACCCGACCCGGCCGGCGGGGAAAGCGCCGACTCGTAACACATACGGCTGATGCGGCGACCCGCGATACCGGGAATCCCGCAGGTGTAGTGTGTAACGACCCGCTTTCTCGAAACGGTGAGAAAATCGAAAATCGAAATACAGACCGACATCGTTGTCCCGCTCGGCCACAAACCGGCCGTCGGCATCCCGGATGGTCAGCAACGGGTCTGCATCTTTGCCGAAGCGATTGCCGACGACTTCGATGCTCAGGGTTTGACCGGCCGTTATCTCGACCGTGAACTGATCGACGGTCGCTTCCCGGAACGTGCCATGCACAGCCACCGGCCACTTGAGCAGTTGCGGTTCGTCGCCGGCGTCCCGCTTGACAGTGTTCAAATCATCAACCAAGAATAGTTGCACGTTGCTCAGACCGTCCCGGCTCACCAGACGCAGCCCGTGGAGGCCGACTCCGTGCAGACCGCGTGCAGGGTCCGTTTTTACGATCACATCAAACACCGCCGATACGTCTGACTTGGAAACGAGCTTGGCGCTGAAGTAGTTCTCGTTTCCCGGCATGGTTGTCCATAGGCCGATGGCGTTTTTCAGGTCGGAGCCGTGGACGGTCAGGCGGGTGGGTTTGTCGGCTTGGAGCGTGGGCGGGTCGAGGTGTTCAATGAAAATGTCGGCGCGGGCAGGGGTGGCGAGGAGGACAAAAGAAAGCCAGAGAATAACTGTCATCGCCCGGCGACCTAACCCCCCGTCCCCCTTCCCTAAGAAGGAAGGGGGAGCAAGCGGGGAAATATCACCGTCCGAAATATCGGCCACAGAAGGTTGTGATTGTCTCCCGCTTGCTCCCCCTTCCTTCTTAGGGAAGGGGGACGGGGGGTTAGGTCGCCCGCCAACGACCGGCATCGTTGTCTCACGGCCAAACGGCAGGTTCGGGGGCGATTGAAAAACAGGCCGCATGGGGAGAGTTCTCAAAAACAAGCGATGAAGAAGCGGGAATTCCATTTGCGGAAGGCGGGTGATGTATGGTACATTCATCATCAACCAAACGCAAGAAGATTGCGCACCCCGCCGATAAACAGGGAGTCAACACTCCCGCCCCGCCGAAGAACACTCTCCAGCCGAGTCCCGCCATGTTCAAACTTTGGAACACTCGCGTCCCCGCCAATCGCATCGACCGCCGGGAATTGCTCCGCATCGGCGGCCTCGGCATCACCGGCCTGTCCCTTCCCGGTTTGCTCTCGGCGAACCCGGCCCCGTCGGCCGTGAAGGGGAAAAGTTTCGGCAAAGCGAAGAAGTGCATCATCCTGTATCTGTCCGGCGGACCGGCCCAACTCGACACCTTCGATCCGAAACCGGATGCCGCCGAGGATATTCGCGGCGAATTCAAAACAATCAATACCTCCGTCACGGGCGTGCGCTTCAGTGAATTGTTGCCGCTGACGGCCAAGTGGATGCACAAGTCGGCCCTTGTCCGCACGATGTACCACGAACACAACGATCACGGCCGGGGTTCTTACTGGATGTTCACGGGTTACCCCTATCTCGGGTCCGTGAGCGATGTGAACTCGATGAGCCGGGCCGACATGCCACACATGGGGTCGTGTCTGGCGAAACTGGCCCCCGGCGGCGGGCCGATGTTCCCGTTCGCCTTGGTGCCCCACCGGATGGACGTGGCGGGGGGCCGACGCTCCGGCCAGTTCGCCGGTTCGCTCGGCGGCAAGTACGATCCGCTACTGACCGGCGGCAACCCGAACGACGACAACTTCAAACTCGACAACCTGCCGCTCGTTCCCAATGAAAACGCGGAGGTCTTCAAACGCCGATTGTCGCTTGTCGATCAATTGAACAAGCAAACGACCGAGATGAATGATTTGGCGATGAGCCAGAGCATCAAGCAAAGCCAGGCGAAGGCGATGGACGTGATTTCCTCGGAAGCGGTGCGGAAAGCGGTCGATCTTTCCAAGGAAGACCCGAAGGAACGGGAACGCTACGGCCGCAATCTTTTCGGTCAATCAGTGTTTCTCGGCAAGCGATTGTTGGATGCCGGGGCAAGATTGGTGCAGTGCAACTGGCAGCGATCGCAGGGCAAGGATGGTTTCGCGTGGGACACGCACTGGAACAACTTCACTTCGCACAAGGAAGACTTGGTTCCCCCATTTGACAAGGCATTCCATGCCCTGATGACGGACTTGGATCAATCGGGCAAGCTGGACGATACGCTTGTGGTGGTGGCCGCCGAGTTTGGCCGTTCGCCCAAGATCACTCGCAGCAACATGGGTCGGGAACACTGGCCCGATTGTTACACGGTGCTGTTCGCCGGAGCCGGCATCCGTCCGGGGACGGTTCACGGCCAGTCGGACAAGAACGCGGCCTACCCGGCCCTCAACCCGACAACCCCGGCCGATTTCACGGCAACGATCTACCATTGCCTCGGAATCGACCCGGCAGGCGAGATTCACGACCAAGTCGGCCGGCCGATTGCCTTGTCGAAGGGAAGCCCGATCACGCCGATCTTGGTGTGAGGTCATATCCCGACGCACATCACCGCATCAATCGGCAAATTCGTCGAAAACTATTTGATCGACGCAAATTATTCACTTAACCTATCTTAACAACCTTGTCCTTTCCCTCAAACTTCACGGGGCAGGGTTGTCACTCCCCGTATTTCATGGAGTTTCGACTCCGGAAAGGCTCGTCCCATGTATAGCGTCGTAATGTTGGCCGCCATGACGGCCGCCCCCGCCACGCCCGAGTGTTGCTGGACGTTCCCCAAGTGCTTCGGCGGCTGTTATTCAAGCTGTCGCCCGGCATGTTATCCCGTCTGCCCGCCGCCGACTTGTTGTTACTCCAGTTGCTATTCCAAGCGTTGCGGTTTCGGCGGTTGCACCTCTGGCGGTTGTGGTTACAGTTCTTGTGGTTACAGCTCTTGCGGCGCCAGCCCGTGCGGGTATGTCCCGGTGAGCCAGCCGCCTTATGAAGAACTGACGGCCGTTCAGGCCCAGATCAAGATTCAGGTTCCGGAAGGCGCCAAGGTGTACACGGATGGTTATCTGAACAACCAAACCGGCTCGACCCGCATCCTGACGACTCCGGAGATCACCCCCGGCACGGACTACAACTACACCCTGAAAGTCGAATTCACGGTCAACGGCGAAACCCGTGTGGCCAGCAAGCAAGTCGTGGTTCGCGGCGGTTCGGTGACCCCGGTGGACTTCACCGGCCTGGCCGCCAACAAGTCGTCGAGCGCGGTGAGCGTGAACCTCCCCGCCGGTAGCAAGCTGATGGTTGACGGCGTGGAAACCACCCGCCAGAACTTCAACACCCCGGACCTCTCGGCTGGCTCCAGCGTGACCCACACGTTCGTGACCGAAACCCCGCGTGATGGCCGAACGGAAGTCGAAACCCGCAAGGTGACCTTCAAAGTCGGCGAACCCGTCGTGATCGACTTCTCCCGGAAGTCGGCCGACAGCGTTGTGTCCGTGAAGTAATCATCGAGTCGGTTGAAATGAAAGAGGCTTCGATCCGCCGAGCGGGATCGAAGCCTCTTTTTGTTTCCGATTCATCTTTTCAGATCCGGCGTTTGCGCTGCAACTTCTTCGCCTCGGCCTCTTGGGCCTGCACCACCTCGAAGAGTTTCTGCAATATCTCGTCGCGGGACCATTGGCCGTATTCTTCCGGCATCACTGGTTTGCCGACGGAGAGGGCAATGCAGCGGTCGTCGGCCGGGGTAAAGATCGTGCAAAAACTTGGGAATTTGTGGTGGCGGCTAAACGTCTGGTAAGTCCCGGCGACGCCAATGGGGACAATGGGACACTGAACCTTTTTCAACAACAGCAGCAGACCGGGCTTGAACTCGTGCATCTGACCGTCGTGGGTGCGCTCCCCTTCCGGGAACATCGTGACGGGCTTGCCCTCTTCGATCTTGGCGATCATGCTCATCAGACCTTCGCGGGAGAAGCCTTTGCTTTCCACCGGGAAGCCGTCTAGACTGGCGATTAGCCAGCCCCAGAACTTTTTGCCGAACAGCGATTTGCGGGCCATGTGGCTGCAATAACGGGGCACCGCCACACCCAAGAGGGGCGGGTCGAAGAACGAAGCATGGTTGGCCAGCAGCAGCACCGCGCCGGTCTTGGGCATGTTGGCATGGCCGTTGGTTCGCAAACTGGCGAACACGGACAGGAACAACCAAGTGAGAAATTTGCAAAAATCATACCAACGGTGAGCTACCCACACACGCATTTTTTCACTTCCTCTTCAAGCCGGTCCAGCACATTTTCAGGAGTCAGATTGTCCGTGACAATCACCATGGCGTCATCCGGTTGCACCAGCGGGCCAACCGCCCGCGTTTTATCCCGGTGGTCGCGGATTTCGATGTCCTGCATCACGCTGTCGAGCGTTGCGGGGATGTGTTTGGCCAGCAGCTCGGCCAGACGGCGTTTGGCCCGCACTTCGACGCTGGCGGTCAGGTAGAATTTGCACGGCGACTCGACAAACACCACGCTCCCCTGATCCCGCCCCTCGCACACCATTTGTCGGCCGGCGGCGATCTGCCGTTGCCAGCCGACGAGAATCGCCCGGACATGCCCTTGGGCCGCCACCCGGCTGGAGGCGTCGGACATCGCGGGGCTGCGGATGATCTCGGTGATGTCGTCGCCGTTGAGGATCACGCGACCGGGGGGCATTTCGAGTTTGCACTCGCTCAGGAACGGCACCACGCGCATCTCGTCCCCGAACGGGATGTCGGCCCGGATCAGTGCGTGGGCAATCGCCCGGTACATCGCCCCGGTGTCGAGGTACTCGTAGGAGAGGCGTTTCGCCAGCCCCTTCGCGGCCGTGCTTTTCCCGGACCCCGCCGGCCCGTCAATCGTGACGATCATTGTTGCATCTCGAAACATTTCCAAATGCGGAATGCAGGATGCGGATCACTTCCCCAATCCTCTCATCAGTTTAGAGTACGGTTCCGCGATGCCCACCCAAGAGAGAATGAACAGCGTCATGGGCACGGCAAAGACCATCAGGAGGTGACGGTTGCGAGTTTTCGGCGACAGGTCTTGTTTCATCAGCCGGGAGACGCGAAACATCGAGAGCATCACACAAACGAGAAAGACCCAGCCGGAAAGGAAGAACGTTTCCCCCGCCCATTTGACGGCCGCGATGATGTAATTACTCGGGATCGACAGACGCAAACCGAATTGATCAAACAAGCGGGCAAACCGGGGCAGAACGAGAAACCATTGAACCCCCACCATCAACCACGGCACGGTCACCAGGGCGGTGAGCAAGACCCGCGATGACCGAGTTGGAACCGGCATGTGAAATGGCTCCTTAAACCGACTTCCTTGGCACAATCCGCAGGTCCGGCGTCGATGTCAAGATTTTCCGGCCACGGGGACTATGCGGGCGGGCACGCGATGGCTTATCATGGCACGGACGACGGAACATCTCTCCGGGGCGTTGTTTATGCGTTCGATCTGCCTGGCCTGCCTTGTCGGCGTTCTTTCCCCGACCGTCACGGTCGCCGAGGAGGAACGGCCGGAGACCCCCAAGCAATTCGCCGGGTTAAAGTACCGGGCCATTGGCCCCGCCGCCGGGGGACGCACCAGTCATGCCATTGGCGTGCCCGGCGACCCTCTCACCTATTATGCGGCGGCGGCATCCGGCGGCGTCTGGAAATCGGAGGATGGGGGCCTGAGCTTTAAGCCGATCTTCGACGATCAGCCCGCTTCCTCCATCGGCTCGATTGCCGTCGCCCCGTCTGACCGGAATGTGATTTATGTCGGCTCCGGAGAGGCGAACATTCGGGGGAATGTCGCGGCCGGGAATGGCATTTACCGCTCCGTTGACGGTGGAAAGACGTGGAAACACGTCTGGGATGAAATTGGCCAAATCGGGCAAATGGCGGTTCATCCGAAAAATGCGGACATCGCCTTCGCGGCCGTGCTGGGTCATGCCTTTGGGCCAAACAAAGAACGCGGGATTTATCGCACGACCGACGGTGGCAAAACGTGGAAGTGCGTGCTGTTCAAAAACATCGACACCGGTGCTTCCGATGTGGTGATCGACCCGAACAATCCCCGCGTGGTGTGGGCCGGGTTGTGGCAGGCCCGCCGGAAACCGTGGGAAATGACCAGCGGCGGGCCGGGGAGCGGCCTGTATGTCTCCCGCGACGGCGGGGACACTTGGGACCAACTCGGCCCCGATTCACCGAAGAACAAGCCTGCCTTGAACGGCCTTCCCCCCGGCCCGTGGGGCAAAGTGGGCGTGGCGGTCGCCCCGAGTGATTCCAAGCGGATCTACGCCATCATCGAAGCGGAAAAGGGGGGCCTGTATCGTTCGGACGATGGAGGCGAGAAATGGGATCTCGTCTCCGATGATCCGGCGATTCGCCGACGCCCGTGGTATTTCTCCACGCTCACCGTTCATCCGGCGAACCCGGATGTGGTGTTCTGCCCGCAAGTCGTTCCGCTCAAGAGCATCGACGGCGGCAAGACTTTCCGAGAACTCAAGGGAACCTCTCATCACGATCATCATGATCTGTGGATCGACCCGACGAACCCGAAACGGATGATCGACGCCAACGACGGCGGCGTGGAAATCACCACTGATGGCGGCAAGTCTTGGAACGCCCCGTTGTTGCCGCTTGGCCAGTTTTACCATGTGGCGGCCGACAATAGTTTCCCCTACCGTGTGATGGGTTCCATGCAAGACATGGGAACCGCTTCCGGGCCAAGCCGGTCGTTCAACCCCAACGGGATTGTGAAAGAAGACTGGCACACCGTTGGCGGCGGCGAGGCCGGTTTCTGCGTGCCAGACCCATCGGACCCAAATCTGGTCTACGCCGGCGAGTATGGCGGTTACATTTCGCGGTACGATCATCGCACCCGGCAGTCCCGGCATGTTGGCGTCTTCCCGTATGATCCCTCGGGCATCGCTCCGGGCGATCTCAAGTATCGCTTTCAATGGACCTCCCCGATCTTGGTTTCCAAACACGACCCGAAAACGCTCTACCACGCAGCCAACGTGTTGTTCCGCAGCACCACCGGCGGCCAGACGTGGGAGAAAGTCAGCGGCGACCTCACCCGCAACGACAAGAACAAGCAACGCTGGTCCGGCGGGCCGATCACCGGGGACAACACCGGCGTGGAGGTTTACGGCGCCATCTTCGCCTTGAGCGAATCGCCGGTGAACAAAAAAGTTCTCTGGAGCGGCAGCGACGACGGAATGGTGCATCTTTCCCAAGATGCCTCTTATACGTGGAAGAACGTCACTCCCGGCATCGACGACCTGCCCGATTGGGGTACCGTCAGTTGCGTGGAGGCCAGCCCGCACGACGAGGCGACGGCTTATGTCGTCGTGGATGCGCACCGGTTGGACGATTACCGGCCGCACCTCTGGAAGACAACCGACTTCGGGGACACTTGGGTGCGCATCACCGACGGACTGCCGACGGACGAGTATCTTCGCGTTGTCCGGGCCGATCCCAAGAAAAAGGGTGTTCTTTACGCGGGAACGGAACGGAGCGTCTGGTTCTCCCCGGATGACGGGAAAACGTGGAATCCGCTAAAACTGAACATGCCCACCGTGGCCATCAGCGATTTGGTGGTGAAAGACGACGATTTGGTGGTGGCTACACAGGGTCGCAGTCTGTTCATTTTGGACGATTTGACGCCCATTCGCGAGTGGACAAAGGCCATCGGCAACAAACCTGTACATATGTTTCCGGCACTTCCGGCCGTGCGCTGGGCCAAACAGGTGAATGTGACTCATCACCAAGAGAAAAACGCCGGTGAAAACGCGCCGACGGGGGCCGTATTCACCTATTGCCTGAAAAATGCGGCCAAGAAACCCATTGTCCTTGAGGTATATGATGAGAAGAACAAGCGGGTGGCGTTGATCGAAGGGAAGGAAAAGTCGGCGAAGGACGAGGAAACCGAGGACGAGGCCCCCCGAAAGCCGAAACCGGAAATCCCCGGCGAAGAGGGCATCAACCGGTTCGTGTGGGATCTGCGGCACGATGGCGCCAAATTGATCCCCCAGGCGGTCGTGGACGCCGGAGACCCGGCCGAGGGGCCGTTGGTCGCCCCCGGAACCTACTTGGTCAAGATTCTCGCGGATGGCCGGACACTTGGCGCCAAGGTCGAAGTGCGGATGGACCCGCGTGTGACGGAACCCCGTGGCGTTTCCACTCTGAAGTTTCCACCCCAACTCATTCCCGTCCCTCCCCGAACGGCCACCCCGGAGGAGATTGCCCGGTTGGACAAGGCCGTGTGGATTTATCGAAAAAACTCCCTTGACGTGGTGCGGGAAGAAGCGAAAGATCAGGAACAATTCGCCTTGCAGATTCGGGACGAAATCACCAAAGTGACCGGGCTTGTGGAAGAACTTCGGCAGGTTCGCCGCCAAATCGGTTTGCATCAAGAATTGCTCGGCAAAGAGCCGAAAGCCAAGGTGTTCCTGAAGATGGAACGGGCAGTGGAACTAAAGATCGACGCCTTGGAGGGGCGGCTGCACAACCCGAAAGCCAAAGTCGTGTATGACATTTTGGCCCAAAAGGGGGGTGCCAGACTTTATTCCCAATTGTCCAGTCTGTTGGCGTTCGCCGCCAACGGAGACGGCCCCCCGACACAGGGCCAACGGCAACTGGCCGAGGATCTTGGGCGGGAGTTGACGGAGTTGGAGGCCGAGTGGGACAAAGTAAAAACCGACGATATCGCCCCCGTGAACGATTTGGCGCAGAAACAGAATGCCCCTATGATCTGGTTAAGGCCGGGCAAATGAACGACCTTGACTCGGAACTCGGAATAGCCAATGACCAAACGAAACAAGAATGCGTCCGCTGTGATCGGGTAATTTTTGGTCGGCAGTTAACTGTTCATTTCGAGTATCAAGTCTGAGGCAGGCAAAAGATCATGAAGGATTCCCGATTGTCGAAAGCAATGATGCCCATGGACATGAACTCCCCCCGATTTCCGGCCACCCCGGAGGAGTATTGCTCCCGCGGGATGGACCATTTGGAAAAGGGCAACTACCGGGACGCCATCGACGACTTTACCCAGGCCATCAAGCTGCGCCCGGACATCGCCGCCGGTTATCGCTTCCGGGCGATGGCCCATGCGGAACTTGGCAATGTCCCCCGCGCCATCGCCGACCTTGACCAAGCCATTCGCCTCAAGCCCGACGATCTTCAAGCCCTCCTCAACCGGGGGACGTTCTTTCTTCGCCAGAAGCAATACGAGGACGCCCTCGCGGATTGCAACAAGGCGCTGACCATCGACGACGCCCGCGCCGACCTGATCGCCCTGCGCGGCCGGGTGAACGAAGCCCGCGGCGCCTCCGAACTGGCCGACGCGGATTTCTCCAAGGCCATCGAGCTCGACCCCGGCCACGCCAGCGAATACCTCGTGTGGCGGGGCGATTTGCGGCTCAAGTCCGACGACCTGGACGGAGCCATCAGCGATTTCGACCGGGCGTTGCTCATCAACGATGGAAACGTCTACGCCCTGAGCCGTCGGGCGAGCGCCCATTGGGCGAACCACGATCTTGACGGGGCCCTGCGGGACTTCTCCAAAGCCGTGGACATCGACACGGATTGGGTGTGGGTCCGCAATGGCCGGGGTTTGGTGCTGCACGACTTGAAGCAATACGATGCGGCATTAAAGGACTTCGACAAGGCGCTCGAACTCGATCACGGCCACGGACCGACTTACGAATACCGCTTCGAGACGCTTCACAAACTCGGCCGCAAGGAAGATGCCTTGCATGCGCTGAACGAGGCGATCAAGCGCAACCCGGAAAGCCCTCGGTTGTTCAACCGCCGGGCGATGATGCACTATTTCAACCGGGAATTTCCGAAGGCCGTGCGGGACCATACCGCCGCCCTCAAGTGCGATCCGATGAATGCGACCACGTTCAACTATCTGGCGTGGGTGTGGTCCACCGCCCCGGACCCCACGGTGCGCAATGGCCGCCGGGCGCTGGAGTGCGCCACGCGGGCCTGCGAACTGACCGAATGGCAAACCCCCGGCTTTGTGGACACGCTGGCCGCCGCCCATGCGGAAGTCGGCAACTTTGCGGAAGCCGAAAAGTGGTCCGAGCGGGCGTCCGAACTGGCCGAGGATGAAAAATCCCGCCGCGACTACTCAAGCCGGGCCGAGCAATATCGCAACCGCACGCCGTTGCGGGTGAATCCGGCCGACATGGAAGAGTGATCTGAGAGACCCGCGAATGGCCCGGCGAAAAATCATCTCCAAGCCGGGACCGTTCCTCCTCCACGCGGAACTGTTACCGGATCGCATCACCAAACCGGACCAATTTCCTTACACGTTACCCGCCGTTCGCGGACTGGAAAAACTGTCTT
Source organism: Zavarzinella formosa DSM 19928 (assembly GCF_000255705.1). Taxonomy (GTDB): domain Bacteria; phylum Planctomycetota; class Planctomycetia; order Gemmatales; family Gemmataceae; genus Zavarzinella; species Zavarzinella formosa. The sequence continues at coordinate 262,222 of NZ_JH636442.1, forward strand.
TTCATCCGAAGGTGACGTTCTTCGTCGGCGAAAACGGCTCCGGCAAATCGACCATTCTGGAAGCCATTGCCGTCGGCATGGACCTCAACGCCGAGGGAGGCAGCGCGAACTTCAATTTTGCCACGCGGGCATCGCACTCCAGATTGGATGAGGCTCTGCGACTATCTAAATCCCATTCGATGCCGTCAGACATGTACTTTCTGCGGGCCGAGAGTTTCTTCAATGTGGCGACCCAAGTTGAAGAGCTTGGGTATCTGAGTAGTTACGGTAGAAAATCACTTCACGAACAATCTCATGGAGAATCGTTCTTCGCCCTGTTCAATAATCGCTTTAGTGAGAACGGCCTCTATCTGATGGACGAACCGGAGGCCGCCCTTTCGCCCAAGCGACAGGTGCAATTCCTCGGTTTGCTGCACGATTATTGCCAGCGGGGCTGTCAATTCGTGATCGCCACGCATTCGCCGATCATCATGGCCTATCCCGATGCCACCATTCATGTGTTCGACACGCAAGGCATCCGGCAAACGCCCTACACCGAAACCGAACACTATCTCATCACGCGAGGTTTTCTCGCCAACCCACAACGTACAATGGCGCCGCTGTTCGCCGATGAAGAATCGCCGTGAGGAGTCGGCCAGATTATTGCGCTCGGCTCCTCAAGGCGAACGATTGGACGCTCAGACTCGGATGATTATGGTTCACAAGATTCCGTGTCACTCGGTTGTCCGTGGCCGGTTGTTGGGCGACTGGATTGCTTCGAGAAGTCAGGTTGTGTATGCCGAGCGGCGCACACGGTCCAAACGATCGATCAGTGTGTAGTTGGATCCGTAACCCCCATCGATCACATCCGCCTCGCCATCTTGGGCGTCGATCAGGTCGTTGCCATATCCGCCGAGGAGCGTGTCCCGGCCAGCCCCGCCAGTCAGTTCGTCATTCCCGAACCCACCATCAAGACGGTCGTTCCCGTCTCCGCCATCAAGCTCGTCGTTCCCGAACCCGCCAAGCAACACGTCGTTCATGTCGCCGCCGACCAGAGTGTCGTTGCCGCTGCCGCCATCAAGCGTCACCGATCCCAACAACCCGGTGGCGTCGAGAGAGTCATTGCCGCCCCCGCCGTTCACCTGAATCCGGGTGGCTGGTGAAAACCCGGACACGGCAACCGTGTCGTCGCCGAGGCCGGCATTGATCGTCAGGCTGGCGAACACCGTGCCGTCGAAGTTGAGGGATTCGCCGGTCGCCAGTTCCAGACCGTCTTCCGACACGGTCATCATGTCGGCGCCCGCCGTCCCGGTGACGACCAGTGATCCCGCCCCGGTCGCGTCGTCGATGGTGACCGCACCGGCGCCCGCGCCACGCAGGGCAATGTTGTACTTGTTGTTCCCGCCCTGTCCGTCCAAAATGGCCGTCCCGGTGAAGTTTTTGATGTTGAAAGTGTCGGCCCCGGCGCCGCCGGTCAGGCTCACTTGCTCGTCGCCGACTAGTTTGACGACCCCCATCCCCGGAATGGTCAGGGTGTTGCCGGACAGTGTGAACGTCCCGCTGCCCGTGAAGGCCGTGATGTCATCCCCCGCGCCGCCATCTTCCATGATGCCTCCGGCCGGGATCGGGTCTCCTCCCGAAGTGTCCACGGTCAACGTGTCCGCGCCGTCCCCGGTGGCGATCGCGATCGAAGTGACGCCGGCGAAAGGGAATTTGGTCAGCGTGGCGGGGGCGTTCCCGTCCGCGTCGTCGTCCAAACCGGCCGGGACCGGGCCATCGTTCGACGGATCGACGGTCACTTCCAAGTTGCCCCCGTTGCGGGCGATCCTCACCTGGTCGGCGCTGGTTCCGTTTCCGCCGGTGACCGTCAGTTTGCCGGTCGTCTTGCTGAGTTGCGCCCGGAACGTTCCGTTCGGCAGAGAGGAGGGCAGCGCGACGGTCATCCCGTATGCGTCTTTGAACAACAAAGCGATGTTGTCTGCGGGGAGCACTCGAGGGTTATCCGGGCCGTCGGTGGCATTGCCGCAGTCCACGCCGCCGGTGAGCTTCACGTCACCGCGGAACTGGCTGTTGAAGGCGATCGGCTGGGCCGGCCCGGTCGGGCCGTCGGTGTGGATGGGTTCATTAAAGTCCGTCCCGCCGTCCGCCAGTTTCCCGCCGTTGTTGCTGGTCATCAGCATGGTGATGCTCGGCCCGTCGAATACGAACAACTTGCCGACTCCGAACTCCGGATCGGTCCGGTTGAGCGGGGTGATGGTCCCCGCCACCGGCGTCTGGAGTCTGGCCGGGGAGGAGAACAGGCCGAGGGCGTGGACAATTTCGGAATTGACGAAGTTATAGAGGTCAACTTTTCCGAACGCCGGGCTTCCCGCCACGGGGGTGGCGGCGAAGGAGTTGATCACGTTGGTGAACTCGGTCGAATCGTCCGGGGTCGGGTCGACGAACCATCCGGCTCCGTCCCCAAGCCCGTCACCGTTAATATCCTGGCCCCGGCCGATGGTGATGTCGGCAGTGGTGGGGTATCCACTGTTAAAATTCGTGGCCGAAGCCGACGAGTCGAACTTGGCGCCGGTGGCGTCCATCTGGACGTTGAAAATCATGGAGTTGCCGCCGCCGGGCTGGTTCAGGTTGACGAGTACGTTGCCCCACGTTTTAAGGACGGAATCCACCACTTTACGGGCGGCCTCTGCGTTGGCGCCGAACACATCTTGGAAGCGGTCGGAGGTCGGGCCGGTGGTTTGGCCGCGATTACCCCACGTCATGGTTGAGGGGACATCGCGAGATTCGAGGGCCTCAACGGCGAGGCGAGGGCGCAGGGCAGTTCGGTTCGTGCGAATCATGGTGTATCCGAGGGGGTTGTGTGTTCGCCCGGTGCGTTCCGGGCAACCAATTTATCGTAAGGGCGGGATTCGTCACTGTGAAGTCTCAAATTCATTGATTGGCTCATTTCATCACTTATCGCCATGTGTTCGCTTTTTAAGGGAGATTTGAACACGAATTTCACACAAACCTGACACGATTCGGTGGGGGAGGTGTCTGGCAATTAGCTTCTCGGCAAGTTGGAGGCTCCATCGGCTTGGGATTTGCCCTCCATGACCTCATGTGCCTTCCCCTATCATGCGGCTAACGTGAAAGAACAATCGTGAAGAATCTCCTTGTCTGCCATCAAAGCATCCGAGGTTGTCAGTAGTCGCACGCCGGGACATACGAGATGACCGGAACTTGCTTTTGCACTTCCACTTGGATGGTTTTGTACTTGGTCACGCAGACCTTATAGGGCCGGTTGCATTCGTCGTATTTGATGACTTCAACGACATACGAGACCACTTTCTCCACGCAGACCGTGATCGTCTTGTAGGTCACGACCTTCTTGTATTCGGTGGCCGAGGCCGAACCGGTGAAGAGGGCCAAAACCGTCGCCAGCATGATGAGCTTTTTCATGATCGTGTCTTCCGTTTCTTGTGTTTAAGAGATCGTGTTGTTGGTTTCGGAAGGCACAACGCGGACGGGCGGGGAATCTCTTTTGGAAATGCGGGAAAATCTTCGGCGGGATTTTTCGGCGTCTCCGGCGGGGATATTCCGGAGTTTTCTTTTCGCTATAACGGGGGACATGAAAGAACTGCCGCTTGTCTTGGTTACCGAAGACTCCGATGTGAAGCCGCTGGCGTGGCTGAAAGAGCGAGCCAGAGTCGTCGAAGCCGCCCCGGATTCGCCCGAATTTAACGCCGCGTTGCCGGAGGTGGCCGGGATGGTGGTGCGCACTTACACCAAAGTGAACGCCGCCTTGCTGGCCCGTTGCCCGAAACTGAAAGTCGTCGGCCGAGGGGGCGTGGGCATCGAGAACATTGATGTGAAGGCTTGCCGTGCTCGCGGCGTTGAAGTCGTTTACACGCCGGATGCCAACACGCTCGCAGTCGGCGATTTTGTCATCGGTTACGCTCTGCAATTGCTGCGCCCGTGGGCGTTTTTCAAGGATCGCGCCTACGAGCCGAAGGAGTTCAAGCAAGTTCGCAACACGCTTCGCGGCGTCCAGTTGAACGAACTGACCATCGGCATCCTCGGCATGGGCCGGGTGGGGCGGCGAGTCGGGAAGATCGCCGCGCACGGCTTTGACATGCGGGTGATTTACAACGACCTGCTCGACGTGCAGTCGCAATTGACGTTCCCCGCCACGCCGGTTGACAAGCCGACGCTTTTCCGCGAGGCTGACATTGTCACGCTGCACACGGACATGAAGCCCGGCAACGAACACATGATTAGCACGCCGCTGCTGTCGCTGATGAAGCCGACGGCCATCCTCATCAACGCCAGCCGGGGCGAGGTTTTGGATGATGCCGCCCTTGCGACCGCGATCCGCGAAAAGAAGATCGCCGGGGCCGCCATCGACGTGTTTGATCCGGAACCGCCCAAGGCCGACTATCCCCTGCTCGGTTTCGACAACGTTCTGCTCACCCCGCACATGGCCGCCCGCACATACTCCGCGATTGAGAACATGAGCTGGGTGGTCCGGGATGTGTTGGATGTCCTCAACGGGCAAACGCCGAAATATCCCGCGCCATGACGGTTGCACCTCGCCGCGCGAACCGGTTTCACACGGCGGCCTCTTTAATCTGTACAATCAAATTTCCACGAGTCGGACAGATGATCGCCGCCGGGCAGGTTGCCGGGGGAGGAAAGTCCGGGCTCCATAGAGCGCAGTGATGGATAACGTCCACCGCGAATTCCCTGTCGGCCCTCCGGTGTCGGCAGGATCGGTTCGCCGGGAAAGTGCAACAGAAAGCAGACCGCCTTTGGGTGGGGTTTAGGGTTTAGGGGTTAGGGTTTAGCAGACCAAATCAGGTGTTCGGTTTTCTAAACCCTAATCCCCAAACCCTAAACCCTGTTCAGGGGTAAGGGTGAAACGGTGGGGGGACGCAAGTCCCTTAATGTAAGAGCCCACCAGCGGCGGGGTGACTCGTCGGCTCGGCAAACCCCACTGGGAGCAAGGCTAAACAGGGGAGAGGGGCTGCTCGTCCCGTCATCATCTCCGGGTAAGCCGCTTGATCGTCCGGGCAACCGGACGGCTAGATAAATGATCGTCACCAACGGGAAACCGTTGGAACAAAACCCGGCTTACGTCCGGCTCGTGGAACACCGGATTTTTTGAGTCATCAGTCAGAAAAACACGCTTGCGGACGAAGTCCGGCGTGTCTGGCTCACGACTCACGGCTGATGGCTCACAGCCAAATGGCTGGCCATTTCTCGCATCCCGCCGTCCCGCCTCCTAGAATGGTCGGATGATGACTCTTGAATCGAAAAACGCCCCGCCAAAGGCCCGCCTGACGTTCTGGGGGGCTGCCCAGATGGTGACCGGGTCGATGCACTTGCTGGAAACCCATACCAGCAACATTCTGCTCGATTGCGGCCTCTTCCAAGGCAAGCGGGAGGATTCCCACCGACGGAACTCCCAATTTCCCTTCGCCCCGGAGCGTATCGATGCGGTGCTGCTCTCGCACGCCCACATCGACCATTGCGGCAATCTCCCCACCCTGATCCGGCACGGGTTCGACGGTTCGATCTATACCACGCCCGCCACGCGCGACCTGCTGGCGGTCATGTTGGTGGATTCGGCGAAAATTCAGGAAGAAGACGCCGCTCATTTGAACATCCAGCGGGGTTATGCCGAACCGCTGGTCGAACCACTGTACACCCGGCCAGATGTGGAACGGGTGTTGGCCCATTGCGTGGCCGTTCCTTACGACAAGTTCCGTGAGATCAGCCCCGGCGTGAAGTTCAAATTCATCGAAGCCGGACACGTCCTTGGTTCGGCGATGGTCCACGTCGTCACACAGGGAACCAACGGCGAACATTCACTGACGTTCACCGGCGACCTTGGCCGCCGCCACCTGCCGGTGTTGCGGCCCACCGCCGCCGTCCCCCCGGCCGAGGTGTTGATCTGCGAAAGTTTGTACGGCAATCGCGTCCACGAGCCAATTGAATCCACGCAGGTGAAGCTGTACGACGCCATCAATCGCACCATCAAACGGGGCGGCAAGGTGCTGATCCCGGCGTTCAGTCTGGGCCGCACCCAGTTGATCGTCCATTTCGTCCAAAAGGGCATCATTGAGGGGATCATCCCCAAGGTGCCGGTGTATTGCGACAGCCCATTGGCGGCCGACATTACCGGGGTGTACGAAAGCCACCCGGAATGCCTGAGCGAAGAAAGCCAGGAGATGCTGCGGGACGGTGTCGGCATCCTCGGCGGGGAATATGTGCGGTACATCCGTGATTTCGACGAGAGCATTCGCGTTAGCCATCGCCCCGACCCGATGATCGTCATCGCCTCCAGCGGCATGTGCGACGCCGGCCGGATTCTGCACCACCTGAAAACTCATGTGGACGACCCACGCTGCACGATCATCCTCGTGAGCTATCAGGCCCAAGGAACGACCGGCCGCCGCCTGTTGGAAAAGACGCCGACGGTCCGCTTCATGGGCAAGGAATGGAACAAGTGGATTGAAGTCGTCCACCTCGACGGCTTCTCGGCCCACGCGGACAAAGAAGACTTTCTGGCCTACCTGAAGCCGGTCGTCGGCAAGATCGGCAAAGTGAGGCTAATCCACGGCGAAAAAGAACCCGCCGAGCATATGCGAAACACCCTGCTGGACATGGGCTACGAAGACGTGGCCGTCCCGGTGCCGGGGGATGTGGTGGAACTCGGATAGTTTCGCGGTGACGATAGTTGGAATGACCAATGACCAATGACCAATGATCAAACCGAGTGTGTTCGCATTTCATCCCGGCCAGTGAACAAATCCTGATTGGTCATTGAAGAATTCCCCGAGAGATTGCCATGAAACGGCTCCTTCTCCTCTTCGCCGTCGTTCTCGGGGCGGCCCTTGTCCTTCAGGCGGGGTTGATTGCCTTCGCCATGTATGTGCTGATTGGCGTGTTGTTGCTCAGCCGGTTTTTGGCTCGCAAGTGGGTGAGTTCGCTGACCGTCATTCGCAAAGCGGATGTGGATGGTCCCGTGGAGGCGGGGGCGAATGTCACCGTCCGGCTGACCATCTTGAACGACGGGAACACCCCAATCACTTGGGTTCTCATCGAAGACCTTTTCCCGGAGCATTACCTTCGGCAGAAGCCGCCGCGAGTGAAGATCACCGGGAAGCGGATGAAACTTTGCTCGATTCGCGGCGGCCAGACGGCCACGCTGAAGTACGAGCTGGATTGCACGATGCGGGGCTATTATCAACTTGGCCCGACGCTCCTCGAAACCGGCGACCTGTTCGGCCTGCACCGCACCCATCGCATCGTGACGAAGCCGTTCTTTCTGATGGTCCTTCCCAAAGTGTTGCCGCTGCCGAAGTATGACTTTTCCTCCCAGCGGCCCATCGGCGAAGTCAACTCGGCCCATCGCCTCTTTGAAGACCCAACCCGCAACGCGGGCGTCCGGCCCTATCAAACCGGCGACCCGTTGCAGCGGGTTCACTGGCGGGCGACGGCCCGCACCGGCGAGTTGCAGTGTCGGATTTACGATCCCACGTCGCTGGCCGGGGCGACCATCCTTGTGGACTTTTTTCACAAAGGTTATCCCAGCCGGGGCGAACCGTCCCGGTCGGACTTGGTGATTACGACGGCCTGTTCCATCGCCTATGCGGTCACCATGCTGAACCAGCAAATCGGCTTCGCCAGCAACGGCCGGGACGCCGCCGATTTGTACCGATACTCGGTGGCCGTGCAACGCGGGTCGGAAGAAGTCGGCGGCGGCTATGAGAACCGTGAGGAAGCCCGGCGCGAAGGCGAGGCCGAGGAGGAAAACACCCGGTTGCAACCCGTTGTCGTGGGCACCCGCCGGGGGATCGAACAATTTCAACTCATCCGCGAGGCGCTGGCCCGGCTTGAGTTTACCGATGGCCTGTCTTTTGCCCGCATGGTGCTGGAAGTCACGCCTCGGTTGCCGCGAGACGCCACAGTGATCGCCATCCTGCCCGGCGTCCCCATCGACACTTCCGCGACGCTTGGCAATCTGAAGCGCCAGGGTTTCGCCATCTCGGTGATTCTCATCGGTTTGGATGAAGAAGAAATGCTTCAATCGCAAGGCCGGTTGCTGGCCGAGGGAATCCGCGATGTGCGGCATGTCAGCAACGAAGCGGAGTTGAGTTTACTCGGGGATCAAGCTCCCGCGTCGGGCGTTAATCCTTACAAATTATCAGTCACGCTGGCCTGATTGTCACTCCCCGGCGATGCCCGCTTCGGCGAACGCTTTTTGACGATCCAGACACGTTCCGCATTTTCCACAGGGATTTTCCCCGCCTTCGTAACAACTCCAGGTGAGATGAAACGGCACGCCCAACTCGGCGCCCCGTTTCACGATCTGCCCCTTGCTCCATGTGGCAAACGGGGCCAACACCCGCAGCGGTTCCCAATCACAAACAGCGGCGGCCCGGTCCATTGCGTCCGCGAAGGCCGGTTGGCAATCGGGGTAGGGGGTATATTCCCCGCCATGCGCCCCGAAGGCGACGCCGTCGAACTTCAAACTCGCCGCCCATGCCAGCCCGACTGACAGCAAAATCATGTTCCGGTTCGGCACGGTGGTGAGTTTCATTCCCTCTTCCGAATACGGCCCCTCCGGCACGGCCACGCCCGCATCTGAAAGACTGTTTCGGCCGAAGAATGTCACCAAGGCTGTGAGATCAACCACCCGCCGTTCGATGCCGAGCAACCCGGCGATGGCCTCCGCCGCCCGGCTTTCCCGTGCCTGGTGACGCTGCCCATAATCGGCGGAGAGGGCCTTGACCTCATGCCCCTCAGCCAACAGGTGATAGAGAAGCGTCGTGGAATCGAGCCCCCCGGAAAACGCCGCGACGATCTTCATGGCTCATTTTCCGTCCGGCGTCATCTTCAATGCCACCATTTTCTTGCCATCTCGCACGAACAACATTCCCCCGCTCAACGCGGGCAAAGCCCGCACCGGGGCATCCAGCACGCTCGCACGGGCCAGTTCCTTGTATGCCTTCGGCGACGGGTCAATCAACACCACATCGCCGTTCTCCGGGGTGGCGATCAACATGCCATCAGCGACAATCAGACCCGCGCAACCAAAACCTTCCTTGGTCCAGTTGATTGTTCCCTTCTCCCAGTCGGCGCACCGCAACCGGGCGCGGGCCTCCTGCCGGCCGTCGATGCCGTAAAGGAATCCGCCGATCAACACTGGAGTGCTGAAGTGGCTCGAAATCACCTCGTCGCTTTGCCAGACTTCCTTCAGCCCCGTCTTCGTTCCCTCCAACACAATCGCCCCGGTTCCGTAAGACGTGGTGAGGAACATCCGGTCCTTCGAGACAATCGGGCTGGCGGCATTCACCGAGGAATTGAGGCGGGGCCGCCACGGGTGCTGAAACTTGATTTTGCCATCCTCCGGCAAGACCGCCAGCAACCCGGCCCGCGTGAAGAAAACGGCCAGTTCATCCCCGGCGATTTTAGCCATTACGGGGGATGAATAACTCACGCCGTCGTCTCCCGCTTTCCAAAGCTCCTTGCCGGTGGCCGGGTCGAACGCGACGACGCCCGCCTTCTTCGCCCCCACGTTGATGAGCAGTTTTCCCCCGGCGATCATCGGCGAGGTGGCGACGCCGAAAAACCCTTTCGGCACTTGATAATCGTCGTTGATATTTCTCGCCCAAAGTGATTTTCCACTGGCGAAATCCCATGCGGAAAGCTGTCCGTTTGCCCCCAGGGTGATGACCCGGCTGTCGTCGATCAGCGGGGTGGAACGGGGGCCGTCGTCGAATTCAAAATCATCCCGGTATTTGCTCCGGTAAGTCTGCTTCCACAATTCTTTTCCGGTGGTCGCATCCAGACATTCAACGACCTCGTCGGCCTCGACACGATGGAACAGAATCAACTTCCCCTTTTGGACGGCCGACCCGGCCCACCCGGACCCGACCTCTCGCTTCCACACCACCGCCGGCCCCCCGGCCGGAAACGCCCGCAACAACCCCGTTTCCGGCGACCGGCTATCCCGCGTCGGCCCCAGATGCTGCGGCCAATCCGCCCCCAACAAGGCCGGGACGAGCATGATGATCGGGAAGAGTCGGGACATGATCGGAACCTCCGGTGGGCGGTGATCTTTATAAAGAAGGGATTCGGAAAGCAAGGGATGAAGGATGAGGGATGAAGGATGAAAGGAAACCCGATTGCTGATCGGCCAACGTCATTATGACAGATATTAGGTTTTAATTTCATCCTTCATCCCTTGCTTTCCGAATCCCTTCTTCCAAGGTTGGCCTTGCCCTCTTCCCCAACCTTGGCTATCAAGCCGCGACGAATGTTCTTCTCCTGTCCTGTTGAGGGTGAATCCCATGCGTTGGCTATCTCGTCGGGTGTTGCCGGTCCTCGGGGCGACGGCGTTGGTCGGTTCGGGCTATTTGCTTGGCGGAATGCGGGCCGAACCGCTGGCCGCCCAGCAAAAATCCCCGGTGGTCCAGGCGAGCGGCACGGCCGGGGCTCCCGCTCCGCTGAAGCCCGTCAAGAACGATCAACGAGTAATCGCGTACATCTACGGCAACACGCCGATCACCCGCGAAGACTTCGGCGATTATTTGATCCAGCAATTCGGGGCTGAGCGGGTTCGTCTTTATGTGAACCGCCGCATTATTGAAATGGCGGCCGCCAAAAAGAACGTGTCCGTCACCCCGCAGGAAATCGATGCGATCATTGCCCAAGACTGCGCCAAGATCGGCGTGAACAAGGCCGACTTTGCCAACAAAGTGTTGAAGCAAAAATACGGCAAGACGCTTCAAGAATGGCGGGAGGATGTTATCAAGCCGCGTCTGATTCTGTGGAGCATGTGCCGGGATCAGGTGAAAATCGAAGAAGAAGACATCAAAAAGATTTACGACAACATGTACGGAGAAAAGTCACAGGTGAAGATCATCATGTGGCCGTCTGACAGCAAGCAAACCGCCTTCAAACTCTATGACAGTATTCGCAAGAGTGATGCGGAGTTCGACAATCAGGCCCGCAACCAACTCCACAGCGACTTGGCGGCCCGTGGCGGTCTGGTGGACCCGATCGGCCGAAATTCCGGACCTGGCAGCGCGAAAATCGAAGAAATTGCCTTTGCGTTGACCGAAGGCCAGATCAGCGAAGTGATTGACACCCCGGCCGGGGCCATGGTCATCAAATGTGTGAAGAGAATCCCGGCCCGCAAAGATGTGGACTACGACGCCGTGAAGCCGATGCTCATCAAGGAATTGACCGACCGGCTCTTGGAGCAGGAAGTGCCGAAGGCGTTCGCCAAACTGAGCCAGGAAGCCAACCCGCTGTATCTGCTCAATCCGGCTGACATCAGCAGGGCAGAAGTTGAAGATCAGTCGAAGCGATTGTTGGGGACGGATACGCCGAAACAGGAAGAAACGCCGCGAAAGTGATCGCGTGTCCAATCCGTGTCACGGTCTTCGCTGACGCCAGTAATAAGGCCGTCGCCGATGATGGGCGACGGCCGCAATCCATATCCGACCGGGAAGATCGGCGTAAAGCACGCTGTAAGAAAATCGCGGCAGGATGCACCGCCGAACACGACCCAATTCAATTGGGTAGAGCCTCGGTTGCTGCCGGATTCGATCCACCGCTGTTCTTAACTCAAGATCGAAATCCGTTCCTGATCCAATTTGCTGCGCATCAAGGTGCGTTTGTGCATCAAGGGCTTCTTGCCGGGCCTCCGGGTGAAATTCAACAGGTTTCACGCTTGCCGCCTGTTTTCGGACAGTGCCCGGAAGACCTCTTCGGCCAGAATGCCTTGAACTTTCCCCGACTCCAGATCGGCGATCCGGTCTTCGGCCAGTCGATACCATTCTTCGTCCAGCGCGTTGTCATGGTCGGCTGATTGATAGAGCCAGTCGGCCAGTTCAAGTTGCTCGGCGGCGGTCAGTTGGCGAAGCGTTTCTTTCAATTCGTCGATGGTCGGCATGTCAGATCCTCCCGTGGTCCGTGTACTTTATCATGAACGCCGGATCACCGGAAGAAATCCCGGAGGCGTGGGGAAGCCCGCCGGTTTTGCCGCTTTTGCGGGGCTTGCCTCATTCGTCCGGCAAATCTTCCCCGGTGATGGTGTTTTTGGGTGACATTTCTATAATCACCAGAGACTCGTTTTGTTCGCCGTAATTCGCGGCGGGGCGGGTTTAACCTCTTTTTAGGTCTTTTTGGCCGCTTCCTCCCGTCGTCCGCGGGTGGCCGGCATGGAAATCTCCCGTTCAATGGCAAATCGCAAACTCATTCATGATCTCGACGTATCTGATTACGACGTGATGCTGGAGGAAGAATTCTCCGGCGCAATGGACACGTGGATTCAGCAAGCCAACACCGTCTACGAACCGAACAAAATCGTCGAGGGCAAGGTCCGCGAGATTCGCGGCGAAGATGTCGTCATCGACGTCGGTTACAAGTCCGAAGGGCTGATTCGTCTCGACGAGTGGAAAGAAGACGGGGAAATGGCCCCGAACTATCCCAAAGTCGGCGACACTGTCCAAGTGCTCCTCGAAAGCGTTGAAGACGAAAACGGCGTCATCTCCCTGAGCTATCGCAAGGCGAAACGGCAGAAGGAATGGGAAGCCATCCTCGCCAAGCACAAGGAAGGCGACCGCGTCAAGGGCCTCGTCACCCGCAAGATCAAGGGGGGCCTGTTGGTCAATATCGGCGTCAACGTCTTCCTGCCCGCAAGTCAGGTCGACATCCGGCGTCCCCCGGATATTGGCGACTACATCAACAAAGACATCGAGTGCATGATCCTCAAGATCGACGAAGTTCGCCGGAACATCGTCGTCAGCCGTCGCAAGCTGCTTGAAGAAGATCGCGCCCGCCTCAAGCGCGACCTGCTCTCGACCATCGAGCCGGGCCAGGTCCGCAAGGGCGTGGTCAAGAACATCGCCGAGTTCGGCGCGTTCGTGGACCTCGGCGGCATCGATGGCCTGCTCCACATCACGGACATGGCTTGGTATCGCGTGCAAGACCCGCGCGACATGGTGAAGATCGACCAGGAATTGGAAGTCTTCATCCTGCAAGTGGACAAGGAAAAGGAAAAGATCGCCCTCTCCTTGAAGCACAAGACCCCCAGCCCGTGGGACAACATCGAAGCTCGCTACCCGACCGGCAGCAAGCACACCGGCGAAGTCGTGAACATCATGACTTACGGGGCGTTCGTGAAGCTCGAACCGGGCATCGAAGGCTTGGTTCACATCTCCGAAATGTCTTGGGTGCGCCGGATCAACGACCCGAAGGAACTCGTCAAGGTTGGCGACACCATCGAAGTCATGGTCCTGAACATCAACAAGGACAAGCAGGAAATCTCGCTGGGCATGAAGCAATGCCAGGCGAACCCGTGGGACAAGGTGGCCGAGAAGTACACGCCGAACACCGTGGTGTCCGGGGTCGTGCGGAATCTCACCAACTACGGGGCGTTCATCGAAATCGAGGACGGCATCGACGGCCTCCTGCACGTTTCGGACATGAGCTGGACCCGCAAGGTCACGCACCCGAACGAAGTCGTGCAAAAGGGCCAGAAGGTCACCTGCGTTGTCTTGAACGTCGATCAGGAAAAGAAGCGAGTCGCCCTCGGCCTCAAGCAAATGGCGACCGACCCGTGGGACACCGACATCCCGAGCCAGTACAAGCCGGGTCAGGTGGTCAAGGGCAAGGTGACGAAACTGACGAACTTCGGCGTGTTCGTGGAACTGCAACCGGGCCTCGAAGGCTTGCTGCACATCTCCGAACTGACCGAGGACAAAGTGGAATCCCCGGAAGATTTCGTGAAGGTCGGCGACGATCTGGAAGTGAAAGTGTTGCGGGTCGATTCCAAAGATCGCAAGATCGGACTCTCTCGCAAAAATCTGAACGACCCGACCGTGCCGGACGACGTGGAAATCCCCGATGTCGATGCTCCCGCCCCCAGCGAAAGCGCCAAGGCGGCCGCGAAAGAACAACGGGAAGCCCGCGAAAAGGAAAACAAGGAACTGCGTGGCGGGACCGGCCAGGCCGGCCCGTTGTTCAGCCTTCCGGGTTCCGACAAACAGTGATGTTGGAGAAGTTTCTCGTTTCTAGTTTCTGGTGGTGATTCAAAACCCGTCCGGCGACCCGTGGCATTCGTGACACGAGCCACCGGGCGGGTTTTTGATTAACGCCGGAAACGAAAAATTTAGTCGTTTTCGCCCTTTTGAGGCCGGTTTTCGGCCACGATAGAAAATTCAATTGCAAATCGGCGGGCAGATGTTCGATGATGAACCGCAGCCGTGAAGTTCCGATTGTGACGGGTGTGAGCGTTTTGATCCCGATGCCAGCGGGATCGCCTCGCAACTGACCTTTTCACAACCGATATGATCTAGCAGAGCGGATAAACGGGTCGATACGATGGAGCATTCGATGGCCGGTAAAATTGGATCAGCCCCGCCGGACAAATTGGGAATGGATTCCCTCGTCCCAGGCGAGTCAACCGGGGTCTGACTGGCAAACGCACCCCTCTACCGTGGATCCGACATCATGAATCGACCGCGTCGATTACGGAACGACTTGGTTCAATCACCTTTGGAGACGTACCTCCGTGAGATCAACGAAACATCGTTGCTGACCGCCGATCAGGAAAAAAGCCTCGCCCGCGAAATCGAGACCGGCAGCACGGAAGCCCGGGACTTGATGGTGCGGGCGAACCTTCGCCTCGTGGTGAACATCGCCCGCGGATACACCGGCAAGGGCCTCGCCCTGCAAGACCTCATTGAAGAAGGCAATCTCGGCCTTCTGCGGGCGGTCGAAGGGTTCGACCCCAACATGAACACACGGTTCAGCACCTATGCCAGCTATTGGATCAAGCAATCCATTAAGCGGGCGTTGGTGAACACGGCCAAGACCATCCGTATTCCCGCCTACATGGTGGAACTTCTCGCCAAGTGGCGCCGGGCCAACAACCAGTTGACGGACGAACTCGGCCGGCCGCCGACCAACGAAGAAATCGCCAAACTGCTCGGTCTTCCCAAAAAGAAGCTGAACATCATCAAGAAGGCGATCCGGGTTTACAACTCGACCCCGCAAACCGACCAAAGCGAGGCCGGTTGGTCCATCGAAGAAATGTTGATGGACGGCCGGGCCAAGACCCCGGACACGGAAATGGTCGAGAACGACGACCTTCGCCAAGTGCTGGTTCTCTTGGAAAAGATGGACCCCCGCGAAGCCTCCGTCCTCCGGATGCGATTCGGCCTGAACGATGAGGAACCGAAGACCCTCAAGGAAATCGGCGAAACCCTCGGCCTCACCCGCGAGCGGGTCCGCCAGATTGAAAGCGAAGCGCTGGCGAAACTCAGTGACAATCTGTCCGGTGGCGAATAAGTCACAATTCAAAGCAAACAAAGAGCAACCACAAAGGCGCGAAGGTCACACAAAGTTTCTCAAAGAAGCCTGAAGACAAAATTCTTCCCGGCCTTCTTTGTGAAACTTTGTGTGACCTTCGTGTCTTTGTGTTGATGCTTTTTCTTCACAACGAGGTGAATGTCCAACTGAGCGGTTTCCCCTCCGAGTAGGGCATCACCCCGTGGAAGGGTCGTCCGGCGGGATCGAACATCATTCCCAGGAAATGCCGGTCGCCTTCCCAGAGATTCAGTTCCAACACACGGGACACATCCGTCCACACCAAATCCCCCTCGGGATTGTCGGCGAACGGTGTTCCGGTGAAACGGGTGATGCGGAACAGAAACCCAAACCAATCCTGCCCGTTCTTGCCGAACCCCGGCCAGCTAATGGTGCCGCGAAGTTCGAGCGATTCACATTCGATCCCCGCCTCTTCGCGGATCTCCCGTTTCATGCCGCTGACGACGTCCTCACCCTGTTCGAGTTTGCCCCCGAGACCGTTGAATTTGCCGTGATGGAAATCATCCGGCCGTTTGTTGCGGTGGACCAGCAGCACTTGCGTGCCGTCCGGTGAGAAGACATAGCCGAGGGTGGCGAGAACGGGTGTGTAAGGCATCGGAAACCTGGCCGGCGATCAAATGGACGGATCTTTGAGATTGGCGAGGATCGCCCTGATCTTTCTCACATCCTCGGGTTCGATTCCCTCACGGCGGGGCAGTCGGCGTTCAAGCGATTCGAGCAACTCTTCCCACATCTCGCGGGAGGGATTTCGCCACGCCTCCCAATCGGCCCGTCGTTCCCGACGGCAGGAGAATTCCCATTTTCCGGCGAAATGGGCCGCCCGAACAAAACGCTTCGCCCCGGTGTTCGGGTCCGTGTCGGTCCACTTGATTTCCATGAGGTTAGATTATCCCCTGAACGTGCGAATGCCACAAGTGGATTGGCCTCAAGGCATCAAATTCCCCGGCGAACCCGCCAACAACCGGTCGCGGTCCTGTCAAACTAAACTCCATCAATGGCTTGACCGCACGACGATTGCGAATCCGATCTTCAAATTTGCCAATCCGCGAACATGTTTGAGTGCAAGCGTGTCCGACGTGGGAGATTGATCGACAAAAACACCCAAAAGCACGAAGTTTCCGGGAACGCTTGTCACCCATCAACTCGGCGATTACAATCTCTTTCAACGGTGGATGTAGCTCAGTTGGTTAGAGCACCAGATTGTGGATCTGGACGTCGCGGGTTCAAATCCCGTCATTCACCCTCTGATTCTGTAAACAATTGCGTCAAAAAATTGGTCTGCCCGGTGACGACAGAGATAAATCGTCTGCCGGGCGAGAGTGACGAGTTTTACCACCCGGCAAATCATCTCAAGACTTCAACACTTCAAACGCCAGTCCGGCGAACTGTTTTACGAAATCCGAAACCGGTATCATGAATATCCCGTCCTTCATCGGGTAGCCGTTTTCCAATCCAAATTTTCCTTTCGGAGTGAAGGCCCCGCCGTGCGGATTCCAAACGCGGATCGCGTCCGTCTTCTCATCATAGCCCAGCACGGCATAGGCATGGTTGGGCGTCAGTCCCGGTGTGGTGGGTTTCGTTGTGCCGCAGGTCATCAGTCGTTTCTCGGATTGAGCGGCCGCCAGCAGTTTCCGAAGTTCCTTCAATTTGGCCTCATGCTCTTCCGTCGTCGTCTTCTCTTCTTTGGCGAACTTGCAGGAGAAACGGATGATCTCATGGCCGGTAATGAATGAGAGCATCGTCCCGGCCGAGCCCCCGCGGGTGAGCGTGTCCAAGGTCGAGCCGTCGCGTTTTTCCGCAGGCTTGGATTGGTTCAACGCTTCGCCGACTGCTTTTTCGTACAAGTTCACCCACAATCCGGCCGACTCGTTGGATGAGGTCAGAATCAACTCGGCATCCGTCGGCGGCGCAATCGTGACCTTGTGAGCGCCGAAGGTGACGCAATACGAACCGTCTTTTTGCGGGACGAACAGATCAACGACCTGTTTCGGATTGCGATTTACCATCGCCCCAAGCGGGGCCAGGCAGAAGCAATTGCCAAGCTTCCCCTGATGGACGGTGTCAAGTTTCGGCAGACCATCCGGGAAAATGTCTCGTTTGCCGATCTTTTCAAGCCGGGCGAGATTCCCGGAATACATCGCGCCCAAATCAGGCTGACCGGCGGCCGGGCTATTGAACATCTTCGCCAGGTTTTCTTTCGTCAGAGCGGGAGCCGTGAACTTCTTGCCGCGCTGGACTTGTCGCAAGGTCGCAATCGCGGCGGCCGTCTTGCCGGTGTTTTTGCCATCGGCGATGGCCGAATCTACTTCTGTTTTGGACAGTTCGCCATCGGCGTTGGTGTCCCACGCTTTGAAGTGGTCAGTGATTTGTGCGTGAAATTCAGCGATCGCCTTGGCATGGGTCGGCGAGTCGGCTGCTTGAGCCTGCACGCCGACAAAGAAGATGGCGGCCAGCGTCACGCCGACGAACATGCGAAAACACGTCATGAATTTGGTTTCCCAAAAAAGATGGCACGAGAGAGGCGACGGTATTTTACGCGGCCCTCGGCAAGAGCAACGCCAGCGAGGATGAAAAGGATTAAATTCCGGCAAGCCAGCAAAGTCTGATGATTTGATATTTGGCAAAGCGAATTCTCACGCACTTGCTCATGGCCCCGATTCAGCAAATTGAGGTCTGACCAAAGAGAGCAGAGCAAGCACTTTTCAGACTAGGTTTGCGCAGCCGGAAAACTTGTGACAAGGGCGGGGCCTTCGTCGAAATGCTCGCGGATTCCGGCTCGACATGCAATCGAGATTCATGGCATACCTTCATCTCAGATGGGGGTTAGAATTGTCCCAGAAAAATGACGAAGCCGCCGAATTTCTTCATGACTTCCTTCGGGATGGCCCCAAACATTCGACGGAATGCGTTTCCCTCGGCAACTCCGCGATCAAAACCTCATATCGAATTGACTGGTGGCGGGACATCCTCAATCACCTTGGAGGATCGGCCTTCAAAAAGGGGAATGAATGGCACTGGCGGTTGCGGCCGGACAATGTTGAAGCCAACACCGCCGACATTGGGGAAAGGAAGGAAGACAGTCAGGTCACACACTTGTCGTTTGCCGATCACCCATCATTAGACGCCATCAAAGGATGATACTCCCGAAGACGTGCCAACCCCTGTGTGTGGCATCCGTCTTCCTTCCTTGCTTCTTTGATGACTCGACAGCGAATGGCGTGGCGCGACTCGATATGACCGTGATACAATCTCCAAACTTTGGCCGGTCGGGATGACGGAAGTTTCCTGTTCCTGATGCCCGTCGGCCAACAATTGCGAACCGAGGTTTTTTCGATGGCCACTATCTCGACAAACAAGAACGGTTTCCGACGCATCCTGTTTGTGAACGCCAACGGGGAACGGAAGTCGATTTATCTAGGCAAAGTGCCCGCCAAAACCGCCAACGAAATTCGGGCGAAGGTAGAAAGCCTTGCGTCGTCAAATTCGTCGCAGTCGGCCATTGAGAAGCCGACCGCCATATGGGTGGCGAGCATCGGCGACGAACTGGCCGATAAATAGGCCGCCGTGGGATTGATCCCCGAGCGGGTGAAAAGGGAAGTGACGACATTGGCCGGGTTGATTGAACACGTCGTCGGTCTTCAGGCCGACGCAAAGCCGCGAACGCTCAACACCCTGAAACAAGCCGGTGCGAAACTGGTCGATCATTTTGGAGGAACGAAACCCTTCGACCGCATCACCGAAGGGGAAGCGGATGGATTCGTTGCCGCGATGCGAAAGAAGTATTCGCCCGCCTACGTCTCCCGGCTCATCAAGTATGGGAAACAATTCTTCCACGCAGCCCGCCTCGCCGAGCTGGTGGCCTCAAACCCATTTTCCGATGTGAAGGCCGGTTCAATGGCGAACCCTGAACGGCAGTATTATCTGACCCGTGAAGACACGCAAAAGATTCTCGACGTCTGCCCCAATGCCGAATGGCGGTTAATCGTCGCCTTGGCACGCTTCGGGGGGCTTCGTTGCCCGTCGGAACTGGCCGCGTTGACGTGGGATGACGTGGATTGGGAGAGGAACAGGTTTTTAGTGAAGTCTCCGAAAACTGCTCATCATGCCGACGGGGGCCGACGTTGGGTTCCGTTGTTCCCGGAACTCCGGCCGTACTTGGAAGAGATCTTCGAGAAGGCCGAACCGGGAACCATCTATGTCGCCCGGCGAAACGTGGCTCATGACACCAACCTGCGAACCATGTTCGAGAGGATCGTCCACCGGGCCGGGCTGATCCCGTGGCCGAAACCATTCCAGAACATGCGCGCCAGCCGGGAAACGGAACTTGTCCAGACCTTCCCCCTGCACGTCGTCACAGCTTGGATTGGCAACTCTGCCCGTGTCGCCGCGAAGCATTATTTGCAAGTGACGGACGCGGATTATCTTCGGACCATCACCGACGACGCGCGGACGACGCGCCAAACGACGCAGTTAGGAGATGCTTTGAACCGGCCTGAAAAGTCTGAAATACCGCAAACAGTTACGCCACGGTAGTTTAGTCTTCCCGTGGCGTCGAGTGTCATATGCAGTCAATCTGAAAACTACGCCCGACAGGAGTCGAACCTGTAACCTGCGGTTCCGAAGACCGCTGCTCTATCCAGTTGAGCTACGGGCGCGTGGATGAAAGTTTACGGACAGTCGGTCAGAAGGCCATCACAAGGAAACAAAAATACCGGCGGGGGTTGCCCCCCGCCGGTCGCGAGTACCGGCCCTCCGGATTCCGTGTTATCGTTCGAGTTCGGCCAGGCCGCCATTGTCCCGCTTGTAGAGCGGCAGGTGGCGGTAGTAAACTTCCAAGGTCAGCAGGGCCAGGCAGGTGGTGCCGAGTCGGCCGCAGGAGGAGCCGATGAAGCCGCCGTCCTTTTCCCAACTTCCCTTCAGTGTTTCGTCAGCTGACTTGTTTTGCAGGTTGATCAGCAAATCGCGAATTTTCGGGTTCCAGAATTTGTGCCAGTCCGGACCGTCGTAGAAATGCATCACTTGCGTGGCATAGTAGTAGAAGTACATGTCGAAGAAGTTCATCGCCGGCGGGAACTGCTTGATGAATTCCACCCCGCGAGCAAAAGCCGGGTGCTTCGGCGTCCAGCCGATATAATACCGGCTCAAGAGGCCAACCGGCGTCAGGGATTGCGAAGCGCCCTTCTCCCGGTAGCCGTACTTGGCACCCGAATCACTCGACACATCGTTCAGGAATTTTTCGGTCAGGCCGTAAACCTTTTCCTTGTCGAACTTGATCTCGGCCAGTTTGGCCGAGTGCAGCGCCTGAATCTGCCAGCCGACGATTGAGGTGTCGCCTTCCGTGCCGGAGGAGTAACCCCAACTGCCATTCTTCGCTTGGGCGTGAACCAGAAAGCCAATCGCATCCGTGGCTTTCCTCTTAACCAGCGGATCGCGGGTCATCCCGGTGGCTTCACAGAGAGTCACGCAACCGATGGCGTGTTCGTACATGTTGGCGGACATCATGCCGCCGGAACCGACCCGGCTCATCAGCCATTGCAGGCCCCCATCAACGGTCTTCTTGTATTTGCCGTTCGACTTGTGGGTCTCCCCGGCGGCGAGGAACGGCAACAAAGCCATCCCGGTCGCGGCCACTTTGTTGGCCTTTGAGCCGCCGTCGTATTCCCAAGAGCCGTCCTTCAGTTGCTTGCGGGCCAGCCAGCTCAGCCCTCGGGCCACGGCCGCTTCGGACTCGCTGTTGCCGCCACCGGCCTTGAGGAGTTTGTCCTTGGTCGCGCCGGAATTTCGGCCTTTCATGCCATCCACAGACATGCTCGCATTGCCGCCGTCTTTACCCATTTGAGCCCCAACGTCGCTCGCCGGGCCATCCACGCCGGTCGGCCCGGCATTGTCGGTGATTCCGGCATTGGCGGTTTGGGGGGCGATGTCTTCTTTCTGGTTTTCCAGTCCGACCGGTTCGTCGGATTTCGGCGCCTCGACGTTGGCAACGTCTTCTTTGTCCACATTGGTGGCGGCGGCGAGATCGGCGTCGAAACCGATGTCCTCGTTCGTGAGGTTTTCTTTTTCTTCCTTTGGCTCTTCCACTTGGGCAGCCACGATATTGTCGTCCATCTTGGCGGCGACGTTCTCGGGGGAAGACAGGAACAAAATCCCGACCCCGATGACCACCACATGAATGGCCCCGGAGATCACCCACGCCGGGACGTGCCGACTGAGCACCCGGGTTTGCAAATCATCTTCGGCCACTTCGACACGACGGATCACCGGAACGCCCTTTGGCTTTCCGGCACTGTCTGTCG
This sequence comes from Zavarzinella formosa DSM 19928, assembly GCF_000255705.1. GTDB lineage: Bacteria > Planctomycetota > Planctomycetia > Gemmatales > Gemmataceae > Zavarzinella > Zavarzinella formosa. The sequence continues at coordinate 283,887 of NZ_JH636442.1, forward strand.
CCGGGGTTTCCGGCTTTTCAGGTTTCGTGGACACCGTTAGACCTCCCGAACTGGAAATTCCAACATATGAATAACAAATTAGACTCTTGAACCGGGCGAACGTTCCCGAAAATCAGGAAGACTCGTCCGAAAAACTCGTCGATTCTTCCAAACGGCGGCGTTTTTCTTCCTCGACATACCGCCCCCCCCGCTTCAACCACCATCCCAAGCCGGCAATGCACAGCACCAGAGTCAACATGCACAAGACAATTGTCAGGAGCATGTTGTCCGAATAAAGCGGTTCGGTGTTGGCCGCCGATCCCTTGTTTTCAAAAGTCCGGCCGAGGAATAACGGAGCCCGGCGCCATTGTTTCTTGCCAGCTTCGCCGGGCTTGTCCTGACGGCTTTCGTAGCGGAACAACTTGAAGAAATAGCCGTCAAACGACACATTCAAATTTTGGTTTTCCCCCGGTTCAACCCCTTCGGGAAGTTCGGAGACCACCAGACAAAGCGGGTCGTTGTGACCGGCCGGGTAAATCCAAACCTCATAAAGCTTGTCAATTTTGTCAAGCTCGCGCAGTCCGTCCGTGGGCTTCATCGGAAGGATGAGGGACAGTTTTCCCTCAAAATGCATCAATTCCCGAAGATATTCCGCGCGAAGACCATCTTTAAACAGGGTTGGGTATGGCACATTCCGGGCTGAGTGTCTCGCCATCACCTCGGGTTTTAGTTTGCTGGCAAAAGCCAGAACGTAATCGTAAGCCTTGAGTTCATTGGCGGCGGCCATCTCCTTTTTCGGGTCGATGATCTTCTTGCCGCGATACTCAAATGGGGCGTCATCCTCAATGAACTCGAAGTTTTCATATTTCGGGTCCAACTGAACCGATTCCGCTTCCGGACGTGGCTGAGCCACTTTAGTCACATCGGTCGGCGGGAGAGTTTGACCTGGTTCTTGGGCGATTAGTGTGAGAGAACCCGCCAAAAACGAAGCTACGGAAACGAACCGGATAATTGTTCCCGTGAACCGGCGGCAGATTTGTCCGGTGTTGCTCATGGGATTCTCTCTGTGGGTTGAGACGCCGAAACTGGTCAGATAGTTCCCGGAGTTGGCTGAAATATTACCACCCTGAGATCATTCTAACAGGCGACCGAGACTAGAACCGCGTCAATTCTTCTCTTTTTTGATCGGCGTGAGCCCAACCGATTCGTATCCGGCCCGCTTGCAGACATCCATCACTTCGATCAACCGGGCATAACTCAGGTCAGGCGAAGCCTCGATGGTGACTGAGATAGCCTCGGGGCCCTTGCCGGCCGGTTTGGGAATATCCTTGAGAGCCTTCAACAACGCCGCCAGTTTGTTTTCACCAACCAACTCGGCGGGCGCCGAGACCGGCCCCTTGAAACTGATCAACCCAATGTCTCCCTGCGAGGAGAACACCGTGATCGTATATTCGTCTTTTTTGTCATCCGAGGGAATATCGACTTTATCGGTCGGTGTCTCGGCCGCGTCCGGCTTTGGCAGATTAATCGACATCTGGCCTTCGGTCGGCATCGGCTTGAAGGTCAGCATGAAGAAGGACAAAAGCTGAAAGCTCATATCCAACATCGGCGTGATCGGCAGGGTGATGTCGATCGGGGGCTCTTTTTTCTTCTTGTGGCTCATGTCGATCCCCTCATTTCGACCCGGGCAGTTCGGCCCGAAGTTGCAAGTGCTTGAAGCCGACCTTTTTGATGGCCGTCATCGTCTTGTGCAAATCGCGGAACTTGGCGTCTTTGTCAGCCCGGATGATTACCGTGACCAGATCATAAACCCGCTCGGGGGTTTTGCCATCTTGGTTCAGGCGATTGACTTTCACGAAGTTCCGCATGTTGAACATAATTTCCGACTCGTCGATAATCGGTTCTTTGCCGGGAAACAAGATGTGGCCTGATTTGTCCACATTCACATACATGAAGTTCGTGTCCTTGGCCGTCAGCGGCTTCGCCTGGCTGGCAATGGGCAACTTGATTTTGTCGCTCATTTCGTCGGACACGAAGTTGGTCACGAGCATGAAAAACATGACCAACTGGAGAACCATGTCCAAGAGCGGAGTCAGGTTTGGCTCCGAGCTGACTCCGTCCTCACCGCCACCGCCGCCGTGACTCATCTGGAAACCCCCGCGAGGAACCTGTGAATTGGGATGACGGAACCCGGTCAAGAGTTCCGTCCGTCACCGAAAGTCCGCCTCGAAACTTAGCGGGCCGGAGCCGGCGGCGGGGGAGGCGGCGGGGCCGACGCCGGTCCGGCGGTCGCCGTTGTTCCGGTCGTGCCCGTGGGAACGCCGCCGGCCTTCTTGGAGTTGTGGTACATCTGGGTCAGCAGATCGTCCGCAATGTGGCTCGTGTCCATTGACACTGAGATGATGCGATTGCGGAAGAAAGCGTTGAAGAAAATAGCCGGGACGGAGATGCCGATCCCGAGGAACGTCACAGAGAGGGCTTCCGAAATCCCCTTGGCCAGTTCGGCCGGATTCGGCGGACCACCCTTCCCGAGCGACATAAACGCCCGGATCATCCCGAGCACCGTTCCCACCAGCCCGATGAGCGGCCCGAGCGACCCGATCACGGCTGTATAGTTGTTTAGCTGTTCCTTGCCAGACCGGATGCTGTCAAGCATGTTCGAGGCGGCATCACGGGCGTCTTCCAATCCATACTGCAACCGGCTCATCCCGGCCGTCAGCACCCGGCCGAGGAACGAGGAGTCGTTCCGGGCCATGTCGAAAGCTTCCTTGAACCGGCGCTTGTTGACGGTGTCAATGAATTCATCCACGAAGCCCGGCGGGATGGCGACGCTCATCCGCAGGTCGAGCAGCAACAGGACGATGAGGGCGACGAGGGCGATGGAGGGAAGCCCCAGCACCACCATGAAGACCCAACCGGCCGACTCGATGATGTGGAGGAAGATGCTTTTGTCGGGTCTTGCCGCATCGCCCTCCTGCGCGAACGACGGATCGGCCGTGAGAAGCAGAACCAGAACGGCGAGCAAAAAGGTTGCCATCGCAACCCAACGCCGTCGCGTCAACAATTCGAGCATGGTGACTCGCTGTAAGGGAGATACAAGAACAGAGTGTTTCCGATTGTTGCCCGAGGTGGGGGCTCAGAATCGACCGAAACACTCACAAGACAGTGATTTTGGGTAAAGGTATACAACATGGAAACGCATTCAACCACTCGGGTCAAGAGTTTTCTTCGCGTGGACAATATTTTTCCATCGCAACCCCGGCGTTTTCGGATCTTTGAGCGGGCGGCCAAACGCGGGACTTGATATGCTTGACGGAATGGACTGGGGATTTGTTCCAACAAATGAACAAGGAATTCGGAGCAGGGTCATGACGCGGGGAGAACAATTTGCCGGCCTGACGGTCGCCTTGGTGACGCCATTGAAGAACGGCGAAGTGGATTACGACGACCTTCGGAAACTGGTCGACTGGCACGTTGCCCAAGGAACCGACTGCCTCGCCCCGGTCGGAACCACCGGCGAATCCCCCACGTTAAACCACGACGAACACGAGAAAGTCATCAGCGTGGTCGTCGAGCAGGCCCGCGGCCGCATCAAGGTCATGCCGGGCACGGGTTCCAACTCCACCCGCGAGGCGATTCGGCTGACGAAGTTCGCCAAGAAGGTCGGCGCGGACGGGGCGTTGATGGTCGGCCCGTATTACAACAAGCCGACCCAAGAAGGCTATTACCAGCACTTCGCGGCCGTGGCCGAGTCGGTGGATATCCCGATTGTGCTGTACAACATTCCGGGCCGCACCGGGTCGAATATTCTGCCGGAAACGATGGCCAGACTGGCTGAAAAATGCCCAACCCTCGTGGCCGTGAAGGAAGCGACCGGCTCTCTGGACCAAGCCTCGCAAATCATCGCCCTGACGAACCTGACGGTTCTCTCAGGGGACGACTCCCTGACGCTCCCCTTGATGAGCATCGGCGGACGCGGGGTGATTTCCGTGGTGGGTAACATTGTCCCCAAGGACATGAAAGCCTTGATCGCCGCCTTCAACGCCGGGAACATTCCCGAAGCGCAGAAGTGGCACAAGCAACTCTTCCCGCTTTGCCGGGACATGCTCGGGGCGGCGACAAACCCGATCCCCCTCAAGACGGCGATGATGCTCTTGGGCCGCGGCAACGGCGAATTGCGGTTGCCGATGTGCGGGATGGATGACGCGGGCAAGGACAAGATTCGCAAGACCCTGACGCAATACGGCTTGCTGTGAAATGTGCGTCAGGTGACATGCCTGACCTGTCGTTCAAACGAAAAACCCCGCCATTTCGGCGGGGTTTTTCGTTGGCTCACACCTTCGGAATATTCACCCATTGCTGGCTCTTCGCCGAATCCAGAATGGCGTCAAGAATCACTTGGGTTTCCATTGCATCGCGGAATGTCGGCGAGCAAGGTTTGCCGCTCGACAGCCCTTCGATGAAGTCGGCCACCTGATGCACGAAGCTCGACTCGTACCCGATGGCCAGACCGGGAACCCACCACTTGCCCATGTACGGATGGTCACCATCGGTGACGTGAATCGAGTGCCAACCGCGGATCTTGGATTCATCCCGGTGGTCGAAGTATTGAAGGCGGTGCAGGTCGTGCAAATCCCATGAAATCGAGGCTTTTTCGCCGTTGATTTCAAAGGTGTACAGGGCCTTGTGGCCTCGGGCATATCGCGTGGATTCAAAGTTCGCCAGCGACCCGTTCTCGAACTTGCCCATGAAGGTGCAAGCATCGTCGATGGTCACTTCCTGCACCTTGCCGGTGAGGTTGTGCTTGCGTTCTTTGATGAAGGTTTCCGTCAGCGCCGAGAGGCTCGACATCCGGCCGTTGAGCCACAGGGCGGTGTCGATGCAGTGAGCCAGCAAGTCCCCGGAGACGCCGCTGCCGGCGGCCGCCGCGTCGAGCCGCCAGAGGCCGTTGCCCCCCTGCGGCAACTCGGGGGAAATGGTCCAGTCTTGCAGGAATTTGGCCCGGTAGTGGAAGATTTTGCCGAGCCGGCCTTCGTCGATGAGTTGCTTGGCCAGTGTGACCGCCGGGATGCGGCGATAGTTGTACCAAACGGTGTTTGCCACCCCGGCCTTTTCAACAGCCTCGACCATCTTGCGGCCCTCAGCCGCGTTCAGGGCCAGAGGCTTTTCGCACAGGATCATCTTGCCCGCCGCCGCCGCCGCGAGGGCAATTTCGCAGTGCAGATTATTGGGCACGCAGATATCGACGGCGTCGATGTCCTTGCGTTCGAGCAGCTTTCGCCAGTCGGTTTCAATGGATTCGTAGCCCCATTGGTCGGCGAACTCTTTGGCCTTCTCGGCGTTGCGGGCGCAAGCGGCTTTCAAGACGGTGCGGTACTTCAGGTCAAAAAAATTGTTCACCTGAACGTAGGCATTCGAGTGGGCACGGCCCATGAAGCCATAACCGATCATCCCGATATTGAGCGGCTTTTTTGACATGGAGAGTTCCTGGTTGGTTGGGGGTTACTTCTTCGGATTCGTCTTGGGTTGGTGATAGTGCTCAAAGACCGCCAAAGCGATGTCCGCGCACAATTTGTTTCCGGCGTTGTCGGGAGTCCAGGTCTTGTCTTTGTTTTGATTGGTCAACACGCAGACCGCGACCGGCCCGCCGGGGAAGTACAAAATCCCCGCGTCCGTCCGGGCCTCGTTCACCGAGCCGGTCTTGTGGGCGACCACCACGGACGGCGGCAAACGCCGGGGGAACTTGTCCTTGTCTTCGCATTTTTTTAGATGGGCCAGCATTGCCTTGCTGGCCGCCGGAGAAACCAGTTCTTCACGGTGAAGCAACTCCAGCAGCGAAACCATGTCCTTCGCGGTGGTGGAACCGAGGCCGTATTGTTTCGTGCGAGCCGGATCGACGGAGGTGGTCGAACCCTTGAAAACCTTGGCGTTGATGCGGGTTTCGCCACAACCCATCGCGGCCATCCGGTCGTTGACGGCCTTGATGCCCACTTGATCCAGCACCAAGTTCGTGGCCGTGTTGTCCGAATAAACAATCATGAGCCGGATGGCGTCCCGCAGGCTCATGGTCATGCCGGGGGAAAAGTGTTCCGTGAGGATACCTGACCCCGGCACCATGTCTTCTTTGGTCAGGGTGATTTTCTGATCGAGCTTCACCTTCCCGGCCAATTCTTGGGCATAAGCCTCGGCCATGATCGGGAATTTGATGAGGCTGGCGGTGGTCATTACCTCGCCTGAATTCAGGAGAATGGTTTCCCCTGTTCCAAGATGTTTGACCGCCACCGACACCCGGCCCTCATGGGCCTTGGCCAATGCGGAGATTTTTTGCTCAAGCACGTTAAGATTCGACCCAGCGGCAGGCAGTGCCGCCAGACAAAGCATCACCGTGTGAAACATCAAATCTCCCCTTGAAATGGCGAGGAATAAAGGGAAGAGAAGACCAACCACAAAGACTCAAAGATCACACAAAGTTTTACAAAGGAAAACAAATCAATTCAAAAACAACAAGCGAAGAAAATCTCAAAGGAAACAAAGTAAAAACGCATCAGAAGAATGCCTTTCCTTTGTCTCTTTTGATTTCTTCCTTTGCTTCTATTTTGTTTTAATCTTTGTGAAGCTTTGTGTGATCTTTGTGCCTTTGTGGTTAGTGCCTTTTACTTCTCTTCCTTCTTTCCCTTCACTTACGCCACGTATTTGGCCCGCAGTTTATCCAAGAACTTCTTGCTGTCGGCGGTCACTTCCCAAGCCTTCGGCCAGAAGCACAGGTCCACACACCACCAATCGTTCGGCACACCGGCTTTTTGGATGGCGGGAATCAATTGGTCGAAGTCCAGGTTGCCGGTGCCGAACGGGTTGTGGGTCGAGGTATTGTGTTCGTTGAGGCTGCCGTCCGAGTCGATCAGGTGGATGTGGGTGATCTTCCCGTGGAGCTTTTCAAGGAGTTCCAAGGCCCCGCCCTTGAGCAGTTCCTTTTCGCCTTGGTGGTTGGCGCCGATGGCCGCGCACATGTGAGCGTGGCAGGTGTCGTACAGCACGCCAAAATTGGCGTTGCCCTTGGCCTTCACACCATCGACGATGGCCAGCACTTCGGAAGGCTTGTTGAACACGAAGCCCGGCTCAAACTCCCAGCACATCTTCATGCCGAAATCGGCCGCAATCTTGCTGCACTTGTCCCACACCGAAATAATGCGGTCCATGCCCAGCTTCGAGTCCATGCCCGAGGTCGTGAAGAAATCGGGCGATTCAACCGAGTCCACCCGGATGGTCTTCACATCAAGATCGGCGGCAAAAGCCGCATAGCCGAGGAAGGCCGACATGTACGGGACCGGGTTTTCGTCGAGGATCGACGGGCCGGGCTTTTTGAAGCTCCACAGGTCAACGGCGATGCCGGAGAGGGCCAAACCGTGGTCGGCGATTTCCTTTTTCAGCTTCGCCCGGCTGGCCTTGGTTGGGTGCGACACGGGCGTCGGGTGGACGCCGAAGCTGCCGAGTTCCACGCCTTCATAGCCAAGGTCTTGCAGTTTGTGCAGCACTTGATGAAAGTCGTTGGTCGGGACTTCTTGATTGAAAATGTAAGCCCAAGAACCGATGGAAAGACGAGCGCTCATGGAGAGAATCCCCTGAATGATGACAGTGAATAAAGTTTGATCGGTCAGGCCGCCGGTGGTTCCGTGCGGCCGAATCTAATGGCTGACGTTGCGATTCACAAGCAGAAAGTTTTGCTTACTTGATCTCGAAAATGCACTCGATTTCCACCGAGATGTTGCCCGGCAGGGAGTTGGTGCCGACGGCGCTTCTGGCCCCGACGCCGTTTTCTTCGCCGAACACCTCGGCCATCAGTTCCGAGAAACCATTGATGACCTTGGGTTGATCGCCGAAATCGTCCGTGCAGTTCACCAGCCCGAGGGTCTTCACCAACTTGACAACGTTGTCCAGCGAGCCCAGCGTGGCCTTCACGGTGGCGAGAATCGCCAATCCGACCTGCCGGGCGGCGGCTTTGCCTTCCTCCAAATTCAGGTCTTTGCCGACTTTGCCGGTAATTTGGGTCTTGTCCGGCTTCAGCGGGCCGTGGCCGGAGACGTACAGCATGTTACCGACTTTGACGGCCGTTTTGTACTTGGCGACGGGAACAGGGGCCGGGGGAAACGTGAGGTGAAGTTCTTGAACGCGGGTTTCGGGGGTGCTTGCCATGAATCGGCCTCGGGAAGACACGGATTGGGTATGCACCAAACAGCATACGAAACCGATCTTCCCGAGTGAACCGCTCAACCGGCCTGTCGCATCAACGAAACTCCCGGAGCCGGGGTCACGCCGATTGTCTGGTTAAATCGCAACCCGGCTTCCGTGCGTCGAAGCAGTTCCGGGGAGGGGCGAAACCGTTCGCCATAGCGAACCCGAAGTTCATGGAGCCGGTTCACGATGCGCAACAGTCCGGTGTCGTCCGTGAGCTGCAACGGTCCCGCCAGCGATCTCGGCCATCCCCCGGCAAGAACCGCGACATGGTCGGCGCTTTTGTTCAACAGCACCGACTCGTTCGACGCCAGTTGGGCGGCCTCGTTGATGACCCGGTAAATCAGGCGGTCCCCGGCGTCCGTCAGGCCCGTCGCCATGTCCGTGATGTACGGGGCCTTGGTTTGACGGTCGTGATCCCGCCAGAGGACCATGCGGGCCAATTCGTTTTCGGATTTCCAGAATCCGTGGCGATAAAAGCCCTCGCCGTTCGATTTTCCATTCCAGCCATGCGGCCGGAATTTTTGAAACAACAACGGCCGGGCAAAGCCATCCCGTCGGGCCAGTTGCAATTGGGCAGTGAGCGTCGCCAGTTCCTCGAAACCAATCTCGTCGCACCATTCCAACGGCGGCCGGACAAACCCGAGTTGAATGGCCAGCCCGTCGATCTCACGCGGGGAAAATCCGTCCGCGACCAAGGCGACCGCCTCCGACAAGTAAGCCAGCAGCAGCGTGTCGGCCACCCGCCCCGGCCGGTCGGTGACGAGGTGCGGGGCGAATTTCAGAGAACCCAGCCATGATCCGATTCGGTTGACCGCGTCCGGTGATGTCTGCGGTCCCTCGGAAATTTCGATGAGGCCCGGCGTAAGTGACCATTCCGGAAGATGCAGGCCGATGATGCCGGCGGGATTGGGCAACCCAGCCTGGACTTCCGCAACCGTGACACTGTTTCCCACCAAGGCAATCACCGTGCGCGGGGAAATCCGGCCGGCAACGACGGCCAATTGACGCCGAAGTTCGGCCGGGTCTTCGCCCGGAACCAGCAGCAGTTCCACCGAGTCCCGGCGTTGATCGCCGAACTGTTCCCGCGACCATTCCGGATCGGCGGGAAGCGTCTCTATCTCCAATCCACGGGACCGCAAGGCTTTTCCAACGGCTGATTCCTCTTGGCCGGTTCCCAGCCAAAAGAGGCGACGAACCGGCTGGAAAGAACCTTCGGCGATAACGGGAACCGATTCCAATTCTTGAGAGATCGTCAGTCGGTTCTGTGTTTCGTCATCCGTCAGCAATTGAGCCATCACCCGCCGTTCGGCGACGTGGTTCTCCACCAGCGAATGCTGATGCAAACCAACCAGTTGGTCAAAGAAGTCGGTTATCTGAGATTCCGGAAGTTTCACACGGCTAGAGGGAAGATACCGTGTGATCCCGCGACGAAGGCGATTCCAAAGCGATTGTTTGACGACATGCCCGTCGGCGATCTGATCCAGCAGACGACGCAAACCAGTTTCGGCCTCCGCCTCGGGCATCAACACATCCGCGATCCCCAAGCGGTCGGCCATCACGGCGTCAATCCGCACATCGGTGCGGAACCAACGCCGGGCATTGCCCGGTCCCGTCCGGTTCGTGAGCCGTTGCGCGCCGCCCCAACAGGGAACAAGTCCCTGCTCATGAAAGCCCGGTCGGAAGTTCGTGGCCGGGCGATTCACGGCGATGATGGTTGAACACGCCAGCGCGATCTCCAACCCGCCTGATTCGCAGTCTCCCTCGACGAAGGCCAGCGACGGCATCGACAAGCCCGCTATTTTGCGGGTCAATTCCTGGCCTCGCATCACACAGGCCGCGATTTCGTTGGAAGTCTTCAACGACTTCCATGTTTCGGCATCCAACCCGCGGCAAAACACCTCCGGGCGGCCGCTGCGAAGCACCAGTGCCTCCAGAAATTTCATCTGGCCGACACGTTCAATCAAGAGCGTCAGTTCGTTGATGAGCGGAATTGTCAGAGTCTGATCGGTGCGGAGATGAAAGTCGAGCCATATGGTGGCGACGAGTTCATCCGTTTCCAGCCGAAAATTCGGCGATTCGTAGAGCATCACGAGACGGTTCCTTCCGCAGTCGATCAAGTGCGTCCTGCACTGGCGAGCATTTTGGTCGGGGAAAGGAGAATCGGTCAAGGGGAATTCGGCCGGACGTGGGAAACAGGGCAATTTGCAAAGACTGGAAAAAGAAAGAACACCGGCAAAGACCGGTGTTCTTTGGAATCAGTGAGATTGTCAGGCGATCACTCGAAGTTCGGCAGCCAGCCGCGACGCAGTTCCTTGCCCCGGACCACAAAGAACCGCACCGGAGAGAAACTTGCCAAGTCGGCATGGTTCAGGACGAAGCTGACGTTCTCGGAGGTGATCGTTTCCCATTGGTGAAGACCAATCAGGATGTCTCCCCGTTGGAAGCCCGCCCGAGCGGCCGGGCCGTCGGAAACGACTTCCTTGACCAGCAAGCCGCCGCGAAGTTCTTTGTTCACATGCGTCACCGAATCGGGTGTGACGGCTTCCAGCCGAAGCCCGAGCTTTTTCCAGATCACATCGCCGCCGGCCGAGGAAACCGGGACGGCCGGAACGATTCGTGAATTTCCACGCAGGGCCAGTTCGGCCTTGATCGAGTCGCCGGATCGCTTGACGGCCACGTCAAGTTTGGCGTTCGGCGAGGATTCAAGGTAGGCCCGTTCCACATCCAACAGGCACTTCACCGGGACATCGCCGAGCTTTTCGATCACATCGCCGGCCTTCAAGCCCGCCTGTTCGGCCGAGCTGTTCGCTTCGACGCTATCAACGGCCACCCAGCGCTTGATCGGATTCGATGAGGAATCCACCATGTCGCGGCCAACGATCCCGTGCGACTGACCGAGGCGCCGTCGCACGGCCAGCATTTCGGAAGTCGTCTTCAACACTTGGTCAATCGGCAAAGCGAAAGCGATGTTCTGGGCATTGGCCCGGATGGCGACGTTCACGCCGATCAATTCCCCGTGGACATTCAACAACGGGCCGCCGGAGTTCCCCGGATTGATGCCCGCGCTGGTTTGAATCAAAGATTTGTACGACACTTCTTTGTTCAGGGTCACATCGCGTTTCAGGGCGCTGACGATTCCCGTGGTCACCGTGTGTTCGTATCCAAAGGCATTGCCGATGGCGATCACCGGCTCGGCCAGCATCAGGTCCGATGATGTCCCGAGCGGAATGACCGGCAGCGGCTTGGCCGGGTCGATTTTGAGGACGGCGAGATCATTCTCCGGATCGCGGGCGATGATCTTGGCGGGAAGGCTCGTCCCGTCGTGCAGACGAACCCGGAGCAGGTAGACATCATCAACCACATGGTAATTCGTGATGAGATACCCGCGAGGATCGATCACGATGCCGGTGCCCATGCCGTTGACACGATGCTGGGTGAGGGCAAGGTCTTTTGCGGAGTTGAACGGCGACTTGGCATCGCTCACCGTCCGCTCGCTGTGGATGTTCACCACGCACGCCTTGACCCGTTCCACCACTTCGACGACCTGCGTTTTTCGGGGATTACCGAACGCGCCGGTTGTCGTCGGAATCACCAGTTCGTCAGCCCGGCTCTCGGGCGTCCAAGGGGAACCACCGCCGAGGGCGAGCGTTGATGCAATCACCCCCAGGCGACAACGCGAAATCAACGTTGAAAGCATGTGTACCCCAGAATCGGGAACCCAAACCATGCCGGCGATCCGTCGCCCGCCACGGTTGTTTCCGCAGAGTCAAGGATCGGTTGTTCAACGCGCGATTCTCCATCTCCCCGACCTTTCCGGAACGAACAGAATCCCCCGAAACAACCCGTGGCGCCAGTCTTACCGGTCGGTCGTGTGTTGCGGAATGGTATGATTGTCCGGGTCATTCGGTGGAGGCGGTGAAGATGTGATGAAAACGTGAGCAGGCGGAGGGAGAACGCAAAAACGCCGCAAGTCGGCGTCCCCCGGTCGGGGACGCCGACTTGCGGCGTTGATTCAGACGGGCGATTCAGGCCAAACTCACGGAGCGTAGTCGGTGAATTCCCGGGTGATGTCCTTCTGTACATCGGGATCTTGACCCACAAACAAGTGGAGGTGATCCTTGTCGATGTACAACACTTGCACCCGGCGCTTCTTCAGCTTCGCGGGGAACGGGTAATCGGACTGGATCGTTTCCGTGTAATACACCGTGCACTTCCAGTGGCAATGATGCAACCGGGCCCAGCCAACCAGCGGGAAGAACCGTGGCGGATCGATCTTGTCGACGATCCGTTCGGAATTCACACGAATGTCATCGCGGAATTCCTCATACACGAACGGCACCCCGCGAGCTACCTTCTGGAGGGTGCGAATCACTTCGCGTTCCGTCGGGGCGTCCTCGCAAAGCGGTTCCGGATAGCCTTCCCGCACCGGCGGCATGATCGGCGTCCGTTGGTCGTTCTTGTGAAGGTACTTTTCTTCCATCCGTTCAGCCACCCAAGGCTGGACCGGAACGGGGGTGAGCAAACCCATCCCCACCGGAGTGCAACCGGCGACGGCCATCGGCCCCACGCCGAGCAGCATCAGGAATCCGCGACGCAGCCAGTTCATTGTGACTCCCCTGTTTCTTCCCGCACGTCATCAGTCGTCTGACCGGGCGACGCACCGATGAAATTCCGCGACTCAATAATCCGAGATTGCCGAATGTATCGGTCACTTCTTCGGACGGACTTGAACGCAACTCCCGAAGATTGCCGATTCCAACGTTTCCATTGGCGGGACCGGTCCTATCAATTGACCATCACGTTCAGGAGGCTTTGCCAAGATGGTTTATCTCTCCCGGATTTACACAAAGAGCGGTGACGCGGGCGAAACCGGCCTCGGGGACGGTTCGCGCGTTCCCAAAAACGCCGTGAGAGTGACGGCCTACGGCGAAGTGGACGAGTTAAACACGGTCATCGGGCTGATCCTGATTGTCCCGGAGGTTTCGGAAGCCGTGTTGCTCCGGGGAATCCAGCACGATCTGTTCGATCTCGGCGCCGATCTGTGCGTGCCCGTCGCCCCGGATGAATCCACCGGAGCCTTGCGCATTACTCCGGCCCAAGTTGAACGGCTGGAAAAAGCGATTGACCGGCTGAACGAACACCTTCAACCGCTGCGAAGTTTCGTCCTGCCGGGGGGCACGGCGGCCTCGGCTTGGCTGCATCTGGCCCGGACTGTTTGTCGCCGTGCTGAACGGAGCGTGGTCACACTGATGCAAACCGAAACGATCAATCAACAATCCTTGATTTACCTAAATCGCCTGTCCGATCTGCTGTTCGTGATGGCCCGTCACGCGAACGATGGCGGCAACGGCGATGTTCTGTGGGTTCCCGGTCAATCACGATGAGTGCCGCCGACGCGAGACCCGTTCGCGGGCGACTGGCCCCCTCCCCAACGGGGGCGCAGCATCTGGGCAACGCCCGCACTTATTTGATCGCTTGGCTGGATGCCAAATCCCGTGGTGGGAAAATGGTATTGCGAATCGAGGACATCGACACAGGCCGATTAAAACCCGGAGCGGCCGATCAAATCATTGAGGATCTTCAGTGGCTCGGGCTGACATGGGACGAGGGGCCATTTTTCCAATCACAGCGGTTGCCCGTCTACCGAGAAGCCCTTGATCGATTGAAGGCGGCCGAACTTGTTTACCCCTGCGTTTGCAGCCGGGCCGACATTTTGAACGCCGCGAGCGCTCCGCACGCCGGCCAAGAAGGAATCACCTATCCGGGAACCTGTTCCGGCTTCCGTGCCGGGGACGCGGCCAACCTCACCAAGCCTTATGCGTGGCGGGCTAGGTTTGACCGTGCTTCGTCGTTTACGGATCGTTTCCACGGGCCAACCCTTTGGGAACCATCCCAAATTGGCGGTGATTTCGTTGTCTGGCGCAACGATGACACTCCGGCCTATCAACTGGCCGTCGCCGTTGATGACGCGGCGATGGGGATCACCGATGTGATTCGCGGAGACGATTTGCTTTCCTCTACGCCGAAACAACTTTGGATAGACGAATCCCTGAAACTCACTTCGCCGACGTGGATGCACGTTCCGCTGGTGGTCAACACAGAGGGAAAACGGTTCGCCAAGCGTGACGGCGATGTACAATTAAAACACCTTCGGTCGGCCAGCGTGAAAGCCGAGGCGGTCATCGGCCTGCTGGCATGGTCATGCGGCTGGCTCGAAAAGCCGATCCCGATCACGGTCAACGAGTTGCTTCCCGTCTATCGGCCGGAATTGATCACCCGGAATCCGTGGGTGGTGTCCCAAAATGTTTTGGCCCAAATCGTTGATCTTCCCTGAAATTCTCTTCTAGATTGACTTTATGCGAATCCTCTTAATCTCGGACATCCACGCCAACTGGGCCGCGTTGGAAGCCGTCCGCGAAGAATTCGACGTGTGCCTGTTTCTGGGCGATCTGGTGGATTACGGCCTCGAACCGAATCCCTGCATCGCGTGGGTGCGGGAACACGCCACCCATGCCATTCGCGGCAATCACGACCACGGGGCCGCCCAAGAGGTCTACCTTCAGGGGGCCAGCGGATTTCGCTACCTCACCGGCGTGACCCGGCCGGTCACCTGCGCGCAACTCTCGGCAGATGACCGGCGGTATCTCGCCACGTTGCCCAGTACGCTTTATCTCACGCTCGACGAAAAACGGTTTTTGCTCGTTCATGCCACGCCGCGTGATCCGTTCGATGAATACGGTCCGCCGGACCCGGAATTTTGGAAACGGCGTTTGGAAGGAATCGACGTGGATTATGTGTGCGTCGGCCACACACACGTGCCTTTCGTTCTTCAGGTTGGCGCTACCACCGTCATCAACCCAGGAAGCATCGGCCTGCCACGCGATGGCGATCCTCGGGCTTCCTACGCGATCATTACGCCCGAAGGGATCGAACTCAAGCGGGTCGATTACGTCGTGGGGGACACCATCCGCTTGCTCCGGCAATCGAACCTGCCCGAAATGGCCAAGAACCTGCTGACCGAAATCTACCGCACGGGCAAGCTCGATAAAAAGAACGGCCACCAAGAAGTGGTGGTCGAACGAACGGTCGAAATGCCAAAACTCGCGTGATTACTTGGGCAACACAGACGAAGGCGGGGCGGCTGTTTCCACATATCGCAGTTCCCGGTTCGGATCGAAGAACCGCAGATAGGCCGCGTCGTCTTTGCCCGTGGTCGTTGATGTGAACACGATCTCGTTTTTCCCGGCGGCCAGCGGAACATTCACGCTCAACTGATCCGGAATGGCGGCGGTTCCGCTCCCCTTTTGATCGACGGCCACCGTTTTGCCGTTCACCGTCAGCGTCCACGTTCCCTTCGCGCCGACGAGCAAGCGATAGGTTTTCGCCGCCGGAGCGGTCACCTCGGCCGTCAACGGCGCCGATTTCGACTCGCCAGCCTTCAACACGGCCCGGCCATTCACCCCTACCGGCAAAGCGGCTCCTTCCGGAATCAGGAACGGGTTGGCCATCACATAGCGGACGAGATCCCGGAAATCCTGCACGGTCATGTTGTAACCCAAGCCCTCGGGCATCAGGGATTTTTCCTGCACCTTGAGTTGGTCGATGTCTCGTTTTTGAATCTGCTTCAGGACGCCGTTCTCCCCCTTCAACGTGATCGATTGATCGTCCTCGGCATAAAGCAGCCCGGTTTCCACCCGGCCGTTGCTGAGGTTGATCGTCCGCATGAAATAGGGGGCGCCGATCACGCGGTTGGGGTCGAGGACATTGACGAGCAAATATTCGATGTCCCGCCCGGCGCCTTCGATGTTCGGGCCAACTTCGCTCCCCCGGCCGTCGAATTTGTGGCACTTGGCGCACTGATTGTCGAACACGATCTTGCCACGCGCAAACGACCCCGGAGCGGCCGCCAGTTGCGCCCGCATCTTGTCGATCACCACGTTGAGTTCGGCCGGGGTGGCCCTCATCCGGCCCCATACCTGTTCGATTTGGGTGTTTAACTTGCTGTCCTTCAACGCCTGAATGCGGATGATGGTGTTGTCCGTCAGTTCAGCCCGATCCACCTGTTTCTTGGCGACGGCCGCCAAAAGGTCATTGGCCCAATCCTTGCGACCGGCGAGAGCGTTGACCACTTCGTTTCGCAATGGCGGCGTGAAGTTTTTCCACGACGCCAGCAAGTCGCGGGATACTTCCGGGGCATCCACGCCCGCGACGGCCCGAATCGCTTCGGTCCGCAGGGCGTTGTCTTCATTTCCTTGAATCAACCCGAACATCGGCTTGAGGATCGAGTGGTCGCGAGTCACCCCCAAGTCGCGGATGGCTTCCTGCCGTTCGGCCAACGGCTTCCCGGCATCAATGGCGACTGCCAAGGCTTTGCGAATCGCCGCCGGATCGCTGAACTTCACCGCCAGACTGTTCGTGAGCCGAACCACTTCCGGCTTGGTGTTCTTCGCCAGCGTCTCTTGCACACCCTTCCAGTTGCCCGGTGCCAGAACCGTCCGGTTGCCGATGGCCGAGGCGAGGGCGTCCAGTGCTTTGAGCGTGACCGCTTCGTCGGTGACGCCGCCGATAAATTCGAGACACAAGGCAATGTCTTCCGGCTTGCCGGTGGCGACGAGTCGCTTCATCGTGCGCGGCACGATCGTGTCAGTGATCAGTGCGTTGCCAGCCGCGTTTTCCGCAAGCCACTTCAATTCATCGGTGATGCCTGCTTTGCCGAGCGATTTGGCGATGGTCTTTTCGTAAGCAACCCAGAGCAGTTGCGGGATCATTGGATCTTTGACATCGTCTTTGGCTTTCAACAATTCGCGGAGAATCGGGATGACATCCACCCGATCTGCGAGCCGACCGGCCGACGAGGCTAGTTCTCGGCGAACCATCGCCGGACCTTCTTTCTTAGCCAATACTGTCAGGATCTGGACAATTGTCGCTGGAGTGGTGTTGGACAAGTTTTCGCTGATGGCTCGTACCTCAAACGGCATCGTCACGCTAGTCATGGTTTGCTTCGTGTAATGCTTTTCGTAAAAATCAGCCGCAAATTTTGGTTCCGTTCTCGATGTGGCAGCGTACCTAAGCAGTTGAACTGCCGGAATGTCAGATCCGGGCGGCCCTTTGCCTTTCGGTCCTCCCAACGCAAGAATTTCAGGATGCCGCTCGCCGATCAACCGCAACGCCGTGCGGGCGACATACGGGTTTGGGTCTTTTAGGGCTTCTGTAAGTTCACCATCATTCAATATGCCGATGTCTTTGGCCTTTTTCGTCTTCAAATCCTTGGTTTGAATCCGGTAAACCCGTCCCCGTTCGTAGTCCCAATCATCCGGGTTGGTCTGGTGGCAGGGATTCTGGTCGTGCCAGTCGATGCAATAGATTTCTCCGTTCGGTCCCCAGCGGAGATTGATGGGCCGGAAGTTCTTGTCCCCGCTCACAAGGAAGTCATCCCCTCGGCTGGCGGTGTAACTGGAACCGTTCGGCTTCAAAATATTTTGCTTGAGCGAGCAGCCGTGGATACTGCCGAAGATCACGCTGTTGCGATACTTCTCCGGCATGACCGGCGTGTCGAGCGAGATGAGGCCGGCGTGGGCCCAACCACTTTCCTTGTGGAACGTGTGGTCGCAGATTTCCTTGATTTCCCCATAGGCATACGGATTGGCCGCCTGGCCCCCCTGCCGCTTGTAAATGCCGCCGGGGACCATGTGGAACAGGTGTGGAATCACGCAGCAGGCGAGGATGTATTGCCCGTCTGAGTTGCGGTAATCCATGCCCCACGGGTTACTGGTGCCGTCCGAAAAGACCTCGAATTGTTTGGTCTTGGTGTCGTACCGCCAGACAGCCGCATTGAGACGGGTCGCCGGGCCGTCCGCTTGGCCGGGCTTTACTTCGGAGTAAGTGAACACTCCGTGCAAGCCATAGAGGCGGCCATCCGGACCCCATTGGAAAGTGTTCAGTGTTTCGTGGGTGTCTTGGGAGCCGAAGCCCTTCAGCAGGACCTCGATCTTTCCCGGTTTGTCGTTCTTGTTTTCGATGAAAAAGAGATAGGGCGGGGCGCCGAGGTAGACGCCGCCGTTGCCGACTTCGATGCCGGAGGCCAAGTCAAACGGGACGGGGAAATCCTTCCCCTCAATGAAGATGGTCGATTTGTCGCAAACGCCGTCGCCGTCCGTGTCTTCTAAGATGCGGACCCGGTCTCGCGGCATCTTTCCCTTGGCCGTCCGCTTGGGATATTCAAAGCACTCCACGACCCAGACGCGGCCTTTTTCATCCACCGTCATGGCGATGGGATTCACCAACTGTGGTTCGCCAGCGAAGAGTTTGACCTCAAAGCCCTCGGCCACCTTCATTCTGGCGACGGTTTCTTCCGGCTTGAGGTAGGGTTGGCCGGAACCCTTCCGGTTGTCGAACCCGAATTCTTTTTGGGCAAACGCCCCGGATGCGCCGAACAAGACCGCGACAATCACGGCCGGGAGAGTTGCACGCATGTAAACCTCGGCATCTCAGTTGGAGTGAGAGACCGTTTTACCACGGCGGGATGTGTTCGGACAGAAAACGTTTTTGACATGCCCTCTCTCCCTCATCTCGCACGGTGGTTAAAAATGCTTTTGCCATGCCTCGGGCATCGGGATGATTTCTTCCGACACGTCATCAAAACGATGATCGGCTTTGTTCCACATCCGATGTAGCATCACCAGTTGATCGCGGGCGAAGGTGTATTCGTGATAAGACCAACGGCCCTCTTGGGTGGAACTGCCCACACATACCTCCACACAGGATGATCCGATGATTGGCAGGTGATACCGGACATGCCGATGGCCGTGAAACCAGAAGAAAGCCTCTTTGCCCATGATGTCCCAAAGTTTGCGGGCATCGCGAAGCTTTCGCCAGCGCAATTCCGGGTGGCCGTTGCCCAATTGGTAAGGGTAATGAGTCACCAGAATCTTGGGGCCGGCGGGCAGCGAGGACATCAGTTTTTCGAGCCGGTCTAGTTGGACCTGTCCCACCTTGCCCCGCGAATCCCACGGGGCGAGATTTGGCCGGGAGGAGTTCACACACACGAACCAGATGCCGTTCAATTGCCGGGCAAAGGGGTAAACGTGTTCGTCCACTCGCAAGCCGGTTTGCCAAGAGGCGAATGTCGTCTCGAACAATCTGGCCCGGACGCTTTGCCGCATGTAGTGGTCGTGGTTTCCCGGCACGGCCAAACCGGGCATCGCTTGCAGCAACGGGGCGAAAATTTCGGAAGCCATCGAAAACTCACGCGGCGTTCCGATGGTCGTGGCATCGCCGGTGAAGATGACGCCGTCGAGTTGCCGGGTCGGCAGTTGTTCGACCAGATGGCGACAAATTTCCGGGGCATGACGAAAGAGTTTGCTTCGCGTCAACCGGCTGTTCGCCCAGCCAACGGCCCGTTTGCTCAACCAATCTCGCATGCGGAGACGGGTTTTCTCGTCGATCAAATGCACATCACTAATATGAGCCAGGCGAAGCGGTTGTGCGCTCATTCGATTCCAGCCACTGTGGAGAGCAGGCGTTGCGTCGGGTCGACAAGAACCACGTTGATCTTACCGGGAAGACGGTTCCGGTCATCGGTCGGGCGGGAAGTGAATAAACTACCCGAACGACGAGGCAAACGCCCGGAGATTGATTTTGAACGACGAACAGCCCGGCTTGTTTCAGTTCACTGTGATCGTCAAACCCTTCCGGGCCGAGGCCGTCCTGCGAGCCGCCGCCATTCTGGGGGTGGTTGATTGCTCGGTGCGGGAGGCCAAGGGGTACAGCCGGCAAAAAGGCTATTTAGAACGGTATATCGGAAGTGAATACAGCCAGGCCTTCATCCCGAAGGTCGAGATCACGATTTGGGTGGCCTCCGAGAAAGCCGCCGAAGTGTCGGCCGCGATCATGCAAGCCGCCCGAACCGGCCGCATCGGGGACGGGAAAATTTTCGTCGTCCCCACGGTCGGACCGGGCGTGTTGGAGTTTTAACCGCCTCGCTTTTTGGCTGCTTCTGTCAATTCAAGGAAATGCTGCTCGGCTCCCCGGTCGTTCCGGTTTCGGGCGACGGTCAATCCGGCGTTGATGAACTCCATTGCCTTCGCCCCGAGGTTCTTGCTGAGCATCGTCTCCGCCGCCGGGGCATAGATCGACAACTCATTCGGGTTGTCGGCCACGGTCTTTTTGAAGAACTCATACGCCTCGTCCGTCTGTCCCGACCGGGCGATGGCCTGACCGGTCAGAATGCGGTATTGCATCCCCCGTTTCCCCTCATTGCTGGCCGAATCGGCTTCAGAGGCCGTCTTGAGGAGTTCCATCGTCCTGGTTGTGTCTCCCTCTTGCCGGGCGAGTGAGATCAGGTGCTGGAAGAATGGGTATCGATCCGCAATCTCAGTCTGGCCGATGGCGGCTTTCGCAAACTTTCCGGCCAGATCCGGGGAATCCAGCCGGATGGCCGCTTGAAAGGCGGTGGTCAGTTGGGCGGGAGCCAGGCCGCCGATTTCCAACGTGCCGAGTTTCGCCACGTCAATGGTGTCGAAATCCAACGCCCCATCCGGTTCACTGACCAACAGACCAAGCTTTTTGCGAAGCCGGTTGAAATCGTAGGGGCTTAGTTGCCGCGTCTCTTCTGTCGGTTCGGACCCGGCGAAGAAACACAGTTCCATGTGCTTGATGATCCCCGGCAAACGCCGCTTCAACGTCGGATGGGTGGAGGCATCCAAGGGGGTGCCGCCGCCAAGGGCATGCAGGGATCGCTTGAGCCAGACATCCTCGAAGAAGGATTTGGCGGCCTCTTCTCGTTTGCTTTTGACGAGTTCCACCGGCGTGCCTTCTTGCAACGGGAACACCGTCAGGTCGGCCATCAGGTCGCCAAAATTGGCCCCGCCCAGTTCGTATTGCGGTTCCGAGACGCCCTTGCCGACTGCTGTGCGAATTTCCTGAACAAGTTGCTCGGCCTTTTCTCTTGAAGCGTGCCAGACCCGCACCAAATCCCGATCCAGCACAAGAAACGCCTGCATCCGACCAAACTTCGGGCCAACATCAACATTCAAGAGGGAAGGCTTTTCAAGGACGATCGCGCTCAACGTCTCGTTTTCCTCATTGGAATCCATGACGATCAAGCGATCACCATTGGCCCATGAGGAAAACAATTTGGAGAAAGCCGGACCGTCCAACACCCGCAAGTAAAAGCGATGCTCTGTGTGATCGGAGATGTTTTCCAACCCGCGCCCGCCCCGCAGCACTTCGGCGAGGGCGACGGCTTCTTCTTCCTCGGAAAGCGAATCCGTGAGTTCGGCCGATTTGACGAGGGAATCAATCCCCTTCCGGTTGTCCCCCAGCCAGGCCCGCAGCAAGCCGTGGTTGAATTGAACCGCCGACGATTCTTGAAATTGAGGGAGGATGGCTTCCAAAGCCTTTGCGGCCTCGGTCCATCGCCCGGACGTCGCCGTTTTAATTGGTTCGGCCAGCGCCGTTCGTTCAGCCTCGGTGGTTCCCGGTCGAAACTGATATTCTCGCCGGATGGTGGAAAGCAACTGGGATTCCGAACCAAAGATGGCGTTGTAATTGGTGCGCAATTCGACGTCGTCTGGCATGGCGGCCAGCGATTTTCGCATGGCGGCGATGGAGGCCACCGGACGGTTTTCCTGGAGTTCGAGTTGGGCGATGCGTGAATTCACTTCCGTGATCATCGGCTTCGCCTCGGCCGGGAAACGCTCGGCCGCCCGTCTGAACAATAGAATGGCCCCGGTGGTTTCCCCTTCGTCGAAACGGAACATCCCCTTCATGAAGTTGGCAAACGGGAGTTCCGGATCAAGTTTCAAGGCTTGCTCAACGGCCTGTTCGGCCCCCGTCCGGTCTTCGGTCCGGGCCAAAAAATCAGCCCGATAGCACCAAGCCTGCGGAACTTGGGCAAACTTGGAGGTCAGTTGATCGATGGTCATCCGGGCCGTCGCCTTTTGCCCGGTCTCTTGTTGCTCAAGGGCCTTGATGAACAGGGGATAATACGGCTGACAGCACCACTTGAATTGCTTCCCGCTTCCACAGGGACACAACGCATACGGTTGAATACTCATGGCGGATCCCTTGGCTGGCTAAATGATCCCAGAGAGTCGAATCTTGTCCTAGAGTACGGAAGGCGCGGTTGAACGGGTTGGGTTCTGGTGGAAATTTCGTCTCTCGCGCGTTGACCGGGACGAAATTACAAATTACCCTGATGGTAACGAGTTGCGTATCGTTCGGATTATGCGGAAGCGTCAGGGTTTTCCTATTTTGCCTGATTGTTAACTTCGCACCCTCGTTGCGAATCACAGAATTTGCCGAAAGAATTCTTGATCGGCGAACAGAAGGATGATCGACCCATGGTCAGTTCAGAGCTTGGCGCCTGCGAATGGTTTGTCTGGGATTTGCGCCGCAGCGGCCTGATCGACCGCGGCCATTTGGATCAAGTGGTCGGGGAATTCCTCAAGCGAAACTCCCGTGCGGAACCGCCCGCTTTGGCTGATTATCTGGTCAGCCAGAATATTCTCAGTCCGTTCCAAGCCGAGCGCATCCTTCAAGGGAAAACCCAAGGACTCGTTCTCGGGCCGTATCTGTTGATCGATTCGATCGGCTCCGGCAGCATGGGACAGGTCTTTAAGGCCTCGTCAAAAACTGACAATCAATTATTTGCCGTGAAAGTGCTTCCTCGCCGAAGCATGTGGAACGTCCGGCTTGCCCGTCGGCAGGTTCGGGCTTTTTCACAATTCAGCCATCCGGCTGTTGTGCCATTCATTGATGTCGGCACCTCTGGTGGCCAGCATTATCTCGTGTGGCCGTTGGTTCAGGGCGAACCGCTCGAACTAAAAGTGCAGCGGGAAGGCCGCATTGCCCCGGAAATCGCCGCCCAAATTTTCGGCCAAGTGGCGGGCGGCTTGGCGATTGCCCATCAGAACGGATTGTTCCACGGCCTCATCAAGCCCTCGAACATCATGGTGACCCCGGACAATCAGGGGAAACTGCTCGATTTCGGCATCGGCTCCCTCTTGGTGGAAAACGAGAACGAATCGCTGGTGGACACCATGTCCACGGCCAACACGCTCACCAGTGGGTTGGATTGCAGCAGTCCGGAAAGCATCATGGAACCGACCACCCGCACGCCGGCGGGGGATCAGTATAGTCTGGGATGCGTGTTGTATTACGCCCTCGCGGGTCGCTATCCGTTCCCGGATGGCACGGCCGTCGAGAAGATGATGGCCCACCAGTTCAAACAACCGACTTCGTTGCGAGAACTGGCCCCGCATGTTCCGGACGGGTTGGTGTCCATCGTCGAACGCTTGATGCAAAAATCCCCAGAGAGCCGTTACAACACCACGGATGAATTGGTGGAGGCCCTCCAGCCATTTTTGCAAATGGCCCGCCCGACCAGCCAGAGCAGCCACGGCACGCTACGGTCCGGTGTGATCCCGAACACTCGCGGGTCGGTTCACCTGCCGCCCCGCCCGACGATGCCTCCGCAGCCGACGTCCGGCCCGGTTGTTCAGCCGCCGGTTTCCCACAGTCCGGGCTTTGTGCCCCCGACCCACATTCCGGCGGGCAACCCGCTTCCGGGTTATACGGGGCCGGGACAATCGTTCCCCGGTTTCGCCACCCCCCCGACGCCGATTCCGGGTTCTTCCTTCGGCGGGGTCATTGTTCCGGCCACGGCGTTTGGCGGCACGGCAGCCGTGCCGCCATCCTCTTTTGGGAACGGGCCGCCGATTCCTCCCTCTGTCTTCGGGGGCGGGGTGAAGGCTCCCTCGATCCCGGCCCAAGCCCCGCCTGTCTCACGCGGCACGGCGGCTCATTATGCCTCGGCCGTCGATTTTTCGATGGAGCCATTGATGGCGGAACAGTTCGCCTCCCCCTTCCCGGTTGCCCCAGCCGGGGGAACAGTGCCCCCGAATTCACCGGTTCCCCCGATCCCGGCGGGCCGGGTGCAAAACCTGCCGAACCCCGGCATGAACACTTGGAGCGAGCCGGTCCGGACGCCGGTGGTCGGTCCGCTGCTGATTTTCTTGGTGGCGGCCCTTGTCACCGCAGTTGTTTACCTGCTGGGCAAGAACTTCCTGTTCCCGACCTAATGCAAGCAGGCTTTAAAAACGGGTAATGTTCAACGGGCGAGCACATCGCCCGTTTTTTATTTCCCGCCCCTGCCGTGCCGGTTGGCGGGATCGTACAATGCGTTATGCTCCCGATCACGCCCCGAGAGATTGTTTGAGTGTCCCAACTGACCGCCATGCAACGGAAAACCGTCCCCGATTCGGGTCGGCGGCGCGTGGTAATCCTCGGGTCCACCGGGTCCATCGGTTGCAATACGCTGGACGTTTTGCGGTTGCACCCTGATCGGTTTGAGGTCATCGGACTGGTCGCCCACCGGAATGCGGCGACGTTACGGGCGCAGGCTGGCGAGTTTGAACCAAAATGGGTCGCCCTGACAGGCGAAGAACATCCCGAGGGATCAGTCAGCGGTCCGTGGGCAACTGTTCATACCCAGACGGAGTTGCTGGAACGAATCCAGGCCCCGGATGTGGACATCGTTGTCTCGGCCATCGTCGGCGCGGCCGGACTGCTCACCACTTGGGCCGCCGTGGACGCGGGCAAGGATGTGGCGCTGGCCAACAAGGAAACAATGGTTCTGGCCGGTTCCCTTGTCATGGAACGGGCCACCCAAACCGGCTCCCGGATACTTCCGGTGGACAGCGAGCATAGCGCGATTTTCCAGGCAATGGAAGGGCACCGCGATTCCGTGGAACGGGTCGTTCTCACCGGCAGCGGCGGCCCGTTCCGGGGGAAATCTCGCGAAGCGTTGAAGAAAGTCACCGTGGCCGAGGCTCTGAATCATCCGACTTGGAAGATGGGGCCGAAGATCACCGTCGATTCGGCGACCTTGATGAACAAAGCCTTGGAAGTCATCGAAGCCAAATGGCTCTTCGGCTTGGATGCCGACCAAATCCGGGTGATTGTGCATCCCGAATCGATCGTGCATTCCTTCGTGGAGTTTCGGGACGGGTCGGTCCTCGCCCAATTGTCCCCGCCGGACATGCGATTGCCGATCCAGTTTGCCCTGACCTACCCGGAACGCTGGCCAAGCCCGACCCGCCGGATGAACTGGACGGAATTGAATCAGTTGCGATTCGAGCAACCAGACCCGGAAACCTTTCCCGCTCTTTCCCTCGGCTTCCGGGTCGCCCGCGACGGGGGAACCAGCGGTGCCGTGTTGAACGCGGCGAACGAAGTCGCGGTCGAACGGTTTCTGGCGGGGGAAATTTCATTCCCCGAGATTCCCCGGATCGCCGCCGATGTGTTGAACGCCCATTCCCTGAACCGACGCCCGACCCTGGACGAACTTCTGGCCGCCGACCGTTGGGCCAGAACGGAAGTCGCCCGCTGGATCACCAACAACCGAACCCGATGAACGATATCTCACCCGAAAACCCGACACCGACCCAAGCCGCCAAAACCGACAAACCCGGTAACTGGCTCTCCCAAAACTACATGCCGGTATTGTTTGTCGCCGGCGTCGTGGGGGTGATTGTCTGGAGGGGCCTCTATGTGGGGGATGTGGTTCTCGCCGCCCTGGGCTTGGGAACCGTTATCTTTTTGCATGAACTCGGGCACTTTCTGGCCGCGAAGTTCTGCGACGTCCATGTGGAAACCTTCAGCATCGGCTTCGGCAAGCCGATCCCCGGCTGCCAGTTCCGGTACGGGGAAACGACCTACAAACTCGGTTGGATTCCGCTTGGCGGCTATGTGAAGATGATTGGCGAAGGGGACAACGCCGACAGCGACGAAGCCGAGGAAGATCCCCGGTCGTTCAAAAACAAAAAAGTTTACCAGCGGATGCTAATCATCTCGGCCGGGGTGATTATGAACCTGATTTTGGGCATTAGCTGCTTCATCGTGGCCTATTCCCACGGTGTCGAGGAAGCTCCGGGCATCATCGGTTACATCAGCCCCGGTTCCCCGGCCTGGCAGGCCGGCATCCGGGCTGATTCAGTGGTTCTGCAAATCGGCGGCATCGAAAAACCCACCTATCCGGACATCCGCACGAAGGTGATGAGTTCTTCCCGCAAGGACATCATCCCGATTCGCATCAAGCAACGCGACGGCAGCGAAGTGACCATCGACGTTGTCCCCCGGCGGGACGAGGGGGAATTGTTTCCGATGATCGGCATCGGCAGCACGGAGCAATTAACCCTCGCCAAGGCGGGGCGGAAGGGGGAGGTCAGAATCGCCATCCCCGGAAGCGCCGCCAGCAATGCGAAGACTGCCGGGGATGTGGGATTTATGCCGGGTGACCGGTTGATCGCCACTTCGGACCCCGAAAACCCGGCCGTGATGAAGGATCTGCCGGTGGATCAACGAGACCCGTCCGGCAAGAAACTCGACTTCTTTGAGTTTCGGGATCGTATGCAACTGATGCGGGACAAGACGGTGACCGTGCGAGTGGATCGTAACGGGCAATCAATCGACATCCCGGTCAACCCGGAACCCACGCTTATTCTCCCCGGCGTTCGCCTGCAAATCGGGCGAATTTCGGCCCTGCGAGTCAATTCACCGGCGACACAGGCCAAACCGGTTGAGGGCGCCACGGAACCCGGTTTGGTGGCGATTAACCCTGATGTGCCTGATTCGGGCGACCGACTGATCGCCGTGGAAATCACCAAGCCGGGCGGCCAGAAGAAGCGTTTTGTGGACATCCCGAATCCAAAGATGGAAGACAAGGTTCAAGAAGTGATTCTCGATCCTGCCCGGCTTCCTTATGAGCTGAGCGAATGGGCCGAAGAATGGATTCGACACCCAAGATACTCCGAGCCTCTCAAATTCCCCCCCGTGCGCGTGACCGTGATGCGTTCGCCCACGGATGCCTCGCAGAAGACCCCGCGACGATGCGGTTATGATCTGGAATGGGATCCCAGTTATCGCTTCAGCTATGAGCCGGTGATTAGCTCCAATTCCCCCCTGACGATTCCCGGCTTGGGCATCGCCTATCAGGTGGAAACAACCATCGACGACGTGACCAAGGGATCGGCCGCCGAAGTGGCGGGTTTGAAGAAATCCGATGTCATCATCGCGGCCAGGCACAAATACATCACCCTCCAAAACAAGTCGGAGGACTCGGATTGGATTCCCCTCAAGCAACACCAAGGGGCAATCCTTTCATTCTTCGTGGCCAGAATGGACGCGCCGGAGTTGGAACTCAAGATCCGGCGGCCGGTGGAAAACGAAAACCGGTTCGAGGATTTGGAGTTCAAGCTCACGGCTGTCCGTGACGCGACCTGGCCGCAAAATGAACGCGGCTTCAAGTTTGAAGCGGACACCCGGACGCAAAAAGCCGAGGATTTTTGGGAAGCCGTGCAATTCGGCGGCCAGCGCACGGTTCGCCTGATCCGCACCATTTACCAGCAACTTTATGCCTTGGCTTCGGGAAATATCTCTGTCAAGTCGATGAACGGCCCGCTGTCAATCGCGGACATCTCATACAAGATCGTCGGCCACGACATGTGGACGTTTATCGTGTTCATCGGGATGATCAGCCTGAATCTGGCCGTGGTGAATTTCCTGCCCGTCCCGGTGCTGGACGGCGGGCACATGGTATTTCTGATTTACGAATGGATTCGCGGCAAACCCGCCCCGGAAAAGCTGATGGAATGGTCGATGTATCTGGGGTTGGGGATGATCTTCAGTCTGATGTTCTTTGTGATTTATCTGGATGTGAGACGCCTGTTTTTCTGACGTGTCAATCGGACAGATGTTGTGAAACTGATGTGACGAGGCAAACATCATGTCACCCGTTTGCGGGTGTTGGTGTTTGCCTCGTGGTTTTTGATGGCGATTCCGAAGCCTCTGGAAACGGCCGGGGAAACGATCTGACTTCCATTTCCTCGACATCATTGTCAGGGTGGAATTGTGGCGCCTGAGCGGGATTGTGCGACCCCGGCGTCCGGTTGGATGGGATGGCCCGGTGGTTTCGCCATTCCCCTTCTTCAAGGGATTTCGGTATAACACGGGCACGCTTCAAGCCGGAGACTCCCCCGTGTGCTGGGCCTTTATCAGCAATTTGCAATCCCCGGAGTGGATCGACCTCACGGTTCCGGCCGGGTTGTTCGTCGCTTGGTTGCTGGCGGTGATCTTGATCCCCCATTATGCCGTGAAGCCGGTGTTTTGGATCATCACTCGCACGCTCTATCGTCTCCACCCCATCGGCCGGGAAAACATCCCCCGCACCGGTCCGGTGTTGCTCCTCAGCAATCACGTCACTTATGTGGACTGGCTGCTCCTCTGGGCGGCCTCTCCCCGGCATGTCCGGTTTGTGGCTTACAAGGGGTTTACAAAGAATCCATTGTTCAAATGGTTCCTGCGGGTGACCGACTCGATCCTGATTGACGGCGAAGGCGGCCCCCGGCAGATTGTGCAGTCGTTGAAACAAATCGCGGAAGCCCTCGACCGGGGGGAGGCGATCTGCCTCTTCCCCGAGGGGGCGTTATCGCGAGGGTCCGGCGTGATGTTGCCTTTTCGCCGGGGTTTTGAGCGGGTGTTGAAACAGACGAAAAACCCCGTGACTGTTGTTCCCGTGTGCCTCTACCAACTCTGGGGCAGCTTGTTCAGTTACTCCGGGAACAAGGTGTTTTGGAAGTGGCCGCAGCATCTCCCTTATCACGTGACCATCGTGTTCGGGAAGCCGATGCCGCAGACGGTGACGGCGATGGAAGTCCGGCTGGCGATCCAACAACTCACCGCCGAGACGAGCATCATCGCCAGCAAACATCTGCGGCCGGTGCATCGGCAATTCGTCCGGCTCGCGTCCCGGTTCCGGTATTTTCGCAAACTTTGTTTCGTGGATGCCTCCACGCCAACCGCCCGCGAGATCAATTACCTGAAATCGCTCGTCGGCTGTATCTGTATGGCCCGTTGGCTGAAGCCGCAGATTGGCACGGAAAAGAATGTGGGGATCTGGCTGCCGACCAGCGTGGGCAGCGCGCTGGCCAACATTGCCTTGGCGTTCCATCACCGGGTTTCCGTGAACCTTAATTACACGATGGGAATGGACGCTATTCGCTCAGCCGTTCGGCAGACCGGCATGAAAACCATCATCACCTCGAAGAAATTCCTCACGCGGGCGCCGTTGGAGATCGAGGGGGTCAATCTGGTTTATTTAGAGGACGCCCTCCGAGGCATCACCAAATGGCAGCGAATCCGCAGCCTGCTGATGGTCGTCTTGTTGCCGGGTTGGGTGATCGAACGATTGGTTCTTCGGCTTGGCGGGCACAAAATCGACGACTTGGTGACGATCATCTTTTCCAGCGGCAGCACCGGTGAACCGAAGGGAGTGATGCTCTCCCACCGGAACATCTCCAGCAATGCGGTCGCCTCCGTCAGCCATTTGGGCATCGTGCCCGGTGACAGCCTGATGGGGGTGCTGCCATTCTTCCATAGTTTCGGTTACACGGTTCTGCTCTGGCTTCCCCTCCAAATCGGGGCCGGCGTCGTTTACTACCCGGACCCCCGGCAGGCCAAGGAAATCGGTGAGTTGTGCAAGAAATTCAAGTGTATGGGGCTGATTAGCACCGCCACGTTCTTGCGGTTTTATCTGCGACGTTGCGACCCGGAAGATTTCAAGGCCCTGCGAATCCTCGTTTGCGGCGCGGAGAAACTCCCCCCCGCCCTCGCCCATGAATTCGAGGCGAAGTTCGGCATCCTGCCGATGGAAGGCTACGGCTGCACCGAGCTTTCGCCGGTGGTGAGCGCCAACGTGCCCGACGTGGAACTCAACGGCACCCGGCAGATTCGCAACAAAGTGGGAACCATCG
This sequence comes from Zavarzinella formosa DSM 19928, assembly GCF_000255705.1. Classification (GTDB taxonomy): domain Bacteria; phylum Planctomycetota; class Planctomycetia; order Gemmatales; family Gemmataceae; genus Zavarzinella; species Zavarzinella formosa. The sequence goes on from NZ_JH636442.1 coordinate 313,910, forward strand.
GCCACCCGATTCCCGGCGTGGCCGCCCGCACCGTGGACCCGGATACGCTCAACCCTCTTGCTGGCGGCGTTGAAGGAATGCTGCAAATCAAGGGGCCGAACGTGATGGTCGGCTATCTGGACCGCCCGGACCTGACGGCCAAGGCCATCACCGATGGTTGGTACACGACCGGCGACATGGCCAAAATCGACGAGGATGGCTTCCTCACGATCACCGGGCGGCTATCGCGGTTTGCCAAGATCGGCGGGGAGATGGTCCCCTTGGAAAAGGTCGAAGAAGACCTTCATGCCGTGCTGGGCACGAACGACCGTGTGCTGGCCGTCACGGCCGTGCCGGACGAACGCAAAGGGGAACGGTTGATCGTGCTGCATACCCCCGCGATGACGATGCCCGTAAAGGAACTGACAGATCAATTGGGAAAACGCGGCATTCCGAACTTGTGGATTCCGGGTGATCGCGAATTCTATCCCGTGCCGGATCTTCCCTTGCTGGGCAGCGGCAAGCTCGACCTGAAACGGGTGAGGGAAATGGCGTTGGAGATCGTGAAATAATGGCCGCCGCACGCACCGCCAAAACCGTGTTGTTCCTCTGCACCGGCAATTACTACCGCAGCCGGTACGCGGAAATCGTCTTCAATTCGATGGCCGAAAAGATGGGCCTGTCGTGGCGGGCCACCTCGGCCGGTCTTGCCCTCGAACGCGGTCGGGCCAACTTGGGGCCTATTTCCCGAACCACCGAAAAAGCAATTACTAGCAAGGGCATCAAGGCCGCCGAAGCGGTCGCCCGTCTTCCGCTGGCCGTGACGGAGGAATTGTTCGCCGCCGCGGATCGCGTCGTGGCGTTGAGCAAGAACGAGCATTTGCCACTGATGCAGGAACGTTGGCCCTCGTGGGTCGAAAAGCTGGAATATTGGTATGTGGAAGACGACCTCGTCGCCATTCCAGAAATCGAGCGGGAGTTGGCGGGTTTCGTCACCCGGCTGATCACCGGCGGCGTCCGGCAGGATGGCCCGCTTCCCCCGCCGGAACCGGAACCTGTGCCGGTGAAGAAGGAAGCCCCGAAGAAAGTTTTGACCGCCAAAGTGGGCCGCGAAACCGCTGGCCGCAAGGGGAAGGGTGTGACGACCATTTTCGACCTTCCCCTGAAAGAAGAAGAGTTAAAAGAACTGGCCGGCATCCTCAAGCAAAAATGTGGCACCGGCGGGACGGTGAAAGACGGCCGAATCGAGATCCAAGGTGACAACCGCGACCGCGTCTGCCAGGAACTTGAAAAGCTGGGGTACAAGGTGAAAAAGGCGGGCGGCTGAGAGGCAAAGATCGTTGCCCATTTGCTCGTTCATCAGTTATAGTGATCCTCATGCGGATCACCCTCAATCGCCGGGATTGGTTGCGGCTCGGCTTGGCCGGGATTCCGTGGCTGTCATCTCCGCTCGGGGCGAAAACACCCGTGTTGGCCGGAAAGGCAAAATCCGTGCTTCTGGTTTATACCAGTGGCGGGATGAGCCAGTTTGAATCGTGGGACCCGAAGCCCAACGCTCCCGCAGAAGTGCGGGGGGCTTTCGGGAGCATTGCCACCTCTGTGCCGGGGATTCGCTTCGGCGAACTCATGCCTCGTGTTGCTTCATTGGCCAACCGGATGACTGTCATCCGCAGCATGAGCCACGATGACTTGGATCACGGATCGGCCGCCTATCTCACACTCACTGGCCAACCGCACGCCCGCAAATCTTCCAATCCGCTGCCGACGCCGAACGACTTCCCCACCCAATCAGCCATCCTCCGACGCCTTCGGCCCGCGAAAAACCTGCCTTACACCGCCGTGCATCTCAACGGCCCGCTGCTGGCCCCGCAATTGCCATCGGTGGGGCAAAACGCTGGGTTCCTCGGCCGGGCCTGCGAACCGTTGATCTTGGGAGATGTGACCGACGAACTGCCGATGCTTCAAGGATTGGAACCACGGGCCGAATTGCCGAAACTCCGGCTCGACAGTCGCCGAAGTTTGCTTAACCAGTTGCAGGGGGCCACAGCCTTGCTGTCCAACCTTCCGGCGACCGTCGAGCGCGACCCGTTAAACCGGCAGGCTTATGAACTCCTCTCCACCCCGTCGGCCACGCGGGCCTTCGACTTGGAAGACGAACCGGAGCGGGTCCGCGACCGTTACGGCCGCAACCGAGCCGGGCAGGCGTGTCTGCTCGCCCGCCGACTGGTCGAACGGGGTGTGCCGTGGGTAACGGTCTTCTTCAATCACGGCATTCGCGGACAGGATAAATCCCCGAACGACACGGACGAATACGGCTGGGACACCCACAACGATATTTTCCAGTCGATGAGGGATCACCTGATGCCGCGATTCGATCTCGGCTTCTCGGCCCTGCTCGAAGACATGGAACAACGCGGCCTGTTGGAAACCACGCTGGTGGTGTGCTTGGGTGAATTTGGCCGCGCCCCGCGCGTGGCCCTCGAACCGAGATTCGACGGGGCGACGCCGGGCCGCAAGCATTGGGGCATGTGTTACTCCATCGCGATGGCCGGGGCAGGCGTGACTCGGGGCGCCACTTACGGATCGTCGGACAAAATCGGGGCCTATCCTTCGCTGAACCCAGTGACGCCGCCGGATGTGATGGCCACCCTCTTCCACGCCCTCGGCATCGACCCCGCCGGTCACTTCCAAGACCTCGCCAACCGCCCGGTGCCGATCACTTCGGGGAAGCCCCTCCTCGGATTGTTCGCCTGAAAATCATCTCACTTTGGTTTCTCAATCGCCTCGGCAAGCAATTTCCCGAATTCGCGAGCGCTCCACAACGAACGGCCGACGCCCCAATTGGTGTCTTGGGCCATCGCCGGGTCGATGTCCGCGAAGATGAAATCTTCCTGATGCCGGCGGGTGCGGACTACCATTTCTCCGTTCGGGTCCAGAATATAGCTGTCACCATAAGCCACACTTTCGCGGGCGAACGAAGGATCAATGCCGGGGGCCACGTTGTTGCCCCGCACGAAGAAGACGCGGTTTTCCACCGCACGGGCGGTATGGTCGTTGCGGACGTTCATGAAATGGTTGATGAGTCCGGTCGCTCCGATGGCGTTATAGTGCGGGGCGAAGATGATTTTCGCCCCCTTGATCGCCAGCAACCGGGCCGGCTCGATATAGCCACCGTCTGAACAGATGATGACGCCGAACTTGACGCCTGCTCGCTCGAACACCGGGAATTCGCGGCCCTGTTTGTGGAAGGGCATGTATGCGGAGCATTTGCTGTATGTGCCAAGAACGTGTCCTTTGTGGATGATGGCAGATGTGTTGTAAAGGTCTTTGCCGCGACTCTCGTTGAAGCCGACGATGAACGTGGCCTCGGCTTGCATCGTCTTTTCCAGCACCTTCATCATCTGCGGCGAATCGAGCGAAAACGCCCCCTGTCGGGCCTTTTCGGCCGAGTCCGTATAGCCCGTCAGATAGCACTCGGGAAAACTGACGACCTCCACGCGGTCGCGGTCGGCCCGCTTCAGGCTTTCGACCACTTTGGCGAGATTGCCGTCGAAATCGCCAAGTTTCGAGATCAACTGGAAATGACCGATGCGCACGGGAACCGCCTCCGTCCGGGGTGTCGGGCGAATCTTTGGTACTGTATGGAATGAAACGCCGGGCGAGTTTTGCAGATGGATATCGGCAGGATTACATGATTGACAGTCACCCGCAAGACGGGTTAGCCTGTTAGAATGTGCCGAGGCCCGGAGCGATGGGGACAATGCAGTTTCGTCGTGCCATCATCATCGTCGCACTGCTGACCGGCACAACTCCGCCAGTTTTCGCCGCTTCCCCCGAGGATCATTGGGCTTGGAAGAAGCCGGTTCGCCCGGCGGCGCCAACGCTGAAAGATTCCTCGATCACATCGCCGATTGATGCGTTCGTTCGACACAAACTGGAGGCGAACGGACTTCAACCAACGCCTCCGGCGACGCGTCCGCAATTGATTCGCCGGGTGACGTTTGACCTCATCGGATTGCCGCCGACGCCGGATGAGGTTGATGCGTTTGTGAACGATGCTTCGCCAAACGCCTACGAGAAATTGCTGGATCGGTTGCTGGCCTCTTCGCAATACGGGGAGCGTTGGGGCCGACACTGGCTCGATTTGGCCCGGTATGCCGACACGAACGGATACGAGCAAGATGAAATCCGGCCCCATGCTTGGCGATTTCGGGATTATGTGATCCGGTCCTTCAACGAGGACAAACCGTTTGATCGCTTTATCATCGAGCAACTCGCCGGAGACGAGGCCTTCCCCGGTGATCCCGCCGCCTTGGTGGCGACCGGGTTCAATTTGCTCGGCCCGGACATGACCGATTCGGCCGATCAGGCCCAGCGCCGCTTGAACACTCTCAACGACATGACTGACACAGCCAGTCTGGTCTTCCTCGGGTTGACCGTCGGTTGCGCCCGCTGCCACGATCACAAGTTTGAACCAATCCCGCAGACGGATTATTACCGACTTCAGGCGTTCTTCGCCGGGGCCGAGTTTCGCACGAATCTTGATGTCGCTTCTTCAGACGAGCGTGAAAAACATTTGCTGGCCCTTCGAGAGTATGACCGCCTGACGCAATCGTTGCGGGATGACATCCTTGCCGTGGAACAACCGCACCGGGCGAAATTGCTGGATGCAAAAATCGCCAAACTCTCGGCCGAGGCTCAGGCGGCTCATCGCACACCGCCAGAAAAACGAAACGGCGGCCAGCAGGAATTGGTGCGGGAGACGGCGAAGTTGGCGGCCCTGACCGATGCCGAAGTGGAAAAGACTCTTTCGGCCGTTGAACTGGCCCGGCTAAAAGAGCTTCGGCAACAGTTGAAATCGTTCGACTCGAAAAAGCCCGCCCCGTTGCCCGTGGGAATGGGCATGACCGACCGCCAGGGGCCGCCGCCGAAAACCCACTTGCTCGAACGGGGCGAACTTTCCAACAAAGCCCAAGTGGTTGATCCGGGTTTCCCCGTCACGCTCACCTCCGGACGCAAACCCGAACCGGCGAAAATCACGCCGTCATCCGGGGGGCGTCGGCTGGCTCTCGCCAATTGGATTGCCCATGCGGACAATCCGCTGACGGCCCGCGTGATCGTCAACCGCGTCTGGCAGCAACATTTTGGCCGGGGCTTGGTTCCCACGGCCAGCGATTTCGGCGTGCGGGGAGAACCGCCGACGCATCCCGAATTGCTTGACTGGCTGGCGACGGAATTGGTCGACGGGGGCTGGCGTCTCAAACGAATGCACAAACTGATGCTGCTTTCTGAGACATATCGGCAATCAACCATCGCCCCCCAAACAACAATGGAGAAAGACCCCGACAATACGTTCTTTTCTCGAATGAACCGATTGAGATTGGAAGGCGAGGCCGTGCGGGATTCGTTGCTTGCCATCAGCGGCCGGTTGAACAGCACGATGGGCGGCCCCGGTGTGACTCCCCCGGTGGCCCCGGAGGCGGTAAAAGGAGCAAAAGGCGGCTGGATTGTCAGCCCCGATCCGAAGGATCATGTGCGGCGAAGCGTCTACCTGTTCGCCCGCCGAAATCTTCGCCATCCGTTTTTGGAGGCGTTTGACCTCCCCGACAGCAACCTGAGTTGCCCGAAGCGAGAACGAAGCACGACGGCACCGCAAGCCCTGGCGTTGCTGAATGCCCCCGAGGCGATGGAAGCCGCCAAGTTTGTCGCGGAACGCTTGATGAAGGAAGCGGACTCCGAACCCGGCCGAATCGACCGGGCCTATCGGCTGACGTTGGGACGATTGCCGACGAACAAGGAGCGGGAACGGGCGGGGGTGTTTTTGAAGACCTCATCGCTATCCGAATTGTGCCGGGCGTTGATGAACATGAACGAGTTTGTTTATCTGGATTGAGGCGATTTCCGTGCAACCGCTTCCGAACCCGATGAATCGCCGATCCTTCCTCCGCAACGCTGGTCACGGGTTCGGCGGGATCGCGCTCGCCAGTTTGCTGGCCGACGACGGAAAACTCTTCGCCGGGGAACGCGATCCGCTGGCACCGAAGAAACCGCACTTTGAACCGACCGCCAAACGGGTGATCTTCCTGTTCATGTCCGGCGGCCCGAGTCAGATGGATACTTTCGATCCCAAGCCTGGCCTCACCAAATTGCACGGGCAGAAGTTGCCCGAATCGTTCGGCCCGGTGAAGACCCGGCGAGGCGTGGACAAGAACAAACTGCTGGCGTCGAAACGGACGTTCAAAAAACACGGTGAATGCGGAACAGAAGTTTCCGATTGGTTCCCCCATTTGTCGAAATGCGTTGATGATCTCTGCGTGCTTCGTGGTTGCCACGGCGACAGCGTCACCCATCCCGAATCGGTGTATTTGATGAACACCGGGTCGATCCTGATGGGCCGCCCCAGCATGGGGGCATGGGTGGCGTATGGCCTCGGGTCCGAGAACCGGAACATGCCCGCGTTCGTCGTGTTGCCGGACCCCGGCGGCTGGCCCAAAGGCGGCGCTCCGGCGTGGGGCAACGGTTTTCTGCCGACAACCTATCAGGGCACGCTGATTCGCGGCGGTTCAACCCCCGTGTTGAATCTTGACCGGCCCTCCGGCGTTTCACTTGAACAGCAAAAACGCACGCTCGACTTCATCCGCGAGGGGAACCAAGACCATCTAGCCGTTCGTGCGGGGGATTCGGAGTTGGAAGCCCGCATCGCTGCGTATGAACTGGCGTTTCGGATGCAGATACATGCCCCTGAAGTGGTCGATCTCGCCAGCGAATCAAAGGAAACGAAAACCCTTTACGGCCTTGATCGCAAAGAGTCAGCGGAGTTCGGCACACGGTGTCTGCTGGCCCGCCGCATGGTCGAACGGGGTGTGCGGTTCGTGCAACTCTATTGCGGTGACACCAACGGATGGGACGCCCACTCGGATTTGGAAGGGAATCACGGCAAACTTTGCCTGCAAAGCGACCAGCCCATTGCCGGGTTGCTCACTGATCTCAAACGCCGGGACTTGTTGAAGGACACGCTGGTGATCTGGGGCGGCGAGTTCGGCCGCACACCGATGACGGAAGGAACCACTGGCCGCGATCATAACCCGCACGGCTTTTGCATGTGGATGGCCGGGGGCGGCGTCAAAGGGGGCCGGGTGATCGGGGCGACTGACGAAATCGGCCTCCGGGCCGCCACTGACAAAACGCATGTCAACGACATCCACGCCACCATCCTGCACCTGCTCGGTTTCAAGCACACCCGCCTAACCTACCGCCATAACGGCCGCAACGAACGCCTCACGGACAACGCCGGCGAAGTGATTCAAGCGGCCATCGGTTAATATTGCCAGAGACTACTTTGGGAGCCTCACGAATGCGGCACGTCTGGGTCGTTTCACTCGCGTTGGTGTCGGGGGCGATTGGCTTCGCCGCCGAACCCAAACTGTCCGCCGACCGCCAAATCAACTTTGACAAGGACGTGAAACCGATCTTCGCGGCCCATTGTGTGCAATGCCACGGGCCCGAGAAGCAGAAGGGATCGTTGCGTCTTGATGACTCAACGGCGGTCACCAAAGGCGGCAACTCCGGTCCGGCCGTTGTGCCGGGAAAATCGGCTGATAGCTTGCTGATTCAATTGGTTTCCGGCTTGAAGCCCGACGAGGTGATGCCTCCCGGCAAAACTGAGAAATTGACGAAGGAGCAAATCGGCATTCTCCGGATGTGGATCGATCAGGGGGCGAAATGGGGAACCGCCGCCACCGGGAACACGGCGGGCGTCAAATCATCGCATTGGGCGTTCCAAGCCCCTGTTCAACATCCGGTTCCCAAAACCAAACATCCGGCGGCCAACGCCATTGATGCGTTTATTCGGGCGAGATTGGAGAAAGAAGGAACCGCTCCTTCGCCGATGGCCGACAAGCACACGCTGGTTCGCCGGTTGTATCTCGATCTGATCGGTCTGCCGCCATCGCCGAAGGAAGTGGATGAGTTTGTCAACGATCCCTCCGAGGAGGCTTACGAAAAACTGGTGGAGAGATTGCTATCCTCCCCGCACTACGGCGAACGATGGGGAAGACACTGGCTCGACGCCGCCCGTTATGCGGACAGCGACGGCTACGAGAAGGACACCGGCCGGCCATTCGCGTGGCGATACCGCGATTGGGTGATTCAGGCGTTGAACAAAGATATGCCGTTCGATCAGTTCACCATCGAGCAACTGGCCGGGGATCTGTTGCCCGACGCGACGACCGAGCAGAAAGCCGCCACCGGATTCCATCGCAACACATTGACGAACAAAGAAGGGGGCGTCGATCAGGAAGAGTTTCGCGTGGCGGCGGTGATTGATCGCGTGAACACCACGGGAACCGTTTGGCTCGGGCTGACCGTGGGTTGCTGCCAGTGCCATGACCACAAATACGACCCTGTCAGCCAGCGGGAGTTCTACCAATTGTTCGCGTTCTTCAACAGCGACAAAGAGGCCGATTTGCCGGCCTTCCTCCCCGGCGAGGAAGCCGCCCTCAAAGATCGCCTTGCGGCATTCACGACGAAAACGGCCGAGTTGAAGAAGGCCGTCGAAGAGGCCAAACAGATGAAGATGCCGGCGGCCGAGATCAAAAAACGAGAAGCGGTCGTCGCCACTCATCTGAAGACCAAACCGGAGCCGAGCAAGGTGCAGACGTTGGCCGCCGGTCCCGCGCGGGCGACTCATGTTCACATTCGTGGCGACTTTCTCCGCAAAGGCGTGGAAGTCAAACCCGGAACCCCGGCAGTGTTGCCGAAGCCGGAAAAAGCTCCCTCCACCCGGCTCGATTTAGCCAAATGGATCGTGTCGAAAGAAAACCCGCTCACCCCGCGCGTGACGGTCAATTGGGTGTGGGGCAAGTTCTTCGGCAAGGGGCTTGTGAATACGCCGGAGGATTTCGGCACGCAGGGGCAAAAGCCATCCCATCCGGAATTGCTCGACTGGCTGGCAACCACCTTCCGCGACGAGGATAAATGGTCCCTCAAGAAATTGCACAAGCGGATCGTGATGAGCCAAACCTATCGCCAGTCGTCCGCGACTCGAACCGACCTGATCGACAAAGACCCCCTCAACGTGTTGCTGGCGCGGCAATCGCGGTTTCGCCTCGAAGCGGAGATCGTCCGGGACTCCGCGTTGGCGGCCAGCGGCCTGCTTACCCGCAAAATCGGCGGGCCGAGCATTCGCCCGCCGCAACCAAGCGGCATCTCGGAATTGACGTATGCCAATTCCGCCCGTTGGGTCGAATCCAAAGGAGAGGACAAGTACAAACGCGGCCTTTACGTCTGGTTTCAGCGGACCAGCCCCTACCCGACACTGACCACCTTCGACGCGACTGATTCCAATGTGTGCGCCGTGAAACGCGAACGCTCCAACACTCCCTTGCAAGCCCTCACGCTCTTGAATGACGCAGTGTTTGTCGAAGCGGCCCAGGCGTTGGCAAAACGGGTGCAAACAGAGGACGCCCGGCCCGCCTATCTTTTCAAGTTGTGCATGGGCCGCGAACCCTCGACAGCCGAGGCCGTCCGATTGGTTCAGTTGTTGAAAGACACGCGGGAACTGGCGTTGGAAAATTCAGCGGAGGCTGTAAAGCTGCTGGGTTCCCATAAGCCCGCGATGCTGGATGTGAAATCGAAAAATGATGTCGCCACCGCCGCGTCGTGGGTGTTGGTCGCACGGGCGTTGTTGAATCTTGATGAATTCGTGACGAGGGAGTGATCAGTGGCAATTTCAATTTCGTTGATCAACGTCTCGCCACAACAAGGATCGACGGTCTGAAGACACCAAATGAAGAGGTTTGAAAATGACCAAGTCTTTCCGTTTCGTTTGGTTGATGATGGCCGTCTTGGCTTGTGTTTTCAATGCGCCCGTTGCCGGTGCCCAAGAGAAGGAACTGGCGGCCAAGAAACCGCTTTGCGTGCTTTTCGTGGGCAACAGCCAGATTTTCTACAACGATTTGCCGCGATTGATTGAGACGTTGTCGGAGTCGGCCCCGGCGGGCCAGCCCCGCATCTCGGCGGATCGGGCCGTCGCAGGCGGTGCGTCCTTGGAGAGTCTTTGGAACCGGGGCGAAGGCAAGGGGACCGCTCGCGAGAAGATCACGTCGGAGAAGTGGGACTTTGTTGTTCTTCAGGAAATCTACAACGTCAAACCGGATAGCTTCACCAAGCATGCCCGGCTGCTTGATGAGTTGATTCGCAAAAATGGCTCCAAAACAGTTTTGCTAAGCACCGCCAGCATCAGCACGCTCTACCCCAAAGGGTTCCAAGATCTCCATGAGATGCACGTCGCCTTGGGCAAGGAATTGAAAGTTCCGGTCGCCGCCGCCGGCAAGGCTTGGTTGTCGTATTGGGGCGACAGCGCCTCGCCGGAACAGCGGTTGGGTCTTTACGATCCGGACAAGGCACACCCTGGCAAGAAAGGCTCGTACATTTACGCCTGCACCCTCTACCCGATTCTGACCGGCCACAGTCCCGTCGGGCTTACCCATCGCCTTCCCAAACAACCGGAAGAGACTCTTTCCCCGGCGGAGGCAAAACAATTCCAAGAAGCGGCCTGGCGGGTGCATCAGGAGATCAACGGCAAATAACCGGTGTGTCGGGCTTCGAGGCACCGTTGGAACGTTTAGGGATCAAGGAATCGGATTTTTCTTGTCACGAGTCGCGGCGTCGGCGGTAATGGGGGTCCGAAGCCAAGCCACCGAAAGATTGCCATGAAACTGTTTCATGCAGCCACCGCCTTTGTTCTCGTTTTCGCCAGTTTGATCGCCGGGCCGGTTGTGGCCCAGCCTGCCGAAACGAGGGCAACTTCTGCCTTGACGCACGAGTCACTTGGCCGGGTGTTGAGCGCCAAGTATGCAACGGAACTCATCCCGTCGAAGACGGCGGAAAAGCTGCCGTTTTACACGCTTGGTCTGAAGTACACGTCCGCCAAATCCAAGGAAACTCTTGATTGGGTCGTGACGTGTGAAGTGATCGAGCGGGGCGGGCAAGCGCCCGTGGCCCGGATATGGTTCAACTGTCAGGTGATGCCGGCCGATGCCGATCAGGGGCGTTTGCTGGCCCTGCTGAACTGGAGCGGAGGCCACAACTCCAGCCGGGCGTTCTTCAAAACCGCACCCCACCGAGAGGGAACCATGCTCAGCCTCGTGGCCGAGGCGTCTGCCGAGGATGTGACCCCGGAACGATTGCCCCGTGTCATTGACGGCCTGTTGCTGATGGCCTTCGAGACATCCCACATTTGGGGCGGCAAGTTGAATCAGCCGTTGGCCAAAACACCGGCCAAGTCGGCCGTCAGTGGCAAAGACATCGTCGGGGATTGGGCCGGAGATGTCTTGATCGAAGGCAAAAAGGTGGGCCAGTATGCCGCCACGTTTGGTGCCGACGGTTTCGTGCTGATCTCGCGGGCCAAGACCGGGAGCGAGAAGGCCGACTTTCAACTCCTCACGGGCGAATACGCGGTCGCCGACGGCCGACTGACGTTGAAGCTCATGAAGGTGGAAAAGCCGGATGTGTACGAGATCGACCTGTCTGGCAAAACGCTGACGCTGACCATGACGGTCGAAAAATCCGTCATCAAGATTCAAATGAATCGCTCCAAGTGACGGCACGTGGCTCAATCATCGCCGGGGGCTTTTTGCCGCACGCCAATGATCGGGCGGTTCGGCGCCTTGGCCACTCCATTTTGGGCGAACAGGCTACAGGGCTTCGCATTTTCGGATTTTCAAACCAGTCAAATTCGACCTGAAAAGTGACCAAAAGCAGGTGAAAAAACCCCTCCGGTGACCATTTTTAGACAGTTGAACACCCACCCAACTGGTCAAAAACAGTGGGCCAACTGAACACTATTTTTCAAAACCCCCGGAAAAACAGAGGGGTCGCCTGATGATTTTGGGCAAATGCGCAGCGATTTTGACCAATTGAAAATGGCCCATTTTAAATGCTCATGGTTAATTCCCGGATGGTTGAAGGCGCCATGTGGCCCAAATAGTAGTTCGGCCTCAATAAGAAACCGGACAGTGTTTGTCGGCTTGAATTGCTTTTGTCGGGAGGAATCGTTTTCATCTGACAAACAACCAGAACCGGGTTGGCGATGTCTCGCCGGACATGATAAACTAACTTTCCTGCCGAACCACCCTCTCCCGCCGACTTGGACCCATTCTCATGCGAACCGCCTTGTTGGTCATTGCGTTCCTGATTGCGTGGAACGGGAGATTGGCCGCCGCTGATCCGATTACGTTTGAACAGCACATTCGACCCATCCTGAAGGCTTATTGCCTCGACTGCCACGGGGGCGGTGAAAAACTCCCCGGCAAGCTCGATTTGCGTTTGAAGCGGTTTGCCCTTTCCGGTGGAAAGAGCGGGCCGTCGATCACGGTCGGAGAGCCGTTGAAGAGTTTGCTCGTGCAGCGGATGAAAGACGGCGACATGCCGCCGGGGGAAAAGAAAGTTCCGGCGGATAAGATCGCCCTCATCGAACAGTGGATCGCCACCGGGGCGAAGACGTTGCGAGACGAACCGATGACGTTGCCGCCGGGGTTGGGCATCACGGCCGATGAGCGGGCGTATTGGTTTTATCAGCCATTGAGGCGGATCGACCCGCCGACCTTTTCGCCCGCCGACCGAGTGCGGACGCCCGTTGACGCCTTTGTGCTGGCGAAACTCCGCGAGAAACAATTCAACTTCAACCCGGATGCGGATCGGGCCACTCTCCTTCGCCGGGCGACGCTTGACCTCACCGGACTGCCGCCGACACAACAAGAACTGGATTCTTTCCTCAACGATCAATCGCCCGATGCCTACGAAAAACGGCTCGATCAATTGCTGGCCTCGCCCGCTTACGGGGAGCGTTGGGGGCGGCACTGGCTTGATATCGTCGGCTATTCCGACAGCGATGGGGACGGGGCCGTGGACACGGTTCGGCCCCACTCCTGGCGTTACCGCGACTACGTCATCCGGGCGTTAAACGCGGACAAGCCGCTCAATCAATTTGTGATCGAACAACTCGCCGGGGATGAACTGGTTCCCCGGCCGTGGTCGAATTTGAAGCCGGAGCAAATCGACTTGCTGGCGGCAACGGGCTTCCTTCGCACCGCTCCGGACGGGACGGCCAGCGGTGGCGGCCCGGCCGATGTCGAGCAAGTTGTAACGGATACCATCAAGATCGTCACCTCCAGCCTGACCGGGACATCGGTGGGTTGCGCCCAGTGCCACGACCATCGCTCAGGGCCATTCCGTCATTCACTTTGGGGGATGCCGATAAGCACTCTGGCCCGTTCGGGTCGGATTTGGAGGAGTTCGATGGCTTCGCGGTGGTTGTCGGCCCCGGTCCCGGCGAGCAAATGAATGAGGGAGTTGCGCAGGGCGGCGAGGATTTGGGGGGCCGAACCGGAGCGCACCCGACAGGCGTCTTCGTGAAAGGTCACGTCCCGAACGTAATGCAATTCGTTTTCGATCTTCCAGTGATCGCGGAGGTGTCTCAGCAGGTCGGCGGCGGTCGCCTGCTCTTCAGACAGGCTTGTCACCCCGTACCCGACTTCGACGGTTTTGATCCCCTTGATGGTCCGTTCCCGGATGATCTCGAAGCCTTGGGCCAGGCCCTTCCATTGTTCATGACCGGTCAGGATCGACGTGGTTCGCAGGGTCCGGACCTCCAGCC
>NZ_JH636442.1:327578-394441 GCF_000255705.1 Zavarzinella formosa DSM 19928
CCCGCCCGGCAACCCAGCGGGCCAGGATCGCCTCGAACTGGACGGCGTCGAATCGCCGGAGCGTGCGCGACAGGGTGGACACGGCCGGGGTCTTGCCCCGCTTGAAACCCAAGGCATGGGCCAGAGGCACGCCATGCTGCCGGCCGAAACGGGCGATGCCAATCAGGCTGGTGCGTCCCATCAGCATGGCCAGGGCGACCAGTCCGATCACCGCGGGCAGCGGATGAATCTGTCCGCGAGGACTGCGAGGATCGGGCAATTCCGAGAGGGCTTCCAACAGCGTGCAGGTACTCATGGCCACCGACCGGGTAACTTGGAAGATCACCTCTTCTACCCAATCAAGCCCATCTCCACAACCTCAAACGGGGAATGGCCCTGGACCATCGCTATGATCCGATTCCGCAGACGGATTACTATCGCCTTCGTGCGGTGTTCGAGCCGGGCCTTGATCCCGGCCAATGGCGTCGGCCGGGCGAACGGCGAGTCTCGCTGCTCACCGATGCTGACCGGGCGAAGACGGCTCTTGTGGATGCCGAGGCCGCCAAGATGCAGGCCGAGTTCGACGTGAAACAGAAGGCGGCCGTGCGGGAAGCCTTCGAGAAAGAATTGGAGAAATTCCCCGCCGACGACCGGCCGAAGTTGAAGGCCGCCTTCGATGCTCCGGCCGATAAGCGGACGGAGGAACAGAAAAAACTGGTGGCCGCCAACCCCAAGCTCAACCTGACGCCGGGTGTTCTTTACCAGTACAACCCGAAGGCCGCCGACGAGTTGAAGGCCATGCAGGCCAAGATCGCCACCAAGCGGGCCGAGCGGCCTGTCGAGGAATTCGTCGCGGTGATGACAGAAATTCCCGGCCGATTGCCCGCCACCAAATTGTTCCACCGGGGGGATGCCCGCCAGCCCATCGGGCCGGACATATTGCCCGGCGATCTCACGGTGACCGCCGCCGAGGGAAAACGCTTCGAGATTCCCGCGAAGGAGGCAAGCCTTCCCTCCAGCGGCCGCCGGCTGGCGTGGGCAAAACACCTGACCGACGGAACGCACCCGTTGTTCGGGCGAACGATGGCCAACCGGCTCTGGCTGAATCATTTCGGCCGGGGCATCGTGGACACGCCCGGTGAGTTTGGTCGATTAGGCCAGCCGCCGACGCATCCCGAGTTGCTTGACTGGCTGGCCACCGAACTCCCCCGGCTCGGATGGAGCCAGAAGAAATTCCACAAACTTCTGATGACCTCGACCGTCTATCGCCAGTCGTCCCGGCGAGAACCATTGAAGGATGCGATTGATGGCGGCAACACGCTGTACGGTCGATTCTCCGTGCGGCGGCTGGAGGCGGAAGCCGTTCGTGATCGCATGCTGATGGTGAACGGCCGGCTTGACCGCACGATGTTCGGCCCCTCGGTCGGCATTGTCGAAGACGCGGCCGGGCAGGTGGGCACGCCGGATGACAAACCTCGGCGCAGCGTCTATCTGCAAGCCCGGCGCAGCAAGCCGGTGGCGTTCCTGACGACCTTCGATGCCCCCGGTGGAGAGCTGAGTTGCGAACGCCGCAACGCAATGACGTCCGCGCCGCAATCACTGATGCTGATGAACGGCGAGTTTGTCCGCAAACAGGCCGCCCAACTGGCCGCCAAGGCAAAGGTGGATGTCTCGGTCGATTTCGCCCATGATTTGGTGGGAAGCGTCAAAGTAGAATATGCCCGCCCGCAGTTGATCGCCAAAGTGTGGCAGCTTGCCTACCTTCGATTGCCGACCGCCGATGAGCTTCAAATCGCTTCACGTTTTGTTCAGCAACAAAGTCAGTCTCCTTCGGCTAAGAAAACAGACCCGGAACTGGCCGCCCTCACCAACCTTTGCCAACAACTTCTGGCCTCGAACGAGTTCCTCTATGTCGATTAACCAATCACCAGCCACTCGTCGCGCGTTTCTATCCCGGTCGGCCGGCGGGGTCGGGTTGTTTGCCCTCGCCCATTTGCTGCAACGAGACGGCCTCTTGGCCGCCGACGGGCCATCCAAGCCTGGCGAGAATCCGGCCGCAACCTTGAAGCCCCGGCCGCCGCACTTCGCGCCGAAAGCGAAGGCAATCATTTCGATGTTCATGCACGGGGGTCCGAGCCATGTCGATCTGTTCGACCCCAAGCCGGAACTGACGAAAAACAGCGGCAAGGAATATAAGGGGGACATCCAATACAGCTTCGTCAACCGGGCAAACAAAAAGCTGTTTGGCTCCCCTTGGAAGTTCGCCAAACACGGCCAATGCGGAACGGATGTCTCCGAATTGCTTCCTCACACCGCCGGGATGGTCGATGACCTGTGCGTGATCCGGTCGATGCACACCGGGTTCAACGGACACGAAGTGTCGATTCGCTATTTCCACGGCGGCATCGCCGGAGTGACCGGCCGGCCGACGATGGGAAGCTGGATCGTCTATGGCCTCGGGACGCAGGCCCAAAACCTGCCCGCGTACATGGTATTATCTGATCCGGGCGGGCCGCCGGTGGATGCCGCCCACAACTGGTCGTGCGGCTTCCTGCCGCCGCTTTATCAGGGGACCGTGCTGCGGCCTCAAGAACCGCGCATATTGAACCTCGACGCGCCGCCGGAGGTGGCCGGAAACGTGCAACGGCAAAACCTTGACTTGCTGGCCGAGTTGAACCGCCGACATCTCGCCGCCCATCCCGGCGAGGCTGACTTGGAAGCCCGCATCGCCAGCTATGAACTGGCGGCCGAGATGCAGGTGGCCGCGAAGGAGGCTCTTGATGTGTCGCGGGAGCCGGAGCGGGTGAAAAATATGTACGGGCTGGACCGGCCGGAAACCCGTGAATACGGCACCCGCTGTTTGATCGCCCGGCGATTGGTGGAACGCGGCGTTCGCTTTGTGCAACTCTTCCTCGGCGGCCAACCGTGGGACACGCACGAAAATATCCGTGCCGGCCTCCCCGCTATCTGCAAGCGAACAGACCAACCGGCGACGGCCCTTGTGCAAGATTTAAAACAACGCGGCTTGTTGGATTCAACCATTGTTCACTGGGGCGGCGAAATCGGCCGGCTTCCCGTGTGCGAGGGGGACTTGAACGACAAGGTCGGCCGTGACCACAACGGCCAGGGTTTCACCTGCTGGCTGGCCGGCGGCGGCATCAAGGGCGGCATGACCTACGGAGCCACGGACGAAGTCGGCCATAAGGCTGTCGAGAACGTGGTGACGCCGAACGACTTCCAAGCGACGCTTCTGCATCTGCTGGGCATCAACCACGACAAACTGGTCTACCACCACGGCGGCAAGGCCCAGAAACTGACCGATGGCCGGCCGTCGCGGGTGGTCAAAGAAATCTTGGCATGAGAGGCGGCCAGAGGGCCGCCAAGTGTGTCGATATGGTGAAATATGCCATTGATGCTGGCCGAATGATTGCGCGGACAGAACAATGGCCGTAGCCATCCCGGCGAACACATTCCGCAACACCGATCACCAAGGGAAACCATGCAGACCCGAAGAGAGTTCGTGAACTTGGCCGCTCGCATCGCGGCAGGGACTGGTGTGGCGGGTTTCTTGGAATCAATCCAGCGGGCTGCCGCCATTGAACCGGAAAAGGCCAGCACGTTTCTCAATGCCGAGCATGTGGTCATCTTGATGCAAGAGAACCGCTCGTTCGACCACGCCTACGGCACATTGCGAGGCGTTCGCGGGTTCAACGACCCGCGAGCCATCACCCTGCCGGACGGCAATCCGGTTTGGTTGCAGGCCAACGCGGCTGGTGAACGCTACGCTCCGTTTCGATTCGACATCCATTCTTCAAAAGTCACTTGGATGGGTTCGCTGCCGCATGGCTGGAACGACCAGGTCGATGCCCGCAATCACGGGTTGTATGACCGCTGGCTGACCGCGAAGCGGCCGGGCAGTCGCGCCTACTCGGGCATGCCGCTGACGTTGGGGCACTACTCCCGCGAGGATATCCCCTTCTATTACGCGATGGCGGACGCCTTCACAATTTGCGACCAATACTTCTGTTCAACACTGACGGGCACCACTCCCAATCGCAATCACCTTTGGTCGGCTTCGATCCGCCAGCCGAATTCACCCAAGGCCTTCGCCAACGTGCGGAATGGCGAGTCCGATCACGATCACCTCGTCGATTGGCCGACGTTTCCGGAGCGGCTCGAAAATCTCGGGGTTTCTTGGAAGGTCTATCAGAATGAATTGACGGTCGAAACCGGCCTGAGCGGAATCGAAGACGACTGGCTGGCGAATTATGGCGACAACCCGCTTGAGTACTTTCGGCAATACCACGTTCATCTGATGCCCGCGCATCGGCAATACATTGACGCGCGCGCCAAGGCGATTCCCGGCGAAATTGCCTCGATCAAGGAGAAACTGGCGGCTCACAAGGGAACGGCGGCCGAGAAGGCCGCGATTGAAAAGCAGATTCTCAATCTGGGGGCGAAGCTCAAGGCTCTGGAGGCCGAAATCAAGGAAATGGCCGGAATGAGCCTTGAGAAACTTCCCGAGCGAGAGCGGAAGCTGCATGAAAAAGCGTTCTGCACAAACACCGGCGACCCGGCGTATCGGCAGTTGACGGAGATCACCTATCGCGACGGTGACCAGCAACGCAAGATGCTCGTTCCGAAGGGGGACTTGTTTCACCAGTTCCGGGCGGACGTGAACAGCGGCAAACTGCCGACGGTTTCGTGGCTGGTGGCCCCCGAAAAACTCTCCGACCACCCGTCGTCGGCGTGGTATGGCGCGTGGTATATCGCCGAGGCGCTCGACATTCTGACCAAGAACCCGGAAGTCTGGAAGAAGACCGTCTTCATTCTGACTTACGACGAAAACGACGGCTATTACGACCATGTGCCGCCGTTTGTGCCGCCGCACCCAAAGCGTCCCGAAACCGGTCTCGTGACCAAAGGGATTGATGCGAGCCTCGACTACGTCGAACTCGCGCAAGACCGGGGCCGGGCGCGAGAGAGCCCGGTCGGCCTGGGCTATCGTGTGCCGATGGTCATCGCCTCTCCTTGGAGTCGTGGCGGCTGCGTTTATTCGCAGGTGGCCGATCATACGTCGGTCCTGCGGTTCTTGGAAAAACTGCTCAGCCACAAACTCGGAAAGAAAGTCGAAGAGACGAATATCACCAGCTGGCGCCGCGCGGTGTGCGGCGATCTGACGGCGTCATTCCAGACAACAGCCGATCAGAAAAGCGGATTGCCGGATTTCGGCCCCCGGAACGCCTTCCTCGAATCGATCCATCGCGCGCAATTCAAAAAGGCGCCCGGCGGGTTTAAGCCACTGACCGCCGAAGAACTCGAATTGATCCGCAAAGATCCGCGAAAATCGCCGCTCTTGCCGTATCAGGAAGAGGGCGTCCGCCGGTCGTGCGCGTTGCCATACCAACTTGTCGTCGATGGCAAGCTCAACGAAAAACGGACTCACTTCACGATCAAGTTCGCCTCGCTCAACGAGGCGTTCGGCGACCGGTCGGCCGGGTCGCCTTTCACGGTGTATGCCATGCACGCCGCCGGCAACATGAAGGTTCGCAATTATGCCGTCGAGGCTGGTGAACACCTTGAAGACTCGTGGGCGCTCGCCGACTTCGAGGGGGGCCGTTATCACCTGCGGGTGGCCGGTCCGAACGGTTTCTTCCGTGAGTTCATCGGCGGCGCCGACGAACCCCAGACGAGCATCGAGATCAATTACACGCGAGCGAAAAAAGACGGCCCGGAACTGACCGGCGGCATTGAAATTGTCGCCACCAATCGGGATGGCCGGCTTGGCCACAAACTCCGGGTGCGTGATAACTCATACCACAATGAAAATGTGGAACGAGAGCTTGCGTCTGGCGGAAATCTCACGCTCGCCATCGACACCAAAAAGAGCCACGGTTGGTACGATTTCAGCGTGCGAGTTGTGGGTGATGATCGATTTGAAAAACGATACGCCGGCCGGGTCGAGACCGGGGTTTGGGGATTCAGCGACCCGGCGATGGGGAAAAATCCGGGCTGACGACGGATGGCTGAATTTATCTCTCGGCCACGGCGAGCACGGTGGCCGAGTTTAATTCCTCGGCCGTTTCCGGCAGGATGCCGAGTTTGACATAAACCGGCCGAACGTGCCGACGTAATCGCGGGATCTGGGTGGCGAACGTCAGCCCGCACAGCAGCACGAAAATCCCCGATCCCAAGACCACGTTGGCCGAACCGGCGACGTGGGCCAGCCACCCGGCCAGCAGGCTGCCGAAGGGGGCGGTGCCTTGGAAGGCCATTCCGTAAAAGCCCATCACACGCCCCCGTTTGTCTTCTTCCACCATCGTTTGGATCAAGGTGTTTGTGGCGGCCATCTGGACCATCATCCCGGCCCCGGTGGTGACCAGCAACGCGGCAGACATCCATGTGACGTTGACTTGCGAGAACACAATCAGCCCGCTTCCCAAGACCAGCGTTGCAATGGTCACCACACGGCCAAGACCAAGAACCGAGGATCGGGAAGCCAGATACAACGCCCCGGTGAACGCCCCGACTCCGGAGGCCGCCGATAGCAAGCCCAGCGTGGATGGCCCGCCGTGCAGAACGTCGGCCACGAACACGGGCATCAGAACACTTTGCGGCATCGCGGCAAAACTGACCAAACCCAGCAGCAGCAACAATGCCCGCACCGGCGGGAATCCGGCCGTATATCGCACCCCTTCCCACAGATGACGCACCACGGACAATGTCACCGGCGCTCGCTCTTTTTTGGGCAGGCGCATCGCCAGCAGGGCCGCCATGACCGCCACATAACTGACGGCATCGACCACGAAACACCAAGCCTCCCCGACGGCCGCAATCACGATTCCCGCCAGCGCCGGGCCGACCAACCGGGAGCCGTTGACTAGCGATGAATTCAGGGCGATCGCGTTCGGCAGGTCTTCCCGCCGGGTCACCATTTCCACGAGCAACGATTGCCGCGCGGGCATGTCGAATGAGTTGATGATCCCTTGAAAGACACTCAACCCGGCCACCAGCCAGACGGTCGCCGACCCCGCCTCCCCGAGAAAGGCCACGGCCGCAAGACCGGCAGACTGGAGCAAGGACAGAAATTGTGTCACGACGAGAACGTGATGCCGGTTCCACCGATCCACGAACGCGCCGGCGAACGGCCCGAGGAAGAAAATCGGGGCCAACGCCGCAAAACTCACCACACCCAACAACCAGGCGGCATCATCACCCCCCATTCGGAACACCAGCCACCCGGTCGCCAGTCGGGTCATCCAGGTGCCGACCAACGACACCCCCTGCCCGGTGAAGAAGAGGCGATAGTTCCGATTGTCAAACGCCCGGCCCATGGCCCGCAGTCGCTTCCAAGGATCGGGTTTCGCTTCTTCCACGCCCATGTGTTCTCCGGATGCCCGAAGGCCGGGTTTGCTGATTGTATGCGTTAGTATTTTCTTCCCACTGGATTAGCAGATGCCATGCCGTGTTGCGAAAGATTCACAAACGGGCCAACGATTTTGAAATTGAAGTTCGATTATTTCAAGGCAATCACGATGGCCCCGGCGACGATCAAACCGCCGCCGACGTAGTGTTGCCAGCCGAGTTCTTCGCCCAGAAAAATGGCCGCGAAGGCGATGGCGAAGACCACTCCGAGTTTGTCGATCGGAGCGACGGACGAGGCTTCTCCGAGGTGTAACGCCCGGAAGTAGCATAACCAAGAAAGGCCGGTCGCCAAGCCGGAAAGAAACAGAAACCACAAACCGCGACTTGGGATGGAAGACAGGGAGGGGAAGCCGTTGAAGAGAGCGATTCCCCATGTCAGAACGAGAACGACCGTGGTACGGATGGCCACGGCGAGGTTGGGTTCGATGTCCCGCGTGCCCGCCTTGGCCAGCACGGCGGTGATGCCCGCGAAGAAGGCCGAGAGGATCGACCAATGAAGCCAGTTCATGTTGCCCGCCGGTTTCGTCAGGCGAGCAGATCCTTGATGACTTTCGCGGGTTCGACGCCCGTCATCTTCTGATCCAGCCCGGACGACTTGAAGGTGAATCGTTCATTGTCGATACCCAGCAGATGCAGTACCGTCGCGTGGAAATCGTGGACGTTGCAGGGATTTTTGGTGATGTTGTAGGAGAAATCGTCCGTTTCCCCGTAGGCTTGGCCGCCACGGGAACCGCCGCCGGCCATCCACATGGTGAAGCAACGGGGGTGATGGTCCCGGCCGTAGTTAGTCTTGCTGAGGCCCCCTTGGCTGTAGACCGTCCGGCCGAACTCGCCGCCCCAAATCACGAGGGTGGAGTCGAGCATTCCCTTGTGCTTCAAGTCCTGAATCAAGCCGTAACACGCCTGATCGACGTCTTTGCACTGCGACGGTAACCGGCCGGCGACGTTGCCGTGGGTGTCCCAATTGTTGTGGTAAATCTGCACGAAACGGGTGCCGCGTTCCACCAACCGGCGGGCCATCAGCACGGAGTTGGCGAAGGTGCCCGGTTTCTTGGCGTCGTCGCCGTAGAGCTTGAATGTGGATTCCGGTTCCTTGGCGATGTCCGTCAGGTCCGGCACGCTGGTTTGCATCCGGTAAGCCATCTCGTATTGCTGGATGCGGGTTTGGATGTCCGCGTCCCCGAGTTGTTCGTGCTGCATCTCGTTGAGTTTCTTCAATCCGTCCAGCGTCTTGCGGCGAAGATCGGACGACACTCCCGGCGGGTTATTGATGTAGAGAATAGGATCGCCCTTCGCCCGGAAGGAAACCCCCGCGTGTTCGCCGGGGAGATAACCGGCCGACCACAACCGGGCCGAGATCGCCTGCACTTGTTCAGTGTTCGATGGTTGGGCCACCAGCACCACAAATGTCGGCAAATTTTCGTTGAGGGTGCCGAGGCCGTAACTGGTCCACGCCCCGAGGCACGGCCGGCCGGTCACTTGGTTGCCGGTCTGCATGTAGGTGATGGCGGGTTCGTGGTTGATCGCCTCCGTGTGCATCGAGCGGATGAAGCACATGTCGTCGGCCATCTTGGCCTTCCACGGCAGCAACTCGGAGAGCCACATACCGGACTTGCCGTATTGGGCGAATTTGTATTTCGACGGGGCAATCGGAAACCGGGCCTGCCCGCTGGTCATCGTCGTGAGACGCTGGCCGTTGCGGATGGATTCGGGCAAATCCTTGTCGTACATGTCGTTCATCTTCGGCTTATAGTCGAAGAGATCCATCTGCGGCGGCCCGCCGACCATGTGCAGGTAAATCACTTGTTTGGCCTTCGCCGGGAAATGCGTTTCCGGCAAAGCGGCTCGTGTGCCGGTCTTGCTCCCGGCGGCCGTCGCCTTGTTGTCCATGCCAAGCAGCGTGCCCAACGCGGCCGCACCGAGGACATTGGCCCCGGATTGGAAGAAGTGCCGCCGCGTCATGGATCGAACGTATTCGGAGATCGGGTGCATTTTTGCTTTTAGGGTTTAGGGTGTAGGGGTTAGGGTTTAGCAGGCAATCGTGGTGGAGAGGATGGTCAGGGTGGCGGCAAGCGACGGACACAATTGGTTCTTGTCTCTGCCAAACCCTAAACCCTATCCCCTAAACCCTACTTGTTTAACACTTCGTCCAAGTTCAGCAATTCGTTGGCGAGCATCGTCCATGCCGCGAGCGTCGCCGGGTCAAGTTTGTCGTCGGCCTTGGATTCACCGTAGGCGAGGAGTTTCTTGGCTTCTTCCGGCTTTGCCTTGAATTCGGCCAGCAAGTCGTTGAGGCTGGATTGCACCACCGGCAGTTCCTTCGCGGTGAACGCTCGGGTGAGCAATCGCTTGGCGAGGAATTCCAGTTTGGCCTCGGGGGTGGCCCCGCCGGTGTTCAACGTGGTTTGGGCCAGCACGCGGGCGGCTTCCACGAATTGCGGGTCGTTGAGCGTCACCAAGGCTTGCAGCGGCGTGTTGGTCCGTTCCCGCCGGACAGTGCATGTTTCGCGGTTGGGAGCGTTGAGAATGTCCATTGAGGCGGGCGGGGCGGCTCGTTTCCAGAAGGTGTACATGCTGCGGCGATAAAGATTCTCGCCGGTGTCACGCTTATAATCCCGCGTGTTGCTGCCGATCATGGCGACCGCTTCCCAGACGCCTTCTGGTTGGTAAGGCTTCACGCTTGGGCCGCCGAGTTTCTTCACCAACAGGCCGCTGGAGGCCAGGGCATAATCGCGGATCATCTCGGCATCCATGCGGAAGCGGGGGCCGCGAGACAACAGCCGGTTAGCCGGGTCGCGTTCCCGCTTTTCGGGGGTGGTCACGGCCGCTTGTTGGTAAGTGGAGGACATCACCAATGTTTTGAAGAATTTCTTCACATCCCAGCCGCTTTCGCGGAATTCGACAGCCAGCCAGTCGAGCAGTTCCGGGTGGGAGGGTTGTTCGCCGGTGATGCCGAAATCGCCGCTGGTGCGGACCAAGCCGGTGCCAAAGAGTTCTTGCCAGAAGCGATTGACGGTCACACGGGCCGTCAGCGGGTGATCGGGAGTGAGCAACCATTTGGCGAGGCCAAGCCGGTTCTTCGGCAAGTCGGCGGCGAACGGGGGAAGGGCCTTCGGCACTTCCGGCGTCACCTTGTCCTTGCGGCGGTCGTATTCGCCGCGGTTCAGCACGAAGGCCATCGCCGGTTCGGGCTTTTCGTTCATGATGTGGGCGATGGTTCCCCGCGATTTGATGGCCACTTCTTCTTGTTGCAGGGAGGCCACTTTGGTGGTCAGTTCGAGATACTTGGAATCGACCGCCAGCAGCCACCAAGCGTACAGCTCGTCCTTGTCCTTCGCCGTTCGTTTATCGGCGGGGGTGGAAACGATCTTGGCGATGCGGGTGGACTTGGCGAGGTTCTCGACCTCCGGGCCGTTCAAGCCGCGATCATAGACTCGCAAATCTTGAAGCCACATGCTCGTCAGCCGTTCGCCGGCGCTTCGCTGGCCCACCTTGAACGGAACCTTCGCCTTTGCGGAGGACTTTAAGGTGTTCATCGCAACATCAGTTTGCTGAATGGCCCCGTCGATGTAAATCTTGATCCCGGCGGGTGTGGCCGAGCCATCGTAAGAGACGAACACATGGTGCCAGTCGTTGGCCGGGTTCAGGATTCCCTTGGTGATCACCTTCAAGCCGTCGGTCGGCCACTTGCTGACGACGTGCATGCCGATCTTGCCCCCTTCGTACCACAAGTCCCACCCGGTGTAGTCCGGGCCGGGTTGCATGCGGGAGGCAATCGCCCCGGTTTGGGCGCGTGACGGGAACTTCACCCATGACCCGACGGAGAAGGCTTGCTTCGTGTCAAAATCTCCCACTTCGGGAAGTTCGATGGTCGCTCCCGGTTTGATCGAGAACGCCTTTGGGGAAATCTTTCCTTCTTCCAAGACGAAGCCGTCTTTCAGGGTCACGCTCTTTGGCTGCCCCGCGACGGTCATGTTGATGTTGTTCCCCTTCTCCAAATCAAAGGGAGCATGGAACACCAGCCCGGCGGTCGGCACCTTGGCGGCGAGTTCTTCCGGCTTGATTTTGGCCAGCCATTGGTCGAAGTCCTGACGGGCTTCTTTCTGGCGGGCGGCGGTTTGCTTTTGGAAGTCGGCAATCTCTTTGGCGATCTTGCCGAATTTTTCCCGGTCCTCGGCCTTCGGGATAGTGATGATTGGCGGTGTGTTGTGGACGTTGCCGTCCATCGCCGCTTGCGTCGTGTTGTTGAAGAAGGCCGAGAGGGAGTAAAACTCTTTCTGCGAAATCGGGTCGAACTTGTGATCGTGGCAGACGGCGCATCCGGTCGTCAGCCCCATCCATACGGTGGAAGAGGTCTCTGTCCGGTCGCGGGCGTACAGGACGAGGTATTCCTCGTTGATGGCCCCGCCTTCGCTGGTGGTGATGTTGCAGCGGTTAAAGCCAGAGGCCACCTGTTGGTCGAGCGTGGCATTGGGGAGCAGATCGCCCGCGAGTTGTTCGAGGGTGAACTGGTCAAACTTTTTGTTGGCGTTGAAGGCGTTGATGACCCATTCGCGGTAGGCCCACACTTCGCGGAAGTTGTCGAAGTGGATGCCGTGGGTGTCCGCGTAGCGGGCGGCGTCCAGCCAATATCGGCCGCGATGTTCGCCCCAAGCCGGGGATTGCAACAGTTTGTCCACATATTTTTCGTACCAGTCGGCCGCCGGGTCGTTGGCGACGGCGTCGGCCTCTTCATTGGTCGGCGGCAGGCCGGTCATGTCCAGGCTCAATCGCCGGATCAGCGTCCGGCGGTCGGCGGCTGGGGCGGGCGTCAGTTTGGCCTTGTCGAGTTCCGCCAGAATGAATTGGTCAATCGGCGATTTGGCCCAACCCGCATTGGCCACATTCGGCGACGTCGGGCGTTTCGGCGTGATGAATGACCAATGCGGTTGGTACTCGGCGCCCTCGGCCACCCATCGCTTGAGGATTTCCTTCTCAGCCGGTTTCATCACTTTGTGTGATTTCGGCGGCGGCATGATCTCGTCCGATTTGGCCGAGAAAATGCGTTCAATCGCCGAGCTTTTCTTGAGGTCGCCGGGAATGATCGCCCCGGACTTTTGGGCGGCATCAGCCTTGTCGAGTCGCAGGTCGGCCTTGCGGGCGGCACTGTCCGGCCCGTGGCACGCGAAACAATATTCCGAAAGCACGGGACGCACATCCCGGTTGAATTGCAGTTTCTCGGCGGCCGTGGCCGGAATGGCGACGAACACACCCATGATGAGGGAGAGATACTTCATCAATGCTGGCTCCGATGACAATCTGCAAACTGCTAAACGGGCGTGCGATCAAGGCGGGATATTCAAATTGGTCCCAATATCATCTTAACGGGCCGGGGAACAACTTCCAAGTAACATCCGGAGTTCCCTTGCAGTTGGGGGGTCGCATGTCTAATGTTTGCTCATCGGCGAGCATGCCGAACAACCGGAGCAAATCAACATGTCCGAAGAAGCCGAAGGATCTTCCGGGGCCATCGTCCCCGTGCCGCCGTCCCCCCAGCCGATGCGTCTGGAGGTTTCCACCACGGGAATGAACACGACTTACAGCAACTTTTTCCGGCTCGCCGGGACATTTGAAGAACTGTTGCTCGATTTTGGCTTCCACTCGGGCTTGGTCGTGGGGAACACTACCGAACCGGCGAAGATCGGCCATCGTGTGATTCTGAACTTCCCGACCGCCAAACGACTGTTGGGCGCCCTGCAAGCCGCCGTGCAACGACACGAACAGACCTTCGGCCCGATTGAAACCGACCCGCAAAAGCGCGTGCGTCGGAGTTAAGCGGGGAACAGGCATCTTTCGACATTCGGCGAGGGGAAGCAGATGGCGGAGACACCGGCGAAAATTTACATCATCGGAATCGGCGCGGACGGAATCGCCGGGCTGACCAGCCGGGCCGGAGAACTGGTGCGATCCGCCCAGATGCTCGTCGGTTCCGAGACGGCCCTGCGATTGTTGCCGGAAGCCGACGGGGAGCGGGTGCGCATCGGCTCCGACTTGGGCGAACTCTCGGAGAGATTGCTCGCCAATTTCGGCCACAAGCGAATCGTCGTGGCGGCGACCGGCGACCCGATGTTTTACGGCGTCGCCCGTTATCTCTGCGACCGGCTCGGCAAAGACCGCTTTGAAGTATTGCCGCACGTTTCCAGCATGCAGCTGGCCTTCGCCCATGTGAAAGAATCGTGGGAGGAAGCCTATCTCACCGATCTTTCGACTCGCTCACTCGACGATGTGCTAGACCGCATCCGCACGGCCGAGACGGTCGGGTTGTTCACCAGCGACACCTATCATCCGGCTCGTATTGCCCGCGAATTGCTGATTCGCGGCCTCGATTATTTCCGGGCCTATGTGTGCGAAAACCTTGGCGGCAAGGACGAACGGCTGACGACCGGCGACTTGGGCGAAATCCAAGGCATGACGTTCGATTCCCTGAATGTGATGATCCTGAAGCGAAAACCCGGCCGGCCGGACGCCCCGCGCACGACCAAGCGGCTGATGCGGTTCGGCAACCCGGACGATGTGTTCGCTCAAAGCCAGCCGAAGACCGGACTAATCACCCAAGCCGAGGTCCGGGCACTGGCGCTCAGCCAGTTGGATTTGCAAGCCGGTTGCGTGATGTGGGATGTCGGGGCCGGTTCCGGTTCCGTCGCTTTGGAAGCGGCCCAACTCGTGGAACCTGGCCGGGTTTATGCCCTCGAACAAGATTCGGCCGATTATCATTTGATTGTGGCCAATGCCGAAACGTATGGCATCCGCAATGTGCAGGCGGTGTTCGGGACGGCCCCGGCGGTGTTCCAAGGCTTGCCCGACCCGGATGCCATTTTTATCGGTGGCAACGGTGGCGAGATCGCCCGACTCTTGGAGGCGTCCTACGCCGCTCTCCGGCCCGGCGGCCGGTTGGTCGTGAACGTTGGCACACTGGAAATGTTGACGCAAACTTATGAGACCATGAAACGACTCGCCTCGGGCGTGTCTGTTCTGCTGGTCAATCTTTCTCGCAGCGTTGAACAGTTGGAAGCGTTGCGATTCGACGCCGTCAACCCGACGTTTTTGTTGAAGGTGTTGAAGAAGTAGTTCGTGGTGAAATGTTGATGTCCTGACCATCTCAATCTTCCTCGGCGGCAAGGCCATCCCGGTTGCCGAGTCGGAATCGGGGAGCGTGCGGCGATATCCCCAAGCGATTATCAGAACGCTCCTGCTTGCATCGGCCGAACGACGGTTTAGAATCTCTTCATCTGCCCGCCTCACTCACAACAAACACGCAAGATGCCCGAATCCTGCTCTCCGAATTCGCCGGAAGACAACAAGCACCCGTCACTTGCGGACGAGACCAGCGATTATTTGGGCACCAACGAGATCCCGAACGAACTCAAGGCGAGGCTCTATTCTCCCAACCCGTTACCGGCGGTTGTTGGTTCGGATTCCTCCGCCAGCCAGACCGAGATGCAGAAACTCGACCGCCGGGTCGATGCAAGCCGAAATGCCGAGAACCTGCCGATCGCGGCCAATTACAAGTTGCTTCGCCACATCGGCCAGGGGACGTTTGGCACGGTTTGGGAAGCCGTCAACCAATTGACGGAAGAACATGTCGCCATCAAGTTCTTTCTGCGGGGTGGTGTTCTCGAATCAGTGATCGACGAAACGCGGATGCTCGGCAAACTGGCGGGCTGCACCGGCATCATGGGCTACAAGGAGGTTTCGTGGAACGCCTCCGACCCGTACTATGTGATGCCTCTGGCCACCGGCGGTTCGCTTGCGGAGCGGATTCGCCAGTCCCGGCCGGATGTGAAGACCACAGTGCGGATCTTTGAGCAAATTGTCGATGCGATGGCATTCGTTCACTCCAAGGGGGTCATTCATTGTGATCTCAAACCGGCGAACATTCTTCTTTCGGAAGATGGCAAACCGCTGATTGCGGACTTTGGCCAATCCCACCTGACGACCAACAGCGCACCGGCCCTCGGCACGTTCTTTTACATGGCGCCGGAACAGGCGACGCTCGAACCCACCGTTCCGGACACCCGGTGGGACGTGTACGCCCTCGGGGCCATCCTGCATGAGATGCTCACCGGGGAACCACCCCGCGCCTCGCAAAAATTCCGGGAAAAACTGGCAAATCTGCGAACCGGCAACACGGTGGAGCGGTTACGCTATTACCGGACGGAAGTGGGCCGACAACCGCTCGCCAACCTGCGGAAGAATAATCCCGCCATCGATGTCCCGCTTGCCCAGTTGGTTCAACAGTGTCTGGACCCGGACCCGGCCAGACGGCCGATGGATGCCGGGGACATCCGGGAATTGCTCGTCAAACGTCGCCGTCTTTTGAAAAATGGCCCGTTTATCCGGGGGGCGTTGCAGGCCACCGTGATCGGGATCATCGGAATGGCGACGTTGAGCTATTTCGCCTCCAACCGGATGATTAATGACTCCGAGGCCGAGTTGCGAAAGGAGATTCACAACTCCCTCACGCACACCGCCCATTTGGGCGGGCAGTTGCTTCAGGAGAAAATCCAGGACCGGATGGATTTCTTGAAAAAGTCCGCCGTTCTGATGGAAGCGAAACCGGAGGTGGTGGACCGTCTCCGGGCTGCCCGAGCCAAATATCGCGAGGCATTGCGGAACGGTCTGCCGGACAAGTTTGACGCCAAGACGGTTTTGTCGGCGGCCGAACGGGCCAAACTCGGGGAATCGATTCAGGGGTTGGATGCCGAGTTTCGACTGACCAATCATTTGGCGGATGAGCCGGCCGATCACAAATCGCCCGATTCGCTGCCATTAGAGGGGGCATCGCAGTATTCCCTGCTTTTGAACGTCGATCACCGGGCCTATTTCGCGGCCATTTGCGACGACACCGGGAAACTGGTCGCGGACACGCCCGAATTCGGTCGCAATCAGGCATGGCGGGATTTCTTCAATGGCGCCGAGGACAAGCCCGATCAACAAGATTTGGCGGTCAAGCCGGGATTGCAGCCCCACATCTCGGACATGTATTTTTGCAAGACAAGCAACCAATGGGTGATCGATCTGTCCGTGCCGTTGTTTGACAAATCACGCCCGCCCGGCGACCCGGACCGATTTCTCGGCAAACTGATTTCCAGTGTCCACCGAGACACGGACCTCAGCCGGTGGCTGGTGGAATATGGTTCCGAAAGCGACATGGATTTCGTGTTGGTGATCCGGCGGGATAATCGGTTGCAATGGAACACGCTCGCCGGGGAAAGCGTCTATCTGGACGAGGGCCGCGTGAATGATCCG
This sequence comes from Zavarzinella formosa DSM 19928, assembly GCF_000255705.1. GTDB lineage: Bacteria > Planctomycetota > Planctomycetia > Gemmatales > Gemmataceae > Zavarzinella > Zavarzinella formosa. The sequence continues at coordinate 344,271 of NZ_JH636442.1, forward strand.
CTCGTTCAGGCATTGGTTCAAAACCTTCCCAATGCCAGTCATTATTATGATGATCCCTCGGTTGAGGAAGCGACCGGCACCAAGTGTATTGCCGCTTGGCGGGAATTCTGGCCGGTCAGCCGGCAAGAGGCAGGCCGGCCGTGGTATTTTCTGGTGAAACTCTCCAAGGAACATGCCTCGAAGTCCCATGCCACGCTGCGATTGCAAATGCGGGCGTTGGGTTTGTTCCTGTTCCTGATGTTTGCGGCCGCCTCGCTTCTTGCGTGGTATTGGCTGCTTCGCCTGTTGCGTTCCGGTGATACAATACTTTCGGAGAACGGGTCCCCCGCCGGAAAGAATCCGGCCTCCGATTCAACGACCACGGACACGAAACATCATGGCTGAACTGGAAGCCCGGTTTCAAATCGCGCAGAATGAATCCGCCTTTCTTTGGTGCTATGAGTTGCCGGAGAACCGGAAGGTCAGCATTGGCAAGACGCCGATGAGCCAGATCAAGGCCGAACCGCACAACCGGTCCGAATGGGTTGTGCCCGATCCGGACAATTACGTCTCCGGCTTGCATGTCTTCGTTGATTGGAACCCCGCGACAGCCAGGCTCTCCGTCGAACGGAAGATGACGCCGAAACCCACCAAGAATGAGATTTTCTTCAAGGGAGAGGCGAAGAACGAATTTCAAATGAGCATCGGGGATTTCTTCCTGATTGGCCGATTCTCGTTTCAATTGCATGAACAGAAATCGGACACGGCCGACAGCCAGGATCTCTTGGGGGCGATCACGAACACGGTGGCCCGTCCGTCGCAGGCGAAAATTCCCTTCAATCCGCGGGGCGACGATTCCGGCGATCCCGTCATCAGGGCGCTGAAAAGACTCCCGGATGTCATCCGCACCTCCCGCAAGGAACAGGACCGTTATCAGGCGTTATTGCGATTTGTCCTCTCGATTGTCCCGCATGTGGATATTGCCGCCGTGGTCGAGGCGACGCTGGACGACCCGAAAGCCGGCGGTCCCCGCGCCGATCCGGGGCATTGCCGCGTGACCGTGCGGCAGGTTGAATCCCGCCGGCCAGACAACCGCGTGGACGAGTTCCGCGTGTCCCGCACGCTGACGAAACTGGCCCTGTTCACCAATGCCGAGAACACTCTTTGGGTCCGGGGGAAAAACAACAACAACGAACTGCGGCAAGTAGACCTCACTTCGCTGGATGTCTCCACGGAGTGGGCCATCTGCGCTCCGTTGTTCGCCTCGGACAACCGCCGTCAACAGATGGGCCTCTATCTGGTCGGCACGCTTCCCAAAAGCCGCGACCCGAATGCCCCCATCCCGCCGGAGTTGTTGAACGCCCAAGAGGTCATCGACACCTCGGTGCAGATTTTCAAGAGCGTTCACGAACTTTTGCAGGCCAAGGAAAAGGTCACCCGTTACGAGCATTATCTGCCGAAACGAATCTCGGAGATTCTGACCCTCTCCAACGCCCGCGAAACCCAGCAACCCCGCGAAACGGACGTGACCGTCCTCTTCTGCGATTTGCGGGGTTCCTGCAAAGAGGCCGAGGCGGGCGCCGCCGATTTGGTGGCCGAATGGAAGCAAATCAGCGATGTTCTAAGCGACATGACGGCCGCGATCATCAACAACAACGGCGTGGTGGGCGACTTGGTGGGCGACGCGGCGATGGGTTTCTGGGGCTGGCCGTTTGACGATGCCGACCAGACATTGAAGGCCGCCCGCGCCGCCATGCACATCCTGCAAAACTTCCGTCGAACGGCTTATCGCACCGGCAGGCAGTATCGCTGCGGCATCGGCATTGCCCACGGCAAGGCGGTGGCCGGCGAGATCGGCCCGTTCGACTTCCGCAAATTCGGTGTGTTCGGGCCGGTCGTGAATCTCGCCTCCCGTCTGGAGGGGATGACCAAGATTGTCGGCGTGCCGATCCTGATTGATGAGAACGTGGCCGCGGTGCTTCACGCCCGCGATCCCGAGGAAAAGGAGTTCATGCTCCGGCGATTCCCCGTCGTCCGCCCGGCGGGAATGACGCTGCAAACCCGGCTTTACGAACTCTGCCCGCCGGGTTCTTACGGACCGGATTATCTGGAGGTCTGGGATCGGGCTGTGAGGGAATTTGAAAAAGGGCGTTGGAACAAGATGTCCGAACAATTGGATCGATTGGATCAATTAATCGTTGATCCGACCTCATCCACACGGTCTACAACAATGACGGCGTCCGACTTTTTGAACGGTGTGTCACAAGACCCGGAGTTTCTCAAAAAACGCAGCGATCCAGCGTTCTTGGAGCGTTGGGATGGCGTGATCCGTTTGGACCGGAAATCGTGAATCGCCGGGGCGGTTCGGACGCCCTTCCCGTTATTTGATGTTAATCACACGGGCTGAGAAATCGAAGCCCGCCCGTCACTTTAGAGCGACCCCTTTGAGGTCGAAAGCCAAGTCACTAATGTGAGAGCCTCACCCGGTTGATCCGGGGTGACATATCTCACACTATTTTCACATATTTCCTGTTTGTAACAAGATTGAATTGCCATGTCTTGCTCGGTCGTCTTACACGCGACCGGCGATCACCTGCCTGTCGCTTAAAGGTTAATCTCCCCGAAACCGGGCGAATTGACTGCGTTTTCCCACCACCCGAATTCACGGGAGACTGTGATGCGGAACGAACATTCTCGTCGTCTGGGATGCTTTCGGACTCGTATTCAAGACCGCGCTCTCATCGGTGTTTCCTTGGCGGTTTTCTGCCTCTTTGTTTGGGCGGCGGACACGCTGTCGTCCGAAGAATCCGGGCTGGATTTTTGGAGTGCGGGCCAGTTGAAAAACCAGCCGGTTCAAGAAGCAAAACGAAATTCCTCGGTGGATCAACGAATTGAAACGGGGCTTAACCGAATGGCCCTCCGCGAACAAATACTCATCAATCTTCGCGATGAAAAAATCACGCTCGAAGAGGCCGGGCGGGGGTTTCTGGCGATTAATCAAACAGATGAGGCAATCCTGCGTCATTTGGACACGTTCTTCTCGGGAGAAACAGACTTGGAACGTTCAACCCGTCAAGTGGTGGCGCAAATGAGGTGCAGCATACTGCCGGACAGCCATGAGTGTTATCTGCGGCTGAAAAGTGAATTAGAGACCATTCAGTTCCCCAAAACGTCAAATGACGGGGAAATTCAAATCGCATCCCGGCGAGGCGATTGAAAATCGCACATGCGGCCGGATGGATGAGCGGCTACGGTCGTGGTCCTTTGGCGTCGTATTCCGTGCTCTTATAACCGACTTCGTCGGTCTTTCGGAAACTATCCTGATCCATGTCCGTGAAGTATTTTTGGATGGCGTTGCCGAAGGCGGTGACGGCTTGGGCGTATTGTTGTTTGGTTTGGCCCGGTTTGCCGCCGAAGGCCGGCAGGGGCTTCAACTTCAGGAAATTGACATAGTCGTCGCGGTGGCAGGATTCGTGGAAGCCAAGGCTGGTGGTTCCGGCCGCCTCATCCTCCGGGGTGGTGCCCCGGCCATAGCCGGATGTGTCCGTCGCCTTGGCGTTTGGTCCGTAGATGGTCTGAATCTTGACATTGCCTTTGATCTGCACGGGGCCGCTCAGCTTTGAGACAATTTCCAATGCCCCTTTCTTTTCCCATGAATAACCGGGGGTTTTGAAAAAGACCGTTCCCCCCTGGCCGTCGGACCAGGCTCCGACCGGATCAAACGATGTGTGCCCCTGAACCGACTTGTCGGCGGTGGTTCCATCCGGCAGAATCTCGGCGGTGACATCAATGTCTTGCAGGGCGTTTGTCACTTTTTTGATGATGATTTTGGCCGCCGTGGTTGTGGGCGGAGGAAGTTGTGTGGCAGCCATGAAACACCTCGGATCTTTCTCATGGAGAGGATGCTATCCGAGGTTATCCAAAATCATCGCCGCGATCGGACACCATCCGGAGATGGTTTCCAAAAAAATCACTTGGCTGGTTGCTTTGTTCTCATGCTCGTCGGGTGAAGAACGGCCAGTGGCTCGGGGCCGGTGATCCGGTCCCATTCTCCGTAGACGGGATTCGGCAGGACGAACCAGTCCACGCCCCAATGACACGCGGCATCGTCTGCCGCCGCCAGCCGTTGTTTGATCGCCTTGCAATAATCCTCGGTCGTTGCTTCTTTCGGCAGTTTTGGGGCCGCGAATGCTTCTGAAAAATCGCGGAGATTGTCGCCGAAGAGCATCATCACGTTGTACTTGGCGGCCACCGCCTCCCGGCGGGCCGATTTGTCGGAGGATTTCTCGGCCTTCAGGTGAATGCGGTCGGCGATCCCTTTCACGTTGATTTTCAGATTCTCCAAGGCTTCGATGGTCTTGCTCTTAAATTTGTCCGTGCGGTTGGAAATGTAAATCACCGTCACCCCCAGGCCTTCCGCCATGTCGATGAAGGCCTTCGCTCCCGGAATCAGAGTGACATCTTGGGGAGCGGTCTCCTCATACTCGGCCCACAGGTCGTCCGTGTACTCCAGATTGTTTTTGTAAAGGAACGTCTGGAAAGCGGAGTTATCAAGCACCGTTTCGTCCAGGTCCATGATGATCGCCGGTTTCGTCAAATTCAATCCGCCCGACTTCAGCTTGGATAACAATTGCTGGCCGGCGGTCCGGTAAACCTGCAAGCAACAGGCCCGATATTCGGCGGAGGTTTGCAGATAAACATTCGCCGCCATTCGCGAGGGCATCGGGAGCGCCGGGGCGTCCGCCTTTTTCACGGGCAGCGGCTCTGCGGCGAGCGGAACCATGCCGCGATCACCCGCGAGCCAGCCGACGCAAAGACAAGTTGAGCAAGCCAAAATAAGATGAACTGGTGTGATTTTTCGCATGAAACTCTCGGAACTTGGACGGATTCAGGATTCGGGGGCATCATTGCCGGAAGGTGCGGAATGACCCGTCACCAAGGAGGTGAGATTTTCCGTGCATGGAGAACAGTCGGCAAGCCGTTTGATGAAGATTTTGGGATTTCATCGCCGGGGCCGTTTGACTTGCCAAGAAAAAAAGCCGACCCGTTTGCACAGGTCGGCAACTGAAGCGGTCGGTTTAATGGAAGTCCGTCCTCAACTCATCGCTTTCCACTTTCCACCGGCAATGAGCGGAAGGCAATCGCCCGGCGGACGGCCGGGGGCAGGGGGGCGTCTTTGCCGTTGATGGCCCGCCAGAGGATTTCGTTCAACTCGAAGTCATCCACCAAGTCGTAATCGCTGAAGTCCATTCGGTTGGAGCGTTCCCAGCCGTAGGAGAGCTTGTCGTTCTTGGCCGTCAGGTCGATCTCGGCCGGGGTGTGCTTGTATTCGGTCAGATCGGGCTTGTCCGTGAAACTGTTGAACATCGGCCGGGCGGCCGCGTCGTACTGGCTCAGCGGCGGCAGGCCGAGAATCAGTTCCATCGTGCGAATCAGGCTGACCGTGCTGTATTGGGTGCTGTCCACATGCTTTCGTTTCGTGAACGGGCTAATGACCAAGCCAACCGTGCGTTGGGCGTCCACATGATCCGGGCCGTTTTGGGCGTCGTCCTCGATCACGAAGATCGCGGTTTCCTTCCAAAGCGGCCCCTTGCTCACTCCCTCAACCAAGCGACCGAGGGCCAGGTCGTTGCTGGCCACGCAGGCTTTCGGGGTGAATGAACCGATCTTGGTGCCGTCCGTGTGGTCTTCGCCGAGACTCATCACGATGAAGCGGGGCATCGTTCCGGCTTTGGCGAATTGGTCGTATTCCTTAAGGAACACATCCACATTATCTGTGTCCCGCACGCGGACCCCCTTCTTTTTCGGGATGCCATAATCCGGACACATGTGGCCGATCAATCCCGGCACACGGCCTTCCATTTTCATGCCCCCCTGGCCGTCGCTCACCCGTTTGCCGTGTTCGCCATAGTTGCGGTAAGAGAGGCCAGCCCGTTTGCACGAATCCCAAAGGTAGCCGGACGGGCCGTTGGAGAGGTTCCCTTCATCATCGTCGTCCACGCCTTTGCGGCCCGAATAGGTCAGGTGCCAGTCGCGGGCAATGTAGTCGGTATGATAGGCCATCGTGCTCCACGGGTGCCCGTCGCGGCTTACCTGGCCGTTGCAATAAAGGTTGTCGAGCAACACGAATTCTTCGGCGAGCTTGTGATGGTTCGGCGTCACCTGCCGGGGGAACATGCACAGAGAGGGATCGCCGTTGCCCTTCGGGTTCTTCCCGCTCGCCAAGTCGCCGAAGACTTGGTCGTAAGTGCGGTTTTCCTTGATGATGTAAATCACATACTTGATCGGGGACGGATCGCCGACTTTGGTGGGGATCGCCGTCTTTTCCGAATGCGGGGAGTTGGTCAGCAATTTGTCCGAGTAGGGGCAATTGCGATAGACTTGGGCCGTGTATTCCTTGATTTGCTTGTCGTCGGGGATCGTCACGATTGAGAGCGCCCCGGACATGGTGGTGCCAATGTACGGGTACGGCATCAACCGCCGGGCGACTTCCTTGACATCATCCTTTTCTTTGGCGGCCAGTTGTTCCTTGGTGAACAGCGGGTTGGCCTTCGATTGCAGGCCCTTGCCGACGCCGATCAGAAGATCTTTGCCGTTGATGCTGACGGCCAAAGAAGTCGGATACCAACCGGTGGGGATGAATCCCTTGATGACGCTCTCGTTCTCTTCGGCGATGTCCACCACAGCCACGCAGTTATTGTCGGCATTGGCGACGAACAGCGTTTTCCCGTCCGGCGTCAGCGCCAGGGCGCACGGGGTGCTTCCCTCGGGAGCCTTGGGGAACAGGCTGGTGGAAATCACTTCCGTCACGATACCTTTGGCGGTGTCGATCACATGAACGCTGTTGCTGGAGGCGCAGGCCACGAACAGACGGCCATCGGTCGGGTGGAGCATCATCTGATTGGGATGCTCGCCGACAGGGATTTTGGCCACCACGGTCAGTTCCGTCGGATCGACCGCCAGCACCCGCCGGCCGGCCCAGTCAGAGACATACAACAACCGGTTCTTGGGACCGTAAACGATGTCGTAAGGCCGGCCACCGACCTTGGCGCTTTTGCCTTCGCCCCCTTTGGGCTTTTGGGCGGTCAAGCCGCCGTTGTTGATGTCCAGCACATAGAGCGTGTCTGATTTTTCATCGAGCAGCATACCGCTCTTGAAGCTTGGTTTGAGCGCCATTTCCTCGGCCAATTTCTCCAGTTCGGCGGCCGTCAGTTTGCGGATCGGGACTTCCTTCTTGCTGGTCCGGGTGAATTCATCGCCCTTGAGGTCGAAGGTATGATTGTCGCCGTTGCCGCCGCCGGACCACCAGATTTTGTCTTCGGCCTTGTTCACGGCCAGGCCGTACCAAGTCTGCCGGGAGGTTTCATGGGCGATGATTTTGTGTTCGGCCAGATCGATCAGATACAAGTTGTGCGAGTTGAACCCGCTGGTGGCGACAATCGCCCGTTTGCCGTCTTTGAGGGGATAAATGTTCAACGGCAAATCGGTCGTTTCAACGTGCTTGCCGACGGGGGTGAGATGCCAGCCGTTGGGAAGCAGGAAGCCGGTCGACGTCGGGCCGGCAAACACGGGTTTGTCTTGGACGGGTTTGTCTTGGGCGGCTAGCGGAACGGCGGCCGCCATTAATGAGGCGGCCAGCATAGTGACAACGAAACGCATCGCAACTCCCGCAGTGAATCAAGAATGTCGGGTGAAAGGATGATTGTCACACTCGCCGGGGGATGCGTCTAATCAAGAAATGATGAAGATCAAACATATCGCAACCATCAGATCATCCCATTGAGTCGATGGGATGATCTGATGGTGTTTGTCAGAGAGTTTCCGTCGCCGTGCCGACAATCTCTCCGTTGGCATTCGTTTCGGAAGCGGCCAGTTCTTTATCCAGCGGGTCGATCACTTCGGGTTCGATCACCCGCATTGACTTCCATTTGCCGCCCCGGAAGCGGACGACGAAACACAGGGATTGCAAGCCGATGTAGAGGCTCGCGAAACCCCAGGCCCAGAACAACCCGTGCGACCAGCCGAGGCGATAAACCACATACGACGGGATAACCATCACCGGCCACGCGAAACAAAGCGAGACGGCCGAGACAAACAGCGTGTCCCCGGCGCCGCGCAAACCGAAACTCACCACCAAGTTGATGGCATCAAACAAGGCAAACCCGGCGACGAACAGCAAAAGAATCTGGGTGCGTTCCGCGATCAATGCCCATCGTTCCGGCGGGTTGTCCCCTTGGAACGGGCCGATGAACAGGCTCGGGACGACCACATACATCAAGCCGATGGTCAGCATGTAAGTTCCGGCGACGGCCACGCCCATCCATGTCAGTTTCTCGGCGGCTTTGGGGTTGTTTTCCCCAAGACACTGGCCAACCAAAATCGAGACGGCCATGCCCATCCCCATCATCGGGATGAATGCCACATTATTGATCGTGATCGCCAGATTCGTGGCGTTCAGGTCGTCTGTGCCGAACCAACCCGTGAGGATCACGAAGGCATTGAAGGCGGTCATTTCCAGCGTCCAATGCAAGGCGCTTGGCAACCCAAACCGCATTAGCCGGAAGAGCAACGAGAAATCTGGCTTCCACCCAATTAACGTGGAGTTGCTTACCCGATATCGCTTCCGCATGAACAAGGCAAAAGCCGTGAGGGCCGAGGCCCAGCCACCGGCCACGGCCGCATATCCGGCGCCGGTGATGCCCATTGACGGGAATCCCCAGTGGCCCGGAATCCAGGCGTAGGCCAGCACACTGTTGACCAGCGTGCCCGGAATGCTGATGAGAATGACCACCTGACTCTCGCCCCGGCCGGAGAAAAAGGCCGAGATCGAGGAGACAAACAACCCCGGCAGGGCGAACCAGCACATGCAACGGAAATACTCGGCCTCGTAGTATTGGATTTCCGGTGAGTGGCCGATGAGGGCGAACAGGCCGTCCGCGAGCGGAATGAATCCCAGAAAAGCGATCCCGGCCACCACGGAAAACCAAATCCCCTGCCAGACCGCCGACCCGACCCGATGCGGCCGTTTGGCCCCGGTGTATTGGGCGACGAACGTGGCGACATACGCGGCCGTGCTGAACAGCAGGATGTACGGCAGCCAGAAAATCATGGCCGCCGATGTGGCCCCGGAGGCCACATCGATTCCCTGACCGCTCAGAAACAGCCGGTCGATGGTGATCTGGATCGTGCTGAAACTGTTCGAGATAATCAGCGGCCACGCCATCGTCAGCAATCCCCGCAGGGTGGCCGGGGCGGGCGGTGGCGCCGTGGAAACATCTTGCGAGGGGGAATCAATCACGGGGGTGTCGATGTTCTGATCCGTCATGAGTACCGATATCCCGTGGGCTGGTGGCGAAAAATCCGATTGTACGAACCGGACCGGGTCTTAACCGCATCCGTTGGCCGGATGGCGAAAAACCATGTCCGGTACGAGAGGGATTGGACGCCCGAAGGGTTCGCGTGGGTTCGTGTTTTCTGGCCGATTTCGCTGAGAAAGAAGATTTGAAGTGCGGGAGTTTTGCAGTCTCCCGCAATGTCTGATTCACTATCGCACAAACACAAACTCATTTGCATTAAAGATCGCCCGGCAAAACGCTGGCAACCCGTGGGTGGACACCAATTTCACGGCGGCGGCCGTTTCGTCTTCGGTCGGTTTGCGGCCGAAGGCCAGTTCAAAGCCTCGGGAGACTTGTTTCGCCGCGTCTTCTCCGGCTTCCTTCTTCAAGCGATCCGCGAAGAAGCCGGATTGTTGCAACAGAAAGGGGCTGTTTAACAAGTTCAACGCCTGGAGCGGCGTAGTCGAGCTGGAACGCTTCGGGGCGATCTGGCCGGCGTCGGGGCAGTCGAAGGCGCCGAAGGTGTCGTCGAGTTGCATCCGGGGTTTCGACTGGTAAACCATCCGGCGAAATGTGTCCGGGCCAAATTCGTTTTTGGGTGTGTACACCTTCACATAATTCCCGTTCGGCTGGAACAGATCAAAACCGGGGCCGCCCATCGTGCCGTCGAGTCGGCCGCTGACGCTCAGGATCGTGTCGCGGATGATCTCAGCCTCAAGCCGTTGCGGCGGGAATCGCCACAACAACCGTGTTTGGGCGTCCTTGGCCATTGCCGCCGGGATGGCTTTGCTTTGTTGTTGGTAAACGGCCGAGGACACGATCAACCGATGGATGTGTTTGAGGCTCCAGCCATGATCGACCAACTCGGCCGCCAGCCAATCCAACAATTCCGGGTGGGAAGGTTTCGCCCCGTTGCGGCCGAAATCGCTTGGGGTGTCCACAAGTCCGGCGCCGAAATGGTGTTGCCAGATTCGATTGACAATCACGCGGGCCGTCAACGGATTGGCCGGATCGGCGATCCATTCCGCGAGAGCCAATCGACGTTCGGCATCGGTTGCATTGGCCGGGATTGCTTTCTTTGGCCCGAATGATGTCAACACGCCGGGGCCGACTTTCTCCTTCGGTTGCGTCACTTCGCCCCGGTTGAGGCGAAACACATCGGGCGTGCCCTCCATCCGGCCGCAATAGATTTTCGGGCCGTCCCCGTCTGTCTTGGGCCGGTTGGCGCCGCTGGCGACGGTTTGCCAAGATTTGCCATCGAGCGACAGTTCCACGCGGTAATCGGTCGCCAGCCGGTCTTGGAATTTCGGGGGCGTCGTGCGGTCGCGGCTCCAAACCACCTGATTCACCTTGGACGCCTCGGCAAATTCAATCATCACCCAACCCCGGTCGGCTTCGTTGGAAATCCAGCTATGGTCGTTGCCGAATTTGCCGTCGTTGATGTGGGCCAATTGATGGATGGCATAACCGGGCAAGGTGCTGGAGGCCGTCGCTTTGGCCCCGTTGCCGGCGAGGGCGACATTTTTCCGACTGTCGTCGGCGCTGAAGACTTCCAACTCGTCGATGCAAGGTTGCGTGCCACCCGATTTGAGGATGGTGAACCGGATAAACTTCGCCAGCGTCGTCGGGAAATGTTCCGTGTTGCCCCCGGCCTTCACCGGCTTGCTCGGCGTTCGCGGGCTGACCAAACCGGGGGGAGATTTCGGGGCAGGGGGAGTGACTGATCGTTCCCCGTGTTGCACCCCGGCGAAAACGGCTTTGATCGCGTGATAGTCGGTGTGCGAGATCGGGTCGAATTTGTGATTGTGACATCGGGCGCAACCGATGGTCAGCCCCAGAAAAGCCGATCCGGTGGTGCTAATCATGTCGTGCAATTCGTCGGCCCGTTGCTGGGCGGTCAACACCGGGTCCGGACTTTTCACTTGGTCCCACGGCCCGGCCACCAGAAATGATGTCCCAACGTCGGCCCCCAACACATCCCCGGCGATCTGTTCTTTCACGAAGCGGTCATACGGCTTGTCGTCGTTGAAACTCTTGATGACATAATCGCGGTAGTGGTAAGCATTTGGCCGGACTTGATTCATCTCGAAGCCGTTGCTCTCGGCAAAGCGAACAACATCCAGCCAGTGCCGGGCTTGGCGTTCCCCAAAAGCCGGGGAAGCAAGCAAGCGATCAATCAACTTGGCGTAGGAGTCCGGTGATTGGTCTTTCAGAAATTCATTAATCTGTCCCGGAGTCGGAGGGAGGCCGAGAAGATCAAAGGAAAGCCGTCGAATCAACGTGGTCTTGTCCGCAACGGGGGAAATCTTCAGCCCGTCTTTCGCCAGCCGGGAGTTGATGAACGCATCAATCGGGTGAGAATCGCCCGACTTCGGCACGTCCGATTTGCGGACTGGTTGGAAACTCCAATGAGGTTGTTCAACGGCCGTTGTTGAATCGGGCCAATTCGCCCCGGTTTCAATCCAAGTTTTCAGCTTGGTGATTTGATCGGCCGTCAGCGGATCGCCCTTGGGGGGCATCCGCTCCTTGGAATCGCTCGCGGTGATTCGCTTCAACAAGAGGCTCTTGTCGGCATGGCCGGGGACAATCGCCTTCTCCGAATCCCCACCGGCCAAGGCATCGGCTTTGCGGTCAAGCCGCAAGCCGCCACGCTGCTTGTCCGGCCCGTGGCAACTGAGGCATTGGGCTTGGAAAATCGGCAGGATATCTTTCTCGAACGCTGGCGATTCCGCGAAGGAAACCGAGGCCGAGAGGAGCAGGAGGGAGAGTGCTGTTCGCATGAGACGCATCATAACCGGCGGCCGGGAAAGATGCAAACGACGGCCGTTTCTCTTTTGAATTCCCGGCCACTTCCCGCCCGTCTCTTGTCATCCCCCGCCAACATGCCGAAAACAGATGCACGCCGATTGATCTCTTCGAGGAAAGTTGCCGATGGCCGACGAATTGACGTATTACGCCCCCGAGCGGCTCCGCGAATTTTCGCAGCGGACTTTTGAGCATTTCGGCGTGCCTTCTGCGGATGCGAAACTCGCCAGCGAAGTGCTGGCGATGAGCGACATGCGCGGCATCGAATCCCACGGCGTCGCCCGCCTGCACACCTATTTCGACATGCTCACCCTCGGGCGGATCAACCCGAAGGCCAACGTGAAGATCATCCGCGAAAAGCCGGCGACGGCCACCGTGGACGGGGATAACGGCCTCGGGCTCGTCGTTGGCCCCAAGGCCAACGAAATTTGCATGGACAAAGCCGAGAAATCCGGCAGTGCCGTGGTGAGCGTATCGAATACAAATCATTACGGGATTGCCGCGTATTACTCGATCAAAGCGTTGGAACGCGATCTCATCGGCTGGTCGATGACGAACACCACGAAACTGGTGGCCCCGCTGTGGGGCGCGGAACGGATGCTCGGCACCAACCCCATCGCCATCGCCTTCCCGGCCGGTGAAGAGCCGCCGGTGGTGATTGACCTCGCCACCAGTGCGACCGCCTATGGCAAAATTGAAATCGCCAAGCGGAAGAACGCCGAGATTCCCCACGGGTGGGCCATCGACAAGCATGGCAACATGGCCACCCGCCCGGAACAGATGGTCGAAGGCGGGGCGTTGCTGCCATTGGGCAGCACCCGCGAAATGGGGGGCCATAAGGGCTTTGGCCTCGCCTCGATGGTGGACATTCTTTGCTGCGTGTTGAGCGGCGCCAACTGGGGGCCGTATGCCCCGCCGTTCGCCTTGCGGCAGGAAATTCCGGCCCGCAGCGTGGGCAAGGGAATCGGCCATTGCTTTGGCGTCATGCGGATTGACGGCTTCATCGAACCGGCCGAATTCAAACGTCAAATGGACGATTGGATTCGCACCTTCCGGGCCACCAAGCCCGCCCCCGGCACCCCCGGCGTCGTCATCCCCGGCGACCCGGAACGGCTGGCGGAAATCGAACGGGCCAAGACCGGCATTCCGTTGCTGCAAGCCGTCATCAACGATTTGAAGGATATTTCCACGAAGACGGGCATTCCTTTCGAGTAACCCCGTGAACACCCAACCCCTCGACTTTTCCCGGCTAAAAGTCTTCCCTCTCTCCGAGCGGGTGAGTTTGACACGGGCCGATGATATTCTCATCGACCCGGATTCTTCGCCGAAACCCTGCGACGACCGGAACGCCGGGCTGATTGCCGAGTGTGTTCGGAAAATCCGCGAAGCCCGGCATCGCGGGGCGGCGGTGATGCTCATTTACGGGGCGCACCTGCTCCGCAACGGCACGGCCACGATTCTGGACCGGCTGATGGCTGGCGGCTGGCTGACCCACCTCGCCACCAATGGCGCCGGGACGATTCACGATTGGGAATATGCTTGGTACGGGGCTTCCACCGAAAGCGTGGAAATGAACGTCGCCACAGGCACGTTCGGCACTTGGCATGAAACCGCCTCCAACATCCATCTGGCGATGATGGCCGGGGCGTTGAACAATCTCGGCTATGGCCGGTCGTTGGGGAAACTGATTCACGACGACGGCGTGACACTTCCTTCGCAAGAAGAATTGGCTGCCGCCATTTCCCGCGAACCGACGCACCCGCTCACTTCCGCACGGGCTGATTTGTTGAAAGCGATGCGGGAGCAGGGTTGGCCGGGGGGCCGGATTGAGATCCATCACCGATGGAAGCATGCCTCTATCCTGACCTCGGCCTATCGGCATGGCTTGCCGCTGACGGTTCATCCAGGCATCGGCTACGACATCATCGCCAATCACCCGGTGTTTTCTGGCAGCGTGATCGGTCGCGGGGCCGAATGGGATTTCAAGCTCTTCGGCGGCTCGGTCGATCAACTGGATGGCGGCGTGGTCCTGTCTGTCGGTTCAGCCATCATGGGGCCGCAGGTGTTTGAAAAAAGCATCAGTTGTGTGAACAACCTCCGGCTTCAAAACGGCCGGGAGGTGGTGAAGAATCACACCATCTTCGTGGTGGACCTGCAAGACGGCGGCAACTGGGACTGGACCACCGGCGAACCGCCGAAGACCAACCCGGCTTACTATCTGCGGTTCTGCAAAAGTTTCTCCCGCATGGGTGGGGCGATGCATTACCTACAATGTGACAACGCGTTGTTTGCACATCGTCTGTATCAAGGGCTTCAAGGTTCGTGATCGGAAGAGCTGATAAGAAAAAAAGATTAACCACAAAGACGCGAAGATCACACAAAGTCTCACAAAGATCGTAACCAAATCAAAGCAAAGGAAACAAGTCAAGAGAGACAAAGCAAAGACAATCCTTCGATGATCTTTCTCTTTGCTTTCTTCAGGTTTTCCTTTGCTTGTTGATTTCGATCTGGCTGGGTTTTCTTTGTGAAACTTTGTGTGATCTTCGCGCCTTTGTGGTTAGTCTTCTCTTCCGGCCAACGATCACATTCCGGGAGGGGTTAATCGTGATTGCAATCACCGGGGCGGCAGGGTTTATTGGCTCCAATCTGGCGCATCGGCTGGCCGGGGAGGGGCATGAACTGTTGCTCGTCGATCATCCAATTACCGCCCCGAAGGCCGCCAATTGGGTCGGGCTGGAACACTTCCGGTTCATGGATCATGATCGTTTTCTCGCGGCTCTCACCGGCGAAATGAAATCTCTCGCGGCGATTTTCCATCTTGGGGCGTGCAGTTCCACGACCGAAGGGGATTGGGATTATCTGGCGAAAAACAACGTCGGTTACACGCGGACACTTTGGGATTGGTGCGCCTCCCACGGCCGGCCGTTCTTTTATGCCTCCTCGGCAGCCACCTACGGGGATGGATCGCGCGGCTTCGATGACCGGACGCATCCCGGCGAGTTGCACCCGTTAAACCTGTACGGCAAAAGCAAAAACGACTTTGACATCGTTGCCCTCGCGGAAGTCGCCTCCAAACGGCCGACGCCGCCCAAGTGGGCCGGGTTGAAGTTCTTCAATGTGTATGGCCCGCGCGAGACACACAAGAACCGCATGGCCAGCGTGGTGTGGCAGGCCCACGGGCAAATCCTCCGCACCGGCGAGATGAAACTGTTCCGCTCCACGGACCCCGCCTATCCGGACGGCGGCCAGTTGCGGGATTTTGTGTTCGTCGGCGATTGCGTCGATCACATGATCTGGCTGTGGAAGAATAACGCCCCCGGCGGCCTGTACAACTCAGGCACCGGGACACCGCGGACGTTTCTCGACTTGGTGAAGGCCACGTTCGTTGCGATGGGCCGGGAACCGGTGATCCGCTTTGTGGACATGCCCGCCGACCTGGCCGGCAAGTATCAGAACTACACGAAGGCCGAGATGTCCAAGCTTCATCAGGCGGGGTATCACACGCCAGCGACCACGCTAGAGGAAGGCGTCTGGAAAACGGTCGCGTGGCTCGACGGATGAGTTTCTTCATTCGTCATCAGCTATACTAAACATGTCCCGCCGCCTGCATTCCTCTTTGAGTATCCTCCATGCTGTTTGCGATGGCCAAGCGTGCCCTGTTCGAGACGGACAAGCGATTGCTGTGGAAACTCGCTTGGAACATGGGTTTGAAGGGAATGCTCTCGGTTGAACGGCACAAATCCCGTCTTCGGCGGGGGGAATACTTCCCGCCGTTTCTGTATGTGTCGATCATCAATTCGTGCAATCTTCGGTGTCAGGGATGCTGGGTGGATGTCGCCCACAAGCAGGAGATCATCCAACCGGAGGCATTCCATAAGTTGGTGCGGGAAGCCAAGTCGATGGGCAATGTCTTCTTCGGCATCGTGGGCGGGGAACCGTTCATGCACCCGAAGTTGCTCGATATGCTGGCCGAACACCCGGATTGCTATTTCCAGATTTTCACGAACGGGCATTTCATCACCGATGAAAAAGCCAAGAGGTTGCGACAACTCGGGAATGTGACACCGCTCATCAGCGTCGAGGGAACGGAGATCATCAGCGATCAACGTCGCGGCCGGTTGAACGTCCTCAGCAAGACGATGGAGGGGCTGAATAATTGCCTGAAGAACAACTTGCTCACGGGTGTTTGCACAAGCCTATGTCGGACGAACATCGACGATTTGCTGACGGACAAATGGGTGGATCGCCTGATCGAAATGGGCGTGTTGTACACATGGTTCCATGTGTATCGGCCTATGGGGCCAAACCCGAATCCGGACATGTGCCTGACACCCGAACAAGCCCGCCGGGCGCGTGAGTTTGTGGTGAACACACGGGCCAAGAAGCCGATTATCATCGTGGATGCCTACTACGACGGCGAGGGGAAGGCCCTTTGCCCGGCGGCCACGGGCATCAGCCACCACATCAATCCGTGGGGCGACATCGAACCTTGCCCGATTGTGCAGTTCTCCACGGAATCCATCCATTCCAAGAACGGCGACCAACGAACGCTTCGACAAAAATTCAAGCAATCGGCCTTCTTAAAAGAATTCCGCGAACTGTCGCAGGAAACCACTCGCGGTTGCATTGTGTTGGAACGGCCGGATTTGTTGAAGGCACTGGTTGAAAAGCACAAAGCCACGGATGTGACGGCCCGTCAGACGGCTTTGGAAGAACTTGGGGCGATGACGGTTCGCACGTCGCAGTATGCGCCGGGAAAAGAAATGCCGGAGAAGAACATCTTGTACCGAATCGCCAAACGATTTTGGTTCAACGATTTCGGCGTCTACAAGGGGCGTGACCACTCAAAGACGGCGGCCCCCGGTGTGCTGGCGGGACGACAATAACTCACGGCTTCGGGATCATCACCGGAGACGGTTTCTCCATGAAAGTTTCCACCACATTTCCGGTTTTTTTGTCTCTAAGTTGTTTCTTGGCGAAGGCGCCGGCGTAACCGAGCAATTCCCTGTCGTCGCCCGTTTCATAGTCGCCGACGAAGACCATGCTGTGAGTGCGCGTGTGCATCACATAGGCTTCCACTTTGTTGGCTCGAAGCAGCTCGGCCACATTGTGAGCCTGCAACGCCGCCCGTTCGAGCCGGTCGGAGGCCTCGCCGCTTCCAGCTCCGTTGGCGCCGGCCTGCATGACGGTCCCGCCGCCGCCGTAGGTTTGCACCAATAGCGTCCACTTTCGCCGGGTCTTGTGCAGCAAACTGTACGTTTCGCCGGAGTTCAGTTTCATCAGGAAGTCGTCGGCCTTCGGGGTCTCGACATTGGTGGTTATGCTTTTGGGAATCATGGGATTCATGCCGGGCATGCTGGCGAGAAACGCATTGAAGCGGTTCCCTTTTGCGGAGTTTTCTTCGTTGTCTCTGCCTTGTGAGAGCACGTCGTTGAATTCGGGGGGAGCCGAGAGTTTGCGAACCTGATTGGCGAAGTCGATGGCCATTTCACGATCCGACAGCGTGCCACGGGCCGGCGCCACGAACACGGTAAATTCGTCAGGCACGCTCACCGTTTTGACTCGAAGCATCTGCGCGGTCGGTTCGATGCCTTGTTTGTGGTAGTAATCTTTTATCGCTTTAATGCGGGTTGTGGTTTCGACGTCTCGCTCTTGGCGCAATACCCAGCCACGGGGATAAACATAGGCGTTGATCTTGTATGTCTTGCGAATGTAATCAGCGAACTGTTCGGCGAGTTCTTGGATGTGCGTATCGGGCACAAATCGGCCCCTTGAGTATGTCTCGCGCTCTCCCCGGAACGACTTGACGGCCACCAGCCATCTTCCGTGTTCCTTGGCGAGTTCAAAAGCACATTGAGGCTTTGGTTCGGGAATTGGCTCAAAAACCGGCGTTCTTTCCAACGGCAGAGGCTGGGTGATTCCGGGCGCGCCCTCACGCGGCATTGGGCGAGTGATTCCCGGAATCTCCGTCTGGGCTGATGCCCCGGCCGCCCCGGCCAGAAACAAGGCCGTCGCGCAAGCGAATCGTTTGCCAATCATTTTCCCCATCCCCCCGAACATTCCACGGGAATCCAACGTGGGAAGGCTCATAATCGTTCGGGGGATATTCGTCTAGGGCAATTCGTCTTTCAGCCTTGTTTCAGCCATTTCGCGGCTTGGACGGCGTGGTATGTCAGGATAATGTCGCAGCCGGCCCGTTTGATGCTGGTGAGGATTTCCATCGTCACCCGGCGTTCGTCGATCCAGCCTTTTTGGGCGGCGGCCTTCACCATTGCAAACTCGCCGCTGACGTTGTAAGCGGCCACGGGGAGTTGAAAGTTGTCCCGCACCCGCCGGATGATGTCCAGATAGCTGAGGGCCGGTTTCACCATCAGGATGTCGGCCCCTTCGGCCACATCCAGTTCCACTTCCCGCATGGCTTCGTCCGTGTTCGCCGGGTCCATTTGGTAGCTGCCCCGGTCCCCGAATTGTGGCGGGGATTCGGCGGCTTCCCGAAACGGCCCGTAAAACCCAGAAGCGTATTTGGCGGCGTAGCTCATGATCGGGATGTGCGAAAACCCGGCGGCGTCCAATCCCCGGCGGATCGCCCCGACCATGCCGTCCATCATGCCGCTGGGGGCAATCATGTCCGCTCCCGCCTTCGCGTGGCTGACGCATTGGGCGGTGAGGATGGGGAGCGTCGCGTCGTTGTCCACATCCGTGCGGCCTTGCTTTTCATTCAGGATGCCGCAATGGCCGTGGTCGGTGTATTCGCAAAAACATTCGTCCGTGATCAGCACGATCTCATTCTTGTAATGCTTGCGAAGCGTGCGAAGGGCTTCCTGCACAATCCCGGCGTCGTCGAGGGCGCTGGAACCGGTCGCGTCCTTGTGCGTGGGGATGCCAAAGAAGATGAACGATTTGACGCCCGCATCTTTGGCCAGACCGACTTCCTCCACCAACGTGTCGGGGCTTAGCTGGTAGTTCCCCAGCATGGAGGAGATTTCTGTGCGGATGCCTTTGCCGGGCCGCACGAACATGGGGAAGATGAAATCCCGGGCGTCAAGCGTCGTCTCGCGGACGAGTTCCCGCACGAGGGGATTGTGGCGAAGCCGCCGGGGCCGAATCAGGGGAAAGCCGGATGGATTCATGAGGGGATTTTACGGGGAGATTCCGTTTGTGGCCGGATAAGGATGATCGCAAATCAACAGGATACTTTGTGCCAAACCCCGTCGCAATTCGTTTTCCGTTCCCGGAGGCGGGCCATACATTATTCGGAATCGAACCGGCCGCCACGCACGGGACGGTCGGTCTTTGATTTATGTTTCTCCGGGGGCCACATGCCGACGAGTATCGACCAACTCTGCATCAACACCATTCGCACGCTCTCGATGGATGCCGTGCAACAAGCCAACTCCGGCCATCCGGGCACGCCGATGGCCCTGGCCCCGGTCGCCTACACACTCTGGCAGGAATTCCTCAACTACGACCCGACTGATCCCACTTGGGCCAACCGTGACCGGTTTGTGCTGTCGGTCGGTCATGCGTCGATGCTTGTTTATTCGTTGATCCATTTGACGGGTATTCCGCAACTGGACAAGGATCTCAAGCCGACCGGCGAACCCGCCGTCTCGCTCGATGATATCAAACGCTTCCGCCAGTTGAACAGCCGGACCCCCGGACACCCGGAATCGCACATCACCAGCGGGCTGGAAACCACCACCGGCCCGCTGTCACAGGGCCTTGGCAACAGCGTCGGCATGGCCATCGCCGGGCGATGGTTCGCGGCCAATTACAACAAGCCGAAGTTTGAACTGTTCGATTACAAAGTCTTCGCCCTCTGCGGCGACGGCTGCATGATGGAAGGCCTCTCTTCGGAAGCCGCCTCGCTGGCCGGCCACCTGAAACTATCCAATCTGGTGTGGCTGTACGACGACAACCATATCACGATCGACGGTCGCACGACGTTGTCGTTCAGCGAAGATGTCGGCAAGCGGTTCGAGGGTTACGGCTGGAATGTCCTGCATGTTGCCGATGCGAATAACACGACGGGCCTCGCCGAGGCATTGACCGACGCCAAGTTGGTCGCCGACAAGCCGACGCTGATCATCGTGAAAAGCATCATCGGCTACGGCGCTCCGAAGAAACAGGACCAGTCGGACGCCCACGGCGCCCCGCTTGGCGAAGAGGAAATCAAGGGGGCGAAAAAGTTCTATGGATGGCCCGAGGATCAAAAGTTCCTCGTGCCGGACGGCGTGAAAGAACACTTCCAAGAGTTGATGGGTGCCCGTGGCAAGAAGGCCCACGCCAATTGGGACACGTTGTTTGCCGATTACAAGAAGGCTTACCCGGAACTCGCCACGCAGCTTGAACAAATCCACAACCACGAACTCCCGGCCGGATGGGACAAAGATCTGCCGGTGTTCCCGGCCGATCCAAAGGGGCTGGCCACGCGGGAGAGCGGCGGCAAGGTCATCAACGCCCTTGCGAAGAATTATCCGTGGTTGATCGGCGGCTCGGCCGACCTCGCCAAATCCACCCTGACGACGCTCAAGTTCGAGGGGGCCGGCGAGCTTACCCCCACGAATCCGGGCGGCCGAAACATGCACTTTGGCATCCGCGAACACGCGATGTCGTCCGTGTTGAACGGGCTGGCCTTGTCCGGTTTGCGGCCGTTCGGCTCGGGTTTCCTCATCTTCAGCGATTACGCCAAGCCCGCCATCCGGCTCGGGGCGTTGATGGAGATTCCGACCATTCACGTCTTCACGCACGATTCCATTGGCGTCGGCGAAGACGGACCGACCCACCAACCCATCGAGCAACTGGCCTCGTTGCGAACGATCCCGAACATGATCGTCTTCCGGCCGGGTGATGCCAACGAAGTGACCGAGGCATGGCGGGCCATCGCCCAGCTCAAGCACAATCCGGCGTGCCTCGCCCTTTCCCGGCAGGCGATGGCCACGCTCGACCGCACCAAGTATGCCCCGGCAAGCGGGCTGGCCAAGGGAGCCTACGTTCTCGCGGACAACTCCGGCGGCGATCATCCGGCCATCATTCTGATGGCCTCCGGATCTGAAGTCGGGTTGGTTGTTGAAGCCTATGAGAAGCTGGTGGCCGAGGGTGTGAAGGCCCGTGTGGTCAGCGTGCCGTCGATGGAACTGTTCGACCAACAGCCGAAAGAATATCGGGACAGCGTGCTTCCCCCGGCCGTGCGTGCTCGGGTGAGCGTGGAAATGGCCTCGAAGTTTGGCTGGGACCGTTATGTGGGCCTCGACGGCGTCATCATTGGCATGCACGGCTTTGGCAACTCGGCACCGGTGAAGGATCTCGTGAAGTATTTCGGTTTCACCTTGGAAAAAGTGTTGGAAGGTGCCAGAACGGTGTTGGGCCGCTAATAAATTGACAGAGTTGACCGAGGAGCCGGGCTTCAGACGGGCCCGGCTCTTGCATTTCGATTTGGCGCATCATTCGCGGCTCATCGCCAGCCACCAGAGAAAGCAAAATCCATGTCCCTCACCGATTTCATTCGCGACATTCCGGACTTTCCCAAGCCGGGGATCATGTTCAAGGACATCACACCCCTGCTGGCCAATCCGGCGGCGTTCCAAGACTCGGTGCGGCAACTGGCCGGCCACTATGCCGCGACACCGATTGACGCCATCGCGGCGGCCGAGGCCCGTGGGTTTCTGTTTGCTGCCCCGCTGGCGCTGGAGATGAAACTGCCGCTGGTGCCGCTCCGCAAACCCGGCAAATTGCCGCATAAAACCGTCTCGGCCAAATACGACTTGGAATATGGAAGCGCCGAGCTTCAAATGCACGAAGACGGCATCATCAAGGGCCAGCGGGTTCTCCTGCTGGACGATGTGCTGGCCACCGGCGGGACCATGAAAGCCGGTTGCTCCCTCATCGAGCATGTCGGCGGCATCGTGGTCGGCTGCGCCTTCCTGTTGGAACTCAGTTTCCTCAAGGGGCGCGAACGCCTGACGGGGTACGATGTCTTTAGCTTGGTGACTTACTGAAGAAAGCCGCCCCATGAGCGCCGACCGACCGGACGATGATAGGGAAGCCGAGGATCGTCCCCGTCGGCGAGATTACGATGACGAGGAAGAGCCCCGCCGTCGCCGTCGCGCCCACGACCAAGCTGATGACTACGACGACTATGGCGGGGATGTCGCGGCGGCCGCAAAAGCCAAAGTGTTTCCTCCGGCCCTCATTTTGATTATCTGCGCCATCATGTGCTTGCTGATGTCCGTAGGGCTTATTCCTTTTGGAATTATCCTTGCGATGAATACCCCCAATAATGATGAGAAAATCCTCGGGTTCGTGTTGGCGGGCGGGAGCGTGTTGTTGATCGCTTATTATGCCGTGATGCTGATCGGGACTGTCCGCATGTTGAAAATGCGGAGTTATCCCATGGCCATGACATCGGCCATCATGGCAATCGGCTCGTTCCTGTGCCTGTCTGTGACCTGCGGAGTGTTTGGAGTATGCGGCAGTCTGTTCATGGTGGCTTTCGGCATCTGGGCGTTGGTGGTGTTGGTCAACCCGGATGTGAGACGGCAGTTTGCGTTGAACACGTATCGGGTGAGTGATGAAGACGCCGGAGTTTGACTCTCCCAAACAGGCCGGAGGCGTCGAGACCATTGGGTCTCCCAACAACGATTTGGCTATTGTTGCCCGCTCTCGAATCGCTTGGCCGGCGTGGTCGCTGATCATTTTCTGCACGCTGTTGATGCTGGCGTTGGCTGTTTGGATAGTGTCCCTGACGTGGGATTTGATATTCGCTTTTGATCGCCGGGACTTGGAGGTCGCGATCAACAACGTGAGCCTTTGTTTGATGATGTTTCTGTATCTCGGCGTGATCCTGTTCGGGGCCGTGCGAATGCGGCAACTCAAACAATATCGCCTGGCGGTGGCGACCGCGGTCATGGCGGCTTTGCTCCTTCCTGTCGGCGCCGGGGTCTTGGGTGTTTGGGCGCTGGTGGCACTGTTGAAACGGGACGTGCGGAGTCAATTTCCCCGGCCGAGGCGACCGCAGAGCCCCGATATCCGCGACGACTATGACGATTTCTACGGGGACCGGTCGGCCCACGCTCGCGAGCGGGTGAAACTACCCGCAATGTTGATGGCCGCCGGGGCGGGCGTCAACATCTTTGTGTGCCAGTTATTGCTGGTTTGGGGAGTCGACCTGTTAGCCGCCGGCGTGCTGGGCATTGACACTCCAATGCCGCATTCGGGCACGGCCGAGGGCATGTCGGTGGGAACCACTCTCCTGATTGTGGGGACGGTCGGCATCACCACCATGAGCGTGATTGTCATCGGAGCCGGCCGGATGCGGCATTTACGAAGTTATCGATGGGTGATGGCAACCGCCATCTTGGGGATCTGTTCGGTTGTTTTGGTGTATCTGTCGGTGTTGGTGGCGCCATTTGCGATTTGGGCATTGGTGGCGCTGCTGTCCCCGGCGGTGAAAGAAGAGTTTCGACAATCCAAAATTTCGGTGAGTGACAATGACGCCTGATTTCGACAAGGGAGGCGGGTTGGTGCCCGCCATTGCCCAGGACGCCGACACCGGCGAAGTCCTGATGATGGCCTGGATGAACCCGGAGGCCTTCGAGGAAACCGTCCGCACCATGCGGGCCTGCTACTTTTCCCGCAGCCGGAACCGCCTTTGGCGCAAGGGCGAGGAAAGCGGCAACGTGCAAGAAGTCCGCGAAATCTTTGTGGATTGCGACCTCGACACCGTTCTGTTGAAGGTGAAACAAATCGGCGGGGCCGCCTGCCACGAAGGGTATTCGAGTTGCTTTTTCCGCAAACTGGAAGACGGCGAGCCCAAGGTGGTCGGTGAACGGATTTTCGACCCGAAAAAAGTATACAATAAGTGATTCAGTTGTGCATGGCGTGGAATGACCAATGACCAATGACCAATGACCAAACCCGGCTTGGATATCCGGCGTTCCTTTCAATAGGATCGTCGGCCAGGCAACGTTTGGTCATTGGTCATTGGTCATTGGTCATTCCATTCGCGGGTTCTCTCCCGGAGTGGTTTAATGTCCAATGTGTTGAAGCTCGGCATTCCCGCAGGCAGCCTTCAGGAGGCGACTGGCGAACTGTTCCGCAAGGCGGGGTATGAGATCACGTTCACCAGCCGGAGCTATTACCCGGTTATTGACGATCGGGAGATCCAATGTACGCTCATTCGCGCGCAGGAAATGCCCCGGTATGTCGAAAACGGCTCGCTCGATTGCGGCCTCACCGGGTTCGACTGGATTCAGGAAAACAACTCCCAAGTGACGGAGTTGACGGAACTCGTTTACAGCAAAGTGAGCCGTCGTCCGGTGAAGTGGGTGCTGGCGGTTCCCAACGAATCGAACATCCACACGCCCAAGGATCTGGAAGGCAAGCGGATCGCCACGGAACTGGTGGAATACACCAAACGCTGGCTCGCCGCCTTGGGGGTAACGGCTAAAGTGGAGTTCAGTTGGGGGGCCACGGAAGTGAAGCCCCCCCGACTGGCCGATGCCATCGTCGAAGTGACGGAAACAGGAAGTTCCCTGCGGGCTAACAATCTGCGGATTGTTGGGGAGCCGTTGCTCGTCAGCACCACCCGGTTCATCACCAACGGAACCGCTTATGCCGACCCGTGGAAACGCCGGAAGATGGACGACTTGGTGCTGATGCTCAAGGGAGCCATCGCCGCCGAGGGGAAAGCCGGGCTGAAGTTGAACGTGAGCCGGGAGGACATGCCCCGCGTTCTGGCCGTCCTGAAGGATCATCCGAAAACATCCCTCAACGCCCCGACCGTGTCGCCGTTGACCGATCCTGATTGGGTGGCCTTGGAAACGGTCATCGACGAAGACATCGTCCGCCACATCATGCCCAAACTTTACGCCGCCGGGGCACGGGGCATCTTTGAATATCCGATCAACAAGATCATCGAGTGATCCCGTTTCGTCGGGAGGTGTTTGGCCATCTCTTCCGATGGCCTTCCCGTTCGGCGGCCGGGCGTTTGTTTTTTCGCCAAATTTGATTTCCAAGCGTTTTCCAGTTCTTCCGTTGTCCAATGAAGGATGACGGACCTTCCTCCTGCTTGCAAGAGAACGGCCAATTCGTGCGGATTTCCGCATCGGCCATTCTCTCAAATCTGTCGTGCCCCTGTCCTGACGATCCGGGACATCCGTTGCGTCATGCAACTTCACGGATCGATCTGTTTTGGTGAAAAACATTTGGGCCAATAAGAGCTCAATGATGATGCCGTGCGGCCATCGTTGAGAAGTCCCGGTGTTTGAAAGGAAAAATGTCACCGCTTGAAAAAACCGAAACTCCTGTCGCCAATCCCGAGGCCGAACTGCCTCCGGTCAACCCGACGACGCTTCGCGCGTCCTTGGGGGTGCGGATTGTCACACTCATTGTCATTTTTGTCCCGCTCCTGGGGGTGATCGCCGCTCCGTTTGCTGTTTGGGGGTGGGGGTTTGGGTGGACCGATCTCGGTTTGTTGATCGGAATGTACGTCCTCACGGCGCTGGGCATCACCGTCGGTTTCCACCGGCTTTTCGTGCATCGCTCGTTTGAGACTTTTGGCTGGATCAAGTTCATTTGGGCCATTTTGGGTTCAATGGCCATTCAAGGATCGCTGCAGCAATGGGTCGGCATGCACCGCCGGCATCATCAGCACAGCGACACGCCTCATGATCCTCACTCCCCTTTGCATCGGGGGCAGGGAATCATGGGCTTGCTCCGAGGATTCTGGCACGCGCACATGGGCTGGTTCTTCGAGGCCAACCCGCCGGGCATGGATCGCTATGTCAAGGATCTCAACGCCAGCGTTGCCCCGAGGGTGGCCAGCACACTCTTTCCCGTGTGGGTGGTCCTGAGTTTTCTTGTCCCGGCCATTCTCGGCGGAGTTATCACCCTAAGCTGGATCGGCACCCTGACGGGTCTGATCTGGGGAGGATTGGTGCGGTTGTTTCTGGTTCACCACGTGACTTGGAGTGTCAACTCGGCGTGCCATTTATGGGGCTTCCGGCCGTTCAAGAGCGACGACATGAGCCGGAACAATGTCTTGTTTGGCATTCTGGCGATGGGAGAGGGCTGGCACAACACTCATCACGCCTTCCCGAATTCGGCCCGTCACGGGTTGCGATGGTGGGAGCTTGATGTGAGCTATTGGGTAATCCGCGCTCTCGCCTTTTTCGGCCTCGCCTGGAACCTCAAACTTCCCTCGAAAGAAGCCCAGGCGAGGGAACGAAGGATGGCTTGAGGCTGTTTTTAGAAGGCGGGCCGGATGGACGACTTTATCCGTTGATCCTTCTGAATCTTTGGACCCATCCCCGCGTTCTTCTCCTTTCAGGCAGTGATTTTTAGCAAGGTCATTCCTCGGTTTTGACCGCAACCCCCTCGAATGATTCGTTGAAGCAGTGCGCCGCTGCGTCTGCTACTTTAAGGAGGGGTGCAAATTCTTCCCTTTCCTATGATTCGACCATGCCTCATTAATGTTATCTCACCAATAAGTGTGTCAGCCACAGGCTGAACAAAGGCAAGAGTTGCAACGAAATCATGCTCACATCCGAAGATTAAGACACCATGATAAATGATTCTATTCGTGGCGACAAAGCTTACAGGATAAGGTGTTTCGGCTTCAAATCTGTTGTTTTGAAATGAGTTTAGAAATGACTCTTCGCCTTTTTTGCGGTATTCCTCTTCTAGTTTAGGTGAAAACACGAAAGGGAAGATGGAATCAGATATTAACTCAGTCAATATCTGTACTGTTGTCATCGCCACAGGTTCGTCGCAAAATACCACAAATGCTTCTGTCGCATCATAGTCCTTGGTTGGAAACTCTGTTGCAGTCAAGTCCACTAATCGGTTCGGCAAAGCACCTTGCCCAAGTCGGCCATGACCTAATCGAAACGAGAATGGAGGCTTGAGAGCGATATCGAGTTGGCGACGAGGTTCCCGAGGGTGTAGAAGGACGCCCCCGAAGCAATCCCCGACTGTAATTGGCATGAGAATGAGTCGTGCCGGAAGTTGGTGTTCAAGAACGTAACATACTGTAAAAATAGCCACGGTTGATCCCGCTTGACAGGGCCGCGCGGAGAGGCATGCCGCTACAGGCCAATTCCTAGATTGGCTGGCCGACAGATTGGTCGGACGATTTGATCGTCGGACAGCAGCGAGAAATAAATCATCCGGCTTTGTCAGACGATCAAGCCCATCCACTGAATCAACTTATGAGGAATATGCCGACGGATGATTTTGAAGGACAACAAAAGCGGTCGAACATCTTGCCACATCATTTCGCCGGACATACCGAGGATCGTGCCGAAGAGGCAAAAACTTTTATGCCCAATCGCCGGCCGCCCCGAACTCATTTCCCGGAAAAGCGTCTCCTCATAGATTAAGTGATTCCCGATGCGGCCCGCGTCGGGAACTTTCGCGGGGAGACTGCGGTTGTCCACTGATCAACGTGAACTCCGATCCGGCATGTGGTACGGTTTCGCGGCCTACGGGGCCTGGGGGTTGGTTCCCCTGTATTTCAAATCCGTCGATTGCCCCGCCCATGAGATCGTTGCCCACCGTGTGCTGTGGTCGTTTGTGGTGCTCTCCGTCATCATCACCTTTCTGGGCCGATGGCGGGAATTCATCGCGGTCTTCAAAAACCGGCACGTTCTGATGATGCTCTTTGCCAGCGGCTACCTCGTGGCCGGGAACTGGTATGTGTATGTGTACAGCGCCACTTCCGGGCAAATCACCCAAGCCAGTCTTGGGTACTTTCTCTTGCCGCTGGTGAACTCGTTTGTGGGGGTCACTTTCTTCAAGGAACGACTGCGGGTTCCCCAGATGATCGCCCTCGCCTTCGCGGCCGGCGGCGTGTTGTACATGGCCCTGAGTCTTGGGGTGTTTCCTTGGATCGGCATCACGCTGGCCGTCACGTTTTCCATTTACGGCGTGCTGCGAAAACTCGTCCCCGTGGACGGCGTCATCGGCCTGACTGTCGAAACCCTGCTTCTCGCCCCGACGGCTATCGTCTTGCTGGTTGTTTGGGAACAGAAATACGGTCTTGCCTTCGGGCATCACGGCATCGCCACCGATTTGCTGATCGCCTGCTCCGGGTTGGTCACCACCATTCCGCTGATTTGCTTCGCCCAGGCGATCCGTCGTGTGCCGTTGGTTACCATCGGGTTTCTGCAATATATTTCGCCGACCCTTCAGTTGTGCGTGGCGATTCTGGTTTTCAAAGAGGTATTCTCCCCGGATCACCAAGTCAGTTTTGGCCTGATTTGGGTTGGCTTGTTGATCTTCGTCTGGGATGCGGTGCGAACCGTATGGATGAAGCAACGGCAGGCAAGGACGATCATCGACAGCGAACCGATGATGACTGAGCGGGAAATGAAAAAGGCCACCGTCTGACGACGATGGCCTTCGGATGGTTTCGAGAACCCGGTTATTCCTTTTTGGGCTCTTCTTTCTTGGGTTCGGGATCTTTCTTGGCTTCCGGGTCTTTCTTGGCCTCCGGGTCTTTCTTCGGTTCTGCGTCGCCCTTTTTGGGTTCGGGCATGTCGCCATCCTTCTTGGGAATCTCATTCAGGGCTTTTTCCACATCCCGGTTGCCGACCAGCCAGCGTTGCGGGACGACGAGATTCCGGTCATGCAGGCAAAGGAGCAGGCCGTTCGGCGCGGCGAGATAGAGGCGGTCGTTCCGCTCGTTGACCACCGGCACGTTGAACGCGGAAATGTCAAACGTGGAAAGCGTGGTCCCCCGACGGGCGTCCAGAACCAGCAAGGCCCCGGCGCGGTTTAGGCCGTAGACATAGCGGGAATTGGCCGCGAGAACCTTGGTGACCGACTCGTTCGGCAGTGTGCGGGTCCGGCCGTCCGGGGTGATTTCAGCCCACATCGGTTCGAGGCTGGATTTCTTCAACCGGATGAGGCCCCAGCGGGAGCCAATCACATAAAGCGAATCATCGACCAGCAGCGGCTTTTGCTCCACGGGGCCGCCCGCCGTGAACTTGCCGCGAGGAAGCAGGCTTCGGGCCATCGCCTTGTCGGTGAGTTGATTGATGTTCAGGCACACGACGCTGGCGTCGGCCGTGCAGACATACAGGTAATCTTTGTGGTGGGTCAACGGGGCCGAAATTTCGGCCGGGGAGAAATACTCTGATCGGATCGAATTGCTTCCGATGGAACTTGCGGGCATGGTGATCACACTTCGGCCGGACGACGTCAGCACCATTTCGGCCTGATCGGGAATGTCTCCCGAGTGATATTGCACGGCGTCATCACGACTGAACAACACCGGAGTGTCGGTGACCTTGCCGCTGATGGCGACATCCCACAATCGCTTGATGCGGGTGGAGGCGGTCAACGAGGTTTGTTGGTAAATGTTATTAAGGCTCTTCATGGTCACCACGGAGGGAGACCGGTTGCCCTCATAGGACTGGTAGGGGGGCACGAAGTTCTTCAGGCCCGAGACAGAGGGGCTGATGTCGATTGAGTCGGCCGGTGTGAACGGAGGCCGAAGTGATTTCAACCCGGCGACCGAGGGAGAACGGTTGGCGGTCGTCGACAATTCAGAGGCCGGTTCATTCGCCAGATTGACGTTTCGCACCGGATCTGGATAAACGATCTTTTTCCGGGGGGCGTATCCGGGGATGAACCGTTGGTGGGAGTAACAAATAATCCGGCGATTATCGAGCGGGATGTAAACCTTGTCTTCATCGGCGATGGGGCCGGCTGATGCGGTGGAGGGGAGTTCCTCGGTGTATTTCATTTTGCCATCGGCCGCGTCAAGAACGACCAATTGCTGGCCAAAGACGGCAAACACTTCGGCAACCGGCTTGAGTCTTCCCTCGATTTCCGCGAGTTTTGAGATCACAGCCACCGGCATGGGGGTGCCCGCGAACTGGTGGGGTTGGTATTGCCAGATGATGTCGCCGGGTTTGCGGAATGACTTCGGATTTGCGTAGGCTTGGATGGCGAGCAACAGACCGGACCGGAGCTGGACATACGCCCGGTCGGCGTCGGGCTGCACCACGGAGACGGTGTCCCCTCCGTTGTTCAGCGGAAGATACATCCGCCAGGCAACTGTGAGGTTCAACCGCTCAAGGTCGCGCGCTTGGGGTTCCAAGGCCCGCACCTTGACCGAGGCGGGGGTTTGCCCCGCAGCCGTTCCGACGATGAGGAAGGCTGTTGTGAGAAGGGCAAGCCGGTACCGCATGAAAGGCTCCCAAAGCAAAAAGTGTGCCTTCTTAGCTTACCACGCTTCCCTTGAGTGAAACAACCCGGAGCCGCGAAACTTCGCAACCACTTTTTCAAGTTGCTCCGGTTATAACGGCCGTTCCGATCCCGACTCTTCCGGCCGAGTTGTGGGAAAAGCATCATTCAGAATTGTATTTGATTGATGTGCCGTCTCACCGCTTCCAAAAGTAACTTTCCGAAGTGATGCCATAGGTCTTGCCGCCGAAGGGCATCAATGATTCAAACCCGCGTGGCGTGAGTTCAATCGTTGCCTTGGCCGGGAAACGGTCGCTGGCAATGCCGAGGTTGTCCATCGTTGTCGCATACTTCCCGTGTTTCTTGAAGTAATCCTTTTGGGCATAGTAGACCTCGTGCAACGAATCCTTCACGGCTTGCGCTGGGTCAGGCCGAAGATCAACCGGCCCCTTGGTTTTCGTGCTGAATTGCAAGCCACCCCAGCGTTCGGGCCGGTGCATGTCGATGACGCCCTGCGGCGACCAAACCCAGTTATGCTCCGGCTTGCCTTTTACTTTCGCATATTTGCCGTTTTCGACGGTGACATCCCACTCGACGCGCGAGAAGTTGATTCTCCACAGGTCGCCGTCTCCGGGAGGAACCGGCGCGGTCGAAATCTCCTTCAAGCCCTGCCATGGCCAGAAAATTTCCACCGTCCAACTCTGATCGGTGTCGCGGGGGTCGTTCAACGTGCCGTTAAGGTTCACTGCCGTCTTGAGTCCGATGATCTCCCAGCCATTAAGGGCCTTGCCGCCGTCCTTGTATGGTTTGGTGAGCAGCAAATCCCAAGTCGTGTTCAGCGCGTTTAACTCCAGTTCCCCATAGTTAAAATTGTCCCCGTCCGGATCGATGAAGACCTCAAAATCCGGGTCTTGAAAAATCACCGAGTCGTGTTCTTTCAACTGGCCCCAAAGGTGCGGTTCTTCCAGTTCAGCGGCAATATACAGTCCTTTGTCATCCCACAGCATTTTCATGCGGGTGCGATGGCGGGGTTTTGGTTTCTTGTCCCCCTCGATGTCAACGAAGTCCTCGCTCCACGGGGCCGCCTTCCAAGCCTCGTCGTCTAGTTTTCCATCAATCACCGGGGGCTTTTCTGCTTTCAAGCAGACGTATCCGCGAGGGGCAATTGGTTTGGCGGCGGGCGCATCGGCCAGCAGCAATGCTCCCGAGACCAACAGGGACAACGGGACAATCCCGTGACAGAACAAACGGATCATTGGAAACATCCCGGTTGGGGTGGCGGGTTATTTTTTCGGGGCGAGGCTGACGCTCACTTCGGCCTCGAAGACGAGCTTGGGGTCGCCGCGACCGACCAGTGTGTCGAGCATGACGGCGATGGTCCGGGCCGGTTTTCCCTTGAAGAGTTCTTGGCCCATGTGGGTGATGCGGATTGGCTTCTCCAAATCCGCGATTCGCTCGTCGAAGCGGACGATCACATGGTCCGTTTTTTCAGCCTCAATGATTTCAATGTCCTGCTTGTCGCGCCGGGCGACCACGCGTGAGCCGACTTTGGCCTCACCGGCCGGAACCGCGAGCCAGTAGGAACGATCCGTGGCGGTCCCGGTCTGGTTCCACACCACCCGGTCGGGCACGCTGTTGCGGCTGAATTTCGCCATCCACGGCAGCGCCGCCTTGTCCTCCAGATTCATCCAATGGCCTTTGCCTTCGTGAATCTTGACAAAGTGTTGATATCCTCCGGAGTCGGCCATTTGTAGCTTGTCTAATTGCTCGCCATACTCTTTGCCGACTTTGTTGCGGTTGTAGGCGGAATCATTGCCTCCCACTTGCAACGCGAACGGAACATTGCGAAGCGACAGCAGGGAGACGCCGTTGGGATGCCCGGCCATCATGGAGGCCGCCGCCCAATGATCGGCCAATCGCGGGGCCAGTTGGTAAACGCCGTCTCCCCCGGCCGAGTAGCCGAGCAGATACACCCGGTCGGGATTGACTTGTTCAAGCACGATCAGGTCTTCGATCAGGCGGGTGAACAACCGGTCGATGTGGGCCTCATGCCAGAGGTTCCAGGTGTTCGTCGGCGCCCGCGGGGCCAGATAAATGCCCTCTTCGACAGTGTAAAGTTTTTTCTGGTTTTCCCACTGTTGGTCGTTCACCTGTTTGGGGGCTCCGCCGCCGCCGTGCATTGAGATCCAGAGGCTTCGGCCTTCCTTGGGTTTTGCGCCGAACGTCTTGAAGGCGAAAGGCATTTCCAACTTGCCTTCTTTCAACACCCGGTCTTTGAGTTCGCCCGCCCGTTCCTTTTGAATGATGGAGACATGGGCTTCCCATAGCATTTTTCGGGCGGCGTCGGCATCCGCTTTGGTGAGAGGCAGACGGGCAAAATCTTTGGCCGTCAGTTCTGCAAGCGACTTGGGATTGGCGGCAAGAGCCGTCTTCAAGGCCGTCAATGCCTCGCCTGACCGGTCGGTGTCCGGGTCGGCGGCCACGGTAATGGAAGTGAAGGCGAAAGCCAGACAAAGGCACAGAACGCGCATCAGATTCTCCGGTCGTTGTTGATGGCCCGCGAGACGATCACTTGTCGGTTTTCAAAATCTCAACCAATTGCTGGGTGCCCGCCTTGCCAGTTTTGATTGGCTGCGAGGTCTGGCCGATCTTGACCACATATTCCTTTTCGGGGGCGAGATCAAAGTGGAGCAGGTCGTTCAGGTCCGCATTCTCGCCACGGGAGGTTCCTTCAAAAGCCGGTTTGGTTTCGCCAGCGGCCGTGACAGCCACCGCCGTCGCAATTCGTTTCTTCCCTTGATCGATGACCCGGATGGAGACCCGCACGGTTTCGGTCGTGGCCGGACGGCTTTTGGCGTAGCGATCCGTGACATTTTCGCCGGGAATGCCCTTGTTGGTTCTCGCCCAAACCAGCGGGTAATGGCTGTCGGTTTTGCGGAAACTTGCTGCGTAGATGGAGTGTTCGGGGGAGTCTTTGTCTGCCTTGGCCGCGTCGCCGACGAACCAGCCGCGATCCAGCCCCTTGGGATCTGGTTCGCATGCGCCGGTGAAATGCCAGTCCTTGTCCCAAATCTCCACCCAAGTGTGGTTGCCGCGATTGTCAAACCAGTTCGGCGTCCCCGCCAGCCGGGCCGGAATGCAAACCGCCCGGCAGGCATCGCTCAGCACGATCGACAAGCCGGTGCAGGAGGCCGTGCCTTGGGCGATTGATTCCTTCGGGCTAAGGTTGGGGCTTCTCCGCTGCGGCGCATATTTCAACTTGAGTGTTTTGAACAATTCGGAATTCAACTTCATGACGGCTTCGGATGGCGTCTTGCACGATTTGACCATCGGCATGCACATGTCGTAAAATTCTTTTCTCCAAGGATCGCGTTTCTCATCCACGTTGGCATAAGCCAGGACATTGTTAAAAAACACGTCTTCCGGGATGTCCTTGCCCCACGGCGTTTCCTGTCTGGCCTTGTAAGCCAGTTCATGATTGAGAATCAGGAAATCGCCTTTGATGGCCGCCAAATCAGCGTCGGGCATGTTTTCGATCAGGAATTGCATTCCTTTTCGCTGGTCGTTCGGAATGCCGTTGAGGGCTTTTTCCAACTGTGCCCGGTTCTCCCCGGCCGACACTAGCCTCTTTTCCACGGCGGCGGGCCACCAAGGTTTGACCGGCTCGGCGGCGACGGCAAGCATTGGCCCGCAAAGCGCCAACAAGCCCGGCAAAACATGGCGTTGAATGAACATGGACATCCTCTTTATTGTCAGGCATGTCAGGGAATGGGCCAATTTTCGGGAGAAGTTCACGGTTTGAAATGGAGAGTGCCCGGAGGTTTTGTGGCGCTGTGCTGGTCTGGTTCTCCCAAACAAGTTTGGACACAAAACGCATGAACGGCGTTCAATCGTCTGGTAACAAAAACTTCCCCCATCGTTGCTATATGGGTTTCGGGAGCAAGTTCGTCGAATCTTGCTTGTTCCGGAGGCCCCTCACGCGATAAACTATGCTGCAATCCATTGTCGAATTTCCGTTCCTCATTTGCGGCTGATCGTTGGCCAGAAGCCCCATGAATCAGATCATTGGCATTGACCTCGGGACCACGAACAGCGCCGTGGCTTACATGACGGATGACGGCCCGCAACTCATCCCCAACGCCCTCGGCTCCAACCTGACCCCCTCGGTTGTTGGTATCGACGAAGATGGCCGGGTGCTGGTCGGGTCGGCTGCCCGCGAACTGCGGGTGTTGCATCCCGACCGGTGCGCCAGCGTGTTCAAGCGATATATGGGGACCGACTGGACCGCGAAAATCGCCGGCAAGGAATTTACGCCGGAGGAACTGTCCAGTCTGGTGCTGCGCTCATTGAAAGCCGACGCGGAGGCTTTTTTCAAAGGGGAGATCACGCGGGCGGTCATCACCGTGCCCGCTTATTTCAATGACCAGCAACGCAAGGCCACGATGGCGGCGGGCAAGATCGCCGGGTTGTATGTCGAGCGAATTTTGAACGAACCCACGGCCGCCGCCATTGCCTACGGTTTTCACCGGCAAGACGAGGAAAAGTCCCTGCTGATCTTCGATCTCGGCGGCGGCACGTTTGACGTGTCCCTCGTTGATCTGTTCGACGGCACGCTGGAAGTGAAAGCCTCCTCCGGAGAAAGCATCCTCGGCGGGGAAGACTTCACCCGCACACTGGCCGGGCGTGTCTTGGAACGTCATGGTCTGAGTTTTGAAAAAGCCGAGATGTCCTCCCCCCTGATGGTGTCCCGGTTGCTCCGGCTATGCGAAGGGGCCAAGGTTCGCCTCAGCCGGGAAGAATCGACGATTATCCGGATGCCCAACAAAAACGGCGACTTGGAGGAAGACGGGAAACAAATCACCGTCACCCGCCGCGAGATGGAAGAATGGATCGGCCACATCCTCAACCGGATCGAACTGCCGGTTCGCCGTGTGTTGAATGACGCCAAGGTGACGAAGGACGAAATCGACGAAGTGATTTTGGTTGGCGGGGCGACACGGATGCCCGTTGTCGCGGATCGCGTCACCAAATTGCTGGGCAAGCCCCCGCATTGTCGGCTGAATCCGGACGAAGTGGTGGCGATGGGGGCCGCCGTGCAGGCGGGATTGTTCGCCAAGCATCAATCGGTTGATGAAATGGTGGTGACGGACGTGGCCCCGTTCACCCTCGGCATCGAGATTTCCAAGCAGCTTGGCTCGGAACGGCGCTCCGGGTATTTCATGCCGATCATCAGCCGGAACACAACGATTCCCATCAGCCGCAGTGACATTGTGACCACGCTGGCCCCCAACCAGACGACCATCATGCTGAAGGTCTATCAGGGGGAAAGCCGCAAAGTGGAGGACAACCTGCTGCTCGGCAAGCTGGAAGTGAAGGGCATCCCCCCGGCGGCGGCCGGGCAGGAGGTGGAAGTTCGCTTCACTTATGATCTCAACGGCGTTCTTGAGGTGGAGGCAACGGTCATCGCCACCAAGAAAAAGATGTCCACGGTCATCACCCGCCACGCCAAGGGGGGGATGACGCCGCAGGAAATCCAACAAGCCCAGAAGGACATGGAACGGCTGAAAGCCCACCCCCGTGAAGACTCGGCAAACCGATTCTTGCTGCGCCGGGCCGAACGGGTCTATCAGGAACTCAGTTCCGATGACCGACAGTTTTTGAGCCGATTGATGGATGGCTTTGAAGAGGCCCTCTCCATGCAGGATGCGATTGCCATCGAATCCAACCGCGAGGCATTGGAATCGTTCTTGGACCGGATGGACCCGAACATTGACGATCTGAACCAGGAAAACGAGTGAGCATGGGAGACGGCCACGACCCACTCCCGCCATCCGGGGAACCGGAAGAACCGCCGGTCTCTTGGGACAAGCCTGTTGGTCCCGTTGCCGGGGCGATGAACGAATCGATGTTCATCGAGCGGCTTGGCCGTTTCGTGGCCGAGTATTGGAGCCTTCCGCTGCGTAACCGGCGAGGGGAATGGGAGATTCTGAACGAACAGACCGCGTCGTTTCCGGAATATCAATCCCGGCTTCGAGAACTGAAAGCAGGGCTGGAAGTGATTTGGCTGGGCGACATGGAAGAGCGTCTTCAACCGGTCGTCCGGTGTGTGGAAAAACTGTTTGTTCTCCCCCGTTCCTTGCGAAATGACCGATTGCCGGGCCTCTGCCAAAAAGAAGGACTGCAAGTCTCCGAATTCAGAGAACTGGCTGACACGTTGCTAGGCATGTGTCCGGAGGCCGAAGGGGTATTTGCGGTTCTCGGATTTTCGTGGACAGCCAACTCGCGTGCGATGGCCGCTCAGAGACAAGAGAGTAAACAGCAGGAAGAATATTCGGAAATCAGGAGAAAGAACGACAATTATAATTGCGTCATTTATGTGATAATTTTGGCGGCTGTCGCTTGGTCATTCATTTGCATGGTTAATGTAAAGCATGATCCTGAAAAAATGACTCCGTCCGCAAAAGGCTCGGACAACGTGAGAAACGAAATCATGAATCCGGATTCGGAGTTTCAAAAATCCATGAGGAAGATTTACGAAGCTCGGGGGAAAACCTCTTATCGAATGTCTGGAGGCAAATTGGTTCCGATTGCCCCGGAGGCCAGTCCGGAGAATGACAACCCGAAGAAGGAAAGCAAGTAATCATGGCGGCCGGAAACCATCTGATCTCGCTGGCCTCCTCCACGCTGGGCGTTCCGGCGAATGCCGCCGACGCGGATCGCCGCACGAGCTTCCTGTGGCGGCTCGACGAGACGGATTACATGCCGACGGCCGATGTGTTGGAGTCGGCCGGGGTGTTGGGAATCCTTTCGCGGGACGGAGAGGTGTGTCCGGTCTTGCAGGCACGGTTCGAGCGGGATTTTCACGAGCAAGTCGGGCAGTTTGTCGGGGATTATTGGGAACTCGACCAAGACGATCGACGTGCAGAATGGAATCGCCTTAATCAACTATCGGAATCATTGCCGAAATATCGGGCCCGCCTGCATGACCTCAGCGCCGGGTTGGGTTTGGAATGGCCGGAGGATTTGGAAGAGAGGCTTCAGACAGTTGTTCATTGCGTTGAACAGGTTTTCGTCCTGCCTCGCGCGATGCGTGCGGATCGGCTGGAGGAATTGTGCCGGGAAGAGGGACTTCAACCGGCGGAGCTTCGGCTGATGGCCCATAAACTTCTCGGCGTGTGTCCGGCGGCGGAACGTGTTTTCCATGTTCTTGGGTTGTCGAAGGCATCCAAGGCAAAGCCCGTCCCGGTCGCAAGCGGAGATGTGGAGAGACGAAAACCCAAACCGCAGAAAACCCTCGTCGCCAGCGGCAGTCCACAGAAAAAGGCGGGCACGCCGGGGATCATCTTCCTTGTCGTCCTCGGTCTGGTCGGTGGATTTCTGCGAGCCGGTTGCGGGCCGAGTAACTCTCCAAGTTCCATTTCACCGATCACTTATCCCCAGTTCTCGCCCCCGACCATGCCGAAATGGAATGTGCCGAAATGGGAGCCGCCGGAATGGGCCATGCCGAAACATCCGGGGCTGGAGCCTCCAAAAATCAAACCGTTTGAACCGCCGAAGATCGACACGCGGGAGCCATTCCCCAAGACTTCGCCTTTTTTTCCACCGCCGGGACGGAACATTGATAATCAGAAACGGGAAAACAAATAAGCATGGCCGCCGGAACGCATCTGATTTCGCTGGCCGAAGCCACGCTGTGTGTTCCCGCCGATGCCTCGGCGGATTCCCGCCGCAACGTGTTTCTATCGCTTCTCGATGAGGAGAATTACATCCCTTCGACAGAGGCCTTGGAATCAGCGGCCGTGCTGGGGATTCTCCCTTGGGAAGGTGTGGAGACACCGGCCTTGGTGTCGAAATTCGAGCAGGTTTTCAACGAGCGACTGGAGAAATTTGTCGGCGAGTATTGGGATCTCGAACCAGACCAACGACGCGCGGAGTGGGAGATTCTAAACGGGTCGTCGGAACCATTCCCAAAGCACCGGCTCCGGTTGCGAGATCTGCAGGCGGGACTGCACTTGAAGATGCCCCCTGATCTGGACAATATTTTCACGGCAGTGGCCCGTTGTTTGGAGACGGCGTATTTGCTTCCACTGACCATGCGGGCAGATCGGGTGGCCGAGATCTGCGAGCAAGAAAACTTACAGATGTCAGACTTCCGGGTCTTGGTGCGATTGTTTCTGCGCGAGCACCGGGGATTTGATTGGGTGATTGCAACGCTGGGGGTGCTGGAGGGTCAAAATCGAAACACCGTGTCCGATCATCGTGACGTGGTCCGACGAAAGCCGCAAACAACGGTTCCCGCAGAAAACCAGAAAAATGACTCAAAAGCGGGGACGATGATCCTCATCGGAATCGTGTGTATGTGTGGCTTGGGCTTGTTCACTGGCTTGAGAAAGGAAGCATCTGCCTCAAAAGTTCGATTTTCCGCATCGTCGAGCGCCAAAGTGGAAAGCACTTTTGGAGATCCGTCCGAGAAAGACAACGAACTCAAAGCATCGCTTCAGAGAATGAGGCAATTGACTGAAAAGATTCAAAAACTCAAGGAGCAGCGGAAGTCGCTGTCTCCCGATGAGATATCGGCGTTGAAGAAGCAATTTTCGGTTCCAAACCCCAAAACCAATCAGCCGTCCCCGTGAGCGAACGCCCCCTCCCTCTGAACCTCTCGGACTGGCCCGCCAATCCCCACCAATTGTTGGGGGTTTCGCACCCATACGGGGCGAGGGAACTTAAAAAGGCATACACCCGGCTGATTCGTTTTTACAAGCCGGAACTTCATCCCGCCGAGTTTGCTCGCATCCGCGAGGCATACGACCGCCTGCTGCCTTGGGCGATGGCCACCGACTCGCCGAAGCAAGTCGAAGAGGAACTCCCGGCGCCCCGTGAGGAGGCGCCGCCGGTGGAAAACGAAGGGATGGAAATCCTGCCGCCGCCGCAGATCAGCATCACCGAGAAGATCTCGTTTTCGGACTTGGAGCCGGCGACCCCGCGAACGGAAGATCCCTCCCAAGAACCGGAACAGGATGGCGACTATTTCTGGCAGTTGGCCACGCGGGGGGAAACCGAATCCGCATACCGGGGGTTGACGGAAGAAGCCGCCCGCCATTCATCGGTTGAGCGAAATTACCTGCGGTTGTACTGGCTGTTGTCCGTTCACAAGGAGCTGGACTCCCAACGCCACCCGGCCGACTGGCTGGCCCGCGGATTGTCCGCGACCGGCGGTTCCCAGCGGTTGCTTGAAACTTATGTCACCTTCATCAACATGCAGCCTTTGGAGGCGAACAACCGGCGTTGCGTCAAAATCCTGGAGGGGTTGCGCGATCCCTATCAGGTGTCTTACCTCGTCCAGAATTCCTGGCGGCAACTTCTGCAATTCCGACGCTGGAACGACGTGTTGGAACAGTTCCCGATCATCCGGGAGCGGTTGAAGCAATCGACGGATGCCTGGCTCGGCTTGGTCCGCACGGTGGCCGACGCCGCCGGATGGGAAACAACCAGTCTGACCGGCATCGACCTGATGAAAGCCTGTCTGCGTGAACTGGACGATCTCAGTTATGTGGCGTTGCAGAAGCCGGAGGTCTTTGATCGGATCGACTTCCTCAAGACGCTGGTGAAGAGCGCCGATGCCGTAAACCGTGATGACAGCCTGCGAGAGTTGTGTCGGTTGGTCCGGAAAGAGTGGACCACGGATCTGGACAACGTGAGGATCGACTTGCACCGCTTGATCGCAGACATCGCTTGCTACCCGAATCGTTGGAGCAATCGTTTCGACGACGCCGTTTCGGCGGTCAACCCGCTGGCCTGTCAGGCGTACCATTTGGTCAACCAGCTTCGGAGCGAAACGGGCGCCGATATGCCGTTGCAAGGTGACGCGGAAAAAATCGGCCGAATCCAGCGACAATTGACGCCTGTCTTGCATTATCCGCAATATCGGGAAACGATTTACAGGTATTGTCTGGAGACGTTCACGCCGCCGGAATCATTGATCGATTTGCTTTCTCCGCGATATGCGAAAAAGTTTCCGCAGGACAATTCTCTGGAAGAACACCTGTTGGGAGACTGGCCGTTGCGACTGATCTGCCTCGCCCATCGGTTCTACCATTCGTGAGTCTCGATCCCCGTTTGCGGGCTTCGTGCGTTCGGCCGGTTCTGGCCATCATCCCGGTTCGCCGACGACCCGACGCGTTTTGCCCGTCTGCTTGCGCCAGATTCTCGCGAAATCATCAAACATCATGACCGATGAACACGGCTGACACGGATTTGTCGCTGGAGGCATGGACGAGCCTACCGGAACAGGAAGAATCCGTACCAGGTCGCTCGATGAAAATTCGTCCCGTTTCTCTGCGATTGTGTTCGCTCGAAGCCCGTGATGTTCCCGCCGCCGTTGTCTATCCGACGGCCACCTTCGACGATGTTCCCGCGAAATTGCCATCCACTTGGACGACGTGGGGTTCCAACGCCGGGCAGTCCCAGATTGGCGCCCAACAAGGCTTGAACAACTCAAACGCGCTGGTCCTCTCCGGGGCGAGCAATGCCGTCTCCCGTGCCTGGGACACTCGCGTCACGGCCGCCAATGTGGAAACCCATGCCCAAGTCCTGCTCAACACGCTGATCCCCACGCAGGTGATCGCCCGAGGGAAATCTCTCAACACGGCAACACCGACGTATTACGCGGCCGGAATCGCCCGCGGGGTGGAAGTCACGCTGTCCAAAGTGGTGAACGGCGTCAGCACAACGCTCGGAACGCTCACCAGCAATCAGTATCTGAGCAACGTCTGGGTCGATCTGTCGCTGGCGGTGCAAAACAACCGCCTGCAAGTCCGGGTGCAACGACCGGACACCGGGCAATGGCTGAATCGTTTTGGCGACTGGCAATCCACGCCGACCGAAGCCTTGGATGCGGTGGATGCCTCCATCGCCGGGACGGGGCAGGTTGGTGTTAACCGGCCGGCGTCGTATTTCGGCGGGGTCACGGTGGACAACTTCCGGAGTTTCGCCGCAACGGGGGACATCACGCCGCCGACGGTGAAGTTCGTCTTCCCCAATCTCCCCGTCACGGCCCCGGCGACGGGTTTGAAGAGCATCGTCAAGGTTTACACGGACATCGTCGATCAAGGGGCGATCAAGCGGGCCGACTTTCTGGTCGACGGCCAACTGGTGGCGAGAAAGGTCGCGGGGCCGTTTCGAATCGACTTGCAAACGCTGAATTTTGCCAATGGCTCGCACACGATGTCCGTGCGGGTGTGGGATGCGTCCGGCAACACGACGGAAACCACCTTGCCGGTGAAATTCAACAATCCCCCGCCGGCGTCGCTGCCGGCAATCAAACGGCATTTCCCGAGCATTCAATATGCGGCGCTGGCCTATAGTGGCACGCCCATGAATGCCACCACCACGGAAATGCTGCAAAACAAAGTCGATCTGGTGGTTCCCAATCCGAACTATCTCGGGCCGATCAACACGGTGGCTCCCAATACGCCGCAGATGATTTACTCGAACGTCTCCAACCTGTATCTGGACCTGTTAACTGACTGGCTCAACTACGCGGATGCCAAAGCCCTTCCGCGAGAAAACGCCTTTTACCACGTCATGCAAGCGACGCCCTTCAGTGGCAATAGCGCTTCGTCCCTGCCGGTGGATCGCTTCTGGAATGTCGAACGCGGGAACACAACGCTCACCACGTATACGCTGCCTTCCCAGCAGAACACCCCGGTGAATATCAAACTCGGAGGCGCCGGGGATTCCTTGTATCTGGCTTACCCGGACAAGTTCCGCGAAGTGAACGTCACGCTCGGCGCGGCGGCCACCTCGACGGCATGGAAGGGTGTGTGGGAATACGCCAGTTCTGTGGATGCCAACGGGAAACCGCTGGCTTGGAAGGCGTTAAAGCTCACGACCGACACCACTCAATTGTTCAAGAAAACCGGCCAATTGACCTTTGATCCTCCGACCGATTGGAAGACGGCCGTCGTCAGCGGCAGCACGGCCCGGTTGTTTTACATTCGCTTCCGCACCACGGCGGGAACCGCCGATCAAGCGCCGACGGTCACGATGCTGCGGGGCCGGGATTACGTGGGCGCGAACGGGGGCATTTCGGGAACCATCCCGGCCTTTGACACCTCGGCCGACAAGAACGGGGATGGATACCTTTCGGATGCGGAATACGCCAAACGCAAATCGGGAATGAACGCCCGCTTTGTATATGAGTCGCGGCTGTTCTATCCCTACTACGGCCAGATGCGGTTTGCGACCAACCCCACCGGCACGGGTGTTTCCGATTGGGCGACCGATTATCATGTGCGCTTGTTGAAGGCCCATCCATTGGCTGACGGCATTATGATGGACAACTCGGGAGGCAAGCTTCCGAATCTGCAAGCCTCGGTGATCGAGCAGACCGACACATATACATATGATTATTCGTCGATGCTTGCTCAAATCAGCCGGGCGATTTACCCCAAGCGGATCGTGGCCAACACGGCCGGCGGTGGGGATGCGGCCGCCAGTGTGGACGCGCAAGTCGCCGGATCGCTCGAAGAAATGGCCCTGCGGCCGCTTCAAGCCACTTGGTCGCAGTTCGTGAGCGTGGCCGACGACATTGAAGATCGTTTGTCCAAACTGGCCGACGGCAAGTTCATCATCCTCGACACCTATTCCACGGGGGGCGGTTCTCCCACCGACCCGCGCACCCGGATGTCGGCCTTGGCTTATTACTACTTGCTGGCTGATCCCGACTCCACCTATTTGATGACGTGGGGCGGCGAGGAACCCGCCTCCGCGTGGGACCGGCATTGGTTCGACGCCATCGGTTACGACATTGGCAAACCCACCGGCACATGGACGCAGACGGCCGCCGGTGTTGATCCCGCCGACCCTCGGCTGGCTTATCAGGTGTTCGGCCGGACTTACCAAAACGCGCTGGTGCTGTACAAACCGCTTTCCTACACGGCCGGAATCGGCACGGGGGGAATCGGGGATAACACGGCGACGACCCACCAGCTCGACGGGAATTACCGCATCTTGAACTCGGACGGCACCCTCGGCCCCGTGACGAACAAGGTCACATTGCGAAACGGCGAAGGGGTTGTGCTGATCCGAAGTTGATCGAACATCCAAGGGGAGACTTTTCCGAACCGTTGCACGGCGTATCCTGTTCAGCGGTTCGACAAATGATTTTCACCCCACCCAAAGGATGCTCTCCGATGAATCGCATCTCGATTTCGGCCAGATTCTTGTTGGTCGTCGGTCTGGCGGCCGGAATTCCGGCCAGTTCTCTGTTTGCCAAGGATACCCCTCCGGTCGCCGCTCAGATGAGCATGGCGGCCCAGCAGTTTTTGGCCAGCCTGTCGCCGGAACAAAAGAAGAAGGCGAGTTTCGAGTTCAACGACCCGCACCGCACGGGTTGGTACTTCATGCCGAAGCAGG
This sequence comes from Zavarzinella formosa DSM 19928, assembly GCF_000255705.1. Lineage (GTDB taxonomy): Bacteria > Planctomycetota > Planctomycetia > Gemmatales > Gemmataceae > Zavarzinella > Zavarzinella formosa. The sequence goes on from NZ_JH636442.1 coordinate 387,998, forward strand.
ACAAGGACGGCAACTATACCCGCAAGGGCCTTCCGCTCGAAGAGATGAACGACGACCAACGCAAGGCCGCCCTCGCCCTCTTGCGGTCGGGCACCAGTGCCTCGGGATTTGAGCAGACCCAAGCGATCATCGGTTATGAGTCCTTGTTGAAAGAGGTTGAGGCGAAGCCGGTCTTTGCCCGCAAGCCGGGTTGGTACTTCGTGAGCATCTTTGGCACCCCCGGCAACACCGGAAAATGGGGCTGGCGGATCGAAGGGCACCACATGGTGGCGAGCTACACGATCAACAACGGCGAAGTGCTTAGCCCCACGCCGATGTTCTTCGGTTCTAATCCGGGGATCATCAAGGATGGGCCGAAGAAGGGCCAGGTGATTCTGCCGGGTCTTCAAGAAACGGCCGCCGATTTGGTGAAATCGTTCACGGACGAACAACGCAAGGAAGCCCACAGCGACATGAAGCAGTTCCCGGAAATCGAAGAGAATGTGGGCATCGTGAAGTTGAGCGAAGCGAAGGGAATCCCGGCCGCCAAACTCACCGAAGCCCAACAAGCGATCCTCTGGAAGCTGATGGACGTGTACATCAACCGGATGCCGACTGCTGTGGGCGACGCCGAGCGGAAGGCGATCAAAGCCGCCGGGTTCGACAAGGTTTCGTTTGCCTACACCGGCGAACCGTTGAACGGTTACACCTTCCAAATCGTCGGCCCGACGTTTCACGCCCGCCTGCTGAATGTCCAACCGGACGGTTGGGGCAATCCAAATAACCACATCCACAGCGTGTGGCGACGGTTGCCGGGTGACTTTGGTTTGGAAAAGTGATTGACCGGCCTATGCCAATGACGAGGTTGGGCAAGAAAAAGGCCATCCGATTCAATGGGAATCGGATGGCCTTTTTTCGTTTCGATCAACTGTTGTCTTGACCTCTCACGGATTCCGCTTGCGGTTTCGGCGAATCGGCTTTTCTTCCACGTCACCGGGCGGTGGCATCGGCGGGCAGTCGCGTTTGGCGTCGGCGGCATTCGCTTGAAAGATCGACTGGCTGCTGACGGGTTTGGCTCCCGCCGACGGCTCCACTCGTTTGTAAGAACCGTCCGATTGCAATTCCCGGGATTTGGCCGTGTCTGATAGAGTCACTTCAAGGATTTCCTTGATGACCCGTTGCTTCAGATCGGGTTGCTCGATGGGGAAAATCACCTCAACCCGCCGACTGAGATTGCGGTCCATCAAATCGGCCGAGCCGACATACACCACCGGGTCGCCGCCGTTGCCGAAGTAATAGATGCGGCTGTGTTCCAGATAACGATCCACAATGGACACCACGCGGATGTTCTCGCTCACCCCCGGAATGCCCGGCCGCAGGGCACAAATTCCCCGGCAGACGATATCCGATTTCATCCCGGCCCGGCTCGCCCGATAAAGAGCTTGCACGATCACCGGCTCAAGGATGCCGTTCACCTTGGCGATGAACCGGCCCCCCTTGCCGGCTTTTTCAAACTCGGCCTCGCGGTCGATCATCTCGACCATGAAATTTTGCATCCGCGACGGGGCGACGATCAGTTTTTTCCACTCAGGGAGTTCGCTGTAGCCGGTAAGGTAGTTGAACAACGCGGACACATCGTCCGCGAAATCCGGGTTGCAGGTGAACATGCCCAAGTCGGTGTAGAGTCTCGCCGTTTGAGGGTTGTAGTTTCCGGTTCCCAAGTGGACGTAGCGTCGGATGCCGTCCTCTTCTCGACGAACGACGAGAGCGACCTTGCAGTGGGTTTTCAACCCCACGAACCCGAACACCACATGCACGCCGGATTTTTCGAGTTCACGCGCCCAAGCGATGTTTCGTTCCTCATCCAGCCGGGCTTTGAGTTCGATAACGGCTGTCACCTGCTTGCCCGCGTCGGCGGCCCGTTGAAGGGCGCGGACCACCGGGGAGTCGCTGCTGGTTCGGTAAAGGGTCTGCTTGATGGCCAGCACCCGTTCATCCGCGGCGGCCGTCTCGATGAAATCGACCACCGGATTGAACGATTCGTAGGGGTGGTGCATCAGGATGTCCCGCGTGCGAATCGCCGCCCAAATGTTGGCAGCGTTCGCAATATCCGGCACCGGATGCGGCACAAAGTGGGGATCGCGAAGGTGCGGGAAACCCGGCAGGCCGTACACCTGAAAAAGACCCGTAAGATCGATCAGCCCCGGAACGCGAAACACATCGGCCGAGGTATCCAAATCAAGGGCGGAGGTGAGGAAATTCACGACTTCCTCCGGAGCGTCGGCTTCGATCTCCAACCGCACGGCCGTGCCCCGGCGGCGCTTCCGCACGGATTCCTCGATGGCTTTCAACAAGTCCTCGACTTCTTCATCCTCGATTTCGTATTCACTGTCCCGCGTCACCCGGAAAACCGTGGCGTGATCGATCTTCATGCCCGGAAACAGTTCGGCCAGATGCAACCGGGTGACCGCCTCCAACGAGGCGAAGCAATATCCCCCTTCCACGGGGATAGGCATGAATCGCCGCAACACGGCCGGAACCTGCACCACGGCATACAGTTTGTCGGGATGGCTGGGACGTTCCAACACCACGGCAAGATTCAAGGTTTTGTTCGCCAGATGCGGGAACGGGTGGCCTGGGTCGATGGCCAACGGCGTCAGAACCGGGAAGACTTCCCGGCGAAAGTTCTCCCGCAAGTGTTTCTTGTCGGCCTCGGTGAGTTGTTTCACCGTTGACTTGATGACGATGCCTTCCTTCTCCAAGGCGGGCAGAACCTCTTCCGTCAGCACGTGGTATTGGTCCTGAACCATCTTGGAGATGTGCTGGGAAATCTTTTCCAATTGCACTTTGGGCGTGGTGCGATCTGCCCCGGACGAGCGGGTGATGCCCGCGTGGACTTTCTGCATCAGCCCGCCGACACGGACCATGAAGAATTCATCAAGGTTGGACGAGACGATGGCCAGAAACTTGAGCCGCTCCATGAACGGCACCCGCTTGTCCTGCGCTTCCTCCAGCACCCGCCGGTTAAACTCCAGCCAGGACAATTCCCGGTTGATGTACAGGGACGGATCATCAAGGTTGATGGACGGGGCAGGAGCGGCGACGGACAACTGAGGCGTTGAAGACATTCCCTTGACCCTTCGAGGCAGCGATGATTTCGGCCGGGAGCGCGAGCCATCCCATCCTGATTGAGATACGCCCAAAGCATGGATTTGTCATCGAATGATGGGATTCCTTGGAGCGTCATGGTATGATCTTCACACTTTGGGGCTTTTGTCCTCTGTCACAGGGAATGCGAACCATGCGTTGGATTTGTTTTTTGCTTCTGTTCGGAAGCCTCGGCCTGACGGCAATGGCCGACGGTCCGGCCGACAATGTCGCTGAAAAAGTGCGGCCGGTGCCGCCGACGCCCAAAGACCCGGTCCCTCCGGAGGAAATGATTGAGCTGCAAAAGGGCGTGAGCGCGCTCGGCGCCGAGATCGAAGGATTGAAGACCGCGTTGAAGGACAAGCCGGAGCTGCTCGCCCTGTTGCCGGATGTGATCGTGTATTACAAGGGGGTGCATGATGCCCTCAAATACAACGAAGTGTTCGATCCCAAGAAGGAAGTGCCGACAGCCAAGAAGCAATTGCAAATCGGCATGGACCGGGCCAAGGCCCTCCGCGAAGGCAAGGCCCCGTGGATGACGCAGACCGGCAATGTGATTCACGGTTATGTTTCCAAGATCGACGGTTCGATCCAGCCCTACGGATTGTTCGTGCCAACAGGCTACGACTTCAAAGGAATGGCCAAGCACCGGCTGGATGTTTGGTGTCATGGCCGGGGCGAAACCCTGAGCGAACTCAACTTCAACCAAGGCGGACCGGGTTGGAGCGGCAACGCGAAGACCTTCATCCTGAGCCTCTACGGCCGATATTGCTGCGCGAACAAATTCGCCGGAGAAATCGATTGCTTTGAAGCCCTTGATGCCGTGAAGAAGAATTACCGCGTTGACGAAGACCGCGTGGTGATGCGGGGCTTTTCGATGGGTGGAGCAGCTTGCTGGCAATTCGCCGTCCACTATCCGAGCGTGTGGTGCGCCGCCGCCCCCGGCGCCGGTTTCTCCGAAACGGCCGACTTCCTGAAGGTTTTCCAAAAGGAAACGGTCAAGCCCCGGCCGGACGAGAAGAAGCTCTGGCACATGTACGACTGCACCGATTACGCCCTAAACCTGACCAATCTGCCGACCGTGGCGTACAGCGGCGAGATCGACAGCCAGAAGCAAGCCGCCGACATGATGGAAAAGGCACTCAAGGATGAAGGAATGACGCTCATTCACCTCATCGGGCCGAAGACCGCCCACTCCTACCATCCCGAGGTCCGCAAGGAACTAAACAAGCAGATCGACGCCCTCGCCGAAAAAGGTCGTCCGGCCGTGCCGCCGCTGGTGAAGTTCACCACCTGGACCCTGCGTTACCCGACTTCCTATTGGGTGACCATCGCCGGGATGGAACAACACTGGGAACGCGCCAAGGTGGTGGCCGAGATTTTGGACAAGACCAACGTGAAAGTGACCACTTCTGGCGTGACGGACCTGACCCTCGCGATGCCGGCCGGTCACAACCCCTTCGATTCCAGCAAACCGACGACGATCACGATTGACGGCAAGGCGATCTCCGTTCCGGCCACGATGAAATTTGTGGTCAACCTCTCCAAAACGGCCGATGGCTGGAAAGCGGTTGACGCATTCTCGACCGATTTGCACAAGCGTCCCGGTCTGCAAGGGCCGATTGACGATGCGTTCCTCGATTCGTTCGTGATGGTGAAACCGACCGGCAAGCCGATGAATGAAGCCGTTGGCAAATGGGCCGCCGGGGAAATGACCCACGCCACCATCCATTGGCGGAACCAGTTCCGGGGGGAAGCCCCTGTGAAGGCCGACACGGATGTGACGGATGCCGACATTGCCGCCAGCAACCTGATCCTCTGGGGCGATCCCTCCAGCAACGCCGTCTTGAAGAAGATCGCCGACAAACTGCCGGTCAAGTGGACGGAAAGCGGTGTGATCGTTGGCGGCAAGACCTACGCGGGCGGAACCCATGTGCCGGTGTTGATCTATCCGAACCCGCTGAACCCGAAGAAGTACGTCGTGTTGAACAGCGGCTTTACCTTCCGGGAATACGACTACCTGAACAACGCCCGGCAAATCTCCAAACTGCCGGACTATGCGGTGATCGACATCACCTCGCCGGTGACTCCCCGTTTCCCCGGCAAGGTGGAAGCCGCCGGGTTCTTTGATGAGAAGTGGATGCTGCCGACGGGCGGCAAGTAAGACAATCGGAAGCGAGCCGGCATGGGATGCCTCGATATCCCATGTCGGCTGGATTTTGGACAAGCATTCAATAATTCATTGCCAAGACTCCATTGTGCGGCGATTTTACCCGTTCAAGACTCGGTAATGCCATGCCCCGGATATTCATTTCTTACCGCCGACAAGACAGCAGCCATCAAGCGGGACGACTCTACGACCGGCTTGAGACTCGATTCGGGGCGAAAAACGTCTTCAAAGATGTTGATTCGATTCCCTTGGGGGCCGATTTCCGCAAGGTGCTGACCGAGCGGGTGCAAAAATGCGATGTGCTTCTTTGCCTGATCGGCGACCAATGGCTCCATTCCACCAGTGCCACCGGCCGACGATTGGATGAAAAGTCGGACTTCGTTCGCATCGAAGTCGAAGCCGCCCTGAGCTTGGAGATCCCGGTCATTCCCGTCTTGGTCGGCGGGGCGGCCATGCCGCACGCGGACGAACTGCCGGAAACGCTGAAGGAGTTGTCTTTCCGCAACGCCATCGCCGTTCGCCCCGACCCGGACTTCCGCAGCGACATTGACCGCCTGATTCGCGGGATCGAAAAATTGCCCCCGACGCCGCGCAAGAAACCGGCGCCGAAAGCCAGGCCGGAATCGTCGGCCGCACAGAACAAATCATTTGCGAAGGCATCTCCGAGAACCGATTCCGATCGGGCGGATTCTTCTGAAGAGAAGCAACCGTCTCCATTGTCGCCGACTTCGTCTGGCAAGCGAAATGTTCTCATCATTGGCGCCGTCATGTCGGCGGCTGTGGTCGTGATCGTTCTGTCGTTGTCCGGTGTTTTCTCAAAAAAGCCGGATGGCGCCGCCAAACAAGGCGAGGATGGTAAAACGGCCCAAAAGCCTGATGAAGTAAAAGAGAAACCGTTAATTCCAAACGCAGGGCCGGGCGAGCATTATGTGATAAAAACCACCGTGTTTGTGGATGTGCCGTACATGTACACAGTGGACGAACCAACAAGCAAAACGGAAAAAGGCGATGATGGAAAAGAGGTGGTTGTGGTCGTTAAAGTGCCGGTTACAAAAACTGGCATCAAAAAAGTAAAGGAGTATCGGGAGATGATTTCGGATATTAAATAGCTCCCACGTCGAACGAAAGTGCGAGTTTGCCGAAAAGCG
>NZ_JH636442.1:395008-447274 GCF_000255705.1 Zavarzinella formosa DSM 19928
ACCCGAAATCACAGAGCAAAAAACTCCTGATGGAATTGTCTATGTTGTTTTAAGCGGGATCACTGGTGAGAAATTATCCACAACAACGAGTGTCGAGCCTCCGCTGGTTATTGTCAAACCAAGGGCAAATTTGAAGAAGAACGATACAGAGACAGATAAGCCGATGCCCATACCCCCGATACCTAATAATTGAATCGTCGAAAAGCCAATCTCGTCTTTTTTCTCAATTATTTGTGCCCTCAAAAGGCTCTGATTTCTTCAAATATCGCCCTGTCATCACACCATCACTTTGAACGCCTTTTGCCCCTCACCCACAATATCCTTCGATGGCACGCCGAGCCATTGGTCGAGGATGCCGGTGTAGACTTGTCGGAAGTCGGTGGTGAATTTCAGGTTGCCCATGTCGAGGTCGTTCAAGTCCGGGTGTTTGCCGTGGACGCCGGCGTTGACTTTCCCGCCGACGAGGAACATCGGGGCGCCACTGCCATGGTCGGTTCCCTTGCTGCCGTTTTCCTTGGCCCGGCGGCCGAACTCGGAGAAGGTCATCACCATCAGGCGGTCTTTGTGTCCGCGGGCGGCCATGTCCTTGTAAAAGGCAGTGATCGCGCCGGAAACTTCCGTCAGCAAATTGGCATGCGATCCCTGCGGACCGCCTTGGCTGGCGTGGGTGTCGAAGCCGTCGATGGAGACGTAAAAGAGCCGCGAGCCAAGCCCGGCGTCGATCAATTGGGCGCACACTTTGAGACGGTTCGCCAGCCCGGTTTGCGGATAGGGAACCTTGGGCTGATAGTTGCCGCTGAGTTCCTGAAGTTTCTTGCTGCTGTCGTAGGTGTTCGATGCGGTGCGTTGCACGAAGTCCAGCAAGCCGGTTTGGGAACCGGTGTTGGTCGAGGGCATTGCGGACTTGCGCACGATGTCCCGCTGGCCCGCTTGGTCGGAGAGTTTCAACTGGAAGTCGGCCAGATTCGTGATTGACGGCACTCGAGCCGGGGCGCCGGTGAGGGCCAGCGGGGCGGACTCGTTGCCACCGGCAACGTGGAACGCCGGGCAGTTCATCGTCTTGAGGGCTTTGCCGATCCAGCCTTCCGTCAGGCTGTCGGCGGTGCTGGCGGCGTGCCAGATGTCCATCGACCGGAAGTGGGACTGGCTCGGGTTGGGGTAGCCAACCGCCTGAATCACGGCCAGCGCCTTGTCCTCATAAAGCCCGGCGAGGCCATCCATCGTCGGGTGCAGGCCGATGTGGTCGTTCAGCTTTTTCACGCGGTCTTCGGGGACTTTGATGGTGGGACGATACTTGGCATATGTTTCGTCCTTGAACGGGATGACGGTGTTCAGTCCATCGTTCCCGCCGGTGAGTTGGACGACGACGAGGATGGTGTCCTTCGCCCCCGGCTTGGCGGCATCCGGAGCGGCTTGGGCCGTGCGCGCCAAGAACGTCGGGACGCTGCTTCCCAGCCCGACAAGCGAGGAATATTGCATAAACTGGCGGCGGTTCGTCATGGCACATGCCCTCAATCGAGTTGGTATTCGGGAAGTGTCATCACCAGATGACAAAGGCTCACGGCTTGTTGTTCCACGATGTCCCGCTTGGACCAGAATCGCGGGGTTTTCTGTTTGGTCACCGTCGAGGCGTATTCGTTGATTCGGTTCCGTGTTTCCACCGGCACATCGCCTTGCAAGAACAAATCAAGGAACAACGCCGCCTGATCTTGCGGCGACTTGCAATGATGGGCCTCGGCCAGAGCCAACGCGAGGGCGGGCTTGTCCGGTCCGGCCGGGCGGCGGGCGAGATCGAGGGCGAGGTTTTGCCGGAAGAGAAGCGTCTGCCCGTTGAGCCACGTCGGGCCGCCGTCCCACCCTTTGACCGACGGGGGATGGAAGACATTTTGGCCAAGGTTCTCAAGGGCGGTCGCGAGGTTCAGCGAACCGTTGATCGTCCCCATCCGGGATTCGAGGGCGTGGGTCATGCCGATGACATAATCGACCGGGGCTTTAATGCGGGTCCGGTAGGCATGTTCGCTGTGGAACAAATTGGAGCGAACGATGGTTTCAACCAGCTTGCGGATGTCGAAGCCGTCGGCGAATGATTTTTCCAGCGGGGCCGCGAGGGCCGGGGAGATGTCCTCCGATTCGCTGACCAAGAAGCGGAACATCTTCTTGACGATGAATTTCGCGCAGGCCGGTTGTTTCGTGCAAATCCGGACGATATCTTCGCCTTTGAAGTTACCGGTCTGGCCCATCACGGTTTTCGGCGAGTCGTCAAACTGGCTGGCGTTCGCGGCAAATTTCCCGTCCTTCAACTCCCATCCGGTGAAGGCTCGCGCCGCTTCGCGGATGTCTTTCTCGGTGTAGTTGCCGATGCCCAGTGAAAAGAGTTCCATCAACTCGCGGGCATAGTTCTCGTTCGGCATCCCCTTTTTGCTTTGGACTGTGTCCAGCCAGATCATCATGGCCGGGTCTTTGGACATCTCCTGAAGCATCACATCGAACTTGCCAAGGGCGTTTCGGTTCATCAGCCGATATTGTCGGACCATGTGGCCGACGTTTTGCACTTTGGTGTTGCTGGTGGCGAAGTGGTTGTGCCAGAACAGCGTCAACTTTTCGGTCGCCGGGGCGGGGCCGTGTAGCATCCGGTAGAGCCACCAACCGGAGGCTTGAACATCTTGGTTAAACTTCTCGGCATTGGACGCCAGATATTCTTCGGTGGCTGCGTCATAGGTGGGCGATGGGTTTCGCCCGGCCAGAAGATTCGTGATGAGCTTCTGGGGTTCCGTGGCAACCCCTTGCCGCAACTCGGCAACATTCGCCCCGAACGCCAGACGCCGATACAAATGACCGACGCGAGCCTTCGTCCACGGCTGCTTTTCGCCGGGGGAGTAGGGTTCCCATGCCCACTTTGGATCCAGATTCTTGACCATCGAATATCGTCCGTTTGTCCGGTGTGTCGTGTGGTTACTTGGCCGGTTTCCAGAGCAAATCAAAATGGAATTCCGTGCCCGAGTATTCGGTCTTCAATGTCACTCTGCCGAGAGAATCGAGGAACTTGTAGAAGACGGCTGTCTGTGTTTTGGCCTCGGCCAACGGCACCCCTTGCGACAGGATCATTCCCGCCAGCGGGATTTCCGGCAACACATTGGTGAAGTCGCTCAGTCCGCGAAAATTGACGGCCGTTTGCAAGTTCGCGTTGTCGGCGGTCTTTTTGCCTTCCGCCCGGATGGTCTTGATGAGATCGCGGCACAGACCTTTGTTGGAGGCGAAAATGAACTGGTCATCCACGGCGGCAAAGGTTGGTTGATAATTGAACCGGATGTTCATGGGATCATCGGGGAACTTGCCATTGTCCGGGAAGGAATAACCGAAGGCCTGCACGCCTTCGATTTCCTCTTCCCATGACCGCAAGGTGGCTTGCCCGGAGGCGGCCAACGCGCCGGCCTTGATGATGCTCGTCATGCTTTTGGCGAAACTGGGATCGCGCATCGTGGTCACAAAAGCGACCGCTGGCAGGCGTGTCTCTGGTTGCTTGCCATATCCCGGCACCTTCTCCGGTTGCACGGCCACCACCCGGTGATGCACGCCGGTGGAGGCCAGGAATTTCGGCAGTGTGGAGTTAATCAGGATGCGGGAGATCTGCTTTTCCGCGTTCTCCAAATCCTTGGAGGTTTGCGGCGGGAAGATTTGATCCTTCTTGGTGTAGAACGTGTCGAAGTCCATGTAAAAACTGTGGCAGGCAAGCATTCCGGGAAGATCGAACGGGGCGAGCGAACCGCCCGCTTTGGGATCTTTCGGCAAATGAAGTTCGACATCCGGGGCGGTGTCTTTTCGGCCGGCCGGGAGCCGGACTGTCAACTTGAGATCATCTTTTTCACGGAAGAACCCGACGGCCACATAATCGGCCCGACGGGCGACATCCAGCAACCCCGCGAACAGGACAGTCAAAATCACATTGCTCCGGGGGGTGGCGAACAGATCTTTCGCCTCCTGTCGTTCCTTCAACGGCTTGAGGTTGACCCAAATCCAAGCGAGCGGATCGCCGTCCAGAATTTTGCCCACGTCTTTCCTCACGGAGCTATTCGCCAGATTTTTCGCGGCCGAATCCTTGGTGTTGGCGGTATGCTGGTCGATGCCTGCCTTGAGGGATTCGTTTTTGTTGGCGACCAACAGGGCATCCCCGACTTGGGCAATCAGAAGGTCTTTGCTGATTTCAATGGCTTCGATGCCCTGATATTTCTTTCGGGCAATCGCCTCTTTGGAACCGGCGCGGGTTCGTTCGTCTTCGACCAAGTAAGTAATGAGTTCGACCAGTTTGGTCACTCGGGCTTTGTCTCGCCCTTGGAGAACAGCCAAGACAGGGGCGTTGTCGTCCCCGAATTTGGCGCCAATCGCGAGTCCGTCCCCGGCGAATTGGTCGAGCAGTTCGGGCCACCTGGCCCCCAAATCTTTCTCGTAGTATGCCAGCAGTTGAAAGAACTTGCGAAGGTTGGCGCTGTCGAGGAATTCCCGCACTTGCGGCAGCGATTGGGCGTCCTTGGCTCGTGGATGATTCAGAAGGGCTTCCACAAGTGCCCGGGGTTGTGGAACCACGGCGACAACCTGCGTGGCCTCGGCCGGGAAAAACCGCAGGGGATCTTTGGGGGCCGAATGGACATTCGCCGTCACCATCAGACCGCACAAAAGCGAAAATACAAGTGGCCGACGCATGGATGGCCCCGGATGGCGAGAGTTGACCATAAGCTAATTGCAGATACTACCCGGTTCCGTCGGCGGGGTTTCATGATTTCCGAAACCGCCCGCCTTGGGAACGCCGACATGGCAATTGGATCGACATGGCTTTTCCCCCCCTTGGCCCGACCCGTCCGCATACCACGCCGCTGTTTCAATCGGCCGTTTACGATGTTCCCGATCTGGATGCCCTCGACCGGGTGATGAACGGCGAGGAACCCGGCTTCTTCTATGCCCGAGACGCCCACCCAAACGCCCGGAATCTCGCTTCACAACTGGCGTTGTTGGAAAAGGGAACATGGGGTTTCGTGACCGCTTCCGGCATGGCGGCCATCTCGGCAAGCTTGCTCGCCTATGTCTCCGGCGGGGACCGAATTTTGGCGAGCAATCGCCTTTATGGCCGCACCAATCGGCTCATGAAGACTGAATTGGCCCGTTTCGGTGTGACGGCTTCTTTTGTCGACTGTAATGACCTGATCTCGCTGGAAGTCGCCCTGCAAACGCCGACGAAAGCCTTGATCGTCGAAACGATTTCCAATCCATTGCTGCGGGTCGTTGATCTTCCAGCGTTGATTGAGGTATGTCATCGCCACGGGGCGAAGGTAATCGTGGACAACACCTTTGCCACGCCGGTGTTGTGCCGCCCATTGGAAATGGGGGCCGACATGGTGATGGAAAGCCTCACCAAAATCATCAGCGGCCACGGCGATGTGACGCTTGGGCTACTCGCCGGGAATGACGCCGCGACGGGTGAATCACTTGTCCAACTCATCAGCACATGGGGTTTCTCGGCCAATCCGTTCGATTGCTGGATGTGTGAACGCGGGCTTGGATCGCTGCCGTTGCGAATGAACGCTTCCACACAAAACGCGAAGGAATTGGCTGAGTGGTTCGATGCTTCCGGTTTGGTGAAACAGGTCCATTACCCCAATCGGCCAAGCCATCCGGATTTTGCGCTGGCCGGGCGACTTTTCCCAAACGGCGCCGGACACATGCTCTGCATCGAACTGGGCGGGGGCCGGGAGGCAGTCAATTGCTTCATGCGGGCCGTGCCGGAAATCACGTTTAGCCCGTCCTTGGGGGATTTGCACACAACCATCAGCCATCCGGACACAACCTCCCATCGTTACGACTCAACCGAGGAAAAACTTGCCCAAGGCATCACTCCCGGCCTGATTCGCGTGTCTGTGGGGATAGAACCCCAAGAACACTTGCGGAATCTGTTTGAGAAAGGTCTTCGGCTCGCCGGGAGTTGCTGAACAACTTAAGATAAGGGGAAGAGCCGAACCGGCGTCATGCGGAGTGTTTCATGCGGATGGACTTGTACGGATTATCGTTCGACGGGCCGGGGATCACGTTTTACCTGTGGTCCCCCTGGCGGGCGTCGTCCATCGAACACCGCATGTTTGATGGCATCAAGGCCATCGCCGGCGTGGATGTCGAAAAAGGGCCGGACGAATTGCAACTTCCCGTCCAGGAAGCCAAGGTTTACAAACAAGCCGTTCAATTGATTGAACGGGTGCTAAAGGGCTGGCAGGAAGAATCAAGCGACGCCGGGAATGAACGCCGCACCTGGCGCTGGACGCTGGAGGCCGATGTCGATTTTCACGGTTACGATCATGCCGGGGAGTCGGCCAGTATTTGGGGCTTTCTCCGGCTGACCGTCGAGCGGGAACCCACCCCGGAGGGGGGGCCTCGCGGCGAAGAAATCGACTTAAACGGATTCGGCTTCCGCATCTGGCGGCAGGATGAGATTCAATAGTCCGGACTGTCGTTCCCCAAGGGAACAGAAAGAAGGCCGCCGATGGTTGCCACCGTCGCCGACGACGTGGTCGCGGAAATCAAGCTCCTGAAAAAGAAAATCGGAGCGACGATCCTCGCCCACTACTACCAAGAGGGGGAGATTCAGGAACTCGCCGACATCACCGGGGACAGCCTGAAGCTCGCCCGAGAGGCTACGAAAGTCTCTTCGCCCGTCATTGTGTTCTGTGGCGTGCATTTCATGGCCGAAACCGCCAAGATGCTCAACCCCGCCAAGACCGTTCTGTTGCCGGATTTGGACGCCGGGTGCAGTCTCTCCGATTCCTGCCCGGCCGACAAGCTTGCCAAATATCAAGAGATGTTGAGGATCAACGGCCGGAAATTCCAGACGGTCACTTACATCAACAGTTCGGCGGCCGTAAAGGCCCTGTCAGATTGGGTGGTGACTTCCGGCAATGCCGAGGAGATCATTCGGCGGGTGCCCGAGGAATTTGAAATTCTCTTCGTTCCGGACCAGCACTTGGGCCGTTACCTCAGCGAAGTGACCGGCCGGAAGATGATCTTCTGGAACGGCTCGTGCATGGTGCATGAGATTTTCAGCGTTCAAGACATGCTGAAACTCAAGAAGCAATATCCGAACGGCAACACCATCGCCCACCCGGAATGCCCGGCGAACATCCTCGAACACGCGGATTTCATCGGTGGCACCGAGAACATGATCAAACACGTCGGTAGCTTCAAGGAGGACACCGATTTTCTGGTGGCCACGGAAGCCAACATGATGTGGCAGTTACAATCCAAGCATCCGCGACACCGTTATCACCCCGTGCCGGGCGTCAGTTGCGCATGCAACAAATGCCCGCACATGGCGAAAAACACCCTCGAAAAGCTGCGGGATTGCATGGCCAGCATGTCCCCGGAAGTGACCTGGCAACCAGAGTTTGACCGGGCTCGTGAGGTGCTGGAACGCAGTTTGTTGAACCCGCCGAAGGCCGCTCCGGCTCCGTCTGGCGATTAAGAGAAAAGAAAAGGCATTAACCACAAAGGCACAAAGATCACACAAAGTTTCACAAAGAACAAAACAGATTAGAAGCGAAGAAGAAGCCAGAAGGAACAAATGAAAGACAATTTTTCGATGATGAATGCTTGGTTTCCTTCTGGTTGTCGCTTTCGATCAATTGGGTTTTCTTGGTGAAACTTTGTGTGATCTTTGCGTCTTTGTGGTTAATGCCTTTTCTTCTCTTTCTCATCCCAAAAAACAACGAAGGGATTCAAGAGCATGGCCATTTTGCCGTATCGGTTTTTGACGCGGACGCTTTACTCGGTGCCCTATGTCAAAGATCTGCCGGGGACCGACGACGAGGGATTGCCGGAACTTCCGCTGTCCGGCCGGTTGGATTCGCTGTCCGACATCGACGAGGCGAAGCCATTCGCGGAAGTCCGGCTGGCTTGGAATGAATTCGGGCTGGCCGTGTGCGTGACGGTGAAGGGCAAAGAGAATCACCCCATCGGGGACAAGGATCGGCCGCGTCAATCGGATGGCGTTTCTTTGTGGATCGACACGCGGGGAGATCGCAGCAGTCACCGGGCCACGCGGACTTGTCACCAATTCCATTTGCTGGCGGCCGGTGGCGGCAGCAACAAAGATGAACCTTGCGTCGTCCAAACCAAAATCAACCGGGCGTTGCAGGATGCCCCGCTGGCCTCGGTCGCCGATATTCCATTCCATTGCGAACGGATTAAAGGGGGCTATCGCATCGAGGCGTTTTTCAACGCCAGCGTTCTCACCGGCTATGACCCGGAGCAATACCCGCGTCTCGGGATGTTCTACTCGGTCAGAGATTTTGAATTGGGCGAACAAACCCCCGGTGTGACGGGAGATTTCCCCTTTGGGGAAGACCCCTCGCTGTGGGGGACATTGGAACTGGTCAAAGCGAAGTAGGCCAAACTTTCAAGCTTGGCCTACTCATGGTTATTCAGCGATTACTTCACTTCAGCTCGTTTTTGGGCGATCAGTTTCAGCAATGCTTTTTGCGGATCGGCAAATTTCATCAGACCTTCGGACATGAGGGTCTGTTCCAGTTTCGCCATGTCCACCTTTTCCTGAATCTCTTTCACAATCGCGTCGGCCGGGAGTTTGTCCACCTGCTTGGTGAGGATCTGGCCGCTGGCTTGCACATCGGCGTTGGTCTTCGGCGGGTTGGTTTCGATGTCCGAACCGGCGAAGGCGCCGACGTATTTCCAAGCCGGGTCTTCTTTCTTTTTCGTTCCCGTGCTGGCGAAGATGATTTCCTGCTTGAGCGGCAGCTTTTTGTCGGCCCAGAACTGTTGGTTCAACTGCCAGAGGAGTTTGGCGTTCACGATGCCAACCTGCCCTTGGGCGGCGGGTGACAACTCGGGGACATGCTTCTCCGTGTAAACGTCCAACCGGCTCACGAAGATGCTGTAAACGGATTTGAACGAATCCCGGCTGGCCCGGCGTTGCGCGCCCTTCCAGCAAGCTTCTCTCGCGGCGTTGTATTGTCGTTCGCTGAAAATCAGCGTGACGTTCAACGTGATACCGGCGGCCACCAGTTCTTCGAGGGCGAGCAAGCCCCCCTCGGTGGCCGGAACCTTAATCATCCGGTTGCGATGTCCGGCCGACCAATGCTTGCCCAACTCGATGTACCGTTTGGCTCGTTCGGCGGCCGGGACGGTCGATGCCGGGTCTTCGATCAGCGGATCGAGTTCAAAGCTCACCCAGCCATCGTCACCGTGGGTTTTGATGGAAACAGGTTCAAACGCGGCTTGGGCCTGCCGGACCAAATCGTCCGTCAGTTTCCAGGCGATGGCTTCGTCCGACAATCCCTGACGGACATAGTCGGTCAGGGGTTTGTCAAACCGACCGGTCTGGATGAGATCCGAGACGATGATCGGATTGGAGGTGGCGCCGGTGGCTCCGAATTTGAGGTTCTTTTGAACCTCGTCGGGGTCCACGGAATCCAGCCAGAGTTTCGTACCCGATTGGACGAGTGATTCGAGCGGGGTCATGATGGCATCTTCTCGAAAGGGATTCGGATGATGCCATCAGTTTATGAAGTGAAATTGGCGCAAACCCGGCTCAGGGATACTTGAGGGATTTCTTCTCACGAATGGTCGTCCGCATTTCCTGGCGGGTGATGCCCAGATCGCGGATCACGGGCAGATACACTTCGCGGAAGTAAATGTGCGAATCGAACAATTCGAGGCTTTGAATCTCGGCAATGCGGCGGGTGCTGTCGTCTAGCAGGTCGTGGACCACGGGCATCGCGAATTCATTCATCACGCGGCGAAGTTGCAGGATCACCGCGTCGCGGTCGTGCTTCATGTAAATTCGCAGGCAGTCGCGGAAGAAGCCGAAGTGGGACTTTTCGTCCACGGACACATAACTGAGCAGCGTTTCGAGGGCGGGATCGCGTTCCATTCCCTCAATGCGGTTCTGGAGCTTCTTGTAATTCAAGAAGGTGGCTTGTTCCTGCACCATTGCGTAGGCGATCATCCCGAGTTGGTTGTCCTGCGGCAGGTTCCATTCGCGGGCAAACACCTTGCGCTCAAGGTCCGCCATGTATTCTTCACTGCGATGACCGGACTTGACGAGCCAGTCCCCCAAGGCGAGGGAGTGCTTGGATTCCTCATAACCCCAATTCGCGTAGAACCACGCCCGACCCTTGCTTTTTCGGACCAGCGGGAGAATCTTCGACGTGTAATCCGGCAGGTACAACTCGACGGCCGTGAACGTTTCGATCACGTCCGCAATCACCGGATTGAGATTCCGGTTGCATTGGTCCCAAGGAATATCTTCGTTGATGTTCCAGCGTCGCTTCTTCTCGGCCTTGTCAAAAAATTCCCGAAACAGCAGGTAGGTCTCCCGTTCGAGCTCGATCGGAAGCTCGGGAGCAGGTGTGAAGTTTTGCCCTTGGTCGTTCGTCATGTCTTGCGTTCATCCGCCGGGTTAGGGAAAAAAATCATCCAACAATCGTCTGAGATATGGAAAGCGCTGTCAGCGGGGGAGGGCGTTTCCAGAGCACGCATATCTTATCGGAATCCTTATCCGATCGCTTTACCGATTGTAGGGTCTTGATTCGCGTTCCATGATTCGGGTCGGTTCTTCGGCCCGCACGGGCTGCTTGATACTAGGACTGACAACTTCCACCCGAAATCTCGCATCCCCCGGCGTTTGGGCCTCCGTTTCGATGGTGAAAACCGTCTCGGCGCCGGGCGCCAGCGTCTGGATCAGCGGGAACGTGATTTGTTGCCCGTCGATCTTTCCGCTGGTTCCCGCCCCGGCGGCCCGCACCGGTTTGAGTTGGTTCGGCACGTCCATTCGCACGTCAACTTTGGTCACTTCGTGGGTGCCGCCGTTTTTCACCCGAACGGTGTAGGTGTTTTTCTGTCCCACCGTCACCGGGTCGGCCGATTCCCGAATCGCCACTTGAACCGAGGGAACCCCGAGGATTTGCAGACTGGACTCGACAGGCTTCCCGCCGGTGACCGGTTTCACCAGTGAGACGGTGCGAATCTGGCCGTCTTTGTTGGTTGCCGGATCGCCGACGACGACGGCGGTGAGGGTCGCCTTCTCGATTCGTTTCTCGCAAAGGCCGGTGACGGTAAGCGTGCGTTCCTGGCGGGCCGCGAGCGAACCCAATTGCCAGACGATATCTTTGCCAACGGCTTTGCCGTTCTCGGTGACGCTGACAAAAGAGATTTCCGGTGGCAGCGTGGCCTTCACGGCCACATTGCTCATGGGGACGTCCCCTTGGTTGCGGACCACCAATTCCCAAGTCACATCCTGACCGACATACGCTCGGCCGACCCCGTGGGCCGTCACCGACAACGACGCTTCTTGAATGTCCACGTTGGCCGTCTGCGGGATGGCCTTGGCGTTGCCGTCTGCAATGGCCCCCGCCTGAATCTGGAATTTGCCTCCGCGTTTGGCGGTGACCGGCATTTGGATGGTTTTGGACGCGCCCGCGTCGAGATAATCGATGGCTTCGTTAACCACATCCGAATTCGGGGCGGTTTCCAATCCTTCTTCGACACGGCCGCGAACCATCACCTTTTCCACCGGCCCGTTGCCGCCGTTGGTGACCACCATTTTGAAGGGCAGAACCTCCCCGGCGACACCGGACTTCGGGCCTTCCAGAGTAAGTGTCAGTTTCCCCTCGGCCACCGAGACGACGTTGTTCCCGTTAGCGGAGAGTCCGTCCAGCGTGCGAACATTGGCGGTGAGAGTCGTGTTGCCCAATCGGGTCGGGCGGTAGGTGGCTTGAACTGTTTGCTGTCTCCCGGCGGCCAGGCCGGGCAGGGTCCAAATGAGTGTGTCGCCATCAACGGTTGCCTTTGGTTCGGTTTTCACCAGTGTCATTCCGTCGGGCACGGTGGCGTTCATGGTGATCGCTTGGGTGTCCACGCCCCCTTTGCTGGCGACGGCATAAGTCACCAGATAGTCCTGATTCACCGGGGCAAATTTTCCGGAGTCAATTGAAACACCGACTTCCGGGGATTGCCAGGTGATCTTGGTTTCGCTGCGGGAAACCACCGTGAACTTCGCCGGATCGTCGGCATTGGGCTTCATCACCTCGATCGCCACACGGTTGGTTCCCGTGGCGGCGGCCGGTTGGTGGATCAGCACGTTGGCCGATCCGTCGGCCGACGGGGTGGTGGTGGCTTCCAGCACGCTATCGACAGGACCGCCCAAACCCGATGTCAGGGCGGCCGGCGGGCCGTCGATGATCCGATAGCGGATGCGATAGTCTTTGGCGCTCGCCTCGGTGATGCGCTTGATCTTTGTGGAGAACGTGTATTCTCCTCCTGCTCTTGCGGAAACGGCGGCCGGGAATTGCATCCTTGCGTCAATGAAGTTGAGCTTCACGAAGCATTTGTTGCGTTCCCAGTCGGCAATTTCCGGGGCATAGACGATCAGATTGGTTTGACCCTCGACGGCCGAGGTGACGATGCAATATGTCTGGCCGGGGCCGATCACGAAATCGTCGTTCGGGTCGCGGGTGCCGCGCGTGATCGTGTGCTCGAAATAGTCCGTGTAAGAGTAGCCGAACTTGTTGTCCACCTTGAGGCCGCGATCCGGCAGATAGCCGCTTTCATCCACTTCGACGAGGGTTCCCGGTCCCTCTAGCATCCACTCCACACGGCGGGAGCGGCGGGGCTTGCCGTCGGCATCATAGATGGTGGCAATCACCACCTGCGCCCCGCGGATGGGGATGGAGGTTTGTTCCGGTCGGACTTCCAGGCGTTTGGAATGGGGGTCAAAATCGGCGAAATAGCCGTTCCCGATGGGCTTGGCGTGGCTGCGGCTGGCCATGCCGCCGGGGAACAGGTACGGGAAATAAGTCGGGCTTCCCGAGAGGCAACCCGCGAGAAAGGCGCAGATCCCGCCCGCGAGAAGAAGACTCCCGATTGATCGCCCGAACCGCTTCACAATCATGAACCCCTGATTTTTGGCTTCCGGTCCATACCCGAACCGGCAAATCATCCGCAAGGGGAGTTTTGAAACTTCTACCACTCTCAAATCTCAAACAGCCCTAATCAGGAAAAACAGGCAAAAGGCGGGTGGTGGGCGTGCATTGTCAGGGAATTTTCATCACATGTAATTCATTTGCCATAAACACGGACAGGATGGACAATAACCTTGCTCGTGCCAAACTCGCCACTCTCAAAGGGGAGGGAACAACGCCGTGGCCTTCCGTTGTCCGTATTGTGAATTCCGCATCACCGTCAAAACCGCGCCGAAACCCGGCAAGTACACGCCCAAATGCCCCAAGTGCGGCGGCAAGATCTCGCTGACCGTCCCGGTTGAAATTGAAACCGAATGGCACACCGCCAAAATCGCGGGGGAAACGCCGAACATTCCGGCCCCCGAGGAAGCCACGATGGCCGTCCCCGTGCCGGCCGCCGTCAAGAAAGCGGCTCCGGTTCGCGCCAAGGTTCAGGCCGACCCGGATGCCACGATTGCGCCTTCGTCCGATTCCCGGCAATCCGCGAGCGCCGAGGACACCGAATCGACGCAGGCCCCGGCGACTCCCCCGCAAGGTTCGGACAACACGGAAGTGACCGGGGCTTTGCATGTCAAACCCCGAGCCGACTCTGAGAACACGGAAGTAACCGGGGCGTATCTCGACAAACACCCGGCCCGCGTCGATCCCAATGCCACCTACGCAACCGATGGCGAGGCCTCCCCGTCGGAGGATGACCGAACCGGGGTGTTTGAACCGCCGACCCAAGGCACGAGCAACGAACAAACGCTGGCTCCCCCTCCGGCGAAGCCGAAGAAGAAAGCCGCCAAGGCGGCGGCCGAAGAAGAACGGGAGATGCCGGATATCCTCGGCGGCTACGAGGTTCAAAAGGAACTCGGACGCGGCGGCATGGGGGCGGTGTATCTCGCCCGGCAGGTGTCGCTCGACCGGCCGGTCGCCCTCAAGGTGATGAACGCCAAATGGGCCAGCGACCCGGTTTTTCTCGCCCGCTTTACTCGCGAGGCTTATGCCGCCGCCCAGTTGGTGCATCACAATGTCGTGCAGATTTACGACATTGGGGAACAACAGGGCATCAACTTCTTCAGCATGGAATTTGTGGAGGGCAAGTCCCTTGGCGAAGTCATCAAGAAGGATGGCCGGATGTCGCAAGAGGCGGCCATCAGCCACATTATTCAAGCGGCCCGCGGCCTTAAGTTCGCCCATGATCGCGGGATGATCCACCGGGACGTGAAGCCAGACAATCTGATGTTAAATGTTCACGGGGTCGTGAAAGTCGCCGACCTTGGCTTGGTGAAAACAGCCGCCATGACGGCATCCGACGATCAGTTGCCGAAAACCGAACGCGACATGGCGGCCTCCCGAAAATCAATGACCGGGCTAAGTTCGTTGCCGTCGGACATCACGGCGGTGAACACGGCGATGGGTTCGCCATCTTATATGTCCCCGGAACAATGCCGGGATGCCTCCCATGTCGATCCCCGCGCGGATATTTATTCGCTCGGTTGTACCCTTTACGCTCTGTTGTCCGGGAAACCGCCGTTTCAAGGAACAACCATCTTTGAGTTGATGGCGAAACACGCCACCGAACCGGCGACCCCGCTGGCCGCCTTTCCGCCGGAGGTGAATGAAGTCCTCCTGAAATCACTGGCGAAATCCGCCGAGGAACGCCAGCAGACGATGGATGAATTCATCGCCGGTTTGGAACGATGTCTCCCCGGCAAAGGAGGGCCGTTCAAGCCGACCGCCGAGCATGTGACCACGCTTGAAGAGTGCGTCCAAAAATTCAATAACGTCTCGGCCGCGAAGATTCGCCGGAAGATTATTCCCGCGTTTTTCATTGGCGGTTTATTGGCGACGGTGATTGGAGCTTTCGCCGGCGGGGCGATTGTTTCGCTGGCGGTTCTCGCTCTGATGGTTGAAACAGTTTTGGCCTATTTCGTCGTGGACGGGGTGATGCGCAAGACCTTGGTGTTCCGCAAGACCCGCGAATGGGTTTTCGGGGCCAGGTTCACTGATTGGGCGATGGCGATCTTCGGCGGTTTGATCGGCGTGCTGGCGTTGTTCTTGCTGGGATTGCATTGGGTCTTCCTCGGAACCGCCGTCGTGGCCGTCGGGCTGGCGTTCGTGATGCACTTCCTCTTCGACCGGGGACTGGCCGGGCAACGCCAGCCGGTGATCGAGGAAGCCGAGAAGATGCTGAAGCGATTCCGCGTCGCCGGTTTGGAAGAGGATCAACTGCGGCTATTCGTGGCCCAAAACGCCGGACGCGATTGGGAAGAGTTCTACGAAACCCTCTTCGGCTTCGAGGCCAAACTGGCCATCCGGCCGAAAGTGCAAGAAATCTCCGGGGATGTGAAATTGCCGCAACATGCCTCCTGGCGGGAGCCGTTGTTGGCGAGGATCGACAAGGCCCGACAGGCCCGGCAGGAAGCGAAGACGAAAAAGCTGCTGACGAAACTCGAATCCAAGAAACTCCAGGCCGAGGGCGTTTCCAAGAAGGAAGCGGAGGAACAGGCCGAGGCCGCCGCCGAGCAGATTGTCGAGCAAGTGGCCGTCATCAAGGAGGCCAAGCCGACGGGCAAGCCGGTGAACGTCCGCAAGATGATGGAAACGGCCGTCAAAGCCCCGAAGAAACTCCCCAAGAAACCGGGGGAGAAGCTGAAAAAGATCGCCAAGTTTGTGACCGGCTGGCAATTCCGGTTTGTGCTGTCGGCCGTGCTGATCGCCTCCGGAGCGTTGTGGGCCAAGCAATTCGAGAAGGCTCTCACGGCCATCGCCAAGGACACCCAGACCGTCACCGGCTCCGAGAATTCCAAAGTGGCCACGGAGGCGGCGAAGAAGGCCATCGGGTCCTTTGAAGTGTTGCTGGGGCGCGCCCCCCTGCCGGACTTCAAGATTCTCGGAATCGATCTGTCGGGGATATTGGACAGTCTTAATCCCTTGGTGGCCGGATTGATCCTCTTATCCTCAATTTTCTACCATCAGCGAATTTCGGTGGGGCTGTGCGTTCTGGGAGCCTTGGTCGCGGCTGTTCCTCATTTGGTGATTGGTTTGAGTGACGAGGCGAGCAAGGAAGTATTGAAGGCGAGCGCGGAGGGGGGATTGTCTTTCCAACTGCACCAGATCACGATGCTCTTGGGGCTGATCTTGGGCGGGCTGGCTTTCGTGCTCAGTTTCCGCCGCCAATAATTGATTTTTCAGCTTTGCCATGAATCGGATCGGATTAATAATCCGGTTCATGGCAACCCGTTCAAATTGTGACGGATAAAACACTTCCAACGAAAAGTTGTTCTATACCAATTCATCTGAATATTCGGTCTGATTTCCTTGGTGCCCGAGGCACGGGGAATTCCTCATTCTCGCGTGAAAACATGGCAGTTGCTCTTCATCCATTTGCACTCGTTCGTCGTATTATTGTGGCGGTGATGACCGGAACTTTGCCGGACGAGTACCGGGATGATGCCGCCGGGATTTTGCTCGATGCCTTGCATTCGGATGATGAAGATGTTCGGGCGATGGCCATCGTGGGCCTGAATGAACTGGGGGAAACCTCTGGTCAGGTGGTTCCGGCGCTGATCGACGCCCTCAAAGATTCTTGCGAACATGTGCGGAAGCGGGCCACGCGAACCTTGGGCGACTTCGGCGTGAAAGCCGCCAGTTCACTGCCGGCATTGATTGAAACCTTGCAGGATTCCCACGGCAGCGTCCGGTTGGAGGCGATGGCCTCGCTGGGCCGGATGGGAGCCAAGGCGACGAAAGCCATCCAGTATTTGATTCCCTTGTTGGGTCACGACGACAGCCGGGTGCGATCCATCGCCGGGTCCACGCTCAAGAAAATTGGGCCGGATTGTGTCCCGCATCTGTTGTCCGCGATTCACGATCCGGACGCCATTGTTCGGGAGCGGGCCGCGTATTTGCTGGGAAAATTCAAGCCTCGTGAGGATGAGGTCGTCGAAGCTCTTCTCGAGGCCTGTGCCGATTTCGATTTTGATGTTCGCCGGGCCGCCCGCGGCGCTCTTGAAATGCTGGCGATTTAACGAACCGGTCGGAGTTCCAATTGGGTGAACTCCGCGAGGGTTAGTTCCTCCTCGCCAATCAAAAACAGTTTCGCTCCGATTCCGCGCATTCCAAAATCATCCCCGTAGTCTGTTCCCATTCCGCACCGGAGTTCTTCCGGTGCGTCTGCCTCCATCACATAGTTGGTGGGGACAAATCCCTCGATCACCCGGCCGTCGATCAGCGTGATGGTCGACGGGCGATAAAGTTGGTCCCGCAGACATTCGATGGCATCCAGCCGACATTTTCGCAGATGCTCCCAAGGAACCTGAATCGATTCCCCGTCCGCGAAGAATTCCAACACTCCCGCCAGCGAATCGTCCGAGTCCCGGCAGCCTTCAAACTCCCGGCCGTCGATATGTCCCTCCATCACGGACATGGATTCCAAGGCTTGATCCATCAGTTCGTCGTTGGATTGCCGGATCGCCGCAGCGGCCAACCCCACATACTCCGGCGGGTCGAGCAAGTAAGCCGGGGGCTTTCCGGTTTGCCGGGCAATGTCGGCTTGAACGATTTCTTCCCAGCCATCGAGATAAGCCTGAAACGCCTCGTCCGTCGGCGGGAAACTCTTCAATTGCTCGATCACGGCGTTGAATTGGCCGGCAAAGGCGAGCAATTCGCACAGAAGCAACCGGGCTGACAAATCCTCCGGATGATGGCCGACGACCAATCGTTGTTCCCGGATCGCCTCGCCGAGTTGCCCTTCCTCAAACAATTCCCTAGCCGTCATGAAGTTGTTCCAAAATTCCGATAGATCATCGTTCGGTGTTGCTTTATACTATCGTTTGATTGCCTGCCAGAAACACTCTTCCCCTGTTGGATTGATTCCCATGTTGAACGTCCTCGGCCCGGCCTCCCGGTTTTGCGATCACGTTTCACGGCGGAATTTCCTGCAAGTCGGGGCATGGTCGCTCGGCGGCCTTACCCTGCCGGGGTTGATGAAGGCCGAGGCGGCCGCCAAAACCCGGTCGCACAAGTCCATCATTGTTGTGTACCTATCCGGCGGTCTCTCCCACCAAGACACCTTTGATCTGAAGCCGAACGCCCCGGCCGAGGTGCGTGGCGAATTCAAACCGATCAACACGAACGTGCCGGGCATCCAAGTTGGCGAATTGCTACCGATGATGTCCCGCTGTGCGGACAAGATGACGCTGGTGCGGTCCATCGTGGGACTGGCTGACGAGCATTCAAGCTGGCAGAACATGTGCGGCGTCGGCATGGACACCGCCAAGCGGGAACAGAAGCCGCATTTCGGCTGCGTGGTCGCCAAGACGCAAGGGGCGGTTGATCCCCTCATCCCGCCGTTTGTCGATCTCTTCCCGACGATGCAGCACAAGCCGTATAACTCGCCGCACACCGGCAAGCTCGGCCGCTCGGCGGCGGCCGTGAAAGTGGACGGGGACGAAGTCTCCGTGATGAAGAATCTCAGCGTCTCGGCCGACCAGCTTCAGGATCGCAAATCCCTGCTGGCGATGATGGATCAGGCCCGTCGATCAGCCGATCAAAGCGGCATGACGGAAACCTTCCACTCGAAGGCGTTCGACGTGCTGACCTCCAGCAAACTGGTGGATGCCCTTGATGTCTCCAAGGAATCAATGGCCGTGCGGGAACGCTATGGCCGGGGATCGAACAAGCACCTTGGCGACGGGGCACCGATGTGGAACGACCAACTGCTGATGGCCCGCCGTTTGGTGGAAGCCGGGGCGAGGGTGGTCACTGTTGCGTATGGTTTCTGGGACACGCACGGGCAGAACTTCAGGCATTTGAAGCAACACATGCCGCTGTTTGATCGCGGCATCTCGGCCTTGATCGAAGACATTTATTCCCGTGGATTGGACGAGGAAGTCACCGTTCTTGTTTGGGGCGAGTTTGGCCGGACACCGAAGATCAACAAGGACGCCGGACGCGATCACTGGGCGCGGGTGAACGGGGCGATCTTCGCCGGGGGCGGGATGAAAGTGGGACAGGTGATTGGCTCGACCGACTCCGTCGCGGCCGTCGCCAAAGATGATCCGATCCCTTATCCGAATGTGCTGGCGACCGCTTATCATGCCTTGGGGATGGACCCGCACGCGATGGTGTACGACATCGCCAACCGGCCGACGCCGATTCTGCCGAGCAGCACCCAAATCATCCAAAAACTGTTTTAACGCCCGTACATCGCGGCAATGTTGGCCGAGTTTTCTCGGGCCGCAAGCCATTCGTTGACCTCGCGGACATTGCTCGTCAGCCCGCTGACGTGTTCGCGTTCCTTCAAAATCACCCCGGCGATTTCAGCCGGGATGGGTTCATACACTCGTTCCATTTCCGTGCCAAGCCGTGTGGAGAGTTGCCGGCGAAACTCTTCCTTAACGGCCGTCCAGCGCATGGGCAGCACCACCGCGATCAACAATTGCAAAAAGATCAGCACCACCAGCGTGAGAGCGAACGGCAGCAACAAATCGACCAGCGCAATGTGATAATCCTCGACCATGAAATAGCGCCACAGCAGCAAAATGAAGGCGCTCACGAACACCAGTTCCGGCAATATGTTGGCGAGTGTCAGCAACAAAAGCTGCAACACCCGGCGAAGGCCGCGTGGATGGGTGATCTGATCTTCCACCGTTGTCAGTGATTCAATGATGCCCCGGTCGTGCCGGGTCTGCCATTCGTCACGGTCAACGGCTTTCAAGCTGCCCGCAAGCAAGGCAATGGGAAACCGTTGCCGGTCGGCTTCCACCGTCAGCCGGTTCACCAAAGCGGTGGTTCGCTGGTTCAACACCTTGTCCCCGGCGATCCGGGTACATTCGTGGGCGAAGGCCGCGAGGTTCCAATTTGATGCCGTCTCCGGCTGTTGGCCGATTTTGGGGACGAACGGGATGCGATCCCGAAGAGAAGTCCCGGCGAAGCGCAGTCGGGTCGTGAGCTTCACATAAGCGGCCATCAGTCCCCGGTAACGCTGCTGGCCGCCAACTCGGAAGTGGTGTTCGATCTCGGCCGAGTATGGCTCGATGGTGTTCACCAAAATCGTTGCCCATTCGTCCGCTTCGCGTTCGAGGAGGGTTTTCCATGCCTCGGTGGTTTTGGCCGCCTCGGTGGTCAAGTCGGGGGGCAATACGTTGGCGAGTCCCGTTTCCAATTGCCGGAGCAATTGCCCGACGCCGCGCGCTTTAAGGGCCTCAATCTCCAAACGCGAGAGGCCCAGCTCCAGCCAGTTTCGCAGATCTTGAAACTGTTCCCCCTCCGGGAGATTGTCCGGCCGGTTGCCCTCGCCCGCGTCGATCCACGCTTGGGCCATCGTCCGAAAAATCAACGGGTTCTCGAATCCTTCGGATTGTAAATCTCGCAACAAGTCTTGGTCGGGCCGGAGACCGGCCGCGCCAGTGTGCAAGCAGCGATCCCATTTGTTCAGGACGAAGGCAAACGCCTTGCGCTGGCGTTGCTTTTTGAAGAGATCCCAGCCGAGTTGGTCGTGATATTTTTCCTGCGAGCCGACGTACAAGACCACGTCGGCCACCGGCAGCATCGCTTCCAACTTCTCGCGGTTGGCAATGTCATTGCTGTCGAGGTCCGGCGTGTCCACGATAATCTTGGCCTTCAACTCCGGCCGGGAATGCGGGGCCATCCGGCAATGCCGCAAGGCGGGATCGAGGCGTTCCGGCTTGATGGATTCGTGGTAATAAACCACCGGATCGCGGGTGGTTGGCCGCATGAACGACGCTTGGGCGACCGATCCGTTGGCGAGGGCGTTCAACAGGGACGATTTGCCGACGCCGGTGCCCCCCATGAGCATGACGACAAGGAGTGGTTGATCGACATCAATGGCGGCCGCTTGTCGCCGGATGTCGTCCAGCATTCCTTGAAGGGTCGCCTTGGCGATCATTGGCAACGGCTGGCGGTGCGATCCCTCAAACCAAGACCGCACATCCCGCTCCAAGGTGTGGAGCAATGGGGAAAGCGTTCGCAACAGCGGTTCGACGGGAGGCGGGGGCGTTTCGCTCGTCACGAGTTGTTCCCCACGATCATTCCCCGGATTTTCTCGATCTGAACCGGAATTCGCAACACAGTGGACTGGAGCTTTTCGTAGGAGGAACCGCCGCTGACCGGCCAATCATCAAGCCATTTCGTCAGCGGGGAAATGATGACTTGGCGCACGGTACGAAGTTTGTGCTGCCGGATGGCCCGGCGCTTGCCCTCCACGAATTGCCAGACGATCAACTCGGCCCCCTGATGAGTGATCGAAAGAAAAACCGGCACATAGATCAGCGTCGGCCAGTTTAGCCCCCCGGCCCAGATTCCCAAGCCGATGGCGCTGAGATCGAAGAACAATTTGACGACTCGCAAAGTCGCCAGCGAGGCCGGATTTTGCTCCAACGCGGCCGTGACGTTCCGGGCGGCCGATTCGGTTTCCTCAGTTGATTGAAGCTGATATTCCCGCAAAGTGGCCCGGTATTGGTCCAACGCTTGGTCTGTCAGACCGGCGTTGAACCCGGTTTGAACATGCTTCCAGAACGGCCCCTGTTCGCCCCGCTTGAGGGCGTCGGCCTGCAACTGATCCAGCATCGCCTTCGTCGATTCTTCGAGAACATCCGATTCTCGCCGGGACAGGGCCATCGGCCGCGTGACCGCCTTGGTGACGGCGTTTCGCACAAAACGATAGGGAAATCGCACGGTCTTCAGCGCCACGGCAATGCCCTTGCCGGGTCCGGGAAGCTCCAGCAAATCGAGCAATCGCTCGCGGGCCTCGTCGAATCGTTTGAAGCCCTCGCCCTCCAGAAAATCGTTTTGATATCGGCGTTCCAGTTCCATCATCCCGTGATTGACATTTGCTTTCCACACATCCATCGCGGCCAAGTCCTGCCGGGCCACGCCCAGCAAATCCGGCAGCGAAGATCGCAGATATTCGATGGAATTGCGCACCGTGCGGTCGCGGGTGTTGGCCGGATCGGCGAGGACCATCACCTGATTCAGCAGGGCGATCCGGTGGGGGGCCGCCTTGCCCGTTGGGTCGGCGAGTTCTTCGGGTTTCAACGCCGGAATGGCGATCACCGGAACTGTCGGCTGGCCACCGGGGCCGACCGGCAAACGACTGAGGATTTCCTTGCCGAAATGCTCGACCAACGCGGTCGCCTGCGAGGGAAGCATCTTCGTGAGGACGACGACCACCGGCTTTCCCGTGCGGGCGAGCAGGTGAAGAAACTGCGTTGGAACCTCGTCGTTGTATCGTTCATCCGAGGCGACATACACGATCACGTCGGCCAGACCGGAGACTTCGATCAGGCGGGACAGATAGCCGCTGGCGGCCCAAGTCGTCATGTCCGGGCAGTCCCAAATCACCGCATCCCCGAGGGGGTTGCTTTGCGAATTCGGAACCTTGACCACTTGAAACACATCTTCATCAAGGTTCGCCGGGGCGGGGCGGTCGAGGCGGCGAAGCGGGCCGAGAAAGCCGAGGTGCCCGGTCCAATGGCTGCCAGATTGGCCGATGAGATAGGCTGTGGGGTGTCTGGTGTAACCGGCTTGGGGATTGGCTTCCGCGACGGCGGAACCAGCCAGGAAATTGACCACCGTGCTTTTCCCGGTTCCGGCTCCGCCGACGACCGCGACATGAATCGGCGTCTTTCCCTGTCCATCTAGCGAGGGGCCGATGACATTCCGCACGAGAGACGCCGCGAGCCGAAGTT
This sequence comes from Zavarzinella formosa DSM 19928, assembly GCF_000255705.1. Classification (GTDB taxonomy): domain Bacteria; phylum Planctomycetota; class Planctomycetia; order Gemmatales; family Gemmataceae; genus Zavarzinella; species Zavarzinella formosa. The sequence continues at coordinate 417,717 of NZ_JH636442.1, forward strand.
GGGAGGTGGCTTTCGCCCGGTCCGGCTGTTGTCGAGAGTGGTCTTCCAGCCAGGAAAGGTCATCGGCCAGTTGGCTGACTTCCAGCCGGACGGCGGCGGCATCCATCGAATACTCCGGGGGTTGCGAACATTGTACCCCGAAAATTTAAGATTGAAACGGTCGGAGATGCGGTTCTGCGGAGGTTCTGTCCAACCGGAAGGGAGCCAAGTCCAGCCAAGGGGGGGAATCAGTCAGCAACTCGCTCATGGCGAGGGCCGTGCCGGGCGAAAGTTGAATCCCGGCCCGGTAATGCCCGCCGGCGAAAAAAGCATTGGCGAAACCCGGAACCGGGCCGATGAACGGGATGCCACCGGGGCTTCCCGGCCGCAGTCCCGCCCATGTGTGTTCGATGGGGGCATTCTTCAGAACGGGCACATGCTGAATGGCGAATTCCGTCAGCATCCGGGCATCGGCTATCTTGGTTGATTTGTCGAAGGCCGCCTCGGGGTCTTCCGTGGCGCCCACCAATAATCGCCCGTCGGCACGCGGCACAAAGTAATTGGGCCCGACGGAAACAATCTTCGGAAGCAAATCGGGTTTAGTGCGGAACACCACAATTTGCCCTCGCACCGGCCGCACTGGCAAATTGATTTCGAGCAAAGCCAGCAACCGCCCGCCCCAAGCGCCGGGACACAGCAAGAACTTGGAAGCCGGATGACGGGAACCATCTTGGGAGATCGCCGCCGTGATTCTCGATGCACCCGTCTCGAAGCGGACGACTTCCTGGTTCGACAGGATTTGTACGCCGAGCTTTTCGACGGCCGTCAACAGGGCCTTCAAATACCACGGATTCCGGATCTGGGCCATCGTAGGGAAGTGATAGTTCACGCGGGCAGGAACAAGCGGTGGGCAAAGCTCCCTCGTTTGAGCGGGCGACAACTTCTCAAACAGGATCTGTTCCCCGCCCCACAACGCCTCCAAATCCGTCGGCGTCTCGTCAAACAATTCCAACCCGCCACAGCGACGATAACCAGTCTTTGATTCGATGAATTCTTCCAGTTCATTCGCCCATTGGCGAATCAAATCGGAACTGTGTGCCCGCAATCGGTCCATCGGGTGAGAGGTGTGGGCGAGATTGCCCGGAGGAATGATCCCCGCCCCGGCCCAAGAGGCTTCCTTGGCCGGTTCGCCGCGCTCCAACACCGAAACCTGCAGGCCCTGTTTGGCCAGCAGGTAAGCAGTGGAAAGGCCAATCACACCAGAGCCGACGATCAGCACATCCGGGGTTGAATTCATGCGACTTTTATAGCGGATGGCGATCCCGGATGGCAGAGGCCGCCGTTCTCAAGAGAACAGCGAGGAGTTTGCTTCAACGATTAAAATCGTTGTCTCTTGGCCCGCTGGATGCGTTCTACCAACATTGCAAATTTGCCAAACCGATGGGAAAATTTACATTCATCACCCACCTGTTGGAGACCATGATGGTAGCCAAATCATTAAACATTGGAAAGCTAACGGAAACGAATGCCTGCCTCGTCTGCGGTTCGGCAGGGTGGGTCAACGCAGGATTTTTTCGGTGTTCACGGTGTGGTTTTCAATTGTGCCTTTCGTGCGAAGGTCGTGAAGCGGAACGTGATATGACCGGCGAAGAACTCGATGAATCTGAAAAACCTCAAATGACGTGTGACACCTTCCCGAGTTCGGTTATGATGGATGAATGAGTTGAACCCACCAAGCATCAGCGCGATTTGATTCCCATTCCGACCAATCTGACGTTGCCTGCCCCCGTTTTCTGGGGTTCCATCGCGGCATGGATTCCGCTTCCACCGGCGGTCATGGCCGGAATTCTTTGCACCACCATGATTTATGCCCTCCTTCATCATCTGTTGAGTGTCAGACAGTGGGTGGATGAGGAAAACTCGGACGACCCGCTCATGCCGCTGAATTACCTGAATCCTGTCAGTCAAGAAAATCCAATCACTGTTTGACTCACCGATCTTGAGCAAATCTCCCCCTTGGCGCAAGATTTGCCAATTTCGTCATTCCCCGGATACAACAACCAACGGTTTTCCCAACCGGGTCCGAGACAGAAAAATGAGACTTCTGAGAACACTGGCCCTGTGTGCGATCACCATCGCCATTCCCTCGGTCGGGTGGGCCGCCGAGGAAGAAGTAGAAGCCCTCGCCCGCGGAGCAATCCACGAGGCTTATGCCGAACCGAGTGAACGACAGCCGACCGCCTCGCCCATCGTTCCCAAGGAGCCGCCCAAGCCAATTGAGGAACTTCCCCCGGATCAAAAACCCGAAGGGGACAATGTCCAATGGATTCCCGGTTACTGGTCTTGGGACGAAGACCGCAAGGACTTTGTTTGGATCAGCGGTTTCTGGCGGGTGCCCCCGCCCGACCGGACGTGGATGCCCGGTAGCTGGCACAAGAACGGCGATGGATGGCAATGGTCCGGCGGGTTCTGGGCCCCGGTCCAGGCTCAAAAGGCCGCCATCGAATATCTGCCCGAACCGCCCAAGCCCTTGGATGACGCCGGGGCTAGCGTTCCCGCTCCCTCGCCCGACCAAGTTTATGTGCCCGGTTCATGGGTGTACAACACCCGCTATGTGTGGCGTCCGGGCTATTGGTCCCCATACCGGGCCAATTGGATCTGGCAGCCGGCTCACTATCGCTGGACCCCGTGCGGATATGTGTTCATTGATGGGTATTGGGACTATCCGCTGGCGAATCGCGGCGTGCTGTTCGCCCCGGTTTATATTCCCCGGAGCTACTATGCCGCCCCGGCCTATGTGTATACGCCGACCTATATCGTGCGGGAACCCTGTCTCTATGGAGCGTTCTTCGCCCGTCGCGGTTACGGAAGTTACTACTTTGGGGATTACTTCGCCCCGAACTATGCGACCCTTGGCTTTACCGCCTGGAGCGGTCATGTGAGCGCCACGGTCCGGTTGGGCGGGTATTACGATCCGCTGTTTAGCCACTACTCGGTGGGTTATGCCCGAGATCCATACTGGGGCGGCGGCGGTTTGGTGAATCTGTATGTCGGCCGATACAAGGGTGATTTTGCCCGGCCTCCGGTCAGTTACACGCAACAAACGGTGGTTATCAACAACTTCAACACCACGAACGTGAAGAACGTCAACAATGTTCAGATGTTGACCACCCTGCGTGACGCCCCGAAGACCACCAATGTGCGGTTGGCCGCCGTGCCGGAAGCTGTGCGACGTGAACAACAAGTCCACGCTCGAGAAGTGCGGGCGATTGGCGTGAACCGAGCCGAGCAAGAGGTGCGATTAGTTTCCGCCGGGCCGCCCAGAGGGCCGGTCGGAGGCGTGGCGGCTCCCCACACGCTCAAGCTTGATGTGCCGACGCATCTTCAACCGAAGGTGGCGACACCGGTGATCGAACCGGCCAAGCCGGGCCATGTTCTTCCGAAGGCAGATCGGCCTCACGGCCATGAGGCCCCGAAACTGGACCCGAGGCCGACGTTTCCGAACCCGATGCCGAAGATTGAACCAAGGCCGGTTGGTCCGAAAGGCGGGGGGCCGAAGTTCGAGCCCAAGATATCAGCCCCGACTCCGGTTCCCACGGTTCCGGTGGTGGCTCCGAAGCCTGTTTCAGTGGCTGAGGTTCCGGCTCCGAAAATTGTGCCGAAGCTGGCTCCGATGCCTGTGACACCGGCTCCGGTGGTTGTGCCAAAGCCCGCTCCGATACCTGTGGTCCCGGCCCCGGTTCCGGTGGTTGTGCCGAAGCCCGCCCCAGTGGTGCCTGTCACTCCGGCTCCGGTGGTGATACCGAAGCCCGCTCCGGTGGTGCCTGTCGCTCCGGTAGTTGTGCCGAGGCCCGCTCCGATACCTGTGACACCGGCTCCGGCGATTGTGCCTCGGCCTGCTCCGGCTCCGGTTCACACCCCTCCGGTTTCAGTCGGGGGGACACCGGTAAAGAATCCGGTAGCCACTCCGGCACCGACCCGGCCGGCGCCGACCCCACCGAAGGCCCCGTCTGGTCCGGCTCCCAAATCGGGCAAGCCGAAAAGCAGCCGATAAATGAAAGAGGCCCGGTGGAAACACCGGGCCTCTTTTGTTGATTCATCAATGGGTATCCATCAAGGCTCAATTCGCGAGCCGAGCAACTTCAAGAATTGAGCCATCCAAGCCGGATGGGCCGGCCAGGCGGGGGCAGTGACGAGATTCCCGTCCGTGATGGCCCCGTCAATGGAAATGTCGGCCGGGTGCCCGCCCGCCACGGTGATATCCGGGTTCACGGCCGGATAGGCCGCACAGGTGCGCTGAGCCAATACCCCGGCGGCGACCAGAATTTGCGGCCCGTGACAAATCGCCGCGACCGGTTTCTTGGCGGTCATCATCTCCCGAACAATCTCCAGCACGCGAGGATTCAACCGCAAATATTCGGGGGCACGGCCGCCGGGAATCACCAGTGCGTCAAAGTCCTTTGTGTCAATCTTGTCGAAATCCGCATTGAGTGAAAACTGGTGGCCGGGCTTTTCGCTGTAGGTCTGGTCCCCCTCGAAATCATGGATGGCGGTGCGAACTTTGTCGCCCGCTTTCTTGCCGGGGCAGACGGCCCGGACATCATGCCCCACGGTTTGGAGGATTTGGAAGGGAACCATGACTTCGTAGTCTTCGACGAAGTCTCCCACAAGCATCAGAATTCGTTTGCTGGCCATGTTTCCCGGATTCGTGTGTGGAAGGTGGAACGGAACCGCTAGAATTGCCGTCAATCAAAAGATATTGATCCGCCTCAGAGGAGTAAGGGCCATGCCCTTGCCAAGCCGGTTCTTGTTGGGTCTTCTCTTCCCTCTTTGCGTTTTCCCGGCCGGTTGCGGCAAACGCGCTGAACCGCCCGCTCTGCCTGTTGTCGAGGCAGAAGTGGCGCCGGCGGCCCCCAGGCCGGTCGAAGAAGATGTTGGCCCGAACCGACAAACTATCGATCTCCGGGTGGCGGGCATCTGGGCGAAGATTGACCTTCCCGAAAAGACGACACTTACCAGCGCCGGCCGCGATGAATGCCTGCTTCGCTGCGGCTCTTCCTTCGCGATCTCGGTGAATCGTTCGACCGAGACGGCCGAGGCCGCCAAAGAACGCCTGACGGCCGCCGGTTGGAAATTGGCCGAGCAAACGGACGCCGGGTTTGTCGCCGAGATTGAATCACCGGAACCGGCGAGAGTTTCGTGGCGTTTCTTCAATCCCTATCCGGCGGGGTATGTCGTTTCGATTGTCCCTTCCGCCAAACTCACAAGCGAGCAACGACAGCGGGTGTTCGAGTCGATCAAGACCTTCCGGCCCGTCGCCGTCACCGTGGAGGAAATGACCCGTTCCCAACAGGCGATGGCCGATCTCCGGCTGGCGGGGGCGACGATCATCGCCCGGAGCGGCGGCTTGGAAGTGGACTTCCCCTGGCGGGCAAACACGGAAAAAATGCTCCTCCGGATCACGGAACTCAACCGGGTGGCCACGGTTCGCGTCACCGGGTCGGGGCCATTCACTGGCAATCATCTCAAACAAGTAAGCGGTTGCACCGGGCTAACCAAGCTGCATTTGCAGAACCTCGCCATCGCCGACGGGGACTGGAGCGGATTGGACGGGCGAAATTCTCTGCAAGAAATTCGCATCGAACAGGCTCCGCATCGGCCGCTGGTTCCGGCGGCTTCTAGCAAGAATCTGCTCGACAGGCTGGGCCGTCTTCCTGCGTTGAGAAGCGTCTTTCTCCGGCGCCATGCTTGCGACACCGCTGTGTTGAAACTGGCCAATCAACTGGCGAAGCCGCGTCTCGCCACCATCGGATTTGAAGATGCCGGAATCACAGGGCCGGAAGTGAAGATTCTGGCCGAGTATTCCGGGTGGAAGGGCCTTTCCCTGTCGGACAATCTGATCACTCCCGATGGTCTGGCTTCCCTTCGAGAATTGAAAGGACTGGAACGACTCGATTTGTCCGGTTGCCGGATCAACGACCGGTCGATGACTTATTTTGGCGAACTCCCTCTGCGTGATTTGAATATTTCCCGCACCGAGGTGACCGATGCCGGAATCGCCTCGTTGCTGAAAATGTTCCCCAATCTGTCATCATTGGATGTTTCCGCAACGGCCGGGACGGATGCCTGTCTGGCTTCATTGGCCAAACTCACCAAGCTTCGTGATTTGTCGCTGGCTCATCTTGCCTTAAAAGCACCCGCCGTCGATCAGTTGAAAGTCTGTGCGGAGTTGCGGACGCTGAATCTGGCCAACACATCCATTAAACCGGCCGATTTGCCGAAACTGGTAGAGAGCCTCGTCCGGTTGGAAGCCCTCGACCTTCGGGCCACGGCCACCGATGCCGACTCGGCGGACAAGATCGTCAAAGCCCGCCCCGAGTGCCAGTTGATGCTCGCCGGAACACCGGTGGAGGAAGGCAGGCGAAGGGACCTCGTCATTCCCGATCCAACCCCCGTCATTCTGCCGGTTCCGGCGGATCAATTGACCCCCGCCGATCCGGTGGCCATGCTGAATCGCTACGATGGGAAAATGGTGAGGGATGAGGAAGCCGAGACGAAGCCCGTTGTCGAGATCACGATTTCTTCCGTGGACATCACCGATCTGGATCTCGCGGAACTTCGAGGATTGAAAACACTCGAACGGTTGCGTCTGGATGGGTGTGAAAAAATCACCGAGGCGGGACTGGCCTACCTCAAGGACATTGTTTCGTTGAAGCAACTTTACCTATCCCGCACGGCCGTCACCGCGAACGCAAGCGGTGTCTTGGGACAGTTCAAACATCTGGCGATCCTCGAACTCCCGGATGTGGCCATGTCACAAAAACACCTCATTCAGTTAGAGGCATTGAAGGATCTCGAATCTCTCCGCGGGGTGATCGTTCCGAACCACCCGGAAGCCTTTGTGGAATTCCTGGCCAAGTGCAAGAAACTGCGCCAATTCGATTGGCAGGCCGTCGAGTGGAACAACCGCCGCCTCGGCAAACTCAAGGATCTGGCCTCACTGGAAACGCTCGAAATTCGCGGTAACTGGGTGGCTGATGCGGGCATCGAAGTGGCCGCGAATTTTCCTGCCCTGCGGGAACTGACGATCCATGATGACCTGATCTCGGACGCCGGATTGAAGCCGCTCGAAAAGCTAACCGGGCTGCGAAAGCTTCGATTGGAAGGCCGGCGATTCTCGGACAACATGTTGGTTCCGTTCCGCAATAACGAGGGCTTGGAAAGCCTCCGGTTCGCCTGTCCGGGGTTTACGGATCGCGGGGCGGTTCCCATGCGGTCGTTCGGCAAACTCCTCGAACTTGACTTGCACGCCAACAACATTGGTGACGCCACCCTACAACAAATTGGCGAATTGAAGGATTTGGAATGGATCGATCTGAGCGACACCAAAGTGACCGATGCGGGATTGAAGTTCTTCAAGAATATGGAGGAACTTCGCAAACTCACCCTGAGCCGGACATCCATCACCGGGGAGGGATTCGAGGCCATCGACAAGCTTCCCCGGCTCGCCCGGTTGGAACTGGATCACACCAAACTGACCAAGAAGGGGGTTCAAGCCATCTCGAATGTGTTCTCCGTCGAGGAACTCGATCTGGCCCATGTTCAAGTTGGCGATGACGCGATTCTTTGTCTCAAGACACTGCCCGTTTTGCAAACCCTTCGACTGGATGCAAACGTCGCGATGACCGATAAAACAGCGGATGGCTTGGTGACGTTTCCCCAATTGGCCGAGGTGAGCGTGATCGGGACAAAACTCACCGGCAAGGGGCTGGCGGTCCTTCGCAAGAAGGACGGGCTGAATGTGCTGACAGAATAACCGGGAATCCTTTAATCATGACCGTCCCTTCCGCATCTCGTTCCCGTCTGATTCCACTCGTCGGGCTTCTTGTCCTCGCGGTGATCTTGCTGGCCTGGCGCCTTTCGTCTGGTTCCGGCGGTCTGAAGGTGTTCCCGATGGATGATTTTGTGGAATACTGGGCGGCCGGGTATTTGAATGCCAAAGGCCAAAACCCATACTCCGCAGAATTGCTTCTGCCGCTCCAGCGTGAAATCGGTCGTGACACAAACGAAGCGGTGATGATGTGGAATCCTCCTTGGACATTGCCCCTCGTGATGCCGTTCGGGATGCTCCCGGCGAGAATCGCCCACATTAGCTGGATCGCCATCGGGTTTGCCCTCGTCCTGTTCTCGGCGGATCGATCATGGCTTCTGGGGGAAGGATTGAAGGAGAAAAGATGGGTGGCATGGATTCTCTCACTCAGTTTTCTACCAACCTTGATGGTGATGCAGGCCGGACAAATCGGCGCGTATATTTTGTTTGGCGTTGTCGCGGTGATGCATGGGTTTTCCGTGCGAAAACCATGGATGATCGGGGTCGGAGCTTTTCTGCTCGCCCTTAAACCGCATCTGGCCTATTTGGTCTGGCCGGCGTTCGGTTATTGGATGATCTTGGACCGTTCCCGGCTGGCATGGCTTTCGGCCGTGTGGTTTGTCGTCTCAATTGCCATCGCCACGTTTGTCGCGATGATCCCGAATCCCGACGTGATTGGTCAATATCGTGAGGCAATGTTACACCGCACTCCGGTGCAATGGAGATCTCCCACCATTGGGTCATGGTTGCGAGAGTTGTTTGGCCAGGGCATATTTTGGTTGCAATTTGTTCCCGTTTGTCTGGGGGCCGTTTGGTTTTTTCCATGGGCGGTCAGATGTTTCTACAAGGGGTTCCGCTGGCCGGATGATTTTTTCTCGTTGCTGCTCGTTTCCTTTGTCACCGCTTCCTACGGAGCATGGCCCTTTGACGTGGTGATCTTGCTGCCCGGCGTGGTGATCCTGGCGGCGAGGTTGCGTTGGAATTCTCCGGGAGCGAGGCGGATCTTGATTGTCGGCTACGCCGTCTGGACGTTGTTGGCGGTGATCATGAACCAGTTGAACATTGATGCTCAATTCATGATTTGGATGGCCCCGTCGTTGCTTATGTTTTGGTATGTCGGCATTTGGAACAAGGACCAGCCGGGATGAACAGGGAAGCGATTCGCACTGGTCTGTTGTTTGTCGGTCTTTGGTTGTTGCTCGTCATTGCCGGACGGTCGAAGTTTTTCCAAGACCCCGGTACCTTCTGGCACGTTGCGGTCGGGGAACGGCTGGCGGCCGAAGGCTTCTTCCGCATCGATCCATACTCGTTCACATTTCAGGGGGCCGAGTGGATTCCCCACCAGTGGTTCGGTGAATTGTCTTTGGCGGGGGCGTATCGGCTTGGCGGGCTGGACCTGATGCTGGTTTTGGCGACCGGCATTCTCGCCGCGATATTTACTGCGTTGGGAAAACGATTGCTGGATATCGGGCTGCATCCGTCGGTCGTGGCTGTGTTGTTGGCGACCGCTTTGGCGTGCAGTTCCGGGCATTTTCATGTGCGTCCTCATTTGGCAACCATCGCCGGATTTGCCATCCTGCTCTGTTTGCTGAGCGGGGTGGAACGAGGAACCCGATCTGTCGCGTGCCTCTTTTGGTTTGTGCCGGTGTGTTGGATCTGGTCGAATATCCACGGCGGCGTCCTCGGGGGGCTGGCCACGCTTGGGTTTGTCCTCGGGGGATGGACGATTCAATACATGGCCGGTTGCGGGCCATTTCGCAGTTCGCTGAATATCGGTCAGGCGGCCTTGGTGATGCTGGCGTGTGTTGCGTCCTGTTTTGTCAATCCATATGGCTGGAGGCTTCCCGCGAGCTGGCTGGTGATTTACCGGATGGAAAGTCTCCCCGGCATCATCCAGGAGCATCGGCCGATGGATTTCACCGCGTTTGGCTGGCAAGGGATCGTCGCATTCGCATTTGTTTATGTGGCGGCCGTTGTCTTGCTGCCGTTGCGACAGTGGAGGGTGACGTATCTTGTCCCGCTGATTTGGTTGATGCTGACATTCACCCGCGTGCGTCATGCCCCGTTGTTCGCGGTCACGGCGATGGTGGCTTTTGCTGATTTGTTTCCGCAGACCCGGTTGGCCGATTGGTTGGTGCGGAAGAAGAACGATATGTTTACCCCGCCGGATTCACCCGTGATTGAATCAAAGGCAAGGGCATGGCTGGCGCCGGGGTTGGTGATTCTCATCGCCGGTTGTGCCGCCGTGGTGTTAAGTCCCGCTGATCGGATTCATCCATTCTGGGTTCGCCTCGATCCGCAAATTTGGCCAATCGAAGCCCTGCCCGAAGTTCGCAAAGCGGCGGCTTCCACTCCGCAACAGCCCCGGATATTTGCGGAGTATCATTACGGCGGTTTTCTGATTTTGCAGGAACCCCGATGTCTTGTGTTCATTGATGATCGCTGCGAACTGTATGGGGATCAATTCCTGGAAGAGTACGTTCTCACGAAAGGCTTGCTCGGCCAGAAAAAGATTCAAATTCCCGGCAAGCCTTTGGACGACTGGCAGGAGAAATACGGGCCATTCGACTTCGCGCTTGTCACCAACGACGAAGGATTTGATCTCGCCTTCGCCAGCCAAAAGAACATCTGGCAAGTGTTGCACCGGGATGAAAACACAACTCTTTACGGAAGGTTAATCCCCGTTAAATAAGCCCATGCAACGGGCCGCCGCGACTGGCAAGTTCATCAACCCGTCGGGAAACCGCCGGGTCTTCGATGAGCGGGGGGGCGTGATGCGGTTTGAGGCGGGCGTCGATCACCAACGGGCCGCGACAGCCCCAGTGTTTGCGGAACATTTGCGGGAACGCCCCGACGATGTCGCTGGCCGGATCGGATCGGGTGAACGTCATCCACAACCAGTTGTTTAATGTTCGGGCCGCGAAGGCGGAATCATCCACGACGGTTATAAGCGGGAAGCCATTCCACAGAGTTGACTGGCGTTCGATCGAGTCCGTCAATCGTCGCAGATCGTCGGGATATTCCCCGCTATTTCTTACCTGTCGGTTTGGCGGCCCCTGAATCGCCACAATTCCCGGCAACACCACTTTCGGATCAGTAAAACCATCGGCCAGATTGATTTCGGAGGGAAGACTATGCCCCAGTTCTCGACGCTTGGGGCCGACGGCCGCCCACACCACTTTGGACCCGGCGTTGAGGCCCATCCCGGCCGAGTAGTCGAGAGTGTCGATGGTCGTTTGCGTTTGGAAATGCAGGTCGGTTGTCCAATCGATGCGTTCCAATAGATGCCGCAGAAATTCATCAATGTGGTGAATGTTCAGATCCGGATTATCCTGTCTCGCGACGATCAGCAGATACTTGGCAAGAGAGAGTTGTCCCTGCCCGAGAATGGCGTTCGCCTGTGTCAACAATTCGCGAGGGCGGGTTCGTTGTTCATAGGGGGCGTAACGCTCGCTGCCGATGGCCAGCAACAATGGGTGAACCCCGGCCGCATCCACCGCATGGACTGCCTTCACGCCTGGCAAAACGGCGGGGATGGCATCACCGGTGAGTTGGTGGATCAGTTCGCCAAAGGAGGTGTCTTCTTGAGGCGGCCGGCCGACCACGGTGAACGGCCAGATGGCGTCCGGCCGGTGGTGAACCGCATCGACTCGCATCAGGGGAAATTGATGCGTCAGGCTGTAATAGCCAAGATGATCGCCGAACGGCCCTTCCGGTTTTGTTTCGTGCGGGTTGATCCAACCGCTGATGCAAAAATCCGCCTCGGCCGGAATCGGCAGGCCGTTGGTTGTCCGGTCTCCGCGGATCATGGCCACCCGGCGACCGCCCAACGCCCCGGCGAAAATCAACTCCGGCAGCCCTTCTGGCAATGGCATCACGGCCGATAGCGTAAGGGCCGGGGGGCCGCCGACAATCACATTGACGGGCAAACGTTCGCCGCGTTCGATGGCGGCCGCATGATGGACGCCGATGCCCCGATGAATCTGGTAATGAAGGCCGCACTCGGCATCGGGCGCGTATTCATTGCCCGACAATTGCACCCGATACATGCCCAAATTGGATTTTCGCCACCCCGGTCGCCGCGGGTCTTCAGTGTAAACCAACGGCAGCGTGACAAACGCCCCGCCGTCGTCCGGCCAGCATTTAAGTTGGGGAAGCTCCCGAAGTGTGGTACGGTGGCTCATGACCGGGCCGCTGCGACGGAATTTGGGCAGCGTGTGCAGGGCGGCGGGCAGGAGGCCGAGATGTTTCCAAGGCTTGCGAAGGGCTTCCGCAGGGTCGATCTTCAACCGCACCATTCGTTCGACGATATCCAGCGTGTCGCGGAAGAGAAAGCGGGTTCGTTCCAAAGTGCCGTACAGGTTGGCCAGCATCGGAAACGCACATCCCCGCACCCGGTTGAACAGCAGGGCCGGAGCCTTGGCCGCGTAGGCCCGGCGTTGGATCTCGGCCATTTCGAGTTGCGGGTCGATTTCCGCGTTAATCTCGGCCAGTTGCCCGTGGCGTCGCAGGTCGTCGACACAATTTTGCAGATTCCGGTGGCCCATGTCTCGATTTTCTCCCGGAGCGGGATCGCTCGAATCCGGCCGAATTCAATTGACGATGAACAGAAAACGGGTACGCTACGGATACTCCGGGGGGTATCATATCGACAGACCCACACATGAAGATATGTTGTTCCACCAAAGGGTTATCCCTGAAAACCCTGCCCCCTAACCGACAAAACCTTGGTCGGGATCACACAACTGGAGCCGCCGAATGAAGACATCGCCGATTCGTGTTCGCAAACCCGCCAAACCGGCCCAGAACAAGCTCAACAAGAAACTCGCCGATGTGTTTCGCAGTCTGGCCGACGAAAACCGCCTTCAGATTCTTCGGCTGTTGATGGCCGAGGGGACGCTGAACGTCTCGCGGATTTGCGAGGAACTCGGCGAGTCCCAACCGGCCGTCAGCCATCACCTGACCCAATTGAAGCATGCGGGCCTCGTCGATTTCGAGCGGGACGGCAAATTCAACCTGTACTTCATCGCCTCCGAACCGATCAAAATGCTGCTGGATCACTTCTTTCCGACCTCCAGCAAGAGCCAGCAGACCATCTCTTTCGGCGAATTGGAAGTCACCTTCCGCATCCGTTAACTTCTCCCTCGCAATTGCCGGTGGATTTGCCGGATCGTTTTCCGTAAACCGATCTTGTTTGAACATCCCCCGGAGATTGACCGAACCATGTCCGTCGTGGCGAAACTGGCGTTGGAAGATGGCACCGTATTCACCGGCCGATCCTTCGGTCATCCGGGGGAGTCGGCGGGCGAGGTCGTGTTTAACACGAGCATGACCGGGTATCAGGAGGTGCTGACCGATCCTTCCTACAAAGGTCAGATTGTCACGATGACCTACCCGCTGATTGGCAATTACGGCATCACCGCCGAAGACGACGAATCGGCCGGTCCGCACGTCGCCGGATTTATCGTGCGGGAACACACGGCGGTTCCGAGCAATTTTCGCTCCCAGATCGATCTTGATGGCTACTTGAAGAAGAACCAGATTGTCGGGATCGATGGCATCGACACGCGGGCCTTGGTGCGCCGACTGCGGGTTCGCGGCGCCCTGATGGGTGTTCTCTCGGCCACTGATCTCGATGATGTTTCGTTGATTCGCAAAGCCAAGGCGCTGGCCGGGATGGAAGGATGCGACTTGGTGAAGGTCGTCACCCCCAAAGCCGGTTACGACTGGAAGCAAGGGGCGTTGGCCCCGCTGGCTCAAACAATGCTGGCGGCCAGCCCGCCCGCCACCCACCGGGTGACGGCGATTGATTACGGGATGAAATGGAACATTCCCCGTTGCCTCTCGCAAGCCGGTTGCGAAGTCACCGTGTTGCCGGGAACGGCGACGGCCGCCGAAGTGCTGGCCCAAAAGCCGGATGGCATCTTCCTCTCCAACGGCCCCGGTGATCCGGCGGCGGTCGGGTATGCAATCGACACGGTGAAGGAATTGCTCGGCAAGAAACCGATCTTCGGCATCTGCCTCGGTCATCAGTTGATCGGTCTGGCTTTGGGCGGAACGACCTACAAACTCAAGTTCGGCCATCGCGGGGCCAATCATCCCGTGCTGAACCGCCTGACGGGGCATGTGGAAATCACCACCCAGAATCACGGTTTCGCCGTGGACATGGCTTCCCTGTCGAATGATGTCGAACTCACCCATGTGAACCTCAACGATCAAACCGTCGAGGGAATCCGGCACAAAAAGATGCCGGTGTTCAGCGTGCAATATCACCCGGAATCATCGGCCGGGCCGCATGACAGCAGTTATCTGTTTGATGATTTTCGCAAACTGATGGGCTGACCACGAAGGCAATCAAAAGCCCCAATCACACAGACACAAGGATCACACGGGGTTTCTTCAAGAAGACATCACTCAACAAGGATCTGTTGAGTTTTCTTGATGACATTGTGTGATCACTTTCTCTTGGTGATTGGTTTTTTTCATCGCAAATCTTTCAAAACATTTCGCCTGGCTTCGTAATGGAGTGCGCTCATGTGCGGGATCTTTGGATACGTTGGCCCGCGGCAGGCCGAGCCAATTTTGATCGAAGGGCTTCGCCGGTTGGAGTATCGCGGTTACGATAGCGCCGGGATCGCCACTCTTTCTGATTCCAAACTCTTCATCCGCAAAAAAGCCGGGCGGGTGCAAGAACTGGCCCGGCATCTGGCGGATGATCCCATTCTCGGGTCATTGGGAATCAGCCACACCCGCTGGGCCACACACGGCGGGGCCACCGATACCAACGCCCACCCACACTTGGGGCCTTCCTCTCACGGCGACATTGCGGTCGTTCACAACGGCGTGATCGAAAATTATTCGGCCCTCAAGCGAGATTTGCAAAACGAGGGGATCAAGTTTCTCAGCGAAACCGACACGGAAGTGATCGCCCATCTGCTCGCCCGGCAAAACGACCCCGATTTGCTGGCCGCCCTTCGTCGCATCATTCCGATGCTCAAGGGAACCTATGGCATGGCGGCCGTCAGCCCCCGCCACGGGGAGCGGATCATCGCCGCCCGGCTTGGGAGTCCGCTGGTCATCGGTGTCGGGGAGGGGGAGCATTTTCTGGCGTCCGATCCGTCCGCGTTGATCGGCCACACGAGCAAGATCGTGTACCTGAAGGATCATCAGGTCTGTGTCATCACGGCCGATGATTTCCACATTTACGATGCCTCTCATTCCCGTGTTTCGTTTTCCGTTCAAAACATTGATTGGAAATCGACCGACACAGACAAGGGCGAATTTCCGCATTACATGCTCAAGGAAATCCACGAGCAAAGCGAGTCGGTCGCCAACGCGATGCGCGGGCGGTTGGATCATGAAAACGCCACGGCCGTGTTCGGCGGTTTGAATCTTGATCCCCGCCAGCTTCGCAAGGCCGAGCGAATCATCCTCACCGCCTGCGGCACCAGTTATCATGCCGGGATCGTCGGGGAATATTTGTTTGAGGAATTTGCCCGCATCCCGGTGGAGGTGGAATACGCCAGCGAATTCCGGTATCGCAACCCGCCCATCGACCAAGACACGATTGTGATCGCCATCACCCAGTCCGGCGAGACGGCCGACACGCTCGCCGCCCTGCGGGAAAGCAAACGCAAGGGGCATCGCTCGCTGGCCATTTGCAACGTCGTCGGAAGCTCGATTGCCCGCGAGGCAGACGGCGGCGTCTACCTTCACGCCGGCCCGGAAGTGGGGGTGGCCAGCACCAAGGCGTTCACCTCGCAAGTCGTGGTGCTGGCGATGCTGGCTTTGTTTCTGGGCCGGATGCGGAATCTTTCCAGCCTGCAAGGCGCGAAGATGATTGAAGACCTTCAGGCATTGCCCGAGATCATCAAGAAAACGCTCCGCTGCAACGATGCTGTCCGGCAACTGGCCGAGAAGTATCAGCAAACCTCGAACATGCTGTTCATGGGCCGACAGTACATGTATCCGGTGGCTCTGGAAGGGGCGTTGAAACTCAAGGAAATCAGTTACATCCATGCCGAGGGCTATCCGGCCGCCGAGATGAAGCACGGCCCGATTGCCTTGGTGGACAAGCAAACACCGTCAATCTTCCTCACGCCGCGAGGATCGGTGTTTGACAAGGTGATGAGCAATTTGGAAGAAGTGAAAGCTCGCGGCGGGCCGGTCATTGCCATCGCCAGCGAGGGGGACGCACGCGCGGCCGATCATGTCGCCTCGCGGGCTGACGAGGTGATCTTTGTTCCCGATGTGCCGGAATATCTGCAACCCATCGTGACCGTGATTCCCTTGCAACTCTTCGCCTATCACGCGGCTCTCTTGCGCGGCTGCGATGTGGACAAACCCCGAAATTTGGCGAAGAGCGTCACGGTTGAGTGATGTCCTTTACTTCTTGATGATTTCCACCGCGTTCACAACGGCCAGGTCTTTCGTGCCCAACCGGGCCAGGTTCGTCGGCTTCATTGTGAAGGTCACAATCATCTGCTCGCCGAGGGTGTTGGCGATCAGATAGAAGTTTTGCACAACCTTGGTGCCGTCCAGTTCCCCACGGGCGGTGATCCGGTAAGCCCAGCGGTCGGCGTCACCGGCCACTTCCCCGTGATCGACGACCTGCTCCATCGCCCAACCCGGCGAGGCCGAGACAATCTTTTGAAACTCATCGGGCGAAAGGTGCTTGCCCGCCCCGGCGTTCTTCCACATGGTCATGGTCATCTGGGCCACGAAGTCTCCCCGGTCGAGGAGGCGCATCACCAAGTGATGATCCGTCTGGCCCACGACATGCCAGTCGCGGGCGTAGGCGAACCGATATCGCCCCTTGGGGTCCGTGTGAGAAAGTTGCTTCACCACGCCGGGCGGGTCGTCTTCGGAAGGAACGCCGATCAGCGCCGCGCTGGAGAGTTCCTTGGGTTCTTCTTTCAGGGATTCCCGCTTGACGGTGGTTTGTGTCTCTACATCGGCCGCCGGGGACACCGGGCCTTGGTCGCGGATGTCTTTTTGTTTCCAAGTGATGCCCGTGATCTTGGCCGCCTTTGAATCAAAACTCAACATGGCTTCGACGGTCAGCGTGGCCATTGCGCCGTTTTCGATGCCCTTGGCGGTCCCGAGGACGCGGATAGTCGCCACGCCTTCCTTGGTGGATTCCAAGGTCCCTTCCAAGTCTTGCGAAATCAATCCGTCGAACAGGCACATGGATTGGGCGATGGCGTTGGAAATTTTCCACTTTTCGCCAAGTTCGGTTTCCTTGTCCGAAAGCAAGCCCATCAGGTGCAAGGTGTCGAAATGTTCCGAAACCACCTCAACTTCGGACTGGGTGAGCGGGCCGGCGGGGGCGTAGGTCAGCAGACCTTCGCCAATCCGCTGGGCCACGATTCGCCGCCGGTCGCTCCGCAGGGAGCGTTCGATTTTGTCGCTGTCCACCTGGGCGACTGATTGGGCCGTTTCGTAATACCGGGCGACTTTCTTGGCCACCGACTTGTCGACCGTCAGCACTCGCTCGACGAAATCATGGTCGTTGGAGGCTTTCACCGGCAGGGGGACGGTCTTGTCCTCGCGGGCGACCTTCAGATTGCCCGTGAGCGAGGTCTTGATGACGACATGGTGGCAATCGCCTTCCTTCACTGTTTCCCGCAGAAGGATCGGCTCGGCCCGTCCGCTTCCCGACACGAGCATGGCCATTCCGATGGCAACGACAGACCATTTTCCCGCACGCATGAATGTTCTCCCGGTGAGCTTCGACCAGCGGATTCATCGGCCGATTTGCCGGGCCTTGCCCACCTTTCCGGCCGGACTCTCCCGGCCGGATTGTCAGGCTGAGTCAGCAAAATCCCGAGAGTTTCCCCGGATAACGCATTTTCCACCGCTGGACGACTTGACCGGAAAGTCTGACCATGAATGAAAACGAATGAGCAGCCCCAAACCCGGAGACGGACGACATGCAGCAGACGTTGATTCTTTTGAAGCCGGATGCCGTGCAACGGCGGTTGATTGGTGAAGTGACCGGCCGGTTTGAGCGCAAGGGTTTGCGGCTCGCGGGGCTAAAGTTTGTCCAAGCCAGCCGCTCGCTGGCTGAAAGCCACTACGCCGTTCATAAGGGCAAACCGTTTTACGAGTCTTTGATTCAATTTCTCACCAGCGGCCCGACGGTGGCGATGGTGTGGGAAGGCCGCGAGGCCGTCGCCGTCTGCCGATTGATGATGGGAGCCACGGACGGGGCCAAATCCCCTCCCGGAACCATCCGAGGCGATTTCTCCCTGAGCGTCCAAAACAACCTGATCCACGGCAGCGACAGCCCGGAAAACGCCGCAGCCGAGATTGCCTTGTGGTTTGAATCAAAAGAACTGGTCAGCCACACGACGACTGATTCCAAGTGGATCGGATGAATTGAAGATTGAGAAGAAGATTTTTAGCCGTGGATGGAACACGGATTCGGACAAAAAACCGAATCCGTGTTCCATCCACGGCTAAAAAACTTTGGCTTATCTCGCGACGATGCAAATCCCGAATTGCTCAGCCAGTCGGATCGTTTCCTCGTCATCCAACAGAATGGTTTTTTCAGCCTCAATGGCGAGGGCCGAACCACCGGCTTGTTTGATGGTTTGGATGGTGGACGGGCCGACGGTGGGCACGTCAAACCGCATGTCTTGCTCCGGTTTGGCCACTTTGACCACCACGAACCCGCCGGTGCGGCAGAGTTCACCCGCGCGTCGGATGGCGGCGTCGGTTCCTTCGATGGCCTCCACCGCCAGAACCGCCCGGTCCCGCACGGCGACGCTCTGGCCGATGTCCAGACGGCCCATTTCCTTGGCCAAGTGCCAGCCATACTCCATGTCGGCCGTCTCACGATCAGTCGGTTGACGTTTTGTCAGACATCCGGGCTTCACGAGCAACTCCGGGCAAATCTCCAGTTGGGAAACGCATTCCAAGCCTTCTCGGGCGTATTCATCAATGATGGCCAGGGTGATGGTGTCGTCCGAATTGTTGGAACGCCGACGCAGCCAGAACCGAATCATGCGAAGGTCGGGTAGTAGGGTCACCCAGCGAAATCGCTTGAACAATTGCACTTTGTGGACTTTGCCGGCCATCGCCCATTGCTTCACGCCTTCTCGCTTCATGAGGCGGATCGGCCGGTTCATCTGGGCTAGTCGGTTCCAGTAAAAACGCTTGCAATAGGGTTCGAGCGCGGCGCGGTCGGCCATTCCGCGAATGCCCAGACAGATGACCGGGATACCGGCTGCGTGGGCTTTTTGAACGATGCGGACGGGAAGGGTGCCCCAACCCGCGACGAGGCCAATCGGAGTTGGTTCCATCGTCACGAATCCGAGATGCCAAGTTGCTTTTTGATCTCGCGGATGTCCTTGCGGATTTCCGGGAGCTTTTCGAGGCTAGACATGATCCGCATTTGTTCGGCGGCGGGAGTTGCCGGGGCGCCGAGCATTTTCTGGTCGGGCGGGACATCCTTATGGACACCAGCTTTCGCCCCCAACATGCTCCGGTCGCCAATCTTGCAATGATCGGCCACACCGACATGCCCGGCCATCACCACATAATCCCCGGTCACCACGGAACCGGCGAGGCCGACTTGGCCGACGATCAGATTATGGCGGCCCAACTGGCAGTTGTGAGCGATCATCACCAAGTTGTCGATCTTTGAGCCGGTGCCGATCCGAGTGGCTCCGAAAGTCGCGCGGTCGATGGTCGTGCAGGCGCCAATTTCCACGTCGTCCGCAATTTCAACGTGGCCGACCTGCGGAATCTTCACATGTTTGCCGGCGATGGTGCGGTAGCCGAAACCATCGGCCCCGATCACGGAATTCGCCAAGATCGTCACCCGATTGCCGATCACGCAGCCATCGTACAGGACGACATTTGGCCCCAATTGGACATCTTCGCCGAGGGAACAGTGGTGCCCCACCATCACGCCGTTGTTCAACCGGCAACGAGGGCCGATGACGCAACCTTCGCCGATGGTGACGTAAGCGCCAATGCTCACATCTTCGGCCACCGTGGCGCTGGGGTGAATAATGGCTGTCGGATGGATGCCCCGAAACTCGGGACTGGGAAGAACATGAAATCGTTTGACGATGGAGACAAACGCCATCAGCGGATCTTTGACCCGCACCATTGTTTTCCCATTGACCGCAGCCGACATGTCGACGATGGCCGCCCCGGCGCGGGAGGCGTGAAATTGAGACAAGAATCGGTCGTCCAAGACGACCGTGATCTCATCAGCCTGTGGTGAGTCGCTCAGCGGACGGGCGGCCCGGATGATCTGCGACGGGTCGCCGACCACCTCACCCTGAACCCATCCCGCGACATCGCCAACAGTGGAAATCACACGACACCCCCGGAAAATGTTCCTCGGAGACCGCCATCTTTGGGATGACGGACACGAAAAACATCTCATTCCTAATCAAACGCTACCGGAACCTTCATGTCCCGGCAATTAATTTCCGGCGGTCGCTGGTTCGAGCAACCGTCGGGCATTCTCGAAATAGACTTTTCGCAAAACGTCTTCCGGCAGATTTACCCCGCGCAGAGTCGGGGTCTCGTTCGCCGTGTTTGGATGTTTGTAATCACTATCCGCCACAGGGCTCGGACCCGACCAGTCGCTTTCCCAAAGAGTCCGCTGGCACCAATATCGGCTGACATAATGCTCGGCGGTGAGTCCGTGACGGGTCACCAAGTCAGTCCCGAACAAAAACCGGCCGGGGAACCGGCAAACTAACCCGTAAATCTCCCGAGTTCGCGGGGAAACCTCCCGCACCTGCCATTTGGTCGCGCTCGTGTCGAAATAAAGTTGCGGGAATTCCTCAAGCATCGCCTGCAAATGGTCGGGATGTTCCGGGTCTCCCCCCATGTGCGCCCCGATCCAGTTGAACTCCGGGAATTCCTTCATTAAACGCTGAAACGGCACATATTGCTCGGGCTTGGTTCCGAATTTGGCGGTGTCTGTGTACGTATGTTCCCACCACGCATCCGGATCGCCCACGTGCACCATTACATTGCGGAGTCCGGCCCGCGAAGCCCTCCGCAAGCATTCCACCCGCCATGGGGCGTCAACGGTGAGGCCGCGTTCCCGGCCCCGCGGGGCCGACCACAGTTTGATGATGTGGACGCCTTCCTCCAAAAACCGATCCAAGAGGGCATAGGCCACATCATCCGGTTCGTCCGGCTTTTTGTTAATCATCCCGTTGAACAACAAGGCGTCCCCGAATTTGGCCCGCAACGGGGCGATATCCTGGGCGGGGCACATGGTGACAGTCTGACTAATGCCAAACTCTCGCCCCAAAGCGAGCATCGTCTCGGCCCCGGCGGTCGTCCCCTCGGCCCCGCTGCCACCCGCCGGGCCGTTGGCTTGGTCCGAGGGGGCGGTCATCGTCACATGGCTGTGAAAGTCGATGATCGGGGTCGCTTTGTAGTGCAGATGGCCCCGTTGGGAATAGTCGTGACCCGTGACGTTCGATTCCGGGGGCTTCGGTGTGTCGCTCATATCAACAGTTATAGTCCGGGGGTGGTCAGGGAAACCTTCGTGAGATCGGAATACGCATCCGTCCGGCGATCCCGGAAGAACGGCCAGTTCCGGCGAACGTCCGTCATGCGGTCCCGCTTGCAGGGAACGATCAGGAGTTCTTCCTTGTCGTGCGACCCTCGGGCGACGATGACGCCAAAGGGATCGCTCACGAACGACCCGCCCCAGAATTCCAAGCCGTCCCCGGCCGGGGAGGCTTCAAACCCCACCCGGTTGATGCCCGTCACATAGAGTCCGTTGGCGATGGCGTGCCCCCGCTGGATCGTTTCCCAAGCATCATGTTGCTGTTTGCCGAATTCCGCTTTTTCGCGGGGATGCCAGCCGATGGCCGTGGGATAAACGAGAACCTCGGCCCCTTTCATGGCCGTCAGCCGGGCACCCTCGGGGAACCATTGATCCCAGCAAATCAGGGTGCCGACCACGCCAAACTTTGTCGGAAACACCTTGAACCCGAGATCGCCGGGGCGAAAATAATATTTCTCGAAGAACAACGGATCATGCGGAATGTGCATCTTGCGGTAAACCCCGAGCATGGAGCCATCCGCGTCGAAAACGACGGCCGTGTTGAAACACAACCCGGCCATCACCCGCTCGAAAATCGACGCCACCACGACCACCCCGGCCGATTTGGCGGCCAAGGATAGTTTCTCCGTGCTGGGGCCGGGGATTGGCTCGGCCCGGTCGAAGTTTTCCAAAGTGTGCGTGTTGCAGAAATACGGCCCGAGGAACAGTTCGGGCAGGCAGACAATCTGCGCCCCCTGTTTCGCGGCCAGGTGAATTTGCTCGATGGCCTTCGCCAGATTGGGGGCGGGTTCTTCCGCGCAACGCATCTGCACCAACCCGAGGACGAATTCATTCGCGGCCATCAAGAAACCTCTGGAACGAAACGGGGTTTTTCAGTCGAATTATAGGGGATGACAGGCCGCCGCGCACAAACCATTCCCGATCAGGTGTCTCGTGGCCGATTTGAACTTGGAAAATCAGTTGGGTCCGCGATTAAGATCGTTGAAAGAATCAGGCGTCGAATGGCTTTCGCCCGCCCCGGAGTTGAGCATCATGGTCAAACAACCCGATATGTTTGCGGATGACGCCGAGACGGATCGGTTGAACGGATCGTCATTGCATGAGGCGGAAACTACTCCGACAGATCCGGAAGCCCGGCGCATTGCCTTGGCTGTTTTGGCCGGGGTTGTCAAGGAATGCCAGCGTTGCCCCGAACTGGCCTCCTCCCGCACGCAGACGGTTTTTGGCGTCGGTCCGGTTGGCGCCGAGATTCTGTTCGTTGGCGAGGCTCCCGGCGGGGATGAAGACCGTCAGGGCGTCCCCTTTGTCGGCGTGGCCGGGCAACTGCTCAACAAGATCATCGCCGCTTGTGGGCTAAGGCGGGAAGAAGTTTTCATCTGCAATATCCTCCGTTGCCGCCCGCCGGGGAACCGAGTGCCCAAACCGGACGAATGTGCGAATTGCCGAGAATACTTGGAGAAAACAATTGATTTGGTTGCCCCCAAGATCATTTGTTGTTGGGGAGGGGTCGCGGCCCAGAATCTCTTAAAGACGAAAACGGGCATTACCAAGCTTCGGGGCCAGTTTTATGAGTTCAAGGGAATCCCGGTGATTTGCACTTTTCACCCGGCTTCCTTGTTGGAGGGAAGAAGCCCCCAGAACAAGGGATTGGTGTGGGAGGACATGAAGACGATGCTCGCCAAGATCGGCAAGCCGATCCCAACTCCCAAGAAAAAAGATTGAACAGCGGTCTACGAAACCGATGGCCTATTCGTCGTTCGAGGCGAGTGCTTCCGTCGGGGCAAATTCGGCGAGGGCTTGGGTGATTTGCCGCATCGTCACCGGGCGCACCAGAACGGTGACATTGTCCCGCAGGTTTACCCGTTCGGCCCAATGGGCTTGGTCTTCGGAAAGCATCACAATGCCGTGGCATTGCAGCCGCTTCATGTCGGCTTGGTTCAACACCTTTTCCAACGTGTCCAAGCCATCCACGCCGACCGTGCCGCAATCGACGAGTAGCACATCATAAGGCTGTTGTTGGAAGCGGCTGAGCGCCTGTGTGGCGTTCATCGAGATCATCACCCGATAGCCGTACTTCTTCAGCTTGTCGCGGAAAGCGTCCTGCAATTTCTGATTTTGCTCGACGATGTAGATGGATTTTGGCCCAACTTGAGAGGCCGCTGTTTTCCGGCCTCCGTGCAGTTCTTTGGAGACCAAATCGATTGTCTCCATCAACTGTTCGTAATTCTGAAACCGCTCGGCCGGATCGAAGGCCACCATTCGGGAAAGCAAGGCGTGGACCGGCGGGGGGATATCGGGGTCGGATCGGCTGATCTGGCTACCGAGTTCAAATCGTTGTCGTTGCATCCGGGCCTTGGCGTCCCGCGTGACCGTGAGCAACGGCCGGCCGGTGATCATTTCGTGGAAGGTGCAACCCAAGAAGTAAATGTCGCTTCGGGGATCGCCCGCTTTCTGGCCGGTGGCTTTTTCCAATCCCGCGTAATCGACGGTGCGGTCAACCTCTTCGCCCTCTTCTTTCGCCCCGCCGGCAATTTCGGCCAGGCCGAAGTCCACGAGTTTGGCTGTCTTGGTGGCGGAGATCAGAATATTGGTGGGCTTGATGTCCCGGTGTGTGAGGCCCAATGTGAGGGCGTGGGCAAGGCCGGAGACGGTTTCGTGAAGCAGCCGCAAACCTTCGGGGCAATCCAGTTTCTTCCGGATGGAGAGGAAGTCCTTGAGGTTTCCCCCCTCGACGAATTCCATGATGATGTAATACTGCCCGGTGTGGGCATCCCGGCTCACGGCGAGGATTTGCACGATGTTGGGGTGTTGCATGGCCATGCCCACCTTTCCCTCGCGCTCGAAGGATTCCACCTTCCGTTTATCCTCGCCCCATCGTTTGCGGAGAACCTTGATCGCGACAATTTCCCCGGTGCCGGGATTATCAGCCCGGTATACCCGGCCGAAACTGCCGGCGGCGATCCGGTAGAGCATGCGATAGCCGCCGAGAAAATAGCCTTCTTTTTCTCCTTTAAGGAGTTTCGCGGCCTGCCACGGGGTGATGATTCCTTTGCGCTCCAAGAATCGGAGCAGGGGTTCGGCGGGGCCGGTTTTGGTTCCAAGTTCTTCCCAAGCCTCGAACAAATGGTCGTCGCCGACAAGATCGAGGCGCCGGGCCAACTGGGCGATCCCGGAGGCGTCGAGTGCGGACATGATTCACCGGAAAAGCGTATGAATGGAGAGATCACAATGTAGACAGCCCTGAATACAAATTTACCGTGCCATCGCCACTTCTTCAACTCTTCATGTGTCAATCGGGCCGGTTTCCGGGGACGGAGAATCGATTCGCCGGGTTTCGGTCACTTGCCTTGCCCGGCGGGGTTCGTTAGCCTGACGTTTGGTGATTCGACCAACGTGGGACGGGAGGCTCGGGCAATCCCCGGGCTTTTTTCTTGGGGCTGATTGATGAGCGCAACCTGTGTGGTGGGGCTTCAGTGGGGCGACGAGGCGAAGGGCAAAATCGTCGATCTTCTGGCCGAGGATCATGATTTTGTGGTCCGTTACAACGGCGGCAACAACGCCGGACACACGGTTGTCCACGGGGACAAGGTTTTCAAGCTCTCCCTCCTGCCGACGGGTGTTCTGAAAACTCACCTGACCTCGGTGATTGGCAACGGCGTCGTGGTCTACCCTCCACAACTTCTGAAGGAATTGGCCGCATTGGAAGCGGCCGGGGTTCATGTCAGCAATCTGGCCGTCAGCGATCATGCCCATGTGATCTTCCCATACCACATTGCCGAGGAAACCTCGACGGAGCAAGGAAACGGTTCCATCGGAACGACCGGACGTGGCATCGGGCCGTGTTACCAAGACAAGGTCGGCCGAACCGGCGGCATCCGTGTGGGCGAACTGCTGCACCCGAAACATTTGCGGGAACGCCTGCATCAAATCGTCCCACGCAAGAACCGCGTCATCAAGGCGTTAGCCCCCGTCGATGCCACAGATGTGAAGCAATTCGACGCGGATGCCGTTTGTGACGAATACCTCGGATATGCCGAGAAGATCAAGAAGTTCGTCAAAGACACCGCGTATCTTCTGCATGATGGTCTGGCTGCGAAAAAGAAGATTCTCTTCGAGGCCGCCCAAGGCAGCCTGCTGGACATTGACCACGGCACCTATCCGTATGTGACGAGTTCGCACAGTCTGCCGTCGGGCATCTGGTCCGGCACGGGCGTTCCGGCGAAACACCTGGACCGGATCATCGGCGTGGTGAAAGCGTACACAACTCGTGTGGGCCGCGGGCCGTTCCCGACGGAACTCGCCGACGGGCCGGAGGGCATCGGCGAACGAATTCGCAAGATCGGCCGGGAATACGGCACCGTCACCGGCCGGCCTCGCCGCGTTGGCTGGTTTGACTCGGTGGCCACCCGATACACGGCAATGCTGTCGGGCGCCAACGAAATCACGGTGATGCTGCTGGATGTCCTGAGCGGATTGAGTGAATTGAAACTCTGCGTCGCCTACGACGTGGACGGGGAACGCCGCACGACCTTCCCGAGCGATTCCTTCCAACTTGAACGCTGCCAGCCGGTGTATGAGACGATGGAAGGCTGGGCTCAAGACCTCACCAGTTGCCGGACGGTTGACGACCTGCCGATCCAAGCCCGGCGGTATGTCGCCCGGATTAGCGAACTGCTCGGCCTGCCGGTTTCCATCGTGTCGGTTGGCCCGGATCGCGCGCAATCAATTCCCATGCGTTGACTCGGGGAATTCAACATGCCTGCCTCGACTGAAATCGCTCTTCCCCGCGAAGCGTTGCCCCGCCATGTGGCGATCATCATGGATGGCAACGGTCGCTGGGCCGTCGAACAGGGAAAAGAACGAATCGAGGGACACGCTCGCGGGGTTGAGCGGGTCCGCGAGATTGTGACGGAAGCCGCCACACTCGGAATCGGCCAGCTTACCCTCTACAGCTTCAGTTCGGAAAACTGGAAGCGGCCAAAGGCTGAAGTCGACTTCCTGATGAGTCTTTTCAAGCATTATCTCATTGAAGAACGCCCCGAGATCATGCGGCAAAACATCCGGTTTCGTGTGATCGGGCGACGATCCGAACTCGCGCCTGATGTGATTGAGGAAATCGAGCGATCCGAACAACTCAGCGCCGGGAACACGGGGCTGACGCTCGCCCTAGCCGTCAACTACGGCTCGCGTTCGGAAATCTTGGATGCCGTGCGGGATTTAGCCGGACAAGTGCAATCCGGGACATTGAAACCCGGAGAGATCACGGAAGAATTGATCACCAATCACCTCTACACGGCCGGGATGCCCGACCCGGATTTGCTGATCCGTTCGGCCAATGAAATGCGCATCAGCAATTATCTTCTTTGGCAAATCTCTTACGCCGAGTTTTGGGTCACCCCCGTTTGTTGGCCCGATTTCGACGTGAAGGTGTTTCATCAGGCTCTTCGGGACTTCGCGTCCCGCCAACGCCGTTTCGGGGGTCTGACTTCGACCACCGGCCCGGTCGGGGAGTGACATGCTTCGCACCCGCCTTTGGATGGGGTCGATTCTCATCGGTCTGGCTGTTCTCCTGTTGCTTGAGGACCGTTGGTTTACCCCGTGGTTTCCGATTTTCTTTGTGGCCTTCACGGCTGCCTCGTTCCTGGCCATCCGCGAATTAATCAGTCTGATTCCGTCCAACCAACGCCCGGATCGTTGCCTGACGATTGGCGTGGGCTTGGGAATGGTTGCCGTCAATTGGCTGCCGCATGTTCCGGTGGGCGTCAGCGGTTCGGTGTGGCCGTTGTTGGCTGGCGTCTTGGCGTCAGGAATCTTACTGGCATTCCTTTTGGAAATGTGGCGGTATGACGGGCCGGGAAACATCACCCAGCGACTGGCCCTGACGGTCTTCGCATGGGTGTATCTCGGCCTGCTCCCGAGTTGTCTGGCTCAACTTCGCTGGTTGCCGAACGGATGGGCGACGGCCGCCTTGGCTTTGGCCGTGTTTGTGCCCAAGGGCAACGATATTGGGGCCTACTTCACCGGGAAATTCCTTGCCGGCCGCGTGTTGGGCCGGAAACTGATGACGCCCAAGCTCAGCCCGAAAAAAACATGGCAAGGCTTCGCGGGGGGAATGCTCACATCGGTGGCGGTGGTGTACGGTATTGATGCCTGTTTGCCGGTGTTTGCCAATCACTTGCAACGGGTGGCTTTTGCGCTCACCGTCGGCTTGGCCGGCGTGCTGGGGGATCTCGCCGAATCGCTCATCAAGCGGGACTTGCAAACCAAAGATGCTTCGCAGTCCGTTCCCGGTTTCGGCGGTGTGTTGGATGTCATCGATTCGCTGTTGTTCGCCGCCCCGGTGGTTTGGCTCTGGTTTTGTTTTCTTGCATGAACGAATGGAAATTGTTTGTTTGAAAGACCCGCCGGTAAAAACATCCGATAAGCCAAATCATCCTGATTGCGACCAAATTTCTCCCGCATTCGCTAACATCAAAGAACGATACGGCCTCCTCCGCACCCGGGATTTTTGTGTCTGCCGATCAATCACCGTTGAATTCCTCTCCCCAAGTCGTTTCGGCCGAACAGGCCGGGCAGACGTTGTCCGCGTTTGTCCGCACCTTGTTGCCGGGGCAATCGTGGTCGGCCGTGCGTGGTCAGATTGAAAGAAGGCACGTCACCATTGGCGGGTCCGTTTGCATGGACCCGGCCCGGCGGCTCAAGGCGGGCGAGACGGTGGAACTTCGTTCCAAACCCGTGCAAGAGGTTCGCGGGGAACGCCCGGAGGATGTGGTGATTCGGCATCTGGATGCCGATGTGGTCGTGGTGGAAAAAGTCTCCGGTCTTAACACGGTGCGACACCCGGCCGAACTGGATTGGACCGAGGCCCGCCGGGAACTGGCGCCGACCCTTGAGGATGTTACCCAAAAGGCCATCGGCTGGAAATTACGGGAGAAGCCGCGAGACCTTCCCCGTTTGCGGATTGTTCAACGCCTTGACAAGGATACGAGCGGGTTGGTGGTCTTCGCCCGGAGCGTTCGGGGGGAGCGGGAACTCGGGCGGCAGTTCAAAGACCACACGGTCGTCCGGCGGTATGTCGCCATCGTGCCAGGGCACATGGAACCGCAGACCATTCGCGGTTATCTCGTTCGGGACCGGGGGGACGGCCGCCGGGGCAGCGGCGCCGAGAGCGGGGGGAAGTTCGCCGTCACTCATGTGACGATCCACGAAAAGTTTCCGAATCATACCGCCCTGATCTGCCAACTGGAAACCGGCCGGACCCACCAAATCCGCATTCATCTTTCCGAGGCCGGGCATTTCATTTGTGGTGAAAAGGTTTACACGATCCGGCCGGATGGATCACAACTCCCCGACCCGAGCAACGCCCCCCGTCTGGCTTTGCACGCCCTTGAGCTGGGCTTCGTCCATCCGGGGACGGAGGAAAAGATGTTCTGGTCGATGCCGTTGCCGGTTGACCTGCAAAAATTCATGGAACGACTTCGGGCCGAGAAACCCAATGCCCCCCGAGGGAAGGGATCATGATGAATCGCGGACGGCTTTTGCTGACGGGCTTTTTCGTTTTCTTGATCGCTTGGCCGCTTCAAGCGGCCCTGCCTTATCCCCCGGAACCCATCAGCGGTTCGCTGGTGATCGTTGGCGGGGGGAAAATCCCCGACATTGTGGGTGCTGAATTTTTCAAGCTGGCTGGCGGGAAGGAGAAAGCCCGGATCGTCGTCATCTCGGTTGATGAGTCCGCCAAGGCCGAGGAGATGGTGAAGACTTTGAAGGTACGGACTCCGGTTGATGTGCGCCACATGCAGACCGGAGACCCGAAGAAAGCCGATGCCGATTTCACCAAGCCGATCAAGGAAGCCACAGGTGTTTGGTTCAGCGGAGAGAATCCGCAGAACTTGGTTGCCGCCTGTCGGGGCACGGCCGTTGAGAAAGAGCTTCAAGCCTTGTTGAAACGAGGTGGCGTGATCGGCGGGGCGCCGGTGTTTTCCGATTTGCTGGTTGATGGCGGGCCGGGATTGGGATTTCTGCCGGGGATCATTCTCGATCAGCTGACGGTTCCCGGAAAGCCAACCGACCGGCAACTCAAAGCCTTGGAGAAAAGCCCGGATTATGCGGGCCTAGTGCAGGTTCAAGCGACCTTTTTCCGTTTCTTGGGCGGGTCCG
>NZ_JH636442.1:447856-487559 GCF_000255705.1 Zavarzinella formosa DSM 19928
CCATCGACGAAGGCACGGCCGTCGTGATTCGAGGGCGACGAATCAAGGTGATCGGGGATCGCACGGCGAGCGTGGTTTGGTCAAAGTCATCCATCAAAGAGACGAGGGTGGATGTGCTGAAATCCGGCGGCGAACTTGATTTGACGCAAGTTCGCCGGGCCACCCATTTCCGGACACTCATGCCGCCGTTCCCTCCGAAAGACCCTTCGGCTCCGTTGGTGCAAAAGGGTTCGCTGGTGATTATTGGCGGAGGAGGAACCACCCCGGAGATCATGAACAAGTTCTTCGAGCTTGCCGGTGGAAAAGACGCCCTCGTGGTGGTGATCCCCACGGCCAATGATGAGGAAATCATCCCGGCCGAGCCGGGGGACATCAAATTTCTGCGAAAATGGGGCGGCACGAATCTCAAAGTGTTGCACACCCGTGACCGAAAACAGGCCAACGATCCGGAGTTCTCCAAGATTTTGTTGGAGGCCAAGGGCGTCTGGTTCGGAGGCGGCCGACAATGGCGGTTCGTTGATTCTTATGAGGGAACGCTGACGGAAAAACGTTTTCGCGAAGTCTTGGACAGGGGTGGTGTGATCGGCGGCAGTTCGGCTGGGGCGTCGATTCAAAGCGAGTACATGCCGCGGGGTCATCCGCTGGGGAACATGGTCATGGCCGCCGAGGGTTATGAAAGGGGCTTCGGCTATCTGCCGGGATGCGCCGTCGACCAGCATTTTTTCGCCCGCAAACGGACGGCCGACATGACCGGCTTGATGAAAAAGTATCCCCAACTGTTGGGCATCGGGCTCGACGAGGCAACCGCCATCATCGTGACCGGGCACGTGGCCGAAGTGGTCGGCAAAACCAAAGTGGCCTTTTACGATTACCGCGACGGAGCGCCAAAGGGAGAGAAAGATTATGTCGAGGTGGGCGACGGCGGCAAATACGATTTGAAAGAGCGCAAACCGATCAAATGAACACAGGCCCGTAATAGAGAGTGGATAATTGGTTCAATCATCACAATCGGAACAGCCCCGCAACTCAAGCCATGAAGAACCGGAGAAATTGTTTTTGTGAATTCATTGCGGTGGTAAGTTGAAGAAACTTTCCGGCCGCTTCTCTGTCTTCACCAAACAGGACGGCGCCATCAGGCAGGGGCTCCGATGCGTCCCGCGATCCGAATGCACTCGCCGACCAACGTCCGGAATATCCCCGACGATGGCTTGTTGCCAAGCCACCCGTCCCGGCTCACGATTGCCGAAGAACTTCCCATCGATCAAGCCGGACAGTTGCTCGACTGGCTTGAATCCCACGGCATTGCGGCCAGCAAGATTGAACTGACCACCACCGGCCGGCTTACCGTGCGTTGGTGGGAGGAGGAAGCCGCGTGATTCTCGGCGCCCGGAGTGTGTCATAACCCGGCGATTGTCGCTGGTTCGTCGTTCAAGTTGGGCGTTTCCTTTCTCGTTTACTTCCTAAACTATCGTCCATGAAATACGCCATCATCATTCCCGATGGGTGTGCGGACGAACCGCAAGACTCCCTCAACAGTCTCACCCCCCTGCAAGCCGCCCGATTGCCCAACATGGACCGGGCCGCCAAAATGGGTGTTGTCGGCCGTTCCAACAACGTGCCCAAACCGCTCACCCCGGCGAGCGACGTTGCCACCCTCAGCCTGTTCGGCTACGATCCGCTGGTTGTATACACTGGCCGGGCGCCGCTCGAAACGGTGGCGATGGGCATCAAGCTCGGCCCGAAGGACTGGGCGGTTCGCTGCAACCTCGTCACCGTCAAAGACGGGTTGATGCACGACTTCACGGCCGGGCACATCAACAACTCGGATGGCGCCAGGCTGATGGCCACCATCCACGAGAAACTCGGTGGTCCCGTCCCCGACGGTCGGCTTGAGTTCTTTCCGGGCGTGCAATACCGGAACATCCTCGTCTTCCGTAGCGAAACGGCTCCCGCCCCGTTTTCCAAAGAAACCAAGACTCAACCACCGCATGACATTCCGGACAAACCGGCCGCCGATTTTCTGCCCAAGGGGCCGGGCGGTGACCTGCTGGTGCAGTTGATGGAACGCAGCAAGCCCCTGTTCGCCGATCATCCGGTGAACCAAGAACGCATCGCCCGAGGTGAGAAACCGGCCACGCAAATCTGGCTGTGGGGACAGGGTTCGGCCCCGTCGGTAACTTCGTTTGCCGAGACATATGGCCCGAAAGGGGCGATCATTAGCGCGGTCGATCTCGTGCGCGGCACCGGCGTGCTGATCGGTTGGGACCGCATCGACTCGCCGGGGGCGACCGGTTATCTGGACACGGATTACGCCGCCAAGGGACGCACCGGCATTGCCGCCCTCGCCACGCACGATCTGGTGTGCGTTCACGTGGAAGCCCCCGACGAGGCTTCCCACGAGGGGCGGGTTGATGAGAAAATCAAAGCCTTGGAACGAATCGACGAACACATTGTCGGCCCGTTGCTCGACGAACTTCCGAAGCACGGAGATTGGCGAATCCTCGTTTCCCCCGACCACCGGACGACGATCAAAACCCGCGCCCATGCCTACGGGGCGGTCCCGTTTGTCGTGGCTGGAACAGGTGTTTCTTCTCGCGGGCAGGCTTCCTACGACGAGATCGTGGCTGCCGCGAGCGATTTGGAATTTGAACCTGGCTGGAAATTGATGAATTGGTTCCTCGGCCGCGAGTAATCATCCCTGAGTCGATCCCCCTCACCAAGAGCGACTGAACCGATGAAACCCGAATGGTATTACACAAGCGCCGGCCAGCAACTTGGGCCGTTCACGGCGGCGGACATGAAGAAGTTCGCCGAGAGCGGGAAACTCAAGCCCGATGATCTGGTCTGGAAGGAAGGGATGGCGAATTGGGTGGCCGCCAAGGCCGTGAAGGGGATTTTTCCCGCCCCCGCCGCCCCGGCTCCCAAAGCGGCCGAACCCGAGGAGGTCTCGGCGCCCTCTGGTCCCGCCAACGACTTCGATTACGAAGCGCCCGCCCCCGGCGGCAAGCGGGGCAAGGCGACTAAGAAGCAGGAACGGGAGGAAGAAGCCTCCGAGCCAGAGGGCGATGGCGCTTTCCCGTCGGACGATCAACCGGCAGACTTCGATGATCGCCGCCCGTCTAAAAAAGCCAAAGGCGGGTTCATCGAGTATCTGACTTTCCGCAAGATGATCGTGCCGATCATCATCCAGATTATTTTCTGGATCGGTGTGCTGATTTGCTTGGGCAGCGGGGCACTGATGGTTCTCAGCGGTCTCGCCTCGTCGGGTGGAAGTGTTCTCTACCTCTTGGGCGGGTTAATTGGGGGCTTGTTCACGGTGTTTTTTGGAATCCTGATGGTGCGGATCTACTGTGAACTCTTGATTGTCTCGTTCCGCATCTTGGGCGCCCTGACGGATATCCAAAGCCTGCTCGAAAAGCGATTGTGAACACCAAAAAGTGAATGCCGGTCTGTCGATTCGTCCTTTCCGTGCCACCCCGTGCGAGAGATTCCGTGAATCAGGATTGGTACCACACCGCAAATGGCGGGCAGCACGGTCCGGTGACGGCTGTGGAACTGAAGAAACGCGCCCAAAGCGGGATGATCCTGCCAGAAGATCTGGTGTGGAAAGAGGGGATGCCGAACTGGGTTCCCGCCAAGAGTGTCAAAGGGTTGTTTGGCCCGGCCGGAGGCAAATCTGGCGAGACGAAAGTTACGACTGCCAAAAGCGGCGAAATCAAGCGGCCGGTGCCCGTCGAAACATCCAAGCCTGTCGAACCAAAACCTTCTTCGGCCGTGGAGAAACCGCCGGAAGAGGCGACCGACAGCCCTCCACCTGATCGGCTGGCGAAGCCTCATGGCAAATCGACCAAGGAAGAAACACCTCCCTCGCAAGTGGACGAGATAGAGTTTCTTCCAATGGAGGAAGAGGAACAACCGAAGCAAAAGCCTCGTCGGGACGAAAGCGAAGAGGAAGAAGAACGGCCCAAGCGAAAATCTCGTCAGGATGACGAAGACGATGAGGAAGAACGGCCAAAACAAAAATCCCGCCGCGATGATGACGACGAAGAGGAAGAAGAGGAACGGCCCAAGCGAAAATCTCGCCGTGACGACGAAGACGATGAGGATGATGATCGGTCAAGCCGATCCAGCCGACGTCGAGATGATGACGATGAAGACGAGGATGAACGACCGAGCCGGTCGGCTCGTCGCCGGTACGACGATGATGACGACGAAGACGAGGATGACCGACCGCGATCTTCTCGGCGGCGGTATGATGAAGATGACGAGGATGATTACGACGACCGGCCAAAACGCCGCAAGAAACGCAATGGATTGAAGCCGGGCACCGGTCTTGGGATCGGCTCGATGATCTGCGGAATCCTTGGGCTGGTGCTGACGTTGAGCAGTTGTTTCCTCGGGGCGATTTGTTTCCTCGGTCTGGCTGGTTATGCCTTGTCCGGGATTCTCTCCGTTGTGGCTATTTGCCTCGGGTTTCCGGCCATGAAGACCGAAGGCAAGGGATTCGGCCTCGCCGGATTAATCACCGGGTTTATTGGCCTTATTCCTGTTCTGATTGCCATCGTCGGGCTGATTTTTGGCTTCGCCGCTCTTGGTATCAATGCGATCGCCGGATGAGACACGGGCGGTCGTCGGCCGCCTTTTTGCAAAGGACAATTTCCATGAGCCGTGCTGTTTGTTTCCTCGCATGCCTGGGCCTGTTGCTCGGTTTCTCTGTTTCCGGCGCGTCAGCTCAGGAGAAAAAGGAAGTGGGCGTGCGCTGGTTCGGCCACTCGTTCTTCCTCATCACCTCGTCCTCCGGCACCCGCATTGCGATTGATCCCCATGCCATCACCGAGTACGGCTCGCCGATGATCGCGCCGGACATTGCCCTCATCACCCATCCGCACAACGACCATAACCGGACGGAAGTCTTTTCCAACGCGGACTCGAAGGATCTGAAGGTCTATCAGGGCGTCGTTGCCAAGGGCAAGCGGGACGATTGGGCGAAAATCGACGAGACTTACAAGGGGGTGAAAATCCGAACGGTGGGACTGTATCACGATTTGGAGGAAGGTAAAAAGCGTGGCAAGAACAGTGCCTTTGTCATCGAGGTTGACGGCTTGAAGTTTTGCCACCTTGGCGATCTCGGCCATGAACTGGACGAAGAACAAGTGAAGGCCATTGGCCCGATTGATGTGTTGATGATTCCGGTCGGGGGCATCTACACCATCAACGGGGAAGAGGCCAAGAAAGTGGTCAAGGCCCTGAAGCCCCGGTTGTTCATCCTGCCGATGCACTATGCGACGAAAGTGTACACGGAGGTGCTGGGGCCGGATGAGTTCTTGGAAGGCCAAAAGAATGTGCGGAAGCTCGACGGGCAATTGCTGAGCATTCCGCTCGACTTAAAGGCCGAGGCCCCGACCATTGTGATGTTGGAATGGAAATAAGCCGGCTCAAACCGTGCGAAGCGGCACACGCTTCGCCGCGGCATCCTCAAGCGTTTTGCGATAGGCTTTCAGCGTGTCGCGGGCGCATCCTTCCCAAGTGAATTGGGCCGCCTGGGCCAATCCTCCTTGCCGCAGTGTGTTTCGCCAGTCATCGTCGGTGATGATTTTTGCCATCGCATTTCGCCACCCATCCGAGTCATGAGGGTCGATGAGGTGGCCGCACTTTCCAAGCACCTCGGCGACAGCCCCGGCTGTTGACGAGATCACCGCTCCGTCGCAGGCGAGCATTTCGGCGGCGGGCAGGCCGAAGCCTTCATACACCGTGGGGAACAGCAACGCCCTGGCTCCGTTATAAACAGCCGGTAGGGCGTCGTCGGGCAAATAGCCGGGTCGGATGACATTTTTGTGGCGGGCGACCTCGTCGAAGTAACGGGCGGTTTCTTCCATCCGCCAACCCCACGAACCGACCAGCACCAAGGGGCACTTTTGCCGCAGTTCGTCCGGGAGGCTGCAATAAGCCCGAAGGAGCATGTCGAGGTTTTTTCGGGGTTCGATGGTCCCGACATGCAGGAGATAAGTCGGCGGAAGCCCGAGTGATCGCAGCGTGTTGGCGGTCTCGTCGGCGGGGAGGGGGCGAAAATGCTTCCGGACGCCGCAGTATGTTCGTGTCACCCGTTCCGGTGGGAATCCGAGAGTCTTGATGATCTCCTGGCGGGCATAGTCGCTGATGGCCAGCACATGGGCGATCTTGCCGTAGTTCGGCATAAAGAATCGCTCGAACCACGCGATGCGATCGGCCGGGTGCCATTGCGGATAGAGAAGCATGGAGAGGTCGTAAATGTTGACCACCACCGGGAGACGGCCGGCCAACGGAACGAAATTCGGCTCGTGATACAGGTCGTAACGCCGCCGATCGAACTCGGCCCGCGTGTACACACTGTTCACCATTTGCCATGCGTGCCGCAACGGAGCGCGCAGTTTCCGCACCCACGTCGCGCGCGCCACCTGAGTTTGTCGCGGCGGCAGCGGGCCAGCCGGCAATCCCCCGTTGATCGGAGTCGGCGGGGCGAGGGGCACAATCTTCGGCCCGCCGCCCAGAGAGGAATAGACTTTAGAAAGGACCGGGTGGGGGTATGTGGAAAGCTCGACCTCTCCGGTGGCTCGGAGGGCTTTCATCATCTCGGTAATATGATGGCCGATGCCGGTTTTGTTGCCGGCCGTCGACGTGACGTTAATCACCACTCGCATTTCGCCAATCCCTTCCTCGATTTTGCACGTTGAGCGAAATCGTCAGGTTTTCATCGTCGTCGCCGGGCCATCAGCCGGCTTCCACTTGCTCAAGCGTTTTCCGGTAGGCTTTCAGGGTGTCGCGGGCGCACGCCTGCCAGGTGAATTCGGCAGCCCGCTCCAACCCTCCCCGGCGTAGTTCATTTCGCCAGTCATCGTCGGTGATGACTTTCGCCATCGCGTTACGCCAGCCGTCAACGTCATGCGGGTCGATCAGGTGGCCGCATATTCCAAGCACCTCGGCAACGGCTCCGGCCGTCGAGGAGACGACGGCCCCGCCGCAGGCGAGCATTTCCGCGGCCGGCATCCCGAAACCCTCATAAAGCGTCGGGAAGACCAACGCGCGAGCACCGTTGAAGACGGCCGGGAGAGCGTCGTCGGGCAAATAGCCGGGTCGGATGACATTTTTGTGCCGGGCGACCTCGTCGAAATAACGGGCGGTATCCTCCATCCGCCAACCCCACGAACCGACCAAGACCAAGGGGCACCTTTGCCGCAGATCATCCGGGAGACTGCAATAGGCCCGGAGAAGCATGTCGAGGTTTTTTCGGGGTTCGATGGTCCCGACATGCAGGAGATAAGTCGGCGGAAGCCCGAGGGAGCGCAGCGTGTTGGCGGTCTCGTCGGAGGGGAGCGGTCTGAAGTGTTCCCGCACTCCGTTGTACGTCCTCGTCACGCGGTCGGGCGAAAACCCAAACGTCCGGATGATTTCCTCTCGGGCGAATTCGCTGACCGCCAGCACATGGGCAATCCGGCGGATGTTTCGGGTGAAATGCCTTTCAAAGAGTTCCACCCGGTCGGCCGGATGCCATTCGGGGAAAAACAGCGGAGAGAGATCATGAACAGTCGCCACGACCGGCAACCGCCCCGGCAGGACGAAAAAATTCGGCTCGTGATAAAGGTCGTGGAGTTCGGGGTCAAGCGCGCCCCGTGAACAGGCGTTGTTCACCACTCGAAAGGCATCCCGCAGGACAGGCTTCACTTTTTGCCGCCAAGAAGCGCGTCCTGTCGAAACCGGACCAATTGGCGACGAGGAGGCGATCAATTTTCCAGCGAGTTTGGCGGCGGGAGTTTGTTTCGGGCCGCCCCCCATGATCGAGCGAATTTTGAGAAGGAGGGGAGGTGGATAAGCAGACATCTCGACTTCGCCCGCCGACCGCAGAGCTTTGAGGAGTTCGGCGGTGTAGTGGCCGATGCCGGTTTTGTCGCCGGCGGCTGCCGAAACGTTCATCACCACCCGCATCGGGCTGTTTCCTTCCTCAGTAGGCTTGTGCAAGGTTTAGGGAATCGACCTATTCCCGCACAGAGACTGCCCGCTTTCGCCTCATTGCTGTTGACAGACAACGTCGAACCGCTACAGTACGCTTAACCATCAAAGGGGTCCGCGCGTGTCGATCCGACTTCAACTACCGCTTCTCATTTACAGCCTGTCTTGAGGTCCCGAACGCCGTCCGAACCCGCTTGTGATTCCGACATGGCCTTGGGACCCTGAAAGTCCCGAGGCTTTTTTTGTTTCTCCACCCAAGGAGTTTGCCTGTCATGGCCGCGCCGAGTGATCCGAATCGCGTGCTGATTTTCGACACCACCTTGCGAGACGGCGAGCAGTCCCCCGGCTGCTCGATGAATCTTGCCGAGAAGCTCGAAATGGCGCGCGCGCTACGGGATCTTGGCGTGGACGTGATCGAGGCGGGATTCCCCATTGCCTCCCCCGGCGACTTTGAATCGGTGCAGGCGATTGCCCGCGAGATTCAAGGGCCGATTATCGCCGGATTGGCGCGGTGCAACTTCGCGGACATCGACCGGGCCGGCGAGGCTCTGCGGGAAGCGACCAACAAACGCATCCACGTGTTCTTGGCCACCAGCGCCATCCACCGCGAATTCAAACTGAAGATGACGCGGGAAGAAATCATCAACCGCGCGGTCGAGGGAGTCGCGCGGGCCAAGAAATACTGTGACGACGTGGAATTCTCCCCCGAGGATGCCGCCCGTACTGAATTGGATTTCCTCGCCGAAGTGTGCGAGAAAGCCGTCGAGGCCGGGGCCACAACGCTGAACATTCCGGACACCGTGGGCTATGCCGTGCCGTCCCACTATGCGGACATCATCCGGCATTTGAAGAAAAACGTTCGCGGCTCGGACAAGGTCGTCTACAGCGTCCATTGCCACAACGACCTCGGGCTGGCCGTGGCGAACAGTCTCGCCGCTTTGCTGGAAGGCGCCAGACAGGTGGAATGCACCGTCAACGGCATCGGCGAACGGGCGGGGAACACGGCCCTCGAAGAAATCGTGATGGCGATGCGCACTCGTGAGGATTACTACAAACTCACCACCAACATCAACACCCGGTTGCTGGTTCCCACCAGCCGCAAGCTCTCGATGGTCACCGGGATGCAAGTGCAGCGGAATAAGGCCATCGTCGGGCAGAATGCCTTCGCCCATGAGGCAGGCATCCACCAAGACGGCATGCTCAAAAACCCGAGCACCTACGAGATCATGCGGCCGGAGGATGTCGGCATCCCGTCCACGGATTTGGTGTTGGGCAAGCACAGTGGCCGCCATGCCCTGAAGGCCCGCATCCAAGACCTCGGTTACACCGT
Source organism: Zavarzinella formosa DSM 19928 (assembly GCF_000255705.1). GTDB lineage: Bacteria > Planctomycetota > Planctomycetia > Gemmatales > Gemmataceae > Zavarzinella > Zavarzinella formosa. Next base: position 457,170 of record NZ_JH636442.1, read on the forward strand.
GGATGAATCACAACTCCAACGCATCTTCGAGGCGTTCAAGGTGCTGGCCGACCGCAAGAAAAGCATCTACGATGCGGACATCGAAGCTTTGGTGGACAATCAACTCCACTCCGGCGCGAGCGAGGCGTGGCAGTTGGTGAACTTCTCCTGCAATGCCAGTTTTGGCGTGCCGCCAACGGCCGCCGTTAGCTTGAAACATGCCGATGGCCGGACGGTTTGCGAACCCGCCGTGGGCGACGGCCCGGTGGATGCAGTGCTCAAGTCCATCCAACGAGGCACCGGGATCGATCTGAAGGTGACCGATTACCGGGTGCGAAGCGTGACGGGTGGTTTGGACGCCCAAGGCGAGGCGTTGGTGGAAGTGGAATACGACAACCGCAAGCTCAGCGGCCGGGGCGTCAACACCAACGTGATTGAGGCGAGCGCGCTGGCTTTTTTGCAGGTGATTAACCGAATCGCTTTGCGGCAGGTTCGTCCCCGCATGAAACCTTCGGACCACGTTCCGCAGGAAGTGGTCCCGGCTGTTTGACGGCGGTTATTTGGAAACAGAGTCGTTCAGCATTTTGACATATGCCCGCATCCAGGCCGGATTGTCGTGCCAGGTGCGGGCGGTCACGAGGTTACGGCTCACGACCACTTCGGCATTTTCGTAGTGGCCGCCAAAAGACTCCACGTCCAGTTGGCACTTGGCCACCGTCGTGGCGGTCAATCCCTTCAGCACACCGGCGGCCGCGACAATTTCAATTCCATGACACACCGAGGCGACCGGTTTGTTGGCCTCGAACATCGCCCGTGTGAGTTTCAACAAATCTGCGTCGTAGCGGATATACTCAGGCGCCCGGCCGCCGCTAATCACCATGCCGACGTATTTGGCCGGATCCGCATCCTTGAAGGCGATGTCGGCGGCGAGTTTGTAGCCCGGCGATTCGATGGTGATATCCCATTCCGGGTGGCGGTCGTGCTGGACGAGGTGATAGACCCGTTTCGCCGGACCGGCGACGTGGACCGTGTAGCCTTCTTCTTGAAGGCGGTGCAGCGGGTAAAACGTATCCAGCACCTCGGCGGCGTCGCCGATAATCAGCAGCACATTTCCCTTGCTCATGGGAGATTCTTCCGTTACGGGTGGAGATAGATTCGCATTCTATGCCGACCGGCGGCGGAGGTCGTTCGTGAAAGTGGCCGGGGTGGTTTTGTGCGGCGGACAGAGTTCCCGAATGGGCTCGCCGAAGGCATTGCTGCGGTTGGGCGAGGAAACCTTTCTTGAGCGAACGGTCCGGATCGTCCACGCCGTCGTCCAACCCGTGTTGGTGGTCGCCTCCAGCGAACAAGAACTGCCGCCGTTGGTTTTGGACGATGTGGCCATCCTGCGGGAAACCAAGGATCACGAGGGACCGCTGGCCGGGTTTCTCACGGGGTTGACGCACATGACCGATGCCGTCGATGCCGTGTATCTGAGTTCGTGTGACATGCCGTTGCTAAAACCGGAGTTTGTTCGTCGGATGACGGAATCCCTCGGCGATTTCGACATCGTCATTCCCAAAACCGGAGGGCGGTTCCACCCGTTGGCGGCTGTTTATCACAAGCGAGTGATCGTCCGGGCGATCCCCCTGTATGCGGACGGCCACCGGCGTATGACGACCCTGTTGGACAATCACCGGGTGCGCGTGTTAGAAGAAAGTGATTTCGCGGACATCGACCCCGGCTTGGACTCGCTGCGAAATGTGAACACGCCGGAAGAGTATGCCGCCGTGCTGGCGCGGTTTCAATGATTCAAGACGGGTGTTTCGCGGGCGGCACCACCGGTCGGCCATCGTCATCAAGCAAGACCGCGACGGGGAGTGGTTTTGTCGGCACGGGTTTTGGTTTTGCGGGGGCTGGCTTGGCCTCCGGTTCAGGTTCGGGAAGCTGATCCCGCATGAACCAGGCTCCGATGGCGATGAGCAGTCCGCAGGCTGTTCCAATGGCGGTCAGCGAGAGAATCACCCGGCGAAACGGGAATTGCTTCCAGTCGTCAGGGATTTCGCGGCCAAATTGATTCAATGCGAGCAAGGCAATCCCGCCCAGCACGACGGGGACAAGACTTCGATAGGCCCATCGGGTATGCGGCGTGGTCCATTGCCCTTTCATCCACAAGGCGACGGCCAGCAACGCCAGGCCGAGCGTGATGCCGATTTGCAGGAAGATTTCCTGAGTGGTCCACGGTCTGGCTTCCTCGGGAATCTCATCCCGGAACCACGCCACTCCCAGCCACGCGGCCGCGACGACGCAACCGAGGCCGGCGAGCCGGCAAAGCCATTTGGCAAGCGGATCGTTCACCCAATGGGCCGAGAGAAACACAAACGCCCAACAGCCGAGGATTCCAAGAATGGCGGCTCGCTGGAGTGGTTCTTGTTCGGTGAAGGGAAGCAGCCAGGCGAGGAGATAATCACCGAGTCCCCGACCGGTGACATGAAGCCCGACAGCCAGCAAGCCGATGGCGGCCGATCCCCAGACCGCCGCCCACGCACCGCCGGTGTTTTTCGCCCGGCGCATCGCGGAAAAAGCGAACAAGCCGAAAAACAACGCCCCGGCCACGAAGTAAAGTTGTCGGCTGGAGAGGCCGACGCCAACGTAGGCTCCGAGATCGAATTCGCCCGGCTCGGGTGGCATCGGATTTCTCCGGGATTGCGGAAATCAACCGGCCTGTTGTTCGGCCCGTTCCTTGAACCCCTCGCGGACAGCGGGTTTCAACATCACAATGATGCACCAGACCCCCACGAAAGAGATCAAGCCGATGGCGACGGCCATCATCAACCCCGCCGGGCCGAACAGCAAGATGAAGAACCCCGCCGCCATGATGCAAATCGGCATGTAGATCACAATGGCCATGATCGAGCCAATCATGGCCATTGTGAAGGATCTGAGGTCGTGCAACCGGGAGGCTCCCGCACACATCACCCCGCCGAGGCAAAACACGATGAAGTCAAAAATCAGCAGGGTAATTTGCGGCCGGATGAACGGCCGGATCGGGGAAACCTCGCAGAAGATCAACGGGAAGATGTCAAAAAACGCCTTGGCGATGGCGCAGATGCAACTGAAGATACCAAGCCGTAACAGCCAGTTAGAGGCGTTGACGGTGAGGTACATCGCCGGGCCAACCTTGCTCTTGGCGAATTTGTCCCGCAGGCTCCCGAAGTTGATTTCGGGAGCAGCTTCTTCCTTTTTCTCGGTGAGAACGCCGTACTGCCCCTTGCTGTCTTCCTCTTCCTCGGCCGCTTTTTCTTCCTTCTTTTGGGCGGCAGTCGGCGCTTTCGGTTTGTCATCCACCGGATCAGCCGCCAGACCAATGGGGCCGTCCTCGTCTTCGTAGACCACTTTTTTGGCGGCCGGTTTTGGCGGCGGGGGCGGCGGTTCGCCCGCCAAGCCGATGGTTTCTTCTTTGGGTTCTTCGGGGAGGGCTTTCGGGGCGAAGACAAAGGCGCACTTCGGGCACTTCAGCTTTTTCCCCGCCGGGACGGCTTCGGCCCGTTTCAGGATCGCTTCGCATTCAGGACATTGATAACGCGGCATCTAAAGGGAACCCCGCGATGAACGATGGGAGGATGATACTGTTTACAGTATTCTACTCACCGACTTTTTGCCAGACGCTAATGACGGCATCCTGTCCCAACACCTCGACGCCGAACTGCCTTTGCGGAATCCAGCCGTATCCCTTGATCGCTTCCCGCAAGACATCCTGCTCCATCACCAAGAAGACGGCCTTCCCGCCCGGTTTCAAAACACGGTGGTATTCCCGCACGGCGGCTTTGTAAAGCGGGCCGATGTCTTCCGGGGTGCTTAATTGCTTGCCGAACGGGGGGTTGGAAATGATGCGGTCCACCGATTCCGTGGCAATTGGCAATCGCCGGGCGTCCCAATGGGCGATCACGGCCGGGCCGACCCGCTTGATATTGCTGGCGCAAGCCCGCAACGTGTTCATCTCGATGTCGCCGCCCCAAGTCTCAATCCGGCCCTCTTGTTGTTGTTTGCCAATGATGATTTGCTCGCAAATGATCGTCCCGGCCCCGCACATCGGGTCAAGCATCACTTGCCCCGGCCCGGCCCCCGCCAGACGCACCATCGCGGCCGCCATCGTCGGTCGCAGCGAGGCCGGAAGGTGTTCTACCTTGTAAGACTTGTGCCGCATGGTTTTATCGGATAAACGCACGCCGCAGGTGGCCATCCGGCCCCGGATGGTCAGCCAGACTTCGAGGAAGGTATTGTCCTCGGCCGCGTTCCATGTGACCGGGATAAACGGGGCAAGTCCTTGCCGAAAAGCCTTACTCGCATCCGTTCGGCGGTAACCGTGCTGGCCGTTCATCTGCGTGACGACGCGGTAGGTGGGCCGTCCTTTCGCCTTGGGCCGGATCGATTGATGCAATCCGAAAAGGTGCTGCCACGGGGCCTGCTTCTCGGTCCACATCTTGATTTGCTTGAGGTCTTCGGCCCGGTAGGTGAGGGTGTCGGTCCCCCAAGCCAACAGGAAAACATCCTCCACCGTGCGGAGGTGGAGCAGTTCGGGGATGATCTCCTCGATCTTGAAGACAACGATGCCTTTCTCGGCCTTTTTGACCTCGCCGCCGAGTTCCTTGGTGATTTCATCGGCGGCGATGGACTCCAGCCCGGAGTGAACCATCGCATAACAGGCCGGGGTTCCCCGGTTTGATTTGCCCGTGCGGGACATGAGTTCGGTCAGCCAATCATGGTGAAAGTTCGTGATGTCCGCTCGACGACTTGCGCGCTGGCGTTCAAACATCAATCAACTGACAATGATATGGATTGGGGCGACGGAAAAAGCATTACTCGGTCGTCGGTGCGAAACCCCGGCGCATGGTGTTCTCGGTAATCACACGGGGCAGCACGAATTGAAGCAGATAATCCGGGCCGCCGGCCTTGGAGCCAATGCCGGAAAGCTTGAACCCGCCAAACGGTTGCCGGTCCACCAGCGCCCCGGTGATTTTGCGGTTGATGTATAAATTGCCAACTCGGAATTGCCGTTTCACCCGCTCGATGTTGTTGGGGCTGCGGGAGAAGAAACCGCCGGTCAGGGCGTACTTCGTCCCGTTGGCGATTTGCAGGGCCTCATCCAAATCCTTGGCCCGGATGACCGCCAACACCGGCCCGAAAATCTCCTCTTGGCCGAGCATCGAATTTGGCGAGACATCCGTGAACACATGCGGGGCGATGAAACTTCCTTGCTCCTTCAAATCGCCGAGTTCGCCCGCATAGGCGAGCGTCGCCTCTTTCTTGCCAGCCTCAATCATCGACAGGATTCGCTGCCGAGCTTCTTCGTCAATGACCGGCCCCAAAGAAGCTCCCGGCGAATCGGCGGCGGCGACGGTCAGGCTTTTCGCAGCCTCGATCAACCGATTGACGAATACTTCGTAAACCGGTTCGAGAACAATGGCCCGCGATCCGGCCGAGCATTTCTGCCCGGCATAGCCGAAAGCACTGTCAACGGCCGCCTTCACGGCTTCGTCGAGATCGGCGTCCGCGTCAACGATGAAGGCATTTTTGCCCCCCATCTCGGCGATCACCCGTTTCACATGATGCTGAACATTGGTCGGCGTGGCCGAGGCTGAATGGTTGATTGACAATCCGACATTTAACGACCCGGTGAAGGCAATCACGGCCACATCCGGGTGATTCACCAATGTCGGCCCGACTTCTTCTCCCACACCCGGCAGGTAATTCACTACCCCGCGAGGCAATCCGGCTTGCTGGATGACCTCCATCAACTTTGAGGCAATCACCGGGGTTTGCTCGGCCGGTTTCATGATGACTGTGTTTCCGGTGACAACGGCGGCGGCCGTCATTCCACACAAGATCGCCAGCGGGAAGTTCCAAGGCGAGATCACCACCGCCACGCCGCGGGGTTCGTAAAAATAGTGGTTGTCCTCCCCCGGCACATTGCGATCATGCGGCTTGGCCAGCCGGATCATTTCAGCGGCGTAGTACTCGCAAAAGTCGATGGCCTCGGCCACATCCGCATCGGCTTCCCGCCACGGTTTTCCGGCTTCCAGAACCATCCATGCCGACAGTTCAAACCGGCGGTCCCGCATCACACGGGCCATCTTTCGCAGATATCCGGCCCGCTCTTCGGGGCTGACATCCCGCCATGTATCAAAGGCTGCTTTCGCGGCTTGGATGGCTTCCACAGCCTGTTTGGGCGTGGCCTTGGAGCAACGGCCGACGATTTGCTTCGTGTTCGACGGATTCACCGAGTCGATGAAATGCGTCATCATCACGGGACGGTCGTTGATGATGAGCGGATACGTCCGGCCAAAGAAGTGCCGCACCCGGTCGAGGGCGGCCGACATCTTTCGCCGGGTTTCCTCGCGGGAAAAGTCCGAAAGTGGTTCGTTGCGAAAAGATGGGGTCGGTGCGTGCTGTCCGTTCTTTGGCGAATGGTTGACGGCCGACGGGTTCATAAGCAGTTTCTCTTCGGTGGTGTCCCCGCCGGAACTAGCCCGGAGGAATGATTCGTTGGAGGTGTTTTCCAGCAGACGACGGACGAGATACGCCATTCCCGGCAACAACCGGCCGTAGGGGGTGTAAATTCGCACCCGCCGGTTCATGTTCACCAGAACGTCCTTGAATTCATCCCCCATGCCGTAGAGCATTTGAAACTCGTAGGCTTCCGGGGGAACGCTATATTCCTCGGCCAGCGACAAGGCGGCCGAGATGCTTCGCACGTTATGGCTGCCAAAGGCAGGCCGCAGGTGCCGATAGTTTTCCATCAGAAAGCGAGTGCAACGCTCGAAACATTCGTCTGATTCGTGTTTCTTCATCCACACAGGGACTGGCCAGTCGTTTTGGGCGGCGATCACCGTTTCGTAATCCCAATAAGCCCCTTTCACCAACCGAATCCAAACCGGCGAACCGCGCTCTTTCACCCAGGCGAGCAGTTGCTCCAGATCGTGTTCGGTGTCCTTGAGGTACGCCTGAACGGCGATGCCCGCGTGCGGCCAATCCCGGAATTCCGGCTCGGAGAGGATGGTTCGGAAAATGTGGAGCGTTGTGTCCTTGAAGGAATACTGCTCCATGTCGAAGTTGACGATGGCCCCCGTTTGTCGGGCCAGCCGAAGAATCGGCCGCAAGCGTTGGCAGACGATCCGGGTGGTTCCCTCCGGGTCGATGGGGTCGAACTGGCTGAACAGGGCCGACAGTTTCACGGAGACGTTCACACGAGGCATCGGTCCTTGATGGTCGCGGTCGATGAGCGGAACTTCCGGCCAGTCGTTGATTAGTCGCAGGCCATTGAGAAGGTCGATGTACTGCCGCTGGACGCCATCGGCTTCCGCTTCGGTGATGGTTGCCTCGCCGAGCAAATCCACCGTGAAGGAGAGTTTTCGTTGGCGTTGCTGGCGAATGGATTCCAACACTTCCGGGACATTCGACCCGGCGATGAAGCGGCGGGCCAGATGTTCCGCGTTGGTGCGGGCGGCCCAAGCCAGCATCCGGCCGCCAAGACCGCGAGCGGGGAGAAGATTGACTCCGGCGCGAATCCACCACGGCACGGCATTCTCAGCCTGACCGAGATATTCCCGGAGGTGTTGGGCAATCGCGGCCGGATCCGTCAACCGGGGCAGGGCATCCACAAAGCGGAACAATTGCACCTTCAGCGATTCATCGCTCATCGTCCAGTTCATCAGACGATCATCCACCCATGCGGCCGTGAAGGCCGGAGGACCGTGCCGGTCCACGCGGGCGAAGATCTCCCGGCCATAGGCAAGCGTCCGGCGTTCTCGTTCTCCGGCCGTCATTCCCATTCTCCCGGCTTGCTACCCATGAACACGTCCTCTTTCTAAGATCAGGTGGACGACTCACCGACCGGAAAGCACCTTCCGTGGCTATTATCTCCCCCATCGGCAAATACCAAGTGCTTTCCACGCTCGGAAAAGGCGCCCACAGCATCATCTTGCACATTCGACGACAGGCCGATTCTCGCGAATATGCCCTCAAGGTGGTGAACCTTGATTCGCCCGAGGATCAAAAGTTTCTCGACCAGGCCAAACACGAACTCCGCGTGTCGCAAATGCTCGGGCATGTGAATCTTATCAAGGTTCACGCCTTGGAGTTACGTCGAAATTGGATGTTCAAGGTCAAAAAAGCGGAAATGCTGATCGAGTACGTCAACGGCAAGACGATGGACACGGTTCCGGTCGGGCTGGACCGTTTTGTTCCGGTGTTCGGGCAGGTGGTCGCCGGGCTGACTCACATGCACCGCCGGGGAGTGTTTCACGCTGATTTGAAGCCGAACAACATTATGCTTGGCAAAAGCGGCGGCGTGAAGATCATTGATTATGGCTTGGCGTGGATCAAGGGTGAAAAGAAGGAACGAGTTCAGGGGACGCCGGAATACATGGCCCCCGAGACGGTCAAGAACAAGATCGTCACCGAACGGACGGACATCTACAACCTCGGGGCGACGATGTACCGGGTGCTGACACTGAAGCTCCCGCCGTCCCAGATGCCCTCCGAGGGGGATTCCTTGCGGATCGGCTCCAAGGCGTTTTCCTCCATGCTGGTTCCGGTTCAAGATTTGAACAAGGCTGCTCCGAAGGCTTTGGCTGATTTGATTCACCGTTGCCTTTCCTACGATCCGGAGAAACGCCCGATGCGCATGGGCGAAATACTGGATGAGCTTCGTCGCATCGGGGCCAACATGGGAACACCGGTCACGGACGGGGAAGAGTGAGTTTTCAGTTTTTCAGTGAAGCCGCGGGCAATGACACTCTCCACCCGGCGAGAATTTGCTGAAAGCGAAAGACGCTAACCAAAGAGTCTGACATGGCGACCTACGTTGACCGGGAATATTTCATTCCTCTGCAATTGAAGGATCTCATCGACTTTCTGGTCGATGGCAAAGCCGCCAAAACCCCCACCCGCACATTGGCCGGGGCTGAGGGAACTCAGTTTCGGCAATTCGCCGAACTCGTCCAATCCCATTACCATCGGTCTTTTCACCAGAAATTCCGCGATCTCAAGGAGTCCTACGGCCACTTTGACCCGGATACCGACACCCCCTCGCTCAGTCCTCTGCCGGCCGATCAGCGAGATGCTTACCTGAAGAACTTGTATCAGGAAGTGAAAAACCTGATGCTCAAGGCCAACTACCGGGAACTGACGAAGGAACAGGCCATCGCGACCATGCAAGGGGCCAGCCTTTGGGGGCTGGAGATGGACGTTTGTTGGGATGTGTTCGACCACATCGAGATCTTTTACCGGGGGGACACGACCGGCGTCCGCACCATCCGGCGTTGGTGGAAACTCTGGATGAAGGAGGAACTGGTCGTCCCCGAGTTCAACCGGCTGGTGGTAATCCTGAAGCAGCGGCCGCATTCTCGGCTTGGCCATTCGGCCGACACCAAGTCCGTGTATCTGAAGATGTTCAAGGACATGCCGAAACCGGATATGGAGATGGTGCTGCCGGGCACGCGGGTGATGCTCTCCAGTCTGGACAAGGGCATGATCTTTTACCCGGTGTTTTCCGGCCTGGCCATCGTCCTGTACAAGGTTCTCGCCGATCTGATCGGCTTCAAGGACATTTTCGCCTTGGGAACCGCCGTCTCCTTGTCGTGGAGTTTGGCGGCCGCTTTCGCCGGATATAGCTACAAGTCGTATGTGAGTTACTCAAACAAGAAAACATCCTACACGCTACAGTTGACGCAAAGCCTTTATTATCAGGGAATTGACAGCAACGCCGGGGTGTTTCACCGGGTGTTGCAGGAGGCCGAGGAGCAGGAATCCCGCGAGGTGATTCTGTGTTACTTCTATCTCTTGAAAGTCGGCGGCCCCAACGGTCTGACCGACCGCGAACTTGACGACCTGATCGAACGTGAATTGGAGGACCGCCTCGGCATCAAAGTCGATTTTGAAATCGCGGATGCCATTTACAAATTGGAAGCCCTTCAACTTGTGCGAAAAGAAGGGGACCGATACCGGGCTGTTTCGTTAGAACAGGCCGTGCGGGCCGTCGAACAGTCAAACACCCAGTCCAGCCCCAAAAGCTCCGGCTGGTCGCTGTTGGACCGGCTGGCGGGCAAAATCACTTAATCAACACCATTTCGGAACTCGGAAGAGTTTTTCATGCAAGCTCATTGGATCGCAGACCGGATGTCCCGCATTGAGATTTCGGGCATTCGCAAGGTTTTTGAACTGGCCCGGAATCTGAAAGATCCCGTCAACCTCAGCATCGGCCAGCCCCATTTTCCCGTCCCCGAACCGATCCGACAGGCCGCCAAAGACGCCATCGATCGGGGCGACAACGGCTACACCGTCACACAAGGCATCCCCGAATTGCGGAACGCGATTCAGGAAGATGTCACCCGGAGGTTGCCGGATCAGGAACGCCCGGTTCTTATCACCGCCGGGACCAGCGGCGGCTTGATGCTCGCCATGTGCGCGGCTGTGAACCCCGGCGACGAAGTTATCTTGTTTGACCCTTACTTCGTCGCCTATCCGCACTTGGTCACGCTGGCGGGGGGCAAGTCCGTCTTTGTGGACACCTATCCGAATTTCGACATCGACGTGAACCGGGTGCGGGACGCGATCACCCCCAAAACCAAGGTCGTGTTGTTCTCGAACCCCTCGAATCCGACCGGCCGGGTGTTGTCCCCGACCATCTTGAAAGACCTTGCGGAATTGTGCCGGGAAAAGAACATCCTGCTGATTGCCGACGAGATTTACCGCAGTTTTTGGTATGACGGCGATTTTCGCAGCGCCGCCGAGTTCAACGACGACGTATTGGTAATTGACGGTTTTGGAAAATCCTACGGCATCACCGGCTGGCGGCTGGGATTTGCCCACGGGCCGAAGCCGCTTATCGAAGAAATGACCAAGTTGCAGCAGTTTACGTTCGTTTGTGCCCCCAGCATCGTCCAACATGCGGGGGTGACGGCGTTGCACACGGATATTTCCCCGATTGTTGCCGATTACAAGGCGAAGCGAGACCGGATGTGCGCCGAACTCGGAGAGTATTACGAAATTGCAAGACCCGGCGGGGCCTTTTATGTGTTCCCGAAGGCTCCGCATGGAACCGGGACGGAATTTGTCCAAGAGGCAATCCGGCACAACATGCTCATCATCCCCGGCGGGGTGTTTAGCGGCCAAGACACGCATTTTCGCATCAGTTACGCCGCTTCGGATGACACGCTGGATCGCGGAATCGAGCTGTTGAAAAAGCTGGCCCGACGCTGATTCCGCTCCCGCCTCTTTGATCGCCCGTTGGGAACTTGTGTAAAATGGGTTGACGAGATTTGGCATCATGGCACAATGGGGCCACTTTGACGTCCGAGAGTCACCCCGCCAACCGGATGGAACATCGCATCAAAACGTCGTGTCGCGGTCTCGTCCTCTCCCGACGTTTCGGAACTACAGAAAGGTTATCCAACATGAATCGGCTTCGCCGCCTCGGCATTTGGGCCGTGGCCACACTTCTCGGATTCTCATCGGCCGCAATGGCCCAGGATAATCCCGCCAAGACCCGAACCCACGCTGTCGTCGTCGGGGTTGGCTCGTTTGCGGACAAGGACATCAAACCCCGGGCGACCGCCGATTCGGACGCCGTTAACATCGCCAAACTGCTGACGGACAAGAGCGTCGGCGGGGTGGACCCGGCCAATCTCACGCTTCTTCTTTCGGCGGTGGACGACAAGAACAACGCCAAGGTCGGCACCAAGGAAGCCATTCTGAAGGCCATCGGGGACGCCTCCGCGAAGGCCGGCAAGGACGACACGTTGGTGGTGTACCTCGTGATGCAGGGCGCCACCTCCGGCGAAAAGCCTTGCCTCTTTGCCACCGATTCGACGTTCAAAGACCGCACCAAGAACGCCATCTTCGCCTCGGAAATCGAGGAGAAGGTGAAGGGCTTGAAGTCCGAGCAGTTCTGCGTGTTCCTCGACTTCAACCTCAAGGCGTTCGAGTCCAAGGAAAGCATCCTGGCCCCGAACATCAACGAGTTCGTCCGGGCGTTCATGGGCATCAAGGAAAAAGATTCCGAACAAGAACCGCCGATCGGCCGGGAAGTGTTCATGTCCGGCAATGGTATCCTGCCGCCGATCACCGTGAATAATCAGGGATCGTTCACAAAGGCCATCGTAGATGCGCTTCGCGGCAAGGCTGACACCGAAGGATACGAAGCGGATGGATTGGTGACGGTGGACGAAGTTCAAAAGTACGTGGAAAAGGCCCTCCCCGATCTGATCCGGGACGTGGCCAAGACCAGTGAAGAAAAGCTGCAACGGGTGATCTATTTCGGCCGCAGCGCTCACTTCCCGTTGAGCCACAACCCCGAAGCCTTCACCAAAACCGAAGAACGGCTGAAGAAGTTTGACGGCCAAAAGACGACCGCGAAACTCGACAAGGAAATCGCCCAAGAAGGCGACAAACTCCTCAGTCGGATGCCCCGGTTGAAGGCCATGCAGGAACTCCGTAAGGCTTACCAAAAGTTTGCCGACGGCGATCTGAACACCGATCAACTCAAACTGGCCCGCGACAAAATCCTCGCCGGGATGAAGCTCTCCGAGGACGACGCGAAAGCCTTCGCCGAGAAGACCTACGAGGGTCTTAGCTTCGTCAAAGCCAATTACATCAAGAAACTGAACCTCGGCGAAATGGTGGCCAACGGCGTTCGCGGCATCTACCGCGTGACTGAAACCACCTTGCCCGACGACTTGAAGAAGAAGTTGGAAAAGGCGAAGGATCTCAGTGATTCGGAAGCCAAGGATTTGCTGTTGGCGGCCCGTATTCCCCTCGGCAAACGGGAAGACTTGGAAAGCAACAAAGACATTGAAATCACCATGAACATGGCGATGCGGAAGTTTGTGGATGATTACACGTCGTACTTCGACAAGGAAAAGGTTGAGGATCTCAACAAGGACATCGACGGCAAGTTCACCGGGATCGGCGTACAAATTCGCCGGGACATCTCCCGCGATGGACTGGTGGTCGTCACCCCGATCCGCAACAGCCCGGCTTACAAGGCCGGTGTGTTGACCGGGGACTTGATCACCGAAATCATCCGTGAAACAGACGGCAAGGGCGTCAAACTCGATCCGGTGCAAGTGACCACTACCAAGGGCATGGAAACCACCGATGCCGTGAAGCTCATCCTTGGCCTGCCCGGCACGAAGGTGAAATTGAAGATTGATCGCGAAGGCAGCAAAGATCCGCTGATTTTGGAAATCACCCGCGGATTGGTCGAAGTGGAAAGCGTTTACGGTTACAAGCGGAACGAGAAAGATGATTCGTGGGACTTCTACATCGATCCCAAGAACAAGATCGCTTACATCCATCTGACTCAGTTCGCCCGCAACTCGGCCATCGACATGCTCAAGGCCGTCAAGCAACTGCAAAAGGACGGCGTCCGGGGGGTCATCCTTGACCTTCGCTTCAATCCGGGCGGGTTCCTCGACGTGGCCGTCTCCATTTGCGACATGTTCATCGACGACGGCGTGATCGTCTCCGTCCGTCCCGAGAACAAGCAAGAGAAGGAACGAACGATCAAGGGCCGTCACGAGGGAAGCTATCTCGACTTCCCGATGGTCTGTCTGGTGAACGAAGGAAGCGCCTCGGGGAGCGAAATCCTTTCGGCCTGCCTCCAAGATCACAACCGGGCCGTCGTGATGGGCGAACGGAGTTATGGCAAGGGAAGCGTGCAGAACGTGGAACCCTTCGCCCCGACCGGCGGGAAGATCAAGCTGACGACAGCCACCTTCTGGCCGCCGAGCGCCCGTAACCTCAACAAAGCCAGCACCAGCGGCAAAGAAGAGGAAGACTGGGGCGTGCGGCCGGACAAGGGCTTTGAGCTCAAGCTCGAACGGGCCGAGAAGGACGAACTGTTCGACCGTATTTACAACTGGGGCGGCATCCCCCGTCGGGACATTTCCCCGAAGGAAAAGCCGAAGGAATTCAAAGATCGCCAGTTGGAGATGGCTCTCGATTATCTGCGGAATCAAATCAAGGTGGCCCGCAGCGATTCCAAGGGTGGGAAGGACTGAGCAACCGGTGCTTGCGGAGGAACCGGACCAGCCGGTTTCTCCCGCGTTTCTGACATATCACCGACAACCCGAAGAGGCTCGCCAGCTTATGCAGGCGAGCCTATTTTATTCCAGTTGCCGAGTTGCCCTGGTGTGAACTCCGTGCAGAATTTACTTAAGTTCCCGGACGACATCCCCGGGCGTTTCGCGGACATCCGAAACACCCGGTTTTCCCAGCGCTGGCTCCCTCAAAGGGACATCACCCCCATGATCCGTATCCGATTAATCGCCACGGCTTTCCTGATCCTCGCGGTGATGCCCGGATGCGGCATCTTCTGCCACAAGGAACGGCCGTGCTTCCCCCGTCTCCATGCCCTGTTCCACGGTAACGAAACGGACAGCACGGCGGGCTATCCAATGATGATGACAACCGGAGGGGGCGCGCCGGGCTGTGACAGTTGTAACGCGGGGGGGATGTCCGGCGGCCCGGTGATTTCCGGTCCGATGATGGGCGTGCCCGGTTCGGGAGGCATGATGACTGCCCCGCCGATGAACACGAATCCCCCCGGCGGCCGGATTCCCCCGGCGGGCATCAAAGAGAGTGAAGGGAAACAATTTGAATTGGAAGGGGCCACCAAGATGGGCCCCGGCCCGGTTCTCGCCGTCCCGGCGGGCGGCCTGAAGAATAGATAGTCGATTAGGCGATTATGAAAACGACACAAGCCACGCTTTTTCGAGCGTGGCTTGTGTCGTTTTCATGGCCTTGAAATTACCTCGGCCGCGACACCACCGGGGCGGCCATCGGCGATCCGCCGGGGGTGAAACTCATGCCATCCATCTTTTTGAAGTTCATGAGCGGATCAGGTTGGGGCGCCACCGGTGTATTGGCTGGCGTTTGCCCGTTGACAGGGGCCTGCCCGCTGACCCGACGCAGTTCGACATTGTAAACGGGCCGGATGGATGGCCCGCCGGAGACATCGACCGGGCCGGTCGACACGGTTCCAACCGGGGTGCCCGGCGGCGTCCCCGCCGGGATGCCCATCTGCATTCCCACCGGGTAGCCCGCTGGCGTTCCCATGGGAATCATCTGGCTGCCGCAATGTCCGCTCGCACATCCGGCTGACGGCATTGCACAACTTGAGCATCCGCCAGCGCCCGGATTGCAAGGGAACCAAGCGGTCAGGTTCGGGTGGTAGGGGTATGGATAACATCCGGTCTGCTTCGAGGAGGAATGGAAGCAGAACCATTCGGCGATTTTTCCGAAACTAGGAAATTCACCCATCCCATGTCCGTTTGGATCACCACCGCAGGCCGGAGTGGCACAACCGCCGGTCATCATCGGCGGGGCCATCATTCCCTGACTTTGGGGAACCATCATTCCATGACTTGCCGGGACGACCGTTCCCTGTTTCGACGATACGGTTATCCCAGGCATCCCCTCGTAAGGAACAACCAAGTCAGGCACGGCCGGGGGAAGCTTTGCCGGCATTCCCTCATAAGGAACCGTCAGATCGGGCGATAACGGGTTGGAAGGCGCTTCCGCTTTCACGGGAACGATTTGGCTGTACGAACGCATGCCGACGCCGACGTTCGATGTCTGGATGGGTGCTTGGACGGGTTTCGGCGGCGTCATTACCTTGCTGGCCGGGGCCATGCCGCTGACCGGTGTCATGACCTTGTTGACCGGAGCCACGTTGCTGGCCGAAACCACGTTTTTGCCAGCCGGAGCCACGACTCCATTAACCGGTTTCACGCCTGTGGCGACCGGCACGGGGGCGACTTGGACGGTGGCCACGTTTGTGTATGGCAACTGCGTGGCCGTCAATGTCGGCGCGGGCAGGACCGGAGCCGTGTTTTGATAGGTCACGGGTTTGACATTCATTTCCGTGACGGTCACGGTCGGCCGGTCTCCGGACGGTTTGGAAATCACCACGCCGGGCATTTCCGGCGCGGGGGGATATCGTTCACCGTCGGCGGGCGGTTGGGCAACCGCCGTTCCTCCGACCACCATCCCGATGCAAAGTGCCCATCCCTGTCGCTTCATGTCGGCTCTCCCGCGCCTGCGCGGATCGGGAATCCGTTCCCAAACCTCACGCTCCCTTAGAATCGGCAGCAAAGGGAATATTCCTCAATCCCGGAGGCGTGGAAGAACTGGAAAGACGGGGATGAATGCTTACAACCGGCAAATTTTCCCAAGATTGAACCAGAATGGAAGCGGGGCAAAATGGGGTGGCCGTTTGTCAGTCAACGATGGTCAGTGTGGCCGACGGGGAGTTTTGCGAGGCCGTTGTGAGCCGGACAGGGGCCTTTAACTCATCAATCATCTTTTGAGCGGTTGTGGCCGCGATCAACGGTTTGTTGCAGTCTTTGCTCAAATGAAGTTGCACGACATGACGCAGACGCGGCGACGGTGATTCCATCAGCAATCGCCGCACCGCCTCGGTTGCTTGGGTGTTTGATAAATGCCCGGCGGCCCCGAGCACTCGTTGGATCAACCGTCGCGGCCGGCCGCTGTTTCGTTGCATGGTCTCGTCGTGATTGAACTCCAAGGCGAGCAGGTCCACTTCCCGGAAGGCCGTGAACAATTCCTCGGGAACTTCCCCAAGATCGGACGCATAGCCGACGGACCATTCCTGCCCGGCGGCGGTCAGGCCGTCGATGCGAAATCCGAAGGTTGGCTCGCTGTCATGTGGAACACGGATCGGTGTGACGGTTATCAATGGGTTCAGGAGGAACGGAATTGACTGTTGAAACGAAAAAACGAGTCCCGCCTTGCGAAGCGGTTCAAACTCTCCCCCATATCGGTTGATGGCCGGTTCGTGATCCGGGTGGCAATAAAACGGCACGCTCAAACGTCTAATCTGGCCGAGGGATAAATCGGTCCAATGGTCGGAATGCGCGTGCGTGAGCAAAACGGCATTCACATCCCGCCAGCCGAAGCCAATGGCCGCGAGTCGGTGGGCAATCAGGCGTTCGTCGAGGCCGACGTCGATGAGCACGCCAAACCCGTCAGCCCGGAGGAGGGCACTGTTCCCTCCGCTGCCGCTGGCGAGTGTGTGGAAAGTCACCGACATGTCCGCTCCCGGCCCTCATGAAGTCAGTATGTTGTATCCCGTGACGGGACTTCGGGAAAAGGTCGGTTGTCCGTTGTTGTCCTGTTGGCCGAAGCGTGA
This sequence comes from Zavarzinella formosa DSM 19928, assembly GCF_000255705.1. Classification (GTDB taxonomy): domain Bacteria; phylum Planctomycetota; class Planctomycetia; order Gemmatales; family Gemmataceae; genus Zavarzinella; species Zavarzinella formosa. Next base: position 474,343 of record NZ_JH636442.1, read on the forward strand.
TATCCTTGAACAATCAATAGCGGAGAGGAAAGTGCCTCATGGCCGAAAACAAAACGATCCTGCTCGTCGATGACGACCGGGAATTGCTTGATGGTCTTCGCACCCTCTTGGAAAAGCATGGTTTCCATGTGCTGGCGGCCAACAACGGGCATCAGGCCAAGACGGCGATTTACAACCAGACCCCCGATCTGGTGATCCTCGACATGATGATGCCCGGCATGGGCGGCTACCCGGTGCTGGAGCATTTTCGGGGCAAACCGGATGTGCCCCCGATGATTATGATGACCGCCAACGAAGGCAGCCGTCACAAGGCCTACGCGGAATATCTCGGGGTGGTGGATTACATCCGCAAACCGTTTGCGATGGACCGGCTTTTGGAAGCGGTCAACAAGGCTCTCAGTTCGGCGGCTGCGGCCAAGGAAACGAAAGTTGAAGGGTCCGGCGGGGAAAGTTGACGTTATCCGGGCTGGTTCGGCTTGGGACCGCCCATCAAATCATGGTCCCGTCGGCCCCGCACCAGATCAAAAACCTCGGGTTCGCTCAGGGTTTCACCGGTGGTCAGCCGACAGGTTCCCTTCTTGGCCATCGCCTGGTCGAACAAGACATCTCGGCAATCGGCACATGACAGAGAGTATGTTTTCAATTCCCGCGTCACCCCGTCGCTCCATCTGGCCGCGATCTTAAAGACGGCCGGTTTTCCGCAACCGGGAGCGTAGCAGATAATCTCGTGGGGCGGCATCGGCATTGGAGTCAGTCGGTGTCGAGGTCGAAGGGGATTTTCTCGCCGTTGATGCGGGCCAGGGCGTTTTGGGCCGCCCGAGATTCGGCGCTCTTCTTGTTCGGGCCCCAGGCGGCCGGATAACGTTCGTGGGAAATCACCACGGCGATCTTGAACGACCGTTGATGATCCGGCCCCTGTTCATCCAGAACATTGTAACGGGGCACGCTGCCATATTCCTGCTGGGCGACTTGTTGAAGCAGCGATTTGTAATTGTTATGGGCGCTGTCCCGGATCACCTCGTCGATTTCCGGATCCAGAAACCGCAGAATGAACGGTTGGGCGGCCGGGATGCCGCCATCAAGGTACATCGCCCCGACGACGGCCTCAAACAAATCCGCGAGCATGTTGCTCGGCAACTTGGAATTGGGGGTCAGCCCCCGCCCCAGAAACAGATAACTGCCGAGCGAAAGAGACTGGCTGAACTTCGCGCAAGAGAGACGGCTGACCACGGCCGATTTCACCTTGGTCATATCCCCTTCTTCGTACTCCGGGAAGCGACGGTAAAGTTGTTCGACGCAGACCAGCCCGAGAACCGCGTCCCCGAGGAACTCCTGACGTTCATTGGAACGCAATCGGGTGTTTGCCCCGGAGGAGTGCGTAAGGGCTTCGCGGAGCAATTCCACTTGATTGAACTGGTACCCAATCGCCTCCTGACAGGCGGCGAGGATGGCGGATTCCTCATCGGAGTGTGAATGATTTGTCATTGAAGCAAACAAGATTCAGCGGGCGTTGGTGTTCATAACTAACCACTTGGCGGGGGGTTGTCAACCATTGGTCAATGGTCCCGTTCAAACAAACCGCACATGATGGCCTTCGACAAGCACTCGCACAATCGTCACGACCGGGAATCCGTTGATTGCCGGAAGGGGAACATCGGCCGGCACGGCGGGAACTCGTCCTCGTATTAATTCCTGTTCGAGTTGAACGGCGAAGTTGTTCCCGGCGGCCTCGAACAACATCACCGTGCGATCCACCTCGGAAAAGATCATGTCCCGCAACCCCGGATCGACCAGAGGCATCAACAAGATGGTGGGAAGATCCCCCGGAATGTGGTGACCGTCGGAGATCACGTATTTCCGGCCAAACAACCCCCGCAACAGCGACCGCGACCGCCGGGGGAGGTCGCGCACCCGCCACATCAAAATGAGCAAGACGCCGAAGGTCATCAACCCGGCCCCGCCGAAGAGAAATTGCGGCAATTTCTGGGCGTCGTAATGCGGATGCGAACGCTCCTGAATCCCGCGAACGGAAAAATGTTCAACGTCGTTGAGAGTGTGATAGTCAACGATGACTTCATCCCCGATGGCGACATTGCGGGAGAGTTCGATTTCTGGGGGAATGATGGTTGATTTTTCGCCAAACAGGTGATTCAGCAAATTCTCGTCAGCGTGTTTTCGCCACCCGATTTCTCGATCACCGATCCGCAAATACACGGGGCGGCCGTGCGAAAGTTGTTTCTCTTCCAATCGTCCGGTGGCAATTCCCTCCTTTACCTTCACCAACGGCAAGAACCCGGTGGCCTTGGCGGCCGCCACCAACCCGGCGAACAACACCGAGGCGGCGATGGCCCCGGTGACGTTCACAAAGTTGCTGCTGGCGACGATGTCCCCTTTGCTGGTCTTCGGCGCCCGGTGTTGCAGGAGCGTGAAGAGGGGGACAAGATAAAACCCGGTGCAAGTTCCGATCAGGATGGTACAAGCCACAAACCCCGGAAGGTAGTTCAGTGAGAAGGCCGCCATCACGCAACCGGCGATCATCCCGGCCGCCCCGAGAGGGATGAGGCCGAGTTCCACTTTTTTGCCCGACAGCCAACCAGCCAGCGGGCTTCCCAAGCCGACGCCCAAGGCGACCGTGCCGACGACGGCGCTGGTTTTTAGTTCATCCCAGCGGGGAACCTGGCTTTCGCCGAACATATACACGGTCGCCCGCATGAAGGCGACGATGAACGTGAAGAACGCGATCCCGATCACCGCAAACGACAGCGGGCGGGAGGTCAGCATGATCTTCAAATTCTTCCACAATGGCGCGTACAGGTACGGGGGAAACTTCAAATGCGGGTTGGCCGCCGGCATTTTGCGGATCAGCATCGAAGCGATGGCCCCGATAATGGCCAATCCGAGCAACACCACCCCGATATTTGTTTCCCGCCGCAAAAACACGAAGGACATCACCCCGCCGGACACCGTCCCCAAGATCACCGCCAGAAACGAGAGGGATTCCAGCAGGCCGTTTCCGCGCGAAAGCAGGTGGGGAGGCAGGATTTCCGGCATCACGCCGTACTTCGCCGGAACGAAGAAGGCTGAATGGGTTCCCATTAAAAAGACGGTGGAGAGGACGACCCAAGTGCCGGTCGATGGCGAACCCCCTTCCGTGCCGAGCCAGAAACCAAACAGGGCGATGCCCGTGATGGCCACTTCGGCGATTTTCCAGGCGACAAGTGAATTCCGCTTGCTGAAACGATCAGCAAGAAACCCGGCCAGTGTGCAAAACAACGCCCACGGCGCGTAAAACAGGATCGGCATCAACGAGATGGCCTGTGATTCCGTCAGCGTCTGGGTGTTGATGGCGAAAAACATCGACGAGGCATGGATGGCCTGATCGTTGAACGCCGCCAGAAACTGGGCGGCCAGCAATCCGACATAGGTTCGAGTGAGCAGTGTGTCGCTGGCGGTGACGGGCGGTGAAGATCCTTCGGCTGGCATGAACCCATCCATCAGTGTCGGCAGTTCGGAGAATCCCGATAGTTTAGGAAGATTTTCCCCGGATGGTGACTCCTTTGCCGTGACACCGCGCCAATCCATGATATGTTAATCGTTAACTCATCAATTCCAAGTGTGTTACGTCGATCAGGCGGTGGCGATGTCCGCGACTTCCCGCGTGGCGGCAGCCACGGAACCCCATCCCACCGTTGTCCTGTTGGTGGACGATCAAGCCATCGTGGGCGAATCCATCCGGTTCATGCTGGCTGAATTGCCCAACCTTGAATTCCATCATTGCATGGACCCAGCGAAGGCCATTCCGATGGCGAACGCTATCCGGCCCACGGTGATCCTGCTTGATTTGGTGATGCCCGAAATCGACGGGCTGTTGCTGGTGAAATACTTCCGGGCGAACAAGGCAACCCGTGAAACGCCAATGATTGTTCTCTCCAGCAAGGAAGAGGCAGTCATCAAGGCCAAGGCGTTTGGCTTGGGGGCAAACGACTATCTGGTCAAACTCCCGGACAAACTGGAACTGGTCGCCCGTGTGAAATACCACTCGCGGGCTTATCTGACTTTGTTGGAACGAAACGAAGCCTATCGGACGCTGGCCGCCACCCAACACCAAATGGCCGAGGAACTGGCGACGGCCGCCCGGTATGTGCAGTCTTTGCTGCCGAAACCACTCGCCGGGGCGGTGGTCGCCTCTTGGAAGTTTGTCCCGTCCAGCCAACTGGCGGGGGACATGTTCGGCTACCATTGGCTGGACCCGGAAAAGCTGGTCGTTTACTTGCTGGATGTCAGCGGGCACGGCGTCGGCTCTGCTCTGTTGGCTGTTTCCGCCGGGAATGTGATTTCCAATCGTTCGCTGCCGGACACCGACTTTGCCGATCCGGGGGGCGTCTTGAAACGACTCAACGACGTGTTCCAGATGGAAAAGCAGAACGAGAAGTATTTCACCATCTGGTACGGCGTGTTCGACGTTCCCACGCGAAAGCTCCGCTTTAGCAATGCGGGGCATCCGGCTCCGCTGTTGTTCAACGGGCCATGTTGCGACACAGCCGAGTTGAAATCCCTCGAATCATCGAGCTTCGCGGTCGGCATGGTCCCCGAGTGGGAATTCGACACCGAGGAAGTCATTCTGCAGCCGTTCGCCCGGTTGCTTCTGTTCAGCGATGGTGTCTTCGAGATCGACAAGCCCGGCGGCGGTATGTGGCACTATCCGGAGTTTGTCGAGTTCATCAAAGCCCAGGATGACAAGCCGCCGAGCGTGATGGACCGCTTGTACGAGCATGTGAAAATCATTCGGGGCGGCGACATTCTAAACGATGATTATTCGATGGTTGAAGTTCGGTTTTGATGGCACAACCGGCACAACCAGAAATTCCTCGCAAGATTTCCCTGCTTGAACCGGCGGTTTTGTTTGTGATGGCCGCGCCTACGAATTCTAATGAATGACACCCCTTGTGACTGCCCCCGAGGTATCGACGCATGATCTCGTTTCGCAACCTCACCATTCGGCGGAAGTTGCAGTTTTTGGTGGTGTTTGCCATCGCCTCCCTGACAGTCACGCTGGCGATTGCCGATGTCCTTTTGCATCGTTTTGGGGTGAACGGCCCGCTTTATAAGTATGTGGTTGATCGGAAGGAATTGTTGACCGAATTGCTCCCGCCGTCGATTTATGTCTCCGAATCGTACATGATCCTCCAGGAAATGGAGACGGAAACCGACAAGGCGGCAATCGAATCCGGCCGCGTAAAGTTCCGGGACGGGATACGTCTGCATGACGAACGACGTGATTATTACTTGAAAAATGTGATTGTGGACGACCAGCTTAAGAAACTTCTCGAACGTGACATGCACGAACCCCTCGTGCGTTTTTCGGCCATTGCCCTTCAGGAATATTTTCCGCTTCTCGGGGGCACTCCTCAAGAAAGAACGGCCGCGAGCAAGATTTTAAGGGAGAAATTGGCCCCGCTCTTCAAAGAGCATGCCAAGGCGGTTCTCGCCGCCGGGGAACGCCTGCGGGAATTGACCAACACGGCCGAACAGAAAGCTGCCGCCACGGGTGAGTTTTGGCAAATCTTCCTGCTGGTTCTCACGGCCGTCTCGATCATCTCCATGTTTCTCGTCGGCTGGTCAACCATCAGCGGCATCCATGAATCCACGGATGTTTTGTTGAAACGAGTCAACGAGATGGCCGGCGGGGCCTCCGATCTGACCGCCCGCATTGAGGTGAAAGGCGGCGACGAAATGGGGCAACTGGCGTCCGGCATCAACGCCATGATCGCCAAGATTCAGACCGTGGTGGCCAAGGTGCGGGAGGCCAGCGTGCAACTCCTATCGACGGCCTCCGAGATCAACGCCACGGCCCGGCAACAAGAATCGACGATGCAGCATCTCGGGAGTTCCACCACCCAAATCGCGGCGGCCGTCCGGGAAATTTCCGCCACTTCCAATGATTTGGTCGGCACGATGAGCGAGGTGAGCGACAAGGCCAATCATACCTCGGCCTTGGCTCTCAGCGGTCGCAGTCGTCTGGCAGGCATGGAAATGACCATGCAGCAACTTGTGGAATCGACTTCCGCGATTTCCTCCAAACTGACAACGATCCGGGAGAAGGCCGACAACATCAATCTGGTGGTGACGACGATCACGAAAGTGGCCGACCAGACGAACCTGTTGTCCATTAACGCGGCCATCGAGGCCGAGAAGGCCGGGGAATACGGCCGGGGGTTCTTGGTGGTGGCCCGCGAAATTCGTCGGCTGGCCGATCAGACGGCCGTGGCCACGCTGGACATTGAAAACATGGTTCGGCACATGCACGATGCGGTGTCGGCCGGAGTGATGCAGATGGATCAGTTCAGCGACGAGGTGAAGACCGGCGTGAACCGGGTGGCCGAGATCAACGGGCAGACCGGCCAGATCATCGAGGAAGTTCGTGGCCTGAACGACCGATTCCGGTTGGTGAACGAGGGGATGAAGAACCAGTCGATTGGCGCCCAACAGATCAACGATGCGATGGTGAGCGTCTCCTCCGGCACGAAGGAAACCTCGGCCTCCCTTCAGGAGTTCCAGAAAGCCACTGCTCACCTGCGGTCGGCCGTCGAGAATTTGAACCATGAAATTGCCCGTTTCACGGTCTGAGCAGTCAGGGAACCGACGATGCTGGCGCTGACCTTCCAAATCGGGCCGAACCGTCTTGCTCTCGGAGTGCGGGAGATCAAGGAAGTGGTTCCGCGCGTGAATTTGAAACCAGCCCCCTTCGGCCCGTCCTGGCTCGCCGGGGTGTTCGTCTATCGCGGGCAGGTGGTCCCCGTGGTCGATCTTCACAAACTCATTGCCGTCGGCAATTGCCCGGATTTTCTCAGCAGCCGGATTATCTTGGTGCCGTTGCCCGGCGATCCCCGTGAACGCCTGATCGGCCTGCTCGCGGGGCAGGTGGCTGACATTCGGGAACTCCCTTCGATGGGCAACGGTTCCTCGGGGAACAGCGACTCTTCCCGGCCGGACCTTGGTCCGGTGATCGTGGACGCAGAGGGAATCATGCACCTGGCCGTGTTGGATCGCGTGATCCCGGCGGCGTATCGGCAGCAACTATCCGCCCTGTGCCATTCGACGGACTCATGAGACATCCGGCCACCATCTCCGAACTCACCCGCCGGATCGGCCTGAACCCCGATTCGTTGGGGGAACACGCGCTGAATGCGGCCATCGACGGTCGGATGCGGGTTCTCGGAGTTTTCGACGAGGCGGCTTATGCCATCCGGTTGAGCGCGGATGCGAATGAGCTTCAATCGCTCATCAACGACATTGTGGTTTCCGAAACGTGGTTTTATCGCGGCGCTGATTTTTTCGAGACGGTGATTCCGTTCGTCCGCCAACTGGCGTTGGCCAGGCAGGTGACGCCGGTTCGCATCCTCAGCGCGGCGTGCGGAACCGGAGAGGAACCCTATTCCATCGCCATTGCCCTCGAACGGGCGGGGGTTCCCTCGCATTCTTACCGGATTGACGCGGTTGACCTCAGCACGCGGAACATCGACATCGCGAGGCTGGGGAAATACGGCGATTTTTCCTTCCGGCAAACCGATCAGGAACTGCGAAGCAGCTTTTTCCGGCCGACCGGGGGCGGCCTTTGGGAGATTCAACCGGGCATCCGGGGGGCGGTGAATTTTCGCGTCGGCAATCTGATGGACCCGTTTTTCCTCGGAGAAGAGCTGCCCTACGATTTGATTTGCTGCCGGAATGTCTTCATCTATTTCACCCCCTCGGCACGGAAAGTTGCCCTGCAAAACTTGTCGCGACTTTTGGCCCTTGATGGTCTGCTCGGCCTTGGTCATGCGGAATCGAGCGAACTGGCCGAACCAAATTGGAAACGATTTGGCCCGGAAGGCGCATGTCTGTTTCAACACGTTTCCGCATTGATGGCGGGGGCGACAACTCCCCTCGTCGTCGCGGGAAGAACACCCCGGCGGGCGGCTCCGGTTCAAATCGAGGAAACGTTGCCGGAATCGGCGGCGTCCGAATCAGTCGTCGAATCACGCAAACACGCCATCAGGTCCTCCGGTCAGCATCGGCGGCCGTTGCTGGTGATGCGTTCCGGCCCGGAGAGCCATCGGGCCGACGGCACGGATTGCTGGAACACCATTGGCGTGCGGGGGGACCACTCCTGCCGGGAACTGGCGAAGTACGATCATTGCCACAACTGCCATGTGTTTTCGGCGGCCGGTCGGCGGTTTCTGGACAACATTTCCCCGCCAGGTTATCTGGCCGAATGGACAGAGCGACTGGCCGAACCGATCCCCGAGGCGGGGCGTGATCTTGAAAATGTGTTGATCTTCCGAATGCGGGACGAGTGGCTGGCGCTGCCGGTGGCCTGTGTGGCAGAGGTCACGCTGCCCCGACCCTTCCATCGTGTCCCCCATCGCGGTGGTTTGCTCGACGGCATCATTAATATTCGCGGAGAACTGCATCTGCTGGTCCGCGTGGACGAACTTGTCGGCCTCACCCCGCCGGGAGAGGAAATTCCGATGACCCGCAAATCTCGGCTATTGGTCGCGGGAACACCCAACAACCTCTGGGCCTTCGTCGTCAACGAAGTGGACCGGGTGCGGCGATTTCCGGCCACGGAATTGCTGCCGGTCCCCACCACGGTCGCCCGCTCGACGGGCCGATTTTCTCGTGGTGTGCTGGTCGGGGATGGTCGGATGACCGGGTTGCTCGATGAAGTCAAACTGTTTGATGCCCTGCGGGCCAGGCTCACATGAACGACGAAGCCGAAGATAGCTCGCTCTTCGACGTCTTCCGGGAGGAAGTCCGGCAGGGGCTTGCCGCGATTGCCGCCTCGCTTCCGGATTTGAATTCGCCGGAAGCCGGGCCGGCATGGACAACGGTGTTGGAGGCGGCCCGTGCGATTCGCGGGGCTGCCCGGATCGTCGGCGTCGATGCCGCCGCCACTCTTGCGGCAGGCATCGAAGAATGCGGGTCAAAACTCCTTAATCAATCAACCGGGTGGAACGACCGGGTCCGCGATTCCTTGCGACAAACGACGGATATTCTGGGCGGGCTTGTTGATCTTAAGGAAGCTCAAGTTGCAGATTGGGGCGCCCGGCAGGAATCGGCCATCGTGGCGGCTCTTGCCGGTTTGCGGCCGGAACCTGCGTTGGCAAAGGCTTCCCCGCCCGCGCCGGTTGAACCAGTGCCCGTCCTGGCAGAGCCTTCGCCGGTTTCATTTTCGGCGATGCCGTTTTCCTTGTTTGACTTGTTCCGGGACGAGGTTCGTTCCCACGCGAATGCCCTGAGCAACGGCATTCTGGAACTGGAGAATGATGTCGCGAATCCGCAGCGAATCGAACCGTTGATGCGGGCGGCCCATTCGATCAAAGGATCGGCCCGGATTGTCTCCATCGATTTGGCGGTGGAATTGGCCCACGTCATGGAGGATGTGTTCGTCGCCGCCCAAAAGGGCAAGATTCTCCTGCGTCCTGCGGATATCGACGTGTTTTTGGCGGCCACGGATGTGTTCGCCTCCCTTGCGGAAATCACGGAGAGCGGCATTGCCGGTTGGACAGCCGCCCGGCAAGCGAGTGTGAAACCGCTCAAAGAAACGCTTGCCGCCATATTGAAAGGCGAATCACCGGTTGCGGTGGCGACCAAACCCGCCACGACAGCGACAGTACCTGTTACCCCGCCGCCGGCCGTCGTTCCGGTGGCTGTTGGGAAGCCGCCGGAACCTGTTGCGGCGGATCGTCCGACGGACGAACCCGTGGTTCGGGTGACCGCCGCCCGGTTGAACCGCTTGATGGGCTTGGCGGGTGAGTCGCTTGTGCAGGCCCGCTGGCTGCAACCTTTTGCCGCCTCGTTGATCCGCCTCAAAAAACAGCAAGACATCCTCGGCGAAACGATCGATGTGCTGGCCGAGCGGATCAGTGTCGGCGACCGCCCGGACACGCTGACCCGATTGATCGAGGAAGCGCGCAAGCAACTCGGCGAGTGCCATCAGACCGTCTCCGGCCGGATCGGCGAATTCGAGGACCGGGCGGCCTCCGCCGACGACCTGAACAGTCGGCTTTACCGGGAGGTGATCGCCAGCCGGATGCGGCCGTTTGCGGATGGCACTCAATCATTTCCCCGGCTTGTGCGAGACATGGCCCGGACGCTTGGCAAGCAAGTGCGGTTGGACATTTTGGGCCAATCCACGGATGTGGATCGGGACATTCTGGAGAAACTGGAATCTCCGCTGAATCACATGATTCGCAACTCCGTGGATCACGGGATGGAGACCCCCGAGGAACGCCGCGCGGCCGGGAAGCCAGAAGGCGGCGTCATCCGGCTGGAAGCCCGTCACCGGTCGGGGACGCTGGCGATCACGGTGACGGACGACGGCCGGGGCATCGACCCGGAACGGGTTCGCCGCAAGATCGTGGATCGCGGCATGGTTCCCCCCGAGATGGCCGGGTCGCTTTCCGAAGCGGAATTGCTGGAGTTTCTATTTTTGCCCGGCTTTTCGACGGCCTCGGCCGTCAGCGAATATTCCGGCCGGGGGGTCGGGCTTGATGTCGTTCAGGAGATGATCCGCACCGTCGGCGGGACGGTTCGTATCACCACCCGCTTCGGGCAGGGGACCACCTTCCATTTGCAATTGCCGATCACCCTCTCCGTCGTCCGGGCGGTTCTGGTGGTCATCGGCGGAGATTCGTATGCCTTTCCGCACAACCGCATCGACCGGTTGCTTCGCATTCCGGTGAGCGATGTGCGCTCGCTTGAGAACCGTCAGTATGTCGCCATCGACGGGCATAACATCGGCTTGGTGCTGGCGGCCCAGATTCTGGATTTGGGGAACCAATCCCGCTCCAATGAAACGCTGTCCGTCATCCTCCTTTCTGACAGCACCGGGCAATATGGGTTGATTGTCGATTCCTTCACCGGGGAACAAGATTTGGTGGTGCGGCCGCTGGACCCGAGGCTTGGAAAGGTTCCGAACATCGCCGCCGCCGCGATTCTTGACGACGGCCTCCCGGTGTTGATCGCGGATGTGGAGGACATGATTCGCTCGATGGACTCGTTCATCCAAACCGGCAACGTTCTTCGGCTGTCGCGTCGGGATACCGCCGCCGGGGCTGGCCCGAGTCGTGGAAACGTCTTGGTGGTGGACGACTCGGCCACCGTCCGCGAAGTGGAGAAGCAATTGCTTCGGCAAATGGGCCTGCAAGTGACCCTCGCCAACGACGGGCAGGACGGGTGGAACAAACTCCGTACCGGCGACTATGATTTGGTGGTCACGGATATCGACATGCCCCGGATGACCGGCTTGGAATTACTTCGGTTGATCCGAACTGATTCCCAGTTCCGGAATATTCCGGTGATTGTGGTGTCGTACAAGGATCGCGACGAGGACCGGCAGCGGGGAATCGACTTGGGGGCTAATTTCTACCTCATGAAAAGTAGTTTCCATGATAATACGTTTGTCCGGGCTGTTCAAAGTTTGCTCGTTCGGCAATAGTAACAGGAGACACCCGTTGGCCGATGCGGGTTGAATTTTCCCATCTGGTGTTCGGTTCCCCTCCTCTCTGACTTGGGAACACGCGAACGACCGTCAGCGGCCAGGATGATTTGACGCCCCATGAGAGAGTCGAACTGATGAGAGTGGCCATCGTCAACGATATGGCACTGGCTCGGGAGGTTCTGAAACGAACGGTCCTCTCGGTGCCGGGCTACACCGTGGCTTGGGTGGCCGAGAACGGCGAGCAAGCCATCCGGCAGGCGGGGATTGACCGGCCGGATGCCATTCTCATGGATCTCGTGATGCCGGGCGTCGATGGTGTGGAGGCCACCCGTTCCATCATGTCGCGAAATCCCTGCCCGATCTTGTTGGTGACCGGCAGTGTGAGCGGGAACTTCAACAAAGTCTTCGAGGCAATGGGGCACGGCGGCTTGGATGCCGTCAACACGCCGACAATGGGGGCCAGCGGCCGCATCGTTGATGGCGAGTCACTCATTGCGAAACTCGAAAAGATCGCGCGAGGCCGGAAGGCGACTCCGACCATGCTGGCGAAAAACGTGCTTCCCGCGACAAATCTTTCAACCAATCCGGATGCCCTGCCGCCGATGATCGTCATCGGCGCTTCCACCGGGGGGCCGCAGGCCATCGCGAAAATCATCGGCGACCTTCCGGCGGGATATCCCGGCATCGTGTTGATCGCCCAGCATATCGACGCCGATTTTGCTCCGAACATGGCCAAGTGGTTGCAGCGGCACACGGCTTTGCCGGTTCATGCGGTCACTCCGGACATGGAAATGATTCCGGGGTCGATCCATCTGGCCTGCACCAACGACCACATGATGATGACCGCCAATCGTCGGCTGGATTACTCGAAAGAACCGGCGGCTTATCCGTATCGCCCGTCTGTGGACGTGTTGTTCGGCAGCGTGTGCAATCACTGGCCAAACCCCGGCATTGGCGTGTTGCTGACCGGCATGGGTACCGACGGAGCGAAGGGACTTTTGCAATTGCGCCAAGCCGGTTGGAGCACCATTGCCCAAGATCGTGGAAGTTGCGTGGTATACGGGATGCCCCTGGCGGCGGCCGAGATGAATGCCGCCGCCCATATCCTGCCGTTGGAACGCATCGCCCCGATGATCCAAATCCTGTCCGGCCGGGCGTGACTCACTTTTGCCGGTGCTTCACCAGTGTCAGTTCGTTGCCCTGCGGGTTGTAAGTCACTTCGTCCATGAACGCCCGCATCAGGAACACCCCGCGCCCGCTGGGGCGTTCCGTATTCTCCCAGTCGGTCGGATCGGGCAGTATTGACACATCGAAGCCCGGCCCCTCGTCCCGAATCACCACCAAGGCCCGTTGACGGTTCACCGAAACCGACACATGAATGCGACGATCCCTGTAAGGAGAGACGGTTCGCCGCAAAGCCCCGGTCTCGCGCCATTGCGAACCGTCCCCTTCGCGGAGCGATGAACTCAGTTCCAGATTCCCGTGATGCAGGGCATTGTCAATCGCCTCGGTGAGGGCGATTGAGATTCGTATGAGGATTTTCTCCTCGCACAATTTCATCATCGCCATCGCATCGCAGATGTAAGCCACAAGTCCGGGGACGAGCGCCGGATCGTTGGGGAGTTCAAAGGTTGTTTCGGATTTGCTGCAACAGGCAATGAGCAAGAGATTCCGGCGGTCAGCTCTGGGGCATTATGCTAGTTCGTCGGCAGTGAATACTTGTGTGGCCTGA
>NZ_JH636442.1:488018-537169 GCF_000255705.1 Zavarzinella formosa DSM 19928
TCTGGTGAGTCCAAGGATGTTGTTGATTGTTCGCAGAAGATCCTGATCCGCGCGGCGCTTGGGGACGTAGCTCACCGCTCCCTTTTGCAAAGCCTCGGCCGCGACATCCTCTGAACCGAAGTCGGTCATCAGGATGCTGGGAAGCATCGGATGCTCGCGGGTACAGGCTTCGATCAATTGAAGCCCGGTCATTCCCGGCATCATGAGATCGGTGAGGAGCAAGTCCGGCACGGACTGTCCGATTCGTTTCAGCGCGTCAGGGCCGTTTAAGACCAATTCGACGACGTAGCCTTCCTTTTCGATGAGCTTTTTGAAATGGAAGGCTTGGGTCGGGCTGTCCTCGGCAATCAGAATCAATGACATGGAAAATCTTCCCAAGGAACCGGCTGTGTCGCTTGAAAAACGACGGCCGTTCCGTCAGTTTCCGGATGTCGGGAGACGAGCAAACCGGGCGTCACAAGCGTCAAAGCCGTCACGCCCGAGGGGAAGGATACCATGTCGGGCGAGACGGGAACAGGATAACTTGTCACGTGTCCGAAAAATGGCTATGATTGGGTCACCCCTGCGGTGTTCGAGATTGGCACGAACATTTTGCGGCGAACCGATGTGAAACCCGATGGAGACCTTTCAAAATCCGATTGGTGCTGCAAGCCCACCGCCCCTTTTCGGAGGGAATCGTAGTGGTGATCCAAATATCCAGCCGGGAGGTTTCCACTTTAATTTCGGGTTCCCACAAAACGTTCCACACGGCACAGGCGGGGGTGTTTTTCATTTTGCTGTCTCATCTGTGCTTTACAGATGAGCCCGCCCGGCAAATTTGTCGGACGGCAGACAACATCCATCAGTAATGACGCGACTCCCCGAGTGAAAACGAAGGGATCGAGTCGTTTCTTCCTTTCTCCAAACTTGTTGTGAAAATTCACCCGTCCGGCGTGTGCCCCTGAAACAACTGCTTCAAATTTTTCGGCGAATTCAGGCGAGTTTTTCTCTTGGCGAAGATTTCATGTCCGGGGAAAATCTGAGAACGGAGATTGAAGGCGAAGGGATAGTGAAAACGCATCGGCATTCATTGATGCGTTTCGGCCGGGAGGCTGTCCGATGGAGGCGGAAATTAATCAACAAAATCACGTGTGAACACATGAAGATTAGTTGATGTGAAATTTCCGCAAAGCCGAAACTCCGTTAAAAACAAGGAGTTTGGCGGTTGTGCCGATGATTCCGAAAAAGTAAGGCTTGACAAGGCCGCAGGCCAATGTAACATCTCGCCATCGCTTGGTCGCCCTCCACCCATCGACGGGATTCAGAATGGCTCTTCGCAAGAACGACAACGGGACCGCCCTTCCCGAAAGCCCTGCTTGCCGCTTCGCCATGACCACGATTGGTTTGGCATTCGCCGAACCGGAACACCGACACCGCGACTCGGAATCTCCAACGCGGTAATCTCTCTACCCCGATCAACGAAAATCGTTGATTTCAATCCATCGTCGTTCGAAAACGAACGGCCACGAAACGCCTCGCCGCGAAGCCGTGCCATGTTTCCATGCGGAAACATGAGGCCGGTTCCGGCGACCATGAGACCGCTGGCTCAGGTCATCCGGGGCATGGATGTCCCCAGGTATTCGCCACAGAAGCGCGTGGGTCGGGGAGCCTTTGCTCCCTCCGCGACCTGAGACCAGTTGGAAATGAGGCAATCGGGGGGCGCATGACGTGCCTTTCGCCTCGTAAGGCCCCTCCCGGGACAAGGATTCGTCCGAAGGGAGGGGCCGCTTTTTCTCTTTCGTTTCACACGCATTGAATGGGTTCGTCCACTGGATGACGAACCCTCGCCCTCTTATCCTCTCCTATACTTCTAGATTGCCCCCTTGCGGAAGCGATGACCCATGCCGGCTGATTTCCTGAGCCTGCTCGACGAACGAGTTCTGATCCTTGACGGCGGCATGGGCACGAGCCTCCACCGCTACAAGCCGACCGACAAGGACTGGGGGTACGCCCCGAACGGCAAATCCCTCCTCAACCTTTCGGATGCCCTCGTCTATACCCACCCGGAGTGGATCAAGGACATTCACCGCGGTTTCTTTGCCGCCGGATGCGATGGCATCGAAACAAACACCTTCAATGCCACCCAACTGGTTCTCGATGAATTCGGGATGGGCGACAAGCTGGAGGAGATCAACCGGCTGAATATTCGTCTGGCTCGGGAAGCCGCCGACGAGTTCGCCACGCCGGATCGCCCCCGGTTCGTCATCGGTTCGGTCGGCCCCGGCACTAAAATGCCCTCGCTCACCGATCCGGCCATTTATGCGAACTTCGACACTCTTGCGGAAGCGTATCGTCGTCAATTGCAGATCATGATCGAAGAGCGGGTCGATGCTATCCTGATCGAAACCTGTTTTGATGTGTTGCAAGCCAAGTGTGTGGCCATCACCGCCATTGAAGAAATGAAGCGGGCCGGGGTGCGTTTGCCGCTGATGGTTCAACTGACCATCATTGACGCGAACAAGAAGATGCTGCCGGGGACCGACATCCCGGCGGCTCTCGTCGCCCTCGAACCGATCAGCGAGATTGATATTCTCGGCATGAACTGCGGCGTCGGCCCGGACTTGATGAACGACGATGTTCGTCACCTGAGCCGCCACAGCAGCAAACGCTTCAGTGTGTTGCCAAACGCCGGGTTGCCGGAAACTCGCGGAGATGAAACATACTTCCCGCTTGACCCGGCCGGGCTGGCCGACTGGCTGGCCCGCTTTGTCAATGAGTACGGGGCCAGCATCATCGGCGGGTGTTGCGGAACAACGCACGAACATCTTGCCGCCGTGGTCAAAAAATTGCACGGCACTCGCCCCGCCGCCCGGAAGGTGACTTATCTTCCGGCTGTTTGCAGTCTCCAATCTGCCCAAGAGTTGATTGTCGATCAACGTCCGCTGTTGGTTGGCGAGCGAACCAACACCAACGGATCACGAAAGTTCAAGCAACTGCTGGAGAAGGACGACTGGCACGGGCTGGTTGAAATGGCCCGTGAACAAGAACGCGAAGGCGTTCACGTTCTAGATGTGTGCGTCGATTATGTCGGCCGCGACGGCGTGCGGGACATGAAAGAGGTCATCAAGCGTTACAACGAGGTGCTGACCAAGCCGCTGATGCTCGACAGCACGGAAGTGCCGGTGATCGAGGCGGCGCTCAAGCTCTGTTCCGGCAAGACGATCATCAACAGCATCAACTTGGAAGACGGCCGGAAGACGCTCGATCCCAAGACGATTCTCGCCAAAAAATACGGGGCCGCCTTGGTGGCCCTGACGATCGACGAAAAGGGGCAGGCCGACACGGTTGAATGGAAGTTTGAAGTCGCCAAACGCATTTACGACATTGTGGTGCATGAATACGGCATTCCCCCCACGGACTTGATGTTCGACCCGCTGGTGTTCCCGGTGACCACAGGGCAGGAACAAACACGCAAATCGGCCATCGCCACGTTTGAAGCGATCCGAAGAATCAAAACGGAACTGCCTGGCGCGCTGACCCACGTTGGCCTGTCAAATTGTTCGTTCGGCTTGTCGCCGTACACTCGGCAGGTGTTGAACTCGGTCTATCTGCACTACGCGCTCGAATATGGGCTGGACTCTGCGATTCTGCACGCGGCCAAAATCATGCCGCTGGCCAATATCGATCCGGTCGGCATGGAGTTGTGCCGCCGTCTCTTGTTTGACGAGCGGAAGTTCGACGCCGAGGGGAATTGCGTCGAAGATCCCCTGCAAATGTTGATCGAACATTATGCGGACAAAAAGACCGAATCGAAAAAGGGGCAATCGCTCGGCGAGACCGTGGAGGAACGCCTCAAGGAAGCCATTATCCAAGGTCGGCGAGAAACATTGATCGCCGACCTCGACACCGCCCGACAGCAATATTCCCCGATCGATATCATCAACCGGATTCTGCTGGATGGCATGAAGGTCGTTGGCGAACTGTTCGGCAGCGGCAAGATGCAGCTTCCCTTCGTGCTGCAATCAGCCGAGGTGATGAAGGCGGCGGTCGCTTATCTCGAAAAATTCATGGAGAAGGTCGAGGGGGCCGAGAAGGGGAAAATTGTTCTCGCCACCGTGAAGGGCGACGTTCACGACATTGGCAAGAATCTCGTGGACATCATCCTCACCAACAACGGTTACAAGGTCTTCAACCTCGGCATCAAGCAATCCGTGGATGCGATGATTGCCGAGTTCCAAAAGTCCAACGCGGACGCCATTGGCATGTCCGGCCTCTTGGTGAAGTCGACGGTCATCATGAAAGAAGACCTCGTCACCATGAACGAACGGGGGCTGAACCCGGCGGTGATTCTCGGCGGGGCGGCCCTCAATCGCAAGTACGTCGAGCAGGATTTGCGGGCTATTTACAAAGGCCAGCTTTTCTACGGCGAAGACGCTTTCGACGGCCTGCGCATCATGGACCAGTTGGTGGCCAAGAAAAAACTCGCCACGGTTGGCAGCGCCGCTTTGAAGGGCGTGGCCGAGGCCAGTCGGCGAAACGACGGCCGGACCGTGCCCAAGGCTGCCACACTCGACACGATCGACGCGGTCAGCCATCATTTGGTTTGCCCCGGATGTTGTCCGGCCCATGATCTGGCGGCCACCATCCGCACCCGCCGGTCGCCGTCGTTGCCGCCGGCCCCCGATATGCCGGAACCGCCGTTTCTCGGCAGTCGCATCCGCAAGAATTTCGATGTTCAGGAAATCTTCCGGTTTCTCAACGAAACGACCTTGTTCAGCACCCAATGGCAGTTCGTCAAAGGGGGCGTGAACCCGACCGAGTATCGCCATCAAATCGAGAACACCGCCCGCCCGGCGCTGGACCGGCTCAAGGCGATGTGCCTTGCGGAAAACGTGATGCAGCCCGCCGTGACCTACGGATTTTTCCCGGCCGCGAGCGAGGGGAACACGCTGACGATTTACGAAGACGACCGCAAGACGCCGAAGCAGTCGTTCGATTTTCCGCGTCAGGACTTTGCCGAGTTTCTTTGCCTGAGCGACTATGTCGAACCGGCTCGCGATGGTTTGGCGGTCGATTACGTCGGCTTCATGGCCGTCACCGCCGGACACGAAGTGAGCAGGCGTTGCAAGGAACTGTACGACAGCGGCAAATATCAGGACTATTTGTTCTTGCACGGGCTGGGCGTGGAAACGGCCGAGGCGCTGGCCGAATACTTCCATCAGCAGATGCGGATGGAATGGGGCATTGGCGATTCGGACTCCAAAGAAGTGCGAAAGCTCTTCAAGGGGCACTATCGCGGTCGCCGGTATGCCTTCGGTTATCCGGCTTGCCCGAATCTGGAAGACCAGACCGGGCTGTTCAACCTCATTGAACCGCAGCGGGTGGGCATTACGCTGACCGAACAGTTCTTGTTGGAACCGGAACAATCGACAACGGCGATTGTATTCCATCACCCGCAGGCGAAATACTTCAACGTGAAGTCCGGACAGCCACAGTTGGAAGTCGTCTGACCGTCAATCATGGAAAACCTAGCGCCGCCGGATTGGGACGTGGTCGTGATCGGCGGCGGCGCGGCCGGGCTGATGGCCGCCATCCACGCCGCCGAGCGGGGCCGGCGGGTCTTGTTGCTTGAAAAGAACCGCAAGCCCGGCGTGAAAATCCTGATGTCCGGCGGCACTCGCTGCAACATCACCCACTCTTGCGATAACCGGGGAATCGTCGCCGCCTACGGCAAACCCGGCAAATTTTTGCACTCCGCGCTTGCGGCGTTTTCCGTTCAACAAACGATTCAATTATTCGAGGCCGAGGGGGTCGCCACCAAGGTCGAGGACACGGGGAAAATCTTCCCTGTCAGCAATAAAGCCCTTGATGTGCTGGAGGCCTTGCTCTCCCGGCTTCGTCGCAGCGGGGCCACGCTGGCCTTGGAGGAACCGGTCAACGAACTTGATCGCGCCGACGCTGGCTTGCGAATCGTCACTCCCAAACGGACAATCAACACTTCGCATGTGATTCTGACCACCGGCGGCCAGTCATTCCCCGGTTGCGGCACGCGCGGGGATGGTTATCGTTTTGCGGCCAAATTGGGTCACGCCATTGTCGCCCTGAAACCCTCGCTCGTGCCGATCACCATTGATGTACCTTGGGTCAATGAACTTCGGGGTGTCACCCTCGAAGATGTCGGCATGAAGGTTTTGGAAAAAGACAAAACCCTCTCGGCGAAACGCGGCGGTTTCCTCTTCGCCCATTTCGGCCTCACCGGCCCGGCGCCGTTGAATATCAGCAAAGCCATCAGCCTGCACGCAGACCCGAAGAGTCTCGAACTCGAGTTGGATTTCCTCCCCGGCCGCATCGATGCCGAGGTTGATGATTTTCTGAAAAACGAATCGCTGAACTCCGGGAAGAAACAACTCGCCAGCGTGCTGAGTGAGCAACTCCCCCGCCGGCTGGCCGACACGATTCTAACGCTTACAAAACAGCCGCTTGACCGAAAAGCCAGCGGGCTGGCCAAGGCCGACCGCCTTCAATTAGTGACCGCTATCAAACATCTTCGCATCCCTGTCCGCGGCACGCTCGGCTTCGAGAAAGCCGAAGTGACGGCCGGCGGTGTGTCGCTGGACGAGGTTGATTCCCGCACGATGCAGAGCAAGATTGTGCCGGGATTGTTCCTCGCCGGGGAGGTGCTGGACTTGGACGGCCCCATCGGCGGCTTCAATTTTCAGGCAGCGTGGAGCACCGGCTGGCTGGCCGGGCGAAGCGTGTGACCCCTTTCAAGGATTCCATGATGCCTCTCTCAGCGCTGACGAAACCGACGACCGATCCGACGCTAATCTTCGAGCATTTCCGCAATGGCTACGGGACGGAACTTCTCACGGTCGCCTGCACGGATTTCGACATCTTCGGCAAGCTGGCGAAGGGGCCGAAAACCTTCACGGAGTTGAGCGGGGAAACCGGCCTGGCGAATCGAGCGGCGAATGTGCTGTTCACGGCGTTGCGGTCGATGAAACTCATCGAAATTGATTCCGTCGGCAAATACACCCTCACGCCGGAGGCCCGCGAACATTTGGTTCCGGAAGAATATTTCGAGGTGGGCGGCTATGTCGGTTTGGTGGCTGAAGCTCCGCAAGTGCGGGCGATGGCCGAGCGGTTGAAGACCAACAAACCGGCCGAGAACCGCAAGGAAGACACGGGGGCCGCGTTCATCTTCCGGCCCGGCCTCGAATCGGCGATGGATCAAAGCGACTCGGCCCGCCGACTCACGATGGCCCTCGCCGGTCGGGCCAAAAATGTCGCCCCCTATCTCGCGGAAGCCGTTGATCTTTCGGGGGCGAAGACACTTCTCGACATCGGCGGCGGCACCGGCATCTATGCGATTGCCTTCCTCCAAAAGAATCCGCACCTGAAGGCCATCGTGTGGGATCGGGCCGAGGTGCTGAAAGTGGCCGGAGAAATGGCCGTCAGCTACGGCGTCGCCAATCGGCTGGAACTCGTGCCGGGGGACATGTTCACCGATCCGGTTCCGTCGGCGGATGTGATGTTGCTCTCGAACATCCTCCACGATTGGGACGAACCTGAATGCCTGCGATTGCTGAAACGCTGTGCTGATGATCTTCTCGATGGCGGCCGCTTGTTGGTTCACGACGTATTCTTGGACGACGATTTGGGCGGCCCGTTTCCCATCGCCATGTATTCGGCGGCTTTGTTCACCCTCACGGAAGGGCGGGCATATGCCGCGGAAGAATACCGCAAATGGTTGATGACCGTCGGTCTGAAGCCGACGGCAAAGATCACACCGACAATGGTGCATTGCGGTGTTCTAGAAGCAGTTCGCTGAAGAAGTAAGCAAAGAAAAGTCTTTTCTTTGCTTACTTCTTCTCGGCCAGACAATACAAGTGCTTGCTTCCTCGCAGGAAAATCTGTCCTTCCGAGAATGCCGGGGAGGCAAAGACCGTTTCCCCGATTTTGTTCTTCTCGATCAGATCAAATTTCTCCGATCCGTTCACCACGAACATCACGCCGTCGTCGTCCGCATAAAAGATCTTTCCCTCGGCCGCGACGGGTGAAGCACTGTGGTGCTTGCCGAGACGTTCAAACCATTGGAGCTTGCCGGTCAGGGCGTCCCGGCAGGTGGCCCGGCCGTCGTCGTGAACGAGGAAAATGTTGTCCCCCGAGGCGACCGGTGACGGGACATAGCCCGCCCCCTTTTCCTCGTGCCAGGCAACGTGCGTCTTGGTGATGTTTCCCTCGCCATCCGGTTTGATGCCCATGACGTGATAAGTCGGGAAACCGGCGGTCAGGAAGAACAATCCTTTGTGATAGATCATACTGGCCACAAATTGTTCGGTTGGCCCGTTGATGATCCAATATTGTTTGCCGGTGTCCGGGTCATAACTCGCCACAGTCAGGCAACCTGTCATCACCATTTGAGTTTTGCCGCCCGCTTCGGCGATTAGCGGCGGACAATAAGAACGGATGCGGTTCGGCCGGTCGATCCGCCATTTTTCCTCGCCGGTCTTCCCGTCGAAAGCCACCACATAGGCGGGCTTCTTTTTGCCGAAGGCGTCTTGGTCGCAATTCACGATCACCAGATTCTTGTAAAGGATCGGCGGGCTGCAAAAGCCGTGTTGCGATTGGAACTCTCCCGGTGACTTCCTCCAGACTTCGTTTCCCTTGAAATCGTAGGCCGCAACGACGACGTTCGGATTCTCGAAAAACGTGACGAACACATGTGTGCCGTCCGTCGCCGGGGTCGAACTGGCGAAACTGTTCAACTTGTGAATTTGTTCCTTGGGGGCCGAGAGCACCGTCTTTTGCCAGAGGATTTTGCCGTCCTTGCGATCAATGCAAATCAACAAACGGTCCTGCGGTTTCTTCGGATCACTGTCTTCCAGGCAGGTCGTGAGGAACACGCGGTCGTTCCACACGATGGGCGACGAATGCCCTTTGCCGGGAATCTCGCACTTCCAAGCCACGTTCGTGTTCGACGTGGCATCCCACTTGGTGGGGAAGCCCTTGTCGTGAGAGGTTCCATCTCCGCGAGGGCCGCGCCACATCGGCCAGTTCTCGGCAGCGGATAGCGATGTGAAGAAGAGAATGGCGGCCAGCGGAATCAAGAATCGGGACATGAGAGAACTCGGAAGGTAGGATTTTTGAAGAGAAGAGTTTCACGCCAAGTGCGCCAAGAGGCCAAGTGCGCCAAGGGTCGGTGAAATGAATTTATGTCCTTGTATCTCAAAGGACTTCATTTGATTCCTTCGACCCTTGGCGCACTTTACGTGAAGCTCTTCTCCTTATAAAGCGGTCACAGTTTTGGGACGAATTTGATGCACACGGGGGAGCCAACTTCAGCCTTTTGGTCGGTCGGCGAGAGTTTGCCGGTTTCAGGATCGATCTTGAAGACGATCACGCTATGGCCGTCTTGGTTGGCGACGAGCATCCATTGGCCGCTCGGGTCGATGTTAAAGTTTCGGGGAACCTTGATCCCTTCGCCTTGATGGCCGAGGGCTTTCAATTCGCCGGTGTCCTGATTGACCGCGAACATGGCGATGCTGTTATGGCCGCGATTGGAAACGTAAACGAACTTGCCGCTCGGATGCACGACCGTTTCGGCGGTGGAGTTCCCTTTCGTCGGTTCCGGCAGCGTGGAGAGGGAGTTCAATTTCTTGAAGGTTCCATGCTCGGCGTCGTAGGTCAGGGCCGTCACGCTGGAACTCAGTTCGTTGTTCACATAGGCGAACGGCTTCGACGGGTGGAAGGCGAAGTGCCGGGGGCCGTCGCCGCTTTCGAGGGCGACGCCGGCCGGGTCGTTCAAAGCGATCTTTCCGTGGGCGGCGTCGAATTTGTACACGAGCACCTTGTCGAGGCCAAGATCGGCGACGATGGCGAATTTGTTGGCCTTGTCCAAATTGATCGAGTGGGCGTGCGGCTCGGATTGCCGGGACTTGACCGTGCTGGAACCCTTGTGCTGCACGAACGAGGTGGCTTCCCCGAGCTTGCCGCCTTCGCCCAATGGCAACACGGCCACGCTGCCGCCGCCGTAATTGGCGAGCAGCACGTTCTTGGCTTCCTTGTCTACGACAATGTGGCACGGCCCGTCGCCGACGGAACTTCCGACGTTGACGGCTTTCAATTCACCTGTCTTGGGATCAAGCGTGAACGAACCGACGCCGCCCCCCTTCTGACCTTTGATGCCCTCTTCGCAAACGCAAAACAAATGCGTCAGCTTGGGATGCACCGCCAGGAACGACGGGCTGCCGATCTCGGCCGCCACCTCGGCCTTGCCGAGTTTGCCGGTCGCCGTGTCGAACTCGATGCGGTAAATCCCCTTGCTCATTTTTCCGGTATATGTGCCGATGAAGGCCCAATACTTCGTCGGAACGGGGGGAGAGTCCGCGTTCAGGTTGGTGATGCCGAACAACAGCCCGAGGAGGGCCGCAAAGGGAGAAAATCGCATGGTGGGAAATCACGGGGTAGGGGGCGATTGATCCACAGTTTACCCGTGACATTCGGCATTGTCACGCAGAAAGCAGGCAGTTCCGGGGTTGTTTCAAGGGAAGTTGATCGATGAGATGCTTGAAAACAAAACAACCCCGTTGAGTAAAGCTCAACGGGGTTGTGGATCAACAAGTGATCGAACGATTTAGCGTGCGTTCACGATGGTCGGGTTCGGGATGTGGTCGATCACATGATCCACCAGTCCATAGGAAGCCGCCTCGGTGGCCGAGAGGAAGTTGTCCCGGTCGGTGTCCTTTTCGACCACTTCAATCGGTTTGCCGGTGCATTCGGCGAGGATGCCATTCAGATGTTTTTTCATCCGAATGTATTCCTTCGCGTGAATCTGGAACTCGGTCGAGGTTCCCCGCAGACCGGCGAGCGGTTGGTGAATCATGATGCGGGCGTTCGGCAGGGCGAAACGCTTGCCTTTGGTGCCGGCGGTCAGGAGCAACGAGCCCATGCTGGCGGCTTGGCCGATGCAATAGGTGGCCACGTCGCAGGTCACATACTTCATCGTGTCAAAAATCGCCATCCCGGCCGTGACGGAGCCGCCGGGGCTGTTGATGTAAAAGTGGATGTCGGCCTTCGGGTCAACCAGTTGAAGGTAGAACATCTGGGCCACGAGCGAGGCCGAACTGTCGTCGTCCACCTGGCCCTGAAGGAAGATAATGCGGTCTTGAAGCAACCGGCTGTAAACGTCGAACAGCGGCGGTTGGTTGCCTTCCCGCGAGATAACGGTCGGTATGGAAGCCATGTATGGTTCTCCACGGGGGCGGTGGCGATCAGGCCCCGCCCGCCCGGTTGGAAGGTGTGGTGTTGGAACTCGTTACTTCTTGGCCGCTTCGGCTTGTTTGGTCAGCACTTCGTCCACGAGGCCGAATTCCTTGGCGTCATACGGGCCAAAGTAACGGTCACGCTCGGTTTCCCGGTTGATCGTTTCAATCGGCTGGCCGGTGTGCTTGGCGAGGATTTCGTCGAGCCGGCCCCGGTCCTTCAGCATTTCGCGGGCTTCGATTTCCAAGTCGGACACCTGACCGTAACCCACCTGGCCCCAAGGCTGGTGAATCATGATCTTGGAGTTCGGCAGGGCGAAGCGCTTGCCCTTGGTTCCGGCGGCCAGAATCAAGGCGGCCCCGCTGGCGGCGATGCCCATGCAATAAGTGGCGATCGGGCATTCGAGGAATTGCATCGTGTCGTAAATCGCCAGCGTGGACGTGACCGACCCGCCGGGGCAGTTCACGTACATGTGGATTTCCTGCGTGCGGTTTTCGTATTGCAGGAACAGGAGTTTTTGAATTGTGAGATTGGCGAGGTAGTCGTTGATCTCCGGGTTGCCGCCCGTTTCACGGGAGCTGCCCAGGAAGATGATCCGGTTTTCCATCAGCAAATCGTCGGTGGACATCTGCCGCATCCGCGTATAGTCGCGGTAGCGTTGCGCCTGCGGAACATTGGCGAGCGGACCCATCGACGGCGGATACGCGAAACTCATGGCATCTGCCTTTCGGGAATTGAAACCAGTACTCTGGTCGAGTTATTGAACATCCTATGCATTCGGGCAACCGGCAATTTGCCGGCAGCCATGAGCTTTGAGCCGTGAGCTTTGAGCAAAACCAAGACAAAAGCGGCTTGCGGCCTGTCTTGGTTTTGCTCAAAGCTCACGGCTCAAAGCTCATGGCCATTTCTTTAGAGTCGCCAATCAGCTTTGAGGTTCACCCTCGGTGATGGCGGCCGGCTCG
Source organism: Zavarzinella formosa DSM 19928 (assembly GCF_000255705.1). Lineage (GTDB taxonomy): Bacteria > Planctomycetota > Planctomycetia > Gemmatales > Gemmataceae > Zavarzinella > Zavarzinella formosa. The sequence goes on from NZ_JH636442.1 coordinate 500,225, forward strand.
GCCTTCGGCTGGACCAGTTCGCCGGGGACGGCTTGGGCTTCCATGCTGGCCACGTCGTCTTCCAATTCGCCGGTCGTCAGCGGCACTTCTTCGTATTCGGCATGGGCCAGCACCACATCAAGGGCCTTGCGTTCCAGCAGATCGGTGGCCAGGGCTTCGATCAACTCGTCCCGTTCCATCTGGGCCTTGACCTTGCGGAAGCTCTCGCCGTTCTGCATGGCGATCCGGCCGATTTCGCGGTCGATGTCGCCGTCTTCGATTTCGATCTTCTCGACTTCGGCAATCTTCTGAAGAACAAAGTGTTCCATCAGGGCGGCGGCCGTGCTTTGCATCACGTTCTGCCGGAGGACGGCCATCCGGGCTTCGATCTGCTGATCGTTCATGCCACCGGACCGCATTTCCATCACCCGGCGTTGCAGGGTGCGGGTGGCCTGGCTGATGAGCAAATCCCGCGGCAGGTCGAACTTCACGTTCGTGAGAACGGCGTTCAACACTTGCGTGCGGGCCGACTGCCGCTGACGATATTCCAAGTTCCGCTCGAGGGCCGCGGCGATCATTTCCGTCATCTGATCATCATTACGGACACCGAAAGCCTCGTACATCGCCTGAGTCATCTCGGGGAGAACAACCGTTTTGATCCCCTTGATCGAGAAAGTGGCCTTGAGCGTCTTGCCGCGAAGATTCTGGTCGGCGACGGTTTCGCCGAGCTTCAGATCGAAGTCCCGTGATTCGCCGGCCTTGGCCCCGATGAGCTTGTTGCCGAAGTCCGCGATCACGGAGTCGGCGAGGGCCAGTTTTGTTTCGACGCGGATGGTCGTCTCATCGACTGAGTTGATTTCTTTGTCGCCGTCGTAGGTCTTGAGGCTGGTGACGATCAAATCGTTCAGTTCGACGGTCGAACCTTCCGGCTTGTCCTTGAGTTCGCCGAAGTTTTCCAAATACCGCTGCTTTTCGGCGGTGATTTCTTTTTCCGTGAACGTGTGAACCGGCTTTTTGAGCTTCATGCCCTTGTATTCGGGCAGATCGAATTCCGGCCGGACTTCCACGTCGAATTCGTAGACGAACGGGCCTTCTTCCGGCAACACCAGTTGCTCGGGGTTCAGGTTCGGCGGAGCCAAGGGGGCCAAATTGCTGTCTTCGGCGAGTTGCTGGAGGCTGGCCATCAGCACTTCGCGGCGAACTTCTTCCTGCACGGCTGACTTGAACTTGCGTTCGACAATCTTCCGGGGAGCCTTGCCCGGCCGAAAGCCGGGGAGTTGGGCGCCGCCACCTTTGTAAAGGTCGTCGTATTTTTCCTTGAACCGGCCGTCGATCACTTCCCGGCCGACAGTGATCTTGACGTGCTTTTTGCACGGACCCGCGTCGGTGATTTCCACTTGTTGGGGGAGTTTCCCGGCGTCCGCGAGGGAGGGGTCAATCGTTGCGGTGATGTCTTCGGCCATGACGTTTGAACTCGCCAAGAAAGAAAAAGAGCCGGGAAGAAAAAGGACCGCGGAAGCACCGCTGGGTTCCTGGTCTTCTCGGCTCACGAACGGTCAGAATCAAGAGCGGGCGATGGGATTTGAACCCACGACAACCACGTTGGCAACGTGGCACTCTACCACTGAGTTACGCCCGCATTTTGGTAAGGAACAACATTATGCAAAGAAGGCGGGGGCATCAAGTAGGTTCGCAAAAAACTTTCTCACGAAGCGGAACAGGAACATATCACGCGGTGCCAAAAATGAGCCGAGCGGCGTAAGCCGTCGGGTGTTGTGTTATCGACAGACAAGACACGGGAGCCTTCATCGCTGGCTCGAAGAAACGGCGTTCACTGAGGCGAATGAATGCGGTGCCCGGCAGCACATTGTCGCTGTTGCGGGGTTTCGCGTCGTCATTGAATGTTCGTTACGCTGAAGCTCAGTTGGCTGGCAGGTCAGGCAGACCGACGAACTGACGGCCGTAGTTCACGCACCCAATTGAGATGTCTTCAATGAAATCTTCGCTCGTTTCATACTCTCGCGTAAAAAGTCCTTTGGGACCATCGCTATATTCGGTCATCAACCCTGTGCCAGCAACGAGCAAGTCGTAAAAAACTTCATCTAATCTATGTAACACGGAGGAGCCGTAGAATTTTCGCCATTTGAGGTCCAAACAACCATGTTTGTGGACTTCAACTTTTGCGGAGTCCTCGCGGCATTTTCGAGCTTCGACGTCTGTCAATCGGACTCGTTCGACGGGACTTTGAGCAAAGATTTTTTTGGCCTGCTCCAAGAAAACTTGGCCGGAGACGCATAACTCGGACAAAAATCCCCGTTCAATGATCAGTTCTGTCGCAAAGTCGCCTTCTTCATCCTTGGGTCTTCGCATTGAGAGCTTGACTGGGCAGCCATCTTTGCGAATAACCCGGCAGAAGGCTTTTTCCGGCCACCAAACCCCAAACCATTTTAGCATCTGTGGAATACGCATCTGTCGCCAAGCGGGATCGCCAGTGATTTGTTGTCGGATGAACTTGGCCCGATCGTCGTCGCCCGCCTCCTCGATCCAATCAGCAATAATGAGGCGGGGAGCGTCATCCGCTGGGTTGTGCAGCACGGTTTCCAACAACGCGAGGTATTCGGGATGGGATTGGTAATTTTCCATGATGGCATTTTATCCAACGCCCCCGTGTGACTGCCTTCAGTCGTCGTGATAGGATGGCCGAACCCCCGCCAGCGTGTCCCGCTCCGTGGGTTATCACCCGCAGACCGTCCGGCGGCCCCATGTCCCGAGATGATGACGAAATCCGATGCCCGATGGCCGTGTGTCTCGGCCTTGGCCGTACGGCCGAGCGGCCCGAGTGCTGGATTCTCGACAACCGCCCGTTGGAAACGCTCGACGACTTTGTCCGGACGCACCACGATACGCTGGTGGAACGTCTCGAATTCGCGTTTCTTGAACTGGCGGGATCGTTCCGGGTGATTCTTCGGAGTTGCCAGTCAGCGGACGGGCCGCCCACCCTGCCATTTCACACCGGCCGATATGTCTCCCTTCTTCGATTGCCAAATGTCTTTGTGCCGTGCGATAGCCGGTTGACTCCGCTGCTTCGCCGCGATTTTTTGCGAGATTGGCTGGTTCGGAAGCACGAGTTCACCTGGCTGGAACCGGATGGCCCGCGACGGTTTCATGTCCATCGTGCGGCGAGGGAGGCGTTTCGCCCTCTGACGGAATGGGTGACATACGTGTGTCCTAAACCCAACTTTCATAAGCAGATGGAGCTTTCAGGGTCGCTTTTTCAGAACGAAGTTTTCGCCGTTCGGTCGGAACCGAAAGAATCGCCGACACTCTCGACGAAAAAACGGCCCGGTCGTGAAGACAACTCCGTTTATGTCGAGCCGCCGAAGAACATGCCGGCGGTGGTCAAGGGCGTCGCGCCGCCGAAGGAAAATGTCCTTCCCCCGCTGGAGGTTCCTCCGGAGACGGAGATTCCTGCCCCGGAGCAGGTCGTCGCCCATTTGCGATTGTTGGAGAACCGGTTCCGAAACTCGACGCTGCCGTTGGATTCGGCTTACCGCCAAGAATGGTGGGCCGGCCTCGCCCGGCAAAATCGGCTGGCCCAATTGGACGAAGAAGCCGACCGTTGTTGGTCGTTTGCCGTGTGGGAAGAGGAGGCGAAGGGCATTTGGATGCCGTCGTGGGCGCACAATCATTCCGCCATCCGCAAGCAAACCTTGTTGGCGATTTGCCACCGGAAAGAACCGACGGCCGATGACTTGCGGACGCTGGCCGTCGCGCTGATTCACGCCGCCTCCCGGCCAAAACCGGCTTTTCCACCGGATGTGATTCCAGCGATTGCGACAACGCTGGAGGAGCACGATGTTCGGATGCCCGTCCGGCTCGCCTGGCTGGCTTGGGAATCCCTGTCGAAACTGGCGGGAAATGACGTGCTTGCCCTTTCGCGGGCACGAGATCGCGTCTTGCGGGATTTGATGGAATACGGCCTTCGCAAAGACCGGGATTTTCCCCTGTTTCTTCAAAGCAAAAACGGCCGCAAAGACCCCGCCGAAGAATCCGATTCACATCTGTTTTTGCGGCTTCGGGAAAAAGCATGGTCTTGGTGTTCGCAAAGCCAGATGAACGAACTGGCGTCCGTCTTTCGCACATGGGTGGACCTGACGTTTGCCTCCGCGCTGGCCCGCTTCGGCGACACTGGAGTGGCCCGGACGATCCTTGACGACTCGACCAAACGCTGGGAAGCCAAGGTGGCATCTTTGGCAACACCGGCCCAAGAGTGGCTGTTTCAGGCATATCAGGAACGTGTCCGGCAGGCATGTCGCGGGGAGAATGCCCAAACGCCGTTGCCCCCGGCCTTGCGCCGCGAACTCGGAAGCCTGGCCAAATCCGAGCGGGAGTCGGCCGAGCGTTATCTGCAATTCTCGCGGATTCTCGAACCGTTCGAGCGGATCGACCCTTACCGCAACTCCCGGCCTGTCGGCGACCATCTCCAAGCGACGCTGAACGAAATCAGTTCGCTCACCCCGACGGCCAACAAGAAACGCCGGGCCGAGAACTATGCGGAGGAATTGGAAACCCGCTTCCGGGAGTTGTTCAAGATTTCCCACTCGCCCCGGCAAGTGCTGCGAATTCTCATGGTGGCCATGCCGCTGGCGACGCGAATTGGCGAATCATTTGCCTTGGAATGCCATTCGTTGCTGGAGAAAACACTTCCCCGTGCCGACCGGCCGATGGATGTTCAAGAGATCGCCAAACGGGTCGAATTGATCGAAACGGCGGCGGTGACCGTGGCCCATTTCGGCCGCACAAATTTGATTGCCGGTCTTCTGGAAGAATTGCGAAAAATGATTCGGACCCAAAAGGGGGAACTCGGGGCGTTGTTTGCCCGCGCCACCGGCGGGGGCAGCTATCGGTTCATGGCCCGCGTGGGATTGCAAGAACAGGCCAAAGAACTCCTGGACGAAACCGCCACGGCTTGCATGAGCGATCAAACCATTGCCGAGGTGATGAGCCGACCCGCGCTGAACCGGGGGGTCTTTGTGCCCGCGTTTGCCAAACTCGCGGCCGGTTGGTTCTACTTCGGCCAGACGGAGCAGGCCAAAGAGGTGATTCAAGTGGTCCGCGAAGAACTGTTCAACGGCCAGATGATGCACGAAAGCCGGACGGCGTTGGCCGCTTCTTACGCCTTCGCCTTGGGTTTGGCTCCGCGTCAATTGGCAATTGCGCATTACGAGGAACTCTTTTCCAATCTGGAACTCACCCGTATTTCGTTTGACAGCATGGCGGTTCAGCGATTGACGGTCATCGAAGCGGTGGTGCTGAGTCTCTCATCCGATGATTTTTCTTCGGACGAACAAACTCGCCGATGGATGGATGAGGATGAATTTCTGGTGCGCCGGCGCATCCACCGAGATGTTGAGGTTGCCCGGAAACTCGCGGGTTTGTGATTCGGCCCGGTTTTGACTAAAAATCACCAGACGCATGTTGCGTGACATCTCTGCCTCTTCTCTCCAAGGGATCTCTCCCATGAATCTCCGATGGATCATCCTCGGCCTGACCGCCCTGATCGGCGCTCCGCTGACGGCGGCCGACTGGAAACCCGCTCCGGGGCCGTTGCTCACCAAATGGGGCAAGGAACTCAAGCCCGACGGCGTGTGGAAGGAATATCCCCGCCCGCAACTGAGCCGTTCCCAATGGCAAAATCTGAACGGGTTGTGGGATTACGCGATCACCCCGAAGGATGCCAAAAAGCCGGAAAAGTGGGATGGCCAAATTCTGGTGCCGTTTTGCGTGGAGTCGTCGCTCAGCGGCGTCGGCAAAACCGTGGGAGATGAGAAAGCTCTGTGGTATCACCGGACGTTCAAGCCTGTGGCCGCCAAGGGAACCCGGACCATCCTTAATTTCGGGGCGGTTGACTGGCAAGCCACCATCTATCTGAACGACAAGACCTTCATCCATGAAGGGGGCTTCGATCCCTTCTCATTCGACATCACCGAGGCGATCCAAGGCGGCGGGGACCAAGAACTGGTCATCCGCGTGTGGGACCCCACTGAGAAAGGGAGCCAACCGGTCGGCAAGCAACTCGGCAATCCGCACGGCATCTGGTACACCCCGGTCACCGGCATCTGGCAAACCGTCTGGCTGGAGCAAGTTCCCGAAAGTTATCTCACCCGTGTGCAATCACTGGCCGACATCGACGCCGGAACGGTGACACTCACGTTTGCTGGCACAGGTCTGAAAGAATCGGACATTGTTCAAGTGTCCGTGATGGATGCCTCCAAGGAAGTCACCAAAGCGAGCGGCCCTGTCGGCAAGCCGTTGGTCATCAAGATTCCCGATGCGAAACGCTGGACCCCGGACAAGCCGGTTGTTTACGACGTGCGTGCGGCTCTCGTTCGCGATGGCAAGTCGCTGGATCAGGCGGGCAGTTACTTCACCATGCGGAAAATCTCCGTCGGGAAGGATGCCAAAGGCGTCAACCGGCTGATGTTGAACAATGAACCGGTGTTCCAATACGGCCCGCTCGATCAGGGCTGGTGGCCAGATGGCCTCTACACCCCGCCGAGCAGCGAGGCGATGATTTATGACCTCAAAGTTCTGAAAAACCTCGGCATGAATATGCTGCGGAAGCACATCAAAGTCGAACCGGCGACTTATTACGAAGCCTGTGACCGGTTGGGCTTTCTCGTCTGGCAGGACATGCCGAGTTGTATCAACCGGACGAAGAAACATTTCATCGCCCCGGATGCCAAGACGGACGCTGTGTTTGATGCCCCCGAACAGGCACTCTACCTCAAAGAATTAAAGGCGATGATCGATCATTTGTCATTCTTTTCCTGCATCGTCGTGTGGGTTCCCTTCAACGAAGGCTGGGGGCAGCACGACACCAACGACGTCCTGAAATGGACGACCGATTACGACAAAACCCGGCTGGTGGACGGCCCGAGCGGCTGGACGGATCGCGGCTTCGGGCACATGAAAGACTTGCACCAATACCCCGGCCCCGGCATGTTCCCGGTAATGAGCGACCGGGTGAGCGTCCTCGGCGAGTTTGGCGGCCTCGGGCTACCCATCAAAGATCACTTATGGAAAAACTCGGATAACTGGGGCTACCAGACGTTCAAAACGACCGAGGAACTTCGGCAAAACTATCATCGCCTCATGGTTCAGCTTCTTCCGCTGATTGATCGCGGCCTCTCGGCGGCCGTCTACACGCAAACGACGGACGTGGAAGTCGAAGTCAACGGATTGATGACCTATGACCGGGCCATTATCAAGGTGGATGAAAAAGAAACCGCCAAATGGCATAAGCGGCTCTTCTCCGGGAAAGCTCCCATTCGCACGGTATTGGAAACGTCCGAAACGAAGCCGCAAACGTGGAATTACACGCTGGCCAAGCCGGGCGACGATTGGATGAAACCCGAATTTGCGGCCGAAGGCTGGAAGACCGGCCCCGGCGGCTTCGGGACAAAGATGACCCCCAACACGTTCGTCGGCACCGAGTGGAACACCACCAACATTTGGATTCGCCGGGAATTTGAGATCAAGGATCTTCCGGCCGGAGAATTGTTCTTCCGTGTTCATCACGACGAAGACACCGAGATCTTTATCAACGGCGTCTCGGCGGCTTCGCTGAAGGGATTTTCGGTTGATTACGGCTTGGTCCCGGTGGGCGAGGCCGGGCGCAAGGCTCTGAAAACGAGCAAGAACGTGATCGCCGTGAGTTGCAAACAAACTACCGGCGGCCAATACATCGACGTAGGCCTGATTGAGCTATTGGAAGGCAAATAGCGATCAGACGCCCACCGGTTGCCGGCTGGCTTTCATCACCGCGTCGGCGGCGTGTCGCAGGCGTTTGACCCCTTCGCGGATCATCGCCAGCGACGCATCGCCGTAACTCAACCGGGCTTCGCTGCGAGGCTTTTCCCCTGTCTCGGAGACGTAGCCAAATTCGCCCGGAATGTACAACACTCCTTCTTTGATGGCCGCTTTCAAGAACGGGCTGTTCGGCGATGTGGCGATCTCCTCGGGCATCGTGAACCAGACGAACATGCCGCCGCGAGGGTGGGTCCAGCTCACGCCGGGGAGGTCGCCGAAATGCTCTTCCAAGGCCGAGAGCATCGTGTTGCGCTTCTCGCGGTACACTTTGCGAAGCTCCAGCACATGGGCCGCATACGCTCCGGTTTCCAGTAAGCGATTCAACACATGCTGCGAAAGGTTGTTTGACCCGAAGTCGTGGTTTCCCTTGAGCCGGACCATCGGCTCAACGAGTTCCGTGGGCATCACCGCATAGCCGGTCTTCAGGCCGGGGGCGCAGGGCTTGGAGAACGTCCCCGCGTAGATCACATGCCGATTGTGAGGGTCGAAGCTCTTGAGGCTCGGAAGTTCGTCCCCCTCATAGCGCAATTCCCGGTAGGCGGCATCTTCGAGAACCAAGATGCGTTGCTTGCTCGCCCAACGGGTGATGACTTCCATCAACTCTTCCCGCCGTTTCGCGGAAAGCGTCAGCCCCGTGGGGTTCTGGAAGTAATCGACCGTATACAGCAGTTTCACCCGATGCAATTCGCCATCGCGTTCGATTCGCTGGAGCAAAGTCTCCAGTTCGGTGACGATTAACCCGTCTTCGTCCATCGGCACCGTCATCACGCGGGTGCCGTTCCCGGCCAAAACGCTGTGATAAACGAAATAAGACGGCGACTCGGTGATGACGATGTCCCCGGCGTCGATCATCAGTTCGCTCAGCATGTAGAGCAACTGTTGTGACCCGGTGGTGACGAGGACATCGCGGGGAGTGACACCCAAATCGCCCGGTGTCAGGCCGTCGAGGCTGGCGACATGGTTGACAATCTTTTGAAGCAGCGGCAAATAGCCCTGCGTGGTCCCGTATTGCAAAGCGGCTTTGGCCGTCGTCGGATCGGCGAGAATGTCGGCGATGGCCTTGGCAATCGGACCGGCAGGCAGGGAGGGGGCGTCGACCAACCCGGCCGCGAGGCTGACGAGGTGCGGGTTCTGAAGCGCCTGCTCCATGAAGTAGCTGATCGGCGATTCCGGCGTATGTTTCGCCTTGCGGGAGAACTCAAGCGGTTTGACTGACATTGGGGCCGTCCCTGTAAAAAGAAAAAGCCCCGGAGTTTTACTCCGGGGCCGATCAGTTTGTGCGTTGATCGAAACCCGGAGTTATTCGAGAGCGACGACGGCAGCGATGGCAACGGCAGCACAGCCCGCGCTAGCAGCGGCTGCGAAAACCGAGATCGTGACGAAGTTGCGCATGAACCTTCCAAGTTTGGATTTGAAAAATTTAGCACGTCCCGATTGGCCGGACAAGTGGAATGCGGGATTTTCTCGTTCAATCACACAAGTGTCATCCGTCATTCATAAAGCCGGGCAATCACCTGACATCCTGCTTCATGCCCGGTTGAATCCTCTTCCACGATGACAAATCCCTCGGCCATCACCGTGCTGCTCAGGTTGGCGGCCCCGGAAAGCGGCAACGGGGTTGCCTCGTTGGTGTCGAAGTTAATCCGCAGGCGGACATAATCGACCCGGCCGGCTTTTGAAGAGATGGGGTCCCGCAAGATCACTGGAAGTGGAGCATAAGGCAGGCTCAAGGATCTCATCGCCATCCGTCGCAACGCCCGACGGGCCAGCAAATCGTAGCCGAACAGGCACGCCACCGGATTGCCGGGGAGCAGGAACACCATCCGCTGATCTTCCAGCATTCCGAAGCCCGTCGGCATCCCCGGTTTCATGTCGATCCCGTGAATGATATCTCTTGTCAGCGATTGAAGGACGCGGGGGGCGTGATCGTCGATTCCCACGGAGGTTCCACCGTTCACCAGCAAGAGATCCCAACCCGTCGAACCCATTTCGGCCCGGATCATCTCGGGATTGTCCGGCAATTGTTTGGCTTCCAATACGGTGCCGCCATCTCGCTCGATCAAGGCCCGCAGCATCACAGAGTTGCTATCGGTGATGTGCCATTCCGTTGGCGGTGTTCCCGGCGGCAACAGTTCTTCGCCGGTGGTCAGAATCTTCACGTGAGGCTTGCGGATCACCGTCACTTCGGAGATGCCCAGCGAAGAGAGCAAGCCGATATCCTGCGGCCGAAGAATCCGATGCTTTTCCAAAACCTTTTGGCCCGTCCGAACATCTTCGCCGGGCAGGGCGATGTGTTTGCCCTTCCGGATCGGTTCGAGCAACTCCACCGATTCGGAGGTTGAGCGACAATTCTCCACGGGGACAACAGCATCAACCCCGACGGGTACGGGAGACCCGGTCATGATGCGAACGGCTTGGCCGGGTTGGAGGCTTCCCCGATATGGCCGGCCCGGCTTGGCTTCACCAACGATTTGGTGGATGGTCGTTGATTCACTCGCCATCACGGCGAATCCGTCCATTGCTGATCGCCGGAAGTTCGGAACATTGACCGGGGCAATGATCTCCCCGGCCAGCACCCGATTGGCCGCCGATGACAAGCCGATGGTTTCCGTCCCGATGTCTCCCCTTTGGCGGTCAATTGTTTCGATGGCCTCGCTCACGGGCGTTAATTTCCCGAACCCCCGCATGCGGATGTCGTCAATAGGTGGTCGGCCGTCATTGTTCATCAGGAAAATCCTCCGAGACCGTCAGAGGCCGCAGGGTTGGCAAAATCACCACGATCATCACTCCCAATCGTTATAACCGGATCAGCTTGCCCGAATTATGCGGGATCGAACGAATTGTCAGGCTGTGATGATTGATTGGTGAGAATCGGGGAGATACGGTTGTGACAGGACGCAAGTTGACTGGCTAATGATGTTCGTACTCGGAAAGGATTTCCGGCTGATTTGCCCCGAAAAGGGAACAATCCGGGGCATGTGACTTCACTGAGGTGAAGACCAAAAGAATTACCAACTTAAGAGAGACACCCTATGTTTCGCAACCGAATTCTCATGGCCGGTTTGATTGGCCTGATGATGCTCCCGCTGATGGGCTGCCGTCACAAGTGCTGCGGCGGCAGTTCTTCCTACCGCCCGGCTTCCTACTATCCCCCGGCACCGTCGCCATCGTGCAATAGCTGCGGGTCGACCAGCAATGCCCCGCCGGTGATTCTCCCGCCCGGCTAAATTAGCCAGTCGGTCGTTGTCTGCCTTACTGCCACAGTCAAGCCAGTTTGCCCGGTTTGCCAATTCTGCGTCACACCACGCAAAATTGGCAAACCGGGGCGACTTTGGTTTGCTTCCGGCGAGATTCAAGGCATAGTTCTTCCAAGCGATTACGCCACTTTCAGGGATGACCTTCAGGATTCGCCTACCAAGGGACGATCCTAAATGGTATTACCCGAACCCAAGCGACGATCTGGGGAGAACCGTATGATCCGACGGACCATCGATGGCTTGGTTGATTGTTCTTGGGAACTTTTTTGCGAAGCGGTCATTCGTTATTCGCCCACATCTGAGCAAGATTCAATTACGTTTTTGCAAAAAACCGCCGACCTCTTTGGCCTGCCCGCCTTGGCTCCTGTTCGCGTAAAATCAAACCGCTAAACCTTCCTTGCGTTTTTTCTCCTCGGCTGAACTGCCACGCAGATAATACGGCTCCGCTGTCCACATATCCATGTTGACCGCCCAAGGGAATTGTCGGGCGACGTTTAGCAGGGAACCGATTTGGAGAGTTTGAAACTCTTCTCCAGCCAATTTTGGCAGATTGTCTTTCAACAAGCGGATACCCGGCCCGGTGACGATTGTTTCCGGGGTTAAGTGTTGCCGCCATTCATCCAGTCGGCGAATTTCCAGATCACCAACAGGGTTCAATCCCCGCGAGTCCGTCTCGTAGGAGCGGCAATAAACCTCGCCCTGAAGGGCGTCGGCAATCACCGTGACTTTCGGGAAGCAAACTTGGCTGGCATAAGCGGCGAAGGTTTCCACGCCGACAAATGCGCAACCCGTCGCATAAGCCAGCATTTTCGCGGAGGCGACGCCGACCCGAAGGGCGGTGTAGCTGCCCGGCCCTAGGCCGACGACCACGGCCGTGAGAGTCTTGGCGGGCCAGCCGTGCCGGGTCAGCAACTCCTGACAAATTGCCGCGAGGTCGCTCGCCCGACGCCGTTCGCGGTCGAGGTGCCCCGTGGCCACGAGAGTTTCGCCAGAAGACAGGGCCACTTGCCCCACGTTCCCGGATGTTTCCAAAATCAGCACACGATCCCAGTCCGGCGCGTTCGGCATCGACAAGTTCCCCCGTTGGTCTTACACTTTGTGTTATAAAGCCCATGCGGGACGACGATGGAACTTCACGAGGCGATTTCCAGCCTTTCAGTGATTCGGCGGCAACTGGTCGAAACGGAAACCTTTCGGGGTTACCGGGCCTTGCCGGTTGCCTGCTCGTCGGCCCTGGCGTTGGTGGCCGGGTTTTTGCAGCCATTATTGGTGGGCAATCCGGTCCCGGATGTGGCGGCGTATGTGTTATTCTGGTCGGTGGTCGCGGCCGTCAGCATTGGCCTGACGGGGCTGACGATGACCCTGCGGGATAATCTCATCGGAACTTCCCGGACGCGGGCGGTCACCTGGCTGGCAATCACGCAGTTTGCCCCATGCCTCGGGTCGGCGGCTTTGGCCACGCTGGTGATTGTGCGGTATGCCCCGGAAGTTTCCTGGCTGCTGCCGGGACTATGGCAGATATTTTTCAGCCAAGGAGTGTTTGCCGCGTGCCGGTTGTTGCCTCGGTTGACGGTGTCGGTCGGGCTTTTTTACCTTGGCACCGGATTGCTCGCGCTGGGGCTGGCTCGCGGGGAGTGGGCGTTTCATCCGTGGGCGATGGCGATTCCTTTTGGTGTCGGTCAATTGATTGCGGCCGCTGTGTTGTACTGGACTGTGGAGCGCACCCATGCCCGTTCCTGACGACGATATTTCGGGGCGATTCGCCTACGAAGGATTGGATCGGCTCATTCACGAGAAGGCCCGGTTGGGGATTCTCACCTCCCTGATTCGCGAATCCTCGGCCGGACTCACATTCAACGAACTCAAGGACCGGTGCGCCCTAACGGACGGCAACCTGAGCCGACATTTGAACCTGCTGGAAGAGGGGGGCTTGGTCCGCATCGAAAAGGGAAACCGGAACAACCGGCCCCTGACGACGGTGCATCTCACCGATGCCGGCCGGACGCGGTTCCATGAATACCTCAACATCCTCGAAGCTGTTCTGAAAGACGCCCTCCCGGCGGACTCGGCCGTCCCCTCGCCGGCCACCCGGCCGGCCTTTTCAAGTTGAAGCCAGTTCGCCTCGCGCAAAACATTTCAAAATCTTCCCGAGACGCAGTTCCGCCCCGGTTCGCGTATAAAACCTTTCCGGCGGATTGGCCGGCAAATTGACCAATCGGGAGACACCATCATGATGATTCGGCGGATCATGGCCGGGCTGTGCCTGGCCATCGTGGGAGCCTGCATGGAGAGTTCGCATCTGTACGGCGACGAGGGGATGTGGTTGTACACCAATGCCCCCAAGGAATATCTGAAGAAAAAATACGGTTTCGAGCCGACGGATGCGTGGCTGGATCACCTCCGGCTGGGATCGGTGCGGTTCAACTCCGGCGGTTCTGGTTCGTTCGTCTCCGCGGATGGTTTGGTGATGACCAATCACCACGTTGGCGCCGATGACCTTCAAAAGCTCTCGGACGAGAAGAACGATTACTTGAAGACTGGCTTCTTTGCCAAGACGCTCGCGGATGAAAAACCCTGCAAAGGGCTGGAATTGAACGTCCTCCTCAAGATCGAGGACGTGACCGCCAAAGTGCAGGGGGCGGTGAAGGAAGGCATGACCCCCGGCGAGGCGGCGGACGCCCGTCGCAAGGCGGTTGGCGAGATTGAAAAATCCGTTGCCGACGAGAAGAAGAACATCCGGGCTGATGTGGTGACGCTGTACGCCGGCGGGGCTTATCACCTCTACACTTACAAAAAGCACACGGATATCCGCCTGGTCTTCGCCCCGGAACAACAAATCGCGTTCTACGGCGGCGACCCGGATAATTTCGAGTTCCCCCGTTATGACCTCGACATGTGCTTTTTCCGCGTCTACGAAGATGGCAAGCCTCTCAAGGTCGAGCATTACCTCAAGTGGAGCCCGGCCGGGAGCCAGAAGGATGAACTGGTGTTCGTCTCCGGACATCCGGGCCGCACGAATCGCCAGAACACGGTGGCCGAACTGGAATACCTGCGGGATTACCAATACCCGCTGCAACTGCAACGACTTAACCGGCTTGAAGTGCTCTATTCCGCGTGGGGCGGCCGGAGCGAGGAAAATCACCGGCGTGTGAAGGATGATCTGTTCGGTGTGCAAAACAGCCGCAAGGCCCGCATCGGCGGACTCGGTGGATTGCTTGATCCGAAGATCATGGCCCGCAAGGTGGCCGACGAGAAGCGATTGCGGGAATTCGTCGGCAAGCAAGGATCGACAGAAGCGGTCAAGGCGTTTGACACCATCGCGGAGTGCGAAAAGCTCCGGTTGAAGATTGCCCGTGATGTCAACATTCTCGAAGGCGGGGCCGGTTTCAACAGTGCCCTGTTTGGCATCGCCCGCACGCTATTGCGGGCCGGTGACGAACTGCCGAAACCTTCCGGCGAACGTTTGCGGGAATTCGGCGACGCCCGGTTGGGGTCGCTCAAGTTTCAATTGCTCTCGGATGAGGAAATCTATCCCGACCTCGAACTCATCAAACTGGCCGATTCGCTGACCTACCTGGCCGGGGCCTATGGGGCGAACGACTCGCTGGTAGAAAAGATCCTCGCCGGGAAATCGCCGCGTGAGCGGGCCTTTGAATTGGTCAGCGGCACAAAGGTCGCCGATCCGGCCGTGCGAAAGAAACTGTTTGACGGCGGGGCCAAGGCCGTTGCCGAGGCGAAAGACCCGATGATTGAATTGGCCCGCCTGATTGATGCCGACGCCCGCAAGTTCCGCAAACAATTTGAAAACCAAATCGAAGAGCCGAAACGCCAGGCGGCCGGGGCCATCGCCAAGGCTCGCTTTGCCCTCGACGGGACTAATTCCTACCCAGATGCGACCTTCACCCTCCGGCTCGCTTTCGGCACCGTGAAGGGTTACACCGAGGACGGCAAGACGATTGAACCATTCACGATGTTCGACGGGCTGTACGCCCGTTCAAAGGAACACAAAAACCAATCTCCGTTTGATCTTCCCGCTCTATGGGAAACCCGCAAGGACAAGTTGAACCTCAAAACGCCGTTCAACTTTCTCTGCACCGCCGACATCATCGGCGGGAACTCCGGAAGCCCGGTGGTGAACAAAAACGGCGAAGTGGTCGGATTGATTTTCGATGGAAACATCCAGAGCCTGGTGCTGGATTTCATCTTCGAGGACCAACAAGCTCGTGCGGTAAGTGTGGATTCTCGGGCGATCATTGAAGCCTTGCGATCCGTGTATCAGGCCGACAGTGTGGCCGAGGAACTCACTTCTGGAAAACGACCTGTGAAATGACGATGATTGTTTTGTGAAGGCCATCCGCGCCCGTGTCGTTTACACGGGCGTTTTTCGCAGTGAACCCGTAAAATTCGCGCAGAAATTGATCCGGTTTCTTCATGATGGCTTAATGGAACCTTTTGCCCTTCCCCTGCATCCTATCATGTAGCGAGAGATGAAAAGATCAGTCATTTAGAGACTGATCTCCCACCACCAACGACCCTCATGCTGTTTGCATGGTGTCGTTTCAAAACGTTGATTTACTTCGCCCGAAGCAGATTGGATCCATGACTTTGACCTCGATTCTCAGCCGCACGGCCATGTTGGCCGCCGTTGCTCCGTTTTTTGTCATGCTGTTCGACGCCAGCCAAGATTGGCTGGCGGCTTACGCGGACAGGAACAATCCACAAGCCGCCAAGGCAAAATCGGAAGTCGTTTCTCGCCTGAACGACGAGGAGATGATGGCCCTTGATCGCACGATGATGAAGCAAGAAGCCGTGGATGACCTGTTAGACGGACTGGACACGCCCCGCCAGACACTTGAACGCTTTCGCGCAATCAATCTGGGGCTAACCCGTGGTCACAATGAGTTTCCGACAAATGAATTTCGGGACAGCATGATCGCCCAAATTCTTTCCTATGCGAGCATCAGATCAAGCGGAGATCGCAAGCACAAGCCAATGATTTCTTACGAAGAACTCAAATGTGAATGCTTCTATCTCGATTCGTTGAGTGAGTGATAGTTTGAATCTTGATTGTTGGTTTTGCTTAAAAAAGAGGCAGCAATGACTAATTGTTAGTCATTGCTGCCTCTTTTTTTGTTCCCGACAGTATTTCAAATTGTAACTCAGCGAGCCAGTTCAAGCGATGATCTTCAAGAGTGCGATAAGTGTGCGTTATTTGTAATCACATAATGCTCGTAATATTGGCGGTCTCAGCAGTGGTCATGGGTGGTTTGTAATCACATTTTGCTCGCGATGTTGACATAAATTTGCCGGACTTATCCTCTTCAAATCTTTTTTTGATTCCGAACTCCATGAAAACACGGGGTTTAAAACATTCTGCTTCTGGCGTCCCCGGCCTTGGCACAGAGCTTGCCTTAAGTGATCCCGTGGAAACGGGGTCAGGACTTCACTGGCTTTTCTCCGCTTCCTTGTGAGTTTCAAGCATTCCCACCCTAAAACGGCGTTGCCGTTGAAAACTGCCCCCGGCGGAACTCCCTCCCCCGCCATTATCAAGACGCCCAATCTTGGAGGTTTTTCTGATGAAGATTCGAACTCGATCCGTGACATGCTTGGGTTTCGTGGCGTTGTGCGTTGGAATTTGGTTTCAGTCGCCGGTCACGGCCGAGGAAATTGGCTTTGATTTCTGGAATCTTGGGGAATTGGAAGACCAAATCTCTCGCGGTGAAGTCCGCAATCGGGAGATAGATCGCAACGACCAACAAATTCTGAGCCGAATGGCTCTTCGCCAGGAGATCTTGAAGAATCTGATTGCGGAGAAGATCACCTTGGAAGAGGCCGGGCGTGGATTTCTTGCCCTCAATCAAACAGAACCCGCCGCCATTGGTTATCTGCGGATCATGTACCCGAACGGGACTGATCTGGACCGGGCGATTTATCAGGTGGTCATCCAGATGAACGTGAGTCAACATCCCGGCAGCCGGGAATGTCATGAAGTGTTGAAGTGTGAAGTCCTGGCCATCTGCAGCCACATTATCCGTTGATTCTCATTTCGGCGCCTCGGCGGGATTTGCCCCCGCCGGTCATTGACACTTCTGAAGTCTCCGCAAAATCACCTGTTCCAAAGCCGTGTCACGTCCCTTGGGGATCCATCGGTCTTTTGCGCCGGACAGCGGCGTGGCGGCGTCGGGGGCGACGATCACAAATTGATCCCGGTCCACTGTTGCCGCATCCCCGAACACCGGCGACGAAGTGAACGGACCCGACGGAACCGGATAGTCAGCCAACTCCTTGCGGACGGTCACTTGCACAAAATAACCCGACGGCTCGGCTTCACGGATCCGCACTTCGCACAGATAGCGGTAAGGCTGAAGTGACACCAACGTTCGCTCGTAAAAATCAGGCGAGCCGGGTTTCCAAAATCGTTCAAATCCCGGGGAGACTGTCGGTTTTGCGACAATGCGGCCGTCATAGCGGTTGGAATAGGCGATCTCAAAGAAATCGTTGACGACATCCAGCACCTTGTCGAACGTATCGGCGTAAGCCGTGGTCGAAGTGGTGCGCGGGTTGATGAGCACCGGGTTTTCGCAGGCGCAATCGGCGTTTGTCGCATCCACTTTCATCGGGTTGTCGAACAACGGCCCGTTCATGCACCCTGCGGTGGCCAGCGAGCCCAGCAACAGGGCCGCGCGTATCCGGTACATAACATCCCCCCGATTGCTCCGGAACCCGGAGAGGCGGGCTTATGCCATTCCGGCCGGGGTCTGTCAAGGGGTTGTCAGGTCGGAATCACGGACCATCAGGCGGGAAATGGAGACGGCCCGCCCGGTCTGGTCGTCTGTTTCGACAATGACAGCCCCGATTCGAACATCTTCGGTGGCGATGTCAAAGGGGCGGGGAATAAAGTCCAGATGAGTTGGAAGCACGCGGTCCGGTTTGCGGCCCAGCACCCCGCCGTAGGGGCCGGCCATGCCGACATCGCACAAGAAGGCAGTTCCCCCCTCCATGATTTGTTCATCAGCCGTGGGGACATGAGTGTGTGTGCCGATCACGGCGCTAACCCGGCCCCGCAGGTGGTGGGCCATCAGATATTTGTCGGCCGTCGCCTCGGCATGAATATCCACGAAAATATGGCGAACATCAGCGGGCAACCCGGCCAGCACCCGGTCGACGGCCCGGTAAGGGCAATCGACGGATCGCATAAATGTGCGGCCAAGCAGTGAAATGACGGCCAGACGCAACCCGCTCGGGAGATCAACGATCCAATGATCCGGCCCCGGCGCCTCGGGGGGGAAGTTGGCCGGTTTGACGATGGGTTCTTTGGCGTCGAAGAGAGAGAAGATTTCCACCCGTTTGTATATGTGGTCGCCCATCGTGTAGGCGTTGATTCCCGCCGAGGAAAGCTGCCGATAAGTGTTGGGATAAAGTCCTGCTCCCGCCGAGGCGTTCTCCGCGTTGGCGATCACGACATCCAACGCGTGGATTTTCCGCAGGACAGGGACAGCCTTGCGGACGATGTTCACGCCCGGAGTCCCCACAATATCCCCGATAAACAGCAGTCTCATCCCGCTCCCCGGCCGCCGGCCTCAACGGGCAAACTCCACGTTCCGCGACTCACGAACGACAGTGATCTTGATTTCGCCGGGGTAATCGAGTTGTTGCTCGATGGCCCTCGCGATGTCGTGACACAATTTCGCCGCCTCCGCATCGGTCGTCCGCTGGGAACTGGCGATCACGCGCAACTCCCGACCGGCTTGAATGGCGAAGGCTTGGTCGATGCCCGGAAACCCGCACGCCACGGCTTCCAGTTCTTCCAGTCGCTTGACGTATTTTTCCAGCGTTTCCCGACGAGCGCCCGGACGGGAGGCGCTGATGGCGTCCGCTGCCGCGACCAGAACCGTGTAAATATTATCCACGGTGATGTCGTCGTGGTGGCCGACGATGGCGTGCAGGACTTCTTTGCTGGTTTCCCCGTACCGTTTGGCGAGTTCCGCCCCGATTTTGGGGTGCCCCCCCTCCATCTCGTGGTCGGCGGCTTTGCCGATGTCGTGCAGCAGCGCACAACGCCGGGCCAACCGGGCATCCAAACCGATTTCGGAGGCCATCATGCCGGTGAGGTGGCAGACTTCGAGACTGTGATTCAGCACGTTTTGCGAATAACTGGTGCGGAACTTCAACCGGCCGAGCAGTTGGATCAGTTTGTCGTGAACCAGACCCACATCGGCTTCGGCGACGGCCGCCCGGCCGACTTCCATGATGTGCTTGTCCATCTCCTTTTGAGTTTCGGCAATCACTTCCTCAATGCGGGTCGGATGGATTCGACCGTCGAGGATGAGTTTTTGCAAGGCGATGCGGGCGATCTCCCGCCGGACGCTGTCGAAGGCGCTCACGATCACCACGCCGGGGGTGTCGTCCACAATCACGTCCACACCGCTGATTTTCTCAAAGGTGCGGATGTTCCGTCCTTCGCGGCCGATGATCCGGCCCTTCATGTCGTCCGAAGGGATGTCCACCGTGCTGACTGTCGCCTCGGCCGTGTGCGGGGAGGCGAATCGTTGGATCGCCGACGCGAGGATTTCGCGGGCTTTTTGTTCGGAATCCGCTTTAAGGCGTTCTTCGTGACGTTGCAGGCGAACGACGATTTGTTCCGTCAGATCATGTTCGAGGCGTTCGAGCAACAGCTTTTCCGCCTGATCGCGGGTGAGGCCGGAAAGGCTGGTGAGGCGTTCCATTTCCTCCCGGACCATCTCCTCCAACCGGATGGCTTCCTTGTCAACAAGCTCTCGCTTTTCGACGAGTTTCTTTTGGGCCGCCTCGATCGCGCGATCCTTTTTGACGACTTCCTTGTGCCGAACTTCGACGGTGTCTTCTCGTTTTTGAAGCTTGCGTTCCAAATCCCGGAGTTCGGTGCGTTGGGTGTCTGTCTCCCGGTTGAATTGGTCTCGTTTCTGGAAAAACTCGTCCTTGGCCCGAAGTTCCGCATCCTTGGTGATCCGGTCGGCATCCTTGCGGGCCGTTTCCAGAATTTCGTGGGCGCGTTCGGCGGCTTGTTCTTCCTGCCCCCTGGCGAGGGTTTCAGCCTGCCGAACCTTGCCTTGCATCAGGGCTCGCCCGACGGCGATGCCCGTTCCAACACCGGCCATCAAGGCCAGTAAAATCCCGAGGATGGCGGCCTCGAGGGACATGAAGAATGCTCCTTCGCGGTCTTCCTGCGCTCTCTCAAAGATCTCCGAAGGGACGATGCCGACCGGATGGGGCCGGGACGAATGGTCGCCGACCTCGCTGTGCGGAAAAACACGTTCACCGGATGAGGACAATAACTCGTCGCGACCAAGTCAGGCAGGCCGGCTTGGAACGGGTGAGTTCTCTATATGAACAGCGGACCGGGCACGGGATCTTGATGAAAGCAAACGGAGACACACGGCTATGGGGTTGACAAAAAACGAACAGGAATCAAATCCCGGCCGGGTTAATGGCCTGGCCGGTGAAAATCGTTCCCGGTTCCGGGAACGTTGATGTGGGTATTAAATGAAATGGACAGAACCGGGAACATCGAAAATCCTGCTCGATTTCGCCCCTTCGCCGGAATTTACGACCGGACGCCGTAATAAAACGCTGTAATGCCGGTGACGAGGCACTGCCAGGTGACGAAGTCGAGTTTCTCGACCAGAGACGGTTTCGCAAAGACCTGAAGAATCGTTTCGACCACCAGACTCAGCATGGCAATCAACGCCACCCAAGCCTGAAACGATTGAAACGCCCAACCATGCGGCAGCGGGGAAATCTTCAGAAGATGACCGACGAAGAACCCGCCTGCCAGGCTGCCGAGATAAAACTTCCAGTTGGCGAACTGTCCGGGGTCGGGTGTCAGCCGGTCAAACCGTTCGGGATGGTTCATGCCGAGGTAGACCAAGGCGCCAATGGTTCCGCCAAGCATCAGGAATCGTAAGGTGCCGCCGGGGAGGTAAAGGGGCGAGGGGGAAGGATCGGACTTTTCGCGGATTGACGCGCCGTGGGCGACGAAGAACACCATGACCAATGACAGCAGGAAATACAAATTCAGGGGCACCGGCACCTGATTGGCCTCCGGCACGAGCAAAAGCAGGAGAAAGATCGTGGTGATCTGGACGGCAAGCAATCCCCGGATGCTGCCGGGAGGCAACCCCAACGGGGTGGTGGGTTTGGGAAGTTGGCCGCTCATGAAGATTCTCCGTGAAATTCAGCCTTGGGAGGGGAAAAACTCCCATCCCCTACTTGACGCTATTCGCCGGGATTTTAAGATGATTTTTTTGACGAACCAAGCAGGCAGACAGAATCCGCATGTCCACCAAGACCACATTACTGAACCCGCAGACCGCTCAGCACGAGTGGCTTTATATCGACGCGACTGAACAAGTCGTCGGGCGGCTGGCCGTTTTGATCTCAAACGTCCTTCGCGGGAAGCACAAGCCGACCTACACCTCCCACACCGACTCCGGTGACTTCGTGGTCGTCACGAACGTGGAGAAGATCAAGTTCACCGGGAACAAGTGGGATCAAAAGACCTACCAGACCTATAGCCGTTACCCCGGCGGCCAGAAGATCATTCCCGCCAAGGAAATGCTCGCCCGCAAGCCGGAAGAAATCCTGTACCAAGCCGTGAAGCGGATGGTTCCCCGCGGCCGTCTCGGCCGGGCTCAGTTGGGCAAACTGAAGATTTACGCCGGGAACTCTCACCCGCACCAAGCCCAACAACCCAAAGAACTGAAACTTTCCTGAACATTCATCCGCCTAGGTGCGGTCAGAGGATTTTGAAGGCATGAGCGCTGCGAAGAAATTTTATCTCGGGACCGGCCGTCGCAAGACCTCGGTGGCCCGCGTGCGGATTTGCGAAGGTTCCGGCAAGATCGTCATCAACAAACGCGAACTGACCGACTTCTTCCCCATCCTGCAAGACCAAGGCTACGTCGTCGGCCCGCTGCTTCTGCTCGACATGCGGAACCGGCTTGATGTGTTCGTCAACGTCGCCGGCGGCGGCCACACCGGTCAGGCTGGCGCCACGCTCCAAGGCGTCGCCCGCGCCCTGAAGACGATGTTCGGCGCGACCGAAACGCCGACCACCAACGCGGACGGCACGGAAAGCACCGAAGACGGCATGTCCAAGAAGCTCCGGGATTCGGGCTTCCTCACACGGGACAGCCGTATGAAGGAACGCAAGAAGTACGGCCGCAAGGGCGCTCGCCGCAGCTTCCAGTTCTCCAAGCGTTAATCGTCTGGGTCACAATCGATCAATGCAACGCACCGGGATCGGCTTTATGCCGATCCCGTTTTTCGTTTCCCGCCGATGATCGCGCAACTTCATCTCTCTTGTAAGACATCGGTTACGGTTGTGTAATATCCTTAATCGCCCGAACAGACAAACGGTCACTCTTCCTGACCGGTGCGGTCGCTTAGTTTTCGTCCCTTCCTATCATTCGATTGAAAGCCGATCCGATCCGCATGAGGATTCCATGAAGACGCTGTCGCCGGCCGAAGTACTTGCCCGGTTCCATTGGCGTTATGCCGTCAAGAAATTTGATACCGCCCGGAGGATCCCGGATGATGTCTGGCAGGCCATCGAAGACACATTGGTGTTGACGCCCTCCAGTTTCGGCCTGCAACCGTGGAAATTCATCGTCATCACCGATCAAGCCATCAAGGCGAGCCTCGTTCCCTGCTCTTGGGGGCAATGTCAACCGTCCGATTGCTCACACATGGTGGTTTTCGCCGCGAGGACGGACCTCAACGAACCGGACATCGATGCTTATCTCGCCCGCATCGCCGAAGTGCGGAACACGACGGTCGAGGCCCTCAAGGGTTTCCGGAAGGCGATGACCGGGACTTTGCTGAACGAAAACTTCGACTCCAATGAATGGGCCGCCCGGCAATGTTACATCGCCATCGGGCAATTGATGGCCATTGCCGCCGTGATGGGCGTGGATACTTGCCCGATGGAAGGTTTTGACACGAAGAAGTACGACGACATCTTGGGACTGCCGGCAATGGGTTACCGCAGCGTTATTTCCTGCCCGGTGGGATATCGGGCGGCAGATGACAAATACGCGGCCGTTCCCAAGGTCCGCTTCAAATCGTCGGATGTCGTGGTGCGAATCTAAATCATCTTCTCCCGGTGAACATCTTGGAACAGCGCAAACTCGGCAATCAAGGTCTTACGGTGTCGGCCTTCGGCCTAGGCTGCATGGGCATGTCTTGGGCGTATGGAACGAACCGGGACGACAACGAATCGATTGCCACGATTCACGAGGCCATCGACTTGGGGGTGAACTTCTTGGACACGGCCGAAGTCTATGGGCCGTTCACCAACGAAGAACTCGTCGGCAAAGCTGTGCGGGATCGTCGGGACAAAGTCCTCATCGCCACGAAGTTTGGTTTCACCTTCAACGCGGCCGGGCAGATCACCGGAGCGGATAGTAAGCCCGAACACATTCGCGAAGTGGTGGAAGCTTCCCTCAAACGGCTCGGAACGGATCATATCGACCTGCTGTATCAACACCGGGTGGACCCCCATATTCCCATTGAAGAGGTCATCGGCGTGGTGGCCGAGTTTGTCAAACAGGGGAAAGTCCGTTACATCGGCCTGTCAGAGGCGGGGCCGTCCACGCTTCGCCGGGCGATGAAGGTTCATCCCATTTCGGCCCTGCAGTCGGAATACTCGTTGTTCGAGCCGGAAGTGGAGGCCGAGATCTTGCCGACATGCCGAGAACTCGGAATCGGCTTCGTCCCGTATAGCCCCCTTGGCCGAGGCTTCATCACCGGGGCAGTGAAGACCGCCGCCGAGTACGCGGCCGACAACGACAACCGCAAGGGGATGCCCCGGTTTCAGGAAGAACACTTCGCCGCCAATATGCGCCGGGCCGAGGCACTCAAGGCGTATGCCGCCAAACAAGGCCGGACAGCCAGCCAACTCGCTCTTGCGTGGTTGCTCGACCGGGGACCGGACATCGTGCCCATTCCGGGGACAAAACACCGGACCTATCTCCGGGAAAACATCGCGGCCGCTTCCATCAAGCTCACCGAAGCCGACCGCCATTTCCTGAATCACGAACTGCCCCCCGTCAGCGGGGCTCGATACGCGGCCGCGGCGATGGCCATGATTGACCGGGGTTGATTGTGGGCGTTACGCCATCGCCTGTTTCTTTCATTCGGGGGAATCCGTTTCATGCGAATCGTTCTCACCCTCTTGTGTTCGCTCATGCTCACCGGGCTTGTCTCCGCCGACGATTGGCCGCAATGGATGGGGCCGAAGCGGGACAATACCTGGCGGGAAACCGGAATCATCGAGTCGATCCCCAAAGCCGGTCTCAAACCGCTTTGGAAAGTGAAAGTGGCCGGCGGTTATGCGGGGCCGGCGGTGGCCGGCGGGAAAGTCTACCTCGCCGATTTCGTTTCTTCCGCCGATCCGAAGCAAGAGGTCTACGAGCGAACGAACTATAAAGGAACCGAACGACTAATCTGCTTCGACGCCAAGACCGGCAAGGAACTCTGGAAATACGAACAGCCCGCCACTTACACAATCTCCTTCCCCAACGGCCCCCGCTGCACCCCGGCGGTGGCGGACGGCAAAGTATATGCTTTGGGGGCCGAGGGGCATCTCGCCTGTCTCGATGCCGTGACCGGAAAACCACTTTGGACGAAAGATTTCAACAAAGATTACGCCACCAAGACGCCGCTCTGGGGTTATGCGAGCCATCCCTTCATCGACGGAAAAAAACTCATTTGCATCGTCGGTGGCGAAGGGGCTTGCGTTGTCGCGTTTGACAAAGACAGCGGCAAAGAACTCTGGAAGAACCTCACCGCCCGCGAACCGGGGTATAGCTCGCCGGGGATCATTGAGGCTGGCGGGGCACGCCAACTGCTGGTTTGGCATTCCGAATCGGTGAACAGTCTCGACCCGGAGACGGGCAAGAAGTTTTGGTCTTCGCCGTTGAAAGCCACCAACGCCGGGGCGGTGATGGTTCCGTCCCGCGACGGAGAGCACTTGTTTGTCGGCGGGTACGACGGCGTGTGCAAGGGTTTCAGATTGACGACCGATCAGCCGGGTGCCGAAGAAATCTGGATCGGCGACCGCCGCAAGGGGGTCTACCCGGTGAATAGCCAGCCGTTCGTGGAAAACGGGTTGCTCTATGGCATCGACAGCAAGGGAGAGCTTCGTTGCATGGAAATGGCAACCGGCAAACGCTTGTGGGAATCGCTGGAACCCGTCGGCGGCAAGGCGGGCCAGTGTGCGACCGCGTTCTTGGTGAAGAACGGCGACCGCTTTTTTATCTTCAACGAACTGGGTGAAATCCTGATCGCCAAGCTCACCCGCGAAGGTTACCAGGAGACCGGCCGGACAAAGATCATCGAACCGACGGGCCACTCCTTCGGACGGGATCTCATGTTCTCCATGCCTGCATTCGCGGAAAAATGTGTGTTCGTTCGGAGCGACCGTGAGTTAATCTGTGTGTCTCTGGCGAAGGAATGACAACGAGGAGCAACCGATGAAGCGATTACTGGCGATCACTGTGCTGGCAAGCGCCGCCGCGACCGGGTTTGCCGAAGACTGGCCGCAATGGCTGGGCGTGAAACGGGACAGCGTCTGGCATGAAACCGGCCTGATCGAGAAATTCCCGGCCGACGGGTTGAAACCCCTTTGGACTACTCCGCTCGCCGGTGGATTTGCCGGGCCATCCGTGGCGAATGGCTTGGTTTACGTTCCGGATTACCTGACGACCGCCGACGTGAAGAAGGAAGTCTTCGACCGCACGGACTTCACCGGCATCGAACGACTGCATTGCCTCGATGCGAAGACCGGCAAACCGGTTTGGAAATACGAGTATGAGTGCAAGTACACCGTCTCATACCCCATCGGGCCAAGGACCACGCCGACTGTCGTGGACGGCAAAGTGTACTTCCTTGGCACGGAAGGCAACTTTGCCTGTCTGGACGCCAAGACAGGTTCCTTGATTTGGAAGAAAGATTTCAAGGCCGACTACGGGGCGAAAACCGCCCTGTGGGGCTATTGCAGCCATCCGCTGGTGGACGGCAAGACGGTGTATTCCGTCGTCGGCGGCGAAGGTTCTTGTGTGGTCGCCTTCGACAAGGACACTGGCAAGGAACTCTGGAAATCACTGACAGCCGAGGAGCAAGGCTACAGTGCCCCGACAATGATCGAGGCTGGAGGCATGAAGCAATTGCTCGTCTGGCACGCGACCTCGATCAACTCGCTGGACCCGGCGACGGGCAAGAAGAATTGGTCCGTCCCGGTGCAGGCGGATTACAAGATGTCGATCATGACACCGCGAATGGATGGTAATCTGCTGTTTGTGGCGGGCGAGGGAGGCGGGAACGCCGTGATGATCGAGCTTGGCAAAGACGCCCCCACGGGCAAGGAACTCTGGCGGGCCAAAAAGACCAACGCGATGTTTCCGCTCAACATGACGCCGCTCTTTGAAGGGGGCTATCTCTATGGCGTGGACATGACCGGGCATCTCCGCTGTGTCGATGGCAAGACTGGCGAACGGGTGTGGGAATCGGTCGAGCCGTTCAACGGCAAAGCCAACAAGGCCGCGACTGCTTTCATCGTGAAGAATGGCGACCGCCACATCCTGTTCACGGAAAACGGGGACTTGATCTTCGCCCATCTCAGCCCGAAGGGGTATGAGGAAATCAGCCGGACCAAGATCATCGAGCCGACCACGACGGCCTTCCGTCGAACGGTCGCCTGGGTTCATCCGGCCTTTGCCGATGGCTGCGTGTTCGTGCGAAACGACAAGGAAATTGTCTGCGTGTCTTTGAAGAAGTGATCGGCGAAACACAGGTCGGAGCGTGAAGTTCCGGCCCGTGTTCCTTTCAATTCAAACGGCGACCGGTTCGGTTGCCTTCACCGGGGCCGGTTTCGGCGTCGGGACAAGCCAGACGAGGATCGGCGAAGTCGCCATCGTGGTGACGAGGGCCATCAGCACCATCATGGCGAACAACGTCGGCGTGATGATGCCGAGTTCCAAGCCGACGTTCAAGACGATTAATTCCATCAGTCCTCGCGTGTTCATCAACACTCCGAGCGCGCTGGCCATCTTCCAATTCTGACCCGTGAAACGGGCGGCCAGCACGGTGCCGCCAAACTTGCCGGCCGTTGCCACGAGGATGATGAGTCCGCACCACATCCATTGATCGACACCTTGGATGAGGCCGACACGGGTGTTCATCCCGGTGATAGCGAAGAATGCGGGAAGCATCAGAATCGTCACCAGATCATGCAGTTTCCGATGACACTCGGCGGCCAGCCGGCTCTCCGAGGGAATTACCGCCCCGAGCAGGAAAGCCCCGAAAATGGCGTGAATGCCGATGGATTCCGTGGCCAGCGCCGAGAGGATGACGGCTGTTAACACGGAAGGCAACAGAATTGGCGGCAGCGGCCCCGTCTCCCACCGGCGGGCCAGTTTCGTGGCCAGCGGTCGCACCAAGATAAACATCACCGTCACAAAGCTCAGCGCCCCGACGGTGACAAACACCGCCCCGCCGACTCGGGCTTGCGCGACCCCGACGACAAATGCCAAGATGCACCAAGCGGTCGCGTCCCCCATCGCCGCACACCCGAGGGCGATCACGCCCAGCGGTGTCTTTTCCATCCGGAGATCAGTGAGGATTCTCGCCAGAACCGGGAAGGCCGTGATCGACATCGCCACGCCCATGAACAGGGCAAAACTGGTGAACGGCACGCCCGCCGGGGCCAAATCCCGGAACAAGCCGAGGGCCAATGCCGAACCGAGGACGAACGGCAGCAGAATTCCGCTGTGCGAAATTGCCACCGCCGATTTTGCCTCTCGGCGGAGCGTGCCAAGATTTAATTCCATGCCGACGAGGAACATGTAAAGGATGACGCCCAATTGGGCGATCATCTGCAAGGCGCCGCGAACTTTCCCCGCCGGATCGTCGGTGGGCGATGGGATCAGCAAGTGCATCATATCCGGGGAAATTTCCCCCAAGAACGATGGCCCGAGCAACAATCCCGCCACGATTTCGCCAATGACCGGCGGTTGGCCGATGAACCGAAACACCCGGCCAAGCAAATGACCGAGGGCGATCACCGCCGCCAGCGTGGCCAGCACATGGACGAGGACATCAAGTTTGGCGCCGCCCGATTTGGCCGTCGCCGTCGATTCAGCGGTCGGAGGCTGAAGCCCCTCGCCCGTCTGACGGATCAGGAAAAACAACCCGACCCCGGTGGCCAGCGTGAGACCATAGAACAACGCGATTCGGACGGGGCGAGGCGAAGAAGTTTCCATGTCAGCTCGTGGTGGCGGCCTGAGCCGCCTTGGTGGCCAGGTATTGGGCTTTTTCAGCTCGCATTTCATCCATCAACGGCCACAGGACATCCACATCGTCCTTGAATAAGTCGCCGATCAGCACGTCCGTGACAAGGCCCTTAAGGGTGGGATGCTTCTTCACAAACCGGCCGAAACTGAAGCCATCGTAGAACTCGACCACGAGCCGCCGCATTCGGTCCATGCCGGCGATGTAGCCCGCTTCCCATTTGCGGAGTTGGGCCTCGGAGGTGTCTCCCTTGGCCAATCCCTCGTTGATGGCGTCGGCCGCCATTCCGGCCGAGGTCAGGGCGAGCAGCACCCCGGAGGAGTAAAGCGGATCAAGGAAGCCGAAGGCATCGCCCACCAGCACCCAGCCATCTCCGGCCGCTTTGCTCGCCCGATACGAGTATTCCTTTTGCGCCCGGAAGATATCGCAGCGCGTGGCGTTGGCGATCCGGGGTTGTACGCCGGGGCACTTGGCGACTTCCTCGAAATAAATCTTCTCGTAATCCTTCCCGCGATTTTGGAACAGGTATTCGTGCGGGGCGACCACGCCCACGCTGAGAATGTCGTCGTGGAGCGGAATGTACCAGAACCAACCGGTCTTCCCTTGCGTTTGAATGACGATGGTTGCCCCTTCGTCCCGGCCGGTGTCGCGGTAGGCCCCCTTCCAATACGTCCAAATGGCGGCCTTCTTCAAAACCGGATCCCATTCCCGCAGATTGAACCGGTCAATGATTTGGGAGCTTTGGCCGCTCGCGTCAACGACGATCTTTGACCGCACGATCTGTTCCGACCCGTCATCCAGTTTAACCCTTACACCAACGGCCCGTTGCCCCTCAAACAACACTTCCAGAACCCGCGCCCCTTCGTGAACGGTCACTCCGGTTTCGCGAGCGTTCGTCAGCAAGAGGTGATCGAATTCGCTGCGACGAACCTGCCAGGTTTGCGAGGATTCTTCGGGCTTGTGATCGTGAAAATAGAACGGTTCGGACAATTTGCCGTGTTCCGTCACGAACTGGACGCTGTGCTTCTTGATGAAGTGGCTTTGCTTCATCTTCGGAAGCAAGCCAAGCCGCTTGATGACGTGGTAGGTCTGCGGGATCAGCGATTCGCCGATGTGAAACCGGGGGAAATGCTCCCGCTCAAACAGCGTGACTTTATGCCCTTGCTGGGCGATCAGGGTGGCTGTCGCCGAACCGGACGGCCCGCCGCCGATCACGATCACGTCGGTTTCTGAATGTTTTTCCTGAACCATGATCGAACTCCAAGAGAGGTTATTGTTTCCAAGGGCTGTCATCGGTTTCGTGCGGCGAACGGACGGCTTCCAATAAGGAGACAAGCTTTTTGAGATCGGCCCGGCTGAGATGTCCAAGCTGTCGACGGTGGCAATCCCGCAACGGTCCGGCCATTTCGTCCAGCAAACTTGACCCCGCCACGGTGATGCCCACCAACACCGTGCGGCGATCTTCGGGCGGCCGGGTGCGAAGAATTAGACCCCGTGTCTCCAGTTTGTCAATCATCCGGGTGATGTCCGGAGCGCGGGAAACGAGGCTTTCCGCGATGGTTAGCGTCGGCAGTGGTTCCGGGTCGCGGGCTTTCAGAAGACGCAGGACGTTGTATTGCTGCGGGGTGAGGTCAAACCGGCCAAACAACTCGTCTTCAAGAGACCGAAGACGGTCGTAGGTTCTCCACAGATTCAGGAATGCTTCCTGCTCCGGAGAGTCAAACCGCAGGGCTGAACGTGTTGTCGATGAGGATTGGCCCATGTTCAAACTATAATCGTCCGAAGAATGGTTGTCCAGACAATTAATTTAGGGAAATGCCTCGGCAAGAGGGCGGCCCGGCATCAGCACGATTCAAAAAGCGGGAAATCGTCAGGAGTTGTACCGGCCCGCGAGAGCGCGTTTCATTCGTGGGGTGAGGCCCAGATGGGGCATGGCGAGGTTTTTCATGCGGGGGAGGCCCAAACTGTTTAAAAACTCGAACGCCCCGGGGTCGTGCATGGGATTATCGCTGACATCCAGATCGGTCAGATTGAAGAGGTAGTTGGAGCGGGCCAAGGCTCTGGCGCCGTCGTCCCCGATACGGTTGTGCGTTAATCGAAGGATGCGCAGGCTGGCCGCTCCGGACCAGTCGGCCAACAGCGTGGCTCCGGCGTTGCCCACCTCGTTGTGGCCGAGATCCAATTGTTCCAAGTGCATGAATCCCGGCAGTCGAATCATCTCCCGCAGACTTTCCACGGTGAGGCCGTTTTCACTGAGGTCCAAGGATCGCAGTTCGACGGCCCCCGCCGCTGGAATGTTGCCCTCGTAAGGGGTGCTGATGTAGTTCAATCCCGCACCGAGTTCTCGAAGGCTGGAAAGTGTCGCTGACGAACACAACATGCCGAGGCCAACGGGGGTGATTTCGTTGCGGCGAAGTTCCAAGCTGACCAAGTTTGTCAAATTGGAGGACTCGGCCACCGCCCGAATGCCCGGATCTCGGATGGTGTTGTCGCTCAGATCCATGCCGACGATTTGTTCAAAGCGGGGAGAGCGGGCCAGTCGTTGCACCCCCCGATCGCGAATGCGGTTGCGGCCAATGTTTAGTTGCCTCAAATCACCCAGATGCGGCGAATCGACCAATGAGTGGGCCAGTTCATCCCCCAGATGCTGGGCGTACATGGTGATGGCCGACAACCGGTTGAGAAGCGGGGAGGCCGTCAGGCGCGGAAGGTTGCTTCCCACGTCCAGAAAGCGGACATGGCGAACCGGCGCCAGATTGAACAAGTCTTTGCCGCGACTGAGGAATTTCCGGGTCTCGATGTTCACGGTTTCAACGAAGCCGCGGCGAAACTCGGTCCAGCCGGCGATTCCCTTCAAGGGTTCCGACCACGGGGCATGAAACCGGGCGATTAGCATTGCTTCCCGGTCGAGTAACGTCGGCCGGTTCGGATCAGCGGGGGACAACCGGGCAAGGGCGCATTGAATGCGGATGAACTCGCCGCGAGGGTCGTCCCGTTCGTCCAGCCAGTCGGCGAAAACGAGCCGGGGAACATCGTCCTCCGGCGACGCACAGACAAGTTCAAGAAAAGCGGCCTCTTCGGCGGTCATGTGCGACTACGGCCCGAACCATTTGACCAAGCTTAGCACATTTTTGAGAAGTTCAATCCTTCGGCGGGGTGAAGTCTGCGATATAGAGTTGGGTGGGGGATCGCCCGTCCCGACTGCTCGTCCACATGAGCTTTTTGTAATCCGGGCTGAACACTGGCAACACGTCCTGTCCGGGGGCGTGGGTGATTCGGGTGGTTTTGCCGGTGTCGAGATTCATCCAATATAGGTCGTAATTCGGCCGGGCTTTTTCATCGGAATGGTCGGCGGCCGTGTAGATGATGTGTTTGCCGTCCTGATACCAATACGGCGCCCAATACACCCATTTGTCGTTGTCCGTCAGGGCTTTTTCGCCGGTACCGTCCGCGTTGATGACATAGAGTTGCAATCGGTCTTTTTCCTTGCGGTCGCTGCGAAAAATCACTTTTTTGCCATCCGGCGAGAAAAATGGCCCGCCGTTGTAACAGTTCGGGGCCTTCGTGAGTTGCCGGGCGCCGGTGCCGTCCGCGTTCATGATGTAAAGCTGAAGATCGCCACCGCGATTCGAGCAAAACACGATTTGCTTGCCATCCGGGGAAAACGATCCCTCGGCATCATAACCCTTGGTGTTCGTGAGGTTTTTCATGTTCCCGCCGTCAAGGTCGGCCTCGAAGATATCCATGTAGGCATCAAAGTCCCACGAATAACGTCGGCGAACGCCCTTTTTTTTGTCTTCCTCGCGTTGCTTGATTTCTTCTTCCTGATGCTTTTTGGCGTCCGGGTCCAGATGGCTGGACGCGAAGATAATCCGCTTGCCGTCCACGGTGAAATAGGCACACGTCGTCCGGCCGACGCCGGGGCTGACGCGGGTGGCTTTTCCGGTGGCGAGATCCTGCACGAAGATCTGGTAGAACGGGTTGCCGGTGTCCTTTTCCTCGGCTTGGAAGATGATCTTTTTGCCGTCCGGCGAGAAATAGCCTTCCCCGGCCCGCACGTATTCGGAGGTGACCGCTTTGATGTTGGTCAGATGGGCGTTTTCCTCTTCGGTCCATTTTGGCGGTTCGGCGGCGATGCTCAGGGCCAGAAGCAGCGGAAACATGCGATATCCTCTTGAATCTCAGGGAGAAAAGATCGACACTTTCAAGGCTCTCGTCCCCTTTCATCATAAGCAACCGAGGCACGAATGTTATTCGCACAGGTCAACGATGTGGTCGAGAAAGTCAAGTCGGACTCCAATCTGGTCATCTACGCGGCAGCGGCTGTGGGGGGCCTGGTGGTGTTGTTTGTCTTGTTCAAAATTCTCACCGGGAAAAAGAAGCATCCGAATCTTGAAAAGGGGATGAACGAAAACCTTGCCGATTACCCGCCGCCACCGGCGAGTGTTGGCCCGAAACAGCTTCAGGTGAACGGCGTTCCGGTGCGGATTCGGCTGGTGGTGATCGCCCCGGCGGGCAATCAGAAAGCGGTCACGCCGGATGAGGCTCCGGAAATTCTGGACAGTGTGCTTCGGGGCTTGGGGGGCTTGCTGAAAAGCGACAAACCCCGCGTGAAAATCTGGCCTGCCCAACTGTCGCTGCCGGGCTTCGCCCCGACGTTTCACCGGCTGGTGAAATCGCCGGATGCGGGCAAGCCAAAATCAGAATGGGTGAAACTGGCCGGGGTTGCCAAAATTGGCGGCAAGCCGGTCTTGGTGGGGCTGGCTCTTCTCGCGGACGAGCCTTGCAAGATCGGCGAATTACGAATGGAACAAACGGATTGGGCGGACACGCTTCAAGTCGTCAAAACAGAGTGACCGTTTACAATCACCCCTTCAAGCCTTTGTCACCGATGTCCGTCCGGTAGTGGGCGCCCTTGAAGCTGATTTTCGCGACCGCCTCATAGGCCCGTTTTCGGGCGTCGGCCAGTGTGTCGCCGAGGGCGGTCACGCCAAGCACCCGGCCGCCATCAGTAACGACGCGGTTGTCTTCCCGCTTGGTTCCGGCGTGAAACACTTTCACGTCCGGCAATTTGGCCGCTTCATCCAGTCCGGCGATTGGCTTGCCGTTCTCGTATTTGCCGGGATAACCGCCGGCCGCCATCACGACGCACACCGCCGGGCGAGGGTCCCAAACGACTTGATCTTCCGTCAGGTCGCCGAGTTTTTCATCGACCACCGCTTCCAACAAATCCAGCAGGTCGCTCTTGAGTCGGATCATGAGCGGTTGTGTTTCCGGGTCGCCAAAGCGGGCGTTGAATTCCAACACGCGCGGGCCTTGGTTCGTGAGCATGATCCCGGCGTACATCAACCCGCTGAACGGGTAACGCGCCCGCTTCATGCCGTGGACCACGGGAACAAACACTTCGCTTTCAATTTTGCTCATTAATTCCGGCGTGGCCTTCGTGGCCGGGCAATAGGCCCCCATGCCGCCGGTGTTCGGCCCCTTGTCTCCGTCCAGGGCGGCCTTGTGATCCTGCGACCCCGGCAACGGCAAAATCGCCCGCCCGGAGACAAGGGCCAGCACGCTGAGTTCTTCGCCTTCCAGCCGCTTTTCGATCACAATTTGCCGGCCGGCTTTGCCGCCGAATTCTTCGTGAATCATTACCCGGTCGATGGCCCGCTTGGCTTCTTCGCCGGTGTTGCAAACGATCACGCCCTTCCCGGCGGCGAGACCATCAGCCTTCACGACGACCGGATATTCCCGCGTGTCCACCCAGTATTTGGCCGGTTCCGGGTGGTCGAAAATCTTGAATTCGGCCGTCGGAACGTCGGCATGCCGCATGAGTTGCTTAGAGAAGACTTTGCTCCCCTCGATCCGGGCCGCCGAGCGGTTTGGCCCGAAGATGCGCAGTCCCTCTTTTTGGAAGGCATCGACGAGACCTTGCGTGAGCGGTTCTTCCGGCCCGACGACGGTGAGGCCGATCTGTTCCTTTTTGGCGAACCTCACGAGCTTGTCAAACTCGGTGATGTCAAGGTTGACGTTCTCGCCATCAATGGCCGTCCCGGCATTTCCGGGGGCGCAATACACCTTCGTCACGCGGGGAGACTGGCTGAGTTTCCACACAATGGCATGTTCCCGACCACCCCGACCAATCACAAGCACTTTCATTTCGATTCCACCAGCGTGCGAAGATTCCGTAAACGATGTCGGCTGTTTCAGGCCGACGGGCGATTTCGACCACGTTCAGTATATGTCATCTTCACAAGGGAAGGGCGGGATCGAATGACTGACTTCGCCACGCGGTGTCATTTTTCAGCCCATGAGATCTTGCTCATGACCATCCAGCACGGCGAGCCACGCCCTCCCGGCGCCAGATGTTCCCGCTCGAAGGCCGGAGTGCATTTGATGACGGTCTCGCCCGGCGGGATGGTGAAGGTCTTGACGATGGCCGTGCCTTGTCGGGGGACCGGTTCGATGTCATCCTGTCCGTTATGTGAGATTCGCAGCCAGCGAGGGTCTCCTTCGTCCTCTGGGTGAATGACTTTCACGGAAAACCGCAGTTCCAATTGACGCGGGACATCCAGTGTGTTCGTCACCCGGATTTCCGCTTCGCGTCCAAAATCCCGCGTCATGCCGGACAGATCGCCCAACGACCATTCGGGGTTAAAGTTTTTTCGCCAGACGGGGGTGAGGGGCTGGCGCATGCGGAGTTTGGCGGCCTCCCATTGTCCGGCGGGCGTTTCGGTCTTGAGTCGTTCGCTCCTGGCTCGGAGGTTGAAAAAGGCAAACTGACGGTCGGGGCTCACGAAGGGCTTGACGCCGAGAAGTGCCTCGGCCTCGGCCTCGATTTTCTTGCCGCCGTCCTTGTGGCTGGGCCGGAAGACGAGGAGCCCGAGGGCCTCCATGCGGGCCAGATGATCGATCATCTCCGGGACGGGCTGGCTGGCCGCCATCCGGAACCACAGGTCGTTCGCCTCGCCCCGCAAGGCTCCGTAGTTGAAGGTGAGTTGTTTGCTGTGGAGGTAGGGCCGGAAGTGTGAATAATCGGTGAACGGCTCGATGGGGCACTCGGGATAATAACGATAGCCCAGAATGAACACGAAATCGCCGGGGGAGCCTTGCGATTCGATGGCGGGGAAATACTCCTCGTCCGACAAAAATTGCTCCGCATTGACCGCGTTATTTGCGCTAACATGCCGTGGCGTTTGATCGAAGATCCCCCAGGCAACCACGGCGATGGTCAGAACCGCGAAGACGATTCTTTCTCTCGCTGTCCGAAGTGTGTTCCAACGGGCTTCCGCCCGCGCTGCCAGACCCAACAGGACGATGAACCCCAACATGATGCTGATGCGGTTATAACTTCGGATCCACGGCGTCATGCCAATGGTGGCCTGTGTCCAGTTGATGACCGAGGCAAAACCGCCGATGGTTGCCAGTAGTGCGATGACCACGGTGAACAAAGACAGCAAATCCTCGCTTTGCTCGGCGGTCCCGGCCCGGCGAAACAAGAACCGAAATAGCAGGAAAAGGAACCCGGCCGACCCGACCATGCCAAGACTGGATGTTTCGTTTTCGTTGGTCAGCGGCGAAACACCGCTATATTTGGCCCGAATCTTGGCTAACGGCTTCAACTGGTGATCGGGGACCGGCATCAGCAGTTGGGTGATCTTGAAGGCATACAACTCGGACTCCGCGGGACTTCGCTGCGGGGCATCCGGGTTTTTCTGGGTGGTCAACTTGCAAGTGATTTCCGGAATCAACGTGGCCAGGAGCGTGCCTATTACGATGGCGCACCAGCCCGCGGAGAGGACTAATGGCTGCCGACAACGATCATTCACGGACCGGGCGATGCCGGCGACCAGCATGAGGATGCAGGCAAAGTAGGCGTAATAGACGTACCCCAATCCGGTGAGAACCGCCAGCAAGACGAACACAAGAGATTGGCGGTTCCCCTTTCCGATGAGCGTGTTGGTTGACCGCCATTGAAGACAGGCGTACAGAGACCACGGGACGAGGTAGTAGGCCGTCATGAAAACATGTTCATGCCGCATCAGGTGGTAGGGAATGAAGTCATAGAGCAGGGCGAAGGCGACGGCGATCAACCGGGAAAGGCCCAGCAAGCGGGCGACGGCAAAGGCGCTGAGGCCGACCAAAGGGAATGTGAGCCAGTAGAACCAGTTCATGACCCAGGCGGGTTCGGGGTTGAGGAGCGCGAGCCCGCGGATGACCTGCCAGTTGAGCCAGCCGTCGGAAGTGGGGAAGGCGCGCCAGTCGGTGCCCAGGGGTCGGCCGACCCGCGAGTTGTGCAAATAACTCCCCTCCTCG
Source organism: Zavarzinella formosa DSM 19928 (assembly GCF_000255705.1). Lineage (GTDB taxonomy): Bacteria > Planctomycetota > Planctomycetia > Gemmatales > Gemmataceae > Zavarzinella > Zavarzinella formosa. Next base: position 536,968 of record NZ_JH636442.1, read on the forward strand.
ATCATCGTCTCCACCCAGGTGAGGTAAACCAGATAATCGCTGGAATAACTTCGCGGCAGACGAAGGGGAGTCTGCCATTGCCGGGTGATGACGACAAACACCGCTGAGGACACGAGCAGGACGAACAGCCCGGCCAGAATGTCTTTTTTCAGGGAATGGCTTGGCGAAATGGTGGCGGCGGGGGACTGGGGTTCCATGTTGA
>NZ_JH636442.1:538361-592309 GCF_000255705.1 Zavarzinella formosa DSM 19928
TACCCCAATCCGGTGAGAACCGCCAGCATGACGAACACAAGGGATTGGCGGTTCCACTTTCCGATGGCGGGGTTGCTCGTTCGCCATTGAAGGCAGGCATACAGCGACCACGGGATGAGATAATACGCCGTCATGAAAACGTGCGAATGACGCATGAGATGGTAGGGAATGAAGTCATAGAGCAGGGCGAAGGCGACGGCGATCAACCGGGAAATACCCAGCAAGCGGGCGACGGCAAAGGCGCTGAGGCCGACCAAAGGGAAGGTGAGCCAGTAGAACCAGTTCATGACCCAGGCGGGTTCGGGGTTGAGGAGCGCGAGCCCGCGGATGACCTGCCAGTTGAGCCAGCCGTCGGAAGTGGGGAAGGCGCGCCAGTCGGTGCCCAAGGGTCGGCCGACCCGCGAGTTGTGCAAATAACTTCCCTCCTCGATCATCGTCTCCACCCAGGCGAGATAAACCAGATAATCGCCGGCGTAGCTTCGCGGCAGATTCAGGGGAATTTGCCATTGCCGGGTGATGACGACAAACACCGCCGAGGACACGAGCAGGACGAACAGCCCGGCCAGAATGTCTTTTTTCAGGGAACGAGCGGGCGGGGCGAGATCAGACGAGGGGTGCGCTTCCATGAAACTTTGGATACCCTTTCCTGTGCGCCGGTCAAGAGAAAGTGCGGCCGTCGCTGACGGTCTGTCAGAGGAAAAAATCAGCAGATCGGCTTGGCCGTGATTGAGTCCGCCAAAATTCGGGCAGGCCATGTTGGCAAAATCTCGGGTTGATGGCCGGTTTTGGTTGCATTCCCCTCCGAGGATCGTATCCTCGGTCCCCATCTCCCGATGACAAATCTTGAGAGACACCCGATGCGTGCGTTACTTGTCGTTCTAATGATCGCATTCCAAATCCACGCGGCTCCGACTCTGGAGAAGCAGTCCGTCTTTGAGGCCGGGAAAGATGGTTATGCACTATACCGCATCCCCGGTTTGGTCGTCACGGACAAGGGGAGCCTGATCGCTTATTGCGAAGCGAGGAAGACCGATACGAGCGATTGGGGGGCCATCAATTTGGTGTGCCGACGCAGCACGGATGGCGGGCGCACATGGGACAAGATGCGACCCGTCGTCGATCCCGGCACGGGATTCACCAAGAACCCGGTTTCGACGAAGCAGAAGACCGCGAAGCCGACGGACATCACCTTCAACAACCCGGTGATGATCGTTGATTCGGGCGTGATTCATTTCCTCTATTGCGTCGAGTACATGCGTTGCTTTTATGCCAAAAGCACGGATGATGGCGTGACGTTCTCCAAACCCGTCGAGATCACGGCAACATTCGAGGATTTTCGCAAGGAATACGATTGGAAGGTGATCGCCACCGGGCCGGGACATGGAATCCGGCTCTCCAAAACCGGCCGGCTAATCGTTCCCGTCTGGCTTTCGACCGGAACCGGGGGTGGCGCTCATCGGCCGTCCTGTATGAGCACGATTTACAGCGACGACGGCGGGAAAAACTGGCAACGCGGGGACATCGTCGCCAACGTTCCTGCCCTCGCCAATCCGAACGAAACGACGGCTGTGGAATTGTCCGATGGCCGGGTGATGCTGAACATCCGGCATGAATCCCCCTCCCATCTTCGGGCCGTGGCCGTCAGCGCGGACGGGGCGACGAAATGGACCAAGCCGGTGATCGACACCGCCTTGCCGGAACCGATTTGCCAGGGTTCCTTGCACAGGCTTGATGCGAAGCACATTCTTTTCTCGAACCCGCACAACACCCACGGCGGCGAGCGGCGAAATCTGACGATTCACGTCAGCGATGACGACGGCAAAACATGGAAGCATCGCCGGGCCGTGGAAACCGGCATCAGTGGCTACGCGGACCTCGCGGTCGGCCCGACCGGGGCCATCTATTGCCTGCTCGAACGAGGCGGGGCGGACGGTAGCCCTTTCAAAACACGGTCGCTGACATTGGCGACGTTCAACAGCGAATGGCTGATGACCAAACCCGTGCGAGTCATCGCGTTCGGCGATTCGATCACCAAAGGCTATCGGCCCGGCGTCCCAGAGGAGGACACGTTCCCGGCCATGCTGGAAGCCGCCTTGATGAAGGAAGGCAAAAGCGTCGAAGTCCTGAACATTGGCATCGGCGGGGAAACATCAACCCAAGCCAAGGCTCGTTTCGCCAAGGCGGTGCTGGATCAACAACCGGACATCGTGACAATCATGTATGGAGCAAACGACAGTTACATTGACAAGGGAAAAGAGCTCCCCCGCGTGACGCTGATCGATTACCGCGAGAACCTCACCGGTATGGTCCGCACACTCAAGAAAGCAAACATCAAGCCGGTGCTGATGACCACCAATCGCTACGACGCCGGGCACCCGGCCGATGGTTCTGGCCAGCACCCCAACCGGATGATGGATCAATACATGAAAGCCTGCCGGGAAGTGGCGGCCGCGGAAAATGTCCTTCTCGTCGATCATCAGCAATTGTGGATGGATGCCGAGAAAAAAGGCGAGAAGATCGAAAAATGGATGACCGACCACGTTCACCCGAATGCTATCGGGCACCGGGAGATCACCAATGCGATGTTGCCGGTGCTGCGGGAATTGGTGAAGTGAAGAGCATCGAGAAAGACGAAGGGCCGGTGACACTTTTGTGTCACCGGCCCTTCGTCTTCATAGATCGTTTCCGGCTTTTCGTTGGTCTGTCACTTTCCGCCGGCCTTGGCGAGTTCGCGGGTTTTGGACTGGCAATCCCGGACGATCACATGGGAATCACGGAAGAATTCGATCAAGTCGGCCCGTGACATATTCCGCGACCGTTCGCTTTCAAACGATTCGCCCGGAATGGGCTTGTTTGTCTTCGTCAGGACATCCATCTGGATGGTGAGCGATTTGTCCGAGGTTTGCAGCACACCCAACAACGAACTGCTGACGGCCGGTTCCAGCTTGATGCCCGGTGTGCCGAGGATCGCGGCCATGCACTCCCAGCGGGCCAGGCAGACGATGCGGTCTGTTTGCATTCGCTGGGCGAGGAAGGTCGCCCGCAAGCCCGCTTCCAGTTGGGGGAGGGCGGCCGGCCCCATTTCGCGGATGGCATCCACCAGCGACTTCATGTAAATCTTGCGGCGTTTGATGATCGCGGATTTCTCGCCCTCGTTGAGTCCCCTCGGAAACGGTTCTTTATCCATCCCGAGGGCATACACGGCGATGCAATGATCCACGATCTTGGGATCATCCTTGAGACCGTCGGGGCCGTACATCCGGAGGGCCATCAGGGTGAGTTGCAGCACTTCCAGATTGGTCGATTTTTGAAGCATCTTGTCCAGCAAGGGAACCACCTTGCGGTTGACGGCCCCGAGGTCGAGCATCGCAATCAGGACGGCCCGCCGCAGCAGGGCGTTCTTGATGACGCGATTTGCTTCTTCACCTTTTAGATTCTCCTGTTGAATCAATCGTTTGTTCACGGCGATGTAGAAGTCTTCGACTTCCAACGAGGGTTCCACGCCCGGCATCCGGACGAAGTCGGCCGGTTTCAGCAATCGAATACTGGCCGCGTCGCTGACGAACTGGACGGTGTCATACCGAATGTCATCCGTCAGGGCGTCCATGAAACGATCCGTGATGAGTTGGGCGCCTTCCTTGTATTGGGACAAGCCGCGAATGGCCCAGAGTTGCACCGCATCCTCGGAGTCGTCCAAGGCCGCCTTCAACGCCGGAATGGCGATTTTGGTTTTTTCTCCGCCGGTCGCCAGCAGTTGAATCGCCATCGAACGGGCGAGCGGTTGCGGCGATGATTTCAGCGTTTCCATGTGCCCGGCGACATCCTCCGGCTCTCGATAGAGTGAGGCGTTTCGTTCCAGACTACCAGTGAGGGCGATGTAGCCCACGGAACGAATTTCCGCGTCCCCGTCGTTCATGGCCCGGAAGAAGGCTTCGCTGTTGCCCTTTTGATTGTTCTTACACTGGCTCAGCGCCATCAGGGCGTTGATGCGCAATTCCTTGTCGGCATGCCGGGTGAATGGCAAGATGGCCGTTTGAAGCTCGTCGACGGCGGTATCTTGGGACAGCAACACTTGCAGCACGGATTGTTGAATCCGCACATCCGTAAAGCGGGCGGCATCCAAAAACAGCGTCCAGTCCGACGGCTTCACCGGGGCCTTGTTCCCCAGGCATTGCACGAGGCCAAACGCATAAACACTCCCGCTGACCGGCATCGACTTGTCGGCCGCGAGCCGCATCAGGACCGAGCAGTCAGTCTCCTGCAATCGGCGGGTTTTCTTCAACGTGACGGCCTTTCCCCGAACATCCACGAGGCGGGGTTTCTCGGGGAAGAGATCAAACTGGCCGAGTTCTTCGTCAACCAGCAGATCGCCGAACGTCGGCGTGCTGTATCCCTTCAGTTGAATTTGATTGCGATCCCCGTCAAGCACCGGTCGTTTTCGCTGATCGACGATGGGGCTGATGCTTGTCTGGTCCCAAGTGAGTTCTTCCAGTGAACGCCTGGCCTCCGTCACCACGTTTTTGTTCGGGTCGGCAAGCAGCGGAAGCAGATGGGTGAAGTGTTCTTCCCGCGTGAATCGCGTCGGATAAATCCGGAAGATTTCCGCCAGCAGCGTGCGGACTCGGGCATCGTGGTCGGTCAGGATTTTCAGGTCGGTTAATTCCCGGACCAACTCGGCATTGCTCAAGTCCTTCATCCGGCTCATCAGATGGACAACCAATTCTTTGACGGCGAAATTCTGTTTGCCCGCTTGCTCCCGAAGCATCTCCAAGTCGCTTCGGCCATACGGCCCATAGCGAACAATGGTGTTTTCGGCTTCCATCCGGAGGGTAGGGTCGTCGCTGGAGACGAACACCCACATATCGCCGACGCCTTTGCGCCCGTGGGGGGCCAAGGCCCGCAGGAATTTAATGGCCGCGATGTTGGTCGCTGTATGTTTCACCTTGAGGCAGGCGATGGCCGCATCGACGGCGACCGCCGCCGGTTCGCCGATTTGTTCGAGCGTGGCCAGGGCCAATGGCCGCCGGCTGGACGCCGTTTGCTTTTCGAGCATCGCTTTCAATCCCGGCACGGCATCGGCCCCGTGGCGAATTAGTTGCATCCCGGCGGCTTGGGCCTCGGCATTGGAGCCGCTTTCCAACAGGGTTACCAATTCCTCGGTGGATTTCGGCTGCACCTCGGCGCCCATCCCCGCAAGACTTGGTGGGCTGGTGAAAGATTTGCCGAGTTTTTGTCGGAAGGTTGCCTCCACAAACGGGCGAATCTCGGTGACATCGACGTTGATGGACATGTTGTCCTGCCGGGTGGCCTTTGCCTCGACAATTGCCACGAGGTCGAGGAATTGATTGACCACCGGCCCGCCGCTGTCGCCGGGATTGACGGGGGTTTGGGTCAGCAAGGCTTTGAACGAGCCATCGACGCCGTTGGTCATCGGTTGGTCGGCCGTCTGCCGGGTCTGGCCGGTGTGCGGTTGCCAGAGGGAGTTGAAGGTGCTGTTCGACTGGCCGACGCCGTACACATGCTCCAATTTCCCGGCGCTTTGGGGGGACAGCGGAATCGGCAGCGCCGAGTCGGGGGCTTTGGGAATCTCGATCAGGGCCATGTCCCGTCCGCGATCCACGGCCAGAACCCGCCCGATTTGCGAGTGAGCCGCCCGGTGGGCGAGATAATAATCAAGTTTCGTTTGATAGGTGCCGTTCGGCATCTTGTGGGGAAAGAACACCCGCACTTGGGCGTCGTTGTCCACGACATGCTCATTGGTCAGGATGATGTCCGGGTTGCGGTGGATCAACACACCGCTTCCAATCGACATTCCCTGAACCACCGGCCGGAGAATCATCACGGTCGAAGGAGTCAGCACATCAATGATTTCGCCCGGCTTCATTTCCTGACGGACCAGCCGTTTGGGCGTTCCCGGACTGGACTTCGCAACATCCGCCAAGCCGCCGGTGCGAATGGATTCGATGTTGTTGGTGTTGGTTCTTGTCGATTCGATGTTGGTGTCGGTCTTGCCTTTCGGGGCAAGGAACAGGAAATAGCCGCCGATGCCGGCCGCGCCAAGCAGCAACACAATCACGCCCGAGCCGAGGGCGATGAGCAACCCCGATTTCGATTTGGGTTCTTCGAGTGGCCGTGATTTTCCAGCCTTGGCGACCGGCGGTTTGGGAACCGGCGGCAGGTTCGGCGTCGAAGGCCGTTTGACCTTGGGTGACGACGGAGTCGGCATTGGCGGCGGCACCACCGGCGGCATCGGCGGTGGTGAGGAGCGCGAAACGGCTGGCGCCGACTTCGGAGCGGAAAACATCTCCCCGCAAACGGGATTGATGCACGTCAGCGTTTTGCCGGCGAAAGCCTCCGGGAAAGTGATCGTGGTCTGGCACTGCGGACATTGTGTTGTGGGCATGACAAGATCCTCTGATGACGAGTGAAACGGGATCAAATCGCGAGAGACAGACTTTGACCGGACTTGTTTCATCCGTCAATGTTGGCAGGCACGGTTCTTTGCCAAAAAATATTCGATTCAGTCGAATTTTTAAATAATTTACCCAAAATGTGACAGATGTGCAAGAAAATATCCGTGCAATCTCTCACAAAAAATATTGGCGTTCACAGTTCCCTGATGTTCCATTGATGGCTGCCAACATTTGGCTTCCCTCAAATCCGGGGATCGAACAACGAAAATCGCCATCAAATCATCTTAATTCTTGGCTGGAAAACACCCCATCTTACCCATCCTCGCATGAGCGATGATTGTTCGTTGTCACAGAGTCGTTTGTCACTTGTTCCGGGGATTCTCTTCGTGTATCCGTATGAATTCGATCCCATCGCGGAGAATGACGCATGGCCTTGCTGGAAGCCCGCGGGTTGGTGAAGATTTACGGCAAGCGCCGCGTCGTCGATGGCGTGTCCTTTGACGTGAACCCCGGAGAGGTTGTCGGGTTGCTCGGACCCAACGGGGCCGGGAAAACCACCAGCTTCCGAATGACCACCGGGCAGATCGTGCCCAACGATGGTCAGGTGATGTTTAACAACCAAGACGTCACCGGCCTGCCCATGTACCGGCGCGCCCGCCTTGGGATGGGTTACCTGACGCAAGAACAATCCATTTTCCGCAAGCTGAACGTCGAACAGAATCTCCTCGCCATTTTGGAGGCCCTGCCGCGCAGCCGAAGCCTCGGACGCCGGCTCACCAAAGCGGAACGGCGGGAACGCACGACCGCGATGCTGGATCGCTTCCAGTTGCAGCACGTGAAATACAACCCGGCGGCCCGCTGCTCCGGGGGGGAAAAACGCCGGCTGGAGATCGCCCGGTGTCTGGTGTGCGAACCGCTCCTGATTCTGCTGGACGAACCCTTTGCGGCCGTGGACCCGAAGACCACGGAAGACATTCGGAAGAACATCCGCGAACTGGCCGAACAGGGCATTGGCATCTTGCTGACCGACCACAACGTGCGGGAAGTGTTGAAGATCACCGACCGCAGTTATCTCATCAAAGATGGCCGGGTGGTCACGCAGGGGACGCCAGAACAACTCATCCACGACCCCATCGCCATCAACGAATATTTGGGAACGACGTTCTCGGACAACACCTTCGGCAGAATGTCGGCCCCGCCTCCAAACCCCCAGCCGCAACCACAGCCCCAACCGCAACCAGACGTCTCTCGACTGCTTGCCGAGCAAGAACAGGCCCGCCGTTGGGTGGAGGCATTGAAGGCTGATTCGACTTATTCGCAGGCCATCCAAGAACTGCTGCAACGCGGCAATGTGGCCGTCCCGCCGTTGGTGGATGCCCTCGCCCGGCGGGAAACGGAACTTCGCGTCCGGTCTCTGGAAGTCCTCAGCCGGTTGTTGGCCGGGAATATCCTGTTCGACCCGTTTGCCGGGGATGATGTCCGCTCAAAGCAACTAAGCGCGCTGCGGAAACAATTGGGGCTTTGAAGAGGCTCGCGGGCCGGGCGGGGCCGCGAGCGAGACGATTTGTTATTTGTCTTTCCGATTCAACCGCCACAATTCCGAACCCATCTTCAACACATAGAGCGAATCGCCGACCGGGTCGTATTCCAGCCATGTCAACGGCGACCAGCCCTTGAGATCCTTCGGCAACGGAACGGCCTTCCCCCATGTGGCGCCGCCATCGGCCGATTCGACAACGCCGTCTTTTGTGAGGACGAACATCGTCTTCGCATCCTTGCCGAACACCGGGCCGTATTTGCCGTCTTTCAGGTCGCCAAGTTTTTTCCACGAGGCGGCTTTGTCGGTCGTTGCCAGCAGGGTGCCATCCACCACCCAATAGAGCGTGCCGTCCCGCCACTTTGGCAAGGCGGCTGTCGAGAAGTCGCCATTCGGGGTCCACTTCTCGCCGCCGTCGGTGGTTCGCAACAGGCAGGGCTTGGGATTCTCTTTCGTCTTCATTTCGGAAGCCACCGCCGTTTTATCGTCGAATACCCAAGCCGCCGCGAAGCCCTTGCCTTTGGTGTTGAAGGTTTTGCCGCCATCGCGGGAGACCAGCAATTCGCCGTTGGCCTCGTGCTTCATGGCGAGGATGAAATCAAAGTCCGGCGAGTTCCAGTTCAGGGCCACCCAGTCCACATGGACCGATTTCTTGTCGGTTTCGTGCCATTCATCCCCCTTCGTTGACCACCGGATTGGCCCGCCGTAAACGGTGGCAAGCATCATCGTCGGCTTGTTCCCGAACGGGTCAAACATCATGGCTCCGGGCCATTCCGTCCGGCCTTTGAACGCGGCTCCGTGCTGGTTCCATGTCTTCCCGCCGTCGGAGGAATGGAACATGCCCTTGTCGCTGATATTCAGGTAAAGATGACCGGTTGAATGATCAACCAACACCCCGCACAAACCGCCGAATCCGGCTTTGTGTTGCTTGGCCAAGCCATCCGTGACCGCCACCCATTCGGCTGCTGTCGCCGATCCGGCGACGGCCAGCATCAACATACTCGTTACAAATCGCATGAGTCGTACCTTTGGGAGAGGAGAAATTCACTTTTTGCCGATGCCGTAAAGAAACTGCCGGCCCTTGATGAACAACCGGCCGTCCGACACTGCCGGGGAGGCGGGGCCGTTGTCGCCCAATTCATTCACCGCCAGCACATCCAGTTTCGGTCCGGCTTTGATGACATAACTTCGGCCGCCGCTCGCCAGATAGATCCGGCCGTCGGCCGTCGCCACGGGGCTTGACCCGGTGGTGATGCCGTCCAGTCGTTCGCTGAAAACGGCCTCGCCGGTGTCAAGTTTCCAGCACTTCAGAATGGCGGGATTGTGCAGGCGATACAGGTAATCTCCGACGATCACCGGTGAAGAAAAACCATCCGGGACGGTGCCCGCCTTCCATTTGAGGTGGGTCTTCGTCACATCTCCGGAACCGGTCGGGTCCACGGCATAACCGGGGCCGCCGCGTCCACTGTCCACATAAACCACCCCGCCGCCGAGGACGGGCGAAACGGTGTCCCCCTTGGCCGAACACCACCAGAGAATCTGGCCGTTCGTCGGGTCGGCCCCTTGTAAAACATCCGAGGCCGCGATCAGCAGTTGATCCTTGTCCTTGATCTTGGCAATCACGGGCGTGCTGTGGCTGAAGTTGTTCTTCGGGCGTTTTTGATCCCATTTGAGATCGCCAGTCTTCCGGTCAAATCCAAGCAGGCGGGACGAACCTTTGACACCATCGCATTGGAGAATCACCGTTTCGCCATAAAGGACGGGGCTGGCGGCAAAGGCCACGTCAAAGTCATACGGGACGATCTCTTTTCGCCAGACCGTTTTGCCGTCCATGTCGAGCGCGGCCAGCACCGAGGAACCAAAGGCGACATAAATCCGTTCACTGTCGCTTGCTGGAGTGGGCGCAGTATAGCCGCCTCGAAGGTCGGTCAGTTTCCACGGGCCGGGGGGAATTTTTTCGTCCCAGAGTTGTTTGCCATCGGCGGCGTTATAACACGCGACATGATGCTCGGGCTGGGTCTTTGCGCGGTCGGCGTCGCCGGGCCAAAAACTCACGGTGACGATCACCTTCCCCTTCACGACGATGGGGCTGGACTGATTTTCGTCTTGTTTGTTCTTTCCCTCCTGGCCCGGCAGGCGGGTCTTCCAGGCGATGTTCTCGCCAGCCGAACCCTTCCAAGTGAGCGGCAAATCTTTTTCGTCGCTGGTTCCCTGTCCCGTCGGGCCGCGCCAGCCGGGCCAATCACCGGCTTGAACCGTGGCGGCCAACAAAAGAACGCAGGAAAAGGCGGAGAGGAAGGTTTGCATGGCAAGACATCCGTGAAGGAATCACGGACGATTCGGGGGAGAGTTCGCGTCGGGCCATCATCGCATATGTTTGCGGTGTTGACGATCAAAATTCGAGAAATGAAAACGGCCGCCGAACATCGCGTGTTCCACGGCCTGAATTGCCTCTGACAAGATTACTTCACTTCGAGCGGCACGCTTTCGCTGTGGCTGTTAAACTCCGGGGCGTACATGCACTGGATGCTGGCGAGGCCGGTCGGGTATTTGCCTTTGTGTTGCACCATCACGGCATACTCGAACACGTACACGCCCTTCGGCAGGTAATCGATGAAGAAGTGCGAGGCCGTGTCCTTCGTCGATTCGTAGTAGCCGAGACCGTCCTGATAGCGATAGCGAGACAGCACGTTGGTCGGCTCAGTGCCGCTGCCGCGATGATCTTTCAGGTGGACGTATTCCATGTCCCGGTCTGTTCGCAACACGACGCGAACGATCACCTCGTCGCCGACATTGAGCGGGCCGGTCACCGGTTCAAGCGTGGGGCCTTTCTTGGTGAACACCCGTTTGAAGAGTTTCTTTTCCAGCTTCAACGGCGTGCCTTCGTGCGGCGTCACCTTGCTGATGTCCTCCAGATATTGCCAGTGGACGCTGCCCCAACTGACGCCCGCGTCGGTCTTCTTCACGGTGATCTTGCCGAAGTCCGGCTTCACTTCGCCGCGAATGAACTTCTGCTCATAGAAACCGGTGCCGGCTTCCACGTTCTCCGGCTTGATCTTCTCGGCGCCGAGCGACACTTCCACCAAGGCATCCGACTTCAACAGGTTGTCGCCGCGAAGCAGCAAAGCGTAAACGGCGTCGGCGGTGGCCTTGGTCGTTTTCCAGTTTTGGGTCTGCTTTTGCTTCAACAGCCAGACCTTGCAATCCTCGACGGCGGCGGCATCGTTGGCGACTTCGTCGAACGCCTCCACCATCAGTGCCTGCGTTTCAATCGGGGCATGATACCACCAGTAGGAGAGTTCCGTGTCCCGCCAGAACATGCCCATTTCCTCGTTGGACACCGAGCGTTCCTTGAGCGAGGCAAGGATGCCCGCCGGGGTTTCCTTGTCCCCGAATCGCTTCAGCCCGATGGCGAGATGGGCCTGCGACTGCCGGTTGGCCAGTTGCAGCCAATACTTTTTCGCCTGGCCGAGCCAGTAATTCACGGCCTCTTCGTGTTCCTTGCCAACCGCCTTGTCCTGAAGGAAGAAACTGCGGCCGTAAATGTACAGAGCGACCGTGGAGGACAGGTGGTTCTCGTCTTTGTTCTTGGAATGCTTCAAGATGTCGCGGTACATGCGGTCGGCCCACGCATCCAGATGGGTGAGCGATTTGACCGCCGGGGTCTGGTCGAGTTTCACACCCAGATGCCGCAGGCGGCCGAATCCGGTGGTGATGTAGAGCGTGATGTATTCGTTCGACGGTCCGCCGGGGAACCACGGCCACATGCCATCCGCGTGTTGCAGGTCGGCCAGTTTGCGAAGCTGCCGGGCGGTTTCTTCGTTCAGGCGATTGTCATCGAACAGGACGCCGACGTTTCGCCGGGCCTCGGCCTCCTTGTTGGCGTCCCGCAGCCACGGGGTTTCCTCAACCATGACCGCCTTCAAGTCTTGGTTCTTCTGAAGCGGACTGTCGAGAGCCGGGGTGTTCTTCCACTGGTCGAAAATCCGGCGAATCTTCGGGTCGCCGATGGCGATGTGCCGGGCCAGCGAATTGGCATACAGACGGTTGAACACCTGCTCGCTGCACTCATGCGGAGATTCCATCAGGTACGGCAGGGCCATCACCGCGTACCACGCCGGTTGGGACACCATTTGCACCGTCAGGCTCTGGGTCTTCAGGCTGTCCGACTTGCCCGAGTTGCTGAGCTTGGTGAAATCAAACGTCTTGGTCTGGTTGCCGCGAACCGGCAACGGCAGCGACTCGGTGACGAGAATCCGCTTGGAAAGCACCGGCAGCACGCCCTCTTCGCCGTCCGAAAGCCGTTCGGTGGCGCCGACCGCCTTGTAAGTGATCGGCCCCTGACCGTCCGGCACGGTGAGCGTCCAATAGAAACTGCGGGACTCCCCGGCGGCGATTTCAAATGACTGGTCCGGGGCGGTGTTGCCCAAGGCTTCGTCGATGGGGGCCGTCGTGCGAAGATCGGCCAGCGTCAGCCGGACTTTGCCGGACTGTTTGGTCGGTGATTGATTGCTGACCTTCACACTGAATTCCAGCACGTCCCCTTCTCGCAGGAAGCGCGGCGGGTTCGGTTGGACCATCAAATCCTTGGCGGTCACGACCTCATCTTGCAGGTAGCCGCTGGTCAGTTCCTTGCCGTGGGCGAAGCCCATGAACTTCCATTTTGTCAGGGCCTCCGGCATGGTGAACTCCATCCGAATGGCCCCGTTGGCGTCCGCCGTCAGGTGCGGGAAGAAGAAGGCGGTTTCGTTCAGGTTCTTGCGAGCCGCGACTTTGCTGAGGTCCGGGCCGGATGGGCCGCTCCCTGCCTTGTCGGACCCGTCCTTGCCCGCATTTTCGCCGCGTCCTTGGGCGGCGGCCATTTGCCGCTCAACACCCTCGCTCTTTTTGGCATCACTCAAACTATCACGTTCGTCGAATGCGGCGGCAGCGGGCGGTGCGCCAGGCATCCCCAATCCGTTGATGTTGCGGCCGCCTCCCTCGCCGCCGAAATAGCCGTACCCCCACATGTTCACGGTGATATCAGCCGGGAATGCCCGGTAGCGAATGTTCACGGCCTGATAGCCGCCATTCCACTGACCCCGGAAGTGAGACAAATACTTGCCGGTGTTCTCAAACTGAACCGAAAGATTCGAGTGGTCCTGCCGGAAGACATTGAACTTGTGCATCCAGTTGTGCGGCAAATAAGCATCCAGCGAAGCATCGTACAACGCCGCCACCATCTCGGCGGCCACCTTGGTCGCCTTTGGCCCGGTGATGACGGCCGTGTAAGTTTCTTTCTTCGCCGGTTCGAGCTTGGAGACGAACCGTTCCCACTTCACCGTCAAATCTTTGTTGCTCCAAGGCACGTCCACACGTCGGTTTTCCAGATACCCCCGGTTCTCGCGGATGAACGTCGTGCGGACGGTGAAGCCGCCTCGCATCGCTTCCGTCACGGCCTGTTTGATGCTCACTTGGGTCTTGTTGGCGTCTGTCCAGAAGGCTTGCAAGGTCTTGCCCAAGTGTTCGACTTCGACATAGGCCCGGCCTTGATCGTAACCGGTACCCCACACGGCCAAGAACTCCTCGCCCGGTTCCAGCGACAGTTTCGGGGCCGCGAACAGATTCGGAATCTTGAGGGCGAGCTTCGCATCTTGCGGGTTCAACACGCGAATTTGAATCTGGGCCGTCACCGGCTTTCCAAATCGATCCTGCGTTTCGAGGATCGCCCGGTAGAGGCCGGATTCCAGTTTGACATTCAGTTCTTTCTTGCCGTCTTTCTGCGTCTCGAAAGCAATGGTGGCGGCCACATCGCCCAAGGCCCATGTCCGGGGGTCGTTCGGGTCCGGTTTGGGGGTGGCGGCGATGCCCTTGCCGCGTCGCGGTTGTGAATACGGGGCGATAATATCCGGCCGTTGAACCTTTTCCGGGGACTTCAACTTGTAAACCTTGACCGTCCCTTTGGCGGGCTGGCCTTCGCCGTCGAGCGTTTGGGTGGTCAGGGTGACTTTGACTTCTTTGTCAACCGTCTGCCAATCATTGGCCGTCATGTTCGCTTGCAGGGCCGTGTAGGAAACGGCCACGGATTTTTCGCCGGAGCGGGTTTCGCCCGTGGTGTCCGTCACATCCGCATGGACCTTGAAGTGAAACGTCGGCTCGTCCTTTTCGGGAATGGTCAAATCCGGCTTGGCGGTGAACGTGATGCCAAAACTCCCGTCAGCCTCGGTGGTCGCTGTCCCGTGGATGATTTCCTGCGCCGCCCCGCGATTCGGCGGCAAGCGATACCAGCAACATTCGTAGAACCAAACGGGCCAGCGAACCTCGCGGGTGACGCGGTAACGCACCTTGGCCCCGTTCACGGCCGCTCCGTTATAAGAGACGGCCTTGCCGACGACCTTCACTTCCCCGTTTAGCTTCGGGGCGACCTTCGGAGCCTCGACCGTGACTTGGAACTTGGGTCGTTTGTATTCTTCCACATTGAAATGAACGTAACCGCCGCCGTCGCCGGGCACTTGGATGTGCATTTGCCCGGCCAGACGGTCACGCGGGGCGGTGAACACGCCGCTGAACGAACCGAAGTCGTTGGAGGTGGCCTCGTGTTTGGCGATTTCCTTGCCGTTGTGGTCGTTGAACACGACCGTCACTTTGCGGCCCGGAAGTACTTTGTAATCGCACCCCTTGGAGTCCGCGTACATGCAGATGCCCTTGTATTGCACGGTCTGCCCCGGACGATAGAGGGAACGATCAGTGAACAACATCGTTTGGGCGAACGGCCGGTATTGGTCGGGGTATTGGTACAGCACATGTTCGTTCGCGGCGGCGAGAGCCTGCCCCTCATGCTCGGCCAGAATGAAGCAGGCATGATTGGCCGGGAGAACGCCAAGGTTGAAGAACCCGTTGGTGTCCGTTTTAACGGACGGGCCGGGCTGGACGCTGCGGTTGTTGTTATTGCGAATCCAAGTTTTGATGACGGCCGCCGGGATCGGTTCGCCGGTCTTGGCGGTCAGGACAAACCCCTCCAGTTTTCCCTGCCCCCAGGCGTTGCGGATGACCAAAGCCAGATCGCTCACCCAAATGTCGGTCATGGACAGACTGTTGTTCGCGTCTTTGAAACTCGGGTCCGGGCTGGCGACGATGAAGTAGTAACCGGCCTTGAGGCCCTTCGGAGCGGGGACATCTTCTGTCCGGGAATGGTAATCCGACGTGGGGGGCAGATCGGCCGACCATTCGAGTTCCGGCTTTCGCGTCACCAAGTCGTTCCGGTCGGCCTCGTTGAGATATTCCGGCCGCCAGCGGTCGCCGCCCAGCCGGGAGGCCCAGTCCGCCTTCACGGCCCGGAAATGAACCTTCGAGATGTTGCGATATTGCACCCGGAGAACCGGCGGCGGGTCGTTCCAGACCCGTTCCGTGGTGACTTGAACTTCCTTCGCCTCGATGCTCAGGATCAGGTTGTGGCAAAGCTTCCCGCCGTTGCTGTCCGGGAAGGCATTCTTGCCTTGCAAAGCGATCTTCCGGGCCTCAACCGAGTCCCCTTCGTTTTGCACCAGAGTCGCCCAACGATGCCGGGCGGTCGCGGATAGTTCGTGCGTGGCCCATCGCTCGGCGAATTGCTTGAGGGTGGTTTTGTATCGGCCGGCCTTCTCCTCGCCGAAGGCAAACGCATTCCCGATCTGAAGCCGGTAAAGGTCGGCGTCGAGGAAGGCGGCTTTGTCCTTGTCCTCTTGATGGAAGGCCAAGAGGGATTGGCAAAGTCTGATGGCCTTGAGTTTTGGCGATTCAGTGTCGGTTGTTTCCGGAACCCACTTGATAAAGTCTTCGACGGCCGATAGCATCGGGCTGGAGGCGGGGATTTCAAAGGAATCTTCCGACTTGGCGGCGGCCTGTTCCCCGGAGGTGTAAAACTGGAGGGCATCAAAGGCCACAAAGTC
Organism: Zavarzinella formosa DSM 19928; assembly: GCF_000255705.1. GTDB lineage: Bacteria > Planctomycetota > Planctomycetia > Gemmatales > Gemmataceae > Zavarzinella > Zavarzinella formosa. The sequence continues at coordinate 554,219 of NZ_JH636442.1, forward strand.
ATACAGCGTGGGCCGGTAAGAATCCGGGACGGTTCCCTTTTCCAGCAGGGCGTCATAGGCCGAGATCGGAATCGTTTTCAGTTCTTTCTCGGCTGACAGTGCCTTGGCGAATTGCTTGTCAATCTCGGCGAACAGGCGGGGCAGATCCCACGTGGTGAAGTCGTCTCCCGGCGAGGCGGCCGTGGCCGTGCGGTTCATGAACCGCCAGCGGTTTTGTTGGAAAAAGTGCCAGTACCAATGGGCCAGAATGGCATCCATCGCCGGGACCATTTCCTTGGGGGCCTTGGCGATCTCGGCCTTCATCCGGGTGATGCGCTCGGCCGGTTTGTTCCCCTGAATATTCCCCTCTAGGGCGATCTTCTTGCTGATGGCCCGGATTGCCTCCGGCCAGACTTTCTCCTTGATGGCCGATTCGATGATTGGCTCCAACTCCTTGATGGCCGATTTGGGTAATCCCTTGGCGACCGCCTCGTCTACTTTTTTCCATTGGTCGCCTCGCGGCCCCGGCGGGGTGTCCACGGCAAAGGCGACCATCATGCCGATGGCCGCGACGAAAAAAGCGGAGCCGAAGAGTCGAAGACGCGAAAACCGTGACATGTGGAAACCCATCGGGAGTCTGGGAGAGTACGCGCGGGCACCGCCGCCATGCGATCCCCGTGTCCTAGTTAGACGACAATCAAGCCAATGTGGATTGAAAACGGCTGTTGCCTGCCAAATTTTTCAAATGAGTGGTTTTGATGAGTGATATGGCGCATGGAGAACCGGCCAAAAGCGGCAAAGGAGGGCAACGGAGCTTGAGTTTTTAATCCTCCGGTTATCCTGAGTGATGCGGCGTTCAGCGGGGCTTGGGACGCTTGTTCACTACGGCGGCTCTTGCCCCTGTTTGATATGCTGTCCATATGTTCATTCCGGGATTGTCACGTGTCAACCAACCTCCCGCCAAAACTGCGGGCTGTCATTGCCAAGAACTGGGGTTTCACCACCCTTCGGCCCATGCAGACCGAGGCGATTCGGGCGGTGCTGGCCGGAAAAGATTCGCTCGTCGTCATGCCCACCGGCGGGGGAAAATCGTTGTGCTATCAGGCCCCGGCGCTGGTGCGGGACGGTCTCACGGTGGTTGTGTCGCCGTTGATCGCCTTGATGAAGGATCAGGTGGACAGCCTTGCCCGCAACGGAATCACAGCCGTGCGGTTGGACAGCACGCTGACCACGTGGGAATGGAACGACGCGCTGGCCGCCATCAAATCCGGCGAGACGCGGTTGGTGTTTGTGTCCCCGGAGCGGTTGGTAAACACGGGCACTTCCCAAATGCTCCGCGAGGCCGGGGCGCGCACGATTGCGATTGACGAGGCCCACTGTATTTCGCACTGGGGGCACGATTTTCGCCCCGAATATCGGATGCTGGCCCGGTTGCGGGAGTTTTTCCCCGGTTCATCCGTCCATGCGTACACCGCGACGGCCACCGAACAGGTTCGGGAAGACATCATTGCCCAGTTGAACCTTCAAGACCCGGAGGTTCACGTCGGCAATTTCGACCGGCCGAACCTCACTTACCGGGTGTTGCCGCAATCGGACACCATCGCCCAAATCCGCGAAGTGCTTGATCGGCGAAAGGGCGAGGCGGGCATCGTTTATTGCCTTCGCCGCAAGGACGTGGATGATGTGGCGCAGGCACTTCAAAAATTGAAATACCGGGTCGTTCCGTATCACGCGGGGATGTCGGCCGAGGAACGGAAAGAAAGCCACGACAAGTTCTCGGCCGAGGAAGCCGACATTGTGGTGGCGACCATCGCCTTCGGCATGGGGATTGACCGCTCCAACGTGCGATTTGTCATTCATGCGTGCGTGCCGAAAACGATTGAGCATTATCAACAGGAAACCGGCCGGGCCGGTCGGGATGGACTGCCGAGCGAGTGCCTGTTGTTGTTCTCGTTCGCGGACGTGATGGCCTTGCGGCGAATCATGGAGAAGTCGGCCACCGAGGCCAACAGCCCGCCGGAATTTCTGGCGGCCACGAAGTTTCAACTCGACCAGATGACGCATTACGCCAGCGGGGCCATTTGCCGGCACCGGGCGTTGGTGCGGCACTTCGGGCAGGTGTACGAACCGGAAAATTGCGGGGCGTGCGACATTTGCCTGGGGGATACGCAGGATGTTCCCGACGCCGTGGTGGTCGCCCAGAAAATCCTCTCGTGCGTCGCCCGCGTGAACGAGGGATTCGGGGCCAACCATGTGATTGAAGTCCTTCGCGGGGCCAACACGGAAACGATTCGCTCGCGAGGCCATGACAAGTTAAGCACCTATGGCTTGCTGAAAGAGATGGCCAAGAGCGAGATTCGCAACTGCATCTTTCAACTCATCGGCCAGAACGTCCTCATGCAATCGGACGGGGAATATCCGGTCTTGAAGTTGAATTCGGCCTCATGGGCGGTGATGAAGGGCAAGCAGACGGTTCGCCTGATCCAGATGCGGTCTGAGGAATCGGCGAAGAAAGAACGAGAACGTGAAAAGGGGACGCTGCCCGCCGGAAGCGATCCGGAACTGTTTGAACTGCTTCGCCAATTGCGGCGACAGCATGCGATCCGGTTGAACGTTCCTCCGTATGTGATTTTCGCCGATGCCGTCCTCGCCGAATTGGCCCGATGTCGGCCGACGACCCCCGAGCGAATGCGAATGGTGTCTGGCATCGGTGATGCGAAACTTCGTGATTTTGGCGAATCGTTTCTGGATGCGATCAGCAGCCATTCGGAAGCGAAAGCATTGGAGACGGACCTGCCCCCGCCGCGCGACACGTCAACGGCGTCGGCCGCTCCGTCATCCGGCAAGATGTCGGCGGCCAAGCAACTTTCATTCTCATTGTTTCGAGAGGGAAGTTCGCTGGACGATGTGATTCACCAGACGAAACTGACGCGGACCACCATCTCGGATCATCTGGCCGATTTCATCCGGCTGGAGAAGCCAAAGTCGATTGACGAATGGGTGCCGCCAGATGTCCGCAAGCGGGTGACGAATATGGCCGAGGAATTGGGGACTGCCCGGTTGAAGCCCGTGTATCTGGCGCTGAATGAACAGGTGAGTTACGAGATGATCCGGGCGGTATTTGCGTTCATGGACGCCGGGCGGGAATGAATCATTTGGCGCGTTTGTTTCGCATTGCGATGACGATTTCAAGCCTGTCGATTTCGCCCGAAGCCAATCGTCGGTACTCTTCCGTTTCCAATCCGTAAATCGCGATCCGGCCTGCCTCGTCATGATGAACGCCCCAGCCATATTGCTTCGGCAATGGCGATGCCCGCATGCACGGATGAGATTTGCCAAACAGCGTTTTGCGGATTTCGGCCGCCCGAACGTTCATTTCAACTGTCGAAAGATTGGATCGCAAGACATGCGTCTGAAAGATGAGATCTTCCAACGTGAGTGAATAAGGCTGGGTGGTCAATAGTTTGTGTTGGATGACGGCCACCGTGGGGTTCCCGCCCCGTGGTGATGGGATGATGGCGGTCGTCGCCGGGCAATCGGGCGAAACCAAAACGAAGGTGTTGTTGATCGGCTTCATATGACGTCAAATTACGGATCAATCAGTGGCGTTCAACGGATTTCGACTTCACCCAGTTTCCCCCTGATGATCGCCCGCAATCGCGCACGCGACCCGGATTGAACCACCACCGGGCCGGTCACGCCCCATTGTGAATAAAGCAATCGCACCCGTTCCGCGTCCGGGTGTTCCACGATCACTTGTTGAAGTTCGATCCCCTCATCTGGCATGTGCGAGGCCGGGATCATCCCCGGCTCATAGACCACCGGCGTTGGTGCCGCCCCTTGCATCGGAAGCGACCCATCTGGCGGGATGGCCATGTGCCAGTGTCGCTCTCCGCGAGTGACCGCTTTGATTTGTCCCACAATTGGGCTGTGATCGCGGACAAAGGGTTCCAAGTCGAGCGTGCGGCCCACCCATGTCTTGAGCCGAAAACCGGCTTCCCAATCGGCCAGAACGCGGGCACCGTCGCCGATGCCAAACACGCGCGGCCCTTGGTGGGAAGTGGCCGACGGATTGATGGCAATCACTTCCAAAAAGACATCGGCGCCGATTCGCAACAGAAGATTGTGCGTCCCGAGTTCCCGGTGCTGGCCCCCCGGGAACGGCCGGACGCCGAGCAATTGTTCAATGTGATCGGCCCCGGCTTCCAGCGTCGGGGCGACGAGAACCAGATGATCGAGTTGTAGCATGGCTTGAGAAGGGTTATCCCACCAATGCCTTGATCGGCTCGCCCTCGGTGAATTTCACTGTGCGGCCAATCGGGGTTTCGTTCAGTTTCTTGTGGTCGATTCCCAGCGAACTCAACACCGTGGCATGGATGTCGCCGACTTTCACTTGATCGGTCGGTTGCTGCTTGCCATCGGGATCGGTCGCCCCGATCACTTGGCCGCCACGAATTCCACCCCCGGCGATGGCCATGCTGAAACCGTTTGGCCAGTGGTCCCGGCCTCCGGCGGGGTTGATGGTGGGTGTTCGGCCGAATTCACCCATGCAAAGGACCATCGTTTTATTGAGCAAGCCGCGGGTGCGAAGATCCTTGAGCAAGCCTGAAAACGCGGGATCGAGAATCTTCAAATTGTCCGTGCAGAATTTGTGGTTGTTGGCGTGGGTGTCCCAACCGTTGAGAGTCACCTCCACACAGCGCACGCCCACTTCGATGAGCCGCCGGGCGGCGAGGCATCCCCGGCCGAACGGGGTGTCGCCGTAGGTTTTGCGGACGGAATAAGGTTCGAGCGAAACATCAAACGCTTTTAACTGCTCCGAACTCATCATCTTCAATGCCCCGGCGATCGTGTCGCGGTGCAACGTCTCGCCAACCCGTTTTTGCCGTCCTTTGGCGAAAGCCCGCTCCACCACGTCGAGGTTTTCCAATCGTTTGGTATCACGATCTTTCGGCAAATAGCTCTTGGTGTCCGGCACCGGACCGGCCGGGTCGTCCATCAGGAAGGCGTCGTATTTGTCCCCCAGAAATCCTCCTCGGGCGGGCCATTGGGCCGACAAAATGCTGACGTGCCGGGGAATTTCGGATTTATCGGTCGGCAGTTCATGGCAGGCCACCGCCCCGAGGGAGGGGTGCGTCACCGTCGGGTCCGGCCGGAAGCCGGTCTTGAGCGTGTACGTGCCGCGTTCGTGGTCGCCTTCCTTGCTCATGACCGAGCGGATCAGCGACACCGATTCCATTTGCTCGGCCAACTGCTCAAGGCCGGGCGCGAGCATCATATCCTTTACAGCCGTCTTGATGGCCCCGGTTCCCCCGGCGATTTTGGTGTTCGGGTGCGGGTCGAAGGTTTCCAACTGGCTCGGGCCGCCCCCCATCCACAAGACAATGACGGACTTCGCCGGGCTATTGCCGGGCGAGGTTTCGGCTGCGCGGGCCAGCCATTGCCCCACGGGGGTGAGCCAAGTGGCCCCGGCGAGGGTGGCGGTGGTCCGCAGGAAATGCCGACGGTTTAATGGTTCCATGAGAACTCCGTCGAGTTGATGAGGGTCCAGAACAAGTCTTGCAAGTGTTCGCCGCGACTGTGATCGCTTTCCTTCAACCGCTTCTCAAAATGGGCGGCTTCCTCTGGTGTCGGCCGACGGGTGAGGGCGGTTAGATAGGCCGCTTCCACGGCCTTCGGGTCGTCCGGCGCCAGCATCTTGATCCGTGTCACCGCGTTGACCGGACCTTCCTTTAACTTCTCGCCGACCAGTTCACCATTCATCATCACCAACCGTTGCGGGATCGTGCCCCCCCGGCCGTCGAACTCATCGTCCCCGCTGTCCCCGTAACGCTTCACGAAATTGTTCTCGTCGAGCGCCCGGAAGGCCCGGAAGATGATGTGTCTTTCCGCATCCAGCGTGGAAATGGAGGAGGCTTGCAATACGCTTCCGGCCATTTGCTCCGGTCGCAGCCGTGTGAGCGGGAACAGCCCCCAAGTCTTCTCGGCGGCATCGCCCGCGTCGTGGTCGCACCGGCTGTCCAGTTGATACACCTGCATCCGGGCGATCACGCGGATGAGACGGCGAAGATCGTAGCCGTGGGCCGAAAAGTCGTCCGCGAGGATTTGCAGGGCCGGGGGCTGGAAGCTATCCGATTCCAAGTTGTCGATGGGGGTGAGCAACGGTTGGCCGCACATGATCGCCCACACCCGATTGACGGCTGCCTTGGCGAAGTAGGGATTCTTCGGGTGCGTCACCCAACCGGCGATTTTTTCCCGAAGGGTTCCCTCGGTTGGCAGCAGTTCCGGCGAGAAGGCGACGCCCGGCTCGACCACCCGCTTTTCTTGGGTCTTCGGGTCTTCCACTTCGTATTGGCCGGGGCTATCCGCGATGCCTCGGAAGCCCACGCGGGTCTGGCCGAAGAACGCGGCAAAACTCTCGAAATCTTTTTGCTTCCATTTGGCGAACGGGTGATTGTGGCATTGGGCGCAATCAAGCCGCAATCCGAGGAATGCCCGCGTCACCCGCCCGGCCAGTCGCACCGGGTTAGGCTGGTTTTCCTTTTCTTGTTGGGCGGTGACGCTGATGAAGTTGGTCGCCGGTTTGTCCGTCCACAGTCCCTCGGTGGCGATCACTTGACGGACAATTTGATCGTAGGGGCGGTTTTTGGTGATTTCTTCGCCGAGCCAAGTCACGAATCGGCGGCGCCGGAAGAAGATCGCCGGCCCGTCTTCCGTGCCGACAAAGGCCCGCGCGAGACGTTCGCCGAAGTAGGCCGCGAACCGTTTGTCTTGCAACAAATGATCGATCCACCACGGAAGCTGTTCGCCGACGGGGATGGATTCGAACTGCCGAATCTCCTCCAAAGAGGGAACCGTTCCGGTGAGGCCAAGCGACAGACGGCGGGCGATGGTTAGGTCATCGGCGGGGAGGGCGGGACGGACGTTTTCTGTTGTCCACATTTCCCGGAAGGAATTGTCGGCCCGATGAACCGTTTCAAGAAAGTCTTTTTCTTGGTAAGCAACCGGATCGTAGGACGTGCGTGCCTTCACATGCCGGGGGGGCAGGATGTTGATGCCGAGGGCAAGCCCGCCGCCGGCGATCAGACCCAGAAACAAGAGGTTGCGCATCCACATCCCGAAACGTCCCCCGCAAGCGCCACGTGATTATCTTACCACGGGAATCCGGGGGATGTTTCAAGATCGGGGTGTTCATCCACCCATCAGGCCAGCCCAGACGGCCGGGGTGATGGCGTCGAGGATGGGGTTGACCGTGGGTGAAATCGGGGCGAGATCCGCGAGGCCGTTGCGGGGGAGCCAGACGGCCGAATGCCCGTCCAACGGGCATGCCTTGCCGGCCGGGGCGCGCAATACGAACACTTGGACGGAGTACCGCTTCCAAGAGCCGTCCCGGCCGCTTTGTTGGTAGGGGGGAACATGGACTTCCACATGCTTCGGCCGATGGCCCTTGGGCAGGGGATGACCAAGCACCTCGACGGCGGCCCGCAAAGCGGCGGCTTCGGCGGTTTCGGGGAGGGGTTCGGATTTCGGTGTGGGGCCGGGGATCGTGCCGATCTTCGTCATGGGCAGCGAGAAAACGCCCCATGACGAATTGTAATCGAACAGGACTTCGCCGTTCTCGTTCGCGATCACGGTGACGGCCAATTCGACGGATTCAATCGGGTCGGACATGAGATGGCTCCAAGACGTGGGATTGGTTCAATGGAGTCGGTTTTACCGGAAGGGGCCGGGAGTGTCACGGATAAACCGCCCCGACATCCCCCCGACCGTGGCGGGTCTCACGGCCGGGGGGCTTCCGCGATCCCCGGACCGCGTCGGGCGTTCGCGTGTCCGGGGCGTTGTTCGATTACCGGGTGATTCGGTAGCCAAGGGAAAGAATTGCTTTTAATATCTCCCGGACGGTGGCCCGGTCGTAATCTTTCTCGCTTTCGGGAAGCCGGTCATAAGGGATCAGACATGGGTGTTCCTTAACGCCATCGTTCCTAGTCGGACCGAACCGCCAGCCTTGACTGATACGCAGGACAGCCCAAACGTCATGCGTGTTCGCGGCCAATTGCTCCAATAATTCGTCCAAGTCCTCGGGCAGCGGCAAGGCCGTCGTGTCAATCGGTTGCGGCACATAAGTCGGGGCCATCGGGTGATCTCCGCGTCGTCCGGCGAAATTCTTCGCATCAATGTATTCCATGCCGACAGGGCTTCCGGAAGTGGTTGGTTCCATGCGATGTTCCCAAAATGGTGATGTTCCCGAAAATCAGCCGATCTGAGCCGTGGGAAAGAAGCGTGTTTTCAACTGACTTGTGACTGCCAAAATCGGTCAGCCTTCAGCCTGATCTTAACAGACCCAGCGGTCAAAATCAATAAAATATTTCTATTTAATTTAAAATATGGAAATTAAAGAAATATGCGAGTGAGGCGAAAGACATTTCAATCCTCGGCAAGCGGTGGTTTCATTCACATGTGGAGAGCCGAAGGCAAAAGGCCGTTGCCTCCGGCATGGAACCGGTTAATCACCGTAATCCGATGTGTTCGTCATCTGCCAAAACAATGCTCCTGTTCCCTGACATGCGGTGCGTCATGACGATCAACGCCGCACCGCCGTCGGTCACACATTGGTGGCATTAGCGGACAGGTTTAGATGCCGGTCACTTTCTTGATCTCATTGGCGACCGACTCGCCTGATCTTCCCGTCGTGTCGATGGTGCGTTCCGTGAATCCCGGAATGGCGGGGTAGTTGAACATCGGGTGCTGATGTTCGTAGAAACTAGCCCGACCGAGTTGGTCAAGTACGTTCGTTTGCATGTCATGACCATGCCGATCCAACAACCGCTTTAGGATGTCATTCCAGTCAGCGGTCAGCAGAAACGGATAAATTACTCGCTTTGCCTTCTGAAGAATGTCCACCCATTCATTCGCCCCTTTGGTGGCGCCTGGAAAAGCAAGCCCGGCCGGTTCGCCCCAAGCCAGTTCCACCAGCAAGACGGGTTCGGTGGCAAGTTGAAGATCGGCATACCGAAAATCCGGTTGCGAATATCTCCACTCACCCTTGCCCCAGTAGGCATCGAGATCGATGTGTCGTGCCGATCTCCCGAGATAACTCCGGAGCAGGTCACGAACAGTGCTTTTGCCGACGCCGGGGGGGCCGCGAAGAATGATGGCCTTGAGAGCTGAAGAGGTGCCCACGTTTTTCTTCTCCTTTGGTGTGCCGGAATTCTATGTCGTTGGTTCAGGTGGGGTAGGCATCTCCCCCGGCGTCATCACTCGTGCAAGGACATCCTCGGATTAGTCGTCGTCTTTTTCTTCCCGGTCGGCGATGTCCGGCAGTTCCAGTTTGGTCAGATACTCGCGTTCTTTGCGGCGCATGGCGGCGGCGTCCTTCTTGGTGCGGTCGTCGAAGCCGCAAAGGTGGAGGACTCCGTGGATGACATAGAGGCAGAGTTCGGTGTGGACGTCGTGACCGCGTTCCTCGGCTTCTCGCTGGGCGACATTGACCCCGAGGACTAACTCACCCTCAAGCTTTTTGGCTTTCGGGTTGCTCATCGGAAACGTAATCACGTCCGTCGGGCCGTCGTGGTCGAGGAAACGCTTGTTGATGTCGGCGATCATTTTGTCATCGACGAGGGCCAGGCTGATTTTGGCTTCCTTGATGCCTTCGCCTTCCAGCACGGTGCGGGCCGAGAGTTTGAGCCGCACGTAATCCGGTTCGATGATGTCCAGCGGGTTGGCCACGGAGATGCTAATCATTCGTCGCCTCCCTCGCCGGTGGTTGGCAGTTCGAGCGGCTTGAGGCCAATCGGCACACGGGCCATTGACAATTCGTGCATGAGGTAAAGCCGGGTCTTCATTTGGTCGGCCAAAATTTCTGGCGGCACGATGACGGGATCACGGAAGCCGATGTCAATTCTCCGAAACAGGTCGAACTTCTTTTTCTTGGTGGGCGGGCCGTTTTTGTGCGAAAAGAAACTCCCCCAACCCCCTTCGATCCAGCAGGCAATCACCGGCGTGTTGGGCCGTTCGGCGAGGATTTGCCAGATGCCCCGGCCGAATCGCCGCATCATGATTTCGTCCTTTCGGCGCAGATATCCCTCGGGGAAGATCAGCAGGGCGTTGCCGCGATCAATCTCCGCAATGGCTTCCTGTATCTCCGGGGCTTCCTTGCGATATCCCACGTCCGGGACGCGGATGGTGCCCATCACCTGCCGCATGAGAAACGAGATCACGGGCAGATCGTAAAAGGTCGAGGACATCATCGGCGTGCAAGGCGCCGGCAGGGATTTCGAGAGCCAGAGCGGATCAAACCATGCCGCATGGTTGGCAATGTAGATCACCGGTTCCCGCCGAACGGGGAGTTTCTGCAAGCCCGGCCCGCGACGGTGAACATGGTACATCGGCAACAATAGAAATTCGAGGGAGCCTTCCATCATTGGCCGGGCCAGGGCTGCCCAACCGGTAATCGCCATCACCAGTGTGCCGCCAAGCAACAGATACAAACAGATCGGGGCAATATCGTCCACACGACGGCCGAGCAGGCCGACGCCTCCGGCCAACGCCACCCCGGCCGCGCAACCGCCGAACAGCCACATGGCCGCGACGCCGTGCCAGCCGGGCGTCGTCCAGTTGGAAACCCAGTTCCACAGCGGGCTGATGACGGAGCCGAAGCAGATTCCCAGAAGCAGCACCGGCGTTTCCCGCGATTCGCCGATGATAAGCCAGCCAGCGCAGAAGACCGCCAGAACGGACGCATGGGGAAATAAATAACCGCTACGAAACGTGTTCGGATGCGAAAGGCTCCACACCCAGCCGAGCAGCAAGCCCAAGGCGAAGCGGGTGGAGCGTTCCCAAACGACGGTGTCCGCCTGGGCGATGGTCGTTTCCGGCCCGGTCACGCCGGCCCGCAGAATCCACATCGCTGTCAACGTGATGAGGAACGACACCACGGGGATCATCAGCAACGGATAGCGGGTGTAGCGTTCCTTCCACAAGATTTTGGAACCGGCCCGCATTGTCTTGACGAACCCGTCGCTCGTCGTTTCCGTCTCCGGCAGGCTGATCGGCAGCAACGTCCCGCTGACGAGAACAGCGGCCAGCAGCAACTTCAATGCCTCGGCCGGGTCGGACATGTTGGCCCAGGAGAACACAAAGCCAATCCCGCCGAGGAAGCCCGTCATGGCCACCAGAATCACGAACGTGGAAACATACGCCAGTTGGAGAATTCGCAGGTGGAATTTGAGTTCCGTGAGGACCACATGAGCAAGCATGAGGTATTGCACGGTGAACAGCGACACCAACCCGGCATAACTGATCCACGGCTGCCCCTTGGGATCGAAAAAAGGAACCAGCAGGATCGCAAAGATGATGAGCGTGATGGTGAACAGAAACTGCCGCCGAAAGCCTGACTGGGCGACATAGCCCATCACCGGCGAGAACAAAGCCGCCGGAAAGCTCAACAGGAGCAGCCACGGAGCGGAGGGGGAGGTTTCCTGATGGCCGACATGCCCTTCGACAAGCACTCGCCAGGCGAAAAACGCGAGAACGGTGGCCGTCCAGACAATCAGGCCGACGGCCAGCGTGAGGCCGAGAAAACGAAGGCGAAGAATAATTGGGGAGGACATCGGGTCATTTTGCTGACCCGCGAGTGGGAGACAAGTCAAGAACGCGGAACTCGAAAGGCCAAAGAGAAAACCCGCAATTGGAATGGTTTTCTCTTTGGCCTTTCGTGATTCTTATTTATTTGATCGGATAGATCGTCACGGTCTTCGTTTCATCGGCGGCAATCAGTCGGTCCTGCGGGGCGCGTTGGAGTTGCAGGACTTGATAGGAGAATTCACCCGGCGGCACCGGGACCAGCTTTTCGTCGCCCGGCAGCAGACGGTATGACCGGCCGTTGACGACGACGGACATTTCTTCCGAGAATTGGTTGATGAAACGCACACGGCCCTGGCCCTTGAAAGCCGATGTCGAATCGGAGGGTTTCAGCGAAGTGTTGGGGGTGGAACCGTCCATCCCAAGCTTCTTTTTCATGTCCTTGATGTCTTTTTCAATCAACTCAAGCTGTGTTTCAAAAATGATGGATTTGCTGCGAAGCTCCTCCAGCTTGTTCATCGCGTCTTTGAGTTTTTTGAGATCGTCGGTGACTTTCTTCAGATCATCGATCGACTTTTTGAGTTCTTCCGGCGTGGGATCGGCCGCCGAAACGGGCAGGGCCAGCACGCCAAACAACAGAGCGGTGAGTATGAGACGGGTCATGGTGCTTATCCCAAGGTGCCTAATCAATGTTGCGCGCACGGCGTGGAAGTGTGAACCTCACACGCCAACATAGTTGATGAATTGAGGGTAATGGCAAAATTGATGCCTGACAAGGGTATTCGGGATCATCCGGAGTGGTGGGATCAGGTAATTTGAGCGGATTGTGACGATTAAGATGTCTGCGGAAACCTACGGACGCCGCTTCTTCGGTCCCCGGATGGCGGTGGCGGTCAGCGGATCATCCGGCCACGAATGCTTTGGGTAACGTGATCGCAATTCCTTGCGCACGGTCGGGTAGGTGTTCGCCCAAAAGCTGGCGAGGTCGTCCGTCACCTGTTCGGGCCGGTAATTCGGGGCGAGCAAATGTAACAACACTTTCACCCGGTTCCCGGCGATTCGAGGGGTGTCCGTGAGGCCGAACAATTCCTGCAACCGCACGGCCAGCACCGGAGGGCGGCCTTCCTCGTAGGTCAGTTTGATCTCGCTGCCGGTTGGAACTTCCATTCGTTCGGGGGCTTCACGCTCGACGGCGTTTCGCTGATGATGAGTCAGTTTCTCGCGGAAGGCATTTGCCCAATCCGCTTCCCGAAGCTCGGCCAGCGATTTGCAACCGGGGGCCAGCCAGGTCAGCAGTTCGTGAAGCACGTCGCCGGAAAGATCAGGCAGATTGAGTTCCGGCATCCAGTTTCGCAGGCAGCGAACCCGGAGCAGATACATTCCCCCGTCGCTTTCCGGCCGGGGCAATGCTCGCTCCATGTCCCGCATGGCGGCTGTCACCAAGGCGTCGGCCCGTTGGTTTTTGTCGATGTTCCCGGCCGGGCGTTGATCCAACACGAGATCGAGCCAGCGGGTGACCTTCCAACCGCTGACCTTGTCCGTCGAATCGTCGTAAGTCACTTCCACCGATTCCGTGACGGGGACAAGCCATTCCCGTTCAATGGCCGAGGCTTGCCGGACAAGTGTTTCGCTTCCCCCGGCATCCACATCAATGGCCACAAAAAACTCGGCCCGTTTCACCCCGCTCGACCCGGTGAGCCTCACTCCGCGGCCGCCGACCATTACGCCCCGGTCGGAGGTCGTCTCCCGGCGCCGACAGACGCGATCCGGGAAACCGGCGAGGATGGCCCGCCGCACGGCCGTGTCCGCGTCGCATCTTTCCGTTGGTTGTTCTTGTTGCAGAAGGCGGGCCAGTTGATCCCGTGAACGGAGGACGGGCTTGGCGCCCTGCGGATTGAGAGACGCGGGCCAGTGGCGACCTCCGCGATTGCCCTCGAAGGCTTCAAGCCATTCGAGGCGATCCAGCACATCGGAAGATGTCTCATGCGGGGAACTTATCCGGCCGAACGGGTCGCGGTCGGAGAGAAAAGCCGCCGCGAGGGCGACGCGATCCGGGTGGCCGAGCGCTGCCCCCTCCAACAACATCCGGCCAAGACGCGGATGAACCGGCAACTTGGCGAGGCGACGGCCGAGGGGTGTGATGCGGCCATCGGCCACGGCCCCGAGTTTTTGCAACACCTCCACCGATTGTTCGACCACATGATCGGCCGGGGGATCAAGCCAGCCGAAGGCAAACGGGTTTTCCCCGAGCGAAAGCAGTTGCAACGTACTGGCGGCGAGATCCACTCGCTGGATTTCCGGAGGCGTTTGCGGCAGCCGGGACCGTTGGGCGATCTCGCTCCATAACCGAACACATACCCCCGCTTGCGTTCGTCCGGCCCGCCCGGCCCGTTGATCGGCCGAGGCTTGTGAAATGGGTAATAACTCCAACCGGTCCAATCCCACCGCCGGATCGTAGGTCAACTGCCGGGCAACGCCGGTGTCGATCACCGTGGAAATCCCCTCGACGGTGACGGACGTTTCCGCGACGTTTGTGGCCAGCACAATCTTCCGGTGACCGGCGGGCTGCAACACCCGGTCTTGTTCCTCGGCCGACAGATCGCCGTAAAGCGGGAGGACGGCCGCGTCGGGCAATCTGGCTTCCAATTCGCTTTTCGCTCCCATGATTTCGCCAACGCCGGGGAGGAACACCAGAATGTCTCCGGTGGTGCGGTCCCAACGGTCGTCGATCACCCGGCAAACGGCATCGGAAAGCCGGTCGTCATCCCGTTTCGGTTCGTGCCGAATCTCCACCGGATAAGCCCGGCCCTCGCTGGTGACAACCGGGCAATCACCGAGATATTTCGCCACCGGCCCGGCCGAGAGTGTTGCCGACATCACAACGATTTTTAATTCGGGCCGCACGTTTTGCTGAATCAATCGGGCCAGACCGAGGGCGAGATCGGTTTCCAGGCCCCGTTCATGGAATTCGTCGAAGATGACACATGAAACCCGTTCGAGGTATGGATCGTCTTGCAGCATCCGCAGCAAAATACCGGGCGTGACACACAGGATTTTCGTGCGGGCGGTCGCCTGACGTTCAAACCTAACCTGCCAGCCGATCAAATCGCCGGGAGTGGTTCCTCGCTCAAAGGAGATGCGACGGGCGGCCGCGCGGGCCGCGATCCGGCGGGGTTCCAGCATTACGATTTGCCCGGCGCTCGCCAGTCCGGCATCCAGAATAGCCGGGGGCACGCGGGTGGTTTTGCCCGCCCCCGGCGGGGCCTGCAACACCACGCTGGCCGATGCGCGCAAAGCGTCCAACACCTCGGGCAGCACGGCATCAATGGGCAGGGAAAGCACTTTTACCTCAAGGAAAACAAAGAGGTTTCAGAGATTGCTCAAAAACGCCAGTGATTTGCGGGCGGTTTCCACGGCGTTGTGGCTGTGCCGGGAGAGTTCCACGAAGACCCCGCCGGAATAATTGATTTCCCGCAGGGCGGCGAAGATATCCGCGAAGTCCATGTCTCCCTCGCCAAACATCAGGTGGTCGTGAACTCCAGATTTCATGTCCTCGATATGGACATTCCAGAGGCGATCCTTCCATGCTTTGATGTGTTCGCTGGCCGGTAATTCGCCGAGACACTGAAGATGGCCGACATCCAGCGTCAGGCCGAAATTCGGGCGGCTCACCCGGTCATGGAGTTCGCGGAATTTCGTCATCGTGTCGATAAACATGCCCGGTTCCGGCTCGAAGGCCAGGCGAACTTGGTGCGAGGCCGCGAATTCGCAGAGTGGTTGAAGCTCGTCGACGAGCCGATCCATCAGCACTTCGTCTGGAGCCGATTCCACCGGCGTGCCGGACCAAAAACTGATGGCCTCCGATTTCAGAACGGCCGCGAGTTCGATGCAGCGTTTCAGGAAGTCCGAGCGTTTTGCCCGAGGGACGGCAAAAGAGTCCAGCAGGGTGGGTTGGTGTTTCCGGCGTGGATCAAGCAGAAATCGAGCGCCGGTTTCGATTACATTCGTCAGACGATAAAAGGTTAGCAGTTCGGCGATTTCATCACGTTCTCTCGCGTGATTTTTGGCGAACACATCAAGGGCGTGAACATCGACGGTGAGGGCGACCCCGGCATAGCCAAGTTCCGCGAGAATCTTGATGGCGTCGGGCAGGCGATGATGGGCGAAGCCGTTGGTGTTGTAGCCGAGGAACATCAGGGGGCCGCTTCCAGATATTCAATCTCGGGGATATGCTGGCGCAGTTCGTGTTCCATGCCCATGATGATGGTCATCACCGTGGCCGGACAGCCGGCGCAGGCGCCGTTGAGCCGCACGCGGGCGCAGCCTTGGTCCACGTCCAGCACTTCAATGCTCGTCCCGTCGAGGTCCATTGTCGGAGCCACTCGGGTGCGGATAACTTCCTCCACCCTGCTTCGCAGGTCGTCGTTAATCATTGGTTCTCCGCCGACAACAGGACTTTTGCCCGTTGAATATCCAACGTCATCTGGCCCAACAAGGCATCGACACTGGAGAATTTTTGCGTGGCCCGCAACCGGCCGACGAAATCAACATCCATCGTCTGGCCATACAGATCGCCGGTGAAGTTGATGACATGAACCTCCACCTTCCGGGCGTTCTGGCCAAACGTCGGATTTGGCCCGATGTTGGCCGCCCCCATTTGGGGCTTTCCGTCCAGCCACACGCGCACGGCATACACTCCATTAACCGGGAGCAGCGTCGCCACATTCCCCAGATTGGCGGTCGGCCATCCGAGCGTCCGGCCCCGTTTGGCCCCTTCGACAACGGTTCCGGAGATTCGGTGTCGCCGCCCCAATAGGTTGGTGGCTCGTTCCAAATCTCCGGCCATCAAAGCTTCCCGCACGCGACTGCTGGAAACGGTTTCGCCGTTCAATTCAAAGGCTGGCGCTTCGCGGAACGGAATGCCCGTTGCCCCGCCGAGCAATCGCAAAAGAGCGTTGTCGCCCTCTCGATCCTTGCCGAAGTGAAAGTTAAATCCCTCGGCCATTCCGCGGGCGTCAAGGGCTTGCTGGATGATCGTCTCGAAAAAATATTCGGCCGAAAGGGCGAGGAGTTCCGGGGTGGTTTGCAGGACCACCACATGGTCGGCCCCAATGCCATGCAGGAGTTTTGCCCGCTCGGCGACCGTGGTGAGCGGCGGTTGATACTTCGCGGGCGTCAACACCTGAAGCGGGTGCGGATCAAAAGTGACCGGAACCACTTTTCCCCCGGCCCCGGCCATCTCGCGGGCGGCGGCGATCAGGGCCTTGTGCCCTTCGTGGACACCGTCAAAATTGCCAACGGTCACAACCCCGCCGCGAAACTCCGGCGGCGGCGTCTCGTGATACCGCAAAGTCGCAACGGCCATGCCTTCTCCGAGATCAATCCTTGTCTTCCAACATCGCCAACGCGGGGGTTGTCATGTCCCCTTGAACCGCTCCGCAAATGCCCGATACTCTGGCGTGGCCAACCCGGCGGCCAGCGTCGCGGAGAGCAATCGTGTGTTTCCCTCCAAGAGGGCCGGAGTGTCAAGCCACAGTCCCGGAAACACGCGGGACCGGATCACTCCCGCTTCGTCCGCTGGCAAAGGCTGGAAGACTTCATCTTCCAAGATCCACCAATCAACGCGGTTGTCTTCCACCCGCCACAAAAGATACTCTCGCACGGCAATTCGCTGATACAAATCCCGCTTTTCACCAGCGTCGAGCCTCGTCGAACTCCCCGCCACTTCAACGACCAGTTCGGGAACCCCGCGAATGTAATCTTCGTCGTCGCTCCAGGTTCCGCCGCCGAATTCGGGCAGAATCAATAGCATCGCGTCCGGTTGCGGTTCATTCTCATCGTCAACCCGAAGGGTGGCGTTGTCCTTGCCACGAACGCCGCGCAAGCCGAAACAGTAAGAAGCCAGCCAGCCGTTCATCATGAAGTGCGGGTCGGCGTGCATGTTGTTTCGGACCGGGGACGACATGCGAACGATTCCCTTGATGAGTTGAGCGTTCCTCACATGCGGCATGGCTTCGTAACGTCGATGAAATTCATCGGCGTTTAACTGTTCCCCGTCACGCAATGGGGGCACGCCGTCGATGCCGGGCATTTCTTCTTGTTTCAACATCATGGCGTGTTTGCCTCCCTTCGATCATGTTAGCCATCTCCTGTCGGGCGCACAATCGCGGCCATCTCACACGATCCGTTTCAACACATGCGGCAGGGGCACTTCTGTTTCCAGCCATTCGCCGGTCACGGGATGGTCGAAGCCGAGTTTCCACGCATGTAACCCGAGGCGGTTCGCGGGGTTGGTTTTCGCCCCGTAGACTTGGTCGCCGATCACCGGATGGCCCCGGCTCGCCAGATGCACGCGGATTTGATGCTTTCGGCCTGTCCGCAACTCCACCTCCAGCAAGGCATATTTTTCATAGGTGGAGATTACTTTGTAGGCGGTGATAGCCCGTTTGGTCCCTTCGGATTGCGGGGAGATTCGCATCCGCAGGTCACGGGTTTCGGCCAGGTGGGTGTCGATCAAGCCCTCCGCCGGATTCGGCGTTCCTTCGGTGATGGCCAGATAGGTCTTGGTGACTTCTTCCCAGTTGTCTTGAAGTGTTTCTTGAGCTTCGGGGCTGCGGGCGAATACCAATAAACCGGATGTGTCCCGGTCGAGCCGGTGGACGACATACGGCCGGCCGGCGTCGATGGCTTCCAGTTGGGCGCTGAGGATGGCGAACGCCGTGACGTGTTTTTCCGAATCGGTCGCAACCGTGAGCAAGCCGGCCGGTTTGTCGATGATAATCAACGCATCGTCCTGATGAACGATGTTGATGCCCGCCCGTTCGAGAATCGTTTCTTCCGGCGGCGGGCTTCCCCGCAAAACGATCACCTTGTCGCCGGGTTTCACCGGGTGGTCGTGCCGGGTGACCGATTGGCCGTTGATCGACACGCCGCCAAACTTGAGCAACTGTTTCACGCGGGTGCGATTCATTGGCTTGAGCACGTCGAGGAGCCAGAGGAGCAACGGCCCCTCTTTGGTCGGCGACGGCAACATTCGACCCGGTGCGGCCATGATGATTCCCACGATGATATCAGGATTTGGCAGTCGGCTTTGCGCCGTGAAATTGATCCCGCACGGCCGGGTTCATCAACACAAACAAAGCCCACGCCCCGATCGGCATGCCGCCCAGGCAAAAGTAGTTCAAGACGTTGAACATGGCCGCCACGCTTCCAAGCATGGCCAGCGAATGCCAGCGCCGCCGGACCATGCCGAGGCCGCCGAGCAGGCTGACAATGCTCAAACCCATGAACAAAACGCGAAACCAAGGGAGCCAGCGAATCGTGACATCGGCCTTCTGGTTAAACTCGGCCGCCTTGGCTTCGGCGTTGGCGACCACCGCCGGGTCTTCGGGGTCTTTGTCCTTCAATTCAGATTGTTTCATGAACTGGGCCATTTGGGCGAAATCTTCGCGGGTTTGCCGCTCGAAAGCCACGGGATCCAGTTGGGCTTGGAGGGCATGCGCCCCGTTCCAGATCAGCGAGAGGGAGCCGAACAATACCAGCAACAAGCCGGGGGCAAAGGCCCGCGATTTGGCGAATGGATTGGTGCGTTGCAACGTGGCGGGCGTGAGCGTCCCGTCGGCCAGCCGGGCGGGGGCTTTGAATAGACTCTTGCAGTACGGGCAAACGGCCCGCTCGCCCAACATTTCGTCGGGCAGTTGAACGTTCTTTCCGCACGCCGGGCAGGTGATGACGACCAAGACGAAAACCCCCGTGGAAACTCCCGCAAAAGGGTATGATAGGGTTCCCGGCCGGATGCGGAAAAATCTCTTCTTCCACCTTGCTGATTCACAGGACGCACCCTATATCTAAACGCACAAGGGGACGTAGCTCAATTGGTTAGAGCACCGGCCTGTCACGCCGGAGGTTGCGGGTTCGACCCCCGTCGTCCTCGTTGATGTAATTAAGTTGTCAGACAAATCCTTGTTCATCTTTTCGATGGTTTGATGCGACGATTGCTGGAAACTTCGGCCCGTTAATTTGACGGCTACGTTTTTCCAGTGTCGTATCCGAAATCATTCAAAATCCTCAACGCATCTCTTCCGCTTCACCAGCCAACCAAGCATTCTCATTAACAACAGCATGATCTTTTGACACAAATTCGGTGTCTTGGCTTTTTGCGTGTTTTCTGCCTCCATTCTCCATTCACTTCGTCGGTCCGGTGCGCGCCAATACTTGCCCGCTGAGACAACTGTGGATCTGTGTTTTTACGCAAAAATACATCACCTCCAAAATTCAGACACACAAAGAATAATCCGAATGAAACTCCTGTTTCCGCAGAATCCGATGATGAAAAAACTGCCCGACTCCATTTTCGAGCATGAGTTTGATGCCGCCCAATCACTCGGTTTTGCCTGCTTGTTGTTTGCGGAAGAAACTCTTTCGCAGCAAGGAGCTGAACAGGCCGTGCGGCATTTGCCCGACGGGGATGGCGAACCGCTTCTCTACCGTGGATGGATCTGGACGGAATCGGTCTACCGCCAGTTCCATCATGCCCTGATGGCCCGCGGGTATCGCCTCGTCAGCACGCCCGAACAATATGCCCAGGTGACTTACTTCCCCAACTACTATCCGAAGGTCCGTGAGGCGTCTCCGGTGGCCGTGTGGACGGACACGGCCGACCCCTATCTTGCATGGAGCCGAAGTCGCAAATTGGGGGATGGACCGTTCGTGCTCAAGGATCACATCAAATCCGCGAAGCACAAGTGGCATGAAGCCTGTTTCGTTCCGAAGGGGGCGGGACGGGAACAATTTGAATCGGTCGCCGAGGCGTTGCGGAAAGAACAGGGAACATCATTCAACCGGGGGTTTGTTGTGAAGCAGTATGTGCCATTGCGATCTCGCGGCTTCGGTCCGCGAGAATACCCGATGTGCGAGGAGTATCGTCTTTTTTTCTGGCATGGCAAACTGCTGATCTCCTCTCATTACCACAACCAGTCGGCAAACCGGATTGACTGGAATCCGTTTGAAGGGCTGGCGGGAAGGTTCGATGCCCCATTCTTCACCATGGATGTTGCTCAAACGGAAGACGGCGATTGGCTGATCGTTGACATGGGAGCAGGGGAATGCTCGTCGTTGCCGCCCAGTTTGCCTGCCGACAAGTTTTACAATCGTTTGCGTGACGTGCTGAACACCACCGCCCAATCAAACGTCGGCGCGTGATGAATCAACGACGGCGGCAAACCGAAATGCGGGGGCGATGTCGGTCAAGACACCGATTCGCTTTTGGCGGCGAAAAGACCGGCGGCGCCAAGTCAGCCCGGCGAATCAGTTGCCGGCGGGCAGAACTTTTCTTCCCCAAAAAATTGCCAAGAGTTTTGTGGTTGTCATGCTCGCAAACGCTGATTGGATCGTTGGGATCTGGATGCCGCGATTTGATTTTTGAAAATCAGTCCTGTCAGAACGGTCTTCGCAGTGTCGCCAAATGGAATTGCTAATCTCCGTCGAAGTTATATTTCGACGAATATTGATGCGTATAAGCCGTTTGGCCATTGTTGGAGGGTTAAGGAATGAACGCAATAAAAAGTGTGTCTTGCACATAAATGACAATATGTTTTTGTTGCTAAAGCCAACGTGAGCGGTCACAATCTAGATAGGCAGATGACTTGTGAGCTAACTATTTCACAGTTCGGGCGCGGCATCCGGTAACACGGCTTTGGTTCTGTGGTTGCAGCCTCCGTTCGCTCCAAAGTCGTATGACCATGGTAAACAGCCCTCCCATGGAAACAACCTTTCTCCTCATTCGCCTGAATTCCAAATTGTGCGCGATTCCTCTGGCGGTCGTGGCGGAGTGCATGCGTCCGCTCCCCGCCGAACCCGTTCCAGGGACGCCGCCGTACCTGCTCGGGCTTGCCGTAATTCGCGGGGGGCCAGTTCCGGTCGTGGATCTCGATGTCTTGCTCGGAGGAACGGGCGACGGGCCTCGCGGTCGGTATGTCCTGCTGAAATTCGGCGAGAGGAAACTTGCCATCGCCGTCTCCGAGGTGTCGGGTGTTTGCCAACTGCCTGATTCGATTCTGCGCGAGGCGCCGCCGTTGCTCCAAGGGGGTGACCGGGAACTGATGGCGGCGGTCGGGGTGAGGGATGATCAGTTGTTTTTCGTTCTTCGGGCCGCGAAAGTCGTGCCGGATGAGGTTTGGCGTGTCCTTGAGACGAACAGGTTGGAAAGCTGATGAAATTGCCCTCCCGAGAACTGATCGACCGCTTTCGGGATGCCGTGGCCCGGCGGTTCGGGCTTGATTTCGACGACGGCAAGCGGGATTTCCTCGGCGAGATTCTTGCGAAACAGACCGACCGTGTGACGGAAACGGATGCCATCACTTATGTTCACCGGTTGTTCACGGGGCAAGCGTCTCAAACCGAGACGACGACGCTGGCGGCTGATCTCACCGTGGGGGAAACGTATTTCTTCCGTCACCCGGACCAATTCCGCGCGTTCACCGATGTCGCTCTGTCGGGCCGGCAACCACAACCGGGGGCGGCTCCCCGGCGGCTTCATATCCTGTCCGCCGGTTGCGCCTCGGGAGAAGAGGCGTATTCGCTCGCCATCCTGCTGCGACAGTATCTTCAGGACAGTTCCGGTTGGGATCTTCGTGTCACGGGAATCGATCTCAACCCCGTTTCGCTGGCCAAGGCCGTCCGGGGGCGTTACACGGAGTGGTCGCTTCGGGGAGGATATGAAGCTCTCCGTCCGCAGTATTTCCAAGTTGTTGGCAAGGAATATCTTCTCGACAATTCCATCCGTGCGATGGTGTCTTTTGAAGAAAGAAACCTCCTTGACGATGCCCCTGACTTTTGGCGGCCGGGCGCCTTCGATGTGATCTTTTGCCGCAATGTGATTATGTATTTCACACCCGAGGCGGCCCGAACCGTCGTCGCCCGGTTCACATCGTCCCTGACTCCGGGTGGATTTCTCTTTCTCGGCCCGGCCGAGACGTTGCGCGGCCTCTCAAACGAATACCATCTCCAGCACACGCATGACACCTTCTACTATCGGCGTCGTTTGCGCGACGAGAAGATGCCTCAAACTCCGGTGCTATCGGAAACCACGCCGCGTTTTCTGGACGCATATATTCCCGAATTGGCGGCGGTCGATGATTCTTGGGTGGCCGCGATTGGCAAGGCATCCGAGCGGATTGCCCGGCTTGGACGGGAGATGAAGCCGGTGCCTTTGTCCGGCCGGGGAGCCGGGTTTCCCGAACAGGAAGTTCGCCCGGCGCCGGAGAAGACGGGCCTGACCGGCAGCATCCACGCCGCTCGCGAGATGGTCCGACAGGAACGATACGCCGACGCCCTTCAACTTCTCGGCTCGTCGGCCGATGAGGGGCGACGAGACCCCGATGAGCAACTTCTGCGCGCCGCGATCCTAACCAATGGCGGGCAGGTCGCGGAGGCCGAACGACTGTGCCACGATGTCCTGACCGGGGACGAACTCAATGCCGAGGCCCGATACCTTCTTGCCCTGTGTCGGGAGCATGCCGGAGAGTATGAGGCCGCCATGGAGCAGGACGGGATCGCGATTTACCTCGATCCGGGGTTCGCCATGCCGCATTTGCACCTTGGCCTGCTCCGCAAGCGGGCGAGGGACCGGGAGGGGGCGTGCCGTGCCTTTGGCGATGCCGCCGCTTTGCTCCCCCGTGAGGACACGTCTCGTATTCTCTTGTTCGGCGGGGGATTCAGCCGCGACATGCTGCTCCGATTATGTGAGGCGGAACTTCGCGCGGGTGGGGACGACGCATGAGCACCGGTGACCAAACTGGCGGTTTTCGGGATGATGATGTCGAGCAAACGACGCGAGGCGGAACCTCTCGCCGACGGAAGCGACCCTTGGGCACCGGTGACCGGAGCGGCGACATTCGGAATGACGATGCCGGGCAAATGCGCCGGAGTTTCGACCAGATCTTTGCGGCCCCGGAGCCTGCTCCGGAGGGAGAACTTGCCGATTTCGTGGCCATCCGTGTCGCAGACCGTCCGTTTGCGGTGCGCGTGGCCGAACTCGCCAGAATTGAGGCCGGGGGCAAGATCGTCGCGCTGCCCGGCGGGAATCTATGGCTCTTGGGGTTGGCGAACAGTCAGGGAAAATTAATGCCCGTGTATAGTTTGGAGCTTGCGCTGGGGTTTGACCGGACGCCGGGTGAGAAGTCGTGGCTCGCGATCTGCGGGCGGGAAGAGCCGCTGGGATTGCTGTTCGATGCGATGGAGGGATATTTGCGAGTGCCTCAGACGGACATCTTTGGCACGGAGGCGCCAGGCGCCGCCTCGCATGAGCAACTGACCGTGCGAGGCGGGGGGATGTTGCGTCCCGTCGTGCGCATGGCCGCCGTCGTGGCGGCAATTCGAGAACGTGTTCCTTCGCATACCCCTGTGGAAGGGGCTTGAGTCATGCGTTTGTGGCTTCGGGGCGATGATGATCCCGAAATCCTCCGGTTGTCGCGATTGGCAATCGCGGCGAGCGACGCCGTTCTTTCGTTTCTATTTCCATGCGTTGAGCCTGTGTTGTTAAGCCAGCACACTCAGGATAATTTCAGGCTCGCGGTTTAAGAGGGTCGCTCAAATGACTGGACAATGGACTTTTGGAAAGAGACTGGCCACGGGGTTTGGATTTGCCGGACTGGTGTTATTGGCCGTCGGGGTCGCCGGCTATTACAGCACGGATCGTTTGATTGAGAACGACAAACGGGTGAATCACACTCATCAGGTTCGCCGGGATTTGGCCGATCTTTTCTCCGAATTGAAGGACGCCGAGACCGGCCAGCGCGGTTATGTCATCACGGGAGTTGATGGTTTTCTGGAACCGTACAACTCCGCGTTGGAACAGATCAAAAAGACTTTTGAACGGGTTCGTTCAATGACGTCGGATAACCCGGACCAACAACGCCGATTGGACAAATTAAGCCTCATAATCGAGGCAAAACTGGCCGAGTTAAAGCGAACCATCGATCAACGCCGCAAAGAAGGTTTTGAGCCGACGGCCAAGGTGGTGACCGCAGGGGAAGGCAAGGAAGCGATGGACACGATTCGGCAAATCCTTGCGGAAATGGACCGGCAGGAACAGAATTTGCTGGAATTACGAGGGGCCGAGGCAGAATCGACGGCCCAATGGACCAAGGCCGTCATTCTGTGGGGCAGCCTGGCTGGTTTGGCGCTGACCGCGATTTTTGCGTGGTACATCGTCACGTCGCTGACCAAGCAAATCGGTTCGGCTATTCAGCATATTCAAAGTTCGTCGAGCGAGCTCCAGGCTGCGGCGAATCAACAGACGACCGTTTCGCGGGAGCAGGCGGCATCAATGAGCGAAATCGCCACCACCATCAAAGAACTGGTGGCCACCGCGAGGCAAATCGCCGAGAGCGCCCAGCGAGTCGCCGGGATTGCCGAGGAAACCGCACGGGGGGCGCGCACCGGCGACCAGACGCTGCGGGGCGCGCAAGAAGCGGTGGCGAACATTCGCGGGCAGGTCGATCTTATCGTTTCCCACATGCTGGATCTTGGCCGCAAGTCCCAGCAAATCGGCGGCATTCTGGAGGTGATTAACGAACTGGCCGAGCAGACCAACATCCTGGCCATCAACGCCTCGATCGAGGCCGCCGGGGCCGGTGAATCGGGGCGTCGTTTCGGGGTCGTGGCGGACGAAATCCGCAAGCTGGCGGATCGCGTGGGTGGGTCGACCAAGGATATCAAATCGTTGATCGAGGAGATCCGCGGCGCCGTCCACACCACGGTCATGGCCACGGAGAGCGGTTCCAAGGCCGTTGATGTCGGAACCCGACAAACGCGAGACGTGTCTGCCGCGTTCCAGCAAATCGCCCGGCTGGTTGAAACGACAACCGAGGCGGCGCGCGAGATCGAATTAAGCACGAAGCAACAGACGACGGCCGTGGAACAAGTGAACGAAGCGATCGCCAGCATGGCCCAGGCCTCCAAGGAGTCGGAGGTCAGTTCGATGCAGACTCTCCAGACCGTCACCGAACTGACCGGTTTGTCCCGAAACCTGTCGAGACTGATCCAGCCGCAAACGAATGCGTGACCCATGGCAAAAGATCCCTACAAGTATTTTCGGATCGAGGCCCGCGAACTCCTGGACGGTCTTTCCCAGGGGATCATCGACCTTGAAAAACAGGGTGTCAGCAAAGAGTTGATCGGCCGGTTGCTGCGCATCGCGCACACCCTGAAGGGGGCGGCCCGCGTGGTCAAACAGCGGGAAGTTTCCGAGGCGGCCCACCATATTGAAGAAGTGCTGTCACCTTTCCGGGAGGCCACCGTCCCTTTCCCGAAGGAACAGGTCAGCCGGCTTTTGGAACTGGCCGACGCCTGCGGCGAAAACCTCAAATCCGTCTTTTCAACACCCGAACAGGCGAAACCCTCCGAACCGCCGCCAGAGGCGGAGGGAGCGTTCACCAATGTTCGCGTGGAAATCGCGGAAATGGACTCGCTGCTTTATGATCTCGCGGATGCGGCCAGTCATATGGGGGCACTGTTCCAGGAAGCCTCGACGCTTGATTCCATCACGGAAACGGCCGGCAAACTGGCGACGGAACTGGCTTCACTGTCCGGAGTTGCCGATGACGGCAAACGATTGCTCGCCGGCACGGAGTCCTCCACGGCCGACGAATTACACGCGGCGTTGAAGCGGAGCCATCGGGTCTTGCGCGCCGGCCTTGACCGCGCGCACCGTGATCTCGAAGCCATCCGCGACCGGGTCAGCGATCTGAGGTTGCTCCCCGCGAAGACGATTTTCGCCTTGATGGAACGCACCGCGCGAGATGCGGCCGAGACGCTGAAGAAACGAGTGATTTTTGAGGCCGCCGGTGGTGAACATCGACTGGATGCCCACGTTTTGCTGGCGCTGCGGGACGCTCTCGCGCATGTCGTTCGCAATGCGGTGGCTCATGGCATCGAGACAGAGGCGAAACGGTCTGCAAGCGGCAAGCCCTCCGAGGGCCGCGTTCGCCTTCGTGTGAACAAGGTTGGAAGACGCATTCACTTTGTCGTCGATGACGATGGCGGTGGCGTCAACCTTGTCGCCATTCAAGATTCCTTGATCGCGAAGCGGTTGCTCCCCGCCAACGAGGCGAGGGCGCTTGGGATTTCCGAAGCAGCGCAGCTTTTGTTTCAGGGAGGATTGAGCACTGCGGCCGAGGTCACCGAGGTCATGGGGCGCGGCATCGGGCTGGATGTCGTGCGGGCGACGGTCAGCCGGTTGAAGGGCGAAGTCAGTCTTCGCAGCGAACCGGGCCGGGGCACAACGATTGAGATGATGGTGCCCGTGTCGATGGAGTCGATGGACGTGCTGGCCGTCGATGCCGGGGATTCAAGGGCATTAATACCGTTTGACGCGATTCTCAAAACGGCGAGACTGGCGAACAAGGATCTGGTGCGGTCTAACAATGGTGTGATGATGGTTTTGGACGGACAGGCTTTCCCGTTTGTCCCGCTTGCGGATATTCTGGACGGGCGGCGTCAGACCGGGCGCTCGCCGATGGTGTGGACCATCCTCGTTGTCCGGGCCAGAGGGTTGCAAGCGGCGGTGGGGGTGGACCGATTGAACGGCGTCCGCAACGTGGTGGTCAGGCCGCTGCCGGCCCTCTGCGGGCCGGTCCCCTTGGTCGTCGGCGGAACGCTTGACGGCGAAGGCAATCCGGAACTGGTGCTTGACCCGGCCGCCCTGATCGCCGCGGTTCATTCCGAATCCGAGTCGGCGACCGAGCCGGTGGTGGTTCCTCCATCCTCCGTCCTAGTGGTCGATGATTCGCTCACCAGTCGCATGCTGGAGCAAAGCATCTTGGAAACCGCCGGGTATCACGTCGATCTGGCCGTCTCCGGGGAAGACGCCTTGGAGAAGGCGAAGTTAAAACAGTATGCGATCTTTGTCGTGGACGTGGAAATGCCGGGAATGAACGGTTTTGAACTCCTTGAAAAGTTCCAGGCGGACCCCGTCCTGCGGCGAATTCCGGCGATCTTGGTGACCTCCCGAGCCTCGCCCGAAGACCGGCGGCGGGGAAAACAGGCCGGGGCCAGCGACCATATCGCCAAGGGGGATTTTGAAGAGGGGCATCTGCTTCGCACGATACGCCGGCTCATCGGGGGGGAATCGCCATGAGAAAAACACGAGTGTTGGTCGTGGAAGATTCCCTCACGGTGCGCAAGTATTTGGTGGAATGCTTTCAAGCCGATCCCGAGTTCGAGGTGGTCGCCGAGGCGGATGATGGCAAAAAAGCCATTGAACTTTGCGAGCGATTGCGGCCGGACGTTGTCACGATCGACATGGTGCTTCCGGTGATGAGCGGCCTGTCCGCCACCGAGTACATCATGGCCTATTGCCCGACGCCCATTGTGATCGTTTCGGCATCAACCAATCGCGGTGAATTGTTCCGGACCTACGAAGCCCTCGCCGCCGGGGCCATCGAAGTCATTGAGAAGCCTCTTGACGACACCAGCAACCCCGAGTGGGAACGGAAATTGCTGTCCACGGTGAAACTTGTTTCGCGGATCAAGGTAATCACCCACCTCCGGGCGAAACTGGGACAGACTCGGAAAGACCCGCCGGTCGCTTCCTCCCTCCCTTCTCGCCAAGGGCCGGTGTCATCCTGCCAGTATCTTGCGATCGGCGCCTCGACTGGCGGTCCGCAGGCTCTGGCGACCCTCCTGCGCGCGCTCCCGGCCGACTACCCGCTCCCGATCCTGATCGTCATGCACATCAGCCCGATTTTCGGGGTGGCGTTTGCCGACTGGCTCAACGATCATTCTTCGATTCCCGTGGTCATGGTGGTCCGCGATCAGCCGCTTCCGTCGTTCGGCACTCCGTGCGTGTTGCTGGCGCCGCCGGACCGGCACCTTATTGTCCGGGAGCGAAAACTCATGCTGACATACGACCGTGAGATCCACTCATGTCGGCCCTCGGTGGATGTTCTCTTTCAATCGATTGCGGAAGAGATCGGAAAACTGGCCGCCGCCGTTCTCCTGACCGGGATGGGCCGTGACGGGGCCAAGGGACTCCTCGCCATCCGGGAGGCGGGCGGGCTGACCATTGCCCAAGACGAGGCGACATCGGTCGTCTTCGGGATGCCGCGAGAGGCAATTCTGCTGGGGGCGGCGCGTCATGTCCTCCCTCTGGAAGAAATCGCGACGACCATCGCCTCGCTCGCCGTTGCCGGCAACGGAGGGAAGAAATCATGACCCACCGTGTGTTAATCCTCGACGACAGCCTGACCGTGCGCATGGATCTGTCGGAGGCCTTCTCGGAGGCCGGCTTTGAACCGGTCCTCTGCGCCGATCTGGCGTCCGCCCGCCGGGTCTTGGCCGAAGGTACCGTGGCGATGGCCGTCTTGGATGTGCTCCTCCCGGATGGCGACGGGATTGACCTGCTCCGTGAGATTCGGGCGAACCCGGCGATCGCGAACATGCCCGTCATTCTCTTGTCGGCGGAAGCCGAAGTCCGCGACCGGGTTCGGGGGCTGGTGGTCGGCGCGGACGGATACCTTGGCAAGCCTTATGACTGCGCCATCGTGATCGACCGCGCCCGGGAATTCATGCGCCGGCGGTCCGGTTCCGCAGGGTCATCCTCTTCGCCTCTTGTCCTTGTCATCGACGACAGCCCGACGGTTCGGGAGGAGCTTTCCGAGGTTCTCGAATCGGCTGGGTACGCCGTGCAGACGGCGGGAACTGGAGAAGAAGGATTGCGGATGGCCGGGCAGACCCGCCCTGATGTCGTCGTGGTTGATGGTCAACTCCCCGGCATTGACGGCGGCACGGTGATTCGCCGCCTCCGATCTGAACCGGCGCTCCGGCACATTCCCTGTCTGCTGCTCACCGCCTCGGCGGCAACAGACGACGAACTCCGGGCCTTGGAGGCAGGGGCCGATAGTTTCGTCCGCAAAGAAGAAGGGACTGCCGTCGTCCTCAGTCGCATCACCACCCTCTTGCGCTCGGCGGTCGCGCCGACCGCCTTGGGACGGCAAATCTCACCGGCCGGTCCGAAGCGAATCCTGACAGTGGATGACAGCCCGACATTTCTGGACGCGGTTTCCCATGAACTCGAACAGGACGAGTACGAGGTGTTCCAAGCCCGGTCCGGGGAAGACGCGCTCAAAATACTCGCCAGTCAGCCGGTCGATTGCGTGTTGCTCGACTTGGTGATGCCGGGCATGACGGGCGAGGAGACATGCCGGCGAATGAAGGCGATGCCGGGGGGCCGGGATGTCCCGGTGATGATCCTGACCGC
The DNA here is from genome assembly GCF_000255705.1 of Zavarzinella formosa DSM 19928. GTDB lineage: Bacteria > Planctomycetota > Planctomycetia > Gemmatales > Gemmataceae > Zavarzinella > Zavarzinella formosa. The sequence goes on from NZ_JH636442.1 coordinate 584,037, forward strand.
CACCAAGGATCAGGAGGCCCTTCTCAGTTGCCTGAAGGCGGGGGCGGACGATTACATACCGAAGGCGCTTGAGTTTGGCGTCCTCAAGGGAAGAGTGCGGGCTCAACTGCGACGCAAGCAATACGAGGGGGAGAACCGGCTGATTCAGGAGGTGGTCTCCACCCTCCGCAAAAGCGAGGCGTTGTTAGGCGGTCTATTCGAGTCCTCGCCGGACGCCATTGTCGTTTGCGACCGCGATGGCCGGATCGTCCGGTTCAACGCCCAGGCCGAGGCGGTGTTCGGGTATGGCCGCGCGGAGGCGCTTAATCAACTGGTCGAAATATTAGTGCCCGAACGGTTCCGCGAAAAACATGAATCCTTTCGTCAGGCTTACATGGCCGAGCCGCGTCGGCGCGCCAGCGCGCCGGATCGCGATTTTTGGGCCCGTCGCAAGGACGGGACCGAGTTTCCGGCGGACATCGTGCTGGGACCGGTCGTGACGGAGGACGGCGTGTTGGTTCTTGCGACAGTGCGGGACGTGACCCGGCGGAAGGAAATGGAACTTGTCCTTCAGGCCAGAAATGAAGAGGTCCGCGAGATCTCCCAGCAACTTTGGCAGACGGCCAAACTGGCGACCATGGGGGAGTTGGCCGCCGGCATCGCCCACGAACTGAACAATCCGTTGGGAACGGTAAGCTTGGGGATCGAAGAATTGCTTTCCCAAGCCCCGGAAGGCTCGGCCGCCCGCCGGGAACTGAAAGTCATGGAGCAGGAAACGGACCGGATGGCCCGACTGGTGGCAGACCTGCTCCAGTTCAGCCGGCCCGGTCATCAACAGGTTTCCACTTTCGAGTTGTCCTCGGAAATCGAGAAGACGCTGGAGTTAAGCCTCCATTTCCTCCGCAAACGCGGCGTGGAAGTGGTTCGGGAGTTCGCACCCGATGTTCCCTTCATCCAGGCCGATCGGCAGCAACTCCGGCAGGTGTTCCTGAACTTGATCGTGAATGCCAGCGATGCCATGCCCAAGGGGGGCACCCTGTTCATCCGAATCGGCAGCGGCGTTAGGGAGGATGAACCGGCCGCAGTCGTGTTGGAATTCACCGACACCGGAACCGGTATTCCGGCCGAGCATTTGCCCAAGATCATGGAGCCTTTCTTCACCACAAAAGAACCGGGGAAGGGGACGGGCTTGGGTCTGGCGATCTGCCGCCGAATCGTCCAGGAACACCACGGGACGATCACCCTGACCAGTGAAACAGGCAAAGGAACCACCTTTCGGATTGCGTTGCCCGTCCGCAACGGACATAACGGCAAACATCTGGACGCCGGGTGACCAACATAAACTCCCTCGCCCCCGGCAAGACGGCCCCGTGACCGTCAGCCCGTGCCGATCCATCCGCCGGAGAATTTCGCCATGAACACTTCCAGTCTGGGACGGTTGTTGATCGTCGATGACGAGATTGAACTTCTGAATTCTCTGGCGGACAAGCTTGCGAGGCAGGGCTACGAGACCGTGCGGTTCTCCTCCCCCCACGAAGCCCTGAACGCACTGGCGGGCCGGGCCTTTGATCTCTTGCTGACGGATCTGATGATGCCGGGGATGGACGGGATCACGCTGCTTCAGGCGGCTCGCAAAATCGAGCCCGACCTGGCCGGAATCGTCATGACGGGACAGGCGACCGTGCAGACCGCCGTCGATGCGATGAAGTCCGGCGCCGCAGATTACATCTTGAAGCCGTTCAAGCTCAACGTGATCCTGCCTGTTCTGGCTCGCGCCCTGGAACTCCGACGGCTGCGATTGGAAAACCTCCAGTTGCGCGAGACCGTGGGCATTTACGAGCTATGCAATGCCATCGCCTTCACTCTCGATCATCAGACGCTTTTGAACAAAGTGATTGACGCCGCGATGCAACAATGCGAGGCCGAGGAGGCTTCGATCATGCTGCCCACCGACAAGGGGGACGAACTCCGGGTCGCCGTCATCCGGGGCGACGGGCGGGCCCACCTCGTCGGAGAACGGGTTCCCTTGGAACACGGGATCGCGGGATGGGTGACCCGCCATCGTGAACCGCTCACGCTCATGGGCGAGGTCCGCGATCCGCGATTCTCGCCCGTTCAGGCGCGATCCGATATTCGCTGCGCGATCTCCATGCCCATGCTGGTGGGCGGCAAGCTCGTCGGGGTTCTGAACGTCAACTCAACCAACCGGCGGCAGTCGTCCACGATGGGACAGGTCAAGTCGCTTGGCATTCTTGCCAACACCGGGGCGTCGGCCTTGGAGAGCGCCAGACTCCATCTGGCTGTCCTGCGTGCGGAGGAGCAGTACCGTTCCATCTTCGAAAACGCCTCCGAAGGCATCCTTCAGTCCTCTCCGGACGGCCGGGTGCAGATCGCAAACCCGGCCATGGCGGGGATTCTGGGTTACGACTCACCCGGCGACCTCATCGCCGGTGTGCGGGACTTGGGGTCGCAAGTCTATCAGAACGGACAGGATCGCGAGGAGGTGAAGCGGCTTGTCGAGGAACATGGTCAGGTTCAGAACATCGAACTGAGAATGGTCCGGAAGGACGGGGGCCGGATCTGGGTGTCGTTGAATGGCCGGGCAATCAGAAACTCTCAAGGCAAAACCTTGCGGTACGAAAGCACGATTATCGACATCACCCGGAGGAAATTCGCCGAGGAGTCGCTCCGTTCGGCGAACGAGGCTCTTGAACAACGGGTGCGCGAACGCACGGCGGAGCTTGAGGCAGCCAACAAGGAACTTGAGGCGTTTTCCTATTCCGTGTCGCACGACCTCCGGGCGCCGCTCCGGGCCATCGACGGGTATGCCCGGATTGTCATCAGTGATTTTGGCCCTTCACTGCCCGACGAAGCACAAGACTATCTCCGCGATGTCCTGAGAGGCGCCCAACAGATGAGCCGGCTTGTGGACGACTTGCTTGGCTTCTCCCGCCTGAGCCGACAGCCGTTGCGTAAGCAACCGGTTGACACATTGAAGATGGTTCAGAAATGCCTGGAGGAACTGAAGCCGGTCGTTGCGGAACGGCCTGTGGAGATCCGAATCGGGGATCTCGCCCCTTGTCAGGCCGACCCGAATCTGCTCAAACAGGTTTGGTTCAACCTGCTCTCCAATGCGTTCAAATACACCGGCAAGCGGAACCCGGCGGTGATCGAGATCGGATGCCAGTCTGATTCCTTGGGATCGACGTACTTCGTCAAAGACAATGGCGCTGGCTTCGATATGCGTTACGTTCACAAGTTGTTTGGAGTGTTTCAGCGACTCCATCGAGCCGAAGACTACGAAGGGACCGGTGTGGGGCTGGCCATCGTTCAGCGCATCGTTCAGCGGCACTTGGGGCGGGTTTGGGCCGAGGCCGAGCCTGATCGTGGCGCGACCTTTTTTTTCTTCCTCCCGTCATTGGGTTCCAACTCGCTTGAATCATCAGACATTGAGAAGAACCAATGACTTGCCCGGCTCACCCTGCAATGCTGGCCGGGGGCTTGGAATGGTCGGTTTCTCCGCTATTCGTTTTTTTCCCAAACCGCAGATATAGCGGGGGCAGAAGGAAGAGATTTAAGACGGTGGAGGTGACCAGCCCGCCAAGGATGACGACGGCGAGGGGGAATTCGATTTCCTGCCCCGGCTTGTTGCCGGTGATGGCCAGGGGGAGAAGGGCGAGGCCGGTGGCGAGGGCGGTCATCAGAATCGGGGCGAGGCGTTCCTCGGCCCCCCGTGTCACCAGCGAGAGGCCGAAGGGTTCGCCTTCCTCGTGTTCCAAATGCCGGAAGTGGCTCACCATCATAATGCCGTTTCGGGCGGCGATGCCCAGCACGGTCACGAAGCCGACGATGGACCCGAGGGACATCACCCCGCCGGTGAGAAACACGGCGATCACTCCGCCGACGAGGGCGAACGGGATGGTCAGAGCGACGAGCCAGGTCGGCCGCCACTCCCCGAAATCGACAAACAGCAACAGCACGATGCCGATCAGGGCCAGCGCGCCAAGGGCGTAGAGCTTTCGCGTGGATTCCTGCCGGGCCGCGTATTCGCCGAGGAATTCCGGGTGATACTCACGGTCGAACGGAACGGCCTTCACCGCCGTTTCAACCTCGCCGGCGACGGAGCCCAAATCACGGTCTTTCACATTGCAAGTGATGTCGATGCGGCGGGAGGCATTCTCCCGTTTGATTTCGTTGGCAGCGGGAACGATGGCGACCTCGGCCACGTCCCCCAACCGCACTTGCACTCCGGCGGGGGTGTCGATGGGCAACTCTTGCACGGCCGTGAGATCGCTCCGCACACTCGGGACGCCCCACACCATCACGTCGTATTTTTTCACTCCCTCGAAGACTTCGCCGACCTTTAAACCCTTCAAAAGCGTCGAGGAGGCCCGGCGAATGTGACCGGCCGTCAGCCCGTATTTCTCGGCCGCCTCGGGCTTGAGTTTCACTTCCATTTGGGGGATCAACACTTGCGGTTCTACCTTCAGGTTGGCCACTCCCGGCACCTTGGCCATCGCCGCCTCGACCTCTTTGGCCTTCGACCTCAAGACCGCCTGATCCGGGCCGTACAACCGCACGACAACGGTGGCCCCCGAACCGGTCAGCACCTCTTTGATGCGTTCCCGCAGGAAGGTCAGCACGTCCCGGTAAAGCCCCGGATATGAGTACACGGCCGCTTCGATGAGCTTGAGCGTTTTTTGGTAGTCGGCCTTGGAATCAATGCTAATCCACAGTTCGGTGAAGTTCGGGCCGACGGGTTCGTCCGCGACCTCGGCCCGGCCAATGTGCGAGCCGAAGTTTCGCACACCCTCGATCTTTCGCAAATCCTTGCTGGCCAGCACAGTCACGCGGGTCATCGCCTCCAGCGAGGTGCCGGGCTTTTCGACGAAGTGCATCAAGAAGTCGGTCTCTTGAAAGTTCGGCAAAAATTCCTGTCCGAGCCGGGTCGCCCCGGCGGCCGAGAGGACGAACGCCGCGCTGAGAAACACGATCGCAAACGTCGGCCGACTGACGAAGAACGGCAACACCCGGCGATACTGGGCTTTCAAGAACCGGGCCACCGGAGCTTCTTTCGGCGGGGTCGTGCGGCCGGTGAGCAGCATATAAGAAAGAGCGGGCGTGACCGTGAGGGCCACGAACAGCGAGGCCATGATGGCGACGACATAGGCCATCGCCAGCGGCCGGAAGAAGGCCCCGGAGAGGCCGTCAAGGTAATACACCGGAACGAACACCAAGACGACGATGAAACTGGCGTACACGACAGCCGAGCGAACTTCCATCGATGCGTCGATCACCACTCGGAACGGCGTGTGCGGCACGGGCAGTTGCCGGTTCAAGGCCAGCCGGCGGGCGATGTTCTCAACGTCGATAATGGCATCATCGACGACTTCACCCAGCGCGATCACCAGTCCGGCCAGCACCATTGTGTTGATGGTTGCCCCGGAATAAGCGATGACGAGCAGCGCCGCCATCAGGGAGAGAGGGATGGCCGTCAGGCTGATGAGGGCGGTTCGGATGTCATAGAGGAACATCATCAAAATCACGACGACCAGACCGCAGCCGATCACGAGGGCGTGTTTCAGGTTGTCGATGGCCCGTTCGATGAACGTCGCCGGCCGGAAGATGGTCGGGTCAATCTCCACATCCTTCAATCCCGGCTTCAGCAACTCGATGACGGCTTCCACCTTGCGGGTGAGTTCCAGCGTGTTGGCCTGCGGTTGTTTCTCGACGATCAGCAGCAAACCCGGTTTGTCGTTGATGATCGCGTCGCCGATGGGGGCGCCGGAGTCGATGCGGATTTTGGCAATGTCCCCGAGCCGGACCGGCGCCCCGCCTTTGAAATCCACGACGGTGCGGGCAAGATCGTCTTCCGTGAGGATTGGCGAGACATGCCGGACGGCCAGCCGGTTGTTGGGGGTGTCCACGAAGCCGCCGGAGTCGAGGACGGTCGCGTCCCCGGCGGCCCGGCTCACGGCGTCGAGCGTGATGCCGTTGGCCCGGAGAATGTCGGGATCGACCAGCACTTGAAATTGCTTGTCCCGCTGGCCCCAAACGGCGACGTTGGCCACGCCGGTGACGGCCATCAACCGGGGGCGGACCGTCCACATGATGATGTCGGTCAGTTCTTGCTGGCTGAGCGTGTCCGACCAGACGCCGATCTTCATCACGCGGCTAGTGGAGGAAAGGGGCTGTAAAATCACCGGCGGGCGGGCCACGGCGGGGAGCCGCCGCGTTTCGGCGGTCACCCGTTCCTGCACCATCTGCCGGGCGGCCATCGGGTTGCTGCCGTTCTCCAAAATCATCACGATTTGCGACAGCCCGAGAACGGACTTGGACCGCAATGTTTTCACTTGGGGAATGCCGTTGAGGGCGTTCTCCAGCGGCACGGTGACGAGGTTTTCGACTTCCTCCGTGGAGAGGCCGGGGGCCTCGGTCTGCACCTCCACGACCGGCGGCGCAAACTCCGGGAAGACATCCAGCGGGGCCGTGCGGACCGAGCGGGAGCCGACGACCATGAGCACGACGCTCAGGGCGAGGACAACAACCCGAAGACGGACGGAGGTTTCAATCAGGGAAGAGAGCATGGTGTGTCGGCCTACTTGCTAAAGCCCGCTTCCGTGCCGAAAAGTTCGGCGGTTCCCTTGGTCACCACCACCGTGCCGGGTTTGGGGGCCGAACCCGGCTTCAGATAAGCGACGTTTCCGGTGACATAACGCACTTCCACCCGACGGCGGGTGAATGTCCCCTCGGAGAGTTGTTCATAAACCCAGGTTCCCCCGTGGATGTCGTGGAACACCGCGTCCCACGGCACGGTCAGGCTGTCGTCCGGATCGTCGAGCGGCAGACGAACCGACACCCGGTGGCCTGGGCTGTACTTCGACTCCCGGTTCTCCAGTTCGTAAAAGAGATCGACCGTTCCGGCGAGCGGATTCGCCGACGGGGCGGCCGGGACAGACTTCGCGGTTTGTTCCGAGCGGCCCGGCTTGGCCGCCAGCGGCGTCACCACCGCATCGGCCTTGGGATCGAGGTGGCTCAAATCCCCGGCGTAGACCGGCACGCGAATCCAAACACGGTCGGTGTTCACCAGATCAAACAACAATGCCCCGCTTGGTACTGTCTGGCCGGGCGAGGCCGAGATTGTCCGCAGCAGTCCGTCCTCCGGGGCATTGATGGCGATGGGGGAAGCCGTCCCGGCATCGAACTCGCCGACCACCTTGGCAAGCAGATCGCGGCGGGCAATGACGGCCAGCAACGATTGTTGGGCGGTGTCGTAAGCGGCTTGGGCATCTTCCAGCATGCGCTTGCTGCCCGCCTCGTCTTTCAACAGTTGCTTCGCCCGGTCAAGGTTGACCTTGGCGGCGTCCAGCGTGGTCTGGACGGTTTTCACCTGTCCGTCCGCGTCGATCTTCGAGGCGGCGAGGTTGGCCCGCCCTTCGGGGGTGAGCAAGGGCAGAAACTGGAAAACTGGCTGGTTTCGGGCGACCGGGGTTCCGGCGCTCGGGACGCCTTTTTCGGGGGCCTTCAACACGCCGCTGAGCGGGGCGGCGACACTGATGGCCTGTCCCGGCCGGACGGTCACTTCGCCGCCGTAGACGCGGGTCCGCTTTTTGGCTTCCTGCCCCACGACGCCGGTTTCGATGCCGAGACTCTTCAAGCCTTCCGGCTTCAAGGTCACGGTGGTGATTTTCGATTCGTCCAGTGTTTTGGAAACACTTGCCGGGACCGCCGGGGGGGAGCCTTTGCCGCCGCCAACGGTGCCGCTGGCCAGGAACCAGACGCCCGCCCCGACGACGGCCGAGACGGCCAGTCCGGTCAACAAGCCCTTTTGGTAACTCATGGAAGGTTGGATGGGGGTGTCTCGAAAAGTAACCGCCGACCGACGCTGCGTTCCAGTTCGGCCCAGGCCCGTTGCAGGTCGGCCTTTAGCTGGGCCTCGCGGTTGTTGGTGTCGATCAACTGGCGGGTGGTTTCCAGCACGATCAGGTAACCGGCGTTCCCGTCTTCATACGCCTTTTGCGAGCGTTGAATACCCGCCTCGGCCTCGGATTTGACTTTCCCGAGCAGAATTTCATACTCCGACCGGGCCTGTTCGTATCGCACGGCCGCCAGCCGCACCTCGGTGATGATCTGGTTGCGCAGGACCAGTTCCCGGCGGGTGAGTTGCTCCAGTTCGGCCTCGGCGCGAGCGATGCCCCCCTGGTTCTGGTTGAAGATCGGGACGGTGACGCGGAGGGCGGGGCCGAACTCGTGCCCGGTCTTTTTGCCGCTGGTGGCGTCGGCGATGCCGAGCA